>NZ_CM142704.1:1755000-6780349 GCF_054897805.1 Pseudomonas sp. GT1P32
TGGCTGCCAAGGCCATCGCCGGGGCAAGCCGCATACGCCTGCGTACCGGTGCCCTGTTCTCTGAGCTGGACAAGAATCAGTTATTGCAGCATGAGGCGTTCGTGCATGTTGCTACCGCACAAAATGGCGCGCTCCAGCCCAACCTCAAAAGTCTGGGTTTGGGGGCTCCACGCACGACCCAAACTCAGGAAGGCATTGCCACCCTGGCAGAACTGTTCACTGGCAGCATGGACATCAACCGCCTGCGCCGCCTGGCCCTGCGCGTGCTTGCGGTCCAGCAGGCGCTGGACGGTGCCGATTTCATACAGGTATTCGAGGGGTTTCTCGCCGCAGGCCAGTCACAAGAGGAGTCCTTCCGCTCAACCCAGCGGGTCTTCCGTGGCGCCGACCTGCGTGGAGGCTCGGCGTTTACCAAGGATGCCGCCTACCTGACAGGTTTGCTGGGCGTCCATACCCTATTGCGCATCGCGATCCGCGACAATCGACCGGAACTGGTGGGGCATTTGTTTGCCGGACGCCTCAGTCTGGCCGATACCGTACGCCTGGCTCCTCTATTTGAATCTGGCTGGCTCCAGGGCCCCATCCATCTACCGGCCTGGGCCTGCGATTTACGTCTACTCGCCGCCAACCTGGCCTTCTCCGCTTTTATTGCCCAGATAAAATTGGATGTGCTCGATCTGGAGGTGCTCATGGCATTTGCAGACGAACACGAAAACGATGCCAGCGCCCTGTGATCATGGGCACCTGCCAATTGACTCGATTGAGTTTCACGGAAATATCCTGACCGCGGCGCAGCAATCGGCCAGAAGCGGCCGGTGGTCGTTGCATTTCGCCAGTCGCCGGCGTGTGGCTAAGCTTAATTAATCGGGGTGATTTGAAACCTGAGAGATAGCGGCCATCAGCGGATCTGGATAGACATCAAAACGGTGCTCCCAAAGGAGACGACTATGTATGCGGTGATAAGAACCTACTTGGGTACTGGAGCAAAGCAGCTTTTCGAGCGTTTGGAAGAGCGCAGAACCGACGTTGAAGCTACCTTGCGGACAGTACCAGGCCTCGTAAGCTACACGCTGCTGAATACGGGTGATGGTGGTACGTCGGTGACGGTTTGCACGGACAAGGCCGGCAGCGATGCGAGCTTGAAAGTCGCAAGCGAGTGGATCAAGAAAAATGCATCAAATATCCACGCGTCCCCGCCGATCGTAACGGAAGGTCCGGTCATCGTGCAGATCAAATAACGCGCCCTTGCGATTGACCTCGCGACACCGCCGCTGTCGCAGGTTTTGTATGCCTGCTTCGCGCAAATGTGATCGTCCGCAAACCATCAGATTGGGTTTGATTGCGGTGCAAGCCCCTGTCTCACCCCTAGGCTTCGTGCGCAAACCTCTGCCATCATTCAAGCATTCACAATGCCGAGTAGTAATACATGAATCGTCAGAAAAAAATAAAGCAGCTATTAAAGGCACACGCCAAGAAGGCCAGCGCCAAATTGGCACCGCAAAACAAGTCTAAATACATCAGTAAAGCTGACCGATTGAAACTGGCAGCTGAATCCGCTCAAGATTCAATCACGCCCTCTGAGGGCTGATCCATTTATCTCAAGCACCACCGAAATGCACAAATCGACCCCCTAACGACTCATCAACGAACTCGCCAACAACGCCTCTAACCCCATCGGCTTCGCAAAATAATAACCCTGAGCCTGCCCTGCGCCCATTTCGCGTAGCAAGACCAGCGTCGCTTCATCCTCGACACCTTCGGCCACAACGCTGAGGTCCAGCGATTCGGCCATCCGCACAATCGCCCGGACGATCGCGCGACTGCGAGGGCTGGCGGTCAGTTCGAGGATGAACGATTTGTCGATCTTCAAGCCGCTGAAGCGGTACTGATGCACGTAGCTCAGGGATGAAAACCCGGCACCGAAGTCATCGAGCACCACCGACATGCCGTTGTCGGCCAATTGCTGCATGGTCAGTCGGGCAATCGCCGGCTCCGCCACCAGTGCACCTTCGGTCAACTCCAGGCAGATCCGCGAGGGCTCGACCCCGTATCGCGCCAACAGTGCAAGCACATCATTGGCGAAGTCCGGGCGCGTCATGCTGTAGCTGGAGCAATTGACGTGCACCGGAGGCCAGTTGGCGTGTTCGGGTTGTGCAAGGATCGCGGCGATGCTGGTCAGCATGTACAGGTCCAGTCGACCAATCAGGCGCAGACCCTCGACATCCGGCAGAAACTCGCCCGGCGCGATCACCCGGCCGCCCGGCTGATGCCAGCGGATCAGTGCTTCAAGGGCCAACAGTTCGCCGCTTTCGACGCTGACAATCGGCTGGAAATACGGCAACAGTTCGTCGGTACGTTTGAGCGCGTTGCGCAAGGCCCCTTCCCGCTCAACCTGGTCCGAGACCTCACGGCGCACTTCCTGATTGAACACCGCGTAGCTGTCGCGCCCGGCACTCTTGACCCGGTACATCGCCGCATCGGCATCGCGCAGCAAGTCGGCGGGTTCCTGATGGAACTGACTGTCGGCGCTGACAATTCCGATACTGCAGGACGAAAACACTTCATAGCCATTGATCAAGAACGGCAGGTCAAACGCCACCAGAATCCGTTCGGCGATATCGATCACCACGTCCAGCGGCGCCTCCGGAGCCAGCACGGAAAACTCATCGCCCCCCAGGCGCGCAAGCATGTCGCTGTCGCGCAGACAACCACGCAAACGGTGGGCGGCCTGCATCAACAGCAAGTCGCCAAAATGGTGGCCGAGGCTGTCGTTAACCATCTTGAAACGGTCGAGGTCGATGAACATCACCGCCAGGTGCCCGCCTTCGCTGCCGAACTGCGACCAAGCCAGATTGAGGCGCTGTTGCAGGTAGGTACGATTCGGTAGCCCGGTCAGCGCATCGTGGGAGTTTTCGTGTTGCAACTTGGCATTGGCGTGATCGAGCTCGCGGGTGCGGTTCTGAACACGGGCTTCCAGCTTGAGGTTGGCAGCATGGATCGCTTCGGCGGCCGTACGGCGCGACAACGCTGTATCGATGTGCCGGGACACGAACGTCAGCAGTTCCTGGTCGCGCAGGGTATAGCGCACTTGCGAGGTATAGCTTTGCACCGCGAGCACGCCACGCACCACATCGCCATCGAACAATGGAATGCCCAGCCAGGAGTGGGATCGGACATACTCCTCGGCCAGTTCAATTTCGCCGTGCACTGACAATCGCTCAGCCTCGTCGACGTCAATCAGGCAAGGTCGACGCTGACGGATAACGTATTCGGTCAAGCCCCGGCGCCCTCGCCGGGCTACCGGGCAAGTGGTCTGTCGCTCATCGACAAAATACGGAAAGGTCACTTCACTGGTCGCGTCGTCGAACAGCGCAATATAGAAGTTCCGCGCGAACAGCAGATCACCGACGATGCCATGCAAGGTTTCAAACAACTCGGCCATGTCGCCAGGCTGGCTGGAGAGTTCAGCGATCTGGAACAGCGCGCTCTGCAGATGTTCGGCGCGCTCGCGCTCTGCCACTTCCTGCCTCAAGGCGTCATTGAGCGCTGAAAGCTCCAGGGTGCGACGCATCACCGTCGCTTCCAGATCCTCGCGGTGCAGAATCCGGCCAGCGCCATGGCCACGTGGCGGGCCACCACCAGAAACAGCGCGCGGTCCTCGGCGCTGTAGGTACGAGAAACGTCGTAGACCTGCATGGCAAGCATGCCAAACACCTCATCCGAGGCATTTTTCAACGGTGCGCCCATCCAGAATTCGGGACGATCACCCACGCAGTAAAAACGGTCTTCGGCCTGAGCCGCGAGGATGCCGGCGGCGTCGATCAGCAACGGCTGGCCAGTGGTCAATACCTGGCCGGTCAACGAAAGATGCGAAGGGTCAAGGTATTCGTAGTGCGAGGACTCCACGGCATCAACGTCAATGATGTCGACGTAATACGGGTAGTCGATCTTGCCGCTGTGCGGGTCATACAGCGCGAGATAGAAGTTCTCGGCGTCGATCAGGCTCGCCAGCAACTGGTGAACCCCCACCAGGAACACTGAACGGTCACGGGTCGAACTGGCCAGGTAGGTAATTTCATACAGCACACGCTGAGTAATCTGCGCACGGGCCAGGGTATTGGTCTGCACCTGAATGCCCAGGCGCTGGGCAAACCCGGCGAGCGCCGGTTCCGCGGCCTCGGCGACTGGCGCAAGTAGCCAACCCAGTACACTTTCCCCGCTGCCGGTCGGCCAGCGGTGCAAGTGCCGGGCCTGGCAAAAGGTATCGAACTGTTCATTCGCAACACTTGACGGCCACTGCGCCTGTGGGTCGCCCTGCCCGACCAAATGCATCTGTTCACCGGCACGGTAAACGACCCAGGCGGTGGTGTGCGCCCAGTTGCGCGCTGAGTCCAGCAAGTGCTCGATCGTATCCTCGTTACCAGCGCATGCCATGTCGACAGTATCCGAATTCCCTTTAAGCTGAGAGGCGACAACGTCGCAATCGTTCGATTGCCGCGGGAAGTCGGTCAAAGGACGAAAACTCATCAGCGCTCCCTGAGCCAGAAACTGGCGATACTCACTTACTGGTTAATAGCAATGCGCCAGTGAGCTTCCCGTTTATAGAGTTTTTATTCAATAGGTTTTTTCGAATTGTGAGTGGCTTCCTCAACAGGTCATTCTGTATGGGCGCCAACTCGGCCAACGACTGATAAGTGTGCCTCTGCCCCCTTATCCAAATAGATCCATCAGGAAAAGGAGCGTCCCAATGGAGCCCGTCACAATTCGTACCCTGCAAAACACTGATGCTGAGGCGTTGCTGACGTTTGAAAGGGACAATCGCGAGTGGTTCGAGCGCCACATTGACGCGCGCGGTGCCGCTTTTTATACGGTGCAGGGTGTCACCGAGCACATTGCAGCCTATTTATCTGATTATGCCGCCGGCACCTGGCACCCATTTGTCATCGTAGACGCTGACGAAAAAATAGTGGGCCGAGCGAACCTGAAAGACATCGACACGTCCGCCCGGTCGGCAGAAGTCGGCTATCGGATTGCACAAAGTGCTTGCGCAAAAGGACTGGCAACGCGGGCGGTGAGGCATTTGATCGAGCAAGCGCAGTTGCACTGGAAGCTCAATCAACTGGTTGCCAACGTTTACGTCGACAATATCGGCTCGGCAAAAGTACTCGAACGCTGTGGCTTCGTGATTGAACAGACATCTCGGCAACCAGGGGCAAATCAGGAGCGTCGGTTTGGCCTTTCGATTCAGACGAGTGAATGAAGGGTCAATAAAAGTCCCGGAAACGTCTCAAGATTCAGGCCGCGAGGCGAGCTAACGCTCGACCTCGTTGTTTGATGGTGTACGCGTTCCCCTGTAGGAGCCGGCTTGCTGGCGATGGACTCAAGTACCCCGCGTTTAACCAGCTCTTACGCGTTATCGTTAACGACCATCGCCAGCAAGCCGGCTCCTACAGGTTTTGCGCTTACCCCATATCCAGTTCAGCTAAACGACGTCGAATTTGCGGGAGCTAGTATTTCGCCGTTCTTGTTTCTGTCCCCGGGATTTTGTGAAGAACAAAAAAAAGCCCCGCAACCAAATGGGCTGCGGGGTAAAAAATTGGTTGGTTGCGGCCAACCAAAGGAGCTCTGTAGAAAGCGTTACGGGCCGGGGTCAGATGCAATCCTGTGCGGCGCGTTCAAAACTTGAAGGCAGCAGGTTCGAAGCCAGCAAGTGCCGCTCGTAGATGAACACCTTGCCGCCATTCCCCGCCTTGTAGGCTTCCAGCACGTTGTCGGCGGAGACTTTGCTCGGCACCACGATCCGGTAGCTGCGCTGGGTTTGCGAGACGGTCGGGTTCAACGCACTGCCCTGCAATTTCGGTACGACGCAATCGGCGTATTGGGCAGGGGTCTTGCTGGTCTGCAAGGTCAGGGTCGGGTCGTTCGGCGCGGAGGCGCAACCGGCGAGCAACAAAGAGCCAAACGCCATGGCAGGTACAAATAAAAAGCGCATCGGTCTTATCCAGAAAATAAAAGCTTCGGTTCATCAAGCAGCGGGACTGCGTCACGGTGCGTGTTCGATGGAGGTGATTTTCCGCCTATTGCCAACAAAGCAGAACTTGCGTTTCGTAATGGTCACTATTACCTCTAGCAATAGTTGCGCGCCGTGAAGATGGGTACACACTCTGAATCACCACTGAAAAAAATGATGAGGACCTATCCTTGAGAACTTTTGACCTGATCCGCGATGCCGTTTTGCCCGATTTCCGCGACCGGGTGGCCGAATACCTGATCCAGTACGAAACCGTATTGTTGGCCGAACACGCGCCCGACCCGGAACTTGCGCGGGACACCGCCAACCAGTTGCGCGGTTATTTGCGCGGGTTGAACACCACGCGGGTGCTGGGCATGGCGGACTGGGAAGAACTGGATCGGCGGGTGATGAATACGTGGCTTTAGCGCCACACACCTGGACCGGCTGATGGGCCTTCATCGAATGACTTTCTATACTGCTGTCGAATCCGGAAAGACGCAGGATTTACCGTAATCGTAGTCGTGGTTCTCTCTGGGTAACGTCTCCCGATAGTTCTCAAGCAAAAAAGGAGTTTGCGTCATGACTGACGATTCAAAAGTAAAAGGACCAGCGTCGTATTTTCCCTCTATTGAAAAAAAGTATGGGCAGCCAATCACCCACTGGTTGAACCTGCTCAAGACAGTCAACGGCAAGAAGCATATGGAGATGGTGGCCTTGCTCAAAACTGAACACGGCATGGGCCATGGCCATGCCAACGCTTTGGTTGCGTACTTTTTAGCGAGCACTAAAACCGACTGACGATACTGATGTAGCACAGGGCGCTCGATACACCCGCTTGCGGTTCAAGCCAACCGGGCGCCCCACACCTGACTGTTGCTATCAAATCCATCCCCACTGTATCTGCTTCAACCCAATGACAACGGTTAGCCTTGTTTCTCATCCAGGGAAGTTTGCGCTATGCCGGACGCCACCAACCTTTACCTGTTCACAGTCGCCGCCCTGCTGTTGCTAATCGTGCCTGGCCCGAACATGGCCATCGTCACCAGCCATGCCGTTGCCCATGGCTGGCGTGCCGGTTTCGCCGCCGCATTGGGAATAACCCTGGCCGACGTGCTGATGACCGCCATGGTCAGCGCGGGGCTCGGTGCATTGGTGATGAGTTGGGCGCCGGCATTTGATTTGCTGCGGTGGGCCGGGGCTTGCTATCTGATGTGGCTGGCGTGGAAGGCATTGAGTACCCCACCAACGGAGGCTGATGCTCAACCTGCATTGGCATCGCGGCGCAAGATCTTCATCCGGGCGACCCTCAACAGCCTGTTGAATCCCAAGGCGCTGTTGTTCTTCATGGTATTCCTGCCGCAATTCGTCACCCTTGGAACCAGCAGCGTCACTGCGCAACTGATGGTGTTAGGTGTGTTGCTTGCGCTGATCGCTTTGATCTTTCATTCCCTGCTCAGCGTCTGTGCCGGGCAACTACATGGGCGTCTGCGTGGAAGCAAAATCTCCAGCCGCTTGGGTGCTTATGGCTTCGCTGTCGTAATGACGGCGCTGGCGGTACGTTTGCTGGTGCTGAACCGGACAGCCTGAAGCGACCGCATCGAAATCGCTCAATAGACGTCGCTCGTCGAAGCCGCCTTTTACTGGCCACATCCGGGCCGCGATGTAACAAGTTCGCTCAAGCGGTTTTGGCGAGATGTTCAAACTGGCAATGATACTGGGGGTCCTGGAGGCTGGTTTCAAATTCCACCAGCCCCGCATAGACCTTCTGCAACCCTTGAATCTGGGTCATCAGCTCCAGTTTTTTGTCGGTGATCGCCTTATTCGCCAAATCCCAGGGCAGCTCCTGGCCCCGGTGATCCTGGAGGATCGCCTGCATTTCCTTGAGTTTGAAGCCCAATTGCTGAGCGCATTTGATGAACGTCAGCAGTTCAACGCTTTGCTGGCTATAAACCCGATACTTGCCTTCGCGTTGGGGCGGCGGCAGCAAGCCAATGTCTTCATAGTGGCGAATGGTTTTAACTGTCGTGCCCGACAACCGGGCTGCTTTGCCGATATACATGAAAAGTCCTTTTTATCGCACAAGAATGGGCGCGCGCAGTGGTGCGCCGCATCTTTACATAGCTATACGGAGTCGGGAACCCGAGGGTGTCAAATGGCAGAGCACTGGAAAGGATGAAGCTGACATCGCCTGTTGCAAGGCGATGCTGCATACCGTGTGTATCAGTGGCTGGCGATATCCTGGGCTTGCTTGAGCCAGGCTTCCCGCTGGTTGGGTCTGGAACCGAGAAGCGGCCCAAACGTCAGAGTCTTCAACGGTTTGATGCCACAGAACTCCAGCGTGGTCTTGCGCATCTGGTGCAGGCCAGGCATGCGATAAACCCATTTGAAGTACCACGGTGGAGTATCCATCGTAACCAGCAGGTGAGCCGTCCGCCCCTTTAAAAGCTTGTCGGGAAAGGCTTTACCTTCGCGATACTTGAAGGCAAAACCGGGCAAGAGTATCCGGTCGAAAAAGCCTTTCATCAAGGCCGGAATGCCCCCCCACCAAATCGGATAGACAAATGCCAGGTGCTCAGCCCAAGTGATATCGGCCTGGGCCTTGAGCAGATCGGGTTCCAGTTGCTGAGTGTGTTTGTAGCCATCGTGCAACACCGGATCGAAGTTCAGTGCATCCAGTCGTAACAAACGCACATCATGCCCGGCACTTCTTGCTGCCTCGACATAACGCTCGGTCAACGCACCACAGAAACTGTCGGTTGAGGGGTGTCCCAGGATCACCAGTACTCGTTTGCTCATCATCACTACATCCTGAAAGTGGAACTTTCAGCATAGGGTGTGCCCGTAACGGGAGAGTCAATGGGCGCGGTAGCAGGAATAGCCAGAATAGTCCCGTGGTGCGGTCAACCCACCCATCAGTCTTTTACTGGCGATCCAGAACCTGCACAATTACCGGCTTTTTTCGCGACAGGAAGTCTCCCCATGCAACGGATTGTCATTCTGGGCAATGCCGGTAGCGGCAAATCTACCCTCGCCCGCGCCCTCGGCAAGCGCCTGAACCTGCCCGTGGTGCACCTCGACACGCTGTTCTGGGAACCCGGCTGGGTCGAACCCGACGCCGAGCAGTTCCGCGCACGGGTCCACAAAGCGCTCACACCCGATGCCTGGATTTGTGAAGGCAACTATGCGCGGCGAACCTTCGACCTTCGCCTGCCCCGCACCGACCTGATCATCTGGCTCGACACTTCGCGGCTCACCTGTTTCACCCGGGTGATCAGGCGCAGCGTCATGAACCGCCCTCGCCCTGACCTTGCGGCCGGCTGTACAGAGAAGCTCGACCGGGCGTTCCTGACGTTTCTGAACTTCGTGTGGAATTTTGATCGTGGCTACCGTCCAGGAATCGAGGCGGTGCGCATGACCATCGGCCCACACATTCCTGTGGTGCACTTGCGCGGTTCCCGGCAGATTGGCGCCTTTCTCGATAGCTTGGCTGCAACGCCTGAAATCTGCCTTTAATAGAGGGTTCTTTTCGCTATCCCGGTAGT
This sequence comes from Pseudomonas sp. GT1P32, assembly GCF_054897805.1. Taxonomy (NCBI): domain Bacteria; kingdom Pseudomonadati; phylum Pseudomonadota; class Gammaproteobacteria; order Pseudomonadales; family Pseudomonadaceae; genus Pseudomonas; species Pseudomonas sp. GT1P32. Next base: position 1,764,556 of record NZ_CM142704.1, read on the forward strand.
TGATCCGCGTACGCCCGGCAGGGGTTACAAGAGAAAACCTACGGCGACGAACGACTGGCTGCACAGCCAATAGCGGACGTTCGTACGTGTCATCCAACGACGAAATGAGAGCGAGTCAGCACGCTTTGTGCGACATCCACCTATCCCCTTTACGACTGAATCTACGATTGAATAGATAATGATGCGGTCATTTGCGCGTGACACACCGCCAGAATTTCATCGGCCAACGCCGAGTCGTCAGGACAGGCGCGCGATAACATGATCGCACCGACCGCGCGCGCCAGCAGGTCGATCATTTTCACCCTCGCCTCACCCGGTGCCGCATCCGGCCCGGTCGGGTATTTTTTGCTGAACGTTTGCAACGTGCGCTCGATGCCTTCAGCGAATGCCGACTTCAAATCGCCCGACTGACGCGCCGCGTCACCGCACAACGCCGCCATGGTGCAACCCGTGGCGCGCCCGTCGCGATGATCCCTGGACACATACACATCGATGAAATCCTTCACGCTCAACGCTTCGGCGCCGACCAGTGACTGCGCAAGACTGTTGGCCGAGGCTTCGGCCATCAGGTCAGCCTTCGAACCGAAATGTTTGTAGAAACCGCCATGGGTGAAACCGGCGGCGCCCATCAGGTCGGCCACGCCGACACCGTCAAAACCGCGCTCGCGAAACACGACTGAGGCCGTTTCGACGATGTGCTCCCGATTCGCCAGAGCCTGGGCCTTGGACACTCGCATGTTCGATACCTCTCTACCGCTGAAATTCATCGGCCAATGATACATAGATGCCGATCATAATCAAAATCGTTGACAGCTTAGATTTCGATCATCATCCTAATCGCAAGCGATATGACCATTTACCAACAGGCACGGAACAAACACCCATGAGCGACCTGAATCTGTTTACCCCCTACACGCTTGGCGCCCTGACGCTGTCGAACCGCGCGGTTCTCGCTCCACTGACGCGCAATCGCGCAGGCAAAGGCTTTGTGCCGAGTGAGTTTGCTGCTGCCTATTACAGCCAGCGGGCCAGCGCGGGCTTGCTCATTTCCGAAGCCTCGCAGATCTCGCAGCAGGGACAGGGCTATCAGGATACCCCGGGCATTTACACGCAGCCGCAGATAGAGGGATGGCGCAAGGTGACCGATGCCGTGCACGCCAAGGGCGGGAGAATTTTCCTGCAGCTGTGGCATGTGGGCCGTGTTTCCCACGTGGATCTGCAACAACAAGGCGCGGCGCCGGTAGCCCCTTCCGCGCTTCGTCCCGCGACCAAGGTGTTCGTCAACAATCGCTTCGAGGACGTTTCCGAGCCGCGAGCGCTGGAGGCTGACGAACTGCCGGGCATCGTCAACGACTTCCGCCAAGCGGCGGCAAACGCCATTGCGGCAGGCTTCGACGGCGTGGAGATCCACGGTGCAAACGGCTATTTGCTGGATCAGTTCATCAAGGACGGCGCCAACCTGCGTACTGATGCCTACGGCGGCTCGATCGCAAACCGTGCGCGGCTGCTGTTGGAAGTGACGGCCGCGGTGACCGCCGAGATTGGTGCTGATCGCACGGGCATTCGCCTTTCGCCTGTCTCGCCGGCCAATGGTGTATCGAGCAGCGATCCACAGGCTCAGTTCGATTACATCGTCGACCAACTCAATGCTCTGGACATCGTTTATCTGCACGTCGTCGAAGGCGCGACCGGTGGGCCACGCGACGTGGCGCCCTTTGATTTCGACGCCTTGCGCCAGCGCTTCAAGAACACTTACATCGCCAACAACGGCTATGACCTGGACCTGGCCACGGCACGCCTTACGCATGACAAGGCCGACCTGATCGCCTTTGGCCGCCCTTTTATCGGCAACCCTGATCTGGTGGAGCGACTCAAGACCGGTGCGCCGTTGTCCGCCTTCGACCCCTCCACGCTCTACGGCGGCGGTGCGGCGGGATACATCGACTACCCGACGCTTGCCGAATCAAGCGTTGCCGCGAACTAGGCATTGGCTCATCGAGCCTGGTTTTATTCGTGCATCAATCCCAATCCATGTTCCTGACAAAGAGCTGACATCATGACTACTCGCCCTACCGTTCTCATCACTGGCGCTTCCACTGGCATCGGCGCGGTTTACGCCGAGCGTTTCGCCCAACGCGGGCATGATCTGGTGTTGGTCGCCCGCGACCACTCGCGCCTGGAAACGCTCGCCACAAAGTTGCGTGGCGCACACAACGTCGCCGTTGAAGTGCTTCAGGCGGACCTGACTCAACTCAGCGACCTGCACACCGTCGAAGCGCGCCTGCGGGATGACGCGCGTATCGGCATCCTCGTCAACAATGCCGGCGCCGCGCAGTCCGGCAACTTCATCGAGCAAAGCACCGACAGCGTTGCGCAACTGGTGGCCCTCAACACCACCGCGCTGGTGCGGCTCGCCAGCGCCATCGCGCCACGCCTGGCCAAAGCAGGTGAAGGCGCGATCATCAACATCGGTTCGGTGGTGGGTCTGGCGCCTGAGTTCGGCATGTCGGTCTATGGGGCGACCAAGGCGTTTGTGCTATTTCTTTCCCAAGGCCTAAGCCTGGAACTTTCGCCTCTGGGTGTTTATGTGCAAGCCGTACTGCCCGCCGCCACCCGCACGGAGATTTGGGATCGCGCCGGTATCGACATCAACACCTTGAGCGAAATCATGGAAGTGGGTGATCTGGTCGATGCCGCACTGGTTGGCTTCGACCGTCGCGAACCGGTGACCATTCCTCCGTTGCATGAAGGCGAGCGCTGGGATGCCCTGCAAACCGCGCGTCAGGGTCTTTTGTCGCAGATCAGGCAGTCGGCCGTGGCGCAACGCTATTTGACTCAAGTCTGACCCATGTCGAGCAGCTCGGCCTCGCCCCGCAATCGGACGGACTAAACATGACCCTTATAGCGACAAGCAATCACCCGGGTTCGCAGTCGTCATTTATCAGCGCGGCGAACCAGTCGGTTCTGATTGGCGGGATACCTTTCGCCTATCGTGACCTAGGACCCAGGACGGGTGTACCGCTGGTCATGTTCAACCATTGGGGGGCAGTGTTGGATAACTTTGACCCCAGGATCATCGACAGCCTGGCAAAAAACCGGCGTGTCATCACGACTGATTACCGCGGTATCGGTGGCTCGGGCGGCGCCGCGCCATTGACCGTCGGTGAGATGGCTGACGATGCAATCGGCCTGATTCGTGCGCTGGGTTTTGACAAGGTTGACCTGCTTGGCTTTTCACTCGGCGGCTTCGTCGCTCAAGACATCGCCCTGAAAGCACCCGAACGAGTGCGCAGATTGATCCTCACCGGAACCGGACCGGCCGGTGGCACAGGTATCGACAGCGTCGGTTCGGTGACCTGGCCATTGATGATCAAAGGTTTGCTGACGCTGCGAGACCCCAAGTTCTACCTGTTCTTTACTACCACGGCCAACGGCCAACGTGCCGCGTCCGAGTATTTGCAACGCTTGAAAGAACGCCAGAAAAACCGGGGCAAAGGCCCGACACCCGGCGCATTTTTACGGCAGTTCAAAGCCATTACTGCGTGGGGCAAGCAAGCGCCGCAAGATCTCAGTCGCCTGTCGATGCTGACCCTGATAGCCAACGGGGATAACGACATCATGGTGCCTACCGTGAACTCGATTGATCTGGCAAAGCGAATCCCCAACGCGCAACTCATCATTTACCCGGACGCCGGGCACGGCAGCATTTTCCAGCACCATACCGATTTCGTGGCCAGGGCTTTGGCGTTCCTCGACTCCTGACAGCCTGCACAGCTAATCGCATCAACGTTGTCGGGGCCGCGCCCCATTCTCATTCCACCGACAAGAGCAGCTGCAACATGAAGGCATTTTTTATCGACCGCTACGGCAAGCAGAACGGAATGATTGGCGAAGTGCCCGACCCTGCGGTCGGTGTGCATGACGTTCTGATCCAGGTGCATGCAACGAGCGTGAACCCGTTGGACTCGAAGATCAAAACGGGGGAATTCAAACTGATCCTGCCCTATACATTTCCATTGATATTGGGCAATGACCTGGCCGGAGTGGTCGTTCGCACGGGTTCGGCGGTGAAACGATTCAAGCCAGGAGACGAAGTCTATGCACGTCCTCCCGAGGCACGGATCGGGACGTTTGCTGAACTGATCGCCGTGAACGAAAACGCGCTTGCGCTGAAACCCTCGAATCTCGACATGGCCGAAGCGGCTTCCATCCCCTTAGCCGTCTTGACGGCCTGGCAGGCGCTGGTTGAGACCGCCCAGGTGAAAAAAGGCCAGAAGGTGTTGATTCATGCCGGATCCGGCGGTGTCGGCACACTCGCCATCCAGCTCGCCAAACACCTCGGCGCCTTCGTTGCGACCACCACCAGCACGGCGAATGTCGAATGGGTGAAAGCGCTCGGGGCGGATGTGGTCATCGATTACAAACAGCAGGATTTTGCAAACGAGTTGCGCGATTTCGACGTGGTGTTGAACAGCCTCGGCGCCGATGTACTGGAGAAATCGATCAAGGTTCTCAAGCCTGGCGGACAACTCATTTCCCTTTCGGGGCCGCCGACCGCGCAATTTGCCCAAGAGCAAGGCTTGTCCTGGGTGCTGGGGCAAGTCATGCGTCTGCTGAGCAGCGGTATTCGCAGAAAAGCCCGCAAACATGGGGTGAGCTATGTATTTTTGTTTATGCGTGCCAACGGGATACAACTGCAAAAAATCACCTCGCTTATCGAGGCTGGCGTCATCAAACCGGTCATCGATCGTTCCTTCCCTTTTGAATCGACTGCAGAGGCGTTGCGGTACGTCGAGCAGGGCAGATCAAGGGGCAAAGTCACCGTAACAATCAAATAAACGCACTACGAAAAATGTCAGTAGATAACGTGCATGCCGCCAAGTATCAGACTCCAGCGCCTGAACCAGAGGAGCCACCAGCGCACAACAGGCAGACACAGGAGCAGTTGCAACCGGAAGTCGCACCTGTAGAAAAGCCGATGATCACTTGGCGTAGCTTGATGCTTGAGCAGTAACGAGAAAGGGTTCATGCCACTCTTCAATAGAGGGAGGGTGACTTTCGCTATCCCGGTAGTTAATCCGCGCAGGCCCGGCAGGGGTTATGAGAAAAAACCTACGGCGACGAACGACTGGTTGCTATCGCCATTAGCGACCATTGCTCGTCTTAAAGAAACTGCGAAATATTCGCCATGGCACGTGTTATGTAAATCTCCTTCTCCCCCACTGGGGCAACATAATGAAGTGCACTGCGTGCGGCCTCCACACCTGCAAGACGTGAGATGAACCAAGCGGCAAGATACTGCGACGACAAGCACCCGCCAGCCGTTGCGACATTGCCCTTGGCCACGAACGGTTGATTGAGTACCGCCACACCGGCCTCTTCAACCCATGGTTTGGTGATCAGATCCGTGCAGGCCGGAACGTCGTCCAGCAGGCCCAGTTTTGCAAGTATGAGCGTGCCCGAGCACTGGGCGCCCAGGAGCTGGCGCGCAGGATCAAGCTTCAGGCGAGACATCAGAACGGCATTCGCGACGACATCCCGAGTCATTCTCCCACTGCCCACCAGCACGGCGTCCGCACCGCATGCGTCCTCCAACGACACCTGTGCCTCGATCATCAGGCCGTTCATCGACAGCACCTTGTCTGTGGGGCTGGCGATAGACACTCGCCAACCAGGCTGTTGAACCCGGTTGAGGATGCCGAACGAGATGAGCGAATCAAGTTCGTTGAAGCCTTCAAAGGTAAGGATAGCGATATGCATTTGAGCCTCAGACCAGAGAAATCTTGTGGTCCATCGTAAAACCAAACAACCAATACACTCAAAAAATTGTAATGGATACGCTCAGTACTGATTACGAAGGTGGGCACAGGCAAATCTCAAAGGGGCCGAACACTGAGGTCGTTGGCTATTTAAACAGCGGCGCTCTAGAACTTTTCCTTGTTTACAGGTCTATGTGGACAGGCACATTCGCTCGGTAAGCGCTAACCCGCAGGCTTCCCGCAGCCAGATGGCTACACATCAACATGTCAATTCAGAGGTTGTCTTCGCTCATGAAACTCCATGACCTACGGATGGTGCTCTTCGGCCTGTTCGCGTTCGCGGCAGTGGGCTCGGCATCAGCAACACAGATGAAGACCTCAACCCCTGTTTTCGCAACTGAAGTGGCGGCCGTTCAGGCTCCGGTTCAGGCTGGCGGCAGCCCTTGGCCGACCGTGGCCAGTATGGCCGGCAAGCAGCCAGGGTCGTTGCTTGCCCATGATGACCGATACTGGCATGACGACCGTTGGCATGATCGCAGAGACGATTGGCGCCGAGACGACTGGCGTAGAGAAAAGTGGCGTAGAGAGCAAGCCCGCCGGGAAGAAGCCGAACGCCATCGTTATTGGGAGCGTCACCAGGATCGGGCCATGCGGCACCGCTACGAGGACGATGACCGCTACTATCGTCGCTAGTGCGAACGTCAGGGGATCAATCCGCCAGTAACACTAGGCTGTAGAAATCAGGCTGAAAACCTCGACGAGGTACGAGTCGGGTGTTCGCTCAGTGCTTCCCAAGTGAAGTCTGACCGTCCGCAACCAATGAAGGTTGTCGACCAAGCGCATTCAATATCTGGCCTTTGAAATGACCGTTAAACCCTGCGCGTGGAGCAATACTCCACGATGAGCCGAGTAACCGCCGCCACCATCGCCTGATCCGCGTCAGGCGAAGTAAACAGCCGAAACTCTGCATCCGGCAACTCCGGTAACCCGTGTTCAGCCCCAAGAACCACCAACCCTTGCCCCAACTGACTGAGTGTCATGGGCGCAACCGCGAAGCCTGCAAGCGCCGCCGCCCGCAACCCAGCCGTGCTGCTGCATAACATCGCCGTGCGTTGGGCGATCCCCGCCTGAGCCAGTCGCTTCAACGCAACCTCGCGATAAGGGCACGGCTCGGGGAACAGGGCCAGCGGCAACGGCGTCGGTAACCGGGTGACGGGTTGCGCCGACCAGGCCCACACCAGCGGCTCTTGCCACAGCAATTTCCCCGCTTCGCTGGTTTCGCACAGAGAACCGATGACCAATTCCAGATGCCCTTGCTTCATCTGCGCCAGCAACGTACCGGGAATGCTCACCTGCACATCGATCTCCATCCCTGGGTACTGCGCCGCGAATTCCTGAAAAGCGCGCAGTAGACGAGATTCGACAAAATCCTCGGATACTCCGATCCGCAGCCGCCCGTGAAATGGTGTGCGCGTCAGTTCTGCCCAGGCATCACGGTTCAGCACAAGGATCGTGCGTGCATAAGAGAGCAAGCGCTCGCCATCGGGCGTCAGCTGTTGGGAGCGAGTGGTACGCGTCAACAGCGGCTTACCAATCTGTTCTTCCAATCGCCGCACATGGCCGCTGACCGCAGACTGAGTCAGGTGCAGCTTTTGCGCTGCACGGCTGAAGCCTTCCTCGTCGACCACAGCGACAAATGTTTTGAGTAGCAGCGAATCGAACATAGTTTTCTACGTGATTAATCGACTATTAATTTACGATTTATATTTCAAATATAACTATGTTGCAATGCCTCCCTACCCCACCACTCGAGGCATGCCATGACGACTCTGCTCCATATTGAATGTTCTCCACGCAAGCAACGCTCGGCGTCCCTTGAAGTCGCCCGCAGCTTTATTGCGCGTTATCGAGAAAACACTCCGGACACCGAGATCGTCACGCTCGACCTCTGGAACATGGCGCTGCCGGAATTCGATGAGCTGGCAATGGAAGCCAAATACGCAGGACTCAACGGCACTGCCTTGACCCCGGCGCAACAGGAGGCCTGGAACACCTTGAAGGATCTGGCTGCGCACCTGCATCGCGCGGATGTACTCGTGATGTCCGTGCCACTTTGGAATTTCAGCATCCCGTACAAGCTCAAGCACTTCATCGACCTGGTATCGCAGAAAGACATCCTGTTCAGCTTCGATCCGGAACGCGGTCTGGAAGGCATGCTGCACAACAAAATCGCCGTGGTGGCGTACGCCCGCGGCCTGGATTTTTCAGCGCAGTCGATCACGCCGGCGGAACGCTTCGACTTCCAGAAGCCCTACGTGGAAGCCTGGCTGCAATTCATCGGCGTGACCGATGTGCATTCGGTGATTGTGGAGAAGACCATCCTGGGGGAAGACGTTGATTTCTGTGCTCGTGAGGCTGCGACTGAGCAGGCCAGGAAAGTGGCAGATGATATTTGTCGCTGACGGGTATTTATGAGGTACGGGGGCCGATCAAGCATGATAGCCAGAGGTAGTTTTCGGTCAGGAGCAGACATGCATCAAAGGACTGTTTTCGGCCACTAGCGGGCGAGTAGGTTGATTTTCATCTGGCATGCTCACTGCTATCAGGTTTTGTTGTTTTGTCAGAGTTGCCCGAAGTGGTATCGGTATCGGCTGTTTTGCATTCAAGCCATAGTCCTGACGTACCCATGAACTTCAGGTTGTACACGCACCGGTCAGACTCCAGGGTCAGCCAAGGCAACGTGTGTATGTAAGCCATGTTATAGGGGAGAATGTTGAGGCTTTTATAAACAGGAATTGAAAGTATTTGGGATTTCTTGCTTGCGCCAATATTTAGTCGCTCGCAGGTTTTTTGATCTCGGGGCATATGATCCCGCATTTTCTTGGGCAAGGAGCGGGCATAGAAATCCGGGTCACAGCGTACGGCCTGAGCAATCCACTCAGTGCGATTAACTACGATGACTATGGCGCTTAACGCGGCACCGATTAGACAAAAGGTTAAGTACCCTACCTTCGTCCAATCAAGAGTGTTGCCCGGCGACGGCTTGAAAACACTTTTAGCGTAAGGCCCCACCTTGCTGACCAGGTAGCCGGTTAATACAAGGCCCAAGGCATTGCTGATAGGCAAATACAGTGCGCCGTCCACCGGATCGAATGGAACTGCCAGCACTGCAGCGATACATCCACCTATAAGTCCAATAAACAGCAGAAAGCATCGTTTTCGCCCCTCGTTTTCTGTAGGACTGGAACCGAGCACAAAACAAAACACTATCGCGAGCATCAGGCAGATTAAAAACGCAAGATCTGTAACGGCTGCGGTAAAGCTAGGTGCGATGGGAGTAAAAATTCCTATCAGAGGTTCCATTGTGATGTGCTCCAGTGAGCTAACCAGCTAGTTACTGCAATCAAGCTCTCGACTTTCAAAGGGTACGAGAAACGTCATCCCGGACTACTGACCACTAAGGAAGTTTGGGAGAGACAGGATTCAAATTAGACTGAATTTTCACAACCGTCAGTGAGCATGTGTTGCCGAATCAGGGAGATTGCTGTCGGAGTGTGGTAGTGGGCGGTAAAACAGATCAGGATCGTGAACAGAGCCAGTACTTCCTGGACGAGGGAACAAGTCTCCGAGCGACAAGGCAGATCTATCGGCCTTTTTTGCCGGTTCACCGCAGATTGAATGCCTGAAATCCGCTAACCACGCTGGGTCGAACACCTACCCTTTCATACCAGCGGCGAAGCTTGGGCAAACGCCCCCACGGGATGTTTGCTTCCACTGACGACATGATGCTGTAGGCCGCGATATCCGCGATGGAGAAACAGCTTCCCGCCATATAAGCGTCAGCACTAACGAACTGTTCAGCCAACTCAATTGACGAAAGCATGCGCTCGACCAGCCGCGCAGAGCCGTCGTGCAGACCCTGGCCGCGAAGGAAGAACGCCGAATGGCCCGGTGCGATGACATCGGTCAAAAAGAAGAAGAATCGCTCATACACCGTAGCTCTGTGGCCAGCGGCACTGGGCAAGAGCCGTTCTGGAGCCTTTTCGGCAGCGTAGAAAATGATCGCGTTCGACTGAGTGAGCACGAAGGGAGGCTTATCGCCCTTTCGTTCGACCAATACCGGGACTTTTCCGGCCGGATTCAGGGACCGATGATCCGCCCCGGTTTGCTGGCCTTTTGAAAGATCCACCAGTCGAACCGTGTACGCCAGCCCCGCTTCTTCGAGGGCGATGGCTGCCCGGATGCAATTGCCTGTGGGCGCACCGTGTAATTCCAGTAGGGCGTTCATGACGTATTTCTTCCTCCTTGCGGGCTCAGTTCAGTCATCCGCCAAAGCGCGCCGACTGTCACACAAGCCAGGGCCGACGCTGCGAGTCGTCACGCATAGACGTCCCGGTTTTTTTCGATGAAAGCCTGCACAGACAACGCGGGCGTGCCAGTGACCTTCTCCACTACGTCGTTCACACCCGCGAAGATGCCTTCCCGGTAGTTCTGAGCGACTTCGACCAGGTGTTGTACCAAGGCTGGCGGAAACTGGTATTCCTGCTCCATCTTGAGCTGGAACGCCTCGATCGAGGTCGGCGCGTACTGGATTTCCACACCCAGCACCTCGCTCATGGCAGCCGCGATCTCGGTGTGGTTCATTTCGACCGGGCCATGGAGGCTGTAAATCTTCCCCTCGTGCCCCGCTGGGTTGGCCAGGATGTGGGCGATCACCCGTCCTTGGTCGTCAGTTGCGATGGGCGCGTGGCGGCCATTCTCGAAGGGGAACTCGATTTTTTTCCTGGCCCAGATCTCTTTGGCGAAGTGAGGGTAGACGAGCCAGTCCGCGAAGAATGTGGGGCGCAGATGCGTTGTTGGTACGCCCGACCAGTCGAAAACGCGCTCGGAGATCCAGTGATCCTGTGCCAAATGACTCTTGGACTCGCGCCGCGCGGAGATCTGCGACATGTTCACGATGGCCTGTACCCCGGCCTCCTTCGCTGCCTGGGCAAAATAGGCTGCACCGTCAATGATTCCCGGTGCCAGCGGATAAAGGAAATAGGCCGAACGGATGCCCTCTATCGCCGCACGGATAGCATCGATATCGGTGAAATCACCAATGGCAAATTCAACGCCGCGCTCGCGCAGAGCCGCAGCCCTCTCATCGTCCGTGCGCACGTAAGCTCGCACGCGCTTGCCCATCTTGAGCAACTCATCGATGGCAGCCCCACCCGTACGCCCGGTTGCGCCGCTGACCAGAATTTCTGCTTCGTTCATGACGGTGTTCCTCTCAAGTAATTAGAGCTTACGCTCCTGATGTCCAGTGACTTCCGCGACCGCTCGACGGGCCGAAGAGCCTGGTAACCGCAAACACTGCGCAGTGCTGCCTCTCAGCTATCGAAGGGGGCGTTTTCGATCAGGTCGCACACGTTCGGGCAATCGAATCCATGTATGTGGCGACGTCCAACGTCCCCCAGCCCGGTACCAATGGCTGTGTGCGGTTTTTTCCTGGCAACTTCGGCCACCGCTTGAGTAAACGCGGCCTTCATGCCGACGCGGGGATAGAGCGCGAGCGTGTCGTCAATCAGTGACGGCGTGATTTCTTCTATGAACAGGCCCATGACATCGACATGAGCGCCCATGTAGATCAGGGCGATTTCCGGCTGCTTGCGGTCCGCAATGCCGGCGCTGGAGTGAAGAGCGATCGCATCCCAGACGAGCTCCGCTTTCGCTTGCGGGTAACCGTTCGATAGCAGGAATCGGCTGGCCGCGTCGGCGCCATCGACTTCAAAGCGTTGCTCGGCGCAGAACTCGCTGGTGAGGCCCAGGTCATGCAACAGCGCAGCGAGGTAAACGGTTTCCCGGTCGTATTTCAGCCCACGCTGCTTACCGAGGAAATCGGCGAACCACCAAGTGCGATGCACGTGATTCAGGAGCGCCCTGGAGTGGACCCGATCAACGAGCGAAGCCGCCTTGCGGGTGAGTTCGGAATCCGGGGCGATGATGCCGCCGACAGTAACCGGTGTGTTCATTTTGCTTCCCGTGGGTGAGGTTGACCTCGCTCCAATCTAATGATTCTGAGTTGTCCAAATTGACTATTTTCCGTTGATTCGTGCCAAAATAATTTTCGGTCACTCGTGGAGCGCAACGGTGAAAAAACAAACGCACACCCGCCATTTGCTCCCCGGGCAAACGCAAAAACGAGTGGTAATTCTGGGGTTGCCCCCGGTAGATGCGCTCGATGTGATCGGCCCTGCGGAGGTCTTTGCCTTCGCCAATAACCTGCACGACGGCGCCCCCCTTCCCTACAAGATTGACTTGGTTTCATCGGGCAACGATGTGCACCTGGAAAGCAGCACAGGCATTAACCTCACGGCGCATAAAACCCTTGAGCAAGAGCGTCGTGGGAACACGCCAATTGATACGTTGATTGTCGCTGCGGGCCGCCAGTCAGTGGGCCGCCTGCACGAGGAGGCTATCGAGTGGATACGGACGCGTTCCGGAAACGTGCGGCGCGTGTGCTCGATCTGTGTCGCAGCGTTTGCCCTGGCTGAGACCGGGCTTCTGAATGGTCGCCGGGCAACCACCCATTGGCAGATGGCGCGCGAGTTGGCGGAGCGCTATCCGCAGATTCAGGTCGACGCGAACCCTATCTGGGTGAAAGACGGCAACGTGTATACATCGGCAGGAATATCAGCGGGAATCGATCTCGCGCTCGCGCTGGTCAGCGAAGACTTGGGGGATCACGTCGCGATGGAGATTGCGAAAAATATGGTCCTGTTCCTGCGGCGTCCCGGTGGACAAGCGCAGTTCAGCGTCACGCTTCAATCGCAGCGTGCGCCGGGTTCAAGTCTGGATGAACTGTGCCTCTGGATCAGTGAGCATCTGCACACAGACCTTACGGTCGAGAGACTGGCAGACCAGATGTCGACCAGTGTCAGGACGTTGATACGGACGTTTCAACGGGATTTGAAGACCACGCCGGCGAAGTACGTTGAAGACATTCGCCTCGAAGCAGCCTGTCGGGCCTTTGAGCTGGGTGGACGTTCAATGGAGGAAATTGCACGTCGATGCGGTTACAACAGCGTCGATGTGTTGCGCAAAGCATTTGTAAGACGCCTGGGTATCAGCCCCAAGGAATATGCGTTGCGCTTTGCGCCGGACAGCCAACTGGCTCAGACATATCGCTAGTTGCAGGAAATCCAGCATTCAGTCCCGTGATGCGGTCGTCCCACCCATCTGCCTTTAACTGGCCATCCTGAACCTGCACAATTGTCGGCTTTTTTCGCGACAGGAAGTCCTCATGCAATGGATTGTCATTCTGGGCAATGCCGGTAGCGGCGAATCTACCCGCGCCCTCGGCAAGCGTCTGAGCCTGCCCGTGGTGCAACTCGACACGCTGTTCTGGGAGCCCGGCTGCGGGTTGAACCTGACGCTGAACAGTTCCGCGCACGGGTCCGCAAAGCGATCGCAACGGATGCCTGGAATTGTGAAGGCAACTATGCGCGGCGGGTCACCGTAATCGAAGGAGTGTTTGTCATGCACCATTTTAACAACGACTTGAGGGCCGATTTCGTAGAGGCACTTGAGGAAATCTCGACGCTGATGTCCATAGCATACGAGCGACTCGGCCCTGTACCGGAGGACCATGCATTAGCCCAGGCAGGATTAGAGAATGGGAGTGAGATTGTTCTGGATTATGTAGATCACAACGAGGCTGGAGTAGCGTTCGAACACCTGCTTTACATGATTAAAGAACCAACGCTCGTTGTTTCTGAGAAATGCATAACAGTTTTAGCTCGGATCGCAAAGACCTTGGAGATGCCATTCACGGGGTAACGAGGATTAACCCACCTATGGGCTGCTTTGGGTTGTTTTTTGCCCTTTCTGACAGACCGCTGTCGCCCCATAGCTGCCCGTCGCACTGGGAAGCAATCTGCCGGAGCCGGTCATCTTGGGCAACTACATCGAGACGGTTTGCATCATGAACCGCGATTGGCAAATCACTACCCTATGAAGGCATAATGCTGGCGCTCTTGGATCGGTCATGGGTAACCCATATTTTTGTTTGACTTAGAAATGGTTCGCCAAAATTAGAGAGTGGTCTCTATTTCCCAGCAACTAGTTTTATATGGAGGTGTGTATGGCGCATTTAACAGACATGGAAGAATTGGTATCTTCCATAAAAAACGAAGATATTAGGGACTACATGAGCGAGTCACTAGCTTGCTACATGGCGGGAGCTTATCGAGCCTCGGTAGTTCTTACGTTCATAGCATTGTTCGACGATATTATAGATAAGCTTGGAGAGCTTGGAAGGGTCAATAAAAAAGCTAAAACTATATTTGATACAGCCTCGCAAAAACGTGCAGATCAAGATGTTTTTGAAACATATTTGATTGATCAGCTTAAGTCTAACCTGCTATTTTCAACTCTTGATGCTGAATTCCTTGAAATGCTTCGTAAGCTGAGGAATAAGGCTGCGCACCCGTCGGGTCATCATGCTTCCGCAGAGGAGGCTCGTTTTGTTTATCACGAGGCAGTATCTCGGTTCTTATCCCGCCCTATACTATCTACCACCCAGCTTGCGGATGAGATATTAGCCTCATTAAGTAACGCAAATATGTTTCCATCAACAAACATTGATATTATTACCAAAGTTGTCAAAAAAGAGTTGGAAAATATTCATTTTGAGGTTTATCCGTACTTAATCTCAAAGGTGTTAGACAAAACGCAAGAGGCCGATACTGAAACATCGAAAAATTCACGATTCTTCCTCACTGGCATGGCTCGAACGGGAGATCCTACAGCGATTTCGGCACTAAAAAAATACGTCATCGAAAAGAAAATTTCTAACAAAGCATATAAAAATGCGATTTTTTCGTTGCTATGCTCTAATGGAAAGCTATTTTCGGATTTGGACGAAGTAACTTATCATAGAGTATCAGTTTTGGTAGCAGAACAAATTGCCGCTGTAGAGCTTACTGTTGAACATACCCGATTCTCTCACCCAGCAACACTTTTCATTTCTCTACTCACTGAAAATGCCCATGCTTTTGTTATCGAAAAACTTGGCGGCGAATTTGATGCATTTCTTGAAAAGTTCACTTATAGCGCTTATTTCTGCGGCCACGCATACAAATTTGAAACCGCAAAAGCCTTACTACTAACTAAATTTTTTAATAGAGCGGGCTCAAGCGACTTCCATACAGCTAATAGTTTTACAAGAAATGTATCCGATATTGAAAAATCAATGGGCGATTCATTTTCACCTATCGAAGCATTTAAGTTAATCATCAATATAATCCAGGCTGCGAATTGGGGAGCGTTCGCAGCAGTGGACATGCGCAATGCGTCTTTCGGCACAATTCCAAAATTCAAAAAACTTGCCAATGATTTTTTAGATGAAAAACCTGGGGAGGCCAAAGCAATTGCAGCTGCGTTATTTCACGTGAAAGAGGACAATTTAGAAGTATACTTCGACTATTTTAAACAGCCTCAGGATTAACGCACGTTTGTTTTAGGCTTGCTAATTCGTGCACCGGCTAGGAGGTATGCGCGTCATGACAGGTACTAGTCGGCCAGAGGCAGTCATTCGATCTCTATAAATCAGGGCGGTTTACTCGGAGCGCACGGAAGTACCATTCAATCTCTAACGCCTACCACAACGATAGGCGCTAAGCAGCCACGATCAGCCTATTAATAAGCCGAATCGTCGGCGAATCTTGCATTGAGGCGGGAAGCTGATCATCGTAGTTTCCGTTTGCAAAAGCGGTGGTTTAGTTTTGTAACGGGCTCTTAAAAAATTCGATAATCGCCTCTACCCCCTCATCCCCACAATCGGTGCCTGTCTTTGAACTCAAATAATAGAAAAGCCCCTCCAGCAACGTTGTATAGATATCGTCCACTGGGCGATATCGAGCTAGTGAAACGAGAGCTCGAAGCAATCTGTGGTAGCTACCTTTATGCTCCACGCTTTGATCAGATGAATGATCCCATGGAGGCGCTGTTCGAAGTCCCTGGCTTGGACGATCCTATGGCGGTTCTGTTGCCTGCTAAGTTCCTTTCCCAAGCGAACGAGACTCTCAAAAAGGCTGTCGTGACAGCACGAAGCTCAGGCTTAATCTCCATGTCAGGGACCCACTTGGACTACCCGATGTGGGCGTATTACGCCAGCAATTTCGGAGGTATGTGCCTGGAGTTCGATCCGCAAGAATTGGCAATCTCTGATCTGCCCGAACACTCGTTAGTACCGGTAATATACGACTCCAGTGCCCCTACTCCTGTGACGTTCGAACTGCTAGCTATCTCTGATCCGATGGAAGTGATCAACAGTCGATTATCCCAGAAGCGGGAGGAATGGCAGCACGAGAAGGAGTGGAGATATCTTGCCGGGAGGGAGGGCCGCAAGCTGTACACCGATCCCGCGCTGAAACGCATCTATCTGGGGCCGCGCATTGAACCGGAAGCGAAGGCGGCAATCGTTGATGCGATGAAGAATCGTCCTGTGGAGATCCAGGAAGGATCCGTGCGCGGATACGAAGTTGAGTTTTGCTGTATCAAGAAGAGCACACCTTGGCGCGAGTGCGAACGCACAGGAGCGGGGAAGTTTGACCCACTCCAGGCATACTCCTCCGAGAAGGAACTGCGTGTTGTACTTGGCGAGAACTACGAGGCCCTTGAGCGAAAGTGCAATGAGCTCAGTACCCACCCGAACGTGGAAAGCATCGACGGCGTTTACCCGATAAATGGCCAAAGAGGTATTCGCGTGACCGCAATGTATCGCTTGAGGGACGGGCGTGACATCTATCACAACCATTTTTTCGATATAGATATGAACCCGATGTCCTATTCGGGTCGCTAGATGAAAGTATCGCCCGGTGACGTCAGTTGTAGAAGCTCAGACTTGCTTACTAGCCCCTAGCCACCCATTCGATTCATTTACTAGACCAGCCGATGCTGTTATCGGCCCGACATTATTCGCGCTATCCCCCTGGACGTTTAAACGGAAGGGCAGGTTCAAGTGTTCTACCACTAAATCTCGGTTTCGGGTCGTTTTCTGCCTGTGCCGCCGGACAGCTTATGCTACGTTCCAGCTGCCGGTTATTGGGGCGTTAGTGTCCGCATTTGGCCGATAACAGTCGCCAACGGAAGAGGCATAACGTTCCTAGGACGCTATAAAAATTCCTACACAAACCTCGGAACTCCTCACCTTGCCCGCCATTCCGATGAAGCTTATAGTCCGCCCCGTCGCCCAAAATGGCGATTCGGGTTTGGCGACCTGACTACAGAGAATGCGAGGGCTCTAGGCTTTATTGCAGGGGTCGTCGCACCCGCAAAGCCGCTGTAATGGCGGCTGTGCGCGGGAGACCTTCGGGTCTGCCGGTGTTCTCTGTGCCGGTTCGCCAACCTGCGCACAGCTGCCACCCAATCGTTTGGCGACGACTGAGTGACGGCCTTTGAGCCAATCAAACAGAGATCTTCAAATGAATCGATACATGCCCCTCACTGGAATCGACCTGGTTCCGGCTTCCCTGCTCATCGACACCGAAGCTCCACTCGACGTATTGCAAGCCGCCGCTGACTACCGAATTCGCGCAGTTACTCAGGTGCTGGAGAACATCGCCTTTCGCGCCGAGATTGGTTGCGACACGGTGGTGTTGTCGGACTTCTCCAAACTGCTTGCCATTCCGTTGCGCGACGGCTGTGACTTGATGGATGTGATTGGTCGGCGATTGCGGGCGCAGACGAAAGAGTGAATGAAAACGGGCGCTGAACGCGCCCGTTTTTTGTTCAACTATAAAAAGGATCTGGCATCGCTATTCTGCGGAATGACTCTTGCTCGCTATCGGCCAAAAGCCGCCACCCACATTACCTGAGCAAACATAGACAATTCAGTGTCGCGCAGAAGAAACCCGCAACCCGGTCTACATGGAGTTGCGCTTGCGCCGAGCCTCTTCATTCTCCGCCAACGCCTGACGAACCAGCGCCCTCGCCGCCCACGCGGCGGTGTCGAGTGATTCTTCGACGCTCGCGCCACTGATATCGCGCACGGCGATCAACGCCTCGGTGCCGATGACGATCGACAGCGCCTGCTTCAGTCGTTTGCGTGCGCGGGGCGAGAGCACGTCCTTCAGCGAGTCGACGATCGGCTCGATGTAGCTCATGCGCCGGCCCGGCCGCAACGGCTCGTGGGTCTCGCTGTCGAGCCACACCGACATGAACGAGCGTTCCATCACGTGCAGGCCGATCTCGTCGTCGATCAAGAGTTTGTTCAACGCGTTCGCCGCCAGGCCGATGCCCTTGACCGGATCGTCTCCCGGTCGCCAGAAGCTCTCCAGCGGCTTCATTTCACGATCCGCCGCCGTCTCGCTGATCAATGCCTCGGTCGAGGGAAAGTAGCGATAGGCCGTGGCGCGCGAGACCATCGCGCGCTCGGCCACTTGTGCCACCGTCGGGTTTTGGCCCTCGTCGCGCAAGGCGATGGCGGCATCGATCAGCGCCTGACGCGTTCGCAGTTTCTGGTTGGCGCGGCCTTGCGGATCACCGCCGGGTTCAGACGGAGTTGACTTCTGGATCGACATGGAATATATGAGACTCTGTCTATTCATGAGACTTGAGTCTCATAATAGGCACGCGACAACCAACCGACAAGAGGTCGCCCGTTATATTTCAGCAACTGAGCGCGCCTCTGGGCGCATGAGGTGAATGCCATGAATCACAACCCCCGTTCACGGACCTGGTTTCGGCTCGCTGCCCTCTACTTCGCCATTGGCGTGGTGCTGGGCGTGGCGATGGGCGCTTCCGGCGACCACTCGCTTTTCGCGGTACATGCTCATGTCAATCTGTTGGGATGGGTGTCGATGGCCCTGTTCGGCATCATCGGCACAGCGCACCCGTCAATCACCGAAGGGCGCGCGGCTGCGGCACAGTTCTGGATGTACAACATTGGCGTCCCGGTGATGCTCGGCGCACTGGCACTGCGGCTCAAGGGCTTTGCGGCCATCGAGCCGTTGATTGGCGTCGCGTCCATTCTTGTTGGTTGCAGTGTGTTGTTGTTTGTGTGGCTGGTGTTCTCGCGCATCGGTGTAACGGCTATGGGTTTGAGCAGCGCAACACGTGAGTCGCGCGCGTCTTGAAGTCAGCTGTTTTTCGGCAGCGTATCGATGCGGGGTGAGAGTCGCCCCGCACCGATAGCTGTCCTTACGACCGGCACACAAAATGTGCCGGCCACTTACACCACCGCTGTCTTACTTTTTGATTGAAACAATCGTCGCGCGGCCACCCTCGACCTGAAAAACAAACGAGACACGGTCTCCGGCCGATAGCCCGGCGAGCTGATCATCCGTCACGGAAAAGGCCATGGTCATCGGCGGCCATTGCACGGCGGGTACTGCACCGTGGGAGATGGTCACCGTGTGTCTGGCAGCATCGATAGCCTTGATCGTTCCATTGGCATTAGCGACGGGCGCCTGCTTTGTCTCTTTTGTCTGCATGCCCTCCATACCGTCCATTTTCATACCCGGCATGTCTTCTGCACGAGCCAAGAAAGACAACGCAACCAAGGTTCCTGCCACTGCAATATGGGTCAGTTTCATACGACGTTTCCTTTATGGTGAGTGGATTCAATGACGAGATGTCGGCGGCGCATCAGGCGATAGGCTGCCGGAATGACAAACAGGGAAAGCAAGGGAGCCGTGATCATGCCGCCGACCATGGGCGCGGCAATGCGGCTCATCACTTCACTGCCGGTTCCGCTGCCCAACAGGATGGGTAACAGGCCGGCAATGATCACGGCCACGGTCATGGCCTTGGGTCGAACACGCTGCACAGCGCCTTCACGAATCGCCGCAACCAGCCCGCGCTCAGTGCTGTCGCCGAGGTCTTCACGTTCTGCCCAGGCGTTTTTCAGATAGAGCAGCATGATCACGCCAAACTCGGCAGAAACACCGGCCAGGGCGATAAAGCCAACACCGGTGGCGACCGACAGGTTGAATCCCAACAGATAGAGGAACCATGCCCCGCCAGTCAGCGCGAATGGCAACGTGGCCATGATCAGCAACGCCTCATCGAAGCGCGCAAACGTCAGGTAGAGCAGCACGAAGATGATCAACAGAGTGGCTGGCACCACCAGTTTGAGTCGTGCATTGGCTCTGTCGAGAAACTCGAACTGCCCTGAGTAGCTCAGGCTCATGCCAGGCTGCAACTTGACCTGATCGTTTACGGCATGGCGCAAATCAGCGACCACCGAGGCAATGTCCCGCCCACGCACATCGATATACACCCAGCCTGAAGGCCTCGCGTTTTCACTTTTGAGCATCGCCGGGCCGTCGCTGATTTTGACGTTGGCCACTGTCCCCAGGGTGATCTGGATGCCTGACGGCGTGTAGATCGGCATTTGCTCCAGGGCGCCAAGCGAGTCACGCCACCCCCGTGGGTAACGTACGTTGATCGGGAAACGTGCGAGCCCTTCAATAGTCTCCCCGACATTTTCACCACCGATAGCGCCGGCCACGATGGACTGCACATCAGCGATATTCAGCCCGTAGCGAGCGGCTGCCTTGCGGTCGATATCCACGTCGATATAGCGGCCACCGGTCAAGCGTTCGGCCAGCGCTGAACTGACACCGGGTACGCCTTTGGCCACCCGCTCGACTGCCTGGGTGACAGCATCGATGTCCGTCAATTGGGTGCCGGCGACTTTCACTCCGATCGGACTTTTGATTCCGGTGGCAAGCATGTCGATACGGTTGCGAATCGGCGGTATCCAGATGTTGGTCAGCCCTGGAACCCGAACCACGCGATCCAGTTCTTCCACCAGTTTTTCCTGGGTCATGCCTGGGCGCCATTGCTCGTGCGGCTTGAATTGAATGGTGGTTTCGAACATTTCCAGCGGTGCCGGGTCGGTGGCCGTTTCGGCACGCCCCGCTTTGCCGAACACGTGCTCGACTTCGGGCACCGTCTTGATCAGGCGGTCGGTCTGTTGCAGCAGCTGCGCAGCTTTCTGTGCCGACAACCCCGGGAGAGCGGAAGGCATATAGAGCAGATCGCCTTCGTCCAAAGGCGGGAGAAACTCACCGCCCAGGCGCGACATTGGCCATAGCGCACTGACAAACACCAGCAGCGCCACCAGCAGGGTGACTTTCGGACGGCGCAGCACCGCCTCCAGGGCCGGCTGGTAGATCCTGATCAACCAGCGGTTCAACGGGTTTTGTTGCTCACCGGGAATTCGCCCGCGAATCCAGTACCCCATCAGCACGGGCACCAAGGTCACCGACAACCCCGCCGCCGCGGCCATCGCATAGGTTTTGGTGAACGCCAACGGGCCGAACAGTCGCCCCTCCTGAGCTTCCAGGGTGAACACCGGAATGAACGATAACGTGATGATCAACAAACAGAAGAACAGCGCCGGGCCGACCTCTGCCGCTGCTTCGGTCATGACGTGCCAATGACGCTCGCCCTTAAGCTCCTCCCCCGGATTGGCCGCGTGCCAGGCCTCAATCTTCTTGTGGGCATTCTCGATCATCACCACGGCAGCATCGACCATGGCGCCGATGGCGATGGCAATCCCGCCCAAGGACATGATGTTGGCGTTGATTCCTTGGTAACGCATGATGATGAAGGCCATCAGCACGCCCACCGGCAGGGAGATGATCGCCACCAGTGATGAGCGCAAGTGCCAAAGGAAGATCCCGCAAACCAGCGCGACGACAATGAACTCTTCGATCAACTTGTGGCTGAGGTTTTCCACCGCGCGGTCGATCAGCTTGCTGCGGTCGTAGGTGGTGACGATTTCCACTCCGGCCGGCAAACTGCTTTTCAGTTCGTCGAGCTTGGTCTTGACCGCCGCAATGGTCTCGCGAGCGTTCTTGCCGCTGCGCAAAATCACCACGCCACCAACGGTTTCGCCCTCACCGTCGAGTTCGGTAATGCCCCGCCGCATTTCCGGCCCCAACTGAATAGTGGCGACATCGCCAAGGGTCACCGGCACACCATCCGCCCCCAACTTGAGCGGGATCGCCCGAAAGTCGTTGAGCGTCTTCAGATAACCGGAAGCGCGCACGATGAATTCGGTCTCCGCCATCTCCAGTACCGCGCCACCCGTTTCCTGATTGGCCTTGCCGATAGCCTCGGTGACCTCTGTCTGAGTGATGCCGAGGCTGGCCAGTTTCAGCGGATCGAGTTGCACCTGGTATTGCTTGACCATTCCCCCCACCGTGGCCACTTCCGCAACGTTGGGCAGGGTCTTGAGTTCAAACTTGAGGAACCAGTCTTGAAGCGCGCGCAGTTGCGCCAGGTCGTGTCCACCGCTGCGATCCACCAGTGCGTACTGATAGATCCAGCCCACCCCCGTTGCATCCGGCCCCAACGCCGGTTTGGCGCTGGCCGGCAACCGACTTTGTATCTGACTCAGGTATTCCAGCACCCGCGAACGGGCCCAGTACACGTCAGTGCCGTCTTCGAACAGCACGTAAACGAAGCTGTCACCGAAAAAGGAATAACCACGCACCGTCTTGGCTCCCGGCACTGAGAGCATGGTGGTGGCCAACGGATAGGTCACCTGGTTCTCGACAATCTGCGGCGCTTGCCCCGCAAAGGGTGTGCGGATAATCACCTGAACATCCGAGAGATCCGGCAGCGCATCGATGGGTGTGCTCTGCACTGACCAAATGCCCCACGCTGTGACGAACAGTGTCGCCAGTAACACCAGGAACCGGTTGGCGACTGACCAACGAATCAGGGCCGCAATCATGGCTGGCTCCCCGATTTGTCCCCATCCGCCTCATGCATACCAGAGGCAGCTTCGCCGGGTGGCGACTCGTCCTCAGTGCTGGCAACAATGCCCTTGAGACTGGCCTCCGAGTCCAGCAGGAACTGTCCAGACGTAACCACCTTCCAGCCTTCTTCCAGACCTTTCAAAATGGCCGTCTTGCCATCACTTTCCTGTCCGGGTTGCACCTCTACCGGGCGGTAGTGGCCAGTGTCTTCGGCGAGCATCACCAAGGCCCGTCGCCCCGTACGAATCACCGCCTCGCTCGGCACCCACAACACACTGTGTTCGCTCGAACGGTTCAGGCGCACCTGTGCCGTCAAACCCGGCCTGAGGCGTCCGTCCGGATTGGGCAGTTCCACCCGCACACGCAGGGTGCGACTGTCCGCACTGGTCTCGGGCAAAATAGCGCTGACCTCGCCGTTGAGCACGGTCCCCGGGAAGGCTGGCAGCCGTGCTTCGACCGTCTGCCCCACTGTAATCGATCCGGTCTGCGACTCTGGAACGGCCACGGCCAGCCAGACACTGCTCAAGCCATTGACGCGTGCCAGCGTGTCGCCCGTCGCCACGGTCATGCCCGTGCGTACATCCAACGTTTGCAGCACGCCGGCGATGGGACTGGTCAGCGTCAGGTACGGCTGAACCTTACCGCTACGCTCTATCTGAGTGATCAGCGCTGCCGGCATTCCGGTGAGCTGCAGTCGCTGGCGGGCCGCAGTCAGCAGCTCCGCGTCGCCGTTACGCTTCAAGGCAAGGAACTCTGTCTGAGCCGCAGCCCATTCCGGCACCAGAATATCCGCCAACGCTGCGTTGGCATTCAGCACATCTCCGGGAGCATGGGCATAGACTCGCTCCACAAAGCCAGCGGTGCGTGCCTGAATCACCGCAACATCACGTTCGTTGAGCGCCAGGACGCCTGTCACGTCGAGGCTGGAGTGAAAGGTTCCACGGGTGACAGTCGCAAAACGCAATCCGAGATTCTGGGTCAGCCCCGGGTCGATACTGACAGTGGCCCGCTCTCCTGCGCCGCTGGCGTATTGGGGAACCAGTTGCATGTCCATGAAGGGTGACTTACCCGGTTTGTCGAACTTTTGCTGCGGGTACATTGGGTCGTACCAATACAGAGCTTTGCGTTCGTGCGCAGCATTGATGTCTTGCTCCGCCACGGCATTTGGCGCTGCGCTCATACGCTGGTGAGCGAACCCGTAACCACCGGCAACACCCAATGCCAGCGAAAGGCTCACCAGCAATGCCCCGTTCCATTTTTCAAGTTTCATTGGCTGGCCTCCCCGTAAGCAAAATACAAACGCGCACTGGTCAGCGCGCGCTGCTCTTCCACGTCGATCTGCTTGAGTCGAACTTCGATGAGTTCACGTCGGGCGGTCACAACGGTGTCTAAATCGCCTTTGCCGGCCCGGTAGCTGGCCATGCTGAGTTCGACCTTTTCCATGGCCAGCGGCAACAGGCTTTCCTGGTTTCGGTGCACGGCACGATTCAGGCGCTCGTAGTCAGCCAGTTCGTTTTCCAGTTGCTGGGTGTGCTCGCGTGACAAGGCTTCGCGCTCGGCCTCAAGCTGGTTGAGTTCAGCGTGTCTGGCGGCGATTTTTGGGTTTTGGCGAGCGTCAGGAAACAACGGCAGATCCCAGGAAAACTGCACGCTGACCATGTCGCCGAACTGTCGGCCGCGATGCTGATAGTCAAGCTCCCAACTCCAATCCGATTGCTTCTCCGACTCGGCTTCACGAACCCTGGCTTGCGCTTCGCGGGTCATCGGCGCAAACGCTGCCAGCTCCGGATGGTGTTGCAGTTGATGGGAGTAGCTTGAAGAGTCGACGGGCCATTCAGGCAAGCTGCCCGCAGGCTTGTCGTTGGCGGCTGAGCCAATCCAGCGTTTGAGGGCGGCCCGGGCCTGGGCTCGCTGCAGAATCAGATCGTCCTGCTGCTCTGCCAACTGAGCGGCTTCCTGTTTGGGTGTCACCGCATCGGCAGGCTGGGCGCGGCCGCCAGCAATCCGGGCCCGGACGGTATCGCTCAGCAGGCGGTTTTCTTTGTAGAAGTCCTGGAACAACGCATCTTTACGCTCGATTGAATAGCTGCTGATCCAGGCCAGTGCGGTGGACTGCCGGACCTTCAGACGTTCGACCCGACGCTCGGCGGCGGCGCGATCAACAGCCGCATCGGCGACCTCGATACGGGCTTTGCGTTTGTCGCTGTTCGGCATCTCCTGCCGGACCCCGACCATTTGCATGGTCATGAAATCCTGGTCGAGGCTCCAGCGATCCGCACCGCCGATGGGGTAGTTCTGCACTCCCAGAAGCAGCTTGGGATCAGGTAGTTCACCCGCCGGGATGGCTGCGCTGCTGGCAGCCTGAATCCTGGCGTCTTGTGCGGTCAGTGACGGCGCATTGTTTTCGGCCAGCCGCAACGCTTCATCGAGTGTCAGTGCGGCAGCGAGGCTCGGCAATGCCAGTACGCTTGCCGCCAGGCCGACCACGAGGGGCCAGCCTGTGCAATAGCACTTGGAGTTCATGTCTACGATTCCTGTGATCATCAACTGCGCGCGTCAAAAGACATGCGCACAGCCAGGTCATCCCGCTAATGCGGAATGAGGTTCGATGTGGGACAGGAATCAAACGCGGGGCGGTCGCCATACCCCGGACGGGGTTTGCACTGGAAGGGAATCGCTAAAGAAGGAAAGCGCTACTGGGCTGAATACGGTGACGGGAGGCTTGATAATCGAGACTTGCAGCATGCCGCCCGTCTTGCATTCCTGGCCTGGTTTGCAAGGCTTGCCGTGCTCGGTGGGGCTTTTCATGTCGCTGCAGCAGTCCATCCCCATGCCGTCCATCATCGCCATGCCCATCGTCTTCATGGGGCACGGTTCTGTCGGTGCCTGAACGCCCGCCATCCCGCTGAGGGGAAGCGCCAGGCTGATCATGAAAATGATGCAATACCGCAGATAGCGTTTCATGGGCTGGAGTGTAGTCGCTGCAAATGGCTCTTACGATGGGCTTGAGTCGTCAGCAACCTGTCATCAGGTTTCGACGCAGGCGATAACACCGGACATGAATTAAGCCAGCATTACGTGTTCATCGACAATCCTGAAATCCCCGCTGGATCGTGTGCGTCCCATTGCCCGCCTCTCTCATCACAGGGGCAAAGGCCTGTCCTGCACCAATGCAAATGATTGCGCTGGGGCTCATCGTCAGTCGCTTCTCCGGAACGGCCATGATCATCTTTGCCCCACGCCAATACTGCACAGATTGGCGAACGAGAGTGGCGTTGCCGCCACTCTCCAGCGGCGCTGTGAAGTCCTTTCAGGATTGATCGCCGAGCAAAAATGACGTGATCGCGAACAGGAAAGCCACCGCAGCAGGCATTCGTGGATAGGCGCACTTCTCTTGTGCGGCAGCCTGTCGGCGCATGGTCAGGATGGCTGCACCGAAGCGGATGAACGTTGACCTGGCAAAAAAGCAAAATTGCCATGTGTTCCACTCGTTAGTTCATACGTCGCAGTTCTCACTGCCCGTTTCTATCTGTCTGGAGTTCTCTCGATGCCCTCGCCCAAATCCCTACCCGCTACGCTGCTGGGGCTGGCGCTTGCCTGTCCGGCCATGGCCGAGGAGGCCAAAGGTCTGGAGCTCGGACAGGTACTGATTCAGGCTGAGGAGCAGCGCGGCGAAGAGCAGACGATCGAGGATGCCGAGGCCCGGCTTGCCCAAGTGCCCGGCGGCACCAATGTGGTCGATATGCGCCGCCCCCTTCAGGGCCGCGTGGCCAGCAACCAGGATGTGCTGGCCTATCAGCCGGGGGTCTATGCCCAGTCTGCGGGCAATGAAGGGGTAAAGATTTCGATCCGTGGCTCGGGGATCAACCGTGCACCGGGCGCCCATGCCTCGGGTCTGTACGCCATGCTCGACGGTCTGCCGCTGACCGGCCCGGGCGGCACGCCCTACGAGTTGCTGGAGCCGCTGTGGCTCGATCATGTGGAAGTGCTGCGCGGCGCCAACGGTTTCGACAGGGGCGCGCTGGCCTTGGGCGGGGCCATCGATTACATCAGTCACACCGGCTACGATGCACCGCTGTTGCAGGTGCGCTACGCCATGGGCAGTCACGGTTATCAGCAGCGCCAGGTCAGTTCCGGGCAAGTGCTGGGGGATTTCGACTACTACGTGTCCACGACCGATGCTCGCGCCGACGGCTATCAGGATCACACGGCCAGCGAGAGCCAGGGCGTCATTGCCAACTTCGGCTATCGCTTCAACCCGAAGCTGGAAACACGTTTCTACCTGCGCTATCGCCAGACCGACAACGACCTCGCCGGGCGGGTGACCAAGCACTCGATTGAGCACAACCCACGGGCGGCCAACCCTGCTTACGTGACGCGGGATGATCGTCGCGAACAACCGGGAAGCACCTTCTTCGGCAACAAGACCACCTACTACATCGATGACGATTCGAGTATCCAGACCGGTCTTGTCTACCACGACTACCCGATGGATTTGCGTGAGGGTCCCAACCGCTTGAAGGTGGCGTACACAGACGTCAGCGGCACCTTCGACTACAAGCGTCGCGACACCCTCTGGGGTCTGGAAAGCCATAGCACGCTGGGCCTGCGCGTGACGAAGCACCTGCCCAATGCCGGCGCCAGCGAATCAGTGCGCATCCCCACCGGCAACACCGCCGGCTATGCGCCGGACACGCCCATTCGCAACTTCACCTACCAGGGTTCGGACACGGTTTTGCATATGGGCAATGACCTGGAGATCGCCGACGACCTGTGGCTGACCACCGGCCTCGCAGCCATTTACACCCGCCGCGAAAGCGCCGTGACCTTCCCGGAAGGTGGCGGCAAAACCAGCCTCAACGACTGGGACTACGCACCACGCGTCGGCCTGCGCTATCAACTCACACCTGACTTGCAGCTGTTTGGCAATCTCAGCCGCTCGGTCGAAGCGCCGCACCCGTGGTCGCTGATCTACAGCTCCAACATTCGCTTCCCGGCAGGTAGCGGTGTCGCCACAGGTGCCCAGCGCGACCCGATCAAACTGCAGAACCAGACCGCGACCACCCTGGAACTCGGCGGCCGCGGCGACAGCAGAATCGGTCAATGGAGCCTGGCCTGGTATTACGCTCAGGTGCAGCACGAATTGCTCTCGGTATTACCGGATGCCAATGCCGTGACGCCTTACGAACTCAACGCCAGCCCGACCGTGCACCAGGGCGTGGAAGCCAGCCTGCAAAGCAACCTGTGGTCGTCCGGCGATGGCGGCCAACTGAGCTTGCGCCAGAGCTACACCTTCAGCGACTTCCACTACCGCGACGACGACCGCTTCGGCGACAACCGCCTGCCGGGCCTGCCGATGCACTACTACCAGGGCGAACTGCGCTACGACTGGCCCCAGGGTTTCTTCGCCGGACTCAATACGCAGTGGGTGTCGAAAACGGCGGTCGATTACGCCAACAGCTACTACGCCGATCCTTACGCGCTGTTCGGCGCGACTGTGGGTTACAACGCCCCCAAGGGCGACTGGCAGACCTGGCTGGACCTGCGCAACTTGACCAACAAGCACTACGCCGCCACCGTCACGCCGGGCTACGACGACAAAGGTCTGGACGCGGCCCGTTCGACGCCGGGCGAAGGTATGGCAGCGTATGTCGGCGTGTCGTGGAGTTTGCGCTGAGGCCTGGGTGTGCTCTTGAGTCGGTCCTGACTATGTCGACGACACTTTTGAGCTGAGACGTTTCAGCGGCTGCCGCGATAATCGAACGCTAAACCCATGAGACATCGAGGTTCAGCATGACAAGCGCCGCGACAGAGCAGGTCAGCCCGCAAACCCTGAGAAAAGTGATTGTCGCCGCCGGCATCGGCAATTTCGTCGAGTGGTTTGACTTTGCCGTCTACGGCTTTCTGGCGACGACCATCGCACAGCAGTTTTTCCCCAGCGGCGATGCCAGCGTTGCGCTGCTGAAAACCTTTGCGGTATTCGCCGTGGCCTTTGCGTTTCGGCCTCTGGGCGGGATTTTCTTCGGCATGCTCGGTGACCGGATCGGTCGCAAGCGCACCCTGGCGATGACCATTTTGCTGATGGCGGGCGCGACGACCCTGATCGGTTTGTTGCCCACGTATGCCGCGATCGGTGTCATGGCGCCTGTGCTGTTGAGCCTGATCCGCTGCGCCCAGGGTTTTTCCGCCGGGGGCGAATATGCCGGTGCCTGCGCGTACCTGATGGAGCACGCGCCCAGCGATAAAAGAGCGTGGTATGGCAGCTTCATTCCGGTGTCGACCTTTGCCGCGTTTGCATCGGCAGCCGTGGTGGCTTTCGCACTTGAAGCATCATTGTCGGCCGAAGCCATGGGCAGCTGGGGCTGGCGCCTGCCGTTCCTGATTGCCGCGCCTCTGGGCCTGGTCGGTCTTTACCTGCGCTGGAAGCTGGATGAAACCCCGGCGTTCCAGGCCGTAACCCAGCAACATGCCGTCGCGCACTCCCCGCTCAAGGAGACCCTGCGCAACCATGGCTCGGCCATCTGCTGCCTGGGTGCGTTCATCTCGTTGACGGCCCTGTCGTTCTACATGTTCACCACCTACTTCGCGACTTACTTGCAGGTCGCGGGCGGCCTGAGTCGCGCAACGGCGTTGCTGGTGTCGCTGATTGCACTGATCTTCGCCGCACTGATGTGCCCGTTGGCCGGTTTGTATTCGGACCGGGTCGGGCGACGCATGACGGTGATGACGGCCTGTGCGCTGTTGATCGTGGCGGTGTATCCATCGTTCATGATGGCCAGTTCCGGCTCGTTCGCAGCCTCCATCGTTGGCGTCATGCTCCTGGCGATTGGCGCCGTGTTGTGTAACGTGGTGACCGCCGCCCTGCTCTCGGAAACCTTCCCGACGCGCACTCGCTACACCGCATCGGCGATCACCTACAACATGGCCTACACCCTGTTCGGTGGCACCGCGCCGCTGATGGCGACCTGGCTGATCAGTACCACCGGCAGCAATCTCTCGCCGGCGTTCTATCTGATTGCCATTGCCGTGTTGGCATTGGTTGGCGGCCTGGCGTTGCCGGAGACTTCGAAGATCTCCCTGCACGATGTTTCATCGGGTGAGAAGCAAACAGAGGTGCCGGCGGTGGCACGAGGGTGAAACTCACCCTCGTGGTTTGTTTAACCCGGCTAACCCCTGAGCGCCGCTTCAATCGCCGCGACGTCGATCTTGCCCATCTGCATCATCGCCTCAAATGCACGCTTGGCCGCGGCGGGATCGGGATCAGTGATCGCCGCCGTCAGCACCCGAGGGGTGATCTGCCAGAACAAACCCCACTTGTCCCGGCACCAGCCGCAGACGTTTTCTTCGCCGCCGTTCCCCACTATCGCGTTCCACAAGCGGTCCGTCTCGGCCTGATCGTCGGTCGCCACCTGAAACGAGAAGGCCTCGTTGTGCTTGATCGACGGCCCGCCATTCAGCCCGAGACACGGGATGCCCATCACCGTGAATTCCACCGTCAGGACGTCGCCCTTCTTGCCCGCCGGATAGTCGCCGGGGGCGCGGTGGACAGCGTTCACCGCACTGTCCGGAAATGTTTCGGCGTAGAACGTCGCGGCGTCCAGCGCGGTGCCGTCATACCACAGGCAAATCGTGTTTTTGCTGACCATTTTTGTTCTCCAAAAGAAGGTGGCGGTTTTTCCTAGTCAACGTCTTCGAACGTTCCCGTACGTACTCCGCCGCTGCGTTCGTAGCGGCTGATCAATACACCCGCTGGCGTGGTGATCGAGTGCACCAGGGTGAACGCCGACGCCAGTGCATCGTCGCCGAACAGGCGCTTGCCACGCCCCAGGACCACGGGAAACGTCATCAGCCGCAGCTCGTCGACCAACCCGGCGGCCAGCAATTGACGCACCAGATCACTGCTGCCCTGGGTCAACAAACGGGCGCCGTCCTGCTGCTTGAGCACACGTATCGCGTCGGCAAGGTTGCCTTTCAGTGCATGGCTGTTATGCCAGTCGAGCGTATCGGGCCGATGCGTGGCGACATGCTTGGCCACGCGGTTGAACAGGTCGCCGATGGGATGGCCATTTTTGTCGGGCCAATACGCCGCGAAAATGTCGTAGGTGCGGCGCCCCAGCAGCAACTCGAACGGCTGCGCGAACAGCTCGTTGATGGCCTGGCCGGAGGCTTCGTCGGCGTAAGGCACGATCCAGCCACCGAAACAGAAATCGCCGTCGGGATCCTCTTCGGGCCCGCCGGGTGCTTGAATAACGCCATCAAGACTGATGAAAGCGGCAACAGTGAGCGTGCGCATGGTCCTCTCCCGGTTGGTCTTCGTGACAGCGCTCTTGCAGGAAACACCGACGATCAGGCGCATTCCTTAACCGTAGTCGAACGAGACGCCGGGAAATCGACAGTGCGATATACGGATGACGAGCCCTGCGAAAAATAGTCTTGAACGCTACAATCACAGCCCTCTCCCGCAGATCAGGCAGACCCGTCCGGCTATGGCGCTCGACCCTCCAACGATGTTGACACTCTCTATCGCCCTCGCAGCGGCCGCCGCGTTGTATCTGACGATCGAGTGGCGCAGCATTCGCGAACCCTCGCTGCTGTTCTGGAGCGCAGGATTTGCCACGATCACCGTGGGTTCGACCCTCGCCTTGCTGCGCATCAGCGGCCTGTTGTTGATCGGTATCTGGTTCGCCAACGGCCTGTTGGTGATGGCGCACTTTCTGTTCCTGTTGGGCGTCGCGCGTTTTACGCAGGTGCGCCTGTCTCGCGCCTGGTACCTGATTTTTGCAGCCTGGTTTGCCATGCTGTTGCTGCCGGACGAAGCGTCGTGGTCGAAGCTCATGCTGGTGGCCAATTCGCTGCTGGTCGCCCTGCCGACGCTCAGGGCCAGCTTCCTCTTGCGCCCTCATGGCAAGTCTTTGAGCGTGGGCGCGGTGCAACTGCGTTATGTGCTGCTGACCCACGGGCTGTTCTATCTGGCCAAGGCGATATCGGTGGTCGTGCCAGGCACGCTGATCGATCTGGCGGCCTTTCGTGGCGAGATCATCCAGATTTCGCTGGTTGAGGGCGCGATGGCGATCATGCTGATCGCGCTCTCGATGACCGGCACCGAGCGCTACCGGCGAGAGAAACGGATTGAACGGCTGGCGGCACGCGATCCGTTGACCGCCCTGTACAACCGCCGCGCCCTCGAAGTGCGGGCACCGCGCCTGTTGGAGAACGTCTCGGGCACGCGACCAGGCGCACTGCTGCTGATCGACATCGACAACTTCAAACTGGTCAACGACCTCTACGGCCACACGGCCGGTGATCGACTGCTGGTTTCGCTGAGCGAGATGATTCGCGCGGTTTTGCCCGGCGGTGCACTGGCGGCCCGGCTGGGCGGTGACGAGTTTGTCATCCTGCTGAATGACGCATCGAGTGAGCGAGTCGTCGGGTTGGGCAACGCGCTGCGGGACCGGTTTCACCAGGCCGCCGCACAGGCATTCACCACGCCTGAACCGGTCACTTTGAGCATCGGCGCCAACCTGTTCGACCAGCCGCCGGCGAGCCTGGCCGCCTTGATCGAGCAAGGCGACGCCGCGCTTTACGAATCCAAGCGTGGCGGACGCAACAGCCTCCGCCTGGTGGACCGGACCCTGGCCAACGACGAGCTGTCACCTACCCGCTGACTCGCCAGTTGTGTTGATACGCCTGTATGAGTGATAGGTTCACAAATACTGCGTATCTTGTCCGATACAAAGCGATCCAATGCGGCCATTTGCGAGCCTCTCTCGTCAAGGAAGAACAATGATTACTGCTTCAACTTCGACTTCAACGAATGCGGCGATGTCGGCCTACACCTCTGCCGTCGAGGCGAAGGCTGCGGCGGCTGCGCAACAACGCGTGGCTCAGGATGATCCGGCCAAGACACCGAAAGACGATTCGGTGAGCCTGTCCAGCACCTCCACCGCCTACAGCAATTCGATCGCCGGCAACGCGCCGTTCTTCCCGGTGCGTTCGGGAATGAACGCAGACGCTCTCGTCCTCGGTGCCTCCAAGCCTGGCGCGGTCTCCAGTTCCAAGGACAAGACGTTTGCCGAAGTGGCCACCGATGCCCGCAAGCGCATGAATGACAAATACGCGCTGATGACCGCCAGCGGCAAACCCTACACCGGCAGCGATGAAGACCGGAATGCGCTGATGGGCGATCTGGATCGACGTTCGCTGAACGCCGTCGCCACCAATCAGGGCGGGACCTTCACCGCAGAGGAACAAGCCTCGGCACAAGCCTTGATGCGCCAGCAGGCGCGCCTCGCCACCGGTTACTACAGTGGCCCGGCGGACCAGCAAAAAAACTGGAAAGACCCGTTTATCAACGACCCTTACGGTCGGGCCCGCGCCGCCCTGGATTTCATGGACAACATGAGCCCCGAAGAGAAAGCCAAGCCTGAGTGGCTGTCCCAGCATTTGTCTCTGGAAGCGGCGCTGAATCAGAGTTCGAGCCTGGACCCCGCCGAGAAAAAGACCGGGCACTTCCACAACCTGGCTGAAATCCTCGCGGGTATCGTGACGGACGGATCTGACAACGAAAAATCCGGCTCAGCCAAAAATACAGATCCGAGCGTCGGGATTATGAAAAAGCTGCAATCACTGACTTCCTGACACCGCCGATCCTGTAGGAGCCAGCTTGCTGGCGATTGGGCCTTGAATATTGCATTGATTTCATGGGCCTCATCGCTGGCAAGCCAGCTCCTACAGGTTCCCGGATGTCTGGTCGGTGGCATTCCCAACGCTGATGCCTGCCGAAGAACACAACCCCTGTAGGAGCCAGCTTGCTGGCGATGGCGGACTGTCAGTCAGCAACGCCGTCGTCTGACCCACCGCTATCGCCAGCAAGCCGGCTCCTACAGGTTTCGGGGCTACCCTTCATAACGCCCCGTGCCTTCGCGGTCGTGTTCGTAGCGTCGGGTCAACGGAAACGGCGGCAGCCAACGCTCGCGACGGGTGATCCAGCTTTCATAGGTGGGCGTCAGTTGGTCAGGAGCATCCAGCGATCCCAGGTTCACTTCGACTTCGTCATCGGAGCGGGCGAAAACCGAGGAGCCGCAGCGCGGACAGAAAAACCGTCCTGCGTAGTCGCGTGTTTCGCCGGTGATCGTCACCGCACTCTCGGGGAATATCGCGGAGGCGTGAAACAACGCGCCATGATGCTTGCGACAATCGAGACAGTGACAGAGGCCAACCCGGTATGGCCGCCCGGATGCCACAATTCGCACGTTGCCGCACAGGCAACCGCCGGTGAAAGATTCCATGGTGCACCTCCTCTGAATTCGAGCGACCGGAAGGCTTATTACGATAGCAGCCACCACTGGTCGCAACGAACTTGCTCTACAGATGCTTTTTACCTAATTTTGAATCTACAGATTCAACTTGAGGTCATGAACATGGCCGTTGCCCTCCAGCAACAAGCCTTCACCAAAAGCCAGTGCGTAACCGGCCTGCGCGCCGCTGTCGGCATCCTCGATAAATGGCGCGCCTCCAGCGATCAGGCCTGCCGTATCCTGCGCATCTCCCGCAGCACCTACACTCGCGCCCGCCAACGCGACCCCGACTGGGCCGTGGCGCTGGACGCGGACCAGATGCAGCGCATCAGTTTCGTGCTCAACATCCACGCGGCGCTGCGCCTGGTGTTCGATAACCCGGAAAACGTCTACGGTTTCCCGTCGATGGCCAACGACAACGAATTTTTCAACGGCCGCTCCCCGCTCGAGATCATGGCTCAGGGCGATATGATTTCCTTGTATGAGACCTTCCGGCGCATCGACGTGCTGCGGGGCGCGCAATGGTGAGGCTGAGCGAACTGGCAGCACTTGCCGGCGAGCCATTGCAGGCCTATCGACTGGTCAATTCCAAGTTCCCCCCGGTGGCGTTGTTTGATGACGTGGCGGACGCGGACGAGTTTGAAGTGCTGTATCAGATCCAGGAGCTCACCAACCCGAGACTGAAAAACGAAGTGGGTCGCCTTGAGCTGATTCGCCGCAGTGAAATCCCGTTTGGCATTCCTGGCTGCTCTTATGCGACGGCCCCCTTTACCCACGTCAACCCGGCAGGCTCGCGGTTCAGCGACGGCAGTTTTGGGGTGTTGTATCTGGCGGATACCCTGGAAACGGCACTGGCTGAAGTGAAGCATCATCAGAGCCTGTATTGGTCGAACGTCCCGAGCCTCAACTACGAGCGGTTCGTCTTCCGCGGGTTGTCCTGCTCTTTTGTGGAGGCCGGGATGAAAGATGCGACGTCCCTTTCTATGACGGACCCTGTTTATGATCCGGACGATTACACGCACTCCCGTCGTTTAGGGAGGTCAGTCAAAGAGGCGGGTTGCCCTGGGCTTCGTTACCACTCGGTGCGAATGCACGGCAGTAATTGCTGGGCGCTGATGACGCCGAAACCGGTTTTATCGGTGATTCAGGCGGCGCATTACGAGATGGTCTGGAATGGGCAGGTGACGAGTGTCAGTCAGATTAGTGAGGCTTGATTGCGTTATGCCGAAATGAAAACGGGCGCCTTGATAGGCGCCCGTTTTTGTTTGTGTGGGGGGTTACCAACTGCCGTACGGGATGCCGTATTTTTCGACATAGCGTTTGGACGCCTCGGACTGGGGATAGTAATTGCCGCCGGACTTTCCAAGATGCGGCCCCAGAGGTTCAACCTCGGCTTGGGCGCGTGCAACTTTTACGGCCTTCATGCATTTGTCCGAGACCCAAACCTGTGCGATCCCTCCTGGTGCCAGGCCGACGTAGACCAACGCAATCGTACCGGCAGGTTCGCCTGGTGTCGTCGGGCAAGGCTCGTTCACTGTCGCCCGCATGATTTGCCGAGCTTCTTCAGGTATATCGATCCAGACCCGATAGGTTTTTGACTCCACCACAGACTGCCAGCGAACATAGATACGCTTTGGCAAATCGGCCCCTACGACTTCCCGAATTCCTCCGGTAATTTGCCCCCACCCCCGAGCGGACTCCATACCGTCTTCCGGCTCGTTTCCCGCCGCCGTTCCGCCACCTGTTCGGCGCAACAATTTGCCGTTGATGTCTTCGACCTGACTGTCTTCGACCCAAACCTTCATGTAATTCGGCTGATTGAAGCTAAGACTCCACCATTTTCTGGTGAGCTCGCTTTTTGAGAGCGTATCCGAAGACTGACACCCAGCCACCAAACACAGGCCAAGTAATAAAACCAAAGCTCGCATCAAAACACTCTCCAGCTAGAGTCCGGCACATGAGGATGGCGCACACGTACTCCACTTTCAGTCGGCGCGTTGGTATAGCGAATGGTCACACCTCGCTCCCGACTCGCGCCTACCGGATTACTCCAGTTGGCAGACATGTGAACGTATTTGAGCTTCAATATTTTTTCTTCTTCAGCCGTAGGCTCGTAGTTTCCGGAAAGAACCCTGTCGCAAAAAGGCTGTAGTTCAGAAGGCAAGCTGTTAGCGGGATCGTTTTCGTCGATCACACCAAACTGCACACCCTTCTCCCTCGCCAATTTATGCATCAAGTGCAGATACACCACCGACAGCTTGCCACTGACCGGGCGCTTGAGCTGCAACCCTGCGTACGCGCGCACCTGTTTGTCCCCCGATGCCTGATCTACTCTCGGAAGTGGGGTCGGTTTCGGAGTCACGATTTCCAGCATTGCTTCTGGCCAGCCATTGGCTATCCAACTCGCTTTCTGCTGCTGGGCATCACGATAAATCGAAGTGGTTCGGATATCGGTTCCCTGGTGCATCGTAAGGGCCTGCATGGGGCTGACCAACACGCACTCTTCCACTTCTTCCCGGTACCCCCCACCGACATCCGAATGCACGCCGGGAACGGATATTTCGGTGTGCGCAGGAATGACCGTGCTTAACGCAAAGTTGGCCCGACGCTCGTCCCGTGCAGTCAATTGAATGACATCGGTAAAGTACTTGCGGTCAAGGTAGAGCTTGATCCCCGGCGCCACGGGGCTTTGAATATTACCTAAGTTTGTGACCCCAGCGACCGAGGGCACGGTATCAAACAGGCCGATGAATCCCATGATGATTTCGCTGTTGTACTGGGCATCGAAACTGGAGCTGAAGCCCTTGGAGTTGCTGCGAAGCACTTCACCTAAAGGTCCCAGTTTGCAACGTACGATTTCGTTGGCGAAATGTCGGGCAGCGGCGGCGCCTCGACTGAACCCAAAGGTGTCGAATGTGAGCGATGCAATCTCGCCGTCAGGATTACGATCTATCGCTTCCTTGATCAGTGCTTTCATGGCGACAAACGCTTTTTGTACCTTCCCTGCTACGCCTGCATCTCCTCGCCCAGTCGCCGCGGCCCCCAAGCTGTCTTCGGCGGCCGCATCGGTGCCGATCCCATCAACGTAGAGGCTGCGCTGTACGAGTTTGGATGACGCATCGCTTCCGGCTACTTCCGATATCGGGTAGAGCTCGTATAGTTTGAAAACATTACTCACATCATTCCCATAACTCCCCTCCGGATCCGCCATATACGGCTTGCAGCTCGCATCTACATCCGCAGGCAGAATCGGATGATGGGCACCACACAGCAATCCTGAAGCCGAGTTACTCGCATTGTTCAACGTCCCGTCGAAGAACACGCCGATGCGCAATGCGACGCGGACTTTCTCTTTCGCAGCCGCCGGTGCCTTGCCGTATTTCTCATACTCGGCCCAGCGTCTGGCGTGGATATCGACAGGTTTGGCTTCGTCGTATCGGAAGTTTTTCGGGGGGTTGGGTACGTATCCACTCATTCCTTGATCACCTGGCTCCTTGGTGCAACGGGCGCTGAGGGTGCCACTGTGGATCCAATCAAGCAACGCGTAGCCAGATGCCACCACTCGGACAACATGGACCTTTATCCATCTATTGCTTTCGTCAATGGTCACCATTAATTCAATGAAGTTCTCTTAAAAATTGTGCGGCGTAACATCGGCTCCAACCAAACAACTACACCCCGGAGCACACCACCATGAAACGCCAACTCTTCCTCAGCATCGCTTTCTCGGTTTTTGCAGTTAACGCTTTTGCCGCTTCGTCCGCTCACCCGGTTGTCGCTGAAGGCGGCTCGGATCGGTTGATTGAAAGCCGTGTGGCTGAGGGTGGTTCGGATCGTTTGATCGAAAATCGTGTGGCCGAAGGTGGCTCTGACCGTCTGATTGAAAACCGCGTTGCCGAAGGTGGTTCCGACCGTCTGATTGAAAACCGCGTCGCCGAAGGTGGCTCTGACCGTCTGATTGAAAACCGCGTTGCCGAAGGTGGTTCCGACCGTCTGATTGAAAACCGCGTCGCCGAAGGTGGCTCTGACCGTCTGATTGAAAACCGCGTTGCCGAAGGTGGTTCCGACCGTCTGATCGAAAGCCGCGCTGTATGAATGAATGGCTCTATCGCGGTACTCAACGAGAAGCCCGGCCTAATCAGCCGGGCTTTTTCTTGCGTCAAACAAATGAGCTTCCTTCATTGAGGTGACGCCGCAGCACGCCGCTTCGCGTATTGCCCCAACCCGATTTTGATGCCGACCAGCACTGGCGCGGCGACTGCAAAAAGCAGCGTCACTGCAACAAATGCGCTGTCGAAGGCAATCACAGTGGACTGACCTGTGACGGTACGGCCAAGAAGGCTCATCGCCGCCCGGCCGGCGGCCACTGCATCCATTCCTTTGGTCGACAACATCGCGGCTGTGGTGGTCAGCCGTTCGATGACCGCGCCCCCGCCCGGAGTGACGCTGGCGCCAAGGACCACCGAGTTGGCGACAACGTTATGCTCGATCAGCGTCTGAAGCCCTGCGACGCCCATCAGGCCCCCCAACTGGCGCCCCGTATTGAAAAGCCCTATGCCGCTGGCGAGGTTGCGCCTGTTGAGGTCACTGAACGCGATCAGGGTGATCGACAGAAACAGAAAACCAAGACCCAACCCGCGCAACAGGATGGCCGCCATCATGTCGTCGGCGCCGCTTTCACGGGTGGAACCGGACAGCATCCACATCGCAACCATGATCATCAGGATGCCGAAGGGCACGGTGGCGAACGGCGGAACGCGGCGAGCCTGCATGAGCCAGGCCGAAATGAGCAACGCCCCGATAAAAAAGGCGCCACTGGGCAACAGTAGCTGGCCGGCATCGGTGGGTGTGAACGCGAGAACTGAAAGTGCAAACGCCGGAATCAGGAACGCACTGCCGAACAAGGCCGCACCGGCGACAAAACTGACGATAAAGGCGAAGGTAAAATCGCTCGATTTGAACAGGGTGAAATCGAGCACGCCCTGGCCTTTGGTCAACACTTGCTGGCCAAGAAATCCCAGCAGCGCGGCAGCACCTATCACGGTCAGCCACAGGATGCGTGGTTCTTCAAACCAGTCCCATCGGCTGCCCTGGCTGAGCACATAGGTAAAACACAACAAGGTGACGCAGATCAGGCAGAAACCGACCCCGTCAAACGGACGATGCCGTGTCTTGGTCGGCATCGGGGCGTCGGCGGTCAGCAAAAGTCCACTGGCCGCCAGGGCAAGCGGAACAATGCTGAAGAAAATCCAGGTCCAGGACTGGCTATCGATCAACCACCCTTGAAGGGCCGGCGCGAGGGTGGCGGGCGCGACAACCGCGCCCATGGCGAACAGCGCCTGAAGGATGGGTTGATGTGATCGCGGCCAGGCGCGAAAGATGATCACCTGTCCGCCGACCAGCAGCGTGCCGCCGGCGAAGCCCTGAATAATTCGAAGCGCTACCAGCAGATCCAGCCGAGCCGTCATGGCAGCAATGGCGCACGCCAGGCCCATGAGCAGCGTCGCGACGAGGAGAACCTGACGTGGACAGAAACGGCTCATCAACCAAGGGGCCGTCATGAACCCGATCAGCTTGAACGCGGTGTAGCCGATATCCAGCCAGGCGAACTCATCGGGCGTTGCATAGGTATCGCCGATGATGTCGCTGCGCCCAAGCGACAGGACGGTGCCGGCGAGCGCTTCCGTCAGCGCGGCAAGCAGGATGCCCGCCATGAGCAGGAGGCCATTCGTCACGCTGGCATTGCCCGGCGTGGCGGTGGCCACCGTGCTCACGAGCCACTTCCTTGCGCAATCTCGACCCGCGCAGACAGGCCCGGCACGATGCGGCCCGGCAACGGGTTGTGGGCCAACAGGATTTTCACCGGCACTCGCTGAACGACACGAACAAAATTACCGGTCGCGTTATCCGTGGGCAGCAAACTGAATGCCGAACCACTGCCCGGTGCAAAGCTGTCGACCACGCCTTCAAGTGCCTCGTTCGGATAGCCGTCAACTGTGATGCGCACGCGTTGACCGGGGCGAATATGCTCGAGTTGGGTTTCCTTGAAGTTCGCCACGACCCACACATCATGGACCGGCACGATATCGAGCAACGACACGCCCGTCGTCACATACCGACCGACTCGGACCTGGCGGTTACCGATAACGCCATCGACAGGCGCACGGACCACGGTGCTGTCGAAATCGATCTGGGCGAGATCCCGCGCCGCCTGCGCCTGATTCACCGCCGCAACGGCTGCTTCGCGCTCGGTGACCAGCACGGCGATGTTTTGTTGTTGCGCCTCGACCGATGCCGAGGCTGCCGATACCGTCGCCTCGGCTCTGGATTGTGCAGCGGCGGTTTCATCGACCAGGGCGTGGCTGACCGCGTTGCTGACGATCAGTTTGCGGTTGCGATCATGGGTCTTGGTCGCCAGATTCATCTCGGCGGCGGCTGAGCGTCGCTGGGCTTCGGCCTGGCGAATCAGGGCACGCTGAAGCTGGGTCTGGGCATCGACATGACTCAGGCGAGCCTGGGCCGCACTGACATTCGCCACGGCTTGCGCCAGCCGTGCGCGGTAGTCTCGATCATCAATGCGAAACAGGACATCACCCGCCCGGACGGCCTGGTTGTCCTCGACCTCTACCGACGTGATGTACCCGGCCACTTTGGCGGCGAGCGAGGTCACGTCGCCGCGCACATAAGCGTTATCGGTGGAAGTCGTGCCGCTGAAAACAGCCATGGCCCCTCCGGCAGCCAGGACCAGAACGGCGGCGACGCACAGCAATCGGCCGATCACTTTTTTCTTGCTGCGACGCGGCGCGGCGACAGGGATTTCGGCGCTTGCGTCAGCGGCTATGGCGGCCTTGTCCTGGAGAGAGTTCATTGTTCTCATTACCTGTTCAATGCCCATAAACCTGTAGCAGCCCAAGGGCGGCAGTGGCCTGCCGCCCGGCTATCGCGCGTCGATCAGCGCGAGTGTGAAGTCACTTGCCGATCGGCGTGACGAGCACCTTTTCATCGGAATCGAGGACGAACACCGCCAGCAAACGCGCAGGTTGGGTATCGCTGGCGTTGGCGCTGACTTCGTGCACGGAGCCCGGTTCTTCTACGAAGTTTTCGCCGACGTTGTAGATCTTTTCCGGCTCGCCTTTGACTTTGATGCGAAACGAGCCCTCCAGGACCGTTGCATAAATGAAGGCCGTTTTCGGATGGGTGTGGGCCGGCGACGCGGCGCCAGGCCCATATTCGACAACCACGCCCTTCATGCTCTTGCCGGGGATATTGGGAATGGGCCGGTCGAACACGACCGTCACCTTGCCCGCGGGCTTGTCGGCGGCCGACGCGGTGATCGAGAGCGCTGCGAAAGCAGCGGCCAGAAGATATCGGGTGAACATGGCAAATCTCCTTATGCGTCTGTTTGATGAGGGCGAATCCCGGCGTCAGGACCGGGCGAGCCAGTCCTCGAAGCGAATCGCGCCCAGGCGTGGGTTCTTGCCGGGGGTCAGCGATTGGTCGTCGAGCACCGCGCCGAAGTAGCGTGCGTGCACGTCCGGTACGACTTTGCGGGTGTCCCCGGTTGCCCGCAGAAAGCGCCTGGACAGTTCGTCGAGCGGCATGGCTTCCGGGCCCGCGACTTCGACTGTGCCATTGACCGGTGCTGCCAGCACGACATCGACCAGCGCCGCCACCACGTCGTCGGACGCTATCGGCTGGATCAGCGCTGGCGAAACGCAAATCTGCTCGCCGACGGTGAACGACTGGACAATGCCGCCGACAAACTCGAAGAACTGCGTGGCACGCAACAGGGTGTAAGGAACTCCGGAGGCCTTGATAAGGCTTTCCTGCGCGACCTTGGCCCGGAAGTAGCCGGCCTCGGGCAGCCGTTCAGTACCGACAATCGACAGGGCAACGTGATGGCGAACCCCGGCAGCCGCTTCAGCTGCCAGCAGATTGCGGGTCGACGTTTCAAAGAAATCGAGGACAGCCTGGTCTTCCCACGACGGTGCGTTCGCCACGTCGACGACGATTTCAGCGCCATCCATCGCTTCGGCCAGACCTTCGCGGGTGATGCTGTTTATGCCCGTACTAGGGGCGGCTGCGAGCACGTCATGGCCGCGCTCGCGGAGGTTGTTCACAAGTTTCGATCCGATGAGGCCAGTGCCTCCAATGACGACGATCTTCATGGGTACTCTCCGCTTCACGACGGCAACCATTGCTGTCGGTGTGAGCAAAGAGTGCCCGCGTGCGTAAGCGAAGTCCTTGCGCAGGCCTTGGATTTACCTTCGCTCGCGCTTGATTTTTCGTCCAAAAAAAACCGCCGTTTGAATGTCACCCCGGCTCGACGGTGCAGCCGGTTACGCGCTGCCGTATTATCGACTGCTCGTACTCACTACCCGCTCGACCAGGGGATATTCACCTTGCCATTCGTGTTTGAAGACTACGTGCTCGATCAAGAACGCCGGGAACTCACCTTGCGCGGGCAAGTCGTGCCCATCGGGCCACAGGTCTTCGATTTATTGCTGCAGCTGGTCAGCCAGCGCGATCGCGTCGTCAGCAAGGATGAATTGCTCAAGGCGGTGTGGAGCGGCCGGGTGGTTTCGGAATCGACGATCACCAGCCACATCAATGCGGTGCGCAAGGCCATCGGCGATACCGGTGAGGAACAGCGCCTGGTTCGCACGGTGCCGCGCAAGGGTTACCGCTTCATTGGCCAGGTCGAGGCAGGCGAGACCGCCGAGGCCCGGCAACCTGACGAACACGGTATCGACGCAGGCATGCCCGCCGACCGGAATGAGCCCCTCGTGTTACCGGACAAACCCTCGATCACTGTCCTGCCCTTCCAGAACCTCAGCGGCGACCCGGAGCAGGATTATTTCGCCGACGGCATGGTTGAGGACATCATCGCCGCCCTGTCGCGGATCCGTTGGCTGTTCGTGATCGCGCGCAATTCGAGCTTCACGTACAAAGGCCGCGCGGTGGACGTCAAGGGTGTCAGCCAGGAGCTCGGCGTGCGTTATGTACTGGAAGGCAGCGTGCGCAGGTCCGGTGACAGGGTGCGCATCACCGGGCAACTGATCGATGCAACGACCGGAACCCATCTCTGGGCGGAGCGCTTCGAAGGCACGCTCGACGACATCTTCGAGTTGCAGGATCAAATCACTGAAAGCGTCGTCGGTGCCATCGCGCCACAGCTCGAACGGGCGGAAATCGAACGGGCCAAGCGCAAGCCGACTGAAAGCCTCTGCGCCTACGACTATTACCTGCGCGGAATGGCGAAACTGCACAACGGCACACGGGAAGCCCTCGAGGACGCGCTGCCGTTGTTCTACAAGGCCATCGAACTCGATCCGGAGTTTGCATCGGCCTATGGCATGGCGGCGTGGTGTCATTTCTGGCGCAAGTTGAATGGCTGGATGACGGATCGACCTCGAGAGATCGCCGAAGGTGCGCGGCTTGCGCGCCTGGCCATGGCACTCGGTCGGGACGATGCGGTGGCATTGACGCGAAGCGGGCATGCTCTGGCCCATCTCAGCGGTGATGTCGATGGCGGCATTGCCCTGTTAGACAGGGCGCGCCTGCTCAATCCGAACCTTGCTCCCGCCTGGTTTTTGGGCGGTATTTTGCGTGCACTGC
The DNA here is from genome assembly GCF_054897805.1 of Pseudomonas sp. GT1P32. NCBI lineage: Bacteria > Pseudomonadati > Pseudomonadota > Gammaproteobacteria > Pseudomonadales > Pseudomonadaceae > Pseudomonas > Pseudomonas sp. GT1P32. The sequence continues at coordinate 1,807,990 of NZ_CM142704.1, forward strand.
GCGGTGAAACAGACGCCGCCATCGAATTTTTGACCCATGCGGTTCGCTTGAGCCCGCTGGACCCGGAGATGTTCAGGATGCAGGTGGGCATGGCGCTCGCGCACTTCGTTGCCGGGCGCTACGACTGTGCGACGGACTGGGCGGAAAAGGCATTGCGCAACCTGCCTACCCTGTTGCCTCCGGTCGCGCTGCTGGCGGCCAGTCATGCGCTGAGGGGACGGATGGATAAGGCGAAACAGGCGATGCAGCGCTTGCGCGAGCTGGATCCTGCATTGCGTGTTTCCAATTTGAAAGAATGGCTGCCTATTCAGCGACCAGAGGATCTTGCTCGTTTCGCGCAGGGGCTGCGGATGGCTGGGTTGCCTGAGTGATTGTGGTGCGGGTCACTTCGCTTGGGTGTATATCCGTTTCTGCGGTAACGGCGGCTGGCGGTTTCGCTCTTACAGCGAGTCACTTGGAAAAGCCCCAAGTAACCAAGGGCTCTTGCCCCTTTCGTTCGGTGGCTCGCTAAGGCTCGCCATGCCCTCGCTCCGGTCCTGCTCCGTGGGCCCGCCGCCATCGGCCATCCATGGCCGGGGGCGGCTAACCCGGCATCCATGCCGGGTTGCCCACTGCGCAGAACCTGCGCTCGGCCTCTCGAGGGGGCGACTACCGCCACAGCCGCCGAGGCGGCCTGAAAGCCGACCTGGCTCTTTGGGGGGACGCGTTGTCCTTCTCTGCTGCGCTCACCCACTCCGGACATGTACACCGATTCCCTGTAGGAGCCGGCTTGCTGGCGATGGCGTCCTTTCAGGCGATAGATGTGTTGACTGGCCCACCGCTATCGTCGGAACGCCGCCCGCAGCAAGCCGGCTCCTACAGTTGATCGTATTTATCCAAACACATCTGCATTTCCCTTGTAGGAGCCAGCTTGCTGGCGATGGCGTCCTTTCAGGCTATAAATGCGTCGACTGACCCACCGCTATCGTCGGAACGCCGCCCGCAGCAAGCCGGCTCCTACAGTTGATCGTATTTATCCAAACACATCTGCATTTCCCTTGTAGGAGCCAGCTTGCTGGCGATGGCGTCCTTTCAGGCTATAAATGCGTCGACTGACCCACCGCCATCGCCAGCAAGCCGGCTCCTACAGGGAATCGCGTTTGCTTTCGCTTCTCACCACTCATCAGGCCGAGCGTTAGCTCGCCTTCAGCTTTTGATCTGAGCGCCCCCTCGAGAGGCCGAGTGGAGGTTCTGCGCAGTGGGCAACCCGGCATGGATGCCGGGTTAGCAGCCCCCGGCCAGGGATGGCCGATGGCGGCGGGCCCACGGAGCAGGACCGGAGCGAGGGCATGCCGAGCATTAGCGAGGCACCGAACGAAAGGGGCAGAAGCGCTTGGTTACTTGGCGCTTCTCCAAGTGACTCGCCGTAAGGGCGAAACCGCCAGCAGCCATCACCGCAGCAACGGATATGCCCCCACCCAATCCCAAAAACCTTCCCTACCCTAGGTGTGATGAATCTCACGATCCTTGGTTTCCGGCAGAAAGAACGTCCCAAGAATAGCCGTCATCACCGCAATCACGATCGGATACCAAAGCCCGTAGTAGATATCCCCCGTGGCCGCGACCATGGCGAACGCAACCGTCGGCAGGAAGCCACCAAACCAGCCATTGCCAATGTGATACGGCAGCGACATCGAGGTGTAGCGGATACGTGCCGGGAACAGTTCCACCAGCCACGCTGCGATCGGGCCATAGACCATGGTCACGTAGATCACCAGGATGGTCAGCAGCAACAAAACCATCGGGTAATTGGTCTTCGCAGGGTCAGCCTTCTCAGGGTAACCGGCGTCCTTGAGCGCGGTGCCAAGGGTGGCGACGAAGGCATCGTTGCGGGTCTTGAAGTCGGCGGCCGGCATGCCGGTGCCCTCGAAGCTCTCGACCACTTTGCCGCCAATGCGAACCTGCGCGACAGTGCCCGGCGCGGCTTTTTCGTTGATGTAGGGGATGGCTTTCTTCGCCAGTACCGTCTTGGCAAGGTCACAGGAACTGGTGAATTTGGCTTTGCCCACCGGGTCGAACTGGAACGAACACTGGTCTGGATCAGCGACCACCGTGACCGGGTTTTTCGCCTGCGCCGCGAACACGTCGGGGTTACCGTACTGGGTCAACGCATGGAAGATCGGGAAGTAAGTCACCGCCGCCAGAATGCAGCCGGCCATGATGATGCCTTTGCGGCCGATGCGATCGGACAGGCTGCCGAATATCACGAAGAACGGCGTGCCGATCAGCAGCGAACCGGCGATCAGCAGGTTGGCGGTCTGCGGGTCGATCTTGAGCATTTGCAGGAGGAAGAACAACGCATAGAACTGCCCGGTGTACCAGACAACAGCCTGGCCGGCAGTACCGCCGAGCAGCGCCATGATCACAATTTTCAGGTTGTCCCAACGGGCGAAGGATTCGGTCAGCGGCGCTTTGGACGACTTGCCTTCAGCCTTCATTTTCAGGAACACCGGTGACTCGCTGAGTTGCAGGCGAATGTACACCGAGACGATCAGCAGCAGGATCGACAGCAGGAACGGAATCCGCCAGCCCCAGGCCTCGAACGCTTCAGTACCGAGGATCGTGCGGCAGGCGAGGATCACCAGCAGCGACAGGAACAGACCGAGGGTCGCGGTGGTTTGAATCCACGAAGTGAAATAGCCGCGCTTGCCCTTCGGCGCATGCTCCGCGACGTAGGTCGCCGCCCCGCCGTACTCACCGCCTAACGCCAGGCCTTGCAACAGTCTCAAGGTAATCAGGATGACCGGCGCCGCGACACCGATGGTCGCGTAGCCGGGCAGAAACCCGACGATGGCGGTGGAGATACCCATAATGACAATGGTGATCAGGAAGGTGTGCTTGCGTCCGATCATGTCACCCAGTCGCCCAAACACAATCGCGCCGAAAGGCCGCACGGCAAACCCCGCAGCGAACGCGAGCAGCGCGAAGATGAAGGCGGTTGTCTCGTTGACGCCGGCAAAGAAGTGCTTGGCGATGATCGCGGCGAGGGAGCCGTAAAGGTAGAAGTCGTACCATTCGAACACGGTGCCCAGGGACGAGGCGAAGATGACCTTGCGCTCCTCCTTGGTGATCCCGTGGTGGGGCGCACTGCCCGTGGTGGTGTTGTCGATTGCGGCCATGAGTCTTCTCCGTCTTGCTCTTGTTGTAGGCCGGAGCACCTCACTAGCATCGTCGCACCCAGGCCCTGGGGCTGAAGTTATCGGACTACGGAATGCACAAAGCCTGGCAACAGGCTGACCGCCTCACATCACTGCAAGGTTTCATGAAGCATAATCACCTTCGTGCAGATATCCACTCGCCAGCCAGCAAACCCTCAAATACGCGGAGAACCCGCCATGAATCAGCGCAAAACCGGCTACGCCCCCGTCAACGGCCTGCGGATCTATTTCGAGATTCACGGCGCGGCGCACCCCACGCGACCGCCCCTCGTCCTGCTGCATGGCGGCGGCGACACCCTTGAAACCTCATTCGGTCAGATCCTGCCGGTACTGGCGGCTGAGCGTCAGGTCATTGCCATTGAACAACAGGGTTATGGGCACACAGCGGACATCGTCGACCGTCCGTTCAGCTTCGAGCAATCCGCGGACGACACGGCGGCCTTGCTCGCGTATCTGCACATCGGGCGAGCGGACCTGTTCGGTTTCAGCAATGGCGGCACCATCGCCTTGCAGGTGGCGATCAGGCATCCGGACGTCGTGCGCAAAATCGTGGCGGCGTCGGCGCTGGTCAATCGTGACGGTGCCTATCCATGGCTCTGGGAAGCGATGGCCAACGCCACGCTGGAGAACATGCCGCCAGAGTTGCAGGAGGCGTATCTCAAGGTCGCGCCGCAGCCCGGCAATCTGCGGCTGATGCATGACAAGGCAGCCCGGCGCATGCGCGATTTCAAGGACATCCCCGACGACAATATCCGCCGCATCACCGCGCCGACGTTGGTAGTGGTCGGCGACGCCGACGTCATCCGTCCCGAACATGCCGTGCAGATGTTCCGGCGCCTGGCACACGCGCAGCTTGCCGTGCTCCCCGGCACCGATCACATGCAGGTGACCACGCGCAGCGAATGGCTGGCGCCGATGATCGACGCGTTTCTCGATGCCTGAAAACGGGCGTCGTGACGCCCGTTTTCAGAGGGCTCAGCCCTGACAGCAGCGCGCCCCGACACGGCAAAAACAGGAGGCAGTGATTTCCACATCGGCCCGCGCCATGGCCAGGTCGAGGCGGGTCCGGGCAGCAGCGGCTTCAGCGTCCCGCCCCAAGCGTTTCAGGCATTCCACATAACCGTGGAGGCTCCAGACATTGTCCAGATGCCAGGACGCGCGGCTCAGCGTGTCGTCCAGACCCAGATCGGCCCGATAGGCCTGCAAGGCTTCTTCCACCCGGCCCTGTTCCAGCAGCAGCGCACCCAGCGCGTGTCGCACCGGTTGCATCCAGCCCCAAGGTTCGTCGTATGGCAAGTTGTCGTCCAGTGACTGCGCCTCGCGCAGGTGAACGAATGCGCTGTCGTAGTTGCCTTTGCGGTACTCGATTTCCCCGTGCAGCATGGCGCCGGCCACCGCCAGGATGTCGGTGCATTGATTGTTGAAGAGGTAGCGCGTTGGCGGTACGCAGGTCAGGGCATTGATGAACAGACGTTGTTCGGCTTCCGCGCCGGCGATATGCCCGCTGGCCGCGTGCGCCACGCCTCTGGCGTAATGCAACATCGCGGTGGTCACGCAGTACAGTTCCTGGTCATTGGGCAATGGAGTGGCGAGGATGTCCTGCCATTTGCCGAAGCGGATCTGCACATGGACCTTCATTGACACGAAGCTTTCCAGCCAGTCGGCCATGGGCGGTTGCTCGACGCGCAGCAGTTCTTCCTTGATGGTCGACATCAGCTCGATGGCGGCGTCCAGCGCTGGTTGGTATTGCCCGAGGAACATCGCCGAGTAGAGTTTGAAGTGGTAGTTGTGGCATCGATACAGGGTGTAAAAGTTGAGCGGCCCTTCCCGCTCCAGGAATTTGCGGTCGACCAGGATCGCTTGGCTATTGGTGTTCATGGCCCCACGGTAATCGCCGCAGAGCACGTCGATGTGCGACGGCATGTGGCGCAGGTGCCCGGCGTCCGGCACTAGGTCGCGCAGAACATCGGCGGCGCGCAACGCTCGTTCGGGATGGGGTGACATTTCCAGGGTGTGCACGTACATGTGCAGCACGCCGGGGTGCGGCGCACCGCCCAGCGCCTGCTCCAGCACAGCCAGCGCTTCGAGGGTGTCGGCGCCCGGCGCGGGTTCACCGGTTTTCAGATCCCACAGCAGCCAGGGTGTGCGGTCAATCAAGGCTTCGGCAAACAGCGCCGCCACATCGGGATCGTCGGGAAAGGCTTTATAGACATCGCGCATCGACGCCGCGTAGGCATCGTTCCAGGTGAATAGTTGTTCAACACTGTCGGCAGCGTCGGCCTGATAGCGTTGCTCAAGCGCCCGGATCAGCGCTTGTTCCACCGGTTTTGCACCGTCGCAATGCGCCAGCGCAGTAAGCGTCGCCAATCGGGCCTGGGCGACCGCGTCTTTCAACTCCTGTTCGATAAACGCGTCCCAGCGCTTGTTGTAGTTGGGGCCGCTGGCATAGGCGATTCCCCAGTAGGCCATCGCGCAATCGTGGTCGTGTTCGATCGCCTTGCGGAAACAGCGGATGGATTCATCGTGGTTGTAGCCGTAGCACCATAACAATCCGCGGTCGAACCAAAGCTGAGCCTGTGGTGAACGAGTCGTTACGGGGCGGCTGTAGGTGCCCAAGTCGTAATAGTCGTGCATCGGTTTACCCTCTCGATCAGAGCCTGGAACCTCGCAGGAAATGCCTCACGGCCTGACTTGCCGGAGACCGTCGATAGTTCGGGAGATCCAGCATACCCCGGCTGTTCCGGCCGGGCGGTGCAGCCGACGACAGGCTGGCGCTATGGAACTTTGAGGACATTTCTCACCTGCACCCCCTGTAGGAGCCAGCTTGCTGGCGATGGTGTGTCAGTCGACATTTCCTTAGCTGACACACCATCGTCGGAACGCCGCCCGCAGCAAGCCGGCTCCTACAAGGGGATGCGGTACTGAGCAGGCATGCGCCCAGACGCCCTTTCGCATCAACGGCAAACCATTGCCGACGTCGATAGTCACCATCAACTCAATGAAGTTCTCTTAAAAATTGTGCGGCGTAACATCAGCTCCATACCAAACAACTACATCCCGGAGCACACCATCATGAAACGCCAACTCTTCCTCAGCATCGCTTTCTCGGTTTTTGCAGTTAACGCTTTCGCCGCTTCTTCTGCTCACCCGGTTGTCGCTGAAGGCGGTTCGGATCGGTTGATTGAAAGTCGTGTGGCTGAGGGTGGTTCGGATCGTTTGATCGAGAATCGTGTGGCCGAAGGTGGTTCCGACCGTCTGATTGAAAACCGCGTCGCCGAAGGTGGTTCCGACCGTCTGATCGAAAACCGCGTTGCCGAAGGTGGCTCCGACCGTCTGATCGAAAACCGCGCCGTATGAATGAATTGCCCTACCGCGGTACTCAAAAAGAAGCCCGGCCTCACCCGCCGGGCTTTTTCATGCACAAATAAAATCAGCTCCCCCTTAATGCCGCTGGCACACCTGTGATACATAGCTCCTGATTGCGAGTCCCGTATCCAATGAGGTTTGCCCATGTTTTGCTCCCCACGCCTGCTGCTGACCTGCGCCCTGTCCGGTTTACTCGCTTGCGGCGCACAAGCCGGCACGCCCTCCCCGGCGCCCGCCAGTTTGCAACCGCTGCTGGTGACGATAAACGAACGCCTGAACATTGCTGATCTGGTGGCGCTGACCAAATGGGACAGCCACAAACCGATCCATGACAGCGCCCGGGAAGCACAAGTCATCGACAATGCAAGGAAACAAGCGGTTTCGCGCAAACTCGACCCGGACGAGGTCGCCGAGTTGCTCGCGGCGCAGATAGAAGCCAGCAAACTGGTGCAATACGGACTGCTCGCGCAATGGCAAGCGGCAGGCAACGCGCCTGATGTGCCACGGCCGGACCTTGCCAATCAAATCCGGCCGCAGCTGGATGAGTTGCAAAATCGCCTGTTGCAGCACTACGCCGATTTCGCGCCCTATCGCAAAGATCCGAACTGCGCCCAGTGGCTGGCCAAAGAACGGTCGGCGCTGATCAAGGATGGCCTGCATGGGCAGGCACTGATCCGTGCCACCGGGGATTTGTGCATCACCAACTGACGACCGTGTTACCGGCCACTGATTTGGTAAACCACACTCGGCGCCTGACCCGGTACGTCATCCAGCACACCGAATCGCTGCATGCCGATCTTTTCCAGCACGCGTATCGAGGCGACATGCGCCGGCCGGACCAGCGCAAACACTTGCGGCACGTGCAGCTCATCGAATCCATATTCAAGCGCTGCCCGGCTCAACTCGCTCGCGTAGCCTTGACCCCAGGCGGGCACGGCAAACCGGTAGCCGAGGTTTAGCCGTTCGACATCCCCGTAATTGCGCAAGGCAATGCCACCGAAACCGATAACCTCATTCGGGGCGGCACGGGTTGAAAGCGCCCACCACCCATATCCGTGAGTTTCCCAGTGGCGCAGCCATTCATGCAGTTGCGCTTGCGCCTGTTCAATACGGGTCAGCGGCCCGGCCGGGTTGAATTGATTCGTCGCGGGGTCACCGTAGATGGCGAACAGGCTGGCCAGGTCTTCGGCGCGAGGCGGTCTTAATACCAATCGCGAGGTCGTTCGCTGCATCAATCTATCCCTGTCGAAAGTCGGAAAGCCTTACTTCGGCTGAAACGTCTGCAAGTACGCCAGCACATCCTCGATCTTCTCCGGATCGCTGAGCCCCCAGAAAATCATCCGGGTGCCAGGCACCACTTTCTTCGGCGCTTCGAGGTAAGCCGTCAGTGTCTCGCGCGTCCAGACAATGCCGGCGGATTTCATCGCGTCGGAGTACTGGTAATCCGCCACGCTTCCCGAAGGACGGCCGAAAATGCCGTTGAGTTGCGGGCCGAAGCCGCCCCGCGCCGACTCGCCCACTTGATGGCAGCCGCCGCAGATCCGCGTGAACAGTTTCGCCCCGGCTTCAGCATCCCCTGCCGCTGCCGCCGGCGTGCAAAATGCCCCCGCGGTCAGTGAAAGGACGAAGGTGAGGGATACAGCTTTCATCATGTTCGGTTCCAGTGAAGTCAATCGGCGCACCCGGTGCATTTTCGCGCCTACCTTACCCGATTACCGCCGCCCGACGTGCACCGGTCGCCCAAGCGTCGGCCTGGGCGCGAATCTCCTAAAATGAATCGTGAGACTTGAACGGTTGCCAGCCCCTGGCAACACCGTCGTGAAAGGAGGTGTTCGAGATGCAACTCATCACGCAGAAAATCGACAAGCCGCAAGACACGAATTTCATTCTGGGCCAGACCCACTTCATCAAATCCGTCGAGGACATTCACGAAGCGTTGATCAACGCAGTGCCGGGCATCCGCTTCGGCGTGGCTTTTTGCGAAGCCTCGGGCAAATGCCTGGTGCGCTGGTCCGGCACCGATCCCGCCATGATCAAACTGGCCCAGAGCAATGCCCAAGCCATCGGCGCCGGGCACAGCTTCATCATCTTCCTGGGCGACGGCTTCTACCCGCTGAACATATTGAACACGGTCAAGACGGTTCCAGAGGTGTGCCGGATCTTTTGCGCAACCGCCAATCCCACTGAAGTGGTGCTCGCCGAGACAGCACAGGGACGAGCGATTCTGGGTGTGGTCGATGGCTTCTGCGCCAAGGATATTGAAGACGACGAAGACATTCTGTGGCGCAAAAACCTGTTGCGGCAGATTGGCTACAAGCTGTGAATTTAGCGGCTCATAAGGACTTGCAGTTTTCAACAGTAAGCTAAGCTTGGATCAGCTCATTGCTCACGATGCTCGATTCTGCAGGGTTTTGGTTGTTCTGGAGAGCGTCTGCAACAGCTACCTCAGACAGGCCCAACCCTTTCACGCAGGATTGACGTGATGACCGAGCCCCTCCTCAGCTTTGATGCACTCAAGCGCGCGGCTGCCGCTGGCGAAATCGACACCGTATTGGTCTGCATGGTCGACATGCAGGGACGCCTGGTCGGCAAGCGCTTCCAGGTCGAATTTTTTATCGACAGCGGCCACGAAGAAACCCACTGCTGCAATTACCTGCTGGCCGACGACATCGACATGGAACCGGTGCCGGGTTACGCCGCAGCCAGTTGGAGCAAAGGCTATGGCGACTTCGTCCTCAAACCGGACATGTCCACGCTGCGGCGCGTGCCCTGGCTGGAATGCACGGCGCTGGTGCTCTGCGATGTGCTCGATCATCACCATCGAAAGGACTTGCCCCACAGCCCGCGGGCGATTCTGAAAAAACAGGTCGAGCGCCTGCGCGAACGGGGCTACACCGGCATGTTCGCTTCGGAGCTCGAGTTCTACCTGTTCGATGAGAGCTACGAAGCGATCCACCAGCGCAACTACCACCAACCGAAAACCGCCGGGCATTACATCGAGGATTACAACATCCTCCAGACCACCCGCGAGGAACCGGTGCTGCGGGCGATTCGCAAGCATCTGCAAGCGTCCGGCATTCCCGTGGAAAACTCCAAGGGTGAATGGGGCCCCGGCCAGGAAGAAATCAACATTCGTTATGCCGATGCCCTGACCATGGCCGACCACCACGTCATCATCAAGCACGCCTGCAAAGAGATCGCGCAGCTGCAAGGCAAGGCGATCACGTTCATGGCCAAGTGGCGCTATGACGCCGCCGGGTCCAGCAGCCATATCCATAATTCGCTGTGGGACAAGAACGCCAAGAAGCCGTTGTTCTTCGACGCCAAAGCCGAGTTCGGCATGTCGAAACTGATGCGCGCCTGGGTCGCCGGGCAGCTCAAGTACGCCAACGACATCACCTGCTTTCTGGCGCCCTACATCAACTCGTACAAGCGCTTCCAGGCCGGCACTTTCGCGCCGACGCGGGCGGTATGGAGCCGCGACAATCGCACCGCCGGCTTTCGTTTGTGTGCCGAAGGCAGCAAATCCATCCGCATCGAATGCCGCATCGGCGGCGCCGACCTCAACCCATATCTGGCCTTCGCCGCGCTGATCGCAGCGGGCCTGGCCGGGATCGACGAGAAGCTTGAACTCGCGGCGCCGTTCGAGGGCGATGCCTACCTCGATGAGCATTTGCCGGAAGTATCGAAAACCCTGCGCGATGCCTGCTCCGCCCTCAAGGGGTCGAGCATGTTGCGCGAGGCGTTCGGCGATGAGGTGGTCGATCACTACGTGCACACCGCCGAGTGGGAGCAGAAAGAGTACGACCGGCGGATCACTGACTGGGAACTGCAGCGCGGCTTCGAGCGCTATTGAGCACACCATGACTGCGAAGATTCAGCTTATTTCTCCGGTCGATGGCCGGGTGTACGTCGAGCGCCAACAAATAGATACGGCCCGGCTCCTTCAGGCGCTTGGGGCGGCTGCAACTGCCCAGGCGCATTGGAAGCGCCGACCACTGAGCGAGCGTGCAGCTTTTTGCAGTGCCGCTGTGGACGCGATGCTCGCCATGAAAGATGAAATCGTGCCGGAGCTGGCCTGGCAAATGGGTCGACCGGTGCGTTATGGCGCTGGCGAGCTGCGCGGTTTCGAAGAGCGTGCCCGGCACATGATCGCTATTGCGCCCGAAGCGCTTGCCGCCGTTGAGCCCGCACCGGTCGCGGGTTTTCGGCGTTACATCAAACGCGAGCCGCTAGGTACGGTGCTCGTGATCGCCCCGTGGAACTACCCCTACCTGACCGCCGTCAACACGATTATTCCGGCGTTGATGGCGGGCAACAGCGTCATCCTCAAACACGCCTCGCAAACCCTGCTGGTCGGCGAGCGTTTCGCTGAAGCTTTTCGCCGGGCCAATCTGCCTGAAGGGTTGTTCCAGAACCTGCTGCTCAGTCATGCCAGTACCGCAGTAGCCATCGTCACCGGAGACGTACAACAGGTGAACTTCACGGGTTCGGTGGACGCTGGCCTGCAAGTCCAACAAGCAGCCATCACGGATTTCATCGGCATGGGCCTGGAGCTCGGCGGCAAAGACCCGGCCTACGTTCGCGCCGACGCCAATCTCGAACACGCCGTGGAAAACCTGGTGGACGGCAGCTTCTTCAACTCCGGGCAAAGCTGCTGCGCGGTCGAGCGCATCTATGTGGACGAGAAAATCTATCCCGCCTTCGTCGAGCGCTTCGCCGATTTGACTCGCCAGTACGTGTTGGGCAACCCGCTGGACGAAGCCACCACGCTGGGTCCAATGGTCTCGCCGGCCGCCGCTGATTTTGTTCGCGGACAGATTGCCGACGCGTTGGCCGAGGGCGCCAAAGCGTTGATCGATCCGAAGGCGTTTCCCGCCGACGTACCGGGCAGCGCTTACCTGGCGCCGCAGGTACTGGTGGACGTCACTCATGAAATGTCGGTGATGCGCGACGAAAGCTTCGGCCCTGTGGTCGGCATCATGCCGGTGACTGGCGACGACGAAGCCATCGCCTTGATGAACGACAGTGAGTTCGGACTCAGCGCGTCGATCTGGACCGAGGACCTCGCCGCCGCCGAACGCCTCGGCAACGAGATCGCCACCGGCACCGTCTTCATGAACCGCTGCGATTACCTCGACCCGGCGCTGGCCTGGACCGGGGTCAAGAACAGCGGGCGCGGCGTCACCCTGTCGCGCCTGGGTTACGAGCACCTGACCCGCGCCAAATCCTTTCATCTGCGCCACGAGGTGTAGGTCATGAACCTGACTGGAAACTGGAACTACCCCACCAGCATTCGCTTCGGTGTCGGGCGCATCGCCGAGCTCGCCGAGGTCTGCCGCAGCCAGGGTATCCAACGCCCGTTGCTGGTCACCGACAGCGGCCTGGGGCGCGCGGCGATCACCACGGCGGCGGTGGATGCGTTGCGCGCCGCCGGCCTTGGCGTCGCGCTGTTTTGTGACCTCAAGCCCAATCCGGTCGAGGCCAACCTGGCCGGTGGGCTCGAAGCCTGGCGCACCGGCCAGCACGATGGCGTGGTTGCCTTCGGCGGTGGCAGCGGCCTGGACATGGGCAAGCTCATCGCGTTCATGAGCGGCCAGACCCGACCGGTGTGGGATTTTGAAGATATCGGCGACTATTGGACCCGAGCCGACGACAGCCACATCGCCCCGGTGATTGCCGTGCCGACCACGGCGGGAACCGGTTCCGAAGTCGGTCGTGCGGCGGTGATCATCGACGAGCGCACGCACACCAAACGCATCATCTTCCACCCGAAAATGATGCCGCGCGTGGTCATCAGTGATCCGGCACTCACCGTCGGCATGCCGGCAAAAGTCACCGCCGGCACTGGCATGGATGCGTTCGCCCATTGCCTGGAGGCGTATTGCGCTCCCGGTTTTCACCCGCTGGCCGACGGCATTGCGGTGGAAGGCATGCGCCTGGTGGCCAATGCCCTGGTGCGCGCCGTCCATACACCTTCGGACCTTGAGGCGCGCGCGCACATGCTCGCCGCCGCCGCGATGGGCGCCACCGCGTTCCAGAAAGGCCTCGGTGGAATGCACGCGCTCTCGCATCCGGTGGGCGCGCTGTACGACACCCATCACGGCATGACCAATGCCACGTTCATGCCGTATGTGTTGCAGTTCAACCGCCCGGCCATCGAGGAACGCATCATCCGCCTCGCGGCTTATCTGCGCCTGCCCTCCCCCGGCTTCGACAGTTTTCTGGCCTTCGTGCTCAAGCTGCGCAAAGACATCGGCGTGCCGCACACGCTGGTTGAGTTGGGCGTGGATGACCGGCAGGCCGACCTGATCGCGGACATGGCGATTGTTGATCCCTCGGCCAGCGGCAATCCCCTGCCATTGACCAAGATCGGTGTGGCCAGCATTTTCGACGCGGCTTATCACGGCCGCGTTTAGATCCAGAGCAGTATCGGTTGGAAAAAGGAGCAGTACGACAAGGTGTTGAAGGCCAGCCCATTGCGCACACGCCAATGGATTGAATCAAAACCTGATGGGGTACACAGCATGAACCCAGCAAGCCAGCCCGGCACCGACACGCATGACGATGACGTCAAGGCGTTGCACAACATGGGCTATGCCCAGCAACTCTCGCGACGAATGGGGGTTTTCTCCAACTTCGCGATTTCCTTTTCGATCATCTGCATCCTCTCGGGTGGCATCAATTCACTGGCCCAGGGCACTTCGGGTGCAGGGGGTGCGGCGATTGGCATCGGCTGGCCCATCGGCTGCCTGATCTCCGGGGTTTTCGCGCTGGCCATGGCGCAGATTTCTTCGGCCTACCCCACTGCTGGCGGTCTCTATCACTGGGGCTCGATTCTCGGGAATCGCTTCACTGGCTGGCTGACGGCCTGGTTCAATCTGCTGGGACTGGTCACGGTGCTCGGCGCGATCAACGTCGGCACCTATTACTTCTTTTTCGGTGCCTTCGGACCGGCGCTGGGAATGGAAGACACCACCACGGTGAGGGTGATTTTCCTGGCGATCCTGACCGGCATCCAGGCCTTGTGTAACCATCTGGGCATCGGCCTGACCGCGAAACTCACCGACTTCTCGGGCTACCTGATTTTCGCCACGGCGCTCGCGCTGACCATCGTCTGCCTGATTTCCGCGCCCAGCTATGAGTTCGCCCGGTTGTGGACTTTCGGCAACTATTCCGGTGAAGCCGGCGGCAGTGTCTGGCCACAGGTGTCGAACAGCTGGGTGTTCATGCTCGGCCTGCTGTTGCCGATCTACACCATCACCGGTTATGACGCCTCGGCGCACACCTCCGAAGAGACCCGCAATGCCGCGATGTCGGTGCCGCGCGGCATGGTCATGTCGGTGGTCTGGTCGTTGCTGTTCGGTTGGGTGATGCTTTGTTCGTTCGTGTTGCTCCTGCCGAGCATGGACGAAGCGGCGAAACAAGGCTGGAACGTGTTCTTCTGGGCCATGAACGCCCAGGTGAGCCCGAACATCAAACTCGCGCTGTACGTGGCGATTTTCATCTCGCAGTTTCTCTGCGGGCTGGCGACCGTGACCTCGGTGTCACGCATGATCTTCGCGTTCTCCCGTGACGGTGGCCTGCCCTGCTCGAAAGCCCTGGCCTCGGTCTCGACGAAATATCGCAGCCCGGTGGCAGCCATCTGGACCGGCGCGACCCTGGCGGTCTTGTTCGACTGGGGCTCGTCGGTGATCTCGATCGGGGCAACGCCGGTCTACACCATCGTGGTCTCCTGCACGGTGATCTTCCTGTTTTTCTCTTTCATCATTCCCATCGTGCTGGGCCTGTTCGCCTACGGAACGTCGAAGTGGCCAACCATGGGGCCGTGGAACATGGGGCACGCTTTTTACTCCTTGTTCGCCGTGCTCTCGGTGCTCTCGATGGTGGTGATCTTCGTCATCGGCATCCAGCCACCGAACGATTGGGCGCTGTACATCACCATCGGCTTCCTGGTGCTGACGGCCATCGTCTGGTTCGGTTTTGAAGCGCGGCGCTTTCAGGGGCCGCCGATGGGTGACCTGATCATCAAGCGCCAGGCGGAAATCGCGGCGGCGGAGGCGGCGCTGAACAAGCAGGCGTGAAGGCTTTATCTGTAGGAGCGAGCCGGTCTCGCTCCTAAAGGGGTTCCTGGTGCTCGATTTGTATCAGTGTGTATTTTTGCGGGGTGATCTTACACGGCGATACACAAGCGCCGGTTCAGGACACATCCGCATTACATGGAAGTGAAAAAGTGGGCCACATCGGACAGTCAGACACGCTCCGATAGACGCAGACATTGAAGAGCCCACTCATCTCAGCAGGAACCGCCATGATCAATCAAATCGACACCGTGCTTTACACCGGCAAGACCCACACAACCGGAGGCCGCAATGGCGAGTCGCGAAGCGACGATGGCCGTCTGGACGTCAAGCTTAGCGCCCCTGGTTCTTCCGGCAGCGGCACCAACCCTGAACAACTGCTGGGCGCTGGTTGGTCGGCCTGCTTCATCGGCGCCATGGGCAAGGCAGCCATCGCGTTGAAAGTGACCTTGCCGACAGACGTGTCTGTCGATACCGAAATAGACCTGGGCAAGACCGAAAACGCCTTTTTCCTGCAAGCGCGCCTCAACGTCAGCCTTCCCGGCCTGGACCCTGCCGTCGCACGGTCGGTGGTGGATGCCGCGCACCAGACCTGCCCGTATTCGAAGGCGACCCGTGGCAACATCGATGTCGTGATCAACCTGATCTGACCGGGACGACAAGCGCGGCCTGCCATTGCGGCAGGCTGCGCTGGCGATCACTTACTGAACGTTTTTCAGCTTGATCACATCACCGGAAACCTTGGTGGTGTAACCGCTCAGGACCCAGGCCCAGAACCAGTTTTCCTGCACTTGGGTGTTGATCAGTGCATCGCCGCCCTTGGCTTTGATCGCAGCGTCTTGCGCGCGAACAAAACGGCTGTTCTGGCGAATCGGGATAACGCCAAACAGCATCAGGCCCGTGGCGCTCGCTTCACTGTGGCCAACCACCGTGTATTGGCTGGCGTCGTATTGCTGAGTCTTCATCGGGGCGCCGGTGCAACCCGCCAGAACCAGGCCGAACAGGGTAACGGCAACAACTTTGCTGAGGTGATTCACTGAATGACTCCTTGGGTAAACGCCCGGGATCCGTCTCTCGGGCGGCGCACACTTTACCGGAAATGATGGCCAATTAGTATCAATCCACCCTCCACGGCAAACCTGGCGCCTACGATCGTGGGGTGTCCGGGATCTTGGGTTCACCCCAAACCTGTAGGAGCCCGGCTTGCCGGCGATGGCGACTTCACGGACGCCTTCGCCGGCAAGCCTGGCTCCTACGGATTGGGGGATGTTCGGGATTTTAGGTTCACACCAAACCTGTAGGAGCCCGGCTTGCTGGCGATGGCAATTTCACGGGCGCCATCGCCGGCAAGCCGGCTCCTACGGATCGCGGGATGTTCGGGATTGTGGGTTCACACCAAACCTGTAGGAGCCCGGCTTGCCGGCGATGGCGATTTCACGGGCGCCATCGCCAGCAAGCCGGCTCCTACGGATCGCGGAGTGTCCGGGATTAGGGGCTCACACAAAACCTGTAGGAGCCGGCTTGCCGGCGATGGCGATTTCACGGACGCCATCGCCAGCAAGCCGGCTCCTACGGATTGGGGGGATGTCCGGGATTAGGGGTTCACACAAAACCTGTAGGAGCCGGCTTGCTGGCGATGGCGATTTCACGGGCGCCTTCGCCGGCAAGCCTGGCTCCTACGGATCGCAGGGTGGCCGGGATCTTGGGTTCACCCCAAACCTGTAGGAGCCCGGCTTGCTGGCGATGGCGATTTCACGGACGCCTTCGCCGGCAAGCCTGGCTCCTACGGATCGCGGGGTGTTCGGGATCGGCAAGTCAGGCAAACCGCTTCAACGAAAACGCAGACAGGTCCAGGTCACTGCTGCCACGCACGCACCACTGCGCCACCGCCTCGCCCAATGCTGCGGAATGTTTGAAACCATGTCCCGAACAGGCCGACACCACCAGGGTGTTTTTCAGCGACGGATGCTCGTCGATGATGAAGTGCGAATCCGGCGTGACGGTGTACGCGCACACCGCCGACTTGAGCACACGCGAAGTCACGCCTGCGATCCGGCCCCGCACCTGACGTTCGAACATGTCGCTTTCCTCGGCGGCGCTGACGGTGCGGTCCAGCGTGTCTGGCGAGGATTCTTCAGTGTATTGCTCCGTCGCGACTTTCACGCTGCCCTCGCCCGGTAACGGCGGGAAGCCATAGAAGGACTGCGCCGGGCCGTGGCTAAGGATGAACGTCGGTGACACCTCGGCAAACCGGGCGTGTTCTTCCTGTTCAAACCAGAACAGTTTCTGCCGACACACCCGCAACAAACGGTCGAACGGCTGTCCCAACAAATCCCGGGACCACATGCCGGCACTGACCACGACTTTGTCGGCGCGGATCGTGCGCTGGTCGGTGGTGAGGGTGACACCCTGCTCGTCCGAGCGGATATGCATGACGGTTTCGCCCTTGAACAACGTGGCGCCGTGTTCCTCGGCGAGCTGCAATTGCACCGCGATGCAGCGTTCCGGCCGGACGTAACCGCCACTCGGTTCGAAGTAGCCGACGGCAGTGTCCAGCACCTGGGAAAACTGTGGGAATCGTTGGCGAATCTGTTCGGCGGACAACACGTCATGCTCGATGCCGTAAGTGTTCGCCAGTTGAAGGGTGCGGTTCGTGAAGTCGTTGGCATCGTCGGCGTCATAGCCGGGGCTGGAGCTCAACACCAGCACGCCGCACTGCTCGAACAGCGACTCGCCGGACAGCGCTTCGAGTTCACGCCAGATCCGATGCGAGTTGCGGACAATGGGCACGTACGCCGCACCTTCGCCGACCGAGAGCCGAGTGATGCGCGTGTCCCCATGGCTGGAGCCCTGCGTGTGGGGAGGATGGTGTCGGTCGACGCCGATGACCCTGACCCCGGATTTCGCCAGTTGATACACCGTCGCGGCGCCCATCGCGCCGAGTCCGAGCACTGCTACTTCACACCGATGTTCCATATCGTCACCGTCCTGAAAAGGACCATTTGAGTCTGAAAACCGCTGAAAACTCAAGAGCGAAAACATGGCGCTATCAAGCGAAGTGGTCGGGGAGAAATCAGGCGGCCTGAGCCTGCCGATTCAGGATTCATGCGAAATCCGACAACAGTGTTTGTCCGGTCGACCAATATATGGCTAAGCCATAAACACCTAGCATCGACTCTACCCAACGAGCCATTGAAGTTGTCAGCAACTTGCTCGCCAGGTAACAACCCCGAAATAGTCGATGCCAAGGTGAATACCATGAACGTTTTAAAAGCTGCGCTGTTCCTTGCTCTTGGAAGTTTGACCGCACAGGCCTTTGCAGACGAAAGTCATGCCAATGCAGAAACCAGCCAGATACCGGTTGAAAGTTACACCTACGGAATGAAGCTTGATATTCAGAAGATCATTACGGTGTCGGACATTGCAAACGAATGCGCGCCAGTGCCGGCCCAAATGATTTATGAAGACTCTCACGGTCAGCGGCATACCCTGCAATATCAAGTCATGGGCACAGGCTGCTCGAACGGTTGAGTAGCGTGCGGACGATGGAGGGTCGACACTCCATGCCTGCCGCGCCTGTCAGGGTTTTGCTGGCGAACCGACAATGTCCTCATCGGAGGCCAACAGACCCGGAATGTAGTCTTTCAGAAACTCCACCCATGTCCTGATCTTCGCATCCACGAACTTTCGTGACGGGTAGATGGCAAACAAGTTGAATTCCTCGAAATGATAATCCGGCAACACGCGCACTAACGTGCCGGCTTTTAGTCCGTCCACGGCAGACGCAATAGGTTGAATACCGATCCCCATTCCATTCTTTATCGCGACCGTCATCGCATCGGCGGTATTGACGTGAAAGGGAGAGACCGGAATGTTCACCGTCTCCACGCCGTCCGGCCCCTCGAATGCCCAGTTTTCAACCGGCATGACCGTATTCACAATCCGCAGACAATCATGTGCGCCAAGCGCCCCTGGAGAATCAGGGTGTCCGCGTTTCTTCAAGTACGCCGGCGAAGCGCAGAGGATGCTGTAAGTGATGCCCAGCCTTTGAGCGACAAACCCGGAATCGGGCAGGTCCCGCGCTAACACGATCGACATGTCATACCCCTCCTCCAGCAAATCGGGCAGCCGATTGGTCAGGGTCAGATCAAACATCACCGAGGGGTGAGTCTCTCGGTACTTGGCAATCGCATCGATCACGTAATGGTTGCCGATGGCGGACATCGCGTGAATCTTCAGCCGGCCCACCGGCGTGATGTGAGCGGTTCCTGCTTCCTCATCGGCTTCACGCACCTCTTCAAGAATTTTCTCGCAGCGCTGCAAGTAGCGCACACCGGCTTCGGTCAATGCCAGGCGTCGCGTGGTCCGGTTGATCAGGCGTGTTTGAAGCCGGGCCTCCAGACTGGTCACCGCTTTGGAAATGTTGGTCGTGGTGGTGTCCAGCATCTGCGCCGCCGCCGTAAAGCTGCCGGTTTGGGCGACAGCCACAAAAAAACGCATGGTCTGGAAAATGTCCATCGCTAGGCCTCAAGGGTCTGGATAAAAAAGGGCGACCTTACGGCAGGCCGCCCTTCGCGTATCGGGCTACTTCTTGCGTGGAATAAAACCGGGAACACCGGTTTCCACCACCGAATTGAACCGTATCCGAGTGGTGATCTCTTCCTTGATTTCAAGCATCGCCCGGTGTGGCAGCGTGGACAGATCGAAGTTTTCCCGGATGTGGCTCGGTGTCGCCGACGTGGTCAGAAACGCCACGCCCCGCTGCACCGACCAGGCCAGCGCCACTTGCGCCGGGGTCTTCTGCACGCGCCGGGCGATCCCGGTAATCACCGAATCCTCCAGCACATTGGGCTCCATGCCATGGCCGAGTGGTGCAAACGCCAGGACGATAATTCCATGTTGCTGACAAAACTCAAGCAGTTCCCATTCCGGCAAATAAGGATGGGACTCGACCTGCACGACGGCGGGCTTGATCCGCGCCTCGGCGACAATCGCTTGCAACGCCGGCAACGTGATGTCCGACAAGCCGATGGACTTGCACCGACCTTCATCCACCAGACGCTCAAGTGCCCGCCATGTCTCGATCAACGTGACCCCTGAATCGTAGATGACGTTGCCTTGCTCGTCCCTCGGGTCCTGGTTCTCACCGGGTTGAAAGGCAAACGGCGTATGGATCAGGTAGCAGTCGATGTAGTCCACTTGCAGCCGTCGGCAACTGGCCTCGAACGCCGGTTGAACCCGCTCGGGGCGGTGGTTGGTGTTCCACAGTTTGGTGGTGATGAACAGGTCTTCGCGGCGGATTGTTCCGCTCGCCATCACCTCTTGCAAGGCAATGCCGACCTGTTCTTCATTTCGATAGCGTTCTGCACAATCGAAATGACGAAAGCCTGCGTGCAGGGCCTCCTTGACCGCTTGCGTGGTGACCGTGAGATCACGAAACAGCGTGCCGAACCCAACCGCCGGCATTTCACCCGCGCCATGGTTGAGCGCAAAACGTTGATCGCGAAGTGCATCGTGAAAGGCTTCGTAAGACATGTCTTTACTCCAATTGTCGGGGCCGCAGCCGCTATTGATACGCAGGGTTCTGTGCTTCGCGTGTGGCCACCCGTTGCTCGAATGCGCCAACGGAATTACCGCCGAGCGCCACGTACAGGCGCACCGTGTCGAGGTATTGCGCCGTCTTGATCTGGATCCGCCCCAGCAACGCCTGCTGATAAGCGCGCTCCGCTTCCAGCACCTGGAGAATGCTGTTCTCGCCTTGCGCGTAGGCTTGCTGGTTCAAGCGCAAACTGGTGTCGGCCGCGCGCAAAGCGTCTTCCTGCGCAAGGTTTTCCTCGGCGTCATGGTTGATGGCTTGCAGCGTGTCGGCGACCTGGCCGAACGAACTGATCACGGTTTGCTGGTAACCGGCGAGTGTCGCGTTGTAGCCATCGATGGCAGCCTGACGTTCAGCCTTGAGCGTTCCACCATCAAAGATCGGCCCCGCCAGCCCTGCCGCGAAGCCCCAGAGAGCGGCACCGCCATTGCCCGAAGCGGCCTGTGCCAGCGACGCGGACAACGTGACGTGGGGATAGAGGTTCGCGGTTGCGACGCCGACGGCAGCGCTGGCCATGTGCAGTTCTGCTTCTGCCTGGCGCACATCCGGCCGGTCGTGGGCCATTTCAGAAGGCAAGCTGACAGGCACGTTGGCCGGCAATGCAAACTCGGCCAGGTCGAAGTCCGGCGCGATCCAGTCGCCCGGGCCTTTGCCCGTCAGAATCGACAGCGCGTGGCGTGCCGAATCGCGCTGCTGAGCCAGAGGCGGCAACAACGTGCGGTCTTGAGCGAGCCGGGTTTCGGCCAGCGAAACATCGATCTGCGTGGTGCTGCCATTGGCGTGGGCCATGCGCACGAGGTCGAGGTTTTTCGCGTCGTTGGCCAGCAGTTTTTCGACGGCCTGCATCTGCGCATTCGCAGACGCCACCAGCAACGCCTGACTGGCGACATTACCGGTCAGGGTCAGGTACGCCGCTTCGTAGCGATGCTTTTGCAGATCGGCAAACGCTTCCTGTTGCTCCACCAAGCGCTTGTTGCCGCCGAACGCATCCAGGTCAAAACCGACCCGTGGCCCGATCGCATAGAAGTTGGAGACGGCCGGCTCTTTGGCGTTATGAACCCGTTGACGGCCCGCTTGGGCGCCAAAATCGACTTGCGGGTACAACGCACCTTCCGCCGCGGTCACCGAGGACGCCGCCTGGCGGATGGTTGCATCCGCCGCCACCAGTTCAAGATTGCCCGCAATGGCCCGACGCACCACCGTGTCGAGCTTCTGCGAACGGAACGCCGTCCACCAGTCACCGCGGACCTTCTGGCCCAGGTCAATCTGCTTGTTGCCACGCTGACCGAGACGCTGTTCGGCCTGTTGATCGTAGTGCTGCGACTGGCTCGGCGCAGGCATTTGGTAGTCAGGGCCGACGGTACAGGCGGTCAGGAACACCAACACTGCCGCCGCGCCGAACGTGGTTTTGAACGTCTGTCTGTTGATTGCGAGCGCATGAGATTTCATTTGGCACACTCCACGAAAACTAGTTGGCCGCAGCCGGCTTGCGAAGAAAGACCACCAGTGGACTCACCACCAGCATCACCACCAGCAAAATCTTGAATTGACCGATCAGCGCGATAAAAGCCGCCTGGCCCGTGATCATTTCGTTGAGCCCTTCCAGGGCTTGCAGGGACGTCGGCACGGAAAGCGCAGCCGCGCGATAAGGCGTCAGGTTGCTGACCAGCGCCGTGTGCATCGCTTGCGTGTTGTTGAAGAAAAACAACTGCACAATCGCAACGCCCAAAGTGCTGCCGTACACCCGTGACAGGTTGAACAAACCGGTGCCTTCCGGGCGCAACGCGGGGTCGAGCGTGCTGAACGCAACCTTGGTCAGCGACGGCATCAAGACGCCGATGCCAATGCCCTGAACCGCACCGGCCACCGCCACCGGCCACTCGTCCATCAACGGCGAATAACCGAGCATCAGCCAGTTGGCATAGACCACCAGGGCGACACCTGCCGCCACGAACCCGCGGCGGTCAAAGCGCTCGGGAACACGGCCCATCAGCAGGAACGCGCCGACCAGTCCGACGCCACGCGGGATCGTCAGGAACCCCGTGGTGTCCGGCGGGTAGCCGAGAATTTCGTCGAGCATCGGCGAGGTCAGCGCCATGGTCGACAGCAGCACGAAACCCACGGCGAAAAAGATGACCGTCGACAGCACAAAATTGCGGTCGTCGAACAAACGCTTGTTGAGAAAATGCACCTTCGCCGTCAGCACATGCACCGCGAACAGATAGAACCCCAGTGCACAGCCCAACGCTTCCAGACAGATCTCGGTCGAGGTAAACCAGTCCAGGCGTTCACCACGGTCGAGCAGCATTTGCAGGCTGATCAAACCCAACGTGAAAGTGCCAAAGCCAAAGAAGTCGAATGACGGCCGCTGCTCGGCCTTCTTCTCCTTCAGCAAAAGCGCCATCACCAGGAAGATGTACGCCGACAACGGCAGGCTGATGTAGAAGATCGGCCGCCAGCCGAAATGTTCGCCGATCCAGCCACCGATGCTCGGCCCGCTGACGATGCCGAACAACACGATGGCGGTCCACGTCGCGCCAAACTTCGCACGCTTCTCGAGGGCCAGGGTCTCCATCGAAATCGCCATCGACAACGGCGCAAGCACGCCACTCGCGAGCCCCTGGATGATCCGCGCACCGACGAATTCCAGCGGCGTCGTGGCCAGCGTCGCAAGCAGCAAGCCAAGGGCAAAAAAGGCCAGCGCGGTCAGATAAACACGCTTCAAGCCATAACGCCCGGCGAGCCATTGCGCGACCGGCAGGGTGATGGCGCTCGCAGCGAGGTACGAGGTGAAGATCCAGCCCGCCTGGTCGTCGGTCATCGACAGGCTGCCCTGAATCAACCTGAGTACCGCGTTCGGCACAGGCAGGTTCGCCGACTGCATGTACGTCGCCAGCAGCGCCGCGAACCTAAGCGCATGCGCGCCCTCTCTCGCCGGTTTTCCACTCTGTTGGCTGTTCATCAGGCGCCACCCGCAGTCAGCAATGCTTTGAGCGGATGCCACCACGGCGTGCGATAGCCGGTATCGACCTTGACCGTGGCGCTGGTGCCCGAGAACAGCGCGAGGGCAGGATCCGCCTCATCGAGTTCGAGGCGCACCGGAACGCGCTGCACCACCTTGACCCAATTGCCGGTCGCGTTCTCCGGCGGCAGCAGGGCGAAGTCCGAGCCGGCCCCCGGGCTCATGCTGGTGACGTGGGCCTTGAACACGTGATTGGGATAGGTATCGATGCTGATGGTCGCTGCCTGCCCGGGGCGCATATGGGTGACCTGCGTCTCGCGGAAGTTGGCCTCGATCCAGATCTCGCGATCGGACAGCAGCGCAAACGCCGGCGCGCCGTTGTTGACGAAGTTGCCCACCTGCAAGTCGTCGACCTTGGCGACAATGCCATCGTCCGGCGCGTACACCGTCGCATACCCGAGGTAGAGTTGCGCCTCGTCCAGTTGAGCCCTGGCCTCGCGCACCGTCGGGTGACTGTCCGCGTCGATGTTCGGGTTGCCGCTGAGCGCAACGACGGTGCTGGCGATCTGTTGTTCGATCGACGCAATGCGCTGCCGTGCCACTTTCAGGTCGGTGTCCGCCCGCTCGTAAACGGCCCGCGAGACAAACTCGGAGGCGACCAGTGTTTTCTTGCGGGCAAACTCTTTCTGGTCGAAATCCGCGGACTCTCTGGCGGACTGCAACTCGGCCTGCTGCTGCCGGTAACTGGCCTTGAGCCCATCGATACGCAGCCGCGCGACGCTCAACTGTGCTTCTGCACGGTTGACCGCGATCTGAAACGGCTCCGGGTTGATGCGGAACAGCACCTGGCCTTTGTGCACAGGCTGATTGTCCTGAACCGCAATCTCGACGACCTGTCCGGAAACGCGTGCGTTGATCGAGGCCTTGGCCACCCGGGCGTAGGCGTTGTCGGTCGAAACAAAGGGCTCGCCCGCCTGATAGCGTGCGTAGCCAAACGCGGCGAAAAGCAGCGGCACACCGACCATCAGCAAGGGCCGCATTTTCGCTTTGAACGGTTTTTTCACGGGCGCGTCAGCCGGGTTCGGGCCAGGATGCCCGAGGGTCTGTGTCGCTGAGAGATCGAACTGTTTAGTCATGATCGAATACACCTTTAACCGGGAAATCGGGCTAACACCCACTGGAACAGCGCCTTACCGTGTGCGCTCGGGAGGATCGCTCCGCCGCACCTGTTTCGTAGCCGCAATACCCCGATCGAGCTCCGCTACAACAAACCCGCAAGCAAGGAATTTCTGGTTCCTTAATTTTGTGCGATAGTGTAAGAATATAGCCACGCCACCCCCAGACTCAAGGATTTTGTACGACATGGCACAAAATAAAACTACCGAGGGCAAAGGACGCGGCCGTCCTCGCGCCTATGACCCGCAGACTGCCTTGCAACAAGCGCTCGGTGTGTTTTGGAACACCGGCTATTCCGGTGCGTCTCTGGACAGCATCGCCAGCGCAGCCGGGATGAACCGGCCGAGCCTGTATGCCGCATTCGGCGACAAGCACGCGCTCTATATCAAAGCGCTTGAGCAATATTGGGAGTTCGCCGCCGCCGCCATGCACGAGGCGCTGACGAGCGAAGAGCTGACTTTGCGCCAGGCGTTGATGCAGTTTTACGAGGGGCAGTTGTCGATTTACTTCTCGGGTGACGGCCAACCCCGTGGTTGCTTTGCGATTGGCACGGCAACCACCGAAGCCGTCGAAGATCCGGAAATTCGCGATGTACTGTCGGATCGACTCAGCCGACTGGATGCCGACCTCGAAGCGCGTCTGCGCGTGGCCATTGATAAAGGAGAGCTCAAGGACGATGTCGACGCTGCGGCCCTCGCCGTGCTCGCCTCCTCCCTGCTGCACAGCATTTCCATCCGTGCGCGGGCGGGCAAATCCCGGGCTGAACTGACCGAGATCGCACGCAATGCGATCAACGTGATCTGCGCTTGAGCGACGTCATGACGGGCAACAGACTCGAAGACAGGCTGGCAAAGCATCTGGCGGTGGTTTTTTGCGGCATTAACCCCGGCATGATGGCCGCCGCCCAAGGGCATCATTTTGCGGGCCGCAGCAATCGCTTCTGGCGCACCCTTCATCTGGCCGGCTTTACGCCGGAGGAAGTTCGCCCGGAAGATGACCGGACAATCGTGCAGTATCACTGTGGTTTAACGGCCGTGGTGGAGCGACCAACGGCGCGCGCGGATCAGTTGTCGGTGGATGAATTCATCGCCGCCGCTACGCAGTTTGAACAGAAGATCGCGCACTATGCGCCACGCTGTGTGGCTTTTCTCGGCAAGGCCGCCTATGGCGCGTTATCCGGCCAGCGCAACGTGGCCTGGGGGCTTCAGTCGCAAACGTTCGGTAACGCCTCGGTCTGGGTCTTGCCCAACCCCAGTGGCCGCAATCGCGCTTTCACCCTGGATCAACTGGTTGACGCGTATCGACAACTCTATCTGGCCCAACTTGGTGTTAAATAGCACGCTGTCGCGTAATGCAGTGCAACGAGAACGGATATGAGAACCCATTTTGAGAAAAGTGATGCCCCTGAGCCAACGCTCCCGCGTGATGGAAACATTCAACCCGTCACCCCTCAGCAGCCGGTGGTAAGCGCATGATCGAAGTCACTGAAGTGTCCATTGCCGAACTGCGCGCGGCGCTCGAATCCGGGCAGACCACCGCCGTCGAGCTGGTGCAGGCTTACCTGGCCCGTATCGATGCCTACGATGGCCCAGACACCGCCACCGCACTCAACGCCGTGGTGGTGCGCAATCCCGAGGCGCTCAATGAAGCGCGGGCGTCCGATGCCCGTCGGGCCAAAGGTCAAACGCTGGGGCCGCTCGATGGCATTCCCTATACCGCCAAAGACAGTTATCTGGTCAAAGGGCTGACCGCCGCCTCTGGCAGCCCCGCTTTCGCCCACCTGATTGCCTGGCGCGATGCGTTCACCATCGAACGGCTTCGCGCCACGGGTGCGATCTGCCTGGGCAAAACCAACATGCCGCCGATGGCGAACGGCGGCATGCAGCGCGGAGTCTACGGCCGTGCCGAAAGCCCGTACAACGCTGACTACCTCACCGCCCCTTTCGCCTCGGGTTCGTCGAATGGCGCCGGGACGGCGACCGCCGCCAGTTTCGCGGCCTTCGGTCTCGCGGAAGAAACCTGGTCGAGCGGTCGCGGTCCGGCCTCGAACAACGGTTTGTGCGCCTACACGCCGTCGCGCGGGGTGATCTCGGTGCGCGGCAACTGGCCGCTGACGCCGACCATGGACGTCGTCGTGCCCTTCGCCAGAACCATGGCCGACCTGCTTGAAGTGCTCGACGTGGTGGTGGCGGAAGATCCCGACACCCGCGGCGATCTGTGGCGGATGCAACCCTGGGTGCCGATTCCGAGCGTCGCCTCGGTGCGCCCGGCGTCCTATGCCGAACTTGCGGCGAACACCGATGCACTCGCCGGCAAACGCCTCGGCGTTCCGCGCATGTACATCAACGCCGATCCCGACGCGGGCACGAGCGACGCACCGGGTATCGGCGGGCCGACGGGGCAGCGCATCAACACGCGGCCATCGGTGATCGGGCTCTGGGAAGAGGCCCGCAAGGCACTTGAAGCGGCGGGCGCCGAAGTGATTGAAGTCGACTTCCCGCTGGTCTCCAATTGCGAGGGTGATCGTCCGGGGGCGCCGACGGTGTTTACCCGAGGCCTGGTGTCGAAAGAGTTCCTGCATCATGAGTTGTGGGACCTGACGGCCTGGGCATTCGATGATTTCCTGCAGGCCAACGGCGACCCTAAATTGAACCGTCTGGTCGATGTCGACGGGCCGCTGATTTTCCCGCACGACCCGGGAACCTTGCCCAACCGCGAGGGCGACCTGGTCGCCGGCATGGACGAATACGTGCGGATGGCCGAGCGCGGCATCACCCCGTGGGATCAGATCTCCACAGTGCCTGATGGCTTGCGCGGCCTGGAAAAAACCCGTCGAATCGACCTGGAAGACTGGATGGATCGGCTGGGACTCGATGCGGTGCTGTTCCCGACGGTGGCCGACGTTGCGCCGGCGAATGCCGATGTCGACCCGGCCTCTGCGGACATCGCCTGGAGCAACGGCATCTGGGTGGCCAACGGCAACCTCGCCATCCGGCATTTGGGTGTGCCAACGGTCACCGTCCCGATGGGCGTGATGCCGGACATCGGCATGCCCGTCGGGCTGACGTTTGCCGGTCGCGCCTACGACGATTCGACGCTGCTACGCTTTGCGTCGGCATTCGAGTCGACGGGGACCAAGCGCATGATCCCGCCGCGAACCCCACCGTTGTCGGCCGCTAAAAAGTAGAACCGAGCGGTTTCACAGGGCAAGGCGTTGGTCGAAATTTTCTTCCTTGAGAATATCGAACAACGCCTGCGCCGCCGCCGACAACTCCACCCCAGGCTTGGTCAACACCCCGATCGCCCGTTCCACCACCGGGTCACGCAGGGTAATGCACCGCGCGCCCAACTCGCGCATCTGCCCGGCACACAACGCCGGCACCGCGCTCACCCCCAGGCCGCTGGCGACCATTCTCCCGACTGTCGCCAACTGATGGCTTTCAAACTCCACCGGCAACTTCATCCCCCGCGTTTGCAAGTGCTCCTCCAGCATCACCCGCACCGTCGACGGTCGCTGCAAGGTAATGAAAGGCTCT
This sequence comes from Pseudomonas sp. GT1P32, assembly GCF_054897805.1. Classification (NCBI taxonomy): domain Bacteria; kingdom Pseudomonadati; phylum Pseudomonadota; class Gammaproteobacteria; order Pseudomonadales; family Pseudomonadaceae; genus Pseudomonas; species Pseudomonas sp. GT1P32. Next base: position 1,835,904 of record NZ_CM142704.1, read on the forward strand.
TCAAGCAACGTCTGCCAATCAATGTCTTCGCGCTCTGAAAAAGGCGAATCGAACGGCACCACCGCCACAAACCGGTCCCGGTACAACGGCGTGAATTGCAGCGACGAACTTTGCGTCGGTTCAAACGCTACGCCCAACTCGACCTGGCGATCGCGCACCATTTCCAGCACCTGTTCGTTGATCACGTCATTCACCGTGACGTTGACCTTGGGATAGCGCGCGCGGAACGTCTTGAGGATCGGCGGCAGCAGGTTGCCGGCAAACGACGGCATCGCCGCCAGCGTCACGCGCCCACGTTGCAGGGTAAAACGCTGGCGCAGTTCGTCCTCGGCATTGTCCCAGTCGGCGATCAATCGGCGGGCCAACGGCACCAGGGATTCACCCTCGGGCGTCAGCGCCACGTTGCGCGTGTTGCGGGTGAACAGGCGTCCGCCAAGGCCTTCTTCCAGGGCCTTGATGGTCAGGCTCAACGCCGATTGCGACAGGTGCAACCGTTCGCAGGCGACGGCAAAACTCAGACTCTGGGCCACCGCCAGAAAGGCGCGGATCTGCTTGACTGTCATAGGCTAACTGCTCCAGTAATGAGCGCAGGTGCTTTCTGTAGGAGCATGGCTTGCCCGCGATGGCGTCCAGGAGATCGTCATCGCGGGCAAGCCATGCTCCTACAGGATTAATTGGTGAGTTTTATCTATCAATCAACCTTAAAAATCAACTTAACAAATAAATCCTCCAGCGAGACACTCCATCCCATACGGCTAGCCAGCCGCCCACAAAGAATAAAAGAGGTGCATATGGCAGGTTTCGACAAGCGCGTGAGTTCCTACGAGGAAGCTCTGGCAGGTCTTGAAGACGGCATGACCGTGATTGCTGGCGGCTTCGGCCTGTGCGGCATTCCGGAAAACCTGATCGCCGAGATCAAGCGCAAAGGCACCCGTGACCTGACCGTGGTTTCCAACAACTGCGGCGTCGACGGTTTCGGTCTTGGCGTGCTGCTGACAGATCGCCAGATCAGCAAAGTGGTCGCCTCCTATGTCGGCGAGAACAAGCTGTTCGAAGAGCAACTGCTGAAAGGCGAAATCGAAGTCATCCTGACCCCCCAAGGCACCCTCGCCGAAAAAATGCGCGCGGGCGGCGCCGGCATCCCGGCATTCTTCACGGCTACCGGCGTCGGCACCCCGGTCGCCGAAGGCAAGGAAGTGCGTGAATTCCACGGTCGCAAGTACCTGATGGAAGAATCCATCACCGGTGACTTCGCCATCGTCAAAGGCTGGAAAGCCGACCATTTCGGCAACGTCATCTATCGCCACACCGCCCAGAACTTCAACCCGCTGGCCGCTACCGCCGGCAAGATCACCGTGGTCGAAGTCGAAGAAATCGTCGAACCCGGCGAGCTGGACCCGGCGCAGATCCACACCCCTGGCATCTACGTCGACCGGGTCATTTGCGGCACGTTCGAGAAGCGCATCGAACAGCGCACCGTGCGTAAGTGATCCCCTGCCCCCGGACCGAATGAAGGAATAACAACAATGGCACTTTCCCGCGAACAAATGGCTCAACGCGTCGCCCGCGAAATGCAGGACGGCTTCTACGTAAACCTGGGCATCGGCATTCCGACCCTCGTCGCCAACTACATTCCCGAAGGCATGGAAGTCATGCTGCAGTCGGAAAACGGCCTGCTCGGCATGGGTCCTTTTCCTACTGAAGAAACCATCGATGCCGACATGATCAACGCCGGCAAGCAAACCGTGACCGCGCGTATCGGCGCGTCGATCTTTTCCTCGGCCGAGTCCTTCGCGATGATTCGCGGGGGTCATGTCGACCTGACCGTGCTGGGCGCCTTTGAAGTCGACGTGCAAGGCAACATCGCCTCGTGGATGATCCCTGGCAAGCTGGTGAAGGGCATGGGCGGCGCGATGGATCTGGTGGCCGGCGCAGACAACATCATCGTCATCATGACCCACGCGTCCAAGGACGGTGAGTCCAAGCTGTTGTCCCAATGCAGCCTGCCGCTGACCGGCGCTGGTTGCATCAAGCGCGTACTGACTGACCTGGCGTATCTTGAAATCGAAAACGGCGCGTTCATTCTCAAAGAGCGTGCACCGGGCGTCAGCGTCGAAGAGATCGTCGCCAAGACCGCCGGTAAACTGATCGTGCCGGACCACGTTCCGGAAATGCAGTTCGCTGCCCAGTGAGGAATCATTCCATGCAAGAAGTCGTCATTGTCGCCGCCACCCGTACTGCCATCGGCAGCTTCCAGGGCTCGCTGGCCAATGTGTCCGCCGTAGACCTCGGTGCTGCGGTGATCCGTCAGTTGCTGACGCAAACCGGCTTGAACCCGGCTGAAGTCGATGAAGTGATCATGGGCCAGGTGTTGACCGCCGGCGCCGGGCAAAACCCTGCACGTCAGTCCGCGATCAAGGCGGGCCTGCCGTTCACCGTGCCGGCCATGACCTTGAACAAGGTCTGCGGCTCGGGCCTCAAGGCCCTGCACCTGGCCACTCAGGCGATTCGCTGCGGCGACGCCGAGGTGATCATTGCCGGCGGCCAGGAAAACATGAGCCTGTCCAACTACGTCATGCCCGGTGCGCGCACCGGTCTGCGCATGGGTCACGCGCAAATCGTCGACACCATGATCAGCGACGGTCTGTGGGATGCGTTCAACGATTACCACATGGGCATCACCGCCGAAAACCTGGCTGAAAAGTACAGCCTGACTCGTGAGCAACAGGACGCCTTCGCTGCGGCCTCGCAGCAGAAAGCCACGGCCGCCATCGAAGCCGGGCGTTTTGCCGATGAAATCACGCCGATCCTGATTCCACAGCGCAAGGGCGATCCGCTGTCCTTCGCCACCGATGAACAGCCTCGCGCCGGCACCACCGCCGAAGCTCTGGGCAAACTGAAACCGGCCTTCAAGAAGGACGGCTCGGTGACCGCCGGTAACGCCTCGTCGCTGAACGACGGCGCCGCTGCCGTGATCCTGATGAGCGCAGACAAAGCCAAGGCCCTGGGCCTGCCGGTGTTGGCGAAAATTGCTGCTTACGCCAACGCGGGCGTGGACCCGGCGATCATGGGCATCGGCCCGGTGTCGGCCACTCGCCGTTGCCTGAGCAAAGCCGGCTGGTCCATCGACCAACTGGACCTGATCGAAGCCAACGAAGCCTTCGCCGCACAATCCCTGGCGGTGGCCAAGGACCTGGAATGGGACTTGAACAAGGTCAACGTCAACGGCGGCGCCATTGCGCTGGGTCACCCGATCGGTGCTTCGGGCTGCCGCGTGCTGGTGACTTTGCTGCATGAAATGATCAAGCGCGACGCCAAGAAAGGCCTCGCCACCCTGTGCATCGGTGGTGGTCAGGGCGTGGCACTGGCGATCGAACGGGCTTAACGCGTTCAACGGACGGCGCGGGGACCCACGAAGATCCGCGCCATCCGGCAACACCCCTGTAGGAGCCGGCTTGCTGGCGATAGCGCTGCATCATCAACGAATATGTTGCCTGACACACCGTTATCGTCGGAACGCCGCCCGCAGCAAGCCGGCTCCTACAGGATTTGCGTTCATTGCCGCAAACCGTGTCAGGCGAACTTCACGAGGTTCAACACTGGCAGCGGCCCACCCGGAAACTGCGCCAACCGCGCGCCGACACTCAACTCCCCAAGATCAATCCCGAAGAAGCCCAAGCGTTCGGTCAACGCAACCACCTGAGCTTTCGCCTCGGCATCATCGCCCGACACAAACAGCACCCGCCGACCGCCCTCCGCCGCCGGGTCACTCTCCAGCAAACGCGCTACCAGATGATTGAACGCCTTCACCACCCGCGCCCCCGGCACCCATTCGGCGAACACTTCGCTAGACGTACGGCCCTGCAAATCCACCGCATTGAACGACGGCGCCTCGATCGAGTTATTGGCGTCGATCACGATCCGCCCGCCAAAGTCGGGCAAACCAGCAAGTGCCGTCGGCAATTTCGACCAGTTGACCGCCACCAGAACGATCGGCTGGGCGGCCGCTTCTTCACGGGTGCCGGCGCGCGCCGTCGGGCCGAGTTCCGCCACCAGGGCGGCCAAGGTCTCCGGGCCACGACTGTTGGCGATGACGACTTCGATGCCCTGACGGGACAAGGCTCTGGCAAACGCTGAACCAATGGCGCCAGCGCCGATGATGCCGATAGTACTCATGGTGATTCACTCCAAGGGGTTGTCGTTGGCGTGAATACTGCGCTTGCCATTAGCTCTTGATTAGCGGGTAATGACTTGAATGATTTTCAAGTATTCATAGCAGGTGCCAGACGTGGAAACCCTCGCCAACCTCGAATCTTTTGTACGCAGCGCTGAAACGGGCAGCTTTTCCGCCGCGGCACGTTTGCTGGCGCTGACACCCGCCGCGGTCAGCCGCAACGTGGCGATGCTGGAGCGCAATATGGGTGTGCGGTTGTTCCAGCGTTCGACCCGCAAGCTGTCGCTCACTGAAGCCGGTGAGGGATTTCTGGCCAGCATCGGCGGCAACCTGGAGGCGTTGCAAGCGGCGATCAGTGCCGTGAGCAGCGATCGCGGGGAGCCGGCCGGTGTGCTCAAAGTCAGCCTGGCGCCGACGTTTGGCATCGGTCATGTGTTGCCGTTGTTGCCGCAGTTCCTGGCGCGTTATCCGCTGATTCGACCAGAGTGGCACTTCGAAAATCGCCAGGTGGACTTGATTGCTGAAGGTTATGACGCGGCCATCGGCGGCGGCTTCGAACTCACGCCTGGAGTCATCTCACGGACATTGGCGGCGGCAGATATCGTCGCAGTGGCCTCACCGGCCTATCTGGCAGGACGCACGCTGCCGCGCACGCCGGCCGACCTGATCGGACACACCGGCATTGTGATGCGCGGCATTCGCACCGGGCGGATTCGTCAATGGGTGATGCACGATCGAGCGGGCCATGAAGAGAGCGCCGGTCTGAACGAAAACATCGTGCTCAACGATCCTGCCGCCATGCGTGAGGCAGCGCTCCTGGGCCTGGGGGTGACGCTGCTGGTATTGCCGGATGTGGCAGCGAACATCGAGCGCGGGGAACTGGTGCGCCTGCTGCCGGACTGGCACGCCGATGCGGGGCCGATCTCGCTGTATTACCCGAGCCGGACGCTGATGCCGGCCAAGACCCGGGTGTTCATTGATTTTGTGGTTGAGGCATTCCAGCGATAGACCGCGTCATCGTTCATCGCCGGCAAGCCGGCTCCTACAGAAAATGGTGAACCCTGTAGGAGCCGGCTTGCCGGCGATGAGGCCAGCCCCGTCACCCAAAAAACTGGAAGATCAACCAACTATTCGCCCCACTGATCACCGCAAACAACCCCCACGCCAACACCCTCGTCGGCAATCGATTCACAAACGGCCCCATCAACTTGTGATCGTTGGTCATGCGAATCAACGGATACAACGCAAACGGCAACTGCAAACTCAGCACCACCTGACTCAACACCAGCAGCTTGCCAATCGCGTTATCCCCCATCAGCCACACACCGATAAACGCCGGGATCAACGCCAGCCCCCGGGTAATCAAGCGCCGTTGCCAGCAGGGAATCCGCAGGTTGAGGTAACCCTCCATGATCACTTGTCCGGCGATGGTGCCGGTGAACGTCGAACTTTGACCGGACGCCAGCAACGCGACGCCGAACAGCACGCTGGCCAACGCGCCGCCCACCAGCGGGTCGAGCAAGTGATAGGCGTCCTGAATGTCCACCACGTCAGTGTGTCCGGTCTTGTGGAAGGCCGCGGCCGCGAGGATCAGGATCGCCGCGTTCACCAGCAGTGCCAGCGCCAGGGAACCGATGGTGTCGATGCGCGCCAGTTTCACCGCGTCCTGCTTGCTGGCCAGGTCCTTGCCGATCATCCGGGTCTGTACGATCGAGGTGTGCAGGTACAAGTTATGTGGCATGACCGTGGCCCCGAGAATCCCGATGGCCAGGTACAGCGGCGCCGCCTCGCCGATCGCCGACAGTGACGGCGTGAAACCCCGTGCAACGTCCGGCCAGTAAGGCTTGATCAACAACAATTCAACGAAAAAACACACACCGATGGTGCTCACCAGCACCAGCATGATCGCTTCCAGTCGGCGGAAGCCACGGTTCTGCAGGGCCAGCACCAGCAGCGTGTCGAACGCCGTGAGGGCGATGCCGACACTCAGCGAACAGCCCAACAGCAGATGGAACGCCAGCGCACAGCCGAGCACTTCGGCGAGGTCGGTGGCGATGATCGAGATTTCCGCCAGCACCCATTGGGTCCGTGCGGTCCGCGTGCTGTAGCGCTCGCGGGACAACTGCGCCAGATCGCGCCCGGTGGCGATGCCCAGACGCGAGCACAAACACTGCACCACCATCCCCGCCAGACTCGCCAGCAACACCACAAACAACAGGCTGTATCCAAACCGCGAACCGGCCTCGATGGCGGTGGCCCAGTTGCCCGGGTCCATGTAGCCGATGGACACCAGCAAGCCCGGGCCGGCGAAACGCAGGGCACGTTTGAAAAACGACGCGCGAGGGTCAACGGCAACGCTGCCCGCCACTTCCGGCGGACAAAACGGCGCAGTGGCGACTTTGGGCAAACTGAATTTCACGCAGACATTCCAGAAAACAGGCGGGAGGGCGCAGCTTAGACGTTTCGCGCTTTTCGGTGTACCGACAAAACGCAAAGATCGCCGCAGTTGCCTTTGCTCTTGTAGGAGTGAGCCTGCTCGCGATGAACGATAACGCGCAATGTCTGGAACACCGCGGTGTTGCCATCGCGAGCAAGCTTGCTCCTACAAGAGCAAAAGCAACGGCGGGTGATGTTCAGGGTTTTGCAATGCCCAACAACTGCTCCCGCAACTCGGGATTGCTCGTGCGCGGGTCGAGCCAGATATCAAAAAACGCCCGGGCGAACACCGGGTCCGTCACCTCGTACTGCAACTGCGGGCCGACAAAAAAACGTGCGCCCTGCCCCGGCAAGTAAACCCCGATGAGTCGGGTCCCGGCCTGCACATCGACAAACGCCTGCTGCATCTGCGCCTGCCATGCCGCGAGTTGCCCGGCACTCACCGATGCGCCCGACAGTCGTTTGATTTCTTCGACGCTGGCCTGGACCAGATCGTCCCGGGAAATCCTGCGGTGATAAATCAGCTCCAGGGCGAACGGCTGGTCGCTCGCAAATGGCTGCGCGGCGCTCCACAGACGAGCGTTGTAGATATCGAAACCGAACATCCGGAACTCGCCGGTACCAACGATTTGGGCGCCAGGCAAAGACTCCTGCCAATTGGCCAACGCGTGGTTGCCCAGCAATACCAACAGCCACAGGGTATGACGCAGAGGTGATCGTGGTCGGGTCATCATCGGCTCGATTCAGCGCGTATGGATTCTGTTACTTATACGCATAAAGTGTTGCCGTACAAGCTTTCAACTTTGTATACAAAAACCTTGAATCTCTAGAGCAATCCAATTGTCGCAATGCTAACGTTGCCGCTTCACTCAGGTCGGAGGCGCCTACGTGCTGCTGCTCAAACTGCTGGTCATTCCCGGGTTTCTCTTACTGATCTCCCTCGCGGGCAAACGCTGGGGCCCGAGCGTTGCCGGTTGGCTGTCGGGGTTGCCGGTGGTAGTCGGGCCGATTCTGTTTTTCCTCGCTATCGAACAAGGCGAAGTGTTTGCCGCGCAATCGGCGACCGCCGCGTTATCCGCGATGTTCGCGATGATTGCCTTCTGCGTAACCTACGCACAGGTCGCCCAACGCGCGGGATGGCCTTGGGCGCTGACGGTTTCGCTGCTGGTCTGGGCGACAGCGGCGGTGGTGCTGTCGGTGATTCCACCGTCCCTGGTGTTCTCGGTGATCGCCGCCGCGACCGCGTTGCTGGCGGCGCCTTACCTGTTTCCCAAGGTGCAGCCGATCGTCTCCGGCCCGGCACCGAAGTCCGACAAATTGCTGCTGCGCATGATTGCCGGCGCCCTTCTCACTCTCGCGGTCACCTGGCTCGCCAGCACCGTCGGCGAACGCTGGAGCGGCCTGCTCGCGGTGTTCCCGGTGCTGGGCAGCGTGATGGCGGTGTTTTCCCAGCAAACCCGTGGCCCGGCGTTTACCGCCGCCTTGTTGCGCGCCACGGCCACCGGCATGTATTCGTTCAGCGCGTTCTGCCTGGTCCTGGCGCTGACCTTGCCGGGCATGGGCCTGAAGGCCTTTGGCCTGGGCGTCGCAGTGTCCGTGGCCATGCTCGGCGTCACCCGGCGCCTGTTGGCCAAACCGGTGGCAAAGCCCGCAACCCGTTCAACTATTTCGAACGAGTAGAACAACAACCCCGTACGTCAATCGAACGGGTTTCGCCCATTATCAGCCTCAGTTCCTGACCAACCACTGACTGAGGCCTACACCATGAAATTCTTTTTCCACCCTTCGCCTAACCCGATGAAAGTCGCCCTGCTGCTCGAAGAACTGCAAACGCCGTACGAATTGATCGGCGTCGACACCTTCAAGGGCGAGCAACACCAGCCAGCCTTTCTGGCGATCAACCCGAACGCCAAAGTGCCAGCGCTGGTCGATGGCGACGCCACCGTGTTCGACTCCCAGGCGATCCTGTTGCACCTCGCGCAAAAACATCAGCGCTTCCTGCCGACCTCCGTTGCCGGCCAGGCCGAACTGCTGTCTTGGTTGATGTTCATCGCCACCGGCCTGTCGCCGTTCTCGGGTCAGGCGGTGCACTTCCTGCACCACGCCCCGGAAGACCTGGCCTACGCAAAAAACCGTTACCTCAAGGAAGTCGAGCGTCATTACCGCGTGCTCGATCAGCGCCTGGCCGACCATCAATACCTGGCCGGCGACACCTACAGCATCGCCGACATGGCGCTGTGGGGCTGGGCCAATTACGCGCCGTACATCCTCGGCGAAAACGGTTTGGCGGCGTACCCGAACGTCAAGCGCCTGTTCGATGAAATCAGCGCTCGCCCGGCGGCCGTACGTGCTCACGGCCTCAAAGAGAAGCTGGTACTGAAAGCGGAATTCGACGAAGAAACCCGTCGCAATCTGTTCCCGCAAAACCAGGCGCAGTAATCCATTCCCCGCATGCGAAGGTGATGAAATGAGTGATCAAGTCGCGTTTATCGTTTACCTGCCAGCCAAACCGGAACGCTTCGCCGAAACAAAGGAGCGCCTGCTGGACGTGGTGCACCAGATGTCGGCCGAGCCGGACTTCGTCAACACCTGGGTCCACCAGTTGCAGGACGAGCCGAACACTCTGGTGCTCTACGAAACCTGGAACTGCAGCAAGGAAGACTTCATCACGCGTCACCTGAGCAAGCCGTATCGCCAGGACTACGAAAAACTGTTGCCGGAGCTGTTGGCCAGCGACCGTCGGATCGAGTTTCTGGACGTGATCGAGAGCTATCCGGCGCGCCGGGACGTGTAACGGCATAAATCCCGTGGTGAGGGCCAGCCTCTCACCACGGGCATCCCTATTACTCGGCGGCGTCGAGTTTATCCAGTGCCTGGTTCACCGCCAGCTCGCCAAGCATGATGACTTGCGCAATGCCCAACAGCGAATTGCGACGGGTCCCCTCCATATGATCCGCCAAATCCATGGCCATGACATTGGCCGATGCCAGCGACTCGCACGCATGGCTGAGCAGGGTCTGGACATCGAGTTCCGGGTTGACGCTGAACATGCTGTGGAGTTGCCTTGGCGTGGCGTTGATCAGTGCAATGTGCGCGGCAGGATTGGCGTAAAAGTCGAGGGCGAGTTTGATGGTCTCTTCGAGCTTCTCTTGGTCAGCGCTTTGGGCTGGAGCGGACAGGTCCGGGTTTGGGGAATTGGGTGTTGGTTTGGGCATAGATGGAGCTCCATATGGGGTATTGGAGCCATCACCCTCGCTACCAAACGAAGGGTGGCGGCCATACGAAGGTTGGTAGACCGGCCCACATGGAAAACCCGGCGCGCCCGAAGGCGCCCTGCGCATGGCCACCATAAAAAATGCCGAAGAAGGATCAGCATCAGGTGACGCTATGCGTTATGTGGGCGACGGGCTACCAAACCCGATCACTGTGTTTTCAGCGACCGGAAAACAATAGAACCCACCCCAAAAGCGCACAAGCCGGCGGATTCTTACGTACCTGTAGGCAACGACGCAAGGTGTTGTAGCTTTCATGAAGTAACGCTGAGCGCGGTTAAACAAGCCTTCGTAAATACGTTGATTCGCCGTAAACGCGAGGTTCAAAAGTTGTTTGCTCACCAGAACCCGACCGCCCGTTAGCCCACACTGGAATGCGTCACGACCTCCATGGGATGATCGCCCCCCACCGCGAGACCACCCTGGAGATTTTGAATGTCACTGTTGAGTAAAAAAGCCGTTGTCCTGCTGCTGGCAGTGGCTGCCAGCCTGGGGGCTTTGAATGCACAGGCGGCTAAAGAGGCAGCGCCAGCGCAGAACGTCTCGATGCTGGGTGGAAAATTCAAATTCACCCTGCCCAAGGGCTTCGTTGCCAATCCGCTTCCGGCGGACGCGACCGGTGCAAGTGGCACCATGTACACCAACGAAACCACGAAAACCGTGGTGATTGCCGCTGAAAACACCATTCCTGGTGGCGTCAACGCCAAGGACAACGACGGTGAGTTCCTCGACGCCACGGCGTCCGACTTCGCCACTCAACAAGCCAAGGCACTGCCGGATTTCACCAAGCTCAGTGAGAAAAGCCTGACCCAGAAAGGCACCGGCCTCGGTCTGCGGCAGATCGACAGCATCGCCACCCAGGGCGGCGGCAAGACCCTCGATACCACGCTGATGGCCGCCTCGGGCACGCGCATGGCGCTGGTTCAGGTGATTTCCCGTCTCAGCGACAATGCCGGCCACGAAGCGCTGGTTAAACAGATCGTCAGCGGCAAGTAAGGCTCAGGGGTTGAGGCGCTGCAACCAGGCGCTCAAATCCTGCATTTCGGCGGCACTGATGTTGTGGCCAACGCCTGGGTAGGCATGAAATTCAGGCTTGAGTGACAGGCTCTGCAACAGGCTGTTCGCCTCGGTGCCGTCGTTGAAGGGAAGGCGTTTGTCCGCCGTGCCATGCCCGATGAAAATCGCCAGTTTCTGAAGTTTTTCATCGGGTTTGAGCTCGGACTTGAGCACCGGCAAGATTCGCCCGCTCAACGCCGCGATCCCGCCCACGGCCTCGGGATGACGCAACGCGACCTCGTAAGACATGATCGCGCCCTGACTGAAGCCCACCAGGTAAACCTTGCTCTGCTCCGTGTGATATTTCTTCGCGGCCTGTGCGACGAAATCCAGCAAAACTTGGCCGCCGGCCTTCAGATCGTCCGTCTCGCCGTTGTAGGCACCTTCTCCCTTCTTGCGAAACCACTGATAGCTGCCCTCTTCCATTACGATCGGTGCACGCACCGACAGGTAGTTGTATCGGGCAGGTAATTCATCCTTGATGCCGAACAGGTCCTGTTCGTTACTGCCATAGCCGTGGAGGAAAATCACCAGGGGTTGATTGACCGATTCGGGGTTGGCCTGTTCCAGGTATTTGAGCGGCAGATCGGTGTGCAGCGGGGTTTCAGCGTGGACGACGGCGGACGCCAGGAGTGTCAGCAGAGCGAGAACCTTCAACATAAACCTTCCTTCACAGAGCGCAGGATTCGGGGTTGAGCCTAACACTGTGAACTCAGCCGGGGGATTTTGGTGCTGCATATGGCCTCTTCGCGAGCAGGCTCGCTCCCACAGGGGAATGCATTTCAACTGTGGGAGCGAGCCTGCTCGCGAAGAGGCCCTATGCAGCACCGAAACCTTCTCGGTTAGTCGTTGATCAGTTTTCCGGCCCGGATCGCCTCGCGCCCCGCGACTTTCGCCTGCCACGTCCCCGGTTGCGTATACCGCCCGCGATCAATCGCGAACAACACGCCACTGGTGCCGGCGCGCACGGTGGTCACCCGGTCGCTCAACGGGTCGACCACTTCAAACAGCGCATCGCCTTTCTCGACCCATTCACCCGCATCGCGCAGGAAACTGACCACGCCATGATGCGGCGCAAACAGATATTCCGTGCCTTCAAACGGCATGCCTTCACAACATTCACTCGGTGCCGCCGGCCAGGTGCCTTTGATAAAACCCTGTTCGGCAAGGAAGCCGAGAATGGCCTCGCAATGGGCCTGAGCCTGATCGACCCGGGTATCGCCCATGCTGCCCAGCTCCAGCGTTGTCGCCAGGTTGGCCGGTGGAATCGCCGCCTCGGGGAATGCCCTGGCCAGGCGCAACCATGGCGAAGAACAGGATTCATCGAAAGAACTGCCACCGGAATCCTCACACAGCAGCGCAACGCCCGCCTTCAGTCGAGCCGCCAGGGACTTCAATTGCGACCAGTGTTGCGGCAGCGCATAAATATGAATCGCCGCTTCGAAATCGCAATGCAGATCGAGGGTGATATCGGCATCGCAAGCATGGCGCAGCAGCAAGCGATGCATAGCTTCCAGCTGCGACTTCGGTGCAGGCAAACCGTCGAGAACCTGGCCCATAGCCTGACGAATCAACGCGATGTTGGCCTGGGCATCGGCGCCTAACTGATCGCCGATCAGCTCACCGACCGGCGCGCTCAGTTCAACGAACGAGCGGTTGAAATTCTTGCCACTGCCGAGTTCGAAACGGCCCATGTGACTGCCTTGCAGGTGCTGGTCCAGGCCGATGGGATTGGCCACGGGAACCAACTCGATCACGCCTTGCAACTGACCTTGGGCTTCGAGTTCGGCCAGGCGTTTTTTCAGCTCCCACGCCGTGCGCATGCCCGGCAGCTCGTCCGCGTGCAGGCTGGCCTGGATGTAGACCTTGCGCGAGCCCCTGCCGTAACGAAATACGCTGAGGGTGCGTTCGGAGCCCAGGTGGCTCCAGGGCAATGGGTGGTCGATGCGTTGCATAAAAACTCCTGTCGAAACCGACGCTCAGGATCACGAAACCTGTAGGAGCTGGCTTGCCGGCGAAGGCGATCCAACAGTCACATTGATGTTGAATGTGCGGCCGTCATCGCTGGCAAGCCAGCTCCTACAGGGAAATATGTTGGCAAAAAAAACACCGGCACATAAAAAAAGTGGCAACCGCCTTCACGGTTGCCACTTTCTTATACGGCTGGATTACTCGCCGTAAACATCAAAATTGAAGTACTTGTCCTGCACTTGCTTGTACTTGCCGTTGGCACGGATTTCAGTGATGGCGGTGTTGAATTTGTCCGCCAGCTCTTGATCACCCTTGCGCACAGCGATACCGGCGCCGCCGCCGAAGTACTTGGCGTCTTCGTAGGTTGGACCCACAAAAGCGAAGCCCTTGCCCGCGTCGGTTTTCAGGAAACCGTCGTCGAGGTTGACCGAGTCGGCCAGCATCGCGTCGAGGCGACCGGAGACCATGTCCAGGTTGGCTTCCTGCTGGGAGCCGTAACGCACCAGGACAATACCGGCCGGTTGCAGCACTTCAGTGGCGAAGCGGTCATGAGTACTGGCGCGCAGTACACCGACTTTCTTGCCCTTGAGCTCGGTCAGCGGATCTTTGACGTCGGTGCCTTCCTTCATCACGAAGCGCGCCGGGGTGTGGTAGTACTTGATGGTGAAATCGACGTTTTTCTTGCGGTCGTCGGTGATGGTCATGGACGACAGGATCGCGTCGATTTTCTTGACCTTCAGGGCCGGGATCAGGCCGTCGAACTCTTGCTCGACCCAAGTACATTTCAGTTTCGCCTGCTCGCACAGCGCGTCGCCGATATCGACGTCGAAACCGGTGAGTTTGCCGTCTGGGGTTTTCATCGAGAATGGCGGGTAACCGGCTTCGATACCGATGCGGATCGGCTTGGCGTCATCGGCCACAGCGGTCAGGGACAACATCGACAGTGCCATGGCACCGAACATCACTAGCTTCTTCATTTATAACTCCTGTGGGCGGAGGCTTTTATTGGCAGCGTTCGATTGGTAGCGTTCGGTCAGCGCTTTTTTGTTGGAGAAAACCGAAGTGGCGGGCAGTCTAGAGCGGCTTCAGGCGCGTAAATTGTGCATATGCGACAAATACTTATAGAAAAGGCGAGCTGAATGAACGATGAGATTCGCACCTTGAACCTGATCCAGCACCACCCCGCCGAAGGACCGGGTGCAATTGCCGACTGGGCTGCCTCCCGGGGATTGTCGCTGAACGTCTACCGTGCCGACCTCGGTCAATTGCCGCCAGTCAGCGCGGAACCGGCGGTTTTATTGGGCGGGCCCTATGAGTCCAACGCCGGCCCCGCGTGGCTGGAGGCTGAACGTCAGTGGCTGGCGCGCAGCCTGGAACAGGGCGCGGCGGTGTTTGCGATTTGTCTGGGGGCGCAGTTGTTGGCGCTGAGTCTGGGCGGAAATGTGCGGCGAATGGATCGGACCGAAACCGGCTGGACGCCAGTGCGCTTTGCCGATGGCCAGGTATTGAAGGTGCTGGAATGGCACGAAGACGCCATCGACTTGCCGCCCGGCGCGCAGCTACTGGCCAGCAGCGATCAGTGCGAGCAGCAGATGTATCGCGCAGGGCCTGCGCGGGTGGGTTTGCAGTTTCATCCGGAGTGGGATGCCGAATCGGTGGCAACGCTCAATGCACACTTTGCCGAGGAATCGCCGCTGCCACGGGGAGCACCGGACAACGCCGCCCATGCCGCCGTTTTTGACTGGTTGCAGGTGGCGCTGGATGAGTGGTGGGCGGTAGCCAAAGATCGCAAGAACACCCCAAGTTTGTAGGAGCCAGCTTGCTGGCGATGGCGTCCGTTCAGGTGATAAATGTGCCAACTGACCCACCGCCATCGCTGGCAAGCCAGCTCCTACAGAGGAATGCGTTTCATGTCGGAAGTGCGTTTTTCAGCATTCGCATCCGATTGCGATTGTGGCTGGCCGTTGCACCTCAGTGCTCAACTCAAACCCTTCATCCAGCCACCCGGTCACTCCGCCGATCATCTCCTTGACCGGGTAACCCAGCGCCGCCAGTTTCACCGCGGCCTTGTTGGCACCGTTGCAATGCGGCCCGGCGCAATACACCACGAACAGCGTGGATTTGGCATAGCCAGCCAACCCTTCAGCAGTCAGCAGTCGTCCCGGAAGATTGATCGCGCCCGGCACATGGCCACGCTCGAACGCCAGCGGACCGCGAACGTCCACCAGCACGAAATCCACATCACCTGCCTGCTGGCTGCCGTGGACGTCGGAACAATCGGTCTCAAAGGTCAGACGGTTGCTGAAATGCATCAGGGCAATGGCCGATGGGGCGGCGGGAATGTTGCGGACCAGGCTGGTCATGAGCGGTACTCCAACGTTTGGGTGGGTGTGAGAAGACTTTATCCGCCGTGCGCTTGCGGCTAAAGTGGCGCACAAGACACCTACCGGGAACTTTCCGCCAAATGCAGCCCAGCCCTGGATTAGTCGCGATTCTGGCCTACGACGGCCTCTGCACCTTCGAATTCGGCATCGCCGTGGAGATCTTCGGCCTGGCGCGCCCGGAGTTCGATTTCCCGTGGTACGAACACCGGATCGTCGCCGTGGATCAGGGCCCGATGCGCGCCATGGGCGGCATTCAGGTGTTGGCCGATGGCGGCATGGAACTGCTCGGCGACGCCCGAACCATCATCATTCCCGGTTGGCGTGATCGCAACGCTGCGGTGCCCGAAGCGTTGATCACCGCCCTGCGTCAGGCCCATGCGCGAGGGGCGCGGTTGCTGTCGATCTGCTCGGGCGTGTTCGTCCTGGCAGCGACCGGTTTGCTAGACGGTCACGGTGCCACCACGCATTGGCGCTACACCTCGGAACTGGCGGCGCGCTTCCCGAACATCCTGGTGGACCCTGACGTGCTCTACGTCGACTCGGGCCAACTGATCACTTCGGCAGGCAGTGCTGCTGGTATCGATGCGTGCCTGCATCTGGTGGCACGGGATTTCGGCACCCAGGTGGCCAACTCGGTGGCGCGGCGGCTGGTGATGTCGCCGCAACGCACCGGTGGCCAGGCCCAGTTCATTCCGACGCCGGTCAGTCCTACGCCGCGCAGCGATCTTTCCCGCGTGATGCAGTGGGTTCGGGAGCGTTTGCATGAACCGCTGGAGGTCTGCGACCTGGCCAGCGAGGCAGCCATGAGTGAACGGACATTCCTGCGTCGGTTTACCGAAGCCACGGGCATGCCGCCCAAAGCGTGGTTGCAGCATGAACGCCTGGCGCGGGCGCGTGAATTGCTGGAGAGCACGAGCAGAAACACCGACCAGATTGCCGAGCAGTGTGGTTATCGCTCGGTGGAAAGTTTCCGGGTGGCGTTTCGCAACGTGGTCGGCGTGCCGCCGTCGGTGTATCGGGAGCGGTTTGGGCGGGAGATTGAAGCGAAGATTTGAGGTGAGTCTGAGGGCCCCTTCGCGGGCAAGCCTCGCTCCTACAAAGATCATGTATTCCTTGTAGGAGCGAGGCTTGCCCGCGAAGACGGCTTCATGGCTTACGCAAAAGGTACGTATCCATAATCCACCCATTGGCCAGCCGCGCCGCCTTGCGCACTCGTTCGATCTCATCCGCCACGTCCTTGAGCTTGCCGCTGATGAGGATTTCATCCGGCGTCCCCAGGTAAGCCCCCCAGTAAATCTCTGTCTCCTGATCAGCCACCTGATGGTAGGAATCTTCCGCGTCGAGCATCACCACCAGGCTGTCGGCATCACTCACCTGCCCTGCCGCCAGCCGGCGGCCCGTCGTGATTTCGAATGAGCGCCCAATCCGGTTCAGCGGCACTTTATGCTGGGCTGCCAATGCCTGAACGCTGGTGATACCGGGGATCACGTCGAACTCGAAGACGCAGCGGCCGGACGCCAGAATCGCCTGCAAGATCCGAATGGTGCTGTCATACAACGCCGGATCACCCCACACCAGAAATCCGCCACACTGGCCGTCGGACATTTCCTCATTGATCAGCCGTTCGAAGGTCATCTGCTTGGCAAGGTTCAGGTCTTCCACACTGGCCTTGTAGTCCACCTCTCCGCGCTCGCGCTCCGGGCTGTGGGCTTCAACGAAACGGTAGGTGTGATCAGTGATGTAGCGCTGGCAAATCTCACGGCGCAGGTCGATCAGTTTGTCTTTGCTCTGGCCCTTGTCCATGAGGAAAAACACATCGACGAGGTTCAGAGCCTTCACGGCCTGCATCGTGATGTAGTCGGGGTTGCCGGCACCGATGCCGATGACCATCAGTTTTTTCATCAACACGCTCCCTCAAGGTCTGTGCCCAACACACGTAAGCGCCAGCGACCATTGAACCGCAATTCGATGGCTGACAACGGTTCGACATCGATCAGATTGAACGCGGGACTTTGCAGCACATGGGTCAACGCCGCGCGAATGACAAAAGGGTGAGTGATGGCAACGCTGTGCCCCGGTGTTGCCTCCAGGGTTTTCAGCCAGGCGGCCACCCGCTCGCCGAGCTGCGCTACCGACTCGCCACCGTGAGGCGCCGAACGCGGATCATCGAGCCAGGCCTGCAAGGTCTCGGGTTCGGAACGCTGCAGGTCGTCGATCCGCGCGCCTTTCCACAGTCCGAAATCACAATCCCTCAGCGCCTCGACAATCTCCACGTCATCGGCGAACAACCCGGCGGTTTGCCGGGTCCGCAATTCCGGACCGCAGAACAGGCGCGATGCCTTCTTGAGTCGGGAACCCAACGAACCTCTTGCCGATTGCCAATCCATCTCCACCGGCTCATCCGTAGGAAAACGCGCCAATTTCTGTGCGACGGTTCGAGCGTGGCACATCAGGGTCAAACGGGTCGCCTGCACGAAGGATCACTCGGTAAAAGGAAAGGAAAACGGCGTCACGCCGACAACAATCGTGCAATTGTGCCGTAAGAAACATGATTGGGGGCGTTTCGTTTTACCCCTTGCCAACGCTTGTCACTCTTGAAAAACAGCTATCTCCGACACCCCTGTCAGCGAGGACCTACAAGGCTGATCGACTTTGGTGTAGCCCCCGACATACGGGCATTTCGCCCCATTTTGGGGCCCGAAATGACCGCGTAAAAATTCACTAGACATGGAGCGAACGTTCCATAAATACTGCTGCAACGGCTAATGTAAACAACACTCTCATCCAGCAGGAGCCCGGATGCCCGCTTCCAGCAATATGCACCACCGCCTCCGCACCCAAAACCCGACCGACAGTGTCAGCATGGCGCTGCCTGCGGCAAGCAGCGACTGACTGGAAAAGAAAAAGAGTGGCGCCTGGCAAACAGCATCAAGCGACCGCCGATTCAATGCGTGGAAACCGACAGTGATAGTCAGGTTCGTGCCAACCGCCGAACCCTTTGATACAGGAGTGCATCCATGCTGGTCTTACGCCCAGTGGAGTTAACCGACCTGCCCCAGTTGCAGCGACTGGCGCAAGAAAGCCTGGTCGGCGTGACGTCCCTGCCGGACGACACCGAACGCTTGCGCGAGCGGATTCTCGACTCCTGCACCTCGTTCGATAAAAACGTGCAACAGCATGGCCCGGAAAACTACTTCTTCGTGCTGGAGGACCTGACCACCCGGCGCCTCGCGGGGTGTTCGGAAATCCTCGCCACTGCCGGTTTCGGCGAGCCCTTCTACAGCTTGCGCAACCGGCATTTCACCAGCGCCTCGCGGGAGCTGAACATCGAGCACGGCGTGCCGGCGCTTTCGTTGTGCCACGACCTCAGTGGCCATACCTTGCTGCGCGGGTTTCACATCGATGCGGCACTGGTGCGCACACCGTCCTCCGAATTGCTGTCACGGGCGCGCCTGATGTTCATCGCCGCGCACCTGCCGCGCTTTGCCGAAGCAGTCATCACCGAAATCGTCGGCTTCAGCGATGAAGAAGGACGGTCGCCGTTCTGGGATGCACTGGGCAAACACTTCTTCGACCTGCCCTACACCGAGGCCGAGCGGCTTTGCGGGCTGGAGAGCCGGACATTTCTTGCCGAACTGATGCCGCAATATCCGATCTACGTGCCGATGCTGCCCCAAGCCGCGCGGGACTGCATCGGCCGTATTCACCCCGATGGCCAGGAGGCCTTCGATATCCTCGAACGCGAGGGGTTCGAGACCAACAGCTACATCGACCTGTTCGACGGCGGCCCAACCCTGTATGCACGTCTCGCCAACATCCGCTCTATCGCGCAAAGCCAGAATGGCACCGCCACACCGGGCTCGACCATCGATGCCCGCGGACGCTACCTGGTGAGCAACGATTCACTGCGAAACTATCGCGCCATCGTCGCTGATCTGGACTACACCGCCGGGCAACCCGTGGTCCTCAGCGCCGAGATGTGCGAGGCACTGAATGTCACCGACGGCAGCCCGATCCGGGTGATCGCGCTGTGAGCATCCTCGCGTCCGGTGCTCAACGACAGCGCTCGAGCCTGCGCGTAGAAGGAGCTGCATCATGATTGTCCGTCCGGTCCAGATCACCGACCTGCCCGCCCTGTTGGCGCTGGTCCGGCAGGCCGGCCCCGGGTTTACCACCCTGCCCGCCAGCGAGGACCGCCTGGCGCACCGGGTGCGTTGGGCGCAACGGACTTTCGCGGAGCAGGTTGAACGCGCCGATGCCGACTACCTGTTCGTGCTCGAAGACGACGATCAGCAAGTGGTGGGTGTCAGCGCCCTGACGGGGGCCGTTGGCCTGCGTGAGCCCTGGTACAACTATCGAGTGGGGCTGACAGTCAGTGCGTCACCGGACCTGGGCATCCGGCGGCAAATCCCGACACTGTTCCTGAACAACGAAATGACCGGGCAATCGGAGATTTGCTCCCTGTTCCTGCGTCACGATCAACGCCACGGCAGCAATGGTCGATTGTTGTCGTTGGCGCGCTTGCTGTTTGCTGCCGAGTTTGCGCACCTGTTCGGCGAGAAGCTCATCGCCGAGTTGCGTGGCAGCGCCGACGAGCAAGGCTGCTCGCCATTCTGGGACAGCCTGGGCCGGCACTTCTTCAAGATGGATTTCAACCATGCCGATCACTTGTCGGGGCTGGGCAGCAAATCGTTCATTGCCGAACTGATGCCACGCCAACCGCTGTATACCTGCCTGCTCACCGAACAGGCCCAGGCCGTGATCGGCAAGGCTCACCCGAACACCGAACCGGCATTGAAAATCCTCACCGCCGAAGGTTTCTCGCACAAGGGCTACATCGACATCTTCGACGCCGGCCCGGTCATCGAAGCACCGCTGTCGAAAATCCGCACGGTGCGCGACAGCCAGACGCTATCGCTGGCCATCGGCACGCCAGACGACCAGGCGCCGGTCTGGCTGATCCACAACCGCCGACTGGAAAACTGCCGCATCACCGCCGCCCCCGCCAGGCGGGTGGGCAACAGCCTGATCGTCGACCGCCTCACCGCCAAACGCTTGCAACTGCAACCCGGCAACTCGGTACGCGCAGTGCCGCTGCTCAATCAACAGCAACAGGCTGCGGCGGCTTGAAGCAACCTCACGCCTCTCAATGGCGGTTTCGATCAGGCCCGCTCTGCAAATTCGTCATCATTCTTCCCCCCTTTGCGTGATAGCCTTTTGTTTTTTCGGCGTTGACACTTTTGCTCAAGCCCTTCCATTCCATTGGTGGAACTCATATGTCCAGGCTTTCACATCAAGATTTGCGCCGTAACTTCCGTGAACTGTTCGCTTCCAAGACCTGCTATCACACCGCGTCGGTTTTCGACCCGATGTCGGCACGCATTGCCGCGGACCTGGGTTTTGAAGTGGGGATCCTGGGTGGTTCCGTCGCGTCGCTACAGGTGCTGGGCGCACCCGACTTTGCCCTGATCACCCTCAGTGAGTTCGCCGAGCAGGCCACTCGCATCGGCCGTGTCGCCCAATTGCCGGTGATCGCCGACGCCGACCACGGCTACGGCAACGCCCTTAACGTGATGCGCACCATCGTCGAGCTCGAACGTGCCGGCATCGCCGCCCTGACCATCGAAGACACCCTGCTGCCGGCGCAATTCGGCCGCAAGTCCACCGACCTGATCGGCGTCGCCGAAGGTGTCGGCAAAATCCGCGCAGCGCTGGAAGCCCGGGTCGACTCGGAAATGGCCATCATCGCCCGCACCCACGCGGGCATCCTGCCGGTGCAGGAAATCATCAGCCGAACCCAGCAGTACCAGAAGGCCGGTGCGGACGGGATTTGCATGGTGGGCGTGCGTGACTTCGACCACCTCGAACAGATCGCCGAACACCTGAGCGTGCCACTGATGCTGGTCACCTACGGCAACCCGCTGCTGCGCGACGACAAACGTCTGGCAGAGCTGGGCGTGCGGGTCACCATCGACGGTCATGGCGCTTACTTTGCGGCGATCAAGGCGACTTACGACAGCCTGCGCGAGCAGCGGCAGATCCTCACTCAGACCTCGGACTTGAGCGCTACGGAACTGACGCATACCTATACGCAGCCTGAGGAATACATCCGTTGGGCAGAAGAGTTCATGAGCGTTAAAGAGTAATTGCGGTGTGAGCCGTTCTGACGCCATCGCCGGCAAGGACGGTGCAAAACCCTGTAGGAGCTGGCTTGCCAGCGATGGCGGTGCAACTGCCAATGAAGAGCTGACGGCCTCTTCGCCGGCAAGTCGGGTCGCCGCATCGCGACTCCTACAAGGTATTTGTGCGGGCTTTCAGACCGGGTCGAACAGTTCGTGACGGGGTTCGCCGTCGCCGCTACAGATGACCCGATTGCGGCCGGTGGTCTTGGCCTGGTAGAGCGCCTGATCGGCGTCGTTGAGCCAGAGCGTCGCGTCTGTGTGCGCCGGGGTGAAAGCGGCCAGGCCGATGCTCAGGCTGACCTTCAGCGCCGGGTTCTGTTCATAACCGAGGGTGGCGAAACGATCCCGCAGGGCATCCATGGCCGCCGCGGCGCTGTCGAGCGCAACGTCCGGGAGAATCACACAGAACTCGTCACCGCCGTAGCGGCCGGCCACGTCAGTCGCCCGAAGGTTCTGTTTGAGCACCTTGCTCAATTGACGCAAGACGATATCCCCGGCGACATGCCCATAGGTGTCGTTGATGGCTTTGAAGTGATCGATGTCGATCAACGCAATAGCCCCACCCCGATTCTGGCGTTTACAGCGCTGGAATTCGACTTCCAACTGGTCCTTCCAGGCACCATGGTTGAGCAGGCCGGTGAGGCTATCGGTACGACTCAGGGCGAGCAATTCGCGCTTTTGCCGGCCAAGCGTGGTGGCCTGGCGAAAGCAGATCCAGCCCAGCGCCAACGGATACAGACACAGCAAAGGTAAACAGGCGTACAGCTGCAGTTGACTGGTTTCAGGAATGAAGGCTGGCGCAAACAGAAAGTATCCGACGCAAACGCCCAGAAGTTGCGCAACCGTGCCCACCAGCAGGAATCGCAAACCGCCAATGGCCACATTGTTCATCGCCATCATGGCAATGGTGGTTGCGCTGGGCAGCGGGTTGAATTGCATGGCGGCGACCCAGAAGCCGCCGAGAAAGGCGTCGACCAGCAGGTTACGGTGTTCCGCGTGGTAGGGAACCGTCGCCCGACGCGCCCATTGGTAGGCCACGTGTGGCCAGAAGATTCCGTTGAAGAGCATCATCGCCCAGACCCACAATGGCGGATCAAGCGGGTACATCGCGGCGGCCACACACACCAGTCCCGCGGCTAGCCCCAGGCTTCGCGATGCATAGAGCCTCCTGGCCAGTGAAAGTCCTTTTCCTCCCGTTTTTCCCATAAGGCCTCTGTACCGCTGAACGGAACCTGATCACACCTGGGGTTGCGGGTGTGCTCGAAGTCTAACAGGGCAACGTCAAATAGCCATCACCGGCCAGCAGTCTGAATACCGCGGTATAGACAGGAGGCGAGCCCCGAATGTTTGGCTATACCTGAAGAGACAAATAACGAGAAAAAAGGAGGCCCATGCAGACTTTCCAAGTGTTGATCATCGGCAGCGGTTTCGGCGGCCAGTGCGCGGCGATCAATTTGCTCAAGGCCGGCATCGATGATTTTCGTCTGTTGGAACGTCGGGACTTCTTCGGCGGCACCTGGTGCCAGAACACTTACCCCGGCGCCGCCGTCGATGTGCCCTCGCCGCTGTACTCGCTGTCCTTTGCGCCCTATCGCTGGACGCAAATGTTCGCCGAACAAGCCGAATTGCATCGCTACACGCAGCACGTGGTGGAGCAATTCGGCCTGCGCGACAGGGTGGAACTGGAGGCGAACGTCGAACGCATCGAATGGGACGACGACGCCAAACGCTGGGCAGTGCACACCGCCAGCAAAGGCACGTTCTACGCGCAGTTCCTGATCAACGCCACAGGGCCGCTGAGCCAGCCCGTCGTCCCACGCTTCGAGGGCCAGGAGCGCTTTCAGGGCAAGACTTTTCATACCAACCATTGGGATCACGCCTACGACTATCGGCATAAACGCGTCGCCATCGTTGGCAGTGGCGCCAGCGCGGCCCAGGTGATTCCGGCGATTGCTCCGGACGTCGCGCATTTGCATGTATTCCAGCGCACACCGCACTGGGTGCTGCCACGGGGCGACCGCACTTTTGGGCCTTTCCAGCGCTGGTTGCTCGGCCTCAAACCCGCCTACAAGTTGCTGCGCTGGATGATCTACTGGCAATTCGAAACCAGGGTGATTGCCTTCAAATATTCGAAACCGGCCATCCGCATGGTCCAGCAACACGCCCTGCGCTTCCTCAAACGACAAGTGCCCGACCCTGAACTCAGACGAAAACTGACACCGGACTACGCCATCGGCTGCAAACGGGTCATTGTTTCAAGCACCCTGTACCCCGCACTCGGCCGCGACAACGTGACCTTGCACAGCCGCGAGCAAGGCATTGCCGCCATCGACGAAACCGGCATCGTCATGCAGGACGGGCAGCACATCGACGTGGACCTGATCGTCTGGTCCACCGGTTACGACGCCACTGACGGGGTCATTTCCTACCCGGTCAGCGGAAAAAACGGCAAGCAACTCAGGGATTTCTGGGCGACCTACCCTCGCGCCTACCTCGGCACCAGCCTGCCGGACTTCCCCAACCTGTTTATCGTCACCGGTCCCAACACCGGCATCGGCCACACGTCGGCGCTGTTCATCATCGAATCGCAGATGAATTACATCCTCGACTGCATTCGCACGTTAAAAGAACAGGGTTTGCGCAGCATCGAAGTACGCCCCGAGGCAGAACGTACCTACACTGAAATGATCCACCGAGAGATGGAACGCACTGTCTGGAAGTCAGGAGGCTGCCACAGTTGGTATCAAAGCAAGAGCGGTCATGTGATTGCCATGTTTCCGGGGTTCAGTTTCAGCTACCACCGATTGACCCGGGCACTGAAACCCGCCGATCACATGCTGTCCTGATCAGAGAGAAGGGAGACGCCTGATGCTTTTGTTGGTTGTCGCTATCGCGGTTTTCGCGGCCTGGAGCTGGTTAAGCTACCCGGCCATCGGTTATTGGCTCTATGACTTGAACATGGCGGCCGAAGCCAAGCTGTATCGGCTGCACAAAATCGTCGTGCCCATCGCCGAAATGACCGTCTCGACCTGGCAAGGCGGGCCTTATGAAGCGTCAAGCAGTGTGCTGATGCTCCACGGCTACAGCGCCGACAAGAACATCTGGCTGCGTTTTGCCCGGCACTTTGTCGGCACCTACCGGGTGATCATTCCCGACATCGCGGGGCATGGCGAAACCGGCTTCAAGGCCGGCGGCGGTTATGACATTCCCTTGCAGGCCAAACGAATGATCCAGTTGCTCGACGTCTGCGGCGTCGAGAAGGTCCACGTGATCGGCAACTCGATGGGCGGTTACATGGCGGCCTGGCTCGCGGCCACCTACCCGGAGCGCATCGCGTCGGTTGCCCTGATCGACCCGGCCGGTGTCACCGCCCCCGAAATCAGTGACCTGGAACGCCACTTGGCCAAGGGGCACAACCCGTTCCTGATTCACTCCCGAGAAGAATTCCAGCGCTTCTACGCCATGACCATGGCCGAACCACCGTGGGTGCCCGGCGTGGTGCTGGACGCCATCGCCCAGCGTTATGAACAGTCCCGCGATGAGTTGGCAGAAATCTTCAGCGACTTTCGCGCCAGCCCGCCGATGGAGCCAAAACTGCCCGACATCAAGTGCCCGGCGCTGCTGCTGTGGGGGCGCAAGGACCGCTTGATCGATGTGAGCAGCGTGGCGATCTGGAGCAAAGGCATCGAGGATCTGCGTGTAGAAATCTGGGACGGCATCGGCCATATGCCGATGGTCGAAGAGCCAGGAAGCACGGCGCGGCTATATCGGGAGTTTTTGGCATCCCAGCGCTCGGAAAGCCCTCAAGACCAGAGGATGCATTGAGCAAGCAGTCCTTGGAAGAATGAAGTCCGTAAGATTCTTCGTTTGTCGGCGGCGCTGAAGGCTGCGATCTTTTCCGCATCCTTTACGTCACCGCGCCAGGAATTTTTTCATGAGCCACCCGAGCTTTGTCAGCCCTGACCTGATCCGCCAACGCTTCTCCAAAGCGATGTCCGACATGTACCGCGAAGAAGTGCCGCTGTACGGCGCGCTGATGGAACTGGTGGAACAGACCAACCGCCATGTACTGGAGAGCGACCCGCAGATCGCCCGACAGTTGAACAGCACCGGTGAAATCCAGCGTCTGGACCTGGAGCGTCATGGCGCCATCCGCGTCGGCACCGCCGCTGAACTGGCCACCCTCGCCCGGCTGTTTGCGGTGATGGGCATGCAACCGGTCGGCTATTACGACCTGACCCCGGCCGGCGTGCCGGTGCATTCCACGGCGTTCCGCGCGGTGCATGAAGCCGCACTGCAGGTCAGCCCGTTTCGAGTGTTCACCTCGTTGCTGCGTCTGGAATTGATCGAAGACCTGGAGCTGCGCGCCTTTGCGCAATCGGTGCTGAATAAGCGCTCGATCTTCACGCCAAAAGCATTGAACCTCATTGATCGTGCCGAAACCGAAGGTGGCCTCACCGAGCCCGAGGCCCAGGACTTCGTCGAGCAAGCGCTGGAAACCTTCCGCTGGCACCACAGCGCGACGGTCACCGCCGAGCAGTACCAGAAACTCAGCGCCCAGCATCGCCTTATCGCCGACGTGGTGGCGTTCAAGGGCCCGCACATCAACCACCTGACGCCGCGCACGCTGGACATCGACATCGTGCAGGCGCAAATGCCGGCGCACGGCATCACCCCTAAAGCGGTGATCGAAGGCCCGCCCCGCCGGCAGTGCCCGATCCTGTTGCGCCAGACCAGTTTCAAGGCGCTGGACGAGCCTGTCGCCTTCACCGATCAGGCCGAAAGTCGCGGCAGCCACAGCGCCCGTTTCGGTGAAATCGAGCAGCGCGGCGCGGCGCTCACACCTAAAGGGCGGGCGCTTTATGACCGTTTGCTCAATGCTGCTCGCGACGAACTCGGGGACTTCCCCAACGAAGGCAACGCCGCACGCTATAACGCGCTGATGACGCAGCATTTCAGCGAATTCCCTGACACCGTCGAGGGCATGCGCCTTCAGGAACTGGCGTACTTTCGCTATTTCGTGACGGAGAAAGGCGTGGGAGCGCAGGCGCTTAAATCCTCGTCGCTGGAAGATCTGCTCAGCGGCGGCTATTTGCGGGTTGAACCGCTGGTTTACGAAGATTTCCTGCCAGTCAGCGCGGCGGGGATTTTTCAGTCGAACCTGGGGGATGCCGCGCAAACCCACTACGGCGAGCATTCGAACCGGCAAGCCTTCGAGCAAGCCCTGGGTCGATCGACCATCGATGAGTTGGGGTTGTATGCCGAGACGCAACGGCGTTCGATCGAGGAATGCTTCGCAACGCTCCGTTAATCAACCCATGTAGGAGCCGGCTTGCCGGCGATGGGGCCCTTGGATTTGTATTGCTCTTTAGGGCCTTATCGCCGGCAAGCCGGCTCCTACAAGGTTCGTGGTTATTTCAGCTTCGCCAGCAGCGCTTCAGCCGCCGCCTCGGACGACGCCGGATTCTGCCCGGTCAGCAGCAGACCATCGGCCACCACATAACTCGCCCAGTCATCCCCCTTGGAATAAATCCCGCCCTTCTCCTGGAGCATGTCCTCCACCAGAAACGGCACCACATTAGTCAGTTGCACCGCCTCCTCCTCGGAGTTGGTGAAGCCAGTCACACGCTTGCCTTTGACCAGCGGTTGGCCATCCGCGCCCTTGACGTGACGCAACACGCCCGGCGCATGGCAGACCAAAGCGACGGGTTTACCCGCCTTGTAAAACGCCTCGATCAATGCGATCGAAACCTTGTCTTCAGCCAGATCCCACAACGGGCCATGCCCGCCCGGATAGAAAACCGCATCGTAATCTTCGGCTCGCACGCTGCCGAGCAACGCAGTGGACGCCAATGCGGACTGGGCTGCGGAATCCTTGCGGAAACGCTCCGTCGCGGCGGTCTGCGCATCGGGCTCATCGCTTTTGGGGTCCAGTGGTGGCTGGCCACCCTTGGGCGAAACCAGCGTCAACTGAGCGCCGGCGTCTTTGAAAGCGAAATACGGTGCCGCGAATTCCTCCAGCCAGAAGCCGGTTTTCTTACCGGTATTGCCCAATTGATCGTGGGACGTCAAAACCATCAGGATTTTCATGTCGCGCTCCTTGAATGTGGGAAATGTACGGTTATCTCAGCGCAGTTTTGACCACCTCGCTGCGCTGTTCGTTGCACGTGTTACACGGGTTCTCTCAGTGATGGCTAACCGCCTTGATGCGCAAGAAGTTGCGCAATTGAACGGCCGACTCGCCCAGTTTCACTGCTGGACACCCAGCCAATCAGGGCCTCCAGCCGAGTGCGCAAGAAGTTGCGCAGTGCTGCGCAAGTTCTTGCGCACATTACGCGTAGATCCTTGCGCGGCGTTTCAAAAACAGTAGCCAAACCCTCTCAAAGCTTTGTTTTATATAACTTTTATCGTTTGTGGCACGGACCTTGATAACAGTCATGCACCCACCGGGCGATACCGCCTCCCGGGCACCTTTATTTATTCAGCAAGGAGAGCATCCATGGCAACACCAGCGTACATGTCCGTCACTGGCGAAAAACAAGGCCTGATCACTGCCGGCGCCTTCACTGCCGACTCCGTTGGCAACACCTACCAGGAAGGCCACGAAGACCAGGTCATGGTTCAGGCTTTCAGCCACGACGTGATCATCCCGCGTGATCCGCAATCCGGCCAACCGACCGGTCAGCGCGTACACAAGCCAGTCGTGATCACCAAGGTCTACGACAAGGCTTCGCCACTGCTGCAAGCGGCTCTGACCTCCGGCGAGCGCATGAGCGAAATCGTTATCCAGTGGTTCCGTACTTCGGCTCAAGGTACTCAAGAGCACTACTACACCACCAAACTGGAAGACGCGATCATCGTCGCCATCAATAACAAAATGCACAACTGCCAGGATCCAGGCAACTCGCACTTCACCCACCTGGAAGAAGTGCAGTTCACCTACCGCAAAATCACCTGGACCCACGAAGTATCCGGTACTTCGGGTTCCGATGACTGGCGTGCTCCAGTCGTTTAATTACGGCTGATCGTTACAAGCATCGGCCAGCTCTGCTGGTCGATGTTGTTTACGCCCCTCCAGAATTTCGCGTGCGTTGATCCGCTTTGCGGTTGTCGACGAACGCCGCTCCACAGCACGAGGAACAAGGGATGTTCGCGCCGGCCAATCAGACTCACTTTGCCCTGACCATCGAAGGTCTTTCCAGCGACTTCCAGGTTTTATCCCTGCAAGGTCGGGAAGCCATCAGCCAGCCGTTTGTGTTTGAGGTGGAACTGGTCAGTGAAAAGCCGTCCCTGGACCTCGAAAGCCTGCTGCACAAGCCGGCCTTTTTGCAGCTCTCGCCCGACGGCAGCGGCATCCATGGCCAGATCTATCGCGCCGCCCAGGGTGATTCCGGCAAACGCCTGACCCGCTACGCGGTGACCCTGCGCCCGCAACTGTCCTACCTCGCGCACCGCATCAACCAGCGCATCTTCCAGAACCTCACCGTACCGAAAATCATCGGCCTGGTTCTCGAAGAGCACGGCATCCAGAGCAATGCCTACCAATTCAAAGTCGGGGCGATTTATCCCGAGCGCATCTACTGCGTTCAGTACGATGAATCGGACCTGCAATTCGTCCAGCGCCTGTGCGAGGAAGAAGGTATCCACTACCACTTCGAGCACAGCGCCACGGCCCACAAACTGGTGTTCGGCGATGACCAGACGGTGTTCCCGAAACTCGCGCCCGTCGCCTATCAGCAAGACTCCGGCATGGTCGCCAGCGACCCGGTGATCAAGCGCTTCGATCTACGCCTGGAAACCCGCACCAGCCGCATCACCCGCCGCGACTACGACTTCGAAAAACCGCGCATCACCCTCGAAAGCGAACACCGTGGCGACGCCCTGCCCGACCTCGAAGACTACGATTACCCCGGCCGCTTCATCGACCGCGAACGCGGCAAGCACCTGGCCAAACGTGCCCTCGAACGTCACCGCAGCGACTTCCAGCTGGCCGAAGGCAAAAGCGATCAGCCGTTGCTGGTCAGCGGCCATTTCCTGGCCCTGACCCAACACCCGAAAGCCAAATGGAACGACCTGTGGCTGCTGACCGAAGTCCTGCACGAAGGCAAACAGCCGCAAGTGCTGGAAGAGTCGGTCACCAGCAACACGACCAACCTGAAAGACGACTTCCATCAGGGTTATCGCAACCGCTTCCAGGCCACCCCGTGGGACGTGCCGAACCGCCCGCCGCTGACGCAGAAAAAACCGCGCATTCTCGGCAGCCAGAGCGCCGTGGTCACCGGGCCAAAAGGTGAAGAAATCCACTGCGATCAGTACGGCCGCGTCAAAGTGCAATTCCACTGGGACCGCGAAGGTCAGGCCGACGACAAGACCAGCTGCTGGCTGCGCGTCTCCTCCGCCTGGGCCGGCGCCCACTACGGCGGCATCGCCATCCCGCGCATCGGCATGGAAGTGCTCGTCACGTTCCTCGAAGGCGACCCCGACCAGCCGCTGATCAGCGGCTGCCTGTACCACAAGGAAAACGTCGTCCCGTACGCCCTGCCGGCGAACAAGACCCGCACCACCTTCAAAACCCTGAGCTCGCCCGGCGGCGCAGGCTTCAACGAACTGCGCATCGAAGACAAGAAAGGTCAGGAACAGATCTTC
Source organism: Pseudomonas sp. GT1P32 (assembly GCF_054897805.1). Classification (NCBI taxonomy): domain Bacteria; kingdom Pseudomonadati; phylum Pseudomonadota; class Gammaproteobacteria; order Pseudomonadales; family Pseudomonadaceae; genus Pseudomonas; species Pseudomonas sp. GT1P32. The sequence goes on from NZ_CM142704.1 coordinate 1,866,025, forward strand.
CTCCACGCCCAGCGCGACTGGGATGAAAACGTCGAACACGACCAGAAGATCCGCGTCGGCAACGAACGCCACGACACCGTGGAGAAGAACAGCTACAGCGAATTCAAGGCCGAAGAACACCACACCGTTTATGAAGACCGCAAAGTCGAAACCCGCGCCAACGACCACCTGACCGTGGGCGTGAACCAGCACATCAAGATCGGCACCGGCCAATTCATCGACGCGGGCCAGGAAATCCACCTGAGCAGCGGCATGAAAATCGTGCTCGAAGCCGGCAGCGAACTGACCCTGATCGGCGGCGGCAGCTTCATCAAGATCGATGCAGGCGGCGTCACCATGAGCGGGCCGGCGATCAACATGAACTCCGGTGGCGGACCGGGCAGCGGGACGGGGGCGGCGCCGATATTGCCGGGGCCGTTGAAACAGGCGGATGCGGACAAGGCCGGGCAATTGCTGGTGCCCGCGCAGCGACAAGCGTTGATGCAGAAGAAGCCGATCTGCGCGATTTGCGAGAAGGCCAAACTGGAGGCGCAAAATGCTTAAGTCCGAATGGTCCCTGGAAAACGGATTGCCCCAAGGCCTGCCGTGGAATGGCAACGTCGGATTGTTGCTGGATGGCGTCAGCGTCGAGAAACTGCCCCAGCACCTTTATCAATGGTCGGATGACCCGGTGTTCGAGCCACTCTACCTCGGCACCCAGTGGGCGGAATTGGGCGACGTCTCGCCGTGCCTGGTTCAGATCAATGCACAGAGCAATCCCATCCTCGCGAAGTTTCTCGCCGAGCCCCGCCAAGAGTGGGGCTACCTGGTGTTCAGCGATCAACCCTGGACACAAATGGTCGAGCACTTCCGCTGGCTGACCAGCGTCATGCACCCTCAGGGTGAAGAAGTCCTGCTGCGCGTTGCCGACCCTGCCGTGGCCCACGCATTGCTCGATCACGCCGAGAGCATCAAGGACCCTACCCTGTTCGGCCCCTGCTCGCAGATCGTCGCCGCCGACGCGGCATTGGGTTGCTGGCACATCAACCAGCGACCGGGCAAAGCCCCTGAGCCGAACCACAGCAAACGCTATCGCTTGAGCGACGAGCAACTCAGCCAACTGGATGAAGTGAATTTCCGCAGCATCGTCCTGCGTCTCGACCAGCACATGCACGAATACTTCCCGTCCTATCAGGCACAATCGATGCCGCTGCACCGCTGGGAACACCTGCACGCACTGGCCTCGACCTCCTACGATCGCGGCTTCAACACCGAACTCGACATCACCCTCTACGCCAACATTCACGGGTTCCTCGGCGAGCGAGCGCTGGAGGAGCATCCGGACCTGGATGCGATACTCAAGACCCCGTCGGAACAAACGCCCGCTCAGAGACTCGAACGAGTCGCTGATATTGCCCAGGAACGGGCCGAAACCCTGCACAGGAATCAAGGATGACCACGCCAACATCGGCCGGCAAAAGCCCGAACAACGTTGCAAAAAGCCAGGACGACGGCAAATGTTCCCTGGGTGGCTGCCCCCTGATGAAGGCCAAGATCCAGCTCATCCCGCTGCGTTATGGCCTCGTCGAACGGCTCGACCCATCCAGTGCATTGGCGATGCCATACAAAACCACTTCCCGTCCACTGGGCATTCGCTTGATCCGCGACGGCTGGCTCTACGTCATCGTCGACAAAAAACCTCAAGCCGTCATGCACGAATACCGCATCCAGAACGGCATCGTGACCCAGCTGTTGTGGGAAAAAGGCGAGATCACCGCCAACAAACGCGAAAGCAACGTAGGCGAAGCCGTGCTGGTCTTCCCGCGCTTGAGCAAGCTCTACGTCAACTACTCCGAAGTGCAATGGACCGCCGCCAAATGCGCGCAGGTCATCAAGCACAAGTCCGAGCGTGAATACTTCATGCAGGCAGTGGACCTGACCAAGGCTGATCCGGAGAAAGGCGCGGCTAATCTGCTAACGCCGAGTCAGGCGGAGAAGTGGATTGCGGAGGTTGCGGAGCAGCCGAGTAAATCACCGGCAGCTGCAGGGGCTAAACCAGAGGAAAGCAAAGACTATCTCTGGGAACAAGCGTCGCACTTCAAGAAAACTCAGCTGGGCGCGCTGAAAAAACAAGTGAAAGCGGAAAACGAGCGTGATCACCTGTACCTGGTTGTGCAAGACGATTTAGGTGTTCTGCGTGACCTTGCCGAGCATCAGGATTTGGTAACTGGCTGGATCAGTGATTGGAGTGACGCTGAAGCCAATCAAAAGAAATATGTGTTTGGTTGCTACATCGAATCGTTGTACACCGTTACGACCGCAAATCTCTCCAATGCCGCAAAAGCAGATCCTCGCTTCGCAAAGCTTAATGACGAGACAAGCCCTGAGCAGCGACAAAACATCGTCGACTACGTGAATGTAAAAAACCAAACACAATGGTCTGGTGTAGGTACTCATAAAAGTGCTATCGCCACTGCAAAAATGCGGATGCGCACAAATCTTGGCCCCCTGTATCCTCGTTACGAGGATCTGATTGAATCAATCGAAGATAATGCTGATGATGCACTTAATGGCGCCAAGATGGGGCAACAAGGCATCAATGACCTGATTGACCGCCCTGCAATGGAAGCATTCCTTAAACAACAAAGGGCTCAACTCAATCGTTGGAATAATCGTCTGGACCTAATCACCGACGATCGAATCAAGCTAGTTTGCGAAGGTCGATTCTATCGTTCCGCCTGGTATTATGACCCAAACTTCAGCAACCAATTGGAAAGCTCCTTGAGTGCTGAATATGCATGCATGAAAGATATTTGTCGAACCGACAAAGCGACCAAAGCAATTGCAGACCTAATAGAAAAAGAGCCTGGCTTTACCGTTCCTACCTTCTTCACACTTAGCCTATCTGATCGAAAAGACTTCCAAGCCAAACTAGCATCACTTTTCAAATATGCACGCGATGGCTGGAAAGCAAACAAAGACTTTAAAGCAGCACAAAAAACCATAGAAGAATACAAAGAACTAGTAGGCAGCAAACTAGCTGCAACTATGAATCTGGGTCCTGACGGCATTACCTTTGATCAACTCCGTAACACTGCCTATGACCCAGCGAAGCAATTGAAACTTGCAGATGCAATGGAAGAGGCCATGCAGGGCCTTGGTAACGGACGCAGCATTGACCCCGCCAAATTCCTTCGACGGATTCCCGGCGCTGCTTGGATTGATATATTCCGAGCATTTAATCAAGGTGGAATCACACTATCCTTTGCTTCCGCCGATCAAATTCGACGCTTCGAAGCCGACATGGAAAAGCTCTCGGAGCTTCGTCAAGAGATGTCAACTCTAAAAAACAAAATCAAACAAACTTTAGCAAGCGAACGAAAAGGGAGAGCTCCCAAAGGTAGTCATCGCTCGCTAGTTTCTCAACGAAAAGCGATACAACAGTCAGTAGCACCATTGGAGTCAAAAGTAGCGCAAGCTATGAGTCCGATTGGAGAAGCACCAGGAAAGACCGGAATAAAAATAGCCGGTCTAAATAGTTCACAAGTAACTGAATTTCACCGAATGGCTGAAGATAGCCGACTGAGAAAGCAATACAAAGGCCTGAGCGCAGATGTCTACAAATCCGCTGGCGGCGACTTGTTCGCTTCTGCGGCCTTTGTTATGCAGGCGATTAATTTTATTGTAGTTCTCGGAGAAGTAAGAAGAAAAGAAACCAGGGATAGATCAGACGTCATATCATTCTTTAATGCCCTATTTTCCACCGTCGGGGGAGGATTTGCAGCGCTTCAGGGTATAGCAAGTACCAGCCTTTCGGTCGCGGTAAACAATTACACTAGTGTTGCAGGAAAAATTAAGTATGCCGCGCGCCTTGGCAAGCTGACTGGTTTCCTGGGGCTTGGAGGCTATGGATTTAGCACAGCAGCAGCTGTACTTAGCCTTTCAGGAGAAAAAGGTTCGATTGCAAGATGGACTGAAGCATTGAGAACTGGCGATAGTGCCAAGCTGGCAGGTGCAAGCATGACTTTGGCTGGTGATTCTGGACAAGTTGTGGTAAACGGTTGGGCAACGACTCAGACAGCTCATAGTCTATTTAAAGCAACTACTACACTTAATGAAGCTAGAGCGGTGGCTTGGGCAACTGCAGGAGCAAGGGTATTGAGCATCGCAGCAAGGGCAAACTTAATCGGTTTAGTGCTGACAGGTTTGCAGTTGGGCGGGGAATGGATCTATAACCGCAACAACAAAACTGAATTAGATAACTGGCTACAAAAAGGTGCTTGGGGAAAAAAAAGCAACAATAACAGCTTAGATGAGGAGCGCCTACTCTTAGCGGACATTACTGGCGCCCCCAAAGTCACATTACGAAAAATCAGTAATCAATCGATGGCTGTGCTTAGCATTCCAAGCATGACGGCTCGAGAGTTAGATGCCGCAGGTCTTGGAATTTCCGCCTATTGGATGAATAATCTACAGCGAAACGACTGGGAGGCCTGGACTGAGCCAATGCTATATCAGCTAAACCTCATCAGCGACCAAGATGCACCACTAGAGTTAGGTTTGGAAATATTTCAGCATGAAGCAAATGCCCAAGGCGGTCTTGCTATTAAGCTTCGCTATCGACCACTTCCAAGCTCAGATGTTATACGAGAGAAAAAATTCGAGACACTGACATTGAACGCCGGCAATGATAAGGAAATACCCCCGACATCGATTTTGCGGACTCGTAACGAAAATTCTCCTTGGGCACTCATAACCCATGATTATTTAAATACATCCACCCAATCTCAAATATCCGGTTAATCTGATGCCAGCACCTGACAATGACACCTTCGACGAAATCAATATAAAACTTCAAAGACCGACAGCCGGAGAAGTGCGTAAGTTTGCGACGGGCGAGGCCGTATTTTTGGCTCCACTCCCCGTCCCTACTGGCGACACCCCTATGGACTTAGATGGAAGCTTTATAGAAATCAATGAATCTTATCTCGACATAGGAAGCAGTAATTTCAACAAGGCATTTCAAACACAAGCCATGATTGGACTCGTCATGGCTTTTATAATCACATGCATTGTAATCGGCCCCCTTATCATTGGCCTAACAGCTTTTGGGGATCCTTATGGCCGAAGCTTTTCAGATAATTTTTTAGAGTTTTTCTTTCCAGGATTGGAATTTGCTATGTGGGGGGCATTGGGTTTTTCAGCTATGGGGATTTACGTAATTCTCAGTAGTACTTTTAATAAAACTCGAAGCCGTCCAATCCGCTTCCATCGACAACGACGTGAGGTTTGCTTCTTTCCCAACGGGTCCGACGAGCAGGTCATCCAGCCATGGGAAGAAATGGTCTCATGGCTTTCCGTCAGCACGGGTGTTACAGGTGTAGGCGTCATGAGTAATTACACTTTTGGAATGGCATTCGACGACCAAAAACGTAATAAAGTGTACTTTGTGAACCAACAAGTTATGACTCCGACCCATGCATTAAGCAAGTGGGAAGCAATACGTATCTACATGGAAAAAGGGCCGAAATTTTGCCCTGGCAAGGCGCCATATGAAGGTCGACACACATTCGATCAACAACGTGAAACCATTAGTCAGGAATACCGCGAAGGCGACCGCTCCGTGCTTGGAGTTGGCTGGTGGTACTTTTCCCATCTAATCACCCTGTGGCGCTTTCCGTACTGGGTAGCGGAATGGGACCACCGCTACAGCATGAAGTCCCTACCTAATTCCATTGCTGAATGGTCAAAATCTCTACCGCCTGAGCAGTGGGCCAAGCCGAGTCAAGCTCTAAAAGAGCAAAGCGCCAAGATCGAGAAGGCTTTTACTCAGGGACAAGATTTCATGACTTACTTCAAGGCAAATCTAAACGCAAACAAGACAGAAGAATCGATAAATAACTGAATGAAAACGATGAGCCGCGTCCTTGAAGCATAAATACGGCCGACTACCTCATGCCGGAGACTTTGAAAGTGAATCCGGCACAGAGATTGTCTACCTATCACCTAGGCCCGTCCCTACAGGTCTGCCGCTTTTCAGTGCGCGCCAACTGCACCGTAACACTAATGAAACCTTTCTAGACTTTGCTGTCGGGCAAGGTAATTTTGAATTTATGGCTAGAATTGGCATCGGCGCGATAATGCTCATTGTGACTTTGCTATTTTTTTTCTCTGCTTTCGCCTCTTACCTTAGGAGAAACGCAGAGCCATTTTTGAGTGGCTGGCTCAGCTTTTTTTTCAACCCTGTACTTTGGTTGATTATTGGCGCTATCGCACTTACCTATATTTATTTCTTCCATCAAGCCGCTCGACAAGTTTCAGCACACCCACCTGTTCGCTTTAACAGGCAGCGCCGCGAAGTCGTATTTGTACCTCAAAAGGGCCATAAACCACGATTTGTACCTTGGGAAGATGTTATAGCCTGTGTCTCAGTGGGAAAACTCATTACCCAATATGCAGTGATGCCAGAATACAAACTGATGATTGGCCTGCGGGATGCCGGCACCGGAAATGTATTGTGGTCCGTTATACCCAGCAGTAATTTGAGCCTTGCCGTTTCTGAGTGGGAGGCAATTCGTGCCTATATGGAGGAAGGTATGTCTGCCCTCCCCCCAGATCAATCGGACGAACTAGAGGAAGGTTCCGTCGAATTCTTCCATCTGTGTCGTCGTAGTTACCGAGCAGATTACTCATTTCTACGTTACATCTGGGGCTTTTTGACAATACAATTTTTTAGCGGCTGGACAATACCGTGCTACATATCTGGTTGGGTGAACAGTCGGCCAAAAGCAGGTTTTCCTAAAGAAGTCCTGGAATGGTCAAGACCTCTCCCCCCTGACCAACACGCTATGCCGAGCGAAGCGTTGCTCGAGGAAAGCGCTGAAATCCGGAAGGCCTTTGCCAAAGGGCAAAACCTGCTGGATTACTTCAAGGTGAAATTTTCCGAATCGGCTAAAGAGCCCACAGTGGATGCGTCCTAGGCCGAACACCCTTTATGGTTTTCCGAATGACACCCATCTCTGCGCAGTACGACGAGTTCGATACACAACAGCAGCGTCCTGTCGTCGGTGAAACTCGTCGTTTTGCTACTGGAGAGGCTCTATTTTTGTCGCCACTGCCGGTGCCTACCGGGCAAATTCCCATGGATCTCGGCGGAAGCTTCGTTGAAGTCAACGAGACATTCCTTGACGTGGGCAGTAGTAATTTCGGCAAGGCTTTCCAAGCTAGGGCAATGATCGGGCTCGGTATGATGTTCATCCTCTCATGCCTGATTGTGCTGCCTTTGCTTGCAGGATCTACTACCTGGGGAAATCCATTTTCCGAGTCCTTTTGGGACAGGGCAGCAGGCATGTTCCATTTCGGTTTGACCTTTAGTATTTGGGGCGGAGGAACAGCTGCGCTGCTGGGTTCTTACGTTATCTTGAGCACTACCAGAGCGAAGTCGCGCACCCGCCCTATTCGATTCAACCGCCAACGCCGTGAAGCCTGCTTCTTCCCCGACGGTTCTGACGTTCCCGTCATTCAACCATGGGAAGAGACAGTATCTTGGCTCTCAATCAGTACAGGGGTTACTGGAGTGGGAGTAGCAAGCGCCTATACCTTTGGTATGGCGTTCGACGATTCCAGAACTGACGTAGTGCACTTTGTGAGACAAGGCGTAATGACTTCTGCTCATGGCTTGGGCAAATGGGAAGCCATACGGGTCTACATGGAAAAAGGTCCAGACTTCTGCCCTGGCAAAGCCCCCTACGAAGGCCGTCACACCTTCGATAAAGAACGACAAGACGTGCACGAGGAATACCAGCACAACGAGCGTTCCGCTTTAGGCGTTGGCTGGTGGTACCTGACACACCTGATCACCTGGTGGCGTTTTCCGTACTGGGTAGCAGAGTGGGACCACCGTTTCAGTATGAAGTCTCTACCTGAATCCATTGCTGAGTGGTCTAAACCTTTGCCGTCTGAGCAATGGGCCAAACCGAGCCCAGCTTTAAACGAGCAAAGCGCAAAGATCGAAAAGGCCTTTTCTCAAGGACAGGACTTCATGACGTACTTCAAGGCCAACCTCAGCAAAACCGAGGCAAAAGAATCAGCGGAAAGTTCGGCATTATGAGCGTAGAGATCAAACAGCCCGGTGATTGGCGGGACTTGAACAATCAGCGCCCTGTCGCTGGTGAGACCCGACGTTTTGCCACTGGCGAGGCATTGTTCTTTTCACCACTACCCATTCCTACCGGGCAGACGCCAATGGATTTGGGTGGAAGCTTTCTCGACGTCAACGATACTTATCTCGATGTCGGTAGTAGCAACTTCAATAAGGCTTTCCAAGCCAGAGTGATGATCGCAAGTGTAATGCTCTTGTTGATTGTAAGTTTGATAGTAGGACCTTTTATCGCAGGCTTGATGAGTATCGGTGATCCCTACGACCGAGCATTTATATACATTTTCAAAGAGTTTTTTCCCATGGGTGCTGCCATCGGCGCTTGGGGAGCGGCAGGCGCAGCGGTTTTAGGACTGTATGCGGTGATCAGTACCACCCTCAATAAATCCAAGACCCGCCCCATCCGCTTCAACCGCCAACGCCGCGAAGTCTGCTTTTTCCCCAACAACTCCGACGTACCCGTCATCCAGCAATGGGAAGAACTGGTCGCCTGGCTCTCAGTCAGTACCGGTTCAACCGGCGAAGGCATCATCAGCACTTACACCTTCGGCATGGCCTTCGACGACCCCAAGGCCGACAAAGTCCATTTTGTAAACCAAGGCGTGGCAACACCCATCCATGGCTTGGGCGAGTGGGAAGCGATCCGCGTTTACATGGAAAAAGGACCGCTGTACTGCCCCGGCAAGGCGCCTTACGAAGGCCGCCATACCTTCGATCAAGAGCGTGCCGATATGCATGAGGAATACCAACACAACGAGCGCTCGGCGCTTGGCGTTGGCTGGTGGTATTTGTCCCATGTCATCACTTGGTGGCGTTTCCCTTACTGGGTTGCAGAGTGGGACCATGGCTACAGTATGAAAGCGCTGCCGGACTCGATTGCAGACTGGTCGAAACCACTGCCCCCAGAGCAATGGGCAACGCCAAGTGCCGAGTTGGTTGCGCAGAGCGCCAGGATTGAAAAAGCCTTTGCTCAGGGCCAGAGCTTTATGGAGTATTTCGACGCCAGTAAGCACCCGATGCAAAAAACAAGTTAAGAAAAACGGGCGATCAAATGATCGCCCGTTTTTTATGCACGCTCAGCCAATAAACTCTCTTCAACCTCATACTTGACCACCACCCGATTCTTATAAAGCCGCGCACTCTCCAACACCTGACTCTCCTGCCCCTTGCTCCTCACCTCCCGCCAGATTTCATTCTCCCGAAACACCCGCCCGCCTTCACGCACAAACCGGTGTTCCCGTTGATAAACGTGATACCGAAACGCCCGGATCTGATCACACAACAACTCCCCTTCCAACTGCTGCTCAGCCACTTTCAACTTCAACTGAAAGTGCCGATCCGTCGGGTTGTGCAACACCAGGTCGATGTAGTTGTAAAAGATCGCCGCCCCGGAACCGAATGGCAGCACGCGCCCCTCGTCAGGAAATGGGTCTAAGCTGTGATTCGATCGTTCGACCACCAGCAGCGGGGAGTGAATCGCCATCCAGTGGATCAGGTTGCTTAGTTGGCAAATCCCGCCACCGACGCCGCTGCGTGCTTCACCAAAGGACAGTTCCATGCCTTCGACGTAACCTCGCTTTCGGGTCGGTCGGCCGACCAGACGGCAGAAGGAAAAGTATTCACCCGGGCCAATGACCACGCAGTCTATCGAAGCCACGGCCAATTTCAGGTTCACGACTTTGTTGTGTTGCAGCTGCACATCGGAGTCGCCGAGTTTGCGGATCAGTTTGGAGGTGTGTTTGAGGTATCGATACGGCAAGCGCTCAAAGGTGTCTTTCGGGCGAGCGTAACGTTTGCGGGAGAAGCGCCACGCCAGTTGGCGGAACAGTCTTTTTTGCCACACGCGCAGCCAGTAGAGGGCCGGGTGATAAAGGGAGAGAGGTTTCATCCGTGTCAGAACGGCGGCTGCCGTTTTTATCCTTTACAAGAAATGCTGACCATCCTATCGGATTTATGCAGTGCATATTGCACTTGAAGAAGGTGTTCGCCCAGTGTAATGGCCTCGGCAATCCATGCACTGGTAAAGAGCCCTGACACTGGGCGAACGGGAAGCATTTTAATAGAAGTTGGCAGATATGTCCGTGTGCATAAACATGAAATTTGTGTACACAATGTTTAACAAAATGTCGATTGCAATATTAAACGACAACTTTTAAACCCACCAGTTAGACCATTAAATCTGATCATTCCTATACAAGAAACTGTACAGGAATGATCAAGCTGTAGAGCCAAGACTCAACTTTAGTGTTGAGTGGTCACTTTCAAGATATCGGTGTAAGTCACGACGACGCTCTGCCCTACTTTCAAGTCTTTCAGTTTTTTCTGAACTTCAGGTTTTTCAACGTTGACGGTTTTCGAGTGTCCTCGGGGCCCCTTGAAGGTCACCTGATTTTTCGCCAAATCAATTTTGGTGATTTGCAGTTGTACCTGCACCTGACGGAAGGCTTCACCCCCAGGGTTGGGGTTGTCTTTGGTGGCGCGGATTTCGCCGGTGTGTTCGGTAGCGCCCGGCAGGCCTTTGTCGACATCGGTGTCGAGGTACGCGGCAACCGAGCGGATCACTTCGACAGTGACCTTATCACCGACCTTCAGGTTACCCAGATTCTTGGCCTTGTCGCTCAGTTGTAGATTGACCTCACGGCCTTCAGCACCTTCAAGGACGACTTGATGGTTAGCGGCGTCTACGGCCAGGACTTTGGTCGTGACTTGATCGGCTTCAACGACGGCAGACAACGGAATGTCCGCCGCCACGGCGCTGAAGCTGACAGTGGACAGCACGGTGGCGAGGGTGATGGCTTTAGTCAGAGCATGAAGTTTCATAAGCGGGACATTCCCTGTGGTGGATGGCAGCAGACGGCTCTGAATCGAGGTTCAGCGCCGGCTGTGCCACTGAGCATAGACGCTGTTCAGCGATTGTCCGCCGTCTCTTGCACGGGTGGACGCGGTACGACGGAGTATTTCGAGGCACGCGCTGTCGAGAGCTGCGACTCAATACCCGGTCATTTCCAGATAGCCCTGCCCCGCGTGACTGCCGCTCAGGCGCACGGGGCCTTCCCAGTACGGAATGCGCAAATTCATCCAGGCATTGCGATTGAGGGCATCGAGGGTGATGTCGAGGTGTTTGGCGGGGATTTTGATCGACCAGCGCACCGGCATCGAACGACCGGCGACTGTCGCGGTGTCTTGTGGCGTGAGGATGATGTCGGCGGCGTGCAATAACTGAGTCTGGCCCTGCGCGTCGATCCAGGTGCCGGTGAGATACGGCTCGCCGTTTTTCTGCCGCATGCGGTACAGCATGACCTGTTCGCCGCTGTCCAGGTGCAGGGAAAACCAGTCCCACCCTGTCTGATTGGCGGTCAGTGGCTGGCTACTCCACTCGCGGTCAAGCCAGGCTGGACCGCTGACCTGATAGGCCTTGCCGTCGATATCCAACGTGCCGCTGGCCTGGAAAAACGGCTGGCTGTAGTAGTACGACGCCTGGCCCTGTTCGGATTTCTGACTGAAACCTTTGTCGCCCTGAAGCACCAGTGGACGCGTGGACGTCAGCCGCAGCTGGTAGCTGAACGCCTTGTCGCGGGCACTGAGTTGAAGCTCCGCCAGAGAATCGGCGCCCTGGCTACTGAACCGCCAGTCGTCGATCCACGCATTGAACGGGTCAAGACTCACACCCGCCTGCCCAACGCCGCCCCGGGAATAACGCTCGGCAGCATGATGGACCGTGGCAGAGGTCACCGCAGCATGCCCCAACCAGATCACCTGATTGCCCCAACCCGCCACCTCGGGCGCGGCTTTCAACGCACTGCGAAACAACGTCCATTGCACGCCGAACTCGCGGCCCTGATCGTCCTTGAGGTTAGCCGTGACGTACCACCACTCGATCCGAAAACCATCGTGGGGACCGTGATCCGTCGGGAAGCTGAACACCCGGCCGGGCACCACCGGTGTGAACGCGACGGCTTCGCCCCCGAGTCCGGCGAAGCCTTTTTCAACCGGCGCAGTGTCATCGCAGCCGCTTAAAAAAAGTGCCAGCAACAATGCGCCGAGCTTAATCCTCATGAGCAAACGTCCTCAGCAGGTCCGCCGGTTGCGAGCGATACAGCGCGTACAGCGGCCACGCCGACGCCAGCAAAGTCGCGAGCAACGCCAGCCCCATCAACTGCAACAGCTGCAACGGAAAGACCCGCAACGGCAGGCGCCAGCCGAACGCCTGAACGTTGATCACCATGTCCAGGCACCACGCCAGCGCGATGCCCAACGGCAACGCCAACACCAGCGTCAGCACCGCCAGCAGCCAGGTTTGCCCGAGGTTGAGCAGCATCAATTGTCGACGCGTCACGCCCAGCGCCCACAGGGGCGCGAGTTGTCCGAGGCGGCTCTGGCTCTGGGTCAGCAGGCTGATGAACAGCGCCACGCCCGCGACAGCGAGGGTCAGGCTGTTCAGTGCGGCAGTGGCGGCGAAGGTGCGTTCGAACACTTGCGTGGACCAGCCCTTGAGCCGGGCCTGATCGACGATGCGACTGTCATCGAGAGCGAAACGCGCTTGCAGGGTTTGCAGGAACGGTGCAATCAACGGCGGCTCGATGCGCAGGTTGAAACGGTTCGGCGTCAGTTGCGGCCAGCCGCGCAGCAGGTGGTTGACGTTGACCAAGAGGTGGCCCTTGGGGTTGCCGTAGTCGGCGTAGATCCCGACGATTCGCGGCGACCAGGGTCCCGCCGGTGTGGGAATCGTCAGGTGGTCGCCCAGATGCACTTTCAACCGCCGCGCCAGTTGTTCGCTGAGCATCAAGGCGTCGTCCTTGGCCAGTCGGTCCCACGGGTTGTCGCCCAAGGCCTCCAACAGCGGCCAGTGCTGGCGATAGGTCGGGTGATCGATCACGCCGAACACGTCCGCCGGCCAGCCTTGCAACTGGATCGACACCTGCCAGTTGGGCAGCACCGCGCTGAGTGAGGGTTGCTGTTGGAGCCAGCTCTGCAGTTCTCTGGCCTGGGCCGGATTTTGCGGGTTCACGTACAACTCGGCAGTCAGGCGTTGTTCGAGCCAGTCGCTGAAGGTCTGGCGGAAACCGGCGGTCATGCTGCCGGCGCCGATGTTCGCCGCCAATGCCAACAGCAGCGCCATCAGCGCCAGGCTCAGGGCCGGCAGTTGCTGGCGGCAATCGGCGAGAAACCATTGGCCGAGCACCGAACGGCTGCGATGCAGCGTCAGGTTCAGCACGCTGTTGAGTACCACCGGCAGCGCCAGTGCGGCACCGATCAACAACGCCGCCATCAGCACAAATCCACTGGCGAGGCTGTCGCCCCGAATCAGCGCCAGCAACGCGATCACGCCGGCAATCGCCGCGACCCACGCCTGGCGCCGCAACCAGCGTGCGTGAGCCTGATGCCAGGCTTGCGGATCGGCCAGGGCCAGCAACGGCAGACGCGCCGCCCGTAACAAACTGTTGGCACCGGCCAGCAACGCGCCGAACAGGCTGAGCCCCACGCCACTGAGCCACCACCATGGACTGAGGCTCAACTGCCCCGCCACTTCGGCACCGTACAAACCGCGCAAACTGGCGGCGACATCCGGCAGCAGCACGCTGGCCAGCAGGTAGCCGCTGGCAACGCCGGCGAGGCCGCCGATCAGTGCCAGGCCGCCCAGTTCAACGGCGAGGCAAGCGATCAACATCCGTGCGCTGACACCACAGGCACGCAAGGTTCGCAGCAGCCCTCGGCGTTGTTCCAGCGCCAGCCCGATGGCCGCGTGAACGATGAACAGACCGACCACGAAAGACAGAAAACCCAAGGCATCGAGGTTCAGGTGAAAACTTTCGGTGAGGCGCGAGAGGTTGTTTTCTTCGCCGCTGCTTTTGAGTTGGAGCTGATCTTTGAACTGATCCGGCAAGGTCGCGGTGAAGTCCTTGGGCAGCAGCAGACGTGACAGTTGCTCTGGCAGCCCCAGAATCTGCTGGGCGAAGCCGATATCCACCAGCAACACACCGGGGGCCATGTCGGTTTGAACATGCAGCGGCGGCAATACCGCCCCGTTCAACGTCAGTGGCTGCTCGCCTTCGCGCATGCCCAACGCTTGCAACGTCTGCGGCGAAATCCAGGTGCTGCCCGGCGGACTGAAAAACCCGACGATTTGCTCGATGTCCAATGCCCGTCCGGCCACCGCCGAACCGGCCGGCAGCGACACCGGCTCGATGCCCATCAGTTGCAAGCGCTGGTCTTCATGGCCCTTGAGCGTCACCCGCCCTTGCAGCACCGGAGACACCGGCCAACCGGCGCGGCGCAGTTCGACAAACAAGGCCTGAGGAAAAGTCCCGCCACCGGGTGCGCTGAGGCTGGCCTGCGGTTCACCGCCGATCAACTGACTGGCCCGCGCGTAGCTTTCCCGCGCCTGACTGTTGAGCGCCTGCACGCCGGTCAGCAGGCTGGTGGCCAGCCACAGCCCGGTCAGCACACTGAAAAACTGCACCGGGTGCTGCCGCCAATGGCTGAGCAGCGCCCGCAACGTCTCGCGAAAGACCCGCACCTCAGTGCTCGTCCGCGTCAGCCAGACGGCCACGGTGCAGCACCACTTTTTCAGCCAGGCGCGCGGCCACTCTCGGGCTGTGGGTGACCATCAACAACGTCGTCGGACTGTCGTCGAGCAGTTCCAGCAACAACTTCAGCACCTCATCGCTGGTGGCTTCATCGAGGCTGCCGGTGGGCTCGTCGGCCAGCAAAAGCTTAGGTTGCGACGCCAGCGCCCGGCCCAACGCGACTCGCTGTTGCTGGCCGCCGGACAACTGCTCCGGATAACGCCGCAGCACATCGCCCAGGCCCAGGCGCTTGACCAGATGTGCCTGCCAGCGCGCATCATGCCGCCCCGCCAGCCGCGCCTGGAACGCCAGATTGTCCTCCACGCGCAAACTGCCGATCAGGTTGAACTGCTGGAACACCAGGCCGATTTCGGTGCGTCGCCAGTTCGCCAGTTGCCCTTCACTCATCCGTTCAAGCTGATGTTCACCACTGCGGATGCTGCCGCTATCGACCTTGTCCAGCCCGGCGATCAAGTGCAGCAAGGTGCTTTTGCCGCTGCCCGACTCGCCCATCAGCGCCAGGCTGCTGCCGGGTTTCAGCGTCAGGTCGACACCTTGCAGCACCGACAGCGGACCTTGCGGAGTGGCGTAGCTTTTGAAAACGCCTTGGACCGAAAGCATGGGTGAACCTGTTTGAGGGGCGTGGGGCAAAGGATAGCGGGCCAGCGCGGGTTTTGTCCGTTGGGGGATGCGGCGCAACCTAGTCGATGCACCGTGGATACCACGGCGACCATCGATGACGGTTAAACGTCCCACAAACTTCAAGGAAAAAACACATCAGAGCAAGGAACTGCCTGACTGTTCACCTGTATCCAAATGGATACATTTCGAGCAATGAATTATCTTATTCAACAAACCACAAACTTCGCGCAATGGCATGCTTCGATTCGTGACTTACGGGCGAAGGTAGCTATCGCTCGTCGCATTGATCGGGCATCTGCGGGTAATCTTGGGGATATCAAGCCCGTAGGTGATGGTGTTTCCGAAATGCGCGTGGACGTCGGTGCCGGCTATCGGGTCTACTTCACCATGCGAAACAACGTTGTCATTGTACTGCTTGCCGGTGGTGACAAATCCTCGCAAACCGCTGACATCAAGCGGGCAAAAAAATTGGCAAAGGAGGTTTAACCATGAGCCAAACTTTGACTACATTCGATATGGCGGCGTTGCTGGACAGTGACGAAGCCATCAGTGAGTACCTTTCCCAGGTGCTGGCAGACGGTGACAACGAGGAATTTCTTCGGGCTATCGGATACGTTGTAAAAGCCCGTGGAATGACACAGATCGCCAAGGATTCCGGTATGGGTCGCGAAAGCCTGTACAAGGCCTTCGCTCCCGGCGCAAAACCACGTTTTGACACGGTTTTAAAAGTTATTCATGCGCTTGGAATTGATCTCTGCGCACAACCCGGTCACCCGGTAAATCACTCGGTTCTCTGAGAGTTTCTTTTGACCCGGTCTCAGCGCTTCACCCCCACCCACGTAAAACACATCGGCAACTGCGCCTCTCGTTGCTGATACTGATCATAAATCTCCTCCCGATTGGAGTGCGGATATTCCTTGAAGTGGCTGATCTGCAACCCCGCTTCGATGGCGCCGGTGAACATCTCGCTGAGGGTGTGGACGAACCAGTAGGACGTCGCGGCCTGCTGTTCGACCTTGCCTTCGTAGACGATCGGCTTGTCCTGCACGAAAGGTTCGCGGCGGAAGTACGAAGTGACCGGGTGAAAGGGATCGTCTGATTCGGGGTCGAACATTTCCAGGAACGGGTGGGTCTCGTACACCACCAACGCCCCGCCGGGCTTGAGGGTGCGGGCGACGTGGCGGAAGAATTCGCCAATGTCCGGCATCCAGCCCAATACGCCGATGGTGATCAGGGCCACATCGAACCGGTGGTGCAGTTCACTCGGCAGGTGATGAATATCAGACTCGACGAATTCAGGCGCGTGCGGCGAGCGGGAAGCCAGTTCCCGCGCCTGATCGAGAAACGCTGCGGACTGGTCAACGCCGACGACGCTGCGGGCACCCAGTGCAAACAGTGAAAGACTTTCGCGACCGTTGTTGCAGCCCAGTTGCACCACGTCCTTGCCGTCGACCCCGACCTGCTCCAGCACACCGCGCAACGTGTCGTCGATGCAGCAGAAATCACCCAGTGCCACGGCCTTCAACAGTGACGGCCATTCGGGATTGTCTTTGTGGTGTCGGGCGGAGTCATTCCACGCATCGCGGTTGCTGGCGATGGCTTTTTCTTTGGTCAGCATTTCCATTGCACGCTCCAGAACTCGGGTTTATCAGACCGGCCCGAGTCTAGATCAGCGCTTTTGAAAAACCCATGTGGTGTTTGTTGGAATGTTGTAAGCCGACAACGCCCCCGTGCGGCAGCTATAGTTAATGGCCTTGGGGAATTGCGGGACAACCGATTTCGCAGGTGCTGCCATGAAACACACCAATTTGACGCTGTTGCTTATCTTCTGCCTGACCGCCACCACGGGTGTTCACGCGGATGACGACCTGACGCCGCCGTCCGGGTACAGCAGCGAGTTCAACTATTACGGCGAAAACCAGCCGTTCGCCCACCCCGTTCCGCCGACGCTGAGCACGGTGCCGCCGCGCTCGTACATTCCCACGGCGCCGCAGGATTTCATCCCGATCTCCAGCGAGCACGTGTTCTCCGATTCACGGTTGCCGACAGTCGCGGATGCCACCGTCCGGGTGTTCATCCGCTCCTATGACGTGGAGCGCGGCGTCTACGTCAACGAAGAAGTCGTCGACCCGACCTGCCTGCTGGCCTGCCTCAGCCGCCAGGGCCAGGAGACGCCCGTCTACCACTGACGCTTGTCCGGGCGGGCGAGGCCGAGTTTTTCGATCCGGTAACGCAGCATGTCGCGGCTCAAACCCAGCAGTCGCGCGGACTTGGTGACGTTCCAGTCGGTCTTGTCGAGCATCTTGCGCACCATGTCGCGCTCGACCTCCGGCAGGTTCATTGATTCGCTGCCGATATAGGCCGGGCGCGGTTCGCTGTGGGGCGCCTCGGGCATCGCCATCGGTTCGTCCACCAAGCTCAGGCAGACGTTCAACTGATGCGCGGCGATGGTGTCGTACTGGGCCAGCAGCACAGTTTGTTCGAGCATGTTGCGCAACTCGCGCACGTTGCCCGGCCAGCTATAGCTCAAGAGCAAGTCTTCGGCCTGATCGCTGAAATGCAGGTTCGGTTTGCCGTAGCGTTTGCCGTGGATAGCGAGGAAGTGCCGGGCCAGCAACAGGATGTCTTCGCCACGGGTATACAGGCGCGGCACCTTGATCGAAATGATGCGCAGACGGAAGAACAGGTCGCGGCGGAACTTGCCCTGCTGGACCATTTGTTCGAGGTTGCAATTGGTTGCGCTGATCACCCGCAAATCGACCTTGCGCTCCTTCACCGAACCGACCCGGCGAATGGTCCGGTCTTCCAGCAGTTTCAGAAGTTTGGCTTGCAGCAGCAGGTCCATTTCCCCGACTTCATCGAGAAACAAGGTGCCGCCATCCGCCGCTTCCACAAGGCCGACGCGACGGTCCTTGGCGTCGGTGAATGCGCCCTTCTCGTGACCGAACAGCTCCGACTCCACCAGGTTGGAGGGAATCGACGCGCAGTTGAATTCAATGAACGGGCCCTTGCTGCGCGGGCCGTCGAAATGCAGCGCGCGGGCCACCAGTTCCTTGCCGGTGCCCGTCTCGCCTTCCACCAGCACCGGCGGCAAGTCGGCGTTGGCCATCCGGCGCTCGGCGTCGAGCAACTGGCCGATGGTGTTTTTCAGATAGACCATGGGCCCCGATTCGCCGATCAACGCCTGCACCCCCGACTTCTGCGCTTCGCGTTCCTGATAGAACGACAACGTGCGCTCCATCCGCTCGGTGGCCAGGGCTTTGTCCAGCAACAGCTTGAGTTCCGGCAGCGCCACCGGTTTGGTGACGTAATGGAACGCGCCTTCTTTCATCGCCACCACGGCGTCTTCGACATTGCCGTAGCCGGTCATCATGATCACTTTCAGGTCCGGCGCGCTGATGCGCAGCTTCTGGATCAGATCGTGACCGCTCATGCCCGGCAGCGAGTTGTCGGTCAGTACGACGTCCGGGGCAAACGTGTTCATTTGCTTCAGCGCATCTTCAGCCGAGTGGCAGACCGTCACCTCGAAGTCTTTGCGCTCCAGGTAGGTCTGAAGATTCCCTGCGAGGATTTCGTCATCCTCGACCAGCAGAATGCTGTACCCCATATTCCCCTCCCGTTGCCACTTTGAAATTCAGACAAACGCGGGTTCCTTCCTGCTCTCGGCTGGTCAGTTCGACCGAACCTTCAAAACGCTCCATTATTCTTTTGACCAGGGCCAGGCCCACGCCCAACCCGCCTTGTTTGGTGGTGAAAAACGGTTTGAAAACCATTTGTTGCTGCTGTTTGGTCATGCCCTTGCCGGTATCGCTCAGGGTCATGCGCAAGTGTCCGGACTGCGGCGACTCGATATCGATGCTCAACACGCCGCCCTTGGGCATGGCTTCCAGGGCATTGGCAAACAGGCTATTGAGAATTTGCGTGAGCAGCACCTGTTGGCTGACGACCGGTGGGCAAACCTGCGGCGTGAAACGGACTTCGACACTGGAGCGCTTGATCAGCGCGTCGAAGGCACTCAGGGTGTCGTCGATGGCCAACACCAGGTCCACGGTTTCGTAATCGTCATTTACCGGCCGCAACGACACCAGCAACTCGCGAACCCAACGTGACATGCGATCGACCTGGCTGATGATGTCGCCGATGTTCTTCTGCGCGCTCTGACTGGCGATTTCCTGGGCCAGTTCGGCGCTGGAGCGAATGTTCGCCAGCGGGTTGCGCAAACTGTGGGCCACGGCCGAAGACATTTCCCCCAGCGCGACGAAGGTTTCGTTGGCGATCAGCTGTTTCTGCTGACTCTCGATCAACTTCGCCGCACGTCGCACAATCCAGAACAGCCCGAAGTAGATGGCGGCACCACCGAGTACGGTGGCCAGCCAGATGGCCTTGAAACCGCGCTGGATACGTTCAACCAGATCAATAGGCTCCTTGTAGACCTCGACCATGGCTATGACTTTGCTTTTGTCGGCGTTGAACATCGGGATGTAGTTTTCAACGAACAGGTACTGGGGCTCGTGCAGCAGTTTTTGTTCGGGACGTTCTTCATTGACTTTGTGGTAGCTGGTGGAAACGGGCTCCTTCATTTCGAAAGATTCGTCCAGCTCATCGTCATCTTCGATGCGTACGCCGATCAGCTCCGGGTTGGTCGACCAGACCACCGTGCGATCCTGGGCATACACCGTGGCCAACAGCAGGTCCGGCAGGTTTGCCACATGATCGAGAAACTCGATGCGCGCAGCAGCACGTGCGCCCGGGTTCACGTCGGGATGGGCGTTATCCAGGCGAGAATCGAGCATTTCGCCCATGGTTCTTTCCGGGGAAATCGATGCGTGGCGGATTTCGGCCGCACCGATGGCCTGGATAAATTGCGCGGTCAGCATGGAATCGCGCTCGATGCTCTCCTCCACCACGAAACGGGTGGAAATGTACCCCAGCCCCGCCGCCACGGCGGCAATGATCAAAAAGCTGGCAAAGGAAAACCAGCGCAGCAGATTGAATTCGCCACGCCAGCTCGTGCATTCCCCCGCTGGCAGGTTCGACGGTGCAGGTAGCTTGTGTTGTTCGAGTATCTGCATGGTGAGTCCTGAATTCGGTACTGGCATGAAGCCTATTCAGTGGCGTTTCGGATCAGTGTAGGTGTCATTGATCGAGTCGGCGGCTCAATGATAGTAATAAGCCGCTATGGCACCTGCGCCGCCTGCAACGATTGCTGACGATCGGTTTCCTCCTGCAAAAAATCAATGATGGACTGCGCGGTTTTCTCATCCAGGCGCAGGTTTGGCATCGGGATTTTGTCGAAGCGTTGAAACAGTTCCAGCGCAATCGGGTCTTTTTCGGCCAGCATGCGATCCGGTTCGCGGATCCAGCGATTGAGCCAGGCGGGATCGCGCACACGGGTTACGCCGATCAGGTCCGGGCCGATGGCGCGCATGCTGATGCCCTGCCCGTCTTGCGGCCCCAGGCTGTGGCACGACGCACAACGGGTGCGAAACAACTCTTCGCCGTTGCTCGGCGGGCGGATCTCGGGCGCATCGGCATAACTTTCCTCAACACTGGGTTGCTTCCAGTTTTGCAAGGTATTGGCCAACTGATCGGCGAGGATCCATGGGTTCTCGAACGGTGAAGCTTTCATCCAGCGACCGGTGCCCTGGTTGCCGACGATCAGGCTCAGGTTGTGGTCCTTGCTGCGACCGTTGTCGACGCCCTCGATGAACAGCCCGAGCTTTTTGCGCAGGTCGGTGACGGCCTCGAATTCGCCGGTGAGGAACTGCCAGCCTGGTCCGACTTTGAAGCGCTGCGCGTAGGCTTTGAGCACTTCGGGTGTATCGCTCAACGGGTCGATACTGATCGAGTAGAAAAAAATGTCCTGACCGACCCGGGGTCCCAGCAACTGTTGTACCTGGCGCAGGCGCGCGGTTTCCAGCGGACAGGAATCACTGCACGTAGTGAAGATGAAGTTGATCACCACCACTTTGTCTTTGATCAGGTCATCGAAAAAACGCACCTGCCGACCGTCCTGGTCGGTCAGCAAGGTGTTGGGGAAGTAATTGCCGCCCCAGGGTGTCGCCGATTCCGTCGGCGACGGCGACAGTGCACCTTCATGAGCGAGCAGCACCTGACTGGCCAGCAGAAACGTCACCAGTACCAGAATCAGGTGCATGCCCAGAGCGCGGGAGCGCGGCGTGTGCAGTGTCATGTCGGCTCCCCTGCGGATCATGGTTTGACCACCACTTGTGGGCCGACGCCGTCACCGGTGCGGAAGGTTGGCAGTGCAGCAGAGTTCACGTAGCGCACGCCATCCCAGCTCGGCAGCGGAACCGGCATCAATTGCAGTTGCCCCGGTTTCTCAATGTCCCAACGCAGCAACATGGAGTTGTCCTCATGTTGAGTGTTGTGGCAGTGCTCCATGTACGTCCCGGCGAATTCGCGGAAGTTGATCGCCATCTCGACGCTGTCCAGGCCGTCCTTTTCCGAACCGATGCGGTACACGTCCTTGCGCGCCCATTTTTCCCATTCCGGTGGTGCCTTGCCGCCGCGACTGAGGATGATCCCCTCCTCGAAGTGCACGTGTACCGGGTGGCTCCAGCCCTCGCCGCCGAGCTTGATGTTCCACACTTCCAGCGTGCCAAAGCCCGTGACGCCGGCATCGGTCGGGCCGGAGGCCAGTTTGGTCGAGGCGTTCAGGCGACGAGGGTCCATGCTGAAACCGAAACCGCCGTCGGTCTTGATTGTCCATGGCGCCAGATCGGTGCCGTCGGAGCGACCGAAGGTGAAGGTGCGGTGACGAGCCTTGGCTAGCAGCGCCTTGTCGGCCGGATTATCGCGGTGAATTTTCAGCGGGATCATCACCATGCCTTCAGGCTTGCCCGGTTTGGCCGGTTCATAAGCGGCCGGGTCCATAGCCAGGTCCTGACCGGTGTAGGCCTTGACGTTGAGTTGCAACACTTTGCCTACCGCCGGATCACCATCCTCCCACTTCGGTCCCTTGCTGGTTTGCTTGATGACGGCCTTGTACTTCTCGGACAGTACGTCAGCCAGGGAGACGGGCTCTTCCGGGCCCTTGCCGTCTTCGTGCACCAGCAGGTTGACGAAGAACAGCTTGTCGCCCACCTTGATCCCGTTTTTCGAGAAGTTGACGACGATATCGAAACGCTCGGCGATGCCCATGGTTGGCAAGATCGCGTTGTGATTTTTAGTATCGCCGTCGGCATCCAAGTCCATGCTGCCGTCGAACGGCACGGCGTGTTCCATGATATTGCCGTCGTTGGCAATCATGTGGAACGGCACGCGGGCATACGACACGCCCGACCCGGCAGGCCCTGGGAACTCGCCGCCGGTGCCCTTGATCTCGCGCACCAGCGCCAGTTTGAAGTAGCGCGACACCGAGCCATTGAGCATGCGGAACCGATAGCTGCGGGCGCGCACATCCAGGGTCGGTTTCCACTGCCAGTTGACCAGCACCTGATCACCGAGGAAGCCGTTGGTATTGAACGGGTTGAACCACAGTTGACCGTTTTTATCCCACGCTTTATCGGCGAACAGCAGGTTGACGTCGTAGTCGCGGTTGCCCCAAGGCAAGGCGTTGCCACTGGGTAAACGCAGGTTGACGCCGTCATTCACCGCTTCATTGCCACGGTCCAGGGCGCTGTAGTAGTTCATCATCGCCGCGTTGCCCTTGTAGACGTTCTGCGCGGTGAAATCGAGCATGTGGTCGTGAAACCAATGGGTGCTCATGGTTTCGCGCCAGTCGCCGCGGATCTTGATCGTGCCGTTGTCGCAGGTCTTGCGGCTGGGGATGAGGTCGTTGGTCCACAGGGTTTCGCCCGGCGAGCACGGAAAAGCTGCACGCGGGTCCTCAGCCTTGGTGTTGATGCTGTCGTAGCCGGCCAACTGGATCGGCCAGCGGTAGTCGTAGAATTGCCCGGGGAAGAAAAATGCGTTGGCATAGCCGTCGCTTTCCGCCGGTTGGTGACCGTTGTGTTCGTGGGTGCTGAGGGTGTGCAGACCAAAACCCATGTTCGCCGCCGGGTCGATCGGCAAACCGTTGTAATGGCGCATCAACACGGGTTGTCCGTAACGCACCATGAGCAATTTGGGCGGCAAGGTGCCGTCGAAGGTCCAGACCGATTTGTGGTTCTGCACCGGCATTTTCGGGTGAAAACGCGCATCGACGCCCTTGGCAGTGCCATCGGTCGCCGGTACACCCGCTACGTTGTGGTAGAGGCCACCGGGGCCAAATTCGCCCACGGCATAGCGGTGCATCTGACGACTGTCACGCAACCCGGTGTTCAACCGTGCGCCGGTTTGCACAGTCTTGTAGGCCGTCTGCGGGTAAAACTCGTTCCAGCGCTGGTGCGACCAGCCTTTTCCTGGTGGACGGCCTTCAGCCGACGAGCCGATACGGCGGTTGAGGAAATATTCGATCTGCTTCTGCCAAGGATTGCGGTCGACCACGTTGGAATACTGACTGGGAAACGGGGTCAGTCCGGGTTGCCGCATGAAAGCGTCGAGCGCCGCACTCGGCGGGACGCTGCGAGCGGCGCTGGTAGGGTCCTGTTGCGGCAGCGGGCCCATCGCCGCCGGTGGAAACGGCAACTGCGCCGCCGGGGTGGTGGGGTCGAGTTTTTCCGGACCGAACTCTTCGAACAGCACCAGTTGCTGAGTGAACGGCAGAGCACCGTACAACGGACTGGGTTTGCCATTGGTGGGGTAATTGAAGCTGGTCTGTGCCGCCGGCGGCAGGATGTTTTCCTGGAGCGGGGTGTTTCGGTTGCCTTTGACGCCAGCCGGCAAGTCGAAGGAATCAACGTTGGCCGGGGGCATGGTCAAAATAGCGTTCAAGGCGCCTGCTCTGTCAGCCGGTTCGTCGTAGTACGCTGAGGGGTCGGACGGTCCGGGCTGGCTTTCGTCGTCGATCGGGCTGGCGCGCAAGCTCGTTGTGCCGAACGTCATTGCCAGAAGGACGCTCAGGGGCGTCAGGAGACCAAACCTCTTGCAAGGGTGCTGCGCTTTTCTGTCCATCACCAGCCGCCTCGAAGTTGTGAAGGGGGTAATGGGGGTTTTGCAAGGAGCTCGCCAGACTTGTAACAACCTTATACAAACGCACTAATGCGCGCTGAAACAATGGCTTATCAACATCAATGTGCCATATCCCGAAAAACGACTGGGGAATGACACCCGCTACCGGGGAAAGTTCATCCCCATTTCAGGGACTGCGTTGGAACGACAGGCGAACACTTGTGCCCTCGCCCTCGCGACTGTCCAGGCTCACCGTACCGCCGCAGCGCTCCATGATCCGCTTGACCAGTACGAGGCCGACGCCGAGCCCGCCTTGCTTGGTGGTGAAAAACGGCCGGAACGCCAAGCTGCGCTGCTCCTCGCTCATGCCTTTGCCGGTATCGCTCACCACCACGCTGACGTCTCGGGCATCCGTCGGCTCCAGAATGACGGTGAGCGTGCCGCCCTGGTCCATGGCCTCCAGCGCGTTGGCCAGCAGACTGTTGAGTATCTGCGACAACTGCATCTGCTGGCTCAGGACCATGGGCGTGTCCTTCGGCTCGAATACCACATGAATGCAGGCCTTGGCGATTTGCTGCTCGAAGGCCATGAGGCTGTCGTGCAACGCCGCCACCAGGTTCACCGGCTCCGGTTCATCGGTGAGCGGGCGCAAGGATTGCAGCAATTCCCTGACCCACGTCGACATGCGATCGACCTGACCGATGATGTCGTTGATGTTTTGGTGCGCCGGGCCACTGTCGAATTCCAGCGCCAGTTCGGCACTGGAGCGAATGGTCGCCAACGGGTTACGCAAACTGTGGGCCACCGCCGACGACATCTCGCCCAGGGCGACAAAGGTTTCGTTGGTGATCAATTGTTTCTGCTGCGCCGCCAACAGGATCGCCGCGCGCCGCACGATCCAGTACAACCCCAGATAAATCAGCCCGCCGCCCAGCGCAGTGGCCAGCCAGATCAACACCAGACCGCGCTCCATGCGGCTGATCAGGTCCTCGGGTTCCTTGTAGATCTCGACCATCGCCGTGACTTTCTTGCCGTCGACATCGAACAGCGGAATGTAGTTTTCGATGAAGATGAATTCCGGCGGCGTGACGAACTTTTGCTCCATGCGTGTCTTGTCGACGTTGTGATAACTGGCCGACACCGGCGTCCTGGAGGCGAATGCGTGCTCAAGGTCTTCGTCGGCATGGATCGTGGTGCCCATCAATGCCGGGTTGGTCGACCAGATCACCATGCGGTCGGGGGCGTAGATGTTGGCAAGGATCACGTCAGGCAAGTGCTCGATGTGGTCGAGAAATTCGCCCCGGGCATTGGCACGGGCCATCGGGTCGACGTCAGGGAAATCCTTGTCTTTGCGCGGGTCCAGCAGCTCGCCCATGCTGCGCACATTGGGAATCAATACGTGGTGCACCTCGGTCAAGGCAATCGCCTGAATGAACTGCGAGGTCAGCAATGCATCGCGCTGCACGCTTTCGGTAATCACAAATCGCGTGGACACAGCCCCCAGCGCCACCGCCACCGTACCAATCACCGCCATGCTGATCAGGGAAAACCAGCGCAGCAGATTGAACGGTTGCTTTCGCGAGCTCAAGCGCACATCGCCCTCTTCGGACTGGAGCGTTTGTGTGGGCATGTTCATGGGCGTACTTCCCGGCGATTCCCCCCATTGGTTATAGCCCACGGTCAGGCATTTGCCCGTTATTGGGTGCTGGCGCGACGATCTCTATTGGATCCATCAATCGATACACAACGTGACCGTTCGGCAACCACAAATGCCGTGGCTTTGACTTTGCGCCCTGGCACGAGCACAGTCTGGCGCTACGTGAGGATGGATGCCTCGATGAGGCTAAAGGAGAATGCCATGTTTCCGATCAACGTCTGGCTTGCCTACACGGCCGCGTGCTTGCTGTTGGTACTCGCACCAGGCCCGGACAATCTGTTGGCCGTAGGCCGTGGACTCAGTCAGGGCAGGATTGCCGCGATCGTCTCGGGCATGGCCTCCGGGGCGGGAATTCTCTTCCATGTGGCAACCGCTTCGCTGGGACTGACGTTGCTTTTGCAGACGTCCGCCGTTGCCTTCTGGGTCGTCAAGCTTATCGGCGCCGGTTATTTACTGTGGCTTGGCATAAAAGTCCTGCGTTCTCGTAGCCTGATCAGCTTCCAGCCTGCGACCCGGCAATCACTGCCGAGCATTTTCCTCACGGGATTCCTCTCGGCAGCACTCAATCCGAAGCCCGGTTTTTTTGTCCTTGCGTTCATCCCGCAGTTCGTCGACCCACAACGCGGCTCGGTGAGTGTGCAGATGCTGGTGTACGGCATCTGGTTCGCCGTACTTACAGCAGTGGGATTCGCACTGATGGGCGTATTTGCCACTGCACTGTCCGGCTTTTTGCGCCAGAGGCCACGGCTGATAAATGGCCTGAACGTTGGGGCAGGACTGACCTTCGTTGCTTCGGGCGTATCGATAGCGGCGCTCAGTCAAAAATAGGTTCCGTGCAGGGGCGTCGCGGGGCAGCCAACCCTGAAGAGATATCCGACGCTTCCGCTATTTTTAGCAATGTTTACTCATGTTTAACGACGCGTGTTTAAAAACACTCCGTGTTACTTCGCGCAGGCTACAACGCCTTGCGCCATTGCCTACGCTTGCGCCAGAATCCGCCGGCTTGTGCGCCTTGTGCCGGGGCTCTATCGTTTTCCGGTCGCTGAAAAAATACAGCGATGGGGTTTGGTAGCCCGGTTCAATTAGGCGTATTGCGTCACTGTTAGCAGACCTTTTTAGTCTCTGTTTTATGGTGGCCATGCGCAGGGCTCCCTCGGGGGCGCCGGGTTCCTAATTACCGGTCTACCAACCCGCGTATGGCCGCCACCCATCGTTTGGTAGCGAGGGTGAAGGCTCCTTTTTTAATTAGGAGTACCTGTAATGTTCAAAGTAACGCCCAATCCACCGGACACCGATCCGGCATCGCCGCAAGACAATCCCGATTCAGAAGCACATCGCGAGGCTGTCAATCGCGCCCTCGATTTCTACTTCAACCCTGCCGCCCAGACCGCTCACGTCAAAGCCACTCCGCGAACACTCACCACCCTGTTTATCGTCAACCCGGAGCTCGATACCGAAACCCTGCTGGCCCATGCTTGTGAATCCCTGGCATCGGCCAATGTCATGGCGACGGATCTGGCGGATCAACTGGACGGGACATGCCGCAACTCCCTGCTGGGGATTGCGCAAGTCATCATGCTGGGCGAGTTGGCGGTGAATCGGGCGCTTGATCAATTAGCCCCCACCGAGTAGTAACGGCGTCCGGCTTTCTTTAGGCGCGGGCTTGCTCGCGATGGATTCACGATCGCTGCGTTTTTCCAGAAAACACGCGTCTTCGTTAACGACCATCGCGAGCAAGCTTGCTCCTACGCGTCCCGCCCTCCCCGGCATCCCCACCTACCCCCAATGCTGGGGACAGTGGCCCGCCCGCTCGATCGACAACCAAACGTCACCAAGGCGCTACATGCCCTAGCGCCGGACCTCTGCCGGCCGTTTCCAACGATTGGTACGGAAGTTGCCGACTCCCCCGTCAACTGACCCACCCCCCCAAGGGGCAGGTCTCTGATAGAGGGAATACTCATGCACCCTTTACTGTCCAAAACCACGATCGCCCTGGTCGTGTCCGCTCTGGCCCAAGGCGTCGCCCAGGCAGCGCTGTTTGCTGTCGACACCGGCCCCTATGTTCCCGCCAACGGTAACTTCGCTTCCTGGTATCAGGACACCCACGGTCGAACCCTCGACTTGTGCCTGTCGAAGGCAGTCAGCTCCAGGGCTCCGGTTGCGCCAGGCGCACCGGCCTACATGTGCCTTTTGAATCCGAACCCCGGTATTTTCGACGACACTCAACCCATCGTTTTCCCGACCAACTTCCCCGACGAGGCGTTCTGGTTCACCGGCGACGGATCCATCGTCGACGCCGCACGGGGCATTGACCTGACCTATGTCAGCGCCGTTGAAGCCGCGTTCAGTGGTGGCGACCCGCTGGAAGGCGATCAGATCAGTTTTGGCCGTATCCGTATTCGGGTCGACGTACCCACCGCAGGCACCTATGTCATCACCCACCCTTACGGCGTCGATGTCTTCAACGTCGATACCCCCGGGCGCCGCGCGATCAACATGACCCGGGACATCGGCATCGGCTCGCCGAAAACCTACGACGGTGCGCTCAAAGCTGACATCGGCCCCTTCCTGCGCAGCCTCAAAGGCCCTTACACCGAGACCAACCCGGTCACCGGTTCCGCCGACACGTTCGTGGGCGATCCGAACCTGGAAGAGGCCTTCACCGGCAGCCCTTTCAATACCAACTACATCCGCATTGAAGGGCCTGGCGGGCTGGACTTGCGCACGACGGTAATGGCCATTTCCGGCAAGTTATCGACGCTCGTTCGCCCCACTCCGATCATTGCCGAACGCAGTACCTATTCGCGCAAGGCCGGCGCCAGCGCCCCGGTGGCCCAGCAGGATATTTTCGTCATGGCCCCGCCACCACCGGCCACGGTGAAACTGGACAGCAACACCCCGGTGCTGAACCTGACCGAGGCCAACACCACAGGTCAGTGGTACGCCCAGTCAGCCACCAACCCGACGTTGCCGAGCAGCTTGCTGGTGACGGCCGATAACCATCTGGCCATCCCCAGCAGCACGCCGACCTCCTTGTCCATGCCGCTGACCGACCTGGTGGTGATTTCACGGGCCGAGTACAGCCTTAGCAGCGGACAGATCACGGTAGTGGCCTCGACCAGCGATGAAACATCGCCACCGATACTCACCGTCACCTCCGGCACGGGTGTCGCCATCGGCGCCCTCAGTGGCAGCGGCGCAGAGAAAACCCTGTCGACCGGCATCTCGCCGATTCCACCGGCCAAGGTTCAGGTGACGTCATCCAATGGCGGCACCGATACCGAAGAAGTGGTCATCGTGCAATGAACGCTCTCATGCCCAGATCTGCATCAGGAGGCATCATGAACAAGTGGCCACGCTTCGCGCTCAAGGCGCTCGGGCTGACTCTTTCGCTGTCCGGCAGTGCGTTCGCGCAACTCACTGCCGTCGATACCGGCCCCTACACTTTCGCCACGGGGAAATTCCCCATGTGGTATCAGGACAGCAATTTGCTGTCGCTGGAACTGTGCCAGTCACGGGCTACCAGCACGCGGGCACCGGGTGCTCCTGGCGCCCCCGCCTATATGTGCATCCTGAATCCGGAGCCTGGCATCTTCGACGACACCCTGCCGATGGTGTTCCCGGATAACTGGCCACCGGAAGCGTTCTGGTTCCTCGCCGAGACCAGCATCAACGATGTCGGAGGCTATGGCGTGGATGCCTACGTGGCCGGGGTCGAAGCGGCATTCACTGCGGAAAACCCTGTCGACGGCGATCAGGCCAGCTTCGCGCGGATTCGCCTGCGGGTGAACATACCTGTCGCGGGCACCTACACCATCACTCACCCGTATGGCGTGGAAACAGTCAACGTCACCACACCGGGCCGCCGGGCGATCAACATCACCCGCGACATCGGCATCGGCGCACCGGGCAACTTCGCAGGGGCGCTCAACGGGGAGATCGGGCCATTTCTGCGCAGCGTCAACGGTCCGTACACCGAAGTGAATCCGGACACCGGCTCCATCGAGACATTCGTGGGTGATCCGAACCTCAGCGAAGCGGTCACCGGCAGCCCGCTCAACAACAACTTCCTGCGTGTCCAGGGTCCGGCCGGGACCATTCAGACCAACCTCTTTACCGTGTCCGGCAAAATCCTCGACAGCCGGGCGCAAACGCCTGTGGAAATTGGCCGCGCCACTTACCGCCGCCTCTCGACAGGTCCGGGCACGAGCAGTACCCGGGTAGAAGTCTTCGGCAAATCGACCATCAGTTCGAACCTGTGCTTCCGTGAAACCGTGCCTCTGGTGCCCGGACCACCGAAATCGCCTTGCCTGGTCACCATGCTCGGCAACAACACCGGCCAGTTCTTCGGCCATCGTCTGACAGGCAGCACGGTTCCTCCGGTGGTGGTGGTCACCGCGACCGACCCGAGTGGCACCAGCCGGCCGACGGCGGTGTCGAGCAAAGTCACCGACATCGTGAAAATCCAGACCGCACGCTACAACTGGAGCAATCACAGCCTGTTGATCGAAGCCACCTCGTCAGACGAAGTCGTGGTGCCGGACATGGTCGCCCAGGGCTTCGGACGGCTGACGAAAACCGGCACCTTGCAACGCCTGACCGTTGCCGATCTGTCGCAGCCACCGGCCAGTGTCACGATCAAATCCGCCGCCGGCGGCAACGACACCGAACCTGTGGTGGTGGTCGGCACACAACCGAACAGCGGTGAAAACCAGGCGCCGCTGGCCGTTGCCGACACTGGCAGCACCAGCTTCGGGGTGCCGATCACCCTCAACCTGCTGGCCAACGACAGCGACCCGGACGGCAACACGCCATTGAGCATCGTCGCGCTGACCTCACCGGCCGCCGGGCAAGGCACCGTGGCGATGAGCGGCACGACCGCCGTGGTCTACACACCGCCGCCCGTAGTCACTGTGCCGATGACCACGACCTTCACCTACAAGGCGCAAGACATCAAAGGCCTGGCCTCGGCCACTCCGGCGACCGTGACCATCACCGTGGCACCTAACCGGCCACCGGTGGCCGTCGCCGACAGCGTCGCGACCCTGGGCGTGGCGATACCGATCAGTGTGCTGGCCAACGACACCGATCCGGAAGGCAACGTGCCGCTGGCGGTCGCCAGCTTCACGCAACCACCGAACGGTCGCGGCAGCGTCAGCAGCAACGGCACGGTGATCACATACACCCCACCGGCCACCTTCACCACGGCGTTCACCACGACCTTCACCTACTTCGCCCGGGACAGCTTCGGCGCCCAGTCGACGGCACCGGCGACGGTCACCGTGCAAGTCTCGCCACGGCCACCGGCAGAAACCTTCACGGTGACCACGGCAACGGTGTCGGCACGCTCCAACAACCGCTTCACCTGGGACTTCGCGGGCACCTCATCGGTGACCACCGGCAACATCGTCACCATCCGGGTGAGCACCCCGACGGGGTTGGCAACCCTGGGCACCGCCACGGTGCCGGTGACCGGTCGCTGGCGGCTGACGGTGAACAACACCACCACGGTGATTCCGTCGGCGAACCCGACGGCCACCATCACCTCGTCCCAAGGCACCGTGCGCACCGTGACGGTGACCTCCAACTGAGCCTTCGCCCCATCGGTCACGTGGCCGATGGGGCTGGCCTCTTGCGAAAGGACAGTCTCATGAAAACGTCGACCGCTGCCCTGCTCTGCCTGCTTCTGCTCTGCAGCAGCGCGGGCGTGCGCGCCGACGATCTGATGGAGAACGATGACCTGGGCCCCGGCACCGACCTCGGCGAGTTGCCACCGCCGATTGGCCAGCACGCGCTGATCGACCAGAACGGCCAGGCCAACGTGGCGCTGCTGCAACAGAACGGCCAGTCGCTGCTCGGCACCATCGTCCAGTCGGGGAGCAATCAGGAAGCGTACATCCTGCAACAAGGCAGCGACCTGATGGCAATGATCACTCAACAAGGTTCCGGCAACTCGGCCTCGATCACGCAGACCGGCAGCCAGAACCGCGCGCAGATAGCCCAGAACGGCAATAACAACGACGCCAGCATCGACCAGGCCGGCACGGGACTTTCCAGCGCCGTGACCCAATCGGGAAACGGCATGAGCGTTTCAGTCAAACAATACCGCTAAAGCACCGCACCACATGGAGGTTTCATCATGTTCAAACTGACGCCCCTCACCGCCGCGATACTGGTCATTGCCAGTGCCCAGGCGCTGGCCAACGACAGCATTTCCACCCAGGACCAGGTCGGCACCGCCAACATCGCCAATGTGAAACAGACCAAGGCCCCCTACAGCACTGCCACCCAGCAGCAACTCGGCGAGGGCAACGATGCGGCTGCGGTGCAGGACTCGGCCACCAGCACCATCGACCAGAACCAGGTCGGTGAATACAACGCCGGTTACGCCGAGCAATTGTATGAAGACAACAGCACCATCACCCAGAAACAGACCGGCAGCTTCAACACCAGCCATGCCAGCCAGTCGGTCGGTGCGGGCGGCGGCGAAGTGCTGCAACAACAGGAAGGCAGCGGTAACTTTTCGTTCGTCTATCAGGACAGCCAGGAGGGTTCTTCCGGTCAAACCTTCCAGTACGGCGACAGCAACGAAGCCAACATCGAACAGATCCAGCCCGGCATCGGCAACATGGCGGTGATCATCCAGTACGGCACCACCAACTACGCCACCGCCGAACAGATCAACCACATGGGCGGCCAGATCGACATCAACCAGAGCGGCGCCAACAACTATGCCTACGGCGACCAGCGCAACGGCGACGGCGGCAACCTGAGCATCAACCAGAGCGGCGACGGCAACGGCACCGAAATCTGGCAAGACGGGCAAACGGGCAGCATGGCCACCGTCGACCAGATGGGCGAGACCAACGAAACCGTGGTCGACCAGAGCTTCGGCGAAAACAACACCGCTCAGGTCTTCCAGGTCGGCAACCTCAACGCGATCTACGCCGACCAGTTCGAGTCCACCGGCTCGACCCTGGCGTTGTACCAGACGGGCACGGGCAACGTGCACTTCACCTACCAGACCGGCGAAGGCCATTCGCTCACCGCGACGTCGGTGGGTAGCGACAACAAGGTCTACGCCAGCAACTGGAAAGGTCCGCAAAAAGGTGGCCAGTTCGGCAGCAACCAGAGCGCAACCATCACTCAGAACGGCAAGGAAAACATTGCCAACTTCACCCAGGACGGCGTCGGCCACGTCATGACCACCAGCCAGACCGGCATGGGTAACCAAACCATCGTCAGCCAGGCGGAGAACTACAACGAGCTGTACTTCGATCAGAACGGCACCGACAACATGCTCATCGCCGACCAGCGCGGCACCGCCAACCTGGTCGAGGGCAGCAGCAACGGCATGAACAACCGCGCCGAATTCGACCAGTCCGGCACCGGCAACCAGGCCTCTACCAGCCAGTGGGGCAACGATAACAAGATCACTCTGAAACAGGCCGACAGCATGAACGTGGCATATGTGACCCAGGGCGGGATCGGGAACATTGCCAATGTTGATCAGAGCGGCATGACGCAGATGGCGACCATTCAACAGGTGGGTATGGATAACCAGGCGACGGTGTTGCAGCAGTAATTGCGGGGGTATAAAAAACCGCGGCTCTTGAGGGGGGCGCGGTTTTTTTGTGGCCTGCTCTTTCTGTAGGAGCTGGCTTGCTGGCGATGGCGGCCTGACAGCCGACCATTTTCTCTCGGGTGTACATATCCATTTCTGCGGTAACGGCTGCTAATGGTTTCGCCCTTACGGCGAGTCACTTGGAAGAGCCCCAAGTAACCAAGGGCTCTTGCCCCTTTCGTTCGGTGGCTCGCTAAGGCTCGCCATGCCCTCGCTCCGGTCCTGCTCCGTGGGCCCGCCGCGATCGGCCATCCATGGCCGTGCGCGGCTAACCCGGCATCCATGCCGGGTTACCCACTGCGCAGAACCTGCGCTCGGCCTCTCGAGGGGGCGCTCAGATCAAAAGCTGAAGGCGAGCTAACGCTCGGCCTGATGAGTGGTGAGAAGCGAAAGCGTACGCCGATCCCTGTAGGAGCCGGCTTGCTGGCGATAGCGGTGGGTCAGTCAACGTATGTATCGGCTGGACGGACGCCATCGCCGGCAAGCCGGCTCCTACAGGGGGTTGGGGACATTCGTGGGTGAAGGGTTGGCTGGAAGGACGCCATCGTCGGAACGCCGCTCGCAGCAAGCCGGCGCCTACAAAAGCAGTCCGGCGTCCACCCGCTTTTCACCACTCATCAGGCCGAGCGTTAGCTCGCCTTCTGCTTTTGATTTTGATCTGCCCGCCCCTTCGGGAGGCCGAGTGGAGGTTCTGCGCAGTGGGCAACCCGGCATGGATGCCGGGTTAGCCGCCCCCGGCCAGGGATGGCCGATGGCGGCGGGCCCACGGAGCAGGACCGGAGCGAGGGAACGCCGAGCCTTAGCGAGGGGCCGGACGCTGGGGCAAGACTTTTTGGTTACTTTTGAGGCGTTTGTCAAAAGTGACTCGCCGTAAGGGCGAAACCGTAAGTGGCCGTTACCGCAGAAATGGATATGTACTCAGTCAACAAAATACTGGTCAGCTGTCAGGCCGCCTTCGCGGGCAAGCCCGCTCCCACAGGGTTTTGGGTACATCTGGGAGAACAGTTTGGTTGTCGGGCCGCCTTCGCGAGCAGGCTCACTCCCACAGTTTGAACGGGGTACATCTGCAAGAAATTGGTCGGCTATAAGGCCGCCAAGGTCCGCATCAAAAACACCACCAGGTCGGCCCGAAGGCCGCCTCGGTCACTCCTCTTCAGGCACCTTGTTCTGGGTCAGATACCGGTCAAGCGTCTCACCGCTCTCAGGCGAATTATCCCCCGCCACCTGCCACAAACGCCGTTCTATCCCCTGGGCCAGAAGATGCCCCACCGCCGCCTCGATCGCCGACAACACACACAACTGCGCCGGCTCGTTGGTGGTGTAGCCAACCTCCGCCTCAAGCAACTTCTTGAACTCGATAAACTTGAACACCCCGGCGCTACGGCCCACGGAGTAAATCGTCTTGCTGGTCATCACATTGGCCAGCACCTGCCCACTGCGCACATCCACCGCCCGCAGGTTCACCGTGACCTGATCCACCCGATACTCCCGGGAAATATCGATACCCAGGTAACGCGCCCCTTCCCCGCCGCTTTTCACATTGGTGTCGTACGCAATGATCCCGCCCTCAAGCATCATGTTCGCCGCTTGCAACGGCGGCAGTTCACCCTGGATATTCACCGGCGTGTTCGGTTTTTTCTGCGAGGCGCGGATGATCTTGCGCTCGGTCAGCAGGTTCTGCAGCCCCTCCCGCTCCAGCACCACAAACCAGCCACTGGCCTGCAACGCATCCATCAGCATGCTCGCCGCGCCTTGAGTGACGCTGGTGGAAAACGAACTGGCCGGGGTCGGTTTGTATTGCCCGGTCTGGTCGCGGAAACCGTACACCAC
This sequence comes from Pseudomonas sp. GT1P32, assembly GCF_054897805.1. Lineage (NCBI taxonomy): Bacteria > Pseudomonadati > Pseudomonadota > Gammaproteobacteria > Pseudomonadales > Pseudomonadaceae > Pseudomonas > Pseudomonas sp. GT1P32. Next base: position 1,901,496 of record NZ_CM142704.1, read on the forward strand.
CGCCATCAACCGGCCCTTGGGTCGTGGCATGTTGATCAAGTCGTAGTAGGTCGAAGCCCTCGGGGTCAGCGTCGGGGTTTCGGTGTCCTGCTCAGCCCCGATCGGCTCGCGCAGACTGCACCCCTGTAACGCCGCCAACATCAGCCCTAGCACCATTATTCTTTTCATATCCTTCCCTCCCCATCAACCCGGATCCCTTCAAGGGGCCAGGCCGCTCACCTGAATTTCGGAGACTTCACCGGTCGCTCGGTCGGTCACGACGATGGTCAATTGGCCGGAGTCGTCGATCACGTTGACGATAAAAGCGTCGGTGGTCAGGCTCCCGGTGTTGCCTGCCGAAATGTTGTCCAGCAACTGCCCGAGCAACCGCGACTGCAACTGACTGGTGAACCGCTCCAGCGCCGAAGTACCGGCCGCGGCGGTGCGTTTTTTCAGATCAGGATCGTCGTAATCGTTTTGCGCCTGGGCGTTGTTGAGCAGCCAGGTCCCGTTCAGCGGGTTGCCGCCAAACGAGGGGTTGATGGGCGTGTAGACCAGCTCGGTGGCCTGGACCAGGCCACAACTGCCGAGCCCGACCAACCAGATACCGGCCCTTGAAAACAGGCGGTGCTGCGAGAACGTTGTGGTTTTCATAGTTCGTCCCTCTCAAGGTCCGTTGTGTCCTGCAACAAGGCTTCCAGCTTGCGCTGGACAATCTGCCCGCGGACCCGGTCGGCGGCGTCATAGGCCTCTTCCTTGAGTTCCACGGTGTTCGGTGGCAAAAAACGCCGGTAAACCAGACGCTGCTGATATTCCACAGTGACCAGGGCGCCCCACCGCGCCGAAGGTCGTTCGCGTACCACCAGGTTGAAATCCATCGGGCTGGTGGCGCGCAGGCGTTCACTGAACGAGTAGTAAAAGTCGTGACCGATGTGCGAGATCGTGTCGTCGACGATGAACCCCATCATTTCGTCCTCTTCGCCGGCCGTGGCGGCAGCAGACGCCAGCATCAGGATCACGGCCACGCAGAATCGGTTCATGGCTGCAACGCTTCGGGCGAGTTTGACTGGCCCTTGGGAGGTCCCGATGTGCCATCGAGAAAGGCTTTCTCGGCCACGAACTGCCAGTCCTTGTAACTCGCCATGCCGGTAAAATCCGACCACTGAGAGGGGAAGTCCGCCTGCTTGAGCGGCTTGTCCGTAGAGGCGCTGTTGATGCCGGTGATGCGGCCGTCAAAACCGCGCATCAAACTCCATTCGCCGCCGATCGGGTCTGGGTACAGCTGCCGGATATGGTGTTTGGCGCTGGGAAAACGCTCGTCCTGCAACAGGTCTTCCAACTCCTTCGGGTATTGCGCCAAGCCTGGTGAACTGCGGTAGTAGCTGCGCAATGCCTGGGCGTATTGCGTGCCGACCCAGAGCAACTGGCGCTCACGATCACGGCGCGAAGCGGTCGACCACAACTCGCCGGCACTCGCCAGGCCCATGCCCATCAGCATGATCAGGAACAGCACCCCCAGGTAAGTGAAACCACCCTCGTTCGAAGGCTTACCACTCGGAATAAAGGCTGCCATCACGCGCCCTCCCTGTGGCCCCGCTTTTGATGTCGGCGACCCCGCCCGGTACGCCATCCGGTGGTGCGACCATGACCCAGAGGTCCTTGCGTTCGGCAATCGGGTCCATCGGCGGGTTGCGCAGGTAGCGTTGCTCCACCAGTTGTTCAAGGGAATCGGGATAACGCCCGGTATCGCCGTAGTAGTGATCCAGGGCTTCGCGCATCACCGACAGGCTCTGGCGCAGCGTGGTCTCTTTCGAGGCCTCGAGGCTGTTGAAATAACGTGGCAAGGCGATGGTCATCAGGGTTGCGATGATTGCCATGACCACCATCAGTTCCAGCAGGGTAAACCCCTTTTCCCGACGCATAAGCTCACCACTCCCGGTAGGCGATGCCGTTAAGCCCTTTGCCACGCGCCTGGGAATAAACGTCAAAGACGTCTTGGCCCTCACGCGGGTTTTCAGCCGTGCTGTCATAGGAGCGCAAGCCCCAGCCGCCGTCGTCGTCACGCTTGACCGGCTTCAGCGGGTCATGGGGCACGCGCCGCAGAAAATAAAACTTGGCCCCCTTGGCGCTGCGCACATCGCGCACGCCGTCCACCAGCACTTTCAGGTTCGGCGGATAGCCGCTGCTGTTCAGGGACTTCTCGATGTAGCCGGCGTCGAATGCGCGTTTGTACTCGTCGATGGCATCGCGAATCTGGTAAAGCGCGGTGCGCAGTTCCTGCTCTTTGCCCCGGCGCACCACAGTCTCGGTCAGCGGCGCGGCCATGCCGGCCAGCAAGCCGACCAGGGCCAGCGTCACCACGACTTCAATCAGGGTAAAACCGCGTTGCGAGGCGTTCATGATCAAGGCTTCTCGATAAACACTTGAGTGGTTGAGGCCGCCACCGGCCGATCGATGTGCTCGTTCTGAATCGGTGGGTCCATCCGCCGGTCCGGTGCCTGAATGTGCATGCTGGTTTCGGTGCCGGTCGGGAACTCCATGTCCGACGGGCTCTGGTACGGCAGGTTGCGCACGATCCGTGGCGTGATCGACAGCACCAGTTCCGATTTGCTGACGTTGTCCTTGTTGCTGCCGAACAACCGGCCCAGGCCAGGAATGTCGCCAAGCCCCGGAATCTTGTTGCCGGTAGCGCCATGGTCGTTGCGCATCAGGCCGGCGAGAATCTGGGTTTCGCCGTCATGCAGGCGCAGGGTGGTCTGGGCGTTACGGGTATCGACCTGCACCGGGATCGTGCCCTGGCGGGTCGGTTCCAATGGCGTGGCGTTACTCACTTCCAGGGCGATCTTGATCGCCACTTCGTTGTTCAGGTGCACGGTTGGCTGCACTTCCAGTTTCAGACCGACGTCCAGGTAGGTGACGCTTTCGGTGATCACCGGGCCTTGGGTCGACGGCACCGACGTGGCGCTGATGATCGGCACGCGCTGACCAATGTGGATGCGCGCCTGCTCGCGGTTGCTGACACGAATCACCGGGCTGGCCAAGGTGTTGATGTCGTTGTCCTGCGCATTGATCTTGGCTTGCGGCGAAGGCGAGATGGTGATCCGGCTGGAGTCGATGCCTTTCAGTTGATTGAGAATCTGCACCGGCGAACCGTCGCCGTTGACCACGCCGAAGGTGTTCGGCCATTGCAGGCCGAGGTCGAGGATCCGTTGGGTGGCAACCTCCATCACCTCCACTTCCAGCACCACTTCAGGGTTGGACTGGTCTTGCGATTGCAGGAGTTTTTCCGCCATGCGGACAGCGTCTTCGGTGTCGCGCATGGTCAGTGTGTTGAGGCGCTCATCGACAAACACGTCGCGGGTCTTGAGCATGGTTTTGATCATGTTCAGCGCGGTGTTGGCATCGATGCTGGTCAGGTAGAAGGTGCGCATCACCAGTTCCTGGTAATCCTTGAGCTTTTGCGGTGAGTCCGGGTAGATCAGCAAGGTGTTTTCGTTCACCACTTTCTGATGCAGCTGGTTCTGTTGCAGCAGCAGTTCCACGGCGTCTTCGATGCGCACGTCGCGCACGAAGATGGTGGCTTTCATGTCCGGGCGCAGGTCCTTGTCGAAGATGAAGTTCAACCCGGCGACCTGGGACAGCACTTCGAAAATGGTCTTCAGGTTGGCGTCGCGAAACTCAAGGGTCACGGGCCGTTCCAGGCGTGTGCGCAGTTGTGGGTACTGGATGACGTTGCGGCTCTGGACCAGACGGATGTTGCTTTGCAGTTCCAGGGCGCCTTCATTTTTCGGGTCCAGTTCGAGGATCTGTTTGACCTGACGATCGGCCCCATAGATGTCGCCGCGACGCAAGTCGCCACGGGCCAGCTCGAGTTTTTCATCCAGGCTGCGCATGTAGTCGAGCTGGCGCATCGCATCCTGGGCGCGCCGGTTGTTTGGCTCGATGGTCAGCACCCGGTTGTAGCTGACGCGCGCCGCGGCGAAGTCCCGGCGTGAACGGTCAGTGTCAGCCTCGGTCAGCAGCGCGGTAATCGCCTTGGCGTGGGCGGTGTTCAGGGCCAGGTGCAGTTCGGTATCGCGAGGGTTTTCCCGCAGCCCTTCTTCAATACGCGCCAGGCCGGCCTCGTATTGGCCCTGCTCGATCAACTCGGAAGCTTCCTTGTTGGCGACCTGCGCGGAACTGCACGCCACCAGCCCGGCACACGCACAGCAAAGGCTCATCAGCAAACGGGATCTATTCATGGCGTGCTCCCCACAGACAAAGTCTGGGACAATTGCAAAGGCAGGTAGACAAAGCTCAGTTCCACGTCGGAAATGCCCTCGATCCGCCAGTTTTCGTCGATCACATCCCCTTTGCGTACGACGTATATTTTTTCTCCACTCAGCAAAAACACTTGCTGGTCTGAACGATCGTCCATGCGCCCGACAAACTGGAAAGGCATTGGCGGTGCACTGGGGACGGTCACCACCGGGGTCACGTTGACGGGTTGCTCAGTGACGCTGGCTAGCGTCGGTTCAGCCTTCCAGCTGCGGGCGGCGAACAGGTCGCCCGCCGGGCTCAAGTCCTTGATCACAACAGTTTTGCCGGCGGCTGGCGCGGCAGGCAGAGCACCGCGGGTTTTACTGCTGGCCGCCGTGGCCACGACGGCGACGGACGTGTCGCCGTCGTCTGCCGGCATCCAGTAATCGGGCAACCAGGCCAGCCCCGCCGCTACGCCGAAGAACCCCACCCACCCCGCTACCCGTTTGGTATTCATCATGACCTCGACAGATAAAGGGTCATGCGGATCCGCCCGGTCAGGTCGGTGTCGGCGATCTTTTTACGCTGGAACTCCACGTCCTCCACCACCACCGCCGGCAACTGACCGAGCAAGGCATGCAGGAAGCGCCGCAGTTGCGGGTAGCTGCCACGCACCGGCAGCAGAATCTGATAGCGCGCCAGATGGGTCTTGGGGTCGATGCCCAAGGCATATTCACCCCGTGCCAGGGTGATGTGTTCCTGGGCCGCCAACGCGTAGATCTTGTCGATGGCCACCGTGGCTTGCGGCTGCGAAGGCAGCTTGCTGCGGAAGTCGTCGAGCTGACGTTGTGGCACCACCGGCGCAGCGACGCTACCGTCTTCAACCTTGGCCAGGTATTCACCGGCTTCGCGGGTCTGTTGGCTGAGCTGTTGCAGCGACTGCCAGTCCGGCATCAAGCCCGCCAGGCCATAGACCGACGCCAACGCCAGCAGCGCCAGCCCTGCCAGACCGGGAATGCCCAGGCCTTGCAGGTATTCATGGACGATCAATCTAGGGATTTGCATCGCCAATCTCCCAGGTAGCCGACAGGTTGAACTGCACCGGGTGCTCCGGCACGTTGGCCACGATTTCGTGGCTCAGCAGCGACACATCGGACAGCTCGTCGCTGGCCTCGAGGTTGCGGTGGAAGTCGAGCATGGCGTCGAGGTCTTTCGCCTCGGCGCTGATCCGCACCTGACCTTTGCGCGCATCGGGGGTCAGGGTCAGCAAGGCGATGTCGCCCCGGGGCATGGCTTCGAGCATGGCGAACAGGCGTTCCCACGGCCGGCGCAGTTGCTGCGAGACCTTGCGCATCTCGGCGAGGTTCTGTGCCTGCTCGCGGATTTGCGCCGGATTCAGGCTGACCTTGCCGCCGTCGTCGCCGGTGAGGACGCGCTGGGCGGTTTGCAGATGACCCTGTTGTTGCGCGGTCTGATCACTGAGGTGTTGCTGAACCAGCACGCAACTCAGGCTCAACACCACGCCCACGGCCAGCAGGCTCCAGCCCAGGGGACCCGAGCGGCGACGCGGCTGAAAGTCGAGCATCAGGGCGCGCATGTCAGGCCACCGCCCGGGACATGACGTACAGGCCATCGCGTACGGTTGTCCGGTCTTCTTCAAGGGTGCGCAAGTGCACACCGGGAATGTCGGGTTGCACGTCGATACGCGCGGGCGCATGCAGGTAAACGTTCAGTGGCCGCTCGCTGGTGGAGGCCTGCAATTGGCTTTCACGACCGATCAACGCGGCCAGTGCAGCGTCGCTGTCGCTGGTGCCCACCGAACGCACCGAGGCCCAGCGGCCTTCCCGGGCCAACAGCAACACGCTGCGTACCGGCTCGGCGACCACGAACAGGAAGTCGCCGGCATCGAGGCTTTTATCGAAGTGGTTGAACGCCGTCATCAGGTACGGCTGCACCGAACGCAGGCGCAGGCCCCGGGCGCTGACCAGGGTGCGCAGACGCGTCAGCAAATCCTGCGGCAATGCGCTGGCAATCCGGTCGTAGCCGGCCGGTTCCGCCGAGAGCACCAGGCTCCAGGGTTGCGTCGGCACGCCGTAAAGGTCTTCGAAGCACAGCCGGGCAAACCCGAGCAATTCGTCAGGGCTGCTGATCTGTTCGCTCCAGGGCACCAGACAGAAACGGCTGAAATGCCCGGAAATCACCACGCTCAACTCGGCACCGGCGTGGGTGTGATCGGCCAGCAGATGATCGAGGGTGTCCAGCGCCACCGCCCAGGCGTGGAAGCCTTCGTCGATAAAACCGACGCTGCCCAGCCACAGGGTTTCGCTGCCACGGCGCTGGCCGAGGCCGACCCCACTGGCGCCGAGTACGGCGATAAAACGATCACGAGACAAAAGTGACACGATTGATCTCCTCGAGCGTGGTGCGCCCTTCCTGAACCAGTTCCAGCGCCGACTCGCGCAGCAGACGCAAGCCACGTTTGCACGCATGGGCCTTGATTTTCGAAATCGGTTGGCGCTCGACGATCATCTGCCGCAGCTCGTCGTCCAGGTGCAGCAGCTCGGCGATCGCCGTGCGTCCGCGATAACCGGTGCCCCGGCAATGCCCGCAGCCCTTGCCGTGAACGAAGTGGAAGTGATCGACGTTGTGGGGGTCGAGCCCCGAAGCGAGCAGTTCGTCATCGGTCGGGGTGCTCGGCGCGCTGCAACTGGTGCAGACCAGGCGGATCAAGCGCTGCGCCAGCACGGCATTGAGCGCCGAGACGAGGCTGTAGGGGTCGATTTCCATCTGGGTGAACCGGCCGATGACGTCGAACACGTTGTTGGCGTGGATCGTGGTGAACACCAGGTGGCCGGTGAGCGCCGATTGCACGGCGATCTGCGCGGTGTCGGGGTCACGGATTTCCCCGACCATGATTTTGTCCGGGTCATGACGCAGGATCGAGCGCAGACCGCGAGCGAAAGTCAGGCCTTTCTTTTCATTCACAGGGATTTGCAGTACGCCCGGCAACTGATATTCCACCGGGTCTTCAATGGTGATGATCTTGTCCACGCCGTGGTTGATCTCGGTGATCATCGCGTACAGCGTGGTGGTCTTGCCGCTGCCGGTGGGGCCGGTCACCAGCACCATGCCGTAGGGTTCGGCGGCCAGCCTGCGCAGTTGGCGCAAGGTTTCGTCTTCAAAGCCCAGCGCCTGCAATTGCACGCCGCAGACCTTGTCCGCCAGGTCCTGTTTGTCGAGCACCCGCAGCACCGCGTCTTCACCGAAGATGCTCGGCATGATCGAGACCCGGAAGTCGATCTGCCGACCACTGATGCCGATCTTGAAGCGACCGTCCTGGGGCACGCGTTTCTCGCCGATGTCCAGTTCGGCCATGACCTTGACCCTGGAAATCACCTGCTCGGCGAACTCGCTGCCCTGGATCTTGCTGATGTTGTTGAGCACGCCGTCGATGCGGTACTTGATCACCAGGCCGCTGCCGGTGGTGCCCAGATGGATATCGCTGGCGTGCATTTTCAAGGCGTCGTACAGGGTCGAGTTGACCAGTTTGACGACGACGCTGGCGTCTTCGCTGATGCTGGTCAGGGACAGGCTTTGCAGGGTGTCGATTTCAATGTTGGCGTCGGCCTGGGCGTTGAGCGATTCCACCGCATGGAAACTCTCTTCGTGACGTGCCAGATAGGCTTTCAGGTCGTCGGCATGCACCAGATACAGGGGCGCACCATGCAGGCAGTCATCGATCCAGGCCAGGCGCGACGTGTCGAACGGGTCGGCGAACACCCCGATGATCTCCTCGTCGTGGCGCAGCAGGATGAATTCGCGTTTGAGGCATTGGGCCAGGGTGACCCGGTCGAACACCGGGGTGGACTTGAACAGGTTGTCGGTGTCGAGCACCGGATAATGCAGGGTTGCGCCGAGGCACTGGATGAAGGGCATGGGGGCCAGTTCGCACAACACCCCGAGGGCTTCGAGCATCCGCTCGCCGGAACTGGCGGCCAGTGATCGGGCCTGGGCCAGTTGCTCACTGGAAAAGCGAGACGGTACACACTCCAACTGCTGCGCCGGTTCGACGGCAAGGGATAGACGGTCCATGGCTTGCTCTCCAACGCCGGGGGCTTTGGGCCCTGTCGACGCGGCGAGCAATTACGGCAGTTACCGCAACGGCTGGTCGCGCCACTACTCCCCGGTGAGCAATTGTTCGTCGTCTGGTGCCAGGGACGTCGATGGGTTGCGTCGACGATCCGCCAGCACCCAACTGCCGTCGTACAACTGCAGCGGGAAACTCTCGGTCCTGCTCTGGCGTCGTTCGACAAAACCTTCGGATGTGCGCACGCCTGCTTTGGGTTCGCGCTCCATCCCCAGAAGGTCACAGATTGCACGGGCCAGTTCCGCCATTGGAAACGGTTTGAACAGGATATGGCTGACTCCCACCTGCCGGGCCCGCTCACAGACTTCAGCGGTCGGGTGCCCGGTAATCAGCACAAAATGACAGCTCCTGTTCCGGCGGATGGCATCGAGCACCTCAAAGCCTTCCATATCGGGCAAGCGGTAATCGAACACCATCACATCGGGTGCAAACTGCTCGGCTTCGCCGATAGCCGCCGCACCGTCATGTGCAATCCGGACGTCCAGTGCTTGCGCCTCAAGGTAATCCTTGAGGTTTTGTGCAAGAAGCTGTTCGTCTTCGACAACCAGTACTTTGTTTAACAAGGTGGACTCCTTGAAACCGCAGATCCGATTTCCGAACCTGGCAGAGTGCTCGCCTTAACGAGGCTAACGCACACTTCATGCCAGGCTGAGCGCCGGGTATTTCACCCCTGCATGTGTTTGATTTTCATAAAAAAGCCTTTCCGCCCAGATACACCGCCCCCCAAAGGCGGGGGCGCACACGGAATTGCCCTGAAGCTTTTCCCCACTATTGGGGGGGAACCTTCATTCATCGTCAATACGTTCGATTCGATTGCGCGATCGCAGTTGCGCCAGAACCTGCAGACGAACCTGAGCCTGTTGCTGTCGGTCCAGGTACGCCCTGACCATCTCAAGCCCTTGCACCTCTGTGACATCGGTCACCTCCCTGTGGTTCTGAACCTGAATCAAGTGCCAGCCCAGTGCTGTGCGAACCGGTTCACTCACCGCGCCCGGCACCAGGGCAAAGGCTGCCGCTTCAAACGCTGGCAGCATGCGTCCACGTGGAAAATAGCCCAGTTCTCCGCCCTCGCTCGCCGAAGCATCTTCGGAACCGGTCCGGGCCACGCTGGCAAAGTCCGCACCCTGGCTGATTTTCGCCTGCATTTGCACCAAGCGTAGCCGTGCCGCTTCGACTGTGGCGACATCGGCGTCCTGGGCAACCTTGATCAGGATGTGCCGTGCCTGCACTGCTTCGGGCTCGCTCATCTGTGCGCGGTGTTCTTCATAGAACGCGCGGACCTGTTTTTCATCCGGCCCCTCGACGCTGGTCAGCTCGGCAAACACCTGCTGAGCCGCGAGTTCACGGCGGGTGTATTCGACAAAACCGGCCTCGTCAAAACCCGCGTCTTCCAGGCGCCGGGCGAATCTTTCGGCACCGCCAATGGCCTGGCGGGTCTGTTCAACCTGGCGTTGCACGGTGGCATCGCTGATCACCACCCCACGCTTGACCGCTTCCTGCCACAGCAACTCGCGGTCGATCAATGCGTCCAAAGCCTTTTGCCGAAGTTGCTTGTACGCCTTGGGATTACGAATGCTGCCCAGCGCCCGGCCCTGGTCCTCCAGGTACTCGGCAAAATAGCGTTCGAGGCGGAACTGGGAAATCTCCTCGCCATTGACCCGCGCGGCGACCGGCCCATTGCTGCCGAACGCCACGGGCAGCCATAGGGTCAGCAGGGTCAACAGCGTCTTGAGCGTCATGATCGAGGCCTCCGGTCAGGGTTTCGCGGTAATGGGCTTGTAAGGGGCGACCAGGTAGAAGCGCTGGTCGGGCAAATCCACGGTGACGATATGCGCGCCGTTCAAACCCAACCGCCGGCCCGGCCCGAAGCTGAGGCGCGGGGTCAGCCCGGTATCAAAGTCATGCAGGCCCTCCAGCGCATAGATCAGCTTCTCGCGGCTGGCGTCGCGCCCGGCCTGCTTCATGCCTTCGCTGAGCAGCAGCATCGAACTGAACGCGCCGACTTGCAGCACCGCGTGCTGGCCACCGAGCCCCTGCTGTTCGCGCAACTGGATCAGGGCCAGGCGTCCGGCCAGGGTCCAGTCGCTAGGCACGAACGGATAGGACAAGAACAACCGCCGGGAAAAACCACTGGGCACCCGCAAAAGGTCACCCGCCACCTGATTCGCCATGGCGAACAGGTAAGGAACCTGCCCCGCCCTCTGCAACCTTTCGGCGAGCAGGCTGAAATCGCTACCGCAGCCCAGGTAAAACAATGAGCGCGAGCCCAGCGGCAGTTGGTCCTTTGCCGAGTCGTAGGCCTGCAGGCTGACATTTTGCCAGGCGTGATCTTGCAGATACTGACGCAGGGTCTGAGCCGCCAGTCGTTGACCAGGATCCTCCGTGTAGGTAATCAGCGTCGGGCCCTGGAGCACGCGCAAACTCCCGGTGGCGTAATCGGCCAGGGCGATCAGTTGCTCGCGCACCCCCGGCATCGGTTCAAAAATCTGTCGACTGCTCTGCGCCGTGCCTTGCAACGAGAGGGGACCGATCAACGGAATGCCCGCCCGCTCCAGACGCAAAACCAGTTGCGTGTCGAGTGCCGGTGCCAGTGGCGCGATCAGGGCAAACACCTGCTCCTGATAGATCAACTGATCCAGCGCCCGCACGGCACTGGCAAGGTCCGGCCCCGGGTCGAGGATGGTCAGGCGCAACTGCCGGCCATGAATCCCCCCCGCCTTGTTGATTCGCGCCACGCTGCCGTTGAGTACCGCTGCCACCGTCGCGCCCTCCTCCGCCAACGGCCCCTGACTCGGCAACAAAGTGCCCAGGTGCAGGCTGTCAGGCGTCAGGCCGGGGTCGCGCTCATCGGCCAGGCGTTTGAGGTAGGCCGTGAGGTTGCGCTGATCCTTCATCGATAGCACGAACCGCGGCATCGCCGGGTCGAGGCGATTGTTGGCGGAATCGCGCCCCCCCTGGATCGCCCGCGCCAGGGTGCGTTCGGTGTACGCCGGGTAGTTGCGGCCATTGACGTGCCGTTGGCCATAGGTGCTGGTCAGCCGCGACCAGCTCAGGTCGGGTGGACGCACCCCGCCCTCGGGCCGGCCCAGGCCATCGGCGCCGTGGCAGTTGGCGCACGGCAGGCTGGTGGCCGACAGCAACATGCCCGTCGCCCCGATACTCGCCATGATCGGTTCACCGCTGCCCGACACACCCTCGCGGTACAGCCGTTTGCCGGCACTTTCTTCAGGGCTCAAGGGCAACGTATCGGCGGCGCAATGAAGGTTACCGATCAGGAACAGGCCGAGGATCAGGGAGATTTTCATGGTGCGGGCTCAGCGGCCGGCCACGGGCATTGTCAGCAATTGCAAGCGCTGGGCAATGGCGGCGGCCGGGGCATCGGGGCGGATTTTGCTCCAGCGTTTGTTGGCCACGTCACCCACAATCAGTTGCGTTGAATGTTGCTCGGGGGTCGGCACGATCTGGCCGATGCGCCCCAGCACCAGATCCATTTGCGCCTTGTCGCCAGTGAGAAAAAGCCAGTGGGGCCCATTGACGCCCTGCTTCAAGGTGTAAGCCTTGAGTACCGCCGGGGTATCCCGCAGCGGATCACTGGTAAGGGAGATAAAGGTAATGCCGTCTGCTTTGTCGCCCAGCAACGCACGCACTTCCTTGAGTTTGCGGGTGATCAGCGGGCAGGCATCCGTACAACTGGTGAAAATCACGTTCAACAGCACCACGCGGTTGTGCAGCGCGTCGCTGTAGAAGCGCAGGGTCTCGCCGTTCTGGTCCTGCAACGGCGTGTCGGTGAACCAGGTTTTTGCATCGCGCGTGCCGCTCGCCGGTTGCGCGGTGGCCACGACCGGAGCGGGTTCTTCATGCCCTTCGTGAGCGAAGGCCAACGAGCTGAAAATCCAGAAGCACAGGCTCAACGCAACCCAGTCGATGACTCTCATGGTTGCTGCTCCATGGCAATGGCGGTGTGTTTGGCGTGGGAGTTGCGCTGGCCGCTGAGTTTCTCCACTTCACGGGTCAGTACCGTCGGGTCGGTGAAACCGTAATAGCGCGTCCAGTGGCGGCTGTTGCCGTCGCCGACGAGGATCAGCGGCTGGTGGTTCTTGAAGTCGCCGCTGAACGTGCCGAGGCCTTTGAGGGTGGCGTCGATCGATTGCGCACTGCCGGTCAGCCAGCTCCAGCCCGGACCGTTCTGGAAGTTGCGGGCATAGTCGTTCAGGCGTTCGGCGTCATCGCGCTGCGGGTCGATGCTGATCGATACCAGTTGCACCTCGGTGCCCACCCGCGCGCCCAGCTGTTTCTGCACTTTGCCCATGATCGAGGACACCACCGGGCACACCGTGGTGCAACTGGTGTAAATGAAGCTCATGACCACGATTTTGTTGGTCACCAGATCCTTTTCCAGACGCACCGGTTTGCCGTTCTGGTCCACCAGCGCGACGTCGGCGAACTTGACCTGGGCGCTTTCCGAACGGGCGCCTTTGGCCGACATGTCGTGCCCGGCGTGTTCATCCGCCGAGTGCGCCAGGGCTTGCCCCACGCCGACGGTCAACAGGCAGAACGTCAGCAGTCCACGGTGTGCGAATCGGTTCATGTCAATTTCCTCTTCAACGGGCATCGCCGGGCAGGACCCGGACGCTGGCAAAGGTCTTGTCATCGAAACTCGCGCCAAGGGACGCCGCACGCACGTGCAGGTACCAGGCGCCGTTCTGGTCGAGCGTCACTGGGGCTTCGTAGATTCCGTTACCAACCTCAAGGGCCGCGACTTCCTGAGCCCGCGAAGTCGGGGCGCGGAAGTAGCGCACCTGTACGTCTTTCACGCCGCTACGCTGGGCTTTCTGTTGGCCCTCAACGATGCGAAAGCGCACGGTGTACGGACTGCCGAGGGCGGCGGTGGCTTTGTCGAGCATGAATTCGACTTTCGGCACGCCGGGGTGTCTAGCTATGCGGGTATCCGGCTCAACCAGCGCCGTGAAGCAATGGATGATGTTCGGCTGATTGAGCAGGAACGCCACGTCGAAACGCCCTGCCGGCGGCAGTTTGACCCGCGCGCTGTACAGCCCCGGCTCGACTTCGCGCAGGCTGCGGTCGATGACCATCGCCGCCCGCGCCACTTGCCCGCGATTGGGGTAACCGGACATCGGTGCGTTCATGCCTTCGGCGTAGAAATAGGTGGTGTTGTCCACCGGGTTGACCACGAACACCGCGTTGTCGTCCCGCGACACCGCGAGGCTCGACGCCAGCGGCAAATCACCGGCCAGCCGTGGTGCCTGGGGCCCGGCTTCGAAACCCTGGCTGATCGGCTGGCGCCCTTCACCGAGCGACGACAGGTTGATCATCGTCACCTTGGGCGACGCCAGTCCGCGCACATAGGCGTAAGCCTTGGTGAACACCAGTTGATAAGGTTCGGCGGACACGTCCAGTTCATGGACCAGCGAATCGGTGGCGGCGTCGATCACGGCCACCTGGTTTTCCAGGGTGTTGAGGACGATGCCAAATCGTCCGTCGGCGCTGAAGCCCATCGGGCCCAGGCCCTGTTTCATCCTGATCACCCGGCGCACGTCGAGGCTGGCGGTATCGACCACGGTCACGGTGCCGTCCTTGCCGTCGGCGACATACACCGCCTGGGACAGCGGCGAGTACGCCACCGCCAAAGGATGCGAGCCGGTCTTGAGTTGCTTGCTGAGGGTCAGGCTGGCGATGTCGATGATGCTCAGCGTGCCGTCGTCGCGGTTGGTGACGAAGGCAAACCGGCTGTCTTTGCTGAAGGTGATTTCGTGATGCCCGGCGCCGGTGGCCAGGTGTTTGAGCGGCTTCAGGCTTTGGCTGTCGATCACGGTGACCCCGGACGCTTCGGCCTTCGGCGCATTGTTGCCGACCCACAGCAGGCGCTCGTCCGGTTGCAACGCTACGCGCACCGGGTGGCTGCCGGCGGCCACCGAGGCGATCAACTTGAATTGCTCGCTGTCGATCACCGCCACTTCGCCGGCGGTGGGCATGGAGATGAATACGCGTTTGTTGTCCTTCGGTGTGACCCAATCCATCGGCGGCCGCTTGAGGTCGATGCGGGCCATGGTGCTGGTGATGCCGCCCACCGAGACCGACGGGTCGACCACGGAGACGCTGGCATCACGGTTCATCACCAGCAGGAAATAGCTGTTCAGGTCGAGCAGCGGCCGTGCGCCGATGCTCGATTTCAGGAATACCCCGACCCTGGATTTGCAGCTCCGGTCACGACCCTGAGCCAGGTCGGCGGCAACGGTTTCCGGGTCCAGCCAGGCACCGGGATTGACGCCGGAAAGGGGCTGGCCCGAAGCGCTGTCACTGACCCGGAAGAGCACGTCGGCAAACTCGCCTTCGCGCAGCACACCGTCCTCGGCCAGTGGCCGCATTTGCAGGGCTACGGACACGCCGTCACGCTCCAGCGTCTGACCGCTCCAGGTGTCCGGTAGCGCTATCTCGCTGAGCATGTCGGGCGGAGTCGTGCGCCAGACGCCCAGCCAGATCAGCGCCAGTCCGACAACCAGCGAACAACCGGCAATTGCAGTGGTCCTGTTCATGTCACCCTCTCCCCTTACAGATCTGCGCCTGTCTTGCGGCCGCCATCGCTGGCAAGTCGGGCCGCCGCATCGCAGCCCCTACAATTTGCCCTGTGTGAACCCAATCCCTTGTAGGAGCCAGCTTGCTGGCGATGAGGCCCTCACGCCTTGCATCAATCTCACGGCCGCCATCGCTGGCAAGCCAGCTCCTACAATTTGCCCTGTGTGAACCCAATCCCTTGTAGGAGCCAGCTTGCTGGCGATGAGGCCCTTACGCCTTGCATCAATCTCACGGCCGCCATCGCAGGCAAGCCAGCTCCTACAATTCGAACCCTGTAAACCCGATCCCTTGTAGGAGCGAGGCTTGCCCGCGAAGGCGTCATCCGCCATACCACCCACAACCGAGGTGTCCCCTTCGCGAGCAAGCTTCGCTCCTACAGGGCTGGTGTCGCACAACGTCTACGGTGTCGGCGCCGGTTCGGGTTCGTTGGTCACTCGTAACAAGCCCCAGAGCCCGGCGGTATTGCCGTAGGCGCCGTAATCGCGGAACAGGTAGTCGCCCGGTATCGCGTTGCTGCCCCCGGCGCTCGGGTGCATGAAGCTGAAGTGAGCCGCCGGCAGGATGCTTTCGTGGGCGCCGATGTACATCGACATCGGGTTGAACCCGAACCGCACCGAACCCACGCCAGGCGTGCTCATCGGATAACCTGCGGTGTCACTCTTCTCCGACTGGAACGGATTGACCGACCAGACGTGACCGTCCAGCTGGAAGGTCGTGCCGCGGCTACCCCCGGATGGCATCAGGATGTGCGTGCGGAACGGTTGCCCCGGTTTCACATACAGCACCGGCGTCTGCGGATCGCCGCCCACCAGCGCATTGCTGTACGCCATGTGCGCGTTGGGCACGTCGCCGTAACCCGCGCCGTCGGCGTGACCGAACGGCGCATCCGGCGCCAGGCCGAAGCGGAACCATATCGGCTCGGCCTTGTAGTTGATGGCCATGCTCGAGTTGTCCTGCGGATCGGTCGGCACACCGAAGCCTTCGGCAGCGATGCCTTCCACCGGCCGGCCATTGGCCCAGCGAATGTTCAAGGCTTTCTGCCAGACCATCGCAAAGTCGCGGTAAGGGGTCTGCCCCGGTGCGGTGACCGTCGCCGTGACTTTGCGCGCGTCGTCCACCCAGGTAGCACCGACCGGCAGGATGCTCATCGCGCCACCCAGGCCTTTCTGCGGTTGCTTGATCACGTCCGCCGGGGTGAAATTCAACCCGCCGAACTCCACGGCCGTGGCGTTGATGTTGTCGACGCTGCGGCCCAGTTGAGTGATCGGTTTGCCTTCACGCTCCAGGTGCCCGGCGTAGTACTGATAAGTACGGGTCGGGTAGGCGCCGCTGTTGCCAACCCGCGGTGGCACGGTCTGGATCGGGTTGGCGCCGACGTTGGTGCCGTCGGATTTGGTGATGTCGTACGCCAGCAATTGCGCGTGCAGGCCCACGTGGCTGGACGGCCGCATCAGGTTGTTGCTGAAGGTGGTCGAGCCCTGCCCACTGTTGCGATCACGTTTGACGACGCCTTGCATCACCGCCGTCTGGGTCAAGTCCGGCATGACCATGGGCAGACGGTTTTCCAGGGTGATGTTGATGCAGTCCCCCGCCGTCGCGCGCAGCACCAGCGGTTCGACAGGCACACCGGGCTTGAGCTTGCCGGTGACCGTATCGAGGTCAGACTTGCGTACGTAAATGATCGCGGTCGGGTCATGCAGCGGACCGCTTTGCCCGCCGATGGTGATGGTTTCGCCATCTTCCGGATCGGTCACCGTGACCTGCGGGATATTGACCACTCGCGAGTTGTACACCAAGGTGCCGCCCGCCGGTTTCAACGGCCCGCCGACGTGTTGGCCGATACCCGCCGGATCGCCAAGGACCAGGTTCAGCGGATTGCCGAGAATGTCGTTGGCCAGTGCCGCGACCACTTCATAGTTGCGTTGCACGGTCGGCCGGGTGCCGATGCCGTTCGGGTTGGCGCTGATCCGTGGGCAGGTACCGTCGAACGCCACGGTGTTGCGCATACCCGCCGGTTTCGGGTTGTTCGGCAGCGCGAACAGATCGCTGCGCTGGGCCGTGTAGTTGCGCATCACGCCCCAGATCCCGCTCCAGTAACCTTCGAGGGAGGCGTCCATCGAGTACAGGTAATCACCCGTGGTCGCCGCCGAGCTGGACAGCATCGAGACCGGCGCAATGAAGCCCATCTGCTCGGAGATCCCGATCATTTGCGACGAGCGCCAACCCGAGTTGGAGCTGTTGCCGTAACCGGAACCGCTTTGCAGCCACTTCACGCCGTGCAGGGTCACGTTGTGCTCTTCTTCGTGGCCGCCGGCATGCACCCGCAGCCGCACGTTGTCACCGGTGTAGGTACGCAGCATCGGCGTGAACGGATCACCCGGTTCCGCGCCGCCACGGTTGATGTGCGGCGGGAACAAGGTGGTGCCGCCAGTCGGGCCGGTGGCGGCGGTGACCAGGTTCGGCGCCTGGTTCATCGCCGGGATCGCACGGTCGGTGCGGCTTTGCATGGCGTACGCCAGATCGCCGCCGAGGCCGTCGGCCTGCATGCCGCGCTTGCCGTCCGGGCCGACCTTGTACGGATCGTACACCCGCAGGGCCAGCGGTTCGTTGCGGTAGTTGACCACGAACATGCCGGGGTCATCGACCGAGATCGCTTGTGGGCACGGCCGGCTCGGGCAACCGGGGACCATACCGCCCTGCACTTCGACGATGCCGTCCAACAGGGTGCTGGCGTTGTTGCGCACCGGCGGATTGATCGCGTAGCGGAAACTGTCCGCAGTGGCCGGGAACGCTTGTGGATTCGGCACACCATTGGGACCCGCGCCCACGTACACACCGGCTTCATAGGCATGCTGGAAGTCGCTGTATTCGAGGAAGAACTCACGGAAGCTGTCGTTCTTGCCGTCGCCGTCCAGGTCGCCGGTGGACACCACGGCTTGCCACGAAGTCGGCCCGCCATCCTGGCGCGCGCCGC
The DNA here is from genome assembly GCF_054897805.1 of Pseudomonas sp. GT1P32. Taxonomy (NCBI): domain Bacteria; kingdom Pseudomonadati; phylum Pseudomonadota; class Gammaproteobacteria; order Pseudomonadales; family Pseudomonadaceae; genus Pseudomonas; species Pseudomonas sp. GT1P32. The sequence continues at coordinate 1,919,429 of NZ_CM142704.1, forward strand.
TGTACAACGGCTCGCCGGTTTCGGCATGGAACCAGGTGGAACCGGCCGGCTCAGCCAGCACGGTGGCGTACAGACCAATCTGCTGGTGAGTCGATGGCCCGAGGTGATCGTGGGTGAAAATGGTCCCCAGGCCACGGTCGACGCCTTTGCTGTTCACCACCGGATCGGCAAACCAGCGCTGCATCGCGGTGCGCGCCCCGACCCAGTCGGCCCGGCCAAACTGGCCGAAGTACGGGTGGTTTTTCGCTTTCGGGCAGGCCGGTGTGCCGTCACGCGGGTCGGTGCCTTGGCATTGGTTGAACTCGCGGATGGCGTGGATGCGTTCTTGCACCGCACCGGGGGAAAGTACGCCGTCTTCGTAGTTCCAGCCGTTGGCCGAACCGTCCGCCGCCGTCAGGTCCCATTTCGGCAAGTGAATGTGCTGGCCGATCACGTCAGTCGGCGTGCGCACCTGATAGTCGTCCATTTCATAGGTGGCCGGCACGAGGTTGGTTTGCTGGTATTGCACGCAGTCGAGGGTGTTCATGCGCATCACCAAAGGCTCTGGCGGACGCTGCTTGGTGATCACCGGCCAGGCGTCTTCCCACAGGGCCAGAATGCGCGCTTGCGGGAAGTGGTAGCCGACCTTGTTGTAGACCGCGTCGAACTGGATGTTCGCCGCTTTGTAGATCCTTGGCCGGTCAGCCGTAAAGGTTGAAGACCCGCTGAAGGACATGCCGTCGAGCCGTTCGCCGCTGGCAAACTCGCCCATGCCGGCGCTGCTGGTCAGGCGTTTTTGCCGGTCGTCCATGCACGGTTCGTAGAAAGGCGCACCGGCGACTGGCAGTGCGCCGTTAGTGCGGAAGGCGCGTGCGACGATTTGATTGCCGGGCAGCACGGCGAAGCTCGGGTGGTCTTTTTTCGCGTGGAAGGCCATGGCCGCCTGTTCGACTTCGGTGCCCTCTTCCGGCAGGTAAAGCGCTTTGGCGCGGGTCACTTCCTTGGAGAAATCCAGCGAGGTGGTCACGGTATTCGCCTCGCCACCGGCAGAGAAACCGTCCAGGGAGTGGCGTCCCAAACCGCCGTCCCAGCCACCGGACTGCGCCGGATCGAGGTTGGCCCACAAGGCATTGCCGCTGGTTTTCAAGGCCTGAGCCTTGGCGGCGTCGAGCATGTCCAGCGGTGGGGTCGGTGGACGTTGGCCGACCGAGCTTTCCATGCCGCCGATCCAGAACGGATAACCAGGGTTTTTCAGGCTGCCGTCGGCGTTGCGGTTGGCGTTGCTGCGGTCGACCAGCGCCAGGGAGCCAATGGCCCGGGCGCCACCGGTATGCTCACCGTCGTCATTGCCAGCCACCAGGGTCTCGCCGATTTTCGGCACGACCGCGACTTTGCCCGGCATCGGCGCCATGGCTTTGCCCGGGAGCGGCACGACCGCTGGAATCGGCGTGCCGGCAATGATCTCGCCATCGGGCAAGGCCCGGGCGCCAGCGGCCGGTTTACCGTTGCGCAGTGCATAAGGTTCGCTGTGATAACCGTCGGCGCCCTGCTGGGACACCTCGAGTCGGGTGCCTTCTTCAAACACGTCGTGCACCCGCCACATGCTCCACATGCCTTGGGCGAAGTGCGGATAGAAGTGGCAGTGATAGATCGCATCACCGGCGACGCGATTGCGGTTGCCCGAACCGCCGTTGGCGATTTCATAGGTGTAACCGGCGCCCGGCCCGATGCCTTGGGCATCCACGTAGTCGGAGTTGTCGTCGTTGGGGTTGAACAGCCACTGGTGTCCGTGCAGGTGGAAGATGTGTTGTTCGTGGCCGTTGTGGGTGTTGCGGAATTTGACGAAGTCACCGATGTAGCTGTGGTTGACGTTGGACGGCTCGGACGGATACAGCGCCATGGTCGCCTTGACCCCGACCTGATCGGCGCGCGGTGTTTCGCCCGGGCGGATGCTTTCCAGACCGGCGTTGGCCGGCACGTCCACCAGCATCGCCACGTCGCCGACGGTGTGCGAACTGAGGAAGAATTCTTCATAGGCGCAGGACAGGCAATCGTGCATCGGCCCGACGCCTAATCGGTTGGCGACCACTTCGGCGCCCATGCCGCCGGAGCCGTAGTTGATCATGAACGAATCGCGGGTCGGCTCCAGCACGTGGGCCATGACCGGGTCTTCCCAGTACGCGGGGAATGCCTGGGTCGCGGCGGTTTCATCCTGGAATTGCGAGGCGAAATCGCGGAACGGTTCCAGCCGGTTAGGCAACGCCGGGTTGCGTTTGCCGATGGCTTCCAGCGGATAGGTCGACGGCGGGAAGCTGCCGTCGGCGTTGCTGCCCATGACGATCGCATCGCTCTCGCTGGAGATGATTTCGTTGCCGTCGACCATGTTGATGATCGGCGTGCCGGCCTTGCCTTCACGAATCCACGGTTCACGCTGCGGGTAGCGTGCCTGGTAATCGACAATCGGTTGACCGGCCGGCGTGCGGCCGGTGCTGGCGAGGCGCATTTCTTCTTCGGTCACGGTGTTGCGATAGGTGCGGCCGCCCTTGGGCACCACCACCACTTCGCCGAACAGGCCGTTGGCGACGTTGCCCGCATCGCCTTCACCACCGAACGTTGCACCGCGACTGCTGGCGGCAAACGCCCCTTCACGCTCGGCATACAAAGTGTAGGAACGGGTCGCGCCGGGGGCGACCAGCGTATTGGGGTTGCGTCCGGTGTAGGCCGAGATGTCGTCAATGCTGTTGACCGCCTGCAGACCGTTGACCTGAAAGCCGACGTGACGGTCGGTGACCTGCTCATCAACCTTGAACTGCTCCGCGTTGCCGATTTCTACCTCGCCCTCGATCTCCCCCTCTTCTTCCTCGCCGCTGTCGTGGCTGCCGGGGTTGGCCTGATAGGCCAGCAGGTTCTGCAGATTGATGGTCAGGCAGTCACCGGCGGCAACGCGCAACACCAATGGACGCGGACGCTTGTCGGGCCGCAGCGAAACCTTGCCCGGCACCGCTGCGCCACCGTAGGCCAGGGACACATTGTGATCGTCGACCACATCACGACGCAGGGCGAACATCATGCCGTTGACGTTTTGCGCGCCGAGGCGGTTGAACATCAGTGGTTGATCCAGCGCCACGACGTTCGCCACCAGATTTCGTTCGCAACGTATGGCGGCTTCGGCCAGCTCGATGCCAAACAGAGGTGCAAAAAATAGCAGCAAGTTAACCAAGTGATGAGCGTGGGGTATGCCGGTCATGATCACGGGCCTCGCTTTGGGTACTCACGGGAATGATTCTCGACAAATCCCCTGGAGCAATCCGCATGCCATAAATTTTTTTGTTATTTTTCAGCCAGCTACGTAAACGACTTGATAAGTCGGGGGATATTCCCCACCCAATCCCCACCATTCGGGTTGCCCGTTGATTCCGCCAGAACGCCCACACCTGTAGGAGCCGGCTTGCTGACGATCCGACTTGTGGGCAGGTGGTGATTGTGAAAATGCCTTCGCCAGCAAACCGGCTCCTACAGATGAATGCGTTGCCCCACATGTGGGGCCATCACCCATCACAGCGGCGCATCCACGGCCAGGCCTTGCAAGCGGCGGTATTGGCGCAGCACGCTCGGCACATAACGGCGGGTTTCGGCGAACGGCGGGATCACCCCGCCACGGCTCAGCACCGCTTGCGGCCCGGCGTTGTAGGCCGCCACGGCAAGCGCGATGTCGTTGTCGAACAGGGTCATCAGGCGCTTGAGGTATTTGGCCCCGCCCTGAATGTTGGCCTTGGGGTCATAGACGTTGGTCACACCCATTTCCCGGGCGGTATCGGGCATCAATTGCATCAGCCCGCCGGCCCCCTTCGATGAAGTCGCGCTGGAGTCGTAGTGGGACTCGGCCTGGATCACCGCATGCAACAGCGCCGCCGGTAATTGATTGGCCGTGGCGGCCGCCGAAACCAGCTCGGCATAGGGTTGCCGGGCAATCATCTGCGGCTGTTGATCGAGGCTGACCTGCGACGATTCAGGCTCGTGAATCACCCGTTCGTAGGTGCGACCGGGGCGGTGGACATTGGACAAAACGTAGCTGCCCTTGCTGTCCACGGAAACGAATACATCGGCCTGAGCTGTGCCTGCCAGCAGCATGCAGCCGAGCAGTCCAGTGGTGAGTGTTTTCATTATTCTGTCTCCCCTGACCGGCCCCGAAAAATGGGGCTATTGCCCCAATGACCGGTAGTGAACCAGCCATACGCAAGCACTGTGCCGTAAGCGCGAAGGCCAGTAATTCAGGGGTTGCGGCAGGATGTCCGGGGTGAGCATGGCAATTGCATGAGCCTCTGTGGCGACCCTTTTGCCGACTGTGTGAGGTCATCATGAATCATCGTCTGTGTTGTGCCCCGCGTAATGGCTCACCGCGAGCTCAGCGTGGGTTCACCTTGCTCGAACTGTTGGTGGTGCTGGTGGTGCTGGGGCTGTTGGCCGGCATCGTCGCGCCGAAGTATTTCGCCCAACTCGGCCGCTCCGAAGTGAAGGTGGCCAAGGCGCAAATCGAAGGCCTGGGCAAAGCGCTGGATTTGTACCGCCTGGAGGTCGGCCATTACCCGTCGACCGAACAGGGTTTGCAGGCGCTGGTCACCGCGCCCAGTGATGAAACCCGCTGGACCGGCCCCTACCTGCAGAAAAAACTGCCGCAGGATCCGTGGGGCCGCAATTACACCTACCGCTACCCCGGTGAAAACGGTGAATACGACCTGCTGTCCATGGGCAAGGACGGTCAACCCGGCGGCGAAGGCGAAAACGCCGAAATCACCAGTTGGCAGTAACGGGAGGCGAGCATGCGCTTTCATCTCAAGGCCGTCGGCAAGGCCGGCGTGGTCTCGATGACGGTCGAGGCCCAAGGGGACAGCGAAGCCCGACGCATTGTCGAAGACCAGGGCCTGCGGGTCGTCAGCCTGCAAGCCGAAAAGCACTGGCGGGCGTTGCGACTGCAAAAGCGCGAGACGTTCAACCTGGTGTTGTTCAGCCAGGAGCTGACCACCCTGCTCAACGCCGGCCTGCCGTTGATCGATGCGCTGGAAAGCCTGGCGGAAAAAGAAACCGCGCCACAGGCCCGCAAAACCTTGAGTGAGCTGGTGCGCCTGCTTTATGAGGGCAAATCGTTCTCCCAGGCATTGGGTCAGTTGTCGGCGGTTTTCCCCCCGCTCTATGTGGCGCTGGTGCAGTCCAGCGAGAAGACCGGCGCGGTGGGCGAAGCGCTGGGCCGCTATGTCAGCTATCGCCAGCGCATGGACGAGGTTCGACAGAAGATCGTCAGCGCTTCGATCTACCCCATGCTGTTGCTGGTGGTGGGAGGTGGCGTGGTCCTGTTTTTGATGGGTTATGTAGTGCCGCGCTTCAGCCTGGTGTTCGAAGGGCTGGGCAATAACCTGCCGTGGCTGTCACAAGTGCTGATGAACAGCGGGATGTTCCTGCATGCTCACCAGGGCGAATTCTTCGGCACGTTGGCGGCGGTCGTCGTCGCCCTCGCCTTCCTCCAGCGCCAACCGGCCTTTCGTCGGGGCGTGGACCGCGTGATCGAAAAACTCCCGGCAGTCCATCAACGCATCTTCATGTACGAACTGGCGCGCTTCTATCGCTCGCTGGGGATTCTGCTGCAGGGCGGCATCCCTCTCGTCACCGCCATGGGCATGGTCCGCGGCCTGCTCACCGCTGCCTCCCGCGTGCGCCTGGACCAGGCCTGCGAGCGGGTACGCGAAGGGCAATCGCTGTCGACGGCGCTGGAGCTCAATCACCTCGTGACGCCAGTGTCCCTGCGCTTGCTGCGTGCCGGCGAGCAGTCCGGCAACCTCGGACAAATGATGGAACGCAGCGCGGATTTCTACGACGAAGAAATCAGCCGATGGATCGAATGGTTCGTACGTTTGTTCGAACCCTTGCTCATGACCTTCATCGGCCTGTTGATCGGGGTCATCGTGATCCTGATGTACATCCCGATATTCGAACTGGCCTCGAGCATTCACTGACCCCGGGACAGGGTCGAGTCGTACCGTTCATCGTTCATCGACGTTGCAACTGAATAAACCGGAACGTTGCAGTGTTCTCCCACTGAATTGAGCAGCAAGTTGCATTGTTCATCAACGTTCCAACCTGAATAAGAAAACGGAGAACGACATGCACATCAACAAGCTTTTACTAGCAGTAGCTATTGGCGCGGTTTTGTCGGCGTCTACCGTATTGATTCCGGACAGCCTCTCCGGCGTATCTAGTGCTCAGGCCAAGGATGGTGGGGGTGGTGGAGGCTCTGGTGGTGGCGGCGGCGGTGGCTCTGGCGGCGGTGGTGGTGGCGGAAACGGTGGTGGTGGCGGCGGCAATGGCGGCGGCCACGGCGGAAGCGGCAGTGGCGGCAATGGCGGCAGCGGTAACGGTGGAAGCGGCAGCGGCGGCAATAGCGGCAGCGGTCACAGTGGCAGCGACCATGACTCGGGACATTCCGGCAACACAGCCTCATCCGGTCGCAGCGGCACCCATGCCGAACCGGGAGACGATCACGGCGTTCATAACGCCGGTGAAGTCGGCCACAACCGTGGGGTTCATCACGCCGGTGAAATCGGTGACGACCACGGCGTTCATCATGCCGGTGAAGTCGGCGATGACCACGGCGTTCATGTCGGCGGTGAACCGGGTGACGACCACGGCGTGCACGTCGGTGGCGAGCCGGGTGATGACAATAGGTCCTGATCACTGCTGAACAAAGGTTCGCCACAAATCCCTGTGGGAGCGAGCCTGCTCGCGAAAGCATTTTGTAATTCAACATTGATGTCGTCTGACACTCTGCCTTCGCGAGCAGGCTCGCTCCCACATTGGAAATGTGCTGTGCTCTATAAAATTTCTTCAGCCTGATCCAGCCGCTCACGCAGAAACTCGATCAACGCCTGCACCGGTCGCGAACTCTGGCGATGCTGCGGGTACACCGCCGACAACGTCAGCGGCTGCGGGCGAAACTCATCCAGCACCGGCACCAGCCGCCCATCCTTCAACGCGGCCCCGACAATGAAGGTCGGCAGGTACGTGATCCCCATCCCGGCAATGGCCGCATCCCTGAGCAACTCACCGTTGTTGACCCGCATCCGCCCGGTCACGTTGACCGCCAGTGGCTTGCCCTGCCCTTCAAAACGCCATTGCACCTGGCGGCCGTGGCCATACGGCAGGCAGTCGTGCGTGTGCAGGTCCTCGGGTTTACCCGGTGTTCCGCGCTCCGCCAGGTAAGCCGGGCTGGCGCAATACACCCGCTGGATCGAAGCGATGCGGCGGGCGATCAGCGTCGAGTCTTCGAGGATGCCGATGCGCAACGCCAGGTCGTAACCCTCGCTGATCAGATCCACCGGGCGGTCGCTCAAATCCACTTCCACCGTGACATCGCGATAACGCTGCAAGAACACCGGCAGCAAACACCCCAAATGCGCCACTGCAAACGACAACGGCGCACTCACGCGAATGGTGCCGCGCGGTTCGGTGGTCTGGCCGGCGATGCCCTGTTCCACCTGCTCGACTTCGCTGAGCAAGCGCAACGCCGACTCGTAATAACTCTGGCCCAGCGGGGTGACGTCCAGGCGCCGCGTGGAGCGGTTGAGCAAGCGTACGCCCAGGCGTTCTTCAAGTTGCATCAAGCGACGGCTGACGAACTGCTTGGACAGGCCCAATTGATCGGCGGCTGAGGTGAAGCTGCCGGAGTCCATGACCTGGCAAAAAATACGCATATCTTCGAACGGGTTCATTGTCACTTTCCGGTTGACAGTTAAACGCTTTATAGCCGCTTTTTCCCTTTCGAGCACCCTATTAATCTGTGTCCACGGTGTTGCTGAGGCCTGAGTCCCAGCGCAGCAGCAACCTGACCCTTAGGTAACCAATCTCTAATTCATTAAAAAGGATTTACTCATGAACCTCGTCAAGAAAACCCTGACCGCTTCCCTCCTCGCCCTCTCCGTCGGCAACGCCTTTGCCGCTGGCAGCCCAGGCGTTGAACACAACACTCAAGCCTTCCTCGAAGCCCTCGCCGCCGGTGGTGGCAAGCCGCTTGAGCAACTGAGCCCGAAAGATGCCCGTGCGGTGCTGACCGGTGCGCAAAACTCGGTCAAGGTTGATCTGTCGGGTGTGGACGTCAGCGATCGTGCAATCAAGGTCGATGGTCAAACCATTAACCTGAAAATCGTGCGCCCGGCCAAGGTCAAAGGTGAGTTGCCGGTGTTCATGTTCTTCCACGGTGGCGGCTGGGTGCTGGGCGATTACCCGACTCACCAACGCTTGATTCATGACCTGGTGGTCGGCTCCGGTGCCGTCGCGGTGTATGTCGATTACACGCCATCGCCGGAAGCGCACTACCCGACCGCGATCAACCAGGCCTACGCCGCGACCCGCTGGGTGGCCGAGCATGGCAAGGACATCGGCGTCGACGGCAAGCGTCTCGCGGTGGCCGGAAACAGCGTCGGTGGCAACATGGCGGCGGTCGTGGCGTTGATGGCCAAGGAACAGAAAGCCCCGGCGCTGCGCTTCCAGTTGTTGATGTGGCCAGTGACCAACGCGCAGTTCGACACCGGCTCGTACCAGCAATTTGCCGAAGGCCACTTCCTCACCAAAGGCATGATGAATTGGTTCTGGGACAACTACACCACCGACCAGGCCGAGCGTGCGCAGATCCATGCCTCGCCGTTGCAGGCCAGCGCCGAACAGCTCAAGGGTTTGCCGGCAGCGCTGGTGCAGACCGCCGAGTTCGACGTGCTGCGTGACGAAGGCGAAGCCTATGCCCGCCACCTCGATGCGGCCGGTGTGCCGGTCACGGCGGTGCGTTACAACGGGATGATTCACGACTTCGGTTTGCTCAATCCACTGAGCCAGATTCCGGAAGTGAAAGCAGCGGTGCGTCAGGCCGCGCTGGAGCTCAAGACTCATCTGAACTGAGTCCCCTCGCCCCTCCCACGGTCATCGTGCGAGGGGCTTTTCTGTAGGAGCGGCCGGGCGGCGCTCCGTTTGCCGGCGAAGGCGCTCTCAAGTACGCCTTCGCCGGCAAGCCTGGCTCCTACAAGGGATCGGGGTCGCACAGTTCAACTGTAGGAGCGAAGCTTGCTCGCGAAGGCGCCTTCAAGTACGCCTTCGCCGGCAAGCCTGGCTCCTACAAGGGATCGGGTTTACGCAGGTCAAATTGTAGGAGCCGGCTTGCCGGCGATGGCGTCCGTGAGAGCGATGCAGGGTTTGAGATCGCCATCGCCGGCAAGCCGGCTCCTACAAAAAAATCAGTCTTCCGGAGCTCTTCCATGTCCCTCATCTACGGTCATCTGCTGTCCTGGAGTGCGCTGTTGCTGGTCATCGACGCCGTGCTCTGGCACCTAGCGCCGTTCAAGCATCGCGTCACGCGGGTCGGTGTGCGCCTGGCGCTGTTTCTGATGTTCAGCGCGCTCATCATCAACGCCGGCGTCAGCCCGTTGCAGGCGCCGCTGTTGGCAGACGACCGCGTGGCGCAACTGGGCGCCACGGCGCTGGGGATTCTCTGGTGGTTGTACGCCGCACGTGTGCTCACCGAAGTCATCGGCCTAGTGCTGATGCGACGCATCGGGCACAGCGGTCGGTTGCTGCAGGATGTCATCGGCGCACTGGTGTTCCTGGTCGCCATCGTCGCCGCAGCTGGTTACGTGCTGGAGTTGCCGGTGAAAGGTTTGCTGGCGACGTCCGGGGTGGTGGCAATCGTCGTCGGCCTGGCGTTGCAAAGCACCCTGAGCGACGTGTTTTCCGGGATCGTGCTCAATACCACCAAGCCGTATCAGGTGGATGACTGGATCGTGATCGACGGCGTTGAGGGTAAGGTGCTCGACATCGATTGGCGCGCCACTCACCTGCTGACCAGTGCGGGCAGTACGGCGGTGGTGCCGAACTCGGTGGCGGCCAAAGCCAAGATCGTCAACCTGAGCCGCCCCGGCAACATGCATGGCGTGTCGATCAGCATCCAGGTGCCCAACCACATCCGTCCGCGTCGAGTGCTGGATGCACTGGATCGCACGCTGCAAGGCAGCAGCAGTCTGCTGCTCAACCCGGCGCCGAAAGCCGTGCTGAAAGAGGCTGGCGAAACCATGTCCGAATACGTCGCCAGCGGGTTTATCGCTGAGCTGGGCAAGAAAAGCGAAGTGCGCAATCAACTGTTCGACCTGGCCCATCGGCACCTCGAAGCGGCGGGTATTTCCCGGCAGCTCGACGGCGTGATCGAACCGACAACCCGCGCGCGGTCCTTGCTGGACGAGGTGAAAGTCTTCCGTTCCCTGAGCGAAGACGAACGCGACCGGATGGCCCGTTCGATGGTCGCGCAGCAGTACGCGGCTGGCCAGGTGGTGCTGGAATTGGGTGAAGTGCCGGACAGCCTGATGGTCATCGCCACAGGCGTGGTCAGCGCGACAGTACCGGACGGCGCCGGGCAAACCGAAGCCGGGCGCATGGGGCCGAGCGAGGTGATGGGTGAACAGAGCATCCTCACCGACACACCGTCGCAGGCTACGTTCACCGCGTTGACCTCGTGCATCATCTATCGGATCGACAAATCCCTGACCCGCAGCTGCATGGAACAACAGGTTGAAGTGGGTCGGGCGTTGAACAAGTTGCAGGCGGTGCGGCAGCAGAACAGTCGGTTGGCGCTGCTGGCCAAACCGGTGCCGATCAAGAAAGGTGGTTTTCTCAGCTGGCTACAAAAACGCCAATCTGTATAACTGCAACAGACTTGTAGGAGCCCGGCTTGCCGGCGATAGCGCCCGTGAGATCGCCATCGCCGGCAAGCCGGCTCCTACGAAAAACAAAAAAAATGCCCGCAGATCGCGGGCATTTTTTTGGCGGCGGACTTATTTCGAAGTCAGCACCGAGTAGCTGTTCATCAGGTTGCGATAGTTGGGAATACGCGGCGACAGCAGGTTCGCCAGGCCTTCCATGTCGTTGCGCCAGTCGCCCTGCAGCTCGCACGCCACGGAGAACCAGTTCACCAGTTGAGCACCGGCCGCCGCCATCCGAGCCCACGCGGCTTGTTGCACGGTTTCGTTGAACGTACCGGAAGCATCGGTCACCACAAACACTTCAAACCCTTCGGCCAGCGCCGACAGCGTCGGGAAGGTCACGCAAACGTCAGTCACCACACCCGCGATGATCAGCTGCTTGCGGCCGGTGGCTTTGACGGCCTTGACGAAATCTTCGTTGTCCCAGGCGTTGATCTGGCCTGGACGCGGGATGTACGGCGCGTCCGGGAACTGCTCTTTCAATTCCGGCACCATTGGGCCGTTCGGGCCGTTTTCGAAGCTGGTGGTGAGGATGGTCGGCAGTTTGAAGAACTTGGCCACGTCGCCCAGGGCCAGCACGTTGTTCTTGAATTCGTTCGGCGAGAAATCCTGAACCAGCGAAATCAGACCGGTCTGGTGATCGACCAACAGGACAACGGCATCGTCTTTGTTCAGGCGTTTGTACGGAACGTTGCTCATGTGAAACTCCTCGATGGATGGGTATTACATAAGGCGCCGACACGCGGGTCGGCGCTTTTTTGTGATCGTCAGAACGCGAAGCACGAGCAGCCGAAGGCGCCCCAGAAACCGGCGAAATCGCTGACCGGCGCGTTCGACAACCGCGCCTTTTCATGACTGTGGGAATGCACGCCGCACGGCCCGCTGCAATGGTGAACCTGCGCCTGCATCGGCGACGTCGGGCGCCAGTGACCCGGCACCTTGACCACCGGCGACCAGTCCGGCAGCACCGGCACACTGGCCGGGCCGAGTTTTTCGAAATCACCGGCGGCGTACACCACCTTGCCGCCGACCACGGTCAACACCGACTCGATCCACTTGATCGCTTCTTCGTCAACGCTGAAAAAGTCCGCGCTCAGTGCCGCGACGTCAGCCAGTTGGCCGACTTTGATCATGCCTTTCTTGCCCTGCTCGGAAGAGAACCAGGCGCTGCCGTGGGTGAACAGTTCCAGCGCGGTCTGCCGGGACAGCCCCTCGGCGTGCAGCTCCAGGCCACCGACGGTGCGACCGCTAACCATCCAGTACAGCGAAGTCCATGGGTTGTAGCTGGACACCCGCGTCGCGTCGGTGCCTGCGCCAACCGGCACACCTTCGGCCAGCATGCGCTTGATCGGCGGCGTCGCTTCGGCAGCCTTGGCGCCGTAACGCTCGACGAAATACTCGCCCTGAAACGCCATGCGATCCTGAATTGCGATACCGCCACCCAGCGCCCTCACCCGTTCGATGTTCTGCGGCGTGATGGTTTCGGCGTGGTCGAAAAACCACGGCAAACCATTGAACGGGATGTCGCGGTTGACCTTCTCGAACACGTCGAGCATGCGGCTGATGGATTCGTTGTAGGTCGCGTGCAAACGGAACGGCCAACGCTGCTCGACCAAGTGGCGGACCACCGGCTCCAGCTCGTCTTCCATGGTTTTCGGCAGGTCCGGGCGCGGCTCGAGGAAGTCCTCGAAATCCGCCGCCGAGAACACCAGCATTTCCCCGGCGCCGTTGTGTCGCAGGAAGTCATCGCCCTGATGCAGGGTCACGCTGCTGGTCCAGTTCTTGAAGTCGGTCAGCTCTTCCTTGGGTTTCTGGGTGAACAGGTTGTAGGCGATGCGGATGGTCAGTTGCTGGTCCTTGGCCAACTGCTCGATCACCTGGTAATCGTCCGGATAATTCTGGAAACCGCCGCCGGCATCGATGGCGCTGGTCAGGCCGAGACGGTTGAGTTCGCGCATGAACTGGCGGGTCGAGTTGACCTGATACTCCAGCGGCAACTTCGGCCCCTTGGCCAGGGTCGAGTACAAAATCATCGCGTTCGGGCGTGCGACCAGCATGCCGGTCGGCTCACCGTTGGCATCGCGCACAATCTCGCCACCCGGCGGGTTCGGCGTGTTGCGGGTGTAACCAGCCACGCGCAACGCGGCGCGGTTGAGCAGAGCGCGGTCATATAGATGCAGGACAAATACCGGCGTATCCGGTGCCGCTTGGTTGAGCTCTTCCAGGGTTGGCATGCGCTTTTCGGCGAACTGGAATTCGTTCCAGCCACCGACCACGCGCACCCACTGCGGCGTTGGCGTGCGGTCAGCCTGATCCTTGAGCATGCGCAGGGCGTCGGCCAGCGACGGCACACCTTCCCAGCGCAGTTCGAGGTTGTAGTTCAAACCGCCACGGATCAGGTGCAAGTGCGAGTCGTTAAGGCCGGGGATGACGCAGCGGCCCTTGAGGTCGATGACTTGGGTGCCGGAACCGCGCAGGGCCATGGCTTCGGCGTCAGTGCCGACCGCGACGAAACGGCCATCGCTGATGGCGACGGCACTGGCGCGTGGGTTTTCACGGTCAACGGTATGAAATTGGCCATTGAACAAAATCAGGTCGGCGTTCATCGCGTTTCCTTGGGCTGAGTGGAGGGGGACAGCCAAGGCGCGAACAAACGCGTCGCCATCGGCATGAACAGGTACACCACCGAAACGACGATGGTCAGCGTGATCAGGAACGTGGCGACCACGTAACTGGACAGGAACGCGTTAAGCCGCAACAGCGGGCCCCAGAGCAGCGGCACCAGCAAGGTGTGCGGCAGAATCACCAGCAACGTCACCACGGCCTGCTTCCAGCGCGGCGGCGGCGAACCGGTTTCAGCCGGCGGCGCGAACCAGAATTCTTTGACCGGGTTGACCTCGGTCTGGTCGCCATCGGCGAGCATCGGCGTGGCTTCATTGACCAGTTCCAGCCGTTGTGGCGAATCGAGCCAGTGCTGCATCGCGTCGGTGGAGCAAAAGCGCAGCACGCAGGTGTACATGTCGAGGCCGGCGCTCTTGCCGCGCATCACATCCACCCCCAAGTGCCCATCCTGCTGCCCGGCGATACTGACGATGTTGCGCAACCAGGCTTCGTAGGGCACTTCAAAACCGGCTTTGACCCGGTGCTTGATGACCAGGGTCACGACTTCCTCGAAACGATTGGATTCAGACATAACGCAAAGCTCCGGCGAGTCGGACATTGAGCGCCAGCCGTCCCGGCCCGGCGATAAAGAGGCTGGTGAACAGAATCAACAGCAGCCAGCCGAACTGCCCTTCCTCGAGGCTCCATTGCGGGTGCACAACCAGCAGTGCAATCCACAACACAGACAAAATCGGCAGGCACGCCAGGCGCACCAACACCCCGGCAATGATCAGCAGCGGGCACAGCACCTCGGCAAAAATCGCCAACATCAGCGTGACATTCGCGCCCAGGTGGAAAGGGTCTTCGATGACTTGCAGTTGAGCACTGTAGTTAAGCAGCTTGGGCAAACCGTGCACCCACAGCAGAAACAAACCACCGCTGACCCGCAAAAAAAACAGCCCGATATCCTGGGCCCGTTCATCCCATTGCGAAGCGTTCATGGACTACCTGCACAAATGAAAAACCATCGGCGTCAAAGCGCCGGGACCTCATTTGATAGTGCCGGTGTGGGGGCGGGGAAAATTGAATGTACGTGCTCTTTTTGTGAGCCGATCAGGATCGCCAGCCATCGCCCCCCTGTAGGAGCCGGCTTGCCGGCGATGGCGGCCTGATAGCCGACCTATCTTCTATTGATGTACATATCCATTCCCGCGGTAACGGCTGCTATTGGTTTCGCCCTTACGGCGAGTCACTTGCAGAAGCGGCAAGTAACCAAGCGCTCTTGCCCCTTTCGTTCGGTGGCTCGCTAATGCTCGCCATGCCCTCGCTCCGGTCCTGCTCCGTGGGCCCGCCGCCATCGGCCATCCATGGCCGGGGGCGGCTAACCCGGCATCCATGCCGGGTTGCCCACTGCGCAGAACCTGCGCTCGGCCTCTCGAGGGGGCGCTCAGATCAAAAGCTGAAGGCGAGCTAACGCTCGACCTGATGAGTGGTAAAAATCAAAAGCTAACGCGGTCCCCTGTAGGAGCCGGCTTGCCGGCGATGGCGGTGGGTCAGGCAATGAGTGCGTGACTGACCGGACGCCATCGCCGGCAAGCCGGCTCCTACAGAGGGTTGGGTACATTCGTGAGTGAAGGATCGGCTCTCAGGCTGCCTTCGCGAGCAAGCATCGCTCCTACGAAGAGCAAAGCAACGCACCCGCGCCCTTCACCACTCATCAGGCCGAGCGTTAGCTCGCCTGCAGCTTTTGATTTTGATCTACCCGCCCCTTCGGGAGGCCGAGTGGAGGTTCTGCGCAGTGGGCAGCCCGGCATGGATGCCGGGCTAGCCGCCCCCGGCCAGGGATGGCCGATGGCGGCGGGCCCACGGAGCAGGACCGGAGCGAGGGAACGCCGAGCCTTAGCGAGGGGCCGGACGCTCGGGGCGAGCCTTTTTTTGCTTACTTTTTTTTGGCGTTTGAAAAAAAAGTGAGTCGCCGTAAGGGCGAAACCCTAAGTGGCCGTTACCGCAGAAATGGATATGTACACCGACAACAAGAACCTGGTCGGCCCGAAGGCCGCCACGTTCAACCCGATACAGGCAAAGGCCTCGACATAAACTCACTGATCCGAGACCGCAACCACCGCTCCGCCGGATCATTGTCGTGCACCCCACTCCAAGCCATCGAAAGCTGCGCAGCATCAATGGGAAACGGTGGATCCTCAGCCCGCAACGCACACCCTTCAACCAGCGCACACGCCGCATAATCCGGCACGGTTGCAATCATCTCCGTGCCGGCAAGCAATGCACGCAACCCACTGAACTGCGGAACGCCCAACACCACCCGACGACTGCGGCCAACCTTGGCCAGATCCAGATCGATATTGCCGCTCAGGTCGCCAGAGAACGACACCATCGCATGCGGTCGTTCGCAATATTCGTCGAGCGTCAGCGTCCCCGGTCGCTTGTCCCCGCGCAGCACCTTGCAGGGGATGTCGCGCAATTTCTTGCACTTCGCATTCGCGGGCAAATCCGTGGTGTAACTCACCCCCACAGAGATTTCTCCTGAGGCCAGCAATGCCGGCATCAGCAAATAGTTCGCACGCCGCACCACCACAACAATCCCCGGCGCCTCTTCTTGCAGTTGCCGCAACAACGGCGGGAACAAACCGAATTCGGCGTCGTCCGACAAACCAATGCGGAACACATCGCAGCTGCTCGCCGGATCGAATTCTTTAGCTCGGCTGACCGCCCCGGAAATCACATCCATCGCTGGCTGCAATTCCTTCAGAATCGCCAGCGCCCGCGTTGTCGGCTCCATGCCGCGGCCATTACGCAACAGCAACGGATCGTCAAACAGATCCCGTAACCGCCCCAGCGCCGCACTCACCGCCGGTTGGCCCATGAACAGTTTTTCAGCCACCCGGGTCAGGTTTTTTTCGAACATCAAGGCCTCGAAAATCACCAACAGGTTCATGTCGACGCGGCGCAGATCGTTACGGTTCATAGGCACGGCTCCCTTGTGAATGCGTCGGACTTTACTCGATCAGCGGCACTTTCGCCGCACGTTTATAAGGACCGTATTCCACCGGAACCCATTGAAAATGCTTGCCCTCTGCGGCGATGTGGCCGATGCCCGGAAACGGCAAGTGCGCTGCCGTCACCCAGGTTTTGCTGGCGGCAGCATCGCTGAACACCTTGGCGCGGCTTTTGATCGCTTGCTGGCTGTTGACGTCAAAACCAATCGAGACTTCCGGGTGCAAGAACTGCACCGCGAGGTTATGCACCAGATCGCCCATGAACAAAATGCTCTGCCCATGAGAGGTGAAGCGGTACGTCGTGCTGCCCGGCGTGTGCCCGGCTTCCAGCGTGGCCTCGACCCCCGGCACAGGCGACTGGCCGGCGTCGAACGTCTTGAAACGTCCCGCCGCGACGTACGGTGCAGTGGAGTCCTGGGCGATTTTGAAAT
Source organism: Pseudomonas sp. GT1P32 (assembly GCF_054897805.1). Classification (NCBI taxonomy): domain Bacteria; kingdom Pseudomonadati; phylum Pseudomonadota; class Gammaproteobacteria; order Pseudomonadales; family Pseudomonadaceae; genus Pseudomonas; species Pseudomonas sp. GT1P32. The sequence continues at coordinate 1,936,244 of NZ_CM142704.1, forward strand.
ACGGCTTGGCGCCCTCGGGAGCTTTGGCCAGCGCCTGAGGATCAAGCCAGTAATCGGCTTCGGCCTTCGCGGCGTAGACCGTGGCGTTGGCAAAAACCGGTTTCTGCTGGCCGTCGACCAATCCGCACACATGGTCCAGGTGCAGGTGGGTCAACAGAATCGTGTCGACCTGCGAAGGCTCGTAGCCGGCGGCTTTCATGTTGTCCGAGAGCATGCCCGCCGTCGCACCGATGCACTGGCCGGCGCCGGTATCCACCAGGACCAATTGCTTGCCGGTGTTGATCAGGAAGGCGTTGAACGCAGTCTGCACCCCCGGTGTTTCAATCGAGCGACGGGCCAGCAGTGCGCGAATCTGGCTTTGGGTCAGGCCCTGGAGCAGTTTGGGCGACAGGTCGTTGTAGCCGTCGAACAGAGCCGTCACCTCAAAGTAGCCTACTGCCAGGCGGAAGTAGCCCGGCACCTGGGTGCCGACCTGTGCCGGTGCCTGAGCCGAGGAGATTCCGGACGCCAGCGCCACCGCGAGGCCCAACGCGCCAACCAGAGAATGTTTCATGCCGTCACCCTTGATCAAGTCAGAAGAGCGGCCATGCACAGGCCCGCCACAAGACGTCGATCATGCCTCGCCCGGCACCGCGAAAATTGCAGCCATGTGCTGAGTCAGCGCCGTTGTCCACCACTGCGCATCGGCGAAATTAACAACGTTTAACTCGCCTGCCAGAGCCCCGCGACCAAGAATGAAGCTCACCGACACGGACATTTGTCATGGCTCATTCTCAGCAAAACGTCGCCCGCGCGACTGCCACTGAAACGCGAAAGAAAACCACCGGCGGCCTGACCCCGTGGCGCGAAAGCCTGGTCAAGCAACTGATCCTCGAACGCCTCGGTGAAACCGTCGAAGTGACCGAACTGGCACGCGCCTGCGCCCTCTCGCGCAGTCACTTCTCCCGTGCATTCAAGTGCAGCACCGGCCTCTCGCCCCAAGACTGGATTCGCCACCAACGCATCGCCCGGGCCAAGCAACTGATCCAGAACACCGACCTGAGCCTCACGCAGATCAGCCTCGAATGCGGTTTCTGCGATCAGGCGCACTTCTGCCACATCTTCACCCGCAGCGAAGGCATCAACCCATTCGCCTGGCGCTGCCGAGCCGTGCGCGCGCTTCCACGCGTCAACCTGTAGGAGCCCGGCTTGCCGGCGATGGCGATTTCATGGGCGCCATCGCCAGCAAGCCGGCTCCTACAGGGATTGCGAGGTGTTCGGGGATTGATGATCGACACAAAACCTGTAGGAGCCCGGCTTGCTGGCGATGGCGATTTCATGGGCGCCATCGCCGGCAAGCCGGCTCCTACAGGGATTGTGGGGTGTTCGGGATTTGGGGATGACACAAACCTGTAGGAGCCCGGCTTGCCGGCGATGGCGACTTCATGGGCGCCATCGCCAGCAAGCCGGCTCCTACAGGGTTTGTGGGGTGTTCGGGATTTGGATATTACGCAAAACCTGTAGGAGCCCGGCTTGCTGGCGATGGCGATTTCATGGGCGTCATCGCCGGCAAGCCTGCCGCCTTTACCCTAACGGCACCAACCGCTCCAACGCCTCGGCCACGCCAAATCCGTAGGCCGGATCAGCCTTGGTGCAGTTGTCGATATGACGCTGGCGGATCGCCTGCGGCACGCCGTTCATGGCGCGTGCGGTGTTGTCGAACAGCAACTGCTTGCGCGCCGGATCGAGTAGTCGGAACAGGTTACCCGGCTGTTCGTAATGATCCTCTTCCAACCGATGATCATAATGCTGGGCAAAGCCTTCCAGCGGCAGCGGCGGCTCGGCCAGTTCCGGCGAGTCCTGCCATTCACCGACACTGTTCGGGAAGTAACTGGCGGTACCGCCGAGGTTGCCGTCGGTGCGCATGGCGCCGTCGCGGTGGTAGCTGTGCACCGGACAGCGCGGCGCGTTGACCGGGATGTGGTTGAAGTTCACGCCGAGGCGATAACGCTGGGCATCGCCATAGGAAAACAGCCGCGCCTGGAGCATGCGGTCCGGTGAAAAACTCACGCCCGGCACCACGTTGGCCGGCGAAAACGCTGCCTGTTCGATTTCGGCAAAGTGGTTTTCGGCGTTGCGATTGAGCTCCATGACGCCCACTTCAATCAGCGGGAATTCAGCGTGTGGCCAGACCTTGGTCAAGTCGAACGGGTTGTGCCGATAGTTGAGTGCCTGTTCTTCCTCCATCACCTGAATGCACAATTTCCAGCGCGGGAAGTTGCCCTGCTCAATGACTTCGTAAAGGTCGCGCAGATTGCTTTCGCGGTCCTTGCCGACCACCGCTTCGGCCTCGGCGTCCGAGAGGTTTTCGATGCCTTGCTGGCAGACAAAATGAAACTTCACCCACACCCGTTTGTTGTCGCGGTCGATCAGGCTGAAGGTGTGACTGCCGAAGCCGTGCATGTGACGGAAACTGGTGGGAATCCCGCGATCGCTCATCACGATGGTCACCTGGTGCAGCGCCTCGGGCAGCAGGGTCCAGAAGTCCCAGTTGCTGGTGGCGTTGCGCAGGCCGGTGCGCGGGTCGCGCTTGACCACGTGGTTGAGGTCGGAGAAACGCAGCGGGTCGCGGAAGAAAAACACCGGCGTGTTGTTGCCGACAATGTCCCAGTTGCCTTCGTCGGTGTAGAACTTCACCGCGAAGCCACGGATATCACGCTCGGCATCCGCCGCGCCGCGTTCGCCGGCCACCGAGGAAAAGCGCACGAACAGCGGCGTTTGCTTGCCCACCGAGCTGAAGATGCTGGCTTTTGTATAACGGGTGATGTCATGGGTGACGGTGAACGTGCCATAGGCGCCCGCACCCTTGGCGTGCATGCGCCGTTCCGGGATCAGTTCGCGGTCGAAGTGGGCGAGTTTTTCCAGCAACCAGATGTCTTGCAAGAGCGCCGGCCCACGGGGGCCGGCGGTCTGGATATTGAGGTTGTCGGCCACCGGTGCCCCGGTGGCGTTGGTCAGCTTTTTCATGGTCAGGTTCTCGAGGGATTCGGCTCATCAGGAGCGAGAACGGCGCGGATCTACGCCCGCGCCGTGGGCACATCAACCCTTGAGGAACGCCAGCAGATCCGCGTTGAGCTGATCCTTGTGGGTATCAGTCAAGCCATGGGGCGCGCCGGGGTAGACCTTCAGCGTAGACCCCTTGACCAGTTTTGCCGAAGCAATGCCGGCGGCCTCGATCGGCACCACCTGGTCCGCGTCGCCGTGCACCACCAGCGTGGGGATGTCGAATTTTTTCAGGTCTTCGGTGAAGTCGGTTTCGGAGAACGCCTTGATGCAGTCATAAGCGTTCTTGTGGCCGGAGGTCATGCCTTGCATCCAGAACCAGTCGATCATGCCTTGCGACGGTTTGGCGTCCGGTTTGTTGAAGCCGAAGAACGGACCGCTGGCGAGGTCGATGTACAGCTGCGAACGGTCGACCAGGGACGCCTGACGAATACCGTCGAACACTTCGATCGGCAGGCCACCGGGGTTGGCTTCGGTCTTGAGCATCAGGGGCGGCACCGCTGAAATCAGCCCTGCCTTGGCCACGCGCGCGGTGCCGTGGCGACCGATATAACGCGCCACTTCGCCACCGCCGGTGGAGAAACCGAACAGCACGGCGTCTTTCAGGTCGAGCCGTTCGATCAACTGCGCCAGGTCATCGGCGTAGGTGTCCATGTCGTTGCCGGTCCACGGCTGACTGGAGCGGCCGTGGCCACGGCGGTCGTGGGCGATCACCCGGTAGCCTTTGGAGGCGAGGAAGATCATCTGCGATTCCCAGCTGTCGGCGTTCAGCGGCCAACCGTGGCTGAAGACGATGGGTTGGCCGGTGCCCCAGTCCTTGTAGTAAATCTCGGTGCCGTCTCGGGTGGTGAACGTGCTCATGCGATGTCTCCTTATCGAGGGTTGGGGGTGATTCAAACCGGTGAGTGGTTCAGGCGTTCAGCCAGCCGCGCCACGCGTTCGCCCAGGTGCGCGGCGGTGCAGCGATCTTCCGGGGGCGGTGCGAATTCGGGGGACTGTTCGACATTCGACTGCGCCATGGCGCCCAGCGAACTGCCGAGGCGGTTGAGTTGCCCGTCGAACACGCCGGTGCCGGAGCGTGCCGGCAGCAGGTCGAGGCCGACCCAGATCATCGAATGCTGCGCGGCGAACACCGCCATCTGCAGCAAGGTGTTGAGTTTGTCGCCGCACAGGCAGCCGGAATTGGTGAAACCTGCGGCGAGCTTGTCGCGCCAGGGCTGAGCCAGGTAGAACGCCGCCGTGGCCTCCATAAACCCCTTGAAGCGTGCCGAGGCGCTGCCCATGTAGGTCGGCGCACCGAAGATGATCGCGTCGGCGTTGTGCAAACAGTCCCAGTGCTGGTCCACGTCTTCGACCGAAATCAGCTGGCAGGTACTGCCCAGATGCCGTTCCACACCTTGGGCCACGGCTTCGGCCATGACCCGTGTGTGCCCGTAGCCACTGTGATAGACCACCACCACGTTGCTCATTCCGGCGTCCTCATGACGAATAAATCCCTTTGCAACAAATGCCCCTTTTGTGGGAGCGAGCCTGCTACCCCCGCCCTTCCTGTAGGAGCCGGCTTGCCGGCGATAGCGGCCTCAAGAGCAAGGCACTACCCAGAATTTTTCGCCAGCAAGCCGGCTCCTACAGTCTGAGCAGTTGCGGTGTCGCAGTTTTGGGCGTAGACCAGACGCTGCACGAGTTAAACGTTGTTAATTTTCCATGGCGCGCCAAAAGCCCCGGCGCCTTCTATACGAGCGCCGCGCCCAGTAAAAACGCAAAGAACAGGGAGGATCGCAAACCGGCAGTCCAAGTGAACACCCAGCAGTCAGTTGGCCAGCGCATTGCGCGAATGAACAAACCTGACGAATATGCTCGGAAACCGCGTACCAGACGGCTGCAAGCAGGAGTGACCCGTTGACCCTTTCCCCCGAACAGGCCATCCATTTCGGCCCTTACCGGATCTATCCCGGACAACGCCTGGTGATGGAGGCCGACCAGCCCCTGCGCCTGGGTCGGCGTGCCATGGACATTCTGTTGATCCTTCTGGAACACGCCGGAAATGTGGTCAGCAAACAGGAACTGATCGCCGGGGTCTGGCCCAAAAGCGTTGTTGAAGACATCAACCTGCGGGTGCACATGGCGGCGTTGCGCAAAGCCCTCGGCGACGGCCAGAACGGCCAGCGTTACATCGTCACCGTGGCCCAGCGCGGCTACAGCTTTGTCGCGCCGCACTCTTTGGAGCACATCGAGCAACATCCGGCGAATGAAGCCCCCGCACCGAGCGGCCACAACCTGCCCGTGCGGCGCACGCGCATGATCGGTCGCCAGTCCCTCGTCGACAGCCTGGTGGTCCAGTTGTCACGCCAGCGCTTCATCACGCTGGTCGGCCCCGGCGGCATCGGCAAAACCACCGTGGCCCTGCGCGTTGCCGAGCAATTGATCGGGCGCTACCGCGATGGCATTCGTCTGCTGGACCTGGCGCCGATCAACGACCCATCGATGATCACCGCGCATCTGGCGACGCTGCTCGAACTGTCGTTGCATGACACCGACCCGATGAGCGGCCTTCCCGCATTTTTGCGCGACCGGCAGATGCTGCTGGTGATCGACAACTGCGAACACCTGCTCGACGCCATCGCCGTGTTGAGCGAAAGCATCCTGCGCGCCGCGCCCGACGTGCACATTCTGGCCACCAGCCGCGAGTGCCTGCGGGCCGAAGGCGAGTTCGTTCAGCGTCTTGAGTCACTGGACTGCCCGCCGCCCATCGCCGTGCTCGACCGCGCGCAGGCCCTGAGCTTCTCGGCCTTGCAGTTGTTTGTCGAACGGGCGATGGCCAGCCACGACAGTTTCGAACTGAGCGATGACGAGCTGCCGCTGGCGATTGAAATCTGCCGGCGCCTGGACGGTATTCCACTGGCGATTGAACTGGCGGCGGCGCAAGTCGGCGGCCTCGGCGTGGGCGGCTTGCTCACACAACTGCAAGGCAGTTTTCGCCTGCTCACCCAGGGCTGCCAGACCACCTTGGGTCGCCATCAAACCTTGCGCGCCACGCTGGACTGGAGTTTCGAACTGCTGAGTGCCTGTGAGCAAACCTGCCTGCGTCGACTGAGCGTGTTCAGAGGCGGCTTCACCCTGGAGTCGGCAGCAGCAGTGATCGTCGGCGAACATATCGAACCCTGTGAGGTGTTTGGCTCGATCACACAGCTGGTGGCCAAGTCGCTGCTGAACGTCGAGGTCGGCGACGAAGAAGTGTTCTACCTCCTGCTCGACACCACGCGCAGCTACGCCCTGGAAAAACTCGACCAGGCCGCCGATCTGCCGGGCACTCGCGAACGCCACGCCGAGCGTTGCCTGGCCTTGATGCATCAGGCCCAGCAGGACTGGGAGCTGATCGCGACGGCAACATGGATCGAGCGTTATGCACGCAGTCTGGAAGATATTCGCGCAGCCCTCGATTGGGGCTTGAACGCACAAGGGCCGCAGACGTTGGCGATCCGCCTGGCCGCGACATCGACGCCGCTCTGGCAGGAAATGTCGCTGCTCAAGGAGCACGGCGTGTATGTGCGCAAGGCGCTGGCCCTGCTGGATGCCGCGCCCGAGCCCTGCCCTCGGCTGAAAATGGCCCTCAAACTGGCCCTCGGCAGCGCCTGCTACCACACCCAGGGTGGCACGGCGGAAACCGTCGAGGCCTTCGTCAGCGCCAGAACGCTGGCCAGGCACTGCAACGACGTGGCCGGTCAATTGCGCGCGGTGTCCGGGCACATGGCGGTCAACCTCTGCTGTGCCAACTATCAAATGGCCCTGGAGCAGAGCCAGCAGTTCGACCGGCTGGGGTTGCACGGAGACGAAGTGTTGTCCCTCAGCACCCACCGCTTGCGGGTGCTGGCGCTGCACTTTGCCGGGAATCAGGAGCAGGCGCGGGTGAATGCTGAAGAAGTGCTTCAGCGCATGGCCCAAAGTGGCCACCTCAACCGTTTCACCCACGGTTTTGGCGTGCAGTACGACCAGAGCGTCGCCGCCCTGACCATTCTGGCGCGTATCCTCTGGCTGCAAGGCCGGCCGGAACAGGCGTGGCGCACCGCCCGCCAGGCGCTGGACATCGCGATGCAGATCAACCACGGCACGTCCATCTGCTACACCCTGGCGCTGGCCGGTTGCCTGATCGCCCACTACAACGGCGACACCCGCACCGCGCGCGAACTCTTGCGACTGCTGCTGGAACAAGCGCAAAAGCACTCGGTGCTGCTGTTTTACACCTGGGCCATGCACTACGCACAGGTGATCGACCACACCCAGCTGCGCTCCTCCCTTCTGCCGGGCGAGGGGTTGATCAAGGACATCATGGTTACGCTGGACACCGGTTTCGTCGATGACGCCTTGTTACAACGGGCAGACACCGGCATGGCGGGCTGGAGCACGGCGGAAATCCTGCGAGCCAGGGCTGAGGCGCTGCTGGCGCAAGAGTGCCCGTTGGACACCGACGCGGCCGAGGCCTTTCTGATCAGGGCCTTGAACGTCGCCAACCATCAGGGCGCCCTGGCCTGGGAACTGCGCAGCGCTACCTCGCTCGCACAGCTTTGGCAGCGTCAGGGCCGGCACCGGCAAGCCCATACGCTGCTGGCGCCGATCTACAACCGGTTCACCGAAGGTTTTGCCACACCGGACCTGACGAAAGTCCGCCGGTTACTCGACGAGTTGCAGCGCCACTTGCCCGCTTGATACCCACCGCGCCCGGCTGATGTAGTGGGCGTAACGCATTTCAACGGTGCGCAATTCACCGCTGCCCTCGAGTTTCTCCAGAGCGTAGGTGCGGGTGGTGTTGAGGAAACGGTAGCGGGCCAGTCCGCTGCCCTGCTCCAGCGATAGCAACGATTTGAGTGCCAGACTTTCCACCCCTTCAATCAAGCGGGCAGGCAGCAATGCCGCGCAGCTGATCACGCCAATCGCTGCATCCAGCGTAAAGGCCATCTTGAACACCGACAGGCGCTGCAACACGGTTTGCTCCAACGGGCTCAGTTGCTCATAGCTCCAGTCCAGCGCCGCTTTCAAGGTTTGATGCCGGGGCACGGCGGTGCGCCGGCCTTGGGTCAGCAGCTGAAAACAGTTGTCCAGTTGAGCTTGCAGGCCCACCAGCGCCAACGCATCAATCTGCGCCGCCGCCAGTTCGATGGCCAGGGGCAGACCATCAAGCCGGCGGCAGATTTCGCGCACGACCTTGAGGTCTTGTTCGCGCAGCACAAAGCCTTGCTGACGAGCACGGGCACGGCTGACGAACAGCTGCACCGCCGAATAGCCCATCGCTTCGGCCACACTGTGCAACGCCGAAGCCGGAGGCACCGCCAGGGGTGGCAAACGCTGGACCGTTTCCCCCTGCGCCTGGAGCGGCTCGCGACTGGTCACCAGGATCGACAGGCGTGGCGCCGCCATCAGCAGGTCTTCGACCAGTGTCCGGCAGCGTTCGAGCAGGTGCTCGCAGTTGTCGAGCACCAATAACGCATGACGTTGCGCCCATGTCTCCAGGGTGGTTCCAACGTCCAGTTCAAGCGCACGGGTCAGATGATCGACCACCTGCGCGGGGTCATCGATCACCGCCAGATCCACCAGCCAGACCCCATCCTGGTAATGCTGCAAGAGCAGTTCGGCCACGCGCAACGCCACGGTGGTCTTGCCGATGCCGCCGGGACCGGTCAGGGTCATGAGGCGCCGAACCGGTAATTGCCGGACCAGACTGCCGACCAGCGAATCGCGCCCGATCACCGGCGACAATCGCGCGGGCAGGTTGTGTTGAGGTTTCTGAATGGTTTCGATCGAGGCCAGCGTACTCGCCGGCACCCGCTGCACGGCTGCGATAAAGCTATAACCGCGCTGGGGAATGTTGACGATGTAGCGCTGCCCGTCCTGCCCGTCGCCCAATGCGCGACGCAACGCGGCGATGTGCACGCGCAGGTTGATCTCCTCGACCACCGAAGTCGGCCAGACGAGCGCGATGAGTTCGTCCTTGCTGACCACGTTGCCCGCGCGCTGGACCAGCACCTGCAAGATATCCAGGGCCCGCCCGCCCATGCGCAGCGGCCGGTCTCCGTCGAGGATCAGCCGTTGCCGCAGGTGAAACGCATAAGGGCCAAATCGCAGCACCGCTTCGTTGTTCAAATCACTGACGCTGTTCATACAGGTCCACGTGCGCAAACCCTAAGCGGCTCAACGGATTGTCATTTCCATTGCGCGCCAGTCTCGCGCCTCCATTACAAAGAGTTCACGGGTATCTTCGCAGGCCTCGGTGACGGAACAACGGCCACGGTGGGAGCGTCACAGCCATCACGGTGCGCACAACGGACAAAAAGGCGCTAGCTGAACTGTTCGCGGTACTGGGAGGGGGTCAACCCGATTTTTTCACTGAACAGAAACCGCATGTGCCGCACACTGCCGAAACCACTTTTGAAAGCCACGGTCTTGAGCGGCAAGTCACTGGTTTCCAACAAATTTCTCGCACAATCGATACGTGCGCTCTGGAGAAATTCCATCGGCGTCATGTTCACTTCCCGGGCGAACACCCTGGCGAAATGACGTGGACTCATGGTGGCCAGGCCGGCCATGCGCTCAATGCTGAAGGCTTCGTCGAGGTGGTCGAGCACATAATTCTGCACGCGCGTCACCGGCGTTTCGTGAGGGGCCACCGTCGCCATCAATGGACTGAATTGCGCCTGTCCACCCTGACGTTTCATCACCACCAGCAACACCTTGGCCACGTCCTGGGCGACTTTCTTGCCATGGTCTTCGGCAACCACCGCGAGTGCCAGGTCAATGCCGGCGGTGACGCCGCCGGAGGTGATCAGGTTGCGGTCCTGAACAAAGATCTGATCGGTCTCCACCGTCGCCTTCGGGAACCCCTTGATCAGCCGTTCGGTGTAATGCCAGTGGGTGGTGACACGGTAGCCGTCAATCAGACCGGCATGCCCGAGCACGAATGCGCCGGTGCAGATCGAGCCATAACGTCCGGCGCGTTTAACCGCACCTTTGAGCCAGCCGAGCAACGGCGGGTGTTTTTCGTTGTAGGCCCCGGGGCCGCCCGGCACCAGCAACAGGTCATATGCCTGATCCGCCTGATCGATGTGCACATCGGCCTGCACGCTGACACCGTTGGAGGCACGCAACGCGCCGTGCTCGGTGCCGATGGTCGACAACACGTAACGCTCGGCCGGGTCCAGATAACGATTGGCGATGGAAAACACCTCCATGGGCCCGGCCATGTCGAGCAGGAGAAAATCAGGGAACAGCACCATTGCCACGGTTTTCATGGGTTCAAAATCACTGAAATCAAAAAAGAAGACTGGCCGTGCACGTAACCCTGTAGGAGCCGGCTTGCCGGCGATAGCGGTACATCAGCCGATATTGTTAGCGACTGACACACCGCTATCGCCGGCAAGCCGGCTCCTACAAAGTTGTGTACGCGGCAGGAAGACTGTGCTGTGCATTATGGCCAAGTGCGGCGGGATCAGCCTGCTTATTATTGTCAATCCAAACGGGACAGTATTTCAATTTCCATCTACTTATTGCACCACAGGATAAACATTAACCTTCTCCTCACTCGGACGAATCAACGTCCCAACAGGAGATTTCATCATGCTGACCCTTCGCAAAGCTTCCGATCGCGGCTTGGCCAATCATGGTTGGTTGAAGTCGTTCCATACCTTTTCCTTCGCCAACTACCGCAACCCGAAAGAGCAGGGTTTTTCCGACCTGCTGGTGATCAACGATGACCGCGTCGCGGCCGGCAAAGGCTTTGGCCAGCACCCGCACCGCGACATGGAGATTTTCTCCTACGTGCTTGAAGGCGCCCTGGAACACAAAGACACCCTGGGCACCGGTTCGGTGATCCGCCCCGGTGACGTGCAACTGATGAGTGCTGGCAGCGGCGTGGCACACAGCGAGTACAACCACTCAGCGACCCGTGGCGTGCACTTCCTGCAAATCTGGATCGTGCCGGATATCAGCGGCGCCAAACCGCGCTATCAGCAAGAGCATTTCAGCACACAGAAGAAACGCGGGCGTCTGCAACTGATCATCTCCCCCGAGGGGAAAAACGGTTCGCTGAAGGTGCGCCAGGATGCGCGGGTATATGCGGGCCTGATCGATGGCAAGGAAAGCGCCACGCTGGAACTGGCCGCCAATCGTTATGCCTACGTGCATGTGGCGCGCGGCAGTGTCGAACTCAACGGCCTGCAATTGCAGGAAGGCGATGGCGTGCGGGTTCGCGATGAACAGTTGCTGACCCTGAGCAATGGCGTGGATGCCGAAGTGCTGGTGTTTGACCTGCGTCCTCAGGAATTGCCTGAAATGCCGTAATCCTGTGTGAAGTAATCGCCACCTCGCTGCGCTCGACAGCTCCTACAGGGATTTGCGTGTACCTGTAGGAGCTGTCGAGCGCAGCGAGGTGGCGATCTTTCAGCCGTTACTCACCCGTCCCCGCAAACCCTGCAACAATCTCATCGATCACCACCCGCACCCTCGCGGTATGCCGCAAGTCCTCGTGCGTCACCAGCCATATGTCGTACGGCACCGGCCGTGTGCGTTCCGGCCATAGCCTGACCAGCCCGTCGCGCTCCCCCATGTACACCGGAATTTCCCCCAGCCCGATCCCCGCGGCAATCGCCCGGCGCACCAGCAGACTGGAGCTCAGGCTCGAAACGATGCGCCCGCGTCCCAACGGTTCCGAGGCCAGCGTGATGTCTTTGTTGCTCTGCAAATACGGCTGATACACCACCAGATCATGCCCCTCGAACGCCGAGCCCGGCACCGGCACGCCGTGGGTGTCCACATAATCCCGAGACGCAAACAGGCCCACCGGCCAACGCGCGATGCGCCGGGCGATCAGGTCCGGGTTGTCTGGCCGGGTGTTGCGCACGGCGATGTCGGCTTCGCGTTTCGACAGGCTCAGGATCTTCGTCGAGGCGTCCAGTTGCACGCGCACGTCGGGGTGCTGTGCATGCAAGCGGGCAATCGCCGGGATCAGGAAGTCGATGGCCATGGAGTCCGTGGTGCTGACCCGAACGATACCGGTCAGCCGGTCGTCGAGCCCTTGAATCTGGCGCTGCATCTCCAGTGCGGAGTGCTCCATTTTCTCCACGGCTTTCAACGCCGCTTCACCGACAGCTGTCAGCGCGTATCCCTCCGAAGTGCGCAGAAACAGCGTCGCACTCAAGGACTTCTCCAATGCCGTGATCCGCCTCCCCACGGTGGCCTGATCGACCCCCAGCACCCGCGCCGCGCCACGTAACGTCGATTCCCGGCATACGGCCAAAAACACCCTGGCGTCATCCCAATTCATACGATTCTCCACTGCTGCATATACGCATCACCATAACGCAAAATCGCTGCGTTATTGCATCAACGAATCTGAATAAACTGGGCACCAGAGATAAACCTGGAGGACGGCTCCCATGCCCAGCACATCAACCACCCCGCGCAGCGCCATCTGGCTGCCGATTTTCGCCGGTCTCTGCGCCAGTCTGGTCAGCATCGGCCTGGCGCGGTTCGCCTACACGCCGTTGATTCCCTCATTGATCCAGGCGCACTGGTTTTCAGCCAGCGATGTGGTGTACCTCGGTGCCGCCAATCTGGTGGGTTACCTGATTGGTGCGCTGATCGGCCATCCGCTGGCCCGTCGGACCTCCAATAAAAGCGCCCTGCGCCTGATGATGCTGGCGGTGACGCTGTCGTTTTTCGCGTGTGGCTTTCCGTTGTCGGTGAGCTGGTTCTTCGGCTGGCGCTTGCTGTCGGGCGTCGCCGGCGGCGCGATCATGGTGTTGGTGGCCGCAACCGTGCTGCCGCATGTGCCGGCGTCCCGCCGAGGGCTGGCCAGTGGTGCGATTTTTCTGGGCATCGGTTTGGGTATCGCCGGCTCGGGGACGATTGTGCCGCCGCTGTTGAGCCTGGGTTTGCAGTACACCTGGTTTGGTCTCGGTGCGCTGGCATTGGTGCTGACCGCCGCCAGTTGGTTCGGTTGGCCGTCAGCCACACAGGCGGCCACCGCGGTACCGTCCGCCGAACCCTCGACGATGCCGACTGACCCGAACGTTTACCTGTTGTTCGCCCAATACGCGTTCATGGCTGCCGGACTCGTGCCCGCCATGGTGTTTCTGGTGGATTACGTTGCCCGCGGGCTCGGGGCTGGCGCACACATTGGCGCTCTTATCTGGGTGATGTACGGCCTCGGCGCGATTATCGGGCCGGTGAGTTACGGTTTTCTGGCTGACAAACTGGGCGCACGGCTGAGCATTCGCCTGGTACTGGTGGTGCAGGCAGTTGCGGTCGGTTTACTGTCGATTTCAAGTGCTTTCACCGCGCTGGCCTTGCTCGCGGTGATCCTCGGCTCGTTCCCGCCGGGCATCGTGCCGCTGGCATTGGCCCGGGTTCACGAACTGATCCCGAACCATCATCAACAGCAGATTGCCTGGAGTCGCGCCACCGTATCGTTCGCTACCTTCCAGGCGATTGCCGGGTTTGCGTATTCGGCGTTGTTCAACGCCAGCGGTGGGCATCACGCGCTGTTGTTCATCCTCGCAGCGGGCGCCATTGTCATAGCCCTGCTGCTGGAACAGGGCATGCGCTTGCTGAATCGTCGCGACCGGCTGCAACCTGTATTGAGCTGAGTCACCGACGGCTTGATGTGGTCCCACTTACTGAACATTTCCAGACAGGACACTCACATGAATCTGCCCCACACCATGACCCTGATCGAAATCACCGAACCCGGCGGCCCCGAAGTGTTGAAGCCGCGCGAGGCACCGCTGCCCATCGTCGGTCCGGGCGAAGTACTGATTCGCGTGCACGCTGCCGGGGTCAATCGCCCCGACGTGATTCAACGTGCCGGCAAGTACCCGATGAAACCCGGCATGAGCCCGATTCCGGGTCTGGAAGTGGCCGGTGAAGTGGTGGCAGTCGGCAAAGGTGTCAGCGAATTTATCGTCGGCGACAATGTCTGCGCGCTGACCAACGGCGGCGGTTACGCACAATACTGCGTCGCGCCGGCCGGCCAGACGCTGCCGATTCCTCAAGGCATGGATTGGGTGCACGCGGCGGCGGTCCCGGAAACCTTCTTCACCGTGTGGGCCAACCTGTTTGACATGGGCGGCGTTGGCAAAGGTCAGCGCGCATTGATCCATGGCGGCACCAGCGGCATCGGCACGACCGCCTTGATGCTGTGTCGCGAATTCGGCGTCAAGGCCTTCGCCACGGCGGGCAGTGAGGAAAAGTGCGCGGCGATCCGTACGTTGGGCGCCGAAGCGATCAACTATCGCGATCAGGATTTCGCCCAGGTCATCCAGGAAAAAACCGCCGGCAAAGGCGTCAATGTCATCCTCGATATCATGGGCGGCTCGTACCTGAATTCGAACATCGCGGCGCTGGGCATGGAAGGTCGACTGGTGATGCTGGGCTTTCTTGGCGGCGCCCACGCCAAGGACGTCGACCTGTTGGCGATCATGAGCAAACGCGCCATCGTGACGGGCTCGTTGCTGCGCCCACGCACCGTGGAAGAAAAAGCCTCGATTGCCGAGCAGTTGCGCGAATACGTGTGGCCGGTGCTCGCTGCCGGGCGTTGCCTGCCGATGATCGACAAGGTTTATCCGTTGGCCGAGGCGGCACAGGCGCATGCGCGGATGGAAGGTGGCGAGCACATTGGCAAGATTGTGTTGCGGGTGGATTGATCTGCAATTTTGAGCAACACAAATCACTGTAGGAGCGAGCTTGCTCGCGAAAGCGGAACGTCAACCGGCATCCATGTTGAATGTGAGTCCGCCTTCGCGAGCAGGCTCGCTCCCACAGGGGGATAGTGAGCGGCTGTCGAAAATGTTCCCCCCGCCGACACGCTTCTGTTAAAAACCGGACTTCAGTTTTTTACCGACGGACCATCCGATGCCCTCCTCCCTGCTCACACGTCTGCGCCGACGCTGGCTGCCCTTGCTGTGCATGGCCGCGCTGATTGTCGGCCTGCCGGTGAGTTGCGGCGTGCTTGAGCACACCGAGCGCGAGCTGCTGTTCCGTATCGAGCCGGGCACGGCGGGCTGGTATCGCGGTTTGCCGAAGGACGTTCAAGAATTCGACATCCAGCCCGCCAGTTTCAAGGAAGGGCAAAACCTGCATGCCTGGTGG
This sequence comes from Pseudomonas sp. GT1P32, assembly GCF_054897805.1. Taxonomy (NCBI): domain Bacteria; kingdom Pseudomonadati; phylum Pseudomonadota; class Gammaproteobacteria; order Pseudomonadales; family Pseudomonadaceae; genus Pseudomonas; species Pseudomonas sp. GT1P32. Next base: position 1,951,421 of record NZ_CM142704.1, read on the forward strand.
TGGCCGGCGGCTCGTCGTGATGCGCCTGCGATCCTCTACTTGCACGGTGTGCGGTGGAACCTCACCGGCCAGGCGTTTCGCATCGAACAATTGCGCGCCATGGGCTATTCCGTCCTGGCGATCGACTACCGCGGGTTTGGTCAGAGCAAAGGCGATCTGCCGTCGGAAGCCAGCGTGTATGAAGACGCGCGAGCCGCCTGGGAACGCTTCACCACGATGCAACCGGACGCCAGCAAGCGCCTGATCTATGGTCATTCCCTCGGCGGTGCGGTAGCCATCGACCTCGCGTCAGACCTGGCCGCACAGGCGAAAAAGAACCATGTCGCCGTCCCGGTGCGCGGTCTGGTGATCGAGTCCACGTTCACGTCACTGGGCGATGCCGTGGCCCAAGTGGCCGAAAGTAACCTGCCGGTGAAATGGCTGCCGGTGCGCTGGCTGCTGTCGCAGAAATTCGATTCCATCGACAAGATCGTCGACATCGACATGCCGCTGCTGGTCGTGCATGGCCTGGCCGATACATTCATGCCTTCGCGATTCAGCCAGCAGTTGTTCAACGCCGCCAACGAACCCAAGCGCCTGTTGCTGGTGCCAGGCGGTACGCACAACAACAGCATGAGTTTGAGCGGTACCCAGTATCGCCAGGCACTTGAAGGCCTGATGAAAGCAAAACCGCCGCAGATGGCCGGGCCGGCACTGGCTCGCGGTTCTCAAGACTCCTGACGTTTAGCGATAACCTCGCGCCTGCAAAGTGAACAATTGCGCGTAACGCCCGCCCGCGGCTACCAGACTGGCGTGATCGCCGCGCTCAAGGATCGCCCCCTGATCCAGCACGATGATGTGGTCGGCATTACGCACGCTGGAAAAACGGTGGGAAATCAACAGCGTCATGCGGCCTTCGGTGTGCTCGCTGAAATGCTCGAACACCGCCGCTTCCGCCGCCGGGTCGAGAGCTGAGGTCGGCTCATCCAGAATCAGGATATCGGCGTCACGGCGCATGTAGGCACGGGACAAGGCAATCTTCTGCCATTGCCCACCGGACAGTTCCTGGCCGCCGGCGAACCAGCGGCCCAATTGGGTGGCATAGCCGCGATCCAGACGATCGATGAAAGGCGCGGCCATGCCCTCGGCGGCAGCGGCTTGCCAGCGCTGCTCATCGTTGAACGCCAGGGTGTCACCGACACCGATGTTCTCGCCCACGGAGAACTGGTAGCGAATATAGTCCTGGAAAATCACGCCGATACGCCGGCGCAGCGCATCTTCGTCCCACGCCTGCAAGTCACTGCCGTCCAGCAGGATGCGCCCCTGATCGGGACGGTACAGACGGGTCAGCAGCTTGATCAGCGTGGTCTTGCCCGAACCGTTCTCCCCCACCAGCGCCACGCTATGCCCCGGCACGAGGTGCAGATCGATGCCCTCCAGCGCCGCGCGGCTCGCGCCCGGATAGCTGAACCCGACGTTTTCGAACCGCAGACCATCGCCGGGAAGCGCGCCTACGGTCAGGCTGCCGGAGTCGGCCACAACGGGCTCAGCCAGGTATTCATAGAGGCTGGACAGATACAGTCCATCTTCGTAAAGACCACTGATGGCGCTCAAGCTGCTGCTCACTGCGGTCTGTCCTTGCTTGAACAGCACCAGGTACATGGTCATCTGGCCGAGGGTGATGCTGCCGTGGACGGTGTCGACCACCACCCACGCGTAGGCCAGATAAAACGCCCCCGTGCCCAGTAAGCCCAGGACAAAACCCCAGCCATCGCGGCGCAGGGTCAGCCGACGGTCTTCAGCGTAAAGACGCGCGAACGTATCGCGATAACGCTTCAACAGCAGTGGCGCGAAGCCGAACAGCTTGACCTCTTTGATGTAACCCTCGTGGGAGAGCAGCGTCTCGATGTAGTTCTGCTGCCGACTCTCCGGCGCACGACGGGTAAACAGCCTGAAGGCGTCCCCGGAAAAATGTGCTTCGGCAAAAAATACCGGCAACGCACCCACCACCAACAACACCAGCGCCCACGGCGAAAAATGCACCAGCAACACGCCGAAACTGATCAGCACGATCAGGTTCTGGATCAGCCCCAACGACTTCATCACCAGCGCCAACGGCCGGGTCGACGCTTCGCGCCGGACCCGCACCAGCTTGTCGTAGAACTCGGAATTCTCGAACTGCACCAGCGACAACGTCTGGGCTTTCTCCAGAATCATCGTGTTGACCTTCTGCCCCAACTGCACTCGCAACAGCGATTGCTGAACCGACAGCGCCCGCTGGGTCCCGGACAGCAACGCGAGCACGCCGGCTTCAAACAGCACGTAACGCACCACCGGCCACAACGGCGCACTGCCCTGCTGCGCGTGCAGTTGCATGGCGAAAACCACCGCGTCGACGATGCGTTGGCCCAGCCAGGCAGCCAATGCGGGGAGTACGCCTGCGATCAGGGTCGCCAGTACCAGGCCCAGAAACAACCCGCGAGAAGTAGCCCAGACAAGGAGCAAGGCGCGTCTGGCCTGATCGAGCAATGAGGTGACGCGGGAAAGGGCCGCTGGCATGTTTATCGGTTGCGCTTGCGTGGTTTCGTCATTTCTTTTCGAAAAGGTGAAGGCCCGATGGGGAACACCAGCCCGGGGGGAAGAGGACCACCATTTTCCCACTCTTCCATCATCCGCCTCAGCTCAGGCGGCATTTCAGTCGGCGCTTTGCATGACATTTGATCACCCTATTGTTTTGCGAATTCGACACAACTCACTCTTGATACATCAATAACCAGGGCCTTTGCCCTACCAGGTAACAGATTGCCGTCGCTATCGATCCAGCGAGGGAACTCCAGAACGAATTGTCCGTTAGCAGGCTCCGATGGCCATTCGCCTGGCCAGCCAAACAGACGTTTCCCTCCGATCAAATGCAATATCACGAAACCCGGTCTCGATGAAAAAGCACTGTACCACTCGCAAGGGAACGATTTTTTAGCAGTTATTTTCAGTTTCCTGAGTAACGCATGAAGCCTGTCGCCATGAGCGATATGACAGGAAAGAAACCCCATCACCAGCGCAATCACAGCCGACCATAACGCCTCCGATTTCCTGTCCCACACGCCGATCGAAAAAAACCGTTCTCCCGCCAGTAGCAACAGTCCTTCCAAACCGACCACCAGCGACTGAATCACAAACGTAAAAATCAGTGCCTGGACAATCTGTCCAAAAGTGTCCGGGCGCTTGAACGCCGTGAGCGAGTAAAAAATCCACGCCGCTAAAAACCCCGGAAGCAGATACTGCAGTAGCGGGATCACGTCCTTGATCAAGCTGTCCATTGCCCTTTCCAATCCATTGAAAAATTCGACCCGGAGCAAATAAATACAGCACCTCTACAGCCTGTGTCATCCACTGCTGAAGCGCTGTCGTCACAAGAGATTTCGGGACTACAGACGGGACTACAAGCGAAAAATCCTCCTACATTCAACAAGGAAAAACTGGACAAAAACTCAATCCAGATCCGACGTCACGTGCTCCAAAAACCGCGCTCGATATCGCCCTGGACTCTCCCCCGTCCACTTCTTGAACGCCCGGTGAAACGCACTCGGCTCCTGAAACCCCAACTGTTCGGCAATGTCACCGATGCTGGCCTTGCTCTGCCGCAATTGCTCAAACGCAACCCCGCGCCGCACCTCGTCTTTGATTTCCTGATACGAACACCCTTCCCGCTCCAGCTTGCGGCGAAAGGTGCTGGGGCTAAGGTGTTGTTCCAGGGCAAAAGCCTGCAAGGTCGGCCATTGGCTGTAGTGGCTGTTGCGCAAACGCTGGTGAACTTGCGACGCGAGCCCATGCTGGTTGCGGAAACGGATCACCAGCCATTGCGGCGCAGTGCGCAGAAACACTTTCAGCGAGGCCAGGTCCTGAACCACCGGCAAGCGCAGGTAGTGGCTGGCGAATTCGATTTCGGTGCGTTCAGCGCCGAAGGTCAGGTTAGGCCCCCAGAGCAAACGGTCATCGCTGAGGGACACGCGCTTATGGCGGAAGTCCGCGCGGTCGATGGGGATGCGCCGACCACCCAGCCAGCACATCAGGCTGATCATCAGCACCAGAAAAGTCTCTTCGCCAAAACGCGCAACATCATCGTTTTTCGCGCAGGTATCCAGGCTGATGACTGCACGTTTGCCGCGCACCGTCAGCGTGCCGCGAAAATCGCGAAGGAACAGGGCAAAGTTGTTCAGGCACTGGCGCATGGCTTTGTGCAGGTCGGGTTCCTGAATCAGGGCCCGGCAAATCAGGGCGAAGCTGCCCGGCGGCATACCGTGGGAGTCGAGCCGGAAGAACTCGTCATCGAGCTCGCGGATCTGGATCAACCAGAGTGCGGCAAACGCACTGGCCGGCACTCGCGACACGGGCTGTTCGATCAACGCCGGGTCGATACCTGCCTGTTCCAGCGCAGCCCGCCGCCGCTGCGGATTGTCCCCCAGCCCATGGATCATCGCCTGCACAAAGTAGGCGGCCACCGAATCCTTTTCCCGCATCTGAACGCTTCGCTCCCCATCACTCGAATGGCAAAAAACACCAGCACCGTTGAACAGTTCCGGCATAGGACAACCGCCCCGCCGGTTCTAGACTCGCGGCCAATAGTACGCCTTCGGCCGCTGTGGCGGCCAAGGTATCGCGGGGTTTGACCGGAAGGACGTGTAGATGAATCTGCAAAACATTGGCGTGATCGGCGCAGGCACCATGGGCAACGGCATTGCACAAGTCTGCGCCCAGGCAGGGTTCAACGTGACCTTGATCGATATCTCCGAGAGCGCACTGCAAAAGGCTGTTGCGACCGTCGGCAAAAACCTCGATCGGCAAGTTGCCAAGGACACGCTGACAGAAGCTCAAAAGCTCGCCGCCCTCGACAAGATCTGCACCAGCACCGACTACAGTAGCTTGCACAACGTGCAACTGGTGATCGAAGCCGCCACCGAAAACCTCGACCTGAAACTGCGCGTGCTGCAACAAATCGCCGCGCAGGTCAGCGCCGAGTGTGTGATCGCCTCCAATACGTCGTCACTGTCGATCACCCAGCTTGCCGCCAGCGTCAGCCAGCCTGAACGCTTCATCGGCCTGCACTTCTTCAATCCGGTGCCGGTGATGGGCCTGATCGAAGTGATTCGAGGCCTGCAAACCAGCGACGCAACCCACGCCCTGGCGCTGGACATGGCGACCACCCTGGGCAAAACCGCGATCACCGCCGGTAACCGTCCGGGTTTTGTGGTCAACCGGATTCTGGTGCCGATGATCAACGAAGCGATCCTGGTGTTTCAGGAAGGCCTGGCCAGCGCCGAAGACATCGACGCCGGGATGCGCCTGGGTTGCAACCAGCCCATCGGCCCGCTGGCACTGGCCGACCTGATCGGCCTGGACACCGTGCTGGCGATTCTTGAAGCCTTCTACGACGGTTTCAACGACAGCAAATACCGCCCCGCGCCACTGCTCAAGGAAATGGTCGCCGCCGGTTATCTGGGACGCAAAACGGGGCGTGGCTTCCATGCCTATGCCTGAGCGTTGCTCACGTTTCGCCGAGTACCGCGACAAGGTGCTGGAGCTGTTTGCCAGCAAGGGTTTCGGTCAGGTCGGCATGCGTGAGCTCGCGACGTGCCTGGGGCTTTCCCCGGGTTCGTTGTATCACCATTACCCCAGCAAACAGCACTTGCTGCTCGACCTGATCGAGGAGTTCTACGAAGAGCTGTTGGCAACCCTGGGGCGCATCGAGCAAAAGTCTCCGGCCAAACGCGACAGGCTCAACAGCCTGATCCGCGCGCATTTGAATCTGCATCAGGAAATGCCCTGGCATTTTCGTCTGGTGGAACGCGACAGCGGCTGCCTGAATGACGAACAGCAGGCGCGCGTTCGGCAGTTGCGCGAACAGTACGAACGCAAATTGCTGTTGCTGCTCGGGACCAAACCCCGTCTCAGTGAACAGGCGCAACAGGCCGCCGGGCATGCCATCGCCAACTTGCTCAACAGCGCACCTAGCTGGCTGGCGAACCAGGCGCTGGATGAACACGAGCGGGACGAAATGCTTGAAAACCTCGTGGGTGGGGCCATCGAGCGTTTGCTGCGGCCCTCGGTGCCACGCGCAGTGGCCTAATGGCGGCGAGCGATAAACCGTTGCGGTTCAATAGAAAAACCATCTAAACAATTCTTGCCAATCACCACCTCTAACGCTTTGCTGATGCCGTTGTAGGAGCGAGCTTGATCCGGGCGGCGTTCCGACGATGGGCGCCAACGCTAACGCGTGCTGTCTGGATAAACGCGGCGTTCTGGAAACCATCGCGAGCAGGCTCGCTCCTACAGGAAAACCCACGTCCGTCTGTTGGCAACGGGAGCAAACAATGAAAATCAATCCCTACCTCATCTTCAACGGCGACTGTAAAGCCGCGTTCACTTTCTATGCCCAGGCCCTTCAAGGCCAGCTCGACGTCATGATGACCTTCGGTGAAAGCCCGGCGCGCGAGCACTTTGCGGCGGACCTGCACAACCTGATTATTCATACCCGCCTGTCGGTGGGCGATCAGGCGATCATGGGGTCGGATACCACACCTGATCGCCCCTCGGATGACATGGCCGGTTGTTCAGTCTCGCTGAACGTCGACAGCATTGCCGAGGCAGAACGGGTCTTCAACGCATTGGCGGAAGACGGCAACGTGCAAATGCCCCTGGAAGCGACCTTCTGGGCCGCACGTTTCGGGATGCTGGTCGACCGGTTTGGCGTGTCGTGGATGGTCAATTGCGAAAAAGATCAGTGACTTTACCGGCAAGCAAACGCCCAACTTGAAAAGGCTGGGCGTTCTGGACACTCTCGGACCGTCTGCTACCGTCAACAGGCCACCCCGCCTCGCAGCAGAACCTTCGGAGGAACCCACCATGCCTGCCCATGACGCGCTCTGGTCCACCCGTTTGAAAATATCGCTGCTGGCGACAGCACTCGCCGGAACCCTGCTGGCGTTGAGTGGTTGCGCCACGGTCGATGCCCAGACCACTGCCTATGTGGGTGTCGAGCATCCCGCGCCGACGCTGGCCAGTGAAGTCGTGGTGTTGCGTACCGAACCCCTTCGCCCGCACATTCGATTGGGTGAAGTGCTGATCGATGCCAGCGTTGATCCCGCCCCCCCGATCAGCCAGGTAGAAGGAAAACTTCGGGACGAGTCAGCCAAGCTCGGTGGCGATGCCGTGGTGGTGGTCTACGACCATATCCAACCGATGGGCGCTTATGTCAACGGGCCGCTGTGGGCTCGTGATGTAAGAACCATTGAAGGACGCAAACTCAAAGGGATCGTGATCAAGTACCGGTAGCGGTCGCGTCTAACCCTTCACGCACACCACCTGACGCAAGGTATGCAGCACTTCCACCAGCTCGCGTTGGGCGTGCATCACGCGGTCGATGTCTTTGTAGGCCATCGGTATTTCATCGATCACCGCCGCATCCTTGCGGCACTCGACGTGGGCGGTGGCGCGGATCTGATCTTCGACGGTGAACAGGCTTTTCGCTTTGGTACGGCTCATGGTGCGGCCAGCGCCGTGGCTACAGGAGCAGAACGATTGCTCGTTGCCGAGCCCGCGAACGATGAAACTTTTCGCGCCCATCGATCCCGGAATGATCCCCAGCTCCCCCTTCTGCGCCGACACCGCGCCTTTGCGGGTGACCAGGATTTCCTGACCAAAATGCCGTTCTTTCTGCACGTAGTTGTGGTGGCAGTTCACCGCCTCCAGGGCGACGTCGAACGGCTTGCCGATCACTTTCCGTGCCGCCTGAATCACCGATTGCATCATCAATGCACGGTTCTGCCTGGCGAAATCCTGGGCCCAACCGACGGCTTCAACGTAATCATCAAAATGCCGGCTGCCTTCTTCGAAGTAAGCCAGGTCACGGTCCGGCAAATTGGCGATGTGCTGGCGCATGTCGGCCTGGGCCAGTTGAATGAACAGGCAGCCAATGGCGTTGCCAACCCCGCGTGAGCCGCTGTGCAGCATGAACCAGACCCGATTGGCCTCATCCAGGCACACCTCAATGAAATGGTTGCCGCTGCCCAGCGTGCCCAAGTGCCCTCGATTGTTGGTGCTGGCGAGTTTCGGGTATTTGTCGGTGATCGCCTTGAACCGTGGGTTCAAGGCAGCCCAGGCATGATCGGCCTGTTTCGGAACACTGTCCCAGGCACCTTTGTCCCGCACGCCTCGACCAACGGTGCGCCCATGGGGCACCGCTTTTTCGATCGCGCAACGCAAGCCATGCAGGTTGTCCGGCAAATCAGTGGCGGTCAGCGACGTACGCGCGGCGATCATGCCGCAGCCAATATCCACCCCGACAGCGGCCGGGATGATCGCGCCCACGGTAGGAATCACACTGCCGATGGTCGAGCCCTTGCCCAGGTGCACGTCGGGCATCACCGCCAAGTGCTTGAAGATGAACGGCATCTTCGCGGTGTTGATCAATTGCTGCCTGGCTTCGTTTTCTACCGGAACGCCTTCGGTCCAGAGCTTGATCGGTTTGCCGTTGGCGACTTCCAGCAGTTGATAGGTACGGTCTTGCATGATTCGGTTCTTTCCGGTGGCCGATGATCCGGCGCTGTGCTGAAGACTCAGCCGTGCGTTGAGTCTTCATGATATCGCAGCGAAACCACGTTGCAGATCCTCAATCAACGCCTCGACATCCTCCAGTCCGATGTGCAAGCGCAGCACCGGATTCAATGAACGGTCCGCCGCACTCTGGCGATCCTGGGTGTCGGCCACGGTGATCAGACTTTCGAAACCGCCCCAGGAAGCGCCCAATCCGAACAGCTGTAACGCGTCAATGAAGCGCTCGACATAAGCGGCGTCCGCCTCGTTCAGCTCAAAGGACAGCAAGCCGTTGCTGCCCTTGAAGTCCCGTTGCCACAAGTCGTGGCCCGGATGGTCGGGCAAGGCCGGATGGAATACCCGTTTCACCTGCGGTTGCGCTTGCAGCCAATGGGCGATTTCCAGCGCCTGGCGCTCATGCACCTCCAGCCTCGGCGCCAGGGTTCGTGCGCCGCGCAATACCAGATAAGCGTCATCCGGGCTGACGGTGACGCCAAAGGTGTCACTCATGGAGGCCAGCGGTTGCCAGGCATCTTCGCGGACGCAGACGCTGCCCATGACCACATCGCTGTGGCCGCACAGGTACTTGGTCAGCGCCATGATCGAGATGTCCGCGCCGAGGGTCAGCGGTCGGTACAGGTAACCCGAGCCCCAGGTGTTGTCGACGGTCAGCAGAATGCCTCGCGGTTTGCACAGGGCGGCGATGGCCGGCAAGTCGCAGAGTTCGTACAGCAAGGAACCCGGGACTTCGGTGTAGACCATTTTGGTGTTGGCTTGCAGTTGCGCCTGCAAGTCGCTGCCGTCCGGTGCGAAGTAGCTGACCTGGATGCCGAACGGTTCAAGAAACTCCCGGGCCAGACGCCGCACCGGTGCGTACACCGCATCGGTGATCAGCACATGATCGCCGGGGCGCAGGTAGGCCAGAAACGTCTGTGCGACCGCCGCCAGCCCGGTGCCGAACAGACGCGTGCGATAACCGCCTTCCAGTTCGGTGACCAGGTCTTCGAGGGCGAACGCGGTTGGATTGCCGCGCGCGCCGTAACTCAACACCCGCTCGGTGTCACGGCGGGCACGGGCGTCACGCATTTGCGCGAGGTTGTCGAACAGCACCGTGCTCAGACGGGTGACCGGCACGTTGACCGAACGACCGCCACTGCCCTGCTCCGTGCGTGCCGAATGGACCAGACGTGTGCGTACCCGCGCGTCCTCGGTTGCTGGAGGCTGCAGCGGTTTGAGACTGGCAATCTCGTCGTCGCTCATCTGCGCCAGCAAGCCGATTTCCCAGGCCAGGTACTGCCGCGCCGCGTCCTTGTTGCCGGAGTGCCGATCATGGGTGAAGAACAGGAAATCGATGCATTGTTCATTGGCCGGTGTGTCCGGACTTTCTTGCACCGCGAAACCCGCCGCACGCCACGCAGCGAGTCCGCCGTCCAGCAGTCGCACTTGCACGCGCTGGGCTTCGGGCAATTCCTGCGCAGCGAACGCCGCCAGCCGCGGATCATCGGCCAGCAGCACCAAAGGACGCAGCTCGCCCGCTACGTGTGTCGCCAACAGTGAACGGATCGACCAGCGAGAGCCGGCAATATGGCCCTTGCGAAAGGTCATGCTCGGACGCAAATCGATCAGCGCGACGGCGGCGTCCTTCAACGCGTCGGACAGTGCCTGCACCGAGATTGATGGCAACGCCTCATAGGCGGTAACTTCGGTCTCGGGCAACGCCAGACCGCTGCTCACGCCACCTTCAAGCACATACGCCTCATGCCCCAACTGCCGCAGCCAACTGGCGACAATCGGCGCACGCACGCCATCGCTGTCGATCAGCACCAACCGTGCCTGACGCACACCGACATACAGGTCGGTGGACTGAATCAACTGCCCGCCCGGCGTGTGTTGTGCACCGGTCAGACTGCCAGCGGCAAACTCCTCGGCAGTGCGCACGTCGCACAGAAACAGACTGCGCCCCACCTCTTCGGCCCACTGCGCGACTTGCTGGGCCATAACGGTTTTCACCCCGGCCAGTTCCGCCAGTCTGGCAGCGGCCACACGCTGTGCGGCCAAGGGTGTAACAGACACGGCATCGGCATAACGACGGCTGCTGCCGTGTTCCAGCTGAAAATCTTCCAGGTACCAGCCCTGAGTACCGTTCTCCAACGCGTAGACCGGATTCTTCAACCCCAGGTTGATCAGCGTTTGCGCGCCGATAATGCTGCGGGTCCGACCGGCGCAATTGACCACGATTGGCGTGGTGTCATCCGGCACCAGATCATGGATGCGATAACCCAGCTCACCATTCGGGCAGCACACGGAACCGGGGATGGTCATCTTGCGGTATTCATCGAACGGCCGGCCGTCCAGTACCACCAGCGGCTCGCCACGGGCTTGCCAATCGGCCAACTGCTGCGCGGTGACATGCGGCGTGTGGCTGGCCTCCTCCACCAATTCGCCGAACGCCTTGGACGGCACATGCACGCCGGCAAACAGCTGATAACCGGCAGCCTGCCAGCCATCGGCGCCACCCTCGAGAACGTGCACGCGCTCATACCCCAACGCCTGAAGACGCTGGGCAGAACGCGTGGCGACATCGCCGCCATTCTGGTCATAGATCACCAGCCGCACCTGAGGATTCGGCGCCAGACGCCGAACCTCCAGTTCCAGTCGGCTGTAGGGCAGATTGACCCCGAAAAACAGATGGGCCTCGCCATACTGGCCGTGTTCGCGCACATCAAACAGGGCGATTTCCTGCCCGTCGAACAGCCACTGTTGCAATTGCCCTGGGGTTACGGTCTGGCTCATGGAAGTCCCGCTTGAAAAAGAAATTATTGAAGCGCCAGAGAGCGCTCATTGGCCGCCACGTCGCGGCCCTTCGCATACGCACGTTGAATCGCCGGCCGTGCCTTGAGACGTTCGCGCCAGGCGTGGATGTGCGGAAAGTCCGCCAGGTCCTGGCCCTGACGTTGCGGCTGAATCCACGGAAAAATCGCCATGTCGGCAATGGAGTACTCGCCCGCCACATACGGCACGTCAGCCAGACGCGTATCCAGCACCCGATACAGCCGCGTCGCTTCTGCACTGAGGAGGTCGAGGGCGAACGGAATCGGTTGCGGCGCCTTCTCCTTGAACACCTGCAACTGACTCAGGTACGGCGTGATATGCCCCACCTGCCAGAACAGCCATTCCTGGACTTTCTGCCGCTCGACGCTGCCGGCCGACGGCAGAAAACGCCCAGCCTTGTCGGCCAGGTAATTGAGAATGGCGCCGGATTCGAACAGGTTCAGCGGTTCGCCCAAACCCTCGGGTGCATGGTCGACAATCGCCGGAATCCGCCCATTGGCGCTGATCCGCTGGAACGCCACCTGCTTCTGCTCGCCCTCGCGGATGTTGATCGGCACCACCCGGTAATCCAGCCCGAGTTCTTCAAGCAGGATGCCGATCTTCAAACCGTTTCCGGTCGGCCAGTAGTACAAATCGATCATGCGTAGGCCTTGATCGACGGCGCCATTTGCGAGGCGTTGTAATTGAGAATGCGCCCGTCCGCTTCGACGCCATAACGACCGTTGAGCGATTCCAGCGGCAAGCCGTAGAGATGGAAATGCAAGGTTGCACTCTCGCCTTCAACGCGAATGCCGTGCAGGTCTTCACCGAGAAACGAAATCGACGTGCCGGGTTGCACGATCACTTCCTTTTGCAGGTGCAAGGTGGTGAAACCCGGCTCGCTGCCTTCGTCATCGCGACCGTAAACGTAGTTGATCTCCTGGCCTTCGACGGCGCTGATGATCGCCCAGGTTTCGTGGTTGTGCGGGAGCGTACTTTTGCCCGGCAACAACGAGTTCAGGTACAGCGTCGGCGTGTCGCCGTCGTCATTCAGACGGTAGCGAAACGCGGTGCTGCCCTGCCCCGGCACTGGCGCGGGAAACGCGTCGAAATTGAACAGATCCCGGCGCTCGGCCAGGGTTTCGAGCAGGGAGACGATTTCCACCAGCGCGGCGCGGTCGACGCCACGTTGGTTGATGACGCGGATTTTCTTCAGGAAATCCTCGATGACGGCGGCACGGTTTTCGGTACTCATGGACAGGCTCCTCGGTTTTAGACGGACAGGCTGTAGCGACCCAGGTTGGTCAGCAGATACGGATCGTTGGCAACGGCGGGACGGCGTCCCGGATCACCCAAGGCATGACGCAGGAATTCCTGGGTGCGCTCGCTGCTCGGGTGCTGGAAAATCTGTGCGGCGCTGCCGTGCTCGACGATCACGCCGTTTTCGGTGAAGTAGACGATGTCGCTGATCTCTTCGGCGAAGCGCATTTCATGGGTGACCAGCACGCAGGTCATGCCCTCTTCGGTCAGCTCGCGAATCACCGTCAGCACTTCGCCGACGGTTTCCGGGTCAAGGGCCGAGGTCACTTCATCGAACAGGATCAATTCCGGGCGCATCGCCAATGCCCGGGCAATCGCTACCCGCTGCTGCTGGCCGCCGGACAGTTGCCCCGGATAGGCATCGGCCTTGTGCTCCATGCGCACTTTCGCCAACAGGGCACGCGCTTCTTTTTCGGCCTCGATGCGGCTGCGCCCCAACACCTTGCGCGGCGCAATCACCAGGTTCTCCAGCACCGACAAATGCGGGAACAGGTTGTACTGCTGAAAGACAAACCCGACGCGCTTGCGCAATTCGATGCGCTGGGCTTCCTGCGTCAGCGTGTGCACCTCGGTGGCGCCGACGCGGATGCTGCCGCGCTGGGGCTGCAACAACCCGGTGATGCAGCGCAGGATGGTCGACTTGCCGGAACCGGAGGGGCCGATGATCGACACCGCCTGCCCACGATGAACGTCGAGGTCGATGCCTTTGAGCACCGGATTATTGGCGAACGACAGGTGCAGATCGCGCAGGCTGACCAGAGGCTCGGCGACGGTTTCAGTAGAAGGCATAACGTCGCTCCAGGCGTTGGGTGAGACGGGAAATCGGGTAGCAATAAGCGAAGAACAGCACCAGCAGGCTCAGGTAAATCACCACGGTGAAGCCGGTCATGTTTACGGTGTTGCTGGCGATCTGCGCGGTGTCGATCACGTCATGCACACCCACCAGCGAGGCCAGCGCCGTGCCCATGGTGATCACCGCATACAGGTTCATCCACGGCGGCAACATGCGTTTGAAGCACTGCGGCAGGATGATCGAGCGGAAAATCTGCCCACGCGTGAACGCCAGCGAACGGGCCGCTTCCCACTGTGTGCTCGGAATCGAAGCAATGGCGCCACGGAAGATTTCCGCGACGTTGGCACTTGCCGGCAAGGCCAGGCCAATGGTCACCTTGACCCAGTCGGGGAACGAGACGTAGGCGCTGCCGATCTTGATCTCGAACGGGAACACATAGGTGGTGAAATAGATCAGCACCAGCCACGGCGCATTGCGGAAAATTTGCACCCAGATCCGTGCCGGGAAACGCATCAGGCGCAGCGGCGACAACGCCAGTGCGCCCACCAGCAACCCCAGCACCGAACCCAGCGCAATGGCGACCAGACTGATCAGAATGTTTTGCCCGAAGCCCACGGCCAGGGCTGGCGACCATTGCAGCAGAGCCTTCAGCACCGGGCTTTGCGGGGCAAACCACAGCAGCCCGAGCACGATGAAGATCAGCAGCAACAATTTGCCGACGTGCCGCCGTGGCCAGGTCACCGGCGCGGTGACGGACGATTCAATGGCCATAGCCGGGCATCCTCAGGCGCGCTTCCAGGTAGCGCCCCACACAATTGACGATAAAACTCAGCAGACCGAAAAAGCTCAGAATCAGGATCATCAGTTCCAGCACGTTATCGCTCTGGGTCCAGATCATGATCGACGCGTAGGTGATATCGCCCACGGCAATCGCCGAGGCGACGGTGGTCATTTTCACCAGGTCGATAAGGTTGTTGATCAGCGATGGCAAGGCGAAGCGCAAGGCCAGCGGCAGCTGCACGTTCCACAACAACTGCCGAGCGTTGAACGCCAGGGAACTGGCCGCTTCCAGCGTCACGCTCGGCACCGCCTCGATGCCGGCACGCAAGGCTTCGGCATGGAATGCGCCCTTGTGCAGCGAAATCACAATCACCACCCAGGCGAACGGCGTCAGCGGGTTCGCCGCGCCGACGGCCTGGGTCAGCAACATGTTCAGCACCAGGAAGGCGCAATACAGTTGCACCAGCGTCGGCGTGTTGCGGGTGACTTCGACGAACACCCGCGCCGGTTTCGCCAGCCACGGTTTGCCCGACGTCAGCATCGCCGCCAATCCCACGCCGGCGAGCAAACTGCCGACGATGGTAAACAGGCACAACAGCACCGTGGTCAGCGCACCCTGCACCAGGGTGCCGCGTTGGTAGGCGTCCAGCAGAAAGCTGTAGTTCAGGCCGAATCCGGCGGCCCAATGGACGAAAAGCTCCAGCCAGTGACTCATGCCGTACCCCGCAGTTGCGCGCAGGCCCAGGCGATGCGGCGTCCGGCTTCAGCCACGCTGTCGGTCGCGGTGGCGATGGACAGGCGAAACCACGGCGACAATCCATAAGCACTGCCCGCCACCCCGGCCACGCCCTCCTCCAGCAAATACTCGACGACGTCGGCGTCGCTGTTCAGGCGCACGCCGTCAGGACGATAACGCCCCAGCAAACCGGCGCAGCGCACAAACACAAAGAAGCCGCCCTGTGGCTCAAGCACTTCGAGACCGTCTACGTCGCGCAACGTGCTCACCAACACATCCCTTCTCAGTTGATAAGCCGCAACGTGCTCGGGCAGGAAATCCAGTCCTCCGTCAAAGGCCGCCAATGCGGCCGCTTGCCCCACCGAGGAAGCCCCGGAAGTCGATTGCGACTGCACGACGGCCATCGCGCTGGTCAGCAGCTGTGGCCCGGCACCGAAACCGATGCGCCACCCCGTCATCGCGTAGGTCTTGGACACACCGCCGACCAACAGGCAGCGCGCTTGCAGATCCGGCGCGACATTCAACAGGCTCTGCGGCGGCTGACCGTCGAAACGAATGTGCTCATAGAGTTCATCCAGCAGGATCAACACCTGCGGATGACGGCGCAGCACCTCGGCGAGCGCCTGCAACTCGGCCGCGCTGTAGACCGCGCCGCTGGGATTGCCGGGGCCGTTGAGGATCAACCAGCTCGTGCGCTCGCCGATGTGTTGCTCCAGTTGCGCGGCTGTCAGCTTGCAGCCCTGCTCCAGCCCGCATTCGATAAACACTGGCTCGCCACCGTTGAAACGTACGCTGTCCGGAAACGAAGGCCAGTACGGCGTGGGCACCAACACTTCATCGCCCTCGTCGAGGGTCGCGGCAAAGGCGTTGAAAATGATCTGCTTGGCACCGTTGGCAATCACGATGGAGGGCAGCGAATACTCCAGAGCGTTTTCGCGCTGGAGCTTGCGCTGCACAGCAACCCGCAAGGCTTTCACGCCCGGCGTCGGCGTGTACTTGGTGGCACCGGCGGCGATGGCGGCATAAGCCGCCTGCTTGATGTGTTCGGGGGTATCGAAATCCGGCTCGCCGGTGGTCAGGTCGAGAATGTCACGACCGGCTTCGCGCAACTCGGTAGCGCGGGATTTGGCGGCGGCGTTGGCCGACAAGGACACACGCTGTACACGCTTGGAAAGGTTGAGCGTCATGGCTGGATCACCTCCACGACCTTGCCCGGGTTGAGCAGGTTTTTCGGGTCCAGCGCTTGCTTGATGCGATGCATCAGATCCAGCTCCACCGGGCTTTTGTAGCGATCCAGCAGGCCCAGCTTGCGTTGGCCGATGCCGTGTTCGGCGCTGATCGAGCCGCCGTGGGCATGGGCGCTGTCGTGAACCTGCAGGCTGAGCGCCGCGTAGTTCGCCATGTGCGCATCCACCGTCGAATCCAGCGGATGAGCGACGTTGTAATGCAGGTTGCCGTCGCCCAGATGGCCGAAGGTGAAATGCCGGACACCGGGAAAGTGCGCCTGCAACAGGGCATCGGTGTGGCTGACGAACGCCACGACCTGGGAAATCGGCACCGAGATGTCGTGCTTCATGTTGCGGCCGGCACGTTTCTGCGCCTCGCTCATGTTTTCGCGCAACAGCCACAGCGCTTCACTTTGCGCGAGGCTTTCGGCGATCAGCGCATTGGCCAGCAAATCCTTTTCGAACGCATCGCCAAGCACCGCTTCAAAGGCATCGCGGGCGTGAGTTTCGCTGTGGTTATCCGAGAGTTCCAGCAACGCGAACCAGGGTTGGCTGACACCGAGAAAAGGTTGCGGTCCCTCGGGAAATTGCTCGCGCAGCAGCGCCAGGCAATCGGCACTGAGCAGTTCGAAAGCCGTGAGGCTGGCGCCAAACCCGGCGCGGGCATGGGACAGGAATTGCACCGCCTGCGACAGCGAGTCGAAGGCCAGCAACGCCGTGGCTTGTGCCTTGGGCAGCGGGAACAGTTTCAGCGTGGCGGCGGTGATAATGCCGAGGGTGCCTTCACTGCCGATGTACAGGTCGCGCAGGTCGTAACCGGTGTTGTCCTTGCGCAGACCGCGCAGGCCATTCCAGATTTCACCCTCGGCGGTCACCACTTCCAGCCCCAGCGTCAGCTCGCGGGTATTGCCGTAGCGCAACACGGCGGTACCGCCGGCATTGGTGCCGAGATTGCCACCAATGGTGCAACTGCCTTCGGCGCCCAGACTCAGGGGAAACAGGCGACCGGCCTTACGGGCGGCGTCCTGCACGTTTTGCAGAATGCAGCCGGCTTCGACGGTCAGCGTGTCGTTGTCGGTGTCCACGGCGCGCACCCGATTCAAGCGATCCAGCAACAGCAACACCGCACGGCCGCTGGCGTCCGGGGTGGCGCCGCCCATCAGGCCAGTGTTGCCGCCCTGCACCACCACGGGTGTATCGGCGGCCACGCAGGCGCGGACCACTGCCGCGACTTCTTCGGTATTGGCCGGGTGCACGGCGGCAATGACCTGACCGACGTAACGGCCCTGTTTATCGGTCAGGTATGGCGCGGCCTCTTCGCTGCTCTGCACATGGCCGGCGCCGAGCAGTTGCTGCAAGTCTGCGAACAGACTCACGGAAGCACCGCCAGTGGCGCAGCGTTGCGATATTTTTCGTGCAAGTCGCGCAGGGCCTGAGACGGCGCCATGCCGGTGCGTTCGCCCAGCTCGATCAGCCAGCCACTGCGGTGCCAGTCGCGCACGATGGCGTCGAGTTTCGCCTGGGTATCCTGCTCACCCTTGCGCAACCAGATCACCGAGTTGGAGGGGATCAAATCACCCGGCAGCGGGATTTCATAACCGGCCCACTCGGCATCGCTCAACAACGCATGCATGGTCGGGCTGACATGCACCGCCGCCACGCAGCCATTGCCGCGCAGCGACAACAACGACTCGGACTGGCTGCGGAATGCCTTGATCTCGGCACCGTAGGTTTCCTGCAACGGCTTGATGAAGTTGCTGCCCTGGGACACGCACACCGGCTTGCCCTTGAGGTCGGCCCATTGGGTAACGCCCGAGCCTTTGCGAATCAACGCCGCGCCGCCCACCTCTTCATAAGGTGTGGGCACGTAATCGAGGATCTCGGCGCGCTCGTCGGTGAACTGCATGTTGGCGATCAGGATGTCGACCTTGCCCTGCTGCAAAAACTGCACGCGGTTCGGCGCCAGGACCGAAACAGTGTTGGCTTCGACACCCAAGGCCTTGGCAACGCCTTTGGCCAGTTCGACGTTGTAGCCCAAGTGCTCGCCGGTCTTCGGGTCGATGGTGCCGAACGGCGGCCCGCTGAGAATCACCCCGACACTGATGGCGTGGCGCTGCTCGATCTTGTCCAGCGTGGCATCGGCTTGAGCCAGGTTCGCGCCCAACACGACAGCACCGGCCAGGCACAGCGAGGACAGGTTTTTTACGGAAAAATAGCGATTCATGCGCGACTACCTTGAACAGCCGTCGCGCAATGCGCCGGCGTATTGAAGACGATGAGGTGAATCAGGCGCCGTTGGCCTGAAACTTCTTTTGCAACTCGACCAGCGCCGGTGACGCGGGCGTGATGTGGTTGCGGGTCTGCGCCTCGATCAGCCAGCCGCTGCGGTGCAGTTCCTTGATGATCGGGTCGAGCCTGGCCTGGGTGTCGCTTTCACCGCGACGGGTCCAGATCACCGAAGGCGCCGGGTTCAGTTCCGGGGTGATCGCCCGGTAGTCTTTCCATTCGGCACTGTCGGCGATCAACGGATTAACCAGCGTGGCGTCGTGCACTGCGGCGACGCAGTTATTGCCACGCAGTGCCAGCAAGGATTCCGACGAGCTCTTGAAGGCCTTGATCTCGACGCCCAACTCGGTGAGCGGCTTGACGTAGCTGCTGCCTTGCGAGGTGCAGACCGGCTGCCCCTTGAGGTCTTCCCAACGGCTGATCTTGCTGTCCTTTAGCACCGCAGCGGTGCCGCCGACCCGGTAAAACGGCGTCGGCACAAAACCGAGAATCTCACCGCGTTCCGCCGTCCATTCCATATTGGCGATCAGCAAATCGACTTTGCCCTGCTGCAAAAACTGCACGCGGTTGGCCGGCAAGACAGGCACCAGTTCCACTTCAGCGCCCAACTGGCGACCCAGTTCCTGAGCGAGTTCGACGTTCAAACCGCGCGGCTTCTGGGTGGCCGGATCAATCCCGCCAAACGGACCGCCCGACAACAGCACGCCGACCGCCAGCGCATGACGCTGCTCGATCTTGTCCAGCGTCGCGTCAGCCTGGGCAGCCGTGCTGGCAGCCAGTGAGACCAGGGCGCCCAACATCACAGGCAATATTCGTTTTACAGGTGTGCGCTCGAACAACATGGTTTTTCCCCCTCATGGATGATCGGCGTCCCCCGACCTGATGTGGGGGATCCTAGGTACAGCGTTGGCGTAACGGAAATTCAAATATCTAATATCGTTATAACTTGGCGTTTAAGCCTGAATACCGAATTGGCTATAACCCCAATATTTACTGAGCATTAACCCTATATCTCTAAATCTCTCAGCAAAAACACATAAACATTCTTTATGCTTATGTTTAAACTCGTGATGTAAAAACAGCCCTGGAAACGTCCATGTCGACCCTGCCCACGCTTGATCTCGAATTGCTGCGCACTTTCATTGCGGTGGTGGATCACCACAGTTTTGCCGAGGCCGGCGCGCAACTGGACCGCACGCAATCGTCGGTCACCCAACACATGCAACGCCTGGAGCAACAGGTCGGGGTGAATCTGTTCGAGAAACGCGGGCGGCAAAAACAACTGACGGAAGCCGGACTGCAGTTGCTGCGTCACGCACGGCAAATGCTCTCGCTCAACGACGAAGCCTTGAGTTCCCTGCGTGAAAGCAGCTTGAGCGGCGTATTGCGCATCGGCTCGCCCCATGACATCGCCGACACCATCCTGCCGCCGATCCTCAGCCACATCGCTCGCTCAGCCCCGCGCTTGCGTCTGGAGATCGACGTCGGTCGCAGTCCGTTCCTGATGGAAGATCTGCACCGGGGCAAGGTCGACATGGTGATTTCCACTCGCGAAGACCCGAACCTCGAAGGCTTTGCCTTGCGCACCTCGCCGGTGTGGTGGATTTGCTCGGCGCAATACCTGCACAACCCCGGCGAACCCTTGCCGCTGATTCTCGTGGATGAGCCAAGCATCTATCGGCGCTATGCGCTGGAAGCACTGGAACGCGCGAACATTCCCTGGCGCCAGGCGTATCTGGCGTCGAACCTGATCGGCATTAAAGCGGCGACGCGCGCGGGGCTGGGGGTCACCCCCCGAAGCATGGAAATGCTCGGCCCGGACATGCGTGTGCTGGGTGAAAATGATGGATTGCCGCGACTGCCGGATGTCACTTACTACCTGTGGATCCGGCCTAACACCGCCAACCTGATCGCGCGCAAGGCCTATGACCTGATCCGCGCGAGCCAGGGCCTGTCGTTTTCTTGAAAGTCGATTCAGAGCTTGGCAATCGAGACCTCGGTGGATTTGACGAAGGCGATGACTTCGCTGCCCACCCTCAATTCGAGGTCACGCACCGAGCGGGTGGTAATCACCGAGGTGACGATCCCGGAAGCGGTTTGCACATCGATTTCCGAGACCACTTCGCCTTCGACGATTTCCTTGATGACACCCTTGAACTGGTTGCGAACGTTGATCGCTTTGATGGTCATGATGCGGCTTCCTGTGTGATGTCGAACGCATCCGAACGGATGTGCAGGCGCCCAAAGTGCACCTCCCGGAACAACATTAAAAGGAATATATAATTATCTATTTATATCTTTTAGAAATATAAGACCTCACCCACATTTGCGGGGCACGCCAAGCCTGTAAGAGCCCGGCTTGCCGGCGATGGCGATCTTGCGGACGCTATCGCCGGCAAGCCTGGCTCCTACAAAATCGCGGGGGTGTCCGGGACTGGGGTTCGCGCCAAACCTGTAGGAGCCGGCTTGCTGGCGATGGCGGTCTGGCGGACGCCTTCGCCGGCAAGCCTGGCTCCTACAAAATCACGGGGGTGTCCGGGATTGGGGGTTCACGCCAAACCTGTAGGAGCCGGCTTGCTGGCGATGGCGATCTGGCGGACGCCATCGCCGGCAAGCCGGCTCCTACAAAATCGCGGGGGGATTCGGGATTGGGGTTCACGCCAAACCTGTAGGAGCCCGGCTTGCCGGCGATGGCGATCTTGCGGACGCTATCGCCAGCAAGCCGGCTCCTACGGATCGCGGGTGTGCTCGGGGATTGGGGGTTCACGCCAAACCTGTAGGAGCCGGCTTGCTGGCGATGGCGATCTGGCGGACGCCTTCGCCGGCAAGCCTGGCTCCTACAAAATCGCGGGGGTGTTCGGGACTGGGTTCACGTCGGGTTGAGACAGGCATGAAAAAGCCCAACCTGAAAAGGTTGGGCCGAGGTATTGAACAGGCATGTGTTTCCGTTCACTGGCGCGTATCCATCATTTTGTCGGCGAGCGCCTTGGCTCTTTCAATCAACAGATTCTGCCTGTCGTCATGAGTGGCCCCTCCTACAACCGGCGCCGTCAGATTGCTTTCCGCAATCAGCGCAGCGCAGAAATATTGATCCCAGACAGCTTTGTCCGCGGACGTCTGTGCGGTCATTCGGTCGGCAATCATTATTGCGGCTCCTTTTGATGAAGTAGCCCTGCCAGTTTACGCCCGATTCATAACCAGTAACCGACCACCATTCGTCGCCTGAAAACACCCGTCAAGAAATTGTAACAACATCTGGCGCAGGCTTTGCAAACGAGGCCGTAGCCGCCCCGGAACGACGGAATTCTGACGTAGCGGCCAATCAATCAATACTTATGGACGCCAGCCATGCGCTGGGTCTTTTACCCGGAGATGTAACGTGTCAACTCTCAACGAAATCGCAGCGAACCACGCGAAAATGGCGAAAAAACTGGCGGGAGAGTCGACCGAAATGTGTGAACGACAGCCGCTGGTAGTGGGTGGGTTTGAGGTCACTTCCGTTGTTGATGAGCAACCCCATGTGCCAATGCACCTCATCGTTGCCGGGCAGGACAACCACCTCGTCCAGGCTGCTGGCTACTTGCCCTGAGCTAGTGCGACAGAGTTAACGACATCGCCGCGACGCTTACACAGACCTGA
This sequence comes from Pseudomonas sp. GT1P32, assembly GCF_054897805.1. NCBI lineage: Bacteria > Pseudomonadati > Pseudomonadota > Gammaproteobacteria > Pseudomonadales > Pseudomonadaceae > Pseudomonas > Pseudomonas sp. GT1P32. Next base: position 1,973,580 of record NZ_CM142704.1, read on the forward strand.
AACGAAAAAAGGGATCAAGCATCTGGATGCATGATCCCCTTTGACGGATATGAAACAGCGGACCTCGCGATCAGTGGTCAGGGTTGACGTAGCATCCGCCGCGCCTTTCAGCTCGATTCGCTTTCCCGGATGAGCTTCTTGTTGATCTTCCCGACGCTGGTTTTAGGGATCTCGGCGACGAATCTGAACCGCTTGGGGATCGCCCATTTATTGATACGGCCACGCTCGACAAACCCTTGCAGGTGCACCTCCAGCATCTTGCGGTCGAGATATTGCCCAGGCTCGCACACCACCAGCGCCATCGGTCGTTCGCCCCATTGCTCGTCCGCAATGCCCACGACCGCGACCGACATGACGGCCGAGTGTTCGCTGATCAGGCTTTCCAGTTCCAGCGAGCTGATCCACTCCCCGCCCGTCTTGATGACATCCTTGATTCGATCTTTGATTTCCACCCCTCCTAAAGGGTCGATGGAGGCCATGTCGCCGGTGTGCAGCCAGCCGTTGTGCCAAAGCTCTGCACCCTTTTCGGGCTCCTTCAAATAGCCTTGGGTCAGCCAAGGCGCGCGCACCACGATCTCGCCCAGGGACTCTCCGTCATGGGCAACGTCATTGCCACTGGCATCGATGATTTTCAGGTCGACCATCGGCACAGTTGTTCCAGTCTTGATGCGGGTAGCCAGTTGGGCTTGCGTGGATTGTGCGAGGTCTTCGTCACGCAGGTAAGTCAGGCACAGCAACGGGCAGGTTTCCGACATGCCGTAACCGCTGTGTACCTGAATACCTTTGGCACTTGCTTCACTGGCGATGCCCAAGGTCAGCGCACTGCCGCCCAGGAGCATTTTCCAGCCATCAAAACGAGTCCGTTGCGCTTCCTCGCAGTTCAGGATCATTTGCAGAATGGTCGGCACACAGTGGGAGAACGTGACCTTCTCCTCTCGATACAGCCTGACCAGGCTGTTGGGCTCGTAGCGGCCAGGGTACACCTGCTTGATTCCCATCAGGGTGGCGACATAGGGCACACCCCAGGCATGCACATGAAACATCGGTGTGATCGGCATGTAGACATCATCGGAGCGCAGCAGCGGCAACCCCTGGTAGACGCCCAAAGTGCCCACGGCATTCAAGGTGTGCAAGACCAATTGGCGGTGGGTGAAATACACGCCTTTAGGGTCGCCAGTGGTGCCCGTGGTGTAGAAAAGGGTCGCCACCGAGTTTTCATCGAAATCGGGAAAGTCGTACTGGTCTTCGGCCCCGGCCAACAGGTTTTCATATTCCCCCAGCACCGGTAGCGACGTGGGAGTGGCTGTGTCGTCCGTAAGCTGCAAGTAACCTTTGACGGTGTTGAGCTGTCCCTGAATCTGTTCGAGCAGAGGCAGGAAATCGTCATGCACGAGCACCAGGTCGTCCTCGGCATGGTTCATGGTGAAGAGCACCTGGTCCGGCGAAAGACGGATGTTCACGGTGTGCAGCACCGCGCCGATCATCGGCACGGCAAAGAAACATTCCAGGTAGCGATGGCTATCCCAGTCAAGCAGGGCCACCGTGTCCCCGGCCTTGACGCCGGCAGCGGTCAAGGCGTTGGCCAGCTTGCGAATCCGCTGGTTGAGCGTCTGGTAGCTGTAGCGCAGCTTGTCGGCATACACGATTTCCCGGCCCGGCTCGTAGCGCACGCCGGACAACAACAATTGCTTGATCAGCAAGGGATAGGCGTAGGCGCCGTCGGCGGGCGGAATTATTTTTGTCGCCATCATGGTTGTGGTTCCCGGTCCTTTTTTACGTGGGCTCAGAACTGCTCTGCATCCAATTTATAGAGGCATTCGCTGCCAGCCTTGGCCGACGCGCTCAACGAGTGGATGCGTGGCAGCAGACGGGCGAAGTAGAAGCGCGCAGTGGCCAGTTTGCTGGTATAGAAAGCGTCCTTGGAATGCGTGCTCATGGCGGCTTTGGCCATTCGCGCCCACATGTAGGCGTACGCGGTGTAGCCGAACACGTGCAGGTATTCGACCGAAGCCGCGCCGATTTCATTCGGGTTGTTCTGGGCTCGGTCCAGCAGCCATGCGGTCAGTTCGTCGAGGGTGTCGACGGCGGCGTTCAACGGTCTGGTGAACTCGCCAAGGTCAGCGCAGGCATTGGCGGTAAAGTTGCGGATTTCCGAAGCGAACAGCCGGTAGAGCGCCCCGCCGCTGCCGACGATTTTGCGCCCGGCCAGGTCCAGTGACTGGATACCGTTGGTGCCTTCGTAGATCTGGGTGATACGCACATCGCGAACCAATTGCTCCTGGCCCCATTCGCGGATGTAGCCATGGCCGCCGAAGATCTGCTGGCCATGCACGGTGGTTTCCAGCCCCATGTCGGTGAGGAACGCCTTGGCCACAGGGGTCAGAAGCGACACCAGTTCCTGGGCGCGGTTGCTGGCGGCCTCGTCATCGCTGTACTTGGCGGTATCCAGTTGCAGGGCCACGTAGCTGGAAAACGCCCGCCCGCCTTCGTTCAAGGCCTTCATCGTCAACAGCATCCGGCGTACATCCGGGTGAACGATGATCGGATCGGCGGCGTTGTCCTTGTTCTGCGCGCCCGTCGGTGAACGGCTTTGCAGACGGTCACGGGCGTATTCGACGGCGTTCTGGTACGAGCGCTCGCCTTGCGCCAGGCCCTGAATACCCACGCCCAGACGTTCGTAATTCATCATGGTGAACATCGCCGCCAACCCTTTGTTCGGTGCGTCGACGATCCAGCCGGTGGCACCGTCAAAGTTCATCACGCACGTGGCGGAGGCCTTGATGCCCATCTTGTGCTCGATGGAACCGCAGGACAGCGAGTTGCGCTCGCCCAGCGAGCCATCGGCATTGACCAGCATCTTGGGCACCAGGAACAGCGAAATGCCTTTCGGTCCCGCCGGTGCATCCGGCAAGCGCGCCAGTACCAGGTGAATGATGTTTTCGGTCAGGTCGTGCTCACCGCCGGTGATGAATATCTTGCTGCCGCTGATCTTGAAACTGCCGTCGGCCTGAGGTTCGGCACGGGTGCGAATCAGGCCCAGGTCGGTGCCGGCATGCGCTTCGGTCAGGCACATCGAGCCGGTCCAGGTGCCGTCGTACAGGTTCGGCAAGTAGGTGGCTTTCAGTACTTCGCTGGCGTGAGCATTGATCGACAGGCACGCGCCGGCCGTCAGCATCGGGTAAAGGCCGAAGGACAGACTCGCCGAATTGACCATCTCTTCGACCTGGGCCGAAATGGTCTTGGGCATGCCCATGCCACCGAACCGCGGTTCGCCACCTACGCCCACCCAGCCACCTTCGGCAAAAGCCTTGTAGGCGGCGGCAAAACCATCCGGTGCCGTCACCGAGCCATTGCTCCAGGTGCAGCCTTGTTCATCACTGCTGCGGTTCAGCGGTGCGATTACTTCGGCGCTGATCTTGCCGGCCTCTTCGAGGATCGCGGCGACCGTTTCTTCATCGATCACCTCGGCCAGGCCCGGCAATTTCGCCCACAACCGGGACACCTGGAAAACCTCGTTGAGTACGAAGTGCATGTCACGCAAAGGAGCTTTGTAATCAGACATCGTTGGCTTACTCGGAAGTGGTCAGGGCATGGGGCATGCCGGGACGTTGAGAGATTTCGGTGTTGTCGGCTTGCGCAACAGGACCGGGCGCCAGCGCCCGTTCGCGCAACAGGAAATAAGACAGGGCAGGAATCAGCACCAGCGCACCCAGCATGTTCCACAGGAACATGAAGGTCAGCAGGATGCCCATGTCGGCCTGGAACTTGATCGGCGACCAGACCCAACACACCACGCCAGCCGCCAGGGTGATGCCCACCAGCCCGACCACCCGGCCGGTGAAGGACACCGCATTGCGGTAGGCCTGGGACAGCGGCAAGCCCTGGCGCTGGAAGTGCAGTTGCACGCTGAGCAGGTACAAGGCGTAGTCAACGCCGATGCCCACGCCGAGGGCGATCACCGGCAAAGTCGCAACCTTTACGCCGATACCCATGGCGACCATCAGCGCTTCGCAAAGGATCGAGGTCAGCACCAGCGGCAACAGCGCCACCAGCGTGGCGCGCCAGCTGCGGAAGGTGATCAGGCAAAACAGCGTCACCGCCGCGTAGACGTATAGCAACATGGTGCGATTGGCTTCGCGCACGACGATGTTGGTCGCCGCTTCGATGCCGGCGCTGCCGGCCGCCAACAGAAACTGACGATCTTCGGTGCTGTTTTCCTTGGCGAACTTGTCGGCAATCGCCACCACCGCGTCCAGCGTTTCAGCCTTGTGATCCTTGAGGAACGTGATCACCGGCATCAGCGAGCAGTTGTTGTTGAACAGCTCGGGCGAGTTGACCGAGGCCTGCTGCGCGGCGTAGTTGAGCACGTCCTGGTTGCGCTGGATGCTGTTGAGCTTGGGGTTTCCTTCATAGGTGCCGGCAGTGATCTGCCGCACGGCGTTGACCAGCGAGGTCGTCGCCTGCACGCCTGGATACTGTTGCAGCTCCCAGGCCAAACGATCGGCAAGGACCAGCGTCTTGTAGTTCAGGCAGCCTTCCGGCGCAGTCTTGATCATCACCGCAAACAGGTCGCTGGACAGCGCGTAATGCTGGGTGATGTAGGCGTTGTCGCGGTTGTAGCGCGAGTCGGCACGCAGCTCCGGCGCACCGCTTTCGAGATCGCCGATCTTCAGGTTGAGGCTGACCATGAAGCCGCCGATGCCCATCAACACGGCGACCAATACTGCGCCGGTCGCCCACTTGGCGGTGGTGAAGCGGTCGAGCAGGTCCCAGAGTTTGCCGAAGCCCTTGTGGTGTTCGGCACGGGTGTCGATTTTCAGCGCGCGTTCGGCAGCCTTGGCGCCAACACCGACATAGGACAGCGCCACCGGCATCAGCAACAGCGAGGTGAAGATCAGCACGGCGACGCCGATGCTGGCGGTGATCGCAAGGTCCTGGATCACCGGAATGTCGATCAGCATCAGCACCGCGAAACCCACGGCGTCGGCCAGCAACGCGGTGACGCCGGCGATGAACAAGCGGCGGAAGGTATAGCGCGCGGCGATCAGTTTGTGAGTGCCTCGGGCGATGTCCTGCATGATGCCGTTCATCTTCTGGGCGGCGTGGGACACACCAATGGCGAAGATCAAAAACGGCACCAGCACCGAGTACGGGTCGATGGCATAACCGAGCCAGGCGACGATACCCAGTTGCCAGACCACCGCAATCAGCGAGCAGCCGACCACCAGCAACGTGCTGCGCACACAACGGGTGTAGGCATAGATGATCGCCAGCGAAGTGATGACCGCCAGGCCGAAAAACATCATCACCTGAATCAGGCCATCGATCAGGTCGCCCATCAGTTTGGCGAAGCCGATTACCCGAACCTTGTATTGGCCCTTGCCCTCTTCCCCGGATTTGCGCGCCGTGCTGTCGCCGGCGAATTCGATCTTGTCGCGCAACTGCTCTTCGAGCATCTGCGAGAACGCGTGATAGTTGATGGGCTGACCACCGGCGGCGGCTTTGTCCAGCAGCGGCACGATCAGCATGCTCGACTTGAAGTCGCTGGCCACCAGGCTGCCGACCAGACCGGCGCGGGAGATGTTCTGGCGCAGTTGCTCGATTTGTTCAGGCTGACCGGAATAGGTATCGGGCATCACCGGGCCACCCTGGAAACCATCCTCGGTGACTTCGGTCCAGCGCACCGCCGGGCTCCACAGGGATTTCATCCACGCGCGGTCGACGCCTTCGGTGAGGAACAGCTGGTCGTTGACCTGTTTGAGTACGTCGAGGTAAGCGGGGTCGAAAATATCACCCTGGGTGTTCTCGACCACCACGCGCACCGAGTTGCCCAGGCCACGCAGCGACTGGCGGTTTTCCAGGAAGTTCTGGATGTACGGCTGGCTCTGCGGAATCATTTTTTCGAAGCTTGGGCGCAGCTCCAGGCGTGTCACGGCCATGAAACCCAACACCACGGTGGCCAGTGCCATCAGCAGCATGAACAGCGGCCGATAGTTGAACACCCACCGTTCGAGGAGGTTGCCGGAGTGCTGGTCGAAATCCCGCAGGTCGCGGATTACCGGCATGGCGTCTTGTTTGATATTGCCCATGTCTGGGTTCTCGCTCTTAGGGTTCGAGGGCTAGCGTCTGGGCGCCACGGCTGCCCGCGACCACCAACGCACCAGCGGCGGACTGGGTAACGCCGGCGACCGGGGTCGGCACCGGTTGGCGCAGCAGGTGCAATTGCGCGCCCGTGCCCTGGCTGACCAGCATCTGCCCACCCTGGGTGAACAGGCGGTAATCGCCACGGGCATCGATCAGGCCAGCGGTGATGCTGACGTGCAGGCCGGTATCGAGTGCCGTCCAGTTTTGGCCGCCATCGGTGCTGCGCAGGACGTTGCCGCGCAGGCCATAGACGAGCGCTTCGCCTGGCTTGCCGAGCACGCCGAAAAAGCTGCCTTGATACGGCGTCGGCACAGCGGTAAAGCGCTGGGTGTTGTCATCCCATTTGAGCAACAGGCCTTGTTCGCCGGCGATGTACAACGCGTCGCCGGTGGAAGCGATGGCGTTGAGGTGGAAACCTTGCGGGTTGTCTGTGCGGTCCTGAAATGGCGTCCAGCTCTGGCCACCGTCCTCGGTGCGCAAGATCAGGTTGAACACGCCGACCACATAACCGACTTTGTCGTTGGCAAACCATGTGTCGAGCAGCGGTTTGTCTGCGCCCTGCTCGATCAACCGCTGGCCTTCGGCAACCAGCAACGGCCATTGTTCATTGCCCGGTTCGGCACTGGCCAATGCCGCGTAATGCTTGACCAGCAAGGCGCCGATCTGGCGGCCGTCGAGCTGCTTTTGCCAGGTCGCGCCGGCGTCGCTGCTGTGCAGCACCACACCGTCGTTACCCACCGCCCAACCTTGGGTGGTGGTCGGAAAATTCACCGCCGTGAGATCGGCACTGACCGGCACCGCTGCCTGCTGCCAGTGCTTGCCGGCATCATCGGAAAACAGAATATGGCCACGCTGACCGACGGCGATCACGCGCTCACCGGCGCGAGCCATGCCGGACAACGGACTGTTGATGGCCAAGGCACTGACCCTGGCGGGCAGGTCCAGCACATCGACGTAATCAGCCGCAAGGGTGACGCCCTGCAACAGGCCGAGCACAACGCCAAACGCCACCTGCAAATAATTCTTATACGAACACATACCGCGTCCTCTTCGGAAAACCTGGCGCCCACGCCGTCGGCGCACGGTCCACCGCCTTGTGAGCGGTGGACCTTGTAGGCGCTTTTTTGCGGTTGGCTTAGCGAATGCCGCTGCCGGCCAGGGATTCCGAAGACCATTGGGCCTTGGAAAGCGGATCGATGTACTTGATGCCGCCATAAGGCCCGACCACGCCGTTGATGTTGTAGGAACCACCGACCAGGTCGTAAATCATGAAGGGCGTGGAGTCCGGGACCTGCTTGTCGTAGCTCTGGCTGAGGAAGGCGAAGGAGCCACGGTACAACTGACCACGAGCGTCGTATTGATCCGAGGCCAGAGCGGTCCAGCTGTCTTCATCAAGGTAGAAGCGGCGCTTCTGATAAATATGGCGGGAGCCGGCCTTGAGGTTGCCCTCCACCACCCAGACGCGGTGTTTTTCCCAGCGCACGAAGTCCGGTGCCAGGTGATTGGCGGTGGTCAGCGACTTCGGATCCTGGGCGTAGGTCAGCTTGTAGGTGTTGTACGGCACAATCATTTCCTGCTTGCCCACCAGCTTCCAGTCGTAACGGTCCAGCGCGCCGTTGAACACGAAAACATCGTCGTAGGTGCCCGCGCCGGCGGTGCCTGGGTTAGGCGTGTCGTAGGCCAGGTTCGGTGCCAGTTTGACCCGACGCTGACCCGGCAGGTACTGCCAGGCGCGACGCGGTTGCTGCAGCGGGTTGGCGGCGTCCTTGAGCATCACCGCTTCACCGGCCCGGCGTGCAGGGCCGGTGTACGACAGCTTCATCTGGTAGTACACGTCGGCGCTGCTGATCGGCTGCGCCAGGTTTTCGTAGATCGGGTAGGAGATGAATGCCAGCCCTGTGGTGGCCAGGCTCGGTACGCCGGCGGAGTCAACGTTCCAGGAGTCGTACTTGGAGTTGATGCTCACGCCTTGATAGCGCAGCAGGAAGTTCCACATCGCTTCGCTGCCCGATTGCGGGATCGGGAACGGCACGCCCGGCAGCACGTTATCGATGGCCAGACCGCCTTCGAGGGACTTGGCGCCGCTGGCATTCTTCACGCCGTTATCGAGGATGGCTTTTGGCAGCGAAACGGTGCGGTGGGTCGGGTATACGTCGACACGGTAAGTCGGGAAACGCTTGGCCAGTTCCACCGTGGTGGCACTGAGCAAACCCTTGTACTGATCGACGTTTTTGCCGTCGATGACCAGCAACGGTTTTTCACTGGCATACGGATCCGGGCGCATGCTGTCACCGGATTTGAAACTGGCCGGCGGCGTGGTCAAGCCACCGTCGTAGGCGGGGATGGAACCATCAGCGTTCCCGGCCTTTTCGGCGCCCACCAGGGTCAGGCTGCTGCCCAACTTGGCAGCGTCCTGGGTTGAAACAGCGGCCTGTGCCTGAGCGGCCAGGACCATGGCCAGCGAAGCGGCCAACACGGTTTTTGCGAATTTCATCTTGTTATTCTCCTGCTTGCATTGAGCAAATCAGTGTTGAATCAAAAAGTGGTTTTCATCGTCAGGTAAACGGCGCCACGGTCCTCAGTCGTTGCACCACCACCGGAAAAGGCCGAGTAGCCACCGGCGTAGCAGGCGTAGTTTTCGTTACCGCTAAAGGCGTTCGGCGCAGCGCCGTCACCTCCGGTCGGGCCGGTACTCACACCACTGACATTGCACTTGTCGGTCTTGCCGAAAGAGTCCACGTACTTCAGGTCGACAAAGTATTTGTTGTACACAACGGCCCCGAGACCGATGGCGTAGTTACCGGTGTCTTTGGCACCGCCACCGGAGACCGGTGAAACGCCATCGAGACCGACGTTGATGGACATCGGCGCGTTGAGGTCGACACCGGGAAACACCTGGTACCAGGTCGGTGTGAAGTTGACCGCGATGCCCCAGTTGTCCCGGGTTGGCTGGTCGATACCGTGGTAGGTGCCCTTGCCCTTGTAGAGCGCCTCATTCTTGCTATCGAGCTTGAGCAGGTTGCTGTAATACAGCTCGCCAAGCAGGGTTGCCGAATCGAACACAGGCGTTTTGGCAATGGTCATCAGACCGTTGAGCGTCCAGTGCAAGGTGTCGCCGGTGGCGGCCATGCTGTCGCCCTTCTGCGGGGTGTCATAAACCACACCGGTGGCAGCCGTACGCGCCGGCAACAGACCAAGACCCGCGCCCAGACCCAGCGGACTGTTAGTGCTGACAACCGCCGGAATACTGGCCAGCGGCATGTTGTGACGAATGTTCAGGTCCGAACCCACGCTCACCCCGCCCACATCCTTGGACAGGCTCAGGCCAACGATCTTGATGTTGTCGGCATAGGCCATTTGATAGGTGGCGGTGCTCAGCGAGTTGAGCGTATTGATCACCGCAGGCACTTGCCCTGCCGGCCGGGTGCCGTTCGGGTTGGCCGAGCTCAGGCCTCGGGCATCCAGCCAGGCTTGCGGGAGGATTTCCGAGGTTTCGCGGTAGTAGACGCCGAGGGTGCCGTCCAGCCAGGCTGGCGACCACTTGGCCATAAGGCCCCAGTCGCCGCGCTTGTCCGGCGTCAGGTCGTGCCCGCGCCGCACGTTGGTCAAGCCGTTGCACGGAGCCAGGCCGCAACCCAGAGGGCTGCCAGGCACGACAGCATTAGTGTTACCCAGCAAGAACGACTGCGCGCCGAAACCGACCAGGTCGGAGCCGCCGTAGTAGGTGCCGGCTTCCGGCAAGCGTGCGGCGTCCCAGTCGAGAAAGTACTGGGCGGCCACGGTCAGTTCGGGATTGATCGTGAAGGACATCGACAGCTGATTGCGCGGAACGAACAGTTCCTTGGCTTCGGTGCCCGGCGACGCGGCCAGCTTGGCCAGGTCCAGGCCGGACTGGCCGTAGCTGATCGAATGCACCGGGTTGAGAATGGTCTCGCCCCAGAACACGTTGTGCTGGCCAGCCTTGAAGCTCAGCATCGACTCCTCGCCCACTTCGGTGCTGTAGAACACGAAGGCGTCGAGGATTTCACCGGACGGACCGGTGTAGTAACGCTGGGCATAGTTGCTCAGGTGCGGGCTGCCGTTGCCGACGTTGTCATTGGTGACCCCGGCCAGGCGCGGGTCGTTGGCGACCAGGCCCGAGGTCGAACCGTTGCCGTTGACGAACGGGTTCGAATTGGAACCGGTGTTCTCGTAGGCCTTGTCGTACCAACTGGCGGCGCTGACGCGAAAGCCCATGTGGTTCTGGTAGACCACGTCCATCTCGGTCAACAGGTCGACGCGGTTGGTGATGTTGGTCCCGGCCTTGCGGAAGTTGTAGTCGCCGTCGTTGTTGTTGGGCGTGCCCAACATACGCTTGTCCGCGCTTTCGGTGCGCACGCCATAGTTGTACTTGATGGTGTTATCCAGGCGAACGGTCCAGTCCGGGTTACCTGTCTCGATCTCTGCCGCATGGGCCATCGGCACCGTTGCCGCGAGAATAGCTGAGGCCAGCAAGGTGTAGCGTGAAGCGGTGAACCCGTGACTCTTATTGTTGTGCATTGCGTTGTCTCCGCCTTTTTGTATTTGTTTTAAGCGCAGCCGCCCTCGCGCACCCTCTTGTTCCAGGGGTTTGCGTTTTTCAGGAGTGAGGGCAAATGCCGGATGGCGCGAGCCAACCGGCGCCTGAACTAGCGATCCAGCTCGAGGATGAGGGCTTCGGCTTGCGGCCAGTGCCCGTACCCGGCAGCAGGATTGAGATGACCGACATCGCCCAGATTGAGCAGTTCGCTGCCCCAGCCTTCGGCCAGGTGCGCAACGGAGTCCAGGCTGGCGAGGTGGTCGTTGGTACTGGCGGCCACCAGGCTGCGAAATGGCAGCGGGCCTTTGGGTAGAGGATCCCAACCCTGGCTACGCAGGGTTTCAGGCGATGGGTAGCCTGACGGCCAAGGGGCATCGAGGTCAGGTGGAGCGGCGAGCAGCGCGCCCTTGATCGGCCGGCGGTACTGCGCGGCCCAGTGCGCGACCATCAGTACGCCGGCGCTATGGGCGACCAGAATCACCGGCCCGTCGATCTGCTCCAGCGCGTGCTGGATCGCTTGCACGCGCTTGTTGCAATCGAGCTTGTCGGTCTCCTGCGGCGGCACACTACGTACCTTGCTCAGCCTGGCTTCAAGCAACGTCTGCCAATGTTCGGCAACGTGCTCGCGCAGGCCCGGTACGATCAGAACGGTTGCGGCAGTTTGCAGTTTGTCCACTTCAGCACCTACGCTTTCTCGATGACTCGACTGGCTCTGTGGCCAGGGGCTTTTTGTAGGACTGACATTAAAGAGCGCCCACCCCAGGCGCTTTTCATTGGACGTCAGGCACTTTTCTTTTCATGACAGATTTCCAGGTATTGGCGCGCGCCGACCACTGGTCGAAAATCCCCACAGGTTCTCTGCAGCTCACTGTAATCAATGGGTGTGCGTCGATTGCTCCACGACAACGGAGGTGATTGCGGACAGAAACTGGCGAGCGCCCTCGACAACATCGCAACTGTTCAATCGCTGATGTGCTGGATATAGTCGCCACGCTCATCTGAATCGCAACCGGCCCAGGAAAGACCTTCGCATGCCCAAGCTTGTTCGCGCCGCCGTCTTGACCAACTACCTGGAGGTTACTCAGTACCTGGGGTTCAACCCGCGCGATGTACTGGCCGGCGTCGGTTTGAGCAAAGCCCTGCTGCAAGCCCCTGAACATCGCATCCCCATCGATGCCGCCGTGCGTCTGCTGGAAGATTCAGCCGCCGCCAGCGGCTGCCAGAGCTTCGGCCTGAGCATGGCCGAGTCGCGCCAGCTCTCGGACTTCGGCGTGGTCAGCCTGCTGCTCAGCCATCAGCGCACGCTGCGCGATGCCTTGCAGGTGGTGGTGCATTACCGGCACTTGATGAATGATTCGCTGGCCATCTTCATTGAAGAGGCCGGCAAGATGGTGATCATTCGCGAAGAGGTGGTTACCGATTCGCCGATGCCCAGTCGACAGGCCACCGAGCTTGCCATCGGCGTGATGTTCCGACTGTGCGCCGCCCTGCTCGGCTCTCACTGGCATCCCTACAGCGTCAATTTCACTCACCAGGCCCCCGACAACCTTCTACTGCACCGTCGCCTGTTCGGCTGCACCCTGGAGTTCGGCAGTGAATTCAACGGCATCGTCTGCGCAGGTGCCAGCCTGGACATGACCAACCCCAATGCCGACCCGGCCATGGCCCGCTACGCCCAGGGCTACCTCGATTCGCTGCAAAGCCACCAAGGCACTTCGATGCTGTTCGAAGTGCGCAAGGCCATCTACCTGCTGCTGCCCATGGGCCGCGCTACCATCGAGCAAGTCGCGCAGAGCCAGGGCATGAACGTTCGCACCCTGCAACGTCGCCTCAAGGATGATGGCTGTGCGTTCAACGATGTGATCAACGATGTGCGTCGCGACCTGGTGCTGCGTTATCTGGACAACCCGAATTACACGCTCGGTCGCATTGCCGACATGCTTGGCTACTCGATGGCGAGTTCGTTTACGCGGTGGTTCATCAGCCAGTTCGGTATGCCGCCGGCGACGTGGCGGGTGCAAAAGCAGGGTTCGGCAAAAGCCCCGACGGACGCTGCCCCACCCAAACCCTACTGATATCGCGCCTATTGTGGGAGCGAGACCGGCTTGCCGGCGATGGCGGCCTGACAGCCGACCAATCACTCCCGGATGTACTCCCGAACTACTGTAGGAGCCTGGCTTGCCGGCGAAGGCGTCTTGACAGGCGACGATTATCTTTCTGGTGTACATATCCATTCCTGCGGTAACGGCCGCTATGGGTTTCGCCCTTACGGCGAGTCACTTGCAGAAGCGGCAAGTAACCAAGCGCTCTTGCCCCTTTCGTTCGGTGCCTCGCTGTGGCTCGGCATACCCTCGCTCCGGTCCTGCTCCGTGGGCCCGCCGCCATCGGCCATCCATGGCCGGGGGCGGCTAACCCGGCATCCATGCCGGGTTGCCCACTGCGCAGAACCTGCGCTCGGCCTCTCGAGGGGGCGCTCAGATCAAAAGCGGAAGGCGAGCTAACGCTCGGCCTGATGAGTGGTGAAAATCAAAAGCATACGCCGATCCCTGTAGGAGCCGGCTTGCCGGCGAAAATCGTCTGGACAACGCGTTCATTCAGACAGCCCGCGTTATCGTTGACGTCCATCGCCGGCAAGCCAGCTCCTACAATTTTGACCGTGTGAACCCAATCCCGTGTAGGAGCCGGCTTGCTGGCGATAGCGGTGGGTCAGTCGACGCATTTATTGACTGAACGGACGCCATCGCCAGCAAGCCGGCTCCTACAGGGGAGCGGTGTACATGTCCGGAATGAGTGAGCGCAGCAGAGAAGGACAACGCGTACGCAAATGAGCCAGGTCGGCTTTCAGGCCGCCTCGGCGGCTGTGGCGGTAGTCGCCCCCTCGAGAGGCCGAGTGCAGGTTCTGCGCAGTGGGCAACCCGGCATGGATGCCGGGTTAGCCGCCCCCGGCCAGGGATGGCCGATGGCGGCGGGCCCACGGAGCAGGACCGGAGCGAGGGCATGGCGAGCCTTAGCGAGCCACCGAACGAAAGGGGCAAGAGCCCTTTGGTTACTTTGGGGCTTTTCCAAAGTGACTCGCCGTAAGGGCGAAACCAATAGCCGCCGCATCCGAAAAAACGGATATGTACTCAGACAACAATCTCCCACAAGCTTTGACGCGACATGGATCAACGCTGGCAAAGGCACCGATGGAGATCAACGATGACGCGGAAAGCCTGGCCTCTGGTCCTTCCCCAGCGAGCTCACACCGGGCAAAAAAAACGGCAACTGCTGGCACAGTCACCGAAAAAAACCGGTGTTGTCGACACCGGTCGAGGACACCACCACAGTGAGGAGTCAACCACGGTGCAGCCCTCTGTCAAAAAGCGTTTTTGCGTCGGGTGTCAAAGGCCCCAGTGCAGCAACAACAGCACCAGCACGACGAGGAACACCGTCTCCCCCACCATCAACAAAATGGGCTTGATACCCACCGCCGCCAGTTCCTTGAGCTGGGTCTTCATACCCAGGGCACTGATGGACACCACCAGGCACCAGCGCGACAGCTCATTGATCGATCCCTGCACCACCGGGGCTATCCACCCGGTGCTGTTGATGCACGCCAACAACAGGAAACCGACGGCGAACCACGGCAGCAACGGCGGTCGCTTGCCGGTCGGATCGGCGCCCTGCATGCGGGTGATCATCGCGGCGGTGACGATCACCGGCAGCAGCATGGCGACCCGCATCAGCTTGACCACCGTGGCCGTATCGCCGGTCTCGGTCGACATGCTGTAACCGGCACCGACCACCTGGGCCACGTCGTGGATGGTCGCGCCGAGAAACACCCCGGCCACTTGCGGCGACAGTTGCAGCCAGTTGGCGATCATCGGGTACACGATCATCGCCAGAGTCGACAGCGCCGACACCCCGATCACCGTGAACAACGTCGCGCGTTCTTTCTGCGGGTGATTAGGCAGCGCTGCCGCCAGCGCCAACGCGGCCGATGCACCACAAATTGCCGTGGCTCCTCCGGTGAGCATGCCGAACAAACGCTGAAAGCCCAGCGCCTTGGCAGCGATCACTGAAACGCCGATGGTCACCACCACCAGAATCACCACCAGCGCCACGGGCTTCCAGCCCAGCGCCGCCATCTGTTCAAGGGTGATGCGCATGCCCAGCAGCGCCACGCCGATGCGCAACACGGTGCGCGCCGTGAACTCGATGCCGGCCTTGCAGGCACCGTCGCCGGCCAGAAAATTCAGGGCCATGCCCAGCAGCAGGGCAAACAGCATCACCGGCGCACCGTAGTGCTCGGACAAAAAGGACGCGGCCGCCGCCACGATCAGACTGACGAGAAAACCCGGCGCCAGTTCGCGCGTTCGGCTGTGGATACGGGTGAGAGCGATGGCGCTCATGGCGCGGCCTCCTCGGGAACAATGACGATGAATGCCTGACCGTCGATGATCTCGACCGGGTAGTTGGCGACTTTGACTGCGGTGGAATTGAGCAGGTAACCGCTGTGCAGATCGAAGCGCAGACCATGGGCGCAGCATTGAATCACTCGCCCCTCAAGACGCCCGCCACACAGCGAGGCGCCCTGGTGCGGGCAACTGTCGTCGATGGCGAACAAGTCACCTTCGACGTTGAACAGCACCAGGCTTTTGTCATCGAATTCGAACAGTGCACGACCGCCCGCCTGCGGGTGTTTGCCGGCAGGCACGGGGATACGACGGGTCATGCAGGTTGCCGCTCGTAATCACTTTCTTTCAGTGCCTGGCTCATGGCCCCGAGCAACACCTCTGCAGGTTGCGCCCCTACCACCGTCATGCGGCGATCGAACTGAAAGCCGGGTACGCCACTGCTCGCCTCGGGTGATCCGGCAAATGGAGTGGCGTCGCCCATCAGGCAGTCCGCCAAGGCCTGCGCATCAATGCCGCAGGAGCGGGCAATCGCGAGCAAGGTCTCGCGACAACCAAGGTTTTCGCGTTTGCGGAAATAAGCGGCGAACAGCCGCTCGAGCAACATTTCACTCTGGGCAGCGTTGCCCAGCGCGCTGACCCGCTCGAACAGACGATGGGCGTCTGCGGTATTGGGCATCGTCTCGATCTGGCCGAGGTCGATGGTCAGTCCAACCGCCGCGGCAGCCTTTTGTACCTGGGCCTGGCGCATGGTCATGGCATCGGCATTGCCCAGACGCTTGCGGTAGAAATCGGCGAAGGGCTCACCTTCCAACGGCAACTGCGGCAGCAACTGCACGCCATGCCAGTGCGTGCTGATCTGCACATCTGGATGGCGACTGCGAAACTGTACCTGCGCATGCTCCAGTTGGCGTTTGCCGATCAGGCACCAAGGGCAGATAAAATCGAAAAACACATCAATCTGTAGACGACGACTCACAACTTCACCTCTAACCCGGCTTCGCTGACGGGGTCAGGCACGCGCTGACCCTGAAGGCGGGCAATATCTTTGTGGTAATGACACTTGGCATAAAAGAACACGGCCGCTGCCGCGAGGCTGACCAATGGCACCAGTTGGAAAGCGGCATGCAGGCCGATGAGGTCCGACACCCTTCCGGTGATGAACGGCCCCGGCGCCAGTCCCAGCATGTTGTTGGCCAATGTCAGCGTGGCGAAGGCCGTGCCATGGACCGAGTAATGGGTCAGGTTGGCGACCATCGCGCCAGCCGGGCCGGTGGTGCCGGTGGCAATCAGCATGCCCAGGCAAATCAGTGCCAGTTGCAAAGGCCCTGCCGTCAGTGCGAACGCCGCCGACAGCAGCAGGCAACTGCCCAGGCAAAAGGCGATGGCCAGGCTGACCTTGCGTTCCGGCGAGTTGCGACACAGCCGATCGCTGAGCATGCCGCACACAATCATCCCCGCACCGCTGCACAGCACGATGATCGCCGCCATGGCGCCGGCTTTGTCCGTCGGCATGTCGTAGTAGCGATTGAGGTAGCTGGGAATCCACACCATCACCGTGCCACCGACGAACAGCTGCAAGCCGCTGGCGACGTAGGTCGCTACCACCGAACGACTGGACCACAGCGTACGCAGCGGACGCTTGGCCCCCGCGACAGCCTTGGCGACCCGTTGCGGAGCGATGCGCGCTTCCTTGACGATGATCGGATAAAGCATCGCCAGCACCAGGCCAAACAACGCCATGCCGGCGAACGACCAGCGCCAGCCTAGCTTGGCCGCGATGGCACCGCCCAACGCCATGCCCAGCACCGAGCCGAACATGCCGCCCGCCATGAACGCGCTGGCCAGAGTGGCGCGCATGTGTTTCGGAAACACCGAAATCACCACGGCGATACCGACGCTGCCATAAGCCGCTTCACCGACGCCGACCATGAACCGGGCAATGAACATTTGCTGGTAATCCTGCGCCAATGCGCAGCCCAGCGTGGCCAGGCTCCACAGCAGCGCCATCAGCGCCAGGCTCTTGACTCGTCCAAAGCGGTCAGCCATCAGCGACAGCGGGAATGTCAGCAGGCCGACCATCAAGGCAACGATGCCGCTGAGCAACCCGAGCTGGCCGTCACTCAGGGCCCACTCGCTCTTGAGCAGCGGGAACACCGCGTTCAGCACCTGACGCGACATGTAATCGGAAATCAACAGGCCGAACGTCAATGCAAAAACGATCCAGGCATATTGGCGCGAAACGCCGACGCAACCTGCGTCGTCATCGTCAGCGGCGATTGGGTGAAAGGCCATGCAGCCTCCTCAATGCTTTTATTTATTGTTGTTATCAAGCGTGATGCAGTGCGGTGGACGAGAGGTCACGGCCCCTCGTCCGGACCGCCGGTCAGCCGCGTTGCGGCACACCCTTTTGCCCAGCCTTGCGGTTGGGGGCCATACCGTTGGCCAGCAGGGTCTGCTCGATGCTGTCGTACTTCACACCGATGCGATAAATCTCGCGGGCTTCTTTGCCCGTGGCGATTTCGCGACCCAGTTCATGGGCAATGCGCACGGTTTGCTGGATCTGCGCCACCGAGCCGAAACGATCGCCCTTGTGATCAATGATAGTGTCTTCATTGCCCACGCGCGGGTGCATGCCCATGGCCATCGACATGGTGTTGAACGGCATGACGTTCTTGAGCAGCGACTCGGAGGTCAGGGTGCAGCCGTTCGGCGCGCGGTGGATGAAATTGAAGAAGTTGAACGGGTTCGGGCCGTCGAAACCGCCACCGATGCCGATCCAGGTCAGGTTCAGCGGGCCCTTGTAGATGCCCTTGCGCACCAGGCGCTCGAGGGTTTCCAGGGCATGCATGCCGGTCAGCTGGAAGTGCGGCTGGATGTCGTTGTCCATCAGGCGCTTGAGGTGCTCGGCAACCCAGGCCGGGCCGGCCGGTACGGTCATTTCGCTATAGGCAGCCTGGATCAACGGATTAGCCAGCGAAGTACCTTCCAGGTATTGCGGATACAGCAACTCCATGATGTTCATCTGGGTGGTGTTGATCGCCACCGTGACCTGATCCGGTTTTGGCGTCAGCTCGGCCAGCATGTGGCGGGTATCGTCGGACAGCCACTTGGCGGCTTCGCCATCACTTTCCGGGGCGAAGGAAATCGAGCCGCCGACCTGGATGATCATGTCCGGCACGGCTTCGCGCACGCCGGCGATCAGCTCGTTGAACTTCGACAGGCGCTTGGAGCCCTTGCCGTCCAGTTCACGCACATGCAGGTGCAGGACCGTGGCGCCGGCTTCATAGCAATCGACCGCTTTCTGGACTTGCTCGTCCATGGTCAGCGGGATGTCTTCCGGGAAATCTTCAGGCATCCATTCCGGGCCGTACGGGGCCACGGTGATGACCACTTTTTCCATGTTTTCGGGGTGCAGGGAATCGTCGAAGAATTGCATGGTTGCTCCAGTTCTTATGGCACTTTTTATGATTGTCCCGCCCACCCGGAATCGTGCCGGGCAGGCGTGTTTACGAGTGCGTATGCAGAAAGGGTCGATCAGTAGGTCTTGTCGCCGATGATCCCGGCGCGCTCCATCTTGCGATGGCACGGCGGGTAATCCATGACGGCGTAGTGCTGGGTACTGCGGTTGTCCCAGATGGCGATGCTGTTGGGCTTCCAGCGCCAGCGCACCTGATACTCGGGGATGTATGCCTGGCTGATCAGGTAGCGCAGCAATTCGCTGGCGCCGGGGTTGGCGTCCTGGCCAAAACGCACCCGTTCAGAGGTGTGGTAGTTGCTGATGTGGGTGGTGAAGGCGTTGACGAACAGCACCTTCTCGCCGGTTTCCGGGTGGGTGCGCACCACCGGGTGTTCGGCGTCCGGGTACATCGCTTTGAGCGCCAGGCGTTTTTCGATCGGCATCGCCGCACCGAAACTCGCTTCGATGCTGTGACGGGCACGCAGGTCGGCGATCCTCACCTTCACGTCTTCCGGCAAACGCGCATAAGCCTCGACCATGTTGGCCCACATGGTATCGCCGCCAACCGGCGGGCATTCCACGCAGCGCAACACGCAACCCATTGGCGGCGCCTCGCGCCAGGTGGCGTCGGTGTGCCAGGCGTTTTCGTAGCGGTCCATCGGCTGGTCCGGGTTCTTGTAGATCCGCACCAGCCCCGGATGATCCGGATCGCTGCCGGCCACCGGATGGTCTTCCAACTCACCAAAGCGGCGAGCGAAGGCCACGTGCTCCTCGCGAGTGATGTCCTGATCACGCAGGAACACCACCCGGTGCTTGAGCAACTGGGCACGAATCTCGGCAAACAAACCGTCGTCATGCACCGCGTCGGCGAGGTTCACGCCGATCAGTTCGGCGCCGATGCTGCAGGTCAATTGTTCGACTTTCATGGCTGGCCGCTCCTTAAATGACGAAAATCGACGAACCGGTGGTCTTGCGCGACTCGAGGTCGCGATGAGCCTGCACCGCATCCTGCAAGGCGTAGTGCTGGTTGATCTCGATCTTGATCCGGCCGCTGCCGACGTGGTCGAACAACTCACCGGCCAGGGCGGCTTTCTCCGCAGGGTCGGCGATGTAGTCAGCCAGGGCCGGGCGGGTCAGGAACAACGAGCCTTTCATCGCCAGCATCACCGGGTCGAACGCAGGGATCGGACCGGATGCCGTGCCGACGCACACCATCAGGCCACGACGCTTGAGCGAATCCAGGGAGCCGGCGAAGGTGTTCTTGCCGACGCTGTCGAACACCACGTTGACGCCAACGCCATCGGTCAATTCGCGAACGCGGGCGGCGACGTCTTCATGGCTGTAATTGATAGTATGGTCGCAACCGTGAGCCCGGGCGATTTCGGCCTTTTCCTCGGTCGAAACCGTGCCGATCACGTTCAAGCCGAGCAATTTGGCCCACTGCGAGACGATCAGGCCGACGCCACCAGCGGCGGCGTGCAGCAGAATGCTGTCGCCTTCCTTGAAGTCGTAGATGCGGCGCATCAGGTACGAAGACGTCAGGCCGCGCATGGTCATGGCCGCAGCGGTCTCGAAACTGATGGTTTCCGGCAGCTTGATCAACGGCGCGGCCGCGATCAGCCGTTCGGTGCTGTAGGCGCCAAGGGTGTTGAGGAAACCGGTATAGGTGACGCGGTCCCCCACCTGGACGTTGGTCACCCCTTCGCCGACGGCCTGGACCACACCGGACGCTTCAACCCCCATGCCGTTGGGCATCGGAATCGGGTAAGTACCATTGCGAAAATAGGTGTCGGCATAATTAAGGCCCACCGCCACATGACGAAGACGAACCTGGCCTGGACCGGGATCGCCGACCTCGACCTCCTCATAACGGAGGACTTCGGGACCACCGGTTTCGTAGAAGCGTACGGCGTTGGCCATTTTTTCTTATTCTCCAGTCTGTACAGCGTCGATTTGCGCTGATTGGACTGTAGGACGCAGTCTGGCGAGCCGCTTCTCATCAGACGACACCGGCTTTTCATTTCATGACAGATGGTTGCGGGCATGGAACGCAATGCTGCGGTCTGACCAGGTTGGACCTGCGCTAGATATCGTCATCCGCCGCCTTGGTTGTGACGATGAGGGGCTCGATACCCCAGTCGCCGGGCACGTTCCAGTCTTCACCAAACAGCTCGGCCGGATGCATCGTACGCTCGGAGCCATTGCCGCACGCCAACGATTTGGCCGGACAATACCGGTCGCATCCCCAGCAAATCCGCTCGGGGTGCCTGGGGTTGTCGGGGAAGTTCTTGGCCATGCCGATCTCCGGTCATTGAGAGGCGTTTTTCCAACCTACAGCCTCTGTGCAAAGTCGTCCTTGATGGATATCAAGCTATCGACATCGAGTGACTGCCCTCCCGCAAAAGCCCCAGGCTTTAATTACTCAAAACTTGATAGCAATCATTATTGTTCGCAGCAAACCTTCCTAGACTCGGGTTCCTACTCGTCAGCGCCCAGGAAGAAATCATGCGTACCTCTCTCACACTCGCTTTGCTCATGCTCGTACCACTGGCTCAGGCCAAGGAATACCCGATCGGCGAACCACAGCTGTGTCCGGGGCTGGAAGTCGGGGCGGTTTATCTGCAACCGATCGAGATGGAACCGGCAGGCATGATGCGCGCCACTGCGGATTCGGATGTGCATCTGGAGGCCGACATCCGCGCCACTGCGGATAATCGCCAGGGCTTTCAGGAAGGTAGTTTCGTGCCCTATCTCAACGTTTCTTTCAATCTGAAAAAGCACGGCAACGACCCGGAACTCAAAGGCGATTTCCACGCCATGGTCGCCAACGATGGTCCGCACTACGGCGACAATGTGAAGCTGATGGGGCCGGGCAAATATCAACTCACCTTCACCATCCTGCCACCCGGTGGTCACGCCTCTCTCGGTCGCCACACCGACAAGGAAACCGGTGTCGCGCCCTGGTTCGAACGCTGCGAGCTGCACTACGAATTCGTCTACGCCGGCATTGGCAAAAAAGGTGGCTATTGAATGAAGCGCCTGCAGGTTGCCTGCCTGCTGGTGGCTGGAGCCCTTGCGCCGTTGACCGCCCATGCCGAGTTACCGAGCTACGAACTGATCCTGCGCGATGGCCACTTCACGCCGGCCTTGCTGGAGGTTCCGGCCGGGCAGCGATTCAAGATCGTCCTGAAAAACAACGGTCAGGGGCCAGCCGAATTCGAGAGCACACCGTTGCGGGTTGAAAAAGTCATGTCACCGGGCGTGACCACCTTTGTCGTCATTCACCCGCTCAGGCCCGGTCACTACCCGTTTTTCGACGAGTTCAATCCGCAACTGCCCGAGGGCGGCATCCTCGCGAAATAACCTGTCAGCGCACGGAGTTTTCATGAATCAATCAATGTTCATCGTCTGGCGCGAAAGCGTCGAGGCGCTGCTGGTGATCGGCATTCTCCAGGCCTGGGCCAGCCAGCAGGGCCAGGGTCATCGGCTGGTCAAATACCTGTGGATCGGCGTGGGGCTGGGGTTGCTGCTCTCGTGTCTGCTGGCCGTGCTGATTCTGTTCGCCGGCGAGGCCATGAGCGGGTCGGCCAGTGAATGGTTCCAGGCTGCACTCGCGCTGGTTGCCAGCCTGTTGATGGTGCAGATGGTGGGCTGGATGCACCGTCACGGGCGCTCCCTCAAACAGGATTTGCAGCGCCACGCCGATAGCCATCTGGCCCGGCAAGGCGGCATGGGGTTGTTGCTGCTGGCGATGCTCGCGGTCAGTCGTGAAGGCAGTGAAACGGTCGTGTTTCTCTATGGCGCCGGCGCTCAACTGCGAGGCCCGCAGCTTGGTTTGTTTGCCATCGGCGGCGCCATGGGACTGGTGCTGTCGGCGTTGACCATCATCCTGCTGCACAGCAGTCGCCGGTTCATTTCGTGGCAACGATTCTTTGCCATCAGCGAGGTCATCCTGCTCATGCTCGGGGCCGCATTGCTGGTCAGTGGCACCGAGCGAATCGGCGGCCAACTGCTTGCCCTCGATCTGCCGGAGCAGGTTTACAGCGTCATTGGCGACGCGTTCTGGGACAGCAGCGCCTTACTGAACGACAGCCATGGACTGGGTGGTTTCCTGGCCGGTTTTGCCGGTTATCGGGCAACCCCCAGTGGCCTGACCTTGCTGGTGTGGATCGGTTACTGGCTGGTCGTCGGCGGATGGCTACGGCAACGGCAACGGACGATGGAAAAAGTCCCATGCCTGAACTGAGTTGGCACAATCGATGGCTCCAGCGACTGGGCGACGGGATGCGTCGCCATGCGCGGTTCATTCGTGCCGCGCAGTGGCTGGTTGTGGTGTTTTACGCATTGCTGCTGGTGATCCCACCGCTGCTGCCGCTGCCGGACAGCCAGGCACGAATGCTCGACAACCTGACCTTGCTTGCACAGTTTCTGTTCTGGGGGATCTGGTGGCCGTTCGTGCTGCTGTCGATCGTGATGTTCGGTCGGCTCTGGTGTGGCGTGCTGTGTCCGGAAGGCTCGCTCAGCGAATGGGCCAGCCATTACGGCAAAGGCATGGGCGTGCCGCGCTGGTTGCGCTGGGGCGGCTGGCCGACCCTGGCGTTCTGCCTGACGACCCTCTATGGCCAGTTGATCAGCGTCTATGACTACGCTCAGGCGGCGCTGCTGATTCTGGGGGGTTCGACTGTCGCTGCGGTGGTCGTCGGGTTGTTGTTCGCCCGAGGCAAGCGGGTCTGGTGCCGTTACCTGTGCCCGGTCAGCGGCGTGTTCGCGCTGCTCGCTCGCCTGGCGCCGGTGCATTTCCAGGTCAATGAACAACGCTGGATAGAAAACGCGCCGCCACGCCTGCCGCCACCCAACTGCGCACCATTGCTCGATATCCGACGCCTGCAAGGCGCCAGTGATTGCCATGCCTGTGGGCGCTGCAGCGGGCAACGCGGTGCCGTCCAGTTGATCGCCCGGTCGGGCAATCAAGAGATTCTTCACGCGACTTCGCAGACGCTATCCCCGTGGGATGCTCGCTTGCTGCTGTTCGGTGTGATCGGCCTGGCAATGGGCGCATTCCAATGGACGGTCAGCCCCTGGTTCGTCGCCCTCAAACAAACGCTCGCCCAATGGCTGGTTGAACACGACCAGCTCTGGGCCCTGCAAGACAACGCGCCCTGGTGGCTGCTCACCCATTACCCGCAACTCAACGACAGCTTCAGTTGGCTCGACGGGTTCAGCATCGTCACTTACCTGAGTTTGAGTTCGGTGCTGCTCGGCACCGTGTTAATGGTTCTCTTGCGTCTGACGGCTCGACTGGCGGGTGATCGTGCACTGTATTGGCCCCTGGCGCTCACACTCACGCCCCTGGGTGGTGCGGGACTGTTTCTCGGGTTGTCGGCAACCACCGTGAAACTGCTGCGCTATGAAGGTTTGCTGCTGGAATGGGTGCAACCGGTCAGGGCCTGCCTGTTGGTGGCCGCGACAGGCTGGAGTTTGCTGCTGGGATGGAAGCGACTGAGCCGCGAAAACCGCTCTCTGGCGCGGCGCATGTCGGGCAGCGCCTGCCTGCTGTTGGCCAATGGTTTGATCGGGTTTGGCTGGTGGTTGCAGTTCTGGGGCTGGTCCTGAGCGCCCACCTCCACAACCACCTGCCCGGTGGGTCTAGACCTTGAATCGCGCCACGGTCTGATGCAGCGCACCGGCCATCTGCGCCAGTTCATGGCCAGCGGTGTCGGTGTGCCGCGCACCCAGCAAGACTTGCTCGGACAAAGTGCGAATCCCCACCAGATTGCGATCCACCTCACGCGCCACCAACGCCTGCTCCTCCGTGGCACTGGCAATCATCAGGTTGCGCTCATTGATCTGCGAGATGGACCGGGTGATCTGATCCAGTGCATCACCTGAGCGCTGCGCCACTTCCAGGGTGGCCCGCACCAGTTGACTGCTGCTTTGCATGGCCGTCACCGCATGGCCGGTATCCTGGCGGATGTTGCCGATCATCTGCTCGATTTCCTGGGTGGACTCCTGCGTGCGATGCGCCAGCGCGCGCACTTCATCGGCGACCACGGCAAAGCCGCGCCCGGCATCCCCGGCCCGTGCGGCTTCAATTGCCGCGTTGAGGGCCAGCAGATTGGTCTGCTCGGCAATGCTGCGAATCACGTCCAGGACTTTGCTGATGTCCTGCACCCGGCCCGCCAATTGCTCGATGCGTTGCGAGGTGTCGGTGACGCCATCGGCCAGTTCGCCGATGGCAACCACGGTTTCCTGAACCTGTTCGCGGCCGCGCTGTGCGGTTTGCTCGGACTGTTTGGAGGCCTCTGAAGTGCTGACGGCGTTGCGCGCCACTTCATCCACCGCTGCCGTCATCTGATTCACCGCCGCAGCGGCCTGCTCGATCTCCAGCCCCTGCAATTGCAGGTTGCTGGCAGTCTGGCTGCTGACGGCACTCAGTTCTTCGGAAGAGCTGGCTACCCGGTCAACCGAAGCAGCGATGTGCTTGACCATGGCATTCAGGCTTTGCTGCATCTGATGCATGTTCATCATCACACTGCCGTCGGCACTTGCACCCACCGGCACCTGAATCGTCAGGTCGCCCTCGGCGATTTCACTCAAGAACCGTGCGGCATCATCCGGCTCGCCACCCAATGGCCGGGTCACACTGCGCGTGACGACTATCGCAGCAGCAATCACCAGCGCCAGGCAGAACAGGAACAACCCGAGCATGTTGCGCCGGGCATCGCTGTACAGTGCCTGCGCCGACTGTTCACGGTCGATGAAGATTTTCCCTTGCAGCGCCATCAACTCATCCAGGCTGCGATACACCTCGGCTTCGGCCGGTACGACTTTCTGCTTCAGCTGGGCCATGGCATCGTCGGAAGCCCCTTGCCGAATCAAGACCTGCACCTGGGTGAACGCGGCAACGTAGGCTTCGCGATTCTTTTTCAGGGCCGCATAAGCGGCTTTGCCCTCTGGCAGATAGAACAGCGGCTCAAGGGTTTCGAGCGCCTGGGTGATACGTTTCTTGGTGGCGTCGATCGACTGCTGCACTTGCTGATTGTCCTTGTTGATCAGCAAGTCCCGGGTGTTCCTGGCGTTATCGCGCACGCCAGTGGCAATGACCATGATCGGTTCGATCTTCGGCCAGTCCTGTTTGACGATGACCACCGCCTGTTCCTTGAGCGTTGCCAGATCGTGCAACGCGTAAAACGCCATGCCCATCAGCGCCAGCGGCGCGATTGCAAAGCCGATGACGATCCGTTGTGCCGTGGTTAATTTAGCCATATCAAATGCTCCCAGTTTGATACCTGCCTGATTGGCAGCGCATTTGAAATTCATGGTGGATGTCACTCTTGAACGTTGATCCGCAGGTTCGGTTACCCCCGTAACACGAACGCTGGAAACAACTCGCGCATCGCTTCCCAAAGATCGGGTAGCAAGGCCTGTGCCGAAACGCTCGGCAGCAGCGGATCGAACATCCGCTCGGTGCGCACCAGTTGCACGGCGAAGCGCTTGACGCCCAGCGCGCTCAATCGCTGCGCCAGGGTCAGCAGACGTGCCGGCTCGACGAGATGCCAATGCACGGTGGTGCGGCATTCGTAGTCGACATCGCTGGCCAGCAGATGCTCGAGGCTGCGCCAGTTGGCTGTTCCGCTGCCCTCGACGCGGGTGATGGCCTGGCAATCCTCGGGCAACGCCTTGACGTCGAAGCCCACCCAGTCGGCCCCGGCCAAAGCCTTGGCGAACGCGACCGGCTTGATGCCGGCGCTGTGCAAACCGATGCGAAATCCCATGGCGCGCACTTCATCCATGGCGCCGGGCAACGCGTCCTGCAAGGTCGGCTCACCGCCGCTGAACACCACGGCATCGAGCAGATCCTGCCGACGTTGCAGAAACGCCATAACCCGCCGCCAATCCACTTCCTCGGTGCCACGAGGCGGGATCAGTTGCGGGTTATGGCAGTAACGACAACGCCAGGCGCACCCCTGGCAAAACAGCACGCAGGCGAGCTGTCCCGGATAGTCGATAGTGGTCAGGGGCACCATGCCCCCGACCCGCAGCATTCGACTCATTGGCGCCCGGCCACGGCCGCGCTTTCGGTGAAGTGCACCCGTTCGCGGTGCTCCGACTGTTTGCCCGGATTGAACGCCGACACCGGACGGTGATAACCCATCACCCGGGTCCAGACTTCGCAGCGTTGACGTTGAGCCTGGGGCAGTGTTTGCGATGCAATCATGGTGAAGCTCCTTGCGGTTGAGTGGATCGAAATCAGTGAACGGTGCCGGTTTGCTGTTCTTTGAGCAGCAGGATCTCGTCGCATTTAGGGCAGAACTCGTGCTCGCCATCGAGGTAGCCGTGCACCGGGCAAATGGAGAATGTCGGGGTCACGGTCAGGTACGGCAGGCGGAACCGCCCGAGGGCTTTGCGCACCAGTTGCTTGCAGGCTTGGGTCGAAGAAATCCGCTCGGCCATGTACAGATGCAAGACCGTCCCGCCGGTGTATTTGCATTGCAATTCGTCTTGCAGTTCCAGGGCCTCGAAAGGGTCTTCGGTGTAGCCCACGGGCAGTTGCGAGGAGTTGGTGTAATACGGCGCCTGCGCGCTGCCGGCCTGGAGAATGTCGGGATAGCGCTTGAGGTCTTCCTTGGCGAAACGGTAGGTGGTGCCCTCGGCCGGCGTCGCTTCGAGGTTGTAGAGGTGGCCAGTTTCTTCCTGGAAACGCACGAGCGTGGCGCGCACATGGTCCAGCATCCTCAGGGCAAACTGCCGACCGTGCTCGGTGTGCATGCCCTCCTTGTCGCCGCTGAAATTGCGCAGCATTTCATGCAGGCCGTTGAGGCCGATGGTCGAGAAATGGTTGCGCAAGGTGCCTAGGTAACGCTTGGTGTATGGGTACAAACCGGCGTCCATGTGATGCTGAATCACCTTGCGCTTGACCTCCAGGCTCTCCATCGCCAGCTCCATCAGCGTGTCCAGACGCTTGAGCAAACCGCTGGTATCACCCTTGAACACGTAGCCCAGGCGCGCGCAGTTGATGGTCACCACGCCGAGCGATCCGGTCTGTTCCGCCGAGCCGAACAAACCGCCGCCGCGCTTGAGCAACTCGCGCACGTCCAGTTGCAAGCGGCAGCACATCGAGCGCACCTGATTGGGCTGCATGTCCGAATTGAGGAAGTTCTGGAAATACGGCAGGCCGTAACGCGCGGTCATCTCGAACAGGCGGTCAGCGTTTTCGCTGTCCCATGGAAAATCATGGGTGATGTTGTAGGTCGGGATCGGAAAGGTGAACACCCGCCCTTTCGCATCGCCGGCCTGCATCACCTCGATATAGGCGCGGTTGAGCAGGTCCATTTCGGCTTGCAGGTCGCCATAGGCAAACGGCATTTCTTCACCGCCGATGATGGGGATCTGCTCGCGCAGATCCTGCGGGCAAACCCAGTCGAAGGTCAGGTTGGTAAAGGGTGTTTGCGTGCCCCAGCGCGACGGTACGTTGAGGTTGTAGATGAATTCCTGGATTGCCTGGCGTATCTGCTCGAAACCCAGCTGGTCTTTGCGCACATAGGGCGCCAGGTAGGTGTCGAACGAGCTGAACGCCTGGGCACCGGCCCATTCGTTTTGCAGGGTGCCGAGGAAATTCACCATCTGCCCCAGGGCACTGCTCAGGTGCTTCGGCGGACCGGCTTCGACCCGTCCCGGCACACCGTTGAGCCCTTCGTGCAAGAGCGTGCGCAGTGACCATCCGGCGCAATAACCGGCGAGCATGTCGAGGTCGTGCACATGCAAATCCGCCTCGCGGTGGGCCTGGCCGATGGCTTCGCTGTAGACCTCGTCCAGCCAGTAGTTGGCGGTGACCTTGCCCGACACGTTCAGTACCAGCCCGCCCAGGGAATAGCCCTGATTGGCGTTGGCCTGGACCCGCCAGTCTTCACGGTCGAGGTATTCGTTCATGGAGGTGGCGACCTCGACCAGGGTCCGACGGTCGCGGCGCAAGCGTCCGTGCTGTTCGCGGTAGACGATGTAGGCGCGCATGGCGAAGAAAAAACCGGCGTCCATCAGCACCCGTTCGACACGGTCCTGGATCTGTTCGACATGCAGTCTCGGCAGCCCTTCCAGACGGGCGAGTACGGCCTCGAGCAGGCCTTCGGCTTCAACGTCGGTGTATTCCCCGGTTGCCCTGCCGGCAGCGATCAACGCCTGACGGATCTTGTCGGCGTCGAAGGCAACCAGATCACCGTTGCGCTTGTGCAAACGGTTACTTCCTACTGAGATCAGCGTGCTTTGCATTCGGCCTCCAGATACTACATATAGATTTTTATTCATCTAAAAACACAACATGCAGTGGAGGTTACGGACAAAGGGCGGATCTGCAATTGACCGATATCAAGATTTGGCGGTGATTGCTGAGCATTTGTTTTTGGTGTGTATATCCGTTGTTGTGGTGATGGCGGCTGGCGGTTTCGCCCTTACGGCGAGTCACTTGGAGAAGCGCCAAGTAACCAAGCGCTCTTGCCCCTTTCGTTCGGTGCCTCGCTAGTGCTCGGCATGCCCTCGCTCCGGTCCTGCTCCGTGGGCCCGCCGCGATCGGCCATCCTTGGCCGTGCGCGGCTAACCCGGCATCCATGCCGGGTTGCCCACTGCGCAGAACCTCCACTCGGCCTCTCGAGGGGGCGCTCAGATCAAAGGCTGAAGGCGAGCTAACGCTCGGCCTGATGAGTGGTGAAAATCAAAAGCAAACGCGATTCCCTGTAGGAGCGAGGCTTGCCCGCGAAAAACGACCGGACAACACGTTCATTCAGACAGCCCGCGTTATCGTTGACGTCCATCGCCGGCAAGCCAGCTCCTACAATTTTGACCGTGTGAACCCAATCCCGTGTAGGAGCCGGCTTGCTGGCGATGGCGGTGGGTCAGTCAACGTGTGTATTGGCTGGACGGACGCCATCGCCAGCAAGCCGGCTCCTACAGGGGGGATGTGCAAACATCCAAAATTAGTGCGGCCACCACAGTGCGGAAGTGTGCGCACGACCGTAGAGCCAGGTCGGCTTTCAGGCCGCCTCGGCGGCTGTGGCGGTGGTCGCCCCCTCGAGAGGCCGAGCGCAGGTTCTGCGCAGTGGGCAACCCGGCATGGATGCCGGGTTAGCCGCCCCCGGCCATGGATGGCCGATGGTGGCGGGCCCACGGAGCAGGACCGGAGCGAGGGCATGGCGAGCATTAGCGAGGCACCGAACGAAAGGGGCAAAAGCGCTTGGTTACTTGGCGCTTCTCCAAGTGACTCGCTGTAAAAGCGAAACCATTAGCGGCCGTTACCGCAGGAATGGATATGTACACCATCAGAAACTCGGCGCTTGGATTTGCGGTAAATCAACCACCACTCATATTCATGAATCGCACGATCTGCACGTCCCCCTCCGGAGTGAAGTCATGGCGCAGCGGTTTACCGCGCAAAGCCTTTTGCACCGCATTGATCACCGGCTGATCATCCAGCGGATAACGCCGCAGCAACCCTCTCAAATCCAGCGCATCGTCCTGCCCCAGACACAACAGCAGCTTGCCCTCGACCGTCATCCGCACCCGGTTGCAAGTACCGCAGAAGTTATGGCTGTTGGGCGAAATGAAACCGATCCGGGTCTCGGGATGGCGTTCCAGGCGCACATAACGCGCCGGCCCGCCGCTGTTTTCCGTGCTGTCGAGCAAGCGATGACGCTGAGCAATCAAAGTGCGCACGTCATCACTGGAGCAAAAAGATTCGCCCCGTGATCGCCCGACGTCGCCCAGCGGCATTTCTTCGATAAAACTGATATCGATGCGCTGGTCGATAGCGTATTGCACCAGCGCCGGGACCTCATCGAAGTTGCGCCCCTTCATCACCACGCAGTTGAGCTTGATTCGCTCAAACCCCGCATCCCGCGCCGCTTCGATGCCGCCCAGCACTTGATCGAGATCGCCGTTGCGGGTGATCGCGCGAAATTTCTGCGCGTCCAGGCTGTCGAGGCTGATGTTCATCCGTTTAACACCCGCCTCCACCAACGGCCGCGCCAGGCGGCCCAGCTGCGAGCCGTTGCTGGTCATCACCAGTTCGCGCAAACCGGGCAACGCGGCGATGTTGCGACACAGATCGACAATGCCGGGACGGATCAACGGCTCGCCGCCGGTGAGGCGAATCTTGCGCACGCCCAGACCAACGAACAGCGTTGCCAGGCGCTGCAATTCCTCCAGCGTGAGCACCTGCTGACGCGGCAGGAAGGTCATGTTTTTCGCCATGCAATACACACAACGAAAATCACACCGGTCCGTCACCGACATCCGCAGATAATCGATCTGCCGCCCAAAACCATCCTGCATCACAGCGTTCATCACATCTCCCGGTTAGCCTTGAGGCTCACTGCACCAGCGGTGAGTCAGCGCCCTGCAAATGGATGCCGCGAACATCCGCCGCGCCAATCAGGGTTTGCAGGTATTGCACCAGGGCCTTTTGCCAGACGCCCTGCTGCAACTGCGTGCGGATCGCCGTCGACACCGCTTCATAGGGCAACGGCATGCCTTCGATCCGCTGATCGACACTGATCACATGCCAGCCGTAACGACTTTCCAATGGTTTGCTGGCCAGCCCCGGTGCCAGCGTGAACAACTGCCGCTCCAGTTCCGGCACGGTCTGGCCCTTGCTGATCTGCCCCAGTGAACCGCCTTGCGCTTTCGACGGGCAGGCCGAATATTTCACCGCCAGCTCGGCGAAGCTGCCGGGGAACTCTTCCAGCCGTTGCAGCAGGATTTCTGCCTGGGCAAGCGCCAGCTCGCGGGCTTCGGCATCGTCCGGCGCGCACTCCAGCAGGATGTGCCGCACCGCCAGCAACGGCGCGCTGTGAAAACGCCCGCGATTGTTTTCGTAGTAACGAAGGCTGGTTTGCTCGTCGCATTGCGGCACGATCACCTCGCGTTCGAGCAACAAGCGCGTGGCGGCTTCTTCTTCGTTCTCACCGGCACCGACCTCCAGCGACACGCCCAGTTCGGCAATGCGCTGCTGCAACAACTCGCGGATTACCAGCGCCTTGGCGGCCAGATACACCGCCTCTTCGCGGCTTTCGGCCGGGTGATATTGCAGCTCCTGGGCCATCGCTTCCGGGGTGATCACCACCTCGTTGACGCTGATGATCGGCCACTCCTGCTCACTGCTGGCGATCAACTGCGCGGGCGCGTCATCGGCCGCCGCAGGCTCAACCGCGAGCTCTTCAAACGGTGCGACATCGTCCGGCACCGCAACCTCTACTTGTTTGGAAGATCCGCAGCCACCGCTGCCGCCGTTACCGCCGCCACATCCACATCCACCTGACATGATTGTCTCCTCAGAATTTCTGCCGAACGATTTGATAACGGCGTCCCAGGTACCAGACCGGTGCACTGATCACATGTACGAGACGGGTGAAGGGGAACAGCACAAACAGGGTCAGGCCGAGAAACACGTGCAGCTTGTAGGTCAGCCCGACCGGGGCGATGGAGGCCGCCGCTTCCATCGGCCGCAACAGCACGGTGTTCTGCGCCCAGTCGGCGAGCATCACCATCACCGAACCGTCCATGTGCGCGGTGGACGCAACGATGGTCAGCAAGCCGAGCAGCAACTGCGCCAATAGCACCAGCAGAATCAGGATGTCCGACGTACTGGACGTGGCGCGGACCCGAGGGTCGCTCAGGCGCCGGTTGACCAGCATCAGCAGGCCGATCAGGCACAACAGGCCGAAGAAGCCGCCGGACACCATCGCCAGCAACTGCTTGTTCTCAGTGCTGATGACATGGTGATAAACCGACGCGGGCGTCAGCAGGCCGACGAAATGCCCGGCCAGCACGAACAACACACCGATGTGGAAGAAGTTGCTCGCCACGCGCATGCCGCGCTGGTTGAGCATTTGGCTGGAGCCCGCCTTCCAGGTGTACTGCGACAGGTCGAAGCGAGCCCAACTGCCGATCAGGCAAATGGCCAAAGCGATATAGGGATAGATCCCGAACAACAACAGGTTCCATTTAGACATTGCCCACCTCCTTGGCTGGCGTAGCGGCCAGCCCTTCATGCTGAAAATCCACCCAGTGCAACGGCACCGCGCTTTCTTCCCGGGCCTTGCCCGGTGCGCTTGGCAGCGAACCGCAACGGTCCTGCTGTTCGGCCTGGAGAAAGTCCACGGCCTCCTCTTCCCAGATTTTGTCGAGGGCTTCGAGCGAGTCGTCGCGCACTTCCGCCGCGACCTGCTCACGCAGGTCGGCCACGGCCTGATGCGGCTCGGCCCCGGCAATCTGCAGCAGCGCCCGGAAGCAACTGGCGTAGGCGCTTTCACGCTCCTCCAGACGCGCCGCGAGCAAGGCCAGCAAGTGCGAGACATCCGCCAGGCCCTCGCGGGCCTCGATGTCTTCGCGAGTGGACAGAAACTCCAGGTACAGCGGGATGTAGTCCGGCAGCTCTTTGACGCCGATGGCAAAACCGGCGTCTTCGTACTGCGCCATCATGTCGACCATGGCCTGGCCACGGTCGCGGGACTCACCGTGCACGTGTTCGAACAACAGCAACGAGAGCGCGCGCCCCCGACCGAACAGCGCACCGTAGTGCTCCTGTCCGTCCATCAGGTCATTGGCGCAAATCAGTTCCAGCAACTCGAACAACGCACCGCGCTGCTTCGGGCTGATTTCACGCGACTGAATGATCGCCTGCTCCAGTTCGTCGCGGCCGCTGATCAGCGTTTCAGTCGGGTAATCGAGCAGCAGCGAAATCACTTTGAGAATTTGCATGCTCATTCCTCCCACAACTGCACGGTTTTCAGGACGTCGCGACGGTTGGCCTTTTTCGCGCCGAACATGTTGGTGTCGGAGCTGCCGCTGCAACCGCTGCCGAAACTGAAACCGCAACCGGAGCGTTCGGCAAAGGCGTCGCTCATGGCGTCTTCGCGGTGGGCGCTCGGTACCACAAAGCGGTCCTCATAGTTGGCGATGGCCAGGTAGCGGTACATTTCCTCGACCTGGTCCACGCTCAATCCGACGTCCGCCAGTACTTGCAGGTCCTGCACGCCATCGACTTGCTCGGAACGCTTGTAGGCACGCATCGCCAGCAAGCGCTTGAGTGCACGCTTGATCGGTTTTTCATCGCCGGCAGTCAGCAGGTTGGCCAGGTACTTCAGTGGAATACGCAGGCTGTCGACGTCCGGAATCACCCCGTTCATGCCGACGGTGCCAGCGGTTGCGGCGTTTTGAATCGGCGACAGTGGCGGTACGTACCAGACCATCGGCAAGGTGCGGTATTCCGGGTGCAGCGGCAGCGCGAGTTTCCAGTCCACGGCCATTTTGTAGACCGGCGAACGCTGGGCGGAATCGATCACCGACTGCGGCACACCGTCTGCCAGGGCCTGACGGATCACCGCCGGGTCATTCGGGTCGAGGAAGATCTCCAGTTGTTTCTCGTACAGATCCTGCTCATTGGCGGTGCTCGCCACTTCGCTGATGCGGTCGGCGTCGTATAGCAACACGCCGAGGTAACGGATACGACCGACGCACGTTTCGGCGCACACGGTCGGCATCCCGGCTTCGATACGCGGGTAGCAGAAAATGCACTTCTCGGACTTGCCGCTTTTCCAGTTGAAGTAGATTTTCTTGTACGGGCAGCCGCTGATGCACATGCGCCAGCCGCGGCATTTTTCCTGGTCGATCAGAACAATGCCGTCTTCTTCACGCTTGTAGATCGCCCCGCTCGGGCACGATGCCGCGCACGCCGGGTTGAGGCAGTGCTCGCACAGGCGCGGCAAATACATCATGAAGGTGTTTTCGTACTCGCCGTAGATGTCCGCCTGGATCTTGTCGAAGTTCTTGTCCTTGCGACGCTTGGCGAATTCGGTGCCGAGGATTTCTTCCCAGTTCGGGCCCCACTCGATTTTCTCCATGCGCTTGCCGGAGACCAGCGAGCGTGGGCGCGCAGTCGGCTGATGCTCGCCCAGCGGTGCGGTGTGCAGGTGCTGGTAATCGAAGTCGAACGGCTCGTAGTAGTCGTCGAGGCTCGGCAGGTCCGGGTTGGCAAAGATGTTGGCCAACACGCGGAACTTGCCGCCGATGCGCGGGTTGATCGAGCCGTTGGCATTGCGGATCCAGCCGCCCTTCCACTTGTCCTGGTTTTCCCATTCTTTCGGGTAGCCGATCCCGGGTTTGCTTTCGACGTTGTTGAACCAGGCGTATTCCATGCCTTCACGGCTGGTCCAGACGTTTTTGCAGGTGATCGAGCAGGTGTGGCAACCGATGCACTTGTCCAGGTTCAGCACCATGCCGATTTGTGAGCGAATCTTCATCTCAGTTCTCCTCGATATCGGTCGGCAGAGGACGCGGCAGGTCATCACCGGACGAACCATCGAGCCAGTCGACTTTGGACATTTTGCGCACCACGACGAACTCGTCGCGGTTGCAACCGACCGTGCCGTAATAGTTGAAACCGTAGGCCTGCTGGGCATAGCCACCGATCATGTGGGTCGGTTTGAGCACGACGCGGGTCACCGAGTTGTGGTGGCCGCCACGGGTCTTGGTGGTTTCCGATCCGGGCACGTTCACGATCCGTTCCTGGGCGTGGTACATCATCACCATGCCGTCCTTGACCCGCTGACTGACCACCGCACGGGCAGTCAGCGCACCGTTGACGTTGAAGCACTCGATCCAGTCGTTGTCCTCGATACCGGCGCTTTTCGCGTCGTTCTCAGAGAGCCAGACAATCGGGCCGCCACGGCTGAGGGTCAGCATCAGCAGGTTGTCGCTGTAGGTGCTGTGGATGCCCCACTTCTGGTGTGGCGTGATCCAGTTCAGGACGATTTCCTTGTGGCCGTTGCTGCGCTTGCCTTTCACCCCGGCGATGGTCCGGGTGTTGACCGGCGGCCGGTAACTCATCAGCTGCTCGCCGAACGCCTGCATCCACGGGTGATCCTGGTAGAACTGCTGGCGACCGGTGATGGTGCGCCACGGGATACCTTCGTGAACGTTGGTGTAGCCGGCGTTGTAGCTGACGTGATCGTCTTCGAGACCCGACCAGGTCGGGCTGGAAATGATCTTGCGTGGCTGCGCCTGGATGTCACGGAAGCGAATCGCCTCATGCTCCTTGCCCACGGCCAGATGGCTGTGGTCGATGCCGGTGAATTCCGACAGCGCGGCCCAGGCCTTGACCGCTACATGACCGTTGGTTTCCGGTGCCAGCGACAGGATCACTTCCGCCGCATCGATGGCCGTGTCGATTTTCGGCCGGCCGTAGCTGATGCCGGCGTCGCGTTCGTGGTGATTGAGCTCACCGAGGAATTTCACTTCGGCCTCGGTGTTCCAGTTGATGCCCTTGCCGCCGTTGCCGTGTTTCTCCAGCAATGGCCCGAGGGACGAGAACTGCTTGTAGATGTTCGGGTAGTCGCGCTCGACCACGTGCAGGTTCGGTGCGTTTTTACCCGGCACCGGTGCCACGCCTTCGCTTTTCCAGTCGGTGCCGCCAAACGGCTGGGCCAGTTCGCCGACGCTGTCGTGCATCAGCGGAATGGTCACCAGATCCTTTTCGACGCCCAGGTGCCCTTCGGCCATGCTGGAAAACGCCTTGGCGATGCCTTTGTAGATTTCCCAGTCGGAACGCGATTCCCACGCCGGGTCGATCGCGGCCGACAACGGATGAATGAACGGGTGCATGTCCGAGGTGTTCATGTCGTCTTTTTCGTACCAGGTCGCGGTCGGCAAGACGATGTCGGAATAGACGCAGGTCGAAGACATGCGAAAGTCCAGCGTGGTCACCAGATCGAGCTTGCCGATGGCGCCCTCGTCTACCCATTCGGCTTCTTCCGGTTTGCAGTCGCCGACCTGGCCGATGTCTTCGTTCATCACCCCGTTCTTGGTGCCGAGCAGGTACTTGAGCATGTACTCGTGGCCCTTGCCCGAGGAGCCCAGCAGGTTGGAGCGCCAGATGAACATGTTGCGCGGGAAGTTCACCGGGCTGTCCGGCTGCTCGCAAGAGAAGCGCAGCGAACCGTCCTGCAGCGACTTGACCACGTAGTCTTTCGGTTCCATGCCGGCAGCAGCGGCATCACGGCAAATGTGCAGCGGGTTGGTGTTGAGTTGTGGTGCGCTAGGCAACCAGCCGGCGCGTTCGGCGCGGATGTTGTAGTCCAGCGCATGCTCGGGGAATTGCGACTTGTCGGCCAACGGCGAGAGCACGTCGTGCATGCTCATCTTCTCGTGGCGCCACTGCGAGCTGTGGGCGTAGAAGAAGCTGGTGCCGTTCATTTGCCGTGGCGGACGGTTCCAGTCCAGGCCGAATGCCAGGGGCAGCCAGCCGCATTGCGGACGGAGTTTTTCCTGGCCGACGTAGTGCGCCCAACCGCCACCGGTCTGGCCGACACACCCGCAGAGCATGAGCATGTTAATCAGCCCGCGGTAGTTCATGTCCATGTGGTACCAGTGATTCATCGCCGCGCCGACGATGATCATCGAGCGGCCCTTGGTCTTGTCGGCGTTATCGGCAAACTCACGGGCAATCTGGATCGCTTTCTCGCGGCTGACGCCGGTGATCTGCTCCTGCCAGGCCGGGGTGCCGGGCACCGAGGCGTCGTTGTAATCCTTGGCGACGTTTTCGCCACCCAGGCCACGGTCGATCGCCAGGTTAGCGGCCGACAGGTCGAACACGGTGGCGACTTTGGCCACGCTGCCGTCAGCCAGAACGATGCTGTGCACCGGCACACGACGGTATTGCACGGCATCGCCGGCCACGTGCTGGAAGTGCTCGTGGGACTCGCCGGCAAAATACGGGAACGCCACTTCGGCCACGTCATCGCCGATCAGGCTCAGTTTCAGATCGATCTCGCGGCCTTCACCGCCTTCACGCGGAAGGATGTTCCACTTGCCCTTCTCGCCCCAGCGATAACCGATGGAGCCCTGAGGGGACACCAGTTCGCCGCTGACATCCAGGGCGATGGTTTTCCATTCCGGGTTGTTTTCCTGGCCGAGGTTGTCGGTCAGGTCGCTGGCGCGCAGGAAGCGGTCCGGCTGGTAACCGGCGCCCGGCGCCTTGTCGGCCATTTGCTTGAGCAGCACCAGCACCGGCAGATCGGTGAAGCGCTTGGCGTAATCAGTGAAATAGGCGCTCGGTTTGTCCAGGTGGAATTCTTTGAAGATCACATGGTTGAAGGCTTGCGCCAGCGCCGCGTCGGTACCCTGCTTGGGGTTCAGCCACAGGTCGGTGAGCTTGGCGACTTCTGAATAGTCCGGGGTGATCGCGACAGTTTTGGTGCCCTTGTAACGGACTTCGGTGAAGAAGTGCGCGTCGGGGGTACGGGTCTGCGGAACGTTGGAGCCCCAGGCAATGATGTAGTTGGAGTTGTACCAGTCGGCCGATTCCGGCACGTCGGTCTGCTCACCCCAGACCATCGGCGAGGCCGGTGGCAAGTCGCAGTACCAGTCGTAGAAACTCAGGCAGGCGCCGCCGATCAGCGACAGGTATCGCGAGCCTGCGGCGTAGCTGACCATCGACATGGCCGGGATCGGCGAGAACCCGACGATCCGGTCGGGACCGTACTGTTTGATGGTGTAGACGTTGGATGCCGCGATGATCTCGTTGACTTCGTCCCAGCTGGAACGAATGAAGCCGCCCATGCCGCGCTTGCTTTTATAGGAGTCGGCCTTGACCTTGTCCTCGACAATGCTGGCCCAGGCTTCGACCGGCGCCATGGTCTGGCGCGCATCGCGCCAGAGCTTGAGCAACGGCTTGCGGATTTTCGGGTACTTGAGCCGGTTGGCGCTGTAGATGTACCAGCTGTAACTGGCGCCGCGCGGGCAACCACGAGGCTCATGGTTGGGCAGGTCGTTGCGGGTGCGCGGGTAGTCGGTCTGCTGGGTTTCCCAGGTGATCAGGCCGTTCTTCACGTAGATCTTCCACGAGCAAGACCCGGTGCAGTTCACCCCGTGGGTGGAACGCACGATCTTGTCGTACTGCCAGCGTGAACGGTAGACGTTCTCCCAGTCGCGCGACTCTTTGCGGGTCTCTCCATGACCTTCGGAAAACTCGTTTTGCTTGCGATTGAAAAACCGCAATTGATCCAGTAAATGACTCACGGTGTAGTCCTCTCAGGCTTGCTGCGGGGTTCTGTGCCCCGCCCACGCAATGGTTGGATTCGGGTCGTCTCAGCAGGGTGTCGCGGCGCCTTTGCGCGCGTACCACCACCAGGTCACGACGATGCAGCTCAGGTAAAAACCGACGAACATGTAGAAGGCCATCTCCGGTCCGCCGGTCTGGGCCATCGAAGTGCCGAAGGATTTGGGAATGAAGAACGCACCGAAGGCGCCCATGGCCGAACTGAAGCCCAGGACGGCGGCGGACTCTTTGCCGGCATTCTTGAGTGCCTGTTCGCGTACGGCTGGGGATTTTCCGGCAGCGGCTTTTTCATGCTGGGTGCGGAAGATCACCGGGATCATGCGGAAGGTGGAGCCGTTGCCCACGCCGGTGGTGATGAACAGCAGCATGAACATGCCGAGGAAACCGTAGAAGTTGCCGCCCGTACCGTGCTGCGGCAGGAAGTGCATGACGCCGAAGACCATCACGATCATCGCGACGAAGTTCCACAAGGTCACTTTCGCGCCGCCGAGCTTGTCCGCCAGCCAGCCGCCCAATGGACGCACGAGCGCACCCACCAACGGGCCGAGGAAGGCGAATTTCAGCGCGATCACATCAGGGAACGAGGTTTTGATCAGCAATGGAAACGCAGCGGAAAAACCGATGAACGAACCGAAAGTCGCCAGGTACAACCAGCACATCAGCCAGTTGTGCTTGCGTTTGAAGATCACCGCTTGCTCGCTGAACGAGGCCCGGGCACTGGACAAATCGTTCATGCCGAACCAGGCCAGTACCGTCACCAGAACAATGAACGGTACCCAGATGAACCCGGCATTCTGCAGCCACAATTGGCCACCGTCCGGCAGGGTTTGCGGATTGCCGCCCATGACGCCGAACACGCCGAAGGTGATCACCAGCGGCACGCAGAACTGCATCACCGAGACGCCCAGGTTACCCAACCCGGCGTTGAGGCCCAGGGCCGTGCCTTGCTGAGACTTTGGGTAGAAGAAGCTGATGTTGGACATGCTCGAGGCGAAGTTGCCGCCGCCAAAACCGCAGAGCAAGGCAATCCATACGAACACGCTGTACGGGGTGCCCGGGTCCTGCACCGCGAAGCCCATCCAGATCGATGGCACCAGCAACGACGCGGTGCTCAGGGCGGTCCAGCGCCGGCCACCGAAGATCGGCACCATAAAGGAATAGAAGACGCGCAAGGTCGCGCCGGACAGCCCCGGCAACGCCGCCAGCCAGAACAACTGGTCGGTGGTGAAGGTGAAGCCGATGGCGTTCAGGCGCACGATCACCGTGCTCCAGACCATCCACACGGCGAAAGCCAACAGCAGCGCGGGAATGGAGATCCACAGGTTGCGCGTGGCGGTCTGTTTGCCGCTGCTTCCCCAGAACGCAGGGTCCTCGGGGCGCCAGTCATGAATGACCGGCCCTTTTTCAGGCTTTTGCAGAACGGACATGTTGTTCTCCTTGGGCAATGCTGGAAATCGGGGACGGGGTCAGCGTCGGCGCTTTACCAAGCACCGGGCTTTTGCGCATTTCGCTGAAGTACATCCAGGTGAGGGAGACCCAGACCACGCCGTACATCAACATGAAGCAGGACGAGCGCACGCCGGTGAGGTCCACCAGGGCGCCAAACATGATCGGCAGCACGAAACCGCCCAGGCCACCGGCCAGACCGACGATGCCGGACACCGCGCCCATGTTTTTCGGGTAGTCATTGGCGATGTATTTGAAGACCGAGGCCTTGCCGAACGCGAAGGCAATGCCCATGACGAACAGCAGCACGGTGAACAGCGCGGGATTGAGGCCGATGTGGAAATCCACGGTGCCGTTGATGGTCTGCACTTGCAGTTGGGTCTGTGGGTACGAGAGCAGGAACAGGCAGATCCAGCTGACCCACAACACCCACCAGGTCACGCTTTGCGCGCCCCAGCGATCCGACATCCAGCCGCCGACGGCACGCAGCACGCCACCGGGCAAGGAAAAACACGCCGCCAGCAGCGCCGCGCTTTGCAGACTGAAACCGTATTCCTGCACGTAGTACTTGGTCATCCACAGCGCGAGGGCCACATAGCCGCCGAAGACGATCGAGTAGTACTGGCAGTAGCGCCACACCGCGGGATCTTTCAGCGAACGCAGTTGCTCACGCAACGTGGCGCCCGAGGCACTGCGGTGGTCCTTGTTTTCGGCACTGAGGAACCAGAACGACAGCGCAGTGATGAAGAGGATGGCGCTGAAGACTTTCGGCACCAGCTGCCAACTGCCAGCCGCGATCAGGGCCGGGGCGAGAAATTTGGTGACCGCAGCCCCGGCGTTACCGGCGCCGAAGATGCCCATGGCGAAGCCCTGGTTCTCTTTGTCGAACCACTTGGCGACGTAGGCAATCCCGACCGAGAACGAGCCGCCGGCCAAACCGACGAACAAGCCCAGGACCAGGAACTGCCAATAGGCGGTGGCGTGGCTGATCAGGTACAGCGGCGCGACGCAGGACAGCATCAGCACAAAGAACACGCTGCGCCCGCCGAAGCGGTCAGTCAGCAGGCCCAGCGGCAAACGCGCCAGCGAACCGGTCAATACCGGGGTCGCGGCCAGCAGGCCGAACTGGGTTTCGTTGAGCTGGAGCAGTTCCTTGATCGGCACCCCGAGCACGGCAAACATCATCCAGACCATGAAACACACAGTGAAGGCCAGCGTGCTCATGCCCAGCACCAAGCCTTGTCGTACACGGGGTTGGGTCACAATGCTCTCCAGTCAGTTAGCCATGGCGGCAGACTAGAGAGAGCAACCCCGTAAAAACTTGATCCACGTCAACGAAGCCCAAGCGGGCCCAAGCCTATGCTTGCACTGCCTACCTCCAAGGAGGTAGACCGGAGAATGCTTAAAACCCCTTGTTTATCAGCGTTTTAACTTTTTCCACCCAGTGTTCTGTCGACAGGGAGCCGTCGACAACTCTTTAGAGGTAGCGCGCCCGGGATCGGTGGCAAACCTTACCCTGGAGCTGTGCATGCTCTGCTTTCTGCTTTTTCCCCGGGACCTGCGCCGATGATTCGCTGGTTGCGCAGCTCCCTGCCCGCCCGCGCCGGGCTCGCGGTGATCCTGATCGCCGTGCTCGCCCTCGCCAGCTCGTTGAGCGCCGGGTTGATCGCCTGGTTCAGCCAGGGTGATGCCGCCGCCATCAACACGGCGGGCTCGGTGCGCATGGAAACCTACCACCTGAGCTGGAAACTCGCCGCCGGTGCCACCAATGAAGAAATCATCGGCATCACCGACAGCCTGCAACGTCGCCTCAACAGTCAGTCACTCAAGGCCGTGCTGGAAGATGGCCCGAGCACCGCGTTGCAAACCAGCTATGGGCAACTCCAGCAACAATGGAACGAAGCGTTGCGCCCGGCGCTGGAACGCGGCGATGCCGTGGCGTTTCAAGCCCAGGCCCGGCCGTTCGTTGAGCAACTGAACCAGTTCGTCAGCCTGCTCCAGCGCCAGAGCGAGCAAAAGCAGGGCTGGCAACAAGTGATCCAGGGCATGGCGCTGTTCACCACCATGATTGTCCTGCTGATCGGTTTGTACGAGTTGCAGTACGGCGTCGTCACGCCCCTCAAGGAGTTGGTGGACGCAACCCAGCGCTTTCGACGCGGTGATTTCAAGGTGCGGGTCAACCATCAGTCCCAGGACGAACTGGGCCAGTTGGCCACGAGCTTCAACGCCATGGCCGAAACGATTGAAGAGTCGCACCGCACGCTGGAAAGTCAGGTCCAGCAAAAAACCCTGAACCTGCAACAAGCCAACGCCGCGCTGGAGTTGCTCTATCAGAGCAGTCGCAGCCTGGCCACGCGCCTGGCCAATGCCGAAGGGCTGGACGAGTTGATCCGGCGCTTCCAGCAACGCCTGCCGGGCTTGCGCCTGTCGCTGTGCTTGCAAGGTCAGGCGCAGGCGCCTGCCCAGCAACTGATCGCCCTGCATGGCGCCAACATCCGCGACGTCTGCGCCAGCAGCGATTGTGCCACCTGCCAGAAACACCACGACGCGAGGCCGCAATCCTTCAGCATCAGCAACCAGGGCAGTGAACTGGGTGAACTCAAGGCTTACTTTGTCGACGGCCACCCCACGCAAGCCTGGGAAACCCAACTGATCCAGGCCCTGGCCAACCTGATCGGCACTTCGCTCTCACTCAAGCGTCAACGGGAACAGGATCATCGGCTTCTGTTGCTGGAAGAGCGCACGATCATCGCCCGCGAACTGCACGACTCACTGGCCCAGGCCCTGTCCTACATGAAGCTGCATGTCAGCCGCATGCAGACCCTGATGCGCCGGGGCGAACCGGTGCAGACCCTGGAAAACGTCACCGCCGAATTACGCGAAGGGTTGAACAATGCCTACCGCCAATTGCGCGAACTGCTGACCACCTTTCGCTTGCAGATTCACGATGCCGGGCTGGTGCAGGAGCTCAAGGACACCGCAGCAGAATTCTCCCGTCGCGGCGAATTCCAGGTGCACCTGCACGTCGATGCGCTGGCCTTTCAGCTCTCGGCCAGCGAGCAGATCCACATCTTGCAGATCACCCGCGAGGCGCTCTCCAATTGCCTGCGCCACGCCCACGCGCAAAACGCCTGGCTGGAACTGCGTCAGGACGGCGAAACCGTCAGGCTTTCGGTCGAGGATGACGGACGCGGCTTCAGCGGCGACGTCGACCAGCGCGAACATCACGGCCTGAACATCATGGATGAGCGGGCGCGGAGCTTGCGCGGCCACTTGCACATATTTTCCAGGGAGCCTCAAGGCACCCTCGTCCAGCTGGAATTCCACCCGGAATTTCTCGGGCGGCACACAGAAGGTAGCGTCACATGAGCCCGTCCCCACAACACAGAATCCTGCTGGTAGACGACCATCCCATGATGCGTCGCGGCATCCGCCAAATGCTCGAACTCGAAGATGACTTCCTGATCGTCGGCGAAGCCAACCATGGCGAAGAAGCACTCAGCCTGATCGAACCGCTGCAACCGGACCTGGTATTGCTCGACAACAACATGCCGCAAATGAACGGCATTGAAACCCTGCGTCGACTGCGCGCGATGCACTACACCGGCAAGGTGTTGCTGTTCACCGTGTCGGACGCCGAAGACGATATTCGCGACGCGTTGCGCCTGGATGCCGACGGTTATCTGCTCAAGGACATGGAGCCCGAACTGTTGATCCAGTACATCCGCGAAGCGTTGGACGGTGCATTGGTC
The DNA here is from genome assembly GCF_054897805.1 of Pseudomonas sp. GT1P32. Taxonomy (NCBI): domain Bacteria; kingdom Pseudomonadati; phylum Pseudomonadota; class Gammaproteobacteria; order Pseudomonadales; family Pseudomonadaceae; genus Pseudomonas; species Pseudomonas sp. GT1P32. The sequence continues at coordinate 2,017,438 of NZ_CM142704.1, forward strand.
ATCAGCCCCGGCCTGACCCAGGTCATGGCCCAGGCCTTGCGCTCGCCGCCACGCCAGGCGGTGGTCGAACTGACCGAGCGCGAACGCCAGGTGTTGAAAACCATCGCCAGCGGCTTCAGCAACAAGGTCATCGGGCACAAGCTGGGCATCACCGAAGGGACGGTCAAGGTTCACGTCAAGAACCTGCTGCACAAACTCGGTTTGCGCTCGCGGGTCGAGGCGGCGGTGTGGGCCATGGAGCATCTGCGCAGTGCGGGCTGACGGCCATGCCTCCTTGGAGGTAGGCCTGCAGAGGCATAGGTCAACCGGCCTGCGCTCTCTACTATGACCGTCAGCGGAGGTACGCCATGCTGACCCACCCTTCCATCGTTTTAACGTTGCGCCGTCATCATCTGTTCAGCCAATTGCCGGAGAAAGTCTTCGAGGAAGTCTGTGCCCTGGCCATGCTCAAGCGCCTGCCCTGTCACAGCACGCTCATGCATCAGGGCGATCCGGCCAAACGCTTTTTTCTGCTGGTCAGCGGCCAGGTCAAGTTGTACCGGCTCACTGGCGAAGGCCAGGAAAACCTGGTGGAGATCATTCAGCCCGGACAAACCTTTGCCGAAGCGCTGCTGTTCAGCCAGGCCCGGCTCTACCCGGTGAGCGCCACCGCGTTGAAGGACAGCGTGCTGGTCAGCATCGAGGGCACCCACTATCGCAATGCGCTGGAGGACCAGCCGAAAGTCTGCCTGGCGATTCTGGCGAGCATGAGCGTGCACCTGCACCTGCGGCTGCGGGACATCGACACCTTGACCATGGCGAGCGCGAGCCGTCGGGTGATCAATTTCCTGTTTCAGGAACGCAACCCGGTCACCGGCCAGATTGTCTTGCAGATGTCCAAACGCCTGGTGGCGTCGAAGCTGGGGATTCAGCCGGAAACCTTTTCGCGGATTTTGCATCGCTTGGTGGACAGCGGCCTGATCGCCATGGAGCGACGCCACATCAGCATCCTCGCGGAAGAGGACCTGGCGGCGTTCCAATAACCGGAATTGACTGCCATCAATGCGCAATGCCCTGTGCCTTGCACACTTGAACACCCCATCAACGGAGAGCGTCAATGCCCCCTTCGACTTTGCCTCTGGTCTATGCCTGTTCCGGCTGTTCCAATGTTGCGCAACTGGCCAACACATTGGCTGTGCGCCTGGATCGCAGTGGCGTTGCTGAAATGTCCTGCATCGCCGGTGTCGGCGGGCATGTGGCCGCGTTGGTCAACAAGGCGCGGTCGGGGCGGCGGATCTTTGCGCTGGATGGTTGCCCGCTGCAATGTGTCGAGAACTGTCTGAAGCAGCATGGATTGCATGCGGATGTGCATTTGATTCTTAGTCATTACGGGTTGCGTAAGCGTTATGGCGAGGATTGCACCGAGGCGCAGAGCGATGAGTTGTTTGAGGGGATCAGGCAGTTGATTGCCAGTGATGCCCGGCAACATGAAAGCCGGGTTTGAGGGCAGCGAACATCCCCCTGTAGGAGCCGGCTTGCCGGCGAAAAACGTCCGGACAACGCGTTTATTCAGACAGCCCGCGTTATCGTTGGCGTCCATCGCCGGCAAGCCGACTCCTACAGGGAATGTGTACGCCTGACATCTCAGATCAACCACAAAGCCCCTGCAGCATCGTCATGCGAATCCGATACGCAGGCATGACACCGATCAACTGTAGGAGCTGGCTTGCTGGCGATGGCGTCCGTTCAGTCAATAAACAGGTCGGCTGACCCACCGCTATCGCCAGCAAGCCAGCTCCTACAGGGGAATGCGTACACCTGACATCTCAGATCAACCACAAAGCCCCTGCAGCATCGTCATGCGAATCCGATACGCGGGCATGACACCGATCAACTGTAGGAGCCGGCTTGCTGGCGATGGCGTCCGTTCAGTCAATAAACAGGTTGGCTGACCCACCGCTATCGTCGGAACGCCGCCCGCAGCAAGCCGGCTCCTACAGGGGAATGCGTACGATCATAGAGCCAGGTCGGCTGGCAGGCCGCCTCGCTTTTGATTTTGATCTGCCCCGTCGGGAGGCCGAGTGGAGGTTCTGTGCAGTGGGCAACCCGGCATGGATGCCGGGTTAGCCGCGCACGGCCAGGGATGGCCGATCGCGGCGGGCCCACGGAGCAGGACCGGAGCGAGGGAATGCCGAGCCTAGGCGAGGCACCGTACGTCAGGGGCAAAGCCTTTTGGTTCCTTTTTGGCGTTTGAAAAAGGGACTCGCTGTAAGAGCGAAACCATAAGCCGCCGTTACCGAAGGAATGGATATGTACACCATCAAAAAACTCGACACAGCCATCGCCAGCAAGCCGGCTCCTACAGTTGAGCAATGCCGGTCACCCCGCTGCCAGCCCCTTCCCCGCCCGCTCCAGATTCCGCCACAACCAGACCGGTAACACATCAGGATCAAGACTGTCGATCAGGTTCTTCAACGCCAGCCCCAACTCAGTATCACCCTCGATCACCAGACGCCGACGAAAAAACAGCGTGTCCGGATCCTCCTGACGACTAGCCAACAGTAAAAACTCACGCCAGTTCCCGCTGATGGTCACCGCCGCCGTAGCATGCTCGGCAATCCGCAACCCCTGACGACTGAGCGTCAAGTACCAGGACAACCCCAGGTCCGGAATCCGCAAACACAACCAACGCCCGCGCAACACCTCAAACTCGCCATCGCGCAACGGCTCGGCGAGGCAGCGATTGAGCGCCTGCTGCAACGCCAGGCGCTGCACGGCAAACGGCACCCGACGCACCAGCGGCAACAACCGGTCGGCACCTTTGAGCAGCCACTTTTTTCGGTTCAGCACAGGCCGACCTCCTCGACGCGCAACATGCCGGCCTGGCCATGCCAGTAGCCATTGCACCCTTCGACAAACAGCGGCGGCGTCTCGCCCGAACGAACCCGCTGATAACTGGCAATCACCTCGGCCATGCCCTGCGCACGCGGGCTCAGGCGCAACAGATCGGCGCCGCAGTCCACCAGCCCGGAATAATCGGCGAGCAAATTGGTGACCTCGGCCGACATCGTTTGAATACCGTTGAGGGTAAACAGCGGCTGCCCTTCCTGGCTGGTCAGCGCCATGCCGTCGGGGTAATTGATGCAGCAAAACTGGCAGTCGTCCTTGGGCCGGTTTTCCGCGCGGGCAGTGAAACAGCGTGCGGAATAAGCCAGGGGCAAATGCCCATAAGCGAAAATTTCAACTTCCGGCACCGCTCGGCCCAATTCACGGACCTGCCCGATCACGTCGCGGATCAGCGCCGCCGAACACTCCACGGGCGGCACCCAGCGGGTCATTCCGCAGTCGAGCAGCTGCGCCAGCGAGTGGCCGTTGTACAGGTTGAGGGCCGGGCCACCCACGAACGGTAACTGGCGCTCGGCGAGGAACTGCACCGCGCCCATGTCATTGGCCTCCACCAACAGCTGGCCGTTGTCACACAGGCGGCGCAGGCTGGAAAGTTCCGACGCCGCTTCGATCAGCGTCAGGCTGGAGATCACCAACTGCGCCTGGCTGCACTCCTGTAACTCGCGCCCCAGTCCCAGCCACTGATCCAGTGAAAAGGCCCGGCGTTTCGAGCACACGGTTTCCCCCAGGTAAATCACGTCCAGGGGCATGGCCGACATCTCGGCGTAAAAGTTGCTGAGTTGCTCCTTGTCCCAATAAAACAGGACCGGTCCCAGGCTGAGCTTCATGTCGCGTCCCCTCATTGCCATGATCGATGATAAGCACCCAGGGTCGTCTGGCTGCCCTCGGACAAACCGGCCAGTACCTGACGCCATTCTTCCTTGACCCGAAAAGCGCCCGGCGCGCCGCGATGGGCATCCAGCGCGGCGCGCCAGACACGGGTGACTTGCTCGACATAGGCCGGGCTGCGTTGGCGGCCTTCGATTTTCACGGCTTCGACGCCGATGGCCGTCAGCTCCGGCAGCAGGTCCAGGGTGTCGAGGCTGGTGGGTTCTTCCAGAGCATGAAAGCGTTTGCCGTCGACCAGAAAACGGCCTTTGCACAAGGTCGGGTACCCGGCCGGTTCGTCGGGGGTGTAGCGGTCGATCAGGACTTCACTGAGCCGCGCGCTCAACCCTTCGGCGTCCTCGCTCCAGCGCACCGCCTTAGCGGGCGAACAGACGCCGCACAGGTTTGGTGACTCGCCGGTGATGTAGGACGACAGGTGGCAACGCCCTTCGGCCATGATGCACAGGCTGCCGAAACCGAAGACTTCAATGGGCACTGGACTGCTGGCGGCCACCTGGCGCACCTGCGCCAACGACAACACCCGTGGCAGCACGGCGCGCCGAATATCGTAGCGCTGCGCGTAAAACGCCAGCGCGGCGGCGTGGGTCGCCGAGCCCTGGACCGAGAGGTGCAACGCCAGTTGCGGATGGCGCTGGCTGGCATAGTTGAGCACCCCGGGGTCGGCGGCGATCAGCGCATCCACACCGAAATCGGCAGCACGGTCCACCGCCCGCTGCCAGCGCTCCCAGCCCTTGGGTTGCGGGTAGGTGTTGACGGCGACATAGAGTTTGCGTTGATGCTGACGGATGTGGGCGACGGCGGCGTCGAACTGTTTGTCGTCCATGTTCAGCCCCGCGAAATGCCGGGCGTTGGTGTCATCGCGAAAGCCGACATACACGGCATCGGCGCCTTGGCGCACCGCCACTTTGAGCGCAGGCAGGTTCCCTGCCGGGCAGACCAGTTGCATGGGTAATCCTCATGAAAAAAGCGGCGCTGCCAGTCTAGTCAGACCGGCAGGCACTGCCTTGACGGCAATCAATTGCCCTCACTGCATCAGGTCGGCAAAGGACAGGAACATCACGTTGTCGTGCTTGAGCACTTGTTGCTCGCAGTCGATCACTGCCAGCCCGTCAGCCCAGCACGCGGCCGTCAACATCGCCGAACTTTGCTGAGGGTGCAGTTCCACGCTCAATTGGCCGCCAGCGCCGGGCGTCAACCTGGCTCGCAGGTATTGCCGGCGCTTGTTGCGTTGCAACCAGTCGAACCCGGCGGGCACGGCCAGTGGCCGTGGCATCACGTCCGTCATACCCTGGGCCCGGAGCAAGAACGGTCGCACCACCACCAATGCGGTAATCAGTGCCGCCGAAGGATTGCCGGGCACGCCGATCCACGGTTTGCCCGCCACTTCGCCAAAGGCCAGCGGTTTGCCCGGCTGCATGGCGATGCGCCAGAAATCGACGCTGCCCAGTTCCTCGATGGCGTGCTTGAGATGATCCTCCTCGCCGACCGAAACGCCGCCACTGCTCAGCAACAGGTCGCATTCCGACGACGCCAGGCTCAAAGCGTGCCGACTGGCCGCCAGCTCATCGGCCATCACGCCGTAGTCATGCACCTCGACGCCCCATCCACGCAACAGCTCCGCCAGGCAGTAGCGATTGCTGTTGTAGATCTGCCCCGGCGCCAAGGGATCGCCCGGCTCGCGCAGTTCATTGCCGCTGCTGAGCAAACACACCTGCAACGGTCGATAGACTTCGATCCGCGCAATTCCGGCGCCGGCCAGCAATCCGATTTCCTGTGCGCGCAGGCGCTTTCCCGCCTTGAGCAGCAGGTGCCCGCGACGAACTTCTTCACCCTCTTTGCGGACGTGATCGCCAACGCTTGCGGGCGGCAACCAGACACGCTCGCCATCGATACGGCAACGCTCTTGCGGCACGACGGTGTCGGCGCCCGGTGGCAAGGGGGCACCGGTAAAAATCTGCACCGCTTGTTGCGCGAGCAACGGTGCGCACGCCTGATCCCCCGCCGCGATTCGCCCGCCGATCAACAGCCAGCCACCCTCCTCGGGCAGGTCGACGGCCCTGAGGGCGTAACCGTCCATGGCACTGTTGTCCCACGCAGGCAGGTTCACCGGGGAATGGATATCCGCTGCCAGCACGCGCCCCATCGCTTGATCCAGGCGGATCATTTGCACCAGGGGCGGCGGCGGTGCCTGACCGAGCAGGCGGCTGATGGCCTCGTCCACCGGCATCAGGTTGCCGAGGTCGCACACCCGGCCGGTCATGAGCGTGTCTCGCAGGCTTCAATGACGCGCTGGGCCTGAGGTTTCAAATGCGGGGCGAAATTGCAGGGGCCGGTGCGACTGTCCAGTTGTTCGAGCAGGATCTTGTTCCAGGCCGTCCGACAGGCACCCGGCGAACCGGGTACGCAGCACACCAGCACGCCGTTACTCATGCCGGCCAGTGCCCGGGATTGCAGGCTGGACATGCCGATTTCCTCCAGGGACACCTGGCGGAACAATTCGCCGAAGCCTTCCACGTGTTTGTCCAGCAGCGGCAGGACAGCTTGCGGCGTGTTGTCGCGAGCGGTGAAACCGGTGCCGCCGGTCATCAGCACAACTTGTACTTCGGGGTCGGCGATCCACCGGGAAACGGTGGCGCGGATCTGATAGATATCGTCCTTGACCAGATCACGATCGATCAACACATGCCCGGCGGTTTGCAGCAAATCGGTCAGGGTCTGTCCCGAGGTGTCGGTGTCGAAGGTGCGTGTATCGCTGATGGTCAGCACGGCAATGTTCAGGGGTTCAAATATGCGTTGCGCCAGATGGGCCATGTCCAGGTTTTCCCGTAGATGAGGGTATGGGCCCAAGCCTGAACCGGAATCCTTGATGAGCCTATTCCTCCAAGGAGGTACCTCTCGGGCGCATGGGTTTCTGGCTGATGGGGGGATGGCTTTGTTGGGGGGCATATCCGTTGCTGCGGTGATGGCGGCTATTGGTTTCGCCCTTACGGCGAGTCACTTTCGAAAAGCGCGAAAGTAACCAAAGCGCTTTTCGAAAGTGACTCGCCGTAAGGGCGAAACCATAAGCCGCCATCACCGCAGCAACGGATATGCACCCGAACAAAGCCCCCCCACCATTTTCCATCAGGCTCAAGGCGCCAGACGGCTCCGTTTCCAGACACCTTCATGCAAGCGATAGTCGATACGGTCATGCAATCGGTCGGCACGCCCCTGCCAGAACTCCAGGCGCTCAGGATGCAGGCAGTAGCCGCCCCACTGCTCAGGTCGCGACACGGTCTGACCGACGAAGCGTTTGATCGTGTCAGCCAGCAGCGATTCAAGCGCTGCCCTACTCGCCAGCGGACGGCTTTGCGGTGAAGCCCAGGCACCGAGACGACTGGCCATGGACCGGGAATCAAAGTACTCATCCGACAGCGTCGGATCCAGCCTCGAGACGCGACCTTCAATTCGCACCTGCCGCTCCAGCCCCGGCCAGAAGAACGTCATGGCGGCATAGGGATTCGCGGCCAGTTGCTGGCCCTTGTCACTCTGGTAATGACCGAAGAACGTAAAACCTTCCTCGCTCAAGCCCTTGAGCAACAGGACACGACAGTGCGGCCGCCCTTCGCTGTCGACCGTCGCCAGCATCATGCTATTGGCTTCGACAGGCGCGCTCTCGGTGTCGCGGGCCAGTTGCAGCCATTGGCGAAACATCACCAAAGGGTCATCCAGCGCATGCTCGTCCTGCAAACCATACAGGGTGTAGTTGCGGCGCATTTGGGCCAGGGAAAGCGGCATGACAGTGATCTCCGGAAGGTTTTGCTCAGTGTGCGAGGCACTGCGCCAACCGACCTTGACCGCCATCAACAGTGTCGATTACTTGAGCCGCAGACGCCGCGCCAGTTTGTGCAAATTGCTCGGATCGACTTCCAGAATCCGCGCCGCGCTGGCCCAGTTTTCCCCGGACAGGCTCAGGGCCTGGAGAATTTTCCTGCGTTGATAATCGTCGACGGCTTCACCCAGCGGCTGGAATGGCAGATCAGCCGGAGCTGCGTCGGAAGGCTCAGAAACAACCTGCGGTGCGTTCGGAGCACTGTCGAGATCAAGAATCTCGGGCTCCAGCGTCATGATCAACGCACGACTGGTGCCGCGACTGAGCTGCTTCAAGGCAGCACGACTGATCACATGCTCGAGCTCACGCACGTTGCCCGGCCAGCTATACGCCAGCAACGCGCGTTCGGCCGCCGGCGACAGACGCAAGCCACGCAGGCCGAGCCGCGCCCGATTGAGCTCAAGGAAATGCCCGGCCAGCATCAACACGTCATTGCCGCGTTCGCGTAACGACGGGATCGGCACCGGGTACACGGAGAGCCGGTGATACAGATCGGCCCGAAACAGGCCATCGCGAATGCTGTCCGGCAAGTGCCGATTGGTGGCGGCGATGATGCGCACATCGACATGCAACGGCTTGTCCGCGCCCAGGCGCTGGATCTCGCCGTTCTGCAGGGTGCGCAGCAATTTCGCTTGCACACTCAATGGCAACTCACCGACTTCATCGAGAAACAGCGTGCCACCGTTGGCCGCATCGAAGCGCCCGGCACGGTCACCCGTGGCACCGGAGAAGGCGCCTTTGACGTGACCGAACAATTCACTTTCTGCCAACGACTCGGGCAAGGCCGCGCAGTTGACCTGAATCAGCGGTTTGTGGCTGCGCCGCGACAGACGATGCAAGCGCCGGGCGAACAGCTCTTTGCCGACACCGGTCTCGCCCAGCAGCAACACCGGCAGATCGGAGTCGGCCAACACGTCCAGCTCATTGAGTAGCTGATGCAACACCTCACTCTGCCCGAGGATCTCGCCCTCCTCGACCGGCATTCGTAGATCCTGAGGATCGCTGCGGGACAGGCGCAAGCTGCGGTTTTCCTGTTCCAGGCGAGTGACCCGCACGGCCGCTTCGATCTGCAAGGTGCAGCGCTTGAGCTCCTCCCGCGCACGGCTGTCGAAGGTTCCGGCGTGCAGGGCATCGAGGGTGATCGCGCCCCAGATCCGCCCCTCGACATACAGGCTCACGCCCATGCAGTCATGCACCGGCAGCGGTTCGCCGATGTGGTTGTCGAGCAATCCGTCGTAAGGATCCGGCAGGCGACTGTCGGGCTCGAACCAGACGGGTTCGCGCGACGCCATGATCGCCGCCAACCGGGGATGCTGGGCAATGACGAACCGGCGCCCCAACGCTTCATGCACCAGCCCCACCGTCGCCACAGGCCTGAGGCTGTCGTCATCCAGACGCAACAATCCCACCGCGCCACTGTTGAAGTATTCGCGCAGGGTCTGGACCAATCGTTGCAACCGCACGGCATTGGGCAACTCGACAATCAGGTCGGCCGCCAGGCTTTCACGCAGCATGGTTTTAATTACCCTCTATGGTGGGATTCACCCTAATGCGTCAGGGTGCGCATCACCACAACTAAAAATAAATTCATATTTATCAATCAGTTAAATATGGCATGCCGGATGCAGAGAACCAGGAGAACCGTTGAAACCCAAGCAAGGAACCCCTGATGAGCCAGACCCTACTGGAACAAAGCCTCGGCCAACTGGCCTGCGACATTCCCGGCGCCACCCGAATCTTTCACAACTTCAAACTGGACTTCTGTTGCGGCGGGCATAAAAGCCTGCGGGAAGCGGCCCTTGGCAAAGACCTCGATCCGCTGCTGATTGCCGATGCCCTGGAAACCCTGCAAGACACCGGCGAAACCCAGCACGACTGGCGCACCGAAACGTCCGAGGCGTTGATTGCCCACCTCCTGACGCGCTACCACGCCCGCCACCGCGAGCAACTGCCGGAACTGATCCGCCTGGCCCGGCGCGTCGAGCAAGTGCACGGGTCGCGCAGCACCTGTCCCAACGGCCTGGCCGATCTGCTGAGCGACATGCAGCAAGAACTCGAAGGCCACATGCTCAAGGAAGAACAAGTGCTCTTCCCGATGCTGCAACTAGGCATCGGCCCTCAGGCCGCACCGCCGATCCAGGTGTTGCGTTTCGAACATGATCAACATGGCGAAGCGCTGGAACAGATGCTCGCCCTGACCCATCACATCACTCCGCCGGCGGATGCCTGCAACACCTGGCGCGCACTCTATCGCGGGTTGCTGGAATTCAAGGACGACCTGATGCAACACATTCATCTGGAAAACAACGTGCTGTTCATCAACGCCCTGAACCCACACCACTGATCACACTTTTCGCGAGCAGGCTCGCTCCCACAGGGATCAGTATTCCCCTGTGGGAGCGGGCTTGCTCGCGAATGGCGTCACCTCAGAACTACCGGTTTTACAGCACCATCAGCCGTGCCAATAGAACATCGCCTTGGCCAGGATCACGATCAACACCATGTGCCCGAGAATGCTGCGGCGAATCCAGGTCGCGCGGGTCGTGGACAGCCGCGCGCTTTTCAGCCAATACGCCAGCAGCAGGTAATGGCCGATGATGCTCAGGGCCAGGATGATTTTCAGGCTCAGCAAGGTGCCAAAACTGCTGGCCAGCGGCTGGCTCAAAACACTGCGGTGTTGCCAGGCGAGCGCGATGCCGGCGCCATACAACAGCAACACCACACCGTGCAGCACCTTGCGCGAGCGCACGGCAATCGCTTGATCCGCCGTCGCTCGCGCCGTTTCTGCCAACGGCTGGCGTGCGCGATGCCAGATCACCACTTCGAAAAACAGCGTGCCGATGAAGGCGATGGCTGCCAGCAAATGCGTAATCAACAAAAAGGGGTACATCATCGCCCGTCTCCATTCGTTGGCCTGCTCATCCCGGATGACCGTCGACCCGGGCCCGCAGCAGCATCGGCCCATAACGCCAGGCGTACAGCGCAAACGCCAGCGTCCAGCACAGACCGGCCAGCCACAACGCCGGCAAAGGGAAAAACACAATCAACACGACCCGACTCAGACACGCCAGGTTGAGCAAAATGAACGCCAAGGTCATGCCCGACGGTGGCTCCAGCGCACGGCCGGTATGCCCGAGCGTTACCCGCGCGATCATCGCCAGCACCAGACCGCCCATGGCGCCGATTGTCAGGCAATGCACTGCCAGGCTCGGGTTCAGCGGCACGCCGAAATGCCACAGCGCCATGCCGAGACAGGCCACCGCCAGCCAGCCGTAAGCCAGGTGCAGCGACCACAACAACGGCACGCGCCACAGGCCGCGATCTTGCCAGCGCACCAGACGCACCAGATGCCCAGCCCCCAGCACCGCGAACAACAAACCCACCCAGACATTGGCGTTGAGCGCAGGGCCGACCGCATACAGCAACGCCACCAGTGGCGAGCCAATCAGCAGCAGCCAATCCAGCCATGGCCAAGGGGCAACAGCGTCAACCCGGCCGAGGCCGCGCTGGGTGAAGAACGGAATCACGCGGCCGCCGATCAACCCCATCATGGCCGCCACCAGCCAGATGCCGGTCAGCACGCCCTGACGCTGCCAGCCTTCATGACCTGCGACCAGCCCCGACACGGACAACCCGTCGGCCGCGGCCAGCAACAGCAGGACCACCACAATCGGGTAGTTACGCTTTTGCCGTACCTTCCACAACGTGAAGCCCATCAACGCCGCCACCGCCAGCGGGAACGCCAGCTCCAGCACCACCAACAGCGGCCACGGAGCATTGACCAGCCACGCCACGCGCGCCGCCAACCACAGCAGCGCCAGCGCGGCCAACGGTTTGCCGCTGAGGCCGGGGCGACCGGTCCAGGTCTGTACGGCCGTCAGCAGGAAGCCCGCAATAATCGCCAGCCCGAACCCGAACAGCAATTCATGCCGATGCCAGCCCAGCCAACCACCGGCCGGCTGCCACGCGGACAACGAACCGCTGAAGGCCGCCAGCCAAAGCGGGATGACCAGCACAGCCAACAGGCCGCCCGCGAGGAAGAACGGCCGAAAGGCCAGACGTAACAGCGGCGCGATGGCCATCGCTTTACGGCGGTCAAGCACTTGCATAAAGCCACTCCTCTACCTTGTTGCTGACCTGGCGCCAACCAGCGCGCGAGGTAATTCCGGGTGCAATCATCGGGTATTGCCGAGCAATTGCCTTTGTCGCAGATCAAGTGTGCAAGGGGCGTGCCCCCGCTCCAGATCAACGGCCGGCGGCACTTCCTCACTGCAACGGTGGCTTACACAGGGTACAAATGACCATTTGAGGGTTGTTTTTACCCTGATCGATTGGGTCCTTTTAACCCTATTCATCTCCAACCCCAATAAACAAAGGCCTTCAGGCATGGCCCGCGTCTTGCTCAAGCCTCGGGAACTCAAAGCAAATTCGATCCCGGGAGTCCTCATGAAAAAAGTTGTCCAGCCACTGGCCTGGTTTGTGGTGTTGACCTCTGTCCTGGCGGTGGCCAGCGGCATCTCCCTGGGCCTTGTCTGATTCTTGATCGCAAGCCACCTCCTCAACCTTCAGGATGAATTCCCATGGTGCTTCATCGCGTCCATCACCAGATTCTGCGCAGTCATCACTTGTTCGAGCCGTTGAATGAAGAACAGCTGGATGAATTGATGAGTACCAGCCAACTGCTAAGCATCGACAAAGGCGAGCCGTTGTTCCGTCAGGGCGAGCCGGCCGATTCGTTCTATTTCGTGATTGCCGGGGCGGTGAAGATCTACCGCCTGACACCCGACGGGCAGGAGAAAGTATTTGAGGTGCTCAGCGATCGGCAAACCTTCGCCGAAGCGATGATGCTGATGGACACCCCCAACTATGTGGCCTCGGCCGAAGCGGTCTGCCCTACCCAGCTCTACCGGTTATCCAACAGCACCTACATGCGCTTGCTGCAGAACAACAGCCGGCTGACCTTCGCGCTGCTGGGCAAGCTCTGCGTTCGCCTGCATCAGCGGGTCAACGAAATCGAAACCCTGTCACTGAAAAACGCCACTCACCGGGTCGTGCGCTATCTGCTGACGCAACTCGTGCGCCAGCAAACCATCGACAGTCAATTCGAACTGCCGATGGCCAAGCAACTGATTGCCGGGCACCTGTCGATCCAGCCGGAGACGTTTTCGCGCATCATCCGCCGCCTGATCGATGAAAAAATCATTACCCAGGACGGCCGCCAGATCGCCATTCTTGATCGTCCACGCCTGGAACAGTTCGAGTGAGCGCCATGCCCGTCTGCCTGTATTGCCAACACGCCAACCCATCAAAAGAAACCGAATGCCGCCACTGCGGCATGCCCCTGCCGGCACTGGCCGAACGCGCCGGGGAGCGTCGGCAGCGTCGGTTCATGTGGTTCTGCATCGGCCTGACGGTTTTTTGCGTGGCGATGTTTTTCTGGCTGCCGCGCTGAAGCCAGGGTCAAGGCTGGGTCAACTGGCGATACAACTGCGGTAGGCGCAGGGGCAGTTGTTCAGGCTGGCGAATCAAGGTGTAGCCATTGGCGCCGAACATGTACGGCAAGTAGTCCCCGGCCTCGCGATCAATCGTGATACAGAACGGCGTCAACCCCTGGCGCCGCGCCTCCAGCACCGCCTCGCGGGTGTCTTCGACACCGTAGCGGCCCTCATACAAATCCAGATCATTCGGCTTGCCGTCGGTGAGCAGCAACAACAATTTGCTCCGTCGTTTGCTGGTGCCCAGCAGTTTGGTGGCCTGGCGAATGGCGGCGCCCATGCGTGTGTAATAACCCGGCTTGAGTCCCTGGATGCGACCTCGGGTGTTGTCGTCATAACGCTGGGTGAACGACTTGAGTTCTTGCATACGCACTTGCTGGCGACGCAACGAGGAAAACCCGTACAGGGCAAAATCATCACCCAGCACCGACAGGGTTTCGCCGAACAGCAGCAGGCTGTCGCGGATGACATCGATAACGCGATGTTCATCGTTGAGATGGGCGTCGGTGGACATCGACACATCGGCCAGCAACAGGCACGCCAGGTCGCGGCGGGTCTGGCGTTGTTCCATGAACAAACCCCGTTCGGCGCACTCGCCATGCTCGCGCTCAACGTGAAAATCCAGCCAGGCCTGCATGTCCAGTTCAGAGCCCTGGGGTTGCTGGCGTAACCACTGGCGGTCGTTACGCAGGTGCTCGAACTGGCGGCGCAAACGTCGCGCCGAGGCCTTGAGCCCTGGCGGCAGCGGCTGCGCTTCACAGTCGCGCGGCACCATCATTTGTAGATTGACGAAGCTGTCCTGCATCCGCTGCTTGCGATAGTCCCACTCCGGCAACTTGATGCCCTCGCCCAAGGGAATATCGTCGACATCGGCCGGCGGCAGATCCAGATGCAGCTTGAGGCCACCGCCCTTGCGCAGACGGGTGCGCGACAGCGTCAGTTCGTCCAGGTCATCGGCAACCCGGGCGGCGTCCGGGTCTTCGCTGTCGTCCGACCAGCGATCCAGATCCACGTGTTCGGTCCAGCTGAACAGGTTCTCCAGGCGCACCACCAACAGCCCGCCATCACGGGTGCTTTCATCGATCCGCGTGGCGCGTTTGCGTCCGCTTTTCTGTTCGCCGGGTGGCGTGGTCAACGACTCTTCGGATTCATCGCCCAGATCGGCTGCTTGCGCACTGGCGAAATTTTGCGGCGGGTACAACCACAATGGCAGCGGCCAGGCAGCCCGTTCGCTACGAGGAAAATGCTCGACACTGCCCGGCTCACGCAACGCCTGGCATAACGCCCGCTCCAGCGCGGCTTCACTGCGGCTCAACGAGGCGGGATCCGGGCGTAATTGCAGATGCGCATCGACCAGGCGTTGATAGCGGACGCGCAACGCGGGGAAGCGCTGCAACAGCTGTTGCGTCCAGCGCTGATTGTCCCGCCCCCACTGACGCATCGGCCCGGCCTGTGCCGCCAGCAGCGCGAGCCAACGATAGAGTTCCTCGTTCAGAGCGACTTCAGGAAACACCGCCAGGCTAGACGGCAGCCGAAGATTCGCCGCGTCGCACCACGCCAACGGCACTTGTTTGCAGGTGCCGGCGATCTGCTGCAACACGTTGCGCCGCAGCAGCAGATCGCGGTCGCTGGCGGCTTCAACGCCGACACCGTTGGCACCGCCCATGGCGCGAAACAACAGCGCCAGCGGGCGTTGCTGGCTGATCAGCTCAACGCGTGCCTCGGGGAAATCCGCGCTGGCGCGCCGGGTGATGAAACGGTGCCAGACACTGCCGACCCACTCTTCCAGTTCAACGGTAAAGGCCATGGTAGTTGCCCTTGTTTCAACGCAAAAAAACGGCCCGCTGTCTCAGCCGGGCCGACCTTTTCTAGCCGTTATGCAGGCTCACGACGGAACCACGGCTGCCGGGGCGCGCAAAGCGGCGCGGCCACGTTGCTTGAAGCTGAACAAGTAGCAGAGCAACCCGGCGAAGAAACCCACACCGGAACCCAGGCGGGCCCAGAACAGCACTTGCAAATGTTCGACCGTGGACATGAAGGGCAACGCGATTCCGTCGGCCTGCCAGCGTTGCAGGTAGACCTGCACGACACCGGCAGCGGTGAGGAACAATGTGATCATCACCATCGACAGGGTCATCAACCAGAAGCCCCAGATCTCCAGCGTCTGCGAGCGCTCGTCGCCGGCTTCACCCAAGCCGCGCAAGCGTGGCATGGCGTAGCTGATCAAGGTCATCACGATCATCGCGTAAGCGCCGTAGAAGGCCAGGTGACCGTGAGCCGCCGTCAGTTGCGAACCGTGGGTGTAGAAGTTGACCGGGGCCAACGTGTGCAGAAAACCCCAGACGCCCGCACCGAAGAACGCCGTGACCGTGGTGCCCTTGGCCCACAGCGTGGCCGCACGATTCGGGTGTTGCCGACGACGGTTCTTCACCATGCTGAACGCGAAGATCACCATGGCCAGGAACGGCAGCGGCTCCATGGCGGAAAAGATCGAGCCGACCCACAACCAGACCTCGGGCGCACCGATCCAGAAGAAGTGGTGACCGGTGCCGATGATCCCGGTAATCAGCGCCATGGCGATGATCACGTACAGCCATTTCTCCACGACTTCCCGGTCTACCCCGGTGATCTTGATCAGCACGAAGGCGAGCATCGAACCCATGATCAATTCCCACACGCCTTCCACCCAAAGATGCACCACCCACCACCAGTAAAACTTGTCACGGGCGAGGTTGCCGGGGTTGTAGAAGGAGAACAGGAAGAACACCGCGAGGCCGATCAACCCGGTCATCATCACCATGCTGACGGTGGTCTTGCGACCTTTGAGCAGGGTCATGCCGATGTTGTAGAGGAAGCCCAGGCACACCACCACGATGCCCATCTTGGTGATGGTCGGCTGCTCGAGGAACTCCCGGCCCATGGTCGGCAGCAACTCGTTGTGGGTCAGCCTGGCCAGACCCGCATACGGCACCAGCAGGTAGCCCAGGATCGTCAGCACACCGGCGGCGGCAAACACCCAGAACAGGACGATCGCCAGTTTCGGGCTGTGCAGCTCACGGTCGGCTTCTTCCGGAATCAGGTAGTAAGCCGCGCCCATGAAGCCGAACAGCAGCCAGACAATCAGCAGGTTGGTGTGCACCATCCGCGCCACGTTGAACGGAATGATCGGGAACAGAAAGTCTCCGATCACGTATTGCAGGCCCATGATCAAACCGAACAGCACCTGACCGAGGAACAGGATCAGGGCAAACACGAAGTACGGTTTGGCCACGGCTTGCGAGGCGAATTTAAGATGTGGATTGGCAATGCTCATTGCTCAGCCCTCCTTGTTTGGCGGCCAGCCATTGGTGTTGATTTTCGAGCTCCATTTGAGGAACTCGGCGATGTCATCCACCTCCTGGTCACTCAATTTGAACTGAGGCATCGCGCGCCGGCCGGGTACGCCCAGCGGCTGCATTTTCATCCAGGCATGCAGGAAAGGTTTGAAGCCCTCTTCCCCGCCGCGTCGCTGGAAGACGTTGCCCAGCTCAGGCGCAAAGTAGGCGCCCTCGCCCAGCAGCGTGTGGCAGCCGATGCAGTTGTTTTGCTCCCAGACTGTCTTGCCGCGAATCACTGATTCGGTTAACTGCGCTTCGTTGCTGCGCACCGGGAAGGTCTGTTCCGTGTGGTAGGTCAAGGCCAGGAATACCAGGAAGAAGAAGATGCTTCCCCCGAAGTAGATGTTCCTGGCCATGCCTTTGGTGAAGGTCTCTGACATGGTCGCTTCCTCTTTGCTTGGCCCGTCCATGATAGGAAGCGAAGGGTTGAAACCTGCTTGATGGCGATCAAGAAACTCCGATGGTTTTGCTCGGGTATTGCCGGCACCGCAGATCGAATGTGGGAACGTTTTTGTGTCAGGCCGTTTGTTTTTTGAAGGGGGGGGCATATCCGTTTTTGCGGTGATGGCGGCTATTGGTTTCGCCCTTACGGCGAGTTACTTGGAAAAGCGCCAAGTAACCAAGCGCTCTTGCCCCTTTCGTTCGGTGCCTCGCTAATGCTCGGCATGCCCTCGCTCCGGTCCTGCTCCGTGGGCCCGCCGCCATCGGCCATCCCTGGCCGGGGGCGGCTAACCCGGCATCCTTGCCGGGTTGCCCACTGCGCAGAACCTGCGCTCAGCCTCTCGAGGGGGCGACTACCGCCACAGCCGCCGAGGCGGCCTGAAAGCCGACCTGGCTCATTTGTGTACGCGTTGTCCTTCTTTGATGTGTTCACTCATTCCGGACATGTACACCGCTCCCCTGTAGGAGCCGGCTTGCTGGCGATGGCGTCCGTCCAGCCAATACATACGTCGACTGACTCACCGCTATCGCCAGCAAGCCGGCTCCTACACAGGGATTGGGTTCACACGATTCAAAACTGTAGGAGCTGGCTTGCCGGCGATGGGCGTCAACGATAACGCGTGCTGTCTGAATGAACGCGTTGCCCAGACGCTTTTCGCCAGCAAGCCGGCTCCTACACAGGGATTGGGTTCACACGATTCAAAACTGTAGGAGCTGGCTTGCCAGCGATGGACGCCAACGATAACGCGTGCTTTCTGAATGAACGCGTTGCCCAGACGCTTTTCGCCAGCAAGCCGGCTCCTACACGAAGATTGGGTTCACACGATTCAAAACTGTAGGAGCTGGCTTGCCAGCGATGGACGCCAACGATAACGCGGGCTGTCTGAATGAGCGCAGTGTTCAGACGATTTTCGCCGGCAAGCCGGCTCCTACACGGGGATTAGGTTCATACGATTCAAAATTGTAGGAGCTGGCTTGCCAGCGATGGACGCCAACAATAACGCGGGCTGTCTGAATGAGCGCAGTGTTCAGACGATTTTCGCCAGCAAGCCGGCTCCTACACGAAGATTGGGTTCACACGATTCAAAATTGTAGGAGCTGGCTTGCCGGCGATGGGCGTCAACGATGACGCGTGCTGTCTGAATAAATGCGGTGTCCGGGCGTTTTTTTCCCCGGCAAGCCGGCTCCTACAGGGAATCGCGTACGCTTTCGCTTCTCACCACTCATCAGGCCGAGCGTTAGCTCGCCTTCAGCTTTTGATCTGAGCGCCCCCTCGAGAGGCCGAGCGCAGGTTCTGCGCAGTGGGCAACCCGGCATGGATGCCGGGTTAGCCGCGCACGGCCAAGGATGGCCGATCGCGGCGGGCCCACGGAGCAGGACCGGAGCGAGGGCATGCCGAGCCTTAGCGAGGCACCGAACGAAAGGGGCAAGAGCGCTTGGTTACTTGGCGCTTCTCCAAGTGACTCGCCGTAAGGGCGAAACCAATAGCCGCCATTACCGCAGAAATGGATATGCACTCAATCAATCAACCACTACCAACATCACCCCCACAACAACCGCCAACACCAACGCCCAACTCACCAACAACCGACGCCACAATCGCGGCGCATGGCGCATTTCCATGAAGCCATCAGTAATCAACCAGGCCTTGCCCACCGCCACCAGCAAAATGGCCACGGACAACACCCCTGTCGCGCCCGACTGCGCCAGCAACACAGTGCACACGCTCAGCGTGGCCAACGCAGCCCAGCAGACAAACAAGAACCTGGAAGCAGACATGAAAACCTCATCAACCCAGCACGTAAACCAGCGGAAACAACACCACCCAGATCAGATCAACCATGTGCCAATACAACACGCCGGATTCAAATCCGCTGCGATTACTGGCGTCGTACAACCCACGACGGCAACGCTCGGCCAGCCATCCGAGGATGAACATGCCAAGCAACACATGAAGAAAATGAAACCCGGTGAGGATCCAGTACAGCGTGAAAAACGTGTTGTGCTCCATCCCCAGCCCCGAGGCCAGCAAGTGTCGGTACTCGGTGACTTTCAACACCACATAAACACTGGCGACGAACAACGCGGCCAACAGCCAGACAACGCCGTGGCGAGGCCGTGAGCGCCTGACTTGCGCCTGCGCCAGCGCCGCGAACAGCCCGGCGGTGAGCAGGCTCAGGGTCATCGCCAGACCGGTCGACGTGTTCAGTAACAGACGGCTTTCGCTGAACAGCTGCGGCTTGAGTGCCTGGGTCACGGCGAACGCCAGAATCAGAATGGCAAACACCGACAGCTCGGCGAGAATGAAAAACCACATCGCCAGATCGCCCGGCAAATGCCTGGGCGCAACACCGCCGGGCTCAACCGAAGTGGACATCAACCACGTCCATCAGCGCCGCAACGGTCAGCGGATCGTCGCTCAATGGTTCGGCCAGGCAGGCCATGCACGCCTCACGCGGGCTCATGCCGGCGCGGATCATTCGTGCGGTGAAAATCAGCAACCGCGTCGAAGCGACTTCCTCCAGATCATGCTGATCGAGCCGGCGTAGCGCCTGCCCCAACCTGACCACTTGCGCCGCCAGCGCACTGTCCACCTGGGCCTCGCGGGCAACAATGCGCTCTTCATCGGCCACCGGCGGGTAACCGAAACGCATCGCCACGAAGCGTTGTCGGGTACTGGGTTTCATGCCTTTGAGCAGGTTCTGGTAACCGGGGTTGTAGGACACCACCAGCATGAAGGACGGCGGCGCCTGCAACACCTCGCCGGTGCGTTCCAGGAACAATTCGCGACGATCGTCGGCCAGCGGATGCAACACCACCACGGTGTCCTGGCGCGCCTCGACCACTTCGTCGAGGTAACAGATGCCGCCTTCGCGTACCGCGCGGGTCAGCGGTCCGTCCTGCCACCAGGTGCCCTGGGCACCGATCAGATGGCGGCCGATCAAGTCAGCCGCGCTCAGGTCGTCGTGGCACGCAACGGTGTACAGCGGCAGGTTCAACCGATGCGCCATGTGCTGGACGAAACGGGTCTTGCCGCATCCGGTCGGTCCCTTGATCAGCACCGGCATGCCGTGTCGCCAGGCCTGCTCGAACAGCGCCTCCTCATTATTGAGCGGTTGGTAGAAGGGTTCGGCCTTGTGTTCGCCAGACGGGAGATGGTCCATGGGGCACCTGATTCAACAACAGAATTGAGGGACACGCTACGGACCCCTGCGACAACCTGGCAAGCGACATGGCCGGCAAACTTGATCGCCGTCAAGCGGGCATTGGCCTGCTCGGGCATAGCCTTGCAGCGCACTAAGAACCTGCGTCCTGCGCTGTCGTTCCAGCGCATCGCAAAGGTCTTGCCTGAGGAGAAATGGAATGCTGATCAGCAATAGAAAAACGTTTGCTCTGACCGTCGCCACCCTGTGTTCGACACTGACCTTTGCGGTGTCTCACGCAGCCAGAGCCAACGAACCCGCCGCCACACCGCCCATGGTCATAACCGCTGGCGCTCCCGACATGAGCCGGGCCGAGTTCGATTCATCCAAGGAAATCTACTTCCAGCGCTGCGCCGGCTGTCACGGCGTGCTGCGCAAAGGGGCGACCGGCAAGCCGCTGACCCCGGACATCACCCAGTCGCGCGGGCAACCGTTCCTGGAGGCCTTGATTACCTACGGTTCACCGGCAGGCATGCCGAACTGGGGGACGTCCAATGCCCTGACCAAGGAGCAAATCACGGCCATGGCCAAGTTCGTTCAGCACACGCCGCCGACACCACCGGAATGGGGCATGGCCGAAACGCTGAAAACCTGGAAGGTGCTGGTCAAACCTGAGGATCGTCCGAAAAAGCAATTGAGCAAACTCGACCTGCCCAACCTGTTTTCGGTGACGTTGCGCGATGACGGCAAGATTGCCCTGATCGACGGCGACAGCAAGAAAATCGTCAAGCTGATCGAGACCGGTTATGCGGTGCACATCTCGCGGATTTCCGCCTCGGGCCGCTACTTGCTGGTGATTGGCCGCGACGCCCGGATCGACATGATCGACCTGTGGCCGGTGGAGCCGACCAAGGTCGCCGAAGTCAAAGTGGGCATCGAAGCGCGCTCGGTCGAGACCTCCAAATTCAAGGGCTACGAAGACAAGTACACCATCGCCGGTTCCTATTGGCCGCCGCAATTCACCATCATGGACGGCGAAACCCTGGAGCCGAAGCAGATCGTCTCGACACGCGGCATGACCGTCGACAAGCAGGAATATCACCCTGAGCCGAGGGTCGCGGCGATCATCGCGTCTCACGAATGGCCGGAGTTCATCGTCAACGTCAAGGAAACCGGCAAGGTCATGCTGGTCAATTACCAGGACATCAAGAACCTCACCGTCACCTCCATCGACGCCGCGCCGTTCCTGCATGACGGCGGTTGGGACAGCACGCACCGCTACTTCATGACCGCCGCCAACAACTCCAACAAAGTCGCCGTGATCGACTCCAAGGAGCGCAAGTTGACCGCGCTCGTGGACGTCGGCAAAACCCCGCACCCAGGGCGCGGCGCCAACTTCGACCACCCAACCTACGGGCCGGTCTGGGCCACCAGCCACCTGGGCGATGAAGGCATCTCGCTGATCGGCACCGACCCGGTCAATCACGCGCAATACGCCTGGAAACAGGTCGCCTCGATCAAGGGTCAGGGCGGCGGATCGCTGTTCATCAAGACCCACCCCAACTCCCGTCACCTGTACGTCGACACCACCCTCAACCCGGACGCAAAACTCAGTCAGTCGGTGGCGGTGTTCAACATCGACAAGCTCGACGCCGGCTACACCGTGCTGCCCATCGCCGAATACGCGGGCATCAAGCAAGGGGCGATGCGCGTCGTGCAACCGGAATACAACAAGGCCGGCGATGAAGTCTGGTTCTCCGTGTGGAGCGGCCAGGCCGACGAATCGGCGCTGGTGGTGATCGACGATAAAACCCTGAAGCTCAAGTCAGTCATCAAGGACAAACGACTGATTACACCCACCGGAAAGTTCAACGTCTACAACACCCAACACGACATCTATTGAGCTCCATCAATGCAAGGAAACACCATGAAAAATACTCTGCTTTCACTGTTCGCCCTGACCGCTGCGCTGAGCGTGCAACCGGCCATGGCCCAGGACGCACTGGAGCTGTTCAAGAGCAAACCCTGCGCCGCCTGCCACACCATCGACACCAAACTGGTCGGCCCGGCACTCAAGGATGTAGCGGCCAAGAATGCGGGCGTAGCCGGGGCCGCGGACACCCTGGCCAGTCATATCAAAAACGGCACACAGGGCAATTGGGGACCGATGCCGATGCCGGCCAACCCGGTCACGGATGAGGAAGCGAAGATTCTCGCGACCTGGGTCCTGACGCTCAAATAACCGCCTGGAGGGCGCCATGATGATTTATCGAAAGGCTCTGGTTCTGGCGGCCCTCCTCCTCATTTGCGCAACCACGGTTGCCGCGCCCGACGCCCAGCGTCAGGCGCAACTCGAACACCTGCTGGCCCAGGACTGCGGCGCCTGCCATGGGCTGCACATGACCGGCGGCCTCGGCCCCGAACTGACCCGCGCAGCGCTGGCGGGCAAGTCCAGGGACAGCCTGATCGCCACCGTCACCCATGGCCGGCCCGGCACCGCAATGCCCGGTTGGGCCCCGCTGCTCAGCACCGCCGACATCCGTTGGCTGATCGATCTTCTTCTCCAGGGATATCCCGCACCATGATCCGTTCAATCCTGCTGTCAGCGGCGACCGGGCTGTTGTTATCCGCCTGCGCTCAGCCACCCTTGCGTGGCACCGGCGACTTGGGCGTGGTAGTGGAACGCGCCACCGGCAGCCTGCAAATCATCGAAAGCGACAACCGCACTTCGCTGGCCCGACTCGAAGGGTTGGGCGACCTGTCCCACGCCTCGGTGGTGTTCTCCCGCGACCAGCGCTTTGCCTATGTGTTCGGCCGCGACGGCGGTCTGAGCAAGATCGACCTGCTGACCCGACGCATCGATCACCGAGTGATCCAGGGCGGCAACAGCATCGGCGGCGCCATCAGTCAGGACGGCAAGCTGATCGCGGTCTCCAACTATGTGCCGGGCGGGGTCAAGGTTTTTGATGCACAGACCTTGCAGCTGGTGGCCGACATTCCCGCTACCCCGCTGGCCGATGGCAGCAAGCGTTCCCGTGTGGTCGGCCTGGTCGACGCGCCTGGCCAGCGTTTTGTGTTCAGCCTGTTCGACACCGGCGAGATCTGGACCCTGGATTTCAGCCAGGGCACCACCCCGCAGATCAGCCGCTTCACCGACATCGGCGAGCAACCCTACGACGCGCTGATCACCCCGGACGGGCGCTACTACATGGCCGGCCTGTTCGGCGAAGACGGCATGGCGCAACTTGACCTCTGGCATCCCGAGCGTGGGGTAAAGCGGGTGCTCGGTGATTACGGACGCGGCCAGGCAAAACTGCCGGTCTACAAAATGCCGCACCTTGAGGGCTGGGCTGTCGCCGACCATCAGGCCTTCGTCCCCGCTGTCGGTCGCCATCAAGTGTTGGTGATGGATTCGCGCACCTGGCAGCAGAGCGCCGTGATCCCCGTGGCCGGCCAACCGGTGTTCGTCACCTCGCGCCCGGACGGTCGGCAACTGTGGGTCAATTTCGCCTACCCGGACAACGATCGGGTCCAGGTGATCGACACCGAAACCCACGCCGTGGTCGCCGACCTGCGACCAGGCCCGGCGGTGTTGCACATGGAATTCACCGCGCGCGGCGATCAGCTGTGGCTGTCGTTACGCGACGGCAATCAGGTTCAGGTCTGGGACCCGTACAGCCTGAAACAGCTGAGCACCCTGCCGGCCACCGCGCCGAGCGGCATCTTCTTCAGCAGCCGCGCACAAAAAATGGGCTATTGAAATGGACCTCGACCTGCTTGCCTGCCAACTGATTGATCGCTTCCAGCATGGCATGCCGCTGTGCCCGGAACCTTATCGTGAAATGGCCCAGGTGCTGGGTTGCAGCGAGTCGCAAGTGATCGCCTGCCTGCAACGCCTGGAACTGGCCGGGGCCTTGTCGCGGATCGGCCCGGTGTTCGACCACAGCCGTGCCGGCGCCAGCACCCTCGCCGCCCTCGCCGTGCCCGCCGAACGCCTGCATCAAGTCGCCGAGCGCGTCAGCCAATACCCCGAGGTCAATCACAACTATGCGCGCGAGCATCACTACAACCTGTGGTTTGTATTGACCGGCCCCGATCGCCAACACATCGAGCGCATTCTCGAAGAACTGGAGCACGACACCGGCCTCACCCCACTGGACCTGCCGATGTTGACCGCCTACCGCATCGACCTCGGCTTTGCCCTGGGAGAAAGCCGATGAAAGCGCCATTGAATCCCAAACAGGCACTGGCCCTGCGTCGGCACCTGGAAGGCGGGTTGCCGCTGGTCTCGCGCCCTTATCAGGCACTCGCCGAACGGATCAACGCTGAGGAAAACCAGGTGCTCGCGCAAATGCACCAGTGGCACGAACAAGGGTTATTCCGTCGGGTTGGCCTGGTGCTCAACCATCGCGCGCTGGGCTTTACCGCCAACGCAATGCTGGTGCTGGACATTCCGGACGCGTTGATCGACGAAGTCGGCCAGCGCCTGGGGCGAGCGCCCGGCATCACCCTCTGCTATCAACGGCCGCGACGCTTGCCTGACTGGCGATACAACCTGTTCTGCATGGTTCACGGTCGCCAACGCGATCAAGTCGCGGCGCACATTCAGGCGCTGCTCGAAGAACACCTGCTGAGCGACCTGCCCCACCAACTGCTGTTCAGCACCCACGCCTTCAAACAATGCGGCGGGCGCTTTGCGCCCTCATCAACAGGAGCACCCGACCGTGGATGACCTCGACCGTCGACTGATCAACCGCTTGCAACTGGGCCTGCCGTTGGTGCGCCATCCCTGGAAAGTACTGGCCGCCGAACTGCAAAGCAGCAGCAGCGAACTGCTCGATCGACTCCACGCGCTGCTGGAAGACGGCGTACTCACACGCTTTGGCCCGATGTTCGACATTGAACGGCTGGGCGGTGCCTTCACGCTCGCGGCGCTGGCGGTGCCGGAAGAACGCTTCGAAGACGTCGCCGAGCAACTGCATGCCCTGCCGGAAGTGGCCCACAACTATCGACGCGAACACCCCTGGAACATGTGGTTTGTGCTCGGCTGCCCGACCGAACAAGGCATTGCCGAGACCCTGCAGCGCATTGAATCCCTGACCGGCTTGCCGCTGCTGAATCTGCCCAAAGAGGAGACCTACCATGTCGGTTTGTATTTCCCGGTCTGAAGACACCCTGGCCCATCGCCTGATCGAGCTGACCCAGACCGGCCTGCCATTGCTGGACGACCCTTGGGCCTGGCTCGCCGAGCAGTTGGACTTGAGCATCGAATCCACCCTGGACTTGCTCAAGCGTTTGCAGGCCGAGGGCGCCATCCGCCGCATCGCCGCCGTCCCCAATCACTATCGCCTGGGTTATCGCTACAACGGCATGACGGTCTGGGATGTGCGCGACGCCGACATGCCGCGCCTCGGTGCGCTGATCGGTGCGCAGCCCTTCGTCAGCCATTGCTATCGACGCCCGCGCCGTGAGGACTGGCGTTACAACCTGTTTGCCATGGTGCACGGTCGCAGCAGCGAGGAAATCGACAGCTACCGCGAACACCTGCGCTACTTGCTGGGCGATGCCTGTGCCGCCGACGAGATGCTGGTGAGCAGCCGCATCCTGAAAAAAACCGGATTGCGCCTGCCACCCGCAACGCACTGAAAGCGCGCCGACTCAAGGAGAGTTGCATGTTGAGGATCAGCCAATACCTGCGTGCGCTGGCCGGCCAGGCGCCCGCCCCCAGAACCAGCCCACCGGGCTACAACCGGCCGCCCGTGGTGATCTGGAACCTGCTGCGGCGCTGCAATCTGACTTGCAAACACTGCTACGCAACCTCGGCCGACAGTGTCTTTCGCGATGAACTGGATACGCCCGCCGCACTGAGCGTGATCGATGATCTGCGCGCTGCCGGGGTGAAGGTTTTGATCCTGTCCGGCGGTGAACCGCTGCTGCGTGACGATCTGTTTGTGCTCAGCGCCTACGCCCGCGCCAAGGGTTTCTTTGTTGCCTTGTCCACCAACGGCACGCTGATCGATGAGCACAACATCACGCAGATCCGTGCGGCGAATTTCGACTATGTCGGGATCAGCATCGATGGCCTGGAAGCCACCCATGACGCCTTCCGTCAACTCAAGGGCAGTTTTGCCAGTTCCATGCGGGCGATCCGCCTCTGTCGCGAACAAGGTATTCGGGTCGGCCTGCGCACCACCCTGACCCAGGAAAACCATGCGCAGCTTCCCCAATTGCTGGCGCTGATGCGCGAGTACGACGTGCAGAAGTTTTACCTGTCGCACCTCAACTACAGCGGTCGCGGCAAACGCAGCCGCCAGCTCGACGCCCGGCAACAGATGAGCCGCGAGGCGATGACGCTGATTTTCGAACGCGCCTGGGAGGACATCGCGCAGGGTCGCGACAGCGATTTCGTCAGCGGCAACAACGATGCCGACGCGGTTCTGTTGCTGCAATGGGTGGGGCTGCATCTGCCCGAACATTACCCGCGCCTGGAACACATGCTGCGCGCCTGGGGCGGCAATGCCTCGGGCAGCGGCATCGCCAACATCGACAACACCGGCGAAGTGCACCCGGACACCTATTGGTGGCAGCACTCGGTGGGCAACGTGCGGCACACGCCGTTTCGCACGCTGTGGCTGGACCGGCCGGACACCCTGTTGCAACAGCTGCGGGCGCATCCGCGCGCCGTCGGCGGCCGCTGTGGCCAATGTCGCTGGCTGGACATCTGCAACGGCAACACCCGAACCCGCGCCTGGGCCGAAGGCGATCTGTGGGGGCAGGACCCCGGTTGCCACCTCAGCGATGAAGAAATCGGTGTGCCGCCCATCACGACAATCCCTTGCGTCATGCACTGAAGCATCCGCCTGGCAAGCCCCGGCCAACCTGATGAAGAACCAAGGACGTCCCATGCATCCATCGATTATTTTACCGGCCGCACTTGCGTCCCTGTTCAGACCGGGCGAAGTCGCCCTGGTCGGCGCGGGCCCCGGCGATCCACGCCTGCTGACCCTGCGCGCCTGGAGCCTGTTGATGCAGGCCGACGCCGTGGTTTACGACCGTCTGATCAGCCCCGACCTGCTGACGCTGATCCCCCTCACTTGCGCCCGGCATTACGTCGGCAAGGCCAGCGGCTGCCACAGCCTGCCCCAGGAACAGATCAACGAGCTGCTGGCCGACCTCGCCGAGCAAGGGCAACGCGTGGTCCGGCTCAAGGGTGGCGACCCGTTCATTTTCGGTCGCGGCGCCGAGGAGTTGCAGTATCTGCTGCAGCGCAACATCGACTGCCAGGTGGTGCCGGGCATCACCGCCGCGTCCGGGTGCAGCGCTTACGCCGGCATCCCGCTGACGCACCGGGACCTGGTCAATTCCTGTCGATTCATCACCGGCCACTTGCAACACGACGGCGAGTTGAAACTGCCTTGGCGCGATCTGGCCGACAGCAGCCAGACCCTGGTGTTTTACATGGGCTTATCGAACCTCGGGGTGATCGCCCGGCACCTGATCGAGGCCGGGTTGTCGGCCGATACACCGGCAGCGCTGATTAGCAACGGCACGCGACCCGACCAGCACGTTGCCCGTGGTTTGTTGCACCAACTGCCGACGTTGGCGCTGGAGTGCCCGCCCGGTATCCCGACGCTGACGGTGATTGGCAAGGTGGTCGATCTGTTCGCGGCACAACCGATGGAATACCCGGCGCGTTTTTATCCTGTTCAGGCGTTGCAACGGCACGGCAAGGTGGCGCCATGAAGCGCGGGTTGCTGCTGCCGTTGTTATGGGTCAGTGTCGCCGCTGGCGCCGCCGACCCGGCACTTGAACACGCCGCGAACGACTACCGCCAGCATTGCCAAAGCTGCCATGGCGCCAACCGTTTCGGCGGTACCGGGCCGGCGTTGTTGCCAGAGAGTCTGAGCCGGATCAAACCCGATGAAATCCGCAGCGTGATCCAGAACGGCCGTCCCGCAAGCCAGATGACCGGGTTTGCCAACGTGTTCAACCCGGCGCAGATCGACGCGCTGGTGAGCTACCTTCAGCAACCGCCCACCACCCCGCCGACCTGGAGCAACGACGAGATTCGCGGCAGTCACTCGATGCTCGCCGACATCAGCAAGCTGCCCACCACGCCCCAGCATGGCGCCGATCCACTGAACCTGTTCGTGGTGGTGGAAGCTGGCGATCACCACATCAACATCCTCGACGGCGATCGTTTCGAGGTGCTGGCGCGGTTTACCTCGCACTTTGCCGTGCATGGCGGACCGAAGTTCTCACCCGACGGGCGCTTCGTCTATGTCGCCTCGCGCGATGGCTGGGTCAGCCTTTACGACCTGCACAACCTGAAGCTGATCGCCGAGGTCCGCGCCGGACTCAACACCCGTAACCTTGCGGTGAGCAAGGATGGTCGCTGGGTGTTGGTGGGTAACTATTTGCCGGGCAATCTTGTCGTGCTGGATGCCCGCGATCTGTCGCTGGTCAAAACCATTCCAGCCATCGGCCGGGACGGCACGGCGTCACGGGTCAGCGCCGTCTACACCGCGCCGCCACGGGACAGTTTCATCGTCGCGCTCAAGGACGTGAAGGAAGTCTGGGAACTGTCGAGCGCCGGGACTCCGGACTTCGAGCCGCGACGGATCGAGGCTGAGGACATGTTCGACGACTTTTCCTTTTCACCGGACTACAAGCAGTTGCTGGCCACGTCGCGCAAGGCCAAGGGCGGTCAGGTGATCGACCTCGACAGTGGCAAGGTGGTCACCGACATTCCGTTGCCGGGCATGCCGCACCTGGGGTCCGGGACCTATTGGAAACGCAACGGTCAGTGGGTGTTTGCCACGCCGAACATCAGCAAGGGGCTGATCTCGGTCATCGATTTCAAGACCTGGAAGCTGATCAAGGAAATCCCGACGCTGGGGCCGGGGTTTTTCATGCGCAGTCACGTCAATTCGCGGTATGCCTGGACGGATGTGTTCTTCGGGCCGGACAACGATGCGATTCATTTGATCGACAAACAGACTCTGGAAATCGCTCGTACCTTGCGTCCGATGCCTGGCAAGACGGCGGCGCACGTCGAGTTCACTCGCGATGGGCGGCACTTGCTGTTGAGCATTTGGGCCACCGATGGGGCGCTGATTGTTTATGACAGTGACACGCTTGAGGAGATCAAGCGTATCCCGATGAACAAGCCGTCGGGCAAGTACAACGTTGGCAACAAGATCGAGTTTGTGGAGGGGACTTCGCATTAGGGGTTGGGTTTTGGTTTGGGTGTATATCCGTTTTTTTGGTGATGGCGGCTGGCGGTTTCGCCCTTACGGCGAGTCACTTTGGAAAAGCCCCAAAGTAACCAAAGGGCTCTTGCCCCTTTCGTTCGGTGCCTCGCTAATGCTCGGCATGCCCTCGCTCCGGTCCTGCTCCGTGGGCCCGCCGCCATCGGCCATCCATGGCCGGGGGCGGCTAACCCGGCATCCATGCCGGGTTGCCCACTGCGCAGAACCTGCGCTCGGCCTCTCGAGGGGGCGCTCAGATCAAAAGCTGAAGGCGAGCTAACGCTCGGCCTGATGAGTGGTGAAAATCAAAAGCAAACGCAGATCCCTGTAGGAGCCGGCTTGCCGGCGAAAAACGTTTGGACAACGCGTTCATTCAGACAGCCCGCGTTATCGTTGACGTCCATCGCCAGCAAGCTGGCTCCTACAATTTTGAATCGTGTGAACCCAATCACCGTGTAGGAGCCGGCTTGCTGGCGATAGCGGTGGGTCAGTCGACTCATTTATTGGCTGGACGGACGCTATCGCCAGCAAGCCGGCTCCTACAGTTGATTGGTGTCATGGCCAATTATCGCGCCTACTTCTGTTGCTTTGCTTTGGCTTTGGTTTTGGTTTTGGCTTTGGCTTTGGCTTTTGATTTTGATTTTGATTTTGATCTGCCCCGTCGGGAGGCCGAGTGGAGGTTCTGCGCAGTGGGCAACCCGGCATGGATGCCGGGTTAGCCGCGCACGGCCAGGGATGGCCGATCGCGGCGGGCCCACGGAGCAGGACCGGAGCGAGGGAATGCCGAGCCTAGGCGAGGCACCGTACGTCAGGGGCAAAGCCTTTTGGTTCCTTTTCGGCGTTTGGAAAAGGGACTCGCCGTAAGGGCGAAACCAATAGCCGCCGTTACCGCAGAAACGGATATGTACCCCAAGCCCCCCTCAGCCCAACGTATAACCGTTATCAACCTTCCAGTCCTGTCCATAAACACCCCGCGCCCCCTGGGACAGCTGAAAAATAATCACGTTGGCCACCGCAGACGCATCAAGAAAATGCCCCGGCAACAGACGCTTGCCAAGCGTGTCGGCAACATCGTCAAGCTCACCGTCGCTCAAGCCCAGGTTGTCCCACATCGAGGTCGCGGTCGGCCCCGGCGAGACCAGGTTGATGCGCACATCGTAACGGGCAAACTCCACCGCCAGCGTGCGCGCCTGTGCCGCCAATGCGGCCTTGCTGGCAATGCAGGCAGCCAGGCCGGGAAAACTCGAACCCGTCAGGAAGCTGCCGACAAACACCACCGACGCCGGGTTCGCCAACTCACCGCGCAACGCCGCCAGGGTGTTCAACGCACCCGCACCGTTAACCGCCCATTGCCGCTGGAAGGCCGGCATGTCCAGGCTGTCGGCCATTTCGGCAATGCCGGCGTTGGGCACCAGATAATCCACCCGCCCCAACGTCGCCGCACGCCGGGCCAACCCTTGCAGATCGTCCTCGCAGGTAACATCCCCGGCACACCATTGCAGCCGTTCACCGTAGATCTGCTGCAAGGCCGGCAAGTCACCGACGGTGCGTGACATCGCCAACACCCTGACCCCACGCGGCAACAGCGCCGCGCACAAGGCCAGGCCAATCCCGGAACTGGCGCCGGTGATCACGGCCAAACGATCCTGAAACTCGGTTTGCATCATGTTCTCCTGGGCATCATCGATGCCAAGCACTGGGGACCTGGCGGGCCCCTATCTTTGAACAGATGCAGAAATACCGACTTGACGGCGATCAGATTTTCTCAATGGATCGACAGCTCAATGAGTCGAGTGCGACATGGCCGGTTGCTGCAGCACCGACTGATCGATCTCGCTGAACCGCAGCACGCGACCGCCCTGCTCCGTGGCCAGTTTTTCAGCAGCCTGCTGGCTGGAGAACGACGCCAACACCACACCCATCGCGCCCTTGAGCCGGGTGCCGACCACGTAAAACGCATCTTTGGCATCGATCAGCCGGGTATCATCCGGCGAATTCCAGGGGCTGTGCTCCATGTCGTGGACATACAACTTGGCATCGCCATGATGGTTTTCCGGTTGCAACCACCAACCGATCATTTCCGCCGTGGAGCAGAATTTCTTGATGCCGCTGTGCTCGACCACTTCACCCTTGGGGCCGGGGAAGCCGTCGATGATCATGCCGCAGACATGGCACTCATCACTGGGATGAAAGGCGCTGGGGGCATCGCTGTAGCTGGCTTGCACGGGTTTGTCACACGCCGTCAGCAGCACACAGACCATCAGGCCCGCCAGGTTGCGCAGCGTCTTCCAATCAAGCGTTCTCATCATCAGGTGCTCCAAAAAACCAAAGTAAGAATTCAAGTCGCCCGTCGACGGAACAGCAGCCAGGCCGTACCCAACGGCGCCGCCACCCACAACAGCAGGCAAAACCAGAGCATCGAGCCCGGCACAGGCAAATCGCTGCCCAGGGTCAGCACGCCAGCGGTACTGGCGACGGCGTCAAAACCGGAAAGATTGATCAAGCGATAGAGGTCGGCGGGATTGAACAGCAGCAACCAGGGCAGCACTTTCGGGTTGAAGTGCCCTTCGCTGAGCACCAGCAGGGCGAGCAGCGCCAGGTCGAACACCAGCACGAAAAAGAACCACACGCCCAGCGCCAAACCGGCAGCCGTGGATTTCTCGGCCGCGACACTGCTCAGCACATAAGCCAGCCCAAGGAAGCCCCAGCCCAGTAGCGTCGACGACACAATGAATCGTCCGAAGGCCCAGAGCAGCAGGTTCAGTTCGACGTCGTCCACCAGCACGGCGATCGCGAGCATCGCGCAGCCGAAACCGATCAGCGTCGCCAGCGCCAGGATCAACCCGTGGCCAATGAACTTGCCGAGCAGGATGTGCCCGCGCCCCAGCGGATAGGTCAACAACAGCAGCAAGGTGCCGCTTTCGTCCTCGCCGACAATGGCGTCATACGCCAGCATCAAGGCGATCAGCGGCATCAGGAACGTCGCCAGGCTGGCCAGGCTGGCGATGGTCGCGGGCACCGAGGTAAAACCCAACTGACCGGAGGCCGCCGCGCCCAACCAGGCAATACCGGTGGCCAGCACCGCGAACAACAGGCTGATCGCCAACAACCAGCGGTTGCGCAAACCGTCATTGAATTCCTTGCGGGCCATGTTCCAGATCGGGTTCATAGAATCTCTCCACTGTGGGTCGCAGCGGCCCGTCCCATGTAATAGCGGTAGAGGTCTTCCAGGGACGGTGGAGTAATTTCCACGTCAGCCGGCTCATCCTCATTGAGCAACTGACGCAACAGGCCCAGTTTGCTGCCATTGAGCGCGGCCACTTCCAGGCCCTCCACGCCCCAACGTTGAGTGACATGCCCTGCGATGTTCCACGAGGCCTGCAAGGGGCCGGCATGCTTGAGCCCGTTGGCGCGAATCAGCGTCGGCAACCCGGCTTCCTCGCGCAGGCTGCGCAGACTGCCGAGGGCCAGCAGACGCCCTTGGGTCAGGATCGCCGCACGATTGATATGCGCCTCGACCCCCGGCAAAACGTGGGAACAGAGAATGACGCTGGTGCCCTGGCTGCGCAGACGGTCGAGCAACCGATACAGGTCTTGAGTGGCGATGGGATCGAGGCCGACCGTCGGCTCGTCGAGCAGCAACAGGCGCGGCTCGCCGAGCAAGGCTTGCGCCAGCCCGAGGCGCTGGCGCATGCCTTTGGAGTAGGTCTTGACCCGTCGATGCGCCGCCCCTGCCAGGCCAACTTCCTCCAGCAGCCCGTCCACCTGAGCGAACGAGGCCCCTTTGAGTCGCGCGAAATGACGCAAGGTTTCCAGGCCACTCATCTGCGGATAAAACGTCACGTTCTCTGGCAAATAGCCGAGCAGACGCCGGACATTCGGATCACTGGGCAAGCGGCCAAACACCCTGACCTGCCCTTCGCTGGCCTGCAGCAAACCGAGCACCAGTTTCATGCTGGTGGTCTTGCCCGCGCCGTTGTGCCCGAACAAACCCAGCACTTCGCCTTCGGCCAGGCTCAGGCTCAACTGATGCAACACCGTGGTGTGCCCATAACGCTGGCTGACGCCTTCCAGATCGACGACATTCATGTGACGGGCTCCTTGGTCAGGGTGTGCGTGGTGGATTTCATCAACGGATGGCTGTCGAGTACGCCCGGCGATTTCATCACCGGAAACGCCCGTTGCACCCAGCGCAGCAGTTCAATCCCGGGGCTGTTCATCAACAGCCGCACCTGCGGATACAGCCACAGCAGGCGGTCGACGTTGTCGTTGGGTTCGTAGGCGATATCACCCAGGCCATCGTTGTTGCGGTCCCAGCCCAAGTAGTCGCTCCAGTAATTGCCCCGGCCATCCGCCGACCATTCCTGCAAGCGGGTGGCGACGTATTTGACCTGGCGCTGGTTGCCGACAAAGGCGTTGTCGGCGATGCGGTTGTCTTCGGAGCCGGCGGTGAGGTGAATGCCCACGGCGCTGTGCTCGAAGTGGTTGTGTTCGATGCGGTTGAACAGCGAGTTGTAGATGAACAGCGCCTTGCCCTCGGCGCCGCTGATCATGCTGTCGCCGGTCGAGCCGTCGCGCACGTCGGTGACGAAGTTGTCGCGCAAGGTCGAATAGGTGATGTAGTTCATCAGGATGCCGTAGTTCTGATCCTGTTCAGAGCGGTTGCCGATCACCGTGAGCTTGCGGCTTTGCATCAGGGCGTAGCCGGTGCGGGTGCGGCGGGTGATGTTGCCGATCAGCTGGTTGTCGTTGGCGAACATGTAATGCACGCCGTAACGCAGGTCTTCCAGGGTATTGCCTTGCAGCAGGTTGCCGTTGGAGGTGTCGATGTAGATGCCATCGCGGGTGTCGCGCACCTGGTTGCCGATGACCCTGGCGCCATGCACTGCATACAAGTGAATGCCGTTACCGCGATCCTGTGAACGCATCGCCGGATCGCCCTGGATGCGGTTGTCGATCAGGCTCGCATCCTGAGTCCCATCGACCCAGATCCCGAATCCCTGACCTTGCAGTCGATTGCCTTTGATCACCGCGCCACGGGCCTTGGGCTGGAGGAAGACCGCCGCATTCATGGCCGTGAGGTCGTGCCCCCAGTCCAGAAAAGTGCAGCCCTCGATCCCGACGTCCGGGGCGCTGACAATCACCCCGTTGCCCTGCCCTTGCGCCTGAAAAACCGCGCCGGGCTCGCACACAATCTGCATCGGCTGATCGACGCTGAACGAGCCACGGTATTCGCCCGCCGGCAGATGCCAGCGCTGCTCGGCGTCAAGGCGCAACGGCAGCGTGGTAATGGGTTGCACCGCCAACACGCTGCCGGGCATCAGCAGGAGCGCAAGCGCGATCACCTTGATCGGGTTTGCCTTGATGTCGGTCATCGGTCCGCTCCTGTCGATGCTCAACCGTCAGGCCCGCTCGACCTTCATGCGGCCGACCATTTCCATGTGCAGCGCATGGCAGAACCAGCTGCAGTAATACCAATGCAGGCCGGCCTTGTCGGCGGTGAAGGTGATGGACGAGGTTTGCTGCGGGCTGATCTCCATGCTCGCGCCGTGGTTGGTCATGACGAAACCGTGGGACACGTCCTCGATCTGGTCGATGTTGGTGATGGTCACGGTCACTTCGTTGCCCTGCTTGACGGTGAACTCGGTCAAGCCATACGCCGGCGCCATGGAGGTCATGTAGACCCGCACATGGTTGCCGTCGCGGATCACCTTGTTGTCGGTCTCCAGGTTGATGCCATCCTTCTTGGCCAGCTCCACGGTGGCGGCGAAGAACGGGTCGTTACGGTTCCAGATTTTTTGCGTCTTGATCTGATCCCGCCGCGCGAGGATGCAATCGTGCGGTTCGGCAAACGCCGGGCCGTCGTGCACCAGTTTCATTTCTTCGCCGGAAATATCGATCAACTGGTCGTTTTCCGGGTGCAGCGGCCCGGTCGGCAGGAAGCGGTCCTTGGAGAATTTGCACAACACCACCAGCCACTTGCCGTCCGCTTCACTGGTTTCGGTCAGCGACGCGTGGTTGTGGCCGGGCTGGTAATGCACATCGAGTTTTTGCTTGATGTAATTGACCTTCTCGCCCTTGTAGGCACGTATCGCGTCCGCCATGTTCCATTTCACCACCTGGCTGTCGATGAACAGCGTGGTGTAGGCATTGCCGCGACCGTCGAAGGTGGTGTGCAACGGGCCCAGGCCCAGTTCCGGCTCGGCGACGATGACCTCGCGCGGGTCCTTGAATTTATCGGCGAACAGGTCGTCCAGGCGGTCGATGGCGATCATCGATACGGTCGGCGACAGCTTGCCGTTGGCAATGAAGTACTTGCCATCGGATGAGGTGTTGAGGCCGTGGGGGTTCTTCGGCACCGGGATGTAACGGGTGAATTCGGAGTCCTTGCCATCGGTTTTACGACCGTCGACCACCGGCACTTTGGAGTTTTCCAGGGTGATGAACTTGCCGGCCTTGATCGCGGCTTCGATGCGCGGAATGTTGAACACCACGACCCAGTCGCGCTCGTTGCGCATCATGCCGCCGAGGTCGTAGGCCTTCTCCGAGTTGTAGCAGGTGGACGCGGCGTACTTGCCGGTGTAGTCCATGTCGGCGTTGTCCAGATTGCCGTCGACGATCACCTGAAACGCCATTTCCATTTTTTCGGCATCGACGGCGTTGAACATGGTGAAGCTGTTCTTGTCTTGCAGGTCGAAGGTGTGGCCGTCATTGGGGTGCGGAATGACGAACTCGGCGTTGGCGAACACGTACTTGGTGTACGGCACTTTTTGCAGGCGCAGGCCGTGAATGGCTTGCACGTTCGGCACCGTGAGCATCTTGTCGCACTTCATGATGTCCAGGCGGATGCGCGCAATACGGGAGTTGGCCTTGTCGTTGATGAACAGGTACTTGCCGTCGTACTTGCCGTCCGTCATGGAGATGTGCGGGTGATGGCAATCGCCATTCTGGAACTTCGCGCTGTCGCCGAGGATGCGCTTGCTTTCGTTGGTCAGGCCCCAACCGGTGGCCGAGTCGACGTTGAACACCGGAATACGCATCAACTCGCGCATCGACGGCACGCCCAGCACCCGCACTTCGCCCTGATGACCACCGCTCCAGAAGCCGTAGTATTCGTCCAGCTCGCCGGGGCCGACATGGGTTTTCGCCTGCGCATCCTTGACCGCAGCCGCCCATGACTCGCGGCTGAACACCGCCCCGCCCAATGTCGTGGCCCCTGCCAGCACCGCCCCGGTAACGGCGCTGCTGCCGAGAAAACCGCGACGGCTGAGTCCGGTCTGTTCTTCTTCCTGCACCGGTTTTGTGGATTCTGTGTCAGTCATGCTGCGTACTCCTTGAAGGGATAAATCGGTGTGCGGGTAGAACTCGGTCAACGGTAGGAGCGAGCCTGCTCGCGATGGACTCAAGAGCGCCGCGTTTAGCCAGTCATTACGCGTCAACGTTAGCGACCATCGCGAGCAGGCTCGCTCCTACAAGGGGCGCGTCATTCAGGCGCCGTCACTTCCACGACAGGTATCAGTTGCGCCGCCACGGGTGCGGGTTTGCCGCGCTTCTTGCGCTTGTTGATCAGCGGCGGGCATTTGTGTTCGTTGTGGTAAGTCATCTGGCAATCGAGGCAGTAGTGGCACTCGTTGGCATTGATCCGCCCATCCGGGTGAATCGCCTGGATCTCGCATTCTTTGGCGCACAACTGGCAGGGGTTGCCGCATTCCTTGCGGCGCTTGAGCCAGTCGAACAGGCGCAGCTTGGTCGGGATCGCCAACGCGGCACCCAACGGGCAGATGTAGCGGCAATAGACTTTGCGCGTGAAGATGTTGATGACCAGCAGCGCCACCGCGTAAAGGACAAACCACCATTGGCGGTCGAACCTGAGGGTGATGGCGGTCTTGAACGGTTCCACTTCGGCGAACAGTTCGGCAGTGGACATGGATTCCAGGGAGATACCGAACAGCAGCAGCAAAATGATGTACTTGATCGCCCACAACCGCTCATGCACCGCGAAGGGCAATTCGTACTGAGGAATTTTCAGCTTGCGCGCGGCTTCGTTGATCAGTTCTTGCAAGGCACCGAACGGGCACAACCAGCCGCAGAACACCCCACGCCCCCACAACAGAACGCTCGCGGCGGTGAACACCCACAGCATGAAAATCAGCGGATCGGTGAGAAACAGCTCCCAGCGAAAGTGCTCGAACAACGCATGGACAAAGGTCAGGACGTTGACCACCGACAGTTGCCCCAGGGCATACCAACCGAGGAACACCACAGTGAAGATCAGGTAACCGCGACGCAGCCAGTGCAGGAAATGCGGGCGGCGGGTGAACTTGTCCTGCAGGAACAGGATCGCGGTCAGCAGCAACAACGCGGTGGCGAGTACACCGACCTGGAAGTGTTTCTGATACCAGATCGTCAGCCACATCGGCCGGCTGGCTTCCTCGATGGCGGCCAGTTCTTCGGCACTCGGTGCGGGGCGCTCAAGGTATTGCTCGGGCAATTGATAAGACAGTTCGAAGCTGCTGAACATGCCGCTGACCGGACCGGTCTGACGCCGTACCAGCAACTCCAGGGACCAGGGCGATCCCGGATCGAAACCCGCCTGCTTGCGCACAATGAACACCGACATCTCATTGAACTCGGGCATGCCCTTGGCGAATACGTCGGAGAGGCGCTGATGGTCCATGTCGCGAAAGCTGATGACATTGCCGAACTGGCGCAATTGCACCCGGTCGAAAATCCCGCCGCGCACGTAACCCGAACCTTTATACGAATACAAGCCGCGTCCCAATACAGCAATGGCTTGCTCGCCAGGCTTGAGGTCTTGCATGAGGACACGGTATTGAATGTCACCCAGCAGCGCGCGGCCAATGGTCGGCGGGTTCAGGTCGGCGGTGTACAACTCGATAAAGGTGTCATCGACCTGGTCAGGCGCGGCCGTGTCGACGCCTTCGGCCTCGGTGCCCTTGAAGGCTGCATCGACCTGTCCACGGGTCAGGTTCAAGCGGCGGATGGCGCCGTTTCCGCTCAGTTGCTCCCAGGTGGCAGGCTCGAAAAAGTCCTGGCGCACGGTGGCGGGCTTGCTCGCCACTGCCCCCTTGTCTTCGATCAGCTTGAGCGATACGGCCACTTCATGGGCGGCCCGCATGATGACTTCATTGACCACCATGGCGGTGACGGTTGCGCCGGCGATGGCATCTACGGTGACCGCACTCGGGTCACTGGAATGGCCGACAACCACTCGCCGGCTGACCTTGATCCCTTTGTAGCGGGCACTGAAACCGTGGAGTTTTTCTTCGGGGATGCCGATCAGCAGAATCGGCTCATGGTGTTCCAGGACGTAGGCATCCTGAATCACACCGGCGGTGTCGAGAATCACCTGGGTATTGATCGGTTTGCCCGAGTAGGCCGGAATGTCCACCACGTCCAGGCTCTGGAAGACATAACCGATGACCTTGCCGGCCGCTGATATCGTCCGCACCTTGAACGGGCCTTCCGGTGTGGAAACCGAATCGGTTTGCGGGAAGACCTTCTCGATGCGCTGCTGCTCGATGTCGCCGTATGACTTGGCCTGGACCACCGCGAACATCGCGAGTATCAGCAAGACCATCACCACCAGACCAACGCTCCAGATGCGCAGGTTGCCAGGTATCGAAGGCGAAGAAGTTGTCATGAGCGGGCTGATTTCAAAGGGTCTGCGGCCATGTTAGGGAGCGTTGTGCGCCCTGCCCTTGATTGAAATCAACTTGCTGAAAATCCCCGTGCCAGAGCGTTCCGCCCCTCTCAAACAGTGCGGGAAAACTGGCCTTTTTGCTGATCGCCCAAGTAGGCATCAAACGCCATCGCGGCGCTGCGCATCATCAAATGCCCTTGCGGCAACAGCACCAGCTCGTCACGGTGAATCTGCAAGAGTCCGTCGCGAACGTGCTCGCCAAGTTGGGCCAATGACTCGGCAAAATACTCGGTGAAGCAGATCGCGTGACGCGCTTCGAACTTGGCGAAATCGATCCGGCCATGACACATCAGGTCGCTGATCACTTCGCGGCGCAACAGGTCGTCAGCGCTCAGGCGATAACCCCGATGCACCGGCAACAGACCTTGATCGATGCGCGCGTAGTACTGCGAAAGCTCCTTGACGCTCTGGCTGTAGCTGTCGCCGACCTTGCCGATCGAAGACACCCCGAGGCCGATCAAGTCGCAGTCCGCATGGGTCGAGTACCCCTGGAAATTGCGTTGCAGCGTGCCATGGGCGCGGGCCAGTGCCAGCTCGTCATCCGGCAAGGCGAAGTGATCCATGCCGATGTAGACATAACCGGCCTCGGTCAAACGGCGAATGGTCAGTTCGAGCAACTCCAGCTTGCGCTTCGGCGGTGGCATGTCCTCTGGGCGAATCAGCCGTTGCGCGCGCACCAGCTCCGGCAGATGCGCATAGCTGTAGGCAGCAATCCGGTCCGGGCGCAGGGCAATAATCTTGGCGAGGGTGACGTCGAAACTCTGCACCGTTTGCAGGGGCAGGCCGTAAATCAGATCGACGCTGATCGACTTGAATTGCGCCTCGCGCGCCGCCGCGACCAGCGCATAAATCTGCGCTTCACTTTGCTGGCGATTGACCGCCGCCTGGACGTCGGGATCGAAGTCCTGCACGCCAAAGCTCAGTCGATTGAAGCCCAATTGGCGCAGCGAGTGGATCTGTTCGCTGCTGATGGTGCGCGGGTCGACCTCGATGGAAAACTCATGGTCGTCGCTGTCGTCCATGTCGAATGCCTGGTGCAGGCAGTCCATCAGGTCGGCCAGTTGTTCCTGGGTCAAATACGTCGGTGTGCCCCCGCCCAGATGCAGCTGCGTAAGCTTGCGCGTGCTGTCGAACAGCGCGGCCTGCATGGCGATTTCACGCTTGAGGTACGTCAGGTATTCGACGGCACGATGAGTCTTTTGGGTAATGATTTTGTTGCAGGCGCAGTAGTAACAAAGGCTTTTGCAGAATGGAATGTGGATGTACACCGACAACGGTTTCGGCACAGCGGCCAGGTTGCTATCGTGGGCGGCACGCTGATAGTCGTCGACGGCAAACGCCTGATGAAACTGCGGGGCCGTCGGGTAAGAGGTGTAGCGCGGCCCGGGGCGGTCATATTTTTCGACCAGGGCACGATTGAAATCGAATGAAGGCTTCATGATCAATCAACTCGCAGGTGGGTTAATGTTTTGCACAGTCCACCTCCTTTTCAAAAAGGCTGCAGATGGCATCCACTTCCTGCCGGCCGGCGGGAAGGATGCTGATGAAACGCTCTGACAATTCAATCAAACCGTCACGACTCAATTGCTCCAGCAACGGCCAGACGGATGAGAAATACATGGGGAACACCAGCCCATAGCGCCGCTCGATGGCACGGATATCCAGCTCCTGATCACACGCCAGTCGCTCCATGACCATTTGCCTGATCTGCTCCCCCGCCTCGAAACGCCAGCCACGCGCTGTCGGCAGCTGGTCGTTGTCCAGCTGACGCTGATAGCGCCCAATGACATCGGTATTTTGCGTGTACAAATCGTCGATCCGGCTGATGGCGCCCACACCGAACCCGATGTGATCGCAATAGCCGTGACGGGTGAAACCATCGCAGGTGCGGCTCAAGCGGCCCCGCTCCTGAGCGATCGCCAGGTCATCATCGGGCCGGACAAACTGCCCCATGCCGATGTAGTGATACCCCGCTGCCAGCAATTGCTCGAAGCAGATCTGACGCATCGCGCCTTTGTCGTCCTGGCTGCACAACGCCCTGGCCGTTTCACCGAGCACAGGCCGATAGCGGCGTGGTGGTCGTGCGTAGTCGAACACCATCAGGCGGTCGGGCTCCAGCTCGATAATCGTCGTCAGCTTCAGCGCAAAACTGTCCGGCGTTTGCCAGGCATGGCCAAACCCCAGATCGACATTGATGGATCGATAACCAAACGTGCGCGCGGCATCGATGAGTGAATGGATCGGCGCCGGATTCTGGTAACAAGCCACGGACATCTCGCACTCGGTGTCGATGTCCGGAACGCCGATGCTGACGTGATTGAATCCCTGATCGCGCAGCACGCCCATGGTCGACCAATCGGTGTGATGCAAATCCACTTCAACGCTGTAGTCGCCAGACTCATGCGCCAGAAAGTTGAACCGGCGACGCAAATGCCCCATCAGTCGCTGAATATGGGCGATGGTGGGCGTTCCGCCTCCCAGGTGAAATTGCTCGACCCGTTGCTCTGGATGGGTGTGGCAACCGACCAGGTCGATCTCGTGTTCCAGACGCCGCAGGTAGTGCTCGATGGCGCCCTGCTCGCCGCAGGCATCAGCAAGGGTGCAAAAGGATGGCTTGAGGCTGGAAGGCAGGCGCACGTTCAGGGAGAGCGGCCGGCGTTTCTGGCGACTGGTGCGCAAGGCTCGAAGCAAATCCAGAGAGCCGATGCCGTTGTGAAACTTTTGCGTATCGGCATGGCAGTTGGGGTCGAGTACGCCTTGATCGCATCGAGCGACAAGCTCGCCGGGGTTGTGAAAGAAATCGAGCATGACGAGTCTCCCAGACTGGCTGCGGATCTTCAGTGTCCGGGATCGGCAATCATCGCTCCTTGATTTGTATCAAGCCGCCAGCCAAGTGCTTGCAGAGGCCGACCATCGGTCACCACGCCAGGTAAAACATGCCTTTGGCCAGCAAGACGATGGCGACCATATGGCAGAACAGACTGCCGTGGATGAATTGCAGATAACGAGCGTTCATGCGCCCGCTTTTGAACAGAATCATGGCAACCAGAAAATGCAGGAGCACGCTCACGGCAACGACGATTTTCACCATCAGCAGCGTGCCGAACGAGGACGCCAGCGGCGTGGCAAGAGCGGGCAAGTAGCGCTGCCAGACCATGCCGATTCCCGCACCGAACAACACCAGCAACACCCACGGCATCAGCGTCCGGGCTCGACGACCGATCCCCTGCTCGACCAGCATCATCACCCTGTCGGGAAGTTGCTTGCGGATGCTTTCCAGAAACAGGACTTCGAAGAACACCGTGCCGATGAAGATCAGCGCGGCGAACAGGTGCAATGTCAGAAAAACGGGATAGACCATGAGAGGGATGGCTCTGATGACTCAGCGAGAGGAACATCAATCCCATTGTGTCGCCAGTGCCGGCGAGCTTCGGCCCAATGGGAACTCGCGCGTTCATCCGCAAGGGCGCGCGAGTGTTGCTTCGCAGAATACAGAGCTGCCCGCCCCATCCGTTTGACACCGATCAAGAAACGTCCCTGTCCCTGATGCGGGCTAGCCCACCTTTCAGTGGGGCGCGCGAGGAATCGTCTTGAGCAGATCTTCAGGACTGATGTAACCGACGACCGGCTCCGCGACGCTGCCCGGTAGTGGCAGGTCAAGGATGTGGCCCTTGATCTTGCCGATCACGTGCATTTCGCAAGGTTTGCAGTCGAACTTCAACGTCAGCACCTCGTCACCGTGAACCAGTTGCATCGGCGCGACCTTGGTGCGAACGCCGGTGACGCCTTTGGCCTGTTTGGGGCAGAGGTTGAAGGAGAAACGCAGGCAGTGCTTGGTGATCATCACCGGCACTTCTCCGGTTTCCTCGTGGGCCTCGAAGGCTGCATCGATCAGCTTGACGCCGTGACGGTGATAGAAGTCGCGAGCCTTTTGGTTGTAGACGTTGGCCAGGAACGACAGGTGCGACTCCGGGTACACCGGCGGCGGGTTTGTCTCGGCCTTGCGACCACCCCGAGGGTGGGCCAGCAGACGGGCCGCAGTCAGCGCTTCGATCACTTCCCGACGCAGCGCCTTGAGCTGCGAGTTGGGGATGAAGAATGCCTGGGGTGCTTCCAGCTTGATGCCGGTGGCGTGGTAGTCGGTGGTGCCCAGTTGACCGAGCAGATCACGCAGTTGGTCCAGGGCCTGCTCCGGCTTGTTGGCCAGACCGAACGGGCCGTCCAGAGACACGCTGGCACTGACGCCCTCCTCGCTGGTGGCGGTGAGTTGCAGGCGCTGCTCGTCCAGCTGTGCGACCCAGGCCAGACCGATACGACGTTCAGCGGAAGTCTTCTGCAAGGCTTGCTGCCAGTTATGGTCCAGGTTGCGGCTCAGTGGATGGTTGGGCCGCAGCTTGTACATCCCGTCCGGCATCTCGTTGGGCTCGACACGGTAGCGATAACGCTTCTCGCCCTCTTCGAGGAACTCACCCTTGGGCTCGGCAATGTTGGCGCGAAAACCCACCACTTCGCGCTTGATCTGCACGTTGAGACCGTCGCCGTTGGACAGCGGCTCAGAGGTCACCACCTGCAAATCACGCTTGCCCACCTTCTCCACTACGCCCACCGGCAAGCCGGTGAAAGTCGGTGAGTCGAAGGCACCGATGTCGACTTTGCGGTCGGTGACAAAGTAGTCGGTGCTGCCACGGTGGAAGGTCTTGTCCGGGTCAGGTACGAAGAAATGCGCGGTGCGGCCACTGGACGCACGGGCCAGGTCCGGGCGATCTTCAAGAACGTCGTCCAGGCGCTGGCGGTAGTAGGCCGTGATGTTCTTCACGTAGCCCATGTCCTTGTAGCGCCCTTCGATCTTGAATGAGCGAACGCCGGCTTCCACCAACGCGCGAATGTTGGCGCTCTGGTTGTTGTCCTTCATCGACAGCAGG
The DNA here is from genome assembly GCF_054897805.1 of Pseudomonas sp. GT1P32. NCBI lineage: Bacteria > Pseudomonadati > Pseudomonadota > Gammaproteobacteria > Pseudomonadales > Pseudomonadaceae > Pseudomonas > Pseudomonas sp. GT1P32. Next base: position 2,061,436 of record NZ_CM142704.1, read on the forward strand.
TGTTTTTCGTAGGCGACGACGCGGCCCTGGTCGTCCTTGAGGGTGTACGGCAAACGACAGGCCTGTGAACAGTCGCCACGGTTGGCGCTGCGACCGTTCTGTGCGTGAGAGATGTTGCACTGGCCGGAGAACGCCACACACAACGCGCCATGGATGAAGAATTCGATGGCCGCATCGGTCTCGTCGGCGATGGCGCGAATCTCTTGCAGATTCAGCTCGCGGGCCAGTACCAGTTGGGAGAAGCCCGCCTGGTCAAGAAACTTCGCCCGTGCCAGGGTGCGGATGTCGGTCTGGGTGCTGGCGTGCAACTCGATCGGCGGGATATCCAGCTCCATCACGCCAAGGTCCTGGACGATCAACGCATCGACCCCGGCATCGTAGAGCTGATGGATCAGCTTGCGGGCTGGCTCCAGCTCATTGTCATGCAGGATGGTGTTGATAGTCGTGAACACCCGGGCGTGGTAGCGCCGGGCGAACTCCACCAGTCCGGCGATCTCACTCACTTCGTTACAGGCATTGTGGCGGGCGCCGAAGCTCGGGCCACCGATATAAATGGCGTCGGCACCATGCAGGATCGCCTCGCGAGCGATGCTCACGTCACGGGCAGGGCTGAGCAGTTCCAGGTGATGTTTGGGCAAGGACATATTTTTTATCTGGTTTGTCACGGTCGAGGCACGCATTGTAGCGGGCAAATGTTTGACCGGCATCCGAAGGGTTGATATCACCTACCCGTAACAAGACGAAAGGCGCTTCTGGGCCACAAAAACAACAGCATCGCCCATCACGACTCGGGCGCTGATCTCGGGCATCAGATTGAAGCTGCGCGTCAGCCACTATTTGAATTTTATTGTCATCAGCAACTCCCCAGGAGGCGTTTGTTCAGGAATGCCCAGCAGATTGAAAGCTACGGGTTCATTACATATACCCTTCTCCCAGAGCCGTTTCGCTATGGGCGAACTGACGGCTGCAACCACCGACTCAAAAACAAAGTAATTTCGAACCTCAGGACTTACCTCCATCACCGCCTTCAAACCCTCTGCCAGGACGATGTGCGTATTTTTGAACGAGTAATCCTTGTACCCGGGGTAACCACACTCATGAGCCACGAAAAGCCAATCGTGAATGATATAAGCGGGGGCGTACCCCCAAGGGGAATAACCATTGACGCCCCATAGAAATCGAGGAATTGACCCCCCATCGGTATACATGGGGCCAGGGCGGATTACTTCACCATTAGAACGTGTAAATCGAAACGGATCATCCTTGCTTGGAACAAATAGAAAATAGTCATTCTTGATCCAGCGCACATCCAAAGCGCCTTCAAACCTTCCCTCATCGGTTTCGCGATACGATATCGGAGCGCAGGCTTGCAACGTGAGAACAAGAAACACAAGAATTAGAAAACGCATATTAAGTCCTCCTTGAAAGACGAAAAAATTGCCATTAAAGATGGCAAACATCGCACCTCCACGTTACTTCAACTCTTCTAAAACGTGATCGCTCTGCCTGAATCACGATCCCAAAGCAAAAACCTGATGGAAGACACGGCAACCAGGAGTCTCTTCGGATCATTTGTATGTTGCGGTGATTTACCACCGTCAGCAAAGCCAAAAAAATAGCCACCACCGGACATGTCTCTGACCTTGGCTTCAGAGGCGGAATAATCATTCAGAAGCGATGCGGGCAAGATTTCTTCAGTCTTCAGATCAGACCACCGCTCATAGGATCGGAAAACCACAAGCCAGTGACTTGACTTCGAAACCTTGGCGCCTGGACCGTCTAATTTCTCGATAATAAGAGCGAATGCACGCATTCGGTGCTGCATTTCTGACCGACCGACAGCACGCAACTTATCGAAACATATGCTGTTGGACAGAGCATTGGTGACATAGTCAGCTCTCATGATGTCGGAAAAGTTGACCATCACGTTCAATCCGCCCGCCACTAAAAATGGTCCATGCTCCCCGTCCCAACCAGGAGTTGGTTGCCCATTTATCGCACCCGGGCTATCTGGATGCAGGCCGAGTTCCTCATCTGTCAAAGGGATCGCTGTCGGCGTTTTAGTTCGGTTAAATGTGCGCGATGCATCTGGCGATGCGGCAGCCCACATACCGTTGGCGGCAGCACATAACTTTGCGTCTTCAACAAACGGCGAGCCCAAACCGGCGGTGTGATAATAAGGTGCCGAAAAAACACTGTCTCTGCCGTAGGTGACGTCCCAACCAGGTGCAAAGACATTCGAAGCACCATCCGACAAGGCAGTCGGCACATCGACCACTCGCTCCGTGTGGGCCATACCCTCCCTGCGTGGTGGTCTGCTGACAGCAGTAACGATAGTGTCATCTGAAGTAAAAATCGGTGCCCCTGTATCAGGGTCAGTCATCCGTGCATTTGCGCCCAACCGCCCTTCGCACAATGCAGACGGACCACCTTCCTCAAAATTACTTGAGAACTTTTTGAGTTCCAGGTTTCCAACATATGGGAAAAAATCAGGAGCCGTAATAACTGAAAAAGCAGGTGTCACGTCGTACTTGTGATCGTTACTGCTATACATGGCAGCCACATAACCATCGCAAATATCATCAAGGTAAAGGGCTATATCATAGCGACCTGCATCAAGCATCGACTCAAACGCTGTCGCACCAGGAATGGTGATATTTATATCATTCACGATGCCAGCGTCATCTATCAGCTGATGACGCATATTAATGAATTCAGAACAGTTGCGCGGTGAAAGGAACGGCCGTTCGTTTGCCGCCACGACTCCGATGATGGCAGCAGAAATATAGTCGAGGCCTGCGCTGAATAATTTCTGCCCAACACGAAGTGTCGAGTACCTCCTGTTCTCGATATAGGCTTCGATCCCGGGTCCCTTCGGAGGCACCTCAGTTGCACCAAGTTGATCCTGACCGCCACCGGCCTCCATCGACACCATGACCTCTCGCACAAGTGGTTGAGGTTCTGCGCAGACTGTAAGGGTTGCACCTTTCAATTCCGCATTGATCATTAACCCGTGGTTGCGACTTGTGCGCGTATAGGGAGGTTGGCCAAGGTCCGCATCCTTGATGTTCGGTAGTTTTCCGACGGAAAAAAGACGACGCAGTCGATCAGTGAAGTGGAAAGCAGAAAACTCAACAGTCTCACAGGTAAAGGTGTCCAGTCTCAAACCTGGAAAAAGCTTAACGATTGGAACAAGGAATTGGCGGCTCGCATCGCCAAACTGTGAACTACCTAAATAACACCCCTCAAGATCACTACCCTCTACACGTTCGCAAAGGAAGGCAGCATAGCGGGCAGGCATGACACGCACTTCGTGTGATACATCGGTATCGTGCCGATAGTTGCGTATCGCGGGGTCGTAAAGTGCCGGCGCATTTCCGACACGAGCTATACCAGTGCGACTGAAAACAAGGTCTGCATGCATGCGATGCGGTGTTCCAGCGGCTTCCCGATACTCATAGGCGAAGACGGCCGCCACCCATTTGCGCCGTTGTTGATCAGAAACTTCAACCAGGCTGTAGATGTAGTTTTCGACCAGATCCAGATCTTCCTGTGTTGGATAGTCGCTTTGTTTCAAACCTGATGGTTGAACCGCAGGGCTCGCCAGACAGTGATAAAGCAAACTCCTCGCAGGATCACCTGGTTGAATAAGAGCTGCTTTATCCGTACTGAAATCATGAAAGCCAAGGACTGTACGATCCACGGTGAGTTCGGCTGAAAACTCTGTTTGCGCGTTGACACCATGCGCGCCAAGAACCGTTTTCCAACGGGTGGCCAGCAACTTTACCAGCAGATTACGAACATCTTGTTCAAGCGTCATATGACCACTCCAAAGGTAGTTGCCACTCTTGAAGCAAAGCCTATGGGGTCGTCCCGGCCCGATGCGCTCTGATAGAACGCATTGAGCCGTTGGCAGTCGCCCAGGAACCACCCCGTTATCATTGCGCAGTAATCTTCCAGAGCCTCGGTTGAGTTTCGCCCGAGGTAAACACTCACCGCGTTCGCGGCAGCCATCCCCGAGACCAGGGCTCGATATACCCCCCGAGAAGCCGCAGGATCGAGCTTGCAAGCCGCGTCACCCGTTAGTACAAATCGGGGCGAGGCCAATTGATCGGCAATGCGCCAAGTGCTGTCGGCCCTGAGGAAGCCCAAACGCGATGTATGAACTTTACGGCGCTCTTCAAAGGTCATCTCACACTCGACGTGTCGACCCGATCCAATATTGGATGTCCACCGCCACCCTTGCGAGCCAAGGTGAAAAGACGGATTCATATCATCATCGACCGAGTCGCTATAGCGGTACGCGACCTCAAGAGGGTTACTCAAACGCAGCGCTTCAATGCCAGTTTTCTTGCTAAGCCAATTGGCTGAACCCGTACTGTCAATGACAACTCGAGATGTCAATTGACCGCATGTTGAGTTAACTGTGACTAACCCTGCATCGCACAAATCAATTGATCTTGCAGATGCAGGCCGAAAAAGACGAACGCCAGCCCTGGCCGCCGCGGCCAACAACGCCTCGTCCAATTCGATCCGATGCACATGAATGCCACTTTGTTCGAAACCGAAATGATTCAGCCTTTGAGCGTTGTCATCCGTAAATTTGATCGTGTCGTGAGTTGCTTTCGGGAGCTGAGAAAAAGCTTCACTTCCGAGCAATTGAGAAATGAGAAGAGCTGTACCTGGCGCAAGGGATTCTCCAGGTCGGAACCGAGGACCTCCAGAAACTTCGATCACCGCCGTGGACAACCCAAGCTCCGCAGCACGAATCGCTGCCGAAGAGCCTGCTGGCCCACCACCCACCACGATCAAATCAAAGTCCGCCCCAGCACTCTCCATGCCTCTATCTCCGTGATTCGCTTCCCGGCTCGGGCGGTAGATCGATTTGCATGCCTTGGTAATCCGCCGATTTGTGATTCGGAGGGAGGCTACATGACGTTAGCCAATGGCCATCACTCTGTCCAATTTCCGCCCCCCTCACCATGTCGAGGCAACCGGCAGCCTGATGTGCAAGGGAAACACGGTGGTTTTGGACGATCTCAAAACCGGCGCATCCCCCAACAAGAATCAATAACTTAGCGTTGTATATTCCCACAGCACTTCCCCTTCTCCGGCATCCTGCCGAACAAATCCCAATTCAATTTTTTGACTGCCAAGCCCTCCTCTTCCACGGAGGAATCGCCCTTGCCAAGTTCAGACCTGATCCCTTCCCTACTCTACAAGATCAACGAAAACCAACTGCCCCTTGAGACCGCCATCCTGGAACTGTCCAACCAAGTCGAGTAGTGAGGAGCTGCCGATGTCGCCGACAATGTGCGCGGCGCCCTGGATACGATCGACAAGAATGAGGAATTCATCAAGTTGACGCTTGCGGTACCGAAGGCTCCGGAGTGACTCTGCAAACCAAGTCGCTTGAAAAGGTATTTTCTCTATGAAGCTGTTAGCCTTTTAAGTTTTCTGGTCCCCGCGAGGTAATCCGGTGCAGTTTATTCCTTTAGTTGACGCCAGCCCCTCTGTTCAAGCACATGTGCGCACTCTCCGAAACCAGGAGGATGTCCGAAATAACATGTACACCTCCCACGAAATCACCGAAGAGGAGCACGAGGATTGGTTGCGTTCTTTGAAAGGAAACAAGCGCCAAGCGGTGTTCGTGGCCATGAGGAATGAGCAGTCCATCGGTGTCGTTTCACTCAACGCCATAAATGCAGTTCAACAAACAGCCGATTGGGCGTTCTATCTAGACACTGAGCATCAAGGAAAAGGCATAGGAAGCATTGTAGAGTTTTGGATGCTTGACTATGCATTCAATGACGCATGCCTGGAAAAGCTCAATTGCGAGGTATTGGAAACTAATTCTGCCGTAATAAAAATGCACCAGAAGTTTGGCTTTGAACTTGAAGGAGTTAGACGCAAGAACATTCTGAAAAACGGAAGCCGAATTGACGTGGTACTGCTCGGCATTACCAAAGAAGAATGGAAAAACAAGCGTCCAACGCTTGAGCCGCTGATCTTGCGTCTACGTAAGCAGGAATGACAATCGTGGGAGTTCGACTTCACCGCGAGACCTCCCTTACGTAGGCCTGGCAGGCCATTAGCGCTCACTGGCGTCGGTGATGGCGATAATTCGTTGAGCATGCGCTGGGGCAAGCCTGGCTCGCGTTCCTCCGTGGCACCGACTGGCTCCGTCGAAGTTGTGCGTGACGAAAACGGGTATTGATGGCACCCGGACATTCCAGAATTCGACGAGGATATCGAAGCCTATAAAGCCCGGCTTTTTGACACTGAAGACAGCCCGTATGTGCAGTGGGCTCGGCGCGAGGTTTCGCCATGATCGCCCTCGCCTGGTTCGCCTACATGTACTGCTACAAGGATCAGCGACCAAGAAGTAAGCCCACCCTGACCAGTTGCGGCCACTCAGCATTTCTCTGAAACAGCTGGCAGGGCGAACTACTGGACCTTATTCGAGCAGGCCTTCCTCGTATATCAGCTATTCCCTGATACCCACCGCCAGCGTCCCCGTCGAATTCGTCCGACTGCAAGCCAAAACCTTACGACTCACATTCTGCCGGTGAATGGCGGGCGAGGAATTCTATTGCCATGCCAAACCCTGTAACCAATGCAGCACTGTCGCTCCACCTGTACAAGAAAGCCGGAAAAGATGGGCAAAAAATTGCGGGGCATGCGAGCGAGGGTATGACCAGAAACTACCAGCGAGACCACGAGGGAATCGTCTGGGCTGAGGCAATTCCGGACCTAAATATTAGCGAAATCACCGGGTAGTTTTGCGCCAGTTTTGCGCAGGCACAAAAAAGCCGATCCATCTGATCGGCTTAACTGTCTGATTTTACTCAGGAAATATGGTCGGGACGGAGTGATTCGAACACTCGACCCCTAGCACCCCATCTCCTTTTTCATACTTCTTGAAAGCTTCCAAAATTTTACTCTGGATTTTTATAAGCTAGTATTTACTTGAGCTCCAGCGGTGTTCTGCTCTACGAGAGTCCAGTAACGTCCATCAAGAGCCGACGTTTTTGTGGGGGTAAAAGTAGGGGGAGTCCGTTTCATGGCCAAAATCACCATCAAAGAACTCGAGTCGCTGACTCCCAACGATGCCGGCCGAATCCTCCGGGAGGATGGCAATCTCGCCGGTCGAATCTCAGTGCGTAAGGACGGCGTGTCAGTCAGCTTTTTCTATCGTTATCGCTGGGGCGACCAAAATAAAGAGTACGCCTGCGGAACCTGGCCGCGCAAATCCCTGACGGACATTCGCAAGGCGCGTAACCAGGCCCGAGCGCTGATCGATGAGCAGATCAATCCCAACGAGCAAAAGAAAACCGCCAAGGCACAGGCATACGCGGCAGCCAACGTAGAGGCCGAACAAGTAAAAACGACGAAGGTGCAAACGCTGACCCTCCAGGATCTGGCCAAGGCTTGGCTGTTGGATGGCGTGGCGCGTAAAGACGGCAATGCCGAGTTACAACGACGTTTTAACAAAGACCTTTTACCAGCACTTGGCAAGACCGCGGTGAACAATGTTTCCGAACAGGAGGTTCGGGCGCTGATCCGCACCGTGGTCAACCGCGGCGCTCACCGCCAAGCCATCAGTTTCTTCGCCGACCTCACTCAGATGTTCAACTGGGCCAGAAAACGTCAGCCCTGGCGGGCCTTATTGATCGAGGGCGATCCGACGGAACTGGTCGACATCTCTCCATTGATCCCTGCCGACTACGAAGCCGAAAGAAGCCGGACCCTTTCGCCAGCGGAGCTGTTGGAATTGCACAACCGCTTCCAGCAAATGACCGCCGATTACAACGCCCTGCCCGCCGGGCAAAAATACGACGGCATACGGCCGCTAAAGAAAGAAACCCAACTCGCGCTCTGGATCAGCCTGGGCACCTTGTGCCGGATTGGCGAGTTGCTGCGGGCCGAATGGAAAAATGTCGATCTGGACCGGCAGACGTGGTTCCTCCCCAGTGAAAACGTCAAAGGCACCCGGGGCAAGAAACAGGACCACCATGTCTTCCTCTCCCCCTTCGCCCTGCATTTCTTTCAGGAACTCAAGACCTTGACGGGAGATTCCCAGTGGTGCTTTCCGAACAAGCAGGATGATGGGCATGTGGACGTGAAAGTGGTGAGCAAACAGGTGGGCGATCGCCAGGCCCGGTTCAAAAACCGTAAGGCCCTTTCACGACGGCGTCACGACGACACCCTGGTCCTTGCCGACGGCCAGAACGGTGACTGGACACCGCATGACCTACGCCGCACCGGCGCGACCATGATGCAGGCCTTGGGGGTCAGCCTGGACGTCATCGATCGCTGTCAAAACCATGTGCTGGCTGGCTCCCGGGTGAGGCGTCACTACCTGCATCACGATTATGCCGAAGAGAAGAAACGCGCCTGGAATCTATTGGGCGATCGACTCAGTGCCGTGCTGTCCTCAACCTACGAGCATCCACCGATCGAGTCGATGATGTCTTTCCCAGCGTACGCATTGACAGAGGCACGGCCATCTTCATAGGCCGAACATACCATGGCCCGAAGATTCGGAAACCGCAGTGGACGCAGTGATTTGCGTCCACTGGCGTCAGTAATCCGTGACTAAGCTGCTGCCTGTGGACGCGCCGAACTTAACTTCGTTCGTTATTCCCGACGCTGAGAAAGAGCCAAGTGGAGCCGGACGACCTGGTTGGAACTAGGCAAGCGGTAACCAGACGCACACTTCGAAACCCTCCTGTCGACCTGTTGCAGGGGAAACCAATTTCATCCTCGCGTTGACCCCCTGCACGATGGTTTTAGTAATCGCCAACCCCAGCCCTGAACCACTGATTTCACTGTGACCGCGCACAAAGCGCTCTGTCAGATGCTGCAATACCGACTGCGGCACCGCCGGGCCGCTATTGACCACCCGCAGTTGTGCCTGTTCGGTGAGGCTGACTTCGATCGGTTGATCCGCTGCGCCGTACTTCAGCGCATTCTCGATCAGGTTGCGCAACAGGATGCCAAAGGCGTCCGGATCAATGCTCGAGTACACGCTGGCTTGGCCGGGCAAATGCAACTCAATGCGCTGACCGCTGCGTTGGTTCCACTCGTCGACCCCATGGGCCAGCAATGGAATCAGGTCCTGAGGTGTTTCGGACAACAGCCCACCGCCCTCGGCCTTGGCCAGTTGCATGAGCTTCTCCGAAAGCCGCGCCAACTCGCGCAACGCGTTTTCGATCTTCGCCGCTCGTACCCGCAACGGGCCTTCGGGCGCCTCGTGGTGTAACCGCTGGATCTGCGCCAGGGTCGCGGCCAGCGGCGTGCGCAGTTCATGGGCGCTGTTGGCGGTAAAACTGCGCTCGGCTTCCAGGGCCTTGCGCAAGCGCTCCAGCAGGTGGTTGACCGCCTCGGCCAACGGATCGATTTCTGCCGGCAGGCGGGCCACCTTGATCGGCGACAAGTCACCCACGCCACGCGCCTCGACCGCACGACGATACGCCAACACACTGCGCAGGCTGATCCGCACGAACAACCAGGTGCCCAACAGGCTGACGGGAATCAGCGCCAACAGCGGCAACAACAAGGCAAGCAAAGCTTCGCGGGCGGCTTCACGGCGATGTTCCAGAGGTTCGGCGATTTCGATGAACACCGTCTCACGCAGCGCACTGGCGCCATACAGACGGTATTTTTTAGTGGTTGAAAAGCCTTCGGCCGGTTGTTGGTTGAAGATCTTCGGGTTGGCGTCGTGGGACTGCATCAGGATTTCGCCCTTGGCATCGCGTACCAGATACGTCAGGTATTCCTTGTGCATTTTCAGGGTGGCGACATGTTGTGGCTCACTGGGGGTTTCCCGGTTGCTGATCTCCAGCACGGCCAAAGGCAGGATGCGCTGCGCGGTCTCTTCCAGCGCGCTGTCGAACGCTTCGTTCAATTCATGTTGCACCACCAGCCAGGCACCGACGGTCGCCGCCAGCCACAGTAAGGTCGTGCCCAACGTCAATCCCAGGCCGAGACGTTTTTGCAGGCTTGACGACGGCTTCATGCGGACATCAACCGATAGCCCATGCCGCGCACGGTTTCAATCAGGTCGCGCCCGAGTTTTTTACGCAGACGGCTAATATAGACCTCGATGGTATTGCTCTCGATTTCGGCGCCGAAGGCATACAGCCGTTCTTCTAGCTGCGACTTGGACAGCAGCGCGCTGGGGCGTTGCACAAACGCCTCGAACAGCGCCCATTCCCGCGCCGTGAGATCCACCGTCGCGCCGGCTCGCTGCACCGTACGGGCACTCATGTCAACCTGCAAATCACCGAGCTTGATCTGCGGATTGGGGTTGCCGCTATAACGCCGGGCCACCGCCGCCACACGGGCCGAGAGCTCAAACAGGTCGAACGGTTTGACCAGGTAGTCGTCGGCGCCCGCGTTGAGGCCAGCGATGCGATCGGAAATCTGATCCTGGGCGGTCAGGATAATCACCGGGGTCACGTCCCCTGCCGAGCGTTGCTGACGCAAAAAATCCAGCCCGCGACCGTCCGGGAGCATCAGGTCCAGCAGGATCAGGTCATAAGGCGTGGTGCGCACGCTGTTGCGCGCATGGTCCAGACGCTGCACCCAATCGACTGCATGGCCGTCATCGGCGATTTGTTCGCGCACCGCTTCCCCCAAGCCTGGTGCGTCCTCGACCAATAAAACCCGCATCTGGCACCTCCTGTGTTGGTTGTCGTGCAGCACCTTAATCGCCTTACCTGACGTGAATCTGAAGATTCAGCTGATTGTCAGGAATGCACCTTAGGGTATGCCACAGACGCCGACCTCGGCAGGAGACAGATCATGAAATCAGGTTTTATTGCCAATGCCGCGCTGTTGAGCCTGCTGCTCAGCGGTTACGCCCTGGCCGATGACGACTGCAGCGACCCGGTGAGCGACTGGCAACCGCGTGAAACCTTGCGTCAGCAGGTCGAGCGGCAATACGGCTGGAGCGTGCAGCGCATCAAGGTCGACGACGGTTGTTACGAGCTCAAGGGGTTGGACCGCAAAGGCAATGCCATCGAAGCCAGCTATTCACCGGCATCGCTGCGCCTGCACACACTCGAGATCCATTTCCGGGACGACGGCGATGCCGGGGATTACCTCGGCAGCCCGCTCACCGAATGACGCCTCACCTGTCGATGTGTTTTTCCTGCGCTTCAGGTTGCTGTCAGCAAGCAGGTCCAGGCTCTCGACCTAACGATCAAAAGGACACCGCCATGAAAAAGATCATCGCAGCAACCTGCCTCGCCGGCGCCATTGCCCTGCCGGGGCTGGCCCAGGCCCGTGAAGTGACCTTGACCACACAGCTCAAGGACTACAGCGGCAATGATGCCTACCTGGCGATCTACGTCACCGACGCCAATGGCCAATACCAGAAAACCCTCTGGGTGGCCGGCAAGAAGGCCAAATATTACAAGCACCTGGGCGACTGGGCCCGTGGCAGCGGGATGAACCCGAAAGAGTTTGATGGGGTCAGCGGTGCCAGTGTCGGCAGCGGGCGCACGCTCAAAGTCAGCGTCGAGCTGGCAGATACGCTCATTGATGCCGGGTATCAGATCCGCATCGACAGCGCCGTCGAGGATAAACGTGAAGCCCACGCTGATGTCAACGTGCCCCTGACGTCCAAGGGTGCAGGCAAGCCGGTGACCGGCAGCACCTACGTCGACTCCTTTACTTACGATCTGTAGCACCTGCTCTTTCTGGAGGCTGAACATGCTTCGCCAGTTCCATTCCCTGCCCGGCTTGATCGCCGCCCTGTTGGTCATGTTGTTGGCCATCAGCGGCGCGGTGCTGTCTGTCGACCCGGCCCTGGAACGCCTGCACAGCACGTCCACCCCTGCCGGACAACTCAACGTCGGCCAACTGGCCGGGCGCGTTACCAGCCACTTCCCGGGCGTGGAGCAGATCCAGCGCACAGCGTCCGGCACGGTGATCGTCTACTACAACCAGAACGGTCAGGCCGGGGCTGAAAAGGTCGACCCACTGACCGGCCAAGGCCTCGCACCTTACGAGCCATCCGCGTTCTCTCGTTGGGTGAAAGACCTGCACCGCTCGCTGTTCCTTGGCACGCCGGGCCATGGGGTGTCGGGTGTCGGCGCGCTGTTCATGCTGATATTGTCGGTGTCCGGCGCGTTATTGCTGGCCCGGCGTCTGGGTGGCTGGCGCAACCTGCTGCTGCCACTGCGGGGCACTTTCAGCCAGCGCTGGCATGCTGAAGTCGGGCGACTGGCCTTGCTCGGGCTGCTGCTGTCGGCATTGAGCGGGCTCTACATGTCCGCCACCACTTTTGGCTTTATCGCCGACGGCAGTCAGAGTGAGCCCGCCTTCCCCGCCCACGTTAGCGCCGGCCCGGCCTTGCCGGTGGCGAAGTTGCAAGCCTTGCAGGCCACCGACCTGAACGACCTGCGCGAGCTGGTCTTCCCGAGCCCCGGCAACCCGCACGATGTGTTTTCCCTGCGCACGGCCCAGGGCGACGACTACGTGGATCAGGCCAGCGGCGCCTTGTTGTCCTATCAAGCCCACGACTCGATGCACAACCTCTATGAATGGATCTATCAGCTGCACACCGGCGAAGGCCTCTGGTGGCTGGGCCTGCCGCTTGGGCTCTGCGCCCTCTGCGTGCCGTTGATGAGCGTAACCGGCATCCTGTTGTGGTGGCGTCGCCGCAAGGCTGGCCCGAGCATCCGCCACAACAACCCTGCCCACTCCGCCGACAGCGTGATTCTGGTGGGCAGTGAAAACAACAGCACCTGGGGCTTTGCCAAAACCTTGCATGACGCCTTGCACCAGAGTGGCCATCAAGTGCATAGCGCGGCGATGGATGAATGGGTAGGCGATTACCGCAATGCCCAACGGGTGTTCATTCTCACCGCGACCCACGGTGACGGCGATGCGCCGGCCTCGGCTTCGCAGTTCCTGGCGCGGCTGGCCAAAACCGGCCTCAAACCCGGCCTGCCCTTTGCGGTGCTGGGCCTGGGCGACCGCCAGTTTGCGCAGTTCTGTCAGTACGCCCATCAGGTGCAGGACGCGATGTTGCAGGCCGGTGGCTCGCCATTGCTGGAGCTGGAAACCGTCAACCGCCAATCCTCTCAGGAGTTTGCGCGCTGGGGCCTCGCGTTGGGCGAAGTGTTGGGGCAGGACCTGACGTTGGTTCACACCCGGCAGCAGCCGCGTACGCATCAATTGGAGCTGACAGAGCGGATTGCCTATGGCGAACAGGTGAATGCGCCGACCCACGTACTGCGTTTCAAAGCCTGCGGCGAGCTGCCGGACTTTCTGGCCGGTGACCTGGTCGGGATTCTGCCCTCGGGCAGCCCAGTCCCGCGTTTCTACTCGCTGGCCAGCGGTTCGCAGGACGGCGTGCTGGAGATCTGTGTGCGTAAACACAACGGTGGCATGTGCTCGGAATTCCTTCATGGCCTGAACATCGGCGCGCAGATCGAAGCTTTTATCCAGCCCAACCCGCAATTTCGTCCGGCATCGGGCACGCACCCGGTGATCCTGATCGGCGCCGGTACCGGCATCGGTCCTCTGGCCGGATTTATCCGCAACAACAAGGCTCGACACCCGATGCACTTGTATTGGGGCGGGCGCAACCCGGCCTCGGACTTTCTCTATGAACCGGAGCTCAACCAATACTTGTCGGACCGACGCCTCACGGCACTGCGCGCCGCCTTCTCTCAGGTACAGGACCGCAGCTACGTGCAAGACCGGCTGATCAGCGATGCCCTGGCCTTGCGCCGACTGATTGAAAAAGGTGCCCAGGTGCTGGTGTGTGGCAGTCGCGAAATGGCCAAAGGCGTGATGCAGGCCCTCGATGAAGTGTTGGCACCTCTCAACCTGAGTGTGCTGACCCTCAAGGCACAAGGACGCTACCGTGAAGACGTCTACTGAGTTGCAGCGTTATAGCCTGAACGGCGAAACCATGGGCACCCGCTACACCGCCCTGTTTTATGCCGGGGCCGGGATCGATACCGACGACGTTGGCCATCGCCTGGCGCGCGCCGTGGCCCGGGTGGACCAGCAAATGTCCACCTGGAAACCCGACTCGGACCTCAACCGCCTCAACGCCGCCCCCGAGCAGGAATGGGTGTCCGTGCCCAAGGAACTGGCGACGGTGCTGTCTGCTGCGCTGCGTGTCAGTCAACAATCCGGCGGCGCCTTCGACATCGCGGTCGGTGATCTGGTTAACGCGTGGGGGTTTGGCCCCGGGGAACAGACAGTCACAGAGCAGGCGATCGGTACGATTGCGCCCCGCGCCCGGCTGTTAGCCAGCGCCGCGTTGGTGGTTGACCCGCAACGCAATCAGGCGCGCAAGCGCATGCCGCTGAACCTTGATTTGAGTGGCATCGCCAAAGGTTTTGGCGTGGATGAACTGGCCCGTTGCCTGGAGGGTTTGGGCATTACCCGCTACCTGGTCGGCATTGATGGCGAGATGCGCGCCCTTGGCGTCAAACCTGACGGCCAGTGCTGGGCCGTGGCCCTGGAAAAGCCCAACCGGGGCGTGCGTGAAGTCATGGGCGTGATGGAACTTAGCGATGCCGCTATCGCGACATCCGGGGACTATCGACACTGGGTCGACGTGGCCGGACAATCCTATGCTCATACCATGAACCCGGTCACCGGCGCCCCGCTGTGCAACCGACTGGCCGCCGTCACCGTGGTAGCCGCCTCGTGCATGCTCGCCGATGCCTGGGCCACGGCGCTGATGGTCTTGGGCGAAACCGAGGGCCCACGTCTGACTCAGGAGCGCGGGATGGACGCATTGTTTGTGCTGCGCGAGGGTGAACAGTTCAAAGAAATATCCATTGTCGGCGGCCAGTTGCAGGTGCAGATTGAAACCCGTTGACGCCGATTGCCGGACCGCTCGGACCCCGTCCGACTTGAACCGCCTAATGACAGTGAGTCCCGTTAAACAATGAAATTCATGCACAGGCACACAGAGGCACACCGAAGCGATCGTATCGGCTGGCTGCGCGCCGCCGTCCTTGGGGCCAACGACGGGATTGTCTCTACCGCCAGTCTGCTGATCGGCGTCGCGGCCGCCAACGCCAGCCACGCCACGTTACTGGTCACCGGAATGGCGGGGCTGATGGCCGGTGCCATGTCCATGGCGGCAGGCGAGTACATTTCCGTACACTCCCAGGCCGATACCGAGCGGGCCGATCTGTCCCGCGAACAGGCAGAACTTGCGAGCGACCCGAAAGCCGAACACATCGAGCTCACCAACATCTACATGCATCGAGGCGTATCACCTGAGCTGGCGCATCAGGTGGCCGATCAATTGATGGCCCACGACGCACTGGGCTCTCACGCCCGGGACGAGCTGGGCATCAGCGCCACCCTCACCGCCCAACCCTTGCAGGCCGCCCTGGCCTCGGCCGCCAGTTTTGTGGTGGGCGCTGCATTGCCTCTGGCAGTAACGATTGTCGCACCGGAGCACAGCGCGGTGCCCTGGATATCGGGCATGTCATTGGTGTTTCTCGGGACACTGGGCGCCATTGCCGCCAAGGCAGGCGGGGCCAAGGTCATCACCGGCGCCTGGCGGGTGACATTCTGGGGTGCGCTGGCCATGGGCGTCACGGCACTGGTGGGATCGCTGTTCGGATCGGTGGTTTAGTGAGGCGTACGCTCTCGAAACGCAAAGGGGGCTCGGAGATTGTGGTTCTCGCCGATCAGCACCCCTTGTTCAGCCTTTCCAGAAAGTACGCGCGACCTAAGACTCCACCCAGAGCCAGTCGTTCTGCAGGGGTAAAAACGATCAAAAACAAAAAATTTGTCGCGATATAAAATTTCGCAACCCCTTGATTTATATGTTCTGGACGGAGTGAATCGAACACTCGACCCCTAGCACTCCATTGATCCCTGCCGACTACGAGGCCGAACAAAGTCGGATCCTTTCACCGGCAGAGCTGTTGGAACTGCATAACCGCTCCAGCAAATGACCGCCGATTACACCGCTCTCCCCGCCAGGAAAAAGTGTGCAGGCATTCGGCCATTAAAGAAGGAAACGCAGCTCGCGCTCTGGATCAGCCTGGGCACGCTGTGCCGGATTAGCGAATTGCTGCAGACCGAATGGAAAAATGTTGATCTGGACCTGCAGACCTGGTTCCTCCCCAGTGAAAACGTCAAAGGCACTCACGGCAAGAAACAGGACCACCATGTCTTCCTCTCCCCCTTCGCCCTGCATTTCTTTCAGGAACTCAAGCCCCTGATCGGAGACTCTCAGTGGTGCTTTCCTAACAAACAGGATGATGGGCATGTGGACGTGAAAGTGGTGAGTAAACAGGTCGGCGATCGCCATGCCCGGTTCAAAAATCGCAAGGCCCTCTCCAGACGGCGTCACGACGATACCCTGGTCCTTGCCGAGGGCCAAAACGGCGACTGGACGCCGCATGACCTGCGCCGTACCGGAGCGACCATGATGCAGGCCTTAGGCGTCAGCCTGGACGTCATCGATCGCTGCCAAAACCATGTACTGGCAGGCTCACGGGTGAGGCGCCATTACCTGCATCACGACTATGCCGAAGAGAAGAAGTGTGCCTGGAATCTGCTGGGCGATCGACTCAGTGCTGTGTTGTCCTCAACCTACGAGCATCCACCCTCCGAGTCGATGATGTCTTTTCCAGCGTACGCGTCGACAGAGGCACAGTCACCTTCATAGGTCTAACGTACCATGGTCCGAAGATTCGAAAACCGGAGCGGACGTAATGATCTGTCCATAGGCTTGCGTCCAATCCTCAAACGTTCTGACACTTCTAGATGGAGTGGCTGCTGATGGGCGCGTGTGGTTTTTTCCTGCAGAAGGAAAGCGGAAGTCATCATGACATGCAGCGAGAGCGCCTATCGAGCGAGCATCAGAATCTGTGACGCGGCGCTTTCGCTTCATGCACCGCGACAACAAGCAGATGGTTTGGTAACCCGTCAGTCGGAAATGCCGACAAAATCATGAGAGATACTCCCGTTGTTCGAGCCAATTCGGTCACAGAATCGGGCGGTCAACTATGCTCAATGGGTTGAAGTAAAAGCCGCTTACGACACAGATAGGGCCGACTGCATCGCAAGCGCAATGCGGAGGCAGAGATGGTATCGATATCCAGAAGACTCTTCTTGAAAGTTGGAGGCGGGGTTGCTGCAAGCGTAGCGATAGGACTGCCTGAACTTACACAAGCTGCAACACCAAAGCCAACGGTAGAGGGGCGAGTCAATCTCCCCTACCAAATGAAGGCGCTCACCAAAGCTCAGAAATTGCAGGTCAACACGCCAGTCCTATTTTCCTATCCCGACGCGGCTTCACCTTGCGCATTGATCAAGATGGGCGCTCCTGTTCCGGGTGGTGTCGGCCCGGAGCGCGACATTGTCGCCTTCAGCACGCTATGCACACACATGGGTTGTCCGGTCGCCTATGACACGGGACAGAAGCTGTTCAAATGCCCCTGTCATTTCAGCATTTTCGATCCTGAGAATATTGGCCAAATGGTTTCCGGCCAAGCCACCGAGAATCTGCCGAGCATAGTGCTTGAGTACAACCCCAATGACGATTCGGTACGTGCAGTTGCCGTCGAAGGGTTGATCTACGGACGTCAGTCCAACCTTCTTTGATAAGGAGATTAAAAATGGCAACCAACAAAGATCGTGTGGCACTGCCCCCTACAGATGCCCAAAAGACCAATCTGACATGCCACTTCTGCATCGTGGGTTGTGGTTATCACGTGTACAAATGGCCGGAAAATCAGGAAGGTGGACGGACACCCGATGAGAACGCACTGGGGCTCGACTTCCGCAAACAGTTACCCCCGTTGGCTGTCATCATGACGCCGGCAATGCAGAACACGATCACCGACAAGGACGGCAAGCGCTACAACATCATGATCGTGCCGGACAAACAGTGCGAAGTTAATAAAGGTCTCTCGTCCACACGAGGCGGACAACTGGCCAAGGTCATGTATAGCCCCGACGGGGTAGGCAAGGAGCGGTTACGCAGCCCACGCGTTTACGTGGCTGATCAGTGGGTGGACACTAGCTGGGATGATGCTCTGGCGCTTTACGCTGGGGTGACCAAGAAGATTCTTGATAATGACGGACCTGCCTCGCTCGCCTTTGACTGCTTCGATCACGGAGGCGCCGGAGGCGGATTTGAGAATACCTGGGGCACCGGTAAGTTGATGTTCACGGCATTGCAAACACCGCTGGTACGTATCCACAACCGCCCAGCCTACAACTCCGAGTGCCACGCTACCCGCGAGATGGGCATTGGCGAACTCAACAACAGCTATGAAGACGCGGAATTGGCCGACGTCATTGTTGCTATCGGTTGCAACTCATACGAAACCCAAACCAACTACTTCTTGGCGCACTGGCTTCCCAACTTGCAGGGGCAGACAGTCGACAAACGTAAGCAGCGTTTTCCTGGAGAAACCGTTGCTCCAGCCAAGGTGATTTTTGTCGACCCTCGTAGGACACCGACTATTGCGGTGGCCGAGCAAGCAGCGGGCAAGGACAACGTGCTTCACCTGGATATCGAACCGGGAACGGATATCGCCCTGTTCAATGGTTTGCTGACCTACGTGGTCGACCAAAAATGGCATGACCAGGAATTTATCGCAGCCCATACCAAAGCGTTTGACCAGGCACTTCAAGCCAATCGAATGTCGCTGGAGGATACCAGTCACGTTACTGGGGTATCGGTAGACAAGCTCAAGCTAGCAGCCGAATGGGCTTACAAACCCAAAGCCTCTGGCCATCGCCCCCATACCATGCACGCCTACGAAAAAGGGATCATCTGGGGCAATGACAACTACCTCATCCAGTCTGCCCTGGTCGACTTGGTGCTTGCGACCCACAACGTCGGACGACGAGGTACGGGTGTGGTGCGCATGGGTGGGCATCAAGAGGGTTACACACGCCCCCCTTATCCAGGTAATACCAAGATCTATGTGGATCAGGAGATCATCAACGGCAAGGGCATGATGTACACGGCATGGGGGGCTAATCCCTTCCAGACGACGCTGAATGCTGAGCAGCATCGTGCGGTCATTCTGAAACGCGCCAACATTGTCAGGGAGGCCATGGCCAATGTTCGCGGCGGTACAACCGCGCAGATGGTGGACGCGGTCTACGACGCGGTAAAAAACAAAGGAGGTCTCTTCTTCGCCAACATCAACCTCTACCCTACCAAGCTGGCAGAAGCTGCCCATGTGATGCTGCCGGCAGCCCATCCGGGTGAGATAAATCTCACCTCGATGAATGGGGAACGCCGGATGCGCCTTTCACAAAAATTCATGGATCCCCCTGGTTCGGCGAAAGCCGATTGCCTAATCGCAGCGGCTATCGCTAACACACTTCGGCAGATGTATACGGACGAAGGAAAACAGGACATGGCGGCGCGCTTTGCAGGGTTCGACTGGAATACCGAGGAGGACGCCTTCAATGACGGCTTCCGTATGGCCGGCCAGCCCGGTGCAGGCCCAATCGACAGTCAGGGCGGAACCACGGGCAATCTTGTCACCTACGAGCGGCTGAAAGACATGGGCAACAATGGTGTCCAGTTACCCGCAAAAGAATACCGAGACGGCAAACTGATCGGCACCGAAATGCTCTACACCGATTACAAGTTCGACACTCCGGACGGCAAAGCAGAGTTCAAGCCAGCAACATGGCCCGGATTGCCGAAACCGGTGGCAGAACAGAAGGCGAAGCACCAGTTCTGGGTCAACAATGGACGCATTAACGAAGTGTGGCAAACGCTCTACCACGACCAATACAACGATTTCGTACAGCGGCGCGTGCCGATGGCTTATCTGGAAATCAATCCCGACGATGCACAAGCGTTGGCTATTGAATCTGGAGATGTGGTCGAGGTGTTCAACGATTACGGTTCGTCTTATGCGCTGGCCTATCTGGAGCCTGACATCAAACGGAATCAAACCTTCATGCAGTTTGGGCATTTCAACGGTGTGATGGGAGACTTGACTACCCCATGGACCGACCGCAACGTGGTGCCCTATTACAAAGGAACATGGGCGAGTATCCGTCGCATCGGTAAGGTGGAGGAATTCAAAGAGACGATCAGCTTTAAGTCGCGCCGGTTTAACGTGATCGCGGTTGGGTAACAACAAAATCGTTTAACCGACGCTAAACCCCCTTCCACCTACATCGTGTGGGAGGGGGTGCTAGGCACCTCGTGGTTATTTCACCTTTACAATGGACACAACCGTGGATTTCGCGCCTTCAGACCTGAATTCGAAAGCCACCTGATCTCCAGCGCTTAGCCCCGCCAATTGCTCCGCCGTGGCGGAAAAAGCCATGGTCATAGCAGGCCACTGCACAGCTGGAACAGCGCCGTGAGAGATGGTCACCGTATGCTTCACAGTATCGATAGCCTTGATCGTTCCGTCGGCGGTGGCGACTGGAGCCTGCGTTGTTTCCTGCGTCATCTGCATGCCCTCCATACCGTCCATTTTCATGCCCGGCATGTCCTCCGCCAGAGCAGAAAGAGACAGTGTAACTATGGTGCTTGCAACTGCAATCAGGGTCAGTTTCATACGACTTTTCCTTGAGGGGTGGTGAGTTCAACTGGGAGATGGCGCCGACGCATCAGGCGATAGGCTGCCGGAATGACAAACAGAGAAAGTAAGGGTGCCGTGACCATGCCGCCGACCATGGGTGCAGCAATGCGGCTCATCACCTCGCTGCCAGTGCCACTACCCAAAAGAATGGGTAACAGGCCAGCAATAATGACGGCAACGGTCATGGCCTTGGGCCGAACTCGTTGCACAGCGCCCTCACGAATTGCCGCGACCAATCCACGCTCAGTGCTGTCGCCGAGGTCTTCGCGCTCGGCCCAGGCGTTCTTCAGGTAGAGCAGCATGATCACGCCAAACTCGGCGGAAACACCGGCCAAGGCGATAAAGCCGACCCCGGTGGCGACCGACAGGTTGAATCCCAACAGATAGAGGAACCATGCTCCGCCAGTCAGTGCGAATGGCAGAGTGGCCATGATCAGGAGGGCCTCATCGAAGCGGGCAAAAGTCAGGTAGAGCAGCACAAAGATGATCAACAGCGTGGCAGGCACCACCAGTTTGAGTCGTGCGTTGGCCCTTTCGAGAAACTCGAACTGCCCTGAGTAACTCAGGCTCATGCCGGGCTGCAACTTGACCTGCTCATTGACGACCCGGCGTAGATCGGCGACCACAGAAGCAATGTCCCTACCCCGCACATCGATGTACACCCAGCCCGAAGGTCGTGCGTTCTCGCTCTTGAGCATCGGTGGACCGTCCGTGACCTTAACCTTCGCCACAGTGCCGAGGGTGATCTGGCTCCCCAGAGGGGTGTAGATCGGCAATTGCTCCAAGGCGCCGAGCGAGTCACGCCACTCCCGTGGGTAACGCACGTTTATCGGGAAGCGTGCAAGGCCTTCAATGGTTTCCCCGACGTTTTCACCGCCGATAGCGCCGGCCACGATGGACTGCACATCGGCGATATTCAGTCCGTAGCGAGCGGCGGCTTTGCGGTCGATATCCACATCAATATAGCGGCCACCGGTCAGACGCTCGGCCAGAGCCGAACTGACACCGGGTACGCCCTTGGCGAAACGCTCGACCGCCTGAGTCGCGGCATCGATCTCCGTCAGGTTGGGGCCGGCAACTTTCACTCCGATGGGACTCTTGATCCCAGTGGCCAGCATGTCGATACGGTTGCGAATCGGTGGTATCCAGATATTCGTAAGCCCAGGGACTCGTACCACTCGATCCAGTTCTTCCACCAACTTTTCCTGGGTCATGCCAGGACGCCATTGCTCATGTGGCTTGAACTGAATGGTGGTTTCAAACATTTCCAGCGGTGCCGGGTCGGTGGCGGTTTCGGCACGACCAGCTTTACCGAAGACATATTCGACCTCTGGCACGGTCTTGATCAAACGGTCGGTCTGTTGCAGTAGTTGCGCTGCTTTCTGCGCCGACAACCCCGGCAAAGCGGAAGGCATATAGAGCAGATCACCCTCGTCCAGTGGCGGGAGAAACTCACCACCCAAACGAGACATTGGCCACAACGCGCTGACAAAGACCAGCAACGCGACAAGCAGCGTGATCTTTGGTCGACGCAAGACTGCGTCCAGGGCTGGCTGATAGATCCGAATCAACCACCGGTTCAATGGGTTCTGTTGTTCACTGGGAATTCGTCCTCGAATCCAGTAGCCCATCAGCACCGGCACCAAGGTCACTGACAATCCCGCCGCGGCGGCCATGGCGTAGGTTTTAGTGAACGCCAAAGGGCCGAACAGGCGTCCTTCCTGAGCTTCCAGCGTGAACACCGGAATGAACGACAAAGTGATGATCAACAAACAGAAGAACAGCGCAGGGCCTACCTCTGCCGCTGCTTCGGTCATCACGTGCCAATGACGCTCACCCTTCAGTTCCTCCTCAGGATTGGCCGCATGCCAGGCCTCGATCTTCTTATGGGCGTTCTCGATCATCACCACGGCGGCATCGACCATGGCGCCGATGGCGATGGCAATCCCACCCAAGGACATGATGTTGGCATTGATCCCTTGGTAACGCATTACGATGAAGGCAATCAACACACCAACCGGCAGGGAGATAATCGCCACCAGCGATGAGCGCAAATGCCAGAGAAAGATCCCACACACCAACGCGACGACAATGAACTCTTCGATGAGCTTGTGGCTGAGGTTTTCCACGGCGCGGTCGATCAGCTTGCTGCGGTCGTAGGTGGTGACGATTTCCACACCAGCCGGCAGGCTGCTTTTCAGTTCGTCGAGTTTGGTTTTGACCGCCGCAATGGTCTCGCGAGCATTCTTGCCACTGCGCAAAATCACCACGCCGCCGACCGTCTCGCCTTCGCCGTCGAGTTCAGTAATGCCACGCCGCATTTCCGGTCCCAACTGAATCGTGGCGACATCGCCAAGGGTCACCGGCACACCGCCCGAGCCGAGCTTGAGCGGGATCGCCCGGAAGTCATTGAGCGTCTTCAGATAGCCGGAAGCGCGCACGATGAACTCGGTCTCTGCCATCTCCAGCACGGCACCCCCGGTTTCCTGATTGGCTTTGCCGATAGCGTCGGTCACCTCAGCCTGAGTGATGCCGAGGCTGGCCAGTTTGAGCGGATCAAGCTGCACCTGGTACTGCTTGACCATGCCCCCCACGGTGGCCACTTCCGCAACGTTGGGCAGGGTCTTGAGTTCGAACTTGAGGAACCAGTCCTGAAGTGCGCGGAGCTGCGCCAGGTCGTGTCCGCCACTGCGATCCACCAGTGCGTACTGATAGATCCAACCCACGCCCGTCGCATCCGGCCCCAACGCCGGCTTGGCGCTGGCCGGCAAGCGACTTTGTATTTGGCTCAGATACTCCAACACCCGCGAGCGAGCCCAGTACAAGTCAGTGCCGTCTTCGAACAGCACGTAAACGAAGCTGTCGCCGA
Source organism: Pseudomonas sp. GT1P32 (assembly GCF_054897805.1). Taxonomy (NCBI): domain Bacteria; kingdom Pseudomonadati; phylum Pseudomonadota; class Gammaproteobacteria; order Pseudomonadales; family Pseudomonadaceae; genus Pseudomonas; species Pseudomonas sp. GT1P32. The sequence goes on from NZ_CM142704.1 coordinate 2,084,881, forward strand.
AGAAGGAATAGCCACGCACCGTCTTGGCTCCCGGCACCGAGAGCATGGTGGTGGCCAACGGATAGGTCACCTGGTTCTCGACAATCTGCGGCGCTTGTCCCGGAAAAGGGGTGCGGATGATCACTTGAACATCCGAGAGATCTGGCAGCGCATCGATGGGCGTGCTCTGCACCGACCAGATGCCCCAAGCCGTGACAAACAGCGTCGCCAACAGCACCAGGAATCGGTTGGCCACTGACCAACGAATCAGGGCAGCGATCATGGCTGGCTCCTCGATTTATCCAGACGCTCAACACGCAAACCATCATCGGTCTGGCTCACCGCAATCCGAACCTTATCGCCCGTTTTGAGGCCCTGCATCAGCCCCGGACTAGCGAGTGGGAACGTCATCGTCATGCCAGGCATGCCGAGTGTCTTGAAGGGACCATGGGCAAGCGTGACTTCTTTATCGTTGATCTCAACGATCTGCCCATCCGCTTCATGAAAGCTGGAGGCTGCTGCGCGGGGTGGTGACTCTTCCTCCGAGCGGGCAACAATGCCCTTTAGACTGGCCTCCGAGTCGAGCAGGAACTGGCCAGAGGTAACCACCTTCTGGCCTTCTTCCAGACCTTTCAATATCGCCGTCTTGCCATCGCTTTCCTGCCCGAGTTGCACCTCCACGGGACGGTAGCGACCCGCGTCTTCAGCGAGCATCACCAAGGCACGTCGGCCAGTGCGAATGACGGCTTCGCTCGGCACCCACAACACACTTTGCTCGGTCGAACGATTCAGGCGTACCTGCGCTGTCAAACCCGGTCTGAGGCGTCCGTCCGGATTGGGTAACTCGACACGTACGCGAAGAGTGCGGCTGTCCGGATTGGTCTCGGGCAAGATCGCGCTGACCTTGCCACTGAGCATTGTCCCTAGGAAAGCTGGCAGACGCGCTTCGACTGCCTGTCCCACGGTGATTGATCCGGCATCCGATTCTGGAACGGCCACGGCTAGCCAGACACTGCTCAAGCCATTGACGCGTGCCAGGGTGTCGCCGGTCGCCACGGTCATACCCGCGCGTACGTTCAACTCTTGCAGCACACCGGCAATAGGGCTGGTGAGCGTCAGGTACGGCTGAACCTTTCCGCCACGTTCTACTTGAGCAATCAGTGCTGCCGGCATCCCTGTGAGCCGCAGGCGTTGTCGGGCCGCGGCCAACAAGTCAGCATCTCCATTGCGCCTCAGCGCAAGAAACTCTGTCTGGGCAGCGGCCCACTCAGGCACCAGGATATCCGCCAACGCCGCGTTGGCTTTGAGTACATCGCCGGGAGCATGGGCATAGACCCGCTCCACAAAGCCAGTGGTGCGTGCCTGAATCACAGCGACATCACGTTCGTTGAACACCAAGGCACCGGTCACGTCGAGGCTGGAATCAAAGATCCCACGGGTGACAGTCGCAAAACGCAGTCCGAGATTCTGGGTCAGACTCGGATCGATGCTGACACTCGCACGGTCCCCTGCGCCGCTGGCGTATTGGGGGACCAGTTGCATGTCCATGAAGGGGGACTTACCAGGCTTATCGAACTTTTGTTGCGGGTACATGGGGTCGTACCAATAGAGCGCTTTGCGTTCGCCCGTTGAATTGAGGCTCTGCTCCGAGGCGGTACTTGGTACTCCGCTCATGCGTTGGTGTGCAAACCAGTAACCACCGGCAACACCTAATGCCAGCGAGATGCCAACCAGCAATGCCCCGTTCCATTTTTTAAGGCTCATTGGCTGGGCTCCCCATAAGCAAAATACAGACGCGCACTGGTCAGTGCTCGCTGCTCTTCCACGTCGATCTGTTTGAGGCGGGCCTCGATGAGTTCACGTCGGGCGGCAACAACGGCGTTTAAATCGCCTTTGCCGGCAAGGTAGCTGGCCATGCTGAGGTCGACCTTTTCCTTGGCCAGCGGTAACAGGCTTTCCTGGTTTCGGCGTACGGCACGATTCAGGCGCTCATAGTCAGCCAGTTCGTTCTCCAGTTGCTGGGTGTGCTCGCGTGACAGGGCTTCGCGCTCGGCCTCAAGCTGGCTGAGTTCAGCCTGTTTGGCTGCGATTTTGGGATTTTGGCGAGAGTCAGGAAACAGCGGTAGGTCCCATGAAAATTGCACGCTGACCATATCGCCAAACTCACGGCCACGGCGCTGGTAATCCAGTTCCCAGTTCCAGTCCGACTGCTTCTCAGACACGGCTTCACGAACCTTGGCTTGTGCTTCGCGGGTCATCGGCGCAAACGCGGCCAACTCGGGATGGTGTTGCAGTTTATGGGAGTAGCTTGAGGTATCGACGGGCCATACAGGCAAGCTGCCCACAGGCTTGTCGTTGGCGGCGGGGCCAATCCAGCGTTTGAGGGCTGCTCGGGCCTGCGCTCTCTGGAGAATCAGATCGTCCTGTTGCTCCGCCAGTTGAGCCGCTTCTTGCTTGGGCGTCACCGCATCGGCAGGTTGCGCGCGACCACCGGCAATTTGGGCCCGGACGGTATCGCTCAGCAGGCGGTTTTCTTTGTAGAAGTCCTGGAACAGCACATCTTTGCGTTCAACCGAGTAGCTGCTGATCCAGGCCAACGCCGTGGACTGGCGTACCTTCAGGCGTTCGACTCGACGCTCCGCAGCGGCGCGATCAACGGCCGCATCGGCGACCTCGATGCGTGCTTTGCGCTTGTCGCTGTTGGGCATTTCTTGCCTGACCCCGACCATTTGCATGGTCATGAAGTCCTGGTCGATGCTCCAGCGATCCGGACCGCCGATGGGGTAGTTCTGCACACCCAGCAGCAGCTTGGGGTCGGGTAGCTCACCGGCTGGTATGGCCGCGCTGCTGGCAGCCTGAATTTTGGCGTCTTGTGCGGTCAGCGACGGTGCATTATTTTCGGCCAGCCGCAACGCTTCATCGAGTGTCAATGCGGCAGCGAAGCCCGGCAATGCCAGTACGCTTGCCGCCAGACCGGCCACGAGGGACCAACCTGTGCAATAGCACTTGGAGTTCATGTTTACGATTCCTGTGATCATCCACTGCACGCGTCAAAAGACATGCGCGCAGCTAGTCCATCCCGCTAACGCGGAATGAGGCTCAATGTGGGGCAGGAATCAAACGCGAGGCGGTCGCCATACCCCGGACGGGGTCTGTACAGGTAGGGAATCGCTGAGGAAGGAAAGCACTACGGGGCTGAATACGGTTACCGGAGGCTTGAAGATCGAGACTTGCAGCATGCCGCCCGTCTTACACTCCTGGCCCGGCTTACAAGGTTTGCCGTGCTCGGAAGGGCTTTTCATATCGTTGCAGCAGTCCATCCCCATGTCGTCCATCATCGCCATGCCCATCGTCTTCATTGGGCAAGGTTCTGTCGGTGCCTGAACACCCGCCATCCCGCTGAGGGGAAGCGCCAGGCTAATCATGAAGATGATGCAAAACCGCAGATAGCGTTTCATGGGCTGGAGTGTAGTCGCTGAAAATGGCTCTTACAATTGGACTCGTGTCATCAGCAGCCTACCGAAATGCCCTGATTGAGGGGATAATACCGAACCAGAATTAAGCCAACATTAGCTGGCACAAAATAGAAGCTCATTACGAGCAGACTCCACGGCGTAGAAGAAAGTCTTTCTTATATTCTGTGTTCTATACCGCTCTCATATCCATTTCCGGACTCAAGGTTCCTAGCCAAGCGACAAGACATACGATAACCACTGCAACGGAGAACTCAAGGATCATGCTACGTCGCAAGGCATTGACGGCGACGGCATGCTCTCCCTTCTTGATTGAGCGCTCTAATAGGGGGCTCAAATGAAAGCGATTTAGAGACGCCAATATAACCATCCCTGCGAATAGCAAAACCTTCAAGAACAGTAATATGCCGTAAGTGCTAAGCATCACCTCGTCCAGGGTCGGACCTACAATAAAAAGGTAATTTACTATTCCGGTAATACCTAGAATCACAACAATTAGCGCTCCTGCCGATTCAAATCCAGTCAGAACCCGGGAAAGAACTCGTACTTCTTGTTCACCGTTAAGTATCTTCTCACGCAGCAGTAAAGCGAATGCCGCGAGAGCCCCCATCCAGCCCCCTGCGGCCAAAAGGTGAAATATGTCGCTGGTGAAATGCATATAACGACTGCCGCCCTCGTCCATCGCGCCATGTCCTGTCCATGCCAAAGTCGCCAAAGCAATCGCAGAAAAGACGGTGACCGCCCATAGACTTAGACTTGGGAAACGCTTGTTAAGTGTGACGGCTATACCGGCCATCACAAGGGAGACTATTCGCACCATCCACGTCAAACCGACGTCGGTTCCCATAAGAACCATTTTAAATATATGGTGATGCAGCTCCATTAGCTCTGAAACACCACTCATCGCTTTCGCAAGAAGCAACATAGCAGCAAGGGATAAAACGATACCAATAATTACTGCACCCAAAAGGAGCGACTCAAAATTCAAGACAGCGCCGGATACTCGCTCTTTTCCCTTGAGGCTGTACAATCCAAAAATTGCTAATCCGAACAGCAGCATCAGATCCAAATAAAGAGCGAAACGAAGGGCGATGTTGATTGAGTCGCTCATAAATCATTTCACTTTAAATGTAACGTTGCCTGTGATGGGATGAGTGTCTGAAGAAACAGCACGCCATTCGACCTTGTAAGTACCAGTGGTCAATGGTGCAACTGGTGTGATGACCATCGTTTTTGGATCGTCGCCGCCTGAGACTCCAGCCTTAACTCCCATCGGCGAGTTCGGCATGCCCGGCATGTCGGTCATGATCAGTTTCGCTCCTGAGAACTGAGTCGTGAGGTTCTCCGAGAAGTGCAGTTCGATCTTGGAAGGTGCTGCGGAGGTCGAGCCCTCTAAAGGACTAGAAGACACCAACTTTGGATGCGCTTGTGCCACAGCACTCAAAAGCAACCCTGCGGTTAGTCCAACCATCACGGTGGTAGTTTTAAAAGGTGACATGCAAGACTCCTCACAGCATAAGCTGTAGGTTCGAGGTTTGGCGGGGAAGATCTAGTTTTATACTTTCGATCAGGCTAAAACCACATAACACAGCCAAATGCATAAACCGTCATGGTATTAACTGAACTTAGGTAATTGATCAAAGACTCTTGTGTCTTAGAGCTGAGCCACGATGCCACATTGCAGCCGACTGGTCGATTACAATTCAGTAAGCTTGGCGCCCGATCTCTGCATCAGCATTGTGGTGACAATCGACTCTGACGCCCCCAACCGGGACGAACGGTAATGGCTAATAAGAGATGCGGCGAGTGACGTGCTATTCCATCGATTGGATGCAGTACATCCAATGAAACTAGACGGGTATCTATCGAAAGCCTCGTGGTTTTCCTCCACACCGGAGTCTGAATTGAGGTTTGGAACAGGACTCGCGGTTAGAGTAAACACCATGTCGGTAGTTTCAAAACTATCCGTTTTTCATGGGATAGGTAACGTACGCATCAATCGATCAGGACCAGCGACATCAGGCTCACCAACCCCGAGCAACTCCCTGCCTTTTCAGCCGGTCAAACCTGAGGTCCATAGCGACTAGCAGCTCTTGTTCAAACCACTTTGAGCTGCCCCATCATTCCCGTCGCTTCATGTTCGAGAATATGACAGTGGAACATACGTAATCCGGACCATCGCTGGACAGTTTTAATCCGTACGATCTCATTCGAGCGCAGGTTGACCGTGTCCTGCCAGGCACGGAATGGAGCAGGCGTGATCACCCCATCCAACTCTCTCTCAACTACTTGGAACTGGGTGCCGTGCAAATGGAAAGGATGATCCATATCAGAGCGATTGACGATTTCCCACAGTTCCACCTCGTTGATTTTGCTTACAAGGTCGACCCGCCCCATGTCGTACTCCTGGTCGTTGATCAGGAACTGCATGCGATGACGACCATTGGCCATATTCATTTTTTCGCTGAACACCACTTTTTTGTGTGCTGCGACCGGACCGAGGTCGGCTACTGAACCAAGCCTACCAGGCAAGGCAGCCAGAGCTGTTGTTCTGACCGCCGTGAAATCGACCGTTAGCAGAGACATGACCTTGTCAGGCTCGACGTCGCCCATTTTGCCGCGTGGGTAGATATTCGCGTTCAGCTCTATGCGATCACGAAGGGTGCCAGCATCGACGATCAGTTCGATCCGCTGGGCAGGTGCCAATAGGTATTCGGCCTGTACAGGTTGAGGGGCTTCAAGTAAGCCACCGTCGGTACCGACCAGGGTCAGCGTGCTACCGGGTAATGTGAGTTGCAGATAGCGGGCACTATAAGCATTCCAAACGCGCCAGCGCTCACGACCTCCCGCGTCAAACGGCAAGACTGGTTGACGCTGAGCGTTGACCAAGGCGAACTGCCCTTCGCGGCCATTCATTCAATCATTGGAATCGTTCGGGGCGATGACGGCGTAGCGGTCGAGTTTGAGGTCAGAGACCACCAACAATCGCTCCGGCAGTTCGGCCAGTGGATCCTCTCGCGACCGAACCAGTAGTGGCCCGGCTAATCCACGGAAGGCTTGTTCAGCGGTGTACTGATGTGGATGGGGGTGGTACCAATAGGTACCCGCACTCCCCTGCGGCAGATTGAAACGGTAAGTATGGCGTCCGCCAGGTGGCACCGGATCATGGGGATTACCGTCTTGCTCGGGCGGAATTGGCAGACCGTGCCAATGAATAGTAGAGGGTTGCTTGAGGTTGTTGATGAAGGTGATCTCCACCATGTCACCCTCAAAAAGCTCAATCAACGGACCAGGTAAACTATCGTTATAGCCCCAGAACTCAGTCGACGCATGTCCGGGGATCAAGGGCAGTTTGAGCGGCGCAGCGGTCAGCGTGGCTTGAAAATGGCCTGGAATGCTGCTCGCATTCGCCAGTTTGGGTAATTCGCGCAGTGTGGCATCAGCCGGTAGTAGATCTGATGCAAGCAATGGTAATCCAACAGGCGCCGAGGCCATATCTACGGCTGACCACGCTTGCAGCCAAGGCGCCGCCAACCCTGCAACTGCCACCCCGCCGAGGAAGGTTCGGCGCTGCATTGGGTACGCCTTCATTTGGACATCTGCATGTTCATCATGCTGGACTGCTGATCCATCATTTGCATCATCATATCCATCATCTCCATGCCACTGCCGTTTTCTGACTTAGACATACCCATGCCCTTGCAGTGGTCACCTGAGTGCATGTCCCGCATCATAGCCATGGACCCCTTTATCGTTTGCATGCTCTCTTGCATGGCAGCTTGGCGCTCTGTCGGAGTCTTGGCTGCTGCGACTTTGTCGTGGGCGGCCTGCATTTTCTGCATTTGCTCAGCTACGGCTTTGTCCGTGGCAGGCTTGGTCTGCCCGCTTGCCTGGGCTGAGGGCGCTTGAGCGTCGTCTGGATGATGAGTATCAGTGGCGTTAGCGAGTACAGCAGCGCTAGTGAGTAGTAGTGCTAGAACTAGCTTCAGTGGTGCTTGCATGACGATCTCCAAGGGTAAGGGGGAAAGCTCGCATGGTTACCGTGGAACGCAAAAAAGGCAGACACCAGAAGCAAACCAAAGATCAGCCTCAAGGGTGTCTGCCAGAATGAATGCTTCGAATCTAAAAATTGGCTCTCTGTCAATTTAAGAATAGCTCTCGCCTGTTTTCGGAGCGTTGATATAGGTCAAACAGAAGCGCACATCCTGCAAAACAAACGTCCATGTTGGATGGAGTTCTTGGGCGTGGAGCCGACTTAAGAGGCGTCTCCAAATTCAGGCGCGTTTCAGTCCGGCACTAGGGAGTTCAATATGAAAGCCGGTTGTTCCATTTGACGAGGTGCACCAGATCCTGCCCTCATGAGCTTCAATGATTGATCGAGTGATCGAGAGACCCAGCCCAGCGTTGCTAGGGCTTCCTTCACGTCGTGCAGGATCTACGCGGTAGAAACGGTCAAATAGTTTCTCAAGGTGTTCAGGCGCAATGGTCTTCCCGGGGTTTTGCACCGTCACAACTGTCGACGTATTTTTCTGACGGATATCCACACGGATGGTTTGCCCCTCTGGCGTGTACCGTAGCGCATTTGAAAGCAAGTTCGAGATCGCCCTGCGTAACATAAATACGTCACCCCGGACACTTCCTGCCCCCGAAACGCTAAGCTCAATGCTGCGTTCATCAGCCAGTAGACGGTAGTACTCAAGCAGCTTCCCCACCTCCTCCTGTAGGTCTATCTGATCGTTCTCTGGCTTGAGCAATCTATTATCGGATTTAGCCAAGAAAAGCATGTCATCGATCATGCGAGACATTCGCTTCAAATCATCCAGGTTCGAGTACAGATTGTCTTCGTAGTCCTCAATGTTCCTTTTTCTTGAGAGCACCACCTCAGTGTGGGTCATAAGATTGCTGACTGGGGTCCGCAGTTCGTGAGCAATGTCTGCGGAAAAATTCGACAGCCGCACAAAAGCATCGTCCAGACGCGACAGCATCGCATTGAATGACGACACCATCTGTTGAAGCTCCTTTGGAACGGGCGCCAATGGGATGCGCTCTTTGAGTGATTTAGCAGACATGGATGCGGCGACCATGGTCACCTGACGAATAGGACGCATGCCGCTGCGGGCAACCATCCATCCCAGCCCCGCACTAACGAGTGCGCTGATTACGAGCCCTATCCAGAACCATCTTTGAAGTGTCTCGAAGAAAAACATGTGCTGCGTAACATCAAAGATCAAGATCACAGTCAGTGGTTGGTCCTGCCCGGAAACCTTTGCTTGGGCGGTGACACCTCGGTAAATATGCTCTTCGTCCCGCCACTCCCACATCGTGTTACCTATCCGTGTGCGAAACTGCTCTGGGACATTAACCGGCCCTGGGCCAGAGAAAAACAGCTTTCCGTCGTTGTTCAGAATGATGGCAGTCAAATCACGGTGGGCCCCTAGCAAAGCCTCCAACTGCGGCTTTAGCTCACTGAATTGATCGATGCTGCGCATCTCACCCAAAATCCTTTGGGCCGAGTTTAGTTTTTCGTCCAGGGTTTGCTGATCCAGCATTTCGAAATGACGTTGACTGAGGTGATTGAAACTGACTCCGGCAACGGTGAGGACAACCGTCACCGAAAGCATGAACATCAAGCTCAGGCGTGTTGTCAGGGATAGGCGGTTCATTCCAGTTCCGTGTCTGGTGAATCGATCATGTAGCCCATGCCGCGAGCGGTTTGAATGAGTTTGACCTCGAAGTCGTCATCAATCTTCGCCCTGAGCCTCCTCACCGCAACCTCAATCACGTTGGTATCGCTGTCGAAGTTCATGTCCCAGACTTGCGAGGCAATAAGCGATTTCGATAGTACTTCGCCCCGACGACGGAGAAGCAACTCCAGCAGCGCAAACTCCTTGGCCGTGAGATCGATACGCTTGCCTCCTCTGATAGCCCGGCGCTTGAGCAGGTCAACCTCAAGATCGGCCAATTTCATATGGGTTTGCGATGGCGCGCTACTCCCTCGGCGCAGCAGCGTTCTGACCCGAGCCAGCAATTCAGAAAACGCAAAGGGCTTAATCAGATAATCATCGGCTCCAAGCTCTAGTCCCTTGACCCGATCTTCAACACGGTCTCGCGCAGTAAGGAAAAGGACAGGAGCATCCATACCTGATGCACGCACCCTCTGTAGGACTTGCCATCCGTCCAAACCCGGCATCATAACGTCAAGAATCAGCAGGTCATATCCCTCGTTCAAGGCGCGCTGAAGGGCCTCCTCGCCGTCGGTGAATCGATCAACATTGAACCCAGCCTCCGTTAGACCCTGCTGTAAATAGATACCTAATGTCGGTTCGTCTTCAGCAACCAGAAGTCTCATGGGATGGATCTCAAATTGATAACTAGGCTGATTTTGCAACGAATAAGCCTGCGTCATCAGAAACTGACAGAAAAGTAATCTTAGCTTCAGGTAGATGTCAGTCGAGCGTCGTCTTGTAACTAGCATGATTTCTTATATGCACTCATCCGTCTCGCCCGTGACGGAGTTCTGATCAAGAGTCCATCAAGACCTTTTCACATAAACACCGGCCCTTCGGAGCCACCACCGGTCTGAATGGTAGGTCGGCGTGATGTGTAGTGCGTGTGACTTGATCGAGATCACAGTTTTAAGGCGAGCAGTGACTACGCTCAAGTATCAGACTCACGGCAACTCTTGCCATAACAGTGGGAGCTACATCATGACTCCTCATCAGCATTCAGTTGGAAACGCGGGCCCACCATTTTGGAGGAGCAAAATGGGTGTCGTACTCATCATGCTGGTTGCGATTGGCGCCTTCTACCTGGTTCGGGAACACTTCGGCCATGTTTCGCCTTATCTGCCCTATCTGATCCTTTTGATCTGCCCCTTGATGCATTTTTTTGGACACGGCCATGGGCACCATGGTGGACATGCCAACTCGGCAAAAACCAACAAAGATGAGAAAGGAAGCTAGTCATGCCCAACGCCACAAATCACCTAGACCACACCCATACTGCGAAGGTCCGGGATGAAGGTCTACGCGATCCGGTGTGTGGCATGACTGTTACCCCACCGATCAAGTTCAACGAGACTTATCAGGGGCACCCGTATCAGTTTTGCAGCCTGAAGTGCCAGGAGAAGTTTCGAGCAGAACCCCAACGCTATACCGCTGCCCCGTTGGATACCGATCACTCCAGTCACCCCGCTCCAGCAGCTGAAACGCAGGAAGTTACTGAGTACACCTGCCCTATGCATCCGGAGATACGTCGGCCTGGCCCCGGTACCTGTCCTAAATGCGGCATGACATTGGAACCGGTCATGCCAGTGCTGGAAGAGGAAGAAAACCCCGAATTCAAGGACTTCACCCGTCGCTTTTGGTGGTCGTTGCCATTAACTGTGATCGTGACGGTACTCGCCATGGCGGGACACTCGTTGCAACTTTTCCATGGGGCTACCCAGAACTGGGTCGAGCTTATCCTTGCGACCCCTGTAACCTTATGGGCTGGTTGGCCGTTTTTTGTGAGGGGCATCGATTCAATTCGTCATCGAAGCCCCAATATGTGGACCTTGATTGGCCTGGGCACAGCAGCTGCATACCTTTATAGCGTCGTAGCCACATTGTTTCCCCAGTGGTTTCCCATCACCTTCATGCAAGAGGGCCGCATCGGCGTCTACTTCGAAGCCGCAGCCGTGATCATCTCGCTAACTTTGTTCGGTCAGATGCTTGAACTCAAAGCTCGATCACAAACGTCTTTGGCTATTAAGTCTCTACTTGGCCTGTCTCCGAAAACCGCTCGCAGGATCAATGCCGATGGCAAAGAGGAAGACATTCCTCTCACGCATGTGCACAAGGGGGATCACCTTCGGGTCAGACCCGGTGAAAAGGTTCCTGTCGACGGCTCAGTGCTGGAAGGCGAAAGCGCGGTCGATGAGTCGATGCTGACCGGCGAGCCGGTGCCTGTGATGAAAAGAATCGGTGATAGCCTGATCGGCGCCACGCTCAATACCCATGGCAGCCTGGTAATGGAAGCGCAGAAAATTGGTGCTGAAACCATGCTGTCGCAAATCGTTCAGATGGTTGCTCGTGCCCAACGCTCTAAAGCCCCCATGCAGCGTATGGCCGACGTCGTCGCTGGTTATTTTGTGATGGGTGTAATAGCGATTGCCATACTGACTTTTTTGGGATGGGGGCTGTTTGGTCCTGAGCCTAGCTGGGTCTTCGGCCTAATCAACGCTGTCGCTGTGCTTATCATTGCTTGTCCCTGCGCTCTTGGGCTTGCTACACCAATGTCAATCATGGTTTCCACCGGTAAAGCGGCCAGCATGGGGGTCCTGTTCAGAGATGCCGGCGCCATCGAGAACCTTTGCAAGATCGACACACTGATCGTGGATAAGACTGGAACCCTGACAGAGGGTCGTCCGGTTTTTCACAGTGTGGAGGCCACGCAGAAGTTCGTCCCCAATGATGTACTTCAACTGGCCGCTAGCCTTGATCAAGGCAGTGAGCATCCGTTGGCTCGCGCCATTGTTGATCATGCCCTTGCTGAGAACCTGGTCCTAACTAAACCTGAGTCGTTCGAGTCCGGTTCTGGGATCGGAGTCAGCGGCATGGTCGATGGCAAGAAAATCCAGTTGGGCAACACCGCCTTGATGGAAGAGGCTGGTGTAAACATCAGCCTCCTCAAGAACCGCGCTGAGCAATTGCGCCTTGAGGGCATCAGCATCATCTACCTGGCGGTCGATGGAATACTGGCGGGGTTGCTGGCGGTATCAGACCCGATCAAGCCGACCTCCAAGGAGGCTGTCACCAAACTCAAAGCCGACAATATAAAGATCATCATGGCCACCGGAGATGGCCTCACCACGGCACGGGCTGTCGCCAAGGAAATGGGCATTGAAGAAGTGCACGGCGAGGTGAAACCCCAAGACAAAGAGCGTCTTGTCGCAGACCTTCAGCAATACGGTCGACGGGTTGCGATGGCTGGCGACGGTATCAATGATGCACCGGCCTTGGCTCGGGCAGATGTGGGCATCGCGATGGGGACAGGAACAGACGTCGCTATGAACAGCGCGCAGCTCACCTTGGTAAAAGGCGACTTGATGGGGATTCTTCGAGCGCGCGCCCTTTCTGTCGCGACGGTAAAAAACATGCGGCAGAACCTGGGTTTCGCCTTTATCTACAACGTGATGGGTATCCCGCTCGCAGCAGGTCTCCTGTATCCGCTGACAGGACATCTCCTATCGCCGATGATCGCGGCCATTGCCATGAGTGTTAGCTCCGCATCCGTCGTGTTCAATGCATTGAGGCTGAGGAGCACCCGTATAGAGTGAGGCCTCGACACCATTCAAGCCTGGGTTCAGACAACCCTTGACCTTCCTATCGTGTCAACGCTGATGCTGTGGTTGCGGCTAAATGGGGCTGCTCAACACGAGAGGAATACCTATGTTCGTCTTAGACGTGTCAGGCATTGGCTGTGGAGGCTGCGTCAATAAAATCACCAAAGCCATTCAATCGCTGGATAATCAGGCAACCGTTTCGGTGGATCGTACTGCCGGCAAGGTCAACGTCGAAAGCAACGAAAGCCCAGAGCGCGTGCGTTCAACTATTGAAGCACTTGGCTTCCCTTCCAAAATCGCCATCTAGCCCCAGTCGCCCTGCACGCTCAGTTTTCTCATGAACACTTTTTAGCGTTCATTCAGATACGAGCGTGCAGCAGAGATGGCTTGATCCAACTCTGATCAACTAGTTTTGACCTCAAAACCACCAAGACGAGATGCCTACTCCGAGTGCAGTCATGATGCTATTCCGGAAGGGAACGGGGAAATCACAACCTGACACAACGGTAATACTCACTTAAGGCTTCTGACAGGTTGCGGGTTTTAAGATTGCGTCGCGTCTTGAACTTAGCCCCCACGAATTACGTCTCGATGCAGGTTCAAAGGGGGTAGCCAAATTTTATCCGAGGATTCCCATATGAAATCTATGAAAACCCTGTTTGTCATCGCAGCCTTGACCGTTTCTTCTCTGGCGATGGCCGAAGGTGGCAGTGATCGCGTATTCGCACGCATGGAAGCAGCCAGACAGAACTCCATGGAAGCGTACCAGGTAGCGCAAAAGCAAGGCACTCAAACCCCCGTAGTAGAGAGCAAAGCCAAAGGTGACAACCACGCCAATTGCTGAGGAGCTTGGCGCGCTCCCAAGCTGACAGAAATGTAATCACCGTGATTGTCCAGATGTGGCAATTTCTGAGTCCGCTTGCCGTATCCATTCGTCTTTGGCAACGGCGGGCGAAGCTCATCCGGGCTCAGCACGATTTCTCGAAACATCGCCTTCAACCTATATGAGCAACTCATTAGTTGTTTATCACGGCTTCCCTTTTGACTGATTGGACATAAACGGCATGCACTCCAAAACCTCTAGGCGGACATTCGTTAAGGGCCTGGCCGCAGGCGGCATTCTCGGTGGTCTTGGTCTGTGGCGCACTCCTGTATGGGCAGTGAGCAGTCCCGGTCTGCCGAGCGTACTCACCGGCAACGAATTTGATCTGTTTATTGGTGAAAACCCTGTGAACATCACCGGCTCGCCGCGCACAGCCATGACCATCAACGGCTCTTTGCCGGGACCACTGCTACGCTGGCGTGAAGGGGAAACAGTCACGCTGCGTGTGAAAAATTGCTTGGACCAAGACACGTCCATTCATTGGCACGGGATCATTCTGCCCGCCAACATGGATGGTGTACCGGGTTTGAGTTTCCATGGCATCGCTCCCGATGGAATGTACGAGTACAAATTCAAGGTTCATCAGAACGGTACGTACTGGTACCACAGCCATTCTGGTTTACAGGAGCAGGCAGGCGTCTACGGTCCAATCGTTATCGACTCCAAAGAGCCTGAACCTTTCCAATACAACCGCGACTACGTGGTGATGCTGACTGACTGGACCGATGAGGATCCTAGTCGCGTCATGGCAAAACTCAAGAAACAATCGGACTATTACAACCACCACAAACGTACCGTGGGCGACTTCATCGACGATGTCAGCAAGCAAGGTTGGTCTGCTGCCGTAGCCGACCGAAAGATGTGGGCTGAAATGAAAATGAACCCCACCGATCTCGCAGACGTCAGTGGGGACACTTACACCTACCTCATGAATGGCCAGGCGCCTAACGGTAACTGGACCGGGATCTTCAAACCGGGCGAGAAGCTGCGCCTGCGCTTCATCAATGGCTCGGCTATGAGCTATTTCGATGTCCGTATTCCGGGTTTGAAATTGACCGTCGTGGCCGCCGATGGACAACATGTCAAACCAGTCAGCGTCGACGAATTCCGCATCGCCGTGGCAGAAACGTATGACGTCATCGTAGAACCTGCCAGCGAAGAGGCTTACACCATCTTCGCCCAGTCTATGGATAGAACTGGCTATGCACGCGGAACCCTGGCAGTTCGCGAAGGATTGAAGGCGCAGGTACCTGCCCTCGATCCTCGGCCTCTTTTGACCATGGATGACATGGGAATGGGCGGTATGGAGGGTATGGACCATGGCAGCATGGCTGGTATGGGTGGCGGCGAAATGAAACACGGTGACATGTCCGGAATGGCGGGCATGGATCACAGCAAGATGACCGGCATGGATCAAGGTGGCATGACCGGGATGACCGGCATGGACAGCGGTGACATGACTAACATGGCCAGTATGGATCACAGCAAGATGGCGAGTATGGACAAAGGCGATATGTCCAACATGGCCGGCATGGATCACAGCAAGATGGCAGGGATGGATCATGGCGATATGTCGGGAATGGCTGGCATGGGTGATATGGGTGGAGAAATGCAGACACACCCAGCCTCCGAAACCAATAATCCCTTGGTTGACATGCAAGCCATGAGCCCAACGCCAAAGCTTAACGACCCTGGTATCGGCTTACGGAACAATGGTCGTCGCGTGCTCACCTACTCTGACCTGAAAAGCACATTTCAGGATCCTGACGGTCGCGAACCCAATCGCACCATCGAACTTCATTTGACCGGTCACATGGAAAAGTTTTCGTGGTCGTTCAACGGCATCAAATTCTCCGACGCCGAGCCGCTCCGCCTGAAATACGGCGAACGTCTGCGCATCACCTTGGTGAACGACACCATGATGACCCACCCAATCCATCTTCACGGCATGTGGAGTGACCTTGAGGATGAGAACGGCAAATTCATGGTGCGCAAGCACACGATTGATATGCCGCCAGGTACCAAGCGCAGCTATCGAGTCACCGCTGATGCCTTAGGTCGCTGGGCCTATCACTGCCACCTGCTTTTCCATATGGAAATGGGCATGTTCCGTGAAGTACGGGTTGATGAGTAAAGGAGACGATCTGTGAGCACATACCTAAATCGTAAATCGCTAGTGGGTCGCCTCTTTGCCATTGGCCTGTTGGGTGGACTCTCGTCTGTGGTACTGGCAGGGGATGATAGTAGTGACCATTCACCTGCGACTCCTGCGAAAGCAATGAATCAGCCCGCAACTAGCACAACCGAGTCAAAGCCCGATCACGGGTCAATGGACCACAGAAACAAGCGCCATGAGTCGATGGATCATGACCAAAAAACCAAAAAGGCAGATTGAGATCATGACCAGAAAATTCATACGTCCAACCCTGTTAGCACTTGCAGTCTCTACCAGTCCTGCTTTCTCTTTCATGGCCCAGGCGGCAGAAGAGATGGATCACAGCTCAATGGGAGCTATGGACCATAGCAAGATGGGGGCATTGGATCACAGCAAGATGAGCATGGACAATGGAGCAATGGACGGTATGGAAAGTATGGATGGAGGGGCGACTACCACCAGTCGAACCCCAATCCCCGTACTTACCAACGCTGACCGTGCAGCCGCCTTCCCAGATGTGGCTGGTCATGGTGTCCATGACAAAAAACTCAACTCCCTCATGCTGCTGGATAAGTTTGAGTACCAGGACGCTGACAACGGTAGTGCGTTGGCCTGGGATGCAAAAGGATGGATTGGTGGCGACATTGACCGACTGTGGTTGCGCTCGGAAGGCGAACGTACCAATGGCGTTACGGAAAACGCTGAACTTTCAGCACTTTGGGGTCACTCCATAGGCCCATGGTGGGATGTCGTCACCGGCGTACGACAAGACTTCAAGCCCGGTTCTCCACAAACGTGGGGAGCGCTCGGTATTCAGGGCATGGCTCTCTATAACTTTGAAACCGAAGCGACTGCCTACATCGGTGAGAACGGCCAAACCGCTGCTCGTTTTGAAGGCGACTACGACATTTTGCTCACCAATCGCCTGATCTTGCAGCCAACAGCCGAAGTAAATTTATACGGAAAAAATGATCCTCAGCGCAGCATTGGATCTGGATTAGCCAACACCGAAGTAGGTTTCCGGTTGCGTTACGAGATTGTTCGCCAATTTGCTCCTTATATCGGAGTTACCTGGAATCGCTCCTACGGCAAGACCGCCGACCTGGCCAGCGATGAAGGAGATAAGACCAATGAGGCTCGATTTGTAGCGGGTGTTCGGATGTGGTTCTGATTCGATTTAGCAACGCCATTAAGAGCTTTGAATGATCGGGGAGCCACCTCCCCCGACTCAAGGGCAAGACCATCAACCAAACCTAAGCAGCCGTACTGAATGCTCGGGTGAGAATTCTGCTTTTTCGCGGGATATCCCAACGCCGCCAAGGTAAAAGGAAATATTCATGACAGGTAGCTTCCGACTCTCGAATCGATTTGTGCGTATCGCAACATTCGCCGCGCTGTTCATCGGTTCAACCGCGCAAGCGGCACAGGCCCTGACCATCGATGTTCATCGAGATGCAAACTGCGGATGCTGCAAGAAATGGATTCAGCATCTTGAGGCCAACGGATTCACCGTCGTTGATCATGTAGAAACCAACATGAGCGCCGTCAAACAGGATCTCGGTGTAGCTCCCCGACTTTCGTCCTGCCACACCGCGATGATCAATGGGAAGTTTGTTGAGGGCCACGTACCCGCTGAACAAATCATTGCGATGAGTAAGCGTGACGACCTTCTCGGGATCGCCGCTCCTGGCATGCCGCTAGGCTCTCCAGGAATGGAAGTCGATGGAGCACATGAGGTTTATCAGATAATCGGCCTGACCAAAGCCGGCACAGATCAAGTCCTTGCTGAATACCCCGGCAATTAATCTGACCCTGTCCATCTAACGCTGCATGGCTACCGTCCAGCATGGCCATGCAGCGAGAAATGCTTTGTCCATTACGTGTTCAAGCAGTAGAAGAAGTTGTAAGGGACCGAGGACAGCAGCAAGGGAGGACGCAGTGCAACTGCGGCCTAAACTGCGGCGTTCAATTGTGCTTTTTTTGCAGGCTTTTCAGACGCAAGGTCGCGCGTTGTACAGCGGCCATCTTTTCTGGACGCTTCATCCGCTTCCATTTTCTGATGTCTTCCTTGGTGCGACCGCAGCTCAAACATAGTTCACTGTTCAGCTGGCAAACGGAAATACATGGGTTTTCGATGTCCTTGGCCATGGTTCAACTCCGCGTGGACCGTGTACGTGTTAAACGCTGCCGCCAGTCACCGGCATTCGACCGCTGACATTGCTCTTCAGTATCGAAATGCACGTTGGCCGACACCTGACTGACGTGAACATTCGCTTCACTTAACGCCAGGGTCGTCAGTTCGAGCATCCGCTTGTCTTGCCCATTGGCAAGCACCTCATCCCTGTTGGCATCGGTGTCGAAGACCCAAACAACCATCAGACTGGAGGGAAATCGCGCGTAATCCACATCGTGAGTCATCCAAGAGAAGCCCACTATCTCCGCCATGGCCGTCTCGCAGGCCTTGGTCAGGGCCGCAATCAGACGACGTTCGATTTGCGCCTGATCCCGTTTGCTCAAAAGCATATATCGATCCTTATTTTCATTTCAGTCGACTATGCGTTCATTTCTAAGCCCGGAACGGAGACTTGTACCGGTGAGTCAGCTCCCAGCTTCGTACGGTATTCAACAGTCAGATGCGTGACTTCATGAACCGTAGCAAGCCGGTCTCGTATGTCTTCGGCATTCACTGCTGGGCTACCGAGGACGCTAACAATCGCGGCTCGGGCCTGAGGCCCCACCTGCCAGACATGAAGATCAATGATCGAAGCATCTCCCGGTCGCTCAACCAGTTCACGAATCTCTTCAGCGACATGATCATCTGTCTGGTCGAGCAATACACCCGCAGTCACCCGCATCAACGACCAAGCCCAGCGTGCAATGACCACTGCACCCACAATCCCCATTGCAGGGTCGAGCCATACCCAACCAAGGTATCGACCAGCAAGCAGTGCTGCGATGGCCAGAACCGAAGTCAGTGCATCTGCAATGACGTGAACGTAAGCAGAGCGCAAATTATTGTCGTGACCATGCGCATGGTGAGATTCATCGTGGCCGTGGTCATGCCCATGGTGATGATCATGACCGCCAGACAGCAAAAGCGCGCTCACCACATTCACTGCTAATCCGACAACTGCGATAAGAGTCGCTGTCCCGAATTGCACTTGAGTCGGTTGAAGGAGACGGAATAGCGATTCTCCGGCAATTCCCAAGGAGACCAGTCCCAAAATCAGAGCAGAGGCGAAGCCACCTAAGTCTCCCACCTTGCCAGTTCCAAAACTGTAGCGAGCACTTGAGGCATGTCTTTTTGCGTAACCGTAAGCAGCTGCGGCTATGCCAAGTGCTCCAGCGTGCGTTGCCATGTGAAAACCATCGGCAAGCAACGCCATCGATCCAGTGAGATACCCTGCGGTGATTTCAGCAACCATCATTACGACGGTCAGAGCCACGACCGACAAGGTTCGCTTAGCGTTTTCTTCATGTGATTTCCCGAGGAACATATGGTCGTGGGAATAGTCGGTGTACGAATTACTCATCTGGGTAAATCCTATTTGGAATAGCGGCGAATGGCTTCGAGAAGCTCATCGACGCCTTTCGCTCTTTCTTCGTTGCTGAGTGTCGGGTTCGCGACATGTTCACGAGCGTGGTCTTCGATGATTTCATCCATCAGCCCATTGATAGCGCCACGGGTCGAAGCGACCAAAAGCAAGGTCTTCGAGCAGTCATCATCAGAGTCGAGTGCTCGCTCAATCGCCTGGATTTGCCCAGCGATTCGCTTTACGCGTTTAAGAAGATTGTCTTTGCTCGATCTCACATGGCCCATACCATACCCCCCCTACCTATAATGAAAATATGATCACACGTTCCAACTAGCCATACAAGCCTGGGATTGAATACATCCGACTGTCAGCAATTGAATCTGCAATTGAAAGAGTTGAGCACTTCGTCTCGCTGGGCAAAACCAATACAACCCGATGGACGGGTCCGCACTTCAATCATTCGATAGATGGCGTAGCGCCTATTTCTTGAGCTGCCATGGTCTATGGTTTAGGATCGAACCTATCCCCCCCAGGGGGATATACGTACTCAACAGAGACGAAACCAGCTACTTACGTCTTTACGTGAAAAGTTCGGTAACCACCTGGTCACGCACTTCGCCAATTGAGATATTTCATGCTGAAAATCCTAGCCAACCGAACCTACCGTCACCTCTTCCTAGCCCAGGTGATTGCACTCGTAGGGACTGGCCTTGCCACTGTCGCACTGGGCCTACTGGCGTTCGACCTGGCAGGCGCCCAAGCGGGAGCCGTCCTCGGTACGGCGTTGGCGATCAAAATGACGGCCTACATTGGCGTTGCGCCGATTGCAGCGGCTTTTGCAGAGCGCCTACCCCGTCGGGCAATGCTGGTTTCTCTGGATCTTGTGCGAGCGCTGGTCGCACTCGCACTGCCGTTCGTGACGGAAGTCTGGCAAATCTACGTGCTGATTTTCGTCCTTCAGTCCGCTTCGGCAGCGTTCACTCCGACGTTCCAGGCGACCATTCCAGACATACTGCCGGATGAAGACGACTACACCCGTGCCTTGTCGCTATCACGTCTCGCCTATGATCTTGAAAGTGTTGCCAGCCCGATGCTCGCCGCCGCGCTGCTGACCGTGATCAGCTTCCATAACCTGTTCGCCGGAACTGTCATCGGGTTCCTTGCCTCAGCGGCCCTAGTCTCCACAGTGCTGCTGCCAAAGGCGAAGCAAACACCACGACGCAGCATCTACGAACGAACCACCCGTGGCATGCGCATATTCCTGACCACGCCACGGCTGCGAGGGCTGCTGGCTCTTAATCTGACGGTAGCGGCCGCCAGTGCCATGGTCATCGTCAATACGGTGGTGCTGGTGCAGTCGCGCTTCGCCCTACCTCAAAGTTCTACAGCATTGGCGCTGGCCGCATTTGGTGGCGGCTCCATGGTCGCTGCCCTGGTCTTGCCTCGCCTGTTGAAAAACATCAAAGACCGAACGGCCATGCTGTTTGGTGGGGGAATATTGGTTGCAGGCTTGGCCGTTGGCATCACCCTGACCACCTACAACTTTCTGTTGCCTCTGTGGATGTTGCTCGGCGTGGGCTACTCCCTGGCTCAGACTCCGAGCGGTCGGCTGTTGCGTCGCTCGGCGCATGCCGAGGATCGCCCGGCATTGTTCGCCGCCCAATTTGCGCTATCCCACGCCTGCTGGCTGATTACCTACCCATTGGCGGGATGGCTGAGTGCCCACATCAGCCTCACGGCCTCGTTTGCTGGGCTTGCTGTCGTAGCAGGTAGTGCACTGGTGGTCAGCATTGTGATCTGGCGTCCTGCTCATGACCAAGAGTCGATCAAACACACCCATGAGAACCTGCCGGATGATCACACTCACCTCGACGGCCAGGATGGCGTTGATCACGAACACCCGTATGTGATCGATGATCAGCATCGCCGATGGCCAGATAAACGACCGTGAGTTCCTAAGATCTGCTAAGGCTGGTTGGTCAGCCTTCAGACCAGAAGCCGTAGCGCTTGCAGAGCGACAAGATGGCCTGGATAGAACCAATAACCCCATTGCCGCACCGGCCAGACCTTGAAGATGAAAGTCTGACGTAGAAGCCAGAGTCCAATCAGAGGTGCAACGAACGCAGTGCTCAAAGCCAGCAATGAATAGATCTCCCAGTCCATCGCCCTGATCACGATGCTACTGCGGGTATTGCTCAACAAGCATAGAGCCGCTGGCAGCGACCAAAGAACACTGGGCCTCTTGATCGCTAACAAGACCGCCGCTGGAACGAGTGCACCGTAGAAGCCGTACATGAGTGGATCATCCAACACGTAGGCAATTGCGGCGGCCATCAACGCCGTAGCGATGCTCAACAGGTTGCGATGCTGCCATCCCCAAGCAATCAAAAGCCCAAACGTCAGGGTCACCAATACGTTTAATGATCCCGAGGTGCTGATGTATCGATATGGCACCTCTGAAATGCCGGCGAACAACAGCATTAAAGCGAGATAACGACCGTTCCCAGCAGTCAGTAATTCACCCGGCTTCGCGCGCGCCACATTGGCCGCAATGGCGACACAGAACAGCGGAAAGGAAAGCCTTCCCGGAATGAACAGATTGCTCATTTCCGGCCACACCAAACGCAGGTGATCGATAACCATGGTCAGCATCGCCAGCCACTTGATCAGATCCAGGCTACTGCTTCGGCTCTTGAGTGAGGAGTGCTGAGCTATAGGAACAGTCCTCATGCCCACCCCAACGTGACGGCGGTTAGTACGAGATAACGCACGCCCTTGGCCAGGGTGACGAGCAGGAGAAAACTCCAGAATGGCTCACGCATGACTCCGGCGACTACAGTCAGCGGATCGCCAATGACAGGCACCCAACTGAGCAGTAAAGACCAGCGGCCATAGCGCAGATAGAACTGCTGAGCTTTTTCGAGCTGGTTATCCCTAACCGGGAACCATCGTTTGTGGCGGAATCGCTCAATGGAGCGACCCAGAATCCAGTTCAGCGCGGAGCCAAGAACGTTGCCGAAGGTGGCGACCGCCAAGAGCGTTGATGCAACGTATTGGCCGGAGAGCAACATCCCGACCAACACGGTTTCAGACTGCATGGGCAGCAACGTGGCGGCACCAAATGCCGCCAAGAACAGACCAATGTAGCTGGTGAGTTCAAACACTCAAGCGTCGCCTTATGCGTTCAGGCCAATCCAGCCATGGATGCCCACGTAGAGCCCGACTCCGATAATCAGTGCGCTGGACAGATAAGGGGCGCGACGAGCAACGGTGCCCATCCAAGGCCAGCGGTTGGACGCCTGCTTGGCGCCAATAGCGGCGGCTGCACCGACGGTTACCAGTGTGAGCGCCAGACCAATGCTGAAGCACAGGACGAGCACGCCCCCCAAGGCGACTTCCTTGACCTGAAGGCAGAGCAGCAGAACGGTGATGGCCGCTGGGCAAGGAATGAGCCCCCCCGTCAAGCCGAACATGATGATCTGTCCCGTGGTGACTTCACGGTTGGTGAAGCGCTTGCGGATATCGTTGGCATGGGCACGCTCATGCGCATCCTGATAGCCGTCAATCGACAATTCCAACCCTTCCAGTTCGGAATGCGCGTGCCCGTGATCATGCTCCCGGTATTCCAAGTCGTAATCATGGGAATGGCCGGCATGGCCCAGACTCAAGCGGGCACTGAATTCATGCGGTTCCGGGATATCGACCGTCGACTCCACAAAACCATCACGCTCAACAAATGAGAAGGTCTGCGTGCTGCCGTCGGGACGGGTCGTCATCAAGCGAACGTCTGATGCTAACCAAGCATGCCCACTCAACGTTTTCATACGCCAGTGGGGAGGTATCCCCTCCTCGAAGATCGACAGTTCCACGCGACCATGACCGGTATCGATACGATGGGTTTCATCATGATGACCATGATCATGTTCGCCGTGGTGGTGATCGTCGCCTTGCTCGAACTTGAACATCTGCTCGCCGCGCCAGGTACGCCACAGCATCCAGAGCGCAATCACAATAATCAGTGCGGAGGACGCGAGCTGGAAGTACGGTTCGGTGGTTTGAGCGTCTAGGCCTTTACCCAGGTACATGCCGCCGATGGCGACCAGCCACACCACGGCGGTGTGCGACAGCGTCGCGGCCAAACCCAATAAAACAGCCTGTTTTACCGAGCCTCGTATGGCCACGATGAAGGCTGCCATCATGGTTTTTGAATGGCCAGGCTCAAGGCCATGCAAGGCTCCGAGCAGAATAGCGCTCGGGAAATACAGCCAGGCGTGAGCCCCGCCTTGTTGCAGCAGTTCAGCGAAGTTGGGCATGTAAGACCTAGAGGTACTTGGTGATTTGCTTGAAGGCTTCCAGTGGTGCGCGCTCGCCATTGTTCAACGCCGAGACGGTGTCCTCCAGGCAGTGATCGATGTGATCCTGAATGAGCGTGCGCTTGGCTTGGCATACCGCTTTTTCAACCGCATGCAACTGCTGGGCGATGTCCACGCACTGACGCCCCTCTTCGATCATGGTGATGATGCCGCGTAAATGGCCGTCCGCCCGCTTGAGGCGTTTGATGATCGCCTCGTGACTTTGGTGAGTGTGGGGGTGGCTGTGTTCGTGTTCGTGCTCACTCATGACTTGAGCCTCAGGTCTCAATGAATTACGCTGAGCATCCTATCCCCCCTAGGGGGATATGGTCAAACGAATCGAAGCCCTATAAAACGAGTTGAAACCGGAACACTATGTTCAGCAGGACACTGACAACGACAGTGGTAATCGCACTTGCTCTCGCCATGTTGGTGGCCTGGGCCGGGCATACCTATACGTTATCAGTCACGTCGAAACAGCCTGCCTGGGAGATTGCGCAAGACACCCATCACTCCCATGAACAGCAAGCTGAAATGTCGTGTGCGAGCTTCTCGGATCACTATCACTCCCCGTTGACCCCTGACCATCAACACGAAACGCCACAGCTCACCTCTGAGTTGAATATGGCTACGCAGCCGAAGATCTCTATGCGAGTCGACGTGCAGCGCTATTCCGTTCCCCGTCCGCCGATATTCTTGATCGAGCGGCCACCTCGTCCTTCGTTCGCAGCCTGACCATGGCCGCGCAAGCGGCCCACTATCACTGCAACGTAGGATTTATCCATGCATTCGCACTCGATGAGCGGCGTTGACGCATTTACTGCGCCTTCGCGTCGCCTGCTACTGCTGCTGTTTTTATTTGTCGCGTCACTTTTCCTCGCAATACCTGAGGCGATAGCTCATGCCGTCGCCGAAGGTGATAAGGGGTTCATCCAAGAAAGCTCAGGCGTCATGTTGCTGCCCTTCATCTACATGGGCGCCAAGCACATGATGACGGGATACGACCACCTGCTGTTTCTGTTCGGGGTGATCTTCTTCCTCTACCGCCTGAAAGATGTGGGGCTCTACGTCACGCTTTTCGCCGTAGGCCACTCGATCACGCTGCTGCTGGGTGTGCTGACTGAGGTCAGTATTAGCTCTTACATCATCGACGCCATCATCGGTTTCTCGGTGGTTTACAAGGCGCTCGATAACCTCGGCGCATTCCAGCGTTGGTTCGGCTTCCAACCCAACACCAAGGTGGCCACGCTGATCTTCGGCCTGCTCCATGGTTTCGGTCTGGCCACCAAGATTCAGGAGTACGAGATCTCGCCAGATGGCCTGATTCCGAACCTGATTGCCTTCAACGTTGGTGTCGAGATAGGCCAATTGCTGGCTCTCAGTACGATTCTCATTCTGATGGGGTATTGGCGGCGCACCGGTAGTTTCTGGCGCCACGCCTACACCGCCAACGTCGCCATGATGAGTGCCGGTTTCCTGCTGATGGGTTACCAGATCACCGGCCTGTTTGTCTCTTCGTAAGGAATTCTGATCATGTTCAATACTCCGCTTCCAACTGTTAATGAATTGCCCAGCACTCGCAAACTGGTGCGCTCGACTGTCATTGCACTGCTGACTGCTGTCGGCCTGCTGGTGACCGTTGTCATGCCTTCGGAATACGCCGTTGATCCAACGGGGGTGGGCCGTGCACTAGGCCTGACTCAGATGGGTGAGCTGAAGATCATCCTTGCCCAAGAGGCTCTGGCCGATGCCGCGCCGCCGATAGCAGCAACTCCAGCTCCAGCTCCAGCTCCAGCTCCAGCTCCAGCTCCAAAGGTTGCGCAAATACAGCCTGCGCCGCTACCGGCAACTCAACCGACAGCGGCACCATCCCCGGCCAAGAAGACGAATCAAATGACCGTCACCCTCAAGCCAGGCGAAGGGAAGGAAATCAAACTGGAAGTCTTGAAGAACAAGACCGTCAGCTATGAATGGACGGCTGCGGGTGGACTGGTGAACTTCGACACTCATGGCGAACCCTACAACGGTGAAAAGGGTTACTTCCACAGCTACAACAAGGGCAAGCAGGTCAAAAGTGATAAAGGTGAATTCACCGCTATTTTTGACGGCACCCACGGTTGGTTTTGGCGTAATCGCAGCAACAACGACGTGACTATCTCACTGAAAACGACCGGCGATTACTTGAGCGTCAAACAGTAATCCGAAGCAGCGATGGCTGTTCTACTGCCGAAAATACAGTGTTCAGCCTGGCCACAGACCATTTATTGCATCCATTTTTTGAAGAGTCTTCCCATGAAAACCCCAACAACGCTGATTCGTTCGATGCTCCTGATCTGCTTCCTCGGCCTGATGACGGCATGCGGCGGCGGTGAGAAAGGAGCAACCTCCGAGAGCGCTGAGCACGGACACTCACACGAGTAACACCCTGAATAAAACAAGGCCGCATTTGCGGCCTTGTTTGTTCTTATATCTCTCCTGTGCGCCCAACTCTATCACTCGGTTCAGCGGCAGCTTGAAGTATTAAGGTTGCTGTTGGCGTTACTCAGCAAAAAGGCGAACGGGCGTTGCCTCTCACACTTGCCTGCCTTGCCTCGAAAGCAATTAGTTACAACCGTCCTTTGAGCGCTTTCAGATCGCCTTGGCATGCCTCGGTAGCGCGATAGAAATCATCGCTGCGAGCAACACAAAGGCGCTCGATATCCACAAGCACGCCCCCAGCCCATACGCCTGATATACCCAGCCGGAGAGCACCGTGCCGATCAGCCGTCCCATGGCGTTCGACATGTAATAAAACCCCACGTCCAGCGACACGCCGTCTTCCTTGGCGTAGGAGACGATCAGATAGCTGTGCAACGACGAATTCACCGCGAACAGTGCGCCAAAAACCATCAATCCACCCAACAGCACCATTTGTTGCGAGTGCCCGCTATTCAGTCCGAGAGCAATTGCCGCAGGCAATCCCGCGAGTGCAAGTGCCCAGAGAAATGCCGCACGACCATCCGGCACGTGCCCACGTTTCTTGCCGGTGATGTTGGGTGCGAAGGACTGCACGATGCCGTAGCCAATCACCCAGGCCGCCAGGAAGCCGCCAACCTTCCAGAAGTCCCAGCCGAACACGCTGCTCAGGTACACCGGCAAGGCCACCACAAACCAGACATCGCGGGCGCCGAACAGGAACATTCGCGCCGCTGAGAGGATGTTGATTGCCCGGCTCTTGGACAGGATGTCGCGAAACTTGGGCTTGGCTTTGGCTTTGCCGAGATCCTTCTTCAGCAGGATCAGGCTGCTGATCCAGATCAGCGCCAGGACACCCGCCATGGCCAGCAAGGCGCCTTTGAAGCCCATTAATGCCAGCAAGGCTCCGCCAAGAAAGAAGCCGACACCCTTGAGTGCGTTCTTCGAGCCGGTGAGGATCGCCACCCACTTGTAGAGCTTGCCCTGCTGCCCATCAGGAACCAGAAGCTTGATGGAGCTTTTCGCACTCATCTTGTTCAGGTCTTTGGCAATCCCCGACAATGCCTGAGCGCCCATCACCCATGGGATGGTCAGCAAGGCCGAGGGCACTGTCAGCATCAACAGCGCCGCGACCTGGATGCCCAGCCCGATGTTCATGGTTCGGTTCAGACCCAGCCGAGCGCCAAGGTAGCCACCCACCAGGTTGGTGATCACGCCAAAGAGTTCGTAGAACAGAAACAACGCCGCGATTTGCAGTGGGCTGTAGCCCAACGCGTGAAAGTGCAGCACCACCAACATACGCAAAGCGCCGTCGGTGAGCGTGAATGCCCAGTAGTTGCCCGTGACGAGCAGGTACTGCCGCACTTCCGGAGCGAGGGCTGACAACGCTTTCATAACCGCTCCTTAGATTGCCCGACCGACCATTTTGGCCAGTTCGACGGTGCGGTTGGCATAGCCCCATTCGTTGTCGTACCAGGCATAGAGTTTGACCTGGGTACCGTTGATGACCATGGTCGATAGCGCATCGATGATCGATGAGCGTGGATCGGTGCGGTAGTCGATGGACACCAGTGGACGTTCCTCGAAGCCGAGGATGTCTTTCAGCTCGTTCTCGGAGGCGTCCTTGAGGAACTGATTCACCTCCTCGACAGTGGTGGCCCGCTCGACCTCGAAGACACAGTCGGTCAACGAAGCGTTGGCCAGCGGCACGCGTACCGCGTGACCATTCAGACGCCCACGCAGCTCCGGAAAGATTTCGGCAATGGCGGTGGCCGAGCCGGTGCTGGTTGGGATCAGGCTCATGCCCGACGCACGCGCACGGCGCAGATCCTTGTGCGGCTGATCGAGGATGCTCTGCGTGTTGGTCAGGTCGTGAATAGTGGTGATCGAGCCGTGACGAATACCCAGTTTCTCGTGGATGACTTTCACCACAGGTGCCAGACAGTTGGTGGTACAAGAAGCAGCGGTGACGATGCGATGTTCAGCCGGATTGAACAGCTGATGGTTGACGCCCATGACGACGTTCAGCGCGCCTTTTTCCTTCACCGGAGCGCAGACCACCACACGCTTCACGCCTTGGTCGAGGTAAGCCTGAAGCACAGCGACGGTTTTCATCTTGCCGCTGGCCTCGATCACCAGATCGCAACCCGACCAGTCGGTGTCGGCAATCGCTTTGTTCGCGGTCACCTTGATGCGCTTGCCGCCAATCATCACCTGATCGCCTTCTGCGCTGGCTTCGTTGTGCCAACGACCATGCACAGAGTCGAAGTTGATCAGGTGCGCATGGGTGACTGCATCACCTGCCGGATCGTTCATCTGCACGAATTCGAATTCTGGCCAGCTCCAGGCGGCTCGCAGCGCGAGGCGACCAATCCGTCCAAAACCATTGATGCCAACTTTGATAGTCATGTTGTTGTGCTCTTTATCTGTTGTCAGTGGGAGTTCGACTGGGTGTCGAACTGGCCGATGTATTCAATGTGGGCAGGATGCTGAATAGCGCGCGGGCGCAGCGACTGAACATCGCGGATGGCATCGCTGAATGGCACACCGCTTTCGATCAACAGCTGAGCGGCGACCAAACCGGTACGGCCTGAGCCGCCCTTGCAATGGATGGCGATGGTTTTCCCATCGATCAGCAGCTGCTGGAGACGCGGATGATGCTGTTCCCATGCGGCTTTGAATGCTTCGCCAGGAGCTTGATCATCTTCTACGGGCATGTGAAACCACTCGATGCCAAGGATTTGGCACTCTTCGGGCAGCAGGTCGATCTCGTTCTGGAGCAACTCCTCGGTCGGCATCAGCGTCAGCAACGCCGATGCCCCCACATCCTTGAGGGTTTGCAACGCCTCGAAAGGTCGGGTGCCCTTCGTGCCTGGGCACGGGGTGAAGATCAATTGGCCATTGAACTGTGCCAAGGGAAGTACGGAGTATGGGTGTTGTTGCACGGTGAAAAATCCTCAGATGGAGCGCTGATTGACACGTTTCATGAGTTCTTCCGCCGACTCTTTGCGCTCGGAATAACGATCGACCAGATAGTCCTGACGGTCGCGAAGCAGCAGCGTGAATTTCACCAACTCCTCCATGACATCAACGACACGGTCGTAGAACGGAGAAGGTTTCATCCGGCCGCTATCGTCGAATTCCATATAGGCCTTCGGCACGGAGGATTGGTTGGGGATGGTGAACATGCGCATCCAACGTCCCAGCACGCGCAGCTGATTGACCACGTTGAACGACTGCGAGCCGCCGCACACCTGCATAACGGCGAGGGTTTTGCCCTGGGTCGGACGTACCGCGCCCATGGCCAGTGGCACCCAGTCGATCTGCGCCTTGAACACTGCGCTCATGGAACCGTGACGTTCTGGAGAGCACCAGACCTGCCCCTCGGACCACAGCATCAGCTCGCGCAGTTCCTTCACACGTGGATGATCGTCAGGGGCGTCATCTGGCAGAGGCAAACCTGACGGATTGAAAATCCGCGCCTCAGCGCCGAAGTGCTCTAGCAGTCGAGCGGCTTCCTCTACCAGCAGGCGACTGAAGGAGCGCTCACGGGTCGATCCGTACAACAGCAAAATGCGCGGCTTGTGGATGGAGATTTTTTCGATACCGAGCTTGTCCGCCGATGGGAGATCAACCAGTTCGGTATCAAGCTGGGGGATAGGATCATCAAACATAGTCTTTGTCCTGCGCAACGGCGCTCTTGGATTCATCGAACCAGCGGCGTTTCAGCCAGAGGGCCACACCGACCAGGGAAATCAGTACCGGCACTTCCACCAACGGGCCAATCACCGTGGCGAAGGCGACCGGGGACGCCAGGCCGAAGGTGGCGATGGCCACGGCAATCGCCAGTTCGAAGTTGTTGCTTGCTGCCGTGAAAGCCAGTGCGGTGGTGCGCGGATAGTCAGCCTTGAGCAGCTTGCCCATCCAGAAGCTAATGAAAAACATCACTACGAAGTAGATCGTCAGAGGGATCGCGATGCGCAATACATCCAATGGCAATTGCAGCACCACGTCGCCCTTGAGGCTAAACATGGCCACGATGGTCATCAGCAGTGCCACCAGCGTCAGCGGGCTGATCTTCGGAATGAAGCGCTCCTGGAACCAAGCTTCACCTTTACGGGCGATGAGGATCCTGCGGGTCAGGAAGCCCGCCAGGAACGGCACACCCAGGTAGATCAGGACCGACTCGGCAATGCTGACAAAGCTGGTCTCAATCATACTGCCTTCCAACCCAAACAGCGGCGGCAGCAGACCAAGGAAGACCCAGGCATACACACTGAAAAACAGGATCTGGAAGATGCTGTTGAACGCCACCAATCCGGCGACGTACTGATTGTTGCCACCCGCGATCTGATTCCAGACCAGCACCATCGCGATGCAACGAGCCAAGCCGATCAGGATCAGGCCGGTCATGTATTCCGGTTGGTCCCGCAGGAAGATAATCGCCAGCGCGAACATCAACACCGGGCCGATGACCCAGTTCTGGACCAGAGATAAAACGAGGATGCGCTTGTCCTTGAAGACCTCCGGCAGTTCCTCATAACGAACCTTGGCCAGAGGCGGATACATCATCACGATCAAGCCGATAGCGATGGGAACGTTGGTTGTGCCCACCGAAAGACTGTTGAGCCACTGCGGCCAGCCTTCGAACAGGCTCCCCAAACCGATGCCCAAGGCCATGGCGAGAAAAATCCACAGGGTCAGGTATCGGTCCAGGAAGGAAAGGCGGCTTTTACTCATGATCATTGCTCCTGTGGTTACAGCGTGCCAATCAGGGCCAGCTCTGCCTTGAGCTGTTCGGCACTCAGTTGGGCAAGCGGTAATGCCAAGAAGGCTTCAATACGGGTTCTGATCTGCTCCAAAGTGGCTTCAAAAGCCGCTTCAATCTCTTCTTGAGTTCCGTGGTATTCCGAAGGGTCTGCCAGCCCCCAGTGGGCCTTAATGGCCGGCCCAAAAAATACCGGGCAGGCTTCACCGGCAGCCTTGTCGCACACCGTGATGACGAAATCAGGTGCCAAGTTCACATGGACATCGCTGGACTTACTGAACAGCCCGAGCGTCGACATACCAGCCTTCTCCAACGTCTTGAGACTCAATGGATGCACTTCGCCTTTAGGCTGACTACCCGCGCTGTAGGCTTTCATGCCTTCCGGCGCCAAGTGATTGAAGACCGCTTCACAGAGGATGCTGCGACAGCTATTGGCAGTGCAGAGGAACAGGATTTTCATCGATTGATCTCGTGGTCGAAGGCGGAATCAGGCGATTTTGCTTTCACAGCACACGGCTGCACGTTCAGGACGGTCACCCATTTCATCAAGGCGTTTGGCATCAGGGCTCAACCAGTGCTTGTTGCTTTCCAGCACAGTGGTCAGCACTTGATGGACCCAATCTGGGAGATTCGGGTGCAGTCGGTAATAAACCCATTGGCCTTGCCGACGGTCCGACAGCAAACCGCAACTGCGCAGCTGCGCCAGGTGTCTGGAGACTTTTGGCTGACTCTCATTCAACGCGCAGGTCAGCTCGCAAACGCATAGCTCCCCTTCACGGGTGATGAGCATCATCGTGCGCACCCGAGTGTCGTCAGCCAGGCATTTGAAAACAGTGGTCGGTGTCAGATGGTCAGCCATATCGTTTCTCAGTGTTTGTTTTTGACCAAGACGAACATCTTGATGCGCTCATGAATTTCGTGAAGGGTGTGACGGAAGGCATCGGGTTTGATGCTGGTGACCGGATCCTCAAAACTCCAGGCCAATGCCTCACCGGCTCCAGGTAAAGACAGGCATTCCGCTGCGGCTTTATCACACAAGGTGATGACGTAATCGAAACGCTCACCTCGGAAATCGTCTATCGACTTGCTACGTAATCCTTCGGTACTCACACCGATATGTGAAAGCGCCTCAAAGGTACGCGGATCTACCTGAGTCGGAGCTGTGCCGGCGCTGAACGCCTCGAAATGCTCTGGGTCGGTATGCCTCAGCAATGCTTGGGCCAACTGAGATCGTGCAGCGTTGGCGGTACAGACGAACAGGACACGGGCTTTGCTGGTCATTGTGAAGCCTCAGCTCATATGCGGTTTAACAAATATATGTTTTTCCGCATACAAGGTAAAGAGCCACGACCCATTAATCCATCAACACGATTGGACTCCGCCGACCACCTTCAATGAAAGCTCTGTATTACGGCGTTAGCCAGATAAATCGCTTTCCGGTTCTCTTCAAATATCTGCGGCGGCACATATATGGTTTCTGTAATAAACCTGTCACTCACGCAGAAATAGGTCGCTCCTTGGTTCAAGGACTACCTGGACGTGCAAAAGAAAAGAAGAAGGTCGCCCCTAACCCGCCCCGGTCATCGAGGGCGGGTTCGGTGGCTGTGCACTAGGCTTTGCAACAACCCGGCGAGGTACGAGGCGCGGCCTCAAGGATTGTCTCTCCGGTGCCACAACAAGACGTCTGACTTTCCGAAGCCTTCAAGCGATCATCGACTTCATCGAAATCCGAGTTGCAAATACCCGTTTCCGGGAGGATCAGCTCAACCCTTTTGGCCGCATCCCAATCACCCGCCAGCGCCGCGACGACAGAGCGAACTTGCTCATACCCAGTCATCAACAAGAACGTAGGCGCCCGACCATAGCTCTTCATCCCAACAATGAACAAACCTTCCTCAGGATGGGCAAGTTCTATCGCGCCATGAGGTCTGACCGTACCGCAGCTGTGCTCGTTGGGATCGATCATTGGAGCGAGCAACACTGCGCTTTGAGTTGCGGGATCAAGTGCGATACGCAACTCGGCGAGCAGGCTCATGTCAGGTCGGAATCCGGTCGCCACAATGATTTGGTCCACAGGTGGAAGTATCTGGTCTCCCGCCTTCACAACCAACCCTTGGCCATTGCCTACAACCTGATCGATAGCGACGTTTTTGAACAGCTCGATCACGCCGTCATTCAGCAATTGGCGAATCTTTAGGCCGAGCTTTCCGCGCTCTTCCAATTGATCATTCGCACCACCACCCAGAATGCGCTCAAGAGAATTACCCCGGATCGCCCATAGCACTTTGGTTTGCGGTGCCTCCTGAATCAGACGCACCAGATCCTGTAGGGCGTTAAACGCGGAGTGACCACCACCCACCACCAGCACTCTTTTGTTGGCATAGCGATTCCGCGCACGACCCAGCACCTCCGGAATGCCGTACGCAATGTGCGCTGCATGCTCGATCTCGCCCAATGCAGGGATGCCATGGGCGCCCATCCAGTTTGGTGTCAGGTAGGTGCCCGAGGCATCAATGACAGCACTGGCAAGCACATCCTGTTCACCCGCCGGCCCTGCGACACGCAGTAAAAAAGGAGCTGCCGATCTGCCCTGGGTCTTCATCACATCCTGACCGACGCGAGTGGCTGCCAGAACACGGGTATTGAACTGCAAGTGACGCTTGATCTGTTCGAGGTCGGCGAAAGGTCGAACAAACCGGTCCAGCAGTTCACGACCCGTTGGATACTCGTTCTCCGGTGGTGGAGTCCAACCATCGGCCAGCAGAAGATTGGCCGCCTCCTTGTCCACATTGAACTGCCACGGAGAGAACATCTTCACATGCGCCCATTCTTCAATGCTGGCCCCAGCCTCCGGACCAGCTTCCAGGATCAGCGGAGTGATACCTCTGGCCAGCAGGTGAGCGGCTGTGGCGAGGCCCACTGGGCCTGCACCGATTATGGCGACGGGAAGGTGAGTGTTATCCATGATCGACTCCTTCAGGTTGGCTGATTGTTCGCGAACAGGCGCTCGACAATCGCGCAGTCGAGCCAACGTCCTTCTAGGCAGGCGTGTTTTTCATATACCCCCACTTGGCGGAAACCGCAGGCTTCGCACAATGCGAGGCTGGAGTGATTGAAGGTAAAAATGCGTGAAAGGACTTTCCAGAATCCGCGAGCTTCGGCTTCTTTCAGCAGTGCCTGAAGTAACTGTTTGCCTAGCCCCTGGCCGCGAACACTGCGATCTAGGTAAATGGAAAAATCCGCAATGCCGTCGTAACAGGCACGAGCGCGATAACTACTGAGTCCTGCCCATCCAACAACCTGATCCGTCTCATCGACCATGACCAACACTGGATAGCGCTCCATTGATTTGATGCGATCAAGCATGTCTGCCGGGCTTCGAGGAGTCGTTTCAAACGTAGAGCTACGCTCCTCGATCCCCTGGTTGTAGATGGCGGCTATTGAAACAGTGTCTTTAGTTTCAGCTAAACGAACTCGCATTGTTGGAGCCCCATTACGTTGGTAGTAACAACATTATTGGCAAAAAAAGGGAAGTTCTTCCCTTTCATTCCTTGCTCTTCACGGCTGGGCAGCACTCATTCACGAGCCCGCAGCGAATCTCCGTGGCCCGCGTGATCTGCCTGAGCAAACTCAGCGCTCCCTGCCTGGCTTCAGCTGACAGGTTCTCGATCATCGCTCGCTCCTCTGCAATCAGGTCAGCTCTGATTTTCTCGTATAGCTCACGCCCTGCATCCGTTGCCTGGATTCGTACTGCACGCCGATCTTCATCATCCTCAACACGTGACACATACCCCTTGCGTTCCAGGGTATCGATCACTCGACTCGCCGTGCTCTTGTCCAAGAACATTTCTTCGGCCAAAACCTGAAGGCGCAGTGCGCCCCTTTTGACCAGCGTCTCGACGGCATAGCATTGGGTGACCGATACGTCGTAACAGCAAATCCGATCACGATCACGGAACTGATGGACGCGAACCAACTGATTCAACGCTTCGTATAGGTCCTCGGAATCCTGAGTCAGCTGATCGTTTTTACGCTTCGTCATAACCGTCACAAATTAGTTGTTAGCTGCAACAATAATCCTGGTATCCCGAAAGCGTCAACACCGATCTCTCGGTTGACGATAACCAAAGGAAGGCGATAGCTTGTTGTTACTGACAACAAAAAAATGAGCACGTCGGTCATGACACTTCCAGAACAGATCCATCCCCCGATCAATCGCTCCAGACTCGTATGGGCGATGGGTTTTACTCAAATTCTCGCCTGGGGTTCGACCTACTACTTGCCAGCAGTGCTTGCGTCTCCGATAGCCAAAGAGACGGGATGGTCCATCACCAATGTGGTGGGCGGTCTGTCCTGGGGACTTTTGGTAGCGGGAGCCTCCTCGCCGGCCGTTGGTCGTCAGATTGACCGCCACGGCGGACGCTCTGTCCTAGCGGCCAGTTCACCGCTACTGGCTCTCGGCATGCTACTAATGGGACTGGCGGGCAACGTTGCCACTTACTATGTCGCCTGGACGTTGATCGGTGTTGCCATGGCGGCGGGTTTATACGACGCAGCCTTCTCAACCCTGGGACGACTGTTCGGCGAAGGGGCTCGAACGTCAATTACCGGGCTGACCTTGTTAGGTGGGTTCGCCAGTACCATAGGTTGGCCGGTGATCGCAGGACTGGAAAGTTGGATCGGCTGGAGAAACGCCTGCTTTGTTCTCGCGGCTGCTCATCTCTTGATTGGGCTACCCATCCACTCGCTGTTGATTCCTGGAAGCACAAAACAACCACCCCACCCCGTCATAACAGAATCACCCAGCGCGTCAGAGCTTCACCCCAAGACCACCAATTATCTATTCTTATTGATTGGCGCCATGCTGACGGTTCTAGCGCTGGTCGTATCAGGTATCTCAGTACACCTGCTTAATGTCCTCAAGCAACTGGGAATCGCGACCGCTGTGGCCTTGGCCATCGGCATGGTGATTGGTCCCTCGCAAGTCTTGGCACGGGTGGCAGAGTTTTCCATAGGCAGAAATCTCCACCCGACCTGGTCAGCGCGGGTCGGTGTGTTTCTATGCCTGGTCGGGTTGGGATTATTGATCTCAGGGATGCCCTGGATGGCCTTCGTGGCGATCGCACTCTACGGCGCAGGCAACGGCATCCTAACGATCGCTCGCGGCACCCTCCCCTTGGCGCTGTTTGGCCCGCAAGGCTACGGAGCGAGAATGGGGCTTCTCGCCAGGCCGGTACTCGTGGCCCAGGCCTGCGGCCCGATAGCCGCCGCATTTGTTTTGCAGAACTTTGGAGCCTCGGCACTGCTTGTCGTTATGTGCGGTTTGGTTTTGCTGTGCTTCATCGCCAGCTGGCGCCTTCCAACGACTCGACGCACTGACTAAACGTTGCTGCGGTTGAGATTCGTCAACTGCCAAGTTGTCTTCTAAACAGGCATATCGCGGACAAATCGCATCAAGCTGGGCATGATGTAAGACGCATCCTGGCCGACACCTCTGAGGGTCGCTGAAGCAAAGTTCCGTTGCTTCGGCAGACCGACAAAATACAGCCCAGGTAGGTGCTCGGCCTGCCCGTTACGGTGAGCCCAATATTCATCGCCTGGGCATTCCAACCCGCTCAAAAATTCCAAGTTCGGGCGAAATCCGGTAGCAAACACCAGGCTATCGGCTTCAGTGTGCTGCCCATCAGCCCAGATCACGCCGGTTGGTGTTATCGCCTCGAACATCGGCTTACGCTCGAACAACTTTTTCTTAAGGGCTCGACGATAGATCCCGTCATCAAGCACCGGCGTACTTTGGTCATTCAACCAACGGGTCTTTTCCAACCCCGACCATTTCAGCCACGCATGAAAATCCGAACCCAGTATCTTTTGTGGAAAAAACCGAATTGGCTCCCTGCTTGCCAGCACGACTTTGCTCACATGGGCCAGTTCATAAGCAATTTGAACAGCCGAGTTCGCAGCACCGATTACAACCACTCGTTGATCACCAAAGCCTTCGGCATTTCGATATTCCGCGCTGTGCAAACTGCGCCCGAGAAAGCCCTGAAGCCCTTGAATATCTGGAATGAACGGCTGATTGAATCCCCCCGTACACACGACCAGCGCCCTGGAGCAGAAAATTTCTCCATCGTCCGTTTGAAGCTGAAACAGCTCGCGCTCTCTTCGTACATGCTGCACGCGGGTGTACTGACGAACTGGCAATCTGAATGCCTTTGCATAGTCTTCCAGATAGCGTACGACATCATCACGAAGCGGGTAATGATCAGGTTCTGCCGGGA
Source organism: Pseudomonas sp. GT1P32 (assembly GCF_054897805.1). Classification (NCBI taxonomy): domain Bacteria; kingdom Pseudomonadati; phylum Pseudomonadota; class Gammaproteobacteria; order Pseudomonadales; family Pseudomonadaceae; genus Pseudomonas; species Pseudomonas sp. GT1P32. The sequence continues at coordinate 2,122,084 of NZ_CM142704.1, forward strand.
AGCGCCTGCCTGGCAATGACGAGTAAGCAGCTGGAGAAAAAAGCTTCAGACTGTCGTAGTAATTGCGCCAATTCCCTCCCGGTGACCGCTCAGCATCCAAAATCAGGAACCTAAGGTTTTGCTGCTGTAAGTGCCAACCGCACGCTAATCCTGCCTGGCCTGCACCGATCACAATGACATCCAAGATTTCATTTATTACATTCATATATGCACACTCATGCACACTACAGAGCAAAAAAACTATCCGGACGTACCTGGGCAGCAGAATGGGGCGAGGCTTTTCATATGCTGAAGAATGGCTTCGAGGCGTGTCACCACTGCCGGCCCATCCACCTCGTAGAACATCTGCCTGCTGACCTTGGTACCGCGGACGATACCTGCCTCTAACAGTACTTGCAGATGCCGGGAAACAACTGAGCGTTCCTGGGGCAGTGCTTCCGCAATCTCTCCGATGTCGGCGCGCCCCAGTTGCATCACGCGCTTGAGCACAGCTACACGCGAAGGCTCGCAAAGCGCCTTGAAGAAAGCGCCATCGAGAGACTCGATTGCAGCGTCAATTGCGCGGGTTCGGTTAAGGATTCGATTAGTCATGCAACCGACTATATGTGCATATCCATGCACACGTCAACACTCTGCAATTGCACCTCTCCTAAGGCCAAAAGCTGTGCCGTGAAGGTAACCAACTCCCCGAGAAAGCCAACAATTTAGGGTGTAACCCCAGGTGGTGTTGGTAAAGATTCCACCGAGAGCCAGTCGTTTTGTAGGGGCAAAAACGTTCGAAAATAAAAAGGGGTCGCGAGATAAAGTCTCGCAACCCCTTGATTTATATGGTCGGAACGGAGTGATTCGAACACTCGACCCCTAGCACCCCATGCTAGTGCGCTACCGGACTGCGCTACGCCCCGACTAGGCGTGAAACTCGTCCTTCATCTCGAAGAACGCTCAAGAATATATCGCAAGCTTTTGAAAACTGGAAGTATTCAAACGCATGAATTTATTTCTTGAGGACCACCAGCACATCTTCCAATTCGGCAATCATCTGCCGAATCATCTGTTTGTATTGAGTGGTGTCGTCTTTGGCTTCATCGCCGGACAAACGCAAGCGTGCGCCGCCGATGGTGAACCCTTGATCGTAAAGAAGCGCGCGGATCTGCCGGATCATCAGCACGTCTTGTCGCTGATAATACCGGCGGTTTCCGCGCCGTTTGACGGGGTTGAGTTGAGGAAACTCCTGCTCCCAATAGCGCAGCACGTGCGGTTTTACCGCACACAGCTCGCTGACTTCACCAATGGTGAAGTAGCGTTTGCCTGGGATGACGGGTAGCTCGTCGTTATGACTTGGTTCCAGCATAAGCCTCAACTCGGGCCTTCAACTTCTGCCCTGGACGAAAGGTGACCACACGGCGAGCCGTGATCGGGATTTCTTCACCCGTTTTCGGATTGCGGCCAGGCCGCTGGCGTTTGTCCCGAAGGTCGAAATTGCCGAAACCGGACAATTTGACTTGTTCGTTGTCTTCAAGAGCGTGCCTGATTTCTTCAAAAAACAGTTCGACCAATTCCTTGGCCTCCCGTTTATTCAGGCCCAGCTCTTCATACAGACGTTCCGCCATTTCAGCTTTCGTCAGAGCCCCCATACGTCACTTCCTTAACGTGGCGTTCAACCTTTGTTCGAGCGAGGTGAGGATGTTTTGCGTCGTGGTATTCACCTCATCGTCATTAAGAGTGCGCGATGGATGCTGCCAGGTCAAGCCGACTGCAAGGCTTTTTCTATCAGGATCAATGCCTTTACCCTGATACACGTCAAATAGCCTGAGGTCCGTCAGCCATTCCCCTGCATTTTCACGGATTACGTCCAGTACAGCACTGGCTGCGACGTCTTTTTCGGCGATCAGCGCAAGGTCACGACGCACTTCAGGAAAGCGCGACAACTCCTGGAATTTAGGCATTTTACCCAACGCCACTTCGGCCAGAACCAGCTCGAAAACGAAGACCGGACGGTCGAGACCGAGGGTTTTCGACAATTCAGGGTGGATTGCGCCAACGAAGCCTACCAAACGGCCTTCACGCTCGATACGCGCGGTTTGACCCGGGTGCAACGCAGGGTGTTTGCCAGGCACGAACGTGAACGAATTCAGTGCACCTGCAAAACCGAGCACCGCTTCCACGTCGGCTTTCACGTCGAAGAAGTCCACGACGTCGCGGCCTTGCGCCCAGCCTTCCGGAAGACGACTACCGCAAACGACACCCGCCAGCATCGGCTCTTGCTTCAAGCCTTCCAGCTGACCGACAAAACGCAGACCGCTTTCGAACAGACGCACGCGATCCTGTTGACGGTTCAGGTTGTGCTGAAGCGCCTTGACCAGACCCGGCCACAGGGACGAGCGCATGGCCGCCATGTCGTTGGAAATCGGGTTAGCCAGCAGCAGCGGCTCGACACCCGGATTAAACAACTCGAATTGTTTCGGATCGATGAAGCTGTAGGTGATCGCTTCCTGATAACCGCGAGCCACCAGCAGGCGACGCAACTCAGGCAGGTCGCTGCGCGCTTCAGCCTTGGCTTGCGGCGCCAGACGGGCTTGCGGGTAACGAACCGGCAGACGGTTGTAACCGTACAGGCGGGCCAGCTCTTCGATCAGGTCGACTTCAAGGCTGATGTCGAAGCGATGGCTCGGCACTTCAACGCGCCACTGCCCTGCCCCATCGGCAGAAATCTTCAGACCCAAGCCGCTGAGCAGGCGCTCGACTTCGGCCGAATCCATTTCCATACCCAGCATCTGAGTGATGCGTTGCGCACGCAGAGTAACCGGCGCAATCGAAGGCAGGTGCTGTTCGCTGACGGTCTCGATGATCGGACCGGCTTCGCCGCCAGTGATATCCAGCAGCAGGCCAGTAGCGCGCTCCATGGCTTCACGGGCCAGTTGCCAGTCCACGCCGCGCTCGTAGCGGTGCGAGGCGTCAGTGTGCAGGCCGTAGGAACGAGCCTTGCCAGCCACGGCGATCTGATCGAAGAACGCACTTTCAAGGAAAATGTCACGAGTGGTCGCGGTGTTGACGCCGCTGTGCTCGCCACCCATTACGCCGGCGATTGCCAGGGCGCGGGTGTGGTCGGCAATCACCAGCGTATCGCTACGCAGACTGACTTCCTGACCGTCGAGCAGCACCAGCTTCTCGCCTTCTTCGGCCATGCGTACGCGGATGCCGCCATTGATTTCGGCAAGATCGAACGCGTGCAACGGTTGACCCAGTTCCAGCATCACGTAGTTAGTGATGTCGACGGCCGCGTCAATGCTGCGCACATCGGCGCGACGCAGACGCTCGACCATCCACAGCGGCGTAGGCTTGGACAGGTCGACGTTACGGATCACTCGACCCAGGTAACGCGGGCAAGCGGCTGGTGCCAGCACCTCAACCGAACGCACTTCATCGTGTACGGCTGGAACGGTCGCCACGACCGGGCGAGTGACTTCAGCGGCGTACAGCGCGCCGACTTCACGTGCCAGACCGGCCAGAGACAGGCAGTCGCCGCGGTTCGGGGTCAGGTCGACCTCGATGCTGGCGTCGTCCAGGTTCAGGTATTCACGAATGTCCTGACCAACCGGCGCATCGACCGGCAGCTCCATCAGGCCATCGTTGCCTTCGCCCACTTGCAGTTCGGCTTGCGAGCACAGCATGCCGTTGGACTCAACGCCACGCAGCTTGGCTTTCTTGATTTTGAAGTCGCCCGGCAGTTCGGCACCGATCATGGCAAACGGGATCTTCAGGCCCGGACGCACGTTTGGCGCACCGCACACGACCTGGAAAGTCTCCGAGCCATTGCTGACCTGGCAAACACGCAACTTGTCAGCGTCCGGGTGCTGTTCGGTGCTCAGCACCTCACCCACCACCACACCGCTGAATTCACCGGCGGCCGGCGTAACGCTATCGACCTCAAGACCGGCCATCGACAGACGGGCAACCAGCTCGTCGCGACTTACCTGCGGGCTAACCCAGCCACGCAGCCATTGTTCACTGAATTTCATCCTGCTCTCCTAAGAATTCGTTACGACTAGCGAAATTGCGCGAGGAACCGCAAGTCGTTGTCGAAGAACAGACGCAAGTCGTTCACGCCGTAACGCAGCATGGCCAGACGCTCAACGCCCATGCCGAAGGCAAAGCCCGAAAACTCTTCCGGGTCGATCCCGGACATGCGCAGCACGTTCGGGTGAACCATGCCGCAGCCCATCACTTCCAGCCAGCCAGTCTGTTTGCAGACACGGCAGCCTTTGCCGCTGCACATCACGCATTCCATGTCGACTTCAGCGGATGGCTCGGTGAACGGGAAGTACGAAGGACGGAAACGCACGGCCAGTTCTTTTTCGAAGAACACGCGCAGGAACTCTTCGATGGTCCCTTTCAGGTCGGCGAAGTTGATATCGCGATCGACCAGCAGGCCTTCGACCTGGTGGAACATCGGCGAATGGGTGATATCGGAGTCGCTACGGTACACACGGCCTGGGCAGACGATGCGGATCGGTGGCTGTTTCGATTCCATGGTGCGGACCTGTACCGGCGAGGTATGGGTGCGCAACAACATGTTGGCATTGAAATAGAAGGTGTCATGCATCGACCGGGCCGGGTGATGGCCTGGGATGTTGAGCGCTTCGAAGTTGTGGTAATCGTCTTCGACCTCAGGGCCTTCGGCGATGCCGTAGCCGATGTGGGTGAAGAACTGTTCGATACGTTCCAGAGTGCGAGTAACCGGATGCAGACCACCCGAGGTCTGGCCACGGCCAGGCAGGGTCACGTCAATGGACTCGGCAGACAGTTTGGCGGCCAGGTCGGCCTCTTCAAACAGTGCCTTGCGGGCATTGAGAACCTCTGTGACACGCTCCTTGGCAACGTTGATCAGGGCGCCGACTTGCGGACGCTCTTCTGCCGGCAAATTCCCCAGGGTCTTCATCACCTGAGTCAATTCACCCTTTTTGCCAAGGTAGTGAACCCGGATTTGCTCCAGGGCATTGATATCTTCAGCGCTTTGCACAGCCTCTAGTGCTTGAGAGACGAGCGCATCCAGGTTTTCCATGTACAGACTCCAGATACAAAATAGGGGAAGAGCTTGAAGGCTCTTCCCCTATTTATGACGTTTAACACCTGGCCCCACAGAGGTGAGGCCGGGTGACTGTCGGGGGTACTTAAGCCAAGGTGGCTTTAGCTTTCTCGACAATCGCAGCAAACGCCGCTTTTTCGTTCACTGCCAGATCAGCCAGAACCTTACGGTCGATCTCGATGGACGCTTTTTTCAGGCCGGCGATGAAACGGCTGTAGGACAGACCGTTGATACGTGCACCAGCGTTGATACGAGCGATCCACAGAGCGCGGAACTGACGTTTTTTCTGACGACGGTCACGGTAGGCGTATTGGCCTGCCTTGATTACCGCTTGCTTGGCAACACGGAATACGCGCGAGCGAGCGCCGTAGTAGCCTTTAGCAAGTTTCAGAATTTTTTTGTGACGTTTACGGGCAATGACGCCACGCTTTACACGAGCCATGAGTTACTTCCTCTATTCTTGACTAAAATTAACGAAGGCGCAGCATGCGCTCGACTTTTGCCACGTCAGACGGATGCAGCAAGCTGCTACCGCGCAGTTGACGCTTACGCTTGGTCGACATTTTAGTCAGGATGTGGCTCTTGAAAGCGTGCTTGTGCTTGATACCGTTAGCAGTTTTCAGAAACCGCTTAGCAGCACCACTTTTCGTTTTCATTTTTGGCATGTTCGGATACTCCGCATTCAGTTGATAAACATAATCAGAAGGCCTGCCGTGCCCTGTTGATTACTTCTTCTTTTTCGGGGCGATGACCATGATCAGCTGGCGTCCTTCCATCTTAGGATGCTGTTCGACCGAACCGTACTCGAGCAAGTCACCTTCAACTCGCTTGAGGAGTTCCATCCCCAGCTCCTGGTGGGCCATCTCACGGCCGCGGAATCGCAAGGATACCTTGGCCCTGTCCCCATCACTCAGGAAACGTACCAGGTTGCGCAGTTTTACCTGGTAATCCCCTTCCTCCGTCCCTGGACGAAACTTGATTTCTTTAACCTGAATCTGCTTCTGGTTTTTCTTGGCCGCGGCAATCTGCTTCTTCTTCTCGAAGATCGATTTGCCGTAGTCCATCAGTTTGCAAACAGGGGGTACTGCATCGGCGGAAATCTCCACCAAATCCAGCTTGGCCTCTTCAGCCTTAAGAAGCGCGTCTTCAATTGACACAATCCCAAGCTGTTCACCTTCAGCCCCAATTAACCGAACCTCGCGTGCCGAGATATTCTCGTTGATCGGGGCTTTCGGTGCAGCTCGTTTATCTTGTCTCATTTCACGCTTAATAATAATTACTCCGAATCTGGGCGACCACGCCGGGAAACCGCTTGCGCGAGAAACTCAGCGAACTGGGCGACGGGCATCGAGCCCAGGTCAGCACCTTCACGAGTACGCACAGCGACAGTCTGCATCTCGACTTCCCGATCTCCGATAACCAAGAGATAGGGAACCTTGAGCAAAGTATGCTCGCGGATTTTAAAGCCGATCTTTTCATTTCTCAAGTCAGACTTGGCACGAAATCCGCTTTCGTTGAGAGTTTTTTCAACCTCGGCGGCAAAATCAGCCTGTTTGTCAGTGATGTTCATGATCACTGCCTGGGTCGGAGCCAGCCACGCAGGGAATGCACCCTCGTAGTGCTCGATCAGGATTCCGACGAAACGTTCGAAGGATCCGAGGATCGCCCGGTGCAACATCACCGGATGCTTGCGACTGTTGTCTTCAGAGACGTATTCGGCTCCCAGACGGACAGGCAGGTTAAAATCGAGCTGCAGGGTACCACACTGCCAGACGCGACCAAGGCAATCTTTCAGCGAGAACTCGATCTTCGGACCGTAGAACGCACCCTCGCCCGGCTGCAGATCGTACGGCAGGCCAGCGCTATCAAGGGCTGCAGCCAATGCGGCTTCGGCGCGGTCCCACAGCTCGTCGGAACCGACGCGTTTTTCCGGACGAGTGGACAGCTTCATCTCGACGTCTTTGAAGCCGAAGTCGGCGTAGACGTCCATGGTCAGCTTGATGAACGCAGCGGATTCGGCCTGCATCTGCTCTTCGGTGCAGAAGATGTGGGCATCGTCCTGAGTGAACGCACGTACACGCATGATGCCGTGCAGCGCACCCGATGGCTCGTTACGGTGGCAGGCACCGAATTCGGCCAGGCGCATCGGCAACTCACGGTAGCTTTTCAGGCCTTGGTTGAACACTTGCACGTGGCAAGGGCAGTTCATTGGCTTGATGGCGTAGTCGCGGTTTTCCGACTGAGTAGTGAACATGTTGTCGGCGTAGTTGGCCCAGTGCCCCGATTTCTCCCACAGGCTGCGGTCAACGACTTGTGGGGTCTTGATCTCCAGGTAGCCGTTGTCGCGCTGAACCTTGCGCATGTACTGCTCGAGTACCTGATACAGCGTCCAGCCGTTCGGGTGCCAGAACACCATGCCCGGCGACTCTTCCTGGGTGTGGAACAGGCCCAGGCGCTTGCCGATCTTGCGGTGATCGCGCTTTTCAGCTTCTTCGATGCGCTGGATGTAAGCCGCCAGCTGCTTCTTGTCCGCCCATGCGGTGCCGTAGACGCGCTGCAATTGCTCGTTTTTGGCATCGCCACGCCAGTAGGCGCCGGACAACTTGGTCAGCTTGAAGGATTTCAGGAAGCGGGTGTTCGGCACGTGCGGACCGCGGCACATGTCGACGTATTCTTCGTGATAGTACAGGCCCATGGCCTGTTCGTTCGGCATGTCCTCGACCAGGCGCAGCTTGTAGTCTTCGCCACGGGCCTTGAACACTTCGATCACTTCGGCACGCGGAGTGACTTTCTTGATCACGTCGTAATCTTTTTCGATCAGCTGTTGCATGCGCTGTTCGATGGCGGCCAGGTCGTCCGGAGTGAAAGGACGTTCGAAGGCGATGTCGTAATAGAAGCCTTCGTCGATGACCGGGCCGATGACCATTTTGGCGGTCGGATACAGCTGCTTGACCGCATGGCCAACCAGGTGGGCGCAAGAGTGGCGAATGATCTCCAGCCCCTCTTCATCCTTTGGCGTAATGATTTGCAGCGTAGCGTCGGCGCTGATGATGTCGCTGGCGTCGACCAGCTTGCCATCGACCTTGCCGGCCACGGTGGCCTTGGCCAGACCTGCACCAATGGATGCGGCGACCTCGGCTACGGAAACCGGGTGATCGAATGAACGTTGACTGCCGTCGGGAAGAGTAATAGTTGGCATGGCGCCTCCTCTCCTAGTGGTGACCCCTACCAAAGGTCACGTGGGTTGGGATGAGCCAGTACAAGATCCGGTCCAGGCCATTCAATGACGAACGCCTGCCTTACAGCGGCAGGAGCCTTGCGGCCAACCGGAAAACCGAACCAGAGTGACTGGGATTCAAATCAGGGTTATTCGAACATCTGCCGCCACCGTGACTGAAGGTCTGCGGAGCTTGCAAATACCCGAGCGAGGCATGCTAGCACAGATGAACGGTCGTCGCGGTGCCGAGGTTTTCTGCTGGGGCAAATCAGTCCTTTTTATGCCAGAGTGCTGAACTTGAACCCCGCTTTACCCCTCAGATAACAAGACATTGACCCACAAGGAGCATCCCAGCATGCGTCTGAATCGTTTGTTCGCAGTAGTCGCCCCCATCGTCCTGTTGCTGCCGTTGGCCGCCCATGCCGATTGGCCGAAGGGCGAGCGCGAGAAATACATGGCTCAGTGCACTCAAGCGGCAACCCCTCAGATCGGCGCTGCAGCGGCAAAAGCCCACTGCGCTTGTGGTGCCGATGCCATCAAGTCATACCCGGCCAGCGACATTCAGTCGTTGATGGACAACCAGGCCAGTGACGCCCTGAAACAACAGGCCCTGACCCAAATTTCCAAGTGCAAGGCCAATAATCCGCAGAAAAAATAAGCCCGACAAGGTGTCAAAAAAGGGTTTGGTGCCGACAAAAGGCATCTGAAAACCGCCTTTTTCGACAATTTATGCAGGTTTTACAGGTTTTTTTATCGTCTTTACTTTCGGCTGAAAGCCTTTTAAATCGGGGCTTTCAGCCACATCAGGCAACAAAGAAAGCGCGACTGTAGGGCAAACAGCACGTCCGGGGGGCTCCCAAAGCGAACATTTCGACTATGATACCCCGGTGTGCCCAGTTGGCCTGAGCAGCACAGTACTACTGAAAATATATGTTTCTTGGAGATACACCATGTCTAATCGCCAAACCGGCACCGTTAAATGGTTCAACGATGAAAAAGGCTTCGGCTTCATCACTCCTCAAGGTGGCGGTGACGACCTGTTCGTACACTTCAAAGCTATCGAAAGCGACGGTTTCAAAAGCCTGAAAGAAGGCCAGACTGTTTCCTTCGTGGCTGAGAAAGGCCAAAAGGGTATGCAAGCTGCTCAAGTTCGCCCAGAGTAATTTCTTGGCGCACTAAAAAAACCCCGTCCATGTGACGGGGTTTTTTATGGGTGGAACAAAAGCCGGACGCTATCAGCCGCAGTTGATGCGCGTGATCACCAGGTTGGCATCGGTGTTCAGGTTCAAGCGGTCGGAGCGGTACTCCAGCGTCACCATATCGTCAGGCTTGAGGATACGGGCATTCTGCGCGCCTGCGCGAACACGCGCCTGTTCCAGCAGCGCGGGCGAAGCCTTTTTGCCAATGGTGAATTCGGCAGCCTTTGCTTCGCAACGACTGTGGCCGGTATCCGTCGTCGTGACAGGGTCTGTTGCCGATTCGGTAGATGTGCTGCTGCAACCTGCCAGCAGACTAGCGGCCAACAAAGTACCCAATGACGCGAGCTTCCAAGGCATGAAGCCTCCTTTTTTCAATAGTTAAGCTGAGATCGTGCGACCGCCAATCTGGCGTTTGGTTTCACAGGCAGCGCCAGCGCCCTACCCTCGACCCGGACAAGCGGCGAGTTTGCCTGAGCACTCCCGGTCATTCACCCCGCAATCGTGACTGAATATGACCTGCGCTCAATAAATATCGATGTAATCGAATGGTGGTGATGGCCAGTTCTCTTTCAGCGCATTGAAGATCTGCATGACCCACACCTCGTCACTGGCCGCGACCAACCCCACATACCCCGAGCCCTTGGCCCACGTCTCCAGACGAAACAGCAGCCCGCCGATGTCAGTGCCACCTACGACACCCGATGAAATGTAAGCGATGCCGCCCTTGGTCACCCGCAATTGGGTGTGCTCATCATCACTGGCAGAGGCCAGCAGCTGGCGCACCGCCTCAAGGGTCAAGCCGTCAGGAGAGTTCAAATCAATCTGCACAGCACGGTCCTTGAAAAATCATCAAAAACCAAGTGTCGCATAGCCTTCCCCTCATGCCTAAGTCGGAGTGCCAAACGCCCCGCAAAATGCTTAACTCACACCCAGACTTTCCCGAATTCACGAGCGCCAACATGACCACCGTAAGCATCGACGCCGACATCAAAGCCAAGTGGCCACAAGGCCACAGCTCTTACAGCCCGGGCAGTCCGGAGGAGCTGGCAATCATTGGTATCGATCTATTGGTCAAGGAGCTGGGGACTGAAGCGGCGCAATCCTTCATCGCGCAGATATTCGAGAAGTACCCGGCCGACTACAAGGGCGCTGAATACAACGAAAGGGAGTAACCCCGCAGGCTGGCACCTGCGGGTGTACAACTTACTTCAGACGAGCCAGACGCTGGGTCAGCAGGTCGAAGAATCCCTGAGCATCACCACTTTCAACCCAGAACACATTTTTCGGCGCTTTCAGGCCGTCATACCAGTCGACGATGGTTTGACCGAAGGTCGGGCCTTCGCGACTATCAACCACCACATTGACCGAACGGCCGGTGAACAGCTCCGGCTTGAGCAGGTAGGCAATGACGGTGGCGTCATGCACCGGGCCACCCGGAAGACCGTAGTGCTCCATGTCGCCTTTGACGTACTCGTTGAGAATATCGCCCACCAGCTTGCTGGCATTATTGTTCAGTGCGGCGATCTGCTTCAGGCGCGCTTCGCTGGTAAGGACCTTGTGGGTCACGTCCAATGGCAGATAGGTTAGTTTGACGCCACTTTTCAGCACCACTTCAGCTGCCTGCGGGTCGGCGAACAGGTTGAACTCGGCCACCGGGGTGATGTTGCCACCGTTGAAGTGAGCACCACCCATGATCACCACTTCCTTGATGCCCTGAACGATCTCGGGCTCCTGGATCAGCGCCAGCGCCAGGTTGGTCTGTGGACCGAGCATAGCGATGGTGATGCTGTGGGGTTTGGCGGTTTTCAAGGTGTCGATCAGGTAATTGACCGCATTACCCTTTGCCAAACCTTGCTTCGGCTCATGCACAGTGACGCCCGACAGGCCTTCTTTACCGTGAATGTTCTCGGCATAAATCGGCGTACGCATCAGCGGTTTCGGCGCACCGGCATAAACCGGCACATCCTCGCGCCCCGCCCACTCGCGGGCCAGCCGCGCATTACGCGAGGTCTTGTCCAGACGCACGTTGCCGGCGACGGTGGTCAACGCGCGGATGCTCAGTTCTTCTGGTGACGCCAGCGCAAACAGCAAAGCAACCACGTCGTCGGCACCCGGGTCGGTGTCGATGATCAAGTCGATCTTGTCCGCCGCCTGGGCGCTTGTTGCGGTAATCAGGGACAAAAGCAGCAGACTCCGGAGCAGATGGTGCAGTTTCTGAGCATAGCGGTACATAGCGCACTCCTTGTGCGTGGAAAAGCAGACAGACGAAAACGAATCAGAACGTGACCCCGGCCACCAGCACGACGTTGCAGTACGGCTGACATTCGCCTGTACGAACAATCGCCCGCGCCTGTCGGCTCAGGACTTTGAATTGGTCATGACTGAGCAGCTCACGCCGACCCAGCGCACCTTCGGCATTCAGCTCATCCAGTGTCACCAGCGCCGACGGCTGTTTGTCCAGAATCTCCTGGGCCAACACGTGGCTTTCGACCTGCATTTCGCTGAGCACAACCTTCAACGTGCTGATGAAATCCGGAACGCCGTGGGTCAAGGCCAGGTCGATCAGTTCGACACCCGGCGGAACCGGCAGGCCGGCATCGCCAATCACGACCATGTCGCCATGTCCCAGGGAAGCGATCAGTCGCGACAGCGCGATGTTGAGCAACGGTGTTTTTTTCATGGTGCTTTAAAGGCCTGTACGTCGGACAAAGTGGGGATCGAGGGTTGCGCGCCGGCACGGGTCACTGACAGCGCCGCAGCGACCTGGCCGAAACGGATCGCTTGCGCCTCGTTTTTGCCGGCGGCCAGTGCGGCAGCAAAACCGCCGACAAAGGTATCGCCCGCCGCCGTGGTATCGACCGCCTTTACCTTCGGCGCTGGAAAGTGTTCGAAGCTGCTTCCATTGGCAAACAGCGAGCCTTGCGCACCGAGGGTGATGATCACCTTGCCGGCCCCCATGGCGATCAATCGGGTCGCCGCGACTTCGGCGGTTTCCAGCGAATCCACCGGCACACCGCTAAGGGCCGAGGCCTCGCTCTCGTTAGGGATCAGATAGTCGATGGCCGCATACCAGTCTGCCGGCAACGGTCGGCTGGCGGGCGCCGGGTTGAGAATCACGGTTTTTCCCAGTTCACGACCGCGCTTGAGCGCATGGCCGACCGTGGCATCCGGCACTTCGAGCTGACAGATGATCACATCCGCCGCCTGCAACACCGCATCGAAGCGGTCAATCACTGCTGGCGTCAGCGCACCGTTGGCACCGGCGACAATCACGATCGCGTTCTGGCTGTTGTCATCGACCACAATCAACGCCACACCGCTGGCACCGTCGACGGTGCTGACTGCCTGGCAATCGATACGGTCGGCCAACAGCGCTCCACGCAGCTCCTCGCCATAGGCGTCGCTGCCGACGCAACCGACCATCGACACTTGCGCACCCAGTCGCGCCGCAGCAACCGCCTGATTCGCACCCTTGCCGCCGGAGACCGTGGCAAACGACTCGCCAATCAGCGTTTCACCGCCACGGGGCAACCGTGACGCGCGGGTCACCAGGTCCATGTTCAGGCTGCCTATCACCACTACTTTTGCTGGCATACATCACTACTCATAAATGCAATTTCAACGGTGCTTTCTGTTTAACGGAAGTGGGCAAACACACCGGCCAGCGGCGCAGTCGATTCGCGCAGCACAATACTGGGCGTCACGATCCGTTGATCGGTGGCCATGGCCGGGGTGGCGATTCTGCGCAACAGCACTTCGGCCGCCATCTCGCCGAGTTGCAGGATCGACTGGCCCACGGTGGTCAGCGCCGGGTAGACATAACGGCTCATCTGGATATCGTCGAAGCCAATCACCGACAGCTCGCTCGGCACACGAATATTGCGCTCGGCGGCGGCGCGCAACACGCCGATGCCGATCATGTCGTTACCGGCGAAGATGGCGCTGGGCGGATTCTTCTCCAACAGAATCGCGGCGGCGCTGTAACCGCCGGTGCTGGTGAAATCGCTTTCGAGCATGCGCTCGCGAGGCACTTCAACGCCCGCCTCTTTCAGCGCGCGGCAATAACCCGCCAGACGCATCTGCGCGACGCTGGTACTGGCCGGCCCGCCAATGGTGGCGATGTCACGATGCCCCAACTCCAGAAGATGGCGGGTTGCCAGATAAGCGCCGTACTCGTGATCGATGCGTACCAGATCCGCATCAACCCCTTCCAGCCCACGGTCGACTATCACCATCGGCGTGCGCACGCCCGCAAGCCCCTCAGCCAGCACGGCGTCCCCACCGGCCGACGCCACGATCAGCCCGTCAATGCGCTTTTCCAGCAATACGCGCAGATAGCTGCGTTGCTTGTCCGGGTTGTCATCGGAGTTGCAGAGGATCACGCAATAGCCATTACGCTCGCAGTAATCCTCGATGCCGCGCGCCAGTTCGGCGAAGTATGGGTTGAGGCTGTTGGGCACCAGCAGACCGATGGTCGCGGTGGTCTTGGCTTTTAATGAGCGGGCCACGGCACTGGGCACGTAGTCGAGACTTTTGATTGCCGCTTCGACCTTGATCCGCACTTCTTCGCTGACGGGCCGGGTCTTGTTCACCACATGGGAAACCGTGGTGTAGGAAATCCCCGCGAGCGCTGCCACATCCTTGATTGTTGCCATGACTCAGGTCCGCCGGCTTGCGCGCTGACTGCGATAGGTATCAAGCACCACCGCCACCACGATGACCGCGCCGGTGATGATGCGTTTGGTCGGTTCGGTTGCGCCGATCTGCGCCAGACCGGCCGCCAGTACCGAGATGATCAACACCCCGAAAAACGTGCTGATGACCGAGCCGCGCCCGCCCATCAGGCTGGTGCCGCCGATCACTACCGCAGCGATCACTTGCAGTTCCAGGCCAGAACCGGCATTCGGGTCCGCCGCCTCCAGGCGGGAAATCTGAAACAGCGCGGCAATCCCGGCCAGCAGCCCCATCAGACTGAACACCAGAATCTTGTAGGGTTTGGGATTGATCCCCGCCAGACGCACGGCTTCTTCGTTGGTGCCGATGCCGATCAGGTAGCGACCGAACACCGTGCGAGTCAACACTGCCTGGGCAACGAAGATGATGAGCAAGGCAATGATGAACGACGGCGAAATGCCGAAGGCAATCGGATTGGACAGCCAGGCAAAGGCATCACCGATATAGGCGGTGCGCGAGCCGGTCATCTGATACGCCACACCACGAGCCATTTCGAGCACGCCGAGGGAGACGATGAACGAAGGAATCCGCCACGCCACGGTGATCGAACCGGTGATCGTCCCCGCCAATGCGGCGGCCGCCATACCGAGCAATGCTGCCGGCAATACGCTCCAGCCCCAGCCGAGAATCGCCACGCTGACCGTTGACGCCGCAAGCGCCAGCACCGAGCCCACCGACAGGTCGATGCCGCCGATGATCAACACGAACGTCATGCCGACCGCCAGCACCATCAAGTCCGGAATCTGGTTGGCCAGGGTACTGAACGTGTCGTAAGACAGAAAATGGCTGCTCAGGACCGAGAACAGCGCGACCATCGCCAGCAAGGCACCGGCCAGGCCCAGATAGGTGCCGAGGCCGTAAAAATTGCCACTACGTTTACCGGCAGATGTTGCAGTTTTCATGGAAGATCCCTAGGCGCTGCTTCGTTGAGCAGCGCATCACGTTTTTGATAGCCGGCAAAAGCAGCGGCAAGCAAGTCATCCTGGGTCCAGCTGTCGCGCTCGAAGGTCTCGATCAGGCGCCCCGCCGACAGCACGCCGATGCGGTCGCAGATCAGCATCAGTTCACGCAGGTCGCTGGACACCACCACCAGCGCCTTGCCCTGACGAGTCAGCTCACCGAGCAGTGCATAGATGTCGAATTTGGCGCCGACGTCGATGCCGCGAGTCGGCTCATCGAACAGCAACACCGAGCAGTCGCGCTCCAGCCAACGGCCGATCACGACCTTCTGCTGATTGCCGCCGGACAACTCCGAGACCAATTGCGTCGGGCTGGAACTGCGGATGCGCATGGCGTCGATCTGACGCTGGGCCAGCGACATCTCGTCACCGTTGTTGACGAAACCGCCGCTGGAAATCACCGGCATGTTACCCAGGGCAATATTCGCGCTGATCGATTGCGTCAGCAGCAAGCCCTCGCCCTTGCGGTCTTCGGTGATCAGGGCAATGCCGTGACCGACAGCGTCCGCCGGCGAACGAATACTCACGACCTGTGCCGGCGAACCCAGCGCAACCGTGCCGCTGTCCGCTGTGTCGGCGCCGAAAATCAGGCGTAGCAACTCGGTGCGCCCTGCCCCGATCAAACCGGAAATCCCGTAGATTTCCCCGGCACGCACCTCAAAGGAGACGTCGCGCACTTTGTCGGAGCGGGTCAGGCCCTTGACCGTCAACGCCGGCGCGCCGATGTTGCGCGGCCCCATGTCGATGTGTTCACCGAGTTCACGGCCAACCATCAAGGTCACCAATTGCTCACTGTTGTAGTTGGCCATCGGCTCGACACAAACCAGATTGCCGTCGCGCAACACCGCAATGCGCTGAGCCACCCGCGCCAGCTCTTCGAGGCGATGGGAGATATAGATGATCGACACGCCACGAGCTTGCAGGCGCGTGATTTGCTCGAACAGCATTTCGACTTCACGGGCCGTCAGCATCGCGGTCGGTTCGTCGAGGATCAGCACATGACAATCGCCGATCAGGTTGCGGGCGATCTCGACCATCTGTTGATGACCGATGCCCAGTTCGCCGACGAGGGTGTCCGGGTCGATCGCGTCGAGCCCGACCTGAGCCATGGCTTCGATCGCGGCCTTGCGCAATTGCTTGCGACTGATCCAGCCGCCGTTGCTGGGCAGGTTATCGAGAAACAGGTTTTCCGCTACCGACAGGGTCGGCAACAGATTGAGTTCCTGCATGACCATGCGAATGCCCAGGTCTTCAGCCTGGGTACGGCTGCCAGGGCGGTAATCCTGCCCCTGGAATTGCATCTGGCCGGTGGTCGGCGTGACCAATCCACCAATGATCTTCGACAGCGTGCTTTTGCCGGCGCCGTTCTCGCCGGTCAGCGCCAACACCTCGCCGCGTATCAGCGTCAGGTCGATACCGGTGAGGACAGGCTGCGCGTAGGTCTTGCCGATACCGCTGACCGAGAGGACAGCGTTCGGAGCGCAAACAGACATAAAAACTCTCCATGCGCTCGCCCGGACGGGCGAGCACCGTTGCGTCGCCAGAAGGACTACTTGGTAACCAGCTCTACCGGAGTTTCGATCACGCCGTTGGTGCCGCTGTCGACTTTCTCACCCTTGACGATCTTCAGCGCCGTCTCGATGCCGAACACGGCTTGCCTGGCAGCGAACTGGTCTGCGGTGGCCAGGACACGGCCATCCTTGAGCATCGGCTTGATGGCGTTGATGTTGTCGTAACCGACCACTTGCACCTTGCCGGCCTTGCCCGCGGCACGCACGGCAGACACTGCGCCGACGGCCATGCTGTCGTTGCCGGCCAGCAGGGCTTTGACTTGCGGGTATTCGCTGAGGATCGACGCCGCGACCTTGTTGCCTTTATCGATTTCCCAATCGCCGGATTGCAGGGACACGACCTTGATCTGCGCCGCTTCCATCGCATCCTTGAAGCCTGCAGTGCGAGCCTGGGCGTTGGTGGTGGTGGACACACCTTCGATAATGCCGACTTCGTCACCGGCCTTCAGTTGCTTGGCCAGGTACTCACCCACCAGACGCGCGCCTTTGCGGTTGTCCGGGCCTACGAACGGAACATTGATGTTTTTGCTTTTGACGACCGCTGGGTCCAGCTGGTTATCGATGTTGACCACGGTGATGCCGGCGTCGATGGCTTTCTTGATCACCGGGACCATGGCCTTCGAGTCAGCGGGTGCGATGACCAGTGCATTGACCTTGGCCAGAATCATTTGCTCGACGATACGCGTCTGGCCCGCAGTGTCCGTTTCGTCCTTGATGCCGTTGGAGATCAGGTCGAAATCGGCGGAGTGATCTTTCTGGTAGGCCTTGGCGCCGTCTTCCATGGTCAGGAAGAATTCGTTGGCCAGGGATTTCATGACCAGCGCGACTTTGGGTTTTTCAGTGTCGGCGAAGGCCGAGGAGACAGGCAACGCGGCGGATGCGGCAGCCAGCATAGCGACAGCGAGAAGACGTCCAGCGAATGGCAGCTTCATGGGTTCACTCCGATCTTATGATTATTCTGAGCAACGCTTGCGCTGGCATAAGTTTCACCGCGTAAACCGATGGCACAAGCCATCGGCAGTGCCGCGCAAACGTTTGCGTAGACCGAACTATGCGAACCCTGCCGCTATTTGTCAACGACCGAAAAATACGGTTTGTGCTTGCGGTAACAAAACCGCTTATGCCGTGGTGCTGATCACACCACCCGAGCCGGAGCTCTTGGCCAGTTCCTTGACCAGATTGCCTGTGACTTCCGCCAGCGCCCCGCTGGTGTTGGCAACTTGCCCTTGAATCGACATGACGACAGCGGTCTTGGCTTCCGGTGTCGGGTAACTCGCCACTTGAGCCGCCGCCAGTTGTTGCTGTTGTTCGCGCAGTTGCTGCTGCAGTTCCTGCATACGCTTGAGCAGCATCTTCACCACAATGCTTTGGTCGCTACCGCTTTCGCTATCACTTTCCGTTTTTGTTTCGATCACCGCGCCGCCGGTCCGGACCTTGGTTGCGCCACCCTCCTCCTCGGTACCCAACGCCAGTTTTGAAGCCTCGGAAGTTGATTCGCTCAAGGCGTTGATCGTTGCGGTGGATTTGCCACCGATGGTGATTGCGCCTGCATTGGGAAAACCGATCGAAAAAGACATGTGAACTCCTGAAAAAAAAAATCCTTCAGACAAGCATCGACCTGCGCGCAGGTTTCTTTAGCAATGATTTTCCGTCTGGCAAGAAGACCTGTTCAACAGAAGCCGTAGCCCTTTTCGGAGAGCCGAACGCAAATAACAAACATATTCGGAAAACCGGACAACAGGACGTTTAAACCTCGCTCAACACAGTCCGAATAATTGATACAAATCATTGGGTTAAAGCTATTTTTCATTTCCAGGTATGACTGGTACAGATCCTGCTCCCTCTCATTCACCCCAGACATTCAGATCTGTCCGGGGCGCATCTAGATGAACCTGCATCCGCACCGTCTCACTACTAGAGAGAAAAATAATGACATCTGCTTTCAAGACTTTTGTTCCGGGCGCCTTGGCCCTCCTGCTGCTCCTTCCGACAGCCCTTCAGGCAAAAGAAGTCGAAACCAAACAGAAACTGGCGAACGTGGTGATCCTGGCCACCGGCGGCACCATTGCCGGCGCGGGCGCCAGCGCCGCCAACAGCGCGACGTATCAAGCGGCGAAAGTCGGCATCGAACAGCTGATCGCCGGCGTTCCGGAACTGAGCCAATTGGCCAATGTTCGCGGCGAACAGGTCATGCAGATCGCCTCCGAAAGCATTACCAATGACAACCTGCTGCAACTGGGTCGTCGCGTGGCCGAACTGGCTGACAGCAAAGACGTCGACGGCATCGTCATCACCCACGGCACCGACACCCTGGAAGAAACGGCCTACTTCCTGAACCTGGTGGAAAAAACCGACAAACCGATCATCGTCGTGGGCTCCATGCGCCCAGGCACCGCGATGTCCGCAGACGGCATGCTGAACCTGTACAACGCCGTGGCCGTGGCCAGCAGCAAAGACGCGCGCGGCAAAGGCGTGCTGGTGACCATGAACGATGAAATCCAGTCGGGTCGTGACGTCAGCAAGATGATCAACATCAAGACCGAGGCGTTTAAAAGTGCCTGGGGTCCTCTTGGCATGGTGGTCGAAGGCAAATCCTACTGGTTCCGCCTGCCGGCCAAGCGCCACACCATGGACTCGGAGTTCGACATCAAGAACATCAAGAGCCTGCCTGACGTCGAAATCGCCTATTCCTACGGCAACGTGAGTGATACCGCCTACAAAGCGCTGGCTCAATCCGGCGCCAAAGCCATCATCCACGCGGGTACCGGCAACGGTTCGGTGTCTTCGCGCGTGGTTCCAGCCCTGCAAGCCCTGCGCAAGGATGGCGTGCAAATCATTCGTTCCTCCCACGTCAACGCCGGTGGCTTCGTATTGCGTAACGCCGAACAGCCAGACGACAAGTACGACTGGGTTGTGGCCCATGACCTGAACCCACAGAAGGCCCGCATCCTGGCCATGGTCGCGCTGACCAAGACCAATGACAGCAAAGAGCTGCAACGGATGTTCTGGGAATACTGATTCGCCCTCGCCCGACCGGTCCCGGTCGGGCACCGCTTTCACCACTCGCCAGCCGTGGCGAGTGGTCTCTGCCTGATAAAAAAATCTTCTTCGTCCTACACCAATCGGGAAAAACTGCTGTCAGAGGATTTTCTTGAATTTTAAGCAGTTGCGAAAATGCCTACAGTTAAATACTGTATGCACGTACAGCTTAATAAGGACAATTCCGTGGCCACCACCTCTGCCTCTCCTGATGCCTATGTACGCATGGGTATGCGCGTTCAGAAAATCATCAACTCCCCCACCGCTCAGAAAGCCAAAGCGGCCCTGATCTTCCGACTTCCGGACGAGCCAGTGGATGAGTGGGAGCAACTACTCGAAGAAATCGACGAAAACGACAACGTCACCCTCGCCTACCGCGACGATGGCGGTGTGCAGATTTTCTGGGTTGTGCCGAAGGAAGATTGAGTCAATGAGTGTCCGTTTTTTTGCTTTGCTGTTTTTGCTCTTCGCGATGGGCGCGCAAGCTGACGCCCCGCGCACCTTCAATGAAGCCAAGAAAGTCGCCTGGAAGCTGTACGCCCCGCAATCCACCGAGTTCTATTGCGGCTGTAAATACACCGGCAACAAGGTGGACCTGTCGGCCTGCGGTTATGTGCCACGCAAAAATGCCAAGCGCGCTTCGCGCATCGAGTGGGAACACATCGTCCCGGCCTGGCAGATCGGCCATCAGCGCCAGTGCTGGCAGGAAGGCGGACGCAAGAACTGCACGCGCTACGACCCGACCTACCAGAAGGCCGAGGCCGACTTGCATAACCTGGTGCCGAGCATCGGCGAGGTGAATGGCGATCGCAGCAATTTCAGTTTTGGCTGGTTACCGGAGCAATCGGGTCAATACGGTTCGTGCCTGACCCAGGTTGATTTCAAGGCAAAAAAGGTCATGCCCCGCCCTTCTATTCGCGGCATGATCGCCCGGACGTACTTTTACATGAGCAAGCAGTACGGTTTGCGCCTGTCGAAACAGGATCTGCAACTGTACGAAGCATGGAACAAAACCTATCCGGTACAGGCCTGGGAACGTCAGCGCAATCAGAGCGTGGCGTGCGTGATGGGGCGCGGCAACGAGTTTGTCGGGCCGGTGGACATGAAAGCGTGCGGTTAAACACTTGTTGAAAACAAAAAGGCCTGGGGTTGAATGCCCCAGGCCTTTTTCGTTTTCAATCGTGCGGGCACCGAGGCGCTTGGGCGACCGATGAGGCCTTACTGAGTCACCGGATGCTCGATGACCAGCAGTTCGATGTTCTGTTTTTTCGCCCGGGTCAGCGCCGCGCGCACCTCTTCCTGCTTGGCTTCAGCTTCGGCTTTGGAATTGAATGGCCCCATCAGGATGCGGGTCTTGCCATTTTCCTTGACCACGCTGGAAACGAAACTGTGCTCGATCAGCCAGCCGCTCAGGTCGCTGACAGCCTGGGTTATTTCACCTCGCACTTCCAGATCCCACTGCGGCGCAGATACCGCCGCCGGTGCTGCCGCCACGGCTGGCTGCGGCTTTGGCGCATCAGCGCGCTTATCCTCACCGCATCCCGCCAATGCCAGTACTGCGATTACCAAAGCCATTTTGCGCACAACGCTTCCCTCTGAATGCTGAAAGCGGAGATTTTAACACCCATGAATACTTCTCGAGTGCCGCAAAATGGGCGCAAAACAACGAGAATCATGGAGGCGGCCTCTGTATAGTTACGCCTTGGGAATTAATGCAGCATCTGCGCGTCAGAAAGAGGCACCCAAACCGTGAGACTTCGCACTAATCTATACATACCACCGACCTCTGCACTGTCCGAATCAGGTGCCCTACAAAGCAATCAAGGAGAAGACCATGCTGATACTCACCCGCAAAGTCGGTGAAAGCATAAATATTGGCGATGACATTACGATCACCATTCTGGGCGTAAGCGGCCAGCAAGTCAGAATTGGCATCAACGCCCCGAAAGACGTTGCGGTGCACCGCGAAGAAATCTATCAGCGCATTCAGGCAGGCCTGACCGCCCCGGACAAGCCGCAATCCTGAATCCTGCTGCAGTCAGTAGCCAGCCTGTTCGCCCCCGAACCACGGCTGGCTAAAGATTCACGCACAGCAATCACTCCTGCATCCCCCCACCCACGAACGTGAAGCCGATACTACCGGCATGTCTCACGTCATGGCTGTCGGACGTTTCGGATTAAGCCTGGGGAAGTATGCATTCGTACTCGGCTAACCAAACGTCACTCCCCGCGCCATGCCCGTGGCCGCCACGACCATCAACATCACCAGCAGCGCTTCGATATGGCTGATCCGCGCGAACAGCTTCGCACGACTGGCATCAATGGCTGCGCCCCGCGCCTGCGCAATCCGCCATTTGATCAGGGTGATCATCGGCGCGATTTCAAGCAGCAGAATGAGAACGAAAAGCGTCATCTTCAGATGGAACAGCGGCTGGTGAAGATAGTAATCAGTGCCCTTTTCGTACCCGGCAAAGGCTCGCATCCCACCGGTGATCAGCAGAATGACCGCTGAAATGCCCCACAGATTATCTGCAATCAAGACGCTACGCGCCTCACCCATCCCAGCGGCCAACCGCCGAAAAGCGCTGCCGCGGGTCAGTACGGCCCAGAAACCCAGGGCGAACGCCAAGAGATGAATCGCCGCAAAAAACCAGTGGGCAAGCATCGAGATTCTCCAGTCAGGTTTGAGTTGGATCAGCCTGTCAGTAGTAGCCCATTAAATCGGGGATTGCCTACCTAGCCGCTATCGTTTGAACCCGCGTAGCTTGCCAGTCCTCCCGCACGGACGACGCAAACGATGAACAGAAAACAAGGTCACTCGCGAGGTGCAAGCAGGTGCAATGAAGATCGTCACTCAGGTCGGCGCTGCATTGGCTTGCAATGGTAGCTATGTGACAGACATCCGATCACTCTGCTTGTAGACTCCCGCCCATCATTCGGCACGGATCTGATAGCTCCAATGCGCAAAATTATATTTTTCCTCATGCTGTGCGCCTCTACGGCGCAAGCAGCCTGTGAGATGCAACCCACGACCATCGTCGGGAAAACCTTGATTGGGTCTTTTGAGACGAAAAAGCTGAAATCCGACGCGATCAAATTCTCACCGGAGACCGGCGACATCACTGGCAAGAATGCAGTGTTCGACTTTGACACTCTTTATGAAATGGATTCCGGCAAGTCATCTGCGAGATTCCGTCTGGGCGAGGCCTTCCTGATTGACGGGGTGTCTTATATCGGGAACGTTGAGTGGGAATCCGGAAAAGCTCCGAAAAAGCCCGGAATCTACGAGTTTTACGCCCTTAAAACAGAACCCGTGAAAAACGCTAAAACCCTGACGATGGTAGGCGACTCGATTACCTGGTGGAGCTACGGCCGGTATTTCCGTTGCCTACTCGCCCCAGAGTTGCCTGGAGTGCAGTTTGTAGGGCCTCACACCGATGTGGTTGGTTATGGCCATGCCGGTGAAGGCGGCAACAATACCCAGCAAATAATTGACCGCCTGGACAAAATCAAACCATCCAATTATTACTTTGTGCTTGCAGGAACAAACGATTGGAATTTTTGGGCGCCACCAAAAACAGTTGAAAATTTGAAAGTGATCGCGAAAGCACTGAGCGAAAAAGGCGGACAGGTCATCATTTCTACGCTGCTTCCCCGGCTTGACGAACATGATGCACGCAATGAGGAAGTGAACAGATTATTGCTTGCGTGGAATGGCGAGGGATGCGACTGCAAAGTAATCGATTTGGGCTCCGAGTTCAGGAAGCTTCCAAACAGCCAAAGCTATTTCTGGGATAACGCAGTCCATCCAAACTTTGAAGGCTATCAAAAGATCACCGAAATACTCGGCACCGACATCCGAAAAACTTTTAATCAAGTTGCTCAGTAATCATCGAAGGCTCCAGGTCTTGGCTTTTGATCTTCCGACAAATGTAAGCCTACGGCTTACATGAAGGTCAGAGCCGACCTGATGATGTAGCGCGGCGAGGGCTTTGCAAATCGCAGACAACAAAAAAGGGCTCACCTTTCGGTGAGCCCTTCTAGACCGCCCAGCAGAGCGGATTTTGTTTGGTAGGCGCGATTGGACTCGAACCAACGACCCCCACCATGTCAAGGTGGTGCTCTAACCAACTGAGCTACGTGCCTGCTGTGAGGCGGCATTCTACGGAATTCCGGAGGGGTGTCAACACCTTTTTTCGAGCTAACCCTATGAATATGCAAAATATTTAATTTCGCGGCTGCAAGGAAGATTTTGCGGTGGCTGGCGGTCGATTTTTAACTCGGGTAGGATCGATGCACTCGTAAAATATATTAAACAGAGGCAGCAGGATGGCGAACACCCCCTACCCAGAGTCCTACTACGCCGCATCGGCCAATGCGGTTCCGCCGCGCCCGGCCTTGCAGGGTGATGTAGAGACTGATGTCTGTGTGATCGGTGCCGGTTACACCGGTCTGTCCTCTGCCCTGTTTCTGCTGGAGAACGGTTTCAAGGTCACGGTGCTGGAAGCCGCCAAGGTGGGTTTCGGTGCATCGGGTCGTAACGGTGGCCAGATCGTTAACAGTTATAGCCGCGACATCGATGTCATCGAGCGCACTGTCGGCCCCAAACAGGCGCAGTTGTTGGGGCAGATGGCGTTCGAGGGCGGGCGAATCATTCGTGAGCGGGTCGCCAAATATAATATCCAGTGCGACCTGAAGGACGGCGGCGTATTCGCCGCAATCACCGCCAAGCAGATGGGCCATCTGGAATCGCAGAAGCGTCTGTGGGAGCGTTTCGGTCATACGCAGCTTGAGCTGATGGATCAACGCCGCATTCGTGAAGTGGTGAACTGCGAGCAATACGTTGGCGGCATGCTCGACATGAGCGGCGGGCACATACATCCACTGAACCTGGTACTCGGCGAAGCAGCAGCGGTCGAGTCGCTGGGCGGCACTATCTATGAGCAGTCGCCGGCGGTGCGCATCGAGCGCGGCGCAACCCCGGTAGTGCACACACCTCAGGGCAGGGTCAGGGCCAGGTTCATCATCGTGGCGGGCAACGCGTACCTCGGCAATCTGGTGCCGGAATTGGCGGCCAAGTCGATGCCGTGCGGAACGCAGGTGATTACCACCGAGCCATTGGGCGAAGCGTTGGCCAAGAGCCTGTTGCCGCAGGATTACTGTGTCGAAGACTGCAACTACCTGCTCGACTATTACCGCCTGACCGGCGACAAGCGCCTGGTTTTCGGCGGTGGCGTGGTGTACGGCGCGCGCGACCCGGCGAATATTGAAGCGATCATCCGACCGAAGATGCTCAAGGCCTTCCCGCAGCTCAAGGACGTGAAGATCGATTACGCCTGGACCGGCAACTTCCTGCTGACCCTGTCGCGTCTTCCGCAGGTCGGACGCCTGGGCGACAACATCTACTACTCCCAGGGTTGCAGTGGCCACGGCGTGACGTACACGCACCTGGCGGGCAAAGTGTTGGCCGAAGCGTTGCGCGGTCAGGCTGAGCGTTTTGACGCGTTTGCCGACTTGCCGCACTACCCTTTCCCCGGCGGGCAATTGCTGCGCACGCCGTTTGCGGCGTTGGGCGCCTGGTACTACGGATTGCGAGACAAGTTCGGTTACTAAGCAATACCGCAATATTTTGTGGGAGCGAGCGTGCTCGCTCCCACAGGTCCGTTTCAGAAATCGACAGTCGCCGAAAGCAAGTACGTGCGCGGCGTCGACAGCGTCAATCCCGGCTCACTGTCATCCGACGCGCCGGCCGAACTCCAGTAGCGCTTGCCCGCCACGTTCTCGATGTTGGCGCGCAAGGTGATGTTCTTTTCCTCGACCCTGAACGCGTAGCGGGCGCCTACATCAAAACGCTCCCACGAATCGATTTCCTTGACGTTGGACTGGTCCAGAAACTGCGAACTGGAATAGATGCCGCGACTGGTCAGGGTCAGCCCCTGCAAGGTCGGCACATCCCACTCGGCGCCGAGGTTGACGTTGTATTTCGGCGTCGCCGGCGCGCGGTTACCGTCGAAGGTGCCGTTGGTGGTGTGGGTCAACTCGCTGTCGATGTACATGACACCGCCGAGCAGGCGGAAACCTTTGAGCGGTTCACCGAACACGCTCAGTTCCACGCCCTCGTTTTGACGCTTGCCGTTCGGGCCGAAGACGCGCGTCGTGGCGTTGGTTTCATAGGCCGGCTGCTTGATCCGGAACACTGCGGCGGTCACGGCGAACGCACCCGCGTCATACTTGGCGCCGACCTCGACCTGCCGGCTGATGAACGGCGGGAAGATTTCATCCTCGTTCACCGAAGTCGATGGCGCGATCTTGCCCTGGCTCAAGCCTTCCATGTAGTTGGCGTACAGCGACAGCTTATCGGTAGCCTTGAACAGGATGCCGCCCGACGGCGAAACCTTTTCTTCATCGTAAGCCGTGTCGCCTTTGACATCGTCCGTCCAGTCGTCAACCTTCACCCGCTGCCAGCGGGCGCCGAGGGTCAGCAACAAGCGATCATCGAAGAACCCCAGCGTGTCGGACAGCGCCAGACCGCTGAAGCGGTTCTCGGTGTAGACCTTCGAATCGAGTCGAGTGGGCCTGACAGGCGTCGGTGTTACCACCGGGTTATAGAGATTGCTGTTGGCCGTGGCATAACGGGCGCCGCCATTTTCGAAATCCATGTAGAAATAGCTGGCTGCCAGGTTGACCTCATGGCTCACGGGCCCGGTGTGGAACCAGTTGCGCACCCCGGCGGTAGCCGTCCGGACACTTTCGTCACGGGTGAAGTCACGCGGTTGAACGCTAAAGTCGCCCCGGTTGTTGGTGACCGAAACGGCATGACGGAGGAAGTCATGATTACTTTCGCGCGCGCCTACACCGCCGTACAGCATCACGTTATCGCTGACATCGAATTCGCCGTTCACCGTGCCGAACGTGTCGTTGGTACTCGCCTTGCTCCAGGGCTGCGCATAGTTGTGGCGGACATCGCTGGCATGCGGAACCTGTGCGTTGGCGCCAACTTGCACGCGCTCCTGCGGGGCGTCGGTATCGCGTTCGGTACGCCCCAGGTCAGTCGAGAGTCGCAGACGCTCACCGCGAAAATCCAAACCCAGCACGGCCATCTCGCGGTCGACATTCTGGTGATCCCATTCGGTGTCGCCGGACTGCTTCACGCCGTTGAAACGAATGCCGAACTTGTTGTCCTCACCGAAGCGCCTGCCAATATCCACGGCACCGCCGGTCTGGCTGTCGGACGCGTAGTTGCCGGTAAACGAAGTGATCGGCTTGTCGGTCGCGCGTTTGGGCACCACGTTGATCCCGCCACCCACGGCACCTCGCGGCGAGATGCCGTTGATGAGCTGGCTCGGGCCTTTGAGAATGTCGACGCGGTCGGCCATCTCCATGTCGATCGTATAGGTCGGCAAAACGCCGTAGAGGCCGTTGTAGGCGACATCACTGTTGAACAGGCTGAACCCGCGAATGGTGAACTGCTCATATCGCCCACCGGCCGGGTTCGTGGCGCGAACGGAAGGATCGCTGGCGATCAGTTCGCCCAGGGTACGCGCCTGCAAGTTCTTGACCGCCTCGCTGGTGTAGGTGGTCATGCTGAACGGCGTTTCCATGAAGTCTTTCGAGCCCAGCAAACCTTGCGAACCGCGACGCGCAACCTGACCGCCGGCATACACCTCGCCATCCGCTCCGCCGCTGGCACCGAGAATCGAGGTCGGGGCCAGTTGCAGGCTGCTGCCTTCTGGCGCCGGGGTCAGGATGTACGCCTGCTCGCCGACCGCTTGCAACTGCAGACCGGAACCCTGCAACAGTCGCGCAAAGCCCTCCTCGACCGCGTATTCGCCGGACAGACCGTTGCTGTTGCGACCGCTGACCAGCGCCGGGTCAACCGAGAGATTGACCCCGGACAGCCCGGCGAAACGGGTCAGCGCATCGCTCAGGCTGCCGGCAGGTACCTGATAATTGCGTCGGGCACTGTCTTCGGCCCAGCTTGCGGTTATGAACAATGGACTGGCACTCAGGCCCAACAACAGGCTCAGGTGCAACAACGGACGCAGACGCGGATAACAAGGTGCAGGCATTGGAATTGCTCTCTTGATTCGTTCACATGCCTTGAATGACAAGCGAGTCGAAAAAAGGGGACAGGCTTTACACACTATTTTTGCGCGGCAGCAACGTGACCCAGTAGCGGGTTCGGGAATGCACCTCCAGCGGCAGGCTGGCCGCGAGCAATGCGAGGACGCGATCCGTGTCGTCGAGACGGAAACTGCCGGTGACACGCAGGGTTTCCAGCTCAGGCTCCCAGCGCAGAACGCCCGGCCGGTAAGTGCCGAGTTCGCGCAGGAAATCCCCCAGCGGCTGGTTGTTAGCCATCAGCACGCCTTCACGCCAACCCGGTGCAAGCGCATCGAATGGCGTGATCGCGCCGGCACCCGTCGTTTCAAGGCTGACCTGCTGCCCCTCGCGCAATGCCAGTGCCGGCCCATGCAGGGGCTGCAACTGCACGGAACCGTTGAACACCGACACCCGACAGCCGCCTGCCTCCTGGCGCACGCAGACTTCGCTTTGGCTGAGGATAACGTTGCCGAACTTCGTCTGGATCGTCAGCGGCGCAATGCCCGGAACCTTCAGCGACAGTTCGCCCTCGATCAACTTCACGCGGCGGTTCTGCACATCCACATCGACGGCGCTGGCGGTGTTGAGTTGCAAGGAACTGCCATCGGCGAGCTGCACCGTTTTGCGCTCGCCTGTGGCGGTGTGCAGGTCGGCACGCCAGACGTCCAGAGGCAATTGTCGACTGATCAGCCAGGCCGCTGGCACCAACGCCACGGCGCCCAATGCGCGCTTCAGCACTGCGCGTCGGCCCGGATCAGGGCGGTCCAGGCTGCTCAGCGCCAACGCCGACGGCAGATCGGCGAAACGCTGACGCAAAGCCTGGGCCTTCTGCCAGGCCTGCTCGTGACTGGCGCAGGTGTCGCGCCAACGCTGCAAGTTCGCGCGGTCCTGCTCATTGGCGCCGCCAGACTCGAGTAACGCTAGCCATTGCGCGGCAGCCCGGACGGCCTGACGGGGATCGGATGAAGACTGACTGTTCACAGTTCCACCAACAGGCAATGCTCGTAGGCTTGCGCCATGTAACGTTTGATAGTGCGCTCCGACACCTGCAGACGCTCGGCAATTTGCTGGTAGTTCAAGCCTTCGAGCTGACTCCAGAGAAACGCCCGGCGCACCGCCCTTGGCAGTCCGTCGAGCAGCTCATCCAGAGCCTGCAGGGTTTCCAGCAGCAGCCAGCGCTGCTCAGGTGATGGCGCGCAGTCTTCGGGCATCGACGCCAACGCGGCCAGATAGGCTTGTTCAAGGCTGCGACGTTGGTAGAAGTTGCTCAGCAGGCGTTTGCCGACGGTCAGCAGATAGGCACGAGGCTCTTGCAAGTCAGCGATGCGCTGGGAGCTGGCGAGCACGCGCAGGAACGTATCCTGGCTCAAATCCGCCGCATCACAGCCGTTGCCCATGCGCCTTCTCAACCAGCCTTCCAGCCAGCCACGGTGATCGCGGTACAGGTCGTGAAGGGTTTGCTCCTTCGGCATCGCTGCATCACTCATCTCAAGAAGCCCTGTGCCAAGGAGTTATCGTAAATGAGAGTGATTCTAATTAATGTCCGCGCGTTGAACCAAGCCCTTTATGCAGCGGACGTGCAGAAAGGTCATATGGGTAAGCGTGAAGCGGCATAAAAGCCAAATTTCAGACACAAAAAACCCCGGTCTTTCGACCAGGGTCTTTGCTATCGACTCGAAGATCACCAGAGGCTTCTTCGTAGCTCCAAGGCGTTCAGTGGGCCTTGAGGCAGATATGGCGCAGCGGACGGGACTCGAACCCGCGACCCCCGGCGTGACAGGCCGGTATTCTAACCGACTGAACTACCGCTGCGTATCGCTTTGGACTTGCGTCCTAACTCGTCTGATTGAAAGCTCCGAGACTTTTCAGTTTCTCTTTCAATCTCGAATCAGGGCGAACCTGACTCGGAAAATATGGCGCAGCGGACGGGACTCGAACCCGCGACCCCCGGCGTGACAGGCCGGTATTCTAACCGACTGAACTACCGCTGCGCGTCGGTGGAGGCTTTTCAGCTTCCCTCCTGCTTTCGCAAGAGTCTCAAGAAGTGGTGGGTGATGACGGGATCGAACCGCCGACATTCTGCTTGTAAGGCAGACGCTCTCCCAGCTGAGCTAATCACCCTTTGCTTCTCTGAGGCCGCGAAATTTACGCACCTAACGAAGCTAAGTCAATAGCAGGATTGAAGTTTTTCTGAAAAAGACAAAATCGTGTCATCCCTGGGGATGTCCGCGGCCGTCAGACCGCTTCGCGAGCAGGCTCGCTCCCACAGTGGAGCGCATTTTTAATGTGGGAGCGAGCCTGCTCGCGAAGAGGCCGGCACATTCGGCATCAATGCAGAAGGCCGCCCCCGCACTGCTATTCGCTGTAAATCATCTTCTTGGTCATGCCGCCATCGACCACAAACTCCTGGCCCGTGACGAAACCCGCATTCTTCGACAGCAACCAGGCAACCATCGCCGCCACGTCCTCGACCGTCCCTACCCTGCCCGCCGGATGCTGCGCATGGTCGGCTTCAGTGAGGGGTTCGGCACGCCGCACCCCAGGGTCTCGCGCATCGATCCAGCCAGGACTGACAGCGTTGACGCGAATTTCCGGCCCAAGGCTGATTGCCAAGGCATGAGTCAAGGCCAGCAGACCGCCCTTGCTCGCCGCATAGGCCTCCGTGTCGGGTTCCGACTGCCCGGCGCGGGTCGAGGCCAGGTTGACGATCGCACCGCTGTGAGCACGCAGGTACGGCGCACAGTGTTTGGCCAACAGCATCGGCCCACTGAGGTTTACCGCCAGCACCCGATTCCAGTAAGCCAGATCAAGGCTTTCCAGCGTCATGTTGTGCGGATCGGCCACTGCCGCGTTACACACCAGCGCATCCAGACGCCCGAACTGCCCCAGCACTTCGGCGATGCCCAACGCCACCTGCCCTTCGTTCGAGACGTCCATGGCGATGAACCAGGCGTTGTCGCCCAGCACCTTCGCCACTTTCGAACCGCGCACCCGATCCAGGTCCGTCAGCACCACCTGCCAGCCTTCGCTGATCAGCCAGGCCGCGATCCCCAGACCAATGCCCCGCGCAGCACCGGTCACCAGTGCGACGCGACCATTGGAACCGGTAGTCGGCGTGGACAACTCGATCACAAGGCAGCCAACCCGCGCGCCAGATCAGCCTGCAGATCGGCCACGTCTTCCAGACCGACCGCAATGCGGATCAGGCTGTCACGAATACCCGCTGCTTCACGCTCTTGCGGCGCCAGACGGCCGTGGGAGGTGGTGCTCGGATGGGTGATGGTGGTCTTGCTGTCGCCAAGGTTGGCGGTGATCGAAATCAACCGGGTTGCATCGATAAAGCGCCACGCGCCCTCTTTGCCGCCCTTGACCTCGAAACTCACCACGGCGCCGAAGCCTTTCTGCTGACGCTGCGCCAACGCGTGCTGCGGATGGCTTTTCAGGCCGGCGTAATGGACTTTCTCGATACCGTCCTGCTGCTCCAGCCACTCGGCCAGTTGCTGGGCATTGGCGCAGTGCGCCTTCATGCGCAGGCTCAGGGTTTCGAGGCCTTTGAGGAAGATCCAGGCATTGAACGGGCTCAGGGTTGGCCCGGCGGTGCGCAGGAAACCGACCACTTCTTTCATCTGCTCGCTGCGACCGGCCACTACGCCGCCCATGCAACGGCCCTGGCCGTCGATGAACTTGGTCGCCGAGTGCACGACGATGTCCGCGCCCATCTTCAGCGGCTGCTGCAGTGCAGGCGTGCAGAAGCAGTTGTCGACCACCAGCATCGCGCCTTTGGCGTGAGCGATTTTCGCCAGTTCGGCGATATCCACCAGCTCGGCCAGCGGATTGGACGGCGATTCGACAAACAGCAATTTGGTGTTGGCCTTGATCGCCACATCCCAGCCGGACAGGTCCGCCAGAGGCACGTAATCGACTTCGATGCCGAAGCGCTTGAAGTACTTCTCGAACAGGCTGATGGTCGAACCGAACACGCTGCGCGAGACCAGCACATGGTCGCCGGCGCTGCACAGGCTCATCACCACCGCCATGATCGCGGCCATGCCAGTGGCAGTGGCCACGGCTTGCTCGGCGCTTTCCAGCGCGGCAATACGCTCTTCGAACGCGCGCACAGTCGGGTTGGTGTAGCGCGAGTAAACGTTGCCTGGCACTTCCCCGGCAAAACGTGCGGCCGCGTCGGCGGCGGTACGGAATACATAGCTGGAAGTGAAGAACATCGGATCACCGTGTTCGCCTTCCGGCGTGCGGTGCTGACCGGCGCGTACGGCCAGGGTATCGAACGCTACGCCTTCGAGGTCGCTGTCCAGCCGACCGGCATCCCAATCCTGACTCATGCTGTCACTCCTTGCCCTGTTCTAGTAGATACAAAACCGGCCCCTCAGGGCCGGTAGTTACTCAGTTGTTGTACAGATCAATGATCGCGCTGACTGCCTGCGTCTTGACCTTGGAGGCATCGTTGCGTGCCTGCTCGATCTTGTTCAGGTAAGCCTCGTCGACGTCGCCGGTCACGTACTGGCCGTCGAACACCGCGCAATCGAACTTGTCGATCTTGATCTTGCCGCCACCAACCGCTTCGATCAAGTCAGGCAAGTCCTGATAGATCAGCCAGTCTGCGCCGATCAGATCCGCAACGTCCTGGGTCGAACGGTTATGGGCGATCAGCTCGTGAGCGCTCGGCATGTCGATGCCGTAGACGTTCGGGTAGCGAACAGCCGGTGCCGCGGAGCAGAAGTAGACGTTTTTGGCGCCAGCTTCACGGGCCATCTGGATGATTTGCTTGCAAGTGGTGCCGCGAACGATCGAGTCATCCACCAGCATCACGTTCTTGCCGCGGAATTCCAGTTCGATGGCGTTGAGCTTCTGGCGTACGGATTTTTTCCGTGCAGCCTGGCCCGGCATGATGAAGGTCCGACCGATATAACGGTTCTTCACGAAGCCTTCGCGGAACTTGACGCCCAGGTGGTTCGCCAGCTCCAGCGCGGCGGTACGGCTGGTGTCCGGAATCGGGATGACCACGTCGATGTCGTGCTCCGGACGCTCGCGCAGGATCTTCTCGGCGAGTTTCTCACCCATGCGCAGACGGGCCTTGTAAACCGAGACGCCGTCGATGATCGAGTCCGGACGCGCCAGGTAGACGTGTTCGAAGATGCACGGAGTCAGGGACGGGTTGGTCGCGCACTGACGGGTGTGCAGCTTGCCGTCTTCAGTGATGTAGACCGCTTCGCCCGGTGCCAGGTCGCGAATCAGGGTGAAACCGAGCACGTCCAGGGACACGCTTTCGGAGGCGATCATGTACTCGACGCCTTCGTCGGTGTGACGCTGACCGAAAACGATCGGGCGGATGCCGTGCGGGTCGCGGAAACCGACGATGCCGTAACCGGTCACCATCGCCACGACGGCGTAGCCACCGACGCAACGGTTGTGCACGTCAGTGACGGCAGCAAACACGTCTTCTTCGGTAGGCTGCAACTTGCCACGCTGGGCCAGTTCGTGCGCGAACACGTTGAGCAGCACTTCCGAATCGGAATTGGTGTTGACGTGGCGCAGGTCAGATTCGTAAATCTCCTTGGCCAGTTGTTCAACGTTGGTCAGGTTACCGTTGTGCGCCAGGGTGATGCCGTAAGGCGAGTTGACGTAGAACGGTTGAGCTTCGGCCGAGGTCGAGCTGCCCGCGGTCGGGTAACGCACATGGCCAATGCCCATGTGACCGACCAGACGCTGCATGTGACGCTGATGGAACACGTCACGCACCAGGCCATTGTCCTTGCGCAGGAATAACCGGCCGTCATGGCTGGTCACGATACCGGCAGCGTCCTGGCCGCGGTGCTGGAGGACGGTTAGCGCGTCATACAGCGCCTGATTGACGTTCGACTTACCGACGATACCGACGATGCCACACATGCGACGCAACCCCTACTTAATGGATCTGAACTGAACACAACTCACTGAGGCGTTTTGGCCGTCGGCAAGAGGTGCTCCTTGAACGGTATTTCAGCGGGTACGCTGATACCGCTGGCAAGCCACTGACTGCTCCACCCGAGAATCAGGTTTTTGGACCAGTCTGCGACCAATAGAAATTTTGGCACGAGCTGCGACTGTTGCCACCACCCGTCCTGCTGTACCGGCCCCAGGCTCAACAGCCCGACCGCCACGACCACCAGCAACACGCCACGCGCGGCGCCGAAGGCCATGCCGAGGAATCGATCGGTCCCGGACAACCCGGTAACGCGAACCAATTCGCCGATAAGATAATTGATCATTGCGCCTACGATCAGCGTGGCGACAAACATTATTGCGCAGCCCGCGATCACGCGTGCCGATGGCGTTTCGATGTATCCGCCGAGGTATTCGGACAATGCACCACCGAACATCCAGGCGACGACTCCTGCGATGATCCAGGTCACCAGCGATAATGCTTCTTTGACGAAGCCGCGGCTCAGACTGATCAATGCGGAGATGGCGACGATTGCTACGATCGCCCAGTCAACCCAGGTAAATGGCACAGTGCAGCCTACAGACGGATAAGGCGGCGCATTTTAGCAGAGCCCATGCTTATCGGTAAGCTGCGATTGTCAGTGCATTTCAAATCGGGTCGATAGTTTTCAACCGCGCTCAGGCTGGAAGCGCACCACAAAACCCTTGAGGTTCTGCTGGCGGTTCAATAAGTCACGCAGACGATCGGCTTCCGCACGCTCGATCAACGGCCCGACGAACACCCGATTCTTGCCGTCAGCCGTGCGAATGTAGGCGTTGTAGCCTTGGCTGCGCAGGGTTTTTTGCAGGTTTTCTGCGCTGGCACGGCTCGACAGGCTGGCCAGTTGCACCGACCAACTGACCGACAGGCCATTGGCGTCGACGCGGCTTTGAGTGGTATCCGGCTTACCCGGTGCGGCGGTAATCGGCTGGCTCGGCGCAGTCGCTGGTTTGTTGACCGGAGGCGGCGTTACCGGTTTTGCGACAGGCGCAGTCGCGACGGGCGCAGTCGGCGCGATCGGCATTACAGGCTCTTCCTGCTGCGCGATGTCGTCATCACTCGGCACAGGCTCCTGCGGCAAGGCTTGCGGCTCAGGCACCGCCACCGGCTCAACCTGCACCTGCGGCACCGAAGGCGCTTGCGGGGCGGCTGGCGCTTCGACCGTCACCTGACGCTGCTCATCCTGACGGGAAAACAGCATCGGCAGGAAAATCACCGCCAGCGCCACCAGCACCAGGGCGCCGACCATGCGCTGTTTGTAAGCCTTATCCAGCAATGCCATTTGCCGCTTCCTCCGTGGAGCGCCGGGCCAGCCATTCAAGGGCCTCGGCAACACAATAAAATGATCCGAACAACAGAATTTCGTCGTCGCTCGTCGCCAGCGCGCACTGCCCTTCCAGGGCCGCGGCCACGCTGTCATAGGATGTGACTGAAGCGCCGAGGTCATGCAACACCCCGTGCAAATCGGCGACCGGTCGCGCCCGCGGCGAATCCAGCGGCGCAACAGCCCAGTGCTGGACACTAGCATTCAATTCGCCGACAACACCATCCAGATCCTTGTCCGCCAGCAATCCAAACACCGCCAGACGCTTGCCGGCCGGTGGTCGGCTCGCCAAACGACGGGCCAGATATTCGGCGGCGTGAGGGTTATGCCCCACATCCAGCAACAGGTTCAGACGCTTGCCCTGCCAGTCGAACTGGCGGCGGTCGAGGCGACCGACCACCCGCGTGGCTTTCAGTGCATCAATAATCTGCGCATCGACCCAAGGCAAACCAAGCAACAGGTACGCCTGCAACGCCAGCGCGGCGTTTTCCATCGGCAGATCGAGCAACGGCAGATCATGCAACTCGACTACACGCCCTTGAGCGTCAAGACCGCGCCATTGCCAGTTGTGATCGGTGACACCGAGGTCAAAATCGCGCCCCCGCAGGAAAAACGGGCAAGCCAGCTCGCGCGCCTTGTCCAGCAGAGGTTGAGGAGGGTTCAGATCGCCACAGAGCGCAGGCGCGCCCTGGCGGAAGATGCCGGCCTTTTCATAGGCCACTGACTCACGGGTGTCGCCCAGATAATCCGCGTGATCCACGCCGATGCTGGTCACCAGCGCCATGTCGGCATCCACCACGTTGACCGTGTCCAGCCGCCCGCCCAGACCGACTTCCAGCACCACCGCATCCAGCGCTGACCGCTGAAACAGCCAGAACGCCGCCAGGGTGCCCATTTCGAAGTAAGTCAGGGAAGTTTCGCCACGCCCCGCCTCTACCGCAGCAAAGGCTTCGCACAGCTCGGCATCCGTCGCTTCGACGCCGTTGACCTGCACCCGCTCGTTGTAACGCAGCAGGTGCGGAGAATTGTAGACACCAACCTTCAGACCCTGCGCTCGCAGCAATGAAGCCACGAATGCGCAGGTGGAACCCTTGCCGTTGGTGCCGGTGACCGTAATCACCCGAGGCGCCGGCTTGCCCAGCCCCATGCGGGACGCTACCTGTTGCGAGCGCTCAAGGCCCATGTCGATGGCCGAAGGGTGCAACTGCTCAAGGTAGGCGAGCCACTCGCCAAGGGTGCGTTGGGTCATATGTTTGCAGGCACCGGCGGAACGACGATCGGCTCGATTGGCGCGGCGACGAATTTCGGCGTCGGCTTGCCGGTCAGTTGCGCCAGCAGGTTACCCAGGCGCGGACGCAGTTCCTGACGGTGAATGATCATGTCGATCGCACCGTGCTCCAGCAGGAATTCGCTGCGCTGGAAGCCTTCCGGCAGTTTTTCGCGAACGGTTTGTTCGATCACGCGCGGACCGGCGAAGCCGATCAGGGCTTTCGGCTCGCCGACAATCACGTCGCCAAGCATCGCAAGGCTGGCGGAGACGCCGCCGTAGACCGGATCGGTCAGCACGGAGATGAACGGAATGCCTTCTTCACGCAGACGCGCCAGCACCGCAGAGGTCTTGGCCATTTGCATCAGGGAAATCAGGGCTTCCTGCATCCGCGCACCACCGGAAGCAGCGAAGCAGATCATCGGGCATTTGTTTTCCAGAGCGTAGTTGGCGGCGCGTACGAAGCGCTCACCGACGATCGCACCCATGGAACCGCCCATGAAGGAGAATTCGAAGGCCGAAACCACCACTGGCATGCCCAGCAGGGTGCCACTCATGGAGATCAGCGCGTCTTTCTCGCCGGTCTGCTTTTGCGCAGCGGTCAGGCGGTCCTTGTACTTCTTGCCGTCGCGGAATTTCAGACGGTCGACTGGCTCCAGGTCCGCACCCAGCTCGCTGCGGCCTTCAGCATCAAGGAAGATGTCGATACGGGCGCGGGCGCCGATACGCATGTGGTGGTTGCACTTGGGGCAAACGTCCAGGGTCTTTTCCAGCTCCGGACGATACAGCACAGCCTCACAAGACGGGCATTTGTGCCACAGACCTTCAGGCACCGAGCTCTTCTTGACCTCGGAACGCATGATCGAAGGGATCAGTTTGTCTACTAACCAGTTGCTCATGCTTTCTTTCTCCAGTACCGGCGGCCCGAACGCTCTGGTTCGCAGCCCCGCGTATGCCCTTGAGCTAAATTCATGTGTGTGGCGATGATCGGTGGGTGGTCGGGTCAGTGAAGCGTGACCTGCGTACAACCCATCAATCCTCAGCCGTGCCTGCTTTGTGCAGCGCAGTGCATTTTGGGACGGCGGCAGTCTGCCAGCCGTCACATCAACTACTTGCTGCTGCGTACTGCGTTAATGAATGCCTGAATCTTTGCGTGATCCTTGATGCCCTTGCTCGCCTCTACTCCACCACTAACGTCCACGGCGTAAGGCCGAACCCGGGCAATCGCTTCGGCGACGTTGTCCGGCGTCAAACCGCCCGCCAGGATGATCGCCTTGCTCAAGCCTTGCGGTATCAGAGACCAGTCGAACGCTTCGCCGGTTCCGCCGGGTACACCTTCAACGTAGGCGTCGAGCAGGATACCGCTGGCACTTGGAAACGCATTGCATGCCGCCGCGATATCGTCGCCGGCCTTGACCCGCAGCGCCTTGATGTACGGCCGATGCCAGCCTTCACAGTCGGCAGCGGTTTCGTCGCCATGGAACTGCAACAGGTCCAGCGGCACGGCGTCGAGCAACTCTCCCAACTCGCAACGGCTGGCGTTGACGAACAAACCCACGGTCGTCACGAACGGCGGCAGCGCCTTGATGATGTCGCGCGCCTGCTGGAACGTCACGGCCCGCGGGCTCTTGGCGTAAAACACAAACCCGATGGCATCAGCCCCGGCCTCGACCGCCGCCAACGCATCTTCTATGCGGGTAATCCCGCAAATCTTGCTGCGAACGGCTGACATGTCGATAAAACCTCAGGGCAAATCCGAGAAAGTCCCGGATGGTAACAAATGCGTTCGAGGGCGTCAGCCGCCAAGTTCGGTGAAACCGGTCAGGAAGTGTGGGCCAATGTAACGCTCGGGCAATTCGAACTCGTCGCGGTACTCGACCTGCACCAGATACAGGCCGAATGGATGCGCCGTTACCCCACCGGAACGGCGAATACGGCTCTCCAGTACTTCCTTCATCCACTCCACCGGACGCTCACCGGCGCCGATGGTCATCAATACACCGGCAATGTTACGCACCATGTGGTGCAGGAAGGCGCTGGCGCGGATATCCAGCACGATCATCTTGCCGTGACGCGTGACGCGCAGGTGATGCAGCTCCTTGACCGGCGATTTGGCCTGGCACTGACCGGCGCGAAAAGCGCTGAAGTCGTGGGTGCCGACCAGGTATTGCGCAGCCTCGGCCATGCGCTCGACATCGAGCGGACGGTGATTCCAGGTAATTTCTTCGTTCAGGTGCGCCGGGCGGATCTGATCGTTGTAGATCACGTAGCGATAGCGCCGGGCGATGGCCTTGAACCGCGCATGGAAATGCGCCGGCATGACCTTGGCCCAACTGACGCTGACGTCGTGGGGCAAGTTGATGTTGGCGCCCATGACCCAGGCTTTCATCGACCGCTCGACCGTCGTGTCGAAATGCACCACCTGCCCGCACGCATGCACACCGGCGTCCGTACGCCCGGCGCACAGCAGCGACACGGGTGAGTCGGCAACTTTGGACAAGGCGTTTTCCAGGGTTTCCTGCACCGTGAGCACGCCGGAGGCCTGACGCTGCCAGCCGCGATAGCGCGAGCCTTTGTATTCAACGCCCAACGCGATGCGGAAAAAGCCGTCGGCCGCCATTTCGGCGGCCGGGTTATCTATATTTGCCAAGGAGTGACAGCCTGCTGATCTACGCAAAGGCGGGCATTATAAGGCCGCCGGACCGGGACGCCAGAGGCGTGTGTCGTTTGTGCCGTTGCAGTGTCCATACAGACTTCGCTATATAGATAACTACACAACGAAAAAAACAGAACACCACCGAGACCTGATGATGAATGCACCCCTCAAAGAAGCCGTCGGCCTGGCTTACAGCCTGGAAGGCATGCTGCACGCTAAACGCAAGACGTGGGAAGCCATCGACGAAATGGCCCGACGCATCAAACCCGGCATGCGTGAGTCCGAGGCGCTGACCATGAGCCTCAACGTATTGAACGAACTGGGGATGGACCGCATCTGGCACCCGTCAAAGATCCGCTTTGGCGAAAACACCCTGAAAACTTTCAAGCAACGCTCCGAAGGCGATCCGGTACTGGCCGAGAACGACATTTTCTTTATCGACCTAGGCGTGGTCTGGGACCGCCATGAAGGCGACTCCGGCGCGACGTTCGTCGTCGGTGACGACTCCGAGATGAAGGCCTGCGCGGCGGCCGCGAAGACCTTGTTCGATCAGGTTCACGATTACTGGCGCACCCGGCAGGTGGCCGGTCCCGAGCTGTATCGCTATGCCGACGAACAGGCGACGGCGATGGGCTGGAAGCTGAACCTGGAGATCAAGGGACACCGGGTCAGTGATTTCCCTCATGCGATTTATCGTGCCGGGGATCTGGGGAATTTCGAGGAATGTCCGAATGTGGGGTTATGGATTCTGGAAATCCAGATTGCCCACCCTACACGGCCGTTTGGTGCGTTTTATGAGGATTTGCTGGCCTGAGCCAAAAAGCTTCGCGGGCAAGCCTCGCTCCTACGGGGATCACCGAACCTGTAGGAGCGAGGCTTGCCCGCGAAGACATCCCGACAAACACCATCGCACTATCGTTAAAACAAAAACGGCAGCCTCAATGGGCTGCCGTTTTGTTTATGCATTACCGGTCATTCAAGCCAGACGCGAAAGCATTTCCTTGGCTTCGCTCTTCTGACCCGCATCACCCTCGCTGACCACCTCATTGAGGATGTCCCGTGCGCCGTCGGCGTCGCCCATGTCGATGTAGGCCTGGGCCAGATCGAGCTTGGTGGCGACTTCGTCGGTGCCGGAGAGGAAATCGAATTCCGGCTCGTCAGCTGCGGAAGCCAATGCATCTTCGGCAGTGAAGGTCGGCTCGCCGATGCTCTGCGACAGACGATCCAGCTCGGCGTTGACGTCATCCAGTTCAGCGGCGAATGCATCCGGAGCGTCCATTTCATCGGCCAGCGACAGATCGAAATCCGCCGGCAGCTCCAGATCATCCAGCGCGACCTCAGGAGCGGCGGCAGGCACTTCAGCGGCAGGCAAGTCTTTGACGTCGTCATCCAGGCTCAGCAGGAAATCGTCTTCATCGAGAATCCCTGGCGACGGATCGGCACCGAGGTCCATGTCCAGATCGAAGTCCGACAGGTCGTCGAGGTTTTCCTTGATTTCAGTCTGTTGCTGCAACACCGACTCAAAGCTCAGGTCGTCGTCCAGCGGGAATTCATCCAGCTCGGCCAAAGCCTCTGGTTCTGGCTCAGGCGTCGGCTCAGGCGCAACCACCACAGGAACGACGTTTTCCAGATCATCCAGACTCAGATCAAACGCGCTGTCGAAGTCGTCATCGGCCAGTGCCGGCGCCGGCTCCTCGGACTCGTCCATCAACAGGTCCTTGACGTATTCGGCGTCCAGTTCGGCGGCGACGGCCGCGGCAGCCAGACCACCCGCCACGACGACCGCCATGGCCGGGAAGCGGCTTTTCAGCTCTTCGACACGGGCGAAGTTTTCGCCGTTGGCCACAAGCTGACGCTCCTGGGCCACGAACGCATCGCGATCGCCCTGCTGACCATAGACTTCCATCAGCTTCAAACGCAGATCACTGCGCTGAGGCTCTTGCTTGATGCCATCTTCCAGCAACGCAGCCGCCTGATTCAGACGACCGGCGGCCATGTGCGACTGCGCCTTGGCCAGCACGTCGTCATCACGTTCAGCGGCAGGCGCGACCAGTGGCGCGGCAATCGGCGGCATGACCACCACTGGCTCAATGACCGGAGCAGGAGCGGGAGCCGGGGTTGGCGCGGGGGCAGGAGCTGGCGCTGGCGCGGTCGCGAGTTTCACGCTTGGCGGCGGCACTTCCAGACCTTCGAAGCTGCTTTCAGGCAAATCCAGATCAGCGGAGAAATCCTGCTCCTCGGACAAGGCACGGGCCATCCGCAGGTGTTTCTCGGCTTCCTGCTGGGCTTTGCGGCGACGGGCCAGCAATAGCAGCAACAGCAGCAGAACCACTGCCCCGCCACCGACCAGACCCAGCAGTACCGGATTGGTCAGCAGGTCGTTGAATTTTTGATCGTCAGACGCGGTCGGCGCTGGCTCGACAGGCGCTTCAGCCGGAGCTGGCGCTGCCTCAGGAGCGACCGCCACCGGGGCTGGCGTTACGGGCGCAGGGCTCGGCGTCAATTCGGCCGAGATCACCGGGGCCGCCGCGACAGCAGCAGCCGGCGCACCCGCAGCACCTTCTGCCTGCATCTTGGCCAGTTGATTGTTCTTCAGCTCAATCAGGCGTTGCAGCTTGTCCATCTGACTCTGCAGATCGGTCATGCGGCTTTTCAGTTCAGCGTTGTCACGACGGGTCGTGTCGAGGCTTTCCTGAGTCACGGCCAGTTTGTTGCTCAAGGCCTTCGCATCACCTGCCGCACCTTTGCCACCGGCCTTGCCGGACTCGGCAGACACCAGGCTCAGTTTGTCCTTGGCGGGCTGCACAGGAGCGCCCTCAGCGCGAGTGCGCTTGGTCGCGTCGAGTTGCTGCTGCCCTGCTCCAGGCTTCGCGACATAGCGACGCCCCTGACGCCACGCAGTGTTCTGCGCAGCGACCTCGGCAATGGCTTTGGGTTGCGGCACGCTGGTGACTTGCGTCGGATCCGGCAGGCGCAGCACCTGTCCGGTTTTCAGCAGGTTGATGTTGCCGTTGATGAAGGCATCCGGGTTCAGCGCCTGAATGGCCAGCATGGTTTGCTGAACCGAGCCGCCATTGCGCGCCTTCGCAGCGATCTCCCAGAGGGTATCGCGCGGCGTGGTGGTGTATTGGGTCGGCTTGGTAGCGCCGGTCACCGGTGCAGCGACAGTCTGAGTCGGTGCCGGCTGCGCAGCCGCTTCAGCGGTTTGCGGCGAGAATTTGGACGGATCGAGCAGCACGCTGTAATCGCGCAGCAGGCGACCGTTGGGCCACATCACCTGAACCAGGAATTTCACCATCGGTTCGGACAGCGGCTTGCTGGAGGTCACGCGCAGAACGCTTTTGCCACTGGCATTGAGCACCGGGGTGAAGCTCAGGTCATTGAGGAATGCCTGACGGTCGACACCGGCCTTGGCGAAATCTTCGGGCGACGCCAGGCTCGGCACCAATTCGGCAGCCGTGAGTTCCTTGACGTCGAGCAATTCGATTTCCGCCACCAACGGCTGGTTCAGCGACGACTTCAGGGTCAATTCCCCGAGCCCGAGCGCATGCGCCATACCGGAGGACAGCGCCGAGGCGGCCGCTATTGCTAACACCAGTTTGCGAACTTGAACCATAGCCTCATCCTTTGTTTGAACATTCCTCGGCCAGCGAGAAGGTGTTGATAGTCGCTGCCGTAAGGCATTGCGCGCGGCGGCGAAGGGTCGTCGCGCGCGATCATTTCTTTCATGCCCCGGAAAGCCTCGCAGGGTGGCTTGCCTTCAGCAATCCGGTCGAGCATGACGTCCGACCAGAATCATTCTGCAAATTGTTGCCAAGTATCTTTTACAGCAGGTCTTTTATCAACAATTCAGCCACCTGCACAGCATTGAGCGCCGCGCCTTTGCGTACGTTATCTGACGTCAGCCACACATTAAGTTCCGACGGGTCGTCGATTCCAGCGCGAACGCGACCGACGTAGACCACATCCTGCCCTACCGCATCGCCGACCGGCGTCGGGTAATCACCGGCTTCCACCAGTTCGATACCCGGAGCGTCTTCCAGCGCCGCGTTGACTTTTACCAGGTCCACAGCGCTTGCAGACTGCAGGGTCACGTTAAAGCTATCGCCAAAAAACACCGGGGCTTGAATGCAAGTGACGGAAATCTTTAATAAAGGCAAGGCCATGACCTGACGCAGCTCACGCACCAGACGCTTTTCCAGCAGCGTATGGCCGTTCTCATCCGGCTTGCCGACTTGCGCCAGCAGGTTGAAGGCCATCTGCCGATCGAAAAAAACCGGTTCCAGCGGACGCACGTTGAGCAGTTCGGCGGTTTGCCGGGCCAGCTCTTTAACGGCTTCGCGGCCCTGGGCAGAAACGGCCAGGCTGGCGGTCACATTCACGCGCTGCAGATCGAGCAGACCGAGCAAGGGTGCAAGCACCACGGCCAAAGTGGTGGCCGACGGGCTTGGGCTGCTGACCTGGAAAGGCTTTTTCAGACCGGCCAGAACCTGAGCATTGGCTTCCGGCACCACCTGCGGCGCCTGATCGGCGGGCAAGGCGCCGGACAGATCGATCAGCGAGCAACCGGCCGCCGTGGCGCGCGAGGCGAAACTCAAGGTCACCGCCGGACCTGCGGCGAAGAACACCAGCTGTACTTTGCTGAAGTCGAACTCATCGACTTCCCGTACCCGCACGTTCTTGCCGCGAAACGGCACCGAATGACCGGCGGATTCGCTGCTGGCCAGCAGGTGCAGGTTACCGACCGGAAAGTCGCGTTCTTCGAGAATCTGCACGAGCGTTTCGCCGACAGTACCGGTGGCGCCGATCACGGCAATATCAAAGGACTGGCTCATGGGTGTACCTCTGGCGAAACGGGTGGAGCGGCACTTTACCGGGTGGAGGGTGTGCAGGCAATTCGGCCGGGGATTATGCGGCGCCGGCGGGATCGCCATCGCCAGCAAGCCGGCTCCTACAATTTTGAGATTAAGCGCCCCCCCTGTAGGAGCCGGCTTGCTGGCGATGGCGGCCTGCCTGACAACCCATCAACATCAGGTTATCGGAAATAAAAAAACCCGCGCCCCTTTCAAGGCACGGGTTCTTTCATTGCTTCAATCGATCAACGCTCAAGCAGAATCCGCAGCATGCGACGCAGCGGCTCGGCCGCGCCCCACAGCAGCTGGTCGCCAACGGTGAAGGCGCCGACGAACTGCGAACCCATGTTCAGCTTGCGCAGACGGCCAACCGGAACATTCAGGGTGCCGGTGACCTTGGTCGGGCTCAGCTCCTGCATGCTGATGTCGCGGTTGTTCGGCACCAGCTTGACCCAAGGGTTGTGCTGGCTGATCAACCCTTCGATATCGGCGATCGGCACGTCTTTGTTCAGCTTGATGGTCAGCGCCTGGCTGTGGCAGCGCATGGCGCCGACGCGCACGCAGATGCCATCGACCGGGATCGGACTCTTGAAGCGACCGAGAATCTTGTTGGTCTCGGCCTGGGCCTTCCACTCTTCACGGCTCTGACCGTTCGGCAGTTCCTTGTCGATCCACGGGATCAGGCTGCCGGCCAGCGGTACGCCGAAGTTCTCGGTCGGGTACGCGTCGCTGCGCATGGCTTCGGCCACACGGCGGTCGATGTCGAGGATGGCGCTGGCCGGGTCGGCCAGTTGATCGGCGACAGCGCCGTGGGTCACACCCATTTGCTTGATCAGTTCACGCATATGCTGCGCGCCGCCACCGGAGGCTGCCTGATAAGTCATGGCGCTCATCCACTCGACCAGACCGGCTTCGAACAGACCGCCCAGGCCCATCAG
The DNA here is from genome assembly GCF_054897805.1 of Pseudomonas sp. GT1P32. Classification (NCBI taxonomy): domain Bacteria; kingdom Pseudomonadati; phylum Pseudomonadota; class Gammaproteobacteria; order Pseudomonadales; family Pseudomonadaceae; genus Pseudomonas; species Pseudomonas sp. GT1P32. The sequence continues at coordinate 2,167,010 of NZ_CM142704.1, forward strand.
CATCAGGCTGACGGTGCAGTTGCCGCCGATGTAGTTCTTGGTGCCCGCGTCGAGCTGCTGGTCGATGACCTTGCGGTTGACCGGGTCCAGCACGATGACCGCGTCATCCTGCATGCGCAGGCTGGAAGCGGCGTCGATCCAGTAACCCTGCCAGCCGGCTTCGCGCAGCTTAGGGAAGACTTCGCTGGTGTAGTCGCCACCCTGGCAGGTCAGAATCACGTCGAGGGTTTTCAGCTCTTCAATGCTGTAAGCGTCCTTGAGCGGAGCAATGTCCTTGCCCACGGACGGGCCTTGGCCACCGACATTGGAAGTGGTGAAAAACACCGGCTCGATAAGATCGAAATCCTGCTCTTCCAGCATCCGCTGCATGAGCACGGAACCGACCATACCGCGCCAACCGATCAGACCTACACGTTTCATCGCAACTACACCTTCTTGAAAAGTGGGCCGCTGCTTTCGAAGTGGAAAGTGGCAGCGGGCCCGAGAGATTACAGATTCCGCAGCGCGGCGACTACTGCGTCACCCATTTCCTGCGTACCGACTTTAGTGCAACCGGTCGACCAGATGTCGCCCGTCCGCAGGCCCTGATCCAGCACCAGGCTCACGGCTTTCTCGATTGCATCCGCTGCACCCGACTGGTTGAAGCTGTAACGCAACATCATCGACACCGACAAAATGGTCGCCAGCGGGTTGGCGATGCCCTTGCCCGCGATGTCCGGAGCCGAACCGTGGCACGGCTCGTACATGCCTTTGTTATGGGTATCCAGCGATGCCGACGGCAGCATGCCGATGGAACCGGTGAGCATCGACGCCTGGTCGGACAGGATATCGCCGAACATGTTGTCGGTGACGATCACGTCAAACTGCTTCGGTGCGCGCACCAGCTGCATGGCGGCGTTGTCGACGTACATGTGGCTCAGTTCGACTTCCGGGTAATCCTTGGCCACTTCTTCGACGATTTCACGCCACAGCTGGCTGGAAGCCAACACGTTGGCCTTGTCCACCGAGCACAGCTTCTTGCCGCGCACCATGGCCATGTCGAAACCGACGCGGGCGATGCGGCGGATTTCGCTTTCGCTGTACGGCAGCGTGTCGTAGGACTGACGCTCGCCGTTTTCCAGGGTGCGGGTGCCACGCGGCGCGCCGAAGTAGATGCCGCCGGTCAGCTCGCGAACGATCAGGATGTCCAGGCCGGAAACGATCTCGGCTTTCAGGCTGGAAGCCTCGGCCAGTTGCGGGTACAGGATCGCCGGACGCAGGTTGCCGAACAGGCCCAGTTGCGCACGGATTTTCAGCAGACCGCGCTCAGGGCGGATATCACGCTCGATGGTGTCCCATTTCGGGCCGCCCACGGCGCCCAGCAAAACAGCATCGGCGGCGCGAGCACGCTCCAGGGTTTCGTCGGCCAGTGGCACGCCGTGCTTGTCGATAGCGGCGCCGCCGATCACGTCGTGGCTCAGTTCGAAACCCAGGCTGTACTTGTCGTTGGCCAGTTCCAGCACCTTGACCGCTTCGGCCATGATTTCCGGGCCAATACCGTCACCTGGGAGAATCAGAATCTGCTTGCTCATGCTTTCCTCATGTCATCAGTCGGTGTGCCCGTGGGCACGCCCGGAAAAATTCTATCGCTCGGCGCTTATGTTTCCGAGCTTATCGTTCAGCCATCAGTACCAGTACATCGGTACTGAACGAACCATCGGCCTCAATCTCAAAATATTCGCGTACTTCGTTGCCCATCGACTGCTGCAACTCGAGGATCGCGGCGCGCATCACTTGTGGTGTGCGCATGCGCTCGACCCAGCTGTTGTACTCCAGACGCAGGCGTTGACGCGTGGTGCTGCGAGTGTGCAACCCCGCCTCGCTGACCTGACGCAGCCACTCGCCGGCGGAATAATCGCGCACATGGCTGGTGTCGCGCAGCACTTCGACACTTTGCAGGTAAGTGTCGAACAACGGGCTGCCCGGTGACAATACGTCGATGAACGCCGCCACGCCGCCTGGCTTCAACACCCGCCGGACTTCGCGCAGGGCCAGGCCGAGATCGCTCCAATGGTGCGCCGAATAACGGCTGAAGACGAAGTCGAATTCGCCATCGGCGAATGGCAACCGCTCGGCGGCACCCAGGACCGTGGACACGTTGCCCAACCCACGATCAACGGCAGCACCGGCGACCACGTCGAGCATTTGCTGCGACAGGTCGTAAGCCACCACTTCCTTGACCAGCGACGCCACGTGAAAACTCACGTGACCGGCGCCGCAACCGAGGTCCAGCACGCGGGCATCGCCCTGCCCGGCCAGCTCAGCCTGTATCAGCGCAAATTCAGTGCCTTGAGCGTGGACGGCGCTGCTCAGGTAGGCCGAGGCCTGTTCGCCGAATTGCTTTTGTACAACCTGAGTGTGCTGGGCGGTGCTGGTCATGGGGACTTCCTTTTTCGGGTGAGTCTTGGGGTGTTTTTTCGAGCCTCATCGCTGGCAAGCCTCGCTCCTACAGGTATTGCGCTGTCCTTGTAGGAGCGAGCGGTGCGGCGATCCGACTTGCCCGCGAAGGCGTCATCACGCCTTACGCAAACTTATGCGTCGCGAAACAACCACGGCTGGCTCGCACGGTGCTTGGCTTCAAACGTCGCAATCGCCTCGTGATCCTGCAAAGTCAGGCCGATGTCATCGAGGCCGTTGACCAGGCAATGCTTGCGGAACTCGTCAAGCTCGAAGCTGTAGACCTTGCCGTCCGGCCGGGTCACGGTCTGGGCTTGCAGGTCGATCTTCAATTCGTAGCCAGGATTCGCCTCGACCTGCTGGAACAGTTCATCCACTTCAGCGTCGCTCAAGATGATCGGCAGCAAGCCGTTCTTGAAGCTGTTGTTGTAGAAGATGTCGGCATAGCTCGGCGCAATGATGCTGCGGAAACCGTACTCTTCCAGCGCCCACGGAGCGTGCTCGCGGCTGGAGCCGCAACCGAAGTTCTCGCGGGCCAACAATACGCTGGCACCCTGGTAACGCTCGGCGTTGAGGACGAAATCCTTGTTCAGCGGACGCTTGGAGTTGTCCTGGTAGGCATAACCCACGTCCAGGTAGCGCCATTCGTCAAACAGGTTCGGGCCAAAACCGGTGCGCTTGATCGACTTCAAGAACTGCTTCGGAATGATCTGGTCGGTGTCGACGTTGGCACGATCCAATGGCGCGACCAAACCGGTGTGTTGGGTAAAAGCTCTCATGTGCGGTTCCTCAGATCAGTTCGCGAACGTCGATGAAACGACCGTTGACGGCAGCCGCCGCGGCCATGGCCGGGCTGACCAGGTGCGTACGGCCACCGGCGCCCTGACGCCCTTCGAAGTTGCGGTTGGAGGTCGATGCGCAATGCTCGCCCGACTCCAAACGGTCCGGGTTCATCGCCAGGCACATCGAGCAACCTGGTTCACGCCACTCGAAACCGGCCTCGAGGAAAATCTTGTCCAGGCCTTCGGCCTCGGCTTGCGCCTTCACCAGGCCCGAGCCCGGCACCACGATGGCTTGCTTGATGGTCGAAGCCACTTTGCGGCCCTTGGCGATCACTGCCGCAGCGCGCAGGTCTTCGATCCGCGAGTTGGTGCAGGAGCCAATGAATACACGGTCCAGCTGAATGTCGGTGATCGCCTGATTGGCGGTCAAACCCATGTACTTCAAGGCGCGTTCGATGGAACCGCGTTTGACCAGGTCCATTTCCTTCGCCGGGTCCGGCACGTTCTGATCGACCGCCAACACCATCTCGGGCGAAGTGCCCCAGCTGACTTGAGGTTTGATCTGCGTGGCGTCGAGTTCAACGACGGTGTCGAACACCGCATCAGCGTCGGAAACCAGGTCTTTCCAGGCTTCGACAGCCAGGTCCCATTCCGCGCCTTTCGGGGCAAACGGACGGCCTTTCACGTACGCCACGGTTTTTTCATCCGCCGCCACCAGACCTACGCGAGCGCCGGCCTCGATGGACATGTTGCAGATGGTCATGCGGCCTTCGATAGACAAGTCGCGAATGGCGCTGCCGGCAAACTCGATGGCGTGGCCATTACCGCCGGCGGTGCCGATCTTGCCGATGACTGCGAGCACGATGTCCTTGGCGGTCACGCCGAACGGCAGTTTGCCTTCGACCGACACCAGCATATTCTTCATTTTCTTGGCGACCAGGCACTGCGTGGCGAACACGTGCTCGACCTCGGAAGTGCCGATGCCGTGCGCCAGGGCGCCAAAAGCACCGTGAGTCGAGGTGTGCGAGTCGCCGCAGACCACGGTCATGCCCGGCAAGGTTGCGCCCTGCTCCGGACCGATCACGTGAACGATGCCCTGACGCACGTCATTCATTTTGAATTCGGTGATGCCATATTCATCGCAGTAGTCGTCGAGGGTCTGAACCTGCAAACGCGAGACCTGGTCGGTAATCGCTTCGATGCCGCCCTTGCGATCCGGAGTGGTCGGTACGTTGTGGTCCGGTGTGGCGATGATCGAGTCGACGCGCCAAGGCTTGCGCCCGGCCAGGCGCAGGCCTTCGAAAGCTTGGGGCGAAGTCACTTCATGGATGATGTGGCGGTCGATATAGATCAGCGACGACCCATCGTCGCGCCGTTTCACTTCATGGGAATCCCAAAGCTTGTCGTAAAGCGTTTTGCCGGCCATCAGACGGTCCTCATCAGCGTGTTTCTATGCCCTGGATTTTGAGAGATTCAATAACCCTTTGGCTTGTGAGGTCGATCCTAGGGGGTTACATTAAATAACTCAAATTCATATTTTTTATGCTTTGGATAACCAACTGGAATACGACGATGGATCTGGCCAACCTCAATGCCTTTATTGCCATTGCCGAGACAGGAAGCTTCTCCGGTGCCGGCGAACGGCTGCACCTGACGCAACCGGCAATCAGCAAACGGATTGCCGGGCTGGAGCAGCAATTGAAGGTGCGACTGTTTGATCGACTGGGCCGCGAAGTCGGTCTGACCGAAGCCGGACGCGCCTTGCTGCCACGGGCTTATCAGATTCTGAACGTGCTGGACGACACCCGCCGCGCCCTGACCAACCTGACTGGCGAAGTGACCGGCCGCCTGACGCTGGCCACCAGTCACCACATCGGCCTGCACCGTTTGCCGCCCTTACTAAGGGAATTCACCCGCCGTTACCCACAAGTGGCGCTGGATATTCAGTTCCTCGATTCGGAAGTGGCCTACGAAGAAATCCTCCACGGTCGCGCCGAGCTGGCCGTCATCACCCTCGCGCCCGAGCCTCATGCACTGGTCAAGGCCACGCCGGTGTGGGACGACCCGCTGGATTTCGTGGTCGCGCCGGAGCATTCACTGATCAGCAATGGCGCGGTCAGCCTGGCGGACATCGCCCTGCATCCGGCGGTGTTTCCCGGTGGCAACACCTTTACTCACCATATCGTCCGACGCCTGTTCGAAGCCCAAGGCTTGACGCCGAACATCGCAATGAGCACGAATTATCTGGAAACCATCAAGATGATGGTATCGATCGGCCTGGCCTGGAGCGTGTTGCCGCGCACAATGCTTGACGATCAGGTTGCGCGAATACCCTTGCCCGGCATACAACTGACTCGCCAGCTAGGCTATATCTTGCACACCGAACGGACGCTGTCGAACGCAGCACGGGCTTTTATGGCCTTGCTGGATGCACAACTCGATCTGCCAGGGACTCAAGGCTAATTTGTGCTACTCCTATAGAGCCTCAAATACCTGCGCCTAACGCCCCATTCAGCCCAAGGCCTGCCAATGCCGAAATCTGTTGACCGTATTCCGCCGATGCCACGTATTCAGGCGCTTGACCCGAAACGATCCGAGCAAAGCTGGGAGAGTGCGCCGCAGCTGCTGGCCGCCCTCAACGGCGCACGTTTGGGCGCCTGGTATTGGGACATTGAGCGCGGGCAGATCAGTTGGTCGCGGGGTACGCAGGCACTGTTCGGTTTCGACCCCCGGCAACCATTGCCGGCGGATCTGGAATACCTCGACCTGTTGCCCCCGGAGGATCGAGCGAAAACCCTCCGTGCCTTCCACGCGGTGATCGCTGGCGCGCCGCTGGAACAGGCGATGCATCACCGCATTCGCTGGCCCGACGGCAGCCTGCACTGGCTCGAAATCAACGGCAGCCTGCTGCCGGACAAACACGGGCGACCACGCATGATCGGGGTGATCCGCGAGATCACCCACCAACGTCAGCGCGAACAGGCACTGAGCAGCTCGGAAAAACGCTTCGCGACGCTGTTTCACCTGTGCCCGAACATGGTCCTGCTGACCCGCCAGGAAGACGGGCTGATCACCGAAGCCAACCAGTATTTCGAAAGCCTGTTCGGCTGGCCGGTACAGAACGCGATTGGCCGCACCACGCTGGAACTGGGCCTTTGGGTGCACCCGGAGCAACGGGAGAAACTGGTCAAGGCGACCAAGGCCAAAGGCGAGCTGATCAGCATGGAAGTGCAGTTCCGCGCCAGCAACGGCCAGGTTCACGATGGCATCCTCAGCGCACAAAAAGTCGAGCTTGAGGGCCAGCCCTATCTGCTCAGCACTTTCCTCGACACCACCGAACGCAAGGCCGCCGAACTTGCCCTGAAGGACAGCCAGGAACGTCTTGACCTAGCGCTGGACTCGGCGCAGCTCGGCACCTGGGACTGGCACATTCCCAGCGGCATGCTGTATGGCTCAGCCCGCGCCGCGCAGTTGCACGGGCTGGACCCCATACCGTTCCATGAATCCTTCGACGAGTTTTTCGAAGGCGTGCCTGGCGAGGAGCGCGACAGCATGCGCGACGCCTATCGCAGCCTGCGCGAAGGCCCGGCCGGCAACTATCAGTTAACCTACCGCGTACAGCTGGAGGACGGCACTTCGCGTTACCTGGAAAGCCGCGCCCGCCTCTACCGCGATGAAAACGGCGCACCGCTACGCATGGCGGGGACCTTGCTGGACATTACCGATCAGGTCGAGCGCGAACAGAAGCTGGTCGCCTCCGAAGAGAAATTTGCCACCCTGTTCCAGGTCAGCCCGGACCCGATCTGCGTTACCCGCCAGGACACCGGCCAGTTCATCGAGATCAACTCCAGTTTCACCCAGACCTTCGGCTGGAGCACCGCCGAGGTGATTGGCCGCAGCGCTGACGAGATCGGCCTGTGGGATGCGTCGGCAAAAAGCCTGCGCCGGATCGAACAAGTCATCCGCGAGCAAGGCCTGAACAACGTCGCCATCATCGTCCAGCACAAGGACGGCCAGTCGCTGACCTGCGTGATTTCCAGCCGCCAGATCAGTGTCGGCGACCAGCCGTGCATCGTTACCACTTTGCGTGATATCACCCAGCAACAACGCTCGGAAGCGGCGCTCAAGGCCAGTGAAGAGAAGTTCGCCAAAGCCTTCCACTCCAGCCCCGACGCCATCACCATCACCGAACGCGACACCGGGCGCTATCTGGAAGTCAACGACGGCTTCTGCCGCCTGACCGGCTACCGCGCCGATGAAGTCGTCGGCCGCACGGTGTACCAGGTCGGCATCTGGGCCGAAGAGAAACAACGCTCGGCACTGCTCGCCGAGCTGCAGATCAAGGGCCGGGTGCATCACCAGGAAATGCTCGGCCGCAACAAGCGTGGCGATTTGCTGACCGTCGAAGTCTCGGTGGAACCGATCACCCTCAATGAAACCGCGTGCCTGCTGCTGACCGCGCGGGACGTCAGCCTGTTGAAAAACGCCGAAGCGCAGATCCGCCACCTGGCCTACCACGACCCGCTGACCAACTTGCCCAACCGCGCACTGCTGATGGATCGCCTGAGCCAGCAGATCGCCCTGCTCAAACGCCACAACCTGCGCGGCGCCCTGATGTTTCTGGACCTCGACCACTTCAAACACATCAACGATTCGCTCGGCCATCCGGTGGGCGACACGGTGCTGAAAATCATCACTGCGCGCCTCGAAGCCAGCGTGCGCATGGAAGACACCGTGGCACGATTGGGCGGTGACGAATTCGTGGTGCTGCTCAGCGGCCTGGAAGGTTCGCGCAATGAAGTCAGCGAGCAGGTCCGCGAGCTGGCGGACACCTTGCGCGAACTGCTGTCGGAACCGATGTTCCTCGACGGTCAGCGCCTGCAAGTGACACCGAGTATCGGTATCGCGCTGATTCCCGATCATGGTTCGACCCCGACCGACCTGCTCAAACGCGCCGACATCGCGCTGTATCGGGCCAAGGATTCGGGACGCAACACCACCCAGATGTATCACAACACCATGCAGAAGGCCGCCAGTGAACGCCTGCGCATGGAAACCGACCTGCGCCTGGCCCTTTCACGGGGCGAATTCGACGTGCATTACCAGCCGCAGGTGGACGCGCGCGACAATCGCATTGTCGGCGCCGAAGCGTTGGTGCGCTGGAACCATCCGGAATTGGGCGCGCAATCGCCGACTGAATTCATCAAGGTCCTGGAAGACAGCGGACTGATTCTGGAAGTCGGCACCTGGATCGTCGACGAAGCCTGCGATGCCTTTAAACAGTTGATCGCCAAGGGCCTGATCGACCCGCTCGACTTCAGCCTGTGCGTGAACATCAGCCCACGACAATTCCGCCAGAACGACTTCGTCGAGCGCATCGAGCTCAGCCTCGCCAACCACGGCCTGCCCTGCTCGCTGCTGAAACTGGAGATCACCGAAGGCATCGTCATCCAGAATCTGGAAGACACCATCGGCAAAATGCGTCGCCTGAAAAAACTCGGCATCAGCTTCGCCATGGACGACTTCGGCACCGGTTATTCCTCGCTGACTTACCTCAAGCGACTGCCGGTCGACACCCTGAAAATCGACCAGTCATTCATTCGCGACGCGACTACCGACCCGAACGACGCCGAGATCATCCGCGCCATCGTCGCCATGGCCCGCAGCCTGGAGTTGAAAGTGATTGCCGAAGGGGTGGAGACGCCGGAACAGTTGGAGTTTTTGCAGGGGCTGGGCTGCCATTTTTATCAGGGCTATCTGCACAGCCAGCCGCTGCCGGTGGAGATGTTCCAAAAACTTCTGAAATAACCCGCTCCTACAGATTGCGGGCACAAAAAAAGGGCGCCATTGGCGCCCTTTTTCATTGCCCCGCCTTAGTGCTGCAGAGCGGGTTTTTGCGTCCCGTTGATAGGGATGCGTTTGGCTTTCGCCTCTTCCGGCACAACACGCAGCAGGTCGATGCTCAACAGACCGTTGCGCAGGTCGGCGGCCTTGATCTCGATGTGATCGGCCAGGCGGAACGACAGTTTGAACGCGCGCTGGGCGATGCCTTGGTGCAGGAAGGTCACGCCTTCAGTTGCGTCGCGTTTGCCGCCACTGATGGTCAGCACACCTTTCTCGACTTGCAGGTCCAGGTCTTCTTCCTGGAAACCGGCTGCCGCTACGACGATGCGATATTGGTCGTCGCCGTGTTTTTCCACGTTGTAAGGTGGATAGGTGCTGCCTGGCTCGTTGCGCAGGGCGGTTTCGAACAGGTCGTTGAAACGGTCGAAGCCTACCGAGGAACGGAACAGTGGGGCCAGGGAAAATGCAGTAGTCATGGTTCAAATCTCCTGAAAACAATCAGCAAGTTTTTTGTCTCCGCGACCCGAATTCGGCATCGCGTAATCCTTAGATAAGGACCGCTGATTGCATTTCAAGAGATTATTTCGAGATTTTTTTCAGGCCGCTTCGGCTACCTGCAACCCCAGCAAACGCGAAACCTGATCCAGTTCGGTTTCACGGCGAAGCAGGGTGAACAGCTCAACCGCTTCGGGATAATTACGGGTCAGCATCGCCAGCCACTGCTTCAGGCGACCGGGCGATTGGCGTGGCGTCATCTGGGCTTTGGCTTGCAGCCAGAAGTCCTGAATCAGCGGCAGCAGCTCGGCCCAGGTCATCTCGACCACCTCTTCACCGGCACGGGCGGCGGCGATCTGCCGGGCCAGGTCCGGACGCGACACCAGCCCGCGACCGAGCATGATGTCTTCGACACCGCTGATTTCGCGGCAGCGGCGCCAGTCTTCGACGCTCCAGATATCACCGTTGGCGAAAATCGGCACTTTCACCACTTCCTGCACGCGAGGGATCCACTCCCAATGCGCCGGTGGCTTGTAGCCGTCCATCTTGGTCCGCGCATGCACCACGATGTGCTCCGCGCCGCCTTCGGCCAGGGCCGTGGCGCAGACCAGCGATCCGTCAGGGCTGTCGAAGCCGAGGCGCATTTTCGCGGTGACCGGAATGTGCGCCGGAACGGCGCGACGGACATGCTCGACGATCTGGTTCAGCAGCTCGGGCTCTTTGAGCAGTACCGCGCCGCCACGGGATTTATTGACGGTCTTGGCCGGGCAGCCGAAGTTCAGGTCGATGACTTCGGAACCCAGTTCACAGGCCAGCGCGGCGTTTTCCGCCAGGCACACCGGGTCGGAACCCAACAGCTGCACGCGCAATGGCACGCCGGACGCGGTGCGCGCACCGGTCAACAGTTCAGGACCGAACTTGTGGAAATAGGCAGGGGTGAGCAACTGATCGTTGATCCGGATGAACTCGGTCACGCACCAATCGATACCGCCCACACGGGTCAGCACGTCCCGCAGGATGTTGTCGACCAACCCCTCCATGGGCGCCAAAGCAATTTGCATGAAAAACACACTCGACGAAAAACGTGCGGCAGTTTACTGGTTTCGGCGGTTAGAGGGTATTTCGTCAGACCGGGCGGTGTTGATTGTGCGGACGCCTTCGCGGGCAAGCCTCGCTCCTACAGGTGCGGCACGATCTCATGTAGGAGCGAGGCTTGCCCGCGAAGGGTTCAATTAAATCGTGACTTGCAACGCCGGGCCGTAACCTTCGATGAACTCCGCCGGCATGCGCTTGGGCTTGCCCGTGGACAGCTCAATGCAGACAAACGTGGTTTGCGCGCGCAGTAACGTGGTGTTGTCGCTCGGCCGCTTGAGCTGGAAGTGTCGAGTCATTTTCAGGCGCTGGTCCCAATCGACGATCCAGGTCGCCAATTGCAACTCATCGCCTTCATAGGCCGCCGCCAGGTAATCGATCTCGTGCCGTACCACCGCCATCGCCCGATCCAGCCGCCGGTACTCGACCAGATCGAGGCCAAGCCGCTGCGAGTGGCGCCAAGCGCAGCGTTCGAGCCAGGTCACGTACACCGCGTTATTCGCGTGACCCAACCCGTCGATGTCCTCGGCGTCCACCGCAAGATCAATGATAAATGGCGTTGCCCGATCCCAGCCCATGCCCCACTCCCGGTCAGATGATGTCGACCGGGGCAGTGTAACGGATGCTCAGGCCGATTGGCGCGATTGCAGGCTGCGACCGGCCAGCAGTGATAACACGCCATCAATCACCCGCGGGTCGGCAAGCACCCGTTGATGACCGCCCTCCTCCAGCCGCAGCAAACGACTGTCGAACCAGGCCTCGTGGATCAGTTGGGATTCCTTGACCGGGACGAAGTTGTCGTCTTCGGCATGAACGATCAGGCCAGGCATGTCGAGCTGATAGTGCGAGACATCCAATGCAGCCGCACGCATGCCGACGTCTTTTTCGACTTGGCGAATGAACGCCGAACGGGCTTTTGGCGGTAGCCGCACGTAGCGGGCGAAACCGCGCAGAACCCCGAGAATCCGCGCCGGAGCGCCAATGGTCACCAGGGTTTCGGTGCGCAAGCCCAACTGAACGGCGAGCATGGCGCTGGCACCGCCCATCGAGTGACCGATGACCGCCTGCAGCGGCGGCAACTCTGCGGCGGCCTCAAGCATGGCCCGGGCGAACAGCACGACGTTGGCTTCGTTGCCCGGCGAGCGACCGTGAGCCGGACCGTCAAGGGCTACTACGGTGTAGCCGGCGTCAACCAGGGCGGTGATCAGGCTGGCAAACTGCGTTGGCCGACCTTCCCAACCGTGCATCAGCAACACTGCCGGGCCTTGCCCCCAGCGCAACGCCGAGAGGCCGAAACGGAGCGTGATGCGCTCGGATTTCGCCAATAACGGCAACTCCCAATCACGCGGCGGCAGATCCCGCGGCGTCATGAACGCCAGTCGCATTTTGCTCGCGACCAGTTTCGGTGCAAACCAGCCCAAGGTGCCATTAACGCCACGAACCCACTTTAACGTGCTCATCGCTCTCACTCCTCAGGCCATTGCCTTCAGGTCATTGCACCGCCGACTTGGCGGCACGCAGCAATCGATCAGACAACTCTCCCGGCCCCAGCGCCCGTGCCAGAGCCAATCCACCGACCATCAGGGCCATGTCGGCCAGGGCTTTGTCGGTGTCTTCCGGGCTGGCCGCCAACTGCGCGACCATCATTTCCACGTGTTCATTCAACGCCACCCGAAATGCGTCCGGCAGGCGTCCCAGCTCGCCGACGGAGGCCGGGATCGGGCACGCGGATTCAGAGGAATCCCGGTGTTTGCGTGACAGGTAAAACGCCGCCACCAACGCGCGACGCTCTTCGCCGGTCAATTCGGCGTCCATGTCGGCGATCAAGCTACGGCGGTGACCGAGCAGTTGCTTGAACGCTTCCAGCATCATCGCGTCCTTGCTTTCGAAGTGCGCATAGAAGCCGCCAACCGTCAGGCCGGCTGCGCCCATCACTTCGCCCACGCTCGGTTCGGCCGGGCCACGCTGAATCAGCGCTGCGCTGGCGGCCTTGAGAATGCGTTCGCGGGTTTGAGCTTTTTTATCGTTCATCGTTGCCTCCGAATATTACGACTAGAATATTATTCTCATAATAATTTTCCGCAAGTCGTAGATGTGACCGCTGGTCTGAAGAACAGTTTGAGAGAAATGGGGGATTTGGCCAAACGCCAGACAAACAAAAGGGCCATTCAATAATTGAATGACCCTTATAAAATCCCGCAGAGCGGGTAATCGTGGCGTCCCCTAGGGGACTCGAACCCCTGTTACCGCCGTGAAAGGGCGGTGTCCTAGGCCACTAGACGAAGGGGACGCAAAACCTTCTATACAACTGATCAGTGCTGAGAGCTGATCGATTCAAGGCCGGTGTGGCCAGACCTTGAACTGTAAAATTGGTGGAGCTAGACGGGATCGAACCGTCGACCTCTTGCATGCCATGCAAGCGCTCTCCCAGCTGAGCTATAGCCCCGGATTTTTCGCCTCGCGGCGGAGCGGCATCTTGCGACATCGCTTCTGTAAAACTGGCGTCCCCTAGGGGACTCGAACCCCTGTTACCGCCGTGAAAGGGCGGTGTCCTAGGCCACTAGACGAAGGGGACGCAAACCCTTCTATACAACAGATCAACGCTGAGTGTTGATCGCTTCAAGGCCGGTGTGGCCAGACCTTGAAGTGTAAATTGGTGGAGCTAGACGGGATCGAACCGTCGACCTCTTGCATGCCATGCAAGCGCTCTCCCAGCTGAGCTATAGCCCCTCATCGCTGAGGACGGGGCGAATCTTAATGGCGCTTCGGAAACGTGTCAAATTTATTTTTAACAATTTCCAAAGTTTTTTGCCGACATAACAATCACTTACCGCCCTCCCCCCGTAAATCCGGGGTATACGTGGATCTGTAGGAGCCAGGCTTGCCGGCGAATGGGACGCCTCGGTGTGCCTGGCACACCGCGTCATCGTTCTTCGCGAGCAAGCAACGCTCCTACAGGACCGTCGTTATCAGGCGATGTTGCCCAAGAGTTTTTCCCACTCTTTGTTTTCCTTCTTCGACACGCCACCGAGCAGGTCGATGGCCTGGCGCAGACGGAAACGCGTCAGGTCCGGGCCGAGGATTTCCATCGCATCGAGCACCGACACCGAACTCGCCTGACCAGTGATCGCAGCGAACATCAGCGGCATGGCATCGCGAAGCTTCAACTCCAGGGACTCGACCACCGCTTGAATGGTCGCGGTGATGCTGTCCTTCTCCCACTGACGCAGGCTTTCCAGCTTCCACAGAATCAACTGCATCAACTGACGAACCTGATCACCCGACAATTTTTTCGATTCAAACAGCTTGGCATCCGGGTTCACGCCACCGGCGAAGAAGAAACCGGCCAGCGGAGCGACCTGGCTGAAGGTTTCAACGCGGCCCTGCACGTGCGGCGCAATCTTCATCATGTACTCGGGGTTCAGCGCCCAGGTCTGCAAGCGGCTGGCGAACTCTTCCACCGGCAGATCACGCAGCCACTGGCCGTTGAGCCACGACAGTTTCTCGATGTCGAAAATCGGCCCACCGAGGGAGACGCGGCTCAGGTCGAAGTTATCGACCATTTCCTGCAGCGAGAACTTCTCGCGCTCGTCCGGCATCGACCAGCCCATGCGCCCCAGGTAGTTGAGCATTGCTTCCGGCATGAAGCCCATGCGCTCGTAGAACGTCACCGAGGTCGGGTTCTTGCGCTTGGACAGCTTGCTCTTGTCCGGGTTACGCAGCAGCGGCATGTAGCACAGCTCCGGTTGTTCCCAGCCGAAGTATTCGTACAGAAGAATCAGTTTCGGTGCCGAAGGCAGCCATTCTTCGCCACGCAGCACGTGGGTGATGCCCATCAGGTGGTCATCGACCACGTTGGCGAGGAAGTACGTCGGCAGGCCGTCGGTCTTCATCAGGACTTGCATGTCCATGCGATCCCACGGGATCTCGACGTCGCCACGCAGCATGTCCGGCACCACGCACACGCCTTCGCTCGGCACCTTCATGCGGATCACGTGCGGTTCGCCAGCGGCCAGGCGACGTGCAACTTCTTCCTTGGACAGCAGCAGCGCACGACCGTCGTACCGCGGGGTTTCGCCGCGAGCCATTTGCTCGGCGCGCATCTGGTCCAGCTCTTCAGCGGTGCAGAAGCACGGGAAGGCATGGCCCATCTCGACCAGTTGCTGGCAGTACTTCTGATAAATGTCGCCGCGCTCGCTTTGACGGTAAGGACCGTGCGGGCCGCCGACGTCCGGGCCTTCGCTCCAGTCGATGCCCAACCAGCGCAGGGCGTCGAAAATCTGCTGTTCGGACTCGCGGGTCGAACGCAACTGATCGGTGTCTTCGATCCGCAGGATGAACTCACCGCCGTGCTGCTTGGCAAAGCAGTAGTTGAACAAAGCGATGTAAGCGGTACCTACGTGGGGGTCCCCGGTAGGCGATGGCGCGATGCGCGTGCGGACGGTGGTCATGGCAAGTCTCGAAATGAAGATAAAACAAAGGGCGAATGGTAACAGGCGTTGCCCGCCCGGCTCCAGTGAGCAGGGCATTTAAGCCAAGTTTGCGTCTACAACGGGCCTGGGCCGGGATGAATGGTGGATTATCAGCCGATGGCATTTACCCACTATCGACTGTATGACAAATTCGCCTGCTGATAACTTTCCTTACAATTTCTCGACTACAGTTTGCCCCATGCCTGCCCAACTCAAGCGTCGCCTGTCTATTTTCCTGCTGATCGTCCTGCTGATTGCCGGGGCCTTGTTTGCCCAGTGGTTCTTCAAAGGACGGTTTTATGAAAGCACCGATAACGCCTATGTCCAGGGCGAGATCACCCGTGTGTCGAGCCAGTTGGGCGCACGCATCGATCAGGTGCTGGTGCAGGACAACCAGCACGTCGAGAAGGGCCAGCTGCTGATCAAGCTCGAAGGCGATGACTTTCACCTCGCCGTCGACCGCGCCAACGCCGCCCTCGCCACCCGCCAGGCCGAACGCCTGCAAGCCCAGAGCAAACTGACGCAGCAAGCCAGCCTGATCGCCTCCAGCGAGGCGCAAGTCGCGTCCAGCCAGGCCAGCCTCGGTCGCTCGCAGATCGATCTGTCCCGCGCGCAAACCCTGCGCAAACCCGGCTACGTGTCGGAAGAGCGCGTGACCACCCTTTCCGCCGACAACCACATCGCCCGCTCGCAGGTGACCAAGGCCCAGGCAGACGCACAAAGTCAGCGCCAGCAAGTCAACTCCCTCAGCGCCGAGATCAAGCGCCTCGACGCGATGATCGCCAACGCCAAAACCGATCTGGCCCAGGCTGAATTGAACCTGACCCGCAGCGAAATCCACGCGCCCATCAGCGGCATGATCGGCCAGCGCGCCGCCCGCGAAGGCCAATACGTTCAGGCCGGCGCTTATTTGCTGTCGATCGTCCCGGATCAGGACATCTGGATTCAGGCCAACTTCAAGGAAACCCAGATCGGTCACATGCAGCCCGGCCAGAAAGCCGAACTGACCTTCGACGCCTACGGCGACACGCCAATCGAAGCGCGGGTCGACAGCCTGTTCGCCGCCTCAGGGGCACAGTTCAGCCTGTTGCCGCCGGACAATGCCACGGGCAATTTCACCAAAGTCGTACAACGGATTCCGGTAAAACTGACCTTCGCCGCGGACAACCCGCTGCACGGCAAGATTCGTCCGGGCATGTCGGTCACCGCCAAAGTGAACATCAAAGACGCCCCTGACGATGGCCGGTGATCAACTGATCCGCCCGGCCGGCGAACCGACCCGGCGGGACTGGATCGCAGTGATGAGCGTGATGCTCGGCGCCTTCATGGCGGTGCTCGACATCCAGATCACCAACTCGTCGCTCAAGGACATTCAAGGCGCGCTGTCGGCGACACTTGAAGAAGGCTCATGGATTTCCACGTCGTACCTGGTCGCGGAAATCATCATGATTCCGCTGACGGCGTGGCTGGTGCAGCTGCTGTCCGCACGCCGTCTGGCGGTGTGGGTTTCGCTTGGATTTCTTGCCTCGTCCCTGCTCTGCTCGATGGCGTGGAGCCTGGAAAGCATGATCATTTTCCGCGCGCTGCAAGGCTTCACCGGCGGCGCGCTGATCCCGCTGGCGTTCACCCTGACGCTGATCAAGCTTCCCGAACACCATCGCGCCAAAGGCATGGCCATGTTCGCCATGACCGCAACGTTCGCGCCCTCCATCGGCCCGACGCTCGGCGGCTGGCTGACGGAAAACTGGGGCTGGGAATACATCTTCTACATCAACATTCCGCCGGGCCTGATCATGATCGCCGGCCTGATGTATGGCCTGGAGAAAAAAGAAGCGCACTGGGAATTGCTGAAAAGTACCGATTACACCGGGATTCTCACCCTCGGTATCGGCCTCGGTTGTTTGCAGGTTTTTCTGGAGGAAGGCCATCGCAAGGACTGGCTGGAATCAGACCTGATCGTGACCCTGGGCAGCATCGCGCTGATCAGCCTGATCACCTTTGTGATCGTGCAGTTTTCCAAACCCAATCCGCTGATCAACCTCGGGATCCTGGGCAATCGCAACTTCGGCTTATCGAGTATTTCCAGCCTGGGAATGGGGGTCGGGTTGTACGGTTCGATCTTTCTGTTGCCGCTGTACCTGGCGCAGATCCAAAACTACAACGCTCTGCAGATCGGCGAAGTGATCATGTGGATGGGCGTGCCGCAGCTGTTCCTGATTCCGCTGGTGCCTAAGTTGATGAAGGTCATCTCGCCGAAATGGCTGTGCACGCTAGGCTTCGGCTTGTTCGGCCTGGCGAGTTTTTCCTCGGGGGTACTGAACCCGGATTTCGCCGGGCCGCAGTTCAACCAGATCCAGATCATCCGCGCACTCGGCCAGCCCCTGATCATGGTGACCATCTCGCTGATCGCCACCGCGTACATCCTGCCGCAGGACGCGGGCTCGGCGTCGAGCCTGTTCAACATCCTGCGCAACCTCGGCGGCGCCATTGGCATCGCCCTCCTCGCCACGTTGCTGGATGCGCGAACCAAGACCTACTTTGATTATTTGCGTGAATCCATCGTGCCGAGTAACCCGCAGGTGGCCGAGCGCATGGCGTCGCTGACGGACCGGTTAGGCAGTGAATCGGCGGCGCTGGGCAAGCTCAGTGAGATTGCCCATCAGCAGGCGTCGATCATGGCTTACAACGATGCGTTTCACTTTGTCGGGATTGCGCTGGGGATCAGCATGATTGCGGTGTTGTTGACCAAGCAGTTGCCGGCGGGGCTCAAGGCTGGCGAAGCACATTAAATTGGTGGTGCGGCCTTCGCGGGCAAGCCTCGCTCCTACAGGTTTTGCATCGTTCACAAAATTGATAAACGACACAAAACCTGTAGGAGCGAGGCTTGCCCGCGAAGAGGCCAGCCCAGTCACCACAACACTCAAACCGCGATCAACCGCTCCCGCAGCTTGGCAATTTCGTCGCGCATCTGCGCCGCCGCTTCGAATTCCAGGTCGCGAGCGAGCTGGTACATCTTCTCTTCCAGCGCCTTGATACGCTTGGCGACTTCGCCCGGCGAACGTAATTCCGCTTCGTACTTGGCGTTTTCCTCGGCAGCCTTGGCCATGCCTTTGCGCTTCTTGCTGCGCGAACCCGGTACGGTGGCGCCTTCCATGATGTCGGCGACGTCCTTGAACACACCCTTCGGCGTAATGCCGTTGGCCAGGTTGAAGGCGATCTGCTTGTCGCGACGACGCTCGGTTTCACCCATCGCCCGCTCCATGGAGCCGGTGATGCGATCCGCATACAGAATCGCCCGACCGTTGAGGTTACGCGCCGCGCGACCAATGGTCTGGATCAGCGAGCGCTCGGAACGCAGGAAGCCTTCCTTGTCCGCATCGAGAATCGCCACCAAGGACACTTCCGGCATGTCCAGGCCTTCACGCAACAGGTTGATCCCCACCAGCACATCAAACGTGCCAAGGCGCAAATCGCGGATGATTTCCACACGCTCCACGGTGTCGATGTCCGAGTGCAGATAACGTACGCGCACGCCATGGTCGGCCAGGTAATCGGTCAAGTCTTCGGACATGCGCTTGGTCAGCGTCGTGACCAATACCCGCTCATCCAGTGCAACGCGTTTGCTGATTTCCGAGAGCAGATCGTCGACCTGGGTCAACGCCGGGCGGATTTCGATTTGCGGATCCACCAGGCCGGTCGGGCGCACCACCATATCAATGACACGCCCGGCGTGTTCCGCCTCGTAGTTGCCCGGCGTGGCCGAAACGAAAATCGTCTGTGGACTGATACTTTCGAATTCGTCGAAGCGCATCGGCCGGTTGTCCAGCGCTGACGGCAGGCGGAAACCGTATTCCACCAGCGTTTCTTTACGCGAACGGTCGCCCTTATACATGGCACCGACCTGCGGCACGCTGACGTGGGATTCGTCGATCACCAGCAAGGCATCGGCCGGCAGATAGTCAAACAAAGTCGGTGGCGCCTGACCGGAATCGCGACCCGACAGGTAGCGCGAGTAGTTTTCGATACCGTTGCAGTAGCCCAGTTCGAGGATCATCTCCAGATCGAAACGCGTACGTTGCTCGAGGCGTTGCGCTTCCACCAATTTGTTGTTGGAACGCAGGTATTCCAGGCGTTCCTGCAACTCGACCTTGATCCCCTCGATGGCTTCGAGCAGGGTTTCTCGTGGCGTCACGTAGTGGCTTTTCGGGTAGAAGGTGAAACGCGGCAGTTTGCGGATCACCTCGCCAGTCAGCGGATCGAACGCAGACAGGCTCTCGACTTCGTCGTCGAACAGCTCAATGCGGATCGCTTCGAAATCGGATTCTGCCGGGTGGATATCGATCACATCACCGCGCACACGGAAGGTCGCGCGGGCGAAATCCATGTCGTTGCGGGTGTACTGCAAATCGGCGAGACGGCGCAGCAAGGCGCGCTGATCGAGCTTGTCGCCACGATCCACGTGCAACACCATTTTCAAATAGGTTTCCGGACTGCCCAGACCGTAGATGCACGACACCGTGGTGACGATGATCGCGTCCTTGCGCTCCAGCAGCGCTTTGGTCGCCGAGAGTCGCATCTGCTCGATGTGGTCGTTGATCGAGGCGTCTTTCTCGATGAAGGTGTCCGAGGACGGCACATACGCTTCAGGCTGGTAGTAGTCGTAGTAGGAAACGAAATACTCGACAGCGTTGTTCGGGAAAAACGCCTTGAATTCGCCGTACAACTGCGCGGCCAGGGTCTTGTTCGGCGCCAGTACCAGCGTCGGGCGCTGAACCTGGGCGATGACATTGGCGATGCTGAACGTCTTGCCCGAACCGGTCACACCGAGCAACGTCTGGTGCGCCAGCCCGGCTTCGATGCCCTCGACCATCAGGCGGATGGCTTCCGGCTGGTCGCCGGCGGGCTCGAAGCGGGTGACTAGCTGGAATTCAGACATGAAATACCTCTGGGTTCACCCGTACGCGGTCAAACCGGACAGGAACGAGAAAGACCGCAAACGACCGACGTCGCCCGAGGAAAAAACTGGATTGTGCTCAATGTGGAGTCGATTGCCCTCGCTTTCAAGGCAAACGTCCTACATCCCTTGAAGCCTCTGACGCGATCAATCGACTAACGGTCGAAAAATAATCGGAAAAACTTACGGTAAAAGCCGAATCGACTGTCGCCATCAATCGCGGATGACCTCTATACTAGCTCCCCGTTTGTGCACCGCTCTAGTGCATTCGGCTGGAGCGCGACACGTCCCTCCACACTCCATTCAGAGCCGCCGCAAAAATGAGCCTGTTCTCCGCTGTCGAAATGGCACCACGCGATCCAATCCTGGGCCTCAACGAAGCATTCAACGCCGATACCCGTACCAACAAGGTCAACCTGGGGGTCGGTGTTTACTGCAACGAGGAGGGGCGAATTCCACTCCTGCGCGCCGTTGTCGAAGCCGAGACGATTCGCGTCGCTCAACACGCTTCCCGTGGCTACTTGCCGATCGACGGCATCGCTGCCTACGACCAGGCCGTGCAAAAACTGCTGTTTGGCAATGACTCGCCGCTGATCGCTGCTGGCCGCGTCATCACCACTCAGGCCGTTGGCGGTACTGGCGCGCTGAAAATCGGTGCCGACTTCCTCAAGCAACTGCTGCCGAACGCCGTCGTGGCGATCAGCGACCCGAGCTGGGAAAACCACCGCGCGCTGTTCGAAACCGCCGGTTTCCCGGTGCAGAACTATCGTTACTACGACGCCGCGACCCACGACGTTAACCGTACCGGCCTGCTGGAAGACCTGAACGCCCTGCCGTCCGGCTCGATCGTTGTGCTGCACGCCTGCTGCCACAACCCGACCGGTGTGGACCTGAGCCCGGCGGACTGGAAAAACGTCCTGGACGTGGTGAAAGCCAAAGGTCACGTGCCGTTCCTCGACATGGCCTACCAGGGCTTTGGCGATGGCATCGACGAAGACGCCGCAGCCGTGCGCCTGTTCGCTGAGTCGGGCCTGACCTTCTTCGTTTCCAGCTCGTTCTCCAAATCGTTCTCGCTGTACGGCGAGCGCGTTGGCGCCCTGTCGATCGTCAGCGAATCGAAAGAAGAAAGCGCGCGCGTGCTGTCGCAGGTCAAGCGCGTGATCCGCACCAACTACTCCAACCCGCCGACCCACGGTGCAAGCATCGTCGCCGCCGTGCTGAACAGCCCGGAACTGCGCGCACAGTGGGAAGAAGAACTGGCCGAAATGCGCCTGCGGATTCGCGGCATGCGCACCCAGATGGTTGATCTGCTGGCGAAACAGGCTCCTCAGCGCGATTTCAGCTTCGTGGGCCGTCAGCGTGGCATGTTCTCCTACTCCGGCCTGACGGTTGAGCAAGTGACCC
Source organism: Pseudomonas sp. GT1P32 (assembly GCF_054897805.1). NCBI lineage: Bacteria > Pseudomonadati > Pseudomonadota > Gammaproteobacteria > Pseudomonadales > Pseudomonadaceae > Pseudomonas > Pseudomonas sp. GT1P32. Next base: position 2,188,489 of record NZ_CM142704.1, read on the forward strand.
GTCTGCGCAACGAGTTCGGCATCTACGCCCTGGACACCGGCCGCATCTGCGTGGCGGCGTTGAACCAGAGCAACATCGACGTGGTGACCAAGGCCATCGTTGCGGTGATCTGAGTCTCACGGTGATACGAAAAACGGGAAGCCCTTGGGCTTCCCGTTTTTTATTGGCCGCAGATAATTCTCAACCCGCCAACCAAGCCCTCTAGACTGCACACATCTACTTTGTAGGAGCCGGCTTGCTGGCGATGGCGTCCGCCCCATCTATAAACAGGTTGGCTGACCCACCGCTATCGCCGGCAAGCCAGCTCCTACAGTGTTTGTGTACACCACCGAATTCGATGTGAGCCGATATGAAAAACGATGACCTGCGCGCTGAGCGCGATGACCTGGATGACCTGAATGACTTCATCCCCCGCACCCCGGCCAAACGCGGCAGTAACCTGGTGCTGCAAGTGGCTGCGGGGGTCTTTCTTGGCGGCCTGGCGCTGTGGCTGGTTCAACTGGGCGCGACACTGCTGTACGCCAAATTGATGCTCGGCACCATTACGTTCGGCGGTTAAGCCAGTTCGGTCGCGCGCTGGCTGGCTGCATCGTCATATGCGACGTACAGCGACTCGGCGACCTGACTTTTGATGGCCTTGGTGCTTTCCAGGCCCAGGACAAAACCTTCGGCCTTGCCGCCAGCGCGATTCAATTCGTCAGCGGTGCTGGCCTGAGTGATTGCGTCGAACAGTTTTTCGGCGTGCGGACCGACGCCTTTGGGCAGGCTGATCTGAGCGATGCTCATACGAACACCTCGTTGTGGCGAAGTGTGAGGGTTGGGTGATTCATGGCGCGTACCTTTTCGGCGAATGGCCGGCAGCGCGTGTCACCACTTCCGGGCGGCCATGGTAGACCTCTGGTGCGATTCTGGTAACCGCCAATCGCCGATAAACCGCCGTCCGTCCCGACGAATCGCTCATATTGCCAACAGGTGCTTGACTTCTCTTTTTGAATCAGTAACATACACGCCATTCCGCGATAGCTCAGTTGGTAGAGCAAGTGACTGTTAATCACTGGGTCCCTGGTTCGAGTCCAGGTCGTGGAGCCAGACAGCAATATCGAAAAGCCCCTGAATCGAAAGGTTCAGGGGCTTTTTTGTGGGCGGTGAAAAAGACGACTAAAGACCTGTAGGAGCCGGCTTGCCGGCGATGAGGGCCTTGAAGAATGCATCGTTCTTAAGGCCGCCATCGCCGGCAAGCCGGCTCCTACAGTACGGGGGTCATATCATGTAAAAGGCGCCCCTGGGGGCGCCTTTTTTATTCAGACATGTTCACTGCTTTTCGCATGCACCGCCTTCGGCTCGCCATGCCCATGATCTGTCTCTACCACCGGGATCTCTTTGCCGTCGCAGTCATGCAACTTGCCTTCGCTGAAGTAATCCCCTTCGCGCAATGCAGCCAGATCCTGATAACGCAAGACTCGCTCAGTACCGGCAGCAAACACCGACTGCTGATCCGAGTTGCCGGCAGTGAGGTGGTTGAAGGCCAGGTTCAGCACGATGGCCATGATTGCCGAGGAGCTGATGCCCGAGTGGAAGATCGTCGCGAACCAGCTTGGGAAGTGGTCGTAAAAGTTCGGCGCGGCAATGGGGATCATGCCGAAACCGATGGAAGTGGCGACGATGATCAGGTTGACGTTGTTGCGGTAGTCGACCTTGGACAGCGTGCGAATTCCGCTGGCCGCCACGGTGCCGAACAGCACGATCCCGGCGCCGCCGAGCACGGAGGTCGGCACCGCAGCGATGACCCGTCCCATGAAGGGCAGCAAGCCGAGGATCACCAGAAACAAACCGCCGGTGGCCACCACAAAACGGCTCTTGATCCCGGTCACCGCCACCAGCCCGACGTTCTGGGCGAACGCACTTTGGGTGAAAGAGCCGAAGATCGGCGCGATCATGCTCGACAGCATGTCGGCGCGCAGACCGTTGCCCAGACGCTTGGAGTCAACCTTGGTGTCGATGATTTCACCGACCGCGAGGATATCCGCCGAGGTTTCGACCAGCGTCACCATGACCACGATGCACATCGACAGGATCGCAGCGAAGTGGAAGGTCGGCATGCCGAAGTGGAATGGCGTGGGGAAGCCGAACATCGGGCCCTGGGTGACGGACGAGAAGTCCGCCATGCCGAGGAACACCGCGATGAGCGTGCCAATGACCATGGCCAGCAGAATCGACAACCGGGAGATGGTCGCGCTGCCGATCTTGCTCAGCAACAACACCAGCACCAGCGTTACCGCCGCCAGGCCGATGTTCGCCATGCTGCCGAAATCCGGAGCATGACTGTTGCCACCCATGGCCCAGCGCGCGGCCACCGGCATCAGCGTCAGGCCGATGGTGGTGATCACGATGCCCGTCACCAGCGGAGGGAAGAACTTGGTGATTCGCGAGAACACCGGCGTGATCAGCAAACCGATCAACGACGCGGCAATCACCGCACCCAGAATCGACTGAAACCCGCCCTCCCCGCCACTGCTGACAATCGCCACCATCGTCGCGACGCCCGAGAAGGACACGCCCTGCACCAGCGGCAACTGACAACCGAAAAACGGTAAACCGAGGGTCTGCAGCAATGTTGCCAAGCCCCCCGCAAACAATGAAGCAGCAATCAACAAACCGATGTCCGCCGGCGAGAGCCCGGCCGCCTGGCCGATGATCAAAGGCACCGCGACGATGCCGCCGTACATGGTCAGAACGTGTTGCAGGCCGTAAGCCATATTCGCGCCGATCCCGAGGTTTTCGTCCTCAGGCCGTTGGTGTGAAACATGGGGCGTTTTCATGGTTGGGGGGTTCCCTGGTTTTTGTTATGCGCACACTGTATGCAAGACTCAGGACAAATGTCTATAGAGTTGTATACAACTCATCAGTCAGATTATGGACATGTGTCCATGCAGTCCTTTCCCTGCGCTGTTTCCCCCTCCAAAAAAACATTTGAAATACATCCTTCCAGCGCCTTCTCCCCCGCCCGCTAGTCTTTGGCATTCCAAGCGACCGCCGGCACGGACGCCTTCTCGCTTATACATATAAAGTATGCATAATGAAGTCATTCGAGATTCAGTTTCACAAGGCAAAGAACGCAGCTAACAAATTAAAGCACCAAGGGATCAGCCTCGCGGAGACCGAGGCCGTGTTTTATGACGAGAGAGCCCTCTCGCTGGAGGACAACCATCACGATGAGCAGCGGTGGATCACCATGGGGCTGGATGCCAAAGGTCGATTGTTGGTCGTTGCGTACACCTGGCGCGAGCCGAATTTCGTTCGAATCATTTCCGCGCGCGTCGCTACCAAAAATGAGCGGCGCCGATATCTGGAGGCTTGAACCATGAAAGACGAATACGATTTCAGTAACGCCAAACGCGGAGCGGTTGCCTCGAGCAAAGGCAAAACCCGCATCACCATCATGCTCGACGATGTCGTGTTAGACGCGGCGCGCCTTGCCGCCGAGAGCGAAGGTTTCGGTTATCAGACGGTGATCAACAACACCTTGCGCAAGGCCTTGCTCGGCGATGGAAGCACGAGCGCAGCGGCCATCCCGAACACCGCCGTTGCAAATGCCGGACATTTCAAAGAAGGGATAACGGCCGCCGAGCTAAAAAGCCTGGAGAAAAAACTATCGGAGGTGCTCAGTGAAATTCATCGCGTGATGAAGCCTTGAGCTACGTCGCCACGATCAACCGCGCAAGCACTTGTTTGAGCGTTGTGTGCTCCGGCACCCGAATCCCGAACTCGCGCCCCAGCAACCCGACCAGCTCATCCACATCCGTCACCTGCCGACGTTCGCTCTCGCCGCCCATCCGGTGAATCGCAAAACTGCCGTTATTGAGCGTGCGCCGCCAGCCTTCTCCCGTTCGCGCCACCATCAGTTGCCTGGCAAAAGACGATTCAGGGTGGGTCGAGACGTACCAGTTGCCGACGGCGAAATCGATGTCTTCCTGCCGTTGCAGGTCGAAGATGTACATCGCCCGCCACTCACCGGCAACGTTGGCGCGCAAGGTGTAGCCATCGGCATGTTGCTCGATGCGATAGGGTTCGTGGGGCGTGCGCTGTTCGGCCGGGGTATCGAGCAGCAGCGGTGCCGTAGGCACCATGCCACCGAAGCCGACATCGGTGATGTAGCGCACGTCATCCAGGGTGACCAGGCTCAAGCGATGTGTCCGCGCCGTCCACGCGCCCTCGGGTTGGCCCATGACCACTCGGCCGGAGATGCCACGAGCGTTGAAGCCCAGCGCCTGAAGCAGCGCCAGAAACAGATTGTTGAGTTCGTAGCAGTAACCACCACGACCATCGTGCAGGACTTTTTGCTCGATGGACGGCAGATCGATGAGCACTGGCTCGCCTGACAGCGTGGTGAGGTTTTCAAACGGGAATGCGCCGGTATGACGCAGTTGCAGTTGACGCAGGGTGTCCAGGGTCGGTGCCGGTGGCGCGTCGAAACCCAGGCGTTGCAGGTACAACGCAAGATTGCTCAGGCGTGGCTCGCTCATTGCTCGGTCCTTATGCAGTGGCCGCAGATCTCTGCGCCGATGGCCGCCATGTATAAGGGAAAAAGCGGTACGACCGACAATTGATTTCGCCAATCGCCACACGACCGAAAAATCGACGGCGCTTGCGCGAACCCAGTTGAATGCGGCTCGTTGCGCACCCCACGCCAGAATCGCCACCCCGTTCCACGACGATTAGCCCTGCCAGTTGCGTCAGCCGTCGGAACTACGGCGTAATAGGCGCCCGACGCCTGCCTGATCTGCCGAGAAAACCGACGCCATGGAAACACCGCTGGAAGGCAACAGAATCTGCCTGCGCCCACTGCAATACGCCGATGCCGATGCGCTGGTACACGCCGCCGAAGATGGCGAACTGTGGAACCTGACTGTCACCGTCGTGCCCTCCCCGACCACGGTGCACAGCTACCTGAAAAAAGCCCTCGACGGCCGGGATGCAGGCACTGTTCTGCCCTACGTCATCGTGCTCAAGGACACCGGCGAGGTCATCGGTTCGACGCGATTCTGGAAAATCGACCGGCTCAATCGCAAGCTCGAAATCGGCAGCAGCTGGATCTCGACCCGCTGGCAAAAAACCTTCGTCAACACCGAAGCCAAATACCTGATGCTGCGCCACGCCTTCGAGGTGCTGGACTGCGTGCGGGTGCAGTTCACCACCGACGAGAACAATCAGAAGTCGCGCAATGCAATCCTAAGGCTCGGCGCGCAACAGGAAGGCATCGTGCGTCACGAACGGATCATGCCGGATGGACGCAAGCGCAACTCGGTGCGGTTCAGCATCATCGATGATGAATGGCCGATGGTGCGTCAGCGGCTCGAACAAAAACTTGCCGATTACAGCCTTCGCTGATCCGCACAGACCGCTCGTGCCTGAGTCTTCTCAACGATCCGAGCGCATCAACTCCTCGATCCCGCCGTCGATGGACAGCACCGCCGAACGGTTTCGCCCTGAATGCTTGGCCTGATACAAGGCAGCGTCCGCACGTCCGATGAACACTTCGGTGCTGTCCAGCCGCGTGGGCACAAACGAATAGCAACCTAGGCTGACCGTGACGAAACCGTTGGGCGAACCGCTGTGGCTGATGTTTTTGGCCATGACGGCGCGACGGATATGCTCGGCAATGACCATCGCACCGTGAATATCGGTATCCGGCAGCAACACTGCGAACTCCTCACCACCGTACCGCACCGCCAGATCGGCTTTTCGATGACAGCAACCCTTCACCGCCCGCGCCACTTGCGCCAGGCAATGGTCCCCCGCCACGTGGCCATAAGCGTCGTTGTAGCGCTTGAAGTAATCGATATCGAGCATGATCAGGCTCAATGAACTCGACTGACGGATGCCACGGCCGAACTCGATGTCCAGCGCCTGCTCGAACAGTCGGCGATTGGCCAGGCCGGTCAGGCTGTCGTGGGTCGCGATGAGCTTCAGCGCCTCCTTGGCCTTGCGCAAATCCGCCTCGACCTGCTCGCCGAGGCGAACCTGGCGCACGAACACCCAGCCGAACAACCCAATCCCCAGCACGACAAGGGCAACGATGACGCTGGATCGAAACGCGGTGTCGTACCAACCCTTGAGTATCGAATCCCTGGACGATGCCGCCGACACCACCAGCGGATAGGCGTCGAGCTGTCGGTAGCCATACAACCGCACGGTGCCGTCGACCACCGAACGGAACGTTGCATTGCCGGAGGGCGCGTTGGGCAGCAACGTCTGAAAAATCTCGCCATTGGCCAGCGACGTGCCGATCTGCGATTCGACAAACGGCCGGCGCGCCAGCAACGTCCCGTCGGTCAGCCCCAAAAACATCGAGCCATTGTCATCAAGGCTGAAGCTTTTGAAGAACTGGTCGAAGTAGGACATCTTGATGCCGGCCAGCAACACGCCCTGGAAATGGCCGTTTTTGTCGTTGATGCGCTTGGAGACCGGGATGATCCACTCGCCATTCTCACGACTGCGAATGGCAGGCCCGATGTGCGCCACGGACGATACGTTCTGCTGGTGATACATAAAGTATTCGCGGTCCGCCACGCCTCGACCACGAGGCAGATCCGCAAAAGAGGTCACGATCCACTGGCCCTTCTGGTCAAACAGCAAGATCCCGTGCAATTGACTCAGCGTCTGCACCCGCTGAGCGAACGTTTTCTGAAGACGTGGGCGCTGCGGCGGACCGAAACCGTCGGCCTGAATCCAGTCAACCAGACTGGTCAACACCAGGTCGGCTTTCATGAAGGTGTCTTCGGCCTGCTGCGCCATGGCTCGCGTCAGGTTCGAAGACGCTACTTCGGCCACGGCCAGATCGTGCCGGCGCGATTGCTCCAGTTGCAGGTAAAGCAAACCGCACAGGCACAGGCACACAACAGCAATGAACAGCATCGCTGCCTTGCGCAGCGGTAGCCGTTTCAAAGCAACGCCAGTGGCGATGTGCGGGTCGTTTTGGAGAATATGCAAAGCTCATCCTGCAAGGGTAAGGCATGGGCGAAGGCCCAAAACCCTTATATTTTGCGAGCTTAGTCTACGCCGTAGTGAGGGGCAATTGTCCTTTGGACAGTCTGCGCATCGCACTGTGCAAATGCGCCCGCGCGCTTTCGGCATCCCCCTGGCGCATTTGTTCGTAGGCGCGCCGGGCAATCGGCTCGGGCACAGGCTTGAGATCGCGCTGGGTCGCCATCGCCATCAGTTGCACCTGGGCGGCGCGTTCGAGGCAATACAGATCGTCCCACGCCTCGGCGATGGTCGGTCCGGCGACAATCACACCGTGGTTTTTCAGAAACAGAATGTCGGCATTGCCCATGACACTGGCAATCCGGTCGCCTTCGGATTCATCGAGGGCCAGGCCGTTGTAGTCCTCGTCCACCGCCGTGCGACCATAAAATTTCAATGCCGTCTGCCCCAGCCACAACAGCGGCGGACCTTGCAGCAAACATAACGCCGTGGCGTGAGGCATGTGCGTATGGAACGCCACTTTCACCCTTGGCAGCTGTTGGTGCAGGCGGGCGTGAATGTAAAACGCGGTCGCTTCAGGCTGCCCTTCGCCGGCCACGACATTGCCGTGAAAGTCGCAGACCAGAAGATTTTCAGCGCTGACTTCTTCGAAGGCATAACCGTAGGGGTTCACAAAGAACAGATCATCCCGGCCCGGCACCATCGCGGAAAAGTGGTTGCAGATCCCCTCCTCCAGGCCGTGCAGTGCCGCAAGCTGGAAGCACGCTGCCAGTTCCGTGCGCGCGGTGATGGCCGCCTGCGAATCCAGATTCAGCTCGGTGTAACGGGTGGGACGGGAACCGCCTGCAAGGGTGTGTGCCATGGCAATGACTCCGGGTTTACCAGCCAAGGGATTTGAACAAGGGCACGACTTGATCCAGCGTGTTGACTGTCACATCGGGCCGGTAGTCCGGCAGCAATTGCCGACCGGTGCCGCGATCGACCCACACGCAGCGAAAGTGCATGTCCCGCGCGGCGGTGTGGTCCAGCGTCGGGCTGGCGCAGATGTGCACCACTTGATCACGTGTCACGCCGAGTTGCTCGTGAGCGTAGTCGAACAGTCGCGGATCCGGCTTGTAAGCGCCGGCCTGCTGCGCCGTGATCACCCGATCGATGTACCCGCCCAGTTGCGCAACATTGCCGGCGATGATGTCGTCATCGGTGTTGGACACAATGCACAGCTTGAAGCCCATCGCCTTGAGCCGGGCGAGCGTCTCGATCACTTCCGGAAACGGTGGCATCCGCGGGATCGCCGCGGCCAGGCGCAGACTGTCTTCAGGGGCACTTGTCAGCGCCAGTTCTTCCAGGGCGAGATGCAACCCGCAAGTGCTCAACTCGCGGAACGAACGATGCGGCGGCAACTGTTCCAGCCGGTGTTCATGCCTGTCGTACACCTCGATCAGACGATCGACATCAACGCTGTGATCCCCCTTGTCGCGCAAGATGTCCGCCACCACGGCTTTCAAGCCCTCATCCCACTGAATCAACGTGCCGTAGCAATCGAAGGTCAGCCACTCGGGGCGCGGGGTGATTGTGAGTGTCATGTTCGTTTCCTCTGAAGGGTGATCTTCAGGTTAAGAGCGATCAGTGATAGTGTGAAATTAAATTAATAACGATCTGTCAGTGACAAATCGAATATCAAGAGGCCGCCATGCTCGATCTCGAATTGCTCAAGACCTTCGTTTGCGTGGCGGACGAAGGCAGCTTCACCCGCGCTGCCGAACGCGTGCACCGGACCCAATCCACCGTAAGCCAACAGGTGCGCAAACTCGAAGAACTGGTCGGACATGCGCTGCTGTTGCGTGACCGAACCGGGCAGAACATCAGCGTGACCGAGCATGGCGAGATGCTGATTCACTATGCACGGCGCTTGCTGGCCCTGTCCTCGGAGGCGGTGGAAGCCTTGGCCAGCGACCTCGACCTGGAGATCTTGCGTATCGGCGTACCGGAAGATTTCGATGCCCGACGCATGGCCGTGATCCTTGCCGGATTCAACCGGGCCAGGCCTGAAGCGCGCCTGGAAACCGTCAGCGGCATGAGCACCGATCTCAAGCAAAAACTCGCGGCGGGCACCCTCGATATTGCCCTGGTCAAACGCGAACCGGACAGTGGTCCCTGCTGGGCGGCGTGGCCGGAAACGCTGGTGTGGGTCAAGGGTGCGGGGGTCGACTCGGCCAACGGGGTATTGCCCTTGGCCCTGTTTCCACAGGGCTGCATTTATCGGCAACGGGCGATCCGTCTGCTGGATGTGGCGCAGCGGCCCTGGCGCGTTGCGTTTGGCAGCCACAGCCTGACGGGGATTCAGGCAGCGGTGGCCTCCGGGCTGGGCGTGTCGGTGCTGCCCGCTTCGGCGGTGTTGCCTGAGCACCGAGTGTGCAGCGATCTGCCCGAGCTGCCGCCGACCGAGTTGGCGTTGATCAGCCACGAGGGCGCGTTGACCGGGTTGCAGCGTGCCCTCGTGGCTTTTTTGCAGGAGGAGCTGGGCAAGGCATGAACATGAAGAATGGGCGCGCAATGAACGCCCATTCGTGCGCGAAACCCGGCCTCAAGGCGCAAGTTTCAAGTGGGCATTAACTCTGCCGCTCTTCGGATCGACAAACCAGTACTCGTTATTGGCCGTCTTCAACTGGCCGCATTCGGTTGGGTAATCTTTCGGTTCAATACACACAACGCCATCTTTCAACGTCCATTTTTCCTTCTCCGGTTTGTTCGGCGCCATTTCGAAGATTTCTACTCCGTTTGAGGCGAAACTCATCGAGTAAGGGTGACTACCTTCCCTGGTGGTGCCATAGAACTTCTTGCCCACCAATGTGCTGGTGATTTGCCCATCATCCAGCGTCACTGCCGACGCAGGCACCGGTGGTGGTTCGTAATGGCTGCTGGTTACGCAGCCTGCCAGGCAGACCAACAGGATGGACGCGCCGAACTTTAATGAAGTCATGCCACACCTTCCTTGCAAGCACCGGAGGAATTTCCGATACCTCAAAGCTTAGGCGACGCCGGTTGAAGCCCGCGCAAAAAAAGGGTGCCTCAAGAGCACCCACAGTCATGAAACACAGACAATCCTTAGAGCATCCTGTCGACTTCATCCAACGTCACTCGGGGAATAAGTTCGCCAGGAATTCTTGAAGAGCCGGACAAGTTGTAAACCCGAAAATCATCATTCACGACGTACTTCGACAGGATCTTGAACGAGGGCAGAATTCTCGTAAAAAAATGCTGATCGAGCATGCACGGTGACGCGTCGGCATCGTCTTCTTCATAAAAACGCCGCACTGACTGATTCAAGTCGACCCCCACCAGAAACACCTTGTTAAAACCTGCGTGGTAGGCAATTTGCAGCGCCAGATAGGCCACCGTGCGCGCATCAAAAAAGCCGCGCTTGAGGTTCTTGCTGAACCCCAGGGTTCTGTTGCGACCGTTTCCAAGCCTGCGACGTCTGACGAGTTCTTTATCGCCCCTGAAGACCAGGTCACTCCAGGAAAGTTTGGGCGCCTTGGTCAACAGGTACAGGTCCCCTTCAGGCATGACGGCCGAACACCGGATGTGCTCTTCCCACACGGCAACCCGTTCGCTGAGGTGCATGGCCGCCGCCAGCAATTCGGGCTGTTCCCGGTAAAAGGCAATGTCGGTGCAGGCATAAAAGAACGGCTTGATATCGGTACCGATGAACTTCGAGATGGCCCCGTTCATCGTGATCATCGGAATGTCTGCGTAGTTCTCCAGCGGAAAATCCTTGGCGGTTGCCCCCGAGGCAATGATGAACACCGGTCCTTTTTGAATGTTGCGGCACTCATCGAGGTCATGCACATGAGGCAAACCTGCAATGGGTACCGTGTTTTCCGGCACAACATCCATCTTCACTGTCCCTGTTCCTTTGGGTCTTTTTTCATTGTGGTAGCTTTCAACCATGGCGCAAACCGCGTCGCTACAGCCGCTGCGGATTGGCCTCGCCAAATGAACAGGAACCGTCCTCTACAACTGCGCCTCCCTGCTACTCGCCAGTGCTCTTTTGCCCGGCCGCCAGCGCAGGCATTCCTGCCTGCTGCCATTGCGGAGCAGGCAGTTCCGAACGCAGATTCAATCCCCGCAGAACCGCAGAGTCGTACCCGTAGACATCGGGCTTGAACATCACGCGACCATCGTTACTCAGGTCCACCGTCCAGTAAGCCAACAGCACCGGCACCTTGACAGGAAGCCGGATGTTTTCGGTCTTGCCGTTGGCCAACTGCGCCTGGATCCCGGCGCTGTTCCAATGCACCGGATCGTTGAACAACAGTTCCACCAACTGCAGCGGGTTCTCGACCCTGATGCAGCCTGAACTGGTGGCGCGGCGAGATTGAGCAAACAACTCGCGATGCGGCGTGTCGTGCAGATAAATCGCATAGTCATTGGGAAACCGGATCACGACCTGGCCCAGCGAGTTGTCCGGCCCGGCATCCTGTCGCAGCGTAACGCCGCGCGGATTGGACCAATCGACCGTCGCTGGGTCGAGCAAGTTCCCTTCACGGTCGATGGGCTTGATTCGGTTGGCGGCAAGGTAGCCAGGATTTTTCTGAATCTTGGGCAGCATGTCCTTGACCAGAATGGTCGGGGGCACAGTCCAGGTAGGGTTGAACGTGACGTAAGTAATCTCTGATTGGAACACCGGCGTACTGCGAAACGGTTTACCGACTTGCACCCGAGAACGCCAAATCGGCTTGCCGTCGCGGTAGAGCGCAACTTTGTAACCAGCTATGTCAACAATGACAAAAGTGCCCTGAAGTTTGTACAGCAACCAACGCGCACGCTCCATGTTCACCCGAACCTGGTCGATCCGCGCCTCAACCGACACATTCAACGCCGCGAGCGTCGCCGCCCCGGCGACACCGTCCGCGCCCAGGTACTGTTCGGCTTGATACTTTTTGACCGCCGCGGTGACGGCAGCGTCATAGTCGTTACGTGGTTTCAGTTGCGGGGCCAGATAACCACCGGCCGCCAAACGGGCTCGCAGCTGCGCGACCGCAGGTTCGTCCATACCAGGCTTGAGCGACTTGTCTTCGGCAACCTTCGGCCAGCCACCCGCATCCCGGACCTTGCGCAGTTGCGCCAAACCCATGCGCAAGCTGCCATAAACCGCTTCTTGCGGTGGCGCTTGAGCGAATGCCCGGGCGACGTCATGGCTGTCGAGGGCGGCGAAGAAGGTGTTCACGTCTTCACGCGGATCGACGCCGACCGGGTCGAAATTCCAATGCATGTCCAGGCGCGAAGGGTCGACCTTGCCGCGCCGCAATTGCAGGAGCGCGGCGATGAACGTTCGGGTGGCCGCGACATCGAAACTCGCCCGCTGCGCCGGGGTTTGCATCGACGCTCGTGCCTTGGCCAGTTCATCAATATGAAAATCCGCCGGTTCCAGACCATCCGCTTGCGTGTCGCCCAGGCTTTTCAGCAACTGCGTGACATCACTGTCGTGTGTCCACGCTGCGCGATAGCTGCGATGCGTATAAAAATCCATGACCACGCGGCTGACATCCACCCGTTGATGCCGGGAGGATGTGAGCAGCGGCGGAAACGCCGAGGCCAACGGCGCCAGCATGCTTTGAATCGCCTGACCGACGATGTCATCCGCTGCTGCCTCACTGACGTTGTTAGGTGGAGATGACTGCTCGATCGGCGAAGTTTGCGCAATCGCTGCACCGCTGATCAGAAAGCCCATAAAAAACACACGGCTTATGACGAATAACCTTGTTAACTGCCCCATGGATAATCCTTAATCTCCCGCATTCACCGGCTAGCCGCGCTCGCGCTGCTAGACTCGAAACAATCATGATGAGACACGCATATGGCGCTAGACCGCTTCGGCTTCCTAATTACGGCCCTGCTGCTGAGTTCAACATCAGTCACGGCAGCCTACGCCGACTCACTTGAAGCCGCTTTGGTCAAAGCCGCTCCAGACGCTAACGCCAAGGTGATTGCACTGGCCGTCCGTGCCTCTCAATGCAGCTTGGCCCAAGGTGCCGCGCCTGTCCAAAGACTTGCCGTCATCGATTACTCCCTGCCCTCCACCGAACAACGCCTTTGGGTGTTTGACCTTAAACAGCGCAAGTTGCTGTTTCACGAACTGGTTGCCCACGGTCGCAACAGCGGCGAGAACATGGCGGTCAAGTTTTCCAATCAAAACGAAAGCTTCGCCACCAGCCTGGGCTTGTATCGCACACAGTCAAGTTACGTCGGGCAAAACGGTTATTCGTTGCGCATGGAAGGACTCGAACCGGGCTTCAACGACAACGCCTTCGACCGGGCGATCGTCATTCATGGCGCGCCTTATGTCAGCCCGGTGCTTGCACGGGCAAACGGGCGGATTGGCCGCAGCCTCGGTTGCCCGGCGGTACGGCCGGCGATTGCGCACAAGCTGATTGACTCGATGAAAGACGGGCAACTGTTGTTTTCGTACTACCCGGATCAGCGCTGGCTGAAAAAGTCTTCGTATATCAATTGCGGTAGCGGGACGGTGGCGTCGACCGCCAAGCCCTCAACCAACCGTTGAACACCGCGTTGAAGCTGTCAAAACTGTAATCCCCGCCTCAGTCTGCTGAAAGGCATCGCCCGTTAGCCTCGTCGTCAAGTTGTCTCCCAACTGACGGACCGGGAATAAAAACGGCATGCACTCCAATACTTCAAGACGCACCTTCGTAAAGGGGCTGGCCGCGGGCGGATTGCTCGGCGGCCTCGGGTTATGGCGCACGCCTGTGTGGGCGCTCACCCGCCCGGGCGAACCGCAGATGCTCACGGGCAGCGATTTCGAGCTGTTCATCGGCGAAACCCCGGTCAACATCACCGGCAATCCGCGCACCGCGATGACCATCAACGGCGGCATTCCCGGCCCGCTGCTGCGCTGGCGTGAAGGCGACACGGTCACGCTGCGGGTGAAGAACCGACTCAAGGAAACCACCTCGATTCACTGGCACGGCATTTTGCTGCCGGCCAACATGGACGGCGTGCCGGGCCTGAGTTTTCACGGCATCGAACCGGGCGGCGTGTACGTCTATCAATTTCAGGTCCGGCAGAACGGCACTTACTGGTATCACAGCCATTCGGGCCTTCAGGAGCAGTCCGGCGTTTACGGCCCGCTGGTGATCGACGCCAAGGAACCGGAGCCCTTTGAATACGACCGCGATCACGTGGTGATGCTGACCGACTGGACCGACGAAGACGCGGCCAGCCTGATGAACACCCTGAAAAAGCAATCCGACTACTACAACTACAACAAGCGCACCGTGGGCGATTTCATCGACGACGTCAGCAAAAACGGCTGGGCTTCCACAGTCGCCGATCGAAAGATGTGGGCGGAAATGAAGATGAATCCCACAGACCTCGCCGACGTCAGCGGCGCCACGTACACCTATTTAATGAACGGCCAGGCGCCGGACTCGAACTGGACGGGCGTGTTTCGGCCAGGTGAAAAACTGCGACTGCGGTTTATCAACGGTTCAGCCATGACCTACTTCGACGTGCGCATTCCCGGCCTGAAAATGACGGTGGTCGCGGCGGACGGGCTGCACGTCAAACCGGTGAGCGTCGATGAATTCCGCATTGCGGTGGCGGAGACGTTTGATGTGATTGTCGAGCCGACGCAGGACGCTTACACCGTGTTCGCCCAATCGATGGATCGCACCGGTTATACGCGCGGCACGCTAGCGATGAAGGCGGGTTTGTCCGCGCCTGTGCCTGCACTCGATCCGCGACCGTTGGTGACCATGGATGACATGGGCATGGGCGGGATGGATCACGGCAGCATGGCCGGCATGGATCACAGCGCGATGGGTGGCATGCAAGCGCATCCCGCGACGGAAAACGACAACCCGCTGGTGGACATGCAAGCCATGAGCACCTCGCCGAAACTCGACGATCCTGGCCTTGGTTTAAGAAACAACGGCCGCCGCGTCCTGACCTATTCCGACCTGCGCAGCACCTTCGAAGACCCGGACGGCCGCGACCCGGGCCGCACCCTCGAACTGCACCTCACCGGCCACATGGAGAAATTCGCGTGGTCGTTCAACGGCGTGAAATTCTCCGATGCCGAACCGCTGCGCCTCAAGTACGGCGAGCGCGTGCGCATCGTGCTGGTCAACGACACGATGATGACCCACCCCATCCACCTGCACGGCATGTGGAGCGACCTCGAAGACGAGAACGGCGAGTTCATGGTGCGCAAACACACCATCGACATGCCCCCCGGCTCCCGACGCAGCTATCGGGTGACCGCCGACGCACTCGGCCGCTGGGCCTATCACTGCCACCTCCTGTACCACATGGAAATGGGCATGTTCCGTGAAGTTCGCGTGGAAGAATGAGGCGCTACCCATGACCAGACTTACATCGATTTTTCTCGCCGTTTGCACGACGGGCCTGACGCTTTCTTCGGCAATCGCTGCCACCAACGACATGCAAAACATGGATCACAGCCAGATGCCGGGCATGGACCATGGCCAGATGCAAAGCATGGACGACGGCCAGATGCAGCCCGCCGCGCCCACTGAAAGCCGCACGCCGATCCCGCCGCTGACCGATGCCGACCGCGCCGCCGTGTTCGTCAGCCCCGGCGGCCACAACGTGCATGACTCTGCGCTCAATCACTACTTCCTCGCCGACAAACTCGAATGGCAGGACGCCGACGATGGCAGCGCGCTGGCCTGGGATTTGTCGGGCTGGATCGGCGGTGACATCGATCGCCTGTGGCTGCGATCCGAAGGCGAGCGCAGCAACGGCAAAACCGAAGACGCGGAAGTCCAGGCGCTTTGGGGCCACGCGATCTCGCCGTGGTGGGATGTGGTGAGCGGCGTGCGTCAGGACTTCAAACCCGGCGCCCCGCAAACCTGGGCCGCGTTCGGCGTGCAAGGCATGGCGCTGTACAACTTCGAAGCCGAAGCCACGGCGTTCATCGGCGAAGGCGGCCAGAGCGCGGCGCGGCTGGAAGGTGACTACGACATCCTGCTGACCAACCGGCTCATTTTGCAGCCGACCGCCGAGCTGAATGTCTACGGCAAAAACGATCCGCAGCGGGGCATCGGTTCCGGGCTCTCCAACACCGAAGCCGGGTTGCGGTTGCGCTATGAAATTCGCCGGGAAATCGCCCCGTACATCGGCGTGACCTGGAACCGCACCTACGGCAAAACCGCCGACTACGCCAAAGACGATGGCGAGGATCGCAGCGAAACACGCGTCGTTCTCGGCGTTCGGCTGTGGTTCTGATCGCACTCACATCACCATCAAAAAAAACCGCTTCGAGCGGTAAAGAGGCCTTGCATGCGCACAATGAAAACCACCGCTGTTGTCATCGGCTTGCTCATGAGCACACTGGCTCAGGCGCATCCGAAACTGCTCTCATCCACCCCGGCCGAAGGCGCGGATGGCGCGGCACCGAGCACGATCGAACTGCACTTTTCCGAAAGCCTCATGACCCAGTTTTCCGGGGCGAAACTGGTCATGACCGAAATGCCCGGCATGGCGCACTCCCCCATGCCGATGAAAGCCAAAGTCACCGGCGGCAGCGACCCGAAAACCATGCTCATCACCCCGCTCTCGCCGTTGCCCGCCGGCAGCTACAAAGTCGAGTGGCGCGCGGTGTCTTCGGACACTCACCCGATCACCGGCAACGTTACGTTCAAAGTGAAGTGATTGATGAGCGACTGGGTCAGCATTGCTCTGCGGTTTGGGTTGTATGTGGATTTGATGGTGCTGTTTGGGCTGGGCTTGTTCGGGCTCTACAGCCTTGCCGGCCGGGAACGGGTGTCCGGCGCGGTGCTGCCGTTTCGGTCGATCCTGCTGGTGACGGCCGCGTTCGGAGCGCTGTTGTCCGTGGCGAGCATGCTGACGATGGTGAGTGCGATGAGCGGAGAGTCGGACTTCACCGAGCTGCTTCCGCATGTCCAGATGTTGGTGTTCGAGACGGATTTCGGGTTGGCCTGGGCAGTGCGCATCACCGCGCTGGTTATCGCCGGTTTGGCGGTTACGTTCAATGACCGTGCGCCCGGATTCAGCCTGCTGATTGCATCTTTTGCCGGCGCTATCGCCTTGGCCAGCCTGGCCTGGAGCGGTCATGGGGCGATGGATGAAGGCAGCCGTCGTTATTGGCATTTTGCGATGGATATTCTGCATCTGCTGGCAGCGGGGGCTTGGGTTGGGGCGCTGGTCGCGTTTGCATTGATGGCGAAAATCAACGCGCTGAAAACCGCAGAACGCATCAGGTTACTGGCTCGGGCCGTCGCTCGATTTGAATCGGTGGGCGCGGTGATCGTGGTCGTCATCACGGTCACGGGCGTCGTGAATTACCTGTTCATCGTCGGGCCAAAGCTTGATGCCGTGTTGCTAAGTACCTATGGGATTTTGCTGTTTATCAAAGTGGGGTTGTTTGCCGGAATGCTGGTGCTCGCCGCGCTGAACCGGTTTCACCTTGGGCCGTTTCTGGAGCGGTCGCTGCGGGAGGGGCAATACGTCGTTGCCGCCAACGCGTTGCGACGCAGTATGGTGTTTGAGTTGGCGCTCGCGGTGTTGATTGTGGGGCTGGTGGCTTGGTTGGGGACGCTGAGTCCGGAAATGGAGGACGCTGCGCAATAGCCAATCGGGTAGGAGATCCCTAAGTACTTATAACCATCGTCGGGAAAAATTAAGTACTCTCAGCCCCAATCCATCATGGAAGTCGGGTACACATGAAAACCAATAAATGCACAGTAATGCTCGGTAGCCTGCTCGCACTCTCGTTTGGCGCCCAGGCCGAACAATCGCACCTGGACAGCGTCATTCAGCAAGGCCAATTGCGTGTTTGCACCACGGGCGATTACAAGCCCTACACGTTTAAAGCCGAGAACGGCGAATACTCGGGCATCGACATCGCCATGGCCCGCTCGCTGGCCGACAGCCTTGGCGTCAAGGTCGAGTGGGTACCGACCACCTGGAAAACCCTGATGCCCGACATGCTGGCGGGTAAATGCGACATCGGCATGGGCGGGATCTCGGTCACCCTGGAGCGGCAGAAAAAAGCCTTCTTCAGCACCACGCTGGACGTCGACGGCAAAATCCCGTTGGTACGCTGCGAAGATCAGGCGAAGTATCAGACCGTCGAGCAAATCAACCAGCCTTCGGTTCGCTTGGTCGAACCGGCCGGCGGCACCAACGAAGCTTTTGTCCACGCATATTTGCCAGCGGCGCAGCTGCAGTTGCACGACAACGTGACCATCTTTCAGGAGCTGCTGGACAAGAAAGCTGACGTGATGATTACCGACACGTCGGAAGCCCTGTATCAGCAGAAACTCAAACCCGGTTTGTGCGCAGTGAATCCGAGCCAGTACATGCAGTATGGGGAGAAGGCGTATCTGCTGCCGCGTGATGACATGACGTGGAAGCTGTATGTCGATCAGTGGTTGCACTTGGCTAAGGTGACGGGGAAGTATCAGAAGGTTTTGGGTGAGTGGATTGCTACGCCTGAGGCCAAATAGCCGTATTTCATGCAGCCGCCCCTCGGAGACTACGCAACGGCAGAAATACCGCGCCGTTGCGTCACACCTCAATCGTCGTGCAACAACCCGGAACTGTACTCGCCGAAGCTGCTACCGAGCGCACTGCCATGGAAATTCAACTGACTGTGGTTATTGGTCGGGCCCGGGCCGAAGCCGGCGGACGGCTGGAGGTCTTCTGAATAGTTGTCAGAGGTGCTCACACCTGAGCAGGCGCTCAACAGCAAGGCACCGGCGATCAGCAAGACTTTGGAGAGAGTTGAGATCATTTTTCGGTTTTCCTGTGAGCTGGGGGTGTGGTGATGCGAGCTTTAGTCGTAATCCTAGGTCGTGCGCCCATAGGGGATTATGAAACCTCGCAGGCTGACAGCTTCTGTTCAGCTGTGCGGTTTTTGGATGCAACAAAGGACGCTCTCCCTGGAGCGCGCTTTCGATCAAAAAATCAAAGCCAAATTTCAGCGGCATCGGTGTAAACTTTAACGCTGCAGTTCGCTGAATAAAGCGCAAACAGCAAAAGCATTGAAACAATGCAAATCACTGACTTACCATACGAGCAAAGTAATATTATAATTCTTCACCAACCACCTTTAAACAAACTCACGAAGCCACCTTATGTCCGTAGAGAAAACAAGAAACTGGCTAACCAAAAACAAAGTTTTTTTTGAGATTTTTTCTTCATCTTTGCTCGGACTTGCAGCCGTGTTCGTTGGGTATGCTTCCTATCAGGTGAGTGAGGCTCAACTCCAGGTATCCCGAGTTGCAACGGAACCGTTATTTTATATTGAGACCATTCTATTTAAAAACACAGAATCTCAAAAATATGACGATCAAGAGTTACGCTTATATAATGCTGGCGCGCCAGTTTACAACATCTCAACCAGATCATATACTTTTATAAGCATCAACCTACTAAATAGCGAACATTCCAAACCAGTGTACATACCCATAATCGGGTATTTTGATATGACATCCCCAACCCATGCACCAAAAGAGCTAATTGCGACCCTAAGAGGACACAACAACAACTATCACGCCGCCCGAATAAGCAAACTATTCTTAGAAAGATCAGAAAAAAACCAAACATATATCGACAATAAGTTCATAACTATAACTACAGTCTCGTACAGAAATGCTCTAAATGAGGATCACAAAATTGCTTTTTTAGATCGAAACATAGTTAAAATTGAAGAAGTAATACCACTCATAAAAATACATGAAAACAGCCATCTTCTGGAGCTTTCTACTATTACACCAGAATCACTCCTAAAGGCAGCAAGTGATATGCAACAATCTGAATAACCCATTTCCGGACAAACCGTTCATCCACTCAGTTTACGGATTCGCGGTAACAGCCCTCCCAAAACCTCACCTCTTCAATCCTGATAAACTCCCTCCTCCCAGACCATCTCAGAAACGCCAATGCCCCCAATCACCGCCACACCCGCCCCACTCTCCCGCCGCTTCTCCGTCGCCCTGATGATGGATTGTACATAGCACTCCCCCAACGCCCCAGCCACTCTGGCTAACCCGCTGAAACCTCTTCGCTTTGTAGCAATTTCTAAGCAAGCTATAACACCTGCCTGTCTCGGGCACGACCGGTACTATGCTTGTACTTTTTCTCGAAAGGAGTCGAAACCATGCCAAGTGAATATTCGCCGTCGGATGTGCTGGAGAGGATGCACCACAACCAGTTAGCTCTGGAGGCGGCTGTGATGGAGCTGACGCTTCAGGTTAAAGTGCAGGGTTTAGCTGAAGCGGGAGAAAATGTCCGGGGAGCGCTGCAAACGATTGGTGAAAACGCCGGCCATATCAAGCAGGGTTTGGCTCGACTTAAGAGCTTGGGCATCGACTAGGTATCACGCTCCCCAGTTAAAATGTTAAGGGGCTGCCGCAGGAACTCTAACAATGGTCAAGCTAAAAACTTTATAAGCGGTTTAACAGCTTATAAATCCCCCCAGATCTATCAAACTAACTTTCATGGGCGCAAGGAACTGCGATGGCGACGTTTACCGATGAAGACCTGCTTCAATTGGATGAAAAGTTCGCGAAGGAAGGAGTGGCATTCCATGCACGCCCACTCAGAGCCGCAATGGAAATTTTGAAAGGTGAGTTCGCCATGGGGGGGGCACCTTTCCATAACCCTCAGGTAAACGAAGTCTGTCAGGCTTACCGACGTCTGATTTCCGAATGCGACACCACCTGGCCGGGCGCCGGCAATGGCCTGATTGGCTCACTCGATCGGATCAGGAAGGTCACAGTCCCCGTTGTGATGGGTAGCGCAATGATTGACATCGGGAAGGGGCTCGAGTTTGCTAGTGACAAAGAGTGGTACGAATGGTGCCGTAGAAATCCCCGTATCATCGCACGGTCGGCCTTCGCCTTCGCCGACCTCTATGACCTTGCCTATGGCATCGAGGAACATAAGGGTGGACATCCGGTAGCCATGGAGCGATGGGTCAGAGCGACCGAAAACCTGGCCGATCTTTCCTCTCGGTTGGCAGACTCGGGCAACCTGGGCGAAGCCATTCTCCAGCCTATCGGCCTCACCGCTGAACTATCCCTCAAAGGGACGCTTATCCATTTGGGCATGCCCCCGGAGGACTTAACCAAAAGAATGTACGGGCATGATTACCAAGCGCTCGCCGAGAAATTGGTCCAACTATGCCCGCATCGAGATGACTCAGAAGTCTTGCGGGTGATTGCGAGCTTGCCGCAACTGGTGGCTAGTCGGTACGACGTCACTGGGCTTACGCGACTGCAGATTATCGAGTTGGCCCTAGGAGTGCAGTTTGTCGCAGCGTCTGCAGTACGCCGCATCAGCTCCTATGACTTGGCGAAAGATATGGAAGCGACAGCGCCTCGACCGGCTTTCTTCACCTGAACCTCAAGCTCTTCATGCGTAGCCATCGCCCAAGTGCTCTTTGAGGCGCTTTTACGCAAGGCTAATCGTTGGGCTTTAAATGACCATCAACACTGAACCCAGGCAAATGAAAAACAAACTAAGTGTATTTTCTATAACTATAATTGTTCTAGCTCCAATCGCCCTTTACCTTTCGAAATTCCACGGTGGTCTAACAGATCAGCACGCGCGCTGGGGAGAGCTCGGTTCATATTTCAGCGGTATATATGGAAGCCTTGCCCTCCTCGTACTGGCATACACAACATATCTCACTCAGACTCAATTCAAACGCCAGAATGAAGACAGCATCTTCTATAAGTTATTCGACTCTCTGCAATATAGAATTCAGCACAGTTCAATTACCATAAATGGCAATGAATTCTCAGCCCACAAGAGTCTGAAGTATATTGCTGACAGGATTCACAGGGAGCTTTCCGACGAGGCTGTCGAAATCGGCCGTATGCTTCTGTGCAAGGAACCGGAAAATGTGGCAGATGTTCACTATACGAAGTTGTTCGAGGCGATCAATGGGCGGAGCTGGATCAAGACATTTCAAGAAGACCGCGCAGCTTTCATTGCTGATATCACAGCACAAGGGCACTTCAGTGGGCGCTGGGAACAACTGAAATACTACATCGGGTCTCGTGGCGAAGAATCGGAATCAATAAAGGAGGCGCTGCGAGCGACAGGCAGCGTTAACTTTTATAAGATCCCATTCAAAGATCGTCAACATCACTACGCAGCCGCACTCCATAGAATACTGAAGGATCACGGCGAGTTTCTAGATGGTTATTTAAGCACCATCCTCTATATCACCGATGTATGCGCAGCGAGTTCAAATTCGCGTCAGTACGCACGATATGCTCAATCGCAACTCACGCGCTACGAGGTAGTAATACTCTTCTACTTGCTTGCTGGTAACGATGGAAAAGTCGCCGGGGCGGATAATCTGAAAAACCTCGGCTTGCTTAATCGCCTTCGGACATTCGATTGTCAAAGCTTAATGATCGATTTTCCGAGTGAAGAACAAATTGATAGAGAAATCGTTGCAATTTTTGCAGCTGAGGCCTAACCGATGATTCACCAGGCCTGCGCTAAAAGCAGCTCAGGCCTGGGAACTCAACCGTTTAGTTAGCGTCTTGGGTCATTAGGCATGACTTTGAGTTGGGGTGTGGATAGGGATTCGAACCCGAGCGACCCATATCACAGACCGCTGCAGGCCGTGATTATGGGGAGAACTCGTCAGATTGATGGGCCAGAAACGGCCCTCAACGGTCTACGTTCTGCCCTTAATTTGCCCTAAAACTTAACCATCCATCTCCGCTGCTCATCAGCGAATAGGAGACTATACCGATGGTTTCTTCAAAGGATCGAAGGTGATGATGACCTGTACGCCTCCAAGCCCGTCGACCACTACTCGCTTCCCAGGACTGTAGGTGAACGAAAATGACTTGATAACTGTTCCAGTTCTAATCACCTCCACATCTTCGCTCACCGACAAGGAGGTTTGGTGGTATGAGCCATTCTGGTCCCCAACCCTTTGTGTCAACTTCCTGCCCATTGTCGACTTGAGGTTCCCGGTAATCTCAACTTCAGAATCTACCTCGTGAATTTCATATGTCAGGCCTGTCTGAACGACAGCATGCTTGCAGGCAGTCCTCGCGGCGTTACATTCCACCGCGTATGACAGAGGAAAAACTACCTCATACGGGGTAGCCCTGGGCTGGCCATTGGATGGATATTCACTCATCGGCGTCCCGGATGCTGCAGGACTGATGGCGTTCTTAGCACCGTGAAATTCAACGGTATGCGGGGTAATCTGGACCGGCTTATGCTGGATTGCGGAACAAGAACTCAGCAAAACAGGGACAAGCAAAAGAACAGCTTTATTCATCAAGCCTTTCCTACCTTCAGTAGTACGTATTGAACTGTGCGAACTTCTACTCAGACAGTTGCGCTCGCGCCATCAAAACAATATCACCCAAAACTCAGCTTCCCAAGCTGATAACGAGGGTTCGATTCCCTTCACCCGCTCCACTATTTTCAAGGCCTCCAGCCTACCCCGCGTCAACTAGGTGTCTGTTTCTGTTTTTCGCAGACTCCGCATGAACTGAACAGACACCCGCACCTCAACACTCCGCGTTGAAATATCCCCGCGTCCTGTCAGCCAATCACCGCACCATCATTTGCGCACCCCGCAGTCTTCCATACCACCGTGCCCCCTGCAATTTCGATGTGAGGCTCTAGAATGGTTCGCGCCTGCGTGTTTTGCTGTATATACAAACAGTATTATGAGGAGTGTGTGATGGCGGGGAAAGTTATCGACCTGCAGCAGATCAGAGCCTTGAAAGAAGCGGGAATCGAATGGGGACCCGGCCCGTTTATAGGTGACCTACCGCTGTCCTTCTCGGCAGCCCACTGCGCCCCTGCCCGCGCCATGCTGAACTGGTCAGCGGAGGCACTCGCATTCCGGTCTGGTGTTTCAGTCAAAGCAATCAGGGGGCTTGAAGAAGGCCGGCGCACATTGCGGCCGGTCACGATGCAAGCTTTGTCGTTCGCCTTCGAAGCGGAGGCTCTCGTCTTCCTTCCTGGACTGAAGCCCATGCGCGGCCATAACTGCCGAGGTGGAACCACCGATCCAAGAAACCGTGACGACTACCATCTGCTCGAGTAGCCATTGGCCATTTTCGGCTGGCCGCCACAGGCAGAAAACGGCCAGGAGCTGTCGCCCAACAACGACTGCTTCCAAGCAACTCACTGACCGTGTTTTAGGTAGGCGTTAGCACCCGCTGCAAAGCAGCAAACTGCTAACCAAGTGAGTCCCCGTTGGCGCGTTGATCCTCGGAGAGCTTCAGTTCAAGCTTGCTGTTGATTTCGCTGGTTTTGAGCTTGAAAGCAATTCCATCCAGAGGACCGGCATGAAGCTTTTTCGCTCCCTCGGGCTTGCTCGAGTCGAAAACAAATCTGAACTCTTTTTGATAGGAGTAGATGTTCCGCTTTTTAAAAACGGACTCAACCTCTCTGAAACTGCCGTGAAAGGTCTCGGGATCAAAATAATCGACAAGGCCTCGCCAAGACGAATAGCCTTCCGACTTGGCGGCTTTGCTTACTTTATCGATGAAATCCTCGACCTTGATGATGAGAACGGCATGCTCTCCAAGCGAAAGCATTTCCTCGCCTAGCCTTGCGTGTTCCTTCAACATTGAATTGATTTTCTCGACCGCGCGCAGTCGCTCCTCTTCTGTTTCATACGATTCCTCGAAGTCCGGTACGGTAACAGCGTACATACAGAAAGCATTCAAACGATCGTGCGCCGTACTCTGCATCACTAGCGGGCCGGCTAGCTCTTCTATTGGAAAGGACTTCTCCTCCCCGTCCGGCGTCTTAAATGAAATCGTCAGAGATTTTATGCGGTCGGGTTGATGCCAATCCGAGGGCGCCTCGAATTGGTCGCCTCGTGCGACATCACCCTCTATCCGCTTGAACTGTCCAATCGTCTTACAGAACATCTCTCCCGTCTGAATGAATGCATCAGCGTATTCCTCCTTATCAAACACCTTAACTAGAAGAACTATTTTTTTTGGGGTCATGAGCCAATCTCAATATTGATTCGAACACGCGCAGCCTACAGATTCAATTTCGGCGAGGGGAGAAGCAGCTTCCGCAGTGCGAGTAGCCGATGACGCAGGACGATGCTCAAGGTCGCGCCGGTACGGCGTCTTATCAATGTACATGGCGCGCGTCTGCGTCGAACTGCTTGTTCAGCGGCGAACGGCGTTGTCATTCGGCCGCGATGCAGCGAGCGCTACCTATCGATTGCGGCCATTGTCGGGCTGGTAAATTGGAACCGCGACCGTCTCCTGTGCGTCGTAAGGGGTCGCTCGAAACATCAGAGGCATAGATAGGGATTCGAACCCCTTCAGTGATTCACATAGGCCGCCGTGGACCTTAGAATTCACGGTTTTCTCGGTGACGTGAAGGCCTGATGCGGCCTAAAGCGGTCCTTGTTTTGCCCTAAAAATGCCCTAAGCGAAAGCTCACCACGAGCAAACCACCTGGTGCGGGCTCATCCTGTGCCGATGATGGATTGGACCATCTAATCCTGAAAGCCTTACAAACAAAGGCTTACAAACTACGTACTTTCCGCGCGTACCTCTTTCGTACCACCCATCTCTTCTGCGCCCGCACATAACCAGTTGTGATTTGCAAACGTTGTCGCCAGTTGCATTCGCGTATCTGGCAAATGCCACCAGTTTCAACTGCACCAGGACACCTCAGAGCTAGCCTGGGAAACGTGCATGCTCACGCCTTCCATTCCACTAACGATGACATCCTCATCTTTCATACTGTAGATGCCATCTTTGTCTTGATAAATTGGAATTTTAACTGCCAAATCTCCATAGTCTGTTTTTAGATCGCCAACCATTACCCAACCCAAAACACCGTGCTCTAACTGTTCGTACGCTAAAGTAGACATTGGAACGGAATAGAAACGATTGAGATAATCAAACTCCACATCGATAGCCGCCCTTATAAATGCGCCTTCGAAGAAAGTATAAAGAGGAACCTCCGAATCAAACTCAATTTTTAATCTGGAAACCCCACTAAAATCTTCTTTGCAATCGACAGACTCTCTGATTAGCGCTTCTAATGTTATAACTGATATCCCATCAAGGGACCATTCTTTCGCATCAGCCCTGCTCTGCCGCTGCCTTTGCTCGTAGAAACTTTCGCGGATGCCCAGACTGTCAAGGTCCACCCGACTAATCCCGGCGCGGATATTCAATACATCGCGCAAAATGAAGTGCCTATACTGAAGGTGAAAACTGATGAAATTCATTGGCAGCGACGACAGATCAAGTTCATGCAACATCACCAGCACAACAACTTTACCCTCCTTTGCCGCTAGCTCTTTAATGGTCGAAGAAAATCCTTTTCTAGAAACACAAACGAGCTTATCCGCCCCAACAAGCTTCCTCTTTCCCAGCCATCCGAGGAATTCACCAACTTTAACTTTGACATTTCTACTTTGAACTTCAACAATTGTTGTAAACGTGCGCGCGCCACCACCCTCCGTAATAACAATATCACATTGCGATGTAGCGCCAGATATAGAGTCCACATGAGGCAAGTTTACATTATGCTGTACGCTAGCACCTGGCGAAACAGATTACTCTATTGCACGAGCGAGCTTTTCGATATCTCTCCATTCTTTATTCAAAATTAAAAAACCTCCCCCCAAATAAACTCTATAAAAGCGGCCCAAATTCACCCAATTGCCGCCAGTACCTGAACTACCGCCGCGCTGATTAGTAACACTGTAGCGAACTTCAATCTGCTCGATGTCAAATCCCTCAAACACCCTCTGGGTGTCAGGGTGATCGTTGATGCCAACCATCACCTTTCCTTTGCAGCGTCGCATGAAATCGACCATACGCCAATTGTGTTGGAGTATTAAGGTTAAAAAGCCTCAAAGGCCCTACCTATAGGGCCTGTAGGGTTAATTTGACAGTTCGATGAAAGCGGTCAGTGGGCATTGAATGGCATAGATTGGCGATTGGTTTGCCCCATTTTTGCCCCATATCTTTTAAGCTCACTGAATCGGACCGATGATGGATTGGGCGTAGTCGCTCGTCGCCCCCCCCCCCGGGCAGCCTACCTAATCCCTCGTAAATACATTGCTTTGTAGCAATTTCTAAGCATGCAGCTATTACCGCCCACCAAGGGCGCTACCGGTACATTCTTGTCCTTTTCGAAAGGAGTCGATGCTATGTCGGACGAATATTCGTTATCGGATGTGCTGGAAAGGATGTATCAGAATCAGCTCGGTCTGGAAGCGGCCCTGATGGAGCTAGCGCTTCATGCTGAACAACAAGGTTTGGCCTAAGTCGGAGACAACGTTCGAGGTGCCTTGTGGACGATTGGCAAGAGCGCCGGGCACATCAAGCACGGGCGGACCTGGCTGAGGGAAAGAGTGCGGGTTAGATTCGTATCATTTCGGGCGATTCCATGTCATATCGGGAAATCTCCGTATGTCCGCCTTCGGCCAAGAGCTTTCAGTGGTGGGCGTCGGATTTCGAGTAGGCTATCTTCATCCGCCGGGCATCTGCGCCCAACAGAGATTAAAAGACATGACGCACAAGAATTTTCAGGCCATGCGCGAAGACATTGACGCCGCAATCCTTGGCGGCAAAGGTCGCCATTTTTTGGACTACCATTTCGCCAACCATAATGAATTCGCGCAAGAATTCATCGAACTGATGTGCGTTCTGGAAGACCTCTGCCCTGGAGCGGGCTGCGCCACGGTGAAAAAGATTTCATCCTTGCGTGGGGAGGATCGAGCAACGTATGAGCAGATCGTTCAAGCGCTTTGCGAGTTAATTATCGGTAAGAGGTTTATAGAAGCGTTCCCCGCAGTTGAAGGGTTCAAGCTCCATTGGGAACCCACGGACATGGGCAAAGCGAATCCCGAGTTCATGCTCGAGGGACCAAAATGGCGCGCATTGGTAGAAGTGAAGTGCCCCTCGCTGCATGAATACGAGACTAAGAACCGCACGGCAACACAACAAGTCGCGGCCAGGCTTCCCGGACTCAAGGACGTTATTTCCGAACTATCAGGCACCGAACCAGCGCTCCCGCTTGACAATAAACTGAAGGACTTCCTCGTCAGTGCTGAAAGGAAGTTTTCCAGTTTTCAAGAGGTTTCCGTCCCTACCTACGGCTTGCTCGTAGTCTGCTGGACGGAGCGCATGTTCGAAGCTGTGTCACCGTTGTCGAATGAGGGATGTGGCCTGCTCACCTCGGCCAGTTTCTATCGTAAAGATGATGAAGTGGTGCAGTTTGCGCACGTATCTGGCGTTATCACAACTCAGCAACAGAGCTGCTTAAAAAGCGCACTTGCCGGGCACCGCCCCAGCCACCTAGCGTCTGACTTGGATTACGGCTCATATTGGAAGCCAAACACACCGGTGAATCCTACCTTCTCTCCCAACGAGTTTGCCAAAAGGCAATTACCGCAGGAGATCATCGATGCGCTAGAAGCTGTGATGGTCGGAGATCACTTAGATCCGATCGCAAGTACAATGGATTTCGTCATGTGGTTGCGCTGATCCCTGTTTTCTGAAGCGAAGGGCTGCGCCGGGTCGATTTCAGCCGGTATCAACAGAGCAGCTTTTTGCCGGTAGCAGCCTTACGCAAACCGCAGGTATCGGTCTACTGCAGCGGTTTCATCATAAAGATTAGGGATTCGAACCCCTTCTAGCGTCCCCATAGTCCGCCATGGGCCAAAAAAACGGCTGCTCAGCAATCTATCCGAGGCATGCTGCGGCCTACGGCGGCCCTTATCTTACCCTAAATATGCCCTAAACCTTTTCTGCACCAGCGGACCCTGAGCCCGTAATCCATCGGAGGTGTATCGTGACCTGCCTGCACCAGGCCCGCATTTCGGCGAACAGTGTCAGAACGCACTCAATTACCGTCCTTTCGATTGCCAAGATCGCGTGTCTCAACATTTTGGCTGCTACGCTGACCTTTTCACGGAGGAAATCATCATGCCGAATTCAGATCTGCTCCCTTCCCTGATGCTCAAGATCAACGAAATTAGCTCGCCTTGGAAGCGGCCATCATGGAGCTCACATTGCTTGTAGAGACCCAAGGTGCAACAGAAACTGGCAACAATGTTCGCGGAGCCCTCTGCGCAATCAACCGTAACGAGGAATTCATCAAAATGACGCTCGCGGTGATGATGGCTCCGGAGTGACTGCTTTCGGCCAGAAGCGATCATTAGCATCTGCATATACTCAAGTCACAGTTACTCTATTCGAGAATTAACCGTCCACCTGTGACACGTGCATCATCTTGTCACATTCAATGCTTCCTTTGCTCTGAGACTAAAAGTTTATGACAGTCATTGTAATATTTGAAGATTACCAGCTTGCAATCTCTGACTTGCTTCTCACGGTAAACGACCGTGCTGTTACCGCTGTAACACCTACAACCGGAGATACAGCTCTAATCTCCGATCTAAAACTTGGTGTCAGCCGGCTCGTGCGCAAGGTGGTAGCGGCAGACGGCCCTGCCGGACGCGCAGAGCTTTTAGTTGCAGGAACCGTAACCCATATCGAGTATTTTGCCTCCGAATTAATTAAAGCTTTTCGTAATCAAAAAAATTTACCAGAGGAGCTATACGATATAGTGCGCGAAAAAGGCGCGTTAGGATGTCTCGAAGTTGCAGCACTGATTGCAAATGCAGCCGACCACAATGAATTTGAAGTTCTCGGAATAGCTGGCGACAAGATGTGCGCACATACATTTGATGCTAATCGGATAGCTACAACTATCCCGTACTTCGGGACTGTATGGATTGCAGGTAGCGGGGCATCAGACCTCCTGAGCTGGCTTGAACTTAGAGGTAAAACTTACGCCACCCACTACTCTCACTCAGATTTATATGAAAGACGCTTCCATATAGCAAACAACATCCCCCTTCTTCTTATGGAGGAGGATTTGGGCCCAAGGCAAAGAACCATCAAAAACGGCGTCGGCGGCTTTTACGAAGCTTATGAAATATTGCACGGACAGCTTGTTCCTATCGGCGGGTGGCTCACAATATTCGCCGACATAATTGGTAAGGCGCGCGACGAATCCGTTTTGGTTCGTCGATTAATGTATCACTGCTATAGAGACGATTATTTATATGTATTTTCGATGAGGCATGACGTAGTAGTTTCTGCTGCCTCTCCGATCAGTATTCCTTTGTCGGAATGCACGCTTTTCGAGGTTCCCTCCCTAGCCCCTAAACTTAACCGCTCCAAGTGGACGATTCACCGCGTAGCTACTCAGTTAACGGGCGCCTCGCAAATACGGATGGCAATCCGAAAAAACGACAACGGCCCAGTTACGAGGCGCTTCATCAGCAGCCACCCTGATTTTTCGAAACTGCTAAAAATCAATATTTCGGGAGCCAATCTGATTGTAGAAGTAGATAAGGAGGGCTTTCATCACTTTGCATCGCGCTTTTCTGAAGACAAGACCAGCCCGATATTAGTTTGAGCATAAGTGACAAGACACTCTGCCTTTCTTCCGCACGTCTAGAAGGCTATAAAAAAATAACGGGAGTCCTTGGTACTAGTATCAGAAACACCATCAATTCACTGAGCGCAAGCAGCACTAGAATAGCCCTCCTAACGCTGCCGGCTCCCAGTTCATTATAATCAGCTCACCGCTGACTTCGGCCTTTCCTTGCCGCTGGTTGGTGTTGCAGTAGCGGATGTCCAGCGTCTCGAAATGGAAGCCTTCGAAGACACGGCGGATGTCCGGATGGTCGTTGATGCTGACCATCACCTTGCCCTTACAGCGACGCATGAAGTCGGCCATCCGCTCGTAGTTCTCAAACGGAAAGTCCGCGCCATAGCCGGCGGTCTGCCAGTAAGGCGGGTCCATGTAGTGGAAGGTGTGAGCGCGGTCGTAGCGCTCAGCGCATTCAAGCCAAGGAAGATTTTCGACGTAGGTGCCGGCCAGGCGCTGCCAGGCGGCCGAAAGGTTTTCCTCAATACGCAGCAGGTTGATGGCCGGGCCAATGGTCGCGGTACCGAATGTCTGCCCGGTAACCTTGCCGGCGAAGGCATGGTGCTTGGTGGCCACCTTGCCGTGTGTGTTGCGATCGCCGAGGCGAAACTGCTAGCGGCTGACGTCCTTGCGGGTGATGGTGATCGCGCCAAACTCCTTGCCGCTTGCGCTTTGCCCGCCCTGACGCGGCATCACCAACAGCTTGCCGTCCGCGACCTTGGCCGTGCAGTCGTATTGCTTAGCCAGGCGCGTGATGAAATTGAAATCAGATTCACTGAGCTGGTCCGCCCGGGCGACCTTGGTGGCCACCGGGCAGCCTGGCTCCCAGCCGTTACGCGCGGCGATATCGCTCACGATCTTCGACAGCGGCACGTCCTCCCACGACCCGCTACGAATGGTCTTGCCACTACCGCGCATGTCGCTGGCCTTGCCCTTGATTGAAATCGTATCCGGCGGGCCCGACACCGTGATTTCATCGACCACGTAGCGGCCCAGGCGGGCCAGCCCGGTCTCGACATACCCCGGGTAAATTTCGATGCCGGCACCGCGCGGGGGCAGCGTCACCAGCCCGTCACGGTCATCAATGCGCAACTCGAATTCGTCGGAGTCCATCCCGGGCTTGTCGGTGGTGCTGAGCTGGATCAGCCGGTCATTGATCAAGCCGGTGATGTCGGCGCCATCGGCGACGACGCGAAACCTAGGAGTCATGGAAAACATCCAAAAGAAAACCCGCACAGGGCGGGTTGGGGAGGGATGGGCGTTACGCTTAACGCGATCAGGCACCGGCGGCGGCTCCGGACGGGGTCAGTCCCACAGCGTGACCGCCTCGGTGATCGGGCTCGGCAGATCCGGCAACACAATGAACAAGCCGGTGCGGAATGGCTGCTCTTCCTCGGCCAGCCCCTCATTGGTATCAAGCACCGCCTCGACGCTGCCGTTGAGGTGGCCATAGAAGTTATGGCAAATGGTGTCGAGCAAGTCCCCGTCAGATGTTCTGCATGACCGCCCCGCCAATCACCAGGCCGAGCGCGAGTTTGTTCGCCATGTGCGTGCCCTTTACGTCGGGTCAATCAAAGGCGGCTCAATCCGTGAGCCACCACACCATTTCCGAAAACGACATGGCCTTGATCTCGGCCGCCGAGAAACCGGTCTCTTTGGCCAAGCGTCGGGCCAGCGTCTTCAACGTGGCTTCGTTACAGGTCGTCTTCTTCAACCAGACGAAAATAGCCGGCCTGCAGGCGGTTGTAGTCCTTGATCTTCAGGCCGGCCAGATCCGCGTCGGTGACACCACCAGCCAACTACATCAACAGGTGCACACCACATGACCGCAATTCAGATCTGCGCGCTGATCGTCCTCATCTTGCTCGTCGGCCTAACCTACTGGCCAGGCTATCGCGGCGGCCATTTCGATGGCCGTCTTGAGGGCATTGATGAAGGCATGACCATTCAGCAATCCGACAACTCGCAAACCGTCCGCAACCTGGAGCTGTCACTTAACCAGACACGGGAACACTACCAGCAGCTTTACGCCCGTTACGAGCGGGCACTGGCAGCGTCAAACTAGGGGAACGAGATCGGCAGACTCTGCTGGAGATCGTAGAAAAACTGCGAATCGCGGCCGAGACATTCAGCGCATTTAGTACGGGCAAAAAACTTGAACGAGACACCTTGGAGCTCCGCGACCAGGCTCTCGCCATGGCGGCACTCCTGGAACCAGCAATGCAGGAGGCAGCATGAACACCCTATTTCTTTTAATAGCTCAATATAGAGGTCAGGCAGTCATACCGCTGAGCCAAGTGTGCGCTGACTACATGGGATTAACCGTAGAAAAATTCAAAAGCAAATGCCTATCGGGCGAAATACAAATACCCATAACAAGATTAGGAGCCAACTCTCAAAAGGCGTCGCTAGGCGTCCATGTAAAAGATTTAGCTGAATATATAGATCGACAGCGAGCCAAAGCGACTGACGAGCAGAACAAGTTATTAGAAAAAAGTTAATAAACCTAGAAAAAGGCCCCAAAAGGGGCCTCGGCAAGACTATACAATTGGCAACACAACAACAGGTATAGAACAAAGCGAAGATGGCAAACCAGAAACAAAGTTAGCGTGCGCTTGAAGCATTCTTTTGTCGGCTAGACCAGTTTCCAGGTCGATTTCCACCGTGCCTGCACAGAAGGAATGGCTTTCTGCGCCGGCTGAATACACATAAGGCCTATAGTCATCGCGACTCAATGGTTTCTCACAGCATTTAACCGAGAGTTGAGTACAAGCAATTTTAACGCCTGGCAAGGAAGCTCTAACCGCATCTATTATTTCCGCCCGAGGAGTACCATGACGGCCACGGCCATTTGAGAAAATTATCGCGTCTGGTTTCACCACCGAGAGTAAATCGGAGGTAAACTTCACCGGATCATCAGTTCCTGGCAATCCGCCGTGATGCGGAAATATCAAATACTTTGAATCCGCGGCACATTCTGTTCGTATCATTTCATCTAGTGCCAAGCGGTCCATATCAGCAGTAACCAGTGCAACGGGAATGCCTTTGAAAACTATCCTAGCAACGATACTTACAGAATTACTTGTTAGAGCCTTAGTACCTTTAGGCAATGCAGAGCCGGCGCCGGTCAACGCCATTAGTGGAGTAGGAGAAACAATTTCGATGGAAACCTCATCCGATACCCTTGCCCACCCATATGCCTGATTAGCACTTACACCCATTGTGACTCTGATTGCACCACGACCCATGAGGTCATCAACCAGCGTACGCACATCTCCCCACAACTTACTTTGCTTTTGGGAGTCGCAATTCAAGACTAAGTGCTTAACAACATACTTGGGATTAGCCAGAATATTTATTAACCCGCCGACGTGATCTGAGTCCGTATGCGAGATTATAATCATCTCAATTTCTTCAATACCCTTACATTCAAGATAATGAAGTAGATGGGTGCGATCAGCGGTATCAATAACCACTGTTTTGCCGCAACTCGTTAAAACGCACGAGCTACCATGACCTACATCTAAAACGGCGAGAGTGGACGTCATATGGAAAGCCAGTCCTTTATATAGATATCTGTCTGACTTTCCGCATCCAAATTAACCTGAGCTTTACACCTATAAACATCGCCGCTTTTGATAGACCGAACTATATCCGCACAAAAGCCAACTTCAGCTTTGGAAATATCCACTTCGATAATTGATTGCGCCTCCCATCCCGGCACCACTACGGCCACCCGAAGGATGGACGGCGACTCCTGCACAACATTTTCTATTCGTATAAGTGTTGGCCAAGGACGTCTGATGCTAGAAAAATTCCCTGAAAACTCACGAATGCAGGTAGCAAACGCCTCCATAACACTCTCACCATTAAGGTTTCGAGCCTCAATAATACATGGAATAGAGTGTCGCAATCGCCTAACAGAAGATATCGTATCTACATCTCTAGAGCAGAGCACTGCAGGAATGTTTTTCTTATACAAATTCGAGACAATCACATCCCCGTTAATTGGTGAATACCTTGAATTATTCAAATGAAAGTCGCATACAAAGCCGTCATGATCATTGGAGGCCTTAAGCAATTGCTCCATACCTGCTATATGTAGCACCTCCTCTGTATCCACACGAAAACCATCCAAATGATACTCGTACAATTCCCTAACCGACGGATCATCATCAATCAAAAACACACGGGATATTTCTCTTCCCTCGATATTAACGGCTTGCATATCAACTCCCTATAATTGGCAGAGTAATCCTGAACTCAGCACCACCCAACAGCTCTCCCCGAGCAGTTACATGCACTTCTCCTCCTAAATCCTTTACAGTATCTTTCACAATCGTGAGACCTAAACCTGTGCCATCTGGATCGGAAGTTATACCTGGCAACCATATCTCAGATATGTTTCTTTGCGATATGCCGGGACCGGAATCAGCAACTACAACAACACAAGTATCGCCCTCTACAATTGTAGATATTTCGATAACTCTGTTATTTGAGTTCTCGCGCCTAAATGCATTCAATGCATTATTCAATAAATTTGTTAGAATAGACTCGATTGCAGCCTCTGAACACCGTAAATAAGGGTCTTTGGTGGTGAGTTTCAACTTGATTGAGGTATCGCGCGCCTTATAAAAAGGCAGCATCATTTTTTCGATCTGCACAATTACTGAGTTTATTTCAACCTTCCCAATGCGACGTTTGTTCGCGCGAACCAGGCTCAATGTGGCTGAACTCAGAGTAGATAATGCGTCTAGGGCTTTCCGGATTTTATCAATGAGTGTAACTATGATCGGCTGCTTTTCGGAAGCTATTGCCTGCTTCATCTTTATTTCCAAAACCGATGTCGATAGCTCAATTACTTTCAACGGGTTGCCGTGCGACTCATGCGCAAAAGTCGCAGCTGTAATACCTGCCGTACTCAGCGTTCGATAGAGCTGAATCTCTTTGCGGAGGTTATCAGCTTCTTTGTCACGAGATTTCGCATACTGATCAAAAGCTGCAGTAATTTTTTGGCGGATTTTTGGCGGTGCTTCAGATATTATCTCTGTAAGATTAGCCTTTTCTTTAGTTGCAGCCGCTGGAGCGGAGGCTCTTTCGCCCTGTCTTCTGCGCTCGGCCTGACTCAATCGCCATTTGGCCATCCACTCTAGGCAATCCAGTGCAAAAGTCTTTAACTCGATAAAGGTGTCATCTTCGATAAAACCTGAACGATCCGTCTTCTGGGTTAGTACTCTCAACCCTTTATTGCTCAGGGAAATCTTACCAATCGAGTTGTTAGTACTAGGCCTTTCTTCGGGATTTTGTGTTCGAATTAAGTTTATACCCAACCAATCGTCACCACCCCCTCCATATGGAGAAACTCGCACTTCGTCTTGGTATACATGCACACCACCGAAATGCTTTAGCCACTCCTTCACGTCTTTAAGATTCACACCTTTTCCGGATGTAAAACCTTCTGGCTTCAACAGAAAAGCCCAGAAATCAAACTTACAACTTGGCGACAGATAGACACTTAAATCCTTTTTACGCCGAATATCTTCATGCTCTGCTACATGCAGAACTTTACCTTGCCAATCTAGAATTTGGGCGCTCGCTCGGCCATCTTCACTTAAGTTCGCAGACAGGTGATACTCGCAATTATCGAAGTATTTATTACTTAAAAGCTTCTTAATCTCTTCGAACTCTTTAGATTTCAAATCGACCTTAAAACCAGACTCTTTATCCTCAAAAGGATCTGTCAGTAGTAACACCACACGAGCTAAGCGCTGTAGCTCTTCTGAACGAACAGCCGATCTCAATCCATTTAATTCCGTTCTTGTTCCTTTGCTTTTTTTCAAAGCTAACGATTGTATAGTGAGAGCTACATCTTCAACAGTGCTAGCGTTATCAAACTCATCCCAATCCACATCTAAAACGCTACTGGTGGCGGAGTCAGCTAACGTGGATTCAAGAAGAACAGACCGGCCCATTCTAAGCGCTGCAAGACGGCCTAAACCTTTGCTACCTGAAGGCGTACGTCCCAGCTTTGTCGTTTGCAAACTATTCTTCGAAGATTTACCGAGCACGAGCCATGAATTTTTAATACTTTCAACAGACATCCCATCTCCATCATCACTTACGATGATAGAACCACCTGGAACAGTAGTATTAACAAGCTCAACTGTGCACGTTTTAGCGTCCGCATCGTAGGAGTTCTTAATTAGTTCCAAAATACTTTGATCGCTACCTTGGTTTAATTCCTCGCCAAGACGCACCAAAATATTGGGTGAAAACCTAAAGTGAACATCACTCACATCTAGATCCCCCGTAAAGCCATCGAAGAAATGCTCTTAGTCGTAAGGTGACGACACCGAATGACATTATTTAAACGAGAAGAAACCTTTGGATCTTTGAGAGACTTTATGAGTTTTAAGCATATACCGACTCCCCCCTTGAACGGCTTCATCACTATCAAGTGATTCTCAACTGCCACTGGCTCAGTTCCTTTGACCAAAGTTGTTATTAGACGGTTTTTATCACACGGATTTGAAGTACGCCGTACGACAACGAAAGGCGGTAGAAACTTAGTCCCACTAAATTTTATTTTTTCTTCTGGAACGGCGACGCCAAATGCTGGAGCATTCTTCGCACAAAGAAAAGGAAAGTCTTCAACCCCCTCTTCCAATCTATGTGGCACAACAGGCCCAACTCTTACTTGAAATAGATCGCCTAATACCACACAATCCTCTGTGTCGGACAAAGGAGGTACCCACTCTATAGTTTGCCCCTTTCCTGACGATGTAATCAGGCGCAATATGAATACATCCACATCAACATTTTTTGAAAAACGCCCATGTAATTCGACACTACCAAGATCAGTTTCTTTAGCTAACGTCTCCCGCCAACGCTCATATCTGGAGCCACTTCTGAGCACATCGGGAAGTACGGCAGCAATTCTTTGACCTTTCTTCGCCAAAGAAATAATTTTTTCCACGAAAATTGCCGCAAGTTGCGTTTTACCGCTACTCCATTTGTTCGACTTACTTGCTAATACATGCCCAAAGGGGGGATTGGCAACCACACAATCAAAATCACCGCCAACATCTGCTTCCAGGTAATCCCCGGTATAAAACTTATCAAATTGGCGAACAAAACTCGCCAACTGCCCCTCCGATATACTTGGAAGCCCGTGCCGAATTGCAGCAAGCGCAATTAAACGCAACTTAGCGGCAATTACAAAATTATCATGCAAATCGCAACCACCAAACTTTTTTGACCAATATTCTATCGTACAAATAAGATCTTTTTTGATAGGGTAGTTTTTTGCAACACCCAACAAAAGATTACCTGCACCGCAGGAAGGATCAAAAAACGACTTCTCAGCTAAAATCTCTCCCGCCAGAGAGTTAACTATCTTTAGCGTAATATCGTCTGCAGTAAAAAAAATCCCTTGCTCAGAGCGAGTCTCATAAGGCACGAGCTTTTCTACAGCAACATCGGCTTCACCTCCAACAAACTCTATCGCTCTACTTGAGCTGACTTCGCACCATGAGTCTGTTAGAAGCGTATCAAATAGCTCTCTAATGAACGGAGTATAATGAAGACTTGCTGTTGTAGTTAATGACTGAGCGATCGTCACTTTATAAGTTTCCGAAATCGAGACTAACAATAACTAAAAAACTAGCTCTTTCTGCCATCGACAATCGAGTGAGAAAAACTAGTTGTTTACTGCGGGGATTTCGGGTTTCAACCGCATAAGTCATTTCCCCCTCCTTCCCTAGACAAAAAGACATAAGCGAAGCATTTTTTATTCTTTTTTGCCACTAGCACAATTACCTATTTTTCATATTAATTCATTTCGACTTTCTTATCCGTGTTTTCCGGTCGCTTGCTACGATTGCTAACCCGATGATCCTCATCTGTTACGAAGCTTAGCCATTTCCAATCGCGGTACGCATTTCCTCGCCCCCTAAGAAGAGTGTAACGACGCAGCGAATTCCAATCCCTGTGCCCTGACACACTGGAGACTCTCGGAATGTCCCAGTCCATCTCGAACAGCCGGCTCACTCCTTCGTGTCGCAGATCATGAAAATGCAGGCCTTCAATTCCTAGCATCGGACAGGCCCGCGTAAAGGACGCCGATACCGACTTGGCGTTGTAGGGAAAGATTTCCTTCTCCGTCTTTGGCACGGACTGCAAAATTGCCCAGGCCTCATCCGGCAAATGACACCACACGTTATTGCCGATCTTCTGCCCGGGGTTTTTCATGTCCCGCACCAATACAGCCTGACGGGACTCATCCAGATCCTCCCAGAGAATCCGCGCAATCTCCTCCTGCCGGCGGGTTGAGAAAATCGCGAAGGCGATCATCTTTGGCATGTCGATCTCGGCTTTGCGGCGCGCCTGCATCTCCAAGAAATGCCCCGTGAGCTTGTCCAGCTCTTCCAGAGTCGGCCGGCGGTTGCGCTCTTTGCTCTTGCTCACCATGCCCAGCTTGCGCAACACCTTGCGTGCGTCAGGCATGGCCAGCGGATCCACCTCATAGCCCCACGCCGGCCGCGCCACAGACAGCACCGCGCCCAGTTGCGAGAGATCGTTGCCAACCGTCTGCGCCTGGACGCTACCGCCCTCCCTTGCCCATCCGCCACTGCGCGAACTCCACCAGCTTCTGACTGGTCAGCGCCGAGTCGTCGAGATCACCCAGCCAGGTGTCCTTGATTGCGTTGAGCGTGGCGTTCTTGGTCTTGCCCAGCGGCCGGATCTTCTCGTATTCGTCTAGGTACTGCTCGATCATTTTCTTAATCGTCACGCCTTTACGGTTTGCACGCTCGATCGCACCCGGTTCCGCCAGCTCAGTCTCCCGACGCTTGATCCAGGCTTGGGCGACCTGCTTACGGTCGAAGGTTTGGCTTTCCTGATAAACTGTTCGCCCGTCCCGATTGATCCGTATCTGCGCCGTGTAGGCCGTCGAGTTGTCCTTGCGCTTGCGTGATGTGATCGTGCCCATTTCCAGTTGCAACATTGCTGAAGTCGATTGCTACATTGTAGCAACCGAGTTCGAAAAACAAGGAAAATGGGTAAAAACCGCTGTATAAAAGAACAGTATCAATGAATTTCGAAAAACCTAAAGCGCCTGTAAATACTAGCCTTACCCGTTCTGAGCCGTCTCGCCGCTTCAGTGTGGCGCCGATGATGGACTGG
Organism: Pseudomonas sp. GT1P32; assembly: GCF_054897805.1. Classification (NCBI taxonomy): domain Bacteria; kingdom Pseudomonadati; phylum Pseudomonadota; class Gammaproteobacteria; order Pseudomonadales; family Pseudomonadaceae; genus Pseudomonas; species Pseudomonas sp. GT1P32. The sequence goes on from NZ_CM142704.1 coordinate 2,228,152, forward strand.
ACTGACCGCCACTGCCGTTTCTTCCTGCGCCTGCTCTCCAAGCACGCCCTCCTCTACACCGAAATGGTCACCACCGGCGCGCTCCTCAATGGCGATCACGACCGCTTCCTGCGTCACAACGAAGCCGAACACCCGCTCGCCCTGCAACTCGGCGGCAGCGTCCCGCTGGACCTGGCTGCTTGCGCCCGCATGGCGCAGGAGCACGGTTACGACGAGGTGAATCTGAATGTCGGCTGCCCGAGTGATCGGGTGCAGAACAATATGATCGGCGCGGTGCTGATGGGGCATCCGCACTTGGTGGCTGATTGTGTGAAGGCGATGCGTGATGCGGTGTCGATTCCGGTGACGGTGAAGCACCGGATCGGGATTAACGGACGGGACAGTTACGAAGAGCTGTGTGATTTCGTCGGCACGGTTCGGGATGCCGGGTGCACGAGTTTTACGGTGCATGCGCGGATAGCGATTCTGGAGGGGTTGTCGCCGAAGGAGAACCGCGACATTCCGCCCCTGCGTTATGACGTGGCGGCGCGGTTGAAGGCGGATTTTCCGGAGCTGGAGATTATTCTCAACGGCGGGATCAAGACGCTGGAGGCCTGTCACGAGCATTTGCAGACCTTTGACGGTGTGATGCTCGGTCGTGAGGCGTATCACAATCCTTATGTGATGGCTGAGGTGGACCAGCAGCTGTTCGGCAGCACGGCGCCGGTGATCACTCGGGCCGAAGCGCTGGCGCAGTTGCGGCCTTATATTGCGGCGCATATTGATGCAGGCGGTTCGATGCACCACATCACCCGGCATGTGCTGGGATTGGGCACCGGGTTTCCGGGGGCGCGCAAGTTTCGGCAGTTGTTGTCGGTGGATATTCATAAGGCCAAGGAGCCTTTGGCGTTGCTGGATCAGGCGGCGGAGATGCTTGAAGGGCGTTAACGGTCACCCGCGTTGAACCTGCGCCCGGATTTGGCATCGTATTTACGGACACCGCGCCCCGCCTTTCAAACATCCGTTTTCCAGATGTTGCCGCCGGGGCCTTCGATACGTACATGTGCCCTTGAGTGGCTGTCAGCGCTCGGGTAATGTCATTAGACCCATAGGACAGAGCACGCCCATGACTTCCAAGCTGGAACAACTCAAACAGATGACCACCGTGGTTGCCGACACCGGCGACTTCGAAGCGATCGCTCGCGTTAAACCGGTGGACGCTACCACCAACCCCTCCCTGCTGCTCAAGGCAGCGGCCATTCCCGGCTATGCCGAGTTGTTGAACGCTTGCGTCAGCGACTGCAAGGGTGATGTGGGCCTGGCCAGCGACCGTTTTGGCGTCGCGGTAGGGCAAGAGATCCTGAAAGTGATTCCGGGCCGTATTTCCACTGAAGTGGACGCGCGCCTGTCGTTCGACACTGACGCCGTATTGAAGCGTGCGCACCGTCTGATCGAGCTGTATGAAAAGGCCGGCATCGGCCGTGACCGCGTGCTGATCAAGATCGCTTCCACCTGGGAAGGCATCCGCGCTGCCGAAATCCTGGAAAAAGAAGGCATCCAGACCAACCTGACATTGCTGTTCTCGTTCGCCCAGGCGGCGGCGTGTGCCGATGCGGGTGTGTTCCTGATTTCGCCGTTCGTGGGCCGTATCTACGACTGGTACAAGAAGGCCAACGGCAACGACTACACCGGCGCGGATGATCCGGGCGTGCAGTCGGTGACGCGTATCTACAACTACTACAAGGCCAATGACTACAAGACCGTGGTCATGGGCGCGAGCTTCCGTAACCTGAATCAGATCGAGCAACTGGCCGGTTGCGACCGTCTGACCATCAGCCCGGACTTGATCGATAAACTGGCGGCGGACACTGGCAAGCTGGAGCGTAAATTGGCGCCGGGTCATACCGGTGAAGCGCGCTTGAGCCTGAATGAAGCGCAGTTCCGCTGGTTGTCCAACGAAGATGCGATGGCGACCGAGAAACTGGCGGAAGGGATTCGTCAGTTTGCCCGGGACCAGGAGAAGCTTGAGGCGCTGTTGCAGGCCAAGCTGTGATCTAGTTCAGCGCAATGCAAAAAGGGCGAACCTTGATGGGTTCGCCCTTTTTTGTGTGCGTTTGTTTGGTGCTCGCTTTGGGGATGTGGGGGCTGTCAGGCCGCCATCGCCAGCAAGCCGGCTCCTACACAGATGATGATCTTGTAGGAGCCGGCTTGCTGGCGATGAGGCCAGTGCAGGCTTCCTATCCTTTCAAAGGATCAATGACGCTCCAGCGCATTCACCAGATCATGAAACGCTTCACGATTCGAATCATTCAGCCCCATGAGGATCTTGTGCGCTTCCAGCACTTTGATCCGCACCACTTCTTCCGACTGGTCCTGGTCAGGCAAGTCGGTCAGGCACTCAGGGCACGGGATCGGGCGGTCAACGATGTTGAACACCTGCTCGAAGCCCATGGACTGCAGCAGACGGGTGATGTCTTCGTGCGTGGTGACGACGGTCGGCAGCAGGCCGACTTTCTGCCGCGACAGGATCGACAGTTTGGCCAACAGGCCAAGGGTGGTGCTGTCGATGCTGCGGGTTTCGGTCAGGTCGATCACGATCGCGTTGAAGTTCAACGCCGTGAAGATCCGCTCAATAGTCGCATCCAACGCCGAACACAGGGTCAGGCGAACTTCACCGACGAACTTCAAGACGAAGGTGCCGTCCTGCTCGGCGAACTGGATTCTACCGGTACTCATTAAAGATTCCTGCTCAACACCAACAGGGCGATATCATCCGGCATCTCCCCTAGCGTGGCCAATCCAAAAACCTGCCGCAGCCCATCCAGGGTGCCGCCCGCTGCCTTGACCCGCTGGGGCAAAGCCGCTTCTTTTTCTTTGAGTGTAGGTTCTGGCAAAAGGTCCAGAATGCCATCGGACATCAGCGTCAGGCTGAACGTCGGCGGCAGCTCCAGCACGTGATCTTCGTAGGTGGCTTCATTGAAGAGGCCCACCGGCAGACCACGCCCTTCCAGATATCGAACACTGTCTGGCGTGTACAACACAGGCAACGGTAAATGACCACCGATGCTATAGGTCAACAAACCTGTCTCCTCGTCGATGACTCCACCGACCATTGTGACGTGTTTACCCAGCTTACAACTGATCAGGCCCCGGTTGATATGACCAAGGACCTCTGAAGGCTTGAATTCCGGCAATGTGCCGTTGCGCTTGGATTCGAACAGCAAGCGCGTGGTCATGAATTTCAGCAGCACCGTGACGAAGGCTGAAGAAGCGCCATGACCGGAAACGTCCGCCAGGTAGAACGCTACCCGACGCTCGTCGACCCGAAAGTAGTCAACGAAATCACCCGACAGATACAAAGACGGGATGATCTGGTGTGCAAACTGGAACTCGTCGATGGTCCAGGGGCTGACCGGCAGCATGTTCATCTGCACCTGGCGACCGGCATTCTGGTCTTCCTGGAGCAGGTTTAGGCTGGCTTCGAGCTCGCGGTTGGCCTTTTCCAGCTTCTCACGGTAGCGCTGGTTTTCCAGCAACAGACGCGCGCGATCCAGGGCCCGGCGCACAGAGTGCTCGAGCACGGCCAGATCTTCGAGAGGCTTGATCAGGTAATCCGCCGCGCCCAGGCGCAAGGCCTCGACCGCGTCGTTCATCACGCCGGCCCCCGAAACCACAATCACTGGGGTTTGCGGTGACCGCTCGGTGACCTGGCGAATGAGTTCGAGTCCGCCCATCTGCGGCATGCGCAGATCGCAGATGACCAAGCCGGGCTTGTCTTGCTCGAATACCTGAAGACCCTGCTGGCCATTGCTGGCCTGCAAGACGCTGAAACCACTGTCTTCCAAATAGGCGGCGAGGCTCGCGCGCACTACTTCGTCATCATCGATTATCAGCAGCGTGGCACTGGTTTTTGGCATGTGGGCAAACGGCGCCAGAATTAGGTTGGCGTAGCAGGCTGGGCAATTGACCCCGCACACACTACTGGATTCGCTTTCTAGCCTCTCTGTTGCACCGCTTTCGGGCATAGACCCTACTGACAGGCACACCAGAGGTGCCCTTCTAAGGCGCAGACGGTACTCCCATCCGCGGGGCGTTTCAAGCTCACGCCGATGGTCGCTTGACGTCTTTACTTGTCAAATCACCGAGAGTTATAAGAACTGATAAAACCGTAACCCAATGGAAGGATGAAGCCCATGAGCCAAACCGAACGGGACTACAGCGAAAAGCGTGATTTCATCCGCATGCGAGTCGATGCCGATGTCGCGCTGATTCATGAAGGGGACGAGGTTGCAGCCGTCTGCATCGACCTTTCCAGCAGTGGCATGCAGGTTGAGGCACCGCGTCGGTTCAAGGTCGGCGACCGGCTCAGCGTGCGGATCGACTCCGATCATGCGGCACTAAAAGGGCTCGAAGCCGACACTGAAGTGGTCCGGGTCAAAGAACAGGACGGCGCCAGTCAGAAACTCGGCCTTACAATCTTGAAAATGAAATAACCCGGATCCAACACCAAAAAAGGCGGCCAACGGGCCGCCTTCTTCGTTTTTACCGGTCTGGATCAAAAATCGTCTTCGACCTGACCGTCTTTGACTTTGAACTCGCGGTTCTGCAAGTACGCATTGCGGATGAAGGTGTACTTGTCGCCGCTGATCAGCTTCTCGGCCGACAGCAGGCTGGCGCGGGTGTCGACGATGTTCAGGGCGAAGATCGAGTTACGTACCGGTACGTCGTTGATGTACGGGTACGGGCCGGTGTAGCCGTCGACAAACTTGGCAGGCGCATCACGCAGAGTGCTTGGGCCCAGCAACGGCAGCATCACGTACGGGCCGCTTCCTACACCCCAGTAGCCCAACGTCTGACCGAAGTCTTCGTCGCTGCGATTGAGGCCCATCTTGGTGCCCACATCGAAGAAGCCCAGCAGGCCGAAGGTGGTGTTGAAGATCAGGCGTGCGGTGTCGACGCCGGCAGCGGCCGGTTTGGCCTGCAAGATGTTGTTGGCAAGGTTGGTGACATCACCGACGTTGCGGAACATGTTGTGGATGCCGTCTTCGAGAAATTGCGGGGTCACGAACTGGTAGCCCTGAGCCAGAGGCTTCAGCGCATAGGTGTCGAGCACGTCGTTGAACTTGTAGATCGGACGGTTGATGCTTTCCCAAGGGTCCTCTTCCGTGGCTGCCTGGGCAGCGAACGGGGCCAGCAACACACTGGCGCATACACAAAACTGAGCTAGATGATTGCTCCAGCGCATAGAAAAACTCCTTGGATTGTACTGGCGCGAGCGTCTTGGCCCGGGCATTAAGCTAACTAGTATAAGACGGAAAAGTCGCTTTAGGCAGCATCGTGCGCGATGGCCTACGGATGATTCGTCATGACTGTGAGCGATTCACATCAATGTCACTCAACTGTCACCGGCGGCGCATAGCCTTGACGCTATTTCAGGGATGTTGACATGCCGCACGCCGAAACCTTGCCCCTCGCCGCCCCCAGCCTGACCGCCGTCCTGTTTGGCCTCAGCGGTTGCCTGGTGGACTTCGGCGCCCGCACGCGCCAGCACGGCGACCATTGCGCCGAGCATGCCGAAGTCACACCTGGCGCTCTGGACAGCCTGCACAGTTTGCAGCGCCAGCAGATTCCATGTGCCTGGCTCGACGAACTCCCCCCCGCATTGAGCCACTCCCTGGCCACCGCCCTGCCCGACTGGGTCAAGCCGTCGCAACACCCCGCAACAATCAATCCGTGGCCAGCACCGAATGCATGCTGGCAAGCCTTGATGGCGTTGAATGTCGGGCAACTGGATGGTTGCGTGTTGGTCAGCGGCGAACCGCGATTGCTGCAATCGGGCCTGAATGCCGGGCTGTGGACGATCGGCCTGGCGTCCTGCGGCTCGCTCTGCGGGCTGGCACCCAGTGAATGGCAAGCCTTGAGCCAAAAGGAACGGGAACACCTGCGCGGCAAGGCTACCGTGCAGTTGTTCAGCCTGGGCGTGCATTCAGTGATCGATCACCTTGGAGAACTCGACACCTGCCTGGCCGACATCAGCCTGCGTCGGCTCAAGGGTGAAAAGCCCTGATCGAGATCATGCAGGTTGCGCGCGAGTGGATTAATCTAAAGGTCAGCCATAGACCTTTGGCGCGCTGCCACGGTCTATGCCAGTGCCTATCGATAAAAGGAAGAACGCCATGCCTGCCCGCGAACTGCAACAACAGCTCAATGCCCTGCGCGAGCAATTGGAACAGAATCCTCCGCTGACCGAAGCAGAGCGCGCCGACCTGCATGCGCTGATGCAACAGATCGAACTTGAGCTTGAGCTCGAAACCAAAACCCAGGACTCCAGCCTCGCCGATGGCGTAAACCTGGCCGTCGAACGCTTTGAACTTGAGCACCCCGCCATTGCCGGCACCTTGCGCAATATTGTGCAATCCCTGGTCAGCATGGGGATCTGAACCCGCCAAATACAAAAAAGCCCCGCTAGTGATAGCGGGGCTTTTTCATAGCCTGGATTTGCAATGCAACCTCTGTAGGAGTGAGCCTGCTCGCGATGGAGGGTCAGCCGACATCGATGTATCTGACCCTCCATCGCGAGCAGGCTCACTCCTACAAGTAATCTTTACTGACGGACCAGCCGATGGTTCGGCAGTTGCACGTCTTCAGTGCTGCGATACGGATTGATGTCCAACCCGCCGCGACGCACATACCGCGCGTACACCGTCAATTTCTCCGGTTTCAGCAAGCGTTGCAGGTCGAGGAAAATCCGCTCCACGCACTGTTCATGGAAGTCCGAGTGCTGACGGAAGCTCACGATGTACTCCAGCAGACTCGCGTGATCCAGCGCCGCGCCACGGTATTCCACCACCACGCTGCCCCAGTCCGGCTGACTGGTCACCGGGCAGTTGGATTTGAGCAAATGACTGTGCACGCTCTCCTCGACGATGCGCGAATCATCACAACGCAGCAGCTCCGGACGCGGCTGCTCATAGTTGCTGACGCTGATATCCAGGTCATCGATGCACACACCCGGCAGCGCCACGACGCCTTCGGCTTCAACGTCTTTCAGGCGGCGAACCCGCACGCCGACCGGCTTGCCTGCCGCAGCGGACAGGTCGTTCACCAGCGTCGCTTCTAGGCTTGCGATATCGGCAAACGGAGTCTGATTCAGCGAGTTCAGATACAGCTTGAACGACTTGGATTCGATGATGTTCGGCGAATCCGCCGGAATGCAGAATTCGCCGATCGCCACCACGGGTTTACCGGACGGCAACAGCCACGACAGCTCGAAGCAGTTCCAGAAATCCACGCCTTTATACGGCAGGGTTTCAGCCGTCAGCCCCAACTCGGCCCATTTCGCGGTGCGCGGGATAGGAAACAGCAAGGACGGCGTGTAAGTGGCGATGTATTCGCTGGATTTACCCAGCGGCGAGTGTTCGGCTGCGGGATGCATGGCGGAAACCTGACTGAAGAATCAGCGGATTCTACCAGCCTTTGCTCGCGCCTTAGAGTGCTTACTGACTGACAGTCAATTTACCGACCATGCCAGCCTGATAGTGGCCTGGAATATTGCAGGCAAATTCAAGGTTGGTGGCCTTGGTGAAGGTCCAGGTCAGTTCGGCGGTTTTGCCCGGCTCGACCAGCACGCTATTGGGGTCATCGTGCTTCATACCATGATCCATTCCCGCCATCGCGCCGTGGTCCATTTCTTTCATCCCTGTAGGCGTAAGCATGCCGCTCTGCTGCATCTTCATCATTTCCTGCTGATGTTTTGCATGCATCGCCGCGTCACCGAGGTTGAATTCGTGCAGCAACTGGCCTTTATTCACCAGCACAAAGCGAACCGTCTCACCGGCCTTGATATCGATGGCCTTCGGGGTGAACGACATGTCGCCCATCACCACTTCAACGCTGCGGGTCGCCTTGGCAGCCGGGGCCGGCTGCCCGAAGTCGTAGGTGTGCGCCGGCGATGCCCACACCGGCGAACTCAGCACCAGCAGGCACGCAGCCAGCACCAGGGGTTTGCGCAAAAACATAGTCGTACTCCAACAAGATAAAGTTCAGCCTGTGGAAAACACTAAACTGCTGCCACTGCCCGTAACCTGACAGCCAGATTACAACTTTGTCAGGTTGGCCTGCACAACCGCTGCCCACGGTATAAAGCGTTCGTTCCATTTGCCTCGAGTCGCCCATGAAACTGCTGATCGTCGAAGACCAACCGAAAACCGGCCATTACCTGCGTCAGGGTCTGACCGAAGCCGGGTTCAACACCGAACTGGTGGCCGACGGCGGCACTGGCCAGCAATTGGCCCTGAGCGGTGACTACGCGCTGTTGATCCTCGATGTGATGTTGCCCGGTCGCGACGGCTGGCAAATCCTCCAGGCAGTGCGCAGCGCGGGCCTCGACACGCCGGTCCTGTTTCTGACAGCGCGAGACGCGGTGGAAGACAGGGTTCACGGCCTCGAACTGGGCGCCGACGATTATCTGGTCAAGCCGTTTGCCTTCTCCGAACTGTTGGCCCGGGTTCGCAGCCTGTTGCGTCGCGGCAGCACCACGCCACAGGAAACCAGCCTGCAACTGGCCGATTTGCGCCTGGATCTGATCCGCCGTCGCGTCGAACGCAGTGGCCAGCGCATCGACCTGACCGCCAAGGAATTCGCCCTGCTCGAAATGCTCCTGCGCCGTCAGGGCGAAGTGCTGCCCAAATCCCTGATCGCTTCCCAGGTCTGGGACATGAATTTCGACAGCGACACCAACGTCATCGAAGTCGCCATCCGCCGTTTGCGCCTGAAAATCGACGACGAGTTTCCGAACAAGTTGATCCATACCGTGCGCGGCATGGGTTATGTCCTCGAAGAGCGCCCGGCCTGATGCGCCGACTTTCATTGAGCAGCCGTCTGGCGCTGCTGTTTGCAGCTTGCACCGCCGTGGTTTCGTTGTTCGCGGGCGTGCTGTTCAGTCGAGCCAGCGAGGCGCACTTCGTTGAACTGGACCAGCAATTGCTGGACGGCAAGCTCATTGGCTTGCGCCGAGCGCTTCACGATCTTCAGTCCAGTGAAAGCGAAGTCAGACTGGCGGATGAATTGAACCGTCAGGCTGATTTGTCCCTGCGCATTTCCGGCAGCGACGGCAAGCGTTGGTACGACAGCGCCGCGAGCCTGCCCGATAAACTTCCGCAGAGGCCGGGTTTGTCGACCATGAACGACAACGGCACCGACTACCGCGTCCTCAATGCGCCGTTGTTTGTCGACAAGCCTGACTCACCGCAATTGACCCTGCTGTTGGACATCACCCACCACCAGCACTTTCTGCAGCGCATGCAGCACTTGATCTGGCTGACCGTCGGTTTGTCGGCCCTGGCCACTGCACTGCTCGGCGCCTGGGCGGCCCGCAGCGGGCTGCGTCCGTTACGGCGCATGAGTGCAATCGCCAGTGGCGTTTCCGCGCAGTCGCTGAATGCCCGACTGCCCGAAGAGAACATGCCCCCCGAACTTGCGGAAATGGCCCACAACTTCAACGCCATGCTCGGACGCCTCGACGACTCTTTTCAGCGGCTCTCGGCGTTTTCTGCCGACATTGCCCATGAACTGCGCACCCCCCTGTCAAATTTGCTGACCCACACCCAGGTCACCCTCACCCGCCCACGCCCCCTTGAGGATTACCGCGAAGCACTGCACAGCAACCTCGAAGAACTGCAATGGATGGCGCAACTGGTCAACGACATGTTGTACCTGGCCAAGGCTGATCACGGGTTGCTGATGCCCAAACGTGAACCCCTGGAATTGGCGGAAGAAGCGGATGTGTTGCTGGAGTTTTTTGCGCCATTGGCCGAAGACGCCCAGGTGACGTTGAGCCGCGAAGGCAACGCGCGCCTGGAGGGAGACCGGAGCATGTTGCGTCGGGCACTTTCGAATTTGCTGGATAACGCGCTGCGATTCACGCCGGCCGAGGGTGAGGTTCGGGTGCAGATTATCGAGCGGCCTGAAGGTTTGAGTCTGACGGTCGAGAACAGCGGCGAAGGCATTGACGGGGCATTACTGCCGCGTTTGTTTGATCGCTTCTACCGCGCAGATCCGGCGCGTCAGGAAGGCAGCAGTGAACATGCGGGGTTGGGGTTGGCGATTACCCAGTCGATCATTCGGGCCCATGGCGGGCAGATTCGTTGCGAATCGGAGAATGGGTGGACGCGGTTTGTGATTGAGTTGCCGAAGGGGGATTGAAGCCGGCAGGTCCGGCCCCTTCGCGGGCAAGCCTCGCTCCTACAGGTTTTATTGCGTCGATACAAAACCTGTAGGAGCGAGCGGTGCGGCGACCCGACTTACCCGCGAAAGCGGTGTAACGACCTACGAATACCGCAACGCGTGAGCCGGCTCGATCTTCGCCGCCCGCCATGCCGGGTAAACCGTCGCAAGGAAGCTCAACACAAACCCCGCAGAGCAAATCAGCAACACATCCCCGCCCTGCAGTTCCGAAGGCAGGTTGCTGACGAAATACACGTCAGAACTGAAGATATGCTGCCCGCTGACCCGCTCCATCCAGCCCACCAGCTCACTGACGTTCAGCGCGGCAATCACGCCGAGCACGCCACCGATCAAGGTGCCGACCACGCCGATCACCGTGCCCTGGACCATGAAGATCGCCATGATCTGTCGTGGCGTGGCACCGATGGTACGCAGGATCGCAATGTCCGCGCCCTTGTCGTTCACCACCATGATCAAGGTCGCGATGATGTTGAACGCTGCCACCGCAACGATCATCAGCAACAGCAGGCCGATCATGGTTTTTTCCATCTTCATCGCGCTGAACAGACTGCCCTGGGTGTGAGTCCAGTCGTCAGCCTTGTACGCCGTGCCCAAGCCGCCAGCGATATCGCTGGAGACCTTCGGCGCCGCGTACAAATCCTTCACCGCCAGACGCACGCTCTGCACCTGATTCGGTTCCCAATGCTGCATCTGCGCGGCATCCGCAACGTGGATCAGCGCCATCGAGCCGTCCAGCTCTGCGCCAACCTTGAACACGCCCACCACGTTCAGCCGCTGCATGCGCGGGGTGATCCCGCCCGGTGCGGTGCTGACTTCCGGCACGATCAGGGTGATCTTGTCGCCAACATTCAAACGGAAACGTCGTGCGGTGATCTCACCGATCACCACACCGAACTCGCCCGGCTTCAAGGCATCGAGACGCCCCTGGACGATGTGCTGGGCAACGATCGAGACCTTGCCTTCCAGCGCCGGATCGACGCCACTGACCTGGATCGGCTGCATCGTGCCTTTATAGGAAAGCATGCCTTCCATCTCGGTGAACGGCACGGCGGCGGTCACTTCCGGGTTTTTCATCGCGGCGTCGGCCACCGGCTGCCAATCGTCGATCGGGTTCACGCCGACGATGGTCGCGTGAGGCACCATGCCGAGGATGCGCGAGCTCATTTCGCGCTGGAAGCCGTTCATCACCGACAACACCACGATCATCGCCAGCACACCGAGGGCGAGGCCGATCATCGAGGTCATCGAGATGAACGAAACAAAGCGATTGCGGCGCTTGGCGCGGGTATAGCGCGTGCCGATAAAGATCGATAACGGTCTGAACATTCGCTGGGGCACCGTATAAAAACAAAAAGACCCGACGTCTTTTCAGACATCGGGTTTCGGCCAATCAGATAGGCGTCAGGCAACCTTCCTGCAAATGCAGGACGCGATCCATCTGGCGAGCCAGGTTCATGTCGTGAGTCACCACCAGGAACGCCGTGCGCATCGAGGTGCTGAGCTCCAGCATCAAATCCTGAATACCCTGGGCGGTGTGGGAGTCGAGGTTGCCGGTCGGCTCGTCGAGCATCACCAGCCCTGGCTTGTTCACCAGCGCGCGGGCGATGGCCACGCGTTGACGTTCGCCACCGGACAATTCTGCCGGTTTGTGTTCCAGGCGATGGCCCAGCCCTACCCGCTCCAGCAACGCCGTCGCACGCTGACGCGCTTCCGGGATCGCGGTCTTGCCGATCAGCAACGGCATGCAGACGTTTTCCAGCGCGGTGAATTCCGGCAGCAAATGGTGGAACTGGTATACGAAACCCAGCGACCGATTGCGCAACAGGCCGCGATTCTTCTCGCTGAGTGCCGACAGCTCTTCGCCGTCGAGCCAGACGCTGCCCTTGGTCGGCGTATCGAGACCGCCCAGCAGGTTGAGCAAAGTACTTTTGCCCGAACCCGAGGTGCCGACAATCGCCACGCGCTCACCCGGATGCAGCTCCAGTTGCAGACCGGCCAACACTTCTACCGACTCCGGGCCTTCCTCGTAGGATTTGCCCAGGTTGCGGCAGCTCAAGATTGCTTTATCACTCATGCCCGACTCACTCATAACGTAGCGCCTCCGCAGGCTGGGTGCGCGCGGCACGCCAGGCTGGATACAGGGTGGCGAGGAAACTCAGGACCAACGCGGCGGCGCAGACCATCAACACATCCTGGCTCTGCACTTGCGACGGCAGGTAATCGATGAAGTACACGTCGGCGTTGAGGAACTTGTGTCCGATCAGGCCTTCGAGCACCGAGATCGCGGCGCTGACGTTCAGCGCGGCGAAGATCCCGACCACGGCGCCGATCAGCGTACCGACCACACCGATGACCGTGCCCTGCACCATGAAGATCGCCATGATCGAACCCGGCGTGGCGCCGAGGGTACGCAGAATGGCGATGTCGCCCTTCTTGTCGTTCACCACCATCACCAACGTGGAAATGATGTTGAACGCGGCCACGGCAACGATCAGCAGCAACAGCAGACCGATCATGGCTTTTTCCATGCGGATCGCCTGATACAGATTGCCGTGGGTGCGGGTCCAGTCGCGGGCGTAGAAATGGTCTTCACCGAGCTGTTGGGCGATGTTCCACGCGGTGCGTGGCGCCTGGAACAGGTCGTCGAACTTCAGGCGGATGCCCTGCACCTGATCCGGTTTCCAGCGGTGCAATCTGGCCAGATCCTGCAGGTTGGTGACGCCCAGGTAACCGTCGATTTCACCGGCGCCGACATGGAAGATGCCGACCACGGTAAAGCGTTTCATGCGAGGGAACATGCCGGCTGGGGTCACGGTGACTTCCGGCGCAACGAAGGTCAGCTTGTCGCCAATGGCCGCGCCGAGCTTGGCGGCCGCCTTGTCGCCGATGACGATGCCAAAACTGCCGGGCGCGAGGTCGTCGAGTTTGCCCTGCAGCATGAACTTGTCAATGATCGACACTTGGCGTTCCAACGCGGGGTCGATGGCATTGAGCAGCACCTTGGAGACCTTGCCGTTGTTGGTCAGCAACCCCTGCATCTGGGTAAACGGCGCCACGGCCGTCACTTGCGGGTTCTGCTTGACCTTGGCGGCGAGGCCCTGCCAGTCGCTGATCGGCTCACCGGACTCGATGGTCGCGTGGGGCACCATGCCCAACACGCGCGTGCGCATCTCATGATCGAAGCCGTTCATGACCGACAGCACGACGATCATCACGATCACGCCGAGGGCAAGACCGATCATCGAAGTCAGGGAAATGAACGACACAAAATGATTGCGACGCTTTGCACGGGTATAACGCGTGCCAATAAATACGAAGAGAGGTCTGAACATGTCGGGGCTTGTTCGGAGGGAAAAGGAACGTCCTTGTGGCGGGGGTCGATAACCAGCTTTACACTCAGACCACCGCCGCTACCATGGGTTCGCCATGTCGACATTAGATGAAGAAGATCGCCGCGAATACTACCGTATCGAGGACACGATCGCACTGGAAATTCGGCCCCTGTCCGCTCCCGAAGCCGCAGGCCAGGAAGTGTTGCAGGATGCTTCCCCACTCTTCAACCTGCTCAGCGAATTGCACCTGAGCGAATTCGAGTCGCAACACCTGCTGCGCCAGATCAGTGAACGCGACCGCACCCTCGCGGCGTTCCTGAAATCCCAGAACAAACGCATCGATCTGCTCAGCCAGGTGATCGCCATCACCGTGCTCGGACAGATTGGCGAGCCGCAGCCAGTGATCATCTCGGAAGGCGGCATCGACTTCCAGTATCCGACCGCTATCGCTGAAGGCACTCACTTGTCGGTGAAACTGGTGTTGATGCCACAAGCCCTCGGCCTGTTGCTTCGGGCGCGCGTCACCCATTGCGACCGCAAGGGCGACGGCTTCGACATCGGCACCGAGTTCGAACGCCCGACCGATGCCCAGCGCCAACTGCTGGCCCGTTACATTCTGCAAAAGCAGGCCCAGGAACGACGCCTGGCCCGCGAAAACGAATCAGGCCTTTAAATTTTTTTTAAGGAAGAACCGTGACCCTCATCTACGGCCATCGCGGCGCCAAGGGCGAAGCACCGGAAAACACGCTGAACAGCTTTCAGCAATGCCTCAAGCACGGCGTGCGCCGTTGCGAACTGGACCTGCACCTGTCCATGGACGGCGAGCTGATGGTCATCCACGACCCGACGCTCAAGCGCACTACCGACCGACGCGGCAAGGTGGTCGAGCACACGGCCGCCGAGCTGGTGACCTACGACGCGCGCAAGGGCGGACCGGGCTGGATCAAGCCGTGCCCTATTCCTACGCTGGAAGAGCTGTTCGAGAAATGCGATTTCGAGCACTGGCAACTGGAAGTCAAAAGCGCTTCACGCACCCGCGCCGCGACCACCGTTCTGGCGATTCGTGAAATGGCCGTGCGTCATGGCCTGCTCGACAAGGTGACCATCACTTCAAGCTCGCGCGAAGTACTGAAAGCCGCGCTGGACCTGGTGCCGGACGTGTCCCGCGGATTGGTAGCCGAGTACGCCTGGCTCGACCCATTGAAGGTCGCGGCAAGCTATGGCTGTGAGATTCTGGCGCTGAACTGGACCCTGTGTACGCCGGAGCGCCTGGAGAAGGCACAGCGACAGGGGTTGCATGTGTCGGTGTGGACAGTCAACGAGCCCGCGCTGATGCGCAGACTCGCCGACTTCGGCGTTGACAGCCTGATTACAGACTTTCCCGGTTTGGCCACCGCCACGCTCGAGAATTGCTGAAATCGGTCTCCCCGGCCGGCTCAGGCCACCGGCCGGAGCCGCTCAAAAAAGCCGGTTGAGGCCATCGTACGCCGCTACCCGATAGGCTTCGGCCATGGTCGGGTAGTTGAACGTGGTGTTGACGAAGTACTTCAGCGTGTTCAGTTCGCCCGGCTGGTTCATGATCGCCTGACCGATGTGCACGATCTCCGACGCCTGATAACCGAAGCAGTGCACGCCCAGCACTTCCAGCGTTTCGCGGTGGAACAGGATCTTCAGCATGCCCTGAGGCTCGCCGGCGATCTGCGCACGCGCCATCCCCTTGAAGAACGCCTTGCCCACTTCGTACGGCACTTTGGCCTGAGTCAGCTCCTGCTCGTTCTTGCCGATCGAGCTGATCTCCGGAATGGTGTAGATGCCGGTCGGTACGTCGTTGACGAAGCGCCAGCTGCCGTTGTCGACGATGCTGCCAGCGGCCGAACGGCCCTGGTCGTGCGCGGCACTGGCCAGGCTCGGCCAGCCGATCACGTCACCGGCGCCGTAAATGTTCGGCACGCAGGTGCGGTAGGCTTCGTCGACTTCGATCTGGCCACGGCTGTTGACCTTGACGCCGATGTTTTCCAGACCCAACTGATCGGTGTTGCCGGTACGACCGTTGCACCAGAGCAAGGCGTCGGCCTTGATCTTCTTGCCGGACTTGAGGTGCAGGATCACGCCGTTGTCCACGCCTTCGACGCGGTCGTAGTCTTCGTTGTGGCGAACCGTGATGTTGTTGTTGCTGAAGTGGTAGCTCAGCGCCTGGGAGATTTCCGAGTCGAGGAAGCTCAACAACTGACCGCGGTTGTCTACCAGCTCAACCAGTACACCCAGACCACTGAAGATCGACGCGTATTCGCAACCGATCACGCCGGCGCCGTAAACGATGAGTTTGCGCGGGGTGTGGCCGAGGCTGAGGATGGTGTCGCTATCGTAGATACGCGGGTGATGGAAATCGATGTCCGCCGGGCGATAAGGACGCGAGCCGGTGGCGATGATGATGTGCTTGGCCACCAGTTTTTCAACTACACCGTTGGCGCAGACCACTTCGATGGTTTGCTCGTCGGCGAAGCTGCCGGTGCCGAAGAACACGTCGACGCGGTTACGGGCGTAGTAGCCGGTGCGCGAAGCGACTTGTTTGGAAATGACTTTCTCGGCGCTTTTCAGTACGTCCGGAAACGAGAACCAGCGCGGCTCACCAATGGCCCGGAACATCGGGTTGGTGTTGAACTGCATGATCTGCCGGACGGAGTGACGCAGTGCCTTGGACGGGATGGTGCCCAGGTGGGTGCAGTTGCCGCCAACCTGGCGACGACTATCGACCATCGCCACCTTGCGCCCTGCTTTGGCGGCGTTCATTGCCGCGCCTTCTCCCGCCGGGCCGGAACCCAGCACCACCACGTCGTAGTTGTAGACAGCCATGCATACTCCTCAGAACAGGCCGCGGCGCTCTCGGCACCTGCGGCTAAATCACGCCGATCTGCGGCGTGAAGGAACAATTTGGGGCCAGTGCAGAACCCGGACACAGTCTATAGAAGCGTCAACGCCGCGCACATTAACCCTTGGTCGCGTCGTAGGCTACTTTTGCCTGCACTACAACGCCAGTTTTCAATGCGCGAATCACCGTAATCATTCAGTTTTGCCGCCACTGAGGCGTTCAAAAGCCTGATTGGTCCGTATGACGAAACCTGTATCGGCACGAATCACAAAGAATGCACCAATGTTGTGGTTTTCGGCATAGTCCCAACCCCGTTCAGGACCGAGAATCAGCAACAGCGTCGATAGGCCATCGGCCATCAACGCTGAAGGATGAATGAC
The DNA here is from genome assembly GCF_054897805.1 of Pseudomonas sp. GT1P32. Taxonomy (NCBI): domain Bacteria; kingdom Pseudomonadati; phylum Pseudomonadota; class Gammaproteobacteria; order Pseudomonadales; family Pseudomonadaceae; genus Pseudomonas; species Pseudomonas sp. GT1P32. Next base: position 2,244,957 of record NZ_CM142704.1, read on the forward strand.
CGTGACTGACGCCAGGGTGTGTGAGACGGGCGCACCGGTGTGAGCATCGAACGTGTGGGAATAACGCCGACCGTCCTGCAGAAAATAGTTGCGATAGTCGCCGGAAGTGGACACGCCGAAGCCGTCGACTGCGATGACGCGTTCTGCGACTTGCTGATCGTCTCGGGGTTGTTCAAGGGCGATGCGCCACGGTGAGCCATCAAGTTTCTTGCCAGCAGCCTTGAGCTCTCCGGTGGCTTCGGCGAGGTAGTTGTGGATGCCCATCGCGTCGAGTTTTGCGGCAATCGTATCGACGGCGTAGCCGGCGGCGATGCTGTTGAAGTCGACTTCAACGGCAGCGTCCTTGCACAACTGATCGCCTTCGATGCGCAGATGCTGATAACCGACTCGCTGCCGCACCTCGGCAAGCGCTGGGGCATTGGGCACTTTTTCTTCACGCGCCTGAGGGCCGAATCCCCAGAGATTGAGCAGTGGCTCCACGGTCAGGTCGTAGGATCCTTCGCTTTGCTCCGACAGTTGTTCACCAACGCGGATCAATTTGAGGATGGACGCGGGCATTTTCTGACAGCGATTGGCGGGCAGATCGTTGAAGCGTTCGATGTCCGAATCGCTGCGATAGGTAGACATTTGCTTGTCGACCTCGGCGAGGATCTTCTCCACCTCGCTGCGCACCTGTGCGGGCGCGGGCAGATTGGCGTGGCGCACGTATTTGATTGAATAAGTGCTGCCCATAGTCGGGCCGCCGATGCTTTCCATGGAATCGCCATTGCCGCAGCCAGCCAAAACACCAGCCAGCGTCACAACTACCTTCCAACGTCCAGTTAACAAATCTTCATCTCCCAGTAAAAGCACGCCAGCCATTATGGGACACACGCGAAACGCTTTCTTACAAGATTTAAAAAGTGAGTATCCAGACATGTCCTCCACGACCGGCAAAGGCAAAGCGATTTTTCGCGTTGTCAGCGGCAACTTTCTCGAGATGTTCGACTTCATGGTCTATGGCTTTTACGCCACAGCCATCGCCAAAACCTTCTTCCCCGCCGACAGCGCTTTCGCTTCTCTGATGCTGTCGCTGGCCACCTTCGGTGCCGGCTTCCTGATGCGCCCGTTGGGGGCGATTTTCCTCGGTGCCTACATCGACCGTCATGGCCGCCGCAAAGGCCTGATCATCACCCTCGCGATGATGGCGGCCGGCACGGTGTTGATTGCCTGCGTGCCGGGTTACGCCACGCTGGGCGTGGCCGCGCCGCTGATCGTGCTGTTCGGCCGACTGCTGCAAGGTTTCTCTGCCGGCGTGGAACTGGGCGGTGTATCGGTCTATCTCGCGGAGATTTCCACACCGGGGCGCAAAGGATTCTTCGTCAGTTGGCAGTCTGCCAGCCAGCAAGCAGCGGTGGTGTTTGCCGGCCTGCTGGGGGTGGGTTTGAACCACTGGCTCAGCCCGGAACAAATGGGTGAATGGGGATGGCGCGTGCCGTTCCTGATCGGCTGCATGATCGTGCCGGTGATCTTCGTGATTCGCCGTTCGCTGGAAGAAACGCCTGAGTTCCAGGCACGAAAACATCGCCCTACCCTGCGGGAAATCATCCACTCGATCGGTCAGAACTTTGGCATTGTCATCGCCGGCATGGCGCTGGTGGTGATGACGACGGTGTCGTTCTACCTGATCACCGCCTACACCCCGACCTTCGGCAAGGCCGAACTGCACCTGTCGGATCTGGATGCGCTGCTGGTGACAGTCTGTATCGGCCTGTCGAACTTTTTCTGGCTGCCGGTGATGGGTGCTGTGTCCGACAAGATCGGGCGAAAACCCCTGCTTCTCGCGGCGACCATTCTGGCAATTCTCACCGCTTACCCGGCCCTGTCGTGGCTGGTGGCAAACCCGAGCTTCAGCCATTTGCTGATCGTCGAGTTGTGGTTATCGTTCCTGTATGGCTCGTACAACGGCGCCATGGTCGTGGCGCTGACCGAGATCATGCCGGTGGAAGTTCGTACGACCGGTTTCTCTCTGGCCTACAGCCTGGCAACGGCAACCTTCGGCGGGTTTACGCCGGCAGCCTGTACGTACTTGATTCATGTGCTGGATAACAAGGCTGCGCCGGGGATCTGGCTCAGCGGCGCGGCAGTGCTGGGGTTGATTGCGACGCTGGTGTTGTTCCGTGGTAATCGGCATGAGTTGCGGACGGCGCAGGCGGCGGTGGTTGGCGGCGCCTGACAGACCGCTTTCGCTAGCAGGCTAGCTCCCACATTGGGCCTGTGTCGTTCACAAGCCCCCTGTGGGAGCTAGCCTGCTAGCGATGAGGCCCGACCTGGCGACACGGCTCAAAAGCCTGCACAAACAAAAACGCCCCGACCAAAGTCGGGGCGTTTTCATGTGCAGCTAAGGCTTAGCGCGGGAATGCTGGCGGGTTTACACCGGCCATGTCTTCCATCACGCGAACCACCTGGCAGCTGTAACCGAATTCGTTGTCGTACCAAACGTACAGAACAACGCGGTTGTCTTGGGTGATGGTCGCTTCAGCGTCCACAACGCCTGCGTGGCGCGAACCAACGAAGTCGGTGGAAACCACTTCCTGCGAATTGACGAAGTCGATTTGCTTGTGCAGATCGGAGTGCAGCGCCATGTAGCGCAGGTACTCGTTCATCTCTTCACGGGTGGCGGCTTTCTCAAGGTTCAGGTTGAGAATGGCCATCGACACGTTTGGCGTCGGAACACGGATCGCGTTACCGGTCAGCTTGCCGGCCAGCTCAGGCAAAGCCTTGGCAGCAGCGGTGGCAGCACCGGTCTCGGTGATCACCATGTTCAACGCGGCGCTACGACCACGGCGATCGCCTTTGTGGAAGTTGTCGATCAGGTTCTGGTCGTTGGTGTACGAGTGAACGGTTTCGACGTGACCATTGATGATGCCGAACTTGTCATTCACTGCCTTCAGCACCGGCACGATGGCGTTGGTGGTGCAGGAAGCGGCGGACACGATCTTGTCGTCAGCGGTGATTTCGCCGTGGTTGATGCCGTGAACGATGTTCTTCAGCTTGCCTTTGCCAGGCGCGGTCAGAACAACACGGTCGATACCCGGGCAGGCCAAGTGCTGACCCAGGCCGTCGGCGTCACGCCATACACCGGTGTTGTCCACCAGCAGCGCGTCTTTGATGCCGTACTGGGTGTAATCCACTTCAGTCGGGGTCTTCGCGTAGATAACCTGGATCAGGTTGCCGTTGGCGGTGATGGTGTTGTTTTCTTCATCGATGGTGATGGTGCCGTTGAACGAACCATGTACCGAATCGCGGCGCAGCAGGCTGGCGCGCTTGGTCAGGTCGTTCTCGGCGCCCTTGCGCACCACGATGGCACGCAGACGCAGGCCGTCGCCGCCACCGGTTTTTTCGATCAGGATGCGCGCCAGCAGACGGCCGATACGACCGAAGCCGTACAGCACAACGTCGGTGCCTTTGCGAGCGGAGGCGTTTTGCTGGCCAACCACTTCAGCCATTTCTTCACGAACGAACTGCTCGGCAGTACGGCCATTGCCTTCGACGCGGAATTTGTACGCCAACTTGCCCAAATCTACCGAAGCAGCGCCGAGCTTGAGCTCGCTCATGGCTTTCAGCAGAGGGAATGTTTCGTGGACGGAGAGTTCGCTATCGTCGGAAGAACGATGGCGAGCAAAGCGGTGAGCTTTGAGAATCGCGATGACAGACTGGTTGATCAGGCTGCGGCCATAGATCGAGCTCACCACGTTGTTATTGCGGTAGAGCTGACCGATAAGCGGAATCATCGCTTCTGCGAGTGCTTCACGGTCGATCCATTCACCAAGACACTGGTCGGGCTTCTGAGTCACGGGAACCTTCCACATGTAGGGGCAGAAAAAAGGGGCTACATTATGCCGCCGAGTGCCTCTCGTAGCAATGCGCGCCTGTCGTGCGATCCGTAACAATTTCTTCTTCAAAAAAATTACGCACCGCCGAAGCCCAGTAAAACCGCGGCTTTCAGCGAAGTCAATTTTTTGGAGACATCGCTGTCTTGTCCGTAACCCTCCGTAACACTCGGTCGTTTTGCCACTACATAATCAGTAATTTTCAGCAAAAAACCGGCGTTTTTTGTCTTTACCACTACATTTCGCCAAACCTGCGTAATAGACACAGTCAGCAACTGACAGGCGGCACCCGGGGCCGCTACAATTACCGACTTTGTCGCAACGCTTGGAGCTCAACCTTCCGTGCCCGTTCTGCGTCTACCGCTTCTCCCTGCCGCGGCAGGTAAACAGCACTGGGGCAACCTGCCCGGTGCCGCCCTGAGCCTGGCCATTGCCGAGGCTGCCAGCGCTGCCAAGCGCTTTACCCTGCTACTGACCGCCGACAGCCAAAGTGCCGAGCGGCTGGAGCAGGAGCTGGGTTTCTTCGCCCCGGATTTGCCGGTGCTGCATTTCCCGGACTGGGAAACCCTGCCCTACGATCTGTTTTCGCCACACCAGGACATCATTTCCCAGCGCATCTCTGCTCTATACAGATTGCCGGAGTTGAGTCATGGCGTGCTGGTGGTGCCGATCACCACGGCCCTGCACCGCCTGGCGCCGACCAAATTCCTGCTCGGCAGCAGCCTGGTGCTGGACGTTGGCCAGAAGCTCGACGTCGAACAAATGCGCACCCGGCTTGAGGCCAGCGGTTATCGCTACGTCGACACGGTGTACGAGCACGGCGAATTCACCGTCCGCGGCTCGCTGATCGATCTGTTCCCGATGGGCAGCAAACTGCCCTTCCGGATTGACCTGTTCGATGACGAAATCGAGACGCTGCGTACCTTCGATCCGGAAAACCAGCGCTCCATCGATAAAGTCGACACCGTCCGCTTGCTGCCTGCACGGGAATTCCCGCTGCAGAAAGATGCGGTCACCCGTTTCAAGGCACGCTTTCGCGAGCGCTTCGATGTCGATTTCCGCCGCTGCCCGATCTTTCAGGACTTAAGCAGCGGGATTACACCGGCGGGTATCGAGTACTACTTGCCGCTGTTCTTCGACGAAACCTCGACCCTGTTCGATTACCTGCCCCAGGACACCCAGGTGTTTTCCCTGCCGGGCATCGAGCAGGCGGCGGAAAATTTCTGGAACGACGTGCGTAATCGTTATGAAGAGCGCCGTGTCGATCCGTCCCGTCCTTTATTACCGCCAGCCGAATTGTTCCTGCCGGTGGAGGACTGCTTCGCACGCCTGAAGAACTGGCCGCGCGTCGTCGCCAGCCAACAGGACGTTGAAACCGGTGTCGGCCGCGAGCGCTTCCCGGCGCGAGAACTGCCGAACCTGGCCATCGAAGCCAAGGCTACTCAACCGCTGGCCGCGCTGGCCGGTTTCCTCGACGAGTTCCCGGGTCGTGTGCTGTTTACCGCCGAATCTGCGGGCCGTCGCGAAGTGCTGCTGGAACTGCTGGAGCGCCTGAAGCTGCGACCGAAAACCGTCGACAGCTGGCCCGACTTTGTCGCGAGCAAGGAGCGCTTGGCGATCACCATCGCACCGCTCGACGAAGGTTTGGTGCTCGACGATCCGGCCCTGGCGCTGGTCGCCGAAAGTCCGTTGTTCGGACAGCGCGTGATGCAGCGTCGTCGCCGTGAAAAACGCGCCGACGCCAACAACGACGCCGTGATCAAAAACCTCACCGAACTGCGCGAAGGCGCGCCGGTGGTGCACATCGATCACGGCGTTGGCCGCTATCTGGGCCTGGCGACGCTGGAAATCGACGATCAAGCCGCCGAGTTCCTGACCCTGCAATACGCAGAAGGCGCCAAACTGTACGTGCCGGTGGCCAACCTGCATTTGATTGCCCGTTACACCGGCAGCGACGATGCCCTGGCCCCATTGCACCGTCTCGGCTCGGAAACCTGGCAGAAAGCCAAACGCAAAGCCGCCGAACAGGTGCGCGATGTGGCGGCGGAATTGCTCGACATCTATGCCCGCCGCGCTGCTCGCGAAGGTTATGCCTTCGAAGATCCGAAAGCCGATTACGCCACTTTCAGCGCCGGGTTCCCGTTCGAAGAAACCCCGGACCAGCAAACCACCATCGAAGCCGTGCGCGCCGACATGCTCGCGCCAAAACCGATGGACCGCCTGGTTTGCGGCGATGTCGGTTTCGGCAAGACCGAAGTGGCAATGCGCGCAGCGTTCATTGCGGTGCACGGCGGTCGTCAGGTGGCGATCCTGGTGCCGACCACCCTGCTCGCCCAACAGCACTACAACAGTTTCCGCGACCGCTTCGCCGACTGGCCGGTGACCGTGGAAGTGATGAGCCGCTTCAAGTCGACCAAGGAAGTGAACGCCGCCGTCGCCGACCTCGCCGAAGGCAAGATCGATATCGTCATCGGCACGCACAAGCTGCTGCAAGACGACGTGAAAATCAAAAACCTCGGGCTGGTGATCATCGACGAAGAACACCGTTTCGGTGTCCGTCAGAAAGAACAGCTCAAGGCCCTGCGCAGTGAAGTCGACATCCTCACGCTGACCGCCACGCCAATTCCGCGCACGCTGAACATGGCAGTGTCCGGCATGCGTGACCTGTCGATCATCGCCACGCCGCCGGCCCGTCGCCTGTCGGTGCGGACGTTCGTCATGGAGCAAAACAAAAGTACGGTCAAAGAGGCCTTGCTCCGTGAGCTGCTCCGTGGCGGCCAGGTCTACTACCTGCACAACGACGTGAAGACCATCGAGAAATGCGCCGCTGACCTCGCCGAACTGGTGCCGGAGGCGCGGATCGGCATCGGCCACGGGCAGATGCGCGAGCGTGAACTCGAACAGGTGATGAGCGACTTCTACCACAAGCGCTTCAACGTGCTGATCGCCTCGACCATCATCGAGACCGGCATCGACGTGCCAAGCGCCAACACCATCATCATCGAGCGCGCCGACAAATTTGGCCTGGCACAGTTGCACCAACTGCGCGGCCGCGTCGGTCGCAGTCACCACCAGGCCTATGCTTATCTGCTGACACCGCCGCGCCAGCAAATCACCCCGGATGCAGAAAAGCGCCTGGAAGCGATCGCCAACACTCAGGACCTCGGCGCGGGCTTCGTGCTCGCCACCAACGACCTGGAAATCCGTGGCGCCGGCGAACTGCTGGGCGACGGTCAGAGCGGACAGATTCAGGCGGTCGGCTTCACCCTGTACATGGAGATGCTCGAGCGTGCAGTGAAGTCGATCCGCAAGGGCGAACAACCGAATCTCGATCAGCCGCTGGGCGGTGGTCCGGAAGTCAATCTGCGTGTTCCGGCACTGATTCCCGAAGACTATCTGCCGGATGTCCACGCGCGGCTGATTCTCTACAAACGCATCGCCTCGGCCACCGATGAGGAAGGCCTCAAGGACCTGCAAGTGGAGATGATCGACCGTTTCGGCCTGCTGCCGGAGCCGACCAAGAACCTGATGCGCATCACTGGGCTGAAGTTGCAGGCCGAAGTGCTGGGTATCAAGAAAGTCGACGGCGGCCCGCAAGGCGGCCGGATCGAGTTCGCGGCGCAGACACCGGTCGATCCGCTGACCCTGATCAAACTGATTCAGGGCCAGCCTAAACGCTACAAATTCGAAGGGGCCACGATGTTTAAATTCATGGTCCCGATGGAGCGCCCGGAAGAGCGCTTTAATACTGTAGAGGCGTTGCTTGAATGCCTCATTCCGAAAACTGCTTGAAGGACGCCGCATGCGCCTGTTTCGTTTACTGACCTTGCTGACCACCCTGGTCACCCCCACGGCGTTTGCCGATGACCTGTATCAGATCGAAATGATTCTGGTCCGGCAAAACGCCGTGCCCGCCATCGTCAGCCGCGCCGCGCCGGAAGACTGGGCCGCCGGCGCCCAGCAAATCCGCCCCGAGAGCCTGCGTACGCCGAGCCTGAATGGCGAAGTGGAAAAACTCACCGCCAGCAATGAATACACGGTGTTGCTGCACAAGGCCTGGCAGCAAAATCTCGGCGAAGAAGCCAGCAAAATTGCAATCAGCGATGGCAAGGAACAGTTCGGTCAGTTCCCGATCGAAGGCACGCTGAACCTGAAACTGGGGCGCTTCACCGACGTTGACGCCGACTTCTGGGTCAACCAGATCGACGCCAACGGCATGGTGACCGCCAGCGAACGCCTCAAGCAAGAAAGCCACACCAAGAACGGCCTGCTGAACTTCCTCGACAACGGCCACCTCGGCCTGCTGATCAAGATCACCTCGCTCACCGCCCCTGCGCCTCGGCCAGTCCCCGAACAAATTCCGGACTGATTGAAGTCCCTATGCCCGCGACCCTGAGCAAACCCCTGGCACCTTCATGGGTCAGTCGATTCAAGGAACAAAGCCTGGAGCGCGGCCGCCGCTATGCGCTGGAGAACCGCGTCAGGATCGTGGAAGTCGGCGACGCAACCATTACGGCCGCGTGCGAAGGTTCTGGCGGTAACGTTTACCGTCAGACCATTCGCCTGCGCGAGTCAGCAAAAAGCACTCTGCTGATGGTAGATGCCACGTGTACATGCCCGGTCCGCAGCAACTGCAAACATTGCGCAGCCGTGCTGTTGAAGGTGCAGGAAACCCTCGCCTACCCCGCCGCCGCTCAAGACGCCGAATTGCTGGAAAAACTCCAGGCCGTACTGGAAAACCGCAGCCCGAAAGCACCGCCGCAAGTGCTGGTGGACAACGTGCAACCGGTGCCGCGCCTGTGGCTGGCGAGCATTGAGTTCAGCGCCTTCGAGCCGCGCAACGGCAAGATGCAGCGTTACATCCAGCATCGCGCTGCGTTGTCCTTCAGCTATCTGGATGAATACGTTAGCGGGCAGAAAAACGCCGACATCCTGATACGTCAGGAGGCGCAGACATTACGGATAAAACGCCACCCGGAAGTCGAACAGGCCTACAGGGAACAGTTACGAATCCTCGGCTTCAAGATCGCCACCCGCCAAAGTAAAGCCTTGCCGGAAAGTGCTGGCGAACTCTATGAGATGGTCAATGACAGTGCCTGGCTGACCTTCACGCTCAATGAGTTGCCGAAGCTGCGCACCCAAGGCTGGGAGTTGCAGATCGACGAGGATTTCGGTTTCGACCTGACCGCCGTGGACGACTGGTACGCCACCGTCGAACAGGCGCCGGAGCGCGACTGGTTTGATCTGGAACTGGGGATCATCGTCAATGGTGAGCGGCTGAGTCTGCTGCCCATCCTGTTGAACCTGATGCGCTCCCACACCGAGATCCTCAACCCGGAACGCCTCGCACGACGTCGCGACGATGAATTGATTTTGGTGAACATTCCCCATCGCCCGAACTCCGAGCATGGGCCGTTGCAAGTCGCCCTGCCCTTTGGCCGATTGAAACCGGTGTTGGCGACCCTCGGCGAGTTCTATCTGCAAGAGCCCGGCGAAACCACGCTACGCCTGAGCAAGGCCGACGCGACGCGCCTGAATCCGCTGGAAGACCTGCCGCTGCTCTGGGAAGGTGGCGAACAGATGCGCAGCTTTGCCCAGCGCCTGCGGGACATCAAGGACTACACCGCGACAGCGCCGGAAGGCTTGAACGCGACCTTGCGTCCCTATCAGCTGGAAGGCTTGAGCTGGATGCAGTCGCTGCGACAACTGGAGGTTGGCGGGATTCTCGCGGATGACATGGGCCTGGGCAAAACCCTACAAACCCTGGCGCATGTTCTCAGTGAGAAAAACGCCGGGCGCCTCGATCGTCCGTGCATGGTAGTGATGCCCACCAGCCTGATTCCCAACTGGCTCGACGAAGCGGCGCACTTCACGCCGCAACTGAAAGTGCTGGCACTGTACGGCGCCAGTCGTAAAAAGCATTTCGACAGTCTGGCCGATTACGACCTGATCCTGACCACCTACGCGCTGCTGCCCAAGGACGTCGAACGCCTGGCCGCACAGCCACTGCATGTGTTGGTGCTGGACGAAGCGCAATACATCAAGAACCCCAACAGCAAAGCCGCCCACGCCGCGCGCGAACTGAATGCACGTCAGCGTTTGTGCCTGAGCGGTACGCCACTGGAAAACCACCTGGGTGAGCTGTGGTCGCTGTTTCACTTCCTGCTGCCCGGCTGGCTCGGCGACGTGAAGAGCTTCAACCGCGATTACCGCGTGCCGATTGAAAAGCGCGCCAGCGAAGTACGACTTCAACACCTCAACGGCAGGATCAAACCGTTCCTGTTGCGCAGGACAAAAGAGCAGGTGGCTACGGAATTGCCGCCGAAAACGGAGATCATCCATTGGGTCGAGCTCAACGAAGCCCAGCGTGACGTGTACGAAACCATGCGCTTGGCGATGGACAAGAAAGTCCGCGACGAAATCACCCGCAAAGGTGTGGCACGCAGCCAGATCATCATCCTTGAGGCGTTGCTGAAGCTGCGTCAGGTCTGCTGCGACTTGCGCCTGGTCAACGACGCGGCCCTGCCGACGCGCGGAAGTACCTCGGGCAAGCTCGACAGCCTGATGGAAATGCTTGAGGAGTTGTTCGAGGAAGGCCGACGGATTCTGCTGTTTTCGCAGTTCACTTCGATGCTTGCGTTAATCGAGGTCGAACTGAAGAAGCGCGGCGTGGAGTATGCGTTGCTGACCGGACAGACTCGCGACCGACGCTCCCCGGTGAAAGATTTCCAGAGTGGCAAGCGTCAGATCTTTCTGATCAGCTTGAAGGCAGGCGGTGTTGGCTTGAATCTGACGGAAGCGGATACGGTGATTCACTACGACCCGTGGTGGAACCCGGCGACGGAAAACCAGGCAACTGACCGCGCGTATCGCATCGGCCAGGAGAAACCGGTGTTCGTTTACAAGATGATTGCCCGGGGCACGGTGGAAGAGAAAATTCAGCACCTGCAGAAGGAAAAATCCGACTTGGCGGCAGGCGTGCTGGATGGGCGCAAGGCTGGGGACTGGAAGTTGCAGAGTGATGATATTGAGGCGTTGTTTGCGCCGCTGCCGGAGAAAATCGATAAGTAGTGGCGGCAGTTAAATCGCTATCGCTGGCAAGCCAGCTCCTACAAGGGATAACTCGATACCTGTAGGAGCGAGCGGTGCGGCGACCCGACTTGCCCGCGAAGGGAGCGACTCGGCCTAAAGGCTATCTCAGCCCTTCAACACCCGCGCCAACGTCGACTTCACCTTGCCCATCCCGTCATGCAACGCCTGCTCGATCTCGGCCATGGTAATCACCGCCGTCGACTTGCCCGCCGCCGGGTTCACCACCAGCGCCAAGCACGCGTAATCCAGTTCCAGCTCACGCGCCAATGCCGCTTCCGGCATGCCGGTCATGCCGACGATGTCGCAACCGTCGCGTTCCAGACGCGCGATCTCCGCCACCGTTTCCAGGCGCGGTCCCTGCGTGCAGGCATACACGCCATGACTGCTGTAGCCAACGCCTTCAGCCGCCAATGCCGCGATCAATTGCTTGCGCAGCGGTTCGCTGTAGGGATAGCTGAAGTCGATATGGGTAACCTGTTCCAGGTCATCGGCAAAATAGGTGTGTTCGCGACCGCTGGTGTAATCGATCAGTTGATGCGGCACACAGAAATGCCCGGTGCCCATCGCGGCATGAATTCCGCCGACAGCATTGACCGCAAGAATCGCTTCGGCGCCAGCCTGCTTTAGCGCCCAGAGGTTGGCGCGGTAGTTCACCTGATGCGGCGGGAAACGGTGCGGGTGACCATGACGTGCGAGGAACAGCACTTCCTTGCCGGCGTACTCACCGATCTGCACCTCGGCCGAAGGCGTGCCGTAAGGGGTGTCCACCGCCAGTGACTGACGAATGCTCAGGCCTTCCAGTTGAGTCAGGCCGGTGCCACCGATAATCGCGTAAACCGTCATAACGTAAAGTCCTTATTCAATCAGTTGAGCGTCTTTGAGCGCACCAATGGCCGTCAGCCAGCGCGGGTCTTGACGGTATTCAGTGCTGGCATACGACTGGCCGCGCATCCGGGCAATGCGCTCGGACGGCTTGACCTTCAGACGCTGGGCGGCACTCAGCGCGAGCTCCGCAGCGGCGCGGTCGTTGCACACCAGGCCCATGTCGCAACCAGCGCTCAGCGCGGCTTCGATACGGCTGGCAGCATCGCCGACCACGTGAGCGCCGGCCATCGACAGGTCGTCGCTGAAGATCACGCCGTCGAACTGCAACTCGCCGCGCAGGATGTCCTGCAACCAGCGACGGGAGAAGCCTGCCGGCTGGGAGTCGACTTGCGGGTAAATGACGTGGGCCGGCATGACGGCGGCCAGTTGCTTGCTCAACCTGGCGAACGGCACCAGATCGTTGGCGCGGATTTCATCGAGGCTGCGCTCGTCATTCGGGATCGCGACGTGGGAATCGGCCTCCGCCCAGCCGTGGCCAGGGAAGTGCTTACCGGTAGCGGCCATGCCGGCGCTGTTCATGCCACGGATAAATGCACCCGCCAGCAGCGCGGCGCGTTCCGGGTCACCTTCGAAAGAACGGGTACCGACCACGGCACTGCGCTGGTAATCCAGGTCCAGCACCGGGGCAAAGCTCAGGTCCAGGCCGACGGCCAACACTTCGGTCGCCATGATCCAGCCGCACTGCTCGGCCAGGTATTCGGCGTTCGGGTTGTCGGCAATGGCGCGCATGGCCGGCAGTCGCACGAAGCCCTGGCGCAGGCGCTGCACCCGACCGCCCTCCTGATCCACTGCCAGCAGCAGATCAGGTCGAACGGCACGGATGGCGGCGCTCAGTTCGCGCACCTGGCGCGGGTGTTCAATGTTGCGGGCAAAAATGATCAGGCCACCCACTTCCGGCTGGCGTAACAATTGGCGATCTTCAGCCGTCAGCCAGGTACCGGCGACGTCCACCATCAACGAGCCTTGCAGGCGAGCAGTCATAGAGATTCCTTGATAACGATAAACCCGACTCGCACGCGTTCGCCGCCGTGGGCTTTGCCCGGCAGGTCGGCGATATCTATGGGGAGCGGGTTCAGAACGAGAGTCGGCATGGGCGGCTAGCTTAGCGGATGTCAGCTGCCGCGCCCACCCGTGCGCGGTTAAACCTTGGCGGCAACCTGTGTCGATTTGCTGCGCGGACGCAATTGCGCAGTGGCCATGGCCGTGTCGGTCACGCCGGTTTCGGCACGCATGCCAGCGGCCAGGAACGGCACCATCAGGCGCATCACTTGCTCAATGGAGGTGTTGACGCCGAAATCGGTCTCGGCAATCGCGCGCAAGGCCTTGATACCGGACATGCTGAACGCCGCAGCACCCAGCATGAAGTGCACACGCCAGAACAGCTCGATCGGCGGAATGCGTGGCGCGGCTTCGTTGACCAGCATCATGTATCGACGGAATACCTTGCCGTACATGTCTTCCAGATAACGACGCAGATGACCCTGGCTCTGACTGAACGCCAGCCCCAGCAAACGCATGAAAATCGAGAGATCGTTGCCGCTACGTGGTTGCACCACGAGGGCTTGCTCGACGAGGATTTCGAGCAGTTCTTCAAGTGTCGGCTTGTTCTCGGGCTTGGCCTGACGCCGCTCCAGCTCTTTATCAAGGCTTAAACAGAACGGCCCGAGAAAGCGCGAGAAGACGGCTTGAATCAGCGCCTTCTTCGACCCGAAGTGATAGTTCACCGCCGCCAGATTGACACCGGCCTTGCTGGTGATCAGACGCAACGAGGTTTCTGCGAAACCTTTTTCCGCGAACAACTGCTCGGCAGCATCAAGAATGCGTTCAACGGTTTCCGACTGGGCCATGGCTACTCCGCCTGACAAACACTTGTTTGAAACATACGTTTCAGTCCAGGCCTTGTCAAGTCTGGCGGTTCGTTTTGGGAATGGCCGGTCAGCTATTTAACCATACAACGACGACGCTTTAATCAGCCGGCTGATCGACCGTCTGGCGGCCGGTAAAAAAAGGGGCATTGCCAAGTCGCTTTCACTGTATATAATCCCAGTCACTGTATAAAAAGACAGAGCGATCAATATGCTAAAGCTGACGCCACGCCAAGCCGAGATTCTGGCCTTCATCAAACGCTGCCTGGAAGACAACGGCTACCCGCCGACCCGCGCGGAAATCGCTCAGGAACTGGGTTTCAAATCGCCCAACGCAGCGGAAGAACACCTCAAGGCGCTGGCTCGCAAGGGTGCGATCGAGATGACGCCGGGCGCATCCCGCGGCATCCGCATCCCTGGCTTCGAAGCCAAGGCCGACGAATCCACCCTGCCCATCATTGGCCGAGTGGCTGCCGGTGCACCGATCCTTGCCCAGCAGCACATCGAAGAATCCTGCAACATCAACCCTGCCTTTTTCCATCCTCGCGCTGACTATTTACTTCGCGTTCATGGCATGAGCATGAAGGACGTGGGCATTTTCGACGGCGACCTGCTGGCGGTCCATACCACCCGTGAGGCCCGCAACGGCCAGATTGTGGTGGCGCGGATCGGCGACGAAGTAACGGTCAAACGCTTCAAGCGTGACGGCAGCAAAGTCTGGCTGATTGCAGAAAACCCTGAATTCGCCCCTATCGAAGTGAACCTGAAAGATCAGGAACTGGTGATCGAAGGCTTGAGTGTCGGCGTCATTCGCCGCTAAAGGAGGCTTTATGCAGTTCCCACACACATCACAGCAAGCCCAACTGCCGTTGTTCGAGGCATTCATGGTGCAGCCGATGGCACCGATTCTGAAGGATGTGGTCGAGTCGCCCTGGAGCGTCGAACCTGAAGTTTTCAGTGAGCTGTCATTGCGTGGTGCGGCCGGGAACTGCCTGAACCTTCTGGCACCGATCCTCAGGGAACTGAGCGAGGATCAGGACGCGCGCTGGCTGACATTGATCGCCCCGCCGGCCAGCCTGACACAAACCTGGCTTCGAGAAGCTGGCCTGAATCGTGAACGCATTCTGTTGCTGCAACCGCGTGGCACCCAGAGTGCACAACAGCTGACCTGCGAAGCGTTGCGTCTGGGTCGCAGCCACACGGTCGTCAGCTGGCTCAATCCACTGAGCACCACTTCACGGCAACAGTTGATCAGCGCTGCCCGGACCGGGGACGCACAAAGTCTGAACATTCGACTGGGTTAAACGAAGCACGCACTGAACTGCGCAGGGCTTCTCCAAGGATAGAGAAGCCGGTCTGTAGCGGTATCAGGAAAAAGCGACGAACGGGATCAATGAAGGACCCGCGAGCTCTCATCCGTATTGAAATCACCCTCAACCAAGCGGCCAGCCATCTGAACGCCGACGCTCAACATCGCTTTGGCGACTTCCACGTGTTGGCCCTGCAGGAACGCTTTGGCATCCTCAGAGAAATCCAAAGTAACCAGAGAACCCTCGTCCTCGGCCCTGCGCAGCTCGATTCGGCCGTCTGGTAACTCGACAATTTCTAGAAAGGACGTTGGCATAAAGGTCTGTTCTCCACGAAAGGCGGCGATTATATAGGCATCGGACAGGCTTCGCTCAGGATCTTGACCAGATGCCATTACGAAGAGACATTTCTCACAGCACTCATCCCTGAAACGGACAGCCCATCGGCCCCTCCGTTAAACACTCAATCCTTCAGCACTCGTTCAACCCTTCGCGGAAACGAATCGCCAAGCCTTTCAGGTTCTGACGCCAGCTCTCCAACTCCTCCCGGCTCAGCTCTTCCGGCGAATCTTCTTCATCCAGATTAACGGCCAGGATCAGCGGCTGTGTCACGTCCCCCTTGGGTTTGTGCGGTGCACGCGGCGGTTGGAACAACGCAGCATGAGCCGACAGCAGCTTGGCCAGCCAGGTTTCCGGGTTTTGCGCCAACTCGACCATCTCGGCCATTTCGGGAATGGCAATGGCTTCCAGCACTTCCCGAGTCAGCAACATCTCCGCCCGAGGCGCATTGGCCTGAGGCAAGCGATAGAAACCGGCAATTTCATGGCACAGCCCCAGTAACGCACCGTACAAGTGAAACAACGCCGATTCGCGCCCGGCCTGAATCAGCGCCAGGGAGTTCATCGCCCGCCCCTCTTCAGCCTTGGCGAGGGCCTCCAGCGACAGGCCGGCGAAATAAATCTTCTGATTGGTACGGGTATAGAGTTCGTGGGCCATGACGGCAGCCTCCACAACGAAATAATTGCTTCACGCAGGTCAGACAGTGTCGTGGATCACCCAAGCACACCGCAAGCCCAAAACAAAAAGGCCGCATGAAAACCCGAGGGTTGTCATGCGGCCTTTCAAGTACAGCGCTGTTTAAGCTTTGGCTGCTGGACGCTTGTCTTCAACCGTCCACTTGCCACCGTCGTAATACGCTTTCCAGCCAGTCGGCTTACCGTCGACTTCCGTCTGCACGTACTGCTCCTTGGTCTTGCGGCTGTAACGGATCACGGCAGGGAGACCGTCCGGGTCCTTTTTCGGCGCTTCACAGAGGAAGTGGTACTTCGGATCGATTTCATCTTTGTGCGGGATAATTTCCATGACCAGCGGAGCACGGGTCTCGCGGTTTTTCGGGAACTGGCTGGCTGCCAGGAACAGACCGGAAGCACCGTCGCGCAGGATGTAGGTGTCGTTGACCTTTTCGCATTTCAGCTCAGGCATCTTCACCGGGTCCATCTTCGGCGGCGCCGCATCACCGCTTTTCAGCAGTTTGCGGGTGTTCTTGCACGTTGCGTTGGTGCAACCGAAGAACTTGCCGAAACGGCCAGTCTTGAGCTGCATCTCGCTGCCACACTTGTCGCATTCCAGGCTCGGACCTTCGTAGCCCTTGATGCGATAGGTGCCCTCTTCGATTTCGTAGCCGTCGCAATCCGGGTTGTTGCCACAGATGTGCAGTTTGCGCTTCTCGTCGAGCAGGTAAGCGTCCATCGCCGTGCTGCAGATCGGGCAACGATGCTTGCCACGCAGCACCAGCGATTCCGACTCACCCTCGTCGTCCGCGGCGATTTCATCACCCGGCACCAGGTTGACGGTGGCCTTGCAGCGCTCTTTCGGCGGCAGGCTGTAACCCGAGCAACCGAGGAACACGCCGGTCGATGCGGTACGGATCTGCATCGGACGGCCACAGGTCAGGCACGGAATGTCGGTCATCACCGGCTGGTTGGCACGCATGCCGTTTTCCGGGCTTTCGGCTACTTCGAGCTTCTTCTTGAAGTCGCCGTAGAACTCGTCCAGCACGTTTTTCCAGTCGCGCTCGCCCTGAGCCACGTCATCGAGGTTCTCTTCCATGCCGGCGGTGAAGCCGTAGTCCATGAGATTAGAGAAGCTCTCGGATAGACGCTCGGTGACGATGTCACCCATCTTTTCCGAGTAGAAACGACGGTTGTGCAGCGCTACATAACCACGGTCCTGGATGGTCGAAATGATCGCCGCGTAGGTCGAAGGACGACCGATACCGCGTTTTTCCATTTCTTTCACCAGGCTCGCTTCCGAGTAACGCGCCGGCGGCTTGGTGAAGTGCTGGGTCGGATCAAGCTTGATCAGCTTCATCGCGTCGCCCTGGGCCATGTCCGGCAGCACGTCATCATCGCCAGGCTTGGCGATTTGCGGCATGACGCGGGTGTAACCGTCGAACTTGAGGATGCGGCCCTTGGCGCGCAGCTCGAAATCGCCGGCACCGACGGTGACCGTGGTCGACAGGTATTGCGCCGGCAGCATCTGGCAGGCGAGGAACTGGCGCCAGATCAGCTCGTAAAGCCGCTCTGCATCACGCTCCATGCCCGACAGCTTGCTTGGCTCGGTGTTGGCGTCGGACGGACGAATCGCTTCGTGAGCCTCTTGTGCGCCTTCCTTGCTGCTGTAGACGTTCGGGGTTTCCGGCAGGTACTTCTTGCCAAATTCGCCTTCAATATATGTACGCGCCATCGTCACGGCATCGGCCGAGAGGTTGGTGGAGTCGGTACGCATATAAGTGATGTAGCCGGCTTCGTACAAGCGCTGGGCCATCATCATGGTTTTCTTCACGCCGAAGCCCAGGCGGTTGCTCGCGGCCTGCTGCAGGGTGGACGTGATGAACGGCGCCGACGGCTTGCTGCTGGTCGGCTTGTCTTCGCGCTTGACGATGCTGTAGCTGGAAGCCTTGAGCTTCTCCAGCGCAGCCATGGCCTGGGCTTCGTTCAGCGGCTTGAAGGCTTCGCCCTTCTCGCGAGCCACGTCGAAGCGCACGGTAGCGCCCTTGGCAGTGCCGAGGTCAGCGTGGACTTCCCAGTACTCTTCCGGGTTGAACGCGCGGATTTCACGCTCACGCTCGACCACCAGTTTCACGGCAACCGATTGCACGCGACCGGCGGACAGGCCACGGGCGATCTTGGCCCACAGCAGCGGCGAAACCATGTAACCCACCACGCGATCGAGGAAACGACGCGCCTGCTGGGCGTTGACACGGTCGATGTCCAGTTCGCCTGGTTTGGAGAAGGCTTCCTGAATCGCCTTCTTGGTGATTTCGTTGAACACCACGCGCTTGTAGCGGCTGTCGTCACCACCGATGGCTTCGCGCAGGTGCCAGGCAATGGCTTCCCCCTCGCGATCCAAGTCGGTTGCGAGATAGATGGTGTCAGCATCCTTGGCGAGCCGGCGCAGCTCTTCGATAACCTTTTCCTTGCCCGGGAGGATCTCGTACTTGGCTTTCCAGCCATGATCGGGATCGACACCCATGCGCGAGACCAGCTGCTTGCGCGCTTTCTCTTTAGGCGAGAGCACCGGACCTTCACCCGCAGCGGCTTTGCCGCGCTTGGCGGCTGGCTCTTTGCTGGCGCTAGCCGAACCGCTGGTGGGCAGGTCTCGGATATGGCCGATACTCGACTTCACCACGTATTGGTTACCCAGATACTTGTTGATGGTCTTGGCCTTAGCCGGGGATTCCACAATGACCAGCGATTTGCCCATGGATCAGAAAATTCCTGAATTCTAGAAGTGAAAGGCGGTTGGCGCCTGACGCGGCACCGCTATATATAGTGGCTACAAGGTGAGGTCAAGCGCAGGGTTCTGCGCGCTCTCAGCTTATGGCTTGGTAAAAAGGCTCGGTTCGGCTTGCACCAAAGCAAAGCGTGGCACCTGTTCACCGTCAACCTCGACCGACTCCAGGAACATGCTCAAGGGGCGGACCCAAAAGCCGTAATCGCCATACAGGGCTTGGTAGAAGACCACTTCTTCTTCCGTTTCCGAATGCCGCGCAATACTGAATACGCGGTACTGCGGACCTTTGTAATGTTGGTAGAGCCCAGGTTGTATCGGCATGGTTTGGCCCTCACTCAAATTTTTTCAAAATAAAAACAAAATAAATCCGGAAAAACAAAAACCGGGGCACTTGGCCCCGGCTTCCGTCAACGGAACGCTTAAACGCGTTCGAAGACGGTGGAGATGCCTTGGCCGAGACCAATGCACATGGTGGCTACCCCGAAGGTGCCGCCATTTTGCTTCATCACGTTCAGCAAAGTGCCGGAGATACGTGCACCGGAGCAACCGAACGGGTGACCCAGGGCGATCGCGCCGCCGTGCAGGTTAACCTTCTCGTTCATCTTGTCGAGCACTTTCAGATCTTTCAGCACTGGCAGGGCCTGTGCGGCGAAAGCTTCGTTGAGCTCGAAGAAGTCGATATCGTTGATGCCAAGGCCCGCGCGCTTCAGTGCTTTCTGTGTTGCCGGTACTGGACCATAGCCCATGATTGCCGGGTCCACACCTGCCACTGCCATCGAACGAATCACCGCCAGAGGCTGAATACCGAGGTCCTGTGCACGCTGCGCCGACATTACGATCATGCACGAAGCACCATCGGTGATTTGCGACGAAGTACCGGCTGTCACGGTGCCACCCTTCGGGTTAAACGCTGGCTTCAACGCCGCCAGGCTTTCCAGGGTAGTTTCCGGACGAATGGTTTCGTCGTAGTCGAACAGTTTCAGGAAACCGTTCTCGTCGTAGCCCTGCATCGGGATGATTTCGTCTTTGAACTTGCCTTCCACAGTCGCCTTGTGGGCGAGCTGGTGGGAGCGCACGCCAAAAGCGTCCTGCTGTTCGCGAGTGATGCCGTGCATTTTGCCCAGCATTTCAGCGGTCAGGCCCATCATGCCCGAGGCTTTCGCCGCGTGCAGAGACATGTGCGGGTTCGGATCGACACCGTGCATCATGCTCACGTGGCCCATATGCTCGACGCCGCCAACAACGAACACGTCACCGTTGCCGGTCATGATCGCTTGCGCAGCAGTGTGCAGGGCGCTCATCGACGAGCCGCACAGGCGGCTGACGGTCTGGCCGGCAGCGGTGTGCGGGATCTGAGTCATCAGCGACGCCATGCGAGCGATGTTCCAGCCCTGCTCCAGGGTCTGGTTCACACAGCCCCAGATCACGTCTTCGACTTCGTTCGGGTCGACCTTGACGTTGCGTTCCAGCAACTTGCTGATCAGGTGTGCCGACATATCTTCAGCACGGGTGTTGCGGTGCATGCCGCCCTTGGAGCGGCCCATCGGAGTACGACCGAAGTCGACAATCACGACGTCTCTTGGATTCAAGCTCATAAAATTTCACTCTCGCTCAAAAGTTGGGACGCTTAACCGAAGAACCGTTGGCCGGTTTTGGCCATTTCACGCAGTTTTGCGGTCGGGTGGTACAGCGCGCCCAAATCAGCGTACTGGTCAGCCAGGGCAACGAACTCGGCAACACCGATCGAATCGATGTAGCGCAGCGCACCGCCACGGAATGGAGGGAAACCAATACCGTAGACCAGACCCATGTCGGCTTCGGCAGCGGTTTCGACGATGCCGTCTTCCAGGCAACGCACGGTTTCCAGGCACAGTGGGATCATCATCCAGTTGATGATGTCTTCGTCAGTCACTTCGCGCTGTTCAAAGACGATTGGCTTGAGCACTTCCAGTACCGACGGGTCGGCAACTTTCTTCTGCTTGCCCTTCTTGTCGGTCTCGTAGGCGTAGAAGCCCTTGCCATTCTTCTGGCCCAGGCGCTTGGCTTCGTAGAGCACGTCGACAGCCGAACGGCGGTCGTCTTTCATGCGGTCCGGGAAGCCTTCAGCCATTACGTCGCGACCGTGGTGGCCGGTGTCGATGCCGACCACGTCCATCAGGTACGCCGGGCCCATCGGCCAGCCGAACTTCTCCATGACCTTGTCGATACGGACGAAGTCCACACCGGCGCTGACCAGTTTGGCGAAGCCGCCGAAGTACGGGAACAGGACGCGGTTGACCAGGAAGCCCGGGCAGTCGTTGACGACGATCGGGTTCTTGCCCATTTTCTTGGCGTAGGCAACGGTAGTGGCAACGGCCAGCTCGCTGGACTTCTCGCCACGAATCACTTCAACCAGCGGCATCATGTGCACCGGGTTGAAGAAGTGCATGCCGACGAAGTTTTCCGGACGCTTGAGGGCTTTGGCCAGCAAGGTGATGGAAATGGTCGAGGTGTTGGACGCGAGGATGGTGTCCTCTTTGACCTTGTCTTCCACTTCAGCCAGCACAGCCTGCTTGACCTTAGGGTTCTCGACGACCGCTTCAACCACCAGGTCAACGTGACCGAAGTCGCCGTAGGACAGGGTCGGACGAATGCCGTTGAGCACTTCGGCCATTTTCGCCGCGGTCATGCGACCTTTATCAACGCGGCCGACCAGCAGCTTGGCGGCTTCAGCCAGGCCTTGCTCGATACCGTGCTCGTTGATGTCTTTCATCAGGATCGGCGTGCCTTTGGAGGCCGACTGATAAGCGATACCGCCACCCATGATGCCGGCGCCCAATACGGCAGCCTGCTTCACGTCTTTGGCAATTTCGTCGTAGGCCTTGGCCTTTTTCTTCAGTTCCTGGTCGTTCAGGAACAGACCGATCAAGCTCTGCGCGGCAGAGGTCTTGGCCAGTTTGACGAAGCCGGCGGCTTCGACTTCCAGCGCTTTATCGCGACCGAAGTTCGCGGCTTTCTGGATGGTCTTGATCGCTTCGACCGGCGCCGGGTAGTTCGGGCCAGCCTGACCGGCCACGAAACCTTTGGCGGTTTCGAAAGCCATCATTTGTTCGATGGCGTTCAGTTTCAGCTTTTCCAGCTTCGGCTGACGCTTGGCCTTGTAGTCGAACTCGCCGGAGATGGCGCGCTTGATCAATTCCAGAGCGGCTTCCTGCAGTTTCTCAGGTGCAACCACTGCATCGACTGCGCCGACTTTCAGCGCGTCTTCAGCACGGTTTTCCTTACCGGCGGCAATCCACTCGATGGCGTTGTCGGCACCGATCAGGCGCGGCAGGCGTACAGTGCCGCCGAAACCTGGGTAGATGCCCAGTTTGACTTCCGGCAGACCGATCTTGGCCGTGACGGCCATGACGCGGTAGTCCGCCGCCAGGCACATTTCCAGACCGCCACCCAGGGCGATGCCGTTGATCGCGGCGACAGTCGGGACGTTGAGGTCTTCGAAATCGCTGAAAATCTTGTTGGCTTCGAGGTTGCCAGCGACAAGCTCTGCATCCGGCAGCTTGAAGTTCTCGACAAATTCGGTGATGTCGGCGCCGACGATGAACACGTCCTTGCCGCTGCTGACGATCACACCCTTGATCGAAGCATCTGCCTTGATGGTGTCTACGGCCTGACGCAGTTCGTTCAGGGTTAGACGGTTGAACTTGTTGACGGACTCACCCTTGAGGTCGAATTTCAATTCGACGATGCCACTTTCAAGAGCCTTAACCGTGATGGCTTTACCTTCGTAAATCATCAACTGATCTCCACGATATGGAAGCTGAACAGTACACGTCGGACGCAGGCGAATGGCTTGGCAGTGACGTTTATCGTCGATGCTACGCCAATCCACCCGGCACACCCGCCAACGCGATAGTCGGGATTCTGTAGGAGCGATCTGAAATACAAACGCTCAATTCATACGCCCGTTTGATTTGGGTACGTCACCTTCACGGAATTTCCGACAATTGTCAATCGCCCAAAACACGGGTTGAAACGCGACTTTCCGGTCATTTCCGTAACACGAAGACCTGCAACACCCGGCTGCATGTGAGGCCATTCATAGAATCAATAGTTAGAAAAGTCGCCCTAATTCACGGCAGCCTTTGTTTAACGGGCTACGCTGGGCAGGAGATAGAGGAAAAAATATGAACGCGTCGGCGAATGCCCGGCGTAAGATCAGCGCACAGCGAATTACCGGCCTGCCTGGCCAACTCCAGCCCGATGTTGAATGTCGGGCTTTTTATTGCCTGGTCAATCGTAGGAGCGAGGCTTGCCCGCGAAAGCGGTGTGTCAGGTTGGACGCCTTCGCGGGTAAGCCGGCTCCTACAGGGATCGGGGGTCAGGCGAGGGCTTTGAGCGTTGCATCGATTTGTTGCAAAACTGTCGCTTCGCCCTTCTCACCCCAGTACAACGTGATCATCTGCTTGTCCGCTTCGACCTTGTAGACGTTGGCCGGCAACTTTTCGAAATGAATCAGCAACGCCGGATCCTCGCAGACCTCCTGCCATTGATTCACCCAAACGCCCGGCGACTTTTGCCAGTAACTCCAGCACGCAGGCTGATTGCCGCGACGCGGTCGATGGTACTGCGCGCAAGGGCTTGGCGGTTCCTGGCTCAGCCAGTGCGGCCACTCCTGAGGCGCCAGTTGCATGGCCAGCCCGATGCGTCGTGCCTCCATGCGCAGGGCCATGCGGCCGCTCTGCCCACGGGACGGACGCAACCACGCCAGCGGACTGAGAACCACCAACAGGATTGACACCACTATCCAGACCGTCATATCTGTACTCCCGATTCTTGATGAGCGCTTTGGGTCACTTTGAAAACACTGCGCTTGAAACCAGCCATACTTACCAATATTGCAATCCTCAGGAGGAGCACCTCATGCCCTACAACCACATTCTGGTCGCTGTAGATCTAACCGAAGAGTGCGATCCTGTAATCCACCGCGCTCGCGAACTGTCGGTGAGCAACGGCGCGAAATTGTCCCTGGTGCACATTGTCGAGCCCATGGCTATGGCCTTTGGCGGCGACGTGCCGATGGACCTTTCCCAGTTGCAGCAGCAACAGTTCGATCAGGCCAAGGAACGTCTTGACCGGCTGATCGTGAAGTACCCGGAACTCTCCAAAGAGTACAGCCACCTGACCTACGGCCAGCCACGCCAGGAGATTCATCACCTGGCCAAAGAGCAGACCTGCGACCTGATCGTGGTGGGCAGCCATGGCCGGCATGGCCTGGCATTGCTGCTGGGCTCCACCGCCAATGACGTACTGCACGGCGCACCTTGCGACGTACTTGCCGTGCGCCTGCAAAACAAAAGCTGATAACTGACCCTTGTAGGAGCCGGCTTGCTGGCGATCACGGTGCATCAGTCGACATCAATGCCAGCTGACAAACCGCGATCGCCAGCAAGCCGGCTCCTACAAGGGATCGCATACGAAAAGCCCGGCGCTCATCACTGAGCGCCGGGCTTTTTTATTGCAGGATCAGTCAGGCATCCAGCTCGGCCCAACGCTCGACCATCACGTCGAGCTCAGCCTGCAACTGCTCCAATTGAGCGATCACTGCGGCAGTCTCGGCAGCAGGACGCTGATAGAAGCCAGCATCGGCCATCTGGGCCTCAACGACGGCGATCTGCTGTTCCATGGCTTCGATCTGGCCCGGCAACATTTCCAGCTCACGCTGCAACTTGTAGCTGAGTTTCTTCTTCGCCACCGGCGCTTCGACCGCCGCCGCAACCGGTGCAGGCTCAGCCGTCACGACCGCCGACGTCAGGTCGGCTTTGCCGGACTTGCTCTCGGTCACGCCCAGCAGGCGCGGCGAACCGCCCTGACGCAGCCAGTCCTGATAACCACCGACGTATTCGCGAACCTTGCCTTCACCTTCGAAGACCAGCGTGCTGGTGACCACGTTGTCGAGGAATGCCCGGTCGTGGCTGACCATCAGCACGGTGCCGTTGAAGGTCAGCAGGACCTCTTCCAGCAGTTCGAGTGTTTCCACGTCGAGGTCGTTGGTCGGTTCGTCGAGGACCAGCAGGTTGGCCGGTTTGCTGAACAGTTTCGCCAGCAACAGGCGCGCACGCTCACCACCTGACAGCGCCTTGACCGGCGTGCGGGCACGCTGAGGGCTGAACAGGAAGTCGCCGAGGTAACTCAGCACGTGACGGCTCTGACCATCGATGTCGATGAAGTCGCGGCCTTCGGCCACGTTGTCGATCACGGTCTTTTCCAGGTCCAGCTGATGGCGCAACTGGTCGAAGTACGCCACGTCGATGCGCGTACCCTCTTCCACTTTGCCGCTGGTCGGTTGCAGACCGCTGAGCATCAGCTTCAACAGCGTGGTCTTGCCGGTACCGTTGGCGCCGAGCAGGCCAATACGGTCGCCGCGCGTCAGGACCATCGAGAAATCCTTGATCAGGAACGGGCCGCCCGGATGCGCGAAACTCACGTTCTCGAGGACCATCACCTGCTTGCCGGACTTGTCAGCGGTATCCAGCTGAATGTTGGCCTTGCCGGTGCGCTCACGACGCTCGCTACGTTCGACGCGCAATGCTTTCAGTGCACGGACGCGGCCTTCGTTACGGGTGCGACGGGCCTTGATGCCCTGGCGGATCCAGACTTCTTCCTGGGCCAGTTTCTTGTCGAACAACGCGTTGGCAGTTTCTTCAGCGGCCAGCGAGGCTTCCTTGTGCACGAGGAAACTGGCGTAGTCGCCGTTCCAGTCGATCAGGCCGCCACGATCCAGTTCGAGGATACGGGTCGCGAGGTTCTGCAGGAAAGAACGGTCGTGCGTGATGAACAGCACGGCGCCCTGGAAATCCTTCAGCGCTTCTTCGAGCCAGGCAATCGCACCGATATCCAGGTGGTTGGTCGGTTCGTCGAGCAACAACAGGTCCGGCTCGGAAACCAGCGCCTGCGCCAGCAGGACGCGACGACGCCAGCCACCGGACAACTCGGCGAGGGTCTTGTCGGCCGGCAACTGCAGACGGCTCAAGGTGCTGTCGACCAGTTGCTGCAAACGCCAGCCGTCACGGGCTTCGAGGTCGTGCTGGACGTGCATCAGTTTGTCCAGATCGGCGTCGGTGACGATGTTCTGGCTCAGGTGGTGATACTGCGCGAGCAGCTCGCCGACACCGTCCAGGCCTTCGGCCACTACGTCGAACACGGTCCGCTCGTCGGCTACCGGCAATTCTTGCGGCAATTCGCCAATCTTGAGGCCGGGTGCACGCCACACGGAGCCCTCGTCAGGCTTCTGGTCGCCCTTGACGAGCTTCATCATGCTGGACTTGCCAGTGCCGTTGCGGCCGATGATGCACACCCGCTCACCACGGGCGATCTGCCAGGACACCTTGTCCAACAACGGCATAGCGCCGAAAGCAAGGGACACATCGCTGAATTTGAGCAGGGTCATGAGCTTCTCCAAAAACCGGGCGCGCATTCTACCTGACTTGAGGCTTCAGAAGGCCGGCAATTTCACCTTCGGGGCACTCTGCATGACAAATGTTGCGAACTGATGCTGACAGGCCCGCAAAGCTTTCGCCGGTTGCTGGCAAAAGGCTAAGCTACAGATTATTCAGTGCGGGCATGCCTCGCACTTGTCATGATTTCTCTGCCCGGACGTCTCATGCGCAGTCGCCTTTTCAGTCTTTTATCCTGTTTTCTTCTCTCTGCCGCTGCCGTTCAAACTGCCCAGGCGGTGGACCTGTCCACCCAACGCCAGTATTACGATGAAGCCAAGCGCGCCTTGGCCAAGGGTGATACCGGTCCGTACTTCCGTTATAGCCAGGCGCTCAACGACTACCCGCTGGAGCCGTACCTGGCCTATGACGAACTGACCGCACGCCTGAAAACGGCGAGCAACGCCGAGATCGAAAAATTCCTCGCCGAACACGGTGACTTGCCGCAAGCCAACTGGATGAAATTGCGCTGGTTGCGCTGGCTGGCCGATCGCGGCGACTGGGCGACCTTCGTCAAGTACTACGATCCCAAGCTGAATTTCACCGAGCTGGACTGCCTGAATGCGCAGTACCAGATCGGACACAACCTGAAATCCGAAGGCTACGCCAACGCCAACAAGCTCTGGTTGACCGGCAAATCCCTGCCAGCGGCGTGCGACGGTTTGTTCGGAATCTGGGCTGCCGAAGGCCAACTGACCGAACAGAAACGCTGGGAACGCACCAAGCTTGCCGCCCAGGCGCGCAACTATCCGCTGGCCAACAGCCTGGTCAACGGCCTGACCACCCTCGCCCCTCGCGGCCGTTTGCTGGTGGACGTGGCGCAGAAACCCGAACTGCTCAACCAGCCGTCGCGCTTCACGCCAGCTGACGAGCCGATGTCCGACATTGTCAGCCTCGGCCTGCGCCGCCTGGCCAAACAAGATCCGGACAAGGCGATGGAAATGCTCGATGGCTATGCCAGCAGCATGCATTTCTCCCGTGACGAAAAAGTCGCGATCGCCCGGGAAATCGGCCTGACCCTCGCTCGCCGTTTCGACAGTCGCGCGCTGGACGTGATGACCAAGTACGACCCGGAATTGCGTGACAACACGGTGTCCGAGTGGCGCTTGCGCCTGCTGCTGCGCCTGGCCCGCTGGGACGATGCCTATCAGCTGACCCGCCGCTTACCTCAAGACCTGGCGACCACCAACCGCTGGCGTTACTGGCAGGCCCGCAGCCTGGAACTGGCGCAACCGCAAAACCCGGAGGCGCAGACGCTGTACAAAGGCCTCGCTCGCGAACGTGACTTCTACGGTTTCCTCGCTGCCGACCGTTCGCAGCTGCCTTACTCGCTGGTCAACAAGCCGCTGGTGCTGAGCCAGGCGTTGATCAACAAGGTTCGCAACACGCCGGGCGTGCGTCGCGCCCTGGAATTCCATGCGCGCGGGCAGATCGTTGATGGGCGTCGCGAGTGGTATCACGTCAGCCGCCACTTCAACCGTGACGAAATGGTCGCTCAGGCCAAACTGGCCTACGATCTGAAATGGTATTTCCCGGCGATCCGCACCATCAGTCAGGCGCAGTATTGGGACGATCTGGACATCCGTTTCCCGATGGCCCACCGCGAAACCCTCGTGCGTGAAGCCAAGGTTCGCGGTCTGCATTCGAGCTGGGTATTCGCCATTACCCGCCAGGAAAGCGCGTTCATGGACGACGCCCGCTCCGGCGTCGGCGCCAGCGGCCTGATGCAACTGATGCCGGGCACCGCCAAGGAAACCGCACGCAAGTTCAGCATTCCATTGGCCTCGCCACAGCAGGTGTTCGACCCGGACAAGAACATCCAGCTCGGCGCCGCGTACCTCAGCCAGGTACACAGCCAGTTCAACGGCAACCGCGTCCTCGCCTCCGCCGCCTACAACGCCGGCCCGGGACGCGTGCGTCAGTGGCTGCGCGGTGCGGATCACCTGAGCTTCGACGTCTGGGTGGAAAGCATCCCGTTCGACGAAACCCGCCAGTACGTGCAAAACGTGCTGTCTTACTCGGTGATCTACGGCCAGAAGCTCAACTCGCCACAGCCGTTGGTGGATTGGCATGAGCGCTATTTTGATGATCAATAAGCCTGTCTGAGGCGAAAACGAAAATGCCCGCATTGAGAAATGCGGGCATTTTTTTTGGCGTATCTACCTGGATCAGCACCGCGCTGCAACAAGCTCGCCCTGCGCGGTCAAGCGGTAGCGTTGCACCGGGCTACGGGGAGAATCAGGATCAGTCATCTCAATCAAGCCTTCTACCAATGCAGGCTTGAGGTAGTTGGCCCGAAATGTCGCCTTGTGAGCCAATCCGAGCTCTGCCATCAGATCGTTAACCTTCACAGGAGCGCTTCCGCGCAGAGCACGAAGCAGTTTCGCTACTTGGTCGGTTACTTGATCGGTTACTTGGTCGGTTACCGGTTCGTTTCTAACCGCCTCATCAAGCGCAAGGCTCAACGCTTGCAGCATGAACTCGACAAAAGGCGTCGATTCGGCCATTTGGTCGGCTGCCGACAACGCCGCGTAATAAGCATCCTGCTGCTCTCGAATCACGGCTTCGACCGGCAGATAAGCCAACACCGGGCGCCACCGACTGAGAATCAATGTCTGCCAAAGACGACCCATACGTCCATTGCCGTCGGCGAAGGGATGGATGAACTCGAATTCATAGTGGAAGACACAACTGATAATCAACGGATGCCAATCAGAAGCGCCGAGCCACGCCAGCAAATCATCCATCAAATGCGTAATGCGGCTCGGTGGCGGTGCCATGTGAACCAATTTCTCGCCACGGCAAATGCCCACACCGGCTCGGCGAAACTGCCCACAGTCGTCAATCAAGCCGCCCATCAGTAACTCATGCGCCCGAAGCAGATCAACACGACTACTCGGCTGCCAATCCGGCATGGCTTCGTAAGCCGTGAAGGCATTACGCACCTCCTGGATTTCCCGAGGCAATCCCAGCACTCGCTGCCCTGCCAGAACAGCAGTCACCTGCTCGATGCTGAGGGTATTGTTCTCGATCGCCAATGAAGCCTGAATCGTGCGAATCCGATTACCCCGCCGCAGTTGAGGCGTCTGCCGTCGATCATCCACAGCCGAAAGTTGACCGATCCGCTCACTGATTTCGGCAATCAACGTGAGCATCTTAGTGGTCAGGGTCAACGGTGGTTGATAACGGCTCATATCCTCATCCATGCTCGCACTGAGCTCGACATAATGCCCGAACCCGACAGTATTCAGCAGCGTTCATTCATGCCGCTTCATGCCCATCACTGAACTGCAACGCCGCCAACCGCGCATACAGCGCATTGCTCGCAATCAGCTCCTGATGCGTGCCCACCGCCACCAGTTTCCCCTGATCCATCACCGCAATCCGGTCGGCGTTTTTAACTGTGGCCAGGCGATGGGCGATGACCAGGGTGGTGCGATTTTTCATCAGGCTGGGCAGGGCTTGCTGGATCAGATGTTCGCTCTGGGCGTCGAGGGCGCTGGTGGCTTCGTCGAGCAGCAGGATGGGCGCGTCCACCAGCAGCGCTCGGGCGATGGCCAGGCGTTGGCGCTGGCCGCCGGACAAACCGAGGCCTGCGTCACCCAAATGAGTTTGATAACCGTGGGGCATGGCCTCGATAAAGTCATGGGCGTAGGCGATTTTCGCCGCTTCCTGAACCTGTTCCAGCGTCGCTGTCGGGTTTCCGTAGCGGATGTTCTCTTCAATGCTGCCGAAGAACAGCGCCGGGCTTTGTGAAACCAGCGCGAAGCAACGGCGCAAGTCCAATGGATCGAGTTGAGTCAGCGGCACGCCGTCGAGCAGGATGCGCCCTTCGGCGGGATCGTAAAAACGCAGCAGCAGGTCGTACACCGTCGATTTGCCAGCACCGGACGGCCCGACCAGCGCGAGGGTTTCGCCCGCCTTGATGGTCAGATTCAAGCCATCGACGGCGTAGCTTTCCGGGCGCGACGGGTAGGAAAAACGCACGTCCTGCAGAACGAGATTGCCCGTCACCCGCGCGGGCAACGTCACCAGGTCAGTCGCCGGTGGCTGGATGATGTTTTCCGAACGCAGCAGTTCGGCAATCCGCTCGGCGGCGCCGGCGGCGCGCTGCAGCTCACCAATGACCTCACTCAACGTGCCGAACGCACTGCCGACAATCAGGCTGTAGAAGACGAACGCCGCCAGTTCCCCCGCCGAAATTCGCCCAGCCATCACGTCCATGCCGCCCACCCAGAGCATCACGCCAACCGCCCCCAACACCAGCACGATCACCAAGGTGATCAGCCAGGCCCGCTGGAAAATCCGTTTACGTGCCGTGTTGAACGCCTCTTCCACGGTCACGGCAAAACGTTGTTCGTCCTGGGTCTGATGGTTGTAGGCCTGCACGGTTTTGATCTGGCCAAGAGTTTCCGAAACATAACTACCGATATCGGCAATCCGGTCCTGACTCAGGCGCGACAGGCTGCGCACCCGGCGACCGAAAATCAGGATCGGCGCAATCACCAGCGGCAAAGCCACAACGACGATGCTGGTGAGTTTGGGGTTGGTGATAAACAGCAACACAATCCCGCCGATCACCATCAGCAGATTGCGCAGGAACAGGGACAGCGATGAGCCGATCACTGATTGCAGCAGCGTGGTATCGGCGGTCAACCGCGACTGGATTTCAGAGCTGCGGTTGTCTTCATAAAACCCGGGATGCAGATAAACCAGATGATTGAACACCTGACGGCGGATGTCGGCGACCACACGCTCACCGATCCACGACACCAGGTAGAAACGCGCGAAAGTGCCAATCGCCAGGCCAATCACCAGCAACATGAACAAACCGATCGTCTGGTTGAGCAGGTGCGGGGACTGGGTCATGAACCCCTGATCCACCAGCAAGCGAATCCCCTGCCCCATGGACAAGGTGATGCCGGCCGTGACGATCAGCGCGAGCAAGGCGCCGAAGGCCTGCCAACGATAGGGCGCGAGAAAAAGGCTGGTCAGGCGAATCGCGCGGCGGTGACGGGCAGAGAGCATCGGGTTCATCCAGTTACGCAATTGATAGGGCCAGCCTGACGGTTCAATGGGGTTGAACGCTGTAAATCACAATGAGTCAGGTTAATTATGACCGCGATGACTAGGTCCTAGACGCTATTGGTCTAAAGTCCGGGTGGCAACGTCTGGGTATTTCTGGTGGACTGGTGTTGCCGCTCTGGAAAGATCGCAGGGAGTTGTCATAGCCCGGTCACCTGACGGTTCTACAGTAAGCACACACCTGAAGAGGAGACAGGCCATGTCCTTGCAAAATAGCAGCGATGACAAGATTCAAGTGATCCGCACACAGCCAGATCAGTCTCTGGGTTGCTCAATCATTGACGAAAAAGGCCGCGAAGTACCGATCACTGAGGGCATGATCCAGGACGCTTGCCGCGAACTGGAAAAGCGATTGGTCAAGCCTGCCAAACAAGATTGATATAGCCCCGTCTTCTTGACCCGGCCCTGATGGCCGGGTTTTTTGTGGGTGTTGATCCGGAATTGTGGTGCGGCTGTTCGCGGGCAAGCCTCGCTCCTACAGGATCGGCGCCATTTTCAACATTATGCGGATCCTGTAGGAGCGAGGCTTGCCCGCGAATGGGTCACCTCGGTTTTTTAGACAGCCGATGCGCCCAACGCCGCCACAATCTTCAGCAACGCAGGCGAATCCCCCTCAATCCGCACCTGCAACCCATCAATCTCGCGCCGCGATGGATAATTCTTGCGCAACGCATCAAACGCCGCACGCTGCTCACTCACACTGCCCACAAGACTGCGGCGGAAATCCGCGTCATCGCGGCGCGGGTCGTACACGCCACGGCACAACATCGCCAGCGCCCAGGCAGGATCGCTCTCAGCGTTCAAGGTTACCTGCGACAACCACGGTGACGGCAGCAAATCGCTCAAGCGGACCTGCGCCGGTTGCCCGAGAAAATCGCAGTATGCCTGGTAGATCTGCGCCGTCCCGCGTTGCTTGCCGTCGAGGCTGTAACCGGCAATGTGCGGCGTGGCCAGCACGCAGAGATCGGCCAGTGCCACATCGACCTCAGGCTCGCCCTCCCAGACATCCAGCACCGCTTGCAGGTCTTCGCGTTGCAGCAGCACCTCGCACAGGGCGGCGTTATCCACCACCGGGCCACGGCTGGCATTGATCAGCCAGGCACCGGGCTTGAGTTGATTCAAACGGTTTTGGTCGAACAAATGCCAGGTCGATCCGGCACCGTGTTTTTTCAACGGTGTGTGCAGGCTGATGACATCGCACTGCTCGATGATCTGCTCAAGGCTGACGAAATCGCCCCCTTCAGCAGCTTGCCGTGGCGGATCGCAGACCAGCACGTTCAAGCCCAGCCCTTGCAGAACCTTGACCAACCGCCCGCCTACTTCGCCGGCACCGACCACGCCGTACGTGCGCCGGGTGAGATCGGCGCCTTCGATTTCGGCGAGGGTCAGCAAACTGCCCAGCACGTAGTCGACCACGCCACGGGCATTGCAGCCGGGGGCGCTGGACCAGGTGATGCCGGCCTGCTGAAAGTAATCGAGGTCGAGGTGATCGGTGCCGATGGTGCAGGTGCCGACAAAGCGCACCTTGCTGCCTTCGAGCAACGCGCGATTGACGTTGGTCACCGAGCGCACCAGTAGCACATCGGCCTGCTCGACGGTGGCGCGGTCGATTGAACGTCCCGGCACCCGGCGGATTTCGCCGAAACCTTCGAAGAAGGCATCGAGCAGCGGAATATTTTCGTCGGCAACAATCAGCATGGCAGGCTCCTTTGGCGGATCGGCAGTGTAGGCGGATAAAGCACTCAACGCCTAGCACACATCCCTAATGTAGGAGTGAGCCCGCTCGCGATGGGCGTCAACAATGACGAGGGCTGCCTGACTGAACGCGGCGCCCTCACGTCCATCGCGAGCAGGCTCACTCCTACAGGGTTTTGTGTGATTACAAATAGGTAACACAGGACTTTTCCTGACCGTTGCGTCAACGCGTAGAATGCGCCGCCTCATGTATCAAAATCTTTCGGACGTTTTGCCCTTGAATTCCGTAACTGACCGCCCCGCCGCCGTGTCCCTCAATCGCCCCGCCCGGGTTCGCCTCGAGCTGAAGAACCTGCTCGGCCTGGCGTTGCCGATCATGATCGCGCAGCTGGCCACCACGGCGATGGGCTTCGTCGATGCGGTCATGGCCGGTCGCGTCGGGTCACGGGATCTGGCGGCGGTGGCGTTGGGCAACTCGATCTGGGTCCCGGTGTTTCTATTGATGACCGGCACGCTGCTGGCCACCACGCCGAAAGTCGCCCAGCGCTTTGGTGCCGGCACCCACAGCGAAATCGGCCCGATCGTACGGCAGGCATTGTGGCTGGCGTTGGTGGTGGGCCTGATGGCGACTGGCATGCTGTTCAGTGCCGAACCGATTTTGCACCTGATGAAGGTCGATCCCGAGCTGATCGGCCCGTGCATGCAATACCTGCACGGTATCGCCAGCGGGCTGCCCGCTGTCGCGCTCTACCATGTGTTGCGCTGTTTCAGTGACGGCCTGGGACGCACGCGCCCGGCGATGGTCCTGGGGTTGTGCGGGCTCGCGCTGAACATTCCGTTGAACTACGTCTTCATTTATGGCCACTTCGGTGTGCCGGCCATGGGCGGTGTCGGTTGTGGCTGGGCTACGGCGATTGTGATGTGGGTGATGGCGCTGGGCATGGCCGGCTGGGAACGCTGGGCGCCGGCGTATCAGTCGAGCCAGTTGTTCAGCCGTTTCGACTGGCCACAATGGGCGGTGATCAAACGCCTGCTGAGCATCGGCTTGCCGATCGGCATCGCGGTGTTTGCCGAATCGAGCATCTTTGCGGTGATTGCCCTGCTGATCGGCAGCCTCGGCGCCACCGTGGTGGCCGGGCATCAGATTGCCCTGAATGTCAGCTCGCTGGTGTTCATGATCCCTTACTCCTTGGGCATGGCCGTGACCGTGCGCGTCGGTCAGGCACTGGGGCGTGAAGAGCCGCGCGAGGCGCGCTTTGCGGCGGGTGTCGGCATGGGCACCGCGCTGGCCTACGCCTGCCTGTCGGCGAGCATGATGTTGCTGATGCGCGAGCACATCGCTGCGATCTATACCGCAGACCCGACGGTGATCCATATCGCGGCGATGCTGATTGTGTACTCGGCGCTGTTCCAGTTTTCCGACGCCATCCAGGTGACAGCGGCCGGCGCCCTGCGCGGTTTTCAGGACACTCGGGTGACAATGATCCTCACCCTGTTCGCCTACTGGGGCATCGGCTTGCCGGTGGGTTACGCCCTCGGACTGACCGACTGGTTCGGCGAACCCCGTGGCCCGAGCGGGCTGTGGCAGGGCTTGATCGTCGGCCTGAGCTGCGCCGCCCTGATGCTGTCGATCCGCCTGACGCGCAGTGCACGCAAGCGGATCCGCATCAGCCATTCGATGGGTTGACCGCACAAAAAAGGCCTGCAAATGCAGGCCTTTTTTTCGAATCGATTAATCCGACTTCTTGCGAATCCAGTACAGGTAGGTGCCGGCCTCTTCGTGCTGCGCGACCAGCTCGTGGTCGAGGAACACGCAGAACTTGGGAATGTCGCGACGGGTCGACGGGTCGGTGGCGATCACCTTGAGCAGGCCGCCGGGCGCCAGGTCACGGATGTGCTGGTGCAGCATCATCACCGGTTCCGGGCAGTTGAGGCCGGTGGCGTCGAGGGTGCCGTCTACCGGCGTATCAAGCATTTCACTCATGATTCACTCCTGAAACTGGCCGGCATTGTCGCGCATTGCCGGGTTTAACGTCATCTGTAGCGTACACAGCCCCTGTAGGAGCGAGCGGGCGGCGATCCGACTTGCCCGCGAAGCTTTTGGCGTCCTTAAGGGCCTCTTCGCGGGCAAGCCTCGCTCCTACAAGGTTGTGTACATCAGCGGGATTTGGGTTTCTTCACGTCCAGGCGGCGCAGGTGGCACGTCACTTCTTCGCGGTCGTGGTACAGCTGCTTGCAGCCGATTTCGACGCGAATCCCGCGCTCCTTGAAACCGTCGGCAATGCGCTCCAGCAAGCGTTTCACCTCGGCGTAACGCTGCTTCATCGGCAGCTTGAGGTTGACCACCGCTTCGCGGCAATGCCCTTCGCCAATCCACTCTTCCAGCATCGCCGCGTTGCGTGCCGGTTTCTCGACGATGTCGCAGACCATCCAGTCCACCGGCTGCCGTGGCTTGAAGGTGAAGCCGTCGGCCATCAAATGCTGCACCAGACCTGTGTCCATCAGGCTTTCAGCCATCGGACCGTTGTCGATGGCGGTCACCAGCATGCCACGATTGACCAGTTGCCAGGTCCAGCCGCCCGGTGCCGCGCCGAGGTCGACGCCGGTCATGTCGCTGTGCAGGCGCTCGTCCCACTGATCGCGCGGGATGAAATGGTGCCACGCCTCTTCCAGCTTCAACGTCGAACGGCTCGGCGCCTCGCGCGGAAACTTCAGGCGTGGAATGCCCATCGGCCACATTGCCGAGTTGTTCGACTCGGCCAGGCCCATGAACACTTCGCGACCACTCTTGAACGTCAGCAGCAAACGCGGCTTGTTCGCATCTTCCACCAGCTTGCCGGCCGCCATCAGCGCCTTGCGCAGGTGCACTTCGAATTTCTTGCAGAAGTTCGACAGCTCTTTGCCGTCGTTGGTGTCGACCATTTCCAGCCACAGGCTGCCGCACAGCGGGAAATCCGCCATGTGCGCGAGGATCACGCTGATGCGATCGGTTTCCGGCAGGTCAATGAAAATCCCCCGCGCCCATTGGCGCGGGAAGATCAGCTCGGCGAAACGCTGACCGCGCATCAGGCGCTCGGCGCCGTCTTCTTCGGTGCAGATGAATTCGGCGCAGGCGCTGGCGGTTTTTGCCTTGGCATAACCGGCCACGTTCAGCCGTGCGGCGTGTTCGGAAATCTCGGAACAGACTTCGCCTTCGAAGCCCGGCCGGCAATGCATAAAGAGGGTGTTCATTCTTACTCCTGGGCAGTTGGCGAAGAATTCAGCCACTGCGCGATGCCCAGACTTGCGTTGAAGCAAAGCCTGTCACGAAAACCGGCGCATGATAGCCGAGTTCGGAACCCAGGGTCTGTTAACGCTTGCTGACGACCGCGACGCAGCCCCATTTGGCGCTGGGCAAGGCGCGAGGAACGCAGTTTGGTTGTTCCAAATAAGTTCCGAGCAACGCCGCCCAGCGCCAAATGGGGCGCGTCCCTTCGGGTTGCGCGCCAAAGTGTGCGAGGCTGCGTTGCGGGATTTGCCAAGGGAACAACCATTGGCGGCATCCCGCGCCTTGCCTCGCGCACTTTGGCATCGCAACGCGGTTCGTCAGCAAGCGTTAACAGACCCTGGGACTTGCCCATAGAGTCCGGTTATTAGCTTTAACGTTCAAACGGGGCTAGGTTGAAAGCTCTGTCCGTCCCCTCAGTCCGTAGCCGTGCGGACTTTAAGGAGTGATCGTAATGCCGTCCCTCGATAGCCTGAAAACCCTTAAAACCCTGCAAGTCGACGACAAGACCTACCATTACTTCAGTCTGCCCGATGCCGCCAAAAGCCTCGGTGATCTCGACAAGCTACCGATGTCGTTGAAAGTACTGCTGGAAAACCTGCTGCGCTGGGAAGACGAAAAGACCGTCACCGGCGCCGACCTGCGAGCGATTTCCGCCTGGCTCAAGGAGCGCCGTTCCGACCGCGAGATCCAGTACCGCCCCGCCCGCGTCTTGATGCAAGACTTTACCGGCGTTCCCGCCGTGGTCGACCTGGCCGCCATGCGCGCCGCCATGGCCAAGGCCGGCGGCGACCCGCAGCGGATCAATCCACTGTCGCCGGTGGACCTGGTGATCGACCATTCGGTGATGGTCGACAAGTTCGGCAGCGCCAGCGCCTTCGAACAAAACGTCGACATTGAAATGCAGCGCAATGGCGAGCGCTACGCCTTCCTGCGTTGGGGCCAGAGTGCCTTCGATAACTTCAGCGTGGTGCCGCCGGGCACCGGGATTTGCCATCAGGTGAACCTCGAATACCTCGGCCGCACGGTCTGGACCAAGGATGAAGACGGCCGCACCTACGCGTTCCCCGACACGCTGGTCGGCACCGATTCCCACACCACCATGATCAACGGCCTTGGCGTGCTCGGCTGGGGCGTCGGCGGGATCGAGGCGGAAGCGGCGATGCTCGGCCAACCGGTGTCGATGCTGATTCCGGAAGTGATCGGCTTCAAACTCACCGGCAAATTGAAGGAAGGCATCACGGCCACCGACCTGGTGCTGACCGTGACCCAGATGTTGCGCAAGAAAGGCGTGGTCGGCAAATTCGTCGAGTTCTACGGCGACGGTCTCGCCGACCTGCCGCTGGCCGACCGCGCGACCATCGCCAACATGGCCCCGGAATATGGCGCCACCTGCGGCTTTTTCCCGGTGGACGACGTGACACTTGAATACCTGCGTTTATCCGGCCGCCCACTTGAAACGGTGAAACTGGTCGAGGCCTACAGCAAGGCGCAAGGCCTGTGGCGCCTGCCGGGCAAGGAACCTGTGTTCACCGACAGCCTGGCGCTGGACATGCGCAGCGTCGAAGCCAGCCTCGCCGGGCCGAAACGCCCACAGGACCGGGTCTCGCTGCCCAACGTCGCGCAAGCGTTCAGCGACTTTCTCGGCCTGCAATTCAAACCCACCAGCAAGGAAGAAGGTCGCCTGGAAAGTGAGGGCGGTGGCGGCGTCGCAGTCGGCAATGCCGATCTGGTCGGCGAAGCGGACTACGAGTACGACGGCCAGACCTATCGCCTGAAAAACGGTGCGGTGGTGATTGCCGCGATCACCTCTTGCACCAACACCTCCAATCCGAGCGTAATGATGGCCGCCGGTCTGGTGGCAAAAAAAGCCGTGGAGAAAGGCCTCAAGCGCAAACCGTGGGTGAAAAGTTCGCTGGCACCGGGCTCGAAAGTGGTGACCGACTACTACAAGGCTGCCGGGCTGACGCAATACCTGGATCAACTCGGTTTCGACCTGGTCGGTTATGGTTGCACCACCTGCATCGGCAACTCCGGGCCGTTGCCGGAGCCGATCGAAAAAGCCATCCAGAAAGCCGACCTGACCGTCGCTTCGGTGCTGTCGGGCAACCGCAACTTCGAAGGCCGCGTGCATCCGCTGGTGAAAACCAACTGGCTGGCCTCGCCGCCGCTGGTGGTCGCGTATGCGCTGGCCGGCACGGTGCGCATTGATATCAGCAGTGAACCATTGGGTGACGACAAGGACGGCAACCCGGTTTACTTGCGAGACATCTGGCCGAGCACCCAGGAAATCGCCGACGCGGTGAATCAGGTCAACACCGCGATGTTCCACAAGGAATACGCCGAAGTGTTTGCCGGCGACGAGCAATGGCAGGCGATTGAAGTGCCTCAAGCGGCGACCTATGTCTGGCAGGACGATTCGACTTACATCCAGCACCCACCGTTTTTCGACGACATCGGCGGACCGCCGC
Organism: Pseudomonas sp. GT1P32; assembly: GCF_054897805.1. Taxonomy (NCBI): domain Bacteria; kingdom Pseudomonadati; phylum Pseudomonadota; class Gammaproteobacteria; order Pseudomonadales; family Pseudomonadaceae; genus Pseudomonas; species Pseudomonas sp. GT1P32. The sequence goes on from NZ_CM142704.1 coordinate 2,283,764, forward strand.
CCGTGGTCAAGGACGTCGCGGGCGCACGGGTTCTTGCGTTGCTCGGCGACTCGGTGACCACCGACCACATCTCCCCCGCCGGCAACATCAAGACCGAGAGCCCGGCCGGCCATTACCTGCGCGAGAAAGGTGTGGAACCGCGGGACTTCAACTCCTACGGCTCCCGTCGCGGCAACCATGAAGTGATGATGCGCGGCACCTTTGCCAACATCCGCATTCGCAACGAGATGCTCGGCGGCGAGGAAGGCGGGAATACGATTTACATTCCTACCGGGGAAAAACTGGCGATCTACGACGCGGCCATGCGTTATCAAGCCTCGGGCACGCCGCTGGTGGTGATTGCCGGGCAAGAATACGGCACCGGTTCGAGCCGCGATTGGGCGGCCAAGGGCACCAATCTGTTGGGCGTGAAAGCGGTCATCGCCGAAAGCTTCGAGCGGATTCACCGCTCCAACCTGGTCGGCATGGGCGTGTTGCCCTTGCAGTTCAAGCTGGATCAGAACCGCAAGAGCCTGAATCTGACTGGCAAGGAGACCCTGGACATACTGGGCCTTAGCGGCGTCGAGCTGACGCCGCGAATGAACCTGACGCTGATCATCACTCGCGAAAACGGCAGCCGCGAGAAGATCGAGGTGTTGTGCCGGATCGATACGCTGAATGAAGTCGAGTACTTCAAGTCAGGGGGAATTTTGCATTACGTGCTGCGGCAGTTGATTGCGTCGTAAGTATCTGCAGAAAAAGACACCGCCTTCGGGCGGTGTTTTTGTTTGTGGGGTGTATGTCCCTATAATCGCCGCGCTTTTGTATACCGGACACCACACCACTGTAGGAGCGAGCCTGCTCGCGATGAGGCCGTAACATCCAATATCAGTGCCGCCTGAAACTCCGCCATCGCGAGCAAGCTTGCTCCTACAGTGGACCGAGGCGACCCGCAGAATCTCCGACACAAGGATTTCAGATGTTTGCTTTGCCATGGACGTTCCTGGCCCTCCTCTCCCTTGGCTACACCTTGGCGCTGTCCTACGGTCACCTCGGCTGGCTGGCGCTTATCTCGGTCGCATTACTGTTGATCGCCGGTTTCGCCGTGCGTCAGCAACAGGTCCGGGTCGGTCATTACCTCGGTCACGGCCTGTTCATTTTCATGGCGCTGGCACTGGCGATGCACTGGCTCCCAGGCTTCTACAACGGTCGCGGTATCAATCCGCATCGTATTACCGACGATGCCGTACTGTTTGCGCTGTACCTGAATCTGGACAAACCGCTGATTGGTTTCTGGCTGTTGCTGGTCTGCCCGTGGATTGTCGGCCGGCATTCGCTGCGGCTTTCCATTCCCGCCGCGCTGTTGGGGCTGACACTGAGCAGCGTGCTGGCATTGGGTGGCGCGCTGTTGCTGGGCGTGATCAGTTGGGCCCCAAAATGGCCTGATCAGGCCTGGCTGTGGCTGTTCAACAACCTGCTGCTGGTGACGCTGGTGGAAGAAGCGCTGTTTCGCGGCTACCTTCAGGGCGGCCTCAGCCGGCACTTTAAACACCTGCCTTATGGTGAAAACCTGGCGCTGCTGCTCGCCTCGCTGTTGTTTGGCCTGGTGCATGCGGGCGCTGGCTGGCAATGGGCGTTGTTGGCGAGTCTGGCAGGTGTCGGCTATGGTCTGGCCTACCGTTTCGGCGGGTTAGGTGCGGCCATTGCCACGCATTTCGGTTTGAACCTGCTGCATTTCAGCCTGTTCACCTATCCGATGCTGGCGGGCTGACGCAACGGTCGTTTTGCGACGCGCCGCTGATTATTGAAAAATATTTTCAATAAATCCCTGACGGTGCCGACAACCTCTCAAAGCCTTGCGGATTGAAAAAAGCCATGCGTAACAACCAGCCCATTACACAACGCGAACGGACCTTCCCGGCTCAGCAACGGTTGATTTCTACCACCGATGCCAAGGGCGTGATCACCTACTGCAACGACGCTTTCGTCGAAATCAGTGGGTATTCCCGTGAGGAACTGATCCGTGCACCGCATAACCTGGTTCGTCACCCTGACGTTCCGGCCGCGGTGTTCGCGCACATGTGGGGCACATTGAAACAAGGCTTGCCATGGATGGGCATTGTCAAGAATCGCTGCAAGACCGGTGACCACTACTGGGTTAACGCCTACGTCACACCGGTGTTCGATGGCAACCAGGTGATCGGTTACGAGTCGGTGCGGGTCAAACCCACCGCCGAGCAGATCCAGCGTGCCGAAGCGCTCTACCAACGCATCAACCAGGGCAAGTCAGCGATTCCTTCCACCGATAAATGGCTGCCGGTCCTGCAAGACTGGCTGCCGTTCATTCTGGTCAGCCAGCTGAGCTTCATGATCGGTGCCACGCTCAACTCCCAATGGGGTTTTGCCTTGGCCGCCGGTCTTTCGGTGCCATTGGGCCTGCTGGGGTTGAGCTGGCAACAGCGCGGTCTCAAACGCTTGCTGCGCCTGGCCGAGCAGACCACCTCCGACCCGCTGATCGCGCAGATGTACACCGACAGCCGTGGTGCCCAGGCTCGTCTGGAGATGTCGATCCTCAGCCAGGAAGCCCGCCTGAAAACCTGCCTGACCCGTCTGCAGGACACCGCCGAGCACCTGAGCGACCAGGCGAAACAGTCCGACACCCTGGCTCACAGCAGCTCCACCGGCCTGGAACGTCAGCGCGTCGAAACCGAGCAGGTGGCCACCGCTGTCAATCAGATGGCCGCCACCACCCAGGAAGTCGCCAGCCACGTGCAACGCACGGCGGACGCGACTCAGGAAGCCAATCGCCTGACCGGGCGCGGCCGTGACATCGCAGGGGAAACCCGCCAAGCCATTCAGCGCCTGTCGGAGGTGGTCGGCGAAACCGGTCTGACCGTGACGCAACTGGCCAAGGACAGCGATGAAATCGGGGGCGTGGTCGACGTGATCAAAGGCATCGCCGACCAGACCAACCTGCTGGCGTTGAACGCCGCCATCGAAGCGGCGCGTGCCGGTGAGATGGGTCGCGGCTTTGCGGTGGTTGCCGACGAAGTTCGCCAATTGGCGCAGCGCACCAGCGAATCCACCGGGCAGATTCACGCCCTGATCGCCAAGCTCCAGCAAACCGCCAGCACCGCCGTGCAAACCATGGAATCCGGGCATCGCCAGGCGGAAGAAGGTGTGGCACGGGTACTCGAAGCGGATCAGGCGCTGGTCGGCATCAGCGAAGCGGTGGCACACATCACCGACATGACCACCCAGATCGCGGCCGCGACCGAAGAGCAAAGCTCGGTGGCCGAAGAAATCAGCCGCAACATCAGCAACATCTCGCAACTGGCCGACCAGACGTCGGAACAGGCGCAGCACTCGGCGTTGTTGAGTGAAGAGCTGACCAAGACGGCGAATACCCAGTATTCGTTGGTGGAGCGGTTTAACCGCTGATTGATGCTGGAAAAACAAAACCCGGACGGTGAAAGCCTCCGGGTTTTTTATTGCCTCACTGAATGGGATGTTGCCTGTTGGAGCGCCTTCGCGGGCATCGTCGCTCCTACCTCAGACTACACATCTATACGCCCCTACCTACAAACATGCCCGAATCCGCCGACTTGTCCGCCCCAGGGCCGCGCTCTATCGTTTGCCGGTCAAAATTTTCCCCCATAAGCTGGTCAGCATGAATACACACTCTTCGAAGGCTCCAATGGCCACCACGAAAAAGATCGACAAGCCCAACAAAAAGGATGTTCGTGATGAACTGACTTTCCTTGATGTTCGGCAAGCCGCGCGTGATGGACAGAAAGCGTTCGATAAATTTGTGATCACTGGCAGGCTTCCTGTTACGAAGTAGGCCTAAATGCCGGCGGTCAAAATTTCTGCTCTTTTTGAACAAATAGGCAGCTGACAAAACTTTTTCTGGAAGACAAACCCGGACAGTAGAGGCTCCGTTTTTTTTAATTGTCAGTCTGGAAGTGATGTTGCCTGGCAATGCCCCTTCGCGGGCAAGCCTCGCTCCTACAGGTTATGGGGGATCATGCGGACACCGATAACCTGTAGGAGCGAGGCTTGCCCGCGAAGAGGCCTTAAGCAGCACCACAAAAATCACTGAAGGAATGAGGCCACTTTCATCGCTGCAGCCGCCAAATGCTGCTCATGCGTAAACCCCGAAGCCTTCAACGGCTTCAAATCATGATCCCCCGCCACCAGCCAGAACACTTCGATGCTCGGCGACAACGCGTAAGCCTCGACCGCCTCACGGTTCCCCAGCGCATCGCGCTCACCCTGGACAATCAGCGTCCGGGTCTTCAGCGCAGCCAGATGCTCGACCCGTGGTTTCTCCGGTTTGCCCACGGCATAGAACGGATAGCCGAGGCACACCAACGCATCGGCTTCGAGCTCATCGGCCAATAGACTGGCCATCCGCCCGCCCATGGACTTGCCGCCAATGGCCAGGCGGCCAGTGACATGGCGTCGCACCACGGCGTACACCTCACGCCAGCACTCCAGCAGTTTCGGCGCCGGGTTCGGGGGACGCTTGCCGCCATCGACACGTCGTTGCGCCATGTACGGGAATTCGAAGCGCAACACGTTGACGCCCTGCGCAGCAAGGCGTGCGGCCATGTCGTTCATCCAGGCGCTGTCCATCGGTGCCCCGGCGCCATGCGCAAGAATCAGCGTCACAGGTTCAACCGAAACCGTTGAAGCGGCTTCATTCCACAGCCATCCATGCTCCCGCACACACTGCGCCCATTGATCCCCGTCAATACTGGCCTTGTGCTCTTTGTCCATGCTTGCCTCGCTTTTAGTCTGCCTATAACTCCAGGCGAAGGGAGCGTCTGCCTTGCGGCTTACTCGCTAAGACAGGCCTCACTTCGGCTGAACCGTGGATGGGGAACCATGAACACTTCTATCAGTACCGCCTACAACTACAAGGTGGTCCGCCAATTCGCCATTATGACGGTGGTGTGGGGCATCGTCGGCATGGGGCTCGGGGTTTTTCTCGCGGCTCAATTGGTCTGGCCCGAACTCAACTTCAATTTGCCGTGGACCAGTTTCGGCCGCTTGCGCCCACTGCACACCAACGCGGTGATCTTCGCGTTCGGCGGTTGCGCCCTGTTCGCCAGTTCGTTCTATTCGGTGCAACGCACCTGCCAGACGCAACTGTTTGCGCCGAAAATCGCCGCGTTCTGCTTCTGGGGCTGGCAACTGGTGATCCTGCTCGCGGCGATCAGCCTGCCGCTGGGTTACACCAGCTCCAAGGAATACGCCGAGCTGGAATGGCCGATCGACATCCTGATCACCATCGTCTGGGTCGCCTACGCCATCGTGTTTTTCGGCACGCTGGCCAAGCGCAAGACCAAGCACATCTATGTGGGCAACTGGTTCTTCGGTGGCTTCATCATCACCGTGGCGATTTTGCACATCGTCAACAACCTTGAACTGCCGGTGAGTTTCACCAAGTCCTACTCGCTGTACGCCGGTGCGACCGATGCCATGGTGCAGTGGTGGTACGGCCACAACGCCGTAGGCTTTTTCCTCACCGCCGGTTTCCTCGGGATGATGTATTACTTCGTGCCGAAACAGGCCGAGCGTCCGGTGTATTCCTATCGCCTGTCGATCGTGCACTTCTGGGCGCTGATCACCCTGTACATCTGGGCCGGCCCGCACCACTTGCACTACACCGCGCTGCCGGACTGGGCGCAGTCGCTGGGCATGGTGATGTCGCTGATTCTGCTGGCGCCAAGCTGGGGCGGCATGATCAACGGCATGATGACGCTCTCCGGCGCCTGGCATAAGTTGCGCAGTGACCCGATCCTGCGCTTCCTCGTGGTCTCGCTCGCGTTCTACGGCATGTCGACCTTCGAAGGGCCGATGATGGCGATCAAGACCGTGAACGCCCTCTCCCACTACACCGACTGGACCATCGGCCACGTACACGCCGGCGCACTCGGCTGGGTGGCGATGATTTCCATCGGCGCGCTGTACCACATGATCCCGAAAATCTTCGGTCGCCCGCAGATGCACAGCATCGGCCTGATCAACGCGCACTTCTGGCTCGCCACCATCGGCACCGTGCTGTACATCGCCTCGATGTGGGTCAACGGCATCGCCCAGGGCCTGATGTGGCGCGCAGTCAACGAAGACGGCACGCTGACCTACTCCTTCGTCGAAACCCTGGTGGCCAGCCACCCAGGCTTCATCGTGCGACTGGTGGGCGGTGCGATCTTCCTCAGCGGCATGTTCCTGATGGCTTACAACACCTGGCGCACCGTGCGGGCCTCGCAGCCTGCCGAAGTCGCCGCTGCCGCGCAGATGGCCTGAGGAGTCCGAGATGAAACACGAAACAATCGAAAAAAACGTCGGCCTGCTGATGCTGCTGATGGTCCTGGCCGTGAGCATCGGCGGTCTGACGCAGATCGTCCCGCTGTTCTTCCAGGACGTGACCAATAAACCGGTGGAAGGCATGAAGCCCTACACCGCGCTGCAACTGGAAGGTCGCGACATTTACATCCGCGAAGGCTGCGTCGGCTGCCACTCGCAGATGATTCGTCCGTTTCGCGCCGAGACCGAGCGCTACGGTCACTACTCGGTGGCCGGGGAAAGCGTCTGGGATCACCCGTTCCTGTGGGGCTCCAAGCGTACCGGTCCGGACCTCGCCCGTGTCGGCGGCCGCTACTCCGAAGACTGGCACCGCGCGCACTTGTACAACCCGCGCAACGTGGTGCCGGAATCGAAGATGCCTGCCTACCCATGGCTGGTGGCCAATCAGCTCGACAGCAGCCACACCGAAACCAAGATCAAGGCGATGCGCACCCTCGGCGTGCCGTACACCGATGCCGACATCGCAGGCTCGGTCGAATCGCTCAAGGGCAAGACCGAAATGGACGCGCTCGTCGCCTACCTGCAAGTGCTCGGCACTGCCATCAAGAGCAAGAGGTGAGCCATGGCCGTGCCCTTTGAAATAGTGAGCGTAATGAGCAGTGGAATGATTCGCGGCCTTGGCACGGTCGTGGTGTTCGTGGCCTTCGTCGGCCTGACGTTGTGGGTGTTCAACAGCAAGCGCAATCCGGAGTTCGCCGAAGCACGTTTGCTGCCGTTCGCCGATGAGCCACAAGCCGATAGCACCCAAGAACCTGAAGCAAGGAGTACCCGGTCATGACCACTTTCTGGAGTACGTGGATCTGCGTACTGACCATCGGCAGCCTGATCGGCCTGACCTGGCTGCTGATCGGCACCCGCAAGGGCGAAACCAAGGGCAGCGTCGACCAGACCATGGGCCACAGCTTCGACGGCATCGAGGAGTACGACAATCCGCTGCCGCAGTGGTGGTTCATGCTGTTCGCCGGCACGCTGGTGTTCGCCGTGGGCTACCTGATTCTTTACCCGGGCCTGGGCAACTGGAAAGGCATCCTGCCGGGTTACGAGAACGGCTGGACCGGCGTTCACGAATGGGAAAAGGAGATGAACAAGGCCGACGCGAAGTTCGGACCGATCTTCGCCAAATTCGCCGCCATGCCGGTGGAAGAAGTGGCCAAGGACCCGCAAGCGCTGAAAATGGGCGGTCGCCTGTTCGCCTCGAACTGCTCGGTGTGCCACGGCTCGGATGCCAAGGGCGCTTTCGGCTTCCCGAACCTGGCCGACAGCAACTGGCGCTGGGGCGGCGACGCCGAGATGATCAAGACCACGATCATGGGTGGACGCATGGCGGCGATGCCGGCCTGGGGTGAAATCCTCGGTGAAGCCGGCGTGAAAAACGTTGCCGCGTATGTGCGTCATGAACTGGCCGGCCTGCCATTGCCGGCTGGCGACACCGCTGACCTGCAAGCCGGACAGCAAGCGTTCAGCACCACCTGCGTAGCCTGTCATGGGGCAAACGGCAAGGGCACTGAAGCCATGGGGGCGCCGAACCTGACGCAACCGGCCGGTTTTATCTACGGTACAAGCCTGGCGCAACTGCAACAAACGATCCGCCATGGCCGCCAGGGCCATATGCCGGCGCAGAACGAACTGCTCGGCAACGACAAGGTGCAACTGCTGGCCGCTTATGTGTACAGCCTGTCCCACGGTCTGAATACAGAGCGTTTGCAGGCTGAAGGCAAAAGCGAATAATTCTTGACCGCTCTGCTGCCGCATTCTTCTCGGATGCGGCAGTTCCCTGCCCCTTTGCGACCCATTGTCGCACCCTCCGTTAGTCCGCCTTTCGGTTCACCAGATTCGGGTCTAAGCTTGCCCCGATGCGGACTGGCTTGAGCCGGTTCCAGGTCGACCCGACCCGATGTGTTCGACGAATCAGCTCGATGACAAGCCGCAAAGGCTGGTAGATACCGGCTGTCGTGCCAATTGCCATCGGTCACCCGATCGTTGCGTTTGAACACACCCCGTTACAACTGACCTGACCCTCTCATCATTTTCGTTCGCTGCGACATTTTGTCCGAGGGCGATTTTGTCCTTACGCGGCGCATGGAAAGGCCGCAGAATCAGCTTTTGAAAGCATTGACCCAGGTCATGGCGCGTTGCAATGACCCCCTGCTTTCTCCATACTTGCGGCCGATTTTTACTCCTAATAAAACACCCAAACCGTGGAACCTTAGAATGAGCACAGCAATCAGTCCGACTGCTTATAACTATAAGGTAGTCCGCCAGTTCGCCATCATGACGGTGGTCTGGGGGATCCTTGGCATGGGGCTCGGTGTCTTCATCGCCTCGCAACTGGTCTGGCCGGAGTTGAACTTCGGTCTGCCGTGGACGAGCTTTGGACGCCTGCGCCCGTTGCACACAAACCTGGTGATTTTCGCCTTTGGTGGTTGTGCACTGTTTGCCACTTCTTATTACGTCGTGCAGCGAACCTGCCAAACGCGACTGATTTCCGACAGCCTCGCGGCCTTCACCTTCTGGGGTTGGCAAGCGGTGATCGTCGGCGCCATCGTTACCTTGCCGCTGGGTTACACCACCACCAAGGAATACGCTGAGCTGGAATGGCCCCTGGCTATTCTGCTGGCCATCGTCTGGGTCACCTACGGTCTGGTGTTCTTCGGTACCATCACCAAGCGCAAGACCAAGCACATCTATGTGGGCAACTGGTTCTACGGTGCCTTCATCGTCGTGACGGCGATGCTGCACATCGTCAACCACGCCTCGCTGCCGGTCAGTTTCTTCAAGTCCTACTCGGCCTACGCCGGTGCGACGGATGCGATGATCCAGTGGTGGTACGGCCACAACGCCGTAGGTTTCTTCCTGACCACCGGCTTCCTGGGGATGATGTACTACTTCGTTCCGAAGCAGGCCGAGCGTCCGATCTACTCCTATCGCCTGTCCATCGTGCACTTCTGGGCGCTGATCACCCTGTACATCTGGGCCGGTCCGCACCACCTGCACTACACCGCGCTGCCGGACTGGGCGCAGTCGCTGGGCATGGCCATGTCGATCATTCTGCTGGCGCCAAGCTGGGGCGGCATGATCAACGGCATGATGACCCTGTCGGGCGCCTGGCATAAGCTGCGCACCGACCCGATCCTGCGTTTCCTCGTGGTCTCCCTGGCGTTCTACGGCATGTCGACCTTCGAAGGCCCGATGATGGCGATCAAGACCGTCAACTCGCTGTCGCACTACACCGACTGGACCATCGGCCACGTACACGCCGGCGCTCTTGGCTGGGTAGCGATGATCTCGATCGGCGCGATCTACCACATGATCCCGAAACTGTTCGGTCGCGCGCAGATGCACAGCATCGGCCTGATCAACGCACACTTCTGGCTCGCGACCATCGGTACCGTGCTGTACATCGCTTCGATGTGGGTCAACGGCATCACCCAGGGTCTGATGTGGCGTGCAATCAACGACGACGGCACCCTCACCTACTCGTTCGTCGAAGCGCTGCAAGCCAGCCACCCAGGTTTCATCGTTCGCGCCCTGGGCGGTGCGTTCTTTGCCACCGGCATGCTGTTCATGGCCTACAACGTATGGCGTACCGTACGTGCCTCGAACCCGGCCGAAGCTGAAGCCGCCGAACAGATTGCTGTAGTTGGAGCTCACTGATGAAGCATGAAGCAGTCGAGAAGAATATTGGCCTGCTGGCCTTCTTCATGGTTATCGCCGTCAGCATCGGCGGCCTGACCCAGATCGTTCCGCTGTTTTTCCAGGACGTCACCAACAAGCCGGTCGAAGGCATGAAGCCTCGTACCGCCCTTGAACTGGAAGGCCGCGACATCTACATCGCCAACGGTTGTGTCAGCTGCCACTCGCAGATGATCCGCCCGTTCCGTGCTGAAACCGAACGCTACGGCCACTACTCGGTTGCCGGTGAAAGCGTCTGGGACCACCCGTTCCTGTGGGGTTCCAAGCGTACCGGTCCGGACCTGGCCCGTGTCGGCGGTCGTTACTCCGATGACTGGCAGCGTGCGCATTTGTACAACCCGCGCAACGTAGTGCCCGAGTCGAAAATGCCGGCCTACCCGTTCCTCGTGGAAAACAAGCTCGACGGCAAAGACACCGCCAAGAAAATGGAAGTCTTGCGCACGCTCGGCGTCCCTTACACCGACGAAGACATCGCCGGCGCCAAGGATGCTGTGAAGGGCAAAACCGAAATGGACGCGCTGGTGGCCTATCTGCAAGGCCTGGGCACCATCATCAAAAGCAAACGGTGATTTAGATGGATATCGGGATGATTCGTGGCCTGGGCACCGTTGTTGTGATGGTGGCCTTCATCGGTCTGGCGTTGTGGGTGTTCAGCCCCAAGCGCAAGTCGGAGTTTGAAGACGCGACCTTGCTGCCTTTCGCGGATGATCCCGAAGCCATCAAGCACGTCGAGCAAGCTTCTAGGAGTAACAAAGAATGACTACGTTCTGGAGTCTGTACGTCACAGTCCTCAGTCTCGGCACCATCTTCGCCCTGACCTGGCTGCTGCTGTCCACCCGCAAGGGCCAGCGCGCCGAGCAAACGGACGAAACGGTTGGCCACTCCTTCGACGGGATCGAGGAGTACGACAACCCGCTGCCGAAATGGTGGTTCATGCTGTTCGTGGGCACCATCATTTTCGCCTTGGGTTACCTGGTGCTGTACCCGGGCCTGGGCAACTGGAAAGGCCTTCTGCCGGGTTACAACTACCTGGATAACGAGAAGCAGACCGCGTTCGCCAACGGCCAGAGCGGCTGGACCGGCGTTCACGAGTGGGAAAAGGAAATGGCCAAGTCGGACGCCAAGTTCGGCCCGATCTTCGCCAAATTCGCTTCCATGCCGATCGAAGAAGTCGCCAAGGACCCGCAAGCCCTGAAGATGGGTGGCCGTTTGTTCGCCTCCAACTGCTCGGTCTGCCACGGTTCCGATGCCAAAGGCGCTTATGGCTTCCCGAACCTGACCGACGCCGACTGGCGCTGGGGCGGTGAAGCGGAAACCATCAAGACCACCATCATGGGCGGCCGTCATGCGGTCATGCCGGCGTGGGCTGAAGTGATCGGCGAGCAAGGCGTTGCGGACGTTGCTGCGTTCGTCCTGACCAGTCTCGATGGCCGCAAGCTGCCGGAAGGCACCAAGGCTGACCCGGCTGCCGGGCAGAAACTGTTCGCCGCCAACTGCGTGGCGTGCCACGGTCCGGCCGGCAAAGGGACGCCAGCGATGGGCGCACCTGACCTGACCCACCCCGGCGCGTTCATCTACGGTTCGAGCTTCGCTCAACTGCAGCAGACCATCCGTTACGGCCGTCAGGGCCAGATGCCTGCGCAAGAACAGCTGCAAGGCAACGACAAGGTTCACCTGCTGGCCGCTTACGTCTACAGCTTGTCTCACGGTGAGAAAGCTCCGGCGGCGGATGCCCAGTAAGGCAAACGCTTGATGCAAAAAAAAACGGCCCCGCCAGTGATCTGGCGGGGCCTTTTTTATGGGCGACTGGCCTGAATTCATGTCACCGGCACTGTCGCGATCAGCTCACGTTTTTGCCACTGGTTGTTGTCGACCGCATAGACGTGCAGGTTTTTGCGATCCTCGGAAAAACTGGCGATCAGATAGGTCTGCTGGGATGCACTGCCACTGATGAAACCGGGCACACTGCTCGTGTACCACATGGAGCCGCTACTCCCATGGAGATGACCGGCGAATATTGCAGTCACTTCATACTTATCGATCATGTCCCTGAACCGTTTTTCCTGGCTCCAGTCGCCCATAAAATCATTGGGTTTATGCATGTTCAGTAGAATAATTTTCCCCTGCGCGCGTGCCTGCTGAAGATCACGCTCAAGCCAATCGAGTGCCGGGGTAATTTCAAAATCCTTCGAACTGAAAATAGTGCCCGAAGAGAAGGTCACTGAGTAAGTCGGCTCATTATGTAACTGCACCAGGTGCACATCGCCATAATCCCTGGAGTACGCGAGGCTGCCGTAATAAATGGTGCTCAACCCTGAAGCCCGCGCCGCCAGATCCATATTACCGACCTTTCCCCAATAGCGTTCCTTCAGATCTTCAATGCTTCCAGCGGCGCAATTATTCAGAAAACAATCATTCACGTTATTTTGATAGTCGTGATTACCCAGCCCGTAGTCATAATCCCCTTGAAGTTTCGCCTCCAGTGTCTGCTGGATATAGGAACGCTCATCCGCATGACCGAAGGCAGTCATATCGCCATTGATCATCACGGGAACCGCCGCGCCCCCACCCTGTTGCCGCCTGAATTCGGCAATGCTGTCGTATTGCGTTTCGATCAGCCACCGGGAGCGCTCCCGCTTCTGTGAATCGGACTCCGGCAACTGGGCATCAGTGTTATCGGTCCAGGGAAACTGCGGGTCCGAAGCGAACACGATATGCCGCGGCATTTCCGCCGACGAAGCCCCATACACCACAGGAACTGCCCACATACTTAAGAGCAACACCAACCACTGCCATCCTTTGCTTATTCCCATATTGCCTTTTCCCTAATATTTAAAAGTGAGCACACTCACACAAAATCCATTTGAAACTCACCTACGAAAAGCAAACTACAACAACACTTATCCAGACTTCAATAAACAACATATTTAGAATTATGAAATACAAACCATAAAACCAATTCAACCCACTAGTTCACACAACAGATCATTTATTCTAAATTCCGCCAAACGCTCAATATAATCGCTACTTCAATATGAATGGATCTCTATGAGTATCTACGCACTACCAGCCACATTGAGAACAAACTGAGTGACCTCGGCGCTGGCAGCTGACCTTCGTCACTGCAACGACGAACGGTACGACCTTCTTCATGGATTCAGGTTGCCGAAGCATAGGACCAAGTAGTAACGTTTCTACATTACCGCTTTCAGGAGGCCAACCATGATGGCCATCACCACTATCTCGAGCCGCGAATTCAATCAGGACACAAGTAGTGCCAAAAAAGCCACGCGCCAGGGACCGGTTATCATCACCGATCGTGGCAAGCCGGCCCATGTACTGCTAAGCATTGAGGACTATCAAAATCTCACCGGCAGCAACGCCAGCATTGTCGATCTATTGGTGATGCCGGAAGCGGCAGACATCGAGTTCGAAACCGAGCGCGCCGTGATCATTCATCGACCCGTGGACCTGTCCTGATGTTTTTGCTCGACACCAATGTGATTTCTGAATTGCGCAAACCCCGGGCGGATGCAAACGTCGTCGCCTGGGCCAAAAGTGTCATTGCCCCACGAATGTTTATTTCCGCCATTACCTTGCAGGAGCTGGAGATGAGTGTTCTGCGCATGGAGCGTCGTGACCCCGCGCAGGGCAAGGTCTTGCGTACCTGGCTGAAGCGCCACGTCATGCCGGCCTTCGATGGCAGAATTTTGCCGGTTGATGCCGCCGTCGCGCTGCGGTGTGCCAGTTTGCATGCTCCAAACCGTGCCAACGAAAGCGATGCCTGGATCGCAGCAACCGCGCTGGTTCATGGCCTTACCGTGGTCACGCGCAACATCAACGATTTTCAGTTCAGCGGCGTTGCACTGATCAATCCATGGGCCGATTGAACGTCGACACCCGTAAAACCGTCCATAATTTCACCAGTCAATTGATTCAAGTCATTACACCGTCAGTTGGTTTCCACCAACGTGACCAAAGGTCGCACCCTTGATCTAGAGCTACAGGCGTATCATTGCGCCACTGCAACACCCCTTTTTGACCGCGGTCGGCATGTACTGACCGAGGCATTTTTCCACTGCCGTGGGATGCAACTGATGAGCAACCAGATTCCGGTACACGACGTTACCCCGCCTGCCAAGAACGCGAACAACAGCGTCGACCTCTACGCCTCTCGAGAAAAGATCTACACCCGCGCCTTCACTGGCCTGTTCCGTAACCTGCGGATGATGGGCGGCGCGTTTTTGTTTCTGTTGTATTTCGGCACGGTCTGGCTGAACTGGGGCGGTCATCAAGCCGTCTGGTGGAACCTGCCGGAGCGTAAATTCTTTATTTTTGGTGCAACGTTCTGGCCGCAGGATTTCATCCTGCTCTCGGGCATTCTGATTGTCAGCGCGTTCGGCCTGTTCTTCATTACCGTGTACGCCGGTCGTGTCTGGTGCGGTTATACCTGCCCGCAGAGCGTCTGGACGTGGATTTTCATGTGGTGCGAGAAGGTCACCGAAGGCGACCGCAACCAGCGCATCAAGCTCGACAAGGCGCCGATGAGCGCCAACAAGTTCCTGCGTAAATTCAGCAAGCACTCGATGTGGCTGCTGATCGGCTTCGCAACCGGCATGACCTTTGTCGGTTACTTCTCGCCGATCCGCGAACTGACCATCGAATTCTTCACTGGCGAAGCGGATGGCTGGTCGTATTTCTGGGTCGGTTTCTTCACCCTCGCCACTTACGGCAACGCCGGCTGGTTGCGCGAGCAGGTGTGCATTTACATGTGTCCGTACGCGCGCTTCCAGAGCGTGATGTTCGACAAGGACACGCTGATCGTTTCCTACGATCCGCGTCGCGGTGAAAGCCGCGGCCCGCGCAAGAAAGGCATCGACTACAAGGCTCAGGGCCTGGGCGATTGCATCGACTGCACCATGTGCGTCCAGGTTTGCCCGACCGGCATCGACATCCGCGACGGCCTGCAAATCGAATGCATCGGTTGCGCTGCGTGCATCGATGCCTGCGACAGCATCATGGACAAGATGGATTACCCGCGGGGCCTGATCAGCTACACCACCGAGCACAACCTGTCCGGGCAAAAAACCCATAAACTGCGCCCGCGCCTGATCGGCTACGCCGCTGTATTGCTGGCGATGATGGCGTTGCTGGCGACGGCGTTCTTCATGCGTTCGCTGGTCGGTTTCGACGTCAGCAAAGACCGCGTGCTGTACCGCGAGAACGCCGAAGGCCGGATTGAAAACGTCTACAGCCTGAAGATCATGAACAAGGATCAGCGCGACCACACCTACGTGCTGGAAGCCGCCGGCCTGCCGGATCTCAAGCTGCAAGGCAAACGCGAGATCAAGGTCGCCGCCGGCGAAATTTTCAGCCAGCCGGTGGAACTGTCCATCGCGCCGGAAAAACTGCCATCGAGCACCAACGAGGTGAAATTCATCCTCAAGGATGCCGATGACGAGAGCATCCACGTTGAAGCCAAGAGCCGGTTCATCGGCCCACAAATTCGTTAAGAGAAGTGATCATGCCCGCAGCAAACGCCGCAAGTCCCTGGTACAAGCATCTTTGGCCGTGGATCATCATTGCCATCCTCGCCTGTTCGGTGACCTTGACCTTGTCCATGGTGACCATCGCGGTAAACAACCCGGATAACCTGGTCAACGACAACTACTACGAGGCCGGCAAAGGCATCAACCGCTCCCTCGACCGTGAACTGCTGGCGCAAACCCTGCTCCTGCGCGCCAGCGTGCACCTGGATGACGTGACCGGCGAAGTCGACCTGCGCCTGAGCGGCAACAGCCAACCGAAAACCCTCGAACTGAACCTGATCTCGCCGACCCAGCCGGAGAAGGATCGCAAGATCACCCTCGCCCAAAGCGAAACCGAACAGGGCCGCTACATCGGCCAGTTGAGCGACAAGGTTGAAGGTCGTCGTTTTGTCGAGCTGCTGGGCACTCAGGACGACCATATCTGGCGCATGTTCGAAGAAGAGCTGGTCAGCCATGACAAGGATCTGCTGCTGGGTGACGAACCGCTGCAGGGCGCCGAAGACCTGAAAAAGTAAAGTCGCGCTTCGCGCATTCGCGAGCAAGCCCGCTCCCACATTTGAAACGCATTCCAATGTGGGAGCGGGCTTGCTCGCGAAGAGGCCATATCCGACGATAGAGATTCAGCGGTATTAGTGATTGCCCCATGACCACCCCGACCCCCTGCTACCACTGCGCCCTGCCCGTCCCGGCCGGCAGCCGCTTCACCGCGGCCGTCCTCGGTGAAACCCGCGAGTTCTGCTGCCCGGGTTGTCAGGCGGTGGCCGAAGCGATTGTCGCCGGCGGGCTGGAAAGTTATTACCAGCACCGCAGCGAAGCCTCGGCCAACCCCGAAGCGTTGCCGGTACAGTTGGTGGATGAACTGGCGCTGTACGATCGCGCCGACGTGCAAAAACCCTTCGTGCGCCACGATGGCGAACTCGCCGAAACCACGCTGCTGATGGAAGGCATCAGTTGCGCGGCGTGTGGCTGGCTGATCGAGAAACACCTGCGCGGCTTGCCGGCGGTGGCCGAAGCGCGCCTCAACCTGTCCAACCATCGCCTGCACGTACGCTGGGCTGATGCGCAATTGCCGCTGAGCCAGGTGCTCAGCGAGTTACGCCACATCGGTTACGCCGCCCATCCCTATCAAGCCGACCGCGCCAGCGAACAACTGGCCAGCGAAAACCGCCTGGCCCTGCGCCAACTCGGGGTTGCCGGGCTGCTGTGGTTCCAGGCGATGATGGCGACCATGGCCACCTGGCCGGAATTCAACATCGACCTCAGCCCCGAGCTGCACACCATCCTGCGCTGGGTCGCGCTGTTCCTCACCACGCCGATCGTGTTCTACAGCTGTGCGCCGTTCTTCAAAGGGGCGATGCGCGATCTGCGTACCCGTCACCTGACCATGGACGTCTCGGTGTCGCTGGCGATTGGCAGTGCCTACATCGCCGGGATCTGGACCTCGATCACCGGGGTCGGCGAATTGTATTTCGATGCCGTCGGCATGTTTGCGCTGTTCCTGCTGGCCGGGCGCTATCTGGAGCGTCGCGCCCGAGAACGCACCGCCGCCGCCACCGCACAGCTGGTCAACCTGCTGCCTGCCTCGTGTTTGCGCCTGAGCGCCGACGGACAGAGTGAGCGGATCCTGCTCAGCGAACTGCGCGTCGGCGAACAAGTGCTGGTGCATCCCGGCGCGATCCTGCCGGCCGACGGCAAGATCCTCGACGGCCAGTCGAGCATCGACGAATCCCTGCTGACCGGCGAATACCTGCCACAGCCGCGCACGCTCGGTGACGCCGTCACCGCCGGCACCCTGAACGTCGAGGGTGCGCTGACTGTGGAAGTCCTCGCCCTCGGCCAGGACACCCGACTGTCTGCCATCGTCCGTCTGCTGGACCGCGCCCAGGCCGAGAAGCCACGACTGGCGGAGATCGCCGACCGCGCCGCGCAATGGTTCCTGCTGCTGACGCTGATCGCATCCGCTTGCATTGGTCTGCTGTGGTGGGAGCTGGACTCATCGCGCGCCTTCTGGATTGTCCTGGCGATGCTCGTCGCGACCTGCCCGTGCGCCTTGTCCCTCGCCACGCCGACCGCCCTCACCGCCGCCACCGGCACGCTGCACAAGTTGGGTTTGTTGTTGACCCGCGGCCATGTGCTGGAAGGCCTGAACCAGATCGACACGGTTATTTTCGACAAGACCGGCACCCTCACCGAAGGGCGCCTGGCGCTGCGCTCGATCCGCCCCCTCGGCGCGCTCGACAGCGATCAATGCCTGGGCCTCGCCGCCGCCCTCGAAAACCGTTCCGAACACCCGATCGCCCGTGCGTTTGGCCGCGCGCCACTGGCCGCCGAAGAAGTCCACAGCACGCCAGGCCTGGGCCTGGAAGGCGTGGTCGGTCAGCAACGCCTGCGCATCGGCCAACCGGGCTTTGTCTGCGAACTCAGTGGCGCTGCCATCCCGCTGATGCCGGATGAAGCCGGCCAATGGCTGCTGCTCGGCGACAATACCGGACCGCTGGCATGGTTCGTCCTCGACGACCGTTTGCGCGCCGATGCACCCGCGTTGCTGGAAGCCTGCCGGGCGCGCGGCTGGCGCACATTGCTGCTGTCGGGTGACAGCTCGCCGATGGTCGCCAGCGTCGCCGCCGAGCTGGGCATCGACGAGGCCCGTGGCGGTTTGCGTCCGGACGACAAATTGCAGGTCCTGCAACAGTTGCACAAGGAAGGGCGCAAGGTGTTGATGCTCGGTGACGGCGTGAATGACGTGCCGGTGCTGGCCGCCGCCGACATCAGCGTCGCCATGGGTTCGGCCACCGACCTGGCGAAAACCAGTGCGGACGCGGTGCTGTTGTCCAACCGCCTGGACGCGTTGGTGCAAGCCTTCAGCCTCGCTCGGCGCACCCGTCGGGTCATCATCGAGAACCTGTTGTGGGCCGGGCTGTACAATGGCCTCATGTTGCCGTTCGCCGCCCTCGGCTGGATTACGCCGGTGTGGGCGGCGGTCGGCATGTCCATCAGTTCGTTGACCGTGGTGCTGAACGCCCTGCGCCTGACTCGCCTGCCGAGCACGCCGGCCGCCAGCGCCACGCCAGAAACCCGCCCGCTGCCGGCCTGAGCCGCGCGGGCATGGAGCCTCACCATGCCAGCTCTCTACGTGATGATCCCGGCCGCACTGCTGATCGTCGCCATCGCGGTCTACATCTTCTTCTGGGCGGTCGACAGCGGTCAGTACGACGACCTCGACGGCCCGGCCCACAGCATCCTGTTCGACGACCAGGACCCGAACCACACCGCAGCGGTCGACGAGGCCAGCGGCCATCCGGCCAAACCGGACGACAAGGCGCCCCCGCATGTTTGAGCTGGCGCCCCTGCTGGTGTCGGCGGTCATTTTGGGCCTGCTCGGCGGCGGGCATTGCCTGGGCATGTGCGGCGGCTTGATGGGCGCGTTGACCCTGGCCATTCCCAAGGAACAGCGCAGCCGTCGGTTTCGATTGCTGCTGGCCTACAACCTCGGTCGGATTCTCAGTTACGCAGCGGCCGGCCTGCTGATCGGCCTGGCGGGTTGGGCGGTGGCGAACAGCCCGGCGGCGATGTTCATGCGTATCCTCGCCGGATTGCTGCTGATCGCCATGGGGCTTTATCTCGCCGGTTGGTGGAGCGGACTGACCCGCATCGAAAGCCTCGGTCGCGGTCTGTGGCGGCATATCCAGCCCGTTGCGAACAAGCTGCTGCCAGTGTCGAGCCTGCCTCGGGCCTTGTTGCTCGGCGCGCTCTGGGGCTGGCTGCCGTGCGGGCTGGTTTACAGCACGTTGCTGTGGTCGGCGAGCCAGGGCAATGCGCTGGACAGTGCATTGCTGATGCTCGCGTTCGGGCTGGGTACCTGGCCGGTGTTGCTTGCCACGGGGCTGGCGGCCGAGCGGGTCACGGCGCTGTTGCGCAAACGGTATGTACGGATGACGGGGGGCTTGCTGGTGATGCTGTTTGGCATCTGGACCTTGCCGGGGCCGCATCAGCATTGGCTCATGGGGCACTAAATCGGCGGCGCGCCCTTCGCGGGCAAGCCTCGCTCCTACAGGAATTGGAGATCCCCTGTAGGAGCGAGGCTTGCCCGCGAAAGGGCCCTCACCAACAACACAAATCCTGACCGTTGATGCAAATCAAGATGCCCCAACGCCGCACCCCATAGACTTGCCGACACTGCCAGCCTATCCGGGGGAATGCCCGCATGATGCTCGACGCCATTCGTTGGGATACCGATCTGATCCGCCGTTATGACCTGGCGGGACCGCGTTACACCTCCTACCCGACCGCCGTGCAGTTCGATGGTCATGTCGGCACCTTCGACCTGTTCCATGCGCTGCGCGAAAGCCGCAAGGCCCTGCGTCCTTTGTCGCTGTATGTGCACGTGCCGTTCTGCGCGAACATCTGCTACTACTGCGCCTGCAACAAAGTCATCACCAAGGATCGCGGCCGCGCCCTGCCCTACTTGCAGCGCCTGGAGCAGGAAATCCAGCTGATCGCCTGCCATCTCGACCCGGCGCAGAAGGTCGAGCAATTGCACTTCGGTGGCGGCACACCGACCTTTCTCAGCCATGACGAGCTGCGTCAGCTGATGGCCCAGTTGCGTAAGAGTTTCAACTTGCTGGATGACGATTCCGGCGACTACGGCATCGAGATCGACCCGCGCGAAGCCGATTGGTCGACCATGGGCCTGCTGCGAGAACTGGGTTTCAACCGGGTCAGCATCGGCCTGCAAGACCTCGACCCGGCCGTCCAGCGCGCGGTGAATCGCCTGCAAAGCCTGGAGGAAACCCGGGCGGTGATCGACGCCGCACGGACGCTGCAATTTCGCTCGATCAACATTGACCTGATCTACGGCTTGCCAAGGCAGACACCGGAGAACTTCGCCCGCACGGTCGACGAAGTGATCAACCTGCAACCGGACCGCCTGTCAGTGTTCAACTACGCGCACTTGCCAGAACGCTTCATGCCGCAACGGCGAATCAACAGCGATGAATTGCCGACGCCGGCACAGAAGCTGGAAATGCTCCAGCGCACCATCGAACAGCTGACCGCCGCCGGCTACCGTTACATCGGCATGGATCACTTCGCCCTGCCCGACGATGAGCTGGCAATTGCTCAGGAAGAGTCAACCCTGCAACGCAACTTCCAGGGCTACACCACTCACGGTCATTGCGACCTGATCGGCCTCGGCGTCTCGGCCATCAGCCAGATTGGCGACTTGTACTGCCAGAACAGCAGCGACCTGAATCAGTACCAGAACGCCTTGGCCTCAGCACAACTGGCCACCAATCGCGGCCTGCTGTGCAATGCCGATGACCGCCTGCGGCGAGCGGTGATTCAACAATTGATTTGCAGCTTCAACCTGGAGTTCGCTGAGATCGAGAAGGCTTTCAACATTGATTTTCGCGGTTACTTCGGCGAATTGTGGCCGCAACTGCAACGCATGGCCGAAGACGGACTGATCGAACTGAACAATGAACGGATCACCGTATTGCCGGCCGGACGATTGCTGGTGCGTTCGGTGTGCATGGTGTTCGACGCGTACCTGGAGCAACAGAATCGCCAGCGGTTTTCGCGGGTCATCTAACGTTCCAACAGCAGGGAAGTCGTCTTCAGCACTTGCTCAGGGGTCAGGTTGGCCTGCGAGATGGCTTTGGACAGCGCCATATTGGCCGTGATCAGCCCGCCATTGAGGGTGGTGATGGTCGCTTGCAGTGCGCCGAGCTTGGCCCTGCGTTCTTCGGCCGAAAGTCGCTTGTCTGCCATTACCGCTTGCATGCTCGCGACTTTCTCGGCGATCTGCTTCTGTATTCGACGAATTATTTTCAGTATCTGTTGAATGTTTTCCGGCAACCCGCTTTCTTCAATGTCCTTGTTGTCACCGTGGGAACTGGCAGCCTTGGTCAAACCGGCGCCAGACAACGAGACTTTGATGCCTTCAGCCACGGACGAAGTGCCCGGGCCAATGGCGATTGCCGAGTCTTCGCCGGCCAAGCCGTTTGCAGGCTCATGCAGTGTTTGCACACCACTGTTGCCGGGGTTGAGCACGCCGATGGTGGCCACGAAACGAGTACCTGCGCATAGGCTGATGCCAGGTTATCGGCCACCGATAGCGGCGCTTTACCATGGCGTGACAAATCGGCACAGCGCTGGCCTGAACGTCTTCCCGTGAGTTACCCTTACGTCTTATGTGTGCTTTCCCACAAGGATTTAAGAAATGTCCGAGCCAGTAAAACTGCGCGCTCATAACCAGGCCCATTGCAAGGACTGCAGCCTGGCTCCCCTCTGCTTGCCACTTTCTCTGAATCTGGAAGACATGGATGCGCTGGACGAAATCGTTAAACGTGGCCGCCCACTGAAGAAGGGCGAGTTCCTGTTCCGTCAGGGCGACGTTTTCGACTCCGTTTATGCAGTACGCTCTGGCGCCCTGAAAACCTTCAGTCTCAGCGATGGCGGTGAAGAACAGCTCACCGGTTTCCATCTGCCGAGCGAGCTGGTCGGCCTGTCGGGCATGGACACCGAAAAGCATCCGGTCTCGGCGCAAGCACTGGAAACCACCTCGGTCTGCGAAATTCCGTTCGAACGCCTCGACGAACTGGCGCTGCAACTGCCGCAACTGCGCCGTCAGTTGATGCGCGTGATGAGCCGCGAAATCCGCGACGATCAACAGATGATGTTGCTGCTGTCGAAAAAAACCGCCGACGAGCGCATCGCCACCTTCCTGGTCAACCTCTCGGCACGCTTCCGCGCTCGCGGTTTCTCGGCCAATCAGTTTCGCCTGAGCATGTCGCGCAATGAAATCGGCAACTACCTGGGCCTGGCGGTGGAAACCGTGTCGCGGGTGTTCACGCGCTTCCAGCAGAACGAGCTGATCGCCGCCGAAGGCAAGGAAATCCACATCCTCGACCCGATCCAGCTCTGCGCCCTCGCCGGCGGTTCGATCGAAGGCTGATTACGACCACGGCGGCTGAGCGAAACGGTTCAGCCGCCGTTATACTGCGACGTTTGCAGCCTGCCAGGACACCTAGACAATGGTCTTCGACTCCTTCGACATCAAATCCCTGATCCGCCCGGTGATCGACTTCCCGAAACCGGGTGTCATCTTTCGCGACATCACGCCGCTGTTCCAATCGCCCACCGCCCTGCGCCTGGTGATGGACAGCTTTGCCCACCGTTATGTCGAGGCCGATTTCACCCACATCGGCGCCATGGATGCCCGTGGTTTCCTGATCGGTTCGGTGCTGGCCTATCAGTTGAACAAGCCGCTGGTGCTGTTCCGCAAGCAAGGCAAACTGCCGGCGGATGTGCTGGCCGAAGGTTATGCGACCGAGTACGGCGAAGCGTTCCTTGAAGTCCACGCCGACAGCTTGTGTGAAGGCGACTCGGTGGTGATGTTCGATGATTTGATCGCCACCGGCGGCACGCTGATTGCCGCAGCGAACCTGATTCGACGCATGGGCGCACGAGTGCATGAAGCGGCGGCGATTATTGATCTGCCGGAGTTGGGTGGGTCGCAACGCCTGGAAGACATGGGGATTCCGACGTTTTGCCTGACGCAGTTTGCCCTGGCTGATAAATAAGCGGCGTCTGTACCGGCCTCTTCGCGGGCAAGCCTCGCTCCTACAGGATAATGCAACCCCTTGTAGGAGCGAGGCTTGCCCGCGAAGGCGTCAGCCGCAACACCACAACACTCAAAGCCCCATCTGTTTGCTGATGATCTCGTTCATCACTTCCCGCGTCCCGCCTCCAATCGACAAGATGCGATTGTCACGGTACAGCCGCTCCACCAGGCTTTCACGCATATAACCCAAGCCCCCCAGAATCTGCACCGCATCCGTGGTAATCCGATCCGCGGTGTCCGTCGCGAAATTCTTCGCCATGGAAATCTCCTTGATCACACTCTGCCCCGCCGCCATTTTCGCCGCCTGGCGGTAGGTGAATTCCCGTGACACCTCCAGCGCCGTAGCCATTTCCGCAAGGCGATGCTTGAGCACCTGAAACTTGCCGATGGGCTTGCCGAACGCTTCGCGCTGACGGGCCCATTTCAGGCTTTCCTCCAGCGCCAGTTGCGCGGTCATGTTGGCCATCAGCGCCAGCGCCAGGCGTTCGCTCTGGAAGTTGCCCATGATGCAAGCGAAGCCCATGTTCTCGGCGCCGATCAGATGGCCTACAGGTACGCGGCAATCATCGAAGAACAATTCGGCGGTGTCCGACGCCCACCAGCCCATTTTCTTCAACTGACGGCCTACGGTGAACCCAGGCGTGCCCTTCTCGATCAGCAACAGGCTGATGCCACCGAAACCGGGCGCACCGGTGCGCACCGCGACGGTGTAGTAATCCGCACGCACGCCACTGGTAATAAAGGTTTTGCTGCCGCTGACCCGGTAGACGTCGCCGTCGCGCACGGCGCGGGTTTGCAGGTTGGCCACGTCGGAACCACCGCTGGGCTCGGTGACGGCCAGGGCGCTGATCTTCTCGCCAGCCAGCACGGCCGGCACGATGCGATCGCGAACTTCCGGCCTGGCCCATTTGAGAATGGGCGGCAGGCCGATGTCCAGCGACCCCAACCCGGCGACCAGACCGCCAGAGCCGCAGCGCATCAACTCTTCGCTGGCGGCGATCTTGGCGAACAGATCACCTTCATGGCTGCCGCCCAGGGCTTCGGGATAACCGATGCCCAGGATCCCGGCGGCACCGGCCTTGAGGTAGAGTTCGCGGGGAAAGCTTTCGGCTTCTTCCCACTGGTCGATGTCCGGAAGAATCTCGCGCTCGACGAAACGTCTGACGCTGTCGCGGACCAATTGGTGGCTGGGGTCGAAGTATTCCTGGAAGGCAGGCATCGGCGAACTCCATGGAAGGGTTCCGCGACGTTAACCGAGCGCTTGCTTGGTTTTCAACAGGATTGTGTGAATCAGATGGACCGAGTCGCTCCCTTCGCGGGCGAGCCTCGCTCCTACAAGGGAGAGGCGCGCTCTGCTCTTGTAGGAGCGAGGCTTGCCCGCGAAGGCGTCAGCCCAAACACCGAAAATTACAAAGCGATCGGCTTACGCCCCGCAAACGAATGCGCCAACGTCCCGCCATCCACCAGTTCCAGTTCGCCACCCAACGGCACGCCGTGGGCAATGCGCGAGGCGATCAGGCCTTTGTTGCTGAGCAACTGGGCGATGTAATGCGCCGTGGCTTCACCCTCGACCGTCGGGTTGGTCGCAAGGATGACTTCGGTAAAAGTGCCTGCCTCTTCGATCCGCGCCAGCAATTGCGGAATCCCTATGGCTTCCGGCCCGAGCCCGTCGAGCGGCGACAGGTGGCCCTTGAGCACGAAGTAGCGACCGCGGAAACCGGTCTGCTCCACCGCGTAGACGTCCATCGGCCCTTCGACCACGCACAGCAAGGTATCGTCGCGACGGTTATCGGCGCATTGCGGGCACAGGTCGTCTTCGGTCAGCGTGCGGCACAACCGGCAATGGCCCACCCCTTCCATCGCCTGGCTGAGTGCCAGGGCCAGTCGCGAGCCACCGCTGCGATCACGCTCGAGCAGCTGCAACGCCATGCGTTGGGCAGTTTTCTGACCCACACCTGGCAAAATTCGCAGGGCATCGATCAGTTGGCGAATCAAAGGGCTGAAGCTCATGGGGAAACGTCCGACAAAACAACGAGACGCGGTTTATACCCGCGCCTCTCTTTAGCGTCAAATACTCAGTCCTGCGTGACCCGCACCACCAGTTTGCCGAAGTTGCGTCCCTCCAGCAGACCAATGAACGCCTCGGGCGCATTCTCAAGACCTTCGACCACATCTTCGCGGAATTTCACCTTGCCGTCGCGCACCCACGGCGCCATGGCGCTGACGAATTCCGGCTGACGATCACCGTAGTCGTCGAACACGATGAAGCCCTGAATCCGCACACGCTTGGTCAGCAAGGTGCGCTGCAATTGCGGCAGGCGATCCGGACCGGTCGGCGCCTCGCTGGCGTTGTAGGAAGCGATCAGGCCGCACAGCGGAATCCGCGCCTTGGGGTTGAGCAACGGCACCACCGCGTCGAATACCTTGCCACCGACGTTCTCGTAATAAATGTCGATGCCTTGGGGACACGCCTGAGCCAGCTCAGCGGCGAAGTCGGGACTCTTGTGGTCGATGCAGGCATCGAAACCCAACTCATCCACCACATAGCTGCACTTGTCCGCGCCACCGGCCACGCCGACCACACGCAGGCCTTTGATCTTCGCCACTTGCCCGACCACCGAACCCACCGCACCGGACGCCGCCGCGACCACAAGGGTTTCTCCGGAGGCTGGCTGGCCGATGTCCATCAAGCCCATGTAAGCGGTCATGCCCGGCATGCCGAGCACGCCCAACGCCATCGACGGGCTCGGCAGCCCGGACGGCACCGGAATGATATTGCGACCGTCACTGATGCTGTGGCTCTGCCACCCGGTAGCGCCGACGACCAGGTCACCTTGCTGAAATTTCGGATTCAGCGAGCGCTCGACACGGCTGACGGCGCCACCGGTCATCACTTCGTCGATTGCCACCGGCGCAGCGTAGGACGGTGCGTCACTCATGCGGCCGCGCATGTAGGGATCCAGCGACAGGTACAGGGTTTTGAGTAATATCTGGCCATCCGCCAGGTCCGGCAGCGCTTCCCGTTCCAGGCGAAAATTCTCCGGCGTCGGTGCGCCCACCGGGCGGGACGCCAGGACGATACGTTGGTTGAGGGTCAATGCTTGTGGCATGTGAGCGTCTCCTTTGATCGATGAATTTGGCGGTATAGGGGAGCAGACCTTTGTGGCGGTCGGGTGTTCGATGTTTCTGTTCGGGACCGAGTCGCCTCTTCGCGGGCAAGCCTCGCTCCTACAGGAACAGTGTGCCCTGTAGGAGCGAGGCTTGCCCGCGAAGGCGCCCCCACAGACACTACATCTCCAACAGGCAGAAACAAAAATGCCAGGCGCAATGCCTGGCATTTTTTTGTAGCTCATCCGACGCGCTTTGGCGAATCAGAACGGCAGCTTCATCCCCGGTGGCAGTTGCATGCCAGCGGTCATGCCGGACATTTTGTCCTGGCTGTTGGCTTCGATCTTGCGCACGGCGTCGTTGACGGCGGCGGCGAATACGGCCTCCAGCATCTCTTTGTCGTCTTCACTCAGGCCTTCGACCAGGCTCGGATCGATGGTCACGCGCTTGACGTCGTGACGACCGGTCATCACCACGGTGACCATATCGCCACCGGCCTTGCCGGTGACTTCGGCGTTGGCCAGCTCTTCCTGCATCTTGGCCATTTTTTCCTGCATCTGCTGCGCCTGCTTCATCAGGCCGGCCATGCCACCTTTCATCATGGGAATCACCTCAAAGTACTTGGATAAAAACAGCGCCCGGCCCTTTCGGCCGAACGCCTTCAGTTATTAGCCCTGACTGACCAGGGCTTCGACAGGTTCAATAGTATCGTTACGGACCACCGCACCGAACTGCTGCATCATTTGCTGGATGAACGGATCACCGTGGATCGACTCTTCCGCCTCACGCTGACGGTTGGCACGACGCCGGGAGGCGGCCTGGGCCGGGGTCTCCTGCTCGGGCTTGATCAGCTCCATGCTCAGGGTCAGCGTGCGCCCGTGAAACTGGTTCAGCGCATCGTTGAGACGACGTTGCTGGGTCGCGTTGAACAAGGCGCTATGGGCCGGATCCAGGTGCATCAGCCAATGGTCACCTTCCACGGAGATCAGCGTGCAGTTGGCGGCGATGCTCCCAGTCATGCCGGAAATCGGCAGTTTCGGGAACAGTTCCAGCCATTGCAGGGCCAGACCTGTGGCAGGCATGGCCGCCGGCTCAGGTTCGGGTTCCGGCGCGGGTTCGGCGGCATGTTCACTGGCAAGTTCGTCGAGGTAGCTGTACGCCGAATCCATGTCCGGTTCGATGTAATCCTCGTCCAGCGGCGGCTCGTCGTCGGGGTCGATGCCCCGTGTCGCGGCGTCGACGTCGGCCACGGAAGGTTCCGGGATCGGCGCGGCAGCCCATTCCGGCGCGTCTGGCACAACGCTGTCAGGCGTCGGCAACGGCATCGGGGGCAATTCGGGTTGTTCAGCGGCGGTTTCCAGCACCGGCTCGACGGCCGGCTGCTGGACAACTTCGGGCTCTACCGGGTCATTCCACGGCAGATCGACGACCGCTTCGACCGCTACCGGCGCAACAACGGGCTCCGACACGATGACCGGTTCAGGCACAACAACGGCTGCAACCGGCTCAGGCTCGGGAGCAACCACCGGCGCGACCGGCGCGGCGACAACCGGTGCAACTGCCGCAGCGACTACCGGCGCCACAACCGGCGCGGCAGCCACTGAGTTTGCGGAATCAACTGTGGCCTGGCTGATCCCCACTGGCTTTAGCGGTTGCCTCGGCGCATCCGCGGTGTCCGCCGGGCGGAACGCGAGCATCCGCAGCAAGACCATTTCGAAGCCGCCGCGCGGGTCCGGCGCCAGCGGTAAATCGCGGCGGCCGATCAGGCCCATCTGGTAATAAAACTGCACGTCTTCGGCCGGCAAGGCCTGGGCCAGCGCCAGCACCCGATCACGGTCGCCGTGACCGTTGTCGACACCTTCAGGCAAGGCCTGGGCGATGGCGACACGGTGCAGCACGTTGAGAATTTCCGAGAGCACACCGTTCCAGTCCGGACCCTGTTCCGCCAGATGGCGGACGGCCTCGAGCAACGCCTTGGCGTCGCCCTCGATCAGCGAGTGCAGAACGTCATAGACCTGACCGTGATCGAGCGTGCCGAGCATCGCCCGCACATCGGCGGCCATCACCCGACCTTCACCGAAGGCGATCGCCTGGTCGGTCAGGCTCATGGCATCGCGCATCGAACCATCGGCGGCGCGGCCCAACAGCCACAGCGCGTCGTCTTCGAACGGTACGTTTTCGACGCCCAGCACGTGGGTCAAATGCTCGACCACCCGTTCAGGGGTCATGTTCTTCAGCGAGAACTGCAGGCAACGCGAAAGAATCGTTGCAGGAAGTTTCTGCGGGTCGGTGGTCGCCAGGATGAACTTGACGTAGGGCGGCGGCTCTTCGAGGGTTTTCAACAGCGCATTGAAGGAATGGCTGGAAAGCATGTGCACTTCGTCGATCAGGTAGACCTTGAAGCGCCCGCGGCTCGGGGCGTACTGCACGTTGTCGAGCAGCTCGCGGGTGTCCTCGACCTTGGTCCGGCTCGCGGCGTCGATCTCGATCAGGTCGACGAAACGGCCTTCATCGATCTCGCGGCACACCGAACACTCGCCACACGGCGTCGAAGTGATACCCGTTTCACAGTTCAGGCATTTGGCGATGATCCGCGCGATGGTGGTCTTGCCGACCCCGCGTGTGCCCGTAAAGAGGTAGGCGTGGTGCAGCCGCTGGCTGTCCAAGGCATTGATCAGAGCCTTGAGCACATGGGTCTGGCCGACCATTTCGCGGAACGAGCGCGGACGCCATTTACGTGCAAGAACCTGATAACTCATCGAAAACCATCGCCACTGGGAAGCAGAAGCGGCTAATGCTAGCGGAGCAAGGCCAAAATTGCATCCGGCGCGCTCGTCTAATCTGGCTAAGCTGCACTTGGGGTGATTTTTATCGGCTCGGTTTTCATCGATAGCGGAGCGATTATGCGGCTGGCCTTGGGGGCACTGCTGTTGATGAGTCTGAACGTCATGGCTGCCAACGCGCCGCTGCGCTTCGTGGTGCCCGACAGTTGGGCGATGCCGATGGTGCAGCTTGATCAAGGCCGGCCGACCCAGGGCATCCTGCATGACGTGATGGTCAGCCTCGCGACCCAGGTTGGCGTTCCGGCCGAGTTTCACGTACTGCCGCGGGCCCGGGTGCAAAATGCCATGGAGCACGGCGAGATCGATGTCCGCTGCTACGCCGCGCAATCGTGGTCGCCAAACCAGTCCGGGGACTACATCTGGAGTATTCCGCTCTGGACTCAGCCGGACGTACTGATCAGCCGGCACGAGTTGCAGACCTCAATCGATCCGGCGAATTTGCCGCGACAATCCATCGGCACGGTGCTCGGCTACAGTTACCCTACCCTGCAACCACTGTTCGACGCCGGGCGCCTGCTTCGCGAGGACGCGCGCAATCAGGAACAGGTCCTGGAAAAACTCATGGCCGGACGCTACCGCTATGCCGTGAGCAATCAATGGACGCTGGACTGGTTCAATCAGCGTCTGCTGCCTGAGCAACAACTGCAAGGCGTGGCGGTGCTGCAAGTGCAGAGTGTCGGTTGTTACGTGCGTAATGACCCGAAAGTGCCCGTGCAACGCATCCTGCGCACGTTGCTGAGGATGAAAATGTCCGGGGAGATCGATGACATCATCCGCCTCTATGTCGGCAAACCCTGAACCTGTGGGAGTGAGCCTGCTCGCGATTGCGTACTTTCAGCCAGCACTTGCGTGATAGACACACCGTCATCGCGAGCAGGCTCGCTCCCACATTTGATCTTCATAGGTCTGACAGTCTCAGACTGTTTGATCGAGCGCTCGCCATTGCGGCGGCGCGACAAAACCTTCGACCCAGCCCGGCACTTCAACTGCTGGCATCGGCCGGGCAATGAAATAACCTTGGGCAACGTCGCACCCCAACTGCATCAACAGCTCGCCATGCTCGATACTTTCCAGCCCTTCGGCGATCACTTGTCGGCCAAACGCGCGGGCCAGGCCAATCACCGCGGTGGTGAGAGCCAAGTCGTCGCGGTCATGCAGAATGTCGCGGATAAACGACTTGTCGATCTTGATGGTCTGGGTGCGCAAGCGCTTGAGGTAATTCAAGGACGAATAACCGGTGCCGAAGTCGCCCAGTGAAAACTGCACGCCGAGTGCCTGACAGGCCTGCAGACAGGCGCTGACATGCTGGATGTTTTCTATCGCCACCGACTCGACGATTTCCAGATCGAGCATCTGCGGCGCGACCCTGGCATGCCGGGCGAGCACCTGCCTGAGCCGGTCGACGAAATCCGCTCGCTGGAAATGCCGGGCAGCGATGTTGACGCTGATCGGCCAGCCCTGCCCCGTTTGCTGCCAACAGTCCAACTGGATCAACACCTGATCCATCACCCATTCACCGATATCGATGATCAGGTCCGTCTCCTCCACCATCGGTAAAAACTCCCGGGCCGGCACCATGCCATTTTGCGGATGCTCCCAGCGCAAGAGCGCCTCGAAGCCGACGACGACACCACGACGCATGTTCACTTTTGGCTGGAAATGCACACGCAGCTCGCCGGCGGCCAACGCCTGTCGAACCCGTTCGACGGTCTGGTGAGTGGCCTTGACCTCTCGATCCCGGAACACGTCGAATAAATGAAAGCGATTGCGCCCGCTCTGCTTGGCCACGTACATCGCCTGATCGGCGTGACGCAGCAAGGTTTCGGCATCTTGATTGTCATCGGGGAACAGGGTGACGCCGATGCTGGCAAATACATTCAGGGTCTTGCCCCGCAGCTGGTACGGCGCCGAAATCGCGCCCAGCACACGGTTCAGCGCCGCGCGTAACTCCGGCACATCACGCACATAGCGCAACACCAGCACGAACTCGTCACCCGCCAGCCGCGCCACCACATCCTCGCCGCGAACAATGTCGCGCAAACGCTTGGCCACCTCCACCAGCAACAGATCACCACTGGCATGCCCGTAGCCGTCGTTGACCGCCTTGAAGCCGTCGAGGTCGAGCATGCACACCGCCAGCGGGATGTTTTCCTCACGCGAGAACGCCAGCGCCTGATCCAGCAGGTCCGAGAGAAACGCGCGATTGGGCAGCCCGGTCAGCACGTCATGGCCGACCCGCCATTGCAGGGAATGCAGCAATTGGCGTTTTTCGCTGATGTCGAAACGGATCGCCAGGTAACGATGAATCCGCCCGGTGGCGTCATCCAGCAGCGGCACCAACGTGCTTTCGACCCAATACAGACTGCCATTCTTGGCGCGATTGCAGATCTCGCCCTTCCAGACATTGCCCAGAGCAATGGTGCGCCACATGCCAGCGAAGAAATCAGCGGAGTGCAGGCCGGAATTGAGCAGGCGATGGTTCTGCCCGAGCAGTTCGTCGCGGCTGTAACCGGACACGGCACAGAACTGATCGTTGACGTAGGTAATCCGGCCGGTCAGATCGGTCTCGGAAAAAATTGCGGCGGCGTCCACGGCCCTGCGGTATTTCTCATCCATGAGTCAGGCTCACTGTCGCTAGCGGTGGTACCGCTCGACCAGCGCAAAATGCCCGGAAGAGATGTTTTGATTCGTACTGCGCAGAGCCACGTGATCACTCCAGGAACAGCGATTGATGGCCCTTTGGCCGCCGAAGATCAACTAGGCTCAAAGACCCGGACAAAGGGCAGCAACAACGATTTCGATGACATTTTGCAAGGCTGCAGGGAGGCTTCAGCACTCCACATATTGTTCAAGGGAGCGCCGCACTGGCTCTTTCGCATCAGCCAAACTTACGCAAACAGGTCACCAAATACCCTTCGGAGGAGGCAATTCTACGAAATGCATCACATTTTGCAAAGCAAGGTGATGGATCATGCAGTTGTCTAATGCAAAAATCTATCGTTAAGTTCTTGATTCTAAATGGGAATTGAGCGATGCAAATTTCAAGTTTGGGTTCAGCCATTCGGCGTTACCGCAAGGTCGCGGGGCTTACTCAGGCTGAACTCGGCGAAAAAACCGGTTTTGACCCGAAAACCATCAGCCGTTTTGAAACCGGCACCTACACCCCCAGCGTGGAAGCCCTGTTCCTGCTTGCCGGCGTGCTGGGGGTGAAACTGAAAGCCTTCTTCGCAGATTTGGGCGATGAGGATGAACAGCGGGCGTACCTGTTCGGAGTCATCCACAAAGCCACCCCGAAGGATCTGGGAAAGCTGATTGCAGCGGTTGACCAGGCCATGTCCAAGCCTTAGTGGCAGAAATGAAAAAAGGAGGCCGACTTGTCGTGATTCGACAGGTCGGCCTCCTTTTTTGCGCCTGTTTTCAAAACGGAAACGACGAAAAATCCGCCCTGGACGAAATCCATGGCAGAGCAACAAGACGGTATTTTTTGATGAAAAACGCGAGAGAAGGCTCGCGGTGCGTTATGGAGGCAACCCCACCAGCCACACCCCGGCACACAATGTTCCCGCTGTGGCTGCTTCCTTCCGGATCTGACCAGGTTCACGGGTAATCGTTGCGGGGGGACCGATGGGGTCACCATAACGACGCTCACCTGGGGCTTCCAGCAGGAGCGACGTACGATTCTTCACCATCACGCGGATGTGAATTTGGCGGCATTGTAACGTCCGAGCAGAGTGACCACGCAAGCAGTTTGTATCACCTACTTGCCTCCCTTTTGTACCACCCCCTCCTGTGCTTCATTTATAAGAACGCCTTCCACTTCCAAACATTAAATATAACTAATTAATATAAACGGAAGCGGGTCTATTCCTTTTTGTTTGAAAAGTCCGCATATGTCCTCTATAAGTTGCTCACTCACTAACCTGTGGGTAGCCCGATTCATGGCACCCGTCACAGTCAACATAAGGAGCAAACTTTGGGGACTTCAGAATTCGAAGAAACGGAGCGCGAGGAGAGAAGAAGGGCCCGAGCTAATGCCGAATTGTTCGCAACTACACTCGCCCCCTATCTAGCCGACCAATTCAGGTACAAGCGTAACCACGTGACGTTGGGCTTAGGGGCTTTGGTCAACGCAAGGACCAGCAAATACGACCTCTACCTTCGTGTTACGCCACCTCAAGGTGATCTCTGGGGGCCTGACACCCTTGTCATTGCTCGGATCGCGTTTAAGCCTGCTCGCAAAGGCCACGGCCGACGCTTCATGGCTTTCCTTGTTGAGTGCGCAGAACGTATCGGCTACAGCAAAATCGGGATTGAATCTACCAATAAAGACTCTGAAGCGTTCGGAGCCAGATTCGGACTGTACCGGCACGGGGAAAGAAACAACTTGGTGGCAACTGTGGAGGAAGTTAGGACACGGCTATACCAACAATATGATTGACTTGAATAAGCCGGGCCTTGCAGCCAACCACTCGCAGCCCAAGGTCCGGCGGCCATTCAAAGGTCTATTCGCAGGTCATGCCCATTTAGATTCCCTTCAGTAGGATACGGCCGGACAATATGTACACGCACCAAGTACATATTTGTTGGAGGGCAAAAGCAGGCGATTCCGAAAGCGCGACGAAACCAGCGGCTGAGACGACAAAGCACAGCAGCACGTAGGGTTCAATGGAAAAAGTCTTAGGGTTAGGCATACACACTCCACCTGCGATGCAGGTTAGATGCGATACCACACGACAGGAGCGTTCTGAAGGCGTATCGCTTTAGTGTATTTACCGCCCAACTCTGTTCCTTGGAGTCGCCTACCCGGTGGGTAGTAGAAAAAATTTACCCTTATCAAGCAACCTATGTCAATAGCTCTAGACACTCAGTAATCCAGGCATTTTTGATATTGTGTTTAAGTTCTTTTAATGAACATTTGCTGTCGCTGGAAAACACTATTGGTCGCAGCATAAGCATTATTAATGCGGAACTAAAAATTATCAAAAATCTGTGAGGCCTTTAGGTAATACGGATAAATCGTACTCCCCCCCTCCAGGTGGGTTTAGCCACGTAACCGACGACAATGAGCTACCCTGCCCCAGCCCCCCATTGGAATGGAAATCCATCATGTCTGCACCTCACGTACTACCCGACATCCTTCGCGTCCTAAACGAAAACCAACTGGCCATAGCTGCTGCCGTCGAGGAGCTATCCAAATGGGCGGCAGAACGCGGTTCCCACACGGTCGCTGGCCACGTCCGGGATTGTCTGTCGCATCTGGACAAGAACGCTGACTTCCTTGCCACGGCCATCGGTAGCCTTTACTTAGAGTCTCCGCCTGATTGACGTCTCAATGCACCAGCAACCGGGCAATGAACGGCCTCCTCGCCAGTGGAAGGAGCGGCAGTGGCACTAATCAAGCAGATGCAGCATCAGCAGAGGCCGGCAATCCGAACTCGATGAGTGTCTATACCTTCCTCCAGAGTTGGTGGACGCGGATATTTGCTATCGAGTCGGCCAACAATCGCACAGAAAGGCCAGCAACGGACCAGCCGGGCTGTGCATCAAATCAGTACCGAGGGGCGCGGTAGGTGGAGCCGGTTTTGCCGGTCGAGCGCGTCGAGCCGACGGACGAGCCGTATGACTGACTGCCACCATACTGAGGCTGCCGAGTTCCGTTCTGCCCAGTATACGGGTTGGTGTTGCCTTTCACGGTCCAGTTGTTGTTGTAGCTGGAGTCTGCCGAGGACCGGACGTGAGGAGCAACATACGTCCCGCTGCTCTTGGTGTAGCCGGTCACGTATTTATCGGCATAGGCCGTGGTGGTGAGCGCTGCGAGTAGCAGCGTCGAGAAGATCAATACACCTTTCATTCCATCCCCCATTACCATGGCAATGCGCCACCAACATCATACTGACACACTTCACTCAGGAAGGACCTATGAGACCGCTCCTAATCGCCTCCCTATTCGCCGGAGTCATCCTCAGTCCCGCCTTTGCGGGAGAAGGCTACGACGCTGGCTATCAATGGGCGGAAGACAACGACATAGACGACACTTCAAGTTGCAGCACCCCCTCGTCATCCTTCAACCAGGGCTGCGAGGACTATGTGGAAGAGACCGCTTCCAGCGTCTCTAACGATGAGGATGGGGAAGACGAAGACGAAGACGAGTAACTTATACCGGAAATGCTAGGACTACTTTCTGCCCAAAAATCTGTTGTCCCATGTAATAGATGGCGATCGGCACTTTCCCCCCGTGAGGGGCATCCCCGTCCTATCCGTCACGAAGCACCAACATCGGCCAGACGAACGCAGTCAAGCTAGCCCTCCCTGAGGCGTGGCGACCTGAGCACCTGTCATATCGGTTTGCATGTGTATTGAGTGCTGGAGGGCGGACCCACATCCTTTGAGCCTAGCTCTGATGCTGGCCTGACAACCGCGCACAAGGGAATTTGAACCTGAGGACTCTGCACCTCAACGAGTACTGCCCCCACGTCATTCTTTGCCAGACCGCAATCATTCCATTTAGAGCATCCCCTATAGAGAATCCGGCAGAGCCTCTATTTGGGGTTGTTTTCCATCGTAGAATCACGCATTCTCACAACATCTTAGACCCTATATGGAATTTCTGGCCTTGACTACCTACCTCTACGCCCGCGTCTCGACCGACGAACAAGACCCCGATGCCCAGGCCGAATTCTTGAAGGGCCTTTACCCCCACGGCGTCATCGTAGAAGAACGCTTCACTGGCACGACCACTGACCGCCCCAAGTTCAAGAAACTGCTGGCGAGCCTCCAGGCGGGCGATGGACTCGTTGTAAGAGAGGTATCGCGCTTGGGACGTAACAGCGCTGAAGTGCTGGCCCTGGCGGAGGAGTTGAAGGCGCGTAACGTCAAACTGACCATCGACAACCTGGGCATCGACATCACCACCCCAGCGGGGGAGATGGTATTCACCATCATGGCGGGCATGGCGAAGATGGAGCGGGAGCTAATGCTTGAACGGCAACGCATTGGCATAGCGAAAGCCAAGCTTGACGGGAAGTACACCGGCCGCAAGGCGCTGGACCCTGTCCTAGTGAAAACCGCCCGTGAGCTGGTCAACAAGGGCATGGCGAAAGCTGCGGTTGCGGCCCAGCTTAAGATTGGCCAGTCCACGCTTTACAAGTACCTCGCAGAACCCGTCTGACGCTGCGTGCGAGGTCTCCAGGTGAATTACGGCCAGTCATTGTATAAACCGGAAGGCGTGGTTTTTCGCTGTTCTTGAATTACGGCCAGTCTTTGTATAACCCACCCGGCATCACGCCAGGCTAGGCAACAACCATACCAACACCTGCGCCTTAACAACCCTGCCGGGGCAACCACGGCGGGGCGTCTTCGTTTGCTATCACAGGACATCCATCCCTTGAACAGCTAGCCACGGCTCCGGCTGCGCGTTGCAAAAATGCCCCCGTAATCAAATCACTCCCCCCCCTGAAAGCCCCGTCCCACATGGCCTAGGGCAAAACGTGAAGTATTTAGGGCCAGTCTACAGATACACATACCCATCCTCTCAATCTACCTGCGACTGCTACCTGCCCAACTCACTCCGCAGGAAGGCTTCGCTAATACCTCAATAACGGAAAACGCCAATGAACTCCCATTCCTGCCTGGGCAACCACGGCGGGGCGTTTGCGTTTGCCATCACAGGACATCCATCCCTTGAAACACCCATTCCCCTTGGTGCGCCTCAACCTGCACCTGCGCAAAGACCACCTCTACCGACTGACCCGCTTGGCTAATGCCATCAGCAAACGGAAAGGGCGCGATACGCGGCTCGCAGAAGCCTTGGAGCTGGCCCTGGTTAGCGGCCTGACATGGACCGATGCTGACATGCTCGATCTTCTCCAGTCCGATTGGGAAGCTCCTTACTGGCGCGCCCTCGGTCCCGTTGTGCGGACGCAGTGAAGTAGTCATGACAAAAGAAAAGACACTCACCCCGGATGAAATTTCCAGGATTAAGACACTCCTCTCGTCCAATATGAAACAACGTGAAGTAGCACTTGAAACCGGGTTGAGCCGGAGACAAGTCGCGAAGGTCGCAACAAAGGAAGCTGCGTCAAAAGCGGACAATGACGCGTTGTCCGATGACCAACCAGCGTTGATGACCAAAGCCGTTGCCATTAAAACCACCCATGCACTCAGCGTAAGACCCCAGGGGGTAAAAAAGTCCGAACTCTACCCGACCTTTTCCGACCACTTTGGATACAAACGAAACGACGAAACGGGACTGAACGAGCTGAACATGACAAGAGGGCAATCTGACTATTTGAAGAAAAAAGCGCGGGAGATTGAGGGAGCCGTACGGCCGCCTCTTTTTGTCCCTGATTGGCTGCCGCGAGTCGACCCTGTAGAGGCCTGCAATACGCTGCTTAGGTATGCGAGCGCGCTCCAAGACCGAATCACGGATATGGTCATGGACTTCTGCGAGCAGTATCCAGACTCACACCCTCGCCGCTTCTACGAAGAACTCATATTTATTGCCTTATGGCAATCAACAAAAGAGCCAGTAGAAACCCGATGCGTACGCAATATGACAACCGCCGAGCAGCTTCGGGAAAGGTTGGGCGAAGGCTCAAAATCGGTCAGCCCAGTACGGAAAATTCACCCCGCAGCATACAACGCTGATTTTGACGCCCATTGCATTTGAAGATATGGACAGGCGCTAGCCAGGCAGTAGCGAAGCTGCTGTATGGGTACGTAGAGCCTGACCAGAAATCAATTCGAACAAGGGGAAAAAGGTTAGTGGTTACCATCCAAACCTGAAACTTATTTTCCCTTTAATGGGGTTGACCTCGAACACAAAACCATAAGATTTGCTACTTACTGGTCGACCTCGCTGGGCAGCCGACAGCAGCTTCGCTACTGCCAGCTACCACGGCCGCCCTTGTGTCGAGATTCCAATCACTGGCCCGGTCGGTTTGCCTCTATACATATGTGCAGAACTGGTCCGGTGCATTGCTCCCTCCTCTAAAGCCTCATCCGTGTCGCTGTCGCCCGCCCACCAAAACCCAGACTTAGGCACGACTGCTATCACGCTCTAGCCAAACTCCGCCGGCACCTTTCCGTCGTCGGCACCAAAACCCCCAGGTCCTCGCATACGCCCATAGACGCAACGTCAGGGCGTCGTATTCGCGTGGGCGCTGGTTTCTCCCAACGGCATCCCAGCCACTACGCAACACATAATCCCATGACCTCTAACGAAACCCGCTCCAAAGCTAACAACACCCCCGCCAACCATAGCTCCGTCGACGTGGCGTCCATAAAATATCGACTTGTTCGAGACGAAACTGAAGCTGCATCTGAATTCGATTTTGAAGGCGAAATAGCTCGCACCTTACTGGAGTACCCCGGTTACGCCAGTGTGCGAGACGGTCGAGTACTAAGTTTGAAAGGCAAAAAAATCAAGATCCTAAAGCCTGGAAAGGCGGGTGATTACCGCTTCGTAAATCTATACCGAAAAGGCCACCCACCAAGCACCCTGACTCATCGCTTCCATGCGCGTGCGCACATTCCAAACCCCGAACGAAAGCCTCAGGTAAACCATAAGGATGGACGTCCATGGAACAACTGCGTCAGCAATCTGGAGTGGGTTACCCAGCCCGAAAATGTAAAGCATGCAAACGCTTTGCGTCGCTCAGAAGGTCGTAAGCTGATGAAGCTAAGTTTTGAACAGCGGCTCCTTGTCGCCGAACTGAATATGCTGGGTTTCTCAATAGCCCAAATGGAGAGAGCATCTGGCCTGCCCCGTCAGTCGGTGCGCAATGTCCTTGACGGGATGACCCGCTTCTCGCCGCCACTGTAGGTAGCGCGCTCGCCCCACTCCCCGATTCCCTAGTCGTAGTGGGAAAGACCCGCCGACGGATTCGCTGAATCCCGAAGCGGGCCCCTTTCGTTTCAGTCGGGGCCATACATCTATAACCCCCTGTTGTTTTCAAAGCATCGAAACCGGAGTTCGGGGCGGGTTATCCGCATCGACGTGGAAATGAACGGGGCCAGTGTATGAAGACCTTTAGCAGCATTCTGAAGGGCTTCCAGAAGGCCATCCAGCAATTAGGGGAACTTGCCAGCCGCCGAATTCATAGTGAATCGAGGCTTACCATTTCTATAACAGGCGCAAGCACATCAGGCCTGAAATCCTTACCATAACGACCGAATGTGATTCCGCCTGACTGATGACCGAGCACTCCTCCAACCAGTGCCTCGGAGACACCTTTCTGCTTGAGGTGGTCGGCCAACGTATGGCGGAAACTGTGGAAGTCCTTCTTGGCGACATCATCACGGAAGCCCAATTGTTCACGCACCCTGGTGAACCACTTCGACGGAGCAGCACTGTAGCCATGCTTCCTATGGCAGGTCAGCTCCGGGAAGACACGCTCGCTCCCTGTCGCCTTTACCTTCGTTACGTACTCCAGGAAACCCAACGCAAGGAGCCTGGAATGTATGGGCACAAGACGTTCGGATGAGGCCGTCTTAAGCTTCTGGTCTGGCCTAGTAGCTCGTATGTGGATACAGGCAATGCCGTCGATGGTAACCACGTCGTCAGTGTAAAGCTGGCACAGTTCGTTGAGCCTTGCCCCTGTGTAGAGCCCCAGGAGGGGCAGCCAGTATTGATTTGGCTTACGACCATGAGCCGGCGCATACGTGGCGGTGTTAAACAACGCCTTCAGGTCATCAACACTGAAAGCGCTTCGCTCCTCGCTCACCTTGCGCCGTATACGTACACGCAGACCATCGAACGGATTGCGTCTGCAATAGCCCTCCCTCACCGCATACGAAAAAAACGTCGTCAAGTTCTTCACGTAGTTGTTGAAGGTCGTCACGCTGATGGTGCTGGTCGCCTCCGCGATGGACTGCTCCAGGGGTTGGTCCGGCAACTGATGAAGACGCGGGGGAAGCTTCAACGCAGTCTCCCGGAACAGGTGGGCGTCCTTCCGGGTTATCTGGTCGATGGGCATGTCACCGATGATGCGGGTCAGCAGCACTGCTACCGCACGCTTGTCGTCCAGCGACTTGACCGCAACACCCTCCCGGCGCTGCTGGACTAGTTGTTCATCGACCACCGCAAGGAAGCCGGGCGATTGTTGGACTGGCACCGTTGCTATCACGGAGCGGACAACTGTAGGGGCCTGTAAGTCGACTGGTGGCGCCTCACGTAAGAGTTGAGGCAAAGGCATAGCAGTACCAAGCAATTGCTGCTGACGCAACCACGACGCCCAGCAAGCAAGCCGCTTGCCCCCCGCCTCCCACGCCCCGCGAAGAAGCTCAACAGAGGGTCTACTACCCTGGAACGCCTGCGTGAACAGGCCTTGGACCTGAGCCAGAATGTCCCGCCCACGAATCAACGCCTCCCTCTTGCAGCGGGTCTGCAGGGAGCGGCGAATTTCTCTTTGGGGGAATAACGGACGAATGACATCCGGCACCACGATTCGGAAGTAATAGACCGAGTGGCGGGACAACATTAGGTAAGACGGGATGTTCGACACGGATGTATCACTCCTTGTACCACCACGTGGAAAAGGGTGAAAAACCGTTAAGAATCAGCTACTTAGGTAACTGGAGGCAACCCCACCAGCCACACCCCGGCACACAATGTTCCCGCTGTGGCTGCTTCCTTCCGGATCTGACCAGGTTCACGGGTAATCGTTGCGGGGGGACCGATGGGGTCACCATAACGACGCTCACCTGACGGCGAGCCGCGCCATTGTACCTATCTGAGGCGAAGTTACAACCGTTCGGGCGGATTAAAAAATATGAGCGGCTTCAAGGACATGCGCAGTCCTGAAAAGTGCGCAGGCGCCTACAGGTCCTGCACCACTTCATCCGCCCTGCCACCCTCCTGCTGAATCACCAGATGAATGAAGTGCAACTTGGCAATCACCGCCGGCGGCAATACGAACGGGTAGAAATCCGGCTGACCCATGCTGCGCGACAGTTCGTTGAGCATGCCGGCGAGTTCGATCCACGCATTGACGAATGACAGGAAGGCCGCGCCGCCGGGATGCTGCGGATCATAGAGGGTGCTGGACGGGAATGGCTGGTAGTCGAAATCCATTTCCCGCGCACTCATGCCGAAGCCGAGGGCGGTGTCCACCGCGTCCATCATGTGCAGGTAATGCGCCCAGGTTTCGGCCCAGTCTTCCCAGGGATGCATGGTGGCATAGGCGCTGACGAAATGTTGCTGCCAGTCGAGCGGCGCGCCTTGCTGGTAATGCCGGTCGAGCGCATCGGCGTAACTCGCGCGCTCGTCGCCGAACACGTCGCGAAACGGTTCCAGCCATTGGCTGTTGGCGATCAGCCGGTCCCAATAATAATGCCCGACCTCATGACGGAAGTGGCCGAGCAACGTGCGATACGGTTCGTGCATCTGCACCCGCACCTGCTCGCGGTGCGCGTCGTCGGCTTCTTTGATATCGAGGGTGATCAAACCGTTGGCGTGACCGGTGGTCGGTGGCTTGCCTTCGAGGTCGACGCCGATGAAATCGAAGGCCAGCCCGCTCTCTTCGTCCACGGTTTTGGGGATGACCTGCAAACCCAGGCTGACCAGTTGCGCGACCAGCCGACGCTTGGCGATTTCGACCTTGCGCCAGCGTTCGTGATTCTCGGGAAGCGATAGGTCAGGAATGGTGTGATTCAGGCTACAGGCGATGCACAAGGATTCGTGATCGTTGGCCGGCAACAGCCAGTTGCACGCGGCCGGGGTGTCGAGATTGGCGCAGCGTCGGAGAATACCCGCTTCAGGATCGGCATCGAGAATCCAGGTATCGGCCTGCAAACCGGGCTGTAACGACGATAAGCGACTCTGTTCAGGCTGATAGCCCAAGGCCGCCGAACAGGCCAGGCACTGGCTGTTGCGAAAGAACAGTGACTGCCCGCAGCGACAATGCCAGACCTTGCTGTTGCGCGAGCTTTCGCCAATGAAAGGCGCGGCGATGCGTGAACTGAGCTGTTCGAAGAAGCGGTGCATGGCGATCTCTCCCTGGGCTTGCCAAGACTAGATCATGATTGGTTGTTGATCGTTCCCGGATTTTGCGTGATGGCGAATATCGCCTTCGCGAGCAAGCCCGCTCCCACAGTTGACCGCATTCTCACAGGAAGAGCGCGGTCAACTGTGGGAGCGGGCTTGCTCGCGATTGGCATCACACAGAAATACCGTGCTTGCTCAGAAACGCGACAAACGCCTCTTCATCCAGCACCTTCAACCCCAGTTCATTGGCCTTGGCCAACTTCGAACCCGCGCCAGGCCCGGCCACCACGCAATGGGTCTTGGCCGACACCGAACCGGCCACTTTGGCGCCAAGGCTTTCCAGTTTGTCCTTGGCAACATCGCGACTCATCAGCTCCAGTGAGCCGGTCAACACCCAGGTCTGCCCAGCCAACGGCAAGCCTTCGACGACCTTCTTCTCGCTCTGCCAATGCATGCCGAAATCGCGAAGCTGCTTTTCAGCGGCTTCAGCGATCTGACGATTTTCGGCGATGGCAAAGAACTCGCGAACCGAATTGGCCTGTTTCTCTGGCAAGGCCTGGCGCATGTCCAGCCAGTCAGCGCCAAACACGCCCTCCAGCGAACCGAACTTGTCCGCCAGTTTCTGTGCCCCGCCCGGCCCGACGGAAGGAATGTGCAGCTTGTCGAGGAAACCGCCTAGCGTGGTGCTCGCCGCAAACTCGGCGCCCAGCTCGCCCTGATCCTGAATCTGCAGGCCATGCTTGAGCAGATCGGCGATCACCTGCTGGTTATGCGCATCTTCGAAGAAGCTGTGAATCTCGTGAGCCACTTCCAGGCCGACATCCGGCAAGTACGTGAGCACTTGCGGCAACGCCTGCTGAACCCGCTCCAGCGAGCCGAGGGAGCGCGCCAGCACCTTGGCCGTCTCTTCGCCGACATCGGGAATGCCGAGGGCGTAGATGAAGCGCGCCAGGCCTGGCTTTTTGCTGTCCTCAATGGCGCTGAGCAGGTTCTTGCTCGACAGCTCGGCAAAGCCTTCGAGATCGACGATTTGCTCGAACGTCAGGGCGTACAGATCGGCCGGCGAACTCACCAGGCCTTCGTCCACCAACTGCTCGACGCTCTTCTCGCCCAACCCTTCGATGTCCA
Organism: Pseudomonas sp. GT1P32; assembly: GCF_054897805.1. Classification (NCBI taxonomy): domain Bacteria; kingdom Pseudomonadati; phylum Pseudomonadota; class Gammaproteobacteria; order Pseudomonadales; family Pseudomonadaceae; genus Pseudomonas; species Pseudomonas sp. GT1P32. Next base: position 2,327,048 of record NZ_CM142704.1, read on the forward strand.
TCGCGCGACGGGAAACGAAGTGAATGATCGCCTGCTTGAGTTGCGCGCCGCAGGCCAGGCGACCGACGCAGCGATACACCGCGCCCTCGCTGATGGTCTCGCGCCCCTTGCTGCGCTTGACCAATTGTGTGCGTTCGACATGCGAACCGCACACCGGGCACTGTTCAGGAATCTGCACTGGCCGTGCGTTTTCCGGGCGACGCTCCATGACCACTTGCACCACCTGCGGAATCACGTCGCCCGCGCGGCGGATGATCACGGTGTCGCCGATCATCAGCCCCAGACGCCCCACTTCGTCCATGTTGTGCAGCGTCGCGTTGGCCACGGTGACGCCCGCCACCTTGACCGGTTTCAAGCGCGCCACCGGCGTTACGGCACCGGTCCGACCGACCTGGAATTCCACGTCGAGCAATTCGGTGAGTTCTTCCATCGCCGGGAATTTATGGGCAATCGCCCAGCGCGGTTCGCGAGCGCGGAAGCCCAATTCACGCTGGGAGGCGATGCTGTTGACCTTGAACACCACGCCGTCGATTTCATAGGCCAGGCTGTTGCGGCGCTCACCGATGTCGCGGTAGTAATCTAGGCATTCATCGATGCCGTGCGCCAGTTTCAGCTCGCGACTGATCGGCATGCCCCATGCCTGAAGCTGCTTCAGATTGCCGATGTGAGTGTCGGCAATCTCCGCCGAAACCTGGCCAATGCCGTAGCAGCAGAATTCCAGCGGACGGTTGGCAGTGATCTTCGAATCCAGTTGCCGCAAGCTGCCCGCCGCCGCGTTGCGCGGGTTGGCGAAGGTCTTGCCGCCGACTTCCAGTTGCGTGGCGTTGAGCCGTTCGAAACCGGCCTTGGACATGAACACTTCGCCGCGCACTTCCAGGGTCGCCGGCCAGCCGGTGCCTTGCAGTTTGAGCGGAATGTTACGCACGGTGCGTACGTTGACGCTGATGTCTTCACCGGTAGTTCCGTCACCGCGCGTTGCGCCGCGCACCAACACACCGTCCTGATAAAGCAGGCTGACCGCCAGGCCATCGAGCTTCGGTTCGCAGCTGTACTCCACCGCCGCCCCACCACCAAACAAGTCGCCGGCTGGCAGGTCGAGGCCTTCGGTCACCCGACGATCGAACTCACGCATGTCGGTTTCTTCGAAGGCGTTGCCGAGGCTGAGCATCGGCACTTCGTGACGCACCTGGGTGAACGCCGACAGCGCCGCGCTGCCGACACGCTGGGTTGGCGAGTCGCTGGTGATGAGGTCTGGGTTGGCCGCTTCGAGGGCCTTGAGCTCATGGAACAACCGGTCGTACTCGGCGTCCGGAATGCTCGGCTCGTCCATCACGTGGTAGCGATAGTTGTGCTGATCCAGCTCAGCGCGCAGCTCTAGAATGCGGGTTTTGGCGGCGGTCATGGGTGTTCTCTCATAAAGCAAAAGAGCAGCCGAGGCTGCTCAATCTGTAAATACGGCGGTGATTTTAATTGTAGGAGCCAGGCTTGCCGGCGAAGGCGTATTTGAAATCGCCTTCGCCGGCAAGCCTGGCTCCTACAGGGTGTGGACGTCGCGTCATGAACGCCCGCACATTGCCAATATCAGCGCTTCTGGGTCAGGGCGCGGCGTTCGAATTCAACGATGCGTTGACGGTAATGCTCGATCGTCTGCGCGGTCAGCACGCTGCGCTGGTCGTCTTTCAGTTCGCCGTTCAGCTCCTGGGACAGTTTGCGCGCCGCAGCCACCATCACGTCGAAGGCCTGCTTCGGATGACGCGGGCCTGGCAGGCCGAGGAAGAAGCTCACGGCCGGTGTGCTGAAGTGGTCGATGTCGTCCAGGTCGAAGACGCCCGGCTTGACCGCATTGGCCATCGAAAACAGGACTTCGCCGTTGCCAGCCATGCTTTCGTGGCGGTGGAAAATGTCCATCTCGCCGAAGCGCAGACCGCTTTCCAGAATGTTCTGCAACAGCGCCGGGCCTTTGAAGCCGGCGGCGTCGCGGCAGATCACGCTGATTACCAGCACTTCTTCGGCTTGCGGTTGTTCCTTGTCGCTGACCGCAGGCGCGGCCTTGGTATCAACCGGGAAATCATCGTCACGGCTGCTGAAGCTCGGGCCGCCGTCCAGGTCCAGGCTAAGGTTCATGTCGCCTTGCGACGGTTCGCCATGGCCACGCTTGCCACGCTTGGAACCCGACTCACGGGGTTCACGGGCAGGCATGCTCACTGACGGCAGATCGTGCTCGTCCAGTTGCGGTTCTTTGTGGGTATCCAGAACGCGCGGCGGGCCCAACAGCTCGGCGCTGGTGTCCTCGTCCGGCAAATTGGACAGACTTCGATCAAGACGGAACTTCAATTTTCCCTTTCCGCCGCGCATACGGCGCCAGCCATCGAAAAGAATACCGGCAATGACAATAATGCCGATGACGATCAGCCACTCGCGCAGACCGATTTCCATGTAATCCCGTGCCTCTATAAAAAATGCTGAAAAATAAGGGGTTTACAACTCGTAAACCGCTTTAAAACGTGGCGCCAACTCTATGTTCTGACAGGCGTTTTGCCCACGTATACGAAAAATTGACATTAAACTAGCACGACCAAAGGCAACTTTACACCGTCTGTCACAATGGCTTGCGCGAATATGTCGATTGGCCAGCAAGTAGAGGAAGGTAAATAAGTCCTACGGACAAAAAACACCCACCCTACAGACGCCGACTCAGGCATCCACCATCGCCATCGCCTCCTCGACATCCACTGCCACCAGACGCGAGCAACCCGGTTCGTGCATCGTCACCCCCATCAATTGATCGGCCATTTCCATGGCGATCTTGTTGTGGGTGATATAGATGAACTGCACCGTCTGCGACATCTCTTTCACCAACCGTGCGTAGCGTCCAACGTTAGCGTCATCCAGTGGCGCGTCAACTTCATCGAGCATGCAGAACGGCGCCGGATTCAACTTGAAGATCGCAAAAACCAGGGCCAATGCGGTCAGGGCTTTTTCGCCACCGGAGAGCAAATGGATGGTGCTGTTCTTCTTTCCGGGCGGCTGCGCCATGATCGTCACCCCTGTATCGAGTAGATCTTCGCCCGTCAGTTCCAAATACGCGCGACCACCACCGAAAACTTTCGGGAAAAGCGCCTGTAAACCGCCATTGATCTGATCAAAGGTATCCTTGAAGCGGTTGCGGGTTTCCTTGTCGATCTTGCGAATCACGTTCTCGAGGGTGTCCAGCGCTTCGACCAGATCGTCGTTCTGCGCATCCAGATAACGTTTACGCTCTGATTGTTGCTGATATTCGTCGATAGCTGCGAGGTTGATCGCGCCGAGGCGCTGAATGCGTGCGGCAATGCGTTCGAGCTCCTCTTCGGCGTCCTTTTCGTTGGCCTCGACTGTCAGCGTGGCGAGTACGCCGTGCAGGTCGTAACCGTCTTCCAGCAACTGATCTTCCAGGGTCTTGCGGCGCACGGTCAGGGCTTGCCATTCCATGCGCTGGGTTTCCATCTGGCCACGAATCAACTGCGATTGCTGCTCGGCCTGGTTGCGGCGTTTTTCGGCGTCACGCAATTCGCGGTCGGCGTCTTCGAGGGCAATCTGTGCGGTCTTGAGTTCTTCGTCGACGGTCATGCGCTTGTCGAGCAACTCTTCAAGCTTCAGGCGCAGCTCTTCCAGCGGCGCCTCGCCCTCCTCCAGATTGAGGCTGAGCTGTTCGCGTTTTTCGGTGAGGCGCTCGGACTGCATTTCCAGCCGTTCCAGCGCCTGACGCGTCGAGTCGTGTTGCGCCTTGAGCGAACCCAGGCGCACCGCCAATTGATGCGCGTGATCCTTGTGCTGCCGGGCTTCCTGACGCACGCGATCAAGGCGCTCGCGCAGGCTGTCGCGCTGGGCCAGCAGCAGCTCACGCTGCTCGGTGTCCAGCGCCATGGCGTCGAGAGCTTCCTGCAATTGCAGGCGTGCTTCGCCGATATTTTCGTGCTCCAGTGCGCGCTGTTCGGCCAGTTCGGTGAGCTCTTCATCGAGCCGCGTGCGGCGCAAGGTCAGTTGCTCGACCTTGGCTTTGCCGGCGGACAACTGGGCTTTCAATTCGCCTTGCTGACGCGCTTCGTCCTGCAGCAAACGGCGCAAGTGTTCGCGACCGTTTTCCTGCTGTCGTTGCTGCGCCCGCAGATTCTGAAGTTGGGTTTCGAGGGTTTCGACCGTGGCTTCACGCTCTTCGCGTTCGATGCTCAGACGCTGGATTTCCTGACCGCGAGCCAGCACGCCGCTTTCCGCTTCGCTGGCGCGGCGCACCCGTAAAAAGTGCCGGCCAACCCAGTAACCATCACGGCTGATCAGGCTCTGGCCGGCGCTCAACTGACTGCGCAATGCCAAGGCCTGTTCGAGGTTTTCAACCGGCTTGACCTGCCCCAGCCACGGCGACAGATCGATCTGCGCCTCGACCTTGTCGAGCAGACTGCCAGGCACGCGCACGCCATCACTGGCGGGGCTGAGCAAACGCAAATCGCCCTGGGCAAAACCGGCCAGATCGAAACCGCCGAAATCATCCACCAGCACCGCTTGCAGATCGGCACCAAGCACGGTTTCCACCGCCAGCTCCCAACCGGCTTCAACCTTGAGGCCTTCGGCCAGTCGCGGGCGGTCCGCCAAGTGCTGTTCGCGCAACCATTCAGCGGTGCCGGTGCCCGGATCGAGCGCGGCTTGCTGCAAGGCTTCAAGCGAGGCGAGACGCCCGTTGAGACGCTGCAAATCGCCCTGCGCCTGTTGCTGCGCCGACAACGCTTGCTGCAATTCCTGACGCAGTTGCTCAAGTCGCTCGACCTGCGCTTCTTCACTGGCCTGCAAGTCTTCGAGCGTGGCCTCGGAAGCGGCCAACTGCTCACTGAGTTCCATGATCGCCGCGTCTTCCGGGTCCGCCGAAAGCAAGGCGCGTTCTTCGCCGAGGCGCTTCTGACGGTCGGCGAGACGCTCCATGCTGGTTTCAAGCTGCTGGATGCGCGACTGCTGGACCTCGGACTGGCGACGCGGTTCGGCGGCGGTCAGGTTGAACGTATCCCACTGCTCCTGCCAGCCGTGCATGGTGGTTTCGGATTCTTCCAGCGCGGCGGCGGCTTCTTCAGCGGCGGCGCTGGTGACTTCCTGCTCCGGCGTGAGCATGTCCAGCTCTTCGCCGAGAGTCAGCAGCAACGTGCGGTCGTGACCCAGATGCGACTCGGTTTCCAGACGCGCGCGCTCGGCTTCTTTCAGATCGTCCTGTAGCTGACGCAAGCGCTGCTGGCCGTGCTGGATGCTCTGCTCGACCCGGGCGATGTCGCCACCGACCGAATAGAAACGCCCCTGCACCAGATTGAAGCGCTCCGACAGGTCATGGTGCCCGTCGCGAAAGCGTTCGATGCTCGCGTCGGCGTTGCGCTGCTCGGCCACCAGCGCTTCGAACGTGACTTCCTGGGTGCCGATGATCGCTTCGCGCTGACCAACCTGTTCGTTCAAGGCCTGCCAGCGCAGGGCCGACAGTTGCGCCTTGAGCTGACGCTCCTCGCCCTTGTATTCCTGATACTTCTTGGCCGCCTCGGCCTGGCGGTGCAGGCGTTCAAGCTGACGCGTCAGCTCTTCGCGCAGGTCCGTCAGGCGCTCCAGGTTTTCGTGGGTGCGACGAATGCGGTTTTCGGTCTCGCGCCGGCGCTCCTTGTACTTGGAAATGCCCGCCGCTTCTTCAATGAAGTTGCGCAAGTCTTCGGGCTTGGACTCGATCAGCTTGGAGATCATCCCCTGCTCGATGATCGAGTAGCTGCGCGGGCCCAGGCCTGTACCGAGGAAGATGTCGGTGATATCGCGGCGACGGCACTTGGTGCCGTTGAGGTAATAGGTGGTCTGGCTGTCGCGGGTCACTTTGCGGCGAATGGAAATTTCCGCATAGGCGGCGTATTCGCCGAGCAGCGTGCCGTCGGAGTTATCGAACACCAGCTCGATGCTGGCCTGGCTCACCGGCTTGCGGCTGGTCGAACCATTGAAGATGACGTCAGTCATCGACTCGCCGCGCAAGTTCTTGGCCGAGCTCTCGCCCATCACCCAGCGCACGGCGTCGATGATGTTCGATTTGCCGCAGCCATTGGGCCCGACCACCGCCGCCATGTTACTGGGGAAGTTCACCGTGGTCGGGTCGACGAAGGATTTGAACCCCGCCAGCTTGATGCACTTTAGCCGCACGCTTAAGCGTCCGTCAGGGCAGAGATCACCAGATCGCAACTGCGCTGGCAATACGCGGTCAGCACGGTGCGAATCAGCGCATGATCACGGGCGATCACGGCCGCGAGCAAGCGCTCGAACAGTTCCAGATACTCGCTCATCGAGGCCTTGCGCTGTTCCAGGGCGAGGAAATACGCACGGCTCATGGCCGGTTGCAGATTCTCGACGGTTTCCTGCAAGTACGGGTTGTTGGCAAACCCGTACGTGGCGCGCATCACATTGAAACTGTCGTCGACGAAGGCATGGATGTCCTGGCGCTCGTAGCTCGCGGTCAGGCGCTGCTGGATCTGCACGAACGGCGCCAGGTCGGCCTGGACTTGCCAGCCTTTGGCCACGGCATTGGCGAGCAGGATGTACATCTCGCCCATCAGCGTGCACAGGCTCTGCACCTTGTGGGCGGTGAGCTCGGTCACGTGGGCACCGCGTCGCGGCAGGATCGCGATCAGGTGGCGACGCTCGAGGATCAGCAAGGCTTCGCGGACCGAACCGCGGCTGACATTGAGGGCCAGCGTGACCTTCTGTTCCTGGATGCGCTCCCCGGGCTTCATTTCGCCACGAATGATGCGTTCGGCGAGGTGGTGAGCAATTTGCTCGGCGAGGCTGTCCGGCGCCTTGAACGTCATGGGTGTCCTTCAAATTCTTCGATCTGTACAAGCGGCGCAGTGTAGCGCACATGAGGGGTCATGGCGGAGTGCCCACTCGGCGGTTTTTGGCACGAATCCCGCAAAAAGCAGGCTAACCCGCAAGGGTCAATAATGAAGGAACGAGTCGTTGATCGACAAAATGCTATTTCCTGACCTTTAAGTCAGAAAATCATTGACCGCAAAGTCAGACCTGATAAATTCGGTCCAAGTCGGTTAACAACAATAATGAGTCTGCGAGGCCTTCCGTGATCCAGTTTTTACTTAACCAGGAACTCCGTAGCGAGCACGCCCTGGACCCAAACCTGACCGTGCTCAATTATCTGCGCGACCATGTGGGCAAACCCGGCACCAAAGAAGGCTGCGCCAGCGGTGACTGCGGCGCGTGTACCGTGGTGGTCGGCGAGTTGCAAACGGATGACGATGGCCGCGAACACATTCGCTATCGCAGCCTCAACTCGTGCCTGACGTTCGTTTCGTCGTTGCACGGCAAGCAACTGATCAGCGTCGAAGACCTCAAGCACAAAGGCGAACTGCACAGCGTGCAGAAAGCCATGGTCGAGTGCCACGGCTCGCAATGCGGCTTCTGCACCCCCGGTTTCGTGATGTCGCTGTTCGCGCTGCAAAAGAACAGCGAACAACCGGACTCGCATAAAGCGCACGAAGCACTGGCCGGCAACCTCTGCCGTTGCACCGGCTATCGGCCGATTCTGCAAGCCGCCGAGCAATCCTGCTGCGGCAAGCAACCCGATCAATTCGACGCTCGCGAAGCCGAGACCATTGCACGCCTGAAGGCCATCGCGCCGACCGATATCGGCGAACTCAACAGCGGCGACAAGCGCTGCCTGGTGCCGCTGACCGTCGCCGACCTGGCCGACCTCTACGACGCTTATCCACAGGCCCGGCTGCTGGCCGGCGGCACAGACCTGGCGCTGGAAGTCACGCAATTCCACCGCACGCTGCCGGTGATGATTTACGTCGGCAACGTCGCCGAGATGAAGCGCATCGAACGCTTTGACGATCGCCTGGAAATCGGCGCCGCCACCGCCCTCTCCGATTGCTATGAGGCCTTGAACGCCGAGTACCCGGACTTCGGCGAATTACTGCATCGCTTCGCTTCGTTGCAGATCCGCAACCAGGGCACCCTCGGCGGCAACATTGGCAACGCCTCGCCGATTGGTGACTCACCACCGCTGCTGATCGCCTTGGGCGCGCAGATCGTTTTGTGCAAGGGTGAAACCCGTCGCACCATGGCCCTGGAAGATTACTTCATCGATTACCGCGTCACGGCGCGTCAGGAAAGCGAGTTCATCGAGAAGATCATCGTGCCGCGTGCCAGCGCCGAACAACTGTTCCGCGCCTACAAGGTTTCCAAGCGTCTGGACGATGACATTTCCGCCGTTTGCGCCGCCTTCAACATCCGCCTGGAAAACGGTGTGATCGCCGACGCACGCGTGGCGTTTGGCGGCATGGCAGCCATCCCGAAACGCGCCGCCAACTGCGAAGCCGTGTTGCTCGGCTCCCCCTTCAACAACGCCACCGTCGAACGCGCATGCGCTGCACTGGCCGAAGACTTCACGCCGCTCTCGGACTTCCGCGCCAGCAAGGAATACCGCCTGCTCAGCGCGCAAAACCTGCTGCGCAAATACTTCATCGAACTGCAAACGCCGCACATCGAGACTCGGGTGACCGCTTATGTCTAATCATCACGCTGTAGAGAAGACCCAAGCCGAACTGGCTGAACTGTTCGCCAAGGACCTGACCACCGGCGTCGGCCGCAGCGTCAAGCACGACAGCGCCGCCAAGCATGTGTCCGGTGAGGCGCAGTACATCGACGACCGTCTGGAGTTTCCGAACCAGCTGCACGTTTACGCACGGCTGTCGGACCGCGCCCACGCGAAAATCATCAGCATCGACACCAAGCCTTGCTACGCCTTCGAAGGCGTGCGCATCGCCATTACTCACGAAGACGTGCCGGGCCTGAAAGACATCGGCCCGCTGATGCCGGGTGATCCGTTGCTGGCCATCGACACGGTGCAGTTCGTCGGTCAGGTCGTCATGGCCGTGGCCGCCCGCGACCTGGAGACCGCACGCAAAGCCGCCATGGCCGCAGTGATCGAATACGAAGACCTGGAACCGGTACTGGACGTGGTCGAAGCCTTTCGCAAAAAGCATTACGTGCTCGACAGCCACACCCATGAACGCGGTGATTCGGTCAACGCGCTGGCGACAGCGAAAAATCGTATCCAGGGCACGTTGCACATTGGCGGCCAGGAGCACTTCTACCTCGAAACGCAGATCTCGTCGGTGATGCCCACTGAAGACGGCGGGATGATCGTCTACTGCTCCACGCAAAACCCCACCGAAGTACAGAAACTGGTGGCGGAAGTGCTGGACGTGTCGATGAACAAAATCGTCGTCGACATGCGCCGCATGGGCGGTGGTTTTGGTGGTAAGGAAACCCAGGCGGCGAGCCCGGCATGCTTGTGCGCCGTCATCGCGCACCTCACCGGCCAGCCGACCAAAATGCGCCTGCCGCGTGTTGAAGACATGCTGATGACCGGCAAGCGTCACCCGTTCTATGTCGAGTACGACGTGGGCTTTGACGACAGCGGGCGCCTGCACGGCATCCAGCTGGAACTGGCGGGTAACTGCGGCTGCTCGCCGGACCTGTCGAACTCGATTGTCGACCGTGCGATGTTCCACGCTGACAACTCGTACTACTTGGGCGATGCGACGATCAACGGTCACCGCTGCAAGACCAACACCGCGTCGAACACCGCTTACCGTGGCTTCGGCGGCCCGCAAGGGATGGTCGCCATCGAAGAAGTCATGGACGCGATTGCCCGGCATCTGGCACTCGATCCGCTGGCGGTGCGCAAGGCCAACTACTACGGCAAGACCGAACGCAACGTCACCCATTACTACCAGACCGTCGAGCACAACATGCTCGAGGAAATGACCGCCGAACTGGAAGAAAGCAGCCAGTATGCCGAACGCCGCGAAGCGATTCGCCGCTACAACGCCAACAGCCCGATCCTGAAAAAAGGCCTGGCGCTGACCCCAGTGAAATTCGGTATTTCCTTCACCGCCAGTTTCCTCAACCAGGCCGGTGCGCTGGTGCACGTCTACACCGACGGCAGCATCCACCTGAACCATGGCGGCACGGAAATGGGCCAGGGCCTGAACACCAAAGTCGCGCAGGTCGTGGCCGAAGTGTTCCAGGTGGAAATGGACCGCGTGCAGATCACCGCGACCAACACCGACAAGGTGCCGAACACCTCGCCGACCGCCGCGTCCAGCGGTGCCGACCTGAACGGTAAAGCCGCGCAAAACGCGGCGGAAATCATCAAGAAGCGCCTGGTGGAATTCGCCGCGCGGCAATACAAGGTCAGCGAAGAGGACGTGGAATTCCACAACGGCCACGTACGGGTTCGCGATCACATCCTGACGTTCGAAGCGCTGATCCAGCAGGCGTATTTCGCCCAGGTGTCGCTGTCGAGCACCGGCTTCTACAAGACCCCGAAAATCTTCTACGACCGCAGCCAGGCCCGTGGTCGGCCGTTCTACTACTACGCGTTTGGTGCAGCGTGCTGCGAAGTGATCGTCGACACCCTGACCGGCGAGTACAAAATGCTGCGCACCGACATCCTCCACGACGTCGGCGCCTCGCTGAACCCGGCCATCGACATCGGTCAGGTCGAGGGCGGTTTCATCCAGGGCATGGGCTGGCTGACCATGGAAGAGCTGGTCTGGAATGCCAAGGGCAAACTGATGACCAACGGCCCGGCTAGCTACAAGATCCCGGCGGTCGCCGACATGCCGCTGGACCTGCGGGTGAAGCTGGTGGAAAACCGCAAGAACCCAGAAGACACGGTGTTCCATTCCAAGGCTGTGGGCGAGCCGCCGTTCATGCTCGGCATCGCGTCGTGGTGTGCGATCAAGGACGCTGTGGCGAGTCTGGGCGATTACAAACATCAACCGAAAATCGATGCGCCGGCGACGCCGGAGCGGGTGTTGTGGGGCTGTGAGCAGATGCGGCAGTTGAAGGCGGCGAAGGCCGTGGAAGCCGAAACCGAGTTGGCTTCGCTCTAGAAACCGAGACGCGCCCTTCGCGGGCAAGCCTCGCTCCTACGGGTCAGATGTTGAATCGCGATTATGCGGACGACACAAAACCTGTAGGAGCGAGGCTTGCCCGCGAAGAGGCCGGAACAGACAACACAGATGTCGAGGTGAAACATGTACAACTGGATCGACGCCCTCGCCGACCTGCAAAACCGGGGCGAACCCTGCGTGTTGGTGACCATCATCGAAGAGCTCGGCTCGACGCCGCGCAATGCCGGTTCGAAAATGGTCATCAGTGCCAACCAGACCTTCGACACCATCGGTGGCGGGCATCTGGAATACAAGGCCATGCAGATCGGCCGCGAAATGCTCGCCAGCGGCAAACAGGACACGCATCTGGAGCGCTTCAGCCTCGGTGCCAGCCTCGGCCAGTGCTGCGGCGGCGTGACCGTGTTGCTGTTCGAACCGATGGGCCAGGTCCAGGCGCAGATCGCCGTGTTCGGCGCCGGCCATGTCGGTCGCGCACTGGTGCCACTGCTCGCCAGCCTGCCCTGCCGGGTGCGCTGGATCGATTCGCGGGAAGATGAATTCCCTGAACAGATCCCCCACGGCGTGCGCAAAATCGTCGCCGAAGAACCGGTGGATGAAATCGAAGACCTGCCCGCCGGCAGCTACTGCATCGTCATGACCCACAATCATCAGCTCGACCTCGAACTCACCGCCGCGATCCTCAAGCGCAACGACTTCGCCTACTTCGGCCTGATCGGTTCGAAGACCAAACGGGTGAAGTTCGAACATCGCCTGCGCGACCGTGGTTTTGACAGCCGCGTGCTGCAACGCATGCGCTGCCCGATGGGCATCGGCGAAGTCAAAGGCAAATTGCCTGTGGAAATCGCCATCTCCATCGCCGGCGAAATCATCGCCACCTATAACGCGAATTTCGGCCAGCACACCGCCAGCGCCGGATCGTCGATTGCCAAATTGCTGCCTGCTTCACGCCGCAGCCAAGCCTCTAATTGAGAACGCCCATGCCTCTGACTCGCAAAGCCTACCGCGCCGCCATCCTGCACAGCATCGCCGACCCCGCTGAAGTGGGTATCGAAGCCTCGTACGAGTATTTCGAAGACGGCTTGCTGGTGGTCGATAACGGCCAGATCAGTGCCCTCGGTCACGCCAGCGAATTGCTGCCAACCCTGCCCGCCGATATCGAGATCACTCAATATCAGGACGCGCTGATCACCCCCGGTTTCATCGACACCCACATCCATTTGCCGCAAACCGGCATGGTCGGTGCCTACGGCGAGCAGTTGCTGGACTGGCTCAACACCTACACCTTCCCGTGTGAAAGCCAGTTCGCCGACAAGACTCACGCCGACGAAGTCGCAGACATTTTCATCAAGGAACTGCTGCGCAACGGCACCACTACTGCGCTGGTGTTCGGCAGCGTGCACCCGCAATCGGTGAACTCGTTCTTCGAAACAGCTGAACAGCTGGACCTGCGGATGATCGCCGGCAAGGTGATGATGGACCGCAACGCGCCGGACTACCTGACCGACACCGCCGAATCCAGCTACGTCGAAAGCAAGGCGTTGATCGAGCGCTGGCACGGCAAGGGTCGCTTGCACTACGCCGTGACGCCGCGTTTCGCCCCGACCAGCACCCCGGAACAACTGACCCTCGCCGGTCAGTTGCTGAGTGAATATCCGGACCTGTACATGCAGACCCACATCAGCGAAAACCTCAAGGAAATCGAGTGGGTAAAGGAACTGTTCCCGGAGCGCAAGGGCTACCTGGACGTTTACGATCACTACCAGTTGCTCGGCGAGCGCTCGGTCTTCGCCCACGGTGTGCACCTGTGCGATGACGAATGCGCACGATTGGCAGAAACCGGCTCGGCCATCTCGTTCTGCCCGACTTCGAACTTCTTCCTTGGCAGCGGCCTGTTCAACCTGCCGATGGCCGAGAAGCACAAACTCAATGTCGGCATCGGCACCGATGTGGGTGGCGGCACCAGTTTCTCGCTGCTGCAAACGCTGAACGAGGCGTACAAGGTCATGCAGTTGCAAGGGGCACGACTGAGCCCGTTCAAATCGTTGTACCTGGCGACGCTGGGCGGCGCACGAGCACTGCGGCTTGAGGACAAGATCGGCACACTACAACCGGGCACCGACGCGGACTTCCTGGTGCTGGATTACAACGCCACGCCGTTGCTGAGCTACCGCTTGAAGCAGGCGAACAACATTGCCGAGACGTTGTTTGTGTTGATGACGCTGGGGGATGACCGGACGGTGCTGCAGACGTATGCGGCGGGGAATCAGGTGCATCAGCGGTAAGGTTTTTCGGGCATAAAAAATCCCCCATCGCTTTTCAGCCCGGGGGATTTTTGTTGCCTGTCACATCGCCTTCGCGAGCAAGCCCGCTCCCACATTGGATCTCTGTCGTACACAAACAATGTGTGCGCTGAAGATCCAGTGTGGGAGCGGGCTTGCTCGCGAAGCAGGCGACTCGGTCTATCAGATTTTCGCCGGCGAACGCCCTGGCTTCTTGGTCTGCAACAAATGCGAGAACACCGCATGCAAATCATCCGACGCGCTTTCTTCGTCGAGGTTGAGTTTGCTGTCGATGTGGTCCATGTGATGCATCATCAGGTTCACCGCCAACTCACCGTTGCGCGCTTCGATGGCGTCGATCAGTTGGGTGTGTTCGTCATAGGAACAGTGCGAACGGTTGCCGCTTTCGTACTGCGCGATGATCAACGAAGTCTGGGACACCAGGCTGCGCTGGAAGCTGATCAGCGGTGCATTCTTCGCTGCTTCGGCCAGTTTCAGGTGGAATTCGCCCGACAGACGAATGCCGGCACCGCGATCGCCACGGGAAAAGCTGTCGCGCTCGTCGTTGACCATCTGGCGCAATTCGGCGATCTGCTCGGCAGTGGCGTGCTGCACGGCCAGTTCAGTGATTGCGCGCTCGACCAGACGTCGGGCGAGGAACACCTGGCGCGCTTCCTCGACACTCGGGCTGGCAACTACCGCGCCGCGATTCGGCCGCAACAGCACGACGCCTTCATGGGCCAGGCGCGACAGCGCGCGGCGAATGATGGTGCGACTGACCCCGAAAATTTCCCCCAGCGCTTCTTCGCTCAACTTGGTGCCGGGCGCCAGGCGCTGTTCGAGGATGGCCTCGAAGATATGCGCGTAGACAATATCGTCCTGGGTACCGCTGCGGCCGGCTTTGCCTGCTCGCGGTTGTTTCTTGAGGGGTTGCAACTGTTCGTTCATGGGCACTCGAGTCGGGAGAACTGCGGCGAATTGACCGTGACTGTAATACGGCACAGTGGGTCGCTGGCAAGTATCGCGTAAAAAACACCGCGATTGTACACAATGGATGGTGGCAACACGACTGTACGGCTGTTTGTCGCCTTTGCTGTATTGCAACGATTGCTTACGTTTGAGTTTAGGCTTATCCGCAGGATCCGCAGCGAATACGATCTCCTTGTAGGAGCGAGGCTTGCCCGCGAAGGCGTCGTGTCAGTTGACATCAATGTTGAATGACACGACGCCTTCGCGGGCAAGTCGGAACGCCGCACCGCTCGCTCCTACATGGGTTTGTGTTGCTTTGGGTATTTTCGTACGTATTAAGGAACACCGTTGTCATGAACGACGCCACGCACACGCAGCTCCGCCCATTAGCGGACACGTCCCCTTCTGCCATCGTCGCCGGGTTTATCGCGATGATGACCGGCTACACCAGCTCCCTGGTGTTGATGTTCCAGGCCGGGCAAGCGGCAGGCCTGACCAGCGGGCAGATTTCGTCGTGGATCTGGGCGATTTCCATTGGCATGGCGGTGTGTTCGATTGGCCTGTCCCTGCGTTATCGCACGCCGATCACCATTGCCTGGTCGACACCCGGTGCGGCGTTGCTGATCACCAGCCTGGGCGGTGTGAGTTACGGCGAAGCCATTGGCGCCTACATGACTTGCGCAGTGCTGGTCACCGTGTGTGGCTTGACCGGCAGCTTCGAACGCTTGGTGAAGAAGATTCCAGCCTCATTGGCCGCCGCGTTGCTGGCCGGGATTCTGTTCAAGATCGGCAGCGAAATCTTCGTCGCCGCCCAACATCGCACCGCGCTGGTGCTGGGGATGTTTTTCACCTACCTGGTGGTCAAGCGCCTGTCGCCGCGCTACGCGGTACTCGCTGCGCTGCTGATCGGTACGGCGCTGTCAGGGTTCATGGGGCTGCTGGATTTCAGCGCGTTTCACCTGGAAGTGGCGACGCCGGTCTGGACCACGCCGCACTTCTCCCTGGCCGCGACCATCAGCATCGGCATTCCGCTGTTCGTGGTGGCGATGACCTCGCAGAACATGCCGGGCATTGCGGTGCTGCGCGCCGACGGCTACACCGTGCCGGCCTCGCCGCTGATTACTACGACGGGCATCGCCTCGCTGCTGCTGGCGCCGTTCGGTTCCCACGGGATCAACCTGGCCGCCATCAGTGCGGCGATCTGCACCGGGCCGCATGCCCACGAAGACCGCAACAAGCGTTACACGGCCGCCGTGTGGTGCGGGGTTTTCTACGGGATCGCCGGGGTGTTCGGCGCGACGCTGGCGGCGCTGTTTGCCGCGCTGCCCAAAGAACTGGTGCTGTCGATTGCAGCGCTGGCGTTGTTCGGCTCGATCATCAATGGCTTGAGCATTGCCATGACCGAGGTGAAGGAGCGCGAAGCGGCGCTGATCACCTTTATGGTCACGGCGTCGGGGTTGACGCTGTTTTCCGTGGGTTCGGCGTTCTGGGGAATTGTGGCGGGGGTGTTGACGCTGGTGATTCTGAATTGGCGCAAGGCCTGAGGGCCCCTTCGCGGGCAAGCCTCGCTCCTACAAGGGCTTTGCGCGGTACCTGTAGGTGCGAGCGGTGCGGCGATCCGACTTGCCCGCGAAGGCATTCCCGAGATCGCCATGGCGGCCAAGCCATGCACCATCAAAAAGCAGGCATAAAAAAACGGCGACCCTTGGGTCGCCGTTTTTTATGACATCAAGCTACCGGATTGATCGGCTTTTCCGGGTACCAGACGTCGATCAGCGGGCTGACGGTGACTTCAGTCAGTTCGCTGCGGCCTTTGAGCCAGGCTTCAACAGCTGCACGCTGCTCTTCGGACACCGAGCCACGTTTCTGCAGGCAAACCAGACCGAAGTCGTCGCCGCCAACATAGCCCAGACCGTTGGCTTCCATGGCTTCTTTCAGGAACGCGTCGAGGAAAGCATCAATGGCTTCATCAGCCAAATCTTCTTTGAAATCCAGGTTCAGTTCGAAACCCAGCTCTTGAAATTCATCGACGCACAGTTTTTTGCGCAGACGCTGGGAACGGTTAGTCGCCATTGGAACAATCCTCATAAGTAATAACGGGCGGCACTTTAGCAGTTTAAGCCGCCAATTGCCCGACTCTCTGGGCGCAACGCGTTACCGCCGGTAAAAAAATAGCGGATTAGAAGGCGCGGGCACGGCACAAGCCGCTACACCTTGGGGCATAATGCCGACACTTTCATGACCACTGAGGGAAATTATCTTCATGCCCTCGTCTTTTTCCCCTCGGCTGTAGGGTTTTATTTCAGATGATCAAATCTTTGCGTCCACTGTTGCTGGCCAGTCTTCTTCTCCCGCTGGCCCTCCCCGTTTCCGCTGCTGCCATCAATACCGCGCTGTCGCCCAACGTCGAAAAAGCCCTCAAGGCCAGTAAGCTGCAGGACAACGCCCTGTCCCTGGTGATGATCCCGCTCAACGGCCCTGGCACCCCGACCATTTTCAACGCTGACGTCTCGGTCAACCCGGCGTCCACCATGAAACTGGTGACCACCTATGCAGCGCTGGAAATGCTCGGCCCGAACCACCAGTGGAAAACCGAGTTCTACACCGACGGCACCCTCAGCGGCGGCATTCTCAACGGCAACCTCTACCTCAAGGGTGGCGGCGATCCGAAACTGAACATGGAAAAACTCTGGCTGCTGATGCGCGACCTGCGGGCCAACGGCGTGACGCAAGTCACCGGCGACCTGGTGCTCGATCGCGGCTTCTTCGTGCAACCGCAACTGCCGGAGTTCAACGATGACGGCAATGACGAGAACAAACCGTTCCTGGTCAAACCCGATTCGCTGCTGGTCAACCTCAAGGCCCTGCGTTTCGTCGCGCGCAACGACAACGGCCGTGTGCTGATCTCGGTAGAGCCGCCGATTGCCAGCATCCGCATCGAAAACCAGGTCAAGGCCGTCAACACCAAGCAATGCACCGGTGGCGTGCGTTACAACCCGGTGACCCAGGCCGACGGCAGCGTCACCGTGACCGTCGGCGGGCAGTTGGGCGAAGGCTGCAGCTCGCAGACTTACCTGTCGCTGCTCGACCACGCGACGTACACCGCCGGTGCCGTCCGGGCGATCTGGAAGGAACTGGGCGGCAGCATTCAGGGCAAGGACGTTCTGGCACCCACGCCGAAAGACGCCAAGGTCCTGGCTCGCGCCTTCTCGCCGGACCTGGCGGAAGTCATCCGCGACATCAACAAATACAGTAACAACACCATGGCGCAGCAGCTGTTCCTGAGCCTGGGCCAGAAATTCCGCACCGATGCCGATGCCGATGACGCCAAAGCGGCCCAGCGCGTGGTGCGTCAGTGGCTGGCGAAGAAAGGCATTACCGCGCCGCACCTGGTGATGGAAAACGGTTCCGGCCTGTCCCGCGCAGAACGCGTGAGCGCCCGTGAAATGGCGGCAATGCTGCAAGCCGCGTGGCGCAGCCCGTACGCTGCCGAGTTCATCAGTTCGATGCCGATTGCCGGCACCGACGGCACCATGCGCAAACGCCTGAAGACCACCGCGATGCGCGGTGAAGCCCACGTCAAGACCGGCACCCTGAACACCGTGCGCGCGATCTCCGGCTTCAGCCGCGACGTCAATGGCAACACCTGGGCGGTGGTGGCGATCCTCAACGACAAGGCCCCGTTTGGCGCATCGTCAGTGCTGGATCAGGTGCTGCTGGACCTGTATCGCCAGCCGAAACTGCCTGATACGGCTTCGGTTCTGTAACCCGATCTGAAGAACACTGGAGATCAACTGTAGGAGCCGGCTTGCTGGCGATAGCGGTGGGTCAGTCGACAGGTGAATCGCCTGAACGAACGCCATCGCCAGCAAGCCGGCTCCTACAGAACGTTTGCGTGCAGCCGGGGGGGTTAATTCATCTCCCCCTGAACCCGATCCCGTCCCGCCTGTTTCGCCGCATACACCCCCGAGTCCGCCCGCAGCAGCAACGCATCCGCGCCTTCGTCGGCACGCCAACTGGCGATACCGAAACTCGCCGTGACGATCCCGACGTCGTCGATCGGCGAACTGCGCAAGCCCTGCCACAGTTCCAGCGCCAGCCCAAAGGCTTGTTCGCCGTCGATGTCCGGGCAGAGCACCATAAACTCTTCACCGCCCAGGCGACAGAACACATCGGTGCGGCGCAGGCGATTGCCGATGCGCTCGCACACCGCCTGCAACACCCGATCGCCCACGGCGTGACCATGCTGGTCATTGATGCGTTTGAAATGGTCGATGTCGAGCATGATCACCGACAACTCGCCGCCACCGCGCTCCACACGAGCCATCTCGGTGGTCAGCCGCTCCTGGAAGTAGCGACGGTTATGGATCCCGGTCAACGAGTCGGTGATCGACAGCGCCCTCAGCTCTTCTTCGACGCGCTTGAGGTCAGAGATGTCCGAGACGTAGCCATGCCAGAGCACGCCGCCACCGGGCAGTTCCTCCGGCGTCGCTTCACCACGCACCCAGCGCAGACCCCGCATCGGCAACTGCACGCGGTACTCTTCGCGCCACGGGCTGAGCGTGTCCGCCGACGCCCGGATTGAGGCGCGGACCCGGGTGGTGTCCTGGGGGTGAATCCGGGTGAAAATGGCTTCTGCGTTGAGCAGCATCACATCCGGTTCGAGCTCATAGATTTCGCGGATACCATCGCTGGCGTAGATCACACTGAAGCGCCCGTCGAATTCCATCTTGAACTGGTAAATCCCGCCGGGCACATGGGCGCTGAGTTTCTTCAAGAGCAAATCCCGAGCAGCGAGCGCTTCGTGCACGCGCTTGCGCTCGGTGACGTCGATGCAGATCGCCAGGTGCCCGACCCACAAACCTTGCTCGTCGAGCACCGGGGTCGCCAGCATGTTCACCGTCAACTGACTGCCATCGCCACGCACCAGCGTCCACTCCCGCGCCTCGTGACCGCCCTCCTCGCCGCCCTCGACCAACATCGCCTGGCAGGTCGGAATCGTTTTGCCATAACGTGTACTCAACTCGGCCGAACGCGCAGCAAGTTCCCGGGGCAGGTGCAGGTTTTCCAGGGTCATGTGCCCCACCACTTCCACGCTCGAGTAGCCGAGCATCTGCTCCGCCCCGGCGTTGAACGTGCTGATGACGCCGCGCAGGTCGGTGGCGATGATTGCCACCTGGGTCGCGGCATTCAATACGCCACGCAGTTGACCATGAGTACCGCGCAGCTCCTGCTCACGGGCGCGCAACTCCTGGGTCCGCTGCTCGACCATTTTCAGCGCGCGTTGCCGCTGACTGACCAACACATACAGCAGCGAGCTGAGCAGCAGACTGAGCAACCCGCCCAGCACCACCAGGCTGCTGACCGAAGAGTGGTTGGCTTGCAGAAAAGCCTCGCTGGGCTGGATGTCGACCTGATAGTCATGGTCGGCCAGCCGCAGCAGCCGGGTCGCGGACAACTCACTGACGGCAGGGCCGTTGGGCGATTCGTAAAGCACTTCGTGCTGATCGTCGGTGGACAGGTCGAGGATTCGCACCGACAGATAATCACGACCCGCTTCCGGCAAGCCATCGGCAAGCAACTGACGCATGCTGATCACCGCCATCACATAACCGTAAGGTTTCGTGTCTGGACTGCTGCGTGGAATGACCGGCGCCACCAGCAACACGCCCCGCGCATAGGCCGGCTCGATGGCGACGAGATGCATCGGTTGCGACACCGCCATCTGGCCATGCTGGTCCGCCCGGTCCAGGGTGGCACGACGCAGGGGCTGCGCCGCCAGGTCGTAACCCAACGGTGAGCCGAGCTTGCTCTGGGTCTGGCTGTACAGCACCACGACATACTCATCGCGTTCCGCTGCCAATTGCAGCTGACCGTCGGCATTGAGCTCACGAATGCTGAAATCGGATAAACCTTCTGCACGTACCCGACGCTCAAACTCCGCCCGCTCGGCACGACTGACCCGCAGGGCGAACGAATAGGCCTGTGTCCGGTGCAGCAAAGGTTGGGTGTAACCGTCGAATTCCTCGCGGGCAACCGAATCGGAATTGACAAAGAATCGGCGCAGGCCATCGAGGCGCTGCTCCTGATCTTCGAAACGTTCTTCGATACGGCTGTAACGTTCACTGGCCAGCAGTTGGAAACGTTGCCGCAATTGTTGGTGAAACAGATTCAGGGTCGACCAGGCGAGCAACCCGGTGAGAATCCCGCCGACGACCAATACAAACAACGCGACCAGCCAGGCCGAGACGTCTTCACTGATAAAACCCAGGATCTTTGGGCGCACGGCGTGCAACGACATAGAGGCAACTCAAAACGCCAGGTGCCGGAAAAGCCCATTGGCCATGCGATGAGTTATAGCTATTAGCCATCAATTTGACCAGCACTGAAAGAAGCCAAGAGCCTTTAAAAATCAAGG
Source organism: Pseudomonas sp. GT1P32 (assembly GCF_054897805.1). Taxonomy (NCBI): domain Bacteria; kingdom Pseudomonadati; phylum Pseudomonadota; class Gammaproteobacteria; order Pseudomonadales; family Pseudomonadaceae; genus Pseudomonas; species Pseudomonas sp. GT1P32. The sequence continues at coordinate 2,347,693 of NZ_CM142704.1, forward strand.
CTCTGTGGATCCAATGCAAAAAACTGTCAGCGCGCAGTGATTTTCCAGGCCCGGTGGATCTTGCCGTTGCGGGCGAAATCCGGATCGATGGTCTGGGTCGTAATCTCCTCGACCGCGTAACGCTCGGTGAGGTTTTCCTCGAGCGCGAACTTGCGGAAGTTGTTGGAGAAGTACAACACGCCACCCGGCGCCAGTCGCGCCATGGCCAGGTCGATCAACTGCACCTGATCTCGCTGCACGTCGAAGATCCCTTCCATGCGCTTGGAGTTGGAGAAGGTCGGCGGGTCGATGAAGATCAGGTCGAACTCGTCACGGCAGGCATCCAGCCAGACCATCACGTCGCTCTGCTCCAGACGGTTCTTGTCGGAGAAACCGTTCAGCGACAGGTTGCGACGCGCCCAGTCGAGGTAGGTTTTCGACAAGTCGACGCTGGTGGTGCTGCGCGCGCCGCCCTTGGCTGCGTGGACGCTGGCCGTCGCGGTGTAGCAATACAGATTGAGGAAGCGCTTGCCGGCCGCCTCTTTCTGGATGCGCATGCGCATTGGCCGGTGGTCGAGGAACAGCCCGGTGTCGAGGTAGTCGGTGAGGTTGACCAGCAGCTTCACGCCGCCTTCGTTGACCTCGACGAACTTGCCTTGCGCCGCCTGACGCTCGTACTGCTTGGTACCGCTCTGACGCTCGCGACGCTTGACCACTACGCGGTTCTTGTCGATGTTCAACGCCTGCGGAATGGCTGCCAGTGCATCAAACATGCGCGCCGAGGCTTTTTCCGGGTCGATGGATTTCGGCGCGGCGTATTCCTGAACGTGAACCCAATCCTGATACAGGTCGATGGCCATCGAGTATTCCGGCATGTCGGCATCGTAGACGCGGTAGCAGTCGATGCCTTCACGCTTGACCCATTTGCCCAGCGCCTTGAGATTCTTTTGCAGACGGTTGGCAAACATCTGCCCGCCTTCGCTCAAACGCGGTTGCTCGATCACCGGAGCGGGTACCGCGGCTGGTTTGATCGGATTACCGTTTTTGTTGTACTGGCGTTCCTGCGGCTCGTTCGGCGCCTGATCGTATTCCGCCTGTTCGCGCTCGACCTGACGCTGTTCCGGGGTACGACGCTCGCCGGTGACGAACTGATCCGGCGTGACCTTGATCAGCAGCAGCTTGCACGGCAACGCGCCGTTCCAGAACGAATACTGCTTGTGGCTGCGGATGCCCATGCGCTTGCCCAGGTCCGGCGCGCCGGTGAACACCGCCGCTTCCCAGTTCAGGCAGGCCTGACGCAGACGCTCGCCGAGGTTCTGGTAGAGGTAGAGCAAGCTCGCCTCGTCGCCCAGACGCTCGCCGTACGGTGGGTTGCAGATCACCAGGCCTTTCTGATTCTGGTCCGGACGCGGCTCGAAGGTACCGACTTCGCCCTGATAGATCTTGATCCACTCGCTCAGGCCGGCACGCTCGACGTTGTTGCGGCCCGGTTGAATCAGGCGCGGGTCGGCTTCGTAGCCACGAATCCACAGCGGTGGCTTGGCCAGACCGGCCGCAGCGCGCTCGGTGGCTTCTTCGTGAAGCTTTTTCCACAACGCCGGCACGTGGCCAAGCCACGCGGTGAAACCCCACTGCTCGCGACGCAGGTTCGGTGCCATATCGGCGGCGATCATCGCCGCTTCGACGAGGAACGTACCGACACCGCACATCGGGTCAGCCAGCGCGCCGCCGTCGGCGGCAATGCGCGGCCAGCCGGAACGGATCAGGATGGCGGCCGCGAGGTTTTCCTTCAGCGGCGCCGCGCCTTGCTGCAGGCGATAGCCGCGCTGGTGCAGGCTGTGGCCGGAGAGGTCGAGGGACAGGATCGCTTCGCCACGGTCCAGGCGCAGGTGAATACGCAGGTCCGGGTTGAGTTTGTCGATGGACGGACGGCCGCCCTGCGGGGTGCGCAGCTTGTCGACGATGGCGTCTTTGACTTTCAGGGCGCCAAAGTGCGTGTTGTCGATGCCCGAACCGTGACCGCTGAACTCGACGGCCAGGGTGCCGTCGTTGAGCATGTGGTCTTGCCACTCGATATCGAGCACGCCGTGATACAGGTCTTCGGCGTCCTTCATCGGGAAACGCTTGAGCACCAACAGCACCCGGTTCGCCAGACGCGACCACAGGCACAGGCGATAAGCGGTTTCCATGGTCGCCATGCCGCGCACGGCAGAGGTGTGCTCACGCGCTTCTTCAAGGCCAAGCCCGACGGCTTCCTCGATGAGCAGGCCTTCGAGGCCTTTTGGGCAAGTGAGGAAGATTTCGAATTGATCGGACATTGGAATTTCAGAGCCTTTGGCTAAGTGAACCGGCAACGCATTGCCGGCCCGGTTTTCAATCAGGCGCTTTTCTAAAAGAGCGCCCGCGTGGCACGAAGGTGTGCCGTCCCACCCGTGCTGCTCAGGTTAGAAGAGCTTAGATGCACGGGCAGATAAAAAAGTTGATGCAACAAAATGTCATAACTCGACCCTTCGTCGAATAATGCCCGGGACCAACGCGAGGCATTCTCACTAAAGGATTAACCCCTTCATCCTGCGGGGGGCCGATCATACAGGGCTTTGGCCAATAAACACGGGACAAACATCGTGTTACTTATGGCCATAGCATCTTTATGGTTACGTCCTTATGACAAAACGATCATTCCCTCGATGTGACGCATTGGTTAGAACTCAATACAGGTTGGCGCCACAACGGACGTCAACACCTTGGCTCGCCACGCCGGCAGCGAGCCCCCCAACGGCAGACATTTCTGCCAGACCTCGATTGAGGTCAACGCGATACATACAGTCAACAAGTGAGGGCAACACCCTATGAGAAGACTTAAGCGTGATCCGTTGGAAAGAGCATTTTTACGCGGATATCAATATGGCGTTGGTGGCAAATCCCGTGAGCTTTGCCCATTTACTCTACCGTCAGTACGCCAAGCCTGGATTAACGGCTGGCGAGAAGGACGCGGCGACAACTGGGACGGTATGACCGGCACTGCGGGAATCCATAGACTCAACGAACTTCACGCCGTCGGCTAACACAGGGCACACACTCCGACACGACAACCTGATTACGTAACGACTTACCACGCACGCCCCATCCGGGCGGCGGGCTTCGGCCCAAGGGCTCCTTCGAGGAGCCCTTTTTTATGCTTGCTCTTTGGCCAGCCCCCCCTGTAGGAGCCGGCTTGCCGGCGATGGCGTCCTATCAGGCAATACATGTGTCGCTGACCCACCGCTATCGCCAGCAAGCCGGCTCCTACAAGGGTTATGCAATGCTGCGAAAGCGATCTCGAAGACGCCAACGACCTTGTAGGAGCACGGCTTGCCGGCGAAAGCGATCGTCAGGACGCCTTCGCTGGCAAACGGAACGCCGCCCGGCCGCTCCTACAGGTACGGGGTTTAGCGCAGGGCGGCGATGGCGTCCACGGACTCGCGAATCAGCGCCGGGCCTTTGTAGATGAAGCCGGAATAGAGCTGCACCAGGCTCGCACCCGCCGCGATTTTCTCGGCGGCATGCTTGCCTTCGGTGATGCCACCCACGGCGATGATCGGCAAGCGACCCGCCAACTCAGCCGCCAGCACCTTCACGGTGTGGGTGCTCTTGTCACGAACCGGTGCGCCGGACAGACCGCCCGCCTCGTCACCGTATTCCATGCCTTCGACGCCGACGCGGCTCAGGGTGGTGTTGGTGGCGATCACCGCGTCCATCCCGGTTTCGATCAGCGCTTGCGCGACTTGTGCGGTTTCTTCGTCGGTCATGTCCGGTGCGATCTTGATCGCCAACGGAACATGTTTGCCGTGACGCAATGCCAGCTCGGCACGACGAGTCGCCAGGTCAGCCAGCAATTGCTTGAGCGAATCGCCGAACTGCAGGCTGCGCAGGCCCGGGGTATTCGGCGAGCTGACGTTGACCGTCACATAGCTGGCGTGGGCGTAGACCTTGTCCAGGCAGATCAGGTAATCGTCGACCGCACGCTCGACCGGGGTATCGAAGTTCTTGCCGATGTTGATGCCCAGCACGCCCTTGTATTTGGCCGCAGCCACGCGGGCCAGCAAGTGATCGACGCCGAGGTTGTTGAAGCCCATGCGGTTGATGATCGCCTCGGCTTCCGGCAGACGGAAAATCCGTGGCTTCGGATTGCCCGGCTGCGGACGCGGCGTGATGGTGCCGATTTCGACAAAACCAAAACCCAACTGGGCAAAACCGTCGATGGCCGCGCCGTTCTTGTCCAGACCGGCTGCCAGACCCACCGGGTTCGGGAAGTCCAGACCCATGACGCTTACCGGCATTTTTGCCGGCGCCTTGCACAGCAAGCCGTTGAGGCCCAAACGCCCGCCCGCGCCGATCAGGTCCAGGGACAGATCGTGGGAGGTTTCCGGGGAAAGTTTGAACAACAGCTGACGGGCCAGGGTGTACATGGGCGGCGTTGACTCGAATGGCGGCGAAATGAGGCGGCGATTATAGCCGGGCATCGGGGTCGCAAGCGAGGCGCGCGACAAAATCAGCAAGCGATGGCATATGCCTTGCACCAACACAGGCATCAGCACTCATGCCAACGGCGGGATGAGTGGAAGGACAATGGCGTCGTCACCCGGCTTTGCTTGCGCGAAGGCCTGGGACGACGCTTTTTTTGGAAGGTGTTTTGCCATGAATGAAACCACAGCGGGCCCTCTGGCCTGGGTCAACGGCAGCGATGCCCCGGAAAAGACCGACATCAACCTCGGTTTCATGGCCTTGAGCGATTGCGCCTCGGTGGTGGTCGCCGCCACTCAGGGCTTCGCCCAGCCCTACGGCCTGACCTTGAATCTCAAGCGCCAGTCTTCCTGGGCCAACCTGCGGGACAAACTGGTCAGCGGCGAACTCGATGCCGCCCACAGCCTGTACGGTTTGATCTACGCCGTGCACCTGGGCATCGGCGGCGTGGCGCCGACCGAAATGGCGGTGCTCATGGGCCTGAACCAGAACGGCCAGAGCATCAACCTTTCCCACGGTTTGCAGGCGTTGGGCGTGACCGGTCCTGAAGCACTGGATCGACACGTGCACCAAACTCGCCCAAAACTCACCTTCGCCCAGACTTTTCCGACCGGCACCCACGCCATGTGGCTGTATTACTGGCTGGCGAGCCAAGGCATTCATCCGCTGCACGACGTCGACAGTGTGGTGGTGCCGCCGCCGCAAATGGTCGCGCACCTGCAAGCCGGGCGAATCGATGGTTTCTGCGTCGGTGAACCGTGGTCCGCCAGCGCCGTGAAACACAATCTCGGCTTCACCATGGCAACGACCCAGACCATCTGGCCCGATCATCCGGAAAAAGTCCTCGGCTGCACCCGCGCCTTCGTCGAGCAATACCCCAACACCGCCCGGGCGCTGGTGAAGGCGATTCTGGAGGCCAGCCGCTTCATTGAAGAAAGCGTCGAGAATCGCCGCAGCACCGCGCAGTTGCTGAGCGCCCCCCAATACCTGGACGCGCCGCTCGACTGCATCGAACCGCGTTTGCTCGGCGACTACGCCGACGGCCTCGGCAACCAATGGCAAGACCCGCACGCGCTGCGCTTCCATGGCGCCGGCGAGGTCAATCAGCCTTACCTGTCCGATGGCATGTGGTTCATGACCCAGTTCCGCCGCTGGGGTTTGCTGCGCGACGACCCGGACTACCTCGCCGTGGCCCGTCAGGTCCAGCAACTAGACTTGTATCGAGAGGCCGCCAGCGCGGTCGGTGTCGATTCTTCGGCCAGGGAAATGCGCAGCAGCCAGTTGATCGACGGCAAAATCTGGGACGGCTCGGACCCGGCCGGGTATGCCCGCAGCTTCAAACTGCACGCCATGAGCGACAGCTCGCCCCTACTCGCCAGCCGCTGACAGGAGACTGCGAACATGTTGCGTATCCTGCTGATCAACGACACCGCGAAGAAAGTCGGCCGCTTGAAGGCCGCCCTGACCGAAGCCGGATTCGAGGTCATCGACGAGTCCGGCCTGACCATCGACCTGCCCGCGCGCGTCGAAACGGTGCGTCCGGATGTGATTTTGATCGATACCGAGTCACCGAGCCGCGATGTGATGGAGCAAGTGGTGCTGGTGAGTCGAGACCAGCCACGGCCAATTGTGATGTTTACCGACGAACATGACCCCGACGTGATGCGTCAGGCGATCAAGTCCGGGGTCAGCGCCTACATCGTCGAAGGCATCCACGCACAACGCTTGCAGCCGATTCTCGACGTGGCCATGGCACGCTTCGAAAGCGACCAGGCCCTGCGCGCGCAACTGCACGCCCGCGACCAGCAGCTGGCCGAGCGCAAGCGCATCGAGCTGGCCAAGGGGCTGCTGATGAAGATGAAGGACTGCAACGAAGAAGAGGCCTACACGCTGATGCGCCGCCAGGCCATGAGCCGGCAGCAGAAGCTGATTCAGGTGGCGGAGCAGATCATTGCGATGAGTGAATTGCTCGGCTGAAGGACGCCTTCGCGGGCAAGCCTCGCTCCTACAAGAGCAAGCGCAATACTTGTAGGAGCGAGGCTTGCCCGCGAATCGACGCGACTCGGTCTCACACTGTTGGCACAAATCTCGCTAAGCAATCACTACAGGTAACCAACGGCGGTTGCCCCACCTACGACAAAGACGTCGCTCACCTCATTTGCCCATGGCGAATCGGGTGGCGGCGTTTTTTTGTTTTGGCCCCACAGACCGGGGCCGGTGGTGCGGCCGTTGCGGCGCCCCACCTGCAAGCTCATGACTCCTTCTCGAGACGACTCACAGCTGAGGTGCGCGATGAATTCAAGCTTCTGGAAATCCGGCCATACCCCGACCCTGTTCGCGGCCTTCCTCTATTTCGACCTGAGTTTCATGGTCTGGTACCTGCTCGGCCCTCTGGCGGTGCAGATCGCCGCCGACCTGCACCTGACCACCCAACAACGCGGGCTGGTGGTGGCCACGCCGATTCTGGCCGGGGCCGTACTGCGCTTTATCATGGGCATGCTGGCGGATCGCCTGTCGCCAAAAACCGCCGGGCTGATCGGCCAGGTGATCGTCATCTGCGCCCTGTTCGTTGCCTGGAAGCACGGCATCCACAGTTACGAACAAGCGCTGCTGCTGGGCCTGTTCCTCGGCATGGCGGGCGCGTCGTTCGCCGTGGCCCTGCCGTTGGCGTCGCAGTGGTATCCGCCGCAGCATCAAGGCAAGGCCATGGGCATCGCCGGGGCCGGTAACTCGGGCACCGTGCTCGCCGCGCTGATCGCTCCGGTGCTGGCTGCCGCGTTCGGCTGGAGCAACGTGTTTGGCTTCGCGCTGATTCCGCTGATCCTGACCATCATCGTCTTCGCCTGGCTGGCCAAAAACGCGCCTGAGCGGCCGAAAGCCAAGTCGGTGTCCGACTACTTCAAAGCCCTGGGCGACCGCGACAGCTGGTGGTTCATGTTTTTCTACAGCGTGACCTTTGGCGGCTTCATCGGCCTGGCCAGCGCCCTGCCCGGCTACTTCAACGACCAATACGGCCTGAGTCCGGTGACTGCCGGTTACTACACGGCAGCCTGCGTGTTTGGCGGCAGTTTGATGCGGCCTCTGGGCGGCGCACTGGCCGACCGCTTCGGCGGGATTCGCACATTGCTGGCGATGTACACGGTGGCGGCGATCTGCATTGCGGCAGTGGGTTTCAACTTGCCGAGTTCCTACGCGGCGCTGGCACTTTTCGTCTGCACGATGCTCGGTCTGGGTGCCGGTAACGGCGCGGTTTTCCAATTGGTCCCGCAACGTTTTCGTCGAGAGATCGGTGTGATGACCGGTTTGATCGGCATGGCCGGTGGCATCGGCGGCTTCGCCCTCGCGGCAGGCATGGGCGCGATCAAGCAAAGCACCGGCAGTTATCAACTGGCGCTGTGGTTGTTCGCCAGCCTCGGCGTCCTCGCCTGGTTCGGCCTGCACGGCGTGAAGCGTCGCTGGAGAACGACTTGGGGTTCGGCGGCCGTCACTGCTGCGCGGGTGTGAGGGCTGAATGAGCCTGCAACTGAGTTTTGCCGAAGCCAGCGCCATCGGTCCGCGCGAGGAGAACCAGGACGCCCTGCGCCTGGTGACGCCGGCCCCGGCACTGGCGGCGAGCAAGGGTTACCTGTTCGCCATCGCCGACGGCGTCAGCCAGTGCGCCGATGGCGGTCTCGCGGCGCGCTCGACCTTGCAGGCACTGGCGCTGGACTACTACGCCACCCCGGAAACCTGGGGTGTCGCCCAGGCACTGGATCGTTTGCTGCTGGCGCAAAATCGCTGGTTGCAGGCCAATGGCGGTGGGCAACCGCTGTTGACCACTGTCAGCGCCCTGGTCATGCGCGGCAGGCGTTTTACCTTGGCGCATGTCGGTGACTGCAGGGTTTATCGCTGGCACGCCGATCAATTGCAGCGGGTCACGGAGGACCACGTCTGGGACCAACCGGGCATGCAGCATGTGCTCAAACGGGCGCTCGGCCTCGACCAGCATCTGGTGCTGGATTTTCTCGATGGCGAACTGCGGCTGAATGAGCATTTCGTGCTGCTCAGCGACGGCATCTGGGCTGTGCTGGGCGACACCGCTATTTCGGCGATTCTGCGCGATCAACCGGATCTGCACAGCGCCGCGCAAACCCTGGTGAATGCGGCGCATCTGGCGGGCAGTCAGGACAACGCCAGCGCATTATTGGTGCGGGTCGACGCCCTCGGTGAAACGAGCATCGGCGATGCGTTGATTCATGTGCAGCAATGGCCACTGCCGCCAGCGCTGAAACCGGGCCAGACGTTTGAGGGCTGGCACGTCGAAGGAATACTCGGCCAAAGCCAGCAGTCGCTGCTCTATCGGGTGCGCGACGCTCAGCAACAACCCTGGCTGCTGAAAACCCTGCCCGGCGCGTTGCGCGACGATCACCTGGCCGGGCAAGCCTTGCTGTCGGAGGAATGGTTTCTCAAGCGCGTGGCCGGCCGGCATTTCCCTGAAGTCCATGCCGCCAGTCAGCGTCAGCATTTGTACTACGTGATGCGTGAATATTCCGGCTCGACTTTGGCGCAACTGGCTGAGCGAACCACAACGCTGCCGCTGGCCCAATGGCAGGATCTGGCGGAACGTTTGCTGCGGGCGGTCGGTATGCTGCATCGACGGCAGATTCTGCATCGCGACATCAAACCAGAGAATCTGCTGCTGGGGGATGACGGCGAGCTGCGATTGCTGGATTTCGGCCTGGCCTACTGCCCTGGCCTGTCTGAAGATCAGGCCTCGACCCTGCCCGGAACCCCCAGTTACATTGCGCCGGAAGCTTTTCGCGGTGACGCGCCGAGCCCGCAACAGGATCTGTATGCGGCCGGCGTGACCTTGTATTTCCTGCTCACCGGGCATTATCCCTACGGCGAAATCGAAGCGTTCCAGCGTCCACGGTTTGGTGTACCGGTCAGCGCCAGTCGCTACCGCCCGGACCTGCCCGAGTGGATCGCACAAAGCCTGGAGCGCGCGGTGGCGGCGGACCCCGCGGAGCGATTCGAAACCGCGGAAGAATGGTTATTGGTGCTGGAACAGGGTGAACGACGCAGTTTGAGCGTGCGGCCCCGGCCGCTGCTGGAGCGCGAGCCAGTGAAGGTCTGGCGGACGTTGGCGTTGGTGGCGCTGCTGGTGAATGTGGTGCTGCTGGTTTTGCTGTTTCGCGGCTAGACCGAGTCGCGTCCTTCGCGAGCAAGCTCAGCTCCTACAGGTTGCGGGTTGATCGACCTGTAGGAGCTGAGCTTGCTCGCGAAGGCGGACTGACAGCCACCACACATCCATCAACAACCCGCTCCATTAGCGGGCACCACGCTTCGATTCGGTGCAGAAGCCCCCTTTGATTAAGCACTCCGAGCCAACAAAACCGGGTGCAGGACAACTTGGCACAACCACTGCATTACCTCTCTCAACAGACATAAAGCCCAGCCTTCAACGACGAAGGATGCGCTTCCCGAGAGAACGGGACCAGGACAAAGGCGTCCTCGCTAGGCAACTAGCGAGACGCCTTTTTTTGTTTGCGCAAAATTTGTCGAGCACGACCTGAACGCCCTGTCGAGGCAGGTCCGAGCTCCCCGGAGAACCTGATGAAAAAACTAAAACTGGTGATGATCGGCAACGGCATGGCCGGGGTTCGCACCCTGGAAGAGCTGCTCAAGCTGAGCAACGAGCTGTACGACATCACGGTCTTCGGTGCCGAACCCCATACCAACTACAACCGCATCCTGCTGTCGCCCGTACTGGCCGGCGAGCAAACCTTCGAAGAGATCGCGCTCAACGACCTGGACTGGTACCTGGACAACAACATCAAGTTGCTGCTCAACCGCAGAGTCGTAGAGATCGACCGGATCAAACGTCGGGTCATCGCCGACGACGGCACCGAGGCCGAATACGACCGCCTGCTGATTGCCACCGGCTCGACCCCGTTCATCCTGCCGATCCCGGGCAACACGTTGCACGGCGTAATCGGCTACCGCGACATCGCCGACACCCAAGCCATGATCAACACCGCAAAAACCCACAAGCACGCGGTGGTCATCGGCGGCGGCCTGCTCGGCCTGGAAGCGGCCAATGGCCTGATGCTGCGCGGCATGCACGTCACCGTGGTGCACAACGGCGAATGGTTGCTGGAACGGCAACTGGACAACATCAGCGGCCGATTGCTGCAAACCGCGCTAGAAGACCGTGGCCTGCACTTTCGCCTGCGCGAGCAAACCCAGACCCTGCACGATACCGGCAATGGCCGGGTCGGCTCGGTCGAGTTCAAGAACGGCGAGCGCATCCCCGCCGACCTGGTGGTGATGGCCGCCGGCATCCGCCCCGCGACCGAACTCGCGGAACGCTCCGGGCTCCCGTGCAACCGTGGGATTCTGGTCAACGACACCCTGCAAACCTACGACCCACGGGTTTACGCCATCGGCGAATGCGCCAGCCATCGCGGCATCGCCTACGGCCTGGTGGCGCCGCTGTTCGAACAGGCCAAGGTCTGCGCCAACCATCTCGCACAGCTTGGCTTCGCCAGCTACAAAGGCTCGGTGACCTCGACCAAATTGAAAGTCACCGGCATCGACCTGTTCTCCGCCGGCGATTTCATGGGCGGCGAAGGCACCGAAACCATCACCCTTTCCGACCCGATCGGCGGGATCTACAAAAAACTGGTGATCAAGGACGACGTGCTGGTCGGGGCCTGCCTGTACGGCGACACGACCGATGGTGGTTGGTATTTCCGGCAGATTCGCGAGAACCGAAATATCGACGAAATCCGCAATCACCTGATGTTTGGTGAAACCCTGCGGGAAGCCAGCTGATGAACCGCCAGATCACCGCCTCCACCTGTTGCTACTGCGGGGTCGGCTGCGGCGTGCTGATCGAGCATGACGGCGAGCGCATCCTCGGCGTCAGCGGCGATCCGGCCCACCCGGCCAACTTCGGCAAGCTGTGCAGCAAGGGCTCGACCCTGCACTTGACCGGCGACCTCGCGGCCCGAGCGCTGTACCCGGAACTGCGCCTGGGCAAAGGCCTGGCCCGCAGCCGCACCGACTGGGACACCGCCCTTGATCACGCTGCCAGCGTGTTCGCCGAAACCATCGCCGAACACGGCCCGGACAGCGTGGCGTTTTACATCTCCGGGCAGTTGCTGACCGAGGATTACTACAGTTTCAACAAACTGGCGCGAGCGTTGGTCGGCACCAACAACATCGACAGCAATTCGCGCCTGTGCATGTCATCGGCAGTGGTCGGCTACAAGCGCAGCCTCGGCGCCGATGCACCGCCATGTAGTTACGAAGACCTTGAGTCAAGCGACTGCGTGATGATCGTCGGCAGTAACATGGCCTACGCCCACCCGGTCCTGTTTCGTCGCCTGGAAGAGGCCAAATCCCGCCGACCACAGATGAAAGTCATCGTCATCGATCCGCGTCGTACGGATACCTGTGACCTGGCTGACCTGCATCTGGCGATTCTTCCGGGCACCGATGTCGCCTTGTTCCATGGGATTTTGTACCTGCTGCTGTGGGAAGACTGGATCGACCGCGACTTCATCGAGGCCCACACCGAAGGCCTGGCCGAACTGAAGAACCTGGTACGCGATTACACGCCGCCAATGGTCTCGCAGCTGTGCGGGATCAGCGTCGAGCAACTGCAGCAATGCGCCGAGTGGGTCGGTACCTCGCCAAGCTTTCTGTCGCTGTGGTGCATGGGTATGAACCAGTCCACCGCCGGCAGTGCAAAAAACAGTGCCTTGATCAACCTGCACCTGGCCACCGGGCAGATCGGCCGTCCTGGCGCAGGACCTTTCTCCCTGACCGGTCAGCCAAATGCCATGGGTGGCCGCGAAACCGGCAGCCTGTCGAACCTGCTGCCGGGCCATCGCGAAGCGGCCAATGCCGAGCATCGTGCAGAAGTCGCAGCCTACTGGGGCGTGGATCAACTGCCGGCAAACACCGGGCTCACGGCGATCGAACTGTTTGAGCAGGTTCGCAACGGCACCATCAAAGCCCTGTGGATCGCCTGCACCAACCCCGCGCAATCGATGCCAGACCAGAGCGCCGTGCGCGAGGCGCTGCAAGCCTGCCCGTTCGTGGTGTTGCAGGAAGCCTTTCGCACCACCGAAACCGCCGCGTTCGCCGACCTGCTGCTGCCTGCCGCCAGTTGGGGTGAAAAGGACGGCACGGTGACCAACTCCGAACGGCGGATTTCCCACGTTCGCCGGGCGATTGTCGCCCCCGGAGAAACGCGTTCCGACTGGGCAATTACAGTGGATTTCGCACAACGCCTGGAAAAATACCTGCGTCCCGGACAACCCAGTCTGTTTGCGTTCGACACCCCGGCACAGGTCTTCGATGAGTACAAACTCCTGACGCGCGACCGGGATCTGGACTTGTCCGGCATCAGTCATGAGCTGATTGATCGTCTCGGTCCACAGCAATGGCCGTTTCCCGCCGGCGCCCGTGAAGGGACGGCCCGACTGTATCGGGACGGAATTTTCCCGACTGCCAACGGGCGTGCCCGGTTCTTGGCCGATCCGTACCTTGCCGCCAAGGAACAACGCGATGGGCAATTCCCGCTGACCCTGATCACCGGCCGCCTGCGCGATCAATGGCACGGCATGAGCCGCACCGGCACTGCCGCGCAGTTGTTCGGTCATGTCAGCGAAGCCGTGCTGAGCCTGCACCCGGATGAATTGCATCGCCATGGACTGCAACCGGGAGAACTGGTCAGTTTGAAAAGCCGTCGCGGCGCGGTGATTGTCGCCGTCGGCAGCGACGACAGCGTGCGTCCGGGACAGGCGTTTCTGCCGATGCATTGGGGCGACCGGTTCCTGAAGGGCGGGGTCAATGCGCTCACCCAACCGGCATTCGATCCGTTGTCGAAACAACCGGAACTCAAACACAGCGGCGTACGAATCGACCCCGTGCATTTGCCCTGGAACCTTTTCGTACTGATTGAGGGCGATGTTCAACAGCATTTTGAGACGCTACGACCGCTCTGTGAGGCGTTTTCCTACGTCAGCCTCAGCCTCGCCGGTCGTGAGCGCCCTGCGTTGCTCATACGCGCTGCCAGCGCCACAGCGCCAGATCCGCAATTGTTATGCGAAATCGACCGTTGCCTTGGGCTCAATGAAGGTCCGGTCCTGGCGTACGACGACCCACGGCGCGCCATCGGCAAACGGGTGCGGATCGAGCACGGCCGGATCACCGCGATTCGCCTGGCCGGCGAAACACTCGCGCAGCACTGGCTGCAGGACCTTTGGCTGGAAGGTCGCGCCGATGAACAGCTGCGGCGGTGGCTGCTTGCACCGCTGAGCGCACCACCGGGCAACGCCACCACATCGGTTGCCGGCACTAAAACCCTGTGCAACTGCAAAAACGTCAGCCAAGGCGCGGTCTGTGCCGGTATCCGTCGAGGCCTGGATTTGCAGGGGTTGAAACAGGAATTGGGCTGCGGCACGCAATGCGGCTCGTGCGTACCGGAAATCAAGCGTTTGCTGGCCGCCACGGCACAGCCGATCGCCGTCATCTCGTGAGGAAAACACTATGAACGCAAAAGTCTGGCTGGTGGGTGCGGGTCCTGGTGACCCGGAATTGCTGACCCTCAAAGCCGTCAGGGCGCTGAGCGAAGCGGATGTGGTGCTGATCGACGATCTGGTGAATGGCGCCGTGCTGGAACATTGCCCGCAGGCGCGGATCATTCCGGTGGGCAAGCGCGGTGGTTGTCGCTCGACGCCTCAGGCGTTCATTCATCGATTGATGCTGCGTTATGCCCGCCACGGCAAATGCGTCGTGCGGCTCAAGGGTGGCGATCCGTGCATTTTTGGGCGGGGCGGTGAAGAAGCGCAGTGGCTGCGCGAACGCGGGGTCGACGTGGAGTTGGTCAATGGCATCACCGCCGGGCTCGCCGGTGCGACGCAATGCGATATTCCATTGACCCTGCGGGGCGTGGCGCGCGGCGTGACGCTGGTCACCGCCCACACTCAGGATGGCAGCAGCCTGAATTGGCAAGCCCTGGCGCAAAGTGGCACAACGCTGGTGGTGTACATGGGCGTGGCGAAGCTCAGTGAAATTCGCGAGCAACTGCTGGCCGGAGGGATGGCGGCGGATACGCCGGTGGCGATGATTGAAAACGCTTCCTTGCCGCATCAACGGGAATGTCGGAGCGATCTGACAGCGATGGAGGAAGATGCCTGCGACTTTGAGTTGAAAAGCCCGGCGATTCTGGTGATCGGTGTTGTAGCGGCACACCCCGAAACCTGTAGGAGCCAGCTCGCTGGCGAAGAACCTGAGATCACCTCAGCGTGTCAGGCTTAACGCGTCATCGTTGACGACCATCGCCGGCAAGCCGGCTCCTACAGGGGGCCGGTGATTCGAAAACCCAAATCGCAGGCAAAGAAAAGCCCGGCCTAAGCCGGGCTTTTCTCAGAGCTGCGGGCTAATTACTTAGCTTGAGCTTCAACCTGCGCTTCTACGCGACGGTTTACAGCGCGGCCAGCGTCAGTTTTGTTGTCAGCAACTGGGCGGGATTCGCCGTAGCCAACAGACTGAACGCGGGACGATTCAACACCGTACTGGTTGGTCAGAACTTGCTTAACGGCGTTTGCACGACGCTCGGACAGTTTCTGGTTGTAAGCGTCAGGACCGACGTTGTCAGTGTGACCTTCAACAGTAGTGGTGGTGGATGGGTACTGCTTCATAAAGTCAGCCAGGTTCTTGATGTCGCCGTAGCTGTTGGTTTTAACAACAGATTTGTCGAAATCGAACTTAACGTCCAGCTCAACACGAACGACTTCGGCAACTGCTGGGCAGCCATCAGCGTCAACAGTTACGTTGGCTGGGGTGTCCGGGCACTTGTCAACGTTGTCGCAAACGCCATCGTTGTCGCTGTCGGAGCAGACTTCAGCTGGTGCTGGAACTGGAGCAGCTGCAGGCTTGGAGCCGCCACCGAAGTTCACACCGATACCGACGCTTGGAGCCCACTCGGTGTCACCTTGGTCGATGTTGTACTGAGCTTCAACACCGGCACGGGCGTAGAAATTGTCAGTGAAGTACAGCTTGGCACCGCCGCCAACGTTGGCGAAGGTGGAACCGTTACGACCACCGCGATCGTTCTGACCGATGCTCTGATCGGAGAAGCCAGCGGATACGTACGGACGCAGCATGTCGCCTGGGTTGTTGAAGTGGTACAGAGCGTCCAGGGCAGTGTTGGAGCCCTTGATGTTCTTGCCCGACTCGCTACGAACGTTGTGCACTTCGTCGTAGCCCAGACGCAGTTCAACGTCGTCGGTCAGGAAGTAACCAACCGAACCACCGAACAGGTTGCCGTCGTTTTTGAAATCGCGCTGGCTATCGTAATACTCTTTCTTTGCAAAGCCTTCGATTTCAACTGCGCCTTGGCCTTGTGCCAATGCGCCGAACGAAGTGGCCGCAATAAGAGAACCAATGGCCAAGCCCAAGGTGTTTTTCAGTTTCATCCGTTAAATCCCCATCTGGTGATTGTGAAGCAGTCCCGCAAACCGGGGGACAACTCGGCGGCAAGTCTATCAGAACTTGCCTACACGTAAGAGATATTTGCGCCGAACTAAGTTTCAGCAATGCCTGCAAATTTCTCACGCAATTTGTCTAGAGCGCGTTTGTAACGCATTTTTGTCGCACTCAAACCCATGTGCATGATGTCTGCGATCTCCTGAAACTCCAGCTCTGCGACAAATCGTAGCACCAGAATTTCACGGTCAATCGGGTTCACATACACTAGCCAGCGATCAAGTCCGCCCTTCTCCTCGGGTTTCGGCGCCTTCTCTTCAGACGCTTCCTCGAGGGGGTCCAGACTCAATGCGTCCATCAAGCGACGCTTTCGCCGTTCTTTCCGATACTGTGTGATGCACTCGTTGTACGTGATGCTATATAGCCATGTCTTGAACTTCGATTTACCTTCGAAGTTCTTCAAGCCATACAACACCTTCAACATCACTTCCTGACAGACATCGTCTGCATCGCGATCGTTCCCAAGATACCGCGCACAAACGTTAAATAATGTTCGTTGGTAACGCCGCATCAATTCTTCATAGGCGCGCGTTACGTGAAACAGCTCGGTATGCGAGCGCGCGACCAACTCCTCATCAGAGAGCTCGCGGGGGTCGTAGCGCGTGGTTAGCGATTGAGCTTTATTCAAAACAAGTCGGGCCGACAGTCAGGTCAATGTCCGCCGCAGCCCTTCAGGGCATTTTGCGGCGGCATACATTAGCAGGGTTTGCCGGGTTAGCGGCTACTCACATGCTGCTCCAGGAGAATCCGATTGGAGAGAGAGACTAGCTCACCCTCATCGGTCAGCAATGTGGTCTTAACCGTGCCGATCTCTTCGATCTGACCTTCGACCTCGCCAACACGCACTTGTTGCCCAACCTGATACAACTCACGCACATAGATTCCCGCAAGAATCTGGCCGGCAATTTCCCGGCTTCCCAACCCCATGGCCAGCGCTACTGCCAGACCAACGGTAATCAAAACGATCACAATCACATGGTTGAGCAGGTCAGTCTTGACCTCCAACTGGCTGATTGCGACCGAAATACTGATGATAATCACCAGGCCCTGGGCAATTCGCCCCAGCCCGGCGGCGTAATCCAGCCCTACGCCCTCTGCCGCACCTCGCACCAGCCCATTGGCCAGTTGTGCCAGCAAAACACCTACCAACAGCACCAGCGCGGCGCCAAATACTTTCGGCAAATACAGCGCAAGCATGTCCAGCGTAGCCGAAACTCGCTCAAGTCCAAGCGATTCTGCTGCGGAAACCAGAAAAATCAGCAGAACGAACCAGTAGACAATTTTGCCTATCAGCGTCGAAATCGGCACTTGAAGGCCGGCCCGGGACAGCAATTTTGTCAGACCGGTGCCGCCCATCAAGCGGTCGAGACCGAGCTTGGCGAGCAACTTGGACAGCAAAGTATCCAAAAGTTTCGCCACGACGAAACCCAACAGCAGCACGACCAGTGCGCCGAACAGGTTCGGAATGAAATTCGCAACCTTGGTCCATAACGCAGTCATTGCAGTGACGAGGCTCTGAGTCCAGAGATCAAGTTCCATATTCAATCAGCCTTATCAGCAGTGCGAACGGTAGGTTTACGGTGACGGGAAACCGGCGAGACGTGAGCCGATCCGTTGTTCAAGGCGATCATCAGCGCGGGCAACCAGCGGCCCAGCAGGCTGAACAGATCGCCGGCGCCGACCTGGCGGTTGGCGGTTTTCAGGACACGCCCAAGGCACGCATCGTCGTCGCGGGTGGACGGCGAAGCGTTCAGCATGTCACGCAAAGACTGTTCAAACGGATCGTGCATACGCACCTCTCGTGATGTCTGTGAAAGACGCGGTCAAATTTACCCGGGTCACATGGCGCATCGTCATACCCAGCGCAAACGTCGGAATAACCACCACTGCCCCAGTGCCACCGAGATCATCATCAGGCAGGCAATCAGGAAGCCATACGGGCTGGCAGAGAACGGAATACCGCCGACGTTGATACCCAAAAGACCGGTCAGAAAACTCATCGGCAAAAAGATTCCGGTGATGATCCCGAAGCGGTACATCGTGCGATTCATGCGCACGCTCAAACGCCTGTCCTCGGCCTCGAGGACCAGCCCCACACGCTCCCGGGTCAATTCCAGCTCCTCGAGATAGCGGGTCAGGCTGTTGTTCAATTCGTTCCAGTAGTCGCCGTCATCTTCGACAAACCAGGGCAGTTTTATCCGGGTCAGTTGTCCGAAAATATCCCGCTGCGGTGCCAGGAAACGTTTCAGCGCAGCAGCCCTGCGACGGATCTGCAAAATGGAGTCATGCTCGGGTGAATACCGTTCGTCGGCATCCAGTTTTTCTTCTTCCTCATCGACCACTTCCGAGAGGCAACTGACCAGATCCTGCACTTTGTTGGTGAGGTACTGGGCCATATAAAGGATGAGTTCGGAGGCGGTCTTCGGCCCCTTGCCTTCCGCGAGCTGCACCATCAACTCGTCGGTGGCGCGCAATGGACGCAGGCGCAGGGAAATAACCCGCTGTGCCGAGGCGAAGATCCGCACCGAGACCATGTCTTCCGGCTCGGCCCCAGGGTTGAGGTTGACCCCACGCAAAAATAGCAGCAGTTCGCTGTCGGAAAGCTGTAAGAGACGCGGACGGGTGTTTTCTTCCAGCAGCAGATCACAGCTGAACTCGCTCAGACCGCTGGATTTGCGCAGCCAGGTCTGGGTTTGCGGATGACTGCGATCCCAGTGCAGCCACAGGCTTTCATGGGCCTGAAGCTGCAAGTCATCGAGTTCAGTCCGGGCTATCGAACGCGCGCCGCCTTTACCATCCAGCACCAGGGCATGCACCAGCCCCCACTGCGCGTTTTCTTCCTCGAACATCCTCACCCCTTTGGTTGGTGCAACGCTTATTCAGGCATCTTCAGCGGGCTTGGCGAGATGATCACGCCATTATTGTCCGCATAGATGTATTCGCCTGGACGGAACGTCACACCGGCAAACGTCACCACAACGTTGAGATCGCCAATGCCACGTTTGTCGGTTTTCATCGGGTGACTGGCCAGGGCCTGAACGCCCAGATCAGTCTGCGCGATGACATCGACGTCGCGGATGCACCCGTAGATCACCATCCCTTCCCAACCGTTTTTAGCGGCTTTCTCGGCGATCATGTCGCCCAGCAGCGCACGACGCAGGGAACCACCACCATCGACCACCAACACCTTGCCATTACCCTTGAGTTCGGCTTGCTCCTTGACCAGCGAGTTGTCTTCGAAGCACTTGATGGTCACGATTTCGCCGCCGAAGGAATCACGGCCGCCGAAATTGCTGAACATCGGTTCCAACACCTGTACCAATTCCGGATAGGCGTCGCACAGGTCAGGCGTGATGTAATGGTTCATCGAGAAACTCCTGTAAAGAGGAAGACAATCGAGGATGTCGCAAAGTGACCAGAAAAGCTCAATGCGTCATATCTTAGCCGCAAGCCGATCAGAGCGGAATGCCCTTGATAGAGCATCGGGCTCAGACTGCCGAGGCCAAATCCGCTTTTTCACCCAGCAAAGGCGTGTGCTGATCCGACAGCCAACGCGCCACCAACGGCCAGACTTCGGCTTGAGCGGCTTTGCTGACCAACATTTCCACGTGACCGAAATTGTCGCCAAAGCCCTGCTCGCGGCCAAGGTTGATGAATTGCTTGTGCTCTGAACCGATCTGATCAAACAACTTGCGGCACGCCCACGCTGGATCCTGATGATCGCTGACGGCACTCACAGCCAACACCGGGCTCTGAACGTCAGCCAATCCGGCCCACCAATCCTTGTCGGCATCGCCAAAACGCCCGAACAGGCCATACCAGCGCATGCTTTCCAGGGCCAGACCAATCGGCTCGTCCTCCGGGCCGCGCTTGAGCCGTGAACCGGACAGTTGGGCGAAACGCTTGAGAATGAAGCGCCCACTCCACTCCACCGGCGGAATTTTCAACGGCCAATAGGTGCGGCTGACTTGCGTACCGAAAAACGCCGCAGACGCGACGACCGGCTCGCCGATATACCCGCCACCCAGCGCTGCCGCCAGGGTAATGCCACCCAGCGAGTGACCGATCCAGTGCGGAACCTGGCCGCTCTGCTCGCGCACGAACGCGCCAATGGCCGGCAGATCATAACGAGCGTAGTCGGCGACGCGGTTCTTGCGATAGTTCTGGTTGCGCTGGGACAGGCCATGGCCGCGCATTTCTGCAATCCACACATCGAATCCCAGACGCGCCAGATAGGCGCCCAGCCCCAGACCTTTAGGGGAGAACCAGAATCGCCGATTGGAAAAACTGCCGTGCAACAGAATTACCGGCACACCACCGTGCGCGGGCGCGTCCGCCATGCCCAGACGGGTCACGGCCAGCTCCACGGTGCCGTCAGGGCTGTTGCCGGGTTTCAAACGATAGACGTCTTCGCTCAGATCGCCGCGCCGCTCGGCGCTGATCAGGGCGACAGGAAATAGGTTGCTGCTGCTTTGCATAGTCTCTTGCACAAAAAAGGGCGGCATCCAGAGGAGCCCGCCCTACTTCAATCTCTTAAAACGGCCACCCCCTGTAGGAGCACAGCTTGCTGGCGATGGCGATTTTGAAGACGCCATCGCCAGCTAGCTGTGCTCCTACAGTGAGCGAGCCATTCCCACACTATTAAGCCGAAGCTTGACCTTCAGCCAGGAAGAACCAGGTTTCCAGTACGGAATCGGGGTTCAACGAAACGCTTTCGATGCCCTGCTCCATCAGCCATTTGGCCAGATCAGGGTGGTCCGAAGGGCCCTGACCGCAGATACCGATGTACTTGCCCGCCTTGTTGCACGCGGCGATTGCGTTCGCCAGCAGCTTCTTGACCGCAGGATTACGCTCGTCGAACAAGTGAGCGATGATCCCGGAGTCACGGTCCAGGCCCAGCGTCAGCTGAGTCAGGTCGTTGGAGCCGATGGAGAAACCGTCGAAGAATTCAAGGAATTCTTCCGCCAGAATCGCGTTGGACGGCAGTTCGCACATCATGATGATGCGCAGGCCGTTTTCACCACGGGCCAGACCATTTTCGGCCAGCAGGTCGATGACCTGGCTCGCTTCGCCCAGGGTACGGACGAACGGCACCATGATTTCAACGTTGGTCAGGCCCATCTCGTTGCGCACACGCTTGAGGGCGCGGCACTCGAGTTCGAAGCAGTCACGGAACGATTCGCTGATGTAACGCGAAGCGCCACGGAAGCCCAGCATCGGGTTTTCTTCTTCCGGCTCGTAGAGCTTGCCACCGATCAGGTTCGCGTATTCGTTGGACTTGAAGTCCGACAGACGCACGATGACCTTTTTCGGCGTGAACGCGGCGGCCAGGGTGCTGATGCCTTCGACCAGTTTATCGACATAGAAGCCAACCGGATCGTCGTAACCGGCGATGCGCTTGTCGACGCTGTCCTTGATGTCCTGCGGCAGGCCGTCGTAGTTCAGCAGCGCTTTGGGGTGCACACCGATCATGCGGTTGATGATGAACTCCAGACGGGCCAGGCCCACACCGGCGTTCGGCAGTTGCGCGAAGTCGAAGGCGCGGTCCGGGTTGCCGACGTTCATCATGATCTTGAACGGCAGATCAGGCATGGCATCAACGGAGTTTTTCTTGATGTCGAAGCCCAGCTCACCTTCGAAGATGTAACCGGTGTCGCCTTCCGCGCAGGAAACGGTCACGCCCTGGCCGTCTTTCAGCAGTTGGGTGGCGTTGCCGCAACCGACCACGGCCGGAATGCCCAGTTCGCGAGCGATGATCGCCGCGTGGCAGGTACGACCGCCACGGTTGGTGACGATGGCGCTGGCGCGCTTCATGACCGGTTCCCAGTCCGGGTCGGTCATGTCGGAAACCAGCACGTCGCCTGGCTGGACTTTGTCCATCTCGGACACGTCCTTGATGATCCGCACTTTGCCGGCGCCGATGCGCTGGCCGATGGCGCGACCTTCAACCAGCACGGTGCCGGTTTCTTTCAACAGGTAACGTTCCATGACGTTGGCCTGGGTACGGCTCTTCACGGTTTCAGGACGGGCCTGAACGATGTAGAGCTTGCCGTCGTCGCCGTCCTTGGCCCATTCGATGTCCATCGGGCACTGGTAGTGCTTCTCGATGATCATCGCTTGCTTGGCCAGTTCGCTGACTTCGGCGTCGCTCAGGCAGAAACGTGCGCGATCGGCCTTGTCGACGTCGATGGTCTTGACCGACTTGCCGGCCGTGGCGACTTCGCCGTAGATCATCTTGATGGCTTTGCTGCCCAGGTTGCGACGCAGGATGGCCGGACGACCGGCGGCCAGCGTGCCTTTGTGGACGTAGAACTCATCCGGGTTCACCGCGCCTTGTACGACGGTTTCACCCAGGCCGTAGGCGCCGGTGATGAACACCACGTCACGGAAGCCCGATTCGGTATCGAGGGTGAACATCACGCCGGCGGTGCCGGTTTCGGAGCGGACCATGCGCTGCACGCCAGCCGACAGGGCGACCAGCTTGTGGTCGAAGCCCTGGTGCACGCGGTAGGAGATCGCACGGTCGTTGAACAGCGAAGCGAACACCTCTTTGGCGGCGCGAATGACGTTTTCGACACCACGGATGTTCAGGAAGGTTTCCTGCTGACCGGCGAAGGAAGCGTCCGGCAGGTCTTCGGCGGTAGCGGAAGAGCGCACGGCCACGGCCATGTCAGGGTTGCCGGCCGACAGCGTGGCGAACGCGGTGCGGATCTCGGCGTTGAGCTTCTCGGGGAACTCGGCTTCCATGATCCATTGACGGATCTGGGCACCGGTCTTGGCCAGGGCGTTGACATCATCGACGTCCAGGGCGTCGAGGGCGGCGTGGATCTGATCGTTCAGGCCGCTCAGTTCCAGAAAATCACGATAAGCCTGAGCTGTCGTGGCGAAGCCACCGGGCACCGATACACCGGCACCTGCAAGGTTACTGATCATCTCGCCCAGGGATGCGTTCTTGCCCCCCACATGCTCAACATCGTGTTTGCCGAGCTTATCGAGGGAAACTACGTACTCTACCAAGGTGATCTCTCCACTAACTGTGTTGGAAAAGCTCAGAAGACGGCGCTCTAAAGGAGCATTTGCCGGCTGTATGGCCTGGACCTGGAAAATAAGTGAGAATGCGGGCCACTCGAGGCCGGCAAACCGCGCCTATCATATCCAAGATTCGTCACTAGCTTAAGGCCCAAGGTGCAAATGAAACGATCTGCTTTCTTTATCTCCGATGGCACCGGCATTACCGCCGAAACCCTGGGTCAAAGCCTCCTGGCGCAGTTCGAAAACATTACCTTCAGCAAATTCACGCGGCCGTACATCGACAACGTGGATAAAGCGCGGGCCATGGTACAACAAATCAACAAGGCCGCCGAAACCGACGGCTTCCGGCCGATCATATTCGACACCATCGTCAATCAGGACATTCGTGAGATCCTCGCGACGTCCAATGGTTTCATGATCGACATTTTCTCGACTTTCCTGGCACCGCTTGAACAGGAACTGACCGAGCATTCTTCCTACACTGTCGGCAAGTCTCACTCTATCGGTGGCAACTCCAATTACATGGAGCGTATCGAGGCGGTGAACTTCGCCCTCGACAACGACGACGGTGCGCGCACGCATTATTACGACAAGGCCGACCTGATCCTAGTGGGGGTGTCGCGTTGTGGTAAGACACCGACGTGCCTGTACATGGCGATGCAATTCGGCATCCGCGCGGCCAACTATCCGCTGACCGAAGACGACATGGAGCGCCTGACGTTGCCAAACGCCCTGCGCGCCCACCAGCACAAGTTGTTCGGACTGACCATCGACCCGGACCGCCTGACCGCGATCCGCAACGAGCGCAAGCCCAACAGCCGCTATTCGAGCTACGCGCAGTGCGAGTTTGAAGTGCGCGAAGTGGAGAACCTGTTCCGCCGCGAGAATATTGCGCACATCAACTCCACGCATTTTTCGGTGGAAGAGATTTCGGCGAAGATTCTGGTGGAGAAAGGTGTGGAGCGGCGGTTCAAGTAGATTTGTAGCGCCCTTCAGGCCGCCTTCGCGGGCAAGCCTCGCTCCTACAGGGTTCGCGGACATCCTGTAGGAGCGAGGCTTGCCCGCGAAGAACGATCACACGGTCTCTGTTATTGCTCCGACCAACGCTTCAAACCCTCGAGTCAACAATCCATCATCCCCCGCCGAATTACACACACTCGCCCGAATGAACTGCGGCACCGCCCCATGCCCGACCGCAAACGCCTCGGCGGTGGCGACCAGGTAATTGTTTTCCTTCAGCTCCGCCGCAATCTGCGACGCCCGCCACGGCTCGGGCACTTCGATCCAGAAGTGCGGGCTGTCGGGATGGGTTTTGTACGCCACGCCCTCCAACACCCCACTGACCAACGCCTTGCGCCGGCCGATCTCGATAATCTGTTGAGCCAGCAACTGCGCCGCACTACCGTTTTCGATCCAAAGGCTCGCCACCTCCAGCGCCAACGGACTGGCCATCCAGCACGTTCCGCGTACCGCCGCGCTCAAGCGCCCGATCAACGGTTGCGGCGCATGCAGATAACCGACGCGCAAGCCCGCCGAAACCGCTTTGCTCAGGCTGCCGATCAACACAGAGCGCTCCGGGGCGAAATAACTCAAGGGTAACGGTCGCTGCCGAGCCAACACCGCGTGGGCTTCATCCTCAAAGATCAGCAGATTGTGCTGCCGACAGACCTCGGCAATCGCCTCACGCCGTGGGACAGACATCACCGCCGCCGTAGGATTCTGGATCGTCGGTGTGCAGTACAGCGCCGACACACGATGGTTGCGGCAAACGTCTTCCAGCGCATCCGGCATCAGCCCTTCGTCATCTATCGCGACGCCGATCAGTTTGATCCCAAGCATGCGTGCAACGCTGATCAGCCCCGGGTAAGTCAGGTGTTCCGTGACCACGGTATCGCCCGCCTTGAGCAACCCCATCAAGGCACACAACAGACCGTGCTGGCCGCCGTTCACGCAGACGACCTGCTCGGCGTCCGGCACAAATTGCAGGTGCCGCAACCAGTGCGCGCCCGCCGCACGATGGCGTAGCGATCCGGCATCGGCGGTGTAGCCGCTGATGCTCTGCAAGGCATCGGGATCGAGCGCCAACGCCTGCAAACTCTGGCTTAAAAGCAGTGCTTCCTGCCCCGGAATCGGTTGATTACGGCTCATGTCGAAACATACCTGCGGCTCTTCGCTGACATTGCGAAAACCAGCATCGCGCTGACGTTCCATCCCACGCTGACGCACGTAAGTGCCATCTCCTACGCGAGCGACCACCCTTCCTACGCGTTCGAGTTCGCCGTAAGCACGGCTGACGGTGCCGATGGTCACGCCGAGGCTGTCGGCCAACAGCCGATGCGGCGGCAGTTTGCAGCCGGGCTCGATCACGCCTTCCACGATCGCTTTTTCCACGGCGTCCGCCAGGCGCTTGTACTTCACGCCCAGTCCGTTGACGAGCCCGTCGCGCAGGATTGACACCATGGCAATACTTACTTTGACACTCATTTCAGTCCCGAATAGCGTGCTTTAAACAGGTTCAATCAGGGATAGACCTTTTGCAGATGCAGGTCAATTCCGACAACAAAAAAGGAACTCGATCATGTCCATCGCTCTCAGCGTGAATTCAAGCACTGGAAAACCCTGGTTAGCCGCGCTGATCACCAGCGTCCTGTTTCTGATCGTGTGCCTGAGCTGGGGAACGACATGGCTCGGGATCAAGATTGCGGTTGAAACGGTGCCACCGCTGACGGCCGCCGGGCTGCGGTTCCTGATCGCCTTTCCGTTGTTCCTTGCTTTCGCCCTCATCCGTCGTGAACCGTTGATGTTCCCCAAGGAAAGCCGCTGGTTTTTCCTGTTCGTGACGCTGTCGTATTTCAGCCTGCCGTATTACTTGCTCAACTACGGCGAGATGCATGTTTCGTCCGGGCTCACGGCCCTGCTGTTCAGTTGCATGCCGGTGTTCATCCTGGTGTTTTCCGCGCTGTTTCTGCGGGAAAAAATCTACCCGTCACAAGTGCTCGGCATTGCCATCGGCTTCGGCAGCCTGTTCATGATTATTCGCAGCCAGGGATTGCATCTGGACCACGCCGAACTGTTCGGCGTGCTGGCGATTCTCTGCGCGGCAGTGATGCATGCGTTGTGTTACGTGGTGACCAAGAAACACGGCTCGGCGATCAGCGTGATTACCTACAACACGCTGCCGATCGGCATCGCCGGTCTGATGCTGTTTGTTGCGGGACTGAATGTTGAAGCACCGGTGTTCGCGGCCATCAGCGTGCGCTCGTGGAGCGCCCTGCTCTACCTCGGACTGGTGGCGTCGGTGGGTGGGTTTATCGTTTATTTTTTGCTGCTCAAACGACTGAGCCCGATCATCTTGTCGTTTGTGTTCATCATCTTTCCGGTGTTCGCGGTGATCATCGGCGCGTGGTACGAGGGGCAAAGCCTTTCGCGAGAGCTAATGATGTATTCGGCGATCCTGCTGACCGGGTTTGCGATCACAAAATTACCGCTGGAGAAATGGCTGACACGGACCCTGTAGGAGCCAGGCTTGCCGGCGAAGGCGTATTCAAGGACGCCTTCGCCGGCAAGCCTGGCTCCTACAAGGGGTTCCGTCAGATTACGAACAAGTCCATGAAGCGGTTCACCGGTGTGGCTTCAAGCGCTGCCTGATCCTTGCACAAGGCAAAAATCTCGGCACTGCGCTGGGCGGTGAAGCGTGTCGCCAGATTGGCTTTGAACTTGTCTTCCAGCAACGGAATGCCGTCGGTGCGGCGCCGGCGATGGCCGATCGGGTATTCCACCACCACGTTCTCGGTGCTGGAGCCGTCCTTGAAAAACACCTGAATCGCATTGGCGATCGAGCGTTTGTCAGCCTCCAGGTATTCGCGGGTGAAGCGCGGGTCTTCGACGATGACCATTTTCTCGCGCAGCACATCGATGATCGGGTGCGCCGCGTGGAACTCGTCTTCGTATTGCTCGGCCACCAGATTGCCGAACGCCAGCGGCACCGCGGCCATGTATTGGAGGCAATGATCGCGGTCCGCCGCATTGGCCAGCGGGCCGACCTTGGAGATGATGCGGATCGCCGACTCGTGGGTGGTGATGACGATTTTGTCGATGTCGTGCAGGCGATTCCGGATTTGCGGGTGCAAGGTGACGGCGGCTTCGCAGGCGGTTTGTGCGTGGAATTCGGCCGGGAAGCTGATCTTGAACAGCACGTTTTCCATCACGTAACTGCCGTACGAGCGGGAGAAACTGAACACACGTTTGCCTTCAGGCTTGAGCGCCAGGTCGTTGTTGCTGTGACTGAACAATACGTCGTAGAAGCCCCACTGTTTGGCGGTCAATACGCCGGGGATGCCCATCTCGCCACGCATCGCGATGTCGGCCAGACGCACGCCCCGGCTGGAGGCGTCGCCCGCCGCCCAGGATTTACGTGACCCGGCATTCGGCGCATGCCGATAGGTGCGCAACGCCTGACCATCGGCGAAAGCATGGGACAACGCCGACAGCAGCTGCTCGCGATTGGCGCCCATGAGTTTGGCGGTGACGGCGGTCGAGGCGACTTTCACCAGGATGACGTGGTCGAGGCCTACGCGGTTGAAGGAGTTTTCCAGCGCAATCACGCCTTGAATCTCGTGGGCCATGATCATCGCTTCGAGTACGGCGCGAACGGTCAGCGGCGCATCGCCATTGGCCAGGCGCTTCTGCGACAGGTGATCGGCCACCGCGAGAATCCCCCCGAGGTTATCGGATGGATGTCCCCATTCGGCGGCGAGCCAGGTGTCGTTGTAGTCGAGCCAGCGCACGATGCAGCCGATGTCCCAGGCCGCTTTGACCGGGTCGAGACGGAAGCTGGTGCCCGGCACGCGAGCGCCGAACGGGACGACGGTGCCCTCGACGATCGGGCCAAGGTGCTTGGTGCATTCGGGGAAGCGCAAGGCCAGGAGGCCGCAGCCCAAAGTGTCCATCAGGCAGTTACGGGCGGTGTCGAGGGCTTCTCTGGATTCGATCTTGAAGTTGAGGACGTAGTCGGCAATGTCCTGCAGGACCGTGTCGTAGTCGGGGCGGTTGTTCAGGTCGACGTTGGTGCTCATGTTCGATTCACTCGTGAAGTGGTTCGTTGATGGGACCTCGGTTCAGGTAAATCAAAGCCGGTAACTGCTCTCTTATTCTGAAATGCAATCAACTGTAGGAGCCGGCTTGCCGGCGATAGCGGTGGGTCAGCGATACATGTATCGCCTGAAAGGACGCCATCGCCGGCAAGCCGGCTCCTACAGGGGTTGGTGTCGGGTTAGAAGGCGTCGCCAGGTATGCGCACGAAGCCTTCCATCAGCACCCGAGCACTGCGGCTCATGATGGCTTTCTTGACAGTCCACTCGCCGTTCACCTGGCTGGCTTCAGCACCCACACGCAAAGTGCCGGACGGATGACCGAAGCGTACGGCGTTGCGTTCGATGCCCCCCGCAGCAAGGTTGACCAGGGTGCCGGAAATCGCCGCCGCCGTGCCGATGGCCACCGCTGCGGTGCCCATCATGGCGTGGTGCAACTTGCCCATCGACAACGCGCGCACCAACAAGTCGACGTCACCCGCAGCAATCGCTTTACCGCTGGAGGACACGTACGCCGCAGGCTTGGCAACGAAGGCCACCTTCGGCGTGTGCTGACGCTTGGCCGCTTCGTCCAGCGACTTGATCAGCCCCATGCGCAACGCGCCATACGCACGAATGGTCTCGAACATCGCCAGCGCTTTCGGATCACCGTTGATGGCGCCCTGCAACTCGGTGCCGGTGTAACCGATGTCTTCGGCATTGACGAAGATGGTCGGAATGCCGGCATTGATCATGGTCGCCTTAAAGGTCCCGACGCCGGGCACTTCGAGGTCATCCACCAGGTTGCCGGTAGGAAACATCGAACCACCGCCGCCCTCTTCTTCTGCCGCCGGGTCCATGAATTCGACCTGTACTTCGGCCGCCGGAAAGGTCACGCCATCGAGTTCAAAATCACCGGTTTCCTGCACTTCGCCGTTGGTGATCGGCACGTGGGCGATGATGGTCTTGCCGATATTGGCCTGCCACACGCGCACCACCGCCACACCGTTGTGCGGAATGCGGCTGGCATCGACCAGACCGTTGCTGATGGCGAACGAACCGACCGCTGCGGACAGGTTGCCGCAGTTACCGCTCCAGTCGACGAAAGGCTTGTCGATGGAGACTTGGCCGAACAGGTAATCGACGTCGTGATCAGCCTTGATGCTTTTCGACAGGATCACGGTTTTGCTGGTGCTGGAGGTCGCGCCGCCCATGCCGTCGATTTGCTTGTCGTACGGGTCGGGACTGCCGATCACCCGTAGCAACAAGGCATCGCGCGCCGGGCCTGGAACCTGCGCCGCTTCGGGCAAGTCTTTCAGGCTGAAAAACACGCCTTTGCTGGTGCCGCCACGCATGTAGGTGGCGGGGATTTTGATTTGAGGTGCGTGAGCCATTGGTGCTCCTTCAAAGCGGACACGGAATTTGAAACTCCGTGCCCGCACAGCGTGTTTTAGACGGCGACGGCCGATTCTTCGAGGAAGTCCTGGGCGAAGCGTTGCAGCACGCCACCCGCCTCATAAATCGACACTTCTTCGGCGGTGTCGAGTCGGCAGGTGACCGGCACTTCGACGCGCTCACCGTTCTTGCGATTGATCACCAGCGTCAGCTCGGCGCGCGGGGTGCGCTCGCCGATCACGTCGTAGGTTTCGCTGCCGTCGATGGCCAGGGTGTGACGATTGGTGCCCGGTTTGAACTCCAGCGGCAACACGCCCATGCCCACCAGGTTGGTGCGGTGGATGCGCTCGAAACCTTCGGCGGCAATCGCCTCTACACCGGCCAGACGCACGCCTTTGGCCGCCCAGTCGCGGGACGAACCCTGACCGTAGTCGGCGCCGGCAATGATGATCAGCGGCTGCTTGCGTTCCATGTAGGTTTCGATGGCTTCCCACATGCGCATGACCTGGCCTTCCGGCTCGACGCGGGCCAGCGAGCCCTGCTTGACCTTGCCGTTTTCCTGGACCATTTCGTTGAACAGTTTCGGGTTGGCGAAGGTGGCGCGTTGCGCGGTCAGGTGGTCACCGCGGTGCGTCGCGTAGGAGTTGAAGTCCTCTTCCGGCAGGCCCATTTTCGCCAGGTATTCGCCGGCGGCGCTGTCGAGCATGATCGCGTTCGACGGCGACAGGTGATCGGTGGTGATGTTGTCCGGCAGCACTGCCAGCGGGCGCATGCCCTTGAGCGGACGCGCACCGGCCAGCGCACCTTCCCAGTACGGCGGACGGCGGATGTAGGTGCTCATCTCGCGCCAGTCGTACAGCGGCGTCACTTTCGGGCCGGTGTCTTCGTGGATGGCGAACATCGGGATGTAGACCTGACGGAACTGCTCTGGCTTCACCGACGCTTTCACCACCGCATCGATTTCTTCATCGCTCGGCCAGATGTCTTTCAGGCGGATTTCCTTGCCGTTCGCATCCAGGCCCAACACATCTTTTTCGATGTCGAAACGGATGGTGCCGGCGATGGCGTAAGCGACCACCAACGGCGGCGAAGCGAGGAACGCTTGCTTGGCGTACGGGTGAATCCGGCCATCGAAGTTGCGGTTGCCGGAGAGTACGGCCGTGGCGTACAGGTCGCGGTCGATGATCTCTTGCTGGATCACCGGATCGAGCGCACCGGACATGCCATTGCAGGTGGTGCAAGCGAAAGCCACGACGCCGAAACCGAGTTGTTCCAGTTCGTCAGTCAGGCCCGCTTCATCGAGGTACAAGGCTACGGTTTTCGAGCCCGGCGCCAGGGACGATTTGACCCACGGTTTGCGGGTCAACCCGAGTTTGTTCGCATTGCGCGCCAGCAGGCCGGCAGCAATCACGTTGCGCGGGTTGCTGGTGTTGGTGCAGCTGGTGATGGCGGCGATGATCACCGCGCCGTCCGGCATCTGGCCCGGCACGTCGTCCCACTGGCCGGAGATACCTTGCGCGGCCAGATCCGAGGTCGCGACGCGAGCGTGCGGGTTGCTCGGGCCGGCCATGTTGCGCACCACCGAGGACAGGTTGAAGGTCAAGCCGCGCTCATATTCCGCGCCCTTCAGGCTGTCGGCCCACAGGCCCGTGGTCTTGGCGTAGTTCTCGACCAACTGCACCTGCTCGTCTTCGCGGCCGGTGAGCTTGAGGTAGTCGATGGTCTGCTGGTCGATGTAGAACATCGCCGCCGTGGCGCCGTATTCCGGGGCCATGTTGGAAATAGTTGCGCGGTCGCCGAGGGTCAGCGCGGAAGCGCCTTCGCCGAAGAACTCCAGCCATGCGCCGACAACTTTTTGCTTGCGCAGGAACTCGGTCAGCGCCAGTACCATGTCGGTGGCGGTGATGCCTGGTTGCAGCTTGCCGGTCAGTTCAACGCCGACGCTTTCCGGCAGACGCATCCACGATGCGCGGCCGAGCATGACGCTTTCCGCTTCGAGGCCACCGACGCCGATGGCGATCACGCCCAGCGCATCGACGTGCGGGGTGTGGCTGTCGGTGCCGACGCAGGTGTCAGGGAACGCCACGCCGTCGCGCACCTGGATCACCGGCGACATTTTCTCCAGGTTGATCTGGTGCATGATCCCGTTGCCCGGTGGGATCACGTCAACGTTCTTGAAGGCCTTCTTGGTCCAGTTGATGAAGTGGAAACGGTCTTCGTTGCGACGGTCTTCGATGGCGCGGTTCTTCTCGAACGCCTGTGGATCGAAGCCACCGCGCTCGACGGCCAGCGAGTGATCGACGATCAGTTGCGTCGGCACCACCGGGTTCACTTGCGCCGGGTCGCCACCTTGCAGGGCGATAGCGTCACGCAGGCCAGCGAGGTCGACCAATGCGGTCTGGCCGAGGATGTCGTGGCACACCACACGGGCTGGAAACC
The DNA here is from genome assembly GCF_054897805.1 of Pseudomonas sp. GT1P32. NCBI lineage: Bacteria > Pseudomonadati > Pseudomonadota > Gammaproteobacteria > Pseudomonadales > Pseudomonadaceae > Pseudomonas > Pseudomonas sp. GT1P32. The sequence continues at coordinate 2,379,654 of NZ_CM142704.1, forward strand.
ATGGGAAATCGAGGTCGCGTTTGCGCTCGATGAATTGCTTCAGGGATTCGGTGAGCGTGGCCGGGTCGCAGCGACGCACCAGGTTTTCCGCCAGCACGCGGGAGGTGTACGGCAGAGTGTCGTAGGCGCCGGGCTGGATGGCTTCGACTGCCGCACGGACGTCGAAAAAATCCAGATGGCTGCCGGGCAGCGGTTTACGGAATTCAGTGTTCATCGTCAGGACTCGGTCACGGTAATAACAATAAGGCGGGGCCACTGCTGCTGAAGTGAACACAATCCTGTAGGAGCGAAGCTTGCTCGCGAAAGCGGTCTGTCAGTCGACATCAATGTTGAATGTCAATGCGTCTTCGCGAGCAAGCTTCGCTCCTACAGGGGGCTTGGTTCATTCAGTACCATCGCCCCCACCATTCAGCGTTGTTCGATTGGCACGAACTTGCGCTGTTCGACGCCGGTGTACTCGGCGCTCGGGCGGATGATGCGGTTGTTGGCACGCTGTTCGAACACATGCGCCGCCCAGCCGGTCAGGCGCGAGCAAACGAAAATCGGCGTGAACAACTTGGTCGGGATGCCCATGAAGTGGTACGTCGACGCATGGTAGAAGTCGGCGTTGGGGAACAGTTTCTTCTGCTCCCACATGGTCTTGTCGATGGCTTCGGAAACCGGGAACAAGACGGTATCACCCACCTCTTCAGCGAGCTTCTTCGACCACCCCTTGATCACCTCGTTGCGCGGATCGTTGTCCTTATAGATCGCGTGGCCGAAGCCCATGATCTTGTCCTTGCGCTCAAGCATGCCGAGGGTGCCTTTGATCGCCTCTTCCGGCGATTTGAAGCGCTCGATCATTTCCATCGCCGCTTCGTTGGCGCCGCCGTGCAGCGGACCGCGCAGGGAACCGATGGCGGCGGTGATGCAGGAGAACAGGTCGGACAAGGTCGATGCACAGACCCGAGCAGTGAAGGTCGAAGCGTTGAATTCGTGTTCCGCGTAGAGGATCAGCGAAACGTTCATCACTTTGACGTGCAGCTCGCTCGGTTTCTTGTCGTGCAGCAAGTGCAGGAAGTGGCCGCCGATGGAGGGCTCGTCGCTCACGCAACTGATGCGTTTGCCGTCATGGCTGAAGCGATACCAGTAGCACATGATCGCCGGGAACGCGGCCAGCAGGCGGTCGGTTTTGTCGTGCTGCTCGGAGAAGTCTTTCTCCGGTTCGATGTTGCCCAGGAACGAGCAACCGGTGCGCATCACGTCCATCGGGTGGGCGTCGGCGGGGATGCGTTCCAGCACTTCTTTCAGCGCTTGCGGCAGGTCGCGCAGCTTGCCGAGTTTGCTCACGTAAGCGGCGAGTTGCGCCTGGGTAGGCAGTTCGCCGTACAGCAGCAGGTAGGCCACTTCTTCGAATTGGGCGTCAGCCGCCAGTTCGCGAACGTCGTAACCGCGATAGGTCAGGCCTGCGCCCGACTGGCCCACGGTGGACAGTGCGGTTTGCCCGGCAACCTGGCCACGGAGCCCGGCGCCACTGAGTACTTTTGCTTCGGCCATTGCTGTCTCCAGTTTTTGAATTTGTTAGGGAAACTTGTGGGGGCGAAGCTTGCTCGCGAAAGCGGTGCCTCAGACGACATTGATTTTGAATGTCAGTCCGTCTTCGCGAGCAAGCTTCGCTCCTACAGGGCTTTCATTACTTTTTAGCAGCGAACAACGCATCGAGCTTCTGCTCGAACGTGTGGTAGTCGATGCGATCGTAAAGCTCCATGCGCGTCTGCATGGTGTCGATCACGTTCTGTTGCGTGCCGTCGCGGCGGATCGCGGTGTAGACATTTTCTGCGGCCTTGTTCATGGCGCGGAACGCGGACAATGGGTATAGCACCAGCGACACATCGGCACCGGCCAACTGCTCGGTGGTGTACAGCGGTGTCGCGCCGAATTCGGTGATGTTGGCCAGGATCGGTGCTTTCACACGGCTGGCGAACAGCTTGTACATCTCCAGTTCGGTGATGGCTTCCGGGAAGATCATGTCGGCGCCGGCCTCGATGCACGCCGCAGCGCGATCCAGTGCGGATTCCAGACCTTCAACGGCCAGGGCGTCGGTGCGCGCCATGATGACGAAGCTGTCATCGGTGCGCGCATCAACCGCCGCCTTGATGCGGTCGACCATTTCCTGCTGCGAAACGATTTCTTTATTAGGACGGTGACCGCAGCGCTTGGCGCCAACCTGGTCTTCGATGTGAATCGCCGCCGCGCCGAACTTGATCATCGACTTAACGGTACGGGCGACGTTGAACGCCGAGGAACCGAAACCGGTGTCCACGTCGACCAGCAACGGCAGGTCGCAGACGTCGGTGATACGGCGTACGTCGGTCAGCACGTCGTCCAGGCCGGTGATGCCCAGGTCCGGCACACCCAGGGAGCCGGCAGCGACGCCGCCGCCCGACAGGTAAATAGCCTTGAAACCGGCGCGCTTGGCCAGCAACGCGTGGTTGGCGTTGATCGCGCCGACCACTTGCAGCGGATGTTCGCTGGCGACCGCATCGCGGAAACGCTGGCCTGGAGTGCTCTTGTTGGAACTCATGACTCACCTCGTTCAGTGGCTGTCGGGTTAGCGCCGTCCTGGTAGTGACGGGCGATATTGCGTTTGGAGGCGCCGATGTGACGGCGCATCAACAACTCGGCCAGTTCACCGTCACGGTCGGCGATGGCATCGAGAATCCGGTGGTGCTCGGCAAAGGCCTGACGCGGGCGATTGGGCGTGGTGGAAAACTGGATGCGGTACATGCGCACCAGTTGATAAAGCTCGCCGCAGAGCATCTGCGTCAGGGTGCGGTTGCCGCTGCCCTGGATGATTCGGTAGTGGAAGTCGAAATCGCCTTCCTGCTGGTAGTAGCCGACACCGGCCTGAAACGCGGCGTCGCGCTCATGGGTTTCGAGGACCCGGCGCAGTTCGTCGATTTCTTCGACGGTCATGCGTTCGGCGGCCAGGCGACAGGCCATGCCTTCGAGGGATTCGCGGATTTCGTAGAGTTCCAGCAACTCGGCATGGCTCAGGGAAACCACTCGTGCGCCGACGTGCGGCACTCGAACCAGCAGGCGCTGGCCTTCCAGACGGTGGATTGCTTCGCGCAACGGGCCGCGGCTGATGCCGTAGGTGCGCGCCAGTTCCGGTTCGGAGATCTTGCTGCCCGGGGCGATCTCGCCCTTGACGATGGCCGCCTGAATGCGCCGGAAGACGTTCTCGGAAAGTGTTTCCGAATCGTCTTGGGCTATGACCGGGGGATCGAGTTGATCCAGCATATTGTCGACACCTTGAAAGCTGATGCGGCAAAAACTAGCGAATACGGGGATATTAGTCAAAGGATAAATAGGTATTGTCGACAATCGTCTAATAACCTATCTGTTCCTTGTAGGAGCGAAGCTTGCTCGCGAAGGCTGTGTGTCAGGCGGTCGGTTTTTTGAGGGTGTACATATCCGTTGCTGCGGTCACGGCGGCTATTGGTTCCGCTCTTACAGCGGGTCACTTGGAAAAGCGCCAAGTAACCAAGCGCTCTTGCCCCTTTCGTTCGGTGCCTCGCCTAGGCTCGGCATGCCCTCGCTCCGGTCCTGCTCCGTGGGCCCGCCGCCATCGGCCATCCATGGCCGGGGGCGGCTAACCCGGCATCCATGCCGGGTTGCCCACTGCGCAGAACCTCCACTCGGCCTCTCGAGGGGGCGTGCACCGCAAGATCAAAAGCAAAGGCGAGCTAACGCTCGGCCTGATGAGTGGTGGAAATCAAAAGCGTACGCGATTCCCTGTAGGAGCCGGCTTGCTGGCGATGGGCGTCAACGATAACGCGGGCTGTCTGAATGAACGCGTTGTCCGGTCGTTTTTCGCGGGCAAGCCTCGCTCCTACAGGGAATCGCGTACGCTTTTGCTTCTCACGACTCATCAGGCCGAGCGTTAGCTCGCCTTCAGCTTTTGATCTGGCTTTTGCGGTACACGCCCCCTCGAGAGGCCGAGCGCAGGTTCTGCGCAGTGGGCAACCCGGCATGGATGCCGGGTTAGCCGCGCACGGCCAGGGATGGCCGATCGCGGCGGGCCCACGGAGCAGGGCCGGAGCGAGGGCATGCCGAGCCACAGCGAGGCACCGAACGAAAGGGGCAAGAGCGCTTTGGTTACTTTCGCGCTTTTCGAAAGTGACTCGCCGTAAGGGCGAAACCAATAGCCGCCGTTACCCCAACAACGGATATACACCCCATCACCCAATCACCAAACCCAAGAGCCCAGCGCTGGCGCCATAAAACCACCGTGCTAGAATGCCGCCCGCATTTGTTTGTGACATCTGCACGAACTGTCACAAATAGTTGATAGGCATACGAGGGAGCTTGCGCAGCAATGCCAGGGCCTTGAATCGAACACGGACCGCTGCGCACCAGGATTTATGAGACTCAAGCCCTTCCCCACCTTCCTTTATCTGCTTTGCCTGCCCGGTGTCGCCGCGGCGGGGGAAAAAACCGTGTACGGCCTCAACGAGTACGCCTCGCTGGACGGCATCAATCTGGAAGTCGCGGCCAAACTCGACACCGGGGCGAAAACCGCCTCCCTGAGTGCCCGCGACATCAAACGCTTCAAACGCAATGGCGAGTCCTGGGTGCGCTTCTATCTGGCGATCGACGCAGCACACTCGCACCCGATCGAACGACCACTGGCCCGCGTCAGCAAGATCAAGCGCCGTGCCGGCGACTACGATCCGGAAGAAGGCAAGAAGTACACCGCCCGTCCGGTGATCGAGCTGGATATCTGCATGGGCTCGGCGTTACGCAGCATCGAAGTGAACCTTACTGACCGCAGCGCTTTCCAATACCCGCTCCTGATCGGCTCCGAAGCGCTCAAGCGCTTTGATGCGCTGGTCGACCCCAGTCTTAAATACGCTGCTGGCAAACCCGCCTGCGCCACCGACGCTCATACCGCAGAGTAATTCCAATGCGCTCTCTTACCCTCCATCTGAAAATGCTGATCGCCATCCTGGTGGTGCTGGGCATTTCAGTTACGGCCTATCAGATCTTCGTGCTCGGCATTCCCGTGACCGAAGACGCCACCGACGACTTGTGGAACATCGACGCCAAGGTCGAGTTCGTCGCCAGTGCCAAAGACCCGGTCAAGATCCAGATGTTCGTGCCACCGCTGAGCCGTGATTTCGTCAGCCTCAACGAAAGCTTCATCTCCAATAATTATGGCGTGGCCGTGAACCGTATCGACGGCAACCGCAAGGTGACCTGGTCGGCACGTCGAGCCAAGGGCAACCAGACCCTTTATTACCGCCTGGTGCTGACCAAGCGCTACACCGGTGAAAAATCCAAGATCAAAGGCCCTACCTTCCGCGACAGCATCGCCGTCGAAGGCGCGGAAAAAGTTGCCGCTGAAGCCCTGCTCGCGCCGATCCGCCAGCACTCGGCCGACGTCGAAACCTTCATCGGCGAAGCGATCAAGCGGGTCAACAACGTCAACGATGACAACGTGAAACTGTTGCTGGGCGGCGATCCGTCCAGCGGGCACAAGGCCAAAATCGTTGAGCTGGTCCTGTCCATCGCCCACGTGCCGGTGGAAAAGGTCCACACCATCCGCCTCGTGGCCGACCAGCCGCAAACCCCGGAACTCTGGCTGCGCAGCTTCAACGGCACCGACTGGCTGTATTTCAACCCGGAAACCGGCGAACAAGGCCTGCCGACCGACCGCCTGTTGTGGTGGACCGGCGACGAAAACCTGATCACCGTCGATGGCGGCAAGAAGGCCACTGTCACCTTCAGCATGAACAACAGCGAAATGAACGCCATTCGCCTGGCCAAGCTGACCGACGAAAATACCGACGCCAATTTCCTCGAATACTCGCTGTACGGCCTGCCGCTGCAAACCCAACAGACCTTCATGATCATGGTGATGATCCCGATCGGCGTGCTGGTGATCCTGATCCTGCGCAACCTGATCGGCCTGCAGACCCTCGGCACCTTTACCCCGGTGCTGATCGCCCTCGCCTTCCGCGAAACCCAGCTCGGGTTCGGCATTGTGCTGTTCACCATCATCACCGCGCTGGGGCTGTCGCTGCGCTCCTACCTTGAACACCTGAAGCTGCAAATGCTGCCGAGGTTGTCGGTGGTGCTGACCTTCGTCGTGGTGCTGATCGCGGCGATCAGCCTGTTCAGCCACAAGCTGGGCCTGGAACGCGGGTTGTCCGTGGCGCTGTTCCCGATGGTGATTCTGACCATGACCATCGAACGCCTGTCGATCACCTGGGAAGAACGCGGCTCCGGGCATGCGATGAAAGTGGCCATCGGCACGTTGTTCGCCGCGTCCCTGGCGCACCTGATCATGAGCGTGCCGGAGCTGGTTTACTTCGTGTTCACCTTCCCGGCGATCCTGCTGATCCTGGTGGGCTTCATGCTGGCGATGGGCCGTTATCGCGGCTACCGCCTGACCGAACTGGTGCGCTTCAAGGCTTTCCTGAAGAAGGCTGACGCCTGATGTTCGGCTTCTGGAAGACCTGGAAAGCCCTGGAAGCCCGGGGCATCATGGGGATCAATCGGCGCAACGCGGACTACGTGCTCAAGTACAACAAGCGTAGCCTGTACCCGATTGTCGATGACAAGATCATCACCAAGGAGCGCGCCATCGCCGCCGGCATTCATGTGCCGGAACTGTATGGCGTGATTTCCACCGAGAAGGAAATCGACAACCTCGACGAAATCATCGGCGGGCGCAGCGACTTCGTGATCAAACCGGCCCAGGGCGCCGGTGGCGACGGCATCATTGTCATCGCCGACCGCTTCGAGGGGCGCTATCGCACGGTGTCCGGCAAGATCATCAGTCATGAGGAAATCGAGCACCATGTCTCCAGCATCCTCACCGGCCTGTATTCGCTGGGCGGCCACCGTGACCGTGCACTGATCGAATACCGCGTGATCCCCGACCAGATCTTCAAGAGCATCAGCTACGAAGGCGTGCCGGACATTCGCATCATCGTGCTGATGGGCTATCCGGTCATGGCGATGTTGCGCTTGCCGACGCGCCAGTCCGGCGGCAAGGCCAACCTTCACCAGGGCGCCATCGGCGTCGGTGTCGACCTCGCCACCGGCCTGACCCTGCGCGGCACCTGGCTGAACAACATCATCGCCAAGCACCCGGACACCACCAACGCGGTGGACGGTGTGCAACTGCCCTACTGGGACGGCTTCATGAAACTCGCGGCCGGCTGTTACGAGCTGTGCGGACTGGGTTACATCGGGGTCGACATGGTGCTGGACCAGGAGAAAGGTCCGCTGATTCTTGAGCTGAATGCCCGGCCAGGGTTGAACATTCAGATCGCCAATGATTGCGGCCTGACGTTGCGCACCCATGCGGTCGAGGCGCGGCTGGAAGAGTTGAAAGCACGCGGGATTACCGAGACCGTCGAGGAACGCATGGCGTTTGTGCAGGAGATGTTCGGACATATTCCTGCGGTTGAGGGTTGATCCGGGACCGTGGTGCGCCATTCGCGGGCAAGCCACGCTCCTACAGAATACGCGTGCCCCCAGTAGGAGCGAGGCTTGCCCGCGAAGACTTACTCACAGTCACCAAACCATTCAACCCTGCCCCCAATCTGCCAATCCCCGACATCCCCTCTAGGAGCAATTCCCCGAGGGGACTACAATCGCCACCCCGCCTCGATGGCTGATCTGCCCCGCCCATGCTGACCTGTTCCGTACATCCGCTCCCCTATCGCGCCAACCCCGCCGAGTACTTCGCGGCGATCCGTCATGCCCCCGGCGCCGTGCTGCTCGACAGCGGCCGGCCAACGGCTGATCGCGGGCGTTATGACCTGCTCAGTGCCTGGCCACTGGAACAACTGGCGGTGATGCCTGACGAAAGCGGTGGCGATTTCCTGCAACGCCTTCGCGACAATCTGACACGACTCGGTGAGGCGACGCTGGCCTCTGACCTGCCCTTCGCCGGTGGCCTGATCGGCTACCTGAGTTACGATTTCGGCCGCCACCTGGAAAACCTGCCGAGCCAGGCGCAGGACGATCTGCAATTGCCGGATGCGCGTTTCGGGCTCTACGACTGGGCACTGATCAGCGATCACCAACGGATGACCAGTCAGTTGGTGTTCCACCCATCGCTGATCGACAGTGAACGTCAGCGCCTGATCACGCTGTTCAGTCATCCCGTGGCTGAATCGATCGAATCGTTCAAGCTCAAGGCACCGATGAGCGCCGACCTGAGCGCTGATGACTATCGCCAGGCGATAGAACGTATCCAGCAATACATTCAGGCGGGAGACTGCTACCAGGTCAACTTTGCCCAGCGCTTTCGCGCCGAGTGCCAAGGTGATCCGTGGGCCGCGTACTGCGCGTTGCGCGCGGCGTGCCCTACGCCATTCTCCGGTTTTCAGCGCCTGCCCGACGGTGGCGCAGTGCTGAGCCTGTCGCCGGAGCGCTTCGTCAAAGTCAGCGACCGCCACGTGGAGACCCGCCCGATCAAGGGCACTCGCCCTCGTGGCCAGAACGCAGCGGAAGATGCGGCGAACGCCGCCGAACTGATGGCCAGCCCCAAGGATCGCGCAGAAAACCTGATGATCGTCGACCTGCTGCGCAACGACCTCGGCCGTACGTGCCGCATTGGCTCGGTGCGGGTGCCGGAGTTGTTCAGTCTCGAAAGCTATCCGAACGTGCATCACCTGGTGAGCAGCGTAACCGGCGAACTGGCGGATGACCGGGATGCGCTGGACCTGATCGCTGGCAGCTTCCCCGGCGGTTCGATTACCGGAGCACCGAAGATTCGCGCGATGCAGATCATTGATGAACTGGAACCGACCCGACGCGGTTTGTACTGCGGTTCGTTGCTGTATCTGGATGTGCGCGGCGAGATGGACAGTTCAATCGCGATTCGCAGCTTGCTGGTCAAGGATGGGCAGGTGTGTTGCTGGGGCGGTGGCGGGATCGTTGCGGATTCGCAGTGGCAGGCCGAGTATCAGGAGTCGATCACCAAGGTGAAGGTGTTGCTCGATACCCTGCAAAACCTTTGAAAGCTTCGCGGGCAAGCCTCGCTCCTACAGATCTTGTGTCGTTCGCACGTAACGGGAACGACGCAAAACCTGTAGGAGCGAGGCTTGCCCGCGAAGGCGTCCTCGAAAACGCCTACAGGCTCAACGCCCGATTCGAAGCCTTGATGAACTCCTGCTTCAACTCCTCAAACGTATGCACCGCCGGGAATTGCGGGAACTCGCGAATCACGTTATCCGGCGCATGGAACAGAATCCCCGCATCCGCCTCGCCCAGCATCGTGGTGTCGTTGTAGGAATCCCCCGCCGCAATCACCCGATAGTAAAGACTCTTGAACGCCAGAACCGACTGACGTTTCGGATCTTTCTGACGCAATTGGTAGCTCGTCACCCGCCCGGCATCGTCGGTAATCAGACGATGGCAGAGCAAAGTCGGGAAACCCAGCTGACGCATCAGCGGTTGGGAGAACTCGTAGAACGTGTCCGACAGAATCACCACCTGAAAGCGCTCACGCAGCCAGTTGACGAACTCGATGGCGCCGTCCAGTGGTTTGAGCGTGGCGATCACTTCCTGGATGTCGGTGAGCTTCAGGCCATGCTCGTCGAGAATCCGCAGGCGCTGCTTCATCAGCACGTCGTAGTCGGGAATATCCCGGGTGGTCGCCCTGAGGGATTCGATTCCGGTTTTTTCGGCGAAGGCGATCCAGATTTCCGGGACCAGCACACCTTCAAGATCCAGACAGGCAATTTCCACAAGACACTCCCATTTGTATTGATTATTGAGTCGAGCGAGCAAAAGGACTGCCGAACTCTAGCGACTCGCACTGACCGGCGCAACGCAGAGGGCGCGCCAGTGGTTGCAGAATTTTGTTACCATCAGGCCCATATAGAGCGCCCAGCGCCACCGACCTGTAGGAAGCCGCCCTGATGAGCCCATCGTTCGATGTCGTGGAACTCGCCACGACCTATGCCAACAAATCCGCCCAGGACATCCTGAAACTCGCGTTTGCCGAGTTCGGCGATGACCTGTGGATATCTTTCAGCGGCGCCGAAGACGTGGTGCTGGTAGACATGGCCTGGAAGCTGAACAAGAACGTCAAAGTGTTCAGCCTCGACACCGGCCGCCTGCACCCCGAGACCTACCGCTTCATCGATCAAGTGCGCGAGCACTACAAGATCGACATCGAACTGGTGTCGCCGGACTACACGAAACTCGAACCGTTCGTGAAGGAAAAAGGCCTGTTCAGTTTCTACAAGGACGGCCATGGCGAGTGCTGCGGCATCCGCAAGATCGAGCCGCTGCGCCGCAAGCTCTCGGGCGTGACCGCCTGGGCCACCGGCCAGCGTCGGGACCAGAGCCCCGGCACCCGCAGCGCCGTGGCGGTGCTGGAAATCGACAGCGCCTTCTCCACCCCGGAACGCACCCTGTACAAATTCAATCCGCTGGCGCAAATGACCAGCGAAGAGATCTGGGGCTACATCCGCATGCTCGAACTGCCGTACAACAGCCTGCATGAGCGCGGCTTCATCAGCATCGGCTGCGAACCGTGCACCCGCCCGGTGCTGCCGAACCAGCACGAGCGTGAAGGTCGCTGGTGGTGGGAAGAAGCGACGCAGAAAGAATGCGGGCTGCATGCGGGGAATATCATCAGCAAGTCAAAAGCCTGATCCCATCCAGCCCCCCCTGTAGGAGCCAGCTTGCTGGCGATAGCGGTGTACCAGTCACAGCTGCATTGACTGAAAGATTGCAATCGCCAGCAAGCCGGCTCCTACAGGTGTCGTGATCGACCCGAGAAAATGTGTACACACGAATGTCACCATAGGTGCCATTTATGTGTGCACTTTTCGTTTCTGCGCCCTGAAAAGTTACATTCATCCCGCCTGACACTCCCTCGTTCACACCTCCGCGAATCCCGCCGAAAATAAATACCTGTTCAACCGGTCAATTTATATCGTCTTAACTTCAGTCACTTACCAATTACAGATAACAAAACGAAATTACCGGTGAATTTCATAGATCGCTGACTGGCATGGATCTGGCTTAAGTGCATACATGTTTTGTATACAATCAATTCAAAACATACACACACTTTAGATCCGCAAGCCTGAAGCGCCCTATCCCGTACAGGCTGCAGATGCCCCGTAACCAATGATGCTTGTTGTCCGCGACGAAGATTTGTCGAGCCCACGCTCATGCACAGTCATCGCGACGCCAAGCTCGGAGCCTGCCGGAATGCGTACTAGCCTCTCCAATAACAACATCGCGCTGGATCTGCCCTCCTCTTCCCCCGTTCAAACGTTTCAAGACCCCGTGGTGCTCAGCCCGCGCCTGCACAATAAAGACCTGGCGCCGACTAAGGCCGAAGGCCGGCGATGGGGCCGTTACAGCATTTTTGCCCTGTGGACCAACGACGTTCACAACATCGCCAACTACTCCTTCGCCATCGGACTGTATGCGTTAGGCCTGGGCGGCTGGCAGATTCTGTTGTCGCTCGGGATCGGTGCGGCGCTGGTGTATTGCTTCATGAACCTCTCCGGCTACATGGGCCAGAAAACCGGTGTGCCGTTTCCGGTCATCAGCCGGATCAGTTTCGGTATCCATGGGGCGCAAATTCCTGCATTGATCCGCGCCGTAATCGCCATCGCCTGGTTCGGCATTCAGACGTACCTCGCCTCGGTGGTGTTTCGCGTGCTGCTGACGGCGGTGCATCCGGGATTCGCCGACTACGACCACAACTCGATCCTCGGTCTGTCGAGCCTGGGCTGGGTGTGTTTCGTGGCGATCTGGCTGGTGCAACTGGCGATTCTTGCCTACGGGATGGAGATGGTGCGGCGCTATGAAGCGTTCGCCGGTCCGGTGATTCTGCTGACCGTCGCCGCCCTGGCCGCGTGGATGTACTTTCAGGCCAACGCGACCATCGCCTGGTCGATCCGTGAGCCGCTCACTGGCGGCGAGATGTGGCGCAACATCTTCGCCGGTGGCGCGTTGTGGCTGGCGATCTACGGCACGCTGATCCTCAACTTCTGCGACTTCGCCCGCTCTTCGCCGTGCCGCAAGACGATCAAGGTCGGAAATTTCTGGGGCCTGCCGGTGAACATTCTGGTATTCGCCGCCATCACTGTCCTGCTCTGCGGTGCGCAATTTCAGATCAATGGCCGGATCATCGAAAGCCCGACGGAAATCATCGCGTCGATCCCCAATACTTTCTTCCTGGTCCTCGGTTGCCTGGCCTTCCTCATCGTCACCGTGGCGGTGAACATCATGGCCAACTTCGTCGCCCCGGCCTTCGTGCTGAGCAACCTGGCACCGAAATACCTGACCTTCCGCCGCGCCGGGCTGATCAGCGCGACCATCGCCGTGCTGATCCTGCCGTGGAACCTCTACAACAGCCCGTTGGTGATCGTGTATTTCCTGTCCGGCCTCGGCGCCCTGCTCGGCCCGTTGTACGGGGTGATCATGGTCGACTATTGGCTTGTACGAAAAGGTCAGATCAACGTGCCGCAGTTGTACAGCGAAGACCCCGACGGCGCTTATTACTACAGCCGTGGCGTCAATTTACGTGCGGTCGCGGTGTTCATTCCTGCGGCGCTGATTGCCATCGTCCTGGCGCTGGTGCCGGGTTTCCATCTCGTATCGCCGTTCTCCTGGCTGATAGGTGCCGGGATCGCCGGGATGCTCTATCTGATCATCGCCAAACGGCAGCCGCACTACGCGGATGTCAGCGGCGAAGCCATCGCGGTCGATAACGTCAGCCATTAACCCCATGACGGCCCGGCACCGTCGGGCCGCAGAACCACCCCGCTATAAGGACTTTCCATGCGAATTCTCGTGGTCAACGTCAACACCACCGAATCCATTACCCAGGCCATCGCCCGTTCGGCTCAAGCCGTGGCCGCGCCTGGCACCGAAATCATCGGCCTGACACCGCACTTCGGCGCCGACTCCATCGAAGGCAATTTCGAAAGCTACCTGGCTGCCATCGCCGTGATGGATCGAGTGATGTCCTACGATCAACCCTTCGATGCGGTGATCCAGGCCGGTTACGGCGAGCACGGTCGCGAAGGGTTGCAGGAACTGCTCAACGTACCGGTGGTGGACATCACCGACGCTGCCGCCAGCACGGCGATGTTCCTCGGTCATGCCTATTCGGTGGTCACCACGCTGGACCGTACCGTGCCATTGATTGAGGATCGGCTGAAACTCTCAGGGTTGTGGGACCGTTGCGCATCCGTGCGGGCCAGTGGCCTGGCGGTGCTGGAACTGGAATCCGATCCACAACGGGCGCTCGAGGCGATTGTTCGTCAGGCAGAATTGGCGGTACTGGAGGACAAGGCTGAGGTGATTTGCCTCGGATGCGGCGGGATGGCCGGGCTGGACGAGCAGATTCGTCAGCGCACTGGCGTGCCGGTCGTAGATGGCGTGACGGCGGCGGTGACGATTGCCGAGTCGCTGGTGCGACTGGGGTTGTCGACGTCGAAGGTAAGGACGTATGCGACGCCTCGGCCGAAACACATCATTGGTTGGCCGGGGCGGTTTGGCCGGTAGACCGCGTTATCGTTTTTCGCGGGCAAGCCTCGCTCCTACAGAATACGTGTGCTCCCTGTAGGAGCGAGGCTTGCCCGCGAAAGGGCCGACTCGGTCTCAATCCTGGCTCAAACCGCACTAAACCGCGACGCCAACCCCTGCACCGCAAACTGCTCAATAATGAAATCCACAAACGCCCGGGTCTTGCCCGGCAACAATTTGTGCTCAGCGTAGTAAATGGAAATGTTGCCATCGTCGACGTACCAGTCCGGCAACACCCGCTGCAACGTCCCGGCCTCCAGATAACCCGAAGCGAACGGCATGCTCACCAATGCAATGCCCAACCCCTGAACCGCCGTCGCACACGCCGCTTCAGAATCGCTCATGGTCATCCGCGCCTTTAGCGTCAAAGGGCTGTGTTGCTGAGTGCGGCTGGTCAATTGCCAGGACCGCACTCGCCCCGTCTGCGGCGACCGAATCAGAATTCCGTCGTGATGCTTGAGATCATCCGGTTCAACAACCACTTCACGCCCCGCCAGATATTCGGCTGACGCCACCAACACCCGATGCGCCGGCGTCAGCTTGCGCGCGACCACGCCCTGCGGCAGCTCGAATCCACCGCCAATCGCGGCATCGAACCCTTGTGCAATCAGATCGACCTGACGGTTATCAAAATGCCAGTCCGGATTGATTGCCGGAAATCGCCTCAGAAACTCGCCCAGCAACGGCACCACATACAACCGCCCGAACACCGTACCCATGCTGACTTTCAGCGTTCCCGCCGGCCGCCCTTCGGCGCTCGCGAGATTGGCCACGGCATTCTGGATCGTGTGCAGGCTGGAGCTGACTTCGCCGAGAAACAGATGGCCGGCCTCGGTCAGCGTCAGGCTACGGGTGCTGCGCTGAAACAGCCGCACACCGAGCCGCGCCTCAAGTTTTGCCACACTCTTGCCCACCGCCGCCGGAGTCAGGCTCAGTCGTCGCGCAGCCTCGGCAAAGCTGCCGACTTCAGCGCTTCGCACGAAGCATTCGATACTGCTGAAGGTTTCCATAAGCACCACTATAAACTTCTGGTTTACACAGACTATCGCAATTACCGTCTACACAGCCTGTAATCCTGAATCAATACTAGGCTCCATCAACCGCGGCATCTCGCCACGGCGACTTTGGAGATCGACATGACTACTCAGAACCTCAGCGGCAAAGTGGCTTTGATTCAAGGCGGGTCCCGCGGCATCGGCGCTGCCATCGTCAAACGCCTGGCCGCTGAAGGCGCGACTGTTGCCTTCACCTACGTAAGCTCCACGGCCAAGGCCGAAGAACTGCAAAACAGCCTCACCGCCAACGGCGGCAAAGCGCTGGCCATCAAGGCTGACAGTGCCGACGCCGAGGCGATTCGCGATGCGGTGAGCGCCACCGTCAAAGCCTTCGGTCGCCTGGACATCCTGGTCAACAACGCTGGCGTGCTGGCCGTTGCCCCGCTGGAAGATTTCAAACTCGAAGACTTCGACCAGACATTGGCGATCAACGTACGCAGCGTGTTCATCGCCACCCAGGCCGCCGCGAAACACATGACCGAAGGCGGTCGCATCATCAACATCGGCAGCACCAACGCCGACCGCATGCCCTTCGCCGGCGGTGGCCCGTACGCCATGAGCAAAGCGGCGCTGGTCGGTCTGACCAAAGGCCTGGCACGCGACCTTGGGCCACGGGGCATCACCATCAATAACGTGCAACCGGGCCCGGTCGACACCGACATGAACCCGGCCAGCGGCGACTTCGCCGAAAGCCTGATCCCGCTGATGGCTGTGGGTCGTTATGGTAAAGCTGAAGAAATCGCCAGCTTCGTCGCCTACCTGGCAGGCCCGGAAGCCGGGTACATCACCGGTGCCAGCCTGACCATCGACGGTGGTTTCGGCGCCTGATTCGAGTCATTCAAAACGCAAAATAAATGTAGGAGCGAGGCTTGCCCGCGAAGGCGTAGTTTCAGTCGGAACTAATGTTGACTGACACAACGCCTTCGCGGGCAAGTCGGATCGCCGCACCGCTCGCTCCTACATTTGTGCATTAAGCCCACTCAAGCGCCGGCAAACCGCACTCACTCGGCTTGAACGCTTTCAGCGTACGAAGAATGCCATCGGCGTGTGCGTATTTTTCGTCGGCCATCGCGGCGTCGGGAATCGCAATCGCCGTCATCCCCGCCGCTTTCGCCGCAGTCACGCCGAACGGCGAATCTTCGAACACCAGGCAATCCCCGGGCGCCACGCCCAGGCGGCGCGCTGCGGTGAGGAAGATGTCCGGCGCCGGTTTGGCCGCGCCGACTTCCGGATCATCGGCTGTCACGACGAAGTCGAACAGCGCAAACCAGTCACGGTGCAACGTGGTTTTCTGGCCGAACGACAGACGCGACGAACTGGTGCCCACCGCGATCGGAATGTTGTTGGCCTTCAAGTGCCGCACCAGCTCTTCGGCACCGGGCATCGCCAGCGCGGTGGGAAAACGCTCGCGCATCAGCGGCTCGCGGATCACCAGGAACTCCTCGGCGGTAATCGGCAGATCCAGCGCTTCAACCACATAACGCGCAAGGTCACCCGCGCCACGACCGATGATGTTCTGTTTGACGCTCCAGTCGAAAGTCCGGCCATATCGCTCGGCGATCATCGACGTGACTTCGGTGTAAATGCCCTCGGTGTCCAGCAGCAAGCCGTCCATGTCGAAAATCACGGCTTTGATCGGGCCGAACTCTTTCAGCGGTGCATTCATCGCATCTGATCCGTTTTTAATGACACCCCGGTCGGCTCAGGCATAGCTGATTCCGGGATTTGATTAAAGGGTTCAGCAGCATAGCGAGCGCGGCCGGCAGAGAGCAACGGGCAATCTCCCGACGGTGACAAAACCTTCGCCGAATCGCTGAGCATGATTTAGCGATTCGCCCTACACCAAACACCTCCTTTCCCGACTTCTTTCCTCGTTGATCCCCCGCAAAGTCTCGCGACCCCAATTTATCCGCGCGAGGGACTGCGAATGTTCAACCCTGACAAGGTCCTGGCCTTGAACAACGCCATCGGCCTGTTGGTGGTGGCAGCCATGAACCCCGAGCAACCGGACGTTGAAGCACTGCTCGGCGATTTTCGCCTGAGCCTCAACGACTACGAGGCCTGGGCGGAAAATTTCTGGACAGGATGGGCGCTGGATGTCGAGCAAGTGTTCAAGGTCGGCAACGACGTTCGTTTGAGCACACCGAGGGATTCCACCGCCCCCGTCAGTTCGACGATCGCCACATGCCCGGCCAGCGGTCCGTTGACCCTCGTGCATATGTTCGACGCGACTCGCTTTGTGCCCATTGGTGATACGCCGGTGATGCTCGAACCGATCATTGAAGAGAGCAACGGCGAGATTACCTTTGGCGAACCGGTGCATCACACCATCGGCCCCAGCGGCATCCTCGAAATTCCTGAGTGTTGGCGCGGTCATCGTTACCGCATCACATTCTTTCCCAATGTTTCCACCGCTCACGTCAAAGCACTTCATGCCTCCTATCTAAGCGTGATCGATGAGCTTGAAGGCTGGTTGCGCAACGAGTGGACGAGTGAATTCCAGCCTTTATGGGCGGGGTTTTCCGAGGCCGGTTTCGCTGAACGCTACGGCATGCTGCAACGGGCCGACTGGCGCGGATTCGAGAAGTCGCTGCACGGCTTGTGGGATGACGTAAAGCAGATCTACGCCCTGATCGCGGACCTGCAGGCCAACAGTGAAAAGCTTCTTGAATACCTGACCGAGGTTGAGCTCGAGACACTGCTTAACGCTTCGGCCGAAGCCATCGCCAATGTGATGCTGGTGTTGAGTGATGAGCCGCTGATGTTCATTCATCTCGCGGCTTTCACCAGTTGGCTGCGGATGTTGCCGCCGCAGTACATCGCCGAAGTGGTCGCGGAAATTCGTACAGAAATACTCATCGCTTTCCTGCTGGTGCGCCTCACAGGTCCTACAGGCCTGAAACTCGGCATCAGTACCAAGGTGCTGGGCAAGATCAAGTCCGAGCGAGCCCGACAATGGCTGACTGCCGCGAGTTTGCGCCTGGCCGATCTTCCGAACAGATTTGATCTGACCAGCCACGCCCGCGCCCTCAAACCGCTGATGGTCAACGCGCGGAGCGTGCCACTCAAACCCGCGCCGGCCACTCCGTTGCACATCACCACCGGTGAATCACCGATCGTACAGGTGAACAACCCGGTCGCCCTTGCCCGTGACAAGTCCGAAGCCAAGACCCGCCTGAGCCGCCAGGAACATCGCGATGACGCCCCCGCTCCCGCGCGAAACCCAAACGGAGACAACGTCGATTCAGCGGATAGAACCACAACCAACGGCTGCCCGGTATCGATGGTCACCGGCGAAGAACTGCTGACACTGATCGATGGTTCGCTGGATGGGCGATTGCCGTTCGAGTTCATCCGCGTGTATCGCACCAGTGCTGTCGGAATCGACTGCGGGCTCGGATTTGGCTGGAGTCATGCCCTTGCACATCGGCTGGAAATCGACGGCGATCAGGTTAGCTGGATCGACCACGAAAACCGTCGCACGACCTTCCCTTTGCCCAAGGTTGAACGCCCGAGCATTCATAACAGCCTGTCGCGGGCGGCGATTTTCCTGGGGGATGAGCCGGAGGAACTGATCCTCGCAATGGCAGGCGAAGCGACACGTTTTTACCACTTTCGTACAGGTCGATTGACAGCAATCAGCGATGCCTATGGCAACCGTCTGACAGTGCAACGGGACAACGCCGACAGAGTCATGCGCCTCGACAACGGTGCCGGACGCTCGCTGCGATTGCGCTACGACCGCCGACACCTCGCCGCCGTCGAGTATCAGCGCTTTCATCCCGCCGACACCCTGGAAGATGCCTGGCGCACTGAACAGACATTGGTGACCTACCGCTACGACGCCTGTCATCGCTTGATCGAAGCGACCAACGCCGCCGGCGAAAGCGAACGCTACGACTATGACGACCAGCACGTCATCCTGCAGCGGCAATTGGCCGGTGGCGCGAGCTTCTTTTGGGAGTGGGAAAGGTCCGGCAAGTCTGCGCGATGCGTCCGACATTGGGCGTCGTTTTCGCAGATGGACACGCGCTATGTCTGGGATGACAACGGCGGCGTGCAGGTTAAAAACGTTGATGGCAGCGAAGCGTTTTACCAGCACGACGACCGAGCACGCCTGGTGCGGAGGGTCGAACCCGACGGGGCGGAACACCTCAATGTCTATGACGGCCAGGGGCGGCTGATTGCCGAAAGGAATCCGCTCGGGGCAATTACCCACTACCGCTATGACGATGTCGGACGGCTGATTGCCCTGATTCCACCCGAAGGTGAGCCAACGTCCTACGAGTACCGCAATGGTTTCCTGCATGCGCGGTATCGCGGAAACGCCGTTTGGAAGTATCAGCGCAATGCTCAGGGTGAGGTCATCGAGGCGACCGATCCCGAGGGGCATGTCACCCACTACTACCACGACGAAAAAGGCCTGCTGCTGTCGATCCGCTTTCCGGACAACAGTCGGCATGTCTTCGTGCGGAATGCCTTGGGTCAACTGATCGAAGAGACCTTGCCGGGTGGCGGTCAGCGGCGCTTTTCCTACGATGCGTTGGGCCGGCAGGTTACCCGTCAGGACGAACACGGTGCCGTCACACGCTACTCATGGGATGCCGTTGGACGACTGGTTCAGACGACGCTTCCTACAGGTGCCAGTCGCGCCTTCAGCTACAACGCCTACGGCAAGGTCACCGCCGAACGGGATGAACTGGGTCGCACCACGCGCTTTGAATATGCCGATGATCTGCATCTGGTCAGCCGCCGGATCAATCCCGATGGCACACAACTGCTTTATCGGTACGACAACGCACGGTTGTTGCTGACCGAAATCGAGAATGAGTCCGGCGGGAAATATCTGCTGGACTACACGCTCAATGGATTGATCCGACAGGAAACCGGATTCGATGGCCAACGCACCGCGTATGCCTACGACCTCAATGGACAGCTGCTGAAAAAAACCGAGTTCGGCGACGACGGATCGCAATGGGTCACGGGCTATCAACGGGATTCGGCGGGACGGCTGCTGGTCAAGACGCTGCCCGACGGTGTCAATGTCGAGTACCGATACGACAGCCTTGGCCGACTGGTCAGCGTCGATGACAGTCACGATCACCCGCTGGAGTTCGAGTACGACAAGCTGGGTCGGCTAGTCACCGAACACCAAGGCTGGGGCACATTGCGTTATGGCTACGATGCCTGTGGCCACCTCAACCACTTGCGCCTGCCCGACAACAGCAAACTCGATTACCACCATGCCAAGGGCGGCGCGCTGACGGCCATTGACCTCAATGGCGCCCGACTGACCGCTCACACCTTTTTCGCCGGCCGCGAACAGAACCGTCAACAAGGCCTGCTGCTCAGCGATTATCAGTATGACAATCAAGGTCGACTGAACGCCCACGCTGTCCGCCAAAACCTGCAACCGCTGTATCGTCGCGACTATGCCTACAGCGCCAACGGCAACCTCGACCACATTGCTGACACGCGCCACGGCCAGCGCAGCTACCTTTACGATTCGCTCGATCGCCTGATCCGCGTCCGCCACTCCCGGGATCACCAACCGGAAAACTTCGCCCACGACCCGACCGGCAATCTGCTGATGCAGGACCGCCCCGGCCCGGCCGCGGTCAAAGGCAATCGCCTGCTGATGCAAGGCGACCGCCACTACGATTACGACGCCTTCGGCAACCTGATCCGCGAACGCCGCGGCACTGCACAAAAACTGGTCACCGAATACCGTTACGACTGCCAGCATCGCCTGATCGGCGTCACCTTGCCCAACGGCAGCCTGGCAACCTACCGCTACGATGCCTTCGGCCGCCGCATTAGCAAAAACGTCGATGGCAACACCACCGAGTTTTTTTGGCAGGGCGACAACCTCGTCGCCGAAAGCAGTCGCGAGCACTACCGCAGCTACGTCTACGAACCCGGCAGTTTTCGCCCGTTGGCCATGCTCGACGGCAAAGGCCCGCGCAACGCCTGCCCGTTCTACTACCAACTCGACCACCTCGGCACACCGCAAGAACTCACCGATTACAGCGGCGAAATCGTCTGGTCCGCCCAATACACCGCTTACGGCCGCCTCACCCGCCTCAACCGCGACACCCACCAGATCCTCGACCAGCCGCTGCGGTTTCAGGGCCAGTACTTCGACCCGGAAACAGGTTTGCACTACAACCGGCATCGGTATTACCAACCGGATGTGGGGCGGTATCTGACGCCGGACCCGGTCGGATTGGCGGGTGGATTGAATGGGTATCGGTATGTGTTGAGCCCCACGGGGTGGGTTGATCCGTTGGGGTTGAGTGATTGTCCGGGGATGGGTGGGTGCGGGTCGGTTGAGGGGGTTGAGGATCCGGCGGGTAAGGTCGCGGTTATTATTAGTGAACCCGATCTACCCACTGTGGCCTATGGGGTCGACCCAAAAAACTTGAACAGAACGCACGCCATTTCAGGTAAAGGCTCGACTAAAAAAGTAGAAAATCTGGCAAAAGATATGCGCGACAGTGGTTTTGACACTACATACCCTATCGATGTAGCTGAACATGACGGGGAGCTTTATATACTTGACGGGCACCATCGCGCCTCTGCCGCAAGGCAGACATCAACTGACGTAATAATAAAGCTAGTGAAAGACATCAAGGGTCACAGGGGCTACCTCAACAACATTGATGAAGTCTTAGAGTCAGCCAACAACGTAGGACATGACAGACTGGAGCCTCGTAGACGATGAGTGAAAGAATCTTGGATTTAGAACAATTGATTTTTGATTTTCTTGCCAAAGTAGAAAAAGCTACTGCTTTGCTGGAAGAAAAATTTGGCACGCGCTGCATTCTTGGGTTATGGCGAACCAATGAAATCGAGCGATGCGGAACAATTGTTGGAGACATTACATACGAGCTGCACGGAGTTGGCTGTGCGATTTATCTGCCTGAGGCATGCATAGATTTTGATTACGGGACAGATGGGAGAATAGATGGCTTCGATGTCTGGCGTCTTTACTTGTTTGCTTGCGAGCTGCCTCAACAATATAAAAAGTACACAGACAAAAATGTTTTGAAGGCTGATTTTCAAAACTATATAGCAGCAGGATTTCTCGAAAAAATGTCAGGACCTACAGATTACTTATACATATTTAAAGGTCGCGATATTTGAGTTTGCCGTACTCGACATACCTGGCTCATGAATAGCCGCTCAAACGACAAGCGGCTACCCGGCAATACATGTATCAACTCGGCTCGCCCACGCAATCATTCCCCCCGCAATATCCGGATCGTCAGCGTCAGCCTCAACATCAGTGCGCCGCACGTCATCATCTCAGGATCTTCGTTGCCAGGGTCGTTGATGAACGGATGTCCACTTGGGCCTGTTTCTTCCTTGCCTTCGGTTTCGGGAGTCATGGCATGCCTCAATAACATTCAGGTGTGCATGAGGTTCGAGGCGGGGTCAAACGTTCCGATGTCACGCTCCCGAAAATAAAAAACCCGGCACCAGGCCGGGTTTTGCTGTCACTGATCGTGGAATCAGTGGTGTTTGTTCTTGTGCTTATGCTTGTGTTTGTACCCGTTGCCGGAATGGGAGCTGCCGCTGTCGGTGCCGAGGTTGTTGCCCACCGCACCACCCGCTGCGCCGCCGAGACCTGCGCCAATGGTTGAACCGGTCTTGCCGCCAAGGCTGTTACCGATCACCGAGCCGCCCGCCGAGCCCAAACCACCACCGATCGCTGCTTCAGTGCGACTGCCTTTAGGCGCGCCAACAGCGCTGCCGGCCGCGCCGCCCACACCTGCGCCAATCGCGGCACCGGTGCTGCCGCCCATGCTTTGGCCGACCACATTACCCAGCGCACCGCCAATACCACCGCCAACAGCAGCGGTGCCATCACCGGCAGCCATCGCACCTTGAGCAACCAAAAGTCCCAGAAACAACGTGGACAATGTCAAACGCATGATATGAACCTCTAATTCCGCATCGGGGGAAAAGAACGCGCTGCGGATGGGCGGAGTCTAGCACCTGCCCCCACTGAATCCGGTCAGCGATGACGGTTGGACCGCTAAAGATGCAAAAGCTGCGAAAGAGAAACAGCCAGATACAAAAAGCCCGGCATCAAGCCGGGCTTTTTGAGCGGATCGATCAGGATCAGTGGCGCTTGTGGCCCTTGGCCAGGTTGCTGCCCACGCCGCCGCCCAA
Organism: Pseudomonas sp. GT1P32; assembly: GCF_054897805.1. Classification (NCBI taxonomy): domain Bacteria; kingdom Pseudomonadati; phylum Pseudomonadota; class Gammaproteobacteria; order Pseudomonadales; family Pseudomonadaceae; genus Pseudomonas; species Pseudomonas sp. GT1P32. Next base: position 2,402,453 of record NZ_CM142704.1, read on the forward strand.
AGCACCGCCCAGGCCTGCGCCGATGGTCGAACCGGTCTTGCCGCCCAGGCTGTTGCCGATTATCGAGCCGCCCGCAGCACCCACGCCGCCGCCGATGGCCGCTTTGGTGCGGCTGCCTTTGCGTGCTGCAACAGCACTGCCGGCGGCGCCCGCGACACCTGCACCAATCGCAGCGCCAGTGCTGCCGCCCATGCTTTGGCCGACCACATTACCCAGCGCGCCACCCAGACCGCCACCCAGTGCGGCAGTGCCGTCGCCAGCAGCCATTGCACCTTGAGCAACCAAAAGCCCCAGAACCAGAGCGGGCAGTGTTAAACGCATGACAAGAACCTCAAAAAATAGGGGGAAATCAAAAAGGGTCGAGATTGAATGCTTTAGCAGCGAGAAAGTCCAGACACACAGACCCAACCTCACCATCGGCGACGGTTGGACAGCTTTTATGGAAAAGGTTTTATGACAGGCAAAAAAAAGCCCGCTGGGGAGACGGGCCAGGTGTTGCTTTCTAACGGATGAGTTGAGACTACGTAAGGCCTTGTGAAAACTTTGTGAAAACCCTGGCCGAAAAACACACGCCGAAAAAAAGGTTTCAGGCATAAAAAACCCCGCTCAATGACGGGGTCTGGGGATGATGGATTACTTCCTGACGGGGGCCGCAACCTTGGGTAAAAATTTCGCCTTCGGCCCTTGGGGCACCTGGGATTTCATTTTGCCAAGCTTGACCTGATCGTCACCGTAAGCCACCACATAGTCTGTCTGGCCACACCGCACGCTATTGTTGATTGGAAATTCAGCACCGTCGTCTTCGATATACGGATCAGCCATCTTTTCGCCCCTTTCAAAAGCGGGATCGATACCGGCAAGCCCTTTTGCCTGAAACATATCGACCACCAAGCTTTCGAGACTAGCCGGTCATTACCGGACTTGTAATTCAGATTTCCCAACACCCGACGAATGGCCTGCACGGTTTCCTACAAAACAAACACATAAACCGCTACCTGAATCACCTCAGTTTGACCGCCGTCCCGGTCACAAATACCACCACCATTCCGCCCTTGCCGGCCGGCATGCTGATCTCATAATCGAGCCCCACCACTGCGTCAGCCTGCAGCGCCCGCGCCCGTTCCTTGATCTCGTCGGTGGCCTGAATCCGGGCCTCCTTCAATGCACGCTCCAATGTTTGAGAGCGCCCGCCGAAAAAATCCCGCATCCCGGCGAACATGTCGCGGATAACGTTGACACCCTGCACCGACTCGGCGCTGACGATGTCGAGGTAAGCGGTGATTTGGCGGCCTTCGATGGCGTGGGTTGTGGTGGTGATCATGGGCATTCCTTCTTCATCAATAGTCACTCAAGGCAGCCTGGACAGATAGTTTGCCAACGCATCAAAAGCAGGCAACGTAACAGGATCATTAGCCGAATTGCTGGCAACAGGGTGCGAGGCGTAGCGAACAATCACCATCTCGGCCTGCGGATCGACATAGATGCGCTGTCCATGAACGCCGCGCGCCATGAACGCCCCGCCTTCTTTGTTCGTCACCCACCACATCGACCGGTAACTCCAGCCTTTCAGCAAGTCATACCCGGCCTTGGCAAAAACCTGTTTGTCGCCGCCACGACGGATATCGTCCACCACCGCTTTCGGTACGATCTGTTGACCATTGAACCGACCTTCATTGCGCAGCATTTCACCGAATCGCGCCAAATCACGCAGGCCGGTATTCAAGCCGCCGCCGGCAAACGGCGTGCCGATGGAGTCCACGGTGAAATAAGCATCCTGCTCGTTACCCAGCCGACTCCAGATACGTTCGGACAACAACTGCGCAACGTTGTGGCCGGTGGCTCGGGCGATAATCCAACCCAAGACATCGGTATTGACGGTCTTATAACCGAACGCCTTTCCATGCTCACCTTGCAGCTGAACCGTCTGCAAAAACTCGTAGTAACTTCTCGGGCCGGTGTAGTCCTTCGGCTTGGGCAGTGGGCTTCCGGCTTTTGCATGCGCCCAGACCTCGGCATTCGGGTCGGCGTAGTCTTCGCTGTACCGGAGCGCAGTGGTCATATCGAGGACCTGGCGCACCGTGGCGCTGCCAAAGGCGGAGGCGGTCAATTCGGGGACGTAATCGGCGACAGGCTTGTTCGCATCGATTTTCCCTTCCGCGACCAACATCGCTCCCAACGTGCCGATCACAGATTTAGTCACCGACATCGCCGCGTGCTGCCCTTCCGGTTTCAGTACACCGAGGTATCGCTCGTACACCACCTTGCCGCGGTGCATCACCACAATCCCGTCGGTGTAAGTCGCTGCCAGCGATTGATCCCAAGTCATCGACGCCTTCGCGCCGAGCGGTGTGAAGGTGATCGCGTCGATGTCTTTACGCAACGCCGATTCCAACGGAATCGGTGCACCCAGACCCCGTGAAACATTGATCGTCGGCATGAGCTGGCGGAAATTGGAGACACTCCAGCGCATTGCCGGGAACTGGAAATAACTGCCATCTTCAAAGCGCACGGTGCGATCGGCCGGCGGTGGCGCGCCGACCATCCATCCTAGTTTCGCGGGGTCGCTGGCATTTGCGTCAGGGAAGTTTGCAGGGGTGGATGCGGTGGCCAGTGATGAAACGATGGACATCATCATGGCTGTGGCAGGTACGGCTAACCAACGGTTTGCAGTGGTAGAACGAGACATGGTTCCGATTCCCTTCAAGCAGACTGACTATCTTTCAAGGGGCAAGAACTCAGATCCTGAACCCCCAATTATTGATACACAAAAAGATCCTCTGAAGAGTCCACCTCTCCCCACTCTCCAGTGTATGCAACGGCGTGTATCGGGACCCGCCCCGCGTCAATGACGTGTTGCAGCGTGTTCGTCATATGCACCTTGTCACTCTGTTCCGGGGTCAAGGCCTGGCGAAGCCGGACGACCTCTGCCCATCCCTCAGGCGTGAAGCGTAGAAGCCCCATGTATTGACCCTGAACATCATCGACTGATGTCGGTTTGTTGCCGATTTCGGTCAAGGTGCCGGCAGAGTCAAGGCGGAACGTTTCGGCATCCAGTAACGGATCACCAAAGCGCTGCGTCCAGAGTGCCAGCCAGTTGGGGTCATAGGTGACGGCCAGGGAAGCCTTGCATGTCATTAACGACTGGACTGCTGCGGGGCTATAAAAAATGTCGGAATAACTCACGATGCACGGAGCGTCCTGCAACCAGGCTTCAGCACACGCCAATGACGAGACCATGTTGGTGTGCGCCCAGCGAGGATTATGGAACTCGATCAGCCCTTGGTCTGCCAACACCTCGCGCTTGTAGCCGGTCACGATGGCTATCTCGCTGATGCCTGCACCGCGCAGCGCCAAAAGTTGCCACTCCAGCAGTGTCTTGCCACGCAATTCGACCATGCATTTCGGACGTTCATCCGTGAGACTTTTCATGCGGCTGCCACGTCCGGCAGCCAGAATAATGGCTTTCACAACAGTCCTACCTCATGAAATGTCTTTATTAACCGAACAACTGCTTCAGTCGATGAACGTCGTGCGCAGCCCAGACGTCCTCTCGCTCCGGGTGCCACATCCAGCCCTCCCAAGGGAGGTTGCGGTGCCGGATGGCTTCGATTTCCCCATCCCCACTGCACGCCAGCACCTCAAAACCTTCCGGGCAAGCGGCAAGCGAAAAACCGTGATAACTGTTCACCTCGGCAACGATTTTTCCTGACAGCTCATGCCGGGTTCGCACATGACCGTTCACCGGTTTCAGCTCGCCGCCCGACCAGTGCGCAATCATCTGCATGCCCCGGCAAATTCCAAGTACGGGTAGGCGGAGGGATTGTGCATGGGCGAGCAATCGGCCTTCAGTCAGGTCGCGCGCCGGACACTGGCCGATATCATTTCCCCCCGAAAGCACAATGGCTTGTGGCGATACCGTGTGCAGCCAGTCATGCAGGGCGTCCTGAGTCAGCCGTCCGTCAGCGGTTTGCAGACACAACCCGTTGGGTACCGGCACCGGCAAAAAGCCGGCATCCAGTAGAAAGCTGATCAGACGCTGGTCTATTGCATCGCGGCTTTCACCACGCTCGGGAAATACGTCCACACGCTGGCTGAGGGCAACGACTTTCATGCCAGCATCTCCACGCAGCGCCCCGGACAGTCCAGGTGCAAGCGTTGAGCCGCCGACCAGCGCCGATAGAGAACTTCGCCGGCACCGATCACTGCCGGCAAGCCAAGTTCTCCTGCACGAATCGCCATGTGCGAGTTCGCGCCGCCCCAAGCCGTTATCAGCCCGGCAATCGGGTAGGCAAACAACCAATCGAATCCGGGGTCCGCGTTGGGAATGCAGACAATCGCGCCGGCGAGTATTTCTCGGTCGTCACTGCCCACCACGGGGGCAGTCACCTGCTTCTGGGTGATAAAGTTGGGGGCTGTTTCCGGCCATTCGAAAGACCAGACATCCTCAGGCCGGGTGATCACCGGCGGTAGCGATACCTTTAGTGTCTCTGCGTGGCGCGCCTTGCCCTGCTCAATGCTGCGCAACAGCACATCGTTCGTGTTGGCTGCCGCAACGTGCAGCTCCTTGAAGACACTGATGTCGCAATAGGCCATGTCTTCACGGCTGATGCCGTGCTGCGCCCCCACTTGCGCGATCAATGCCAGGGCATCCGAGAGATTGCGGGTGAAGTGGAACTTGGCCAGCTCGCGCAGTTCGATTCCTGCTTGCATGAAGTCCAGCAAGCCGACGGGGTCGGGCTGCAAGCCGTGTGACTCCAGTTGCTTCACGATTTCACGCATTTGTGGAAGGGTGAGCGAAAACGGTTGTACGGGCTCCGGGACGGACGGGCGCTGAGTCCAGTCAAAGTAAAGTTCCGGCGCTTCATCGTAGCGCGGCGAAAGGATGTCGTAGGTGCCCGGGCGCAAGTGGCCATAGCGCGCGAGGAACGTCGCCTTGTCCAATGTCGCGCGATCACGTGCCAACTGGCCGCTGACAGTCGACACCCCACCCATGAAACAATCGTAGTCAGCCTGCGAGAGCACGCCCACCGTCATCAGGGATTTGAGCATCTGCACCGCGACGAAGCCGGCGCGGGCCAGACCGGCGAATGGCAGGGTCCCGTAGCGTTTGGCGTCCTCCAACAGCCAGTAAATCCGTTCCAGAGGGTCGGCGTTGGAGGCCAGCAACGCCTCACGTCGCGCATTCAGCGTATCGAGTTTGTTGGCATCAGCGCGCCACAAGCCATCCTTGGGATGGACGATGCGGTTGGTCAACTTGCGCAAACTGCTGCTGATGGCCTCCAGCTCATGCTCCAGGAAACCGGCACTGGCCAGGCGCTCCAGTCGCTGCGACAAATCCAGTGTGTAGCACGAGAACACAATCTCGAACTCCACTTTGTCGTGCAGCGTCGGCTCGGACAGCAGCCGATCGATATAGTGATCGACCAGACGCCCCGCCAACCCCTCATCCAGATCTGCCGGGATGAACGAGTTGAAAGACAATCGAACATCGATGTACGGCAGCCCGAAAAAATGCGGCATCAGCGGAAAGCTGCGCAAGTTGCGGTAGCCGTAATTATGGCGCTGATAGGCCCAGATCGAGTCAGTAACCAAATCCCGGTAAAGCGAAAGCGCCAATGGTTTGGGACGGATACCGATAATCTCGGCCGGGTTCCAGTCAGGCATCACGCCATAAACGGTACGCTGGCCGATCAGGAACGGGTGCGGTCGCATGCCCCGCGCCACCTTGCACTGAATATTTTCCAGTCGTTCGGCTTGAGTTGCTTCGGATTCCGGGTGTGCTGGCAAAATCAGTGGTCGGGCTTGCAATAACCACAACACCTCGCCTTCAGTCTCCCGCGTGACAGCGAACTCACAGTCGACCGGTACCCCCTCGAACAACGCCAGCAACTCTTCGAGCAAGGTCATGACGGGCAGCATATCTGGCGGTGGCGGCACTTTGCTGCGGGCCGCCTGCTGCCAAAGCCGGCCACCCAGACCGCCAGTGACAGAGGCGGTGTCACGGCCCTCCGTCCAGTTCACCACCCGATAGGGCGCACAGGTATTCGGGTCGTGGGAGAAGGCAACGCCGGACCGAACGACATTATTCAACATCGGTTGAATCAGAACTTCGTCTGCCTGGTTGGCATCGCCATAACTGGCGATGACCTGTTCAACCGCCGATTCCAACCCTGCTTCATTAACGTCAAGTACAGAGAGAAACGCCCCCGCACCGGATGCTTGTACGCCGTCTTCGCGCAGACAACTGGAGCGCACGATCCAGGGGCCGGCTTCCAAGCGTCCCTGAATGTCGCGAAAACAGGCTTGCCGACCCATTTGCCAGTCCCTTACGGTGAAAGACAGCAACGGAGCAATGCGCGCCGAAGTCAGCCGCTCTTGCAGGCCGGCAAGCGTACCGGCCTTGGTGGAAAATCGCAGAGCCATCAGGATTATCTCAGCTGAGCAACCCAGATGTTGGTTGAGTACGGAATCTGGATCGAGGCAGTCCCCAGGCCTTTCAAATAGTCATCGATTGCACTAATCACCTCATGGAAATTCGCACCGGCCTGACGCTCAAGCGTTGCGTGAGAACGCCACGCCTCCAGACACTCTTCAATGGTTTGCTCGTGAATGACACGCGCATCAAGATGAACAACAGGACCGAATAGCGCACTGGCATCAATCACTGCCGTTTGATCTTCACGACGAGTACCGTAGCCGTAACCCTGAACCCGTTCTTTAATGATCGCTTCAATTCGGGCCTGGACAGGATCATCAAGATGACGATGATTCCACATACAGGCGAACCAGCCCCGCGGCTTGAGAATGCGCGCGGTTTCCTTGAGAGCCTGCTCACGGTCACAGACATTGAAGGAACTGCCGAAAGTGACCATGTCGAAAGCTTGCGACTGCTGCCCTGTTACTTCGCCTGTCCCTTCATGCCAACTGACATTAGTCAGGTCCGAGGTACGCTTGATGCCATTCGCGCGCATCGCATCATTAGGTTCCACCGCAACAACGTCCAGGCCTCGCGCAGCCAACATTAAGGTCAGGTGCGCAACCCCGGCTCCAACGTCGCAGAACTTGTCGCCTTTCTCGGCGCCTGCAATCGAAAGCATCGCATCGATCGCAGCATCGGCGTAGTCAGGACGCTTCAAGTAAGCGTCAGCCAATGTGGTGTAATCCCATTCCGTTTTCATACCAATTTCCTTTTATAAAAATGGTGCAGTAAGTCATCAGTCAACATAGATAGGGGGCGGTGGGGGTCGAACTCCACCACCCAGTCCGCCGCGCCCGGTTCATCAATCGACAAATCGAGCCCCGCGACGTTGTGCAACTCGCCCGCATCGAACCGGCGATAGATACCCTTGGGATCCCGACGGCGAAGTTCCTCCACCGGCACCTTCAAAAAGATTTCGAAATAACCAGGCAGGTGGGCACGGTTCCACGCATGAACTTCGCGGAACAGCGAAATCGTGGCGATCACCACCGTGAACCCCTGCGCCGCTATGACCCTGCATAAATGAGCGTATTGCATGGCCAACGCCAACCGCCCTTCACGCCCATGGTTTTGCGCATTGGCCGCACTTGCGCCAAACACATCACGCAGTTCATCGCCATCCAGCATGACAACCGGATGACCATCCTTTCTAAGCCTGGCAACAAACTCATGGGCCAGCGTTGATTTACCGGCACCCGACAAACCGGTAATCCACACGACCTCGCCGATAGAGTTATTCATATCAACACTGGGAGTCTGGAAGTTACTCACGATCATTGCAGCGCTCTTTCAGGATTGCTGATGAAATTGTCGTGAGCGCCCCCAAAAGAGTCGATCACACAGTAACGAAAACGGGACTCATGTCGGTTTTCAACCAATTCAAGAAACACCTCATCCGGATGATGAAGCCCGCCATACTCTGAGTCGTAGAACTTCTTATAAATGGAGTACTTTTGCTCTGAGGTAAGCAGTTTAAATCCAAGCACCATATCCTTAAGCTCATCGCCATTTTTAGCGATCGGCAACAAGCCCTCCATTTGTTCCAGCCAGGCTTTGACGATTGGACTGCTATCGTGACCCACTGGAACATAATAAATGGGCAGCTTGCACGTATTCAGCATAAAGGACACGCCACCACTGGAGGCATCAGTGATGATCGTGTCACATATCCGATAGAAGTCTTTACTGCTGCCTTTAGTATCGTCAATTGAAACCCATGGATACTGGGCAAGTTGCTCACACAGCTCTTTTACATAGGGACGTTCAAAATCCGTCATATACGGTCGAAAAATAATCTTCGCATGAGGAATCTGGGACTTCACCGAATTAATGACCACTTCCATGTTTTCAAACAGAGAAGCGCCACTCGGGCAAATACCTATCTGGGTAGGCAGAAGGCCAACAACATACTCCTCGGACATGCACCGAAACTCAGGGGGAGCACTGAACACTTCGGGGATTTTGATTGGCAGTACGGATACTGCGCTAGTGTTGCGAAGGTCCGTACGCGATCGGTCCGGCTCAAGCTCCAGACGCAAGGCGACTCTGTCCCGCCTGAAGTAGTACATGCCTGTTTTAATCAAATCAAAAAGCGATCTGGAGGAGGAAACAATTGCATCCCAATAGGATGTCCAGCCGGAACAGTAGTAAACATCCGCGAGGGGCATCCCTACATTGCCATGCGCAATAAAAATGGTGAAATTTGATTCATCAAGTAACTTCCCGATAGAAGCATCGTTCGAGATAACTACTTGTGATTTCAGTTTTCCAATATCATCCAGCCCTACCTCTTCAACTGGACAGCCTAGAAACTGTTCCGCTTCAAACTTGCTGATACCGACAATATTTGTCTGAAGCACAATGCAGCTGTAGTGATTGCGAAGTGCATTTAGCGCTGGCAGCAAGTACTCAAGATAGGTTTTTCCGCCATTATTGACGTTACTGATCAAATAAACGCTTTGCATATAAAACGCGCACCTTCAAAGCTGTCCCAGGCAAGCCAGGCTCAGGCCAAGTAAACGCACAGAAAAGGGGGAAAGCATTTGATCCTGCCTAAGTGCATATCCCTTTCGCACGTGTACATCCTTGTTGTTAAGCGAATCAGACTAAAGTCGTATTAATTTTCGTTGAAAATCAATGATAAGGCTTTGATCCTGGTCACATAAACGGCGCCAATATATCATACGCTGGCAAATTGACACCCCACCAGGCGAGCATTTTTTACCCTTGTCGCGGCCAACGTGCTGCCTCGAAATCCAGACACCCAGAAACCACAAAACCCCTGACTTCTTTCGAAATCAGGGGTTCTGGTTACATCGAATTTGGCGGTGAAGGAGAGATTCGAAACTACCCGTTCTCGATTTTCGGAACAACGCCCCACGGTTTATAAGGGCTGCAGCCTGGTGGTGCGCGCAGGATCTGTCCCATGGCAGTCCCATGGCTAAATGCACCAAGTTGCAGAAAACGGTCACAACAGGCGTTTTGAGCGATTTATGTTGAGGGATGGGAAAAAGGTAATTTTGGTAATGAGCTGTGAAAAACCGGATAAAACCTAATAAATTCAGGTAGTAGACATGGTTTTATAGAGGTAATAATAAGGTAACTAGATGGTTAGAAAATTACTTTCATTGCGAGTAATGCCAGTGAGCTGCCAAACCCAATAAAATGGGGACTTGAACAAAATATTACCCCTCCCCTTACCTGAAATTACCCTCTGAGGTAATAGGCGAAAGCCACGAGCTATAAGGGCTCCAGCCCGTTTTGATCCCTCGCTTACTAAAATTACCCTTTTCCCGCCCCACGTCTGAAAAATGGCTGTGCGCCATCCGTTTTTGTGTTTTTTTCGCGTTTTCTAAATCGGCACTAATAGCCACGCAATTTGTGGTGAAGCTGTGCAATGCCGCAGAACACAGGAAAACCGCATGGGCTGGGCCTCACAGCTGTTTTTCTATTGGGTTGGACAGTGACTAATTCGCACCTGGTGCGAACGGTTCCAAAAACGAAAACTCCGTCTGCAGCTGGTTTTCGCAGACGTAGCTCCTGTAAACCGGGCGTCTCACTCCCCAGACCAATTTGCCGCCGTCCCATAACGCAGTGCAAGGCCGCTGCACTTCTTCGCAAAACCTTGCACTCCGTGCAATTGCGAAACAGCCCACAGCCCCCGCAGCGGGCCTAGGCGGAGCCACCGTTTGCACCCCACCCCGCTTTGCACAAAAAAGGGACGTAAAGCCCGTCGGCGGGAGGGGGATAAGTGATTTCTCGGCCGATTATTTTTGGGGCTAGCACATCTTTCCCCTGTCAACCTATCTGCGCCTCATCGGACATTTGTTGCCTGTCAGCGCCACTCGACATTCGGTCTATTTATACAGCACTGATTGAGTGGTAAGGAGTAGCCGATGCGCACCAAGAGTTCAGGATCATTGAAGACAAATGCGATTGTGCGGTGGGAGGTAATGCTGCGGGATGAGGACGCACTGCTCGCATTTGGATGGAATGGCCGTGACCGGGCTCGTCCTCAATGGAATTGAGTACATTGATAGCTGCGCGAACGCTCAATCATGGTGGTGTCGATTGGACTGAATCGTAGAGCTTCTAGCCATCATCAAGCGATAATCTGTGTTTTATCAAACACATTTTTGGTAGATTAATTTTTACTTTCCGCCCGTACGCCAGTGCATTCATAAGGGATTATAATGACCGAGTTCATGTATAGATTTAGACCAGTAGGACGGCTACTGGGTGACGACATCAACATTGGCGAGCTAGACGGACAATACATTTATTTCGCGTCACCAGAACAATTAAATGATCCGCTTGAAGGATACCGCGAGATATTTTTCTATGGCGATAAAATAATTTGGAGAAATCTAATAAAGCATTATCTCAGATGCTTGATAGATAGTTGCTTTCATTTCCTAAACGCCAAACAGGGAGACCCCCTAATTAAGCAGTCTGATGTATTTGCCTCTGCTACTTCTTCCTCCGAAAAATTAAACAATCTCAACGAAAGCATTTTCGAGAAACTGACATCAGAGCCTTGCATCAATGAATTCATTTCGAAAATCGCTGTAGACAGAAAAGCAAAACGTGGGGAGATGCTCGCCTACATACAAATACTGCACTATTACTTCATAGATATCATACTTGAATCTTTCTATACTCACGGCGTAGTAACCCAGCGTTTAAATTACTTCACCGCTGATCGAAATCAGATACTTGAATACATCAAAACGGCCTCGTTGACAATCGTCCCCGGGGGACATCTAACATCAGAGCAAGAGGCCGAGTTTCAGACGTCCTCCCGACGCAATGCTGATCGATTACTATGGACTAGATATAAAATCGACCACACTGGACGCGAGCACTGGTTTTTTTTGTTATTCGAGTACCCTGAAATATTTTGCAGAGATATAGAGCGACTAATATATCCCAGTTGGTATACGGCATGCTTTATGACCTCGTGCTCTGACTCTTCAATATGGGGAAGCTACGGCGGATACCACAAAGATGTTTGCCTTAAATTCAAGACTAAAAAAGATGGAAGCGGCACCTCTTTAACGCTAAGCGCCCCAAATGGCGAGGACAAAAATGGCAAAACTTGGGGACCGGTAGAATTTAACTTCCATGAGGTTTCATATGGAAAACAGTTTGTTGAGATTGATTTTTTCAGATCATTAGGCCAACTTCCTACCCCAACATTGATAAAATCATGGTTCATGGGAGACAACAAAGTAATCAGCACCTGTGCCAAGGACATGTTTAAGGATGAAAAAAAGTGGCGAGCCGATTACTGGAATAGATTTTATAGCTCGGTGACAGTCAAACTTAGGGCATGGGACCGAGAGAAAGAATTCCGTCTGATACAAACATCCTCAACCGGAGATCTAGAGTGCGATGAACATAGAAAACTTCGCTACGACTTCAATTCATTAGAGGGGATTATTTTTGGAATAAATACCTCTATGGAAAACAAGTTAGAGATAATAAAAAAAATTGAATCCCTTTGTACGAAATTTGGACGTAGCGAATTTAATTTTTACCAATCTCGCTATGATCACGAGTCAAGCGAAATAATATATGAGAAGCTTGAATTCATATGCACTGGATTAAAAGATTCCATCTCAGACAAAACTAACTCATAAGCGTTACCGACTTCAAACTCACGGACAGCGCCAAGGCTTGACCCGCCTTGGTCGTAAACTCTTTCGCATCAGTCGGATTAGGCATTGGGCCTGGAACATGAGTGTGCACCGCCAATTGAGTATTCATCTGCTGCAGCAGATCGAGCATGTCACACACCACTTGAAACAGGTTTACATCGCTGGACCCGACCCAGTTTTTCGGCGCCTGCAATTGCTGGCTGACCCCGGCCACGCTTTTGCGCAGGCCCTGAATCCGTTCCTGCATATCGCCACCCACCGTGGCATTGTGTTTCTGCCCGACCACCAGGTTCAGGTCACGACCAGTAGCCTGGTGCAGATCGTCCACCGCCGCCAGACTTGCGGATCCGCCCGACAGCAGCTTGAGCGCGCCCAGCGCCTCGATTGTCTTGATGCCCCCCACTGACTCGGTAGAATGGTCGTCCACCGTCCTGGTGTGATTCTGGAAGCTCTCGTTGTTGTCCAGGGCTTCGATTTCGCGCTCGATCGCCTTGTCCTGAATCTTGCCGTCAGTCTGGCGGAACCAGTTGCCATCGGCGTCGACGCGCTGCTGGCAGGCCTCGCTGTGCTGCCACACCTGGTCGCCTTTCGGTACCCGGGGCAGGCTCAGGCCATGGGGCAGGATCTGGGTGATAAAGGGCTTGCTGGGCAGACCATAGGCGAAGCTGACCACCACGGTGGTGCCCTCCTCCGGAAAGCCAAACATGCCCGCTTCCTGCCCCCCCATCGGCGCCGGCAACGGCAGACCAGATAGAATCGGCAGGTCTGGATCCGGCTCGCCATCCGGCAACAGGACTTCAACGTCGACACCGAAGCGCGGCCGGAAGTCATCGCACAGCCCGGGGGCCGCTGGCGCATCCGGCACCGCGACAACACGACCAAAGCGCGGCAGGTGGTAGCCGCCGCTCAACTCGGGAAATTGGCGCACTACACTGCGCCGGATTGCGTCGTCCATTTGATCGCCATTTGATTGCCGGCAAGGGTCACACTGGTGATCCGCTCGCCCTGGTTGATGGTTGCACCTGGTCGAAGCCCGGGGAGGGGCGCGATCATGGCGCTCTGATTGCCCTGGTAGCCATCGAACAGTTCGACGGGCAACTGCAGTGCAGGGCGGGTACCAAAAAAACTGTCGGCCCAACTGCCCACGAACACCTCGCCGTCGCCCTGTTGCTGCCAGATAAAGTCGGGGATGCTGAACACGCTGGACAGGCTGTCCATGGCCAAATAGCCGGCTGCCAGGCTGTAGAAGAACGGCGCCTTAACCTTGGCATAGGCCTTGTCCGGAACCCGGAACCTCAGCCCGGTCTTATCACTGATCTCGGCCAACACGGCCTGCAGGTCGACGTGCCGCAAGTTCAGCGGCAGGGGGTTGGCCAGGATCGAGGCCAGTTCACGACAGGCCACCAGTTGCTGAGTGCTATTGGCAGCCGTCGAGCGTTCGACATAGCCCAGGAAGTGGCGCTGCAACATGCGCTCGTTGTAGCCGATATCCAGCGTCACCAGCCCTTTCAGCGTCTGCCCGGCCTGCACCGTGAACGTCGCCCGGCCGGGACTTTTGATGTCCAGGCGCACTTCGTCCTTGATCAGCGGGTAGGCCTGGCCGGCGATCGTCAAAACCTTGTGTAGTTTCATGTTGCCGGCGCCAGGTAGTCGTCCAGTTTCTTGAGGGTCTTTTCAAAGCCGCTCAACTCCTGACCGCTGCCGGACTCGCCGGCGGCGCCCGATCCACCCACCGCCTGGCCGGGTGCGGACTGCGAGCTGACGCCATTGGAAGCGCGCCGCGCCTCGACCTTCTCGGGGTTCGAAGCCTTTTCCGACAGGGTGAACTGCACCAGCCACGCGGCCAGCGTGTCGTCCTCCCGGGCGCTGACGCCGTCCGAAAACTGCACCTCACGGATGCCGAACGCCGCAGCGGTATCGTTGACGATTCGGTACATTTTCAACTGGCCACCGCCGGCCGTGGCTTCAGCCAAGCGCATGATCGTGCGCAACTGCACCAGGTCGACAAAAGGGATCATCAGCGACACCGCCAGGGTTTTGGGCTTGAAGCCCTTGTGCGCGGTCTGGGTGTTGCTGGTCTGCCCGGACATGTCGTCGCTCTCGATCCGCAGGTTAGCGGTGATCTTCATCTTCTTGCCCAGGACCTGTTCGCCGTCGAGTAGTAGGGTCATAGGCCGACCAACTCCCGGACAAAGCTCAAGCCCTCGAGCGATCCCACCAGCAGCACGCCGGCAGAAAGCACCCATTCGTGCCCCGGGGCGTCGCCCTCGAGCAGCGATCGGCGCAGTTCGTTGACGTCACCAGGACCGATCAGCCGCGCGCGCATACTGCCGTCAGCCGCTCCGCCGGCGAGTAACGCCTTGAGGTCATTCAGCTGTTGATCACGGCCCTGCTGCTGGGCTGCCTTGCGGGTTGCCAGTGCGGCGAGATCCCCCATCGGCGAGCTGTCGGCCGCGTAGCTCTCCAACATCGCCAGTTGACCGGACATCGATTGCTTGGCGGCCTTGACCACGGTGCAGCGCTCGAGCGGCAGTGATTGCCAGCGCGGCAACGGGCCAGAACTGGGGATCACCCACTTTTCCGTTTCCAGCGTCGACAGGTGTTGTGCTCGTCGTTCAGCCCGCACTAGGTCAGGAATCGGCAGCAACGCATTGAAGCGTGACAACGTGCCGGCCCACTGGGCGAAATTCGTGCCCAGGAACAGCAGCGACAGCGCGTATTGCGGTCCGGTTGGACGACCGGAGTCGGTGCCGTCAGTCAGTTTGCTGGCCAGCTGCTGCAGCAGGTTCGGTGCCGACAGGAAACGCTGATTTCCGCGGCCCTGGCCAATGCCGCTTTGAAACGGGGTCACCACCAGGCAGGCCGGCGCCTCGCCCATCTGCTGGCTCATTGCGGCACGGCCGGCGGCAATCGCACCTTTTGCCGCATCACCGACCGGCCCCGGGTTGGTGCTGGTCATGCCGTCGAGGCTCGCCAGGCGCAAAGCGGTACTGGCCAGCTCGCCGCCGGCCAGCTCCTTGGCCGCGCCCAACCCATCCATCCATTGCGTGGCCTGCTCAGGCCAGCACATGGTCACCGGTGCCCAGCCCGTCACGTCAGCGACTCCCATCTGATTGCTTCCAGGGCGTCCACGTCGTTGGCGGCCAGTCCCTGGTCGAGTTGCTGCTTGAGCGCATTGGCGCGCTGCAGCAGCTGCAGCTTGAACAAGGTGAAGTCGTCACCAACGCGACGCAGTTGGGTGAAGGTGTGGGGCCTGAACTCCTTTACACCCTGTTCATCACGGCAGGCATATGGGCTGTCCAGACCGGCCAAAATCACACCGGTGAGGTTCAGTTGGTCGTCCAACTCGCTGCTGTATTGATGAGGTTTACCAAGTGACGATGACCAGAAACCGCCAGTGATAGCGACCATGCAAGCGTTGTTGATCTCGATCACCTTTGTCGCGTGCAAGGATGTTTGATCGTTAATCCAACCACCGTCTTGCCAGTGATGCGTTGGCGAGGGTTTCGGAGTCGCTGTGTACCCGTCAGGCAATGGTCCGAGGTCGGAATGATGTTCGGCTTCGCCGGTTTCCGTGCGATACACAGGCCCGCGATGATCCTCCAGCTGATGAGCCTCGCCGTCGACCAGCACCCACACATGGTCGGGCTCTGGAGCGGGCAGCGCTGTTTCGAATGGAACAATGTTGCTGGGCAAATACGAGCCCATACCTGGAACACCACGAAGCACCACAGGGCCAAACAGGACACCGACGTCGTCGAATTGATAATTAGTCATAGATACCTCAAATCATTTTGATTCGGCCGGGGTAGGCCAGGTTGCGTGGGTACGCTTCGCTGCCGCCTTCTAAGCTGACAGCGCCATTGACCAAGGGAGTGCCGATGACAACGTTGCCGAAAGCGACCAGGGCATTGGACCCGGAGCTCAGATTCAAGCCGAGTCCCTGTCGTGCGGCGTGTTGGTGTTCCTTGTTCTGGCTCAGTTTTGAGCTGCCCGCGACTCGAGCTATATCGATGCCTCGGTTTTCATCCCAAATGCGCAGGAACTCACCGCGCCCTTCTGGTCCTCGAAACGTCTGCATGCCATCACCGGCTGTCCAGCAGCCTTCTTTGCCTGCGCGTGTCGCTTCGGTCGCGAGCATTCCCGATTGCTGGGCGTGATCCCATAGCCATGGCCATTCCGCCCGAAGGATCAACGGACCGTCCAAGGCACCGTAGCCACCCGGGTTGAACAACGTGGTGGTCTCGAACACTGGACGCCCCAAGGGCGTCGCATCGAGTCGTCCAATCGGCCACCAACTGCCCGCGCCGTCACTGCGGAAATGCCACCAGTCACCCGCCCCCATCAGCACCACGAATCCATAGCCGTCAGCCTTGAGGTGCGTATGAAACTTGATTTTGTCGCTGCCGTTGGCCTGGACGACCAAGCGGTTGGTGGTGTTGTCAGCCCGACGAATAATGAAATCGACCACCCCCAGCGCTGCATCTGATTTTGGCAACGTGAACGCTCGGTTCGCCAGGCTGGCATCGACGACAACTAGGCCTCGTTCCGCCGCTGTGAGTACCTTGTCTTCAGCAAAACTGGAGACATGCATCTGAATGGATTTCCACAGGCTGGCCACGGCTTTGGACGAAGCCAGCGATTCGCTGTCTTCGAGGGTAAAACTGTCGCTCTTGGCGTTGGGCAAATTGCCCAGGTCCACGTCGTCTTTGGTAGTCGCCCTTGCACGCAGATTCGGATAGTCACCGGTGCGAGCGGCAAAGTGGCCCACTAGCGGTCCATCAATGGGCTCGACCGGACGCCGGTCGATGATGGTGTTGGCATTGGTCAGATCGGCGATGGCCACGCAGTAGTGCTTCACGCCGGCGCTGTCGGTGTAGTCCGGGCGAGCGGCAGCGAACACCACTTGCCAGCTGGCCACCACATCGCTCAATTCGCGCTGCAGTGCGACATCGAGCCAGGCTGTCGTCGGAAACGCCGGCGACACGATCGGCAACACCACCGAACGCTCCAGCCGAATACCCTCCACGTAAGCGGTGCCAGTTTTAACCTGATAAACACCACCGACCTTTTCCACCTGCAGCGAGCTGCCGAAGAAACAGGCCCGCCCGAACACGTCGCGGTTGCTCAGGCGTTCACGCTCATCGATGCCGGCCAGGCGTACGGTGAAGTCATGCTGCCAAGTGCTGGCATCGATCGTGATACCGGTCAGCGCCTGGGCGCCGTCAAAGGCCACCAGGAAGTTACGGGTCAGGTTGTTGCCGATCTGCAGCGGCGGAATGTTGCGGCGTTTGATCTGCAGCGGCACATAGGCCACTGCAATCAAGGTGCCTTCGGCGGACTCGAGGCCAATCCAATTGAAATCCCAGTCGCCGACGTCGGAGCCGATCTGCGAGCTGTACACCACCTGGTTGGGGTTCACGTAGCCGGCGTTGCCGTCGGGGATGTCGTAGACGTGGACGATCTGCCCTGCGGCCGGCTTCGGCGCTGCGCGATCAACCGGGCCATTCGGATCAAGGCCGGGCACGCTGGCGAAAATGAATCGCACCACATCAAGGCCCTGCTGGGCGGCGTGTTTCTGCGCGATCAGGCTTTCACCCGCAAGGGTAATGCTGGCTCCCATGGGGGGCTCCTACAGGCTGGCAACCAGTGTTTGCTGGTCGTCGTTGAAGTCGACCAGGGCCACCCGAAGATTCACGGGGGTCAGGGTCACAAAGTCATAGCGGCGGCACGTGCGGCCGTATTGCTGAATCAACACACGCAGCAGCTCGGGGTTTTTCGACAGCTGCGAATCGGAGAAACGCAGCAGCACCACGTCCCAATCCCGGTCGGGCATACGCTCCTCGATCTCGACGTAACCGACGCCGAGTCGCTGCAGAATGCGTTTCATGCCGGCGGTGCTGCCGGCGTCTACCGAATTGATGAAGGCGTGCTTTACGCGCAGGCGGTAAAGCGCTTCGGGTTCGCCCTTGAAGCGGGTGATGTCGCGTTGCCAGGCCAGCAGGTCGAGCATGGTCAGGTGACAGGTGTCGGCGTCCATCTGCAGCAAAGGCCAGCGCAGCCAACCCTCAACCTTTTCCCACCAGCTCTGGGCGGCGTCCTTGAGTTTGGTCAGCTCGGTGCCGGCCAGCCAGAATTTGAGATCGAGCTTAATCATGGAGCAGCACCTGCAGACTCTGGATCCGGGGGATGTTCAGCTCGGACACGATGTCGGCATTGGCGAAGTGCAGCGACTCGATGCCGGCGAATTGCTGGTGCAGCTCCTCACCCAGCCGGCTGAACGAAAACCGCGACTGGGGAAAGGTCAGGGTCGGTTGGTAGTCGCGCACGGTGCTCTCGCGAAACGCGGCGCGGATGAACTGGGCCGCGTCTTCCTCAAGGGCCTGGCGCTGCTCGGCGGTCAGGGTCGTACGGGGCCAGATCTCGATGCTCAGCGCATGCAGGGTTTCCGGCATCACCATCACCAGCAAATCATCGCCGTGGCCATGGTTGCCCAGGTCACGGATGTGCGCGTTGATTTGCGCCAGGTACGTCGCCGCCGGTACACCCGCATCGAACAGCACAAAGGCGTTGGCACTGCCCGGCCCACGTGGTGCGCCGTGCTCGAAATACACACCATCCGGACGCACACCCTGGAAGGCGGAAATCATCGCCCGATACACGGCGTCGGTGTGCCATTGGTTGACCGCCGAAAACTGATTACGTCCGCGCAGGCGCAGCTCGTCGTTGGGTTCCTTGTCCGCCCCGGGCGTGGTCAACCAGCCATCGGCGTTGGCCACCTGGGCAATACCGGGGATTGGCACTGACAACACGGCGTAATACCCCGGCGCCAGGTTAAACCCGCTGCCGACATCCATCGCTTCGACCGGGATCTGCAACTGCATCACACCATCGGTGAAGGTGCCGACCGCCGTCGTCACCAGCTGGTACACGTGGCCATTGATCGCGGCCGACTGCACCATCGTGCCCTTGGCGACCTCGAGGGCACCGCCGGCGGCCACGCGGGTGAACAGTAAGAATCCCTTGGCCTTTGTTGCGCCCTTGCGCTCGACGTTCACGCCCCAGACCAGCATATCCAGCCAGGCGTCCACGGCGGTTTTGACAAAGAAGTTCGGCAGCACCGTGGCCACAAAGAACTCCAGAATCCACAGCACCGGTTTTGTGACCAGGGCGGTGACCACCCGCCAGAACGGCGAATAGGCGCTGGTGTTGCTCAGCTTGCTGCCCTGTGCGGCGACTTCGGTTTCCCAGGCCTGACGCAGGCCGGCCTCAGTGGTCGGGATGCCGGCGTCAGCCAAGGCCTGCTTGAAATCTACGTCGCTCACAACGTTACCTCGATCGTGCCGAATTTCAGGGTGGTGGCCGTGACCAGGTACTGACCTGGCTCCAGTTGGGTGATCAAAGCCGTGCCCGGTACCAGGCGTTCGTCCGCCTCCACGAGCAGCTCCATTTGTTGGATACAGTCGCGTTGCCTGAGCCGATCGCGCTCGGCAACCAGAGTCACCAGCAGGCCGCTGTCGCGGATCATGTGAGCGATGTCCTGGGCGATGCTGCCCCGGTCATCGATGAGTTGCGGCTGGCGGGATAGATCCAGCACCAGGTCGTTGTCCTGGATCAGCAGGTCGATGTATTCGCTCATCCGGGCACCGCCATGCTCATCATGTTTTCCATCTCCAGCTGAGTCATAGGCTTGCTGTTGTGGATCTCAACTTTCTCCACGTGCGTGCCTCTGTTCTGGCTGCTGTTGTTGTTCTGAATGCTGGTCAGCAGGCCGCCCTGGGGCACGGCGTTGGGGCGCGCCGGCGACAGGCTTGGAATGGCCGCATTGATGTTGTCCCGGGCTTTCTGCGCCGCTGCAGAACCGTCCACGGTGTTGACGCCAATGTCGGTGCCGGGCACTTCGGGCATGGCGCCGAACTTGGTCTCGATGTCGACGCCGGGGATCTTGTTCAGCATCTCGATCAGGCTGTTGATCGACGTGTGGAAGATCGCGACGATGCCATCCCATGCAGCCTTGGCCATGCCGCTCCAGCCGCCCATGGACGTGAACCAATCCGACAACGCAGTCAGTTGATCGCTGATCCACTTGAAGGCCTCGGTGTCCATCAGCGCGGACGTCCAGTCGTCCCAGTAGTAGATGGCGACGGCGACCAGCGCGACCAGGGCAGCAATCCCCATCACGATGACGCCGATCGGGTTGGCGGTCAGGGCAACGTTGACCAACCAGATCGCTCCCTGCCACAGCAGCATGGCCGTGCGAATGATCCCCATCGTCGTGTACAGCAGCGTGAGGCCAGCCACGTACACCGCGATGACAGCCACCTGCAGGAGGAAGCCGGCGACAGCGCGCAGGTTGAGCAGCTGTACCACTTTCCACACGGTCACGATGGCCGTCCAAGCCATGCGGCCGGCGCCGACGGCAAAGGTCAGCAGGGACATGGCCGCAATGAGCGCAAAGATCGTCAGCGTGACAATGCCGATCACGCGGGTGATGTTCGGGAACATCTGGGTCCAGCGGGTCATGGTGCCGGCGATGCCGGAAAGCTTGGCCATCAGCGGCGTCAGGATCGGGATCAGCGCCTGGCCAAAGGCAATGCGCAGCGCTTCGACAGCCGCCGCGAACTGCTGCCACGGGTCGACCATGGCCTTGGCCATGTTCTCGGCGTCCTCGAGGCCGCGCACCTTGCCCAGCTTGTCCATGCCGTTGCGTAGGCGATCGGTGTCCTTAGCCAGGGAAGTGATGACCTGAGCCCCTTCCCCGCCGAACGCCTCCATCAACTTGGTGGCAGCCGACGCGCTGGTCAGGTCGCCCAGCTTGCCCTGCAGCTTTTCCATGATTTGCAGCATGGGCAGGGCCTTGCCGTTTGAGTCGGTGAACTTCATACCCATCTTTTCGGAAGCGGCACCGAGGTTCTCGAAGAACGCTTTGTAGCGCCCGCCGGCATCGCCTCCCTCCATGGTGCTGCTCAGCGAGCCGATCACCGCGAACTGCTCGGCGATATCCACGCCGGCGGCGGTGGCGATCGAGCCCACTTCCTTGAAAGCGTCCTTGAGCTGGGCACCGTCGGTGCGGAACAGCTGCACCGCCAGCGCGGTCTGGCCACCGAGTTTTTCAACCCACTCAGTTTTGCCCATGGCATCAGCCTGGCCCTTGAACAGGTTGTACATGGTGCCGACGTACTGCCCCATGGTGTCGGCGTCGGACTTGGTGGCCTTGGCCAACAGGTTGCTGGTGTTGGTGAAAGTAGCCAACTGACTGCCGGTCAGGCCCTTGATGGCGCCCTCGATCGTGTACGCCGATGCGACAAAATCCCTCGCGTTCTCACCGTAGGCCACCGAGAATTCCAGGGATTTTTGATTGAGCGCCTGCAGGGCGTCCTCGGCCACGCCCAAGGATTTGACCTCGCCCAGGGCGCGGTTCATCTCCAGAGCAGGCTGCAGCGATTCGTTGATGGCGACAAAGCCGCCGGTGACGCCCGCCAAGCCCATACCCATGGTCTTGATGTTCTTTTCGCTTTGCTCGGTCAGCTCGGAAAAGCCCATTTTCACCTTGCCCAGCGGTGCAGTGACCTTGTCGGTCAGGGCCAGGATGAAATCCAGGCGGGCGCTACGGTCAGCCATGTGGTGCTATCCATTCAAGGCGTGGGCTATGCCGTTGGCCACGGCGAATTCCATGCGCTTCCAGTGTTCGTCTTCCAGCCACTTGGCCGTGCCCATGTTTTCAATGCTGGGCTCGGCACCGGGTAGCCATCGGTTGGTCAGGGCCAGCAACTGGCCCAGGCCGTCTTCGCTTAGGCGGTCAGCGTGCTCGAGGGCTTTTTTACGATGATCTCGACGTCAGGGGCGTACTCCTCGAGGAGCGCGCCAGCGATCTGCATCGTCATCACCGGGTTTTCCAGCAGCAGGCGCAGGTCGGCCTTCTGGGCCGACAGCACGGTACTGCTCAGCAGGTTGAAGGACGGTGCGACCTTGTTGTTGGCGGTCATGGCGTTGAAGTACTTGGTCACGTCCTGGGGCGACAGGGTGAAAGCAAACTCTTTGGCGCCGACTTCCAGGGTGATTTCGCGGGATTGGGTCATGGTCTGGTTCTCTGATTAAGGTTGTTGAAATAGGTGTCGAGGCACTGCTCGAGGCGCTTCTCAAATCGCGCCTCCAGCTTCTCCAGGGCTTTGTCGAACGATTCCATTCGCCCGTTGTGCGTGGCTATCTCGATGCGCAGCTCCAGGTGCTCACGGCGGGCCGCACTGACCTGCTTGAAAAGGAACACCTGGAAGCCCACCACGCCGGTCAACACCAGCTCGGTCAGCATCAGCAGCACGCTGATAGCCATCGCGGAAAGTTCCATGTCATGCGCTCCAGTTGCCACGGCCGCCGATCCGGACGGCGATGTACATCAGCCAGGCCAGAGGCTTGGACATACCCTCCTCGAGCAGGGCGTCGTAAAACACCTGGTCGGCCTCGGCCTTGGTGAATCGGTCGGTGGCGTTGGTGTAAATGAAGTCATGCACCACCGATGGCCGGCGGGCGCATTCATCGTCACGTGGGATCAACCACCAGACCGGACGGGGTACGCTGGCCAGGTCAGTGCGGTAGCACTGCGGCACCGTCACCCACTGGTTGCTGGCGGTCAGGTACATCAGCGGCTGAACCAATTGCCATTGCTTGGTGCCCATTACAGCCTTTACGACCAGGGAGGTTTTAAAGGGCATCGGCGGCGCACTCCACGCGGATTTTGTTGGGGGCCGCGCTTTCGTCGATGATCTGACGGAACGTGTCACGCAGTTCTGCAGGCGACAGGCAATACGCACCGGCCACGGTGCCCACGTAGTCCGCGTAAGTGCTTTCGAAGTAATCGGCAACGCTGTCCATCTGGTTGCCCGCCAATGCAGCGAGCACCCCAATAACTGCCACCACTCGCGTACGGTGCATTCAGTAGCTCCAGATCGCAGGGCTGGGGAATCGGCCACCGGCCGGCGCCATGCCCAGGTGAAGAAAACGAACGTTTCCACGCTGGCTGATCCCAAATCGGGTGAACTTGAGGTTCATCGCCAGGCGCAGGATCTCCACGGCGTCAGCGCCACGGCAGGCCACGTCGACGGCCAGTCCGGTGCAGTGTTCACCTGGTGCAGGCTTGTTCACTTCCACCGGGTGCTTCGGGCAGCGGTAGGCACTGCTCAGCGCCATCGGCCGGCCGAACTGCTGACGCAGGGTCACCAGCTCGGTCATGAAGGCCGGATCCATCTCGGCGCCGGTGCTGTTGCATTTGCCGCACTTGCAGCGCAGTTCAGCCGCGGCGAAGTGCGGCCAGGTGATAAGGCTCATCGGCGTTGTCCTTGCTCGGAAAGAGACTCGCAGGGCGTGCAGCGGACTTTTCCGCCCAGGGCACGGCGCTTCTCGGGAATCGTTTTTTCACAGTCCAGGCAGTGGGTCCGGCTGGGCCCGATCGGACGCGCTCGGGCGAGCTGGGCTGCGATCGCCTGGTCACGCTGGCGTTGTTCCAGCGCCTGGGCACGGTCGAACGGGCACACCATCAGCGCAGGCCCTCGATCTCTGCAGCGGCCAGGTACGGCACGCCGTTGACGCGGATAAAGTCCGGGCTGGTGACGTCGAACGGCACCTTGTGCTTGGTCTTTTCGCCGCCCTTAGGATCGACACTCAGCAGGCTGGATACCTTCAACTTGCAGCCGAAGGCCTCGATACGCAGCTCTTCGTCACCTGCTTTAGCGAAGAACATAGAGTCAAAGGGCTCCAACTGGCGGAAGCTGCCGGCGGTGCGGGCGGCCTCGATCAGCAGGTTGAAGTTGCTGGTGTCGAATTCAAATTCGCCGCTGCACGACACGTCGCCGTCGACATGCCCATTGGGCACGCCCCGGGATTGCGCCACGGCAGTGTTGTCGGTGACATCCAGGGTGCAGCTTTCGACATGGATCTGCAGATCACCCAGGTTGATGTCGAAGTTTTTACCGCCAATACGGGACATAGGGGGTTACTCCGAATCGTCGTTGGAAAGATCCAGGGCGATGTTCGCCGTGAGGTCTTTCGGGCAATTGAGGGGTTTGATCTTGATGTACACCTCGACCTTGGTTTTGGTGTGCCACACCAGGACGATGTCGCCGTCTTTGGGAGACTCGATCTCGCCCGGGAACACCTGGCCGGCGAACTTTGCGGACTTGGCCATGACACGCAGCGGCTTCATGAACGCGCTGACGGCGGCCGCCATGCTGTTGGGCGTGTTGTTCAGGCGTCGGTCACCTACGCGCTGAATCAGCAGCGGGCGCACCTGGCGGGCGGCCTTGTCGGCCAAGCGCAGGTGTTCGACCACCTGGAAGTCGCTCGCCGGCGCATCCAGCATGTTGCCGTCGCCCCAGAACACGCCCGGGTAATCCGCATATGTCTGAGAGACAGAGAAACGAGCCGTGTCGAGTTCCGATCGGATGGCCGATGGCAGCGGCACGCCGTCCTTGTCTTTGGGCGCGGGGCCCAGCCCCAACACAGCACCGCTGGCCACACGCATTGGGGTGTCGGCAATGCTGACGGCCGCATTGGCAAGACGCCCTGCGAGAACGCCCTGGTCATTGCCATGCAGTTGCGGCACGACCAGGACTCGCGGCGCAGCCAAGTCCTTGGTGATTGCCTTTTGCTCAGTGAGGTATTCGGGCCAGGTCTGCTGGGCAGCGATGCCGACGGAGCTGGCCATGACGAACAGGCGGCGCCCGTAGGTGTTGTTGATGGCAATTGCAGCGTCGTGCATCACGGAGAGCTCCGCTCCAGCGGTCACCGGTTTGGTGATCACCGCTGCTTCGACGGAGAAGCCCTGTTGCTGGGCCATTTCGAGAGCATCGGCCCACTCACCGTCGGCAGCGATCGGAGCGGCCAGACACGCCCAGCGATCGCCGCCATTAGCCTTGGCTGCGATGACCTGAGTTTTCAGGTCACTGGGCGGGACACCCAGCATCACGTCCAGGTCGCTGTCAGTGTTCAAAGGAATCAGGCTGCCGACGCTTTTTGCGCCGGGGCCGATGAAAAGGAAATAGCGCTCGATCTCGGTCACGGCTCCCTGGCCGAGGTTGAGATTGTTTACGCTGACTTTGCCAAGTGCCATGCAGTGCCTCGTTAGCGGGGAGAGTTGAGGATTTGTTGCAGCACCTGGTTAACCAGCAGGCTGGTGTCCCGGTCGGTGCTGACGCCGAGGAACTGGCGCTTGGGCAGGGTGATTTCCCAGCTTTGTGCGCCCGTGCCCTCGGCTTTTTCGTCGGACAGGATGCGAATCAGCAGCCCGGCCTTGGCGTAGTTCACGTGTTCTTGAATCCACGCTACGGACGGCCGTGTAAGGCTCTTTTTGCCCGCCTGGCGCACCTTGAAGCCCAGTCGACGCAAGCGCTTGGCCTGCTTGTCGGTCGCGGCTAAGCCTTCCGGCACCCGGTTCCAACGGCGCATCTGCGCGGCGGTTCGGCGCTCCGAAGTACCGTTGTGCTGCTGCGCGGCGACCCAACTGGTCAAGCCGTTGCGCCAGCCCAATGTCGCGCTGTCAGCGGTCAGGGCGGTGACCTGGAGCAACTTGCCCAGGCCGGCCTCCATCTTCTTTTTGCCCTTGCCGTCGCCCTTGCGGGCTTCGAACGGCGAGCCGTCCAGGTTCTGCTGATCACGGATCCGCTTGCGTCCCATGGTCCGGATCCGCTTGCTGACGTTGTTGAGCAGGCGACGGCGCAGTTGCGGCGGCAGGCTCAGCAAAGCCAACTGCTCGCGCACACCGAGGTAGCCCCGGGTATCGAGTTCGAAGGTGCTACGCGCCACGGTTCAGCACCTCGCCCTGCTCGGCGGTCCACAGATCGAACGGCACCAGGCCCCATGTCTTGCCATGGGCTACGATCGAGCCGTTGGGATCCTCGGCCATGTGTTGGGCTTCGACGAATTCGAGGGTCAGCTCGACGTCGGCCAAATCTTTGTCCAGGGGTTCGATCGCGAACCTCGGCGCGGGCAGATCGTCGCGATCGTCGTCGTTGTCCTCCAGCCAACTACCAACCAGAGCCATCAACAACGCCGGGTTAGCGCCAAAACGCTCCAGCACAATGACGGCGCTGTAACTCATGTCGCCCAGGTGCATGCCGTTGATGCTGGGTTTCCAGATCAAGTCCAGGTTGACCTGCTCGGGCCAGCTGTCGACCTGCTCAGCGAGCACCAGTCGGGTGTCGATCAGGTACTTGGTCAAGGCGCGGAGTTTGATCACAGGAGCGCCGCCGTAATGCGGCCACGGCCCTGCAGCGAGCGGACGGCCTGCTGGCTGAACTCAAGGAAGGTTTCCTTGCGCTCCGGTGCTTCCTTGCCCAGGTTCTCGGCGCTTTCACGACGGACGACCGAGGCAAACTCCGGGAGCAAGTTGGCTTTGGCGCGGCAATACACAGCGCGCTTGTACGTCTCCGCTTGAAAGGTGCGCTCCGGCAGAACGGTGGTGTCTGCAGACTCAACGCTTGACACTCCAGCGTCCTGCCAGCTCGCTTTTAACTTGGCCAGGTCGCGATTGACCTCGACCATTGCAGTGGTCAGGTTAGTGACCAGCATCTCAACCAGGTGCTCCGCCGGCAGGCGGTAAGCCTTCTGGAATTCAGCCAGCGAGAGGTTCGGCCAGAAGCCGTCGTTCTCGATCGCTTTTTCCACAAAGGTGGTGGGGTTCCCGGAAAAGCTCATTGCTGGCCACTCAAATAGGGCGGGGAGCCTGTTTTCAGTGGGACGGTCCATAAATGGGCGGCTCACTTCCACAGGTCCCCGCTGGGGGGGTAGTCGGTTATTCGGAGGCTGGGTTAGCAGCCGCTTGTTTTTCCAAGGCCCTGCGGACCTCTTTGATGCGTGTGTTGTTTCCGGCCTGGGCGTACAGCTCGGTCGAGCGTTCCAAGTGCTTCAGAGCGACGTCCCACTGCTTCGCCTCTATGGCGCGCAGGCCGATCAACTTGTGGTACTTGCTCGGGATCTGCTCCGTCAGGTCCCATTCGCCGTCCACGCGCGGCAGCAGGTCGGACAGATACGGCTCCGGGCTGCGGGTGGCGTTGTATTCGGCGTAAGCCCAGTCGATGACGGCATCCGCGACAAAGGTCTGGATGTCTCGGCGCTTGAAGCGCTCCGGCATCTGCTGGCCCTGCTCGATCAGAAAATCCGCCAGTTCCAGGGCGTCATCGAACTGGGCGGTGTCGAACAGCCAGACCATCACCTGCACCACTACGCGGTTTGGGAAGTTCAGCCCCGATTCGCAGTAGCGCTGGACGTAGTCCTGATACTTGGGCAGCAGCTCTTCACGCTTGAGCGCCTGTTTGCTGGCCAGGTTCTTGAGCGCGCTCAGGCGCTCCAGATCCACATCCAGCGCCGCTTCCTGCAGCAACAGGTGCTTGCGCGCATTGGCGGGGCTGCTCAGGGCCTCCGCCGGCGAGTAAGGCAGAGCTGCGGAGACGGCGGCCGCCACAACGGCGGCGCCTCCCAGGGCGATGGTGCGGCGCTTGTGCGCAAGGGCCAGACTCACGCGATCAGCTCCACGTTTTCGGTCATGGCGAACTTCTCCAACTGCTCGATCACATAACCTTCGTTGCGGCTGTTGTAGTCCTCGACGCGGGAACGCTTGGGGTTGTCGATGGTTTGCTTGCGCCAGCTGGATTCCTGGAAGTAGATCGACAGGTTGTCCCAACTGGTAACCACCACGCCGTTGACCGGGAAGAACGGCACGCTAAAGCTCGGCAGGCCGCCGTAAGTGGCGATGACCTGGGCTTCTTCGATGCGCTCTTTTTCGGTCGGGGTATCGCCCTGCTTCGAATACAGCTTCGCCTTGTCAGCGGCCAGCAGGTCGGTGCCGATGATCGCGATCAGGTCGCCGGCATCGCGCAGACGCTCGTCCACCAGTTGCTTGGTGTCATGCACCAGGGCATCAAGGTTGGCGTAGTCGCCACCGGCGCCGAGGGTGACTTTGCCCGCAACTTTGCCTTCCTTGAGGACCTGGGCCGGGATCTGCTCACGGGCCTGTTGCAGCCAGCCTTTGTTGACGTCCTGCAGCATCGGGTATTGCTCGATGTCGGTCTGCGGGGCAGCGTGGGTGCCGTGGAAGCCGACCATGATGCGGTCCAGGGCAATCTGTTTCTGAACGGCAGCGGAGTACTTCTGATGGAAGTCCGGGAACTTAGCCCATGCGTCGATCTTGGCGTAGGGCAAGCCCACATCGGACTCGGTGGAAGACAGCTCGTAGGTGTCC
Source organism: Pseudomonas sp. GT1P32 (assembly GCF_054897805.1). Classification (NCBI taxonomy): domain Bacteria; kingdom Pseudomonadati; phylum Pseudomonadota; class Gammaproteobacteria; order Pseudomonadales; family Pseudomonadaceae; genus Pseudomonas; species Pseudomonas sp. GT1P32. The sequence continues at coordinate 2,430,819 of NZ_CM142704.1, forward strand.
TGATCCAGCGAGGACGCATCTTTGGCTTCGCGATCGGTGGTCTTGGTGTTGGTGCGGCCAGAGACCGGACCCGACACACCCAGAAAGACTTTCTGGCCCTTGATCTCGTTGACCGGAATGACGTTGATACGCTGCAGGAAGTCGGACTTGGCCGTGATGGCTTCGTTCAGCTCCTGGGCAATGGTCGGATCGACGCTGAACATCTTGGTGGCCAGGTCGACGCCGTAGCCTTCCGCGATGGCGAGTTGCAGCTCCGCGAACATTTGGGCGCCGAAGGCGCTCAGGGAGTAGGACATGTTAGAGCACCCGCTTTTTGACGGTGGTTACCGGGCCGGGATTGCGCGGCAGTTGGCGACCAGTCGGGGTGTTCTGCAGTGCGGAAAATTGCTTCTGCAGTGCGTCCAGTTTCGCCAGGACGGCTTGGTTACCCTTGCCATTGCGGCGGAATTCGCGCTCTGCCTCGGCGGTGGCCACGATGTCGTCAACAGCCGTGCTGACATCGTCGATCAGGTCCTGATCGGGTTCGGGTGCATCTGCGGCGGCAGGCTCAATCACGGCTTGGAGGCCGGCAGCGACAACCAGTAGCTGCGCCACCAGGGCTGTCAAAGCCGTTGCTGTAGCTTCATCCATTGGGGGTTTGCTCTCTGTTTGGGGTGGAGTGGTTTCGGTGGGCAGCACTTCCGTGGCGAAACGTTTGAAAAAGCCGGTCAGGGCATTGATCAATCCGGTTTCGGCGGTGTTTGGGCTGTCGTCCTGCAGGCGGCCGAGTTCGACCGAGGCGGCGTAATAGGAAGCGCGGTTGTTCTTGTGCGTGAAGTAGAGTTCCTGGGTGCCGACGCTGGCGGGCTGGTCAGTAACACCCAAACCAGTCAGGTAGGCTTTGCCCTTGCCACGGAAGTCCGGGGTGATTTCGATGCTGCTGAACAGCTTTTGGCCCTGGTCGTTCAGGTACAGCAAGCGGTCGTTGGGCTTCAATTGCGCTTCCAGCGCAACTTCACCCGGCTCCAGATCTTCGGCTTCTTCCACCAGGCGCACGGCGTAAACCGTGCCGTGGGAGCCAGGCCAGCGTTCGTGATCGCACCAGATCACGGCCGTGTAAAAGGACGGCTTGTAGGTTTCAGCGATATCGCGCAGTTCCTGGGGAAGGATCACTCGACCATCAACGGTGGCGCCGCTGGTGGCGACACGTTTCCAGAACGAAACAAGGGAACGGGGCATGGGTTTAACTGCGCTCAATCGGTGATTTGAGCCGCCAAGATATGGAGCCAAACGCCCTCTAACAAACGGTTCAATTGCGCGTTTCTCCTAGATTCACGATCTAGGTGAAACGCGGAATTTAACCCCGCGTTTCCAGCGTTTTCGCCGCATAGACTGCGGCCCATGTACTACTCGACCGAAGTTAAAGAAGCCGCCAAACGTCTGTTTCTGCGCCGCTGTAAGGCCAAGGAAATTCAGGCGCAACTCAACCTGCCCAACATCCGGATCGTCTACTACTGGATCCGCCAGGGTGGCTGGGAAGACATGCTGTCGGATGAGGAACCGCTGACCGCCGTCGGCCGGCGCATCACCCTGCTCCTGGACAAGGTCGGCAGTTTGTCGAAGGACGATCTGAACGAGCTGGACCGGCTCACCGCCGTGCGCGAACGACTGCTCAAGCAAGCAGCCAAACCGGTGCCGGCGCCGGCAACGTTTGGTGATGACCAGGGCGAGCCCCAAGAGCCTCGCCAGCGCTCGCGTGGCGAACGCTCCGGCCGTGGCGAGGGTAGCGGCAGGAAGCGGGAGAAGAAGGCCAAGAACGACATCAGCGGCCTGACCGAGGTCGACTTCCTGGATAAGTTCATCAGCAAGATGTACCGCTATCAGCAGGAGTTGTTCGCGGCGAAGCAAAACCCGCTGACATGCCGGATCCGAAACATCCTCAAAAGCCGCCAGGTGGGCCTGACCTACTACTTTGCCGGCGAAGCGTTTATGGACGCGGTACTAAGCGGGGATAACCAGGTGTTCCTGTCGGCCAGCCGATCGCAGTCGGAGATCTTCCGCAGTTACATCATCCAGTTCGCCCAGCAGTGGTTCGGCATCGAGCTGACCGGCAACCCCATCACCCTGAGCAACGGCGCGGAACTGCGCTTCCTCAGCACCAACAGCAGCACCGCCCAGGGCTACCACGGGCACGTCTACGTCGACGAATATTTCTGGATCCGCGACTTCGAGAAACTGAGCACTGTGGCCAGCGCCATGGGCACCCACAAGAAGTGGCGTAAAACCTATTTTTCGACGCCCAGCGCCGTATCACACCAGGCGTACCCGTTCTGGTCTGGCGATGAATTCCGCAACAGCAAACGCGGCAAAAAGGCCGGCGGCACCTGGCCGATCGAAGCGACATACACCCAGGGCGCGCTGTGTCCGGACGGTCAGTGGCGCAAGACCATCACCATCCAAGACGCGATCGATGGCGGCTGCGACCTGTTCGACCTCGAGCAGCTGCAGCTGGAGTACGACGAAGACAAATTCCAGCAGCTGTTCTACTGCAAATTCATCGACAGCACGCAGAGCGCATTCAGCCTCAAGGACCTGGAACGCTGCTATTCCGACCTGTCGCTGTGGGAGGACTACAAGCCCGACGACGATCGGCCATTTGGCAACAGCCCGGTCTGGCTTGGCTACGACCCAAGCCGCACCCGCGACGACGCCACCTGCGTGGTCATCGCCCCGCCGCTGGAACCCGGGGCGAAATTCCGCATCCTGGAGAAACACAGCTGGCGAGGGCATTCGTTCACCTACCAGGCCGCCCAGGTCAAGAAGCTCACCGAGCGCTTCAACGTCCAGCACATCGGCATCGATGTCACCGGCGTGGGTTACGGCGTGTTCGACCTGGTGCGCGACTTCTACGCGAAGGCCACGCCGATCCACTACAGCCTCGAGGCCAAAAACGCCCTGGTGCTCAAGGCTCAAGACACGATTTCGGGCAGCCGCATCGAGTGGGAAGCCGGCTGGACCGACATCGCCCAGGCGTTCCTGACCATCAAGCGCGGCACCACCAACAGCGGCCAGGTCACCTACAGCGCTTCGCGCACCGACGCCACCGGCCACGCCGATATCGCCTGGGCGGTCATGCACGCCCTGGCCAATGAACCCTTAAACACCAACAAGCGGCGACGCAGCCGCTACGTCACGAGTGGAAACAATGCCCAAGCCTCGACACAAAAAACGCCAGGTCAACCAACAGGTGCGACAGCAACAGTCCATGCGGGCATTCACCTTCGGGGAGCCCGAGCAGGTGTTGTCGGGCAACATCGGAGAGTACGTGGGAGTGTTTCCCAGCGACGACGGCGAGATTTACAAGCCACCGGTGTCGCGCACCGGCCTGGCCAAGCTGCTGCGCGCCAATGCGCACCACGGCGCCATTCCGAAGTTCAAGCGCAACCTGTTGCTGCGTGAGTTCATCCCCTCGGCCGGCTGCAGCGCTCGGACCATGGGCTGCGCGGGCCTGGACTACATGGTGTTTGGCGATGCTTTCTTCTACCGCGACACCAACGCATTCGGCCAGGTCCTGGAGCTGCAGCACCTGCCGGCAATCAACATGCGGGTAAAAGTGAACGGCGGGTTCAGGATGCTGCTGCCGGACAACAAGTTCATGGACTTCGACCAGGGCGAGATCGAGCACGTCATGGACTACGACGTCGAGCAGACCATTTATGGCATCCCGGATTACCTGGGCGGCCTGCAGGCGCTGTTGCTCAACGAAGCCGCGACCCTGTTCCGCCGGCGCTACTACAGCAACGGCGCGCACGCCGGTTACATCTTCTATACCAACGATCCGGACTTGACCGAGGAGGACGAAGAAAACCTGCGCGCCCAGATCAGTGCCAGCAAGGGCGTGGGCAACTTCCGCTCGATGTTCGTCAACATTCCCAACGGCAAAGAGAACGCCATTCAGATCATCCCCGTGGGGGATTTTCAGGCCAAGGACGAGCTGGAGAAGGTCAAGAACATCACCCGCAACGACGTGATCGCCGCCTGGCGAATGAACCCTGCACTGGCCGGGATCATCCCGGAAAACAACGCCGGCTTTGGCGACATCGAGAAGATTGATCGCGTCTACACCAGCAACGAGATCCGACCGATCTGTCAGCTGTTTAACCAGGTCAACGACACCTTACGCAACGACAGGAGCATTAACTGGGTAGAGCCACCAAAGGCAGCCGATTCCACTGCATAAGGTTCTCAGCTAAGAGATTGCCACTACATATTGTGGCAGACTAGTGGCGATTGGCTGCCCTGGGGAGGGACACAATGCGAGTTACATGCAAGTGCGGACACAAGGGTCGGATCGCTTCACGCGAACAGTTATCTGAAGACTTTGCAAAGCTCTATTGCCAATGCCTGGACGCAAGGTGCGGGCACACATGGGTGTCGAACCTGACGTTTTCTCACACGCTCAGTCCATCGGCTCAGTCTTACGAGAGGATGTTGTTTGATCGGTTGAAAGACATGTCCAAGGCTAAGCAGCGGGAACTGTTTGAGCAGCTTGGATCACAGGCGGTGGCGTGAAGCGCAAACCGCCGACTCAGTGTTGTCGGCGATCGGTTACATCGATGAGCGATTAGGCAACTGCCGATTCTTCTGGAATGGTCGCCAATGCCTCGGTAAGGCGTCGTAATTGTTTTCGATCTTCTTCGGTCAACTGACGGTAAAGATCGACTAGGCGACGTTCGATTTTCGAAAGGCTGTGCCACTCAAACTCAACATTCTGGAAATGACCGTTATCGATTTTTGCGCGATCCAACATGCTCACTACTCCATATAAGTGCATTGCTGAATCGAGGTTATCGGGGACGGGAAACGGCTTTAAAACTGAGAGTGGAGCGAATGTTTTACATACTTTGTTACAAGCTAATTCGAGTTTTTCGCTACGTCGTCCGCGATCGCCTGCAAGAAGCGACGCACAGATTTTTGGTCATCTGGTGGCATGCTGCGATAGCGCTTGACCATCACCTCCTCATCCTCACTCAACCCTCCAACAGGCGCAGGAGTTCGGACCCCAGTGACGACGTAGAGAATGTCGAGACCCACGGCGTTCAAAGCTTTCAAATAGCCAGTATCCGGGCGGCGCTCGTCTCGTTCGTAACTCCCTTGTGTATTCCGGGTTACGCCCCCGATCTGGGCCATTTCCTCTTGTTTAAGCCCCAATCGAACCCTTTCTTCGCGCAAGCATTCGCCCGCACTTAACTCCGAGATCTCACTCGATGACAACTTTTTCAAACTTTAGCCCCTTTACAGGACAAATAAACTGGTCATAATCAGCGCCGTACGAACACGAACCCACACAAACGCACACGAGCGAACACTATGCCCGCCACCCTTACACCCGAGCAAGCCCGTGAGGCCTTGGATCACAAAGGAATGAGCATTGCTGAGTTCTGTCGGACTCACTCACTGAATAAGAATTTGGTCAGCGACCTTTTGAACGGTCGTAAAAAAGGTCGCCGGGGGGAGGCACATCGCGCCGCCGTTTTGCTTGGGATCAAAGACGGCGTGATTGAAGAGTAATGGCACTGGACCAAGGGAGAAAACAGAACATGAAGAGCTCAGTTCTAAAGACTCGTCGTCAGGTAGTCAGCGCAGTTATCTGCGCCTACCTAGGCGGACGCGAATGTGCGGCGGCTCGCATCGGTCTGTCACTCAAGAAGTTTGATAACCGCGCCTACGAGAACAATAACAGCAGCCCGTTGACCGACGCACAGATCCATCAACTCGAGCTCGATGCAGGTACCACTTTCTTACCCGAATACATCGCCGCCATGTACAGCGGAATGTTCGTGCCCGTAGCTGAGCCCGGTTCGCTGGACAACGTCGAGATGTATGCCCGGTGTGTCCAGGCTGCAGCTAAAAAGGGCACGGTCGACCACCTCATCGCCGAGGCGTTGAACGACGGAACAATTAACGAAGTCGAGGCTGAGGCGATCCTGCATGCCGATTCCCTGCATCTGGCGGCCAGACATGCGGAAGTGCTCGCCGTCATTCAGTTGCACAGCAGAGCAAAGGTGGGGAGCTAGTCATGGGGAGTTTTCAACCTTTACCGAGTCGCGCCTTTATCTCTTTCAAGGCCGTAGCAACGTCGTCCACTGCGAACCGAATGTCTTCTGCCTTCACAGCTAATCCAGGCACTTCGCTTGTTGCGGTCATCTTCGTCGTTTCTCGCCCCTGCATGATTTTTACCAGCGCGTCATATCGGTCCTGCAGGCGGACCATCAATCCTTCAACATCTTTTTTTGAGTGAATCGCCATGAACAATTTCCTTGATAAAGACCTGAATTATTTAAGTGCACTGCTAGTGGTCGCCCAGCAACGGTTGGACACACTAAAACAAACCGTATCCAGCGCCAACGAGACTGCCTCAGCGTCGGACATCCGAATTGCCATTGGCGATGCAATCACCCCATTGAACATTGCCTATGAAGCGGCAGAAACACTCTAAGCACCCGAGGTTTCAAATGATCGATTTGTCGGCAGTACAGGAATACCAGGACGTGCTCAAAGCCGCCGCGCTTGTTTTCCTCGAGCGCCACCACTGTGAACACCTAGGCGACGATCAACAGTTGTTTGGCCGTGCCGTGCAGCACCTGGTCAGCGACTATGACGTGCCGACACAGACCGCTGAAAAATTGGTGCATTTGGCCTGCAGCGACATGACCGCGGTCCGCGATCGGCAACGCCTAGACATCGTCAGCAGCACATCGACCCACACCGTGATCATCGACCCGGCCACCGGTAACGCGTGGGCCGTCCCGGTCAGCCTGATCTACGAACGCATTCTCAACGCACCGGACAACGGTCGTTTCCGCGTAGCCGCACCGTAACGCCCAACCCATAAACCCGCCTGCCCCACCCTCGTGGGTTTGGGTGAACTGCGCCCGAAATTGAGGTTTGACGATGGAAAACGCCATGAACATCAACGCAAAACTGACGCCCGATCAGGCTCAAGCGCTCTTGGCCAACCTGCGCGAGCAATACCGTCTCAGCCTCAATGACCTCTGGTACGCAGACCAGTACCGCCAGATTCCCGATGGCCTGCGCCACGGATCGATCCTTGCCAACAGCCCGGTGATGGCCGCTCAGAAACACCTGATCGGCGCCCTCACCCAAAGCCTCGGCCTCAGCCTGAAAGCAGCGAAATAATCATGAGAGACGATCTGCGTCACGACGTCCTGCAACGCCTTCAGTCCGACTACGGTTTGAAACACCGTATCGGCACGGACTACATGCGCGGTGGCACCTGCCCCAAATGCAGGAAGAAAGAGCTGTACTCACGATTCGATACACCGTGGATGATTATCTGCGGTCGGCCGGAAAAGTGCGGCCATACGCTGCATGTAAAAGAGCTTTACGACGACCTGTTTGAGGACTGGAGCAAACGCGCCCCGGCCACGGATCAACACCCTACGGCGACAGCCCGCGCCTACCTGGAATTTGCCCGGGGTTTTCGCCTCGAATTGATTCAAGGGTGGTTCACTCAGGAAACGTTTTACTCAGGCGAGTTTAATGCCGGCAGCGCCACCGTGCGCTTCGCCTTGGACAAGGGCGGTTGGTGGGAACGCCTGATTGATCAGCCACACCGCTTCGGAAAAATGAAGGCCAGATTTAAACCGGGGGAAAGTTATCGCGGGGTCTGGTGGTGTCCACCGTGCGTGGACCTGCTCGAGGTCAAAGAAATCTGGATCGTGGAAGGCATCTTTGACGCGATCGCGCTGGTGCACAACGATCGTGCCGCTGTGTCTGCCATGTCTTCGAACGCATTCCCTGAGGAATCGTTGCGGGCACTGGCCCGCAGTCGAGAGGGCAATCTCCCCAAGCTGGTTTGGGCCCTCGATAACGAGCCTGGGGCTCACGTGTACACCAAGCGTTGGGTGCGCCAGGCCCGTGCCTTGGGCTTCGTCTGCGAAGCAGCGCAGATCCCGCTCCGTGACGGCCGCAAGACGGACTGGAACGACCTGCACCAACGCTGGGGATTCATCGACGACGAAGGCCTCCGAGCCGATCAGATCGCGGCCGATCTCAAGCAAGCACGCCACCAGGGCGCATTGCTGCTGGCCGAGAGCGCCGCCGAAAAGGCGCTGCTGATGTACGACTGGAACAAGCGCGGTGAATTTCACCTGGGTTTTGGCTGCCGCCTCTACTGGTTCAAGTTGGACATGGAGAAATTCAACCGGGCGATGCAGGACATCGAAGACAGTGAGAATCATGACGACCAGCTACTCAACCAATCGCAACAGCGCGAGAAAGCCCTGCAGCAATCCGGCAGTGTGGTAGAGATCGCCAACTGCTACCCACAAGCTCTGTATTTCCAGCGTAACGAAGTCACGGACGAGTCCTGGTACTACCTGCGCGTCGACTTCCCACACGACTCCGAGAGCGTGAAAAACACCTTCACCAGTGGCCAGCTGTCGGCCGCGAGCGAATTCAAAAAGCGCCTACTGGGGATGGCGGCAGGCGCCATGTTCACCGGCAGTGGCCAGCAACTCGACAAGCTGATGAAGGACCAGCTGTTCGGCATCAAAACCGTGTCGACGATCGACTACGTGGGCTACAGCAAGGAGTACAGCTGCTATGTCTACGGTGACATCGCGATCAAGGACGGCATCACCTACAAGGTCAACAGCGAAGATTATTTCGAGTTCGGCAAGCTGCGCCTGAAAACGCTGCAGAAGGGTGTGCCCATCAGGCTGCAGCGCGAAGCCAAGGGTTTTGACGAAAAGTGGGTGCAATTGCTGTGGACCTGCTTCGGCGCCCAAGGCCTTGTCGCCCTGGTGTTCTTCTTCGGCTCGCTGTTCTGCGAACAGATCCGCGCCCGCTACCAGTCCTTCCCTTTCCTGGAAGCGACCGGTGAAGCCGGCGCCGGCAAAACCACCCTACTGAACCTTCTGTGGAAACTGCTCGGCCGCGAAGGCTATGAAGGCTTCGACCCGATGAAGTCCACCAAGGCCGGGCGTTCTCGCCTGATGGGTCAGGTCTCCGGCATGCCGGTTGTGTTCCTGGAAGCCGATCGCCACGGCGATGATCGGGCCCACGCTAAAACCTTTGAATGGGACGAGCTGAAAGACTTCTACGGTGGCGGCACCCTCGCCACAAAGGGCGTGAAGACTGCCGGTAACGAAACGTACGAGCCGCCCTTTAGAGGAACGATCGCGATCAGCCAGAACGCGGCCGTGGTCGCGCATGAAGCGATCATGACGCGCATCGTAAAACTGCATTTTGTGCGCCCGACCGTGACGCCGGAAAGCCGGGCTGCAGCTGATCAACTCAATGCATTGGAGGGCGGCACCCTCAGCCACTTCCTGTTGCGCGCAGTGGGCAAGGAGTCCGCGGTGCTCGAGCTGTTCGCCCAGCGGATGCCCGACCACGAGGCGAAGCTGCGCCGCTTACACACGCATTGCTTTGCCTGTAGCACCGCCTATGCCAGCGACCAGGGCAACTGCAACAACTGTGGCTATGACCTGCGCGGCTACATCCGTGTCGAGCGCATCAGCAAGAACCACGCGCAACTGCTTTCGCTGCTGGATGGCCTGCGCCTGGTCCTGAAACTGAGTGATCCGCAGGTCGCCGCCACCCAGCGCCAGATTGTGCGGATGGCCATCGAGCGCCAGGCGTCGATCAGTTCCGACCACGCCGCCGTGGCCGAGTTTTGGGAGGTCTACGACTACCTCGAATCCTTGAGCGAAGACCCAGTGGTCGACCACAGCAGCGACCCCACCGTGATCGCCATCAACCTCAACGAATTCTGCGAGCGCGCCGCCGAACACAAACAGAAGTTGGCCGACGTGGCCACGTTGCGCGACCTGCTCAAAGAGTCCCGTTCTCGCAAGTTTCTGGACAGCAACAAGGCCGTGCACAGCGCCGTGCGCGCCGCATTCAACCACCGCAATCCCTGTTTACAACCCCGGCCGACAACCGTTAAGTGCTGGACATTCAAGGCGTAAAGGAGAGCAAGACCGATGCAAATCCAAGTGTTTATGGGCAGTGCCGGCGACGGCCAAACCAGCAAGCTGCAAGCAGTGCAGGACCGTCTGGACTTCACAGGACAAAGCGCGCCGATCATCCAGGCCGGTGCTTATGGGGAGGATGGCTTGTTGCAGATCCTGGAAGTCCGGGCAGCCGGTGGTCAGCACGAAATTCTGGTCGACGACTGCAGCCGGCAACAGATCTTGAGGGTATTGGAGTGGCAATCATGTGTTGAACATGAGCCGGACTTTGACGGCCTGGTGATCCACCTAGCTCGTAAGGACTGAGCTTGAAAGAAACAGTGCCGAGGAGTTGCAGCTCCCCGACACCTAACCACCACCGAGGGCTATACCATGCAAGCACAGAACCAAAGCAGCAGCGGCACCAAGGCTACCACACCGGCACGGCACCTGGTGGCCACCGCGCTCATCGGCGCGGCCATGATCGGCTTCCTGGTGCACAAAACCCCTGAGTCACGCACCCGCCTGGAAAGCCTCAGCCAGATGGCCCGTACGTTGGGCGAACTGAGTGAACGGGATGCCGCTCTGGTCACCCGATTGCTCGCCACCCGGGGAGAATCGCGCCATGTCTGAGTGCCCGGCAGTCACGCCCGTACGGCGCTTTCCCTGGAACCTCGATCACACCAGCGTGTGTGACCAGTGCGGCAAGTGGCGCGCCCAGGGCAACCATCAAATCTGCAGCCGGCGCCGCCAGCGACAGAACGCCCATCTGCGTAACCACACGCCCAAACCGTAAGCCGCGTCCACCAGAAGACACGCTTCTCGATACTTGGCCCGGAAACGGGCCTTTTTGTTTCCGATCGTCAGACTGTCGATACACCAGCACAGCGTTAGGGGTTTACATGAGTGGGGTCGAAGCTCGCGGTAATTCCGTGAGAATCTATTTTCAACACAATGGGGAAAAGTGCCGGGAAACCATCCCGGGAGGCAACACACCGGCCACCGTGGCCCAGGCCAAGCGCGTGATCGATATCATCGAATATGAGATCCAGACCGGTACATTTGATTACGCACGGCACTTCCCCAACTCGGCCAAGCTGGTCGAAAACACCTTTGGCCACTACCTGGACCTGTGGCTCAAGATCAAGGCCAACAGCGTCGCGGCTTCAAGCTATCGAGGCTACGCCAATAAGGCAGAAGTCCATGTGCGGCCGCGCTGGGGCAAAGTCCAAATCAACCAGATCGATCACCTGGACCTGCAGGAATGGATTCAGGGCACCCTGTCCAAAACCCTGAAGAACAAGACCATCCGCGACATCATCAGCAACGTGCGGCAGGTGTTCCGCTTGTACCGCACCCGCATGAAAGTGGCGCACGACCCCACCGAAGGCTTGATGGTGCGTCTGCCCGATCCCGAGGCGCCGGACCCATTCACCCGGGCAGAGATCAAACAGATCCTCGAGACGCCCACCACGCGCACGCAAGAGCTGTTGATGATTCAGTTCATGTTATGGGCGGGGCCTCGCGTCTCGGAGACGATCGCACTGGCCTGGGAAGATGTCGACCTGGCGCAAGGCACGGTGACCTTCCGCCGATCAAAGGTGCGCGGGGCTTACCGTGTGACGAAAACCCGGCGTTCCACGCGCCGGGTTCGTCTGCTCGCTCCGGCGTGGGACGCCCTGCGGAAGATCGATGCGCTGAATCGGAAAAAGAAAGCGGAAACGGTGGAGATCGTCGAGAGGGACAACAAGACAGTGCGCCAACACAAGCTGCACTTTGTCTTTCTGAACACCAAAAGCGGCCTGCCGCACGCCAACGATTTCGTGGTGCGCGACCGGTTCTTCAAGGCGCATTTACTCGCGGCGGGGGTGCGTTATCGCGGACCAGGCCAGTGCCGGCACACCTACGCCAGTCAGCTGCTGACCACCGGTGTGGCGTCGATCGACTGGATCGCCGAGCAGATGGGCCACACCAACGGCAACATGATCCGCCAGCACTATGGAACGTGGATCAATGAAGACGGACCAGACGTGGTCGGAATGTTGCAAATGGCCTTGAAACTGTCACCCGTCGCAGCTCCGCACTGAGCAGCTTAAGCAAGTCCGGGTGCCTACATCAGATATGCCCACCCCGGCGCCACGCTTCGTCTTGGGTCAAGCTGATGGCCAAGTCCATGGCTTCATGGACCTTTTTGTCGATCAACTTCCCCGCTAGTAGGCCCAAGGCGAAGCCCTTGGCGATCGCCACATGATAGGTAATCGACGGCAGGTCGATCGACTGGGTAATGCCAAACAGGGAGCGATCCCAGTGATGACGCAAGAGATCCGTAGCTAGTGCGTCCGTGATGATCGTGACGTATGGAGGGATCTGCGGGGGGTTGGACATTGAGGACGATTCCTTTCGAATGATTGGAGCTCTGTTCGTAAACCAAGCGGCGGTATTCTGGCTATCCAGTCTAGGGGGTTCCGGCATACATGGTCAAAAAAAAGGCCCCCATACCTGGGCAAGGTGTGGGGGCCTGTTGAACATAAACGGCGTTCTATTCATTGGTCGTCAAAGCCGTAATCAGCCATGAGCAGTGTCCGAAGATCTGCCATATACTAACCCGATAGGCGGTTATTCCAGTCGCAAAACTCCTCTTATCGGGTTGCAACACAGCAGTAGTTTATTATAGGAAATCTTTCATTTCGATATCCAAGCTAGCTCTTGACTTTATCTTTGAGAGAAGACCATCAATTTTTTCAACATCTAACATGCGAGCCCCTGCTGTTTCGCTAATAGATTCATCATCTAGAGCCGATAAAAAAATCTCTTTTATAGCGATGTTTTCAGAGTATAGATCTTTGACTATTTTGGTCGTTGGATTAATCCACTTTCCTATTGGTATTATTTTTTCTAATCCATCAAAAATATAATCGTCCCTATAAGGCTTGAGTTGAGCAGGTAATTCTGAAGTTATAGCCTCCCAAGCCAATTTATGTAAGTTTTCATGCTTGTGAGAATATGCAAAAGCAAGAAAAAATCGAACACCATTAAGCGTACCGTTTTTCCAGAGAGTAGTACTCAGCTTACCGCGATCATGTATCTCGCCGGAAATGATATCAATGGTTTCGCCTTCCTGCTCTATCGGTTGTGAGTTCCCTTCGACAGCCCAAAGTCCGATTTTGAAATTATAAAAAAATCGGCAGGTATTGATGGCATTGATTTGCTCGTTCTCACTGGGGTGAAAATTTTTCGCCTCCAGTGCAAATTTTTGAGTTATTACGGACTCAAAAAGCACCGGATTCATATCATTTAAAAATTCAAATACTTTAACAAAAGATGGAGCCAGTGGGCTTTCAAATATTTTTTTCAGCAAAGATAGGCTGGATTCGTTAAATATGATGTATTCCGCAGCAAAGTATTCTAATAGTGTTTTATGGAAGAATTTATATTCAGTACCATCTCGTTGCATAAGAGGGACGGCGACAAGCAAATCATCCAAGAAGTTTGATGTGGAACTAGGTATAGCTAGGCTTATCTTGGCCGCATTATTGATGAAGCTGTCAGCCTCGCTGAGGCTTTTAAATGAGGTCTTCATCCTGAGCATCATGTAGTGACAAAGAGCTCGAAGCAGCTTTCTAAAATCTTCGAATCCAAGGCCCGATTTTTTTTGCCTGGCGTATCCGTTTTTATTAATTAAGTCGTGCCCTTTATAAAGAGCGTGATATATTTCGTCATAAAATGTCGATATTTTATCCGCGATTGAATTGTTTACTCCGTAGGTCCTATATAGTAACGATACTAAAAGTGGACTTTCGATAAACTTAGAAGGAACGTTAGATATTTCTTTGCTGAGTTTCTCTCCGACATCTAATCCGGAGATTTTATCGTATCTGTTTAGTAAGGATAATGCTTGCTCTAGAGTAAAAGGCGCAAACCTCAAGGAGGTTGCATTGATTAGGTCTGGGGTTACTTCTTGAGGGCGAGTTGTGATAAGTATTGCGTTTTCCCCACCTTTTACTGATATTTCGTGGAGTTGATTTGCCAGCAAGTGCTGGTGATCAATTGGTGTCTCGTCAAAACCGTCGAGTATTACGAAAAATTTACCTAATTTCAAAAGCCGATAAAAAAGTTTCCTGTCAAATTTTTCGTCAGGAAAGTCAAGCTCAGTCGCGACGTTATCTGTAATGTCTAGCTTCGGATCTAATTTTCTAAGATCGAATAGAATTGGGATTCGGTCGGACTTAAATAATAGCCTTGCAACGATAAACTTTGAAAAAGTACTCTTTCCCATTCCAGCGCCGTCGACGATGATAATAGGCCTTGACGGGGAAGAAACGAGTTCGTCAGCGGTGATTAAATTCTTGGGTGTGTCGAAGTGGGTACTTCGTACCATGTAAAGAGGTTCGTACGCTTCATATATATTAAGTTTTAGCTGAGGAAACGTAATGGACGTTATCTCTTTTACACGTTCTGAAAGTTTTATTAGGTAGCGCTCGATTATTAGAGAAAGCGCATCGCTATCAAGTTTTCCTTTTAATTCTTTTTCTACAGCCCATTTCCTGACTTTCTCGATAGTCGGAGATAATGCTGCATTTATAAGTTCCAGCCCCGGCTTTACTGCTTCACTAACTATTTTTTGATCTATTGATGACATCGTGATCTCCTTATGCTCGATTTAAGTATTCTGTTAATTCGTATTCGCTTCGCCGGTGTAAATGATGAAATCGTTGTTTACCTAGTGGTTGTCGAGCTTCTGTTTACTGCGCACGATGCAGTTGTCTTTTTAACATCATTGGTATTGTGACGGAGGATTCATTTCCCAAGCTCATGTCTGCTTCTGGTCGTTTGATGCCAGTCACAGCGATTCCTAGCGCAGCCGTAATCGCATGATCGCCTCTGTAATCGCTTTTGCGTTTGTATCCAGTGTTCCCAAAGCCGCAACGGCGTTATCGGCGACAATGTCTGCGCCATCCCCTGAAATCCAATGGGTGATCTCTTCGATCGCCGCAGCCAGCGCATGCTGGTTGTGCAGCAGCAGCGTCAGCGCATCGGCAGTAGCGATATTGGGATCCGAGTTACTTGGCATTTGGATCGTCCTTGAATAAAAGGTCCGGAAGGCTAATTCGTGCTTACCAGATCAGATTAGCCCAGACATCTTTCCTTAGCGTTTTTTCGCACCAAAAAAGCGCATCTGTCCCAGATCTGTCCCATATGGCCATTTTTTGGACGTCAAAAACCACAAACCCCCGATTTTCTCTAGGAAAATCAGGGGTTTGTGTTTACTTAATGTGGCGGTGAAGGAGAGATTCGAACTCTCGATACAATTTCTTGTATACACACTTTCCAGGCGTGCTCCTTAAGCCACTCGGACACTTCACCGTATCTCGTCAAACATGTTCTGTCTGTCGAGGCGCGCTAATGTAGTCGAAAGCTTTTCTGATGGCAAACTTTTTTTGCAGAATTTTCATGTGCTTAGCGGTTTGGAGGTTCCGGGAGCATTCCGGGCCATGGCAAACCTGCCAATCTCTGGCTTCGCGCTCTCCTATATAGAGAGGGGAATGCACGGCGGGAGCGGCGGGCTACGCTTGCCCGGCGGGGAAAGGGTGACTGGCGGGTCAGTCACGGCGCTTTACCTGGCCTGCGGCGGTGGGTAACGTCTGCCCCAACTTTCATACAAGGAATAGCGTCATGAGTGAGTTGATTTCCTACCACCTCGAAGACGGTATCGCGACCCTGACCTTGAGCAACGGCAAGGTCAATGCCATCTCTCCGGACGTGATTGCTGCGTTTAATGCTGCGCTGGATCAGGCAGTGACTGATCGTGCAGTGGTGATCATCACTGGCACGCCGGGGATTCTGTCGGGCGGTTATGACCTGAAGGTGATGACAGCAGGCCCTAAAGAAGCCGTATCGCTGGTGACGGCTGGTTCGACATTGTCCCGTCGTCTGCTGTCGCACCCGTTTCCGGTGATTGTCGCGTGCCCTGGGCATGCAGTGGCCAAGGGCGCGTTCCTGTTGTTGTCGGCGGATTACCGCATTGGCGTCGACGGCCCGTTCAGCATTGGCCTGAACGAAGTGCAGATCGGCATGACCATGCACCACGCCGGCATTGAGATCGCCCGTGATCGCCTGAGCAAGGCAGCGCTGCATCGTTCGGTGATCAATGGTGAGATGTTCAACCCGAAGAGTGCCGTGGATGCCGGTTTCCTCGACTTGGTGGTGTCGCCCGAAGAGCTGCAAGGCGCGGCGCTGGCAGCGGCTCGTCAGTTGAAGAAGATCAACATGACCGCGCACAAGAACACCAAGCTGAAAGTGCGCAAGGCGCTGCTGGACACCCTGGACAACGCAATCATCCTGGATCAGGAACATATGGGTTAACCCCCGAACGCGCGCCACCGAAAAGCCCGACCGTCGTGTCGGGCTTTTTCATACGCGCTCTGTGGAAAAGTCTACAACCCCTCTAGAACACATCTGACCAACTAGTCGGAAACATGCGCTCAAACATCGGCTATCTCCTACCTCTATAGCGGCAATTGCCGAAAACAGTGCACATCCGTACACTGCGCCACCTTTTGTCCCGGTGGGGCCTGTAAATGCTGTTCGTGTTTCGTATGTTATTGATGGGACTGCACTTTATTCTCGCAGGTGTGCTGGGGGTGATTCTGGGGCTGTTTCGCCCGTTCAACCCGGACAACAGCCGTTTGTGCGCGCGCCTGTATGCGTGGCCGGCAATGTGCATTTTGCGTTTGCGAGTGAAGGCCGACGTCGGGCCATTGATGGACAAACCCGAGAGCTGCGTGATCATCGCCAACCACCAGTCCAACTATGACTTGTTTGTTTTCGGCAACGTGGTGCCCCGCCGCACCGTGTGCATCGGCAAGAAGAGCCTGAAGTG
Organism: Pseudomonas sp. GT1P32; assembly: GCF_054897805.1. Classification (NCBI taxonomy): domain Bacteria; kingdom Pseudomonadati; phylum Pseudomonadota; class Gammaproteobacteria; order Pseudomonadales; family Pseudomonadaceae; genus Pseudomonas; species Pseudomonas sp. GT1P32. The sequence continues at coordinate 2,447,658 of NZ_CM142704.1, forward strand.
GGTGCCGTTGTTCGGCCAATTGTTCTGGTTGGCCGGTAATGTGTTGATCGACCGTGGCAATGCGCACAAGGCACGCCAGTCGATGCTGACCACCACGCACACCTTGCAACATGAAGACACCTCGATCTGGGTGTTCCCGGAAGGCACGCGCAATCTCGGCGAAGACCTGCTGCCCTTCAAGAAAGGCGCGTTCCAGATGGCGATCGCGGCGGGCGTGCCGATCGTCCCGGTGTGTGTCAGCAGTTACGTCAAGCACATGCGATTGAACCGCTGGCACAGTGGGAAAATTCTGATCCGTTCTTTGCCGGCCATTCCAACTGCCGGGCTGAGCCTGGACGACATGCCGCTGCTGATCGCCCAGTGCCGCGAGCAGATGCGCGAGTGCATCGCCTCGATGGATCGGCAACTGCAAGCCGCATGAAACAAAACCCGCCCTGTGCGGGTTTTCTTTTGCCTGCGAACTATTGCCTTCGAGCTCTGCATATTTCACTGACTCTCAAGCAGCAGAGAAGGATAAGCTGAACACTGCCTGCTACTAATAAGAAGTGAAGCTGAATCATGGGTAGAGTTGTTGCTGCTGCGGTTTACAGCGCTGGTAAGAAGGTCACCAATATCACCCTCGACGAAGGCGCTGCCTGGGCCGCCAAGCCTGGTCACTTTGTCTGGATCGGCCTCGAAGAGCCGAATGCCCAGGAGCTGTTCAATCTGCAACGCCAGTTCAACCTGCACGAACTGGCCATTGAAGACGCTCTGGAAAAACACAGTCGACCGAAGCTGGAAACCTTTGGCGATGCGCTGTTTATCGTCACGTATTCGCCGATCCGCCATGAAGGAAAGCTTGAGTTCATCGAGACTCATATCTTTGCCGGCAACGGTTACATCATTACCGCGCGTAACGGTCACTCGGCGTCCTACGCCCATGTCCGACAGCGTTGTGAGGCGCGTCCACTGTTGCTGGAGCATGGGGAAGATTTCGTACTCTATGCCATCCTCGACTTTGTGATTGAAAACTACCAGCCGGTGGGCGAAGCCATTCATGCCGAGATCGATGAACTGGAGCGCAACGTGTTGTGTAGCGCCCTGAATGAGCATGACATCCAGAAGCTTCATGGTCTGCGTCGGGACGTTCTGCGTTTGCGTCGGTATGCGGCGCCGATGGTGGAAATCGGTGAGGAGCTGCAGAAGCTGAACTTTCCGTTCATCGACAAGAACATGCGCCCGTACTTCCGCGACGTGCAGATCCATGTGACACGGCAGATGGAAGACCTGACGACCCTGGCGGACATTGCCAGCCAGACCATTGAAGTCGGGGTGTTGCTGGAGGCGTCACGGCAGAGCGTGGTGCAGCGCAAGTTTGCGGCGTGGGCGGCGATTCTGGCGTTCCCGACGGCGGTGGCCGGGATCTACGGGATGAACTTCCAGAACATGCCTGAGCTGAACTGGCATTACGGGTATTTCGCGGTGTTGGGGTTTATTGCGGTGGGGTGTGTGAGTTTGTGGGCGAGCTTCAAGAAGTCGGGGTGGTTGTAGCCAACACCGAGTTGTCAGTGACATTCGCGGGCAAGCCTCGCTCCTACAAGGAGCGAGGCTCTTCAGCTTCAAACAGTTTCTGGTTTATGCGCCACAAACCGCATCATCCACTCCGCAACGGTTGCGCCATGATGCTCATGCTCAAGGCTCGCCATGCCCTTGGTATACACCTGCTCGCCCAACGCTTCCTGACGAATATCCAGCAAGGCTCGCGAGTAATCGTGAATGAATTCCGGGTGCCCCTGGAAGCACAACACCTGATCGTTGATGTGGTACGCGGCAAACGGGCAGAAATCGCTGGAAGCGATGACCGTGGCGTTTTCCGGCAACGACGTCACCTGATCCTGGTGGCTGATCAACAACGTCAACTCTTCGCGCACCGGGCTCATCCACGGTGCCTTGGCGGCGAGTTTGTAACTGTGGGTGCCGACGCCCCAGCCCTGGGTCGCACGCTCGCTCTTGCCGCCCAGCAGCAGCGCCAGCAACTGATGGCCGAAGCACACGCCCAACAGTTTGTCGCCGCGTTCGTAGCGGGTCAGCAGGTAAGCCTTGAGGGTTTGAATCCACGGGTCGGAGCCGAAGGAATCGGCCTTGCTGCCGGTGACGAGATAGGCGTCGAAGGCCTCGTCATCGCTGGGGTATTCGCCCTGCATCACGTTGTAGACAGTGAACTCGGCCGCGATGGGTTGTTGCGAAAACAGACGCTGGAACATCTGCCCGTAACCCTGATATTGATCGACCAGTTCCGGACGCAGGATGTCGGTTTCCAGAATGCAGATGCGTAACGACATAAAAAATACCTGACACGTGATGGGAATAATGCACACCCCAGAGCCTGCCTCGAAACACCGTTCCAAGGCAAGCCCCACGAGTCGTCATCGGTCCCTTAAAACACCTCCCCTTTAGCCGCTTTCTCCAGCAGCAGCGCGGGTGGCGCGAACCGTTCGCCGTACTGCTCGGCCAGGTATTGCGCGCGCGCGACGAAGTCCTTCACGCCATATTGGTTGATGAACTGCAGCGCGCCTCCGGTCCAGGCCGCGAAACCAATGCCGAAGATCGAGCCGACGTTGGCATCCGCAGTCGAGGTCAGCACGCCCTCCTCCACGCAACGCACGGTTTCGATGGCTTGCACGAACAGCAGGCGATCACGCACGTCCTTCGGTGAAATCTGCCCGTCAGCCTGCTCGAAACGGCTTTTCAGCCCTGGCCACAAGTGCTTCTGGCCGCCGGCCGGGTATTCGTAGAAACCACCGCCTGCCGCTTTGCCCGGACGCTTGTATTCGTTGAGCAGCAAGTCAATCACGGCAAACGCCGGGTGCTCAATCAGTGGTTTCCCTTCCGCTTGCAGGTCTTTGGCCGTTTGTTGACGGATATGGCTCATGAGGCTGAGGGAAACTTCGTCGGAGATCGCCAGAGGCCCGATGGGCATGCCCGCCTTGCGCGCTTCGGTCTCGATCATCGCGGCGCTCACGCCTTCGCCGAGCATGGCAATGCCTTCGTTGGTGAAGGTGCCGAACACCCGTGAGGTGAAGAAGCCGCGGCTGTCGTTGACCACAATCGGGGTTTTCTTGATTTGCAGGACGAAATCGAAACCGCGAGCCAGGGTTTCGTCGCTGGTGTGGGCGCCCTTGATGATTTCCACCAGTGGCATTTTTTCCACGGGGCTGAAGAAATGCAGGCCGATGAATTTGCTTTGATCCGGTACGGCGGTAGCGAGCCCGCTGATCGGCAGAGTCGAGGTGTTGGAAGCGATCACCGCGTCAGGGCCGACGACCTGCTGTGCGGCTGCAGAGACCCTGGCTTTCAACTCACGGTCTTCAAACACGGCTTCAATGATCAGGTCGCAACCGGCCAGATCGGCGTCATTTTCAGTGGTTTTGATGCGCGCCAGCACTGCATCCCGCTGTTCGATGCTCAACTGTCCCCGGGCAATCTTCTTGTCCAGCAACGCCGCCGAATGAGCCTTGCCCTTTTCCGCCGCAGCGAGGTTGATGTCTTTGAGCACCACGTCGATACCGGCCGAGGCGCTGACAAAGGCAATGCCGGCTCCCATCATCCCCGCGCCCAGAACCCCCACGCGACGCGTCACGTAAGGTGCAAAACCTTGAGGTCGCGAACCGCCGGCATTGATTTCGTTGAGCTGGAACCAGAACGTACCGATCAGGTTCTTCGAGATCTGGCCGGTGGTCAGCTCGGTGAAGTAGCGGGTTTCGATCAGGTGAGCCGTGTCGAAATCCACCTGAGCGCCTTCCACAGCGGCGCAAAGAATCTTCTCTGGTGCGGGCATGCAGCCCTGGGTTTTAGTGCGCAGAATCGACGGAGCAATCGCCAGCATCTGTGCGACTTTCGGGTTCGACGGCGTACCGCCCGGAATCTGATAGCCCTTCACATCCCAACGCTGCACCGCGGTCGGATTGGCCAGAATCCAGGCGCGCGCCTTGCTCAGCAGCTCATCGTGATCCAGCGCCAGTTCATCGATCAAACCTGCCTGCAAGGCTTGTTGTGGACGGACTTTCTTGCCTTCAAGCAGATACGGCAGGGCCTTTTCCAGACCGAGCATACGCACCATGCGCACTACCCCGCCACCACCCGGCAACAGGCCGAGGGTGACTTCCGGCAGGCCGAGCTGCACCGATGAATTGTCCAGTGCCACGCGGTGATGACAGGCCAGGCAGATTTCCCAACCACCTCCCAGCGCCGCGCCGTTGATTGCGGCGACCACCGGTTTACCCAGGGTTTCCAGGGTGCGTAATTGGCCCTTCAGCGTCAGCACCATGTCGTAGAACGCTTTGGCTTCAGGCTTGCCGACCTTGATCAGTTCATTGAGGTCGCCGCCGGCGAAGAAGGTCTTCTTCGCCGAGGTGATGATCACGCCGGCGATGCTGTCTTTCTCGGCAACCAGTCGGGCGACGCAAGCGGCCATGGCCTCACGGTAGACCGCGTTCATGGTGTTGGCGCTCTGGCCCGGCATGTCGATGGTCAGGACGACGATCTGGTCCTGCCCTTTTTCGTAACGAATGGCTTCAGTCATGAAGAGAATTCCTTGAAATCGTGGCTCAGAGGCGTTCGATGATGGTGGCAATGCCCATGCCGCCGCCGACACACAGGGTCGCGAGGCCATAGCGCAAGCGCCGGGTTTCCAGTTCATCGAGCAGCGTACCGAGGATTGCGCAGCCTGTAGCGCCCAGCGGATGGCCCATGGCGATTGAGCCGCCGTTGACGTTGACCTTGTCCGGGTCGATGGCCATGTCCTTGATGAATTTCAACACGACGGAGGCAAACGCCTCGTTGACCTCGAACAGGTCGATGTCTTCGACCCGCAGCCCGGCCTTGGCCAGCGCTTTACGGGTGGCCGGCGCCGGGCCGGTGAGCATGATGGTCGGGTCGGTGCTGGTGACCGCCGTGGCGACGATTCGCGCCCGTGGCTGCAAGCCCAGTGCACGTCCCTTGGCTTCGGAGCCGATCAGCATCAACGCCGCGCCATCGACGATCCCGGAACTGTTGCCCGGCGTGTGCACGTGGTTGATCCGCTCCACGTGGCTGTAGACCCGCAATGCCGTGGCGTCGAAACCCATTTGCCCCATCATCTCGAAGCTCGGCTTGAGCTTGCCCAGGCCTTCCAGGGTGGAATCGGCACGGATGAACTCATCGTGATCGAGCAAAATGATGCCGTTCTGATCCTGTACCGGCACCAGCGACTTGCTGAACGAACCGTCGGCACGGGCCCGCGCTGCTTTTTGCTGGGAGTGCAACGCGTAGGCATCGACGTCCTGGCGGCTGAAGCCTTCGAGGGTGGCGATCAGATCGGCGCCGACGCCTTGCGGGGTGAAATGGCTGTGCAAATTGGTTTCCGGGTCCAGCGCCCAGGCGCCGCCATCGCTGCCCATCGGCACCCGTGACATCGACTCGACGCCACCGACCACCACCAGGTCTTCGAAGCCGGAACGCACTTTCATCGCCCCGAGGTTGACGGCCTCCAGCCCTGACGCGCAGAAGCGGTTGATCTGCACGCCCGCGACGCTGACATCCCAATCGGCCACCTGTGCGGCCGTTTTGGCGATGTCCGCACCTTGATCGCCGACCGGCGTCACACAGCCCAACACCACGTCGTCGACCTGACTGGTGTCCAGCGCCGTGCGCTGTTGCAGCGCCTTGAGCAACCCCGCCACCAGGTTCACCGGTTTGACACTGTGCAAGGCACCATCGGACTTGCCCTTGCCACGGGGCGTGCGTAACGCGTCGAAAATCAAAGCTTGGGTCATGACGTCCTCGAACCTGACGGTGAAAATACTGAGCCCTCACCTTATGCCGAGCCACCGCCGATTCAATGACCGCAATGCTCACTGACGTTGACGGACACGCTCAGACGGACGGTAGTGTGCTACCGGATTGATCGTTTCAGGACACCGACATGTCTAGCAAAAGGGCGGCAAAGAAGCTGGCAATAGGCCTCATGCCTTTTTTAAAGCAATAAGTGCGCGCTCCATACGAAAGGGATCTAAACCACGGGTGACGCGGGCCCTAAGGTGAACATATGCGAAGTTGTCGTCGGGTTTTGCCGAGGCGCTCGCCTTACAGGAAGTGCAACGCTCTGCCGTCATGGAGATATGCAGGCAGGCATCAGGAAATAACAAAAAAGGCGGTCAAGCCATGTTCAAACATTCGAAAGTACGTCAAGCCGGGCTCATTCTTTTCGCCACTACATTGCTGTTGATTTTGCCGAACCTGACGAAGGTGATCGGCTGAGTCTTTATTAATAAATCGGCGCAAGATTTCTATCGCCTTTTAAAAATGTGACTGGCTCGCTACCCGGGCCAGCGTGGGTGTGCCAACCTTTGCGGCACTTCCACGACATGGACGGCGATCTGTTGAAAACGCTCATTCTGCTCGGGGCCTTGCTGTTCGGCTCGCCCCTTTATGCCGCACAGCTGAACCTGGAGCTGGGCGCACACAGCCGCACCTGGCAGACCGAGGAATTGCTCAAGCATCCTCTGGTTCAGACCATCACCATTACCAACGACGTTTCCTACAAACGGGACATGAGCTATCGCGCCGTGCCCCTGGCGGCGTTGTTGACCGGCATCAAGCCGGACGATCACCTGCAAGCTGTGGCACTGGATGGTTTCGCCGCCGAACTGGCTGCCGCGCCATTACTCAACAGCAAAGGTGCGCGAGCGTGGCTGGCGATTGAAGACCCGGCAAAACCGTGGCCGGCGCTGTCGGCAGACAAGCCGAGTGCCGGGCCGTTTTATCTGGTGTGGACGGATCCGCAGGCGGGCAATATCAGTCCCGAGCAATGGCCCTTTCAAGTGGCTGACATCAAACGTATGGCGCCGGTGGCCGAGCGCTTCCCTGCCCTGCTGCCGGATCCGGCGCTGAAGGCGGACGACCCGGTGAATGTGGGGTTTGCGCTGTTTCAGAAGAACTGTCTGGCATGTCATCGATTGAACGGTGCCGGGGATGCGCAATTCGGGCCGGATCTGAACATTCCGTTTAACCCGACCGAGTATTTCGGGGCGGACTTTTTGAAGCGCTACATCCGCGATCCGCAGAGTTTGCGGCAGTGGCCGCAGGCAAAGATGCCGGGGTTTTCGGCGGCGGTTTTGCCGGATGGGGATCTGGACATGTTGGTGGGGTATTTGAAGCATATGGCCGGGCGCAAAACCAAACCCTGACGCAAGCCCCTTTGTTGGAGCTGGCTTGCCGGCGATGGAGTGTCAGTCGACATCTGCTTGGCTGACACACCATCGCTGGCAAGCCAGCTCCTACACAGGGACGTGGTGTTGCGGATTATTGTTGTTGCACTGAGATCACCGGCGTCGGCGACACAAATACCTTCGCGTGCATCTGCTCGCACCCGCCGCCCCGACGCATCCCGCGCACCGGGCAGGCATCCAGGTAATCCAGGCCCACCGCCAGTTTCAAATGCCGCTCCGGTCGCGCCAGTTCATTGGTCACGTCAAAGCTGTACCACGCGTCATCCAGCCAGGCTTCCGCCCACGCGTGGCTGGCCAGATGCTCGCTGTTCTCGCTGTACAAATAGCCCGACACATAACGCGACGGAATGCCCAGGCTGCGGGCGCAGGCGAGAAACGCGTGGGTGTGGTCCTGACAGACACCCGAACGCCCGGCGAAGGCTTGCGCGGCGCTGGTGTCCACTTCGGTGGAGCCCGGCGTGTAGGTCATGTGCGAATTCAGGCCATGCATCAAGTCGATCAATGCCGCGCGATCCCGGCGCTTTTTGCACGCCTTCTCGGCGAACGCACGCAAGGCTTCGTCAGCCTCGGTCAGGCGCGTGAAGCGCAGGAACGGCAGCGCCGACTGGCTCTCGTGCTCGGCTTCACGCAATTCGTCGATGTCGACCTGGCCACGGGCGCCAATGATGATCGCTTCATGCGGCTCATCCATGGTCAGCACGTGCAGGATGTTGCCGAACGGATCGAGCTGTGCGCGCACCGGGCGCGGCAGGTCGAGCTGCCAGCTGAGCACGTGTTGGCGCTCGCTGTCGTGAGGGGTCAGTCGCAGGTACTGGATGCTCGCCCGCACCTGATCTTCGTAGTGATAGGTGGTCTCGTGGCTAATGGAAAGTCTCATGCAGCCTCCAGGTAGGAACTGTGTATGGCGTTACCCAACTGGCGCACCAGCGGGATGAACTCGGTCAGCCAGGCGTGCAGGCCTTCGTCGAGAATTTCGTTGATGCCGGTATAGCGCAGGCGGGCGTCCATCTCGGCGGCCAGACGTTGCGCAGGACGGCCATTGGCCCCCGGCAGTTGAGCGAGGATCTGGTCGATTTCTTCGGTGCACGCGCGCAAGGATCGCGGGACATCGGCGCGCAGCAACAGCAGCTCGGCCACATGCCGGGCGCCGGGCGCGTCGCGGTAGATTTCGGTGTAGGCCTCGAACGACGACAACGCCCGCAACAAGGCACTCCACTGGTAATAGGCGTGAGCCGTGCCGTCGCTGACCGCTTCGGCCTGATCGCCAGCCATTTCGTAGCGTGCATCGAGCAGGCGCAAGGTGTTGTCCGCCCTTTCGATGAAAGTGCCCAGACGAATAAAACGGAACGCATCGTTACGCATGATCGTGCCGTAGGACGCGCCGCGAAACAGGTGGGAACGTTCCTTGATCCACTCGCAGAAACGACTCATGCCGTAGCGACTCAAGCCCTGATCGGCGATGCCGCGAATTTCCAGCCAGGTGGCGTTGATGTTTTCCCACATGTCCGCGGTGATTCGCCCCCGCACGGCATGGGCACTGGCCCGCGCCGAACCGAGGCAGCTGTAAATGCTCGCCGGGTTGGCCGCGTCCAGGGCAAAAAAGTGCAGCAGCCGTTCGGCATGCAACTCGCCGTGGCGTTCGAGGTAATCGTCCAGGGTGCCGGTTATCAGCAGCGGCATGGCGAGTTCGTGCAGACCGTCACCGCGGCCATCCTGCGGCATCAGCGACAGCGAATAACTGATGTCGAGCATCCGTGCGAGGTTTTCCGCCCGCTCCAGGTAACGCGACATCCAATACAAATCCGAGGCAGTTCTACTTAACATGGCAGGCTTCCTTCAATCCTCGACCACCCAGGTGTCCTTGGTTCCGCCGCCCTGGGAGGAATTCACCACCAGGGAGCCTTCACGCAGGGCGACACGGGTCAAACCGCCGGGCACAACCCGGGTTTCGCGGCCAGACAATACAAACGGACGCAGGTCGATATGGCGTGGTGCGATGCCGTTTTCGACAAAGGTCGGGCAGGTCGACAGGGACAACGTCGGTTGCGCGATGTACGCGTGGGGCTTGGCCTTGATCCGCTCGCGGAAGGATTCGATTTCCGCCGCCGTCGCCGCCGGCCCCACCAGCATTCCGTAACCGCCGGAGCCCTGGGTTTCCTTGACCACCAGTTCTGGAAGATTGGCCAGCACGTGGGACAGTTCGGAGGGATTACGACATTGGAACGTCGGAACGTTCTTCAGGATCGGCTCTTCGTCGAGGTAGAAACGGATCATGTCGGTGACAAACGGGTACACCGACTTGTCGTCCGCCACCCCGGTGCCGATGGCATTCGCCAGCACCACATTGCCCGAGCGGTACGACGACAACAGCCCGGGAACGCCAAGCATCGAGTCCGGATTGAACGCCAGCGGATCGAGGAATGCATCGTCGAGACGGCGGTAGATCACGTCGACGGCTTTCGGCCCGTCCGTGGTGCGCATGAACACCTTGTCGTCACGCACGAACAGGTCCGCGCCTTCCACCAGCTCCACGCCCATTTCCCGAGCGAGAAACGCATGCTCGAAAAACGCGCTGTTGAAGCGACCCGGCGTCAGTACCACCACGCTCGGGTTATCGAGGTGGCTGGAGCTTTTCAGGGTGTCGAGCAACAGGTTCGGATAATGATCGATCGGGGCGATGCGCTGGGCCGAGAACAACTCGGGGAACAGGCGCATCATCATCTTGCGGTCTTCGAGCATGTAGCTCACGCCGCTGGGTGTACGAAGGTTGTCTTCAAGCACGTAGTACGTGCCGTCGCCATCGCGCACCAGGTCGACGCCGGAAATGTGGGAATAGATATCCCGGTGCAGATCCAGCCCCTGCATCGCCAACTGGTATTGCTCGTTGGCCAGCACTTGTTCGGCCGGGATGATGCCGGCCTTGATGATGCGCTGCTCGTGATAGAGGTCGGCGAGGAACATGTTCAGCGCCTTGACCCGCTGGATGCAGCCGCGTTCGACGATCCGCCATTCACTGGCGGGGATGCTGCGCGGAATGGTGTCGAAAGGAATCAGGCGCTCTGTCCCCTGCTCGTCCCCGTAGAGCGTGAAAGTAATCCCGGCGCGATGAAACAGCAGATCGGCCTCGCGTCGCCGTTGTGCCAAAAGCTCGTCAGGCGTTTCGGCCAGCCAACGGGCAAACTCCCGATAATGCGGGCGGACCTGGCCGCCGGCATCGTACATCTCATCAAAATAGGTGCGGATCATGCCGTACTCCTTGTCACCCGGACATCTAGGCTTCGCAAGGCCCGTGCCATCGGCAGAAACGCTTTGATATCAATCGGTTGGATAATCACATCATTAACACCGCACCAATCCTGTGCGGCAAATGCCCCAACCTGATCGCCCCCGCTTCATTGCGAAGCAATGCTGTCGCCTATCACCAGCATAGTCAGAGTTGATTTCACTGCCCGGGGGGTGATGCGGATAATTCGCGCATTCGCTGGAAATGCTCACCGAACTTCCCTTTTAGCCGCCTGTTCAGGCGGCTTTTTTTTGTTTCGGGATTTGTGGCTGATGGTTTGGCGGTGATTGAGAGGACGTCATCGCCAGCAAGCTGGCTCCTACAGGGGGCGGTGATTTGTGGCACGCTGGATTTCTGTAGGAGCCGGCTTGCCGGCGATGGGGCCTGAAACTCTGCGGTGATTTGGAGGGCGCCATCGCCAGCAAGCTGGCTCCTACAGGGCGGTGGTGATTTATGGCATGCCGGTTTTCTGTAGGAGCCGGCTTGCTGGCGATCGGCCCTCGAATTCTGCACAAACGAAAACGGCCAACCCGAAGGTCAGCCGTTAGTGGATGTTGTCGCTGTTCATAGTGTTATGCGAGTAGCCCTCGTACCTCCTGCTTGACGCCCCATCCTTCGATGATGCCACCCAAAGGCTCGACCACCGCCTCGAAGTCCTGCTCAAAGTCGCCGATGCCGTCATAGGTGGCGTACATCACTTTACTCAGTTCCAGGGACCAGGCGCCGTCGTCGCGCACGCTGATTTGTGCATTCATGGATTCACCGCAGTAATGCCCTGCCGCCCTGCGTGCCCGCTCCTCGTCCGGGAAAATGGCGTAGAACTCGATGGGATGGAATCGTGAAAAGTCGAAACCGCCTTCTTTCATGCGGCGCAGAACCGAGCTGCTGATGTCTTCTTGATAGGCTGTGCTCATGAAACGTCCTCCTGATACCGATGGATAGACTTTCCGTACTCCCGACGCCGGCAACCGAAGGGTGCGAGCGCTGCGGCAAGCAAATTGCCGATGGGAAACAAGCATGTAGCTGACAAGACCAGACCTTAGCGATCCATTCGCTGATCTCGCTTGCAGAGTAGCCCCAAGTCGGAGCCGCTGCCAAGGCCTGGTTGTTTCACGAGTGTTCCAGAGGGGGTATCAGACGGGAGTAATGCCGAGGATTTCGATGCTGTTCTGGGCTTTGAGATTTTTAACGCTTGCATCAGCAGTTCGCCCTTCCAGATCGTTCAGATCCAGTTCGGCGGCGACAGGAAGGAGACGTGCCTTGATCAGTTTGGCGGCGTGCTCGTTGTCCGGGCATTCGTCGCACTCAAAAACTTCGTCGACTGTTTCACCGTGATCATCCACGAAAGTGATTTTCCACTTTTGCATCACTGCCTCCTCGAACAAACCCGTAGATGGGCTTACATCCATCTGGACTTTTACCCTGACCGATCGTTCAAACAGATTACGCCGTGCAAGCATGAAAAACACGGTCCCTGTAGGAGCGAAGCTTGCTCGCGAAGGCGGCATACCAGTCAATAAACATGTCGACTGAAACACCGCTTTCGCGAGCAAGCTTCGCTCCTACAGGGGTTTTGCGTATTTCTTCAGTCGTTGCTTGGCTTGTTCACGGCCTGCAACACGTATTGCGGCAAGGCGAACGCGCCGATGTGGATTTCCGGATTGTAGTAGCGGGTGATGATGCCGCTGCCAGCAAAGCGCTGTTGCAGGGTTTCGCGGGACAATTTGCGATAAGCGGTGTTGGTCGCGCCCCAGGCAAAAGTCATCGAACCACCGATGTAGGTCGGCACGGCGGCCTGGTAGAAGTGCCAGTCCGGGAACAGGCTGCGCAGGCGGCCGGCGGTGGTTTTGACTTCTTCGATCTGCATGAACGGCGTGCCGTTCTGAGTCACCAGGATGCCGCCTTCGTTGAGGCAACGACGACAGGCCTGGTAGAAGTTTTCCGAGAACAGCACTTCGCCCGGACCGATCGGGTCGGTGGAGTCGGAAATGATCACGTCGAACTTTTCAGTGGTGGTGGCGACGAAACGCATGCCATCGTCGATCACCAGGTTCAGGCGCGGATCATCGAATGCACCCTTGGAGTGGTTCGGCAGGAACTCCTTGCACATGTCGACCACGGTGCCGTCGATCTCGACCATGGTGATGTGCTCGACGCTACGGTGTTTGGCCACTTCACGCAGCATGCCGCCGTCGCCACCGCCGATGATCAGCACGCGCTTGGCACTGCCGTGCGCCAGGATCGGCACGTGGGTGAGCATCTCGTGGTAGATGAATTCGTCGGCTTCGGTGGTCTGGATCACGCCGTCCAGTGCCATGACGCGGCCCATGCGCGGGTTCTCGAAAATCACCAGGTGCTGGTGTTCGGTGCGCACTTCGTGCAGCAGTTTTCCCATGCGAAAACGCTGGCCGTAGCCTTCGTAGAGGGTTTCCAGGTAATCGCTGGTTGGAGTGTTGCTCATGGGAAGTGCTCCGATGAATGCGGTGGCAACGGACGGTTACCCGCCCATGATGGCCAATCGATCAGCTCGATTGCCCGGGAAAGGCGCGCATTCTACGTCGCGGAAGATGACAGGTCGAACCTTCTGACGCCAAGTACCTGTAGGAGCGAGCGGTGCGGCGATCCGACTTGCCCGCGAAAGCGTCCGTGAGGTCGCCAAAAGCTTCGCGGGCAAGCCTCGCTCCTACAGGGGACGGTGTTCGTTGGGTCAGATACGCACGTTGCCCCGTGGCCCGGCGATGGCCCAGATGATCAGGCCCAGGACCGGCAGCAGCAGGATCAGCAAGACCCAGATGATTTTCATCACGGTGTCGGCGCCACTTTTCAGCACGTTGATGATTGCCCAGATGTCCAGGACAAGGATGATCAGGCCCACCAGGCCGTTGAACGTGGAACCCATGGTGTCGCTCCCTAAGCGTTGTGTGCCCTCTCAGGATAGTCGGCCCCAGGGGTTTCGTTTCATGCCATCAAACGTGGATGGCTACTTTCAGGGCTTCCAGGGAAGGCGCGGCAGCGATGCCGACCTCGGCGCACAGTTCGAGCACACGCGGTACGTCGTTGCCGAAGACCAGCACCACTTGCAGTTCGTCGTCGAGCAACTGGCTGAAATTCATCAGCGTATAACCGCCGTTTTCCTTGTTCATGCTGCCCATCTGCACCTGGATGCGATTGAGCGCGGTCAGCGCTTCGGTCTTGGCCAGTTGCTTGGGTTTGATGTTGAAATCAACGCCCGGACCAAACGAAGCGACGATCTGCGCGAACAGGTCCACATAGGTGTCCGCCTGGAACAGCACGGTTTCCGGCAGGCTGCCGACGACGACCCACTCGCCCAACGGAATCGGGAAGGTGTCGTCGTAGTTAACGTCCGGATTGGCTGTCAGAAAAGCTTCTGGATCGGCGTAAGCCTGGGCCGCTTCGTCGGCGACTTTGAGGATTTCGTCTTCGCTCATGCACCCGGAGCTGATTTTGCTGATGAGTTCGACGAGTGCGGCTTTCATGGGGGCGGAATCCTGTAGCGAGGGAATTTTGAAGGCGCGAAGGATAGCGCATTACGCCCTGCAGTTCCTGTGCGCGAGCGTGACCGGGAATGTTGACCCATATCAAGATCCGGCGCGCGGGGCAGCGGCACAATGCTGGCACCTTGCCAATGCTGTTTCCGCTATCAGAGAAGACCTCCATGGGTGCCTGGCTTAGCAACATCTCGCTGAAATATAAATTCTGGGCGGTCAATGCTGTCGCCTTCGTCACGACCCTGTTGTTGGTGCTGTATGCCGTACAGCTCGAACAACAGGCCCGCAGTCACGCATCCAAAGTGTCCGCCCAGGCACAGGCACGCCTGCTCGGCGCCTGGCCGGCCGGGCAAGCGCTGCCCAAGGCCGACAACCTGCTGACGTTCAGTCGCGGGCACGCGCCGCTGCTCAACGACCAACCCGTGCTGGAACTGACGGACAGCAACGGCTGGGTCGAAATCAACTCGATGCCGCTGTTCGGCGAAAACCCGTTGATGGGCGCCGAAGTGTTCACCCGTGCCGATGGCCAACACGTCGCCGTAATTGCCTATGGCCCGAGCCTGAGCCAGGTGTTCGAAGAACGTTTCGCCAACTACGCCGTGGCGGTGTTCATCCTGATGCTGGCGATGCTCGGAGCGTCGCAATTGTTGATCCGCTTTCTGCTCAGCCAGCTCAATACGTTGAAAGACGTCATGCTCCACGTCGAAAAAACCGGTGACCTCTCGGCCCGTGTGCCGTTGGCCTGCACGGACGAAGTCGGGCAGATGGCCGGTGCGTTCAACGCGATGCAGGCCGGTTACCAGCGGGTGGTCAACACCGTCGCCAGCACCGCACGACAACTGGATGACGGTGCCGCTCGGCTGGCATCGAGCATGAACGAAGTGCGCCACGGCATGCTCGGCCAGCAAAGTGAGACCGATCAGGCCGCCACGGCGATCAACGAAATGACCGCCACCGTCTACCACATCGCCCAGCACGCCGGTGCCACCCGCGACCTTTCGAAAACCGCCGACACCCTGGCCGGCAGCGGCCA
This sequence comes from Pseudomonas sp. GT1P32, assembly GCF_054897805.1. Lineage (NCBI taxonomy): Bacteria > Pseudomonadati > Pseudomonadota > Gammaproteobacteria > Pseudomonadales > Pseudomonadaceae > Pseudomonas > Pseudomonas sp. GT1P32. The sequence continues at coordinate 2,462,730 of NZ_CM142704.1, forward strand.
GGAAGTGGTCAGCCGCGTGCAGAAATCGATTGCCGGGTTGTCCACTGGCGTCCAGCAGACGGCCGAGATGATTCAGCGTCTGGCCGAAGACAGCCAGAAGATCAACGGCGTGGTCAACGTAATCCACAGCATTGCCGAGCAAACCAATCTGCTGGCGCTGAATGCGGCGATTGAAGCAGCCCGGGCCGGGGAAATGGGTCGTGGTTTTGCCGTGGTCGCCGATGAAGTGCGCAACCTGGCCAAAAGCGTGCAGACCTCGACCGACGAGATCACCCTCATGGTTTCGGCGTTGCAGGCCGGAACGCGGGACGCTGTGGATTTCATGCAGGAAAGCTCGTTCAAGGCGGACGATTGCGTGCAACAGGCGCAAGAGGCTGGCGCCGCACTGGCCGAAATCACCAGCGCAGTGGCGCAGATGCGCGAAAGCAATACCCAGATCGCCGTGGCGGCCGAGCAGCAGAGCCAAGTGGCGGAAGAGATGAATCGGGCGGTGGTGAGTATTCGCGATGTGACCGAGAAAACTGTGCAGCAGACCGTGGACTCGGCGACGACCAGTAATGAGTTGGCGGCGCTGGCCGGGGAGTTGAGCAAGGCCATTGGGCAGTTGAAACTTTGAGGCCCTCTTCGCGGGCAAGCCTCGCTCCTACAGGAACTGCGCACGACTTGTAGGAGCGAGCGGTGCGGCGATCCGACTTGCCCGCGAAGACGCCCGTGTGAGCAACATCAATTCCGAACATGAACACCTATCACGCCGATAGCCATCCTTGATTCGCCGCCCGCCCATGCCGCGCCTATTCTTCAATCATGTGTTCAACATGGATCGAGGATCAGCATCATGGGCAAACGTCACCCCAACCTTCCCGCCTGGCAATGGCGCGCGTACCCGGACAATCACCAGCACCCGGCCAATCTGGTGTTGCACCTGATTGCAGTGCCGCTGTTTATCGTGGCGTTTCTGCTGCTGGTTTGCGGGGTGTTCAGCCTGAGCTTTGCGAACTTCGCGATTGGCGTCATCGGCCTGCTCGCGGCATTGGGCCTGCAACGCCACGGTCACAGCCTGGAGGCGCAAGCCTCCGAGCCGTTCAGTGATCGCAAAGACGCGGTGTCACGCCTGCTGGTCGAGCAGTTCCTGACTTTCCCGCGGTTTTTCCTCAGCGGCGGCTGGTGGCGCGCCTGGCGTGAGCGCCACCGTCGTCACTGATCAGGCGAAAACCGTCACCGTCTGCCGGCTCATGGCAATCAACTGACCTTCTGCGTTCCACAGCTTCGCCGCCGCGTGACCGTAGCCGTCAGCGGCATGTTCGATTTCAACGAGGTATTTGCACCAGTCCAGCGTGCTCAGTTCCAGCACCGGCTGGACGAATTCGATGGTCCAGGTCAGCGTGCTGCCCATCGCCGGTTTCGACAGGTGCGGCATCAAGGATGGGGGCCAGGCGTCCACCAGTGCGAGGATATGCGCCTCACTGACCGCCTCTTCCTTCACATCCCCACGCAAGCGCACCCAACCGCCCATCTCGCGGGATTTATTGCCGGTGAACGGCAGGCCGCCAACACTCCAGCGCATCGCCAGATGACGCATGAATTCCGGCAGCACGCCTTTGATGAATGGCAGCTCCTGGCAATCGTCCCAGTGCTTCATTTCGGGGGCCGGCGTGGCGGTTACCGCCACTTCGGACGGTCGCGAGGCGCCGAAGCTGCCCTGGATGAGTGTCACCACCTGGCCCTTCTGCATCGCCCGGCCCAGTACCTGACTGACCGCTTTGCCTTCGCGCAGGACGTCGACTTCAAAACTGACAGGCACTTCAGGCTCGACCGGCCCGACAAAGGTGATCGCCAGCGAACGCACAGGACGATCCGCCGGCACCTTCGCGCGCATGGCTTCGTATTGCAAGGCGGCCACCAGACCACCAAAACTGGCGCGTCCCTGCGCCCATTCGGCCGGAATAGACAGCTCCAGCGGCTGGCTGCGGACGGCGTCGAGCAGATCGGAAAAGCGCATGAAAACCTCAAGGGCAGAAAAGGATGAAGGGATGTTAACCAGCCTGCGAGGATGGCACAGCGCCTATTCTGGCCAAAGAGACTGACAGATAGGCCGTTGAATTCAAGACCAACAAATGTGGGAGCGAGCCTGCTCGCGAAAGCGGCCTCTCAGGCACATCCATGATGAATGTGAAATCGCTTTCGCGAGCAGGCTCGCTCCCACATTGGATCGGCGGGGGTTTCAGGATTTGAAACAGGTGGCACTGAGTTTGTCGAGCACACGGTCCGCGCGGCCCTCGGCCTCGGCCATGGTGGTTTTCCAGACCGCCACGCAAGGCTGCAAATCGGCTTCCTGTTCGGCCCGGGCCAGCCATTGCCAGCAGTCGTGCCAATCGCCCAAAGCGGCCTGGGCCGACTTCAATCTGGGCAGCGCCGGTTTCGGCAAGCGATCCAGCTCGGGATACGCCTCGATACCGTAGCGCACGCGCTTGATCAGCAAGCGCAGACGATGGCGATCATGGGCGGGATCGTGCAGGGCCTGATCGAGTTTCTTCCATTGTTTGGCCAGGCGTTTCTCGATGCGTTGACGCAAGCCCTTGAGTAAACCCTGACGCTGCGAGGCGCGTAAAAAGCGCGGAAAAGCGTCAAAGATCATCAGCAACTGCGCCAGCTCAGGGCTCGCCGCAACCGCCGGGTAAGCCACGGCCATCTGCGCCATGCGCCGTTGCGCCGCCTCGGGTTGATCGTGCTCGAGCAAGTACGCCGCCAGCACTTCGCGATCGCGCAACGGTGTGGTCAACTGCCCCACGGCCGACGCCGCCGCTTCCAGTTGCTCGACACCGGGCAAGCCACGCAATGGTCGCAGCAGGCTGCGCAGACGGCGAACCGTGGTGCGCAGATCGTGCAACGCTTCCGGGTCGGTGCGGGCATTCAATCGGGCCTGACAGGCCAGCAAACGGACTTCCAGGCCCAAAACATGAGCCACCAACCGATTAATCATGTGATTGACTCCAATTGTAGGAGCCGGCTTGCTGACGATGGAGGTCTTAATGACGCCTTCGCCAGTAAGCCGGCTCCTACAGATTAGCGCCTTGTTTAACGGCCAGCGCGTGACTCACGAATATAAAAGCGCGCCTTCTCGGCTTTCTTGGCGCAGCCTTCGAACGCTTCGAATTGCTGCTGGGTTTTGGCGCCGGTCAGCAACGACAGGGCCTTGGAGTAGCTGACGGTGCCGGCGAAACCTTCGGCCTTGGCCAGGTCCAGCTCACGCCACGCCGCATCGAGCCCACTGCCGCAGCTGTCACGGTAAGCGGTTTTGCCGGCACAACCGGCGAGTGCCAGCGCAATCAAGGGCACACAAATCCAGGCTTTCATCACTCACACCTCAACAATAGGAAAACAGTCGTGCAGGTAAGACGGTCCGGCGCGTGAAAAGTGCCTTGCTCCCGCCGCCGAAACTATAGCGCTCGGGAGAATAACCATCTGCCGCCATGGAGTGTCGAAAAAACGACGCCTTCACCCTGCCAAGCGACCTTAACGATTGAAGCGCGCCCCTCGATGGGTGCATTGTTGAACCTTGTCAGACGAGGGCGATTCATGAAAAAGCGCGTCGCACTGGTGCTGGGCTCAGGTGGGGCCCGAGGATATGCCCATATCGGGGTCATTGAAGAGATCGAGCGGCGTGGTTACGACATCTCCTGCATTGCCGGCTGCTCGATGGGCGCGGTGGTCGGCGGGATTTATGCCGCCGGCAAACTGGACGAATACCGTAACTGGATCGAAAGCCTGGATTACCTCGACGTGTTGCGCCTGGTGGACGTCAGTTTTCGGCTGGGGGCGATTCGCGGCGAGAAGGTCTTCGGGCAGATCCGCAAGATCGTCGGCGAAATCAATATCGAAGACTTGCGCATCCCCTACACGGCGGTGGCCACCGACCTGACCAACCAGCAGGAAATCTGGTTTCAGGAAGGTTGCCTGCACCAGGCGATGCGCGCCTCGGCGGCCATCCCGAGCCTGTTCACCCCGGTGATGCAAGGCAATCGCATGCTGGTGGACGGCGGCATTCTCAACCCTTTGCCGATCGTGCCCGTGGTGTCGAGCCATTGCGACCTGATCATCGCGGTCAACCTCAACTCCACCAACCAGCGTCACTATCAATTGCCGGTGATTCAGCGCCCTGCCGCGTTCAGGACCCGGTTCGACAGCCTGATCAACTCACTGGGTTCGAAAATGCCGTTCCGCCGCAAACAGGCAGAACAATTGCTGTTGCTGGAAAAGGAAGCGTTGATGGCCGAGGCGGCCGAGATCAATCCCTGGATCGAGTCTGCCGAACCCGAAGCCCAGCAACCGGCGGCCGCCCCTGAACGCGACGGCGCGCCGAAGTCGGCCACCGGTTCATTCATCATCGACAACGTGGGGCCGGCGTCTTTGCTGGATTTGATCAACCAGAGTTTCGAGGTGATGCAGACGTCGTTGGCGCAGTACAAGATCGCCGGCTATCCACCGGATGTTCTGATCAACGTGCCGAAGCGGGTGTGCCGGTTTTTCGAGTTTTACAAGGCGCCGGAGTTGATCGCGCTGGGGCGTGAGATTGCGCGGGATACCATGGATCGGTATGAGAGTGAGCGGGATTCCTGAAGTTCTCGGGTGAATGATCCGGCCTCTTCGCGGGCAAGCCTCGCTCCTACAGGGATATGTGATCCCCTGTAGGAGCGAGGCTTGCCCGCGAAAGCGTCAGCCCACCCAACTCAAAACTAAAGCCCACCCTCACTCAACAACCGATACCCAACCCCCGCCTCGGTCACGATAAACCGTGGCTGCGTCGGATCATCCGCCAGCTTCTGCCGCAAATGCCCCACCACAATCCGCAGATAGTGACTGTCTTCGGTATGGGTCGGTCCCCAGATATCCTTGAGCAATTGCTGCTGGGTGATGACCCTTCCCGGATGCCGCGCCAGTTGCGCCAGCACCGCGTATTCCTTGCGGGTCAACGCCACTTCGACGCCTTCGAGCAGCACCCGGCGATACGCCAGATCCACGGTCAACGGGCCGAACGTCAACGCCGCTTGTTGCGCCTCGCCCACCGGCGCCTGACGCAACAGAGCACGAACCCGCGCCAGAAATTCCTGGATGCCGAACGGCTTGGTCACGTAGTCATTGGCACCGCCATCCAGCGCTTCGACCTTCTGCCCTTCACCGGCGCGCACCGACAGCACCAGCACCGGCACCGTCGACCATTCACGGAACTCGCGCAGCACCTGCTGGCCGTCCATGTCCGGCAGGCCGAGGTCGAGCACCAGCAAATCGGGTTTGTTCAATGCGGCTTGCGCCAGGCCTTCGGTGCCGGTGCCGGCCTCCAGCACTTTGTAGCCTTGGGAGGCGAGGCTGATGCGCAGGAATTTGCGGATCTGCGGTTCGTCGTCGATGACCAAAATGGTCGCGGTCTGGCTCATGGTTTCCGGTCGCGGCATGGAGATGTCCAAAGGGTATCAGGCTTCACTTTCAGTGCTCACTGTCCGTTCTCGATTTCAAAGGAAGGTTGTTCCTGCAAGGGCAAGTGAAGCGTGATGCAAGTGCCGCGCCCGTCGATGCCGTCACCGACGCTGATGCGCCCGCCATGTGCGCCGACCATGCCCTGACAGATCGCCAGCCCCAGCCCGGTCCCCTGCCCGCCACGATCACCGCGTGCGGCGGTGTAGAACATGTCGAAAATCTTCGCGCGCTCTTCTTCCGGAATGCCCGGGCCTTCATCGCTGACCGAGAAGAACAGTTCGTTTTGATCCACGCCAGCGCGCAATTGCAAACGCCCATGCACCGGTGAAAACCGTGCGGCGTTTTCCAGCACGTTGACCAGCGCCTGCTCGATCAGCGCGGCGTGGACGAACAGCAGCGGCAGCTGCGCGGGCACATCGGTGCTGACCTGCAACGGCGCCAGCACCGCGCGCAGACGATTGAGCGAACTGCCAACGATGTCGGCCGGTGACACCCAGTCCCGCGCGAGCTTCAGCGCACCGTGACCGAGGCGGGTCATGTCCAGCAGGTTTTGAATGTAGCGATCGAGGCGCTCGGCTTCATCGCGCGTGCCTTCGAGCAGTTCGCGACGATCCTCCAGCGGGATGGCTTCGCCGAGCGCCAACAGGCTGTCGATGCTGCCGCGCATGGAAGTCAGCGGCGTGCGTAAATCGTGAGACACCGAGGCCAGCAAGGCACTGCGCAGTTGCTCGGTTTCGCCGTGCAGCCGAGCCGCTTCCAGGTCTTCGGCCAGTTGTGCGCGTGCCAGCGCCTGAGCCAGCGGCTGACTGAGCGCGGTCAACAAACGTCGGCGCTGACCGCTCAAGGTCTGCCCTTCTTTGGCACAGACGCCGAGCAACGCCAGCGGCCCGTCTTCCACCGAAAGCGGCCACCACCACCAACGCCCGAACGGCAACGTGCCGGTGCCCGCGCCCGCCGGTTGATCGTGTTGCCAAGCCCAATCGGCGGCGGCGCGTTCGGCTTCGGTGAATTCCAGCGGGCCACCGGTTTCGACTTTCCAGCCCGCCTGACCGTCGCGATTAAGCAGGCACAGCTGCAAGTCTTTCCAGCCGTTGAGGTGTTGCGCGGCGGCGCTGACCACGGCCTGGCGGTCGGTGGCGGCGGTGAGTTTGCGCGACAGGTCGAGCAGTTCGGTGGTCTCTTCCTGCGTATCGCGCAACGCCTGCAATTGCCGACGCTGGCGCGCCGCGAGGTTGCCGGTGAGTGCTGCCATCAGCAGGAAAAACAGCAGCGTCAGCACGTCTTCTTCGCGCTGAATGCTGAAGGAAAAATTCGGCGGAATGAACAGAAAGTCGTAGGTCAGAAACGACAGCGCCGCACAGGCCAGCGCCGGGCCGAGACTGCTGCGCACCGCCACCAGCAACACGGCGGCGAGGAACACCAGCGAGATGTTCGGCAGCGGCAAGACACTCGCCACGGCCCAGGCCAGTGCGCTGGCGAGCACGGTTGCGACCAGCGCCAGCGCATAGTCGAACCACACCAGCGACTGCGCCGAACGCTGGCGCGGCTGATGCTGTTCGTGATCGCTGTCGAGGACGTTGATTTCCAGTCCGCGTGCATCGCGCAACAAGCGTGAGGCCAGACCACCGCCGAACAGGCGTCGACGCAAACGCTGCCGGGACTGACCGACCAACACCAGGCTGGCACGGCGTTCGGCGGCGTGCTGGATCAGGGTCTTCGCGACTTCGCCGGCGCGCAGCAACACCACTTCGCCACCGAGACGTTCGGCCAATTGCTGGGCACTTTGCAGACGCAGGCGCGATTGCTCGTCGCGCACGCTGCCGTTGTCCACGTGCACCAGGCTCCACGGCAAATGCCGGCGCTGGGCGACACGACTGGCGTGACGCACCAAGCGCTCGGCCTGAGCATCGCCATCGACACCGACCAGCAGCCGACCGCGCACTGCAGGTGCCGCCTGGCCGAGCTGGCGATAGCCTTGCGCCAGATCGTTATCGACCTGGGCCGCCGCCGTCTGCATCGCCAATTCGCGCAGGGCGGTGAGGTTGGTCTGGGAGAAGTACGCATCGATGGCCGCCCGCGCCTGCTCCGGCACGTAGACCTTGCCGTCGCGCAGTCGCTCGAGCAGCTCGCGTGGCGGCAAGTCGATCAGCAGCAGTTCATAGGCTTCTTGCAGCACCCAGTCTGGCAAGGTTTCGCGGACCTGCACGCCAGTGATGCCGCGCACCTGGTCGTTGAGGCTTTCCAGGTGCTGGACGTTGACCGTGGTGAAGACGTCGATGCCGGCGGCGAGCAGTTCCTGAATGTCTTGCCAGCGTTTGGCGTGACGACTGCCCGGTGCATTGGTGTGGGCCAGTTCGTCCACCAGCACCAGTTTAGGTTTGGCGGCCAGTACGCCGTCGAGGTCCATTTCTTCAAGGATCACTCCACGGTATTCCGAGCGTACCAAGGGTTGCTGCGGCAAGCCGCCGAGCAGCGCCTCGGTCTCGGCGCGGCCATGGGTCTCGACCACGCCAGCGATGAGCTTCACGCCTTGACGCAGTTGGGTGTGGGCAGCTTGCAGCATGGCGTAGGTCTTGCCCACACCGGGCGCGGCACCGAGGAAAACCTTGAGCCGGCCACGGCCATCGCGGGGCAGGTCTGCTAACAGCGCGTCGGCGCGGCCGGAGTCACTCATGTTTGGGGATCTCTTATTTCAGATGTTGATGTGGTGATTGTTCGGCCGCTTTCGCGAGCAAGCCCGCTCCCACATTTTGTAATGCGTTTCCCTGTGGGAGCGGGCTTGCTCGCGAATGATGCCACCACCGATCTAGAGTTTTTCCAGCGCCATATTCAGCGCCAACACATTCACCACCGGCGGCCCCACCAACGGCTGTTCGATGTGCGCGGCCAGCAGATTCTGAAGCGTAGACACCGGCAGATTCCGCGTCGCCGCAACACGCGCCAGTTGATAGGCAATCGCCGCTGGTGGCAAGTGCGGATCAAGCCCGCTGCCAGAAGTGGTCAGCAGCGCCAACGGCACCGGCCCCTGGCCTGGCACCAACAGTTTGTTGGCATCATCGATCACCCGAGTGGCCAGGGCCGGGTTGCTTGGCGACAGGTTGCTGGCGCTGCTCGATACCGTGGCGAAAGCACCGGCTGACGGGCGCGGATGGAACCACGCGTCACCGGTGAAATCCTGGGCAATCAGCGAAGAGCCGCGGACTTTGCCGTCGGCGTCACGCACGAGGCTGCCATTGGCCTGGTCAGGGAACGCGACCTGCGCGACGCCAGTGACCACCAACGGGTAAGCGACGCCGGTGATCAGGGTCATCAGGACCAGCAGGCTCAGGGCCGGACGTATCATTGTGGACATTTCAAAATCCTCGAATTCGGTGAACAGATTCGGTGTTCATATAGATGAACCGTGGTGCAATCTTCGCGAGCAAGCTTCGCTCCTACAGGGCGGTGTCACACCTGTAGGAGCCGGCTTGCCGGCGATCGAGCGCAAGCGCTCGCCAAGGGTCAAACCAGATGCAACGCCGTCAACAGCATGTCGATCGCCTTGATGCCCACGAACGGCACCAGAATCCCACCCAGTCCGTAGATCAACAGGTTGCGGCGCAGCAACGCCGCCGCACTCGCCGCTTGCACGCGCACGCCACGCAAAGCCAGTGGAATCAGCACCACAATGATCAAGGCGTTGAACACGATCGCCGACAGAATCGCGCTCTGCGGACTGCTCAAATGCATGACGTTGAGCACACCCAGTTGCGGGTAGATCGAGGCAAACAGCGCCGGCAGAATCGCGAAGTATTTGGCGACGTCGTTGGCGATCGAAAACGTCGTCAGCGCACCGCGAGTCACCAGCAATTCCTTGCCGATCTGCACCACGTCCAGCAGCTTGGTCGGGTCGCTGTCGAGGTCGACCATGTTGGCCGCTTCGCGCGCCGCTTGCGTGCCGTCGTTCATCGCCATGCCGACGTCGGCCTGGGCCAGGGCCGGGGCGTCGTTGGCGCCGTCGCCGCACATGGCGACCAGACGACCGTCATTCTGTTCATGACGAATGCGCGCCAGTTTTTTCTCCGGCGTAGCTTCAGCCAGCACGTCGTCCACACCGGCTTCGGCCGCAATCGCCGCTGCGGTCAGCGGGTTGTCGCCGGTCACCATGACGGTGCGAATCCCCAGTTTGCGCAGCTCGGCGAAACGCTCGCGGATGCCTGGCTTGACCACGTCCTTGAGGTGGATCGCGCCGAGCAATTTACCGTCGGCGCACACCAGCAACGGCGTGCCGCCGCTCTGGGCGATCTTGTCGATTTCCCGGGACAGTGCCGGGGCGAGATCGGCGCGTTTCAGGCCGACGAACGCCAGCAGCGAATCCACCGCGCCCTTGCGATACACACGGCCCTGATAGTCGACACCGGACAAGCGAGTCTCGGCGCTGAACGGCACCGCCGTCAGCACTTCGGTGGCAGGCTCAGGTTGTGGATGAACGCCACGCAGGTACTCAACGATGGACTTGCCTTCCGCCGTGTCATCGGCCAGCGAGGCGAACAGCGCGCCCTCGGCCAGCTCCTTGGCGTTCACGCCGGGCGCCGGGTAAACCGCGGTGCAGCGACGGTTACCGAAGGTGATGGTGCCGGTCTTGTCCAGCAGCAGGACGTGCACGTCCCCCGCCGCTTCTACGGCGCGCCCGGATTTGGCGATCACGTTCAGGCGCACCAGACGGTCCATCCCGGCGATACCAATCGCCGAGAGCAAACCGCCGATGGTGGTCGGAATCAGCGTGACCAATAACGCCACCAGGAACACCAGCGGCAGGCTACCGTTGGCAAAGTGGGCGAACGGTTGCAGGGTCACGACCACCAACAGGAAGATCAGCGTCAGGCCGATCAGCAGGATGTCGAGCGCCACTTCGTTCGGGGTTTTCTGGCGTTTGGCGCCTTCGACCAAAGCGATCATGCGGTCCAGCGTCGACTCGCCCGGGTTGGCGGTGATGCGCACCAGCAGCCAGTCGGAGACCAGTCGGGTGTTGCCGGTGACGGCCGAACGGTCGCCGCCGGATTCACGGATCACCGGTGCGGATTCACCGGTAATCGCCGCTTCGTTGACCGCCGCGATGCCTTCGATGACCTCGCCGTCACCGGGGATCATTTCCCCGGCTTCGACGCGCACCACATCGCCCTTGCGCAGACTGGTGGCCGGCACCACTTGAAAGGCGCCGTTGCCGGTTTTGCGGCGTGCGCTCAAGCCTTCGCTGCCAGCCTTGAGGCTGTCGGCGCGAGCCTTGCCGCGACCTTCGGCCAAGGCTTCGGCGAAGTTGGCGAACAGCACGGTGAACCACAGCCACAAGGCGATTTGCGCAGCGACGAAGGTCGGCACGGCGCTGTCGGGAATGAAGCACAGCACGGTGGTCAGGACGGCGGTCAGTTCGACCACCAGCATCACCGGCGCACGCTGCAATTGCCGTGGGTCGAGCTTGACGAAGGCTTGCACCAGCGCCGGACGCCACAGGGCCGAGATCGCGGTTTTCGGTTGTTCCGGGGCCTTCACGGCAACCGGTTTAACTACGGGCATATTCATCAAATAGTCCTCAGAAGCCCATGCTCAAATGTTCAGCGATAGGACCCAGCGCCAGTGTCGGCAGGAAGGTCAAACCACCCACCAGCAAAATGGTCACGGTCAGCAAGGTCACGAACAGCGGGCCGTGGGTCGGGAAACTGTTCTGGCCGATCGGTGCGGTTTTCTTCATCGCCAGGCTGCCGGCCAGAGCCAGTACCGGAAGGATGTAACCGAAGCGACCGATCAACATGCCAAGGCCGAGCATCAGGTTATGGAACGCGGTGTTGGCACCGAAGCCGCCGAACGCCGAACCGTTGTTGGCACTCGCCGATGTGTAGGCGTACAGCAATTGGCTGAAGCCGTGGGCACCGGGGTTGCTCACCGAGGCCACCGGACCCGGCAGGCTCGCGGCAATCGCACCGAGCACCAGCACGCCGACCGGCATCACCAGCAAGGTCACCACCAGCAGTTGCACTTCCTTGGCTTGCAGTTTCTTGCCGAGGTATTCCGGCGTGCGGCCGATCATCAGGCCGGCGAGGAATACCGCGATCAGCACGTTGAGCAACATGCCGTAGAGCCCGGCGCCGACGCCGCCGAAGATCACTTCGCCGACCATCATGTTGACCATCGCGACCATGCCGGTCAGCGGGTTGAGGCTGTCGTGCATGGCATTGACCGAACCGTTGGAGGCTGCGGTCGTGGTCACCGACCACAACACCGTGGCGGTGGTGCCGAAGCGCGCTTCCTTGCCTTCCAGCGGCGCGGTCTGTTCGACGGCGACGTTGTTCAAGGCAGGGTTAGGCTGGTATTCAGCCCACAGCGAGGTGGCGCCGCCGATCAGGAACAGTGCGAACATGCAGGCGATGATCGCGCGGCTCTGACGCAGGTCCTTCACGTAGTGACCGAAGGTGAACACCAGGGCGACCGGGATCAGGATGATCGAAGCCAACTCGAACAGGTTGGTCCACGCCGTCGGGTTCTCGAACGGGTGCGCCGAGTTGACACCGAAGAAGCCACCACCGTTGGTGCCCAGTTGCTTGATCGCAATCTGGCTGGCGGCCGGGCCGAGCGGGATCACCTGATCGACGCCTTGCATCGTCACCGCATTCACGTATTGCGCGAAGGTTTGTGGCACGCCCTGCCAGACCAGATACAGCGCCAGCAGCAGGCACAGCGGCAGCAAGCCGTAAAGGGTGGCGCGGGTCATGTCGACCCAGAAATTGCCCAGGGTTTTGGTCGATTTGCGACCGATGCCGCGACACAGCGCAACCAGCACAGCGAGGCCGGTGGCGGCGCTGACGAAGTTCTGCACGGTGAGGCCGACCATCTGGCTCAGGTAACTCAGCGAGGCTTCGCCGCTGTAGGCCTGCCAGTTAGTATTGGTCATGAAACTGACGGCGGTGTTGAACGCCAGCGTCCACTCCTGCCCCGGCAGGTTTTGCGGGTTGAGCGGCAAGTGGTCCTGGAACAGCAGGATCACGAACAACAGCAAAAAGCCCGCAAGGTTGAAGGCGAGCAAGGCCAGGGTGTATTTCTGCCAGCTCTGTTCGGCTTGCGGATCAACGCCGGCCACCCGATAACAGCCACGCTCCACAGGTCCCAGGATCGGTGTCAGCCAGGTGCGCTGGCCTTCCATGACCTTGTAGTAGAACCGCCCGAGAAACGGTGCCGGGATCAGCACCACGGCGAAGAAGGCCAGGATCAGCCAATAGTCATAACTGTGCATAGCCGCTCCTAGTTCCGGTCCGCGCGCAACAGCGCAACCAACAGATAAATGAACAGCCCCACTGCCAACAGCAGTGACACCCCGTCCAGAACGCTCATGGAAGTTCTCCGTGTTACGGCGTATTGCCGCGTGTGGAGTCATTGTCGGAAGGAAGGCTGTAAAGGAGCGAGATCGAGGGTGCTGGCTGTGCATAAAGAAAGTGTAAAGAGTGGGTTTATGCGGGCGTTACAGCGGTGTTTTCGCGGGCCCCTTCGCGGGCAAGCCTCGCTCCTACAGGGGATCGGCGCATTCGAAACTGTAGGAGCGAGGCTTGCCCGCGAAGACGGCATAACAGACACCAACGCCCCCAACTGATGCAAAAAACCCATCCATCCAGCGCCAAACATCCCCAATACGACACCTTTTTGCGCTTTACGACTGCCATCACCACACTGGCACGCCCGCTGCACACGCCCTCCCCCGAGCTGTCCAAACCGTTCAGGGAGCAAACGCATGAACACACAACTCAAACCCACGCTGGGCACGCTGCACCTGTGGGGTATCGCGGTCGGGCTGGTGATTTCCGGTGAGTATTTCGGCTGGAGTTACGGCTGGGGCGTGGCGGGCACACTTGGTTTCCTGGTGACGTCCTTCATGGTCGCCACGATGTACACCTGCTTCATCTTCAGCTTCACCGAGCTGACCACGGCGATTCCTCACGCCGGCGGTCCCTTTGCCTACAGCCGCCGCGCCTTTGGTGAGAAAGGCGGATTGATCGCCGGGCTGGCGACGCTGATCGAATTCGTCTTCGCCCCACCGGCCATCGCACTGGCGATCGGCGCCTACCTCAACGTGCAATTCCCCGCCCTGGACCCGAAACACGCAGCGGTCGGCGCCTACATCGTGTTCATGGGCCTGAACATCCTCGGGGTGAAACTGGCGGCCACCTTCGAGCTGGTGGTCTGCGTACTCGCGGTGGCTGAATTGCTGGTGTTCATGGGCGTGGTTGCGCCGGCGTTCAGCTTCAGCAACTTCGCGCTGAACGGCTGGGCTGGCTCCGATGTGTTCGGCGCACCGGCGATTGCCGGGATGTTCGCGGCGATTCCGTTTGCCATCTGGTTCTTCCTCGCCATCGAAGGCGCCGCCATGGCCGCCGAAGAAGCCAAGGACCCGAAACGCACGATTCCCAAGGCCTACATCAGCGGTATTTTGACCTTGGTGTTGTTGGCCATGGGCGTGATGTTCTTTGCCGGCGGCGTCGGCGACTGGCGCACCTTGTCGAACATCAACGACCCGCTGCCGCAAGCGATGAAAACCGTGGTCGGCGAAAGCTCCGGCTGGTTGCACATGCTGGTGTGGATTGGCCTGTTCGGTCTGGTGGCGAGTTTCCACGGGATCATCCTCGGTTACTCGCGGCAGTTCTTCGCCCTCGCTCGTGCCGGTTACCTGCCGGCGTCGCTGGCCAAACTCTCGCGCTTCCAGACGCCACACCGGGCAATCATCGCCGGTGGTGTCATCGGGATCGCGGCGATCTACAGCGACGGTTTGATCAACCTCGGCGGCATGACACTGACCGCCGCGATGATCACCATGGCGGTGTTCGGCGCGATCGTGATGTACATCATGAGCATGCTCAGCCTGTTCAAGCTGCGTAAAACCGAGCCGAATCTGGAGCGCACTTTCCGCGCGCCGTGCTACCCGTTGGTGCCGGCCATTGCACTGGTGCTGGCGGTGGTGTGCCTGGTGGCGATGGCGTGGTTCAACGCGCTGATCGGCGCGATTTTCCTCGGCTTCATGGCCGTGGGTTTCGTGTACTTCATGCTGACCGCGCAATTGCGCGCCGATGCACCGGCGGACGCGATGTTGACCGGGCTCTGAATCGCAGCAGGTGTTGCGGGTCGATCAGGCATAGAATGGAACCACTGCGAAATTGAATCGCTCAAAGTGGTATGCACGATCGGTTGGCGAAACCCGCCAATCGGCCTGCCCTCAAGGAGAGCCCTATGCCCTGGTATGCCTGGTTGATTCTGGTCGTTGCAATCGGCTCGATCGTGGGTGGTTTGATGATGTTGCGCGACACCGCCAACAAAGTTGAACTGACCGATGAGCAACGCAAGCGCGTCGCTGAACGTAACGCGCAAGCGGATGCCAAGGATGCGCAGGACCGCTGAAACAAACCTGATCCCTGTAGGAGCGAGCCTGCTCGCGATGCACCTGAGAACAACGCGTTTATTCAGAATAAACGCGTTATCGTTAACGTCCATCGCGAGCAGGCTCGCTCCTACAGGTGACGGTTATTTTTCCCAATCGGCCTTGGCGATGTGCAAGCCATGCAGCCCTTTGTACGCCGCACGCTCCGGCTGGCTCCAGCCTTCAAGCAGTGAATCCTCCAGTTTGTAGATCTCCACCCCAAGCGGGCGGCACACGCTCAACGGGTCCTGCGCGTCCGGCCCCCACATGGCCAGCGACAGATCGCCCCCCGGGCAGGTCGACAGCGCGCACAACAGATCGATCTCGGCAAAGAACTCCAGGTAATCGCCCTTCTGCGCCGGACAGGCTTTCATGAAGTACATGTCGTCGTGATTGAGGCCGGTGCACTGGAAAATGTTCAGCACGTCATGCACGTCGAACTCGGTCAGGCCATGGGGCAACACTGCGCGGGTCAGGTTGGAGTGGCAGTGATGGTGGAAGTCTTCGCCGGTGAGCATTTTGTTCACATAAGGATCGCAGCGGGTGCCGAGCAAGTCGTGCAGGCGCCCACCATGTTCGTCAATGCCGTAGTCGGCCAGGCTGTCATCGGTGATGGTCACCAGCGGCCGCAAGAATGGCAGGTTCGACCAGAGCCGGTCGTGAGTGCTGACATGCGCCCCTTGCAACTGCCGCGTGCGCGAAGCCCACAAGCGTTCACGCGGATCGTTGGCATTCCAGACGTTGAAATCCCCGACTTGCGGGCCGACCGGCGTGGTCACGCGGAACACGTGCCCGGCCGGGACATTCCAGGCGCGACCGGTGCGGATCGGCACTTCGAACTGCTCGATCAGCGTGCGCCCCTCCTTCGTATCCCGGATCTTTTCATAGAAGGCTTTGTCCACCTGCAAGGCCGAACCTTTGCTGACTTGGTAGGCCGCCGGATAGTCTTTGTACATGGCACGAATCCTCGATCAGTGATGGGAAGAAGGGGCAAGCATTTGCAACAGAAGGTGTTCGGAATCGTCGAGATAACGGCTCATGGCGTCCTCGGCGGCGCGTTTGTCGCCTTCGGCCAGCAACTCGTGAATCTGCCGGTCGCGTGCCAGCCAGGGCGCCTGAAACCGTGACTCATCGGGCGCGGCGCAAAACACCAGGCGCAGTTGCGCGACGACATTGGTGAAGAATTCATCGAACAACGGGCTGCGCAGCAACCCGACGATGTGTTGATGAAACGCCAGGCTGTGTGTGCCCACGGCGCGCCAGTCTTCGCGCTCCCGGGCCAGTTCGGTGGCTTCCAGGGCTTCGAGCATCCGGTCGGACTGATAATCGCGCAGCGGCTGACTGGCACTGATGGCCTGCAACTCCAGCGTGCGGCGAACGTTGAACAGATCCCGCACATCGTCGACGCCCAAGCGACGCACCATCACGCCTTTGTTGCGCACATAACGGGTCAGACCTTCCTGCCCCAGCCGGTGCAAGGCTTCGCGGATGGTGTTGCGGGAAGCGTTATAGGCTGACACCAGATCGTTTTCCACCAGCGCCATGCCGGGCAGCAAACGACCGCCAATGATGTCGGCGCGTAACTCCAGGGTGATGTGGTCGGCCAGGGACAGTCCGCTGTTCATACTTATCGCCTCATGATTGTTCAACAATCGTCAGCTAACGGGTAATCACTATCCGTGCCAGTTCATTCCGGACACCATGAAGGAGTTGGACGCATCTGCATGCTTTTTAGAAATAGAAGTACAGTCACCATCCCATTTCCATTGGTTAAGATGGCGCATTGTTGCGGAGATACCAGATGCGTTACTCGCAGGACCATAAAGCTCAGACCCACCAACGCATCATCAAGGAAGCTTCAGCGAGATTTCGCCGCGACGGTATTGGCGCGACCGGCTTGCAGCCCCTGATGAAAGCGCTGGGCTTGACTCACGGCGGCTTCTATTCGCATTTCAAGTCCAAGGATGAGCTGGTAGAAAAGGCCCTGCAGGCTGCAGGCGCCGAGGTGGAAGTCATCTGCGCCGAATTGTTCGCTCAGGAACGCCCACTGGAGGCGTTCATTGACGCGTACTTGTCCGAATGGCACCAGACTTCGCCCCATGAAGGTTGCCCGCTGCCGACCATGTCATCGGAACTCGGCCTGCGCGGACAGCCAAGTCCGACCTCCGATGTGGTGCTCAATGCACGGCTCGAACAAATACAAGGCACCCTTGAAGGTGATGATGCCGCCGACCAGAGCATCTACATCATGTCCGCAATGGTCGGGGCGCTGCTGTTGTCGCGCAGTGTCGAGAACGCCGAACTGGCCCAGCGGATTCTCGACGTCACGCGCGAATTTCTCAAAAAGCCCCGGGATTAACCCTGCCAGCGCTTGAAGAGCACGCTGGCATTGACCCCACCAAACCCGAAGCCGTTGGACAGCGCATACTCGATGGCCATCGGTCGCGCTTGACCATGGACGATGTCCACACCTTGCGCTGCCGGATCCGGGTTATCCAGGTTGAGGGTGGCCGGCACAATCTGATCACGGATCGCCAACAGCGTGAAAATCGCCTCGATCCCGCCCGCCGCGCCGAGCAAATGCCCTGTGGCCGACTTGGTCGACGTGACCGCAATCTTGTTATCCGTGCCAAACAACGATTTGATGGCCGCCAACTCGCCCAGATCTCCAACCGGCGTCGAGGTTGCATGAGCATTGAGGTGCTGAACCTGTGCCGCAGCAACACCCGCCTGAGCCAGCGCCAGTGACATCGCCCGTCGCGCACCACTGCCATCTTCGGGGCCAGCGGTCAGGTGATAGGCGTCGGCGCTGGTGCCGTAACCGACCAGTTCCGCCAGCGGTTGCGCACCACGGGCGAGTGCATGCTCCAGGGATTCGATCACCAGAAGGCCTGCGCCCTCACCCATGACAAAACCATCGCGGTCACTGTCGAACGGACGCGAGGCACGCTCCGGGGTTTCGTTGTAACCACTGGACAACGCGCGAGCCGCAGCGAACCCGGCGAGACTGACACGATCAATCGACGCCTCCGCACCGCCACACACCGCAATGTCCGCCTCGCCGCAACGAATCAGCCGCGCCGCATCGCCAATCGCCTGAACCCCGGCCGCGCACGCCGTTACCGGAGCACCCAGGGGGCCTTTGAATCCGTGCTGGATCGACACATGGCCCGCGGCCAGGTTGACCAGAAAGGAGGGAATGGTAAAAGGCGACAAACGCCGCGGGCCTCGACTGTCGGTAGTGCGTACCGCATCGGCAATCGCGCCGAAACCACCGACCCCCGAGCCGATAATGGTCGCCGTACGCTCCTGGGCATTGGCATCCTGTGCCTGCCAACCGGCTTGCTCAAGCGCCTGACGCGCCGCTTCCATGGCAAACATAATGAAGCGGTCCATCTTCTTCTGCTCTTTGGGTGGCGTCGCACGATCCGGATCAAAACCCGCCTCGGCATCTTCGGCCAGCGTCGGCACTGTGCCACCGACCTTGGCCGGCAGATCAGCCACGACTTCGTCCGGCAAGTTGCGCAACCCCGAACGCCCGGCCAACAGACGCTCCCAGACGGCTTCGACCCCGCTACCCAGCGGAGACACCAAACCCATGCCCGTTACAACCACTCGACGTTCACTCATACCGCAACTACCTCAAGCCAATGGAGGGTGCCTCACTTGTAACGCGAAGCGGCCTTGCTTTTGGAAAGATTCGGCGCCATCACCAGACGCGCTGCGACAAACGCATCCCAGTCGGAGGCATCCGGCAACGAAGGAATGGTGATCAGTTCTCCCTGGTCCAGCCCCGACAACGAAGCATCGACCATCTCGCCCGCGTCCATGACCATGTCCGCCGGGATCTGGCTTGCGTCAATACCGGAACGCTCCCAGATTTCGGTGCGTGTCACGCCTGGCAACACAGCTTGCACTTTGACCCCGGTGCCATCCAGCTCGGCATTCAACGACTGGGTCAGGCTTAACACATAAGCCTTGCTGGCGCTGTAAGTGGCGTTGAAGCGCTCGGGGAACAACGCCACCACCGAGGCGATGTTGATGATCGTACCCCGGCCGGCTTTGGCAAAACTGGCGGCCGCCGCCGAAGCCAGGCGCGTGACCGTCGTTACGTTCAATTGAATCAAACGTTCCAGCTGGTCCAAATCAGCGTTGGCCAGCAAGCCATCTGCCGCGACACCCGCGTTATTCAGCAGCAGACTGATACTCGAATCGCTGCGAAGGCGCTGCTCAAGTTTCAGCACATCATCCTTTTGCGTGAGATCCGCTTTCAGCACCTCGACCTGAACGCCATGCTCAGCGCGCAGCTTGCTCGCCGCCGCCTGAAGACGCTGTTCGTCACGTGCGACCAGCAACAAATCAAAACCGCGCGCCGCCAAGCGCTCAGCGTAAATGGCACCAATCCCGGATGAAGCACCGGTGACAAGAGCCGTACCTTGGGTCTGGACAGAATTCATGACGTGCTCCTGGAATGCGTAAGGAAAAGAAAAGCGCCTGCGCTTCAGAGCGCCAAGCTGGATGACGAATTTATTATAGGCATAATTTAATCACAATATGATAGCCGTAATTTTTTACCTGCCGACGGAAGGCGCTAAATCGCCACGTACGCCAGAATGCAAAAAGGCCGGTCAATGACCGGCCCATGGCGCTGAATTACAAGCTTAGTTCACCTCAAGTTTTTCGCGGTTCTTATCCAGAATGGCTTTGCCGATTCCCTTCACTTCGAGCAGCTCGTCCACCGACGCAAACGGCCCATTACTCTCACGATAGGTAACAATCGCCTTGGCCTTGGCTTCCCCGATGCCGGACAACTCCCGTTGCAGGGTCGACGCGTCGGCCTGATTCAAATCAACCTTTTCGGACTGAACCTTGGGAGCGACCTCCATGACCAGAGGTGCACTGCCCGCCTCCGGCTTGGTCGCCGGCGCCGCAATAGCGGCAACAGACGCAGTGCTCAGGAGGGCAAAAATCAGAGAGTAGAAGTAGCCAGTACGCATAAATGAAGCTCCATGACATCAATTGAGAAAGCAGCTTTTCCGAAGCTGCCTTCCAAACTTAGGCGATGTCTGGAGCCTGTCAAAAATGTGTCAGTTACAGGATGTGAAACAATCAGGGCTCGAGGCGACGCTGCTGATAGATCCAGTCGACGATCTCGCCGTCAGGGGTATAGCCGCTGACCGTTTCGCGCAGAAGCTGGCGAACTCTAGAATAATCATCCTGATCAACCGCTGCCAGCAATTCGCCCAACCGCGCCTTCAGCACATCCCAGGCCAGGTAATCTTCGCTGGCCGTCATGATCATCGGATGCGAGGTCGCCGCAACGTTGTCGCCGATCAGCAACTCCTCGTAGAGCTTTTCGCCTGGGCGCAGGCCGGTGAATTCGATCGAAATGTCACCGTGGATATTTTTGTCCGACCGGACACTCAACCCTGACAGATGAATCATTTTCTCTGCCAACTCGATGATTTTTACCGGTTCGCCCATGTCCAGCACGAAAACGTCCCCGCCCTGCCCCATCGACCCGGCCTGGATCACCAACTGAGCGGCCTCGGGAATGGTCATGAAATACCGGGTGATTTTCGGGTGTGTGACGGTCAGCGGTCCACCAGCCTTGATCTGCTTGTGGAAAAGCGGGATCACGGAACCTGACGAGCCCAACACATTACCGAACCTGACCATGGTGAAACGGGTCTTGTTGACGCGAGACACGCTGGACTTGTCGCCAAACAACACAGGCGCTTTTTCGCGGCTGAGCGCCTGCAATGTCAACTCTGCAAGTCGTTTGGTACTCCCCATTACATTGGTGGGGCGAACAGCCTTGTCGGTGGAAATCAGTACAAAGTTTGCAACCCCGGCCTGAAGTGCAGCCTGAGCCGTATTTAACGTGCCAATGACATTGTTCAACACGCCTTCTGCAATATTGTGCTCGACCATAGGTACATGTTTGTACGCTGCGGCGTGGTAAACCGTATCGACATGCCAGGTCTTCATGACGTCCAGCAACTTGTTCTCGTTACGGACAGAACCCAGGATCGGCAGCAGTTTGACGGACAACGATTCACGCGCAATTCGCTGCTCAAGCTCGGACAGGATGCTGTAAAGATTGAACTCGCTGTGTTCGAACAACAACAGGGTCGTAGGCCTTAAAGCAAGTATCTGCCGGCACAATTCCGAACCGATTGATCCACCCGCACCGGTAACCATCACTGACTGGCCGGTGATGCAATGCTCCAGCAGGCCCTCTTGAGCCGGTACAGCATCACGCCCAAGGAGGTCGGCAATGTCCACTTCCTGGATATCGTCGACTTTGACCCTCCCACTGGCCAGATCCATGAATCCCGGCACGCTGCGCACATGAAGCGGGAAGCGCTCCAGGTAGCCCAGAATTTCCCGGCGGCGTCCACGGTTGGCCGAAGGGACTGCAAGCAGGATTTCCTGAGCACCTGTCGTGTCAATCAATTGCTGGATATGCTTGGGTTTGAACACCTGCAACCCGGAAATGACACGACCGGCAATACTTCCGTCATCATCGATGAACGCGACCGGGCGCATCACCCTGCCCATGCGCAGCGCCGCAACAAGTTGGTTGCCTGCGGCACCGGCGCCGTAAATGGCCACTTTCGGCAAACCATCATCACGATTGGCGAAAGGCACATGTTGCGCCGCCGCGAACCAATCACCCAAAAAATACTGGCGCATTGCCAAACGCAAGCCACCAATCATGATCAGGCTCAACCACCAGTAGTTGAAAATAATTGAGCGGGGCACGACCGTTTGATGATTGCTATATAAGTAGACGATTACGCCAAGAATAAGCGAAGAAAGGCTGACGGCTTTAATGATCGCGATAAGTGCGTCATTACCAAAATAACGCATCACGGCGCGATACATGCCAAAACGAATAAACAACGGAATGGCAACAACGGGAGCACTAAGAAATAACCAGAGGTGCTGTTGAACAGGGCTGTTCATTTCGTCGATCCCTAGACGAACGACAAAAGCCATCCATAACGAGACCCAAACCAAACCAACATCGGCAACTACCTGCAGGACCCGCTTGTGTCGGCGCGGAAGGCTCAACAAAAAAGCTCTTATTTTATCCATAACCCTATCGAACACCTCACCAAGCTCCTGAAATCAAAAAATAAACTATTGCCTTTGAACCCGCAAAGAAAACCGGCCGATTTACGATGAAATACCAGCACGGGCAAATGCCGCACCGGCGTAAGGATTGCATCAAAAAATAAACTTCAATCAGGCACCCTTGTACCAAAACAGCTGGGGCAGAGCCTGACAGGCTACCGAAGGCAATCCCGATATAATACCTGTGTTGTGTCAGAAATCCCTGATTGCAGGCAAAATTACTGCCATCAAACGCAAGCGCAACCCAGGCGGCCTCGGTTACCCCGGCAGGTGCCGGTAAAAAATGACGAACGTGCCGGAATCGCGGTTCCTACCTGATACAATGCCCCGAACTGCCCGCAGCCTTTAAGAATCACAGCTACACCCCTCCGGTGTTGTATCAAAACTGATCAAGATGACCACAAAGAATAGTCACTCGCCATCAGGCCTTTCACGCTTGGCGAGACACATTTCGCCTATGGCAATCGGTCGGCACCCTGACAACCAATCCGGAGAAGGAAATTCGCTGCATCAAAGACGCATCAAGCTGCAACCTTGGAAAGCACCGGACAAAGAAGGCTATAATCCGCGACGCCTAAAAAGCTTTGCAGTTCTTAGCGATAAAGAAGAGCGAGTAGGGACACGCTGTAAGAAACTTCTGTCTCCGACGAAAGACCCGGCTTACACGAACTGAACGGTTGACCCCCGATGACAAAGATGTCACTCCGCGATCGAGATCATGCCAGCGGAAGTAAACAGACCTGCTGCGAGTACCTTCTCGAGAGGGATCAGGTCGCCTCCAGGAAGGGGTGGATTAGATCGATTGAACAGCGCGCCCCAAAGGACAATGATATCCGCCCCCTACACTCGCCGACGCCCATGTTTTTTGCTCCTCTGATACTGGAAGGGTTCGGCAATGGCCGCTTGGCAGCCAGAGACGATCTGCGCCAGACAATGATCCTGCGCCCGCACACCGGGCTGCCCGTGGATCGGATTCCCGGCGAAAACCTGCGTGCCCACGCTGCTATTCCGTTAGTGGCAAATAGCGGTTCTGTGCAGCGGAAAGAAACAGTGCAAAAACCCATCGAATTCGTCCTTCTCTCATTCGCGTGATAGGCCTGTGCACGCAATAAATTTTTTATTTTTTAATAGCGGTGTAGCTATGACTTTGAAAACCTTGTGTGTGTTTGGCACGCGCCCCGAAGCAATCAAAATGGCCCCTTTGGCGTTAAGCCTCGCGGCGGACGAACGCTTCGAAGCCAAGGTATGTGTAACCGGCCAGCATCGCGAGATGCTGGACCAGGTACTGAATCTTTTCGAGATCACGCCTGACTTCGATCTGAACATCATGAAGTCTGGCCAGGACTTGACGGACGTCACCACCACTATTTTGCAAGGCATGAAATCGGTCTTCGCCGAGTTCAAGCCCGACATCGTCCTCGTGCATGGCGACACTGCTACCACTTTCGCCACTACCCTGGCGGCCTACTACCAGCAAATCCCTGTCGCTCATGTCGAGGCCGGCCTGCGCACGGGCAATCTCTACTCGCCCTGGCCAGAAGAAGCCAACCGCAAGTTGACCGGCGCTCTGGCAGCCCTGCACTTTGCCCCGACAGACACCTCCAGTCAGAATCTGCTCCGGGAAGGGGTAGCCGCTCAAAGCATTCACGTCACGGGCAACACCGTCATCGATGCCCTGCTGGACGTCGTGGCGAGAATTAAAAACAGCGCCACCCTGCAGCAACAGTTTCACCAACAATTCTCTTTCCTGGGTGAAGGGAAACGAATCATCCTGGTCACCGGCCATCGCCGCGAAAGCTTCGGTGACGGATTTGAAAAAATCTGCCAGGCACTGATCACGACAGCGAAAGAATTTCCTGACGTCGAAATCGTCTACCCCGTCCACCTGAATCCAAATGTGCGCGAACCCGTCAATCGACTCCTGGCCGGCATCGACAACGTCCACTTGATTGAACCACTGGATTATTTGCCTTTTGTGTACCTGATGGACCGCTCCTACCTGATCCTCAGTGATTCGGGCGGCATCCAGGAAGAAGCACCTTCGCTGGGCAAACCCGTTCTGGTCATGCGTGACACCACTGAACGCCCGGAAGCCGTCGAGGCGGGCACGGTCAAACTGGTCGGTACCGACATAGACGTCATCACGGGCAACTTGCGCAGCCTGCTGACGGACTCCAACGCTTACAGCCAGATGAGCTTCGCTCACAACCCCTACGGTGATGGCAAGGCGTGCGCGCGGATTCTTGAAACTCTTTCCCAATTTAAAAGAGGCTAACCTATGAGCTTTGAAACCATTTCCGTAGTCGGCCTCGGCTACATCGGACTGCCCACTGCCGCAGTTTTTGCCGCACGCAAGAAAAAAGTCATAGGCGTCGATGTCAATCCTCACGCTGTTGCAACGATCAATCGCGGTGAAATTCACATCATCGAACCGGATCTGGACATTGTCGTGCGGGCAGCGGTAACCGAAGGTTATCTGCGCGCAACCACCACTGCCGAACCGGCCGATGCGTTCCTTATTGCGGTACCGACCCCTTTCAAGGGCGACCATGAACCGGACCTGTCTTACATCGAGTCAGCCAGCAAGGCCATCGCTCCTGTCTTGAAGAAAGGCGATCTGGTCATCCTTGAATCGACTTCTCCGGTCGGCGCAACCGAGCAAATGTCTGCATGGCTGGCTGAAGCGCGCCCGGACTTGAGCTTCCCGCAAACGCATGGCGAAGACTCTGACGTTCGTATCGCACACTGCCCTGAACGCGTCTTGCCGGGCCACGTGCTGCGCGAGCTGATCGAGAACGACCGTATCATCGGCGGCCTGACTGCCAAGTGCTCGGATGCTGCGATGCGTTTGTATAAAACGTTCGTGGAAGGTGAATGCATCATCACCGACGCGCGCACAGCAGAAATGTGCAAGCTGACCGAAAACAGCTTCCGCGACGTCAACATCGCTTTTGCCAACGAACTGTCGATCATCTGCGACAAGCTCGACATCAGCGTATGGGAACTGATCCGCCTGGCAAATCACCACCCGCGAGTCAACATCCTGCAACCAGGCCCTGGTGTAGGCGGTCACTGCATCGCTGTCGACCCTTGGTTTATCGTGAGCAAGACACCCGATCAAGCGCGCTTGATTCGCGCCGCGCGGGAGGTCAATGACAGCAAGCCACAATGGGTGCTCGATCAGGTCGCGCTCGCAATCGGCAAGTATCTGCAGGAAAACCCGGCTAAAACAGCGAAAGACGTCACTGTCGCCTGTCTGGGCCTGGCGTTTAAGCCGGACATCGATGATCTGCGCGAAAGCCCATCCGTTGAGATCACGGTGCAGATTGCAAAAAATCATCCGGGCACCGTTCTGGCCGTTGAGCCGAACATCGAGCGCCTCCCTGCGCGCCTGGAAGGCATCGCAACCCTGAGCCCAGTCGATCAGGCCCTGTCTTCGGCCAACGTCATCGTTCTGCTCGTAGATCACAGTGCGTTTAAAACCATCCCGAAAACCCGCTTGTCATCGCTGAAAGTTATCGATACCCGCGGAGTCTGGACCTGAAAAATCAGGGGTAACTTGATTGCGTAAAGGAATCAGGTGGGTCATACGCTCACCTGATTTTTTTGCGCTATAAAGCGACAGCGATTTTTACTCTAGATGATCGTGTGCTCGAATTTGTCATGATGAGGTTGAAGAGGTTCCGGCATGGTCAATCTACTAATTCAGGTGCTGACGCTGATAAGTGGCCTGGTTGTAAACTTTGTTATTCCTGGCCTGTATGGACTGGATGCGTATGGCGCGTTCATCAAGGCCAATGTGCTGGTATTTTTATTTCAAAAACTTCTCGACATCGTTAACGAGCAGCTTATTGCCAGTGTCGAAGCCGAGTACATCCTCGTCACCTCATTATTTATGGCGACGTTGATTTTTTTACTGTTCAGCGTGGTCAGCCTGGTAGACGACATCGGTAATCCTTTATTGCTGAGTGTCATGCTACTCAGCTCAGCGTGCCTGCTTTCCCTGTTCGGGCTCCGTTTGCAACGCTGGATAGTGGGCTACCTCGTACTCTTCCTGTGTGTTTTTTTCGTCCTCTTGTTCATCAGTTATCAACAGATCCTGCCACTGAGTATCGTGGACATACTGCTGCTGACGAATCTGATACCGTGCCTGTTTGCCGTGGCGGTGCTGTTTAGCCATGGCGCAAAACTGCCAGTGGGCAGGCAGCTATTGTCCACCTGTAAGAACGTCCTGTTTTTGTTGCCTAGAATGGTATCCATCACTCTGGTCTTCAATCTGTTTACCAATATTCTGCCCTACATTCTTTCGAAGAGTCTCCCCGTTCGGGACCTTGGACTCTTCCGGGTGATCGTGTCGATCATCCAGTCAGCGACGAGCCTGTTCCCTATAAATGTCAGGGCTGTATTTGTTGCGTTTGTCTCCGGGGGACAGCGTCAAGAGCAATACAGAATCATCATGTCCGTCGCCCTTTTCTACTTCGCACTGGTTGGCTTGTCCGGATATGCGATGGGATGGCTGTTCCCGCAATACTCCGCTTATCTGGCGATGCTTCCTTGCCTACCAGTCCTGTACTGGGCCGTAGTGACAGAAAGGTATCTCGTTGCTTCCGGGCTTCATCGCAGAGTAATCGTGGCCAACCTCGTCCTGGGTGCACTGGCTGTGGCCGGGATGATTCTGTTTGTTCAAGGCCTGAAACAGGCAGAACTGTTTTATGCACTTGGGTTCTCTGCCTATTTATTGTTTTTGCACTTGCTGTGCCGACCAGGAATTCGTCTACCGGTCATATTCTGGGTCTCTGTACTCTCCCCCTTCGCAATCGTCTTGAAAGACGTCAATTTGATCTGGGGCGTTCTTTATATGCTTTCTCTTTTGATCATTGCGGTTGGGATACTTCGGCTTCGTCCGGCGGACTTTCGCACCTTGAGGTTTTGACAATGAACGCAGTTAAGTTGTATCGCGTAGGAAACTGGTTTTATCAGCGTCGTGTACCCGTCGTACCTGGCCTGATTCGCAACCTGATTTTTCTTTTGTTCAATTCATACATTCCGGTGTCCGCCAATATTGGAAAAGGCACCATTTTCGCTTACGGCGCCATTGGTGTTGTACTTCACGCGAACGCTAAAGTCGGGACGGGCTGTGTATTAGGCCAAGGGATTACGATTGGTGCTGCGGAAGGCTATGTCACCAGCGAAATCAACAAATGCCCTGTGATTGGAGACAACTGCTACATCGGCGCAGGTGCAAAGATCATTGGCGATATTCAGATCGGGGATAACTGCCAGATTGGAGCATCGGCCGTAGTACTGAAGGACATACCCAACAATTCAATCGTTGTCGGCATTCCAGCCCGAGTGATTGGACAGACGTCTGTAGACTATAAAGCTATACGCCCCTGAAATGGCGAACGGAGTATCGCAATGAGTAGTAATGACTGCATTAAAAACAGCATGGCAATTGCAGCGGCCGCGTGCATTTCCATTCTGCTTATGCAGGATCCTGGCGTTCTTTTCTACACCGGTATTCTTGGTGTTTCCCTGCTTCTGCTGACGGCCATTATTTCGCCTTGGCTGGGCCTGTTGGCGCTATTCCCGCTGGCCTTTGCCTTGCGCCCGGCCCCACCGTCAGTAGGGGCTCAAGAAATATCGTTCGCCGCCTTGCTGGCAGTGATATTCATTGCTGCTCTGATCAAGTTGCTTCGCTCTTGCGGAATCAGGTCCGTGCTGCGCCTTTTCGGTATCCCGCTGCTTATAGGCGCAGGAATACTGGGCATCAACCTGGCCGTGGCCATGCACAATCATGTGCCGATGCTGGACTGGATCAGGGGCGTCATTCCCTTTCTGTTTATATATGCACTGATACCTGTCTGCGCACTGGTCAGCGGTGAAGAAAACAAGATCCGCTGGGTCGGCGCTTCAGTGGGAACCCTGATTTTCCTGACCGCCGGCTACATCGTTTTCTACTACTTCTACCACGACATGTGGCAACCGTACTGGCTCATCCTGACAAACGGAGAGGAAGTCAAAATCTCTCAAGAAGCGGCCTTGAACAACGTCAACGCCATGGGGCCGATGCGCGACCGGATTACCATGCTGCTGGCACAGGCAACAGATGCGTTGCTGCCTGTCGGCATGGTTGTAGGGTTCGTTGTGAGCACGTTGGCACGTGACCGACGGATTACTGTTGTCGGCGCTTTGGTTGCCATGCTTTGCATGGCAGCCGTACTGATCACCTTCACAAGAAGCATGCTGATCAGCGCCCTGTTGGTCATGCTGCTCTTTTCGCTCTACGCATTTTTCGCCCATAAAAACTTGCGCGTGAAGTTGTCGGCCAATTTGGCCACTCAGGGCGTATTTGGCGTTGCATTTATCTTTTCCACTGGCATGGATCAGGTTTGGCTCGGACGCTTGAGTTTGTTATCGGGAGCCGCCTGGAGACGAAAAGGTGACTTCAACGTAATGTCCCGGCTTGAAGAATACAAAATTGCCTGGGAAATGTTTTTGAACCATCCAGTACTGGGCAACGGGATGGGTATCAAGCATGGAATGCGCTGGGAAACTTCTGACGGTGTCTCCTTCACCGAGATGGTTGCGTACATACACAACTGGCCGCTCTACATGCTGATGGTTGGCGGACTGCTGGGTTTTCTTGTTTATTCGTTGGTCATTGCGGGCCCCGTTCTCTATCGTCTTACGTCCCTCAGATCTGAGTCTGCCTATTTGACAGTTGTTCGTGCAGCCGTCATGACACTGGCGGTCTATGGTTTGTTTTTCGCCGTATTCCGTCTGATTTCGTTCAACCTGTTGCTCGCCGCTGCCTGGGGAGTGATCTTCGCGCACAAGTGGTCCCGAGAGAACAGTGCGTCTAGCGCCCATGCCGTACATTCAGACACGGCCTTGACTCGAACCAAAGAAAAGCCTGTTGGGCACGAGCCTGCCGATCAAAAAAATGTGGAGCTATCTGTATAATGTGCGGCCTAAGTTTTTTTGCTGTTAAACGCGAGGTCCTCGGAGTTCAGAGCCAGCTGGAATCAAGCCTGGCGGTCACCAAGCATCGCGGCCCGGATGCGTCTGGTACTTACTTCGCCAGTGTCGGGGATTACCAGGTAGGCCTTGGACATAACAGGCTCAGCATTCTGGACCTTTCGCCGACCGGCAGTCAGCCAATGTTCGCCGGCAATGGCGTCAGCATCGTATTCAATGGTGAGGTATTCAACCATCATGAACTGCGTAATCAGCTGATCGAAAAAGGCTACTCATTCAAGGGCACCTCGGATACAGAAGTCATTCTTCAGCTTTACGTTGAACACAAGGAACACGCTTTCAAACTTCTTGAAGGCATGTTCACTTTTGTCATCCTGGATGAAGCCAGAAATAAGTTTTTCCTGGTAAGAGATGTTATCGGGATCAAGCCGGTGTACTGCTATTCCAGCGCGAACGGCATCTATGCCTGCTCGGAAATACGCGGCCTCAAGAGTTACTCGGAGGTCACCGCCGATATTGATCATGATGACGTTTTCGAATTCTTCAATAACGGCTTCCTCTACGAACCGAACACCGGCTACAAAGCCATCAAAAAATTGATGCCCGGGACTTACCTTGAGTTCAATCTGCTCACGGGCGACTGCGAGACCCAGCGCTACCAGACCGTGATGAACTTCAAGACCGAGCAAAACCTCGCAGCAGATGTGCGCAGCGCGGTGACACGGCAATTGGAGGCGGATGTTCCGGTTGGCGTATTTTTCAGTGGCGGCGCTGACTCCAGTATTCTGGCCAGTTACACGGGTGAGGCAGATCTGTTTTTCGCCAAGTACGAAGCGACGGAAGATTCTGCTGTCGATATGAAGTTCTCGGCTGATATCGCTGAACACCTGGGCAAAAAACTTGTGGTGACAGAGATTCTCGATTCGAACACCAACGTGTTCGAGTCGATCGATTTCGTCGCAGCGAATACGGAAGAACTGGTTTCCGATTACACATTCTGGGCTACCTATCGGTTATCAACAGAAGCCAGAAAGAGCGGATACACAGTAATGCTCAGCGGGATGGGTGGGGACGAGGCATTCGCCGGTTATCCACGCTACAAGGTCCTGAAACATCACGGGCTGATTCGGCGGCTCTACCCAGTGCTGAATGCTCTGCTGAAATTCAAGCTGTTTCCCAAGCAGCTCGACAAAAAATTCGAACGACTGGTTTCCTATGCCCAGGAAAGTTACTGGCCTTTGGCGTATTCACGAATGCTGGGATATTTCTCCAGGCAGGAGTTGAAAGGCTTTTTCCCCGATTACTCGAAACGGGAACAGCATTACAAGCAACGCCTTGAGTCCGTGCTCGTCAATTACAAGGGCGATCCCGCAGACAAAGTAAAATGTGCACAACACTTTGACCTGACAGGCTTTCTAAGCCACAACCTCAGTGTTTCCGATAAAGCGAGCATGCTGGCCAGTATCGAGTTGCGTGTGCCTTTGCTGGATGAGCGAGTCGTTGCCAATGGTTTCGCCACCTCAAGTGCAGAACTGCTGAAGGATGGCGCGCCAAAGGCCCCTCTGAAGAGCCTATTGAAAAGCCTGCTTCCCGCCGCTCTTGTGGATCGCCCGAAAACCGGCTTCAACCCTCCCCTCGACGGCATTATCCGTCGGATAGGGGCAGAGCGATTGCTCTGCGAGTTCGAGCGGATTTATCAGTACCTCGAGCGCGAAGAAGTGGAAAAACTGGTGACGAATCATTTTTCGGGCGCAATCAACAACACGTACAAGCTGTGGCAGGTGCTGTACTTTGAACGTTGGTTGAAACTGAACTTTGCGTAAAAGCTTTCAGGTCCGCCTGTAAACGACGACATCTTTCATTATTTAAGTGATTTTTATGGGCAATGCGCTGACATCTCGGCTTTTCAAGCTCTACCACACAGCCAAAATGTTACGGTTGAAGCAGATTTTCTACCGGATCTATTACCGTTTCGCCAAAGTAAAACCATTTACGGCAACCGGATTCGGCAAGCGATCGGCCTTTGATCTGGCAAAAGCCCCGCGCTGGAGTGCGTCCCGCTTTACGACGGACGAGCAGTTCGACTTCATGGGCATGAAAGCGCCCATCGAGTGGAGCAACACGACACTCCCGAAAATCTGGCAATACAACCTGCATTACCTCGACCATTTGGCAGCATCCGACCAGGCATCCACGGCATTCGACACCCGCCTGGTCAACAGCTGGATTGTGGATAACCCTCCCTTCCGCGGTTGCGGATGGGAACCCTATACGCTTTCTCTGCGCATCGTGAACCTGGTGAAGTGGCTGCAGAGACAGCCGAGCCTGGAAGGCCTTTGGCTGGACAGCCTGGCCATGCAAACCCATGCCTTGTCCGAGCAGGTGGAATATCACATCCTGGCAAACCATCTGTTTGTGAACGGCAAGGCGCTCGTGTTTGCCGGCACCTTCCTGGAAGGCGCTCATGCAGAACGCTGGCAATCGCTGGGACTGGAGATTCTGGATAGCGAGGTCAAGGAGCAGTTTCTGGCGGACGGCGCGCACTTTGAATTGTCCCCCATGTACCACGCCTCCCTGTTGTGGGACATGTGTGACCTGGTGAACCTGGCCACCCACACCGAGCTTGCGCCACTAAGAAACCGACTGGACGAATGGAAGCGCGTTGTTGAACGAGGCATCGTCTGGCTACGCAGCCTCCAGCACCCCGATGGTGGTATCCCTTTCTTTAACGATTCGGCGTTCGGCATCGCTCCCGCGTTGCAAGATATCGAGGCATACGCACGCCTGCTCAATTGCCTGCCAGAGCCAAAAAACAGTACTGCCACTGCTGCCTCGGCCGAATATCACGCCGAAAGCGGTTACGTCTCGATTGATTTTGGCAATCAATGCAAGGCGCTATTGAACCTTGCGCAGGTGGCCCCCGACTACCAACCGGGGCATACCCATGCCGATACCCTGAGTTTCGAACTCAGCCTCTTTGGTCAGCGTGTCTTCGTCAACTCCGGAACATCGCAGTACGGCGAAGACTCCGAACGTCATCGCCAACGCAGTACAGCAGCACACAATACCGTCGAAGTTGACGGCGAGAGCTCCTCCGAAGTCTGGGCTGGCTTCAGGGTTGCCCGGCGTGCACGTGTTGCGCTGGATACGTTCGACCAGGTCGATGGCATCGTCCACGTCCGCTGCAGCCATGATGGTTACAAGCGTTTGCAAGGGAAAAACCTGCACACCCGTGAATGGCTCGCAAAAGTTGGCGAGTTGCAGATCACGGATTCGCTCACAGGAAGTTTTAACCGAGCGATAGCCAGGTTTTTTGTACACCCCGAGGCCTTGGTTGTTCAAAATGGCGGGCAATTGACGATCACCCTTCCCGGCGGCCAGGTTGCTTCCGTTTTCCTGGAGGGTGCAACCGGGATCAACGTGGTTACTTCAACGTGGCATCCAGAATTTGGCAAGTCTGTTCCGAACCAGTGCATCGTCGCTGAGCTGTCGTCGAACACGCTGACCACCCGTATAACTTGGTGAGGTTTATTTGAAACTTTTAATCCTGAGCTTTTACTACCAGCCCGATTTATCTGCCGGTTCGTTTCGTACCACGGCATTGGTAAAGGCACTTCTCGAGAAACTGCCGGCGCACGCGCATATCGAGCTGATTACAACCTTGCCAAACCGCTACAGCTCGTTCAGCAGCGAAGCGCCGGAACTGGAAGAGCATCCTCGCCTGACCATTCGCCGAATCGCCTTGCCGGCCCACAAAAGCGGTATGGCAGATCAAGCCAAGGCTTTTCTGGTTTACGCGAACGGCGTGCGCAAAATTGTTCAGAACAAACAATATGACCTTATCTATGCGACCTCTTCGCGCCTGATGACGGCGTCGCTGGGCGCCCTCATCGCCCGCCGGAAAAAGACTCCGCTTTATCTGGACATTCGCGATATTTTTGTCGACACGATCAAGGATATTCTGCCGAAGAAGCTGATCTGGCTGCTCAAGCCCATGCTTTCGCTACTTGAAAGTTTTACCATCAAGTCGGCCAAGAAGGTCAATCTGGTTTCCGCCGGTTTTCTCCCTTACTTCAAATCCCGGTATCCGGACCAGCACTACTCGTTGTTCACAAACGGTATCGATGACGAGTTCCTGGATGTCCAGCCTGTCGAGAGCTCCGCGAGTCTGAATCCGGTCCTGGACGTGGTCTACGCCGGAAACATCGGTGAAGGCCAAGGGTTGCACACGATCATTCCTGCGCTAGCCAAACGCCTTGAGGGGAAGTTGCGATTTCGAGTGATCGGCGATGGAGGGAGACTCGCTCACCTGAAGGAGGCCATTAGTTCAACCGGCTGCACTAACGTTGAGCTGTTGAACCCGGTCAAGCGCAATGAACTGATTCAGGTCTATCAGTCGGCAGATGTGCTGTTCCTGCACCTCAATGATTACGACGCGTTCCGCAAGGTCTTGCCGTCCAAACTGTTTGAATACGCCGCGCTGGGTAAACCGATCTGGGCCGGTATTTCGGGTTACGCGGCGAGCTTTGTCGCTGAACATATCGAAAATACAGCCGTCTTCGAACCTTGCGATGTGGATGCAGCAACCAGATCTTTCGAAAACCTGAACATTCTGACCAGCCCGCGGCATGCCTTCGTCGAGCGTTTTGCTCGCGGCAATATCATGCGCGAGATGTCGCAAGACATTCTTTCCCTGAAGGAGGCTCGTTAATCATGCGCATTCTTCTGGCAGGGGCCAGCGGCTTTGTCGGCAGCGGGCTGATCGCTCCGTTGCTTGAACGTGACCACGAAATTACAGCCGCCGTACGCAAGTTGAAGGTTGATCTCGACTCGCGTGTGACACAGAGCCTGGTCGATGGACTGTCGGCCGATCAGGATTGGCAGGGATTGTTGAAGGACCAGGATCTGGTCATCCAGCTGGCTGCCCGCGTACACGTCATGAGTGACGAATCATCCGACCCCCTTGCCGAATATCGCAAGGTTAACGTCGAGGGAACGCTCAATCTGGCTCGGCAGGCCGCTGACGCCGGGGTCAAGCGCTTCATTTTTCTCAGCTCAATCAAGGTCAATGGCGAAGGCACGACTCTCGGCAAGCCTTACATTGCCGATGGAGAGGAGGCGCCAAGCGACCCTTATGGCATTTCCAAAATGGAAGCGGAACACGCCTTGAGAGCGCTGGCGGCTGAAACCGGCATGGAAGTGGTGATTATTCGTCCGGTGCTGGTTTATGGGCCCGGCGTACGAGCCAACTTCCTCAGCATGATGCGCTGGCTGGACAAAGGCGTACCCCTTCCGTTTGGTGCCATTCACAACCAACGCAGCCTCGTTGCCCTGGATAACCTGGTTGACCTGATTGTGACGTGCACCGAGCACTTCGCAGCAGCAAACCAGACCTTCCTCGTGAGTGATGGCGAGGATCTTTCGACTACCATGCTGTTACGTCGAATGGCGATGGCCTTGGGCAAGCCTGCGCGCTTGCTACCGGTGCCGAGCTGGATGCTTGAAACCGGCGCGACACTCCTGGGCAAGCAAGCACTGGCCCAGCGTTTGTGCGGCTCACTCCAGGTCGACATCAGCAAGACTCGTGAACTATTGGATTGGAAACCGCCGGTCAGCGTCGATGAAGCGCTGCGCGACACGGCTAAACACTTTTTGGAACTACACACTCAATGAACATGTGGTGGCTGTTACCGGCTGCGGCCGTTGTCGCACTTTTTCTGACTGGCGCCCTGCGCCGGTACGCATTGGCTCGAAGCCTGATCGACATACCGAATGCGCGCAGCTCCCACGTCGTGCCGACACCACGAGGTGGTGGGGTAGCGATCGTGGTGAGCTTTCTGTTGGCATTGATGTGGACGGCCAGTCTGGGCTTCGTTGCCTGGCCTCTGACCTGGGCATTACTGGGCGCAGGCGTCGGTATTGCGGTACTGGGGTTTCTGGATGATCACGGCCATATCAGCGCTCGTTGGCGCTTGCTGGGTCACTTCATCGCAGCCACTTGGGCGCTGTTCTGGATAGGTGGCTTGCCGCCGTTGACACTGTTTGGATTCGCGCTCGACCTGGGCTGGATCGGTCATGCGTTGGCAGCCGTTTATCTGGTGTGGCTGCTGAACCTGTACAACTTTATGGACGGGATTGACGGCATTGCCAGTGTCGAAGCTATCTGTGTATGCCTGAGCGGTGCGCTGTTGTACTGGCTGGCGGGGAATGAACTGGCGGCGCTGTTGCCTCTGTTACTGGCTTTTGCAGTAGCAGGCTTCCTGTATTGGAACTTCCCCAGAGCGCGGATTTTCATGGGTGATGCCGGCAGCGGTTTCCTGGGCATTACCTTGGGGGTACTGTCATTGCAGGCTGCCTGGACGGCACCACAGCTTCTCTGGAGCTGGTTGATTTTACTCGGCGTGTTCATTGTCGATGCTACGTGGACTCTGCTTCGCCGCTTGTTCAGGGGTGACAAGGTCTATGAAGCCCACCGTAGCCATGCCTATCAATTTGCTTCCCGCCAGTTTGGAAAGCACTTGCCAGTCACCCTGACGGTCGCAGCGATCAATCTGTGTTGGCTGTTACCGATCGCCCTGGTAGTCGGGAGTGGCAAACTGGATGGCCTGTCGGGAGTGTGCCTGGCTTATCTGCCGTTGGTAGTTTTAGCCGTCAAGTTCAAGGCTGGGGAAAAAGAGGCTTAACAGTCAAGCCAGGGAATGGAGATGGGGGATGGGGGATTGCACTAGCCCCCTCCTCCAGCCAACCACTGGAAGTAACCGGTGACGCGTCCATCGCTGTAGATCAAACCAGACGCTTGCGCCGCGCTCTTGCGGTGCGACCAACGATCCAGCCAATCGCGGGCCCCGCGATCATCCCTATCAGCAACGAAACTACCACTACAACGGAAACTGGCAACTGCGGCCCAGCCCATCCAAGAAACAGCAAGGAAACCGACTGCTGGTTCTCAAGTACAAAAGCCAGTATCGCCAGCACCAGCAACAGTAGAACGACCATAACCAGCACGCGCTTCAAGCTACTCATGAGCCCCTCCCTGTCTGGATTTCAAACTTCTTCCTCTTCTTCATTTACCCGATCCCGCAACTCTTTCCCCGGCTTGAAATGGGGAACGAATTTGCCATCAAGGCTGACGGACTGACCGGTTTTCGGATTGCGGCCTACGCGCGGTGCGCGGTAGTGCAGGGAGAAGCTGCCAAATCCACGGATCTCGATGCGATCACCGGTGGCCAGACATTGGGACATTTGTTCAAGCATGGTCTTGATAGCCAGCTCCACATCCTTTGATGAGAGCAGCCCTTGATGGGTGACAATTCGTTCGATCAACTCCGACTTCGTCATATTTTTCCCTTCTTTTTCAAGCAGCTAGGAAAAGCGCTTCAAAGGTTTTAGCATGCCCGAAGGAATTTGAACAGCCCGAGCTTTGACATATCTTCGCCAGCAATGGGATGCCGATTTCAGAACAGAAGCCTGATCAAGCCCGACCTGCTCATCTGCAGATAACCAGCATGGTGCGCGTCACATAACCTGCCGGGTTGAAGCCAAAGGGATACTCATCTTCGTCTTTGGCGTCATCAGATCTCGTGACCACCTTGTAGCCAGCGCCCTTGCACTCCTTGGCAGCGCGTTTGTGACACCTCTCCCAGCCCGACCCTACCCCCGAACAATCGATCTCGATGCCACTAACCCCACGTGAGGCGTGAGTCTTCGCATTAGTGGTACAACCCGCCAATGTCAGAACGGCCAGTGCGACAACGAGCTTGTTCATTCATTTCCTTATGCCGGGCGCCCTGCCCGACTGTCATTCACTTCTGACTAAAGACTAGCTGCAAATAAACGATTGATCCGATTAAAGAAAGAGACAGCTTTGGGGGGCTATTGGTTTCACGGACGAACAATGTCGTGCGATGCGGTTACTGCACGCACCAAATCGCAGGCACAAAAAAGGGCGACCGAAGTCGCCCTTTTTAATGATCAAGCAGAACTTAGTTCTGTTTGGCCATTGCCTGGCGCAGCAGTGCCGCCATGGTGGTGTCAGCTGCAGCTTCACCTTCCGGAGCAGTTTTCAGGCTCTGGATGGCTTCTTTCTCTTCAGCATCGTCTTTCGATTTGATCGACAGCTGAATTACGCGGCTCTTACGATCAACGCTGATGATCTTGGCTTCTACTTCCTGGCCTTCTTTCAGAACGTTGCGCGCGTCTTCAACGCGGTCACGGCTGATTTCGGAGGCTTTCAGAGTCGCTTCGATATCGTCGGCCAGAGTGATGATGGCGCCTTTAGCGTCAACTTCTTTCACGATGCCTTTAACGATTGCGCCTTTGTCGTTCTCTTGAACGTACTCGGAGAACGGATCGCTTTCCAGTTGCTTGATACCCAGGGAGATACGCTCGCGCTCTGGGTCAACCGACAGGATAACGGTGTCCAGCTCGTCGCCCTTCTTGAAGCGGCGAACGGCTTCTTCGCCCACTTCGTTCCAGGAGATGTCGGACAGGTGAACCAGACCGTCGATGCCGCCGTCCAGACCAATGAAGATACCGAAATCGGTGATCGACTTGATGGTGCCGGAGATTTTATCGCCCTTGTTGAACTGGCCAGAGAAATCTTCCCATGGGTTAGATTTGCACTGTTTGATGCCGAGGGAGATACGACGACGCTCTTCGTCGATGTCCAGAACCATAACTTCCACTTCGTCGCCGACTTGTACGACTTTCGAAGGGTGGATGTTCTTGTTGGTCCAGTCCATTTCGGAAACGTGTACCAGACCTTCAACGCCTTCTTCCAGCTCAGCGAAGCAGCCGTAGTCGGTCAGGTTGGTTACACGAGCGGTAACGCGAGTGCTTTCTGGGTAACGGGCTTTGATAGCAACCCATGGATCTTCGCCCAGTTGCTTCAGGCCCAGGGAAACACGGTTGCGTTCGCGATCGTATTTCAGAACCTTAACGTCGATTTCGTCACCAACGTTGACGATCTCGGAAGGATGCTTGATGCGCTTCCAAGCCATGTCGGTGATGTGCAGCAGGCCGTCCACGCCACCCAGATCGACGAATGCGCCGTAATCGGTGAGGTTCTTGACGATACCTTTGACTTGCTGACCTTCCTGCAGGGATTCCAGCAGAGCTTCACGCTCGGCGGAGTTCTCGGCTTCGAGGACGCTACGACGGGAAACGACAACGTTGTTGCGTTTCTGGTCGAGTTTGATGACCTTGAATTCCAGCTCTTTGCCTTCCAGGTGCGTGGTATCGCGCACAGGACGGACGTCAACCAGGGAACCTGGCAGGAACGCACGGATGCCGTTAACGTCGACAGTGAAGCCGCCTTTAACCTTACCGTTGATAACGCCCTTAACCACTTCCTCGGCTGCGAAGGCAGCTTCCAGAACAATCCAGCATTCAGCGCGCTTGGCTTTTTCACGGGACAGCTTGGTTTCACCAAAGCCGTCTTCAACCGAGTCCAGCGCAACGTGAACTTCGTCACCGACATTGATAGTCAGGTCGCCAGCGTCGTTGTAGAACTGCTCAAGCGGGATGAGTGCTTCAGACTTCAGGCCAGCGTGAACGGTTACCCAGCGAGCTTGGTAATCGATATCAACGATAACACCGGTGATGATGGAGCCTGCCTGAAGGTTCAGGGTTTTTAGGCTTTCTTCAAAGAGTTCCGCAAAGCTTTCGCTCATTTTAATTCCTGTCGATGAGGGCGAAGAATACGCCCATCTCCACACCCCAGACGGTGTGGGTTAGTTTCATTTAAAAGAAGCACCACAGGACTATGACTGGTCCCCTGCGGCCTTCTAGGTCACCCGGCGATATCGCGAATGGCGATCTCGCTCATGATGCGTTCCAGCACCTGGTCGATGGATAATTCCGTGGAATCCAGCTGTATGGCGTCAGCCGCCGGTTTGAGCGGGGCTACCGCTCGCTGGGTGTCACGCTCATCGCGTGCACGTATCTCATCTAGCAGACTCGACAGACTAACACCATCGACTTTGCCCTTCAACTGCAAGTATCGACGGCGCGCACGCTCCTCGGCACTGGCGGTGAGGAAAATCTTCAACGGTGCATCCGGAAAAACCACCGTACCCATGTCGCGACCATCGGCCACCAGGCCCGGCGCTTCCTGGAATGCACGCTGGCGCTGCAGCAGCGCCTCGCGCACTGCGGGCAATGCCGCGACCTGCGAGGCACCGGAGCCGATGCTTTCGGTGCGAATCACATCGCTGACTTCATCGCCCTCGAGAATGATGCGCTGCAACTGACCGTCGGTCGCCGCGATGAATTGCACATCCAGATGAGCGGCAAGTTTTTTCAGCAATTCTTCATTGGTGAGGTCGACGCCGTGATTGTGCGCAGCGAAGGCCAGCAACCGATAAAGCGCACCGGAATCCAGCAGGTTCCAGCCCAGACGCTTGGCCAGAATGCCAGCTACCGTGCCCTTGCCGGAGCCGCTTGGCCCATCGATGGTGATGACCGGTGCGATGTTTTTCACGACTGAGCCTCTTGTGCAACACGGATACCGACCTGCGCGCACAGCGCCAGGAAGTTCGGGAACGACGTTGCGACGTTGGCACAGTCATGGATGCGAATTGGCGCAGTGGCACGCAGCGATGCCACGCTGAAAGCCATGGCAATCCGGTGATCGCCGTGACCATGCACTTCGCCGCCGCCGATCAGGCCGCCATCAATGATGATGCCGTCCGGGGTCGGTTCGCATTTGACGCCCAGTGCCAGCAAGCCATCGGCCATGACCTGGATCCGGTCCGATTCCTTGACGCGCAATTCTTCGGCGCCACGCAGGATGGTGCGCCCTTCGGCACAGGCCGCCGCCACGAACAGCACCGGGAATTCGTCGATGGCCAATGGAACCAGCGCTTCGGGAATCTCGATACCTTTGAGTTTAGCTGCACGCACGCGCAGGTCCGCTACGGGTTCGCCGCCGACTTCACGCTGGTTTTCCAGGGTGATGTCAGCGCCCATCAGACGCAGAATGTCGATCACGCCGGTACGGGTCGGGTTGATGCCGACATGCTCGAGCACCAGTTCGGAACCTTCGGCAATGGACGCCGCCACCAGGAAGAACGCCGACGACGAAATATCGCCCGGCACTTCAATGTGGGTCGCGGTCAGCTTGTGTCCGGATTCGACCGACGCTGTAGCGCCATTGACGCTGACCGGGTAGCCGAAGCCGCGCAGCATACGCTCGGTGTGGTCGCGCGTCGGTGCAGGCTCGGTGACGGTGGTTTTGCCATCAGCGTACAGGCCGGCCAGCAGCAGGCAGGATTTAACCTGGGCACTGGCCATCGGCATGGTGTAGGTCAGGCCTTTGAGCTTGTTACCGCCACGAATGATCATCGGTGGACGACCTTCAGCGGCGGTCTCGATCACGGCGCCCATTTCACGCAGCGGATTGGCCACGCGATTCATCGGACGCTTGGACAGCGAGGCATCACCGGTCAAGGTGCTGTCGAAGTTCTGCGCGGCCAGCAGGCCGGACAGCAGACGCATCGAGGTGCCGGAGTTGCCCAGATAGATCGGGCCCGGCGCAGGCTTCAGACCATGCAGGCCGACGCCGTGGATGGTCACGCGACCGTGGTGCGGACCTTCGATCACGACACCCATGTCGCGGAAGGCCTGCAAGGTCGCCAGAGCGTCTTCGCCCTCGAGGAAGCCTTCGACTTCGGTGACGCCTTCGGCCAGGGAGCCGAGCATGATCGAACGGTGGGAAATCGATTTATCGCCCGGTACACGAATCCGCCCAGTCAGGCGGCCACCAGGTTGTCCCAGGAAAATCAGGTCGTTGGAGTTCATAGCGTCCACATAAGCCCGGCGAGCCAGGATTTTACTGAAATGTTCGCGGGCAACCCGGGCGCGCGTGAACACGCCCAACAATTGGTGCCCATCCCCTGCATCGACCGCGTCGCGCAAGGCGTCGAGGTCGCTGCGAAATGTATCAAGCGTGCGCAGGACAGCTTCGCGGTTGGCGAGGAAGATGTCGTG
Organism: Pseudomonas sp. GT1P32; assembly: GCF_054897805.1. NCBI lineage: Bacteria > Pseudomonadati > Pseudomonadota > Gammaproteobacteria > Pseudomonadales > Pseudomonadaceae > Pseudomonas > Pseudomonas sp. GT1P32. The sequence continues at coordinate 2,503,747 of NZ_CM142704.1, forward strand.
CCACATGACCGGGTCGCTTCCCGCGATTCTTGTGAAATCGCGGAAACCGCCGGCAGCGTAACGGAAGATCTCAAGGTTTTCATTGCGCTTGGCCAACGAATCGACCAAACCGAACGCCAGCAAGTGCGGCAAATGGCTGGTCGCCGCCAACACTTCGTCGTGACGCTCGACCTGCATGTGCTCGACATCGGCGCCCAGTTCACGCCACAACCGGTCGACCACGGCCAGCGCGGCCGGATCGGTTTGGTCCAGCGGTGTCAGAATCACTTTATGGCGACGGAACAGTTCGGCATTGGAGGCTTCCACCCCGCTCTGCTCGGAACCGGCAATCGGATGGCCCGGCACGAAACGCGACGGCATGCCGCCAAACGCCTCGGTCGCGGCGCGCACGACGTTGCCCTTGGCGCTGCCGACATCCGTCAGAATCGCTTGCCCAAGGTCCATGCAGGCCAACCGGCCGAGCATCTTTTCCATGGCCAGGATCGGTACCGCCAGCTGAATCACGTCGGCACCCTGGCAGGCAACGGCCAGGTCTTCTTCGCAGCGATCCACCACCCCCAACTCGACCGCGAGCTTGCGCGACTGCGGATCGAGATCGACACCCACAACTTCGCGGCACAGGCCGCTTTCACGCAGGCCCTTGGCAAACGAACCGCCGATCAAACCGAGACCGACCACCACCAGGCGACCGATCATAGGTTCAGCAGATTGCAGTGCAGTGACATCAACCACGAGCCAGAACCTTGGTCAGCGCCTCAAGGAAGCGGCTGTTTTCCGCCGGCAGGCCGATGGTGATGCGCAAGTGGTTCGGCATGCCATAGTTGGCCACCGGACGCACGATCACGCCTTCGCGCAGCAAGCCCTGGAAGACCGGCAAGGCAACACGGCCGAGATCGACGCAGATGAAGTTGCCTTTGGACGGAATCCAGCTCAGCCCCAGCTCGCGGAAGCCCGCTTCCAGCTGCAGCATGCCGGCTTCGTTCAGGCGACGGCTTTCAGCCAGGTACTCGGCGTCCTGCAGCGCAGCGCACGCAGCGGCCAGGGCCAGGCTGTTGACGTTGAACGGCTGACGCACACGGTTCAGCACGTCGGCGACCACCGCCGTGGACAAGCCGTAACCCACTCGCAACGCTGCCAGGCCGTAGGCCTTGGAGAAGGTGCGCGAAACCAGCAGGTTCGGGTACGCCGCCAGGAAGTCCAGGCCATCCGGCAAGTCGCTGCCTTCGGCGTATTCGATGTAGGCCTCGTCCAGCACCACCAGCACGTGCTCCGGCACATCCTGCAGGAACTCGTCCAGCGCTTCAGCGCCAAACCAGGTCCCGGTCGGGTTGTTCGGGTTGGCGATGAAGACCACACGGGTATCGGCATCGATCGCGGCCAGCATGGCCGACAGATCATGGCCCCAGTCTTTGGCCGGGATCACTTTGGCCGTCGCACCGACGGCCTGGGTGACGATCGGATAGACCGCGAACGCATGCTCGCTGAACACCGCATTCAGGCCCGGCGCCAGATAGGCACGCGCGACCAGCTCCAGGATGTCGTTGGAACCGTTGCCCAGCGTCACCTGATTCAGTTCGACGCGGCACTGATCGGCCAGCAGGGTCTTGAGCGCAAAACCGTTGCCATCCGGATAACGGGTCAGCTCGGCCAATTCTTCGCGAATGGCCGCCAAAGCCTTTGGACTGGCGCCCAACGGGTTTTCGTTGCTCGCCAGTTTGACGATGCTGGCCGGATCGATGTCCAGCTCGCGCGCCAGTTCGTCCACGGGTTTGCCCGGAACGTAAGGCGACAGTTGTTGCACGCCCGGCTGTGCCAGAGCGAGGAAGTTGCCACTCATTTGCTACCCCTTAGAGAACGGCTTTCGGGTAGGAACCCAACACTTTAAGTGCCACTGCTTCCTGACTGATCTTTTCCAGCACACCTTTTACCAGCGGATCGCGGTGGTGGCCGACGAAGTCGATGAAGAACACGTAGGTCCATTTACCGCTACGCGAAGGACGTGTCTCGATGCGTGTCAGGTCGATGCCATTGTCGTGGAACGGCACCAGCAACTCGTGAAGCGCGCCTGGCTTGTTGCTCATGGAGACGATGATCGACGTCTTGTCGTCGCCGGTTGGCGGCACTTCCTGGCTGCCGATCATCAGGAATCGCGTGGAGTTGTCCGGGCGATCCTCGATTTTCTCGGCCAGACGGGTCAGCCCGTACAAGCCTGCTGCCATGTCGCCGGCAATCGCCGCCGAGTTCCACTCACCCTTGACCCGCTTCGCCGCTTCGGCGTTGCTGGAAACCGCGACGCGCTCGACATTCGGGTAGTGTGCATCCAGCCACTTGCGGCACTGCGCCAGCGACTGGGCGTGGGAATAGATGCGGCTGATGCTGTCGGTCTTGGTGTTTTCACCGACCAACAGATGGTGGTGAATCCGCAACTCGACTTCGCCACAGATGACCATGTCGTGTTCGAGGAAGCTGTCGAGCGTGTGGTTGACCGCGCCCTCGGTGGAGTTTTCCACCGGGACCACGCCAAAGTTCACCGCACCGGCCGCCACTTCGCGGAACACTTCGTCGATGGCCGCCATCGGCTTGCTGATCACCGCGTGGCCGAAATGCTTCATGGCCGCCGCTTGAGTGAAGGTGCCTTCAGGACCGAGGTAAGCCACTTTCAGCGGCTGCTCGAGGGCCAGGCACGAAGACATGATTTCGCGGAACAACCGCGCCATTTCTTCGTTGCCCAGCGGGCCCTGATTGCGCTCCATCACACGCTTGAGCACCTGAGCTTCACGCTCAGGACGATAGAACACCGGCACTTCGCCTTCGGCCAGCGAGGCCATCTTTACTCGCGCAACTTCCTGGGCGCAGCGTGCGCGCTCACTGATCAGCTCCAGGACTTTTTCGTCCAGGGCATCAATGCGCAGGCGCAGTGCCTTGAGTTCTTGCTCAGACATTAGCCGTGTTCCTTCTCGAACTCTGCCATGTACGAAACCAGTGCGTTGACCGCAACGATATCGACGGCGTTATAGATGGAGGCGCGCATGCCGCCCACGGAACGGTGACCCTTGAGGTTCAGCAGGCCACGCTCGTCGGCACCGGCCAGGAATGGCTTGTCCAGACGATCGTCAGCCAGACGGAACGGCACGTTCATCCACGAGCGATCCGACTTGTTGATCGGGTTGCTGTACAGGCCGCTGGCATCAATGAAGTCGTACAGCGTGCGCTGTTTCACTTCGTTGAGCTTGCCGATGGCTTCGACGCCACCCTGCTCTTTCAGCCACTCGAACACCAGGCCAGACAGGTACCAGGCCAATGTTGGCGGGGTGTTGTACATCGAGCCGTTATCGGCCGCGACCTTGTAGTTGAGCATGGTCGGGCACAGGGAACGGGCGTGACCCAGCAGGTCTTCGCGAACGATGTTGACGACGATGCCGCTCGGGCCGATGTTTTTCTGGGCGCCGGCGTAGATCATGCCGAAACGCGAAACATCAATCGGGCGCGAGAGGATGTCCGAAGACATGTCGGCGACCAGCGGAACGTCACCGGTTTCCGGGACCCAGTTAAATTCCAGACCACCAATGGTTTCGTTCGGTGCGTAGTGAACGTAGGCCGCGTCTTTCGACAGCTTCCATTCGTTCTGACCTGGAATCGCGAAATAGTCGTAAGGCTTGGCGGTAGCGGCAACGTTGACGTGGCCGTAGCGCGACGCTTCTTCGATGGCTTTCTGCGACCAGATACCGGTGTCGATATAGTCGGCAGTGCCGCTTTCCGGCAGCAGGTTCAGAGGAATCTGAGCAAATTGCTGGCTGGCGCCACCTTGCAGGAACAGCACTTTATAGTTCGAGGGGATATTCAGCAGATCACGCAGATCCTGCTCGGCCTTGTTAGCGATGGACACGAACTCATCACTGCGATGGCTCATTTCCATGACCGACAGACCCTTGCCGTGCCAATCAAGGAGTTCACCCTGGGCGCGCTGCAGGACAGCTTCGGGAAGTGCCGCAGGACCGGCACAGAAGTTATAGGCTCTCTTGCTCACATCCAATCTCGCTCTGATTTGGTGGTAATCACGCAATAAATCACAACATCAATCGACACAGGGTCCCTGCCGAAGCAGAAAACCTGTGGGAGCGAGCCTGCTCGCGAATGCATCACCGCGGTGCTTCAGAGGTACCGCGGCGCCTGCATCGCGAGCAGGCTCGCTCCCACATGGGATGTCCCTGGATATCGAAATTTTCCGTTCGGACAAACAACAAGGGGGCGAATTTTCATCCGCCCCCTGTTTGTCCGCTTACTCTTGCGGTTCTTCGTCAGCGGCAGCGTCGAGTTGTTGGTCTTCAACAACGTCGTCGATCACGACTTCGCCGTCGAACACCGCACCCTCTTCGCCTTCCAGCTCTTCGCCTTCGACTTCCGACGGCTCCTGTACCCGCTCCAGACCAACCAGCGTTTCATCGCTGGCCAGTTTGATCAGGGTCACGCCCTGGGTGTTTCGACCCAGGCTGGAGACTTCGTCGACACGGGTACGAACCAACGTGCCCTGGTCGGAAATCAGCATGATTTCCTCGCCGTCGAGCACCTGAACCGCGCCAACCAGACGGCCGTTACGGTCGTTGCTGACCATGGCAATAACGCCCTGGCCGCCACGCTTGTACTCAGGGAACTCGGTGATCGCCGTACGCTTGCCGAAACCACGCGCCGAAGCGGTGAGGATCTGGCTGCCTTCTTCCGGGATCAGCATGGAAATCAGCTTCTGGCCTTCCGGCAGTCGCATACCGCGGACACCGCGAGCGGTACGGCCCATGGCACGAACGTCGGTTTCCTTGAAGCGAGTCACCTTGCCGCCGTCAGAGAACAGCATGACTTCGCGGTCGCCATCGGTAATGGCGGCAGAAATCAGTACGTCACCTTCATCCAGTTCCAGCGCGATCAGACCGACGCTGCGTTGACGGCTGAAGGATTCCAGCGGGGTCTTCTTCACGGTGCCTTTGGCAGTCGCCATGAAGATGAAGTGACCTTCGGTGTATTCCTCGACCGGCAGCATGGTGGTGATGTATTCATCACTGTCCAGCGGCAGCAGGTTGACCAGCGGACGACCACGGGCAGCGCGGGACGCTTCCGGAATTTCGTAGGTTTTCAGCCAGTAAACCTTGCCCTTGCTCGAGAACAGCAGCAGCGTGGTGTGGCTGTTGGCGACCAGCAGGTGAGCGATGTAGTCCTCGTCCTTGACGCCAGTCGCCGATTTGCCTTTACCGCCACGGCGCTGGGCCTGGTACGCAGCCAATGGCTGGGTCTTGGCGTAGCCACCGTGGGAAATGGTCACGACGCGCTCTTCTTCCGGGATCATGTCACCCAGGGTCAGGTCGAGACGGGCATCGAGGATTTCGGTGCGGCGCACGTCGCCGTATTCGGCGCGAATCACTTCCAGCTCTTCGCGGATCACTTCCATCAGGCGCGTGGCGCTGTTGAGGATGCGGATCAGCTCGCCGATCTGGTTGAGGATCTCTTGATACTCGGCCAGCAGTTTTTCGTGTTCCAGACCGGTCAGGCGGTGCAGACGCAGTTCCAGAATGGCTTGCGCCTGTTCCGGCGAGAGGAAGTACTTGCCTTCACGCAGACCGTATTGCGGATCCAGGGTCTCTGGACGGCAAGAGTCGGCACCGGCACGTTCAACCATCGCCACTACGGCGGAGGATTCCCAAGGCGTGCTGATCAGCGCTTCCTTGGCTTCCGACGGCGTTGGCGAGGCCTTGATCAGCGCGATGACCGGGTCGATGTTCGACAGGGCAACTGCCTGGCCTTCCAGAATGTGGCCACGTTCGCGCGCTTTACGCAGCTCGAACACGGTACGACGGGTAACGACTTCGCGACGGTGACGAACGAAGGCTTCCAGCAGGTCCTTGAGGTTCAGGATCCGCGGACGGCCGTCGATCAGCGCAACGATGTTGATACCGAATACTGCTTGCAGCTGGGTCTGGGCGTAGAGGTTGTTGAGGATCACCTCAGGCACTTCGCCACGACGCAGCTCGATCACAACGCGCATACCGTCCTTGTCGGACTCGTCACGCAGCTCGGTGATACCTTCGAGCTTCTTCTCTTTAACCAGCTCGGCGATCTTCTCGATCAGACGGGCCTTGTTCAGCTGGTAAGGGAGTTCGGTGATGACGATCTGCTGACGGCCACCGACCTTGTCGATGTCTTCGATCATCGAGCGGGCGCGCATGTAAATGCGGCCGCGACCGGTGCGGTAGGCTTCGATGATGCCGGCGCGACCGTTGATGATCGCGGCGGTCGGGAAGTCCGGACCGGGGATGTATTGCATCAGCTCATCGATGGTCAACTCGGGGTTGTCGATGAGCGCCAGGCAACCGTCGATGACTTCACCGAGGTTGTGCGGCGGGATGTTGGTCGCCATGCCCACGGCGATACCGCTGGAGCCGTTGACCAGCAGGTTGGGAATACGGGTCGGCATGACCGCCGGGATCATTTCGGTGCCGTCGTAGTTCGGCACCCAGTCCACGGTTTCTTTATGCAGGTCAGCCAGCAGCTCGTGCGCCAGCTTGGTCATGCGCACTTCGGTGTATCGCATGGCCGCGGCGTTGTCGCCGTCCACCGAACCGAAGTTGCCCTGACCGTCTACCAGCAGGTAGCGCAGCGAGAATGGCTGCGCCATCCGAACGATGGTGTCGTACACCGCGGTATCACCGTGCGGGTGATACTTACCGATCACGTCACCGACAACACGGGCAGATTTCTTGTACGGCTTGTTGAAGTCGTTGCCCAGCTCGCTCATCGCGAACAGCACGCGCCGGTGCACGGGCTTCAAGCCATCGCGCGCATCCGGCAGTGCCCGCCCGACAATTACGCTCATCGCGTAGTCGAGGTAGGACTGCTTCAGCTCGTCTTCGATATTGACCGGGAGGATTTCTTTGGCCAGTTCGCCCATGAGAAGCTCGATTCCTTTTTCTGGTGAAACCTCGTCACATCCATATGGGACGAACGAAGCTCGCCGCTGCAGGCTGAGTGCCATGCACCGACTTACGACAAATCAACGAGTTATGCCATGGATTTGCGCAGTAAAGACAACCCCGTGGGACTGCCTCGGAAAACGCCGGATGTTATCACAAGAGCCGCCACGCACCTATCCCCCAGATGCGCATGGAGTGTAGTTAGTTGACTGATGGCAGGCTTGAAGGGGACGAGAGGGGCTTAGAGCTTTGTTGAATACCCATTTCGGGGATGATTCGAGCTGATTTGTTGACTTTTGGGGCCTCTTCGCGGGCAAGCCTCGCTCCTACAGTGAACCGTTGTTGCCCACTGTAGGAGCGAGGCTTGCCCGCGAAGGCGCCGTATCAGGCGCCAGAGACCATCAATGCAACCGCTTGCGGCACATCAACTGCGCCATTTTCGCCGTATCCGGGCGTTCGACGATGCCTTTTTCCGTGACGATCGCGTCAATCAAGTCCGCCGGGGTGACGTCGAACACCGGATTGAACGCATCGACATCCGCCCCGACCCGCTTGCCGCCGACTTCCAGCAACTCGCGCCCGTCACGCTCTTCAATCGGAATGTCATCGCCACTGGCCAGGTTCATGTCGATGGTCGAACTCGGCGCCACCACCATGAAACGCACGCCGTGGTGCATGGCGTTGACCGCCAGTTGATACGTGCCGATCTTGTTGGCCACGTCGCCATTGGCGGTGATCCGGTCGGCGCCGACGATGACCCAGGTGATGCCTTTGGTCTTCATGATGTGAGCTGCGGCGGAGTCGGCATTGAGGGTCACGGGGATGCCTTCGTTGGCCAGCTCCCACGCCGTCAGTCGTGAACCTTGCAACCATGGACGGGTTTCGTCGGCATAAACACGCTCGACCATGCCCTCAATGAACGCCCCGCGAATGACGCCCAGCGCTGTACCAAAACCACCGGTGGCCAGTGCGCCGGTGTTGCAGTGGGTCAGGATCGTCTGGGCGTTGCCCTGGTGCTTGCGGATCAGGTCCACACCCAGCTGCGCCATGGTCAGGTTGGCTTCGCGATCACTTTCATGAATGGCAATAGCCTCCGCCTCCAGCGCCGCGAGAGGGTCGGCATCGCCCTTGATACGATCAAGGCGGTCACGCATGCGACTCAAGGCCCAGAACAGGTTCACCGCCGTTGGACGAGAATCGGCCAGCAATGCGTAATCCTCTTCCCACGCGGCCTGCCAGTCACCGCCCTCGAGAATTCGGGCGCGGGCTGAAAGCACCATGGCATAGGCGGCACTGATGCCAATCGCCGGCGCGCCGCGCACCACCATCGAACGAATAGCCTCGGCCACACCAGCCGCGCTGGTGTAGGCAATCCAGGTTTCCTCGAACGGCAAAATACGCTGATCCAGCAGGTACAGGGCGCCATCACGCCAATCGATGGCCTTCACCTTCTCCGCAGCCAACAGTCGATCGCGCATCCTTCACCCCGCACTCATGAACAAAAGCCGCCGATTATAGCGATCCCCCCGCGAAGACGCTCGGGTATACTTCGCCATCCTTTACAAAAGCACTGGAACCGACCCTCGATGCCGAACACTGCCGCTGCGCTCGACCTGTTATTGCTGCCGACCTGGCTGGTACCCGTCGAACCCGCTGGCGTTGTCCTCAAAGAGCATGGCCTGGGCATCCGCGACGGGCGCATCGTGTTTATCGGCCCGCGGTCTGTCGCGCTGAAGCTTAACGCAACCGAAGTCCGCGAACTCCCTGGCATGCTCCTCAGCCCCGGCCTGATCAATGCTCACGGGCACGCGGCGATGACGCTGTTCCGCGGCCTGGCCGATGACCTGCCGCTGATGACCTGGCTGGAAAACCACATCTGGCCCGCCGAAGCCAAATGGGTCGATGAGGCTTTTGTACGCGATGGCACCGACCTTGCCATCGCCGAACAGATAAAAGGTGGTATTACCTGCTTCTCTGACATGTATTTCTTCCCGAAGGTTGCCAGCGAACGTGTGCATAACAGCGGCATACGCGCGCAAATCGCGATTCCGATCCTCGATTTCCCGATCCCGGGCGCCGGCACGGCGGATGACGCCATTCGTCAGGGCGTCGAGCTGTTCAACGATCTTAAGCACCACGAGCGCATCAAAGTCACCTTCGGCCCCCACGCGCCCTACACGTTGGGCGATGAAACCCTGGAGAAAATCCGGGTGATCGCCGAAGAACTGGACGCGGCGATTCACATGCACGTCCACGAAACTGCGTTCGAAGTACAGCAAGCCGTCGAGCAGCGTGGCGAGCGGCCGTTGGCCCGACTGGCACGCCTGGGCTTGCTGGGGCCGCGCTTCCAGGCCGTTCACATGACACAGATCAGCGATGAAGACCTGGTGATGCTGGTAGAAAGCAACACCAATGTGATTCATTGCCCGGAGTCGAACCTGAAGCTGGCCAGCGGTTTCTGCCCGGTAGAACGTTTGTGGCAGGCTGGCGTCAATGTGGCTGTCGGCACCGACGGCGCGGCCAGCAACAACGACCTCGACCTGCTCGGCGAAACCCGCACCGCCGCGTTGTTGGCCAAAGCCGTCGCTGGTTCGGCCACCGCGCTGGACGCTCATCGCGCGCTGCGCATGGCCACGCTGAACGGCGCGCGCGCCATGGGCATCGAGGCCGACGTCGGCTCGCTGGAAGTCGGCAAAGCGGCGGACATCGTCGCGTTCGACCTCTCGGGCCTGGCGCAGCAACCGGTCTACGACCCGGTTTCGCAGCTTATATATGCCACCGGTCGCGACTGCGTGAAACACCTGTGGGTGGGCGGCAAGCAATTGCTCGACGACCGTCGCCTGACCCGTCTGGATGAAGAACAGCTGTGCGCCACCGCCAAGGCCTGGGGCCAGCGCATCAGTGGCCACACCGAATTGTAAGCACCCCGGACTCACCGCCGGGGCAACAGGATTTTTCAAGTTTTAGAGGATGAACCATGAGTAACGTCGACTACGCCGAAATCGCTAAATTCGAAGCCCTGGCCCATCGCTGGTGGGACCGCGAAAGCGAGTTCAAACCGCTGCACGACATCAACCCGCTGCGGGTCAACTGGATTGACGAACGGGTCAATCTGGCCGGCAAGAAAGTTCTCGACATCGGTTGCGGCGGCGGCATCCTCAGCGAAGCCATGGCGCAACGCGGTGCGACCGTGATGGGCATCGACATGGGCGAAGCGCCGCTGGCCGTCGCTCAACTGCACCAGCTTGAGTCGGGCGTGAACGTCGAATACCGGCAGATCACCGCCGAGGCCCTGGCTGAAGAAATGCCGGAACAGTTCGACGTGGTCACGTGCCTGGAAATGCTTGAGCACGTACCGGATCCCTCCTCGGTGATCCGCGCCTGCTTCAAAATGGTCAAGCCGGGCGGCCAGGTGTTCCTCTCCACGATCAACCGCAACCCGAAGGCGTATCTGTTCGCCATCGTCGGCGCCGAATACATCATGAAGCTGCTGCCGCGCGGCACGCATGACTTCAAGAAATTCATCCGCCCTTCCGAGCTGGGTGCCTGGAGCCGCATGGCGGGCCTGACCGTCAAGGACATCATCGGCCTGACGTACAACCCGCTGACCAAGCACTACAAACTGGCGGCCGACGTGGACGTCAACTACATGATCCAGACCCTGCGCGAGGAATAAGCCGATGCGTATCAGAGCAGTCCTTTTCGACATGGACGGCACGCTGCTCGACACCGCGCCGGACTTCATTGCGATCTGTCAGGCAATGCGTGCCGACCGCGGCTTGCCGCCGATGAACGACAAGCACATCCGCGACGAGATCTCCGGCGGCGCCAAGGCGATGGTCGCGGTGACGTTCAGCATGGACCCGGAATCGCCAGGCTTTGAAGAGCTGCGCCTGGAGTTCCTGGAGCGCTACCTCGTGGGCTGCGCGGTGCACAGCAAGCTGTTCGACGGCATGGGCGAGTTGCTGGCCGACATCGAAAAAGCCAACCTGATCTGGGGCGTGGTCACCAACAAGCCTCTGCGGTTTGCCGAGCCGATCATGCAGCAGCTCGGGCTGGCCGAGCGTTCGGCGCTACTGATTTGCCCGGATCACGTGAAGAACAGCAAACCGGACCCGGAGCCGTTGATCCTGGCGTGCAAGATGCTCGACCTTGATCCGGCCAGCGTGCTGTTTGTAGGTGATGACCTGCGCGATATCGAATCCGGTCGTGACGCCGGCACCAAGACCGCCGCCGTGACCTTTGGCTACATTCACCCGGACGACAACCCGCGGCATTGGGGTGCGGATGTGGTGGTCGATCATCCGCTGGAGTTGCGCAAGGTTTTGGATAGCGCCCTCTGTAGCTGCTGACCCGCCTTTGTAGGAGCCGGCTTGCCGGCGATGGCGATTTTGAAATCGCCAAGCTGAAACGCCTTTGTAGGAGCCGGCTTGCTGGCGATGGCGTTTCCAGTATCGCCATCGCCAGCAAGCCGGCTCCTACAAAAGCAGGTCCGGTGGATCGCGTCTCTACGCGCACGTTCCGATTTTTTGAGGTTTCTTTATGTTTGATTATTCCGCCCGCCCTGAATTGCTCAAGGACCGGGTCATCCTGGTCACCGGCGCTGGTCGTGGTATCGGCGCTGCCGCCGCGAAAACCTACGCCGCCCACGGCGCCACCGTGCTGTTGCTGGGCAAGACCGAAGCCAACCTGACTCAGGTCTACGACGAAATCGAAGCCGCCGGTCATCCACAACCGGCGGTGATCCCGTTCAACCTGGAAACCGCCCTGCCCCATCAATACGATGAGTTGGCGGCGATGATCGAAACCGAGTTCGGCCACCTCGACGGCTTGCTGCACAACGCCTCGATCATTGGTCCGCGCACACCGATCGAACAGCTCTCCGGCGAGAACTTCATGCGTGTCATGCAAGTCAACGTCAACGCGATGTTCATGCTCACCAGCACCCTGCTGCCGCTGCTCAAACTGTCGCAGGACGCTTCGGTGGTGTTCACTTCCAGCAGCGTCGGCCGCAAGGGTCGTGCGTATTGGGGCGCTTATGGCGTCTCCAAGTTCGCCACCGAAGGCCTGATGCAAACCCTGGCCGACGAAGTCGACACCGTCGCACCGGTGCGTTCTAACAGCATCAACCCCGGCGCCACCCGCACCAGCATGCGCGCCCAGGCTTACCCTGGTGAAAACCCGCTGAACAACCCGACACCCGAAGAGATCATGCCGGTCTATCTCTACCTGATGGGCCCGGACAGCACCGGCATCAACGGCCAGGCATTCAACGCGCAGTAACACCGTGCGTCGCTTTTGTGCCGTGGCGAATTTCCGTCACGGCACTCAATAAGCGTCGCAACTGCACCTGTTTTTAGTCAAAGAAATGTCATGAAATGGGCTGCAAAAAGCCGAAAAATCCTTCAATACATTGATTTGTAACAACTTTTATTCAAATGAACCGAATGGCATGACTTTCGCTCTATATCTGCTCAGACACGCCGAGTGAGTGAAAGCAGTCGGGCAGACCTTCGGGTCGATAGGTTACTAATCTTCAGCAAAGCAGATTAGACTTGCGCCAAATGTCCTACGGGACTGATGGACCAGTATGACGCGCAGCCCAAAGCCGCTCTCACCCAGCCTGTAAGACAGCCTTACTGCTTAGGGGTGCACGCCATATGAAATCACCTTCCCAGACCAACGCAATTGACTTCGATAGCGCCAAATTGCAACGCCTGGGCTTTGGTCAGCAGCCCCCTCTTCTGGAGAGGCCGGTCAGCCTTGCGCAATTGCGCCAGCAACTGAGTTTGCAGCTGCAAACCAGCCTTGAGCCGCAACGCATTCTTGGGCTCTTCTACCGTGAAATTCAGCAACTCGTACCGCTCGACGCCTTGAGCTACCAGCACAAGGCCAGCGACTTGCGCCTGGAATACGGCCAGCGCGGCCACCACTCGATCAGCTATAGCCTCAGCCATGAGGGCGAGCACCTGGGTGAACTGGTGTTCCGCCGCAATCAGCGTTTCAGCGAGCAGGAACTGGGCAACCTCGAGTCTTCGTTGTCTGCGCTGATGTATCCGATGCGTAATGCCCTGCTCTACCGCGCCGCCACCCAAAGCGCCCTGCGCGACCCGCTTACGGACACCGGCAACCGCATTGCCATGGACCAGACGCTGCAACGGGAAATCGACATGTCGCGTCGGCATCTGCAGCCCTTGTCGTTGTTGATGCTGGACATCGATCATTTCAAACAAATCAACGACACCCATGGCCACAGCGCTGGCGATGACGTGCTCAAGGGGGTCGCCGCTTCGATCAAAAGCCAGCTGCGCAACGTGGACATGGTGTTCCGCTTTGGTGGCGAGGAGTTTTTGATTCTGCTGTCCAACACCGGCCGGGAAGCCGCCGCCATGGTCGGCGAGCGCCTGCGATTCGCGGCGCAAGCCAAGGAGTTTTCGGCCGATGGCAACCTGATCGAGCTGACCGTCAGCCTCGGTTGTTCGACCCTGTTGCCCGGCGAATCAGCCGAGAGCCTGCTGCGTCGGGCCGACAGCGCGCTTTATGTGGCCAAGCGCGAAGGACGCAACCGCTTGGCGATGGCGGGCTGAACACCCGCCAGCGCGGGCTCGCGGCAATAACGGCCCGCATCGACAGGGATCAGCGGACAGCGCCGCGCAATGCACCGACCATCCCTTGCAGCTTCGCCGGCTCCGCCGCTTCTACCGCCACCGCCGGCCCCGCCACCAGGGTCACCCGCGACCACAACCGACGGAACAGGCCCTTGTCGGGATCGCGACTGAAGAAACTCCCCCACAACCCCTGCAATGCCAATGGAATCACCGGCACCGGCGTCTCTTCGAGGATCCGCGTCAACCCGCCCTTGAACTCGTTGATCTCGCCATCGGCGGTCAACTTTCCTTCAGGGAAGATGCACACCAGCTCACCGTCCTTCAGATATTGAGCAATGCGTGTGAAGGCCCTTTCGTAAATCTGAATGTCTTCCTGACGTCCTGCGATCGGAATTGTCCCGGCCGTGCGGAAGATAAAGTTCAGCACCGGCAGGTTGTAGATCTTGTAATACATCACAAAGCGAATCGGCCGACGCACCGCGCCGCCAATCAGCAGCGCATCGACGAAAGACACGTGGTTGCACACCAGCAACGCCGCGCCTTCATCCGGAATCAGCTCCAGATTGCGATGCTCCACGCGGTACATGGAATGGCTGAGCAGCCAGATCATGAAACGCATGCTGAACTCGGGGACGATCTTGAAGATGTAGGCGTTGACGCCGATGTTCAGCAGCGACACCACCAGGAACAGGTGCGGGATCGACAGCTTGACCAGGCTCAGCAACACGATCGAGACAATCGCCGAGACCACCATGAACAGCGCGTTGAGAATATTGTTGGCGGCAATCACCCGCGCCCGCTCGTTCTCCGGGGTGCGCGACTGAATCAGCGCGTACAGCGGCACGATGTAGAAACCACCGAAAACCCCGAGACCAAGAATGTCGATCAATACCAGCCAGGTGTGGCCAAAGCCGAGGATTTCGATCCAGCCATGGCCGTCGACACTTTCGGGAATCCCGCCGGAATGCCACCACAGCAGCAAACCGAACACCGTCAGGCCAAACGAGCCGAACGGCACCAGACCGATCTCGACTTTGCGTCCGGACAGTTTTTCGCAGAGCAGCGAGCCGAGTGCGATACCGACCGAGAACACGGTAAGAATCAGCGTCACCACGGTTTCGTCGCCGTGCATCCATTCCTTGGCGTACGCCGGGATTTGCGTCAGGTAAATCGCCCCGACAAACCAGAACCACGAGTTGCCGACAATCGAGCGCGACACCGCCGGTGTTTGTCCCAGGCCCAGTTTCAAGGTGGCCCAGGATTGGCTGAAGATGTTCCAGTTCAGGCGCATTTCCGGCGATGAGGCCGCCGCCCGCGGAATGCTTCGACTGGCCAGGTAACCGAGCACCGCAATACCGACGATCGCCGTGGACACGATGGGCGCGTAATGCGCGGAGGACATCATGATCCCGGCGCCGATGGTCCCGGCGAGGATCGCCAGGAAGGTGCCCATTTCCACCAGGCCGTTGCCGCCCACCAGTTCGTCTTCGTGCAAGGTCTGGGGCAGGATCGAGTATTTCACCGGCCCGAACAGCGCCGAGTGCGTGCCCATGGCAAACAGCGCCAGCAGCATCAGCGACAGGTGATCGAAGACAAACCCCACGGCGCCGACCGCCATGATGGCGATTTCCCCAAGCTTGATCAGACGGATCAGCGCGTCCTTGGCGAACTTCTCGCCAAATTGCCCGGCCAGCGCCGAAAACAGAAAGAACGGCAGAATAAACAGCAACGCACACAAATTGACCCAGATCGAACGATCACCCTCGATGGTCAACTTGTACAGAATGGCGAGGATCAACGATTGCTTGAAGACGTTGTCGTTGAACGCCCCGAGGGACTGGGTCACGAAAAACGGCAGGAAGCGCCGGGTGCGAAGCAAGGTGAACTGTGAGGGGTGACTCATCTTCCGTGTGCCCTGATGTTGTTAGAGAGTGGCGTGGATACTGTGATTGGAATGCCGCACGTCGATCCAGGCCACACATTACCCGGTTATTTGTTTAAACCTGCAATGCACGGCGAGACAAACAACTCGCCCCGCCACGCGCCTTGTACCGTGCGTTTGGCAACGATCAGCCACATCACCGCCAGCAACGCCACCAGCACACAGCCAAAGGCATTGAAAAACGCCAGGTTCAACGTGCTTCCCAGTTTCAACGTTGCCAGAGAATAGACGCCCAGCGGAAAGGTGAAGCCCCACCAGCCGAGGTTGAATGGAATCCCGGCGCGCAGGTAACGCCCGGTGATCAGCAGCGCAATCAGCATCCACCACAAACCGAAGCCCCACAGCGTGATCCCCGCCACCAGCCCCAGCCCCGCCGCAATTTCACCCAGGCCGGCAAACCCGTTGGCGGCGAAGATGGCCGGCGCATCAGCGCCCAGCAGCAACATGCCCAGCGCCCCGGTGCCAATCGGGCCGAGCGCCAGCCAGCTCGACGCTGCCATGTTTTCGTGGGGCAGTTTGTGCAGCGCCATGCGCAGCATGAGAATTGTCAGAATGCTGAACGCCACCGGCAGGGAAAATGCCCAGAGCACGTAGCTCGTCACCAACACCACCAGTTGCCCATGGGCCTCGGCCAAATGCGGCGCCAGCAACCCGCCACTGGCGGCCGCCACTTCCGCCGCCACCACTGGCAACAGCCAAACGGCGGTCATCTGATCGATGCTGTGTTCCTGGCGGGTGAACATCATGTAGGGAATCAGCACACCGCAGGCCAGCGACATCGCCACGTCCAGCCACCACAGCAGCGCAGCCACATGGACGACACCCTCGCCCCAGCGCGGCAGGCCAAACAGCAGGAAACCATTGATGATGGTCGCCAACCCCATGGGAATCGTGCCGAAGAACATCGAAACCGTGGAGTGCCCGAAAATCCGCCGGGCCTCATCGAAGAACAGCACCCAGCGCGCCGCGTACAGCGCCGCGAACAAGATGAACAGACCGATATTGAACAGCCAAAGGGCTTCGGCGATCGCATGCAGACCCGGCGTCGCGCCAGGCAACTGGGCCAAGGCCAGCGCCAGAACGCCCGTGCCCATGGTCGCGGCGAACCAGTTCGGGGTGAACTGGCGGATGACCTCGCGCGGGTGCTGCAAGTGACTGAAAGGTTTGAAAACGGGGGTGGCGTTGGGGCATGTCATAGCGAACTCCTGTCCTCTGTTGAGGTGGAATTCAGGGTAGGCCCAAATCGAATATCTATATAACGGGTAATATCTCTAACTGTTATCTATTTTTTAGATATAGCATCAAACGCTGCCTTCCGATTCGATCACCAATATCCTCGCCACCCCCAGCGGATGCGCCACATGCTCGGTGCCCACCGAGGCATAAAAGATATCGCCGACAGCCAACATTACCGCTTTCTCCTGGCCTGCTTCGCGATAGCGCATCTGCACCTGGCCATCGAGCACAACGAACACTTCCTCGCCATCATTCACATGCCACTTGTATGGCTGATCGGTCCAGTGCAGACGTGTGGTGATGCCGTTCATGTTGGCGATGTCCAGCGCTCCCCAGGCACGGTCAGCGGTGAAGGAATGGCTGCGGATGATCTTCATGGGCGGTCCGTCGAAAGAAATGGCGGTGCCAAGGCTAACCCAAACCGGCGAACAGCTGCGCCAGCCAATCGATGAATACCCGAACCCGGTTACTCAGGTGCCGGTTAGGCGGGTACAACACGTGAAACGGGTACCGGGGTGGACGCCAGTCCTGAAGAATCGGCACCAGCTCGCCACGCTCGATGTGCGGTTGCACGGTGTAAGTGAACGTGTGGATCACCCCAAGACCCGCCAGCCCCGAGGCCAGATGGGCGTTGCTCTCGTTGACACTGAATGCTCCCTGCCCCCGAATCTCGAACTTTTCACCGTTGCGCTCGAATCGCGCCGGCATTACCCGCCCGGTACGCGCCGAGTGATAACTGACGATGCGGTGATTTTTCTCCAGGTCTCGCGGGTCGGTCGGGGTGCCAAAACGTTCGAGATAGCCCGGGGTGGCGCAGGTGGTCCATGACGACAGGCCCAGGGGTCGCGCAGCCATGGAGAGTTCGGTCAATGGCCCGCCGCGAATCACGCAATCGACGTTTTCGCTGATCAGGTCCACGGGCCGATCGCTGACACCCAACTCGACCTGGATGTCCGGGTATCGGGCATAGAAATCCGGCAATGCGGGGATGATCAGGATCGTCGCCACCGAGCCGCCGACATCGACGCGAATCCTGCCGCGCGGGTGGCCCTGGGCACTGGCGAAACTGTTGTCCAGATCGTCCAGCTCCACCATCAACTGCAAGGCGCGCTCGTAGTAAGCCATGCCATCCGCCGTCACCGTCAGCCGGCGCGTGGTGCGCTGTAACAGCCGCGCACCGAGGTGTTCTTCAAGCTCGGCCACCAGTTTGCTGACCGAGGTTTTTGGCATGTTCAGCGAGTCGGCGGCCCTGGTAAACGAACCGGCCTGCACGACGCGGGAGAAAACACGCATGGCCAACAGTTGATTCATGACAGACATCTCAAGGGACGAGCCTTGAGTATTGTCCACAACCATGTACAAACAAACCCGATTCAGGCGATTTTTCCGATGAATCTTCCGGCATAGAGTTTGTTCAACGGCGCACGACAGTGCCAGGAACTTCCTTAACGATTCAGCGGAGATTCACCTCATGAGCAACACACTCAAAGGCAAGGTTGCACTGATCACTGGCGGCACCACCGGCATCGGCCTGGCATCGGCTCAAGCGTTCGTCGACCAAGGCGCCACGGTGTTCATCACCGGTCGCCGCCAAGCCGAACTGGATGCGGCGGTCAGCAGCATCGGTCACAACGTCACCGGGATTCAGGGCGACGTCGCGAACCTTGCCGACCTGGACCGCATCTTCGACGTGATCAGGACCAAGGCCGGTACTCTGGACATCGTCTTTGCCAATGCGGGCGGTGGCGACATGTTGCCCCTCGGCGCGATTACCGAGGAACACTTCGACCGGATTTTCGGCGTCAACGTCAAAGGCCTGCTGTTCACCGTGCAGAAATCACTGCCGCTGCTCAAGGACGGCGGTTCGGTGATTCTCACCGCGTCCACGACCGCCACCAAAGGCACGGAAAACTTCAGCGTCTACAGCGCCAGCAAAGCCGCCGTGCGCAACTTTGCCCGCTCCTGGTTGCTGGATTTGAAAGCGCGCAGGATTCGCGTCAATGTCATCAGCCCCGGCCCGATTCACACGCCAGGCCTGACTGAACTTGCGCCAGCAGATCAGCAGCAGGGGTTGCTGGATTACCTCGCCAGCCAGGTGCCGATTGGCCGTCTTGGAACGCCATCGGAGGTTGGCAAAGCCGCGGTGTTCCTCGCGTCGGATGACAGCAGCTTCATCAATGGGATCGAGCTGTTCGTCGATGGCGGATTTGCGCAGATTTGATCGCTGCACACAAAAACGCGGCGCCTTGAACGGCGCCGCGTTTTTTTATGGATGACCGGTCGCGCTGCACACTTCGGCAGACCGCGGCCGCATCAACGCCAGCAACGCACCGACAGACAGGACGATCAGCACGGCACCATAACCATCGGTGGTCGCCACCAGGCCAAACGTGCGCGTCAGATTCCCCGCCAGCAACGACGGCAAGCAGAACGCCAGGTAACTGAGCACGTAATACGCCGACATCAACCCGGCCCGTTCATGGGGCTGCGCCAGCGGAACCAGACTGCGCACCGCACCGAGGAAACCGGCGCCGAATCCGCAACCAGCCACCAGCGTGCCGAGGAAAAACAATGCCAGGCTGGCGCTGTGCACGCCCAGCAACAGCAACACGACGCCGATGGGCAGTAACGTGCCGCCCAGCAACAGCCCCTTGGCGGCGGGCCGGTTGCGCAGGGTGAAGATCATCAGCGCGCCGGTCAGCGTCAATGCGGCGACTGCCGCTCCCCCCATCAGGTTCGAGGTGGAACCGGTGGCCGTGCGCAGCAACGAAGGGCCGAGCGAGGCATAAAAACCGCCGAGTGCCCAGGTCGCAATATTCAGCGGCAACACTCGCCACAAGGTCGAGCGAGCCTGGGTCGGCACATGCAGGGTCGGCCGCAGCGAGGCCCATGCCCCCGGTTGCGAACTGACGCTTTCCGGCAGGCGCCAGACATACAGCGCCTGCATCACAAACAGCGCGAACAACACCCAATAAGTGAGCTGCAACGGCAGCGGCGCAAACTCGGCCAGCAAGCCGCATCCCACGGCGCCAACCGCCATGCCGAGCAGCGGCGCGACACTGTTGATCAGCGGCCCCTGCTGGCGATCGGTGTCCAGCAGCGCGGCGCTCAATACGGCGGTGGCCATCCCTGTCGCGAACCCCTGAAGCACCCGCGCGCCGATCAACCACGCCACACTGTCGGCATTGATAAACAGCAGCATCGCCAGCACGTTCAGCAGGACGGCGCTGAAAATGACCGGCTTGCGCCCCAGATAGTCCGAGAGCGAACCGACCGTCAGCAGCGCCACCAGCAGACTGATGGCGTAGATGCCGAAGATAACGGTCAGCGTCGCTGCCGAGAAATGCAGCTGTTCCTGATACAAGTGGTACAACGGCGTCGGCGCCGTGGAAGCGGCGAGAAAACTCAGTAAAGTGATCGCCAGAAACCACAGGGTTGAACGGTTTGAAACAGAACTCGACATGCACACACTCCGCAAAAGCTAACTTTTTGCTTTTGCGGAGTGTGCTACTCGTCTGCGCTTAAAGCAAACTCTTTGTGTTAAGGTCCTCTCCATGGCTATTAGGGACCTGTCATCACTTATTTCCTGCGTCGCGTTGCCGCCTGAAAGCGGGCCAGACAAGGCGCAGTCCGTAGGTAATGTCGTTTCCTTGCCAAGGACTGCAACGCAGTATGGCCCGCTTTCAGGCGGCAACCCGGAGGGCCGGGCCTGCTGTTGCGCAGGCCTGCGTTGCTCGTCGTTCATTTGGAAAAACCAAACCACACTCCTCGCGCCTTGGCCTGCGCAACAGCAGCCCCGGCGCGACGCAGGAAATAAGTGATGACAGGTCCAAGTTTACGCCCCGGCGGCCGCAGTGCCCGGGTGCAAGAGTCGATTCATTCGGCGGTCCGCGCGCTCCTCGAAGAGCAGGACCGCTCCACCGTGACCGTCCCGCAAATCGCGGCTCGCGCGGGGGTTACGCCGTCGACCATCTATCGGCGCTGGGGCGATCTGTCGGCGTTGCTGGCGGATGTCGCCCTGGCGCGCATGCAACCCGACAGCGAGCCCGCCAACACCGGCAGCCTGCGCGGGGATGTGCAGGCCTGGGCCGAGCAGTATCTGGACGAGATGAGCTCCGAACCTGGCCGCAACATGCTGCGCGATGTGCAATCGAGCCCGACGCCGGGTCTTTGTGTGACGATCATTGGCGGGCAGTTGCAGATGATTCTGGATCGTTATCCGGATGAGCCGAAACCGGGTGTTGATCGGCTGATCAATCTGATGGCGGCGCCTACGGTGTTTCGCATTCTGTTTTCACCGGCGCCTTTGGAGGTTGAGGAGTTGCATCGGTTGATCGAGATTGCGTTCAGTCAGTGATTACGCCTTCGCGAGCAAGCCCGCTCCCACATTCGACCGCATTCCTATGGGAGAACCCGGTCGAATGTGGGAGCGGGCTTGCTCGCGAAGAGGCCCGAAAAAACACCCTGGATACATCTGACACACCGCCTGCGACACCCCGCCACTCCACGACCTTGGTCGACACTGACTAACGCAGACGGTCGTGCGAGACTGTCTGTCCGGGCTGTCGTCCCGGGTGTCTTTTGTCTGGAGTTTCCATGTCGCTGTCCAGCGGGCTGATCGCCGCCGTCGCCCTGGCCTATATGGCCATCATGTTCGCCATCGCCTTCTACGGTGACCGTCGCAGTGCGCCGCTGCCGCCACGGGTGCGCGCCTGGGTGTACAGCCTGTCGCTGGCGGTCTATTGCACCAGTTGGACGTTCTTCGGCGCCGTCGGCCAGGCCGCCGAACAACTCTGGTCGTTCCTGCCGATCTACCTCGGGCCGATCCTGTTGCTGGTCTGCGCGCCGTGGGTCCTGCAAAAAATGGTGATGATCAGCAAGCAGGAGAACATCACCTCCATTGCCGACTTCATCGCCGCCCGATACGGCAAATCCCAGTCACTGGCGATTGTCGTGGCGTTGATCTGCCTGGTCGGAGTGCTGCCCTACATTGCGCTGCAACTCAAAGGCATCGTGCTCGGGGTGAACCTGTTGATCGGTGCCGGTGCCGACGCCATGGGCACCCGCGCCCAGGACACGGCGCTGATTGTGTCGCTGGTGCTGGCGCTGTTTACCATCGTCTTCGGTACGCGCAACCTCGACGCCACCGAACACCACCGCGGCATGGTGCTGGCGATTGCGTTCGAGTCCCTGGTCAAGCTGTTCGCGTTTCTGGCGGTGGGTGCGTTCGTGACCTACGGCCTGTACGACGGATTCGACGACCTGTTCGACCAGGCCATGCTCGCGCCGCGCCTCGAAGAGTACTGGAAGGAAACCATCAACTGGCCATCGATGGTGGTGCAGACCGGTGTGGCGATGATGGCGATCATCTGTCTGCCCCGGCAGTTCCACGTGACCGTGGTGGAAAACATCGACCCGCAGGATTTGCGCCTGGCCAAGTGGGTGTTCCCGGCGTACCTGGCGTTGGCGGCATTGTTTGTCGTGCCGATCGCGTTGGCCGGCCAGATGCTGCTGCCAAGTTCAGTGTTGCCGGATTCCTTTGTCATCAGCCTGCCACTGGCCCAGGCCCATCCCGCACTGGCGATGCTGGCCTTTATCGGTGGCGCTTCGGCAGCGACCGGCATGGTGATTGTTGCCAGCGTGGCGCTGTCGACCATGGTCTCCAATGACATGCTGTTGCCGTGGCTGCTGCGTCGCAACAACGCCGAGCGGCCGTTCGAAGTGTTCCGCCAGTGGATGCTCTCGGTGCGCCGCGTCAGCATCGTGGTGATTTTGCTGCTGGCGTACGTCAGCTATCGACTGCTGGGCTCGACCGCGAGCCTGGCGACCATCGGCCAGATCGCCTTCGCCGCCGTGACCCAACTGGCCCCGGCCATGCTTGGCGCGCTGTACTGGAAACAGGCCAACCGCCGTGGCGTGTTCGCCGGCCTCGCCGCCGGTACGTTCCTGTGGTTTTACACGCTGATTCTGCCGATTGCCGCGCACAGCCTCGGCGTGTCGTTGAGCACGTTCCCTGGGCTGGCGTGGTTGCACAGCAATCCGCTGAACCTGCCGCTCACCCCGCTGACCCAAGGCGTGGTGTTGTCGCTGGCGGCCAACTTCACACTGTTCGCCTGGGTGTCGGTGCTGTCACGCACAAGGGTTTCGGAGCACTGGCAGGCCGGCCGTTTCATCGGCCAGGAAATCAGTGCCCGCCCCAGCGCGCGTTCAATGCTGGCGGTGCAAATCGAAGATCTGCTGCAACTCGCGGCGCGGTTTGTCGGTGAAGAACGTGCCCGTCAGAGTTTTATCCGTTTCGCCTATCGCCAGGGCAAAGGCTTCAACCCGAACCAGAACGCCGACAGCGAGTGGATCGCCCATACCGAACGTTTGCTGGCCGGTGTACTGGGTGCTTCTTCGACGCGGGCGGTGGTAAAAGCCGCCATCGAAGGGCGGGAAATGCAACTCGAGGATGTCGTGCGCATCGCCGACGAAGCCTCGGAAGTGCTGCAATTCAACCGCGCCTTGTTGCAAGGCGCGATCGAGAACATCACCCAGGGCATCAGCGTGGTCGACCAGTCGCTGCGGCTGGTGGCATGGAACCGGCGTTATCTGGAACTGTTCAATTACCCGGATGGCTTGATCAGCGTCGGTCGGCCGATTGCCGACATCATTCGCTACAACGCCGAGCGTGGTCTGTGCGGGCCGGGTGAAGCTGAAGTGCACGTCGCACGCCGTTTGCACTGGATGCGTCAGGGCCGTGCCCACACGTCTGAAAGACTTTTCCCCAATGGCCGTGTGATTGAGCTGATCGGCAACCCGATGCCGGGCGGCGGTTTCGTCATGAGCTTCACCGACATCACCGCGTTCCGCGAGGCCGAGCAGGCGCTGACCGAAGCCAACGAAGGCCTGGAGCGACGGGTCACCGAGCGCACCCACGAGTTGTCGCAACTCAACGTGGCCCTGACCGAAGCCAAGGGCACCGCCGAGTCGGCCAACCAGTCGAAAACCCGCTTCCTCGCGGCGGTCAGCCACGACCTGATGCAACCGCTGAACGCCGCCCGATTGTTTTCTGCTGCCCTGTCCCATCAGGACGATGGCTTGTCCAGCGAAGCGCAGAAACTGGTTCATCACCTGGATTCGTCACTGCGCTCGGCCGAAGACCTGATCAGCGATTTGCTGGACATTTCCCGCCTGGAAAACGGCAAGATCAACCCGGACCCGAAACCGTTCGTGCTCAATGAGCTGTTCGACATTCTTGGCGCGGAATTCAAGGCGCTGGCCCGGGACCAGGGGCTCAAATTCCGCGTTCGCGGCAGCACGCTGCGGGTCGACAGTGACATCAAACTGTTACGACGGATCTTGCAGAACTTCCTGACCAACGCCTTTCGCTACGCCAAGGGGCCAGTACTTTTAGGGGTTCGCCGGCACAAGGGTGAACTGTGCCTGGAGGTCTGGGACCGTGGTCCGGGGATCCCGGAAGACAAACTGAAAGTGATTTTCGAAGAATTCAAACGCCTCGACAGCCACCAGACCCGTGCCGAGAAAGGCCTGGGTCTGGGCCTGGCGATTGCTGACGGGCTGTGTCGCGTTCTGGGCCACACCTTGCAGGTGCGTTCCTGGCCGGGGCGCGGCAGCGTGTTCAGTGTCAGCGTGCCGTTGGCTCAGGCGCAACTTGCGGCGCCGGCCAACGTCACCGAGCTCAACGGCAAACTCCTGAGCGGCGCGCAGGTGCTGTGCATCGACAACGAGGACAGCATCCTTATAGGCATGAACAGTTTGCTGACCCGCTGGGGTTGTCAGGTCTGGACAGCGCGCAATCGCGACGAATGCGCGGCGTTGCTCAGCGATGGCGTACGTCCACAATTGGCGCTGGTGGATTATCACCTGGACGACGGCGAGACCGGGACCGAGTTGATGGCGTGGCTGCGCACCCGTTTGGGCGAGCCGGTGCCCGGTGTGGTGATCAGCGCCGATGGACACCCCGAGACAGTGGCGCAGGTGCATGCGGCGGGGCTGGATTACCTGGCCAAACCGGTGAAGCCGGCGGCGTTGCGGGCGTTGTTGAGTCGGCATTTGCCGTTGTAGATCGGTAGATTTTTAGTGATGTGGTGTTTCAAAGGACGCCATCGCCGGCAGGCCGGCTCCTACAGTTGAGAACGCGGTTTACTGTAGGAGCTGGCTTGCCGGCGAAGCTTTGAGATTACTCGGGCAATTCGACCAGGCCATCGACATCCGTCATCGCCCGCTCCAGCAGGTCCGCCGGCAGACTTTTACTGGCCCGCGCACCGAGCAACTTGAGCTGCTCGCTGCGGCTGACCAAGTTGCCACGGCCTTCCGTCAGTTTGTTGCGCGCCGAGCTGTAGGCCTTGTCCAGTTGCTGCAAGCGATTGCCGACTTCATCCAGGTCCTGAATGAACAACACGAACTTGTCGTACAGCCACCCTGCCCGCTCAGCGATTTCCCGGGCGTTCTGACTCTGCCGTTCCTGCTTCCACAGGCTGTCGATGACACGCAGGGTGGCCAGCAACGTGGTCGGGCTGACGATCACGATGTTGCGGTCAAATGCCTCCTGAAACAGCGTTGGCTCCGCCTGTAACGCCGCGGAAAACGCCGCTTCGATGGGCACGAACAGCAAGACGAAATCCAGGCTGTGCAAGCCGTCGAGCCGTTTGTAATCCTTGCCGGCAAGACCTTTGACGTGGTTGCGCAGCGACAGCACGTGCTGCTTGATGGCGATCTGGCCGATGGCATCGTCTTCGGCTGCCACGTATTGCTGATAGGCCGTCAGGCTGACCTTGGAGTCGACTACCACCTGCTTGTCGCCCGGCAGATAAATGATCACATCCGGCTGGAACCGCTCGCCGTCCGGGCCCTTGAGATTGACCTGGGTCTGGTACTCGCGGCCCTTCTCCAGACCGGCGTGCTCAAGCACCCGTTCGAGAATCAGCTCGCCCCAGTTACCTTGGGTCTTCTGCCCTTTCAAGGCGCGGGTCAGGTTGGTGGCTTCGTCGCTCAGGCGCAGGTTCAGCTGTTGCAGACGCTCCAGCTCCTTGGCCAGCGAAAAGCGTTCGCGCGCCTCGGCCTGATAGCTTTCCTCGACGCGTTTTTCAAACGACTGGATGCGCTCTTTCAACGGATCGAGCAACTGCCCCAAACGCTGCTGACTGGTTTCGGCGAAGCGCTGCTCGCGCTCGTCGAAGATCTTGCCGGCCAGCTCGGCGAACTGGGCACGCAGCTCGTCCCGCGAGCCTTGCAGGTCACTGAGGCGCTGCTGATGGCTTTCCTGTTGCTCACGCAGCTCGGCATTCAGCGAGGCGGCTTGAGCGTCCAGGCGACGCAACTCAACGTCTTTGCCGGCGCGCTCAATGTTCCAGGCATGAGCGGCGTCACGGGCGTCATCACGTTCGATCTGCAGCAGTTCGACTTCACGGCGCAAGGCGGCGAGGTCTGCCTGCTTGGCGGCGTTGGCCTGCCCCAGGTCAGCGATTTCGTCGCGAGCAGCTTCGAGCTGGGCATTCAACCCATCCTGTGCCAGGTTGGCCATGGCCAGACGCTCTTCCAGCAGTGCAACCTCTGACTGCGTGGTGCTCGCACGGCGCTGAAGTTGCCAGGCCAATACCAGCAACGGCAGTGCAGCACCTGCCAGACCGAGCAATATGCTGGTCAAGTCCATCGCCATAGCCAATCCTGCCCGTTCGATAAAGCTTGAAGGTTAACCAAGGTGTCAGGTCTTGGACAGCTCAGTCTTCGATCAGACCGAGTTCCTGCTGAGCGCGCCGATCCCCGGCCCGCGCGGCTTGACGCAAGAGGTCCTGGCCGATACGGCGGTCTCGGGCATTCCCGCATTCGCGGCACATCAACTGACCGAGGCGACTCTGCGCGGCCACCACGCCTTCACGCGCCGGCTGCTTGAGCAAACGCCCGGCGAAATGTTTGACGTTGTGGTTTTCGCCCAGGCGCGGGCTGTCCAGCAGCCATTCGGCCACACGCATCGAAAAGCGCTTGGGTGGGGTAACACTGGGTGTCGAGGTTGCGGAAACTGGTACTGAGCGAAACTTCATAAAGCACTGTGGGGCAGATCGGAAGGCGCGCCACTCTACTCTTTTTTTCTTACAGGTAAAGCCTAAAAAAACCCGGCACGCCCGTCCTAGAGCAAGCGCTCGGGACAATCCACAGAAGCTGTGGATAACTCAGTGGACAACCGCCCTTGAACTCTCGCAAAGCCCTGTGGAATGGGGCTCGCAGTCAAACTGACGATTTTTTCACCAGTAAAAAAAACCGATGTTTTTCATTGACTTAAATTTTGGTTACAGGCACCCACTACGCTTGAAGGGCAGATGACAGTGGGGTGACAGTCCGCGCAACTTATGTGCACAAGTACCTTCGAGGCAGTTATATCCATGCGCTTTTTCGGCGCATTTTCTCACCTGGCTTGGGGATAAACCCTGGCGAACCCATGATCCAGACCGGTTTCGAACCGACGAACGTTGACGACCGATGGTCGGAATCTGTGCCATTGCGGGGCGAAACGGTCGCTCTCTGGCCGTTGGTGAGCGCCAGTCCGCACACGAATGACGGCATCCGGGAGATGTTTTTGACTAACACACTTCCTTTCTGCAATTCAATCCGTTAGTATCCGCGGCGTTAGTACCAAGCTGAAAGTCAATTCTGGTCGAACAAATCCTCCCGGTCAGCCTTCCCAAAGGAAGCCTCAACCGAACAAGCGGGATCGACCACCTCGATGGTTTCCAGGTAAACCTTGCGCCAACACAGCCTTTGAATCGAAAGCAAAGGGTGTTGCGAAGCTCACTTACTCTGACCGAACCAGCCTGCAAATTGATCAGGATCTTCACCCCGGGCCCAGAACCTTTGCCCTTGATGTGTTGCCTGCCCTCCTAAGTACCTACCTGCCAGCCCAAGCGCGCCAACTTAATCAGCGCTTCAAACTGGCTGCTTTGTTCCAGTCGGGTTCTTCGTTCGACCAATGGTGGTCGTCGTCACTGGAACGTTTTAATTTTGCACGGTTCTTATCCGTGTCGCTTGTAGGAACACCCATTAATGACTACTCAAATCCACACCCAGGATGCCATTCGCACCCTAACCAACGCTTTTGCACCAATGAACTGCCTGATCATGGCCGCTCGCAAAGGCTGCTTCAGTTTCACTCTGGTCAACGAACACGGCATCGCTCGTCACAGCGAACGCCTGTACCCCGATCAATACTCCAGCGCCGAGCCGCTGCAGGCCGTGATCGAGCGTACCCGTCAGGCACTGGTTGCCTGAGACGCCAGAAACGCTGAAAACCTCAAAAGCCTCGCCTTGAAAAGCGGGGCTTTTTATTGCCTGTCGTTTGTGTGCGGGCTTTGGCTGGGTTTTCGTGGTGGGTACATATCCGTTTCATGGGTAACGGCGGCTATTGGTTTCGCCCTTACGGCGAGTCACTTGGAAGAGCCCCAAGTAACCAAGGGCTCTTGCCCCTTTCGTTCGGTGGCTCGCTAATGCTCGCCATGCCCTCGCTCCGGTCCTGCTCCGTGGGCCCGCCGCCATCGGCCATCCATGGCCGGGGGCGGCTAACCCGGCATCCTTGCCGGGTTGCCCACTGCGCAGAACCTCCACTCGGCCTCTCGAGGGGGCGTATACCTCAAAAGCCAGATCAAAAGCGGAAGGCGAGCTAACGCTCGGCCTGATGAGTGGTGAGAAGCGAAAGCAAACGCGATTCCCTGTAGGAGCCGGCTTGCTGGCGATAGCGGTGGGTCAGTCGACGCATTTATCGCCTGAAAGGACGCCATCGCCAGCAAGCCGGCTCCTACGGGGTAATGCGTATGTGTTCGGAATGTACACGATCAACTGTAGGAGCCGGCTTGCCGGCGATGGCGGTGGGTCAGTCGACGCATTTATCGCCTGAAAGGACGCCATCGCCAGCAAGCTGGCTCCTACAGGGGAAATGCAGATGTGTCTGGATAAATACGATCAACTGTAGGAGCCGGCTTGCCGGCGATGGCGGTGGGTCAGTCGACGCATATATCGCCTGAACGGACGCCATCGTCGGAACGCCGCCCGCAGCAAGCCGGCTCCTACAAGGGATCGGCGTGCGCTTTTGATTTTCACCACTCATCAGGCCGAGCGTTAGCTCGCCTTCAGCTTTTGATCTGAGCGCCCCCTCGAGAGGCCGAGCGCAGGTTCTGCGCAGTGGGCAACCCGGCATGGATGCCGGGTTAGCCGCCCCCGGCCAGGGATGGCCGATGGCGGCGGGCCCACGGAGCAGGACCGGAGCGAGGGCATGCCGAGCCACAGCGAGGCACCGAACGAAAGGGGCAAAAGCGCTTGGTTACTTGGCGCTTCTCCAAGTGACTCGCTGTAAAAGCGAAACCAATAGCCGCCGTTACCGAAGAAACGGATATGTACCCAAACGAAAGCCCCCCCTAAAAAACGAGTCTTTTTATTGCCCGATATTTCTCTTTTCGCATCCGCCGCTTAAGCACTAACCGATATAACGGTTATAACTGTCTGCCGGAAATATTTTAAAAACAGACCTTTACAGCGCGAATATGACACTACACTTCAACTCAAGCGGCTTGAACCGCTTACGGCGAGCCTGAGTCGATCCACCCGCTGCCAACGCTAAGTTCAGGACTCGCCGACCACTTCCTGTTCGAGGGTTTTATGGGTATCGCTGCCAGCGAACTGTGCCGTTATGTGATCCGTCCGACACTGATCTACCTGGGACGCCATAGCGCGACCGCCGAATCCCTGCTGCTGGGCATCGCCGCCAGTCAGTCAGCCCTTGGTTCCGCCCTGCATGACCGCCGTGGACACGGCTTGTACCGAATCGCCGAGCCCCGCCACCAGGCACTCTGGGACCACTACCTGGCACTTGATCCGGAACGCGCGAGCCTGGTGCGCGGACTGGCCAGCCAGCATGCGTTCCTCAGTGGCCCACACCTCGAATTGACCGTTAACCTGCGATACGCCACAGCCATCGCCTGGCTGCTGGTCGAAGAACAGAACACCCCCCTCCCCGAAGCAGACGACTTGCTGGGAATGGCCCGAATCTGGCGCCAGACCTTCCAGCCTCAAGGACGCCTGAGAGACTTCACCTACGCCTGGCAAACCTGTGTATCACCATTGAATCAAGTCGCCTGCTGAACCCCTCGCTTAACAAGATCGCCCAACAGGTCGCGATTTTGGTCGGATTGTCCTACAAAACCGCTCTAAATCAAGCCATACAGCCTATAGCGCTGGGACGAAAATGTTGGTAATTTTCGCCCCGGTGATCACCAGGAGTTCTAATAATGAAAAAAGTAATGCTCAAAACCACCCTTAGCCTCGCCGTTGCCTTGGCATCCACCCAAATCTTCGCAAGTGGTTTTGCCCTCAACGAACAAAGCATCAGCGGGATGGGGACGGGTTTTGCCGGGCGATCTTCTGCTGCCGACGACGCATCCACCGTTTTTGGCAACCCTGCCGGCATGTCTCGCCTCAAGCGCGAACAAGTAACCGGTGGTGTTGCATTTATCGACGCGCACGCTGACATCAGCGATGCAAGCTCCCGTCCGAATGGTGGTACCAACAAAGGTGACATGGTCCCTTTCATGGGCGTGCCCATGGGTTACTACGTAAAGCCAATCGATGACCAGTGGGCTGTCGGTTTCGGCGTCTACGCGCCATTCGGCCTGGTGACCGACTACGAGAACGGCTTCGCCGGCAAATACTTCGGCAGCAAGAGCGAAGTCAAAATCGTCACCCTGCAGCCAACTGTCAGCTACGCCTTCAACGACAAGGTGTCGATCGGTTTCGGTCCGACCATCAACCGCATCGACGGCAAGCTGGAATCGAACCTGTCGCTGAACCCGCAGGCAGCGGACGGTACCGTCAAGATCAAGGGTGACGACACCGCTATCGGCTACAACATCGGTATCATGGTTCAAGCCCTCGAAAGCACTCGCCTCGGCCTGACCTATCACTCGAAAGTGAAGTACAAGCTCGAAGGTGACACCAAGGTCGACTACGGCTTGCTCGCGGCGCTGGGCCAGAACCCGAACCAGAAGTTCGACGCTTCGCTGGATATCACCACGCCTGAGTCCGTGGACTTCTCGGTCACTCATCAGCTGGACGACAAGTGGACCCTCTACGCAGGTAGCACCTGGACTCGCTGGAGCCGTCTGCAAGAAATCACCGTCGAGAACGAAGGCGTTCCTGCCGCCCTGGCCGCGCGCGGCCTTCGCACAATCACTGAAGAGCAGAACTGGCACGACACCTGGGCTCACGCCATCGGTGCTTCCTATCAGTTGAACAAGCAGTGGGTGCTGCGTACCGGTCTGTCCGTCGACCAGGCGCCGACCAACAACGAAAACCGTTCCCCGCGCATTCCGACTGGCGATCGCAAGATCTTCAGCCTGGGCGCTGGCTGGAGCCCGACCGACGACCTGACCATCGACGTAGCGTATTCGTACCTGCGCGAAGAGTCGGTCAAGGTCAACAACAGCAACGGTGCCCCTCGCAACCAAAGCTACAGCGCCAAGTATGAAAACTGGGCGAACGGTTTCGGCCTCGGTGCGACCTACCGCTTCTGATGTGATTCACGGCGAGCCTGAACCCCTCGCCGCCTGAATCAAAAAAGCCCCGCACTCTTTACAGAGGCGGGGCTTTTTAGTGGGCGTCGATCAGGGTTGTGAAGCGAGGGCTTTTTCCACGGCGGCGATGAATTCGGGATCATCAGGCGTGGTGAGACTAGAGAAGTTGGCGATCACCTTGCCTTTGCGATCGATCACATACTTGTAGAAATTCCACTTCGGCGCATCGCTTTGGGCGGCAAGTACCTGGAACAGATGAATCGCATCATCACCGCGAACCTTCTGCGGCTCGGTCATGGTGAAGGTCACGCCGTAATTCACGTAGCAAACCTTGGCAGTTTCCGCACCATCCTTGGATTCCTGCTTGAAGTCATTGGAAGGCACACCGATCACCTCCAGCCCCTGCCCCTTGTAACGCTGATTCAGCGCTTCCAGGCTTTTGAACTGCGGGGCGAAACCGCAAAAGCTCGCGGTGTTGACCACCACCAGCGGTTTGCCGGCGAAGCGCTGGCACAGGTCAATCGTTTCCTTGGCCCGCAGCTTGGGCAACGAGCCTTGCAAAAGCTCCGGGCACTCGGCCGCTTGAGCCAGCCCGGTAAACGCCACCAGTAACGCGGGAACGGCAAGCCAGCGCATCAGCATGTCCATGCATCCTTGAAAAGTCGTCTGCAATGAACTTACTCGCCCTCACATCGTGCTAGCAAGCGCCCATGCCCAATTGCATCAACGCCAGCCCGCCCTGATGCCAGCCCCACCACGCCAGGGCCAGCAGCAACAGGCCGCCCGCTGCCACGGCGATTCGTGGCCAGAGGCTGTTCATATCGCACTCATTCGGGTTTGCAGGCGCGCCACTGGCTGCTCACGCACAGGCCAATTCAAGGCAGCTGCCAACAGGCTCAAGAGAATCGCTACTTGCCAGATCAAGTCATAGCTCCCGGTTCGGTCATACACCACCCCGCCCAACCAGCCACCCAGGAACGATCCGAGCTGGTGGAACAGGAAAACGATTCCCCCGAGCATGGACAGATTTCTTACGCCGAACAAGGTCGCCACAGTGCCGTTGGTCAACGGCACCGTCGACAGCCACAGGAAGCCCATGGCCATGCCAAACAGATACGCCGTGGTCGTCGTCACCGGCGCCCACAGAAACAGGACAATCACCACGGCCCGAAGCACATACAGACCGGTGAGCAAGCGCGGCTTTGACATCCGCCCGCCGAGCCAGCCCGCCGTGTAAGTACCGAAGATGTTGAACAACCCGATCAGCGCCAGCACCGTCGTCCCGGTCGTGGCGGGCAAATGCTGATCCACCAGATACGCCGGCAAGTGCACACCGATGAACACGACCTGGAAACCGCAGACAAAAAAGCCGAACGACAGCAGCCAGAACCCCGAATGGGAACAGGCTTCGCGCAAGGCTTCGGAGAGGGTCTGCTCGTGACCGAGAACCGGCAACGGCTTGTCCTTGAGCATGCTCACCAGTGGCACGATCAGCGCCACCAGCAGGCCCAGCGCCAGCAATGCCGCCGACCAGCCGAGCCAACCGATCAAACCCAGCGTACCCGGTACCATCGCGAACTGGCCAAAAGAGCCGGCAGCGCTGGCGATGCCCATGCCCATGCTACGTTTCTCTGGCGGTACCACGCGACCAACCACACCCAGAATCACCGAAAATGAAGTGCCCGACAGTCCAATACCGATCAATAGGCCCGCGCTCAGCGACAGAGTTACCGCCGAATCGGACAAGCCCATGAACAGCAGGCCCATTGCGTAGAGCACGCCGCCGATCAGCACCACTTTCGCCGCGCCGAAGCGGTCGGCCAGCGCGCCGGTAAAGGGTTGCGCCAGGCCCCAGATCAGGTTCTGCAAGGCGATGGCAAAGGCAAACGTCTCACGCCCCCAACCGAACTCGGCACTCATCGGCGCCAGAAACAGCCCGAAGCCATGCCGCACGCCCAGAGACAACGCAAGGATCAGCGCACTCCCCACTAAAACCCAACCGCAAGTACGCCACATCGATGTCATTCTTATTCTCCGGTAGCGGGTATATACCCGCTTAAGATCGGAAAAACTGGCGTCAGGCCAGTTCGTCCAGCAGCTTCAGCAAAGTTTCGCGTTTTTCGGCGCCCAGACGATCAACCAGTCGCTGCTGCGCCGCCTCCCAGGCCGGCAAGGCCGCTTTCAGACGTTCAGCACCGGCCTCGGTCAACCTGACGATGCGATTACGCATGTCTTCGCCCTCGACCAGCATGACCAGGCCGTCGCCTTCCAATACCCGCAGATTGCGCCCGAGGGTACTGCGGTCCAGGCCCATGGCTTCCGCCAGGGTGGAAATACTCGGTTCATTCAGACGCTGCAGATTGCACAGCAAAGAATACTGGGCAACGTTGATTCCGAAGCCGTCGAGAGCGCCGTCGTAGTGCCTGCTGACGCCACGGGCGGCGCGACGCAGGTTGATGCATAAACATTGGGAGTCGAGCATGGTGCGTGTATATACCCGCGGTTGAATGAATGCAAATTTTTGATACAAAACCCTGTAGGAGCGAGCGGTGCGGCGATCCGACTTGCCCGCGAAGAACGAAAACGCGGTTCTTCTGTTAGACCGCAGGGCATTCTTCGCGGGCAAGTCGGATCGCCGCACCGCTCGCTCCTACAGGAACAGTGCAAGACCAATCAGTAAAACCACCTCCAGCAATTCCAGCAACGCCCCCGCCGTATCGCCCGTGGTCCCGCCCAATCGCCGCACCATCACCTGCCGCAACCAGATAAACACCAGCGCTGCCAACACCAACGCCACGACACCGCCGAGCCCTGCAATCAGCA
Organism: Pseudomonas sp. GT1P32; assembly: GCF_054897805.1. Lineage (NCBI taxonomy): Bacteria > Pseudomonadati > Pseudomonadota > Gammaproteobacteria > Pseudomonadales > Pseudomonadaceae > Pseudomonas > Pseudomonas sp. GT1P32. The sequence goes on from NZ_CM142704.1 coordinate 2,537,867, forward strand.
AACAAGCCAATGCACTGACCGCCAGCACCTGCTTGCCGGCCAGACGCGGCAGATGATCGGCCAGCGCCTGCCCCAAGCCACCGGCCCGCACATACGGCGTGGTCAGGAACAACCCCAGCAACGCAGCACGGCCAATCAACGGAACGATGACCAGGAAAACGCTATGCTGCTGCTCAATCAATGCCAGCAACGCCGCGAACTTCAGCAGCAACACCAATACCAGCGTGACCACCGCTATCGGACCGCTGCGCGGGTCCTTCATGATCGTCAGCGTTCGCTCGCGATCGCCAAAACCACCCAGCCATGCATCGGCGCTATCGGCCAGGCCGTCGAGGTGCAACGCACCGCTGAGCAACACCCAAACCGTCAACAGCAACGCCGCGTGCAGCAACAACGGCGTGCCCGACAACACCCAGTTCAACGCCCACAAGATCCCGCCGAACAGCAGCCCCACCAGCGGATAAAACAGCAGCGAGCGCCCCAGTTCCTGCGGAGCCGGCATGCCCGGCAGACGAATCGGCAGGCTGCTCAGAAATTGCAGGGCGATCCAGAACGGCAACATGATCAGATCGCTTCCTTGAGAATGACACCGGGCTCGACGTTCAACGAAAACAGCGAACCATGGCCCACTTCAACGTTGAGCAACTGCTCGCGCGGCAATCCCCGAGCCTGCGCCAGCAACAAACGCATGACGCCGCCATGACTGATCAGCAACACACGCTCGCCCGCGCAGGTAGCCTGCAAACGCCCGACCGCGGCCAGTACTCGCGTCGAAAAATCCTCGACCCGCTCACCCTGCGGCGGCGTAAACGAATAGGGATCAGCCCAGAACAAACCCAACGCCTCGGCATCCGTTTCCATCAGCGCCGCTGCGCTCTGCCCTTCCCAGGCACCGAAATGCAGTTCTTGCAGATCTTTTTCCAGCTGCACTGGCAAACCCAGTTGTGCACCAAGCTCTTCGGCGAACCGCGCACAGCGTTGCAATGGCGAACTGACCAGACGATCCCATGGCCCCTGCGCGACCACCGCCGCGCGCATCTGCGCCCAGCCTGTGGCGGTCAGTGCATCGTCGAGGCTGCCGCGCAAACCGCCGCCCAGTTCGGTTTCGCCGTGACGCAACAGGTCCAGGCGCAAGGTCATGCCGGACGGTCCGCCACGGCGGCTTCGGCGAAGGTCGCCATTTGCCCGTGAAGGTCACACGCCAGGCGCAGCAGCGGCACGGCCAACGCCGCGCCGCTGCCTTCGCCCAAGCGCAGACCGAGGTCCAGCAAGGGTTCGGCGTTCAGGGTTTCCAGCACATGGCGATGACCCGGCTCGGCGCCGCGATGCCCGAACAACAGCCACTCGCGGCAATGCGGATTCAAGCGCACCGCCACCAATGCGGCGACGCTGCAAATGAACCCGTCCACCAGCACCGCGACACCTTCCTGGGCACACGCCAGGTACGCGCCGACCAGTGCGGCGATTTCAAAACCGCCGAGGTTGAACAGGGTTTGCAGTGCATCGCCACGCTGAGCGCTGTGCAAGGCCAAAGCGCGTTCGATGACCTGAGCTTTATGACTGACACCCGCCGCGTTCAGGCCGGTGCCCGGCCCGGTCAAGTGCACCACCGGACAATCCAGCAAGGCACAGGCCAACGCACTGGCCGCCGTGGTGTTGCCGATGCCCATCTCGCCGCCGATGAACAACTGCGCGCCCGCCGCAATGGCGCGCTGCACGCTGTCGCGACCGGCCTGCAAGGCGCGTTCACCCTGGGCTTGAGTCATGGCCGGGCCGTCGACAAAATTCGCGGTGCCGGCACCGATGTTCAAGTGGCGCACACCCGGCAGATTCAACGACGGCGTGACCGTTCCGAGGTCGACCACTTCGAGGGAGGCGCCGAGTTGGCGCGCCAACACACTGATCGCCGCGCCACCGTTGACGAAGTTGTGCAGCATCTGCCCGGTGACCTCCTGGGGAAACGCCGACACACCTTCGGCGACCACGCCATGGTCGCCGGCAAAAATCGCGATCCACAGCTGATCCAGCTTCGGCTTGACCTGCCCCTGCAACCCCGCCAACTGCACCGCCACCGACTCCAGCCGCCCGAGGGAACCGGCCGGTTTGGTCAGTTGCTGTTGCCGGGCTTCAGCCTGCTCGACGGCTTGGGCATCGATCGGCTTGCACGGGTTCAGCCACCAGGATTGAGTCATAACGCAGTTCCTTTCAGAGTCAGGGGCAGGCCGGCGACGGTCAGGACGACTCGCTGACAGCGCTCGGCCAAAGCTTGATGCAGCCAACCGGCTTCATCGACGTAGCGGCGAGTCAATTCGCCCAGCGGCACGACACCCATTCCGGTCTCGTTGCTGACAAAAATGATTTCACCCGGCAATTGCGCCAGGCAGTCCAGCAGCGCTTCACGTTCGGCTGTCAGACGCTCGGCGTCGTCGAGCATCAGCAGATTGGTCATCCACAGGGTCAGGCAATCCACCAGCAGGCAACGCTCGGCACGGGCGGTTTCACGCAGGACGCGGGCCAGCTCAACGGGTTCTTCGATCAGCGCCCATTCGGCTGGACGACGGGCGCGGTGGTGGGCGACCCGCTCGCTCATTTCACCATCCAGCGGTTGGCTGGTGGCGATGTAGGCCACCGGGAGCTGGCTGTCTGCTGCCAGTTTTTCGGCCAGGCGACTTTTGCCGGAACGGGCGCCGCCGAGGATCAGTTGCAGCATGGTTCATTCCTTAAAATGTGCGGTGTGATGGCGGGCCTCTTCGCGGGCAAGCCTCGCTCCTACGGGTTTGTGTAGCTCCCGGTTTGGTAGGAGCGAGGCTTGCCCGCGAAGGGGCCGGAACAGCCACCTCAAATCCCGCAGAGCTGACGCAGCAATCGGGTATCCAGATGCTTCTCCACCAGATCCGCCAACCGCTCGATATCTCGCTCACGCAGCGCGTGATAATCCACTTCCTGTACATCCTGCAAACCCGCCCAGCGCAACAGCGCACTGCACGCCGCCGGCGATTCAAACAGACCATGCAGGTAGGTGCCGAAAATCTGCCCGTCGCCACTTTGCGCGCCATCGCACCGGCCATCGTCGAGCTGCACGGCGGCGTTTTCCAATGCCGGGCCGGTGGTGACGCCGGCATGAATTTCGTAGCCGCTGACCGGCGCATCTTCCAGCGCCAGACGCCCGCGCACATTGCGCAACTGCTTCTCTTCTTCCAGTTGCGTTTCGAACGCCAGCAAGCCCAAACCGGCGCTGGAGCCCGGCGCACCTTCAAGGCCCAACGGATCGTGCACCTGCTCGCCGAGCATTTGCAGGCCGCCGCAAATTCCCAGGACTTTTCCGCCGTAGCGCAGATGGCGGGCGATGGCAGTTTCCCAGCCGTTGGCACGCAGAAACGCAAGGTCGCTGCGCACGCTTTTCGAGCCAGGAAGAATGATCAAGTCAGCGGGCGGAATCGCCTGGCCGGGGCCGATGAATTGCAGGTCGACTTGCGGGTGCAGGCGCAGCGGATCGAAGTCGGTGTGGTTGCTGATGCGCGGTAACACCGGCACCACCACTTTGAGCACTTGATCGGCCTTGTCGGTCTGGCGTTGATCAATGCCGTCCTCGGCTTCCAGGTGCAGGTCCATCACGTACGGCAGAACGCCAATCACCGGTTTGCCGGTACGCGCTTCCAGCCAGTCGAGGCCCGGTTGCAGCAGCGCAATGTCGCCGCGAAAACGGTTGATGATGAAGCCTTTGATCCGTGCCTGCTCGCTCGGCGACAGCAGTTCGAGGGTGCCTACCAGATGCGCGAATACCCCGCCGCGATTGATGTCGGCGATCAATACAACAGGGCAATCCACTGCCTCGGCGAACCCCATGTTGGCGATGTCGCCGGCGCGCAGATTGATCTCGGCCGGAGAGCCTGCGCCTTCGACCATGACCACTGGGTACACCGCGCTCAGTCGCGCATGGGAGGCCAGCACCGCTTGCATGGCGATGGCTTTGTAGTCGTGATAGGCGACCGCGCTCATGGTCGTGACGGCGCGCCCATGGATGATCACCTGAGCGCCGGTGTCGCTGTTGGGTTTGAGCAATACCGGGTTCATGTCGGTGTGCGGTTCGAGGTTGGCGGCCTGAGCCTGCACGGCTTGCGCACGGCCGATCTCGCCACCGTCAGCGGTCACGGCGCTGTTGAGCGCCATGTTCTGCGGCTTGAACGGCACCACGCGCACGCCCTGCCGCGTGACCCAGCGACACAACGCCGTCACCAGCGTGCTTTTACCGGCGTCCGATGTAGTGCCTTGCACCATCAGCGTAGTCATCGGCTTTCCTTGGCGTAATCTGTAAACGCTTGCGCGAGACGGGTCCAGTCGGCTTCTTCGCCGGGCAGGCCGAAACGCAGACTGCTGTTGTGGGTGAACAACCGCAGCAGGATGCCGCGCCGGGCCATGAACTCATGCAGCTCTTCGGCGCACTCGGTCACCAGCCATTGAAACAACGCGCAACCGCCTTGAGGTTTGAAGCCGTGTTCTTCAAGCAACAGCGCCAGCCGTTTGCTGGCTTCTTCGGTACGCAGACGCTGCCTGGCGTGGCCTTCGGTATCCTGCAGGCAGGCTTGCCCCAACACGCGGGTCGGCCCGCTGACGGCCCAGGGTCCGACTTGTTCGGCGAGCAACTTGAGCAACTTGCGCTCCGCCAGTACGAAGCCCAAGCGCACCCCGGCCAGACCAAAAAACTTGCCGAAGGAACGCAGCACGATCAAGCCCACCATATGGGCACATGGCGCCAGACTCAGCTGCGGCGTGTTGTCCATGAAGGCTTCGTCGACCACCAGCCAGCCGCCGCGCTGCGCCAGTCTGGAATGCCAGTCGAGCAGACGGCTCGGGGTCAGGCTCAAGCCCGTCGGATTGTTCGGGTTGACCACCACCAGCACATCGAGACTGTCGAGGAAGAAGTCGACTTCCTGCTCCAGCACTTCACGCACGATGTAACCGTTGCGACGCCAGGCTTCGGCGTGCTCGGCGTAACACGGCGACAGCACGCCAACCTTGCCGACCCGCCGCAAACGCGGCAGCAACTGGATCGCCATTTGCGAACCGGCCACCGGCAGCACCTGCGCGGCGCCGTAATAATCACAGGCGGCCTGCTCCAGACCGTCATCGGTTTCCGGTAACCGCGCCCAGGCGCGCAACGGAATGTCCGGGACCGGAAACGGCCAGGGCGCGAGGCCGCTGGACAGGTCAAGCCAATCGGCTTCGGCGATGCCGTATTCGAGCGCGGCCTTGCGCAACCGTCCACCGTGTTCAAGCATAGAATTCAGCTCCCACGCAGAGAATCAGCAGCCATAACCATACCCCGCGCTGGACCAATTGCCAGCCACGGTCGATGGAGTCGGCGTCCGCCGGCACGCCTTCGCCCAGCTGCGGACGCTGATGCAATTCACCTTGATAAATCGCCGCCCCACCCAACTCGACACCCAGCGCACCGGCCCCCGCAGCCATCACCGGCCCGGCGTTCGGGCTGTCCCAGGTCGGGCCCTGGGTGCGCCAGCATTTCAGTGCAAGTCGGGTTTTGCCCAGCAGCGCGTAGGTCAATGCCACCAGCCGCGCCGGAATGTAGTTGAGCACGTCGTCGATTTTCGCCGCCGCCCAGCCAAACCGTTCGAAGCGTTCGTTGCGATAGCCCCACATCGCATCCAGCGTATTGCTCAATCGGTAGAGCACCACGCCGGGCGCACCGGCCACGGCAAACCAGAACAGCGCGGCAAACACCGCGTCGCTGCCGTTCTCCAACACCGATTCGGTAGCGGCACGGGCCACTTCGGTTTGATCCAGTTCGCTGGTCTGGCGACTGACCAGATAGCCGACGCGTGTGCGCGCCTCCTCCAGATCATCACTGCGCAGCGCCTTGGCGACCGGCTCGACGTGTTCACCGAGACTGCGCAGGCCAAGGGCGCAATAGAGCGCGAGAATCTCGACGACCCAGCCAACGTAAGGCGCCCAGGAAAACGCCGTAGCCAGCAAGGTCAGCGGCAACACCGCAATCACCCATGCCGTGACGCCGTGGCTGCGCCAGCCGCGCCCGCCACCATTGAAACGTTGCTCGATGCGGTCGGCAAAACGGCCGAACGCCACCAGCGGATGCCAGCGTTTGGGTTCACCCAGCAGCGCATCCAGCGCAACTGCGGCGACACTCAACAACGCCACACTCATTGACTCACTCCCCAATAATTTTCGTACAGCATTTCACTGAGCGGGCGCGCTTGCGCCCAGCCTTCGAGTACCAGCATCGGCGCCGGATAGAATTCCTTGACCGGGCCCAGGCAAAGAACAGCCAAAGGCTTGGCCCCGGCGGGCAAGCCCAGCAGGTCGGCCAGGGCTTGCGGCTCGAACAAAGAGACCCAGCCCATGCCGAGTCCTTCGGCACGGGACGCCAGCCACAGGTTTTGGATCGCGCAGGACAACGACGCCATGTCCATTTCCGGCAAGGTGCGACGGCCAAAGATGTGCCGCTCGCGATCGTCCATCAGCGCAGCGACCAGCACCTCGGCGCAGTCGTTGATGCCTTCGACTTTCAGCTTCATGAATTCGTCGGTGCGCTCGCCGAGGGCTTCGGCGGTGCGCATGCGTTCCTCTTCCACCAGCAACTGAATCTTGCTGCGCAGGGCCCGGTCACTGATGCGGATGAACCGCCAGGGCTGCATCAAGCCGACGCTTGGCGCATGGTGCGCGGCGTCGAGCAGACGCCGGAGCAACTCAGGCTCGACGGTGCCGCCGCTGAAGTGGCGCATGTCGCGGCGTTCGGCTATCGCGCGATAAACCGCTTCCCGTTCGGCCTGACTGAATGCGTTGTCGGTCATGGCCTCTTCGCGAGCAGGCTCGCTCCCACAGGGATTTGCATTTCTTCAGGTAATACACGGTCAACTGTAGGAGTGAGCCTGCTCGCGAAGGCGGTCTGAAGGTCAGGCGCAAACAACGCGGCAATCGCAGTCGGATTCGACGGAAAATAAAAATGCACGTAAGAAGCGGTCATCCGCCCCTCACGATAAACCGCCTCCGCCCCGCGTCCGCCATTCGGGCTCAGGCCGCGAGCAATCGGCTCCAGCTCGGTGCTGGTCAACGAATGGTGATAGGTGTGCCCGCGCAGCGAACCTTCCGGCAAGTCAACCGCCTGCAACGCCAGCGCCGCCAATCGTTTCTGCATCACTGCATCACCGGTCAGCAAACCAACCAGCTCCGCCCGCGTGCCTTCGACATCGGTCAACGAATCGAGCAAATACAACATGCCGCCACACTCGGCCAGCAACGGCTTACCCGCCGCGTGATGAGCGCGGATGGCGTTGAGCATTTGAGTATTCCGAGACAGCGCCACATGGTGCAATTCCGGGTAGCCGCCCGGCAGATAGAGACTGTCAGCCTCCGGCAATTGCGTGTCGCGGATCGGCGAGAAGAATGACAATTCGGCGCCCATGGCCCGGAGCAAATCCAGGCTCGCGCCGTAGGTGAAAGCGAACGCCTCATCACGGGCCACGGCGATTCGGACACCGGCCAGCAACGGCTCGGCGGCATTCACTTCTGGAGCGGCGAATTCCACAGGCGGCGGCAGCGTAACGTCGCAGCTGTTGGCCAGCGATTCGGCCGCAGCATCGAGGCGCAGGTCGAGGTCGTTCAGCTCGCTGGCTTGCACCAGACCAAGATGCCGGCTCGGCAGCTCGATCCCGGTTTCCCGGGACAACGCGCCGTACCAACGCAAGCCTTCCGTGAGGCTGCCTTCAAGCAATTGCGCATGGCGCAAGGTGCCCACGCGGTTTGCCAGCACGCCGGCGAACGGCAAGTCCGGCTGATACTTCGCCAGCCCCAACGCCAGCGCACCAAAGGTCTGCGCCATCGCCGTGCCGTCGATCACCCCGAGCACCGGCACACCGAAGTGCCGCGCCAGATCGGCGCTGGACGGCGTGCCGTCGAACAGGCCCATGACACCTTCGATCAGGATCAGATCCGCTTCACCGGCGGCTTCCCACAACAATCGACGACTTTCCTCCTCGCCGACCATCCACATGTCCAGTTGATACACCGGCGCACCGCTGGCACGTTCGAGAATCATCGGGTCGAGAAAGTCCGGGCCGCATTTGAACACGCGCACCTTGCGTCCCTGATTGCGATGCAAACGGGCCAGCGCGGCGGTGACGGTGGTCTTGCCCTGACCGGAGGCCGGCGCGGCAATCAAGACCGCCGGGCAATGACGTGGTTGATTCACAGCTCGACGCCTTTTTGCGCTTTGATCCCGGCCTGGAAGGCGTGCTTGATGACGCCCATTTCAGTGACGGTGTCGGCCAGTTCGATCATTTCCGGCTTGGCGCCGCGACCCGTGACGACCACGTGTTGCATCGGCGGACGCGCCTGCAAGTCGCTGAGCACCTGATCGAGGTCGAGGTAGCCGTGCTTGAGGGCGATGTTCAGTTCATCGAGCACCACCAGGCCGATCGACGGATCGCGCAACAGTTCGCGGGACACTTCCCACGCGGCTTCGGCGGCGGCGATGTCACGCTGGCGGTCCTGGGTTTCCCAGGTAAAGCCCTCGCCCATCACATGAAAACGCACCTGCTCCGGGAAGCGGCGGAAGAACAACTCTTCGCCCGTGCTGCTGCGCCCCTTGATGAACTGCACCACGCCGCACTGCATGCCGTGGCCCATCGAGCGGGCGAGCATGCCGAAGGCCGAGCTGCTTTTGCCCTTGCCGTTGCCGGTCAGCACCAGCAGCAGGCCGCATTCATTCGGGGAATTGGCGATGCGTTCGTCGATCACGGCTTTTTTGCGCAGCATGCGCGCCAGATGGCGTTCGTCACGATCGGGAGTATCAGTCATGGGGGAGCTCTCCGTTGAGGCTGGATAACGGCGGGCAGGCACAAGAATAGACGGCAAGAAGCCTGGCATCGCCCACCGTGATGCCGCTGAATGGATCAGGCCGGTCTCCGGGCTCATGAGCGGCGTTTCGCCTGACTGCGCGCCTTCCCATATCGACATTCGACACAGTGGCTCAAGGCGCAGCCTTCACTCATTTACCGTTGCGGGGGCAGCGCCGGGATCGTGGTTGTTCATGGGTTGAACGAGCGCACTCACCGGCTTCCCTGTTTCACTCTGTCGACCGACGCCACAGAGCACCTGAAACAAGCCGCGAAGGTTAGAGGGTTGGGGGTGGAGCGTCAATTAAAGCCGGGAGACCGTCGGGCGAATAACTGCCGTCGATCAATAAAATGACGCCAATCTTGTGCCACACTCCTAGCAGTGATATCAAAGCGCCACAACCTGACAACACAATAACAAGGGTGAGCCACATGCAAGGCATGACCATCAGCAATCCGAAGCTGGAATTCCTGCGCCCGGTGCTGGAGCGCTGGTTTGACTGTATCGACCGCTACAACGCGGTGCGCGGCGATAACGACACGCCTTACTGGTACGACGAAAAAGCCAACCTCGGCTTGCTCTCGGCTGCCGCGTGGATGGCGGAAATGGTCACGCTGCAGAACACACCCACCCGCAAACAAAACGAGGAAGGCGAACGCAACGCCCGCGCCGACCTGTTCATCGCCTCCAGTGAGGAGCGCGCCTACCTTCAAGCCACGCAACGCTGGCCACGGGTCAACAGCTTGAACCTGACCCAGGCCCTGGCCGATATCACCAGCGACGCCAAGCGCATCAGCTACGCCAGCGACCTCAAACTCGGCTGCCTGTTCGTCGCTCCACAAAAGGCCCAGCACGGCGCCACGCCGGAAGAACTCCAGGACATGGTCGACGACCTGCAAAAGGAACACACCTGCGCGGTCGCCTGGTATTTCCCCTACGCCTACCGCAAGTTGCGCAACGAAGCGGGCAACTATCATCCCGGCATCGCCGTACTGTTCAAGGAAGCAAGCGGCTGACCGGTTGAACCATCGCGGGTTTGCACTTCTCTATTGATCAGGTCACTGCATTTATAGGGAAGATCAGCATGCACAAGCCCCGGCTCGTTCTCGTCATCGCCCTCACAGGAGGGCTCGCCGCCTGCGGCGAGACCTCCACCCTGAAAGTCTCCGACGGCACCGGCCCGTCCCCTCGACTGCCAGAACCGAACAAGACCCTGATCCCGACAGTGAACATCGCCCCGGCAATCGGCTGGCCGAACGGCGCAAAACCCACAGCGGCAGCGGGAACGCAAGTGGCGGCATTTGCTGAAAACCTCGATCACCCGCGTTGGTTGTACGTGCTGCCGAATGGCGACGTGCTCGTCGCCGAAACCAATGCGCCGCCCAAACCCGATGATGGCAAAGGCGTTAGAGGCTGGGTCATGAAGAAAGTCATGGGGCGCGCTGGTGCCGGCGTCCCGAGCCCGAACCGCATCACGTTGCTGCGAGACAAGGACCACGACGGCATCGCCGAAACCCGCACAGTGTTTCTGGAAAACCTCAATTCGCCCTTCGGCATGACGCTGGTCGGTAATGACCTGTATGTCGCCGACACGGACCGCTTGCTGCGATTTCACTACGAGGACGGCGCCACGGCCATCAAGTCGCCGCCGATCAAAGTGGTTGATCTGCCGGGTGGCACGCTGAATCACCACTGGACGAAAAACGTCATCGCCAGCAAAGACGGCAGCAAGCTGTACGTCACGGTGGGCTCCAATAGCAACGTCGCCGAAAACGGCATGGATCAGGAAGAAGGTCGCGCGGCAATCTGGGAAGTGGATCGCGCCACCGGCAACCATCGGATTTTCGCCTCGGGGATTCGCAATCCAAATGGTTTGGCCTGGGAGCCGCACAGTGGCGCGCTCTGGACAGCCGTCAACGAGCGGGATGAAATCGGCAGCGACCTGGTGCCGGACTACATCACTTCGGTGAAGGACGGCGGGTTCTACGGCTGGCCTTACAGCTATTACGGCCAGCACATCGACATTCGCGTCGAGCCACAAAACCCGGACCTGGTGGCCAAGGCCATTGCTCCGGACTACGCGGTCGGCCCGCATACCGCCTCACTGGGCCTGACGTTCGCTGAAGGCAACAGACTGCCAGCGCAATTCAAGGAAGGCGCGTTCATTGGCCAGCATGGTTCATGGAACCGCAAGCCGCACAGTGGTTACAAAGTGATTTTTGTGCCGTTCAATGCTGGCAAACCGAACGGTAAACCGATTGACGTGCTCACGGGCTTCCTCAATGACGAGGAAAAAGCCATGGGCCGGCCGGTGGGTGTGGTGATTGATCAGCAGGGGGATTTGCTGGTGGCGGATGATGTGGGGAATAAGGTGTGGCGGGTGTCGGCAGTTAAGTAACCGGCATACACATAACCAATGTGGGAGCGGGCTTGCTCGCGAAAGCGGTGTGTCATTCGATTTAAATTTGACTGACACACCGCTTTCGCGAGCAAGCCCGCTCCCACAGTTGATTGGTGTCAGGGTTTATCGCTTGCGGCAGAGGGTCAATCCATCGCCCAGCGGCAACAGCGACAGATCCACACGCGAGTCATCCTTCAAGGCGCGATTGAGCGCCTGAATAGCGCGGGTGTCTGCGCTTTCGGGATTCGGCTCCAGCACCCGCCCACTCCACAGGGTGTTATCGAACACCGCCAGACCACCGACGCGCAGCAGACGCAACGCGTGCTCCAGGTAGGCCGGATAGTTGGCCTTGTCGGCATCAATGAAAATAAAATCGAATTGCCCGGGTTGATCCAGCCCAGCCAGGGTTTCCAGCGCGGGCGCCAGGCGCAGGTCAATTCGTTCGGCAACGCCCGCGTCCTTCCAGTAACGGAGCGCCGTGGCGTTGTAGTCGCCGGGGATATCACAGCAAATCAGCGAACCGTCATCCGGCAATGCCGCCGCCATGCACAACGCGCTGTAACCGGTGAAGGTGCCGACTTCCAGCAAGCGCCTCGCGCCGGTGAGTTTTACCAGCAATGCGAGGAACTGCCCCTGCTCCGGCGCCACCTGCCAGCGCGCCATCGGCAGCGCCTGGGTTTCATCGCGCAAACGCTTGAGCGGCGGCGTTTCCCTAAGGGAAACGTCGAGCAGGTATTGATACAGGGAATCGTCGAGATTGAGTGTGCGGGCGGTCATGACGACCTCTGCGAACTAGGGGTTACGCGCCAAATGCTCGGGTTGCAGAACACGCTTGGCGCTCAGGTAAGCTTTCTGCCAATACGCCTTGGACAAGCTGTCGAGCTTCACCGTGCCGCCAGTGGCTGGCGCATGGACGAAACGGCCTTCGCCAACGTAGATCCCGGCATGACTGACCTGGGAGCCGCCATTGGTGGCGAAGAAAACCAGGTCGCCGGTTTGCAAGCCTTCCTTGCCGACATTGGCTGCCTGCATGCTGATCATCTCGCGCGTGGTGCGCGGCAGGGAAATGCCCGTCACGTCACGGTAGACATAACCGATCAGGCCACTGCAATCGAACCCGGAATCTGGCGTATTGCCGCCCCAACGATAAGGCGTGCCCACGAGGCCCAAGGCGCGAAACAACACGTCTTCCGCCTCAGGCGAAAAGGGTTGCGCGGAGCCGAAGACAATGGGTGCGCGAACCACCGGCGCAGGTGGCGGTGTGCGGCTGGCGCAAGCACTAAGCAGCGCTGCGAAGAACATGAGTGCGAGGCGGGCCGACATCGTCATAAGCAGAACATCCTGATCTGGCTGCGGCTTTTTCCACCGGAAGGGCAGAAAAGAAAACCGCCTGCGCAGGACGCAGGCGGTTTGCCATCAATAATAGATCAGGATTCTAGCGGGTACGCGGCAAACTTCAAGTAAGACTTTAAGTTCGCCTTACAAACTGTCCGCCTACTCTGTTGCAGAGAGGCCGTTGCCGCCACTGATGTGGCGACAGGCTGGACAATTACTTGCGTGCCGTGACCACAGTCGGGGCCATCGCGAGTGCGCGCTTGGCTTCGATGAAGGTCTTGCTCCAGTAGCTGTCGCCCAGACTATCGACCCGGACACCACCGCTTTTGCGGCTGCTGGAGTGGATGAACTGGTTGTCACCCAGGTAGATCCCGGCGTGACTGACACGACCGCGGCGACCATTGGTGGCGAAGAACAGCAGATCGCCCGGCTTGAGCGCGCTACGGGAAACCAGTGGCGCGTCAACGTTGATCATTTCGCGAGTGGAGCGCGGCAGGTTCATGCCGGCCTCTTCACGAAACAGATAACCGATGAAGCCGCTGCAATCGAAGCCAGCCTCGGAGGTGCCGCCGAAACGGTAACGGGTACCGATCAGGGACATGCCACGCTCGAGGATGCTGTCGGCCAGAACCGGAAGCTGATAGGACTTGCCGTCGGCGAAGTCTGCCAGTTCTTTATCGGTGGCCAGCTCTTCCTGGAAAAGAACGGAAGAAGATTGCGCGGTAACTGAATTTTTAACCTGCTGTTGTTGCTCTTGCTGGGACACTGGAGAGTGAGCAGCGCAACCGAACAACAGGGTGACGAGTGCGAGAGGCACGAGGGGTGCGAAGCGATTTAGCATGGGCACGACCGTGGCTGATAGTTGTAAAGAAGCCGAGACTATGCCCGCTATCAACCTCATTTGCAAATTCAATCGAACTTTATGTGACTTCTTGGTTTCGCGTTTACATCTAAGCGCTTAAGCCCCATTTAGACGCTCGCGCAGCCTGCCCCGTGCAGGAAAGCGGATTTTGTGGCGCCTGAAATATGCCGCAACCCCTGAAAAACCTGGGCCTTACCAGCCTAACGTTTCTTTCAGGAACGGAATGGTCAGCTTGCGCTGAGCTTGAAGGGAGGCCTGATCGAGACGCTCAAGCAGCTCGAACAGCGCGCTCATGCTGCGAGTACCGCGAGTCAAAATAAAATGCCCGACTTCGTCGGTCAGGTGCAGGCCGCGACGGGATGCACGCAGTTGCAAGGCACGCAATTTGTCTTCGTCGGACAGCGGACGCATCTGGAAGATCAGCGCCAGGGTCAGACGGGATTTCAGGTCCGCCAGCTTCACCGGCAACTCACGCGGCGAGGTCGATGCTGCAATCAGCAAGCGCCGACCGCTGTCACGCAGGCGATTGAACAGATGGAATAACGCCTCTTCCCAATCCGCGCGCCCGGCAACCGCTTGCAAGTCGTCGAGGCAGACCAGTTCGTATTGTTCGAGGTTGTCGAGGATTTCGATACCGCGATCCAGCAGCTCGGCCAACGGCAGGTACACCGCCGGCTCCCCCAACTGTTCAAAGCGCAGACAGGCCGCCTGCAGCAGATGCGTACGCCCTACCCCGTCCTTGCCCCAGAGATAAATCAGGCTTTCGGTCCAGCCGGCGTCGGCTTCGCAAAGCCGCTCGACATAGCCGAGTGCAGCGGCATTGGCGCCTGGGTAGTAATTGATAAAGGTAGCGTCATCACGCAGACGCACACCTAGGGGCAGCTGAATCGGTTTCATGCTGACTGAACAGTTCCAAAGGAACCGTTAGTGGCCTCTGTGTAAAGTTTGCGAAGTTTATACCCGTGACGCTGACCGCACAATGCGACAGACCATAAGCAAAATCAAAGGTTTGCGTTATCGCACCGGTTTTATGACAGTTTCTTTGGCGGCGCATGTGACAGCCGCGCAAGGGATACGGGCCAGCCTGGCACTGAACCAGGCCGCCCGTGACGGACCATCAGCGAACCTTACAGCTCAGGTTCATCGATGCCACTGTAGATATCAGAATCTTTATACAAATCATGAACATGGCGCACAAGAACCATGATCACCGCCGCTACCGGGAGCGCCAGCAGCACGCCGGTAAAACCGAACAGCTCACCGCCGGCCAGAATCGCGAAGATCACCGCCACCGGATGCAGGCCGATCCGGTCGCCCACCAGCAACGGCGTCAGCACCATGCCTTCCAGCGCCTGGCCGACCATGAACACCACAACGATGCCAATCATCGGGTACAGGTCGCCACCAAACTGGAACAGACCGGCAATCAACGCCGCGCCAATCCCGATGACAAACCCCATGTACGGCACAATCGCGGCCAGGCCGGCGATCATCCCGATCAGCAACCCCAGCTCGAGCCCGACCAGCATCAGGCCCGCCGAATAGATCACACCCAACGCCACCATGACCAGCAATTGCCCGCGTACGAACGCCCCCAGCACTTCATGGCATTCGCCGGCCAGAATCACGACGCGCTCTTCACGAGCGCGGGGTAACAGGCTGCGGATCTTGGCCATCATCACGTCCCAGTCCCGCAGCAGGTAAAAGCTCACCACCGGGATCAGCACCAGATTGGCCAGCCAACCGATCAACGCAAGGCCGGAAGCGGTCGCCTGACTCAACACGATGCCGACAATGTCGGTGGTCTGGCCCATGTGCTCGCTGATCGCCGCTTTGAGTTTGTCGAATTTCCAGAAACCATCCGATAACCCGAACTTCGATTGCGCCCACGGCAATGCAGTGTGCTGCAACCAGTCGAGCATCTGTGGCGCCAGCTCATACAAGCGAAACAACTGCTTGGCGAGCATCGGCACCAGCACCAGCAACAACGTGGTGAAAATCAAAGAGAACAACGCGAACACCGCCACCACGCCCCAGGTCCGCGAGAGCCCGGCCTTTTCCAGGCGATCCACCAGCGGGTCGAACAAGTAGGCCAACAGCAGCGCCACCAGGAACGGCGTCAGAATCGGATGCAACAGCCAGATAAACGCGCAGAGCAGAACCACTCCACCCAACCAGAACCAACGCCGCGTATCGGCCATGTACCACTCCATATGCATCTATATAAAGAAAGAGAACCTTACCAACGGAAACGCAATTGCGGCACCGGTGCAGGCATTGGCGCAACAGCGGGCGCCGAACCCTGGACCACCGGCTGAACAGGCGCCGTCGCAGCCGGCGCCTCACCCGCCGGAATCTCCTGCAACTTCGCCAGCGACAACTGCGAGCGCAACTGCTCGGCGCTGCCATTGACCCGGTAGAGAATACGGTTACCGTCAACACTTTGCAGGCGCGCGCCAAACGGCTCAAGCAAACGCCCGAGCGTTGCATAGTGCTCAAGGTTCATGCCCTGCACTTCCAGCAGCTGCTCACCCGAAGCTCCTGGCTTGACCACAAACCGTGGCGCCAGACGCTGACTGACCGCCAGCAGTACCGCGTCAGCCACAGCGGCCTGATCCGCGCCCTGCACGCTGCCCGCCTCCTTCTGATCGCCCAGCCACAAATGCCATTTGGCCTGCCACTGACCGCCCTCTTCCCGGGCATGCACCGCCAGCAAGGCATCGGCGTTGTAACGTTCCGATGCACCGCGCAGTGGCGCTGCATCCGTACCTTCCAGATTCGGTGCGGTGGCGACCAATTGCTCACTCAAGTCCGCCAATGGCAGACGCAGCGGCAGACCACGATGCTGTGCGGCGCGACGCAGCGGCGCAGCAGAGGCCTGACCATCACCGACCAGGCTCGAACCTTCGGTGGAATCATTCAACCACCAACCGAGGATCGACGGCCGGTTTGCCCCCCACAGCGACAGCCCGGCACGGCGCAACGCCTGTTCCGTGGACGCCGGGTCGAAATCGACTTTCAGCACTTCCGGCGGGCCGGCGTCGAAGCCGTACTGACTGATGATCTGCTGCGGGTCCTTGCGGACGGCCGCCAACCCCGGACTTTGCGCCGCCTTGGGATCGCCGGTCAGGCGCAACACCAGCGTGTCGAGCGCGCGCTGGGTGGCTTGATCGCGCTCTTCAGGCGCCTGACTGGTGACTGGCTCGCGCACCTGATAAAGGCCTTTTACGGTTTCAGCATGACTCGCCAGGCTGACCAGGGACAAACAACCCACAAACAATGATCTGAAAAAACGCATGGAGGATTCCTGACGACAAGAGCGGCTGGAACTGACCGCATGAAGACAATCGAGCAAGGCTGTGACCATCGCCCGACGCAAAACATTCACACGTCCCGGTTAAGTTTTTCGCACTGCCATAACGATAGACGGATAATCGCGATACCTTATACAGCCAAGCGGGACGCGACCAACACGGGCAATTATGGTTTTTTTGTATCGATATGCCCCTGCTGTCGGCCTGAGGATGGCCGCTGCCCCTCAAGCCTGATAAAATCGCGCGCCTTCGCAGACCGGCAACAGCCGGGCAGTGTCGGAATAGCGCGCATGGCACTCGCCTTCGTCTGTTCCGACAGTCCCACTGGACCCGGTCGTTACCCCTGAATCCCCCCTAAAGGCCTGGATCATGAGCAAGCAACCCTCCCTGAGCTACAAGGACGCCGGTGTAGACATCGACGCCGGTGAAGCATTGGTCGAACGCATCAAGAGCGTCGCCAAGCGCACTGCGCGCCCGGAAGTCATGGGCGGCCTGGGCGGTTTCGGCGCCCTCTGCGAAATCCCGGCCGGCTACAAGCAGCCTGTGCTGGTTTCCGGCACCGACGGCGTCGGCACCAAGCTGCGCCTGGCGCTGAACCTGAACAAACACGACAGCATCGGCATCGACCTGGTGGCCATGTGCGTGAACGACCTGGTGGTCTGCGGCGCCGAGCCGCTGTTCTTCCTCGACTACTACGCCACCGGCAAACTCAACGTTGAAACCGCGACCCAGGTCGTGACCGGTATCGGCGCAGGCTGCGAACTGTCCGGCTGCTCCCTGGTCGGCGGCGAAACCGCTGAAATGCCTGGCATGTACGAAGGCGAAGACTACGACCTGGCCGGTTTCTGCGTCGGCGTCGTGGAGAAATCCGAAATCATCGACGGTTCGAAAGTCGCTGCCGGCGATGCCCTGCTCGCCCTGCCGTCTTCCGGCCCGCACTCCAACGGCTACTCGCTGATCCGCAAGATCATCGAAGTCTCCGGTGCCGACATCGAAAACATCCAGCTCGACGGCAAACCGCTGACCGACCTGCTGATGGCCCCGACCCGCATCTACGTGAAGCCGCTGTTGAAGCTGATCAAGGAAACCGGCGCGGTCAAAGCCATGGCCCACATCACCGGTGGCGGCCTGCTGGACAACATCCCGCGCGTGCTGCCAAAAGGCGCTCAAGCGGTGGTTGACGTGGCGAGCTGGAACCGCCCTGCCGTGTTCGACTGGCTGCAAGAGAAAGGCAACGTCGACGAAAACGAAATGCACCGCGTACTGAACTGCGGCGTCGGCATGGTGATCTGCGTGGCTCAAGAGCACGTTGAAACCGCGCTGAACGTACTGCGTGAAGCTGGCGAGCAGCCTTGGGTCATCGGTCAGATCGCCACCGCTGCCGAAGGCGCGGCCCAGGTTGAACTGAAGAACCTCAAGGCTCATTAATGTCCGTCACCTGTGATGTGGTGGTGCTGTTGTCCGGCACCGGCAGTAACTTGCAGGCCCTGATCGACAGCACGCGGACCGGCGACAGCCCGGTCCGCATCGCTGCGGTGATATCCAACCGCGCCGATGCCTACGGCCTGCAACGCGCCAGGGACGCGGGTATCGACACCCGCTCCCTGGATCACAAGGCTTTCGAAGGCCGCGAAGCCTTCGATGCCGCGCTGATCGAACTGATCGACGCTTTCAATCCCAAACTCGTGGTCCTGGCCGGTTTCATGCGCATCCTCAGCGCTGATTTCGTGCGTCACTACGCGGGTCGCCTGCTCAACATCCATCCCTCGCTGCTGCCCAAATACAAAGGGTTACACACTCATCAGCGCGCGCTGGAGGCCGGCGATACTGAACACGGCTGTTCCGTGCACTTTGTCACCGAGGAACTCGATGGCGGACCACTGGTCGTACAGGCAGTAATACCGGTAGAGTTGCACGATTCGCCGCAGAGTCTGGCGCAGCGAGTTCACACCCAGGAACACCTGATCTACCCGATGGCCGTACGCTGGTTTGCAGAAGGTCGCTTATCACTCGGTGAACAAGGTGCTTTACTGGATGGCAAGTTACTCGCGGCCAGTGGCCACTTGATTCGAACCTAGGAGATTTTATGCGTCGCGCCCTGCTCTTCGCTTGCGCTCTGCTTGCCCTGCCTTTCGCGCAGGCTGCGGAACTTCAACCCTTCTCCGCCAGCTACACCGCCGACTGGAAGCAGTTGCCCATGAGCGGCACCGCCGAGCGCAGCCTGACCAAGGAAGCCAACGGCGTCTGGAAGCTCAGCTTCAAGGCATCGATGATGATCGCCAGCCTGACCGAAGAAAGCACGCTGACCCTGGACAAGGACACCCTGCTGCCACAGTCCTACCACTTTGAGCGCGGCGGCCTGGGCAAATCCAAGAAGGCTGACCTGGATTTCGACTGGACCACCAAAATGGTCACCGGCACCGATCGCGGCGACGCGGTCAAGATCCCGCTCAACCGCGGCATGGTCGACAAATCCACTTACCAGTTGGCCCTGCAGCATGATGTGGCCGCCGGCAAGAAAAGCATGAGTTATCAGGTAGTCGATGATGGTGAAGTCGATACTTATGACTTCCGCGTGCTGGGTTCGGAAAAAGTCGACACCAAGGCTGGCCAGATCGACGCGATCAAGGTCGAGCGCGTGCGCGACCCGACACAAAGCAAGCGCATCACCGTGCTGTGGTTCGCCAAGGATTGGGATTACCTGCTGGTTCGCCTGCAACAGGTCGAAACCGACGGCAAGGAGTACAACATCATGCTCCTCGACGGCAAGGTCAACGGCAAGGCTGTCAAAGGCAGCTGATCCGCAGTGATACGAAAAAGCCCCGCAATTGCGGGGCTTTTTTTCGACTTGAAAAAGTAGCGGCTCAAACCTGTAGGAGCGAGACCGGCTTGCCGGTGAAGGTTCTGTGTTGGGCGATGGTTTTTTTGATGGTGTACATATCCGTTTCTGCGGTGATGGCGGCTATTGGTTTCGCTCTTACAGCGAGTCACTTGGAGAAGCGCCAAGTAACCAAGCGCTCTTGCCCCTTTCGTTCGGTGCCTCGCTGTGGCTCGGCATACCCTCGCTCCGGTCCTGCTCCGTGGGCACGCCGCCATCGGCCATCCATGGCCGGGGGCGGCTAACCCGGCATCCATGCCGGGTTGCCCACTGCGCAGAACCTGCGCTCGGCCTCTCGAGGGGGCGTGTACCTCAAGATCAAAAGCTGAAGGCGAGCTAACGCTCGGCCTGATGAGTGGTGAAAATCAAAAGCTAACGCGATCCCCTGTAGGAGCCGGCTTGCTGGCGATGGCGGTGGGTCAGTCGACGTGTGCATTGACTGGACGGATGCCATCGCCAGCAAGCTGGCTCCTACAAGTGAAATGCATCTGTGTTTGGATAAATACGATCAACTGTAGGAGCCGGCTTGCTGGCGATAGCGGTGGGTCAGTCAACGTATGTATTGGCTGGACGGACGCCATCGCCAGCAAGCCGGCTCCTACAGGGGATCCGTGTACATGTCCGGAATGAGGGAACGCGTACACCAAAGAGCCAGGTCGGCTTTCAGGCCGCCTCGGCGGCTGTGGCGGTGGTCGCCCCCTCGAGAGGCCGAGTGGAGGTTCTGCGCAGTGGGCAACCCGGCATGGATGCCGGGTTAGCCGCCCCCGGCCAGGGATGGCCGATGGCGGCGGGCCCACGGAGCAGGACCGGAGCGAGGGCATGCCGAGCATTAGCGAGGCACCGAACGAAAGGGGCAAGAGCCCTTGGTTACTTGGGGCTCTTCCAAGTGACTCGCTGTAAAAGCGAAACCAATGGTGGCCATTACCGCAGAAATGGATATGTACACCAAAAAAAACCATCGCATGCCACAGACTTCGCCCCGAAACCAGGACCAAGATCCCCTTGGCAAGAAAGTGGAACGCGTCAAAGAAGGAATGCTCTATACCTTCAAGGTCTTTTTTGATCGAATGACTTTTCCTACTGCCGAGGTTCCCCATGACAGTCACCGTCAATACCGTTTCCGCCGAAGGTTTTCGCCACAGCGTACAAATCGATGACCACGAACTCTTCGCCGATGTGCCGACATCGTCCGGCGGCGAAGGCTCGGCGCCTGAGCCACACGACTACTTCGATGCCGCGCTGGGCGCATGCAAGGCCCTGACCCTGAAGCTCTACGCGAAGAAAAAAGACATCCCGCTGACAGGCGTTGGCGTAGAGGTCAAGCGCGACAACAGCCAGGAGCAAAAAGGCAAATACGCCCTGCACGTCAAACTGACCCTCAAGGGTGTACTCACCGACGCCCAGCGCGATGAGTTGCACCGCGTGGCCGACCGCTGCCCGATCCACAAGTTGATGACCACCAGCGAAGTCAGCATCGAAACCCATCTGTCCGAAGGCGCGTTCAGCCAATAGCGGCAAGGCTCGGGCAAGCGGGTTATGCTCCACGCGTCACCCGCTCAGCCTGGAATGCACCATGAACACTCCGCTCGTGATTCGCCCCCGCGCCGAAGATGTCGAAGGCCAACCGATTTTTCGCCCGTTGCCGTCAGCCAAATGCCGCAGCGTCGGGCCTTTTGTGTTTTTTGACCATATGCTCGAAACCGTTTATCCAGCGGGCAAAGGCATGAACATTCGTCAGCACCCGCACATTGGCCTCTCCACCCTCACCTACCTGTTCCAAGGGCAAATCCAGCACAAGGACAGCCTCGGCTCCGATCAGGTGGTGGAGGCCGGCGACGTCAGCTGGATGACCGCTGGCAGCGCCATTGCCCATGTCGAGCGCACGCCCGAAGCCCTGAAGGCCAGCGGTTTCACGATGCACGGTTTGCAGATCTGGCTGGCATCGCCCAAGGATCATGAGCAAGGCCCGGGCCACTACAGCCATCACCCGGCAGCCACACTGCCGGTCAGCGATAACCTTGGCGTGAAGATCCGGATGATCGCCGGGTCAGGCTTTTGCCTGGAATCGCCGGTGCCGGTGCTTTCTCCTACGCTGTACGCGGAACTGAACCTGCAGACAGCAACCACGCTGCTGATTCCCACCGAGCATGAAGAGCGGGCGTTGTATGTGTTGAGCGGTGAGGCGCAGCTCGATGGCGAGCCGATAGAGCCGTACTCGCTAGTGGTGCTGCCTGCCGGGGAAGAAATGACGTTGTTTGCCGAGAGCGACTGTCATGCGGTGTTGTTCGGCGGCGCGCCGCTGGATGGGCCGCGACGGATTAACTGGAATTTTGTGGCGAGCGATCCGGCGGCTATCGACGAAGCGCGTCGGCGCTGGGCGGCCGGGGATTGGCCGACGGTGCCAGGTGAAAGCGAGCGTATTGAGCTGCCTTGAGATTTGTGGCGTTATTGCCGCCGCCATCGCGAGCAGGCTCACTCCTACAGTAGACCGAGTCGCAATCACTGCTCCCACATTGGAGTGCGGTCTACTGTAGGAGCCGGCTTGCTGGCGATGACGGCGTCGAAATCGCCATCGCCAGCAAGCCGGCTCCTACAGGATCGGGTTCACAGCCAAAAAATTTCAGGTCATAAAAAAACCCGCCGAAGCGGGTTTTTTTACAACGTCGTTAAACCGACAGTTCAACCAGCAGCTTGTTGAGACGGCGCACATACGCGGCCGGGTCTTTCAAGCTGTCGCCGGCCGCCAGGGCCGCCTGATCGAAGAGAATGTGCGACAGATCGCCGAAGCGCTCGTCGCTCTGCTCGTTGTCGAGCTTCTCGATCAGCGGGTGTGCCGGGTTGAATTCGAAGATCGGCTTCGAATCCGGAACCTTCTGACCGCTGGCTTCCAGGATCTGACGCATTTGCATGCCCAGGTCCTGCTCGCCGATGGCGAGAATCGCCGGGGAGTCGGTCAGACGATGGGAAACCCGCACTTCAGCAACGGATTCGCCAAGCGCAGTTTTCAGACGCTCAACCAGACCTTCTTTGGACTTGGCGACTTCTTCCGCGGCTTTCTTGTCCTCTTCCGAGTCCAGGTTGCCCAGGTCGAGGTCACCGCGCGCCACGTCGACAAAGCTCTTGCCGTCGAAGTCGTTGAGGTAGCTCATCAGCCACTCATCGATGCGGTCGGTCAGCAGCAGCACTTCGATGCCTTTCTTGCGGAAGACTTCCAGGTGCGGGCTGTTTTTGACTTGCGCGTAGGTTTCGCCGGTCAGGTAGTAAATCTTGTCCTGACCTTCCTTGGCGCGAGCCAGGTATTCGGCCAGACCCACAACCTGCTCGCCTTCTTCGCCCTGAGTGGACGCAAAACGCAGCAGGCCGGCGATTTTCTCTTTGTTGGCGAAGTCTTCTGCCGGGCCTTCTTTCATGACCTGACCGAAGTTCTTCCAGAAGCCTTTGTATTGCTCAGGCTCGTTTTTCGCCAGTTTCTCCAGCATGTCCAGCACGCGCTTGGTCAGCGCCGACTTCATGGAGTCGATGATCGGGTCTTTCTGCAGGATTTCCCGCGACACGTTCAACGACAGGTCATTGGAGTCGACCACACCCTTGATGAAGCGCAGGTACAGCGGCAGGAACGACTCAGCCTGATCCATGACGAACACACGCTGCACGTACAGCTTCAGGCCTTTCGGCGCTTCACGCTGGTACAGGTCGAACGGAGCGCGGGTCGGTACGTAGAGCAGCGAGCTGTATTCGAGCTTGCCTTCGACCTTGTTGTGGCTCCAGCTCAGCGGGTTTTCGTAATCGTGAGCGATGTGCTTGTAGAACTCCTGGTATTCCTCGTCCTTGATCTCGGTGCGAGGACGGGTCCACAGGGCGCTGGCGCGGTTGACGGTTTCCCACTCAACAGCCGGCTTCTCTTCACCTTCTGCGGCTGCCACTTCTTTCGGCAACTCGATCGGCAAAGCGATGTGGTCGGAGTACTTCTTGATGATGTTGCGCAGACGCCAGCCATCGGCGAACTCGTCTTCACCGGACTTCAGGTGCAGAACGATGCGGGTGCCGCGCTCGGCTTTCTCGACGGTGGCAACTTCGAAATCACCTTCGCCCTTCGACGACCAATGCACGCCTTCGCTGGCGGCTGCACCGGCACGACGGCTGAACACGTCGACTTTGTCGGCGACGATGAAGGCAGAGTAGAAACCCACGCCGAACTGACCGATCAGGTGCGAATCCTTTTTCTGATCGCCAGACAGGTGCTTCATGAAATCGGCGGTGCCGGATTTGGCGATGGTGCCCAGGTGGGTGATCGCATCTTCACGGCTCATGCCGATACCGTTGTCTTCGAGGGTGACGGTTTTAGCGTCCTTGTCGAAGCTCACACGGATTTTCAGTTCGGCGCCACCTTCCAGCAACTCAGGCTTGGACAGGGCTTCGAAACGTAATTTGTCGACAGCGTCAGAGGCGTTCGAGATCAATTCGCGAAGGAAGATTTCCTTGTTGGAATACAGCGAATGGATCATGAGGTGCAGCAGCTGCTTCACCTCGGTCTGGAAGCCCAGGGTTTCCTTTTGAGTTTCCACACTCATGGTCATCAAACTCCAATCAGATGGCAGTGGCCGCGACCTAGAGGGTCGGCGGCGGGTTGTCATCAAAGTTGGGGGCGAGGATCAGGATTTCAAGGGCTCATCGATTTTGAAGTGGGCGCGGGCCGTGGCGATGGGTTCGGATTCGGTGCTTTGCCAGGCGGTCACTGCCACGTTTGCGACACGCCGCCCCTGACGGCACACCTGACAGCGCGCCCATGTATCGCGAAACTGCCCGGCGCGCAGGTAGTCGAGGGAAAAATCGATGATCTTCGGCACACCCGGTGAACCGGTAAAAATCAGCAGGTGCAAGGCCGCGGACAGCTCCATGAACCCGGCAATGACGCCGCCGTGAATCGCCGGCAGTAAAGGGTTACCAATGTTGTCCTTGTTCGCCGGCAGACGAAACAGCAGGTCATCCCCCACCCGCGAACACTCAACACCGATCAGTTTGGCGTAGGGAATCAGATGCAGCAGCGAGGCATAGTCGCCCTGTTCATGGGCCTGTTGCAGTTGTTCCTTGAAGTTGTCGGTCATTTCGCACCTCCGGCAATGGCGCCACCAAACCCTTTGGTGCCTTTGACGCCCTTGCCCATGCGCATGAACGTACCGACGACATGGGCGATAGGCTGTTCGGGATCGTCCTGATAAGCAAAGCCACGGGCGAAGATCACGTCGGTGGTGACCCGGTAGCACTGGGCAAAACCATAGACGTCCTTATGCGGTTCGGCGGCATGCATGTAGTCGATGCGCAGATCGAGGGTCGGGCAGACTTCGAATTCGGGCAGAACGCAGAGTGTGGCCATGCCGCACGCGGTGTCCATCAGGGAGGTCAATGCCCCGCCATGGATCACGCCGGTCTGCGGGTTGCCGACAATTTGCGGGCTGTACGGCAGGATGACCGTCAGTCCGTCGCTGCTGGCGCTGTGAACGCGCAAACCAAGTACCTGGCAATGCCTGAGCGCCGAAAGGAATCGTGTCGCGCGCTCAAAAACGGGGTTTTCGGCCATCTGATAAACACTCTTCTTAGTACTCGGAGATTGTATTAGGTGTATTCGTAAAAGTTCCCGTAGGAATAATCTTATATATCTGAACGAATTGAGGAACTTAACCCTGATGTCCACGCTCGAAAGGCCAGATAGATATTTTCCATCAGGAGAAACACCCCATGCGTAAGACTTTAGCTATTGCCTTGATGTTGACCGCTTCCCTCGGTCTCGCTGCCTGCGATAAAAAATCCGAGGACAAAGCTCAAGAAGCCGATAAACATGCTGAGCAAGCTCAGCAAGACATGAGCAAAGCTCAGGATAAAGTGAACGACGCTGCGAAAGAAAACGCCGAAGCTGCCAAAGCTCAGGCTGAATCGGATGCAGCTGCAGCAAAAGAAGCACCTAAAAACTAAAACAGTTTTTAGCGTGATAAAGAAAACCCGCCAAGTGCGGGTTTTCTTTTGCCTGTCATTTGTCTTGCTAGAGCAAAATAGTTCTAAAAGTCGGACTAATCATCAATAGCAGCGAACACACTAACCCGACAAACCACACCAGACTCCGCTGCCAGGCCAGATCACTCCAATAGCACACTAAGTAAATGACCCGAGTAATCACAAAGATGATTGCCAGCGTATCAATCAGCCACCCCGCCGTTTGCGTGGTGTGCGCCATCAACACCCCTACGGCAAACAATATAAACGCCTCAAAACTGTTCTGATGAGCTGCCACCGCGCGAGCGCCAAACCCCGTGAGTTGTGCCTGTTGTTGGCGCGGCAGATGATTGTCGTAACCGCCCTGCTCTTTCATGGCCCTGGCCACCGGCATGCGGGCCACATAGATCAGCAAGGCACTGATAAACACACACCAGAACGGAATACTCATCAAGCGGCCTCTCGGTTCGCCTCGGGCAATGGCGCCTCTGTAGGGGTATAGACCATCACGTCGAGAACGTCGGAATGAAACTCCCGGCGATACAGAACCAGCACCACGCCAGCGCTCATCAGCATGAACAACCAGGGGCTGACGAACCACGCCAGCATGGTCATGCCGAAGTAATAGGAACGCAGGCCGAAGTTGAACTGGTTGGCGGCCATGGAGATGACACGCGCCGCCCGTGCGGCAAAGGCTTTACGCTCCAGCTCGGAAACATGCCGCTCGCCGACCATGGGGGCCGACCCCACGAGAATCGCAGCGAAGTTGTACTGGCGCATGCACCAGCTGAACGTGAAGAACGCATACACAAACACCAGCGCCAGGCACAGCAACTTGATCTCCGACATGCCCTGGGAGGCCTGTTGCACCATCGGGATGTCCGCCAACAATGACACCGCCCGTTCCGACGCACCGAGCACGGTGAGAATACCGGCCAGGATGATGAGTGTGCTGGAGGCGAAGAACGAAGCATTGCGCTCCAGATTGCCGATCACACTGGCATCGGCGATGCGGTTGTCACGCATCAGCATGCGCCGCATCCAGTCTTCGCGGTACAGGTGCAACACACTGGCCAGGCACGCGGTGTCGCGGCCCTTCCATGTCGCATAACGGGTGTAGCCGCCCCAGCAGATGACAAACCAGATGGCAGCGAGGATGTGGATCAGGTTGGCGTGGATGAACGACATGCAGGTCCTTGTGAGACGTTGGTTGAATCTGTAGGAGCGTGGCTTGCCCGCGAAGGCGGTGTACCTGTCGAAGATTAGGTCGAATGTTACTCCCTCTTCGCGGGCAAGCCTCGCTCCTACAGGTAGTGCTTCGACGTTAGCTTAAGGAAAAAGACACTGCCTCACGCGCATAAAAAATGCCCCGTATCGATTGATACGGGGCATTTCCATGTTCGCTCAGGACCCGCTTATGGCGGGCCGTGATACGCCTTAAGCCAGCGCTTCTTCGCGCTTGCCCAGCATGCGATCGCAAACCACCGCGACCACGAGGGTCATGACCGACGGCACCAGCCACGCCAGGCCTTGTTCGCTCAGCGGCAAATGCGCCAATTGCGTCGGCATCCAGTCCGCCAGACCCGCGCCCTTGAGCGCGTCGATCAGACCAAAGATGAACGACACCAACATCACCGGACCGACGATGCGGCCCTGTTCGTGCCAGAAGTCCTTGCAGAAGCTCAGGGCGACCAGCGCGATGCACGGCGGGTAAATCGCGGTGAGTACCGGGATCGAGAACGCAATCAGCTTGGTGAGGCCCAGGTTGGACACCAGCAGGGAGAACGCAGCGAGGATGATGACCAAAGTCTTGTAGGACAGTGGCAGCACACGGCTGAAGTATTCGGCACAGGCACACGTCAGACCGACCGCTGTGACCAGGCAGGCCAACGAAATCAGCACGGCAAGGAAACCACTGCCCAAGGACCCAAAGGTGTGCTGAACGTAGGCGTGCAACACCGCCGCGCCGTTGGTCGCACCGGCGGCCACTTCATGGCTGCCCGAACCGAGGCGAAACAGGCTGACGTACACCAGCGCCAGACCAACGCCGGCAATCAGCCCGGCAATGATCGCGTAACGGGTGATCAGCGCCGGAGAATCCACGCCACGGGAGCGGATGGCGTTGACGATCACGATGCCGAATACCAGCGCGCCCAGGGTATCCATGGTTAGATAACCATTGATGAAGCCCTGGGAAAACGGTGCCGCGACATACTCAGGTGTCGCCACACCGATATCACCGGCCGGCAACGCGAAAGCGGCGATGCCGAGAGCGGCCAGGGCGATAATCTTCAGCGGCGCGAGGAAACGTCCTACGGTGTCCAGCAATCGACCCGGGTAGAGCGAGATGAAGAACACCAGCAGGAAGTACACCGAGCTATAGAGGAACAGCGCCAGCGGGCTTTCGCCGGTCAGCGGCGCCAGGCCCACTTCGAACGATACGGTCGCGGTGCGCGGCGTCGCGAACAGCGGGCCAACGGCGAGGTAGCACGCAGCGGCCAGCAAGCCACCAGCGACTTTGCCGATCGGGCTGCTCAAGGCATCCATCGCACCACCGACCTTGGCCAGGGCAACGACAGTGATCACCGGCAGACCGACCGCGGTAATCAGAAAGCCCAGCGCCGCCATCCAGACATGAGGCCCGGACTGCAAACCGACGATAGGCGGGAAGATAATGTTGCCAGCCCCGACGAACAGGGCAAACGTCATAAAACCAAGTGCCAGGATGTCCTGGCCTTTCAACACTTTCATTAAGGAAATACCACACTACTGAATCGGAATTTAGAGAGGGATTTCCCTTATGGGTGAGGGAAATGCTGTCGACCCGTATAGGACCGACCCTTTAGCGCGAAGCTTCCTTGTGGGATGCGGACGCAAAAATGGCGGCTAGCCTAACGAATTTGAGCGACAAACGCACTGTTAGAGGGCGAACTATCCGATCTGCGACATTTTCGTGTCGCGTTTTTGCATGTAAGTGGTTGGCGTCTGTAAGTACGCCTTCGCGGGCAAGCCTCGCTCCTACAGGCTCTTCGTCGATCACAAGTACGGCAAACGACGAAGAACCTGTAGGAGCGAGGCTTGCCCGCGAAGGGGCCGGCACCAACGATACAAACCCCGGAAACGACAAAGGCCACCCGAAGGTGGCCTTTGTTTGGTGAAGCGTCAGTTAAGCGCGAGGCTTACTTGACAGCCCAACCGGTCAGCTCGGACAAAGCCTTGCCGATGTCTGCCAGCGAACGCACGGTTTTAACGCCTGCGTCTTCCAGGGCAGCAAACTTCTCGTCTGCAGTGCCTTTGCCGCCAGAGATGATTGCGCCAGCATGGCCCATGCGCTTGCCCGGAGGAGCAGTCACACCAGCGATGTAGGAAACAACCGGCTTGGTCACGTGTGCCTTGATGTAGGCAGCCGCTTCTTCTTCAGCCGAACCGCCGATCTCGCCGATCATCACGATCGCTTCGGTCTTCGGGTCTTCCTGGAACAGCTTCAGGATGTCGATGAAGTTCGAACCCGGGATCGGGTCACCGCCGATGCCGACGCAAGTCGACTGACCGAAACCGGCGTCAGTGGTCTGCTTAACAGCTTCGTAGGTCAGGGTGCCGGAACGGGAAACGATACCGACCTTGCCTGGCAAGTGAATGTGACCTGGCATGATGCCGATCTTGCATTCGCCTGGAGTGATCACGCCTGGGCAGTTAGGGCCGATCAGGGTGATACCCAGCTCGTCGCACTTAACTTTAGCGTCCAGCATGTCCAGGGTAGGAATGCCTTCGGTGATGCAAACGATCAGCTTGATGCCGCCGAATGCTGCTTCCAGGATGGAGTCCTTGCAGAAAGGAGCCGGAACGTAGATCACGCTGGCGGTGGCGCCAGTGGCAGCTACAGCGTCTTTCACGGTGTTGAACACTGGCAGACCCAGGTGCTCGGTGCCGCCTTTACCAGGAGTTACACCACCAACCATCTTGGTGCCGTACTCGATGGCTTGCTGGGTGTGGAAACTACCTTGCGAACCGGTAATACCCTGGCAGATAACTTTGGTGTCTTTATTGATCAGGACGCTCATTATTTGCCCTCCGCAGCTTTAACGACTTGTTGAGCAGCGTCGGTCAGGCTGGTAGCAGCGATGATGTTCAAACCGCTTTCTGCCAGTACTTTAGCGCCCAGCTCAGCGTTGTTGCCTTCAAGGCGAACAACAACCGGGATTTTCACGCCGACTTCTTTCACTGCACCGATGATGCCTTCGGCAATCATGTCGCAACGAACGATGCCGCCGAAGATGTTAACCAGTACTGCAGCGACGTTGGTGTCGGACAGAATGATTTTGAAAGCTTCGGTAACGCGTTCTTTGGTAGCACCGCCGCCAACGTCGAGGAAGTTGGCTGGTTTGCCGCCATGCAGGTTGACGATGTCCATGGTACCCATGGCCAGGCCAGCACCGTTGACCATGCAACCGATGTTGCCTTCCAGCGCTACGTAGTTCAGTTCGAACTTGGCAGCGTGCGCTTCGCGCGGATCGTCTTGCGACGGATCGTGGAAAGTCTTCAGCTTAGGCTGACGGTACATGGCGTTGGCGTCGATGTTGATTTTGGCGTCGAGGCAATGCAGATCGCCGTCAGCCTTGATCACCAGCGGGTTCACTTCCAGCAGAGCCAGGTCGTGATCCTTGAACAGCTTGGCCAGACCTACGAAGATCTTGGCGAACTGAGCAACCTGCTTGCCTTCCAGACCCAGCTGGAATGCCAGCTCGCGACCCTGGAATGGCTGAGCGCCAACCAGTGGATCGATAGTGGCTTTCAGAATTTTTTCTGGAGTGTCGTGAGCGATTTTCTCGATGTCCACGCCACCTTCGGTGGAAGCCATGAACACGATACGACGGCTCGAACGGTCAACGACAGCGCCCAGGTACAGCTCTTTAGCGATATCAGTGCACGATTCAACCAGGATCTTGGTGACTGGCTGACCATTGGCGTCAGTCTGGTAAGTCACCAGACGCTTGCCCAGCCACTGCTGTGCGAAGGCTTTGGCGTCTTCTTTGCTGCGAACCAGCTTTACGCCGCCCGCTTTACCGCGACCACCAGCGTGGACCTGGGCTTTGACAACCCACTCGGTGCCGCCGATTTTGTCGCAAGCTTCTGCTGCTGCTTCCGGGGTGTCTACCGCATAACCGGTGGAAACTGGCAGGCCGTATTCAGCGAACAGCTGCTTACCCTGATACTCGTGAAGATTCATGCTTATTACCGTCTTCGTTAGGTACTGCGCATTCGGTGCTGCACTTGTTCAAGTGCCGCACCACCTGTGACTGCTGCTTGCGTAGCCTTTCCGGACAACCGGTGCAGCTACGCAAGACTGCGTCCAGCGGATATTCCGCGGTGAGTCTTGCATGCAAGGCTCACGACGGGCCATACCGCCGTGGTTTCTTATTGTCTTAACGCTTCTTGCGGTTGGCGATGTGGATGGCGCCGCCATTCACTGCCAGAGCTGCTTCGTGCAAGGCTTCAGACAGGGTCGGATGGGAGAAAACCATCATGCCCAAGTCTTCAGCGCTGGTGCCGAATTCCATACCGATCGCGCCCTGCTGAACCAGTTCTGCAGCGCTCGGGCCAATCACGTGGACGCCCAATACGCGATCAGTCTTGGCATCGGCAATGACTTTCACGAAACCGCCGGTGTCGTTGGCTGCCATGGCACGGCCACTGGCTGCGAACGGGAAGGTGCCAACGTTAACTTCAACGCCTTCAGCCTTCAAGGTCTGCTCGGTTTTGCCGACCCATGCGATTTCCGGGTGAGTATAAATAACCGAAGGGATCAGGTCATAGTTGATTTGCGCTTTGTGGCCCTTGATGCGCTCAACAACCATGATGCCTTCTTCGGACGCCTTGTGCGCCAGCATCATGCCGCGAACCACGTCACCGATCGCGTAAACGCCCGGTACGCTGGTGGCGCACTGGTCGTCAACGAATACGAAACCGCGCTCGTCGATGGTCACACCGCTGTCGGCAGCCAACAGTTCGGTGGTCACTGGACGGCGACCAACGGCAACGATCAGCTTGTCAAAGGTGATGCTCTGTTCGCCGTTGGCGTCGGTGTAGTTCACAACGACTTCGTCGCCGTTCACTTTGGAACCGGTGACGCGAGCGCCCAGCTTGATGTCCAGACCTTGTTTGGTCAGGGTTTTGTAGGCTTCTTTGGAAACGGCGTCATCAGCAGCCGGCAGGAACTTCTCCAGCGCTTCCAGAACAACCACTTCAGCGCCCAGGCGCGACCATACCGAACCCAGTTCCAGACCGATTACGCCAGCGCCGATAACGCCCAGACGCTTAGGTACGGATTGGAACTCCAGTGCGCCGGTCGAATCGACGATCACTTTCTGGTCAACCGGAGCCGGTGGAATGTCGATCGGACGCGAACCCGAAGCCAGAATCACGTTCTCGGCTTCGATGATTTCAACGCTGCCGTCTGGCTTGGTCAGTTCGACTTTCTTGCCGGCCAGCAGTTTGCCGTGGCCTTGCAGGGAAGTGACGCCGTTTGCCTTGAACAGGGTGGCAACGCCAGAGGTCAGGCCTTTGACGATGTTGGCTTTACGGCCAACCATTGCCGACACGTCCATGGTCACGCCAGCGTGATTGATACCGTGGATCGCGAAGCCTTCTTTGGCTTCCTTGTATTTCCAGGAGCTGTCCAGCAGCGCCTTGGATGGAATGCAGCCGACGTTCAGGCAAGTACCGCCGAGGGCCAGTTTGCCTTCCTTGTCGGTGTATTTCTCGATGCAGGCAGTGGTGAGGCCCAGTTGCGCTGCTTTAATGGCAGCCACGTAGCCGCCAGGGCCCGCGCCGATCACTACCACGTCGAATTTCTGAGTCATGTGTCATTCCTTCTCGAATCAAACCGGACGGCCCCTTATGGGGACCGTCGTGGGACGAAGCTGGTCATTACAGACGGGCCGCCATCCTGCACGGCCCATGCAACGAAATCAGATATCCAGCAGCAAACGAGCCGGGTCTTCCAGCAGGTTCTTGATGGTAACCAGGAAGGTCACAGCTTCTTTGCCATCGATCAGACGGTGATCGTAGGACAGAGCCAGGTACATCATCGGACGGATTACGACCTGACCGTTGATCGCCATAGGACGCTGCAGAATGTTGTGCATGCCCAGGATGGCCGCTTGCGGCGGGTTGACGATCGGAGTCGACATCATCGAACCGAAGGTACCACCGTTGGTGATGGTGAACGTACCGCCGGTCATTTCGTCCATGGACAGTTTGCCGTCGCGAGCCTTCTTGCCGAAGGTGGCGATGCCGCCTTCGATTTCAGCCAGGCTCATCAGTTCGGCGTTACGCAGAACCGGTACAACCAGACCGCGGTCGCTGGACACTGCAACGCCGACGTCAGCGTAGCCGTGGTAAACGATGTCACTACCGTCGATCGATGCGTTGACAGCCGGGAAGCGTTTCAGCGCTTCGGTGGCAGCCTTGACGAAGAACGACATGAAGCCCAGGCGTACGCCGTTGTGGGACTTCTCGAACAGGTCCTTGTACTTCGAACGCAGGGCCATGACTTCGGTCATGTCGACTTCGTTGAAGGTAGTCAGCATCGCCATGTTCGACTGAGCTTCTACCAGGCGCTTGGCCACGGTAGCGCGAACGCGGGTCATCGGTACGCGCTTCTCGATGCGGTCGCCAGCGGCGAACACAGGAGCAGCGCCAGCAGGAGCGGCAGCCTTGGCAGGCGCGGCAGCCGGAGCGGCTTTCTTGGCAGCAACAGCTGCAACCACGTCTTCCTTGGTCACACGACCGCCTTTGCCGGTGCCGGCAACGGAAGCGATGTTGATGCCGTTTTCTTCAGCCAGCTTGCGAGCAGCCGGTGCAGCAACAGGATCGTCTTCGCCTTCGGCGGCTGGAGCAGCAGCCTGTGCAGCAGCCGGAGCAGCGGCAGCGGCTGGAGCGGCAGCAGCGCCGCCCGCTTCGATGGAGCCCAGGACTTCGTCGGACAGAACGGTGTCGCCTTCGTTCTTGACGATAGCGCCCAGCACGCCGTCAGCAGTAGCCAACACTTCCAGCACAACCTTGTCGGTTTCGATATCGACGATCAGGTCGTCACGCTTTACAGCGTCGCCCGGTTGCTTGTGCCAGGTGGCAACGGTGCCATCGGCAACCGATTCCGGGAAAGTGGGGGCTTTGATTTCGATAGCCATTATCTGTGAGTCCTTAAATTCGGTTTCAGGTGCGCGAAGGCGTTAAACAGTAAAGGCGTCTTGCAGCAGTTTTTCCTGCTGCTCAGCGTGCATCGATGCGTAACCGCATGCAGGTGCAGCAGAAGCCTCACGGCCCGCGTACTCAAGTACGAGAGACTTGTTGAGATTGCTGATGCTACGACGCATGTGGTGTTGGCTGCAGTACCACGCACCCTGGTTCATCGGCTCTTCCTGGCACCACACGGCATTTTTGACGTTGGTGTAAGGAGCCAGGACTTCTTTCAAGTCGTCCTCAGGGAATGGGTACAGTTGCTCGATACGCACGATGGCGATGTCATCACGACCTTCGGCACGGCGTTTTTCCAGCAGGTCGTAGTAGACCTTGCCGCTACACAGAACAACGCGCTCGACCTTTTTCGGGTCCAGTGCATCGATTTCCGGGATAACGGTCTGGAACGAACCTTCGGCCAGATCTTCCAGAGTCGAGATGGCCAGCTTGTGACGCAGCAGCGACTTCGGAGTCAGAACGATCAATGGCTTGCGCAGCGGGCGAATCACCTGACGACGCAGCAAGTGGTAGATCTGAGCCGGCGTAGTCGGTACGGCTACCTGAATGTTGTGCTCGGCGCACAGCTGCAGGTAACGCTCCAGACGAGCCGACGAGTGCTCCGGACCCTGACCTTCATAACCGTGCGGCAGCAGCATGGTCAGACCGCAGAGACGGCCCCACTTGTGCTCGCCACTGGTGATGAACTGGTCGATAACCACCTGGGCACCGTTGGCGAAGTCGCCGAACTGGGCTTCCCAGATCACCAGCGCTTCAGGCGTGGTGGTCGAATAACCGTACTCGAACGCCAGAACCGCTTCTTCGGACAGGAACGAATCGTACAGGTCGAAACGTGGCTGGCCGTTGTACAGGTTCTGCAACGGGATGTAGGTACCCGCGTCTTTCTGGTTGTGCAAGACAGCGTGACGGTGCGAGAACGTACCGCGACCGA
Source organism: Pseudomonas sp. GT1P32 (assembly GCF_054897805.1). Lineage (NCBI taxonomy): Bacteria > Pseudomonadati > Pseudomonadota > Gammaproteobacteria > Pseudomonadales > Pseudomonadaceae > Pseudomonas > Pseudomonas sp. GT1P32. Next base: position 2,572,703 of record NZ_CM142704.1, read on the forward strand.
TGTCCTGACCCGTCATGCGAATCGGGTGACCTTCGAACGCCAGGGTCGCGTACGCCATGGTTTCGGCGTAACCCCAGTTGATCGGCAGGCCGCCGGCTTGCATCTTCTGACGGTCTTCGTAGATTTTCGAAACCTGGCGCTGAACCACGAAGCCTTCTGGAATTTCCAGCAGCTTGGCGGACAGTTCCTGCAAGGTCTTCAGATCGAAACGCGTGTCGTGACGTGCAGTCCAGGCGTGGCCCAGGTACGGACGCCAGTCCACGAACAACTCTTTGTTCGGCTCTTTGACCAGGCTTTTTACAACATGCAGACCGTTGTCCAGCGCGTTGCGGTATTCGTCGACTTTCGACTGAACACGCTCAACATCCAGCACACCGCTCTGAGTCAGGCGATCGGCATACAGTTCACGGGTGGTGCGCTGTTTGGTGATCTGCTGGTACATCAGAGGCTGGGTGCCGCTAGGCTCGTCGGCTTCGTTGTGGCCGCGACGACGGTAGCAGACCAGGTCGATCACCACGTCACGCTTGAACTGCATGCGGTAGTCGATGGCCAGCTGGGTCACGAACAACACGGCTTCCGGATCATCACCATTCACATGGAGGATCGGCGCCTGGATCATCTTCGCAACGTCGGTCGCGTACTCGGTGGAACGCGAGTCCAGCGGGTTGCTGATGGTGAAACCGACCTGGTTGTTGATCACGATGTGCACGGTGCCGCCGGTCTTGAAACCGCGGGTCTGCGACATCTGGAAGGTTTCCATCACCACGCCCTGACCGGCGAATGCCGCGTCACCGTGGATGGAGATCGGCAGAACCTTCTCGCCGGTAGGGTCGTTACGACGATCCTGACGGGCGCGAACCGAACCTTCGACCACTGGAGATACGATTTCCAGGTGGGACGGGTTGAACGCCATGGCCAGGTGAACTTCACCGCCGGCGGTCATCACGTTGGACGAGAAGCCCTGGTGGTATTTAACGTCACCGGAACCCAGCTCGACCTTCTTCTTGCCTTCGAACTCGTCGAACAGCTCGCGCGGGTTCTTGCCGAAGGTGTTGACCAGCACGTTCAGACGACCACGGTGGGCCATGCCGATCACGATTTCCTTGGTGCCGTAGGAACCGGAACGCTGGATCAACTCGTCGAGCATCGGAATCAGGCTTTCGCCGCCTTCCAGACCGAAACGCTTGGTGCCCGGGTATTTGGTGCCCAGGTATTTTTCCAGGCCTTCACCGGCAGTGACGCGCTCGAGCAGGTGGCTCTTGATGTCGGCGGAGTACGTCGGACGACCACGCACGCTTTCCAGACGCTGCTGGAACCACTGGCGCTGCTCGGAATCGGTGATATGCGTGAATTCAGCGCCGATGGTGCGGCAATATGTCTGCTGCAACGCTTCGTGAATTTCGCGTAGGCTCGCCTCCTCTTTGCCGATGAACAGGTCGCCGGCACGGAAGGTCGTATCAAGATCGGCATTGGTCAAGCCGTAATGATTGATTGACAGGTCTGCAGGTGCAGGACGCTGCCACAGTCCCAGCGGGTCAAGCTGGGCTGCCTGGTGGCCACGCATACGGTAGGCCTGGATCAATCGCAGCACTTCAACTTGCTTCTTCTCGTGCTCACTGCTCACGCTGCCGGCGGAAACCGGTTGGGCGCGGCGCTGGTTCTTTGCCAGCAAGACGAAATGATCGCGAATTGTGGAGTGCGAAACATCGGTGGCAGAGTTGCCTTCGGTCGGCAACTTCTGAAAGTAGGTGCGCCACTCTTCTGGCACAGCGTTAGGGTCGTGCAGGTAGAGCTCATAAAGCTCTTCCACATAGGCAGCGTTACCTCCGGAAAGGTAGGCGCTGTTCCACATGCGCTGCATCACGCTTTCTTGCATGCTTGGTCACCCTCGGTTAGGGGAACACCATCGGCGTCGACACCGAGCAAACTTGCAGAAGTCCGAATGCAGCGACCAAAACAAGCCACTTAGGATCACGCTGATAGTCCGGGTACCAGCCCGGATGCCCCTGCTTGTCTCATTTCTTCAAAATAAGAGCGGCAGCTTTGTGAGCTGCTGCTCAGGTTAAAACTACGGCGCCGGTTGAAGCCTGCGCCGTAGCATCTACGGGTACAGCGGTCCTACGGGTACAGCAGCTGAATCACACGCCGCTTTGCAGCAGCATGTTACGTACGTGACCGATGGCCTTAGTCGGGTTCAGGCCTTTCGGACAGACGTTGACGCAGTTCATGATCCCGCGGCAGCGGAATACGCTGAACGGGTCATCCAGCGAAGCCAGACGCTCGGCAGTCTTGGTGTCGCGGCTGTCTGCCAGGAAGCGATACGCTTGCAGCAGAGCAGCTGGACCCAGGAACTTGTCCGGGTTCCACCAGAAGGACGGGCAAGAGGTCGAGCAGCAAGCGCACAGGATGCACTCGTACAGACCGTCGAGCTTTTCACGCTCTTCAGGGGTCTGCAGACGTTCGATGGCCGGAGCCGGCGTGTCGTTCTGCAGGTATGGCTTAACCTTTTCGTATTGCTTGTAGAAGATGCTCATATCGACGACCAGGTCACGGATAACCGGCAAACCTGGCAGCGGACGAACGATCAGCTTGTTACCTTTTACGACAGAAGACAGCGGCGTGACGCACGCCAGGCCGTTTTTGCCGTTGATGTTCATGCCGTCGGAACCGCAAACGCCTTCACGGCAAGAGCGACGATAGGAGAAACCTTCGTCCTGCTCTTTGATCAGGGCCAGCACGTCCAGCACCATCAGGTCTTTACCACCGGTATCGACCTGGAATTCCTGCATGAACGGCGCGGCGTCCTGATCAGGGTTGTAGCGATAAACACTGACTTGCAACATGGCGGCCACCCTTAATAAGTCCGAATCTTAGGTTCAAAAGTCGGAACAGTCTTCGGCGAGAAGTTCACAGCACGCTTGGTCACGCGCTTGTCACCCGGGAAGTACAGGGTGTGGCACAGCCAGTTTTCGTCGTCGCGATCTTCGTAGTCTTCACGGGCGTGAGCGCCGCGGGACTCTTTGCGGATCTCTGCAGCGATGGCGGTGGCTTCGGCCACTTCCAGCAGGTTCTGCAGTTCCAGGGCTTCGATTCGAGCAGTGTTGAACGCCTGGCTCTTGTCGTTGATCTTGACGTTGGCGATACGGCCACGCAGATCAGCCAGCTGAGCGATACCCTTCTGCATGTATTCGCCGGTACGGAATACACCGAAGTAGTTCTGCATGCAGCTTTGCAGCTCTTTACGCAGGGTAGCGACGTCTTCGCCTTCGGTACGCGAGTTCAGGCCATCGAGACGTGCCAGGGCAGCGTCGATGTCGGACTGGCGTGGACGGGCGTAATCAACGCCTTCTTTCAGGGTCTGCTCCAGGAACAGACCGGCCGCACGGCCGAATACCACCAGGTCGAGCAGCGAGTTGCCGCCCAGACGGTTGGCACCGTGAACCGATACGCACGCCACTTCGCCTACTGCGAACAGACCAGGAATGATCTGGTCAACGCCGTCAGCGTCCTGAGTGATTGCCTGGCCATGAATGTTGGTGGCAACGCCGCCCATCATATAGTGGCAGGTTGGAACGACCGGAATCGGCGCCACGGCTGGATCGACGTGGGCGAAGGTCTTGGACAGTTCCATGATGCCTGGCAGACGGCTGTGCAGAACTTCTTCACCGAGGTGATCAAGTTTCAGCATTACGTGGTCGCCATCCGGACCGCAACCGTTGCCGGCGATGATTTCTTTAACCATCGAACGAGCAACAACGTCACGACCAGCAAGGTCTTTGGCGTTCGGAGCATAACGCTCCATGAAACGCTCGCCGTGCTTGTTGATCAGGTAACCGCCTTCACCGCGGCAGCCTTCTGTAACCAGTACACCGGCGCCGGCGATGCCGGTCGGGTGGAACTGCCACATTTCAATATCTTGTACCGGCACGCCAGCACGCAGAGCCATGCCGACGCCGTCACCGGTGTTGATCAGGGCATTGGTGGTGGACGAGTAGATACGGCCTGCACCGCCAGTCGCCAATACGGTCGCGTTAGCGCGAACGTAGGAGGTTTCACCGGTTTCGATGCAGATGACGATCATGCCGACAAAGGCACCGTCTTCGTTCTTAACCAGGTCGACGCCGTAGTATTCGTTGAGGAATACGGTGCCGGCCTTCAGGTTGGCCTGGTACAGGGTGTGCAGCAGTGCGTGACCGGTACGGTCGGCAGCGGCGCACGTACGTGCAGCCTGGCCACCTTTACCGAAGTCTTTCGACTGACCGCCGAACGGACGCTGGTAGATGCGGCCTTGTTCGGTACGGGAGAACGGCAAGCCCATGTGCTCGAGCTCGAAGACCGCTTCCGGGCCTACGGAACACATGTATTCGATAGCGTCCTGGTCACCGATATAGTCGGAACCCTTGACGGTATCGTACATGTGCCAGCGCCAGTCATCGTTCGGATCAGCGGAGGCGATGGCGCAGGTGATGCCACCCTGGGCGGATACGGTGTGCGAACGAGTCGGGAAAACCTTGGTGACAACGGCAGTCTTGTGACCGCCTTGTGCCAGCTGCAGCGCAGCGCGCATGCCAGCACCGCCGCCGCCAATGATGATGGCGTCGAACGAAAGCGTATTAACAGTAGTAGACATGACTCAGATACCCCAAAGAATCTGCACACCCCAGACGAAGTAAGCGAACATCGCAACGCCGCATACTGCCTGGAAGAGGAAACGTACAGTGGTCGCGGACTTGCCGAACGCCATTGGCGTCAGGTAGTCGGTCGCGATGGTCCACATGCCGACCCAGGCGTGAGCGCCGAGGGCAACGAGGGCCAGGAGACTGAAGATACGCATCCAGTTATTGGCGAACAGTTCATGCCATTGGGCGTAGCCGATGCCAGGATGGGCAACGACGTATCCGATCAGGAAGATGAAGTAAGCCGCGAGAACGACCGCAGAAACGCGTTGCGCCATCCAGTCATAGAGGCCCGAACGCGACAGGTTCGTGACGTTAGTTACCATATCCAAACTCCTGCCAGAACGATTACCACCACGGAAACGGCGATAACGATTTTCGAGCCCAGCTTGCCGCCTTCCAGCGTCTCACCGATGCCCATGTCCATGATCAAATGGCGCACACCGGCTACCAGGTGATACAGCAGAGCGGACAGGATGCCCCAAATCACTAGCTTGGCTAGCGGACTGGTCAGACACGCTTTCACCTGACCGAAGCCTTCCTCGGAGCTCAGCGACTTGTCCAATGCGTAAAGCATGATGGCCAGGCTGACAAAGAGGATGACACCGGAAATACGGTGAAGAATGGACGTGTAAGCAGTGACTGGGAGTTTGATGGTCCTTAGGTCTAGGTTTACAGGTCGTTGGCTTTTCACGGCTTTTTTTTCACACTGAAGAGCCCCTAACAATCAGGGCAAAGTTGTTGGGGAGTGCACTGGTCAGGTAACCACCACCCAGGGATGCGACCCCCAATGAAAGCAAGCCCAAAAGCCCTTGGCGGTCGGTGGCCGAGTATAGACAGTTAGGCTACTAATGACAACGCGTTCACCTTCCCCTAATAGCGCATTGCACAAGTTGGATAAAAGGCGTAAATGGCAGTCAATTTCGAGGAAAAAGTCCGGTTAAAGCCTTCTGGAGCAAGACTTTAGGCAAATTGACATTCGAATTTATCTCACTATAGTGGTGCGGGCCCTGCGTGGGGGGTCTGTCTGATGATTTCAAGCATAAATAGGAGGCCACATGGCTGACAAAAAAGCGCAGTTGATCATCGAGGGCGCAGCCCCCGTCGAGCTGCCCATTTTAACCGGCACCGTTGGTCCCGATGTTATCGATGTTCGGGGCCTGACGGCCACGGGCCGTTTCACCTTTGACCCTGGTTTCATGTCGACCGCTTCCTGCGAGTCGAAGATCACCTATATCGACGGCGACAACGGCATTCTGCTGCACCGCGGCTACCCGATCGAACAGCTGGCTGAAAAGTCGGACTACCTGGAAACCTGCTATCTGCTGCTCAACGGCGAACTGCCGACCGCAGAACAGAAGGCCCAGTTCGTCAGCACCGTCAAGAACCACACCATGGTTCACGAGCAGTTGAAGACCTTCTTCAACGGCTTCCGTCGCGACGCCCACCCGATGGCCGTCATGTGCGGCGTAGTCGGCGCCCTCTCGGCCTTCTACCACGACTCCCTGGACATCAATAACCCGCAGCATCGCGAAATCTCCGCGATCCGCCTGGTTGCGAAGATGCCGACCCTGGCAGCGATGGTTTACAAGTACTCCATGGGCCAACCCATGATGTACCCGCGCAACGACCTGACGTACGCGGAAAACTTCCTGCACATGATGTTCAACACCCCGTGCGAGATCAAACCGATCAGCCCGGTACTCGCCAAGGCCATGGACCGGATTTTCATCCTCCATGCCGACCACGAGCAGAACGCATCGACCTCCACCGTACGCCTGGCCGGCTCTTCGGGTGCCAACCCGTTTGCCTGTATCGCCGCCGGCATCGCTGCACTGTGGGGCCCTGCCCACGGCGGCGCGAACGAGGCTGTTCTGACCATGCTTGACGAGATTGGCGATGTGTCGAACATCGACAAGTTCATCGCCAAGGCCAAGGACAAGAACGATCCGTTCAAGTTGATGGGCTTCGGTCACCGGGTTTACAAAAACCGCGACCCACGCGCCACCGTGATGAAGAAGACTTGCGACGAAGTGCTGAAGGAACTGGGTATCCAGAACGATCCGCAACTCGAACTGGCCATGCGCCTGGAAGAGATCGCCCTGACCGACCCGTACTTCATCGAGCGTTCGCTGTACCCGAACGTCGACTTCTACTCGGGGATCATCCTCAAGGCGATCGGCATTCCAACCAGCATGTTCACCGTGATCTTCGCTCTGGCGCGGACTGTCGGCTGGATCTCCCACTGGAAAGAAATGCTCTCCAGCCCGTACAAGATTGGCCGTCCGCGCCAGTTGTACACCGGCTACGAGTCGCGTGATATCACCAAGCTGGAAGACCGCAAGTAAGATCTTTCTTGCGATAGCGTGTTGAGTTGTACCGGGAACGGCCTCTATTTATATAGAGGCCGTTTTTGTTTGTGCGCTTTGGGTTGTGTGCATATCCATTTCTTCGGTAATGGCGGCTGACGGTTTCGCCCTTACGGCGAGTCACTTGCAAAAGCGGCAAGTAACCAAGCGCTTTTGCCCCTTTCGTTCGGCCCTTCGCCAAGGCTCAGGGTCCCCTCGCTCCGGTCCTGCTCCGTGGGCCCGCCGCGATCGGCCATCCCTGGCCGTGCGCGGCTAACCCGGCATCCATGCCGGGTTGCCCACTGCGCAGAACCTGCGCTCGGCCTCTCGAGGGGGCGACTACCGCCACAGCCGCCGAGGCGGCCTGATAGCCGACCTGGCACTTTGGATGCCCGCGCCGTCCTTCTTGGCTGCGTTCACTCATTCCGAACCTGTACACCAATCCCCTGTAGGAGCCGGCTTGCTGGCGATGGCGGAGGGTCAGTAGACACATTTATCGCCTGACCGAACGCCATCGCCAGCAAGCCGGCGCCTACAAGGGATTGGGTTCACACGGTCAAAATTGTAGGAGCTGGCTTGCCAGCGATGGACGTCAACGATGGCGCGGGTTGTCTGGGTGAGCGCGGCGTCTGGGCGTTTTTCGCCGGCAAGCCGGTCTCGCTCCTACAGGGGGAACTCACTCCAGTCGTTGATTTTGCTGCTGCTTTGCTTTGGCTTTTGATCTTGACTCACCCGCCCCTTCGGGAGGCTGAGTGGAGGTGTTCATCCGGGGATTGGCGCGCAGCGCCGTTCGACGCAGTCGAACTCATCGCATGTAGGTGCCAGCGAAGCCAACCGGAGGGCGATGCCCCCGGATGAATGCCGTAGCGAAGGAACGCCGAGCCTTGGCGAGGGGCCGGACGCTCGGGGCGAGCCTTTTTTGCTTACTTTTTTTGGCGTTTGAAAAAAAGTGAGTCGCCGTAAGGGCGAAACCATACGTGGCCGTTACCGAAGCAATGGATATGTACGCGGTCAACAAAAGACAGGTCGGCTGTCAGGCCGCCTTCGCGGGCAAGCCTCGCTCCTACAAAAGCAATGCAGCAAAAAAAATGCCCCGATCTCTCGACCGGGGCATTCCTGTTTACCGTAACTTAAATCAACAATCCTGAAGCCTTAGTGCGAAACCGCCCCACTCGCCCCCAACCCAGTCTGCGAACGAACAAACTGCGGGAAGAACAGCGCCCGCTCATTATCCGCAGCAGTCGACTTGTCAGTAATCGAGAAGAACCAGATCCCCACAAACGCAATGGCCATGGAGAACAGCGCCGGGTATTCATACGGGAAGACCGCCTTCTCGTGACCCAGGATCTGCACCCAGATGGTTGGCCCCAGCACCATCAAACCAACAGCACTGACCAGACCCAGCCAGCCGCCGATCATCGCACCGCGAGTCGTCAGCTTCTTCCAGTACATCGAAAGCAGCAGCACCGGGAAGTTACAGCTCGCCGCGATGGAGAACGCCAGGCCCACCATGAACGCAATGTTCTGCTTCTCGAACAGAATACCCAGACCAATCGCCAGCACCGCCAGGGCGATGGTGGTGATTTTCGAGACACGAATCTCGTCTTTCTCGTTGGCCTTGCCTTTCTTGATCACGCTGGCATACAGGTCGTGAGACACCGCCGAAGCACCGGCCAGGGTCAGACCGGCAACCACTGCCAGGATGGTCGCGAACGCTACCGCCGAGATGAAGCCCAGGAAGATACTGCCACCGACCGCGTTGGCCAGATGCACCGCCGCCATGTTGTTACCGCCCAACAGTGCGCCAGCCGCATCTTTGAAGGCCGGGTTGGTGCTGACCAGCAAGATCGCGCCGAAGCCGATGATGAAGGTCAGGATGTAGAAGTAACCAATGAAGCCGGTTGCATACAGCACGCTCTTACGGGCTTCTTTTGCGTCACTCACGGTGAAGAAGCGCATCAGGATGTGTGGCAGGCCAGCGGTACCGAACATCAGAGCCAGACCCAGGGAGAACGCGGAGATCGGGTCTTTCACCAGACCGCCCGGGCTCATGATCGCCTCACCTTTAGGGTGAACCTTGATCGCCTCTGAGAACAGTGCGTTGAAGTCGAAGTTGACGTGCTTCATCACCATCAGCGCCATGAACGAGGCACCGGACAGCAACAGCACAGCCTTGATGATCTGCACCCAAGTGGTCGCCAGCATGCCGCCGAACAGCACGTACATGCACATCAGGATACCGACCAGGATCACCGCAACGTGATAGTCGAGACCGAACAGCAGCTGGATCAGCTTGCCGGCACCGACCATTTGCGCGATCAGGTAGAACGCCACCACCACCAGCGAACCGCAAGCGGACAGCGAGCGAATCTGGGTTTGCCCAAGGCGGTAGGACGCCACGTCGGCAAAGGTGTATTTACCCAGGTTACGCAGACGCTCGGCGATCAGGAACAGAATGATCGGCCAGCCCACCAGGAAGCCGATCGAGTAGATCAGGCCGTCGTAGCCGGAGGTGAACACCAGCGCGGAAATACCCAGGAAGGACGCCGCGGACATGTAGTCACCGGCAATCGCCAGACCGTTCTGGAAACCGGTGATCTTGCCGCCCGCCGCATAGTAGTCGGCCGCCGAGTTGTTTTTCTTGGAGGCCCAGTAAGTGATGCATAAAGTCGCGCCGACGAACGCCACGAACATCAGGATCGCGGCGATATTCAGCGGTTGTTTCTGCACGGCGCCGGTCAGGGCGTCAGCCGCCCAGGCGCCCGGTGCGAAGGCTGCGATGCTCAATAGAGCCATTAGACGCCGGATCATTGCTGAGCCTCCTTGAGAATCGCATTGTTCAGGTCGTCGAATTCGCCATTGGCGCGTCGAACGTAGATCCCGGTCAGGATGAAGGCCGAGAGAATCAGCCCGACACCGATCGGTATGCCCCAGGTTATCGATGACCCAGGGCTGAGTTTCGCGCCCAGAATATGCGGCCCGTAAGCGATCAAAAGGATGAAACCGGAGTAAAGCCCAAGCATGATCGCCGAAAGAATCCAGGCGAACCTTTCTCGCTTACTAACCAGCTCCTTGAAGCGCGGGCTGTTTTGAATCGAGAGGTAAATGCTGTCGTTCATTGTTTTTATCCTCGCAGCACAGATTATTGTTGGAACGGTATCCACTCTATGCGGCTGCGGGGCAGGTTCCAGACGACCTTAGTATTAGAACGACATGACAGAATCGCCATTTGTAGGAGCCAGCTTGCTGGCGATGGCGATCTTTCGGACGCCATCGCCAGCAAGCTGGCTCCTACAGAAAGCAAAAGGCCCCTTGGCAATAACGCCAAGGGGCCTCGAGAAGGGCTGAGCAACAACGTCAGCTCAAATCATTTGGTCCAGTCTGCAACGCGCTCCGGGTGCTTGGCGACCCAATCCTTCGCAGCGGCTTCAGGCTTGGCACCGTCCTGAATCGCCAGCATGACTTCGCCGATTTCGTCTTTCGACGCCCACTGGAAGTTTTTCAGGAACTTGGCCACTTCCGGTGCTTTGGTTGCCAGTTCCTTGCTGCCGATGCTGTTCACGGTTTCAGCCGCGCCATAAACGCCTTTCGGGTCTTCCAGGAAGCGCAGTTTCCACTTGGCGAACATCCAGTGCGGCACCCAACCGGTGACGGCAATGGATTCGTTTTTCTTCTCGGCACGGGTCAGCTCGGCAATCATGCCAGCGCCGGAACTGGCCTTGAGTTGGTACCCGGTCAGGTCGTAGTCCTTGATTGCCTGCTCGGTCTTGAGCATCACACCTGAACCGGCGTCGATGCCGACAATACGTTTTTTGAAGCTGTCGTCGGTTTTCAGGTCATCGAGGGTTTTAGCTTGCACGTACTCCGGCACGATCAAGCCGATTTTTGCATCCTTGAAGTTCGGGCCGTAGTCGACGACCTGATCCTTGTTCTTGGTCCAGTATTCGCCGTGAGTCACCGGCAGCCAGGCGGACAGCATGGCGTCGAGTTTGCCTGTGGCCACACCCTGCCACATGATCCCGGTAGCGACGGCTTGCAGCTTCACGTCATAACCCAGTTTCTGCTTGATCACTTCGGCCGCCACGTGGGTGGTCGCGACGCTGTCGGACCAGCCGTCAACGTAACCGATGCTCAGGGTTTTGCTCTCGGCATTGGCCATCGTGGAGCCAATCGCAAGTACCAGTGCGGCACCCGCGCCTAAAAGTCGTCGCATCTTCATCGTTACTTCCCCGAAAGTGCTGCGCTCGACGGATGCCGAGTCGCGTCAACGTATTGTTATGGTGCACTGCGCGCCCATCACGCCTCACCGCAAACTCGTACGATCATCAGCGCGTTTTATTAATGAGAACACTGACGCATCGATAATCAACCTGACGCCAACCTGAACCTGTGCTGTCAGCGACCTCAAGGCATCGAGAAACGACATCAGAACGCCATTAATCACGACCACCTGAAAGGCCTCGGGCAATCCGCCCGAACTTTGCATGTCAAAATTATGCGGGCCACCAAGCGCGGGACAAATGCGGGTAACATGCGCGGCTTTGCTCCCAGACGGCCTGACCATGCCCGCGACATCACGCTTTCCTTTTTTCGCTTATTTATTTGCCTGTCTGCTGGGGCTGTTTGCTCTCGGCGGTTTTTGGTACGGCCTCGGTAAACCGGTGATTCTGCCGGACGTGGCCAGCGCGACGCACAAACTGCAATGCGCCTCCTACACGCCGTTCGACAAGGACCAATCGCCGTTCGATCAGCCGTTCAAGTTGCGCCCCGAGCGCATGGACGCCGACCTCGCGCTGCTGGCCACCCGCTTCGAATGCATTCGCACCTATTCCATGACCGGCCTTGAAGCCTTGCCCGATCTGGCGCGCAAGCATGGTCTGAAGTTGATGATCGGTGCGTGGGTCAACAGCAACCCGGTGGACACCGAGAAAGAAGTCGACCTGCTGATCGCCTCGGCCAACGCCAACCCGGACGTGGTCACGTCGGTGATCGTCGGCAACGAAGCCCTGTTGCGCAAGGAAGTCACCGGTGCGCAATTGGCCAGGCTGATCAACAAGGTCAAAAGCCAGGTCAAGCAACCTGTCACTTATGCCGACGTCTGGGAGTTCTGGCTCAAACACCCGGAAATCGCCCCGGCGGTGGACTTCCTGACCATCCACCTGCTGCCGTACTGGGAAGACGATCCGTCGAACATCGACGCCGCGCTGCAACATGTTCGCGAAGTGCGTCAGGTGTTCGGCAACAAATTCGCGCCCAAGGACGTGATGATTGGCGAAACCGGTTGGCCGAGCGAGGGCCGTCAACGCGAAACCGCGCTGCCGAGCCGGGTCAATGAGGCCAAGTTCATTCGCAGCTTTGTGATCATGGCCGAGCAGGAAGGCTGGCACTACAACCTGATCGAAGCCTTCGACCAACCCTGGAAACGTGCCAGCGAAGGGGCCGTTGGTGGTTACTGGGGCCTGTTTGACGCCGACCGTCAGGACAAGGGCGTGCTGGCCGGTCCGGTGTCGAACGTGCCGTACTGGTCGCAATGGCTGGCGGTGGGCGGAATGATTTTCCTTGGCACGCTGATCCTTGGTGGTCGAGTACGCAGCACCCGCTCTGCGTTGGTGCTACCGCTGCTTGGCGCTTTGGCTGCCTGTTCGATTGGCGCCTGGGGCGATCTGGCACGCGTCACCACCCGGTTTACCAGTGAATGGTTGTGGGTTGCGTTGCTGACGGCTTTGAACCTGTTGGTACTGGTGCATGCAGCGCTGACACTGAGTGACCGTAGCGGCTGGCGTCAACGGGCCTTTAATGTGCTGGAGCGTCGGGCCGGCTGGTTGCTGGCAACAGCAGGTTTTGCAGCGGCGGTGATGATGCTGGAACTGGTGTTCGATCCGCGTTATCGCAGCTTTCCGAGCGTAGCTTTCATTCTGCCCGCGCTGGTCTATCTGTGCCGTCCGGTGAGCGTGCCGCGTCGTGAAATCGCGCTTCTGACCTTCATCATCGGTGCCGGCATTGCGCCGCAGCTGTATCGCGAAGGTTTGCAGAATCAGCAGGCCTGGGGCTGGGCGCTGGTGAGTGTGTTGATGGTGGCGGCGTTGTGGCGCTGTTTGCGGGTTCGCAAGGCATAATCTTCAGCGCGGCGGATACCCTCTTCGCGGGCAAGCCTCGCTCCTACGGTACTGAGTCGTCCATCAATGTTGTGAACGATCTGCTCCCGTAGGAGCGAGGCTTGCCCGCGAAGACTGACTGTCAGGCGCTACGAGACGCCCGGACCAGACGCAACCCGGCAATCACCACCGCAAACACCGCCATCGTCGTGTTGTACAACGCCAACGCCGGAAACCCGAACACCAGCGCCAACACTGCCAACCACCACCCTGCCCGCCCCGGCAACACGAAGCCGATCACGGCGGCGGCCACTGCCGCCCAACCCAACACCTGGAAATGAATCATCAGGCCCAGGTTCGAACGGACCAGGCATTCCCAGCGACTCGCCTCGTCCACGCAGAGGCCGACCCATTGCGCATCCTCCATGAAGCCATACCGCGCGCCATAACTGGCGGCCAGCCATAAAGGCAGCAAAACAAGCAGCAGAATTACCGGTAAACGGCGGGACATGAAGCACTCCAATCAGCGAAAAACGGCGGCCAGCTTAATCCCCCGGCAGCCTGACGCAAGCCTTAACAACAGTTAACTGGGCACTCAATCACTGCAAAGTGTATCGTCCAGCTACTATTACTCTGAAATTAGGCCTGATTGGTGTCGATACATGGCACTTTGGCGCAACCCCCGTGGTCATAGCCTGCGAACTTCATTCGGCACCTTTCTATAAGGGATCCAGTCATGCTCCGTTCCTTGCGCTTCGCCGCCCTGTTTAGCGGCCTTATCTTGAGTGCGTCCGCACTGGCGGTCGATATCGACGCCGCCAGTTATGGCTATCCCTTGACCAACCCGTTCGAGGCGACCATCGCCACGACGCCGCCGGACCTGCGTCCGGAGTTGCCGCTGGACGATGACATCGACCAGGAAACCCGCACCGTCACGTTGCGCCCGGAGCGTGAGTTCGAACTGCCGGACAACTTCTGGCCAGTGAAGAAGCTGACCTACCGCATCGCCACCCAGGACAAAGCCGCCCCACTGATCTTCCTGATCGCCGGCACCGGTGCGCGCTTTGACAGCAGCCTTAACGAATACCTGAAAAAACTCTACTACAAGGCTGGTTACCACGTGGTGCAGCTGTCGTCGCCCACCAGCTTCGACTTCATGAGCGCCGCTTCACGCTTTGCCACACCGGGTATCACCAAGGATGACGCGGAAGACATGTACCGGGTGATGCAGGCCGTGCGGGCGCAAAACCCGAAACTGCCAGTCACCGATTACTACCTGACCGGCTACAGCCTGGGGGCGCTGGATGCGGCATTTGTCGCGCACCTGGATGAAACCCGCCGCAGCTTCAACTTCAAGAAAGTCTTGCTGCTGAACCCGCCGGTGAACCTCTACACCTCGATCACCAACCTCGACAAGCTGGTCCAGACAGAGGTCAAGGGCATCACCAACTCCACCACGTTCTATGAACTGGTACTGAACAAACTGACCCGCTACTTCCAGCAGAAAGGCTACATCGACCTCAACGATGCCCTGCTCTACGACTTCCAGCAGTCCAAGCAGCACCTGACCAACGAACAGATGGCCATGCTGATCGGCACGTCGTTCCGCTTCTCGGCGGCCGACATCGCTTTCACCTCGGACCTGATCAACCGTCGCGGCCTGATCACTCCGCCGAAAACGCCCATCACCGAAGGCACCAGCCTCACGCCGTACCTCAAGCGTGCACTGCAGTGCGACTTCGACTGCTACATCACCGAACAAGTGATCCCGATGTGGCGCGCGCGCACTGACGGCGGCAGCCTGCTGCAACTGATCGACCAGGTCAGCCTGTATGCCCTGAAGGATTACCTGCACGACAGCCCGAAAATCGCGGTCATGCACAATGCCGACGACGTGATCCTCGGCCCGGGCGACCTCGGTTTCCTGCGCAAGACCTTCGGTGATCGCTTGACTGTTTATCCACTGGGCGGCCACTGCGGCAACCTTAACTATCGCGTCAACAGCGACGCCATGCTGGAGTTCTTCCGTGGCTAAATACCTCCTGCTTATCGCAGCGTTACTCTGTGCAGGCGTCGCCAATGCCGACAACAGCAAAGCCAACGCCCCGGTGGTCGTCGACAGTGACGGCTTCAAGGAGCCACTGAGCAAACTCAAGTTCAACCCGGGCCTGGACCAGCGCGAATTCGAGCGCTCGACACTCAGCGCGCTGGCCGTCTACGACCCGCTGGAAGAGTGGAACCGCCGGGTGTACCACTTCAACTACCGCTTCGACCAATGGGTGTTCCTGCCGGTGGTCGATGGTTATCGCTACATCACGCCGAGCTTCCTGCGCACCGGCGTCAGCAACTTCTTCAACAACCTCGGCGACGTACCGAACCTGCTCAACAGCCTGTTGCAGTTCAAGGGTCAGCGTTCGATGGAAACCACCGCGCGCCTGCTGCTCAACACCACCATCGGCATCGCCGGTCTGTGGGACCCGGCCACCGCCATGGGCCTGCCGCGCCAGAGCGAAGACTTCGGCCAGACGCTCGGTTTCTACGGCGTACCGGGCGGCGCCTACTTCGTGCTGCCGATCCTCGGCCCATCCAACATCCGTGACACCGGCGGCCTGGCCGTAGACTTCACCGCCGAGTCGGCGATTAACTTCCTGAACGTCTCCGAAGTCAGTTCCAACCATCCGGAAATCTGGGTGTTGCGCAGCATCGACAAGCGCCACCAGACCAGCTTCCGCTACGGCCAACTGAACTCGCCGTTCGAATACGAAAAGGTGCGTTACGTGTACACCGAGTCGCGCAAGTTGCAGATTGCCGAGTAATTCATCGGCAACAAAAAAGGCCATTCGATGTGAATCGAATGGCCTTTTATTTGGTTCTTCACGAAATTCCAAGAAACTACATCACCCGCCAAACAAAACACAGCCCCAACCGGAAACATGCAACATCAAGCTATAATAACTACGAACATCACACCCTTTCCCACAGCAGCTCAAACACTTTAAATCGTGAACCTTCACGAATACAAATATATTTATCATTATTCGTAATAGCTACCTGCCCTGCCCGACCCACATCAATCTCCAAAACCTTTTCAACCTCACTAGCCACATCATACACGAACATCAATCTCGGCCCACCATCAACTACAAAGGCGAGTGAACCTGTTGAATCAATAGCAACATCCTGAATGTGATAGATATCACTTATCCGAACAACAATATTATTGGTATTAAGATCGACTGCACTGACGCCATTCCCATTTACGTCTCGCCCCACATATACACGCGAACGAGCCGAATCAACAGTGACGACTTTAGCGTAGGCGAGATAATCAGATTCCAATACAACGCTCACTTTCCAGCGCTTCAAATCTAAAGCAAGAAGTGCTTCTGGCCCCGAGATATAAGCAATTTTATTATCTAGCAAAGCAAAAGCACTGTTCCCATTCAGGATTGGAAGACTGTTTACAACCTCACCATTCTCAAAATCAATTTTATCGAAGCGGCCATTTGATGCAGCATATACATGACGACGATCTTCACCGGCTACTACTTTTACATCCCACGGTTTAGATTCCCATTCAATGCGCCTACTTTCAGTCCAGCGATCAGTAAAAACCTCAACAATAGAATCAGCTTCAAGAACCACATACAGATAGAAACCATCCTTACTAAACGATAATGCGGTGGGGCGAACTTCAAAAGAAATGGCTTCTGAGATCACGCCTGTATAGATGTCAACTATCGATACCTTTGTATTTCCACGACATACCGCGGCAAACTTACCGTCTGGACTGATTTTCATATCATGAATACTTTCACCAAAATCAACATCATGCAAAAGTTTCAAATTAATATTTGACATAGCGACTCCCTCAAGGCCAACCTTATTTAGTGACTTCAGCCACACTTAACCATATAACTCTAAATTTTGAGGTTTTACACCTGTTATAAATAACAGTAAAGACAAGCGGCTGTGTAAATTAGCGACTGAAATTGGGTCGCCGGTAGAACGAAATAATTTCGCGAGGATGTCAGATCATCAAATACAAATCTAAAAAAGGCCATTTGATTCGCATCAAATGGCCTTTTTTGCTTCTAACCA
This sequence comes from Pseudomonas sp. GT1P32, assembly GCF_054897805.1. Lineage (NCBI taxonomy): Bacteria > Pseudomonadati > Pseudomonadota > Gammaproteobacteria > Pseudomonadales > Pseudomonadaceae > Pseudomonas > Pseudomonas sp. GT1P32. The sequence continues at coordinate 2,589,923 of NZ_CM142704.1, forward strand.
ATTAGCTTCGGGCTGATCGCCACATCCTGCCGAGCACCATGACGCAGGCCAACACTGCCGCCCCCGCGACAATCCCCGCCACGGCATTCAGCAACATCGGCACGATAAATCCGACGCCGCCCGCGCTCGAACTCACGCCTTCGATCCAGTGATGAACCACCGGCACGCCGTGAGTGAGAATCCCGCCGCCGACCAGGAACATCGCCGCCGTCCCGATCACCGACAGGCTTTTCATCATGTACGGTGCCGCACGCAGAATCCCGCCGCCGATGCTTTTGGCCATCTGCCCAGGCTTCTGGGTCAGCCACAGGCCCAGGTCATCGAGCTTGACGATGCCGGCTACCAGGCCGTAGACGCCGATGGTCATGACAATGGCGATGCCCGACAGCACGATGACTTGCTGGGTCAGCGACGCATCGGCCACGGTGCCGAGGGTGATGGCGATGATTTCGGCCGAAAGAATGAAGTCGGTACGGATGGCGCCCTTGATCTTGTCCTGCTCGAACGCCACCAGATCGACCGCCGGATTCGCCACCGCTTCGACAAGCTCGGCATGCTCGACCTGGTCTTCAGCCTTGCCGTGCAGGAATTTGTGCGCGAGTTTTTCGAAACCTTCGAAACACAGGTAGGCGCCGCCGACCATCAGCAACGGCGTGACCAGCCACGGAATGAATGCACTGATCGCCAGCGCAGACGGCACCAGAATCAGTTTGTTGAGAAACGAGCCCTTTGCCACCGCCCAAACGACCGGGATTTCCCGTTCGGCACGTACGCCGCTGACCTGCTGAGCATTGAGCGCCAGATCGTCACCGAGCACACCGGCGGTTTTCTTGGCGGCCATTTTGGTCATCAACGCCACATCGTCGAGTACCGCGGCAATGTCGTCGATCAGCAACAGTAAACTGCTTCCTGCCATGAATCAGGTGTCCTTCTGGAATGAATGCTGCGCAGCATAGCGCGGCCGAGCGCCACACGGGGCATTCTTGAGCCCCGCGCGAGGCCGGTGCTACCATGCGCAACCGCCAGAACAGGCAAGGAACCACCTGGTTTATGAGCACTATCCGCGAGCGCAACAAAGAACTGATCCTGCGTGCCGCCAGTGAAGAATTTGCCGACAAGGGCTTCGCTGCGACCAAAACCAGTGACATCGCAGCCAAGGCGGGATTGCCCAAGCCCAACGTCTACTACTACTTCAAATCCAAGGAGAACCTCTACCGCGAGGTTCTGGAAAGCATCATCGAGCCGATTCTGCAGGCCTCGACGCCGTTCAACGCCGATGGCGTGCCCAGTGAAGTGCTGAGCGGCTACATTCGCTCGAAGATCCGCATCTCCCGCGATTTGCCCTTCGCCTCCAAGGTGTTCGCCAGCGAAATCATGCACGGCGCCCCGCACCTGAGCGCCGACCTGGTCGAACAACTGAACAGCCAGGCGAAACACAATATCGACTGCATCCAGACCTGGATCGACCGCGGGCAGATCGCCCCCATCGACCCCAACCACTTGATGTTCAGCATCTGGGCCGCGACCCAGACCTACGCCGACTTTGACTGGCAGATCACTGCCATCACTGGCAAGGCCAAGCTGGATGAAGAGGATTACGAAGCGGCGGCGCAGACGATTATCCGGTTGGTGCTTAAAGGGTGTGAGCCAGACTGAAGGACCGTGGCGCCCCCTTCGCGAGCAAGCCCGCTCCCACAGGGGATTTGTGTACGACTCAGGTCCATTGTGGGAGCGGGCTTGCTCGCGAAGGAGGCGATTCGGTCCTACGATCAAACCCAGATCGCATCCCACAACGGATAGTTGCCAAGCTTTTCGACCAGCCCCGCCCGCAATGGGTTGGCGACAACATACCGAGCAAGCTTCACCAAATCCTCCTCACGGCGCAAAGCATGATCATGAAAGCTCTGCTGCCAAAGGCTGCCCGTCCTGCCCGTGGCAGCATTGATTGTTCGAGTACTCAGTGATTTTGTCTGACACATCAACTGGCCCAGTGACCCTTTTTGCAATTGGATCAGCCAGTGAAAATGATCGGGCATGACAACAAAGGCCAAGGAGTCAGCAAACCCTTGCACCTGTGCTTGTTTGAATTGGTGTACGACCAATCTTCCCAAGGTGTAATCCCTGAAAACAGGCTCGCGTCTCAGGGTATTGGCGGTTAGAAGATAGATGCGGTTTTGTTCGGCAAACCGACCGATGCGCAGTCGGTGTGAAGCTGACAGGTCAGGCATTCCTTTGCCTCTCTCAATATGGATTCATGAGAAGGCTAGGCCAGTGAACTGAAGCCTGACTGACAGACTTTTAGCTGGATGTGTCTGGGAGATTGCTTTCGCGAGCAAGCCCGCTCCCACATTGGTTTTGTGTACGACTCAGATCCATTGTGAGAGCGGGCTTGCTCGCGAAAGCGGCAGATCAATCAATAAAGATCCTAAGCACTCACCCCCGCGTCCGCCCTTAGCCCCAGCGCCTCGATGGCATTGATCGCACACTGCTCATCAACATCCGACAAATCCCCGCTGATGCCCACAGCTCCCAACACATTCCCGTCCTGATCCCGAATCAACACACCGCCCGGTGCCGGCACCACGCTGCCCTGCCCCAGGCTGTTCAACGCCGCGATAAACGCCGGGCGTTGCTGGGCGTCCAGCGCCAGCAGGCGTGAGCCTTTGCCCAGCGCAATGGCGCCCCAGGCTTTGCCAATGGCGATTTGCGGGCGCAGCAGGCTGGCGCCGTCTTCGCGTTGCAGCGAGAGCAGATGCCCGCCGGCATCCAGCACGGCGATGGTCAAAGGGGCCGCGTTGATTGCACGCGCGGCGGAGATGGCCTGACTGGTCAGGTTGACTGCCACTTTCAAGGTTAAAGCGCTCATGGTGCCGTCCTCATTTTGTTATAGGGAAAGCGGAAGGACTGCGCGCCTGCGCCGCAGCCCGATGCAACAAATAGAACACAATGAGTTATTTTTTTGTATACAATAATTATCGAAAAGCGCCACATGCGACGAAAAGCCACAGCAGAACAGGCTTCCGACGAATGAAACAGTCGCTTGAGAAAATGGATTGACCTGCGCCGTCCGCCGTGAATACACTCTGCGCAAAGCCACTTGTATACAATTACAAAACGTAAGAGGCACAAAACCATGAGCAAAATGAGAGCAATCGAAGCCGCCGTTCTGGTGATGCGCCGTGAAGGGGTTGATACCGCTTTTGGCATCCCCGGTGCCGCCATCAACCCGCTGTACTCCGCCCTGCAAAAGGTCGGCGGCATCGATCACGTCCTCGCTCGACACGTTGAAGGCGCGTCGCACATGGCCGAGGGCTACACCCGCACCAAGGCCGGCAACATCGGCGTGTGCATCGGCACTTCGGGACCTGCCGGTACTGACATGGTCACCGGGCTCTACAGCGCCTCGGCCGACTCGATCCCGATTCTGTGCATCACCGGGCAAGCACCCCGCGCCCGTATGCACAAGGAAGACTTCCAGGCTGTCGACATCACCACCATCGTCAAGCCAGTGACCAAGTGGGCAACCACGGTCATGGAACCGGGCCAGGTACCGTATGCGTTCCAGAAAGCCTTCTACGAAATGCGCTCCGGCCGTCCAGGCCCAGTGCTGATCGACCTGCCGTTCGACGTGCAGATGGCCGAAATCGAATTCGACATCGACGCCTACGAACCGCTGCCACTGGCCAAGCCAACCGCTAACCGCGTGCAAATCGAGAAGGCCCTGGCCATGCTCGATCAGGCCGAGCGTCCATTGCTGGTCGCCGGTGGCGGCATCATCAATGCCGACGCCAGCGAGTTGCTGGTGGAATTCGCCGAGCTGACCGGCATTCCGGTGATCCCGACCCTGATGGGCTGGGGCACGATCCCGGACGATCACCCGCTGATGGTCGGTATGGTGGGCCTGCAGACTTCGCACCGTTATGGCAACGCCACCCTGCTGAAGTCCGATGTGGTACTGGGCGTCGGTAACCGTTGGGCCAACCGCCACACCGGTTCGATCGACGTGTACACCGAAGGCCGCAAGTTCATTCACGTTGACATCGAGCCGACGCAAATCGGCCGCGTGTTCAACCCGGACCTGGGCATCGTCTCCGACGCCGCTGCCGCGCTGACCGTGTTCATCGAAGTCGCTCGCGAATGGCAAGCCGCCGGCAAGCTGAAAAACCGCAGCGCCTGGCTGCAAGACTGCCAGCAGCGCAAAGCCAGCCTGCAACGCAAGACGCACTTCGATAACGTGCCGGTCAAACCGCAACGCGTTTACGAAGAGATGAACCAGGTGTTCGGCAAAGACACCTGCTACGTCAGCACCATCGGTCTGTCGCAGATTGCCGGCGCGCAGTTCCTGCACGTCTACAAGCCGCGTCACTGGATCAACTGCGGTCAGGCCGGCCCGCTGGGCTGGACGATTCCGGCGGCACTGGGCGTGGTCAAGGCCGACCCGAACCGCAAGGTTGTGGCGCTGTCGGGCGACTATGACTTCCAGTTCATGATCGAAGAATTGGCGGTGGGCGCGCAGTTCAAGCTGCCGTACATCCACGTTGTGGTAAACAATTCGTACCTGGGGCTGATTCGTCAGGCCCAGCGCGGTTTCGACATGGACTACTGCGTGCAGCTGTCCTTCGATAACCTGAACGCTCCGGAACTCAACGGTTACGGTGTCGACCACGTCGCGGTTGCCGAAGGCCTCGGTTGCAAGGCGCTGCGTGTGTTCGAACCGGCTCAGATCCAGCCAGCACTGCGCAGGGCCCAGGAGCTGATCGAAGAGTTCAAGGTGCCGGTGATCGTCGAGATTATTCTGGAGCGCGTGACCAACATTTCCATGGGCACCGAGATCAACGCCGTCAACGAATTCGAAGACCTGGCGCTGGTCGGCAACGATGCGCCGACCGCGATTTCGCTGCTCGATTAACAGCTGACCGTCTCCCTTGTAGGAGCCAGCTTGCTGGCGATAGCGGTATATCAATCGACATTGATGTGACTGACACACCGCATCGCCAGCAAGCTGGCTCCTACAGGGGGCCATACATTTACGGGAGACCACCATGCCGCGTTTCGCAGCCAACCTGTCCATGCTGTTCACCGAACAGGATTTTCTCGCCCGTTTCGAAGCGGCCGCCAAGGCCGGCTTCAGTGGTGTCGAGTACCTGTTTCCTTACGACTTCAGCTCCGCCGAGATCAAGGCCAAGCTCGACGCCAACGGTCTGACCCAGGTGTTGTTCAACCTGCCGGCCGGTGACTGGGCCAAGGGCGAACGCGGTATCGCGTGCCTGCCGGACCGGGTTGAAGAATTCCGCGCCGGGGTCGATCTGGCGATCGCCTACGCACAAGTGCTGGGCAACACCCAGGTCAACTGCCTGGCCGGTATTCGTCCACAAGGCGTCGACGATGCCACCGTGGAAAAAACCTTTGTCGCCAACCTCAAGTACGCGGCCGACAAGCTGCAAGCGGCGGGCATCAAACTGGTGATGGAAGCGATCAACACCCGCGACATCCCGGGTTTCTACCTGAACAACACGGCGCAAGCCCTGTCGATTCGCGAGCAGGTCGGCAGCGCCAATCTGTTCCTGCAATACGACATCTATCACATGCAAATCATGGAAGGCGACCTGGCCCGCACCCTGCAATCGCACCTCAGTGAAATCAATCACGTGCAATTGGCGGACAACCCGGGGCGCAACGAACCAGGCACCGGTGAAATCAATTACCGCTTCCTGTTCGAACACCTCGACCGGATTGGTTATCAGGGCTGGGTCGGTTGCGAGTACAAGCCACTGACCACCACCGAAGCAGGTCTGGGCTGGCTGAAAACCCATAACGCGATCTGATCGAAAACCGCGTCATCGTTCTTCGCGGGCAAGCCTCGCTCCTACGAACAACCCTGCCCCTGTAGGAGCGAGGCTTGCCCGCGAAGGCGCCCTCGCTGACACCCACGAATTTTGCGAACAGAGCAATAAAAACAAGAGGAATTTCTCATGGCTAAAATCGGATTTATCGGCACCGGCATCATGGGCCACCCAATGGCGTTGAACCTGCAGAAAGCCGGTCACAGCCTGTTCCTGTCGGCGCACCACGATGCCGCGCCTGCCGACCTGATCGCCGGTGGCGCTGTTGCGCTGGCGAACCCGAAAGAAGTCGCGCAAGAAGCTGAATTCATCATCGTCATGGTGCCGGATACCCCGCAGGTCGATGACGTGCTGTTCCGCACCGACGGCATTGCGGCCGGTGTCGGCAAAGGCAAAATCGTCATCGACATGAGCTCGATCTCGCCCACCGCCACCAAAGCTTTTGCTGCCAAGATCAACGAAAAAGGCGCGCAGTACCTCGACGCGCCGGTGTCCGGCGGTGAAGTCGGCGCCAAGGCTGCGACCCTTAGCATCATGGTCGGCGGCGATGCCGATGCCTTCGAACGCGCCTTGCCGCTGTTCCAGGCGATGGGCAAGAACATCACCCTGGTGGGCGGTAACGGCGACGGTCAAACCGCGAAAGTGGCAAACCAGATCATCGTCGCGCTGAACATTCAGGCCGTTGCCGAAGCCCTGCTGTTCGCTTCGAAAAACGGTGCCGATCCAGCCAAGGTGCGTGAAGCGCTGATGGGCGGTTTCGCTTCGTCGAAAATCCTCGAAGTGCATGGCGAGCGCATGATCAAAGGCACCTTCGATCCAGGTTTCCGCATCAGCCTGCACCAGAAGGACCTGAACCTGGCCCTGCAAGGCGCCAAAGAGCTGAACATCAACCTGCCGAACACCGCCAACGCCCAGCAAGTGTTCAGCACCTGCGCGGCCATCGGTGGCAGCAACTGGGACCACTCGGCGCTGATCAAAGGCCTGGAACACATGGCGAATTTCTCGATTCGCGATAAGCAGTAAGCCATTGCTCCCTGTAGGAGCGAGGCTTGCCCGCGAAGGGAGCGCCTCGGTGCAGCAGAAACACCGTGGTGTCCGGTTCGCGGGCAAGCCTCGCTCCTACAGGGGCAAATAGTTTTCCCCTAATAACAAGAAAATCCGGGAGCCCGCCATGTCGGTCGATCCGCAACAATTCCTGCGTGAGCTGTTTGCCACAGCCATTGACGCGGCCCATCCGCAGCAAGTCCTCGAAGCTCATTTGCCCACTGATCGCAGTGGTCGCGTGATCGTCATCGGCGCCGGCAAAGCTGCCGCCGCCATGGCCCAAGTGGTCGAGCGCTGCTGGCAGGGTGAAGTGTCCGGTCTGGTAGTGACGCGTTACGGTCACGGCGCCCCGTGCGAAAAAATCGAAGTCGTCGAAGCCGCTCACCCGGTGCCTGACGCTGCTGGCCTGGCCGTCGCCAAGCGCGTGCTGGATCTGGTCAGCAACCTGAGCGAAGACGACCGCGTCATCTTCCTGCTCTCCGGTGGCGGTTCTGCGTTGCTGGCCCTTCCGGCCCAAGGCATCACGCTCGCCGACAAGCAATCGATCAACAAAGCCCTGCTCAAATCCGGCGCAACCATCGGCGAGATGAACTGCGTGCGCAAGCACCTCTCGGCGATCAAGGGCGGCCGTCTCGGCAAAGCCTGCTGGCCCGCCACTGTTTACACCTATGCGATTTCCGATGTGCCGGGCGACCTCGCCACGGTCATCGCCTCCGGCCCCACCGTGGCAGACCCAAGCACCTCCGCCGAAGCGCTGGCGATCCTCAAGCGCTACGACATTGAAATCCCGGCGTCGGTGCGCAACTGGCTGCAAAGCCCGGAATCGGAGACGGTTAAACCCGGTGATCCGAGCCTGGCGCGCAGTCATTTCCAATTGATCGCCCGTCCACAACAGTCGCTTGAAGCCGCTGCTGTGAAAGCTCGTCAGGCCGGTTTCAGTCCGCTGATCCTCGGCGACCTGGAAGGCGAATCCCGCGAAGTGGCCAAGGTTCACGCTGGCATCGCGCGGCAAGTGGTCTTGCATGGCCAGCCATTGGCCGCGCCGTGCGTGATCCTTTCGGGCGGTGAAACCACGGTCACCGTGCGCGGCAACGGTCGCGGCGGACGCAACGCCGAATTCCTCCTGAGCCTGACCGACAGCCTCAAAGGCTTGCCCGGCGTCTACGCGCTCGCCGGCGACACCGATGGCATCGACGGCTCCGAAGACAATGCCGGGGCGATCATGACCCCGGACAGCTACGCCCGCGCCGCCGCCCTCGGTTTGAGCGCCAGCGATGAACTCGACAACAACAATGGCTACGGCTATTTCGCGGCGCTCGACGCGTTGATCGTCACCGAGCCGACCCGCACCAACGTCAACGACTTCCGCGCCATCCTGATTCTCGAGAGCACAAAAAATGACGCCTGATAAAAAGGTCAAAATCCTCGCCACCCTCGGCCCGGCCACCGACGGGATCGAAGACATCCGCGAGCTGGTGCAGGCCGGGGTCAACATCTTCCGCCTGAACTTCAGCCACGGCGATCACGCCGACCACGCCCAGCGCTACCAGTGGATTCGTGAAGTCGAGCGCCAGCTGAATTATCCGCTGGGCATTCTGATGGACCTGCAAGGCCCGAAACTGCGGGTCGGCAAGTTCGCCGAAGGCAAGGTGCAACTGCTGCGCGGCCAGGCCCTGCGCCTGGACCTGGACCCGACGCCGGGCGATCAACGCCGGGTCAACCTGCCGCACCCGGAAATCATCGCTGCGTTGGAGCCGGGCATGGATTTGCTACTCGACGACGGCAAGCTGCGACTGCGCGTGGTCACCAAGTACGCCGATGCGATCGACACCACGGTGCTCAATGGCGGCGAACTCTCGGACCGCAAAGGCGTGAACGTGCCGCAAGCGGTGCTGGAGTTGAGCCCGCTGACGGCCAAGGATCGTCGCGATTTGAGTTTCGGTCTGGAGTTGGGCGTGGATTGGGTCGCGTTGTCGTTCGTGCAGCGCCCGGAAGACATTCGCGAGGCGCGTGAACTGATCGGCGACAAAGCGTTTTTGATGGCCAAGATCGAGAAGCCGTCGGCGGTCACGCAACTGCGGGAAATCGCCGAATTGAGCGACGCGATCATGGTTGCCCGTGGCGACCTCGGCGTCGAAGTGCCGGCCGAAAGCGTGCCGCAGATTCAGAAGAACATCATCAGCATCTGCCGCCAACTCGGCAAACCGGTGGTGGTGGCAACGCAGATGCTGGAGTCGATGCGCTTCTCCCCGGCGCCAACCCGCGCCGAAGTCACCGATGTGGCCAACGCCGTGGCCGAAGGTGCCGATGCGGTGATGCTGTCGGCGGAAACCGCGTCCGGCGAATACCCGATGGAAGCCGTGCAGATGATGAGCAAGATCATCCGCCAGGTGGAAAACGGTCCGGACTATCAGACGCAACTGGACGTCAGCCGGCCGAAAGCCGAGGCGACCGTTTCCGATGCGATCAGCTGTGCGATTCGTCGCATCAGTAACGTGTTGCCGGTGGCGGTGCTGGTGAACTACAGCGAATCCGGCACGTCGAGTCTGCGGGCGGCGCGGGAACGGCCGACCGTGCCGATTCTGAACCTGACGCCGAACCTGCAGACCGCTCGCCGCTTGACCGTGGCGTGGGGAGTGCACTCGGTGGTCAATGATCGCCTGCGCCAGGTGGATGAGGTGTGCTCGACAGCGCTGGAGATTGCGCAGGCGCAGGGCATGGCACAGCGCGGCGATACGTTGTTGATCACGGCGGGTGTGCCGTTTGGGCAGCCTGGGTCGACTAACTCTTTGCGTATCGAGACGTTGATCTAGAGCGCCCATACCGGCCTCTTCGCGGGCAAGCCTCGCTCCTACAGATCGTGCCCGACATCCGGATCACGCATATCCTGTAGGAGCGAGGCTTGCCCGCGAAGAACGATGACACCGTCTTCCTGACACACAGAAAAAAAATGCCTGCCAACCACTTCAACACCCACTGCCCCGATTGGGCGACTGCCCTGCTCAACGGCTTCAGCCAGATTTTCCTCCAGCGCCATCCGCTGTTTGGTCTGTTGTGCCTGCTCGCCATTCTATTCACCGCACCGGCCCTGCTCGGCGGTGCGCTGCTGGGCGGTGTTGCCGGTTTGCTTACCGCGCAACGTCGCCACTACGCCAAGGCCGATCGTCAGGCCGGGCTGTTCAGTTACAACGGTGTCCTGCTCGGTTTGCTGCTGAGCCTGTATTTCCCCTGGTCCGCGCTGTTGCCGCCGCTGATCATCGCTGCGGGTGGATTGAGTGCGATGCTCACTCAGCAGTGGCTCAAACGCATCCGGGTCAGCCAATACCTGCCGGCCTATACGGCGCCCTTCGTGGGATTGGGCTGGTTGCTGCTGTGCTTTGCCACCCCCTCGACGCAAGCGCATTTGATCGAAGTCAATGCGTTGAACATGCTCCTCGCCCCCCTGAAAGGCCTCGGCCAGGTGATGTTCCTCGGTCATCCGCTGGCCGGTGCGATGATCGCCACGGGTTTGCTGATCGCGGATCGCCGCGCATTCTGCTGGGCGATGTTGGCGTCTGTCGCGGGCATGGGTTGGAGCCTGCTGCATCAAGATTTCTATAGCGCATTGATCGGCCTCGGTGGCTATAACGCCGTACTCGCCGCCCTCGCCTTCAGCTCGCAGCGCCAGCAACCGTGGCTGCCGCTCATCGGCATCGTATCGGCGCTGTTGCTGACGCCGGTGTTTGCCGCCATCGGTCTGCCAACGCTGACCGCGCCGTTCATCCTCGCCTGCTGGCTGATCCGCACGGCTGTGCAAATGTTTGGCAAGACCACCGTCGCCGGTACGCCTTGCACTCTGGAGGAGAATCACCCTAGGCTGCGCTGATTCTCGATTCAGGCGTTTTCCATGGACAGCAGCAAAAACTGGCGTGAAGACCTTTACGTCATGGTTTTCCAGAGCGACACCAAGGCCGGGCGACGCTTCGACGGCATCCTGCTGTTGATCATCCTCGCCAGCATCATCATCGTGATGCTCGACAGCATCGACGCGATTCATCAGAACTACGCCAACGTGCTGGCGTACATCGAGTGGGGCTTCACGGTCATCTTCGCCATCGAATATGGCCTGCGCCTGTATTGTTCGCCCAAGCCGTTGCGCTATGCGTTCAGCTTTTACGGGCTGGTGGATTTGCTGGCGATCGTGCCCGGCATCCTCGCGCTGTATTACGCCGATGCGCAGTACCTGCTGATTATCCGGATCATCCGGATGCTGCGGATTTTCCGCGTGCTCAAGCTCAGCCCGTACCTCAAGCAAGCCAATTACCTGATGTCGGCGCTGCGTGGCAGCAAGCAGAAGATCGTGGTGTTTCTGGTCAGCGTCTGCACGCTCGTCACGGTGTTCGGCACGCTGATGTACGTGATCGAAGGCCCGGAGCACGGCTTCACCAGCATTCCCAAAGGCATCTACTGGGCTATCGTGACGCTGACCACCGTCGGCTTCGGCGACATCGTGCCGAAGACGCCGCTGGGCCAGGTGATTTCGTCGCTGGTGATGATCACCGGTTACTCGATCATCGCCGTGCCAACCGGGATTTTCACCGCCGAACTGGCCAACGCCATGCGCGGCGAGCAGTTGCAACACGACTGCCCGGTGTGCAAGAAAAACAGCCACGAGCACGGCGCTGCATTTTGCTCGCGGTGCGGTAATGCATTGTTCAAAAAACTGGAATAAGCAAAGTGCTTTTTAATCTTTAAAGGACTATACGAGCCCGGTTATAGTCGCTGGCAAATTGCCTCACATCTAAATTAGAACAAGGAATGCGCAGTGAAAAAACTCTTTGGCGCCTCACTTCTGGCTGCTGGCCTGGCATTGACCAGCGTGGCTCAGGCTGCACCGACCCTGCTCAACGTTTCCTACGACGTGATGCGCGATTTCTACAAGGACTACAACGCTGCCTTCCAGAAACACTGGCAAGCCGAGCACAACGAAAACATCACCCTGCAGATGTCTTTCGGCGGTTCGAGCAAACAGGCGCGTTCCGTGATCGACGGCCTGCCGGCTGACGTCATCACCATGAACATGGCCACCGACATCAACGCCCTGGCAGACAACGGCAAACTGGTGCCGGACAACTGGGTCACCCTGCTGCCGAACCACAGCGCGCCGTTCACCTCGGCCACGGTGTTCATCGTCCGCAAAGGCAACCCGAAAGCCCTGAAAGACTGGCCGGATCTGCTCAAGGACGGCGTGCAAGTGATCGTGCCGAACCCGAAAACCTCGGGCAACGGCCGCTACTCCTACCTTTCGGCCTGGGGTTATGTGCTGAAGAACGGCGGTGACGAGAACAAGGCCAAGGCCTTCGTCGGCAAGCTGTTCAAACAAGCACCGGTGCTGGATACCGGTGGCCGTGCAGCGACCACTACCTTCATGACCAACCAGATTGGCGACGTGCTGGTGACCTTCGAAAACGAAGCCGAGATGATTGCCCGCGAGTTTGGCCGTGATCAGTTCGAAGTGATCTACCCAAGCGTCTCCGCCGAAGCCGAGCCGCCGGTGGCCGTGGTCGAGAAAGTGGTCGAGAAGAAAGGCACCCGCGCTGCGGCCGAGGAATACCTGAAGTATCTGTGGTCGCCGGAAGGTCAGGAAATTGCTGCGGCAAACTACCTGCGTCCACGTGATCCGGCGGTACTGGCCAAGTACACCGACCGCTTCCCGAAAGTGGATTTCCTTTCGGTGGAGAAGACCTTCGGTGACTGGCGCACCGTGCAGAAAACGCACTTCAATGATGGTGGGATCTTTGATCAGATTTACGCTCAGTAAACGCTGATGGCCCAATGAAAAAGGCGACCTGAGAAGGTCGCCTTTTTTGTGGAAGTTTTCGCCACGCCACACAACAACTGTGGGAGTGAGCCTGCTCGCGATAGCGGTGTATCAGTCACCATCAATGTGAATGACCCACCGCTATCGCGAGCAGGCTCACTCCTACAAAGGGTGCGGGCCAGGTCTTACATCGGTGGTGTCACGCCGTCCTTGCCGGCCGAGATGGATTGGGCCGTCAGTGTTCCGTCCGCACTCTGGGTCACGAACGTCACGACCTTCACACCCACCTTCAGCAAACTGCGATCCCCCGGCATCAGGTTCACGATCGGCACATCCTCCGGCACCAGTATCTTCTGCTGTCCGCCCTTGTAGTTGACGGTCAACACCCGACCATTACTGACCACCAGATCACCGACGCTGCCGTTGGTCATGCTGCTGCCCTTGACCAGGTCGAACGGTCGATGGCCGTCGCCACTGCCGGCCAGCTCTGGCGGAAAAACGTGGACTTCCAGCGCTTTTAGCGAGCCATCTTCCTGCGCAATGGCCGCCGAGCCGATGTAGCTGCCCGGTTTGATGTCTTCGATATTGGCCAGGGTGACGGCGCGGATTTTGGTGTCCTTGGTCAGGTTGATGACCACGTTTTCGCCGCTGTTGACGTGGACTTTCAACACGTCGGGGCTGACCCCGGTGATCTCGCCGCGTACGCCGATGCGCATGCCCGGGGCGTCCGCAGCCTGGGCGAGGCTTGCCATGAACAATCCGATCAAAGTGCCGCGAATCAGGTAACGGAACATCGAGTTCATGAAAGTGCCTTCCGGTGATGAGTCGTAGAAGAGAACATAAGCACGCTATCGAACAAGATGTAAGTGAATGTATCATCGGATCTTGAGATTCAGGCGCAGGCTCCAGCGCCACTCATTCCGCAAAGGAATGACTGCTATCACTCCAACCCCTCTTCCGCCGATTCGGCCTGCCACTTAGCCTTCACGCATTCCTTTCTGTTCAGCGAGACACGTTATGAACTCAGCGACTCAGGTGCCCCACGGTGCCGCGACAATGACCAAAGGCATGGTGCTACTGTTTGCCTTCTGCTGCGGCGCCATCGTTGCCAACATTTACTACGCGCAACCGATCATCGGCCTGATCGCGCCCGACATCGGCCTGACCAGCACCATGGCCAGCCTGATCGTTTCGCTGACCCAGATTGGCTACGCGCTGGGCCTGTTCTTCCTGGTGCCGCTGGGTGACCTGCTGGAAAACCGCCGACTGATGATCATCACCACCGTGGTGGCGATTGCCAGTCTGTTGGGCGCCGCGTTCACCGATCAACCGAATGTGTTTCTGCTGATCTCGCTATTGGTGGGTTTCAGCTCGGTGTCGGTACAGATCCTGATTCCACTGGCCGCGCACCTGGCACCGGAGGAATCTCGCGGTCGAGTGGTCGGCGGGATCATGGGCGGTTTGCTGCTGGGGATCCTGCTGGCGCGACCGGTGTCCAGCGTCGTGGCTGACCACTTCGGCTGGCGGGCGATGTTTGTGATTGCGGCAGTGTTGATGGCGGCCATCAGCATCGTGCTGGCCATGACCATTCCCAAGCGTCAGCCTGATCACAGCGCTTCCTACGGTCAGTTACTCGGTTCGCTGTGGACGCTGCTGCGCCAACAACCGGTATTGCGCCAGCGCGCGTTTTATCAGGGCTGCATGTTCGCCACGTTCAGCCTGTTCTGGACCGCCGTGCCGCTGGAATTGGCGCGTAATCATGGCTTGTCGCAAACCCAGATCGCGATCTTCGCCCTGGTCGGCGCCATCGGTGCCATCGCTGCGCCCATCGCCGGTCGACTCGCCGATGCTGGCCACACCCGCATCGCTTCGCTTCTGGCGCTGCTGTTCGCCAGCCTGAGCTTCCTGCCAGCATTCATCCATCCGGCCTACAGCGTCATCGGCCTCGCCGTCACCGGCGTGGTGCTCGACTTCTGCGTACAGATGAACATGGTCCTCGGCCAACGGGCGGTCTACGCCCTCGACGCCAAAAGCCGCAGTCGCCTGAATGCGTTGTACATGACCAGCATCTTCATCGGCGGTGCGTTTGGCTCCTCGGTAGCCAGTGCGGTGTACGAACACGGTGGCTGGTTGTGGATCGTGATTGTGGGTAGCGCGTTTCCGCTGTTGGCGTTGTTGCGGTTTTTGAGTGTTTCGCAGAAGGCTTCATTCGCAACTGCTTAAGACGTTAAAAAGCTTCGCGGGCAAGCCTCGCTCCTACAGATCATTCATTCCTGTAGGAGCGAGCGATGCGGCGATCCGACTTGCCCGCGAAGGCGATGTAACTGGCACTACTCAATGTCGAACCAGCTTCTCCATCGCCGCATCTGCCAGGAAAGAAGAGCGACTTTTGACATTGTGCTCACGCACATACCGGTCAATACGCTGAATCACATAGCCGGGCAACGTCACATTGACCTTCTCGGTCTTGCCCATATACGGCGAGATATCCAGCTCCAGCATTCCCCATCCCATGTCGGCGAAGTCCGGGTTGCCACGATGGGCGGCAGCCGAAGTCGGCATCGGGATCGACTCCCCGTCAGCCGCCAGTTCCTGAAGCATGATGTGGGCAATCTCGATCGCCGCGTTGTAGGCGTCCTCGAACGTATCCCCGGCCGTTACGGCGCCCGGAATATCGGGGATCTGAACACCGATGGCGGTGTTCTCGTCGCCCCACTCGATACAGATTGGATATTGCATTATGGATCTCCTGCGTGACTGGCTGGCGGGCAGTACAGCCCGGCTCGCCTCCTGATGCTTTTAACCGTCCCGGTCGGTAAATCCTTTTTCGGGTGAGGGACGGGAATCGTGTACGGGTTGTATCGGTGGGTGAAGAGATGATGGCTGCCGGTAATCCGGTCCAGCGTCCAGCCCGCCTCCTGCAGTTCCTTGATCAATAACCTGCTTTGCACCAACAGCCTCCTTGCTCCGGCCCAGACAAAAATAACTCTAGAGTTATCTTTACTCAAGCACAAAAACCCCGATCACGACGTTCGGTTGTTTTACGATTTGTGATTGCGGCCCCGCGTTTCCTTCCCGAGAATGAATTCTTTCGCTCTGCGTAAGCAGTCACCCCGAGGTAATCCCGGTTTACACTCAGCGTCCAAAACCTGAAGCGATGCGGGATGCGACTCGCAGCTGACCCGTTCAAGTGCCGCCTGACCTGCGGAATGTTTTGTTCAAGGAGTGTGCAATGACCCGACGTACTTTTCTCATCACCGGCGCCAGCAAAGGCATTGGCCGCGCGGTGGCCGAGCACCTGGACCGCGCCGGACACCGGGTGGTCGGCATTGCCCGCACGCCTGACCTGAGCTTTCCCGGCATCCTGTTTCCGCTGGATTTGAGCGACAGGGCGCTCACCCAGGAAGTGCTGGCGGACCTGGCCGGGACTTACGAATTCGATGGGCTGGTCAACAACGTCGGTCTGGTACGCCCGCAAGTGTTGGGAGAAATCGACCTCGATACGTTCGATGACGTGATGCGGGTCAACCTGCATTCGGCGTTGCAGGCCACCCAGGCGCTGCTGCCGAACATGCGCGCCAAGGGTTGGGGTCGGGTAGTGAATATTTCCAGCCTGACCGTACTCGGGATTACCCAGCGCACGGCGTATGCCGCGGCAAAAGCGGCGTTGATCAGCTTCACGCGCTCCTGGGCGCTGGAACTGGCGCAAACCGGCGTGACGGTAAACGCAGTGGCACCGGGACCGACGGAAACAGAACTGTTTCGCGCCAACAACCCGCCGGGAAGCGAGGGCGAGGCGCGTTATCTGGCCGGTGTGCCGATGGGGCGCCTGGGACAACCGCAAGAGATTGCCGCGGCGATTGCATTTTTGCTGTCCGAACAGAGCGGGTTCATCACCGGCCAGACGCTGTTTGTAGACGGTGGTTCTTCAATAGGCAAAGCGGCGTTCTAACCAACACCACCATCCCTTGTAGGAGTGAGCCTGCTCGCGATAGCAGCTTTACATTCAACAGAGATGTTGACTGAAACGCCGCTTTCGCGAGCAGGCTCGCTCCCACCTTTTTTGATCTTCACAAGGACTAAAGATGGACCGCTTGGCCGCAATGGAAACCTTCGTCCACGTGGTGGAAACCGGTTCGTTTTCCGCTGCTGCGCGACGGCTGAATATCGGCCAGCCCGCCGTGTCGAAAGCCATCGCACAACTGGAAACGAGGCTCGCGGTCCGCCTGCTGTTGCGCTCGACCCGAGGCCTGACGCCGACCGAAGCGGGGCTGGCGTTTTTCGAACGCGCCAAGCGTGCAATCGAAGAAGCCGATGAAGCGGACAATGAGGCTCGCGGTGCTGCCAACGGGCTGACAGGCAACCTGCGCATCTGCGCCGCCGTGACCTTCGGCCGGATGCACATCGTTCCGCACCTCGGGCCGTTTCTGGAGCAAAACCCTGAATTAACCATCGACCTGATGCTGGATGATCGCAACGTCAATCTGGTGGAAGAAGGGATCGACGTCGCCCTGCGCATGGGCACATTGAGCGACTCGAACCTCACCGCGCGCAAGATCGCCGAATGTCGGCGTGTATTGCTGGGTACGCCGGCGTACTTCGATCAACACGGCGAACCCGCCTGCCCTGCCGATCTGAGCCAGCATCAGGCAGTCATTTACTCGCTGGCCGGTGGCGCACACTGGCGGTTCAAAAAGGCAGGTGAAGAACAAACCGTCACCGTCAGTGGCAGGATTCGCGTCAGCGCTGCAGAAGGTCTGCGTGAAGCGGTGTTGGCCCATCAAGGGCTGACCATGGCATCGGCGTGGATGTTTGCACCGGAGCTGGCCAGCGGAGTGGTCAGGGAGGTGATGACGGAGTGGACGCTGCCGATTCAGGAACTGTGGGCGGTGTTTCCAACCGGGCGGATGGCCAGCGCCAAGGCTCGGGCGTTTGTGGAGTATGTGCAAAGGTTGTTGGTAAAAAGAGTCTGACAGCACCCGTTTCGTTTATTGCGATTTTCGATTATTTCGAATAGCCTGCCAGCTTCGCTTACTCAGAAGGCTGGAACCATCATGTCGCCCACCCTCCATCCGACGATAAAACTCCCGCTGGAGCGCGAAATACAGGCCGCAATTGAAGGCCAGCGCGCTTTGGCCGCCTACCTTGCCACTCAATTCGAAACACAGCGCATCCAGATTTTCGACGACCGGAATGAGGCTCACAGCGTCGAATTACCCACTTCGGCTCTTCGTTTGCTAGTCGATATCCTGGAAGCGCTCGCTGCGGGCAATGCTGTCAAAGTAGTCCCGGTTCACGCTGAACTGACGACGCAGGAAGCGGCTGATCTGCTTAACGTCTCACGCCCGCACCTGATCAAACTGCTCGAATCCGGCGACTTGTCCTACCACAAAACCGGCAAGCACCGACGTGTGCGCTTTGCCGATTTGATGGACTATAAAAACCGGCGCGATACCGCCAGCGAGCAAGCAATGATGCTGCTCGCCGAGCAGGCACAAGCGTTAAGGACAGGATACGAGTGAGGCTTTCTTCATTTACCGCTGTATACGACGCCTGTGTGCTTTACCCCGCGCCCCTGAGAGACTTCCTGATGTGGCTCGCGCTCTCCGGGCGTTTTAGAGCGAAATGGACTCTGGAGATACATTCCGAATGGAAACGCAACCTGCTCAAGAACCGCCCGGACCTGAACGCAAAACAACTGGATCGCACATCCGAACTGATGGATCAGGCTTTACCCGATGCTCGCGTGTCCGGCTACGAAGAGCTGATTGAGGGACTATCGCTACCCGACGCCGACGACCGACATGTCCTGGCAGCTGCCATTCGCTGCAATGCCAGCGTCATCGTCACCTTCAATCAAAAAGACTTCCCCTACTCTGCACTGAGCCCCTTCGGTATTGAGGCGCAACACCCTGACGAGTTCGTCGAGAACCTTTTTGATCTCGATCCGGCGGCAGTGATCGAGGCGGCACAACGGCAGCGCAAGCAGCTGAAGCGGCCGCCGATGGATGTCGGTAGTTACCTTGAACTTCTGCTGCGTCAGGGCCTGGTTCAATCAAGCAAGGCATTGACCGAGTACCGCGCCATTCTCTGAACGTCCTTCACAGACTCCAGACAGCAAAACGGCGATCCGTAGATCGCCGTTTCCATTTACTGCCCGAATTGCCGTCCCAACCCACCTGGTACGCCATGGATGTCCGTGTCTTCCCATGGCCCGTTCGGGCTGATCGAGCGGCTCCAGCCGTTGTTCCAGCGGTAGTACGTGCGCTGGCGGTAGAAGGTGTTGGTCTGGTCATCGAGCACATATACGCCGAGCTTCTGATCCCAATGGCTGTTACCACCCGGTGGCGGTGCGAAGCTGGCCGAGGTGCGTGGCTGCGGTTTGGCGGGCTTGGCCGGAATACCTGGCTTGCCTGGCGTCGGTGTCGTTGATGGCGTCGGGCGGGGCTGCGACGGCGGGATCGGTGGCAGCGACGTCGGCTCGGGGCGCTGGACCGCACACGCGCTTAACCCCAAAACCAGACTGAGCAGGGTAATACGAGCAATGGCGGTCATGGCGGTGGTTCCTGTTATTTGTCTGGGCTGTCGATGGTCAGTTTTTGCGCCGCAGTGGTGCTGCTGGCCAGAGGCTGGCTGCGACCGATCCATTCGCCGGCAGTCGGTTGGCCGGCTCGTGAGATGCGCGCAACCAGTTGGACTTCAGGGAAGTTCGACAGTTTCAACTGCGGCATCATTGCGTCGGCATCGCCCAGTTCGACGGTCGCCGGCAAGTCCGCCACGGTCAGGCGTTTGGCGGCCAATGGTGCAGGAGGCCCCGAGGTGGCGCGGGCGAAAATGAACACGCTGTCACCCGGCTGAACCTTGGCCTTGAGCTCTGGCGCCAGATCGACGCTGACCTTGAGCAGCGCCGCAACCTTGGCCGCAGGCGCCTGGGCAACCTTGCCGCCGCTGGCTTCGAGTTTCTCGGTAGCCCGGGCAATACCGCCTTGCAGCGCGGCGCGGGAGCCGTCTTCCGGCGGCAGTTGCACCAACAGGCGATTCCAGTAATCGATGGCGTCCTGATAATGCGCGCTTTCAAACGCGGCGATGCCGAGCAGGCCAAGGCTGGTGACTTCCTTCGGATCGGCTTTCAGCGCTTCGTCGGTCAGGGCCTGAACCTTGTCCGACCACTTCTTGCCATCGGCGAAGTACTGGGCTTGCGCCCATTGACCGAGCAGTTCTGGCTGACGACCGGCCAGGTTCACCGTGCGCTCGAAGATCTTCGCCGCGTCGGCGGGACGATCCTGCGCCATGTAAGTGCGACCCAGGAAGTACAGGCCTTCGGCCGAATCCGGTTGAGCGGCGACGGCGCGTTCCAGGCGGTGGGTCATCTCTTCCATCGACTGCGGCGCCTGAGAGAATTCGCGGGTCAGTTCGACCTTGTCGCTTGCGCCGAAATGCAGGTAGAGCCCAAGCCCCAACACCGGCACCAGAATCGCCGCCAGCAATGGCAACGGTTTGCCCAGGCGTGCCACGCGCGGAGCCTCGGCGCCTTCGGTGTCGGCGAGCAACTCACGAGCAGCTTCGGCGCGACCGGTTTCCAGTTGCGCAGCGTTGAGCACGCCCTCTTCCTGCTCGGTTTGCAACTCAGCCACACGCTCTTGATACAGCGCGACATTCAGGGCAGTACGATCCTCCTCCAGCTGGGCACGGCGGCCGCGCAAAACGGGGATCAGCAGAAAACTCAGGGCAACCAGAAGCAGCAGACCTGCAGCGAGCCAGAAATCAATCATTCTTGGTTTTATCCAACAGTTGATCGAGGCGCTCGCGCTCCTCGGCAGAAAGCTCATCCTTGGCATCAGCGCGTTGGACGCGACGGCGGCGGACGATCACGGCGATGATCACAAAACCGCCCAGCAGCAGGCCGGCGGGGCCGAACCAGAGCAAGGCAGTCTTGGCGTTGAGTGCGGGTTTGTAGCGGACGAAATCACCGTAGCGATCGACCATGAAATCGATGATCTGCTGATTGTCCTTGCCCTCGCCCAGCATGCGGAAAATCTCTTTGCGCAGGTCGGCGGCGATCGGTGCGTTGGAATCGGCAATGTCCTGATTCTGGCACTTGGGGCAACGAAGCTCTTTGGTCAGCTCGCGAAAACGCTCGCGATCAGCTTCCTTGGCGAACTCATAGGTGTCGATGGCCGCGTGCGCCACGCCGGCCATGCTCAAGCCCAATACAGCGGCAGCTATCCAGCGCTTCATGGCTTGGCCTCGTCCACCAGCGCCTGATACTTGGCCGCCAGTTTTTCGCGCCAGACCTGCTCGTCGATCACGCCGACGAACTTGTCGCGGATGATGCCCTTGGCGTCGATGAAGAAGGTTTCCGGAGCGCCGTATACGCCGAGGTTCAAGCCCAGCGTGCCTTCGTCGTCACGGATGTCCAGTTGGTACGGGTTGTGGAACTCCACCAGCCACTTCAAGGCATCTGCATTGATGTCCTTGTAGTTGATGCCGTAGATCACCACGCCCTTCTCAGCCAGTTTGTTCAACACCGGGTGCTCGACCCGGCAGGAAATGCACCAGGTGCCCCACACGTTGACCAGCGCCGGTTTACCGAGAATGTCCGCCTTGGTCAGGGTCTTGTCGCCCTGCACCGCGGGCAGGGAAAACTCCGGGAACGGTTTGCCGATCATTGCCGAAGGCAGCTCGGCCGGGTCCAGATAGAGCCCGCGATAAAGGAAAACAGCCACCACCAGAAAAATCGCCAGCGGCAACAGCATCAACCAACGTCTCATGCAGTCGCTCCCGTCATGCCCAATGCTTCACGCACGCGGCTTTTCACCTTGACCCGATAACGACGATCCAGCGCCGCGAGCAGCCCGCCCAAACCGGTCAGCAGGCCGCCGAACCAGATCCAGCGCACAAACGGTTTGACGTGCACGCGTACGGCCCAGGCGCCATCACCCAGCGGTTCGCCGAGTGCGACATAAAGGTCACGGGTGAACCCGGCGTCGATCCCGGCTTCGGTCATCACCGAGTTCTGCACGGTGTACAGGCGTTTTTCCGGGTGCAACACGCTGACTTCCTTGCCGTCGCGGATCACCCGCACGGTGCCTTTGTCGGATGTGAAGTTCGGGCCTTCAAAGTGCTTGGCGCCTTCGAACACGAACTGATAACCGCCCAGGTCCATGGACTCGCCCGGTGCCAGGCGCAGATCACGTTCGGCGCTGTTCTGACTCGACAGCACGACACCAAGCGCGCACACGGCGATACCCAAATGCGCAAGCTGCATGCCCCAATAACTGCGAGTCAGGGTCGGCAGGCCTTTGATCAGGCCTTTGTGGCGGGTCTTGTCGAAAATGTCGCGGATACCGGCCAGCAACACCCAGGCGGCCAGCATGAACGTCGCGATCACTGCCCAGTTGAAATCGCCATAAGCGACGCCAGCCACCACGGCCAGCGCGGCACTGCCGAGCAACACCGGGGTCAACATGCTCATCAGCCATTTGACCGGAGTATCTTTCCAGCGCACCAGCATGCCAACCGCCATCACCACCATCAGCAACGCCATCAATGGAATGAACAGCGCGTTGAAGTACGGCGGGCCGACCGACAGCTTGGCGCCGGTCATTGCATCGAGAATCAGCGGGTACAAGGTTCCCAGCAGGATCATCGATGCCGCTACCACCAGCACCAGGTTGT
The DNA here is from genome assembly GCF_054897805.1 of Pseudomonas sp. GT1P32. Classification (NCBI taxonomy): domain Bacteria; kingdom Pseudomonadati; phylum Pseudomonadota; class Gammaproteobacteria; order Pseudomonadales; family Pseudomonadaceae; genus Pseudomonas; species Pseudomonas sp. GT1P32. The sequence goes on from NZ_CM142704.1 coordinate 2,612,288, forward strand.
TGCCCAGCAGCAAGGTTTCACGAGACCAGAGGTTGAAGCCGACATGGCTCTTCACCACCGGCGCACGCAGGGCAAACAGCGTCAGCGAGCCGCCCACCACGAACAGCAGGAAAATCAGGATGAACACGCCGCGCTCCGGATCGGAGGCAAAGGCGTGAACCGAGGTCAGCACGCCGGAACGCACCAGGAACGTCCCCAGCAAGCTCAACGAGAACGCAGCGATGGCCAGCAACACGGTCCAGCTCTTGAACACGCCACGTTTTTCCGTGACCGCCAACGAGTGGATCAGCGCAGTGCCCACCAGCCAAGGCATGAAGGAGGCGTTTTCCACCGGGTCCCAGAACCACCAGCCGCCCCAGCCGAGTTCGTAGTAAGCCCACCACGAACCGAGGGTGATGCCGATGCCGAGGAAGGCCCAGGCGACGATGGTCCACGGACGCGACCAACGCGCCCACGCCGCATCAAGTCGACCGCCGAGCAATGCCGCGATGGCGAACGCGAAGGCCACGGAGAAACCGACGTAGCCCATGTACAGCATCGGCGGGTGAACGATCAGGCCGATGTCTTGCAGCAGCGGGTTGAGGTCACGACCGTCCGCCGGAATCTGCGGCAGGATCCGTGCAAACGGGTTGGAGGTAAGGATCAGGAACAGCAGGAAACCGGTGCTGATCATGCCCATCACCGCCAACACCCGCGCCAGCATGACTTGCGGCAATTGCCGGGAGAACACCGACACAGCGAAGGTCCAGCCGCCGAGGATCAACGCCCACAACAGCAACGAACCTTCATGCGCGCCCCACACTGCACTGAACTTGTAGTACCACGGCAAGGCGCTGTTGGAGTTGCTGGCGACGTAGGCGACGGAGAAGTCGTCGGCCATGAACGCGTAGGTCAGGCAACCGAAAGCGAACAGCAGAAACGCGAACTGCCCCCAGGCGGCCGGCTGGGCCAGGCTCATCCACAAACGATCACCGCGCCAGGCGCCGAGCAACGGCACGACGGCCTGAACCAGCGCGAAACACAGCGCCAGAATCATTGCCAGATGGCCGAGTTCGGGGATAAACAGCCCTGAACTATAAAGTGCAGATGTCATCGATCAACCCTCCTTCGCGGGCGTTGGAGCAGATTGACCACTGTCTTTCAAAGCCTTGGTCACTTCCGGCGGCATGTATTTCTCATCGTGCTTGGCCAGCACTTCGTCAGCCACCACCACGCCGTCGGCGTTCAGTTTGCCCAGCGCGACGATGCCCTGCCCTTCGCGGAACAGGTCCGGGAGGATGCCGCGGTAACTGATGGTCACGGACTTGTTGAAGTCGGTGACGATGAATTTCACGTCCAGCGAATCACCGGAACGTTGCAGCGAACCCTTTTCGACCATGCCGCCCGCACGAATACGCGTGTCTTGCGGCGCTTCGCCGTTGGCGATTTGCGTCGGGGTGTAAAACAGATTGATGTTCTGCTGCAGGGCGCTCAGGGCCAGACCGACGGCAGCGCCGACACCGACCAGGATCGCGAGAATGATGATAAGACGCTTTTTGCGCAGCGGATTCACTTGCCGTTCTCCCGGCGCAGACGACGCGCCTCTTGTTGCAGATACCGCTTGCGGGCCAGGATCGGCGCCGCCACGTTGAGGGCCAGCACCGCCAGGCAGATGCCGTAGGCTGACCAGACATACAGGCCGTGATGGCCCATGGCGAGGAAGTCGCCGAATGAAGCAAAACTCATCGAGCGGCCTCCAGGCTGTTCTGCACTTCGGCTTTCACCCAACTGGCGCGGGCTTCGCGCTTGAGCACTTCAAGGCGCATGCGCAGCAGCAAAACCGCGCCGAAGAAACAGTAGAAACCCAGCACCGTCAGCAGTAATGGCAGCCACATTTCGGCCGGCATCGCCGGTTTTTCGGTGAGGGTGAAGGTCGCGCCCTGGTGCAGGGTGTTCCACCACTCCACCGAGTATTTGATGATCGGGATGTTGATCACGCCGACAATCGCCAGCACCGCGCAGGCCTTGGCCGCGCTGTCACGATTGCTGATGGCGTTGCCCAGCGCAATGAGACCGAAGTACAGAAACAGCAGAATCAGCATGGACGTAAGTCGTGCATCCCAGACCCACCACGAACCCCAGGTCGGTTTGCCCCAGATCGCGCCGGTGACCAGCGCCACGGCGGTCATCCAGGCACCGATGGGCGCCGCGCATTGCAGGGCGACGTCGGCCAGTTTCATTTTCCACACCAGCCCGACGATGCCGCACACCGCCAGCATGACGTAGACGGACTGCGCCAGCATGGCGGCGGGAACGTGGATATAGATGATGCGAAAGCTGTTGCCTTGCTGGTAGTCCGGCGGCGCGAAGGCCAGGCCCCAAACGACACCAATGCTGATCAGCAGCAACGCTGCGATGCTCAGCCACGGCAGCAGTTTGCCGCTGATGCCATAAAACCATTTGGGTGAGCCGAGCTTATGAAACCAGGTCCAGTTCATTACTGTTTCCATCACGGTTGCTGCTCGCCATCACGAGCAGCGCAGGGTCTTTACTGGTCAAAATTTAACCAGACCTCATTATTCGCCGACGCTGATCTTCAGGCCAGCAGCTATTGCAAAAGGTGTCAGGGTTATCGCCAGGGCGGTCAGGCTACCAAGCCACAGGAGATAACCGATCGCCGGCATGCCCTGCAATGCCGCCTGCAAGGCGCCACTGCCGAGAATCAACACCGGGATGTACAACGGCAGAATCAGCAGCGCCAGTAACAGGCCGCCCCGCTTCAAGCCTACCGTCAGGGCCGCGCCCACCGCACCGAGCAGGCTCAGCACCGGTGTACCCAGCAACAGGGAAAGCAGCAACACGGGCAGACAGGCGGTGGGCAAACCGAGCATCAACGCCAGCAGTGGAGCGAGCAAAACCAGTGCCAGACCAGAGAAGGCCCAGTGTGCCAGTACCTTGGCCAAAACCAGAAGAGGCAGGGGGTGCGGCGAAAGGACCCACTGCTCAAGGGAACCGTCTTCGAAATCACTGCGGAAAAGCCCGTCCAGCGAGAGCAAAACCGATAAAAGGGCTGCCACCCAGACCAGTCCCGGCGACAAGGTTTGCAACAATTGAGACTCGGGTCCGACCGCCAACGGGAACAGCGAAACCACGATCGCGAAGAACACCAGAGGATTGGCCAACTCCGCCGGACGACGGAACAACAAGCGAGCCTCACGGGCGACCAACAGGCCGAAAACACTCATACGGCCCAATTCCCCAGATCAATGTCGCGATAGCCGGTCGGCATTCGACTCAGCGTGTGATGCGTGGTCAGCACCACCATGCCGCCGCGCTCACAGTGCGCGGCCAGGTGTTCTTCGAGTTGCGCCACGCCTTGCTTGTCGAGCGCAGTGAACGGCTCGTCGAGAATCCACAGCGGCGGGCTGTCCAGATACAACCGCGCCAGGGCCACGCGGCGTTGCTGACCGGCGGACAGGGTGTGACACGGAACATCTTCGAAACCGCGCAGTCCGACAGCAGCAAGCGCTGCCCAAATGGCTTCATGGGAGGCCGGTTGATGCAGCGCGCAGAGCCAGCTCAGGTTTTCTTCAGGGGTCAGCAGATCCTTGATACCAGCGGCATGGCCGATCCACAGCAGATTGCGCGCCAGTTCGCTGCGTTGTTCGTTCAGCGGCTGGCCATTGAGCAGCACTTGACCGGCGGTCGGTTGCATCAGGCCCGAAAGCAAACGCAAAAGACTGGTTTTGCCACTGCCGTTGGGGCCGCTGATTTGCAACATTTCGCCACTGGCCAGTCTCAATTCGAGATTTTCGAAGAGCAGCCGAAGGTCTCGCTCACAAGCAAGGGCAACGGTTTGCAGGACAGGACTGGTCAAGAGATCACGGGCCTTTACGGTTCAAGTCGGCGGCGGAACGGCCGCTAAAGAGATGCAGCATAGATGCATTGGCGGCCTGTTCTAGAGAGCTGCGTCAAACAAATGCAATGTTTTCGCCACTCTGTGAAAGACGGGCGGCATTATACATGCCATGCCCCACTCTAAAGAGGGCAATTTCCTCAGGTTGTGACCGCGTATGACAGGCGAAATGAACATCCTCCCGCTACCACCGACCACGTCCGCGACGTCGCGACCGCAGGTGGTGAGTGGCGAACTGCTCAAGCTGCTGACGCCGATGGAGGGCCTGATTACCGTCGGGCAGACCGCCAAAGCCGAAGTGCTGTCGCTGAAGCAGGCGGATCAGTCCTTTCAACTGCTGCTCAAGGTCACCCTTGAAAGCGGCCGTCAGACCACGGTTCAGGCCACCAGCAGCCAACCGTTGCCACAGGGCACGAACCTGGCAATTACCCAGCCATCGGCCGGCAACCTCGCCGTGACGGTGCAACAAGCCATTGCCTCCAGCGTCGCCACCCTCACCCGCATCGACACCACACAACTGCCGGTGGGCACCCTGCTGCAAGGCAAAGTGCTGACCTCCCAGGTGCTGCCGCAAGTGCCGGGACAGCCGACGGTGTTTCGTTCGATGGTGAGCCTGCTCAACACGGCGCTGAGCGGCAGCACCCTGAACATCGACAGCCCGACGCCGCTGCGCATCGGCACCTTGCTGAGCGCGCTGGTGCAAGACACCCAGACCCTGAAATTCGTCCCGTTGAGCAGCCGCCAGGAACAACTGGCAGTCACCCAGCAACTGGTCAGCCAACAGAGCCGCCAGGGCTCGCTGGACGGATTACTGAAACTGCTGCAAAACCTGCCAGCCTCGAATCAGACGTCCAGCGACCTGCGGGCCGCCGTGGACAAGTTGCTTGCCGGCCTGCCGGACGTGCAGCAACTCAGCACGCCAAAAGGCCTGGCCCAGGCGCTGGCCAATAGCGGGCTGTTCCTCGAGGCGAAACTGCTCGCCGGGACGAATCCGACGCTGGCACCGGATATGAAAGGTGATTTGCTGAAGTTGATCGCGCAACTGACACCGGGGTTGCCGGCCAACACCAATCTCAATGCGATCATCGCTGCCAACACGCTGGCCCAGACCATGCCTAGCTTTGTGCGTAGCGCCCTGGGCATGCTCGGCCAGGTCAGTGCCAAACCGCAGCCGACCAGTTTTCCTTTGCCGGAGCGCTTCCTGCAGAGCGCGGACGGCGAAGGTGATCTGGAGCACTTGCTGCGCTTGGCGGCAGCAGCGGTTTCACGCCTGCAAAGCCATCAACTGTCGAGCCTGGAGCAAACCGGCGTCACGGACGACGGTCGGCTGATGAGCACCTGGCAGCTGGAAATCCCGATGCGCAATATGCAGGACATCGTGCCGTTGCAGGTCAAGTTCCAGCGCGAGGAAGCGCCGGAGAAAGAACAACCCAATGAACGCCGTGACGAACGCGAGCCCAAGCAACAACTGTGGCGCGTCGAGCTGGCGTTCGACATGGAGCCGTTGGGGCCGCTGCAGATTCAGGCGCAGTTGATCAACGGCAGTCTGTCCAGCCAGCTATGGGCCGAGCGGCCGTACACCGCGAGCCTGATCGAGAGCAATCTTGTCGGGCTGCGCGAACGCTTGCTGGCATCCGGCCTGAACGTCGGCGATCTCGATTGCCACCTTGGCACACCGCCGCAAGGTCCTCAAACCCGTCTGGAACAACGCTGGGTCGACGAAACCGCATGAGAAATCCCGATACTCCACGCCAGGCCATCGCCCTCAAATACGACGGCACCCACGCCCCTACCCTCACGGCCAAGGGCGACGAAGAACTGGCGGAAGAAATCCTCAAGATTGCCCGCGATTATGAAGTGCCGATCTACGAAAATGCCGAGCTGGTGAAACTGCTGGCAAGGATGGAGCTTGGGGACAGTATTCCGGAGGAGTTGTACCGCACGATCGCCGAGATCATTGCGTTTGCCTGGAATCTGAAAGGCAAGTTTCCGGCGGGGCATGACCCGAGTGCGCCGATGATCGAGAAGGACATCACCGATCGCGGGGATGATTACTGAGGTTTCGAAGACGCCATCGCCAGCAAGCCGGCTCCTACAATTTTTTGTGGTGTAGCACGAACCTGTGAACACCACTGACCTGTAGGAGCCGGCTTGCCGGCGAGGCGGCCCTGAGGCTTGCATCGCCCTTTCGGACGCCATCGCTGGCAAGCCAGCTCCTACAGTTTTTTGTGGTGTAGCACGAACCTGTGAACACCACTGACCTGTAGGAGCCGGCTTGCCGGCGAAGCGGCCTTGAGGCTTGCACCGCCCTTTCGGACGCCATCGCTGGCAAGCCAGCTCCTACAAGTGCGCCGTCGTGTGAAAAATCCGGGAACACCAAACTCTGTAGGAGCCGGCTTGCCGGCGAAGCGGCCTTGAGTCTTGCAGCGCCCTTTTGGACGCCATCGCCAGCAAGCCGGCTCCTACAAAAGCTATGTCAGTTCTTGTGCAGCTTGCTCATCAACTCCGCCTCAGCCTGGGTCAACCCGCAGGACTGAGTCAGTTCATCGACGCTCGCGCCCATTCCGACCAGGCGTGCTGCCTGGGCAAACGACAGGCTCGACGGGTCGCGCTGTTCAAGCTGAGCCAGCTTGTCCGGCAACGGCCCGACCACCGCGCGCAGCTCGTGCAGGTCTTCACCCATGCGCACGCTGCCACTCTGGTAGTTGTCAACGCGCTTGCCCAGGTCCTTGATGCGCTGATCGCGCAGCGCATCGCCCTCGGCCTGTTGCGCAGCGATCTGCCGCTGACCGCGAATGTACGCCAGAAACATTGCCAGCGTGCCTGCCCAGAAAAGGAACAGGACAATGACCGCAACCTCAAGAATCAATCAGATACTCTCCAGTTCCGACCATTCTTCTTCGCTCATCATCTTGTCCAGCTCGACCAGGATCAGCAATTCGTTGTTCTTGTTGCACACGCCTTGAATGAACTTGGCGGACTCTTCGTTACCCACGTTCGGCGCGGTTTCGATTTCCGACTGACGCAGGTAAACCACTTCAGCCACGCTGTCGACCATGATCCCGACCACTTGCTTGTCAGCTTCGATGATGACGATCCGGGTGTTGTCGCTGATCTCGGCATTCATCAGGCCGAAGCGCTGACGGGTGTCGATCACGGTGACCACATTACCGCGCAGGTTGATGATGCCCAGCACGTAGCTCGGGGCACCCGGGACCGGGGCGATTTCGGTGTAACGCAGGACTTCCTGAACGCGCATCACGTTGATGCCGTAGGTTTCATTGTCCAGCTTGAAGGTTACCCATTGCAGGATCGGATCTTCGGAACCTTTTGCAGACGACGCCTTATCATTCATACCCTGACCCCTCGAAAAACCGCCCTAGCGGTGTGTGTTCAGTGCGATGGCAAGTCACTTGCCCCGCGTGTTTTTTATGTCGGTTTGTGGGACGGCTTGCCGCCGCCCATGTGCTTCGCCCCACCGCTGGCGATCAGCTCGGCCAGTTCGGAAACGTCGAGCAACGCACACATGTGTTCAATCACCGTGCCCGCCAGCCATGGCCGTTGACCACGGTGGGTACGCCATTTGATTTCGTTCGGGTCCAGGCGCAACGAGCGGCTGACCTGATGCACCGCCAGCCCCCACTCGTAGCCCTGAACCGAAATAACGTATTGCAGGCCCTGACGGAAGTCATCGCGATAGCGGTCGGGCATGACCCAACGGGCGGTATCGAGCACTTTCAGGTTGCCGGCCTGGCTCGGCAGAATCCCGAGGAACCATTCCGGCTGACCGAACAGCGGTGTCAGTTCCTGACCGGCCAGGGAATAAATCGAGCCCAGGCACACCAGCGGCACCGCCAGGGTCAACCCGGCGACATCGAACAACAGGCATTCGAACGGCTCGGCGGCCCACGCAGGACGGCCGTCGGTTTCCACTGGCGGCGGCGTGTTGCTCGGCGGCAGATGGACTTCGACGATCGGCGGCACGAGCTCTTGCAGCTGAGGTGCAGTCGGCGGTACCAGCGCTTGCAACTGCGGTGCGGTCGGCGGTACCAGCGCTTGCAGCAGCGGAGCGATGGTCGATACCGCAGCAAGAACCGGGGCCGGCGCTTCCATCAGCGCCACCGGGGCTTTCACCACAGGTGCGGTGACCGGCGCGGCAACGGCTGGCGGTTTCTCGGCTGGCTTCTGCGCATCGCGCGCCTGCTCTTCAAGCACCGCGGCCTGAAACTCGTCCAGCGCCGCTTCAACCTCGACCACCTCGGGAATCGCTTCGATTTCCGGCGGCAACTCTTCGGTCGCGTCCATCAGCAAGCTGTCCAGATAGGACTGGAGCGCAAGTTGCGGACGGGAAGTGATTTTTACCGGGCGATTCATCTCACGCCACCTGCGCAACGGATTGCTGCGCCAGCAAGTGCTTGAGCAGCGCGCGATAGGCCAGCACACCGCGGCTCTTGCCGTCGAATTGCGAAGGCGTCACGCCGGCACGGCTGGCATCGCGCAAACGCGTGTCGACCGGGATGTAGCCTTGCCAGATTTCTTCCGGATACTTGTCGCGCAACACCCGCAAGGTCCCGAGCGAGGCTTGCGTGCGCCGGTCAAACAGGGTCGGTACGATGTTGAACGCCAATGGCTGCTTACGCGAACGGTTGATCATCGCCAGCGTATTGACCATGCGCTCCAGGCCTTTGACCGCCAGGTGCTCGGTCTGCACCGGAATCACCAATTGCTGACTGGCCGCCAAGGCATTGACCATCAGCACGCCGAGCAACGGCGGGCTGTCGATCACCGCGTAATCGAAGTCCTGCCACAATTGCGCCAGGCTCTTGGCAATCACCAGGCCCAAACCACTCTGCCCCGGCGACTGACGCTCGAGGGTCGCCAGCGCAGTGCTCGACGGCAACAGGGAAATACTGGCGTGACTGGTGGGCAACAGCAACTGACCGGGCAAGCCCTGCGGCACGCTGCCCTTGTGCAGGAACAGGTCGTAGCTACTGTGTTCAAGGCTGTCGGGATCGTAACCGAAGTAACTGGTCATCGAGCCGTGGGGGTCGAGATCGACCACGACCACGCGCTTGCCCGCCTCAGCCAGCAACCCGGCTAAAGCGATAGAGGAAGTGGTTTTACCAACACCACCCTTTTGATTGGCAACGGCCCAGACTCTCATTCGGATTGTTCCTCCCGGTCGATTCAACCGGGAAATAGCTCAACGTGTTAATGCGGGTGACGGAGAATTGACGGCGCTCTCTCGTCCCGGCGACTTGACCGGTGCAGGTGCAGTTTGTGTGCCAGCACGCTTCAACGCGGCATCCGGTTGCGCATGAGCGGTTCCGGTGCCAGTGAGGCTGCGACGGACATCAAGATTTCGTGACACCACCAACACCACACGACGGTTGCGCGCACGGCCTTCGGCGGTCGCGTTGTTGGCCACCGGCTGGAATTCGCCGTAACCCACCGACGCCAAACGACCAGGATTTACCCCCTGCATCGCCAGCATCCGCACGATGCTCGCCGAACGGGCCGAGGACAGCTCCCAGTTGGTCGGGTATTGCGCGGTGCGGATCGGTTGATCGTCGGTGAAACCTTCGACGTGAATCGGGTTGTCGAACGGCCTCAGGATCACTGCGACTTTATCGATGATGTTGAATGCCATGTCGCTGGGCATGGCATCGCCGCTGCCGAACAACAGGCTGGAATTGAGTTCGATCTCGACCCACAGCTCGTTGCCGCGAACGGTCATCTGGTTGGAGCTGATCAAGTCCCCGAACGCGGCGCTGATGTCATCGGCAATGCTTTTCAGCGGATCGCTGGCACCGGCGATACCGGCGTCGACCTGTTCGCTGTCCTTGACCAGCGGCTTGGCCGGGGTCACGGTTTTCGGACGTTCTTCACCGATGGGGATCGGCTGGAGCGAACGATCCGAATCGGTGAACACGCCGATCAACGCTTGCGAGATGATCTTGTACTTGCCTTCGTTGATCGAAGAGATCGAGTACATCACCACGAAAAAGGCGAACAGCAACGTAATGAAGTCGGCATAGGAAACGAGCCAGCGTTCATGGTTTACATGTTCTTCAGGTTGCCGACGGCGTGCCATAGTCAGGGCGTGCTCACAGTAAATGACGAAGCGCGTTGGCGCTGTGATTGTGCCAGGCAAGGCGCGGGATGCCGAGAATGGCTTTTCCCTTCTCAAATCCCGCAACGCAGCCTGGCGCAATCACAGCGCCAACCCGGAGGGCAGCGCCCCGCAAGCCACAATACGTCGTTATTCGTCGTTCATTTGAAGCAACCAAACTTCTCTCCTCACGCCTAGTCTTGTGGCTTGCGGGGCGCTGCGCGCTTCGTCATTTACTGTGAGCACGCCCTGCCCCCCCATCAATCCATGAAGCCCTGAAGCTTCAACTCAATAGAGCGAGGGTTTTCACCTTCGGCGATCGACAGGATGCCTTCCAGCAACATTTCGCGATAACGCGACTGACGCAATGCAACGGATTTGAGTTTTGCCGCAATCGGCAACAGCACCAGGTTGGCACTGGCCACACCGTAGATAGTGGCGACGAAGGCCACGGCGATGCCGCTGCCCAGTTGCGACGGATCGGCCAGGTTGCCCATGACATGGATCAGGCCCATCACCGCACCGATGATGCCGATGGTCGGCGCGTAACCGCCCATGCTTTCGAAGACTTTGGCGGCTTCGATGTCGCGGCTTTCCTGGGTGTAGAAATCCACTTCCAGAATGCTGCGAATCGCTTCCGGCTCGGCGCCGTCCACCAGCAGTTGCAGGCCTTTGCGCGAGTAGGCGTCGGGTTCGGCGTCGGCGATACCTTCCAGACCGAGCAGACCTTCCTTGCGGGCGGTCAGGCTCCAGTTCACTACGCGGTCAACGCCGCCGGCCAGGTCCACGCGTGGCGGGAACAGGATCCAGCCAACAATCTGCATGGCGCGCTTGAACGCGCTCATCGGCGATTGCAGCAACGCCGCACCGACGGTCCCGCCGAGCACGATCAACGCTGCCGGACCGTTGGCCAGCGCGCCGAGGTGGCCGCCTTCAAGGAAGTTGCCACCGATGATGGCGACGAACGCCATGATGATCCCGATAAGGCTGAGAACGTCCATCAGATGCACGCCTCGACCAGGTGCTTGCCAATGTCGTCGAGGCCGTACACCGCATCGGCGAGTTCGGCTTTGACGATGGCCATCGGCATGCCGTAGATCACGCAGCTGGCTTCATCCTGAGCCCAGATCGAGCTGCCGCCCTGCTTGAGCAGGCGCGCGCCTTCACGACCATCGGCGCCCATGCCGGTCAGTACCACCGCCAGAACTTTGTCACCGTAGGACTTGGCGGCCGAACCGAACGTAATATCCACGCACGGCTTGTAGTTCAGACGTTCGTCGCCCGGCAGGATTTTCACCGCGCCACGGCCGTCGATCATCATTTGCTTGCCACCCGGCGCCAGCAGTGCCAGGCCCGGACGCAGGATGTCGCCATCCTCGGCTTCCTTGACGCTGATGCGGCACAGCTTGTCCAGACGCTCGGCGAACGCCTTGGTAAAGGCGGCCGGCATGTGCTGGATCAACACGATCGGGGCCGGGAAGTTGGCCGGCAACTGGGTCAGAACCCGTTGCAGGGCAACCGGGCCGCCCGTGGACGTACCGATGGCAACCAGTTTGTAGGCTTTGCGTTTCGGCGCTGGCGACGACGGGCTGGCTGCGAATGTGCGAGCCGGGATCGGTGCCGGTGCCGGGCGAGCAGGTGCGCTGCTGCCATAACTGCCGATGCTGGAAGGCGCAGGTGTCGGCGCGGGTGCAGCGACCGGTGCCGGCGCGCTGTAGGCGCTGACACGACGGTTACTGCGCGAGATGCTGAGAATCTTCTCGCACAGCAGTTGCTTGACCTTCTCGGGATTGCGCGAGATGTCTTCGAAATTCTTCGGCAGGAAATCCACCGCGCCAGCATCCAGCGCGTCCAGGGTGACCCGGGCGCCTTCGTGCGTCAGCGAGGAGAACATCAACACCGGGGTCGGGCAGCGCTGCATGATGTGCCGCACTGCCGTGATGCCATCCATCATCGGCATCTCGTAGTCCATGGTGATCACGTCTGGCTTTAGGGCCAGTGCCTGATCGATCGCCTCTTTTCCGTTGGTCGCCGTACCGACGACCTGGATATTCGAATCCGCTGAAAGAATTTCCGAGACGCGGCGGCGGAAAAACCCCGAATCGTCCACCACCAGGACTTTGACTACCATAAACACTCCGTTAGGCGGGGGCGAGGCTTCGTCGCCCCGCTCCCCCAGAATCAAATACGCCGTGCGGCGTAACGCTTGAGCATGCTCGGAACATCGAGAATCAGCGCAATGCGACCGTCACCGGTGATGGTGGCGCCCGACATGCCCGGGGTTCCCTGGAGCATTTTGCCCAATGGCTTGATGACCACTTCTTCCTGGCCGACCAGTTGATCGACAACGAAGCCGATCCGCTGGGTGCCCACCGAAAGGATCACCACATGGCCTTCGCGCTGCTCTTCGTGAGCGGCGGAGCTGACCAGCCAGCGCTTGAGGTAGAACAGTGGCAGCGCCTTGTCCCGCACGATCACCACTTCCTGGCCGTCCACCACGTTGGTGGTCGACAGGTCGAGGTGGAAGATCTCGTTGACGTTCACCAGTGGGAACGCGAACGCCTGGTTGCCGAGCATGACCATCAGCGTCGGCATGATCGCCAGGGTCAACGGGACCTTGATGACGATCTTCGAGCCCTTGCCCTTGGTCGAGTAGATATTGATGGTGCCGTTGAGCTGGGCGATCTTGGTTTTCACCACGTCCATGCCCACGCCACGACCCGACACGTCGGAGATCTCGGTCTTGGTCGAGAAACCCGGTGCGAAGATCAGGTTGAAGCAGTCCGACTCGCTGAGGCGGTCCGCCGCATCCTTGTCCATCAAACCTTTCTTCACCGCGATGCCGCGCAACACGTCGGCGTCCATGCCCTTGCCGTCATCGGAGATGGACAGCAGGATGTGGTCGCCTTCCTGTTCAGCGGACAAAATCACTTTGCCGCTGCGCGGTTTGCCCATCGCTTCGCGATCGGCCGGCTCTTCGATACCGTGGTCGACCGAGTTGCGCACCAAGTGGACCAGCGGGTCGGCCAGGGCCTCGACAAGGTTTTTGTCGAGGTCGGTTTCTTCGCCGACCAACTCCAGGTTGATCTCTTTCTTGAGCTGGCGAGCCAGGTCGCGAACCAGGCGCGGGAAGCGCCCGAAGACTTTCTTGATCGGTTGCATCCGGGTCTTCATGACCGCGGTTTGCAGGTCGGCCGTGACCACGTCGAGGTTCGACACGGCTTTGGACATGGCTTCATCGGCGCTATTGGCACCCAGGCGAACCAGGCGGTTACGCACCAGTACCAACTCGCCGACCATGTTCATGATTTCGTCGAGACGCGCGGTGTCGACCCGCACGGTGGTCTCGGCTTCGCTGGCCGGTTTTTCCGCAGGCGGCGCGGCAGCGGCGCGGGCAGGCGCCGGTGCAGCAGCGGCGGCGGCAGGTTTCGGTGCAGCGGCGGCAGCAGGCTTCGCTGCTTCGGCTTTTGGCTCGGGCGCCTTGGCGACAGGTGCCGGGGCCTTGGCGACGGGCGTTGCTACCGAGGAGGCGGCGGAACCGGTGCCGACTTCAGTGAACTTGCCTTTGCCATGCAATTCGTCGAGCAGCGATTCGAACTCGTGATCCGAGATCAGATCACCGCCAGCCGCTGCTGCGGTTGGCACAGCCGGGGTCGGTACCGAGGCAATGGCCGATTCCAGCGCGTCGACCGCAAAGTTGCCCTTGCCGTGCAGCTGATCGAGCAGTGCTTCGAACTCATCGTCGGTAATGTCGGAACTGTCACCTGGCGCTTTCGGCGCAGCCGGTGCGGCAGGCGCAGCGGGTGTTGCCACCGCGTCGACGGCGAACTGGCCTTTGCCGTGCAACTGATCGAGCAATGACTCGAACTCGGCATCGGTGATTTCATCGCTGGTCGCGGCATCGCCGGCCGGCAGCGGAACAGCGGCCGGGGCCTCAGCCTGAGCCTTGACGGCGTTCAGCGAGTCCAGCAGTTGTTCGAATTCGTTATCGGTGATGTCGCCTGATTCGGCTTCGGCAGCCGGTTCTTCCACCACTTCAGCCACAGGTGCGGCTTGATCGGCGGTTTGCGGCTCGGCCAGACGGGCCAGGGCGGCAAGCAATTCAGGCGTGGCGGCCGTTATCGGGCCGCGCTCGCGGACTTCGCTGAACATGCTGTTCACCGCGTCCAGCGCTTCGAGAACCACGTCCATCAATTCCGAGTCGACGCGACGTTCACCCTTGCGCAGGATGTCAAACACGTTCTCGGCGATGTGACAGCACTCCACCAGCTCGTTGAGCTGGAGGAAGCCGGCGCCCCCTTTTACAGTGTGAAAACCGCGAAAAATTGCATTGAGCAAGTCCGCATCATCCGGTCGGCTTTCAAGCTCGACCAGCTGTTCGGACAGTTGCTCTAGAATCTCGCCGGCCTCAACCAGGAAATCCTGAAGGATCTCTTCATCGGCGCCGAAGCTCATTAAGGGGGTGCTCCTAAGGTCTAAAAACCTAAAAAACCTAAAATGCTAAAACTCTAGAATCCCAGGCTGGATAACAAATCGTCCACATCGTCCTGACCGGACACAACATCTTCTCTTTTATCGGCATGAATCTGCGGACCTTCACCCTGAGAGAGATGTTTTTGCGGATCTTTTTCTGCAAGCATCGCTTCACGGTCATGTTCGATGCCCGCAAAGCGGTCCACCTGACTGGCCATAAGCACGAGCTTGAGCAGGTTGCTTTCAACTTCGGTGACCAATTGGGTCACACGCTTGATCACTTGACCGGTGAGGTCCTGATAATCCTGAGCGAGCAGAATGTCGTTGAGGTTGCTCGACACCGCACGGTTGTCCACGCTGCTGCGTGTCAGGAAACCATCGACACGCCGTGCCAGTTCACGAAACTCCTCAGCCCCGACTTCGCGACGCATGAACCGCCCCCAGTCCGTGCTCAGCGCCTGAGCTTCATCGCTCAGGCTGTTGACCAGCGGCGTGGAGTTTTCGACCAGATCCATGGTGCGGTTGGCTGCGGCCTCTGTCAGCTTGACAACGTAACCCAGACGCTCGGTGGCATCTGTGATCTGGGACACTTCCTCGGCTTGCGGCATGTGCGGGTCAATCTGAAAATTGACGATCGCACTGTGCAGCTCGCGGGTGAGCTTGCCCACTTCCTGATACAGGCCGCGGTCACGGGTCTGGTTGAGCTCATGGATCAGTTGCACAGCGTCGCCGAACTTGCCTTTTTCAAGGCTTTCGACCAGTTCGACCGCGTGTTTTTTCAGGGTCGATTCAAAATCGCCCTGTGAAGATTCGTTTTGGTCCATAGCTTCCCCGTGGCGCAGTTTCTCAACCGATGCGTTCGAAAATCTTCTCGATTTTTTCTTTCAACGCCTGGGCCGTGAAGGGTTTGACCACATAGCCGTTTACGCCGGCCTGGGCCGCTTCAATGATCTGCTCGCGCTTGGCTTCAGCGGTCACCATCAGCACCGGCAGGTGCTTGAGCTTTTCATCGGCGCGCACGTGGCGCAGCAGATCGATACCGGTCATGCCAGGCATGTTCCAGTCTGTTACCAGAAAGTCGATGCTTCCGCTGTTGAGAACCGGAATGGCAGTAATGCCATCGTCGGCCTCGACCGTGTTGGTGAACCCAAGGTCACGCAACAGGTTTTTTATGATCCGCCGCATCGTTGAGAAGTCATCAACGATGAGGATTTTCATGTTCTTGTCCAATTCGACCTCCAAGCAGACTTAAACGCGCCCAGCACCTGGACGCGCCATTTCAATCAATCCGGCAAAGCACTCAATGACTGTCTGGAGCACAACAGATCGAGACCGGTGCAGTTCAACACCACACCAGCCAAGTTCGCAGTGTCCCCACACTGCCTTCAGCGCGCTCGCCACTCCCCCAAACGCCCCCGCAAACGGGCCGCGCACTGGCTGTGTAACTGGCTGACCCGAGATTCGCTGACCCCCAGGACCTCACCGATTTCCTTGAGATTCAACTCTTCGTCGTAGTACAGCGCCAACACCAGTCGCTCACGCTCCGGCAAATTGGCAATCGCGTCCGCCAGCGCTGCCTGGAAGCGTTCATCTTCCAGATCGCGCGACGGCTCGAGATGAGCACTCGCGCCATCCTCATGCAGCCCTTCGTGTTCGCCGTCCTGCAACAGGTCGTCGAAACTGAACAAGCGGCTGCCCAGGGTGTCGTTCAAAATCCCGTAGTAATCGTCGAGACTCAATTGGAGTTCGGCCGCAACTTCGTGATCTTTAGCGTCACGGCCGGTTTTAGCTTCAATCGAGCGAATTGCGTCGCTGACCATGCGGGTATTGCGGTGGACCGAACGTGGCGCCCAGTCCCCTTTGCGCACTTCATCAAGCATGGCGCCGCGGATCCGGATGCCCGCGTACGTCTCGAAACTCGCGCCTTTGCTGGCGTCATATTTGGTGGATACTTCAAGCAGGCCGATCATCCCGGCCTGGATCAGGTCTTCGACCTGGACACTGGCTGGCAGTCGCGCCAGCAGGTGGTAAGCAATGCGTTTGACCAGTGGCGCGTAACGCTCGATCAGCTCGTACTGCGCGTCACGCGCCGACTTCTTGTAGAGGTTGTAACCGCTGGCTGTCATAGCACGGGTCCTGCCGTTTGTTGCACGAGGCGCTCGACGAAAAACTCCAGGTGCCCGCGCGGGTTGGCAGGCAGCGGCCAGGTATCGACTTTTTGTGCGATGGCCTTGAAAGCCAGGGAGCACTTGGAACGAGGGAAGGCTTCATAGACCGCGCGCTGTTTCTGCACAGCCTTGCGCACGCTTTCGTCGTACGGCACCGCACCGACGTATTGTAAGGCGACGTCGAGGAAGCGGTCCGTGACCTTGGTCAACTTGGCGAACAGGTTGCGGCCTTCCTGCGGGCTCTGGGCCATGTTGGCCAGGACGCGGAAGCGGTTCATGCCGTAGTCGCGGTTGAGCAGTTTGATCAGGGCGTAGGCATCCGTGATCGAAGTCGGCTCGTCGCAGACCACCAGCAAGACTTCTTGCGCGGCGCGAACAAAACTGACTACCGAGTCACCAATACCCGCAGCGGTGTCGATCACGAGCACGTCGAGGTTGTCGCCGATATCGCTGAACGCCTGGATCAGGCCGGCATGCTGGGCCGGACTCAGATGAACCATGCTTTGAGTGCCGGACGCGGCCGGGACGATGCGGATGCCGCCTGGCCCCTGCAACAACACGTCGCGCAGCTCACAGCGGCCTTCGATGACGTCGGCCAGGGTACGTTTGGGTGTCAGTCCCAGCAGGACGTCGACATTCGCCAGCCCCAGATCGGCGTCCAGCAGCATGACGCGCCGGCCGAGCTCAGCTAGAGCCAGGGACAAGTTCACTGACACGTTAGTCTTCCCGACGCCACCTTTGCCGCCGGTCACCGCGATCACCTGTACGGGATGCATGCTGCCCATGTTATTTCTTTACCTTGTCTTGCATAGACGGAGGCCACATTACTGGCTGCGCGTTCATCAACTGAACAATGCATGGCAGACCATCGATGTAGGTACAAAAACTGTTCATTAATACCTCAGCCAACCTGCTTGGTCGGGCTGTGATAAATATCAGCGAACATGTCAGCCATGGCTTCTTCGCTGGGTTCTTCCTGCATTTGCACGCTGACGGCGCGACTGACCAACTGATGACGACGCGGCAGATGCAGATCATCCGGAATACGCGGTCCATCAGTCAGGTAAGCCACCGGCAATTCATGACTGATCGCCAGGCTCAACACCTCGCCCAGGCTTGCCGTCTCATCCAGTTTAGTCAGGATGCAGCCAGCGAGCCCGCAGCGCTTGTAACTGTGATAAGCGGCGGTTAGAACCTGTTTCTGGCTGGTGGTTGCCAGAACCAGATAATTTTTTGATTTGATGCCGCGACCGGCCAGGCTTTCGAGCTGCATGCGCAATGCCGGATCGCTGGCCTGAAGGCCCGCGGTATCGATCAGCACCACGCGCTTGCGCAACAATGGATCCAGCGCCTGCACCAGGGACTGGCCCGGATCGACGTGCGTCACCGACACATTGAGGATCCGGCCGAGGGTCTTGAGTTGCTCCTGAGCACCGATGCGGTAGCTGTCCATGCTCACCAGCGCGATGTTCTGCGCGCCGTACTTGAGCACGTAACGGGCCGCGAGCTTGGCCAGGGTGGTGGTCTTGCCCATGCCGGCGGGGCCGACCATGGCAATCACGCCGCCTTCTTCCAGTGGCTCGACTTCCGGTGTGGCGATCATCCGCGCCAGGTGCGCCAGCAACATGCGCCAGGCCTGACGAGGCTCATCAATGTCGGTAATCAGTTCCAGCAGATCGCGGGACAACGGACCGGACAAACCGATGCGTTGCAAGCGGCGCCAAAGGTTGGCCTGGGCCGGGCGGCTGCCTTGCAACTGATTCCAGGCCAGCGAACCGAGTTGTACTTCCATCAGTTCGCGCAGGCTGTTGAGTTCGAAACGCATCGAGTCGAAGGCACGCGGATCAACACCGGTCGAGGCAGGCGCGGGGGCCGGTGCCGGACGACGAGGTTCAGCGTAGGTCGGCTCGATCAGCGGCTCGGCGGCGGTCAACGGCAGGCCGGCGAACAACTGGCGATTGGTGGACTTGTCGCTCTCGCCATCGCTGCGCAGGCTCAGTTCGGCCTGGGCGGTGACGATCCGCGACTGGGTCTTGCGCAGCTCATCCTCGAGTTCCATGTTCGGAACACGCGGGGCCAGCGCCGACAGTTTGTAATCCAGAGCGGCCGTCAGCTCGACACCACCGGCGATCCGGCGGTTGCCAATGATGGCGGCATCAGCGCCCAGCTCATCACGAACCAGCTTCATGGCCTGACGCATATCGGCGGCGAAAAAACGCTTAACTTGCATAAACCACTACCTCAGCCGTTGGGCCCTACTGTCGCAACGATGGTCACTTGCTTGTTGTCAGGGATTTCCTGGTAAGCCAACACATGCAAACCCGGGACTGCCAGTCGGCCGAATCGCGACAGCATCGCGCGAACCGGGCCGGCCACCAGCAGAATCACCGGCTGACCTTGCATTTCCTGACGCTGCGCCGCATCGATCAACGAGCGTTGCAGTTTTTCAGCCATGCTTGGCTCCAGCAGAACGCCCTCTTCCGAGCCTTGTCCTGCCTTCTGAAGACTATTGAGCAATATTTGTTCCAACCTTGGCTCCAGAGTGATAACTGGCAGCTCCGACTCAGTCCCCACAATGCTTTGGACGATTGCACGAGATACGCCGACGCGGACGGCGGCCACCAGCGCGGCAGTATCTTGACTCTTGGCGGCATTGTTCGCGATCGCCTCGGCGATGCTGCGAATGTCCCGTACGGGCACCTGTTCGGCCAGCAACGCCTGGAGCACCTTGAGTAGCTGCGACAACGAAACCACGCCCGGCACCAGCTCTTCCGCCAGTTTTGGCGAGCTTTTGGCCAGCAATTGCATGAGTTGCTGCACTTCTTCGTGGCCAATCAGCTCACTGGAGTGCTTGTACAGAATCTGGTTCAAATGGGTTGCCACTACCGTACTGGCATCGACCACGGTGTAACCGAGGGATTGTGCCTGCGCACGCTGGCTGACTTCGATCCAGACCGCCTCCAGCCCGAAAGCCGGATCTTTGGCGGTAATACCGTTGAGCGAACCGTAGACCTGACCGGGGTTGATCGCCAGTTCGCGGTCCGGATAAATCTCCGCTTCGGCCAGGATCACCCCCATCAGAGTGAGGCGATAGGCGCTCGGCGCAAGGTCGAGGTTGTCACGGATATGCACAGTCGGCATCAGGAAGCCCAGATCCTGGGACAGCTTTTTACGCACACCCTTGATCCGCGCCAGCAGCTGACCACCCTGATTGCGGTCCACCAGCGGAATCAGACGATAGCCGACTTCCAGGCCAATCATGTCGATCGGCGTCACATCGTCCCAGCCAAGCTCCTTGGTTTCCTGAGCGCGAGCCGGCGATGGCAGCAATTCCTGCTGACGCTTGACCTCTTGCAAGGCCTGAACCTTGACGACGTTCTGTTTCTTCCAGAACAGGTACGCGCCACCGGCCGCCAGGGCCGCCATGCTCAGAAAGGAAAAGTGCGGCATGCCGGGCACAAGCCCCATGACCGCCATCAGACCGGCCGCCACCGCCAGCGCCTTGGGCGAGGCGAACATCTGGCGATTGATCTGTTTGCCCATGTCTTCCGAACCGGAAGCACGGGTCACCATGATCGCTGCAGCTGTAGATAACAACAGTGATGGCAATTGCGCCACCAAACCGTCACCGATGGTCAGCAACGCGTAAACCCTGCCCGCATCGCCGAAGGTCATACCGTGCTGGAAGATACCGACCGCCATGCCGCCGATCAGGTTGATGAACAGAATCAGCAAACCGGCGATGGCGTCGCCGCGCACGAACTTGCTGGCACCGTCCATGGAACCGTAGAACTCGGCTTCCTGGGCCACTTCCATCCGGCGCAGCTTGGCCTGGTTCTGATCGATCAGGCCGGCGTTCAAATCGGCGTCGATCGCCATTTGTTTGCCGGGCATCGCATCGAGGGTGAAACGTGCGCTCACCTCGGAAATCCGCCCGGCACCCTTGGTCACCACGACGAAGTTGATGATCATCAAAATCGCGAAGACCACGATACCGACCACGTAGTTACCGCCGATCACCACCTCACCGAACGCCTGGATCACCTTACCGGCGGCGGCGTGGCCGTCCTGCCCGTGAAGCATCACCACCCGCGTGGAGGCCACGTTCAGCGCCAGTCGCAACAACGTCGCCACCAGCAGAATGGTCGGGAACACCGCGAAATCCAGCGGCCGCAACGCGTAGACGCAGACCAGCAGCACGACGATCGACAGCGCGATGTTGAACGTGAAGAACACGTCCAGCAGGAACGGCGGCACCGGCAGCATCATCATGGCCAGCATGACCAGCAGCAACAACGGCACGCCCAGATTGCCCCGACTTAAGTCGGCAACGTTTGTGCGGGCACTGTTGAGTAACTGAGAGCGATCCACCGGTTTTCCCCGTTCCTTTAAAGCAAACTTTTGACGCCTGAAGCAGACGCAGGGCGGCTACTGCAAGAAGCCTTCCAACTTTTGCCGAGCGCTTGGAACAGAGGGGTTTATCAGGGGGATTTGTGCTGTTCGGGCTGCCGCCTTCGCGGGCAAGCCTTGCTCCTACAGGACGGATGGCACAGGTGTTTTTGTGGACGACGCAAAACCTGTAGGAGCGAGGCTTGCCCGCGAAGGCGTCGGCACGACTAGCGCAAAACTCAGGAATCGCGACGCAGATCCGGTGGAATCGGCAAGTCATCCTTGAGCGGATCCGGCCGCTTGCCCTTGCCCGCGCGGTGCTGTCGGATCTGGTAGACGTAGGCCAATACCTGAGCGACGGCCAGATAGAGCCCACCAGGAATTTCCTGCTCCAGCTCCGTGGAGTAATAGATCGAACGCGCCAGGGCCGGCGACTCCAGCAGCAGTACTTCGTTGGCCACGGCGATTTCGCGGATTTTCAGGGCCAGGAAATCACTGCCCTTGGCAATCAGCACAGGCGCCGCGCCCTTGTCCGGGTCGTATTTGAGCGCCACGGCATAGTGAGTCGGGTTGGTAATGACCACATCGGCCTCGGGGATGGCCGCCATCATCCGGCGCTGGGACATCTCGCGCTGCAACTGGCGAATGCGCTGCTTGACCTCCGGCCTCCCCTCCTGATCCTTGTGCTCGTCGCGCACTTCCTGCTTGGTCATCAGCAGTTTCTTGTGGCTTTCCCAGAGCTGCACCGGAACGTCGACGGCAGCGATGATGATCAAGCCGCACGCCATCCACAGGGTGCTCCAGCCGACCACTTGCAGGCTGTGAATGATCGCCATTTCCAACGGCTCGTGCGCAATGCGCATCAGGTCGTCGATGTCGGAATTCAACACCGCCAGCGCGACGAACAGCACAATGAAAAACTTCGCCAGGGCCTTGAGCAGCTCCACCAGCGCCTTGGCCGAGAACATCCGCTTCAGCCCCGCGCCGGGGTTCATGCGACTGAATTTCGGCGCCATCGAGCCCGCCGCGAACAGCCAGCCTCCGAGGGAAATCGGGCCGAGAAATGCCGCCAGCAGCAAGGTGA
The DNA here is from genome assembly GCF_054897805.1 of Pseudomonas sp. GT1P32. NCBI lineage: Bacteria > Pseudomonadati > Pseudomonadota > Gammaproteobacteria > Pseudomonadales > Pseudomonadaceae > Pseudomonas > Pseudomonas sp. GT1P32. The sequence goes on from NZ_CM142704.1 coordinate 2,634,409, forward strand.
TCATCACCGGCTGAATCGCCAACAGGGCAATCTGCCCCGAGTGCAGGAGGAAGGTGCCCATGCTGCGCTGATCCAGAATCACTTCCCGCGACAGCGTGAAGTTCATGCGCATCAGTTCCATCATGTCCTGCGCCAAAGCCCCGCCGAAAATCAGCAGCGCACTGGCACCGGCAAGCATGATCGCCAAGGTGTTGAGCTCTTTGGAGCGCGCAATCTCGCCCTTGTCCCTGGAGTCCTTTTTACGTTTCTCCGTGGGGTCTTCTGTTTTGTCCTGACCGCTTTCGCTCTCAGCCATGACTCAGCGCGCCCGTGCCAGTTCGCGCAACCACTGCAAGGCCTCGGTAGCCAGCGGTTGGTACTGATTGATGATGTCCGCCAGCCCGACCCAGACAATGAACAGCCCGAGCACCAGGGTCAGCGGGAAGCCGATGGAAAAGATGTTCAGCTGCGGCGCGGCGCGGGTCATCACGCCAAACGCGATGTTGACCACCAGCAGCGCCGTGATCGCCGGCAGCACCAGCAACAATGCCGCACCCAGCACCCAACCAAGCTTGCCGGCCAGGTCCCAGTATTGGGAAACCATCAAGCCGCTACCGACCGGCAACGTGGTGAAACTTTCAGTGAGAATTTCGAAGACCACCAAGTGGCCATTCATGGCCAGGAACAACAGCGTCACCAGCATGGTGAAGAACTGCCCGATCACCGCCACCGACACGCCGTTGGTGGGGTCGACCATCGACGCGAAGCCCATGCCCATCTGAATCGAAACGATCTGCCCGGCGACCACAAAGGCCTGGAAGAATAGTTGCAGGGCGAACCCCATCACCGCGCCGATGAGGATCTGCTCGGCAATCAGCAGCAGCCCGCTCAAGTCCAGCGCATTGACCGGCGGCATCGGCGGTAACCCGGGAGCAATCACGACCGTGATCGCGAGGGCGAAATACAGACGCACTCGCTGGGGCACCAAGGTCGTACCGAAAACCGGCATGACCATCAGCAACCCACCGATGCGAAACAGGGGCAACAAGAACGTCGCCACCCAGGTGCTGATCTGGGTATCGGTCAGTTGCAACAGTGACGACATGGCTTAGCCGATGACCCGAGGAATATTGCCGTACAACTGCAGGATGTATTCCATGAACGTCTGCACCAGCCACGGACCGGCGACGATCAGCGTCACCAGCATGACCAGCAGACGCGGCAAGAAGCTCAGGGTTTGTTCGTTGATCTGCGTGGCCGCCTGGAACATCGCGACCAGCAGGCCCACCAGCAGACTCGGAATCACCAGCACAGCGACCATCATGGTGGTCAGCCAGAGTGCTTCACGAAAGATGTCTACCGCGACTTCCGGCGTCATGGCGAAACACCGCCGAAGCTACTCGCCAACGTCCCGATGATCAGCGCCCAGCCATCCACCAGCACGAACAGCATGATCTTGAACGGCAGGGAAATGATCAGCGGCGAGAGCATCATCATACCCATGGCCATCAGCACACTGGCGACGACCAGGTCGATGATCAGGAACGGAATGAAGATCATGAAGCCGATCTGGAACGCGGTTTTCAGCTCGGACGTGACGAAGGCCGGCACCAGAATGGTCAGCGGCGCCTGATCCGGCGTGGCAATGTCCGTGCGCTTGGACAGGCGCATGAACAGTTCCAGATCGCTGCTGCGCGTCTGCGCCAGCATGAAGTCCTTGATCGGCACCTGAGCCTTGGCCACGGCATCCTGCGCGGTGAGTTTTTCCGCCAGATACGGCTGCAAGGCGTCCTGATTCACCCGGTCGAACACCGGCGCCATGATGAACAGGGTCAGAAACAGCGCCATGCCCGTGAGGATCTGGTTCGACGGCGTCTGCTGCAGGCCCAGGGCCTGACGCAGGATCGAGAAGACGATGATGATCCGCGTGAAACTGGTCATCAGCATGACGAACGCCGGAATGAAACTCAGCGCGGTCATGATCAGCAGGATTTGCAGGCTGACCGAGTATTCCTGAGCGCCCTGGGCGTTGGTGCCCAGGGTGATCGCCGGGATCGACAACGGATCGGCGGCGAAGGCCAGCGGCGCGGTCAGCATCAGGGCCAACGTCAAGATGATGCGTAGCGCACCCATTACTTCTTATCCTTCTGATCCTTGCCCATCAGTTCCATCAGGCGCAGGGCAAATTCCGGGGTCGCTTTCTCGGTGACCGGTACGTGCACCGGCTCCTTGAGCACATGCAGCGCGGTGATGGTGCCGGGGCTCAAACCGAGCAGAATCTGCTCGTTGCCGACCTGCACCAGCATCAATCGGTCACGCGGACCCAGCGCCCGGGAACCGATCAACTCGATCACCTGCGCCTTGCCCGCAGGCCCGGCCTGCTGGACCCGGCGCAGCAGCCAGGCGAGGAAGAAGATCAACCCCAGCACCAGCAGCAGACCGAGCACCAATTGCGTCAACTGGCCCGCCACACCACTGCTGACAGCAGGTGCGACAGCCACGGCAGCATTAGCCGCCGGTTCGGCCGCCAACGCACTGAACGGCAAGGCCAGTAACAACCCTGAAAGCTTTTTCACTCAGCGCAGCTTCTTGATGCGTTCGCTTGGGCTGATCACGTCGGTCAGGCGGATGCCGAACTTTTCGTTGACCACCACCACTTCACCGTGAGCAATCAACGTACCGTTGACCAGCACGTCCAGCGGTTCACCGGCCAGGCGATCGAGCTCGATCACCGAACCCTGGTTGAGCTGCAGCAGGTTACGGATGTTGATGTCGGTGCTGCCGACTTCCATGGAAATCGACACCGGGATGTCGAGAATCACGTCCAGGTTCGGACCGTCCAGGGTTACCGGGTCGTTGTTTTTCGGCACGCTGCCGAATTCTTCCATCGGCAGACGGTTCGACGACGAACCGGCAGCGTCAGCCGCCAGCAAGGCGTCAATGTCGTCCTGCCCGGCATCGCCGGTTTCTTCCAGGGCCGCAGCCCATTCGTCAGCCAGCGCCTGGTCGTCCTGGGTATTCATATCGTCAGCCATCATGTGTCCTCGGCGGGCAACCCTTCAGAGGGCAGCCGTCAGTTAAAAGCGAATATGTAGAGGCGCCGGTCAACGGCGCTCGATCGGCTCGATCACTTGCAACGCGAGGTTGCCTTTGTGCGAGCCCATCTTGACCTTGAACGCAGGCACGCCGTTGGCGCGCATGATCATTTCTTCCGGCATTTCGACCGGGATAATGTCTCCCGGCTGCATGTGCAGAATGTCGCGCAGGCGCAACTGGCGACGGGCAACTGTGGCGCCGATCGGCACGTCGACGTCGAGCACGTCCTGGCGCAGGGCATTGACCCAACGCTCGTCCTGATCGTCGAGGTCCGACTGGAAGCCGGCGTCGAGCATTTCGCGTACCGGCTCGATCATCGAGTACGGCATGGTCACGTGCAGGTCGCCGCCACCGCCATCGAGTTCGATGTGGAAGGTCGACACCACAATGGCTTCGCTCGGGCCGACGATGTTGGCCATGGCCGGGTTCACTTCCGAGTTGATGTACTCGAAGTTCACTTCCATGATCGCCTGCCAGGCTTCCTTCAGATCGACGAAGGCCTGCTCCAGCACCATGCGCACCACACGCAGTTCGGTCGGGGTGAATTCACGCCCTTCGATCTTCGCGTGACGGCCGTCACCACCGAAGAAGTTGTCCACCAGTTTGAACACCAGCTTGGCGTCGAGGATGAACAGCGCCGTGCCGCGCAACGGTTTGATCTTGACCAGGTTGAGGCTGGTCGGCACGTACAGCGAGTGCACGTATTCACCAAACTTCATCACCTGCACACCACCGACGGCAACGTCCGCCGAGCGGCGCAGCATGTTGAACATGCTGATGCGGGTGTAGCGGGCGAAACGCTCGTTGATCATTTCCAGGGTCGGCATGCGTCCACGGACGATGCGATCCTGGCTGGTCAGGTCGTAGCTTTTGACGCTGCCGGGTTCGGCAGCGGTATCGGTCTGTACCAGACCATCGTCGACACCATGCAACAGCGCATCGATCTCATCCTGGGACAGCAGGTCCTGCACGGCCATGTCGTGTTCCTACTGCAGTACGAAATTAGTGAAAAGCAACTGTTCGATGACCACTTTGCCGAGCTCTTTCTGCGCCACTTCCTGGACACTGGCCGTGGCTTTCTGGCGCAGCATTTCCTGACCAACCGGCGACGCCAGGGTCGCGAAATCCTGCCCGGAGAACAGCATGACAAGGTTGTTGCGAATGACCGGCATGTGGACTTTCAGGGCTTCCAGGTCGGCCTGATTTCGACCTTGCATGGTGATGCTCACCTGCATGAAGCGCTGGCGGCCGTTCTGGTTGTAGTTGGCCACGAAGGCCGGCGCCATTTGCTCGAAAACCGCTGGTTGCTTGCCGACCGGGGCAGCTTCAACCGCGGCGGCAGGCTTGCTCTGAGCGCTGTGCATGAAGAACCACGTCGCTCCCACGGACAAGCCGATCGCCAGCAGCAGGGCCACCACGATCACAATGATCAGCTTGATTTTGCCTTTGGTTGCGGGGTCTTTTACTACTGCTTCGCTCTTCGCCATGCCAATAATCCGTCACTATTCGGGTTTTCACAGTCGCACGGCAAGGCAAGAGCAAGTGTTATGCCAGAAGTGTCGGGAAGTATTGGTCAGGAGGTATTGGAGACAGCGAATGATCGGCGAATACCGATCAACTGTAGGAGCAAGCTTGCTCGCGATGGCGGTGTGTCAGCCGACATGTTCGCTGGCTGACACACCACGATCGCTGGCAAGCCAGCTCCTACAAGGGATTGCGTTTGATCAGGCGTAGTAGTCGACGGCGCTGGAGCCGATGACACTGGTGGTGCTGGCCGCGACTTCGGCAACGGTCGGCGCGAGCTCTTCATCCACGCCATCGAGGCGACCACCGCTGGCGTTGGTGCGCCCGCCCTGCCCCTGCTGAGCCTGTTGCTCCTGACCCTGCCCCTGCCAGCCACGCGACTGGTCGGACACGTTGACATCGACCTGCCCCATGCCCTGCTGCGCGAACATGTCACGCAAGCGGTGCATCTGACCATCGAGCGCTTCGCGAACGCTTGGATGCGCGCTCATGAAGGTCACTTGGGTCTGCTGGTCCGGCACCATGTTCACCCGAATGTCGAGGCGCCCCAGTTCGGCCGGTTGCAACTGGATATCGGCCGCCTTGAGATTGGCGCTGGACAAGTACATGACCCGGTTCACGATTTCTTCGGTCCAGCCGCTTTGATTCATCGTGATCGGTTGATTCACCGGTACCGCGTTGGCGGTTTTCGGGGTAGATGCCTGAGTCAGCGCCGCCAGGCGGTTGGCGAAGTCGTCAACGCGGGTATCGCTGCTCGCCGACTTCAAATCCTTGAGGCCGTCATCGATCAACCCACTGAAGGTTTTCTCACCGCCCTGGCTGGTACTGTCCTTGTCCGCCTGCACATCGAGCATGCCCGCCATGCCAGCGGCAAAGTTCTGTGCCGAGGTGGGTTCGCCATCAGCCTGGGCCTGAGCAGCCGTCGGCGCTGCCTTGGGTTGCGCCTGACTGGCAGCGGAAATATGACCGCCCTGCTCCATCGCCATACGCACGGCCGGTAGCGCATCCAGCGGGTCGGCTTCAGGATCGAAGGCGTCATCCGCCGGTGCGGCAACCTGTGCCGCCGCCACTGGCGCAGCAACAGGCGCCTGGACTTGCGGCTGCTCAGTGACCACCACTGGCGGTGCTTGCGGAACCGGAGCTGCCACCACGGCTTGCAACGCTGGCAGCAATGACGGATCGAGAGCCGGATCAACCGGCGCAGTGTCGACGACTACCGGGGTGTCTGCGGCATCATCGCTGGCTGCCTTTTCGTCGGCCGACGCCGGTTTATCGGCGGGCAAGGTTTTGCCGCTATCGGCAACCGTCGGCTCCGGGGCGGCAGCATTGTCGTTGCCGACGCTCTTTTTATCGGGGCTGTCCGGGGCTTTATCGCGCACCGGCTTCGGCGCTCCATCGGTGGCCGCCGAGGGCTTGTTCTGGGCTTGATTGGCGTAGACCTGAGCGAAGCTGGAGGCTTTGTCCCCGGGCTCAGCGGACAGCGCCGATGGATTGGCGGAGGCGGCTTGAGTCTTGGCCTGAGCGGCGGCCTGAAGAAGAATATTGGGGGTAACGGGCATGAAACGGTCTCCGCTGCACTGGGATCGTAGGTACAGTTGCGGAGATTGCTGCAAGGGTTGCGCCAGTTTTGTTCGAACGGCGCTAAAAACGCCGGACGGTCGCACTGTCAGCGAGAGAGCGCTGGCGCTCTGCTTCGTAGAGGGTGCGGATAATCGCGAATTCACTATCGATTTCGCTGATCAGTTTTTCGACGCCTTCCAGCGACTCCTGCTTGCTTCGCTGCTCGAGCTCATTGCACAACTGCGCGAGGCGAATGGCGCCCATGTTGCTGCAACTACCCTTGAAACTGTGCGCAGTGGCACCGAGCGTCTCGGCATCGTCAGCCTTGTGCAGCTGACTCAAGCGCTCTATGGAATCGGCAAGAAAAGTACCCAGCAACATCGGATACTCATCCTCCATGACTTCTTGCAACGCGCTCAGCACGTCGCGGTCCAGGTGTGTGTCAGCCACTTGCTCACTCCTTGATCAAGAATGCGCGGATTATGCCAGAGCCTCCCAGAAAAATTCCACGCGGGCACTACGACCATCGTCAGACCAGTTGGCGTTTCGGCTCAACTGGCGGATCAGACTGACACCACGTCCCGACAGACGGGCACCATCGAGAGGGCGCGCCATCACCCTGTCGACATCGAAACCTTTGCCACTGTCTTCGACACGAATCGTCAGGCAACCACCCTCGCCTTTGGGCGCAACCTGTAAATGCAGCCGCACAAAGCCGTCCTGCAGCTCGTCCAGACGCGCGTTGCGCTGTTGATAATAGCGGGCAAAACCCGAGGCATCGCGCTTCAGGCTTGAGTCCAGCCCCAGCACGCCATGCTCCAGCGCGTTGGAGTACAACTCCGCGAGCACACTGTAAAGCGCGCCGCTCTGGGCGCGCAAACCATGCACTTCCAGCAGCAACTGCAAAAGATACGGCAATGGATTGAAGCGCTTGAGAGTGGCCGCACGAAACTCGAAACTCACCGACCAGTCCAGCGGGCAGGACTGACCGCTGTCAGAATAAACCAGGGCCGGCGGACTCAGCTGTGCAGCCTCCAGCAGGCTGACCTCGACCATGCTGACATCGTCGCGAGCTTCCCCGCGAAAATCCCGCAGCGCCTGTTCGATCTCCTCGAACAGCTGATCGGGCCGACGATTGGCCGTAAACACCTGCTGCAATCGCTCGACGCCGAACAACTGCTCATTGGCATCACACGTATCGATCACCCCGTCGGACAACAGGAACACCCGATCTCCGACCGCCATCGGAAACACTTCGGTGCGATCATCGAAGGTCTGCGGGCTCAGCACGCCAAGCGGCAAATGCCGGGCCGTCAGCGGTGTGCGCTCGCCACTGGCGATACTGTGCAGGTAACCGTCCGGCATCCCGCCGTTCCAGACTTCCACCGAGCGCCGCTGAAAACTCAGGCACAGCAACGTCGCACAACAGAACATGTCCACCGGCAGGATGCGCTTGAGCTTGGCGTTCATCTCGCGCAGGGTTTCCGACAGGCCATACCCCTTGGCGGTCATGCCGTAGAAGACCTCGGCCAGCGGCATCGCCCCGACAGCTGCCGGCAAGCCATGGCCAGTAAAATCGCCAAGCAAGACATGCATGTCGCCGGCCGGAGTGAACGCCGCGAGCAGCAAATCACCATTGAACAGCGCATAGGGCGATTGCAGGTAGCGGATATTGGGGGCGTTCAGGCAGCCGGAATGGGCGACCTTGTCGAACACGGCCTTGGCCACACGCTGCTCGTTGAGCAGGTAATCGTGGTGCCTGGCAATTTGGTCGCGCTGCTCCAGCACGGTGGCCTGCAACCGGCGCAAACGGTCCATTGCCTTGATTTTGGCGGCGAGGATCACCTGGTTGTAGGGTTTTGCCAGAAAGTCGTCACCGCCAGCCTCCAGACAGCGCGCCAAGGCTTCGCTTTCGCTCAGCGACGTCAGGAAGATGATCGGCACCAGGGTTTCCCCGGCCAGCGCCTTGATCTGACGTGCCGCCTCGAAACCGTCCATCACCGGCATCATGGCGTCCATCAGGACCAGTTGCGGTCGTTGTAAACGAAACGCTTCGACCGCTTCGGCACCGTTGGCCGCTGTCAGGACTTCATGACCCTGGCGACGGACGATACTCGACAGCAGCATGCGGTCGGCCGCGCTGTCTTCGGCGATCAGGATCGTCAGCGGCTCGAGCGGCTGCACGCTGGTCAACTGATGTCAAACAGTTTGTCGAAGTTGGAGATGGCGAGAATCTTCTTCACGTCAGTACTGCTGTTGACGACGCGAATGTCGGATTCGTCGCCACCGGCATGATCACGCAGCAGAAGCAGCATGCCCAGTGCAGAACTGTCGAGGTAGGTCGCTTCTTTCAAATCGACGACAACTGCGGAGAGTTCCTTGTCCTCGTAGGACTCGCGAAATTCCTGATGTTTGGCGAAATCGAATCGTCCCCTGATCGATATCGTCAGCTTCTTCCCATCCGTAGAGACTTCTGTAACGACTGACATTGAACGGCATCCTTGTCATTGGTGAACATACTTGTACAAGGTTTAGCACTTGACGGAGATGGGGGCAAGGCTGGAAAGGTGCGGAGTTTTCGAGCACGCCTTCGCGGGCAAGCCTCGCTCCTACAGGTTTCGCATCGTCCATGATTTCGCGAACGACACAAATCCCGTAGGAGCGAGGCTTGCCCGCGAAGAACGATAACGCGACCTGACTGATTCAGTACGGACTCTCACGTGGCAACCGCTGGGACAACTCGTCCATCAGCTTCTGCTCACGCTTGTCTTCCAGCTGTCGTGCCTCGTCAGCGTAACGCTGAACCAGTTTGCGCAAGCCCTCGACCCGGGCAAATGCCTGCTGCCAGGTTTCCCGTGCCTTGTTCAGATTGTTCTGATGCCACGCCAGGCTTTGCCGCTGTTGATCGATGGCGGTGCCCAGTTGCGCGAGGAAGCCCTGATAACCCAGCAGCCACTGGCCCGAGACGCCGCTGCTGCCACGCACGATCCATTGTTCCTGATAGTCGAGTCGAAAGGCTTCAAGGTCGGCGAGCTTGCTTTCTGCCACGCGAACCTGGCCCTGAAAATGGCCTAACCGCTGAGCGGCGGTTTTCTCGGCCTTTTCGGCCATTTCGACCACCGGCGCCAGACGCCCTGCCCGACTCTGGGCCATGATCGATTAACCGCCAGCCGCAGGCGCGAAGATCGAGCCCAGATAGGATTCGCTTTCGCCCAGGCTGATGCTGTCGTTCAACCCTTGGCGCAGGTATTTGGCCAGCTGCGGCTGCAGGGAAATCGCCAGGTCGGTCTCGCGATCACCGCCAGCGACGTAGGCGCCGACACTGATCAGGTCGCGACTCTGCTGATAGCGCGACCACAGCTGCTTGAAATACTGGGCGCGAGTCATGTGTTCGGGCGACACCACCGACGGCATGACCCGGCTGATGGACGCTTCGATGTCGATGGCCGGGTAATGCCCTTCCTCGGCCAGACGCCGGGACAGGACGATGTGCCCGTCGAGCACACCCCGCGCCGCGTCGGCGATCGGATCCTGCTGGTCATCGCCTTCGGACAATACGGTATAAAACGCGGTGATCGAACCGCCGCCCTTTTCGGCGTTACCGGCCCGCTCCACCAGTTTCGGCAACTTGGCGAACACCGACGGCGGATACCCCTTGGTCGCCGGCGGCTCGCCAATGGCCAGGGCGATTTCCCGCTGGGCCTGGGCGAAACGGGTCAGCGAGTCCATCAACAACAGGACATTCTTGCCCTTGTCGCGGAAATACTCGGCAATCCGCGTGCAATACATCGCGGCGCGCAGACGCATCAGCGGCGCATCGTCCGCCGGGGACGCCACGACCACCGAACGTTTGAGCCCTTCTTCACCGAGGATGTGCTCGATGAATTCCTTAACTTCGCGACCCCGTTCACCGATCAGCCCGACGACGATAATGTCGGCCTCGGTGAAGCGGGTCATCATGCCCAGCAGCACACTCTTGCCGACGCCGGTACCGGCGAACAGCCCGAGCCGCTGCCCGCGACCGACCGTCAACAAACCGTTGATGGAGCGAATGCCCACGTCCAGCGGCTCGCTGATCGGATGACGCTTGAGCGGGTTGATCGTCGGGCCGTCCATCGGCACCCAGTCTTCAGCCTTCATTCCGCCCTTGCCGTCCAGCGCACGACCGGCGCCATCGAGCACCCGTCCGAGCATGCTCATGCCCATCGGCAGACGACCGGTATCGGCCAACGGCACCACTCGCGCGCCGGGCGCGATGCCGGCGACGCTGCCGACTGGCATCAGAAAGACTTTGCTGCCGGAGAAGCCCATGACTTCGGCTTCGACCTGCACCGGATGGTAACTGTCGTCGTTAATGACCATGCAGCGGCTGCCCATGGCGGCGCGCAGGCCTTCAGCTTCGAGGGTCAGGCCGACCATGCGCAGCAAGCGACCTTCGAGGATCGGTGCGCCGGCCAGCTCCGTTGCCTCGGCGTAACTGCCCAGGCGCTTGGCGAAGCTGGTGCGATCAAGGCGCATCGGGAACGTCCGGCTCAGCTTCGACGGCAGGCTTGGCGTCGATTGGCAGTTCCAGGCTCAGGTCCGGCGCGGCAGGGTGCAAGGCCTGTTCGTGCAATTGATCGAACAGTTTGTCCATGACCCGGGCGATGCGCGTTTCAACGGTGGCATCGATGCGACTGTGCTCCGTCTCGACCCGGCAACCACCAGGCAACAAGGCTTCGTCCTCGACGATGCGCCAGGTCTCTTCATGGCGCTCGCGCAGGGCTTTGACCTGTTCGAAATCCTGCGGGTTGATGTACAGCCGCACATTGCCCACGCCCAGCGGCAACAGCTTGAGGGCGTCGCGCATGACGTGTTCGATCTGCGTCGAGTCGATGGCCAGTTCGCGCTGAATCACCTGTTTGGTGATGTGCTGAACAAGGTCGACCAGCGACTTTTCGATCTGGGTGTCCTGCTCGGCGATGGGCTCGAACAGGTTGGCCATCAACTGCTCCAGCGCCGCGACTTTCGGCGTCAGGATCGCCTCTGCTTCCTGACGGACCTTGAGCGTGGTGCTGTGAAAACCTTCTTTCTCGCCTGTGGCGAAGCCCTCGTTGTAGGCCTCCTGGCGAATGCTTTCGAGTTCTTCAAGGGTCAGTGGCTGGACTTCTTCCAGCGGCACTTCCTCCATTTCCGGCGGCTCAGGCTCGGGTTCCGGCTCGGGCTCCGGTACATGCGGGTCGAAACTGGGCAGCGACCAGACATCGAAACCACCGACGTCCTTGGCACGGATCAGGTCGGTCTGGGACTCATCATGTTTGGACGACATAGTGACCTTAGATCATCTCTTCGCCGCCCTTCCCGCCGAGAACGATTTCTCCGGCTTCGGCCATACGGCGAGCAATGGTGAGGATTTCTTTCTGTGCGGTTTCCACGTCGCTGACACGCACCGGGCCTTTGGCCTCGAGGTCGTCGCGCAACAGTTCGGCCGCCCGCTTGGACATGTTCTTGAAGATCTTTTCCTTGACGCCTTCGTCCGAGCCTTTGAGGGCCAGTACCAAAACATCGGAGGACACTTCGCGCAGCAACGCCTGAATCCCGCGGTCGTCGACATCGGACAGGTTGTTGAACACGAACATGAGGTCTTCGATCTGACCGGACAGGTCTTCGTCGACTTCGCGGATCGAGTCCATCAGCTGACCTTCGATCGAGCTGTCGAGGAAGTTCATGATGTCGGCCGCACGCTTGATGCCACCCAGGGTGGTGCGCGAGGCATTCGAGTTGCCGGAGAACTGCTTCTCGAGAATCTGGTTGAGTTCTTTCAGGGCGGCTGGCTGCACGGTGTTCAGCGAGGAAACCCGCAGAATGATGTCCAGTCGCACCTTGTGGTCGAAGTTGCCCAGCACTTCGCCGGCCTGGTCCGGGTCGAGATACGCCACGACGATCGCCTGGATCTGCGGGTGCTCGTAACGGATCACGTCGGCAACGGCGCGCGGTTCCATCCACTTCAGGCTGTCGAGGCCACTGGTGTTGCCGCCCAGCAGGATCCGGTCGATCAGGCCGTTGGCCTTGTCCTCGCCCAGCGCCTGAGTCAGCATTTTGCGCACGTAGTCGTCGGAGCCGACGCCCAGGCTGGTCTGATCGCCGACGATGTCGACGAACTCGCTCATCACCTGCTCGACCTGCTCGCGGTGCACGTTACCCATCTGCGCCATGGCCACACCCACACGCTGGACCTCTTTGGGCCCCATGTGGCGCAGCACTTGGGCGGCATCGGTAGAACCGAGAGACAGCAGCAGGATTGCGGCTTTGTCGACCCGGGACAGTTTGGCGGCAACGGCTCGGTTATCACTCATCTGCGTTAATCCACTCTTTCACGACCTGGGCCACGCGACCCGGATCTTCTGCCACCAGACTCTTGATTGCGTTCAACTGTGCGTCATAGCCTTCGCTCGGGCTCGGCAGCAGGATGCTGGTCGGGCCGCCGAGGCTGACGCGGTCGTTGGCCAGTTCGCCGTCCAGGCCGCCCATGCCACCGAGTTCCACGTCGCCGCCAAAACCGGCCAGCTGTTTGCCTTTGCCGCCATTGGTGATGTTGTTGAGCACCGGACGCAGCACACCGAACACCAGTATCAGGATGAACAAGACACCCAGCACTTGCTTGACGATGTCCCAGAACCACGGCTGGGAGTAGAACGGAATGTCGGCAATCACTTCACCGCGCTCGGCGGAGAACGGCATGTTGATCACGCTGACGCTGTCACCACGACTGGCGTCGAAACCGACGGCGTCCTGTACCAGACGAGTGAAGCGCGCCAATTCGTCGGCGCTCCACGGTGCACGGGTGGTTTCGCCGTTGGCTGCGTTGATCTTGACCTGATCGTCCACCACTACCGACACCGACAGGCGGTTCAAACGCCCTTGCTGTTGTTTGGTGTGACTGATGGAGCGGTCGAGTTCGAAGTTCTTGGTGGATTGTTGACGCTTGTCCGCCGGATACGGTGCCAGCATCGGCTGGCCGGTGGCCGGGTCCATGATTTGCTGACCGTTGGCATCCAGCAGTGGCTGGCCTGGCTGCACCATGCCGGCCGACGCGGTAGCGCCACCGGTGGTTTGCGGCGCTGAGGCTGGCGATGGCGGCTGGTTGCTCAGGGCACCCGGTACGCCTTGCGGGCCATTGCTGGCGGTGCGTTGTTCGTTGACCGACTGTTCGCTGCGCAACGCCGGCTGATCCGGGTTGAACTGCTCGGAGGTCGACTCGACGGCGCTGAAATCCACGTCCGCCGAGACTTCGGCTTTATAGCGGTCGTTGCCCAGCACCGGTTGCAGGATGTTGTGCACACGCTGAGTGAGCATGCTTTCCATGCGACGGCTGTAATCGAATTGCTTGCCGGCCATGGTCAGTTCGGAGTTCTCCGCCTGATCCGAGAGCAGGTTGCCCTTCTGATCGACGACGGTGATCTGCGATTTGCTGAGTTCTGGAACGCTGGTCGCGACCAGATTGATGATCGCCACCACCTGGCCCGGCTCCAGCGAGCGACCGGAATACAACTCAACCAGCACCGAAGCGCTCGGCTTGCGCTCGTCACGTACGAACACCGAGCTTTTCGGAATCGCCAGGTGCACGCGGGCACCCTTGACGTTGTTCAGGCTGGAGATGGTCCGGGCCAGTTCGCCTTCGAGGCCGCGACGATAACGGGTCGCTTCCATGAACTGGCTGGTGCCGAGCCCCTGGTCCTTGTCGAGGATCTCGAAACCGATGTTGCCGTCGCTGGGAGTGACACCAGCGCCCGCGAGTTTCAGTCGCGCACGGGACAGGTCATCGGCCTTGACCAGCAAGGCACCGGAGTTCGGTTCAACGGTATAGGGAATGTCAGCGGCAGCCAGGGTATCCATGACTTGCTTGGCGTCCATACCGGCAAGGCTGCCGTACAGAGGCCGGTAGTCCGGCTGCTGGGACCACAACACAACGGCGAAGCCAATCGCCACGCTCGCAGCCAGGCCGACCAACAGGCCCACCTGACGCAACATGGTCATCTCGGAGAGGTTTTCCAGGAAGGACAAGCCGAACAGCGGCGGTTTGCCGTCTATCGGAGTGGCCTTGGCCGGAACATTATCGGCGACTGCTTCTGCCATGACTCAATCTCGTCCTTAAACCGGCATCTGCATGATGTCTTGGTATGCCTGAACCAGCTTGTTACGCACTTGGGTCAACGCCTGAAAAGACACGCTGGCCTTCTGCGAGGAAATCATCACGTCCGTCAGGTCGACACCACTCTTGCCGATCTCGAAGGCACTGGCCAACTGACTGGAAGCCTGCTGGGTGTCGCTCACTTTATTGACGGCCTGACCGAGCATGTCGGAAAAGCTGCTGCCGCTCAATTCAGGGACGGCGGCAGTCGATTTCGGCGCAGACATGGCATCCATTTGCATGGAGCGCATATCCAGCATCAACCGATTGAATTCAATACCTTGGCTCATGGTCTACTCTCATTGACGACCCGCAATTTTTTGACACTCACTCGGCGGGTAGTGAGGTGTTAGCAACAAGGGTGCCAGCTCCGTGGCCGCGCTGAACAAAAGCCGTCCTGGCTTTGCCTTACCGTAAATCACCGCAAAACAGTGTGGGAGCGAGCCTGCTCGCGAAGGCGGTGTGACAGCTGCATAAATGTCGCCTGATGCACCCTCTTCGCGAGCAGGCTCGCTCCCACAAAGTAAAATCAGGTGGCGAACAAGTAAGCCTCTACATCCATTCCGGCATCACGCATTTGCGCCAGTTTGTAGCGCAGGGTGCGAGGGCTGATACCCAAACGCTCTGCCGCCTCCTTGCGACGACCCCGTTCAGAGCGCAAGGTATCGATGATCATCTGGAATTCACGGCGACGCAGATCGTCACCCAGCGCACCGGCAGACTCGGGCTCGATGTCAGCAACCCGCATCGGCACGGCGGCCAATGCCGGTAACGGCGCACAGGCAACCGGCCCGGCCAGGCAAAAATCCTGCGGCTGGATCACACCGCCCTGCTGCAGGATCAATGCACGCTGAATCGCGTTATCCAGCTCCCGCACATTGCCCGGCCATGGATAGCCGATCAGGCACGCTTGCGCCTCGGGCGACAGTCGCGCCGCCGCATGCTTCATTTTATTGACGTGCTTGGTCAGCAGCCGCTCGGCCAGCGGCAGGATGTCGGCGGTGCGCTCGCGCAACGGACGCCAGGCCAAAGGAAATACGGACAGGCGATAGTAAAGGTCTTCACGGAAACGCCCTGCCGCCACTTCACCGACAAGGTCACGGTTGGTGGTGGCGACGACCCGAATATCCAGCGCGATCGGTTTGCGCGCGCCGACCCGCTCGACTTCACGCTCCTGCAATACACGCAGCAACTTGGCTTGAAGACCCAGGGGCATTTCGGAAATTTCGTCGAGCAGAATGGTTCCGCCGTCAGCCTGCTCGAACTTGCCGGCCTGCGCCGCGATGGCACCAGTGAACGAACCCTTTTCGTGACCGAACAGCGTTGCCTCGAGCATGTTGTCGGGAATCGCCGCGCAATTGATCGCAATGAACGGCTGGCTGGCGCGATGAGAATGCTGATGGATGTAACGCGCCAGCACTTCTTTACCGGTCCCGGACTCACCGGAGATCAACACCGTCGAATCACTGCGTGCCACCCGTGCGGCCAATTCCAGCAACTGCGCACTGGCTGGCTCGAACGCTACAGGCCCCTCGCTGTCGGCAGCACCGAGGCTACCCAGCGCATGCCGCGCAACCAGATCCAGCAAAGCCTTGGGCTCGAACGGCTTGACCAGATAATCCGCCGCACCCTGACGCATCGCATCGACCGCGCGCTCTACGGCGCCGTGCGCCGTCATCAGCAGCACCGGCAACTGCGGCTGGCGAGCGCGCAGCAATCCGAGCAGTTGATGGCCGTCCATGCCCGGCATGTTGACGTCACTGAGCACCAGGTTGAACGCCTCGGCTCCGACGGCGTCCAGCGCTTCTTCGGCCGACCCCACGGCTGTGTAGTCATGCCCTGCGAGCAACAGCGTATCGGTCAGTGCTTCGCGTAATGCGCGGTCATCCTCGACCAGTAAAACCTTGATCCCCATGTCGTTCACTCCACTCCCTGGGTACTGCGCTTCTCATCAGAAAACAGCGGCAGAATCACCTGCGCGCAGGTGCCGCGACCCAACCGCGAGTGCAGCTGCAATTCTCCCTGATGGGCACGAGCCACGGCCTTGACCACGGTCAGGCCAAGGCCGGTCCCGGTGGTTTTAGTGGTAAAAAATGGCTCGCCCAAACGCGCCAGCACTTTCGTATCGATGCCGCTGCCGCTGTCACTGACGCAGACACGCAGGTTGTTGTCACGGGTGTAGAGATGGACTTTCAAGCGAACGTCGCCGGCACTGGCCTGGATCGCGTTCTCGATCAGATTGAGAATCGCCCCGACCAGCGTGTCACGATTGCACAGCAACTCACCCGCATGACTGTCGCACTGCCAGCGAACCGGCAAATCCTGCACATGGGTCAGCGCCGCTGCCTGCAAGGATTGCATCAGCATTTTCGGCGTGACGCGATCGGTCAGCGGCAGCTCGCCACGAGCGAACACCAGCATGTCGCGCACTTGATGCTCCAGCTCATGCAAACGCTCTTTAAGCCGCCCGGCAAAACGTTGCTGCGTGGCAACCGGCAGTTCTTGCTCGGTCAAATGACTGGCGTAAAGCAATGCCGCGGACAACGGCGTACGAATCTGGTGAGCCAGCGACGCGACCATTCGACCGAGGGAAGACAGGCGTTCGTGGCGAGCCAGTTGATCTTGCAGATGACGGGTTTCGGTCAGGTCGTTGAGCAACACCAACTGGCCGGGCTCGGCATCCAGCGAGCGGGTGGCGATCGACAGACGCCGACCGTCCTTGAGCGAGATTTCGTGACCGTCGTCTTCGCGCGGCGCGAAGCATCGGGCAATGACATGACGCCACAGCTCGCCTTCGAGAGGCAGGCCGAGCAGTTCACAGGCCGCGGGATTGGCTTCACGCACGATGCCCTGGACGTCGATGACGATAACGCCGCCGGGCAACAGATCGAGGAGGTTTTGCAGGCGGTTGGCCAGGCGTTCTTTTTCCGCCAGTTCCTGCATGCGCTGAGCGCTGACCACCGCCAGCTCGCCCTTGAGCTCGGTGACCCGGGCTTCGAGCATGCTGTAGGAGTCGGTCAACTGGCTGGACATCTGGTTGAACAACGCGAAAGCCTGCTCAAGGCCAAGCCGGCTTGCCTGCTCTACGGACGACGTTTGTCCCGAAGCATCAGGGACAGGAGACATCTGGGCGGCTTGGGGCATCGGGCTCTCTCGCTTGGCTGACCGTCAGTTAAACGGAACGTTGCGAGGGATGTAGCAATACCCGTGCCTAAAAAAAACCGCCTACAAATGAACGACTTGAAAAACAGGCGTCAATCATCCGCCTGTTCATCACCGTCGCGACGACTCATGCCGTACTTGCGCATCTTCTCTACCAGCGTGGTACGACGGATCCGCAACCGCTCGGCAGCACGCGCCACGATGCCATTGGCATCATCCAGCGCCTGCTGGATCAGGCCCTGTTCCAGACCACCGAGGTAGTCTTTCAGGTCCAGGCCTTCCGGCGGCAGCATGGCGTTGGCGGTGAAGTCCGGAGTGTGACCGTTGATGGCCACGCGCTCTTCAAGATCGCTGCGCAGGCTATCGACCAGCTGCTCATCTTCGTCATCGACGTAGCGGAATTTCTTCGGCAACTCGACCACACCGATCACCCCGTACGGGTGCATGATCGCCATGCGCTCCACCAGGTTGGCCAGTTCGCGAACGTTGCCCGGCCAGCCGTGACGGCACAGCGACATGATCGCTGCGGAGTTGAAACGGATCGAACCGCGCTTCTCGTGCTCCATGCGCGAGATCAACTCGTTCATCAGCAGCGGAATGTCTTCGACACGTTCGCGCAGCGGTGCCATCTCGATCGGGAACACGTTCAGGCGGTAGTACAAGTCTTCGCGGAAAGTGCCGATCTCGATCATGCTTTCGAGATTCTTGTGAGTCGCCGCGATGATGCGCACATCGACGCTTTGGGTCTTGTTGCTGCCTACGCGCTCGAAAGTGCGTTCCTGCAGCACGCGCAGCAGCTTGACCTGCATCGGCAGCGGCATGTCGCCGATTTCGTCGAGGAACAGCGTGCCGCCATTGGCCAGCTCAAAGCGCCCGGCGCGACTGGTGATCGCCCCGGTGAAGGCGCCTTTCTCATGACCGAACAATTCGCTTTCCAGCAACTCGGCCGGGATCGCCCCGCAGTTGACCGGGACGAACGGCGCGTCACGACGCTTGGAATGGTAGTGCAGGTTGCGCGCGACCACTTCCTTGCCAGTCCCCGACTCGCCGAGGATCAGCACGCTGGCGTCGGTGTCGGCAACTTGCTGCATCATCTGACGGACGTGTTGAATCGCCCGACTGGTGCCGACAAGACTGCGGAAAAGGTTGGGCTCGCGATGACGACCGCGCTCGCGGGCCTGGTCGTACATCTCGCGATAGACCTGGGCACGGTGCAGCGAATCGAGCAGTTTGCTGTAGCTGGGTGGCATTTCGAGGGTCGAAAGCACTCGGCGACGCTGGTCTTCTGGCAGGTCAACGGAAGAATTATCGCCCATTAACAAAACCGGAAGGAACTCATCCCAGGTAGAGAGTGTCTTTAACAAGCCCGGAAGTGCACCAGGAGCATTGACCGTCCCGATGAGGACACAGATCACTTCACGACTTGATGACAAAGAGCCGACAGCCTGCTGCCAGTCATGGCTACCGCAGGGTAAATTTTCTTCGCCAAGAAAATTTAAAATCACCGCCAGGTCGCGGCGGCGGACGCTATCGTCATCAATCAGCAGAATTTTGGTTTCACGCCACATGCAATAGCAACTTCCCTAGTCAACTCAATGCCCGAAATGATGGGGCAAGCTAGACGCTTGCAGACACGTTATGCCTGTAGACGCCTGAAATCTGGAACCAGCCACTAGTTAAGTCAAAAAACCGTGCACAGTCAAATTTATGGCGCACTATGTTTGGATTAACTGAGGATTAATTAACCAAACAGATGGTAAACCTTTGCAGCGTTCTGTGCTTGATGGATCTGCGACATCTCATCAACTATTGCTTGTCGCTCCCCTGTCGCCGCCTCCAGAAGCTGCTTATACACCCCCAGCAACTCCTCAAGATTGTCGCGCAAGGCGGCCTCGTCCACCGAAGCTTCACTCAAGACGTCTTCCATGCAGGAACGACAAGCCAGATCCAACTCACCGATGGCTTCCCAATTGCGCTCGGCCAAGGCACCGACGAGGGCATCACGGGTGTGTTCGATACGCTGCAATACAAGACTCATGGTGATCTCCTTAAAACTGCGGACCCGGCGCGGCGATAGCATCCCAGCCTTCTTTGACTGTGCGAAGCAAATCGGCGACTTCGTCGAGAATCTTTGGATCGGTTTTGACGTTGGCTTCTGCCAGGCGCTTCATCATGTAGGTGTACAGCTTGTCCAGCTCACCCACAGACTCAACCGAATTTTCCAGGTCCAGGCCTTCACGCAAGCCGCCGACGATCGCGATCGCCTTGCCGATGAAAATGCCTTTGTTGGGAATATCCTTGCGCTCCATGGCACCCTTGGCCTGAGCGATGCGATCCAGCCCACCTTCCATGAGCATTTGCACCAGGCGATGGGGGCTGGCTTCGGAAGTCTGGGCCTGAGCACCAATCTTCTGGTACTGCCGAAGGGCTAACATCGGGTTCATGCTGTACCTCATCAAAACTTTGTGATTCGTATAGCCAGTGTATCGACACCGCGTCAAAAATCTTTAGATCGAAACAAAAAAAGCCCGACAAGCGGAATTCGCTGCCGGGCTTTTGGCGCCTACGCGCTATCAGGCGTTTTTCTGAGCGTTCATCGCCTCGAACATCGAGGTAATGTTGCTTGCAGTTGCCTTGAGCTTGCCGACAAGGGTGTCCATGTCGTTGTACTTCTTGGTCAGCACGGTTGTCAGAGTCGCGACCCGACGATCCAGTGCTTCCTGCTGGCTGGCCAGGTTGGTTTTAACCTTCGCCAGGCTGGCCGAACGCGCATCAAGAATGCCTTCGTTGCCAGTGACGGTATAAGGCGTAATCACCGCATTCATTCGTTCCAGCAGACCCTTGGCGGCATCGCCAGTCGCCGTTGGATCACCCAGGAACAGCTTCTGAATCTCACCACCCAGTTTCTGCGTATCCATCGCCGCAGAGAACTTGGTGCTGTCAAAATCGAGCGCACCGGTTTTCTGGTTAGTGGTAATACCCAACTGCGAAAGTACGGTCAGCTTGTCGCCAGCACCGGTACTTGCCAACGGCTCACGGATCGACGCCAGAACACTGCGACCCAGCGAGTCACCGGTCAATGCCGCAGGAATGGTTGGCTTGTTATCTTTATCCAGGGAGGGCTTGCTCAGCGTACTGACGGTGGTGACCACCTGGTTGAAAGCGTCGACAAAGGCCTGGATCGATTTTTTCAAACCGTCACTGTTCGGCCCGACCGTCACAGTGGAGGTCGCCCCAACACCCCCAGCCACCAGATTCAGCGTCAGGCCGGAAATGGCGCTATCCACGGTGTTGGATTTGCTGGAGATAGCCAGCCCGTCAACCGTAAAGCTGGCATTCACAGCGAGTTCGCCGATGGCACCCGCCGAAGTCTCATCAGGCGTGGCACCCATTTTCTGGCCCGCGGTAATTTCCAGGCCAGGAATACCACTGAGCGTGATATCGGAACCCAAACCGGTCGCGGTAGACCCCAGGACCAGACGCGAACCGAAGGAGTCAGTGACAATGTTGGCACTGAAGCCATTGGCGCCTTGCTGGGTGTTGATCGCATCCCGCACCGACTGCAACGTAGCGCCAGGAGGAATGGTGACCGGTCGGGCAATGCCATTTTGAGTGATATTGAGCGTACCGTCCTGAATGGCACTGGTAGGGCCAAGGGCAAACGCAGCGGTCGCCACTTTCGATGATGTCGCAAGGTTGTTGACCTTGATGACATACGTGCCGTTGACCGCCGAGTTGCTGGCGACAGAGGTCAGCACTTTGGGGTCGGAACTCGTGGCGTTGTAACCCAGGAACTGAGGGGTCTTGGTATCACCGAGGTTTTTGATCGCGGCCTGGAAATTCGCCAACACACTCTTGAGGGTCCCGACACCGGAAATCTGCGATGTATTGGTGTTCGTCTGCCGGTTGATCTGGGTTTGCTTGGCCGACTTATCAGCATCAACCAAAGCTTTGACGATAGCCGTGGTGTCAAGGCCGGAGCCTAACCCCAGACCCGGTAGAATTGGACTTGCCATGTAGGACTCCCTTCAGTGTGTCGCCGGCCTTTTGACCATTACAACGCCCAAAAGAACATAACAACAAAATTCGTGCCAGCTGTCAGACTTTAGCGCTGAACAACAGGCTGCTTGCATCATTCAAACTATTGGCCAGTTTGAGCACTTCTTCGTTGGGGATCTGGCGAACCACTTCACCCGACTCGCTGGCGATCACTTTAACGACAACCTTGCCTGAAGGCTCATCGATCGAGAACTCCAGATTGCGCTTGATCGATTGAACGAACTTTTCGATTTCCTGAACGGCCATCTTCAGTTTGTCCTGCTCGGTTTGCGCGTCTTTTGGTTCATCCTTGACCGTTGCCACGGTGGCAGCATCGGCTCGAGGCTTTTCCACCGGTTGTTCAGCAACAGTCGTCGCCGGCTTCGCGGCAGGATAAGACAAGTTCAGCTTCACGCTCATATCCATGTCCATCACCTCTTAAATTGAAAAAGCGAGAGAGCACGCGTGCGCACTCCCCCGCCAAAACTTACCGAGCTATTACTGAAGCAGTTTCAGTACAGCGGATGGCAGTTGGTTGGCCTGGGCCAGAACCGAAGTGGAAGCTTGTTGCAGGGTGTTTTGCTTGGTCAGCTGTGCAGTTTCAGCAGCGAAGTCGGTATCTTGTACGCGGCTCAGTGCAGCACTGGCGTTTTCGTTGATGTTCTGCAGGTTGGAGATCGTGGTGGAGAAACGGTTTTGAGCAGCACCGAGGTCAGCACGAGTGGAGTTGATTTTGTCCAGAGCAACGTTGATTGCCGAGATTGCCGACAGAACAGAGTTGTGGTTACCCGAGTTGGAAGCACCGGAGATGGTAGTACCGGTCATGCCCAGGGCGCTGGCGTCGAAGCTGGTCGACAGGGTCAGAGTGATCTGGTTGTCGGAAGTAGTGTTCGAACCTACCTGGAATTCCATCGCGCCAGCAGTACCGTCGATCAGCGCTTTGCCGTTCAGGTTGGTGGACTGAGCAATAC
Organism: Pseudomonas sp. GT1P32; assembly: GCF_054897805.1. Taxonomy (NCBI): domain Bacteria; kingdom Pseudomonadati; phylum Pseudomonadota; class Gammaproteobacteria; order Pseudomonadales; family Pseudomonadaceae; genus Pseudomonas; species Pseudomonas sp. GT1P32. Next base: position 2,656,909 of record NZ_CM142704.1, read on the forward strand.
GGGTCAGTTCTGCAACCGACTGTTGGTATTCTTTGTCCAGAGCGGTACGGTCAGCAGTGCCGTTGGAGTCGTTTCGCGATTGCAGTGCAATTTCACGCATACGTTGCAGAATGTTGGTCGACTCTTGCAGAGCGCCTTCAGCGGTCTGAGCGATCGAAACACCGTCGTTGGCGTTTTTGATAGCCATGGTCTGACCACGGATCTGCGAGGTCATACGGTTAGCGATTTGCAGGCCGGCGGCGTCGTCTTTGGCGCTGTTGATTTTCAGGCCGGAAGACAGGCGAGTCATCGAAGTCGAAAGCGCGTCGGAAGCACGGTTCAGGTTTTTCTGAACGTTCAGCGACGTAGTGTTGGTGTTTACTGTCAAAGCCATGACGAATTCCTCGTTGGTTGGGTACTGCGGCTTCCGGCCCTGGCAACCGCCGGGTATGGCCTAGAGAACCTTCGTAATAGTTATCGTCGCGAATGCAGGTTGCTTTAGGCCATTTTGAAAAAAATTTGCCATCACACTGCCACCCCCCATAAAACAAGGGCTTGGCGGCAAGCCAATCCAAAAAAGTGACGTCAGGGAAATGCCGGTAACGGGACAGCGAGGACTCGCCTGTACCGGCACATTGTCAAAAGCCTTGACCGGCCAAGGCTGCTTCCAGCAATTGGGGCAACTCATGATCGAGATAATCGGCCAGCGCCAACCAATCCTGCGCCTCCTGACAGGTCAGCATGTCGGTGAGCAACGCCGCCCAGCGGGATTGGACCTCGACAGTCTCGTGCCCCATCGCGGATTGCACATCACTGCATACCTGGACCATGAGCAGCGCGGCTTCGACATCTCGCCCCAGACGGAACAAAACAGAACACTGCAGCGCTTCGGCAATCAGGGAGGATTCAGTCATCGCGTGAGCTCCGGGTGAAACGTCGTGCCGACGATCATCGCCCCTGCCCGACTGCTGTTATAGAAAGCCACCTGAGGATGCCCGCCGATGTACCGTTCCAGCTCGCACAAGTAACTGCGGAAATTGAGCTGCGTCTTGACCCGCTGACCGTGGCCATCGAGCACCCAGTGCCGGGCAGCGCCCACCTGCGGCCCAAGGTCACCGTCATTCCAGCCGGCGTGGGTCTTGTTGTTCGGAAAAGCAAAGTCGGCGCCGAACAGCGTGATCTGGCTGGCACCCATGTGTACCGCCAGGTCCACCGCCGGGTGAATCACACTGCCACCGACAAACAGTTGGGCCTTGGGCAACTGCTCGCGTATGTCCCTATAGACAGGACTGGCGGAATAGGCCACGTAACGCTTGCCCTGCCAACCTCCCAAAACCTCAGGATCAACCATAGGCATGTAGACCAGCGTGATATCGCGCGTGGCATCGGGCGGCAAATGTCGCGTCGAGATGCGCTGATCAATCGTGACCACCACATCCGGCTTGATGCCATGCTCGATAAGCGGTCGGTAGGCGGTATCGACGCAAATGAACAACGGCCGCTGCGCCTGTTCGCGCACTGTCCGCAGCGTGTCGAAGTGCTGTTCCAGGCTGGGTCCGGTGGCAATGACAAACACTTCCCTGCCGGAACAGGTGGCAAACAGCTCGGCAGCATCGGCATCGGCGCGAACACGCTCGACACTCGCCTGCAAACGCTCGGCAATCTCCGGATTGTCGGCATTGAATTCGCGATTGTTGAAGGTCAAGTGGGTTTCGCTGATCAGCCGGTCGCGGATCTTGGCGTTGTAGTCATCCGCCAGCACCAGCTCCGAAGGCAGCGCGAAGTACGGCAACTGGATTTCCGCCAGATCGCCGGCGTACAGCAGCACCACTCGCGAATCGCCGAGCCACGACTGTTGATCGAGCAGTTGCAGCACCAGGGCAAACACCGCGCCGTTCAGAATGTGCACGTACAACCGTTCAAGCCCGGTTCGCTCCAGCAATTGCAGCTGCAAATCCCCCAGCCCGGTGCCATAGACATGCACCACCGGACTGTCGACGGGCAGGCTGTCGGCCTGAAGCAACGCTTCGCGAGTGCGGTCATGGCGACTGGTCAACTGAATGCCATTGATGCTCAATGTCGAGCCCTGGCCTTCCACCAGATCTGCGTGCAACTCGGCGCTGTTCTCCACCGACAGTCGATGCCAGACCTTGGGCCAGCGCCGCTGAATCAACTCGCCGTTGCGCTCAAACAACTCGCTCATGGAGCCTCGCTTTTCATTCGGGCAAAAAAATAGCGCTCAAGGTTACACCTTGAACGCTTTTTTTGTGCCTGGCTTTTGAAGGATCAAGGGCGATAGATAATCGCCGAACCCCATGACAAACCAACGCCGAAACCGCTCAACGCCACACGTTTCCAGGTGGAGTCCAGCACGTGTTTCTCAAGCAGCAGCGGGATGCTCGACGACACGGTGTTGCCGGTCTCGACCATGTCCTTGATGAACTTCTCCGGCTCGCCTTCGAAACGGCGCGCTACGGCGTCGACAATCGCGGCACTGCCCTGGTGAATGCAGAACGCATCGATATCATCAGCGGTCAGCTGCGAATCGGCCAGCAGTTCGTGCAAGTGCGCCGGGACTTTCAGCAGCGCGAAGTTGAACACCTGACGGCCGTTCATGAAGAACACCCCATCGGTCACCTTCAGGTGCGGCGCACCGGAACCGTCGGTGCCGAACTTGGCCTTGCCCAATTGCCATGGCGCGTTTTCGCCCATCCAGGTTGCAGTGGCGGCATCGCCAAACAGCATGGTGGTGTTGCGGTCTTCCGGGTCGACGATCTTCGAGTACGGATCAGCGGTGATCAGCAGGCCATTCTTCAAGCCTGCAGCTTCCATGAAGCCCTTGATGGCGTAGATGCCGTAGACGTAACCGGAGCAGCCCAGGGAAATATCGAACGCGGCGACGGTGGTCGGCAGGCCCAGTTTGTCCTGAACGATGGCGGCGGTGTGCGGCAGGCCTTCTTCGTCGCCGTTCTGCGTGACGACGATCAGCACGTCGATGTCTTCACGTTTCAAGTCCGGATTGTTGGCGAACAGCGCGTTGGCTGCTTCGACACACAGGTCCGAGGTTTCCTGACCAGCGTCTTTACGCGGCAGGAAGGCCGAACCGATCTTGCCCAGGATGAATTCTTCATCCTTTTCGAATTTTGCACCTTGTGCGTAATTGTCCACGCCGGCTACAGGAACGTAGCTCGCAATGCTTTTTATGCCAATCATTACGGCTTCCCAATAATAAACAGCCCAATACCACCGCTCGTAATGATTCGAGGGGCGCCGACAAACGGAGAAAAACGCCGCCTCATTGAGGCGACGGCGAGAAGAATAAAAGGCTATCACTGGGCCAAAAACAGGCCAGGCGCCACCTTCCCGATTAATACAATACAGTGAAGATGCGCGTTATGACTCGCAGGTCACGCTATTTTGCCGAATCGGCACCATAAGGGGTTATTCGACCAACGACCAGTCCAGCGGCGTTCCGCGCGGGATGGCCTGACGGGCACGGCGACCCAGAAGGGTTTCCGCGTGTTTTGGAGCCAACCCCAGCCCCGGACGAATGGCTCGCAGATTAGCGATAGTAAAGGGTTCGCCGGCAGCCATGTCCTGAGTCACGTAGAGCGAGCGGCGGTACACCAGTGACTTGCGCTCGGCGTCCGTCACACCGTAATGCACATGCCCCATGGCCTGCCACGCGCGCTCGGTTTCTATCACCAGGCTGGCGAGCTCCGCCGGCTCCAGCGAAAAACTGGCGTCCACGCCACCGGCGCTACGGTCGAGGGTGAAGTGCTTTTCCACCACCGTTGCCCCGAGGGCCACCGCGGCCACAGACACACCGACGCCCATCGAGTGATCAGACAGCCCGACTTCACAGCCAAACAATTCGCGCAAATGAGGAATCGTCCGCACGTTGCTGTTGGCGGGCGTCGCCGGGTAGGTGCTGGTGCACTTGAGCAACACCAGATCCTTGCAACCGGCTTCGCGGGCGGCACGTACGGTTTCGTCGAGTTCAGCGATGCTGGCCATGCCGGTAGAAATAATCAATGGCTTGCCGGTTGCAGCAACCCGGCGAATCAACGGCAGGTCCGTATTCTCGAAACTGGCGATCTTGTAGGCCGGCACGTCGAGGCTTTCGAGGAAGTCCACTGCGGTGTCATCAAACGGCGTGGAAAACGCGAGCATGCCCAGCGCCTTGGCGCGGGCGAAAATCGGCGCGTGCCATTCCCACGGCGTATGCGCTTTTTCGTACAGCGCGTACAGGGAAGACCCGGCCCACAGACTGTTCGGGTCCTTGATGAAGAACTCGCCCTCGGACAGGTCCAGGGTCATGGTGTCGGCGGTGTAGGTTTGCAGCTTCAAGGCATGCGCACCCGCCTTGGCCGCGGCATCGACGATTTGCAGGGCCATGTCCAGTGACTGGTTATGGTTGCCACTCATCTCGGCGATGATGAACGGCGGCGCATCAGCCCCGATCGAGCGGTCGCCAATTTTGAAGCTAGTCATTGCAGTGATCCTTTAATTCGCGCGTGAACACGCAAGCACTCTGAGTGAAACCGGCTTCGCGAAATACCTTCAGCGACGGCAGGTTCTCGGACAATACTTGAGCGGTGATAGTCCGCAGTTGCGGCCAATGAGTGGTCACGAAAGCCTCGCCCCGAGCCAGCAGCGCCTTGCCCCACCCCAGGCCGATGCGATCTTCAAACAGATAAATCGAGACTTCAGCTTCAAATTCGCACAAGTCATAACGCAACACGCCCACCGGGCCGTCATCGGCCTCGGCGATCAACAGCAGACGCTGTGCATTGTTCAAACTGGCAGCCAGCCAGTCTTGATGCGACGACCATTCGATCACCCCAGTCTCCAGCGAAGAGCGCCGTACCGCTTCGGCATTACGCCCGTCGAATAGAAGCTGCGCATCATCTGTGGTCACGGGACGGATCAGCAACACCGCACCGGCCAGGGCGGCCGCCACCCGCTGTGCGCCCCGACCATCCACCAACTGGCGCGAATGTTCGGCCAGACTCTGGCGTATCCCAGGATTGCCCGCGACAAAACCGATGGCCTGCCGCAATTGTTCGACGCTCACCTGCTCACGGGGGCCCAGGTACACATGGGAGCCCGAGGCCGCCATGACCTCGCCGTTGGCCTGCTGATTATTCGAGACTGCAATGCAAATCGTCGGCAACCCCAAGGCCGCCCGCTCCCAACTGGTTCCCCCACCGGCACCGACAAACAGGTCGGCCTCGGTCATCAGGCGGTAGAAGTCGCTGACAAAACTGTGCAAGCGCCAGTTGGGATGACTTGCCGCCATGGCCATCATCTTGTCCCATGCCGGGTTATCGGCACCGGCCACGAAATCAACGTCCAACGCATGGAAATCGGCCATCGCCAACATCGCGTGATAAGTCTGCATCGCCGCATCGAAACCGCCGAAATTGACCAGCACCCTATTGGCCTGAGGCTTGATCGTAATTGCCGGGCAGCAGAACTCATCGCGCAGCATTGCGAATCGCGGGCCGAACAACGTCTGGCAACCGGGTTCAAGCAGCGAACCATAAGCCTCTGGTGTACCCGACAGATTCTGGTTGAGCAGCAGGTCGACGGCGTACCGGCGAGTGGCGAGGTCGTCCACCGCGGCGATCCGTGGCGCCCAGCGCCGGGCCGCCGCCTGCCAGTGATGGTCGAGCCCATAGTGGTCGACGATGATCCAGTCGAATGCAGGATGGTTTTCCAACGCGTGCGCCAGCGCGTCGATGTCCGCCTGCCACGGCAGCATGGATTCGATGGCTTGTTGCGGGTCTTCGTCGGGATAACGATCGGGCAGCGCAAATGTCTGGAAGCCTTCGGCTGCCAGCATGTCCAGCCGATGCCCCGGCAGTTGGCGGCATGCAAAAGCAACATGCGAGCCCTGTTTGCGCAAAACCCTGGCCAACGGCAACAAACGAGCGATGTGCCCGCTGCCAATGGTGGGCGACGCGTCGGAGCGAATCAGCACTCTCATTGCAACTCACCACCCGCCTTCAGCGCAGCGTACAAGTATTCGGCGCGCGTCCAGTCTTCGAGGGTGTCGATGTCCTGCACCAGATGTCGCGGCAGGATAACCGGCAGGCTCGCCGGGGAAAACAACACGTCGCCGCGCAACCAAGCCTCGCTGCGTCCCCAGTAGAACTGGCCGGCGTCCTGAAAGGCAGCGGGCAGATCCTGCGACCGGGTGTTGCGGAACTCGGGGTACAACGATGTCAGCGCGCCCTGCTCGTCGAGGGTCAAGGCGCGCTGCACGGGAAAGCCGAAATCGGTCACGGAAAACGCGAAGGATTTTTCCGGATGCTGCTCCAGCAGTTCAAGTCCCTGACGCAGAAACCGTACCTGCAACAGCGGTGCGGTCGCGTAGATGCAGCAGGCATAGTCGAATGCTGGTAATTGATTCAAGGCATGAACGATCACCGCGGCGGTGCCGGTGAAGTCGTCGGCCAACGACGCCGGACGCAAGAACGGCACCTGAGCCCCATGAGCCCGCGCGACCTCGGCGATTTCTTCATCGTCAGTGCTGACGATAACCTGGTCGAACAGTTGCGACTCCAGCGCCGTGCGAATCGAACGAACGATCATCGGCACGCCGTCGAACGGTTTGAGGTTCTTGCGCGGGATTCGCTTGCTGCCGCCGCGGGCCGGAATGATCGCAACGCTGCTCAAGACACTACTCCTCAAGAACCAGGCGCCGCAATTGCGCCACCACATAGTCCTGCTGCTCATCGCTCAGCAAAGGAAACATCGGCAGGCTGATGGCTTCGGCGTAATAACGTTCAGCCTGCGGGAAGTCACCTTCGGCAAACCCCAGGTCGCGATAGTACGGCTGCAAATGCACCGGTATGTAGTGCAGGTTCACACCGACACCGGCCGCTCGCAAGCCTTCGAACACCTGGCGATGACTGAGGTTGATCCGGTCGGTGTGCAACCGCACCACGTACAGATGCCACGCCGATTCGGCCTCCGGCTGCGCGCCAGGCAAGGTCAGCGGCAAGTACGCCAGCGACCGCTCATAACGCGCCGCCAGTTCACGGCGGCGCGCGATGAAGCCATCGAGCTTGTCCAGCTGCGACAGACCGAGTGCCGCCTGCAGATCGGTGATCCGGTAATTGAAGCCCAGTTCCACCTGCTGGTAGTACCAGGGGCCGTGACTGGCTTCGGTCATCTGTTGCGGATCGCGGGTCATGCCGTGGCTGCGCAGACGCTGTAAGCGCTCGGCCAGTTCAGGGCGGTTGGTCAACACCATGCCGCCTTCGGCGCTGGTGATGATTTTCACCGGGTGAAAACTGAACACCGTCATCGCCGCAAATTCGCCGCAGCCCACCGGACGTCCGGCATAGGAAGCACCGACCGCGTGGGACGCATCCTCGATCACCGTAAAACCGTAACGTTCGGCCAGCCCGGCGATCATGCGCATGTCGCAGCTCTGCCCGGAAAACGCCACGGCCACCAGCACCTTCGGCAGCGTACCATCGCGCTCGGCGGCCTCAAGCTTCGACGCCAGCGCGTAAGCGTCGAGATTCCACGTCAGTGGATCGATGTCGACAAAATCCACCTCGGCGCCGCAATAGCGACCACAGTTGGCCGAAGCCAGAAACGTATTCGGCGTAGTCCATAGCCGATCACCCGGGCCGAGTCCGGCCGCGAGGCAGGCAATGTGCAACGCCGCCGTGGCATTGCACACCGCCACTGCGAAATCAGCCTGGCAACGTTGCGCCAATGCCTGTTCGAAGCGTTCGATGGTCGGCCCTTGAGTGAGCCAGTCCGACTGCAACACGGCGACCACCGCATCAATATCTGCCTGATCGAGGCTCTGCCGACCGTAGGGAATCATGCCGGCAGTTTCGCGTGCAGATCAGCAATCTGGCCAACCGACAGGTAGTGCGGATTGGTGTCGGAACGGTACTCGAAGTCTTCACTGACAGGCCTGCCCCGCTCGCCCAGTTTGTCGACGGAAAAATCCACGTCGACGCTGGTGAAACGAATCGAGGGTTGAATGGTGTAGTGATCGGCGAACTCCAGCGTCATCCGCGCGTCGTCCAGCGGCACCATCAACTCATGGAGTTTTTCTCCCGGACGAATGCCGACGTTCTTGTGCGGCAAATGTTCAGCCATGCCCAGTGCCAGATCGACGATACGAATCGACGGGATCTTCGGCACAAACACTTCACCACCGTGCATGCGGGCGAAGCTGTCGAGCACAAACTGCACACCGTGATCGAGGGTGATCCAGAAACGCGTCATGCGCTCATCGGTGATCGGCAGCTCCGTGGCGCCCTCGGCGATCAGCTTGCTGAAAAACGGCACCACCGAGCCTCGCGAACCGGCAACGTTGCCGTAACGGACCACCGAAAAACGGGTGTTCTGGTCGCCGGCGATATTGTTCGCGGCAACGAACAACTTGTCCGACAGCAGCTTGGTCGCGCCGTACAGGTTGATCGGGCTGGCAGCCTTGTCGGTGGACAGTGCGACGACTTTTTTCACGCCGTTGTCGATGGCCGCGGCAATGATGTTTTCCGCGCCGTTGACGTTGGTGCGGATGCATTCGGTCGGGTTGTATTCCGCCGCCGGCACTTGTTTCAGTGCCGCGGCATGCACCACGTAATCGATGCCGCGCATGGCCTGACGCAGACGATCAGCGTCGCGCACATCACCGAGGAAGTAACGCATGCATGGCGCGTTGAACGTCTGCTGCATCTCGTACTGTTTGAGCTCATCGCGCGAGAACACCACCACCCGCTTCGGCTGATATTGCTCCAGCAGCCGGCGGATGAAATTGCGCCCGAACGAGCCGGTGCCGCCAGAGATGAAAATCGATTTACCGTTGAACATGCCTTGAGTCCTTGTACCTGTCAGTCAGGCTTATGCGAGCAACTGCGCCCAGTTCACCGGGGCCGGTTCACTCAGGGCAAAGCCCTTGCCGGTCAAGGCCAGGTTGTTGTTGTAAGCCTCGTCGTGCGCGAAACGCGCCTGCCACTTGTCGCGCAGGGCCGCCACTGCCTGAGGAGCGTCCGGCAAGGTGCCCGGATGGGTAACTTGCACTTGCGGCGTCCACACCGTGAGCAACCCGGCGTCGGCAACTTTCAGGCACAGATCGACATCGGCGTACACGTCATCGAAATGCTCCCGATCCAGACCGCCGAGTGCGTCGAATACTTCCTTGCGAATCATCAGGCATGCACCGCTGACGGCCGCGTAATTCTGCTCGACGAGCAATCTGCGCATGTAGCCCGACGCGTCTTTTTTCTCACCGATGAAAGGTGAAGCAATCCCGCCGTTGAGCCCCAGAATCAGCCCGGCACCGGTCACGCTGCCCTCGCGGTCCACCAGCTTGGCACCGACCACGCCGACTTCGGGACGCTGTGCCTGATTGAGTAGCGCCTCGATCCAGTTGGCGTTGACCACTTCGGCGTCCGCCGCCAGCAACACCAGGTATTCGCCTTGAGCCTCGCCGGCTGCGAGGTTGATCAGGGCCGACGTACTGAGTCGCTGTTCAGCCTTGACCAGACGAATCCGGCCCCGCCCGTTTCGTTCCAGGCTGTCTAGCCAGGTGTGAAGCTCGGCGGACTGGCTGTGGTTATCGGCAATGATAACTTCGTTGTTTTGATAGCGCGTGCGCTGCAAGACACTGACCAGGCAGCGCTGCAAGTGCTCCAGGTTGTCCTGGCTGTGGATGATGACCGATACCTTCGGACGCCCCGCATGGCGGTATTCGATACGCAAACCAGCCGATGCTTCGGCACTGACCTGGGCTTGATAACCGCGGGTCACCAGATGACGGACCAACGTCTGACGCTCGTGTTCGTTGGCTGTCGACTCAGGAGCGGCGGTGATCAGCAACGGCTCGGCCAAATGGGCAAGGCCGGCCAGGCCACCGGTTTCGATCAGGCGCAGCAGCAGGTCGAACTCGAGCGCCGAGGCGAACTCGCGGGCAAAACCGCCGACTTCCACCAGCGCTTCGCGGCGAATCAGCCAGTGCCGCGCGATGAGTGACGGCAGGCTCTGCAACAGGTCGAGGTTGAAGGCTGGCCGGAACACATCGACCAGCGTGCCATTCTCCTGGCGATGAATTTCGTCCATCGCCACCGCACGGCAACCCTCGGCGTCTTGCAACTCGAGGCTGGCACGCAAGAAGCCGGCGGCGGTGAACTCGTCACCCGCCTCGGCCAGCAGCAACCAGTCCGAAGTCGACTGACGAACGATCTGGTTCAGCTTGTCGACGTAATTGGCCGTCGTGACCTTGACGAAGTGCAGGGTGTTTTGTGCCGTGGTGACGGCCGGCAAGTCGCCCGTGGTGAAGATCACCACCTTGAACGCCCGGAACGCACTTTCCATGAGGCTGTCCAGAGTGACCTGAAGCTTGTCCATGTCTGCGTCCAGATCGAGCAGCAGAATGCCGAACTGAGGGCCCCCTTCGTTGGCCGCCAGGTGCTGGTTGATTTTGCGCACCGCGGTGTCGTTCGGTTGCCGGGCCTGCAGCCAGTTTTGCAGACGTCCCGACGGCATTGTGTCGAGCAACTGACGGCTGTCGAAGGTTGGCACGCTGTCCAGGCGCTGAACCCAATCGGTCAGTATCCGGGCATCAGCGGCTTCATCCATATCCAGCAGCTGCTGCGCCAGTTTCTGCATCACCCGACGGTTGAACGCTCCCAGGCCAACGGCTTCAATCAGACGGGTCTGGATGGTCGCCGGAGTGTCATTGGAATAGGTGCGCTGCAACGCTTCCTGCTTGAGCAACGCGCCTTCCATTTCTTCGAGTTGCAGGCGTCCCGCCGGCATCGAATGAAGCAGGAATTCGCACTGCGTCAGTTGGTCGAAGAAGGCACTGTTATAGAACGGCATTTCAACGTATTGCTGAGGGCCGAAGACCCGCTTCGGCCCTATCGTCGGATCCGTCCAGTAAGACTCGAAAATCGGCTCGATGGTCAGCGCGTTGCGTTTTGTCAGGCTCTCGGCGAGGGCGGCAAAACTTTGCAGCGCGACCTGCGCGGTCTGGTGTTCATCCAGACCTTTGATGCCGGTCGGCAGCGATGCCAGGAAGCCGGCAAAACGCTCACGGTCGGCGACAGACCGGGCGTCCTTGAAGGCCAGGGTCGTCATGATCTCGGTGTTGTGATCCGAGCGGCCATAGTTGACCTCACGCACCACGTAAGGAATTGGAAGAATCCGCGCCTTGGCCCGGGCCAGCATGTAGTAGACATGCCCGATCTCCTGCCACTGGAAGATCGTTCCTTCAGGCATCGCGTCATACCAGTCACGCAGCAGCGAAGTCCGATGGACCCCATAGAACGGCGGAATGTACTGGCTCACGTAATCGAGTACACGATCCTGACCGAGCTCGGCGTTGTAGTCCTCGTTTACTTTCTTGTCACGAAGGTAGTACTGCACATAGTTGGAGTGGGTCAGGTACATCAGGCAATAGCCATGGCACAGACCGTAGTCGGGGTTGGCTTCGAGGAAGTTCACCGACTCGGTGAGGGCACCGTGCAACAGGAAATCATCGTCGGAGGCGAAGACCATGTAAGGCGTGGTGACCTGCTCGACGCCGTACACCAGTTTGGCCTGGATTCCCCAGTAGCCAAATTGCGGCAAATGCCGATAGTCGATGGTGTCCGCAACCGTTGCCGCGCCCTCGAGTGCGATGGCCGATGAATCGAGAACCAGGATCTTGCAAGGCAACGTGCTGTAGTACTGCAATGCCCTGCGCAGGAACGTCGGGCGATTGTGTGTAATCAGCACCAGAGTGAACAGTTCACTCAAGGGCTGCATGTTTTCAGAACCGTAAATGCCTTGCATATCCTTCCCCACCACAGACCGATTGCCTGATTAACGCTTGAATAGAGATGTCGCTTAACGTACTCGGCGCAGGTAGCCATCCGGCGCGACAGTGATCAGCAGCTTGCTGTGAATGGCCTGGTCGATCTCGAAATCACGGTTCTCTTCCAGGTAGGCCCAGACCGCAGTTTTCGGGTTGTCACCCTTGCCCCATGGACGGTCCGGGAACGCATCTTCCGGCATGTCTTCGACCACGGTGTCCATGACCACGCAATAGCTGCCCACCGAGACCATCGGTGCATACAGGCGCAGCTCTTCGAGCACGTGTTCGTGGGTGTGATTGGAGTCCAGGACCACCAGCACTTTCTTGCCCTGGATGCGCTCGCGCACCTGGTCGACGATGGCCGTGTCGATGCTCGAACCCTGGATCATCTGGATGCGCTTGCTCATCGGGTGAGCTTCGATCGCTTCGCGGTTGTGCTGGCGGATATCGATGTCGACACCCAGCACTTCGCCATGGCCCATCAGTTCCAGGATCGAGGCGTAAAACACCAGCGAACCGCCGTGGGCGATGCCGGTTTCAACGATCACGTCCGGACGCAGGTTCCAGATGATTTCCTGCATGGCGACCATGTCCTGCGGGAACTGAATGATCGGCCGGCCCATCCAGCTGAAGTTGTAGGTGTACTTGTGTTTGGCCGTGGTGCCAACCCAGCCCAGCGACTCGGCTTGCAGCGCCTTGTCATTCTTCAGGCCTTCGATGTTGTCTTTTACTTCTTCGCGAAACTGCTCATGGGGATTCATTGAAACGCTCCAAAAAAAATAGGCAAACGGGTTAGTTGAAGACCTTACCGTCGGGGTAAGGCACCACGTTGGTCTTGATGATCCTGGCGGGATTGCCCGCCACGACTGAATAATCCGGGACATCTTTGGTGACGACGGCGCCGGCGCCGATGGTCACCCAGCGTCCGATACGCAAGCGCGGAAGAATGGTGGCGTTGGTGCCGATGAACGTGCCGTCGCCGATCTCCACGCAACCGGCGATGCACACGCCGGGCGCCATGAACACCGAGTGGCCGATTTGCCCTTCATGCCCCACCACACTGCCGGCGCTGATGCTGGTGTTGTCGCCCAGCGTCACCTCGGCCTGCATGAGTACGCCTTCCTGCAAGTAACTGCCCTGCCCCATGCGAATCATGGTCAGGTCAATGCCGGGGTGGATGAATTGGCCCAGCGTCGCACCGGCCTCGACCAGCTGGCGGGTGGTCTCGTAGCGCAGTCGGGTGCTGCCGGTGATCAGGTTGACGAAACGTACGTCCGGCCCCTTGAGCTCACTGACCAACGCCGAACCGCCAATGACCGGAACACCAAAAAACGGTGTCCCGTGTTTGTTCGGGTCATTGTCCAGAAACGCAAACTCGACGTTCGGCGTGCTGCGCTTCACCGCGTGCAGCATGCGCACCGCTTCCGGGTTGGCCGCGCCCAGCAAGTACATCTTCACAGCGATTGCCTTTTTGCCAGCAGTGTACGCACCACATCCACCACCCGAGCCTGATCGGCGTCAGTCATGTCGTGATAACTCGGCAGGTTGAACGCACGCTCCGGCAAGGCAAACGAAACCGGCGTATCGACTACGTGCTCGCTGAACATGGGCAGCGACGACAGTGGCCAGAAGAACACGCGGGCGTCGATATCGGCGGCCTGGAACGCGGCGATCATTTCGTCGCGATGGATCCCGGTCCCGGCATCGAATACCACCGTGGGCATCCAGTAACCGTTGCGGGCATGGGCAGGTTCGGGGTTCAGCGAAACCCCCGGCAGCGATGACAGCGCGCGGGCGTAATTGGCGAATATCGTCCGCTTGCGTTCGATCAGCTCTTCGATCCGCTCGACCTGAGCGCAGCCGACGGCCGCCTGCAAGTTGCTCATCTTGTATTTGAAGCCAATGAACTCTGGCCAGAATTGCTTGGTGCTGCCCGCGACACGACCATGGTTGGACAACGTCAGGACGCGCTCATACAAGGCTTTATCCGAGGTGACGAAAATGCCGCCCTCGCCGGTGGTCATGGTTTTGGTGCCATGGAATGAAAACGCACCGAACGCTCCCATCGAGCCGGCAGCCTTGCCGCGCCACTGCGAGCCGATGGCTTCGGCGGCGTCTTCGATGACCGGGATGCCGTGTTCGCGACCGATCGCCAGCAATGCGTCCATATCACACAGGTTGCCGTAAAGATGAACCGCGAGAATGGCTTTGGTCTTCGGGGTAATTGCCTGCCTGACGAGCTCCGGATCCAGGCACCAGCTATCCGGCAGAACATCGACAAACACCGGCGTAGCGCCCAGGTAGGTGATCGGTGCCGCCGAAGCGATCCAGTTGGTGTTGGCCAGGATCACTTCATCACCCGCGCCGATGCCCAGCGCCGCCATCCCCATGTGCAGCGCGCCGGTGCAGCTCGACGTCGCGATGGCATAGGTCGCACCAAGGTGCTCGGCAAACCCGTGCTCGAAACGCGTCAGGTACTCGTAGCAACGCGCGCCCCAACCGTTCTGCACGGCATCCAGGGCATACCGGGCTTCCAGTTCGCCGACACTCGGTTTGGTGTAGTGAATTCTGCTCATTGAATACTCAACTCCGGAACGGCAACGACAAACTGTGCGCCCCACTCTTTGACCGAGGCGAATTGCTGGGTGATTTCAAGCAACAGGTTCCATGGCAGAACCAGGATGTAGTCGGGTTGTTCAAGGGCGATACGCTCGGGCGACACCACCGGAATCCGGCTGCCAGGCAAGAACTTGCCCTGTTTGTGCGGATTGGCGTCGGCGACCCAGGCCAACAGATCAGGCTTGACCCCGGCGTAGTTGAGCAACGTGTTGCCTTTGGCGGCGGCGCCGTAACCGACCACTCGTTTGCCATCGGCTTTCGCCTGCAACAGGAAGCGCAGCAATTGGTGCTTGATGCCCTCGGCGGCTGGCGCGAGGGTTGCGTAGTACTCGGGAGTTTTCACCCCGGCGGCGATTTCGGCTTGCAGTTGCTGAGCAACCGCAGGCTGCACGTCACGACGAACGCCATCGGCACGCTGGACGAAAACCCGGAGCGAACCGCCATGGGTCGACAGCTGACTGACGTCGAACACTTCCAGGCCGTTGCGTTCGCACAATGTCTGCACGGCGGTCAGGGACAGATAGGAATAGTGCTCGTGATACAGCGTGTCGAACTGTTGCCCGGCCATCAGCGTCAGCAGTTGCGGAAACTCGAACGTCGCCACGCCGGTCGGCTTGAGCAAGGTTGCAAAGCCGCCGAGGAAATCATTGATGTCCGGCACGTGGGCCAACACGTTGTTGGCAGCCATCAGGTCCGCGGACCAGCCTTCGCTGACCAATTGCGCAGCGGTGTGACGACCGAAGAACAACTCGCGGATCTCCAGGCCTTTTTCCCGCGCCGCTTGCGCGGTACTGCGGGTTGGCTCAACGCCCAGGCAAGGAATGCCGCGACCGGCGACGTACTGCAACAGGTAACCGTCGTTGGCAGCGATTTCCACCACGCGGCTGTCGGAGGTCAAGCCGAAGCGCTCGACCATCTCGGCGACGTAGCGATCGGCATGCGCCAGCCAGGTGCTGGAGAACGAACTGAAATACGCATACTCAGCGTCGAACAGACTGTCGGCACTGGTGTAATCCTCGGTTTGCACCAACCAGCACTGCTGACATACCGCAACCTTGAGTGGCACCCACTGTTCAGCCTGTTCCAGCTGATCGGCACGAACGTAGGCGTTCGACGGCGGCGAGGTGCCGAGGTCGATCAGCGGCAAGGCCAAAGGAGTACCGCAACCACGGCAGTTCATAGACGCACTCCAGCGAAACGTTCATCGAGCAAGGGATGGCTGGCGTCCCTGGCTGACAGATTATTGACAGGCAACGGCCAGGCAATCGCCAGCCGTGGATCGTTCACCGACAAGCCGCCTTCGTGCTCCGGCGCATAATCGGCGCTGTGCAGATAAAGCAATTCGGCATCGTCGGTCAGGGTCTGGAAGCCGTGGGCAAACCCGGCAGGTATGAGCAGGCTGCGACCGTCGCCGGCCCGCAGGTGTTCGGCGTGCCAGTGCAGGAACGTTGCGGAGTCGGGCCGCAAGTCCACCGCCACATCCCAGACTTCACCGCGCAGGCAGGTGATCAGCTTGGCTTCCGGCGCGTTGGCATTCTGGTAATGCAAGCCACGCACACTCGCGCGTGCGCGGGTGCAGGAATGGTTGATCTGGCGAATGGAAAACGCTTGGCCGAAGGCGCTCAGGCTACCCTCGCAGAACAACCGGGCGAAGTGCCCGCGATCGTCTTCGAAGCGTTTGTGCTGCACGCTGAACAAGCCCGTCAGCGGCAGCGCTTTCAACGAAAATTCGCTCACAACGCGCCTCGGTACAGGTTCAACTGACCCAACGTGATGCCACGCATGTCATCGCCGTTTTGCCAGGCCAGATGCCAGTCGAGGGTCTGGGTCAGGCATTGTTGCAACGACCAGCGCGGCTGCCAGGCCAACAGTTGGCGGGCGCGGCTGCTGTCCAGGCGCAACAGGCCTGCTTCATGCAGTTCACTCGGTTCGATACGCAATCCGCGCGCTTGTGGCCAGCGGCTGGCGAGCAGTTCGACCACTTCGCCGACACTGCACATGTCCGCTTCGCTCGGGCCGAAGTTCCACGCACCGGCGAACTCGGGGCCTCGCTCGTAAAGACCGGCGGCCAGTTGCAGGTAACCGGCCAGCGGCTCCAGCGCGTGTTGCCACGGGCGGACAGCTTGCGGGTAGCGCAGGGTCACCGGCTCGTCGGCGGACCAGGCTTTCAGGACATCGGGAATCAAACGCTCAGGCGCAAAATCACCGCCGCCCAACACGTTGCCGGCTCGGGCCGTGGCCAGGGCCAGACCGTGTTCAGCATACTTCTCGGCAGGGAAAAACGATGCCGCATACGACTGCGCCAGCAACTCGCAGCAGGCTTTGCTGCTGCTGTAAGGATCGTGGCCGCCGAGGGCTTCGTTTTCACGGTACGGCCACAACCATTCCTGATTGGCGTAGACCTTGTCGGTGGTCACCAGCACGCAGGCGCGCACGCCGCCAACCTGACGGATCGCTTCAAGCAGATTCAGAGTGCCCATGACGTTGCTGGAGTAAGTCCCCAGCGGATCGCGATAACCCTCACGCACCAGCGGCTGGGCCGCCAGGTGCAGGACGATTTCCGGCTGGGTGTCGGCGATCAGTTCAAGCAGGGCCCCCAGGTCACGCAGGTCGCCGCGCTGATCATTGATGCCTTCGTGAACACGCGCCAGTTCGAACAGGCTCGGCTCGGTGGACGGATCGAGGGAAAACCCGCTGACTTTCGCGCCGAGGCTTTGCAGCCACAACGTCAGCCAACTGCCTTTGAAACCGGTGTGGCCGGTCAGCAGAACCCGCTTGCCGCGCCAGAATTCCGGGCTCAGTCCCATTGCTTCCATGGGGCCTCCCCGCTCTGCCACAACTGCTCCAGATGGTTTTTATCGCGCAGGGTGTCCATCGGGTGCCAGAAACCATCGTGCTGGTAGGCAGCCAGTTGACCGCTGCTGGCCAGGCCGACCAAAGGCTCGGATTCCCAAACCGTCTCGTCGGCGGTAATCAGCGGCAAGACCTTGGGCGACAGCACAAAGAAGCCACCATTGATCCAGCCTCCGTCACCGCGCGGCTTTTCAGTAAAACCGCGGACCAGGTGACCGTCGCGCTCCAGGGCGCCGTAACGGCCAGGCGGCTGAACGGCCGTGACCGTGGCGAGCTTGCCGTGGGACAGGTGGAAGTCCACCAGGGCACCGATGTTCAAATCGGACACGCCGTCGCCGTAGGTGAAGCAGAACGCGTCTTCGTTTTCCAGGTAGCGGCTGGCCCGACGCAAGCGCCCGCCGGTCATGGTGTCTTCACCGGTATCGATGAGCGTGACGCGCCATGGCTCGCTGTAGTTCTGGTGAACGTCCATGCGGTTGTTGCACATGTCGAACGTGACGTCAGAGGTGTGCAGGAAGTAGTTGGCGAAGAAGTCCTTGATCGCGTAGCCCTTGTAGCCCAGGCAAATCACGAAGTCATGGATCCCGTGAGCGGAGTACTGCTTCATGATGTGCCAGAGAATTGGCTTGCCGCCGATTTCAATCATCGGCTTGGGTTTGAGGTGCGACTCCTCACTGATGCGCGTGCCCAGGCCGCCCGCCAAAATAACTGCCTTCATCGTCTCCCCTCTTGTTCGTCACAGGGCTCAGCCAAGCTGTATCAAGCTTTTGCAGGCCTTCTGGATAAAACCTTCAATGCCGCTCAGGGCGCTTCTGGATTCACCGGAAGTGCTCGTTTTATGGCGATATCGGGGGGGCTTGCAGGAAACGCGCCAGCTCTTTCGCTGTGGTGGGTGGGCTCTGGGCCTTGGGTGTATATCCGTTTTTGTGGTTACGGCGGCTATTGGTTTCGCCCTTACGGCGAGTCACTTTCGAAAAGCGCGAAAGTAACCAAAGCGCTCTTGCCCCTTTCGTTCGGTGCCTCGCTGTGGCTCGGCATTCCCTCGCTCCGGTCCTGCTCCGTGGGCCCGCCGCCATCGGCCATCCATGGCCGGGGGCGGCTAACCCGGCATCCATGCCGGGTTGCCCACTGCGCAGAACCTGCGCTCGGCCTCTCGAGGGGGCGCTCAGATCAAAAGCGGAAGGCGAGCTAACGCTCGGCCTGATGAGTGGTGGAAATCAAAAGCGTACGCGATTCCCTGTAGGAGCCGGCTTGCCGGCGATGGCGGTGGGTCAGTCGACGCATTTATCGCCGGAAAGGACGCCATCGCCAGCAAGCTGGCTCCTACAGGGGAAATGCAGATGTGTTTGGACAAATACGATCAACTGTAGGAGCCGACTTGCTGCGGGCGGCGTTCCGACGATGGCGGTGGGTCAGTCAACGTATGTATTGGCTGGACCGACGCTATCGCCAGCAAGCCGGCTCCTACAGGGGATTGGTGTACATGTCCGGAATGAGTGAACGCATCAGAGAAGGACAACGCGGACATCGAAAGAGCCAGGTCGGCTTTCAGGCCGCCTCGGCGGCTGTGGCGGTAGTCGCCCCCTCGAGAGGCTGAGCGCAGGTTCTGCGCAGTGGGCAACCCGGCATGGATGCCGGGTTAGCCGCGCACGGCCAGGGATGGCCGATCGCGGCGGGCCCACGGAGCAGGACCGGAGCGAGGGAATGCCGAGCCATGGCGAGGCTCCGAACGAAAGGGGCAAAAGCGCTTGGTTACTTGGCGCTTCTCCAAGTGACTCGCCGTAAGGGCGAAACCGTCAGCCGCCACAACCGAAAAATGGATATGCCCCCAATCACAAAACCCCGAATCAACCCGGCAACCAAGCCTCAGCCCAATAATTCAGGTTGCTACCCTGCAGCATATAGTCGCGCAGCACTTCCTCACGCAGCGCATCACCCATGCGGTAACTCGCATCCGGGTCAGCCAGGTGCATACGAATTGCCTCAAGCCATTCCTCGGTGCTGTTACTCACCACCTTGGTACACGGCAGATAACCGCGATAAGCCTCAGTGTCCGTACAGATCACCGGATAACCGCACGCGCCATACTCCAGCAGGCGCAAGTTGCTCTTGCAGTCGTTGAAGATGTGAAACTCCAACGGCGCCAAAGCCAGATCAAGGTTCAGGCTCGCCAGTTTGGCAGGGTAAGCCTGCAGGCCAACGGCGGGATGGAACTCATGCACAAAAGGCTTGAGCGCCGGCGGGCACATGCCGAAGAACACCCACTCCACTTCATCCGCCAGCAGGCGAACGACATCGGCAATGATCGCCAGATCCCCATCGTGACTGGTCCCCCCGCCCCAACCGACCCTCGGCTTGCGCGACGTACGTCGCTGGCTGCTCAGACCGGTCCACAGATACGGAGCGAGCATGTTCGGCACCACGCGAATATCGTCATGCATGCCTTTGAGGGTATCGGCCAGCGGTTGGGTCGACACCACCACCCGGTCGCACAACCCTACTGCACGCCGCACGATTTGCTCAACGCCAACCATGGCCTTGCGCACGTGAGCGTTTTTCTTCGGAACATCGATGACATAGTCATCGAGCTCGAAGATCCGGAATGCCTTGGAGCTGTTTTTGACCCGCTCCACTTCATTCACCGCGCCCTCACTGTAGCGCCCTTGCAGGATGATGACGTCCGGCGACTGGCGCTCCAGCTCAATGTCCGAAGGCGTATGGTAAGAAAGATTGCCGAGCACTTGACCCGCGGCTTCCAGCTCCAGAAACGGCTGGGTGACACGGTAATGGCCTACGGCGGTCTCGTTGATCGGGATCGCCAGCACCCGTGGCAGCATGTGACGGGCGAACGGATTCCAGTCGCCCTTGTAACCCGGCTCAAGGCTGAAATTATTGGTGCTCAGACTCAGGTTGACGTTGTACGCCGGATCTCTTGCGATGATCGGCAGCCAGCGCTGATAAAACCGCTTCTGCTCAGCCAGCAGGTCTGATACCACCGGCCCGCTCTCCGCCTCGGCAGCCACGTGGACCGACTCGGCATATGGCGTCCAGACCACCAGATAGCCCTTCTGCCTGACACGCAGGCAGAAGTCAGGGCCGCCGAGTCTCTGGGAAAAGGCCTGATCGTCAAACCCCTGAAGCTCATCGAACACCTGCTTGCGGACCAGCAGGCACTCGGCTCTCACAGCACTCATATTCTGCACCGCCTGCTGGCGCTGCATATACCCAGGAGCGGTCATCACCTCCCCGCGCCAAGGCACGCCGACAGGGCCGCGCATCCCCAGCACCAGGGCCGAACCTTCGATACGCCCCTGAGGGTTGACCATTCGGCCACCGACGACGCCCACCTCAGGACGCAAGCCGTGATTCAGCAGCTCACCAAGCCAGTCACGATTGACGATCAGGCTGTCCGGGCTGAGCAACAGCACATACTCGCCGCGCGCCTGAGCAACGGCGAAGTTCTGCGCCGCTGCCGGGTTATCGGGGTAATCGCAATGCAGCACGCGCAGTTTCTCGCCGCCCATTTGCGACATCGCGGCCAACCAGTCACGCGCCTCGATCGAGGTACTTGCGTTGTCGACGATCAACAATTCGTAGTGAGCATAGGCCGTGTGCTCCAGGACACTTTCGATACAACGCTCAAGCCGACCGAGCTGATCCTGGGCCACTACCACAATGGACACCAGCGGCTGAACGCCATGCTGGTAGTCAATTCGATTGATGAGCGGCACGTTGCCCGGCCGCACCTCGTGTGCCGCACCGATACGATCAAGGTGCGCAGTCAGTACGCGGGAGTTCTGCTCGATAACCTGCGGCAGAGCGAGCCATTGCGACAGGCCGAACGAGGATTCGACCAGCACTTGGGCGACATGCTCCACGACATGCGGGCCGTGGTTTTCGACAAGGCGCCAGACCAGGTCATGAGGGCTGAGCTCAGCGAAGTCCGGGGTGAAACCACCCGCGGCTACAAAGCCTTGACGCTGGATGGCCATTGTCCGCCCGACATAGGGATAACTGCGCAGCAGGTCCAGATTGAAATCGGGCTTGAGGATCGGCTCGACCGAAACGTCATTGCGCAAGCCGCCTTCATCGGTATAGATACACAGCGCGTCGGCACTCTCGACCATCCGCTCGGCCAAAAGCAGCAAGGCCAGTTCATTCAGGCGATCACCGGCCCGCAGAAGATAGAACCAGTCCGCACTGTCGGCCTGCATCAGGCCATTGAGTTGCTCAAGCCCGTCGCCTAGCAAGGCCACACGAATCACGTTGCCCGCAAGGGCACTGGTGCGATTTTCACCTGAGAGCACCAACACCCTTTCGGCGCCATAGACCTGCCGTTCGATGCTCTCCAGTGTGACGCCCAGTGCCGCATCGTCAGCGTCGGCATCCATCACCACCGGCACAATTCGCGGCTGCCATGCCCACGAGGCAAGGCGCGTAGGCAACAGGCGCTGCTGGGCCGGGTTCAGGGTGCGACACGCCAGCCATTGCTGGTACACATCAGCAAAGCAGTCACAGTTTTCACCCACCCGCGAACGGATCAACGTCGAGGTAAAACCCAGAGAACGACCCAGCGCCATTTCTTCCCAGTCATACGGCTCACCGAGGGCGGCGCTGGCCAGATCGATAAAGCGAACATGCCCCGGCGCAGGTGCCGGCTCGCCGCTGCGCACCGACAGCATTTGGGTCAGCCAACCGAGCTCGACCGCCACAGCCTGCTCGACCTCCAGTTGATTGCTCAGGCGCGCCGGATGCAAGCGTTCAAAGCTGAGCACCTGTGCGATAACCGCCAGATTGCCACGACGCAACAGGCAGACAAACAAGGCGAAATCGAGACGGGCGACAAACCCTTCGCCGACCTGGGTCAACGCGGGCAGATACTCCAGCACCTGATGAGTGCGCATCAGCGCGCCACTCAAATTGCTGAGAAAGTTCAGGGCCGAGCTTTCCAGCACATCCAGCAGGTCTTCGCCCTTGAACAGCGTATCCCCCGAGACAAAGCTGGAGTTCTCCAGACGCTCGGGAAGCAGAAGGTAATCGCCGTCGCAATACTGACGCAGGGCAATCACCAGATTCACGTCGTCATGGTCAATGAAACCCTGCACCTGACGGGTAATGCTCTCAGGCAGCAGTTGATCGTCATCACAGAGAAGCTTGAGGTACTCCCCGGTTGCCTGCTCGGCGCAGGCCATCAGATTCCCCTTGAACCCCAGGCGTTGTTCATTGCGCACATAACGCAATGTCACGGTTTGCGGCACTGTGCAGGCCTGGACCAGCTCATGGATTTCATCGCTGTCGCTGTCGTCACACACGATCACTTCAAGCGACGCATAGGTCTGGTTCAGAGCACTTTGCAGCGCTGCCTTAAAGTACAGCGGGTTGTAGGCGGGAATGGCGATGCTGACAAGAGGAGCTGGTTTCACGGCAGGGGAACTCGCGAGCGGTGGGCGCTCACTCTGGAACGAGTGGAGCAGCCCTGAACCGCTGAAAAATGACGGTTTGCACTCGGGTGTATTGAACCTTCGCGCCTATGGCGCGAAGGCCTTGACTCAGACTTTATTGAACAACCCCAACTGAGCGATTTTGCTGAACGCCAGTTGCGAGGCCTGCAGCATGGTTTGCTGCAAGGTCAGGCGGGTCATCACCGTGGCCGGGTCCGAATCACGGATCGCGCCCTGGGTCTGCGTGTTGGCCAGCACCAGGCTCTGATTGATATCGGTCTGAGTCGTCAGCGACGCACCGCGACCACCCACGGAGCTAAGACCCGAGGTCAACTGGTCAATGCCACTGGTCAGGTTACCGATACCGGAACCAATGGCCGCGTTGAGTGCTTGAATGGCCTGCGGATTGTTGTTGGTCGGTGTCGACAGCGCGGTTTTCAGCTGATTGACGGTGTCCAGAACGTTCTGCGTCTGGTGAGTGTTGACCGTGACGGAGAACTGGTCACCAGCCTGCATCGACGGTGCGCCGCTCAGCGTAAAGTCGACACCCGACGCGGTGGCGACGTTGCCCGCCAGAACACCGCTGGAAACCGGCTTGCTGCTCGCGGTCAGAGGCGCTGCATACAAGTCGAAAGCCGTGGCGCTGGTGAACTTGAGAACGGCCCCGCCTTCCGGAAAGCTGGCGTGGTAGGCGGCACTGTTGGAGATGCTCGTATTGGTGACGACGTCGCTGGACAGGTTGCCTGGGGCACGGGTCGCATTGAAGCTGTCCGGCTTGGCCGCCAGGGTGAAGCTATAGGCATTGGGGGCCGGAGGCGCCGGAAACACGGTCGCCGGAACGTCGCCAGTCTTCATGTTGATGTTCAACTTCAGGTCAACGCCACGGAAGTTGATCGTCTGTGTAGCGGCACCACCGGAGGAGCTGAACACGCCATTGCCAGAAGCTTCGGCCGTGACGTCATTACCCAGCGAATCGCGGATTTCCAGCTGCGTAGGGCTGAGGAAATTCACGGTGTAGGGCTCGCCACCACGGAATTTGGCGTTGTAGGTCACGTCCGAATTCACCTGACCATTGGACAGCACCACACGACCGCCATCGACGGCCGGCGTCGGCGTGGTCATGGTGGACTGTGTGCGACTGGTGTTGATGGCTTGCTGGAACACAGCCCAACCGGTGCTGTTGGTGGCCATCGACTGGGTGTCGCCAATCGGCAGGTCCAGCGTGACCTGATCACCGTTATAGCTGTAGGTGCCGTCGGTATTACGCGAGAACGGAACGGTATCGCCCTTGGAGCCGGCGAAAATGTATTTGCCGTTTTCGTCCTTGGTGTTCATCAGGCTCAACAGCTGCTCTTCGATCTGGCTGAGCTCCGAAGCGTTGGCCTGGCGGTCGGAATCGGTATAACCGGCGTTGCCGGCACCCAGGGCCAGTTCCTTGGCGCGTTGCAGCACGTTGCCGATACTGGTCATGACGGCTTCAGTCTGGCCAAGCGTGGCCTTGATCGTCGTCATGTTGTTGTTGAACTGATCGAGCATCGAAGCCTGCTGGCCTAATTGCAGCAGGCGCGAGGCGCCGACCGGATCATCGGCGGCGGTGTTGACGCGAACCAGGCTGCTCGCCTCTTCGCTGCTCTTGACCACGTTGGCGAAGTTCTTCGAATAGTTGGCAGCCGAGGACTCGTAAAACTGGGCGGTAGAAATGCGCATGGGCTACGACTCCTTAAAGACTGTTGATCAGTGTGCTGAAGATTTCCTGCGCAGCCTTGATGATCTGCGAAGACGCGGTGTAGTACTGCTGATACTTGACCAGGTTGCCGGTTTCCTCATCGAGGTCGACACCCGAGAGCGAGTCGCGCGCGCCCTTGGCATTTGCCAGAATGGCGCCGGTCGCCGCGCTGTCGAGCTTGCCCTGTGCAGCTTTGGAACCCACGCCCTCGACCAGTTTGCCGTAAGCGTCGTTCAGGGAAATGCCTTTGCTGGCCGAACCGGTGTCCACGGTCTGCGCGGTCTGCAAACCGGCCAGTGCGGTGCCGTTACGGTTGTCCAGGCTGCCCGGCTGAGTGAGCGAGACGTTGATCGCCGCGCCGCTGCTTGGGGCACCGGCGATGGTCATGCTGAAGGCCGCGGCGTACTGAGTCGCGGGCGGAGCCGGGATCGGTGCACCCGCGGCATCCGTGAGCGGAATGCTCAGGTTCAGGGTGTTGGTCTCACCCGGCTTGATGGTACCGCTGCTGATCACCCCACCCTTGGCATCCAGAAACTGGTAGGTCTGGCTGGTGCCTGAGGCGGACACCGCACCAAATACCACCTTGGTCGGCGTGGAGTTTTTCAGGCCGTTCTGCATCGCGGTGGTGGTCGCCGCGTCGTAGATATCGAACTTGGTGGTCAGGGTCGGTTGACCGCTGGCCGGGATCGTCAGGGTGCCGCTACCACTGCCGCTCGCTGCAATCGCGGCGCCCAGCGGTGCCGCGATGGCCAGACGCTTGGAGTCGGTCATCTCGGTCTTGATGTTCGCCGCAGCATCGCGGGTCGGGGTGATCCTGAAGGTGTCGCCCGCCGTGGCAGAAGCCGCGTTGAACTTCATCTCGACGCCGTCGATGACCGGTGCCGTTGCCGGCGCTACCGTGCTGAAGGAGCCCATCGGCGTGTTGTCCGGCAGGCGCTGAACGGTGTAATCGGTCGCGGTGGTGAACGTGACCTTGTAATCGTTGATGGTCAGCTTGCCAGTGTCCTTGATGCTCACATCAAAGTTACCGGTGCCCACGTTGTTCAGGCTGGCGACGCTGCGTTCAGAGATCAGCTTGGCCGAGTTGATGTTATTGAACAGGTTCGAACCGAAGGCGCCGTTCTTGTCGATGCCCTGGGCCTGAAGGCTGTTCATCTGGTCGGCGACGACCAGGGCCACACGACCCAATTCGTTCATGGCCGGGTCCAGCACGGTGCTGCGATAACGCAGCAACCCGCCGATTTCGC
Organism: Pseudomonas sp. GT1P32; assembly: GCF_054897805.1. Classification (NCBI taxonomy): domain Bacteria; kingdom Pseudomonadati; phylum Pseudomonadota; class Gammaproteobacteria; order Pseudomonadales; family Pseudomonadaceae; genus Pseudomonas; species Pseudomonas sp. GT1P32. The sequence continues at coordinate 2,682,610 of NZ_CM142704.1, forward strand.
CGCCGGTCATGATCGAGGTGATATCAATGGTGCTCGAACCGCGATTGAGTTGCAGCGACAAGCGGCCCGGATCGTCTTTGCCCGGTACCACTTCAAGTTTGTTGACCGTATTACCCATGACCAGCGGCTGACCGCTGCCCAGGTAAATGTCGAGATTGCCTTCACGCTCCACCACCTGCGCACCGGTGAAGGTCGCCAGCTGGCGCACGGTTTCGTTACGGGCGTCGAGCAGCTCGTTCGGCATGCCGCCGGAACTGGAAACGTCGGAGATCTTCTGGTTCAACTGCGCCACGGTAGCGGCCAGCTTGTTGACCTGATCCGCCATGTTCGTCAGGTTGCCGTTGATATTGGCATTCTGCTGGGTCAACTGCGTGGAGACCGAGTTGAAACGGTTGCTCAAGGCCTGAGCATCGCTGAGCAGCAACTGACGGGACGCGTCGTCACCCGGCTTGGCGTTGACGTTCTGCACCGAGGCAAAAAACTTGGTCAGTGCGCCGTTCAGGCCGGTGCTGGTGTCGGAGAGCAATTTGTCCAGCGGCGTGACCTGATTCAGGTAGGCGGCCGAATCGCTGTTGAGCGAGGTGGTGGTCTGCAACTGCGCATCGAGGTAGCTGTTGTACACGCGACGCACATCGGCCAGGGTCGTGCCGGTGCCGATGTAGACGTTGCCGAACTGCTGCGAGGCCTTGGTGCCCTGCACTGTTTGCTGGCGCGAGTACCCGGCGGTGTCGACGTTGGCAATGTTGTTGCCGGTGGTCATCAACGAGGATTGGCCAGCGGCCAGACCCGACATCCCGATATTGAGCAAACTCATGGTTCGACCTTAATCCTTGTGCCTATAAAGGCGTGGTGGAAACGCCCGCCGCAGCGTAGTTCTGGTAACTCGTCATCTGCTTGGCTATCTGCGAAATCTTGCTCGCGTAGTCCGGGTCGGTTGCGTAACCGGCCTTTTGCAACTCGCGTACAAACTGTTCTGGGTTATCGGCCGACTTCACGACATCTTGATAGCGATTGTTGGTTTGCAACAAAGTCACAAGGTCATGGAAGCTGTCCTTGTAAGAGTCGTAGGAACGGAACTCGGCCGTCTCCTTGACCATCGCACCATTTCTGAATTCGCTGGTGATCGCCCGCGCCGAATCGCCCTTCCAGCTGCTGCCGGCCTTGATGCCGAACAGGTTGTGGCTACTGCTGCCATCCTGCGCGCGCATGACCGATTTGCCCCAGCCGGTTTCCAGCGCCGCCTGGGCCACCAGGTAACGCGGATCGACGCCGATGCGCTCGGCGGCTTCCTTGGCCATCGGCAACATGGTGTTGACGAACTGGTCGGCAGAACTGAAGGCTTTTTTCGCCGGTGCCAACGGTATCTGAGCAATGGCACGACCATGAATCTGCAAGCCGCCATTCGCTGATGCTTGCGCAGTCGCCAGCCAGTCTCCGTTGAACAAAGGCCCCGAACCGGTCGGTGTGTTGCGCTCTGCCAATCGAGTGTTATTGAGCGGCGCGGCGGCCGTCGTCGCCGAAGGCACCAGGCCCGCCAGCAAGCGGTCAGCCAGTTTCGGTGGCAACGCCAGGCGCCGCTGATTGATCAGCGCCATGTCGTTGCGATGTGCGCCCTCGCCTGCCGCCTGTGGAGCGCTGATCGAGCGCGAAGCCCACAACGGACGCTGGCCATTGACTCGCGACAGCGGCCCGTTGGTCCCGACCGTGCCCGCCGCCACCGGCGTCTGCGCCGCCGCTTTTGCCGCTTCCTGCTTGGCCGCCGACAGCGTTGCCGCTTCGCCCGGCGCCAGTGGCTTGTTCTTCGACATCTGGCGCATCAGCACGTCCGCCAGACCAATACCGCCACCCTCGCGGGACATGGAAACGGCCAACTGCTGGTCGTACATTTCCTGGTACTGCTTGGCCGCCGGCGTGTTGAGCGGATTGCCCTCAGCCAGCGTGTCGGTCGCCTTGCGCATGGACTTGAGCATTTCACCGAGGAACAGCGACTCGAATTCCTGCGCCACTTTGCGCAAGTTTTGATCACTGTTCTTGTCGCCGACCTTGAGCTGGTTCAGGCGATTGAGGTCCGAATAGGACCCCGAATCGGCGCTGCTGACCAGACCACTCTTGTGCATATCCATGGTCGCCGGCCTCAGATCACGATCAGGTCGGCTTGCAACGCGCCGGCCTGTTTCAGTGCTTCAAGGATTGCCATCAAGTCACCTGGCGCCGCGCCGACCTGGTTCACCGCACGCACGATCTCGTCGAGAGTGGTGCCCGGGCCGAACTTGAACATCGGCTTGGCTTCCTGCTGGGCGTTGACCCGCGAGCGCGGCACAACAGCGGTCTGACCATTGGACAGAGGGCCGGGCTGGCTGACGATCGGGTCTTCGGTGATGGTCACGGTCAGGCTGCCGTGAGTCACGGCGGCCGGGGACACTTTGACGTTCTGGCCGATCACGATGGTGCCGGTGCGGGAGTTGATGATGACTTTCGCCACCGCCTGACCCGGATCGACTTCAAGGTTCTCGATGATCGACAGATAGTCGACGCGCTGGCTCGGATCCAGCGGCGCACTGACGCGAATCGAACCGCCGTCGATGGCCTGGGCAACGCCAGGGCCGAGCATGTCGTTGATCTTGTCGACGATGCGCTTGGCGGTGGTGAAGTCGGAACGGTTGAGGTTCAACGTCAGGCTGTTGCCCTGATTGAAACCGCTCGGCACCGAACGCTCGACCGACGCACCACCAGGGATGCGACCGGCCGACGGAACGTTGACGGTGATCTTCGAACCGTCGCGACCTTCAGCATCAAAACCGCCGACCACCAGGTTGCCCTGGGCGACTGCATAAACGTTGCCGTCGATACCCTTGAGCGGCGTCAGCAGCAAGGTGCCGCCACGCAGGCTCTTGGAGTTACCGATGGAGGACACGGTAATGTCCACCTGCTGACCCGGTTTGGCGAAGGCAGGCAAGTCGGCACTGATCGATACCGCCGCGACGTTCTTCAACTGCACGTTGCCCGAACCGGCCGGCACCTTGATGCCGAACTGCGAGAGCATGTTGTTGAAGGTTTGCAGGGTGAACGGTGTCTGCGTCGTCTGGTCGCCGGTACCGTTAAGCCCGACCACCAGGCCGTAGCCGATCAATTGGTTGGAACGTACGCCGGAAATACTGGCGATATCCTTCAGCCGCTCGGCCTGAGCACCAAAGGCTGCGGACATCAGGAACGCAGCCACCATCAGGTGTTTGAAATTCAACGTGACCACCTAGAAAGGGAACAGCGGGCTGAGGAAGAAACGGTCGAACCAGCCTGGCTGACTCGCATCGGCAAACGAACCGGTGCCCGAATAGGTGATGCGTGCATCGGCGATGCGCGTTGACGAAACCGTGTTGTCGGTCGCGATGTCATCGGCCCGGACCAGGCCGGCGATCCGTACCAGTTCATCACCGGTATTGAGGGTCATCCACTTCTCGCCGCGCACGGCAATGATGCCGTTGGGCAAAACGTCGGCGACGGTCACGGTGATCGAACCGGTCAGGCTGTTGCCCTGCCCGGCCTTGCTGTCGCCCTTGGTCGCGCGGTCGCCGCTGTAACTCGCATTCAGTGACAGATCATTGTCACTGAATGGGCTGTTAGTGTTGGGCACCACACCGAACAGCGACGTCAGACCGATGCCGGCCTTGCTGTTCTTGGCCACTTGCGAGTTGGCGTTTTTACTGGCCTGGGTTTTTTCGTTCAGGGTGATGGTGATGATGTCACCGACCCGGAACGCCTTGCGGTCGCTGTACAGGTTCTGTTCGAAACCGGCCTGGTAGATCGAGCCGTTGTTCGCGGCAGCCGGCAATGGCGTACGCGGCAACACCGGGGCGTAGTAAGGGTCATTGGGCTTGGGCGTCGGACCGACGCAACCCGCCAGCGCGGCGACGCCAATCAGTGCCAGGACAGATACAAAGCGATTCATGACCCTACCTCACGGTGTTGCAGGCGGCCTCATGACCGCCTCATAGACTTGATTACAGATTCTGCGTTACGAACGAGAGCATCTGGTCGGCGGTGGAGATCACCTTGGAGTTCATCTCGTAAGCGCGCTGGGTGGTGATCATGTTGACCATCTCCTCAACGGTGCTGACGTTGGAGGTTTCCAGGGTGTTCTGCAGCGTGGTACCGAAACCGGCCAGGCCTGGCGTGCCAACTTGCGGCGCGCCGCTGGCGGCGGTTTCCAGGAACAGGTTGTTACCCACGGCTTGCAGGCCGGCCGGGTTGATGAAGTCGGCGGTTTGCAGGTTGCCGATCACCTGGGATGCCGGGTTGCCGGCAATGGTGATGGACACGGTGCCGTCACGACCGACCGTGAAGGTCTGGGCATCGTTCGGGATGACAATGGCCGGCTCCAGGGCGAAACCACTGGCGTTGACGATCTGACCGTTGGAATCGAGGTGGAACGTACCGTCACGGGTGTAGGACGTGGTGCCGTCCGGCTGCAGAATCTGGAAGAAACCGCGACCGTCGATGGCCATGTCCAACGGCTGCTCGGTGGTTTGCAGGCTACCGGCGTTGAAGTTTTTCTGAGTGCCGACAATGCGCACACCGGTACCAATTTGCAGACCCGACGGCAGTTCGCTGTCCTGGGTCGACTGGGCGCCTGGCTGGCGTTTGATCTGGTACAGCAGGTCCTGGAACTCGGCGCGATCACGTTTGAAACCCGTGGTCGACACGTTCGCCAGGTTGTTGGAAATGGTGGTCAGGTTGGTGTCCTGGGCGGACAGACCTGTTTTGGCAACCCATAGAGCCGGAAGCATTCGATTCTCCTCGTGCGCCTGTTTTACGGCGCGACGTTCTGATAATTAGCTGATCTGCAAGACCCGAGCCATGGCCTGGTCGTCGTCTTTGGCGGTGTTCATCATCTTGATGTGCAGCTCGAACTGCTTGGCCAGCGCCAGTACCGAGGTCATCTCTTCCACGGCATTGACGTTGCTCGACTCCAGGAACCCGGACACCAGCTTGACGTTGGCATCGGCTTGCGCCGGCTTGCCGTCCTTGGTGTGGATCGAACCGTCCAGGCCTTTGGTCATGTTCTTGAAATCCGGGTTGACCAGCTTGATGCGGTCGACTTCAGCCATCACACGAGGGCCTTCGCCCATCGCACGAATGCTGACGGTGCCGTCTTCACCCACTTCGATTTGCTGCTCGGGCGGCACGGAAATCGGCCCGCCATTGCCCATCACCGGCATGCCGTTGCCGGCCCGCAACACGCCCAGGGCGTCAACGTTCAGGCTGCCGGTGCGCACGTAGCTTTCACCGCCGTCGGGGTTCTGCACCGCGATCCAGCCGTTGCCCTGTACCGCGACGTCGAGGTCGCGACCGGTTTGTACCAGAGAGCCCGAGGAGAAGTCGGTGGCCGGACGTTCGGACATCGCAAACGCACGCGCCGGAAAGCTGTCACCGAACACCGGCATCGAACGCGCCTGCTCCAGGTCTTTCTGGAAGCCGTTGGTGGAGATGTTCGCCAGGTTGTTCGCATGAGCCTTCTGCGCCAGTGCATTCTGGCTGGCGCCGGTCATTGCCACATAAAGGTACTTGTCCACACTCTTTCCTCTGCATGCCGGACGTTTGCCGCCCACCGCTGTACTGCTGAGCGATAAGCAATTTGCAGACCAACTTTTTTCTGGCGGCGCGGAGCCCGGCAAACAAAGGACTTGGGGCGTTCAGGGGGAAATCAGGGAATGTGTCAAAGACGAAAAACCGGCGGTGTTATGCCGGTAAGTGGCAAGGCTTGACCTCGGCGCTGGCTGCGCAGGCCTCATCGCGAGCAGGCTCACTCCTACATTTGGAATGCAATCCCCTGTAGGAGTGAGCCTGCTCGCGAAGAGGCAGGCACAAACACCGCAAAAGTCAGCTAGGACTCGGTCTTGCCGACTTCATACTCCCGCAACTTGTTGGCAATGGTGGTGTGAGATACACCGAGCCGCTTGCCCAACTGCCGACTGCTCGGGTGCTCCGAATACAAACGCTCCAGCACCGCTTTCTCGAACCGCCCGACAATGTCATCCAGCCCGCCCTCAAGCGAGAAATCGCCAAGCGGCTGACGCACGCCATAATCCGGCAGGCGAATATGTTCAGCCTTGACCGTCCCGCCTTCGCACAACGAAACCGCCTGGAACAACACGTTTTCCAACTGCCGGACGTTGCCCGGCCAATGGTAGTGACTGAGCCGCTCCATGGCCGCCGGCGCCAGTTTCGGCAGCGCACAACCGATCTGCCGGCTGGCCTGATCAAGGAAGTGCTCCACCAACGGCGTCAAACCATCCAGGCATTCGCGCAGTGGCGGGATATGCAGCGAAAGCACGTTCAAGCGGTGATACAAATCCTGGCGAAACTCGCCACGAGCGCACAACTCCGACAGGTCGACCTGCGTGGCACAGATCACTCGCACATCGAGGTAAACCTCTTCATCACTGCCTACACGACGGAAGCAACCGTCCTGCAGGAATCTGAGTAATTTCACCTGCAAGCGCGGGCTCATTTCACCCACGCCATCGAGAAACAGCGTACCGCCCGCCGTCAGCTCCAACAGCCCGAGCTTGCCTTCGGCACGGGCGCCTTCGAACGCACCGGGGCCGTAACCGAACAGTTCAGTCTCGGCCATGGACTCCGGCAGGCCGGCGCAATTAAGCGCCATCAGTGGCGACTGTCCCCGCGGGCTCGCCAAGTGGCAGGCACGCGCCAGCAATTCCTTGCCGGTGCCGGTTTCGCCTTCTATCAATAGCGGCGCATCCAGCGGCGCCATGCGCCGGGCTTCACGTACCACCGCCGCCATCACTTTCGAGCTTTGGAAGATGCTGTCGAACCCGCGCAGCTCCTGTTTGCGCACGTTGTAGATGCGCTCCCCTACCCGGTCGGCTCGATGCAGGGTCAGCACCGCACCGGCCATGGCCTCGCTGTCGTCATGCTCCGATTGCAGCGGCGCGATGTCGGCCAGAAACACGTCGCCCTTGACCTTGACCCGCAGCCCGTTGATCCGCGACTTGTTGGCGCGCACCAGTTCCGGCAAATCGAAATCCTCGGCGTAACGCGACAAGGGAATCCCCGGCACCTCATCGACACGCACGCCGAGCAACTGCGCCGCCGCGCGGTTAGCCGCGACAATCGAGCCGCCCATGTCGATCGACAACACCGGAAATTCCAGGGCGCCGAGCAAAGCATTAAGCTCCATGTGCCGACGTTCACTCGGCATGAGGCCTACACGCTTGACGCCAAAGACCCCGGCAATCGACTCGAATTTCGGACGCAACGCCTGGAACTGAATATTGATCAGGTTCGGGCAATGCAGGTAGATCGCGTTGCCATGCTCGCCACCCACTTCACCGCGAGCGACGTTGATCCCGTACTCGACCAGCAAATTGAGAATGTCGCGCAGGATGCCGATGCGGTTCTGGCAGTGGACTTTGATACGCATATAAGGCCCGAAGGTAAATTAAGGCGATGGATCGCTTCCTGTAGGAGCTGGCTTGCCGGCGATGGGGTCCTTGAGAACGCTATCGCAGGCAAGCCGGCTCCTAAATACAGCGGCTTACCAATCAATCGAGGCCCACCAGGAAATATTTCTCTGGGCACGCTCAGATAGTCGTCAAGATTATGTGACACCTGTGAGCCATTTCAAACCCGAAAAACTCATGCGCAGCACCACAGCAGTCAATCCGTAACGAAAAGTTTACGAAAACCGACGAATATTCCTACATGCGACGGCTTACACGTGCTGCAACATCGCAATTCCTGAGGTATTTCTAAGTCCATAGCAGGACATAACAAGAACGAAATCCCCTAGCAGGAGAGCAGCATGAAGCAGACGCAGTACGTGGCTCGCGAGCCCGATGCGCAAGGTTTTATCGACTACCCCGCCGAAGAACACGCGGTGTGGAACACGCTGATCACTCGCCAACTGAAAGTGATCGAAGGGCGTGCGTGCCAGGAATACCTGGACGGTATCGAAAAACTCGGTCTGCCCCACGACCGCATTCCGCAACTCGGCGAAATCAACAAAGTCCTCGGTGAAACCACCGGCTGGCAGGTTGCCCGAGTACCCGCGCTGATTCCTTTCCAGACTTTCTTTGAATTACTGGCGAACAAGCAGTTTCCGGTGGCGACGTTTATTCGTAGCCGCGAAGAGCTGGATTACCTGCAAGAGCCGGACATTTTCCACGAGATCTTTGGCCACTGCCCGCTGCTGACCAACCCTTGGTTCGCCGAATTCACCCACACCTACGGCAAACTCGGCCTGAAGGCTTCCAAGGAAGAACGCGTGTACCTGGCGCGCTTGTATTGGATGACCATCGAGTTCGGTCTGGTCGATACACCCGAAGGCCAGCGCATTTACGGCGGCGGCATTCTCTCCTCGCCGAAAGAAACCGTTTACAGCCTGTCGGACGAACCTGAGCATCAGGCCTTCGATCCACTGGAATGCATGCGCACCCCTTACCGCATCGACATCCTGCAACCGTTGTATTTCGTCTTGCCGAACCTCAAGCGCCTGTTCGACCTGGCTCATGAAGACATCATGGGCATGGTCAAGCAAGGCATGCAGCTGGGTTTGCACGCGCCTAAATTTCCGCCAAAAAAAAGCCGCGTGATCCGCAGCTTTTAGAATCAAGTGAGCCTGTCAGGAATCGACGCTTTGGTTTAGCGTGGTTGCACTGACGGCCGATTTCCAATCATTCGAATTCAGGAACACATCATGTCCACATTGAACCAAGCCCATTGCGAAGCCTGCCGCGCCGACGCCCCTCAGGTCAGCGACGAAGAGCTGCCGGTACTGATCAAGCAAATCCCAGACTGGAACATCGAAGTCCGCGACAGCGTCATGCAGCTGGAAAAGGTTTTCCTGTTCAAGAACTTCAAGCACGCGCTGGCGTTCACCAACGCAGTCGGGGAAATCTCCGAGGCCGAAGGTCACCACCCGGGCCTGCTGACCGAATGGGGCAAAGTCACCGTGACCTGGTGGAGCCACTCCATCAAAGGCCTGCACCGCAACGATTTCATCATGGCCGCGCGCACTGACGAAGTGGCCAAGGACGCCGAGGGCCGCAAATAATGCATTTCGACGCCATAGGTCGAGTACCCGGCGACCCGATTCTCGGCCTGATGGAGGCCTATGCGCAGGACCCCAACCCGCGCAAATTCGACCTTGGCGTGGGCGTCTATAAAGACGCCTTTGGCCTGACGCCGATTCCACAGGCCGTGAAGCTTGCGGAGCAGCGCCTGGTGGATCGCCAGACCACCAAGACCTACATCGGCGGTCACGGCGAACCGGCGTTCGGCAAAGCCATCAACGAGTTGGTGCTCGGCGCCGATTCTGCGCTGATCGCCGAACAACGGGCCGGTGCCACCCAGACGCCGGGCGGCACTGGTGCGCTGCGCTTGAGCGCGGACTTCATCGCCCAGTGCCTGCCGGGCCGTGGCGTGTGGTTGAGCAACCCGACCTGGCCGATTCACGAAACCATTTTCGCCACGGCCGGTGTCAAGGTTAATCACTACCCTTATGTCGGCAGCGACAACCGCCTCGATGTTGAAGCGATGCTGGCATCGCTCAACGAAGCGCCTGAGGGCGATGTGGTTTTGCTGCACGCTTGCTGCCACAACCCGACCGGTTTCGATCTGTCCCATGACGACTGGCGCCGGGTGCTGGAAGTGGTGCGCAGTCGCAATCTGGTGCCGCTGATCGACTTCGCCTATCAGGGTTTCGGCGACGGGCTGGAGCAGGATGCGTGGTCGACCCGGTTGTTCGCTGCCGAACTGCCGGAAGTGCTGATCACCAGCTCCTGCTCGAAGAACTTCGGCCTGTACCGCGACCGCACGGGTGCGCTGATTGTCTGCGCGAAGACGGCTGACAAACTGGTGGATATCCGCAGCCAACTGGCCAATATCGCCCGTAACCTGTGGTCGACTCCACCGGATCACGGCGCCGCCGTCGTGGCAACGATCCTCGGCGATCCAGAGCTGAAAAGCCTCTGGGCCGACGAAGTGGAAGCCATGCGTTTGCGTATCGCCCAACTGCGCAGCGGCCTGGTCGAGGCGCTGGAGCCTCATGGTTTGCGCGAGCGCTTTGCGCACATTGGTGTGCAACGCGGGATGTTTTCCTACACCGGACTGACGCCTGACCAGGTTAAACAGTTGCGTGATCATCACAGCGTTTACATGGTCGGTACCGGCCGGGCGAACGTGGCGGGGATTGATGCGACGCGTCTTGATCTGCTGGCCGAAGCTATCGCGAAAGTCTGCAAATAACCTCAAGCACCTATATCCCCTGTGGGAGCGAGCCTGCTCGCGAAGGCGGTCTGACATTCAACATAGATGTTGACTGACACATCGCTATCGCGAGCAGGCTCGCTCCCACATTTGTTTCGTGTCGCGCCCTCTTCCACACCTGTCTAGACAAGCCCATCCGTCGTAACAATTGGATATAAAAGTCTGATTGTCATTTCTCCTGCTGTATCCTGCCCAGGCTTTGTAAAAGCGCGGATCTACCAGATCTATCAACAGACTTTGCGAGGAGCGCGAAACATGCACGAGATCCCTAATCTCCCCTTCCCAAGCCTGCACGAAACTGAGCAGACACCCACGCAGCAAGCCGGCGCCCAACAGCCCGAGCCGAAAGAAGCCACTGAACGCCGCCAGGCCGACAGCGAAGACTGAAACACCCGCAATGCCAGACCGTGTGGAAAGCGCTAACATGCGCTTTCCACACCGCCTGAAACCGAGCCACTTATCCATGACCGATGACTTTAGCGAGACCCAGGCCAGCGTCCTGATCGGCACCGCCGAGAAGATGATCGAGATTTGGAATCGCCTGTCCCCCGAGAAACAAGCGGCATTGCTCGCCCGTTTCGGCAGCGAAGAAAATGCCCTGGCCGCCTTGGTCACGACGCAATTGGTCGCCCCCGCCAAACCCTGATTCGCCCCCACCCGGCAAATAGTTTTACTTTTCCACGCCCTGCGGCCTCTCGCGCCGCTATCATAAGCAGCCTATCTATCCTGCTTTCCCGTGGACCTTTACCCATGTCTGAAAACCAGCGCCCCCTGGCGGTCACGCTGCAAGTCGTTTCCATCGTCCTGTTCACTTTTATCGGCTACCTCAACATCGGCATTCCCCTGGCCGTATTGCCCGGCTACGTCCACAGCGATCTGGGTTTCGGTGCCGTAGTCGCCGGCCTGGTGATCAGCGTGCAATACCTGGCCACCCTGCTAAGCCGTCCATACGCCGGGAAAATCATTGATAACAAGGGCAGCAAACTGGCGGTCATGTATGGCCTCGCCGGTTGCGGTCTGAGCGGCGTATTCATGCTGATTTCGGCCTGGACCCAAAGCCTGCCGATGCTGAGCCTGATCAGCCTGTTGATCGGCCGCCTGGTGCTCGGCAGCGCGGAAAGCCTGGTGGGCTCAGGTTCGATCGGCTGGGGCATCGGCCGGGTCGGCGCGGCGAACACCGCCAAAGTGATCTCGTGGAACGGCATCGCCAGTTATGGCGCACTGGCCGTCGGTGCACCGCTTGGCGTGCTGCTGGTCAGTCAGTTGGGCTTGTGGAGCATGGGCGTGAGCATCGTGTTGCTCGCCGTGCTGGGCCTGGCGTTGGCCTGGCCGAAAACCGCCGCGCCCATCGTGGCCGGGGAACGATTGCCGTTCATGCATGTGTTGGGTCGAGTGCTGCCGCACGGTTGCGGCCTGGCGCTGGGGTCGATCGGCTTCGGCACCATCGCCACCTTCATCACCCTGTATTACGCCACGCAGCACTGGGACAACGCGGTGTTGTGCCTGAGCCTGTTTGGCGCGAGCTTCATCGGCGCGCGGCTGTTGTTCGGCAACCTGATCAACCGCCTCGGTGGTTTTCGCGTGGCGATTGCCTGCCTGTCGGTGGAAACCCTGGGGCTGTTGCTGCTGTGGCTCGCGCCAGATGCTCATTGGGCCTTGGCCGGCGCGGCGCTGAGCGGTTTCGGTTTTTCCCTGGTGTTCCCGGCGCTGGGCGTGGAAGCGGTCAATCTGGTGCCAGCGTCCAGCCGTGGCGCTGCGGTTGGCGCGTATTCGCTGTTCATCGATTTGTCGCTGGGGATTACCGGACCGTTGGCGGGCGCGATTGCCGCCGGATTTGGTTTTGCTTCGATCTTCCTGTTCGCCGCAATCGCCGCTTTGAGCGGTTTGGTACTGAGCGTTTACCTGTACAGGCAAGCGCCCAAGTATCGTGAAGAGCGAGACGCGCGTTAGAAGTCGACCTTGCCGCGCCCAGCCTTGATGCTGCCGCGCTTGGTCTTGGATTCGAGTCGTCGCTTTTTCGAACCGAGGGTCGGTTTGGTCGGACGGCGTTTCTTTTCGACCTTGGTGGCGCTGAGGATCAACTCGGTCAGCCGCTCCAGCGCATCGGCGCGGTTGGCTTCCTGCGTGCGGTATTGCTGGGCCTTGATGATCAACACGCCGTCGCTGGTGATGCGGCTGTCACGTAGCGCCAGCAGCCGCTCCTTGTAGAACTCGGGCAAGGACGAGGCCGGAATGTCGAAGCGCAGGTGCACGGCGCTGGAGACCTTGTTGACGTTCTGCCCACCGGCGCCCTGGGCGCGGATGGCCGTCAATTCGATCTCGGCATCCGGCAGATGCACGTTGTTGGAAATCACCAGCATGGAAAAGCGTCCGATATCAGGACCGCCAGAATACCCTGTAGGAGCGAGGCTTGCCCGCGAAGAACGATTGCGCGATTTGCCTGATGAATCGCGGCGTCTTCTTCGCGGGCAAGCCTCGCTCCTACAGGTTTAGCGTCGCTTACAAAAAACCCGGCACATTGGCCGGGTTTGTTGTTTCTACGCGTTGCGTTACTTCGCGGCAGCGTGCAGTGCGTGCTGAGCACTGCGCTTGTTCTTGATGCCGTAGCAAACCCACATGAACACGACCCACACCGGAATCGCGTACACCGAAACCTGAATGCCCGGGATCAACAGCATCACGCCAAGGATGAACACCACGAACGCCAGGCAGATGTAGTTTCCGTACGGATACCACAGGGCCTTGAACAGCGGCGTCTGCTTGGTCTTGTTCATGTGCTGGCGGAACTTGAAGTGCGAATAGCTGATCATCGCCCAGTTGATCACCAACGTGGCCACCACCAGCGACATCAACAGTTCCAGCGCGTTTTGCGGGATCAGGTAGTTCAACAGCACCGCAATCAGCGTCACCGCCGCCGAAGCGAGGATCGAACGCACCGGCACGCCGCGCTTGTCGATCTTCGCCAGGGCTTTCGGCGCATCGCCCTGCTCGGCCATGCCCAGCAGCATGCGGCTGTTGCAGTAGGTGCCGCTGTTGTACACCGACAACGCCGCGGTCAGCACCACGAAGTTGAGGATGTGCGCGGCGGTGTTGCTGCCGAGCATCGAGAACACTTGCACGAACGGGCTGCCGCTGTAGGAATCGCCGGAGGCGTTCAGGGTCGCCAGCAGGCTGTCCCATGGCGTCAGCGACAACAGGATGACCAATGCGCCGATGTAGAAAATCAGGATCCGGTAGATCACCTGGTTGATCGCTTTCGGGATCACGGTTTTCGGCTTGTCCGCTTCTGCTGCGGTGAAGCCGAGCATTTCCAGGCCGCCGAAGCTGAACATGATGATCGCCATGGCCATCACCAGACCACTGACGCCATTCGGGAAGAAACCACCGTGGGACCACAGGTTGGTCACCGACGCTTCCGGTCCGCCGTGCCCGCTGACCAGCAAGTAGCTGCCCAGGGCAATCATGCCGACGATCGCGACGACCTTGATGATCGCGAACCAGAACTCGGCCTCACCGAAGACTTTGACGTTGGCCAGGTTAATGAGGTTGATCAGCACGAAGAACCCGGCTGCCGAGACCCAGGTCGGGATGTCCGGCGCCCAGTAGTGGATGTACTTGCCGACGGCGGTCAGCTCTGACATGCCCACCAGAATGTACAGGATCCAGCAGTTCCAGCCCGACAGGAAACCGGCGAAACCGCCCCAGTATTTGTGCGCGAAGTGGCTGAAGGAACCGGCCACCGGCTCTTCGACAATCATTTCGCCGAGCTGGCGCATGATCATGAAGGCAATGAAGCCGCAGATGGCGTAGCCGAGGATCATCGACGGGCCAGCGGATTTCAGTACACCGGCCGAGCCGAGGAACAGGCCGGTACCAATCGCGCCACCGAGGGCGATCAGTTGAATATGACGATTCTTCAGGCCGCGTTTCAGCTCGCCTGAATGCGAGTTTTGTCCACTCATGAAAAGGGTCTCACGCAAGGTTTGATGATGTTCAATAGACGTTGCTGCTCGGTTGCGACTTTAAGCAGCGCCGATCAAACCCCAGCGCAGGCACCAGGAGTTCAGCGTATTTACAACGGTCATGCGTCACCTGTTTGTTTTTATCTGTGACGAAATCGAACCCGACACGCTCGTGACGCGGCGGAGTGAACAAGGCGGATAGCCTTGAGGTTTGCGCAGGTGCGCAGGAGGTCACAGGTAAAACGCGGCGCATTGTACACCGCTAACCCCCTGCTGCCAGACACTGCTGGATCAGCGTGTCGGTTGCCGGGATTGCCCGTGTCCGCCCCGAGGGTTTCGGGCGACTGCAAAAAGAGAGTCAGACCTTTGCAGGTCGTCGGCGTGAGCGATAGGAAAACCGCCCCACGGGGAGAGGTGGAGATGAGTCACGGCGTACATTGCGCCTCCTTTTTGTTATGCACCTGCACGACAGGCATGGGGCGCATCTCACCTTGCATGGGACGGTGAAACAAGCGGGCCAGAGTGCTGAAAAAGGTCTAAAGGCTCATAGAGCGGAAGAAATTTCTTACGGTTATCGCCGGAGGGTGGTTTCTCGAGGCCAATCGGCAGAAATCGTCAGGTTTTCTTTACGAGGCGTAACACCTATTTTCCACCCCGACTTTGGCAGTGCTCCCACTGACGCCTTCGCGGGCAAGCCTCGCTCCTACAGGTTCGGTGCCGTTTCCGCGAGCCGCGATACCTGTAGGAGCGAGGCTTGCCCGCGAAGAGGCCCTCAAAAACAACGCCGGGCAAAAACCGGGCAAAAAAAAACGCCAACCCGAAGGTTGGCGTTTTTCATCTGCCGCTTAGCCCTTACTCAGGCTTGCGACGACCGAAGCCCGGACGCTGGCCCGAACCGGCTGGCGCGCCGCGGCGCTTGCCCGAAGGTTTGTCACCCTCGACCAGCTTGATCCCCGGACGTTTTGGCGCTGGCTTGGCCGGGCGCTTGGTGTCCGAAGGACGATCGGCCACTGGCGTACCGCGGCCTGACTCTCCACGACCAGCAGGGGCACCGCGGCCTTCGCCACGTTCAGTGCGACCGTTGGCCGGACGCGGCGTGCGTGGACCGCGCTCGCCATCAGCGCGTGGCGCTGCTGGTTTGCGGGCTGGACGCTCGCCTTCGATATGCGGTTCACGGGTATCGCGCGGTGTAGCAGCGGACTGGTTACCGATAGCAGGACGCAACGAACGCACGCGCTCGGTCTTGCCCATCGGACGCGACGATTTACGCTGCATACGGTCGAGCTTGTCTTTGCTCTTGGCGTTCATCTGCGGCATGGCCACAGGCGTCAGGCCCACTTCCGCACTCAGAATGTCGACTTCGTACTGGCTCATTTCGCGCCAGCGACCCATCGGCAGGTCGGAGTTGAGGAACACCGGACCGAAACGCACGCGCTTCAGACGGCTGACCACCAGACCCTGGGATTCCCACAGACGACGAACTTCGCGGTTGCGACCTTCCATCACCACGCAGTGGTACCAGTGGTTGAAACCTTCGCCACCTGGTGCTTGCTTGATGTCGGTGAACTTGGCCGGGCCGTCTTCAAGGACAACGCCTGCCTTCAGACGCTCGATCATCTCGTCATCGACTTCGCCACGCACACGTACCGCGTATTCACGGTCCATTTCGTAGGAAGGGTGCATCAGGCGGTTGGCCAGTTCACCGTCGGTGGTGAACATCAGCAGACCGGTGGTGTTGATGTCCAGACGACCGATGTTGATCCAGCGACCTTCTTTGGGCCGTGGCATCTTGTCGAAAACAGTTGGGCGGCCTTCCGGGTCAAGGCGGGTGCAGATTTCACCGTCGGGCTTGTTGTACATGATCACGCGGCGTACCGACTCGGCGGCTTCTTCGCGCTTGATCACCTTGCCATCGATGGTGATGGCGTCGTGCATGTCGACGCGCTGCCCGAGGGTGGCGTCTTTGCCGTTGACCTTGATGCGGCCGTGGCTGATCCAGGCTTCTACGTCACGGCGCGAGCCGACGCCGATACGGGCGAGGACTTTCTGCAGTTTCTCGCCTGCTGGGCCGATTTCCTGGTCGTCTTTCTGGTCGTTGATACTCATCTGGGCACCTCCCGGTGTGGTCTGTTCAGGCTTTGCCTGAAGAGTTGAAAGCTTGTACTTGGGCGAAGGGATCGCCGAAGGGTCGCGAATCATACGCTCATGTCGGCGTTTGCGCATCAGAGACTAGCTGATGAATGGCCAGTTACCTGGATTTCCGCCGACCGGTGGCACCGAGTTTGATCAGACGCAGCGCCGCTTCGGTGAGGACTGGGCAGATGCTGATGCTGGGGGCTTTGGTTGAACACCAATCCTGTAGGAGCCGGCTTGCCGGCGATGGCGTCCTGTCAGGCACTAAATGTGTCGACTGACGCACCGCTATCGCCAGCAAGCCGGCTCCTACAGTGGATTTCATCGCCTGCGAGGTCGGAGGTCAGTCTTCGAATTCGCGGCGTTCGGCTTCGATGGCTTCGGCCAGGGCCCGGGCTTCGGCTTCTTCATCGGACAACTCGGGTTCGGGCTCGGGTTTCGGCTGTTCGAGCGCGGCGACGGCGGCCAGGAGCTTTTCGCGCGCCTCAGCCACACCGAGCACATCATCTTCCCGTTCTTCTTCGACGGTGGCCTCTGGTTCGACTTGAAGTTCAGCCTCAATGACCGCTTCCGGCTGCGCCAAAACCTCTTCGGTTACGCTCATCTCGCTATCACGCAAAATGTCATCGAAGTCGGTCTTGAGCCCCTCCTCCATGGTGTCCAGCTCCAGCAGCAACGTATGGAAACTGGTTTCTTCCTTCGGCTCTTCCGGCTCGGCGCTGGCGTCCGCCAGTTCCTGCAATCCGGCCGGCACGGGTGCGTCGTCGAAGTCGAGCACCGGGTCAGGCTCCAGCTCGCGCAGTTCCGCGAGCGGCGGCAAATCGTCAAGATTCTTCAGGTTGAAATGATCGAGAAACGCCTTCGTCGTCGCAAACATCGCCGGTTTACCGGGCACGTCGCGATAACCGACGATGCGAATCCACTCCCGCTCCAGCAACGTCTTGACGATGTGACTGTTCACCGCCACGCCCCGCACGTCCTCGATCTCGCCCCGGGTGATCGGCTGGCGATAGGCGATCAGGGCCATGGTTTCGAGCATGGCGCGGGAATACCGCTGCGGGCGCTCCTCCCACAAACGCCCGACCCATGGCGAGAATTTTTCGCGGATCTGCAGGCGATAGCCGGAGGCGACTTCCTTCAGCTCGAACGAACGGCCATCGCAGGACTTGGCCAGAATCGTCAGGGCTTTCTTGAAGACCGGCGGCTCTGGTCGCTCGCCCTCCTCAAAGAGTTCGAACAGGCGTTCAAGCGATTGCGGTTTTCCCGAGGCCAACAGAAAGGCTTCAAGCAATGGCGCCAGCTCGCGGGGTTCAGTCAGGTTCATGATTCAACTCGTTATTCGGCTCGGGCTCGCACGTGGATCGCCGCGAACGGCTCATTCTGCACCAGCTCGACCAAAGATTCCTTGACCAGTTCGAGGATCGCCATAAAGGTCACCACCACCCCCAGACGTCCTTCTTCAGCGGTGAACAGCTCGACAAAGGGCACGAAACCGCCCCCCTTTAGCCGCTCCAGCACGTCACTCATGCGTTCGCGCGTGGACAGCGCCTCGCGGCTGACCTGGTGGCTTTCGAACATGTCGCCACGGCGCAGCACCTCGGCCATGGACATCAACAACTCCGACAGACTCACATCCGGCAACAGCTTGCGCGCCCGTGCTTCCGGGGCATCCAGTTTGGGCACCACCACATCACGACCGACGCGGCTCAGGCCATCAATGCCTTCCGCGGCTGCCTTGAAGCGCTCGTATTCCTGCAAGCGACGGATAAGTTCGGCGCGCGGGTCGTCTTCTTCGTCTTCGATGGTTTCGGCGCGAGGCAACAGCATCCGCGATTTGATTTCGGCCAGCATCGCGGCCATCACCAGGTACTCGGCGGCCAGCTCCAGGCGCACCGACTGCATCAACTCGACATAGCCCATGTACTGGCGGGTGATTTCCGCCACCGGGATGTCGAGGATGTTGATGTTCTGTTTGCGGATCAGGTACAGCAGCAGGTCGAGGGGGCCTTCGAAGGCTTCGAGAAAGACCTCGAGTGCATCCGGCGGAATGTACAGGTCCAGCGGCATTTCCAGCACCGCCTGGCCATAGACCATGGCGAAAGGCAGTTCTTGCTGGGCGCCGGCCTGACTGTCAATAACGGGTTCTACTGCAGACATTTACGCCTCGGCCATGAACGGCGTCGGGTCGCCGCAACCGACGCGGATCACTTCCGGCTCGCCATCGGCGAGGTTGATCACCGTGGATGCCTTGATGCCGCCGAAACCGCCGTCGATGATCAGGTCCACTTGATGCTCGAGCAATTGGCGCATTTCGTAAGGATCGCTCAGCGGGTCAGTGTCGCCGGGCATGATCAGCGTCACGCTCATCAGCGGTTCGCCGAGTTCTTCCAGCAGCGCCAGGGCAATCGGATGGCTTGGCACACGCAAGCCGATGGTGCGCTTTTTCGGGTGCAACAACAGCCGCGGGACTTCACGGGTGGCGTTGAGAATGAAGGTGTAAGGCCCCGGCAGGTGCGCCTTGAGCACGCGGAAGGTGCCGGTGTCGATCTTGGCAAACAGCCCGAGTTGCGACAGGTCGCTGCAAATCAGCGCGAAGTTGTGCTTCTCGTCCAGTTGACGCAACCGGCGCACGCGCTCCACGGCATTCTTGTCGCCGATCTGGCAACCAATGGCGTAGGAAGAGTCTGTGGGATAAATCACCACCCCGCCGTTGCGGATGATCTCGACAGCCTGTTTGATCAGGCGCGCTTGCGGGTTTTCCGGATGTATCTGGAAAAATTGACTCACATTCTCTACCTGTTCAGACGGCGGCAATAATTGGGTCATGTTTGAATCGACACCACAGTGGTGGCAGATCCTCCGGGAGCGGGCGGTATTCACCGATCTCGGACCAGCCTCCAGGGCCATGAAAATCACTGCCGGCGCTGACCAGCAGACCGAACTCACGGGCGAGAATCGCCAGGCTGCCCACTTGCTCGGCGGGCTGATGGCCATTGACCACTTCGATAGCGTGGCCCCCAGCTTGAATATAGTCAGAAATCAGGCGGCGACGCTTGCTGCGAGTGAAATCGTAGTGCCAGGGATGCGCCAGGCTCACCCAGGCTTTTGCGGCGCGCAGGGTTTCGACGGTCTCTTCCAGGGTCGGCCAGTGTTGCTTGACGTCCCCCAGCTTGCCGGCGCCCAGCCATTTGCGGAACGCTTCGGCGCGATCCTTGACGAAACCTTCGCGCACCATCCAGTCAGCGAAGTGCGGGCGGGCCGGCGCGTTGCCGCTGTCGCCCAGTTCCTGTTGAATCGCCCGGGCGCCTTCCAGCGCACCCGGCATGCCCTTCAACGCCAGTTTGCGGCTTATCTCTTCGGAACGTAGCCAACGGCCATCGTGCAACTTGGCAATGGCATCGACCAACGGCGCTGCATTGACATCAAATCCGTAGCCCAGCACATGAATGGTTGCGCCGCCCCAGGTGCAGGACAACTCGACGCCGTTGACCAGTTGCATCCCCAGCGCTGTTGCGGCGCTACGGGCCTCATCGAGGCCTTCAAGGGTGTCGTGATCGGTCAAGGCCAGGACTCGCACGCCTTTCTCGAACGCACGCGCAACCAGAACCGCAGGCGCCAGGGCGCCATCGGAGGCCGTGCTATGGCAGTGCAAATCAACATTCACAGGGATGTGTAACCTCAAATCAGCTGGCGCTATCGCGCGCCCATATGTTTGTTATTATGCCGCCACATCCTGCTTCTGGCTGCCACTGTGAAACAATTCATCGATTTCATCCCGCTCCTGCTGTTTTTCATCGTATTCAAAATCGATCCACGGGTCGTCGACATCGCCGGTCACCCAGTCACTGTAGGCGGTATTTACAGCGCCACGGCAATGCTGATCATCAGTTCCCTGGTGGTGTACGGCACGCTCTTCATCAAGCAGCGCAAGCTGGAAAAAAGCCAATGGCTGACGCTCATCGCCTGCCTGGTCTTCGGTAGCCTGACGCTGGCGTTCCACAGCGAGACCTTCCTGAAATGGAAAGCCCCGGTGGTCAACTGGCTGTTTGCCCTGGCGTTCATCGGCAGCCACTTCATCGGTGACCAGTTGCTGATCAAGCGCATCATGGGCCACGCACTGACCCTGCCGGACCTGGTCTGGACTCGCCTGAACATCGCCTGGATCGCATTTTTCCTGTTCTGCGGTGCCGCCAACCTGTTTGTCGCGTTCACGTTTCAGGAATACTGGGTCGACTTCAAAGTCTTCGGCAGCCTGGGCATGACGCTGTTGTTCCTGGTCGCTCAGGGTATTTACCTGTCCCGCCACCTGCACGACGCCGATACCACTACGCCAAAAACCGAGGACTGACATGCTTTACGCAATCATTGCCACAGACGTCGCCAACTCCCTGGAAGCCCGCCTGGCCGCACGGCCTGCACACCTTGAGCGCCTGCAAGTGCTCAAAGGCGAAGGTCGTATCGTATTGGCCGGCCCAAACCCGGCAGTCGACAGCAATGATCCGGGCGCTGCGGGTTTCACCGGCAGCCTGATCGTCGCCGAATTCGATTCCCTGAGCGCCGCCCAGGCCTGGGCCGACGCCGATCCGTACATCGCTGCAGGCGTCTACGCCAACGTTTCGGTCAAGCCGTTCAAGCAAGTCCTTCCGTAAACGTCCCCCGTGCGATGAACCTTCTTGGTTCATCGCGCTCTCAATCGCTCATTATTCTCGTTTGCCTGCCGACAACCTGCCCAATAATCGATTGGATTCAGGAGCTCCGATGCGCAAAGGTCCGTTGTGTCTGATGTTGGTCACGTTGTCGATCGTGGCGCCCGCCCACGGTGAAGAAAGTGCCGCCGGTGGTAATTCGACGCCTCTGTCCTTGAGCGCCGGGAGCCAGATCAGCGAGTTGCAGCAACGCTTGAAGGTGAGCGAACAGCAACGAGAAGAACTGAGCAAACAACTGCAGAGTGCAGATGCCGAACGCGAAAGCGCTCAGCTGAGCCGGTTGCGCCAGGAGAATCAGCGTCTGAAACTGCAACTCAAGGAAGCCCAGGCCAGCAGTCCGCTGCCGCGCTTTTTGACAGACCAGCAGCAATGGTTCGTGATCGGCGCAGGAGTTGCGCTATTGGCCCTGCTCTGCGGTATCTTCGCCAGTGGTGCAAGTCGAAAACGTCGACAATGGCTAAATTGAGTGAGTCATGAGCGAGCTGTTATTAATTGATGACGATCAGGAGCTGTGTGAGCTGCTGGTCAGTTGGCTGAGCCAGGAAGGCTTTCAGGTCCGGGCTTGCCACGACGGTCAGAGTGCTCGTCGCGCGCTGGCCGAAACGTCACCGGCGGCCGTGGTGCTGGATGTGATGCTGCCGGACGGCAGCGGCCTGGAACTGCTCAAGCAATTGCGCAGCGACCATCCGGAATTGCCGGTGCTGATGCTCTCGGCACGCGGCGAGCCTCTGGACCGCATCCTGGGCCTGGAACTCGGCGCTGACGATTACCTGGCCAAACCGTGCGATCCACGGGAACTGACCGCCCGCCTGCGCGCCGTCTTGCGCCGCAGTCATCCGGCGGCGGTGTCCAGCCAGCTTGAACTGGGCGATCTGTGTTTCAGCCCGGTGCGGGGCGTGGTCAGCATCGATGAACAGGAATTCACCCTCACCGTCTCCGAAAGCCGCTTGCTCGAAGCCTTGCTCAAGCAGCCAGGCGAACCGCTGGACAAACAGGAACTGGCGCAGATCGCCCTCGGTCGCAAGCTCACCCTGTACGACCGCAGCCTGGACATGCACGTCAGTAACCTGCGCAAAAAGATCGGCCCCCACCCCGACGGCCGCCCTCGCATCGTCGCCCTGCGCAGCCGTGGCTATTACTACAGCCTCTGATCCCCAACGATGACCGCGTCGTCTGCATCGCCAGCAAGCTGGCTCCTACGGGTTCGGTGTTGTGTCAGGTGAATACAAACCCCTGTAGGAGCTGGCTTGCCGGCGATGGCGGCTTACCTGACACACCGCGTCGTATGGATCGCCAGCAAGCCGGCTCCTACAGGTTTGATGTTGTGTCAGGTGAATACAAAATCGTCTTTACCCAAGCTTTACGCTCCGCTGACCGCCGCTGACCTTGATCTGCGTAATCTGTACTCATCCGGAACGTACCGGGAACGAGACAAGGAGATTCACCATGCGCAAGACTCTTATCGCTCTGATGTTCGCTGCCGCCCTGCCAACCGTTGCCATGGCCATGCCTGAAGGCGCCGGCCCGATGGGTGGTTCGATGGACGGCTCGCGCCACGGCGGTCAGATGCACGGCATGCACGGCAAGGGCCCGTACAGCCAACTGGACCTGAGCCGCGAACAGCGCGAGCAGATCCGCAAGATCATGGGCGAGCAGATGCACGAGCGTAAGCAAGTGGTCGACAAATACCTGGAAAAACTCTCGCCAGCCGACCAGAAAGCCATGAAAGATGAAATGGCCGCCAACCACAAGAAAGCCGAGGCCGATGTGCGCGCCCTGCTGAAACCGGATCAACAGAAGCAATTCGACGAGATCCAGAAAAAACAGGCTGAGCGCCGCGCCGAATGGGCCGAGTTCAAGGCGTGGAAAGCGCAACAACCGCAAAAAGCGCAATAATGCGCTGACCCCGGACCCAGCGGCTAACCCCGTTGGGTCTGATACCACCCTGTTCAATGTGGGAGCGAGCCTGCTCGCGAAAGCGGTGTATCAGACCAAGTTACTTTGACTGACACACCGCTTTCGCGAGCAGGCTCGCTCCCACATGGAATTCAGTCAGCTTGAGGATTTTCTGTGCGCTCATTGTTCTGGCGTATCCTGGCCAGCTTCTGGCTGGCCATCGCTCTGGTGGCAGGGCTGTCGATTCTGCTCGGGCACATGCTCAACCAGGACGCGTGGATTCTCAGTCGCCACCCGGGCCTCAACACCTTGCCCGAAGAATGGACGCAAACCTACGAATCCCAGGGCGAAGAAGCCGCCCAGGACATTCTCGAACAGCGCAAACGCCAGTATCACATCGACGTTCAGGTGCTCAACGAAAGCGGTGACCCGGTCGTTCGCGGTACCTTTCCGCGCCGCGCGGCGGCCTTCGAAGCGCGTCAGAACAACGATGACCGACGCCTGCCGTGGCGGCGTCTGACCGCCGAGTACACCAGTGAAAAAACCGGCGACACCTACCTGCTGATTTATCGTATTCCGCACCCGGAGCTGGACTCATGGCACCGCGAAAGCCTGCTCTGGCCACTGAGTGCGCTGGGCATCGCGCTCGTGGTGCTGACCCTGTTCAGCCTGTTCGTGACCCTGTCCATCACCCGACCGCTAAGCCGTTTGCGCGGCGCGGTGCATGACCTGGGGCAAACCACCTATCAGCAGAACAGCCTGGTGAAACTGGCCAACCGTCGCGATGAGTTCGGCGTGCTGGCCAACGATTTCAACCGCATGGGCTCACGGCTGCAAAGCCTGATCGGCAGTCAGCGCCAATTGCTGCGCGATGTGTCCCACGAGTTGCGCTCACCGCTTGCCCGGTTGCGCATTGCGTTGGCACTGGCCGAACGAGCCAACCCAGAGGAACGGGAAAAACTCTGGCCACGCCTGACCCGCGAGTGCGACCGACTCGAAGCGCTGATCAGCGAAATCCTCGTGCTGGCGCGGGTCGATGCCGATAACGCCAGCGCAGAAGACGTTGATCTGAATGCGCTACTCAACTCGCTGCAAAAGGATGCGCAACTGGGTTCGCCGGAGCAGAACGTTCGCCTCGATGCGGAACTGCAACTGAATCTCAAAGGCTGGCCGACGATGATCGAGCGCGCCCTGGACAATCTGCTGCGCAACGCCCAGCGCTTCAACCCGGTGGGGCAATCGATTGAAATGCAGGCTGTGCGTCAGGGTGAGCGGATTGTGGTGAGCGTGCGTGACCATGGGCCGGGGGTCGACGCCGAGCATTTGAGCCAGTTGGGTGAGCCGTTTTATCGGGCGCCGGGGCAAACAGCCGCCGGGCATGGTTTGGGATTGGCCATTGCACGCAGAGCGGCGGAGCGGCATGGCGGGAGTCTGGTGCTGGCTAATCATCCAGATGGCGGGTTCATTGCCAGCCTGGAATTACCATTGGTACCCGGAGCCCTGGTCCAACCGTAATCCCCTGTGGGAGCGGGCTTGCTCGCGAAAGCGGTCTGTCAGACAACTAAGATGTTGGCTGACAGACCGCTTTCGCGAGCAAGCCCGCTCCCACATTTGATTTGTGGTGTCAGGCTTTGCCGGGCCACGCGCTGACGAATTCAGCGAGGTCTGCTTTCTCCGCCACGCGCGGTTCTTTCAGCGGCGTTCCCAGGTACAGGAAAGCAATCACCTCTTCCCCTTCAGCCAACCCCAAGCCCTTGGCCACATGCGCCGAATACGCCAGGTCACCGGTGCGCCAGACCGCGCCAATACCTTGCGCATAGGCTGCCAGCAGAATCCCGTGCGCCGCGCAGCCAGCCGCCAGCAACTGCTCGGACTTCGGATACTTGACGTGATCCTGCAACCGCGCGATCACCACGACCACCAACGGTGCGCGCAGCGGACCATTGCGGGCCTTGTCCAGCACCGCTTCGGACGCTTCGCTGTCCTGCAGTTTCGCGGCTTCGGCCAGCAACTCGCCCATTTGCTCGCGCGCTGCGCCTTCGACTGTCAGGAAGCGCCAAGGCTGCAAGTGGCCGTGGTCCGGCGCACGCATCGCGGCGTTAAACAGCACTTCGCGCTGCTCGGCGGTAGGGGCCGGGTCGATCAGTCGTGGAACGGAAACACGGTTGAGCAAAGCGTCGAGAGCCTGCATCGGCCACCTCCTGAAAAAAATGTCCAGCTATTCTAGCTGCAAGTGCCTCGGGGATGCCGGTTTACATGCCCTGCCCCACGGGTAGAATGGCGCCCTTCCTACTTTCAGCCCGAGCGGACTTCATGGCGTTGCCGACTTTACGTCTCATTGGTTTCATCATCGGCCTCTTCCTGATCACGCTGGCTATCTCCATGGTCGTGCCCATGGCCACCCTGGTGATTTTCGATCGCACCGGCGACCTGCCGTCGTTCCTCTGGGCCAGCATGATCACCTTTGTCGCCGGCCTGGCGCTGGTGATCCCCGGCCGCCCCGAGCACGTGCACTTGCGCCCGCGGGACATGTACCTGCTGACCGTCAGCAGCTGGCTGGTGGTGTGCATCTTCGCGGCGTTGCCATTCCTGTTGACCCAGCACATCAGCTACACCGACTCATTCTTCGAAAGCATGTCCGGGATCACGGCCACCGGCTCAACGGTGCTCAATCATCTCGATGACATGTCCCCCGGCATCCTGATGTGGCGCTCGTTGCTGCACTGGATCGGTGGCATCGGCTTTATCGGCATGGCCGTCGCGATTCTGCCGTTGCTGCGTATCGGTGGCATGCGGCTGTTTCAGACCGAGTCGTCGGACCGTTCCGAAAAAGTCATGCCCCGTTCGCACATGGTGGCGCGTTTGATCGTGGCGGCCTACGTCGGCATCACCATTTTCGGCAGCCTGGCGTTCTGGTGGGCCGGGATGAGTCCGTTCGATGCGATCAACCACGCGATGTCGGCGATTTCCACCGGAGGTTTCTCCACCTCCGACCAGTCACTGGCCAAGTGGACGCAACCGGCGGTGCACTGGGTGGCGATCGTCATCATGATTCTCGGCAGCTTGCCGTTCACCCTGTACGTGGCAACGTTGCGTGGCAACCGCAAGGCGCTGATCAAGGATGAACAGGTTCAAGGTTTGCTCGGCATGTTGCTGGTAACGTGGCTGGTGCTCACCACCTGGTACTGGTGGACCACTCAGTTGCATTGGCTGGACGCGCTACGGCATGTGGCGCTGAACGTGACGTCGGTGGTGACCACCACGGGTTTCGCACTCGGGGACTACAGCCTGTGGGGCAATTTCTCGCTGATGCTGTTCTTTTATCTGGGGTTCGTCGGCGGTTGCTCGGGATCGACTGCAGGCGGTATCAAGATTTTCCGTTTCCAGGTCGCCTACATTCTGCTCAAGGCCAACCTTAACCAGTTGATTCACCCGCGCGCGGTGATCAAGCAGAAGTACAACGGCCATCGTCTCGACGAAGAGATCGTGCGTTCGATCCTGACCTTTTCGTTCTTCTTCGCCATTACCATCTGTGTCATCGCCCTGCTGCTGTCGCTGCTCGGCGTCGACTGGATGACGGCGCTGACCGGTGCCGCCAGTACCGTTTCCGGTGTCGGCCCGGGACTGGGCGAAACCATTGGCCCGGCGGGCAACTTCGCCACCCTTCCGGATGCCGCCAAGTGGATTCTGTCGTTCGGCATGCTGCTCGGCCGACTGGAGATCATTACGGTGTTTGTTCTGTGTATTCCGGCGTTCTGGCGTCACTGACCTGGTTCGGCGCATCCATCAACCGCACCCGGTACTCGCCGGGGGTGGCATCGAACCAGCGTCGGAAGGCGCGGAAGAAATTGCTCGGATCGGCGAACCCCAACAGGTAGGCAATTTCCAGCAGGGTCATGCTCGGTTGTGCCAGATACTGCTCGGCGAGTTCGCGCCGCGTGTCGTCGAGCAGCGTCTGAAAACTCGTGCCCTCTTCCTGCAAGCGCCGCTGCAACGTCCGTTGCGACAAGTGCAGCGTCTGCGCCACGGTATCGCGCTTGGGCTCGCCCTGAGGCAGTAAACGGCACAACACCTGACGGGCCTTGTGGGTCACGCGGCTTTCGGAAAACCGCGCCAGGTATTCCCCGGCAAAGCGGTCATGCAGCAGCGCCATGGCCTCATTGGCGGTTGGCAGCGGTGCTTCCATGTCGGCGCGCTCGAAAATCAGCGCGTCATAAGCTGCGTTGAACACCAGCGGCGCATGGAAGGCTTGTTTATACGGTTCGAGATCGACGGGCTGTTCGCCCTGCACCAACACCTTGCGCGGTTGCAGGGTGCGCCCGGTCAGCCAGCCGCACAGCGCCAGCGCGCAGGCCAGCGAGGCTTCGGCACTTTGTCGGGTCGGCGGCAGATGGTCGCCGTGGACCGTCAGAATCAGGGCATACCCTTCATCCAGCAGACGGAAACTCAGGTCGGCACTTTCGGCGATGATCCGCTGATAACGCACCAGCCGTTGGAAGCCTTCGGCCAGGGTCTGACTGGACATCAAGGCATACCCAGCCACGTGGAATGACGCCGGTCGCACGACCTTGCCCATGTTCAGGCCAATCGCCGGGTTGCCGGACAGCTCGACCGCGCGCTGCCACAGGCGTGTCATGGAATCTTGCGGGAAGCGCGCATCCGGATCGTCCAGTGACGCGTAGTCGAGCCCCAGCTGCTTGAACAGAACCCGGCAATCCAGGCCGTCCATCTCCAGTGCTTTGACAATCCCCATCGCCCAGCTTGCAGAAGTCGTTCGTTCGCTCATGGCGTTTACTTACATGATGAGCCGCATGCTACGGCCAATTTCCGAAGGATACTAAAGTGGCGCCCATTGTCACTGGCTGATGCCAATGATCACTCTAGACTCAAATAAGCTACCCGCAGAACAACTTGCAGTCAGAACAATAACCACAGAGATCGCAGTCGTGGAAAATATCAGACGTTTCAACAGCTTCGCTGAGTTTTACCCGTATTACCTCAGCGAACACAGCAACAGTACCTGCCGACGATTGCACTTCATTGGCACGACGCTGGTTATTTGTATTCTGGCGCTGACCATCGGCAAAGGTGCCTGGTCGATGCTGCTGGCCATTCCGCTGGCGGGCTACAGCTTCGCCTGGGTCGGGCATTTCTTCTTTGAAAAGAATCGTCCTGCAACCTTTCAACATCCGTTTTACAGCCTGCTCGGCGATTTTGTGATGTTTCGCGACATGATTCTGGGCCGCGTACCGTTCTAGGCGCAGCCGCTATAGAAAAGCAAAGAGAGACTAGCCGATGAATGCCAATGCCCGCTTCACCCACATGCAGGACGGCACGCAGGAAGACTGGGCGATCATCGCCGCCGACTTCAGTGCCTACGCGAGGCAATTACCGAAACGGATCATGGCGCACCTGAAACTGCTGGAGGGTGATTTTGGCGGCTTCCCGGTGGATCGCTTGACCCACTCCCTGCAAACCGCCAGCCGCGCCTGGCGCGATGGCCGTGACGAGGAATACGTGGTGTGCGCGCTGCTTCACGACATCGGTGACACGTTGGGCTCCTACAACCACCCGGACATCGCGGCCGCGATCCTCAAGCCATTTGTCAGCGCCGAGAATGTGTGGATTGTGGAGAAACACGGGATTTTCCAGGGGTACTACTTTTTCCATCACTTGGGGATGGACCGGCATTTACGCGAGCAATTCAGCGGGCATCCGCAGTATCAGGCGACCATCGAGTTTTGCGCGAAGTATGATGCGGCGGCGTTTGATCCGGCTTACGAGACGTTACCGCTGAGTTTCTTCGAACCGATGATGGAGCGATTGTTTGCTCATCCGAAGAACTCGATTTACAGGGCGGCGATGGAAGAGCACGCGCCGGCCTGACAGATCTGCGGTGTCAGGACTGGCCCCTTCGCGGGCAAGCCTCGCTCCTACAAGGTTCGCGCAAACCTGTAGGAGCGAGGCTTGCCCGCGAAGGTGTCTGACCTGCCTACGCGGGCTCCGCGACTTTAATTGCCTTCAACTCCGCCTCCCGCGCCTGGGCATCCGCCAATCGATACAACTCGATCGAGCCATCCCAATGTTCGATCAGCGCCGTACACGACTCCACCCAATCCCCGCAATTGAGGTAATCCACCTCGCCGACCTTGCGAATCTCGGCATGGTGAATGTGCCCGCACACCACGCCGTGCAATTCGCGTTTGACGCATTCGTGGGCGATGGCTTCTTCGAAGTCGCTGATGAAGCTGACCGCGGTTTTCACTTTGTGCTTGAGGTACGCCGACAGTGACCAGTAGCCGTAGCCATACCGGGCGCGCCAATGGTTGAGCCAGCGGTTGAGGGTCAGGGTGAATTCGTAGGCCGAGTCGCCGAGGAACGCCAGCCAGCGGTGATAGCGGGTGATCACGTCAAACTGGTCGCCGTGAATCACCAGCAAATGACGGCCGTCGGCGGTCACGTGCACGGCTTCATCCACCAACTGAATGTTGCCCAGAATCAGCTTCGAGTAACGGCGCAGGAATTCGTCGTGGTTGCCGGTGACATAAATCACCTCGGTACCGCGCTTGCTCATGGTCAACAGACGACGGATCACGTTGGTGTGTGCCTGAGGCCAGTACATGCCGCCGCGCAGCTTCCAGCCATCGATGATGTCGCCGACCAGGTAGATCTTGTCCGCGTGGTAGCCCTTGAGAAACTGCGACAAGTGCTCGGCCTGGCAATCCCGGGTGCCCAGATGCACATCGGAAATCCACAAGGTCCGAACACGTTGCTTACGACTGGGTTTGGCGAGTTCGGCGCTGGTCATGGGCAACCCTCTGCGATTGTTTGCGCAAGCTTGCGCCGGTCGGGTTAATTGCCCATGACAGGGACAAGTCAGTCCTGTGACAACGCACATGAGTGCCCGCGGTGTAAACTGGCGGCCTTAATCGGGAGACCTGCGATGAGACCGATCCTCACGCTCCGCCAATACACTCACGACCTGATCGTCCACAGCCACGACCACGCGCAACTGGTGTTCGGGTTGTCGGGTGCGCTGGATTTCGAGGTCGACGGGCATGGCAGCCAGGTGGTTCAGCAGAGTTTCGTGGTCGTCCCGTCCGGCTTCCATCATGCGTGCGGCAGCGCCAATGGCAGCCGCTGCCTGGTGCTGGATGTGCCGAGCGATCAATGGGTGGTTCAGTCCCTTGGCGAGCACGCCGATGCCAGCCGCCGCTTGCTCGACAACGCCGGGCGCCTGCCGCTGGATGCCGGACAAAGCCAATTGGTCAGTTGGCTGGCGGGCAGTCAGGTCAGCGACCCGCTGATCGCGCAACAAGGCGCGGTGCTGTTGCTGGCCAGCCTCAACAATGCCAAAAGCGAAGTGGTGGGCGGTCGGCGTCTGCCGTACGCCGCATTGAATGCGCACATCGATCAATACGCGGCCTATCCGTTGCAAGTGGCCGATCTGGCGCGCATTGCAGGGCTGTCCAGCGCTCGGTTGCATGCGCGATTTGTCGCTGAATGCGGGCAGACGCCGATGGACTACATCCGTAGCCGTCGCTTGCACATGGCCGTGAGTATGTTGCGCGATTCAGCATTGCCCGTTGGCGAGATTGCGAGTCGGGTCGGCTACAGCTCTCAAAGTGCATTTTCAGCGGCGGTGCTGCGGGAGTTTGGTGTCTCACCCGGCAAATTGCGGCGCGAGGCTGGCGACAAATGATGCGAGCCTGACGACAGACAGGCACGCCGACAGCCCTCTAGACTGCACCTCTGTTGGTTATGTTTATCAAGGATCGCAATGACTCCCCGTACCGCCCTGGGCGCACTGCATATCGGCGCATTGATGTTTGGCCTGACCGGTGTGTTCGGCAAACTCGCCGCCGCCTCCCCCGCCGTTATCGTCTTCGGTCGTGCGGCCTTTGCCGTGCTCGCCCTGGCCCTTTTCGCGCGATTCGCCAGCCACACCCGCTGGCAAAAACTCGACGCCGTGGACTGGCGCCGACTGCTGCTCAGCGGTTTGTTGCTGGCCGGGCACTGGGTGAGTTTCTTCATTGCGGTGAAGGTGGCGGGCGTGGCGATCGCGACCCTCGGTTTCGCCAGTTTCCCGGCGTTCACCGTGATCCTGGAAGGGTTGATCTTCCGCGAGCGGATTCGCGCCAACGAGATCCTGCTGGTGGTGCTGGTGAGTGTCGGGCTGGTGCTGGTCACGCCAGACTTCGACCTGGCCAGCGGCGCCACCACCGGACTGTTGTGGGCGGTAGGTTCAGGCCTGCTGTTCGCGTTGCTGTCGCTGACCAACCGCGCCAGTTCCGGACGAATCCCGCCGGTGCAGGCTGCGCTGTGTCAGAACGTAGTGGTCGCGTTGTGTTTGCTACCGGTGGCGGCACCGCAACTGAGCGAAGTGCGCACCATTGACTGGCTGTGGATCGGCCTGCTGGGGATATTCTGCACCGGCGTCGCTCACAGTCTGTTCGTCGCCAGCCTCGCGGTGATCAAGGCACGAACCGCCGCCGTGGTATTTGCGCTGGAGCCGGTGTACGGCATCACCATGGCGTGGTTGTTGTTCAATGAAAACCCGACGCTGCGCATGCTGATCGGCGGCGCGTTGATCATCGTCGCGATTGTCGTATCCAGCAGGCTCTCCGGCGGTTCAAGCAAGAAAGCGGTCGCTGCCGAAGCCGCGTCTCACTGAGTGCGGTCGTTGTGTCCCAGGTCGCGGTCCGGATCAATCTGATCGCGGACCCGCTGCTTGAGTACCTTGGCCTCCGGAAAACCGCCGTCAGCCTTGCGCTCCCAGATCTGTACATCGTTACAGAAAATGTGGAACACGCCACCGGTGCCAGGCACCAGCGACACCTTGCCCAAATCGTCGCCAAAGGTACTGAGCAGTTCTTGCGCCAACCACGCCGCACGCAACAGCCATTGGCATTGCGTGCAGTAAGTGATGACGATTTCCGGTTTAAGCGCTGTCATGACGGGCGAAACTCCTGAGCCAAGGGGCACCGCCATGATAGAGCCTCAGCGGATACCGGCCAACAACGTCCGCGCAGTCTGTTTGAGTGGCTCATCACCGTCCTTGAGCAACTCGTTCAGCAGTTCGATGGCGCTGTCCAGATCGCCATCATCGATGCAGGTCTGAGCCTGTTCCAGTTTGCCTGCGTTGGTCGGTGCCCCCGGTTCCGGTCTCAGCGGTTCAAGCTCAAGCGATTGACCTGCATCAGCGAATTCGTTGAGAAAATCGTCGTCCAGAGACTGTGAGTCCGGTTCGGCGATCCATTCCAGCTCGGGCTCGCCCAGGATCGGTTCTTCGGGTTTGGGCGATTCGTCCGAGGGCTTAGGGTTTTCGAATGGACTGACCAGGTCCCAACTCGAATCCATCGACAGGTCATCCAGGTTCAACTGGAACTCATCGCCCGGCGCTTCTTCGGATTTTACCGGTGTCGTGATAACGCTGGTCGCAGCCTCGGGCACCGCGCTGTTCAGCTTCGGGTAGCGGGAACGGATTTCCTGAAGTTGCCGGGAATCGAACCCGGCGTCTCGCAAGCTGCTCTCCTGCACATCATAGGCTGGCACATCCCCTTGCTTACCGAGGACTTCCAGCAGTTGCACCGCCAGATCCGTTCGTTGTGGTTCCTTGACCAGGGCTTCTCGCAACAACGCCGCCGCTTCGGAAAAACGGCCATACGTCAGGTAAATGCCCACACCCTCCAGCACATCGCCAGATGGCGTTTCTTCATGATGGACAGGGGTGGCCTTCACAACCGGCGCTACGGCTCGATCAAGCACCGGCTCATGCCGTGACGGTAAAACCGGGAGATCTTCGGGCAATGCCTGAATCTGCTGTCGTTGCCGACGAACTATCAGCCCCAGCACCAGCCCCAGCAGCACCAGCAACCCGATAATCAGCGGCCAGTTGAACGCCTCGGGCTCTTGTGCCACGACCGGGGCGGGCGCCACGGCTTGCGGCGTGACCGGCGGCGCTTGCTGGACCTCCGCCAGGCGGGTTTGCAATTCGATGATCTGTTTTTTTTGGCCGGCGATCTGTTCGTCCTGAGCCTGCAGCTTCGCATTCAACTCATCGACGGTTTTTTGCAGCTGCTGATTTTGCAGCACGCTGGCAGCCAGCTGTTCTGCGACAGGATCAATCACCGGTACAGCGGCCGGTGGCTCAACCTTCGTCTGGGCGGTTTTCTTCGTCGCGGGTGGAGGCGCAACGGCAGGTGTAACGCTCGGGAATGGAGAGTTCGGTGAACTGGCAGCGGGTTCGTCAGTGACCGGAGTAATCCCCGGCGTTCCCGGAGGATCGATCAGCACGGTGTATTCGCGCAGCACACGGCCGTTCGGCTGATTCAGCTGCACGAGAAAATTCAGGAAGGGTTCGTTGACCGCTTTGTTGGAGCTCACCCGGATCAGGCTGCGGTTGCCCCGCAGGATCGGTGTGAACTTCAGGTCATTGAGAAAGAAAAGCCGTTCGACACCGGCACGGCTGAACTCGTCTGCCGTCGCCAGGCTGACCGACAGCTCGCCCTCCTCCAGACCGGCGGCATCCACCAGGGCGATGTCGGCACGCAATGGTTGATTGAGCGCCGAATGCAGGGTGATCTCACCCAGGCCCAGTGCAGGCGCCCATGCCGAGTAGGTGACAGCCCCACCGGCCAGCAGCAGCCTGGCGAAACACCGCAATACAACGTGCCAACTCTCGAGCATGAGCATCCCTTAGATAACCAGAACCAACCAGTGCGTGTTCGCACATCCGTTACGAACACGATATTGCCTGGTAGTTCTTTATAGTCTGCCCAACGGGGTATCTCAAAAAGCCGGCGCTTGCTTATGCCTCAAGATTTTTCCAGGTTGGCCAGAATGTGCCCGTGAACTCGCATGCAGACCTTCAAATCCGCCTCATCGACGCCGTCGAACAACTCGTGGCGCAGTTGAGTGGCAATGGTTTCAATTTGTTCGATCAGGGGAAGGGCCGGTGCACAGAGGACGATTTTTTTTGCCCGGCGATCTTCCAGCACTGCCTGGCGCTGAACCAGGCCCTGGCTTTCCAGGCTGTCGAGCAGTCGTGCCAAGGTAGGCCCTTCGACGCCGACGCTTTGCGCC
Organism: Pseudomonas sp. GT1P32; assembly: GCF_054897805.1. Taxonomy (NCBI): domain Bacteria; kingdom Pseudomonadati; phylum Pseudomonadota; class Gammaproteobacteria; order Pseudomonadales; family Pseudomonadaceae; genus Pseudomonas; species Pseudomonas sp. GT1P32. The sequence continues at coordinate 2,716,679 of NZ_CM142704.1, forward strand.
AATTCACGTTGGGTCGGGGCGTCGTCAAAACGTGCGAGGTGCAACAGCACCAGCCAGCGCGCCTGAGACAAACCCAGGCCGGCCAGACGGCGGTCCAGTTCGGCACGCCAGCCGCGCGACATCTGGGCCAATTGCATGCCAAAGCGGTGTTGATCGGTTAACGGCATAAAACACTCATGGTTAGACTGAAATAGAGAAATACTAATTATTAGTCAGCTAAGCATGACCCTCGGCTGGAGGCAAGGTTTGCTCTGTACTGAATCGTTACATCAATACAACCGTTTCAGGATTTGAGCGTCAGATCTCGAATTCCGATTGCAGTGCGGCACGTACGCAGTACAAAACACCTTCCGGCACACGACCGGCGAACAGCGCAGCAATCTCCGCCACCGGCGGCAACTCACCCTCGCCGTCGAGGAACGCGTCCTGCACTTCCCCCATCAAGTCTTCGGGCAGATCCAGCGCCTGTTCCAGCGACAACTGCTGCTTGCCAATGGCCTCGGCGAGCATGGTGTAGACATTCTTTTCCGAACACTGCAGCTGACCGGCGATTTGCAGCGGCGTCATGCCGGCCCGCGCGAGCGTTATCAATTCGTGGCGAACGTCGGCCACCACTTTTGGTGCCTCGACCTGGCCGCCGAGGACTTCGAGGAAGGCCTCGCCATAACGCTCCAGTTTGCGCGCACCGACACCGCTGACCGTGGCCATTTCCGACAGCGAGGTCGGCTGGCTGCGGAGCATTTCCAGCAAGGTCGAGTCGGGGAAGATGACGTACGGCGGCACCCCATGCTCCTCGGCGAGCTTGCGGCGCAAGGCGCGCAAGGCTTCCCACTGTTCGCGTTCTTCGCCGCGAACCAGTTGGCTCGCTTGGCTCTTGCTGCTTTTCGCCGTGGTTTGCGGCTTGAGGTCGCGACGCAGTTCCAGGGTCACTTCGCCCTTGAGTAGCGGTCGGCAGGTGTCACTCAGGCGCAGGCCGCCATAGCCTTCGAGATCGATGTCGGCCAGACCGCGAGCCACCAATTGGCGAAACAGGGAGCGCCACTCACTCTCGCCCATCGCCTTGCCGACACCGTATACCGACAAGTGCTGATGGCCGAAGCTGCGGACCTTTTCGTTGTCCTTGCCCAGCAACACATCCACCAGATGCCCGACGCCGTAACGCTGGCCGGTGCGATAAATCGCCGAGAGCGCCTGACGGGCCGGTTCGGTAGCGTCCCAGGTCTGCACGCCGTCAACGCAGTTGTCGCAGTGACCGCAGGGCTCGGGCATGTCTTCGTCGAAGTAGGCCAGCAAGGTTTGACGACGGCAGCGGGTTTCTTCGCAGAGCGAGAGCATGGCGTCGAGCTTGTGCTGCTCCAGACGCTTGTGGCGCTCGTCACCTTCGGAGTTCTGCAACATCTGCTTGAGCATCACTACGTCTTGCAGGCCGTAAGCCATCCAGGCATCCGCCGGCAGACCGTCACGGCCACCGCGACCGGTTTCCTGATAGTAAGCCTCAAGGGATTTCGGCAAATCGAGGTGAGCAACAAAACGTACGTTGGGTTTGTCGATGCCCATGCCGAACGCCACGGTGGCAACCATGATCAGGCCTTCCTCGTTGAGGAAGCGCTTCTGATGCAGCGCTCGTGTTTCGTTAGGCAGGCCGGCGTGGTACGGCAGCGCCGGGAAACCCTGCTCGCTGAGGAACACCGCCACTTCGTCGACTTTCTTGCGTGACAGGCAATAGACAATGCCGGCATCGCTGCGTCGCTCCGCGAGGAACGCCAACAACTGCTTGCGCGGCTGTTCCTTGGGCACGATGCGGTAAAAAATGTTCGGGCGGTCGAAACTGGAGAGGAAGCGCTCGGCATCCTGCAAGTGCAAACGATCGACAATTTCTTCGCGTGTACGCTTGTCCGCCGTCGCGGTCAGGGCGATGCGTGGAACATTGGGAAACAGTTCCGCCAACTGGCCCAGTTGCAGATACTCGCGGCGGAAGTCGTGGCCCCATTGGGACACGCAGTGGGCTTCGTCGATGGCGAACAGGGCAATTTCAAGGCTTTGCAGGAAGGCCAGCATGCGTGGCTGGACCAAGCGTTCCGGCGCGAGGTAGAGCATCTTCACTTCACCGCGCTTGATCCGCGCGGCGAGATCCCGCTGCTGCTCGGCGCTTAGCGTGGAGTTCAACGCAGCGGCGGCGACGCCCAGTTCTTCGAGGGTTGCGACCTGGTCGTCCATCAGCGCGATCAGCGGCGACACCACCACCGCCAGCCCTTCGCGCAACAGCGCCGGCACCTGGAAGCACAGGGATTTACCGCCACCGGTAGGCATCAGCACCAGGGCGTCGCCGCCACTGGCCACGCGCTCAATGATTGCACCCTGACGGCCACGGAAACTGTCGTAGCCGAAGATGTCCTTGAGGACGCGTTGAGCCTGTTCGAGCATAAAAACTCCAAAAATCACCGAAACATCCCTGCAAGGCTGGTTCAGAACCACGCAGGCTGCACTGACAAATCGTAAGTGCGCATTGCATGACGCTTCACATTTCAGCCGCGACGCCAGCAGGGCATCACAAAACGCGGGAGTATACCCGAGGGCTTCCTTGCAAAGGGCGCCGCTTAGAAGAGGATCACGATGTAAAGTCCGTGGGATATTTCATGTTGCACCGCGATCCGGGGTTTTCAGGCTCGGGGTATTGGGTTGTGTACATATCCGTTTCTGCGGTAACGGCTGCTATTGGTTTCGCCCTTACGGCGAGTCACTTGGAAAAGCGCCAAGTAACCAAGCGCTCTTGCCCCTTTCGTTCGGCCCTTCGCTAAAGCTCAGGGTCCCCTCGCTCCGGTCCTGCTCCGTGGGCCCGCCGCCATCGGCCATCCCTGGCCGGGGGCGGCTAACCCGGCATCCATGCCGGGTTGCCCACTGCGCAGAACCTCCACTCGGCCTCTCGAGGGGGCGACCACCGCCACAGCCGCCGAGGCGGCCTGCGGGCCGACCTGGCTCTTCAGTTGTCCCCGTTGTCCTTCTCTGCTGTGTTCACTCATTCCGGACATGTACACCAATCCCCTGTAGGAGCCGGCTTGCTGGCGATAGCGTCTGTTCAAGCGATAAATGCGTCGACTGACACACCGCTATCGCCAGCAAGCCGGCTCCTACACGAGGATTGGGTTCACACGATTAAAAATTGTAGGAGCTGGCTTGCCGGCGATGGACGCCAACGATAACGCGGGCTGTCTGAATGAACGCGTTGTCCGGTCGTTTTTCGCGGGCAAGCCTCGCTCCTACAGGGAATCGCGTTTGCTTTTGATTTCCACCACTCATCAGGCCGAGCGTTAGCTCGCCTTCCGCTTTTGATCTGAGCGCCCCCTCGAGAGGCCGAGCGCAGGTTCTGCGCAGTGGGCAACCCGGCATGGATGCCGGGTTAGCCGCCCCCGGCCATGGATGGCCGATGGCGGCGGGCCCACGGAGCAGGACCGGAGCGAGGGCATGGCGAGCATTAGCGAGCCACCGAACGAAAGGGGAAAGAGCCCTTGGTTACTTGGGGCTCTTCCAAGTGACTCGCCGTAAGGGCGAAACCAATAGCCGCCGTGACCGCAGCAACGGATATGTACACCTGAACGAAAATGGTCGGCTGTCAGGCCGCCATCGCCGGCAAGCCGGTCTCGCTCCTACAAGGAATGCGGTGTTCTGTGCAAATATGCCGCGCGGCTGGCCTGAGTGCTCAAGAAGGCCTAGAATTCCCGCATCTGTTAATTCCCAAGGTAGCCCTTTAATGTCCTTCGCTGAGCAACTAACCCGCCTGCAAGTCTTCCTCGACGCCGATGAACTGCATGACGAGGCGCTGGACTACGTGGCCGCCCACGGCTACCTCACCGCGCTGTCGATCTGTTCCGAAAGCGTTCCCGACCGTGAATGGATCGACGCCCTCTTCGCCGAAGAGCCGCATTACGCCGACGACACCGAGCGTGAAGCCATCGAATCCACCCTGCTGGCCCTCAAGGCTCACATCGCCCGCCAACTGGCGTCCGATGAAGAGTTCGAGCTGCCGTGCGAACTGGACCTTGGCGAAGACCCGGACGATTCCGACCTGCGTGGCTGGTGCATCGGCTTCATGGAAGGCGTGTTCCTGCGCGAAGCGGCCTGGTTCGAAACAGCCGAAGACGAAGTCAGCGAAATGCTGCTGCCGATCATGGTCGGTTCGGGTCTGTTCGATGAACAGCCTGAGTTCTCCGACATCGCCGCCGACGCCAACCTGATGGACGACATGATCGTGCAGATCCCGGAAGCCCTGACCGCGCTGTACCTGCTGTGCAACGCGCCAGACGAAAAACCGGCGATCCTCAAGCCACGTCACCACTAAGGTTTTGCCTATGGACAACCCCATAGGCAACCGCTCCCTGATGTTGCGTTACGGGCTGCTGGCCATCGGCTGGCTGAGCGTAGCGCTGGGGGTGATCGGGATTTTCCTCCCGGTATTGCCCACCACGCCTTTCCTGCTGCTGGCGGCCGCCTGCTTCGCCCGCAGTTCGCCGCGTTTTTACAACTGGCTGGTGGAGCATCCACGGCTGGGTCCGTGGATTCGCGACTACCTCGACGGCAACGGCATTCCACTCAAGGGCAAGGTCTACGCCATCGGCCTGATGTGGGCGAGTATTCTGTTGTCCTGCTACCTGGTGCCCCTGCCGTGGGCACGCGGGTTCATGCTGACCAGTGCGGTGCTGGTGACGGTATATATTCTTCGGCAAAAAACACTCTGAAAATCCGGGCCGTTGCGATGTGATGCTGGCTGTCACTCCAACCGCTTATCGGAAACCCTCCCACAACTGTTATTTCTGACAGTAGTCAATGCTGATGCTTCACGCATTAAATCAATCCGGCACTCACCCCAGGACCGGAGTCCATCACCATGACAGCCAGACAACCGAACGTTCCGTCGGGCATTGCGCCCGAGGAAACAGATTTGACATTGAGTATCAAAGAAGTCAGGGACTCCAACGGGGACCTTGTTCGTCAAAACGGCACGACCTCCGACACCTTCTTCACGGTCAGTGGAACCGCTGAGCCGGACAAGCCGATTCTGGTAAGGGACGGCTTCAATACATTGGCATCCGCCCAAAGCGACGTGAACGGCGGTTGGAAGACCGGGTTGGTCGAGGTCAACGAAGTCAAAAAATACAACCTGATTGCCATGGGTAATTACGGCAATAAGCCTGTTTCCAGCCCCCCTCGAACCTTCACCGTGGTCGCCGACGCACCCATCATCGAGTCCATAGAAGATGACGAGGGAACGATTGATGAAGGCGAAACGACCTACTCCCCATCGGTGAAAGTCACAGGTAAAGCCCTCCCGAACCAGAAAGTTCAGGCGTTCAATGGCAGCACACCACTTGAAGAGGCGCCGGTTAATTCAGTTGGCGTTTACACACTTGAACTCAAGAATCTGCTGGTAGGCACCTCCTACACCATCACCGTCAAGGCACTCTACGGCGAAGGTAAATCATCCGAGCCACGAAGCTTCAACGTTGCAGCGGACATCGGCTTGTCTCTCGATGCTGTCGGTGACTCGAACGGCAATCCTGTCAACGAAGGCGACACTACCTCTGACCAAAACCTCACCGTCGTGGGCAAGTGCAGGCCAGGCAAGGATGTTCAACTCCTCGACCACGACGATCCAGAAGGATTTCCGCCGGCGACCGCCAAGGGTAACGGAGAGTGGGAAATCAAAATCAAACTGGACCCAGGCGTGCACAGCCTGAAAGCTAAAAAACTATATGGTGACGGGGAGGTGACCCCTACGCCCAGAACCTTTACCGTTAAAGGGGCGGATCTTGTAACGCTGGACACCGTGACTGACACCCATGGAAAAACCGTCGATGACGGTGGTTTCACCTATGAGAGCAACCTGATTGCCAAAGGCGAAGGCGAAGCAGGCGAGTACGTCGAGATCTTCAACGGCAACGACTCTTTAGGTGAGGGGCAAATCGGAGCTGACGGCTACGCAGTATCCATCGGCCCGCTGTCACTCGGGGATTATCTCCTTGTTGCCAAGGCAAAATACCCCGATGGCGGTGAGTCTGGCCCGTACTCGTTTGAGGTCAGAAAATCCATCGCGCCACGCGAAACCCAAGTGCATGATGCCAAAGAGGAAATTATCGATAACGGTAACACCACCTCCAGTTATGTAAGAGTCGGCGGCAAAACCAACCCGCTATCGTCGGTCAACCTCAAGGTCAACGGGACCGTCGACCCGAAAGCAGAGTCGGCCAACGAGGATGGAAATTGGGCGACACTTCTCACCGGATTGACAGTAGGCAGAGCCTATGAGGTCAGTGCCGTTGCTTCCGACGATCATAACGCCGAATCGAATAAAGTAAGGTTCACGCGGGTTTCGGCGAACGGCTCTACCGACAGTTAGCAAAATCCATTGCCGGCAGTGCAAAAAAAAACCGCTTTTAGCGGTTTTTTTTCGTCTCACACTTTTAAAACTGATAGTTCGCACTGAAAGTGGCAGCCACGGGCTGTTCGATATTTTTACCCTTGGCATAATCGACACCGACACCAAGGTGCAGCCTCTCAGACACTGAAACCATCACCCCGGCACCGACTTCGAAACCGCTGCCCGACAGGTTGTTATTGATCGAGTTTCCATTGACCCGCACGTTGTCGTCGTTCGATGCAAATTCATGAACCACCGCCACACGCCCGTATGGACGCACCTGAGTATCGCCCAGGTTGATGCTTCGACCCGCCATGACGCCCAGCTTCGTGCGCAACGAATGCGTGTCGTCACCTTCAGCGCTCATGCCATTGTCCAAGTAATAGCTTTCTCCCTGGATGATTGCAGCGGATACCTGAACAGAAGGTTTGGCAAACCAGCCATCCCCCAGATCAATATGGCGGCCGCCTTCTACCATCGCACTCACAGCCGAGTTGTTGTAATCGCCTTCGGCACGTTTGCCATCGCTCATACCGACTTTGGACTCGTTACGAAAATGGTTGAACTTCAGGGCGCCATCAACGAAGTAGCCATTGTCCTGATTCAGCCAGCCGAAATAGGGGCCGAAGTAGTAGCTGTCAACCGTGGCCGAAGTGCCGCCGTTGAGATTCAGATCGGACTTGCTGTAACCCGCCAGCATACCGACAGTCCACGGACTGTCACCCAGTCGGGTATCGGCGCCCAGGGTGAAACCCTGCTGCTGTTGACGATAACCCACACCCGTCGAACCATCGTCAACGTTCCACTTGTTGCCATAAGCTCGTACCCACAGGCCATGGCGCTTGTCGTCCGCCTGCAACTCGCCCATGCGGTTTTCCAGCGACTTCAACTCGCCATAGGACACGGTAAGGGCTGTTCGAAACAATGCCACCACCGATTGAGCACCTGAACTGAGCCGGGTGGTAGGGTTCAGGTAATACTCCGCTTCGCCGGAGGCATTGGTTCTTTCGGCTAAATCGTATTGCCATGTCCCCACATCGACCCGGCCACCCAACAGCGCGAAATCTGCCTGGTTATTGCCGATTTGCACCAGCGTCAATTGTCGAGGAGCCGTCGCGTCCTTGCCCGAAGCGTTGACGGCCAATTCATAGCTGCCAGTGGCCGCACCGGCTTTCAGCAAGTCACTTTCACCGGTCTGGAAGTTGCCCTGCATGGCAATGATGCCGCTGCCATTGAGCGTACCCACTTCAAGTTGACGATTCGCACGTTGCGCGCCAGGCGCACCGAAATTAACCGTGCTGTTGCTCAACGTCAGGGTACCGATGCGGTCATCGCCAACCATGGTCAGGTTCGAACCGCTGTTAAGGCTCAGGTTGCTGTTGTTCAGGCGTCCGGTGAACGATGAGCGATTGTTCAAGGTGACATTGGCCGTCGAGCCGTTCTCGCGCAGGATATCGCCTACCATCGAAGCGCTATTGAAGGTGAGATTGGCGGTGCTATTGCCAGTCACTTGCACATTGCCTTGCAAGGTGCTGTTCGCAACCCGCATGCTCGCCGTCGAGGCGCCTTCTACTTGAAGTACATTGCCGTTTCCGCCAATCAGCGTGGAGTTGTTCAACACCTCGATGGTGGCGTTGATGCCCTGCTCCACAACAATGGCCGCTCCATTGCGCCCTTCAGCTGTCGAGTTATCCAGCACCAATGTGTTAGCGCCGACGCCGGCAGGGTCCCTGTCCATTATCACGCCAGCCCTGTCACCGCTAATACGAGAATCGGCCGATGCGAGTACTTCACCACCGCGCACGTTCAAGCCAACACTGCCGACGTCGGTTCCCGTCAAGCTCGTATTGAACAGGGTAAGGGTGCTGAAGCCAGTCACCCTGGCGCCTAGTTCACCGCCATGGAACTCACTGTTTGTGGCAGAGACAACCGAGCCTTGTAACGAGTTGTTGACCCGATTGACCACCAGGCCGACGGTGTCGCTGAATACCTTGGTGGAGTTAATGGTCGCACTGCTGTTGGTAATCGATATACCTTCAATGCCAGTGTCGGCATTAATGGTCCCACCGTTGATATTTAGCGTAGATCCGGTTTCTACGAAAATACTCTTGGTGGTACTACCTGCCACATTCAAGGTACTGTTATTGCGAACAAGGTAATCAGTAACGGGGGTTCCCGTATCGATATCCTTAATGGTGCCGTTATCGATAATATCAGCAGCAAATAGCGACGAATTTACGAAAAAAAATGCTGGAAGTATTGCCAGCTTCTTGAATGAGCCTGTGCCTGCGACTGTGCGCGGCCTGATACTTTTAAAAGTCATGTTCGTGCGTCCTGTTCGTCAGTTCGTCAACCTCATCGAATTGCGGGTGACGTCGAGAGGTGCGCACGATACCGGCTCGTCTTACAGAAAAATGTAGGATTAATCTCTCTGAGCATGAGGAAATCACCCCGCGTCAAACCAGAGAACTCAATAAAATAAAACTAAAAATACGCCGTAAAAAAGGAGGCGCATAAAGCGCCTCCATTTCAGTTATTCCAACGGAGGGACAACACATGACCCGCCTTCACCCTCCTTCATATGCACCTGAACCAAATGCCTATCGGACGTTGTTGGAACTCCCCCTAGCGTCACAGTGTATTCAACTGCACCAAAGGCACTGCCAGTCTGATCGAAGACGGCGAATGGAAAATTGATATAGGCGCCATCGATGGACTCCCGCGCACTGACTCTGTAATTAACCTTGTCGGTCACACCAACGATTGGAGTAATACCAGCGGCATCTGAATACGCCTGATAAACAAGCTCGATATCTTGATCCGCCAGTTGAGCATCCGGTGGAATAAAGACAATAATTGCCAACCCGACAACCGGAACTCTGCGAACGGAATTACAGTTAAGATAACCAAAGTCCTCATCAAGATGCTGGAATACCGGATCAGACACATCAACATCATGAATTTGAACATCAACTTCTGTCGGAAGAGAAACAGCATAGCCATCCGCAACTGCATCAAAGGCGATGTAGTGAACCAGCGTATCGATATCATTGCCTGATGCATCAACTAACGCCCATGGGACCGTGAAAGTAATTTCAAAGCCGGTGGGTTCGGTGCCGAGAACGACATAACGCCCGCCTTCATTTGGCGTGGTGGATGCCGGAACTTCTACGCCGTTCCAGTAAAGCTGTACTTCTTCGTCTGCTTTAGACCCATCGTACAAAGGTACAGTGACTGTCACAGGCCCCGTCGAGTCAACTTTACGTATCACATTTTTCTCAGGTGTAACGGCGCCTTTAGCCGTCACCAAAGGCAAACTTTCGTCCGGCGGCCCTGGTTTTTCGGGGTCTATGGTGCCGGGCCTTCTCAAATCTTTTTTGACAAGTGTAACGATGGGGCCTGCAGCAGGGTGGTGTTTGTTACCACGCCGAACCCGCAGTCCTACCGGGACGTCATCCTTAAAGGCAACACCGTTGTAGACGTCTCTAAAATGCACGTCAGTAAAGACTGGAAAACCAGTGATCAACTTTTCCTGTTGTACCTTGCCATCCCAGATAATTTGCATATAGTCACGACCGGACACAAAACCCACATACTGTTCTTTGATGCAAACTCCCACGCCGGTAACGGTCTGCGCGTCAATCAAGCTGATGACCCCGTCGTCATCGAACAGTGGAACAACGGGTGGTACCAACACCGGAGGGTCAGTCAGAACCAAGTCAAGATGCAGACGATCCGATTGCGCCGATCGATTGCCTTTACGGTCAGTATGATCAGTCCAAAGCGCTTTAGGGATTTCCTCCGTGCCTACCATCTCTTTGGTTAAACGGAACACCGGCGCAGTAATCGGGCTTTCGAGAGTCTTTGTGCCGACCAATACGGTATCGTTTATACGTGAACCAAACCAACAGCGGATGACATCACCAATTTTGTTGGCTTGAGTCAGCGGAGCTGTCACTTCTATATATCCGTGAAGATCTAGGTACTCCTTGGTAATTTCAGTAACCGGGGCCGTCGGCTTAATGGGCGGAGGTGCTTCCCTGTCGACATTGACAGTCAATGGAGTGACTACAGCTCCGGTATTACCTCCATGATTAATACGGTACTTCAACTCGTGCTTACCGGCTTTATCTGTCAATCCAGCAGGCAGCGTCAAATTAAAAGGGAAATCAGCAGGGTTAACGGGGGTTTTATAACGATATCTTGGCTCATTCAGCAGAGTCCCGTTCCATACAAACTGAATGATCCCGTCGATGGGAGGATTAGTTTGCTGCGACTGTTCAAACTGGTCGATCTGGACCTTAAGTGGCAAACCCTGAAACTGGAAATGAAGCTGGTTCACATCGTCATCGACTTCATGGTTCATGAAGGGGTTATCCGAGTGTAGTCTTGGCGGAGCAGCCGGTACTGGGTCTGCTGAAAATCGCAACTTTCGATAAGCCAGTGCGTTTTCCTGTTCCTTCGTCAGTCGAGTCAGCTTGATGTAGTTCGACATATTATCGTTCCTTTCAGTGCCTGGGCTTTACCTGCCCTTAGGTATAACGACCCAGCGCCTGACCAACGACTGCAAGGCGCCGATAAACAACCTGCTTTGCAAACATTCGCTACAACTAAAAACCTGCAACCTCATGGTTGGATTTAAAGACAGGCCGCTAGCGCTGGCTACTGTCAGAAATCACAGGTTTTGCTACCGCCGGTCGGACACTTCCCTAAACAACGCACAACAAAAAACCCGCCATCCCTTACACAGGGATGGCGGGTTTTGTTGTTTAAGGTTTCAGGTCACACGGTATCCACCTTCAACGAATGATCATTCAGCATGCCGTTGATGATGGTCGCCGTATCCGCCCCGGCAATCACCCCACCCGCGCCCGGCGTCACACCGTAATGGCTGGCCAGGTCCACACCGGCCAGGTCGATCGTCTGGTTTGGCGCAGCACCCGCCATGCCGCTGACGTCGATGCTGGTGACCAGTGAATCGCCGCTGCCGGTGACTTTGAAGTGTAGGTAGTCATCCAGCGACGCCGCCGTGCCGTTCTCCCCTTGCAGCAGTTGCGACAGGTCGAGTTTGTCGGCACCTGGCGTGAAGTCGGTGACCACGTCGTGGCCGCTGTTGCCTTTGAGCCACAGGAAGGTGTCGGCGCCGGCACCACCGGTGAGGGTATTGTTGCCGAGGCCGCCGATGAGCACGTCATCGCCGCCGCCACCGTTGAGCACGTCGTTGCCGAGGCCGCCGGTGATGATGTTGTTGTGGCTGTCGCCAGTCAGTTTGTCATCGAAGCTGGAACCGGTGAGGTTTTCGATGGCGGTCAGGGTATCGGTGCCGGCACCCACGGTGTTTTGCGCGCCGAGCAGGCTCAGATCCACTTTGACCCCGGCGGTGGCGTGGGCGTAGCTCGCGGTGTCGATGCCGGTGCCGCCGTCGAGCAGGTCGTTGCCCGCGCCGCTGTAGAGCAAGTCATTGCCGGCGCCACCGTGCAGTTCGTTGTTGCCTGCACCGGCAGTGAGCACATCGTTGCCGTCGCCGGCGTTGATCACGTTGTTGCCGGTGCCCGCCACCAGCATGTCGTCACCCGTTGTGCCGGTGAGGGTGTGACCGTCCTGATAGCTGATGGTCGCCGCTGCACTGTCGCCGACGGCGTAGGCGCCGTGATAGTCCGGGGTGGTGTTGTGGGCGCCGGAGTAGTCGACGGTCATGGTCAGTTGGTAATCTTCCGCGCCTTTGCCGTTGCCATGCCCGCCGTTGTCGATGTTGGTGATGTGGATCTGGTAGGTGCCGTCTGCTGCGGCGGTGATGGTCTGGCCATCGCCGATGCCGATGAACGTGCCGCCGTTGACCGAGTACTCCATGGTGACGTGACCGCCCGCCAGGTTGTGATCGAGGTTCAGGGTTTCACCCTGTTTGAGGGTGACGGTGATGCGGTCCTCGTCATTGGTGTTGTTGTTTTTGACTTCGCCCAACGCTCCGCTGACCACCAGCACCGCGGTCATGGCTGCGGTGTTGGCGACGAATGCGCTGCGCGCGATGGTCACCGATTGAGCGTTGTTGCCGGTGAAGCTGTAGCTCTGGTTGCTGCCGGTAAAGTCCGCGCCTTTGGCAATCCAGCCAGTGTTGAAGGTGGTTGGCGATACGGTCAGCGGGTTGGAGTTGGCATCGATGTCGTTGGCCAGCAGCACGTCGCCCGGCACCGTGACGTTGCCCGACAGGACGTTGGTGATGATGGTGACGCCATTGTCGCTGGCCGCGTTGATGCAGCCGTTGCTGACGTCGATGGTGATGGTCGTGGTGCTTTCGTCACCGTCGTTATCACGCAGGGTGTAGGTGAAGACGTCGGTCGCACCGGGGCCGTTCACGGCATTCGGGTTGCTGTGGTATTCGACGTTGCCCTGGGCGTCCAGGGTCAGGTAACCGTAGGTGCCGTTGATGTGGGTGTTGAGGCCACCGTTGACCGGGGTCGAAGTGTCCGAGCCGGCGCGCACGCCGACCACGCCACCGCCGAGCAAGGGGCCATCGGCGCCGGCGACGTCGTTCCACAGCACGTTGCCGCTGACGGTGCCGCCCTCCACCACCGACGTTGCCTCAGGGTTGGCGTTCGGCGTGTCATCGACGATGTTGACGTTGATCTGCCCGGTCGCGGTGCTGCCGTTGACATCCTTGGCCGCCACGTCGAAGTTCTCGGAGATGCTGTCGGCACCACCGGCATTCGGGTGATCGCTGTCGTAACGCAGCGTATAGCTGTAGCTCACCACGCCGGTGGCCGGGTTGTAACCGGTGATGGTGAAAATCGCGCCGGTGTCGGTCTCGCTCGATTGCGGGAAACCTGCCGCCACGCCTGCGGTGACCACGGCGATGCCACCCACGGTGAGGGTTAGCAGGCCATCCGGAGCGTTGACGTTGAAGGTGCCGGTCTGGATCAGCGCTGGTGCGTCCGGGTCGGTGCCGTAGGTGAGGTTTTTTTCGTAGACGGTCAGCTCGCCGCCACACGCGTCGAGGCCGCTGAGAGTGACCGGGCTGATGCAGCCATTGGTGACGTCGATGGTGATGGTCGTGGTGCTTTCGTCACCGTCGTTATCGCGCAGGGTGTAGGTGAACACGTCGGTCGCGCCCGGACCGTTCACCCCGTTCGGGTAGCTGTGGTATTCGGCGTTGCCCTGGGCGTCCAGGGTCAGGTAACCGTAGGTGCCGTTGATGTGGGTGTTGAGGCCACCGTTGACCGGGGTCGAAGTATCCGAGCCGGCGCGCACGCCGACCACGCCACCGCCGAGCAAGGGACCGTCGGCGCCGGCGACGTCGTTCCACAGCACGTTGCCGCTGACCACACCGCCCTCGGTCACCGAGGTCGCGTCGGGGCTGGCGTTCGGTGTGTCATCGACGATGTTGACGTTGATCTGCCCGGTCGCGGTGCTGCCGTTGACATCCTTGGCCGCCACATCGAAGTTCTCGGAGATGCTGTCGGCACCACCGGCATTCGGGTGGTCGCTGTCGTAACGCAGCGTATAGCTGTAGCTCACCACGCCGGTGGCCGGGTTGTAACCGGTGATGGTGAAGATCGCGCCGGTGTCGGTCTCACTCGATTGCGGGAAGCCTGCCGCCACGCCCGCCGTGACCACGGCGATGCCACCCACGGTCAGGGTTTGCAGGCCATCCGGCGCGCTGACGTTGAAGGTGCCAGTCTGGGTCAGCGCCGGGGCATCCGGGTCGGTGCCGTAGGTGAGGTTTTTTTCGTAGACGGTCAGTTCACCGCCACACGCGTCGAGGCCGTTGAGGGTGACCGGTGTGATACAGCCGTTGCTGACGTCGATGGTGATGGTCGTGGTGCTTTCATCACCGTCGTTATCACGCAGGGTGTAGGTGAACACGTCCGTCGCGCCGGGACCATTCACCCCGTTCGGGTTGCTGTGGTATTCGGCATTCCCCTGGGCGTCCAGGGTCAGGTAACCGTAGGTGCCGTTGATGTGGGTGTTGAGCCCGCCGTTGACCGGGGTCGAGGTGTCCGAGCCGGCGCGCACACCGACCACGCCACCGCCGAGCAAGGGACCGTCGGCGCCGGCGACGTCGTTCCACAACACGTTGCCGCTGACGGTGCCGCCCTCCGCCACCGAGGTCGCGTCCGGGCTGGCGTTCGGTGTGTCGTCGACGATGTTGACATTGATCTGCCCGGTCGCGGTGCTGCCATCGACATCCTTGGCCACCACGTCGAAGTGTTCGGAGATGCTGTCGGCACCCCCGGCATTCGGGTGGTCGCTGTCGTAACGCAGCGTGTAGCTGTAACTCACCACGCCGGTCGCCGAGTTGTAACCGGTGATGGTGAAGATCGCGCCGGTATCGGTCTCACTCGATTGCGGGAAGCCTGCCGCCACGCCCGCAGTGACCACGGCGATGCCGCCCACGGTGAGGGTTTGCAGACCGTCCAGCGCGGTGACGGTGAAGGTGCCGGTCTGGCTCAGGGCCGGTGCATCCGGGTCGGTGCCGTAGGTGAGGTTTTTCTCGTAGACGGTCAGTTCGCCGCCACACACGTCGAGACCGTTGAGGGTCACCGGGCTGTTATGGATGTTCAGTTCCAGCGTCGCGGTGCTGATGTCGCCGTCGGCATCGGTGAGGGTGTAGTTGAATTGCTCCTTCCCCTCACCGCCATTGTGCAGCGCCTTGAAATCGGCATCGCTGATGTTCAGCGTGTAGGTGTAGGTACCGTTGGCATTCAGCACCAGGGTGCCGTAAGTCCCGGTGAACGTGCCCGCGGTAATCGGTCCGCTGTCCGGTCCGGTCGGCACGCGGTCCGCGCCTTGCACGTCGTTGCTCAGGACGTTGCCTTCGAGGGTCAGGTGCGTTGGCGTGGCGGTACCGTCGTTGCTGTCATCCATCGCTTTGGGCACGTCGTCGACGATGTTGACCTTGATGGTGCTGGTGACGGTGTTGCCCAGGGAATCGGTGGCCTGGTAGGTGAAGCTTTCGCTCAGGGTATTGGCGCCGTTGTCCGCGTGCGGCGTGGTGCTGGCCGGCGAGGTCAGGGTGTAGGTGTAGGTGCCGTTGGGGTTGAGCAGGATTTGCCCATAGGTTCCGGTGGCGCTGCCGACCAGGGTGTAGGTGACTGCGCCGGAAGCACCGGTGACCGAGCCTACCAGTGTGCCGGAGGCAGTTTCGCCGGTATGGCCCGGCTCACTGCCGGTGACGGTGCCCGCCGCGAGATCCTGGCCATCCTTGCTCAGGTCGAGGGCTTTTTCGTAGACGGTGACGTCGTTGTCGACGGCGGCTCTGATGCAGCTGTTGGTGACGTCGATGGTGATGGTCGTGGTGCTTTCGTCACCGTCGTTATCGCGCAAGGTGTAGGTGAACACATCGGTCGCGCCCGGGCCGTTCACGCCGTTCGGGTAGCTGTGGTATTCGGCGTTGCCCTGGGCGTCCAGGGTCAGGTAACCGTAGGTGCCGTTGATGTGGGTGTTGAGCCCGCCGTTGACCGGAGTCGAGGTGTCCGAGCCGGCGCGCACGCCGACCACGCCACCGCCGAGCAACGGACCGTCGGCGCCGGCGACGTCGTTCCACAGCACGTTGCCGCTGACGGTGCCGCCCTCCACCACCGAGGTCGCGTCCGGGTTGGCGTTCGGTGTGTCATCGACGATGTTGACGTTGATCTGCCCGGTCGCAGTGCTGCCGTCGACATCCTTGGCCACCACGTCGAAGTGTTCGGAGCTACTGTTGACGCCGCCGCCATTCGGGTGGTCGCTGTCGTAACGCAGCGTGTAGCTGTAGCTCACCACACCGGTCGCCGGGTTGTAACCGGTGATGGTGAAGATCGCGCCGGTGTCGGTCTCAGTCGATTGCGGAAAACCTGCCGCCACGCCCGCAGTGACCACGGCGATGCCGCCCACGGTGAGGGTTTGCAGACCGTCCAGCGCGGTGACAGTGAAGGTGCCGGTCTGGATCAGCGCCGGTGCGTCCGGGTCGGTGCCGTAGGTGAGGTTTTTCTCGTAGACGGTCAGCTCGCCGCCCTCTACGTCGAGGCCATTCAGGGTGACGGGATTGTCTGGAATGTCTGGAGTATCCGGAATGCCCGGACGATCCGGGGTATCAGCCACAATCGGTGCAGCGGTCGCATTGCCGCCATTGTCCGGATCGCCGGCCAGACGCTCCAGCGGAAATTCGGGAACACCATTGAAGCCCGCAGTGGGAAATCCGACAGTCGGATCGACCCGCCCGGCCACTTCCTCCAGCAGCACAAAACTGTGGCCGCCGCCCAATGCACCGCCGGGCGCACCCGGTGTGCCCGGCCCCGCCGCCGTCGCTTCAGCGGTTTGGGTCGGGTCGTCGCCCGCCGCGATGGCTTTTTGTACTCGCTCGACATCTGACAGTTGAGCCTGAGTCGGCGTGTTCGCTTCAGGTGTATTCACATGGGAGGCGTGATCCACCAGCAATTGGGGGTTCATTTGCAGACTGCTGCCACGCCCGAGCGTCAGTTCCTGGCCATTTTGCAGGTGCACCGCCACCGCGCCTTCGGCCCCGGTGATCAGTTGATCGCCGGCAAACAGCCGGTCCCCTTCGACCAGAGCACGCCGGGTGCCGTTGCTCGCCTCGGCGAACACCTGACCAATGACCTTACTGACGATACCGATGAGCGTAGCCATGTGCACTTCCTCCGCTGCCGACTGCCGTCGGCATCCTGTTGTTTGCGAAGAACGTGCTCATGGGTCAAGCGGTGGCCAGCGAGCCTCTTCCGGGGAGCAGCTTGTCAACACCAAGCCCCTGCCCTGGCGACTATCTCGCCAAGCGTGTCGCTCATGGGCGACGTGTCCGCTACGGAATAAAACCCTCTGCAATCAAAGGCATCGGGATCCTGTTCGGTAACACCTCGTCCAGTGAGCGATGCGTAACGGTTCTGAACCAACCAAGTGACAAAAAACCGTCACCAAAAAAACCGTTTCGCGTCCCTCCCCTCCAGCACTTCTACGCCCTAGTCGATATGTGGGTGGAACTTTCCTTTTGCCCTTTTGAGCGCCCTAACGCTCATAAATCAAGGGCTTTCGACGTGAACAATGTGCTGGATTTTGCAGAGCGCATAAGTTTTTTTTGGCATAACCCTTATGAGAAATTCTTCTTAGGTTCCTCCCAGAATGTTCTTAGCTCTGTTGTAACGAGCATGAAACGGTTCTACCTATAAATGTCGTCAAATAATTGGCGACTAATAAGCACCATTAGGACTCAGGGAGATGTACCCATGCGCCGATTGAACCCTATCTGCAGTGCGATTCTATTGGCCATGGCCTGTACTTCTCAGGCTCACGCCATGTCACTGACCGAGGCGATCCAGAGCACCATTGCGACCCACCCGGAACTGGCGTCGCGGGTGGACAGCCGTCTGTCGGCCGATGAAGACGTGAAAGTCGCCAAGGGGGGCTTTTATCCTTCCGTGGATCTGAACGCCGCGTACGGGCGCGGGTACAGCGATAACACCAACACCCGGGCCTTCGGCAATCACCACACGGAAATCCTGAACTACACCCAATCGGAACTGCGTCTGCGGCAGATGCTGTTCGATGGTTTCAACACGGCCAACGAAGTCGAGCGCACCAAAGGCGTGGTCAACTCGCGGGCCTATTACGCGCAGGGCACCGCCCAGGATCTGGCCCTGCGCACCATCGAGGTCTACCTCGACGTGCTCAAGCGTCGCGAACTGGTGACGCTGGCCAAGAACAACCTGCAAGCCCACCTGCGGGTCAACGACCAGATCGGCCTGCGCACCCAGCGCGGGATCGGCAGCAACGCTGACGCCGACCAGTCCGTGGCGCGTCGGGCACTCGCGGAAAACAACCTCGACACCGCGGAAGTCGATCTGGCCGATGCCGAAGCGAATTTCTACGCCGTCACCGGGCGCATGCCCGATGAACTGGAAACGCTGCCGTCGATTCGCGGCGAATTGCCGGCCACGATCCGGGATGCCCAACAGAGCATGGTCGACAACAACCCGTACCTGAAATCGGCCCAGGCGGATGTACAATCGGCCGAGAGCCAGTACGAAGTCGCCAAGTCGCCGTTCTACCCACGCTTCGACGCTGAAGCCGCGGTGGGGGCGAATAACAACATCGCCGGCGAAGAAGGCCACGACAACGAATGGCGCGTCGGCGTCGTGATGAACTACAACCTGTTCCGCGGCGGCAGCGACAAGGCACGACTGGCCTCCGACGCGCACAAGATCAACCAGGCCATGGACATCCGCAACAATGCCCTGCGCCAACTCAACGAGAACATTCACCTGGCCTGGAACGCCATGGTCAACGCGAAAAAACAAACCCCGACCGCCCGCGAATACGCCGAAACCACTACCCGCGTACGGGCAGCGTATCAAGACCAGTTCGGCCTCGGCCAACGGACCCTGCTCGACGTGCTCGACAGTGAAAACGAACTCTACAACGCCAACCGCCGCTATACCGAAGTGCGCTACACCGAGGAATACTCGATGTACCGCGTGCTGGCGAACATGGGCCAGTTGCTGAGCAAACAACGCGTGGTGCTGCCCGCCGACGCGATTGCCCGGACCGAAGTGAAAAACGAAGCCCGTTTGCCTGAACTGAAGTAGCGTACTGGAGCGAGCAATGTGACCAGCATGGAACCCGGCAACACTGGTGTCGATCCGCGGCTGAGCTTCGATGACCCGCTTCTGGACGGTCTGTTGATTCTCTGCAAACTTCATGGCGCGACGGTCAGTCGCGCCAGCCTGAGTGCCGGGCTGCCAATGGCACACCAACGCCTGAGCCTGGACCTGCTGCCGCGCGCAGCGGCCCGGGCCAGTTTGCAGGCGCGTTTGTTGCGCCGTGAACTGGACGACATTTCTGCGCTCAATCTGCCCGTGCTGCTGATCCTCGACAACGGTCGCACCGCCGTGCTGCGTCGCTTTGGCGATGATGGTCGCCTGCTGATCCTGCCGAGCGAAGCCGACGGTGGCGAGCAATGGGTCAGCCGTGAAGAGCTGGCCGAAAACTACAGCGGCCAGGCCTTGTTCGCCCGGCCACGGCACGAACTCGAAGACCTGCGCTCGCCTCTGGTGCCGCGTGTGGAGGCGTGGTTTCGCGACACCTTGAAGCTGTCGAAATGGCTGTACAGCGATGCGATCCTGGCGAGTTTCCTGATCAATCTGCTGGGGTTGATGGTGCCGCTGTTCGTGATGCAGACCTACGACCGAGTGGTGCCGAACCAGGCCACTTCGACCCTGTGGGTGCTGTCCATCGGCTTGCTGATCGGCACCGGTTTCGAGCTGGCATTGCGGGTGGTCCGTGCGCATTTGCTGGACACCGCCGGCAAGAAAACCGACGTGATCCTGTCCGCGACCTTGTTCGAACGCATCACCGGCATGTCGATGAAAGCGCGGCCGGCGACCATCGGCGGTTTTGCCCAGAGCATCCATGACTTCCAGGGCCTGCGCGAATTCCTCACCGCCGTGACGCTGACGAGCCTGATCGACCTGCCCTTCGCCGTGCTGATGCTGGTGGTGATCGGCCTGCTCGGTGGCTGGCTGGTGGTGATTCCGTTGCTGGCGTTTCCGATCACGATCCTGTTCGCGATGGTGATTCAGGTGCGCCTGCGCGACACCGTGCAAAAAAGCCTGACCCTCGGCGCCGAACGCCAAGCGTTGCTGATCGAAACCCTCGGCGGCCTGGAAACCCTCAAGGCCTGCAGCGCCGAAAGCGAGCGCCAGCACAAATGGGAAAGCACCCACGGCGCCCTCACCCGCCTCGACAGCCACGCGCGCAACCTCTCGGCGCTGGCCACCAACGGCACGCTGTTCATCCAGCAGTTCTCCGGCATGGCGACCATCGTCGCCGGGGTCTACAGCATCATCGCCGGCAACCTCAGCGTCGGTGCGCTGGTGGCGACCTACATGCTTGGCAGTCGAGTACTCGCACCGCTGGGGCAGATCGCCGGGTTGATCACGCGCTATCAGCAAGCGCAACTGACGATGAAAAGCACCGATGCGCTGATGGGCCTGCCACAGGAACGCGACGCCAAACAGCGACCGCTGGAACGCACGCAACTGCAAGGCGCCCTCGACGTCAGCGGCGTGACCTTTCACTACAACGGCCAGAATGCACCGGCGCTGGCCAACATCAGTTTCAGCCTCAAACCCGGAGAGCGGGTGGGCATCATCGGTCGCAGCGGTTCGGGGAAAAGCACCTTGGGGCGACTGCTCATGGGTTTCTACGAACCGGAGGAAGGCCAGTTGCTGCTCGATGGCCTGGACCTGCGGCAACTGGACGTCGCCGACCTGCGCCAACAGATCGGATACGTCGCCCATGACCTGCCGTTGCTGGCCGGCAGCCTGCGCGACAACCTGACCCTCGGCGCACGCTACATCAGCGATGCGCGGATGCTGGAGGTGGCCGAACTGACAGGCGTCACCGAGCTCGCACGTCAACACCCACAAGGGTTTGACCGGCCCGTCGGCGAACGCGGGCAGTTGTTGTCGGGGGGGCAACGCCAAGCCGTATTGCTGGCCCGCGCCTTGTTGCTCGACCCGCCGATCATGCTGCTCGACGAACCCACCAGCGCCATGGACAACAGCAGCGAAGATGTCCTGCGGCAAAAGCTTCACGGTTGGGTCCAGGGTAAAACCTTGCTGCTGGTGACCCACCGCACCTCGATGCTCAGCCTGGTGGATCGGTTGGTAGTGCTGGACAACGGGAGGATCGTCGCCGACGGTCCGAAAGAAGCGGTCATCGATGCACTGCGCAAGGGCCGTGTCGGCTCTGCGGCCGTCTAGGAGTCCGCCCATGTCATCGTCACAAAGCTCACGCGGCTACTTCGACAGCTTCAGCAAAAGCGCCGAAAGCGAATTCATGCCGGAAACCGCCGGCGCTTCGTTGCAGGATTCACCGCGCTGGTCGCGGATTACCGTGTGGCTCGCCGCTGCGCTGATCATCAGCGCCGTGGTCTGGGCGAAGTTTGCGGTGTTGCAAGAAGTCACCATGGGCGAAGGCAAGGCGATTCCGTCGAGCAAGGTTCAAGTGATCCAGAACCTGGAGGGCGGCATCGTCACCGAGATCTTCGTGCGCGAAGGGCAAATGGTGAACAAGGGCGACACGCTGCTGCGCCTGGATGACACGCGGTTTCTGTCGAACAAGGGAGAAAGTGAAGCGGATCGTTATGCCTTGACCGCGCAGGTCGAACGCCTGTCCGCCGAGGCCGAGGGGCGGCCGTTCAAGTTGTCGCCGGAGGTGATCGCCAAGGCCCCGCAAGTGGCCGAGGACGAGCGCTCGCTGTACGAACAACGGCAACGCCGGTTGGCCAGCGAGCAACGCACGCTGACCGAACAACTGCGGCAGAAAACCCAGGAACTGGCGGAGTTCCGCTCCAAACAGGGTCAATACAGTTCAAGCCTGGCGCTGCTGCAACAAGAGATGAACATGTCTGCGCCACTGGTGGGCACCGGGGCGGTGTCGCCGGTGGAAATCCTGCGGCTCAAACGCAGCGCGGTAGAAATCCGTGGTTCGCTGAATGCCACGACGCTGGCGATTCCTCGCGCCGAGTCGGCGATCAACGAGATCAAAAGCAAGATCGACGAGTCGGAACAATCCTTCCGTTCGGACGCGGCGAAAGAGCTCAATGAGAAACGCACCGACCTGTCGAAAATAACCGCGTCGAGCATCGCCATCGATGATCGCGTGAGCCGCACCACGGTGGTATCGCCGGTGCACGGGATTATCAAAGTGCTGAAGGTCAACACCATCGGCGGCGTGGTCCAGCCGGGCAGCGACATGGTGGAAATCGTGCCCATCGAAGACAACCTGCTGATCGAAGCCAAGGTGCGCCCGCAGGACGTGGCGTTCCTGCATCCGGGGCAGAAGGCGATGGTCAAGTTCAGTGCGTACGACTACACGATTTATGGTGGGTTGAGTGCCAAGCTTGAGTTGATTGGTGCGGACACGATTACTGATGACAAGGGCAACAGCTTCTATCTGATTCAGGTGCGGACCGATAAAAATCACTTGGGTGGGGATGTGAAACCACTGCTGATCATTCCGGGGATGGTGGCGACGGTGGATATCATTACCGGGGAGAAAAGTGTGCTGGATTATCTGCTGAAACCGGTGTTGAAAGCGCGGACGGAGGCGATGCGGGAGCGGTAATCACTTTCCGAAAAATTTGGTGATTGACCCGGCCTCTTCGCGGGCAAGCCTCGCTCCTACAGGTTATGCGTTAATTTCGACATTACGCAGACCTGTAGGAGCGAGGCTTGCCCGCGAAGAGGCCCTCACTGACACCGACTATTGCGGACCATGATTGCGCTGGAAAACCTCCTCCCCCATCGCCGCAATCTGCCCCTCGATCAACGCCTCGAACGGCTTCAACAACGGCTCGAAACTGACAGGCGCTTCCAGCGTCTGCAACGCCTGCACAATCGCCTCCACCGTCGACAACGCCCCCGGCCCCGGCGCCTTGCGCAAGCGATACCGCGACACGCCGCCCTCCACCAAAGTCACTCGGGGCAATGCCGCCAGCAGCGGATTGAGGTGCAGCATTTTGCGTGCCTTGCGCCAGGTGCCGTCCGGCACCACCAACAAGAGTGGCTCATCGTTTGCGGCGTACGCCTGCATCGGTTGCGCATCATCGGCCGGAAACAATAATCGCGCCTGATAGCCCGGCTGATTCAACAGCGCCGGCAAATCCTCGAACACCTCACCCACAATCAACTCGGCATTCTTCAACCCCAACGCCGCCAGCCTTGCGGTGTTCAGCGCATGGTTCACTTCGCTCGGATGCTGCAGCAGCAACACCCGAGTGCGGCTGTCGAGGCTCGGGATCAGTGGGCACAGGCAGTGGGTTTGCGGGCGCAGGCAGCGCGGGCATTGGATTCTGGACATGGTTTCAAGCCTGATTGAGCTGCGCCTTGAGCAGGTCGCGGAAGGTCTGGATCAGCGGTTCGCGGCTGCGGCCCCGGCGCATGATCATCGAGAACGGTGCCTGGTAACCGAAGGTCGCCGGCAGCAACACGCGCAAATCACCCTTGTCGGCCCAGGCCTGGGCGTAATGCTCCGGCAGATAACCGATATAGGCGCCGGACAGCACCAGAATCAACTGCGCCTCCATACTTTCCACGGTCGCGGCACTGTGCTTGAAGCCGTGGCGCGCCAGTTCGGCCTGGCTCCAGTAACCGCGACCGACCATGCGTTGCTGGGTGATGACCTGTTCGGGAATGCGCCGCTCGGTGAACAGCGGGTGACGGCTGCTGCAATACAGCCAGTGTTGCTCGCGGTACAACGGCATGTAGACCAGCCCACTCATGCGCGTGGAAAACGCGCCGATGGCCAGGTCGAGGCGGTTGTCCTGCACGCCGAGTTGCAGCTCGTACGGGCTCATCACCGACAGGTGCAAATGCACGGCCGGGTGTTCCTGGCTGTAGGCGCCGATGGCTTCGGCGAACGGCAAGGCCTTGTCGCTGACGGTGGAGTCGATGACGCCGAGGTTCAGCGTACCGCGCAGCTCACCTTTCAGCGCCGCCGCGTATTGCTCGAAGCCTTCGAGTTCGCCGAGCAGGCGCAGGGTTTCCTGATGGAACAGCTCGCCTTTGCTGGTCAGGCTGAAACCGCCGCGCCCGCGATGGCACAGCACCAGGCCGAGGGCCGCTTCGAGCTGGCTCATGTAGGTGCTGATCGCCGAGGTCGAGAGGTTGAGCTCTTGCTGGGCGTTGGCAAACCCCTGATGGCGGACCACGCTGACGAAGATGCGTAATAGTTTCAGGTCGGGTAAAGCGTTGGCCATGGGGGCTCCGTAGCGTGTATCGGTGAGTCCGCGTTGTTTGACGGCGGTTGCTGCGCAACCGATCGCCAGCAAGCTGGCTCCTACAGGGTCGTGCAGCATTGACGATTACGCTCAACCTGTAGGAGCCGGCTTGCCGGCGATTCGGTTGCATGGACAACCCATCCCTCAAGCCGGGAAGTCTATCCCCCCTCCCGCCATTAGTTTAGAAAAATCTGAACTAAGTATTTGTCCGTAGCGATTCTTCCCGGCCACTACATTTCGCAGAATCGGCCCCTAACGGTGCCCGAGCCTCCCCGGTGCGGTGCAACCGACATAAATAAAACAACGACGATGAGGCCTTACCCGTGGACAAGATTCTTCACCAACCACTGGGCGGCAACGAAATGCCGCGCTTCGGCGGCATCGCCACCATGCTCCGACTCCCCCATGTACCTACCGCTGCCGGCCTGG
The DNA here is from genome assembly GCF_054897805.1 of Pseudomonas sp. GT1P32. Lineage (NCBI taxonomy): Bacteria > Pseudomonadati > Pseudomonadota > Gammaproteobacteria > Pseudomonadales > Pseudomonadaceae > Pseudomonas > Pseudomonas sp. GT1P32. The sequence continues at coordinate 2,741,287 of NZ_CM142704.1, forward strand.
ACGCTGCCTTTATCGGCATCCCACTGGACATCGGTACTTCCCTGCGCCCTGGCACCCGTTTCGGGCCGCGTGAAATCCGCGCTGAATCGGTCATGATCCGCCCGTACAACATGGCCACCGGCGCGGCACCGTTCGACTCGCTGTCGGTTGCCGACATCGGCGACATCGCGATCAACACCTTCAACCTGCTCGACGCCGTGCGGATCATCGAAGAGTCCTACGACAACATCCTTGAACACGATGTGATCCCCCTGACCCTCGGCGGCGACCACACCATCACCCTGCCGATCCTGCGTGCCATCCACAAAAAGCACGGCAAGGTCGGCCTGGTGCACATCGACGCTCACGCCGATGTGAACGATCACATGTTCGGCGAGAAAATCGCCCACGGCACCACCTTCCGTCGCGCCGTCGAAGAAGGTCTTCTGGATTGCGACCGTGTAGTGCAAATTGGCCTGCGCGCTCAGGGCTACACCGCCGATGACTTCAACTGGAGCCGCAATCAGGGCTTCCGTGTGGTTCAGGCCGAAGAATGCTGGCACAAATCCCTGGCCCCCCTGATGGCCGAAGTTCGCGAGAAAGTCGGCGGCGGTCCGGTGTACCTGAGCTTCGATATCGACGGTATCGACCCGGCCTGGGCACCTGGCACCGGCACTCCGGAAATCGGCGGCCTGACCACCATTCAGGCGATCGAAATCGTTCGCGGCTGCCAAGGTCTCGACCTGGTCGGTTGCGACCTGGTAGAAGTCTCGCCCGCTTATGACACCACCGGCAACACCTCGCTGCTGGGCGCCAACCTGCTGTACGAAATGCTCTGCGTACTGCCTGGCGTGGCCCACCGCTGAGGATCGGTCATGAACGAACGTGATCAGGTTTTGCACGCTGCCGCCGATCTGGTGGCAGCCTTTGCCCGTAACGATCGCGAAGCCTACTTCGGCGCCTTCAGCGCCGATGCCAGCTTCGTCTTCTACACCCTCGAGCAGCCTCTGCTGTCGCGCGATGCCTATCAGGCGTTGTGGGACACCTGGCGTGCCGAGGATGGCTTCGAGGTGCTGTCGTGCACCTCGAGCAACGCTTTCGTCAGCCTGCAGGGTGACGTCGCGATTTTCATCCATGACGTGGCCACCGAGCTGCGCATGCAAGGGGAGCAACACTTCAGCCAGGAGCGCGAGACGATTGTTTTCAAGAAACAAGCGTCTGGCCAAGAACAACAAGGCCTATGGCTGGCCTGCCACGAACATTTGTCCGCAATGCCGGAAGGGCTGCCAACCCCTTAGCCAAACAGGTGACGCTCACACACGATGAGCGCGCCTTTATGATCGGAGCAGATCATGAATAACAACAACAACGACCAAAGCCTTACGCACATTGAAACCTACGGGGTCGAACAGATCCCGGACAACGAACGCACCGCAGGCCCGACGGACTTGTTCCGGATGATCTTCGGCGGTTCCAATACCTTTGCCACCGCCGTGCTCGGCAGTTTCCCGGTGCTGTTCGGCCTGTCATTCCAGGCGGGCGTCTGGGCGATTGTGCTGGGCGTGTTACTGGGTTCGCTGATCCTCGCGCCGATGGGCCTGTTCGGCCCGATCAATGGCACCAACAACGCCGTGTCTTCCGGTGCGCACTTCGGCGTGCACGGGCGGATCGTCGGTTCGTTCCTGTCGCTGTTGACCGCCATCGCCTTCTTCTCGCTCTCGGTATGGAGTTCGGGTGATGCGCTGATCGGTGGCGCAAAACGCCTGATCGGCCTGCCGGAAACCGACCTGACCCTGGGCCTGGCCTACGGTCTGTTCGCGATCCTGGTACTGACGGTTTGCATCTACGGCTTCCGTTTCCTGCTGTGGGTCAACAAGATCGCGGTGTGGAGCGCCAGCCTGCTGTTCCTGCTGGGCATCTTCGCTTTCGCCGGTCCTTTCGATGTGAACTACGCCGGCACCGTGAGCATGGGCCAACCGGGTTTCTGGGCTGCCTTCATCGGCGCTGCGCTGGTGGCGATGAGCAACCCGATTTCCTTCGGCGCGTTCCTCGGCGACTGGTCGCGTTACATCCCGCGTGAAACCTCCAAGCGCCGGATCATGGCCGCGGTGGTGATCTCGCAGATCGCAACGTTCATCCCGTTCCTGTTCGGCCTCGCCACCGCCACTATCGTAGCGATCAAGGCGCCGGACTACATCGCCGCGAACAACTACGTCGGCGGCCTGCTGGCCGTCTCGCCGAGCTGGTTCTTCCTGCCGGTGTGCCTGATTGCGGTGATCGGCGGCATGTCCACCGGCACCACCTCGCTGTATGGCACCGGGCTGGACATGTCCAGCGTGTTCCCGCGTGTGCTGTCGCGGGTCAAGGCCACCCTGTTGATCGGTGTGATGTCGATTGCCTTCATCTTCATCGGACGCTTTGCGGCGAACCTGGTGCAGAGCGTGTCGACCTTCGCCGTACTGATCATCACCTGCACCACTCCGTGGATGGTGATCATGATCATCGGCCTGCTGGTGCGCCGCGGCTTCTACTGCCCGGATGACCTGCAAGTGTTCACCCGCGGCGAGAAAGGCGGTCGTTACTGGTTCACCCACGGCTGGAACTGGCGTGGGCTGGGTGCCTGGATCCCGAGTGCATTGGTCGGTTTGTGCTTTGTGAACCTGCCGGGGCAATTCGTGGGTGTACTGGGGAACCTGGCGGATGGCATCGACATCAGCCTGCCGGTAACCCTCGGCCTGGCCTCGCTGGTGTACCTGGCGCTGCTGAGCCTGTTCCCGGAATCGGCTGCGGTGTTCGGCCCGAATGATCCCCGCAGCAAGAGCACGGATTCGCTCGGTAAACCGGCGTTGCGACAAGCCGCCTGATTAAACGCATTACCTGTGGCAAACGCATTACCTGTAGGAGCGAGCGATGCGGCATTCCGACTTGCCCGCGAAGAACGATGACGCGGTCTGCCTGACTGTCCGCGGCGCTCCTTTCGCGGGCAAGCCTCGCTCCTACAAGGATTGATGTTTCCACAGGGATTGATTTTCGCCTCACCATAAAAAAGACAATCGGAGACACGCCATCATGGCATTGGATTTATTCGTCGTACTCATCTACGCCGCCGCGATGCTGATACTCGGCTACTACGGCATGCGCAAGGCCAAGACCAACGAAGACTTTTTGGTCGCCGGTCGTAACCTCGGCCCGAGCCTGTACATGGGCACCATGGCCGCTACCGTTCTGGGCGGTGCATCTACCGTCGGCACCGTGCGCTTGGGCTACGTCCATGGCATTTCCGGTTTCTGGCTCTGCGCGGCCCTCGGCTGCGGGATCGTGGCGCTGAACCTGTTCCTCGCCAAACCGCTGCTGAAACTGAAAATCTACACCGTTACCCAGGTGCTGGAAAAACGCTACAACCCGATGGCCCGCTCCGCGAGCGCGGTGATCATGCTGGCGTATGCACTGATGATCGGCGTGGTTTCGATCCTGGCCATCGGCACCGTACTGCAAGTGCTGTTCGACCTGCCGTTCTGGCTGTCGGTATTGGTCGGCGGTGGCGTGGTGGTGATTTATTCGGCGATCGGCGGCATGTGGTCCCTGACCCTGACCGACATCGTCCAGTTCGTCATCAAGACCGTGGGCCTGATGTTCATCCTGTTGCCGATCTGCCTGTACCGCGTCGGTGGTTGGGATGAGTTGGTGTTGAAACTGCCGGCAACCGCCTTCAGCTTCACCACGATTGGCTGGGACACCATCATCACCTACTTCATGATCTACTTCTTCGGGATCCTGATCGGCCAAGACATCTGGCAGCGTGTGTTCACCGTCAAGAGCGCCAAAGTGGCTCAGGTCGCCGGTACATTCGCAGGCTTCTACTGCATCCTTTACGGACTGGCCTGCGCCCTGATCGGCATGGCTGCTCATGTGCTGATCCCGGACCTGGACAACGTCAACAACGCCTTCGCCGCCATCGTCAAACTGTCCCTGCCGGACGGTATCCGTGGCCTGGTGATCGCCGCTGCCCTGGCAGCCATGATGTCCACCGCCAGCGCCGGCCTGCTCGCCGCTGCCACCACCCTGACCGAAGACCTGCTGCCGAAACTGCGCGGCGGCAAACAGTCGAGCCTGGGCGTCAACCGCCTGTTCACCCTGCTGACCGGCTTCGCGGTATTGGGTATCGCACTGGTGGTCAACGACGTGATCAGCGCCCTGACCCTGGCGTACAACCTGTTGGTGGGCGGCATGCTGATCCCGCTGATCGGTGCAATCTTCTGGAAACGCGCCACCACTGCCGGCGCCATCGCCAGCATGGGCATGGGCTTTGCCACTGCGCTGGTGTTCATGATCAAGGATGGTATGGATGCCAACACGCCGATCTACTACAGCCTCGCTGTGGGCCTGGTGAGTTTCGTGCTGGTCAGCTTGCTGTCCCGTCGCCCGGCGCAGGTGGCGAGCGCCATCTAAGCTTTCTATAACGACTTGATGCTTTCTTCGACGGGTGTGGCGTCGGTTGCCACACCCGTTTTTTTTCGTCCGGAGAAAACCTTTGATGAAGATTGTTTCTCGCGATCAGTGGTTTGAGGTCAAGCAACTCAGCGACGGCATCCGTCTGATTCACGAGCCTTACATCCGTCCCTTCTACCGCTGCAACCTCTGGCACATTCAGGGCCGTGACAAGGACCTGTTGCTGGACAGCGGCTCCGGTTTGGTGAGCCTGCGCGAGCAACTGCCGTGGATCACCGAACGGCCATTGGTGGCGGTGGCCAGCCACTGCCATTTCGACCACATCGCCGGCCATCACGAGTTTGCCGAACGCCTGGTCCATCCTGCCGAGGCTGACATCCTGGCGGCACCTGACGGCGAAAACGATTTGAGCCGGGCATTTGTCGGCGACGATATGTTCGAGGCACATCCTGATTGCCCGCTGTGTTACGCCGAGTACCGGGTCAAAGCCGCGCCGGCCACGGGAATGATCGAGGAAGGTGACGTGCTGGATCTGGGCAATCGCGTGCTGCAGGTGCTGCACACGCCGGGACATTCACCGGGCGGCATCAGCCTGTATGAAGCGGCGACCGAAACCCTGTTCAGCGGCGACATCATCTACGACGGGCCGCTGATCGAAGACGCTTACCATTCCAACCTCGACGACTACGCGCGCAGTCTGCAGCGCTTGCGTGAGTTACCGATCCGCACCGTGCATGGCGGGCATTTCGGCAGTTTTTCCGGGGAATATTTGCGCACGATGATTGATGAGTGGCAGCGCTCGCATGGCTGAAGCCTGCTGTACTCGACACCAGGGAAAACAACAGGCATTTAGCGCCGAAGAAGAGCGGATGCTCAAAATCGCCAGGACGGCGAATGATCTGAGTCGGTTTTTGATGGAGATCGGGCGACACTGATTTCGCCCGTTTTTTGAATTTACACCTGCTACGCAGCCGAATGCAGCCGTCGACAGCTGCTACAACACGGCTGCGGTGTTCCAGACCTTGACGTTACCGACGACGCTGCTGGCGTCGACGCTGTTCATCGTCAGTGCGAATAGGCACAGGTTGCAGAGGCGGTTCGATCAAACCGAGTGCGACACCCAGGTCATGCAGCCAGTTTTGAATTTTCTCTTTCATGGTGCCCCCTTCAGGGTAGTGCCGAGCGGCTGAAATTCTGTAGCCCCTTCGCACTGATAATAGTCCGAAGTCCTACGAAATGCTCGGCAAAATCCGCAATGATCTGTTACTGAATTGATCAAAATACCTGACCATTAGCTCAGGCAATCGCCTGGGCCTGAATCGACACCCTGGGTAGACCGGTCACTGCTGGCCAAGGGCTTTGCGCAAACGACGGCGCACCCACTGCTCAGCGCTGACAAACGTAATGCCGAGCAGCACCAGCACGGCACCGATGACAAAGTTGAGACTCAGCGCCTCACCCAGCAACACCACGCCGAACGTGACACCGAACAACGGCGTCATGAACGAAAACACCGCGAGGTTCGCCGCCAGATACCGGCGCAACAGCCAAAACCACGTCAGGTAACTGAAAAACGAGACCACCAGCCCCTGGAACAACACGCTGGCCACGGCCACGGTGGTCAGACTGACGTGGGTAACCTGGCCACTCAGCATCGCGATCAGCAGCAGGCCGACGAAACCGACAATCAACTGATAGAACAACGTAAGCGTCACCGGCGCTTCCGACAGGCGCGAGGCCCGCACCACGACCGTGGTCGCCCCCCAGGAGGCACCGGCCAATACGCCCAGTGCATCGCCCATCAACATGCGGTGATCGAGGTTGTCCCAGGACACCCCACCGGCAAACGCGATGGCAATCCCGACAAACGCCAGAAAAATCCCCAACCATTGCACCGGTCTTAAACGCTCACTCGGCAACAGCCAGTGCACACCCAGCGCGGTGAAGATCGGCGCGGTGTAAAGGAACACCGACATGTGTGCGGCCGTGGTCAGCTGCAAGCCTTCGGAAATGAAGAAAAATTCCAGTCCAAACAGCGCGCCGGCCAGTAGTCCACCGCGCCACGTATGGCTGACCTGATCCCAACCGCCCTTCCAGCAGATCAGTAATCCTACAAGCAACGCAGAAATGCCTGACCGACCGGCCGCCTGCATGACTGGCGCGATGTCCGGCGCCGCCCACTTGATCATGACTTGCTGTACGCCCCAGATCAGGCACAACCCGACCATCACTTGCAGGGCAAACCCATCGGCGCTACGCCGGCTGGCGCTCACCGGAACACCTCGACAATACAATCCATGGCAGTGACTCACAGTAGAAAGCAAAGCCCCGACTCAAGGTCGGGGCAAATATTTATGCTGTCGATTATTAACCAGATGGCCAGAAAAAGTAGCCTGTGGGAGACCTTCAAGTCACCACGGACGCCATCTTGCGCGACGTCACTTCAGTTCAATGCGATCGGCATGAATGACGATCTGGCCATTCTTGTACAACGCGCCGATGGCCTTCTTGAAGTTGCCCTTGCTGACACCGAACATGCTGGTGATCACCGCTGGATCGCTCTTGTCGCTCACCGGCAGCGCGCCGTTGTTGTCGCGCAACTTGGCGAGGATCTTCGAGTTCAGGCTGGTGGCGGCTTCTTCGCCCACTGGTTGCAGGCTCAGGCTGATCTTGCCGTCGGCACGGACTTCTTTGATGAAGCCCTTCTCTTCTTTACCGGCGCGCATGAACTTGAAGATTTCGTTCTTGTGGATCAAGCCCCAGTGCTTGTTGTTGATGATTGCCTTGAAGCCCATATCGGTGGCTTCGGCAACCAGCAGATCAACTTCCTGGCCAGGGGTGTAGTTGGCCGGGGTCTTGTCCAGGTAACGGTCCAGACGCGCGGTCGCGGTGATACGACGGGTGTGCTTGTCGAGGTAGACATGCACCACAACGTACTCGCCCGCGGTCATCTGACGCTTTTCTTCGGAAAACGGCAGCAACAGATCCTTCGGCAAGCCCCAATCCAGGAAGACGCCGATGCTGTTGACTTCAACGACTTTCAAACTGGCGAATTCACCGACCTGAACTTTCGGCTTTTCGGTAGTTGCGATGAGTTTGTCATCGCTGTCCAGATAAATAAAAACGTTGAGCCAGTCTTCATCTTCGCTGGGAATATCTTTGGGAATATAACGATTAGGCAGAAGGATTTCGCCGTCCGCACCACCGTCCAGATATAAACCGAAGTTAGTGTGTTTAACCACTTGCAAACTGTTGTAACGCCCGACTAAAGCCATTTCCAATACCCTCATTGCGTGGGCGGCATTCTACCCGTTTTTGCAGGCCGCGTTGGGCGCCCGGCCCGGTGGCGCGAGAAAATCCTCTGGGGGCCTTAATTTTCCTGGGGTTTGACAGGCGGGTCTGGCCGCTCGTCAGGCCAACCTGTCGATTCATCGCCCTTCCAGCCAGGTAAAAATCCATTCTTCCCCACCGATGTTCTTATTTAAAACAGCAGCTTAGGAACATAACTCGAATAATAACTTGCGATTAATGGCGCTTTTGTGATGTGTATTTCAGGGGGATATTTGCCAAGCAATTGTCAAGTATTTCCTGTACGATGCGTGGCCAAGTTAATTTTCTACAGGTTAATGGCCGCCATGCGCGTAAAAGCATCCACCAGCAAAGCAAAGCCAGCTCCAGCCGTTGAAACCAGCGAATCGATCAACAATCAGATTGCTGCGTTCCTCAAATCCGGCGGCGAGATCCAGCAAATTGCCAAAGGCGTCAGCGGCCAGACGTTCGGCCCGTCCAAGCAGATCACCTTGGGCAAAAAATAACACCCGCGTTACCTGGTCCCTAAGCGCTTTGAGCTTCGAAGCGCTTGGACTGGAACCCTCCCCGCAACACCCCGCCAAACCCATCAATATTTCAAAAATCGACGAACGGCCCTCGATGCCGAGCATTCGCCGGTATGCTTGCACACGTCTAGATTAAGCGTTTCAGCAGTTTTTGTTTCTGCTCCTCGCTGTCATGGAGTGACGCATGCTCAAACCCTCTCTTTTCTTGCTTGGCAGTCTGCTGTTGTGTTCGGCCGCCAACGCGCAAATCTTCCAGCGTGAACTGGGTGACTTCGACCTCAAGCTCGGCACCACCCCCAGCCGCAGCATGGCCCAAGGGCTGGTCAAACCCTCGACCACCGGCTCTTTTCACGGCGGGCTCGATCTGAGCCACGACAGCGGCTTCTACTTCGGCCAATGGTCACCGAGCATGGGGTTGAGTCCGGGCAACAACCTTGAAGTTGATTCCTACGTGGGGTTTAAACAGCCCTTCGATCAAACCCTCGGTTACGAAGTCGGCATGATCCGTTACAGCTACCCCAAAGTGGACACTCTCAACACCCAGGAACTTTTTGGCGGCCTGACCCTGCTGGGCAGCCGTTTCGGCGCAGCGTTCAGCAACGATCCGGACAAACAGAACAGCACCGTGTTCGCCGACCTCCGTGGCAATCAGCCGTTCGGCGTCGGGATCAGCATGAAATACACCACTCATCAGCTCAACACCCCGGTGTCGGTGGATGGTGGGTACGTAGGCAGTTTCACCGACTGGTCGCTGACACTGTCCCGCCCTTTCATGGGCATCGACCTTGACCTGATCTACAGCGACTCGAGCCTCAGCGGCAGCGACTGCTCGGCCTATTCCGGGCACAACAGTCAGTGCGATGGCCTGGTCACCCTCAAGGCTGAACGCGCGTTTTATTGATTGGCTGAACTGGCAGGCTCATCCTGCGATCACATGAGAACCTACGCTTTCGCAAGGACTCGCCCATGTCGCGCTGGTTGAAGTGTCTCGCCGTCGTCATCACCCTCAGTCTTGCCCTCGGTGCCTGCAGCCGCATGGGCCTGGCCTATCGCAACCTCGACGTGATCATCCCGTGGACGCTCAGCGATTACCTGGACATGAACGGCGAGCAAAAAGGCTGGCTCAACGAGCGCCTCAAGGAACACCTGAGCTGGCACTGCACCACGCAACTGCCAGGCTATCTCGACTGGCTGGACCGTTTGCAGGTGATGGTCGAAACCAATCAGGTCACTGACGCCGCGCTGCAATCCCGCACCCAGGAAGCCAAACAAGCCATCGCCCAGACCGCCCGGGAAATCACCCCGTCAGCCATCGAGTTGTTGCAGGGGCTGGACGACAAACAAGTCGCGGAAATGAACGAAGCCTTTGCCAAGGACCAGCGCAAACGCCAGCAGGACTACGTGAAACCGTCGCTCGTTCAGCAGATCAAGGAACGTAGCGAGCGCATGGAAAAACGTCTGGATGGCTGGATCGGACCGCTGAGCCCGACCCAACAACAACGGGTCGTTGCCTGGTCAAATGCGTTGGGCGACCAGAACACGCAATGGATTGCCAACCGAGTGCATTGGCAGAAACAGTTCAGCGCGGCGGTTGCGCAGCGTCAGAGTCCTGAATTCCCACAGCGCATCGAGACGCTTCTGGTGAATCGCGAGAGCTTATGGACACCCGATTACCGCAAGGCCTACGCCAACACCGAAGCTCAGGCACGAAGCCTGTTTGTGGATTTGATGGCCGAAAGCACACCGGCTCAACGCCAGCGGCTGCTTAAGAAAATCGAAGGCGTGCGCAAAGACTTCAACGACTTGAAGTGCCTGAAAGCCGCGAAGCAGGGATAGTCCCCCACCACAATCCCCTGTAGGAGCTGGCTTGCCAGCGATGAGGCCGTTACATCCAACATCCATGCTGGCTGAAAGACCGCAATCGCTGGCAAGCCAGCTCCTACAAGGGATATGCGGGCTCTTCAGGCAATTTGCGCGTGGGACGCCACCTCATCAAACGTCACCTCATCCAGCGCATCGTCCTGCTCATCCAGCACCTGCCGCGGATGATCATTGCCCGGAATGCTGCTATCGATCAGGCTCAACAACCTTGAACCCCGCATCGTCAGCCTGTAATTCGAACCGGTTCCACCCTGCTCTTCAGGTCGAGGCTCGATATAGCCACGCGCCAACAGTAACTTTTCATACTCGCCGGCCACCGCTTTCAGGTGATCCAGGTTCTCAGTCTCTTCGCCCTCCGTGGCTTTCTCCGCCGCGTACTGCTCGGCATAGGGCCGTGGCGTGAAGCTGGGTGCTGCGTTCTGCACTTCGTGCAGCAGGCGTTCAATCAAATCCCAGTTATAAGTCGTCATCCTGTCCAACCTCCAAAACCTGTGAGTGTGATGGCCTTCATAGCTTGTGACCGACAGTGCTCGCCGCCGTTCAGCGCAGTTCTTTAACGGCGCTGACCGGCGGTATGTCGAATTTGGCATAGGTCAAACGACAAGGTTGTGTCAGTCACCGCCCAGCATTGCGCAGGAGAAAACCCGATGAACGTTCAGAACCATCCGGTCGTGTCGCGAGAAGAATGGCTCGCCGCCCGCAAACAACACCTGGCCCACGAAAAAGCCTTCACCCGGGAACGGGACAAACTCAGCGCCGAACGCCGCGCCCTGCCCTGGGTGAAAATCAGCAAGGACTATCACTTCCAGGGCCCCAATGGTGAATTGAAGCTGGCCGACCTGTTCGGCGGTCGCAGCCAACTGGTCATCTACCACTTCATGTTTGCCGACGGTTGGGACGAAGGCTGCCCTGGTTGCTCATTCCTGTCCGACCACATCGACGGTGCCAACCAGCACTTGGCGCATCATGACGTGGCGGTGGTGGCGGTTTCTCACGCCCCCTTCGCCGAATTCCAGGCGTTCAAGCGACGCATGGGCTGGAAATTCGACTGGGTATCGTCAGAAGGTTGCGACTTTAACTATGACTTTGGCGTCTCGGCCCGAGCTGAAGATGTTGCCGCCGGAAGAGCCACCTACAACTACGAAAAAACTGACGGCGCCGAAGAAGAGCTCCCTGGCCTCAGCGTGTTTTATCGCAACGAAGCAGGCGAGATTTTTCACACCTATTCAACTTACGCCCGTGGCCTGGACATGCTGGTCGGCGCCTATAACTACCTTGACCTGACACCCAAGGGGCGCAACGAAGAGCAGATCATGGAATGGGTGAAGCATCATGATCGGTATGAAGACAAAGCTTCTTCGAGCTGCTGTCACGGGGGATGAATCGCATCGTGATGCACGCCTGAATTCCCCTCGCGTCGAAACGTCTGCGACTAGTGGAAGTCATCGGTAGTCGTTTGCAAGCGCAAGCTGTGAAGCAAATGAAAAGGGCGACCTATTGGTCGCCCTTTTCATGGAGTACAAAAAACTGCGTACATCACGCGACGACGCCAACAATTCCATCCTCAACATTCTCGAAGTAATACAACCCTTCCAGCACACCAGAAATAGCTGACAATTCGAAAAGAACTTCAGAGGTGAATGAAACAGGCAACACCAAGCGCAATGCCTGCAACTCTGAAGGGTACGCAGACCATGCCGGTTGGAACATCCCGCCCCAGAACGTCACGCATCCAGCTGTTCCGACAAACACAACCGGCTGCAGATCACCGATATGGTCACTCGCGCGCCAATACACATAACCCACGTAACGCGAACCATCTTGCCCTTCAAAAACAGTTCTGACGATGATTTGAAAGTCGGCCTCAATCACTTCTCTTGAGGGCACCGGGCGAACCGTCAGTTCGTTCTGCACGGTATCGTCCATTGGGAAATACCAAACTCCTTGGGCAAGCAGATCCTGTGCAGTCAAGTCGTATATCTGTTTGTCACACATAGCGTATCTGCAAGCCCCGGCTCAAAAAAAGCGCTTACTTAGGAATGATAATGGGGATGATCATCGGCGAAGGCGCCGCTGGCGGGTTCATCATCCCTTCGCTTTTCACGACAAGCACACCCTTGCTCTTGATCGATTCGAATAACCGCTCGGTCGCCGCACTATCGCCATAACCACCTTCGTCAATCGAAGCACTCAGCGCCAACTGTCGGCGCGCCTCGGTCAATTGGACCTGACTGGCGCGGAGGAATGAAGCAATCGAAATCGTTTTAAGCGTCGACAAATCAACGTGCACGATCTCCACATACTTCAGCGCCTTGGCGTCCCAACCCTGCACATACAGCTCATTCGCAGTCAGCGCATAGGTACAGAAATGGTAACTGCCGGTATTTGAGCCAGGCGTCGCGACGATCAGCGTGCACCGCCCGTGCTGAAGAATCGGACCAGTCAATGCAGGGAAATCCTGAACAATCTGCGCAGGGAATTGAGCCCGATCGTAATAGATCGTCGCCTTGTCATAGGGCGTGGTGTTGCACCCCGAGAGCAGTACCGACGCAGCCAAGAGAAACCAGTAAGCCAAAAAACGCATTGAGTAGTCCCTTACAAGATAAGAAAAACATTGAGTTTCGGGTGGCGATGGATCACCCATTTACTGCGCGCGACTACTTCACCGGTATATACGAATACCCCTTCACCATGGCTTTCCCGTCCTTGGCATCCCTCACCCGCACCATCTCCGCCGCGTACTCCTGCGTGTATTCAACGAAGTACTCTTTACCCGGCTCGACCGAGAGGGTCAGAAATACGTTTCGGGGATGCGGACGCGGCCCGGCCGATACCTTGTGCAGGCCCGGACTCACCAGCACCCAGGAATAGGTCTTGTCATTAAGCCCCACCACCGCACTGTCATTGATGCTGAACACGCTGTCATAAAAGCTGCCTTGAATGACCTGGGTCCGCATCATGTAAACCAACGCCTTGCCCTGAGGTGGCGCCGGTGGCTCGAAATAAGGCTGGCTGGAGCTAGTGTGACCGCAGCCAACCAACAACAGCATGAGCAACAACGCCGGAATACTTTTCATTACTGCGCTCATTTGTTTTGCCCCAGTAACTGATTGAGCACCGGCCCCATCTTCTCCTCGACCGACGCCACTTTGGACGGATCAAAACCGCCCTCGCCCGTCAGGTGGTATTGCCCGAAACCGATCTGTTGATCGCCCTTGAAGAGCCGGACATTGGCATCGGACAAGTACGGGGAAAAGTCCCAGGAACGAATAGCGGTGTAAGTCAGGCGATACTCACAGCTGTCCGGAATGGGCGTGGCGTAAAGCCGACTGTCGATGTTGTGCTTGCGCAACAACGTCTGCAGGCCATCGACGAAATCGCCCACCACCACTTTCGGGTTCTCTTCGATGCAGAGTTGGGAGATTTTATATTGAGGAGCGACCGGCTCGACTTTGATGTTGGTACAACCGGCCAATACCAGTAGAAGGCTTGCCGTGATGGCTCTGGACAGCATATTCGGTCCCTGAATCCAGAATGATGGCGCAATGATGCCGCATACTAGATCAGCAGAATTTCGGGGTCAATTTACGTCGTTTGACGCGGAGCAGTTCGCAAGAAGCTCGCGTTTAGGCCCCACGAGAACGGCACTGTTCTCAGCAAAAATTGCGCAGCCAATGAAAACGGGCGACCTTTTGGGTCGCCCGTTTTTTTATCGCGTGAGCAATAGATGAATCCACTTCACACCGCAGGTACGCTCGCCACGGGAATACGTTGATCAGGCTGGGTGACATCGTAAACATGCTGTTCGCAATTGGTGCCAATAAACTGGAACTCAACCAGGTAAACCTTGGCTCTTTCCGGGATGAAGGAACTTTGCAGCGGACCGCAGCTATACAAGCCGCTTGCCACCCTGCTATTCGAATATCCCGACACCTGAAACGCCTTATCGGCATCGGCCTGTGCTTCCAACTGCGGGAAGCGTTTAACCGTGGCACTGTTGGCCACTTCGTTGAGTTTGGCGATCCAGCCGAACACCTTGCCCTGGCCCGAATCCACTACAGTTCCAAGCAACTCCATACGCTGGTCAGGATCGGCGGCACGCTTGACTGAAAACTGTACGGGATGGGTGCTGCCTGTAGCTTTCATGATGACCTTGGCGTGCTGGGCATCGACTGTCACCGTGTTCTGGCGCAGTTGAATGCCGTCTTTCAGCAGGCTGGGGGAAGAGTCCCTGACGTTGGAATGGCAGCCGGTCAATGCGACAGCCAGGGTCAGTGGTAGCAGTGTGATTTTCTTCACGACGTATAGATTTCCTTATAAACGCGTATCTTTTGACTGATAAGAGGACTTACACCAAGTGGCACGTTCTAAACGCTGAACCACTGAACGCGGCGGGGAGATTTTGCAGGGAAAAATGGGAGAAAATTGAGGCCAGACCACGTTTTCTACCTAAAAGCTGAGAGTTTACTCGGTCTCCCAGCATCAAGATACGTGCTTTGCGAGGCATACAGTGAGTCCTTTCATACAAGTCAAACCGAATGCTTAGTCAACCCAAGAAAAATGTAACTCCTCTATATCCCCTATCATTTCGGCCAATCAAAATATGCCTCAGACAACGTAGTCCGCCCCCATCATCCCCACTAATTAATAATATCCAGCAACTTACCCTTAAGGACACTTGCAGATTTAACCGCATTAGGATCCACCGCCAAATCATCTTCACTCTCTAATAATAGAGACATCATTTTTTTGGCGAGAATAATATTCCCACTCCAATAGTGTGGCGATAACCGCGATACCGCCCCCAGCAACTCAGCATCATCTATGAACCCCGACAGCAAATTTTTCTCTAGAGTAGAAACCACTATTGGCAATAAGTCAGATATAAATAATTCTTGCCTCACTGCACGACATAGATCCTCCATCGGAAGATTTTCAAGAGGTATATCGCGAATGGATAGATACCATTGAGTCAAGGATGACATTTCAGCCTCGGGTTGCCACGAGCTATTATTTTCTTTCGCTACTGACCGAAATGTCTTTTTCATATACCCACCCCAGAAATTGCACCTTCAATTAGTTTAATCGGGAAAAGTTGGGCCAGACCACGTTTACCACCCAAAAACTGAATATTTTCTCGACCTCCCCGGGCATCCTATCTGGGCTCACCGTCCAGATATAACGTGATCGAACGCTGACTAAATACTCCTAAACACCCACCACCATCCCCCCCTTTAAAAATCTCTTTAGATAATAAACCTTGATTCATATTCCATACTAAACAGGTGCTGTTTCTGTTGGCTTTTTACCTAACCTATGACTTTAAAAGCCTCAGTTATTTTCTTTACCACTCCCCCATCCACATTTTTCTCCATGGAAATGAAACATCCTTCAAATGACCCGCTCGTCAAAATCAACTTATGCCCCGCATAACAAACAACAACCAACACTGAATACGGGCCAAACTCACGACTTTCCACTTTAGATTTTAAAGCTCTAAGTACAACATCAACAAACTCTTCAAACCGCTCCTCCTCATACCCCTCAAAAAACATGAACCGATTTGACTCAGAGCACGACTCAGAAACATTCATACGTCTACATCCATAAACCATTATAGAAAAAAGTGGCCAGACCACGTTTCCAATCTAAAAAATTGAATATTAGTTCGGTCTCCCGGCATCAAGATAAGTGCTTTTCGAGGAAAGTGGTAAGTCCTTTCATATAAGTCAAACCGAAAGCTTAGCCAACCTAAGAAAAAAAAACTCCTTTCTATACCCATCATTTCAACTAATAAAAATACGCCTCAGAAAATGTGGTTTGTCCCCTTTTATCCTATGAACTTCGAGAGGTCGACGAGCGAGGAGTTGGATTCGATCAGGTATTTGTTGGCCGGGCTTCGGCTCTGGGTGAGCGGGCCGTAATCACCTTGAGGCAGGCGGAAACTCGGGAGTGAGGTCGGATCGGTGCCGTCGAAGATGCCGATGAAAATTGCGGGATGAATGAAAACGGGCAATCTGTTAGGTCGCCCGTTTAACTCTTCGCTCCTTACTTTAGCGGCCCCAACACTTTATTAGTGAAAAAGCGTGTCGTTTCGTCTGAGGCAGGTTCCATCCCAAAATAACAATTAACAAGCTTAAACTGTTTATTTATTTCTTTTGAATACGCAAACAAATCACCAACCATATCAGCACTGAACAACCCGACATCATTCTCATAAAAACTAATATCAAGATCAAAAGTATCTTCATATTTAACAATCCGTACGAGTGCTGATTTCACACTCATATCAGTAAATCTTAAGTTCTCAACATTGACAAAAATACTGACTGCCGCATCAAACTCAATCGCAGCCCTGATGAAGTCGAGCTGAATATTTCCATTACTCCAAACCGGAAAACCCTCTGAACACTCGGCACCAACGATTGTCTCAGAGTCAGAAATAATCGTCTCCAGCAATGGCAAGACTAGGTCCTTGCCGACATCTTCAAACACAATTTCCAACAAGCCGGCCATAATGCCTCCGTCAATCAATACACCCTGCGGACGCCCATGAGAAAAATGGGGGCAGACCACGTTCCCCTATCATTTCGGCCAATCAAAATATGCTTAGAGAATGTGACCCATCTTAATTACAAAAACGTGGTCTGTCCCCGTTACCCTTTCGCATAACTCAACCCGAAAGCTTTGCCAACCTAATAAAAAATATAACCCCCTTCTATTCCTCACAATTTTGGCTAATAAAAATATGCATAAAAAAAATAGGTCTGCTCCCGCCTCCCCAAAAAAACGTGGTCAGTCCTCGTTATCCGTGCTGGATGAGCATCAAGCAAGACTTCAAGCAGGAAGCTTGGCTAATAGTTCATTCACTTTGGTGGTATCTTCTGGATGAAGTTGAAGGTACTTCTCGCAAGCCAGCCTCACAAGGCTGTAACCATCCGCTTCAGAAACAATAGTTTCGCCATCAAAAACACCAAACATTAAACCATCAAATCTCAACTCATCATCTGAACCGTCTAAATCCGGTAGATGAAAGTAAGCCTCATCGAAACAAAAACCAATACCATCAGTAAGCAAAGACAATCCGCACAAAAACTTCTTACTCATATTTATAGAGTTAAAGAACTCCTTAACAACCCAAAATTCATCATTACCACAATCAACCCACTTAAAAAGATATTCACTTAAAACCCCTTCGCCTGCGGAATTACTAGCCATTTAGTTAGCCTCCGGAAAAAGTTTTTTACGGTCTTACCGGCCAAGGAAAAATGGGGACAGACCACGTTTTCTATACAGGAAATGTGGTCTGTCCCCGTTATCCCCCCAGTCGAGTGGTGTTCTTTGTTGTTCTGGTGGTAATCGTTCCAATTTCTTTTGCACCACTTAAGCAACCGAGAACGATGAAAAATAAAACGATAATTTTCCATCTTCAAGATCACTCAATTGATAACGCATCCTATCAAAGCCAGAATCCAGCTTATTAACGTTCATATGCATCAGCTGAGTTAATCCGCCGCCAAAATCACGGGACGTAAATTGGCTAATATCAATGAATCTGATACGCACGACATCAGCCCCTACCTTTTCAGAGGCCGAAATCGATAGAGATAAATCATAAGCCATCCCATCCTCATTCAACTGAATACTAATTGCATGCAAGCAGTTGTGAGCAACAAGCAATTCATTCAATTCTGGAAGACTAATCATTATTGACCCTCGTCTCTTTCCCATTGGAGCCATAGCCTGGACCATATTCATAGGTATGCGTGTGCGGGTCGGAATGATATTCCGCAGGCTTTCCTTGGTCCCCATATCCGTGATTAGTGTAATCCGTTCTTTTAACCTGCCGGCCATACTGGTCGTACTCGATCACAGACTCTTCCAGTTTCCCAGTCGCGGGGTTGTACCTCTCCTGGGGAAAATGGGGTCAGACCACGTTTTTCATCTAAAAAACTAAATGCTTGCTCGGTCTCCCGGCATCAGGATACGTGCTCTGCGAGGCATATGGTGAGTACTTTCATACAAATAAAATCGAAAGCTTAGCCAAACCAATAAAAATAAAACCCCTCTCTATGCCTCATCATTTCGGCTAGTAAAAATACGCCTCAGAAAATGTGATCTGTCTCCTTCTTATAATCTTTCCCTCAGCAGTTACAACTGGAGAAATACCTTTTACACCAAAGCCTGCTTACTCTTCATAGCGAGAGTCTTCTCGCATAAGCCGTAAAACCTCAGACCAGTTCCATAACACCCCTGGAATGTGACTCTCTGGAACTAACTTCCCTCGCTCACTCTCAGGAAAACCATCCATTGCTGTTTTGCAATGGCGATAGAACAGATTGAAACACTCACCTGAGACCTTATCTAAAATGATAAAGCTCTGTGCCTGCTCATCTAGCGCTTCGTATATTGTTCTCATACAGCTTTCTTGGTTTTTAGTGAAAAACTTCCTTGTGCCTTCAACAATACAATCAAAAACACCACCTGACGTCCCCCAACCCGACTTGTCATTTATCGATATATACATACCCATAATTTTCACCGCAGAATTAATATTTTATCTTGCTGTTCCGAGGTTAGCAATTTTATCCAGCCGTTAACCATACCCTGATTTCCGGGTGTAAGATTCCTATAATCAATTGGAACGATATCCGCCTTATCCAAATGGGGAAAATGGGGACAAACCACGTTTTCCATACAGGAAATGTGGTCTGTCCCCGTTATCCCCTTCTTTCGTCAAGAAGCCCACTGAGTTCTCTCGGGAAAATCGCCACTTCTCATAAGACGAATTAGCTTCATAGCAGCTCTTTGCGACCATTCTCCATTCATATCGAGAGGGCACTCTTTCAACACATGAATAGTCCCACCCTTCTTCCCAAGCCGGATTACCCCAATCTCAAGATCCCTACCGAACGTGTATTCAACATACTCTTCAGTTTCTGCCACTTTATCCATTTCAATATAAAATGCCATACAACCTCTCTCAGCTCCCTAGTGGACTCGGGTACCGAATCTGTGTTTTATCATGCGAAACACCATAGTCAACTTTAAAAACGCCTTCAAATCTAGCTTCAAAATACTCATGCTTAAACAACTGGACGTCTTCTGCCTTGTAGGTTCCATTTTGGAATCTAGACCATGCGTCAGCGATACCTGCATCCGGATCAAAACGCCCTACACTTCCATCACGCATTATAGAAAAATGGGGACAGACCACGTTTCTATACCGGAAATGTGGTCTGCCCCCCTTAACCCCTCTAACCTTCAACCTGGCTTCCCTCAGGTAAAAAGAAATGGGCCGTTAACCAACAGGTAGCCATTGATGCGGCGAACAGCACCAGTAATTCAATAACATAGTCCGAATACTGGGCCCCCTTGATGTTTTGCACCACATTTGAAATAAACAACAACACCCACGACGCGGCCACACAGCTTCCAAAAAAGGAAACAACCATACAGTTACGAGGTGTCTTCTTGACTTTAATTAATACAATCACCGATGCGTAAGCCAGAAATGGCAGGAAGAAAGCCAACTGTATGAGAAGCGGAGTCAAAAACGGCATCAACAGCAATTCAGCCCCCCTCACCGAACCTAGCAATTTTGGATTACTAACTAACTCGGCGAGTGCTGCTGCTGTTTTGATAATTCCAGCAATGAATCCAAGTATTAGCGGACAAAGAAAAAAGCCAGGAAAACTTTACGACGAGGATAAATAACTTCACTCATGGCGCACTACCTTGGATTTTACAGTACCCCAGTAATTTGCAACCAAACTCCACCCGAGACGTGTAGAAAATGTAATCTGCCCCCCGTTATCTTATTTTCTATTTATTAAAGGCTTTTGTAGAAATACTGCCACACTCCAAATTTACCAAATAGTCAACTCCATTCCAATTAGCCGCAACCAACCCCTCATCCTTATCACGAAAAATCACGACGTAGGGTTTGTCCATCTCGGTCCCATGAGGACTTTCTGCAATTTGCCAAATAACTTTACCCCCCCTTGCCACCGCAAATACATTTCTATTAAAAATAACACCAATCGGTGGTTCAACCCTAACCGCAAGCAAATTACCACACACCACAACTTCACCAACCGTATACGGAAGATCAACCAACTTTCCACCGATGACAAGTCTCCCATCCTCAACACGAAACTCAACCGTACTCATTGTCTAAGCCTCACAGTATTTGTAAATGCCGATTCAGGCAGCCGTTGCAGCAGCTCATATTGCGTGGCATTTCCTACGCCATCAAAAACTGGATTCACAGTACCCGTCCTAATTCTAGTGCCAGCAGGCACATTGACCTCGGAAACAAACGTAGGCAGTTCAGGTAGCGCATATTTCGATTTAATCTGCGCAGCGGTCAACCCCTCAATAGCTTCGGGTTTCATCATCCAGGAGCGAGCCATATTGCTTTCACCATGAACCCGAACGTAGACATCATCTACAGTATTTGTAAATTCGGTAACTCTCGTACCCGGTTTGTATGGTGGAGACCAGCCATCAGGGAATGTCGCATTTACGTCAGAAGCCAGACGATAGCTTATCTCAGTTCTGCGCGCATACTTCCCAACTGGAGAGGCATCCTCTGCCGTCTTCACCACGCCACCTACGGCTCCCGAGGGTTTGATCTTTGGAATCCTCAGGCTGGCAGCATTCAAGGCTCCGACCACGATATTGGCGATTCCATTCCAGGTATCACCGTCGTAGACCTGGCCTGCGCCGTAGCCAGCTTGGAGTACGCCATTCGCTGCAGCGGCGACCCGAATCATCGTGCCGAGATTACCCGTCAGAAAATAGAGTGCTGGTGTCCCCAAGTCGCTCATGGCCTGCATTTCACGATTGATGCGCAGGTAGCCTTGAGCATCGCGATACAACATTTCGCTGGCGCTCTGGTCCCTGGACCAAAAGATGTTGCCGACTGACACACCGTCCTGAGCCCTCAAACCATCGGCGTAGGCAATTCGCTCCTGCAGAGTACCGCCCGCAAACGGGTAATCCCGATAAGGAACTGGGCCGTTTTCCAACAAGTTGGCGATGCTGGCCTTGGCGGACTCTTCTCCGTATTTGAGGCTCTGCTCATAGCCGTACACCTGCAGGTATGCCACTAACTCGTTTTTTTCTGACATAGACAGGGACGCAGGATCGGCGTGAAAGCGCGCTAACAACCCATCACTGCGTTGATCTGCCCCCTGCAGCGCCATTATCTTTTTGGCCGCATCCAGGCTCTTGGTTTCCTCGTACTCCTTGAGAGCTCTGTCTCGCTCTGCTTGAGAGTGATTACCAAGGAAGTTGTACCGGGTGCCATTTTCAGCCACTTCCGCAGCAACGTTGAGATCCCCATTGGAGGCCGCAGCCCCCAGTACGCCGACGATCTTCGATAGCGCGACCAGATTTGCTTCCGCCTGGATGTATTCGGGCGTGCCAGGCTTGAGATTCGAAGGCAGCAGCTTATCCCCAAGCAAGCCGATCAGAGCTTCGTTGGCACCACCTGCTATCGCGCCCGTGCGGAAGTCGCCCCCCATGGCCTCTGCCATCAACCCGCCCAAGGCCGAGTGAAGGAGAATTTTCTCCAGGCTACCGTCTACGGGTACCAGATCACCAATTTTTCCAGCGCCGTAGGCCCCGCCAACGCTCGCCGCTGTGCTGAGCAACGAAGTTGCGAGATTGTCCTTGAAGCTACCGCCATAGACGGCAGTTTTGATGGCAGCATCCGCGGTCACTTTCAAAGCGACCACCTTCAGGCTCTCGGTATTGAGGCCAACCGCCTTGGGGTTGTATTTGAGCCCCTGCGTAACGCCTGCCGTCGCCACCGAGACTGCATACCCTTTCAGGCTGTCCTTGGAAGTGACGTCCTTGAGCACCGCGCCGAGGTTGCCTCGGTTATCAATGGTACTGACCGTGGCCTTGGTCGCTACGCTTATCGCTCCAGCCTGCAACATCGCGTTCATGCTAGCCATCATCGGCCCCATCACGGCCGCCAAGGCAATGGCAATGATCAACTGCGACGCGGGACCTAGCCCCGAGTTGTTGTACTTGAACGACTCATAGATTTCCTTGACCTGCCTCCAGTCAACATCCCCCCGTGCCTCCGCCTGCTTCAGCCAAGCCAATTGCGGATCAGCCTGGACCATCGCATCAATGGTCTGACTGACGGTTTGGCGATCCACTTGTTTGATGTCGATCTTCAGACCGTCGACGGCTTTGATCACGATGTTGCCTTTGGCAATCATCTGGGTCTGGCGCAATGTCTCGTCGGTATTGCCCTTGCCTTTGGATGAGTTCCAGAAAGCGTCGTTATCACTCTTGGTGTGGCTTTCATCATGAAGGTCTTTCACCGCCTCAAAAGTGATGCTCCCACCACTGTCCAGCGTAATATCCTTACCACTCTCAAGCTTGGCCACCTGATACAACTGATCCCCGCCACTCTCCAGCGTCAGGTTCCCTCCGCTGGTGATGTGACTGCCGACATTTTTCACATCCGTCACTTCGTCACGCTTGGTTTTCTTCGCCCCAAACGCACCTTTGGCCTTCATGTCATACAGCGTGTAATCCTTGTTCTCAGCGGCGAGCACATTGAGGTTGTTACCGGCGTAAACGTAGGCCTCGTTGCCTGCTGTCAGGTTACTCGCCAGCAGCGTTACATCCCCTGCGGCCTTGACGGACAGATTCCCACCCGCACTAAACTCGCTGGCGACCTGACGAGTCTGGTCATCGATCTCATGAACCTTTTTGTTGCCCTTCTTGTAGCGGCTCTCAAGGTTGTGTTCGTCCTCGGCCGAGATCAGGTTGATGTCGCCGTCGGCGCTGGCGTTCAGGTCCTTTCCGGCACTGGCCTTGCTGGCGACGGAGTTGAGGTCGCGGCCGGCGTGCAGGGTCAGGTTGCCCGCGGCGGTTACGCTGGAGCCCAACTGGGTGAGGGTTTCTTCGGTGCGCATGCCGCGACGCAGGGCGTCGCGGGTGACGGTGCGGTCTTCCACTGCGAGCAGGTTGATGTCGTTGCCGGCGGTCAACGTGGCATCGCCGCCGCTGCTGACCCGGCCTTTGTTGGTCAGGTTGTTCGCGGCGTTGATGGTCAGTTTTGAACCGGCGCTGATGCTGCCGCCGGCATCGACCTGCGTGGCGCTGCCGGCGCCGATGTTGAAGGTTGTGGCGGTGCGGTCGTTGGTGATGTCGCCTTTGAGGCTGGTGAGGCTGACCTTGTCGGCGCGGATTTCCCCGGCCATGGCGTTGCGGATGCTGTCTTGCGCCAGCAGGGTCAGGTTGGCGTTGGCCTGCGCCAGGCCGCCCTGCAAGATGCTGCCGCCGCTCAAGGCGCTGAGGTCTTCACTGGCGCGCAATGTCCCGACGTTTTTCAGATCACCGCCGGTGATCATCTCTACGTTGCGCCCCTGAATCAGGCTGCCGCCGCGCAGATTTCGCGAGTCGACTTTGGCCAGGTACAGCACCGGCACCAGCACGGTTTCGCCGTTGATGACCCGTTCTTCCATCCAGACGATGTCGTGGGTCAGGGCGGCCACCTGCTGCGAGGTCAGCATGACGCCGACACTCAGGTTCAGGGCGTTCTTGCTGCTGATGGCGTTGTCCATCAGGTACTGGAATTGTTCGTAGTCGCTGCTCAGGCCATCGGCGAGGAAGCGCTGGCCGGTCTGGGCGCGCACGGCGTCGGCAATCAGTCGGGTTTCGTAGCGGCCGTCGCCCAGTCGGCGCGCGGCCTGGTCGGGGTCGTAGCCCAGCTTGCCGATCAAGTAGTCCGAGCTCATGAACTTCGAGAGGTCGACGAGCGAGGGGTTGGTTTCGATCAGGTATTTGTTGGCCGGGTTGCGGCTCTGGGTGAACAGGCCGTAATCGCCTTGAGGCAGGCGGAAACTCGGGAGCGAGGTCGGGTCGATGCCGACGAAGGCTGCGCCGGTAAAATCGACCGGGACAAAGCTGACTTTTACGCTGCCGTCGACAGCGACGGTTTCAATGCGTTTGACGTCCTTCAACGGGCCCGGGCTGCCCACCGGGCTGGCCAGGATTATTTGCTGGCCACCGGCGCCAAAGGCCTGGCTGTCGAGGCTGGCGCCGATGAGCTGGGCGTTCCCCTGGTTGGTGAGGCTGCCGTTGACCAGCTCACCACTGACGTTCAGTTTCAGCGTGCCACCGGCCTGCACGGTGCCGACATGGGTCGTGTTGTTGCCGGGCAGGATGGTGTTGGTGATGTTCTCGATCGGGTATTTCGTCACCTCGATCGGAATCGGCGCCTGATTGGCGAGTGGCTGCCCGGCGTAGCTGGCGTTCCAGGCGTTGGTCGCGGCCTCGGTGACCCGGTAGGCACTCTTGCTGACGTCACTCAGGAAGGGATAAAAAGAGATAGACCTCAACTTTATTAATAAAAATTTGGACTACCCCCGATATATCCGCCTCAGAAAATGTGATCTGCCCCCGTTATCTCGGCTTTGGCTAACTACATCATTTGTTTAACGGGGTTGCAGGCCCGTGAAGCGGGTCATGAACATCGCTTTCAAAGCAATAGCCTTAAACGCCGACGGGTGTTGTCGCTGTGGCGGCTGGGTTTGGAATACTGGGGTAGCGGATGCGGCTCAAACTCTCGAAAAACCTTGGAGAGGCTTGAGCACGCGTTGCGAACCGAGGTACATCAATAGGTGCGGGCGTTGGGGTAGATTTGTGGGGATCTCTCAGGGTCTGCCCCCGTTACCCCCCTAACTTCTTGATTTGTCGTAAGAAAAATCGGGGATTCCTCAGGGTCTGTCCCCGTTATCCCTTGAATAAACGTCCCCAACTAGACTGGGGACTTCTTTGAGTAACGCTCTTCTAATCTTTCAGCAGACCTTAGAACACCATCCCCATCATCAGGAAAGAAAGCAGAGTAAACATCAGCTGCAATTTTCATCAGGGAAACGTAATCAGGCACTGGGATACTTGAAGTTTCCACTTCGCCCAAAAAGAAACTGACCTCACTGAAATCTTCTGGATCGTCCCAGTCCTGATCAAGAGAGTAAAAAAATCCTTCACTCACAGAGAAGCCAACCCCCCGCGATGCGTCATAGATAAACGCTGGGAAATTAGTCCTCCCTCTCGCTATAGAAGCCTCTATCAATTCGTAAAGGTCTTCATAATCCAGGCCAGTTGCAGTAAATGACTCCTTGAGGCTCTCAAGCCAAGCCAATCTAGCCATCAGTTTGTCCTCGGCGGCATAGTGATAAAGGAGTTTGTTATTTCTCCAGTCTTGCTATTACGTGTCACTTGGAAGTGATAGCCATCAACTTTAATACTAGCTTCTCTCAACGCCGGATTGGCTTTAAACAAAGACTCAGCTTGGATTGCCGCTCGACTAGACATATCAGCCACCTTGCTATCCGGCAGAACCTTTGGATCGTAAGTCGTTTTCGTGGATGTAGGCTTATACCCCCCCATCAACTCGCCCTTAGTATTGGTTCTAGGCAACTGATAGCTATACTCAACAAGGCCAGGATAACGGACATCCGTGATTTTGTTGGAGATTTTCGCACCAGTTATTTCAACCGACTCTAGGAAGGCATCGTGGTTGTGAGCACCAGAAATCGTCCCCGCCTTACTATTTCGCACGCCAATCTGGGTGTTATGACCGAGAACTGACTCGCCAAAGTTCTTCGAAAGTGTAGAAGCTGCTTGACCTCCAATCGTTCCAATTTCTTTTGCACCACCAGCAGCGCCCGCACCCGCCGGATTTCGACCAATGAGCGCCATCGCAGCCGCAGATGTCAGCCCGGTCATCATGTTCGCTCGATCCTGCAGAGACAACTGCCGCCCGGCCTGTTGATCAAGCCAACTGGTGTCCTTGACCCATTGATCGATACCGGCCCTTTCATCAGGTGTCAACCAGCCTTCCTTGACGTACTTCGCGAAAGCCATCTGCTTATCCGAAGTAAACATTGCTCCCCACGGATCAACCCCCTCCGACGGGACTGCAATCAACCCTGGATTGCCGGTAAGCAGCCCTGGCATATCGTACGAAATGTTACGCCGCAGGAAATCCATCAAGTCCTTGGCAACGGGGGTGTCCAGCGAGACCGCGCTTTTCTGAATATCCTCCACACACGCCCTGTTTCCGCAGGCGTTCATAGCCATCGAGCGCTGGGTCGACAGTTTTTCGTACTGTCCGACGATTTCGCGGATGTTTGCTGCGCTACAACCCTTAGTCGCGCGGCACCCCTGAAGCTCTTTTAGCAATCGCTCTGCGGAAGGATGATCGAGATTGTTGTACTGCGTAGCGTTCGCCGTCACCGCCGCAGCGGCAGACGCATCGCCTCCCGTAATAGCCGCGGACAACACGCCGATCAGTTGAGAGGCCGCCAGCAACTTACTCACACCTTGTAGATATTCAGGGCTGTCTCTGTCTACCCCTACCGGTAGCAACTTATCGGCAAGGAACTCAACAACGGCTTCGTTTGCCCCCGCCGCCAGTGCCCCGGTCCGAAAGTCCCCGCCCATCGCTTCCGCCATCAACCCGCCGAGCGCCGCGTGCATTGCTACTTTCGTCAATTTTCCATTTTCGAACAGGGTTACATCGCCGATTTTGTTGGCCGCAAGTGCACCACCAATGGCAATCCCAGTACTCAATGTCGCTTCGAGCAGATTGTCTGCCAAGCTACCGCCCATAATGGCTGTTCTGGCCGCCGTGTCGGCTGCAATTTTGATTGCTACTGCCTTTACTCCCGCCGAATCAAACGACAATTCGGTAGGGACGAAGCCAAATTGCGAGGCGATACCCGCGGTTGCACCCGCCAGAACGTAGCCTTTGAGATTTTCAGATGAGAAGACGTCTTTGACGGCTGCTCCAAGATTGCCTTTGTTGTTAATCGTGCTGACCGCTGCGGTGCTAGCCATGGAAGTCAGCACGCCGGTCGCAATCACGTTGCCCAGTCCGGCAGCCGTAGCCGATGTGGCAGCAGCGGTGGCGGTGGCTGCGGTGGCTGCCGAAGCCGCCGCCATGGTGCCACCGGCGGAAGCTCCCATCGCGGTACTGGCAGATGCCACTGCGGTGCTCGCCGCCCCAGCCGTCAATACCGTCACAATAATAATGATCGCCAGCATCGCGCCCTGGCCCAGGCTGGAGTTACTGTATTTAAAGGACTCGTGTGTCTCCTTGATCAGTTGCCAATCCACATCCCCACGCTTCTCGGCCTCTTTAAGCCATGCAAGTTGCGGATCGGCCTTAACCATCGCATCGATGGTCTGACTTACCGATTGTTGATCGACCTGTTTGATGTCGATTTTCAGGCCTTCGACCGCTTTGATCACCAACCGCCCCTGAGCTACCAGTTGGCTTTGGCGCAATGTTTCGTCGGTATTGCCCTTACCCTTGGCGCTCGTCCATGCGAGGTTGTTGCTGCTCTTTATATGACTTTCGTCATGCAGATCCTTCACCGCCTCAAACGTGATGCTCCCACCACTGTCCAGCGTAATGTCCTTACCACTCTCAAGCTTGGCCACCTGATACAACTGGTCCCCACCGCTCTCCAGCGTCAGGTTCCCTCCGCTGGTAATCTGACTGCCGATGTTTTTCACATCCGTCACTTCATCGCGGCGAGTTGCCTTGCTGCCCCAACTCCCCTTTTTCTTCATGTCATACAGCGTGTAATCCCTGTTTTCCGCGGCGAGCACGTTGAGGTTGTTGCCGGCGTAAACGTAGGCCTCGTTGCCTGCTGTCAAGTTACTGGCCCGCAGCGTTACATCCCCTGCGGCCTTGACGGACAAATTCCCACCCGCACTAAACTCGCTGGCCACCTGACGAGTCTGGTCATCGATCTCATGAACCTTTTTGTTGCCCTTCTTGTAGCGGCTCTCAAGGTTGTGTTCGTCCTCGGCCGAGATCAGGTTGATGTCGCCGTCGGCGCTGGCGTTCAAGTCCTTTCCAGCACTGGCCTTGCTGGCCACGGAGTTGAGGTCGCGGCCGGCGTGCAGGGTCAGGTTTCCCGCGGCGGTTACGCTGGAGCCCAATTGGGTGAGGGTTTCTTCGGTGCGCATGCCGCGACGCAGGGCGTCGCGGGTGACGGTGCGGTCTTCCACTGCGAGCAGGTTGATGTCGTTGCCGGCGGTCAACGTGGCATCGCCGCCGCTGCTGATCCGGCCTTTGCTGGTCAGGTTGTTCGCCGCGTTGATCGTCAGTTTTGAACCGGCGCTGATGCTGCTGCCGGCATCGACCTGCGTGGCGCTGCCGGCACCGATGTTGAATGTCGTGGCGGTGCGGTCGTTGACGATGTCGCCTTTGAGGCTGGTGAGGTTGACCTTGTCGGCGCGGATTTCCCCGGCCATGGCGTTGCGGATGCTGTCTTGCGCCAGCAGGGTCAGGTTGGCGTTGGCTTGCGCCAGGCCGCCCTGCAAGATGCTGCCGCCGCTCAAGGCGCTGAGGTCTTCACTGGCGCGCAATGTCCCGACGTTTTTCAGATCACCGCCGGTGATCATCTCTACGTTGCGCCCCTGAATCAGGCTGCCGCCGCGCAGATTGCGCGAGTCGACTTTGGCCAGGTACAGCACCGGCACCAGCACGGTTTCGCCGTTGACGACCCGTTCTTCCATCCAGACGATGTCGTGGGTCAGGGCGGCCACCTGCTGCGAGGTCAGCATGACGCCGACGTTCAGGTTCAGGGCGTTTTTGCTGCTGATGGCGTTGTCCATCAGGTACTGGAATTGCTCGTAGTCGCTGCTCAGGCCATCGGCGAGGAAGCGCTGGCCGGTCTGGGCGCGCACGGCGTCGGCAATCAGTCGGGTTTCGTAGCGGCCGTCGCCCAGTCGGCGCGCGGCCTGGTCGGGGTCGTAGCCCAGCTTGCCGATCAAGTAGTCCGAGCTCATGAACTTCGAGAGGTCGACGAGCGAGGGGTTGGTTTCGATCAGGTATTTGTTGGCCGGGTTGCGGCTCTGGGTGAACAGGCCGTAATCGCCTTGAGGCAGGCGGAAACTCGGGAGCGAAGTCGGGTCGATGCCGACGAAGGCTGCGCCGGTAAAATCGACCGGGACAAAGCTGACTTTTACGCTGCCGTCGACAGCGACGGTTTCAATGCGCTTGACGTCCTTCAACGGGCCCGGGCTGCCCACCGGGCTGGCGAGGATTATTTGCTGGCCACCGGCACCAATGGCCTGGCTGTCGAGGGTGGCGCCGATGAGCTGGGCGTTCCCCTGGTTGGTGAGGCTGCCGTTGACCAGCTCACCGCTGACGTTCAGTTTCAGCGTGCCACCGGCCTGCACGGTGCCGACATGGGTCGTGTTGTTGCCGGGCATGATGGTGTTGGTGATGTTCTCGATCGGGTATTTCGTCACCTCGATCGGAATCGGCGCCTGATTGGCGAGGGGCTGCCCGGCGTAGCTGGCGTTCCAGGCGTTGGTCGCGGCCTCGGTGACCCGGTAGGTACTCTTGCTGACGCCGCCGAGGAAGTAGTTGATGTTCTCTTCGCGATTGTCGAGGGTGAAACCACGGTTATAAAAATTGCTGGCCGTGATGGTCGTGTGGCGGTTGGCGGCCAGCAGGCTCTGGCCGTTGGTGACGGTGACCGCGTCTAGCAGCAGGTCCTGGTTAGCCAGCAGTCGCGACGCCGGGGAGTCCTTGAGAATGCTGCCTTCGTAAAGGGTGCGGACGATGTAATAGCCGGAGTGAGTACCGCCGCTGCAATCGGTGCAGTTGATCACGATGCGGCGGCTGGCGATGCTTTGGGTGGCTTCGAATTCGGCCTTTTCGTTGGTCAGCTCGCGCACCTTGATGTCGATGTCACTGCCGCTTTCGATGCTGCCGGAGCGGTTGATCAACTGGCTGGCCTTGCTGCCATCCAGGGCCGCGAAGCTGAGTTTTCCTTTGCTGTAGAAGTCGGCGTAGCGGTTAAGCAGACTGTCGGCGCGCAAGGTCATGTCGGCGCCGCTGAAGATCAGGCTGTCCGCCCGGTTGTTGATGTCTCGGGTAGCGCTGAGGGTGAGGAGCTGCTGCGCGCCAAGGGTGCCGCCGTTGTCGATGCGGTCGGCGACGACGCTCAGATTGGCGCTGGAGGTCAACCGGCCGAGGTTGTCGAGCGTGCCGCTCAGGACCAGTTCGCCGTTGCTGGCACTGGCGATTCGGCCGCCGTTCTGGGTCACGTTGGCCGCTTTGATTTTCAACGCCTGCTGGGTCGAAATCAGCCCTTGGTTTGTCAGGTTGCCGGACAGCTTGAGTGTGAGGTCGCCGTCGCTGAGCAACTCGC
The DNA here is from genome assembly GCF_054897805.1 of Pseudomonas sp. GT1P32. Classification (NCBI taxonomy): domain Bacteria; kingdom Pseudomonadati; phylum Pseudomonadota; class Gammaproteobacteria; order Pseudomonadales; family Pseudomonadaceae; genus Pseudomonas; species Pseudomonas sp. GT1P32. The sequence continues at coordinate 2,771,648 of NZ_CM142704.1, forward strand.
CGGCATTGCTCAGGCTGACCGCATCCAGGCTCAGGCTGCTGGCGCTGGCAATGCGGTCACCGGCTTGCAGGGCGATGCTTTGCAGGCCGCTGATATCCAGCGCACCGTTGACATGCCAAAGGCCGATACCGTCGACGTTTGTGATGTTCCAGTCGCCACTGCCGAGACCGACCAAACGGCCCTGGGCGCTGAACAGGCTGGCGGAGTTCACGCTGAACTGACCGGTGGCCGCGTGTTCGATCTGCCCGGCGCCGTTGCGCAAGGTGCCGGCCTGCAGGACGAAGTTGTCGCTGCCGATGGCGATGTGTCCGCCACGGTTATCCAGTTCGTTTTGCAGGGCGATTCGACTCAAATCACCAAAGTGCGCAAGCAGTCGGCCCCCGGCACTGTTGTCCAGGCTCTGTCCATCGAGCTGCAACTTCTGGCTGGCTTCGATCAAGCCACCTTGGTTGACCAGACGGTCCACCGTCAATTGCAGGTTGCCTGCCAGGCTGACAAGGCTGCCGCCACTGTTATCGACGTCACCCGCGGTCAGGCTGACGCTGCTCGCGCTAAGGGTGCCCGACTGGTTGTCCAGACGGCCCTGACTCAGATCGAGTTCAGCGTGGCTGCCACCGGCGGTGATGTTGCCTTGTTGGTTCTGTAGCCCTTTGGCTTTCAGTTTCAAGCCGTCGCTGCCCGCGAGCAGTTGGCCGCTGTCACGGTTATCAACGGCGGTTTTGGCGTCGACCTCCAGACGGTTGCCAAGCACTTGCCCGGCGCGGTTGTCCAGATTGCCTGATGTGGTGGTCACCGCCACTTTTTTCCCGACTACGACACCTGCGCGGTTGTCGACGCTGCCAGCCTTGAGTGCAACATCACCGTCGGTGGCTTGCAGCCGTCCCTGCTGGTTATTGACGGCTTGATCCACCGTCACGGTCAGCGCGCCGCTGTCCGCCACGACGCGGCCCTGCTGACTGTTGTCAAGGTGGGTGGCGGTAACGGTGACCGCCTTGCCGAGCATCGCACCGTTCTGGTTGATGACCGTTGCGCCGCTGACCACCAGATCAGTCTTCGCCTGAAGGGTGCCTTCGGTGTTGTCGAGCCGTTCGCCGACCGTCACTTTGGTGACAGCCGCGTTCGCGCTCATCAGCCCCTTGCGATTATCGAAATCTTTTTCGACGTTGGCGGTGAGCTGGTGCGCAGCAATAACCTGACCCGCGTTGCGCAGGTTTTTGGCGTCGATCTGCACGTCGCCCGTCAGGTTGTGGGTGTTGTCGGCATTGATCCCGGCTTCGATGATGCCGAGGTTGGTCAGTTGGCCGTTACTGGCCAGCATCACGTTGCCGCCTGCCGCGATGCTCTTCTGATTGAACAGGTCTTCACTGGCCGTGACGTTCAGGTTGCCGCCGGCGTACAGCGGGCCATCCGCTTGCACACTTTGCGCCTTGACTGTGAGCGTGCCGCTGGCGCCGGTGGTCGCCAGTGTCAGCTTGCCATTGGCGTCGAGGTTGAGATCACCGGCACTGGTCGCCATCTCCCCGCTGAGCTTGACGCCCACGCCCTGCTCGGTGCCCACCAGTTTGATCGCACCGGCGTACATGCCGCCGAGCGCGCTGCTGTCGATTGCCAACGTTGGCGCTGTGGAACCGTCCGCCGCCAGTGCCTTGACCGACAGGCTGGTGGCATCAACGTTGTTGCGCCCGGTAATGACGTTGAGTTTTTTTGCGTAGAGGTTGGCGTTGATCGTCGCCGAGCGGGTGATGAGGTCGAACTGATCGATGTTGCTCGCGTTGAGCCCGGCACCTTCGATGGCAATGCTGCCTTGATCGACCTGGAAGTGATCGACGCGACCCGCGCCATCAAGCACCGGTTTGCCGGTGGTCAAGGTCACGCGCGGGGTGTTGATGAAACCGCAGCCGTTGCAGGTGACGCCATAGGGGTTGGCGACGATGACGTGTGCCGACTGCCCCGCCACTTCGGTGTAACCGCGCAACTGGCTGGGGCTGCCGCCGATGACTTCGTTGAGGATCGTCTGCGCCGAACCGCTGTTTTTCAGGTTCGGGTTACCGATGATGATGCCGCCCAGTTGCGTGAGCGAAGTCTGCGCCGAGCCGTTGTTGAGAATCAGCCCCTGGGCGCTGACGTTGTAATCATGGAACTGGTTATGCGACAGACCGCTGCCATTGGGCGTGGCGATGTTGACGATTTGCACGCCGTTGCCGGCATGGTCCAGCGCGGTGCCCGGATTGGCGACCACAATGCCATCGGCCTGCGCCCACAGCGGCTGCCAGAACATGACGTTGGCCAGCAGGAACGCCACCCCTCGCTTGGGCAGGCCCCAGAAGTGCTCGCGGGTTTTCACCACGGCAGAAGACTGGCGAGCGAGGAAAGCGTATTGGCGAACGTCCATGTGGAAGGTCTCGATGCAGCGAAATCAGAAGAAGAAATCCACGCGGAAACAGTTCGGCGCTTCACGCTCGGCCAGGGTGTCCGGGCGTTCACGGATGAGGTCGGTTTCACCCGGAGCGGGAGCGGCATGAGCGAAAAATGCAGTGGAGAAAGGCGCAGAAAAGCCAGGCACTACCTCACCACGAGGGCGGATGAACACAGGTTCGATCCCTCGAAACGAAGAGTGATAGCAAAATAGTGGCGCGATATTAGAGGGCCACTATTCTGGCGTCAAATATTGAGTTCACGAGATAACGGAACCCGATGCGGTAATGGCGGAACTTTCACACCTGAGGAGGGCACGGCCAGCGCGGATCTGCCGGACAAGTACCAGTTGATCGATCAGCGAATGAGGGAGTTGGAAACAGCGGATGAAAAAGCCGAAAACTTACCTTGTAGGAGCCAGCTTGCTGGCGATTCGGTTGACCAGATACACCGAGTCGCCAAGGATCGCCAGCAAGCCGGCTCCTACAGGGGTTTGTGCAATGCTTAAGTGATGCGCTCAGCCGCCTTGAGCAATTCGCGATTGTCGCCGCCTAACGCGACGGTCGCCCTGGCCGCTGCGTCGAGCAACAAGCCGCACGCCGTGGCAACTTTCTCCTGGCTGAATCGCTCCGCCGGGCCGGACAAGGTCAACGCACCGGTCAATTCATACGCGGCATTGAATACAGGCACCGACACCGAAGCTGTCTCCGGATCCCGTTCACCAAAGGAGCTCGCCCAGAATTGCTCGCGAATCGCACCAAGGGTCGGGTCGGACAGCGCGCCGAAGGCTCGCAGGACTTTGCCCGACGCGCCGGCATTCAGTGGGAATCGGGCACCTTCATGCAGGGAAACCCTGACTGCGCGCTTCGGCTCGACGCGAAACAACACCACGCGGCTGTCGTTTTCCCGTACGTAAAAAGAGGAGGTTTCGCCGCTCGCCTCGGACAAGGATTCCAGCAGCGGGTAGATCACGTCCCGCAGGCGGAATGAGGTCTGGTAGACCTGCGCCAACCGCAGCGGTTCGGGGCCGACGGCGTACTGGCCATCGCCGAGGCGGCGGATGAAACCGGCGCGTTCCAGTGAACTCATTAAACGCAGGATGGTACTTTTATACAGGCCGGTGCGCCGGGCGATTTCCGCCAGTGGCAGGCTGTTGCTGCCGACGTCGAACGCCGCGAGGATCGCAAAGGCGCGATCCACGGCCGCCACGCCGCCTTCGGCAGCGGGCGTGGAAGGTTCGTCTTCCGATGGGGTTTGTTTGCTCATGTTCGCTCGTGACAAAACTTCAGGACGGCGCCAGCACCGGGCTGCGCAGCGGCTACCTTAACCGTTGAGCGAACGGGCGACCACCCTTCACCCCTCGGACTTGATCACGCCAGCGCGATGCAGTGCGCTGATATCGCGATCCGAGTAACCCAACTCCGCCAGCAACTCATCGCTGTGGCTGCCCAACTCAGGCACATTCAAGCGCGTACCAAAGCGCTGGCCGTCCATTTCAAACGGCAGCATCGGCACCTTGACCGATTGACCGTCAGGCAACGTCACCTCAGCCATGCCACCCGACTCGTTCAGGTGTTTGTCGTCGAACAGGTCCTGAGGTCGCTGAATCGGTGAAAACGGCAGACCGGCCTTTTCACACAGCGCCATCACCTGTTCCTTGCTCATGCCCGCCAGGCATTCGCGGACTTGCGGCAGGATCACCTTGCGCGCGGCGACTCGCTGGTTGTTGCCGGCCAACTGCGGATCACTGCCGAAGGCATCGAAACCGAACACCTCACAAAAGCTTTTCCACTGACTGTCGCTGACCACGCCGAGGAAGACCTGCTCTTCACCAGCGCAACTGAACACGTCGTAAATCGCCCACGCCGAAACCCGACTGGGCATCGGCGCCGCCGGTGTGCCGGTGACCACGTTTTGCATCATGTGCTGGGCCACCAGGAACGCCGAATTCTCGAACAGGCCGGTCTGCACGAACTGCCCCTGAGCGCCTTGGTTACGCTGCAACAGCGCCGCCAGAATCGAAATCGCGCTGAACATCCCGCCCATGACGTCGTTGACCGACGCCCCGGCGCGCAAAGGCTGGCCGACCGGGCCGGTCATGTAGGCCAACCCCGTCATCATCTGCACCACTTCGTCCAGCGCCGTACGATGTTCGTAAGGGCCGGGCAGGAAACCTTTCATGGAGCTGTAAATAATGTCCGGCTTGATGGCTTTCACGTCGGCATAACCCAGGCCGAGTTTTTCCATGGTGCCGGGGCGAAAGTTCTCGGTGACCACATCGGCGGTGGCAATCAGCTTTTTGACCGCAGCAATGCCTTCGGCGGATTTCAGGTCGACGGCGAAGCTTTTCTTGTTGCGGTTGTAGGTGGTCCAGTACCCCGCACCGGAGCCCATCAAACGCCGGGTGTTGTCGCCCGCCGGAACTGGTTCGACCTTGATCACCTCGGCCCCGAGGTCAGCCAGCACCAGGCCGCAGGTCGGTCCCATGACCATGTGGACAAACTCGATGACCCGAATGCCGGCCAGCGGCAGAGGCTTTTGTTGTTGGCTGGGGCTCATATTCATAGTGCCTTCTGTGCATAGTGAAAATTCTTGCCGACCCCGGCGTCCGGGATGAAGCCGTACAGCGCTTCACCCGGCAGGCCCTGGCGCAACCATTCGCGGGCCTGCACCAGCCGATCGATGTCGATGCCGGTGCGCAGGCCCATGGATTCGAGCAGGTACACCAGGTCTTCGGTGACGATGTTGCCGGACGCGCCGGGCGCATAAGGGCACCCGCCGATGCCGCCCTGAGACGCGTCGATGGTGGTCACGCCGACGTCCAGCGCCGCGAGCACATTGGCCAGGCCCTGGCCGCGGGTGTTGTGGAAATGGGCACTGCCGGCAATGCCCGGCAATTCCTGGCGCAGCCGGGTGAACAAGCGCCGCACTTGTGTCGGGTTGGCGTAACCGACGGTGTCGGCCAGCCCCACTTCGTTGACGCCCAGCTCGGCCATGATCAGGGCCATGCGCACGGTGTCGTCGTCTGGCACTTCGCCCTGGATCGTGCAACCAAACACCGTCGACAAACCGGCCTCGATTTCGACGTGCGGGTACTGCTCGTTGCGCAAGGCAACGACGTTGCGCACCTCCTGATAAACCTCGACATGGGTCTTGCGGATGTTGGCCAGGGAATGGGGTTCGCTCACCGAAATCGGCATCGTGATTTTCTGCACGCCCGCCTTGAAGGCCGCTTCGGCGCCCTTGAGGTTGGGCACCAGCGCGGTCACGAACAGGTTGGGCAAGGTCCGCGCAAAAGCCACCACTGCAGCGGTATCGGCCATCTGCGGCAGCAGTTTCGGCGAGACGAAGGAGCCCACTTCGATCTCTCGTAGCCCGGCGCTCGCCAACGCGGCGATCCATTTCAGTTTCAGTTCGGTCGGCATGGTCGCCGCGACGCTTTGCAACCCGTCACGGGGCCCGACTTCGCTGACCAGAATATCGATTTCGTTCGAATGACCCATCACCAGCCCTCCTGAGACGCCACGAAAGCCCGTGTTTCAGAGCACTTCGATCTGCGTTCTACCTGACAGAATATTGTTCTATTTTTAGTATCTGCCGGGTTCCGGTGGCTTGTCAACGAATGGACAAAAACTTGACAGCGTAAAAATTTGATCGGAAAGTTGTTCCACCAAAAGGAATGATGTTCTGTCTAACAGAACACTATCAATGACAAAGCGTTGCTTTCGCCCGCCGTCATACCCGGACAAAACCTATAAAAAACGAGGGAAATCATGCTGACCCTACTCAGCTATTCGATGATCACGTGCTTCATGTACCTGGTCATGAGCAAACGCCTGTCGCCGCTGGTTGCGCTGTTGCTGGTCCCGGTCGCCTTTGCCTGCCTGGCCGGCTACACCACGACGCTGGGGCCGATGATGTTCGATGGCCTGAAAATGCTGGCCCCGACCGGGGTGATGCTGACCTTTGCGATCCTGTATTTTTGCATGATGACCGACGCCGGATTGTTCAACCCGCTGGTCAAACTGATCCTCAAAGCGGTGAAAGGCGATCCGCAGAAAATCGTACTGGGCACGGCGATTCTCGGGATTTGCGTCGGTCTCGACGGCGATGGCGCCACCACTTACATCATCACCTGCGCGGCGCTGCTACCGTTGTATCGCCGCACCGGCGTGCGCCTGCAAGTCATGGCCACGGTGCTGTTGCTGGCCATTGGCGTGATGAACATTCTGCCGTGGGCCGGGCCGTTTTCCCGGGCGGCCAGTGCCATGAAAGTCGACATTACCGAGCTGTTCGTGGCGATGCTGCCATTGATGGCCATCGGGCTGGTGTGGGTGATTTTTGTGGCGCTGTACCTCGGACGGCTGGAACGACGCCGCTTGGGCGTGGTGCAACTCGACGCCAATGAAGGGCTGGAGCACTTCACCGAATTTCGCTTGAACGACTGGCGTTTTCTGTTCAATGCCGCGCTGACCATCGCCCTGATCGCGATGATGATGCTCGCGGTGATGCCGCCAGCGGTGTTGTTCATGCTCGCGTTCGGCATTGGCCTGGTGGTGAATTTCCCCAACCTGAAAGAGCAGAAAGCGGTGATCGCGCGTCATGCCGATAACGTCATGGCGGTGACCTTACTGATCTTCGCGGCAGGGATTTTCGTCGGCATCATGGGCGGCACCGGCATGACCAAGGCCATTTCCGAAAGCCTGATTCACGTCATCCCGCAATGGGCCGGCAGTTCGATGTCGATCATCACCGCGTTCATCAGCATGCCGTTCACTTACGTGCTGACCAATGACGCGTTTTACTTTGGCGTGCTGCCGATCCTCGCCGAAACCGCCAGCCACTACGGCATCAGCGGCAAGGAAATGGCGATCGCCGGGTTGATCGGCCAACCGGTGCATTTGCTCAGTCCGCTGGTGGCGTCCACGTATCTGCTGTGTGGGTTGCTTGATCTGGACTATGGCGATAACCAGCGCATGACGTTGAAATGGACGATCGGCACGGTGGGGGTGATGTTGTTGGCGGCGCTGGCGTTGGGGTCGATTTCCGTCATCCGGTAATCAACTGTAGGAGCCGGCTTGCTGGCGATCGCCTCAACGCGGTGTGTCAGGGAGAATCGCCAGCAAGCCGGCTCCTACAGGGGATCGCGTTGCAATTTGCGGGCGAAAAAAAACCGGACCTGGGTCCGGTTTTTTTATGGGATCGCTACGGCGCTTTATTCAGCAGCCGGGGCTTCCGGCTTGCGGCGCTTGAGCGGGGCCATGCCGTCCTTGCTGACCAGCGACAGGGCGTCGGTCTTCGGGCGGTTGGCGATTTTGCGCTTGGTCGGTGCCTTGGCGCCGGTTTTCTTCTTCTCGCCCTTGGCGTCGACCTTTTTCTTCTTCACGCCAACCGCTTTGCCCGAGGCCTTGACCTTTTTCGGTCCGCCGTAGGTGCCTTTGACTTCCTTGATGGTGCGGCGCTCGAAGCTCTGCTTGAGGTAGCGCTCGATGCTCGACATCAGGTTCCAGTCGCCATGGCAGATCAGCGAGATGGCCAGGCCATCGTTGCCGGCACGACCGGTGCGACCAATGCGGTGAACGTATTCGTCGCCGCTGCGCGGCATGTCGAAGTTGATCACCAGGTCGAGGCCGTCAACGTCCAGGCCGCGAGCGGCAACGTCGGTGGCCACGAGGATTTTCACGCCGCCTTGCTTCAGGCGATCGATCGCCAGCTTGCGGTCTTTCTGGTCCTTGTCACCGTGCAGGACGAACGCTTTGTATTCCTGCGCCACCAGGCGACCGTAGATACGGTCGGCCATGGCCCGGGTGTTGGTGAACACGATGGCCTTCTGATAGGTCTCGTTGGCCAGCAGCCAGTTCACGATCTGCTCTTTGTGCTGGTTGTGGTCAGCGGTGATGATCTGCTGACGAGTGGTCGCATTCAGATCGCTGACGTTGTTCAGCTGCAGGTGTTCCGGGTTGTTCAGAACCTTGGCAACCATCTCGCGCAGGCCCGAACCGCCAGTGGTGGCGGAGAACAGCATGGTCTGCTGGCGATTGGTGCACTCGTCCACCAGACGCTGCACGTCTTCGGCAAAGCCCATGTCGAGCATGCGGTCGGCTTCGTCGAGCACCAGCACTTCGACTTCTTTCAGGTCGAGGTTGCCGGCGTTCAGTTGCTCGATCATCCGGCCCGGCGTACCGATCAGGATGTCCGGCACCTTGCGCAGCATGGCGGCCTGGACCTTGAAGTCTTCACCGCCGGTGATCAGGCCGGACTTGATGAAGGTGAATTGCGCGAAGCGCTCGACTTCCTTGATGGTCTGCTGGGCCAGTTCGCGAGTCGGCAGCAGGATCAGGGTCTTGATGCTGACGCGGATTTTCGCCGGGCCGATCAGACGGTTGAGGATCGGCAAAACGAAAGCAGCGGTTTTGCCGCTACCGGTTTGCGCTGTCACCCGCAGGTCACGCCCTTGGAGCGCCAGCGGAATAGCCGCTGCTTGCACAGGCGTTGGCTCGACAAATTTAAGCTCGGCCACGGCTTTGAGCAGGCGTTCGTGCAGGGCGAATTGGGAAAACACGGGTGCTACCTCGAAGAAATACAAAAAAACAGCTGCATAGGGTAACGGTTTCGAGCGCGAAGGCCGAGTTTCTTTATGCAATCGACCGTAAACAGTGGCTTTTTTGTTGCCTCTTTTGTCCTTAAACGTCATGCAAAGCGTCTTAAATGCTCTAATCGCTCCGACGCGCCCTATAGAAGAAACGGTTTTACCCATGGATATCAAACAGCTCTGGCTCAACGTCCAAGACCTCTGGGGTGCTCTCGACCAGCATCCGCTCCTGCATTCCGGCCTCGGGCTGCTTCTGTTGCTGGTGGTGGCGCTGACCCTCGGACGAGTGGCGCGTTACCTGATCCTGCACGCGACCAAAATGCTCGGCCGCCAACCGGCGTTGCACTGGGTCAACGACTTTCGCCAGAACAAAGTGTTTCATCGCCTGGCGCAGATGACGCCGTCGCTGGTGATCCAGTTCGGCCTGCACCTGGTGCCGGAGTTGAGCAAAACCAGCCTGATTTTCCTCGGCAACGTCGCACTGTCCTTCACCATTCTGTTCCTGGTGCTGGCGATCAGCGCCCTGCTCAATGCGTTGCTGGACATCTATGCCCGCACCGAACACGCCCGCACCCGCTCGATCAAAGGCTACGTGCAACTGGCGAAAATGGTTTTGTACGTATTTGGCGCGATCATCATCGTCGCCACGTTGATCGACCGCTCGCCGCTGTTGCTGCTGTCGGGTCTGGGCGCCATGTCGGCGGTGATTCTGTTGGTCTACAAGGACACCCTGTTGTCGTTTGTCGCCAGCGTGCAGCTGACCAGCAACGACATGCTGCGGGTCGGCGACTGGATCGAGATGCCGCAAGTCGGCGCCGATGGTGACGTGGTGGACATCACCCTGCACACGGTCAAGGTGCAGAACTTCGACAAGACCATCGTTTCGATTCCGACCTGGCGCCTGATGTCCGAGTCGTTCAAGAACTGGCGCGGCATGCAGCAGTCCGGTGGACGACGGATCAAGCGCAGCCTGTTCATCGACGCCAGCGGCGTGCGATTCATCCGCGATGACGAAGAGCAAAAGCTGTCCCAGGTGCACCTGCTGACCGACTACATCAGCCGCAAACAGGCGGAACTCAAGGCCTGGAACGAGGCTCAGGGCAACGTCGCGGCAATGTCGGCCAACCGTCGGCGAATGACCAACATCGGCACCTTCCGCGCCTATGCGCTGGCGTATTTGAAAAGCCACCCGGAGGTCCAGCCGAACATGACCTGCATGGTGCGGCAGATGCAGACCACGGCGCAGGGGATTCCGCTGGAAATCTATTGCTTCACCCGCACCACGGCGTGGGCGGATTACGAGCGGATTCAGGGGGATATTTTCGATTATCTGCTGGCGGTGCTGCCGGAGTTTGGCTTGAGCCTTTATCAGCAGCCGAGTGGCGGGGATCTGCGTGCCGGATTGCTCCCGGCCATGCTTGGCGCAAGCCACATCCCCGAACCCGAAAAACACATCATGTAAACACCGCCCCTTGTAGGAGCGTGGCTTGCCCGCGAAGGCGGAGTGTCAGGCAACATTAATGTCGACAGACACACCGCCTTCGCGGGCAAGCCTCGCTCCTACAAGGGTAACGGGGTTACTTGACCTGACGCTGCGGCGCCTTGTGCACCATGGTGTAGGCGTAATCCACACCCATGCCATACGCGCCGCTGTGTTCCAGCACCAGTTCCATCACCGCCTCGTAAGTGTCTTTGTGTGCCCAGTCACGCTGGTATTCCAGCAGCACTTGTTGCCAGGTGACCGGCACCGCGCCTGCCTGAATCATCCGCTGCACCGACATATCGTGGGCTTCTTTGGTGGTGCCGCCAGACGCGTCGGTCACGATGTACACCTCGTAGCCTTCAGCCAGGGCTTCCAGCGCCGGGAAGGTCAGGCAGACTTCAGTCCAGAGCGCGGCAATGATCAGCTTCTTGCGGCCGGTGGCTTTCACCGCGTCAACCAGCGCCTTGTCTTCCCAGGAGTTCATCGAGGTGCGCTCGATCGGCTTCTGCTCTGGGTGAACAGCCAGCAACTCCGGCCAGATGAAGCCGCTGAAGCTTTCGGTTTCCACCGAGGTGTAGATCGTCGGCACGTTGAAGATCTTGGCGGCCTTGGCCAGGCCGACGGTGTTGTTCTTCAGGGTCTGACGGTCGATCGACTGCACGCCGAAAGCCATTTGCGGCTGGTGGTCAATCAGGATCAGAGCGGAGTTGGTTGGGTTGAGCAGTTCACGAATAGACATGGCGCGTTCCTTTTGATGTCGATAATTCAAATCAGTAATGGGTTAGTCGACGTGGCTTCCAGAAGCTTTGTCGTCGGCTTGGATGTCACTTTAGGGGCTAGCAAGGAAAGGGACAATTACCTAAAATCGAGAATCATTGATTCTAAAATAGGGACAATCATGGATCGCATCGAATGCATGCGCGCGTTCGTCGTCACGGTCGGCGAGAACGGCTTTGCCGCCGCTGCACGGGCAATGGATGTGCCGCGATCAAAAGTCAGCAAACAGATTCAGGCGCTGGAGGAAGCCATCGGCGTGCAACTGCTGCAACGCACCACGCGCAGCCTGCACCTGACCGAGGCTGGCGCGGAGTATTTCGACGCGGCGCGGGAAGTACTGGCCTCGCTGGACGAAGCCGAACAGCGTGCCCGTAACGGCATCGGCGAGTTACGCGGGGTGCTGCGGGTCAATGCGCCGATGTCCTTCGGGTTGCGCCGACTGGGGCCGCTGATTCCGCTGTTTCATGAACAACACCCGAACATAGAGCTGCAACTGGTGCTCAGCGATCAGCAGGTTGACCCGGTGCGCGGTGGTTTCGACGTGACCATCCGCATCGCCAGCATGCCGGACTCGACGATGATTGCCCGGCAACTGGCGCCGGCCCCGCGAATCATGGTCGCCTCACCTGCGTATCTCGAACGTGCAGGCACTCCGCAGACGCCGCAGGATCTGCGCGCCCATCAATGTTTGAACTACGGGTATTTGCAAAGTGGCGTGAGTTTGCAGCTGTGCAACGGCAAGGAAACCCAACGGGTCAACGTCACGGGCCCGCTGCACGCCAACAATGGCGACTTGCTCGCCCAGGCAGCCGAGGCCGGCATGGGCATCGCGCTGTTGCCCAATTTCATTGTCGAGGATGCGCTGGCGGCTGGCCGATTGGTGCCGGTGATGTGTGAATGGCAGGCGCCTGCGATCACGATTAACGCGGTCTATCCATCGGCACGCCGGGTGCCGCAGAAGACCCGGACGTTCATCGAGTTTCTGGTGGCGCAACTCGCAGAGAAGTAACACATCCCTTGTAGGAGCGAGGCTTGCCCGCGAAGGCGGTGCCTCAGCCGACATCAATGTTGCCTGGCAGGCCCCGTTCGCGGGCAAGTCGGACCGCCGCACCGCTCGCTCCTACGAAGAGCGGATTGCGGTGGGTCTGATGCCCAACCGGCTGATCCACACCGCCATCAAAATCACCGATCCGCCAAAGAACAACCGCCCCAGTTCTTCATGCTGATTCCAGATCAGCAGATTGATCAGCAACCCCACCGGCACATGCAGATTGTTCATCACCGCCAGCGTCCCGCCATTCACCAGGCACGCGCCCTTGTTCCACCAGTACAACCCCAGCGCGGTCGAGACCAGGCCGAGGAACACCAGCACGCCCCATTGCAGCGGTGCTTCGGGCAGGAAGTTCTGTTTGCCGAACAACAGAAACGCCGGCAACGCCACCGCCAGAGCACCGAGATAGAAATAACCGAAGCGCCGGTAATGCGGCAGATCGCTTGGATGACGCGCCACCAGATGCTTATAAAGCACCTGCCCGGCGGCGTAGGTGAAGTTGGCCAGTTGCAGCAGCAGGAACCCCATGAAGAAATCCGGGTTGATCCGGTCGTAGCGAATCACCGCCGCGCCGAGCACCGCCACCAGCGCTGCAACCAGGGCCCATGGATTGAAGCGCCGGTTCAGCGCGTCTTCGATCAGCGTCACATGCAGCGGCGTAAGGATGGTGAACAGCAACACTTCCGGCACCGTCAGCACCCGGAAGCTCAGGTACAGGCAGACGTAAGTCACGCCGAACTGCAACGCACCGATCAGCAGCATGCCGCGCATGAACGCAGGCTCCACCGAGCGCCAGCGCGTCAACGGTATGAACACCAGCCCCGCCAGCAGCACGCGCACCAGCACCGCGAAGTAACTGTCGACATGACCGGCCAGGTATTCGCCGATCAGACTGAAGGAAAACGCCTGGATCAGCGTGACAAAAAGTAGATAGCCCATGCTCGCCTCGTTTTGAATGGCGGCGACGATAGCGGGTTTTGCCGGCGACCGCGAGAACACACAGATCCCTGTAGGAGCGAAGCTTGCTCGCGAAGACGGTGTGTCAGCCGCTATCTCTGTTGACTGTGACACCGTCTTCGCGAGCAAGCTTCGCTCCTACAGGTTTGTGGCAAACCACTAAATCGCAGGCAAAAAAAAGCCCGATCTCGCTAAAGCGTTCAATCGGGCTACAGCACTCAGGAGCAACAAGTGCAAAGGGAGGTCGATGCGCGTACAGGCTTGAAGGGTTGCGCCAGGTCACTAGACCATCCAGCGATTATCTGGCGATTAAAGCCTCAGGCCACTTGGGAAAGCTTGGCGTTGGCCTGGTTCAGGCCCTTCTCCTGGAAGTCACCGCCCAGGTTCATGCCTTCGGCGTGGATGAAGGTCACATCATGGATTCCGATGAAACCCATGACCTGACGCAGGTACGGTTCCTGATGATCCGCGGTGCTGCCGGCGTAGATCCCGCCACGAGCGGTCAGCACGTAAGCGCGTTTGCCGCTGAGCAGGCCTTGCGGGCCGGTGTCGGTGTATTTGAAGGTCACACCGGCTCGCAGCACGTGGTCGAGCCAGGCTTTCAGCGTGCTGGGGATCGCGAAGTTGTACATCGGTGCGGCCATGACCAATACGTCGGCGGCCAGCAATTCATCGGTCAACTGGTTGGAGCGCTCCAGGGAAGCCTGTTCGATGTCATTGCGCTGCTCGGCGGGTTTCATCCAGCCGCCCAGCAGGTTGATGTCCAGGTGCGGCACCGGGTTGACGGCCAGGTCACGGACGGTGATCTGGTCGTTCGGGTGAGCGGTTTTCCACTGGCTGATGAAGGTCTGGGTCAGTTGACGCGAAACCGAGTCTTGCTGACGGGCGCTGCTTTCGATGATCAGAACGCGGGACATGGGATGTAGCCTCCATCTGAGAATGCTGTAAGTCGATGGAGTGAAGGTTAAACAGAGTCATATCGATGAAAAAGCGCAAATAACTGCTATAACCCATCAATAAATTCGTTTATAAGCTGAGCATGACATGTGGGAGCGGGCTTGCTCGCGAAAGCGGTGTGTCATTCAACCAATATGTCGACTGATACACCGCTTTCGCGAGCAAGCCCGCTCCCACAGGATCTCGCTGTTATTTGGGGGTGCAGCTCAGGTCGATACGCATCTTGATGATGGTCCGGTTGAACTTGGCAGTGGCATTTTTGTGCTTGCCGGCAGCCACTTCGATATTGCGGGTGCGCGGCGCTTCCGGACCGTTATTGAAAACCACCTTACAGACTGCATCGGTGCTGCCGAAGTTGTTGACTTGAATGGAGGCGATGTCGGTATCCGTGTCGTACGCGTTGTAGTCGATGTCCAGGCCGTTCAGCTGTTTTTGTACATCGATAGGGTAGGCAAACGCAGTCAACGGCAACATCGCCAGCACCACACAACAGAATTTTTTCATTCGGCAGTCTCCAATAAGGACCGCCAGCTTAGGACAAGAGGAGCTCAAGATGAAAGCGCCCCGCGTGACCCTTGATCAATGGCGAACGTTACAGGCCGTGGTCGACCACGGCGGTTTCGCCCAGGCCGCCGAAGCGCTGCACCGCTCGCAATCGTCGGTCAGCTACACCGTGGCGCGCATGCAGGATCAACTCGGCGTGCCATTGCTGCGTATCGACGGCCGCAAGGCGGTGCTGACCGAGGCCGGCGGCGTCTTGCTGCGTCGCTCGCGGCAACTGGTGAAACAGGCCAGCCAACTGGAAGACCTGGCGCATCACATGGAACAAGGCTGGGAAGCGGAAGTGCGTTTGGTGGTCGACGCCGCCTACCCCAGCGCCCGCCTCGTCCGCGCCTTGACCGCGTTCATGCCGCAAAGCCGTGGCTGCCGCGTGCGTCTGCGCGAAGAAGTATTGTCGGGCGTGGAAGAAGTCCTGCTCGAAGGCGTGGCCGATCTGGCGATCACCGGGTTCAGTATTCCCGGCTATCTGGGCGCGGAGTTGAGCGACGTCGAATTCGTCGCCGTCGCCCACCCTGAGCACGCCCTGCATCGATTGAACCGTGAATTGAATTTCCAGGACCTGGAAAGCCAGATGCAAGTGGTGATCCGCGACTCCGGCCGTCAACAGCCACGCGACGTCGGCTGGCTTGGCGCCGAACAGCGCTGGACCGTCGGCAGCCTGGCCACCGCCGCGACGTTTGTCAGCAGCGGCCTGGGATTTGCCTGGTTGCCACGGCACATGATCGAACGCGAATTGAAGGAAGGGACGCTCAAGCTGCTACCGTTGGATCAGGGCGGTAGCCGGAACCCGAGTTTCTACCTGTATTCAAACAAGGAAAAACCCTTGGGCCCGGCCACGCAAATCCTCATCGAACTGCTGCGCACCTTCGACACCGCGCCGCTGGATGCGCCCTTCGCTGCCCCAGAACAAGCCTGACACGGAGTGATCGCATGGCCTATTTCGAACACGAAGGTTGCAACCTGCACTATGAGGAATATGGCCACGGCACGCCGTTGCTGCTGGTTCACGGGCTCGGTTCCAGCACCCTGGACTGGGAAAAACAGATTCCGGCATTGGCGACCCGCTACCGGGTGATCGTCCCGGATGTGCGCGGCCACGGTCGCTCCGACAAACCCCGCGAGCGCTACAGCATCGCCGGGTTCAGCGCCGACCTGGTCGCCCTGATCGAACATCTGAACCTCGGCCCCGCACATTACGTGGGCCTGTCGATGGGCGGCATGATCGGCTTCCAACTGGCGGTGGATCAGCCGCAATTGCTCAAGAGCCTGTGCATCGTCAACAGTGCGCCCGAGGTCAAATTGCGCAGCCGCGACGATTACTGGCAGTGGTTCAAGCGCTGGAGCCTGATGCGCGCACTCAGCCTGGGCACCATCGGCAAGGCCCTTGGTGGCAAACTGTTTCCCAAGCCGGAACAGGCCGAATTGCGTCAAAAGATGGCCGAGCGCTGGGCAAAAAACGACAAACATGCTTATCTCGCCAGCTTCGACGCGATTGTTGGTTGGGGGGTTCAGGAACGACTTTCCAGGGTGTCCTGTCCAACCCTCATTGTCAGCGCCGACCGGGACTACACGCCGGTCGCGCTGAAAGAGAACTATGTAAAACTGCTGCCCGATGCGCGGCTGGTGGTGATCGCCGATTCGCGTCACGCCACCCCGCTGGATCAACCCGAACGCTTCAACCAAACCCTGCTCGAGTTTCTCACCGCAGTCGACACCACCACACTCAGGATCACTGACCCATGCTGAAAAAAATCGCCCTCGTCGCTGGCACCGTTCTGTTTGCCGCCAACCTGATGGCCGCTACGCCCGCCAAGGCGCCACACGTTTTGCTGGAAACCACCAACGGCCAGATCGAAATCGAACTGGACCCGGTCAAGGCGCCGATCAGTACCAAGAACTTTCTTGAGTACGTCGACAGCGGCTTCTACAACAACACGATTTTCCACCGTGTGATCCCGGGCTTCATGGCCCAGGGCGGCGGTTTCACTGCGCAGATGGCGCAAAAAGACACCAAGGCACCGATCAAGAACGAAGCCAGCAACGGCCTGCATAACGTGCGCGGCACCTTGTCGATGGCGCGTACGTCGAACCCGGATTCGGCCACCAGCCAGTTCTTCATCAACGTCGCCGACAATGCGTTCCTCGACCCGGGTCGCGACGCCGGTTACGCGGTATTTGCCAAAGTGGTCAAGGGCATGGACGTGGTGGACATCATCGTCAACTCCCAGACCACCACCAAAAGCGGCATGCAGAACGTGCCAATCGACCCGGTGCTGATCAAGTCGGCCAAGCGCATCGACTAAGATCCACAGGCACAGGGATGTTGAGCGGCCGCCGGCATTCGGCGCCGCTCATAGTGTTTAAAGGAGAGCCCGCACGCGGGCGGAGAACCGATGCTTTATCGCCGTTTTGAACAATTGATTGACGTGTTCCGTGACGCCCCGACGGCGGCTCCGCCCGACCGTGTTTTCCCCTTCTATACCTATTACCTGAAGCAGGTCTGGCCGAGTTTCGCCGCCCTGCTGACCGTCGGCCTGTTCGGTGCATTGATCGAAGTGGCGCTGTTCAGCTACTTGAGCCGCATCATCGACCTGGCCCAAGGCACGCCGAACGTCAATTTCTTCAAGGAACACGGCATCGAACTGGCCTGGATGGCCGTCGTGGCGCTGATCCTGCGCCCGGTGTTCGTGGGGCTGCATGACTTGCTGGTGCACCAGACTCTGAGCCCGAGCATGACCAGCATGATCCGCTGGCAAAACCACAGTTACGTGCTCAAACAGAGCCTGAACTTCTTCCAGAACGACTTCGCCGGGCGCATCGCCCAACGCATCATGCAGACCGGCAACTCGCTGCGCGATTCCGCCGTGCAAGCGGTGGACGCGCTGTGGCATGTGCTGATCTACGCGATCAGTTCGCTGGTGCTGTTCGCCGAGGCCGACTGGCGCCTGATGATCCCGTTGTTGACCTGGATCGCTGCCTACATCGGCGCCCTCTACTACTTCGTGCCACGGGTGAAAGAGCGCTCCGTGGTGTCTTCGGATGCGCGTTCCAAGCTCATGGGCCGGATCGTCGACGGCTACACCAACATCACCACGCTGAAGCTGTTCGCCCACACTAACTTCGAGCAGCAATACGCCAAGGAAGCCATCGAAGAACAGACGGTCAAAGCCCAACTGGCTGGCCGCGTGGTCACCAGCATGGACGTGGTCATCACCAGCATGAACGGCTTGCTGATCGTCACCACCACCGGTCTGGCGTTGTGGCTGTGGACGCAGTCGCTGATCACGGTGGGCGCCATTGCGCTGGCCACCGGCCTGGTGATCCGGATCGTCAACATGTCCGGCTGGATCATGTGGGTGGTCACCGGCATTTTCGAAAACATCGGCATGGTTCAGGACGGTTTGCAGACCATTTCGCAACCAGTCAGCGTCACTGATCACGCAGAGGCCAAACCGCTGACCGTCGCCCGGGGCGAAGTGCGTTTCGAGCACGTGGACTTTCACTATGGCAAGAAGAGCGGGATCATTGGCGACCTCAACCTGACGATCAAACCCGGTGAAAAAATCGGCTTGATCGGCCCCTCCGGCGCTGGCAAATCGACCCTGGTCAACCTGCTGCTGCGCCTCTATGACGTGCAGGGCGGGCGGATCCTGATCGACGGCCAGAACATCGCCGAAGTCGGCCAGGAAAGCCTGCGCGAGCGCATCGGCATGATCACCCAGGACACATCGCTGCTGCACCGTTCGATCCGCGACAATTTGCTCTATGGCAAACCGGACGCCACCGATGCCGAACTCTGGGAAGCGGTGCACAAGGCCCGGGCCGACGAGTTTATCCCGTTGCTCTCGGACGCCGAGGGGCGCAACGGTTTCGATGCGCATGTCGGTGAGCGTGGGGTGAAACTCTCCGGTGGTCAGCGTCAGCGGATCGCCATCGCTCGCGTGCTGCTCAAGGACGCGCCGATTCTGATCATGGACGAAGCGACTTCGGCGCTGGATTCGGAAGTCGAAGCGGCGATTCAGGAAAGTCTGGAAACCCTGATGCAGGGTAAAACCGTGATTGCCATTGCTCACCGGCTTTCGACCATCGCCCGGATGGACCGGCTGGTGGTGCTTGAGAAAGGCAAGATTGCCGAGACGGGGACCCATGCTGAGCTGCTGGCGCATGGCGGGTTGTATGCGCGGTTGTGGCAGCATCAGACTGGGGGGTTTGTTGGCATCGATTGATTGGGGGCATATCCGTTGCAGCGGTAACGGCTGCTATTGGTTTCGCCCTTACGGCGAGTCACTTGGAAAAGCCCCAAGTAACCAAGGGCTCTTGCCCCTTTCGTTCGGTGGCTCGCTAAGGCTCGCCATGCCCTCGCTCCGGTCCTGCTCCGTGGGCCCGCCGCCATCGGCCATCCATGGCCGGGGGCGGCTAACCCGGCATCCTTGCCGGGTTGCCCACTGCGCAGAACCTCCACTCGGCCTCTCGAGGGGGCGTATACCTCAAAAGCCAGATCAAAAGCGGAAGGCGAGCTAACGCTCGGCCTGATGAGTGGTGAGAAGCGAAAGCAAACGCGATTCCCTGTAGGAGCCGGCTTGCTGGCGATAGCGGTGGGTCAGTCGACGCATTTATCGCCTGAAAGGACGCCATCGCCAGCAAGCCGGCTCCTACGGGGTAATGCGTATGTGTTCGGAATGTACACGATCAACTGTAGGAGCCGGCTTGCCGGCGATGGCGGTGGGTCAGTCGACGCATTTATCGCCTGAAAGGACGCCATCGCCAGCAAGCTGGCTCCTACAAGGGAAATGCAGATGTGTCTGGATAAATACGATCAACTGTAGGAGCCGGCTTGCTGGCGATAGCGGTGGGTCAGCGACACATATATCGCCTGAAAGGACGCCATCGCCAGCAAGCTGGCTCCTACGGGGTAATGCGTATGTGTTCGGAATGTACACGATCAACTGTAGGAGCCGGCTTGCCGGCGATGGCGGTGGGTCAGTCGACGCATTTATCGCCTGAAAGGACGCCATCGCCAGCAAGCTGGCTCCTACGGGGTAATGCGTATGTGTTCGGAATGTACACGATCAACTGTAGGAGCCGGCTTGCCGGCGATGGCGGTGGGTCAGTCGACGCATTTATCGCCTGAAAGGACGCCATCGCCAGCAAGCTGGCTCCTACAGGGGAAATGCAGATGTGTCTGGATAAATACGATCAACTGTAGGAGCCGGCTTGCCGGCGATGGCGGTGGGTCAGTCGACGCATATATCGCCTGAACGGACGCCATCGTCGGAACGCCGCCCGCAGCAAGCCGGCTCCTACAAGGGATCGGCGTGCGCTTTTGATTTTCACCACTCATCAGGCCGAGCGTTAGCTCGCCTTCAGCTTTTGATCTGAGCGCCCCCTCGAGAGGCCGAGCGCAGGTTCTGCGCAGTGGGCAACCCGGCATGGATGCCGGGTTAGCCGCGCACGGCCATGGATGGCCGATCGCGGCGGGCCCACGGAGCAGGACCGGAGCGAGGGCATGCCGAGCCACAGCGAGGCACCGAACGACAGGGGCAAGAGCCCTTGGTTACTTGGGGCTCTTCCAAGTGACTCGCTGTAAAAGCGAAACCATAAGTGGCCGTTACCGCAGAAACGGATATGCCCCCAACCCCACCCCCAACCCACAAAACCCCATCAACCCCAGCCCCCAACAGCTCCAAGCCAACTGGAATTCCAGAAAAACCCTGCTGTACTCAGCCAAGGTTCTGGAGATGAGCCTGTCGTAAATCTGCAGGATGCATAACTCGATACAGTCTCGATAGGAAACCTATCAAGGACGCTCTCATGTCTCTGTTCAAACGTTCAGTCACTGAGTTGTTAGGTACGTTCTGGCTGGTGTTGGGGGGTTGCGGCAGTGCGGTTCTGGCCGCGTCTTCTCCGCTTGGGATCGGAGTACTCGGTGTGGCCATCGCGTTTGGTCTCACCGTACTGACCATGGCTTTCGCCATCGGCCATATCTCCGGTTGCCATCTCAACCCCGCCGTATCGGTCGGTTTGTTCGTGGGGGGCCGATTCCCGGCCAAGGAACTGCCCGCCTACATCATCGCCCAGGTCATCGGCGGGATCATTGCCGCCGCGTTGATCTACTACATCGCCAGCGGCAAGGAAGGCTTCGACCTCTCCGCCGGCCTGGCCTCCAACGGCTACGGTGAACACTCCCCCGGCAAATACTCGATGGCCGCAGGCTTTGTCTGTGAGCTGGTGATGACGGCGATGTTTGTGCTGATCATCCTCGGCGCCACCGACAAACGTGCGCCGGCCGGGCTGGCACCGATCGCCATCGGCCTGGCCCTGACACTGATCCACCTGATCTCGATTCCCATCACCAACACCTCGGTCAACCCGGCCCGCAGTACCGGCCCGGCCCTGATTGTCGGCGGCTGGGCGATCGCGCAACTGTGGATGTTCTGGGTCGCGCCGTTGCTGGGTGCGGTGGTCGGTGGTGTGACCTATCGGTGGCTGGGCAAGGAAGGCACTTGACCCCATGGAAGAGGATCAGTCTTGTCGGTAAGGCAAGGCGGTCCTCGCTTCCTCGGCATAGGCCAGGACGCCGAGACGCTCCTGATGAAGGAAGTCTTTGACGGCGGCTTTCAAGCCGGGATGGCGCAAGTAGTGCCAGGAATGGGTGATCACCGGTTCAAACCCGCGAATCAGTTTGTGCTCACCCTGAGCACCGGCATCGAAACGCTGAAAGCCGTTGGCAATTGCGTAGTCCATCCCTTGATAGAAACACGTCTCGAAATGCAGACGATCGAACTCCGCCAGACAGCCCCAGTAACGCCCATAAAAACTGTCGCCACCCACCAGGCTGAAGGCCATGGCCACCGGCCGTGAGCCCTGTTTGGCCAGGACCACGCGAATCGATTCCGGCATGCGCTCGGCCAACAGACTGAAAAATTCCCGCGTCAGATAGGGCCGTTGCCGGCGCACCGCGTAGGTGTTGGCGTAACAGGCGTAAACGAAATCCCACTGCGCCTGATCCAGTTGCTTGCCTTCCAGCCACTCGAAATCAAACCCCTGCCCCGCCACTTGCTCGCGCTCTTTGCGCATCTGCTTGCGCTTGCGCGAACTGAGGACGTCAAGGAAGTCCTGAAAATCCCGATAACCGCGATTTTGCCAGTGGTACTGACAGCCGATGCGCTGCAACCAGCCGGGTTGTTCAGCCAGCGCCGCGTCGGTGAACGGATCGGTGAAATTGATGTGCGCACTGGAGAGTTCTTCGATCTCGAGGTAGCCCGGCAAACTCTTCAGCAGTTCGAAACCGTCCTCGACCGAGGCCGCCAGCAAGCGCGGTCCGCTGACCGGGCTGAACGGCACGGCGGTCAACAGTTTGGGGTAATAGTCGATGCCTGCACGCTCGCAGGCATCGGCCCAGGCATGATCGAACACGTACTCGCCATAGGAATGCCATTTGCGGTAACTGGGCAGCGCGGCGATCAACCGGTCCCCATCCATGTGCAACAAATGCTCGGGCTGCCAACCGGAATGCGCGCCGACGCTGCCGCTGTCTTCCAGTGCACTGAGAAAGGCGTGGCGCAGAAACGGCTGGGTTTGCGGCACCAGGGCATCCCAGGTGTGCGGGGCTATTTCGGACAGACGTTCCAGGCGTTGCAGCGGCATCACTTCCCTCTCCACTTCTTGGCGTAAAAGCCTCGCGAGTATCGCCTATCGAGGCGCAATCCACACTCGTGATCCGCCGACAGGGCCCGGAATAGAAAGTTCCTTCGCACTTTGTATCGTCATCGAGCCGCCATCACTTTGCCACTGCTTTGTCATAAACGATCGCGATACTGGCGCCAGTTTTTAGAGCGTCGGGTTCTAGCCCGATCACTTTTTCCGTCCGACATCGGTCGGTTGTGCCCTGGATGGCTAAGTCATCCCCTCTCATCTTCGGAGATTGATATGCGTCTTGCTTCCACGAAAACTGCGGCGGCCCTGTGTGGCGGTCTGCTGCTGGCCATGAGTGTTCCGGCCAGCGCCGCAGTCGACGCCAAACTGCTCGACATGCTGAAGGCTAACGGTTCGATTACCAACGCGCAGTACAGCGAGTTGCAAGCCGAACTGGCCAGGGATCAGAAGGATCAGCAAATCGCCCGTCAGGCTCAGCAAGAGACTAACGAGCAGATCGCGGCCACCGCGAAGAAAACCGAAGCACTGAGCACCTTCGACCAGAAACTGGCGTGGGCTGCCAAGACCCAGTTCAAGGGTGACGTGCGTTTCCGTCAGGAAAATATCCACAACGACAGCGTATCCAACACCGGCGACCAGAGTCGCCAGCGCGTTCGTGCCCGCCTGGGTGCCTACACAGAAATCAACCCACAAGTTGACACCGGTATCCGTATCGCCACTGGCAGCAACGACGACGCTCGCTCCACCAACCAGGACCTGAACAACTACTTCGACAAGAAGTCGATCTGGTTGGACCAAGGCTACGTCGACTACCACCCTGACGCCATCAAGAACCTGCACATCGTTGGCGGCAAGATGCCACAACAATGGGTAAGCATGGGCGACATCATCTGGGATAGCGACATCAGCCCGGAAGGTCTGGCAGTTGCCTACAAATACCCGCTGGGCGGCAGCACCGAACTGTTCGGTAGCGCCGGCCACTACACCCTCAAGGACAACGTTGACGGTGAGGGCGTGCAGTTCAAACACGACCTGCGTCTGTACGCTGGCCAGTTGGGCGCACGCTTCGCGATCACTGACAATCTGAAAATGACCCTGGGCGGCAGCGTTTACGCCTACGACAACGACGAAGACAGCCCGAAACTCGCGCCACCATCGACAGCCACCAACCCAAGCCAACTGGCCACCAACGGCAACACCTTGGGTGAAGAGTTCAAATTGTACGAAGGTTTTGGTCAGCTCGACATCGGTGGCCTTCCAATGCCGCTGTCGCTGTACGGCCAAGTCGTCAACAACGACAGCGCCAGCAACGATCAAGACATGGGCTGGTTGGCCGGTGTCAAGACCAAGGTTTTCGGCTTTGGCCTGGACTACAACTACCGCGACGTACAGCGTAACGCTGTGGTCGGTGCCTTCACCGACTCTGACTTCGCCAACGGTTTCACCGGTTCGCGTGGCAGCAAGCTGAAAGTGAGTTACGAGCTCGACAAGAACTTCACCCTGGGTGCGACTTACTTCCTGGCGAAGACCGACTACTTCAGCAACACCGCCAGCGTCAATCGCAAAGACACCAACATCAACACCCTGCAACTGGATGCCGAAGCCAAGTTCTGATTTTCACGCTATACGACTCGGGCAAGGAAGCCTGAGTTGATTTTACAAACTCGCGTTGCCGTATCGGTCCCCATCATCCGTCCGATACTGCAGCGCGAGTTTTTTTATGCAAAAAAAAGATCGCAGCCTTCGCAGGCTGCGATCTTTTCATTTACCGCGACAACTCAACGCTTGCGCAGAATCACACTACCAATCGAATAACCGGCGCCGAACGAGCTGAGCACCGCCAGCGAACCCGCAGCCAGATCATCCTGGTTCTTGTGAAACGCAATCACCGAGCCCGCAGAGCTGGTGTTGGCGTAGGTGTCGAGAATCACCGGGGCTTCTGCTTCGGTGGCTTCGCGGCCCAGCAGTTTCCTCACGATCAAGTGGTTCATGCTGAGGTTGGCCTGGTGCAGCCAGAAGCGCTTCACGTCACCGACGTTGAGCTGGTTCTCTTCCAGGTGCGCACCGATCAGCTCGGCCACCATCGGGCAGACTTCCTTGAACACCTTGCGGCCTTCCTGCACGAACAGTTTGTCCTTGGCACCGATGCCCTCTTCCGCTGCGCGGTTGAGGAAGCCGAAGTTGTTGCGGATGTTGTTGGAGAACTTGGTCAGCAGCTTGGTGCTGACCACGTCGAATTGGTACTGGGACGTTGCCAGGTCCGCTCGCTCGATGATCACCGCAGTGGCCGCGTCGCCGAAGATGAAGTGGCTGTCGCGGTCACGGAAGTTCAGGTGACCGGTGCAGACTTCCGGGTTGACCATCAGCACTGCCCGGGCCTGACCCAGTTGCACGCTGTTGGCCGCCGCTTGAATGCCGAAGGTCGCCGAAGAGCAGGCCACGTTCATGTCGAAACCAAAACCCTGGATGCCCAGCGCTTCCTGGACTTCGATGGCGATGGCCGGGTAGGCGCGTTGCAGGTTGGAGCAAGCGACGATCACGCCGTCGATGTCCGCCGCGGTTTTGCCGGCACGCTGCAAGGCTTGTTCGGCCGCGCCGATAGCCATCTGGCAAAGCACCGACCACTCGTCGTTCGAGCGCTCCGGCAGGCGTGGCGCCATGCGTTGCGGGTCGAGAATGCCGTCCTTGTCCATGACGAAGCGGCTCTTGATACCGGAGGCTTTTTCGATAAACGCGGCGCTGGATTCGGTCAATGCCTCGACTTCGCCACGGGCGATGGCGTCGGCGTTGTCGGCGTTGAACTGCGCGACGTAAGCGTTGAAAGACTGCACCAGCTCTTCGTTGGAAATGCTGTTGGCCGGGGTGTACAGGCCGGTGCCGCTGATGACGACGTTATGCATGGTCGTTTCTCTAATCTGTTCAGGCAGAAAGCATTGGCACCGACGTACCAATACATAAAGGGTCTGCTCCCGTCACGGAAAGCACACCTGGCATCGCTTTATTCCGAACCGCCCGAACCTGTGGAGGCTCAAAACCGTGGGGCCGGCGTTTATAGGCGCGAAGTTTGCCATAAACGTTGGGGTTTGGCGCCTTTTGCGAGATGAGACGGCATCACGATGCGCGCAATCGGAACGCCGTTTAACGAACCTGTAGGAGCCGGCTTGCCGGCGATGGCGATTTCAATGACGCCATCGCCAGCAAGCTGGCTCCTACAGGTTTACGGTTCGACCTGGGTCCATTGCTTGTTCAGGCGTTTGTCGGAGATCGGCACCTTCGTCCCCAATTGCTGGGCGAACAGCGAAACCCGGTATTCCTCCAGCCACCAGCGATAGAGCTCAAGCTGCGGATCGCGTTTGCCTTCCTGGGCGTGTTTATTGGCGCGGGTCTGGTATTGAGTCCAGAGGCCGGACAATTCACCGCTCCAGACCCGATCCTTCTGCACCTGCGCAGCCAGTTTCTCGAAGCGCTGCTCGATGGCTTTCAGGTAACGCGGCAGTTCCTTGAGCCACTGCATCGGCGTTTCGCGAACGAAACCCGGATACACCAGATGACTGAGCTGCTGCTTGATGTCATTCAACGCCACGGCCTGCGCCAGATCGATCTTGCCCTTGAAGCGTTTTTGCAGGCCGTGCCAGAGCTTGAGAATTTCCAGGGTCAGCTTCGCCAGACGCTCGGCATGCTCGGTCCAGCCGCCGCGTTTGCGTTCGGCCAGCGCCGCCAATCCGGCGCCATCACGCGGCAACGGGTCTTCGCCGTCGAGGATGCAGCTATCGAGACTGGCCAGCAGAATGTCTTCCACCAGACTGTCGACGCGGCCCATGTCGCGGTACATCAGGCCCAGCTCAGTCAGGCCCGGCAACTTGCCGCGCAGGAACTTCGCCGGTTCCGCCAGTTGTTGCATCAGCAAGCGCTGCAACGCGCGGCGATGCTGAAACTCGGCTTCGGCCGGTGTCGAGAAACGCCCTTCCTTGACCGTGCCGGCCTCTTCGACCAGCGCCGGATACACCGTCATCGACAACCCGGCGATCTTCTGTTGGGTCTTTTCCGCCACGGCGGCGAAGACTTTCGCCTCCACCGGCTGCTGACTTTTTGCCGTTTGCGGGACGGCCAGTGCCGCCTGGCTGGCTTCAGCGAATCGCGCGGTGAGCTCCGCCAGATCTCGTCCTTCGCCGAGGAACTTGCCCTGGCCATCGACGATTTCCAGGTTCATCCGCAGGTGATTTTCGACCTGCTGCGCCGCTTCGGCCCACGCTTCATCTCTGACCCGCGCACCGGTCATGCGCAGCAACTCGCGACCCAATGCCTGAGGCAACGAACCCTCGGCAAAGGTCATGCGCTGCAACGCGGCTTTGACGAAGTCCGGCACCGGCACGAAATTCTTGCGCAACGCCTTGGGCAGGTTGCGCACCAAGGCAATGCACTTGGCCTCGATCACGCCGGGCACCAGCCACTCCAGACGTTCCGGCGGCAGCATCGGCAACAGCGGCGCGGGCACGCGCAGGGTCACGCCGTCACGCGGGTGGTTCGGTTCGAAGTGGTAACTCAATGACAGTTCCAGGTCGCCGATGTGCAAGGTGTCCGGGTAATGCAGCGCGGTGACTTCACTGGCCTCGCGGGCCAACACGTCTTCTTCGCGCATGATCAGCAGTTGCGGGTCTTTCTGGCTGTTGACCCGATACCAGCTGTCGAAGGTCGCGGTCTGATGGATCTCCGCCGGCAGGCGCGCATCGTAGAAGGCGAACAGGGTTTCTTCATCGGCCAGAATGTCGCGACGGCGGGCCTTGGCTTCCAGCTCGTCGAGCTGTTCCAGCAGTTGCTGGTTGGCCGTCAGGCACTTGGCTTTGGATTGAATCTCGCCGCGCACCAGGCCTTCGCGAATGAAAAACTCACGGGACACCACCGGATCGATCGGCCCGTAATGCACCGGCCGGCGACCGACCACGATCAGCCCGAACAAGGTGATCTGCTCAAACGCCACGACCTGCCCGCGCTTCTTCTCCCAATGGGGTTCGAAGTGGTTTTTCTTGATCAGGTGCCCGGCGAGCGGCTCGATCCAGTCGGCGTCGATCTTCGCGACCATGCGCGCGTAGAGCTTGGTGGTTTCCACCAGTTCGGCGGTCATCAGCCATTGCGGGCGCTTTTTACCAAGGCCCGATGACGGGTGAATCCAGAACCGCCGCTGGCGGGCGCCGAGGTAATCGCCTTCATCGGTTTTCTGCCCGATCTGGCTGAGCAGGCCCGAGAGCACGGCTTTGTGCAGCTTCGGATAATCCGCCGGCTCTTTGTTCAGGCTCAGCTGCATGTCGCGGCAGATCAGGCTCAACTGACGGTGCGAGTCGCGCCACTCGCGCAACCGCAGGTAGTTGAGGAAATTCTTGCGGCACCAGTTACGCAACGGACTGGCCGTCAGCGCCTGGCGTTGCTCTTCAAAACCACGCCACAGATTGACCAGCCCGGCGAAGTCCGAATCCACGTCTTTCCATTGCGCATGCGCCTGATCCGCCGCTTGCTGACGTTCCGGCGGACGCTCGCGCGGGTCTTGAATCGACATGGCGCTGGCGACGATCAGCACTTCCTGCAAGCTGCCGAGTTTCGCCGCTTCCAGCAGCATGCGGCCCATGCGCGGGTCCACCGGCAGGCGCGCCAATTGGCGACCCAGCGGGGTCAGCTGGCTGTTGCGGTCCACCGCCGACAGCTCTTGCAGCAGGTTGAAACCGTCGCTGATTGCCTTGCCATCGGGTGGCTCGATAAACGGGAAATCGGTGATCTCGCCGAGGCGCAGATGCAGCATCTGCAAAATCACCGCCGCGAGGTTGGTCCGCAGAATTTCCGGGTCGGTAAATTCCGGGCGGCCGATGAAGTCTTCTTCGCTGAACAGCCGTACGCAAATGCCTGGCTCAACCCGACCGCATCGACCTTTACGCTGGTTGGCGCTGGCCTGGGAAATTGCTTCGATGGGCAGGCGCTGGACCTTGGCGCGGTAGCTGTAACGGCTGATGCGCGCGGTGCCGCTGTCGATCACGTAACGAATGCCCGGCACGGTCAGCGACGTTTCGGCGACGTTGGTCGCCAGCACCACGCGACGCCCCGGGTGCGACTGAAAAATACGCTGCTGTTCGGCCGGCGACAAGCGTGCGTACAACGGCAGGATTTCGGTGTGTTTGAGTTGCGCCTTGCGCAGCATGTCGGCGGCGTCGCGAATCTCGCGCTCACCGGGCAGGAACACCAGCACGTCGCCGGGGCTCTTGCGCTCGCTGCGTTCGAACGCGGCGATTTCGTCGAGGGTGGCGAGGATCGCCTGATCCACGGTCAGGTCATCCTCGACGCGGTTACCCTCTTCATCCTGTTCCAGGGTCAGCGGGCGATACCAGGTTTCCACCGGGAAGGTACGGCCGGAGACCTCAACGATGGGCGCATCGTCGAAGTGCTTGGAGAAACGCTCCAGGTCGATGGTCGCCGAGGTGATGATGACTTTCAGGTCCGGACGACGGGGCAGCAGGGTTTTCAGGTAACCGAGCAGGAAGTCGATGTTGAGGCTGCGTTCGTGGGCTTCGTCGACGATGATGGTGTCGTAGCGTTCGAGGTAGCGGTCGTTCTGGGTTTCCGCCAGCAGGATACCGTCGGTCATCAGTTTGATCAGCGTATTGGAATCGCTCTGATCCTCGAACCGCACCTGATAGCCGACCAGCGCGCCCAACGGCGTAGCCAATTCTTCGGCAACCCGGCTCGCCACGCTGCGCGCCGCAATTCGACGCGGCTGGGTGTGGCCGATCAGACCGTGCTGGCCGCGACCGATTTCCAGGCAGATCTTCGGCAGCTGGGTGGTTTTACCCGAGCCGGTTTCGCCGGCGATGATCAGCACCTGATGTTTGAGCAGCGCTTCCTTGATTTCATCGCGCTTGGCGGCGATGGGCAGGCTGTCGTCGTAACGAATCACTGGCAGGCTGGCACGTCGCGCCAACACCTGATCACAGGACGCCTGCATGCGCGCCACCCAC
Organism: Pseudomonas sp. GT1P32; assembly: GCF_054897805.1. Taxonomy (NCBI): domain Bacteria; kingdom Pseudomonadati; phylum Pseudomonadota; class Gammaproteobacteria; order Pseudomonadales; family Pseudomonadaceae; genus Pseudomonas; species Pseudomonas sp. GT1P32. The sequence goes on from NZ_CM142704.1 coordinate 2,801,095, forward strand.
TGGGCCAGCTTGGCTTCGTCGGGTTTCTTGCGCAGCTCAAGCAACTGCCGACGCAGCCGGTGGCGGTCGGCGAGCATGGCGTGATCGAGGTTTTTCAGCAGTTTGTCGAGTGAAGGCGATTCGTCAGTCATCAGGTACGCAATAAGTCGTCTAGTGGCGCAGGGGGCGGATTGTCGCAGATTTAAGGGGCGAACGAGATCCCTTGTAGGAGCCGGCTTGCCGGCGATGGCGTCAGTGAGTCCGCTATCGCCGGCAAGCCAGCTCCTACAGGTCGGTGGTCACCTGCACGATGTCATTCGGTATCCATGCCCTTGCGCCGATACGGGAACACGTCGATCACCTTGCCGGCACGAATCGCCTCTTGCAGGCTTTTCCAGTAATCGGCGTTGTACAACTCGCCGTGCAACTGATCGAACAAGCGCCGCTGCGCGGAATCGGCAAACAGAAACGGCGGGAATTCCTCGGGGAACACATCCAGCGGCCCGATCGAATACCAAGGCTCGGACGCCATCTCGTCTTCCGGCGTGCGTGGTTGCGGGATGTGGCGGAAGTTGGCTTCGGTCAGGAAGCAGATCTCGTCGTAGTCATAAAACACCACGCGACCGTGACGGGTGACGCCGAAGTTTTTCAGCAGCATGTCGCCGGGAAAGATATTCGCCGCCGCCAGTTGCTTGATCGCCAGGCCGTAATCTTCCAGCGCGTCGTGCACCTGCGCCTCGTTGGCGTTTTCCAGGTACAGGTTCAACGGGGTCATCCGCCGCTCGGTCCAGCAGTGGCGGATCAATACGGTGTCGCCTTCCACCGACACGGTAGACGCCGCCACGTCCAGCAACTCTTCCAGACACGCAGGCTCGAACTTGCTCAACGGAAAACGGAAATCGGCGAACTCCTGGGTATCGGCCATGCGCCCGACGCGGTCGACGCTTTTCACCAGCCGGTACTTCTCGATCACCGTGGCGCGGTCGACGTTTTTCGACGGCGAGAAACGGTCCTTGATGATTTTGAACACGGTGTTGAAACCCGGCAGCGTGAACACGCTCATCACCATGCCGCGCACGCCGGGGGCCATGATGAACTGGTCGTCGGTGCTGGCCAGGTGGTTGATCAGCGCCCGGTAGAACTCCGACTTGCCGTGCTTGTAGAAACCGATCGAGGTGTACAGCTCGGCGATGTGCTTGCCCGGCAAGATCCGCCGCAGGAAACCGATGAACTCCGCCGGCACCGGCACATCGACCATGAAGTAGGAACGGGTGAACGAGAAGATGATCGACACATCGGCTTCGTCGGTGATCAACGCATCGATCTGGATGCCACGGCCCTCAAGGTGCAGCAGCGGAATCGCCAGCGGCCATTGCTCATCGGTGGTGTAGATGCGCCCGACCAGGTAGGCGCCCTTGTTGCGGTACAACACCGAGGAAAACAGCTCGACGCTCAGCTCGGGATCCTTGCACACCCAGTCCGGCAGGTTCTCGCGCAGCTGTGCTTCGAGGCGACGCAGATCACCCGCGAGGTCGGCGTAATCCTCGCTGAAACGGTAGTCGGCAAAAATGCTCGCCAACATGCCCGACAACTGGCCTTGAGGTTTGTAGGTGCGGGTTTGCGCGGCGCGCGCCCGGCGCAGGCTTGGCCGGGTGGTGTGGATGAACATGCAGCCGTCGCTGATCAGGTCGTGGCTGAACAGCCCGCAGAAGATCGAGTTGTACCAGGTCTCGGACAGCTCATCGTCGAAGCGCAGGTCGATCAGGCTGATGTAGGCGCTTTTGACCAGTGGCCAGCAGCTGACATCCAGCGTATCGGCGTCGAACGCGATGCGCAGCCGGTCCACCGTTTCGCTGACTTTATCTTCGTAGAGGTTGATCCGCGCCGCCGAGGCGATTTGCGTTTCCTGCCATTGGGCTTGCTCGAAACGCGCCCGGGCGCCGTCGGTGATCTGCCGGAAATGCTCGCGGTAATCGTCAAAGCCATCGAGGATCATTCGGGCGATGTCGGCGGCTGGCCATTGCTGCGGCATGGTGAGACCTCTACGGGAATTCGGAAGGCCTGAGCTTAGCCAGTGAACCGGGTGCAGGAGAAGCCCAATTTCGGTCCGAAAACGAATGAATCACTCATGGGCGCAGTTTTTTCAGACTTTTTTTAATCGACCGTTCGGTCAGTAAACGACCTCACTAGCCCCCTTCATTCCACTTAATCGATTCATCTACAGCCCTCTGATTATCAGGCGTTCGGATCCAATCCACGCTGAGGCAAACGTCAGCCTTTAGATTTTCTGCTTTTCCCGGAATGCCAGCCGGCCTGAAAAGCGCTCTCGGATTGGTCTTACCAAGATGATGGCTCTTTGATATACACCCCACGTTCACCCGCCTAAAAACAAGATCCTCGGTCCACGAGGACTACCTCTCAAAATGCCCAAGGAGCACATAAGATGCCTATAAGGAACATGCGCATAGGTTTGCGCGCGAGCTTGAGTTTTGCGGTGCTGGCCAGCCTGCTGGTGCTGGTCGGGCTGTTCGGCCTGGGTCAGATGGCGACCCTGCGCGAAAGTGCATCGGTCATCGAGGAATCGTGGATGCCGAGCATCGAGAGCATCCATGACAGCGCATCCAACATCGCCACCATCCGCCTGGAATCGTTGCGGTTGATCGCCAACAGCCAGAGCGCTGTACGGGAAAGGAGCAAAGGCATCCTCAACGCGCAACGCCAGGAACTGCAAAAGCGCCTCAACGACCACAAGACGCTGCTGTCCAGCGACCAGGAACGGGTCATGCTCGACAGCCTGAATGCTGCCGTCGCCAAGTACCTGGCCATCATCGACCAGATCCTCGTGCATATTGATGCCGGCCAGGATGAGCAGGCCTTCGCTCGCCTCAACAGTGAACTGGCCCCGCAGGGCATCGTGCTGGATAAAGCCCTTGAGTCGATGATCAGTTTCAATCAGCAAGGCGCCGATACCGCAGCGGCCGCTGCCGCGCTGATGTACCAGCGCGCGCAATGGATCGTCGGCACGATCATCGTGATTGCGCTGATCGCCACGCTACTACTGGCCTGGTTGCTGACGCGCAGCATCACCACGCCAATCAATCAGGCGCTGCAGGTCGCACGCCGGATTGCCGCGGGCGACCTCAGTGGACAGATTGCCAGCCACGGCAAGGACGAAGCCGCGCAATTGCTCAACGCCCTCGCCGACATGCAAGGCAACCTGCGCACGACCATTCGCGGCATCAGCGACTCGGCGCGCCAACTGGCGTCGGCAGCCGAGGAGATGAGCTCGGTGATGGAGGAAAGCACTCGCGGCCTGCAGCAGCAGAACGACCAGATCGAGATGGCCGCCACCGCCGTCACCGAAATGAGCACTGCGGTGGACGAAGTCGCCGCGAATGCCGTGTCCAGCGCCGAAGCCTCCCAGGCGTCGAACGAGGACAGCAAGCACGGCCACGTGCAGGTCAGTGAAACCATCACCGCGATTCAGGGGCTGGTCAGCGAAGTGCTCGGCGCCTCGGAGCGGGCCGAGGGCCTGGCGGTTCAGGCGCAGGACATCAGCAAAGTACTGGAAGTGATTCGCGGCATCGCCGGGCAGACCAACCTGCTGGCGCTCAATGCGGCCATCGAAGCCGCACGCGCCGGTGAAGCCGGGCGCGGGTTTGCCGTGGTGGCCGATGAAGTGCGCTCGCTGGCGCAACGCACCCAGAACTCCACCGAAGAAATCGAGCTGATGATCAACAACATCCAGCACGGCACCGGGGCCACGGTCAGCGCGCTGCAAAGCAGTGCCGAACACGCCAGCCAGACCTTGCGCCGGGCCAACAGTGCCGGCAGCGCCCTGGAGAAAATCACCGCATCGATCTCGCAGATCAACGAACGCAACCTGGTCATCGCCAGCGCCGCCGAACAGCAAGCGCTGGTGGCCCGGGAAGTCGATCAGAACCTGGTGAACATTCGCGATCTCTCGACCCAGACCGCCGCCGGCGCCACCCAGACTTCGGCCGCCAGTCAGGAACTGTCGCGGCTGGCAATCGACCTCAACGGTCTGGTGACACGTTTCATAATTTGATGCCCGTTTTTCGGTTGCCATAGGCAAGGCTCTCGGCAACACTCTCGTCCCCATCAAGGAAGGAGTGCACCGTGAGCCCTGTCGATATCGTTCGTTTACTGTCGCTGGCGGCCATCTGGGGCGCGAGTTTCCTGTTCATGCGCATCATCGCCCCAGTGATTGGCAGCATCCCCACGGCGTTTTTCCGCGTGTCGATTGCGGCGGTCGGGTTGCTGGTGATTGTCGGGCTGATGCGCATCAGCTGGGATTTCAAAGGCAAGCTCAAAACCGTGATGCTGCTCGGAGTGATCAACTCCGGGATTCCGGCGACTCTCTATTCCGTAGCGGCCCAGGTGCTGCCCGCCGGTTACTCGGCAATCTTCAACGCCACCACGCCATTGATGGGCGTGTTGATCGGCGGCCTGTTCTTCAGTGAGCGGCTCACTGCGGCCAAGCTCGGCGGGGTGTTTCTCGGTTTGTTCGGTGTTGGCGTGCTGACCCGTGCCGGCCCGGTGGCCTTCGACCTGCAACTGCTGATGGGCGCCCTCGCCTGCCTGCTCGCCACCACCTGTTATGGTTTTGCCGGGTTCCTCGCCCGCCGCTGGCTCGATCAGGCCGGCGGGCTCGACAGTCGTCTTTCGGCACTGGGCAGCATGCTCGGGGCGACGTTGTTCCTGCTTCCGCTGTTCGGCTACAGCGTGATCAGCCAGCCACCGGCAAGCTGGGGCGGCTGGAGCGTGTGGCTGTCGTTGTTGGGGCTGGGCCTGGGGTGCACGGCGTTTGCGTACATCATTTACTTCCGCCTGCTCAGCTCGATCGGGCCTTTGAAATCGATGACAACGACGTTCCTGATTCCGCCGTTCGGGGTGTTGTGGGGGGCGTTGTTGCTGGATGAGCCGTTGTCGATGGCGCATGTGTATGGCGGGGTGTTGATTGCGGCGGCGTTGTGGTTGGTGTTGAAGCCTTCCGCGGTGAAGGTCGCATCGGTGACTGCCAAGTAGAGTTGTGGTGTGATCGATAACGCCATCGCCGGCAAGCCGGTCTCGCTCCCACATTAGACCGCGTCCGCCCGGACAACTCGGTCAACTGTGGGAGCGAGCCTGCTCGCGATGGCGGCTGTTCTGGTATTACAAGGCTGACTGACTCAACTCACCATCCACCAACCGCCGAATCCCCAGCGGATTCGCGTTCTGCAACGCCTCGGGCAACAACGTATCCGGGTAATTCTGGAAGCACACCGGCCGCAGGAATCGATCAATCGCCAGCGTCCCTACCGACGTCCCGCGAGAGTCCGACGTCGCCGGATACGGCCCGCCATGCACCATCGCCTCACAGACTTCGACCCCGGTCGGATAGCCGTTGAGCAAGATCCGCCCGACTTTTTCCTGTAGCAATTCCGCCAGCCAGCGGTACTCCAGCAGTTCCTCGGCCTCGCCGATCAGCGTCGCCGTCAATTGCCCGCGCAGGCCGTGCAGCGCCGCCGCGAGCTGCGCCCGATCTTCGACTTCGATGACGATGGTGGTCGGCCCGAACACTTCTTCCTGAAGCAACTCATCGCCCTTGAGCAGCAGGCTGACATCGGCCTTGAACACCTGCGGTTGCGCCTGATTGCCCTGCTGCGGTTTTCCCGCCAGGTGCGTCAGCCCCGGGTGTTCGTGCAGTTCACCAAGGCCTTGGCTGTAGCTGACCAGAGCGCCGGCGTTGAGCATGGTTTGTGCTGGCTGCTCGTTCATGTTGGCGCAGAACTGTTGAAGGAAAGCGCTGAACTGTGGCGAACGCAAACCGATGACCAAACCCGGATTGGTGCAGAACTGCCCGCAGCCCAAGGTCACCGAACCGGCCAGTTGCGCCGCGATCTGCTCGCCCCGTACGGAGAGGGCTTCGGGCAACAGGAACACCGGGTTGATGCTCGACATTTCGGCGAACACCGGGATCGGTTGCGGCCGGGTCGCGGCCATGTGGCTCAGGGCATTGCCGCCCTTGAGCGAACCGGTGAAGCCCACCGCTTGAATGGCCGGGTGCTTGACCAGCCACTCACCGACGCCACCGCCATAAATCATGTTGAACACACCGGCCGGCATGCCGGTGCGCTCGGCGGCACGGATGATTGCATCCGCGACCCGTTCGGCGGTCGCCATGTGTCCGCTGTGCGCCTTGAATACCACCGGGCAACCGGCGGCCAGTGCCGAAGCGGTATCGCCACCCGCCGTGGAAAAAGCGAGCGGAAAGTTGCTGGCGCCGAACACCGCCACCGGGCCGATGGCAATGCGGTACTGGCGTAGATCCGGGCGTGCCAACGGCTGGCGATCCGGCAAGGCCCGATCGATCCGCGCGCCGTAGAAATCACCGCGCCGCAGGACCTTGGCGAACAGGCGCATCTGGCCGCTAGTGCGCCCACGCTCGCCCTGGATACGCCCGGCCGGCAGTGCCGTTTCCCGGCAGACCGTGGCGACGAAATCATCGCCCAGTGCATCGATTTCATCGGCGATGGCGTCAAGGAACGTGGCGCGTTTTTCCGCGCTCAGGTTGCGGTAGATCGGGTACGCCGCAGCGGCGGCTTTGGCGGCGGCATCCACTTCGGCTTCAGTCGCCTGGAGGAAGGTGCCGGGCAGCTGTTCGCCGGTTGTTGCGTCGAGGCTTTGCAGTTGCAACGTGCCGTTGGCGCTGCGCTGACCGCCGATGTAGTTGTGTCCGGATTGCGTGGTCATAAAATTGTTCCTGATCGATGGGCACGAACCTGTAGGAGCCGGCTTGCCGGCGATTGGCCCTCAAGCCTTGCATCGATCTCTCGGACGCAATCGCCGGCAAGCCGGCTCCTACAAGGGCGGATGTTCCGCCGGCTTTTAGAGCGCGCGAATCTGACCGATGGCCAACGGCTGGGCGCTTTCGCCGATGCCGTTTTCCAACGGTGCGCCAAACGCGTCGAGGCTGATCTGGAAGCGATCCCCCGGCTGGGTTTTCACGCCGTCGGCAAATGACAGGGTGGCGGTGCCGAAGTAATGCACGTGAACATCGCCCGGACGCAAAAACTGCGCGTATTTGAAGTGATGGAATTCGAGGTTGGCGAGGCTGTGGCACATGTTGTCTTCGCCACTGAGAAACTCTTTTTCCCAGAGGGTTTCGCCGTTGCGGATGATGCGGCTGGTGCCCGCCAGATGACGGGGCAATTCACCGACACGCAGCTCCGGACCATAGGCGCAGAAACGCAGTTTCGAGTGCGCGAGGTACAGGTAATTGCGGCGCTCCATGACATGGTCGGAGAATTCATTGCCCAGCGCATAACCGACGCGATACGGCAGGCCGTCATCGCCAATCACATACAGACCGGTCAGCTCTGGCTCTTCACCGGCGTCTTCGGCAAACGGTGGCACCGGGAAATCTGCGCCGGGGCGCACGACGATGCTGCCGTCGCCTTTGTAGAACCATTCCGGCTGCGCCCCAACCTGACCCGCCGCCGGTTTCCCACCCTCAAGGCCCCACTTGAAAATGCGCATGGTGTCGGTCATGCCGGCTTCAACGACGCCATCCTGCTGGTGCATTTTGTCCCGCGCCGAGGCGCTGCCCAGATGGGTCAGGCCGGTGCCGCTGATCAGGCAGTGCGCCGGGTCTTCGTGATCCAGCGGCGGCAGGACGTTGCCCTGCTGCAACAGTTGCGCGTAATCCGGGCCAGGTTCAGTGCCGCGCAGGAAGACTTCTTCTTGCAGGCTGCGTTGAGCACGGATCGCCGCGAGTGCCAGTTCACGGGTGCTGCGGGTGCCTTTGAGCACCTGGACCTGCGAGCCCTCGACGAGGCCGACCTGGCGCTCACCGGCAGTGTTTTCAAATTGAATCAGGCGCATGACGGCCCTCCATAAAGTCGGGGATGGCGCCGCCCAAAAGCGGCGCCTCAAGGTCACTCGATGATGTTGAAGTCGCTCAGGTATTCATCGGAGATTTCCAGGCCCAGGCCCGGCTTGTTGTCGTCGAGCTGGATGTAGCCGTTGACCGGCTGCGGCTCGCCCTTGAACACGTAGTAGAAGAGTTCGTTGCCGACCTCGACGTCGAAGACCGGGAAGAACTCGGCCATCGGTGAGGCGGTGGTGGACATGGTCAGGTGATAGTTGTGCATCTGCCCGGCGTGCGGGATCACCGGCACCGACCAGGCTTCGGCCATGGCGTTGATCTTGCGCGCGGCGGTGATGCCGCCCACACGGTTGGTGTCGTACTGGATCACGTCGACGGCGCGGCGTTCCAGCAGGTCCTTGAAGCCGTAAGAGGTGAATTCGTGCTCGCCGCCGGAGATCGGCATGATCCCCATTTTTTTCAGCTCGATGTAGCCTTCGATGTCGTCGGCGATCACCGGTTCTTCGAGCCAGCGCGGTTCGAATTCGGCGAGTTTCGGCAACATGCGCCGTGCGTATTCGAGGGTCCAGCCCATGTAGCATTCGAGCATGATGTCGATGTCCGGGCCGGCCAGTTCACGCAGTGCACGCACTTGTTCGATATTCTTGCGCATGCCCGCCGGGCCGTCTTTCGGGCCGTAGCCGAAGCGCATTTTCAGCGCGGTGAAACCCTGGTTCAGATAACCCTGGGCCTCTTCGAGGAACAGGTCGAGGTTGTCGTTGGCGTAGAGCTTGGAGGCGTAGGTCCAGATCTTTTCCTTGGTGCGACCACCGAGCAACTTGAACACCGGTTTGTTGACCGCTTTGCCCATGATGTCCCAGATCGCGATGTCGATCGCCGAGATCGCCGCCATGCCGATGCCTTTACGGCCCCAGGCGTGGCTCTGGCGGTACATCTTCTGCCAGATGTATTCGTTGTCGAACGGGTCTTCACCAATCGCAATCGGCGCCAGGTAGGTGTCGATGATTTCCTTGGCCACACGCGGCGCCAGGGCGCAGTTACCGATTCCGACGAGACCGGTGTCGGTCTCGACTTCCACCACCAGCCAGCCGTGGAAACGGAACGAACCCATGGCGTCGCCGCGTTCGAACAGGATGTCGCTGGCGTTGGTGCAGAAGTGCGCTTGCGGAGGGACGACTTTGCCTTTCCACTCGAAAACGCGGGTACGGATTGCTTTGATTTTCATGAATTCAATTCCTTGCTAACGCTTGGGTAGTGATCAGCCAACCTGAGCCGGTGTGAGCTGCGAGGGTGATTTAGGGGTGTGGGTGCTGCGAAGTCGGGACAACAGGACGGCGCCAACAATGCCGACCAGGGCCAGGGCGAACATGCCGGCGCGGGGGTCGGCGAAACTGGTTTCCATCACGGTTTTCAGGTTCGGCGCGACGAAGCCGCCGAGGTTGCCGATGGAGTTGATCAGGGCGATCCCGCCGGCAGCGGCGGCACCGCTGAGGTAACTGGTGGGAATGGTCCAGAACAGTGGCTGCACCGAGACGAAACCGGCCGCGGCGAAACAGAAGGCGATGACCACCGGAACCATGCTGGTGCCCAGCGCCGAGGCAGCGATGCCGAGCGCGGCCATGGTCAGCATGCACACGGCGAGGCGACGATGTTGCCCGGTGCGGTCGGCGTAGCGAGTAACAAGACGGGTCACGATCAGGGCGCAGATCCACGGGATCGCGGTGATCAGGCCGACGTTGAGGCCGACGTGGCCGTCGAGCAGCCCGGCGATGCGCGTCGGCAGGTAAAACACCACGCCGTACACGCTCATCTGAATGGTGAAATACGCCAGGCAGAATTGCAGCACCCGAGGGTTGCGCAGTGCACTGAGAAATCCATGGGGGCTGCTGTCTTTTTTCTGCGCGTCTTCTTCGCTGAGCGCGGTTTGCAGCGCCTGCTTTTCATCGACGCTCAACCACGTGGCATCGGCCGGGCGGTTGACCAGATAGAAGTACGCAGCGATGCCGACCACTGACGCCATCAAGCCTTCGACGACGAACAACCATTGCCAGTTGGTCAGGCCGAACACGCCGTGGAAGTCCAGCAACCAGCCCGACAGCGGGCTGCCCAGCACCAGCGCCAGGGGCAAGCCGAAGTAGAACAGACCGAGCGCCTGGCCACGGCTTTGTGCCGGGAACCAGTAGGTGAGGTAAAGGATGATCCCCGGGAAGAAGCCGGCTTCGGCGACACCCAGCAGGAAGCGCAGGACGTAAAAGGTTTCGGCGTTGTGGGCAAACATCATCGCCGCCGACACCAGGCCCCAGGTGACCATGATCCGGCACAGCCAGACCTTCGCGCCGAGGCGGTGCAGCATGTAGTTGCTCGGCACTTCGAAGAACGCGTAGCCGATGAAGAAGATGCTCGCGCCGAACGCGAACGCGGCATCACCCAAACCGGTGTCGGCCTGCAACGCGGCTTTGGCGAAGCCGACGTTGGAGCGATCGATGAAAGCGAGGATGTACATCAGGATCAGAAACGGTAGCAGACGCAGCCGGCTTTTGGAGATGGCACTGGACAGAGCCAGGGCGAAATCTGGACGAGTCATGTGAAGGTTCCTTTGCTGCCGGTATGTGCCTTGCGGAAGTGACAAGGCGGGCTTTTTGTAGTTGTTGAATCGTGCGATCGAGGCGGCTCGGGTGGCCGGCTCTGGTCATTCGATGGAGCGACTTTAGCCAGCGCACAGGGCGGCGGATAATCACTTATGCACATCCATCGATAACCTGAGGTGATAGGTAAGTGCGGTTATTGGCCTGATCGAGTTATCAGAAACCACACAAAACTGTAGGAGCCGGCTTGCCGGCGATAGCGGTCTGACAGGCACTTCATCCGTGTCTGTCAGGCCCTCATCGCTGGCAAGCCAGCTCCTACAGGGGGGTGTGTTAAATGGATTTTGAAGGCGGCATAAACAACTGTAGGAGCCGGCTTGCTGGCGATGGCGGTCTGACAGGCACTTCATCTGCGTCTGTCGGGCCCTCATCGCTGGCAAGCCCGCTCCTACAGGGTTTTGCATGGTTCACAAATACTGGCAACACCACCAGAAACTGTAGGAGCCGGCTTGCCGGCGATGGCGGTCTGACAGGCACTTCATCTGCGTCTGTCAGGCCCTCATCGCTGGCAAGCCAGCTCCTACAGGGTTTTGCATGGTTCACAAATGCTGGCAACACCACCAGAAACTGTAGGAGCCGGCTTGCTGGCGATGGCGGTCTGACAGGCACTTCATCTGCGTCTGTCGGGCCCTCATCGCTGGCAAGCCAGCTCCTACAGGGTTTTGCATGGTTCACAAATACTGGCAACACCACCAGAAACTGTAGGAGCCGGCTTGCTGGCGATGAGGGCCTGACAGGCACTTTATATGTGTCTGTCAGGACCTCATCGCCAGCAAGCCGGCTCCTACAGGAGGTTGCGGTGTGTCGGTGGGTTTGGCGGTGTGTCAGTAGTTGTTGGTGCCCATGCGGCAGGCGATTTCGAAGGCCTGGCGGATCGCGCCGGGGTTGGCTTTGCCCTGGCCGGCGATATCAAACGCGGTGCCATGCGCGGGTGTGGTGATGGGGATCGGCAAGCCGCCCTGCACCGTCACCCCACGGGAGAAGCCCATCAACTTGATCGCGATCTGTCCCTGGTCGTGGTACATCGTCACCACCGCGTCAAAGGCGCTCGCATCACCCTGCACCTTGAGGAAAATCGTGTCGCCCGGATACGGACCTTCGGCCGCAATCCCCAACGCCTGCGCCGAACGTACGGCCGGGCCGATGATGTCCAGTTCTTCGCGACCGAACGAGCCGTTGTCGCCGTTATGCGGGTTCAAGCCGCACACGCCGATGCGCGGCTTCGCCAGACCGTTGCGCTTGAGCGCGGTGTCGATCAGCTGGATCGCTTCCACCACCCGCGCTTGCGTCAGCATGCCCGGCACCTCCGACAGCGCCACATGCGAGGTCACCCGCGACGTCCAGAGGTTGTCGAGCACGTTGAATTCGCAGAACGGCCCGTGGAAATCCAGCAGCTCGGCGAACCAGTGCAACTCGTCGTTGTGGGCCATGCCGGCCATGTGCAGCGAGGTCTTGTTCAGCGGCCCGAACAGCACCGCGCCAGTGGTGCCGGCCTCGGTCAGGCGCAGGGCTTTTTCCAGAGTGTCGAGGCTGTAGCGGCCACCAATGACGCTGGCTTCACTGCGCGGGAATTCGCCAATGGTGTCGCCGCGAAAGTCATAGAACAACGGCGTGTCATCGACAAATGACAGCTGATCCAGCGACTCGACGCGACGGTACGGAAATTCCACCCCGGCGATGCGCATGCCGCGCCGCATTTCCGCCTCGTCGGCAATCAGGATCACGTTGGCCTGGCTGCGAACCTGAGGCTCGGCGAGCAGGCGTGCGATCAGTTCCGGGCCGATGCCCGCCGGGTCGCCCAGGACCATGGCGATGGTTGTCTTGCTCATGCTTCACTCCTCAAGGGTTCGGGCCATGTACGGTCAATGGCGCTAGGCTCGCAGCGATAAACCCGCTGCGCGTTGCTGTAGAACAGGCGCTCCTGATCCGCCATCGGCAGGTCAGCAACGATGGATTTGAAACCGCTGTAGATGTCGTCGAACGAGCCGCACAGGCTGTCCACCGGAAAGTTGCTGGCGAACATCACGCGGTCGGTGCCGAACATGGCAATCACCTCGCGCACGATCCAGGCATTGTCTTTGGCGCGCCACGCCTGCCCTTTCAGGCCCAGGCCGGAAACCTTCACCTGCACGTTCGGCCATTCGGCCAGTCGTGCCATCGCCAGACGCCACCCCGCCAGGCCTTCGGCGCTGCGGTCATTGGGCAACCCGGCGTGGTTGAGAATCAGCGTGGTGCCGGGAAAGTCCCGGGCCAGCCGTTCGGCTTCGTAGAGGTTCCACCAGGGTGTCTGCAAATCGAAATGCAGCCCCAACCCTTGCAGCGCGGCGTAACTGCGGCGCCAGTGTTCATCGCTCATCAGGCTGCGCAGATGGCCCACCTGCGCCGTCGAAGTCGGGCCACCGGGTTTGTGGCGCACGCTGCGTACGCACTTGAAACTCGCCTGCTCGGTGAGCACCGCGATGGCATCCGGATGATCGAGCCAGGCCTGCGCGACGATTGCATTCGGTACGCCGTAACGCGCCGCCAAACCTTCAATGAATCGGGTTTCGCCAATCGGGTCCTGCGGGTCCCATTCGGTCTCGATGTACACCGTTTGCACGACGTTATGCGGCCCGGCATCGGCGAAGTAATCGTCAGGAAAATAGCGCCGCTTGATCGCGCTGTAGTCGCCGTAGCGAAACGGGATCCTGGCTTCAGGCGCGAGCCACGGATGGTGATTGATCGTCGGGTCCCAGAAGTGGTGATGGGCGTCGATGATCGGGCCCGTATACAACTCAGTCATGGCGCACCTCGTCGAGGCTGATGAACAGCGTGGCGAAAACGAAGACCGCCGAACACGCCGCAAAGAACCCCAGCACCGGCGCAAATCCACCGGCCATTTGCAGGATTACGCCGACCAGGATCGGCACCGCAATCCCGCCCGTGCTGCCGGCCATGTTCATCACGCCGCCGATCAGGCCGACCCGCGCCGGCGCCGCCAGCAATGCCGGGAAGCTCCAGTAGAGGCTGCCCCACATCAGGAAAAACGCAGTCATGGCCAACAACGCCACGGCGGCAAAAGGGTTAGTCAGGGTCGGCAATAACAGGAACGCGCCGAGGGCCACCAGGCCTGAAAACGCCAGCAGGCTCTTGACCGCCACACCGCGGCTGACGCCTTTGCGGATCAGCCCGTCGCAGAGGAAACCACCGGTCAACGAGCCCAATGCACCGCAGACGAAAATCACAAAGGTCGCCGCGCCAATGCCCTTGATATCGAAGCCGCGTGCCTGCGCCAGATAACTCGGGCCCCAGGTCAGCAAGCCGAAATACACCATCGCCCAACTGGCGCGGCCGATCAGCAAACCGCTCAGGGAACGCGCCGCAATGCCCAGGCCTTTGACCGGCACTCGCGCCGCTTCGGCTGCCGGCGTGGCGCGCCCGGCGTTGATCTTCTCGAGTTCTTCGGCATTCACTTGCGAGTGACTGGCCGGGTCATCGCGCAGGTATCGCCGCGCCAGCCACGCCAGTACAAGCGTCGCGATACCGGCGATGACGAATGCCAGGCGCCATGAGTCCAGCGACGCGATCAGATAGGCGATGATCAACCCGCCGAGCGCCACGCCCAACGGGCTGCCGCTGTCCATCAGCACCGCGCCGCGACTGCGCTCGCTTGGCGCCAGCCACAACGAAATCAATTTGCCGCCCGACGGGAACAAGGGCGCCTCGGCAGCACCGAGCGCGACGCGGGCGAACAACAATGACAAGCCGCCCGTGGCAAATGCCGCCAACACTTGAAACGTCCCCCACAACCCGGTGGACCAACTGATGACCCGGTGCGGACCGAAGCGGTCGATCATCCAGCCGCCGGGAATCTGCAACAGCGCATAGGCCCAGAAGAAGCTGCTGAGGATCAGGCCTTGCATGCTCGGCGACAGGGAAAACTCATGGGCGATGGTCGGCATCGCGATCGACAGCGACACCCGGTCGATGAGGTTGACCATGGTCAACGCGAAGATGATCGCGAAGATCCGCCAGCGCACATTACTGGCCTTGGTGGTGCCAGTCAGCGGTGTGGCTGCTGCGGCGGGCAATTGCAGGGAAGCACTGGAACGAGCCATGGTGCGTACCTCGATTTATTATTTTTGTGAAGTTGCAAACACCGACCTGTAGGAGCCGGCTTGCTGGCGATGGCGGTGTGTCAACCAACGTCGATGGCGCCTGACGGTACGCTATCGCCAGCAAGCCGGCTCCTACAGTGATTGCGGTGCATCAATCGATATTGATGGCGCCTGACATTCCGCCATCGCCAGCAAGCCGGCTCCTACAAGGTTCGCGTTTTGCTGCGTTTTCTCGGCATTGGTGAGCACTATCGAAGGCTCACTGATAACCGTCTAATCAAAACTTGAAATAAGGCGATAGCCTCGGGTTATGTCATGCCCTGCTTTCAGGGGGCTTTCAATGAATCCGACCTGCACACACTTTCCACTCAAACCGCTCTGGCACAACGCATTCGACGATCATCACGATTTTTCCCGCCCCGAGCTATAACCCCAGGCTATCGGTGTATGTATTGTTTTGACTAGACGCGACGCCTGCGGCTTCCCACACTCGGGCCAGGCTTGCAGCTTTACCGCTCTGACAAGTCACTCATAACAACTACAAAAACGAGGCCCTTCCATGCGAAATGCATTCGTCCGTCGCACATCCCGTCTGTTTCTTGGCTGCACGCTGGTCGCCGCCGGCGCCCTTCCCGCCCTCGCTCATGCAGCCTGGCAACCGGACAAGAACGTCGAAATCGTCGTCGCTGGTGGTCCCGGTGGCGGCACCGATCAACTCGGCCGTTTGATCCAGTCGATCATCACCACCCACAAGCTGCTCGACGTGAATACCATCGTCCTCAACAAGGGTGGCGGCAATGGCGCCGAAGCTTTCCTCGACCTGAAAATGAACAAGGGCGATCCGGAAAAACTGGTGATCGGCACCAACAACATCTACTTGTTGCCGCTGGTGTCCAAGCTCGGCTACCAATGGCAGGAACTGACCCCCATCGCCGCCGTGGCCGAGGACGATTTCATTCTCTGGAGCTACAAAGACGCACCGTGGAAGGACGCCAAGGGCTTCTACGAAGCGGTCAAGGCTGACCCGTCGAACCTGCGCATGGGCGGCAGCCAATCCAAGGACGTGGACCAGACCCTCACCCTGCTGCTGAACCAGACCACTAACAGCAAACTGGTGTACATCCCGTTCAAGAGCGGCAGCGAAGCCGCGACCCAACTGGCCGGCAAACACATCGCCGCCAACGTCAACAACCCCAGCGAAAGCATCAGCCAATGGCGTGGCGATCAGGTCGAGCCGCTGTGCGTGTTCAGTAAAGAGCGCATGGGCTACACCGAGAAAGTCGCCGGCGACAAATCCTGGGCCGACGTGCCGACCTGTCACGAGCAGGGCCTTGGCATCGATCAGTACCGCTTCCCGCGCACCGTGTTCATGCCCGGCGAAGTCACCGCCGAACAACGGGCGTTCTATGTCGAGCTGATGCGCAAAGTCACCGAAACCCCGGAGTTCAAGGCCTACGTCAAACAGAACGCACTGGTGCCCACCTTCCTCGAAGGCGAGCCGCTGACCGCCTACATTGAGAAAGACACCGCCCGCGTCACCCCGGTGTTCAAAGAAGCCGGCTGGCTGAAAAACTGAGTTGCCGACGGCCGTCCGCCTGCGCACGGCCGTCACCTCTGGAGGTGCTTTCATGTCCCATTCTTCGGATTCACCGGCGCTGGTCGGTACCCGCTGGGTCGAACTCGGCCTGGCTGTCTTCACTGCGCTGATCGGCGGAGTGGTGATGTTCGGCAGTGTCGAACAAGGTATCGGCTGGGGCGATTCCGGCCCCGAGCCGGGTTACTTCCCCTTCTACATCGGCCTGATGCTCAGCGCCGCCAGCGTGGCCAACGGCGTGTTGACCCTGGTGCGCTGGCACGCCCTGAGCATTGCATTCGTCAGCCGCACTGCGTTCAAGCAAGTGCTGTCGGTGTTCATCCCGATTGCGCTGTTCGTGGGCGCCATGCCGTTCACCGGCATCTACGTGGCGTCGGCCTGCTTCATCGCCTGGTTCATGTGGCGTGACAAGGTCCGCGCCAAGCCTTACGGCAAACTGATGATCGGCAGCGTGTCCCTTGGCGCGGTGCTGGCCAGCTACCTGATTTTCGCGCTGTGGTTCAAGGTCCCGCTGGATGCCGGCCCGATGGGCGACTGGATTGCCCTGGCCGGGAGAAATTTCAAATGAGCGAGTTCGATTCCCTGCTGCAAGGCATGAACCTGATCCTGACCCCGGGCCACATCGGCCTGATGGTGATCGGCGTGCTGCTGGGCATTCTGGTCGGCGTACTGCCCGGCCTCGGTGCCCCCAACGGCGTGGCGTTGTTGCTGCCGCTGACATTCACCATGTCGCCGGTGTCGGCGATCATTCTGCTGTCGTGCATGTATTGGGGCGCGCTGTTCGGCGGCTCGATCACCTCGATCCTGTTCAACATCCCCGGCGAGCCCTCATCGGTGGCGACGACCTTCGACGGCTACCCGATGGCCCGCGAAGGTCGCGCCGCCGAAGCATTGACCGCCGCCTTCAGTTCGGCACTGATCGGTGCGCTGGCCGGGGTGTTGTTGCTGACCTTTCTATCGACCAAGATTGCTGCCTTCGCCATGTCGTTCAGTTCACCGGAGTTCTTCGCGGTGTACCTGTTGGCGTTCTGCACTTTCATCGGCATGAGCAAAAACCCGCCGCTGAAAACCGTGGTGGCGATGATGATCGGTTTCGCCATGGCGGCCGTCGGCATGGACACCGTATCGGGCAACCTGCGCCTGACCTTCGACCAGCCGATCCTGATGACGGGCATCAGCTTCGAAGTGGCGGTGATCGGCCTGTTCGGCATCGGCGAAATCCTTTGCACGGTCGAAGAAGGCCTGGTGTTTCGCGGCGAGCATGCGCGCATTACACCGATGGTGATTCTGCGTACCTGGGCCAAGTTGCCGCGTTACTGGTGGACGATTGTGCGCAGCACGCTGGTCGGTTGCTGGATGGGCATCACGCCCGGCGGCCCGACGGCGGCCTCGTTCATGAGCTACAGCCTGGCGCGGCGTTTCTCGAAGAATCGCGAGAACTTTGGCAAGGGTGAACTCGAAGGCGTGATCGCTCCGGAAACCGCCGACCATGCCGCCGGCACCAGCGCCCTGCTACCGATGCTGACCTTGGGCATTCCCGGTTCCGCCACGGCAGCGGTGATGCTCGGTGGCTTGATGATCTGGGGCTTGCACCCTGGCCCGACGTTGTTCGTCGAGCAGCACGATTTTGTCTGGGGCCTGATTGCGAGCATGTACCTGGGCAACGTGGTGAGCCTGATCGTGGTGCTGGCGACCGTGCCGCTGTTCGCTTCGATCCTGCGCATTCCGTTCTCGATCATTGCGCCGATCATCATCATGGTCTGCGCCATCGGTGCTTACTCGGTGCACAACTCGTTCTTCGACGTGGTGCTGATGCTGGGCTTCGGCGCGCTGGGTTATCTGTTCAAGAAACTCGGTTACCCGATTGCGCCGCTGGTGTTGGCGGCTGTTCTAGGGGACAAGGCTGAGGATGCGTTCCGTCAATCGATGCTGTTTTCTGACGGCCACTTGGGGATTTTCTGGTCCAACCCGCTGGTGGGCAGCCTGACCACGGCGGCGCTGCTGATGCTGTTCTGGCCGCTGATTTCCAAAGGGTTGAGCGGCCTGATGGGCCTGCGCAAACCCCACGTCGCCAAGACCATATCGGTGCTGTGACACGGCAATGCTGGCAACGCCTGACATTTGTTGTCAGGCTTGCCGCAGTCTTTTTCGCGAGCGCGGCCCATGACCCGAATTCCTGATGCCAATGTGATCCACAGTCGATTGCGTCTGCGCCAATTGCGGTTGATGCTGGCGTTGCAGGAATTCGGCTCGCTGCGCCGCGCCGCCGACCACATCGGCATGACCCAACCGGCGGCAACCAAGATGTTGCACGAGGCCGAAGACTTGCTCGGCGTCGAACTCTTCGAACGTCTGCCTCGGGGCATGCGCTCTACCCCGTTCGGGGAGACCGTCATCTACTACGCGCGCATGGTGTTTGCCGAACTCAGCGGCATGCGTGAAGAACTGGTCGCCCTGGAGTCCGGTAACCTCGGGCGGGTCGCCGTAGGGGCGATTCCGGCGTTGGCCTCGGGGTTGCTGACTCGCACCATCGCCACCTTGAAGAAAAGCCATCCACGGTTATCGATGAGCATTCAGGTCGACACCAGTGATGTACTGGTGCAAGCACTGTTGCAGGATCAGCTCGACATTGTATTGGGGCGAATTCCGGCGGGTGCACGGGCTGAAGAATTGCTGTTCGATAGCTTGGGTGAAGAGGAGCTGTGCGTGATTGCCGGTGCGCAGAATCCATTGGCGCGGGAGAAAAACCTGAGCTGGGCGGAATTGCAGAACATGACTTGGGTGTTGCAGCAGCAACCGAGCCCGATGCGCGCGATCATCAATCAGGTGTTTCACAATGCGCGGGTCGACATTCCCAGCAGCATCGTTGAAACCACGTCGATCATGACGTTGCTGTCGTTGATCCAGCAGACCGATATGCTCGGCGTCACGCCGGTGTCGGTGGTCGAGGATTATCCGGGGCGTGATTTGCTGGCGGTGTTGCCGATCAAGTTTGAAGCGCGGTTGCCGCCGTATGGGTTGATTACCCGGCGTCATCGTATTCAGTCTTCGGCGATGCAGGCGTTCATGAATTCGGTGCGGGCTGAGCATGCTCTGAGTAAGTAGGCGGGCCTTTAGTATTGGTCTGGTTTTGGTCGGGGTACATATCCGTTGTTTTTGTAACGGCGGCTATTGGTTTCGCCCTTACGGCGAGTCACTTTCGAAAAGCCTGCGCGGCCCGGCGGAAAGTAACCAAAGCGCTCTTGCCCCTTTCGTTCGGTGGCTCGCTAATGCTCGCCATCCCCTCGCTCCGGTCCTGCTCCGTGGGCCCGCCGCCATCGGCCATCCATGGCCGGGGGCGGCGGGCCCACGGAGCAGGACCGGAGCGAGGCACCGAACGAAAGGGGCAAGAGCGCTTGGTTACTTGGCGCTTTTCCAAGTGACCCGCCGTAAGGGCGGAACCAATATCAGCCATCACAAAAAAACGGATATGCCCTCCCAACCGCTCTACCCTGCCTGACGAAACACAACCCCCAGACCAACAATAATCAGCACCATCCCAACCATGCTCAACACCGCAAGTTGGTTGCCAAAAAACAGATAATCCATCACCGCCGTCACCGCCGGCACCAGATAAAACAGACTGGTGACATTCACCAGATTGCCCCGGGCGATCAGCCGGTACAGCAACAACGTCGCCAACACCGACACCACCAATCCCATCCACAACACCGGCACGATGAAACCGCTGCTGTGTTCAAAGTGAAAGGGCTGGAACGGCACGAAGATCCCGCACAACAACAGCCCTGCCAGATACTGCACCGGCAGCGTACCGAGGGGATTATCGGTGATGCGTTTCTGCATGATCGAACCGAACGTCATGCTCGCCAACGCCAGCAAACCGAAAAACATCCCGGCCAGCGACATGCCGGCCAGACCAATGCCCTGGTACACCACCATGATCAATCCGGCCAAACCCAGCATCAGACCGAACACCCGGTTCGCTGAGCGCTGGCGCTCCATGATCACCACCGTGAGGATGGGCTGCACACCCATGATCGTGGCCATCACGCCCGGCGTGACCTTCAGGTCCAGGGCCAGCAGATAGAAAATCTGATAAGCACCCAGCAACACCACGCCAGTGGCCATCGCATACAGCATCGGCTTGCCACCCTTGGGCAGTTTCAGCTTGAGCAATGGCACCAGCAGCACCAATCCACAAAGCGCGATGGCGAAGCGAATCAGCAAAAAAGCGAAGGGCGACGCGTGGGCCAGGCCCCATTTGGAGAAGATCGCCCCGCTGCTCCACAGCAAAACGAACAGGCTCGTGGACGCCGCCGCGAGCGCGGTTTTTTTCGAAAGGACAAACATGAATACCACCTGTAGTCAGGCACAAAAAGCCAACTCAGCCAAAGCTGAAATCCAGTAGTTTTTCAGGCGAACGCTTTTAGAAGGGCATGGGAACAGCAGGGAAAGCTGATCAGCCCGAAACGCCAACGCCCGGCGGTGATACGACTGCGTACACCGGCGTGCTACGGACAGGTGGGGGGTAATGACTGATCTGCGCAGGCTGCTGATTCCCGCACGGCACGACGCCAGCGTGGACCGCTGAATCGACTACCGCGTTGATGAGGGAAGCAGGCATGGGCTGATCTTTTTTGATGGGGTGGACGGTAAACGAAAATCACCAAGCGCCGACTATAACCAGCGCTGGACATGGATTGCAATGACTTGGACAAAGGGCCAGTAGATACAGGTTGTTCTCCGTGTCCTACCTTGGAGAGGAATGCAAACGCCCGATAGTGGGAATACGGAATGACAAAGATTTAATGCCAAGGGAACGGACTCAACTTCGGTATCAGCTGTACAGATCAAATGCTCGAAAGCTGGCAATTGCCACCCTGTCCCGACTTCATCAAGAACTGCAGCATGGAGGCCAAGTCGGCTTCGATTTTTCCAGGATTCGTTTCGAACCAATCAACGCACAGGCATTGAATGCATTCCAGCACTGGAATGATCCGCACTATTCATGGAATGAGGTCGTTGGATGGAAGGCAAAAGAGCCGATGTGTTTTGATCTGGCGATCTGGTTTGATCTGGAGTTATGCGGGCTGTGTTTTGCGAATCCAAACCAGAGTCGTCAACGAGTAAAGATCGTGCGATTGGAGGGTAATCCAGAAAGAGGTCATCCCCTGAAAAGTCTGATTGCTTCGCTCGCACTGACCGCTGTCACTCACTTTGCACAAATCATTGGCTGCAGACAGATCGAAATACAGGAGCCTGTAAAAGGTGCCATCGCCATCTATCAGCAGCTTGGTTTTGAATTCGACACAGAGGGTCGGCTTGTGATGCTTATGGAGTGCGACTAATATCGGGCCAACTGCTCATTTTATGATCAACGCTGGAGATGCAATGAAAGCTCTCGCTGAAAAAAATATTGCAGATAGACAAGCCATCAAGGCAACTCCGAAGCGACCACCCACAGAGTTGCCAGAAAGTGTTTTGCGTCGCATCAGAGATACACTGGCAAACCCGGTAACAGAAGAGCCGATGGGCGTTCTCGCTGGAGCTTCTTTCACCTTTTCCTCATAAAAAAACCGCTCACAAGGAGCGGTTCTTTATTCAGAGTCCGGTTTCACCCAAACAACCAATACCCCAACAACGTCAACACCACCACCGCGAGCACCGGTCGCAGCACACGGTAGGCTTTAGGATTGCGCCGCTTCCACTGCTTGACCACGCCGCTGAACTTGTCGCTGGAGTTCTTGCTCCAGGCGTAGGCCCGGTTAATCCCGCCGACACGCTCGTCATCGAGGTTCTGCGGCGCCGTGGCACGACCGAGCAAGCTGCTGATCCAGCGATTGATGCGGGTCATGACGCGGTTGCTCAACGGACGTTCGATATCGCAGAACAGAATGACCCGGGTCTTCTCGGTTTCGTTCTTGACCCAGTGCACATAGGTTTCGTCGAACATCACGTCTTCGCCATCACGCCAGGCGTAAACCTGACCGTCGACGAAGATGCGGCAATCATCGGAATTCGGCGTCGACAACCCCAGGTGATAGCGCAGGGAACCGGCAAACGGATCGCGGTGCGGGTTGAGATGGCTGCCACCCGGCAGCAAGGCGAACATGGCGCCTTTGACGTTTGGAATGCTGCTGACCAGGGCCACGGTTTTCGGGCACAGCGCTTCGGCCGATGGCAGGGGTTTGTCGTACCACTTGAGGTAGAAACGCTTCCAGCCTTTCTTGAAGAACGAGCCGAAACCGGCGTCGTTGTTTTTCTCGGCGGCGCGAATGTAACCCTCATCGAACAGGTGCATGGCTTCGTCGCGGATGACTTCCCAATTGTCCTTGAGCACATCAAGTTCCGGGAACTTGCTGCGATCCAGGTAGGGTTTGGACGGCACGCTGGAGAACAGGTACATCAAGGCGTTGTACGGTGCGAACAAAGCGGAATGGTTGACGAACTGACGCAAGACCGGCAAACGCGCCTTGCCGCGCAAGTGCACATAGAGGGTACTGCCGAGGAACAGCAGCAACAGCGATGCCTTCGCGGCAATGGTAAAGGTCATCTACAACTCCTTGAGAATTAGCAACTCTGCACTACGCCATTTACCCGACGTGGCGGCCGGCCATGATAAACACTACCGGCCTCGGGAAAAACCCGCTTTTCTCAACATTCACTGTTAAAGATTGTGCAACAACGCACGTCTTAACATATGTCTCCTGAACGGGGGCTGACCTGGATCAGCCCACTTGTCGGGATCAAAATCGAAACATCACTGCTTTGATTTGTTCACGATTACTGCTGATTCTCCTGCTCGGTAAACAGATCGCTGAACAGCATGCTCGACAGGTAACGCTCACCGGAGTCCGGCAGAATCACCACGATGGTCTTACCCTGCATTTCCGGCGTTTCGGCCAGGCGCACGGCCACAGCCATGGCCGCACCGCAAGAGATGCCGCACAAAATCCCTTCCTCCTGCATCAGGCGCAAAGCCATCGCCTTGGATTCGTCATCGGTGACCAACTCGACCCGGTCCACCATCGACAGATCGAGGTTCTTCGGCACAAAGCCGGCACCGATGCCCTGGATCTTGTGAGGGCTAGGCTTGATCTCTTCACCGGCCAGCGCTTGCGTGATCACCGGTGACACCACAGGCTCCACCGCCACCGAGAGAATCGGTTTGCCCTGGGTATTCTTGATATACCGCGAAACACCGGTAATGGTTCCGCCCGTTCCGACGCCGGCCACCAGCACATCAACGGCACCGTCGGTGTCGTTCCAGATTTCCGGACCAGTGGTTTTCTCGTGAATGGCCGGGTTGGCCGGGTTTTCGAATTGCGCCGGCATGAAGTAGAGGGACGGGTCACTGGCAACTATTTCAGCGGCCTTTTCAATCGCACCTTTCATGCCTTTGGCCGGCTCGGTCAGCACCAGTTCGGCACCCAACGCCTTGAGCACTTTGCGCCGTTCGATGCTCATGGACGCCGGCATGGTCAGCATCAACTTGTAGCCCCGTGCGGCGGCGACAAACGCCAGGCCAATGCCGGTGTTGCCGGAGGTCGGTTCGACGATGGTCATGCCAGGCTTGAGTTTGCCGGTGCTTTCGGCGTCCCAGATCATGTTCGCGCCAATCCGGCACTTCACCGAGTAACCAGGGTTGCGCCCCTCGATCTTGGCCAGGATGGTCACGCCACGCGGCGCAATGCGGTTGATCTGCACCAGCGGCGTATTGCCGATGGAATGGGCGTTGTCAGCAAAGATACGGCTCATGGCTGGGTCCTTATGCAGCGTTGAATTAGCCCTCCACGGTATGCCTGTTGCCCGTGGTCGTCCAGTCAGTCGAACGTCCGGTGACCGGCGCAGTCAATGGCTTTACATCGCCAGAGATTTGCCATCATGAAACCTCGATACAGCTGGCCCCTGTGGATCTTCGTCGGTCTCGTCGTACTGCTGATGGCCGTGCATGTTGCCCTGCCCTACCTGGTGCGTAACTACTTGAACGACAAGCTCGCCGACATGGGCGACTACCGAGGCCAGATCACCGACGTCGACCTGGCCCTGTGGCGCGGCGCCTACAAAATCAACGGGCTGAAAATCGTCAAGGTCGACGGCAAGGTCCCGGTGCCTTTCGTCAATGCGCCGCTGATCGATCTTTCCGTCAGTTGGCATTCCCTCTGGTACGACCACGCGGTCGTGGCCAAGGTGCAGTTCTTCAACCCAGAGGTGAACTTCGTCGATGGCGGCGCCAACAAGCAAAACTCACAGACCGGTCAAGGCACCGACTGGCGCGCGCAATTGAGCAAACTGGCGCCGATCACTTTCGACGAAGTGCGTATCTTCGACGGCAAGATCAGCTTTCGGAACTTCAATTCCAAGCCCCCCGTGAACATGAACGCTACCCAGGTGAACGCGAGCATTTACAACCTGACCAACGTCGTCGACAAGCAAGGCAAGCGCGACGCACGGTTCGATGGCAAAGCGCTGCTGCTGGGGCACGCGCCATTGGAAACCAGCGCGACCTTCGATCCGCTGAGCAATTTCGAGGATTTCCAGTTTCGCCTGCGTGCCAAGGACATTGAACTCAAACGCATGAACGACTTCGCCTCGGCCTACGGCAAATTCGATTTCAATGCCGGGCACGGTGATGTGGTGATTGAAGCGCAAGCGAAAAAAGCCCAATTGACTGGCTACATCAAGCCACTGCTGAAAGACGTCGATGTGTTCAACTGGCAACAGGACGTCGAGAACAAGGACAAAGGGCTGTTCCGCTCCATTTGGGAGGCCATTGTCGGTGGTTCCGAAACCGTGCTGAAAAACCAGGGCAAGAACCAGTTTGCAACGCGCGTTGAATTGAGTGGCAACGTTCATCGGCAAGATATCAGCGCGTTCCAGGCGTTTTTGCAGATTTTACGTAACGGTTTTGTCCAGGCCTTCAATGCCCGGTATGAACGGCCGAAGCCGGAGGCCGGTTAGGGTTTGCGTGTAACGGTGTAGCGGCCGGTTTCTTCAGCCGCCCGCGCCGGATCTCGCTGCTGCAGAAAATCCCACCCCAGACAGGCCAGCGCCAATGACCGGGGCACGGCTTCACGGCCGCTGCTGTAGCGCGTAATGCTGCGGGCACTCACCCCCAAAGCCTCGGCGGCCTGATTGAGCGGCAACCCGGTACGCGCGCGCCAGTCGATGAAGATCCGGGTATTTTCATCCGCTGCGTTTTGCGCGAGCGCATCCAGATAAACGGTGTCTGCACCGATCTGGATATCCTGCTCAGGCCATTCGACGCTCCAGCCATCATCGCCCAGGGTTGCACTGGCGAAAGCCCCCGCTTCTAGCAACGGTTGCAATCCAGGATAGGTACGCAGGTCACGGCTCAAATCGAGCGTCAGTTGCTGACCGTCGATAAATGCCAGCGCCAAACGGTAATCCGGCAACGCCTGAACAGCAGACAACCGTGGTCGTTTCATGGGTAACATCGTTTCCAGTCCTCCAGTAGCTGCACCTGATGGGTCCTGACCCATTCCAGAGCTTCCTTGATAATCAACGGCGGCGCCTTGCCGACCATCACTTCAACCGTTTCCAGGCTGAGCATCACATCCAGCCCGCCACCGGTCAGGTGGACATGGGGCGGCGGATGATCTTTCTCTCGCAGCTGAATCCGGTACGTATCGCGAAATCGATATTTAGTAGACATGCCTTGCAAGCTATCGCCAAAATGGCGATAGCTCAATACTGGCCAGCCGCCGAGACTGAGTCAAGATGTGACGCCCCATTCAGAGACTGAATAAGCCGTCTGCGTTCACAGTCGACCAAGCAGCGCGTTATAGTCGGGTACTACAATTATTGCGCCCCGCCCTGCCCTGTCAGGTCGGCGTTACCGTTCGAGGATTAGCAGATGAAGTTCGAAGGCACCCAGGCCTACGTCGCCACCGATGACCTGAAGCTGGCGGTCAACGCCGCCATCACCCTGGAGCGTCCGCTGCTGGTCAAGGGCGAGCCGGGCACTGGCAAGACCATGCTGGCCGAGCAGTTGGCCGAGTCCTTCGGCGCCAAGCTGATCACCTGGCACATCAAATCCACGACCAAGGCGCATCAGGGCCTGTACGAGTACGACGCGGTCAGCCGCCTGCGCGATTCGCAGCTGGGCACGGAAAAGGTCCATGACGTTCGCAACTACCTGAAAAAGGGCAAGCTCTGGGAGGCTTTCGAGTCCGACGAGCGGGTGATTCTGCTGATCGACGAAATCGACAAGGCCGACATCGAGTTCCCGAACGACCTGCTGCAAGAACTCGACAAGATGGAGTTCTACGTTTACGAGATCGACGAGACCATCAAGGCCAAGAAGCGTCCGATCATCATCATTACCTCCAACAACGAGAAAGAGCTGCCGGACGCCTTCCTGCGCCGCTGCTTCTTCCACTACATCGCCTTCCCGGATCGCGTCACGATGCAGCGAATCGTCGACGTGCACTACCCGAACATCAAGAAGGACCTGGTCAGCGAAGCGCTGGACGTGTTCTTCGATGTGCGCAAGGTGCCGGGCCTGAAGAAAAAGCCATCGACCTCCGAACTGGTGGACTGGCTGAAGCTGCTGATGGCCGACAACATCGGCGAAGCGGTGCTGCGCGAACGCGATCCGACCAAGGCCATTCCGCCGCTGGCCGGTGCTTTGGTGAAAAACGAACAGGACGTGCAATTGCTTGAGCGCCTGGCGTTCATGAGTCGTCGCGGTACTCGCTAAGCTCTGATTAAGTAGGGGCTAACGCCATGTTGCTCAACCTCTTCAATGAAATGCGCGCAGCCAAGGTGCCGGTCTCGGTGCGTGAGCTGCTGGACCTGATCAACGCGCTGAAACAGCGCGTGACGTTCGCCGACATGGACGAGTTCTACTACCTGTCCCGGACGATTCTGGTGAAGGACGAAAAGCATTTCGACAAGTTCGACCGAGCGTTCGGTGCTTACTTCAATGGCCTGGAAAAACTCGACGATCACCTTCAGGCCCTGATTCCCGAAGACTGGTTGCGCAAGGAATTCGAGCGCTCGCTGACCGACGAAGAGCGGGCGGCGATCCAGTCCCTTGGTGGCCTGGACAAGCTGATCGAAGAATTCAAGAAACGCCTGGAAGAACAGAAAGAACGCCACGCCGGCGGCAACAAATGGATCGGCACCGGCGGCACCAGCCCGTTCGGCTCCGGCGGCTTCAATCCGGAAGGCATTCGGGTCGGTGATGCCGGCAAGCGCCAGGGCAAGGCGGTCAAGGTCTGGGATCAGCGCGAGTACAAGAACCTCGACGATTCGGTGGAACTGGGCACGCGCAACATCAAGGTCGCCCTGCGTCGGCTGCGCAAATTCGCCCGTCAGGGTGCGGCCGAAGAGCTGGACATCGATGGCACCATCGACCACACCGCCAAAGATGCCGGCCTGCTGAACATCCAGATGCGGCCGGAGCGGCGTAACACCGTCAAGCTGTTGCTGCTGTTCGACATCGGCGGTTCGATGGATGCCCATGTGAAGATCTGCGAGGAGTTGTTCTCGGCCTGCAAGACCGAGTTCAAACACCTGGAGTACTTCTACTTTCACAACTTCATTTATGAATCGGTGTGGAAGAACAACATGCGCCGCACCTCCGAGCGCACGTCGACCCAGGACCTGCTGCATAAGTACGGCGCCGACTACAAAGTGATCTTCATCGGTGACGCGGCGATGGCGCCTTATGAGATCACCCAGGCCGGCGGCAGCGTCGAGCACTGGAACGAAGAAGCCGGTTACGTATGGATGCAGCGGTTCAAGGAGAAGTACAAGAAGCTCATCTGGATCAACCCGTATCCGAAAGATACGTGGGGCTATACGTCCTCGACCAATATAGTTCGGGATTTGATTGATGATCAGATGTACCCGCTGACGTTGCGGGGGCTTGAGGAAGGGATGCGGTTTTTGTCCAAATAATCTTCATTGCCTGGACTGACGCTTTCGCGGGCAAGCCTCGCTCCTACAGATCTCGGCATACCCCGACCTGTAGGAGCGAGGCTTGCCCGCGAAGCTTTTAACTGCCTTGAAACCGCCGCAAATACTCAACCTGCTCCCGATGCGCAACATCCTGCACCACCGGCCGCAACCGCACCGTCGCCCCCGGCAGACACTGCGCCAGCCGCGCCAGTGCCAGCGGCGTCAACGCCCCCAGTCGCGGATACCCGCCAATGGTCTGCCGATCATTGAGCAGCACAATCGGCTGCCCGTCCGGCGGCACCTGCACCGCGCCCAGCGGAATGCCCTCGGAAATCATCGGTTTGCCCTGGTACTGCAACGCTGTTCCCAGCAAGCGAATACCCATGCGATCGGCGCGACTGTCGAGGGTCCAGGCGTTGTTGAACGCATCGAACAGACTCTGGCCACTGAACTCGCCGATCTGCGCGCCGAGTACCACGTCCAGTGGCAAATCGGGTTTGAAGTCCGGTATTTGTTCGCGAGGCAACTCGCGCATCAGCAATGGCGCTTCAGCCGAGTAGCTCAGCGACGCACCTTTGGCCAACGCCCGCCCCATGCCATCCAGCCCTCCCAGCTCCTCACGCACCACCGTCGCGCTGCTGCCCAACACCTTCGGCGCATCAAAACCGCCCGGCGCCGCGAGATAAGCCCGCGCCCCCAGGAGTGGCTGAGTGAACTGCAAACGCTGACCTTTGCGCAGCTTGAAACTGCGCCACGGCGCCAGCGCCTGACCGTCCAGTTGCGCGCCAAGGTCTGCCCCGGCCAGCGCGAGCAAGCAATCGTCCTCGGCCACCACGGTAAATCCGCCGAGGGTGATTTCGATCACCGGTGCGTCCAGCGCATTGCCCAGCAGCCAGTTGGCCCAGGACATCGAGCGCCAATCCAGCCCGCCGCCCTGGGTCACGCCCAGATGCCGCACGCCAAAACGGCCAGCGTCCTGCAACAGGCACAACGGTGTGCTCGCTTCAATCGATAGCCGGCTCATGCCTGCGCCTCCAGTGGCGTGTCGTCACCGCCCAGGTTGATGAACTCGGCGTGGCTGACCGCTTGAAAACGCACGGTGTCGCCCGGTTGCATCAGGCTGTAGCCGTCGCGCTCGCGGTCGAACAGTTTGGCCGGGGTGCGACCGATCAGGTTCCAGCCACCGGGGGACACCACCGGGTAGGCAGCGGTTTGCCGTTCGGCGATCCCGACGCTGCCGGCCGCGACTTTTTTGCGCGGCGTATTCAGGCGCGGTGCGGCGAGGACTTCTTCCACCAACCCCATAAAGGCAAAACCCGGCGCGAAGCCCAAGGCGAACACCTGATATTCACGGTCACTGTGGCGGCGGATCACCTCCTCCACGGCCAGCCCGCTGCGCTGAGACAACAAGCGCAATTCCGGACCGACGCTCACGTCATACCAGACCGGCAGCACATGACATTTGCCCCCGGTACGTGTGTTGGGCGACAGGTCGATCAGTGCTTCGGCGATCAATTCCCGCGCCTGCGCCGGGCTCAACGCAGTCAAATCGTAATGCACCATCAACGTCGTATACGACGGCACCAGATCAATCAAATGTGCACCGAACGCCGCACGCAGGTTTTCGCTGGCAGCGAGCATCCACGGCATGTTGGCTTCGGCGATCTCATCGAACAGCCGCACCATCAGGCAATCCAGCGCCACCACTTCCACCCGAAGTTTCATGGCGCACTCTGCTGATCGAGGGCTTCGCGAATGCGCCGCACGGCCGCCACGGAACTGGCGTTGTCACCGTGTACGCACAGAGTGTTGGCCTGCAAATGCAAGGCGCTGCCGTCGCTGGCGGTCAGGTTGTCACCACGGGCGATGGTCAGTGCCTGTTCGATGATTTTTTCCGGGTCGTGATGCACTGCACCCGGCAGTTGCCGCGAAACCAGCATGCCGGCGCTGTCGTAGGCACGATCGGCGAACGCTTCGAACCACAGCGTCACGCCGTACTCATCACCCAATCGCTGCGCCGCGCTGTTGTCGCGGGTGGCCATCAGCATCAACGGCAACGTCTTGTCATAAGACGCCACGGCCTGCAGGACGGCGCGTAATTGCGCCGGGTTGGCCATCATGTCGTTGTACATCGCGCCGTGGGGTTTGACGTAGCTGACGCGCCCGCCCTGCGCCCGGCAGAGGCCGTCGAGGGCGCCGATCTGGTAGTGCAGAATGTCCTGAAGTTCCTGGGCGGTATAAGCCATGGAGCGACGGCCGAACCCGACCAGATCCTGATAGGCCGGATGGGCGCCGATCTGTACGCCGTTGCTCAGGGCCAGGCTGACGGTCTTGCGCATGATGCTCGGGTCGCCGGCGTGGAAACCGCAGGCGATGTTGGCGCAATCGATGAAGGGCATGACCTCGGCGTCCAGACCCATGGTCCAGTTGCCGAAGCTCTCGCCGATGTCGCAGTTCAATAGCAGGCGGCTCACGGTGAACACTCCTGTAGGTTTTGTTCTTTTCAGATGTGGGCAGATTACTGCGCATCCAGTTGTTTGCCACGGGTTTCCGGCAGGCTCAACGCTGCAAGGATCACCACCCCGTAGGAAACCGCCGCGAACGCCCCGATGCCTACGCTCAATGGCACCTTCTGGCTGAGTAAGCCGATCAACAGCGGAAACAACGCCGCCAGCGCCCGGCCTATGTTGTAGCAAAAGCCCTGGCCCGAACCGCGAATCCGCGTCGGAAACAACTCGGTCAGAAAGGCACCCATGCCGCTGAAAATCCCCGAAGCAAAGAAGCCCAACGGAAAGCCCAGCCACAGCATCACGCCGTTACTGACCGGCAACTGGGTATAGAGCAACACGATGGTGAACGAGCCCACCGCGAACAGAATGAAATTTCTCTTACGGCCAAGGATGTCAGTCAAATACGCGCTGATGACGTAACCGACGTAGGAACCGACGATCACCATCGCCAGATAACCGCCCGTGCCGAGTACGCTCAAACCACGTTCGTTCTTCAGGAACGTCGGCAGCCAGGAAGTGATTGCGTAGTAACCGCCGAGTGCGCCGGTGGTCAGTATCGAAGCGCGAATCGTGGTGAAGAGGATGCCGGGGGCGAAAATCTCGTAGAACTTCGCCGGGTTGCTCGGTTCCTGTTTGGCTTTGGCTTCGCGGTAGATTTCCGGGTCCTTGACCAGACGGCGGACGAAGATCACGAAAATCGCCGGGACGATGCCGAGAATGAACAGTGCGCGCCACGCGTCTTCCGGTGGCAACACCGAGAACAGCAGCGCATACAGAATCGCCGTCAGCCCCCAACCCAGCGCCCAGCCCGATTGCACCATGCCCACCGCTTTGCCACGGTCCTTGGCGCGAATCACTTCACCCATCAGCACCGCGCCGGCGGTCCACTCGCCGCCAAAACCGAAGCCCATCAAGGTACGGCTGATCAGCAGTTGTTCGTAGTTTTGCGCGAAGCCGCAGAGGAAGGTGAAGAAGGCAAACCACAACACCGTCAGTTGCAAAGTGCGCACGCGGCCGATGCGGTCGGAGAGAATCCCCGCCACCCAGCCGCCGATGGCCGAGGCGATCAGCGTGCTGGTGTGAATCAGCCCGGCCTCGCCGGTGGTGATGCCCCACATCGCGATGAGGGTCGGCACCACGAAGCTGAGCATCTGGGTGTCCATGCCGTCCAGGCCGTAGCCGATCTTGCAGCTCCAGAATGTGCGGCGTTCCTGCTGATTGATGTTGCGGTACCAGTCGAAAGGTCCCGGGCGAGCCGCGGCTTTCGGGATGACGGTGGTGTCGGGCGCACTCATGGCAACTCTCCGTGCAAATTTTATTGGTATTGTTCTGAGCCCCGACGACGCCTATCGTGGGAACCGGATGCCCTGATTTTTGGGCTGCCTGCCCTACTGCGTCCAACTAATAAAAACCCGCCTTAGACATAAGAAAACTTTATCCACGAGCTGACCCCATGAACCTGAAGTTTCTCGAGACGTTCGTCTGGGTCGCCCGACTCAAAAGTTTTCGCCTGACCGCCGACAAGCTCTTCACCACCCAGGCGTCGATTTCCAGCCGCATCGCCGTGCTCGAAGGCGAACTCGGGGTGAAACTGTTCCTGCGCGATTCACGCGGCGTGAGCCTGACGCCCGAAGGCTTGAAAGTGCTCGAACATGCCGAGCAGATGATGGACACCATGCAGGCGCTCAAGCAGTCGATCGAGACCCGCTCAAGCAAGGTCGGACGGGTGCGCATCGGCGTGATGGACACGGTGATTCATACCTGGCTGAGCCCGTTGGTCGCGCAGATGACGGATCACTATCCGCTGGTGGAAATCGAGCTGGTGGCCGATACCTCGCTCAACCTCTGCGATCAGCTGCAAAAAGGCTTCCTCGACTTGATCCTGCAAACCGACCTGCTGCGTCAGGAAAGCGTGCGCAGCCTGGAGCTGGCCAGTCACCCGATGGGCTGGATCGCCGCCAGCAACTCGATCTACAACCGCGAGTATTCCAGCGTGGCCGATCTGGCGCGGGAGCGGATCATTACCTACTCGAAAAACTCACACCCGCATCAAGAGGTACTCGCGCTGATGCAGGCCAATGGCGTCATGACGCCACGGCTTAACTGCGTGAATTCGGTGTCGGCGATTACCCGGCTGCTGCGGGACGGTTTCGGCATTGGCGCGTTGCCACCGGTGCTGGTGGCCGAGGAGCTGGCGCGCGGCGAATTGACCTTGCTGGCCATCGATCAACGGCCACCGGATTTACAAGTGGTGGTGTCCTGGCGGACCGGGGCGGAATGGGTCGAGGAGATTGTGGCGCTGTGTCAGCAGGTGCTGGCGGGGTATGCGCGCAAGGTTGGCGAAAACTACATCGTCCTTGCGCGCTGATCACTTACAACCCGCGTAAATCCCGCTCTTCAATCGGCCGGCTCTGGCGCAGGCGTTTGCCGCCCAGCACCACCCAGTCGATCAGCCGGAACAGGCATTCAATCCCGAACGACAACAGCAACGCGCCGCTCATGCCCCAGATCATCGCTTCCGGCGTCAGCAGGATCTGGTAGCTGTAGCCGTTCCAGGTTTCCTTGCGGATATCCGGGTCGGCGGCTAGTACAACCTGCAGAAAACGGATGTACCACGGGCCTTGCATGGCCTGGAATTGTTTATCGAGGGCCAGTTGACGGGTGAGCAGGTTGCTCAGGCTGTCGGCATCGCTGCGGAAAACCGGGTCTTCGCTGGCGCGGTAGTGGGCGACCAGGGCCTGCATGTCACCCTTGAAAAATTGAATGGCGGTGCCCTGAAAACCGCTCAAGCCGGTCTGCGCCTCAATCAGGTGCGCTTCGACCCGCTTGGCGTAGTCGTTGATGAACCCCGGCACCTGGACGCCGATCAACAGGCCCGCCGCGAACAACACCAGTCGTAGATAACTGAGCAACATGGGGGAGAATCCTTATTCGGTCTTGCCCTGGCTGACGCATTCACCGCGTCGCCAGAGGCTCCATTGGCCCGGTTCGTAGCGGGTCCAGGTTTCGTTTTCGGTCAGGGGCTCGGTGGCGATGACCGTGACCACGTCGTTGGGCGTGGTTTCGGCCTGGAAATCGACGATCACGTCGACATCCTTCAAGCGCGCCGGGCCGAACGGTGCGCGACGGGTAATCTGCGCCAATTTGGTCGAGCAATAGCAGAACAGCCAGTCGCCGTCGCTGAGCAGGCAGTTGAACACGCCTTTGCTGCGGTATTCGGCGCAGGCGGCTACCAGATCCGGCAGCAGTTCTTCGATCTCTACCGGTTCCGGGAACGCCGCGCGTACGCGGTTCAGCAGATCGCAGAACGCCGCTTCACTGTCGGTATCACCGACCGGGCGATAAAAACTCTTGAGCGGTTGAAAGTCCGCCAATTGACCATTGTGAGCGAAACACCAGTTGCGCCCCCACAGTTCGCGCACGAACGGATGGGTGTTGGACAGGCAGACCTTGCCGACGTTGGCCTGGCGGATATGGCCGATGACCACTTCGCTCTTGATCGGATAACGCTGCACCAGGTTGGCGACTTCCGATTCGCTGCTCGCCGCCGGGTCCTGGAACAGACGCAGGCCGCGGCCTTCATAAAAGGCGATGCCCCAACCGTCACGGTGCGGGCCCGTGCGGCCGCCGCGCTGCATCAGCCCGGTAAAGCTGAACACGATATCGGTCGGCACATTAGCGCTCATGCCCAATAACTCACACATGCTCGGACTCTCTGTAAGGCAGGGGCAAGGTTACAAACGCGGTTCGACGCGCATACGCTGAGGGTTGCTCGGGACCGGCGGACGACCGTAACGGTCATCACCGGCACCGCCGAAAGGATGATCGTCGTCAGGGTCGTCGGCTCGCGCCGCAGCCTTGGCGGCCGCCGTGCGTTCCTTGCGAGCGTTGGAAGCGCGTTCGATAGGGAAACGGATCGCCACGAACACCAGATAGATGCCGAAGGCGATCATGCCGTACATGAACAGGTCGGAGACCGCCCGCCAGGCATTGTTGCCGACCTTGAACGCGAGATCGAGGGCGGTAATGGCGATGGCCGGTGCGACTTTTTCCTTCACCGGATCGATGATCGTCGGGCTGAACAGCAACACAGCGACCAGCAGCCGCAGGGGCTCGCGCAACCAGCGCCACATCCAGCGGGTCATGCGCATCCACACCAACAGGCAGCCTAAAGCGGCGAAAGCGTAAAGGCCCCAAGCGATCAGATAGTCGTTCTCGGTCATGGTGTCCATGGCAAGGCAGGCAAAGAGGCGCTTATAGTAACGACTTTTCGCACATCAGGCTTGCCCCAATGCCGGCCGGCTATGCACAAACACTGTGGGAGCGAGACCGGCTTGCCGGCGAAGGCGTCCTGTCAGCAACATTGATGGCGACTGACACACCGCTTTCGCGAGCAGGCTCGCTCCCACAGGGATTTGCGTCATTTGCCTATAGCCTGCGAACCCCTCTATTCCGTACATCGCCCGAGAGCCCTTCATGCCCCAATCCGCCAACATCACCAGCGCCCCGATTGCCCACAAGGCTGAAGGTTCTGACCCGTATGCCTGGCTGCAGGAACGCGACACCGACGTGGTGCTCGATTACCTCAAGGCTGAAAACCGCTATCTAGAGGCGCAAACCGCCGATCAGGCCGGTCTGCGCGAAACCCTGTTCGAAGAGATCAAGGGCCGGATTCTCGAAACCGACCTGTCGCTGCCCTCCCCGTGGGGCCCGTATCTGTATTACACGCGCACCACCGCCGGCGACGAATACGCCCGTCACTACCGCTGCCCGCGCCCGGCGGATGACAGCCTGCAACTCGACGAAAGCCAGGAACAGCTGCTGCTGGACCCGAACGAACTGGCCAACGGCGGTTTCTTTTCCCTCGGCGCGTTCAGCATCAGCCCGGACCACCAGCGACTGGCCTACAGCCTCGACACCTCGGGCGATGAGATTTACACGCTGTTCGTGAAGGAATTATCCAGCGGCCGCGTCAGCGAACTGGAATTCGCCGACTGCGACGGCAGCATGACCTGGGCCAACGACAGCCTGACACTGTTTTTCGGCGAACTGGACGACACCCATCGCCCGCACAAGCTGTTCCGCTATCGACTGGACGGCACGGCGGCCGAAGAAGTGTTCCATGAGCCGGACGGCCGCTTCTTCATGCATTGCTATCGGTCGAGTTCGGAGCAGCAATTGCTGCTGGCGCTGGGCAGCAAGACCACCAGCGAAGTCTGGGTGCTCGACGCGTTCCAGCCGCAACAGGCGTTTACCTGCGTGGCGCCACGGGTCGAAGACCATGAGTACGACGTCGATCACGGCGCCCTCGACGGCGCATGGACCTGGTTCATTCGCACCAACCGCGACGGCATCAACTTCGCCCTGTACCAGGCTGTCGATACCGGCGTCGCACCGACCGAAGCCGACTGGAAAAACCTGATCCCCCACAGCGACACCACGATGATCGACGGCATGAGCCTCAACGCCGGCGCCCTGACGCTGAGCCTGCGGATCGGCGGTTTGCCGATCATCGAGGTTCACCCGCAAGACCTGCCGAGCTACCGCGTGCAATTGCCGGATGCGGCCTACAGCCTGCACGTGCAAAACAGCCTGGAGTTCGTCAGCGAGCGGATCCGCTTGCGCTACGAAGCCTTGAACCGCCCGGCGCAAATTCGCCAACTGGACCTGGTCAGCGGCCAACAGAAAGTGCTCAAGGAAACCCCGGTGCTCGGCCCGTTCGACGCCGACGCCTATGTCAGCCAGCGTCTTTGGGCGACCGCACCGGACGGTACGCAAGTGCCGATCAGCCTGGTGGTCAAACGCGAAGCCCTTGGTAAGCCGACCCCCCTTTATCTGTACGGCTACGGCGCCTACGGCGAAAGCCTCGACCCGTGGTTCTCCCACGCGCGCCTGAGTTTGCTGGATCGCGGCGTGGCGTTTGCCATCGCCCACGTGCGTGGCGGCGGTGAATTGGGTGAAGCCTGGTATCGCGCCGGCAAACAGGAACACAAGCACAACACCTTCAGCGACTTCATCGCCTGCGCCGAGCACCTGATCACCAACGGCTTCACCACCTCACAGCAATTGGCGATCAGCGGTGGCAGTGCTGGCGGGTTGTTGATCGGTGCGGTGCTTAACATGCGGCCGGAGCTGTTCGGCGCGGCGATTGCCGAAGTGCCGTTCGTCGATGTGTTGAACACCATGCTCGACCCGGATCTGCCGCTGACGGTCACGGAATACGACGAGTGGGGCAATCCTGAAGAGCCGGACGTTTATGATCGGATCAAGGCCTACGCCCCGTACGAAAACGTCACCGCGCAGGCGTATCCGGCGACGCTGGTAATCGCCGGCTACAACGACAGCCGTGTGCAGTACTGGGAAGCGGCGAAGTGGGTAGCGAAATTGCGCGCGACCAAAACCGATACCCATCAACTGCTGCTCAAGACCGAATTGGGCGCCGGGCATGGCGGAATGAGCGGCCGATATCAGGGATTGCGTGACGTAGCACTCGAATACGCATTTGTTTTCGGTGTTTTGGGCATTGCCTGAGGAACTTGGCTCGGTGATTCGGTCTTAACAACAGAACGCCGAGCCTGCCCTTGTAGGAGCGAGGCTTGCCCGCGAAGGCGGCGTGTCAGCCAAGAGGGATGTTGAATGATAAGGCCTCTTCGCGGGCAAGCCTCGCTCCTACAGGGGAACTCGTATGATCCGGAACCGCTACAGACACAAGAAAAAGACCGTGACGACATGTCAGAACCGACCTTACTGAACAACGAAATCCGCGACTGGCTGATGGACTGTGGCCTGTTCGATCAACTGCTGCCCGCCGACTTCGCAGCCGCCTCGGGCTACTTCAGCATCAGCACGGTGGCCGAGGGCGAAGAGATCTTCCGCGAAGGCGATGCCGGCAGTTTCATGTGCATCATCCATACCGGCCAGGTCGCGGTACAAAAAACCAACAGCGACGGACAACGGGTGACCATGGCCACGCTGCGCAGCGGTCGGGCGTTCGGCGAAATGGCCGTGCTCGATGGCGAACGGCGCTCCGCCAGTTGTGTGGCCGCGAGCAATTGCCAGTTGCTGAACCTGGGCAAGGACTCCCTGGAAAAAATGCTCAACGACGCGCCGAAAATCGCCGCCAAGATCATCCGCGCCCTCGCCGTCTCCCTGTCCAAACGCCTGCGCATGGCCGATGGCCAACTGCTTTCACAGCAGGTTTAACCACCGGGCGACTTGATCTTCGTGCGGTTCTGCTCAAGCCCCGGCAAGGGCTGATCCTTGGGCGGGCTGGGCACGATGATCGGCGGCAACAGCGGCGGCCCGCCACTGCCAGGCCCGACTTTGGGCACACTGTTGGGGGTGATTTGCGGGTACGGCGTCGGCGTTGCCGTGCCGGGCGAACCGGGCAGCGGCGACGGGCTGGTCGGAATGGTTTGCAGCTCTTGGGCCTGCACTGCAGTTATCGAGAGCGCGGCCAAGGCAATGACCGTTAGAATGGTGCGCTTCATCAATGGCTCCGTTGGCCTTGTTGTCTGTTTGCAGGCTACTCCCAACTGCGTTCGTTTGCCTCCCCCATGCCCTTCCTCCTCAAGAGAACCCCATGAAACGTTTCGTTCTGCTCGACACCGCGCCTATCCCTGAAAACGGCGGTGCCCTGTGCCTGTTCGAATACGGTGAGGATTTCGTCATCAAGATCCAGGGCGGCGACGGCGGACAATTGATGAATACGCGCATGCACGGTTCCGAAGATGCGCTGGCCGAGATCCCCTGCCGCAAGGTCGCCGGACGGCCGAATTCTCGGGTATTGATCGGTGGCCTGGGCATGGGCTTCACCCTCGCCTCGGCCCTCAAGCATTTGGGCAAGAGCGCTGAAGTGGTGGTCGCCGAACTGGTGCCGGGCGTGGTCGAGTGGAATCGCGGGCCACTGGGCGAGAAAGCCGGGAACCCGTTGCTGGATAAACGCACGGTCATTCGCATGGAAGACGTGGCGAACGTTCTGCAGGCCGAACCGCAAGGTTTCGATGCGATCATGCTCGACGTCGATAACGGCCCGGAAGGCCTGACCCAGAGGGCCAACAGCTGGCTCTATTCCGCTGGAGGCCTGAGCGCTTGCGCCAAAGCCCTGCGACCAAAAGGCGTGCTCGCCGTCTGGTCCGCCAGCGCCGACAAGCAGTTTTCCGACAAACTGAAGAAGGCCGGCTTCAAGGCCGAGGAAGTCCAGGTCTTCGCCCACGGCAACAAGGGCACCCGCCACACCATCTGGATTGCCGAGAAGCTCAAGGGCTAGGCTAAACTTACGCCATAACCGTCATTAGTCTTTTACAAAGGTGAACCCATGAGTTCGTCAACACCGACCAACACCTCGAAGCTGGACCGCATCCTCGCCGACAACCAGCGCGACAAGGAAATGGGTTACCGCGACAAAGCCCTGAAGATGTACCCGCACGTGTGCGGCCGCTGCGCCCGTGAATTTTCCGGCAAGCGCCTGAGCGAACTGACCGTGCACCACCGCGACCACAACCACGACAACAATCCGCAGGATGGTTCGAACTGGGAATTGTTGTGCCTGTATTGCCACGACAACGAGCACTCGCGGTATACCGACCAGCAGTATTTCGATGAGGGCTCGTTGAGCACGCCGAAGATTGCCAAAGCGACGCATAACCCGTTTGCGGCGTTGGCCGGGTTGATGAAGAAAGACGAGTAATTTCCAGCGCCTGTGCGGGCCTCTTCGCGAGCAGGCTCGCTCCCACAGTAGATCTTCTGTGAACACAAAATTTGTGAACACCCAGGATCCAATGTGGGAGCGAGCCTGCTCGCGATAGCAATCGCCTGAACACCACAAATCGACAATCTGACCGCCC
The DNA here is from genome assembly GCF_054897805.1 of Pseudomonas sp. GT1P32. Taxonomy (NCBI): domain Bacteria; kingdom Pseudomonadati; phylum Pseudomonadota; class Gammaproteobacteria; order Pseudomonadales; family Pseudomonadaceae; genus Pseudomonas; species Pseudomonas sp. GT1P32. The sequence goes on from NZ_CM142704.1 coordinate 2,840,585, forward strand.
TTCCCCAATCCCCGTATAATCGCCGTTTTTTCCCCGAAGGCACCCCGCTCGTGGCAGACAAACGGTACAGCTGCATTGGTTTGTTCAACCCAAAATCACCGGAAAACGTCGGCTCGGTCATGCGCGCCGCCGGCTGCTACAACGTGGCGTCCGTGTTCTACACCGGCAAGCGTTATGACCGCGCCGCCGACTTCGTCACCGACACCAAACGCGTTCACTACGACATTCCGCTGATCGGCATCGACGACCTGAAAAAAATCCTGCCGCTGGGCTGCGTGCCGGTGGCCGTGGAACTGGTCGACGGCGCCCGTTCGCTGCCGGAATACACCCACCCGGATCGCGCGCTGTACATCTTCGGCCCGGAAGACGGCTCGCTGGATAAAGAGATTCGCGACTGGTGCGAAGACGTGGTCTACATCCCGACCACCGGGTGCATGAATCTTGCGGCCACCGTCAACGTCGTGCTGTACGACCGCATGGCCAAGGGCCTCAACACTCGCTCCGGGCCGAAATTCCGCTGAACCGACGCACATCCGATGGAACAAGCCGCCCGCCTCGGCAGTCAGCTTAATTATCTATTCTTGAAGCAGTCCTTCCAGCAGGAGACAGATCATGAGCGAACTCAAACGCGTCGAGCGCATCGAATCCACCCCGTTCCAGAGTCATTCCGACCATAACGTCCACGGTTGGGAACGCGCAGGCTCCGTCGCCGGCGGCCTGGTGATGGTGGGCAAAGGCCTGCGTCGCGGCGGTATTTTCGGATTGATCCAGGTGGCGATCGGTGGCGTGGCGCTGGCCCGTGGCATTACTGGCCACAGTTCGGCCAAGAGCCTGCTGGAGAAAAGCCGTCAGGACATGAACAACGTGCGGGCGAAGATCGAGCGTGCCGGCGAAGACCTGGCTCGGTTGAAGGCGAACGCCGAGGCAGCGACCAAAACCGCCACCGTGACCGGCAATGATTCGTTGAAGTCGCCGAAAGCCGGGGTTTGATTCGGGATTTTGTACCGCGGTTAAGGGCCTCATCGCCGGCAAGCCGGCTCCTACAGGGGGACGCGTTCCAAATGTAGGAGCCGGCTTGCCGGCGATGGCGGTGTTACTGAAGCAACCCGGTATCAAGCACCTTGGAAGACTCGCCAATCACGCTCTCGGCCAGTTGAACGAATTCCTTGGTATCCACACTCTCCAGGTGCATCGCCCCGCGCAACACATCATCGAGCGAGCGCTTGTTGCGGGTTTTAATGCGAATTTCCTGATCCAGTTCACTCAGCAATAGAACCGCTTTGCCAATCTGTGCCGGGCTTATCTGCTCGCCCCGCAACGTCGTGACCTTCTGGCTATCCTTGGCCAACTTCTTGTGCAAACTCTCATACCGCTCATCACTCATGCCACCGGCACGGCGCACCAGTTCGATGGCGTAATACTCGGCAAAGCCTTCGCTGATCCAGTCGCTGCGCTGCTTGTCGTTGATCCGCCCGAATACCTGGGCCAGCTCACGCACGAGCGCGCTGCTGCCACTTTCGCTGACCAGTGGCAGACGCGAATTCAGATAGATCGACTCTCGCGCCGCCAGACTGCCGCGCCACATTGGATCATTGGCACCGACGATCAGCAATTTGGCGGGATGACGCGGAAACACGGCCTGCACTTGCGGCCAGACGAACGTCAGCAGCGTCAGCACGTCCATGCGGCGCATGCCCTGGCCCTGAGGCGAGGCGACGGTGACTTCGGTTTCCCCAAGCCGGGTGCGACGACTGCCGAGGTGACCGGCGAGCATCCAGCCGGTTGGCCGGTCGAACAGGCGCGAGACGTTGTCGATGCGGAATTTGTTCTTGCCGATCCGCGGCCAGGCGGTTTCGACGCTTTTCCATCCGGTGGGCAATTCGAATTCAAGGCGTGACACCAATTCGATGCCGTCCTGCTGATCGAGTCTGGCAGCCGGTACCAGATCGTCGCCGCGCATCAGCGCCCAGGTCGGGGTCATGCGCGTGTCGAAGCTGCCGCTCTTGCGGCCGTGGCTGATGCGCACGCGGTAGGTCAGGCTGGCCTTGTCGGCCGCCGGGCGCCAGACACCCCGGGCCTCTTTGCCCGGTGTGAGTTGCCATTGGCCGTCGGCCTTGAAGTCGCTGTAATGGCTGCCGTCGCCGAGGTCGAAATCCAGACTGCGCACCGCCGAACCCTGGGCCAGCGTCAGGCGCACTTCAGCCTGATCGCTTTGCGGCAACAGGCGCACGTGGTAATCCAGATCGACTTTCTTCGCCGCCCACACCGACGAATTCAGGGCCAGCAGCCCAACGGCCAACGCCAGCCGCAATCCCACAGCCATATACACTCCCTTGTAAAACTAACCTGCGCGGAAAATCAGATGGTCTTCCCAATCGTCCTCGGGCACGCTGCCTTCGGCGAGCATGCGCCCGGACTGGGAAATACGTTGGTGATGCACGGCGTCGCGATCACCGCACACCAGATGGTGCCAGAGTGGCAAATCCTTGCCCTCGCTGACCAGGCGATAACCGCAGGTCGGCGGCAGCCATTTGAACTCATCGGCCTTGCCCGGTGTGAGCTGAATGCAGTCCGGCACGAACTCACGACGGTTGGGGTAATCGCTGCACTGGCAGGTTTTCAGGTCCAGCAGTTTGCAGGCGATGCGCGTGTAATAAACGCTGTTGTCGTCTTCATCCTCAAGCTTTTGCAGGCAGCACAGGCCACAACCGTCGCACAGCGATTCCCATTCCTCTTGATCGAGTTGATCGAGGGTTTTGCGTATCCAGAACGGTTCGACTTTGGCGGCCATGGCTCAAGCATCAACATCAGGTGGTGAAAAGGCCGCCAGTCTAGTGCCAAGGCCGTTGCGGGCCAAGCATTGGCGACTACCGGTAGAACGGGGCTTGTCAGAAATGGCGCCGCCCAGTAGCTTTGCCAGTCGCAAGGAGCCAGACCTGCGTGCCATTAACGCCCAACGGCGTTGCATTCAGATGAAGTGCCAGGCTCACGAAAACCTCATCGCCCAGCCTAACTGTGCCCGCCGGTTTTTAATCGACTCTCTCACTCAAACGTCGCAAGGAATCTCTACATGAGTGCCAATCCACGCGTTGCCGATTATGCCATCCACCCTCAATTCACCGATCGCTGGTCGCCCCGCGCCTTCACTGGCGAGGCTATCTCCGAGGAAACCCTGCTGAGCTTCTTCGAAGCCGCACGCTGGGCGCCATCGGCCTACAACTCGCAGCCTTGGCGGTTTCTCTACGCGCGCCGCGATACGCCGAACTGGGAGCGTTACCTGGGCCTGCTGAACGAGTTCAACCGCAGCTGGGCGCAACACGCTTCGGCGCTGGTGATCGTGATCTCGAAAACCACCTTCACAGCGCCCGGCGCCACTGAAGAAACCCCGGCGCTGTGGCACACCTTCGACACCGGTTCTGCCTGGGGCCATCTGGCGCTGCAAGCGAGTATCAGCGGCTGGCACACCCACGGCATGGCCGGTTTCGATCAGGAACTGACCCGCAAGGAGCTGAACATTCCTGAAGGTTACGCACTGCACGCGGCAGTGGCGGTGGGCAAGCTGGGGGATAAAGCGACGCTGGCGGATTACCTGCAAGCACGCGAAGAGCCAAGCCCGCGTCGTCCGTTGAGCGAGTTGGCGGCTGAAGGCGACTTCACCCTCTAAGCCACACCGCAAAACCAATGTGGGAGCGGGCTTGCTCGCGAAAGCGGTGTACCTGACAGAGTTAATGTCGACTGACACACCGCTTTCGCGAGCAAGCCCGCTCCCACATTTTTTATTGCAGTGGGTTCAATACCCGCGATTGAAATCCACTTCACCGCGCAACGCTTCACCCGCCTGATACGCCCGCAAATTCTCGACAAACAACTTCACCATCATCGTCGGCGACGTTGGTGCGGAGCTGTGGCCGGTCAGCAGCAGGCCCCAGGCCGTCCAGAACGGATGACGTTGCGGCAGCGGCTCCTGACGGCAGACGTCGATCACCGCGCCCGCCAGATGCCCTTCCTTCAAGGCTTCCACCAGATCCGCATCGACCACCGCCACGCCGCGCCCGACGTTGATGAACAACCCGGTCGGCTTGAATTGCTTGAACAGCGCCGCGTCGTACAGGTCGTGGGTGCTCGGGGTGTTCGGCAGCAGATTGATCACGTAATCCACTTCACCGACCAGGCGCGGCAAGTCCGCCAGCGCTCCCACTTCGACAAACGGTGCCTGCTCGCGGGCTTCGCTGGCGATGCCATACAACTCGACGCCAAACGGCAGCAGGAACTGCGCGACGGTCTGGCCGATATCGCCGGTGCCGACGATCAAGACCTTGCGCCCCGCCAGGCTTTGGCCCTGACGGCTGTCCCATTTGCGCTCGACCTGGCTGACCAGTCGCGGCAGCACTTCGCGTTCGTGGCCGAGCATGTAAGTCAGCACGTATTCAGCCATGACCTGACCGAAAATCCCGACAGCGCGAGTCAGGCGATAGTGGCGCGGCAAACCGTCTGCCAGCAGCGGCGTGATCCCGGCCCAGGTCGACTGCAACCATTGTGGTTGGTGGCCCTGACGCAACAGGGTGGCCAGGAGGTCCGGCTGACCCAGCCAGATCGGGCAATCGGCAGCCTGACTGGCCAGTTCGGCGGAGTCACCGCTGGTCAGCACTTCCAGATCAGGTGCTGCCTGACGCAACAGTTGGGCATACACAGGGTGGTCGTGTTCAGCAATCAGAACGCGCATGGTTCAAACCTTTCAAAAGCAGTGCAGACGGCCGCCGAGGGAGTATCGCTCCCTCGTTGCGGCCATCGCCAAAATCATTCCAGTTTTTCATAAAGGCTCTGAACAGAACCTGTCTGCCGACTACATCGGGTCGTTGCGTCGCAACAACTCTTCCGGCAAGTGTTCGATGTATTCGTCTTCGGCCGGCGGCATTTGCAGGTGATAGCCCTGCTTGTCGAGGTTTTCCAGGACCACGGTGATGTCCTCGCGCGACAGCTTGCGCTCGGGGGTCAGCACCAGGTCAAACGCGTGGTGCGGTTTGCCGAAAGCGGCCATCAGATTTTCCGGAACGCGCTCCAGTGCATCGCTTTTGAGCACATAGAGGTACATCTCGTTTTTCTTCAGGCTTCGATAGATGGAGCAAATACGTTTCAAGGCTGTTCTCCGGCGGTGGCCAGGCTGTCGAGCAGCGCCTGGCCCATCAATTCGCGGCGCCAGCCACGCAGCGAATCAGGCAATTGGTAAGGACCATTGGGGAAGCCGCTCTTGAGCAGCGCTTCCAGGGTTTTCTTGCGCAGCATCAGTTCCGGCGCGACGTTCAGTCGCTCGGCTTCGGCCTGGCCGAGTGCACGCAACTGTTTGATCAGTGCGGCAGCATCCACAGGCAACGGTTCCGGCACGGCAGGCGGCCATTGATCTGGCGACACACTGCCAGAGCGCTTGATTAGATCAAGCAGGAATTCGCCGTCCTGACGCACGGTACGCGGGTGCATGTCTTCAATTTTAGCCAACGCACCGAGATTGTCCGGTTGCGTGCGCGCCAGCGGCCACAGGGAATGTTCCCGGAGGATGCGATTGCGCGGCAGATCACGGGCGCGGGCCTCGCGTTCACGCCAGGCGCAAAGTTCACGCAAAACGGCGAGCTGAGCGCGAGACAACTTCCAGGCCAGTTTCGCTTCGCGGTAAACCTCGTACGGGTCGACTTCACGACGCAGGTTGGCCACCAGCTCGGCGCCGTCTTCCAGGACCCAGGCGTACTTGTCGTCAGACAGCTTCGGACGAAGCTGTACGAAAACTTCCGCCAGGTGCAAGGCGTCTTCGGCGGCGTAGCTGATCTGGGTGTCGGACAGCGGGCGCTGCAGCCAATCGGAACGGGTCTCGCCCTTGGGCAGGTCGATGCCGAGCACTTCCTGCACCAACCGCGAATACCCCATGGAGAAACCGAGGTTCAGGTAGGCGGCGGCCAATTGCGTGTCGAACAGCGGCGCCGGCAGGCTGCCGGTCAGGCGCAGCAACACTTCGAGGTCTTCGCTGCACGCATGGACGACTTTGACCACGGCCGGGTTTTCCAGCAACGCGGCCAGGGGTTGCCAGTTGTCGATGGTCAACGGGTCAATCAGGTAAGCGCGTACGCCATCGCCGATCTGCAGCAAACCCGCGATCGGATAAAAGGTGTCGACCCGCATGAATTCGGTGTCGAGGGCAACGTAGGGCAGCTGCTGCCACTCGGCGCAAAACCGGCCGAGGCTATCGTTGTCGCGAATCCAGTGAATATCGATGGCCACACGGCTCTCCCTTGAAGAATGGCGCGCAGTATATATCGCCCCCGGCGATTTCCGCGCCTCCACTGAACAAGAGCTTTAGCGAAAACACCTGCTTGTTTGCAAGAATTGTCTGACGGAGGGAGGTTATCTGGCCTTACGCAGCACGTAGACGCGCATCCGCGTGCAACCGGGCAGGAAATCCTGATGGCTGAGCAAAAGGAACCCGGCCTGTTTGAACTCGGCTTCCACTTCGGCCTTACTGGCCAGGTGCCGGGCATGAGTGCCTTGTGCATCAGGTTGCCGGCGTTTGAAATGAGCTTCGACCCGCACCGCGACAATCACGGTGTCGCGGCTGACCCGGTGGAACTCACCGAGCATGGCCGACCGATGCTCGGCGCTGGCGATGTGCTGAAACAGTTGCATGCAAAAAATGCAGTCCACCGCATTCGCCGACAAGCCGATGGCGAATGCCGAGCTCTGAAAGGTCTTGACCCGTTTCAGCAGCTCTTGCGGATGATGGATCGGGGCGTGATCGAGCATGTCCTGCGACGGATCGGACGCCAGGATCACCCGGTTCGCGTGTTCGGCCAGCACCGGCCAGAAACGTCCGGCCCCGCAAGCGACGTCAAGAATCAACCCCGGCTCACCGGCCACTTTGAGCGCGTTGCGCACCAACTGCTCGTCCCGCCAGAACGCCAGGCGCCCGGCCAGACCACGCGGACGCGGCTGCATGCAGACGCGGGCGTGTTCCTGGTCGTAGCGCCGGACGAACTCAAGCTCGAAGGCGGATGGAGGTTGAGGGGACATGTGTGATTGCTCTTGTAGGAAAATCTACCGGCCGCAGGTTAGCGGCCGATACGTGAAAAAAAGGTCGTTACCCTCACTCTTTGGCCAATACGCCGTCGATCATCGCACCACGGCAGCCGGCAAACATGTCCAGATCCTGGTTGTAGACCTTACTGTTGACCTCCAGCAGACCGAGCATCGAATGGAACAGGTTGTCCTGGCTCAGCGGCTTTTCACGGCTCAATTGCAGGCAGTGGGTGTCCACCGAGAACGACTTTTGATAGCTGTCAGAGAACCAGGCCAGCATCGCAACATGCTTCTGTTGCTCCGGTGCCAGCATGTAAGGCGTGCCGTGGAGGAACAAGTTGTATTCGCCCAGGGATTCGCCGTGGTCCGACAGGTAGAGCATCGCGGTATCAACTTTGTCCTGGTTGCTACGCAACAGATCGATCAGGGTCGACAGCACGTGGTCGGTGTAAACGAGGGTGTTGTCATAACCATTGACGATACTTTCACGACTGCAATTGTTCAGGGCGTTACTTTCACACACCGGCGTAAAGCGTTCGTACTCTTTCGGGTAGCGCTTGAAATACTCCGGGCCATGACTGCCCATCTGGTGCAACACCAACACCGTGTCTTTATCCAGGGTGTCGATGAAGTGCTGCAAACCTTGCAGGAGAATTTCATCGCGGCATTCACTATTGGCGCAGAGCACCGGGTCTTTCAGGTTACTGACATCGTCGAGGGTGACGCGGTCGCACGTGCCTTTGCAGCCTGACTGGTTATCGCGCCAAATCACCTCGAGGCCTGCACGCTTGAGCACATCCAGCAGGCCTTCTTCATTCTTGGCCTTGCTCGCGTTGTAGTCCTTGCGGCCCATGTTGGAAAACATGCAGGGCACCGACACGGCCGTTTCAGTACCGCAGGAATGCACATCGGTGAATGCAATCAGGCCGGCTTCTTTATCCAGTTTTGGCGTGGTGTCACGGTTATAACCCAGCACACCGAAGTTCTCGGCCCGGGCACTTTCACCGACCACCAGCACGGTCAGGGATTTGCGGCTGTGCGCTTGCCAGGCCGGATTTCTTTTGGCGTCTTCACCGATTTTGACGAAAGGCTGTTGGGCCGAAACGACTTGCTCACGCAGGTAGCTGAACGAAGCACCAATGTAGTTGCTCGGGACCACCATCAAACGCAATTCATGGTGATTGCGAAACAGCGAGGACAGGCCCTGATAGTTGACCAGTGCGACGCCACCGATCACCGCCACCGACGCAACACTCACCAGGACTTTACTGAGCAACTCACGGTGCCAGCGACGGTAATTAATTGGCGTTTTCCACAACAACCACGAGGGTAAAACCCCGAGCAGAACAATATAAACAAGTAACTTTATCGAGAGTAAGTCACGCACTTCCGTGGCATTGGTTTGCGCAAAGTTACGCAACATGCCGGTGTCGATAAGTGCACCGTATTGCCCCATGAAATACGCCACCCCGGCGCTGATCATGAAGAGTAGAGTCAAGACCGGTTTCAGCAGCGGGCGGAACGCCAGCAGGGTCAATACGATGTTGAAAGCAGCCAGAATCATCAAGCCAAAAGCCACGCGCATGACGATGCCTTGACCGTCGAACGCGGTGATTTCAAACAAATGCTGCCAGAGCACTAAATTAAAGCCTGTCAATAAAAAGGCACTGGCAATCAACGTCACCCACTCGGGGCGAACGGCTTTGAGTTTCCACATGATAATCGGCTGTTCCTGAAAAGAAGCGCCGTCGGCAAATGTGAAAATTTCATTTACCGCGACAGCACTAATTTTAGGTAGCCAACCATCAATTTTTTGTGAAAAAGAAGCCAACGATTAGTTGGCTTAGGGTGTTTCACTAAATCCAAGAGGTATTTGCGATTGGTTCAGGCCTGGTTCAGGTACCAACGCCAATCCTGCTCACCGACCTCGCCCATGAATTGACGATACTCGGCACGCTTCACCGCGAGGTAAACACCCAGAAACTCTCTGCCGAAGGCCTCTCGCGCCCAGTCCGAACCTTCCAGTGCGCGCAAGGTGGTCAGCCAGTCGGTAGGCAGCAGTTCCGTGGCCTGGGCGTAACCATTGCCTTCCACGGGCGCCCCCGGGTCCAGTTGTTCGCGAATGCCGCGATGGATACCCGCCAGAATCGCCGCAGCCGCCAGATACGGGTTGGCGTCGGCGCCGCAAATGCGATGCTCGATGTGCCGCGAGAATGCCGGCCCGCCTGGCACGCGTAGACTCACGGTGCGATTGTCCACGCCCCAGGTGGCCGCCAGCGGCGCGTAGCTGTTGGTCTGGAAGCGACGATAGGAGTTGGCGTTCGGACAGAACAGCAACAACGAATCGAGCAAGGTACTGAGCATCCCGCCAACCGCCTGTTTGAGCAGCGGCGTACCGTCCGCGGCTTCGCTGGCGAACAGGTTGTTGCCGTCCTTGTCCGCAAGGCTGACGTGCATATGCATGCCCGTGCCGGCCAGGTCATCGAACGGTTTGGCCATGAAGCACGCAGTCATCCCGTGCTTGTGCGCCACGCCCTTGACCAGGCGCTTGTAGCGCACGGCTTCGTCCATCGCCTGCAAGGCGTCGGTGCGATGCTCAAGGGTGATTTCCACCTGCCCCGGCGCGTACTCGGAAATCGCCGTGCGCGCCGGAATGCCCTGAAGTTTGCAGGCACTGTAGAGATCAGCCAGAAACGGCTCGATCTGCTCCAGTTCACGCAAACCGTAGACTTGAGTTCCGCGCGGGCGCCCGCCATCGACATCCCGCGCCGGTTGCGGCCGACCGTTGCTGTCGCGCTGCTGATCCAGCAGATAGAACTCCAGCTCCGCGGCCATCACCGGGTAATAACCGTCCGCCTGCAAGCCTTCGATCACCTTCGCCAACAGGTGCCGCGGGTCGGCGATGGTTGCCGGCATGCCCTCCTTCGGGTGCATGCTGACCTGCACCGCCGCCGTCGGAATCAATCGCCACGGCATACGCGTCAGGCTGCCGCTGATCGGGTAGGCCCGGCAATCGATATCCCCCACGTCCCAGACCAGCCCGGAATTTTCCACGTCATCGCCATTGATGGTCAGGCCCAGGATGGTGCTTGGCAGGGGGCGACCGCTTTCGTAGACCGCCAGCAGTTCATCGCGATGCAACAACTTGCCCCGAGGCACACCGTTGTTGTCGAGAATGAACAACTCGAACATCTCGATATCCGGATTCTGTTCCAGAAAAGTCAGGGCTTCTTGTTTCGTGGCGAAGGAGGTCGTGGCACAACTCATAGGAATTCTCTTGTTTCCGCGTCAGGCAAACGCGCAGGCGCTGCCGGTTTGATCCCGGCGCACAGCGCAGGACCTGTAGGAACAATCAACGGGAAAGGCAGGAATCCGGTGGGCGCGCGTGACGGCAATGCCACAAAGCCCAGAAGGCGAGTTCGGAAGGAAGTGCGACTGGACAATCGTCCATAAAGAAGACCGCAGTAGACAGATGAGCAGCAGCGTCACATGGCTGGTTAAGTCGTTAAATCGGGATTTGAAGAACTTTGGTTGTGGGTTGGCTAAACAATCTACCAGCCACCCTATACCCAATGTGGCTGCCGCCACACAAACCATTGTAGGAGCGAGCCTGCTCGCGATGACGGAGAGTCAGGCAACATAAATATTGAATGATGAATTGCTATCGCTGGCAAGCCGGTCTCGCTCCTACAGGGATCTGTGTAAGGCAGAGGTATTTGATTTTTAAATACTGCGACGGACTTTCTGATTTGCGGCTTCCAGGCCGCTCGCGCCTAATCGGGCCCTGTCATTCAAGGTCCAATCGATGGAAAACGCCCGCGCCACTTCTCGCCCCGCCTTCTGGTTGATGGTCAGCATCATGCTCGTCGCCCTGAACCTGCGCCCATCCATGGCTGCGGTCGGCCCTTTGCTCTCGGCGATTCGCGGCGACATCCCGCTGAGTTTCAGCCTAGCGTCGCTGCTGACCATGCTGCCGGTGATGGCCATGGGATTGGCGATGTTCTTCGGCCTCAGCGTCAGCCAATGGCTTGGCGAACAGCGCACGGTGGTGATGTCGTTGCTGATCATCGGCCTGGCGACGGTGTCGCGCCTGTTCCTCGACTCCGCGGCCGAACTGATCCTCAGCGCCGTTCTGGCAGGTGTCGGAATCGCGCTGATTCAGGCGTTGATGCCGACGCTGATCAAGTCGCGTTTCAGCGACAACGTTTCCGTGTGCATGGGCCTCTACGTCACGTCGATCATGGGTGGCGCCGCCCTCGCCGCGTCCTTCGCACCACTGGTGATGTTGCGCACCGGCAGTTGGCGGGGAGGCCTGGCGATCTGGTCGATCCTGGCGTTGGCGGCGCTACTCTTCTGGCTCGGTCAACGCGCGGCGATGCCGGCAATGCCCGCTCATGCGCAACGAAACAGGTCGTTCTTCGCCAATTCCCGCGCCTGGTTACTCGCCATCTTCTTTGGTCTGGGCACAGCGTCCTACACCTGTGTGCTGGCCTGGCTAGCGCCGTACTACGTGGAAAAAGGCTGGAGCGAACAAAACGCCGGTTTGTTGCTGGGTTTCCTCACGGCCATGGAAGTACTGTCCGGCCTGGTGACGCCTGCGATCGCCAACCGCAGCCGTGACCGTCGCCTGGTGCTGGTGGTGTTGCTGGCGCTGATCATGGCCGGTTTCTGTGGACTGATATTGACCCCGCAACACCTGAGTCTGTTATGGCCGTGCCTGCTGGGGCTGGGCATCGGCGGACTGTTCCCGATGAGCCTGATCGTGTCGCTGGATCATCTGGACAACCCGCAACGTGCGGGCGGGCTGACGGCTTTCGTCCAAGGCATCGGCTACATGATCGCCGGCCTCTCGCCGCTGATTGCCGGGATGATCCGCGATCAACTCGGCAGTTTCGAATGGGCCTGGTGGTCACTCACCGGCGTCATGGCGCTGATGATGTTGATGGTCCTGCGCTTCAACCCGCGGCACTACGCCCGCCACATTCACTGACCCGGAAGCGCCCTCATGAAACACACCGGTTTCGCCACCGCCCACGTCGGCATGCTGCTCTGGGCACTGTTGATCGCTGCTTCGTTTTCCGCAGCTGCTCAGGTCAGTCAGGCCATTGATCCGGTCCTGCTGACCGGCTTGCGCCTGCTGTTTTGCGCCCTGGTGTTTTTGCCGCTGTTGCTGATCAAGGGCGACACCGCCATGACCCGACGCGGGCTATTCGGCCATGCCGTCCTCGGCCTGCTGCTGGCGGTTTATTTTGGCTCGTTGTTCGAAGCGTTGCGCTACACCAGCGCGGTCAACACCGGCACGATGTTCACGTTGGTGCCATTGCTGACCCTGCTTTTCGAAGCCGTGTTGATGCCGGACAGCAGCCTGAAACAACGAGTATTACCGATGTTGATCGCGGCCGCCGGGGCCGTGATGCTGGTGCTGAAAGGCGCTGGGCCCGGCGAGTTGCCGTCGCTCTATGCGGTGTCGGTGTATGGGCTCGGTTGTCTGGCGATGGCGCTCTATTCGCCCCTGAGTCAGCGGCTGAAAACCAGCAGCCTCAAGGGTCGTGGCCCGGTGGGCATGACCTTCTGGAACATGCTGTTCGGTGCGTTGTTCCTGCTGGTGTTCTGTGGGGTCAGTGGAGGCTGGCGATCGGCATCGTTGCTGACCCTGAACGATTTTTACTGGCTGATTTACCTGGCGTTGTTCGCCACCCTGGCGACCTTCTGGCTGCTGCACCGGGCCATCAGCGTCATCGCCCCCTCCTCGGTCATTTCGTACATTTACCTGAGCACGTTGTTCATCACGCTGTTTCATTGGTTCTGGTGGCGTCAATCGCCGCTGCCGCTGGAAATCGTCGGGGCGGTACTCGTAGGCATCGGCATGCTGGCGTTATTGATGTCCAGTCGTCGCACTGTACATTTGGTACTGCCTCACAACTAAAAGGGAAACTTCCCACGAGGCATTCTCCTGGGACCATCGTTCCGCTAGGATCATTCGCACGAGTTTGCGCTCAGTCAGCGCAAGGATCACAGCGAGATGGAATGGATGCTGAACAGTAACTTGCTTAGAAAACTCGACATGCAGGACCTCATGGTGTTTATCGCCGTGTATGAACAAAGCAGCGTCACCGGAGTGTCCGAAACACTCTGCGTCAGTCAGTCCACCGTCAGTTACTGCCTGAAAAAGCTACGCAGCGGATTCGAAGACGAATTGTTCATCAACACCCGCGCGGGGATGCGCCCTACTTACAAAGCCAGCACCATGTACACCCACGTGCTGAAAATCCTCGAAAGCATCAACCTCTGTCACGCTGGGGCACAGTCGTTCGACCCTACTCTGCAACCGGTCACCTTCAACATCTGCGCACCGGAATACTTCGAGCAGTTAATCCTGCCGCGTCTATTGAAAAGCTTTGATTTCGCCGACTTACCGGTGATGGTCAACATGCACAAGTTCGAAACCGACATCCCGGCCGAAGAACTGCGCGACGGCAGTCTCGACCTGGTGATTTGCTTCGGCCCGAATTTTCATCGCAGTCACACCGACTTCAAATCCCGCATGCTGCTGGAGGACGATCTGGTCTGCGTCTTCGATAAACGCGCCACGCCGCTGGAGCCGCGTTTAAGTCTGCAAGCCTTCACCGAACGCCGGCACGTGTTTCCTACACCCTGGACGTCGACTACCAACATGGTCGACGGCTGGCTGGCGCAGCAAGCGCAAAAACGGCAAATCGTCGCACGCTCCAACAGCTACAGCGCAGCGCTGAAAATGATCACAGGCACCGACTTCATCGTTACCCTGCCCCGACGCATCCAGCATTTACTGGCCAGCGAGGCAATTTTCAATCACTGCGAAGCGCCCAACGGCTTGCCGGGTTTCACCCTCGACATGCAATGGAGTCAAGGCGCCGATCAGGACAGCGCCAATACCTGGCTGCGTGAACAAGTGGTCAAGGCCTGCTCTGAACAGGCCACTGCCTGAGACTCAGTTGTTGATGGCAACTTTGCTGTAGGACTCCCGATCAATGTCGAGGATTTCTACAGCCAACTGCACTTCAACCCCCACCGGCCATTCACACAAGTCCTGCACCACCGCCAGCAGGCTTTCGGATAACTGCTTTTTGATCTGCGGCGAGCGACCACTCAACAACGCCAGTTTCACGTGCACAAATGCCCGCTCAGCCAATGCAGTACCGACCTTGAAGGTTTCGACCTTCACTGCTCGGCTTTTGATGTCGTATTCGGCAGCAAACTGACCGGAAGCCACCAGCGTATTGTTGAGCCGGATCAACGCCACATCGGCGTTCAAATCAGGCAGGTTGGCGGTGTATTCCATGTGCAGGTGGGGCATGACGTGGCTCCTGAAAGTAGGCGGAAAGGTCGTACATATAACACAGAGTGGTCCTGCTCACCGGGACGGCGGCGACACTAAGCGCTCACTCATAAACGCCTCCAGTCGCGAGCGCAACCAGCGCTCGGCAGGGTCGGTGTCGACGTGGCTGAGCCAGACCATCGACAGGTCAAGAGTCGGTGTCTTGAACGGAAAAGGCTCCATGAACAACTGTCCGGATGCCGCCATCGCCTCGGCGGTGTAATCCGGCAGGCTGGCGATCAGGTCGGTTCCGGCGAGCAAGGCCGGCAATGAACTGTATTGCGGCACGGATAAAACCACCTGGCGTGTACGTCCGATCTCCGCCAGCCACTCGTCAGCGTAACCACTGACGTTGGCGGTGTGAGACACCAGCACGTGCGGGCGCGAGCAATATTCATCGAGGGTCAGCGGCGTGTCGGACGCATCGGCGCGCAGGATCCTCGGCTGGATGTGCCGCAGCAATTTGCGCTTGGCATTGGCCGGGAGACCTCGGGTCTGGCTGATACCCACCGTGATGTCGCCGGATGCCAGCAAATCGGGAATTCGCCAGTAATCGACATGCTGCACCACAAACACCACCTTCGGTGCTTCCTGACGCAAGGCACGCAGCAACGGCGGTAACAGGCCGAACTCGACATCGTCCGACAGCCCGATACGAAACGTCATGGTGCTGACGGTCGGGTCAAAATCATGGGTCAGGCTTAACGCCACCGACAACGAATCCAGCGCCGGCGACAAATACTGAATCAGCTCCTCGGCCCGGGCGGTCGGCTCCATTCGATGGCCAACCCGAATGAACAGCGGGTCGTTGAACATCGTGCGCAGGCGGTTGAGCGCCGAACTGATGGTTGGCTGCCCGAGAAACAACTTCTCCGCCACACGGGTAACGTTGCGTTCGAGCATCAAGGTTTCGAACACCACCATCAGGTTGATATCCGCCTTGCGTAGTTCGTTGCGATTCATCCACTGCCCCCAATCCCCAAATCTGCTGACAGTTTAGGTAGCTGCCGCAATGGGCGTCTATGCGACTCAAGCAGTTTGCATTTGATCGGGCTGCAAGGCTGCTTGAAACGAAGCTGCCCTGACTGAGCAGCTTCACCGCTTGAGGCCTAGATTTCCTTCACCGGAGTCTGATCCTGAGTGCCCTTGATCAGGCTGATGGCATGCACGCAATCCGCCTTGTTGACGTAAGCCTCCCCGCTGGCAATCGTTTCATTGTTCCCCGCCCGTAAACGCCACCGCCATTGACCTTTGCCGGTGTGCGGGGTGCCACGGGTTTGCCTGTAAATCTCAAAGTACATTGATCGCTCCTTGCGATTGCTGATAACGACAGGTCAGTGACCTGCGAAACCAGAGTAGATGAGGATTTTGGGCGGCGAGGCTTTGCAATGTCAGGGGATATTTCGGGGGGAAAAACCTTGATTGGCGCGGCAGCCAGTAGATACAAGGGATGGTAATTCAAGCTGCGTGGTTGAGTAACTTTTCTTGTGAACGGGCGTATTTTTCTTACGCCAGGACGAAGCCGGTTCTCACAAAAAAAAGAAGACTGGACGCCTTACACCTCTTGGGCCGACTTCTGGGACGTGCAGAAGCCCCCCCCGGCAAACGCGGTCTACGCAAACGCGCGATGTACAACCTGAAGTTCGCCTTGCTGGCGGACGGTGAACGTCGGGGATGTGTATTCGGTGTTGAATACACAGCAAGGTGTCGACCGAGAGTTCGCCAAACTTACCGAACTCAAACCTTACATCCAGTGGTGGGAAGCGGGCGCGGAACCGGTGCAATGGCTGGCGGCTGGGGATGAGGTGATGACGTCAACCTGCGGGGGCGGGTGGCCGCAGCTGCACAAAATGGTAGCCACCTCTGCCTGGTCTGGCCAGGCAGCCTGTATGGCATGGGTTCGTTGCCAGCGAAGCGCAAACTGCGCTCGAGACGACGGCATTGTCGTACGCAAGAACAGCGGGATGAGCGTGCACTACGAAGACGGGATTATGGATCACCTGCTGACACCGCAGTCGAGCCAGGGACTTATAGCCAGCAGAGTTACAGCCATTGGGGGGAAGAGACTGGGTATTTGCTGTTGAGGCGTTTTGAGTTGTGGGTGGGGGAGCGGAATTTTCTGCTGAGTGAGGGCGATAGTTTCAGTTTTTCGAGTCAAGAGCCGCATCGGTATGGGAACCCTGGGGAGGTGGACGCGGTGGTGATTTGGCTGATTACGTCGCCCAGTTTTTGAACATCTGGAATGGAAAGATAGAAAGCAAACATCGAAAACGAAAAAGCCCCATAACTTTTCAGCTATAGGGCTTCTCATATAACGTCTCAGAAGATATTTACTTCGTCTTTTCTCGCTCTTGATTTCTGACCATCTAATGGTGTGATATTAATCTTCAGACAATGCTTAGGGCAAGAAGGCACTGACGTCGAAAATCATTAACAACTCAGAAACCTCCTTCTGACTGCATTTAACCCCTCCGAACCAATGAAAAAACCATTATTGAACTTCTGGATTTACTGGCGGACCATTTTCATCGGGATTTGTAACTGGAGTTTCTACCGCTGGCGCTGATGCAACAGGCACATTAACCGCCAAATGCTCAATAACACCTTCTTGGATTTCCGGATTTAAATCCACGACTTTCGGGGCTGAGGTCTGTGCACTTTTAAATATAGAGTCGACTAAACGACTTCCAGCACCAACAACTTTAGCCAACACTCTCAATTGCTCGCTGCATGCTAAATTATCAGTTGGCGCAGGATAATTCAGCGTATGATCAACTTCCCCCCATATCTCTTCGAATAAGGTCCGAACTTGAATTTCACACACGAGCGAGGACCCCTCCTTCGGCCTGATAACGTAGTGCAAACTTGTGTACTGACTTTCCTTAATATGTGTTTCTATTTTCAAGCGTCTAAAAAAATCTGCAGATTCAGGATCCCAAGTGTATGCCTTCGGAGGTTCCACAAGAAACCAGTCATCTTGAATTTTCTGCTGAAACTCTGTGTGCAAGTTCTCAAATTGCTGTTGATGTAACAAGAGAACTCTGACACCTGCTAGATCCGTAAGTCCTTCAAATACTTGTTGAGCTGTCGGATCAGCAACTGGCGGAAGCCCAAGCTTTCGATTTATTTTCTCCTCTAAATGAGAAGCGTCTTTTAAACGACTTTTCACTGAGTGAATTACCGGAGGTGCACCTTTGGTTAATTTCGGATGAGTTTCAAACCATGCCCTGATGGTGGACATAAATATAGACAACTCGTGATTCACATCCGAAAACCGTTGCTGGCAGTGCCGAACAATCCGTGTACGATTTTCCATTTCTTAGCCCAACGCCTCAATTCGAGAAAGCAAGTCTCGCGAAAAGTCAACGTACTTATCGCGCGTCCCCTCATAAACTCTTCTATTGGCTAAAACGGTACTTGCATCATCATTTAAATCAGGCTCCGATGGAACCCGCCACATTGGAACATGATACTTCTGAGACATCCCGGTCAAGGTATTATGAGTATGCATAATAGCTGTGCCGCCGATAGGTTTTGACAGAAACTCTGCTGGAATACTACTGAGCACATCCGCAGGCACACACGTCATTATTTCATTAGGTATTTGAAGTGCGTAATTATAATGTGCTTTCGCAAGTTCCCAAGGTGGATTCCCTGCATATTTTTTAGCATTATAAATTGTAAACCCAAGCAACTTAACAAAGTTCTCCGGAAAATTTCTTCTTTTTTCCTCGGAAAGCAAATGAAATATCGTACCAAACTGTTTCTGCCACAGTTCCAGCGCACTCCCAAGATTACGAATGCCGTAAAGCGAAAACATATCCGGCGCACACGGGATAATAAAACCGTCAGTAGTTGATATTACGACCTTATTCAAAGCGCCTAAACTTGGAGATGTATCCATAATTACATAATCATAACCATAGGCGCTCGCATACTCTTCTGCCAGCTTTCTTATCCTAGTAATAGTTCTTATAGCAAGGGGATCACCTTGATATACGTCGCTCCAACGACTCGATATTTTATCCTCGTAAAGATGCATCGTCAGACGACCAGGAATCAAGTGCAGATTTTTCGCCAAAGCTACCGGAGGAGGAAGCACACCGATTTCAGCCGTACCTTCTTGCGTTGGCGTTAGTAAATAGTGCACAGATCGCACACTTTTATTTAACTTTTCAAACTCTTCTTCCGACACAAGCTCGCGACTAGCTTTAAAATCACTAATATACTTATCTTCTTCTTTCCATACATTCATCAACCACTCTTGAGGTACAGAAAGCGTAGAGATATTGCATTGTGGATCTAAGTCTATTATTAGTACTTTTTTCCCTAGAAATTCCAAGGCATGCGCAAGATGATAGGTAAGAGTTGTTTTACCAACGCCCCCTTTATTATTAAATACCGATATAGTTTTCAAAACTTCTACCATCCCTGAATAAAGGCGAGAACTCGAATCAAACAAAATCTAAAAAAACACACTTACCAAGCGATCACAGCTGGCAGTCTGCCACACTATCTAATGCCCGCACAATGAAGCGGCACACCTTACGATCTCATCTCTGGAAAATTGGTGTGATTAGGGGACAGATCCATTTTTTGCACAACCGCCTCCAGAGAAAACAACATGCCCTGCAGATTTTTATGCTTGCAGGGCTTTTTTGTTTAACGCAAAGGCAGACTCCGGCATCGTCTGACAGCCCCTTCCTGATTTGTCCAATCCCCTGGCGGCATCGGGCTTGGCCTCTAAGCTCTGCTACGTGCGGGGCGAAAAGGCCCTGACCACCCACAATTATGTGAACTCAAAGGGAGTCTCTGTAATGGCTAGAGATAAGGCGAAAGACGACAAACACTTCAACTGCACCCAAGCCCATGAAGCCGACTACGTCGCAGGTCTTTACCCTCATGCAAAGGAAGAGGTCAAAACATTACTGGCATCAGCCTGCAAGGACAAAACCTTGCACAACTCCACACACAGGGATGTCTACGAGCTGATCAAGAGGAAACTGGGTTACTCGCAGCCGTAAGATTTACGGGCTAATACGAAGCTGCTCTGATTGAGCAGCTTCACCGTTTTTTTAAGCACCACCCCAATTGCACAGAATAGAGCTCAGCACCGCATGATCTCGTCAGGCATGTGCCTCGCGATCAAGAACATCAGCCACCCACTGATTGATGCTCTTGTTAGCGAGCTGTGCTTTAACAGCGACTGTTGCGTGAAGTGCTGGTGCGAGACGCAGGCTGAGGTTACCCGAGTAGGGTTTCTGCGGTGCACGGCCGAGCTTGGCGCACGCCTCCAGATAATCTGTGACGGCCTCTTCAAATGCTGCGCGAAGCTCGCTGACTGACTCGCCGTGAAACCCAACGACATCTTTGATACCCGCGATGTGACCAACAAACAGGCCGTCTTCATCGCTGTATTCGATCCGGGCGGCGTAGCCCTGATAATTCATAACGTTCACGGGGTAACTCCTGCTTGTTCAAGGAAAGCCCGAACGTCACGCACCTGGTAGGGCTTGGCTTCTTTGTCTGGATGAGGCCGATGAAAAGTTGCGACCACACCGTTAAGTTCAAAACGTACCCGCGATCCGTTGCCTTCAATGGTTCTGGCGCCAGCTGCACCCAACAAGGACTCGACACGAGCCCACTCCAAAGTGTTGGGCGTCGGCCTTGAGAAGACCGCTCTGAGCGTACTGAGCTGTTTATTATTCATGGTATTAACTCATGATACCAAATAAGGTTTGGCAGCGGCTAGCAACGTCGCCGGTGCGTGAGCTGAATCCCAAAAAATGTGCAAAAACGCCGCTTTTCCAGAGACTGGAAAGCGGCGTTTTCACATCCGGGATTCAGCTGTTTTTGTAAGGCCACAAGAATATCGGGGGGACTCCCGGCGGAGTTGTAGGCAAAATCCGAGAATTGCGTACGAACTCACATCTGCTGCCAAGGTGTTGACGAGGTGTCCACCGGTGAAGACCGACGCCTAGTACTTGCTTGTAGGTGCCCCCCCTAAAAACGCACTAAAAAATCTGCAGAAACGAAAAAGCCCCGTAGCTTATTCAGCTACGGGGCTTTTTCTATGTAATGGCGGAGAGATAGGGATTCGAACCCTAGGTACCGGTGAAGGTACAACGGATTTCGAATCCGTCCCATTCGGCCACTCTGGCATCTCTCCAACGGCGCGCATCATAACAACACTTTTGCCGGAAGCGAACCCCCAAAGCGAAATTTTTTCCGTGCTATCAGATGCTTGCGTCGATTAAAGCGGTACGCCCAGACGATTGGCGACTTCTTCGTAGGCTTCGATGACGTCACCGAGGCCCTGACGGAAGCGGTCCTTGTCCATTTTCTTGCCGGTGGCCTTGTCCCATAGACGGCAGCCGTCCGGGCTGAACTCGTCGCCCAGGACGATGGAGCCGTCGGAGAACACGCCGAATTCGAGTTTGAAGTCGACCAGCAGCAGGCCGGCGTCGTCGAACAGTTTGCTCAGGACTTCGTTGACCTTGAGCGACAGTTCTTTCATGCGAACCAGTTGCTCGGCGGTGCCCCAACCGAACGCCACGACGTGGGATTCGTTGATGAACGGGTCGCCCTTGGCGTCGTCCTTCAGGAACAGTTCGAAGGTGTAAGGGTTGAGCTTCATGCCCTCTTCGACGCCCAGGCGCTTGACCAGGCTGCCGGCGGCGTAGTTACGCACGACGCACTCGACCGGGATCATGTCGAGTTTTTTCACCAGGCATTCGTTGTCGCCCAGCAGTTTGTCGAATTGGGTCGGCACGCCGGCTGCTTCGAGTTTCTGCATGATGAAGGCGTTGAACTTGTTGTTCACCATGCCTTTGCGGTCGAGCTGCTCGATGCGCTTGCCGTCGAACGCCGAGGTGTCGTTGCGAAACAGCAGGATCAAGCGGTCAGCGTCGTCGGTCTTGAAAACCGATTTGGCTTTGCCGCGGTAGAGTTCTTCACGTTTTTCCATGATGGGCTCCGCTTGCTAAGTAGGTGGGCTAGGCGATGTGTCGCCAGTCGAGCCCTGAATCTTGATCGGCCAGTTGCAGCCAGTCCGGGTCGCACCCGAGGGTGTCGACAAAACATTGCCGGGCCAGCTGCGGCAGGTTGTTCTTGCTGCTCAGATGGGCCAGGACCAGGTGTTGCAGGCCTTGCCAGCCCAACTCGGACACCAGGAATGCCGCCTGGTGGTTGTTCAAATGTCCCAGTTCACCACCCACCCGCTGCTTGAGAAAGTACGGGTAGTGACCGCGAGCCAGCATGTCACGGCAATGGTTGGCCTCGATCATCAACGCATCGAGGTCACGATAGCCGTCCAGCACCTTGTTGCAGTACGAGCCCAGGTCGGTCAACAGGCCGAAGCGCCGCTCACCGTCACTGAACACATATTGCGTCGGCTCCTGTGCATCGTGGGCCACGGCAATGACGCCGATGCTCAGTGCGCCGATCTGCAGTTGCTCGCCGCCGGCCAGAAGGCCAGCCGGTTCAATCGGTTTGCGCATCCCGCGCAGGGTGCCGCGACTGAGGTAGACAGGCAGATTGTAGCGCCGAGACAGCAAACCCACGCCATGCACGTGGTCGGCATGTTCGTGGGTCACGAGTATCGCGCTCAACTGCGCAGGGTTCACACCCAGGCGCAGCAAGCGTTTTTCGGTTTCCCGCAAGGAGAAACCACAATCCACCAGCACGTACGTATCAGCGCTGGCTATCAGCGTGCCGTTCCCTTGGCTACCGCTGCCGAGAACGGCAAAACGCATGTGATCAGCCCAGGTTGTCCTGAATCACGCTCAACACTTTGCGCGCCACGTCAGCCGGCGCCACGGTGTTGATGTTTTTCTCGACGGTGACCTGAACGGTATCGCCTACCTTGCTCAGGCGAACCTGATAACGCTCGGCACGGGCTTCAACTTCTTCCTTGTCCGGCTTGCTGCCGAACAAACCGCTGAGGAAACCTGGCTTCTCGTCTTTCTTCTCGGCTTTTTCGGCCAGGTTGATGTAGTACAGGCCCAGGCTGCGGTTGATGTCTTCAACGCGCCATTCGCCCTGCTCCAGCGCACGACCGACGCTCGACCAGGCACGATCCAGGTCGGTGCCGACGTTCAGAACCGGGTTGCCGCTGCCGTCTTCGCTCAGGCTGACACGGCTTGGCGCATCAAAATCACGCGAGGCCAGCATGGAGACCGAACCGCCCTTCTCCGACGTGCGGCTCATGCTTGCCAGCATGTCGTCGACCAGCGCCGCGTCCAGGCCAGTGTTGACCGAACGGTTGGTGAAGGCCACATCGGCGGTGCTGCCGGCAGGACGCTCGGCGCTGACCACATAGACTTCACTGGTGTTGCGCTGCACGCCTGGCTCGATACGGACCCGCACGCGGGTTTCGCTGTCGGCACCGACACCGGCTGCGCTCAGGCGCTTGGCCATCGCTGCGGACAGTTCGTCGGAATGCTGCCAGGTGGTGGTGAATTCGCCGGTTTGCGGGCGCTGTTCATCCAGACGGAAACCGTTGTCCTGGAAGAACTGCACAGCCACTGGCCAGACTTCGGCTGGCGGGTTTTGGGCCAGGATCGATCTCGAATCACCGCTCTTCTGCAGCGAGTAGGCACTGGCATCGGCAGCAGCGGACAGCGGCTGCGGACGCGGCACGATGTACTCGCCCTTGACGGTGTCATCGGCCACGTTGCGCGGGATCGGCAGCAGCGGATCCAGACGTTTGGCGGTGCTGACGTCTGGTGGCATTTGCATAGGTGCAGTCTGTTGCGCTTCCAGGTAATCGCTACCACGGTCACGGAAATAACCTTCCGGGCCCCAGACCCATCCGCAGCCACTGGTGCTGGAGATAATCAAGGCAAGTGCGGAAAGTCCGGCCAATCGCTTCATGCGTAGTGCTTCCTCAATTAAACCAGTACGCCGGACTGGCGCATGGCCTGCCGCAGCGGTTCGTGACAGGCAGCGCTGAGCCAGGTGAGCGGCAGACGGATACCGTCCGGCATCAAGCCCATTTCATGCAGCGCCCATTTCACGGGGATAGGGTTGGATTCGATAAACAGGGTTTTATTGAGCGGCATCAGCTTTTCGTGAATCGCGCGGGCCGTGACGGCATCGCCTTTCAGAGCAGCGTTGCACAGGTCGGCCATGTCGCGCGGGGCAACGTTGGCGGTCACCGAAATGTTGCCTTTACCGCCGAGCAGAATCAGCTCGACCGCTGTCGCGTCGTCGCCGGAAAGCACCACGAAGTCTTCGCTGACGCCGTCGATGATCGCTTTGGCGCGGGCCAGGTCGCCGGTGGCTTCCTTGATACCGATGATGTTTTTCACGGTCGACAGGCGGATCACGGTTTCGGTGAGCATGTCACACGCCGTACGGCCCGGTACGTTGTACAGGATTTGCGGAATGTCGACGGCTTCGGCGATGGCCTTGAAGTGCTGGTACAAACCTTCCTGGGTCGGCTTGTTGTAGTACGGCGTCACCAGCAGGCAAGCATCGGCGCCGGCGGTCTTTGCATTGGTGGTCAGCTCGATGGCTTCGCGGGTCGAGTTGGCGCCGGTACCGGCGATCACCGGAATGCGCCCTGCAACCTGCTTGACCACGTAACGAATCACTTCGATGTGTTCGTTCACGTCTAGCGTGGCCGATTCACCTGTCGTGCCGACCGCCACGATGGCGTGGGTGCCGTTTTGCAGGTGAAAGTCCACCAGTTTGCTCAGGCTGTCCCAGTCGAGACGACCCTGTGCATCCATGGGTGTGACCAGTGCCACCATACTGCCCGCAATCATGCAACCGCTCCTGCCGGAAAAAGAGAGCCGTAATGGTACTGGCGCCAAGATGCTTGTACAAGCGAAGTACTGCGCTGCTGCCATTCCCCTTGGCGCTGCTTTTCGCTACCCTTCAGACTTTGATCGGTACTGACAAGCTCGTACGCCGGGTTTCAGCCTCCATTTTCGGCATCACAAGCCCCGATCCAGCGTTGCCACCCTTCGCTCTTGCCTTAATGGAGCACGTTGCAACCTTCCGGCTCGGGTTTTCTGAATTCGCATCCGCAGGCTCGCCCCCGGCTATAAAAGCCCGTAGAAGTATCGACCGCTCATCGCTTTAGGAATGCTGCATGTCCACCCCCACAGTTCGCGAACAATTCCTTGTCATCAGTGCCCTCGGCGCCAACCCCATGGAGCTGACTAACGTCCTGTGCCGCGCCAGCCATGAAAATCGCTGCGCCGTGGTCACCTCTCGCCTGACCCGTCATGGCGAGTGCAGTGCGTTGATCCTCGAGATCTCCGGTAGCTGGGACGCCCTGGCGCGCCTGGAAGGCAGCCTGCCGAGCCTCGCCAAGAAGCACGCCTTCACGGTCAACGTGGTGCGCAGCGCGGCGCTGGAGAACCGTCCCCAGGCCCTGCCGTACGTTGCCTATGTCAGCTCGGCTTACCGCTCGGACATCATCAACGAGCTGTGCCAGTTCTTCATGGACCACAACGTCGAGCTGGAAAACCTGACCTGCGACACCTATCAGGCGCCGCAAACCGGCGGGACCATGCTCAACGCCACGTTCACCGTGACGTTGCCGGCTGGCGTGCAGATCAGCTGGTTGCGCGACCAGTTCCTGGATTTCGCCGACGCGCTGAACCTGGACGCACTGATCGAACCGTGGCGCCCACAAAACCCAATGTAAGGAAGCTTTCATGGCCGTAGCCATCGACCAACCGGTTGCCGACTTCGAAGCACCCGCCACCAGCGGACAGACCGTCAGCCTCGCGAGCCTTAAAGGCAAGCAAGTGGTGATCTACTTCTATCCGAAGGACAGCACGCCGGGCTGCACGACCCAGGGTCAGGGCTTTCGCGATCAGCTCGACGCCTTTAAAGCGGCTAACACCGAAGTCTTCGGCGTGTCCCGTGACAGCCTGAAATCCCACGAGAACTTCAAGGCCAAGCAAGCATTCACCTTCGAGCTGATCAGCGACAAGGAAGAGGCGCTGTGCCAGCTGTTTGATGTGATCAAGCTGAAGAAGCTTTATGGCAAGGAATACATGGGTGTTGATCGCAGCACGTTTTTGATCGACAAGAACGGTGTGCTGCGTCAGGAATGGCGCGGCGTGAAGGTGCCGGGGCATGTGGATGCTGTTTTGGCTGCTGCGCAGGCATTGAACAAAGCCTGATTTTGATGGCGCCTGTTCTGGCGCCTTCGCGGGCAAGCCTCGCTCCTACAGGTTTTGAGTCGCACTCAAGAACCCTGTAGGAGCGAGGCTTGCCCGCGAAGAGGCCCTCAAGGCGAGCAATTAAAGCAACGGCGCCACAACAGGCTCCTTGCGCGGCCAAGCGTCGAGTACCGCCTTGAACAGCGTCGCCAGCGGAATCGCAAAAAACACCCCCCAGAATCCCCATAACCCGCCAAACAACAACACCGCGCAGATGATCGCCACCGGATGCAGGTTGACCGCTTCCGAGAACAGCAGCGGCACCAGCACATTGCCATCCAGCGTCTGAATAATTCCGTAGACCGCCATCAAATAGATGAACTGATCGCTCCAGCCCCACTGGAACAACGCAATCAGCAGCACCGGCACGGTCACCACCACGGCCCCGACATAGGGCACCACCACCGACACGCCTACCAGCAACGCCAACAGTGCCGCGTAGTTAAGCCCCAACACGACAAACGCGATGTAGGTCACGCCACCACAGATGAAAATCTCAATGACCTTGCCGCGAATGTAGTTGGCGATCTGCCGGTTCATTTCGTGGGCAACACGGGTGATCAGCGCACGCTCTCGAGGCAGATAACCGCGAACCCACTGGCCGATCATTTCCCGGTCCTTGAGAAAGAAGAACACCAGAATCGGCACCAACACCAGGTAAATCATGATGTTGACCAGCAGCGGCAAACTCGACAGCGAAAACGTCAGCGCCCATTGGCCGAACTTGCCGATCTCACCGCGTGCCGCCTCAATGGCCTGCAACACCTGCTCGTCGGACACCAGGTGCGGATAGCGCTCGGGCAGCAGCAATAACAGTGATTGCCACTTGGCGAGCATGCCGGGCAATTCATTGAACAGCGTGATCAGCTGATGCCAGAGCAACGGCACCACGACAATGATAAACACCAGCAAAACGCCCATGAACAAGGCAAAGACCGCTCCGACGGCCACCCCGCCCGGTACCCGCAGGCGCTCAAGCGTCACCACCAATCCCTGCATCAGATACGCCAGCACCATCCCGGCGAGCACCGGCGCAAGCATGCCGCCAAGGGTGAGCACGGCGGTAAACGCCAAAAACAGCAGGACCGCCAGCACCACCGCTTCTTCATCGGAGAAATAGCGCTGAATCCAGTCGCGTAACACTTTGAACATCAATAATCCTTAGAAACGAACGCAACAATTTTCAGGCTTTTTTCAACCAGTAGCGGTAAACGCCCGCTTCATCTTCTTCACGAAGCAGCGTATGACCGGCCAAACGGGCAAAGGTGCGGAAGTCGCGCTGCGAACCCGCATCGGTGGCGATCACCTTGAGTACCGCGCCGCTGGCCATCCGGTTGAGTTCCATCTTGGCCTTGAGCAGCGGCAACGGACAATTCAGGCCGCTGGCGTCCAGTTCGGCGTCATGGGCTACAGCGTCGGTCATTGCGTTACTCCGGGTCAGGTGGTCGAGCGGCTTAGAATATCTGGTCCGAAGCTTACTGTCCGGCTACAGTAAGGTCTTTGTCGACTAAGGCTTTGTGCATGACTTTTTTGCGCCCTACCCTGCTGACGCTCGCTTGCCTGCTCGCCTCACCGGGCTTCGCCGACGACCTGCCGTCACTCGGTGACGCCAGTTCTGCAATCGTCTCGCCACAACAGGAATATCAGTTGGGCCGCGCCTGGCTGGCGCTGCTGCGCAGCCAGGTTTCCCAGCTCAACGACCCGCAGCTCAAGGACTATGTCGAATCCAGCGTCTACCGGTTGGTTGAGACCAGCCAGGTCAATGACCGGCGTCTGGAGTTCATCCTGATCAACAGCCCGCAGCTCAACGCCTTTGCGGCGCCGGGCGGGATTGTCGGGGTCAACGGTGGTTTGTTCCTTAATGCCCAGACTGAAGGCGAATATGCCTCGGTACTCGCTCACGAACTGGCTCACTTGTCGCAGCGCCACTTTGCCCGTGGCGTTGAAGCACAACAACGCATGCAGGTGCCGATGATGGCCGCACTGCTGGCCGGGATCGTGATTGCCGCTGCCGGTGCCGGCGATGCCGGGATCGCGGCCATTGCGGGCACGCAGGCGGCAGCGATTCAGGAACAGCGACGTTTCTCGCGCCAGAACGAGCAAGAGGCCGACCGCATTGGCATCCTCAACCTTGAAAAAGCCGGTTACGACCCACGCTCGATGCCAACCATGTTCGAGCGGTTGGCGCGCCAGTACCGCTTCGACGCCAAGCCACCGGAGTTTCTGCTGACTCACCCGGTGACCGAATCGCGTATCGCCGACACCCGCAACCGCGCCGAGCAGGCCAAACCCGGCGGCATTGAAGACAGCATGCGTTATCAACTGATCCGTGCGCGAGTCCAGCTGATTTACGAAGAAACCCCAGGCCTGGGCGCCAAGCGCTTCCGCGCACAGCTGGATGAAAATCCGAAAAACGACGTTGCGCGTTATGGCCTGGCGATCGCCCAGATAAAGGGCGGCCAACTGAACGAAGCACGGGAAAATCTCAAGTTGCTGCTGGCCAAGTCACCAAACGAGATCATCTACAATCTGGCGCAGATCGATCTGGATATCACCAACAATCGCTTGCCGGACGCCCAAACCCGGGTGGACCGGATGCTGACTCAGTACCCGGGCAACTATCCACTGAATCAGGTGCGTGTCGATTTGCTGCTCAAGCAAAACCGGGCGCCCGAAGCGGAAAAAGCGCTGGAGAACCTGCTCAAAAGCCGCCCCGATGATCCGGATGTCTGGTACATGGTTGCGGAAACCCGTGGCCTTTCAGGCAACATCATCGGCTTGCATCAGGCGCGCGCCGAGTACTTTGCGCTGGTTGGCGACTACCGCCAGGCCATTCAGCAACTGGACTTCGCCAAGCGCAAGGCCGGGACCAACTTCCCGCTTTCATCGCGTATCGACGCCCGCCAACGGGAGCTGATGGAGCAGGAACGCATGATCAAGGACATGATGGGCTGACACTTTTCACCAGACATAAAAAAACCGCCTCTTTCGAGGCGGTTTTTTATTCAGCCGACAACCGGTTTATTCAGCCAGTTTGAAGGTGATGAAGCTGGCGCGATTCTGACGCAGAACCCGCATCGACACCGAGCGGTTCTTCGGCAGCGCCTTGGCGATATCAGTGAACTCCTTGGCGGAACCAATTGCCTGATTGTTCAGGTGAGTGATGACGTCGCCTGGCTGCAAGCCGATCAGTGATGCAGGACCGTCCTGAACTTCCTTGATCACCACGCCACCTTTGAGGTCGTAGGTTTTCTTCTGTTCGTCGGTCAGCTCGACCACGGAAACGCCCAGGCGATTGCTGCTGCGCTCGGTGGTCGATTTCGCCAAAGAATCCAGCTCTTTGCCTTCTTCGGGGATAGCGCCGACCGTCAGTTCGACATTCTGGCGCTTACCTTCACGAATCACTTCAAGATTGGCCTTGGCGCCAGCCTTCAGCGCGCCGACCAGATGTGGCAAATCGGCAGACATGACAATCGGCTGGCCGTTCATGCTCAGGATCACGTCCCCTACTTGCAGGCCACCCTTGGCAGCCGGACCGTCATCCTGGATCTGCGCCACCAGTGCACCGGCCGGTTTTTCAAGACCGAACGACTCGGCCAGATCCTTGTTCACTTCCTGAATCACGACCCCCAACCATCCACGGCTGACCTTGCCGCCGCTTTTCAGCTGGTTGGAAACGTCCATGGCCACGTCGATCGGGATTGCGAACGAAACACCCATGAAACCACCGGAACGGGTGTAGATCTGAGAGTTGATCCCCACCACTTCGCCCGCCAGGTTGAACAGCGGACCACCAGAGTTACCCGGGTTGATCGGCACGTCGGTCTGGATGAACGGCACATAGTTTTCGTTCGGCAGGCTGCGGCCGATGGCACTGACGATGCCTTGGGTCACGGTGTGGTCGAAACCGAATGGCGAGCCGATGGCCACAACCCACTGGCCAGCCTTCAGGTCCTGGGATTTACCCAGTTTCAGGACCGGCAGATCCTTGCCTTCGATTTTCAGCAGCGCTACGTCGGAACGTGGATCGGTGCCAACCAGTTTGGCTTTCAGTTCACTGCGGTCAGCGAGGCGAACGAGAATTTCGTCGGCATCGGCGATCACGTGGTTGTTGGTCAGGATGTAGCCGTCAGACGAAATGATGAAACCCGAACCCAAGGATTGGGCTTCACGCTGGCGATCACCGCGCGGCGTACGCGGTTGTGGCGGCATGCCGCGCTCGAAGAACTCGCGCAACATCGGCGGCAAGCCTTCGAGGTCGGGCATCTGCTCGCTCACTTTGCGGTCCGGCAGTTTCTGCGTGGTACTGATGTTTACCACCGCGGGCGAGGCCTGCTCGACCAGCTGCGTGAAGTCAGGCAACTCGGCCGCTTGTACAGCGACCGCCTGACCGAGCACCAGCACGGTGGCAAATATGGAGAGGTAAGACTTCAAGCGTGGTATCGACATACGGCTCCCGTTACGACGAGCATGGTTAAGCGATATGGAGCAAGGAACACCGGGAACGATACGCCGGTATTTTTGTTCCGGGAACAACAAACAAGGCCAGAGCCGAGGGGCCCTGACCTATAAAAAAAATCGAGGATATTTGCAAATTGAAATGCTCACCAAACATTTCGGCTTCTGCTCACTACTGGGTTGCAGTGGCATCGGAGCGCATGGACAGCGCAATCCGTTCAGCGGTACCTACCGGGATTTCACCCACCACGGTAACCATCATCTCGCCTTGAGGGGTGGTCAAGCGCCGGGATACAGCGACGGTCGGGCCCAACTGAGTGCGGGTATCGGTGACGGGGGCACCATTGAGCGGCTCAAGGAACACCGAAAAACGTGCGAGACCATCGTCATACATCAGACTGTTGACCTGGGTTTTGGTCTCGGGATCCTTGCGTGAACTGCTGCTGGTCAGCTCAAAGCCGGCAGGCAACCAGTCCGAATGCCAGGTCTGGGCAACCTTGACGGCTGAAGCCTTGTCGCTGTCGAGAGTGATGGCTTTGCAATCCGGGCCTGCCTGCAAATCGTCGTCGGAGGGCAAATCGGAGGTATCCAGCTGCGTGAACTGGAACCGCTCCAGCAACTGCCCTTTCTCATTCAGAAGCAATGACTTGAGAGGCAGGCCGGTTTCTTTATCCAGATGCAATTCAAAACCGTAGCGATGTTGATCGCGAGGCGTCAGGGAAACGATGACTGCCGCACGTCCGGCCACACGCGACTTGCCGATGACGGCAAGGTCGTACCAATTCTTGAGCTTCTGTGGATCGAGTGTACGAGCAGCGGAGTTGGGGGAATCCCCAAGCCCTGCAATCAGAATGCCGCTGACGCATTGAGTATGACCATCAATGCGCACAACTTCCTGAGCCTGGCCGTCGAGCTGGAGTAAACGCTCATGGACCTTGCCATCCTGGACGCGGTGCCAGATGTTGTGGGTAGAAAAACTACCGTTTCGCTCGTAGACAAAAGTACCGTGAAAGCTTTGCTGCTGCTCGGCCTGGCCAAGACGGGTCAACCAGTCTTGTGCCTCATCGGCATGGGCTGGAACAATGAACCAGCCACCAAGCAGAAGCGAAAGTAGAGGTATGGCGCGCATGATCCTCCTTAACGGTTTTCCAGGCTCGCTGCACGAGCGTAAGGCAGAGCGCTCTCAGTACCTTTCAGTGCAGCCTGTTGAGCATGTTGGCGCAAGTAGCCTGGCAAACGCTGATCGTGCCAGCCCGGCTGAGCTTGCAAAACGCCGTTGGCCATAGGACCAGTGGCTTCCGAGCTCTCATTATAGCCTGCCAAAACCGCTGGACCCTTGACCTGAGGAACGGCCAGACCCGGTTGAGTGGAGTGCTGAGCCAATTCGACACCCGCGATCTCGTCCTGGTTGTACAGACGAACACCTGCCAACACGGCGACGGTGACCGAAGCGGCTACAGCGAGGCGACCCAGGCTGCGCCATGGACCACGGGAGACTTTCGCCGGTACGGCTTCATCAGCCAGCGCAGCAGAAACGGCCGCTGCAATGTCCAGACGTGGAAGCAGCAGATCCTTGTGCATCACTGCCCGAGCGATTTGATAACGAGCCCATGTATCACGGGTTTCAACATCGTCAAAGGCATTCAATACCCGACGCAATTCCAGTTCGTCCGCTTCGTTATCCATCACTGCGGACAGCGATTCCTGCAGGGCTTCACGACTCATGGCGTTCCTCTCTTGGCTGTCGCCGCTGTCTCAGTTTTCCTGCAACAACGGCTGCAGGGCTTTATCGATGGCCTCCCGAGCGCGGAAAATCCGGGAGCGCACGGTACCCACCGGACACTGCATGACTGCCGCAATGTCCTCGTAACTCAGACCATCGAATTCACGTAAAGTTAAAGCCGTACGCAAATCTTCCGGCAGTTGCTGAATGGTTCGATGGACGGTGCCTTCGATCTCATCCCGCAGCAATGCGCGCTCAGGCGACTCGAGATCCTTGAGGCCATGATCGCCATCGTAGAACTCTGCATCTTCGGAACTGACATCGCTATCCGGCGGCCGACGGCCGCGTGAAACCAGATAGTTCTTCGCCGTGTTGATGGCGATGCGGTAAAGCCACGTGTAAAACGCGCTGTCCCCGCGAAAATTTCCAAGCGCACGGTACGCCTTGATAAAGGCTTCTTGTGCCACATCCTGGGCTTCATGGGTGTCGTGCACGAAACGCACGATCAACCCGAGAATTTTGTGCTGATATTTCAGCACTAGCAGATCGAAAGCTCGCTTGTCGCCGCGCTGAACGCGTTCGACCAGCTGCTGATCCTCTTCCTGGGTTAGCATGAACTCTCCTCGATAAGCTCGGAGGAAGCTTGCATAACTAAACGACCAGACTTGCAAACATAGACTCGGGCTTTTCGCAAAAGTTCTCCCCCTCCAAGCAAGTTTCCTGCGGGCTCTGATTTGGCACGCACGAAAAGCGCAGCTCGGCATAACCCGGCTGCGCGAATAATCTTGTCATCGGATTCGCCGGCAAGGACCAAACCGCAATCCTGCATTGAAGCCGACACTGTCCCTTGATTCAGGCAACGGTCTATTGATCTTGGGCCTTTGGCAAAAGTTCCAAATATTTATAGCTGCGCAAGACCGACATTGTGCAACCGTGAATGGAAAAAGACTGTTAAATCGACGATACAGTCTTCTTGTCGCCGAACCGGTCGAAAAAACATCCGACGAAGCGTCAAGTCTTTTCCGTCACAGTAGTTTCACAATGCCATGTGACCTCGGCTATTGTGCCGCTCCCCCCCTCTATATACTAGTGCGCTGTGTGGCTGCCTTGACTCGCCGTTCCAGCAGTCTGGCGCCAACCCCGACCCGGGTCGCTTTGAGCGGAATCCTGAAATGAGCCAACAGTTTCAACACGATGTTCTGGTGATTGGCAGCGGTGCTGCCGGTTTGAGCCTTGCGCTGACCTTGCCCGATCATTTGCGCATTGCCGTACTGAGCAAAGGCGACCTCGCCAATGGCTCGACCTTCTGGGCCCAGGGCGGTGTCGCTGCCGTGCTGGATGACACCGATACCGTTGAATCCCACGTCGATGACACCCTGAATGCCGGCGGTGGCCTGTGCCACGAAGACGCCGTGCGCTTCACCGTCGAGCACAGCAAAGAGGCCATTCAATGGCTGATCGATCAAGGCGTGCCGTTCACCCGCGATGAACAATCCGGCACTGAAGATGGCGGTTTCGAGTTTCACCTGACCCGCGAAGGCGGTCACAGCCATCGGCGCATCATTCACGCCGCCGATGCCACCGGCGCAGCGATTTTCAGAACCCTGCTCGACAAAGCCAGACAACGGCCCAACATCGAGTTGCTGGAACAGCGGGTCGCCGTCGATCTGATCACCGAGAAGCGCCTGGGCCTTGAAGGCGACCGCTGCCTTGGCGCCTACGTGCTCAACCGCGGCACCGGGGAAGTCGACACCTACGGCGCACGCTTCGTGATCCTCGCGTCCGGCGGTGCCGCCAAGGTCTACCTCTATACCAGCAACCCCGACGGCGCCTGCGGTGATGGCATTGCCATGGCCTGGCGTTCGGGCTGCCGGGTGGCGAACCTGGAGTTCAACCAGTTTCACCCGACGTGCCTGTATCACCCGCAAGCCAAGAGTTTCCTGATCACCGAAGCCCTGCGCGGCGAAGGTGCACACCTGAAACTGCCCAATGGCGAACGCTTCATGCAGCGTTTCGACCCGCGCGCCGAACTGGCGCCACGGGACATCGTCGCCCGGGCCATCGACCATGAGATGAAACGCCTGGGTGTCGATTGCGTTTATCTGGACATCAGTCACAAGCCGGAAGCGTTCATCAAGACGCACTTCCCGACGGTTTACGAGCGCTGCCTGGAGTTTTCCATCGACATCACCAAGCAACCGATTCCGGTGGTTCCCGCGGCGCACTACACCTGCGGCGGCGTGATGGTCGATCAGCAGGGCCGTACCGACGTGCCGGGGCTGTATGCAATTGGCGAAACCAGTTTCACCGGCCTGCACGGCGCCAACCGCATGGCCAGCAACTCGTTGCTGGAATGTTTCGTTTACGCACGCTCGGCGGCGCAAGACATTCTTGAGCAGTTGCCGCAGGTTTCGATTCCGGTCGCCCTGCCCGTCTGGGATGCCAGCCAGGTCACCGACTCGGATGAAGACGTGATCATTGCGCACAACTGGGATGAACTGCGGCGATTCATGTGGGACTACGTCGGCATCGTGCGCACCAACAAGCGCCTGCAACGTGCGCAGCACCGCGTGCGGCTGTTGCTGGACGAAATCGACGAGTTCTACAGTAACTACAAGGTCAGCCGGGATTTGATCGAGCTGCGTAACCTGGCCCAAGTGGCAGAACTGATGATTCAGTCAGCCATGGAACGCAAGGAAAGTCGCGGCCTGCATTACACCCTCGACTACCCGAACCTGCTGCCGGAGGCGCTGGACACTATTCTGGTGCCGCCCACCTACGCCGACTGAACGTGAGCCGAACCCGCAGGCGTCGGTGCACATCCGCCGCCTGCGAATCTCTGGGCACACAGATCGCCCGGACCCGCCGCTCACCCTGCAGGCGAAAACGCAGGACGACGACCAGCGGCAGCGCGAGGCTGTCCGGCCGTAGCTGAACCGCCTGCCAACCCGCCGCCTGATTCCACAACTGCCAGCCATCCGCATCACGACGCAAGCCGCGAAACGCCTGTGGGTGTGTCAGTAAAATCTGGCGTGGCAATGCCCAAACGCCGTGAGCCAGGCAGCAAACAGCGCCGAGCAGACTGGCCCAGACCGGCATGGAGAGAAGAAACAACGAACCCAGCGCAAACAGCTGGGCCAACAGATACGCCGCCAGCAACTGCCTAGAGGCATGCCAGCGGCATTCGAACGCATTACTTGGGCTGGACACGATCCAGGATCATGCGAACCATGCGCTGCAGCTCCGGATCTTCCGACTCGGCGCGTTCCATGAACCAGCCGAACATGTCCTGATCTTCGCATTCGAGCAGCTTGCGGTAGCAATCGCGGTCGACATCATTGAGGTGCGGGTAGACCTCTTTCACGAACGGCACCAGCAACACGTCAAGTTCAAGCATGCCGCGGCGGCTGTGCCAGTAGAGGCGATTCAGTTCAACATCTTCGACCATGGAGCGCTCCTCAAATAGGCGGCAAGTATACAGCCCCGGACACCATCGAACAGTCGGCTTTGGTCGGGCACTGCCGACCTTTTGTGAACTACCCATTTCATGGGCGCCCCCTTATGATGTCCCCCAGACTCTTTTACCCTGCGATCTCCCATGGCCGATTCTGCTTTTTTCTGCACCCTGTCTCACGAAGGCGTTCTCGCGGTCCGCGGCGCGGATGCCAGCAAATTTCTGCAAGGCCAACTGACCTGCAACCTCAATTACCTGAGCGACACCCAGGCCAGCCTCGGCGCGCGCTGCACCCAGAAAGGCCGGATGCAATCGAGTTTCCGCATTCTGCTGCAAGGTGATGGCGTGCTCATGGCCATGGCCACCGAGCTGCTGGAGCCGCAACTGGCGGACTTGAAGAAGTACGCGGTGTTCTCCAAATCGAAATTGACCGATGAAAGCGCCGCCTGGGTCCGCTTCGGCGTTGACCATGGCGATGCCGCCCTGATCGGCCTGGGTCTCGAACTGCCGGCAGACACCGACAGCGTGGCGCGCAATGACGGGCTGATCGCCATCCGCGTTTCGCCGCAACGCGCCGAACTTTGGGTTGCCGCTGATCAGGCCGACGTCATCAAGGGCCGGTTATCTGCTTTGCTGACTGAAGGCGATCTCAATCAATGGCTGCTCGGCCAGGTCCGCGCAGGGATCGGCCAGGTGATGCCAAGCACACGCGAATTGTTCATTCCGCAGATGCTCAATCTGCAGGCCGTCGGCGGCGTGAGTTTCAAGAAAGGTTGCTACACCGGCCAGGAAATCGTTGCGCGGATGCAGTACCTGGGCAAACTCAAGCGCCGCTTGTATCGTCTGAAGCTGGACGCCAGTGCATTGCCTGAGCCCGGTACACCCTTGTTTTCCCCGACACACGGCAGTTCCATCGGCGAAGTGGTGATTGCCGCACACGCCGGACAAAACATTGAACTCCTGGCCGTCTTGCAAGCCGAAGCAGCGGAAGGTGGCGACGTCCATCTGGGCGCGCTCGAAGGGCCGGCCCTGCATCTGCTTGACTTGCCTTATGAACTGGATCGCGATCGCGAAATCCAGCGTTAACAGCAGTACCTGTTGCAACACCCTAGAGAAAAGAAATGAGCGATTTGGCGGATAAGGTCCAACAGGATTTGGTTGAGGCCATCGATAACGATGACCTGGTTCTGCCAACGTTACCGGAAGTGGCCCTGCAGATTCGCAAGGCCGCTGAAGACCCGGAAATAAGTGTCAGCACCCTGAGTAAAGTGATTGGCCGCGACACGGCGCTGTCGGCGCGCCTGATCAAAGTGGTCAATAGCCCGCTGCTGCGCGCGACCCAGGAAGTCACTGACTTGCACACGGCAATCACGCGCCTGGGCGTCAATTACAGCAGCAACCTGGCCATCGGTCTGGTCATGGAGCAGATTTTCCATGCGCGCTCTGACGTGGTGGAGAAAAAGATGCGCGATGTCTGGCGCAAAAGCCTGGAAATCGCCGGGGTCAGCTACGCGCTGTGCCGCAGTTACACGCAGCTCAAGCCCGATCAGGCGGCGCTGGGCGGACTGGTGCATCAGATTGGTGTACTGCCGATCCTGACCTACGCCGAAGACCACTACGAACTGCTGTCGGACCCGGTCAGCCTGAACCATGTGATCGACCACATTCATCCGCTGCTCGGCGACAAACTGCTCAGGGTCTGGGAGTTTCCGGAAATGCTGGTACAGGTGCCGGGGCTGTATCTGGACTTCAAGCGCGAGTCCGAGCGCGTCGACTATGTGGATCTGGTGCAAGTGGCCAGTTTGTATTGCCACAAGGACACCGACCACCCCATCGCCCGTATCGACCCGCTCGGCGTGCCGGCCTTCAAGAAGCTGGGAATCGACCCGGAGAATGAATCGATGTGCAGGGATCTGGAAGAATCGCGGTCGATGTTCTATTAAAAGCTTCGCGGGCAAGTCGGATCGCCGCCCGCTCGCTCCTACAGGTCACCACAGATCCTGTAGGAGCGAGGCTTGCCCGCGAAGAGGCCAGTTCAGACACCATCACTCTCCAGCGATAAAACTCACCCGCACCTTCAACCCCGCCTGCTCGCCATCGTGCAGGCTGATCTGCGCCAGATGCGCGCGGCAGATCTCGCCGACAATCGCCAACCCCAACCCCGATCCGGCCACCTGCTGATTGCGCCGATAGAAGCGCTCAAACACCCTGTCACGCTCTTCCAGCGGAATCCCCGGCCCGTCATCCTCGACCTCCAGCACCGCCGGCGCCGAAACCCGCAGGATTACGTTGCCGCCGGGCGGCGTATGGGCCAGCGCGTTGTCCACCAGATTGCTCAACAGTTCGTTCAGCAGCGTCGGCTCACCGCGCAGCCACACCGGTTCGTCGGCTTCCAGTGCCAGCGCCACGCCGCGGGCATGGGCCAGCGGCGCCATCGCCATGCCCAGTTCCCGGGCCAGCTGACTCAGATCGAGCAATT
This sequence comes from Pseudomonas sp. GT1P32, assembly GCF_054897805.1. Lineage (NCBI taxonomy): Bacteria > Pseudomonadati > Pseudomonadota > Gammaproteobacteria > Pseudomonadales > Pseudomonadaceae > Pseudomonas > Pseudomonas sp. GT1P32. The sequence goes on from NZ_CM142704.1 coordinate 2,878,298, forward strand.
GCGCACCGCCCTCGGCAATCGCCCGGGCACCGTTTTCGACACGCGCCAGCGACAGCAATTGGTTGGCCAGATGGGTCAAACGATCCGTGCCTTGCGCTGCCGTTTCCAGCGTGTTGCGCCAGGTTTCGGGTTCGCCCGAACGCAGGCCGAGTTCAAGTCGCGCCTTGAGCGCCGCCAGCGGCGTGCGCAGTTCATGCGCAGCATCGGCAATGAACTGCGCCTGACGTTCGAACTGCCCGCGCAGGCGCTCGGTAAAGTGATTGAGCGCACGTACCAACGGCCACAATTCTCGCTGCACCTCCACCAGCGGCAGCGGCCGCAAGTCATCGGACTGGCGCTCTTCCACCGCCGTGCGCAAGCGTTCCAATGGGCGCAACGCCGCACTCACCGCAAACCACACCAACAGCAACGCGCCGACCGCCAGCATGCCCAGCCGCAACAACGTGTCTGCAGCCAGGCTGCGGGCCATGCTGACGCGTGCCTCGTCGGTTTCCGCCACGCGAATTTCCGCCATGCCGTTCATGTTCGGTTCGCTCACGGGTTTGAGCAGGCTGACCACCCGCACGTTCTGCCCCCGATACGTCGCGTTATAGAAACGGGCGAGCGCCGGATAGTCATCGGTGCGCGGCGTTCCCGGTGGTGGAGCGGGAAGGTTTTCGTAGCCGGAAATCAGCTTCTGATTAATGTCGTTGACCAGATAGAAAATCCGCCCTGCGCTGTCATAGGCAAACGTATCGAGGGCCACGTAAGGCACGTCGGCGCTGAGGCTGCCATCACGCTGGGACACGCCCGCGGCGATGGTTCGCGCCGAAGCCAGCAGGGTACGGTCATACGCGGTGTCGGCAGCTTCGCGACCATTCCAGTACGCGCTCAATCCACTGGCCAGCATCAACACCACCAGCAACAGCGCGAGGTTCCACAGCAACCGCCAGCGCAGGCTGCTGGGCTTATGCATCGCGGCTTTCCAGCAAATAGCCGAGACCGCGGAACGTCACGATGGCGACCGGTTGGCCGTCAAGCTTCTTGCGCAAGCGGTGGACGTAGATTTCGATGGCGTCGGGGCTGGCTTCTTCGTCGAGACCAAACACTTGGGCGGCCAGTTGTTCCTTGCTCATCACCCGACCGGGGCGCGCGATCAGCGCTTCAAGCACCGCTTGTTCGCGGGAGGTCAGGGTCAGCAATTCGTCGCCGAGGGTGAAGCGTCGGGTGTCCAGATCGTAAGCCAGCACGCCGCAGGTCTGCTGACGCTCACCGCCGAGCACACTGCGACGCAGCAAGGCTTTGACCCGGGCTTCGAGTTCGGTCAGTTCGAACGGCTTGGCCAGGTAATCGTCAGCGCCGAGGTTCAAGCCATGCACGCGATCCTTGACGTCACTGCGGGCGGTCAGCATCAGCACCGGCAGGTTCTTCCCCCGGGCCCGCAAGCGCGCCAGCACTTCAAAGCCATCCATGCGCGGCAGGCCGACATCGAGGATCGCCATGGCGTATTCCTCGCTGCTCAACGCCAGGTCGGCGGCCACGCCGTCGTGCAGCACATCCACGGTCAGCCCGGTGCTCTTGAGCGCCTGGGCGACACTGTCGGCGAGTTGCAGATGGTCTTCGACGAGCAGAACACGCATGGATCTTTACCTCATTCAGGGATGTTCGACGCCACTCTTTGGCGCGGAGTTTACAGCCGCATCCGCCGCTGTGAAGCCCGAAAACCGTGAAAGTCCGCTGAAAGGTTAGTGAAAGGTTCGACCGTTAGAGTCGGCCCACGGATGGTTTCGACTGAAAGCCATCGATCGTGCTTTGAAATGTAGCTCCCGAAAAACGCCTCGATGCGTTTTCGCCAATAAGAACAATAACGAGGTACTTCGCCATGCTGTCCACACAGCTCCAGGTTTGCCCGCCTCATCTCTTTTTTCAATTCCCGTCGTTTACGTTTGTCAGCGCCATCAACGGCTGCGCGACGCGAAACTGCCGCACCTGAAACATCCCCAAAAACAATAACTCCCGTGGAGACAACAATGAATCGATCACTGCGCCGTTTCGCCCTTGCCGCCAGCTGCATGCTGTTTGCCGGCCAACTCATGGCCGAGCCCAAGCGCCCGGAATGCATCGCCCCGGCCTCGCCCGGCGGCGGTTTCGACCTGACCTGCAAACTGGCGCAAAGCGCGCTGATGAACGAGAAACTGTTGAGCAAACCGATGCGCGTGACCTACATGCCCGGCGGTGTCGGCGCAGTGGCGTACAACGCGGTGGTCGCTCAGCGTCCGGCCGACGCCGGCACGCTCGTGGCGTGGTCCAGCGGCTCGTTGCTGAACCTGGCCCAAGGCAAGTTCGGTCGCTTCGATGAAACCAACGTTCGCTGGCTGGCAGCGGTCGGCACCAGCTACGGCGCCATCGCGGTGAAAAGCGATTCGCCTTACAAGACCCTCGACGATCTCGTTCAGGCGCTGAAGAAAGATCCAAGCAAAGTGGTGATCGGTTCCGGCGGCACCGTCGGCAGCCAGGACTGGATGCAAACCGCGTTGATCGCCAAGGCCGCCGGGATCAACCCGCGCGATCTGCGCTACGTCGCCCTCGAAGGTGGCGGCGAAATCGCCACTGCCCTGCTCGGCGGCCACATCCAGGTCGGCAGCACCGACATCTCCGACTCCATGCCGCACATCCAGAGCGGCGACATGCGCCTGCTGGCGGTGTTCTCCGAGAAGCGCCTGGACGAGCCGGAAATGAAAGACATTCCGACCGCCAAAGAGCAAGGCTACGACATCGTCTGGCCAGTGGTTCGCGGTTTCTACCTCGGGCCAAAAGTCAGCGATGAAGACTACGCCTGGTGGAAAGCCTCCTTCGACAAGCTGCTGGCGTCCGATGATTTCGCCAAGCTGCGCGATCAGCGTGAACTCTTTCCGTTCGCCATGACCGGCCCGGAACTGGACACCTACGTGAAGAAGCAGGTCGCGGACTACAAAGTGCTGGCCAAAGAGTTCGGCCTGATTCAGTGATCGCCTCTGTCTAGCGGCTGCGGCCCCGCACTGCGGGGTCGCGGCACAGGAGTTCCCCATGCTCGTACAACGCATATTCGCATCGGTGCTGCTGCTGGCCTGCGCCAGCCTGGTGCTGATGGCCTGGCCCTACCAGGCGCCTTTTTCCTACGAACCGATCGGCCCTCGCGCCTTCCCCTTGCTGATGCTGGGGCTGATGGGAATGGGCCTGATCTACATGGTGTTTCGCCCCTCCCCGATCAAACACACCGACGAAGACCCGCCGCTGGACCGTGAAACCCTCCACAAGATCGGCCGCTGCGTGGTGCTGCTGCTGGTGTTCGCCGGCCTGTTCGAACCGTTGGGCTTCATCCTCAGCAGCATTTTGATCGGCATTCCGATGGCGCGCCTGTACGGCGGACGCTGGTTGCCAAGCGCAGTGATCATCAGCCTGATGAGCATCGGTCTATACCTGCTGTTCGACAAAGTGATGGACGTGCCGCTGCCTCTGGGTCTGCTCGACGTTCTGGAGAACTGAAATGGATACGCTTGGTTATTTGAGTCACGGCTTCGGCGTCGCACTGACCCCTTACAACCTGATCACCGCACTCAGCGGCACGCTGATCGGCACCGTCGTGGGCCTGCTGCCCGGCCTCGGTCCGATCAACGGCGTGGCGTTGCTGATCCCGATTGCATTCGCCCTCGGGCTGCCACCGGAATCGGCGCTGATCCTGCTGGCCGCTGTTTATCTGGGTTGCGAGTACGGCGGCCGGATCAGTTCGATCCTGCTGAACATTCCGGGCGAAGCGTCCACCGTCATGACCACCCTCGACGGCTACCCGATGGCCCGTCAAGGCATGGCCGGTGTCGCGCTGTCGCTGTCGGCGTGGAGTTCGTTCATCGGCGCCTTTATTGCCACGTGCGGGATGGTGGTGTTCGCGCCGATCCTGGCGAAATGGGCGATAGCCTTCGGCCCGGCGGAATACTTCGTCCTGATGGTGTTCGCGATTGTCTGCCTCGGCGGCATGGCCGGTGATCGACCGCTGAAGACTTTTATTGCGGCGCTGATCGGCCTGTTCCTGTCGACCGTCGGCATCGACGCCAACAGCGGTGTCTACCGCTTCACCGGCGACAACATCCACCTCACCGACGGCATTCAGTTCGTGGTGTTGGTGCTGGGCCTGTTCTCCATCAGCGAGATCCTGTTGCTGCTGGAAAAAACCCATCGCGGCCAGGAAGCGTTCAAAGCCACCGGCCGCATGATGTTCAACTTCAAGGAAGCTGCGTCGGTGTTCTGGGTGAACATGCGGTGCGGTGTGCTGGGTTTCATCATGGGCGTTTTGCCTGGCGCCGGTGCAACACTCGCCAGCGCCGTGGCCTACATGACCGAGAAACGTATCGCTGGCCCAAGCGGAAAATTCGGACAGGGCGACAAGCGCGGTCTGGCCGCTCCGGAAACCGCCATCGGTGCTGAAGCCTGCGGCGCGCTGGTACCCATGCTGACCCTGGGCGTTCCCGGTTCGGGCACGACGGCGGTGATGATCGGTGCGTTGTCGCTGTACAACATCACGCCGGGCCCACTGCTGTTCCAACAGCAACCGGACATCGTCTGGGGCCTGATTGCATCGTTGTTTATCGCCAACATCATGCTGGTTATCCTCAACATTCCGATGATCCGCATCTTCACCCGCATCCTCGCCGTACCGAACTGGGCGCTGGTGCCAATGATTGCGATCATCACCGCCATCGGCGTGTTCGCGGTGCATGCCACCACCTTCGACCTGTTCCTGATGATCGGCATCGGCATCTTCGGCTACATTCTGCGCAAGCTGGATTTCCCGTTGTCGCCGGTTTTGCTGGGCTTCATTCTCGGAGGTTTGATGGAACAGAATCTGCGCCGCGCACTGTCGATCTCCAACGGTTCGCTGGAGATTCTCTGGTCGAGCGGGATCACGCTGGGTGTCTGGGCATTGATCGTGGTGATGCTGCTGGTGCCGATCCTGCGGATCTGGCGCAAACGTTCGGTCGCTCGTCGCGCGGTCGCCGATGTCTGATCGAACACCCTTCAACGCCTGGTGGGGTACGCCGCTGGTCGGCGCGCTGGGCGGTTACCTGGCCAGCCAGATCGGCTGGCCACTGCCGTGGATGGTCGGCTCGTTGCTGGCGATCATCCTCGTGCGTTGCCTGACGCCCTGGCAATTGGCCGAAATCCCTGGCGGCCGCAAGGTCGGCCAGTGGGTCGTCGGCATCGGCATCGGCCTGCACTTCACCCCGGTGGTGATGGAGCAGGTGTTGAGCCACTTTGGCCTGATCTTCTTCGGTGCGTTGATCACCAGCCTGTCCGCCGTGGTCGGGGTCTGGTTGATGCGCCGTACCGGTGAGGATCGCGCCACCGCATTCTTTTCCAGCATGCCCGGCGGCTCCGGGGAGATGGTCAACCTCGGCGCACGCAATGGCGCGGTGCTCAGTCGCGTAGCGGCCGGGCAAAGTCTGCGGGTGCTGGTGGTGGTGCTTTGCGTACCGGCGGCGTTCAAGTATTTGCTGGGCGACGGTGCGCCGGTGTTTCATCCGACGGCCGTCAACTGGTGGTGGCTGGCCCTTCTATTCCCGGCGGGCGCCTTGGCGGCGTGGATTTGGGAACGTCTTCGTCAACCTAACCCATGGCTGTTCGGGCCGTTGCTGGTCAGTGCGGCAGTGAGCATTGGTTGGGATCTGCACATTGGTTTGCCCAACGGCGGTAGCCAGATTGGCCAATGGCTGATCGGCAGTGGCTTGGGCTGCCACTTCAATCGGCAGTTCTTCCGGCGTGCGCCTTCGTTTATGGGGCGGACGTTGATTGGCACGGTGTTGACCATGTTGATCGCCACGGCGGCAGCCTTGGGATTGAGTGCGCTGACACATCTGGATTTGCGTTCGCTGACCCTGGGCATGATGCCCGGCGGGATTGCGGAGATGAGCCTGACGGCGGAGACCCTGCAATTGTCGGTGCCGCTGGTGACGGCGATGCAGGTGATGCGGTTGTTGTTTGTGTTGTTTCTGGCGGAGCCGTTGTTCAAGTATTGGAACCGTAATCCGGATTCGGTCTGATAGACCGAGGTGTTCCCTTCGCGGGCAAGCCTCGCTCCTACAGATCTCGTGCAAACCCTGTAGGAGCGAGGCTTGCCCGCGAAGCTTTTCAGACTGGCGGCAACCGCCACTCAATCGGCGTCTCGCCATTCTGCTCAAGAAACTTGTTGGTCCGGCTGAAGTGCCCGCACCCGAGAAACCCGCGATAAGCGGACAGCGGCGATGGATGCACCGACGTCAGCACCAGATGCTTGGTCGCGTCGATCAGCTTATGTTTGCTCTGGGCATGGGCGCCCCACAGCATGAACACCAGATGCGGTTGCTGTTGGCTGACCACTTCAATGATCCGGTCAGTAAAAAACTGCCAGCCCTTGTCCTTGTGCGCATTGGCATTGGCGCGCTCGACGGTCATGGTGGTATTGAGCATCAACACGCCCTGATCGGCCCAGCTCTGCAGATAGCCGTGATTGGGAATGTCGATGTTCAGGTCGCGTTTCAACTCTTTATAGATGTTCACCAGCGAAGGCGGCGCCGGCACGCCCGGTTGCACCGAGAAGCACAAGCCATGGGCCTGGCCTGGCCCGTGATACGGATCCTGACCGAGAATGACGACCTTGACCTTGTCCAGCGGCGTCGAGTTGAGCGCGTTGAAAATCATCGGGCCCGGCGGATAAATCTCCTTGCCGGCCGCACGCTCCTGTTGCAGGAAATCGCGCAACTCTGCCATGTAGGGCTGGTCGAATTCGGCACGCAGTGCCTCCTTCCAGCTCGGTTCGAGTTTGATACGGTCGTCAGCAGTCATGGTTACATCCGGCAAAAACAATGGGGCGAACCCTAGGAAAGCCCATCACGCTTGTCAATTGATCTGACGCAGATCCGGCACTTTCCTGCATTGCGATCATACTGAACGCTCAAATTCCCGATCGAGGTCACGATGAATCTGCACTTCGAAGAACTCACCGGCACCGACGGCGCCCGCATCGGCGTTGCCAGCCTGAATGCCGAAAAGTCCCTGAATGCCCTGTCCTTGTCGATGATCAACGCCCTTCGCGATCAACTGGATGTCTGGGCCAAGGATCCGCAAATCGTCTGCGTGCTATTGCGCGGTCATGGCGCCAAGGCCTTTTGCGCCGGTGGCGAAGTGCGCAGCCTGGTGGAAGCGTGTCGCGCACACCCCGGCGTAGTGCCCCCGCTCGCCGCAAACTTCTTCGCGGCGGAATACCGGCTGGACTTCAGCCTGCACACCTACCCGAAACCGCTGATCTGCTGGGGGCACGGTTATGTACTCGGCGGCGGCATGGGCCTGCTGCAGGGCGCGAACATCCGCATTGTCACGCCGAGCAGCCGTTTGGCGATGCCGGAAATCAGCATTGGTTTGTATCCGGATGTCGGTGCCAGTTGGTTTCTGTCGCGCCTGCCCGGCAAGCTCGGTTTGTTCCTCGGCCTGACCGGCGCGCACATGAACGGTCGCGATGCGATTGATCTGGACCTGGCCGACCGCTTCCTGCTCGATGAACAGCAAGAAGAGCTGATCGAAGGCTTGCTGCAATTGAACTGGCAAGAACAGACGCCGATGCAGCTCAACAGCCTGCTCAAGGCCCTGCAGCAGGAAGCGCTGGCGAAAATGCCCGAAGCCCAGTGGCTGCCGCGCCGCCAGCAGATCGACGAATTGCTGGATGTCAGTGATGTACGTTGCGCCTGGAAAGCCATCAGCCAACAGCGTGATAGCACAGACTTGGTACTTAGCCGCGCGGCGCGGACTCTGAGTGAAGGTTCGCCGCTGACCGCTCATCTGGTCTGGCAACAGATATCCCGCGCCCGGCATATGTCACTGGCTCAGGTTTTCCAGATGGAATACACCTTGAGCCTCAACTGCTGCCGGCATCCGGAGTTCAGCGAAGGCGTGCGTGCGCGGTTAATCGATAAGGATCAGAAACCGCATTGGCATTGGCCTGATATCAATCACGTGCCGGATGCGGTGGTGGAGGCGCATTTTCACAAGGTCTGGGAAGGTCGGCATCCGCTAGCGGATTTGTAAGGTCACAAAACGAAATGTGGGAGCGGGCTTGCTCCGGGCGGCGTTCCGACGAAGGCGGTATATCAGGCAGAATTTATGTTGCCTGATATACCGCCTTCGCGAGCAAGCCCGCTCCCACAGGTATTGCATTCAACTCATGTTATCGGTGGCTGCCTCGGCCATCGTGATCGCCGCGACCGTAGTGGTCACCTCGTCCACCGTGATTGCGTCCGCCACCACGGTAGTCATTGTTCCAATTGCCACGGTTACGGCCATCCCAACCGCCCCGGCCATTGTCGTCCCAACCACGCCCCTGATGCGCCCGGTAATCGCCTCGTGGCGAAGGCTGGTAATAACGCGGTGCCGGTTGATACACCCGCGGCTGGTAGTAATAGCGCGGCGTTGGCTGGTAATAGCGGGCCGGCGGTGAGTAATACCGGCGCGGCGAGGTGTAGTAACCGCCACTGGAGTAGTAACCCCCACCATCTGAGTAGTACGGCGAAGGGGACGTGTACACGTCGGAACTGTAGTAGCTGCCTCCTCCATCGGCATAGGGCACGCACGCGCCAAGTGACAATCCCAATACAGCCATCAGAAGAATTGGGCGGAGCTGTTTTCGACAGAGCATGGCGGCCTCCTGGACCGCGAGTGAGCCACACCAGCGACGCTGGCGAGCGACAGTCAATTATTCGGTGACTGTCGAAAGATCAGACATCGTTTTCGACATCCGGTGCGTTCCTGAAACAAGTTGAAACATCTAGCCGATGAAAGGTTTTTCATCTATTCACCCGCTGATTAATGGTGCCGGCCATGGTATCCACCGCCGTAATAATGTGGCGAATGCCCGCCCCAATAGTAGTAGCGATAGCCACCGTAAAAGCGAGGACCATAGTAATAACGCGGGCCGTAATAGTAGGAATACGGCGCATAGCCGGGGTAGTAATAAGGCGTGGAATACTCGTCGTAGGAGCCGACGTAGTAGTAGCAGCCGGACAGCCCGATTCCGAGCACAACACCCAGCAACAGTCGACGAAACATGGCGGCCTCCTGAAAGACCCGCAGCCGATACAGCCGGCTGACACCTGTTTTGACTGGCAATGCGATGGCGAGTGCCGGACGACGCCCGACCTTCGGATCAGCGGCCAGCCACGCTGCATCTCAGTGCACGGGCGCACCATCACAAAGCAGCGAACGGCCCTTGCGTCCTCCCAAAAAATGGCAATCCCCCGGCCCAGAGCGCTTCGAGCGACTTGGCACGGCTCTCGCTTTAGCAAACCCGTGCAGGAGTCATCACAGGTTCGCGGCACCACAATTTGCAATGGCTGACTAGGGTTCCGGCTCGCTAAGGCGAGTGGCTGGTCCGAGAGTTGGCGACCTCCAGTTGAGGTTACACGGCGGGACAAAAGCCCGGGAGACAAGCCACCGTTCACGGTGCCGCGTTGACTCCTGCCCGCCCTTGATCAACTGGAGAACCACCATGTCCCGACTTCGTTTACCCGCCCTCCTCGCCGCTGCCTTCGCAGCCATCGTGAGCGTCTCGTCCCAGGCCGCGCAAAAAGACCACTTCAGCGTCTGCTGGACCATTTACGCCGGCTGGATGCCCTGGGAATACGCCGGCAGCCAAGGCATCGTCGACAAATGGGCGAAGAAGTACGGCATCAAGATTGATGTGGTGCAGCTCAATGACTACGTCGAATCCATCAACCAATACACCGCCGGCCAGTTCGACGGCTGCACCATGACCAACATGGACGCGCTGACCATTCCGGCGGCCGGTGGCGTCGACAGCACCGCGCTGATCGTCAGCGATTTCTCCAACGGCAACGACGGCATCGTGCTCAAGGGCGACGGCAAGAAAGTCGCCGACCTCAAGGGCATGGACATCAATCTGGTCGAGCTCTCGGTGTCCCATTACCTGCTGGCCCGAGCCCTGGATTCGGTGGACCTCACCGAGAAAGACCTGAAAGTGGTCAACACCTCCGACGCCGACATCTCCGCCGCTTTCAACACGGAGCAGGTCAACGCCGTCACCACCTGGAACCCGATGCTCTCGGACATCAAGGCCAAACCAGGCGTGACCGAAGTGTTCAATTCCAGCCAGATCCCCGGCGAGATCATGGACATGATGGTGGTCAACAGCGCCACCCTCAAAGACAACCCGGCCCTGGGCAAGGCACTGACCGGCGCCTGGTTCGAAGTGGTCGAGTTGATGAACGCGAAAAACGCCGCCAGCAAGACTGCGCTCGAACACATGGCCAAGGCCTCGGGCACTGACCTCGCGGGTTTCCAGGCGCAACTCGACACCACCAAACTGTTCGCCACACCGCAAGAAGCCCTGGCGTTTTCCACCAGCAAGCAACTGCCGGAAACCATGCGCAAGGTCGCGGAGTTTTCCTTCCAGCACGGCTTGCTCGGTGAAGGCGCCAAGGACACCAGCGCGGTCGGCATGGCCTTCGCCAACGGCGTGACCAGCGGCGACAAGAGCAACCTCAAGCTGCGCTTCGATCCGAGTTACGTGCAGCTGGCTGCCGACGCCAAGCTGTAACAAGAGGACCTGGCCATGCGCCTGATCAATCGCCACCCGGATCGCCCGAGTCGCCTGTTGTTGGTGATCCTGCCGTTCGCCCTGGTGCTGCTCGCCTACTTCATGGGCTCGGCCGAGCGGCTACTGGACAACCCGAACGACAAGCTGTTGCCGAGCGCCGTGCAGATGACCGATGCGGTGAAGCGCCTGGCGTTCACCGCCGACAGCCGCACCGGTGAATACGTGCTGTGGCAGGACACCGCGTCCAGCCTGCGTCGCCTGGCCATAGGCCTCGGCATCAGCGCGCTGGCCGGGCTGTGCCTGGGCATCGCCGCCGGCACGTTGCCGCTGTTCGGCGCGCCGTTGTCGCCGTTGCTGACGGTGCTGTCGATGGTGCCGCCGCTGGCGATCCTGCCGATTCTGTTCATCGTCTTTGGACTGGGGGAGTTATCGAAAGTGATGCTGATCGTGATCGGCATCACCCCGTGTCTGGCACGGGATCTGGAACAGCGCGCCCGGGAAATACCCGTCGAGTTGCTGATCAAGGCCCAGACCCTCGGCGCCTCGACCTGGACGCTGATGCTGCGCGTGGTGCTCCCGCAATTGCTGCCGCGCCTGCTGATCTCGCTGCGGCTGATGCTCGGTTCGGCGTGGTTGTTCCTGATCGCCGCCGAAGCCATCGCCTCCACCGACGGCCTCGGTTACCGGATTTTCCTCGTGCGCCGCTACCTGGCGATGGACGTGATCCTGCCCTATGTGGTGTGGATCACCCTGCTCGCCTGGCTGATGGATTGGGGCCTCAAGCGCCTGACTCAACGTGCGTTCCCTTGGTATGAAGGAGCGCGGGCATGAGCTTCATCACGGTAAAAAACGTCTGGCAGCAATACGCCGATCAAGTGGTGCTGGAAGGCTTGAACCTGAACGTCAACGAGGGTGAGTTCTGCACCCTGGTCGGCGCGTCGGGCTGCGGCAAGTCGACCTTCCTGCGCCTGTTGCTCGGTCAGGAACGCGCCAGTCGCGGCGAGATTCTGCTGGACGGCCAGGCGCTGGCCGGCGAACCGGATTCGAGCCGTGGCGTGGTGTTCCAGCGCTACTCGGTGTTCCCGCACCTGACGGTGCTGGACAACGTCGCCCTCGGCCTCGAACTGCCGCGCTCGCCGCTGCTTGGGCGGTTGTTCGGCAACGCTAAAAAAGACGCCCGAGAACAGGCCTCGGTATTGCTGCAAAAGGTCGGCCTCGGCCACTCGCTGGACAAGTACCCGGCGCAGCTGTCCGGCGGCATGCAACAGCGGTTGGCCATCGCCCAGGCGCTGATCATGAAACCCCGCGTGTTGCTGCTCGACGAACCGTTCGGTGCGCTCGATCCGGGCATCCGCAAAGACATGCACGCCTTGCTGCTGGAGCTGTGGCGCGAGACGCAACTGACGGTGTTCATGGTCACCCACGACCTGTCCGAAGGTTTCAGTCTCGGCACGCGATTGCTGGTGTTCGACAAGGTCCGCGTCGACCCGCACGCCCCAGGCGCCTATGGCGCACGCATCACTTACGACATCCCTTTGAACAGCGACCGCCGCGCCACGCGCGCCGCCGTCGATGCCTTGCCGGAAACACTGGCAGGCGCGCTTCGCACCGCTTAAGAGGATTTTGCACATGACTGATTCGACTCAACTGTTTCCGCCCTTCGCCGAAGAAATGCTCCCCGGCGGCGGCCATCGTTCCTTCGTATTGAAGCGCGGCCAATTGCTGCGCCTGACCGACCTGCGCGGCGGCGCCAACGTCAGCCTGACGCTGCTCAACGCCAACGAAAAAACCGAACGCCTGAACCTGCCCGACAGCCTTAAATGCCAACACACCGCCAAGCTCACCACGGGTCATTGCCTGTACTCGGACATGGGCCGCGTGCTGGCGGCAATCACCGCCGACACCTGCGGCTGGAGCGACAGCCTCGGCGGCGTGCTCTGCGCTGAAGAAGTCGCGGAAAAATACGGCGCAGGCCGCTATCAGGAACTGCGCAACGGCTTCTTCCGCAACGGCACCGACAACCTGTTGGTGGAACTCGGCAAGTGGGGGTTGGGCCTGTCGGACTTGCTGATGACCCTCAACCTCTTCAGCCGCGTAAACGTCGATGAGGCCGGGCGTTTCCACTTCGTCGAAGGCAACTCCAAGGCCGGCGACTACATCGAGTTGTACGCACCGATGGACACGCTGGTGGTGCTCACCGCCCTGCAACATCCGATGGACCCGTCGCCGGAATACGCACCAAAACCGTTGAAGCTGAGCTGGATGAACGCCGACGCCAGTGTCGCCGAACACTGCCGCACCTCGCGCCCGGAAAACGAGCGCGGCTTCATCAACACCGACCGCCTGTTCGCCTGAGGATCGCTGCCATGTCACTCGCAATCGCTACCGCTCAAAAGCATCCAGAAACAGCGGTCTACCGCGCCACCATTCCCGCCGGCGAACCGTGGCTGATGGAGGTCAAGGCCGGCCAGACCCTGCGCATCCTCGACCTGGAAGGCAATCAGGCGGTTGATACGTTGTTCTACAGCGTCGCCAACCCGAAAGAACGCTACGACGTGCAACGCACCTTGCGCCGGCAGAACAGCGTCTACCTGAGCACCGGCAGCGTGCTCTATTCCAACCTCGGCAAACCGATGCTGACCATCGTCGCCGACACCTGCGGGCGCCACGACACCCTGGGCGGTGCCTGCGCGCAAGAGAGCAACACCGTGCGTTACGCCCTGGAAAAACGCTACATGCACAGCTGCCGCGACAACTACCTGCGCGCCTGCGTCCACGACGGGCGACTGGGCAAGGGCGACATCGGGCCGAACATCAACTTCTTCATGAACGTGCCGGTGACGGCGGATGGTGGGCTGACCTTTGAGGACGGTATTTCGGCGCCGGGCAAGTACGTGGATTTGCGGGCCGAGATGGACGTGATCGTGCTGATTTCCAATTGTCCGCAACTGAATAATCCGTGCAATGCCTACAACCCTACGCCTGCGGAGTTATTGGTATGGAACTGAAATTAGCGCGGTTGCGTAAATGGTTGTTTGCCCTGTGCCAGGCCCGTTCCGGGCAGTGCCTCAAAAAGTAAAGCACCACCCTTCCAATGTGGGAGCGAGCCTGCTCGCGAAGACGGAGTGTCAGTCGACATCAATGCTGTATGTAACGACCTCTTCGCGAGCAGGCTCGCTCCCACAGGTTCAGCGGTGTTCACAAAACTTGTGATTTTTCCGTCGGGGACGACCCCGGCGCCCAACGAAAAACTGCGGGACGGCCCGCATCCCCTCCAGGGGTTATGCCATGTTCGAAAAAGTCCTGATTGCCAACCGTGGCGCCATTGCCTGCCGCGTCCTACGCACCTTGCGTGAACTGCACGTCAAAGGTGTCGCCGTTTACTCCGAAGCCGATGCCGCGAGCCTGCACATCCTGCAAGCCTATGAAGCCCACAGCCTCGGTGAAGGCGCGGCCGCCGGTACCTATCTGGCGGTGGATAAAATCCTCGCCATCGCCAAAGCCAGCGGCGCCACGGCGATTCACCCCGGCTACGGTTTCCTCTCGGAAAACACCGCGTTCGCCGAAGCCTGCGAAGCGGCCGATATCGCGTTCATCGGCCCGACGCCAGAACAGTTGCGCGTGTTCGGCCTCAAACACACCGCGCGCGCCCTGGCCAAGCAACACGGCGTGCCGATGCTCGAAGGCACCGAGCTGCTCGACAGCCTCGACGCGGCATTGATCGCCGGCGATCAGGTCGGCTACCCAGTGATGCTCAAAAGCACTGCCGGTGGTGGTGGCATCGGCATGCGCGTGTGTCGCAGTGCTGACGAGTTGAGTGAATCCTTCGAAGCCGTAAAACGCCTCGGGCAAAACAATTTCAGCGATGCCGGCGTGTTCATCGAGAAGTACATCCAACGCGCCCGACACCTGGAAGTTCAAGTGTTCGGCGACGGTCGCGGTGAAGTGATCGCTCTCGGCGTGCGCGACTGTTCGGTACAACGGCGCAACCAGAAAGTCCTCGAAGAAACCCCGGCGCCGAACCTGCCCGACGGCATGGCCGATGAGCTGTGCGCGGCGGCGATCAAACTGGCAAAAGCGGTGAACTACCGCAGCGCCGGCACCGTGGAATTTGTGTTCGACAGCGCAGACCAGCGCTTCTACTTTCTGGAAGTGAACACCCGTTTGCAGGTGGAACACGGCGTCACCGAACAGGTGTGGGGCGTGGATCTGGTGCGTTGGATGGTGGAACTGGCGGCGGGTGATTTGCCTCCGTTGAGCGTGTTGAGCCAAGGTTTGAAAGCTGAAGGTCATGCGATTCAGGCGCGACTTTATGCGGAAGATCCGGGTCGTGATTTTCAGCCGAGCCCTGGTTTACTGACCGCTGTAAATTTCCCTGCCGCCGACGGCAAACAGCTGCGGATCGACACCTGGGTCGAGGCCGGTTGCGAGATACCGCCGTACTTCGACCCGATGATCGCCAAGGTCATCTGCTGGGCGCCGACCCGTGAAGAAGCGCGTGCGGATTTGCATCAAGCACTGGGCGACAGCCAGCTCTACGGCGTGGAAACCAACCGCGACTACCTGCGGCAGATTTTGCTCGACGCGCCGTTCACCAGCGGCCAGCCGTGGACCCGTTGCCTCGAAGGTCTGGTGTATCAGGCCAACACGTTTGAAGTGCTCAGCGCCGGTACGCAGACCAGCGTTCAAGACTATCCGGGGCGACTCGGTTATTGGGCCGTGGGTGTGCCTCCGTCAGGGCCGATGGACAGTCGCGCATTGCGATTGGGCAACCTTTTGCTGGGTAACGAAGAAGGCGCCGCCGCGCTGGAAATCACCATGAGCGGACCGTTGCTGCGTTTCAATTGCGACGCGGTGGTGGCGGTAACCGGAGCAGTGATTCCGCTGACGTTGAACGGCGAAACCGTGGCGATGAACACAGCGCTGCTGATTCCAGCAGGTGCCACGTTGAGTCTCGGCACGATTGCCGGCGCAGGCGCCCGCAGCTATCTGTGCCTGCGCGGCGGGCTGCAGGTGCCCGACTATCTGGGCAGCAAAAGCACCTTCACCCTCGGACAGTTTGGTGGGCATGGTGGTCGCGCATTACGGGCCGGTGATGTGCTGCATGTGCCGGCGTTGAGCGATTACAGCGTCGGTGAGCAACTGCCGGTAATTGCTGAGTTGCCTGCCGTGCGGCAGATCCGGGTGATCTACGGCCCCCACGGTGCACCGGAATATTTCACCGAAAACTACATCGGCACGTTTTTCGAAACTCAGTGGGAAGTGCATTTCAACTCCAGCCGCACCGGCGTGCGCCTGATCGGGCCGAAGCCGGAATGGGTCCGGGCTGATGGCGGTGAGGCGGGGCTGCATCCGTCGAATATCCATGACAATCCGTATGCGATTGGCGCCGTGGATTTCACCGGGGACATGCCGGTGATTCTGGGGCCCGACGGCCCGAGCCTGGGCGGGTTTGTGTGCCCGGTGACGGTGATCGAGGCGGATCTTTGGCAACTCGGACAATTGAAGGCAGGGGACAAAGTGCAGTTCCAGCCAGTCGATATCAAAACCGCCCGCACCCTCGCCCTGAAATGGAACCCTTGTAGGAGCCGGCTTGCCGGCGATGAAGTTAATGCGGTGCCTGTTAGGGCCCCATCGCCGGCAAGCCGGCTCCTACAGTCGCCTGTGGTTTTGGATTTGGGTCAGGACGATACGCGCTTGGTTGCGCGACTGTCGGGGGATACGCACCTGTTGCTTGAGATCGGCGCACCGGAGCTTGATCTGGTCCTGCGCTTCCGCGCCCACGCCCTCATGCAAGCCCTGGAAAGCAAACACCTATACGGCGTCATCGACCTCACACCCGGCATCCGCTCGCTTCAAGTGCACTACCAACCCGAACAACTGCCGCTGGCCGATCTGCTCGGCATCGTCGCCGGTGAATGGGACGCGGTGTGTGCCGCCAAGGACCTGCAAGTGCCGTCGCGCATCGTCCATCTGCCGCTGTCCTGGGACGATCCGGCCTGCCAATTGGCGATCGAGAAATACATGACCACCGTGCGCAAGGACGCACCGTGGTGCCCGAGCAATCTGGAGTTCATCCGCCGCATTAACGACCTGCCGAACCTCGACGAAGTGCAGCGCACGGTGTTCGACGCCAGCTACCTGGTGATGGGGCTGGGCGACGTCTACCTCGGCGCGCCGGTCGCCACCCCGCTCGACCCGCGCCATCGTCTGGTGACCACCAAATACAACCCGGCCCGCACCTGGACTGCGGAAAACTCGGTGGGCATCGGCGGCGCGTACATGTGCGTGTACGGCATGGAAGGCCCCGGCGGTTATCAGTTCGTCGGTCGCACGTTGCAGATGTGGAACCGCTACCGCGAAGTCGCCGCGTTCGATGGCAAACCGTGGCTGCTGCGCTTCTTCGACCAGATCCGTTTCTACCCGGTGAGCGCCGATGAACTGCTGCGCATCCGCCGGGATTTCCCCCTCGGGCGCTTCGAGTTGAACATCGAGCACAGCCAGTTGAACCTTGCCGATTACCAGGCGTTCCTGACCAAAGAGTCCTCGAGCATTGCAGCTTTTCGGGATCAACAGAAAGGCGCGTTCAACGCCGAGCGCGAGCGCTGGATCGCCAGCGGCCAGGCCCACTTCGACAGTGAAGAAGCGGCCCCGGAAACGACCGAAGACGCACCATTGGCCAGTGGCGAAATGAGTGTCGACAGCCACATCGCCGGCAACCTCTGGCAGGTCCAGGTGGAGACCGGCAGCCGCGTTGCCGCCGGTGATGTGCTGGTGGTTCTGGAGTCGATGAAGATGGAAATCCCGCTGCTCGCACCGATGGCCGGCGTGGTGCGCGAAATCCGCGTGCAACCCGGTTCGGCCGTGCGCGCCGGACAGCGCGTCGTGGTGCTGGAACTCGACTGAACCCATTTTGCAAAGGACTCACTTCATGACCATCAATCTGCAACTCGACGCCCTGCGTAGCGCTTACCGCGACGGCAGCATCACACCGCGACAACTGCTGCTGAACCTGCGCGATAAAGCCGCCGCCCTGAACCCGGACTATCACCTGTTCATTCATTTGCTCAGCGTTGAGGAACTGGAACCGTACCTCGCCGCGCTCGACGGCCGCGATATCGACAGCCTGCCGCTGTACGGCGTGCCATTCGCGATCAAGGACAACATCGATCTGGCGGGCATTCCGACCACGGCAGCGTGCCCGGCATTTGCCTATGTGCCGCAGCAGTCGGCGACCATCGTCGAGCAATTACTGGCGCTGGGCGCGATTCCGCTGGGCAAGACCAATCTCGACCAGTTCGCCACCGGGCTCAATGGCAGCCGCTCGCCGTATGGCGCATGCCCGAACAGCGTGTTGCCGGAGTATCCGTCGGGCGGTTCCAGCGCCGGTTCTTCGCTGGCGGTGGCGCTGGGTGTGGCGAGTTTCTCGTTGGGCACGGACACGGCGGGCTCGGGGCGAGTGCCGGCGGGGTTGAACAATCTGGTGGGGATGAAAGCCACCAAGGGGTTGATCTCCACGGCGGGCGTGGTGCCGGCGTGTCGTACGCTCGATTGCGTCACGACCTTCACCGCGACGGCTCGGGAAGCCAGTCAGTTGCTGGCGCTCACCGCGCATCTCGATCCACGGGACGAATACAGCCGCAGCAACCCGCTGTGGAATGACGGCTCGGCATTCGGCACACCGCGCCCCTTCCGCTTCGGCGTGCCGCGTGCGCAAGACCTGGAATTCTTCGGTTGCCCTGAAGGTCCGCTGTTGTTCGGCGATGCCATCGACCGGCTCAAGGCATTGGGCGGTGAAGCGGTGGAACTGGATTTGTCGCCCTTCCTTGAAGCGGCGCGCCTGCTGTATGAAGGCCCGTGGGTGGCGGAGCGCTACAGCGTCGCCGGCGAGTTGATGGAGCAAAATCCTCAAGCGGTATTGCCGGTGATTCGTGCGGT
Organism: Pseudomonas sp. GT1P32; assembly: GCF_054897805.1. Taxonomy (NCBI): domain Bacteria; kingdom Pseudomonadati; phylum Pseudomonadota; class Gammaproteobacteria; order Pseudomonadales; family Pseudomonadaceae; genus Pseudomonas; species Pseudomonas sp. GT1P32. The sequence continues at coordinate 2,896,830 of NZ_CM142704.1, forward strand.
GCTGGCCAAGGCGCCGGCGGTGAACGGCGTGCAAACCTTCCGCGCCCAGTATCGGCTGCAAGCCTTGAAAGCGCTGTGCGACAAGGCGCTGGAAGGACTCGACTGCGTGGTCACGCCGACCATCGGCCGTCCCGTCACACTGGCAGAGCTTGAGGCTGAACCGGTGCTGCGCAATTCGGAACTGGGTTACTACACCAACTTCATGAACCTGCTGGACTACGCCGCCGTCGCGGTGCCGAGCGGGTTCATGGGCAATGGTTTGCCGTGGGGCGTGACGGTGTTTGGCCGGGCGTTTACCGATCAGTATTTGTTGAGTGTGGCGGATGCGTTTCAGCGTCATTCTCCTGCGCCCGCAACGGTCGCGCGTAACGATCGTGCGCGGTTGGTGGTGTGCGGCGCGCATCTCGATGGGCTGGCGCTGAACTGGCAGTTGAAGCGGCGCGGTGCGACGTTGGTCGAGACGACGTTCAGTTCTCCGGACTATCAACTGTATGCATTGGCCGGTGGCCCGCCGTTTCGTCCAGGGATGGTGCGGGTGAAGGATGGCGGCGTAGCGATTGCGGTGGAGGTCTGGGAGTTGCCGAGCAGTGAACTGGGGTCGTTCCTGACCGGAATTCCGGCGCCGCTGGGGTTGGGCAAGGTGCAACTGGCGGATGGGCGTTGGGAGAGTGGGTTTAACTGTGAGCAGTACGGATTGGAGGGGGCGGTGGATATCAGTCATTTGGGCGGATGGCGTGCTTACCTGAAAGATATGGGGTGATCTTTCGATTCGCGGGCAAGCCTCGCTCCTACAGATCCAGGTGACCTGTAGGAGCGAGGCTTGCCCGCGAAGGCGCCAGTCCAGACGCCTCCGCACCTGATCCTTGCCGATTCACCCTGCAAATCTCGCAGTTATTTCCCCGCAGTCCCACTAGAATGCTCCCCAACGGGTCACTGCCAACGGAATCGCCATGCTGCTTCACTCGCCGCTGTATTCGCAACGTTCGCTGGTCCTCACGCTAATCGCGCTGCTGGGCGCGGGTTTTCTCGCCACGTCATTTCTCAGCTACTACGCCTCGCGCGCCTCGATCCGCGACAACATCGTCAACACCGAGCTGCCGCTGACTTCGGACACGGTCTACTCGGAAATCCAGAAAGATCTTGTCAGACCGATCCTGATTTCCTCGATGATGTCCCGCGACACCTTCATGCGTGATTGGGTGGTCAACGGCGAACACGACCCCGACCAGATGACCCGCTACCTCAACGAGGTCATGACCCACTACGGCGCCTACACCGCATTTTTCGTCTCCAACGGCACACTCACTTACTACCACGCCAAAGGCGTGCTCAAGCAGGTCAAGGCCACTGAGCCGCGCGATGCCTGGTATTTCCGCGTGCGTGACATGGCGACCCCTTACGAGATCAACGTCGACCCGGACCTGGCCAACAAGGACAACCTGACGTTCTTCATCAACTACAAGGTCTACGACTACAACAACCGTTTCATCGGTGCGGCAGGCGTTGGTCTGACCGTCGATGCGGTGATCAAGCTGATCGACAAGTATCAACAGCGCTATCAACGCAGCGTGTATTTCGTCGACAGTTTCGGCCGATTGGTGCTTACCGGTGCCGAGGGTGGCCCGCAGGGCGCGCATATCGGCCAGAAACTCAGCAACCTGGAAAGCATGAAAGGCCTGGTCAACCTGCTGCCCAAGCCCCACAGCGGCAGCTACGAATATTCCGTCCAGGGCCAGGGCCATTTCCTCAACGTGCGCTTCATTCCGGAACTGAACTGGTACCTGTTCGTCGACAAACGCGAAGACGGCGCCCTCAGCGAAATCCGCCAGTCGCTGTACCTCAACCTGCTGATTTGCCTGCTCGTGACCCTGACTGTGCTAGCCCTGCTCAACCGGGTGATCAAGCGTTATCAGGGCAAGATCCAGGCGCAGGCAACCCTCGACAGCCTGACCGAACTGCCAAACCGTCGCGGCTTCGATCTACTGGCGGCGCAAGCCATGCACGAAGCCCAACGCGAACCGAAACCGCTGACCGCGTTGCTGCTGGATCTGGACCACTTCAAGGCCTTGAACGACACCTACGGTCACCTCGCCGGTGATCAGGTGCTGATCGGCTTCGCAAGGGATCTGGAGAGTTGCCTGCGCCATTCCGACATCGTCTGCCGTTGGGGTGGCGAAGAATTCATCGTGCTGCTCAAGGACACAGACGGTGAGACCGGTCTGATGATTGCCGAGAAAATTCGTCAGCATGTCGAAAAACAGCTTTATGCCTACAACGGTCACACCTTGCAGCTGACGGTCAGCATTGGCTTGACCACGCTGCAACCGGATGACACCTTGCACACCCTGCTCTCCCGCGCCGATCATGCGATGTATCGGGCCAAGCAATCCGGCCGTAACCGTACCTGCGCGGAAATGCCTCACACCAGTTATGCATAGTCCTACATGAACAAGCCTGAATTCTGCCCGGCCTGCGGCGCCTCCAACGACTGCACCCTGGCCGACCCTCGAACCGCCGATCGGGCCTGCTGGTGCTACGGCGTCAGCATCGACCCGGCGGTGCTCGAAGCACTACCGCCCGAACTGCGCGACAAATCCTGCCTGTGCCCGCGCTGCGCGCAGGTCGAGGCGCAGTTGTAAGCATCCTTGTGGCCGATCACGTAAGATGCGCGGCCCGATTCCTGCCGATGTTTTGTCATGCGCGTTGACCGTTTCCTCAGCAACCTGCCCCGCTTCAACCGTAAGCAGGTTCGCCTGTTGCTGGTGGAAAAGCGCGTGCGGGTCGACGGAAAAATCGTCAGCGACCCTCACACCGAGGTGCTGGAATTCAGCCGCGTCGAAGTCGATACAGAAGTCCTGCAAGTCGGCAAACCCGCGCGCTACTTCATGCTGCACAAGCCCCCCGGATGCGTCAGCGCCACTCGAGACCCGGAGCACCCGACGGTGCTCGATCTGTTCGATGAGCCGGACAAGGAGGACCTGCACATCGCCGGCCGCCTGGACTTCAACACCACCGGCCTGATGCTGATCACCAACGACGGCAGCTGGTCACGACGCCTGACCCAGCCGCAGACCAAACTGCCCAAGGTCTACTACGTCGAGACCGAGCAGGACATCGGCCCGGAATATGCTTTGAAATTCACCGAGGGTTTGTACTTCGCCTTCGAGGACCTCACCACGCTGCCGGCCGAGCTCGCGCTGCTCGGGCCGAAGTCAGCGCGGCTGAGCATTGTCGAAGGTCGTTATCACCAGGTGAAGCGGATGTTCGGCCACTTCGACAACAAAGTGCTGCGCCTGCACCGCGAACGCATGGGTCCGCTGGCGCTCGACAGCACGTTGAAACCGGGCGAATACCGCCCTTTGAGCGATGAAGAGATCGGATTGATCTAAGCAGCCTACCGCTCAGCAGAAGTTGTCGAACAATTTACGAATGGCACTTGCGCGATGCCGACTCCCCTGCTTGAATCAGGTCGTCAGCCGAAATGTGACTGACGAGTCACAACATACTTCTAAGAAACTTTTTGTCGGTTAGAGAACCCTCAGGTTCCGCCTCAGACCGGCAGACTGCCCGCCAATAATAAAACCCGTCGACCAGACTGCAACGGATCGACATGGGCTTCAAAAATTCCAGGCATATGCCTACCTGTCACAAAGCTCGTGCAATCTCATTTGCGCGCATACCCGCTTGCCAGGAGTCTTATGACATGAGGCCAGAAATCGCTGTGCTGGATATACAGGGTCAGTATCGGGTTTACACGGAGTTCTATCGCGCAGACGCCGCAGAGAAGACCATTATCTTGGTCAACGGCTCGATGGCCACGACTGCGTCGTTTGCACAAACCGTGAAAAACCTCCACCCGCAGTTCAATGTGGTCTGCTACGACCAGCCCTACGCGGGCAAGTCAAAAGCCCACAACCTGCATGAAAAATTGCTGACCAAGGAAGTCGAAGGGCAGATCCTCCTGGAGCTGATCGACCACTTCGCCGCCGAACACGTGCTGTCGTTTTCCTGGGGCGGCGCTGCAACCCTGGTCGCCCTCGCCCAACAACCGCGACGGATCGAAAAAGCCGTGATCAGCTCGTTCTCCCCGGAGATCAACGCGCACATGCTCGACTACCTCGAGCGCGGCGTCGACTACCTCGGCAGCCGTGACGGCGACCGGGTCGGCAACCTGGTGAACAGCACCATCGGCAAACACCTGCCGACCCTGTTCAAGCGCTTCAACTACCGCCACGTCAGCAGCCTGGCCGATCATGAATACGGGCAGATGCACTTCCACATCAGCGACCTGCTGCACAGCGACCGCCAGTGCTTCTTCAAGGCTGCGGAGAAAATCAACGTGCCGGTGCTGTTCATGAACGGCGAATGGGACGAATACACCGCCGCCGATGGCGCGGCATTGTTCGCCAACCACGTGCAACACGCCACGTTCAAGACGCTGGATGCGACGGGCCACTTTCTCGACATGGAACACAAAGCCGCCTGCCGAGACAGTCGCAATGCGTTGCTGGGTTTCCTGAAACCTGAGCAACAGGCAAGCCGACCGCGTTACCACTACGTCCAGGACCACCATGCATTGTCCATCTGAAACAGCGTCATCGCGAGCAAGCCCCGCAGCCTAATGCAGTCCTGTAGGAGCGAGGCTTGCCCGCGAACGACCGTCACCCGGTCTGATGTCTTGTTACACCTGTGCCAAAGCCATCTCGCGCAAAGAAAAACTTCATTTCCACGCGCACATCTGGTACAAAGTCAGCCGCTCTGAGCGGGTGTCGTATAATGGCATTACTCCAGCTTCCCAAGCTGATAACGAGGGTTCGATTCCCTTCACCCGCTCCAATCGAATTTTGTCTCACGTCAGGATGGTTTTGACGGGAGACGCAAGAACACAAAAAACCGGTCCAAGTGACCGGTTTTTTTGTGCCCTGAATCTGGAGTCCCGCGAACCTGCCGCAAGGCCAGCTGCCCCGATGCCCCTACCCTGCCCGCACGCCATGCAGTGCTATACTTTTTTATGGCTTGAACGAAGTGCAAGCGTTGCCCACGGGTACCGATACCGACTGCAAATTCCGGCAAACAGCTGCAAGACAAAGGAGGTCTACGGCAAGCACGGGATGGGAGGTGTGGCATGAATCGACACTATTACATCAGTGACAATCTCGACGATCTTGAAGCCGTTGAAAATGAACTGGAAGCCAACGGCATCAATTCCGAACAAATCCATGTGCTCAGCGAACATGTTGCTGATGTTGAACAACATCATCTGCACGAGATCAACTCGCTGATGGAGCAGGATGTCGTTCACTCTGGCGAAATCGGTGCGGTGATCGGTGTGCCACTCGCCGCGTTGGTCCTTGGCGGCGCCTACTGGCTGGGCTGGACCGAATCCGTCGCAGGCTGGATGCCTTTTATCTTTCTCGCCGTTGTTGTATTCGGCTTCTGCATCTGGGAAGGCGGTTTTTTTGGTATCCAGGTACCAAACGCTCACTTCCGCAGTTTTAAACAGGTGGTAGAAGAGGGAAAACACATTTTCTTTGTGGACGTCGAGCCGAATCAAGAGCCGGTTCTGGACGGGGTTCTCGAACACCATCCACTGCTGAAGATCGCCGGTACAGGCACGGCAGCCCCTCACTGGACAGTCGCCTGGCTGCACAGGTGGCATCAGTTCAAGCGAACGATATAAAGGCATTTGTTGTCGATCAGTCCCCGGAGGCTCAAGGCCGTCCGGGGCGTTTGCTATTGACCGAAGAAAATCACCCGACTGAGGAAAACATAGTCCGCCTCGGTGGCCATCAGTCCGACAAGCACCAGTAAACACAAGGGTGGCACCAGGATGGCGTAGACCATGGCCAATCGTTCCCAGGCCATGTGCATGAAGATGGAGACGATCAAACCGGCCTTCAGCAACATGAAGGTGATGATCAGGGCCCAGCGAAGGTAGCCGTGGAAGTGAAAGTAATCGACAAGGTATGACAGGGTACTGAGGACGAATAACAGCCCCCAGATTTTCAGGTACAGGCTGATCGGATGTTGCTGACCTTGAGCATGCGCCATCATCAGTGCTCCTCTGCGGATCCTGCTCTCCCCTTCATGAACAGCGTCCCGGACTTACCATAAGTAGAAAAACGCAAAAATAAACACCCACACCAAATCCACGAAGTGCCAGTACAGCCCGGCTATCTCGACGTTTTGATAGTTTCCGGAGCGCTCATAATCTCCCCGCCTTACTTTCATCGCCACAATGCTGAGGTAGAGGGCACCGATGGACACATGCAGGCCGTGAAAACCGGTAATCATGAAAAAACTGGCGCCAAACTGCGCCGCTCCCATGGGGTTCCCCCAGGGACGTACCCCTTCTGCGATGAGCTTGCTCCATTCAAATGCCTGCATGCTGACGAAGGTCACGCCCAAGGCAGCGGTCGCCAACATCAGGGCGGTGGTTTTCGCGCGATCACGGCGATAGGCATAGTTCACCGCCATGGCCATGGTGCCGCTGCTGCTGATCAGCACAAACGTCATGATGGCGATCAAAATCAGCGGGATTTCTCGACCGCCGATGGTCAAGGCGAACACTTCACTGGGGTTTGGCCAGGCCGTGGTGATAGTCATGCGAACCGACATGTAGCCGGTCAAGAAACAGGTGAATATAAACGTGTCGCTGAGCAGGAATATCCACATCATCGCCTTGCCCCAGGGCACCTGCTTGAAAGCCTCCTTGTCCGAGGCCCAGTCATTGGCGATGCCTTGCCATCCTGGCGTAGACGGCGAGCCGAGGGGATTGGATGAGCTTTCGCCTGGAGCTTGTGGGTGCGATGCCATGGCTGATCACCTCAAGCCGCAGAGTCTGGCGATGGCTTCATAAGTCTGCGGCGTGCTGGTCAGCAAAGCGAATAACACAATCCACAGACCCAATAAGTAATGCCAGTAGATGGCACAGAGTTCTACGCTGGCGCTGAGTTGCGGCAACGGCACGCGATTCAGGAATCTGGCGACGGTTCTGCCCCAGGCAATCAACCCGCCCAGCAGGTGGAGCCCGTGCACACCGGTCAACAGGTAGAAAAAGCTATTGGCCGGGTTGCTGGCGACAAAGTAGCCCCAGGCAACAAACTGCTGCCAGACCCAGAACTGTCCCGCCAGAAAGACAATTGCAAATACGCCTCCCAATACAAAGCCAATGACCGTTGCGTTCAGCCGAGCCTGGCGAGCGGCCATGCGCGCCCATTGCAACGCGATGCAACTCAAGACCAGAAATGCCGAATTCACCCAGAGTTGCCATGGATTGGCTAACGGCGCCAAGGGCTCTGTCAGGGGTAGCCAGTCGGACATTTGTGAACGGGCGATGAAGGCCAGCAGAAAGAGAAAGAACAACGAACTCACCACGACCAGAAACAGGCGCAGGCCTATTTTTGCGGTCTGGTTTCGATCGGCACCTTCAGCGGACTGAATCCCTTCGGGACCACGACTCCAGCTGCCGTTGGGGTCCGCGTCATCGGCGTTTTTCAGCAGCAGTCTGTTCATGTTTTAACGTCCGCTGTCCGGGGGCCGGCACTGAGTTGCCGCATCTGCTCCAACTCCTCGGCAGAGATTGTTTGCGGCACGAAATCCTGTTCGATCCCCGGCACGCTGTAGTCATAGGCCCAACGGTGCACGACCGGCAGCTTCGCGCCCCAGTTACCGTGAATAGGCGGAGTGTTCGGCGTTTGCCATTCCAGGCTGGCCGCGCCCCAAGGGTTGCCGCCGGCGGGCTTGCCCTTGAATGTGCTCCAGGCCAGGTTGAACACAAACAGCAACTGGGAAACGCCGACGGTCAAGGCCACCACCGTAATGAAGGCATTCAACTCATGCGCCGACTGCGGGATGAACGCGTAGTTGTCATAAGCGTAATAACGGCGCGGCATGCCCTGGAAACCCAGGTAGTGCATGGGGAAGAAGATGGCGTAAGTGCCCAGAAAGGTAATCCAGAAATGCAACTTGCCCAGGATGTCGTTCGTCATGCGCCCGGTTATTTTCGGAAACCAGTGATAGATGCCGCCGAACACCACCAGTACCGGCGCGACCCCCATGACCATATGGAAATGGGCGACGACGAAATAGGTGTCCGAGAGCGGAATGTCCACGATCACATTGCCGAGAAACAACCCGGTCAGGCCACCGACCAGGAAGGTGACGATAAAGGCCAGGGCAAACAGCATCGGCACGGTCAGATGAATGTCGCCGTGCCACAGGGTCAGCACCCAGTTGTAGACTTTCAATGCGGTCGGTACCGCGATGATCAAGGTGGTGACAGCGAAGAAAAAGCCAAAGTACGGGTTCATTCCGCTGACATACATATGGTGCGCCCAGACCACAAAGCTGAGTACGCCAATCGCGATAATGGCCCACACCATCATTCGGTAACCGAAGATATTTTTCCGCGCATGGGTGCTGATCAGGTCCGAGACCAGGCCAAACGCCGGGAGCGCAACGATGTAGACCTCCGGATGGCCAAAGAACCAGAACAGGTGCTGGAACAATATGGGGCTGCCGCCCTGGTGATCGAGCTGCTGCCCCAGCGAGACCATCGCCGGCATAAAGAAGCTGGTGCCCAATAGCTTGTCGAACAGCATCATGACCGCGCTGACAAACAACGCCGGGAAGGCCAGCAAGGCCATGATCGAGGCCATGAAGATTCCCCATACGGAGAGCGGCATGCGAAACAACGTCATGCCGTGGGTGCGCGCCTGCAACACCGTGGTGACGTAGTTCAACCCGCCCATGGTGGCCGCGACAATAAAAATCGCCAGAGAGACGAGCATCAGGACAATGCCCCACTCAACCCCCGGTGTCCCCTGAGCAATGGACTGTGGCGGATAGAGCGTCCAGCCCGCACCGGTGGGGCCGCCCGGGACAAAAAAACCGGCGAGCAACACCACGACCGCCACCAGGTAGAACCAGTAGCTCAGCATGTTGACATAGGGGAAGACCATGTCGCGGGCGCCCACCATCAGCGGGATCAGATAGTTACCGAAGCCCCCCAGAAACAAGGCTGTCAGCAAGTAAATGACCATGATCATGCCGTGCATGGTCATCGCCTGATAGTACGTACTGGCGTCCATGAACGCCAAACTGCCGGGGAAGCCAATCTGCATGCGCATCAAGTCGGACAGCACCAAGGCGATAAGCCCCACGAACAGCGCCGTCAAGGAATACTGAATGGCAATGACCTTGTGGTCCTGACTCCAGATGTATTTGGTCAGGAAACTCTTCGGCTCGTGCAGTGCCTCTGTTTCGGCTTGCTCCGCATAGGCCATCACGTCATCCTCCTGCCGAAGTTTCAGTGTGTATCTGGCGGCTTTACGGCGATTTCCCTGGCTCAGCCTTGCTCGCGTCAGCGTCAGCATTCGCTTTGGACTTGATAAAAGCGATCAGGGCGTTCAGCTCCTTGTCGCTCGGCGTGAAGGGCGGCATGACGGCTGCGTAGCCCTTGACGATTTTGGCAGCGGGATTGAGAACCGACTCTTTCAAATAGTCCTCATCGACCTTGATGCTCTTACCGTCGGCAAGGGTTTCTGCCTTGCCATACAGGCCCTGCCAACTGGGGCCGATACCCTTACTGCCATCGACACTGTGACAGGCCAGACAGCCGAGCGACTGAGCCAGCCGCTGTCCCTGTGTCGCCAGGTCGTCACCCGGGCCAGACACGTCGCCGGTAGACGGTTCTTCGGCTGGCTGCCCAGCCCCCAGCGATTTGATCAGGGCGATGAGAGCAGCCAGTTCATCATCCTTGAGAGTATAGGCCACCATCACCGGCGGGTAGCCTTGCACCAGGCGGGCCTTCGGATCGAGGATCGACTCTTTCAGATAGGCCTCGTCGACCTGCACGCTGCTGCCATCGGCAAGTTGTTCGGTGCGGCCGTACAAGCCCTTCCATCCCGGGCCGAGACTGGCACTGCCATCCTGGCTATGGCAGGCATGGCAGCCGTATTGTTCGACCAGCTGGCGACCTTTTTCCAGCACGCTGTCCCGACCGGGCCTGACGGCTGCGGTCAATGTCTGCGCAAAGGTCGGTTGGCTGCCCAGCCATTGAGCGAAGGCCGCCTGGTCTTCCACGATCATATCGCCACGCATATTGTAATGACCTACACCGCAATACTCGGCACACAGAATTTCATACTTGCCGATGACAGTTGGCGTAAACCAGAAGTACGACACCATTCCTGGCACCATGTCCATCTTGCTGCGAATCTGCGGTATATAGAAATCGTGCAGAACATCTTTTGAACGCAACAAGACTTTCACCGGTTGATTGATCGGAAGTCGAACTTCATTACTTCTGACTATTACATCGTCCTGCCCAACAGGATCCTTGGGATCAAGACCGAGTGGATTGGCCGAATCAACAAACTTTACATCCGACTTCCCTAACTTCCCGTCCTGGCCCGGAAAACGAAAAGCCCATTGCCATTGCTGGGCGACCACCTCAAGTTCATACGCATTTTTTGGCACCCGGATGAAGTCGTTATAAACAACAAGACCTGGCGCCAACATCCCGGCAATCCCGATCGACGTCACGACTATCAACCAGAACTCCAACCTTTTATTTTCTGGCTGGTAGGCGGCTCTGACGCCCTCCTTGTGACGGAAACGCATGACGGCCACCGCCATGAACACGGTGATGGCGATGAAAAATATCCCGCTGATGACCAGCGTGATGAACAGCGTGGTGTCTATTGAACCCCAATTGGAAGCTGGTGGTGCCGCATGCCAGGGCGCTAATAAATGGAAGAGCACGGATGCAATAACGATCAGGACAAGAATAATTGCCATTGCCATTTTGCCTTCTTCCTATTCCTGTCACTCATTGGCATGCATCAGCATCCCCACAGAACAGCAGCGTCTAATCACGACCCATCCGACGCCAAAACAGGCTGACCCAATACCACCTTTCGTCGTGGCAAAGTTCGCTGGAAGTATAGTTCAAGGGCGCTACAGACGCTGTTGCTACAAGGCCCGCGCACCTGGATATTCCAACTTCGGCATCAAGCTGACTACTTAAAACCCATTCGCTATATATAACTGTCTCTATTCATTAACACCCCTCAGTCTAATAAGGCGTGGAGAGACATCGAGTAAGCGAAACGCGGTGGCCAGCTATAATTAGTATCTGTGTTACGCAGGCAGGGATCGGCTGAAAATGCCACTGAAGACGGTCCTTGCCGGGTATAGCGGTCAGACCCATGACGGCTAAGAGCTACAACGTCCAGCCGTCCACAACGGAGATTTCGTCATGAGTGCCTTGACGATCGAAGGCTGGTGCAAATTCAACGGCGCACAAAAATCGACGCCAATAGGTGAAATCCATTTTTACGTCGATGGCCCCCTCCATCGGGGCCTGGAGGCGGCGGAGGAACGCTTGCAGGAGTCCCATGAAAAGGAAGCCATGGTCGACGTCGACATGAGCACACTGGAGTTGGTCTTGCCAGGGGGGTACGGGCCTTTGTCCGACTGCCAGATGCGCGTCTATATCCACAACGAGCGCGGTCAGTTTCATCTGGTGGGACATCGAGCGAGTGATGGCTGCCTGATCTACAGCAACGCGGTTTTGGTTGATCAGTTGATTGATTAGCGGCTAAGGGATTTTCGGCCCTCAAATGCGCGAAAGGGGCGGACGAAAAGAGTGGCGTCTGCCCTGTTTCAAAAACCGGCTTTGATAGCCAGTTTTTTATGCTTGAAGATTGAGCTACGCAAGCGCTTCGGTTGGGCTGGCAAAACCCCGCAATATAGAAATGCCTCATTTAAGGCCATCTCCACCCCCTATCCTCACGCCCTCCTAGACTCATTTCTTACCACCTGTCCATCGATGCCCGGGAAGGCTCAGTGGTTATAGTGTTGATCATAAAAATTCAGTAGGTATAGTAACCACCTAAGCACACCACACGGAGGTGATGTGAATAGCCGATTTTTGATAAGCCAAATCGTTGCGGATGGCTGGTATCTGGTTCGAATCAGGGGTAGCCATCATCACTTCAAGCACCCGACCAAACCGGGGCTGGTGACAGTTCCTCATCCGAAAAAGGACCTGCTCAAAAAAACGGCAATCAGTATTTTGCAACAGGCGCTGCTCTGATGATCTCAATGCGCGGCGTCCCTGGAGGACAATGAACATGCTTTACCCAATTGCGATTTCAATGGGCGATGACGAACACGCTTGGGGCGTGGAGGTACCGGATATTCCGGGGTGCTTCTCTGCTGGTGAGGATCTTGATGATGCGATGGTCATGGCTCGCGAAGCCATTGAGGGCCATTTCGAGATTCTTGCCGAGGACGGTTCACCGATTCCACCCGCGAACAAAGTCACTCTGCACGCGGCCAATCCTCAGTACGCAGGTTGTACATGGGCGGTGGTGGACATCGATGTTACCAAGTACTTGGGCAAAGCCCAGAAGCTGAACATCACCCTGCCAGGCTACCTGCTCAACCGCATCGACGAATACGTACTGCATCACCCGGAAGAGAAAAGCCGTTCAGGTTTTCTGGCTTCGGCAGCTCTCAAGGTATTGCAGCAGAGCTGAAGATCTTGTTTCAAACATGCTCAACCGGCCCCAAGTGGCCGGTTTTTTGTGGGCGGGATGTAGTGAAACGTTGATTGTGATTGCCCCTCACTGATGGCCCGAAAGTGGCCAATAGCTGAATAGGCAAGGTCCTACACGACTCTGGGAATTGTCCGTAGACTTGTCCATTGCTGTGCCTTTGTCATGAGACCTATAGTCCGAACGCGCCCAAATGGCGTATCGGGTTTGGCGACTCTATGACTGGTACAGAAGCCTCCGAGAATTTCTCGGAGCGCTTTTGAACGCACTTGGCTGCCTCTTTTTTGGTGGCTGTGCGTGGGAGACCCCAGGGTCTGCCGGTTTTGCCATGTCCCGGTTCGCCAACCCACGTACAGCTACCACCCTATTGTTTGGCGACGATTGAGTGGTAGGTCTTCCCTTAGATATGGTGATCACTCATGAATGAATACATGGCTTTAACCAGCAACGCCGACGACCTCCCCACCTTCTACGTAAACACCACCCAACCGCTGCATTCCCTTCTCAGCTCCGCCCGCTACAGAATTGGCGCGGTAACGCAGGTCCTGGAAAACCTCGCGATGCGTGGTGAAATCATTACCGACTCGGTGATTCTCAGCGACTTCGCACTGCTCTGCGCCATACCGCTACGCGATGGCTGCGACGTGATGGATGTCATTGCACGACGTATGGATGCGGAAAAGTAGTGCCGTGATTTGAGGGCGTCTTTCGGGGCGCTCTCCGCATTTAACCGCCCCACGTATAGTTTCCGTATAGATCCCCACCAGCCAGTAAAGAAGCCGTAGCCCCCCCTCAAATCCGACAAAAAAACCCCTACCCTGCCCTCTCACCTTTCACGCAGAGATCAGCATGGACAATTCAGAGTTGGGGCTCATGATCATTTCAATGATCGGGTTATTCGGCTTTGCGTCGTTTCTTTTCGATTACTTGAGCACCAAGCGAAGGGACAGATGACGTTCAGCGTTATCCGTCCCTTTTGCGCACTTAGCGGGTCGCGACGATGAACAATCGCGGGAATGGCAGCAGCACCGAACCATCGCTCAGCGTCGGGTACGCCTGCTCGATCGCGGCGTGATATTGCTTGAGGTATTGCGCCTTTTCCGCGTCATCCAGCGGTTCGAGAAACGGCCGCAAGCCGCTGCCCTTGAACCACTCGACCACGCCCGACGCACCGCCCGCCAGCGGATGATGGTAGGTGGTGCGCCACACATCGACGCGCGCACAGTGCGGTCGCAGCATCGAGTAATAGTCGCTGGCACTGGCCATTTCCGTACGTTGCCCGGCGGCGTCGGCCAATTTGCTGGCCCACGGGCCATCGGCAGCGACTTCGCGCATCAGGCGATGGGACGGTTCGTTGAGGTTGTCGGGCATCTGAATCGCCAGGCTGCCACCGGGAGAAAGCTTGCTCACCAGAGCCGGCAGCAAATTCGCGTGATCGGGCAGCCACTGCAACACTGCGTTGGCGAAGATCACATCGAACGGGCCGTTCTCGTTCCAGGTGCCGATATCCACGGTGTCGAACTGCACCTGCGGCAAGCGCTTGCGGGCGGTGTCGATCATGTCGGTCGAGCTGTCGACGCCACGCACCGTGGCGCTGGTGAAGCGTTCCACCAGCAACTCGGTCGAGTTGCCGGGGCCACAACCAATGTCGATGGCCGAGCGTGCTTCAACAGGCGGGATCGCCGCGAGCAGATCCCGGGCCGGGCGCGTGCGTTCATCTTCAAAAGCGACGTATTGCTTGGCGGACCAACTCATTGCGTTCTCCTGTCGAATCGTTGTCCGGGCCTGGGCCGACAACCGGTTCGCTACGATACATCGCCCCACGCATCCCTCCCTATCCGACTTTTGGATGTTCGAAGGCTATGCAAGTCGCTTCTTATCGCCAAATGATCAGAACCCATAACCAGATCGACCGTTCGTCGAGCCATCACCAAAGCAGTTTTGACAGCCTGAATTTCACTTCTATAGTCCAATCGCGGCCCGTCGGAAGGAACCCGAACCCGTTGGTTTGTACTCAAGGAGCAAGGCCAGCTCATGCCCGTGACAGGTGGGTTCCGTCCGTAGTGTTTGCGCAACGACCGCAAGGCAAGCAAGCGTTGTTGAGCCTGGAAAGATGCCAGGCATTCACTATGAACAAGGAGTTTCACTATGTCTCGAGTCACGGATGTACTGGTTTCCATCGACACCGAAACCATTCTGAAAAACTACCCGAACATCAGCAAAAACCCTGCTGCACCAACGCTGATCGACGTCAATCACGTGTACATGGTGACCAACCAGAACAACGTGGTGAGCGGCCAGGCCGGTGGCGAACTCAACTTGAAAGCTCAGGTCGGCGACCTGATTCGCTGGCGTGAAACCAGCCTGTCGCAGAGCTTCGAGACAGCGGTGATTTTCTACAAGTTCGTCGGCAATATCGGCCTCGACTTGATCTCCACACCCACGCCACGCAAGGCTGTCGCCTGCGTAGCCGTGCCCAACACCAGCAATCCATCAGTGCCGAGCTGCCAGAAAGTCGATAACCATTACTGGTCATCGGAAACCCTGTCCAGCGGCAGCGTGACCTATCACTTCCACTTCCTGATCGTGGATCGCGAGTGCAAGATCGTCGGCTGCTGTTCGTGGGACCCGTTCATTACCATCCGCAACTGACGAGCGTCAGGCCCCTTGGCAACGAGGGGCTTTTGCTGACTGCGTTGCCGCCTCGACAGGAACGGAATACCTTGCATTAACCGAAGCGGCTACCGTCAAGTGTCACCATCATGAAAGGAATCCATGATGACTTCCGAACCGATCAAATCTCCTTCCTCAAGCGTCGCGACTGCCAACAATGTGTTGCTGATCGTCGATGCCGAATCACTGCTTTTACGCTATCCGAACCCAAGTCTTGAGGCGGACAATCCGACACCCATTTCCGATGGGTTCGTCTTCAGCATCAACGGATCGCCAGACTCACAAAGTACAAAAAATGACAGCATAATCACGTTGACCGCTGGCAGCGATGCGACTGTCCATATCCGCGGAAGAACCGTCAGCTTGCTCGCTGAGCACAGCGTGGTGTTTTACGAGATGTCTGTTGGTGATGCCGGCGTATTGTCGCCGCCGGAGCTGGTGGTGCGGGGCGACCTCACAGTGCCGGCACCCGACACTGAAAACCCGACTGAACCGGGTACTCACCAAGCTGATGATCATTATTGGGCATGCACCCGACTCGCCGCCGGGGTCGAGGCGTGTGAGCTGCATTTCATGCTGGTTGATAAAAATTGTGAGGCGCTGGGGTATTTCAGCTGGGCGGTTGAAGTAAGGGTGCCCTGATCTGTAGGAGCCGGCTTGCTGGCGATGGCATCACCGCGGTTAATCAGCCACACCGCGTTGTCCGGATCGCCGGCAAGCCGGCTCCTACAGATACAGAATGCGCGTCAGCAACCTGCTTGCAGCACCCTGGCCATTTGCAGGTGGTTCTGCAGTTTAGGCAGGGTTTCTTCGGCGAAGGCTTTGATTTCCGGTACGTCGGTGCTCTGCGCTTCCTGCTCCAGTTGTTCGATGGCTTCCTGCGTTGTTTTTACCTGGCTGGCGGCGTAAGCCTGGTCAAAAGACGCGCCCTCCTGCACTTGCGGCATCAAGGCTTTGGCCTTGTCGACCACCTCTTCCCGTGGCGCCACCGGCAGATCCAGTTGCCTGGCGATTTTCGCCAGGTGCTGATTGGCAGTGGTGCGGTCGTTGATGACGATGATGGTGAAGTCCTTGATCTCTTTCGATTCGGACTTCTGGTGCGCCAGGCGACTGGCTTCGATGTCGGCCATGCCTTTGGCCGAGGCATCATCGATGAATTCGGCGGGGGACTGGGCAAAGGCACTGCTGGCACACAGGCCCAGTAACGTGGCAAAAACGGCGTTGCGTAATCGGGTGGCCATCCGGTTCATGGTCGCGCCCTCCTCTGTATAAATTCAAACGGGAGCTTTCGCTCCCGCCTCTCAATCAAAACCACTTTCACCACTTACTTGGATTTCTGGCCACCTTTGCGGCCCATGTCGGGTTTCAAAGGTTCTTTATCGACAGTCGTGGTGGTCGTTTTCCCACCTTTGCGACCGGCTTCAGACGCCTTCGTTCGATCGTTGGCGAAACTTCCCGAGTTCGAGTTTCTTGAGTTAGGCATGATTCTCTACCTCTTGGTGATGATCGCAGCGAGCAGGAGCCCGCATAGAATCTGAATTTCCATCACCGCAAAGGTTTAAAAAAAAACGGGATCGACGCGACGAACGGTGCCGTGGTTTTCAGGCCCCGAGCCGCAGGTGATGCTGGCGTTTGGCTGTGTACATCGCCTCGTCGGCATGACGGAACAGTTGCTTTTCTTCCGTGCCATGCTCGGGAAAATGCGCGACCCCGATGCTCAATTGAATGTTCAGGCTGTGCCCATCCAGCCGCAGCGGTTGCGCCAGGATCTGACGAATTTTGCCCGCCACGCTGTCGGCATCTTCCGAGGCCTGGATGCTGTGCAGCAGCACCACGAACTCATCGCCGCCGATGCGCGCCACGGTGTCGGTTTCCCGCACGCAGCCTTTCAGGCGATTGGCGACCGCTTGCAGCAGCATGTCGCCGACTGCATGGCCGTGGGTGTCGTTGACTTCCTTGAAGCGGTCGAGGTCGACGTACAACAGCGCCATGCGCCCGCATTCCGACTTGGCCAGTGCCAGCGAGGCTTTCAGCCGGTCCCGGAGCAACTCGCGATTGGGCAGTTGGGTCAGTTGATCGTATTGGGCCATGCGCTGCAGCCGGGCGTGCAACTGCTTGCGCTCGATGGCGGTGGCGACTTGGGCACACACGAACTGCAACAGTTCCTTGTCTTGCTCGGTGTAGCGCTCGCCGCCCGCCACACTTTTGACGATCAGCGCGCCGATGGTGCCTTTCTGAGAGTTCAACGGCACGCCCAGCCAGCACGGCGAATGCTGGCCCGTGACCAGCGCCTCGAATCCGGCGGGGGTGTTTTCCTGATTCGGGGTCAGCAGGATCGGTTGACCGCTGCGGATCACTTCGGCACACAAACGTCCGGTCACCGTTCCAGGCTGTTCGGGTTGCTGCTCGTTGTCGTCGACGTGGTAAGGGAAATTGAGCTGCGCGCAATGCTCGTCATACAGCGCCACGGAGAAGTTCAGCGCCGGCAGCCATTCACCGATGATCAGGTGGATGCGTTTGAACAACGCCAGCAAATCCTCCGCCGCATGGGCCGCTTCGGAAATCGCGTACAGCGCCGCTTGTCGGGACTCGGCCTGCTTGCGCTCAGTGATGTCACGGGCCACGGCGATGCGCAGTTGATCAACTTCCGACCAGCGCGCGGACCACAGGATATGCACCACCCGGCCATCCTTGCGCACATAGCGGTTTTCGAAGTTGAGTTTGGGGTCGCCGCCCATGATCTCCCGCGCGGCGTCGAGGGTGCGCTGGCGGTCGGCGGGATGCACCAGTTCGATCATCGGCTGGCCGACCAACTCGTCAGGCGTGTAGCCGAAAATGCGCTCGCAGGCCGCGCTGACAAAAACAAAGCGCCCCTGTTTATCGACCGCGCAAACGGCGTCCAGCAGTAGATCGATGTAACTCGCCGACGGCGCGGAATTTCTGGTTGCCATGGTGCAGAGAGCATGTCCGAACAATGCAGCAATAAAGAACCATCCCTGACCGGTGATGATGCCGCTGACGCGTCCCTGCGATCAGTTTCAAGCCTTGTTCGGCATCAACCCCGGCAAGGCATGCACCAGGGCGTTGATGGCGAAACCGATAAACATCACCCCGCACAACCGGGTGATCGCCAGTTCATGCCGTTGATACAGGCTGCGCACCTGCCGTGCACCGACGATGCCAATGAGGATAGCGTAGGCGATCAAACCGCCAACGAAGCTCAGAACGATCAGCCACGGCAACATCGACCAATGCAGCAGTTCCGCACGGCTGGACAGCAACGCCGTAAAAGTCGCCACCGCCACCGGGTAAGCTTTGGGATTAGTCAGACCGAACAGAATGCCGTGCCAGAACGGCTGCCGCGCCGGGCCTTGTGGCGCTTCGCCGCTGCTGCGTTTGGCCCGCACCGCGCGAAAACCGAGCCAGAACAGATAGAGCCCGCTGAGCACGCCCAACACGTCAAACGCGGTGCTGCCGATTTCCCGCGCACCGACAATCGCGATCAGTGCCGTGCTGCACCAGACCACGTCCCCGAGCAAATGCCCGCACAAAAAGCCTGCCCCTGCCCTTCGCCCACGCGCTGCACCAATGCCGAACACCGCCAAAACGCCGGGCCCGGGCGTGATGCCGTAGATAAAGCCCGAGGCGAGAACGGCCATTAGCAGCGATGGAGTCATCGGGAAATCCTTTTGTACTATCCGGTGAATGGGCGCAAGTCTATATCAGGTCCCGGGGAATCGACTGACTGATCGTCGAAGAACTTCATTCCTGCGTACGGCCGTTGACGACAGGCGGCCAATCGCGACGCCAGGTCGCCGACATGGGCTTCGAGCTTGTGGCCGTCGGGGTCGAGGAAGTAGAACGACGCACCTTCGCTGCGGTTATCGCGCCATTCGCGGACGTTGGCGGCTTGAAGGCGTTCGACGAATGACGGGAAGTCGGATGCGCTGATGCTGAAGGCGTAATGGGTGTAGTCGGCGGCGGGCTCGGTGTTGCGCAGGGGATCGAGGGAAAGGCACAACCACAGGCCGGGTAGCGAGAGATAGGCGCCGGAGTCCCAGGTGGCTTCGAGCTGAAGCTGCAGGATGTCGCGATAGAACGCCACGCTGCGGTTCAGGTCGGTGACAGCGAGGGTCAGGTGGTTGAGGCCGGTTAGCAATCTGATTACCTCGAACGTCGAAAGACAGGCTGTGCAATATCTCCTCCTCAATCCGCTCATACAACCCGTTCAACGTCTGATCCAGGACCAGATCCCTTGTATGCGCGGCCGGACGGCGTTCCGTTTACCAGCGATAGCGGTCTGAAATTGCAATGCGGTTTTCGAGGGACCCATCGCCGGCAAGCCGGCTCCTACAGGGTTGCGCGTGCTTCGGGGGCGATCGTTAACACCTGAACGCCTCGGTCTTGTAGGAGCCGGCTTGCTGGCGATTGCGGTCTGAAATTGCAATGCGGTTTTCGAGGGCCCCATCGCCAGCAAGCCGGCTCCTACAGGGTTTTGCGTGCTTCAGGAGCGATCATTACTGCCTGAACGTCTCGGTCCTGTAGGAGCTGGCTTGCCAGCGATGGCGGTCTGAAATTGCAATGCAGATTTCGAGGGACCCATCGCCAGCAAGCCGGCTCCTACAGGGTTGTGCACCGCCTTAGAACTTGTCGAGTGTGCGCAGTTTTTGCGGCAAGCCCCACAACAACAGCGCAACCGCGATCAACGCGCAGACGCCGATGACGTACAGCGCCGGGGTGGTGCTGCCGGTCAGGTCTTTGATGCGCCCGACCATGACCGGGCTGACGATGCCGCCGAATTGGCCGAGGGTGTTGATCACCGCGATCCCGCCGGCAGCCCCTGCGCCGGCACCGGCCAGCAGCTTCGGTGGCAGGGTCCAGAAGCTCGGAATCGAGGCGATGATCCCGGCGCCGAGCAAGCCCAGCGCGACGATCAGGAAGGTCGTGTGGTTGGCGAAGATCCCAGCACAGAAGAACCCTAGCGCGCCCACCGCCACCAGCCCTGCGACAAACTTGCGCCGCTCTCCGGTCGAGTCGGACAACCGCCCGATCACCACCATGCTGATCGCCCCGCAGATGTACGGAATCGCGGTCAGCAAACCGATCATCACCGGGCTCTCGGTGCCTGCACTGCGGATCAGTTGCGGAGCCCAGAAGTTCAAGCCGTAGGACGCCACCTGAATCAGGAAGTAGATCAGGCCCAGCGTGAGAAAACCGGGAATCCGCAGCGCGGCGAGCAACGAACCGCCACTCTTGTGCGGTTCGTGGTGGGCGATGCGGCTGGCCAGCAATGTCTTCTCCGATGGCGTCAGCCAATGGGCGTCTTCGATGCGGTCCTTGAGCAAGGTCAGCACCAGCAAACCGAGGCCGATGCAGGGCACGCCGCCAAGCAGAAACAGCCAATGCCAGCCGCGCATGTCCAGGAATCCATCGAGGTGTTGCAGCACCAGCCCGGAGAACGGTGCGCCGACCAGCCCGGCAAACGCCGATGACAGGAACAGCATCGAGGTGATGCGCCCACGATAATGCTGCGGGAACCACAGCGTCAGGTAATACAGGACTCCCGGCGCAAAACCCGCTTCCATCGCGCCGATCACGAAGCGCAGCGCGTAGAACTGCCATTCGCTGTTGACGAAGACCATCGCCGCCGTTGCAAGGCCCCAGGACATCATGATCCGGGCAATCCAGCGCCGCGCGCCGACCTTGTACAACATCATGTTGCTCGGCACTTCGAAGATCACGTAACCGACCACGAACAGCCCGGCGCCGAGGCCGTATGCGGTGTCGCTCAGGCTCAGGTCGGCCTGCAACTGGAACTTGGCGAAGCTGATGTTGATTCGGTCGAAAAAGGCGAACAGGTAGCAGACCATGATCAGCGGCATCAGGCGCCAGGCGACTTTACTGACCAGGGCTTTTTCTTCGTCGTGGCTAACGGACGGGCTCGCGCCCGCCTCCAGTACGTTAAGGCTCATGCTGTTTCTCCAGGCGGACTTCCCGTGGGTGTCCGATTGTTTTTGTTGTCTGGTGGATATCGTTTTTTGTAGGAGCCAGCTTGCTGGCGATGGCGGTGGGTCAGGCAACATCCATGTTGGATGGGCAGCCCTCATCGCCGGCAAGCCGGCTCCTACAGGGGGATTTGTGTGGTCAGGAGGGGCTTGGGTGCAGGTCGCAATTGCGGCCGGCCTTGGCCAGTTGGCCGGGGACTTCGTGGCCGAGCAGCGCAGGCAATCCTCGCGACAACTTCAATAACAACGGCAGATCAATGCCGGTGTGAATGCCAATTTCATCACACAGGTTGACCAGGTCTTCAGTGCAGATATTGCCCGAGGCACCGGGTGCGAACGGGCAACCACCGAGCCCGCCGAGGGCCGCGTCGAAACGGCGGGCACCCGCCTCGTAAGCCGCCAGCACGTTGCACAAACCGAGGCCGCGGGTGTTGTGGAAATGCAGGGTCAAATCCGCTGGCGAAACCCGCTGCAACACCCGCCGCACCAGCCGATCCACCTGCCGCGGATTGGCCATGCCAGTGGTGTCGGCCAGGGTGACGCCCTGAATCCCGAGCTCCTGATATTCATCGACGATTTGCAGCACGCGGTCCTCGTCGATCTTGCCCTCGAACGGGCACCCGAAGGTGGTGGCGATGCTGCCGTTCAGTCGCACTTGGGTGTCGCCCACGTATTGCACGATTTCGCCGAACGCGGCCAATGAAGCTTCGCAACGCATGCGCATGTTGGCCTGGTTGTGAGTCTGGCTGGCGGACATCACCAGATTCAGCTCATCGGCGCGACACGCCAATGCCCGTTGCGCGCCCTTGAGGTTGGGAATCAACGCGACATAGATCACCTCCGGTTGGCGGGTGATGCCCTTGAACACCAGCTCGCCATCGCGCAGTGCGGGAATGGCCTTGGGCGACACGAACGAGCCGGCTTCGATGCGGCTGAATCCAGCCAGTGACAGCTGATCGATCAACGCGATTTTGTCGACCGTTTCCACCCAGGTCGGCTCTATCTGCAAGCCGTCGCGCGGCGACACTTCCTGAACAATCAGGGTCTCGGAAAAATCAGTGATCATTGCACCACCCCTTGGGTTTTCAGGCGTTCGATGTCCGCATCCGTCAGGCCCAGCCCCGCGAGAATCCCGTTGGTGTGCTGGCCCAGGCTCGGCCCCGACCAGTTCACGCCGCCGGGGGTTTCGGAAAGTTTGGGCACGATACCCGGCATCTTCACTTTCGCGCCGCCGGGCAGGTCGGCGCTGAGCAACATGTCCCGCGCCTGATAGTGCGGATCGGCGACGATGTCGGCCACGGAATAGATGCGCCCGGCTGGTACTTCAGCGGCTTCCAGCGCCGCCAGCACGTCATCGATGGGCAGGCTGCTGGTCCAGTGGGTGATGGCGGCGTCGAGCACGTTACTTTTCAAAGCACGACCGTCGTTGTGGGCAAACTCTGGCGCTTCGGCGAGATCGCGACGACCGATCACGTCCATCAAACGCTTGTAGATCGGGTCGCTGTTGCCGGCGATCACCACGTAGGCGCCATCGGCTGTCAGGTAGGTGTTGGACGGCGCGATGCCGGGCAAGGCGCCACCGCTGCGTTCACGCACATGACCGAGCATGTCGTATTCCGGCACCAGGCTTTCCATGACATTGAACACGCTTTCAGCCAGCGACACATCGACCACTTGCCCACCGCCCTGCCCGGTCTTGACCCGCAGCAGCGACATCAACGCACCGATCACCGCGTGCAAAGACGCCAGGGAATCGCCGAGGCTGACACCGACCCGCGCCGGTGGCGAACCGGGGGTGCCGGTGGTGTAGCGAATCCCGCCCATCGCTTCGCCGATAGCGCCGAAACCCGGGCGGTCGCGGTACGGGCCGGTCTGGCCGTAACCGGATATGCGAACCAGCGTCAGGTTGGGATTGAGCGCGTGCAGCACGTCCCAGCCCAGACCGAGTTTTTCCAGGGCACCGGGGCGCAGGTTTTCGATCAGCACGTCGGCGCTGGTCGCCAGTTGCTTGACCAGTTCGATGCCTTCGGGGGATTTCAGATTCAGCGCCAGGGACTTCTTGTTGCGCGATTGCAGGTACCACCACAGCGAGGTGCCCTCGTGCAGTTTGCGCCATTTGCGCAGGGGGTCGCCTTGGCCCATGGCTTCGATCTTGATCACTTCGGCGCCGAACTCGGCGAGCATGCGGGCGGCGAACGGCGCGGCGATCAGCGTGCCGATTTCGATCACTTTGATTGCGCTCAGGGGGGCAGTCATCGCGGGGTACCTCTTATTCTTGGAATATGCGCCAAGGCTAGAGGAGCGAGGGGAATGGAATCCAACCTTCAGTTGGCAACGGGCGTTCGCCAAACGCGAACGGTCGGTAGAGGAATTGCCGCGACCTCAGGACCGCCTTCGCGGGCAAGCCTCGCTCCTACAAGGATCACGCATAACCCGTAGGAGCGAGGCTTGCCCGCGAAGAGGCCGGCCCATCCAATCGAGAATGATCAGACCACCCCGCGCAACTGCTCAAACAACATCCGGCTCACCGGCGACAACGCCGCTTCATCGCGCACGACGATAATCAACGCCCGATCCGACCAGTCATCCGTCAACGGCACCGCATGCAAACCCAGCGCCCGGCCAAACAACTCGTAAGCCTTCTGCGGCAAAATCCCGATGCCCATGTTGGCCTGGACCATCCGGCACATCGCATCGAACCCCGGCACATGAATCCGCAGCCGCAGCACTTTGCCCGCCTGACGCGCGGCCGCGTGGGTGCGCATGTTGATGGAACTGGCGGCGTGCAGGCCGACGTAATCGCTGTCCAGCGTATCGGCGAACGCCAGGCTGTAACGGCTGGCCAAGGGATGATCCGGCAACATCAGCACCACCAGTTTGTCCTGGCGATACAGCACGCTGTGCAGACCTTTCACATCGCTGTCGCTGGAACAGATCCCAAGGTCCGCCACGCCATCCAGCACCCCTTGAATCACCCCGCTGCTGGGGCGTTCTTCGAGGTCGGTCTTGACCTGCGGATGACGTTCGGAAAAATCCCGCAGGTCTTCCGGCAGGAATTGAATGATCGCCGACAGGTTGGCGAGCATCCGCACATAGCCGCGAATACCGTGGCTGTGCTCACCCAACTCCAGGCCCATTTTCTCGACGTTGAACAACATCTGCCGAGCGTGGTGCAACAGGGTTTCGCCGGCCGGAGTCAGGGTCATGCCTTTGGCCTGACGCACAAACAGACTGATGCCCAGCGCCTCCTCCAACTCCATCAACCGCTTGCTCGCCGCCGACACCGCAATCGCTTCGCGCGCAGCGGCACGGGTCAGCGTGCCTTCTTCGTGGACGGCGACAAATAGCTGAAGGGTCATCAGATCGAGACGGCGGATCAGGCTTTTTTGCAGCATGGAGGGCTCGATGGTTTGGGGGGGCTGAGTCGGGAGGATAGCCCGGTTTTTGTGCAACTCGGCAAAGCAATTGACCCACAACCTCACGAGGCATCGCCCTACACATTTATCTCTTGTAACACTCAGCTGTACCGGAAACGGCTGATTCAAAGCCCCTGACCACACGCTGTAAAGTCTGGAAACGTACACCGTTCGCTTCAAAGCGATGGATCGCTTCGCACTCAAGGAAAGAAACGCACACATGGACCAGACAGCGCACGCGGCAAACACCTTCACCAACTTTCGAAAACTCGTCTCCCTAGCCGATCACGACTGGGAAACCGCTGAAGCCGGGAAAATTGCAGGGCTTAATGTTGAGGTCAAAAGCCCAAACCAGATGGTTGATCAGTTCGGGCGTTCGTTTCACCACTTCTGTACCACGTCCTATTTAGGACTGGATCATCATCCCGCCCTGCTTGAAGGCGCCATGACTGCGTTGCGGGAAGTCGGCACGTTGCGCATTGCCAACTCAAAGAACCGCTGTAAGTTGGCCGCTTTGGAGCGGTACGAAAGCGAACTGTCGGAGTTGTTCGGGGCTACCTGCCTGAGCACCCTGTCGTGCAGCGCCGCGAGTGCAGGGATACTGCCGATGCTCGCCAGTGGCGTATTTACGCAAAACCAGCCTCCGCTGATGGCTTTCGACCGACTGGCCCATTACTCGATGAACCACTTGAAATCGGCGTGTGCGGATGAAACCCGAGTGGTGACGTGCCCGCACAACGATATGGATTTCGTCGAAGACCTGTGTAAACGACACGCCAACGTTGCGTACATCGCCGACGGTGCGTACAGCATGGGCGGAGTCGCAGACATGAACAGTCTTTTGTACCTTAAGGAACGCTATGGGCTGTTTCTCTATCTGGATGATTCCCACGCACTTTCAGCGGTTGGAACCTTCGGCGCCGGCCTCGTCCGTCCCTGGATGAACGCCCTTGATGAAGACAGCCTGATCGTCGCGTCCCTGGCCAAATCGTTTGGCGCCAGTGGTGGACTGGTGATGCTCGGCAGCGACCGACACAAGACCCTCATTCAGCGTTATGGCGGCCCCAGCAATTGGTCGCAAAGTCTGAACAGTGCAGCGATTGGTGCGGGCAGAGCGTCCATCCAGTTGCATCGCACACCGGAGTTCGCTGCATTGCAGGAAAAACTTCAGGTTAATATCCGGCTCTTTGACACGCTGATTCGAACCGCACAATGCGGCAGCAACATGGCCATTCGATTGATTCGCTGCGGTAAAGCGTCGCTGGCCAATAGCGTTGCCATCGAACTGGCGAATCACGGATTCTTTACCTCAGCCGTATTTTTTCCGGTGGTTGCACAAGGTAATGCTGCGATCAGAATCACTCTGCGTGCCGACATGGAGCCGGTGCTGATTCGCCAGTTTTGTGAACGCGTGACCGAGCTGTTGCACTCACACGCCGGAGATGTCAGCGACTGAAACCAGGGAATATTCATGAAGAGCAGCACCACCCTCCTCGTCACCTGCAGCACGGTTTTTCTCGCGCAGTTAGGCATGAGCATTTACCTGCCGGCGCTGCCGGAGATGGCTCGATATCTGTCTGCCGACGCCTCGCAGGTTTCGTGGGGACTGGCCGTGTATCTGATCGGCATGGCGCTGCCAATGTTGTTCTGGGGCAGCCTTGGTCAGCGTATAGGCCGAAAACCGGTGCTGCTGGCGGCGCTTGGTATTTATGGGGTGGGCAACCTTGCGCTGCCCTTGGGCCAGACGCTGGAATCCTTTCTCTTTTTCAGACTGGTTCAGGGCATCGGCGCCAGCGGGATTTCGGTCATGGCCCGGGTGTTGATCCGTGACAGTTTTCGTGGCGACCTGTTGGCCAAAGCGCTGTCCTGGCTTTCGATTTCTTTCGTGGTGGCGCTAGGGATCGGCCAATATCTGGGGTCGGTCATCCAGGTCGCGTTGGGCTGGCCGGCGATTTTCTACCTGCTGGGCAGTGTGAGTCTGTTGCTGGCGATGGTCGTGGCACGGGTCACGTTCCCGGTGCGGGTGGAAGACACCGTTCAGTCGTCCGCGTGGCCGAGCTATTGGCGCATTCTGCGTGATAGGGCCTTTCTGCTGCCGGCGCTCACCGGTGGGCTGGGTTATGGGGTGATCATCGCCTTCAACACCGCGGCGCCACTGATACTGCAAGGACCGTTCAACTGGTCGGCTGTGGAATACGGGCTGTTGGGCTGGCCCATCAGCGCGGGGTATTTTCTCGGGGCATTGGCGGTCAACGGTCTGGTGCTGGCCGGCAGCGCGGTGATGTTGCTGGGGAGCATCGCCGGCACTTCGATTGCGCTGTTGTTCTGGTTGCCCTACTGCGTAGCGGTGTTCGGCCAGTCGTTGAATTACCCGATCAGCCTGTCGCTGGCCAACGACGGTTCGCCGGTCGGCGGTGCCTATGCGATGGCGTTGAGCGGGTTCATCCATCAACTGATGGCTGCCGTCATTGGTGGTATCGCGAGCCTGATCGCCAGCCAGCAGGCATGGCCGTTGTCACTGTTATGCACGTTGCTGGCCCTGGGCGCGATGCTCTGCGTGATCATCGCGCCCGGCCGTAAAACCGCTTAGAACGCGCTGCGGAAAATCTCCTCAATCTGCCGCTGATCCGCTGCACGTGGGTTGGTCACGCCGCACGCGTCTTTCAAGGCGTTGCTGGCGAGCGTCGGGATGTCGTTGAGCCGGGCGCCGAGTTCACGCAACCCGGCGGGGATTTCCACATCCCTGGCCAGGCTGCGGATCGCCGTGATGGCTGCCTGCGCGCCCTCTTCCGGGCTGAAGCCGCGAATATCGGCGCCCATTGCGTGGGCCACGTCGGTCAGGCGTTCGGCGCACACCAGCGCGTTGAAGCTTTGCACATGCGGCAACAGCACGGCGTTACAAACGCCATGGGGCAAGTCGTAGAAACCACCCAACTGGTGGGCCATGGCATGCACGTAGCCAAGGGACGCATTGTTGAACGCCATGCCCGCGAGGAACTGTGCGTAAGCCATGTTTTCCCGCGCGGCCAGATCGCTGCCATCGCGCACGGCCAGGCGCAGGTTGCTGCTGATCAGCGTCATCGCCTTCAGCGCGCAGGCATCGGTGATCGGGTTGGCAGCGGTGGACACGTAGGCTTCGATGGCGTGGGTCAGCGCGTCCATGCCGGTGGCCGCGGTCAGGCTTTTGGGCATGGCGACCATCAGCGCCGGGTCGTTGACCGACAGCAGCGGCGTGACGTTGCGGTCGACGATGGCCATTTTCACGTGACGGGATTCGTCGGTGATGATGCAGAAACGCGTCATCTCACTGGCGGTGCCAGCGGTGGTGTTGATGGCGATCAACGGCAGTTGCGGCTTCTCGGATTGGTCGACGCCTTCGTAGTCACGGATCTGCCCGCCATTGGTCGCGCACAATGCGATGCCTTTGGCGCAGTCGTGGGGCGAACCACCGCCCAGCGACACCACGAAATCACAGCGACTTTCCTTGAGCAGGCCCAGCCCGCTCTCGACGTTGGCGATGCTCGGGTTGGGCTTGGCGCCGTCGAAGATGACCGAGTCGATGTCTTTCATTGCCAGCCTCTCGGCGATCATCGCAGCCACGCCCGCCTTGGCCAGCCCGGCGTCGGTGACGATCAGCGCCTTTTTAAAACCGTACTTGCCGATGGCGTCCATGGCCTCGTCGAGGCAACCAATACCCATGATGTTCACGGAGGGGATGAAAAACGTGCTGCTCATGGCGAATCTCCAGGTCTGGGCCGTATCGGCGGTTCGATCCGGCGGATACCCACAGGATCGACCCATCGGCCCGGCGTTAACTTGATCTGGCTCAAGTCCGGGTCGTGATAAAGTCGCCGCCCATCCGACCTTTTGCTTTTTGAGACGACGACCGCAATGACCGATTTCCAGGATGTCGATGCCCAGCTTGAAGACTGGAACGCCTTGCGCGCCACCGCCTCGATCAGCGGCCTGCTGGTGGGCAACGGCGCCAGCCGCGCGGTCTGGGACGATTTCGGCTACGACTCGCTGTTCGAAAACGCCCGTACCGTCGAAGAAAAACCCCTGAGCCAGTCCGAGCTCAGCGTGTTCGACGCAATGCAAACGCGCAGTTTCGAGCAGGTGCTGGGTGCGCTGAAAACCACCAGCCGGGTGAACAAGGCCCTGGCCGTCAGCTCCGCCGCGCCGCGCAATCGCTACTACGCGATCAAGGAAGCGCTGATCAACACCGTGCACGCGGTGCACATCCCGTGGCGACTGGTGGTGCCTTCGACATTGGCGACGATCAATCAGGAACTGGGCCGTTACCGGACGGTGTTCACCACCAATTACGACTTGCTCAACTACTGGGCAATCCAGCACCAGCCGAATGCGATCACCGACCTGTTCCAGGGTGCCGAGCCGGGGTTTGATTTGAGCGCCACGGCGACCGATAAAACCCGTCTGCTGTACCTGCACGGCGGTTTGCATCTGGTGCGCAATCAGGACGGCACGGCGCGCAAACTGATGTCGACCGAAGGCACGCTGCTGGGCAGTTTTGCGATCAACAACACGATCAAGACGCTGGATGACGTGCCGCTGTTTGTGAACGAAGGGCCGAGCGCAGACAAGCTCAAGACCATCCGCAGCTCGGATTATTTGTCGTTTTGCTATGACCAGTTATTGGGGCATGCGGAAGGGTTGTGCGTCTTCGGGCATGCGCTGGGCGAGCAGGACAGCCACATCATTCATGCGCTGCGCCAGGCGAAACCCAAGGTGGTGGCGATTTCGATTTATCCGCGCAGCAAGGCGTTTATCCAGCATCAGAAGCGGCATTACGCGAAGGTGTTTGAGGGGACCGGATCGGAGCTGCGGTTTTTTGATTCGAAGACGCATGCGTTGGGCAGCCCGAAGCTGACCGTTCCCGTCGAGGTCTAACAACGGTCCTGTAGGAGCCAGCTTGCTGGCGATGGCGGTGGGTCAGTCAACATCTGCATTGGCTGACCGTACGCCATCGCCAGCAAGCTGGCTCCTACAGGGGGCCGCGGTGTTTGCGAAAGTGCCGACTTATGCAGCTCACTCCTCAGCGCTATGCACCACCACCAGCAACTGCGCCTGAACCTCGCCCACCGAGCGGATCCGGTGCGGTTTCTGCGCATTGAAGTGCAGCGCATCACCGCGTTCGAGCAGCACGCGCTCGTTCATGAAGTCCACTTCCACCTGCCCTTCGTGGACAAACAGAAACTCCTCCCCCAAGTGTTCCTTGAAGGTTTTGTCCGCGAATTCGAACGGCGGATAAATGATGAACGGCAGCAGACTGCGCTCACTCACCTGATGCGCCAGCACCGCATAGCCGAGGCTCTCATCATTGGCCGCCAGCGACTGACGCTCATGGCTGCGCACCAGGCTGTAGCTGTCGAGGCTGACGCTGTCTTCGGAGAACAATTCCTCGACCTTGACATTCAGCGCCTTGGCCAGCTTCAGCGCAGCCGCGATGGACGGCGTATTCAACCCGCGCTCGACTTTCGACAGATAGCTCTTGGTCATCCCGGATTTTTCAGCCAGGGCCTCAAGCGTCACGCCCAATTTTTTTCTCAGTAATTTCAAACGGATAGACATGCAGAACGATTAATCCATCGAGGAGGCAACGATTCATCCTTGCCAATGACACAAAGTGTCATATAGCATCATTTGTGTCATTTGCATTCACCAAGGCCTTGCGAGCAACGAGTGAACGGCAAATCCGACGTCCATTGAACCACCCAAAGGACACCGATATGGCCAAGACCTTAGCATTACCCAAAGAGCAACTGGTCAAGCAAGCGCTGACCCAGATGCAAAATACCCTGGCAGATAATACGTGGACCGACCGGCAAAAGCTGGCCCTGACCTGCCGCATTCTGTTCGAGAACGGCCACGACTCCGGCCTGGCCGGGCAGATCACCGCCCGTGGCCCGCAGCCCGGCACTTACTACACTCAACAACTGGGCCTGGGTTTCGACGAAATCACCGCCAGCAACCTGCTGCTGGTCAACGAAGACCTGGAAGTGCTTGAAGGTCACGGCATGCCCAACCCGGCCAACCGTTTCCACAGTTGGGTGTACCGCGCCCGACCGGACGTGAACTGCATCATTCACACGCACCCGACGCACGTCGCGGCGCTGTCGATGCTCGAAGTGCCGCTGCAGATTTCCCACATGGACCTCTGCCCGCTCTACGACGATTGCGCGTTTCTCGAAGGCTGGCCGGGTGTGCCGGTCGGTAACGAAGAAGGCGAACTGATTGCCGGCGCCCTCGGCGACAAGCGTGCGGTCCTGCTCTCTCACCATGGCCAGTTGTCCACCGGCACGACCATCGAGGAAGCCTGCGTGATCGCGCAACTGATCGAGCGCGCCGCGAAGCTGCAACTGTTGGCCATGAGCGCCGGGACCATCAAACCGATCATTCCGGAACTGGGCCGTGAAGCCCATGACTGGATCTCGAAACCCAAGCGCCATGGCGCTGCGTTCAACTACTACGCTCGGCAAAACCTGCGCCAACACGCCGATTGCCTGAACTGAACCCACGCATTTTCAAGAGGAGCGTCGCCATGTCGACCCCAACGATTCACGGCATCATCGGCTACACCATCACCCCGTTCACCGCCAATGGCGAAGGCGTTGATCTCGACGCGCTCGGACGTTCCATCGACCGTCTGATCGACGACGGCGTCCACTCGATCGCGCCGCTGGGCAGCACCGGCGAAGGCGCTTACCTGAGCGACGCGGAGTGGGACCAGGTCAGCGAGTTCAGCATCAAGCACGTGGCCAAACGGGTGCCGACCATCGTCAGCGTATCCGACCTGACCACCGCCAAAGCCGTACGCCGCGCACGTTTCGCCGAAGCCCATGGCGCCGACGTGGTGATGGTCTTGCCGACGTCTTACTGGAAACTCAGCGAAGCGGAAATCCTCGCCCATTACCGCGCCATCGGTGACAGCATCGGCGTACCGATCATGCTCTACAACAACCCGGCCACCAGCGGCACGGACATGTCGGTCGACCTGATCCTGCGCATCGTCAACGCCGTGGACAACGTAACCATGGTCAAGGAGAGCACCGGCGACATCCAGCGCATGCACCAACTGCAACGGCTCGGCGAAGGTCAGGTGCCGTTCTACAACGGCTGTAATCCGCTGGCTTTGGAGGCGTTTGCCGCCGGGGCGAAAGGCTGGTGCACGGCGGCGCCGAACCTGATTGCGCAGCTCAATCTTGATTTGTATGAAGCTGTATTGGCCAATGATTTGAGCAAGGCGCGTGAACTGTTCTATCGCCAGTTGCCGTTGCTGGACTTCATTTTGAAGGGTGGCTTGCCGGCAACGATCAAGGCCGGCTTGCGTGCGACCGGGTTGGAAGTGGGCGATCCACGGTTGCCGGTGTTTCCTCTCGGTGAGGCTGGGCGGAGTCAGTTGCAAGGCTTGTTGAACGCGTTGCGTTGATCACCAAACCCTGTAGGAGCCAGCTTGCTGGCGATGGTGTGTCAGTCGACACCTGTGTAGCTGACACACCATCGCCGGCAAGCCGGCTCCTACAAGGGTTTTGTGTGGTTTTTTAGAGCACCGGTAGGGTCTTGTCCTTGATCACCGTGGTCGGGCCGTTGGCCTTCACGCTGGCGATGCCTTTTTCCCGCGCAGCCTCGGAAGAATAGGCCTCGCTGCTGCCGATAATCTCGTGGTTGGCGGCCTTGAGGTTGAAATACGGATGGCCATCCTTGGTGGTCTTTTTCTCGTAGCGCTCATCCAGCGGGCTATTCTTCTGCACTGAGGCGATGCCGTTTTCGGCGGCGCTGCGAGTGGTGTAGTGCTCGCTGTTCAGAATGGTTTCGGCATTCGCCGCTTTCAGCACGAAGCGAAACTGGCCGTTGCTGGTTTTGCTCAACTCATACCATCCAGACATGATGCTGCTCCTGTAGACCGTTCAACGAAAGTTGCCTGACAGTAAAGACCGTCTGCACGGTTTAGCCACTGTCGAACAAAATCCCGCATTTGCCACAAGACAAATAGTAATAATTCTCGATATCATTCGCGACTTTCTGCACTGCGCGTCGTCAAGAAGGATATCCATGCCTCGCCTCACGCCCGACCCGTTGTCGGCTGATTTCTTTCGCCGGTTCTACGGGGACATCCTGCATTACCTGCGCAAACGCACGGATAACCCCAGCGACGCGGCGGACATGACGCAGGACGTCTTCACCCAATGGCTGGATTACAACGACCGGGCCAAGGTCGAGCAGCCGCGGGCGTTCCTGTTTCAAATGGCGCGCAACCTGCTGCGTGATCACTGGCGTCGGCAGAAGGTGCGCAACCTCGTGCACCCAAGTCACGACACCGAGCCGGAACCCGTCTCTGACGACCATCATGACCCGATGGCCGGAGCCCAACGCATGCAACGTCTGGAACAGCTTAAAAGTGTGCTCGCCGAACTCTCGCCACGTCGCCGCGAAGCCCTTATGCTGCACCGCTTCGAAGGCCTGAGTCAGGCGCAGATTGCCGAGCGCATGGGCATTTCCCTGAGCATGGTGGAAAAACACATCGCCATCGCCCTGCTGCATTGCAAGCAACGCCTGGATCACGACAACGGCATGGAGCAGCCAGAATGAACGGCCCTCACGACATTGACAGCGACCTGCCGGATGACAGCATCGAGGCCCAGGCGGCCGTGTGGTTTGTGCGCAACCGCGAAGATCACAGCGATGCTCATCGCAAGGCGTTCGAACAGTGGCTGAGCGTGCCCGAGCAGGCCAAGGCTTACCACGCCTTCGAACACCTGTGGACCGACCTGGCCGAACTCCGGGAACTGAACAAACCGCTGCCCCTCACTCCGCGCCGTAAATCCAATGCCTGGCGTCCGTCCCTGGCCGTCGCGGCGGCGCTGGTGTGTGCCGTGCTGGCGTTCAGCCTCGGCACGCCCCGCGGTGTCTATCAGCAACAGATTGCCGCCCAGTCCCAAGGCGCGCGGACGTTCAACCTGCCGGACGGCAGCACCTTGTCGGTCAATGCCAATACGCGGCTGCGCATTGATTTCACTGGCCAGCAACGTCAGCTCTATCTCGAACAGGGCCAGCTCTATCTCGACGTCGCCCCCGACAAGGAGCGCCCGCTGTGGGTGCATGCGGGCGATGCCACGGTGCGCGTGGTCGGCACCGGTTTCGATGTGCGGCGCGGCGAAAAGCAACTGGTGGTGAGTGTCGCCCATGGCCAGGTCGCGTTTGCCCCGAGCAGCAAGACGCAAGTGATGCTCGGCGCCCAACAGCAAGCCACGGTTGACCTCGCCAGCGGCGCCCTGCAACAGCAGACCCTGGCCGACGGGCAAGTGGCCGACTGGCGCAGCGGGCACCTGGCGTTTCGCAATCGGGAACTGGCGAGCCTGGTCGACGAGTTGAACCTGTATCGCGCCCGCCCGGTACTGCTGGCCGATCCGAAACTGGGGCGGTTCAAGGTGTCCGGCAACCTCGATGTCACTGATCCCGATGCGCTGCTCAACGCCCTGCCAGCGCTGATCCCGGTGAAAACCGTCGCCCTCGCTGACGGCCAGTTGCGCATCGAAGCACGTTGAAACATCTCACATGAGAATATTTTTCATTCGCATGTGAGGTTTTTTTTGGCTGCCGCGTCTTCCTCCGGTCTGCGTTCCTTACGCACACCTTTTTGGCCTTTTAGCCGCCCCGGGGGATTCAATGTTTCGCGTGTCTTCGCCTTATCCGCTCACCTGCCTTCGACCGACCCTGCTCGCCGCATGCCTGGCGCTCAGCCTGCAAGCCCATGCCGAGTCGATCAACCTGCATCTGCCGGCGCAACCGCTGGCCACATCGCTGAGCCAGATTGCCCAGCAGGCGAAGATTCAGTTGCTGTTCGACGAGGCGCAGTTGCGCAACCTCAAGGCGCCGGCCCTCGATGGCGACTTCAGCGCGGAAGCGGCGATACGCCAATTGCTCGACAACAGCCCGTTCAGTCTGATCAAGGTCAATCAGACTTACGTGGTGCGCCCGGCCGAGCCGGTTACCAGCAGCAGCGAAGGGATTCAGCTCGACGCCTTGAGCGTGATCGGCAGCGGCACCGAGGTCGATTCCAGCACTGTCGGCCGCTCGACCCTGACCCAAACCGATATCGATCGGCGCCAACCGAGCAACATTCCCAGCCTGCTGGCGACCTTGCCCGGCGTGAGCATGGGCGGTTCGATGAAACCCGGCGGCCAGACCATCAACATCTGGGGCCTGGGCGATGCCGAGGACGTACCGCTGACGGTGGACGGCGCGACCAAAAGCGGCTTCGAGCGCTACCAGCAAGGCACGGTGTTCATCGAGCCGGAGCTGATCAAGCGCATTGAAGTGGAAAAAGGCCCGCACTCGGTGTTCACCGGCAACGGTGGTTTCGGCGGCACCGTGCACATGGAAACCAAGAACGCCCCGGACTTGCTTCAGGACGGGCGCAACAGCGGCGCCATGGTCAAATACGGTTACGCCAGCAACGACCATCAACAAATCTACAGCTCGGCGCTGTTCGGTCGCACCGACGATGGCCGTGCCGACGCCTTGTTGTACCTGACCAAGCGCGATGGCGACGACATGAAGCTGGCGGGCACCACCCCAGATCCGGAAAACCGCTTCCCGATCAACCCCAAGCGCCTGCCCAACAGCGCCCAGGATCTGGACGGCCAACTGTTCAAACTCAACCTGCGCCTCAACGATGAGCACAGTGTCGGCCTGTCGTACTCGCACTCCGAAAGCGAACGCTGGACACCCTTTTCCTCGACCAGTTACCCGACCCCGCCGACCAGTCAAAACATCAAGCAATACGGCTACAAAAATGCCCTGAAACGTTTTCTGGCCAATCGCGAAACCATCGATACTACCTGGTCGACCAAGTACCGCTACCAGCCGCTGGAGAACCGCTTGGTCGACCTCGAGCTGACTTACTCGGAATCCCACACCGACCAGACCGACGAGCGCGATGCCACGGCGTTTTTCCAGACGTCCACCGGCGGACGCAAGATGGAAACCGCCTACAAGGACCGCATCGTCGAGTTGCGCAACATCAGCCTCTTCGACACCGGCGACCTGGCCCACGCAGTCACCAGCGGTGTGGAAATCCGCAAGCACAGCCGCGACACCGAAATGTGGATGCCGGGCAAGACCTACGAAGTGGCGAGTTACAACTACGGCTATTTCCAGCCCAGCTTCATGCCCCAAGGCAAGGTCGACACCAACAGCGCCTATTTGAAGGACGCCATCACTTTGGGCGACTTCACCCTCACGCCGTCCCTGCGCTACGACCATGTGCGCAACCGTGGCGAGGAAAACGAAGCGTCGGTCTACACCAACCCGAACCCGTCGTTCGGCCACGATTACAGCAACCAGACCTACGCCGGCTGGTCGCCGCGCCTGTCGGCGTTCTGGAGGGTCACGCCCAATGTCGGGTTCTTTGTCGACTACAGCAAAACCTGGCGCGCACCGGTCATCGACGAGCAGTACGAAGTCCAGGGTACTGGCAGCCGCACCGCCACCAGCGTCGACCTCGACCGGGAACGCATCACCGGTTGGCGTGCCGGTAACATCAGCAGCTTCTCCAACGTGTTCGCCGACCACGACAGCGTGCAGATTCGCACCACGCTGATGCGCAACAAGATCGACGACGAAATTTTCAAGGCCACCGGTGTCGGCTGCGAAAACCAGGCGATCAAGGGCGGCACCATCGCCACAGACTGCAAGGGCTCTGGCCCGATGGGCAATTACCGCAACATTGGCGGGCTGACCATCAAAGGCTTTGAAGTGGAAAGCTTCTACGATTCCACCTACCTGTTTGGCTCGCTGTCCTATGCGTGGTTCACCGGCAAACACGAAGGGGCGTACACCAACCCGTGGGGACCGGACGTTTGGGCACGGGACATTCCGCCAGCGAAATGGAATGCCACGCTGGGTGTGAAAATCCCGAGTTGGGATGCCCAGGTTGGCTGGCAGGGCGAGTTCGTACGCAAGACCGACCGCCTGCCGAGCGACAAATACGGTGCCAGCAAAAACAGTGTGGGGGACGCGTTCTACAACCAGTTCGCCAACGAGCGCTACAACGTTCAGGGGTTGTTCGCCAACTGGAAACCGCAACAGGCTTACCTGAAAGGTACCGAGGTCAATCTGACGGTCGACAACCTGTTCAACGAAAACTACCGGCCGGCGCTGAGCGGTGATCGTGCGTGGAGCCAGGGGCGCAATGCCAAGGTGAGCGTGACGCGGTTCTTCTGATCCTGTTTTTTGTAATGCCTGATCTGACGCCTTCGCGGGCAAGCCTCGCTCCTACGGTGGTATGCGATCCCCTGTAGGAGCGAGGCTTGCCCGCGAATGGGGCGACGCGGTCCAAGTTATTTCACAGCGGTTCGCACCACCGACAGCTCCGGAGCAGCCACCCGCCGTTGCGACAAATACCGCGTACAACTCACCCGCAAGAACGAAGCAAAGTTCACCACTTCCCCGCGGTAATCCATCACCTCTTCATACAGCTTGGCGATCAACTGGTTGGTGGTCATGCCGTCGACCTCGGCGATTTCGCTGAGGATGTCCCAGAACTGATTCTCCAGCCGCAGGGTGGTGACCACCCCGCAGATGCGCAGCGAGCGGGAGCGCGATTCATAGAGGATCGGGTCGGCCTTGACGTAGAGCTCGCACATGAAAAAGTCCCTCGTTACAGCGTGATTTTGGTGCCCAGCAACCCGAGAAAACCGGCGAGCCAGCTCGGGTGGGCCGGCCAGGCCGGAGCAGTGGCCAGATTGCCCTGAACGTGACCTTCCGTCACCGGGATATCGATGAACGTTCCACCGGCCAAGCGTACTTCCGGTGCGCAAGCCGGGTAGGCGCTGCATTCGCGACCTTCCAGAACTCCCGCCGCCGCCAGCAATTGCGCACCGTGGCACACGGCGGCGATCGGTTTGCCGGCCTTGTCGAAGGCACGCACCAGGTCCAGGACTTTTTCGTTCAGGCGCAGGTATTCCGGGGCACGACCGCCGGGGATCAGCAGCGCGTCGTAGTCGGCTTCAGCGACCTTGGCAAAATCGAAGTTCAAGGCAAACAGATGGCCAGGCTTTTCGCTGTAGGTCTGGTCGCCTTCGAAGTCGTGGATCGCCGTACGCACGGTCTGGCCGGCGGATTTGTCCGGGCACACCGCGTGCACCGTGTGACCAACCATCAGCAGTGCCTGGAACGGCACCATCACTTCGTAGTCTTCGACGTAATCGCCGACCAGCATCAGGATTTTCTTGGCAGCCATGGGGAGGACTCCTCTGGGAAATAGGCAGGAGTATTCAAGGTAGTCGTTATCCAGAGGGTCGGGTAATAACCAGCTACTACGGCGTTATCGTTCTTCGCGGGCAAGCCTCGCTCCTACAGGTTATGCGTGATCCCTGTAGGAGCGAGGCTTGCCCGCGAAGGCGTCCTCAACTGTACGGATAACTCTGCACCTAGCTGTAACAGCGGCCGCCACCGGATTTATGGCTAGATGAAGACACTTCCCGCCACCCTGAATTCTGGTTCCCATCATGTCCACGCGCGAAAACACCGGCATGGCCCTCGGCCTGCTCGGCGTTGTGATTTTCAGCCTGACCCTGCCCTTCACACGGATCGTCGTGCAGGAGCTCCATCCGTTGCTCAACGGCCTCGGTCGTGCGTTGTTCGCGGCGGTTCCGGCGGCGCTGTTGTTGCTGTGGCGCAGGGAAAAATGGCCGACCTGGAAACAAGTCAAAGGCCTGACGCTGGTGATCGCCGGCGTGATCCTTGGCTTCCCGGTTTTATCCGCTTGGGCCATGCAAACCTTGCCCGCGTCCCACGGCGCACTGGTCAACGGCCTGCAACCCTTGTGCGTGGCGCTGTACGCCGCGTGGTTGTCCCACGAACGCCCGTCGAAAGCCTTCTGGGCCTGCGCCGCGCTGGGCAGTGCGCTGGTGCTGGGTTACGCGTTGATCAGCGGTGCCGGGAGCATTCAGGCCGGGGATCTGCTGATGCTCGGCGCGATTGCCGTGGGCGGTCTGGGGTATGCCGAAGGGGGGCGCTTGGCCAAGGAGATGGGCGGCTGGCAGGTGATCTGCTGGGCGCTGGTGCTGTCGACGCCGCTGTTGATCGGACCGGTGGTGTACCTGGCGCTGCAACACCAGGGCGAAATTTCGGCCAAGACCTGGTGGGCGTTTGGTTATGTTTCGCTGTTCTCGCAGTTCATTGGCTTCTTCGCCTGGTACGCCGGGTTGGCCATGGGTGGCATTGCCCGGGTCAGTCAGATCCAGCTGTTGCAGATCTTCTTCACCATCGCGTTTTCGGCGTTGTTCTTCGGTGAACACATCGAGCCGATCACCTGGCTGTTTGCTGCCGGGGTGATTGTTACCGTGATGCTCGGACGCAAAACCGCGGTCAAACCTGCCCGCATAGCCACCACGTAACTCTGACCGCCCCCGAATGCATTGACACAACTCAACCCTGTAGGAGCCGGCTTGCCGGCGATGGCGTCCGTGAAATCGCCATCGCCGGCAAGCCGGCTCCTACAAGGTGTTTCAGAGGTAGTTGTCAGCGCGCAGCAGGGTTTCCAGGCAATGTTCGGTGATGTGGTAGAAATCCTTCAGCTCCTGAATCTTCACCAACAACTGGGCCGGGTCCACCGGCTCGGCGCGTTTGACCGCCAGGATCATCTTGTTCTTGTTGGTATGGTCCAGTGAGATGAACTCGAACACCTTGGTTTCGTAACCGCAGGTTTCAAGGAACAACGCACGCAAACTGTCGGTGACCATTTCCGCTTGCTGACCCAGGTGCAAACCGTATTGCAGCATCGGCTTGAGCAGCGCCGGGCTCTGGATTTGCAGGCGGATCTGCTTGTGGCAGCACGGCGAGCACATGATGATCGACGCGCCGGAACGAATGCCGGTGTGGATCGCATAATCAGTGGCGATGTCGCAGGCATGCAGCGCGATCATCACGTCCAGCTCGCTCGGCGCCACACTGCGCACGTCACCGCACTTGAACACCAGCCCCGGGTGTTCCAGTTTCGCGGCGGCGGCGTTGCACAGGTTGACCATTTCTTCACGCAGCTCGACGCC
Source organism: Pseudomonas sp. GT1P32 (assembly GCF_054897805.1). Lineage (NCBI taxonomy): Bacteria > Pseudomonadati > Pseudomonadota > Gammaproteobacteria > Pseudomonadales > Pseudomonadaceae > Pseudomonas > Pseudomonas sp. GT1P32. Next base: position 2,936,564 of record NZ_CM142704.1, read on the forward strand.
GGTCACCTCGCCTTCGGCGTTCAAGGTGTTGCGCAGGTAGTCGTGAATCGCAAACGTCAGGTAGCCCTTGCCCGAACCGAAATCTGCGACCCGCACCGGTTTGTCCAGTGCCAGCGGTGAGGTGGTCAGCGCATGGCTGAAGACTTCGATGAACTTGTTGATCTGCTTCCACTTGCGCGACATCGCCGGGATCAGCTCGTGCTTGCTGTTGGTCACACCGAGGTCGGCGAGGAACGGCCGGCTGAGGTCTAGGAAGCGGTTTTTCTCGCGGTTGTGCTCCGCGGACGGCACTTCACGCAATTGCTGAGGTTTGCTCTTGAACAGCGAAGACTTGCCCTTTTTGCTGTATTCGAGCTGGGCTTCGTCGGTCAGCGATAACAAATGCGCATTTTTGAACGAGGCCGGCAGCAACGCGGCGATGGTCGCCACGCCCTCGGCCAGCGGCAGGTTCTTGGTGATGTCGCGGGTTTTGTAGCGGTAGACGAAGGACAGGCAAGGCTGATCCTTGACCGTCAGTTGCTTGATGATCAGCCGTTGCAGATCCGCTTCGGTGCCGACGTACTTGGCCAGCACCAGCTTGATGAAGGCATTGGCGTCGAGGCTGGTTTGCAGCAGGTCGATGAACTGGGCGTGGTGATCCGGCGCGAGGCTGGCGGAAGTGGCAATGACTGACATGAAAAAAACGGCCTCGGGCGGAGCGAATCGGGAATGGCGGGTATTTTAGGGGGGATAAGGATTGAGGGCACGGGTAATTTCCCGAACGGTTCAGCATGTGAACGCATTCCCCTGTGGGAGCGAGCCTGCTCGCGATGGACTAAAGAGCACCGCGAGTATCCAGTAACCCCGCGTTATCGTTGACGACCATCGCGAGCAGGCTCGCTCCCACAGGGGAATGCGTCGCGACTAGCCTAGAACCACCAACCGATTCGGCAACTCATTGCGCACATGCGTCACCGGCACGTGCACCTTGAGCAGCTCACCGCACGCTTCCACGCACGTCACAAAGCCCTGCAACGTCTGCCCCTGTTTCACCTGCTGGGTGAACGCCGCCACAATGGCGTCCCAGTTTTTGTTATCCAGCCGTTTGGAAATCCCTTCGTCCACCAGGATTTCCACATAGCGCTCGGCCTCGCAGACGAAAATCAGCATGCCGGTGCTGCCCACGGTGTGGTGCAGGTTTTGCTCCAGGAACTGCCGGCGCGCCAGGTTCGAGGCGCGCCAGTGACGCACCGAGCGCGGGATCAGGTGCGTGGTGACTTTCGGAATGCGGAACACCAGGCACAGCACGATGAAGGTGAGCCATTGCACCAGCAGCAGGCTGTGCATGGTCAGCCAGCCGGTCAAATAATGCACGACACCCGGCACCACCAGCGCCAGCAGGCTGGCCCATAGCAGCGGGATGTACGCATAGTCGTCGGCGCGGGCTGCAAGCACCGTCACCAGCTCGGCGTCGGTGTCGCGCTCGACCCGGGCGATTGCCTCGGCGACTTTGCGTTGTTCGTGTTCAGTCAGTAATGCCATGTCTTAAAGTGCTCGTTCATTATTGTTATCACCAGCCGCCCGACGAACCGCCGCCCCCGAAACTGCCCCCACCGCCGCTGAAGCCCCCGCCTCCACCGCCGCCCCCAAAACCTCCACCGCCGAAACCACCACTCGAACCGCCCGACCCGCCTCGACCCGCCGGCAGAATCCCGAACATCTGCAAGACGAATATCGTCAGGATGAACAGCACCACCAGAAACACGAAAATTCCTGGGTGTCGGGAAACAAAATCACCGTCCTGATCGCCGCCCGACTCATAAATAGTCGACGGTTCATCCAGCGGGCTGCCGCCCAACACCACCAGCATCGCCGCGACCCCGTCGCTGATGCCCTTGCTGAAGTTTCCGGTCTTGAACGCCGGGGTGATCACCTGATGGATGATCACCGAACTCTGCGCATCGGTCAGGCGATCTTCCAGGCCATAACCGACTTCAATCCGCAGCTTGCGCTCATCACGGGCGACGATCAGCAACGCGCCATTGTTCTTGTCCTTCTGACCGATGCCCCAGTGGCGCCCGAGTTGGTAACCGAAGTCGGCAATCTCGGCGCCCTGCAAGTCCGGCACCGTCACCACCACCAACTGCTCGCCAGTGGCCTTTTCATGGGCATTGAGCTGTTGCGTCACCTGCTCGCGCACTGACGGCTCGATCATCCCGGCGTTGTCCACCACCCGCCCGGTCAACTCCGGAAACTTCAGCTCGGCCTGGGCCGTGGCAGCAAACACCCAGAGCAACAGCGCCAGGCCCACATTCAACACGCGCATTGGCAACCTCATCCGTGGTAATGCTTCAAGCCGGTCAGAACTTCACTTGCGGCGCTTTCTCGGCACCGGGGGTGGTGGCTTCAAAGGTTTCGCGGATCGGCAAGTCGCTGTACATCACGGTGTGCCACAAGCGGCCCGGGAAGGTGCGGATTTCGGTGTTGTAGTTCTGCACCGCGAGAATGAAGTCGCGACGCGCCACGGCGATGCGATTCTCGGTGCCTTCCAGTTGCGATTGCAACGCCAGAAAATTCTGGTTGGCCTTGAGGTCCGGGTAACGCTCGGACACCACCATCAAACGGCTCAAGGCGCCGGTCAACTGATCCTGCGCCTGCTGGAACTGCTTGAGTTTCTCGGGGTTGTCGAGGGTGCTGGCATCCACCTGAATGGACGTCGCCTTGGCCCGGGCTTCGATCACCGCGGTCAGGGTTTCTTCCTCGTGCTTCGCATAGCCCTTGACGGTTTCCACCAGGTTGGGGATCAGGTCGGCGCGGCGCTGATACTGGTTTTGCACCTGGCCCCAGGCGGCCTTGGCCTGTTCGTCGAGGGTCGGAATATTGTTGATGCCGCAACCGGCCAGCAACGTGGTCAGCAACATCAAGGCTGCGACCTGCAGGCTCGACCGAGTGTGATGTCGTACATTCATCTGGTTGACGCTCCCGTGCACATTCCGTTGAAAAAACAACCAGCAACCTCCTGACCGGACTCTTCGGGCATAATCTGCCGCCGCCACTGGATTGCATCGAGCCAATGGGCTAAAAGATGCCCCAGCGTAAAAACACTGCGCAAGTGTGCCCGCATTTACTTGAACAACAATAGTCGCTCCCTAAATTTTGGCTGACCGGCGCGTATTCACTGCCGTTTGGGCTTTTGAGAAAACCATTCATGAAGAAGCTGTGTTTGCTGGGCCTGTTCGTCAGCCTGGCCAGTCATAACGTATTGGCCGCCACGACGCCCACACCTCTGGAGAACAAGGACGCTTTCATCAGCAACCTGATGAAGCAGATGACCCTCGATGAAAAAATCGGCCAGTTGCGCCTGATCAGCATCGGCCCGGAAATGCCTCGGGAGCTGATCCGCAAGGAAATTGCCGCCGGTAACATCGGCGGTACGTTCAACTCGATCACCCGCCCGGAAAACCGTCCGATGCAGGACGCGGCGATGCGCAGCCGGTTGAAGATCCCGATGTTCTTCGCCTACGACGTGATCCACGGCCACCGCACGATTTTCCCGATTCCTATCGCCCTCGCTTCGAGCTGGGACATGGACGCCATCGGCCTGTCCGGGCGCATCGCCGCCAAGGAAGCTGCGTCGGACGGCGTCGACCTCACTTTTGCACCGATGGTCGACATCTCCCGTGACCCGCGCTGGGGCCGTACTTCCGAAGGCTTCGGTGAAGACACCTATCTCGTGTCGCGCATCGCCGGCGTGATGGTCAAGGCATTCCAGGGCGCCGGCGCGAACGCGGCCGACAGCATTATGGCCAGCGTCAAGCACTTCGCCTTGTATGGCGCGGTCGAGGGCGGTCGCGACTACAACGTCGTCGACATGAGCCCGGTCAAGATGTACCAGGACTATCTGCCACCGTACCGCGCGGCGATTGACGCCGGCGCTGGTGGGGTCATGGTCGCGTTGAACTCGATCAACGGCATACCGGCCACCGCCAACACCTGGCTGATGAACGACCTGTTGCGCAAGGACTGGGGCTTCAAGGGCCTGGCGGTCAGCGACCATGGGGCGATTTTCGAGCTGATCAAGCACGGCGTTGCCGCTGACGGCCGCGAAGCCGCGAAGCTGGCGATCAAGGCCGGCATTCATATGAGCATGAACGACACGCTCTACGGCAAGGAGCTGCCAGGGCTGCTCAAGGCCGGCGAGATCCAGCAGAGCGACATCGATAATGCCGTGCGAGCGGTGCTCGACGCCAAGTACGACATGGGCCTGTTCAAGGACCCGTACCTGCGCATCGGCAAGGCTGAAGATGATCCGGTCGACACTAACGCCGACAGCCGCCTGCACCGCGCCGAGGCGCGCGACGTTGCGCGCCGCAGCCTGGTGTTGCTGAAGAACCAGGGCGAAACCCTGCCGCTGAAGAAAACCGCGAAAATCATGCTGGTCGGTCCATTGGCCAAGGCACCGATCGACATGATGGGCAGTTGGGCCGCCAACGGTCGCCCTGCGCAATCGGTGACACTGTTCGACGGCATGACCACCGCACTCGGTGCGCAGTCGACGCTGATCTACGCCCGTGGCGCCAACATCACCAGCGACAAGAAGGCGCTGGATTACCTGAACTTCCTCAACTTCGATGCCCCGGAAGTGGTCGATGACCCGCGCTCGGCACAAGTGCTGATCGACGAAGCGGTGAAAGCCGCCAAGGATGCCGATGTGGTGGTGGCAGCCGTGGGCGAATCCCGTGGCATGTCCCACGAATCGTCGAGCCGCACCGACCTGAACATCCCGGCCAACCAGCGCGAATTGCTCAAGGCCTTGAAAGCCACCGGCAAACCGCTGGTGCTGGTGTTGATGAACGGCCGTCCGCTGTCGATTCTCGAAGAGAAAGACCAGGCTGACGCGATTCTGGAAACCTGGTTCAGCGGCACCGAAGGCGGCAATGCCATCGCCGACGTTTTGTTCGGCGACTACAACCCGTCGGGCAAACTGCCGATCACCTTCCCGCGTTCGGTGGGCCAGATTCCGACCTACTACAACCACCTGAGCATTGGCCGGCCGTTCACGCCGGGCAAACCGGGCAACTACACCTCGCAGTATTTCGATGACACCACAGGGCCTCTGTTCCCGTTCGGCTTCGGTCTGAGCTACACCGATTTCAGCCTGACCGACATGGCCCTGTCATCGACCACGCTGAACAAGACCGGCAAGCTCGACGCCAGCGTCATGGTGAAAAACACCGGCAAACGCGACGGCGAAACCGTGGTGCAGCTGTACATCCAGGACGTGACCGGTTCGATGATCCGGCCACTGAAGGAACTGAAGAACTTCCAGAAAGTCACGCTCAAGGCCGGCGAACAGAAAGTCGTGCACTTCACCATCACCGAGGATGACCTGAAGTTCTTCAACGCTCAGTTGAAGTACGCAGCGGAGCCAGGCAAGTTCAACGTGCAGATCGGCCTGGACTCCCAGGACGTGACGCAGCAGAGCTTCGAACTCCTGTAGAACCTTTGTAGGAGCCGGCTTGCTGGCGATGGCATCTCCGCGGTTTGTCAGATACACCGCGGTGATGCCATCGCCAGCAAGCCGGCTCCTACAAGGATTGCGTCGACAAAAGAATAGCGATCCAACCTCGATTCCCTGTGGGAGCGGGCTTGCTCGCGAAAGCGGACTGTCAGTCGAAATCATTGTTGACTGACACGGCCTCTTCGCGAGCAAGCCCGCTCCCACAGTGGTTTTAGGGGGTTGCGGAGATTGGGTTCAGCCCCGTCGATCCAGCAGATTCACCACCAACCGATCCACCCATCCCCAGATCCTCTGCTTCACCCGCCGCCACAGCGGTCGGCGTTGCCAGGCCTCCAGGCTCACTTCCTGGCTCAGCGCAAAGTCATTCTCGAAACTCGCCGCCACCGCACGCGTCAGCCCCGGGTCCAGCGCTTCAAGGTTGGCTTCCAGGTTGAATCGCAAATTCCAGTGATCGAAGTTGCACGAGCCAATGCTCACCCAATCATCGACCAGCACCATTTTCAGGTGCAGGAAACACGGCTGGTATTCGAAGATCTTCACCCCGGCCTTGAGCAATCGCGGGTAGTAACGATGCCCGGCATAACGTACCGACGGGTGATCGGTGCGCGGCCCGGTCAACAACAGCCGTACATCGACGCCTCGGCCAGCCGCCCGGCGCAACGAGCGGCGGACTTTCCAGGTCGGCAGGAAATACGGTGTGGCCAGCCAGATTCGCTTTTGTCCGCTGTTCAGCGCACGAACCAGCGATTGCAGGATGTCGCGGTGCTGGCGGGCGTCGGCATACGCGACCCGGCCCATGCCCTCGCCCATCGGCGGCACGCGGGGCAATCGCGGCAAACCGAAATGCGAGGCAGGTTTCCATGCGCGGCGATGGCGGTTGGCGATCCATTGGCGATCGAACAACAACTGCCAGTCGATGACCAGAGGACCGGTGATTTCCACCATCACTTCGTGCCATTCGCTGGCGTCTTCGCCCGGCGTCCAGAACTCATCGGTGACACCGGTGCCGCCGACCACGGCCATGCTCTGATCGACCAACAACAACTTGCGATGATCGCGGTAGAAATTGCCGACCCAGCGTCGCCAGCTCAGGCGATTGTAGAAGCGCAGCTCTACGCCGGCCGCCATCAGCCGCTGACGCAAGGTCAGGGTAAACGCGAGGCTGCCGTAATCATCGAACAGGCAGCGCACCCGCACGCCGCGCTCGGCGGCCTGGACCAGTGCCTGAACCATGGCCTCGGCACACGCGCCCGCCTCCACCAGGTACAGCTCCAGTTCGACTTGTTCCTCGGCGCGCGCAATCGCGACCAGCATCCGTGGAAAGAACTGCGGACCGTCAATCAGCAGTTCGAAGCTGTTGCCTTCACGCCAGGGAAAAATCGCGCCGGCCATGTCAGCGCGCCGTGAAAATCAGCACCGCACCCACCGGCACCGACAGACTGATCGCCGACAACCCGGCGACCTTGCGCAAGCTGTCCAGCCCCGGCGCCAGATCAAAATCCTCGGCGTTGATCACCAGCGGTTCGAGCGTCACCACCTGAAAGCGCCGGTCATCGAGGCGAGTCGCCAACAACTCGGCGTTGTACTCACGGGTTTTGCCGTGGAGGTTGACGGTGACCGGCAAGCGCAGTTCGAGTTGCGCGCCGGGGGCGAGGTCGTTGATCGGGCGCAAATCAATCTGCGCAGTGATCAACGCTTCGGGAAAGGTCTGGACCTCGAACAGCTCCTTGCGCATGCGTTCGTCGCGCAAGGGGATGCCGCTGTTCACCGAATCCAGCTCGACTTCCACCTCGGCCAGGCCTTTGGGACTGACCTTGCCATGCAGCACCAGGAAGCGCTGCACTTCGGAAACATTGGCGTTTTTGGTGCTGACGAACGACAGCCGCGAGGATTCGCCGTCCAGGTACCAATTGGCCTGAGCCGACAAAGTAGCGCTGGCCAGCAGCACAAAGGCGAGGGTTTTGGTGAGGGACCGCTTGAACATAAAGACTCGTGGGGCAGATAAACCTGAACGAACCTTAACCGTCCGCGAGCGCATTGCAAACCGCGAAGATTGAAGACCACCCCTGTAGGAGCCCGGCTTGCCGGCGATGGCGTCCCGGAGATTGCCATCGCCAGCAAGCCGGCTCCTACGGATTTGCGGTGTGCTCGGGATTGAAGGTTCACGCCAAACCTGTAGGAGCCGGCTTGCTGGCGATGGCATCCCTGAGATCGCCATCGCCGGCAAGCCGGCTCCTACAAAAGTGACCTGTCAGGGTTGCAGACGGCAGCCTTGGTGTTCGCCGATCCATTGCGCGCTGTTGCTGCGCCCCATGCCGCTGACCGTCACGCGTTTGCCGGCGGCGTCATCGGTAAAACCGCTGAAGGGCAGCCACTGCTTCACATAGCCACGGCAATACTCGGCGTCGTTGTTCATCACGTATCGGCACGAGCAGTATTCCTTGGCGGTGTAGGCACTGATGATGTCCGGGAAGGCCCACAGCGCTACCCGCTCGTGCCAGATCCAGCCAAGCAACGCGATCAGCAGGATCAACAACACCGAGCTGAACGGTCGGCGGCGGACAAACGGGCGACGGCTCATGGCTGCACCTTCCCGGCGATTGCCTTGCGCGCGAGGTTGAGCAACGCGTTGTGGCTGTAGCTACCGTCGCGGTCGTCGCCGTAGCGCACGATCACCAGCTTTTCGCTGGGGATCACGTACATCGCCTGGCCCCAATGACCGAGTGCGGCGAAGGTGTCGTGGGGTGCATCGGGCCAGGGTTGCGCTGCGCCATCCACGGCGCGATTGAGCCACCACTGACCGCCTGGCACCGCGTCGTCCTGATTCGCTTGATAGTGGGCGAAGGGCTCGCGATTGAAGGTGACCCAGTCTTTGGGCAGCAATTGCCGGTCCCCCCAACGGCCGTCACGCGCCATCAACAGGCCGACTCGCGCCAGGTCGCGGGCGGTGAGGTAGGCATTGGACGAGGCAACGAAAGTGCCCGTGCCATCGGTTTCCCACACCGCGTGGCGAATCCCCAGCGGCTCGAACAGCGCGGACCATGGATAGTCGGGATAACGCGCCGGACCGACGATGTTCTTCAACGCCGCGGACAACAGATTGCTGTCACCGCTGGAATAGCGAAAAGCCTGACCGGGCTTGGCGTACTCGGCGTGATCGGTGGTGAAGGCGGCCATGTCGTGATGGCCGCGGGTGTAGAGCATCGCCACCACCGAGGACTTCAACGGCGCGTATTCGTAGTCTTCCTGCCAGTCCAGGCCCGAGGCCCAGTGCAGCAGATCGGCCAGGGTGATTGCCGGGTGCTTTACCAGCGATGGATAGAACTTCAGCGCCGGGTCCTGCAATTTGAACAGGCCTTCGCCATAGGCAACGCCGAGCACCGTGGCCATAAGGCTCTTGCTGATCGACCAGGTCAGGTGCGGCGTGTCGACGCTGGTCGGGCCGGCGTAGCGTTCGTAGATCAACTGACCGTCGCGGATCACCAGCAAGGCGTCGGTGCGGACGCCTTTTCGGCTGATGTCATCACGGGGTGGGAAGGCGTAGGTTTCCAGGGCTTGCAGCGCCGGGCCGCTCAGGGTCGGACCGGACGACCATTGCTCGGCGGGCCAGGTTTCGGCCTGGGTCGAGAGGCTGAGCAGCAGCATGAAAAACAGGGACAAGCCTTTGAACATGGCAGGGGCTCGGCGGATTTGATTGCTGAGCCTAGTTGAGGTTGATGACAGTTTCGGAGTTTGTGTCGTCAATGAAGACGCCTTCGCGGGCAAGCCTCGCTCCTACAGGGACGGTGCAATCCGTAGGAGCGAGGCTTGCCCGCGAAGAGGCCCGTCAGATCGCCGCGAGTGCCTTGGCCAACCGCTTGCCCCGCGCGCCCGCCGCCAAATCCATCACCGCCTGATCCCGCTGCCACATCGCCGCCCACTGCGGCGGGCCATCGGCCAATGCCTGATTCACCTCAACCTTCAACCCGTCGAACTGCGCAAACAACCCGCCCAGCAACACATGCCCCGCCGGATTGTTCGGCGCCTGCCGGCTGACCTCCGCACACCCGGCCAACAGCGCCAGCAAACGCAACAGCAAGGCCTGCGGCCAGTCACTGTCCTGGCCGACGCCATACAACCACGCCGTCATCGCGCTCAACACATAGACGTCTTCCAGCGTTCTGAACGGTTTGACGTACGCATCCCAGCCATCCCCCGCCAGCAACTCACACAAGGCATGGTCGAGAAACAGCCGGCCATGGCTGATGTCCGGCATCAGTGGGATCGGTGGGAGTTTTTCCAGGCGCACACCCGGCTCACCGGGATAAACCACCGCCAGGCTCAGGCGCGGAGACTCGCCAGGCGCTTCACTGCGAGCGGCGATCAGCAGCCAGTCGGCCGCATCGCCGGCGGTCACGAAATCCTTGCGTCCGCTCAGGCGCAGATCGCTCAGACGCGTCTGCATGTCCGCCACCCGCAGGCTGCGCTGTTCGGTCGCGCACAACGCGCCGAGGCTCGGCGGCGCACTCGGCCACAGCATGCGCAATGCCGCCTGGTAGCCCACCAGAAACGCCAGCCCCGGCGTCGCCATCAGGCGTCCACCGCCCACCGCCAACTCAAACGGCGTGACCGTGCCCAACTGCTGCAACAAGGTCGCGAAGCCCTCACCGAGGTCCGGATTGGCGGGCAAGCGATCGCGGCGTTTCAACAGGGTTTGCCAGGGCATAAGAGGCTCCTTGTGGGCTGTCATATAAGCATCACCAAAGCTTCATGGCGATGACACCGGGGCTACATAGCCTGACTTTGCACAACACGGCCGCATAAAGAAAGTCGATCGGCTCTAACCCAAGACGGGTGACCAGCCCGCACGGAGAATCGCAATGACTCAGATCGCCCGCATCAGCGACACCGGCAATGAACGCCGCCTGCAAGCCGAACGCCTGGTGGGCGCCGAGGCCTTGCAGGAAGCCCAGGCTTTGCGCTTCAACGTGTTCAGCGGCGAGTTCAACGCCAAGCTCAAAGGCGCGGAACTGGGTCTGGACATGGATGACTATGATGTTCACTGCGCCCACATCGGCGTGCGTGACCTGAACACCGGTCGCCTGGTGGCAACCACCCGTTTGCTCGACCACACCGCCGCCAGCAGCCTGGGTAAGTTTTACAGCGAAGAAGAATTCAGCCTGCACGGTCTGGTCCACTTGAAAGGCCCGATCCTCGAAATCGGCCGCACCTGCGTCGACCCGGCCTACCGCAACGGCGGCACCATCGCCGTGCTCTGGGGTGAACTGGCCGAAGTCCTGAACCAGGGCGGCTACAGCTATCTGATGGGTTGCGCGAGCATCCCGATGCAGGACGGCGGCATTCAGGCTCACGCGATCATGCAGCGTCTGCGCGAACGTTACCTGTGCACCGAAAACCTGCGCGCCGAACCGAAAAAACCGTTGCCGGTTCTGGACATCCCCTCCAACGTCATCGCCGAAATGCCGCCGCTGCTCAAGGCCTACATGCGCCTCGGTGCGAAGATCTGTGGCGAGCCGTGCTGGGACGAAGACTTCCAGGTCGCCGACGTGTTCATCCTGCTCAAACGCGACGAACTCTGCCCGCGCTACGCCAAACACTTCAAGGCGGCTGTGTAATGAGCCGCCTACGGGTGTACGCGCGGATTGCGCGAGTGTTGGTCGTGGTGGCATTGGGGCTGAGCATGGCCAGTGTGTTCGGTTTGTTCGAGCGCTTGGGCATCGCCCATTCGATGGTCCGCCGTCAGCGCTGGTCGAGATTTTTCATGGCACGCCTGGCGAATGCCCTGCCCTTTCGCGTGACCGTGCACGGTGAATTGCCGAAGGAGCCGATGCTCTGGGTCAGCAACCACGTGTCCTGGACGGACATTCCGCTGCTGGGCATGCTCACGCCAATGTCGTTCCTGTCCAAGGCCGAAGTGCGTACCTGGCCGGTGGCGGGCTGGTTGGCGGCCAAGGCCGGCAGCCTGTTTATCCGCCGTGGTTCGGGTGACAGCCAGTTGATCCGTAAACAGATGACGCGCCACCTGGAGCAAGCGCATCCGCTGCTGATGTTCCCGGAAGGCACCACCACCGATGGCCGTTCCTTGCGCACCTTCCATGGTCGCTTGCTGTCGGCAGCGATTGATTCGCAAGCGAAGCTGCAACCGTTGGCGATTCGTTATCTGCGCGAGGGTGAGGTCGATTCGCTGGCGCCGTTCATTGGCGATGATGACTTGCTCTCTCACCTGATGCGCCTTTTTGCCAACGACCGGGGCGATGTGGAGATTCATCTGCTCAAGCCGATTGCCTGTGAAGGCCGGGAACGTGCGGCGCTGGCATTCGAAGCGCAGCAGGCAGTGCAGAAGGTGTTGTTTGGCGCGATTCCCGAAAAACAGCAGGCTCCGATGCGCCCCGCCATCGCTGCCTGAACACATACCCCTGTAGGAGCCGGCTTGCTGGCGATAGCGGCATAGCATTCAACAGAGATGCTGACTGATACACCGCCATCGCCAGCAAGCCGGCTCCTACAGGGATTTATGTTGTCGGGTAGTTTTTGGCGAAATCCTGGAGCTGCGGGTAAAACAACCGAAAGTCCTCGCTCAACGGCTCATACAACTCCCGCAACTCCTGCATCGCCGCCGCCAGTTCCTCGGGCCTGGTCAGCCGCCGCGAAATCCCTCGCAGCACCTGCTCCAACACTTCAAATTCCCGGTAAGAACCCAACCAGTCATTCGCCACCATGTGCGGCGCAATCCTCGCCAGGCGTTCCGGTAATTGCGGCTCATGGGACAGCACCCGATACACGTCGCCGGTGAACAGCGCCAGCGGCCGGTCGGCATACAGCGTCCAGTCCCGCGCCAGGCAATGGTCAAAAAACACATCGAGCACGATCCCGGCATAACGCCGACGGGTCAGGGAAAACCGCGACAACGCCACGTCCACCATCGGATGGCGGTCGGTAAACACGTCGATGCTGCGATGCAACTGGATAGCCGCCTCGATCTCCGGGTCGAACTGCCCTTGCAGCCGTCCTTTGACGAAATCGCCATACAGACTGCCAAGCAATTGACCGGGACGCTGGCCACCGAGGTGAAGATGTGCGAGATAGTTCATGCCGCCCAGCTTAACACTGCGGCATTCATATCGTTATAACCCGATATACCGATTTATGCGGTCATCAGATCAAAATCATATTGGTATATCGCGAAATACCGATTTAAAGTTCGCCTCATCGCGATATAGCGTTTTACTCATCACGAGCCCCAAGCTATGAACCTCGACCTCGACGAAATAATAAAAGCCCTGGCACACCCAGTACGGCGAGAAATCCTGCACTGGCTCAAAGACCCGGACGTCGAATTTCCCGACCAGACCCACAGCAACGAGCACGGCGTCTGCGCCGGGCAGATCGATCAACGGTGCGGTTTGTCGCAGTCCACGGTGTCCGCCCACCTGGCGACCCTGCAACGCGCCGGCCTGATCAGCAGCCGCAAAGTCGGCCAGTGGCACTTTTTCAAACGCAACGAGGAAACCATCCAGGAATTCCTCAAAACCTTCAGTAAAGAGCTCTGACCCTTAACGTCAGTCAGCCGACAAGGAATCAACAATGCCCCTCTCGCTCCTCATCCTGGCCTTGAGCGCCTTCGCCATCGGCACCACCGAGTTCGTCATCATGGGCCTGCTGCCCGATGTGGCGGCCGACCTCGGTGTGTCGATCCCCGGCGCCGGCTGGCTGGTGACCGGTTACGCCCTGGGCGTGGCCATCGGTGCGCCGTTCATGGCACTGGCCACCGCCAAACTGCCGCGCAAGGCAGCACTGGTGGCGTTGATGGGGATATTCATCATCGGCAATCTGCTCTGCGCAGTGGCCAGTGACTACAACGTGCTGATGTTTGCCCGAGTGGTGACTGCCCTCTGCCACGGTGCATTCTTCGGTATCGGTTCGGTGGTAGCTGCTGGCCTGGTTCCGGCCAACAAACGCGCTTCGGCCGTGGCCCTGATGTTCACCGGCCTGACCCTGGCCAACGTCCTCGGCGTGCCGCTGGGCACCGCGCTGGGTCAACAAGCCGGCTGGCGCTCGACGTTCTGGGCGGTGACCGTTATCGGCGTAATCGCCCTGATCGGCCTGATCCGTTTCCTGCCGGCCAAGCGCGATGAAGAGAAACTCGACATGCGCGCCGAGCTGCGTGCCCTCAAAGGCGCCGGTATCTGGCTGTCGTTGAGCATGACCGCGCTGTTCGCCGCGTCGGTGTTCACCTTGTTCACCTACGTCGCCCCGCTGCTGGGCGAGGTGACCGGCGTCTCGCCACGGGGCGTGACCTGGACGCTGATGCTCATCGGCCTGGGCCTGACGGTCGGCAACATCATCGGCGGCAAACTGGCCGACAAAGGCCTGGCGGCGACGCTGATCGGCGTGTTCATCAGCATGGCCGTGGTGTCCACCGTACTGACCTGGACCAGCGTTGCGCTGATCCCGACCGAAATCACTCTGTTCCTCTGGGCTACCGCGTGCTTTGCCGCCGTACCCGCCCTGCAAGTGAACGTGGTGGCCTACGGCAAGGCTGCACCGAACCTGGTGTCGACCCTGAACATCGGCGCCTTCAACGTCGGCAACGCACTCGGTGCCTGGGTCGGCGGCAGCGTCATAGCCCACGGCTACGGCCTGACCAGCGTGCCACTGGCGGCCGCCGCACTGGCGGTACTCGCCCTGCTGGTGACCCTGATTACTTTCCGTCAGAGCGGTAATCCCGAGCTGGCCCCTGCTACCAACTGACTCACTGATACCTCACGAGGGTGCATTTCATGACGACTATTTTCGATCCGATCAAACTGGGCGACCTCGAGTTGGCCAACCGCATCATCATGGCTCCGCTGACCCGCTGCCGCGCCGACGAAGGTCGTGTGCCGAACGCGCTGATGGCCGAGTACTACGTTCAACGCGCCTCGGCCGGCCTGATCCTCAGCGAAGCCACCTCGGTCACGCCGATGGGCGTTGGCTACCCGGACACCCCGGGCATCTGGTCCAACGATCAAGTGCGCGGCTGGACCAACGTCACCAAGGCGATCCACGGCGCGGGCGGCAAGATCTTCCTGCAACTGTGGCACGTCGGCCGGGTTTCCCACGAGTCGTACCTGAACGGCGAAAAACCGGTCGCACCGAGCGCCATCCAGCCCAAAGGTCACGTCAGCCTGGTTCGCCCACTGGCCGATTACCCGACGCCGCGCGCCCTGGAAACCGCTGAAATCGCCGACATCGTCGACGCTTACCGCGTCGGTGCGGAAAACGCCAAGGCCGCCGGTTTCGACGGCGTGGAAATCCACGGCGCCAACGGTTACCTGCTCGACCAGTTCCTGCAAAGCAGCACCAACCAGCGCACCGACCAATACGGCGGCTCCGTGGAAAACCGTGCACGCCTGCTGCTGGAAGTGACCGATGCCGCGATCGAAGTCTGGGGCGCCGGCCGCGTTGGTGTGCACCTGGCACCGCGTGCCGATTCCCATGACATGGGCGACGACAACCTGGCCGAAACCTTCACCTACGTCGCTCGCGAACTGGGCAAACGTGGCATCGCGTTCATCTGCTCCCGCGAAAAAGAAGGCACCGACAGCCTCGGCCCGCAAATCAAGGAAGCCTTCGGCGGTCCTTACATCGTCAACGAACGCTTCACCAAGGACAGCGCCAACGCCTGGCTGGCCAGCGGCAAGGCTGACGCGGTCGCCTTCGGCGTGCCGTTCATTGCCAACCCGGATTTGCCGGCACGTTTGAAGGCCGATGCGCCGCTGAACGAAGCGCGTCCGGAGCTGTTCTACGGCAAGGGCCCGGTCGGCTACATCGACTACCCGACGCTGTAATCGTCACCCGCTGAAACGCAAAAAGCCCCGACTCGAAAGAGCCGGGGCTTTTTATTTGCCGTGTGCCTGACGCAGCTTCTGCAGGAGCGAGCCTGCTCGCGAAAAATCCGAGGGCGCCGCGGGGTATCTGGTTTACGCGTTATAGCTCACACCTTTCGCGGGCAAGCCTCGCTCCTACAGGGATCATGACAGGATCTATTCAACGTCTGGTACTTACCCTTTCTCACAGACCAGACACAAAATTCCTACAAAATACTGAGCGTGCGACCTGTCAACCAAGCGAACGGGCGTATATAAAAGCACCCCACTGCCGTAGAGCGCGTGAAGAACGGTTCATCTACGGCTTCAACGGTTGACACACGCGAAGCCGATTACGCATGTTGTTTCATTTTCGCAGGCTGGGACTAAAACGCAGCATGTCCAGCCCGGTATCGACCCAACGCTCGGCATCGGTATGCAGTTCAAAGCTGTCCGGCGCAAGCAACCATTGGTACAGCAGGCCATCTATATAGGCATGAATGCTGATGGCCGCACGGGCGGGGTCGAGATTTTCCGGCAACTGCCCGCGATTCACGGCATTACGCAAGGTCAGGCCAATGCGCATGTTGCATTCGAGGCTGGCCGTTCGGCGCTGCTGGCGCAGGTCGCACATTTCATCGGTGAATTCGCACTTATGAAACAGAATCTCGTTGATGCGCCGGGTCTTGGGGTCCAGCGCAACTTCATGAAACAAATGAATCAGCAGTCGACGCATGCAGCCCAGCGGGTCGAGCTCGTCTTCGCTCTCCGCGGCTTTGGCCAGTTCATCAAGCGGCTCATGCAAGCTATCAAGCATGGCCTGCACCAGATCGGCCTTGTTGCTGAAATGCCAGTAGATGGCGCCGCGGGTGACGCCGGCCAGGGTTGCGATGTCCGCCAGCGTCGTGCGGGCCACGCCCCGCTCGAAAAAGGCCTTTTCGGCCGCCTCGAGTATCTGGCTGCGGGTTTCTTGAGCTTCCTCTTTGGTGCGACGGACCATGGCAGTACAACCTCAATCAGGATGCTTCAGCGATGTCTGAATATCAGCTGAATAAAAGTGGGGCGAGCGCTCTAGGGGCTTGTCCCCGGGCCTACAATTCCAACCTTGCGACGGCCTCTGTAACAGCGAGGGTACACAGCCAAGGTATTTACAAACAACCGTGAATGTAAGTATATTCCTTAGCAGGCTACTTATCCACCCGGCACCCAATTTTTAACCTTCCATCTTTTCTTGTGCGTTTTTTTGCGCGCCTGACCCGAGGATTTTCATGCAATTCAAGCCAGCTGTTACCGCTCTGGTCACTGCCGTCGCCTTGGCATCGCTGCTCAGCGGATGCAAAAAGGAAGAAGCGGCACCGGCCGCTCCACCGCCTCAGGTCGGCGTCGTCACCTTGCAACCTCAAGCCTTCACCCTGACGTCCGAGCTGCCAGGTCGCACCAGCGCCTATCGCATCGCCGAAGTTCGCCCGCAGGTCAACGGCATCATTCTCAAGCGTCTGTTCAAGGAAGGCGGTGACGTCAAGGCCGGCCAACAGCTGTATCAGATCGATCCGGCGATTTATGAAGCCACGCTGAAAAGCGCCGAAGCCAACCTGCAACAGACCAAATCGATCTCCGATCGTTACAAGCAATTGGTCAACGAACAGGCTGTAAGCCGTCAGGAATACGACACCGCACTGGCCAACCGCCTGCAATCGGAAGCCGCACTGCAAAGCGCCCAGATCAATGTGCGCTACACCAAAGTGTACGCGCCTCTGTCCGGTCGCATCGGTCGTTCCAGCGTGACCGAAGGCGCTCTGGTCACCAGTGGCCAGGCAGACGCCATGGCGGTGATCCAGCAACTCGATCCGATCTACGTCGATGTCACCCAGTCCTCGGTAGAGCTGCTTGAACTGCGCCGTGAACTGGAAAGCGGTCGCCTGCAAAAGGCCGGTGACAACTCGGCGGCGGTCAAGCTGACCCTCGAAGACGGCAGCCAGTACAAACTGGAAGGCAAGCTCGAGTTCTCCGAGGTCTCGGTTGACCAGACCACCGGCTCCGTCACCCTGCGTGCGGTGTTCCCGAACCCTGATCACACCCTGTTGCCCGGCATGTTCGTTCACGCCCAGCTTCAGGCCGGCGTGAATGCAGCCGCCATCCTGGCGCCGCAACAAGGCGTGACCCGCGACCTCAAAGGCTCCCCGACCGCGCTGGTCGTCGGTGCGGACAACAAGGTCGAGCTGCGTCAGCTCAAGGCCAGCCGCACTGTCGGCAGCCAGTGGCTGATCGAGGACGGCCTGAAAGCCGGCGATCGCCTGATCACCGAAGGGCTGCAATTCGTCAAACCTGGCATTGAAGTCAAGGCCACTGAGGCGACTAACGTTGGCGCAAAGAACCCGGCCCCCGCACAGGCAGCTAACAAGGCTTCCAGCGGCAAAGGGGAGTAAACCATGTCGAAATTTTTTATCGACCGTCCGATTTTCGCCTGGGTAATTGCCCTGGTGATCATGCTGGTCGGGGCTCTATCGATCCTCAAGTTGCCGATCAACCAGTACCCGAGCATTGCACCTCCGGCGATCGCCATCTCCGTGGCCTACCCGGGCGCTTCCGCGCAAACCGTGCAAGACACCGTGGTTCAGGTGATCGAGCAGCAGCTCAACGGTATCGACAACCTGCGTTATGTGTCCTCGGAAAGTAACTCCGACGGCACCATGACGATCACCGCGACTTTCGAGCAAGGCACCAACTCCGATACCGCGCAGGTTCAGGTCCAAAACAAACTGAACCTGGCCACCCCGCTGCTGCCGCAAGAAGTGCAGCAGCAAGGTATCCGCGTCACCAAGGCGGTGAAAAACTTCCTGCTGGTGATCGGCGTGGTCTCGCGTGACGGCAGCATGACCAAGGACGACCTGTCCAACTACATCGTGTCCAACATGCAGGATCCGATCTCGCGGACAGCCGGCGTGGGCGACTTCCAGGTGTTCGGTTCCCAGTACGCCATGCGTATCTGGCTCGACCCGGCCAAGTTGAACAACTTCAACCTGACCCCGATTGACGTCAAAACCGCCATCGCCGCGCAAAACGTCCAGGTATCGTCCGGCCAGCTCGGCGGCCTGCCTGCCCTGCCCGGCACTCAGTTGAACGCGACGATCATCGGCAAGACCCGCCTGCAGACCGCTGAGCAATTCAACAAAATCCTGCTCAAGGTCAACAAGGACGGCTCCCAGGTTCGCTTGAAAGATGTCGCCGACGTCGGTCTGGGTGGCGAGAACTACAGCATCAACGCCCAGTTCAACGGCGCCCCGGCTTCCGGCCTGGCGGTGAAACTGGCCAACGGTGCCAACGCCCTCGACACCGCGAAAGCCCTGCGCAAAACCATCGACAGCCTCAAGCCGTTCTTCCCGCAAGGGATGGAAGTGGTGTTCCCGTACGACACCACGCCAGTGGTGACCGAGTCGATCAAGGGTGTGGTTGAAACCCTGGTCGAAGCCATCGTGCTGGTGTTCCTGGTGATGTTCCTGTTCCTGCAAAACTTCCGCGCCACTGTCATCACCACGATGACCGTGCCAGTGGTATTGCTGGGTACGTTCGGCATCCTCGCGGCGTTCGGTTTCAGCATCAACACCCTGACCATGTTCGGTATGGTATTGGCCATCGGCCTGCTGGTGGACGATGCCATCGTCGTGGTGGAAAACGTCGAACGGGTCATGAGCGAAGAAGGCCTGTCACCCAAGGAGGCCACCAAGAAATCCATGGGGCAGATCCAGGGTGCGCTGGTCGGTATTGCTCTTGTGCTCTCGGCGGTACTGTTGCCGATGGCGTTCTTCGGCGGTTCCACCGGCGTGATCTACAAGCAGTTCTCGATCACCATCGTCTCGGCCATGGCCCTGTCGGTACTGGTCGCGCTGATCTTCACCCCGGCGCTCTGCGCCACCATGCTCAAAGCCATTCCCAAGGGCGAGCACGGCGTGCCGAAACGCGGCTTCTTTGGCTGGTTCAACCGCAATTTCGACCGTAGCGTGAAAAGCTACGAGC
This sequence comes from Pseudomonas sp. GT1P32, assembly GCF_054897805.1. Classification (NCBI taxonomy): domain Bacteria; kingdom Pseudomonadati; phylum Pseudomonadota; class Gammaproteobacteria; order Pseudomonadales; family Pseudomonadaceae; genus Pseudomonas; species Pseudomonas sp. GT1P32. The sequence goes on from NZ_CM142704.1 coordinate 2,955,926, forward strand.
GTGGTGTCGGCAACATTCTGCGCAACAAGGCACCGTACCTGCTGGCCTACGTGATCATCGTCATCGGCATGATCTGGTTGTTCATGCGTATTCCATCCTCGTTCCTCCCGGAGGAAGACCAGGGCGTACTGTTTGCTCAAGTGCAGACCCCGGCCGGCTCGACTGCCCAGCGCACTCAGGTCGTCGTGGACCAAATGCGTGAATTCCTGCTGCGCCCAAGCAAGGATGGCGGTGAAGGCGATGCGGTGAACTCGGTGTTTACCGTGACCGGCTTCAACTTCGCCGGCCGTGGCCAGAGTTCGGGTATGGCGTTCATCATGATGAGGCCGTGGCACGAACGTAACGCCGACAACAACGTGTTCAAAGTCGCGGCCCGTGCCCAACAGCACTTCTTTACCTTCCGTGACGCCATGGTGTTCGCTTTCGCACCGCCAGCGGTACTGGAGCTGGGTAACGCAACCGGTTTCGACGTGTTCCTGCAAGACCGCGCCGGTATCGGTCACGAAAAACTGATGGCTGCCCGTAACCAGTTCCTCGGCATGGCGGCGCAGAGCAAAGTGCTGTCGCAAGTGCGCCCGAACGGTCTGAACGACGAGCCGCAATACCAGTTGGAAATCGACGACGAGAAGGCCAGTGCGCTGGGCATTACCATCGCCGACATCAACAGCACCCTGTCGATTGCCTTGGGCAGTAGCTATGTGAACGACTTCATCGACCGTGGTCGTGTGAAGAAGGTTTACGTGCAAGGCCAGCCTGGCGCGCGCATGAGCCCTGAAGACCTGAAGAAGTGGTACGTGCGCAACAGCGCCGGGACCATGGTTCCTTTCACTGCGTTTGCCAAGGGTGAGTGGATTTACGGTTCGCCAAAACTGGCCCGTTACAACGGCGTAGAAGCGATGGAAATCCTCGGCTCCCCTGCCCCGGGTTATTCCACCGGTGAAGCCATGGCCGAAGTCGAGGCGCTTGCCCTGAAACTGCCGGCCGGTGTCGGTATTTCCTGGACCGGTCTGTCGTATGAAGAACGACTGGCAGGCTCCCAGGCGCCAGCGCTGTTCGCGCTGTCGATTCTGATGGTGTTCCTGTGTCTGGCGGCATTGTATGAAAGCTGGTCGATTCCGATTGCCGTCGTGCTCGTGGTGCCACTGGGGATTATCGGTGCGCTGATGGCCACCAGCCTGCGGGGGCTGTCCAACGACGTGTACTTCCTCGTGGGTCTGTTGACCACCATCGGTCTGGCGGCGAAAAACGCCATTCTGATCGTCGAGTTCGCCAAGGATCTGCATGAGCAGGGCAAGAGCTTGCAGGAGGCTGCCATCGAGGCCTGCCGCATGCGTTTGCGCCCGATCATCATGACCTCCCTGGCGTTCATTCTCGGCGTGGTGCCTCTGGCCATTTCCAGCGGCGCCGGCTCGGGCAGCCAACACGCCATCGGTACCGTGGTAATTGGCGGTATGATCACCGCCACCGTATTGGCGATCTTCTGGGTCCCGTTGTTCTTCGTCACCGTGTCGGCCATGGGTCAGCGAAAAATCGCCGATCAGGACGACGCTATTGAACCTTCTAAAGAGGCTGGCTAATGAGCAAGTCGCTACTCTCCATCGCAGTCGCGGCCTTCGTGCTGAGCGGTTGCTCGCTGATACCTGATTATCAGCAGCCTGAAGCACCGGTGGCCGCCCAGTTCCCGCAAGGCCCGGCGTATTCGTCGGCCCAGGCGCCGAGCCAGGCCGCCGCCGAACAGGGCTGGAAGCAGTTTTTCCATGACCCGGCGCTGCAGCAGCTGATCCAGGTGTCCCTGGAAAACAACCGTGACCTGCGTGTCGCGGCCCTGAACATCGACGCGTTCGCTGCGCAATACCGCATCTCCCGCGCCGACCTGTTCCCGGCGGTTTCGGCCAACGGTACCGGCAGCCGTCAGCGGGTTCCGGCTGACGCTTCACAGAGCGGTCAGGCAGGCATCACCAGTTCCTACTCGGCCACCGTCGGCATCAGCGCCTATGAACTCGACCTGTTTGGTCGGGTTCGCAGCCTGAACGAAGAAGCCCTGCAGAAGTACTTCGCCACTGAAGAAGGCCGTCGCAGCACGCAAATCAGCCTGGTGGCCAGCGTGGCGAATGCCTACCTGACCTGGCAGGCCGACAAAGAGCTGCGCAAGCTGACTCAGGACACCCTCGCGGCGTTCGAGGAGAGCTACAAGCTCACCGCGCGCAGCAACGAAGTGGGCGTAGCCTCGGCACTGGATCTGGCGCAGTCGCGCACTTCGGTGGAAAACGCCCGTGCGCAACTGGCCCGTTACACACGCCAGGTTGCCCAGGATGAAAACAGCCTGGTGCTGCTGCTCGGCACTGGCATCCCGGCCAATCTGCGAGAAGCCAAGCCGCTGTCTGACGACTTGCTGAGCGACGTACCGCCTGGCTTGCCGTCGGACCTGCTGCAACGTCGTCCGGACATTCTGCAAGCCGAATACAACCTGAAAGCAGCCAACGCCAACATCGGCGCGGCGCGCGCAGCGTTCTTCCCGAGCATCAGCCTCACCGCCAATGCCGGTACGTTGAGCCCGGACCTGTCCGGCCTGTTCAAGGGTGGTTCGGGCACGTGGTTGTTCCAGCCGCAAATCAACCTGCCGATCTTCAACGCCGGCAGCCTGCGCGCCAGCCTGGATTACTCGAAAATCCAGAAAGACATCGGCGTGGCGAACTACGAGAAGTCCATTCAAACGGCCTTCCAGGAAGTCGCCGACGGCCTGGCCGCCCGCCAGACCTATACCGAGCAGTTGCAGGCCCAGCGTGATTTCGTCACCGCCAACCAGGACTACTACCGTCTGGCCGAGCGTCGTTATCGCATTGGCGTCGACAGCAACCTGACCTTCCTCGATGCCCAGCGTCAGCTGTTCAGTGCCCAACAGGCGCTGATCACCGACCGCCTGGCGCAACTGGTCAGTGCCGTGAATCTGTACAAGGCACTGGGCGGTGGCTGGAACGAGCAGACTGCGAAAGTCGAGCCGCTGAAAGAAGAAGCGCCGAAGCTGAAGTTGTTCTGATCGAACGGCTGTAAACACGAAGCCCACCTTTTGGTGGGCTTTTATTTGGCTGCTGGAAATGTTGTGTTGGCAATGCAGACCCCTTCGCGGGCAAGCCTCGCTCCTACAGGTTGCGTGTCGATCACAAAATGTGTGAACCACGCTAACCCGTAGGAGCGGGCTTGGTCTGGGCGGCATTCCGACGAAGGGGCCAAGATTAACAACACAAAAACCCAGCAAATGTTGCGTTCGATAATCGCCCAAAACCCGCTTTTACCAATTGAACCATCCAGTTCATTCCCCGCACCATTCGCCACACAAAACCAATAACAACAGGTTCGACACCATGCCCCCGCGCCCCGCCCTGTCCGGCTGATCTCGCCCCGTTTCATTTGAATTCGAATCTTTTGTCTGCAACCCGACGGTTGCGGCATCCACCCGTTTCATCTCCAAGAATTAGAGAGACCGAGCCCATGACGCCTTCCACTTATTTCGTTCCCAGCCTGATCGCCCTCGCACTGGCCGGTGCCGCCCTGCCCGCCACGGCCGAAGAGGCGGGTTTTGTCGAAGGGGCCAAGGTCAACCTGAACCTGCGCAACTTCTACATCAACCGCAACTTCACCAACCCGACCAAGGCACAGGGCAAGGCTGAAGAGTGGACGCAAAGTTTCATCCTCGACGCCAAGTCCGGGTTCACCCAAGGCACCGTCGGCTTCGGCATGGATGTGCTGGGGCTGTACTCGGTGAAACTCGACGGTGGGAAAGGCACCGGCGGTACGCAGTTGCTGCCGCTGGACCACGATGGCCGCCCGGCGGACAACTTCGGTCGCACCAACGTGGCGTTCAAGGCCAAGCTGTCGCAGACCGAAGTGAAGGTCGGCGAATGGATGCCGGTGCTGCCGATCCTGCGCTCCGACGATGGTCGCTCGCTGCCACAAACCTTCCGTGGCGGTCAGATCACGTCGAAGGAAATCAACGGCCTGACGCTCTACGGCGGCCAGTTCCGCCAGAACAGCCCGCGTGACGACAGCAGCATGAACGACATGTCGATGACCGGCAAAGCGGCCTTCACCTCCGACCGCTTCAACTTCCAGGGCGGCGAATACCTGTTCAACGAGAAACGCACCCAGATCGGCCTATGGAACGCCGAACTCAAGGACATCTACAGCCAGCAATACGTCAACCTGATTCACAGCCAACCCATCGGCGACTGGACCCTGGGCGCCAACCTCGGTTTCTTCTACGGCAAGGAAGACGGCAGCGCACGTGCCGGCGATCTGGATAACAAGACCTGGTCGGGAATGCTTTCCGCCAAGTACGGCGGCAACACCTTCTACGTCGGCCTGCAAAAACTCACCGGCGACAACGCCTGGATGCGGGTCAACGGCACCAGCGGCGGCACGCTGGCCAACGACAGCTACAACTCCAGCTATGACAACGCGCGGGAAAAATCCTGGCAGGTGCGTCACGACTACAACTTCGTTGCGCTCGGCGTACCGGGCCTGACCCTGATGAACCGCTACATCAGCGGCGAAAACGTGCACACCGGCACCATCACCGACGGCAAGGAATGGGGCCGCGAGAGTGAACTGGGCTACACCGTGCAGAGCGGTGCGCTGAAGGACCTGAACGTCAAATGGCGCAACTCGACCATGCGCCGCGACTACAGCAACAACGAGTTCGACGAGAACCGGTTGATCATCAGCTACCCGATCAGTTTGTTGTAAGCCTCGAGGACGCCTTCGCGGGCAAGCCTCGCTCCTACAGGTTTTGCGTTGGTTATTCATTTTGTGACGGGCACAAAACCTGTAGGAGCGAGGCTTGCCCGCGAAGAACGATAACGCGATATCGAGTCAGCCGCTTGTCAGGCTGACTGGCGCTTCACCCACCGTCAATTACAGTGAAAAAACCTGACAGGACTCAGGCGCTTTCAACCCTTCCCCTTCCGTTATCTGTTGATGTGGGTCCGCAAGACTTTAGCCAGGCTGTCATCGGAAGACACCGCTGATCACCAGAGGACCACCTCATGGTCACCCGACTCAATCCTGCACCCGTCACATCCGACTGGGACGCAAAGGCGTACCAGCAGTTTTCGCGCCTCAGGCAACGACCGGTCAATGAATTGCTCGGTCGTGTCGAACTGAAATCGCCCCAACGTATTTATGACTTGGGGTGCGGCACCGGCATCGCCACGCAACTGTTGGCCAAGCGTTGGCCTCGCGCGCAGTTGCAGGGCATCGACAGTTCCGGACAAATGCTCGACGAAGCCCGCCTTCTGCCCATCAAGGCGTCGTGGAAACAGTGTGACCTGCTCGACTGGCAGCCCGAACAGCCAGCGGACCTGCTGTTCGCCGCTGCCGTTTTGCACTTCATCAAGGATCACCATCAACTGCTGCCGCGGCTGCTCAGGCAGCTCAACCCAGGCGGTTGCCTGGCAGCGCACATGCCCGACTGGCGGGATGCGTTGTGGTATCGGTTGGTGCTCGACACGCTGGAAGACGCGGGTGCTTGCGGCCAACCGTTAGGCACGGCGCAACTGCGCGAGGCCATGGCCGCACGGACGCTCATGTCGCTGGAAGATTACTACCGCTTGCTCGCCCCGATCACCAAAACCCTGGACATCTGGGAGACCGAGCAATTGCAGGTGGTCTGCGGCCAATCGCCGATCTATGACTGGGTCAAGGTCTCGGCGCTGCGGCCAGTGATGCAGGCACTCAAGGCCGATGAACAGGCGCGCTTCATTTACCACTACCTGATGCGCATACACGCGCATTACCCGCCGGAGAGCGACGGGCGAACGTTGTTTCCGTTCAAGCGGATATTCATCGTCGCGACCGTCTGAAAACAGTCCCGATCCACCCGGCAACGCAAATCCTGTAGGAGCCGGCTTGCTGGCGATAGGATCGACGCGATCCGCCTGACAAACCGCGTCGTCCAAATCGCCAGCAAGCCGGCTCCTACAGGTGTGTGGCGTTTGGTCTATTCCCGGGATTCGACGCCCAACTCATCCCACACCGACTCGGCCAAATGAAACGTCGCATTCGCCGCCGGGATGCCGCAATAGATGGCGCTCTGCATGATCACTTCCTTGATCTCGCCACGGGTCACGCCATTGTTGGCGGCGGCACGCAGGTGCAGTTTGAGTTCACCCTCACGGTTCATGCCGATCAACATGGCGATGGTGATCAGGCTGCGGGTATGGCGCGGCAGGCCCGGGCGGGTCCAGATGTCGCCCCACGCGTGGCGGGTGATCATCTCCTGAAACTCCGAGTTGAACTCGGTCAGCGCAGTCAGGCTGCGGTCGACATGGGCGTCGCCGAGGACTGCGCGGCGCACGTTCATGCCCTCGTCGTAACGTTGTTTCTCGTCCACGGATGTTCCCCTCAATGGCCCAGCAAAAAAGCGAGAACGCGATCACTGAACGCATCGCCGGCCTGCACGTTGGACAGATGCGCCGCGTAGAACTCGGCGTACTCGGCGCCCTGCACATGCTCCTGGATGAAGTGCCCACCGGACGGCGGCGTCACCGCATCTTCGGTGCCGGCGATGACCAGCAACGGCACTTTGATCGAGGGCAGCTGATCACGGAAATCGGCATCGCGCACGGCAGCGCAATTGGCCGCGTAGCCTTGAGGCGAAGTCGCCGCGAGCATGTCGGTAATCCTCTTCGCCGCCGCCGGATTGGCAGCGGAAAAGTCCGGGGTAAACCAGCGCGCAATCGACGCATCACGCAGCGCAACCATGGCGGCCGCGCCGTCACGCAACACAGTCTCGATGCGTGGGTTCCAGATCGACGGGTCGCCGATTTTCGCGGCGGTGTTGCACACCACCAGTTTGTTCAATCGATCACCGGCATTGATGCCCAGCCACTGGCCGATCAAGCCGCCCATCGACAGACCGCAGAAATGCGCCTTCTCAATGTGCAACGCATCCAGCAGCGCCAGCACATCTCGGCCCAGTTGCTCGATGCTGTAGGGCCCCGGCGTGACCAGGGATTTGCCGTGGCCACGGGTATCAAAACGCAGCACGCGGAAATGCTCGGTGAACGCGGCAATTTGCGCGTCCCACATGTGCAGGTCGGTGCCCAGCGAGTTGGACAGCACCAGCACCGGTGCATCGACCGGGCCATCGAGTTGCGGCCCTTCAATTTGGTAGTGCAGTTCGCCCTCGGCGAGTTGTACGAAAGCCACAGCAGTCTCCTTCAGGCAGTCAACGTAGAATGTTCAGCCACCGCTCTCTCGACCCAGGTATGGGCCTGTCCGAGGTAGTGAGCGGGGTCCAGCAGATGATCGAGTTCAGCGGCCGAGAGCTCGGCAGTCACGTGCGGCTCGTCGCCCAGCACCGCGCGTAAATGCCGCTGCTCGGCCACAGCACGCTTGCAGCATTGCTCCAGTAAATGATGCGCGGTGTCGCGACCGACCCGTTGTGCGAGGACGATGCTCACCGCTTCGGCCAGCACCAGGCCTTGGGTCAGGTCGAGGTTGCGGGCCATGCGCTCGGCGTCCACTTCCAATCCGTCGGCCACCAGCAATGCTTGCTTGAGGCTACCGGACACCAGGCAGCAAATCTCCGGCAGGGTTTCCCACTCGGCATGCCACAGGCCGAGGCTGCGCTCGTGCTCTTGCGGCATCGCACTGAACAGGGTCGAGAGCAGACCGGGAACCCGTGTTGCAGCGCCGATCAGCACGGCGGCACCCACCGGGTTGCGTTTGTGCGGCATGGTCGACGAACCGCCCTTGCCCGGCGCCGAGGGTTCGAACACTTCGCCCGCTTCAGTCTGCATCAACAGGCTGATGTCGCGACCGAGCTTGCCGAGGCTGCCGGCGATCAATCCCAGCACCGAACCGAACTCCACCAGGCGATCACGTTGGGTGTGCCACGGTTGGTCGGGCAACGTCAGGTGCAGCTCCGTGGCCAGCGCGTCGGCAATCGGCAGCGCTTGCGCACCGAGGGCCGCGAGGGTGCCGGAGGCTCCGCCGAATTGCAGCACCAGCAGGCGTGGTTTGAGTTCTTGCAGGCGTTGACGGCTGCGGGTGACGGCGCCCAGCCAACCGGCGATCTTCATGCCCAAGGTGACCGGCGTTGCGTGCTGCAACCAGGTGCGCCCGGCCAGCGGCGTGGCGACATAACGCTGGGCTTGCGTTGAAAGGGTTTCGCCCAGCTGCGCCAGATCGCCCTCAATCAATTCCAGCGCCCGGCGCAATTGCAGCACCAGGCCGGTGTCCATCACGTCCTGGCTGGTGGCGCCCAGATGCACATAGCGCTCGGCTTCGGCATCGGTGGTGGCGATCTGTTTGCCCAACGCCTTCACCAGCGGAATCGCCGAATTACCCGCCGTGGCAATCGCCTCGCCAAGGGCGGCGAAATCGTAGTGCCCGGCGCGGCAAGCCGCTTCGATAGGTGCCACCGCCGTCTGCGGAATCAACCCGACATGCGCCTCGGCGCGGGCCAGCGCCGCTTCGAAATCGAGCATGGCCTGAACCCGGCCCTGATCGCAAAACACCTCACGCATATCGCGCGCAGTGAAATAGGCATCGAACAATTGATTGCCCGGTCGCTGGTTCATAAACAGTCCTTGAAAGCGTGGGCCGATGTGGCCCACGCGGATGGATCAAAGGTCGTTGTGCAGGTATTTCGCCTGTTTCGGCAGACGCAGGCTGAACAGGAACGCCACCGCCATCATCACCGTAACGTACCAGTAGAAGGAGTTTTCCATGCCCACGGCCTTGAGACTCAGCGCGACGTATTCCGCCGAACCGCCGAAAATCGCATTCGCCACCGCATACGCCAGGCCAACGCCCAAGGCGCGTACTTCCGGCGGGAACATCTCGGCTTTCACCAGGCCGCTGATCGAGGTGTAGAAACTGACGATCGCCAGCGCCACAGTGATCAGGACAAATGCCAGAAACGGACTGGTGACGCTTTTCAGGCTCAGCAAAATCGGCACGGTGAACAACGTACCCAACGCACCGAACCACAGCATCGAGTTACGGCGGCCGATCTTGTCCGCGAGCATGCCGAAGAACGGCTGCATGCACATATAAAGGAACAGCGCGCCGGTCATGATGTAACTGGCGGTCTTGGCGTGCATGCCGGCGGTGTTCACCAGGTATTTCTGCATGTACGTGGTGAAGGTGTAGAAAATCAGCGAGCCGCCGGCGGTGTAACCGAGCACGGTAATGAACGCGGCCTTATGGTCGCGGAACAACGCGCGGATGCTGCCGGCGTCCTTGTTCTCGCGCATTTCCTTACTGGTGGTTTCTTTCAGCGATCTACGCAGATAAAGCGAAACCAGCGCCGCCATCGCCCCCACCACGAACGGAATCCGCCAGCCGTAAGCGCGCAGGTCATCTTCGGTGAGGAACTGTTGCAGGATCACCACCAGCGTCACCGCCAGCAGTTGCCCGCCAATCAACGTCACGTACTGGAACGAGGCGAAAAACCCGCGCTGGCCCTTGAGGGCCACTTCGCTCATATAGGTGGCGGTGGTGCCGTACTCACCGCCCACCGACAAGCCCTGCAGCAAGCGCGCGAACAGCAGCATGATTGGCGCCCAGACGCCGATGTCCTTGTAGGTCGGCAGGCACGCGATGAGCAGCGATCCGAAGCACATCATCAGAATCGAAATCAGCATCGAATTCTTGCGCCCGTGCTTGTCCGCGACACGGCCGAAAATCCAGCCTCCGATGGGTCGCATCAAAAACCCGGCGGCAAACACGCCCGCGGTGTTGACCAGCTGCACCGTCGGGTTATCGGACGGAAAAAAGGCAGGAGCAAAATAGATCGCGCAAAAGGCGTAGACGTAGAAGTCGAACCATTCGACGAGGTTGCCGGACGAGGCGCCGACAATCGCAAAGATTCGTTTGCTGCGCTCTTCGCCGGTGTATAGCGCGGGTGAAGCAGTTGGCGTTGTCATTGTTTTTTACTCAATGGGGACAGTGAGAGTCTAGACACACTTTGCAACAGTCCCGTTCCACACGAACATTCGGTGGCGTACTTATGGACGCCTTCGCGGGCAAGCCACGCTCCTACAGGTTTTGTGCCGTTCACAAAATGTGATGACCAATTCAAAACCTGTAGGAGCGAGCGGTGCGGCGATCCGACTTGCCCGCGAATGATCTCAAGCCAACTCAGTAGTCGAAGAACACCGTCTCCGCATCCGTGCCTTGCAGAATCACATTCCACTGATAAACACCGGTCGCATCCTGCTTCGCCAGCAAGGTATTGCGGCGTTCGGCCGGCACGCACTCCAACAGCGGGTCCGACACGTTGGCCGGTTCGCCATCAAAGTAAATCCGCGTCAGCAAGTGCTTCACCAGCCCGCGAGCAAACACCAGCACCACCAGGTGTGGTGCCTGGGTCGAACCTTTCAGGCCTTCCACCGTGCCCGGCTTGATCGTGGTGAAGCGGAAGCGCCCTTCGGCATCCACCGGGATCCGGCCGAAGCCTTCGAAGTTCGGGTCCAGCGGTTTGGCCTGATCGTCTTCAGGGTGGTCGTACTTGCCGGCGGCGTTGGCCTGCCAGACTTCCAGCATCGCGTCGTTGACGATGTCACCGTTGCCGTCGATGACTTGCCCGGTGATCGCAACGCGCTCGCCCAGGGTTTGTTCGACGGTGAGGTTTTCGCGGTTCAGCCAGGTCAGGCCGATGTGGTAATACGGCCCGACGGTGTGGGACGTGGTCGCAGTCAGCGTCATCTTATTTCTCCATCGGCGTGGCGTCGCGGCCGCGCAAGACGATGTCCCAGCGATAACCGAGGGCATAGGAAGGGATGGTTTTTTCCAGGTCGAAACTGGCGATCAAGCGCTCTTTGGCGCTGGTATCGGGCACGCAGTTGTAGATCGGGTCGTACGCCAGCAACGGGTCGCCGGGGAAATACATCTGCGTGACGAGGCGCGTCAGGATGCTCGGCCCGAACAGCGAAAAATGGATGTGCGCCGGACGCCAGGCATTGTGGTGGTTGCCCCACGGGTAAGCGCCGGGCTTGATGGTCTGGAATTGATACCAGCCATCGGCGTCGGTCACGGTGCGGCCGGTGCCGGTGAAGTTCGGGTCCAGCGGCGCGTCGTGCAGGTCGCGGGCATGGTTGTAGCGACCGGCGGCGTTGGCCTGCCAGATCTCCACCAGAATCCCCGGCACCGGCAGACCGTTTTCATCCAGCACGCGGCCGTGAATGATGATGCGCTCGCCCAGCGGTTCGCCCTTGTGCTGGGCGGTCAGGTCATTGTCACTCTCGTTGACGCGTTCGGCGCCGATGGTCGGACCGGTAATTTCCGACAACGAATGAGGCAAAAACACCAACGGCTTCGACGGTGAGCGACGGTTGGTGGATTGATACGTCGGGTGCAGGTACTCAGGCTGAGTGCCTTCCTGCGGGCGACGGTAACCAGGCTTGTCAGTCATTTCGCTTTCCTCTGTTCTTATTGTCACTGCTGCGCGTCAGACGCGTTCGATCGCCAAGGCCAGACCCTGGCCAACACCGACGCACATGGTCGCCAGACCTTTCTTGCCACCGGTTTTTTCCAGCTGATGCAACGCCGTCAACACCAGGCGCGCACCGCTCATGCCCAGCGGATGGCCCAAGGCAATGGCGCCACCGTTCGGGTTGACCTGCGCCGCGTCGTCCGCCAGGCCCAGTTCACGCAACACCGCCAAGCCTTGGCTGGCGAAGGCTTCGTTGAGTTCGATCACATCGAAATCGCTGACCGCCAGGCCGAGACGTTCGGTCAATTTGCGTACCGCCGGGACCGGGCCGATGCCCATGACACGCGGTGCGACACCGGCGCTGGACATGCCCAGCACTTTGGCGCGAGCGGTCAAACCGTGTTTCTTCACCGCTTCGGCCGAGGCCAGAATCAGTGCCGCCGCACCGTCGTTCACACCCGACGCATTGCCGGCGGTGACGGTTTTGTCTGGACCGTTGACCGGTTTCAGTTTGGCCAGGGTTTCCAGCGTGGTATCGGCGCGAGGATGTTCGTCCTGGCTGACGACGGTTTCACCCTTCTTGTGGGCAATCCGCACTTCAACGATTTCTTCCGCGAAAAATCCTGCAGCTTGCGCGGCGGCAGTGCGCTGCTGACTGCGCAGGGCGAACGCGTCCTGATCCTCTCGGGACACTTCGTAATCGTCGGCCACGTTGTCGGCGGTCTGCGGCATCGCATCGACACCGTATTGCGCTTTCATCAACGGGTTGATGAAACGCCAGCCGATGGTGGTGTCTTCCAGCTTCATGTTGCGCGAGAACGCCGCATCGGCCTTGCCCATCACGAACGGAGCGCGGGACATCGACTCGACGCCGCCGGCAATCGCCAGTTCCATTTCACCGCTGGCGATAGCGCGGAACGCGGTGCCGATGGCATCCATGCCCGAAGCGCAGAGGCGATTGAGGGTCACGCCCGGAATGGTTTCCGGCAGGCCCGCCAACAGCAGCGCCATGCGCGCCACGTTGCGATTGTCTTCGCCGGCCTGATTGGCGCAGCCGAGGAACACTTCGTCCACGGCGTTCCAGTCCACCGACGGGTTGCGCTCCATCAATGCCTTGATCGGCACGGCGGCCAGGTCATCGGCGCGAACCGCCGACAGGCCACCGCCGAAACGGCCGATGGGGGTGCGAATCGCGTCGCAGATATAAACGTCACGCATCACGCTTCTCCGGGTGCTTGGCCGTGGGCGGCGGCGGTGCGGGCTTCCAGATCCCTGAGTGCCTTGAGTTCAACCTCGGTCGGCTCGGCGGTGTGTTCAACGGTGTCGGCGAAACGAATCGCCCAACCGGTGGCCGCAACCACTTGCTCGCGGGTCACGCCAGGGTGCAACGCAGTGACCACGAATTCATGGGTGCCCGCTTCCGGTTCCATGATGCACAGGTCGGTGATGATGCCGACCGGACCGGCACCCGGCAGCCCCAGACGCTTGCGCGAATCGCCGCCCTCGCCATGGCCGACCGAGGTGATGAAGTCGAGCTTGTCGACGAAGGAACGCGCCGACTGTTTAAGGATGATCAACACGCTTTTGGCCGAGCCGGCGATTTCCGGCGCGCCACCGGCGCCCGGCAGACGGACTTTCGGTGCGTGATAATCGCCGACCACCGTGGTGTTGATGTTGCCGAAGCGGTCCACTTGCGCGGCGCCGAGAAAACCGACGTCGATGCGCCCGCCCTGCAACCAGTAGCGAAAAATCTCACCAGTCGGGACCACAGTATCAGCGGTTTCCGCCAGTTCACCGTCACCAATCGACAGCGGCAATACACTCGGCTTGGCACCGATCGGACCCGATTCATAGATCAGGACTACGTCCGGCGAGGACGTCAGCCGCGCCAGGTTGGCCGCTTTCGACGGCAGGCCGATGCCAACGAAGCACACCGAACCGTTCTTCAGTCGGCGTGCGGCGGCAACGGTCATCATTTCATTGGTGGTGTAAGTCATTACTTCGCCTCCGAAGCAGCGGCCAGCTTGGCCTGGAACTCGCTGAAGTCAGCGCAGCCATGGATGTACTCGTTGATCCACGCGGTGAAGGTTTCACGGTCGCGGGCAATCGGGTCCCAGGCCTGGTAGAAACGGTTGTCACGCTCGTTGTAGCCGTGAGCGTAGGACGGATGCGCACCACCGGGAACGTGGCAGACCGCGCTCAAGGCCCAGGTCGGCAGCACGCAGGAGTTCATCGGTGCATTGAGGTCGTCGACGATTTCTTCAACGGTGACGATGCAACGCTTGGCGGCCAGTGCGGCTTCTTTCTGCACGCCGAGAATGCCCCAGAGCAGCACGTTGCCTTTACGGTCGGCTTTCTGCGCGTGGATCACGGTGATGTCCGGGCGCACCGAAGGCACGGCCGCGAGTACTTCACCGGTGAACGGGCAGGTAACGCTCTTGATCAGCGGGTTGACCTTTGGCAGGTCGGAACCGGCGTAGGCTCGCAGCACCGCGAACGGCAGGCCGGAGGCACCAGCGACGTAGGCGTTTGCGAGGTCGGCGTGGCTGTGTTCTTCGATTTCCAGCGGGTGCGGCCACTGCTTCTCGACCGCATCACGCAGACGGTGCAGCGAGCCCACGCCCGGGTTGCCGCCCCAGGAGAAAATCAGCTTGCGAGCACAACCGGCGCCGATCAACTGGTCGTAGATCAGGTCAGGCGTCATCCGTACCAGCGTCAGATCTTTCTTGCCCTGACGAATGATTTCGTGACCCGCCGCCGTAGGGATCAGGTGAGTGAAGCCTTCGAGCGCAACGGTATCGCCGTCGTTAACGAATTGCTTCACCGCGTCGTGCAGCGAAAGGATTTCAGCCATGGGGCAGGCTCCCGTTTTGTTATGAACCGACAGTGGTAGAAAAAGGCGCGATGCGCGCGCCGGAATGACTAGAGAGTAAGCCCCATAAAAACCCCAAACAATCCGATAATCGACTGAGTGTTCGTTTATCGAACAGATTGTTGTCTCGCTACCGACCTCAAAAGCTTCGCGGGCAAGCCTCGCTCCTACAGGTAATCACTGAACCTGTAGGAGCGAGGCTTGCCCGCGAAGAGGCCATCAAACCCACTGAAGATCCTGAAACCCGGACTCAGGTCGCATCCGCATGGCTGACCATGCCCTTGATCACCACCGCCGTGGTCGCCAACGCCGCCGGAATCACCAGCGCCGTCAGCACCTGTTCAAAGTTCCAGCCCAACCCCAGCAACGTCGCGCCCATCCAAGCCCCGAGGATCGCGCCAAAGCGACCAATCCCGAGCATCCACGACACACCCGTCGCCCGCCCTTGAGTCGGATAAAACCGCGCCGCCAAAGAAGGCATCGCCGATTGCGCGCCGTTGACACACATCCCCGCCACCAGCACCAGGGTTGCCAACAGCGTGATGTTGCCCAGGCTCTGCCCTACCGCGTAGGCAAACACCCCGGCCAGCAGGTAGAAAGTGCCGATGACTTTGTGCGGATTGAACCTATCCATCGCCCAACCCACGCCCACGGCGCTCAACACGCCGCCGAACTGGAACAGCGCGCCGATAAACGCCGCTTGCTCCATGCTCGCGCCGCTGTCACGCATCAGCGTCGGCAGCCAACTGGTCAGCAGGTAAACGATCACCAGGCCCATGAAGTAGGTCAGCCACAACAGCAAGGTGCCGGTGCTGTAAGTGCCGGAGAAGATCACTGCAAACACGTTGCGGGCCTTCACGGTTTTCTGTTCCGGCACACTGAAGCTGGATGCCTGAGCGACAACGCTCGGATCGATCGGCGCCAGCGCCTTGCGTACCTTGTCGGTGCCGCGATTGCGCACAACCAGGTAACGCGCCGATTCCGGCAGCCAGAGCAGTAAAACGACGGTGAGGATCAGCGGCAGAATTCCGCCGATCAGCAACAGGCTGTGCCAGCCGAACGCCGGAATCAGCTTGGCCGAAATAAACCCGCCACCGGCCATGCCGAGGTTGAAGCCGCAGAACATGCTGGTCACCAGCAAGGATTTTTTGCGCTCCGGGGTGTATTCCGACAGCAACGTCGTGGCGTTCGGCATACCGGCGCCGAGGCCCAGGCCGGTCAGGAAGCGCAGTACCAGCAATTGATCGACATTGGTGCTGTAAGCCGACGCCAGGCTGAAGGCGCCGAATAACAACACGGCGCCCACCAGTACGACTTTTCGCCCGAAGCGGTCAGCCAACGGGCCGGAACCCAGTGCGCCGAAGACCATGCCGATCAACGCCGCACTCATCACCGGGCCAAGGCTGGCGCGATCGATGCCCCAGTCCTGGGACAGTGCCGGCGCGATGAAACCCATGGCCGCGGTGTCGAGGCCATCGAGGAAGACAATCAGGAAACACAGGATTACCACTCGCCACTGGTAGCGCGAAATGGGTTGAGCATTGATGAAGGACTGCACGTCGAGGCAGTTTCCTACAGCAGACTGAGGCTGGTTCATTATTTTTATTCCACGCAAGAACGCAGTCGGACAGGTGCCAGCCTAGGCTGGCGCTGCCGCGACATTAGTGATCCTGGGGAAAGTGCGTCAATTCGTTAAACGCGAGTCTGGGCGATTACCGAACAGCTTAGGCAAACAGCTGGGCGCTGAGGTTGCGGCTGGCCGCCAGCAGACCCGGCAGGAAACGTTGCTCCAGTTCGTTGCGGCTGACCCGGCCGGCGTGCGTGCTGACGTTGAGCGCAGCCACCACTTGCCCGGAAGCGTCGTACACCGGAACGGCAATCGAGCGCAGGCCTTGTTCCAGTTCCTGATCGACGATGCACCAGCCTTGTTGCCGTACTTCCTGTAGGCACTCGAGCAACGCTTCGGGGGTATGCAGAGTGCGACTGGTCTTGGCTTGCAGGTCGGCATGGTCGAGGTATTCACGCAGTGACGTGTCGTCCAGTGCCGCGAGAAGAATCCTGCCCATGGAGGTGCAATAGGCGGGCAGGCGTCCGCCCACCGACAGGTCCACCGAGATCAGACGCTGAGTCGTCGCCGAGCGGGCGATGTACAAAATGTCGTCGCCTTCCAGCGTGGCCATGTTGCAGGCCTCATGAAGTTGCTCGCTCATGCGGTCGAGGTAAGGCTGGGCCGACACCGCCAACGGGGTCGAGGACAGATAGGCATGGCCGAGGGTCAGCACTTTGGGCAGCAGCGAATAGGTGCGACCGTCGGTGGTGGCGTAGCCGAGTTTGATCAGGGTGTGCAGGCAACGTCGCACAGCGGCGCGGGGAATTTCCGTGCGGTGACTGATCTGGGCGATGGTCAAATGCCGTTTGCGCTCCTGGAACGCTTGCACCACGGCCAGGCCACGGGCCAGGGACGTCATGAAATCCGGGTCGCCGGTCAGGGCCTGGATCCGCTTGGCGGGCGACGCGACTATCGGCGGCGCTACTGAAGCGAAGGAATTGCGCATTTGCTCGTTCATATCAGGTCCTTTTCCCACACGGATCGGCGAAGGCTATTACATGCGGCCCCGGGTTCGGCGCACAAGCCACAGGCAGCCAAGATCGGGCGATTATCGAACGGCCGACCGATAATCGCAATCAGCCCTATTGGACGCGACAGTCGCTGTGCAGGTTTCGGCTCGTTCCCTATTACATGTTTTACCTTTGCTTGAACCCGCCGTTAAAGCACCCCATGTAATCTTTAACTTGTTCGACTTAATGACGCCAGAAAGACATCACTGCTAAGTGACCGCAAAACTTGCAAGTAACAAAACAATCACACATTGCCATTCATTTTTAACTCCTTGGCGATAGTGTTCTGCAAATCGACCGCTATAATGCAACTCAGTGACCACTCGGTTTTTACTTGCCGATTGCGTCACCCGGCAGCACGATGTTCCATCGCGGCTGCCCGCAGCAAGTGCCTGTCGTTCATTTCATATGCTCCGCCAGCGCGCTCGCTGAAACAGGAAACTGATGCTACGTCAGCCGTTTTGCTCTGGTGCCGTGGCCGCCTGCAACATGGAAGTATTGATTGCCGAGTCGTAAAACGATGCCTTTGCGGGCATTGTCCTTTCGGCGAGCGTGGTCAATGCATTTGCTGCAGCGCGATTTACCAGAATTAATCTCAACCCATACAGGTAGCACTGTGACGAAAGACGAACTGCGCGCGGAACTTGAGCGCCAGGAACAACGTTACAAGGAAGTTTACGGCGGGGAAGTCACCACCTACGCCGCTCAGCCCGAACCGGAACGCAAACCCTGGCGTAAACGCGCCACCGTTCAGGATCAGGCTTTTTCCCAGGAATTGCAGAAGATGGAAAAGGAACTCAAAGCCGAAGAGCCATGATTGCTCCGGCCTGATTCCTTTCAAGGGCCCGCGCCTGCCCCCGTTAAAAGCGGGAAGCAATGATGTTGCCATTCGCGCCCGCTACGAGCGGGCAGCGGCCTCCTCATCCATCTGATGAGGTAAATGGCTCATGTCTGGCCCTCTTCTCAGATATTTCACACAAGCGTTCAAGCCTCTCGCCTACAGGAGAGAAACCCTTGTGCCTGCGGGCTTTCCAAAGAAATTCAACGACTTGCAAAACCCGGTAAAAGCCCGGCGCCTGGGCTATTGCCGCAAACTAATTCGTTGAAGAATGTTACCGATGAGCAGCTAGTGCATTGATTAGCAGTCTTTTCTGGCATAATCGCGCCCCCTTATGACCGGGTCAGAAAACCTTCATGATCGATTTATTCAGCGGACTGGATGCTTGGGTGCTTGTGAGCCTCTTGCTCGCCCTCGCCTTTGTCCTCGCCTTCGAGTTCATCAACGGCTTTCATGACACTGCAAACGCGGTGGCCACTGTTATCTACACCAAAGCCATGCCGCCTCATCTGGCCGTGTTCTTTTCCGGTGTGTTCAACTTTCTTGGCGTGCTGCTGGGCGGTGTCGGTGTGGCGTATGCCATCGTCCACCTGCTGCCGGTAGAACTGCTGATCAATGTGAACACCGGTCACGGGCTGGCCATGGTGTTCTCGTTGCTCGCCGCCGCCATCACCTGGAACCTGGGCACCTGGTACTTCGGTATCCCGGCCTCCAGCTCCCACACGCTGATCGGTTCGATCCTCGGGGTCGGCCTGGCCAACGCCCTGATCAACGACATTCCGTTGGCCGATGGTGTGAACTGGCAGAAGGCGATCGATATCGGTGCCTCCCTGGTGTTCTCGCCAATGGCCGGCTTCCTGGTCGCCGCGCTGATTCTGATCGGCCTTAAATGGTGGCGTCCGCTGTCCAAGATGCACAAGACGCCGGAACAGCGCCGCAGTATCGACGACAAGAAACACCCTCCGTTCTGGAACCGCCTGGTGCTGGTGATCTCGGCCATGGCCGTGAGCTTCGTGCACGGTTCCAACGATGGTCAGAAAGGTATCGGCCTGATCATGCTGGTGCTGATCGGTATCGTGCCGGCGCAGTTCGTGCTCGATCTCGGCAGCACCACGTACCAGATCGAACGGACTCGCGATGCAACCCTGCACCTGAGCCAGTTCTACAAACGTAATGCCGATACGCTGGGCGAGTTCCTGGCACTGGGCAAAAGCGTGGAAGGCGATCTGCCGGAGAAATTCCGTTGCAACCCGAAACAGACCGAACCGACCATTTCCGCCCTGCTCGACACCCTTAAAGGTGTGGCCGATTACCACTCGTTGTCGGCGGAAAGCCGCATCGAAGTGCGTCGCTACCTGCTCTGCCTGGACGACACGGCCAAGAAAGTCAGCAAACTGCCAGGCCTCGCAGCCCGTGAAAAGGCTGACCTGGACAAGCTGCGCAAAGACCTGACCACCACCACCGAATACGCTCCGTTCTGGGTAATCCTGGCGGTCGCACTGGCCCTGGGCCTCGGCACCATGGTCGGCTGGAAACGCGTGGTACTGACCATCGGCGAGAAGATCGGCAAGCAAGGCATGACTTACTCCCAGGGCATGTCGGCGCAGATCACGACCGCGAGCCTGATTGGCATGGCGAACATCTTCAGCCTGCCGGTGTCCACCACCCACGTGCTGTCTTCTGGCGTGGCCGGCACCATGGTCGCCAACAAAAGCGGCCTGCAGGGCGGCACCGTCAAAACCATCCTGCTGGCCTGGGTCCTGACCCTGCCGGCAACCGTGGGCCTGTCGGCCGGCCTGTTCTGGCTGGCGTCGAAGGCACTGGCTAGCTGATACATCGCTGCAACGAAAAAGGCGCGTTCCGTGAGGTTCGCGCCTTTTTTATCGCTGCGTTTTAGTGAACACCACGAAGCACGCGAGCTGGAGGGCGGTGTTGGATGGAGTACATATCCGTTTCTGCGGTAACGGCGGCTATTGGTTTCGCCCTTACGGCGAGTCACTTGGAAAAGCCCCAAGTAACCAAGCGCTCTTGCCCCTTTCGTTCGGTGCCTCGCTGTGGCTCGGCATGCCCTCGCTCCGGTCCTGCTCCGTGGGCCCGCCGCGATCGGCCATCCCTGGCCGTGCGCGGCTAACCCGGCATCCATGCCGGGTTGCCCACTGCGCAGAACCTCCACTCGGCCTCTCGAGGGGGCGCTCAGATCAAAAGCGGAAGGCGAGCTAACGCTCGGCCTGATGAGTGGTGAAAATCAAAAGCGTACGCGATTTCCTGTAGGAGCCGGCTTGCTGGCGAAAAGCGTCTGGGCGACGCGTTCATTCAGACAGCCCGCATTATCGTTGGCGTCCATCGCCGGCAAGCCTGCTCCTACAATTTTGAATTGTGTGAACCCAATCCTCGTGTAGGAGCCGGCTTGCTGGCGATGGCGGTGGGTCAGTCGAGGTTTGTATTGGCTGGACGGACGCAATCGCCAGCAAGCAGGCTCCTACAGGGGGGCGGTGTACATATCCAGAATGAATGGCCGCAGCAGTGAAGGAGAACGCGTACGCAAAATGAGCCAGGTCGGCTTTCAGGCCGCCTCGGCGGCTGTGGCGGTGGTCGCCCCCTCGAGAGGCTGAGTGGAGGTTCTGCGCAGTGGGCAACCCGGCATGGATGCCGGGTTAGCCGCGCACGGCCAAGGATGGCCGATCGCGGCGGGCCCACGGAGCAGGACCGGAGCGAGGGGACCCTGAGCCTAAGCGAAGGGCCGAACGAAAGGGGCAAAAGCGCTTGGTTACTTGGCGCTTCTCCAAGTAACTCGCCGTAAGGGCGAAACCATAAGCCGCCGTTACCGCAGAAACGGATATGTACACCACCCAACAACCCACCTGAAAACCCCAGGCCGTTGCCCAACTTAAAATCCCCCACCGCCAACCCGCACAAGCCACCAGATTTTCGCAGGCAAAAAAAAGGGCAACCGAAGTTGCCCAAAATGCCTTGCGTGCTCATTGCATCCAGAAAGACCTACGGTTTTTTCCGTTTGTGCGAATCCTTCCAGATAAAAAATCCAAACCCTACGAAAAACAGAACCATGAGGCCGACTGTCAGCACTCCGGCGATCACCACGTTGTCGAAAAACATGACTGGCCTCCTGCACTTGCCCTGTTGCGATGGGGCTAAGTTAACCAATCGGGCAGGAGAGGAAATTGACCGGGATCAATATCGCCCGAGACTGGGCGCAAAGGAGGGAGAAAACTGATCTGCATCAACGGATGCGAGGGGTTTAACGCTTTTTCGGTTTGCTCTTCGGCTTCTTCTTCGCTTTGCCCAACGGCATTGCCTGCTCGAATGCCTGGCGCACTTCGTTCAGGCGTTTTTCGTTGAGGTCATGAACGCGTTTGGCGCGTTCGGAATTGAGGTCGATCAGTTTGTCGTCTTGGCTCATGGTCTTCAGTGCATCGCGTGAAATGAAGTTCAACTGCCGCATCGCTCGGCAGGATTGCGCCAATAATGCGGTCTGGCGCCCGCGCTGACCAGTCACCGGCGTAACAGCGGCTTAACAAAATATGTGCTCACGGCGTTTTTTCAACGCACAATCGCGACTTTGCGATGGACCCAAAGGACCCGCACCGTGGAACTGCACCAGGATCTGCCTCCCTTGATGGCCCTGCGCGCCTTCGAGGCCGTGGCGCGTCATTTGAGTTTCATCAAGGCCGCCGATGAATTGTCGGTGACCCAGAGTGCAATCAGCCATCAAGTGCAGAAACTGGAACAGTTCCTCAATCAACGGCTGTTTATCCGCCGCACCCGGGCCATCGATCTGACGCCTGCCGGCGAAGCGTATTACCGGAAAATTCAACCGGCCCTCGCCTCCATCGCCCTGGCCACCCGTGAACTGCGGGGCAATGAGCACCAGGAAAGCACCCTGCGCATCGGCCTGCTCGCCTCGTTCGCCACCCTGTGGCTGGCGCCGCGCCTGGCCAGTTTCAACTCGCGCCACCCGCACATTCATGTCGAACTCCTGCCCTCGGTGCAACTGGCCGACGTCGGCGGCGGTGAAGTCGACCTGGCCATCCGCTACGGCAAAGGTGGCTGGCCGAAAGTCCAGGCCCGGCGCTTTATGGTGGAAACACTGAGCCCGGTGTGCAGCCCGGCGTTCAAGGCCAAGGGCACCGACCATGGCCCGCTGCTGATGGCCAAGTCGCACCAACCGTTCGAGTGGATCGACTGGAGCGCGCACAACGCCATCGACCTCAGCCACTGCCCCAGCGTCATGCTCCACGACTACAACATCGTCGTCGAAGCCGCCGTGGCCGGCCAAGGCATCGCCATGGGGCGTCGTCACTTGATCGAGCGCCGGCTCAAGGACGGCTCGTTGGTAGAAGCCTTCTCCACCCCGCCGTTCATTAGCGATATCGGGTATTGGCTGGTCACGCCTGAGCGGACGCCGAGCCACGCGGCACAATGCTTTGGTGAATGGCTGAATGAGGTGGCCAACATCGCACACAAATCTCACGGCGACTAAAGATCAAAATTGTGGGAGCGAGCCTGCTCGCGAAGGCGATGTCCCATCCAACATTCATGTGACTGACACACCCTTTCGCGAGCAGGCTCGCTCCCACATTCGGTCTACGCATGAGCTATTTGAATACGTCGGATTAAATCTATCCGTTTGTCGCGCTCCCCGTCCGACAACATGCTGAAGCCTTCATTCAGGAGGATTCACCATGACCGACTCACTCGCCCACCGTGTCCAGCAACTTGGCCTGAGCCTGCCGACACCGAGCCAGCCCATCGCCAATTACGTCAACCATGTGGTCAGCCAGAACCAGTTGTTCATTTCCGGTCAGATTCCGCTACTGGACGGCAAACCGGCATTCATCGGCCGATTGGGAGAGTCGATCTCCGATGAAGAAGGCGCCAACGCCGCCGAACTTGCCGCGCTGGGCCTGCTCGCACAATTGAGCGATGCGCTCGGCGATGACCTGTCGAAACTGGTGCGCATCATCCGTCTTGGCGTGTTCATCGCCAGCGCCCCGGATTTTGCGCGTCAAGGTGCGGTCGCCAATGGCGCATCCAACCTGTTGGTCAATGCCCTCGGCGAAAAAGGCCGGCATGTGCGCACGGCTGTCGGCGTATCGAGCCTGCCCGGCGGCGTGGCCGTTGAAATTGACGCGATTTTCGAGCTGCGGCCATGAACCTCGGCGAAGTGGAGCGTTTGCGAGCGGCGACGCCGGGGTGCGCCAGCGTGATTCACTTCAACCACGCCGGCGCCTCGTTGCCGAGCCAGGCCACCCTCGACGCGATCATCGAGCAACTGCGACTCGAAGCCCACTGCGGCCCCATGGAGGCCGCCGACCAGAGCGTGCAGGCCCGCGCTCGCAGTGCGGCAGCCCTGCTGCTCAATGCAAACACTGAAAACATCGCGTTCGCCAGCAGCGGTTCGGCTGCCTGGGGCATGGCATTCAATGCATTGGGGCCGTGGCAGGACGGCGAGCGGATACTGGTCGGACGCCATGAATGGGGCGGCAATCTGGCCTGCATCGCACGGGCCGTCAGCGCCGGGGCGCGGCTGGAGGTGATTCCCTGCGATGAGACGGGTGCCGTGTCCGTGTCTGCCCTCCAGCAGATGATCGACCCGAAGGTGAAGCTGATCGCACTGACCTGGCTTCCGGCCAACGGCGGCCTGATCAACCCGGCCGAGGCCATTGGCGCCGTGGCGCGCCAGCACGGCATTCCCTACTTCATCGACGCCGGCCAGGCGCTGGGGCAATTGCCCTGCGACGTGCAGGCGTTGAACTGCGATGTGCTCAAGGGCGCCGGGCGCAAATTCCTCCGTGGCCCGCGAGGAACAGCGCTGATGTACATCAAACCGGGGTTTCTCGAACGGCTCGTGCCCGGCCATCTGGACGTGCTTTCCGCGCCGTGGAACGGCGAAGGTTTCTCAGTGCGTGACGATGCGCGGCGGTTTGAAACCAGTGAAGTGTCGGTGGCGTTGCTGGCCGGACTGGCCAATGCGCTGGAGGAGTTCAACCACTTGGGTGCAACCCGGATTCGCCAGCGGATCGAGGGCTTGAGTGGGCAACTGCGCGAACGCCTTGAGTCGGTCAGCGGGCTGAAGCTGCACAACCTGGGGCCGACGAATCAGCAATCAGGCTTGATCGCTTTCACGCTCAAGGGTTGGGACAGCGTTGAGTTGAAGCAGCGGCTGGCGCAACGGGGGATCAATATCGGCGCCAATGGCGTGGCCTATACGCCGCTGGATATGCAGGCCCGAGGGCTGGACAGCATCGCGCGGATTGCCGTCAGTTACCTCAATACCGAAGAAGAAATGGATGTACTGCTCAACGTCCTCAACGAACTTTCCCTCATCAAGGACTAAATCTGAATGTCGACCCACAACCCCTGACGCGGCTCGTCGTCCATCAATGGCGCGACCGGCACGGTGTTATCCGCGTTGAGCTCAGTGCCGGGAATCGCCAGGTGCTCTTCAGGATCTTCATCGGCTTCACGGCGACGGCGTTCTTTTTCCTGCTTGCGGCGCTGTTCCTCGCGCAGCTGAAAGGCCGCCTCTTCCGGATCGCGCTGTTGCAGGTCGATCGTGCTTTCGTTGGAGCTTTCCTGCACCGGCACAACGGGCGGAATATCCGGGCGCTGGCGGATCGGGTCATGCTGTGAAGTGATCGGCACGGCACTCAAGGGGAGCATCGGTGGCAGCATAATTATTTGTCTCCTGTCAGCAGGCTGTCGGCTGCGGGGATGGCGACTTGAGCCATCGGTCGCAAACTGTGACCGGATTGGCACTAACAAGTGCCCCGGCCCGCACACGTCTCAAGCGGTGGACTAACGTAAGACTGTGAGTTTTTCTGAGAGTCCTTTGGCCCTGAAGCCCTCATTCCGTTAAGATAGCCCGCTTTTTCAAGGTGGGAGTCAGGCAGCATGGCGCAGCAGTATCAACCGGGGCAACGCTGGATCAGTGACAGCGAAGCCGAGCTGGGTTTAGGCACCGTTCTGGCACAGGACGGCCGCTTGTTGACCGTGCTCTATCCGGCCACTGGCGAGACTCGCCAGTACGCGCTACGGAATGCGCCCCTCACCCGCGTGCGTTTTTCGCCGGGCGATTCGATCATTCACTTCGAAGGCTGGAAACTGACCGTACAGGAAGTCGACGACATCGACGGCCTGCTGGTCTACCACGGCCTCAACGCGCAGAACGAAGTGGTCACCCTGCCGGAAACCCAGCTGTCGAACTTCATTCAGTTCCGACTGGCCAGCGACCGTTTGTTCGCCGGGCAGATTGACCCGCTGGCCTGGTTCTCCCTGCGCTACAACACCCTGGAACACACCAGCCGCCAGTTGCAATCCTCGCTCTGGGGCCTGGGCGGCGTGCGTGCGCAACCCATCGCGCACCAGCTGCACATCGCCCGTGAAGTCGCCGACCGCATTGCGCCGCGGGTATTGCTGGCAGACGAAGTGGGCCTGGGCAAAACCATCGAAGCCGGTCTGGTGATCCATCGCCAACTGCTCTCGGGCCGCGCCAACCGCGTGTTGATCCTGGTGCCGGAAAACCTGCAGCACCAGTGGCTGGTGGAAATGCGCCGCCGCTTCAACCTGCAAGTCGCGCTGTTCGACGAAGAACGCTTCATCGAAAGCGATGCCGCCAACCCGTTCGAAGACACCCAGCTCGCGCTGGTCGCCCTGGAATGGCTGGTGGAAGACGAAAAGGCCCAGGACGCGCTGTTCGCCGCCGGTTGGGACTTGATGGTCGTCGACGAAGCCCACCACCTGGTGTGGCACGAAGACAAGGCCAGCCCTGAGTACTCGCTGGTCGAACAGTTGGCCGAAGTCATTCCTGGCGTACTGCTGCTGACCGCGACCCCGGAACAACTGGGTCAGGACAGCCACTTCGCACGTCTGCGCCTGCTCGACCCGAACCGTTTCCATGACCTGCACGCCTTCCGTGCCGAGAGCGAGAACTATCGCCCGGTGGCCGAAGCCGTTCAGGAGCTGCTGGACAAGGGGCGTCTGTCGCCTGAAGCGCACAAGACCATTCACGGTTTCCTCGGCAACGAAGGCGAAGCGCTGCTGACCGCCGTCAATGATGGCGACACCGAAGCCAGTGCCCGTCTGGTCCGCGAACTGCTCGACCGCCACGGCACCGGCCGCGTGCTGTTCCGCAACACCCGCGCCGCCGTGCAAGGTTTCCCAGAACGTAAACTGCACCCGTACCCGCTGCCGTGCCCCGACGAATACCTCGAACTGCCGCTGGGCGATCACGCCGAGCTGTACCCGGAAGTCAGCTTCCAGGCCCAGCCGGACGCCAACGAAGAAGAACGCTGGTGGAAATTCGACCCGCGCGTCGAGTGGCTGATCGACCAGTTGAAAATGCTCAAACGCACCAAAGTGCTGGTGATCTGCGCCCACGCCGAAACCGCCATGGACCTGGAAGATGCCCTGCGCGTGCGTTCCGGTATTCCTGCGACGGTGTTCCACGAAGGCATGAACATCCTTGAGCGTGACCGCGCGGCCGCCTACTTCGCCGATGAAGAGTTTGGCGCGCAAGTGCTGATCTGCTCGGAAATCGGCAGTGAAGGTCGCAACTTCCAGTTCTCGCACCACCTGGTGCTGTTCGATCTGCCGTCGCACCCGGACCTTTTGGAGCAGCGGATCGGTCGTCTCGACCGGATCGGCCAGAAGCACATCATCGAACTGCACGTGCCGTACCTCGAAACCAGCCCGCAAGAGCGCTTGTTCCAGTGGTACCACGAAG
Source organism: Pseudomonas sp. GT1P32 (assembly GCF_054897805.1). NCBI lineage: Bacteria > Pseudomonadati > Pseudomonadota > Gammaproteobacteria > Pseudomonadales > Pseudomonadaceae > Pseudomonas > Pseudomonas sp. GT1P32. Next base: position 2,982,438 of record NZ_CM142704.1, read on the forward strand.
CGTTGAACGCGTTCCTCAACACCTGCCCGACCGGCAACGCCTTGCAGCACCAGTTCGGCCCGCGCCTGCTGCCGCTGCTGGAAAATGCCGACGACGGCGAGTGGCAAGCGCTGATCGACGAGGCTCGCACCGAGCGTGAGCGCCTGGAAGCCGAGCTGCACACTGGCCGCGACCGCTTGCTGGAACTCAATTCCGGCGGTGCTGGCGAAGGTGATGCACTGGTCGAGGACATCCTCGAGCAAGACGATCAGTTCACGCTGCCGATCTACATGGAAACCCTGTTCGACGCCTTTGGCATCGACAGCGAAGACCACTCGGAAAACGCCCTGATCCTCAAGCCGAGCGAAAAAATGCTCGACGCCAGCTTCCCGCTGGGCGACGACGAAGGCGTGACCATCACTTACGACCGCAACCAGGCGCTGTCTCGTGAAGACATGCAGTTCATCACCTGGGAACACCCGATGGTGCAAGGCGGCATGGACCTGGTGCTGTCCGGTTCGATGGGCAACACCGCCGTGGCGCTGATCAAGAACAAGGCGCTGAAACCGGGCACCGTGTTACTGGAACTGCTCTACGTCAGCGAAGTGGTTGCACCGCGTTCGCTGCAACTGGGCCGTTACCTGCCGCCGGCCGCGCTGCGCTGCCTGCTCGATGCCAATGGCAACGACCTGTCGGCCCGCGTGTCGTTCGAGACCCTGAACGATCAACTGGAAAGCGTGCCGCGTGCCAGCGCCAACAAGTTCATCCAGGCCCAGCGCGATCAGCTGACGCCACGGATCAACGCCGGCGAAGAGAAAATCTTCCCGCGTCACGCCGAGCGCGTGGCCGAGGCGCAACGTCGTCTTGCGGCTGATACCGATGAAGAACTGGCGCGCCTGACCGCGTTGCAAGCGGTCAACCCGACCGTACGCGACAGCGAACTGGTTGCCCTGCGTAAACAGCGTGAACAAGGTCTGGCGATGCTCGACAAGGCAGCGCTGCGACTGGAAGCGATTCGGGTGTTGGTGGCGGGTTAATCGCCCTGCCCCACCTCGCGCAATGAAAAAGGCCCGCTGCGATGCGGGCCTTTTTTTGCCTCGAAAAAACCACAACCACTGCCACAACAACAATCCCTGTAGGAGCCGGCTTGCTGGCGATGGTCGTTAACGATAACGCGTACTGACTGGTTCACCGCGGCGTATTCGAGTCCATCGCCAGCAAGCCGGCTCCTACAGGTCTTCTATTCCAGCTTTTCTAAGCGGTGACTGCCGGGATTTGCGGCTCAACCACCGCCACCAACCCTTCCTTCATCCGCTTCGCATCCCGCACAAAACACCGCGACGCCATGAACAGGAACACCATCGTAAAGAACAGCGCCACCGGGATCAGGTACATCGCGTCATGCAGGCCAACAGCCTTGAACGCTTCGGTCATTTGTTCGGCGCCGGCCGCCAGCATCGCCGTGTGCGCAAAGTGATCGGACAAACCGCCCACCACCACCGGCCCCAATCCACCACCCAGCAAATACAGTCCGGCAAAGAACAACGCCATCGCCGTGGCCCGCAGGCGTGGTTCGACCACGTCCTGGATGGCCGTGTAAACGCAGGTGTAGAAGTTGTAGGCAAACAACCAGCCCAGACTGAACACCGCCACGAACACCCCGATCTCGATCCGCCCGGCATGCAACGCCCACGCGGTGCACACCGTCGAAACGATCAGGCTGAACGCCGCAAACAGCAGCCGCCCATTGGCCACCCGCTGGTGAATCTTGTCTGCGACCCAGCCGCCCAACGTCAGGCCGAACAGCCCCGTCACGCCGACGATCACACCGGTCGCCACCGCCGCTTCGTGCAAGGGCATCTGGAAGTAGCGTTGCAGCATCGGCACCAGGAAGGAGTTGCAGGCATAGGTCGCGAAGTTGAAACACAGCCCCGCCATCACCAGCCACAGAAAGGTCGGCACCGCCAGCACCCGGCGGATCGGCCGGTCCACACGCTCCTGCGAGACCTGCACACTTTCCGCTGCGCCGCGTTTCGGTTCCTTGATGAAAAACATGAAGACCGCCAGGATCAGCCCCGGCACCGCCGCGATGAAGAACGGCGCGCGCCAGCTGTCGAACGCCTTGACCATCCAGCCGATGGTGAAGAATGCCAGCAGCAGTCCCAACGGCAGCCCCAGCATGAAAATGCCCATCGCACGCGCACGGCGGTGGGCTGGAAACAGATCGCCGATCAGCGAATTGGCGGCAGGTGCGTAACTGGCCTCACCGATGCCGATGCCCATGCGCACGATCAGGAAACTCCAGAAACTGCCCACCAGTCCGTTGACCGCTGTCAGCCCGCTCCAGGCCGCCAGCCCCCAACCCATCAACTTGGCGCGCGAACCGGTATCGGCCATCCGTCCCAGCGGCAGTCCGGCAATCGCATAGACGATGGTGAAGGCGGTACCGATGATGCCCAGTTGAAAGTCGCTGAGGTGCCATTCCATACGGATCGGCTCGATGATGATGGCCGGAATGGTGCGATCGAAGAAATTGAACAGATTGGCCAGGAACAGCAGGAACAGAATGCGCCAGGCATTCGCCGCTTGGGTCGAGTTCTGCATGGGTCCGTCTCTTTTTATTGTTTTTGGGGCATCACTGTCCCCGGAACCTGCAATCTAGTCAGGCCCGCCCAAGCTGTCTGTAATTATTCGTAAGGCTGATATCCCCCCATGGAACGCAGCACTAGTCGCGCAACAATTTATGTCCAAACGCTCTAACGCTCATTCCAAAATGGTTGCTGCCAATATGCCACTACGGCTCGCGCTCTTTGTATGACTTCTATACTCCAAAGCATTCGCCAGCGGGCATGGCGCGGGGCTGCGATTTCGTCCAGGGCTACCTGCTCAGCCGCCCGGTGCCGCTGGCGGAACTGCGTCCGGTGCTGAGTGAAATCAACCAGCGCAAACACGGGCACACGGTCAGTCCGCTGAGTCCGGCTCGCGGTACAGCTGCACCAGGGTCGACGGATCTTTTTCCAGGAATCCCTGGCTACCATGCAACCGCATCAATTGTGCGGCCAATCCGCTGATGGGCGTGGCCGAACCTTGCTCACGGGAAAATTTCACCGCGGTATCGAGGTCCTTGAGCAGCGTGCGCACGTGCCATTTCACCGGTTCAAAACGGCTTTCGGCCATTTGCGGGGCGAGGATCTGCAACGGTTTTGAATCGGCAAACCCGCCGGCCAGCGCTTCGGCAATCAGGCTGGCCTGCACGCCGGAACGTTCGGCCAGCGCCACGACTTCGGCAATGACCAGAGCGTTACAGGCAACGATCATCTGATTGCAGGCCTTGGTCACCTGCCCCGCCCCGACCGCGCCCATATGAGTGACACGTTGGCCGAGGCTGAGCAGAACAGGCCTGACACGCTCAAGGTCCGCCGCTTCGCCGCCCACCATGATCGCCAGGCTCCCGGCCTCGGCGCCGATAACGCCCCCGGACACCGGAGCGTCCAGCCAGCGCATGCCGGTCTGGCTGGCCAACTGCGCCGACATTTCCCGCGTCGCGGTGGGTTCCAGGCTGGAAAAATCCACCAGCAACTGGCCGCTTTTCCCACCTTCGGCCACTCCGCCCGGACCAAACACCACCTCGCGAACCACGGCCGTGTCGGCCAGGCACAACATCAGCACATCGGCGTGCCGACACAGCTCGGCAGGCGTGGCAACTTGTCGCGCGCCCGCCTCGACCAGCGGCGCACATTTGGCCGGATTACGGTTCCATACAGTCAGCGAAAACCCTGCAGCCAGCAGGCGCCGACACATCGGCAGGCCCATCAGGCCGATACCGGCAAAACCCAACGAAGGTAGGGTTGACATCATTCGGCCTCCTTTTTCATTAAAGATCGCCAAATATTGGCCGATTCATCATGACTAAGGAAAGGATTCCCCCGAGTGATGTTCAGGCCCAGTCCCTGACGCTTGGGCCCAATACGCGCTGAAAAAAGACGCGAGAACCCATCCGTGATGGTTTGACGACACGTTGTCGTCCAGCCAACCAGCCCAGGTACATGGCGCACAATGACTTCTAAAAACAATCCGGCCACTGCGATATCCGATCTGACGCTGAGCCCCGCGGCGAACAGCCCCACGCCGTCGAAGCCATTGAGCCCCTCGCGCCCGTTGGCGACTCAGCAATACCTGTACTTCACCGAGACCAATACGGACCGCATCCTCGATAACCTCGACGGCCTGCGCGACATGGTGTTCCCGCGCTCGCCGCACCTGGAAGGCGATAGCGAACAGCACAACGATCAGGAGTTCCCGTCGGTGTGCCTGATCGGCCTCGGTCGCTGCGGCTCGAACATCGCGCTAGACGTCGCGGAACTGGTGTACAACGCCCGCAAGTTCTACCTCAACGAATTCAACAACGAAGATCGCCTGTCGCCGGACAAGCGCTACGCGGAAAAGGGCTACAGCCCGGCCCAGTGGATCCGCAACAACCTGCGCCTGGGCCCGAACAAGGCGACCAAGCCAGTGTTCCTGGTCGAGCCGCTGGTGATGCTCGGCGACCTCGACAAAGACATCGCCGGTCGTATCCGTTTCTCGCGCAAGGGCGAAAAAAGCGGCTTCCTGCGCGACTACAGCAAAATGAAAATCATGGACTTGTCGGAAGTCCACGCCGGTGGCGCCGGTAACGCGCCGATCCTCGGTCAGTACCTGGCCAAGATCATCCTGAACAAGGACACCCAGCGTTTCTCCAGCCCGGACTGGAAGATGATTCACTCGTACCTGATCGACAGCTGCGGCATCAAGGCCAACCAGTCGCGCCTGTACTTCTCGATCTTCAGTGCCGGCGGCGGTACCGGTTCGGGCATGGCTTCGGAATTCGGCCTGGCCCAGCAGCACTCGTACATGAACAAGACGTTCGACACCAAGCCGATGGACGAGCACGACGGCAAAAGCGGTCACTCCTTCGTCTTCGAACCGATCTTCACCAGCGGCATCTGCGTACTGCCGAACATTTCCGATCACCGCAGTGAAATGTCCGAGGCGCTGCACATCAACGCCGGTCGCCTGCTGTGCAAATACCTTTCGGAAGAATGGGACTTCTCCTACAACTTCGCCAACGAAGACAGCAGCGAAGCCAGCGTCATGGGCCGTATCCGCCCATGGAACGCGATGATGCTGATCTCCAACGACATCATGCGTTATGCCGAAGAAAGCGATGACGGCAACATCCAGAACATCGACGTCAACGCGATGGAAAAGCACGCCAACCAATACATCTCGCAGCAGATCTTCAACATTCTGACGGCGCAGGCGGTCACGACTGACTACGACCAGAACTATTTCCGTCGTGCCGGCATCGACATCGGCGAAACCATTCGCCTCGACGCCAACGACCTGTTCATGAGCCTGGCCGGCCCGGTGGCGATTGCCTACGCCGAATCGGTAGTACCGGAAACCCCGCCGCCAAGCAGTGACAAGTTCAAGGTGTTCGAGAAAGAGCCGCAGCGCCTGAACATCGATGACCTGTTCTTCCGCTCCATCGACCTGCCGCACTTCAACAAAGTGACCCAGGCCATCGAAGGCATCAGCCTGCTGCCGATCGAGTCCAAGCGCTATCGCGCCTCGCTGGAGCAGTACAAGAATTCCGGTTACGACGCGGCCGCGCTGCACGACCTGCACTTCTTCAAGAACTGCTCGTCGGTGGTGTCGATTGTTTCGCTGCCGAAAGACTACAAGCTGTCGTACATGGACCTGAACCGGTTGAAGACTCACCTCAACAGCCTGTTCCCGAACACCACGCTCAAGCGTTATGCGCTGGTAATCGGCGCGTCGGCCAACTTGTCGCTGACCACTTTGATCGCCAAGAGCCCGTGCCTGTCGGACGACTTCCTGACACTGATCGTGGCCTTCATCAAGCGCTGCTTCGCGAAGAACCCGTACCGCTTCGACGACACGCTGGATAACTCGATCCTCGACTTCATCATCAACGAAGACTTCAACGAAGAACTGATCGATGACTTGCTGAACGAGTTCGAGAACCCGGCGAAGATCCTCGATACCAACTGGTATGCGATCAAACCGATGTACGAGAAGAAGTACCGCGAGCTGATCAACGACAAGGAAAAATTTGTCTCGATCAATGACATTCGCCTGTCGCGCGATTGCGTGAAGAAGGCGATCAAGTACCTGCGCGAGATCTACCGTCACCGGATTGGCAAGACCAAGGTTATTTCGCTCAATAACCATACGGGCAAGACGTTTACCGTCTGATCTGATGCCGCTCCTCAGGCTTTTAGATTCAAGCTTGGGGGGCATATCCGTTTTTTGGGTGATGGCTGATATTGGTTTCGCCCTTACGGCGAGTTACTTGGAAGAGCGCCAAGTAACCAAGCGCTCTTGCCCCACCACTTGGCACCTCGCCTAGGCTCGGTGTGCCCTCACTCCGGCATTGCTCCGCGGGTCGCCGCGATGGGCCATCCCTGGCCCAGCGCGGCTAAACCGGCATCCTTGCCGGTTTCCCCGCTGCGCAATGCCTGCGTTCGGCCAGCGTGGTTAACGGGGCGCTCCGATCAAAATCAAAAACGAGGCGGCCTTTGGGCCGACCGGGGCGTCAAGCGGGCGCGCTGCGCTTGTTTGACCGTGCTGACGCCGATCCCATGTAGGAGCGAGCCTGCTCGCGAAAAACGCCCAGCCACCGCGCACATTCAGGCAGCCCGCGTCATCGTTAACGTCCATCGCCAGCAAGCCGGCTCCTACAAGGGATTGGCGTACAAGTCCGGAATGAGTGTACGAAACAAAGAAGGACAACGCGGACCACCAAAGAGCCAGGTCGGCTTTAAGGCCGCCTCGCGCGCTGTTGATCTGGCTTTTGAATTTGATCTGCTTGCCCCATGGGGAGGCCGAGTGGAGGTTCTGCGCAGTGGGCAACCCGGCATGGATGGCCGATGGCGGCGGGCCCACGGAGCAGGACCGGAGCGAGGGTATGCCGAGCCTAGGCGAGGCACCGGACGAAAGGGGCAAGAGCCCTTGGTTACTTGGGGCTTTTCCAAGTGACTCGCCGTAAGGGCGAAACCGATAGAAGCCGTTACCTCAGGAATGGATATGTACAAAATCCAAACCCCTGACACACCTAAATCCAACATCCAGAAACAATTAAGCAGCCCATCGGCTGCTCAATAAACTGTGCCCGTTACGTTTACGTCACCGTTATGCCAACTCCGCCTGTGGCCTTTCTCTACGGCAACATGCCATCACGCTACTCGGCTACACACTTTTCCTCGGCGAAGCGACGCACTCATTCGGTGCGCAACTTCACTTCGTCGCCCTTTCCTGGATCAGAATCCACGGCGAAACCACCACTGCCCACAACTCCGGATCACGTTCGAAAAGATCCAGCGCCCGCGTTTCAGACAGCTTGGCGACCGTGTCGGCGGCCAGCCAGGCAGCCACTTTCGCCCCTTCGTCCGTCGCCACAGCCTCGGCCACCGCGATCAAATCCAGACCGGGATCGACCCACAATAGGGCACCCCTGGCGAAGAACGGCTCCAGCTCCTTCCAGGTAATAGATGCGGTTTCACCAAGCAGTTTGGCATAGAGGGTGCTAGGTTCTTGAGTCATGGGTCCTGTCCGGAAAAGAAATCGACGTGGATGATAACGTCGGTGGTCAGGCAGAAAAACCCGGATGCAATTGAGTCACCGATTGAAAACTGCAGGAAAGCCAAGGATTGCTGAGAATTCAGCTACAACCCCCGCCGCAATTCTGTCTTTTTCTTTCAAAAAAGCGACACCCTCAGGTTTTGCCCCCCGGCGCTGCCTTCCCAGGCTGACAATCGGCGCTCTACACTGTACCGGTACAGTTGCCGGGGGCATTTTCCGGAGGATATTCGAAGATATCTGACCCGGTTCTGCTGCTACGGCGCCAGGACTATAAAAACTACAACAGTAAGAGTGGAGCACTATGACTAAGGCTACTAAGCAGATTTCCAAACTGTTTGCCGCTATGGTTCTGGCCGGGGTTGCCAGCCATTCGTTCGCAGCTGACACCATCAAGATCGGCATCGCCGGCCCTAAAACCGGTCCTGTAGCCCAATACGGCGACATGCAGTTCAGTGGCGCCAAAATGGCCATCGAACAGATCAACGCCAAGGGCGGCGTAGACGGCAAGAAACTCGAAGCCGTTGAATACGATGACGCCTGTGATCCAAAACAAGCTGTGGCTGTCGCGAACAAGGTCGTCAACGACGGCGTCAAGTTCGTAGTCGGTCACCTGTGCTCCAGCTCCACTCAACCGGCTTCGGACATCTACGAAGACGAAGGCGTGATCATGATCACCCCGGCTGCCACCAGCCCGGACATCACCGCTCGTGGTTACAAAATGGTGTTCCGCACCATCGGTCTGGACAGCGCCCAGGGCCCTGCCGCCGGTAACTACATCGCCGATCACGTAAAACCGAAAATCGTTGCTGTCCTGCACGACAAACAGCAATACGGTGAAGGCATCGCCACCGCCGTGAAGAAAACCCTGGAAGGCAAAGGCGTCAAGGTTGCCGTGTTCGAAGGCATCAACGCCGGCGACAAAGACTTCTCTTCGATGATCTCCAAGCTCAAGCAAGCCAACGTCGACTTCGTCTACTACGGCGGCTACCACCCGGAGCTGGGTCTGATCCTGCGTCAATCCCAGGAAAAAGGCCTGAAAGCCAAGTTCATGGGTCCGGAAGGCGTGGGTAACGACTCGATTTCGCAGATCGCCAAGGACGCTTCCGAAGGTCTGCTGGTAACCCTGCCGAAATCCTTCGACCAGGATCCAGCCAACGTTGCTCTGGCTGACGCGTTCAAAGCGAAGAAAGAAGACCCGAGCGGTCCGTTCGTATTCCCGGCCTACTCGGCTGTGGAAGTGATCGCTGAAGGTATCAAGGCTGCCAAGTCCGAAGACGCTGCCAAAGTGGCTGCTGCCATCCACGCCGGCACTTTCAAAACCCCGACTGGCGACCTGAGCTTCGACGCCAAGGGCGACCTGAAAGACTTCAAATTTGTGGTTTACGAGTGGCACTTCGGCAAACCAAAAACTGAAGCCAAGCCTCAGTAAGGCGTTGCCTGACTGACTGCCAATAAAGCCCACGGCGTGCCGTGGGCTTTGTTTTACGAACGTATTGGGCCGCGCTGGCGTGATCCGCCAGTCTCCCCACCTGAAAATCTCAAAACCGTCATCAGCGGTTCGCTGGCAAACCTCGCGTTCGAAGTGGATGCAGATCCACGGGGCTCGAGCGGGAAAATGACTCCACCAGTGAAATGCGTATCAGGTTTTTAGGAGCGCTGTAATGCCTGACATCTATCACTTCTTCCAACAGCTGGTTAATGGTCTGACCATTGGCAGCACGTATGCCCTGATCGCCATCGGCTATACGATGGTTTACGGCATCATTGGAATGATCAACTTCGCCCACGGCGAGGTGTACATGATCGGTTCCTACGTGGCGTTCATCGCCATTGCGGGCCTGTCCATGATGGGACTCGACAGTGTTCCGCTGTTGATGACCGCCGCTTTCCTCGCGACCATCGTCGTGACCAGTGCCTACGGTTACAGCATCGAACGGATCGCCTACCGCCCCTTGCGCGGCAGCAACCGTCTGATCCCGCTGATTTCCGCCATCGGCATGTCGATTTTCCTGCAGAACACGGTTCTGCTGGCGCAAGACTCCAAGGACAAATCCATCCCCAACCTGATCCCCGGCAACTTCGCCATCGGGCCAGGTGGCGCACACGAAGTGCTGATTTCCTACATGCAAATCGTGGTGTTCGTGGTGACCCTGATCGCCATGCTCGGCCTGACACTGTTCATCTCCCGCTCTCGCCTGGGTCGCGCCTGCCGCGCCTGTGCCGAAGACATCAAGATGGCCAACCTGCTGGGTATCAACACCAACAACATCATCGCCCTGACCTTCGTCATCGGTGCCGCACTGGCGGCCATCGCGGCCGTGCTGCTGAGCATGCAATACGGCGTGATCAACCCGAACGCCGGTTTCCTGGTCGGCCTCAAGGCCTTCACCGCAGCGGTACTGGGCGGTATCGGCAGCATCCCCGGCGCCATGCTTGGCGGGATCGTGCTTGGGGTGGCGGAAGCCTTCGGTGCCGATATCTTCGGCGACCAGTACAAGGACGTCGTGGCGTTCGGCCTATTGGTTCTGGTGTTGTTGTTCCGGCCTACCGGCCTGTTGGGCCGTCCGGAGGTTGAAAAAGTATGACTAGGAATCTTAAACAGGCGTTGTTCAGCGCCTTGCTGGTGTGGGCTGTTGCCTACCCGGTACTCGGTCTGAAGCTGACCATTGTCGGCATCAACCTCGAAGTCCATGGCACCAGCACTGCAACGCTGATCACTATCGCCGTGTGCTCGGTACTGATGTTCCTGCGGGTGCTGTTCGACCAGCAGATCAGCTCGGCCTGGAAATCCTCGCCGAACATGCCGGTGATGCCGGCCAAGGCCAGTACTTTCCTGACCCTGCCGACCACTCAGCGCTGGATCATCATCGCGTTGATCATCGGTGCGCTGGTCTGGCCGTTCTTCGGTTCTCGCGGTGCGGTGGATATCGCCACACTGGTGCTGATCTACGTGATGCTTGGCCTGGGCCTGAACATCGTGGTCGGCCTGGCTGGCCTGCTCGACCTCGGTTACGTCGGTTTCTATGCCGTCGGCGCCTACAGCTACGCGCTGCTGTCGCACTACTACGGCTTGAGCTTCTGGATCTGCCTGCCGATCGCCGGCCTGATGGCGGCCACTTTCGGCTTCCTGCTCGGTTTCCCGGTCCTGCGTCTGCGCGGTGACTATCTGGCGATCGTGACCCTGGGCTTCGGTGAAATCATCCGTCTGTTCCTGCGTAACCTGACCGACCTCACCGGTGGCCCGAACGGCATCAGCAACATTCCCAAGCCAACGCTTTTCGGACTGACCTTCGATAAAACGGCCGCAGAGGGACTGCAGACGTTCCACGAGTACTTCGGCCTGGAATACAACTCGATCAACAAGGTGATCTTCCTTTACCTGATCGCGGTGTTGTTGTCGCTGTTCGCCCTTTTCGTCATCAACCGCTTGCTGCGCATGCCTCTGGGCCGCGCCTGGGAAGCGTTGCGTGAAGACGAAATCGCCTGCCGTGCGCTGGGTCTGAACCCGACGATCATCAAGCTCTCGGCCTTCACCCTCGGCGCATGCTTCGCCGGTTTCGCCGGCAGCTTCTTCGCCGCGCGTCAGGGCCTGGTGACACCGGAGTCCTTCACCTTCATCGAGTCGGCGACCATCCTCGCCATCGTGGTGCTGGGTGGCATGGGCTCGCAACTGGGCGTCGTACTCGCCGCCACGGTGATGATCCTGTTGCCGGAAATGATGCGTGAGTTCAGTGAATACCGCATGTTGATGTTCGGCGCCTTGATGGTGCTGATGATGATCTGGCGTCCTCAAGGTCTGCTGCCCATGCAACGTCCTCACATGGAGCTGCGCAAATGAGCCGCGAGATCCTTAAAGTCGAAAATCTGAGCATGCGCTTCGGCGGCTTGCTGGCCGTCAATGGCGTAGCCCTGAGCGTGAAAGAGAAACAGGTCGTGGCACTGATCGGCCCCAACGGCGCCGGCAAGACCACCGTGTTCAACTGCCTGACCGGTTTCTACAAGCCGAGCGGCGGCAGCATCATGCTGGACGGCGAGCCGATCGAAGGCCTGCCCGGCCACAAGATCGCCCTCAAAGGCGTGGTGCGCACCTTCCAGAACGTGCGGTTGTTCAAGGACATGACGGCGGTCGAGAACCTCTTGATCGCCCAGCACCGTCACCTGAACACCAACTTCCTGGCGGGCCTGTTCAAGACCCCGGGCTTCCGCAAAAGCGAACGCGAAGCCATGGAGTTCGCCGAGTACTGGCTGGACAAGGTCAACCTCAAGGCGTTCGCCAACCGTCCGGCCGGCACCCTGGCCTACGGTCAGCAACGTCGTCTGGAAATCGCCCGCTGCATGATGACCCGCCCGCGGATCCTCATGCTCGACGAACCGGCTGCCGGCCTGAACCCGAAGGAAACCGAGGATCTCAAGGCGCTGATCAGCATGCTGCGTGAAGAGCACAACGTCACCGTGCTGCTGATCGAACATGACATGAAACTGGTCATGAGCATTTCCGACCACATCGTCGTGATCAACCAGGGCACGCCTCTGGCCGACGGTACGCCGGAACAGATCCGCGACAATCCTGAAGTGATCAAAGCCTACCTGGGGGAAGCGTAAATGCTGCAATTCGAAAACGTTTCCACCTTCTACGGCAAGATCCAGGCGCTGCACAGCGTCAACGTCGAAGTCCGTCAGGGCGAGATCGTGACCCTGATCGGTGCCAACGGCGCCGGCAAATCGACCCTGCTGATGACCCTCTGCGGTTCGCCGCAAGCCCACAGCGGCAGCATCCGCTACATGGGCGAAGAGCTCGTCGGCCAGAGTTCGTCGCAGATCATGCGCAAGAGCATTGCCGTCGTGCCGGAAGGTCGTCGGGTGTTTGCTCGCCTGACCGTGGAAGAAAACCTTTCCATGGGTGGATTTTTCACTGATAAGGGCGATTACCAGGAACAGATGGACAAGGTCCTCGGACTTTTCCCACGCCTGAAAGAGCGTTTCAATCAGCGCGGCGGTACCATGTCCGGCGGCGAACAGCAAATGCTCGCCATCGGCCGTGCGCTGATGAGCAAGCCCAAGCTGCTGCTGCTCGACGAGCCTTCGCTGGGTCTGGCGCCGATCATCATCCAGCAGATCTTCGACATCATCGAACAGCTGCGCAAGGATGGCGTGACGGTGTTCCTGGTCGAGCAGAACGCCAACCAGGCGCTGAAAATCGCTGACCGCGCGTACGTTCTTGAGAACGGCCGCGTGGTGATGCAAGGCACCGGTGAAGCACTGCTGACCGACCCGAAAGTGCGCGAAGCGTACCTCGGTGGTTAAGCCTTCGTGGTAAACAAAAAACGGCCTTCGGGCCGTTTTTTTGTGCCCGGCACAATCCCGAGAACAATGAATAACCCCTGTAGGAGCCGGCTTGCCGGCGATAGCGGAGTATCAGTCAACCTCTCTGTAGAATGTTAAACCGCGATCGCCGGCAAGCCGGCTCCTACAGGGACCGTGTGATGGCTCACAGCCGATCCAACGCCTCCCCACTGCGCTTGAACCAGCCAATCAAGTAATCCGCCAGCACCTGAGTGCGCTTGGGCAACCCACCCTGATACGGATGCACCAAATACATCGGCATGCGACGCGTCTGATAATCGCGCAGGAGCCAACGCAAACGGCCGTCAGCCAATTCCGCCTGCAACAGGTAGGACGGCAGACGCGCAATGCCGGCGCCCGCCAGCGCGGCTTTTTTGAGCAGGCTGTAATGATTGCTGGCGAACGGTCCCGACACACGCACCCGCAATAATTCGTGCTGCTGGTGATACAGCCATTCTTCGCGGCCGCTGTAGTGGCTGTTGAGCAAACATTGGTGCTCAGCCAGGGACTGTGGGGTCAGCGGTTCGCCGTGTTGCTCAAGGTAAGCCGGGCTGGCGCAGGTCAGTTCGTGCCAGGCCAACAGCGGTCGCGCTACCAGACGCTCGTCATTGCCGACGTCGGAGCGAACCGCCAGATCAAAACCGTCGCGGGACAAGTCACGGTAATTGTTGCTGAGGTCGAGCTCGATCTGCACCTGCGGGTATTTGTGGGAAAACTCCAGCAGCAAGCCATCGAAGAAGGTTTCTCCCAACGATACCGGAACCGTCATACGCACCGGCCCTGCCATATCGTCCTTCAACCGCGCCAATGCCTGACGCGCCCGTTCCACTTGCACCACCAGCTCTTGGGCTTGCGGCAACAGCGCCGCCCCCGCCGCCGTCAGGCTCAAGCGGCGGGTGGTGCGTTGCAGCAGCACCACGGAAAACCGCGTCTCCAACAGGCTGATGCGCTTGGACAACTGGCCTTTGCTGCAACCCAGTTGTTGCGCCGCCAAGGTGAAACTGCCCGCTTCGATCAACACCGCAAACGCCGCCAGATCATCCATCTCGCTCATGGATTGTTTCCATTAGAAAACCAAAGGTTGCCTATTAGCGCGCTTATCCACAGAAAAAACCACTCTAGACTGAAGCCACTTTCAACACACATGAGGATCAACAACATGAAAATTCTTTTGATTGGCGCAGGCGGCACCATCGGTTCGGCGATCGACAAGGAGTTGTCCGAGCGTCACGAAGTCATCCGCATCGGTCGCAACAGCGGTGACTTCCAAGTGGATATCAGCGACAGCGCCTCGATTCGCAAACTGTTCGAACAGACCGGCAAGTTCGACGCACTGGTTTGCGCGGCGGGCAACGTGACCTTCGCGCCACTGGACGAAATGACCGCCGACAGTTTTACCCTCGGCCTGAACGACAAGCTCATGGGCCAGGTCAACCTGCTGCTGATCGGCCGCGAATTCGCCAATGACGGCGCATCGTTCACCTTCACCACCGGCGTGCTCAGCCACGACCCGATCCGCAGCGGTGCTTCGGCCGCACTGGTCAACGGTGCCATCGACAGCTTCGTGCGTGCCGCCGCGATCGAGCTGCCGCGCGGCCTGCGGGTGAACTCGGTGAGCCCGAATGTCCTGGTTGAAGCCATGGGCAAATACGCGCCGTACTTCCGCGGTTTCAAACCGGTTCCGGCTGTCGATGTGGCACTGGCCTACGCCAAAAGCGTAGAAGGCCTGCAAACCGGTCAGACCTTTCACGTCGGCTGAACAACACAATCCGTAGGAGCACGGCTTGCCGGCGAAGGCGTCCGTAAGATCGCCTTCGCCAGCAAGCTGTGCTCCTACAGGTGGACCAACACACCTCGGCGGGGTTGTGATGAACGGTCAGGCTGCGTAACGTGGCGGCACTTGTCTGGAGAGCCAAAGATGCGTGTTGCCCGTTCCTTAGTCCTTGTTGCCGTGCTTCCACTGTTCGCTGCCTGTCAGTTGTTCGATGGCCCGCGTGAAAGTGCCTCCCACGTGGGCCAGACCCGAATGCAGGGTCAGTTGACGGCGGCCGACGGCAAGCTGTTGTTCCAGCCGTGCAATGAGCAGCGCAGTTTCGTGGTCAACGACACCGGCGGCACCAGCGTCCTGCAAGAGGCCGCAAGCCTCGCCGATGCGCAGGGCAAGCTGTTCGCCGACGTTCGCGGGCGGATCGTCGACAACCGCCTCGATCTGGAGCAGCTCTACCGCGTCGAGCGCTCGGGCACCGCCTGCAGCGATCCGAATTTCAAACCGTTGATCCTGCGCGCCGCCGGCCACGGGCCCGAGTGGAACGTCAAGGTCAGTGGCAAAGGCATGGTCATCGACCGTGCGGGTCAACCGCCCCTGGCTGTACCTTATGTTGAAGAGCAACTGGGCGATGGCCGCTTCAACCTCAGCACCGAAGCCAATAACCAGCACATCGAACTGTGGGTCGCGCCGCAACGTTGCGTCGACAGCAGCACCGGCAGTGTTCAACACATGAGCGCCGAACTGCGCATTGACGGCCAGGTTCAACGTGGTTGCGGGTATTTCGGCGGATCGCGCGACGACTGATCGTTTAAGCCTCACGGGACTCGGCTTTTGGGGCTTATAATCGCCGCCTTCAAACGCCTTGGCGCAGTTGTGCGCCCCGCGAACCGGATCCCGTCATGTTACGAATCACTGAACTCAAGCTGCCGATCGACCATCCCGAAGAAGACCTGCGCCCTGCCATCGTGCAGCGCCTGGGCATCGCCAGTGATGACCTGCTCGATTTCACCTTGTTCAAGCGCAGCTACGATGCGCGTAAAAAATCCTCCGAACTGTGCTTCATCTACACCATCGACCTCACGGCGAAGGATGAGGCGGCGTTGCTGCACAAGTTCGCCGATGACCGTAACGTCAACGTGGCGCCGGATGTCAGCTACAAAGTGGTCGGCCAGGCGCCGGCCGATCTGCAGCAACGCCCGGTTGTCGTAGGTTTCGGACCGTGCGGGATTTTCGCCGGGCTGCTGCTCGCGCAAATGGGCTTCAAGCCGATCATCCTCGAGCGCGGCACCGAAGTGCGCCAGCGCACCAAGGACACCTGGGGCCTGTGGCGTAAAAGCGTGCTCAACCCCGAGTCCAACGTGCAATTTGGTGAAGGCGGCGCGGGGACTTTCTCCGATGGCAAGCTCTACAGCCAGATCAAGGACCCGAAATTCATCGGGCGCAAAGTCCTGCATGAGTTCGTAAAGGCCGGCGCGCCGGAAGAAATCCTCTACGTCAGCAAACCGCACATCGGTACGTTCCGTCTGACGGGTGTTGTGGAAAACATGCGTGAGCAGATCCGTGCACTGGGCGGCGAAGTACGCTTCCAGCAGCGCGTCACCGACGTGCTGATCGAGGACGGTCAATTGGTTGGCGTCGAGCTCAACGGCGGCGAACAGATCCATTCGAAGCACGTGATCCTGGCCCTCGGCCACAGCGCCCGCGACACCTTCCGCATGCTCCACGGTCGTGGCGTGTTTATGGAAGCCAAGCCGTTTTCGGTGGGTTTCCGTATCGAACACCCGCAGTCGCTGATCGACCGCGCGCGCCTGGGCAAGTACGCCGGCCACCCGAAACTGGGTGCCGCCGACTACAAACTGGTGCACCACGCCAAGAACGGTCGCTCGGTCTACAGCTTCTGCATGTGCCCGGGCGGCACAGTGGTCGCGGCGACCTCCGAGCCGAATCGCGTCGTGACCAACGGCATGAGCCAATACTCGCGTAATGAGCGCAACGCCAACTCCGGGATCGTCGTCGGGATCACCCCGGAAGTCGATTATCCGGGCGGTCCGCTGGCCGGTATCGAGTTGCAGGAACGCCTGGAATCCCACGCCTTTGTGCTGGGTGGCAGCAACTACGAAGCGCCGGCACAGTTGGTTGGCGATTTCATCGCCGGCAAACCGTCCACCGAGCTGGGCAGCGTTGAACCGTCCTACAAGCCCGGTGTTGCGCTGGGTGATTTGGCGCTGGCCTTGCCGGCATTCGCCATCGAAGCCATTCGCGAAGCCTTGCCGGCGTTCGAGAAGCAGATTCGCGGCTACTCGCTGCATGACGCGGTGTTGACCGGAATCGAGACGCGCACATCGTCGCCGTTGCGGATCACCCGTAATGAGTCGATGCAGAGCCTGAACGTCAAGGGCTTGTTCCCGGCAGGTGAAGGCGCGGGTTATGCGGGGGGGATTCTGTCGGCGGGTGTCGACGGGATTCGCATCGCCGAAGCCGTGGCTCGCGACATCCTCGGCCTAGAGGCCTGATTAGGAACGCTGGGAACGACGAATAACTTGTAGGAGCGAGGCTTGCCCGCGAAGAACGATAACGCGGTCTTTCAGACAGACCGTGTCAACTTCTTCGCGGGCAAGCCTCGCTCCTACAAGGGCCGGGTTAGATGTTTGCGCGCAGCACGGTTGCTGGCAGCGGCTCGCCGCGCTCGACACTCGCTGCCACCGCCGCCATCAACCCACTCAACTCATACCCCTGCGCCTTGAGCCAGGCCTGATCGTAATAACTGGTCTCATAGCGCTCGCCGCCATCGCACAGAATCGCCACGATCGACCCCGTTTCCCCCGCCGCCACCATCTGTTGCGCCGCCATCAACGCGCCAATCAGATTGGTCCCGCTCGACCCGCCCACCCGACGTCCCAACCGCTGCGCCAGGTAATGCATGGCCGCCAGTGACAGATCGTCCGGCACCTTGACCATCGCATCGATCACCTTTGGCAGAAACGATGCCTCGACCCGTGGCCGACCAATGCCTTCGATCCGCGAACCGTGATCCAGGCGAAGACTGGCATCGCCAGTCAGGTAGTAATCAAAAAACACCGAGCGCTCGGCATCGGCGCACAGCACGCGGGTGCAATGCTGGCGATAACGCACGTATCGCCCGAGGGTCGCCGTGGTGCCGCCGGTGCCGGGGCTGGAAATCAGCCAGCTCGGCTCCGGGTGCTGTTCAAAACGCATCTGATGGAAGATCGATTCGGCGATGTTGTTGTTCGCCCGCCAGTCGGTGGCGCGTTCGGCGTAGGTGAACTGATCGATGAAGTGGCCGTCGTGCTCGCGCGCCAGGCGCTCGGATTCGGCATAGATCTGAGTCGGGTCGTCCACCAGATGGCTCTTGCCACCGTAGAACGCGATCTGCGCGATCTTCTCTTTTGAGGTGGTGGCCGGCATCACTGCAATAAACGGCAAGCCGAGCAAACGGGCGAAGTACGCCTCGGAAATCGCCGTCGAACCGCTGGACGCTTCGATCACTGGCGCGCCGGGTTTAAGCCAGCCGTTACACAGCGCGTAGAGGAACAACGAACGTGCCAGGCGATGTTTCAGGCTGCCGGTGGGATGGCTCGACTCATCCTTGAAATACAACTCGATGCCCGGCAACCCCGGCAGCTGCAAGGGGATCAGGTGGGTGTCGGCGCTGCGCTGGAAGTCCGCTTCGATGATCCGGATGGCTTCGCGGGCCCACTGTCGGTTGTCGCTCATGATGGTTTTCTCGTTGAGTCGGCCTTGGCACAAGGCTCAGCCCACAAGCTTAGGAAAAATCCGACATCGCGCACAGGTACAGCTGAGCTTCAATACGTCCGGCAACTGCTAGGCTCAGGTCCGTGCCGCCTTTCGCGTTGTAACGGCATATAACAAAAAAGAATATAACTTTTGTTTTAACAACTAACGGTACGGGTTAGGGTGTGCCACCTTTTTGATTATTCGATGGAGAGCGACCTTGCCTCTGCGTAGCACTTTCACGCGTTTCTTTCAGTTGGAAGCTGCCAGCGGTCTGTTGTTGATCGCCGCAGCAGCCCTGGCTTTGATCATCAACAACTCCCCGTTGTCGTGGCTCTACAGCAGCTTTCTGGACACCCCGGTGGTGGCTCAGGTCGGCGCATTGCAAATCGCCAAACCGGCACTGCTGTGGATCAACGACGGCCTGATGGCCCTGTTCTTCCTGCTGATCGGCCTGGAAGTAAAGCGCGAAGTCCTCGACGGTCAGCTGTCGAAGCCTTCACAGGTGGTCCTGCCCGGCGCTGCGGCGATTGGCGGCATGGTCGTGCCGGCGTTGGTCTACTGGTTCTTCAACCGTGACAATCCCGCTGCACTCGGTGGCTGGGCCATTCCGATGGCGACTGACATCGCCTTCGCCCTCGGCGTCCTCGCCCTGCTGGGCAAGCGTGTGCCGGTGTCGCTGAAACTGTTCCTCATGACCCTGGCGATCATCGACGACCTCGGCGCGATCATCGTCATTGCGATCTTCTATTCCGGCGCACTGTCGACCTTGTCCCTGGCGTTGGCCGCGGCCTGCATCGTCGCGCTGATCGCGATGAACCGGCTCGGCGTGGTCAAGCTCGGGCCGTACATGATCATCGGTTTGATCCTGTGGGTATGCGTACTCAAAAGCGGTGTCCACGCCACGCTGGCCGGCGTAACCCTGGCCTTCTGCATTCCGCTGCGCACCAAAAACGCCGAGCCGTCGCCGCTGCTGACGCTGGAACACGCCCTGCACCCGTGGGTCGCCTATGGCATCCTGCCGCTGTTCGCCTTCGCCAACGCCGGCCTGTCCCTGAGCGGCGTGACCGTCGAAAGCTTCACCCATCACGTGCCGATGGGCATCGCAATCGGCCTGCTGCTGGGCAAGACGCTTGGCGTGTTCGGCCTGACCTGGCTCGCGGTAAAAACCGGCATCGCCGCCCTGCCCCAAGGCGCCAATTGGGGCCAGGTGCTGGGGGTTGCGATCCTCTGCGGGATTGGTTTCACCATGAGCTTGTTTGTCGGTTCCCTGGCGTTTGAACCGGGCGTCAGTGAGTACGCCGGGATGGACCGGATGGGGATTTTGACCGGGTCGATATTGGCAGCGTTGATTGGATATGCGGTGACGGCGGCGGCGAGTCGCAAGCAGACCGTGCTCTCATCCTGATCAATAGAGACAACTCCTAGCATCATTCGAGACGCGTCCTACAGCCACGATTTGCCTCGTTCGCTAACGTCGCACAGCCCCTTTCTTGAGGGCTGTCGACGTGCGAACGCAAGGAAGATCAGTGGCTGGCAACAAGGAAATCCCCAGGGTTAAAAACCCACCGTCCGGCGACGGTCATCACGTCACCCACCGTTTCATGACAGCCACCGAGTTGGCCGAACGGGACGCCCGACAAAACGCTTACGACGCCATGCTCGCCAGGCAGGATGCCTTCGAGCGTGGTCGTCAGTTCCTGGCAGAAAAACAGAGGCCTGTACAAGCCGGATGCGTCTTCGCAAAGTCGTGCAACCTGCCCGATACCATCATCGATTACTCGAACCCCTCGGGCATGGTGCCAACCGACAGCCTCAAGGACTACGGAGAAATCGCCTGGCTCGGCGCTCGGAAAACAGATGATGCGGGACTGCTGAATCTTGAAACCATCAGCGGCACTACTCTCTCACTCGGCATCGGCCGACTAGCCCTCCGCACCCCGGCGCTCGCCGCTCCAACTGTAACACTCGGCGCTGCCGGGGCCACCGCACTGGCCGGCCTGGCCGCACTGTTCTGGACGCCAAGCCTGGGCGATGGCGCGCTTTATACCGAAGACCAACTGCGCGCCCTGAAACAGGCTCGCACCCGAGTTCGCCTGCGAGTCGAGCAACAGGCTGATGGCAGTCTCAAGGGCTACGGTTTCTACACTGGCAAGAATCGTGACTGGGAGATGGTGGATGTCGTGCAATTTACGTTGCGCGGCAATCAGCAGGTAGCCGATCTAGGCGAAGGCGTCGAGCTGATCTGGACTCCAGCTGTGGATGGCTCCGACATCCTCGGCATCCCCAAACTGGAAGCCGCCCCGCAAGCGCCGCACATCTGGGTTTATCCGCCGACGAAACAGGCTGACAGCATCATCGTCGATCCGGTGCATCCGCCTGATTACAAGGATTTCATTCTTGTTTTTCCGGTGGGGTCGGGGGTAAAGCCGGTTTACATTGTTTACAGCGTTCCTGGTGATCACAAATTCCACACTGCTCCCGACTCACTCGCAGCATTCCCCGATCTAAAATCTGAGCCATCGAAAACTTATGTAAGAGGGGGCGGCAGCAAACGCCGACGGTGGAAAGATAGCTCCGGGAGAATTTATGAATGGGACTCTCAGCACGGCAAGGTCGAGTTGTACACCAAACAAGGCAAGCACCTTAGGGAATATGACCCGCTGACCGGAGAGCAAACAAAGCCTGCCGACCCAAAAAGGAGCGTAGAAAAATGAGACATGTCTTAGAAATCTTCGAAAAACAGACCGAAGAGTTGCTTCAGAGTGTGGAAATACCCGCCAATCGCAGCGAAGAACTAAGACAGCTGATGAACTGGCTCAAACCCGAGGAAGGGTTCGACTGCTACGACCTGTCTCCAGAACAGGTGGAAACACTACAAAACTGGACTGGTACGAACCTGGACAACAGGAACCACATAGTTCAATTGGTGTGCCTCGAATAGCATCACTTACCCCGTAGCGGCCTTCGAGAACAACACAGAATTGGCGTCTGTTCAGACAATAACCATGTCGACTGACCCACCGCTATCGCCGGCAAGCCAGCTCCTACAGGGGATTGGCGTACAGCCTTTGATTTTCACCACTCATCAGGCCGAGCGTTAGCTCGCCTTCAGCTTTTGATCTGGCTTTTGAAGTACACGCCCCCTCGAGAGGCCGAGCGCAGGTTCTGCGCAGTGGGCAACCCGGCATGGATGCCGGGTTAGCCGCGCCCGGCCAGGGATGGCCGATCGCGGCGGGCCCACGGAGCAGGACCGGAGCAGGACCGGAGCGAGGGCATGGCGAGCATTAGCGAGCCACCGAACGAAAGGGGCAAAAGCGCTTGGTTACTTGGCGCTTTTCCAAGTGACTCGCCGTAAGGGCGAAACCAGTGGAAGCCGTTACCGCAGAAACGGATATGCCCCCCATCCAAAACCCCGTCTCAAAAAAAACCCCGACCAGTCACCTGATCGGGGTTTTCTTTTACCCTTCGTTCCCGCTTAGTGCGTAACGCGGCTCGTACCATCTACAGTAGCAATCCGCACCCGCTCACCCACACGGAACACTTCATTCTCCTGAACCTGCTGCACATAGGCACGCATGCTGCCGTCGTCTTCACGAACAGTGATTTCCACACCTTGGGTGCGGGTCAGGCCTTCTTCAGTGGCCGAGCCGATCAGCCCGCCAGCCACGGCGCCGATGACTGCAGCGACGATGCTGCCTTTACCACCGCCGACGCTGCTGCCGCCAACACCACCGACCGCCGCGCCGGCTAGGCCGCCGATCGGGGTCTTGGTGCCTTCGATTTTAACCGGACGCAGGGATTCGATGGTGCCCATGCGAACGGTCTGCACACGACGCGCTTCGTCACGGGAGTAGGAGTCACCGGTCAGGCTCGATTGGCAGCCAGTGAGCAACATCGCCATCGTGGAAAAGGAAGCAACAAGCAGAACAGACTTACGCATAGCATCAACTCCAAAAGACAGGTAACCATTAAACTCCGCAGCTTGACGCGTGTCACGACGCCGCCCCGACAATATTGGTTTGATTCAGGTCCGGTACAGGGACCTCCACGACCTCAGCAAACAGTAGCGGCAAATGACGAGATCTGCGCCGCTGCCTCAAGGATTTTCATGGATTACTTCATCATTGTCGTTACCACTGTAGCCGGCCTGTACTTCCATGGGTGGTTGTACGTACGGATCAAACGATGGATGGACCGCGATCTGGCGCTAGCCCTGGCGGGGAGCGATGAGCAGAAAAGAGCCTACATGCTCCAGCAACTGGCGAACGCTCACGCGCAGAAAATCAAGCGTCGGGACCTGCCGCAGTGGCTGGAGGCCGCTGCGGCAGGTTATCCCGGTCGGTAGACTACTCAGGGCGCCAGACGTTCAAGAATCCAGTCGGCGCCTTGCAAACGATAGTTGAGGCGATCGTGCAGGCGGCTCGAACGGCCCTGCCAGAATTCGATGCGCTCAGGCAGCAAACGATAACCGCCCCAGTGCTCAGGGCAATGAGGCTGCGTATCGCTGAAACGTTGCTCGGTGTTCTTGAGCAACGCTTCCAGCTCGGCGCGATCGGCGATCACGCGGCTTTGCGGTGAAGCCCAGGCGCCAAGGCGACTGCCCAGCGGCCGAACCTGGAAGTAGGCATCGGACTCCTCAGGCGTGACCTTCACCACCCGACCTTCTACACGGACCTGACGCTCGAGGGCCGGCCAGAAAAACGTCATGGCCGCGAACGGGTTCGCGGCCAGATGCTGGCCCTTGGCGCTGTCGTAGTTGGTGAAGAACGTAAAGCCCTGCGCGTCCAGGCCCTTGAGCAGCAAAATGCGGCAATGCGGCCGACCGTCCTTGTCGACGGTGGCCAGGGTCATGGCGTTGGCTTCCACCGGCGGCTGCTCGGTTTTCACCGCGTCGGCAAACCACTGATGGAACAGCGCGAACGGCTCGGCCGGGGCTTGTGCCTCGGTCAGGCCGTCTCGGGTGTAGTCGCGACGCATATCAGCCAGGCCCTGGGTCATGGCGCATTCCTTTTGGTTAACGAATCACTTTTTCACAGCATCGGCGGCAACGGCTTTTTTGTCAGCTGTTGCGGCTTTGGCCGGCGCGGTCTTCTTGGCCGGCGTCGCGGTTTTGGCCGGTGCCTTCTTGGCTGCAGCTTTCTTGGCCGGCGCTTTTTTCGCGGCAGGTACAGCGGCTTTCTTCGCGGCCGGTGCCGGGGTGACCGGCTTGGCCACTGGCTTGACGTCCTGGGCAGCGACCAGTTTCACCGGTGCCGGGGCTGGCATGTTGTACTTGCTCAACAGCGCAACCATAGTGTTTTGCGGAGTCACCAGCAGTTCGACGCGACGGTTCAAGGCACGGCCTTCAACGCTGTCGTTGGCCGCACGCGGGGCTTCGCCGCCCATGCCGCGCAGCATCAGGCGATCACGCTGCAGACCGCTGAGGCGGAAAATCGCCGCCACGGCTTGTGCGCGTTCCTGGCTCAGTTTCACGTTGGCCGGTGCGGCGCCCGAAGTGTCGCTGTGGCCGAGTACCAGCACGGCGGTCTTGGGATCGACTTCAAGGATTTTCGCCACGCGAGTGAACGGGCCGAGGGTCACCGGCAGCAACATGGCCGGACGGTCGGGGTTGAACGAACCTTCTACCGGCGCGATGACCACCAACACGTTTTCACGGCGCTCGAGTTGCAGGTTGCTGTCCTTGATCGCGGTGCGCAGGCGCGGTTCGTAATCGTCGAGCCAGGCCTGAGTGACTTTAGGGTCAGGCATCGGCACGACTTTGGCCGTGCTCTGCTCTTTGCCGCCGAACGGCCACCACCATTTGCTACCGGTGTCGGCTTCAGCCTTGGCAGTCGGGGCAGCCTCGGCAGGTTTCACGGGTGCCGGCGCGGGAGCCGGCTCTTTCGCCGCGACTTTGTCGGAGGAACCGAACGGCCACCAGCTGCTGCCATCCGAATCATTTTTTGGTGTCTGCGCACAACCGGTAACAGCGACACACAGGGCCAAAGCGAGGGTGGTTTTATTGAGTGACATTGGAAATCCACAAAAAGGAAGTCATAAAAATTCAGGCCGGCATGACCCGGATAAACAGACGGTTGGAAAACATAAAGGCCTTCGGGTTCCGGCCCTGGAACCCTTCAGCGCGTTTTACAGACAAGTGGCCAGTACCCGCGCGAGCTTTTGCGCACGCGGATCCATCAAGACGTAAGGCCCCAGTGTATTTGTCACAAAACCGAAGGCGACATCGTGTTCAGGGTCAGCAAAACCGATGGAGCCGCCAGCGCCCGGGTGGCCGAACGCACGTGGGCCGAGGCCGTAGGTGGCGTTCGGGACATCCGGTTGATCGAGCATGCAACCCAGACCGAAACGGGTCCGGGTCAGTAAAGTCTTGTCTTCGCCGAGGCTGTGTTCGCGGATCAGCTCATCGAGCATCTCGCTTTCCAGCAGGCTGCCGTCTAATAGACCGGCGTAGAACCCGGCCAGGCTGCGGGCATTGCCGTGGCCGTTGGCCGCCGGTTGTTGCATGCGCCGCCATTCCGGTTTGTTGGTGCTGGTCAGGACCGACGGCGGGTTAGTAAAGGCCCGCGTGGTCATGGCCGTCGGTTCGCGCATCGTCACTTGCAGCAGGCGCTGGGCCGCGGCATCGCCGACGTTGCCCTTGCCACGGGCGATGTGCGCCACGCGATGGAACTCTTCATCCGCCAGACCGACGTGAAAATCCAGGCCCAACGGCTTGGCCACGCGGGCCACGATGGACTCGCCCGGCCCACGGCCGTCGGCACGGCGCAGCAACTCGCCGACCAGCCAGCCATAGGTGATCGCGGCATAACCGTGAGCGGTGCCCGGCGTCCACCAAGGTGCTTCTGCGGCCAGCGCATCGACCATGGTTTGCCAGTCGTAAAGCGCTTCCGGGGCCAGCAACTCGCGCAACGCCGGCAGACCAGCCTGGTGGCAGAGCAGTTGACGCAAGGTGACGGATTCCTTGCCGGCGGCAGCGAATTCAGGCCAATAGCGAGCAACCGGGGCATCCAGTTGCAGCTTGCCTTCGGCGACCAGTTGCAGGGCGGTGACGGCGGTGAAGGTCTTGGTGCAGGAAAACAGGTTAGCGATGGTGTCGCTGTGCCAGGCCTCATGGCCATCCTTGTCGGCGGTACCGGACCAGAGGTCGAGAACGGTTTCGCCGCCGACCTGGATGCACAACGCTGCGCCACGCTCCTGAGGATCGTCGAACAACGCCGCGAACGCTTCGCGAACCGCTTCGAACTTAAGCTCGTAATGACCCTGAATCTGCACCCGCTACTCCCTCGGACAAACGTTCTACAAAGTGGCCGGCATTGTTCCAGCCATTGAAGGTTTTGGGAACAGGGTTGGGCCGGGCGGTCGGTTCGGCCAAGCACTGATCAGAAATTTATGGTGTTCGTGCGGACGCCTTCGCGGGCAAGCCTCGCTCCTACAGGTTGGCGGTGTTCCTTGTAGGAGCGAGCGGGCGGCGATCCGACTTGCCCGCGAAGAACGATAACGCGGTAGATCAGGCCTTAATGACCATTCCCCGAATGCCCACCCGCCTGCCCGGCGCCCTTCCCCGGGCCTTTACCGGCTTCAGCTTTTCGCCCGCCTTCGGCATCGTGACTGGCTTTATCCGCTTCAGCCTTGGCCTTCTCGGCCTCTTTGCCCAACTGATCAACGGCCGCCAGGTTGCTCTTGCGCACGCTGTCGACGAAGCCCTGAAACGGCAGATCGGTAATGCCGACCAAACCAAAGTGCCCGTTTTCACCGTCCAGCAGACGACCGGTCACTGGTTGATCGAGATACTGGAACCAGTGCACACCGACAATCGACGGCTCGCTCAGCGCCTGTTTCAGGAAATTGGCGTAAGCCGGACCGCGATCCTCTTCCTTCGCCAGTTGCGTCACGCCGCCCCAGAACGGGCCGCGATCGGCCGAGCCGAAGTTGAATTCGGTGATCAGCACCGGTTTGTCCAGGCTGCGCAATTTGGCGAAGTCGTAACCGTCCTGCGGTTGCAGGGTGTACATGTTGAAGCTCAGCACGTCGCAATACTGCGCACAGGACTCCACGGCTTCCGGGGTGCTGATGGCGAAGCGGCCGCCCAGCAACAGCTGATTCGGTGCGTGCCACTTGAGCGAGTCGGAAATGGTTTTGAAGTACGTGTCAGCGAAGACCTTCTGGAAGTATTTGAAGTCGGCTTCGATTTCCGGGTACTCGGCGCTCGGCAGCGGCGGCACGAAGCCCGGGTCTTCCATCAATTCCCAGGCCGGCAAGTCGATGCCCCAGGCTTTGGACAGGCCTGCCTGATTGCGGTACTTGTCGCGCAATTGCTTGAGGAACGCGCGCTTGGCCGGCACGTCAGTGGTCATTTTCAAGGTGCCGTAGGCCAGCGCGTAGCGGGCTTTCGGGTCGTCACCAGGACCGGCCCAGGCCAGTTCGTTATCGGCGAAGTAACCGATCAGCCAAGGATCGTCGCGATGATCGCGGGCGGCGATGGCCACGGCGCGCTCGGTGGCCATAGCGAAACGCGGGTCGAACGGGTCAGGCATGCCGCCCCACCAGTCGGTGCCGGTGCTGATGCTGGCGTAATCGCCGACGATCGACAGCGGCAAGGTGTAGGGCACGCGGTCCGCGTTGCCCAGCGCCGGGGCGCTCCAGTTGCCGATGGTGTTGAAGCCCCAGGCTTGCAGGCGATCCAGGGTGTGGCTGGCCCAGCGTTGTTCATCAATCACTGCGGTGCAAGGTTCGGCGGGTTTCTGCTCGACCGCTTTCGCGACAGCCGCTTCCTCTGCGCCGGCCTTGGCGGCTTCGGCAACACCGGCTTCGGCCGTGGAAGGAACGACGGGTTGTTCAGCGGTCTTCTCGACCGTCGCCTCAACCGCGTCGGCCTTGGCCGCTTCGGCGACACCGGCCTTGGTGTCGCTGCCCGGTGTGCAAGGGGCGCCATACAGACGCTGCAGGTTCGCGCCATAGAAATCGTACCAGCGCCCGGCGTTGTAGCCACGGCCCTGATCGACGCCATTGCCACCCCGGTTGTCGCCTTCGCCAAAGTGACTGGCCAGCGATTCTTCAGGTTTAGGCAACGATTCGAACATCCACTCGCGACCGGCGATGTAGGTCTGGTTGACGTCCGGCGTAACGGTGTTGACCCCGAGCGAATAAAACGGATGGCCTTCCGGGGTCACCAGATACCAGCGACCGTCACGTTTTTCGCTTCGGAAAAAACCGCTGGCCTTGAACGACGGGCCTTTTATCCAGCCACCGAACTTGTCCAGCGACGACTTCTCGCGCTCGGCCAGCCAGGTTTTGGTTTGTTGCTGTTCCTTGGCGGCGGCGCTTTTCAGTTGCTCGTCGCTGCTGACCTTCTCCGGCCATTTGGTACGGGTCGACTGACCGAAAGCGTCCACCAGGCCGCCATAAACGGCTTGGGTGACCGCCTCGCCTTCCTGCACGCCAAAGCGTTCCAGCAGGATGCTTTGAGCGACTTTCGGCTGATCCATCGACAACGTCACCGACACCACCTGGCTGCGATCCAGCTCACCGGCGCTGCTGGCCAACAGGATGCGTTGACCGTCGACAGTCATCGGCATCGGCGGACCGGCCTTCATGCCCAGGCTCAGCGGCGAGCTCGGCTGCAACGGCACCAGCAGCGTCTGCGCAGGGCCCGCCGGCAGATCCACGCGGCTGATCAGCGTCTTGCCGTCGTTGCTCTGGATTTTCACGAAGAGGGTCACGGCCCAGTTCATCGCGCTTTGAATACGCAGGCTCATCACGCCGGACTGCGACCAGTCCCAGGCCCCGGTTTGCGGGGTCAGGCGCAGGGTTGGCTGGGCCACCGGGTTGAACGTCACCCGGCGCAGCACTTCGCCTTCGGCCGTTTGCTCTGCATTGGATTGCGGCAGGCTGGCGTCCTGAGTCGCCACCTGGACCACGTCGGCGGGGCGCACAAAGTTGAACAGCGTCTGCTGGCCTGCGGGAGCGGCGAGCAAAGGCGTGGTGAACAACAAGGCAAAAACAGCAGGCAACGAACGGCGAATCATGAGAACGAAAATCTCCCTAACGACCAACAATGGCCAGTGGAAAAGCGATGGCAGAGAGATAGACAACGCGGCGGGCAGATTTGCCCACCGTCGTATCAGGAAATTTCTCGACGGAATGGCGGCAACGCATTGAGGATCGCTTTGCCGTAACGCTGGGTGACCAGGCGCCGGTCGAGCAAGGTGATGGTGCCGCGGTCCTCTTCGGTACGCAGCAAGCGACCGCAGGCCTGGACCAGTTTCAGCGAGGCGTCCGGTACGGAGATCTCCATGAACGGATTGCCGCCCCGCGCTTCGATCCATTCAGCCAGTGCCGCTTCGACCGGATCATCGGGCACCGAGAATGGAATCTTCGCGATCACCACGTGCTCGCAGTACGCACCGGGCAAGTCGACCCCTTCGGCGAAACTCGCCAGGCCGAACAGCACGCTGGAATCGCCGCCATCGACGCGCGCCTTGTGCTTGTTCAGGGTTTCCTGTTTCGACAGGTTGCCTTGAATGAACACTTGCTTGCGCCAGTCGCGGTCGAGACCGTCGAACACGTCCTGCATCTGCTTGCGCGAGGAGAACAGCACCAGCGTGCCGCGCGAGCCTTCGACCAGCTGAGGCAGATCACGAATGATCGCCGCGGTATGGGCCGGTGCATCACGTGGATCGGCTTTCAGGTCCGGCACTCGCAGTACACCGGCATCGGCATGATGGAACGGGCTCGGGACCACGGCGGTCACGGCTTTTTTCGGCAGGCCGGCGCGCATGCGGAAGCGGTCGAAGGTGCCGAGTGCGGTCAGGGTCGCCGAGGTTACCAGCGCACCATAAGCGACGTTCCACAGGTTGCGCCGCAGCATTTCCGCCGCGAGGATCGGGCTGGCGTTGACTTCGATGTCGAACAGCGAGCCGCTTTCGGCCAGGGTCAGCCAGCGCGCCATGGGCGGGTTGTCTTCCGGGTCTTCGGCGGTGAATGCAACCCACAACTCCCAGTTGCCCGAAGAGCGCGACAACAGGCTGCCGAACAGCGGATACCACTCTTCGGCCTGGTTGCTGGCGATGCCGATGTTGACCTCGCCGTCCATGCCTTCCTTGAGCAACTCGGTAAGCCGGGTGAACAGGTCGGTTAGACGGGCAAAACCCTTTTTCAGCTCGATGCCCATTTCGCGCATGTGCTCGGGAATCACCCCGCCGACGAAGCGGTGACGTGGTCGTTCGCGACCTTCGACGTCTTCGCCGGGTTTGAAATCGGCAGCCTGTTCGCAGGCGGTAAACATGAATTGCTGCTGGGTCTTGATCTCACGGGCCAGCTCCGGCACCTGTTCGATCAACTTGCCCAGGTCGCCCGGCAGCGGATGCTGGGCGAGCAATTTGGTGAGGTTCTTGGCGGTGGTTTCCAGCCAGTCGGCGGTGGAGCGCAGGCGCGTGTAATGGGCGAAGTGGCCGATGGCCTTGTCCGGCAGGTGGTGACCTTCGTCGAACACGTAGATGGTGTCGCGCGGATCGGGCAAAACGGCGCCGCCGCCAAGGGCCAGGTCCGCCAGGACCATGTCGTGGTTGGTGACGATCACGTCAACCTTGCCCATGCCTTCGCGGGCCTTGTAGAAGGCGCACTGGCCGAAGTTCGGGCAATGGCGGTTGGTGCACTGGCTGTGATCGGTGGTCAGGCGCGCCCAATCGGCGTCTTCCAGGGCGGTGGACCAACTGTCGCGGTCGCCGTCCCACTTATTGCCGGCGAGCTTCTCGATCATGCTGGTGAACAGCTTCTGACTGGCCTCATCGACCTCGATCTTGAAACCTTCTTCTTCGAACAGCTGCGCGGTAGCGGTTTGTGCGTGACCTTCCTGGAGCAACATGTCGAGCTTGGACAGGCACATGTAGCGCCCGCGGCCCTTGGCCAGGGCGAAGCTGAAATTCAGCCCGCTGTTGCGCATCAGGTCGGGCAGATCCTTGTAGACGATCTGTTCTTGCAGGGCCACGGTGGCCGTGGCGATCACCAGGCGTTTACCAGCGGCTTTCGCGGTCGGGATCGCCGCAAGGCTGTAGGCCACGGTCTTGCCGGTACCGGTGCCGGCTTCCACCGCGACAATCGCGGGGTCGCCACTGCGCCGGCCTTCGTCGTCGGTGTCGATGTCACCGAGGACCTTGGCAATTTCGGCGATCATCAGGCGTTGGCCGTAGCGCGGCTTGAGGCTCTTGGCTTCGAGAAAACGCGAGTAGGCGCCCTGGATCGTGGTTTTGAGTTCAGTGCTGATCATGGATTGTCGGGCGCAAAAAACGCTGGATAAATTTTCAGTGGTTCGGTTCGGCGGCTATCATACCGCGCTAATTAATCCCGCGCAGAACGGAGTACCCCAATGACACCTTTTGGCATCGTTTACACCCTGCATGTCCTGTCCGCCCTGGTGTGGGTCGGCGGCATGTTTTTCGCCTGGATGGTGCTGCGTCCTGCGGCCATGAAGGCGCTGGAAGGCCCGGCCCGGTTGAAGCTGTGGGTTGAAGTGTTTCAAGGTTTTTTCCGCTGGGTCTGGGTCGCGGTGGTGCTGTTGCCGGTCAGCGGTGTCGGCATGATTCATCTGCACTACAGCGGTTTTGAAACCGCGCCGCGTTATGTGCAGGTGATGATGGGCTTGTACGTGGTGATGACCGCGCTGTTTATCCGGATTCAGGCGTTGCTGTTGCCGGAATTGCGCACGGCGGTGACGGCGCAGGATTGGCCGACGGGGGCTGCGGTGCTGGGGAGGATTCGCAAGTTGGTGGGGATTAATCTGATTGTGGGGTTGGTGCTGGTGGCCATCGCCTCGGCTCGGCCGATGTTTTAAAAGCCAAAAGCTTCGCGGGCAAGCCTCGCTCCTACAATGGACAGCGTGATCCCTGTAGGAGCGAGGCTTGCCCGCGAAGGCAATCGATTAGACGACACACATTTCAGAAATGGATTACAACCGCTGAACCGTCACCGAACCCGCCGCGCCCGCAGGCCCCGGCTGGCCGTCAACGCCAGGCTTGCCGCTCTTGCCGCCATCGGCCTTGTAGACGAAGCACCCCTTGGCCTTGCCGCCCGCCCCCGGCTTGCCGCCAGGACCGGCCAGACCACCCGCACCGCCGGCGACCTGAACCTTGATCTGCTCCGCCGGATAATCACGTGGTACTTCCAGCCTGACCAGCGCACCCGGCGCACCCGGCTGACCATCGCTGCCATCGCTGCCATCGGCCCCGCGACCGGCCTGGCCCCAGGTGCAGCCTGGTGCCTGACCGTTGGCGCCGTCGAGGCCGACAAACCCCGGCGCGCCTGCGCCGCCGCGAGCGTCAACCAACAACTGCGGTGCATTCAGCGCCTTGATCTGCACATTCAGGTTGCGTCCCGAGCGGGCCGCCTTGAGGTAAGTACCCGGTGCGCCGCGAGCGGTAATCTGACTGCCTTCGGACAATTGCGCACGGCTGACCTTCAACTCCAGCGCCGTTTCGCCGGGCACGATGGCGATCCGCGCTTCACGCCCCAGGCGCAATTCGCCGACGCTGACTTCGGTCACGTTCGAGGGAATCAGCAACGTGCCGTAATCGGCCACTTCCAGGCGTTCCAGCTGCAAGGTGCTGGCGGTATTGGGCAAGCGCATCAGCGAGTTGGTTTCGACGCTGACCACCTGGGCGCAGGCGAATGGGCTGACGAGTGCGGCGAGCAGACAGAGTTTACGCATGGGAAGCCTTCGGTACGGCAGGAGCCGGAATGGTTTGCAGGTGGAAAACACCGAAAAAGACAATCTTCAAGCGATCACGCCAAGGGTGGGCGCGGCCCCGGAGACTGCGGAAACAGAACACCGCCTCAAGAAGATGAAGGAACGCCAGCAGGCCGCCGGCCAGATTGACCAACAGGTGCAGCGGATTGACAAAGGGCATCAGCAGATTGACCAACACCACCAGCCAGAACAGCAGGGTCAACAGCTTACCCAGCCCCCAAAACACCTTCATACGCCCCCCCGTTGAGAATTATTCTTTGCGCGCACAGTAACGGCTTCCACGCGGGATAAGCCAGAGGGCAACAGAAAATTCTTCATGAAGGCCGCCGAATGGCCGTCGGTGCCACTGTAATCATTGCCCGACGGCTCTATCACGGGGCTCAGCGATTGATGTGCAATTCCACGCGACGGTTTTTCGCGCGGCCTTCTTCTGTTTCGTTATCGGCCACCGGCTCGCTTTCGCCCCGGCCTTCGCTGGTGAGTTTGTTCGGCGCCAGGCCCATGCCCAGCAAGTAAGCCGCCACGCTGCTCGCGCGTCGTTCAGAGAGTGCCTGGTTATAGGCGTCGGAACCTTTGCTGTCGGTATGACCGATCACTTTGATGCTGACCACATCGGCGTTTTGCAGTTTGGGTATGAACGAGTCCAGCTGACTTTGCGCCGAGGGCGTCAGGTCGGACTTGTTGAACGCAAACAACACATCGCCCGCATCGCTCAGAGTGATGACTTCAGATTGTGCAGGTTCAGCGGGATTCACACTGGCCGGGTATTGCGGCAGCGGACAACCATGATGTTCGACCGGAGTATTGGCCGGTGTATCCGGGCAGCGATCGCGTCGATCGAAGACACCATCGCCATCTTCGTCGCCATCCTGCGCGTAGCAGATCAGGCCACCGGTCAAGATACCAAGCGCCGCTCCACCGGCCGCCCAACCGCCACTTTCGATAGCGCCCAGGCCTCCACCGACCAGGCCGCCGATAACGCTGCAGATCGGCCAGGTACGTTGATTGAGGGGGGCAGTGCCATCACTGTGAGTAGCGCAACCGGTCAACAGGCTGCCAAGCAGCAGAACCGGCCAGACGGTCCGTGTGGGAAGGCTCATGGTGAAAGCTCCTGTGTTACCGGCCGATGCCGGTTACACAGGAGTAAAGACCCGCATCCGTGACTGCACAAGCCACGGATGCGAGGGATCTAGCGTTGGATTTTGATTTCGGTGCGACGGTTCTGTGCACGGCCGTCGGCGGTTTTGTTATCGGCCACCGGCTGACTTTCACCGGCACCGGAAACAGACACGAAGTTGCTGCGCGGCACGCCTTCCTGAATGAGGTACTCAACCACCGAGTGAGCGCGTTTATCCGACAGTTTCTGGTTGTAGGTATCACTGCCCACGCTGTCAGTATGGCCAGTAACGGTCAACTGAGCAGTAGGGGCTTCCGCTTTCAAACGAGTGGCGATCTTATCGAGCACCTGTTTGTCAGAAGGCGTGAGTGTGGCTTTGTCGAACTGGAAGTGAACATCGCGGATGACGATGGTTTCTTCCTTGACCACAACCGCCTCTTCAACCACTGGCGCAGGGACTGGTGGTGGGCAACCGTCGGCATCGACCTTCACGCCTCTAGGCGTACCCGGGCACTTGTCGCGGCTGTCCGGCACGCCATCGCCGTCTTCGTCGCCATCACCGTGAACCCAGCAATAGGCAGCGGCCGTACCGCCAACCAGCAGAGCGCCGTACCCTGCCCATGCCGAGCTCTCGGTCGCGCCGAGACCCGCACCGACTACACCGCCGACTGCCGCACAGGTCGGCCAGTCGGTTTTCTGCAAACCTGCGCAACCAGTCAACACACTGGTTAGCAGAACCAAGGGTAATGCTGTCCGAACTATGCTCATCTAGTTTTCTCCTGAGGGATCGGCTTAGAACCGATTCAGGTAGTAAAGACCCGAGCTTTAATCTCCGCCAGCAATAGGCCATTGCAGTTTTATCCAGTGTTCACGGCTGATCGACACTTTTAGCGCGACGGCGCTCTATATCTGGACCTTCGGGCAGGCTAGTCTTGGCGCTCTGATTGAGGATCTTCGATGATTTCAGGTATTTCTTCGCGCACGCCCCAGCAGGCGCTGGCCGCTTTGCTGGATCGTTATGCCCCGCTCCGCCTGTTGCTGATCGGCGCGAGCGAATTCCCCGCGCTGGAAGCATTCAAGCTGGCGCACCCGGACACCTGCGTCGCCCACGCGGCGCCCGGACCGTTGCCGGCCGAACTGGCGGCACGCCGCTTTGATCTGGCGCTGGTGGTCGATTGCCTCGAACACTTGCCCAAACGCGATGGCCTGAATTTGCTCGGCGGCATCCGCAACCTCAATGCCAGTCGCATTGCGGTGCTGGCGGATTTGCCGGCCAGTGGCTGGCAGGAGACGGATTTTTTCTCCCTGGCCCTGCAAGCCAGCGAACGCTTCCAGCGCGACGAGCAAGTACTGACCCTGTTCACCTACGATCTGCTTGACTACAAACAAGTCCCCGACTGGCTCAACTCACGGTTCTGGGCCAATCCGGAAAACTTCGGGAAATACTGGTGGTAACGCAATGAGTACATCCATTTGCCCTTGCGGCAGCGGCACCCTGCTGGACGCCTGCTGCGGTCATTACCATGCCGGGCATCCGGCGCCTTGTGCCGAAGCGTTGATGCGTTCGCGCTACAGCGCTTATGTGTTGGGCCTGATCGATTACCTGGTTGCGACCACCCTGCCCGCGCAGCAGTCCGGCCTCGATCGTCAGTCCATCAGCGACTGGAGCGCGCAAAGCACCTGGCTCGGCCTGGAGGTGGAAAGCTCCGAAGTGTTCGGCGGTCAACCGGAACACGCGTTCGTGACCTTTACCGCGCGTTGGCACGATGGCAGCGGCGAACACAGCCACCGCGAGCGCTCGTCGTTCGTGCAGAACGCCGGCCACTGGTACTTCATCGACCCCACCGTGCCACTCAAGGCCGGACGCAACGATGCCTGCCCATGTGCCAGCGGGCAGAAGTTCAAGAAGTGTTGTGCGGGGTATTTCGCCAGTTGAGGTGATTCGTGAAGGGCTAGACTGGGGATCAAGGGAGAAACACAACCATGATCAGCCGACGTCACGTCCTGCATATGCTCACCCTGCTCCTGTTTCTCGGACTCGGCGGCTGTGCGTCCTGGTTCAGCGACGATGAACCGGAACCTGAAGTGCATCTGGTCAAGGTCGAAGTGGTCCGGGCGAAACTGATGGAGCAACGTTTCCTGTTGTTCTTTCGCGTCGACAACCCGCGCGACAGTGACCTGACGGTGCGCGGCCTCGAATACCGGATTCACCTGGGTGAAATGCTGCTGACCGAAGGCGAGCACGAACACTGGTTTACGGTCAGCCCCAAGCACAGCGCGTATTTCAAAGTGCCGATCCGCACCAACCTGTGGCCCAAGGTTCGGGAGCTGGTGAAACTGTTGAAAAAACCCGAGCAACCTATCCCCTATCGCCTGGAAGGTGAGCTGGAAACCGGTGTGTTCATCGCGCACTACGTGCACCTGGCGCGCAAAGGCGTGATAATCCCCGCCGATTTAATTCCGGAGCACACCCGATGACCCAGCAACCCCACGTCCATGGTCCTGACTGCAACCACGATCATGACCATCACGACCACCATGATCACGACCATGGCCATGTCCACGGCCCGAACTGCGGCCACGCTCACCAGGAGCCGGTGCGCAACGCCCTGAAGGACGTCGGCCGCAACGACCCTTGCCCATGCGGCAACGGCAAGAAATTCAAGAAGTGCCACGGCGCTTGATGCTTCGGGCGATGTTTTTCATCGCCTGTTGAATCGCTTCGCCGGCAAGCCGGTCTCGCCCCCACACTGGATTCGTGAATGACACCATCCCCTGTAGGAGCGAGGCTTGCCCGCGAAAAAGGCACCGCGGTTATTCAGGCAAACCGCGTCATCTTCTTCGCGGGCAAGCCTCGCTCCTACAGTCATTCAGTCAGTCATCAAGATTTGTGCTGTGTTCACGACCGTGGCGTATTCGCCGTGCAGATTGCCTAGCGACATCGCATGCACCTCTTCGGCTGAATGCGCATTGCCGAAATAATCCGCCTTGTCGAACGTGAAGCACGCATCCTCCGCCACCCACGTATCAAACCCCAGGTTACCGGCCGTTCGCGCCGTGGACTCCACCGAGTTGTGGGTCGCGACGCCCACGATGACCAACTGATCGATCCCCGCCTCTCGCAAACTAGCCTCCAGCGCCGTCGCACAAAACGCATCCGGCACCTGTTTCTGAATCAGTTGCTCGCCGGCCAATGGCTGGAACCGCTCTTGAAACTCCACGCCAGATTGCTGCGGCCAGAACACTGAGTCCGGTGAACGGGACAGGTGCTGTACGTGGATCACCGGCCGCCCGGTTCGCCGCCAGAGCCCCAGCAAATCCAGAATCCGCGCCTCGGCCTGAGGATTATTTCGCCGGCCAAGCCTTGGCTCCAAAATGCCTTTTTGTTGATCGATGATGATCAGTGCTGCGTTGGTCTTGAGCTCCATGCCGACTTTTCTCACGCGAGGTTATTGAGTTTCACGCACTTGAGCATCACCGCCTCCTACAGGCAAGCCCTCGATCGCAAACGGGACGACCTGATGCTCGCGGTTGCTGTCCGAACTTCACGATGCCGCAATGAATACAGCAAGGTGAATTCGCCTAAGGTTTGAGAGTGATCGATTGGGTGTATATCCGTTTCTTCGGTAACGGCGGCTATTGGTTTCGCCCTTACGGCGAGTCACTTGGAGAAGCGCCAAGTAACCAAGCGCTCTTGCCCCTTTCGTTCGGTGGCTCGCTAATGCTCGCCATGCCCTCGCTCCGGTCCTGCTCCGTGGGCCCGCCGCCATCGGCCATCCATGGCCGGGGGCGGCTAACCCGGCATCCATGCCGGGTTGCCCACTGCGCAGAACCTGCGCTCGGCCTCTCGAGGGGGCGTGTACCTCAAGATCAAAAGCTGAAGGCGAGCTAACGCTCGGCCTGATGAGTGGTGAAAATCAAAAGCAAACGCAGATCCCTGTAGGAGCCGGCTTGCCGGCGATGGCGGAGGGTCAGTCGACGCATTTATCGCCTGAAAGGACGCCATCGCCAGCAAGCTGGCTCCTACAAGGGAAATGCAGATGTGTTTGGATAGATACGATCAACTGTAGGAGCCGGCTTGCTGCGGGCGGCGTTCCGACGATAGCGGTGGGTCAGTCAACGTGTGCATTGACTGGACGGACGCCATCGCCAGCAAGCCGGCTCCTACAGGGGAATGTGTAAACATCCAAAATGGGTGGGGCCACCACAGTGTGGGAGCGCGCGCACGACCGAAGAGCCAGGTCGGCTTTCAGGCCGCCTCGGCTGCTGTGGCGGTAGTCGCCCCCTCGAGAGGCCGAGTGCAGGTTCTACGCAGTGGGCAACCCGGCATGGATGCCGGGTTAGCCGCGCACGGCCAGGGATGGCCGATCGCGGCGGGCCCACGGAGCAGGACCGGAGCGAGGGTATGGCGAGCATTAGCGAGCCACCGAACGAAAGGGGCAAAAGCGCTTGGTTACTTGGCGCTTCTCCAAGTGACTCGCCGTAAGGGCGAAACCAATAGCCGCCATCACCCCCAAAATGGATATGTACCCCGAGCCAAAAAACAACAGCATCAACCCTAACCATCACGGTTTATCCGACAAATCCTGAAATAACCCCCTACCCTGCTTGCGCGGCCACCTCCTGCTCTCTAACGTAGCGCCTTTACTGACGCTACCCCCCCGCAGGAGCTTTGCCATGGCCTCGCCAGCCCTCACACATTTTCTTCCCCGGTTCGGCGTTGCCGCAGCAGTGGCCGGTGTTTTGAGCCTGTCCGGTTGTCAGACCTGGAACGCCCAAGACACACTCCCGCCCACCACCGGCGTACAGCCGCTCAAAGGTCTGGCGCAAAACGTTTCGGTGCGTCGCAACGCCATGGGCGTGCCGTTGATCGAAAGCAGCAGCTTCCACGACGCGCTGTTCACCCTCGGCTATGTACACGCGAGCGACCGCATCACGCAGATGGTCACCTTGCGCCTGCTGGCCGAAGGCCGGTTGTCGGAGATGTCCGGTTCGGACCTGCTGGACGCCGACCGCTACATGCGCGCCGTCAACCTGAAGAAAAGCGCCGGCGAGTTGTACAAGGCCTCTTCGCCGCGCCTCAAACGCTTCTTCGAAGTCTATGCGCGCGGGGTCAACGCCTACCTGTTCCGCTACCGCGACAAGTTGCCAGCCGACCTCGCCGCCACCGGCTACAAACCCGAATACTGGAAACCGGAAGATTCGGCGCTGATTTTCTGCCTGCTGAACTTCAGCCAATCGGCGAACCTGCCCGAGGAAATTTCCTCGCTGGTGCTGGCCCAATCGGTCACCACCGACAAACTCCCTTGGCTGACACCGTCCGCCCCCGACGAAAAACTGCCGGTGGCCGAAGCCGAAAAACTTCAGGGCCTCAAGCTCAACGGGGCGATTCCAGGCCTCGCCGAAATCAGCAAAGCCACCGGCCAACTGTCTGACCTGAATCTGCTGGGCGCCACATCATCGAACAACTGGGCGATTGCCCCGCAACGCAGCCGCAGCGGCAAAAGCCTGCTGGCCAGCGACAGCCATGGGCCGCTGGGCGTGCCGTCGCTGTTCAGTTACGTGCAGATTCGTGCGCCGAAATACCAGGCGTCCGGCGTGACCATCGCCGGTTTGCCGATGGTGCTGGGCGGTTTCAACGGCAAAGTGGCGTGGAGCATGACATCGGTCATGGGCGACAACCAGGACCTGTTCCTGGAAAAAATCCAACGCCAGGGCAACGGTCTTTCCTACGAAGTCGGCGGCAAATGGCAGCCGGTTATCGTTCGCAACGAAACCTATTTCGTCAAAGGCCAGCGGCCGATTCGCGAAGCGGTGTACGAAACGCGCCACGGGCCGCTGCTCAACAGCGCCAAAGGCACGGCGCTGGGCAACGGTTTGGGCCTCGCGTTGCAAACACCGAACTTCACCGATGACAAATCCCTGGACGCGTTTTTCGACCTGTCTCGCGCACAAACCGTCGAGAAAGCCTCGGACGCCAGCCGTGAAATCCGTGCGATCACGCTGAACCTGGTCTTTGCCGACGCCAGCAATATTGGCTGGCAAGTCACCGGTCGTTACCCGAACCGCCGCGAAGGCGAAGGCCTGCTGCCATCGCCGGGCTGGGAAGGTCGTTATGACTGGGACGGTTACGCCGACGCGATGCTGCACCCGTACGATCAAGACCCGGCACAAGGCTGGCTCGGCACGGCCAACCAGCGGGTCATTCCCCACGGTTATGGCATGCAGCTGTCCAATTCGTGGTCGGCACCGGAGCGTGGCGAACGCATGGCTGAACTGGCCGGCGTGGGCAAACACGACACGCGTAGTGTGATTGCCATGCAATACGATCAGACCACCACGTTCGCCGCCAAACTGAAAAAGATGTTTGAAGCGCCGGGCATGGCCAAGCCACTCAAGCAGGCCATTGAAGCGTTGCCGGTGGCCGATCGCGACAAGGCGCGCGAAGCGTTTACCCGTCTGATGGCATTCGACGGCAAACTCGCCGCGACCTCTGCCGATGCAGCGATTTACGAGCTGTTCCTACAGGAAAGCGCCAAGCAAACTTTCCTCGATGAACTGGGCCCGGAAAGCAGCCCGGCGTGGAAAGCCTTTATCGCTAACGGCAAGTTGTCCTACGCGGCGCAGGCCGATCATCTGTTGGGACGTGAAGACAGCCCGTTCTGGGATGACGCGCGCACGCCACAGAAAGAAGACAAACCGGCGATTCTCGCCCGCAGCCTCGCGGCGGCCATCACTGCAGGCGACAGTCAATTGGGCGGCGATCACAAAGCCTGGCAGTGGGGCAAACTGCACCGCTATGAATGGAAGAACGCCAGTGGCCAGACCGTGCGCGGTCCGCTCGCGGCCGGCGGCGATCAAACCACGTTGAACACGGCGGCGTTCGCATGGGGCCAGGACTTCAACACCACGCTGGCACCGGCCATGCGCTTCATCGTCGATTTCGGCCAGGCCGAACCGCTGATGGGCCAGAACGGTACCGGCCAGTCGGGTAACCCGGCGAGTCCGAACTACCTCGATAGCGTTGATCCGTGGTTGAAAGGGCAATACGTGAGTCTGCCGATGCAGCCGCAGAACTTCGACAAGGTCTACGGGACCAAGCGGTTGACGCTGACACCCGGCAAATAACGCAATCCCCTGTAGGAGCAAGCTTGCTCGCGATATCGGAGTGTCAGCCGCCAACAATGGTGACTGACATGGCCTCATCGCGAGCAAGCTTGCTCCTACAAGGGTTATCGTTGCCCTTCAAATTTCGATAGAACTTCTGACCTCGCCCAAACCTCATAGCTAACAAGTCCCTCCATTTTGGTAACAACATGGATCTTGTTATCGCGCGTCCCGAAGGTTTGTACTGCCCGGCCGGGGATTTCTATATCGACCCGTGGCGGCCAGTCGAACGTTCGGTCATCACCCACGCGCACGGCGATCATGCCCGAGGCGGCAACCAGCATTATCTGGCGGCCGAGCCCGGCGAAGGCATCCTGCGCGTGCGACTGGGCCAGGACATCAATCTGCAAACCCTGGCCTATGGCGAACGGTTGCTACACCATGGCGTTACCCTGAGTTTCCACCCCGCCGGCCATGTGCTCGGTTCGGCGCAGGTGCGCCTGGAATATGGTGGAGAAGTCTGGGTCGCCTCCGGGGATTACAAAATCGAACCCGACGGCACCTGTGCGCCGTTCGAACCCGTGCGCTGCCACACCTTCATCACCGAATCGACCTTTGGCCTGCCGATCTATCGCTGGCCGCCTCAGGCGCAGGTGTTTGCCGAGATCAATCAGTGGTGGCAAGCCAATGCCGACGAAGACAAGACCAGCGTGCTGTTCTGCTACTCCTTCGGCAAGGCGCAGCGGATTCTCCACGGTATCGACGCGCGCCTCGGCCCCATTCTGGTGCACGGCGCCGTCGAGCCGCTCAACCGAGTGTATCGAGAAAGCGGCGTTTATCTGCCACCAACGATCCACGCTGGCGAGGTAAAAAAGAGCGACCCGATGATGCGCAAGGCGTTGGTCCTGGCCCCGCCCTCGGCGGGCGGCAGCACCTGGATGCGGCGCTTCGGCGATTACAGCGATGGCTTCGCCAGTGGCTGGATGCGCTTGCGCGGCACGCGTCGACGACGGGGAGTGGACCGCGGTTTTGTGTTGTCGGACCACGCCGACTGGCCAGGCCTGCTCTGGGCAATCGAACAGACCGGCGCCGAGCGCGTGATGGTCACCCACGGTTCGGTCGCGGTCCTGGTGCGCCATTTGCGCGAGCAAGGTCTCGACGCCCAGGAATTCACCACTGAGTACGGCGACGACGAGGAAGACATCACCGACACCGAACCGCAAAGCGCCGAGGTGCTGCCGTGAAGGCCTTTGCCCAGTTGTACGCCGAGCTCGACGCGACAACGTCCAGCAACGCCAAACTGGCGGCGATGCAACACTACTTCGCTCAGGCCGCCCCGGAAGACGCCGCATGGGCGGTGTACTTTTTGTCCGGCGGGCGACCTCGACAACTGGTGCCGGTGCGCATCCTGCGTGAACTCGCCGTGGCGTATTCCGGCCTGTCGCCGTGGTTGTTCGAAGAGAGTTAT
Organism: Pseudomonas sp. GT1P32; assembly: GCF_054897805.1. NCBI lineage: Bacteria > Pseudomonadati > Pseudomonadota > Gammaproteobacteria > Pseudomonadales > Pseudomonadaceae > Pseudomonas > Pseudomonas sp. GT1P32. Next base: position 3,024,361 of record NZ_CM142704.1, read on the forward strand.
CAGGCGGTGGGCGATCTGGCGGAAACCATCTCGCTGGTGCTGCCCGAAGCGCCCCACAGTTCCACCGACGGTTTGGCGCTGTGGATCGAAGACAAACTGCTGCCCTTGCGCGGCGAACCTCCCGACGTGCTCGCCCAGCGATTGCCCGAACTCTGGTCGCAACTGGACCGCCCCAGCCTGATGCTCTGCATCAAACTGATCACCGGCAGTTTGCGCGTCGGCGTCTCCAAGTTGCTGGTGACCCGGGCCCTGGCAGCGATGGCGCGGCTCGACAGCAAACGCGTGGCCCAACGACTGGTGGGTTACATCGACCTGTCCAACCGTCCCAGCGCGGCCAGCTACCTGAAACTGATCGCCGCCGAGTCGGCCGATGAACACTCACAAAGGGGCGGCCAGCCTTATCCGTTTTTTCTCGCCCACGCGTTGTCGCAACCGGTGGAGCAATTCGAAACCCTGCTCGGCCCCGTCAGCAACTGGCAAGTGGAATGGAAGTGGGACGGCATCCGCGCCCAAGTGGTCAAGCGCGATGGACGACTGTGGATCTGGTCGCGCGGCGAAGAACTGGTCACCGAGCGTTTTCCCGAGCTCGACAGCCTGGTTCAAGGCCTGCCGGACGGCACGGTGATCGACGGTGAGATCGTTGCGTGGAAAACCGCACCACCGAGCGCCGAAGATGCCTTCGATCCACTGGCGCCGAACCCACCGGCGGTGCAACCGTTCGCCCTACTGCAACAGCGGATCGGCCGCAAGACCCTGGGCAAGAAAATCCTCGATGAAGTGCCGGTGGTTGTACTGGCCTTCGACTTGCTGGAATGGCAAGGCGCAGACTGGCGCAACCAGCCTCAAGCCCGGCGGCGCACCCAACTGGAGCAGGTCATCACCCAGTGCAATAACCCGGTGTTACTGCCCTCCCCAGTGTTGACCGGGAAAGACTGGCTCGACCTCGCCCGCCAACGCGAAGCCTCCCGCAGCCTCGGCGTCGAAGGCATGATGCTCAAGGCCCGGGATGCGCTGTATGGCGTCGGCCGGACCAAGGACATGGGCGTCTGGTGGAAGTGGAAAGTCGACCCGTTCAGCATCGACGCCGTGCTGATTTACGCGCAACGCGGCCATGGTCGCCGGGCCAGTCTGTACAGCGATTACACGTTCGCGGTGTGGGACAGTCCGCCCGGTGCCAGCGAGCGCACGCTGGTGCCATTCGCCAAGGCGTATTCGGGGCTCACCGACGAGGAAATGCGCCAGGTCGACAGCATCGTGCGCAAGACTACAGTGGAGACATTCGGTCCGGTGAGCAGTGTAAAACCGAGCCTGGTGTTTGAATTGGGGTTTGAGGGGATCGCTTTGTCCAAGCGCCACAAAAGCGGGATTGCGGTGCGGTTTCCGCGGATGCTTCGGTGGCGCAAAGACAAGAGCATTGACGAGGCTGACAATCTTGCCACCCTGCAGAATTTGTTGGGTTGACTCGATCCCCGGTAGGAAACGATAACTCGGTCATTCTGGATCACCGCGTCGCTCCGATCGCCAGCAAGCCGGCTCCTACAAAAGCACGACTACATGCTCAATGACGGTGCAGCTATTTCCCGGCGCCCGTTTTCGTGCATAAATCCCGTCCAGCCATTTCTTGAATCACCTTTTAAAACGCTTGTTCGGGACTCTGGTTCGGAAATTGCTACTTTCAATAGGTCTTACGCTTTCCAGTAACAATAATTCTGCGCCACAAGCGCTCATATTGGTTCTTAGGGATTGAATAATGAAAAAAGCATTGCTGACCCTTTCTGCACTGGCGTTGTGCATGGCTGCCGGCTCCGCGCTGGCCAAGGAATACAAAGAACTGCGTTTTGGCGTTGACCCATCCTACGCACCGTTCGAGTCGAAAGCGGCCGACGGTAGCCTGGTGGGCTTTGATATCGATCTGGGCAATGCCATCTGTGCCGAGCTGAAGGTCAAGTGCAAATGGGTCGAAAGCGATTTCGACGGCATGATTCCGGGCCTGAAGGCCAACAAATTCGACGGTGTGATCTCTTCGATGACCGTCACCCCGGCCCGCGAAAAAGTCATCGACTTCTCGAGCGAGCTGTTCTCCGGCCCAACCGCTTATGTGTTCAAGAAAGGTTCCGGCCTGACCGAAGACGCCGCGTCCCTGAAGGGCAAGACCGTTGGCTACGAGCAAGGCACCATTCAGGAAGCCTACGCCAAGGCCGTGCTGGACAAGGCTGGCGTGAAAACCCAGGCCTATCAGAACCAGGACCAGGTGTATTCGGACCTGAAATCGGGTCGTCTCGACGCCGCGATCCAGGACATGCTGCAAGCCGAACTGGGCTTTTTGAAGTCGCCTCAAGGCGAGGGTTTCGAAATCAGCAAGCCGGTTGACAGCGAATTGCTGCCAGCCAAAACAGCTGTCGGTATCTCGAAAGGTAACAAAGACCTCAAGGCACTTTTGGATAAAGGTATCAAAGCGTTACACGACGATGGCACCTACGCCACCATTCAGAAGAAACACTTTGGCGATCTGAATCTGTACAGCGGCAAATAATGCCCGGCGCCCATCTCGCGATGGGCGCTTTTTTCATCCGATCAGGTTGCTGATTTATGTTCGAAAACCTATTACAAAATCTGGGGCTCTCTGCCTTCAGCCTCAAGGGCTTCGGTCCGTTGCTGATGGAAGGCACCTGGATGACCATCAAATTATCGGCGTTGTCGCTGCTGGTGGCCGTGTTGCTCGGCCTGCTCGGCGCCAGTGCCAAACTGTCAAAAGTCAAACTGGTACGTGTCCCGGCGCAGGTCTACACCACGCTGATTCGCGGCGTGCCGGACCTGGTGCTGATGCTGCTGATTTTCTACAGCCTGCAAACCTGGTTGACGTCGTTCACCGATCTCATGGAATGGGAATACATCGAGATCAACCCGTTCAGCGCCGGGGTCATCACCCTGGGCTTCATTTATGGCGCGTATTTCACCGAAACCTTTCGTGGCGCGATTCTCGCGGTACCACGGGGCCAGGTCGAAGCGGCCACCGCCTATGGCCTCAAACGTGGCCAGCGGTTCTGGATCGTGGTGTTCCCGCAGATGATGCGTTTCGCCCTGCCGGGTATCGGTAACAACTGGATGGTGATGCTCAAGGCCACCGCCCTGGTGTCGATCATCGGCCTCGCCGACCTGGTCAAGGCTGCCCAGGACGCCGGCAAAAGCAGCTATCAACTGTTTTACTTCCTGGTGCTGGCTGCGCTGATTTACCTGCTGATCACCAGCGCCTCCAACTTCATCCTGCGCTGGCTTGAACGCCGCTACGCCGCTGGCTCCCGGGAGGCCGTACGATGATCGAACTCCTGCAGGAATACTGGAAACCCTTCCTTTACACCGACGGCTACAACATCACCGGCCTGGCCATGACCCTGTGGCTGCTCAGTGCGTCGATCTTCATCGGTTTCCTGGTGTCGATCCCGCTGTCCATCGCCCGGGTGTCGCCACACTTCTACATTCGCTGGCCGGTGCAGTTCTACACCTACCTGTTTCGCGGGACGCCGCTGTATATCCAGCTGCTGATTTGCTACACCGGCATCTACAGCCTGGCCGCCGTGCGTGCCCAGCCGATACTCGATGCGTTCTTTCGTGATGCGATGAACTGCACCATCCTCGCCTTCGCCCTGAACACCTGCGCCTACACCACGGAGATTTTCGCCGGGGCGATTCGCAGCATGGCCCACGGTGAAGTCGAAGCGGCCAAAGCCTACGGCCTGACCGGCTGGAAGCTCTATGCCTACGTGATCATGCCGTCAGCCCTGCGTCGCTCGCTGCCTTATTACAGCAACGAAGTGATCCTGATGCTGCACTCGACCACCGTGGCGTTCACCGCGACCATCCCGGACATCCTGAAAGTCGCGCGGGACGCCAACTCGGCGACCTTCCTGACCTTCCAGTCGTTCGGCATCGCCGCGCTGATCTACCTGACCGTCACCTTTGCGCTGGTCGGCCTGTTCCGCCTCGCCGAACGCCGATGGCTGGCCTTCCTCGGGCCGACCCACTAGGACTTTTCGCACATGCGCCACCAGATACATGACTTGCTGGCCCCGCTGCCGGGGACCGCACGACAGATTCACAGCTTCCACTTCGGCCCGACGTCGGCCCAAGGCAAGATCTACATCCAGGCGTCCCTGCACGCCGATGAAATGCCCGGCATGCTGGTCGCCTGGCACCTCAAACAGCGCCTGGCCGAGCTGGAAGCTGCCGGCCACCTGCGCAGCGAAATCGTGCTGGTGCCGATTGCCAACCCGGTCGGCCTCGAACAAGTGCTGATGGATGTACCGCTGGGCCGCTACGAGCTCGAAAGCGGGCAGAACTTCAACCGCTGGTTCGTCGACCTGAGCGAGGAAGTCGGCAATGAGATCGAAGGCCAGCTCGGCGACGATCCGCAGCGCAACCTCGAACTGATTCGCACCAGCCTGCGCCAGGCTCTGGCGCGACAGACTGCCAGCACTCAACTGCAATCCCAGCGCCTGGTCCTGCAACGACTGGCCTGTGACGCGGACATGGTGCTGGACCTGCATTGCGACTTCGAAGCGGTCGCGCACCTCTACACCACGCCCGAGGCCTGGCCACAGGTCGAGCCGCTGGCCCGCTACATCGGTGCCGAAGCGAGTCTGCTGGCCACCGATTCCGGCGGTCAGTCGTTCGACGAATGTTTCACCTTGCTCTGGTGGCAGTTGAAAGAGCGCTTCGGCGAACACTTCGACATTCCGCTCGGCAGTTTCTCGGTCACCGTCGAATTGCGTGGCCAGGGCGACGTCAATCACCCGTTGGCCAGCCTCGACTCCCAGGCGTTGATCGATTACCTGATTCACTTCGGCGCGATTGCCGGCGAACCGGCGCCACTGCCGGAACTGCCGTATCCCGCCACGCCGCTGGCGGCCGTCGAACCGGTGGCCACGCCCGTGGGCGGTTTGCTGGTGTTCACCGCGCTGCCGGGGGAATACCTGGAGGCCGGGCAACTGATCGCCGAAATCGTCGACCCGATCAACGATCTCGTCACTCCCGTTCACTGCACTGTCGCCGGGCTGATGTACGCCCGCTCGCTGCGGCGCATGGCCACTGCCGGCATGGTGATCGCCCACGTCGCGGGCACCGAAGCCTATCGCAGCGGCTACCTACTTTCGCCTTGAGGATGCATGCCCCATGTACAAACTGACCATCGAAGGCCTGCATAAAAGCTATGGCGATCATCATGTGCTCAAAGGCGTTTCACTCAAGGCCAACACCGGCGACGTCATCAGCCTGATCGGCGCCAGCGGCTCGGGCAAAAGTACCTTCCTTCGCTGCATTAACTTTCTCGAACAGCCCAACGACGGCGCCATGAGCCTGGACGGCCAGAACATCCGCATGATCAAGGATCGCCACGGCATGCACGTGGCCGACGCCGATGAACTGCAACGGATCCGCACCCGCCTGGCCATGGTGTTCCAGCATTTCAACCTGTGGAGCCACATGACCGTGCTGGAAAACATCACCATGGCTCCGCGCCGGGTGCTGGGTTGCAGCAAGCAGGAAGCCGAGGACCGCGCACGTCGTTACCTCGACAAGGTTGGCCTGGCCGCACGCGTGGCGGACCAGTACCCGGCGTTTCTTTCCGGGGGCCAGCAGCAGCGGGTCGCCATTGCCCGCGCACTGGCCATGGAGCCGGAAGTCATGCTGTTCGACGAACCGACCTCGGCGCTCGACCCGGAGCTGGTGGGTGAGGTGCTCCGAGTGATCCAGGGCCTCGCCGAAGAAGGCCGGACCATGATCATGGTGACCCACGAAATGAGCTTCGCCCGCAAAGTGTCGAGTCAGGTGCTGTTTCTGCACCAGGGCCTGGTCGAGGAAGAAGGCGCGCCGGAAGACGTGCTGGGTAATCCGAAGAGCGAGCGGTTGAAGCAGTTCCTCAGCGGCAACCTCAAGTAACACGCAGCCCTTGCAGGAGCGAAGCTTGCTCGCGAAAGCGGTGGGTCAGGAGAGAAAGATGTCGGCTGACCCACTGTCTTCGCGAGCAAGCTTCGCTCCTACAAATGCGGCCATTCGTTTCCGTGGTTGATCACACAACCGGCGCGGGAGGCGGCTCATCCGGCAGGGTTGGCTCACCGGGTTCGGAGGGTTGTTCGTTGGGGGTATCGGGATCAGGCTGGCCGGGGATGCCCCCCGCCATGCTGATGGGCGGATGTGCCAGCAACGACCAGGCCAAAACGCCAACCTGATTGGGCTCAAGCCTTGCCAGTTCGGCACTTATACGCGGGTCGATCTTCATATAGCACTCCTGAGCGATGGCCCGATCCGCCTTGCGCGGATCGGTGCAGTACACCCCATAGAGTGTACGCTCGCCCAGGAATTCCCACGGTTTGTCAGACGGTTGACTCAGGTGCGTGGCAGCGTCACGCCGCGTTGGCCCTGATACTTGCCGCCACGGTCCTTGTAGGACACTTCGCACTCTTCGTCGGATTCAAGGAACAGCATCTGCGCCACGCCTTCGTTGGCGTAGATCTTCGCCGGCAGGTTGGTGGTGTTCGAGAATTCCAGGGTCACGTGACCCTCCCACTCAGGCTCAAGCGGGGTGACGTTGACGATGATGCCGCAGCGGGCGTAGGTGCTTTTGCCCAGGCAAATGGTCAATACGTTGCGCGGAATACGGAAGTATTCGACGGTGCTGGCCAGGGCGAAGGAGTTCGGCGGGATGATGCAGACGTCGCTGTGGATATCGACGAAGCTGCCGGCATCGAAGTTTTTCGGGTCGACGATGGCCGAATTGATGTTGGTGAACACTTTGAAGTGATTAGTGCAGCGAACGTCGTAGCCGTAACTCGACACGCCGTAGGAGATCACTCGGCTGTCGTCGCTGCCGCGCACCTGGCGCTCGACGAACGGTTCGATCATGCCCTGCTCTTGCGCCATGCGGCGAATCCACTTGTCCGATTTGATGCTCATGGCGGGTGTCCTGAATAGCGAGGTGGAATAAATCTGTCCGGCATCTTACCGGGGCGCGCCGCCGGTTCAAAGTCCGGGGCACAATTCTTGGCGATCCCCCTTAAATTCCGGACCTCGACGGCAATACAATGCACCGTCAGTCACGAAAACAGAGAAACCTTCGCAGGAAGCATTGGCACGTTCCGGAAAAAGGGTTAAGGTGGCGCCACTGTGCTGCTTGTGTCACTGAGAATCTCTACACGATATGTTGAATTTCGATCCAACCATCTACAAGAATTTTTCCTGCTCTTTGCACTCAGTCTCGGCCAGGGTTCTTCCTGAGTCGCAGTTATCTTTGTTCAAGGAGTTACACCATGTCTAATCGCCAAACTGGTACCGTTAAGTGGTTCAACGATGAAAAAGGCTTCGGCTTCATCACTCCACAATCCGGTGACGACCTGTTCGTTCACTTCAAAGCTATCCAATCCGACGGCTTCAAAAGCCTGAAAGAAGGCCAACAGGTTTCTTTCATCGCTACCCGCGGTCAGAAAGGCATGCAAGCTGAAGAAGTTCAAGTTATCTAACTTGTACTTGCTTTAGTAAAAAGCCCCGCCCTTAAAAGCGGGGCTTTTTTGTGGGCGGGTGTTTTGTAGAGATCCAAATACTATGGACAGTACTGACGCCTTCGCGGGCAAGTCGGATCGCCGCACCGCTCGCTCCTACAGATCACTAGGACCTGTAGGAGCGAGCGGTGCGGCGATCCGACTTGCCCGCGAATGGATTTACCAGGCCACACCAAAGCCTGCGGTGTAGCGGGTCTTGTCCAGATCGGCATCGTCTGTACCGCTGATGATGTCTCGCTCGGCCTTCAGGTTAAGCGACGCCCACTCGGTCACTTTGTAGCGCAAGCCCATTTCGGCATCGAGCGCATAATCCGCCACACCCGACAACGGCTTGCCCACTTCGCCATTGGTGAAGAACTCCACCCTCTTGCCGACCAGGTAGCGGTTGTAATCCCACTTCATCGCCAGGGAATAGAAGTTGTCCTTGCTGCCGTCGGAGAACTGGTAGTCCGTGTGGTTGAACAGCGAACCCAGCGAGAATGCGCCTAGCTCGTCATCCCAGAACTGGTAACCCGGACCGGTACCGACGGTGCGCTGACGGGAGAGTTCTTCAACCTTGTCGCGCTTATAAACCGCGCGGCCCTGCCAGAACCATTTCTCGGTCAGGAAGCGGTCGAGCGAGTACTCGCCCCGCCAGTTATCAGTGGTGACCACGTCATCCTGGAATTCACGGTTGTACTCGCCTTCGGCGATATGCCGCCATCTGCCATGGCGGGCAGTGGTCTTGAAGTCGACATCGTAGTCGTCGGTGTCCTTTTCCGCCCGCTGGTAATCCAGCGCCGCATCGATATTGCCTTTCCAGACCAGATCTTCGACCACCGGCTTGGGCTTGAGAATCTGCTGGATACTCGCCAGCTCGACGGTCTTCGGTGCCTCGCCGTTTTCCAGCGTCACCTTGCCGTCGTCTGCCGCGTGCAGCGACTTGGCCTTCTCACCGCTGTAGGCATCCTGCTTGACCAGCAACTCCTGATCGCTCTCCAGGGTTTTGACCTGCTTCCAGTCGATCGGAACCGAACCGGCGTATTCGGTCTGGATCACCAGTTTGCCGCCGTCGAACAGAGTGATCTTGCCACTCAGCTTGTCACCGTTCTTTAACCACACGGTGTCGGCGAGCAAGGGCGTGGAAGCACTCAGGACAGCGAGGCACAACAGGGTTCTGGACACCATAAGCAAAGACAGGCTCAAGTTTGCGAAAAAAGTCGGCATTATCCATAGGAATAAGGCCCTAACAAGGACTGACCCGGCCATCTCTACTGAGTTCACTTCTCAGTCATTGATCGAGGAATTACCCTACAGACGGTAACCCACTGTAGGTGCGAGCCTGCTCGCGATAAACTCAAGATCGACGCGTTTTCCCAGACAGCTCGCGTTATCGTTAACGACCATCGCGAGCTGGCTCGCTCCTACAGGATCCCGGATGTGACCGACGCCGATGCAGAAACCGAAAGCCCTGCGCAAATCCGACGCACGGCGCTCTATCTGACTTTGGCGCAGGTGCCCGAGGGCAAAGTCGTGAGTTATGGTCAACTTGCCGAACTCGCAGGACTGGGGCGCGCCGCGCGCTGGGTCGGGCGTACACTCAGCCAGTTGCCCGGCGACACCAAACTGCCCTGGCACCGGGTGCTCGGCGCCGGCGGTCGGATCAGCCTGCCCGTGGGCAGTCCTTCAGGGGACGAGCAACGCGCACGATTGCGCTCTGAAGGCATCAGTGTCCTGAACAATCGTGTTGATATTCAGCGCCATGGCTGGCGCCCGGTAGAGCACAGCGGTTAGAGTGCGCGCTTTGTTTCCGTAATCTTGAGGCAGACTTCAGCCCATGCCCCGTAAAACCTGGCGCGCCGCGCTCGCCGCCTATGCCAGCCCATCGACACTTGTGCTGTTGTTGCTTGGTTTCGCCGCCGGCCTGCCCTACATGCTGGTGTTTTCGACACTGTCCGTCTGGTTGCGTGAAGCCGGTGTGGCTCGCGAAACTATCGGCTATGCAAGCCTGATCGGTCTGGCCTACGCCTTTAAATGGGTCTGGTCACCGTTGCTGGACCAATGGCGCCTACCATTTCTCGGCAAGCTCGGTCGCCGTCGCTCGTGGTTGGTACTTTCCCAGGCACTGGTAATCCTCGGCTTGATCGGGATGGGTTTCTGCGACCCGCAAAAACACCTGTCCTGGCTGATCGCCATCGCCGTAGTCGTGGCCTTCGCCTCGGCGACGCAAGACATCGCGGTCGACGCCTATCGCCTGGAAATCGCCGAAGACAGCCGCCAGGCTGCCCTGGCCGCCAGCTACATGTCCGGCTATCGGATCGCGGCACTGCTGGCCACTGCCGGCGCCCTGTTCTTCGCCGAAGGTTTTGGCTCCACCGGTTTCAACTACAAGCATTCGGCATGGGCCGGCACTTATCTGCTGTTCGGCGCCCTGATGGTTCCGGCGTTACTGACCTCTTTCTTCATGCGCGAACCGCCGGTTCCGTTGCGCACGCAACTGCAGGCCGGGCGCTACAGCTTTGTGCATCAACTGGCCTCGGTGTTCGTGCTGATCGTGCTGCTGGTGTCCGTGCCGGCCATGTTCACCCAGCTCTACAACACCGACTTCGCCAGCGTGCTGTTTGACGGCGTCAGCCTGCTCGATCTGCTGCTAGAAGACCGCGCCTTCCTGCGGGCGATCCTCTACACCTCGCTCACCGCGCTGTGCCTGTCGGCCATAGGCCGTCGTGGCCTGGCGCCGGTGCTGACACCGGTCAACGACTTCATTCTGCGTTACCGCTGGCAAGCGCTGCTGCTGCTCGGGCTGATCGCCACGTATCGGATGTCGGATACGGTGATGGGCGTGATGGCCAACGTGTTCTATATCGACCAGGGCTTCACCAAGGATCAGATTGCCAGCGTCAGCAAAATCTTCGGCCTGATCATGACGCTGGTCGGCGCCGGCATGGGCGGCCTGCTGATCGTGCGTTTCGGCATCCTGCCGATCCTGTTCATCGGCGGCGTGGCGTCAGCGGGCACCAATTTGCTGTTCCTGATGCTCGCCGACATGGGCGCCAACCTGAACATGCTGATCCTGACCATTTCCCTGGACAACTTCAGCTCGGGCCTGGCGACCTCGGCGTTCGTCGCCTACCTGTCGAGCCTGACCAACCTCAAGTTCTCCGCCACCCAATACGCCCTGCTCAGCTCGATCATGCTCCTGCTGCCGCGCCTGATCGGTGGCTATTCCGGGGTCATGGTGGAAAAATTCGGCTACCATAATTTCTTCCTGATCACCGCGTTGCTGGGCGTTCCGACGCTGGTGTTGATCGCCTTGCACTGGTTCCAGGAGAGCCGCCGCGAAGGCCCGACGCCAAAGCCTGAACCGGTTCCGACCCAGGTCGTGGAAGAATCGTAGGAAGCATCGCAAAGGGCGTGGAGATTCCCGCCCTCCTGCCACACCACCGACCGCGCGCCTGTACGCCAGCAGATCTCGCCCGTACAATGCTCCGTCATTTCTCGTCATCAGCAACCGACAACGGCCAACCATGCGCACCAGTCAATTTTTGCTCGCCACACAGAAAGAAACGCCTTCCGACGCGGTCGTCATCAGCCATCAGTTGATGCTGCGCGCCGGCATGATCCGCAAACTCGCCTCGGGCCTGTACACCTGGCTGCCGATGGGCTTGCGAGTGATGCGCAAGGTCGAAGCCGTCGTTCGTGAAGAAATGAACGCCGCAGGCTCTCTTGAAGTGTTGATGCCGAGTACTCAACCGTCTGAGCTGTGGCAGGAATCCGGTCGTTGGGAAGAATACGGCCCTGAATTGCTGCGCTTCAAGGATCGCCACGGTCGCGACTTCTGCGCCGGCCCGACCCACGAAGAAGTGATCACCGACCTGATGCGCAACGAGTTGAGCAGCTATAAGCAGCTGCCGATCAACCTGTATCAGATCCAGACCAAATTCCGTGACGAAATCCGCCCACGCTTCGGTTTGATGCGCGGCCGCGAATTCATCATGAAGGACGCCTACTCGTTCCACGCTGACCAGCCTTCGCTGCAGGTCACCTACGACCGCATGCACCAGGCGTACTGCAACGTGTTCACCCGCCTGGGCCTGAAGTTCCGCCCTGTCGAAGCCGATAACGGCTCCATCGGCGGCGCCGGCTCCCACGAGTTCCACGTACTGGCCGAATCCGGCGAAGACGATATCGTCTTCAGCAACGGTTCAGACTACGCCGCGAACATCGAAAAAGCCGAAGCGGTACCACGGGAAACTTCCCGTCCGGCACCGGCCGAAGAGCTGCGCCTGATCGACACACCGAACGCCAAGACCATCGCGCAACTGGTCGAAGGCTTCAACCTGCCGATCGAGAAGACCATCAAGACCCTCGTGGTTCATGCTGAAGAGAAAGGCAAGCTGATTGCCCTGATCATCCGTGGCGACCACGAGCTGAACGAAATCAAGGCCGCCAACCAGCCTGGCGTTGCCAGCCCACTGGTCATGGCGTCCGAAAGCGAACTGCGCGACGCCATTGGCGCCGGAGCCGGCTCCCTCGGCCCGCTGAACCTGCCGCTGCCGATCATCATCGACCGTTCCGTCGAGCTGATGAGCGACTTCGGTATCGGTGCGAACATCGACGACAAGCACTACTTCGGCGTGAACTGGGAGCGTGACCTGCCTGTTCCGACCGTTGCCGACCTGCGTAACGTCGTGGCCGGCGATCCGAGCCCGGACGGCAAAGGCACCCTGGAAATCAAGCGCGGCATCGAAGTCGGGCACATCTTCCAGCTGGGCAACAAGTACAGCAAAGCGATGAAGTGCGAAGTGCTGGGCGAGAACGGCAAGCCGGTCACCCTGGAAATGGGTTGCTACGGCATCGGCGTTTCCCGCGTGGTGGCTGCGGCCATCGAGCAGAACAACGACGCCAACGGGATCATCTGGAGCGACACACTGGCTCCATTCCAGATCGCACTGGTGCCGCTGCGCTACGAAACCGAACAGGTTCGCGAAGCGACCGACAAGCTGTACGCAGAGTTGACTGCGGCCGGCTTCGAAGTGCTGCTGGACGATCGCGACAAGAAAACCAGCCCGGGCATCAAGTTCGCGGACATGGAGCTGATCGGCATTCCTCACCGGATCGTGGTCAGTGACCGCGGCCTCGCCGAAGGCAATCTGGAATACAAGAGCCGCACCGAGCCCGAGGCGCAAGCGCTGCCGGTCGCTGGCGTGCTGTCCTTCCTCCAGGCCCGTATCCGCCGCTGACACCAGATAGAGAAGTCATGTTCAAGCGAAACACCTTAGGCCTCGGTGGTGCCGCCCTGTGCGGCACCCTGCTGGTCAGCGGCTGCGCCAATCACATGTCGCAACGCAGCGAGCACGAGGCTCGTGTCGAGCGCAAATTGCTCGATCACAGCCTGCAGATCGATGTCGGTGAGCCCAAGGTGCTTGAGCTGCCGCAACGTCGGGTGAAGATCCACGAGCAGAAGACCTTCGAAGTCACCGAGTTCGAAGTCACCCGTCATTACGATCGCTACACGCCTTACCAACCCTGGCGGGAGATCTACGAGATCCCGCTGGGCGCGGTGGCCGTGGTGGCCGGTGTCGGCGCGAATGTGGTCAACGTGTTCGCCCTCGGCAACCTGCCGGATAGCGTGACCAAGGACTGGTTCAGCTACGGTTTCGCCGGGCTCAACCCGTTCATGAACGCGCCGTCCCACGGTCGTGCACAGCAGAACCTCGCCGGCATCGACGAAGTCCAGCTCGACAAGCGCACCGAATACTCGAGCCTGCCCTGGAGCGAGCGTCCGGTGGAGGTCAAGGCGGGCAAGGAAACCTTCGAGCTGAGCACCGACAAAAACGGTGTGTTGCGCCTGAACCTGCTCGACAGTCCGTTCGCTGAACATGACATCAATCACCTGAGTCGCCTGCTGATCAAGGTCGAAGATGGTCAGGACGATGTACACACGGACTCGTCCCTGGCGATCAGCAGCTCGTTGCGCGGCAAATTGCTCGAAGCCCACGGGCTGATTTACGACGACCTTGAAGACGACGAAGTGAGCCAGTGGGTTCACCGGGTCAAGCGTCTGTCGGAGCTGGGTCTGGAAGAAGAAGCCAGCGAGCTTGAACAGAGTTTGATTGAGCTGACGCGTAACGATCCTGAGTTGCAGACCGAATTCCTCAAGTCGTTGACCAAGGATGCCGGGCGACTGGTGGCGGATCCGGGGCCGAACTAAAAGCTTCGCGGGCAAGCCTCGCTCCTACAGGTCTCGCATAGCCCCTGTAGGAGCGAGGCTTGCCCGCGAAGAGGCCATCACATTCACCGCTAAACTACCGCTCAAACAACTCCATCTGCTCAAACCCTCCGCGCAAATCCTCCAGCCTCACCCCGACCCCCAACAACCGCACTGGTTTCCCGCCGCGATTGAACGCCTGGGTCAGCAGCAACTGATAACTCCCCAGATCCCGCCCTGCCCCGGCCTGCTCCAGCGTGGTCTGGGTAAAGTCATGGAATTTCACTTTGACGAACGGTTTGCCCGGCCGATAGCTGTTGTCGATTCGCGCCATGCGGCCCGCCAGGGTTTCCAGCAACTCGGGTAATTTATCCAGACAGCTCACCAGATCCGGCAGATCCACGTCATAGGTGTTTTCGACACTGATCGATTGTCGCCGACTGTCGTTGTGCACCAACCGATCATCGATCCCACGGGCCAGACTCCACAATCGCTCGCCAAAACTGCCGAATTCACGCACCAGCGCCAACTTGTCCCATTCGCGCAAATGCGAGCAGTCGACAATACCCAGCCTGCCCAGCTTGTCGGCAGTCACTTTGCCAACGCCGTGGAGCTTGCTGACGGGCAAACCGCTGACGAAATCCTCGACCTGATCCGGCGTAATGACAAACAAGCCATTGGGCTTCTTCCAGTCGCTGGCAATCTTGGCCAGGAACTTGTTCGGCGCCACGCCGGCCGAGACGGTGATGTGCAACTGATTGGACACCCGACGACGAATATCCTGGGCAATTCGCGTGGCGCTGCCGCCGAAGTGCGCACTGTCCGACACATCGAGGTAAGCCTCATCGAGGGAAAGCGGTTCGATCAAGTCGGTGTAATCGCGAAAGATCGTGTGAATTTCCTTCGAGGCTTCTCGATAGGCGTCCATGCGCGGCTTGACGATGGTCAGGTCAGGGCACAACTTCAAGGCGTGCCCCGACGACATCGCCGAACGCACGCCATACGCCCGTGCTTCATAGTTACAAGTGGCGATCACCCCGCGCCGATCCGCCGAACCGCCCACCGCCAGTGGTTTTCCGGCCAGGCGCGGGTCGTCGCGCATCTCGATGGCAGCGTAGAAGCAGTCACAATCGACGTGGATGATTTTTCGCTGGGTCATATTAAAGCGGTGTTCATGGCGTAGAATTGGAGTCAAGGCGTGCCGGATTGGCAGTATCTCACCGACACCTGTATATAGCACCAGTAGTCTGAATGTTCTTACCCAATGGTAGGAAAAGTTACAGATGAATTTATTTTCTCAATCGAAAGCGCCCCTGCGATAGAGCTGCAAGCCTTGCCAGGCCTGACTCACAGCCGATCACACCGCCCTCTTTCAGAGCTAAGCGATTGAACCAGAACAGGTTTTATCTGGATTGAAGGTTGACAGCCCGGCGTTCCTCTGTAGAATGCCGACACACAGACGCGGGATGGAGCAGTCTGGTAGCTCGTCGGGCTCATAACCCGAAGGTCGTCGGTTCAAATCCGGCTCCCGCAACCAAACATCAAAAAAGGCTACTCGAAAGAGTGGCCTTTTTTGTGCGCGCGTGTTTTTTGGCAGAAAGCAGAAATCGTTCTGATTCCGAAACTTAACGCTCCCCTGCGACCGTTCGCCGCTTATTTACGCTTATTTGACCCGGCGCCGGATTAACGGTTGACACACCGGCGTATCTCTATAGAATGCCGCCACACAGACGCGGGATGGAGCAGTCTGGTAGCTCGTCGGGCTCATAACCCGAAGGTCGTCGGTTCAAATCCGGCTCCCGCAACCAAACATCAAAAAAGGCTACTCGAAAGAGTGGCCTTTTTTGTATCTGTTGAAAAAGTCCTTTCGCAACAATGACCTGTCACTGTGTAGGGAAGCGTTCGGGATCATCAGAGTTCTGAGTTCAGACTATGCTGAATCGCAGACAGAACCCCCTACGACGGATGCCATGCCATCGCCGCTGATCGGTGAGAGGCGTTAATATTTGTGATTATTTTTTTCTACAGGGATTGGTAACTTGGCTGGATACCCCCATCCTGTCGCGCACAATCCAAGAGGTGATTGATGCGCGCCAACTCGTCTGATTCACAAGACACCGTCACAGCGACACAACCGATCAAGGCCGAGCGTCTGCGCTTGCTTGATCTGGTCAGCAAGTACCGTCAGCCCATTGGCCTGGCGGTCACCCTGCTGTTGTTCGCTATCGCGCTGATTGCCTGTCGCCACCTGTTGAGCGAACTCGATCTGTACGCTCTGCACGACTCCATTCTCGACGTGCCGAAACCGGCACTGATCGGTGCATTGGCCGCAACCGTGGTCGGCTTCATCATCTTGCTTGGTTACGAATGGTCGGCCAGCCGCTATGCCGGCGTGACCCTTGCACCGCGGATTCTTGCCCTGGGCGGGTTCACGGCATTTGCCATCGGTAATGCCATTGGCCTGTCGATGCTCTCGGGAGGCTCGGTTCGCTACCGTTTATATGCGCGTCATGGCCTGGGGGCTTCCGATGTCGCGCACATGACGCTGTTCGCCAGCCTCTCGCTCGGCTGCGCCCTGCCCCCGCTGGCCGCACTCGCCACGCTCAGCAACCTGCCTGCCGCCTCTGCCGCCCTGGGCCTCTCCCAGATGCTGCTGGGTGCGATTGCCGCCGCTGTATTGCTGTTGTTTACCGTATTGGCCGTCGGTATCTATCGCCGGCGCCTGCCAGAGCAGCCTTATGCAGACAACCTGCTGGTCAAGGTCGGTCGTCGCACCTTGCGTCTTCCGGGCCGTCGCCTGACGTTCCTGCAACTGGTCATTACCGCCCTCGACGTAGCTGCTGCCGCGACCGTGCTGTATCTGTTGCTGCCGGAAGCACCGCCCTTCGGCGCATTCCTGCTGGTGTACCTGCTGGCGTTGGCCGCTGGTGTGCTCAGCCATGTTCCCGGTGGCGTCGGCGTGTTCGAGGCGATTCTGCTGGCAGCCTTCGCCGACAAGCTTGGCGCCGCACCACTGGCCGCCGCATTGCTGCTCTATCGCCTGATCTACGTGGTGCTGCCGCTACTGGTCGCGTGCTTGCTGCTGTTGATCAACGAAGGCCAGCGCTTGTTTCAGACGCGTCAGTCTCTGCGCGCAGCCTCCGGCCTGGCCGCGCCGATTCTGGCGGTGCTGGTGTTCCTGTCCGGCGTGGTGCTGCTGTTCTCCGGCGTGACCCCGGAAATCGATACGCGCCTGGAACACATCGGCTTCCTGATTCCTCATCGACTGGTCGACGCTTCGCACTTCGGCGCCAGCCTGGTCGGCGTTCTTTGCCTGCTGCTGGCTCAAGGCCTGCGTCGGCGCCTGTCGGCCGCGTGGATGCTGACCACCATTCTGTTGCTGGTCGGTGCCGTGCTTTCGCTGCTCAAGGGTTTCGACTGGGAAGAAGCCTGCCTGATGACCCTGACCGCGAGCCTGCTGGGGGTTTTCCGGCGCTCGTTCTATCGCCCGAGCCGCCTGACCGAACTGCCGTTTTCGCCGCTGTATCTGGTGTCGAGCCTTTGTGTACTCGGTGCGTCGATCTGGCTGCTGCTGTTCGCTTATCAGGACGTTCCCTACAGCCATCAACTCTGGTGGCAGTTCACCCTCGACGCCGACGCCCCGCGTGGCTTGCGCTCGCTGCTCGGCGCCGCCGTGCTGCTGGTGGTGGTGTCCCTGACCTGGCTGCTGCGCACCGCACGCCCGGTGATCCACCTGCCCACGCCGGACGAACTGGACCGCGCGGTAAAAATCCTGATGGCTTCCGCACAACCGGACGGTGGCCTCGCCCTGACCGGTGACAAGGCGCTGCTGTTTCACCCTAACGACGAAGCGTTCCTGATGTACGCCCGCCGTGGGCGCAGCCTGGTGGCCTTGTATGACCCGATCGGCCCGACCCAGCAACGGGCGGAAATGATCTGGCAGTTCCGCGACCTCTGTGACATCCACCACGCCCGCCCCGTGTTCTATCAAGTACGCGCCGAGAACCTGCCGTACTACATGGACATCGGCCTGACTGCGATCAAGCTCGGCGAAGAAGCCCGGGTCGATCTGCAGCGCTTTGATCTCGAAGCCAAGGGCAAAGAGATGAAAGACCTGCGCTACACCTGGAACCGTGGCACCCGTGATGGCCTGTCGCTGGAGATTCATGAGCCAGGGCATGCGCCGATGGATGAGCTCAAGGTGATTTCCGATGCCTGGCTGACCGGCAAGAACGTGCGCGAGAAAGGCTTCTCCCTCGGTCGTTTCGGTGATGACTACCTCAAGCATTTCCGCATCGCTGTCATCCGTTTCGAAGGGCGTCCGGTGGCGTTCGCCAACCTGCTCGAGACTTTCGGCCATGACCTGGCCAGCCTCGACCTGATGCGCGCGCACCCGGATGCGCCCAAACTGACCATGGAATTCATGATGGTCGGCCTGATTCAACATTATAAAAATCATGGATATGCGCGTTTCAGCCTGGGCATGGTGCCGCTGTCGGGGTTGCAACCCCGTCGTGGCGCGCCACTGACCCAGCGTCTGGGCTCGATGGTTTTCCGCCGTGGTGAGCAGCTGTACAACTTCCAAGGCTTGCGCCGCTTCAAAGACAAGTTCCAGCCTGACTGGGAACCCCGTTATATGGCTGTGCCCGCCGGACTTGATCCGCTGGTTGCCCTGGCCGACACTGCTGCCCTGATTGCGGGCGGCTTGACTGGATTGGTGAAACGCTGATGATTCAACGCTCCTTGCGGTACGTACTGGGCACACTGGTAGTGCTGGCCCTGATTCTCGGTGGCGGTTACTGGTTCCTCAAACGCCCGGCGCCAGAACCGACGCTCGAACGGCTGACACCGGCCGACGGCGCCGCGATGACCCGCGTCATCCCCGGCAACACGCCGCGCGCCCAGGTGCTGGTGGCGGTCAATGAAGACCAGAAGCTCAGCGACAAACAATTAATGACCCTGAGCCGCAGCGGTTCGGCGCAGATCGTTCAGGTGATCCTGCCCAAGGACTGCCTGTTGCAAAGCCGCGCCCTGCAAGCCGGCCTGAGAGAACTCAAAGGCCCGGCGACGCTGGTCAGCGGCATTGGCCCTGGCGCCGTGCTGGCATGGCGCTGGTTGTCCGAGCAGAAGGACGACAAGTCCCAGGCCGTTTCGGTGGACCTGGCCCTGGAAAAACCCGGCTGCACCCACCTGCTGCCGAAAAGCGCCGCTCACGGTCACTGGCTGGTGGCGTGGAACGACAACCCGGACGACACCAGCGCCGGCTTCGTGCGCGACCAACCCAACGCCGAAACCAGCATCAGCGACTACGACATCAACCTGCCGCAAGTGCTGAACAACGAACTGCGCAAGCTCCTCGTCGGTGGCGACAAAGCCGCTGGCGGCCTGCAAATCCCAGTGGTTGAAGTCCCTGCCGGCCAGGCCAAGGACACCGTCACCCTGTTCCTCTCCGGTGACGGCGGCTGGCGTGACCTCGACCGCGACGTAGCGGGCGAAATGGCCAAGATCGGCTACCCGGTCGTCGGCATCGACACCCTGCGCTACTACTGGCAGCACAAGAGCCCAGAGCAAAGCGCCCTGGACCTCGCTGAACTGATGCAGCACTACCGGCAGAAATGGGGCACCAAGCGCTTCATCCTGACGGGCTACTCGTTCGGCGCCGACGTCTTGCCGGCAATCTACAACCGCCTGGAAGCCTCGGAACAGCAACGCGTCGACGCAATCATCCTGCTGGCCTTCGCCCGTACCGGCAGCTTCGAAATCGAAGTCGAAGGCTGGCTCGGCAACGCCGGCAAAGAAGCCGCCACCGGCCCGGAAATGGCCAAACTGCCGCCAGAGAAAGTGGTGTGCATCTTCGGTGAAGAAGAAATCGACGAAAGCGGCTGCACCGACAAGACCGCCGTAGGCGAAGCCATCAAACTGCCCGGCGGCCACCACTTCGACGAGAACTACCCGAAACTGGCCCAGCGGTTGGTGGATGTGATCGAGAAGCGTCAAGCGAAGGAGACGGCGACTCAGGAGTGACCTGAACCCGCCCACAAAAAAGCCCCCGCTGCCTTACGGTAGCGGGGGCTTTTTTATGGTTCTTCACGGATTACTGGGAAACACAGAACCTGTAGGAGCCAGCTTGCTGGCGATGGTCGTTAACGATTACGCGTACGGACTGGCTCACCGCGGTGCACTTGAGTCCATCGCCAGCAAGCTGGCTCCTACAATGGACCGTGTAAACGTTGAAAATGAATTGCTCTTCAAGTCAAAAAAAGTCCCCAAAAAAGGTTCGTACAGACATGAAGCACCAACAGCTAGAAGGATTTTATGGCGTGCAGGCTGGCCAGATTGAATAAACGCAAAATGTCTTGACTCTCCACGATGCTGAAAACCCAAGTGTCCACATTCCATAAAACGTGGACACTTGTCTCAATGAAAATATCGAGTCGTCAATACCAATCGATACTTGTCGGATGCTTCTTAGAAACACGCCATCCCCTGTTGCTTCAGCCTTTCCTGGCGTGCCGTCCCCGCATATCGTCGTGGTCGATTGCGCTGGTCTCATCAAAACCGGTCAGGCGTTCCAGAACAGCTACTTCAATCCGAAGGTCATCCAGCTCGTCGAGCATTTCTTGATACGCCTCGACGTTGATAATGACCGCTGCCGGTTGATTGTCCTTGAAAATAACCAGGCGCTCGGTGGCTCGAGTGGAGATTTCAGTGAGCCTGGTACTGAAGTCCTTGACCATCGCGACCACTGATATTGCCTGTTCAGCACGTTCTAGTAACGCCGTCATATTTTCCCCCCGACACTCATTTAATTTTTTGCGCCCATGTCCTCGACTCGCAGAATCACTTGCGGCGTTTAGTTTTTGTTTGTTTCAGACGGCGCGATATCGGATGACGTCCGCAGACCTTGTAGGCAAACTCTGAATCGTGTTTTTTGGGCACTTTGATGCCTTGTTGGGCTTTTCTTTGACGGGATAGTCTCCTGACGTCGCTGACCATTCAGCGATCGGGCTTGGAAACCCGTCGAGCGTAGGCAACAACGTGCCCAACATGACCGCAGACATTTACGGCTGCAATCCTGTGTCATGGCGGTTGTGCGTGGGACGTCTTCGGACGTGCCGGTTTCCTAGGCTCCCGGTTTTCCAACCTGCGCACAGCTGCCACCCATTCGCTTGGAAACGAACGTGGCGGCTCCTCAGTTTAGGAGATACACCATGAGCAAAACAGATTCACCTGCCCCCTCAGAACTAAAAACCATCGGCCTCACCCCCGTCCTCTACTGCTCAAACCAACCCCTATTCCATGTCACGCGAGACGTTCCCCTCAGCGATGCGTTAGCCATGGCCTCTGATTTTCTGTTCCTGGCCAAAGAGCTGACCAAAGATGCTGCCTACGCCCGAGACACAGACCGACACGCTTGGGCCGCGCATTATTTGACGGCGATGAGTAAGGCAGTGGTTGATGATGCAGTGAAGGTGCTGGAGCAGCCGGCTCGGACAAAAACCGAATCCAAAAAACAATGGCCTGAGCGCAACGAAAAGCGACGGGCCACACTCACAAAAAAGCCAGAAACACGGTCCCTGTAGGAGCAAGCTTGCTCGCGATAGCGGTCTGTCAGGCAACATTAATGGTGCATGTTAGTCCGCCATCGCGAGCAGGCTCGCTCCCACAGGGGATCGTTGTTAGCCAGCGTCAGGCGTCGGGCAATAAAAAGCCCCCGCTACCTTCAAGGCAACGGGGGCTTTTCGATGTCGCGGGCTTACATCTCGACCTGCGTCCCCAACTCAATCACCCGGTTCAGCGGCAGATTAAAGAAGCGCAAATTGCCATTCGCGTTCTTCAACATGAACGCAAACAACGCCTCGCGCCAACGCGCCATCCCCTCAAGTTTGGAGGCGATGACCGTCTCGCGACTGAGGAAGTAGGTGGTGCGCATCGGGCTGAAGTCGAGGTCATCGAGGTGACACAGCTTCAGCGCTAGCGGCACGTCCGGCTCGTCGATAAAGCCGAAGTGCAGGATCACCCGGAAGAACCCTTCGCCGTGGGATTCCACCTCGAAGCGCCGTGTCGTCGGTACTCGCGGGATGTCTTCGTACACCACCGTCAGCAGCACCACTTGCTCGTGCAGCACCTGGTTATGCAGCAAGTTGTGCAACAACGCGTGGGGTACGGCGTCTGGCCGCGCGGTGAGGAACACGGCGGTGCCCTGGACACGATGCGGCGGTTGCACGGCGATACTGCTGATGAAAATCGGCAGCGGCAGCCCGCCCTCGTCCATGCGCTCCACCAGCAATTGTTTGCCGCGCTTCCAGGTGGTCATCAGCACGAACAGCGCAATACCGGCGATCACCGGGAAGGCCCCGCCCTGTACGATTTTCGGCACGTTGGCGGCGAAGTACACGCCATCGACCAGCACAAATCCCAACAGGACCGGCACCGCAAGGACCGGTGGCCATTTCCATAGCAGCAGTATCACTGCCGACACCAGAATGCTGGTCATCAGCATGGTCCCGGTCACCGCAACGCCGTAAGCCGAGGCCAGGGCGCCGGAAGATTCGAAACCCAGCACAAGCAGCACAACGCCGACCATCAGCGCCCAGTTCACCGCGCCAATGTAGATCTGGCCTTGCTCGGCGCTGGAGGTGTGCTGGATGTGCATGCGCGGAATGTAGCCGAGCTGGATCGCCTGGCGGGTCAGGGAGAACGCGCCGGAAATCACCGCTTGCGAAGCAATCACCGTGGCCAGGGTCGACAGGCCGACCAAGGGAATCAACGCCCAGCTTGGCGCCAACAGATAGAACGGGTTACGCGCCGCTTCCGGGTCACCGAGCAGCAAGGCGCCCTGGCCGAAGTAGTTCAGCACCAGTGCCGGCAGCACGAGGATGAACCAGGCGCGGGCAATCGGCTTGCGGCCGAAGTGGCCCATGTCGGCGTACAGCGCTTCGGCGCCGGTCAACGCCAGCACCACCGCGCCGAGGATCGCCACGCCCATGCCCGGGTGAACGATGAAGAAGCGCACGCCCCAGACCGGGTTCATCGCTTGCAACACTTCCGGATGCTGCATGATGCCGTAGACGCCCAGTGCGCCCAGGACCAGGAACCAGGTGACCATGATCGGCCCGAACAGGATGCCGATTCGCGCGGTGCCGTGGCTCTGGATCAAAAACAGCGCCACCAGCACGATCAACGACAGCGGCACCACCCAATGGTCGATGCCATCGAAGGCCAGCCCGAGACCTTCAATCGCCGAAAGCACGGAGATCGCCGGAGTGATCATGCTGTCGCCATAGAACAGCGCCGCGCCGATCAGCCCGCAGACCACCAGCAACGTGCGCAACTTCTTGTGCCCCGCCGCTGCCCGCCGCGCCAGCGCGGTCAACGCCATGATCCCGCCTTCGCCCTGGTTGTCGGCGCGCAGGACAAACATCATGTACTTGATCGAGACGACCCAGATCAGCGACCAGAAGATCAGCGCCAGGATGCCCAACACGCCGTCATGGTTGACCGGTACGCCGTAACCACCGGAAAACACTTCTTTGAGGGTATACAGCGGGCTCGTGCCGATATCGCCGTAAACCACCCCGACCGCTGCGACCAGCATGCCGATCGGCTTCGCCCCCGAATGCTCGGCACCCGCCGCCTGACTACTTGCCTGACCCATCCAACACTCCTACTACCCAGACCGGACTTCTTTGGAAGAAGCACTATGCTTTGTCACGCAGCATGCGCTGTTTTACATGACGTTACAGACGTTTTGTTGACTGTAAAAAATCGGTAAAGCGTAACGGCGCGAAGCATAGCGCAGCACTCGTCGTATTTCCCTCCATAAAGCTGGTCAAGTGCGTCTCTCATCGCTAGAATTGCGCACTTTTTGATCAGAGGCACACCAAGTGCCCGTTTGTCGCCTTGCCGTCTTCGGCTGGAGGCGTCACAAATACCGAGGTTAGACATGTCCACCACTCCTGCGCCGGCCAATCCAAAGGTTGGTTTCGTATCCCTGGGTTGCCCCAAAGCACTGGTCGACTCCGAGCGCATCCTTACCCAGCTGCGCATGGAAGGTTATGACGTTGTGTCCACCTACCAGGACGCCGATGTCGTGGTGGTCAACACCTGCGGCTTCATCGACTCGGCCAAGGCAGAATCTTTGGAAGTGATCGGCGAAGCCATCAAGGAAAACGGCAAGGTCATCGTGACCGGCTGCATGGGCGTCGAAGAAGGCAACATCCGCAACGTGCACCCGAGCGTGCTGGCCGTGACCGGTCCGCAGCAGTACGAGCAGGTAGTGAACGCCGTGCACGATGTCGTGCCGCCGCGCAAGGATCACAACCCGCTGATCGACCTGGTGCCACCGCAAGGCATCAAGCTGACCCCGCGCCACTACGCGTACCTGAAAATTTCCGAAGGCTGCAACCACAGCTGCAGCTTCTGCATCATCCCGTCGATGCGCGGCAAGCTGGTCAGCCGTCCGGTCGGTGACGTCCTCGACGAGGCCCAGCGCCTGGTCAAGGCCGGCGTCAAAGAGCTGTTGGTGATCTCGCAAGACACCAGCGCCTACGGCGTCGACGTGAAATACCGCACTGGTTTCTGGAACGGCGCGCCGGTGAAAACCCGCATGACCGAACTCTGCGAAGCCCTGAGCACCCTCGGCGTCTGGGTGCGCTTGCACTACGTTTACCCGTACCCGCACGTCGACGAGCTGATCCCGCTGATGGCCGCTGGCAAGATCCTGCCGTACCTGGACATCCCGTTCCAGCACGCCAGCCCGAAAGTCCTGAAGTCGATGAAACGCCCGGCGTTCGAAGACAAGACCCTGGCACGGATCAAAAACTGGCGCGAGATCTGCCCGGACCTGATCATCCGTTCGACCTTCATCGTCGGCTTCCCAGGCGAAACCGAAGAAGACTTCCAGTACCTGCTGAACTGGCTGACCGAAGCCCAGCTCGACCGCGTCGGCTGCTTCCAGTACTCGCCGGTCGAAGGCGCACCGGCCAACGACCTGGACCTGGACATCGTCCCGGACGACGTCAAGCAGGACCGTTGGGACCGCTTCATGGCGCACCAGCAAGCCATCAGCTCGGCACGCCTGCAAATGCGCGTCGGCCGTGAAATCGAAGTGCTGGTCGATGAAGTCGACGAGCAAGGCGCGGTTGGCCGCTGCTTCTTCGATGCCCCGGAAATCGACGGCAACGTGTTCATCGACAACGGCATCAACCTGAAACCGGGCGACAAAGTCTGGTGCAAGGTTACCGACGCCGACGAATACGACTTGTGGGCTGAACAGATCTAAACGCAAAAAATACGCAAAGCCCTGCTCTCTTGACGAGATGCGGGGCTTTTTTACGTCTATCGTTTTGTGGGAGAAAGGACTCGCGCCATCCACTGCAAAAGGGGCATTCGGCCATGCGCCAACATTCGGTCATCCACACGCCGAAACAGAGCGACTACCAGGAACTGACTCGGGTCTGGGAAGACTCGGTGCGCGCCACCCACGACTTTCTGCCGGACAGCTACATCGAACTGCTGAAGAATCTGGTGCTGACGCGCTACCTCGACGCGGTGATGCTGATCTGCACCAAAGACTCGCGCCAGCGCATCACCGGGTTCGCCGGCGTGGCGGCGGGCAAGATCGAAATGCTCTTCATCGACCCGGCCCACCGTGGCCAGGGCCTGGGCAAGCAGTTGCTGCGTTATGCCATGGAACACCTGAACGCCGATGAGCTGGACGTCAATGAACAGAACCCGCAGGCGCTGGGGTTCTACTTCAAACAGGGCTTCGAGGTGATCGGCCGCACCGAGCATGACGGCATGGGGCAGCCTTATCCGTTGCTGCATATGCGGCTGCGCCAAACCCGGCAACAGTCGAGCAACGGCTAACCTGTGTAGGAGCCGGCTTGCTGGCGATGGCATCACCGCGGTGCATTTGACAGACCGAGGAGATGCCATCGCCAGCAAGCCGGCTCCTACAAAAAGCTGTACGGCGCAAATGGAGCCGGGATTAACCGGCGCCCAGCAGGTACAATGCCCACCCCTTTTTTGTTACGGCCCTGTCATGACTGACCCGATACGTCTCTCCAAACGCCTCATCGAACTCGTCGGCTGTTCCCGTCGGGAGGCTGAGCTGTTCATCGAGGGCGGCTGGGTCACCGTGGACGGCGAAGTCATCGACGAGCCGCAGTTCAAGGTCGACACCCAGAAAGTCGAGCTCGACCCGGAGGCCAAGGCCAGCGCACCAGAGCCGGTGACCATCCTGTTCAACGTGCCGGCAGGCATGGACGCAGACACCGCGATGGCCACCCTCAGCGCCGAAACCCTGAGCGAAGAACACCGCTTCAGCAAACGTCCGCTCAAGGGCCATTTCCTGCGCCTGACCGCCAGCACCGACCTGCAGGCCAACGCCAGCGGTCTGCTGGTGTTCACCCAGGACTGGAAGATCCTGCGCAAACTCACCGCCGACTCCGCGAAAATCGAACAAGAGTATGTGGTCGAGGTTGAAGGCGAGATGGTCGCTCACGGCCTCAACCGCCTGAACCACGGCCTCACCTACAAGGGTAAGGAACTGCCGCCGGTCAAGGCCAGCTGGCAGAACGAAAACCGCCTGCGTTTTGCGATGAAGAACCCACAACCGGGCGTGATTGCCCTGTTCTGCCAGGCCGTCGGCCTGAAGGTCGTCGCCATCCGCCGCATCCGCATCGGCGGCGTGTCCATCGGCAAAGTGCCGCTGGGCCAATGGCGCTACCTGTCCGGCAAAGAGAAGTTCTAAGACTTTTCACGCCGCCACACATTCTGGCGCCGCGGCTTATGCGGCGCCCACTGCCGACTATCAGGATTGCACACCATGATTCATAACGACGTACTGCGCAGCGTGCGCTACATGCTCGACATCAGCGACAAGAAAGTCATCGAGATCATCAAGCTCGGCGGCATGGACGTGTCCCTGGAAGACCTGTTGACCTACCTCGACAAGAAAGAAGAGGACGAGGAAGGCTTCGTACGTTGCCCGGACGAAGTCATGGCGCATTTCCTCGACGGCCTGGTGATCTTCAAGCGTGGCAAGGATGAAAGCCGTCCGCCGCAGCCAATCGAAGTGCCGGTGACCAACAACATCATCCTGAAAAAACTGCGCGTAGCCTTCGAACTGAAAGAAGACGACATGCACGCGATCCTCAAGGCCGCCGAGTTCCCGGTGTCCAAGCCTGAACTGAGCGCGCTGTTCCGCAAGTTCGGCCACACCAACTATCGCCCGTGCGGCGACCAGTTGCTGCGCAACTTCCTCAAGGGCCTGACCCTGCGCGTTCGCCCGCAGTAATCGCCCACACCACCTTCCCCTGTAGGAGCCGGCTTGCCGGCGATGGCAATTTTGAGGACGCCATCGCCGGCAAGCCGGCTCCTACAAGGGTGGCAGTAGCCGAAGGCTCTATAGACCTTCATTCCGCGCAAAAATAGTGGCTCCGCTTCCGGCGGCTGACGACTAGGGTGTATGCACCCTCAGCTCTCAGGATTCGCCATGCACCCGTACTTCTCCCTGCAAGGCCGCACCGCTCTGGTGACCGGCGGCACCCGTGGTATCGGCAAAATGATCGCCAAGGCCTATGTCGAGGCCGGCGCTACCGTGTACGTCTGCGCGCGCGATGCCGAAGCGTGTCAGCAAACGGCTGACGAGTTGAGCGCCTTCGGAACGTGCCGCGCGGTGGCCGCCAACCTGGCCACTGAAGAAGGTGTGCTGCAACTCGCCACGGGGCTGGGCGAGCAGATCAGCCATCTGGATATCCTGGTGAACAACGCCGGCACCACCTGGGGAGCGCCGCTGGAAAGCTACCCGGTCAAGGGCTGGGAAAAGGTCATGCAGCTCAACGTGACGTCGGTGTTCAACTGCATCCAGCAGTTCTTGCCGCTGCTGCGCAAGGCCGGGTCAGAAGCCAATCCGGCGCGGATCATCAACATCGGCTCGGTGGCGGGAATTTCTTCCTTCGGCGAACAGGCTTATGCCTACGGGCCGAGCAAGGCTGCCCTGCATCAATTGTCGCGGATTCTGGCGCGGGAACTGGTGAGCCAACACATCAACGTCAACGTAATCGCGCCGGGGCGCTTTCCGAGCAAGATGACCCAGCACATCGAGAACGATGAGCAGGCGCTGGCGGAGGATACGGCGTTGATTCCGATGAAGCGCTGGGGCCGGGAGGAAGAGATGGCGGCGTTGGCGATCAGTCTGGCGAGTACGGCGGGGGCTTACATGACCGGGAATATTATTCCTCTTGATGGTGGGTTTAGCCTCTAGGATTTGCGGTGCGGCATTCGCGAGCAAGCCCGCTCCCACATTCGATCTATGGTGCTCAGAAGATCCATTGTGGGAGCGGGCTTGCTCGCGAAAGGGCCAGCACAGGCACAACTGAAGGCAGGTCGATCGGGTTATCATGCCCGCCTCAATCCTGCTTCGACCCTAAACCAATGACCTACAGCGTTTCCCCCATCGGCTTCGTGCGCTCCTGTTTCAAGGAGAAGTTCGCCATCCCGCGCCAGCCGCAACTGGCGCCCGCCGCCCGCGGCGTGCTGGAACTGGTGGCGCCGTTCGATCAGGGCGACGCCGTGCAGGGTCTGGAGCAGGTCAGCCACGTCTGGCTGCTGTTCCTGTTCCATCAGGCCCTGGAAGAAAAGCCACGCCTGAAAGTCCGCCCGCCTCGCCTCGGCGGCAACAAATCCATGGGCGTGTTCGCCACCCGCGCGACGCATCGGCCCAACGGCATTGGCCAATCCGTGGTGAAGCTGGACAAGGTCGAAGCCAATCGCCTGTGGATATCCGGCATCGACTTGCTGGATGGCACACCGATTCTCGACATCAAACCCTACGTGCCTTATGCCGACATCATCGACACCGCCTCCAACAGCATCGCCAGCGCTGCGCCGCAGCTGATTCCCGTGCAGTGGACGGACTCGGCGTTGCAACAGGCGCATGGGCACGCTCAGCGTCTTGAAGAGCCATTGGTGGCGCTGGTTGAGCAGTGCTTGGCGCAAGATCCGCGGCCGGCTTATCAGACGCCTGCGCCTGAGCGGGAATATGGCGCGCAGTTCTGGGATGTGGATGTGCGATGGCACTATCCCGAAGCAGGCATGATCCGCGTTCTCGAAGTCATTTCGGCGAAGATCTGAACACCAAAAACAACTGTGGGAGCGAGCCTGCTCGCGATTGCGGTGTGACAGTCAACATTGATGTCGACTGACACTCCCCCATCGCGAGCAGGCTCGCTCCCACAGGTAGAGCAGAGCGGTTGAGCGGTATTCTTATTTCTCGACGAACGCACGCTCGATCAGGTAATCACCCGGCTCGCGCATCCGCGGCGAAACTTTCAGGCCGAAGCTGTTCAGCACTTCGCTGGTTTCGTCGAGCATGCTCGGGCTGCCGCACAGCATGGCGCGGTCGTCCTGCGGGTTGATCGGAGGCAGGCCGATGTCGCTGAACAGCTTGCCGCTGCGCATCAGGTCGGTCAGGCGACCTTCGTTCTCGAACGGCTCGCGGGTCACGGTCGGGTAGTAGATCAACTTGTCACGCAGGGCCTCGCCGAAGAACTCGTTCTGCGGCAGGTGCTCGGTGATGAACTCGCGGTAAGCGACTTCGTTGACGTAACGTACGCCGTGGCACAGGATCACTTTTTCGAAACGCTCGTAGGTTTCCGGGTCCTGGATGACGCTCATGAATGGCGCCAGACCGGTACCGGTGCTGAGCAGGTACAAATGTTTGCCAGGCTTCAAGTCGTCCAGTACCAGCGTGCCGGTAGGCTTCTTGCTGATGATGATCTCGTCGCCTTCCTTCAGGTGCTGCAACTGGGAAGTCAGCGGGCCATCAGGCACCTTGATGCTGAAGAACTCGAGATGCTCTTCCCAGTTCGGGCTGGCAATCGAGTAAGCGCGCATGAGCGGCCGGCCGTTTGGCTGTTGCAGGCCGATCATCACGAACTGACCGTTCTCGAAGCGCAGGCCCGGATCGCGGGTGCACTTGAAGCTGAACAGAGTGTCGTTCCAGTGGTGAACACTGAGGACACGCTCGTGGTTCATGTTGCTCATGTACGTGGGACTCCTGGAGATTTTGCCTGCGCCTGTGATCTGCGCAATTGCATCGCATTCTAATGGCAGCGACAATATCTGTTAAATGGATTATTAAGATAAGGGTTATCGGTTATATCGATATGCGATTTACTCTCCGTCAACTTCAAGTCTTCGTCGCCGTCGCCCAGCAGGAAAGCGTATCCCGTGCTGCGGGCCTGCTCAACCTGTCGCAATCGGCGGCAAGCACCTCGATCACCGAACTGGAGCGCCAGTCCAGCTGCCAGCTGTTCGACCGCGCCGGTAAACGGCTGAGCCTCAACGCCCTCGGTAAGCAACTGTTGCCGCAAGCGGTGGCGTTGCTCGACCAAGCCAAGGAAATCGAAGACCTGCTCAACGGCAAATCCGGTTTCGGCTCGCTGGCGGTCGGCGCGACCCTCACGATCGGCAACTACCTGGCCACGTTGCTGATCGGCAGCTTCATGCAGCGCCACCCGGAAAGCCAGGTGAAGCTGCACGTGCAAAACACTGCCAACATCGTGCAACAAGTTGCCCATTATGAAATTGATCTGGGTCTAATCGAAGGCGACTGCAGCCATCCGGACATCGAAGTGCAGAGTTGGGTCGAGGATGAGCTGGTGGTGTTTTGCGCGCCACAGCATCCGTTGGCCCTGCGCGGCACGGCGACCATGGAAGAACTGAGTCACGAGGCGTGGATTCTGCGTGAACAAGGCTCGGGCACGCGCCTGACCTTTGACCAGGCCATGCGTCATCATCGCAGCGCGTTGAATATCCGCCTGGAGCTGGAACACACCGAAGCGATCAAGCGCGCGGTGGAATCAGGGTTGGGGATTGGCTGCATTTCACGGCTGGCACTGCGCGACGCGTTTCGCCGCGGCAGCCTGGTGCCAGTGGAAACGCCGGATCTCGATCTAGCGCGGCAGTTCTATTTCATCTGGCACAAACAGAAATTTCAGACGCCGGCGATGCGCGAATTCCTCGATCTGTGCCGCGCTTTCACCGCCGGGGTTCAGCGCAGCGACGAGATCGTGCTGCCCACCATCGCTTAAAGCAGGATTACCGCCCACACCAGCGCGATCATGGTCAACGCCACCAGCTGCGCGGCGCTGCCCATGTCCTTGGCGTTCTTGGACAGTGGGTGCAATTCCAGGGAAATGCGGTCGATGGCCGCTTCCACCGCTGAATTGAGCAACTCGACGATCAACGCCAACAAGCAGACGGCTATCAACAGCGCCTGCTCGACGCGGCTAACGTTCAAAAAGAACGAAATCGGGATCAGGATGACATTGAGCAACACCAGTTGCCGAAAGGCCGCTTCGCCGGTGAAGGCTGCGCGCAGGCCGTCCAGCGAGTAACCGGAAGCGTTGAGGATGCGTTTCAGGCCGGTCTGGCCTTTGAAAGGGGACATAAAAGTGGCAACTGACCAAAAAGGAGTGGGAAAACTAGATTAACCAAAGTCAAAAAAGCGTGAAGATGCCAACTTTCAATGGCTTGAAATTGACTCAAGTTGTTGCAAGAGCAACGCCGCCTGGGTTCGGGTCCGTACATTCAGCTTACGGAAAATCGCCGTGACGTGGGCTTTGATCGTCGCCTCGGACACGCTCAGCTCGTAAGCAATTTGCTTGTTCAGCAAGCCTTCGCAGACCATGGTCAGCACCCGGAACTGCTGCGGTGTCAGGCTGGCAAGGCCTTCACTGGCAGCCTTGGCTTCATCGGAAACACTGACTGCTTCGAACGCCTGAGGCGGCCAGAACACATCGCCATCCAGTACCGAACGTACGGCTTTCTGGATCACACTCAGGTCACTCGACTTGGGAATGAAACCGCTGGCACCGAACTCACGGGACTTGACCATGATCGAGGCTTCTTCCTGGGCCGACACCATCACCACCGGAATTTGCGGGTATTGACCACGCAGCAGCACCAGCCCGGAAAAACCGTAGGCGCCCGGCATGTTCAGGTCCAGCAACACCAGGTCCCAGTCGGATTTTTCGTCGAGGCGGGTTTCCAGCTCGGCGATGCTCGCCACTTCCACCAGACGGACTTCCGGGCCAAGGCCCAGGGTCAACGCTTGATGCAAGGCGCTACGAAAGAGTGGGTGGTCATCGGCAATCAGGATTTCGTATGTGGCCATTTTTCAAATGATCCTGTTCTTCTAACAGCTCAAGGCGCAGCCACGGAGCTGCACCAACAGGGCACGTTCAACGCCAATGACGTGGCAATCACGTAAAGAATACGGCGTCTGAAACTACAGCCGCGCCCCAATCGGCGCCAAGCATGCCCAGCGAAACCGGGGTGGTCAAGGTGCCTGGCCGCTACAGTTCTTTGCAGTATGGGCGACAATCAGGCCGTGACGGCGGCCGTTTTCGGTACGAAAGGCATTAGCTCGGCATGTGCCGGTGTTGCGACGTTCATTTCCAGCTGATGCTTGGCGTCGAGGTAATGTTGGCTGAACACGTCGAAATAAGCGTCCAGTGCCGACGCGGCGTCGACATCGCCCGCCAGATCGAGGCACAACGCCGCCACTTCCGCCGTGCACAAATGCTCGCTGCGGGTCGACCGGCGCAAAC
This sequence comes from Pseudomonas sp. GT1P32, assembly GCF_054897805.1. Lineage (NCBI taxonomy): Bacteria > Pseudomonadati > Pseudomonadota > Gammaproteobacteria > Pseudomonadales > Pseudomonadaceae > Pseudomonas > Pseudomonas sp. GT1P32. The sequence continues at coordinate 3,056,724 of NZ_CM142704.1, forward strand.
GATAGCGCGACAGTTTCTCGGGCAGCAGGCTCAGGATCGGCAATGATTCAAAGTACGGGCTTTTGCGGAAAATCTTCCGGGCTTCGGTCCAGGTCGCGTCCAGCAGAATAAACAGCGGTCGCTTGCTGCTATCCACCTCGACGGTGTTGGTCACGCGCTCAGGCTCGACGTACTCGCCCGGAAACACCAGATACGGCTGCCATTGCGGGTCGGCGAGCAACGCCAGCAGTTGCGGATCAGTTTCCGTGCGCGACCAGATGAATGCATGGTTGTCGCGCACTACGTCAGCGATCAGCCAACCGGTATTACTCGGTTTGAACACTTCCTTGTTGGTCATGATCAGGCACACGCCCGAGCGGGTCTCGACCTGCGGACGCCAGGCACACAGGCAATGGCTCTCGATCACGCGGCAGGCACGGCAACGCGTCGCCCTCCAGCCTCGGGCCTGAATCGGCTTGATGCCCTCCTCTTCGCGCTGGTCGCGCAAGCGGGCTACGGCGTTGGGGGCGTGGTTCATCGTGGGCAACACCGGCAGACAGGAAAACTCGACACGAACGGCACTCAGGGCAATAAAGGCCGGCAGTTTACCAGAGCGGCCGGCACAAGCCTGTACCGTCCAGACGGGCTCCCCTATAATTCGCCGCCAATGAACGCACAGCCCTGTGGCTGGTCGAACCACCAGTCACTGAACCAGGAGAGTTTCATGCTGCGCCTTATCGTTCCCACCGCTGCCATCCTGCTGGCGTCGTCCTTCAGCGCTCAGGCTGCGTCCTTGAGTGAGCAGAATCTCAACAGAGAGCTGCGAAACGTCGCCGCACAAAGCAGCGTCGGCACGCCACGGGCGATCAACGAAGACATTCTCGATCAGGGCTACACCGCCGAAGGCAATGTTTTGATCAACCACTTGAGCGTGCAAAGCAGCCACGCCAACAAGATGCGGGCTGATCCGAAAGCGGTGTACTTCCAGCTTGGCGCCTCCGTCTGCAGAAACGAGGGGTTCCGCAAGCTGATGAAGAAGGGCGCGATCATGCGTTACGACTTTACCGAGGTGAAAACCAATCGCGCGGTCGGCTCCGCCAGCTTCCAGGAATCGGATTGCCCGAAAGCGGCGCCGCCGGCAAAGAAAAAGTAATCAATGGGAATTGGCGCGCCGCTGTTCATCCTCGGCGCGCAGTTCGGCCAACAACGCCTGTAAATAGCGCGAGCGCCGCTCGGCTCCCTCCAGACGCCGGCAACACTCCTCCTCGAGACTCAAATGATTGGTCTCGGCCGATGACTTCAATAATCGATACAGTTGCGTATCGATCTCCAGAATGACTCTGGCCATAGCATCCCGCCTCCATGCACTTCGCCCATGCTTTGAGCGAACAAAATCCTTGAACCGCTTGTACCGTGCGCCCTGCCTTTGACGCAAAGCTGTCGTGTCACGTCTGTAATTTAGTAAATCAGAGTGCCGGACACTTGGCGCAGGTTCAGACGAGCGGTGAAATCACCTTGCAAATCGTCAATAAGCGGTTGCCAGGAAAGACTTTGCAGCGCAATGATCAAGTCAGCGAAAACCACCGAGAGGGTCTAGATTCATAGTGTTCCCGTTCACTTTTCAGGGCAGAAAAGGGGCTGCCTGGTTTGCGTTTTCTGATGCGAATGTTTCTTTCATCCAAAGGAACAACAGAGCCTGTACGGAAGGAGAAGTTGATGCCTTACCAACCGAATGACCTCCTCAGCCGTCATTTCGAAGAAAGCGGCCACGACCTCATCAGCAAGGTCGAAGAGCAACTCAACCTGGTTTCACCCAACAGCCCGAATATTCCGATCTACCGCGACATGATCCTGACCGTGCTGCGCATGGCCCAGGACGATCACAACCGCTGGAATGCCAAGATCACCCTGCAAGCCCTGCGCGAACTCGAACACGCCTTCCGTGTGCTCGAACAGTTTCGCGGACGGCGCAAAGTCACGGTATTCGGCTCGGCCCGCACACCGATAGAACACCCGCTGTATGGCCTGGCCAGAGAACTCGGCGCCGCACTGGCGCGCTCCGACCTGATGGTGATCACCGGCGCAGGCGGCGGCATCATGGCGGCCGCCCACGAAGGTGCCGGCCTTGAACACAGCCTGGGATTCAACATCACCCTGCCCTTCGAGCAGCATGCCAATCCCACCGTGAACGGCACCACCAACTTGCTGCCGTTCCACTTTTTCTTTACCCGCAAACTGTTCTTCGTCAAGGAAGCCGATGCGCTGGTTTTGTGCCCTGGCGGTTTCGGCACCCTTGATGAAGCGCTGGAAGTGCTGACACTGATTCAAACCGGTAAAAGCCCGCTGGTACCGGTGGTGCTGCTGGACGCTCCTGGTGGCACGTTCTGGCAAGGTGCACTGGACTTCATCCGCAATCAACTGGAGGAGAACCGCTACATCCTGCCGACCGACATGAAGCTGGTGAGCCTGGTCTACAGCGCCGAGGAGGCGGTGGAGCAGATCAATCAGTTCTACAGCAACTTCCACTCCAGCCGCTGGCTCAAGCATCAGTTCGTAATCCGCATGAACCACAAGCTCAGTGACACTGCGCTCGAACACATGCAACAAGCGTTCGCCGACCTGTGCCTGAGCGATCACTTCCATCAGCATGCCTACAGCGGCGAAGAGCACGACGAACCGCAGTTCAGCCACCTCGCTCGCCTGGCCTTCACCTTTAACGCCCGTGATCATGGACGACTGCGCGAACTGGTGGACTACATCAACCTGCCGGAAAACTGGGCGCAGTCCAAACCCCAGGCGCAACAACGCACGCGGGAACCGTCAAAGGTTACGTGAGGCAAAAAAAAACGGCCCGCTATCAAAATAGCGAGCCGTTTCAGTCAATCGTCCATCCCTCGGCCGCTGAACAAGCGGCTGATCATTTCCATGGAGTAGCCCCGATAACTCAGGAACCGCCCTTGCTTGGCGCGTTCCCGGGCGTCTATCGGTAAATGCCCGGCAAACTTGCGCCGCCAGGTATCTTCCAGTTGTTCCTGCCAGTTGATACCGCTTTCACGCAGTGCGAGTTCGATGTCATTGCGTTGCAGGCCACGCTGGCTCAACTCTTCGCGAATACGCAAAGGGCCATAGCCGGAACGGGCACGGTAGGAAACGAAGCTTTCGAGGTAACGGGATTCGGACAGCAGGCCCTCTTCCGTCAAGCGGTCGAGTGCTGTGTCGATCATTTCAGGGAGAGCGCCGCGCTGACGCAGTTTACGCGTCAGCTCGACTCGACCGTGCTCGCGTCGCGCGAGCAGGTCCATTGCGGTTCGCCGCACCGCGACGAGTGTATCGAGTACGGCGGTCATCGGATCAATCAGATATCAGCGTCAGCCAGGTCATCTTCAGTCTCTTTGACTGGCGATGCTTTAACGTCCGGCGATGGAGTCAGCAGTTTGTCGCGCAGCTGCTTCTCAAGTTTTGCTGCGATCTCCGGGTTGTCCGCCAGGAACTTGGCCGAGTTGGCCTTGCCCTGACCAATCTTGGTGCCTTCGTAGGCATACCAGGCACCGGACTTCTCGACGAAACCGTGCAGAACACCCAGGTCGATCATCTCACCGTTCAGGTAGATGCCCTTGCCGTAAAGAATCTGGAACTCGGCCTGACGGAACGGCGAAGCGACCTTGTTCTTCACAACCTTGACGCGGGTTTCGCTACCGACGACTTCATCACCTTCTTTCACCGCGCCAGTACGACGGATGTCCAGACGAACCGATGCGTAGAACTTCAGCGCGTTACCACCGGTGGTGGTTTCCGGGCTGCCGAACATCACGCCGATTTTCATACGGATCTGGTTGATGAAGATCACCAGGCAGTTGGCGTTCTTGATGTTACCGGTGATTTTACGCAGCGCCTGGGACATCAGACGGGCTTGCAGGCCCACGTGCATGTCACCCATTTCGCCTTCGATTTCAGCCTTTGGAACCAGGGCGGCTACGGAGTCGACGATGATCACGTCAACCGCGTTGGAACGCACCAGCATGTCGGTGATTTCCAGGGCCTGCTCACCGGTGTCCGGCTGGGAAACCAGCAGGTCGTCGACGTTGACGCCGAGCTTGCCGGCGTATTCAGGGTCGAGGGCGTGTTCGGCGTCGACGAATGCGCAGGTCGCGCCGGCTTTTTGAGCCTGGGCGATTACCGACAGCGTCAGCGTGGTTTTACCGGAGGATTCAGGACCGTAGATTTCAACGATACGGCCTTTTGGCAGACCGCCAATGCCGAGCGCGATGTCCAGACCCAGAGAGCCAGTGGAAATAGCCGGGATCGCCTGACGGTCCTGATCGCCCATACGCATTACGGCACCCTTGCCGAATTGACGTTCGATCTGACCCAGGGCCGCAGCCAAGGCTTTCTTCTTGTTGTCGTCCATTAAAGTCCTCACGTAATCAATAAGGCCTGACGGCCAACACCTGTATAAGTAGCCAGTATTATTCCACAGCGATTCAGGATCGCCTACCCCTGATTTGAGATTTCTCCCGAGGCATGGCGCAGCAGCCCCTCTAGCGCGGCCTTCACCGTTTGTCGGCGGACCTCATCGCGGTTACCGGGGAAGTGCTGCACCTCGCTGAACACCCGCTCCCCCACGCCCCAGGCCAGCCAGACCGTGCCGACCGGCTTGTTCGGCGAACCGCCATCCGGACCCGCCACGCCGCTGACCGCCACGGCGAAATACGCCCGACTTTTTTCCTGCGCGCCACGGACCATGGCCTCGACCACTTCGCGACTGACCGCCCCCACCGTCGCAAACAACCCGACCGGGACATTCAATTGCTCGGTCTTCTGCCGGTTGGAGTACGTCACATAACCAGCCTCGAACCACGCCGAACTCCCCGGAATCCGGGTGATCGCCTCGCAAATGCCGCCGCCGGTACAGGATTCGGCTGCGGTGACGTGAGCATTGAGAACCTGCAGGCGTCTGCCCAGTTCAGCGGCCAGTTGGGTGATTTCTTTCACGGTCATCTCCTGAGCGAGCGGAATGGGACTACCGTACACGAGCGGATCACGCTTGCAAGTTACAGGATCGATCAAAATGTTAGCGACCGAGCGCCCTGATATAGGCCTGACAGGCCTGCAACGCAATCAGTGCACGGTCGCCGGCGTCGGTGATGGCGATAATTCGTTGAGCATGCGCCGGGTCAAGTCGGGCTCGAACGGCGCCATGATCCACGCTGCCGGTGCTAGCGGCGGTTGACACTGCACAGGCTGAGGCAGCGTCATGGGCATCGAGGAGGACTGACAGCCGCACATCAGCAGTGGCAAGACGATCGCGCAAGCGACCTTGATCACGTTGGGCATCGCTCAGCGCTCGGTAATGGGTGTGTTCACTGGCCGATAGCCGCTGTTCCAGCGCCAGCCGTTTATCCTGCTCGGTCTGTTGTCGAGTGGCGGCCGCCAGGGTCAGTTGGTTGAGCATCTCGGCGTGCGCCCCGGCCTGTTCCGCCAGTTGCCGCCCATAACGCCCATCCTGAAATCGCCAGGCCAGCGTTGCCAAGCCGCCGGCCAACACAACCAGCAACACAACAACGCCAACCAGCCGCCACGACCCCGGGATCAAACCGAAGGCAGGCATAACACCGCCCTCGCCCGCGCCCAGAGCTGCAAACGATCCTGCAACCCGTTCAGCCCCCCGTTGATCCGGCGAGTGATGCTGTTGAACTGGTCACGATCAGCCAGCTCGTTGAGGCCGTTTTGCCCCCAGAACCAGGCGGCGGATTCGGCGGCCCATTGCGGTTGCTCGAGCAGCTCCGGCGAGGCCAACAATCGCTCGTCGCCGAATAATCCCAGGCTGCATTCTCGGTAGTTATGACGGCCAGTGACCTGGATGAGTCCACGCCCCCGGTATTTTTGCCCGTCGCCATCGAGCACGGGTGTATTACCCAAACGAGCGGCCAGGGTGCCAGTGTCGTATTTGCTCAAGTACTGATCCCCGCCGAGTTCGCGCACGTAGTGCAACTGCCCGGACTCGTGACCGACTTGCGCAAGGAAAGCGGCGCTGCGTTTGGGCGTGTTGATGTCATGGCCATCCATGGCGCTATTGAGAGCAGAAATGAAAACGCCCACTTGGCTGCGGGCGTTGGGAAGTATTTGCTGTAATTGCAGGACAGTAAGCGGCATGAGTGATGTTCCGTTCGCCATTGATCCGCCAGACCGGCGCCAGTGCATTTGATTGCGTTATTGCGTGGCGTCCGGACACTTCGCCTCGATCATGCAGCGATAGCTTTGATATTTGTCACCGCTGGCAGTGACCTTTTCGATGGACCAGTACCCGCGCAGGAAATCCGGCCAGGACTGGTCGAGCAACAAGACACCCTCGGCGGACAACGCCGGATTGCCCGGGCAGCTGATTTTCACCTTGAGCTTTTCACGCAGCAATTTGCGCACTTCACCCTCGCCGATGTCCCTGGCCTGCGCTTCATTCTGGCAGAGCCGACCGATGACCTTGAACGGCGCGCTACCGGTTTCAATCACCCGCACCACCCCCGCTGCCGCGTCCCACCAACTCGTCTTGCAGCCCTGGTTTTTCGCCCGGACGGAGTCATCGAGCGTGGCGGAAATGAAGGCGCGATCGCCGGGTCGATTGTTGGTGGTCACCGACAGTTTCACCTGGGGCAACACCTTGCCCGACAGTGACTTGGTCTGACTTGGGAGCGCCAGCACATACAGCTCATTTATCGGTTTGGCGATGGCCTTGTATATGCCGGCGAGGCGAGTCAAAAACGCCATGTCACTTTCGTTGGATTGATCGATGTGGTCGATTTTTTTCAGTGCCAGTTGGGGGGCCACCCGTGGCGAAAAACCGTGCCGCTTAGCGATCTCGCGAAACAGCGCACCCAGGGTGGTCGGCCCATGACTGGCCGATCGACGCTGCAGGAAGCCGGTCTTGTCATCGGCACTGAACGGGGCTGCGGTTGCCACCAGCGTCAAGCGCAGCGGGAACAACGTCGGCGTCAGGCGAGACACCGTGAACTGGCCCTTATCCACCAGACTGGACTCCGCGTAACCGACCTTCAGGCCAATCTTGCCGCCCAGGATCGGCAGCCCCTCAAGCCCTTCCAGATCGAGCGTCAATGTCAATTGATCGGACTCGGTACCGGCGGCATCAATGTGCTCCCAACTGATCAGGCGCTTGTTGATCAAGTCCTTGTTAGCCCCATAAATCTCTACCTCTGGCGTAAAACCCAATGCCATGGAACCTCCTTAATCCCACGCGGAAACCGGCGTGGTCACAACGGGTTGTGAGTCAATTTCCGGCAGGACTACCCAGACTCCCGCGGGCAGTACCGGCCCCTGTTCCGCCAGTGCAGGGTTCAGCTGCCACAGTGCCTCTTCGACGGGATCGTCACAGCGACCCAGTTCGCGATACAGCAACAGGTTCACCGAATCACCGGCCACACTTCGAACTCTACGCATGGATGAACTCCGACAGGTCTATTGCCCACCCGACGACCATCGCCGTGCCGTCATCGATGATCACGCTCTGGGTTTCCGTCACCGTGTTGATTCGCCAAAGCCCCCAGTTGCGTCCGATGCCATCCACCAACGGCACCGGTTTGCGCTGTTCCTGCAACGTGCGCAGTTCATCGAGCCGCTCCATGGCCACCGCGTACATCGAAGTCCCCGTAATCTTCATCGTTTGGGCTTTCTGCCCGGTCTGACTGGATTTCGGCTTGCCGGTCACGATGTCCAGCTCCACCCAGCCACCGTCCGATGTGTGCACGATGTTGTGGTAGGCGAAGTTGCGGGACAGGCCGAAAATGAAACTGCCCAGGATCATTTGCTGGCGCATTACCTGCCTCCATCGGTCAGGGCCGCACCACGTCGGGTGGCGAGGGCGTTGGTGGTCATCAGTGGAACAAACTCGCCGTGGAACTGCGTTTGCAGCTGCTGCGCCACGATCGTCCGGATGTGCTCGGAGCTCTCCCCACCGGTGCAGGTGACCTGAATCGACGGTGAGTAATTGATCTGCTGGTTTTGTGTCGGTGCGCTGGTCAGTTCTTTACTGACCTGATCAGGAGCACCGAGCTGATCGGAAGGTGTGGCCAGTTTTTCCCCCAGCCAGGATCCGGTGATACCGCCGAGAAAACCTCCGATGGCCGTGCCCACGCCTGGCAATATCAGGGTGCCTAGCGCGGCGCCCACATAAGAACCGGCCATCATTCCGGCGGAGGAAGCGATGGCTTTGGTGTCACCATTGGCGACACCTTGCGCGAGATCGACCCCGGCGCCGAGTACGTTCCGCCTTGGTGCTTTTTTAGGGAGCAACGTGCCGACCTTGGCCACTTTGCCGAGCAACGGGCTGGCCTGCCCGGAGCCCGAGAACGGCACCAGACTTTGAACCTCGGCAATTGCAGGCCTGACGGTCCGAGTCTGCACAGTGACTTCGATTGGCGATTGATCCCTGGCACTGCTGCGCCCCCCGGCCTTGCCTCGTTTTGCGCTCCTGGATTGTTTGCGTGCCTGATCACCCGTGTACCCAAGACTGTCTTTCGTTTGTTTTTCCGGGGGTGGATCTTTTTTGGCCTGATCGACGTCGCGATTGTCCTCGCTGATCAGCTTGCCCAAACCGAACGGGATTTTCGGCGCACCACGTTTGATAATTTTTTTGGCAACGTTGGTCAGCGCTTCGGTTGCAACGGCAGCGCCCACGACAGAGGCGATAGAACCCAACGTAACCGCAGCACCTGCCAACAAGGTGGCAAGCGTGGAATTGTTCTCGGCAAACGTACCGAGCTTGTCGACTTGAACGGAAAGCGACGTCAGCGGACCGGAAATGTCCGGAGTCACTGCGCGGCCCAATCTGCTGAAACTTGCACTCAAGGCATCGCTGCCGGTTTTCGAAGGGGTCCCCGTGTCTTGGGCGGATTGCGCTTTCGCGACGTTGCCTTCGAGGTTCGAAGTCGCAACAGGCGCGTTATCGGACTTCAGATGATCGGCTGCGCTGTTGTCGCGCGGGCTCGCCGTTGCGATTTGTTTCGGCGTCTTGCCCGCGGCCCCTCCGGCCTCGCCGCTACCGGGAACAATCCCACGGAAGTCAGCTGCACTGACATTCAGGCTTACGGTGCCCAAGTGGTGGGTCACGTCATTCGCCGCGATGCCAGGGAGACTGGATTGTGCCTCGCTGTCCGCGACAGGTTCCCCTGCGTCCCGCTTGAGTACAGATCGCGCGGAAGACAATAGCGCTGTCAGCGACATCAGCACTTCACCCAGCCTGTTCTGCCCCGCGGTCAGTAATCGGATGTCCAGGCTGACTGTGTTCAGTGCCTGGTTGAGCTGCGCCAATGGGGCCATTAAACCGGCCAATCCGAGCGTTGCCGCACCGGCGCCCACTGTTAGCGATCCAACGCTATCGGCCGTCGCACCGGCCAGCGAATATTGATTGTCTACCATGCCGCACTACTCCTGTTTCACGCCAAGGCGAGTGATCGCAATGTCGTAGCGGCGCAAGGCCTTGCCGACGTCCCATTCCAGAATGTCCGCTTCACTTATCGGGTAAATGAGCGGCACCACATCGAGGATTACTTCGATGTCGCGCTCCGAAAGAAGGCCGCCGGTTTGTTTAAAAAATCGTCGATGCGCACCTGCAATTGTGTCCAGTCAGGTACGGTCAAACTGGCCAGATCGGGCAGCATCAGGCCGGTGCAATGGGCCGTGATGAATTCGGCGCGCTCCTTGGCGGTCTTGAGTTTTTTCATCGCCTTGGTCGCACGCAGCACCGGCATTTCCAGGGTCAGCGTGGTCAGGGCTCGACCCGCCACGGTGAGCGGTTGCAGCAAGCTCACTTCGTCGGGATCGGTCGACGGTTGTTCACCCTCGTCCGCTTGTTCAAGGAAATGCGACGTCGGCAAGGTCGACATCTCATGCACGTACTGCGCGATGCTCACGTAGTCCGGGCGTTTGAGTTGATCGAGTTCCTTGACCGACAAACCGGTGGCCAGCAGCGCCAGCTCGAAGAACTGATCGTCCTCATCATCGCCGGCACGGGCCAGGGCCTCTTTCTGCGCGGCGTAGTACAACGGTTTGAGTTGAATCTGCTCGATCGCCGACTGATCGTCGGCGGTGATCGGCGACAACAAGGCGTGAACAGGTGGAGTCCAGGACATGAAATGAATTCCTTGATGAATCATGGGAAAGCGTTGAGCAATGCTCCTTGTGGGAGCGGGCTTGCTCGCGAAGGCGGAGTGTCAGTCACATAAATGCTGGATGTGCCGACGCATTCGCGAGCAAGCCCGCTCCCACAGGTTTACGGGATCAACACCGCGCGACGGGCGCTGCCGAGAATGTCGACGCCGTTGAGCACGAACTTCTGCGTGCGCACGTCGATGTCGATCACCGGGATGCCGTTTTCCAGGCGGTTGTAGGTACGGCAGGACAGCTCAAGCGTGGTGAGGGGTTTTTCGCCCATCTTCAGCTTGGCCTCGGTCAGCGATTTGAGCTTGCCGCCGACGGTGTGGTAGGTGAACCAGGTGTTGCCATCCTGATCCTGACCGGCTTCACGGACGTTCAACAAAATGTCGTCGCCCAGTTTCACGCCGAGGGAGAGCATCACCTCGGCACCGACGCCTTGCAAAATGAGGGTCGCGCCCAGCACTTTGCCGCTCTTGATCATTTCTTCGGCGATGAAGCGCCCGCCCGCCATCGCTTCCATATCGAATTCGATCTTCGGCGGGGTGAACTCTTCCACCGTCGCCGACAACGGCAAGCCTTGCAGGGTGGCCGCGATGGCCTGTCTTACGCGGTTGGTAAACATTAGAGAACGTCCTCCAGGAACTGCTCGATGATTTCATCGCGGGCATTGAGTTGATAAACCATGTGTTCGTTCGGCGCGTAGCGGCCGTAGTCGATGACCACGTACCAGGTGCCGTTCTTGTACTTCTCGACGCTGTTCAATTCCGGGTGCAGGTACACGCTGCCGCCAGGGATGGTTTCGTCGGCGACCAGGGTTTGCAGCCAGTCGTTGATGCGCTTGACCTCCTGGTCCATGAACGACTTGGTGAGGTTCTTGGCCATGGCTTTCTGGCCGGCCTTGACCAACTTGCGGCTGATCGCATCTTCCAGGCCGACGTAGCTGATGAACTTGCCGGTGATCGAGCGGTTACCCAGCAGCGAGAAGCCGCCGAGGATGGTGCGGGCGTAGTAGCTGACGCCGTAGCGGTTGAGCAGATCGCCTTCGGTGGATTTGTCGAGAATGTTGTATTCCACAACGCGTGAAACGTCCTCGGCAAAGGTCACCTGATTGCCCGGGCTCTCCCATTGCTTGACCTTGGCCAGGGCCGCGATGGCCAGGCTCGATGGCGACAGGAACACGTTTTTCTTCGCTGCCTTGGAGTACACCGACGGCATGTTGTGCACCAGCAGGCAACGGTCGAAACCCAGTTCCGCGCCGCCCAGTTCCTGGCTGTAAGTCACCTGATCGGCGACCGCGGCATCCTTGCCGTCGAGCACCACACGGGCCTTGATGCGTTTGCCGAACGAGGCGAACTCACCGGCCACGGCTTTGGTGCTGGTGAAGCCCGGCGCGCCGATGATGGTCAGGTCCTCGGGCACGCTGCCCAGTGCCGCGAGGCCGAGTTTGCGGCCGGTCAGCGGATCGACACCGCCGATGACGTTGTTCAGCGTATCCGCGGGGGTCGCGCCTTCTTCGACGATGACCACGTAGACCGGTACCTTGACCACTTTCAGGATCTGGAAGACCGCGTGATACAGGGTGCCGGCCTCGGTGCCGGTCGGATCGAGCAGCGCCTGGGTGGTGAAGCTGTTGATGCGGAATGGCGCATTGCGTGGAATCAACGGATCAGCTTTCGGCGCGGTGCCGATCAGACCGATGACGTTGTCACCCAGGCCACCCATGGCCTCAGGGGATTCGGTGGCATTGACGGTGATGCCGTTGTGCTCGAAGTTCAAAACCTCAGCCATGGTTATTCAGCCTTCTTGGCAGCAGCTTTTTTCGCTGCGGTGGATGGAGAGGCCGAATCGGCAGCCTCGGCTTTTTTCAGTTCCAGACGACCAGCGCTGCGTAGCGCACTGGCCTCCACATCGAGCAGTTGCAGTTCCTGGCCGATGCTCGACCAGTGGCCACCCCCGGTAGGGAATGGGAGGAGCACGGTGTACGTTTGGCGTTCTGCCATTTCTGTTTCTCCATAAACGAAAAAGCCCCTTGGGTAAGGGGCTGTCGGGTGTTGTGTGTGTGTGTGTTGCGGATAAGAAAACGCCCCGGCGGTGCGGGGCGTTTATCGGGTTTGCTCGGCGATCCAGGACGGGGCGACCGGGCGATGCTGGGTATCAGGGAAGTCCGGTGATTGAGGCCAGTCGCGCAGGGCTTGCATGTACACCAACAGTTCGTCGAACTGCTCAACGGAAAGCGTTGTAGAGCCTGCGATTTCAAGTTGATCGCGATGACGCTCGCGCAGCCACATAACCGCCGACAACTGAGCATCGCGCCAAGTGCGCTCCTGCGCTGGAATATCAGGTTCCGGCTCAGGTGCAACTATCAGGTAGGGCAAACCACGCTCGTCATGAGCGCGAACCTTGCCAGGTGCAGGATTACCAATGACCGACAGGTACAACGCTTCGGAAATTTCAATTGCGTCTGGAGGCATTTCTGTATGAATACCCTCCAAATAAGTAGTGCCTGTACTCGGGCTATAAAAACGCTTCATTTGTTCTACCCTCCTTAATTTCCGATAGCGAAAAATGATGCGCTGCCGTTTGCACTGTTTGCGATCTTGAAGGAATCCTTGGTCTCACCCAGCACCTCAACAAACTCGCCAACTGCTGGCGCCAGGTTTCCGTAGGCCCCACCAATGAGGAACATGCAGGAGTTCGGGAAGGCAACCGGGAAAGATACGGTGCTGATGCTGCCCAACGCTTGAGTAACCCGCCCCCACTGAAAGACAAGCCCACCGAGCCACGTCGGGAAAATGATGTAACCGTTGAGCGCCAAGCTGATCGAAAACCCAAACCGCAACTTCTTCGGCGTCACGATTGCTGTGTCGTCCACTCCGGCATTCGCCTGAACCTGAGTTGCGACTTTTGCTGTGCCCTGATTGACCTCAGTGGCCTGAGACGCAAGTGTTGCCAGCGCTGCAATGTCGATGTTTCCCTGGTTGATCGGCGCGTTCCAGGCTTTGATGCACCACATCACCGCCAAGTTGCTCGGTCGAGACGTACCAAGCATAAAACCGACGGTACTTAGGGCAAGTGGGGTCACTGCACTTGTAGCCACCGCGTATAACCCTGTCACTGCAGGGGTAGTCAAGGGATCTAAACCGAAGTCCGCTGCAACTTGGGAGGCGGTTGGCGCGAGAGATGTAACGCCTGTCCCACCTGATGGCATGTCGGAAGCAACCATAGAGCCTTTCTGCCAGCTACCAATAGCACGCCCAGCATCAACCCCGCGCCCATGGTCCCAACCGCGCAAAAACTCGCCGCGCGATTCGGGAAGGCGAAAATTCCCCGCTCCTTCGTTGCCCTGGTTGAACGCCGTCCCGAGGAACGCGGCCAAGTCAGGATAGGTCGCAATGCTGCGCACACTGCCGTCCAGCTCAAGAAACCCGGGCGGAACCTTGTTCACCGGCAACCCGACCATACTCCCGACCGGCAGTGCCGATGCCTGCGCGATCAGTGCTTCGATTTCAGGCTTGGTGTAAGTGTCCTTGATCCCAAAACCAGCCAGCGTTTCCGGGTTAGTACCACCCGTGGCGCGACCATATTTATCAACCGTAAGACTCTTGTAAGTCCCCGCCTGAATCCCCGTCCGACCCGCAAGCATTTCAAAGCTCAGCGCTGTAGTGCCCAATGTGATCGGCCCGTTCGTGACCAGGTGCCAAAGCGAATCACCGTTCGCCGTGCCCTCCTCGACCATCACCGTCAGACCCGGCGTCACCTTGGCGCTGGCATTGGCATCCGCCGCCCGCACCCAGGCACCGTTGGCCGCAACATAAATGCCGTTGTCCTTCGCCAGCGTTTGCGCCGCCACCAGTACACGCTGGCCGGACAGCACCGCGACGCCGTCGATTTGCTGCGCGCCATTCAACACAGTGTTTTCCGTGGCGGCCACGCGCACCGACTGCTTGCCATCAAGCTTGGCCAACTCATCGGCGAGATAACCCATCACCCAGGCTCGCGTTGCCTTGACCACCGTGTCGTCAATCAGCAAGGTGACGAGCGATGCATTACTGGTCTCGAAAATCGAACGGATGTAGAACTCTTTGCCCGAACCCGACGTCGCCAGCACCGGTTTGAACGACTCCGGGTATTTGACGATGGCGTAGAGGATGCCGGTGTCGGTCCAGAGCCCGGCTTCACGCACATACCAACCGCCCTCTTCTGGCGGGATGGTCACTTCGGCGAGCAGCCAGCTCGGATTTTTCTCGTCCTGGAACAGCGCGTTCAGTGGCCCGCGCCACACTTCTCGTTTAAGCGCCGTGGCGGTCGCCGCCGGGTTGTAAACCGTACCGCCGCCGTCACCGACCGAAATCTGCGACAGTTTGATCGGCACGCCCGCCGCCTTGCAGGCAGTTTCGTAAGCGATCCCCGCATTGGTAAGCAGGGTGTAATAGTCGGCCATTTAGGACCCCTGAGGATAAATAGTGGATGTTTCAACGGCGTAGAGCCCGGCGGCCATGAAGGCCTGCCCCGAGGCTTCAAGCCCTTCGATGACAATCGGATACACCGTGGTGAGTTCGCCGCACACCGTCGCCGCGCCTATGACGTGACTGCCGAATGCGCTCAAGCCGACGGACACCGACAACAGATCGCGCTCGCTTTTGGCGTCAGCCAGACGCCGGTCGAGACGGGCGTCGATTTCTTCGCTGTAGGGTTGCTCGGTAAAGGCCCTGACGGAAAAGCTGTAGGGCGCGCCCGGCGGTGTCTGCTCGTACCAGGCACGCACTTCGGGCATTAACCGCAATCCTTTCGCGGCGTTTTCCAGGGCCTGACGGGTCCCGGCCTGTCGTGCGGTGGGCCAGGCCAGTTCAACGGTCAAACGCTTTTCCGCCTCGGCGGCCTCGGCGCTCCATTCACTGACACCACGATCCGCGGCGAGATAAGGCAGAAATGCCTGAGGCGTCGAGGTCGGGTTCATCAGCTCGGGGAACGGCGGCGCGATGCGGTCAAGCAATGCACCGAAGCCGATATCGAGGGCTTTTTCCAACGGTGAGCTGTTGGCTGGCAACAGGCTCGGGCGCGGCGTCTGGTCACTCATAGCGTGAGCACCTCGACCTCGACCCCGGTGCAGTAAGGCGCTTCAAACGCCGTCGTCACAATCGGCTCGACCGGTTCGAGAATGTCCAGTTGAACGGCGCCAGCACTATGCAGCGTGTAGTCGATCCAGCTCGGATCAATCCGCCCTTCCAGTCGATGACAGCTCTGGGCATACGCTTGCAGTTGCTGTTGCGCGGCAACCTTGGTCAGCCCCGAATCAGGGCCGGCGTTGATTCGGGCGACGACGCGGATTTTGTAGCTTTTGATATGGGCGCTTTGCACCGTGACCCGATCCGTTTCCGGTCGCACATCAGGCCGGGCGAAGTGCCGGCGCACGCCGTCGAGCAGGTCATCGGACGCGGTGCCATCGCCCTCCCGAGCCAGCACCGTGACCATCACCTCACCGGGCGCCGTGCGGCGTCCATTACCGTCCTTGACCTGCGCCGCGTAACCGTCCGGGTCGAAGGTGTACGTGACCGTCACCTCGCCCGGTGCATGGGTGTCCACCTTCACCGCTGGACGCTCGCCGAGGGTGAAGACCTCGCGGCGATATTGCATGCGTGAACCGGCGGCCGGTGCGTGCGGCGCCAGGTAATAACGCAACCGGGCGTCATCGTCGCTTTCGTACACGGGCACAATCGGCGGGAATGCCGCCGGGTCGCCAGGGTCCAGCAACTGACGCTCAAGGCCCATGTCCGCAAGGCGGGCATCGAGGTTGCTGCCGGTCGCCCACCAGGCCAGCATCTGCTTGATGCGGGCGTTGTATTTGCGTTCGTGGATTTGCAGGCGCACACAAAAGGCCTCAAGGGCCAGGGTCAGCAACTCGCTTTCGTTTTCGAGGCTGACCTTGATCTTTGCCGCCGACTCGGGAGCGCGGGCGCCGACGTACTCGACGACAAACGTCTTGAACTCGGCGAGCAAATCCTCGAACGCTTCGACGGTGACAATCGAAGGTTCGGCCAACTGGTTCTGGCCGGGTATCAACATGCTCATGTCACCACCTCGAAGGTCTGTTTGCGGTTTTGCCAGGTGCCGGCGAATCGCAGGACCAGCCCGGCGCCATGCCGGCTGGCCACAATGACCTGCGGCTGGAAATCATCGATGCCGTTCTGCGGGTTGTAGAACGCCTGTGCCGCGTGGCTCTGGGCAAGCATCAGCAGGTCGTCGCCGAGGTTGCGGCCCAGCAGTTCCGGGATCAGCGAGCCATACAAAGGACGCTTCTGCCGGGTACCCAACGGTGTGGTCAGCGCTCGGGTTGCGCGCTGTACAAACTGCGGCCAGTCATCGACCGCCGCCCCGGTGTTTCTTTCGATTCCGATCATGGGAAACTCTTTATGCGGTACTGATGACGCGTCCCTGGTGATCCACCACCGGGCCGCTCAGGTGCACACCGGAAGCGTCGAGTCGCAAGCCGACCGCGCCCAGTTGCAGTTCGATGGCCTCAGGCGTGATCGCAAGTCTCGCCGGGCCGAGATTCAACTCGAGCGCTTCGCGAGAGCCATTGAACGCCGCCGGGCCGTTCTTCCAGTGCAAGGCATGAAGGGCGTCGTCGTAACCGCTTTCCGTACCGTCCACATAGAGGCGACGCGT
Organism: Pseudomonas sp. GT1P32; assembly: GCF_054897805.1. Lineage (NCBI taxonomy): Bacteria > Pseudomonadati > Pseudomonadota > Gammaproteobacteria > Pseudomonadales > Pseudomonadaceae > Pseudomonas > Pseudomonas sp. GT1P32. The sequence continues at coordinate 3,073,533 of NZ_CM142704.1, forward strand.
CAGCGAAGCCTGGGTCGAAGCGGGTGGAAACCGATTGCCGTTAAGCCCGAACAACGCCACGGATTGAGCGCCGCCCTCGCCGCCGCCATGGTTCAGCAACAGGCATTGCTCGCCGACCGAGGGGATCCGCGACTCGCTTTGCGCCCCGGCGCTGGGGTTGAAAAAACGGATGGCCGGCGTCAGCAATCCTGAGTGGCTGACCCGGCAGGTATTGCTGGCCGCATCAACTTCCTGGCACACGCCGATACGACACAGGCTGTCGCTGCGCCGGTGCACGTCTTCAAGTTCGGCCTCCATCTCGGCCAGACGCTCAATGATCGGGCCGAGCTGCTGACGTAAAAGCGCATCGAACATGGCTCAGTCCTCAAGTGCGGTGTATTGGTCCGGGTCGTCGATGTTCGAGACTTCCCAGGTTTTGGCGAATTTCGGGATGCCCAGCGGGTCCTCCAGCAGCAATGCGCCGAGGTAAATCGTCTGGGTAAAGGAAAGGGTCCAGGCGAGGTACTCCTGCGAACCGCTGATGAGCGTCGACGGCAAGGCATCAATATTCATGGGCAGGTCGCATTGGCTACCCGGCAGGCCCCAGCGGTTATCCGTGGCCAATCCCTTGAGGACGCTCGCCAAATCAACAGCGGCCAATCCCGGATTACTCAGCGTTGGCGGCACAATGATTTGCAGCGAGAGCGTCAAGACATGGGCGATGCGCCCGTCTTGGGCGCGGTCGCCGGGTGCATTGCGTTCGATGGCGATCAGGACCCACGCCTGATCGAACGTGCCGTCGAAGTCCTGGCGGCCTCCGACCTTCAAACCCGGGCCAACCGCACGTAGCGCGTCGGCAATGGCAAAAAACAGACGCGACGGCTTATCGATGTCGAGGGACATAAATGGCTTCCATTCAAATTTCGAGGCGTCCGGCTGCGTGGGTTCATGCAGCGGACCGGGGATGCCAGAACGGCAAAGGGACCTGGCTTTATTGATCCGGGCGGGAGTCACGCGGCGGCACTTCACACACACCGATCCGCTTGGCCGCCCAGCGCTCATAAAGGCCAATGGCGACATCGGCACCGGCCATCGCCGTGAGGCAGCCAAACGCGCCGGCCGCCCAGATCGACAGGCCGGCGGCGTACAGCAGCATGATGGCCGAGACCCCGCAAATCATGCAGGCCCCGGAACGCAGGGCCAGACGCCGCAGCAATGACCAGCCGCGAGCGCCCTCCTTGTCGGCGCGCCACATTTCGCCGGTTACCCCGCCCACCAGGGCGAGCACGATGACCAGCCAGATCGGCATGTCCAGCAACGCTTGTTGCTCGTTTGTCATGTCACGCCTCCTTGTGAGTGAATATTGAGTGCTGTGTGTATTTCAAAACTTCCCTGTTAAGTGCCTGACGTCAGGTCGGCATTCCAAAAAGCCCGGTCATGACAGGGCTTTTCAGTAATGCGGTCCCGTGTATTGAGGGACGGAACAAACGAACTGACACGCGCTTAGGCAATCTCGGGCCAAATGATGGTCAGCGGAAAACCCGGCTGTTTGTTGACTTGATGGAAGGCGACACAAAACTGCTTGTAAGCGAGCAGGTAGGCGGCCTCGGCGGCAGTGGCAAGGCCCAGGTCGACTTTGAATTGCAGCGCAGTGGCTTCAACGCTGGCCTTGACCTTGTCGAGCCGTTGAGTCTTTTCATTGCGCAGCTGCTCACCCAATGGCGAACTTGGGTAAGGGAAACCCGAGTTGAAAGTCCATGTACCGTCGGTGTTGATTGCGTTGTAGGAGTAGTCGACCTGGTTGCTGGACAACCCGGTGACCTCCACCCAGAGTTGATCGGATGGAAATTCGTCGGTGATGGCGTTAACGGTTTCGAAGATGTTGTCGACTTTGCCATCAACAATACGTGCGTACTTTTTCATATTCATTTTCCTTAATGATCGCCGGTGTATCGGCCTTTCGGTTTCTGCCTCAGGTAGGCATTCCAAAAAGCCCGGCGCTTGCCGGGCTTTTCAGTAATGCGGTCCTTCGCGTTGACCTTTCGGCGCTACTGGCGCGGTACGGGTCCATTCAGATTGTTTTTCCGACCGCGGTCCCTGCCCGCCGGATAACTGCTTCTGGTGCTTTACGCTGCACACCCGGGTCAGTTGCCAACCCTCTGAACCGTTGAGGCCGGTTCATCGCTGCCTTTGTCGTGGAACTAAAGAACTTCGTTTCGAGCTGCTTTGTTGAGCGGCTTGAGACAAAGAATATGCATGGATGCATATACAGTCAATGCATAAATGCATTTATTTATGCATTTGGAATGCACTGACGCATGAAAGCCCCACAGACAAAGGCGTTGGCGGTTTTCAGCAGGCGAAAAAAAACCCGCTCGATGGCGGGTTTTATCTGACAGCGATGAGGTTAGCGGGCGTACATGCCCCACCAGAAGACGTGGCCAAGGATCACGATTTGCTCTTCCTGAATCTCCTGGAAGGTGTAGTCCTCGTCCGGATGTTCATCGCGATTGAAGCTGCGCAGGCGAATCCCCGTGGGCAGGCGATAAAGCTGTTTAACCCGCAGTTGACCATTGTGGTTGATCGCATAAAGGTCGCCATCGACGATATCGCCGATCCCGCACTTGCCGGCATTGACCCCCACGGTGGCACCGTCGCGCAGTACCGGCAGCATGCTGTTACCACGCACCGTCACGCATTTGGCCTGGTCGAACTGCACACCGTTGTGGCGCAAGCTGCGCTTGCCGAAGCGCAAGCTAGAGCGCTCGCTTTCTTCGATGACGAATCTTCCTGATCCAGCAGCCAATTCAACCTCGCGAAGAAAGGGGACCGACACCTCGTCGTCATCGACAGGCGTATCGTCGTCCCACAGGCTTATGTCCTTGAGTTCGGAATGCAATTCATCGCGACCGGAATTGGCGGCAGGCGCGACATCCACGCGGCCACGCAACTGATCGGTGCTCACGGCGAAGTACTCGGCGATCTTCGAAATATGCTTATCCGAAGGATCGACAATCTTCCCGCTGAGGATCCGCGAGAGAGTGGATTGAGGCACGCCGGTGCGACGGTGAAGCTCCGTGGGGGAGATCCCGTGCTGATCGAGCAGCGCTCTTAAGACGGAAGAAACATTGCGTTTTTGCATAACGCGCATAGTGCTTGATCTTTTTTACGGAGGCAAATGCAGAATTGCATAATTCGTGCATAGACAGCAGAAATGTATCGCACAGCTTTAGTTGCCTGCGTCGGGCGGACCGCCCATGGTAACCTTGCGCCCATCGCGGAAAAGCCGGGCCGATGTCCCTCCTTTGCCCTACACCTTTCAACGAATTTGCCTGATTATCCGATGAATAAAGCACTCTCCGATCTGTCCTCTCACACGCCAATGATGCAGCAGTACTGGCGCCTGAAGAACCAGCACCCCGACCAGTTGATGTTCTACCGCATGGGTGACTTCTACGAGATCTTCTATGAAGACGCGAAGAAGGCCGCCAAGTTGCTGGACATCACCCTGACCGCCCGTGGGCAGTCGGCTGGCCAGGCGATTCCGATGTGTGGGATTCCTTACCACGCCGCGGAAGGTTACCTGGCGAAACTGGTGAAGCTCGGCGAATCGGTGGTGATCTGTGAACAGGTCGGCGATCCGGCGACCAGCAAAGGCCCGGTGGATCGGCAAGTGGTGCGGATCATCACGCCGGGCACGGTCAGTGATGAAGCGCTGCTGGACGAGCGCCGGGACAACCTGATCGCGGCGGTGCTGGGTGACGAGCGCCTGTTCGGTCTGGCGGTGCTGGACATCACCAGCGGCAACTTCTCCGTGCTGGAGATCAAGGGCTGGGAAAACCTGCTGGCGGAACTGGAGCGGGTCAATCCGGTGGAGTTGATGATCCCGGATGACTGGCCGAAGGATTTACCGGCGGAGAAACGCCGTGGGGTTCGTCGTCGTGCGCCGTGGGATTTCGAGCGCGACTCGGCGCTGAAAAGTCTCTGCCAGCAGTTTTCGACCCAGGACCTGAAGGGTTTTGGCTGCGAGAACCTGACCCTGGCCATCGGTGCCGCCGGTTGCCTGCTCAGTTACGCCAAGGAAACCCAGCGCACCGCCCTGCCCCATTTGCGCAGCCTGCGCCATGAGCGCCTGGACGACACCGTGGTGCTGGATGGCGCAAGCCGTCGCAACCTGGAGCTGGACACCAACCTGGCCGGTGGCCGCGACAACACGCTGCAATCGGTGGTCGACCGCTGCCAGACCGCCATGGGCAGCCGCTTGCTGACCCGCTGGTTGAATCGTCCGCTGCGGGACCTGAACGTTTTGCTGGCGCGCCAGACCTCGATCACGTGCCTGCTCGACGGTTACCGTTTCGAAAAGCTGCAACCGCAGCTCAAGGAAATCGGTGACATCGAGCGGATTCTCGCGCGGATCGGCTTGCGTAATGCGCGTCCTCGCGACCTGGCGCGTCTGCGTGATGCCCTCGGCGCATTGCCCGAGCTGCAAGTGGCGATGGCCGAGCTGGAAGCACCGCACATTATTCAACTGGCGAAAACCACCAGCACCTACCCGGAACTGGCGGCCCTGCTGGAAAAAGCCATCATCGACAACCCGCCTGCGGTGATCCGTGACGGTGGCGTGTTGAAAACCGGTTACGACAGCGAACTCGACGACCTGCAATCGCTCAGCGAAAACGCCGGGCAGTTCCTGATCGATCTGGAAGCACGCGAGAAGGCCCGTACCGGCCTGTCGCACCTGAAAGTCGGGTACAACCGCATTCACGGTTACTTTATCGAGCTGCCGAGCAAGCAGGCTGAATCGGCGCCGGCCGACTATATCCGTCGCCAGACGCTCAAAGGCGCCGAGCGCTTTATCACGCCGGAACTGAAGGCGTTCGAGGACAAGGCGCTGTCAGCCAAGAGCCGCGCCCTCGCCCGCGAGAAGATGCTCTACGAAGCGCTGCTCGAAGACTTGATCAGCCAATTGCCGCCGCTGCAAGATACCGCTGCAGCCCTGGCCGAACTGGACGTGCTGAGCAACCTCGCCGAACGCGCGCTGAACCTCGATCTGAACTGCCCGCGCTTCGTCGACGAGCCGTGCATGCGCATCAGCCAGGGTCGTCACCCGGTGGTCGAGCAAGTGCTGACCACGCCGTTCGTGGCCAACGACCTGAGTCTCGACGACAACACACGCATGCTGGTGATCACCGGTCCGAACATGGGCGGTAAATCCACCTACATGCGCCAGACCGCGTTGATCGTACTGCTGGCGCACATCGGCAGCTTCGTGCCGGCGGCCAGTTGCGAATTGTCGCTGGTGGACCGGATCTTCACCCGGATCGGTTCCAGCGACGACCTGGCCGGTGGACGCTCGACCTTCATGGTCGAAATGAGCGAAACCGCCAACATTCTGCACAACGCCACCGAGCGCAGCCTGGTGCTGATGGACGAAGTCGGTCGCGGCACCAGCACCTTCGACGGTCTGTCCCTGGCATGGGCTGCGGCTGAACGACTGGCGCAGCTGCGGGCTTACACGCTGTTCGCCACGCACTATTTTGAACTGACGGTGCTACCGGAAGCGCAACCGCTGGTGGCCAACGTGCACCTCAATGCCACTGAGCACAACGAGCGCATTGTGTTCCTGCACCACGTGCTGCCCGGGCCTGCCAGCCAAAGCTATGGCCTGGCCGTTGCACAACTGGCCGGCGTGCCGAGCGAAGTGATCGTGCGCGCTCGCGAGCACCTGGGTCGACTGGAAGCCACCGCGCTGCCGCATGAAGTGCCCAAGGCTGCCAAAGGTAAATCGGCCGCGCCGCAGCAAAGCGACATGTTCGCCAGCCTGCCGCATCCGGTACTCGATGAGCTGGCCAAACTGGATCTGGACGACCTGACACCGCGTCGCGCACTAGAAATGCTCTATACACTAAAGACACGGATCTAACGCACTTGCCTGCAAGCTGTTAGAATCTCGCGCGGTTTGGGATGCTGCAGGCTAATAGCCTGGCCTGCAGACTATCGCTCCCAAACCTGGCGACCCCAACGTGAAGGGGCTCCGCTGCCGCCGCCTGAGGAGAAAATTAGAAATGACCTTCGTCGTCACCGACAACTGCATCAAGTGCAAGTACACCGACTGCGTAGAAGTCTGTCCGGTGGACTGCTTTTACGAAGGCCCGAATTTCCTGGTGATTCACCCGGATGAGTGCATCGACTGCGCACTGTGCGAACCAGAATGCCCTGCCGTGGCCATCTTCTCCGAAGATGAAGTCCCGGAAGAGATGCAGGAATTCATTCAGCTGAACGTTGAGTTGGCCGAAATCTGGCCGAACATCACCGAGAAGAAAGAATCGTTGCCCGATGCCGAAGAGTGGGATGGCGTCAAAGGCAAGATCAAAGACCTCGAACGCTGATTGACCCTGCGTTCCCGAAAAGGCCCCTTGCGGGCCTTTTTGCTTTTCTGCAGAGAAAGGTTCCTTCACGCAATCCCGGAAAACACAGCCAACGCAGTCCCCGTAGGAGTCAGCTTGTCTGCGGGTGGCGTTCCGACGATGGACTCAAGTTCGCCGCGTTGATTCAGATCGGTACGCGTTATCGTTGACGACCATCGCCAGCAAGCCGGCTCCTACAAATTTTGCACCGTGAGACAGAACCGGGATCACGCCACTCCTGTAGGAGCCAGCCTGCTGGCGATGGATTCAAGTGCGCTGCGTTGATTCAGACAGCACGCGTTATCGTTGACCACCATCGCTGGCAAGCCAGCTCCTACAGATTCTGTGTCGTGTGAGAGAACCGGGATCACGCCACTCCTGTAGGAGCCAGCCTGCTGGCGATGGATTCAAGTGCGCCGCGTCTATCCAGACAGCACGCGTTATCGTTGACCACCATCGCTGGCAAGCCAGCTCCTACAGGAAATCGCGTTTGCTTTCGCTTCTCACCACTCATCAGGCCGAGCGTTAGCTCGCCTTCCGCTGTTGATCTGAGCGCCCCCTCGAGAGGCCGAGCGCAGGTTCTGCGCAGTGGGCAACCCGGCATGGATGCCGGGTTAGCCGCCCCCGGCCAGGGATGGCCGATGGCGGCGGGCCCACGGAGCAGGACCGGAGCGAGGGCATGCCGAGCCACAGCGAGGCACCGAACGAAAGGGGCAAGAGCCCTTGGTTACTTGAGGCTCTTCCAAGTGACTCGCCGTAAGGGCGAAACCAATAGCCGCCGTTACCGCAGAAACGGATATGTACACCAGGAAGAAAATGGTCGGCTATCAAGCCGCCATCGCCAGCAAGCTGGCTCCTACAAAGAACAGCGCCCACGCGGAAAATAAAGTGGCACCCAAACCAAAAAAAAGACAAAAAAAAGGGGCGGTTTGACCCGCCCACATTTTTTCCCTATTCCCTGTGTTCCTTTTCATCGTCCTGATGAATCGCATCCTGCAATGTCCTTTCCCCTCATCCTTGAAGGGCGTGTCTGTCCGTCGACACAACCTGAATACTAGAGAATTCCCGAGCAAGAGCAATCGCCCTCCGCGGCAAAAATTCGCAGTCATATGCTCCTGACCTTTAAAAATATCTATAAAAATCAAAAGATTAAAACCAGCTTCGGCGAACAATAGTCGTCTACCAGGGTGTAAAAATAGCGAACACTTACGCAAGAGTAAGCCAAGACTTACACCGCAAGACTACAAACCCGTGGTCATTCCCGGCGCATCAGCCAGACAACAAAAAGCCCCGAACCAGTCGGGGCTTTTTGCTTGCTGCTCAAGCGATTTGCTTATTGGAACAGCGACTCACTCGACAGGCCATTTTTCTCCAGAATCTCCCGAAGACGCTTCAGGCCTTCAACCTGAATCTGTCTGACGCGTTCCCGGGTCAAGCCAATTTCCAGGCCTACATCTTCCAGCGTGCTGCTCTCGTGCCCGCGTAAGCCGAAACGGCGTATGACCACTTCGCGCTGCTTGTCGGTCAATTCCGAAAGCCATTGATCGATGCTCTGGGACAGGTCGTCATCCTGCAGCAGTTCGCATGGATCGGTCGGACGGTCGTCGGTAAGGGTGTCCAGCAGGGTTTTATCCGAATCCGGACCCAGTGAGACATCGACCGAAGAAACCCGCTCGTTCAGGCCCAGCATGCGCTTGACCTCGCCCACCGGTTTTTCCAGCAGGTTGGCGATTTCTTCGGGTGAGGGTTCATGATCGAGTTTTTGCGTCAGCTCCCGTGCGGCCCTCAGGTACACGTTAAGCTCTTTGACCACATGGATCGGCAACCGGATGGTCCGGGTCTGATTCATGATCGCGCGCTCGATGGTCTGACGAATCCACCAGGTTGCGTAGGTCGAAAAGCGGAAGCCACGTTCGGGGTCGAACTTTTCTACCGCCCGAATCAGCCCGAGGTTGCCCTCTTCGATCAGGTCCAGCAGCGACAAGCCACGATTGACATAGCGTCGGGCGATTTTCACCACCAGCCGCAGGTTGCTTTCAATCATGCGTTTGCGCCCGGCCGGATCGCCACTTTGCGACAAGCGTGCAAAGTGAACTTCTTCTTCGGGGGACAGCAGAGGGGAAAAGCCGATTTCATTGAGGTACAGCTGCGTGGCATCGAGCGCACGCGTGTAATCGATGTACTTGTGTTGCTTTAACGAGGCGGAGTGTCTGGATTTGGCACGAACGGAAGGTGGAGCAGCCCCTTCATCATTCGACATCGAATCCGTACCGATGCCGGTCTCCATCAGGAGAACCTCATCGTCGATGTCAAACTCCGGCACTTCTTTACTGAGAGCCATTGTTATAGTCCTTTGGTGAGTTCGACCTCAGGCTCAAGCGGCGCCTTTATCCTTGGCAACGCTGGAGCCTGTTCCCTCTACGTGACGGAACAGGCTGGTAACAAATCAACGACGTGGCAGGAACTGCAGCGGATCTACAGGTTTACCTTGTCGGCGAATCTCAAAATGCAGTTTCACCCGGTCTGTACCCGTTGACCCCATTTCGGCAATTGTCTGTCCGACCTTGACCTGCTGCCCCTCCCGAACCAACAGCCTGCGGTTGTGACCGTAGGCACTGACGTAGGTGTCGCTGTGTTTGATGATGACCAATTCGCCGTAGCCCCTTAAGCCACTCCCGGCGTATACCACCGTCCCATCAGACGCAGCTAAAACAGGCTGTCCCAAATCCCCGGCGATATCAATTCCTTTATTCAAACTACCGTTTGAAGAGAATTTTCCAATGAGAATGCCATTAGAAGGCCACCCCCAGCCGGTCGGGGCCGGGCCTGCGGGAGGCATCGGAGCGGGTGCTGGCTTGTTGGCGACGGACGGTGCAACCACCGTTGTCGTCGTAGTTGCGCCATTTGGCTGGCGCCGGATTACTGTGGTTTTACTCGACGAAGAAGGCGCCGAATCGGCCGGGCTGGCCACCTCCGTCGACGTTGAACCGGTGCGACCGTCAAAGCGAATCGTCTGACCCGGATGTATCGTGTAAGGCGCAGGAATGTTGTTGCGTGCGGCGAGGGCTTTGTAGTCCCAGCCGTAGCGAAAGGCGATGGAGAACAAGGTGTCTTTAGGTCGAACCACATACTGACCCGTGGTCACTGCCGGACGCTGGGCCACGGCATTGTTGCGATCGACGACACGTACGTCGCTCGACTTGTTGCTGGAACAACCGACCAGCAAGGTACTCAAGACTAGGCCAGTCACCAGGCGCTGAAAGCTCGTTATACCCATTCGCTGCGCAATGACTGTGAGACTCACCCGCCGCTCCCTTTGTGGTGGCTGAAATATTGAATTGCCGTGCTCCCGGCAAGAAGTGTCACCAGTATAACGGGCTGTGCAGGCTTTACCTTTAATGAAGCGAAGCACACGTTTGCTACCTGACGATGAAACCCGTTTAACCGATCGACGCCGCTGTAAGACAGGGGCAATCGAAGAGAATTCACCGAGCCAAAACAAATGCTCAGGCCAGGGGGCCGTTGAGCAATGGAACGAAACGCACCGCCCCCAGAACACGCCTGGAAAACCCGTGTTCTTCGCGGATGATCAGCATCAACTGTTGCACTTCACCCGAGCCGACCGGTATGACCAGTCGCCCTCCAGGTGCCAACTGATCAAGCAAGGCCTGAGGTACATCGGTCGCCACCGCCGTCACGATAATGCCGTTGTACGGCGCCAGCGCAGGCCAGCCTTCCCAGCCATCGCCCCAGCGGAAAACCACGTTGCGCAAGTTCAGATCAACCAGACGTTCCTTGGCCCGGTCCTGCAAAACCTTGATGCGCTCGACGGAAAAAACCCGCTCGACCAGTTGCGACAGGATTGCGGTCTGATAACCCGACCCCGTGCCGATTTCCATTACCTTGTCCAGAGGACCCGCTTCCAGCAGCAGCTCGCTCATGCGGGCCACCATGTAAGGCTGGGAGATCGTCTGGTTGTTACCGATCGGCAACGCCGTGTCTTCGTAGGCACGGTGCGCCAGCGCTTCGTCGACGAACAGGTGTCGTGGCGTAAGGCGGATCACTTCCAGCACCTTGGCGTTGGAAATGCCTTCCTCATACAACCGCTGAATCAGACGCTCGCGGGTGCGTTGCGAGGTCATCCCGATACCGCGATGCATCGGGTCTTGTTCACGAGCCATCAGCGCAGTCCCTCCAGCCAGCCATCGAGACTTCCGAAAGCATCATTGAAGGTGCGATCCAGTTGCAGCGGCGTGATGGATACATAGCCTTGCATCACCGCATGGAAGTCGGTGCCCGGGCCGCCGTCTTCGGCGTCTCCGGCGGCAGCGATCCAGTAGCCGGACTTGCCGCGCGGGTCGACCACTTTCATCGGTGCTGCCGCTCGGGCGCGATGGCCGAGGCGTGTCAGCTGGATTCCGCGGATGTGGTCCAGCGGCAAATTGGGAATGTTCACGTTCAGCACCGTGCGCGGTGGCAGGTCAAGATCAGCGTGGGCTTCAACCAGTTTGCGCGCAAAGTAAGCGGCTGTGGGAAGGTTCTCGACCTGCCGTGAGACCAACGAAAAGGCAAACGATGGCCGCTCCAGGAAACGCCCCTCGAGGGCCGCTGCCACGGTACCGGAATACAACACATCGTCCCCCAGGTTGGCGCCCAGGTTAATGCCGGAAACCACCATGTCCGCTTCGCGTTCCAGCAAGCCGTTGAGGCCCAGGTGCACGCAATCGGTCGGTGTGCCATTAACGCTGATAAAGCCGTTGGCCAGGGTTTGCGGGTGCAACGGACGGTCGAGCGTCAGCGAACTGCTGGCGCCGCTTTTGTCCTGGTCCGGGGCGATAACCACGCATTCGGTGTAATCCGCCAGCGCAGCATAAAGCGCGGCAAGACCGGGTGCGGTTACCCCATCGTCGTTAGAAATCAGAATACGCATGGGCTGTCCGTCTGCCCCACCGGCACCAGATCAACAAGCTCGCGCACCAATACAGTGGCAAAGCATCCGGCCGGCAGGACGAATTCCAGTTGCAGAATGTCAGGCTCGGGATAATGCCACGTCAACCCACCAATGGGCAGCCGCAGGATGCGACGTTCGTGGCTCATTCCGGCGTTAATCAACCAATCGCGAAGGTCTGCTTCGCGGGCGGCGATTGCCTGCTCCAGTTCATGGACAGCGCCCGTCGCCGGCGAGTCACCTTCACCCCACTGCGGACCGGTCGGGTGCAGGTCGAGAATCGCCAGTCGCGGGTCGCTGCACTCGGCCTCACCGGCCGGAAAAAAACTGCGGCTGTCGGTAAACGCCAACAGATCGCCAACCTGCGCTTGCTGCCAGGTGCCATCAGCGACACGCGCCGCCAACACTTGGTTAAACAGAAAACTGCGGGCGGTAGAAAGCAGACGCGAACGCACGTTGCGCTGCTCCGGCAGGGCCTTGCGCGCGGCCCAGCCTCGGGCATCGACCACGTTGCCACCGTCAAAGCCGAAACGCTGGGCGCCGAAATAATTCGGAATACCTTGTTTGGCGATCAGTTGCAGACGCGCTTCGATCGCCGCTTTGTCGCCAGCGAATTGCGTGAGGCGCAAGGTGAAACCGTTGGCCGAGTGGGCACCGCGTTGCAGCTTGCGTTTGTGCCGACCGGTCTTGAGGATTTTCAGCGTATCGTTTTCCGCCGCCGACAGATCAGGGTCGGCCTTGCCCGGCAGTTGCACGCTGAACCACTGACGCGTCAGCGCCTGACGATCCTTGAGACCGGCGTAACTGACGGTGCGCAATGGCACGCCCGCCGCCTTGGCGATTCGACGTGCTGCCTCTTCGGTATTCAGGCCGCGTTTTTCCACCCAGATCCACAGGTGCTCGCCGTCGCCGCTGAGAGGAATATTGAGGACTTCATCGACCTGGAAATCTTCCGCCGTAGCTTTCAGTACAGCGGTGCCGAGGGCTTCACCATAGGCACGCGGGCCAAGCAATTGCAGTTCGTTCATGCGCGCAGCAACAAGGCAACGGAGTGCACGGCAATACCTTCTTCGCGCCCGACAAAGCCGAGCTTTTCGGTGGTGGTAGCTTTCACGTTCACTTGATCCAACTCAACTTGAAGATCCGCGGCAATCAGCGCACGCATCGATTCGATATGCGGGGCCATTTTCGGCGCCTGGGCGACGATGGTGTTATCGACGTTGCCGACCTTCCAGCCCTTGGCGTGGACCAGTGCGACGACATGACGCAACAGCACACGGCTGTCGGCGCCTTTGAACGTCGGGTCGGTGTCCGGGAAATGCTTGCCGATATCACCCAGCGCAGCAGCGCCGAGCAAGGCATCGCTCAAGGCGTGCAGCAGGACGTCACCGTCGGAATGAGCGAGCAGCCCGAAGCCGTGTGCAATGCGCACGCCGCCCAGAGTAATGAAATCGCCTTCAGCGAAACGGTGCACATCATAGCCGTGGCCAATACGCATAAAAAAACGCCCCGATTTTTGTCAGGGCGTGATTCTACCTGCTTTGTCAGTCATTAGGCGCTTAGAGCACGACCATGATGCTGCAAGTGTTCATCAATGAAGCTGGCGATGAAGAAATAGCTGTGGTCGTAGCCGGGTTGCAAGCGCAACGTCAGCGGATGGCCGGCCAGTTTGGCCGCCTGCTGCAGGGCTTCAGGCTTGAGCTGAGTGGCGAGGAAGTCGTCGCGATCACCTTGATCGACCAACAGCGGCAGCTTCTCGTCAGCCTCGGCAATCAGCGCACAGGCATCCCACTCGCGCCACTTCGAACGGTCTTCGCCGAGGTAACGGGAAAAGGCTTTCTGACCCCACGGACAATCCATCGGATTGTTGATCGGCGAGAACGCCGACACCGACTGATAACGCCCCGGATTGCGCAACGCACAGACCAGCGCGCCGTGACCGCCCATGGAGTGGCCGCTGATACCGCGCTTGTCCGATGCCGGGAAATGGGCTTCGACCAATGCCGGTAATTCCTGCACGACATAGTCATGCATCCGATAGTGCCGCGACCAGGGTTCCTGCGTGGCATTCAGATAAAACCCGGCGCCGAGGCCAAAGTCCCAGGCACCGTCCGGATCACCCGGTACATCGGGTCCGCGCGGGCTGGTGTCTGGCGCAACGATGATCAACCCAAGCTCGGCGGCCATGCGCAGGGCGCCGGCCTTTTGCATGAAGTTTTCGTCGGTGCAGGTCAGGCCGGACAACCAGTACAGCACCGGTAGTTTGCCGCCCTGCTCCGCTTGCGGCGGCAGGTACACGGCAAACACCATGTCGCAACCGAGCACGTCGGAGCGGTGCCGGTAGCGTTTGTGCCAGCCGCCAAAGGTTTTCTGGCAGGAGATATTTTCCAGGCTCATGACCGACCTCAGAAATGGATGACGGAACGGATGCTTTTTCCTTCATGCATCAGGTCGAAAGCCTTGTTGATATCTTCCAGGCCCATGGTGTGGGTGATGAACGTATCCAGCGGGATTTCGCCGGTCTCGGCCATTTCGACATAGCTCGGCAACTCGGTACGACCGCGCACACCGCCGAACGCCGAACCGCGCCAGACGCGACCGGTGACCAACTGGAATGGACGGGTAGAGATTTCCTGACCGGCACCGGCGACGCCGATGATCACCGACTCACCCCAACCCTTGTGGCAGCACTCAAGTGCGGCGCGCATCAATTGGACATTGCCGATGCACTCGAAGGAAAAGTCGACGCCGCCATCGGTCATGTCGACGATGACTTCCTGGATCGGACGGTCGAAGTCTTTCGGGTTCACGCAGTCGGTTGCACCCAACTGTTTGGCGATCTCGAATTTGGCCGGGTTGATGTCGATGGCGATGATGCGTGCAGCCTTGGCTTTTACCGCGCCAATGACCGCCGACAGACCAATACCGCCAAGACCGAAAATCGCCACGGTATCACCCGGTTTCACCTTGGCTGTATTGAGTACCGCGCCAATGCCGGTGGTGACGCCGCAGCCCAACAGGCAGACTTTTTCCAGCGGCGCTTCTTTAGGAATCTTGGCTACGGAGATTTCCGGCAGCACGGTGTATTCGGAGAACGTCGAGGTGCCCATGTAGTGGAAAATCGGTTGGCCCTTGTAGGAAAAACGCGTGGTGCCATCTGGCATCAGGCCTTTGCCCTGGGTCGCACGAATCGCCTGACACAGGTTGGTCTTGCCCGACAGGCAGAATTTGCACTGGCGGCATTCCGGGGTGTACAGCGGGATCACATGATCGCCAACGGCAACGGAAGTCACGCCCTCGCCGATCGCCTCAACAACCGCGCCACCTTCGTGACCGAGGATCGACGGGAAGATACCTTCCGGGTCAGCGCCCGACAGGGTGTAGGCATCGGTATGACAGACACCGGAGGCAACCACACGCAACAGAACTTCACCGGCCTTGGGCAGAGCGACATCGACTTCAACGATCTCGAGGGGTTTCTTGGCCTCGAAGGCAACGGCGGCGCGCGACTTGATCATGTTGGTTCTCCAGTGAATAAAACGAGACAGTGAGTGTAATACAGCGTCGCACGGTGAATAATCCGGACAAAAGCAAAACATTATTGCCACACAGGGATAATCGTTAATGTCCGAGAACCGTTGGGAAGGTATCGACGAGTTCGTCGCCGTGGCCGAGTGCAGCCAATTTACGGCGGCGGCGGAACGTCTTGGGGTGTCTTCCTCCCACATCAGTCGCCAAATAGTACGCCTCGAAGAACGCCTTCAGACGCGCCTGCTTTACCGCAGTACCCGGCGAGTCACGCTGACCGAAGCCGGGCAAACGTTTTTGCAACATTGCCAACGGTTGCAGGACGGTCGTGAAGAAGCGCTCAGAGCCGTCGGCGACCTGACCAGCGAGCCCAAAGGCATGTTGCGCATGACCTGCGCGGTGGCCTATGGCGAGCGCTTTATCGTGCCGCTGGTGACGCGATTCATGGGGCTCTATCCACAACTGCGAATCGACATCGAACTGAGCAACCGCCAACTCGATCTGGTGCATGAAGGTCTGGATCTGGCGATCCGCCTCGGCCGCCTTCAGGACTCGCGACTGGTAGCGACGCGACTGGCTCCGCGACGCATGTATTTGTGCGCGTCTCCGTCCTACCTGGAACGGTATGGTCGCCCACATAGCTTGTCGGAACTGAGCCGCCACAACTGCCTCATCGGTAGTTCGGACCTGTGGCAACTGGAACAGAACGGGCGGGAATTTTCCCAGCGGGTGCAGGGAAACTGGCGTTGCAACAGTGGGCAAGCAGTGCTGGATGCGGCGTTACAGGGTGTCGGGCTCTGTCAGTTGCCGGATTATTACGTGCTGGAGCATCTGAAAACCGGGGATTTGATTTCGCTGTTGGAGGCTCACCAGCCGCCGAATACTGCCGTTTGGGCGCTTTATCCACAGCAGCGGCATCTGTCGCCGAAGGTGCGCAAGTTGGTGGATTATTTGAAGGAAGGATTGGCCGAGCGGCCGGAGTATCGAAGCTAGGCGTTCAACGGCGTGCCAGCAAGAGATCGGGGGCCTGGACTACCGCAATCGCCGGCAAGCCGGTCTCACTCCTACAGTGGACGGGGGAGAACATAAATCCTGCGCACACCAATTAACCTTGTAGGAGTGAGACCGGCTTGCCGGCGATCAGCGGCGGTTAGCCCAACGCTGTCTCAACCACTCGAGGTCCTCGGGGCGAGTAACCTTGAGGTTGTCCGACCGACCTTCAATCAAGCGAGGAGCCATACCAGCCCACTCCATCGCCGACGCTTCATCAGTGATAACAGCATCCGCCACCAGACTGTCCGCCAACGCCCGATGCAACGCGCCAAGTCGAAACATCTGCGGCGTGTACGCCTGCCAGATCACGCTGCGATCCACGGTTTCAACGACACGACCGTGCTTGTCGACCCGCTTCAGGGTATCACGTGCCGGAACCGCCAGCAGCCCGCCGACCGGATCGTCAGCCAGTTCAACGAGCAACTTGTCCAGATCATCGCGGCTCAGATTCGGCCGCGCAGCATCGTGGACCAACACCCAATCCTCATCGTCCGCACCCAACGCATGCAAATGCAGCAAGGCATTGAGCACCGACCCGGAACGCTCGGCGCCGCCGTCAACGCGCTGAATACGTGAATCGCCAGCGCATGCCAGATTGGGCCAATAAGGATCATCAACAGCCAGACTGATCACCAGCCCCTTCAGGGAAGGATGATCAAGGAAACAGCCAAGGCTGTGTTCAAGAATAGTGCGCCCGCCCAGGTGCAAGTATTGCTTGGGACGGTCTGCGGCCATACGGGCACCGACGCCCGCGGCAGGGATCACGGCCCAGAAGGCCGGTAACGAGGAGTTCATTGAGCCAACTGGTAAAGGGTTTCACCGTCCTTGACCATGCCCAACTCATGGCGAGCCCGCTCTTCAACGGTCTCCATGCCCTTTTTCAATTCACTGACTTCGGCGTCCATGACCCGATTGCGTTCCAGCAAGCCTTCGTTCTCAGCATGTTGATCCGCGATCTGCTGAGTCAGCTCGGCCACTTGCGCCAGACTGCCATTACCTACCCACAGGCGGTATTGCAGGCCAGCCAGCAACAAGAGCAAGACGAGGAACAACCAATTGGGACTGCGCATCGAATATCAGGTTTCCAGTGAAAAAAGACAGCCATGCCAAAACTTTGAAGCTTCTGATAGCACGAAGCCTGGAAAATCCAGGCTTGTGCTCTTAAGGCATCAGATTAGTGGCAAAAACGTCGCTGTCGCGATTTTTCCGACACAATCCGGTGTCTTTTTACCTTCTACAGCTTAACCGCGGAACTCGCTGCGGCCGTTGTACTTGGCTTTGCCGTTCAACTGCTCTTCGATACGCAGCAGTTGGTTGTACTTGGAAACGCGGTCGGAACGGCACAGGGAGCCGGTCTTGATCTGGCCAGCCGAAGTGCCCACAGCCAGGTCGGCAATGGTCGAATCTTCGGTTTCGCCGGAGCGGTGCGAGATCACGGCGGTGTAACCGGCGGCCTTGGCCATCTGGATGGCTTCCAGGGTTTCGGTCAGGGTGCCGATCTGGTTGAACTTGATCAGGATCGAGTTGGCGATCTTTTTATCGATGCCTTCTTTCAGGATCTTGGTGTTGGTTACGAACAGGTCGTCGCCCACCAGCTGGGTTTTCTCGCCGATCTTGTCGGTGAGGATTTTCCAGCCAGCCCAGTCGGACTCGTCCAGGCCATCTTCGATGGAGATGATCGGGTAACGCTCGGTCAGGCCTTTCAGGTAATCGGCGAAACCTTCAGCGGTGAACACCTGGCCTTCGCCGGACAGGTTGTACTTGCCGTCTTCGTAGAACTCGCTGGCCGCGCAGTCCAGTGCCAGGGTCACGTCGGTGCCCAGCTTGTAACCAGCGTTGGCCACGGCTTCGGAGATCACTTTCAAAGCGTCTTCGTTGGAAGCCAGGTTAGGTGCGAAACCACCTTCGTCACCAACAGCAGTGCTCAGGCCACGGGCCTTCAACACAGCTTTGAGGTGATGGAAAATCTCGGTGCCCATGCGCAGACCTTCCGAGAAAGACTTGGCGCCAACCGGCTGAACCATGAATTCCTGGATGTCGACGTTGTTATCGGCGTGCTCGCCACCGTTGATGATGTTCATCATCGGAACCGGCATCGAGTAAACACCCGGGGTGCCGTTCAGGTTGGCGATGTGTGCGTACAGCGGCAGGTCCTGGTCCTGAGCTGCTGCCTTGGCCGCGGCCAGGGAAACGGCGAGGATCGCGTTGGCGCCCAGGGAGCCTTTGTTTTCAGTACCGTCCAGCTTGATCATCGCGTGATCCAGCGCTTTCTGGTCGCTCGGATCTGTACCTTTCAACAGGTCGCGGATCGGACCGTTGATGTTGGCGACGGCTTTCAGAACGCCTTTGCCCAGGTAACGGCTCTTGTCGCCATCACGCAGCTCGAGCGCTTCACGCGAGCCAGTGGAAGCACCGGACGGCGCGCAAGCGCTGCCGATGATGCCGTTATCGAGAAGCACGTCCGCTTCCACGGTGGGGTTGCCACGGGAGTCGAGAACTTCACGACCTTTGATGTCGACGATTTTTGCCATTGTTGTAAACACTCCAAAGTTGACGAAAACGACGCAGCTGAAGGAAATCTTTTATCGCCGGCAAGTGATGTGCAACGGGCAGACTTGCGGACGACAAGGCTCAGGCCCGAGGGCCTGAGCAACAAATCGTGCGGTACTTTACCGGAGAAATGAGGATTACGCGGTTTCTACCGTCGGAAAACTCTTCACCAGTTCGTCCAAAGCTTTGAGCTGGGCCAGGAATGGCTCCAGTTTGTCCAGACGCAAGGCGCAAGGGCCGTCGCATTTGGCATTGTCCGGGTCCGGGTGGGCTTCGAGGAACAGACCGGCCAGTGACTGGCTGATCCCGGCTTTCGCCAGATCGAGGACCTGGGCGCGACGACCGCCGGCGGAATCGGCACGACCGCCAGGCATTTGCAGCGCGTGGGTCACGTCGAAGAAAACCGGGTACTCGAACTGCTTCATGATGCCGAAGCCAAGCATGTCGACCACCAGGTTGTTGTAACCGAAGCTCGAACCACGCTCGCAGAGGATCAACTGATCGTTACCCGCTTCCACGCACTTGTTCAGGATGTGTTTCATTTCCTGTGGCGCGAGGAACTGGGCTTTCTTGATGTTGATCACCGCACCGGTCTTGGCCATCGCGACCACGAGGTCGGTCTGGCGCGACAGGAAGGCCGGCAGCTGGATGATGTCGCAGACTTCAGCGACGACCGCGGCCTGTTCAGGCTCGTGGACGTCGGTGATGATCGGCACGCCGAAGGCTTGCTTGATGTCCTGGAAAATCCGCATGCCCTCTTCCAGGCCGGGGCCACGGTAAGAGGTCACGGAGGAACGGTTGGCCTTGTCGAAGCTGGCCTTGAACACGTAAGGGATACCGAGTTTCTCGGTGACCTTCACGTATTCTTCGCAGACCTGCATCGCCATGTCGCGGCTTTCCAGCACGTTCATGCCACCGAAAAGCACCATTGGCTTGTCGTTGGCAATCTCGATATCGCCTACGCGGATGATCTTCTGCGCCATAAGGTTCAAGCCTTCTTCTGGTGTTGAGCCAAAGCTGCTTTGACGAAGCCGCTGAACAACGGGTGACCGTCGCGTGGCGTCGAGGTGAACTCAGGGTGGAACTGGCAAGCGACGAACCATGGATGATCCGGGGCTTCGACCACTTCAACCAGCGCGCCATCACCGGAGCGACCGGAGATTTTCAGACCGGCTTCCATGATTTTCGGCAGCAGGTTGTTGTTCACTTCGTAACGGTGACGGTGACGCTCGACGATCACGTCCTTGCCGTAGCAGCCGTGAACCAGGGAACCCGGCTCCAGCAGGCAATCCTGTGCGCCGAGACGCATGGTGCCGCCCAGATCGGAAGTTTCGGTACGGGTTTCGACGGCGCCGGTGGCGTCTTCCCACTCGGTGATCAGACCCACGACCGGGTGACCGCTTGCACGATCGAACTCGGTGGAGTTGGCGTCTTTCCAGCCCATGACGTTACGAGCGAACTCGATGACCGCCACTTGCATGCCCAGGCAGATGCCGAGGTACGGAACCTTGTTTTCGCGAGCGTACTGGACAGCGGTGATCTTGCCTTCCACGCCACGCAGACCGAAGCCGCCCGGTACGAGGATCGCGTCGACGCCTTCCAGCAGCGCGGTGCCCTGGTTTTCGATGTCTTCGGAATCGATGTAGCGCAGGTTGACCTTGGTGCGGTTGCTGATGCCGGCGTGACTCATCGCTTCGATCAGCGACTTGTAGGCGTCCAGCAATTCCATGTACTTGCCGACCATGGCGATGGTGACTTCGTGCTCAGGATTGAGCTTGGCGTCAACCACGGCTTCCCACTCGGACAGATCGGCACCGCCGCATTGCAGGCCGAAACGCTCGACCACAAAATCGTCCAGGCCTTGCGAATGCAGGATACCCGGGATCTTGTAGATGGTGTCGGCGTCTTCCAGCGCGATCACCGCACGTTCTTCAACGTTGGTGAATTGCGCGATCTTGCGACGCGAGGAGATGTCGATCGGGTGATCGGAGCGGCACACCAGCACGTCAGGTTGCAGGCCGATGGAACGCAGTTCCTTGACCGAGTGCTGAGTTGGCTTGGTTTTGGTTTCGCCGGCAGTGGCGATGTACGGCACCAGTGTCAGGTGCATCAGCATCGCGCGCTTGGCGCCGACTTCGAAACGCAACTGGCGGATGGCTTCGAGGAACGGTTGGGATTCGATGTCACCCACGGTGCCACCGATCTCGACCATGGCCACGTCGGCATCGCCGGCGCCCTTGATGATCCGGCGCTTGATTTCGTCGGTGATGTGCGGAATGACCTGGATGGTCGCGCCCAGGTAATCACCACGGCGCTCTTTGCGCAGGACGTGTTCGTAGACACGGCCGGTGGTGAAGTTGTTGTTCTGGGTCATGGTCGTGCGGATGAACCGCTCGTAGTGACCCAGGTCCAGGTCGGTCTCGGCGCCGTCGTGGGTGACGAACACTTCACCGTGCTGGAACGGGCTCATGGTGCCCGGATCGACGTTGATGTACGGATCCAGCTTCAGCATGGTGACCTTAAGTCCCCGCGCCTCCAGGATGGCCGCCAATGAAGCCGATGCAATGCCTTTCCCCAATGAAGAAACAACACCGCCCGTGACGAATATGTAGCGCGTCATGAAAAACCCTAGAAGTCTGCGTTAAAGCGGTCCGAGCCGCCGGGGAAAGCGAAGGAAGGCCGAAGCCCCCGATCACCTGCATTAATCACAGTGCACCTTTCAAAAAAACCGCCGCGTTGGGACAGACCGGGAGATGAAACACCGGTACGTTGCTCGCTACACATTTTTTGGAATCGCCCAGCAAAGACTGCTTGGTAATCGGCAACTCCTGCAATTCAGGCGAATCCACAGAAGTTGTATCAAGAAGGGAGCGTAGTCTACCGGAAAGCCCCTTTCAGCTCAAACCTTGATCTTCGTCCGGTGGCTGCCAATGCAAATTCCAGCCTTCCTGCTCACTGCCATTCAAGCCTCGCAACCTCGCCACCGCCAGCAATTGCTCGCCATGATAGAGCAGCGGCAATCTGCCACGGACGAAGCCCGGGACGCTGCGTTCGTTGAGCAAACGCTTCAGATCACGATGGCCGCGCTCGGGCAGACTCATGACCTCGCCACCTTCACGATAGCGGATATGCAGCGGGCCATCGGGTGTTTGACCGGTGAGCGAGAGCACGCCGTTATCCGGCAACGCCAGTGATAACGAGGGATCAGGCCAATCAGGCGCGGGCGGCGGCGTTCGCAGCCAGCAGCCCGACAGCCACCATATCCGCCCGTTCGCCCGATGCAATTCCCCATCGGCCAAGCGCCAGACCGGAGAGGCATCCGCAGCAGCATCACGAAAATCTTCCCAACCCGACCAATGGTCGCTGCCCGGCAAACGGGTCAGTGCCGAGAGCCAGTGACTCACTGCATTTCGCTGGCGAGCGGCGGACAGGCTGGCAAGCGTAGAAAGCTCAAGTGACGGCACACCCAGCCAATCGAATTCACTGATGGAGCCGGCCTGGGCCAGATCGATTTGCGCCAGCTCATCGAGCAGTTCCTGCGCTTCGCTCAGATGCGCGGCGCTGCGAGCCATAGTCGCCATCGCTTGAGGCCAGCGTTCGGTCAGCACCGGGAACACCTGATTACGCAAGTAATTACGCGAGAAACGTCGATCCTGATTGGAAGGATCCTCGATCCAGCTCAATGAGTACTGGTTCGCGTAACCCTCCAACTCTGCTCGCGAGACATCGAGCAAGGGTCGCAGCAGATGCCCTTTGCCCAACACACGTTGGCGCGGCATCCCCGATAACCCCCTCGCCCCTGCCCCACGCAGCAATCGGAACAACAGGGTTTCCGCCTGATCATCACGATGCTGGGCGGTCAGCAGCACTTCATTGGCTTGAGTGGCCTCGATGAACGCGCCATAGCGCGCGTCACGGGCTACACGCTCAAGGCTGGCGCCGGGCTGAACCTGGACGTGAACGACCTGTAGCGGTATTCCCAGCGCATCACAGACTGACTGGCAATGCTCCGGCCACGCATCGGCCGCCGCTTGAAGGCCATGGTGAATATGGATGGCGCTGAGCGCTGGCAGGGTTTCGGTTTTTGCGAGGTGGGCGAGGAGGTGCAACAGGACGGTTGAATCGAGGCCGCCGGAGAAGGCGATGCGCCATTTCGCAGCATTGCGCAACGGGTTCAAGGCTTGCAGAAGATTGGCGGGGAGGTCCGGTCTGGGTCTCATCTCAAATACCACCGCAATCCGGAACAGAACTACAGATTCAATACCTGTGAAGATCAAATGTAGGAGCCGGCTTGCTGGCGAAGGGATCGGTCATACACCGCCAGCCTCAAGGCCGCCATCGCCGGCAAGCCGGCTCCTACATTAGTACTGCGTCAATCTCAGAGACCGTAGCTCATCAGTCGCTCGTAACGGCGCTTGAGCAGCGCTTCGTTGTCGAACTTCTTCAGCATCGCCAGTTGCGAGGTCAGCTCGGCACGGATCGATGCAGCGGCCGCCGCCGGATCGCGATGAGCGCCGCCCAGAGGTTCGCCGATCACTTTGTCTACGATGCCCAGGCCTTTCAGGCGCTCGGCGGTGATGCCCATGGCTTCAGCGGCATCCGGCGCTTTTTCGGCGGTTTTCCACAGAATCGACGCACAACCTTCCGGCGAGATCACCGCGTAGGTCGAGTACTGCAGCATGTTCAACTGATCGCACACGCCAATTGCCAGTGCACCACCGGAACCACCTTCACCGATTACGGTGGCGATGATCGGGGTTTTCAGGCGAGCCATGACACGCAGGTTCCAGGCAATCGCTTCGCTCTGGTTGCGCTCTTCAGCGTCGATGCCCGGGTAAGCACCCGGCGTGTCGATGAAGGTCAGGATCGGCATTTTGAAGCGCTCGGCCATTTCCATCAGGCGGCACGCCTTGCGATAGCCTTCCGGACGCGGCATACCGAAGTTGCGGCGAACCTTCTCGCGCACTTCGCGGCCTTTCTGGTGACCGATGATCATCACCGGCTGGTCATCCAGACGGGCCACGCCGCCAACGATGGCAGCGTCGTCGGAGAAGTGGCGGTCGCCGTGCAGCTCGTCGAACTCGGTGAAGATGTGTTCGATGTAGTCCAGGGTATATGGACGTTTCGGGTGACGCGCCAGACGCGCGATCTGCCAGCTGGTCAGCTTGCCGAAGATGTCTTCGGTCAGCGTGCTGCTTTTGTCCTGCAGGCGGGAGATCTCATCGCCGATATTCAGCGAATTGTCGTTACCGACCAAGCGCAACTCTTCGATCTTGGCTTGCAGGTCGGCGATCGGCTGTTCGAAATCTAGAAAATTCGGGTTCATAGGCGTCCGTCTTGGGTCGACGTCCAAGAGAGCTTGGGCCGGCCGGTTGTCTATTCGCGCCCTACCTTAAGGGAGAGGCGCGTTCAGGTCGAGATTAAAAATTCAGGTCGAGATCAGGGCGTTCAGTTGCTACCTGACCGTCAACGGTATTGGAGGAAGACGTTGTCTCGCCCGAACTGGTCACGCAAGGCTTGAATCAACGCATCCGCCGGGTCGATTCGCCAGGTCTCGCCGAACTGCAGCAAAGCCTTCGCATCGGGGCTCGTGTACTCCATGGTGATCGGGCACGCACCTCGGTGACGCTTGAACAGCTCACCCAGCCAGCGTAGCTGATCGCCTTTCAAATCCTTGGTCTGCAGCTTCAAGCGCAGACTTTCGGCCAGGTTGGTGCGCGCATCTTCCATGCTCATCACCCGCTTGACCCGCAGGCGCAAACCGCCGGAGAAATCGTCGTTGCTGACTTCACCTTCGACAACAACCATCGCGTCAGTCTGCAACAGCGATTGCGCCGAATGGAACGCATCGGCGAACAACGAAGCTTCGATCCGCCCAGAACGATCGTCAAGGGTGATGAACCCCATCTTGTCGCCCTTTTTGTTCTTCATCACGCGCAGGGCGATGATCATGCCCGCAACGGTCTGTGTATCGCGAGCCGGCTTCAGGTCGATGATGCGCTGACGGGCAAAACGGCGGATTTCACCTTCGTATTCGTCAATCGGGTGACCGGTCAGGTACAGGCCCAGGGTGTCTTTCTCCCCTTTCAGGCGCTCCTTCAGGGTCAGCTCTTTCGCCTTGCGGTGATTGGCGTAGACGTCGGCGTCTGCCTCGACGAACAGCCCGCCAAACAGATCGGCGTGGCCACTGTCGTGGGTGCGAGCGGTTTGTTCGGCGGCCTTGATCGCCCCTTCCATCGCATTCAGCAGCACCGCGCGGTTCTGGTCGATGCTCGCTTGATAGGCTTTCGGTTCGTCATGGAAATACGGACCCAGGCGATCCAGCGCACCGCTGCGGATCAAACCATCGAGGGTGCGCTTGTTGATGCGCTTGAGGTCGACACGGGCGCAGAAATCGAACAGATCCTTGAACGGACCGTCCTGACGCGCCTCGGTAATCGCCTCCACCGGACCTTCGCCCACACCCTTGATCGCGCCGAGGCCGTAAATGATGCGGCCTTCGTCGTTCACCGTGAACTTGAACTCAGAGGTATTCACATCCGGCGCGTCGAGACGCAGCTTCATGGTGCGAATTTCTTCGATCAAGGTCACGACCTTGTCGGTGTTGTGCATATCCGCCGACAGTACCGCGGCCATGAACGGCGCCGGGTAGTGCGTTTTCAGCCACGCGGTCTGGTACGACACCAGCCCGTAGGCGGCGGAGTGGGATTTGTTGAAGCCGTAACCGGCGAATTTCTCTACCAGGTCGAAAATGTTACCGGCCAGGTCGGCTTCGATATTGTTGGTCTTGCAACCTTCAATGAAACCGCCGCGCTGCTTGGCCATTTCTTCGGGCTTTTTCTTACCCATGGCCCGCCGCAGCATGTCCGCACCGCCGAGGGTGTAACCGGCCATGACCTGGGCGATCTGCATCACCTGTTCCTGATACAGGATGATGCCGTAAGTCGGCGCCAGTACCGGTTTCAGGCCCTCGTACTGGTAGTCCGAGTGCGGGTACGCGAGTTCGGCGCGGCCGTGCTTACGGTTGATAAAGTCGTCAACCATGCCGGATTGCAAAGGGCCCGGACGGAACAGGGCCACCAGTGCGATCAAGTCTTCCAGGCAGTCGGGCTTGAGCTTTTTGATCAGCTCTTTCATGCCGCGCGACTCGAGCTGGAACACCGCGGTGGTTTCCGCCTTTTGCAGCAGCGTGTAGGTCGGCTTGTCGTCCAGCGGGATGAACGCGATGTCCAGCGGTGGTTCGTTGACCTTGGCGCGGTCGCGGTTGATGGTTTTCAGCGCCCAGTCGATAACTGTCAGGGTCCGCAGACCGAGGAAGTCGAACTTCACCAGGCCAGCGGCTTCAACGTCGTCCTTGTCGAACTGGGTTACCAGACCGTCACCAGCCTCATCGCAATAGATCGGCGAGAAATCGGTCAGTTTGGTCGGCGCGATTACCACGCCACCGGCGTGTTTACCGACGTTACGCACAACGCCTTCGAGCTTGCGCGCCATCTCCCAGATTTCCGCGGCTTCTTCATCGACCTTGATGAAGTCACGGAGGATTTCTTCCTGCTCGTAGGCTTTTTCCAGGGTCATGCCGACTTCGAACGGAATCATCTTCGACAGACGATCCGCCAGGCCGTAGGACTTGCCTTGCACCCGCGCCACGTCACGGACCACAGCCTTCGCCGCCATGGAACCGAACGTGATGATCTGGCTTACCGCGTTGCGCCCGTATTTCTCGGCCACGTAGTCGATCACGCGGTCACGACCGTCCATGCAGAAGTCGACGTCGAAGTCGGGCATGGAGACCCGTTCCGGGTTGAGGAAACGTTCGAACAGCAGGTCGTATTCCAGCGGGTCGAGGTCGGTGATTTTCTGCACATAGGCCACCAGCGACCCGGCACCCGATCCACGACCAGGGCCTACCGGCACGCCGTTGCTCTTGGCCCACTGGATAAAGTCCATCACGATCAGGAAGTAACCGGGGAAGCCCATCTGGATGATGATATCCAGTTCGAAATTCAACCGGTCGACATAGACCTGACGCTTGGCTTCATAGTCTTCGGTGGTGTCCTTGGGCAGCAGAACGGTCAGCCGTTCTTCCAGGCCATCGAAGGACACCTTGCGAAAATACTCGTCAATGGTCATGCCATCGGGAATCGGGAAGTTGGGCAGGAAGTGCGTGCCCAGCTTCACTTCGATGTTGCAGCGTTTGGCGATCTCGACGGTGTTGGCCAGCGCTTCGGGAATGTCGCTGAACAGCTCGGCCATTTCCTCGGCGCTTTTGAGGTATTGCTGATCGCTGTAATTCTTCGAACGCCGCGGATCGTCGAGGGCGCGGCCCTCACCGATGCAGACGCGGGTTTCGTGAGCGGCGAAGTCTTCCTGTTTGATGAAACGCACGTCGTTGGTCGCCACCAATGGCGCGCCGATTTTCTCGGCCAGGGCCACGGCGCCGTGCAGTTGTTCTTCATCGTTAGGGCGGTTGGTGCGCTGGATTTCCAGATAGAAACGATCCGGGAACACCGCCATCCATTCGCGCGCCAGTTTTTCCGCTTCCGCTGGATTGCCGCTGAGCATGGCCAGGCCGATTTCGCCTTCCTTCGCCGCCGACAACATGATCAAGCCTTCGCTGGCCTCGGCCACCCACTCGCGCTCGATGATGACCGAGCCATTACGCTGGCCGTCGATGAAACCGCGGGAGATCAGCTCGGTCAGGTTGCGGTAGCCGACAGCGTTCATCGCCAACAGGCTGATCCGGCTCAGGGCGTTGTCCGGGTCCTTGTTCGACAGCCACAAGTCGGCGCCGCAGATCGGCTTGATACCTGCGCCCATCGAGGCTTTATAGAATTTGACCAGGGAACACATGTTGTTCTGATCGGTGACCGCTACGGCAGGCATGTTCATGCCGACCAGGGTCTTGACCAGCGGTTTGATCCGCACCAGACCGTCGACCAGGGAGTATTCAGTGTGCAGGCGTAGGTGAACGAATGAAGCCGGCATAGTGATCCTGTCTAGAAACGTGAAGACAACAAGGCCCGGATTGTACCGGGCCTTGGGAAAAACATCAGCCTCGCGACTAACTCTCGATGAGGCTTTCGCGCGCCTCATACGCCAACCGCACCGGTGCGAACGAGCGGCGGTGAATCGGCGTCGGCCCCAAGCGTGCCAGCGCTTCCAGATGAACGGGCGTCGGGTAACCTTTGTGGCCGCCGATGCCGTAACCCGGGTAAATCAGTTCGAATGCCGCCATTTCACGGTCGCGGCTGACCTTGGCCAGAATCGAGGCGGCAGCGATGGCCGGAACCTTGCTGTCGCCCTTGACCACGGCTTCAGCGCGCATGGCCAGTTTCGGGCAGCGGTTACCGTCGATCATCGCCAGTTTTGGCTGAATGTGCAGGCCTTCGATCGCACGCTGCATGGCCAGCATGGTGGCATGCAGGATGTTCAGCTCGTCGATTTCTTCGACTTCCGCGCGAGCGATGCACCAGCTCAGGGCTTTTTCGCAGATTTCGTCAAAGAGTTTTTCGCGGCGGGCTTCGGTGAGCTTCTTCGAATCGTTGAGGCCAAGGATCGGACGATTCGGATCGAGGATCACCGCTGCCGTCACCACAGCGCCGCAGAGCGGACCGCGACCGACTTCATCA
Source organism: Pseudomonas sp. GT1P32 (assembly GCF_054897805.1). Taxonomy (NCBI): domain Bacteria; kingdom Pseudomonadati; phylum Pseudomonadota; class Gammaproteobacteria; order Pseudomonadales; family Pseudomonadaceae; genus Pseudomonas; species Pseudomonas sp. GT1P32. The sequence goes on from NZ_CM142704.1 coordinate 3,101,630, forward strand.
ACACCGGCAACCAGCTCTTCGACTTCGGCGACCAGGGTGAAATCCAGGCCCATCTGTTGTGCTTTTGTCATTGTGTTTTGCCGATCAGATTCAGTACCGCGTCCGCCGCCTGATTGGAGGCATCCAGGCGCAAGGTCCGGTGGATTTCGTCGAAGCCGCGGGTCTGTTCTTCGCCACCTTCGATCAGGGGCGACAGCGTCTGGGCCAAGGCTTCAACTGTTGCATCGTCCTGTAACAATTCAGGCACCAAGAGGCGCTGGGCGAGCAGGTTAGGCAACGAGACGTAAGGGCTTTTCACCATGCGCTTGAGGATCCAGAACGTCAGCGGGGCCAGGCGATAAGCCACCACCATCGGACGCTTGTACAGCAAGGCTTCGAGGGTCGCCGTTCCGGAGGCGATCAACACTGCGTCGCAGGCGGCCAGCGCCAGATGGGACTTGCCGTCGAGCAGGGTCAGCGGCAGATCGCGACCGGCCAGCAGTTCTTCAAGCTGCGCGCGGCGCTGAGGGCTGGCGCAAGGAATAATGAACCGCACGCCAGGGCGCATGGCGCGCAAACGCTCGGCGGCATCGAGGAACAAAGCGCCCAGACGCCCGACTTCGCCACCACGACTGCCCGGCATCAGCGCGACCAATGGGCCATCAGGCAAATCGAGCTCGGCGCGTGCGGCGCGACGATCAGCCTCAAGGGGTATCGCATCGGCCAAGGTGTGACCGACAAACCGCACCGGCACGCCCTTCTCTTCATAGAATTTCGCTTCAAACGGGAACAGCGTCAGCATCAGGTCGCAACCTTCGCGAATCTTCAGCACCCGCTTCTGCCGCCACGCCCACACCGACGGGCTGACGTAATGCACGGTCTTGATCCCGGCCTGACGCAGCTTCAGTTCGATATTGAGGTTGAAATCCGGCGCATCGATACCGATGAACACGTCCGGTTTCTCGGCGATCAAGTCTGCGATCAGCTTCTTGCGGCGTTTCAACAACTCGCGCAGCCGACCCAGCACTTCCACCAGCCCCATGACCGAGAGACGTTCCATCGGAAAATACGAGGTCAGGCCTTCGGCCTGCATCAGCGGACCACCGACACCGATGAACTCGACCGCCGGATGCTGAGCCTTGAGCGCACGCATGAGACCGGCGCCCAGAATGTCACCGGAAGCCTCACCCGCCACCAGCGCAATACGCAGATTAGCCATGATTAACGTGTGATGCCGCGGGTCGAAGACTGGATGGAGTCACGGAACACCGCAACTTCCGGAAACTGCTCCGAAGGTTCGGCCAGCTCCGCAAGCGCCTGCTCAACCGTGAGGCCCTGGCGATAAACCACCTTGTAGGCACGGCGCAGGGCGTGGATCGCGTCTTCGCTGAAACCACGACGGCGCATGCCTTCGAAGTTCATGCTGCGAGCTTCGGCCGGGTTGCCGAACACCGTGACGTACGCTGGAACGTCCTTGCCAATGGCGGTACCCATACCGGAAAAGCTGTGGGCGCCGATGTGGCAATACTGGTGAACCAGGGTAAAACCGGACAGGATCGCCCAGTCTTCAACATGCACATGGCCCGCCAACGCAGTGTTGTTGACCAGGATGCAATGGTTGCCGATGACGCTGTCGTGGCCGATGTGAGCGTAGGCCATGATCAGGTTGTGATCGCCCAGGGTCGTTTCGGAACGGTCCTGAATGGTCCCGCGGTGAATGGTCACGCCTTCACGGATGACATTGTGGTCACCGATGACCAGACGGGTTTCTTCACCCTTGTATTTCAGATCGGGCGTGTCTTCGCCTACCGAAGAAAACTGGTAGATGCGGTTGTGCTTACCGATTCGGGTCGGGCCTTTGAGAATCACATGCGGCCCGATCACTGTCCCCTCGCCGATTTCCACACCAGCGCCGACGATCGACCAAGGGCCGACCTCGACGTCGTCGGCCAGGATGGCCGTCGGATCGATGATTGCGCGAGGGTCAATCAAACTCATACTTTTTGTTCCGCACAGATGATCTCGGCCGAGCAGACCGGCTTGCCATCTACCGATGCCTGGCATTCGAACTTCCAGATCTTGCGCTTGCAGCTGATGAACGTGGCTTCAAGGATCAACTGGTCGCCAGGCTTGACCGGCTGACGGAAACGCAGTTTGTCGGAGCCTACGAAGTAGTACAGGGTGCCATCAGCCGGCTTCACGTCCAGCATCTTGAAACCAAGGATCCCGGCAGCCTGAGCCATCGCCTCGATGATCAGTACGCCCGGCATGATTGGATGCGCAGGGAAGTGACCATTGAAGAACGGTTCGTTGATGCTGACATTCTTGTAGGCGCGAATGCGCTTGCCTTCCACATCCAGATCCACGACCCGGTCCACCAGCAGGAACGGGTAACGGTGAGGCAGGTATTCGCGAATCTCGTTGATGTCCATCATTTCGGGGGGAAGCCTATGTAAAGATTGGGAACGCGCGACTGACGCGCGCTCCTCTAGCAAATCAAGGAGGCAGTCTAGCGGCTGTGCACACTTGATATGGAAATGGTATCAGCCATCTGATGAAGCATTGCCGTCAGGGGTCACTTCCCCGACTCGCTTTTCCAGCTGTCGCAGCCGCCGCGCGATGTCATCGAGCTGACGGATACGTGCCGCGCTTTTGCGCCATTCGGCAGCCGGTTGCATGGCCGTACCGGAAGAGTAGGAACCCGGCTCGGTAATCGAGTGGGTCACCATGGTCATTCCGGTGATGAAAACCTTGTCGCAAATTTCGATATGCCCCACCAGCCCTACGCCACCGGCGAGCATGCAATGCTTGCCGATTTTGGTGCTGCCGGAAATCCCCACGCACGCTGCCATGGCAGTGTGATCACCGACCTGGACGTTGTGGGCGATCTGAATCTGATTGTCGAGCTTGACGCCATTACCAAGAATGGTATCGGCCAGTGCACCGCGGTCGATGGCGGTATTCACGCCGATCTCCACATCGTCACCGACCAGAACGCCACCGATCTGGGCGATTTTCTGCCAGATGCCTTTCTCGTTGGCAAAGCCGAAGCCTTCGCCACCCAGTACTGCACCGGACTGAATCACCACCCGCTTGCCGATACGCACGTCGTGATACAGCGTGACGCGCGGTGCGAGCCAGCCACCTTCGCCGATAACGCTACGAGCGCCGATGAAGCAATGCGCGCCGATGGTCGTACCCGCATCAACTCGTGCCCCGCTCTCGATGACCACAAAGGCACCGATGCTCGCCGCTGGATCAACCACCGCGTCCGCCGCAATCACCGCAGTCGGATGGATACCGGCAGCCGCCTTGGGCTTGGGATCGAACAGGTGGGAAACACGAGCGTAGGCGGCGTACGGATCAGGTACGACCAATGCATTCCCCGCAAAACCTTCAGCGTCAGCGGCTTTCAGCAACAGCGCTGCAGCCTGGCTGTCAGCCAGGTATTTGCGGTATTGAGGATTTGCCAGAAAGCTCAACTGAGCTGGGCCAGCCTCTTGCAAAGTGGCTAGCCCAGTAATTTCCTTCTCCGGGTCGCCACGTAGAGTGGCGCCGAGGAACTCGGCCAACTGGCCGAGTTTTATGGTCGCTGTCATGGATTACTTCAGCTGATTCATGCGCTCGATAACCTGGCGAGTGATGTCGTACTGAGGTTTGACATCAATCACTGCGCCACGCTCGAAGACCAGGTCAAAAGCACCTTTCTTGATGACTTCTTCCACAGCGCTGTCCAGTTTCGGCTTGAGCTGCTTCAGCATTTCACGGTCAGCAACGGCTTTGGCTTCGTTCAATTCCTTGGACTGGAACTGGAAGTCACGGGCCTTTTGCTTGAATTCAAGTTCCAGACGCTCACGCTCGCCTTGCTGCATCTTGTCGCCGCCAGCCATCAGACGATCCTGAATACCCTTGGCACTGCTTTCCAGCGTCTTGAGCTTGGTCAGTTGCGGGCCGAACTTCTTCTCGGCATCCACGGCGTACTTCTTGGCCGCATCAGATTCCAGCAAAGCCATTTGATAGTTCAGAACGGCAATTTTCATGTCGGCAAAAGCCGGGCCTGCTACCAGTACGGTCGCCAGGAGAACCAATTGAGTCAACTTACGCACGATGCACTCCTACAAAATCCATTGTCGTTATCTTGGGTCAGACGCTTAGAACGTCTGGCCGAGGGAGAATTGGAACACTTGAGTTTCAGCCTCATCCGGTTTCTTGATCGGCATGGCCAACGCGAAACTCAGAGGACCCAGTGCGGTAACCCATGTCACGCCTACACCGACAGAGCTGGCCATATTGCTCAGGCTGATGTCGTTGCACTGTGTATTGGCCTTCGAACCATCGGCATTGGTGGTCGACTTGCACTGCGAGTCGAACACGTTACCCACGTCCCAGAATACCGAGGTGCGCAGGGAACGCTGATCCTTGATGAACGGCAGAGGGAAAAGAACCTCCACACCGCCCTGGATCAGGACGTTACCACCGAACGGCAGCGGATCCTGGTCCGGATCGAGCGCAGTGCCAGGGTTCTTGCCGGTACTTGGAGTACTGCGAGGACCCAGGGTGCTGTCCTTGAAGCCACGAACCGAGTTGAAACCACCAGCATAGTAGTTTTCATAGAACGGCAAGCCATCGGTCGAACCGTAGCCATCGCCATAACCCAGTTCGGTATGCAGGCGCATGGTGTAGTTTTCGGTCAACGGCTGGAACAACTGGCCACGGTAGTCGAGCTTGAAGAACGACAGGTCGCTGCCAGGTGTTGTTGTTTCCAGCACAAGGCTTTGCGAATGACCACGGGTCGCCAGCACGCCTTTGTTCAGGGTCGACTCGGACCAACCGGCCGAAGCCTTGAAGTTCAGGTAGTTGTCGCCTTCCTTGTTAACGAAGTCGAAGATCTCGTCAACGGTGTACACACCGGTCTTGATCTTGTCTTGTTGTGCAGTCAGGCCGAAGGTCAGACGCGAAGTCTCACTGATCGGGTAACCGACGCTCGCGCCTGCACCCAGGCTGTCTACGGCATAGCTGGCAACGTCGACATCGAGGTCTTTGTAGTCAGTGGTGCGATAGAACGCGTTGTAACCCAGGCTCACACCGTCAGCAGTCCAGTACGGGTCGACATAACCGAAGTTATAGCGGCTCTGGTATTCACTGCGGGTCAAGCCAACGCTGACCTTGTTACCGGTACCGAGGAAGTTGTTCTGGGTGATCGAACCACCGAGGATCAGACCCGCACTCTGTGCAAAGCCGACGCTCGCGGTAATCGAACCGGATGCTTGCTCTTCAACGCTGTAGTTCACGTCAACCTGGTCATCGACACCCGGTACAGCCGGGGTTTCGACGTTGACTTCCTTGAAGAAGCCCAGACGCTCAAGACGGGTCTTGGATTGATCGATCAGGTAAGTCGAAGCCCAGCCGCCCTCCATCTGACGCATTTCACGGCGCAGCACTTCGTCTTCAGACTTGGTGTTGCCACGGAAGTTGATACGGTTCACGTAAGCACGCTTGCCCGGATCGACCGCGAAAGTGATATCGACGGTGTGGTCTTCATCATGCGGCTGAGGTACGCCGTTGACGTTGGCGAAGGTGTAACCCTCGTTACCCAGGCGGCGGGTGATCAGTTCGGACGTGGTGGTCATCAGCTTGCGCGAGAACACCTGGCCTTTCTGCACCAGCAACAGGGACTTGACCTGGTCTTCAGGAACTTTCAGGTCGCCGCTCAGCTTGACGTCACGAACGGTGTACTTCTCGCCTTCGTTGACGTTGACGGTGATGTAGACGTGTTTCTTGTCCGGGGTAATGGACACCTGGGTCGAAGCGATATCCATGTTGATATAGCCACGGTCCAGGTAGTAGGAACGCAGACGTTCCAGGTCACCGGACAGTTTTTCACGAGCGTACTTGTCGTCGTTCTTGAAGAACGACAACCAGTTGGTGGTCTTGAGTTCGAACAGGTCGATCAGGTCTTCATCAGGGAAGACCGTGTTACCCACCACGTTGATGTGCTGGATAGCCGCAACGGTGCCTTCGTTGATATTGACCTTGAGGCCGACGCGGTTACGCGGCTGCGGCACCACTTCGGTGTCAACGGTAGCCGAGTAGCGGCCCTGAGCGACGTACTGGCGCTGCAGCTCGTTACGAACACCTTCGAGGGTGGCGCGCTGGAAGATCTCGCCTTCGGCCAGACCGGATTGTTTGAGGCCCTTCATCAGGTCTTCAGTGGAGATCGCCTTGTTACCCTCGATCTCGATACTGGCGACGGACGGACGCTCGACTACCGTAATGACCAGGACGTTGCCATCACGGCCCAGCTGGATATCTTGAAAGAACCCGGTTTTGAACAGCGCACGAGTGGATTCCACCAGGCGACGATCATCCGCCTGTTCACCGACGTTCAACGGCAAGGCACCAAAGACGCTACCCGCGGAGACCCGCTGGAGGCCATTGACGCGAATATCAGAGATAGTGAAGGACTCGGCGTGAACTTCGGCGATCATCAATACGGTGAGAACCGCAGTTAGCAGCAGACGTTTCATGAAGTCCTTTCTTATTCCAACTGGCAATAAACAAACTGCCGCAAAATGCGGCAGATTCGCAATTCAGCGAAGTGTTACAGACGACCCAAATCATTGACCAGAGCGAGCAACATCACCCCGACCACCAAACTGATGCCGATCTGTATCCCCCAACCCTGCACCCGATCCGACAAGGGGCGACCACGCGCCCACTCAATCAGATAAAACAACAAATGCCCCCCATCCAGTACCGGAATGGGCAACAAATTCAGAACACCCAGGCTAATACTCAGATAAGCAAGGAAATTCAGGAAATCAGCGACGCCCGACTGGGCAGAAGCGCCCGCCACTTTAGCAATGGTTATCGGTCCACTCAAGTTTTTTACCGAGAGCTCACCGAACAACATTTTCTTGAGCGAATCGAGGGTCAGTATGCTCATGGTCCAGGTGCGTCGAGCCCCCTCGCCAATCGCGGCCAAAGGACCGTAACTGACCTCGCGAATCATCTCCGGCGGCCAATCGATCGCCTTCACCCCGGCACCGAGATAACCACCGGGCGATTTTTTCTCGCCGCGAGCAGCGAGCGTCACAGGGACGTCGATTTGAGCACCATCGCGCTCGACGCGCAGCATGATTTTGGTATCAGGATGAATACGGACGATATCGACCACTTGTTGCCAGTCATCGAGCGCCTTGCCATCCAGGGCCAACAACCGGTCACCGGTTTTCAGGCCGGCAGCCTGCGCCGGGCCTTTCGGATCGAGCTCCGCCAGAACCGGCGGCAGCGCCGGACGCCATGGGCGAATACCCAGCGAGCGAATCGGATCCGGCTCGTCAGCACCCTTGAGCCATTTATCCAGCACCAGCTCACGCGGCGTATCCGCTGTGGAACCCTGCTCACGGACCAGCAACTGAAGAGAGCCGCTCTCGCCGAGACGGCGAACCAGCTGCAGATTTACCGCGCCCCAGCCCGAAGTCGGCTCACCATCAATGGCAACAATTTCCTGACCTGCACTCAAACCGGCCCTGGCGGCGATACTGCCGGATTCAACGGCACCAATGACTGGCCGCACCTGCTCGCTGCCAAGCATGGCGAGCACCCAGAAAAAAATCATCGCCAGCAAGAAGTTGGCAATCGGCCCCGCCGACACGATAGCAATGCGCTGACGGACGGATTTGCGATTGAAGGATTGATCGAGCTGATCGGCCGGTACTTCACCTTCGCGCTCGTCGAGCATTTTCACGTAGCCACCCAACGGGATGGCGGCAACCACGAACTCAGTGCCTTTCTTGTCGTGCCAGCGCAGCAACGGCATACCGAAGCCCACGGAGAAACGCAGCACTTTGACCCCACAGCGACGTGCGACCCAGAAATGGCCGAATTCGTGGAAAGTGACCAGCACGCCCAGGGCTACCAGGGTGCCGACAATCATATAGAGCGCGCTCATCTACTTTCTCCGCAACTTATCCAGCGCTGCATGGGCCAACGTATTGCAGCACTTACCGCCCGTGACGACTCAACCACTGCCCGGCCAGTACTCGCGCTTTCGCGTCAGCCGTGAACACCACATCGAGATCATCCACCGCAACCACGGGCTCGAGATTCAACACTTCTTCGATGATACTCGCGATTTCCAGATAGCGAACCCGCCCGTCGAGAAAGGCCGCGACCGCCACTTCATTCGCTGCATTGAGCATGGCTGGCGCGCTATTGCCAGCCTCTGCGGCCTGACGCGCCAGGCGCAGGCATGGGAAACGCTCTTCATCGGGGGCCTGGAAATCCAGGCGCGCAATGGCAAACAGATCCAGCGGTGCGACACCCGAATCGATACGTTCCGGCCAGGCGAGCGCATTGGCAATAGGCGTACGCATATCGGGATTGCCCAACTGAGCCAGGACCGAACCATCGATGTAATCGACAAGCGAATGAATCACGCTCTGCGGGTGAATCACCACTTCGACCTGCGACGGCTTGGCATCAAACAGCCAGCAGGCTTCGATCAGCTCGAGGCCTTTGTTCATCATGCTGGCCGAATCTACCGAAATCTTGCGCCCCATGGACCAGTTCGGATGGGCACACGCCTGGTCAGGGGTTACATGCACCAGCTCCGCCATAGGCGTCTGCCGGAAAGGGCCACCCGAAGCTGTCAGCAGGATCCTACGGACACCGACCGCACTCAGCCCACGAGCGAAATCCTGCGGCATGCACTGGAAAATCGCGTTGTGCTCGCTGTCGATCGGCAGCAGCACCGAACCGCTTTTACGCACGGCCTGCATGAACAACGCACCGGACATCACCAGTGCTTCTTTGTTGGCCAGGAGTATTTTCTTGCCGGCTTCGACCGCCGCCAGCGTCGGGCGCAGGCCCGCCGCGCCGACAATGGCGGCCATGACGGCATCGACTTCAGGATCGGCGGCGACCTGACACAGCCCCTCTTCACCTACCAGAACGCGGGTCGACAACCCGGCCGCACGCAAGTCGTCCTGCAAGCCTCGGGCAGCGCCCTGCTCTGGCACAACGGCGAACCGTGGCGTATGACGGACACACAACGCGAACAACTCACTCAAGCGAGTGAAACCGCTCAAGGCGAACACCTGATAGCGCTCGGGATGACGGGCAATGACGTCGAGCGTGCTCAGACCGATCGAGCCGGTAGCCCCCAGAACGGTAATCTGTTGAGGGCGGCTCACGGTGCCGCCATCCACAGCAACACCGCGAACACCGGGATCGCTGCCGTCAGGCTGTCGATGCGATCGAGTACACCACCGTGGCCAGGCAGCAGATTGCTACTGTCCTTGATCCCGGACTGGCGCTTGAACATGCTTTCGGTGAGGTCACCCACTACCGAGATAAACACGATAATTGCGGCACCGATCAACCCTTTGAAAAGCTCGGCGACCGTCCAGTCGCGAACCAGACCGACAATGACGGTGATGACCAGGCTCAGCGCCAGACCGCCATACACGCCTTCCCAGCTCTTGCCGGGACTGACCTGCGGTGCCAGCTTGCGCTTGCCGAAGGCCCGACCGGAAAAGTAAGCACCGATGTCGGCGCCCCAGACCAGCACCATGACCGCCATGATCAACCAGTTGCCCAATGGGTATTGCTTGATCTGCACCAGACCTTGCCAGGCCGGCAGGAGAATCAACAGGCCGATCACCAATTTGGTCGCTGCACTGGACCAACGCTCGCTCGAACGCGGATACGTCAACACCAGGTACGTCGCCACGCCCCACCACAGCACCGAAGCGCCCAGCACCCAAGGTGCCAACCCCGGCAGGATGTGCATGACAAACAGCATCAACGCGACGACTGCAGCATAGGCAACGCGGATCGGCTGCTCAGTGAAGCCCGCCAGACGCGCCCATTCCCAGGCACCGAGAGTCACGACCAGCCCGATAAACAGCGCGAAACCGGAGCCTTCGAGCAGGAAAAACCCGCACAAGGCGATCGGCAGCAGGATCAGCGCGGTGATGATTCGTTGTTTGAGCATTAAACCCGGGCCCCAGCCTCGACCTGCTCGCTCGTTTTACCGAAGCGGCGCTGGCGAGAAGCGAAATCGGCCAGCGCGGTGCGCATGGCGTCGTGTTTGAAGTCCGGCCAGAACAGGTCGGAGAAGTACAACTCGGCGTAGGCCAGTTGCCACAGCAGGAAGTTGCTGATGCGGTGCTCGCCACCGGTACGGATGCACAAGTCCGGCAACGGCAGATCGCCAGTGGCCAGGCAGGTTTGCAACAGTTCCGGGGTGATGTCTTCCGGACGCAGATGCCCGGCCTGAACTTCCCGCGCCAGACGCTGCGCGGCTTGCGCGATGTCCCACTGACCGCCGTAGTTGGCAGCGATCTGCAGAACGAAGCGATTGGCGCCCGCGGTCATCGCTTCCGCCTCACGCATCGCAGCCTGAAGCTCTGGATGGAAACGCGAACGGTCACCAATGATGCGCAGACTGATGTTGTTGTCGTTGAGGCGCTTGGCCTCACGACGCAACGCCTTGAAGAACAGATCCATCAAGGCGCTGACTTCATCGGCCGGACGCTGCCAGTTCTCGCTGGAGAAGGCGAACAGGGTCAATACCTCGACCTTGGCCTCGGCACACACCTCGATCACTGCACGAACCGCGTCCACACCCGCTTTATGCCCGGCGACACCTGGCATAAAGCGTTTTTTCGCCCAGCGATTATTACCATCCATGATGATCGCGACATGACGCGGCACCGCGGACGGCACTGACTGCTTGGTCTTTTCCATGAAAACGCGACCCTTATACGGCCATCAGGTCTTTTTCTTTCTGCGCCAAATTCGCGTCGATTTCAGCCACGTACTTTTTGGTCAGATCATCAATTTCGCCAGTGGCGCGACGTTCTTCGTCTTCACTGATTTCCTTTTCCTTGACCAGATCCTTGAGCTGGCTGTTCGCATCACGACGGATGTTGCGCACGGCAACACGGGCATCTTCAGCGACATCGCGAGCCTGCTTGGTGAAGCCCTTGCGGGTCTCTTCAGTCAGGGCCGGCATGGAGATCAGCAGCAACTCACCGAGGTTGGTCGGGTTGAGGTTCAGACCGGCGCTGCCGATGGCCTTGTCGACGGCACCGAGCATGTTGCGCTCGAAGGCAACGACTTGCAGGGTACGGGCGTCTTTAACGGTGATGTTCGCCACTTGCTTGATCGGGGTGTCGGAACCGTAGTACGGCACCATCACGCCTTCGAGAATGCTTGGATGCGCCTGGCCAGTACGAATACGGCCGAAGTTGTGCATCAGCGACTCGACGGATTTCTGCATACGCTCTTTAGCGTCTTTCTTGATTTCGTTGATCATTGTTGGCCTTCCTCGATCAGGGTCCCTTCAGCGCCGCCATGCACGATGTTCAGCAGGGCGCCGGGCTTGTTCATGTTAAATACGCGCAACGGCATCTTGTGGTCGCGGCACAGGCAAATGGCGGTCAGGTCCATCACACCCAGCTTGCGATCCAGTACTTCATCGTAGGTCAGATGATCGAACTTCTCGGCATGCGGGTCTTTGAATGGGTCAGCGGTGTAGACGCCATCGACCTTGGTCGCCTTGAGCACGACATCGGCATCGATTTCGATTGCTCGCAGGCAGGCTGCCGAATCCGTGGTGAAGAACGGATTGCCGGTACCGGCCGCGAAGATCACGACTTCCTTGGCATTCAGGTGACGCATGGCTTTGCGGCGATCGTAGTGATCAGTCACGCCAACCATGGAAATCGCCGACATCACGATGGCCGAGATATTGGCACGTTCCAGCGCGTCGCGCATGGCCAAGGCATTCATCACGGTGGCCAGCATGCCCATGTGGTCGCCGGTGACCCGATCCATGCCGGCCGCGCTCAGCGCTGCACCACGGAACAGGTTGCCGCCGCCGATCACCAGACCGACCTGGACGCCGATACCGACCAGTTGGCCGACTTCCAGCGCCATGCGGTCCAGAACTTTCGGATCGATCCCGAACTCTTCCGAGCCCATCAGGGCCTCGCCGCTAAGCTTGAGTAGAATGCGTTTATAGCGAGCCTGATAACCACTGCCCTGCTGAGCCATTGCGAATCTCTCCTGCGGCGTATTTTAAAAATTCTTTGCGAGCTGTTTACAGCTGGCGTTCACTCTAGCTTGGCGCTGCTTCAGCGCCATCGGAACATGGCTTTGTAAGCCAGTTCCAAAAGGAAACCAATTAAAAATTGGTGCCCCATCTGAAAAGAGGCTGCGCGCGTAAGCGGGCAGCCTCTTCAGGGCGACAGTTAAAAACCGTCTTATTGCTTGGCGGCAGCCAGCTGGGCAGCAACTTCTTCAGCGAAGTTGTCGACCGGCTTCTCGATGCCTTCGCCTACTTTGAAGTAGGTGAAAGAAACGATTTCTGCACCGGCTTTCTTGGCCAGTTCGCCAACCTTGATTTCAGGGTTCTTGACGAACGCCTGCTCAACCAGGCTTGCTTCAGCCAGGAACTTGCTGATACGGCCTTTGACCATGTTCTCAACAATGTTTTCTGGCTTGCCTTTGATTTTTTCTTCGTTCAGCTGCAGGAACACGGCTTTTTCGCGCTCGATAGCTTCAGCAGAAACTTCCGATGGCAGCAGGAACTCAGGGTTGCTGGCCGCTACGTGCATAGCGATGTCTTTGGCCAGCTCAACGTCGCCGCCCTTCAGAACAACCGCAACACCGATTTTGTTGCCGTGCAGGTAACCACCAACAACATCACCTTCAACGCGAACCAGGCGACGGATGTTGACGTTTTCGCCAACCTTGCCGACCAGTACCAGGCGAGCAGCTTCTTGAGCTTCGATCAGCGGAGCGACATCAGTCAGCTTGTCGGCGAACGCTTTTTCAATGCTGGCAGCAACGAATGCCTTGAAGTCGTCCTGCAGAGCCAGGAAGTCGGTCTGCGAGTTCACTTCCAGCAGAACAGCGGATTTACCGTCTTCTTTCAGAGCGATAGCGCCTTCAGCAGCCACGTTGCCTGCTTTCTTGGCAGCCTTGATGGCGCCCGAAGCACGCATGTCATCAATGGCTTTTTCGATGTCGCCGCCAGCCTTGGTCAAGGCCTTTTTGCAGTCCATCATGCCTTCGCCAGTACGCTCGCGCAGTTCTTTGACCAACGCTGCAGTAATCTCTGCCATTTCAAAATTCCTCTTGGATAGGTTTTCAACCATTCCACCCGATCGAACGGGCGTTCAATTCTTCCCGAACCACCCTTGTTAGCAGCTGCAAGTTACAAATGATGTAAATGCGCCACCGGACAAATGGTTTTCGAGGTGGCAAAAAGGGGGCCAAGCCCCCTTTTTGCTTACTGAGTCAACGCCAAGGCGTCAATTACTCAGCTGCAGCTGCCGGAGCTTCTTCAACGAACTGCTCGGTGCCGCCAGCAACGTGGTTGCGACCGCGGATTACTGCGTCAGCCATCGAACCCATGTACAGCTGGATAGCGCGGATTGCGTCATCGTTGCCTGGGATGATGTAGTCAACGCCTTCCGGGCTGCTGTTGGTATCGACTACGCCGATAACCGGGATGCCCAGTTTGTTGGCTTCGGTGATCGCGATGCGCTCGTGATCAACGTCGATAACGAACAGAGCGTCTGGCAGACCGCCCATGTCCTTGATACCACCCAGGGAACGATCCAGCTTTTCCAGGTCACGGGAGCGCATCAGCGCTTCTTTCTTGGTCAGCTTGGCGAAAGTACCGTCTTCGGCTTGTACTTCAAGGTCACGCAGACGCTTGATGGAAGCACGGATGGTTTTGAAGTTGGTCAGCATGCCGCCCAACCAGCGGTGATCGACGTACGGCGAACCGCAACGTGCTGCTTCTTCAGCAACGATCTTGCCAGCGGAACGCTTGGTGCCGACGAACAGAATCTTGTTTTTGCCCTGGGCCAGACGCTCTACGAAAGTCAGAGCTTCGTTGAACATTGGCAGGGTTTTTTCAAGGTTGATGATGTGGATCTTGTTACGCGCGCCGAAAATGTATTTACCCATTTTCGGGTTCCAGTAACGGGTCTGGTGACCGAAGTGCACACCGGCCTTCAGCATATCGCGCATGTTGACTTGGGACATGATAGTTCCTTAATAAGTCGGGTTTGGCCTCCACGTATCCCAATGACCAACCAGCAGCATCAGCTGAAGGCACCCAGGTCATCGTGTCGACACGTGTGTGGATTTAAGCCTTTCGGGGTATCCCCGGAAAGCGGCGCATTTTATATCACAAGGCTCGCAAAAACGGAACCCGGATTCTCAATTCCTGACGCGCGCCTTTATCCGCGCCCTTGGAATAGCTCAAGAATGCGCCTATCTATAGAGAGAAGCGATGTACAGAGGCTCAGATTTGCGCTGTTCGTCTGTTAGAATCGCGTTTTTCAGGGCGGCGAAGATTGATCGCACAATGCCCATTCCGTTTTGACAAGCGCCATCGAGCGTAGAGAGAGCCTGTATGACCGTCACCCTCAAAACCCCGGAGGACATCGCAAAAATGCGTGTCGCCGGCAAACTGGCCGCCGATGTGCTGGAAATGATTGCTGAACATGTCAAGCCAGGCATCACCACCGAAGAGCTGGACCGTATCTGCCACGACTACATCGTCGACGTGCAGCAGGCCATCCCTGCCCCGCTCAACTACAAAGGCTATCCGAAGTCGATCTGCACCTCGATCAACCACGTGGTCTGCCACGGCATCCCGAACGAGAAGCCATTGAAGGACGGCGACACGCTTAACATCGACGTCACCGTCATCAAGGACGGCTACCACGGCGACACCAGCCGCATGTTCCACGTCGGCACCGTGCCGGTCTGGGCCGAGCGCCTGTCGCAAGTGACCCAGGAATGCATGTACAAGGCCATCGAAATCGTCAAACCCGGCTGCCGCCTGGGCGACATCGGTGAAGTGATCCAGAAGCACGCCGAAAAGAACGGCTTCTCGGTGGTTCGCGAGTTCTGCGGCCACGGCATTGGCAAGGTGTTCCACGAAGAGCCGCAGATCCTGCACTACGGCCGTGCCGGCACCGGTATGGAACTGAAAGCGGGCATGACCTTCACCATCGAACCGATGATCAACCAGGGCAAGGCCGACACCAAGGTGTTGGGCGATGGCTGGACCGCGATCACCAAGGACCGCAAGCTCTCGGCCCAGTGGGAACACACCCTGGTGGTGACCGATACCGGTTACGAGATCTTCACCCTGCGCAGCGACGACACCATCCCGCGCGTTTCGGCCTGATCCGGTCCGCACAGCACTCAGCCTTATAGAAAGGAAAGCCAATCGATGCCGCAGGTGGATCCCGAACTCTTCGACCGTGGCCAGTTCCAGGCTGAACTGGCCCTGAAGGCCAGCCCGATCGCGGCCTTCAAGAAGGCGATCCGCCAGGCGCGCGAGGTGCTCGACGGGCGCTTTCGCAGCGGCCGGGAGATTCGCCGGCTGATCGAGGATCGTGCCTGGTTCGTCGATAACATCCTGCAAAAGGCCTGGGAGCAGTTCAACTGGAGTGAAGATGCCGACATCGCGCTGGTCGCGGTCGGCGGCTACGGTCGCGGGGAATTGCACCCTTATTCCGATATCGATTTGCTGATCCTGCTGGACAGCGCCGACCACGAAGTTTTCCGCGATTCCATCGAGCGTTTTCTGACACTGTTGTGGGACATCGGCCTGGAAGTCGGTCAGAGCGTTCGCTCGGTTGAAGAATGCGCCGTTGAAGCCCGCGCCGACCTGACGGTCGTCACCAACCTGATGGAAAGCCGCACCATCTGCGGTCCCGAGCATTTGCGTCAGCGCATGCTTGACGTCACCAGCACTGCGCACATGTGGCCGAGCAAGGAGTTTTTCCTGGCCAAGCGCGCCGAGCAGAAGGCCCGTCATCACAAGTACAACGACACCGAATACAACCTGGAACCCAACGTCAAAGGCTCGCCCGGCGGACTACGGGATATTCAGACGATTCTGTGGGTCGCCCGTCGCGAATACGGCACCCTGAACCTGCGGGCATTGGCCGGCGAAGGGTTTCTGGTCGAGAGCGAAAACGCCCTGCTGGCTTCATCCCAGGAATTCCTGTGGAAAGTCCGTTACGCGCTGCACATGCTCGCCGGCCGCTCGGAAGACCGCTTGTTGTTCGACCACCAGCGTTCGATCGCCGGCCTGCTGGGGTTCAAGGGTGATGACGCCAAGCAAGCCATCGAAAACTTCATGCAGCAGTATTACCGGGTGGTCATGAGCATCGCCCAGCTCAGCGACCTGATCATCCAGCACTTCGAGGAAGTCATCCTCGCGCCCGAAGACGAAGCGCCGCCGCAGCCGATCAACTCGCGGTTCCAGTTGCACGATGGCTACATCGAGGCGCGCAACGACAACGTGTTCCGCCGCACGCCGTTCGCCATGCTCGAAATCTTCGTGCTGATGGCCCAGCAGCCGGAAATCAAAGGCGTGCGCGCCGACACCATTCGTCTGCTGCGGGAAAACCGGCACCTGATCGACGACGATTTCCGCAACGACATTCGCAACACCAGCCTGTTCATCGAACTGTTCAAGTGCAAGATCGGCATTCACCGCAACCTGCGGCGGATGAACCGTTACGGCATCCTCGGGCGTTATTTGCCGGAGTTCGGCTTCATTGTCGGGCAGATGCAGCACGACCTCTTTCACATCTATACGGTCGACGCGCACACCCTGAACCTGATCAAGCACCTGCGTAAGTTGCAGTACACGCAAGTGTCGGAAAAATTCCCGCTGGCCAGCAAGCTCATGGGCAAGCTGCCCAAGCCCGAGCTGATCTACCTCGCCGGCCTGTACCACGACATCGGCAAGGGCCGGCATGGCGATCACTCGGAAATCGGCGCAGTGGACGCCGAAGCCTTTTGCCAGCGCCATCAATTGCCGATCTGGGACAGCCGCCTGATCGTCTGGCTGGTGCAAAACCACCTGGTGATGTCGACCACCGCCCAGCGCAAGGACTTGTCCGACCCGCAGGTGATCCATGATTTCGCGCAGATCGTCGGTGACGAAACCCGCCTCGATTACCTGTACGTGCTGACCGTCGCCGACATCAACGCGACCAACCCGACGCTGTGGAACTCCTGGCGCGCCAGCCTGCTGCGCCAGCTCTACACAGAGACCAAGCGTGCGTTGCGTCGCGGCCTGGAAAACCCGGTGGATCGCGAAATGCAGATCCGCCAGACCCAGAGCGCCGCCCTGGACATTCTGGTACGCGGCGGCAACGACCCCGACGACGTCGAGCAGTTGTGGTCGCAACTGGGCGATGACTATTTCCTGCGTCACACCGCCGGCGATGTGGCCTGGCACACCGACGCGATCCTCCAGCAGCCGGCCGATGGCGGCCCGCTGGTGCTGATCAAGGAAACCACCCAGCGCGAATTCGAGGGCGGCACGCAGATCTTCATCTACGCACCGGACCAGCACGACTTCTTCGCCGTGACCGTGGCCGCGATGGACCAGCTCAACCTGAACATTCACGACGCCCGGGTCATCACCTCCAGCAGCCAGTTCACCCTCGACACCTACATCGTGCTCGACACCGACGGCGACTCGATCGGCGACAACCCGGCGCGGGTCAAACAGATTCGCGAAGGCCTGACTGAAGCCCTGCGCAACCCCGACGACTACCCGACGATCATCCAGCGTCGCGTACCGCGTCAGCTCAAGCATTTTGCGTTTGCGCCTCAGGTGACGATCCACAATGACGCCCAGCGCCCGGTGACGGTGCTGGAGCTGAGCGCCCCGGATCGCCCGGGCTTGCTGGCGCGGATCGGTACGATTTTTCTGGAATTCGACCTGTCATTGCAGAACGCCAAGATCGCCACGCTCGGCGAGCGTGTGGAAGACGTGTTCTTCATTACCGACGCCAACAACCAACCGTTGTCTGACCCACTGTTGTGCAGCCGTTTGCAGGATGCGATCGTCGAACAGCTCAGTGTCAGCCAGGAACCCGATATCAAACTGTCGCGCATAAGCATTTGAATTGGCCGGCTCTTTGTAGGAGCTGGCTTGCCAGCGATGGACTTGAAGGCCCCGCGCTTACCCGATAAGCACGCGTCATCGTTAACGACCATCGCCGGCAAGCCAGCTCCTACAAAGGGCAGGCAGGCCTCCACATTGAACGAGATCTACCGATGAACAACGCTCTGTCCCAGTTGCAGCCTTACCCGTTCGAGAAGCTCCGCGCCCTGCTCGGCAGCGTCACGCCAAACCCGGACAAGCGCCCTATCGCGCTGTCCATCGGCGAGCCGAAGCACCGTTCGCCAAGCTTTGTCGCCGAAGCCCTGGCAAGCAATCTGGACCAGATGGCCGTGTATCCGACCACCCTCGGCATCGCGGCCCTGCGTGAAGCCATCGCCGCGTGGTGCGAACGCCGCTTCAACGTGCCGAACGGCTGGCTCGACCCGGCGCGCAACGTGCTGCCGGTCAACGGCACCCGCGAAGCGCTGTTCGCGTTCACCCAGACCGTAGTCAACCGTGGCGACGACGCCCTGGTGGTCAGCCCGAACCCGTTCTATCAGATCTACGAAGGTGCCGCGTTCCTCGCCGGCGCCAAGCCGCATTACCTGCCGTGCCTGGACGAGAATGGCTTCAACCCGGATTTCGATGCCGTTTCCCCGGACATCTGGAAGCGTTGCCAGATCCTGTTCCTGTGCTCGCCGGGCAACCCGACCGGCGCGCTGATTCCGGTCGAGACGCTGAAAAAGCTGATCGCCCTGGCCGATGAGTACGACTTCGTGATCGCGGCGGACGAGTGCTACAGCGAACTGTATTTCAACGAACAAACCCCGCCCGCCGGCCTGCTCAGCGCCTGCGCGGAACTGGGCCGCAAGGACTTCAAACGCTGCGTGGTGTTCCACAGTCTGTCCAAGCGCTCCAACCTGCCGGGCCTGCGTTCGGGTTTCGTGGCGGGTGATGCCGACATTCTCAAAGGCTTCCTGCTGTACCGCACCTACCACGGCTGCGCGATGCCGGTTCAGACTCAACTGGCCAGCGTTGCCGCCTGGAATGACGAAGTGCATGTGCGCGCCAACCGAGCGCTGTATCGCGAGAAGTATGACGCGGTGCTGGAAATCCTCGGCCCGGTGATGGACGTGCAGCGCCCGGATGGCGGTTTTTACCTGTGGCCGAATGTTGAAGGTGATGACGAGGCGTTCTGCCGCGATCTGTTCGTCGAAGAACACGTGACCGTGGTGCCTGGCTCTTATCTGTCCCGTGACGTTGACGGTGCGAATCCGGGTGCCGGTCGGGTGCGCATGGCGCTGGTTGCGCCACTGGCTGAGTGCGTGGAAGCCGCTGAACGCATCCGCGCCTTCATCCAGCGCCGCAAATAAACACAAACCTGTAGGAGCCGGCTTGCCGGCGATGGCGATCTTCAGACGCCATCGCCGGCAAGCCATGCGCCTGCACGAGCGACGCTATTTCACCTGCCCCAGATTGGCTTCGCTCAAGTCCAGCTCCCCCAGCACCTCGCGCAACACGTCATCACCAATCTGGTGGTGACGGCTGAGCTTATACAACTCCAGGCGTTGCGCCCGCAGCGCCTTCAAGCGCAGACGCCGCTCCAGCAGGTCCATCTGAAACGCCAGCGCCTGGGCTTCCGCCGAATCGTTGAACACCTCCAGTTGATGCCGATACTCGGACATGATCCGTGCCTTGAGTTCGACAGCGAGCGCCGCCTGGGCGGCGTCCTGCGGATTGGCCTCTTCGGTTTCGAGCGCATGAATGGCGGCTTCGGCGGTCTTGCGCCAGGCATCGCGCACTTCACTGCGACGCTTGTCGTCAGGACTCTTCTCGATGCCGCGAAGCAACAATGGCAATGCAATACACGCGGCAATCAGCGACAGCAGAATGACCCCGGCCGCGATGAAAATCAGCAGATCGCGCTCAGGAAACGCCTCATTCCCCATCAGTATCGGCACTGACAACACACCCGCCAGCGTCACCGCACCGCGCACCCCGCCGACGGTCAACAACCAGCAGGAGCGCGCCGTCGGCACTTGCGTCATTTCGCCCTTGCCGCGCCAGCGACGCAGCAGCCCCGACAATCGCCAGATGCTCTGCACCCAGACAAACCGCAACACCACCAACACCAGAAAAATCGCCACCACGTCGAGGCAACGATAGAGCAGCGTTGGCCACAACGAAGTTTCGTGGCTGGCCACGGCTTTGATGATGTCCGGCAACTGCAAACCCAGCAGCAGGAAAATCAGCCCGTTAAACGCGAACTCCAGCAGAGACCAGACGCTGCGGTTGAGCAGTCGGGTGCTGGTCTGGCGCGGCAGCAGATCGAGCCAGCTCTGCATCATGCCCGCCGCCACGGCAGACAGAATCCCCGAGGCTCCCAGGCGCTCGGCCAGCACGTAAGCCGCAAACGGCAGCAACAACATGAAGACCACGTGCGTCGCCGGATCATCCCAACCGCGAGCAATCATCCACGAGCGCAAACGCCCGACCAGCCAGCTCAACGCAACACCGACCGCCAGGCCACCAACCGCCACCAACACAAATGTCAGACTGGCGTTGGCCAGCGAGAACACCCCGGTCACCGCCGCGACCAGGGCGAACTTGAAGGTCACCAGGCCCGACGCGTCATTCATCAGCGCCTCGCCCTGCAGCATGTGCATCAGTGGTGTCGGCAGTCGGTTTTGAGAAATCGCCGAGACGGCCACCGCGTCCGTTGGCGACAACACCGCCGCCAAGGCAAAGGCCACCGGCAGCGGAATGCTCGGCAACAACCAGTGGATGAAGTAACCCGCACCGACGACGGTAAACAGCACCAGGCCGACCGCCAAGGTCAGGATCGGCCCCCGCAGTCGCCAGAATTCGCGCTTGGGCATGCGCCAGCCGTCGGAGAACAGCAGCGGCGGCAGAAACAAAAACAGAAACAATTCCGGGTCCAGAGCGACGTGTAAACCGAGCGTCGGCCAGGCCAGTAAAGCGCCAGCACCGATTTGCACCAGCGGCAATGGCAACGGGATCACGCGTCCGACCAGGCGCGAAACACTGACCAGCATCAACAGGATCAGGACGGTGTAGGCGGTTTGCATAAAGCGCGGTTCCCGGACAATCGACAGCATTGAAGTGCCATATTAGCCGCTTAGACTGCGGGTTGACCGTTGTACCAATGTCGCAGGCTGTCGCCCGTCTCGAAAAACCCCAAAACCCTGTAGGAGCCGAGCTTGCTCGCGAAAGCGGCTTAACATTCAACATTGATAGTGGCTGACCTGCCGCTTTCGCGAGCGAGTTCGGCTCCTGCAGGGTTTTGCGTTTTAAGCGGACGGTCATGGCATAATCCGTCACCTTTTTTTTCCAGCACCTGTAAAGGGGGCAATTCCTTGACCGATTCAAGCAAAACGTTGCACCTTTTCGGCATCAAAGCCTGCGACACCATGAAAAAGGCGCGCACCTGGCTCGATGAACACGCTGTCGGCTATGACTTTCATGATTACAAAGCGGTCGGAATCGACCGTGAACACCTGACCCAATGGTGCGACGAGCACGGCTGGCAAGTGGTGTTGAACCGTGCGGGCACGACCTTTCGCAAGCTCGACGACGAACGCAAAGCCGATCTCGACCAGCCGAAAGCCATCGAACTGATGCTCGCACAACCCTCGATGATCAAGCGCCCGGTGCTCGATCTCGGTGACCGAACCCTGATTGGCTTCAAGCCAGATATCTACGCGGCAGCGCTCAAGTAAGCCAGCCCGTTCAATTTTGTTAGAGGTATTTACATGTCCACTTCCGTATTCAGCCTGGCCTTTGGTGTCGGCACTCAAAACCGTCAGGGCGCATGGCTCGAAGTGTTTTACGCTCAGCCGCTGCTCAACCCGTCGGCCGATCTGGTCGCGGCCATCGCGCCGGTTCTGGGTTACACCGAAGGCAATCAGGCGATCGCGTTCAGCACTGCCCAGGCTTCGCAACTGGCTGAAGCATTGAAAGGTGTCGACGCAGCCCAGGCTGCCCTGCTGACCCGTCTGGCCGAAAGCCACAAGCCGCTGGTCGCCACCATTCTGGCCGAAGATGCGCCGCTGACTTCCACGCCTGAGGCTTACCTCAAGCTGCACCTGCTGTCCCATCGCCTGGTCAAGCCGCACGGCCTTAACCTGGCCGGCGTGTTCCCGCTGCTGCCGAACGTCGCCTGGACCAGCCAGGGCGCGATCGACCTCGCCGAACTGGCCGAACACCAACTGGAAGCCCGTCTGCGCGGCGAGCTGCTGGAAGTGTTCTCGGTCGACAAATTCCCGAAAATGACCGACTACGTCGTGCCGGCCGGCGTGCGTAT
Source organism: Pseudomonas sp. GT1P32 (assembly GCF_054897805.1). NCBI lineage: Bacteria > Pseudomonadati > Pseudomonadota > Gammaproteobacteria > Pseudomonadales > Pseudomonadaceae > Pseudomonas > Pseudomonas sp. GT1P32. The sequence continues at coordinate 3,123,886 of NZ_CM142704.1, forward strand.
CGCTGATGCCGCTCGTATCCGTCTGGGCGCTTACGTCGGCGAAGGCACCACCGTGATGCACGAAGGTTTCGTCAACTTCAACGCCGGCACCGAAGGCCCGGGCATGATCGAAGGCCGCGTTTCCGCTGGCGTGTTCGTCGGCAAGGGTTCGGACCTGGGCGGCGGTTGCTCGACCATGGGCACCCTGTCGGGTGGCGGCAACATCGTGATCAAGGTTGGCGAAGGCTGCCTGATCGGCGCGAACGCCGGTATCGGTATCCCGTTGGGCGACCGCAACACCGTTGAGTCGGGCCTGTACGTGACCGCTGGCACCAAAGTGGCGCTGCTGGACGAAAACAACAAACTGGTCAAAGTCGTGAAGGCTCGTGAACTGGCCGGTCAGCCGGACCTGCTGTTCCGCCGCAATTCGGAAACCGGTGCCGTGGAATGCAAAACCCACAAATCGGCGATCGAACTGAACGAAGCGCTGCACGCTCACAACTAAGCAGAGCGTCACGATCACTTGTAGGAGCAAAGCTTGCTCGCGAAGGGGCCCTCGAGGCCGCAAAAAGCTTCGCGGGCAAGCCTCGCTCCTACAGGTCCGGCGTAGCCCAGACCATCAGGTCAGGCGTACACCCGCCCATGTTTAGCAGGGCCCGATAGCATGATGATTCTCTCTCCCTGGCGCGCCGATTTTCCGGCCATCGCCGCCCTGCAACGGCAAGACCAGACCTATCTGGACAACGCCGCCACCACGCAAAAACCTCAAGCCCTGCTGGATGCCCTGGCGCATTACTACGCCAATGGCGCGGCAAACGTGCATCGGGCGCAACACTTGCCCGGCGCGCATGCCACCCAGGCGTTCGAGGACAGCCGCAATAAAGTCGCGCAATGGCTGAATGCCGGTGATTGCGGACAGATCATCTTCACCCACGGCGCGACCTCTGCGCTGAACCTCCTGGCCTATGGCCTGGAACACCTGTTCAATCCGGGCGATGAAATTGTCATCAGCGCCCTGGAGCATCACGCCAACCTGCTGCCATGGCAGCAACTGGCCCACCGTCGCGATCTGAAACTGGTGGTCCTGCCGCTGGACACCGACGGCTTGATCGACCTGGATGCCGCCGCCACGTTGATCGGTCCGCGAACCCGCTTGCTGGCGGTCAGTCAGCTGTCCAATGTGCTCGGCGCCTGGCAGCCATTGCCCGCGCTGCTGGCGATGGCCAAGGCACACAACGCGTTGACCGTGGTCGATGGTGCCCAAGGCGTGGTCCATGGCCGGCACGATGTGCAGGCGCTGGGTTGCGACTTTTATGTCTTTTCCAGCCACAAGCTCTATGGCCCCGATGGCCTGGGGGTGTTGTTCGGCCGCCATGAGGCGCTCAAGCAACTGCGCCATTGGCAGTTCGGCGGCGAAATGGTGCTGGATGCGGATTACCAGCACGCGCGCTTTCGTCCTGCTCCGCTAGGTTTCGAGGCAGGAACGCCGCCGATCTCCAGCGTGATTGGTCTCGGGGCGACGCTCGATTACCTCGCCGGCCTCGATCAGGACGCGGTGTCGGCCCATGAAGCCGCGCTGCATGACTATTTGTTGAAAGGTCTCGAGGCGCGCAACGGCATTCGCTTGCTGGGCAAACCGCAACTGGCCCTGGCGAGTTTTGTCGTCGAGGGTGTGCATAACTCTGATCTGGCGCACTTGCTGACAGAACAGGGGATCGCAGTGCGCGCCGGTCATCATTGCGCGATGCCGCTGCTGAAAAGCTTTGAATTGGCTGGGGCGATTCGGGTGTCGTTGGCGCTCTACAACGATTCCGAGGACCTGCAACGGTTCTTTGAAGCGCTGGATCAAGCGCTGGAGTTGCTGCGATGAACCTCCCTGCCGATGCCGTCACAGCGCTCGAAACTTTTCAGGCCGCCGCTGGCTGGGAGCAACGCGCGCGACTGCTGATGCAATGGGGCGACCGGCTACCGGCGTTGAGCGATGTGGATAAAGTCGACGCCAACCGCGTGCATGGCTGTGAAAGTCAGGTGTGGTTGGTGGGATCGTTGCAGGACGGTCACTGGCAGTTTGCGGCGAGCAGCGATGCGCGGTTGATTCGCGGGTTGGTGGCGTTGTTGCTGGCGCGGGTTAACGGGTTGTCGGCGGCCGAATTGCGGCAGGTGGATTTGCCGGACTGGTTCAACCAGCTTGGACTCAGCCGACAGTTGTCGCCTTCGCGCAGCAACGGCCTCAACGCCGTACTTCAGCGAATGCGAGAACTCGCCCTGTAGGAGCCGGCTTGCTGGCGATCCAGGCGCCGCGGTGTGTCAGGAAAACCGCATTGCCTGGATCGCCAGCAAGCCGGCTCCTACAAAGTTGTGTTTCATGCCTCAGGTTTGATTTTGTCTGCCGGGCGCCGCACACCCGCCACAATCTTATCCACAGCCTTGGTCGCCGCGACCATACCGAACGTCGCGGTCACCATCATCACTGCACCAAACCCGCCCGCGCAGTCCAGCTTCACGCCATCCCCGACAAAACTCTTCTGCAGGCAAATGCTGCCGTCCGGCTTCGGATAACGCAGCTGCTCGGTGGAAAACACGCACGGCACACTGTAATGACGGGTCACGGTGCGGGAGAAGTTGTAATCGCGGCGCAGGGTCGAGCGCACTTTCGAGGCCAGCGGGTCATTGAATGTGCGGTTCAGGTCGCAGACCTGGATCAACGTCGGGTCAATCTGCCCACCCGCCCCGCCGGTAGTGATGATCTGGATCTTGCGGCGTTTGCACCAGGCAATCAGCGCAGCCTTGGCGTTGACGCTGTCGATGCAGTCAATCACGCAGTCGATGTTCGGCGTGATGTATTCGGCCATGGTGTCGCGGGTGACGAAATCCGCCACCGCGTGCACCGTGCAGTCCGGGTTGATCCCGCGCAGGCGCTCGGCCATCACCTCGACCTTGGGCTTGCCGACGGTGCTGTCCAGCGCATGCAACTGACGGTTGGCGTTGCTGACGCAGACGTCGTCGAGGTCGAACAGCGAAATCTCGCCCACGCCACACCGCGCCACCGCTTCCGCAGCCCAGGAACCGACACCGCCGACGCCGACGATCGCCACGTGCGCCGCGCGCAGGCGTTCTAGCCCTTCGATGCCATACAAACGGGCGATGCCTGCAAACCGCGGATCTTCTGTACTCATGACCATTACCCCAAAAACCGGCGCGCATTATAGAGGGTGTCCTGCCTCACAAGCACTGTTCCTTTTTGACGGCGTCCGGTGCCGTCAAAAAGGAGCAGTGCTTGTGAGGCAGGACACCACGCAGCGGCAAGTTTTAAGTTTCAAGCTACAAGTGTAAGAACTTATGTGAAAGCCGATTGCCCAATGTCGTGCAATTCCCTGTCCGATGTACGTTCAGTGAACTGCCGGTGTAGGATGCGCGCCCCTTGGCGATCGCCAACCGTTCCTTCGTTCCACAGCCTTTGGAACCCGAAATAGCTATGTCATCGCGTAAATTTGGACTCAACCTGGTCGTGGTGCTCGCCATCGCAGCCTTGTTTACCGGCTTCTGGGCGCTGATCAATCGCCCGGTCACCGCCCCCAACTGGCCTGAACAGATCTCCGGTTTCTCGTACTCGCCGTTCCAGCAAGGCCAGTATCCGCAGAAAGAGCAGTACCCGACCGACGATCAAATGCGTCGCGATCTGGAGATCATGAGCAAGCTGACGGACAACATCCGTACCTACTCGGTCGATGGCACCCTGGGAGACATTCCTAAACTGGCAGAGGAATTCGGCCTGCGGGTTACCTTGGGGATCTGGATCAGCCCGGACCTGGAACGCAACGAGCGGGAAATCACCCGGGCCATCGAAATCGCCAATTCCTCACGCAGCGTGGTTCGTGTGGTCGTAGGCAACGAGGCGATTTTCCGTAAGGAAATTACCGCTGCCGAACTGAGCGTGCTCCTTGATCGCGTTCGCGCCGCCGTGAAAGTGCCGGTCACCACGTCCGAGCAATGGCACGTCTGGGAAGAACACCCGGAACTGGCCAAGCACGTCGACCTGATTGCCGCGCACGTCCTGCCTTACTGGGAATACATCCCGGTGGACAAGGCCGGTCAGTTCGTCCTCGATCGCGCCCGCGACCTGAAAAAGATGTTCCCGAAAAAACCGCTGCTGCTCTCGGAGGTTGGCTGGCCGAGCAACGGCCGCATGCGTGGCGGCACCGATGCCAGCCCGGCAGATCAGGCGATCTACCTGCGTACGCTGGTGAACAAGCTCAACCGCCAGGGTTTCAACTACTTCGTGATCGAAGCGTTTGACCAACCGTGGAAGGCCAGTGACGAAGGTTCGGTGGGCGCGTATTGGGGCGTGTTCAACGCTGCGCGCCAGCAAAAATTCAACTTCGAAGGCCCGGTCGTCGCGATCCCGCAATGGCGCGTGCTGGCCATCGGCTCGGCGGTGTTGGCCCTGCTGTCCCTGACCTTGCTGATGATTGACGGCTCGGCCCTGCGTCAACGTGGCCGTACCTTCCTGACTTTTATCGCCTTCTTGTGCGGTTCGGTGCTGGTGTGGATCGGCTACGACTACAGCCAGCAATACAGCACCTGGTTCAGCCTGACCGTAGGATTTCTCCTCGCACTCGGCGCACTCGGGGTCTTTATCGTACTGCTGACCGAGGCGCATGAACTGGCCGAAGCGGTCTGGACCCACAAACGCCGGCGTGAATTCCTGCCGGTGGTGGGCGATTCGGACTACAGGCCGAAAGTGTCGATTCACGTGCCGTGCTACAACGAGCCGCCGGAGATGGTCAAACAGACCCTCAACGCCCTGGCCAACCTCGACTATCCGGACTTCGAAGTCCTGATCATCGACAACAACACCAAGGACCCGGCCGTCTGGGAACCGGTGCGCGATTACTGCGCAACCCTCGGCCCGCGCTTCAAGTTCTTCCACGTCGCGCCGCTGGCCGGCTTCAAGGGCGGCGCGCTGAACTACCTGATTCCGCACACCGCCAAAGATGCCGAAGTGATTGCGGTGATCGACTCCGACTACTGCGTCGACCCGAACTGGCTCAAGCACATGGTGCCGCACTTCGCCGATCCGAAAATCGCTGTGGTGCAGTCGCCGCAGGATTATCGCGACCAGAACGAAAGCACCTTCAAGAAGCTCTGCTACGCGGAATACAAAGGCTTCTTCCACATCGGCATGGTCACCCGTAACGACCGCGACGCGATTATCCAGCACGGCACCATGACCATGACCCGGCGCTCGGTGCTCGAGGAACTCGGCTGGGCCGACTGGTGCATCTGTGAAGACGCCGAGTTGGGTCTGCGCGTATTCGAGAAAGGCTTGTCGGCGGCGTATTACCACACCAGCTATGGCAAAGGCCTGATGCCCGATACCTTTATCGACTTCAAGAAACAGCGTTTCCGCTGGGCCTACGGTGCGATTCAGATCATCAAGCGTCACACCGCCAGTCTGCTGCGCGGCAAGGACACCGAGCTGACCCGTGGCCAGCGCTACCACTTCCTCGCGGGCTGGTTGCCGTGGGTCGCGGATGGCATGAACATCTTCTTCACCGTGGGCGCACTGTTGTGGTCGGCGGCGATGATCATCGTGCCGCAACGGGTCGATCCGCCACTGCTGATTTTCGCGATCCCGCCATTGGCGTTGTTCGTGTTCAAGGTCGGCAAGATCATCTTCCTCTACCGTCGCGCCGTTGGCGTGAACCTCAAGGACGCGTTCTGCGCGGCGCTGGCCGGGCTGGCGTTGTCGCACACCATCGCCAAAGCGGTGCTGTACGGCTTCTTCACCAGCAGCATTCCGTTCTTCCGCACGCCGAAAAACGCCGACAACCACGGCTTCTGGGTGGCTATTTCGGAAGCGCGTGAAGAGATGTTCATCATGCTGCTGTTGTGGGGCGCGGCGCTGGGGATCTTCCTGGTGAACGGGCTGCCGAGCAACGACATGCGCTTCTGGGTGATCATGTTGCTGGTGCAGTCGCTGCCGTACCTGGCGGCGCTGATCATGGCGTTCCTGTCCTCGCTGCCGAAACCGGCCGTCGAGGCCGAAACGGCACCGGCAGTCTAAATCTTTGCAGATGCACTAAACGGCGGCCAATGGCCGCCGTTTTGCTTTAAGATAACCGCCATTTTGCAGGCCACGCCCCCCATTTCCTGTAGGAGCGAGGCTTGCCCGCGAACGATGCGACTCGGTGTAACAGATACACCTCATTATCGTTCTTCGCGGGCAAGCCTCGCTCCTACATTAAAAGATTCCGGAGTTTTCCATGACGGCCCACGCCGACCTTTCGCCGACCCTTCAACTCGCCATCGACCTGATCCGCCGTCCGTCCGTGACGCCGGTCGACGCCGATTGCCAGAAGCAGATGATGCAGCGCCTGGGCGATGCCGGTTTTATGCTTGAGCCAATGCGCATCGAAGATGTGGATAACTTCTGGGCCACCCACGGCAAGCACGACGGCCCGGTGCTGTGCTTCGCCGGCCACACCGACGTGGTTCCGACCGGCCCGGTGACCGCCTGGCAGATCGACCCGTTCAACGCGCTGATCGATGAACACGGCATGCTCTGCGGTCGTGGCGCGGCCGACATGAAAGGCAGCCTGGCATCCATGACCGTGGCCGCCGAGCGCTTCGTCGCCGACTACCCGGATCACAAGGGCAAAGTCGCGTTCCTGATCACCAGCGATGAAGAAGGCCCGGCGCACCACGGCACCAAAGCGGTGGTTGAACGTCTGGCGGCGCGCAAGGAGCGTCTGGACTGGTGCATCGTCGGCGAACCGTCGAGCACTACTTTGGTAGGTGACGTGGTCAAGAATGGCCGTCGCGGTTCCCTCGGCGCCAAGCTGACCGTACGCGGTGTGCAAGGTCACGTCGCGTATCCGCACCTCGCCAAGAACCCGATCCACCTCGCCGCCCCGGCGCTGGCCGAACTGGCCGCCGAGCATTGGGACCACGGCAACGATTTCTTCCCGCCGACCAGTTTCCAGATTTCCAACGTGAATTCCGGCACTGGCGCGACCAACGTGATCCCCGGTGATCTGGTGGCAGTGTTCAACTTCCGCTTCTCCACAGAATCCACCGTCGAAGGCTTGCAGAAACGCGTCGCCGACATCCTCGACAAGCATGGCCTGGACTGGCACATCGACTGGGCGCTGTCCGGCCTGCCGTTCCTCACCGAACCGGGCGCTTTGCTGGACGCCGTCGCGTCGAGCATCAAGGACATCACCGGTCGCGAAACCAAAGCCTCCACCAGCGGTGGCACCTCCGATGGCCGCTTTATCGCGACCATGGGTACACAGGTGGTTGAACTGGGCCCGGTCAACGCGACGATCCACCAGGTCAACGAGCGTGTACTGGCCGCCGACCTCGACGTGCTGACCGAAATCTACTACCAGACCCTGATCAAGTTGCTCGCCTGATGCTTGCCTGCCCGATCTGCAGCGAACCGCTGAACGCGGTGGACAACGGCGTGGCTTGCCCCGCCGGGCATCGTTTCGACCGTGCGCGCCAGGGTTACCTGAACCTGTTGCCGGTGCAGCACAAGAACAGCCGCGACCCTGGGGATAACCTGGCGATGGTCGAAGCCCGGCGCGACTTCCTGAACGCCGGCCATTACGCGCCGGTAGCCAGGCGTCTCGCTGAGCTGGCGGCGCAATACGCGCCGCAGCGCTGGCTGGACATCGGTTGTGGTGAGGGTTACTACACCGCGCAAATCGCCGAAGCCTTGCCCAACGCTGACGGTTACGCACTGGACATCTCCCGGGAAGCGGTCAAACGCGCCTGCAAGCGCAATCCGCAGTTGACCTGGTTGATCGCCAGCATGGCGCGGGTGCCGTTGGCGTCCGGCAGTTGTCAGTTTCTCGCCAGCGTCTTCAGCCCGTTGGACTGGGAAGAAGCCAAGCGCCTGCTCAGCCCCGGCGGCGGCTTGATGAAAGTCGGGCCGACCAGCGGCCACCTGATGGAATTGCGCGAGCGGCTGTACGACGAAGTGCGTGAGTACACCGACGACAAGCATCTGGCCTTGGTGCCTGACGGCATGGCGCTGCAACACAGTGAAACCCTGGAGTTCAAGCTGACGCTTGCAAGTGGTCAGGATCGCGCCAACCTGTTGGCCATGACGCCTCACGGCTGGCGCGCCAGTGCCGAACGCCGGGCGGCGGTCATCGAGCAGACCGAGCCGTTCGAGGTCACTGTTTCGATGCGCTACGATTACTTTGTTCTTCAATCTTAATTTTTGGTCTTGAGCAGCAGCTTGAGACCGGCTAAATCCGCGAATGGATTTTTCAGACCCGCAGTGAGGACATCCATGCGCCAACCCGATATCGAGATTTACCTGAAAGACGCCGACGTCGACCACAAGGCCGTTTCCGCTTGGCTCGGCGCGGCTCTGGGCCCGTGCACCGATTGGGTTCAGAAAGGTCAGACCTACAAGTGCAAGGCCGGCAACGTGCCAGTGACCTGGCTGCCGAAAGCGGTAGGAAAATGGAACAGCCTGTACCTGGAAAGCGACCAGACCCCGTGGGAAGACGACATTGCCTGCGCCCGCGCCGCGTTTGCCGCGCTGAACGTAGAAGTACGTTGTGCGCCGGGCAGTTGGGTCGAGGAAGAAGGTGAAGAGACAGCGGATCGCTGGATGCGCATCAGCGCCGATGGCGAAGAAGAGATCACCTGGAAAACCGCGTAACCCATCACACCACGAACCTGTAGGAGCATGGCTTGCCCGCGAAGCTTTTAGCGTCAGTGATGACGCCTTCGCGGGCAAGCCTCGCTCCTACAGGGTTTTGGGTGATCTGAAGCGTGGGTTTACAGCCCCACCACATCCTCAGCCTGCAAACCCTTCTCCCCCGTCACAACGCCGTACTCGACCTGCTGGCCTTCAGTCAGCGAACGATGCCCCTCACCGCGAATCGCGCGGTAGTGCACGAACACGTCCACCCCGTCCTCGCGTTGAATAAAGCCGTAGCCCTTGGCGTCGTTGAACCACTTCACATTGCCGGTTTCGCGCGTAGCCATCTGTTCATACTCCTTTTTTATTATTGATCGGGCTTTTCGCAGGAAAGCCTCGGGAACATTGCTTGCACTGAGAGGTGCCACTAAGTGGCCAGTGCGGGCTCGCCGAGTATATGACAGGCGTCAAAACTCTCAACTCAACTTTACTTAGGCGCTTTTTTGCCGATTTTCGACTAATCCGGCACACTATCGACCGCCCGAGCAAACGCTCGGTTTATTCCACTCACGCAGAAGCCGTATGACCCGTTCCCCGTTCCGCCGTCTTGTGTTTGGCACCCTGCGCCGACTGCTCTATCTCTGGGTTCGCTCGGAGACGATCAATCAGTCGTCGTTCACCCTCAACCTCGACCGCAGCCGTCCGGTGTTCTACGTCCTGCAAAACCCTTCGCTGACCGACCTCGCCGTGGTCGACACCGAATGCAGCAAGGCGGGCCTGCCGCGCCCGGTGCTGCCGGTGTCTGTCGGCAATCTGCTGGAACCCGCCGCGTTCTTTTACCTGACACCTGAGCCCGACTGGCTCGGTCGCCAGGACAAACGCGGCGCGCCACCGACCCTGACCCGACTGGTCAGCGCCCTGAGCCAGAACGCTGCCGAAGACGCGCAGATCATTCCGGTCAGCGTGTTCTGGGGCCAGTCGCCGGACAGCGAGTCGAGTCCGTGGAAGCTGCTATTTGCCGATAGCTGGGCGGTCACCGGGCGCCTGCGCCGCTTGTTGAGCATCATCGTGCTGGGGCGCAAGACCCGCGTGCAATTCTCCGCGCCGATCCACCTGCGTGAACTGATCGAGCACAACAAAGGTCACGAGCGCACCGTGCGCATGGCCCAACGGATTCTGCGGGTGCACTTCCGCAACCTCAAAGCCGCGGTGATCGGGCCGGACATTTCCCACCGTCGCAACCTGGTCAAAGGCCTGCTCAACCAGCCGCTGGTCAAGCAAGCGATCCTCGACGAAGCCGAACGCGAGAACCTCTCCCCGGAGAAAGCCAAGGCCCAGGCCCTGCGCTACGGCAACGAGATCGCCTCGGACTACACCTACACCGCGATCCGCTTCATGGAAGTGGTGCTGAGCTGGTTCTGGAACAAGATCTACGACGGCATCAAGGTCAACAACATCGAAGGCGTGCAGAAGGTCGCCCCGGGTTACGAAGTGATCTATGTGCCGTGCCACCGCAGCCACATCGACTACCTGCTGCTTTCGTATCTGCTGTTTCGCAACGGCCTGACCCCGCCGCACATCGCCGCCGGGATCAACCTCAACATGCCTGGGATCGGCGGCCTGCTGCGTCGTGGCGGTGCGTTTTTCATGCGCCGTACCTTCAAGGGCAACCCGCTGTACACCTCGGTGTTCAACGAATACCTGCACACCCTGTTCACCAAAGGTTTCCCGGTCGAGTATTTCGTCGAGGGCGGCCGCTCGCGCACCGGGCGCATGCTGCAACCGAAAACCGGGATGCTCGCGATCACCCTGCGCAGCTTCCTGCGCTCCTCGCGCATGCCCATCGTGTTCGTGCCGGTGTACATCGGTTATGAACGCGTGCTGGAAGGCCGGACTTACCTCGGCGAACTGCGTGGTGCGAGCAAGAAGAAAGAATCGATCTTCGACATCTTCAAAGTCATCGGCGCCCTGAAGCAGCGTTTCGGCCAGGTCGCAGTGAACTTCGGCGAACCGATCAAACTGGCGGAATTCCTCGACAGCGAACAACCAGACTGGCGCCAACAGGAACTCGGCCCGCAGTTCAAACCGGCCTGGCTCAACGAAACCACCAACCGCCTCGGCGAGAAAGTGGCGCAGCACCTGAACGAAGCGGCAGCGATCAACCCGGTCAACCTCGTGGCGTTGGCATTGCTGTCCACCAGTCGTTTGGCACTGGACGATCGCGCCATGGCGCGGGTGCTGGATCTGTATCTGGCGCTGCTGCGCAAGGTTCCGTACTCGCCGCACACCACGCTGCCGGAAGGTGACGGCCGCGCGCTGATCGAGCATGTGAAGGACATGGACCTGCTGTCCGAACAGAGCGATGCGCTGGGCAAAATCCTCTATCTGGATGAGCAAAACGCCGTCCTGATGACTTACTACCGCAACAACGTGCTGCACATTTTCGCGTTGCCGGCGTTGCTCGCGAGCTTCTTCCAGAGTGCGTCGCGCATGAGCCGCGAGCAGATCCTGCGCTACACCCGCGCGCTGTATCCGTACCTGCAATCGGAGCTGTTCATTCGCTGGTCGCTGGACGAACTGGATGCCGTGATCGATCAATGGCTCGAAGCGTTCGTCGAGCAAGGCCTGCTGCGTTTCGAGAACGACGTTTACCTGCGTCCGGCGCCAAGCTCGCGGCATTTCGTGCTGCTGACGCTGCTGTCGAAGAGCATCGCCCAGACCTTGCAGCGCTTCTACATGACGGTTTCCCTGCTGCTCAACAGCGGCCAGAACAGCATCAGTGCCGAAGAACTGGAAGACCTGTGCACGGTCATGGCCCAGCGCCTGTCGATCCTGCATGGCTTAAACGCGCCGGAGTTTTTCGACAAGAGCCTGTTCCGCCACTTCATCCAGACGATGCTCGACCTCGATGTGCTCAAGCGTGACGAGGCCGGCAAGCTGAGCTATCACGAACTGCTCGGCGAACTGGCCGAAGGCGCGGCGAAACGGGTGTTGTCGGCGGAGATCCGCTTGTCGATCCGTCAGGTGGCGTTGCATCGCAGTGAAGATGCTGCGGAGTTGATCACGCCTGTTTGATCGCGCGGCACCAAGGGTTCAGAAGCAAGGAAGCTTCCGATCCACCCTGACATCAATTCCCCCCCTAATCAGGGAATTCCCCTACATCTGGTTCCAGTGCCTTGGCGATAGGCTGACTGCTCGTCATTTCCGACGATTTATTTGATAAGGAAATCAAAATGAGCAGCGAACCTGTAATGAACATCAGCGGTACCGTGTACTACCTGCACAAGATTGCCCTTCCACTGAACTCGACACTTTACGTCGATCTGCTGGATGTCACTGCGACTGATGCCCCAGCCAAACTACTTGCCCGACAAGTTATCTCTGATGCGGAAAAGAAAGCGCTAACCTTTACCCTGCTGTACCAGGTTGCAGATGTCCTGCCTGGCAATAGCTATGCAATCCGTGCACGCATCGAAACCCCCGAGCATATGATTTACAAGACCATCAAACTTCATCGAGTGGAGCTGGGTGTAAACCACCTGCGCCCGGAAGACGTTGTCGTTCGTAGCGTTCGTGAAACACCGGAAGGCAACTTCTAAGCCCTCGCCTGAAAAAAACGCTAAATTGTCGTTGGCACCAGTCTTCTTCAGGTGCCAACGACAAGGATTGAATGCATGAAAAAACTTTCGCTTCTGGGACTGGCTGCTTTGCTCAGTGCCTGCCAAACCCCGCAACCCGCCGCCAAAATCAGCCTCGATGGCGAAGTCTTCTATCTCCAGCGCATCGCCCTGCCGCCGACTGCCACCCTGAGCGTCAGCTTGCAGGACGTATCGCTGGCCGACGCTCCTGCCGTGGTACTCGACGAGCAGAAAGGTCCGGTCAAAGGCCAGGTGCCACTGCCGTTCCATCTGAGTTACGATCCGGCCCAGGTCAAACCCGGCCATCGTTATTCCGTCAGCGCGCGAATCGAAGTGAATGGCCAACTGATGTTCATCACCACCGAACATCACGCCGTACAACTGAATGGCAGCGACCCGCAGCCACTGAAAATTCGCGTCGACGCCGTCCGTTAATTCTTTTTTGAACAAGGAAGCCGCCATGTTCCGCCCTACCCTTCGCTTCGCCGGCCTGTGTGCAGGTTTGATGATTTCCGCCAGTGCCATGGCGCTGTCACTCAGTGACTTGTCGCAAAAGGACGCTACCGGCGGCCTCAAGGATGCCCTGACCCAAGGCGCGCAACTGGCCGTGAAACAACTCGGCACGCCGGGCGGCTTCAGCAACAACCCGGACGTGAAGATCGAACTGCCGGGCAAACTGGGCAAGGTCGCCAGCAAGATGAAGCAATTCGGCATGGGTGATCAGGTCGATCAGCTGGAAACCAGCATGAACAAAGCGGCGGAAACGGCCGTGGTCCAGGCTCAGCCGATCCTCGTGGATGCCGTGAAGAAGATGACGGTCGACGATGCCAAGGGCATTCTCAGCGGCGGTAATGACTCCGCCACGCAATACCTGAACAAAACCAGCCGCGAACAGATCCGCGCCAAGTTCCTGCCGATCGTCAAACAAGCCACCGACCAGGTTGGCCTGGCCAAGCAATACAACTCGTTCGCCGGACAAGCTGCGACCATGGGTGTAGTGGATGCGAAAAGCGCCAACATCGAAAGCTACGTAACCGAGCAGGCCCTGAACGGTTTGTTCGAGATGATCGGCAAACAGGAAGAAACCATTCGCCAGAATCCTGCAGCGGCAGCGACCAGTCTGGCGAAGAAGGTGTTTGGTTCGCTCTAAGCCTTAGTGCAAGGCTCTGTGGGAGCAGGCATGCTCCCACACTGATTCAGGCTGATACAGGCCGTAGGAAAAACACCCACTCCCGCCCCACCTTCCTCTTCTCAAACACCTTCAAATCCGCCAGCCCGTTCAGGGTCGCCGACGCAGTGTTGTAAGAGCAGTTCAGATTTTCCTTCACATTAACTGCCGTAAATTCCTTGGCCATCCCGCTCTTGGCCACCTGGAATACGGCACGCTGCTTCTCGGTCAATCGCTCAAAAAAACCGGACTCCAACAACCAGCGATCAAAGCTGTCGGCGTACGCCAGACTTTTCCGATACGCCTTGGTAAAACCACTGACAGCACGCAAGACGACCGAACACTGGAAATCAATGAAGTACGTCAAGTCGAGGTCATCAGCTTCAGTGTTCAGATAAGAGCGCCCGTACTTCACCGGCGCATTGCGCAACAAAATGCTGATCGCAATGTAACGAAAGGCAGAGAAGTCACTCTTGAACATGTACCAGTAGAACAACGCCCGCGCGACCCGCCCATTCCCATCACGGAAAGGATGCTCATAGCCCAAGGCAAAATGCAGCGCGATGCCTTTGATCAGTGGGTGAAGGTATTCCACGTGCTCAGGATCGTTGTGCGACTGGTTGATCCACTTCGCCAGCAACTGCAATCGTGACATCACCCCCGCAGCAGGAGGGGGCGTATGAACGGTGTTGCCTTCGCCATCCTGCACCACCACGTCATCGTTGCCCCTGAATTCCCCCGGCGAGTATTGCGCATCATCAATGCCTTCGACGCCCACCCGGTGCATGTCCAAAATCAGCGCGACACTCAGGGGTTCATAACGTTTTTCCCAGGCGAAGTTCATCATTCTGAAATTGCCGATCACCATTCGCTCATCCGGCGTGCGCGGCCGGCGCTTGCGCTTGAGCATGTCCTTGGCCACACGCGTGGTCGTCGCTGCACCTTCGAGTTGGCTGCTGCTGATCGCTTCGTCTTCGATCAGATCATTCAACAGATAGCTGAAATGCGCATGCTCGCCGATTTGACTGGTCATGAACTCCAGTGCAGCCGTTGTGGTTTTTCGATCGACGGCGGAAACCGCTTTGTGCGCCAGCGGCGTAAGCATGAAGTTGCCCCACCGAACAGGCTCGCCCAGCGGCAAAAGACTTGAGTACTGTGCCGTTCTGGCTTTCTTTACCAGCGCCCAACACAGGTTCGAATCCAGCCCCGGCGCCCAGCGATAACGCAACTCATCGAAGGGAAGATAGCGTCCCTGATCATCCAGCGGTTTGAGCAGGGCGAGGTAATCCGAGAGGCGCTCTTTGTGGGGTGACTTCCCCAACAGGTCGAACACCGGATCGGTCCGCCCCTTCAGCTTCGGTGGCTTTTTCATTATTGCTGTCTCAAAACCTCATGAAACTGAGGCTTGAGTACAGCATTCAGGTCCCTCTGACTCAATATCAGAAGATTCTGAAATACATGTAGGAGCCGGCTTGCCGGCGATCGCATCACCGCGGTGCATCAGATACACCACGGTGAATGGATCGCCAGCAAGCCGGCTCCTACAGGGGTCAGGCGGGTTCTTTCTTGATGCGGAACCACGCCGCATACAGCGCCGGCAAAAACAGCAACGTCAACGCCGTCGCGACAATCAATCCGCCCATGATTGCCACCGCCATCGGCCCGAAAAACACGCTGCGTGACAGCGGGATCATGGCTAATACGGCGGCGAGTGCGGTCAGCACGATCGGCCGGAAACGACGCACCGTGGCTTCGATAATCGCCTGCCACGGTTTGAGCCCGGCGGCGATGTCCTGCTCGATCTGGTCCACCAGAATCACCGAGTTACGCATGATCATCCCGGACAGCGCGATGGTCCCGAGCATGGCCACAAAACCGAACGGCTGGCGGAACACCATCAGGAACAGGGTTACGCCGATCAATCCCAATGGCGCTGTGAGGAACACCATCACGGTGCGTGAGAAGCTTCGCAGTTGCAGCATCAGCAACGTCAGCACCACCACGATGAACAGCGGCACACCGGCCTTCACCGAGTTTTGCCCACGGGCGGAATCTTCCACGGTGCCGCCGACTTCCAGCAAGTAGCCGTCAGGCAGTTCCGCGCGGATCGGATCGAGCGTCGGCATGATCTGCTGCACCAGCGTCGCCGGTTGTTCCTTGCCATAGATATCGGCGCGGACCGTCACGTTCGGCAGACGGTTGCGGTGCCAGATGATGCCTTCTTCAAAACCGTATTCCAGCGTCGCGATCTGCGACAACGCCACGCTGCGACCGTTGTCGGTCGGCACCGCCAGGCTTGGCAGCAACGACAGTTCAGTGCGTTCATGCAACGTGCCGCGCAGCAGGATTTCGATCAACTCGTTGTCTTCGCGGTACTGACTGACGCTGGAACCGGTCAGCGAACTTTGCAGGAACTTCGACAGGTTCGCCGTGCTCACGCCAAGGGCTCGCGCGCGGTCCTGATCGACGTTCAGATAAACCACTTTGCTCGGCTCTTCCCAGTCCAGGTGGACGTTGGCCACATGGGGATTCTCGCGAACCTTGGCCGCCACTTTTCGAGCCAGGGCGCGGACGTCCTCGATGTGTTCGCCGGTGACCCGGAACTGCACCGGATAGCCGACTGGCGGGCCGTTTTCCAGACGCGTCACCCGCGAACGCAGGGCCGGGAATTGCTCGTTGAGGGTTTCGATCAGCCAGGTGCGCAGGGTTTCGCGGTCCTCGATGGTCTTGGCCAGGACGACAAACTGGGCGAAGCTCGCCGCAGGAAGTTGCTGATCCAGCGGTAGGTAAAAGCGCGGCGAACCGGTACCGACGTAGGCCACGTAATTATCGATGCCGGCGTGATCCTTCAGTAAACCTTCAAGGCGTTTAACCTCGTCGGCGGTGTTGCTCAACGAAGCGCCTTCGGCCAGTTTCAGATCGACCATCAACTCCAGTCGTCCCGAGGCCGGGAAGAACTGCTGCGGTACAAAACGGAACAACACGATGGAGGCGATAAACAACACCACTGTCAGCGTGATCACCGTTTTTCGCCAGCGCACGCACCACTCCACCAGGCGTCGGACACGTTCATAAAAAGGCGTAGCGTACGGATCAGGCTGACCAATGCCGTGTTTCGCTGCATGAATCTTCGCCAGATCCGGCAGGAGTTTTTCCCCCAGATACGGCACGAAAACCACGGCGGCAATCCACGACGCCAGCAGCGCGATGGTGACTACCTGGAAGATCGAACGCGTGTACTCGCCAGTGCCCGATTGCGCAGTGGCAATCGGCAGGAAACCGGCGGCCGTGATCAACGTGCCGGTGAGCATCGGGAACGCGGTGCTAGTCCAGGCGTAACTGGCCGCCTTGATCCGGTCGAAGCCCTGCTCCATTTTGATCGCCATCATTTCCACGGCGATGATCGCGTCGTCCACCAGCAAGCCCAACGCCAGCACCAGCGCACCGAGAGAAATCTTGTGCAGGCCGATGCCAAGGTAATACATGCAGGCGAAGGTCATCGCCAACACCAGCGGAATCGCCAGCGCCACCACCATGCCGGTGCGCACGCCGAGGGAGAAGAAGCTCACCAACAGGACGATGGCCAGGGCTTCCACCAACACTTGTACAAACTCACCGACACCGGTTTTCACCGCGGCGGGTTGATCGGAAACCTTGCGCAGCTGCATGCCGGCCGGAAGGTTTTTCTGGATCCTGGCGAACTCGATTTCCAGCGCCTTGCCCAGCACCAGAATGTCGCCGCCGTCCTTCATCGCCACGGCCAGACCGATGGCGTCTTCGGCCATGAAACGCATGCGCGGCGCCGGAGGATCGTTGAAACCACGACGGACGTCCGCGACATCGGAGATACGGAACGTGCGATCACCGACGCGAATCGGGAAGTTCCTGATCTCTTCGACCGTCTGAAAATTCCCCGAAACCCGTAGCTGCAATCGCTCACTGGTGGTTTCAAAGAAACCGGCCGTGGACATCGCGTTCTGCTCTTCAAGCGCCTGCTGCACCGCAGCCAACGGCAAACCGAGGGTGGCGAGTTTGACGTTGGAGAGTTCGATCCAGACCTTCTCGTCCTGCAACCCGAGCAGGTCGACCTTGCCCACATCCTTGACCCGTTGCAGCTGAATCTGGATGCGGTCGGCGTAGTCCTTGAGCACCGCGTAATCAAAACCGTCGCCGGTCAGCGCGTAGATATTGCCGAAGGTGGTGCCGAATTCATCGTTGAAGAACGGGCCCTGAATGCCCGGTGGCAAGGTATGACGAATGTCGCCGATCTTCTTGCGAACCTGGTACCAGAGATCCGGAATCTGCACCGAGTGCATTGAGTCACGCGCAACGAACGTCACCTGGGATTCACCCGGTCGAGAGAACGACACGATGCGCTCGTACTCGCCGGTTTCCATCAGCTTCTTTTCAATGCGTTCACTGACCTGGCGCGACACTTCCTCGGCGGTGGCCCCCGGCCAGTTGGTGCGGATCACCATGGCCTTGAAGGTGAACGGCGGGTCTTCGCTCTGGCCCAGTTTGGTGTAGGAAAGTGCGCCGACAATCGCCAGCAACAGCATCAGGAACAGTACGATCTGGCGGTTACGCAGCGCCCATTCGGAAAGATTGAAACCCATCGGGGATTACTCCTTGCCCGCAAGATTGACCACGCGGTTGGAGCGATCCACCGGGCGCACTTGCTGCCCGTCGTGAAGCACATGCACACCGGCCGCCACCACCCAGTCACTGGCGTTCAGGCCTTCGAGCACCGGCACGGTTTTCTCGCCGAACGGGCCGACCCGGACTGGGGCTTTCTTCAGGGTGTTGTTGGCGCTGAGCACCCACACGTAAGTGGCGCCGTTTTCGGCGGTAACCGCCGAGAGCGGTACCGACAGCGCCACGACGTCGGCAGTCTGGATAAACACCCGGGCGCTCTGGCCGAGCTCGGCCGGGACTTTGCCGGCGGTGAACGCAATGCGGGCCGCGAAGGTGCGGGATTTCGGATCAGCGGCGGGCGACAACTCACGGATGCGCCCGGCAAAACGCTGATCAGGTTGGGTCCAAAGTTCCACCGACACCGGCTGCCCGACCTTGAAACGACCGAAGCTCTGTTCCGGCAGGCTGATCAACACCTCGCGCTCGCCATCGGTGGCGAGGGTAAACACGGTTTGACCGGCGGCGACGACTTGCCCGACTTCCACCGCACGCTTGGCCACCACACCGTCCTGAGGCGCACGCAGCACGGCGTAGCTGGCCTGGTTGGTCGAGACGTTGAATTCGGCCTTGATCTGCTTCAGGCGCGCTTCACCGGATCTGTATAGATTTTCGGAATTGTCGTACTGCGAGCGGCTGACCATCTGACGATCCATCAGGGTCTTGTAGCGGTCACGCTCGGCACGTACGAGATTGAGATTGGCTTCGGCCGCCGCGACCTGAGCGCGGGTGGCTTCCAGTTGCAGGCGCACGTCCTGGGGATCGAGTTCGGCCAGTGGTTGATCGGCCTTGACCCGCTGCCCTTCTTCGACCAGTCGTCGGCTGACTTTGCCGCCAATGCGAAACGCCAGATCAGGCTCGTAGCGAGCACGGACTTCACCGGGATAGCTTTCCATCGCCTGTGCCGAAGGCTCTGGCTGCACCACCATGGCCGGTCGAACGGTGACTTGCGGTGCCTCTTCGTGACCACACGCAGACAATAAAAGCACCAGACTGACTGGCAATGCGAGGGGCAAGGCATAGCGGAACATGGTGAAGGACCTTTCGCTAATGGTGCTTGGAATAATTATACTGACCAGTATGTTATTAATAGCAAACTCACCAGTCCAGTATTAAAAGCGAATAATGCCGAACAACTTTTCAGCACCCAATGGTCCGGGCCGTCCCAAGGATCTGGCCAAGCGCCAGGCGATCCTCGATGCGGCGAAAATCCTGTTTCTGAGCAATGGCTATGCGAGCACCAGCATGGACGCCGTCGCGGCCGAGGCTGGCGTGTCGAAGCTGACCGTCTACAGCCATTTCAACGACAAGGAGACGCTGTTCTCCGCTGCCGTTGTCGCCAAGTGCGAAGAGCAATTGCCTACGCTGTTTTTCGAATTGCCTGATGGCGTTTCAGTGGAGACGGTGCTGTTGAATATCGCGCGCGGCTTTCATCACCTGATCAACAGCGATGAATCGGTGAACCTGCACCGGTTGATGATGACGCTGGGCAGCCAGGACCCGAAACTCTCGCAGATCTTCTTCGAGGCCGGGCCAGAGCGCATGCTGCATGGCATGGAACGGCTGCTGACCAAGGTTGATCAGAGTGGTGTGTTGAGCATCGACAAGCCACGTAACGCTGCCGAACATTTCTTTTGCCTGCTCAAGGGCGCGGGGAATTTTCGGTTGTTGTATGGCTGTGGCGAGCCGCTGACCGGGGATGCGGCAGAGGAACATGTGCGGGAAGTGGTGGGGTTGTTTATGCGGGCTTATCGTCCCTAGTCAGACTGATAGATTGATATCGTTCTAACGGACGCCTTCGCGGGCAAGCCTCGCTCCTACAAAGACACCACCGGCCCTGTGGGAGCGGGCTTGCCCGCGATGGGAACAACTCGGTCTTAAGGCTTGAGCGCCTTTTTCGGATAAATGTCATACCGACTGGATTTCCCGTCCAGCGCATGGCTCGGCTTCGGCCCGGCAATGCACGGCGCCTTGCGCGGACGCTTCACCACCACCCGGTGGCTGGCCAATGCCAACGCCGCTTCGAGCAACGCCGGCGCATCCGGGTCATCCCCCACCAACGGCCGAAACAGGCGCATTTCCTTCTTCACCAGCGCAGTTTTCTCACGATGGGGAAACATCGGGTCAAGGTAGATGACCTGCGGTGGCTCGCCTTCCCAGTTGCGCATGACTTCGATCGAGTTGCCCTTGAGCAATCGCATGCGCGCCACAATCGACGCCACGTCGAAATCTTCCGCTCCGCGTGCCAGGCCATCTTCAAGCAAGGCGCCGATCAGCGGCTGACGCTCGATCAGGCTCATCTCACAACCCAGGCTCGCCAGCACGAACGCGTCCTTGCCAAGCCCCGCCGTGGCATCCAGCACCCGCGGACGCACGCCTTGGGCGATGCCAACCGCCTTGGCGATCATCTGACCGGTGCCACCACCAAACAACCGGCGATGGGCGGCGCCGCCCTCGACGAAGTCCACCCGCACCGGTCCCGGTGCGTCCGGGCCGAGTTGTTGCAGTTGCAAACCCTGTTCACCCACCTGCAAGGCAAATTCGCCGTCATCGACCTGCAAAGGCAGGCCCAGGCGCTCGGCCCATTGCTCGGCCTGTGGCTGAAACGCCGTGCCCAGGGCCTCGACATGGATGCGGCAAGCCGCCGGTTGCTCAATCATGGGAAAACACGCTCAAAAAAATTAATGATCGGCAGAAACGGCCGATAACAAAACTAACGAGCATTTTGCCAGAGCTGAGCGTCGACCGAGAGAAATGTCAGACATTCAACGCACATCGATAGGTTACATCTCGCCCCACGGCGATTTTGGCCTGCGAAACTCCCAAGCACTGAGCGGCGTCAGTCACCTGTGGCAGGATTTCTTTGCCCAGGCCCTGGCCGATCAGTCGGGCGATGTCGTGCCGGCGTCTCTCAACTTTCCACCGGTCGATCTCGAAAGCCCGGAAGAACCCACAGTTGGCAGCGAACTGCTGGCGCACATCGTTTCCCAGCGCGAATGTGATGTGAAGGAAACCCAGGTCAAGCCACCCGAGCCGCTGTTCCTGCCGATCGCCGAGTTCGAAATGGACCTGGCCGACAAACCATTCCCACCGTTCCCACCGGAAGAAATCGCTGCCCAGCAAAAGCAGCAGAACTTCGAAAGCGGCTGGGTTCGCCCGATCGTGCTGACGGCGGGTCAACCGGTGCCAGAAGCCGGCCCGGCGCCGCAACCACGTCCACTGCACCTGCCGATCGCCGAATTCGAAATGGACCTGCTGGACAAGCCATTCCCGCCGTTCCCGCCGGAAGAGCTGGCGGAGCAACAGAAAAACTTCGATTTCGATATCGGTTGGGCTCGCCCGATCGTGCTGCAGAACCTGCGCATCGCCGCCTGACCCTCAGCGACACCCCCACCTCGCGCAGCCGCATCAGTTTGTAGCGGGTGAGCGATCACCCGCAAAAAGCCGCGTTGTCAGCCTTTGAACAATTGATTGGCCTGTGCGTACGGCATCGACCGCGAGGTAAAGCCGAACGTGCCCGAGGTCTTGATCTCTTCGGCTGCGCGGTAGAATTCGCCAAGCGCTGCCAGCGCAAGCGCCGAACCGACGCTGATGCGCTTGACGCCCATTTCGCTCAACTGTTCGACCGTCAGTTTCAACCCGCCGGACATCAACACATTGACCGGTTTCGGCGCCACGGCGCGCACCACCGCCAACACGTCTTCAGCACTGCACAACCCCGGCGCATAGAGCACGTCGGCGCCCGCTTCGGCAAAGGCCTGCAAGCGGCGAATGGTGTCATCCAGATCGGGATTGCCATGCAGAAAATTCTCGGCCCGGGCCGTCAGCGTGAACGGGAACGGCAAACTGCGGGCGGCGGCGACGGCGGCTTCGATTCGCGCCACTGCATGCTCGAAGCAATAAATCGGCGCGCCTGCACGTCCCGTGGCGTCTTCGATCGAACCACCGACAGCACCTGCAGCAGCGGCTCGCAGAATGCTTTGGGCGCATTCAGCGGGATCGTCGGCAAAACCGTTTTCCAGATCGACCGCAACCGGCAGGTCCGTCGCCGCGACAATCGCCCGAACGTTCGCCAGGGTATCGTCCAGCGTCAACCCGCCATCGGGTCGCCCCTGAGAAAAGGCAAAACCGGCACTGGTGGTCGCCAGCGCCTCGAAGCCCAGGTTGGCGAGCATTTTCGCCGAGCCGGCGTCCCACGGGTTGGGAATGACAAAAGCCCCGGCGCGTTCATGCAGTGCTTTGAAGGCTTGGGCTCGAAGGGTTTGCGCATCCATTGGCAGGCTCCTGAAAAAGGCAGGGAATCCGCCTCAGAGCAGGCCAAGTTGCTCGGCGGCGGGCTCTCTGTATAGCTCAGGCAGCGGCGGCAAGCCAGGCAAACGCAGCATCAGCTTTGCGTGAAAACGTTGCGCCAGTTTCGCCGCCAGCAGGTTGTCGGCGGTGTGCAGGAAGATATACGGCGTGCGCCCTTCTTCGATCCACAAGGCGATTTTCTCGACCCAGGGCACCAGGAACGGGTCGTTGGCTTCCAGTTGCGGGTGGCCAATGAAGCGCACTTGCGGGAATTGCGTGAAGGCCGCCGGACGGGGCGGAACCCTGGGTTTCTTCGATTGGGCGTGCAGCACCGAAGGATCGGTGGACGTGCAACTGAACAACGCCCGCGGATCGAGGCAGATACGTTCGACACCGCGATCCAGCAGCAGGCGATTGAGCGAGCGCTCGGCCTCACCCTTGGCGAAGAAATCGTCATGCCGCACTTCGATGGCCAGCGGCCGGTCCACTGCGTCGATAAAACCCGCCAGCTCGTGCAATCGTTGCGGCGTGAAGCTTTTCGACAACTGCAACCACAGCGGCGACACCCGCTCGCCCAAGGGGCTGAGCAATTGCAGGAAGGTTTCGGTGGCGGTCAATTGTTCGCGCAGGTCACCGCCGTGGCTGATGTCGCCGGGGAACTTGGCGGTGAAGCGAAAGTGTTCGGGCATGGTCTCGGCCCAACGCTGCACGGTGCTGGCAGCCGGGCTCGCGTAGAAGGTCGTATTGCCTTCCACGGCGTTGAATACTTGAGAATACAGATTGAGAAATTCGGAGGTTTTCGCGTCTTGCGGATAGAGGTAATCGCGCCAGGCGTTTTCACTCCAGGACGGGCAGCCGAGGTAGTAAGGCAGCCGCATCAGATATACAGGTCGAGACCCATCACATCCGAATCCCAATCGACAAAATTGGCGGTGCTGAGGTAGCTGGCCAGGGCCATCGCGACGCTTTTGCTCATGGCGCGGTGGTAAATCATGTCTTGTTGGCGCGCCGGCAGATTGCTCAGGCGCTGCGCGGAGGCTTTGGCGGCGCGGGCGGCCATTTGCTCTTCCGAAGGGAACTCCAGCTCGCCCTCGATATCGACGGAATCGTCCTCAACCACATGCCCTTTGCGAGGCTTGCGCTTGATGGGGTAGGACTGAGAGGAAAGGCCGTCTATGCGCATAATGTCATGCTCGGTATCAGTGATGGCAGTTTAGTGGCGCATAGCCCACTTCGCAAACCGCTTGGTGATAACTAGAACACAGAATTGCGAAAAGGTTTAAAGGCGAGGGGATAAAACGACGATTGGTTACATCCCCTAAATCGCCTTCGCGGGCAAGCCTCGCTCCTACAGGGGCCGCGCAAACCCTGTAGGAGCGAGGCTTGCCCGCGAAGGAGACAACTCGGTATCGCTGATTAACGCGCCTTGGGCGTCGCCACTTTATCCCGCAGATAAACCGGCTGCGCCTCATCCGCCACAATCGCTTCACCCCGTTCCCAGGCAAATCGCGCCAGGGTCAGCAGGTCTTCGGCGTGAGGCAACATGCCCGCGTCCTGACCACTCACGCTGACGGCGATGCGTTCGGCATAACCCCAACCGGTGCCGGCGCCAAACCAGTCACCGCTGGCATCCGCCGGCAACGCCGCCACTTCCGGCGGCAATACGGCTTCGTTGCCGACCAGACGCATCTCACCCGCCGTTTCGCGGTAGCAGCCCCAATACACTTCGTCCATGCGCGCATCGATGGCGGCCGCGACCTGGCTCACACCGTGTTCGCGATACGCCCGCTGCGCCAGCACCGCCAGGTTCGACACCGGCAGGACCGGTCGATCCAGGGCAAACGCCAGGCCCTGTACCACGCCGATGGCGATACGCACGCCAGTGAATGCGCCCGGCCCACGGCCAAAAGCGATG
This sequence comes from Pseudomonas sp. GT1P32, assembly GCF_054897805.1. Taxonomy (NCBI): domain Bacteria; kingdom Pseudomonadati; phylum Pseudomonadota; class Gammaproteobacteria; order Pseudomonadales; family Pseudomonadaceae; genus Pseudomonas; species Pseudomonas sp. GT1P32. The sequence goes on from NZ_CM142704.1 coordinate 3,148,233, forward strand.
GCATCGACCGCTTGCAAGGTGGTCCCGGCATCGGCGAGCAATTGCTGGATCATCGGCAACAGCTTCTGCGCATGCAGGCGCGGGATCACCTCGTAATGGCTCGTCACTTTGCCGTCATGCAGCAAGGCAACGGAGCAAGCTTCAGTCGCGGTGTCCAGGGCCAGCAAGGTGCTCATCGATGTTTCCGTAAGAGAGGTCAGAAAAAGTGCGCCAGTATAAACAACTACGGCCCGCAAGCGGGCCGTAGAAGATGAAGCGGTTCAGACTTTTCAGCTCAGCGCTTCAAGCACCTTGCCGGTGATCGCTTCAACCGAACCGACGCCAGCAATGTGGCTGTACTTCGGCTTGCCTTGAGCCGCCGACAGCTTCTGGTAGAAATCCACCAGTGGCTTGGTCTGCGAGTGGTAGACCGACAGGCGATGACGCACGGTTTCTTCAGTGTCGTCCTTGCGCTGCACCAGTTCTTCACCGGTGATGTCGTCTTTACCAGCAGTTTTTGGCGGGTTGTAGACGGTGTGGTACACGCGGCCGCTGGCCTCGTGAACACGACGACCAGCGATACGCTGAACGATTTCTTCGTCATCGACTGCGATTTCGACCACGTGGTCCAGCTCGACGCCGGCCTTCACCAGGGCTTCAGCCTGAGGAATGGTGCGCGGGAAACCGTCGAACAGGAAACCGTTGGCGCAATCCGCCTGGCTGATGCGTTCCTTGACCAGATTGATGATCAGGTCATCGGAAACCAGGCCACCGCTGTCCATGACGCTCTTGGCGATCAGGCCCAGCTCGGTGCCGGCCTTGACCGCAGCACGCAGCATGTCGCCGGTGGAGATTTGCGGGATGCCGAACTTTTCGGTGATGAACTTAGCCTGAGTACCTTTACCGGCCCCGGGAGCTCCCAGCAGAATGACGCGCATCGATGTGCTCCTCAATTTTTTATATAGATAACAAAGGATTCGCCTCGTGGGGCCAATCTCAAAACAGGGTCGTGACCGCCCAAACGGCCAAAGGCTGATCAAGATACACAGCAGATCCTACGCACACAAGCCGTCGAAAGTCGGAGAAACCCGCGCCTTGCGTGACCTTGCGACGGGGTACCCCAAGTCGCAACCCCATCATTAACTGTCGCCTGGCAGCACTTTTCAACCCCGCGCGAACCGGCACTCGACGCCCGCGTCGAGTGCCCTAACCCACGACGAAAACCTTAGCCGGTATTTCGCAAACCGGCGGCAATCCCCGCCACAGACACCAGCAACGCCTGTTCTACCGGGCTGCCCTGCGCCACTTCCTGCAGGCGCGAACGTGCCAGCAACTCGGCCTGCAATAGATGAAGCGGGTCGAGGTAGGTGTTGCGCAAGCGGATGAATTCGAGGGTAGCTGGGCTATGTGCCAGTAGCTGAGACTGACCGGTCAACCCCAGAACAATCGAACACGCCTGCGACAATAGGTCGCGTAAGTGCGCACCCAAAGGCAGCAGATCCGGCTCGACCAGCCGCTCATCGTAGGAGCGGGCGATATCCGCGTCGGCCTTGGCCAGGACCATCTCCAGCATATCGATGCGCGTGCGGAAGAACGGCCACTGCTCGCGCATTTGCCCCAGCAGCTCGCCTTCACCACGCTCCAGCGCCTTGCTTAACGCGGCTTCCCAGCCGAGCCAGGCCGGCAACATCAAGCGTGTCTGGGTCCAACCGAAGATCCACGGTATTGCCCGCAGGCTTTCGATCCCGCCGGCGCGGCGCTTGGCCGGGCGACTGCCCAGTGGCAGGCGCCCCAACTCCTGCTCTGGGGTGGACTGGCGGAAATACTCGACGAATTGCGGATTTTCCCGCACCACGGCGCGGTAAGCACTGACACCGTCTGCCGCCAATTCGTCCATCAAATGGCGCCAGGCGGGCTCCGGTGGTGGCGGTGGCAACAAAGTCGCCTCCAGCACCGCCGCCAGATACAAGTTGAGATTTTGCTCGGCGATGTCCGGCAGGCCGAATTTGAAACGAATCATTTCCCCCTGCTCGGTGGTGCGGAAACGCCCCGCCACCGACCCCGGCGGCTGCGACAGAATCGCCGCGTGCGCCGGACCGCCACCACGCCCCACGGTGCCACCGCGACCGTGGAACAACAGCAGTTCCACCTGCTGCTCGCGGCAGATGTCGACCAGACGCTCCTGCGCCCGATACTGCGCCCAGGCCGCCGCCGTGGTGCCAGCGTCCTTGGCCGAGTCGGAATAACCGATCATCACTTCCTGCGGCCCTTGCAGGCGCGCGCGATAACCCGGCAGCAGCAACAGTTTTTCAATCACCGGGCCGGCGTTATCAAGGTCGGCAAGGGTTTCGAACAGCGGCACCACGCGCATCGGCCGCAATACACCAGACTCTTTGAGCAGCAGTTGCACGGCCAGCACGTCGGAAGCGGCGCCGGCCATGGAGATCACGTACGAACCAAGCGAAGCGCCCGGTGCGGCGGCGATTTCCCGGCACGTGGCAAGCACTTCAGCGGTGTCGGCGGAGGGTTTGAAGTACGCCGGCAACAACGGCCGACGGTTGTTCAACTCGCGCATCAGGAAGGCGATGCGCTCCTCTTCGCTCCAGTCTTCGTAGCGACCGAGGCCGAGGTAATCGGTGATTTCCGTCATCGCCGCCGTGTGACGGGACGAGTCCTGACGCACATCGAGGCGCACCAGGAACAAGCCGAAGGTCACCGCACGACGCAGGCAATCGAGTAGCGGTCCATCAGCGATCACGCCCATGCCGCACTCATGCAGCGACTGGTAGCAGAGCTCCAGCGGGTCGAGCAAATCGCGGTTGTTTTGCAGCACATCGGCGGGGGCCGGCGTGGCTGTCGTCAAGGAAGTGTGGGCCCAGCTTCGAGTGGCGCGCAGGCGTTCACGCAGCTGTTTAAGGACGGCGCGATAGGGTTCGGCGCTGTCGCCGGCCTTGGCTTTCAGCGCGTCGCTGGCCTGTTGCATCGACAGCTCGGCGGCGAGGTGATCGACATCGCGCACGTACAGATCGGCGGCCATCCAGCGTGCCAGCAGCAACACCTCACGGGTCACGGCAGCCGTCACGTTAGGGTTGCCATCGCGGTCGCCGCCCATCCACGAAGCAAAGCGAATCGGCGCGGCTTCCAGCGGCAAATGCAGGCCGGTGGCGTCATGCAGGGCTTTATCGGCCTTGCGCAAATAGTTCGGGATCGCTTGCCACAGCGAATGCTCGATCACCGCGAAACCCCATTTGGCTTCGTCCACGGGGGTCGGGCGGGTGCGACGGATTTCTTCGGTGTGCCAGGCTTCGGCGATCAGGCGCTGCAATTTCGATTGAATCTGCTCGCGCTCGGCGCTGGTCAGGTCGCGGTGATCCTGAGCGGCAAGTTGCGCGGCGATGGCGTCGTATTTCTGGATCAGCGTGCGGCGCGCAACTTCGGTCGGGTGCGCAGTCAACACCAGTTCGATTTCCAGGCGCCCCAGCTGTCGTGCCAGGGATTCGGCCGCATGACCTTCGGCCAGCAGGCGCGTGAGCAACTCCGGCAACACGCGCGCCTCGAACGGCGCGGGCTGGGATTCTTCACGGCGATGGATCAGCTGATATTGCTCGGCGATGTTGGCCAGGTTGAGAAACTGGTTGAACGCCCGCGCCACCGGCAGCAACTCGTCTTCGCTCAGCTGATTGAGGCTGGCGCTCAGTTCGGCGTCCATCGAACCGCGACGGTCGGCCTTGGCGCCTTTGCGGATCTGCTCGATCTTGTCGAGAAAATCGTCCCCATACTGTTCACGAATGGTGTTGCCCAACAGCTCACCCAACAGGTGAACATCCTCGCGCAAGCGTGCATCAATATCGGTCATCAGCCGTTCTCCAGCGAAAAATCCGGGGGTGCCTTGTCGTTCAAGAGTGCCGCCGTAAAGCGCTTCTTACAAGCACACGACGAAGGGACTTTAAACCCCGGGCACGCAAGCTAGTCTGAAGAGTAAGCCGTACAACGGCTTTCGCCGGCCATGGCCGGACACTTACCCTGCCTGCCATGAGCAGGCGCGTCATGAGGTTTTTATGAAAATCCGCGAGCTTGCCAATCACTGGGAAGAAAACGCCAAGGGTCGCCTGACCGACACCGGCTACTCGATTCATCTGGATGTGGAGGCCGCCGCGCGCTTGGCGGCGATCATCGAGATGTACCCCAAGCGGCACCCTGAAGAACTGCTCGGCGAGTTGATCGGCGCGGCGCTCGAAGAGCTGGAAAAGAGCTTCCCGTACGTGAAAGGCTCGACTGTCGTGGCCACCGACGAAGAAGGCGATCCGCTGTACGAAGACATCGGCCCGACCCCGCGATTTCTCGCGTTGTCCCGGCGGCATTTGCACGATTTGTCATCTGGTGAGGACAAGCAGAAGCACTGAATTTGACAAAGACTCTGTAGGAGTGAGCCTGCTCGCGAAGAGGACGTGTCAGTTGGAATAAATATCGACTGACACGGCCTCTTCGCGAGCAGGCTCGCTCCCACATTGGCTTGTGCCCCCTTCAATTTTTGCGCGTTTGTGCCCCCGCAATACCCCCTCCTATCGCCAAAGTTCCCGATTTAGAGCCTTGTCCGTTCGGTCAAAGTTTTTTCGGGCGACAGGCCATCTTCTCTGAACTTTTAAAAAATGCCTCGGGTCGTAACCAGTAACCACGCCTGGGACGGCCGTTTAAAAACGCTTCGAAAATTGATGGTTGCGGCTCCTTGCCCAGGATGGATGTTCAGTTTTTCAGGAGTTATTCCAATGGAGTTGAAGACCATGAAGATCAGCACTGCCAAGTCCGCGTCCGCCTCCCTGCGCAGCCTGAAACTGGCCGCCCTGGCCATCGGCAGCAGCCTGGTTCTGGCCGGTTGCGCCGGTAACCCACCGACCGAGCAATACGCCGTAACGCAATCGGCCGTGAACAGCGCCGTTAGTGCCGGCGGCACCGAATTCTCGGCGGTTGAGATGAAGTCCGCCCAGGACAAGCTCAAACAAGCCGAAATCGCGATGCACGACAAGAAGTACGACGAAGCCCGAGTGCTCGCCGAACAGGCCGAATGGGACGCGCGCGTCGCCGAACGCAAAGCCCAGGCAATCAAAGCCGAACAGGCGGTGAAGGACTCTCGGATAGGGGTTCAGGAACTGCGTCAAGAAAGCCGGCGCACCGTGCAATAAGCGCCGCCACGACGTACTTCTTACTCGACTTAAAAGGACGATACCCACATGCGCAATCAATTGATGATCCCTGCCCTACTGGCCGCAAGCGTAGCTCTGGCTGCCTGCTCGACGCCGCCTAACGCGAACCTTGAACAGGCCCGCACCAACTACAGCGGCCTGCAAGCCAACCCACAGGCGAGCAAAGTTGCGGCGCTGGAAACCAAGGACGCCAGCGATTATCTGGACAAGGCCGACAAGGCCTATCTGGACAAGCGAGACGCGAATGAGGTCGATCAACTGGCCTATCTGACCAATCAGCGTGTTGAAGTGGCGAAGCAAACCATCGCCCTGCGCACCGCTGAAGCCAACCTGAAGAATGCTGCCGCACAGCGCGCCCAGGCACGTCTGGATGCTCGCGACGCGCAGATCAAACAGTTGCAGGACAGCCTGAACGCCAAGCAGACCGATCGCGGTACGCTGGTAACCTTTGGTGATGTGTTGTTCGCAACCGACCGTGCCGACCTGAAGTCCAGCGGCCTGGCGAACATCAACAAACTGGCGCAGTTCCTTCAGGAAAACTCGGACCGCAAGGTGATCGTCGAAGGCTACACCGACAGCACCGGCACGGCGTCGCACAACCAGTCGCTGTCTGAGCGTCGCGCCGGTTCCGTGCGCACGGCACTGGTGAAAATGGGCGTTGATCCTGCCCGCATCGTTGCCCAGGGTTATGGCAAGGAATACCCGGTTGCTGAAAACGGCGACGCTTCGGGGCGTGCCATGAACCGCCGTGTAGAAGTGACCATTTCCAACGACAACCAGCCGGTGATCCCGCGTTCGGCGGTGAGCGCCAACTAAGCTTCATGCCTTAACGCAAAAGCCCCGCCTGAAGTGATCAAGCGGGGCTTTTTTGTAACTGTCATTTATGACAGTAGTCGAGCTTTCTATTTAGGCTTAACTTGGCTCCGGTGCTGATAACACATTGGGAGCTGCGTGATGCGTAAAACAATGATTTTTTGTCTAGCGTCAATCCTTGCAGGCTGCGCGAGTAACCATATTCCAGACAATGAGTTTGTGTATGACGAAAGGGACGCCATACCCAGCGACATTCCCTTGCCCAAACCGGGCGTCAATCAGCGTCCCATCGTGGGGGTCAAAAAGGTTCTGGTGAGTGTGGTTAACTGGGAAGGTGAAACCATTCTGGACACACCTCTGACCCTTAAAGACACCCTGTCTACAGACCCAAATTCATTACGCACCTATATCCTGGCAGCCTCACACGGAAAGCTGACCCTGGAAGGGCAAGTGATCTCCCATACCTCCGGTCCAAGGCCGGAGGAATGTAAAAGCGGTGGGCCGTCTTATCCAATGGCATTGTCCATTGCAGAAGGTGAGAAAGCAGCGAGGGCACATGGACTTGATCCGAAAGATTTCGATTTTCTGATCAATGTCATTTCTTGTAGAGGGATGGCAAGTGCTTATGTGCCTGGGCGGTACATGGGTGTTTACGGTCAAGGTAGCCCACATTTGTTCAAGCATGAGTTCGGACACAATCTGGGGTATTCCCACGGGAATACGTACACCCGATGCCCAACAGACGGCGACACCGTGGCAGCCCCAGCCAATTGCACCACGATCGGATATGGCGACACGGGAGATTCGGTTTCAGGTGGAGGAACACTCTACCCTGCGAGCAACCGCTGGTATTCCGGCTGGCTGGATATCTCACAAGCCATCTTTATCGGGCATACCGGGTTTTATAGTTTGAACGTGCTGGGAGGAGAGGGACCGCAGCTATACCTTATTTCTCGTGCCGCGCAGCCCTTTGATCAACTGACTCTGGAATATCGCAAGCCAACCCGGTTCGATGATTTCCCGCCGTCCGATAATAGGGTGAATGGCGTTTGGGTGAGATACACCAAGATAGGGCTCTCACTTCACAATACTCAACTCGATGCTTCACCGGAAACGCCGGCGACCGATGACCCCACATTGTTATCGGGAAAAATTTTAAAAGATGAGTCGGGGGGCATCACAGTTAAGACATGCACGACCTCCCTTGAAGGAGCGACACTTGCCATTGCCATCAACGGTGAAGCCTTGCCTGATTGTTTGTCGAGATAACACCTATATGGCAGCAATCCAGGGGGCTACTTGAGTCTACCCATGTTGTTGACCGCTCCGTATAAAACAATCAACCGCAGACTCGAGCCCCAGATCTCACAACTTAGTGATACTGAAAATACTTACAAACCAAATGTCATTGCTCCAGCTTCTGCGGGGTTTCCTGGCCCATGCAGCGCACGGCTTTTTTCTTGTTGTTGACCAATACGCCGGTCAGGCCTTTCTGTTCGGTGTCGAACATCACCAGCACGCCATCGATGCACTGGGCCACTTGTGGAGCCGGTTCCAGGGAGACTTTGTAGTCTTCGCCCGGCACGGTCTTGAGCATGGTGAAGTCGCTGAGCAGCAGCGCATCTTCGGGTTTGGCGAAGTGCAGGTAACCGTAGTACCACAGGGCCCCGACGGTGCCGAGGATGCTGCAGATACCGGTGATGATCAGCGGGATGGCGTTACGTTCTTCACTCATTGCGGACTCTCTGGTGGTTCATCTTCTGAATTCGGGGGTGCCGGGTAGTTGGGGATTTCACCCAGGCGGCGCAGGCCGTTGAAATGCTGCGGGTCATCGAGGTATCGCAGCATGACCTTGCGCCAGACCGGGTCGGCGAACGTCTGCACATGACCACCACGGGTCAGTTGCAGCACTCGCGGCGGCGGCGCAGCTTGATACAGACGGATGCCGTTGGAAAGGGGCACGATCGGATCGTCGATGCTGTGATAGATCAGTTTCGGCACGCCGTTGAGCTGCGCCATAGAGTGGATCGCGCTGTCACCGTCCGGCACCAGCCACGACAGCGGCACCTGGAATGCCCATGTCAGCCAGGAATTGCTCAGGGCGAATTGGCCGATGCTGCGATAACTGGCGGGCACGCCATCGAGGACGAAGGCCTTGAGTTGTTTCTGGCGTTCGGGATGCTGAACCAGGTAATGCACGGCCATTGAGCCGCCCAGACTTTGCCCGAGCAGGATCAACGGTTTGCCTTTGACCTCCGGCGCCTGGTCGAGCCATTTGAACGCGGCGTCGATGTCCTGATAGATCGCCGGCAAACTCGGTTCGCCTTCGGACAAACCGTAACCGCGATAATCGATCAGCAGCACTTGATAGCCTTCCTCCGGCAACCACCAGCTGCCGCCCAGATGCATCGGCAGATTGCCGCCGTTGCCGTGCAGGTGCAGCACCGTGCCTTTGACTTCGACGCCTTTTTTCGCTGGCAGCCACCAGCCGTGCAGTTTGAGGCCGTCGGCCGTGGTGAGGGTGACGTCGCGGTATTCGAGCTTGGCTTTTTCCGGGGTGAACAGCTGGCCGGGCTCGGGGTAGAACAGCAAAGAGCTGCACCCGCCGAGGGTTAGAAGAAGGAAGAGGACGCCGAGGATTCTCATCCGTTGAAACCTCGCTTTTAGGATTGATAGCAAGTCCTGTAGGAGCGAAGCTTGCCCGCGAAGGCGGCATAACATTCAACAGGCATGTTGACTGACACAACGCCTTCGCGGGCAAGCCTCGCTCCTACAAGGTGTGCGGTGATTAGAGGATATTGGAGTAATCCGCTTCGATCCGGTCCAGGCTCAGGTGGTTCAGGAAGTTGGAGAAGCACATCCACGCCGACAGCGCGTTCATGTCACGGAACTGTTCCGGCAGATATTTCGGCGGCACCACCAAACCCTCATCGACCAACTGGCGCAAGGTGCGCATGTCTTCCAGCGTAGTCTTGCCGCAAAACAGCAGCGGCACTTGCTCAAGTTTGCCTTTACGCACGGCCAACTGAATGTAGTTGTAAACCATGATAAAGCCCTTGAGGTAGGACAAGTCTTTGGTAAATGGCAGACCGTTCGGCACCGAACCACGGAAAACCCGACTGGCGTTGCCGTAGCTTTCCGCCATCTCAAAGCCTTGCTCGCGGAAGAACTCGAAGATCTGCAGGAAGTCCGCGCCCTCCTCCACCATGTGAATGGCGCGGGTACGGTTGGTCAGTTTGCGCAGGCGGCTCGGGTACGAGGCGAAGGTGATGATTTCCATCAGGATCGCCAGGCCTTCCTGGGTCACCGTCGACGAGGGCGGCCCTTTGGACAGGAAGGTGCAGATCGGCTGGTTCAGACCGTTGAGCGTCGTGCCGACATGCACCAGCCCTTCATGGACTTCCAGCGCACGCACGTCGCGCTCGTTGAACATCGCGTCGGTGCGAATCTTGATGTAGTCGGCGCCGGCCGCCGCATCGGCGACGATGCCGTCGGACTCGAACACCCGAATGGTTTCCTCGGCCTCGCCAAACACTTTGCTTAACCGGGTTTGCAACAGATTCACGGCGTCCTTGGCGGTGAGGATTTTCGGCTCATCCTTCAGGTCACCACGACCATCGATGTTATTCAGATAATCGGAGAGCATCAGGCCAAGATCGGACAGGGTCGGGTCACCCGCGTGAAACGCGTCGGACGCCGCACCGTACAACTCCTGGGAAATCAGGCCGAAATCCTCGGTGCCGCGCGCTTCAAGCATGCGCACCACCATCCGGTATTCCTTGCACATGCGCCGCATGATCTGGCCGACCGGGTTGAACTGGCCAAGCTGACGGGTGATGTCACGCTCGATGTTCTGGAATTCCAGTTTCACTTTGCTGGAGTCGAAGGACAGCGGCCGGTTCAGGTAGTAGTCACGGTCCACCGCCGGCATTTCCTTGCCCTTGGCCTTGAGGAAACCCTTGCGGATGCTCTCGTCCCACTTCACCGCATCCAGGACGCGAATCGGCGTCTGCGCCAGCACAATTCGATCGGACAACATGCGTATCGTCTGCTGGTAATCGTCCACCCGAAACTCCTGTAGAAAAACCGTTATGTGCTGGGTTTATTTGGCTTTGGCCAGGCGCTGATAGCGCACGGCTTCGACGAAGACATCGGAATTGGCCGGATCGTCGAGCCAGGCGAAAACCTGGTCCATTTGAGTGTCGATCAGCACGCCGTCACCGTCGTCGGTCTGGAAACCTTCGCCGCTGAGGACATTCTGCCCCAGGGCCTGGTTGATCTGCTCGAGGTCGAGGTTGTAGACCACCAGTTCATGCTTGTCGGTAAGTTCGAAACCGGCAATGGTGAAATGCCCGCCGAACTGTGCCGGGACTTTCGCCGACAGGTACCAGCGGTTGCCATGGCGCGAGACAGTGAAGGGATAGGCTTCGCGTTCCTTGGGTTTGGCCTTGAAGTAGCTGACCGCCTGATAGCGATTGTCGCCGATGCGCGTCAGCTCCAGGTTCAGCGGCTCGCCCCAGGCGTTGGTGCTGGTCCATTTGCCGAGTAATCCTTTGGGCGCGGGGTCGCTCGTGGGCAATGGCTCCCTGAAGGTCACCAGACAGCCACTGAGCAGCAGGATCGACAAGGCGATCACAACGACGCGCCAGGCTTTCATTCAATACTCCCTATGAACACAGTCCCCCGAATGGTCACGGTCCCTGTAGGAGCGTGGCTTGCCCGCGAAGGCGTTGTATCAGTCAACACACCTGTCGGATATTAAACCGTCTTCGCGGGCAAGCCTCGCTCCTACAGGTTCATCGCAGGATCACACCGACGCGAGTACCAGATGCATATACCGCGTCAGGATACCGAGCATTTCAGCTTCGGCGGCAGGCTCGGCGTCGTTGAGCAGGCCCTGATATTCCATCCGTCCGATAATCGCCGTCAACACTTTGGCATCCTGGTGTGGCTCACGGGAACCCAAAACCTGGAAAAGCTGACACGTACCCTGCAGGAGAATCTGCTGATGCGAGCGCACCAGCAGCGCCAGGCGCGGGTTCAGCAGCGCTTCCTGACGGAACGCCTGTTCGGCCATCAGGTGTTCGCGACGGTTGATCAGTTGCCGGTGAACATAGTCCGCCATCAACCGCGCAATGTCGTCCGCCAGTTTCGAGCGCGACTCGGGGCTGCCGTCGCCGCTGACGACCATCTCGCGCAGCAGGCCTTCATTGTTCACCCACAACTTGGCCATGAAGGCAGCACTGCGCTCCACGTATTGGGCGAAGGTATCGGTGAGCAAGTCATCGATATCCTTGAAATAGTAAGTGGTGGCCGACAGCGGCACACCCGCTTCTGCAGCAACCGCACGGTGACGCACGGCCCGCACGCCATCGCGCACGACAATGCGCATGGCGGCATCGAGAATGTCCTGTCGACGCTGCTCGCTGCCGTGGCGGCTGGCCTTGCGGCCCTGGTACTGAACACTTTCAGCGACCGCAGTGGCGATACCCGCTGCACCTTCTAGAGCCATTGCGCGATTCACGACAGGAATTCCTCTCTCATTTCAAAAGTAACCAATTGATACGTTTGTACCAGACAGGCAATAAAAAGCCGCCTGTTATAGGCGGCTTTTTGTTTGAAACACTTACGCTTGCGGCCGCATGTGCGGGAACAGGATCACGTCGCGGATCGACGGGGAGTTGGTCAGCAGCATCACCAGACGGTCGATGCCGATGCCTTCACCGGCCGTTGGCGGCATGCCGTACTCCAGCGCGCGAACGAAGTCGGCGTCGTAGTGCATGGCTTCGTCGTCGCCGGCGTCCTTGTCGGCCACCTGCGCCATGAAGCGCTCGGCCTGGTCTTCCGCGTCGTTCAACTCGGAGTAGGCGTTGGCGATTTCACGACCACCGATGAACAGCTCGAAACGGTCGGTGACGTTCGGGTTATCGTCGTTGCGACGGGCCAGCGGCGACACTTCGAACGGGTACTGGGTGATGAAGTGCGGCTGCTCCAGCTTGTGCTCGACCAGCTCTTCGAAAATCATCACCTGCAATTTGCCCAGGCCTTCGAAACCCAGCACCTTGGCGCCGGCTTTCTTGGCGATGGCGCGGGCCTTGTCGATGTCATTCAGATCATCGGCAGTCAGCTCAGGGTTGTACTTGAGGATCGAATCGAACACCGACAGACGCACGAACGGTTCGCCGAAGTGGAACACCTTGTCGCCGTACGGCACGTCGGTGCTGCCCAGAACCAGCTGCGCCAGTTCACGGAACAGTTCTTCGGTCAGGTCCATGTTGTCTTCGTAGTCGGCGTAAGCCTGGTAGAACTCCAACATGGTGAATTCAGGGTTGTGACGGGTCGAAACGCCTTCGTTACGGAAGTTGCGGTTGATCTCGAACACTTTTTCGAAGCCGCCAACCACCAGACGCTTGAGGTACAGCTCAGGCGCGATACGCAGGAACATTTCCATGTCCAGTGCGTTGTGGTGCGTTTCGAACGGCTTGGCCGCTGCGCCGCCCGGAATGGTTTGCAGCATCGGCGTTTCCACTTCCAGGAAGTCACGCTGCATCAGGAAGCTACGGATGTGGGCGATGACTTGCGAACGCACGCGGAAGGTCTGGCGCACGTCTTCGTTGACGATCAGGTCAACGTAGCGCTGACGATAGCGCTGTTCGGTGTCGGTCAGGCCGTGGTGCTTGTCCGGCAGCGGGCGCAGGGATTTGGTCAGCAGGCGCACGCTGGTCATTTCAACATACAGGTCGCCCTTGCCGGAACGGGCCAGGGTGCCTTCGGCGGCAATGATGTCGCCCATGTCCCAGGTTTTCACCGCGGCCAGGGTTTCTTCGGACAGGGTCTTGCGGTTGACGTAGACCTGGATGCGACCGGTCATGTCCTGGATCACCATGAACGAGCCACGGTTGAGCATGATGCGACCGGCAACCTTGACCGGGATTGCAGCCTCTGCGAGCTCTTCCTTGGTCTTGTCCACGTACTGTTTCTGCAAGTCTTCGCAGTAGTTTTCGCGGCGGAAGTCGTTCGGGAAGGCATTGCCCTTGGCGCGCTCGGCAGCCAGCTTTTCCTTGCGCAGGGCGATCAGGGAGTTTTCTTCCTGTTGCAGGGCTTGCGGGTCGAGTTCTAGGTCGCTCATGTCTTTAAATATTCCATCAGGTTCGTTGTCCCCGGCGTGGCGCCGGGGATCGCCGGCAAGCCGGCTCCTACAGGGGGGGGCGGCGTTACAGGCCTTGTTTCAGGCTCGCTACCAGGTATTCGTCGATGTCGCCGTCGAGCACCTTGTCGCAATCGCTGCGTTCGATGTTAGTGCGCAAATCCTTGATTCGCGACGCATCGAGTACGTAGGAGCGAATCTGGTGACCCCAGCCGATGTCCGACTTGGTGTCTTCCAGGGCTTGCGAGGCGGCGTTGCGTTTCTGCACTTCCTGCTCGTACAAGCGCGCCCGCAACATTTTCATCGCGGTGTCTTTGTTGGCGTGCTGGGAGCGTTCGTTCTGGCAGCTGACCACGGTGTTGGACGGTACGTGGGTGATACGTACGGCCGAGTCGGTGGTGTTTACGTGCTGACCACCGGCACCGGAGGAGCGGTAGGTGTCGATGCGCAGGTCCGACGGGTTGATGTCGATTTCGATGTTGTCATCGATTTCCGGCGACACGAACACGGCCGAGAACGAGGTATGGCGACGGTTGCCGGAGTCGAACGGGCTCTTGCGCACCAGGCGGTGCACGCCGATTTCGGTACGCAGCCAGCCGAAGGCGTATTCGCCCTTGATGTGCACGGTGGCGCCCTTGATCCCGGCGACTTCACCGGCCGACAGTTCCATGATGGTCGCGTCGAAACCGCGTTTGTCAGCCCAGCGCAGGTACATGCGCAGCAGGATGTTGGCCCAGTCCTGGGCTTCGGTGCCGCCGGAGCCGGCCTGGATGTCCAGGTAGGCGTTGTTGGCGTCCATTTCACCGCTGAACATGCGACGGAATTCGAGTTTTTCCAGCGATTCGCGCAGGCGCTCGACTTCGGCGGCGACGTCATCGACGGCGGCCTGGTCTTCTTCTTCTGCGGACATCAGCAGCAGGTCTTTGGCGTCGGCCAGGCCAGCGTGCATTTCGTCGAGGGTTTCGACGATCTGCGCCAGCAGGGACCGCTCGCGGCCCAGTTCCTGAGCGTACGACGGGTTGTTCCAGACAGACGGATCTTCAAGCTCGCGATTGACTTCGGTCAGACGCTCATGCTTTTGATCGTAGTCAAAGATACCCCCGAATAGTTTCGGAGCGCTCGGACAGGTCCTTGATACTGTTAAGGATCGGGTTGATTTCCATGGCGGGCAGCACTCGTTGGCGAACTTTTGAAAGCCGGCGAGTATAACGGCAAACGGCCGGAAACGGCAGCCCGCTTGGCCGAAAAGGCCCGATGCGTTTTCGAAGCGGCCGTACACCGATCAACTGTAGGAGCCAGCTTGCTGGCGATAGCGGACTGATAGCCGGCCATTTTCTCTCGGGTGTACATATCCGTTTCTGCGGTTACGGCTGCTATCGGTTTCGCCCTTACGGCGAGTCACTTGGAAGAGCCCCAAGTAACCAAGGGCTCTTGCCCCTTTCGTTCGGTGCCTCGCTAAGGCTCGGCATGCCCTCGCTCCGGTCCTGCTCCGTGGGCCCGCCGCCATCGGCCATCCCTGGCCGGGGGCGGCTAACCCGGCATCCATGCCGGGTTGCCCACTGCGCAGAACCTGCGCTCGGCCTCTCGAGGGGGCGCTTAGATCAAAAGCTGAAGGCGAGCTAACGCTCGGCCTGATGAGTGGTGGGAATCAAAAGCGTACGCAGATCCCTGTAGGAGCCGGCTTGCCGGCGATGGCGGTGTGCCAGGCAACAAAAATATTGAAGGTTAAACCGCTTTCGCCGGCAAGCCGGCTCCTACAGGAAATGAGGTGGTCTGTTACTCGATACCCACCTGATTACGCCCATTGTTCTTCGCCAGGTACAGCCCCTTGTCCGCCGCCGAGATCAATTGACGGCAATCGGCGCCCGATTGCGGGGTCATGGTCGACAGGCCGATGCTGATGGTCAGGCTCGAGCCTTCGGTCGGGAAAATGTGCGGAATTTTCAGTGCCGCCACGGTCTGGCGCAGTTTTTCCGCCACCAGTCGCGCACCGCCCGGTGATGTATTGGGCAGGACCAGCGCGAATTCTTCGCCGCCGTAACGGGCCGGCAGGTCAGAAGGTCGGGCGCTGGCGTCGCGGATGGCCGTGGCGACTTTGCGCAGGGCTTCGTCGCCTTCGAGGTGGCCGAAGCTGTCGTTATAGGATTTGAAGTAGTCCACGTCGATCATCAGCAACGACAATTGGCTCTGGTCGCGCAACGAACGTCGCCATTCCAGCTCCAGGTACTCGTCGAAGTGGCGACGGTTCGACAAACCGGTCAGGCCGTCCGAGTTCATCAGGCGTTGCAGCACCAGGTTGGTGTCGAGCAATTGCTGCTGGCTGACCCGCAACGCGCGGTACGCGGCGTCTCGCTGCAGCAGGGTCATGTAGGAGCGCGAGTGATAGCGGATGCGCGCCACCAGTTCGATGTTGTCCGGCAGTTTGACCAGGTAATCATTGGCCCCGGCCGCGAATGCCGCGCTTTTGATCAGCGGGTCTTCCTTGGTCGACAGCACGATGATCGGAATGTCCTTGGTGGCCGGGTGATTGCGGTATTCGCGCACTAGGCTCAGGCCATCGAGACCGGGCATGACCAGATCCTGGAGGATCACCGTCGGTTTGATCCGGATCGCCTGCGCAATCGCCTGATGCGGGTCGGCGCAGAAGTGGAAGTCGATGTTTTCTTCATTCGACAACCCGCGGCGCACCGCTTCGCCGATCATGGCCTGATCGTCCACCAACAACACCATGGCGGCGTTTTCGTCGGTTTTGAAGCCGTCGAGCTGTAAGTCATTCATGTGCGGTCACCTGAGTACTGCCTGGGCCAGGATTGCTGCTGAGCGTAGTCATTTGGCGAAAATCTCCAGCAATCGTGGCGCGATCTTGTCCAGCGGGCGAATTTCTACAGCGGCGTCGATGGCCGCTGCCGCTTTCGGCATGCCATACACCGCGCTGCTTTGTTGGTCCTGAGCGATGGTCAGGTAACCCTGTTGGCGCATGAGTTTAAGCCCCTGCGCGCCATCGCGTCCCATGCCGGTCAATAAAACACCCACGGCATCGCCATTCCAATAACTGGCCACGCTCTCGAAGAACACATCGATCGAGGGCCGATAGATCTCGTTGACCGGCTCGGCGGTGTACGCCAGCGTACCGTTTTTCAGCAAGCGGATATGGTGGTTGGTGCCGGCCAGCAGCACGGTGCCCGCCTGTGGTGGCTCGCCTTCCTGGGCCAGGCGCACGTTCAGGCCGCTGGCACCGCTGAGCCATTCGGCCATGCCGGCGGCGAATACCTGATCAACGTGCTGCACCAGCACAATGGCGGCGGAAAAATCTATCGGCAACCCCTTGAGCAGTATTTCCAGGGCCGCCGGCCCGCCTGCGGAGGAACCGATGGCGATCAGTTTTTGCCGGGAGCCTGAGTTGCGCAACGGGCCCGGCGCAGGTCGCACGCGATTGCCCTTGTCGCCGATCAGCCAACCGATGTTGAGGATTTTGCGCAGCAGCGGCGCCGCTGCTTCCTGGGCATTGCCGGCACCGATTGCCGGCGTATCGACCACATCCAGAGCGCCGTGGCCCATGGCCTCGAACACCCGGTGCACGTTCTGCTGGCGGTCGACCGTGACGATAACAATGGCACACGGCGTCTCGGCCATGATTCGCCGTGTCGCCTCGACGCCATCCATCACCGGCATGATCAGGTCCATCAGGATCAGGTCCGGGGTGTTTTCCACGCAACGCTGCACCGCCTCGGCGCCGTTACTGGCGACCCAGACGACTTCGTGCGCTGGCTCAAACGCCAAGGCGCGGCGCAGGGCCTCCACCGCCATGGGCATATCGTTGACGATTGCGATTTTCATGCCCGCGCTCCTCCTATGAGCTCAACCACTGCATCAAGCAGGGCGTCGTCGTGAAAACTGGCTTTGGCTAGATAATAGTCGGCCCCGGCGTCCAGTCCACGACGACGGTCTTCTTCGCGATCCTTGTAGGACACCACCATCACCGGCAGCGATTGCAGGCGGTTGTCCCGGCGCAACAAAGTCACCAGTTCGATGCCGTCCATGCGTGGCATATCGATGTCGGTGATCAGCAGATCGAAATCCTCTGAACGCAGGGCATTCCAGCCATCCATGCCGTCCACCGCCACGGCCACGTCGTAACCGCGATTGAGCAACAGTTTGCGTTGTAACTCGCGGACGGTCAGCGAATCGTCGACCACCAGAACCCGTTTGCGCGCGGCTTCGGCCGTCTGATTGCTGTGACGGGCAATCCGCTCCAGACGCCCGGTATTGAGCAGTTTGTCCACCGATCGCAACATGTCTTCGACGTCGACGATCAGCACCACCGAACCGTCGTCGAGCAAGGCGCCTGCGGAAATGTCCTGCACCTTGCCCAGACGCTCGTCCAGCGGCAAGACCACCAGCGTGCGCTCGCCGATGAACCGCTCGACCGCCACACCGTAGATCGCATCGCGCTCGCGGATGACCACGACCTTGAGGGTTTGCTGACTGTTGGTGCTCGCCGGACGCTGAAGCAATTGGCTGGCCGCGACCAACCCGACATGCCGGCCTTCGTACCAGAAATGCTGACGGCCTTCGACCTGCACGATGTCCGCCGGCTCCAGGTCGCACATGCGCTCGATGTGGGCCAGCGGAAACGCATACGCCTCTTCGCCGACCTCCACCACCAGGCTGCGCACCACCGACAGGGTCAGCGGCACTTCGAGATGGAAGCGGCTGCCCTCGCCCGCCGTCTGCTCCAGCACCACCGCACCGCGCAACTGGCGGACCATGTGCTGAACCGCGTCGAGCCCGACGCCACGTCCGGACACTTCAGTGACCGTGTCGCGCAGGCTGAAACCCGGCAGGAACAGGAACGTCAGCAGCTCCTCTTCGCTCAACTGCGCGGCGGTGTCGGCCGGGGACAACTGACGTTCGATGATGCTGCGGCGGACCTTTTCCAGGTCGACGCCGTTGCCGTCATCGCTCAGCTCCAGCACCAACAGACCGGCCTGATGCGAGGCGCGTAGGCGAATCAAACCTTCTTCCGGTTTACCGGCCAGCAGCCGTTGCTCCGGGGATTCGATGCCGTGGTCGACGGCGTTGCGCAGCAGGTGCGTCAGCGGCGCTTCGAGTTTCTCCAGGACGTCGCGATCGACCTGGGTTTTCTCGCCCTCGATCTCCAGCCGTACCTGTTTACCGAGGCTGCGGCCGAGGTCGCGGACCATGCGCACTTGCCCGCTCAGCACATCGGCAAACGGCCGCATGCGACAGGCCAGCGCCGTGTCATAGAGCACTTGCGCGCGTTGACTGGCCTGCCAGGCGAACTCGTCCAGCTCGGCGTTTTTTTCCACCAGTAATTGCTGGGATTCCGCCAGCAACCGACGCGCATCGTCGAGGGCTTCCCGGGCTTCCAGGCTCAAGGTCTGATCCTTGAGATGGACATTGAGGTTTTCCAGCGCCCGCAAGCCGTTGTTCTGCATGCGCTTGAGGCGTTGCATGGTGGCCAGGTGCGGTTTGAGCCGCAGGGTTTCCACCAGGGATTTGCTCGACAGGTCGAGCAGGCTGTTCAAGCGTTCGGCCGTAACGCGCAATACGCGCTCGCCACTTTCGGTGGTGCGTTTGGTCTTGGGCGAGGGCTCGGCGGCAGCTGCCGAGGGGGCTTCCGTGGCGGCCGGCATGGGCGACTCAACCGTGGCCGTCGGCGGCTCCAGCTGAAGTTCTGCCATCGGCGGCGCGATGGGGGCAACCGTCGCCATGTGAACAAGCAGCCGTCCCATCAAGACGACATACGCTTCGATATCCGCAGGCGCCGGTGCGTTGTTCGGCGTCGCGATGCGCATCAGCAAATCGGTGCCCTGCAGCAAGGCATCAATGTGCTCGGGCCGCAGATACAACCGGCCTTCCTGGGCGCTGACCAGGTAATCTTCCATCACATGGGCGACGCTGACGCCGGCATCGACCCCGACGATCCGCGCCGCGCCCTTGAGCGAGTGCGCGGCGCGCATGCACGATTCGAGGTAATCGGCCTGGGTCGGGTTGCGCTCCAGCGCCAACAGACCGGCGCTGAGCACTTGGGTCTGGGCCTCGGCTTCGAGACTGAACAGTTCCAGCAAAGAGGCGTCGCGCATTTGCTCGGGGGTCATGTGAGGCTCCGGGTCACGGCGGACAGCAGCTGTTCTTCATCCAGCCAACGCAGGCTGCGACCTTTGAATTGCAATACGCCACGGGTGTATTTGGCGCTGGCCTGCGTACCGGAACGCGAGGCGGCCTCAAGGATGCGCTCGTCGATGGCATGGATCCCGTCGACTTCGTCCACCGGCACCACCACCGGCCCACCGTGGGCCGCGATAATCAGCATGCGCGGCATCACGCGCGCACCAGGCGCCACGCTGCTTACGCCGTCGAGCCCGAGCAGCTCCACCAGCGACAGGCACGCCACCAGCGCGCCGCGCACATTCGCCACGCCGAGCAAGGCCCGGGAGCGCTGGTGCGGCAGGGAATGAATCGCTTGCAGCGGCGCCACTTCCACCAGGCTGCGGGTGGCCAGGCCCAACCATTCTTCGCCGAGGCGGAACATCAGCAGCGAGCGGGTTTTCACCTCGCTTTCGACCGCGACCGAGACTTGCCCGCGGTCTTCCTGTTGCAACGCATAGCGGTCGAGCAAACGCGTAGCGGCCGCCGAGTACACCGCGCAATTGCGGCAATGAATGTGTTCGATCAGCAGCGGGCAGGACTTGTCGCCGTGGATACCGATACGGTTCCAGCAATCGTCGATGGCCTGGGCATCTTCATGGGTGAGGCTAAAGCTGTCGGCGGCATTCATCGTTTGCGCTCACTGTCTGCGCGCTCGCTGCGGGCGGCGCGGTCCTGCAATCGTTTGGCGCCCGCCGTGTCGCCCTGGGATTGCAGCAAGGCCGCCAGGTGCATCAACGCGTCGGGATGTTGCGGTTCGAGGTACAACGCCTTGCGATAAAAACCCTGGGCTTCGAGGGCGCTGCCGGCGACATCGCTGAGCAGCCCCAGCCAGTAAAACACCTGGGCTACCGGTTCATGGCTGCGCAAATAGCTTTCGCACGCGGCGCGGGCTTCGGCGCTTTTGCCTTCATTGGCCAGTGCGGCGATGTTTGCCAGCAGCGCAGCGGCGTCGGGACTGGCGGCTTTTGTCGCCACCGGCAGCGGCGTCACTGTTGCGAAGGGCCGCAGGCGTACCGGCGCCGGTGTGACGCTGCGCACCGGTTGGCGCACTGGCACCGGCAGCGGCGTCGGTACGAAGGCTGGAAAAGGTTCAGGCTCGGGCGCGCTCTGGCGACTGAACGCAAATGACTGTGGAATACCAATCGAACGCATGCCCAAGCGTCCCAGCAAACTGCCCTCGGCAGGGCCGATAAACAGCACACCCTCGACATGGGTCAGGCGCTTGAGCACTTCGAACACTTGTTGTTGCGTCGGCTGATCGAAATAGATCAGCAGGTTGCGGCAGAACACGAAGTCATAAGGCGATTCGTTGGCCAGCAACGCCGGATCCAGCAGATTGCCGACCTGTAAACGCACCTGTTCCAGCACGCGCTCGCTGAGGCGATAGGACTCGTCCTCGGCGGTGAAATGCCGCTCGCGAAACGCGATGTCCTGGCCGCGAAACGAATTCTTGCCGTACTGCGCGCGTTTGGCTTTCTCCACCGACAGCGGGCTGACGTCCATGCCTTCGACTTTGAACTGATGCGGTTTGAACCCGGCATCGAGCAAGGCCATGGCAATGGAGTAAGGTTCTTCGCCGGTGGAACACGGCAGGCTGAGGATTCGCAGCGCGCGCATGTTGTTGATATCGGCTAGGCGCTTGGCCGCCAGTTTTGCCAGGGCGGCGAAGGATTCCGGGTAACGGAAAAACCAGGTTTCGGGAACGATCACCGCTTCGATCAGCGCATGTTGCTCATCCTGCGAACCCTGCAAGGTGTGCCAATACTCATCGACCGTCAGCGCGTTGGACGCCGTGCTGCGCTGGCGCACCGCACGTTCGATGATCGCCGGGCCCACCGAGGTGACGTCAAGGCCGATGCGCTCCTTGAGGAAATCGAAGAACCGCTGATCGCTGCTCATGGCCGCACCTCAAGCAACGCCAGGTCCAGCGGGGGTGATGGAAACAGCAGCGCCCGAACCTGATCGTCCAGCAGATCGGCGACGCGCACCCACTGCAGCAAACCTTGCGCGTCTTCACGCACCGGTCCGAGGTACGGCGCCTGGCGATTATCGAGGCCATACGGCTGAAAATCCGCCGGGTTGCAGCGCAGCGTGTCGGTGGCCTGCTCCAGAATCAGCCCAAGCAATTGCGCCTCAGCGGTTTCATCCGCACGGTAATTGACCAGCACCAGGCGCGTGCTGGTGCGCGCCTGGGCCGGTACGCCAAAGGTCAGCGCGCTGAGGTCGATTACCGGCACTACCGCGCCGCGATAGGCGAACACCCCGGCGACCCAGTCAGGTGCGCGGGGAATCGGCTTCAATGGCAGGCGCGGCAGCACTTCCGCCACTTCGATCGCTTGCAAGGCATAGCGCTCGCTGCCGATGCGAAACACCAGAAACAATGCATGCATCGCCGGCTTCACGGCGGTGCGTTTGGCCGTGAGTTCGCTCATCAGACTTTGAATCGCGAAACGCCGCTGCGCAGCCCGACGGCCACCTGGCTCAGCTCGTCGATGGCAAAACTGGCCTGACGCAAGGACTCGACGGTCTGGCTGCTGGCATCGCCCAACTGCACCAGCGCGTGGTTGATCTGCTCGGCACCGGTGGCCTGGGCCTGCATGCCTTCGTTGACCATCAACACCCTCGGCGCGAGCGCCTGAACCTGATGGATGATCTGCGACAGCTGCTCGCCGACTTGCTGCACCTCGGACATGCCGCGACGCACTTCTTCAGAGAACTTGTCCATGCCCATGACCCCGGCCGACACCGCCGACTGGATCTCGCGCACCATCTGTTCGATGTCGTACGTGGCCACGGCAGTCTGGTCCGCCAGGCGCCGCACTTCGGTGGCAACGACGGCAAATCCACGACCGTATTCACCGGCCTTCTCGGCCTCAATGGCAGCGTTCAGCGACAGCAGGTTGGTCTGGTCCGCGACCTTGACGATGGTCACCACCACTTGATTGATGTTGCCGGCCTTCTCGTTGAGGATCGCCAGTTTGGCGTTGACCAGATCCGCGGCGCCCATCACCGAGTGCATGGTCTCTTCCATTCGCGCCAGGCCCTGCTGTCCGGAGCCGGCCAACACCGAGGCCTGATCGGCAGCGGTGGAGACTTCGGTCATGGTCCGCACCAGATCACGCGAGGTGGCGGCGATTTCACGGGAAGTGGCACCGATTTCGGTGGTGGTGGCAGCGGTTTCAGTGGCGGTGGCTTGTTGTTGCTTGGAGGTGGCGGCGATTTCGGTCACGGATGTGGTGACCTGCACCGATGAGCGCTGCGCCTGAGACACCAACGAGGTGAGCTCGGCCATCATGTCGTTGAAGCCGGTTTCCACGGCGCCGAACTCGTCCTTGCGCTCCAGGTTCAAGCGGCCGCTGAGGTCGCCGGTACGCATGATTTCGAGGATCTGCACGATGCGGTTCATGGGCGCCATGATCGCGCGCATCAGCAGCAGGCCGCAGAGACCGGCGGCTAGTACCGCCACCAGCAGGGAAATGCCCATGATGACTTTCGCGGTGAACACCGCATCATCGATGTTTGCCATGTCCTGATCCGCCACGACTTTGTTTTCGCGCAGGATGTCATTGAGCTTCATGCGCCCCGCGGTCCAGGTCGGGGTCAGTTGTTCGTTGAACAACTTGATGGCCTCGGCTTCCTGATTGCGCTTATGCAATTCGAGCACCGCGGCCAGGATCTTGCCGTAATTCTCATGGAATTTTTCGAAGGCAGCGAATTCGACCTTGTCTTCATCCGTGGTGACGGTGGCGCGATAGCTACTCATCGCGTCTTGCACGCGCGTTTCAAAACTTTTGAAGTCTGCGGCGTCCTCGGCACTTATGCCCTGCCCTTCCTTCAAGCCCAGCATTTCCTGGGTCTGGAGATAGCTGTCGACCCAGGCGCCACGAATCATCGAGCTGTAATACACCCCGGGGAGCGCGTCGTCACGAACGCTGACTTCGCTGGCCTCGATCTTCAACAGCCGGGAATACGAGACGACGACCATCAGCAACATGATGGCGATAATTACCGCAAAGCTCGCCAAAATGCGTTGGCGCAACGTCCAGTTCTTCACAGTCAGTCCTCGGGGCCATTTCAAATGCTGCGCAGTATAGCCGAGGGCGGTGTTTCATTTATAAGACGGATGCGCGGCGGCTTACATCCAGGCGAATGAGGGATGTGGCGGGGCTGAAAAGGCTATCGCCGGCAAGCCGGCTCCTACAGGGGAACGGTGCGGGCACGAATGCTATGCGCACCACAAATCCCTTGTAGGAGCCGGCTTGCTGGCGATGGCGGCCTTGGGGGCGGCGCAGGATTTTAGGGCCTCATCGCCAGCAAGCTGGCTCCTACAGGGGAACGGCGCGGGCACGAATGCTGTGCACGCCGCAATTCCCTTGTAGGAGCTGGCTTGCCGGCGATGGCGGCCTTGGGGGCGGTGAAGGATTGAGGGCCTCATCGCCAGCAAGCCGGCTCCTACAGGTGATCGGCGTCGGGCACGAATGCTGTGCGCACCGAAAGTCCCTTGTAGGAGCCGGCTTGCCGGCGATGGCGGCCTTGAGGGCGGTGCAGGATTTTAGGGCCTCATCGCCAGCAAGCCGGCTCCTACAGGGGAACGGCGTCGGGCACGAATGTTGTGCGCACCGAAAGCCCCTTGTAGGAGCCGGCTTGCTGGCGATGGCGGTCTTGAGGGCGGTGCAGGATTTGAGGGCCTCATCGCCAGCAAGCCGGCTCCTACAGGTGATCGGTTTCGGGCACGAATGTTGTGCACGCCGCAATTCCCTTGTAGGAGCTGGCTTGCCAGCGATGGCGGTCTTGAGGGCGGGGCGGGATTTGAGGGCCTCATCGCCAGCAAGCTGGCTCCTACAGGTGATCGGTGTCGGGCACGAATGTTGTGCACGCCGAAAATCCCTTGTAGGAGCTGGCTTGCTGGCGATGGCGGTCTCGGGAGCGAAACAGGATTTGAAGCCGGTTTCTACATGGAAGCCTGGCGCACCTGTTTTTCCAGCTCGGCCTTCAACGCCGGCTCAAGCTTGAGTTGGCGTGCCAGTTCGTCCAGGTAAGACTTCTCCATGAAGTTCTCCTCGTCCACCAGCATCACGCTGGCGATGTACATCTCGGCCGCCATTTCCGGGGTGCTGGCAGCGCGCGCCACATCGGTCGGATCCAGCGGTTTGTTGAGTTCCGCGTGCAGCCAGTGTTGCAGTTCCCGGTCGTTGTCTAGCTTGGTGAACTCGCCTTCGATCAACGCGCGTTCGCGCTCGTCGACATGACCATCAGCCTTGGCCGCCGCCACCAGCGCCTTGAGAATCGCCTGGCTGTGTTGCTCGACCTGCGCCGCCGGCACGCGGTCCACGGTTTGCGGCTCTTGCTTCGGTGCAGTGCCCTGCTGGGCCTGCCAGTTGCCGTAAGCCTTGTAGGCAATCACGCCCAATGCCGCGAGGCCGCCGTAGACAGCGACTTTGCCGCCGACCTTGCGCACCTTCTTGTTACCGATCAACAGGCCCATAGCGCCCGCTGCCAATGCGCCGCCACCCGCGCCGGAAAGCAGACTGCCGAGGCCGCCCGAACCACCGCTGCCACCGAGCAATCCGCCCAATCCACCGCTGGACGCCTTGTTCTGCGCGCCACCGGTTTTGCTCTGCAGCAGGTCCTGGCCGGATTTGAGTAATTGATCGAGCAATCCACGGGTATTCATTCTTGCCGCCTCCACAAAAGGGGTTAACCGGACACATAAGGCCACCAGCCTAGATCGAAAGTGCCCAGCCCCTCCCGGCGAGAGTGCTTCCAGATGTTGCTCATTTCCTGTAACGCTAAAAAGCCCATCGATTAAAAAGATATACACTCAAGCGAATCTATAAAAACCGCCCACCGGGTACTTCTTCATGATGACTTTGCGTCAAATTCGTCATTTCATCGCCGTGGCCGAGACCGGCTCGATCTCTGCCGCCGCGCAAACTGCGTTCATTTCCCAATCGACACTGACCCTGGCCATCCAGCAACTGGAGCAGGAAATCGGCGTCGGGCTGTTCAACCGCCATGCCAAGGGCATGACGCTGACCCACCAGGGTCATCAGTTCCTGCGCCAGGCACACCTGATTCTGGCAACGGTGGACAACGCCAAACGCAGCCTGCAACAAAGCACCGACCAGGTCGCCGGGCAATTGATCATCGGCGTAACCAGTCTCGTCGCCGGTTATTACCTCGCTGACCTGCTCACCCGCTTTCAACGCGCCTACCCCAATGTCGAGATCCGCGTGATGGAGGACGAACGCCCGTACATTGAGCATTTACTGGTCAGCGGCGAAATCGATGTCGGTGTGCTGATCCTCTCCAACCTCGAAGACCGCCACGCCCTGCAAACGGAAGTGCTGACCCATTCGCCTCACCGTTTATGGCTGCCGGCCCAGCATCCGCTGCTGGAACACGACAGCATCAACCTGGCCGACGTCGCCCGTGAGCCGCTGATTCAACTGAACGTTGATGAAATGGACCGCAACGCCCAGCGCATGTGGTCGGCGGCGTCGCTTCAACCGCGCATCACCCTGAGAACCGCCTCGACCGAAGCGGTGCGAAGCCTGGTGGCCGCCGGATTGGGCGTGTCGATCCAGCCCGACATGACCTATCGCCCATGGTCATTGGAGGGCGACATCATCGAAGCCCGCCCGATCGCCGACCTGAGCCAGACCCTCGACGTCGGCCTGGCCTGGCGCCGCGGTACGGCACGACCGGCACTGGTCGACCCGTTCCTGACCGTCGCGCGCGAGCAGCCGCACGGCGGGCGCAAGCCATCTATTTAATCGAACGCCACCTTCAGTATTTAGTATTTGTCGACCTCGGATCCGGGCACTAGTCTTGGAACATCTATAAGACGGCCGGGCCCCAGTCACAGGGAGCAGCATGGCCACACAAGAAAAGAGAACCCGAAAAATGGCTGGCGCGCAGACCCCGTTGTTCACCGCGTTGTTGATCGATGGCGAATTGGTCGCGGGTCAGGGTTTTGTCGAGCCGATCCTCAACCCGGCCACCGGTGAGGTGATAACGCACATCGCCGAGGCCAGCACCGAACAAGTCGAAGCCGCGATCCTCGCTGCGCACCGCGCGTTCGCCAGTTGGTCGCGGACCACGCCGCAGCAGCGCTCGAACCTGCTGCTGGACATCGCCAACGCCATCGAAAAACAAGCCGACCTGCTCGCCCGCCTCGAATCCCTGAACTGCGGCAAACCGTTGCACCTGGCGCGCCAGGACGACTTGAGCGCGACGGTCGACGTATTCCGCTTTTTCGCCGGTGCGGTGCGCTGTCAGACCGGCCAGCTCAGCGGCGAATACTTGCCGGGTTATACCAGCATGGTCCGTCGCGATCCGATTGGCGTGGTCGCCTCGATTGCGCCGTGGAACTACCCGATCATGATGGCCGCGTGGAAAATCGCCCCGGCCCTCGCTGCCGGCAACACGCTGGTGTTCAAACCCTCCGAACACACGCCGCTGTCGATTCTGGCCCTGGCGCCCGCGCTGGCCGAGATCCTCCCACGCGGCGTGATCAACATCATTTGCGGCGGCGGTGAAGGCGTGGGCAGCCACTTGGTCAGCCACCCGAAAATCCGCATGGTGTCGCTGACCGGCGATATCGTCACCGGGCAAAAAATCCTGCAGGCCGCAGCGAAAACCCTGAAGCGCACGCACCTCGAACTCGGCGGCAAGGCCCCGGTGATCGTCTGCAACGATGCGGATATTCAGGCGGTGGTCGAAGGTGTGCGCACGTACGGTTACTACAACGCCGGCCAGGATTGCACCGCTGCTTGCCGCATTTATGCACAGGCCGGCATTCATGACCGCTTGGTGGCCGAACTCGGCGCGGCGGTCAGCAGCCTGCGCTTCGCCGGTAAACGCGATGCCGACAACGAAATCGGGCCGCTGATCAGCACCCGCCAACGCGACCGCGTGGCCAGTTTCGTCGAGCGTGCCCTGGGCCAACCGCACATCGAGCGCGTGACCGGCGCGGCCGTGCATTCCGGCGCCGGCTTCTATTACCAACCGACGCTGCTGGCCGGCTGTAAGCAGAGCGATGAAATCGTCCAGCGCGAAGTGTTCGGGCCGGTGGTCACCGTGACCCGTTTCGATGGGCTCGAACAAGCCGTGGATTGGGCCAACGATTCGGAATACGGCCTGGCTTCCTCGATCTGGACCCAGAACCTGGACAAGGCGATGCAGGTCGCCGCGCGCTTGCAGTACGGCTGCACCTGGATCAACAGCCATTTCATGCTGGTCAGCGAAATGCCCCATGGCGGCCTGAAACGCTCGGGCTACGGCAAAGACCTGTCCAGTGATTCGCTTCAGGACTACAGCGTGGTGCGGCACATCATGGCGCGCCACGGACAGCATTTATAAAAGCGCACTACGCTAACAATTAGCCGTAAAGGCATAGATGTAGAAACGTTGGAATAACGCGAATCCCTGTAGGAGCCTGGCTTGCCAGCGAAGGCGTCCGTTAGGACACCGCAAGGTTTGAAGGACTAATCGCCAGCAAGCCGGCTCCTACAAGGATCGGGTTTACAACGCTGAACCACGTTCAAAACTGCCCCGACCATAATTAAAGAAGAGGGAATTCCCATGTTCGTGCACAAGACCGCACTGCTCAGTGCAATCACCACCGCGCTGCTGGCCAGTGCAAGTATCCAGGCCGCTGAACCGCTGAAAGCCGTCGGCGCCGGCGAAGGTCAGCTCGATATCGTCGCCTGGCCTGGCTACATCGAACGTGGCGAAAGCGACAAGGCCTACGACTGGGTGACCGGTTTCGAGAAGGAAACCGGCTGCAAGGTCAACGTCAAAACGGCTGCCACTTCCGATGAGATGGTCAGCCTGATGTCCAAGGGCGGTTACGACCTGGTGACCGCGTCGGGCGATGCGTCGCTGCGGCTGATCGTCGGCAAACGCGTGCAGCCGATCAACACCGCGTTGATTCCAAACTGGAAGAACCTCGATCCACGTCTGAAGGATGGCCCGTGGTACGTCGTCAATAAACAAACCTACGGCACTCCGTATCAGTGGGGCCCGAACGTGTTGATGTACAACACCAACGTGTTCAAGACCGCCCCGGACAGCTGGAAAGTGGTGTTCGAGGAACAGAACCTGCCGGATGGCAAATCCAACAAGGGCCGGGTCCAGGCTTACGATGGTCCGATCTACATTGCCGATGCGGCGCTCTATCTCAAATCCATCAAGCCGGAACTGGGCATCAAGAACCCTTACGAACTCAACGAAGAGCAGTACAAGGCGGCACTGGATCTGCTGCGCAAGCAACAGCCGTTGATCCACCGCTACTGGCATGACGCGACCGTGCAGATGAGTGACGTCAAGAACGAAGGCGTCGTGGCGTCCAGCACCTGGGGCTACATGGTCAACGGCCTGGTGGCGGACAAGCAGCCGGTGGCCTCGGTGATTCCGAAAGAAGGCTCAACCGGCTGGGCCGACACCACCATGTTGCACAGCGAGGCCAAGCACCCGAATTGCGCCTACAAGTGGATGGACTGGTCGCTGCAACCGAAAGTCCAGGGTGACGTAGCGGCGTGGTTCGGCTCGTTGCCTGCGGTGCCGGCGGCGTGCAAAGACAACGAATTGCTCGGCGCCGAAGGCTGTAAGACCAACGGTTTCGACCAGTTCGACAAGATCGCCTTCTGGAAAACCCCGCAGGCTGAAGGCGGCAAGTTTGTGCCGTACAGCCGCTGGACCCAGGACTACATCGCGATCATGGGCGGTCGCTGACGCCTGAAGGTCCTTCGGACCTTATCGCCGGCAAGCCGGCTCCTACAAAGTACGCGTATCCCCTGTAGGAGCTGGCTTGCCAGCGATGCTTTTCAGATTTGATATTTCGGAGCACCGCACCATGACGCTTGCAGTCCAGTTCACCAACGTTTCCCGTCTGTTCGGCGAAGTGAAAGCCGTAGACCGGGTTTCCATCGACATCCAGGACGGCGAGTTCTTCTCCATGCTGGGCCCTTCCGGCTCGGGAAAAACCACGTGTTTGCGCCTGATCGCCGGTTTTGAACAACCGAGCGCAGGCTCGATCCGGATTCACGGCAACGAAGCCGCCGGGCTGCCGCCGTATGAGCGTGACGTCAACACGGTGTTTCAGGATTACGCCCTGTTCCCGCACATGAACGTACTCGACAACGTCGCTTACGGTTTGAAAGTCAAAGGCGTCGGCAAAGCTGAGCGCCAAAAACGCGCTGAAGAAGCCCTCGACATGGTTGCCCTCGGCGGCTACGGCGCGCGCAAACCGGTGCAACTGTCGGGCGGTCAGCGCCAGCGTGTGGCCCTGGCCCGCGCACTGGTCAATCGCCCTCGGGTGCTGCTGCTCGACGAACCCCTCGGCGCCCTCGACTTGAAGCTTCGCGAACAAATGCAGAGCGAGCTGAAAAAGCTGCAACGCCAGCTCGGCATCACCTTCATCTTCGTCACCCACGATCAGACCGAAGCCTTGTCGATGTCTGACCGTGTGGCCGTCTTCAACAAGGGTCGCATCGAGCAGGTCGACACGCCGCGCAACCTCTACATGAAACCGGCAACCACCTTTGTCGCGGAATTCGTCGGTACCTCCAACGTGATTCGCGGCGATCTGGCGCAGCAGCTCAGCGGCAATCCACAGCCGTTTTCGATTCGCCCGGAACACGTGCGTTTCGCCGACGGCCCGTTGGCCAGCCACGAAATCGAAGTCAGTGGTTTGCTCCACGACGTTCAGTACCAGGGCAGCGCCACCCGTTATGAATTGAAACTGGAAAACGGCCAGACCCTGAACATCAGCCAGGCCAACAATCAATGGCTGGACGTCAGCGCGCAACATCAGACCGGGCAACGCATCAGCGCACGCTGGGCACGGGAAGCGATGATCCCGCTGCACGACACCGTTGCCGGCGGGGTGTGAGATGACCAGCGTGGCGCTCCCTCAAACCCCGGACAACGGTTCGCCGTTTCGCAGGTTTTCCAACCTGCTGTATCGCCGACCGAATTTTTACCTGTCGCTGCTGCTGGTGCCGCCGCTGTTGTGGTTCGGCGCGATCTACCTCGGCTCGCTGCTGGTGCTGTTGTGGCAAGGCTTCTACACCTTCGACGACTTCACCATGGCGGTCACGCCCGACCTGACCCTGGCGAACTTCGCCGCGCTGTTCCAGCCGTCGAACTTCGACATCATCCTGCGCACCCTGAGCATGGCGGTTGTGGTGTCGATTGCCAGCGCCATCGTTGCGTTCCCGATTGCCTACTACATGGCGCGCTACACCACCGGCAAGACCAAGGCGTTTTTCTACATCGCGGTGATGATGCCGATGTGGGCCAGTTACATCGTCAAGGCGTATGCGTGGACGTTGCTGCTGGCCAAGGGCGGCGTGGCGCAGTGGTTCGTTCAACACCTTGGGCTGGAGCCGGTGTTGCAGTTTGTGCTGGGCATTCCGGGCGTGGGTGGCAGCACCTTGTCGACCTCGCACCTGGGGCGCTTCATGGTGTTCGTCTACATCTGGCTGCCGTTCATGATTCTGCCGATTCAGGCCTCGCTGGAACGCCTGCCGCCGTCGTTGCTGCAAGCCTCCGCCGACCTTGGTGCCAAGCCGCGCCAAACCTTTATGCAAGTGATTCTGCCGCTGTCGATTCCGGGCATCGCGGCCGGTTCGATCTTCACGTTTTCGCTGACCCTGGGCGACTTTATCGTGCCACAACTGGTGGGCCCGCCGGGGTACTTCGTCGGCAGCATGGTGTACGCCCAGCAAGGTGCGATCGGCAACATGCCGATGGCCGCGGCCTTCACGCTGGTGCCTATTGTGTTGATCGCCATTTACCTGACCATCGTCAAACGACTGGGGGCCTTCGATGCACTCTGAGAAAGCATCTTTGGGTCTGCGCATCGCAGCCTGGGGCGGGTTGGTGTTCCTGCACTTCCCGATCCTGATCATCTTCCTCTACGCCTTCAACACCGAAGACGCAGCATTCAGCTTTCCGCCCAAGGGCTTCACCCTGAAGTGGATCGGCGTGGCGTTCTCGCGGCCCGACGTGCTCGAAGCGATCAAGCTGTCGCTGCAGATCGCCTCCGTCGCGACGTTGATCGCACTGGTGCTCGGCACGCTGGCATCGGCTGCGCTGTACCGGCGGGATTTCTTCGGCAAGCAAGGCATCTCGCTGATGCTGATTTTGCCCATCGCGTTGCCGGGGATCATCACCGGGATCGCGCTGCTGGCGACGTTCAAGACGCTGGGGATCGAGCCGGGGATGTTCACCATCATCGTCGGCCATGCGACCTTCTGTGTGGTGATCGTCTACAACAACGTCATCGCCCGTTTGCGCCGCACTTCGCACAGTTTGATCGAAGCCTCGATGGACCTCGGCGCCGATGGCTGGCAGACCTTCCGCTACATCGTCCTGCCGAACCTCGGCTCGGCGTTGCTGGCCGGCGGCATGCTCGCGTTTGCGCTGTCGTTCGACGAAATCATCGTCACCACCTTCACCGCCGGCCATGAACGCACCTTGCCGCTGTGGCTGCTCAACCAGCTCAGCCGCCCACGGGACGTGCCGGTGACCAACGTCGTCGCGATGCTGGTGATGATGGTGACCATGCTGCCGATTCTCGGCGCCTATTACCTGACCCGTGGCGGTGAAAGCGTCGCGGGCAGTGGCGGGAAGTAACGAACAACTCAGTATCCACTGTAGAAACCGAATCCTGTGTAGGAGCGAGGCTTGCCCGAGAAGGCGTCCTCGAGAGCGCCAAAAGCTTCGCGGGCAAGCCTCGCGCCTACACAGGATCCGGTTTCGGCAGAAAAATAATAGATTCAAAGAGGACAACGCCATGCAAACCAAACTCTTGATCAACGGCCAACTGCTCGACGGCGAAGGCCCCGCCCAACCGGTGTTCAACCCGGCCCTCGGTCGCGTGCTGGTGGAAATCAACGAAGCCAGCGAAGCCCAGGTCGACGCTGCCGTACGCGCTGCCGATGCCGCGTTTGAAAGCTGGTCGCACACCCCGCCGAAAGAACGCTCGCTGTTACTGCTCAAACTCGCCGACGCCATCGAAGCCCACGGCGAAGAGCTGGCCAAACTCGAATCCGACAACTGCGGCAAACCCTACAGCGCTGCGCTGAACGACGAGATCCCGGCGATTGCCGACGTGTTCCGTTTCTTCGCCGGCGCCAGCCGTTGCATGAGCGGTTCGGCGGGCGGTGAATACCTGGCCGGGCACACCTCGATGATCCGCCGCGACCCGGTAGGCGTGATCGCCTCCATCGCGCCGTGGAACTACCCCCTGATGATGGTCGCCTGGAAAATCGCCCCGGCCCTCGCCGCCGGTAATACCGTGGTGCTCAAGCCGTCGGAACAAACCCCGCTGACTGCATTGCGCCTGGCACAACTGGCGTCGGAAATTTTCCCGGCCGGCGTACTCAACCTGGTGTTTGGCCGAGGTCCTACTGTCGGCAGCCCACTGGTCACCCACCCGAAAGTGCGCATGGTGTCGCTGACCGGTTCCATTGCCACCGGTTCGAACATCATTTCCAGCACCGCCGACAGCGTCAAACGCATGCACATGGAGCTGGGCGGCAAAGCTCCGGTGATCATCTTCGACGATGCCGACATTGACGCCGCCGTGGAAGGCATTCGCACTTTCGGTTTTTACAACGCCGGCCAGGACTGCACCGCCGCGTGCCGCATCTACGCACAGACCGGCATCTACGAAAAATTCGTCGAGAAGCTCGGTGCGGCAGTCAGCAGCATCAAGTACGGCGTGCAGGATGATCCGTCGACCGAGCTTGGCCCGCTAATCACCGCGCAGCACCGCGACCGGGTAGCCGGGTTCGTCGACCGCGCCGTGGCGCAACCGCACATCCGTCTGATCACCGGCGGCAAGGTGGTTGAAGGCAACGGCTTCTTCTTTGAGCCAACGGTGCTGGCCGACGCGCAACAGGACGACGAGATCGTCCGCCGTGAGGTGTTCGGGCCGGTGGTGTCGGTGACCAAATTCAGTGATGAAGCGCAGGTGCTGGGTTGGGCCAACGATTCGGACTACGGCCTGGCGTCGTCGGTCTGGACCTCGGACGTCGGCCGCGCGCATCGCCTGTCGGCACGCTTGCAGTACGGCTGCACCTGGGTGAATACGCACTTCATGCTGGTCAGCGAAATGCCCCATGGCGGTCAGAAACTGTCCGGGTACGGGAAGGACATGTCGATGTATGGGTTGGAGGATTACACCGTTGTGCGGCATGTGATGTTCAAGCACTAAAAGCTTCGCGAGCAAGCTTCGCTCCTACAGGTTTTGCGTCGTACGCAATTTTTGCGAACACCCTCAATCCTGTAGGAGCGAGGCTTGCCCGCGAAGGTGTCACCTCGGTTTCAAGGTAGAAACCGTCAATACGCATCACCAGGCTTCAAGGCCAGACCAAAAAAACAATAACCACCGATCCGGGCAGCGCCGTCACGGCCCTGCCACGGTTTCGGACATCCGAAATCTGCCGATTTTCCGGAGCTAACACACCATGAGTGCACTACCTGAACTCTCCGCAGCCGTTGCCGACAGCGATGCCGAGCAACTCCGAAAGCTGGGTTACACCTCCAACTTCAACCGCAGCATGAGCCTGTGGGAAAACTTCGCCCTGGGCTTCACTTACCTCTCACCGGTCGTAGGGGTTTATACCCTCTTCGGCCTGTGCCTGGCCGCCGGTGGACCACCGATGTTCTGGGCGTATTTGCTGGTCGGTTGCGGCCAATTGCTGGTGTGCCTGATCTTCGGTGAAGTGGTCTCGCAGTTCCCGATTTCCGGTGGCGTCTACCCATGGGCTCGCCGCTTGGTGGGCAAACGCTGGGCGTGGATGGTCGGCTGGATCTACTCCATCGCCTTGTGTGTGACCATCGCCGCCGTTGCGGTCGGCGCCGGGCCTTACCTTGCCGCGATGATGGGCTTCGAACCGAGCAACAACACCAACATCGTCATCGCCCTGGTGCTGACCCTGTTCGCCACGTTGGTCAACCTCAGCGGCACCAAAGTGCTGGCGCGAATCGCCATGTTCGGCTTCCTCTGCGAACTGGTCGGCGCGGTGATCGTCGGCATGTACCTGCTGATTTTCGAACGTCATCAATCGATCAGCGTGTTGTTCAACACCTTCGACATCAGCATCAACGGCTCCTACCTGCCGGCCTTCCTCACCGCCTCGCTGGCGGGGATGTTCCTGTACTACGGCTTCGAGGCCTGCGGCGACGTGGCCGAAGAAACCCCGAACCCGAGCAAGAAAATCCCGGTGGCCATGCGCATGACCATCTACATCGGCGGCGTTGCGGCGATGTTTGCTTGCCTGGCGCTGATCCTCGCCGTGCCGGACATGCAAGCGGTGATCAACGGCACCGACAAAGACCCGGTCGGCACCATCCTCAACAACGCCTTCGGCCCGGTCGGTTCGAAAATGGTCATGGGCGTGGTGATGATTTCCTTCATCTCCTGCGTCATCAGCCTGCAAGCGGCGGCGAGTCGTCTGCTGTACTCCTACGCCCGGGACGAAATGGTCATCGGCAGCTCACTGCTGAAGAAGATCTCTCCTACAACCCAGGTTCCGGTTGCTGCGCTGTTCGTCTCCGGCGTTCTGCCGGCGCTGATCATTATTCTGGGCTTCTTCCTGCAAGACGCGGTGGCCACCATCGTCAGCTTCGCGGCGATCGGCATCTACCTCGCGTTCCAGATGATCGTCCTCGCAGCCCTTTATGCTCGCCTGAAAGGCTGGAAACCGAGCGGCAAATTCACCCTCGGCGCATGGGGCTGGGCAGTGAACATCGGCGCGCTGGTCTACGGCGTCGGCGCCATCATCAACATGGCCTGGCCGCGCACGCCGGATGCGGCGTGGTACATCAACTATGCGATGGTGCTGAGCACGGCGATCGTGATTGGGTTGGGGCTGGTTTACATGTGGATTGCCAAGCCGTATGACCATGGTACGGCGCCTGCTGGGGATGCCTGGAAGGTTAGTCACTAAGGCATTTGCTCTTCAATTGACAGCCTGCCCGCAGCGATGTGGCAGGCTTCATGTTGCTAGAGAGTTTGCGGTTTGGAGAGCGCTTCGAATTCATCCATCAGCAAATGAATCTCGGTGCTGGGGTTGGGTTCGCCACTAACAGCGACGTCCTCAAGAACCTTGGGGGCCAGGGTTCTCGCCTTTTGGAACGGCTCGCCCAGCAGTTTAGCGAAATAGTTGGTGTCTTTGCCCTTCTCGTATTTATCCATACTTGGTTTTTCTCTGAGGCTCTTGGTCACCAAATCGCCCGGAGAGTTTTTCCCAACAGCTCTGAACGGCTTTCGATTGAACCCAAAGTGCAGAAGTAGCCAAAACTCAAAACAGGGGTATGAGGCTATGACGTGGATTTTTGGATGCGCCTTCGCCATATCGATGGCTCGTTCAAAACATGGGTGCGTATCTCGATCCAGCGCACAAAACACCCTGTCGAAGCGTTTCTGACGGGAGATGGCTCTTTCCACGATGCCACTGGGGTGTGTGACTCCGCAGTGGACGATCTCAACCAAGGCGTTGGCACGGAAATGAAATGCGGCCTCTTGCAGATATCGTTTTCCTGACTGGCTGTCCTCGCAGAGCACCAACACTTTGGGTTGCGGCCTGAATCGCGATGCCTTTCGATCAAATGATCTTGCCGAGCGCACCATGGTCATCCCCGCCTTATCAACGGCAGACCGCGGTATCGACCTTCAAAATAGCGTTTCTCGACATCCTCGCCCTCTCGCCCCTCAAAATCGTGAACGGAAAACAGATCGGTTGAACCATTGGCATCGCGTTCGGTGATCCAGTACTGATCACGTCGAAGTGTCTTGGCATTCATCAAGTGTGTGTCGTGAGTAGTAAAAATCAACTGAGTGTCCCGCCCGCTATCCAGGTGTTTCTCAATCAACTCCGCGACGATGGCGGGATGCAGGCTGCTGTCCAGTTCATCGACAGACAGCACCCCGCTCCCGTCTGCATGATTGATCATGAACCACGGCAACCAGAACCCAATCAGGTTTTTGGTACCGCCCGACTCCTCCGAAAAATCGAAGTCGGCTCTTCCCAAAAGACTTGTATGCGTCAGGGTCACTTTGTCTTTTTGTGCCGCAGCGAAAAATTCTTTAAGCGTGAGTTTTTTGTCAGTCTGGACAGAATCCGCGTCGGTATTGAGCTGAATATTGGTCACAGGTATATCCACTGCTTTTAGAAAGTCTCGTAAGTCGCACGTGTAATTCGACGCCATCTGCAGAAACCGTATCGAAGCGGCAGACAGGCCAATCATGTTGTTCTGCTCAATAACGAGGAGGCCGGTTTGAAACCAGCTGAACGGCCGACGCAACTGCGTCAGCTCTTCGCTGCTGTTCGCAACGGCCTGCGAAATAAACAACATCTTGGGGCTGGTCAGGCGTTGCCAGGCTTTATGCACTTCTTTGCCGCCCTCAAGGCTTGTGCCGAAAACATACTTCTCACCCTCACCATCGAAACGGCGGTCATACAGCAGCGTTTCCTTGCCGTTTGGATATGAAACCAATTGTTCTTCGGTTATCCGCTGCGCCGTCATGCGCAGAACTAACCGATAGCGAACCCCACTTTGAATGAAGTTGTATTCAAAGAAGCTTGGTGTGTCCTTGAGCTGCGGGTCGAAGCGAAACGGTGACACCGGTAGAGGTTCATCATTTGACGTGGCTGAAGAAGCAAGCAGATGGCCCATGATTCCCATGGCTCGGACCAGCGAAGATTTGCCTGACGCGTTAGGTCCGTAAATGGCGGCCACTTTCAACAAGTCAGGTAGCTTTTCTCCCTCTACGGCAGGCTTGAACACGTTACGTTTTTTACTCAGGCGCGGTGTTGCGGCCATGGACAATGTTTGCTTCTCACGGAAGGAACGGTAATTGGCCACTGAAAATTCGATCAACATGCAGTAAACCCGCAGTTCATGACTGAAAGCGGAAAACCTATAGGAAAAACGATCAGTGCGGCGCGGTGCCTCTGCACTTCAAGTAAAAACAGGAAATTCCTACAGATCGAGCCTTCCTGAAAAGACTCTGATTCCTACGACAAGCGTCGCCAGAGAAGGCTAGGCACCGCGAGAGACTGAAAGATAGGCTTATCCCGTCGCTGAAATTTAGCGGCCCGGTGTCGAAGCTGGAACGCAATCAACATGGCGCAACCGCGCTCATCTGAGTGGCGGCTCCCTTTTCAACTTGGAGTCGAAGAAATGCACACGCTAAATCCCACTGAAGTTCATCCTCATTTCGTTCCAACCGTATTCCCCCGCCACAACCGCTTCCTCCACGCCATCATCCAAGCCAACCAAGCTTGGTTCTGCGTCCATGACCTGGGACGTTTGATGGGCCGCCCGCTCGACCAACGACTCCCCCATAAACTCGATCCCGATCAACGCCGATATGTCTGGCTGCTGAAGAACGGCAAAACGGTCGAATCGCTCATGGTCAGCGAGTCTGGAATGTACGCATTGCTGGTCCACCATTTCGTCCCGGAAAACCGCAACCTGCGCCAATGGCTGAGTAACGAAGTCATACCTGCGCTGCGTGAGTCGAACGCGGCATCAGTCGAAAACATTCCAAGCCTGAGTTCATTGCAATGGGGCGGGCTCTCGGTGCCGCTGTTGCACTGGCAGGATTCAGCGTGGATCAAATGGCGGGACATGCCTGATCTGGTGCAGGCGCAGCGACCGTTTCCGATCATGGGCACCTGTAGCTGAATGTAGGAGCCAGCTTGCTGGCGATGGACGCAAGGGCGCCGCGTTGAACCAGACAGCGCGCGTTATCGTTAACGACCATCGCCAGCAAGCTGGCTCCTACAGGGGACCGTGCCCACATTGAGGATCAAGTGGGTTTTCAAACCAGTGAAATCACCAAGAAAAAGGGGCAGACCTTACGGTCCACCCCTTTGATTTTGGTACATCTATTCGATGGCTTTCACGGTAACCATCATCGTCAAAACCGCGAAACACTCCGCATCGCATCCACCAGATACCGCATCGCAATCCGGTCGTTCTCCGACAACTCGCGATACCGCTCCACCAGTTTCAACTCCTCGGAATTAAGCCGGCGCCTTCGCCGCCCCATACCCAGGCACGGAAAGATCCCCAACATTTCAGTGATGCCTTGTACTTTCGACATGGACGATGTCCCTCTCTACGTCAAAAAGAAAATTTCAAAAACCGCATCGCCCTACCCTTTTTCAGCGGTCACCTCGTGCCAACTGAATCCCACCGGCCTGAGGGCAGAAACCGGTTATGCCCATAGAATAGGAAGTAAATTGGCGCTGAAAAGCGGTTTTTAGAGTAATTAGTCAAAAAAAGCAGAAATGCCGCATAAATCAGAAATCTCTGTGGGAAACGTTAACCGAAACGTCTTGTTTCATTGCCGCGCCATCGTCACGCCATCAATCATTTTTGCTCTGCCACCGAACGGTTTAAGCTATTTGGCATCTGTTTAAAGTCCGTTGCGTTTGGCCGAAGGCATGTCCGAACCTCCATTTCTGATCCAGCACGTGCCAGGAACGGCGCGGGATTGTTCACGACAGGTTGTACTTATGCATCGCAGGAATTTGCTCAAAGCGTCCATGGCCATCGCTGCCTACACCGGTTTGTCCGCCTCCGGCCTGTTGGCTGCGCGGGCCTGGGCCGGTAATGGCACGGCTGACGGCGAGGCTCAGGCGTTCGATTTCGAAGCCCTGAAAATCCAGGCCAAGCAGCTTGCCGGCAACCGCTATCAGGACACCAAGCAGGTGCTGCCGCCGACCCTGGCGACCATGACCCCACAAAATTTCAACGCGATCCGCTACGACGGCAATCATTCGCTGTGGAAGGATTTGAAAGGTCAGCTGGATGTGCAGTTTTTCCACGTCGGCATGGGTTTCAAGCAGCCGGTGCGCATGTATAGCGTCGATCCCAAGACACGCCAGGCGCGGGAGGTGCATTTCCGCCCTTCGCTGTTCAACTATGAAAACACCACGGTCGATACCAAGCAGCTCACGGGCGATCTAGGCTTCTCCGGGTTCAAACTGTTCAAGGCCCCGGAACTGGACCGGCACGACGTGCTGTCTTTCCTCGGCGCCAGTTATTTCCGTGCGGTAGATGCCACTGGCCAATACGGCCTGTCGGCGCGCGGTCTGGCGGTCGATACCTACGCCAAGAAGCGCGAAGAATTCCCCGACTTCACCAAGTTCTGGTTCGAGACGCCGGACAAGGACAGCACCCGCTTCGTGGTCTACGCCCTGCTGGACTCGCCGAGTGCCACCGGTGCCTACCGTTTTGATATCGATTGCCAGGCCAGTCAGGTCGTCATGGCTGTCGACGCCCACATCAATGCGCGTACCGCCATCGAACAACTGGGCATCGCGCCGATGACCAGCATGTTCAGCTGCGGCACCCACGAGCGGCGCATGTGCGACACCATCCACCCGCAGATCCACGACTCGGATCGCCTGGCGATGTGGCGCGGCAACGGCGAGTGGATCTGCCGTCCGCTGAACAACCCGGCGACCCTGCAATTCAATGCCTTCGCCGACACCGACCCGAAAGGTTTCGGCCTGGTGCAGACCGACCACGAGTTCGCCAGTTATCAGGATACGGTCGACTGGTACAGCAAACGGCCGAGCCTGTGGGTAGAACCTACAACCGCGTGGGGCGAAGGCTCTATCGATCTGTTGGAAATTCCTACAACCGGCGAAACCCTGGATAACATCGTTGCGTTCTGGACCCCGAAGAAACCGGTCGCGGCCGGTGACTCCCTGAACTACGGCTACAAGCTGTACTGGAGCGCGTTGCCGCCGGTCGGCACGCCGCTGGCGCGGGTCAACGCGACTCGTTCGGGCATGGGCGGCTTCACTGAAGGTTGGGCGCCGGGCGAGCATTACCCGCCAGTCTGGGCGCGCCGGTTTGCAGTGGACTTCACCGGTGGCGGGCTGGATCGCTTGCCGGAAGGTACGGGCATTGAACCGGTGGTGACGTGCTCCAACGGCGAGGTCAAAGATTTCAACGTGCTGGTGCTGGATGACATCAAGGGCTACCGGATTACCTTTGACTGGTTCCCGACCAATGACAGTGTGGCCCCGGTGGAGCTGCGGTTGTTTATTCGCACCAATGACCGGACGTTGAGCGAGACCTGGTTGTATCAGTATTTCCCGCCGGCGCCGGAGAAGCGTAAGTACACCTGAAGTTAAAGGGTTGTCTGGCCGGGCCTCTTCGCGAGCAAGCCCGCTCCCACATTGGTTTTGTGCACAACGCAATTCCAATGTGGGAGCGGGCTTGCTCGCGAAGGCGGCCTGACAGCCAACAAACCTCCCTGCACAGAAACACAAAAGCCCCGATCACATTGATCGGGGCTTTTTGCTTTTAGCGCATCACTCAGTCTCGCAAATCCGACTCATGAATCGGCTGATCCCGATGCGTCGCGCGTTGATACTGCGCCGGCCAGATGGCCTTGTGTCCACCCAAATCATCATCCGCATGCAACGGCCAGTACGGGTCGCGCAGCAGCTCACGGGCGAGGAAGATAATGTCCGCCTGACAGGTGCGCAGAATGTGCTCGGCCTGGGCCGGCTCGGTAATCATTCCTACGGTGCCGGTGGCGATGCCTGACTCCTTGCGCACTCGTTCGGCGAAGCGGGTTTGATAACCGGGGCCTGTAGGAATTTCCGCGTTGACCGCCGTGCCGCCCGACGACACATCGATCAGGTCCACACCCAAATCTTTGAGGCGACGCGCCAGTTCAACGGTTTCATCCGGATTCCAGCCGTCTTCCACCCAATCGGTGGCCGAGACCCGTACGAACACCGGCAACTCCTCAGGCCACACCGCACGCACCGCTTCGGTGACTTGCAGCACCAGCCGAATTCGATTCTCGAACGAACTACCGTATTGATCGCGCCGCTGATTGCTCAAGGGCGATAGAAATTGATGCAACAGGTAACCATGAGCCGCGTGAACCTCGACGACTTTGAAACCGGCAATCAGCGCCCGTTTCGCTGAATCAACGAACGCCTGGATGACCTCGGCAATTTCACCCTCATTCAGCTGCTTCGGTGGTGTGTGCTGTGGGTCGAAGGCAATGGGCGAAGGACCGACCGGCGTCCAGCCGCCTTCTTCAGGTTTGACGCTACCGTGCTTGCCGATCCACGGCCGATGGGTGCTGGCCTTGCGCCCGGCGTGGGCCAGTTGAATACCGGCGACAGCGCCTTGGGCGGCGATGAAACGCGTGATGCGTTGCAGGGGTTCGATCTGTTCGTCATTCCACAAGCCGAGGTCTTCGGCGGTGATGCGTCCATCGGCGGTCACTGCCGTGGCTTCAGTAAAAACCAGACCGGCCCCGCCGACAGCACGGCTGCCGAGGTGGACCAGGTGCCAGTCATTGGCCAGGCCATCGACACTCGAATACTGGCACATCGGTGACACCGCGATGCGGTTGAGCAGGGTCAATTGGCGAAGGGTATAGGGTTCAAGCAGCAGACTCATGGGGCACCTCTCGAATCAGTGGGCAGGCTCCAGGGTTCTGTTTGAAAGTCGACGAGTGACAGGAAAAAGGTGCAGCACCCGCCCCCGCGGGCAAAAAATTCGACAAGACGTCACAAGGAAAATCAAGCAGTGCTTAGAGCCTAGTCGACATTGGGGGATGGTGGAGGGTTCAGATGGATCGGGTGTCATATAGATCGCCATCGCCGGCAAGCCGGCTCCTACAGGATTTGTGCGCCCCCTGTAGGAGCCAGCTTGCTGGCGATAGCGTCAACGCGGTTCGATGTGGGCAATCATCAACTGGACCGTCTCATTCCCGCGAAACTCGTTGAGGTCGAGTTTGTAGGCCAGCTCCACCCACTTGATGGTCGGGTTCGGCCAGATATCGCGGTCGATTCCGAAAGCGATGCCGTCCAGCTTCACCGAGCCGCATTCGCTTCTCAGCACCACTTTGAGGTGCCGTTCGCCAACAACCCGTTGCTCGACCAACTGGAATACGCCATGGAACAACGGCTCCGGGAAGTGTTGCCCCCAAGGTCCGGCATGCCGCAGCGCACGCGCCAGCTCAAGGTGAAATTCTTCGACCGCCAGGGTCCCGTCCGACAGCAGTCTTCCGGTCAGGTCTTCTTCGCGCAATTGCCTACGCACTTCAGCGTCAAAGGCTTCGGCGAACAGCGGAAAATTCGCTTCCGGCAAGGTCAACCCGGCCGCCATGGCGTGGCCACCGTACTTGCTGATCAAATTTGGGTGCTGAGCCGCCACCACGCTCAAGGCGTCACGAATATGGAAGCCCTGCACCGAACGCCCCGAGCCCTTGAGCATGCCATCGCCTGCATCGGCAAAGGCGATGGTCGGACGGAAATAGCGCTCTTTCATACGCGAGGCGAGGATTCCGATGACACCCTGGTGCCACTCGGGATCGAACAGGCACAGGCCGAACGGCATCGATTCCACCGGCAAATCCTTGAGCTGGGCCAGCGCCTCGCGCTGCATGCCCTGCTCGATGGATTTGCGGTCCTGGTTCATGCCGTCCAGTTGGACAGCCATTTCCCGGGCGAGCCCGGCGTCTTCGGTGAGCAGGCATTCGATGCCCAGGCTCATGTCATCCAGGCGCCCCGCCGCGTTCAGGCGCGGGCCGACAATGAACCCAAGATCCGTGGACGTGATGCGCGCATGATCCCGTTTCGCCACTTCGAGGATCGCCTTGATCCCCGGCCGCGCACGTCCAGCGCGGATTCGCTCGAGGCCTTGGTGGACGAGAATCCGGTTGTTGGCGTCCAGCGGCACCACGTCGGCGACGCTGCCGAGGGCCACCAGGTCCAGCAACTCGCCGATGTTCGGCTGCGGCCTGCTCTCGTACCAGCCGAGGCTGCGCAGGCGTGCGCGCAGGGCCATCAGCACGTAGAAAATCACCCCGACGCCGGCCAGTGCCTTGCTCG
This sequence comes from Pseudomonas sp. GT1P32, assembly GCF_054897805.1. Lineage (NCBI taxonomy): Bacteria > Pseudomonadati > Pseudomonadota > Gammaproteobacteria > Pseudomonadales > Pseudomonadaceae > Pseudomonas > Pseudomonas sp. GT1P32. The sequence goes on from NZ_CM142704.1 coordinate 3,191,453, forward strand.
GAAATCCGCAGCCCGGCTGGTTGGGATTGACGATGGCATCGGCCAGCGGCAGTTCATCGCCCGGCAAGTGGTGGTCGGTGACCAGCACGTTGAGGCCAGCCTTTTTCGCCGCCGCCACGCCTTCGACGCTGGAGATGCCGTTGTCCACGGTGATCAGCAGCTGCGGCGTGCGGGTCAGCGCCACCTCAACGATTTCGGGCGTAAGACCGTAGCCATACTCGAATCGGTTCGGCACCAGATAATCAACGTGAGCCGCGCCCAGCAGGCGCAAGCCCAACATGCCCACGGTACTGGCCGTCGCGCCGTCGGCGTCAAAGTCGCCGACGATCAGAATCCGCTGACGCTGCTCCAGCGCGGTCACCAGCAAATCCACCGCAGCATCGATGCCCTTGAGCTGCTGGAACGGAATCAGCCGCGCCAGGCTCTTGTCCAGTTCAGCCTCTGAAACCACGCCCCGCGCCGCGTACAGACGGGTCAGCAGCGGCGGCAGGTCACCGAGGAATGGCAGGGTGTCGGGCAACAGGCGAGGTTCGATGCGCATGGGGTGACAGGTACTTCTCTTGAATACGTAGGATAAAACCGGATGACGTGGCGAAAAATCAGCCGCGTTCGCCGCTCAGCCACTGCAACTGGACTTCGTGCTGACCACGGTCGTCGGTGACGAAAATCGTCCCTTCGCTGATCATCACGTCCCACTTGATAACGCGCGGCATGTCTTTGGCCAGGGTTTCCAGGACGTCCTGCGGCACCGCAGCGATGTGCACGTTTTTCAGGTTCTTGATCGCCGGGATCACTTTGGTTTCCCAGACGCGCAGGCTGCCGTAGGCCAGCAGACTGGTGCGTTCGGTGCGACGCGAGCACCACGTCAGGCGGTCGGCGTCTGGCTGACCGACTTCGATCCAGTGCAGGACGCGATCATCCAGGCTCTTTTCCCACAGGGCGGGTTCGTCCACGTCTGACAGACCACGGCCAAACGACAGCTGCTCGTTGTACCAGAAGGCGTAGGCCAGCAGCCGCACGGTCATGCGCTCTTCGGTTTCCGAAGGGTGACGGGCGATGGTCTGCTTCACCGTCTCGTAAACGCTGCGGTCGAGGTCGGTGAGGTTCAGTTCAAACTTGTAGGTCGTGGACGGCTGGGCCATGAACGGGCTTCTTGATACGTGGAAAGGCGGCAAGTCTAACCGATGCGGCAGGCTTCGCGGCCATCAACCTTGAGCGACTGACGGCGGGCTGTGCTAAAACGCTCTATCAGCCAAGCCTTTGTCCTACAGGATCCAGCATGCCGTTCACCGCCAAACCCCTCTCAGGTCTGAAAGTCATCGAATTGGGTACGTTGATCGCCGGGCCGTTTGCCTCGCGCATTTGCGGCGAATTCGGTGCCGACGTCATCAAGATCGAATCCCCCGACGGCGGTGATCCTTTGCGCAAATGGCGCAAGTTGTATGAAGGCACGTCGCTGTGGTGGTTCGTTCAGGCACGCAACAAGAAGTCCCTGACCTTGAATCTGAAACACCCGGACGGCTTGGCGATCCTGAAAAAGCTGCTCAGTGAAGCGGACATCCTGATCGAGAATTTTCGCCCCGGCGTGTTGGAAAAGCTCGGTCTGGGTTGGGACGTCTTGCACGCACTGAACCCGAAACTGGTCATGGTGCGCCTTTCGGGCTTCGGCCAGACCGGGCCGATGAAGGATCAGCCAGGTTTTGGTGCGGTCGGTGAATCCATGGGCGGCCTGCGCTACATCACCGGGTTTGAAGACCGGCCGCCGGTGCGCACCGGAATTTCCATCGGCGACTCGATTGCGGCGCTGTGGGGCGTGATTGGCGCGCTGATGGCCTTGCGTCATCGCGAGGTCAACGGCGGTCTGGGTCAGGTGGTGGATGTGGCGCTGTACGAAGCGATCTTCGCCATGATGGAAAGCATGGTCCCGGAGTTCGACGTGTTCGGCTTCATTCGCGAACGCACCGGCAACATCATGCCGGGTATCACGCCCTCCTCGATCCACACCAGCGCCGACGGCAAACATGTGCAGATCGGCGCCAATGGTGATGCGATTTTCAAGCGATTCATGCTGATCATCGGCCGCGAAGACCTGGCCAACGACCCGGCGCTGGCCAGCAATGACGGGCGTGACAGCCGTCGCGACGAAATTTATGGGGTGATTGATCGCTGGGTCAATGCGCTGCCGCTGGACACCGTCATTGAGCAGTTGAATCAGGCCGATGTCCCCGCCAGCCGGATCTTCAGCGCCGAAGACATGTTCAGTGATCCGCAGTACCTGGCTCGGGAAATGTTCCTGAAGGCGAAGCTGCCGGACGGCAAAGATTTCAAGATGCCGGGAATTGTGCCGAAACTCTCAGAGACACCCGGCAGTTCGGAATGGGTCGGGCCGCAGTTGGGCGAACACAATGCGCAGGTACTCAACGATCTTGGCTACGACAAGGAACAGATCGCAAAGCTGCGTGAAGACGGGGCCATCTAAGCTGAAACGCCTGCTTTCGCTGCTCATCATAGACTGCCTGTCGCACGGCAGGAGGGTGATGTGTGCGCTCGCGGCGACAGCCTTGCTCATCGGTCCGACCTCGTCGGCGATGGCGCAGCCCAAGGAAACCATGATCTGGCTGTTGCGGGATCTGCCACCGCTGACGATTTTCGAAGGACCGAAAAAGGGCCAGGGCGTCATCGATCAACTGTTGCCGCTGTTGATCGCCGGCATGCCGCAATACGAACACACCTTGATGCGAGTCAACCGTGCTCGCGCCTTGCAAATGCTCCACGAGCCGTCTCTTACCTGCGATGCGGCGCTGAACCGAAGCAAGGAACGCGAACGCTGGATCGCGTTTTCCATTCCGGTGTTTCGGGCCATGAGTAACGGCGTGGCCGTAAGGCGCGTTGACAGTGGGACGCTTGCCCCCTTCATCCAGGACGGTGAACTGGACCTGGCGGCCTTCCTGGCGAGCGGTGGCGAGAAGCTGGGCATTATCGCCGAGCGTAACTATGGTGATTACCTCGACGCGCTGCTCAAACAGGCACCACCTGACTCGCTGACCCCGCACTACGGCAACGACGCCTTGGGCAGCCTGTTGCAGATGCAACGCCTGGGGCGCTTGCGGCTGCTGTTGGGATACCGCCCGGAAATCCGCTATCAGGCCCAACAGCAAGGGATCGCCGAGGATGAATTGCAGTTCTACCCGATTCGCGGCGCCGAGAAATTCTTGTCCGGTTACATCGGCTGCACTGACACGCCCAAAGGCCGGCAGGCGATTGTCGAGATCAATCAATTGCTGCGCAAAATGCCCCGCGATCGCTTGAGCGAAGCGTACGCCGCATGGCTCGACCCGGAAAGTCGCGGTGCCTATCTGGAAGAATCCAGGAAGTATTTCGAGCAACAGGCGCTGGAATGACAAATCGCGGGCAAAAAGAAACCCCGAGAAGTGGGGAGACATCTCGGGGTTAAACGTGGTCTATAAAAAGACCAGTGGCAGCACGACTACAAGCACCGGAGCACAATGCTTGATCCTGCTGTTACATGCTCTGACTGACTTGGGTCCGGGAAGGTTCCCACAAAAAACAATTCAATTACGGCTGGCCATGACCTTGTCCTGTGCAGCATTGCGCAACGCCGCGATAACACAGGGTTCCAGGCGTCCTTCGGCGATCATCAGATCGCGATGCAAGCCGTCGACCACATCCGTGAGCAGGCGTTTGTCGGTCAACTGGGCCTGATTGAACTCCCGCTCGACCACGATGGCGCCGGTTGTACTCTTCAGTGTCACCAGGCATTCGCCGTGAGCGCCCGAGGGGGTCAACGTTACCTGGTACGGGCTCAGAGCCTCACCGAGCAATAGATTGATACTTTCCATCTCGATCACCACTCAATAGTCCGAAAACAAAGTGCCTGGGGCGTGTTCACATTAAGTGACCATTGGCCCGAGAAGAAAGTTCTGGATTCCAGGTGTAGGCGCGTCGGCGTCTCTGGTGGGTAGAGCATGCACGGGGTAGATGACAGGTTTGTGTATGGCCTGGGTTTTGGTGGTGGATTGGGATTGGGATTGGGATTGGGATTGGGATTGGGATTGGGTGAATATCCGGTTCTTCGGTGAGGGCGGCTATTGGTTTCGCCCTTACGGCGAGTCACTTGGAAGAGCCCCAAGTAACCAAGGGCTCTTGCCCCTTTCGTTCGGTGCCTCGCCTAGGCTCGGCATGCCCTCGTTCCGGTCCTGCTCCGTGGGCCCGCCGCCATCGGCCATCCCTGGCCGGGGGCGGCTAACCCGGCATCCATGCCGGGTTGCCCACTACGCAGAACCTGCGCTCGGCCTCTCGAGGGGGCGCTCAGATCAAAAGCGGAAGGCGAGCTAACGCTCGGCCTGATGAGTGGTGAGAAGCAAAAGCGTACGCGATTTCCTGTGGGAGCCGGCTTGCCGGCGAAAAGCGTTTGGACGACGCGTTCATTCAGGCAGCACGCGTTATCGTTGACGCCCATCGCCAGCAAGCTGGCTCCTACAATTTCAAACTGTGTGAACACAATCCCTGTAGGAGCCGGCTTGCTGGCGATAGCGGTGGGTCAGTCAACGTATTTATTGCCTGAACGGACGCTATCGCCAGCAAGCCGGCTCCTACAGGGGGGCGGTGTACAGATTCGGAATGGGTGAGCGCAGCCGAGAAGAACAACGCGTTCGAACAGATAGCCAGGTCGGCTTTCAGGCCGCCTCGGCGGCTGTGGCGGTAGTCGCCCCCTCGAGAGGCCGAGTGGAGGTTCTGCGCAGTGGGCACCGCGGCAGGGATGCCGCGGTAGCCGCCCCCGGCCATGGATGGCCGATGGCGGCGGGCCCACGGAGCAGGACCGGAGCGAGGGCATGCCGAGCCTAGGCGAGGCACCGAACGAAAGGGGCAAGAGCCCTTTGGTTACTTTGGGGCTTTTCCAAAGTGACTCGCCGTAAGGGCGAAACCATTAGCCGCCATTACCGCAGCAACGGATATGCCCCCAACCGATTACAACGGCTTGCCACGATTCCCATGCTGACTGACAAAAGCCTGTACAGCCTTAAGATCATTCGGCAACACCGTGCAACGCTCATCCCGCTCAAACAGGTCAGCCAGGTGCACCGGCAATTCCAGCGCCTTGCCCACACCCGCCTTCTCTACCGCATCCGGGAACTTGACCGGGTGAGCAGTCCCAAGAATAACCATCGGAATATCGAGGCTACGACGGCATTCACGCGCAGCCTTCACACCGATAGCCGTGTGCGGATCCAGCAACTCACCCGTCTGCTCGTAAACCTCAGCAATCGTTTCGCAAGTTTGCGCATCATCCACAGCCAGCGAATCAAACAGCTTGCGCGCTTCGGTCCAACGCTCCTGTTCAACGCTGAAACCGCCGCCCTGCTTGAACGAGTCCATCAACCCGGCAATCGCCGCGCCGTTGCGACCGTGCAGGTCAAATAGCAGACGCTCGAAGTTCGACGACACCATGATGTCCATCGACGGCGACAACGTGGCGTGCAGGGTTTCCTTGACGTACTGATTGCCGCTCATGAAGCGGTGCAGGATGTCGTTGCGGTTGGTGGCGACGATCAACTGATTGATCGGCAGGCCCATGTTGCGCGCCAGGTAACCGGCGAAGATGTCGCCGAAGTTGCCGGTCGGCACCGAGAACGACACCGAACGGGCCGGGCCGCCCAGCTGCAGGGCTGCGTGGAAGTAGTAGACGATCTGGGCCATGATCCGCGCCCAGTTGATCGAGTTCACCGCCACCAGGCGCGTGCCCTTGAGGAAGCTTTGGTCGGCGAAGCTCGCCTTGACCATTTCCTGGCAGTCATCGAAGTTGCCTTCGATGGCGATGTTGTGGATGTTCTCGCCAAAGATGGTGGTCATCTGGCGACGCTGCACTTCAGACACGCGGTTGTGCGGGTGCAGAATGAAGATGTCGACGTTTTCGCAGTGCTTGCAGCCTTCGATGGCGGCCGAACCGGTATCACCGGAAGTGGCGCCGACGATCACCACGCGCTCACCGCGTTTTTCCAGCACGTAATCGAGCAGGCGACCGAGCAGTTGCAGGGCAAAGTCCTTGAACGCCAGGGTCGGGCCGTGGAACAGCTCCAGCACCCACTCGTTGCCGTTCAACTGACGCAACGGTGCCACGGCGTTGTGCGAGAACACGCCATAGGTTTCTTCAAGAATCTTTTTGAAATCGGCATCAGGAATGCTGCCGGTGACGAACGGGCGCATCACCCGGAAGGCCAGCTCGTGATACGGCAGGCCGGCCCAGGAAGCGATTTCTTCCTGGGTGAAACGTGGCAGGTTTTCCGGGACGTACAGACCGCCGTCAGTGGCCAGACCGGCCAGCAGGACGTCTTCGAAATTCAGGGCCGGTGCCTGGCCGCGGGTGCTGATATAACGCATGACTGACTCCAATGGACAGTGTTCGCAAACCCGGGCCCGCACGCAGGCCCGGTGAACGATAACGGCTTAGTTCAGGTGCTCGACGCGGATCCGTACGACCGGACCGACCACGCCTGTCAGGGCTTCGAGGGCGGCGATCGCGTCGTTCATGTGCTGTTCCAGCACACGGTGAGTCAGCAGGATCATCGGCACCAGGCCGTCATGCTCTTCGACTTCTTTCTGCATGATCGATTCGATGTTGATGCCGCGCTCCGACAGGATGCTCGCAACCTGAGCCAGCACGCCCGGATGGTCCTTGGCCTGAATGCGCAAGTAGTAGGCGCTTTCGCATGCTTCGATCGGCAGGATCGGATGCGCCGACAGCGAATCCGGCTGGAAGGCCAGGTGCGGCACGCGGTTTTCCGGATCGGAAGTCATGGCGCGAACCACGTCCACCAGGTCGGCGATCACCGACGAAGCAGTCGGCTCCATGCCAGCGCCGGCGCCGTAGAACAGGGTCGAACCGGCAGCGTCACCGTTGACCATCACCGCGTTCATCACGCCGTTGACGTTGGCGATCAGGCGATCGGCCGGGATCAGCGTCGGGTGCACGCGCAACTCGATGCCAGCCGCCGTGCTGCGAGCGACGCCCAGGTGCTTGATGCGATAGCCCAGCGCTTCGGCGTAGTTCACGTCAGCCGTAGTCAGCTTGGTGATGCCTTCGGTGTAGGCCTTGTCGAATTGCAGCGGAATGCCGAACGCGATGGAAGCCAGGATCGTCAGCTTGTGGGCCGCGTCGATGCCTTCAACGTCGAAGGTCGGATCGGCTTCGGCGTAACCCAGGGCCTGCGCCTCGGCGAGAACGTCTTCGAAGGTGCGACCCTTCTCGCGCATCTCGGTGAGGATGAAGTTGCCGGTGCCGTTGATGATGCCGGCGACCCAGTTGATCCGGTTGGCGGACAGGCCTTCACGGATCGCCTTGATCACCGGAATGCCACCGGCCACGGCCGCTTCGAACGCAACGATCACGCCCTTCTCGCGAGCCTTGGCGAAAATTTCATTACCGTGAACGGCGATAAGCGCCTTGTTCGCGGTGACCACATGCTTGCCATTCTCGATGGCCTTGAGTACCAGCTCGCGGGCAACGGTGTAGCCGCCCATCAGCTCTATAACGATGTCGATCTCAGGGTTCGTGGCCACTTCGAAGACATCGTTGGTAATCGCAATACCGGTCGTTTGGAACTGAGGCTTTGGCGTGCGCATGGCAATTTGTGCCACTTCGATTCCACGCCCGGCACGACGAGCAATTTCCTCGGCGTTGCGCTGAAGTACGTTGAAGGTACCGCCACCGACGGTCCCTAACCCACAGATGCCTACTTTGACCGGTTTCACTGTGAACTCCCCATAAAACGGCCGACTCAAGGCCGGCCGTGAAAACAGCCGCATGCTCGCGGCTCTCTATTAATGGCCCGGCAAATGTTGCCGCCGGACCATGATCGTCAAAGGCTGGCCGTGACGATGCGAATTTACTTCGCGCCCAGCGCCAGTTTGGCGACTTGTGGCGCAGGCTGGTAGCCCGGAATGACCTGACCGTCGGCCAAAACGATGGCCGGTGTGCCGTTCACGCCAATCGACTGACCGAGGGCGAACTGTTTGGAAACCGGGTTATCGCACTTGGCGGCCTTGATTTCCTTGCCGTCGACCATTTTGTCCATGGCCGCTTTCTTGTCTTTCGAGCACCAGACCGCTTGCAGCTGTTCGTCACCCGGCGAGCCCAGGCCCTGGCGCGGGAACGCGACGTAGCGCACTTCAATGCCGCGCTTGTTCAGCTCAGGCACTTCGGCATGCAGTTTGTGGCAGTACGGGCAGGTGGTGTCGGTAAACACGGTGATGTGCGATTTGGTTTCGCCGATGGCCGGGTAGACCACGGTTTCCGCCACTGGAATTGCATTGACCAGCTTGGAAACGCCCAGGCGTTCGGCTTTTTCGGTCAGGTTGACCGGCTTGCCGTCCTTGAGCTGAAACATGTAGCCCTGAACCACGTATTGGCCGTCGGCACTGGCATACAGCACGCGGCTGCCCTGCAGTTTGACTTCATACAGGCCCGGCAGCGGACTGGCGGAAATGCTTTCTACCGGCACTTCGAGCTGGAGGGTTTCCAGGCTTTTACGAATGGCTTTTTCGGCCGCGTCATCGGCGACGGCAAAGGTGCTGACCAACGCAATGGCTGCGGCGGCGAAAATCTGGGTCAGACGCATGAGAACTCCTGAAGGCGGACAAATGGGACGACCAGAACGCCCGTGCCGAAACACCGGGTCATAACCGCCCATCGTACAAACCGGCAAAGCCTACCACATAAGGGCTGTGTGGCCGAATGTGGGGTGACAAGACAACGCCAGCCCGGCGAAAACGCCGCGATCCCTGTAGGAGCGAAGCTTGCTCGCGAAGGAGGTCAACGATAACGCGTGCTGTCTGGATGAACGTGTTGTCCAGACTTCCTTCGCGAGCAAGCTTCGCTCCTACAGGGATCGCGCAGCAGGGATTGTGATCATCCACGCGGATGGTGTTTGGCATGCAGGTCCTGCAAGCGTGCCCGGGCGACGTGGGTGTAGATCTGAGTGGTCGACAGGTCGCTATGGCCGAGCAGCATCTGCACCACTCGCAAATCCGCACCGTGGTTGAGCAGGTGTGTGGCGAAGGCATGGCGCAAGGTGTGCGGCGACAGCGACTTGCCGATCCCCGCGACCTTGGCCTGATGCTTGATACGGTGCCAGAAAGTCTGGCGGGTCATCTGCTCGCCGCGCTGACTGGGGAACAGCACATCGCTGGGACGCCCGCCGAGCAGCTCGCCACGAGCGTCGCGCATGTAACGCTCGACCCAGACAATCGCCTCCTCACCCATCGGCACCAGCCGCTCCTTGCTGCCCTTGCCCATCACCCGCAGCACGCCCTGGCGCAGGTTGACCTGCTCCAGCGTCAGACTGATCAGTTCCGTCACCCGCAAACCGCAGGCGTACAGCACTTCGAGCATGGCGCGGTCACGCTGGCCGATCGCTTCACTCAGATCCGGCGCTTTCAGCAGTGCTTCCACATCAGCTTCCGACAAGGATTTTGGCAACGGCCTACCGAGTTGAGGCATATCGACGCGCAACGTCGGATCGACCGCGATCAACTTTTCCCGCAACAGATAGCGATAAAAGCCACGCACACCCGAGAGAAATCGCGCCGTGGAACGGGGTTTGTAGTTCTGCTCCAGGCGCCAGGCCAGGTGATCGAGGATCAGCTCGCGACCGGCGTTGATCAACTCCAGCCCCTTCTCCTGCAGCCAGCCATTGAACAAGGCCAGGTCACTGCGATAGGCATCGCGAGTGTTGTCGGAAAGGCCTTTCTCCAGCCATAACGCGTCGAGGAATTGGTCTATCAGTGGATGATCGATGGCAGGCATGGGCACTCGAAACATGCAGTCTTGAGACTGCGCGCGAAAAAAAGGTGAACAGTAAAAACCACCGCTAGTCTTTCATAGCCCGCTACTTCAAGGAACAGGAAGACTCAATGAACGAGCAACAGATTCTGTTGGCTTTTGGCGGTATTGGTGCGGCGGCACTGGGGTGTCAGTGGCTGGCGTGGCGACTGAAATTGCCGGCGATCCTGTTTCTGTTGCTGAGCGGCATTCTGGTCGGCCCGATCCTGGGCTGGCTCGACCCACAGGAAATGTTCGGCCCTTTGCTAATGCCACTGGTGTCGCTGGCGGTGGCACTGATTCTGTTTGAAGGCAGCCTGACACTGCACCTGTCGGAATGGCGCGAAATCGGCAGCGTCGTACGCCGACTGGTGACGATTGGCGCGATCTCGACCTGGGTGGTCATTGCTGTCGCCACGCACTGGCTGCTGGGTTTCGACTGGTTGCTCGCGATTCTCTTCGGCAGCCTGACGCTGGTCACCGGGCCCACGGTCATCGTACCGATGCTGCGTGTGGTACGCCCCAAAGCCTCGATTGCCAACATCCTGCGCTGGGAAGGCATCGTCATCGACCCGATCGGCGCCCTCCTCGCCGTGGTGGTCTACAGCTTCATCATCGCCCGTACGTCGGGTGACGGCTTGAGCCAAAGCCTGCTGACCTTCGGCGGAGTGATTCTGTGCGGCACCGCATTCGGGATTGCGGGCGGCTGGGTGCTCGGCACGATCATTCGGCGCCAATGGTTACCGGAATACCTGCACAACCTGGCGGCGTTGGCGGCGGTGCTGGGGATTTTCATTACCGCCAATCAAGTCATGCACGAATCCGGTTTGCTGGCCGTGACCTTGATGGGGATCTGGCTGGCCAACATGAAGGACGTGGATGTGCGGGACATCCTGCACTTCAAGGAGAACCTCAGCGTGCTGCTGATCTCCGGGCTGTTCATTTTGCTCGCGGCGCGACTCGATCTGAACGCCTTGATCGGCCTCGGGCCGCTGGTGCTGATTCTGTTGCTGATCATTCAGTTCATTGCACGGCCATTGAACGTCATGCTTTCCACGGCAGGCTCGAATTTGAGCTGGCGCGAGCGGGCGCTGCTGTCGTGGATCGCACCTCGAGGAATCGTGGCGGCGGCGGTTTCGGCGATTTTCGCCGTTCGCCTGGATGAGGCCGGACTCGAAGGCGCGTTGCTGCTGGTGCCACTGACGTTTGCGGTGATCATCGGCACGGTGGTGCTGCAAAGTGCCACGGCCCGGCCATTGGCGCGCTTGCTGAAAGTTGCCGAACCGGCGCCCAGCGGTTTTCTGATCGTCGGCGCCAACGCCCCGGCACGTACCTTGGGCAAAGCTTTGCAGCAGCTGGGCTGTCGAGTGCTGCTGACGGATTCAAGCTGGGAGAATATTCGCGCGGCGCGCATGGACGGTTTGCCGACCTACTTCGGCAACCCGGCGTCGCAGCATGCCGATGCTCATCTGGATCTGGTCGGGCTTGGGCATTTGCTGACATTGTCGCCGTCCGGCGAACTGAATACGTTGGCGTCGATGCGTTTTCGACACGATTTCGGCCATCAGCGACTGTTTGGTCTCGCCAGTGGTCAGGAAAGCCACCGCACCGACAAGCACCGCGCCAGCCATGAACATCGCGGGCGTTTGCTGGGCAATGAGGAACTGACCTACAACAAACTGGCTAATCTGCTGCACCAGGGGGCCGAGCTGTACAGCACAACTCTGACGGAGGGGTTTGGCTGGGAGGATTACCGGGCGCTGCATGGAGAGCGTGCGACGCTGCTATTTGCCCGGGATGACAGCGGTTGGGTGCATGTGGCGACGCCAGACAGCGCGATCAAGCCTTCGAGAGGGTGGACGGTAGTGGCGTTAATTCAACCGCAGGTCGGCGGCGCTTGATAAAACGATTCGCGGGCAAGCCTCGCTCCTACAAGGACAGTGAAGCCCTGTAGGAGCGAGGCTTGCCCGCGAAGGCCGCACCTCGGTATCAAGTCAGGCGGCAAACCCAGGCAACACCGGCACCGGCCGCTTGTCTTCATCAATCGCCACAAAGCTGAACTGCCCATGAATCGCCTTCTCGCGACCATCACAGCTCATGCTTTCAACAAACACTTCAACCTCAACCTTGAGGCTGGTATTGCCGACCTTGATCACCCGCCCGACCAGCTCAACGATGGAGCCGGCAGGGATTGCGTGATTGAAGTCGATGCGGTCCGTGGAAACGGTCACCAACGGTAGCCGGCAAAAGCGGGTGGCGGTGATGAATGACACTTCATCCATCCAGGCCAGCGCAGTGCCGCCGAACAGGGTGTTGTGGTGGTTGGTGGTCGACGGGAAAACCGCCTTGGTCACGCGGCTCACCGAGAGTTCGGTGCGGCGTTCGATTTCTTGCTCGCGAGCGGTCATGGGTCTACAACCTGAAACGAAATTCCGGGATAAATGGCGGGCAACAAAAAAGCAGCCCGTAGGCTGCTTTTTTCTGCATCGGAAGCTGGACTTAAGCCAGTTTTTCCTTGATGCGAGCTGCTTTACCGGACAGGTCACGCAGGTAGTACAGCTTGGCTTTACGTACGTCACCGCGACGTTTAACGGCCATGCTGTCGATTTGCGGGCTGTAGGTCTGGAAAGTACGCTCTACGCCAACACCGTTGGAGATTTTACGAACGGTGAAAGCACTGTTTACGCCGCGGTTACGCTTGGCGATAACAACACCTTCGAACGCTTGCAGACGCGAACGGTCGCCTTCCTTCACTTTCACCTGAACGACAATAGTGTCGCCCGGGGCAAAGGTAGGGATCTCTTTGGTCATCTGCTCTGCTTCGAGTGCAAGGATGATTTTGTTAGTCATGCTGTGCTCCTAAGGTAAATCAACGGACTTACCATCGATACGTTGTTAACTATCGTCCCGCTCGCGGATGTATTCCTCGAGCAGCTTCTTCTCTTCTCCAGAAAGCGAGCGGCTTTCCAGAAGATCGGCGCGTCGTTCAAAGGTCCTACCAAGGGACTGCTGTAAACGCCAACGCCGGATGTGCGCGTGATTGCCACTTAGCAATACGTCGGGAACACGCTGATCCGCATACACCTCCGGTCGGGTGTAGTGCGGGCAATCCAGCAAACCATCCGTAAAGGAATCTTCCTCGGCGGAGTCCGCATGCCCTAAAGCTCCAGGCAGCAGTCGTGTAACCGCATCGATCAGGACCATCGCCGGCAGCTCGCCGCCAGACAGTACATAGTCGCCAATCGACCACTCTTCATCGACATGAGCATCAATAAAACGCTCGTCAATGCCTTCATAGCGGCCGGCAATCAGGATCAATGCATCCAGATTCGCCAACTCGCGTACCGCCGACTGAGTCAGTTGACGGCCTTGGGGGGACAGGTAAATCACCTTCGCCGCCTCCCCGGCTGCTGCCTTGGCCTGAACCAGAGCATCTTCCAGGGGTTTGATCTTCATCACCATGCCCGGGCCACCGCCAAATGGGCGATCGTCCACAGTGTGATGTCGATCCGTCGTGTAGTCTCGCGGATTCCAACAGGTGAGCTGCAAGAGCCCCTGTTTCACCGCCCGACTGGTGATGCCGTACTCGCTGATGGCGGAGAACATCTCGGGAAACAAACTGATCACTTCTACGCGCAAGTTAGCCACGCTTAGAAGTCCGCGTCCCAATCCACCTTCATCTCGCCTGCGGCAAGGTCGACGGCCAACACGCATTGCTCCGTATAGGGCAACAGGCGTTCGCGATCATCCAGGCTGCCAGCGCAAGGCTTGACCACCATTACATCATTGGCGCCGGTTTCCAGAAGATGATCGATTTTCCCGAGCAATTGCCCAAGGTGATCAATAACCTTCAGACCTTCCAGCTGGTACCAGTAGTACTCGCCGTCGGTCAATTCAGGGAACAGGTTGCGCGGCACGCAGATCTCATAACCGGCCAGAAGACGCGCTTCTTCACGATCATCAAGACCCTTGAGCTTTGCGACCAGGAACTTGTCGCTCCCGCGTCCGCTGACCAGCTCGACCTGTTTCACATTGCCTTCGCGCTTGAGCGTCCAGGTTTTGTACTGCAACAGGTTTTCTGTCGGATCAGTAAAGGAATACACCTTCACTTCGCCGCGAACGCCATGAACAGAATAAATCTTGCCGATAACGATCAAATCATCAGCAATGGCTGGCGTCGCGTTCATATTGCTCAGGCCGCAGCCTTAGCAGCGTCCTTCAACAACTGAGCAACACGCTCAGAAGGTTGTGCACCAACGCTCAGCCAGTAGGCTACGCGCTCTTGGTTCACGGACAGACGGACTTCTTGACCACGAGCAACAGGGTTGAAGAAACCAACCTGTTCCTTGTGCGAACCGTCGCGCGGGTTGCGGCTGTCGGTTACGGTCAAGTGGTAAAACGGGCGCTTTTTGGAGCCGCCAAGGGCAAGACGGATTGTTAGCATGTGAACATCGTTCCTGTAGTCGGTGCTGCAAATCTAAAGGCACAGCGGGCATAGGTGCCCGAAAGGCCGCATATTCTAAGGAATATCCGGACTTTTGCAAATGTCTTTTTCCGGCGGCCTATCGGACGCCATCCAGATTTGCTATAGAGCCGTCGTTGAAAACGGCCAGTCAGCTCCCGCCAAGTGCGGGTTTGCTGGAGATCCCACTTCCGTGTGGGCTGCGCAAGAGCAAGCCCCTGCGCGAATTCTTTACATTTTCGGCATGCCGCCGCCGGGCAACATACCGCCCATACCGCGCATCATTTTGGCCATTCCGCCTTTCGCGGAGAATTTCTTCATCATCTTCTGCATCTGCTTGTGCTGCTTGATCAAGCGACCGATGTCCTGCACCTGGGTGCCGGAACCCATGGCGATCCGGCGTTTGCGCGAACCGCTGATCAGCTCAGGGTCGCGGCGCTCGGCCGGGGTCATGGAATTGATGATGGCTTCCATCTGCTTGAATTGTTTCTCTGCCGCGCCCTGGGCATTGCCCATTTGCGCCAGGTTCACACCGCCGATGTTCGGCAGTTTGTCCATGAGGCCACCGAGGCCGCCCATGTTCTTCATCTGTTGCAGCTGATCGCGGAAGTCTTCGAGGTCGAAGCCCTTGCCCTTCTTCAGCTTCTTGGCCAGTTTGTCGGCTTTGTCCTTGTCGAGCGTCGCTTCGGCCTGTTCGATCAGGCTGAGCACGTCGCCCATGCCGAGGATCCGCGAAGCGATACGCTCCGGATGGAACGGCTCAAGGGCTTCGGTCTTCTCGCCCATACCGATGAACTTGATCGGCTTGCCGGTGATGGCACGAACGGACAGTGCGGCACCGCCACGGGCGTCGCCGTCGACCTTGGTCAGGATCACACCGGTCAGCGGCAGCGCATCGCCGAAGGCCTTGGCCGTGTTGGCGGCGTCCTGGCCGGTCATGGCGTCGACCACGAACAGCGTTTCGACCGGGTTGATCGCGGCGTGCAACGCCTTGATCTCGCCCATCATCTCTTCGTCGATGTGCAGACGACCGGCGGTATCGACGATGACCACATCAATAAATTTAAGCTTTGCTTCTTTAATAGCCGCTTGCGCGATCTCGACCGGTTTCTGGCTCAGGTCGGACGGGAAGAAGGTTACGCCGATTTCACCGGCGAGCATTTCCAGCTGCTTGATCGCCGCCGGACGGTAAACGTCCGCGGACACCACCATCACCGACTTCTTCTTGCGCTCTTTAAGGAAGCGCGCAAGTTTACCGGCGGTGGTGGTTTTACCGGCACCCTGCAAACCGGCCATCAATACGACGGCGGGCGGAACGGCGCTCAGGTTCAGGTCTTCGTTGGCGGCGCCCATCAGGCTTTCGAGTTCGGCCTGGACGATCTTCACGAAGGCCTGGCCCGGCGTCAGGCTACGCGACACCTCGGTGCCGACGGCGCGTTCCTTGACCGAATTGACGAAGTCCTTCACCACCGGCAAGGCGACGTCGGCTTCGAGCAACGCCATGCGCACTTCGCGCAGGGTGTCTTTGATGTTGTCCTCGGTCAGCTTGGCCTTGCCGGTGACATGGCGCAGCGTCTGCGAGAGACGGTCGGTTAAGTTTTCAAACATTGCGCGATCCTTTCAGGCCCTGTGTAGACCGGGATAATGGCGGCCCAGACCGGAATCAACATATGCTCGGCGAGCCTGCGGCGTGGGCAGGTCGCGGATTATAGCGAAGACTGCGACTGGCGGACACCTCGCACTTTCGTGGCGTGTGGGTTCTATGCCAAACTCAGCGCCTTTCGGGCTTGCCTAACAGGATTTATGCTCCCCTTGTCACCCAGTTTACTGACTACCCTCGCCGCCGCCTGCTTATATGCCGCTGCGACTCTCTATCAGGGCTCTCGCCTGGCCACCGGCGCCAAGGCGAACAAACGCCTGCTGGTCACGCTCGGCGTGCTCGCCGTGCTGGCTCACAGCGCCAGCCTGTTCACCCATCTGTTGACACCGATTGGCCTGGGCCTGGATTTTTTCAGCGCCGCCAGCCTGATCGCCGCGGCGGTCATTGCCCTGACGCTGCTGGCCTGCTCGCGGATTCCGGTGGAAAACCTACTGATATTGCTGTTGCCGCTGGGCGCCGCCACCGTACTGCTGGCTCAGTTTGCCCCGGCCGGTACGGTTCAGATCATCGACGAAGAGCCGGGAATCCTCGCGCATATCCTGTTGTCGATCCTGGCTTACGGCATGTTCACCATCGCGGTGTTCCAGGCCTTGCTGCTGCTGGTTCAGGACCATCAACTCAAGCACAAGCACCCGTCCGGACTGATCAAGAACTTCCCGCCGCTGCAAACAATGGAAAGCCTGTTGTTCGGTTTCCTCTGGGCGGGCTGGACCTTGCTGTCGCTGTCGCTGATCTCTGGCTGGCTGTTCGTCGACAATCTGTTCGCCCAGCATCTGGTGCACAAAACCTTGCTGGCGTGCCTGGCCTGGATCGTCTTCAGCGTGCTGCTCTGGGGCCGCAACCGCCTCGGCTGGCGCGGACACAAGGCCATTCGCTGGACCCTCGCCGGTTTCTGCCTGTTGATGCTCGCGTATTTCGGCAGCAAGCTGGTCCGTGAATACATCCTGCACATCTGACGGGCGGCATAAATGGACGACTTGCCCATAGGGCCGATGCTCGCCGTAGTGGCCCTGCTGATTTTATGGTCGGGGCTGTTCACCGCCATTGAAGCGGCACACCAGCACTTGCTGGCCCAGCGCACCGCCTCGCGCGCAAGCGACAAACCGGTGGCAAAGCTGAGTTTTCCGCTCAACAGCCTGATTTTCTGCAACACCCTGTGCCGTGCACTGGTAGTGGTCATCAGCACCTTGCTGGCGATTTTCACCTGGGCTGAAAACGGTCCATGGGCCGCGTGCCTGGGAGCCGGCGCGATTCTGCTGGTGTTTGCCGACTACCTGCCGCGCACCTTGGCCGTCCGCTATCCCGACGCGGTCCTGGCGCTGGGCAACACCCTGCTCCGCACGCCGCTGAAAATCATCTACCCGGCCGCCTGGCTGCTCAATGGCATCAGCCAGTTGCTGATGCGGCCGTTTGCCCGCAAGGCCAAAGTGGTGCAGCAGAGCGAGGACGAGACGCCGAAGGATCGTCACGACGACCAACAACCGGTTTGCCGTCCGCACGCGGTGTCCGGCATCCACGCGCTGGACAACATCACGGTCAACGACATTCTGGTGCCGCGCAGCGATGTCGACGGGATCAACCTCGACGACTCCATCGAAGAAATCCTCGAACAGCTTCGGGCCAACCGGCGCACGCGCCTGCCGGTGTTCCACAGTGACATCAACCAGGTCGAGGCGGTGCTCAACACCCGACAGATTCGCCATCTGCTGCCCGACGGCCTGCTGACTCGCGAAGCGCTGCTGGCCGCGTGTCACGACCCGTATTTCGTACCGGAAAGCACACCGTTGCAGCTGCAACTGTTGAACTTTCACAAACAGCAGCGGCGCCTGGGCATGGTGGTCGACGAGTATGGCGAAGTGCTCGGCATCGTCACGCTGGAAGACATTCTCGAAGAAATCGTCGGCGAATTCGAAAGCCAGCACAGCCTGCACAACCCGCACATCCATCCGCAGGCCGACGGACGCCTGGTGATCGACGGTGCGGCGTCGATTCGTGACCTGAACAAAAGCCTCGGCTGGCATTTGCCCAGCGATGGCCCGAAAACCCTTAACGGGCTGGTGACCGAGGCGCTGGAGACAATTCCGGACAGTGCGGTGTGCCTGAAGATCGGGCGTTATCGGCTGGAGATTCTGGAGACCGAAGACAACCGCGTGACCCGCGTGTTGATCTGGCATACGGCTGCGACACCCACAACTGTCTGACACAACTCATTCTTTGTAGGAGCCAGGCTTGCCGGCGAAGGCGTACTTGAGAACGCCTTCGCCGGCAAGCCTGGCTCCTACAGTACTGTGTCGTCAGACCGTGGCATAATCGAGACCGCTTACCCAAGCCCCGCCCCACCCCCGTGCTACCCGCACCCCCGCATCAAACCCACATCCCTGGGTGTTCGACCATAATAATTCGCTCCACTGGGGCACATGACTGTCAGGGATTACCGCATGACGACCAGCACGACCTATTCAGAAACCACGCCTGCGCAACCGACGAACTCCGCCACCCGCGTGGCGACCGCGAGTTTCATCGGCACCGCCATCGAGTTCTACGACTTCTACGTGTACGCCACTGCCGCGGCGCTGGTGATCGGTCCGGTGTTTTTTCCGCAGACCTCCGGCACGGCCCAGATGCTTTCGGCCTTTCTCACGTTCGGCATCGCGTTCCTCGCCAGGCCACTGGGCTCGGCACTGTTCGGCCACTTCGGTGACCGCATCGGGCGCAAATCGACCCTGGTCGCCTCCTTGCTGTTGATGGGCGTGTGCACCACGCTGATCGGCGTGCTGCCGGGTTACGACAGCATTGGGGCCTGGGCGCCGATCCTGCTCTGCGTGCTGCGCTTCGGCCAGGGTCTGGGCCTGGGCGGCGAATGGGGCGGCGCGGCATTGCTGGCGACGGAGAACGCGCCCAAGGGCAAGCGCGCCTGGTTCGGCATGTTCCCGCAGCTTGGCCCGTCGATCGGCTTTCTCGCGGCCAACGGGCTGTTTTTGACGCTGGCAATGACGCTGGATGACGAACAGTTCCGTTCGTGGGGCTGGCGGATCCCGTTCCTGCTCAGCGCCGCGCTGGTGATGGTCGGCCTGTACGTGCGCCTCAAGCTGCACGAAACCCCGGTGTTCGCCAATGCCATGGCCCGTCAGGAACGGGTGAAGATCCCGCTGGTCGAGCTGTTCAGCCAGTATTGGGCGCCGATGCTGCTGGGCGCCGGTTCGATGGTGGTGTGCTACGCGCTGTTCTACATCTCGACGGTGTTTTCGCTCAGTTATGGCGTGTCGACGCTGGGCTACACCCGCGAAACCTTCCTCGCGCTGCTGTGCTTCGCGGTGCTGTTCATGGCCGCCGCGACGCCTTTGTCGGCCTGGGCCAGTGACCGTTACGGGCGCAAACCGGTGTTGATCATCGGCGGCGTGCTGGCGATTCTGTCCGGGTTCTTGATGGAGCCGCTGCTGACCCAGGGTTCGACCTGGGGCGTGGCGCTGTTCCTGTGCATCGAATTGTTTCTGATGGGCGTGACGTTTGCACCAATGGGTGCGCTGCTGCCGGAGCTGTTTCCGACACACGTGCGTTATACCGGAGCGTCAGCAGCCTACAACCTGGGCGGCATTGTCGGAGCCTCGGCGGCGCCGTTCTTTGCGCAGAAGCTGGTGGCGATGGGTGGTTTGAGTTATGTCGGCGGGTATGTGTCGGGGGCGGCGGTGCTGAGTTTGATTGCGGTGCTGTGCCTGAAGGAGACGCGTCACAACGATTTGAATCGGGTTGCCTGATCAATCGAAATCGCCAGCAAGCCGGCTCCTACAAGATTGATGCGTGACATGGATATTCACACAGACCTGTAGGAGCCGGCTTGCTGGCGATGCTTTTAAAGCTCTACCACGACCGCCTGAGAAGCGCGGGTCGCTTTAGCCCGGGCAGCCTCGATCGACTCGTCCCGCGCCAGTGCCACACCCATCCGGCGCTGACCATTCACTTCAGGTTTGCCGAACAGACGCAACGCCGTGTCCGGCTCGCTCAATGCCGCGCCGAGATTGGCGAACGCGGTCTGGGTCGACTGCCCTTCCACCAGAATTACCGCCGAAGCCGAAGGCGCGAACTGACGGATCAATGGAATCGGCAGCCCCAGAATGGCCCGCGCGTGCAGTGCGAACTGCGACAGGTCCTGAGAAATCAGTGTTACCAGGCCGGTGTCGTGCGGGCGCGGCGAGACTTCGCTGAACCAAACCTGATCGCCTTTGATGAACAACTCGACGCCAAACAGACCACGACCGCCCAAGGCTTCGGTGACCGCTTTGGCCACACGCTCGGATTCCGCCAGGGCAACCGGGCTCATGGCTTGTGGCTGCCAGGATTCCTGATAGTCGCCCTTCTCCTGACGGTGACCGACCGGCGCGCAGAACGTGGTGCCGCCGACGTGACGCACGGTCAGCAAGGTGATTTCGTAGTCGAAGTCGATGAAGCCCTCGACGATCACCCGACCTTTACCGGCACGGCCGCCTTCTTGCGCGTAATCCCACGCGGTTTTCACGTCATCGACGCTGCGCAGCAGGCTCTGGCCCTTGCCCGACGAACTCATCACCGGCTTGACCACGCACGGGAAGCCCAGGTCCTGAACGGCTTTGCTGTAATCCTCGAAGGTGTCGGCAAAGTGGTACGGCGAGGTCGGCAGGTCCAGCTCTTCAGCGGCCAGGCGACGGATGCCTTCACGGTTCATGGTCAGTTGCGCGGCGCGTGCGGTCGGAATCACGGTGAAGCCTTCGGCTTCCAGTTCGACCAGGGTCGCGGTGGCGATGGCTTCGATTTCCGGCACGATGAAGTGCGGTTTCTCGGCTTCGATCACGGCACGCAGGGCGGCGCCATCGAGCATGTTGATCACGTGGCTGCGGTGAGCGACTTGCATGGCCGGCGCGTTGGCGTAACGGTCAACGGCAATCACTTCAACGCCCAGGCGTTGCAGCTCGATCACCACTTCCTTGCCCAACTCACCACAGCCACACATCAATACGCGGGTCGCGGTTGGCGACAATGGAGTTCCGATACGGGTCATCTCAGGTCCTCAAAGGAGCGGATCATCGAGGGTCGCTGTGCCTGGCACGCTTCCCATGGGGAGAAAGCGCGGCATTTTACATGAACCTGAGGGTTTGGCTTCAGCCGACGACGGCCTGTTTGCGCAAGCGCCACGCCATGATCAGCCACACAGCGGTCACGCCGGCGAACTTCGAACCCATGGCGGTGAGGATCACGGCCGGGGTGAACGCGTCGATCATGCCGAAGAAGATGAAGGTATCGAGGGGAATGCTCAGGGCCGAACTTATCCACAGGCGGTCGTGCAGCGGGCGTTTGGTGATGCTGAACACCAGCCAGTCGATGCATTCGGAGACCGCGAAAGCCGTGGCGCTGGCCAGGGCGATGGACGGATCGGAGGTGACATAGGACAGCACCAGCGCTGCCAGCATCGCCGCGATTGCACCGTGACCGAAGCGGGTTTGCACCATGTCGCGCAGGACGAAGACCAAACCGCCCCAGGCGGACCAGATGATGTCCAGGTGCGGCGCGGTGGAAAAGGCGTAGTTGATCAGCACGACGCTGCTGATGTAGGCGATCAGAAAGAGCATGGGGCGCGAGAGTACCTGTCAATTTGGCGCACAGAGTACTGCAGAGAAGGTTGTGGTGTCAGCGCTGACGCCTTCGCGGGCAAGCCTCGCTCCTACAGTTTTGGGTGAAACCACAATTACGTGTTCGACGCAGATCTGTAGGAGCGAGGCTTGCCCGCGAAGGGCGCACCTCAATTATCCGATTTAGCTCCAATCATCCAGATCAACCCGCTGGACTTCGCCCGCTCATGGCACAACCCCAACACCTTGCGCCGCTCTTCGTTGTCCATCCGGCTCCAGCCCGTGATTTCCGCCACGGTGCGCTGACACCCGGTGCAGATGTCATCGTCGTCCAGCGCACAAATATTCACGCAGGGCGATAACACCGGGCGTTCGGGCGTGTTCATTCTTCCTGCTCTGCCAGATCGCGGGCATAACGCTGCGAGTTATGCACATAGTGCGCAGCGCTGGCCTCGAGCATTTTCTTCTGCGGCTCGGTCAGCTCGCGCACGACCTTGCCGGGCGAGCCCATGACCAGCGAACCGTCCGGAATTTCCTTGCCTTCGCCGATCAGCGAGTTGGCGCCGATGATGCAGTTCTTGCCGATTTTCGCGCCGTTGAGGATCACTGCATTAATGCCGATCAGACTGTAGTCACCGACGGTGCAGCCATGGAGCATGGCGTTATGGCCGATGGTCACGCCGGTGCCGATGGTCAGCGGGTAGCCCATGTCGGTGTGCATCACGGTGCCGTCCTGGACGTTGCTGTTCTTGCCGATCAGGATCAGTTCGTTGTCGCCACGCAGCACGGCGTTGAACCAGACGTTGGCGCCCTCTTCCAGTTTGACCTTGCCCACCAGCACAGCGTTGGGGGCAACCCAGCTCTGTGGATGGGTGTCGACGCGGGCGTCGCCCAGGCGGTATTTCATCGTGTTGTCCTCAGGCTCAGGCAGCCGCGACTTTACGCCATACGAGCGATGGCTTCAGGTGTTGATAAAACTCTTGGGCGGCTGGTGCAGGCTGATTTTGGCGTCATAGAGCAGGTTGATCAACTCGACGATCATGATCGCGGTCAGGCCCCAGATCTTGTATTCGCCGTAACGATAACTCGGCACGTACCAGCTACGGCCCTGGTAATCGATGCGATGGGTATGTTCACGCGGGTCCTTGCGGAAGAACTCCAGGGGAACGCTGAACACCGCAGCGATCTCGGCGTCGTTGGCCAGGTACTCGACAAAATCCGGGATCACGCCGACATAAGGCGTGACCTTGATGCCGTGGAGGGAAATGAGCGGGCTCAACGGCCCGATCACTTCGACCAAGCCTGGCGGCAGGCCGATTTCTTCTTCGGCCTCGCGTAGCGCGGTGAAAATCAGGTCCGGATCTTCCGGGTCGCGGCGTCCGCCGGGGAAGGCCACTTCGCCGCCATGGGTCGAGAGCCCGCTGGCGCGCAGGGTCAGAACCAGTTCCGGTTCATCACTGCGAGTGATGGGCACCAGAACCGCGGCCTCCGGGAAACGCTTGTCGGTTTCCAGTGTGCGTGGGATGTGGTTGCTTACTCGATGCAGTAGCTCGTCCAGCATGAGTCTTCTCGATTTATTCGCTACCTCGCATCATGCACCAATCACATCGACCGCCCAAGCCCCGAACTGCGGAGTGTCGCTAAACGACAACTTGCCGACAGACACCGCCGCACGCCAAGATAGGCGCAGCATTCAGGAACCCAAGCATGAAATTTTGCAGTCAGTGCGGCAACCCGGTCACCCAGCGCATTCCCGAAGGCGATTCGCGTCTGCGTTTTGTCTGTGACAGCTGTCAGGCGATTCACTACCAGAACCCCAATATCGTCGCCGGCTGCGTGGCGACCTGGGGCTCGAAGGTGTTGCTGTGCCGGCGCGCCATTGAGCCACGGCTCGGTTACTGGACCCTGCCCGCCGGTTTCATGGAGAACGGTGAAACCATCGAGCAGGCGGCCATTCGCGAGACCGCCGAAGAAGCCTGCGCGCGGGTGCGTAACTTGAGCATCTATACGTTGATCGATGTGCCGCACATCAGTCAGGTGCATGTGTTCTTTCGCGCAGAGCTGGTGGACCTGGATTTTTCCGCTGGTCCCGAGAGCCTGGAAGTGGCACTTTTCGACGAAGCCGACATCCCGTGGTCCGACCTGGCTTTCCGCACGGTGGGCCGTACCTTAGAATGCTTCTTCGCTGACCGGCGGACCGAGGTCTACCCTGTACGATCCGAGTCGATCCCGCCGCTTGCTCAGCCTGCCATCACCTAAAAAACATCTATAAATAAAATAGCCACGACACCTCTTAGGGATATCGTTTCAATGCGCTGGTTGCTTGCCCTGTTTTGCTTGTCGTTCGTCGCTGTCTCCCAGGCTTCCGTTGCGGAAACACTGGACGGCAAAGTCATCGAAAAAGTCCTGGTTCTCAAGTCCGCCCACCAATTGCAATTGATCAACGACGGCAAGCCGCTGAAGACCTATCGCATCTCCCTGGGCAAACGCCCCAAGGGGCAGAAACTGATGGAAGGCGACAAACGCACGCCTGAAGGTTTTTATTGGCTGGACTGGCGCAAGGTCAGCGATAAATTCAACCTGGCGATGCACATCTCCTACCCGAACATCAGCGACTCTGCGCGCGCCCGGCGCGAAGGCGTCGAGCCCGGCGGCATGATCATGATCCACGGCACGCCGGACACCGAAGAAAACCCTGAAAACCTGTTCCACACCCTGGACTGGACCGACGGCTGCATCGCCATGCGCAACATGGACATGCGCGAGGTATGGGGCCTGGTGCCGGACGGCACGATGATCGAAATCCGCCCGTAACGCCCATGTTTCTCAAAAAGCCCGCTGACCATTACCGGTCCAGCGGGCTTTTTCATTGGCGCGCCCTTTGCGGCTCCGAAG
Source organism: Pseudomonas sp. GT1P32 (assembly GCF_054897805.1). Taxonomy (NCBI): domain Bacteria; kingdom Pseudomonadati; phylum Pseudomonadota; class Gammaproteobacteria; order Pseudomonadales; family Pseudomonadaceae; genus Pseudomonas; species Pseudomonas sp. GT1P32. The sequence goes on from NZ_CM142704.1 coordinate 3,215,908, forward strand.
GATCCAGCACTTAGCGATGTGTAGCTGTCGGAAAACTGAACGCACATCACGAAACACCCCCCGCCATTGAAACCACCCCCCACCTGCCCCATCTAAGATCCATACCCCATTGCGCAGGTGCCCCATGAGCGACCAGCAAGAATTCCCCGAAGACCCGAGCGAGTACGCCGACCCCGAAAACGCCCCGCACCACTCCACCGGCAAAGGCCTCGCCCTGCCCGGCCAGAACCTGCCGGACAAGGTCTACATCATCCCGATCCACAACCGCCCGTTCTTCCCGGCCCAAGTGCTGCCGGTGATCGTCAATGAAGAACCCTGGGCTGAAACGCTGGATCTGGTAAGCAAATCCGATCATCACTCCCTGGCCTTGTTCTACATGGACACGCCCCAGGAAGACCCGCGCCATTTCGACACCTCGGCCCTGCCGCTCTACGGCACGCTGGTCAAGGTGCACCACGCCAGCCGCGAAAACGGCAAACTGCAGTTCGTCGCCCAAGGCCTGACCCGCGTGCGCATCCGCACCTGGCTCAAGCACCATCGCCCGCCGTACCTGGTGGAAGTCGAGTACCCGCATCAGCCGACCGAGCCGACCGACGAGGTCAAGGCCTACGGCATGGCGCTGATCAACGCGATCAAGGAACTGCTGCCGCTCAACCCGCTGTACAGCGAAGAGCTGAAGAACTACCTCAACCGCTTCAGCCCCAACGATCCGTCGCCGCTGACCGACTTCGCCGCCGCCCTGACTTCCGCCACCGGCAGCGAGCTGCAAGAAGTGCTCGACTGCGTGCCGATGCTCAAGCGCATGGAAAAAGTCCTGCCGATGCTGCGCAAGGAAGTTGAGGTTGCGCGACTGCAAAAAGAAATTTCCGCCGAAGTTAACCGCAAGATCGGCGAGCATCAGCGCGAGTTCTTCCTCAAAGAACAGTTAAAAGTCATCCAGCAAGAGCTGGGCCTGACCAAGGACGATCGCAGCGCCGACATCGAGCAGTTCGAACAGCGCCTGGTCGGCAAAGTGTTGTCGACGCAGGCGCAGAAACGCATCGAAGAGGAAATGAACAAGCTGTCGATCCTCGAGACCGGCTCGCCGGAGTACGCGGTCACCCGCAACTACCTCGACTGGGCGACCTCGGTGCCGTGGGGCGTGTATGGCGAGGACAAACTCGACCTCAAGCACGCACGCAAGGTGCTGGACAAGCACCATGCCGGTCTCGACGACATCAAGGACCGCATCCTCGAATTTCTCGCCGTCGGTGCCTACAAAGGTGAGATCAGCGGCTCCATCGTATTGCTGGTCGGTCCGCCGGGCGTGGGTAAAACCAGCGTCGGCAAATCCATCGCCGAATCCCTTGGCCGACCGTTCTATCGCTTCAGCCTCGGCGGCATGCGCGACGAAGCCGAAATCAAGGGCCACCGCCGTACCTACATTGGTGCGATGCCGGGCAAACTCGTGCAAGCGTTGAAAGACGTCGAAGTGATGAACCCGGTGATCATGCTCGACGAGATCGACAAGATGGGCCAGAGCTACCAGGGCGACCCGGCCTCGGCGCTGCTGGAAACCCTCGATCCAGAACAGAACGTCGAATTCCTCGACCACTACCTGGACCTGCGTCTGGACCTGTCGAAAGTGCTGTTCGTCTGCACCGCCAACACCCTCGATTCAATCCCCGGCCCGTTGCTCGACCGGATGGAAGTGATTCGCCTGTCGGGTTACATCACCGAAGAAAAAATCGCCATCGCCAAGCGTCATCTGTGGCCCAAGCAGCTTGAGAAGGCCGGCGTGTCCAAAGGCAGCCTGAGCATCAGTGACAGCGCGTTGAAGGCGTTGATCGACGGTTACGCCCGCGAAGCCGGGGTGCGTCAGTTGGAAAAACAACTGGGCAAGTTGGTGCGCAAGGCGGTGATGAAGTTGATCGATGAGCCGAAAGCGGTGATCAAGCTCGGCCCGAAAGACCTCGAAACCTCACTCGGCCATCCGGTGTTCCGCAACGAGCAAGTGCTGTCCGGTACCGGCGTGATCACTGGCTTGGCCTGGACCAGCATGGGCGGCGCGACATTGCCGATTGAAGCGACGCGGATTCACACGCTCAACCGTGGTTTCAAACTCACCGGGCAATTGGGCGACGTGATGAAGGAGTCGGCGGAAATTGCCTACAGCTACGTCAGCTCGAATCTGAAGTCGTTTGGCGGGGATCCGAAGTTCTTCGACGAGGCTTTCGTCCACCTGCACGTACCAGAAGGCGCCACCCCGAAAGACGGCCCGAGCGCCGGCGTGACCATGGCCAGTGCCCTGCTCTCGCTTGCACGCAATCAGCCGCCGAAAAAAGGCGTGGCCATGACCGGCGAACTGACGTTGACCGGGCATGTTTTGCCGATTGGCGGGGTACGCGAGAAGGTGATTGCGGCGCGGCGGCAGAAGATTTTTGAGTTGATTCTTCCGGAGCCGAATCGTGGGAGTTTTGATGAGTTGCCGGATTATCTGAAGGAAGGGATTACCGTGCATTTCGCCAAGCGGTTTGCGGATGTGGCGAAGGTGTTGTTCTGATAGTCCCGTAGCGCCTGCACGATTGCTATCGCGAGCAGGCTCGCTCCCACAGTGGTTGGTGGTGTTCACAAATCTCGTGTCCACTGCGAATCCCCTGTGGGAGCGAGCCTGCTCGCGATGGCGTCAGCACTGACAGCGCCGGCTTCCGCAGCTGTCACACTTTGTCTCATCTTCAGTTATGCTCGCCGTTCGTCGTGAATGCCGGAGCCACTGACCTCATGTCCCCCACCCGCCTGTTTGTCCCCCTCGCCCTCGCCTTGCTGGCCGCGTGCGCCACGCAACCGAAACAGAACGTGACTGTGGAAAAACAAAGCGAATGCCCCGTGCAACTGCATAACGGGCAAAACTTGATCCTGACCCTGCCGAGCAACCCGACCACGGGTTACCGCTGGGCGATCCAGGATTCGGCCGGCGGCGTGTTGCGCGCGTTAGGGCCAGAGGTCTATCGAAATCCGGAAGATGCTGGCGTCGTCGGTGCTGCCGGTGTTTCTACCTGGCGTTTCCAGGCATTCGCACACGGTGACGGACGCTTGCGCCTGACTTCGCAACAACCTTGGGCGCCGGAAGTGCCGGCGGTGGAAACCTTCGATTGCGCGATCTCGGTTAACTGATCATGGGCTGGCTGATTCTGGCGCTGATGGGCGCAGTGACCTTTCTTTACGGCCTGAGCGTGCACGCCGCGCTGCTCTGCCTGCTGGTCAAACCGTTGCCCGTATTGGCCTTGCTCGGCTGGCTGCACGATGCGCCGCCCAGCGAATATCGGCGGTGGATCAGCCTGGGCTTGATCTTTTCCCTGCTCGGCGATGTGTTGCTCGCGTGGCCGGGGGATTTGTTTGTGTTCGGCCTCGGGGCGTTTTTGGTCGCGCACCTTGCCTATCTGAAGGCGTATTTGAGTGATTGCCGGCGATTGGCGGTGTTGCCGTTAATACTCGCGTTGGGCGTCGGTGCGGTGCTGTTGGGGATTTTGATTGCCAATGGTCTGGGCCCGCTGCTGATCCCGGTGATCGTCTACGGCCTGGCTATCAGCGCCATGCTTTGGCGGGCACTGGCGCGTCTGGGCACCGATGTGCCGAAACGCTCGGCGCTGCTGGCGGCAGGCGGCGCGCTGGCGTTTGTGTTTTCAGACAGCGTGATTGGCATCAACCGGTTTGTTGCGCCGTTCGATGCAGCTCCTTATGTGATCATCCTCAGCTATTGGTTGGGGCAGTGGGGCATCACCGCCTCGGCGTTCGGTCCGAAACCGCGCTGAATTCATCGCGAGCAGGCTCACTCCCACAGGTACAGCGCTGTCCTTGTAGGAGTGAGCCTGCTCGCGAAAGCGACATCACTGAACACACAGACCTCACAGCCTGCCCACCGCTTTATCAGACAACCCGCGCATCCCAGCGCCAAGTTGGCTAAAATGCCGGCCTTTTCCACATACGCCGCTGGAACCGCCGTGAGCAAAGAACCCGATCGCCTTTTCGCCCAGCCTTTGGCCCAGGTGCCTGACTTCGCCTTTAACGAGGACGTGGTGCGGGTGTTCCCGGACATGATCAAGCGCTCGGTGCCAGGTTATCCGACCATTGTCGAAAACCTCGGTGTGCTCGCCGCGCAATTCGCCCAGCCCAACAGCGTGCTCTATGACCTAGGCTCGTCCCTCGGTGCCGTGACCCAGGCGTTGCGCCGTCACGTACGCACCGACGGTTGCCGGGTGATCGCTGTGGATAACTCGGCGGCGATGGTCGAACGCTGCCGCGAATACCTCAACGGTCAGGATTCGATGTTCCAGGAGTTGCTGCCGGTGGAAGTGATCGAAGGCGACATCCTCGCCCTCGACTTTCAGCCAGCCTCGGTGGTGGCGCTGAACTTCACGTTGCAATTCATTGCCCCCGAGCAGCGCACCGCGTTGCTGAGCCGCATCCGTCAGTCGCTGCTTCCCGGTGGTGCGTTGATTCTCTCGGAAAAGCTGCGTTTCAACGACCCCGAAGAACACGCGCTGCTCACCGACCTGCACGTCGCGTTCAAACGCGCCAACGGCTACAGCGAACTGGAAATCGCCCAGAAGCGCAGCGCCATCGAAAACGTCATGAAGCCCGACAGCCTCGAAGAACACCGCGAGCGCCTGCTGGCTGCCGGTTTCTCGAAAGTCGTGCCGTGGTTCCAGTGTCTTAACTTTGCCTCGTTGATTGCCTTGCCATGATTGATCTGTCCCCCCTCGCCCGCCGTCTGGCCGGTACACCGCTGGCCGACTGGGCCAACACCCTGCAGGCGCAACTCGACAAGAAAATGGAAAAGGGTCATGGCGACCTGGAGCGCTGGCAGAGTGCGCTGGACGCCTTGCCAAAAATCCAGCCGAGCGAAGTCGACCTGCTGGATGGCCTGACCCTGGACACCGATTGCGACGCTGAGACCCGCGCGCAAATGCGTACCGCGTTGATGGGGTTGTCGCCGTGGCGCAAAGGCCCGTTCGATCTGTTTGGTGTGCATGTCGACACCGAATGGCGTTCGGACTGGAAGTGGTCGCGCGTCGCGCCGCACCTGGACCTGAAGGGCAAACGCATCCTCGATGTCGGCTGCGGCAATGGTTACTACATGTGGCGCATGCTCGGCGCCGGTGCGGACAGCGTGATCGGCGTCGACCCGAACTGGTTGTTCTTCTGTCAGTTCCAGGCGGTTCAGCGCTATTTGTCCGAGCCCAATGCCTGGCACCTGCCCTTCCCCTTCGAAGACCTGCCACCCGAACTCGAAGGCTTCGACACGGTGTTTTCCATGGGCGTGTTCTACCACCGCCGCTCGCCGATCGAGCATCTGTTGGCGCTGAAGGATTGCCTGGTCAAGGGCGGCGAACTGGTGCTGGAGACGCTGGTGATCGAAGGTGATCAGCAGCAGGTGCTGGTGCCGGAAGACCGTTATGCGCAGATGCGTAACGTGTGGTTCTTGCCGTCGGTGCCGGCGCTGATGCTCTGGTTGCGGCGTGCCGGTTTCACAGACGTGAAGTGCGTGGATGTCAGCGTGACGACGGTCGAGGAACAGCGCGGCACGGAATGGATGAAGTATCAGTCGTTGAGTGATTTCCTCGATCCCGAGGATCACAGCAAGACGATTGAAGGGCTGCCGGCGCCGATGCGTGCAGTGATCGTCGCCCGCAAATAAAAGCTTCGCGGGCAAGCCTCGCTCCTACAGGTTATGCGTCGGCCGCGGAATTGGCGTACGACACAACCCCGTAGGAGCGAGGCTTGCCCGCGAAGGCTGCTTCATTGTCGCCTCTAGTCTGCGGGCTTGACCCGTCGGGCCTTGAAGAATTCGCTGAGCACTGCTCCGCATTCCTCGGCCAACACCCCACCTTCATACAACACCCGGTGATTCAGAAAGCCCTGGGTAAAAAACTGCCCCTGACTCTGCACAATCCCCGCCTTGGGCTCCAGCGCGCCGTACACCACCCGCGCAATCCGCGAATGCACGATCAGCCCGGCGCACATGCTGCACGGTTCCAGCGTCACGTACAGCGTGCTACCCGGCAGGCGATAGTTGCTGGCCGCCAATGCCGCCGCGCGGATCGCGACCATCTCGGCATGCGCGCTCGGGTCGTTGCCGCTGATCGGGCAATTGAAGCCACGGCCGATGATTTCACCGTCCTGCACCAACACCGCGCCCACCGGCACTTCACCCAGCGCAGCGCCTTGTGCGGCCAGCGCCAGCGCTTCGCGCATGAAGTCACGATCACGGCTGCGATCAATGATCGCGGCGGGACGAATCTGACGCATCACGCCACCTCGATGGCGGCCATCAGGCCTGTTTCCATGTGGTCGATCACATGGCAATGGAACATCCACACCCCAGGGTTATCCGCCACCAGCGCCACTTGCGCCCGCTCGTTCTTGCCCAGCAAATAGGTGTCGGTGAAGTACGGGATGACCTTGTGCCGGTTCGAGGCAATAACCTTGAAGCTCATGCCATGCAGGTGAACCGGGTGCTGATACTGAGTCATGTTTTTCAATTCGAAAATGTAGCTCTTGCCCTTCTCGAGCTTGGCAATCGGCCGGTCGGCGCAGGTCTTGTCGGTGATGTCCCAGGCCTTGCCGTTGATCTGCCAGAGGCTCGGCGGCTTGCCGTTGTCGACATTCACCGACACCGAGCCCACCCATTCGAAATTGAAGTTGAGTTTCTCGGCATTGGCCAGGTCCGGCTCAGCCACCGGGTTGGCCGGCAGCGCGGGCGGCCACTCGGTCAGTGCATCGCTGGTGGCCACTGAGCGGAACGTGCCCAAACGTACCGGGCCGTTGCGCAGGGACAACTCTTCACCCACCGGCGGTGCCTTGATCGCCAGGCAAATGCGCATGCCTGGCCCGAGCCAGTATTCCTTGCCCAACGGGCGTGGCTCGACAGGATTGCCGTCCAGCGCGTAGATCTGCGCCTCGACACCGGGAATGTTGAGACGATAGGTCAGGGTGTTATCGAGATTGAGCAGGCGCACGCGGGTGATCTGCCCGGCCGGCAAATCGATGACCGCCTGCGGCACACCATTGATGGTCGCCAGACGCCCCGCCGTACCTCCCCGGGCCGCTTCCCGGGGAATGCTGAACTCGACGAAATTGCCCACATCGTCGACATGCCAGCTCTTGAGGCTCAAGGTTTTCTCGTACTTGAAACCGGTCGGCTCGCGCTCTTCGACAATCAACGGTCCCACCAGGCCACGGCCCAGTTCTTCGCTGCTGTTCACGTGCGGGTGATACCAATAGCTGCCGGCATCGGGCACGCGGAATTTGTAGTCGAAGTATTCACCCGGCAGCACCGGCAACTGCGAGACGTAGGGCACGCCATCCATTTCCAGCGGCAGGCGGATGCCGTGCCAGTGAATGGTGGTCGCCACCGGCAGGTGGTTGATGAACCGCACCCGCAGCCATTCACCCTGGCGCACGCGCAACTCGGTGCCCGGCGCCGATGGGCCGAACGCCCAGGCTTGGGTCTTGTGCCCGGCCACCAGTTCGACGTCCAGCGGTGCCGCGATCAGCTCATAGTCGTGGCCCGCATCGGCATCGGCCATCTTGCCCAGCCAGTAACGCGAAGCGCCCCCCGCACCGACACCAACGACAACAAGACCGGCCAGGCCACCGAGGATTTGGCGACGGGTAAAGGACATGAACTCAACTACCTCACGTATCAGCGACAGGTCCGGGGACCTGCAAAAGGCGAATACGATACACCTGCGGTTGAGAAACAGTAAGGGCGGCGCGGCGACTGGTCACAGTCTTATCCGCACTGACCGTCTATCCAGGCATATATATGTAGTGCACGGACGGCATGGAAACGGGCAATCATCGCGGCCCATTTCTCAAGGAACGAGAGCATGTCTACCGAACAAAATACCCCCGCATCAACCAATGCCGCCGACCAGGAAACACTCAGACTCATCGCGCCCGTCGTCGTGACAGCCTGCCCCGGTTTGCAGGAGGAAGCCCATGCGGTCGCCAGTGAAATTCTGCAAAAGCATGGCATTACCGGCCTGGACCCGGATCAGGTCTGGTGGCACCGTTTTGCCGGTTTATCAGCCAGCAGTACCAAGGCATTTCTGGGTTGGGAGTACGAGCCAAAAATCAGTGAGTCTTTAACCCTGACGCAACTGGTCATCCACCGGTTCCGCGTAACCGACCAGGACGACGCCCTCGAACTGGACTTCAAAGGCGGATTTTATACCGCGGATGCGAGCGCCAGTATTTTCAATGAAACCAATGAAGTAAGGATGTACCCCAGGAAAGTCCTCGCAGACCTGTGGGAGAAGAACCTCAGTCAACGCTACCTGGATAAGCTGAATGCGTTCTGGGCCAGCCATTTTGATGACTTCCGCACCCTGGCCAAATGTAACTACCTCAGCAAAGCCGTGGAGTCGCGGCAAAACGGGCAACTCGAAGAGGAAGACTTCCAGACCGTCATCAGGGCCGTGGTCGGTGGCGCGTCGTGGCCGATCACCTTGGCCACCCTGAAAGCGCAAACCGCTACGCCTGCGGATCTTCGTGTTTGCGCGCTGGATGTCGCAGGCCATGTCGCCACCGATATTCTGCGCATCGTTGAGCCCAACGGTCGGCAGATCACCTACGTTCCCGGCGCCGCAGAGCCCTTCCATGTGCATCCGACAGTGACGGACATGCACTGGTGGATGTTGCTGCAAATGAACGAAGAACAGCCCCGCACCGAATTCATGACCCATTTCCCGCTGTCGGTTCGCAAGGAGGTCCACGACAACATCACCCCTCTGATGAATCAACTGGTTGGCACCTGGGGTAAATACGATCACCACTTGATCAATCAAAAAGACATCACCATCAGCGGTGATGTGTTCGCCTGGCAGACCCGCGCTGTCCAGCAGACCATGATGGAAGAGGCTGACCTGACGCTGGTGAGCAATGGACAGATGCGTAAGCAGCTATGGCTGGGTTATCTCACCGCCGCACTGCATGTATTCGGCCCATTGGCGGTACTTGGCTGGCCGATCGCATTGCCGGTGATCGGGGCCAGCATCGCGGCCATGGGTTTGAACATCGACAAGGCGGTGAATGGTAAAACCGCAGCGGAACGCAAGGCTGGCGTGATTGGCGCGGTGCTCGATGGCATCAATGTGTTGTTCAATCTCCCGCTGCTCAAAGAGGTCAGTGTGCTGGACGAAACCGGGGCTGCGGCTGAGGCAGCAGAAGCGGCCGAGATGGCGGACTTGAACAAGACTCTCGAGCCGGAAGAAACCGTCGGCACGCAAGAACCGCAGGCGTCCGTAGAATCGGAGGAAGGTCCCTTGCAACCGGGTGTGTTACCCACCCTGCCCGATGAAACCGCGCAAGCGTTTGAAGTGCCAGAGCACTGGCAAAGCAACGAAATCCTCGAAAGCTCCCCAATGGCCACCAGCGGAAAATTCCAGGGTGTCTACACACTGGATTCACAGCCTTCCAACGCCATCCTGATAAACGACCAGCCTTACTACGTGCGTTATGAGGCAGACGTTAACGGCGGCGGAACCTGGGCCATCATCGACCCGGAAAACCCTAATGCCTTTAAAGGGTCGATTCCCGTACGTCTGAATGCCGAAGGTGAATGGGAGCTGGCGCCGAAAAGCGGGTTGAAGGGTGGCGGAAAAGGCCCCAGCAAGCTTGTTCCCGGCCCCTCCCGGCCCACTGCTCCAGTGCGGCCCAAAGTGAATGATCACGCACACTTGACCCGATACGATGCCCCCAACGGTCGCTCGTTGAATTTCCTGGCGTTGGGAAAATCGGAAACCCATATAAAAGTCGTTGCCACGCCTTATGGAGGATTAAGAGGAGTCTCCCCTTACGAAGAGTTTGTCGCCGGGCGCCGCACAATGCTGGTCAGGGATGCAACCGGATTCCAGTTACCCAAGGACTTCTTTGCCTCGTTGCCTCCCCGCCCGGTGCAGCCCGTTATCACGCAATCCACGACGGTTACCGAACTCATCGAGAAGGTATTCGACACAGCGCCGGGGCTGGTGGTCGGTGAAAGTCAGGATCGCATTGCCAGCATGCGATTCCTGATCGAAAACATGCCGACGCTGGCCAGGAAAGGCGTCAAGACGATCTACATGCATCGTCTGCTCAACGACTTCAGTCAAGTCGACCTGAACAACTTCGCCGAAACCGGAAATATGCATGGCATGCTGGAGATGTACCTGAAAAAGCTGCCAGGTGATCCTGCAGGACAGTTCACGCCGCTGGAGGTCGTCAAAACGGCCCAACAGAACGGTATTCGAATCCAAGCCACTGACTGCCTCGCAAGTTATCGCTATACAGACACGACCATGGGCCTCAGATCACGGCAATCCATCAGGACCTATCTCACTCACACAATCATGCAAGCCACTCAAGCTCGCAACGGTGGCGGAAAATGGCTGGTACTCACCGATCAGGAGAGTACCAACACGTTCAGGGGAATGGCCGGCATCAGCGAAACGGAGGGTGGTATCGGTTTGCGCATTGAAGAAGTGCAACCCGATCAGAGTCTGCACCTGGACATCGACCATGGCATCGAAGTAGGCCATGAGATTGCCGGGGGAACTGGACCGATGCGCGGCAATACCGACACCCTGTATGCCGACATCAGCCTGCAGATGCCGACGCAGCTCATTCAACGAACGCCCGAGCAGATCAATCAGCTGCTGTTCCGCCAAGGCACGTTCACCATTGAAAGGACGGAGGAAACACTCACGCTGATTCATCGCAGCCGCAACAACCAGATTGTGCGAACGACAATCGAACGGACGATGGATAACGGTTTTCGGATCAACCGCCCTGCCTGGGCGGGCGTGCATCAAGTCACTTACGCGAATCTGCTCAGCCTTGCCCACGCACTCAACCGCATGGGCCTGACGCTGGAAGGACGCCTGCCCGCAGTAGCGGCCTGATACGCAAAAGGCCCCGTGAACTCACATTCACGGGGCCTTTCAGGTGTTACAGGCGATCAATCAGACCGGGATCATTCCCACTCGATGGTCGCTGGTGGCTTGCTCGACACGTCGTAAGTGACGCGGGAGATGCCTTCGATTTCATTGATGATGCGGCCGCTGACGGTTTCCAGCAGTTCGTAAGGCAGGTGAGCCCAACGCGCAGTCATGAAGTCGATGGTTTCCACGGCACGCAGGGCCACGACCCAGGCGTAACGACGGCCATCGCCTACAACGCCAACCGATTTCACCGGCTGGAACACCACGAACGCCTGGCTGACCTTGTGGTACCAGTCGGCCTTGCGCAGTTCTTCGATGAAGATGTGGTCGGCACGACGCAGCAGGTCGGCGTATTCCTTCTTCACTTCACCCAGGATGCGCACGCCCAGGCCCGGGCCCGGGAACGGGTGACGGTAGACCATGTCGTACGGCAGGCCGAGTTCCAGGCCCAGACGACGGACTTCGTCCTTGAACAGCTCACGCAGCGGTTCAACCAGCTTGAGGTTCATTTCTTCCGGCAGGCCGCCCACGTTGTGGTGCGACTTGATCACGTGCGCCTTGCCGCTTTTCGCGCCAGCCGACTCGATCACGTCCGGGTAGATGGTGCCTTGGGCGAGGTACTTGATGTTGTCCAGTTTGTTGGACTGGGCATCGAAGACGTCGATGAAGGTACGGCCGATGATCTTGCGCTTCTTCTCTGGATCGCTTTCGCCAGCCAGGTTGTTCAGGAACTGGTCTTCAGCGTTGGCGCGGATCACCTTGACGCCCATGTTCTCGGCGAACATGGCCATCACTTGCTCGCCTTCGTGCAGACGCAACAGGCCGTTGTCGACGAAGACGCAGGTCAGCTGGTCGCCGATGGCTTTGTGCAGGAGCGCGGCAACCACCGAAGAGTCAACGCCGCCGGACAGGCCGAGCAAGACGTTGTCGGTGCCGACCTGGGCGCGAACCTGGGCGATGGCGTCTTCAGCGATCTTCGACGGCGTCCACAGCGCTTCGCAGCCGCAGATCTCGAGGATGAAGCGCGACAGGATGCGACCGCCCTGCTTGGTGTGGGTCACTTCCGGGTGGAACTGCACGCCGTAGTAGCGCAGGTCATCGTTGAACATGCCGGCAATCGGGCAGCTCGGGGTGCTGGCCAGGATGTGGAAGTCCTGCGGCATTTTGGTGACCTTGTCACCGTGGCTCATCCACACGTCGAGGCCGAACAGGCCGTCGGCGTCGATGTGGTCTTCGATGCCGTCCAGCAGCTGGCTCTTGCCGACCACGTCGACACGGGCATAACCGAATTCACGCAGTTCGGAACCTTCGACCTTGCCACCCAGCTGTTCAGCCATGGTCTGCATGCCGTAGCAGATGCCGAAGACCGGCACGCCCAGGTCAAACACCGCTTGCGGGCAGCGAGGGCTGTTGGCTTCGTGCACGGACTCGGGGCCGCCGGCGAGAATGACGCCTTTTGGAGCGAATTCGCGAATCGCTTCGTCGTCCATGTCGAACGGATGCAGTTCGCAGTACACGCCGATTTCACGCACGCGGCGGGCGATCAGTTGGGTGTACTGGGAACCGAAGTCGAGGATCAGGATGCGGTGGGCGTGAATGTCGAGGGCCATGTGGTCAGTCTCGTCTATGCAGTTCGGTGAAGAGAATCAGAAACAACTCGGGGCTGAAAACAGCCCCGGTTACTTAACTTTTTGCTTGAAGGCTCAACCTACGCGGTAGTTTGGCGCTTCTTTGGTGATCTGTACGTCATGAACGTGGGACTCGGCCATGCCAGCGCCGGTGATCCGCACGAACTCAGGCTTGGTGCGCATTTCTTCGATGTCGGCACTGCCGGTGTAACCCATCGAGGAACGCAGGCCGCCCATCAGTTGATGGATGATGGCGCTCAGGGTGCCCTTGTACGGAACACGCCCTTCGATGCCTTCCGGAACCAGTTTTTCGGCGCCTGCCGAGGAGTCCTGGAAGTAACGGTCGGAGGAACCTTGAGCCTGGGACATGGCGCCCAGCGAACCCATGCCACGGTAAGCCTTGTACGAACGACCCTGGAACAGTTCGATCTCGCCTGGCGCTTCTTCAGTACCGGCGAACATCGAGCCCATCATCACGCAGGAAGCACCGGCTACGATGGCCTTGGACAGGTCACCGGAGAAACGGATGCCGCCGTCGGCGATCAACGGAACACCGGTGCCTTCAAGGGCGGCGGCGACGTTGGCGATGGCACTGATTTGCGGGACGCCGACACCGGCGACGATACGGGTGGTGCAGATCGAGCCAGGGCCGATACCGACCTTGACTGCGTCAGCGCCAGCTTCGGCCAGGGCCTTGGCGGCAGCGCCGGTGGCGATGTTGCCGCCGATGACCTGCACTTCAGGGAAATTCTGTTTGACCCAGCGAACGCGGTCGATCACACCTTTGGAGTGACCGTGAGCGGTGTCGACCACCACCACGTCAACGCCGGCATTGACCAGCGCGGCAACGCGGTCACCGGTGTCTTTACCGGTACCGACTGCAGCACCCACGCGCAGACGACCTTGATCGTCCTTGCTGGCCAGCGGGTAAGCCTTGGCTTTTTCGATGTCTTTGACGGTCATCATGCCTTTGAGGGCAAACTTGTCGTCGACGATCAGGACTTTTTCCAGGCGGTGCTTGTGCAGCAACTCGCGGACTTCGTTCTTGTTGGCGCCTTCACGGACGGTGACCAGACGCTCTTTAGGCGTCATCACTTCACGTACGGTGGCTTCCAGACGGGTTTCGAAGCGCACGTCACGGGAAGTGACGATGCCGACCAGGTCGCCATCGTGCAGTACCGGAACGCCGGAGATATTGTGCATGCGGGTCAGTTCGAACAGATCACGAACCGTGGCGTCAGCCTCGATGGTGATCGGATCCTTGACGACGCCGGCTTCGAACTTCTTGACCTTGCGAACTTCGGCAGCTTGCTGCTCGATGGTCATGTTCTTGTGGATAATGCCGATGCCACCTTCCTGAGCCATGGCGATTGCCAGACGGGCTTCAGTAACGGTGTCCATGGCGGCAGAAACCAGAGGAATGTTCAGCTCGATGCCACGGGTAAGGCGGGTCTTGAGACTGACTTCGTTAGGAAGCACCTCGGAATAACCGGGCACTAGGAGAATGTCGTCGAATGTCAGAGCTTCTTGGCTGATACGCAGCATCGCGGGGGCTCCCGAGCGGGAAAATGGAAGCGCGCCATTATAGTCAGACACCCCCTCGGGTTCAATGTAAAACTCTGTCTATTATCGACGTAGTGATCGACGGAAGAATTTGTCCACAAATCCTGTAGGAGCGAGGCTTGCCCGCGAAGGCGTTACCACTGACGCTAAAAGCTTCGCGGGCAAGCCTCGCTCCTACGGTTATGGCTTCACTTACAGTTCAACTTTTACCCAGCTCACGGGTTGATCCAGCCAATCGGCAAACTCATCGATAAAGCTCTGCTTGAACCCAGCCTCAGCCCAGTTATTAAAGATGAACCCCAGGTTGGAAAACCCGCACTCCTGCAAAAACAGAAAGCCATTGATGTCATCTTCATGCCCGCATTCGGGACAGGTGAAGTTATCGGTACGCCCCGGCATCCAGTCTTCGAGGCTTTCGAACAGCGCTTCGCCGACTTCCTTGCGGCACTCGGCACAGCCCGCCTCTTCAAGAAAGCCCTTGGCCGGCGTGTAGATGCAGCGCTTGGTAATGATCTCGAGGCCATTGACCGGCTCGCCGAACGGCAGCGCTTCAGGGTGCAGGACCACGGCGCGGGCACCGTCGGCGATCGCATGACCCATGCGGTTGCCGGTGCGGCCGCACGTGGTCAGCTCTTCCTTGATGATGTCCTTGCGCACCAGCCACCGCACGACAGCCCTGGCCCGGGGTTCGTGCACCGGCAGCGTGGAGATTTTCGGGACGATGATGCTTTGGGAATTCATGGGTGCAAGCCTGCTGCGTCAAATGGATATTCTGCGGTGCGCCGTCCGACGCCTTCGCGGGCAAGCCTCGCTCCCACATTTGATCGCAGTCTAATGTGGGAGCGAGGCTTGCCCGCGAAGGCGTCCGAGCGGGCGGCAGCTTAATCCCTGACGAAATCCGGTCAAGTACTCAAATACCGCCCGATCAACGCAATCCCGCTGGCCAGCACCAACCACGTCACCAGCCGCACAAACGCCTCGCGGGACAATCGCATGGTCAACCGCCGGCCGACCCACAACCCCAGCGCCATGGCCGGCAACAAACACAGCGCCAATACCAACAAGGGTAGCTCGGCATACACACCCGCGACAGCAAACAGGCTCAGGCGCACCACAGTGCTGCAACTGATCAGCGCACTCTGGGTCGCTCGCGCCGCATCTTTCGGCAACCGACTGTTCAAATAGATCGCATATAAAAAGCCGCCACTGCCAAACAACGCCCCGAACATCCCGCCCACCGTGCCCATCGGCACTGCCCAGGCGGCAGACAACTGCGTCGGCCGGGTTTTGACCCACAGGCTGTAAACCGCATAGACGCTGATAAACAGCCCCATCAACAGCAGCAACACGTCGGATTTCAGGTTCAGCAGAAAAATCACGCCCAGCGTGCAACCCACCGCCATGCACGGCAACAGCCGCAGCAACTCAGGCCTGGCCACATCGCGCCGCGAGGGCAGCAGATTGCCGAACGCCGCGACAAAATCCAGCAGCACCAGTAACGGCACAATCTTCGACAGCGGCATGAACAAAATCAGAATCGGCCCCGCCACCAACGCCGTGCCGAACCCGGCGATGCCAAACACGATGTAAGCCAGGGCGATGCCAAGGCCAATCACCAACCAATCCGTCGCGCCGAATGGCCATTGGTGTAACAACTCCAGCACGTTCATCTGCACGCCTTTATCAAATACCTGTGATGACTTTAGCCAGCACCGAGCCTTGCGACTAATATCTTCAAAGCCGACCTCTCATCTCAAAAAGGCATGACTCGTGCTTTCAATCCGTCAATTGCGTTACTTCGTGGAAATCGCCGAGTGCGGCAGCTTCAGTGCAGCCGCTGAGCGTTTGTTTGTTGCGCAATCAGCCTTGAGCCGGCAGATCAAGGACATGGAAACCCGCCTGCAAACCCCGCTGTTCGAACGCACGGCGCGCCAGCCGCGACTGACCGCCACTGGGGAGGCGTTCTTGCCGCGCGCCAGAAACCTGCTGAACGAGCTGACCAAGGCCAGTGAAATGGCCACCCAAGTGGGCAACGGGCAACTGGGGACCTTGCGTCTGAGTCACTCCAGCACCGTGCCCATGAGTGGTCGCCTGCTGCGGGGTATCAGTGCTTATCTGGATCAGCAGGCCGGCGTGTCCATGGAGATCGTCAAACTGTCTTCCGAAGCGCAACTTGAAGCGTTGGTCGACAATCGACTTGATGTCGGACTGTTGCGCCTGCCGGTGTTGCGCCAGCGTGAAGGCGTGCAGATTGTTCCTTTGTATAGCGAACGATTGCTGCTGGCCGTTCCACCCAATCATCGGCTGGTAGTGGATAAGTCCGCTCAGGGCATCGATCTGGCGCAGTTGAAGGATGAAGCCTTTATCTCCATCCCTCACCCGCAGCGCGGCGGTTTGAGTTATCTGTCCGCCGAGCTGTGCATGCGCCAGGGATTTTTCCCGAAGGCGGCGCGGGTGGTCTCGCGCAAAACCACGCAACTGCAATTGATCCAGGCCGGATTCGGCATCGCGCTGCTGCCGGAGTCGATGCAGGACATCGCGCCACCCGACATTCATTTCCTGCCCCTGGCCGACCCGGATTGCCACAGCACCGTCGCCCTCGCCTACCGGCAGAATCCCACGGCGCTGGTTCAACACTTCATAAATGTCTGCACAGACCATTGTGGGAGCGAGCCTGCTCGCGAATGCGGTCTTTCAGTCAACATTGATATCGACTGACACTCCGCTTTCGCGAGCAAGCTCGCTCCCACAAGATCATGGAGATTGATCGCCGAATGCCTTTAAACTGCGCCCCATGATTAAAGATCCCTTTGCAAGACTCGGCCTGGACCGTGAAGTCCTGACTGTCAGCCAGCTCAACGGCCGCGCGCGGGTGTTGCTTGAAGACGTGTTCAGCAATATCTGGGTCGAAGGCGAAATTTCCAACCTCGCCCGCCCGGCGTCCGGCCACGTGTATTTCACCCTCAAGGACAGCGGCGCCCAAGTACGTTGCGCGTTGTTCCGGCAGAACGCAGCGCGGGTTCGTCAGGCGCTGAAGGACGGTCTGGCGGTCAAGGTGCGCGGCAAGGTTTCGCTGTTCGAAGGGCGTGGCGACTATCAGCTGATTCTCGACACCGTCGAACCGGCCGGTGACGGAGCACTGCGCCTGGCCTTCGATGCGTTGAAGGAAAAACTCAGCGCCGAAGGCCTGTTCAGCGCCGAGCGCAAAGTGCCGCTGCCGGCGCATCCGCAGCGCATCGGCATCATCAGTTCGCCGACCGGCGCGGTGATCCGCGACATCATCAGCGTGTTCCGCCGTCGCGCACCGCAGATCCAGCTGACGCTGATCCCCACCGCCGTGCAGGGCCGCGAAGCGACGGCGCAGATTGTCCGCGCGTTGAAACTGGCGGACGCCCGTGGTTTCGATGCATTGATCCTGGCCCGAGGCGGCGGCTCGCTGGAAGACCTCTGGTGTTTCAACGAAGAAGCCGTGGCCCGCGCCGTGGATGCATGCGTGACGCCGATTGTCAGCGCCGTCGGCCATGAAACCGATGTATCGATCAGTGATTTCGTGGCCGACGTTCGCGCCCCGACGCCGTCCGCCGCCGCAGAACTGCTGGCGCCGGATTCCAGCGACCTGGTGCGTCGGGTCGAAAGCCTGCACCGCCGGCTGGTGATGCGCATGCGCGACCGCCTGATGCGTGATCGACTGCGCCTTGAAGGCATCTCTCGTCGCTTGCGCCATCCCGGCGAACGCCTGCGCCAACAAGCGCAACGTCTGGATGATCTGGACATGCGCATGCGCCGCGCCTTCGAACGCAGTCTCAATACCCGTCGCGAACGGCTGATCCGCCTGGAAACCCGCCTCGCCGGGCAACATCCGGGGCGGCAACTGGCGATGTTGCGTCAGCGCCTCGACAGCCTCGCCGAACGCCTGCCTCGGGCCATCCGCGAAGGCCTCAAATCCCGTCGTCTGCAACTGCAAAGTCAGGTGCAGACGCTGCATGTGGTCAGCCCTTTGGCGACCCTCGGCCGTGGCTACAGTATTTTGCTCGACGAGCGCGGCAACGCGATCCGCAACGCCGCGCAAACCCACAACGGCCAACGCCTGAAAGCCAAACTGGGTGAAGGCGAACTGCAAGTGCGGGTCGAAGACAATCACCTGACGCCTGTCACCCTTTCTTTACTGGATTGATCCATGCCGCGTTTTTTAGCTCCACTGCTGTTGCTGTGCCTGACCTTCAACGCCCACGCCGACAGCTACATCACCCGCCTGTTGAACAAACCGGTGCCGGGAGGCGTGGCGGTGGTGGATCTGGGTGCGGCGGCCCAGGCGCCGAAAGCCAGCTATCAGGGCAAACCGGTGCTGGTGGTCAAGGAACAGGACAATTGGCTGGCGATTGTCGGTGTGCCGTTGACCGTCAAACCGGGTGCCCAGTCCATCAGCAGCGGTGGCCGCAACCTGAGTTTCACCGTTGGCAACAAGAAGTATCCGGAACAGCGCATCACGTTGAAAAACACTCAACAGGTCAATCCTGACCCGGACAATCTCAAGCGCATCGAGCGCGAACTGGCCGAGCAGATTTCCGCATACCGCACGTTCAGCCCGAATACGCCGAGCAACCTGCTGCTGGACAAACCGGTCAACGGCCCGCTGTCGAGCAAGTTCGGCGTGCGCCGTTTCTTCAACGGTGAAGAGCGCAATCCCCACTCCGGCCTGGATTTCGCCGTGGGCGCCGGCACACCGATCAAGACCCCGGCAGCGGGCAAAGTGATTTTGATCGGTAACTACTTCTTTAACGGCAACACGGTGTTTGTCGACCATGGGCAGGGCTTTATCAGCATGTTCTGTCACATGTCGAAGATCGATGTGAAGGTGGGGCAGCAACTGGCGCGTGGTGGTGTGGTCGGCAAGGTCGGTTCGACTGGACGGGCGACCGGGCCGCATATGCACTGGAATGTCAGCCTGAATGATGCGCGGGTGGATCCGGCGATTTTCATAGGCGCGTTTCAACCCTGAACAGTCGGTGAGACTACCGGCCTCTTCGCGGGCAAGCCTCGCTCCTACAGTAATCGCGTGATTTCCTGTAGGAGCGAGGCTTGCCCGCGAAGGCGGTATCACTGACGCCGCTTATTCCGCGTCCAGGTCCTCTATCCCATGGACCTCTCGATCCGCCAGGCAGTGTTTGACCCACTCCTGCGTCTCCACTGAAAACCAGCTCAACTCCTCTGCCGTGATCAACTCCCGCGCGCACAACCCAAGCAAGTGCGAGCGGGCTTCATGACGCGAAAACCTGAAAACACCAAACGCCCAGTACAACTCCTTTTGCCCGGCTTTAAGCAGTTCCTCGCTGGCATCTATTCGTTCGTAGGGCGCGAGGTTCTTATCCAGCACCGCTTTTTCGACATCCGACAAAATCCGCACGCACATCCGTTCATGTGCCACCGGTCGTAACACGCAATACTGCTTCCAGTCAGACTCGTTCATCACCGACTCCTGATTGCCAGTCGAGGCTTTAAGAATAGCCCGACTGTCGCCGCCCGGTGCTCAAACCATCAATTGCGCATCGCTTAAAGCTCGCGCAAAAAACCAAACAATCACGGGGACTCACAGCAATAAAATCTCGATAAATACGCGCTAGCGAGTATTCCTCTCAATTTTTTTCGACTGCTTGCCATCCTTCACCCTCGCGGTTAGGGTTGAAGACATGAAAACCTCTCACACCCTCATTCAGCTTCGCCAGCACCGCAGCCTGTGCCTCGTCAGCGCACGACTGCCGGGCTGAATCGCGACGCCTCGTTTTACGCTTTTCCCCAAGAACTTTTGATCCACCGGCAGGCCGCCTTTTTTCGGCCCACACAATAAGGATTTCCCGATGAGCATGCTCAAAGACCCGTCTTCGAAATACCGCGCGTTCCCGACCATCGACATTCCGGACCGCACCTGGCCGTCGAAGACCATCACCGCCGCGCCGATCTGGTGCAGCTCCGACCTGCGCGACGGCAACCAGTCGCTGATCGAGCCGATGGACGCGGTCAAGAAGCTGCGTTTCTGGAAAACCCTCGTACAGGTCGGCGTGAAAGAAATCGAAGCGTCCTTCCCGGCTGCGTCGCAAACCGACTTCGACTTCGTGCGCACCCTGATCGAAGGCAATCACATCCCGGACGACACCACCATTCAGGTGCTGACCCAGGGCCGTGAAGACCTGATCGAGCGCACCTTCGAATCCCTGCGCGGGGCGAAGAAAGCCATTGTTCACCTGTACAACGCGACCTCCCCTTCCTTCCGCCGCATTGTCTTCAACCAGGACAAGGACGGGATCAAGGCCATCGCCGTGAACGCCGCCAAGCTGTTCGTCAAATACGCGGCCCAGCAGCCGGACACGCAGTGGACCTTCGAATACTCACCGGAAACCTTCAGCGCCACCGAGCTGGAATTCGCCAAGGAAGTCTGCGACGCAGTCATCGAAGTCTGGAACCCGACGCCTGAGCACAAGGTGATCCTCAACCTGCCGGCCACCGTCGAATGCGCGACCCCGAACATCTATGCCGACCAGATTGAATGGTTCGGCCGCCACATCAACCGTCGTGACAGCGTGATCATCAGCCTGCACACCCACAACGACCGTGGCACCGGCGTCGCCGCCACCGAGCTGGGCCTGATGGCGGGCGCGGACCGTGTTGAAGGCTGCCTGTTCGGCAACGGCGAGCGTACCGGCAACGTCGACCTGGTCACCGTGGCACTGAACCTCTACACCCAGGGCATTCACCCTGAGCTTGATTTCTCGGACATCGACGGTGTGCGCAAAGTCGTCGAAGAATGCAACCAGATCCAGGTGCACCCGCGTCACCCGTACGTCGGCGACCTGGTTCACACCGCGTTCTCCGGCTCCCACCAGGATGCCATCCGCAAGGGCTTCGCCCAGCAGA
Source organism: Pseudomonas sp. GT1P32 (assembly GCF_054897805.1). NCBI lineage: Bacteria > Pseudomonadati > Pseudomonadota > Gammaproteobacteria > Pseudomonadales > Pseudomonadaceae > Pseudomonas > Pseudomonas sp. GT1P32. The sequence continues at coordinate 3,236,972 of NZ_CM142704.1, forward strand.
AACCGGACGCTTTGTGGGAAGTGCCGTACTTGCCGATCGACCCGGCCGACATCGGCCGCAGCTACGAGGCGGTGATCCGCGTCAACAGCCAGTCGGGCAAGGGCGGTATCGCTTACCTGCTGGAACAGGAATACGGCATCAGCTTGCCGCGCCGCATGCAGATCGAGTTCAGCCAGGTCGTGCAGCGTGAAACCGATCGCCTGGGCCTCGAAATGACCGCCCAGCAGATCCACGCGTTGCTGCACAGCGAGTACTTGCAGGCCAACACCCCGTACGCGCTGGTCAGCCATCGCCTGCAGGAAGAAAACGGTCACAGCGCCGTGGAAGTGGAAGTCTCCGGCAAGGGCCAGGGCGAAACCAACCTGCACTGGCGTGGCAAAGGCAACGGCGCGCTGGAAGCGCTGGTGGCCGGTCTGCCAATTCCGGTGGAGATCATGGATTACAACGAGCACGCGATCGGCGCGGGCACCAACGCCAAGGCAGCGGCCTACATCGAACTGCGTGTGGAAGGACAACGTGCGGTGCACGGTGTGGGCATCGATGAAAACATCACCACCGCCAGCTTCAAGGCCCTGTTCAGCGCGCTGAACCGCTCGTTGAGCCAGCCGGAAGCGAAAGCGGCGTAAGCCTTCGCTGAAATGCAAAAGGCCCCTTGGTGAAAACCTTGGGGCCTTTTTGTTTGCCGGCAATATTTATGTTGTCTGTCCCGGCCCCATCGCCAGCAAGCTGGCTCCTACAGTTGACCGAGTTGTTCTGACCGACGCGGTCCTCTGTAGGAGCCGGCTTGCTGGCGATGGGGCCCTGTCAGACAGCAAAAATCTCAGGTGAACTCGAACGTGTCCGCATCCAGATTCGCCGGAAACCGCGTGCGATAAGCCGCCAGTTCCGCTGCATCCAGAACAACCTGAAACACCCCATCCGCCTCACCGGCACTGAGCAATGTCTCGCCCTGGAAATCCAGGACCTGACTGTCGCCGGTGTACGCAAAGCCTTTACCGTCAGTCCCGATGCGATTCACCGCCGCCACGTAGCACAGGTTTTCGATTGCCCGCGCCGGCAGCAAACGGTTCCAGTGCTGGCGCCGTGCACCCGGCCAGTTGGCGGTGTACAGCAACAGGTCTGTGTCCTGGGCATCGCGGCTCCACACCGGGAAACGCAAGTCGTAGCAAATCAGCGGTCGGACGCGCCAGCCTTTGATCTCGAACTGCACCTGGCGCTCGCCCGGCGTGTAGTGATTGTGCTCGCCTGCCATGCGGAACAGGTGGCGCTTGTCGTAATGCCAGACTTCGCCATCCGGCCGCGCCCACAACAGGCGATTGCGATGACTGCCATCAGCGGCCAGAACGATGATGCTGCCGGTGATCACCGCATCGAGTTTGGCCGCCTGGGTCCGCAGCCATTTGCTGGTGGGACCGTTTTCCGCCTCGGCAAGCGTCTCGGACTCCATGGAAAAACCGGTGGTGAACATCTCCGGCAGGATGATCAGGTCCGCGCCGCGAGCCTGTTCCAGCAACTGCTCGAAATGCTCCAGATTGGCCTGGCGGTCGTGCCAGGCCAGGGTTGTCTGGATCAGTGCGATGGTCAGATTCGGCAATGCACTCAGATCACGCATAGTTTTGCCGCTGCTTCACGCAGGGTCTCCTCGCGTTTGGCGAAGCACAGGCGCACCAGGCGCTGGCCTTCGGGTGGCGTCTGGTAGAACACCGAGATCGGGATGCTCGCCACGCCGTGTTCGCGGGTCATCCACAGCGCCATCTCGACGTCGTTGAGGTCGGGGCGAATCTGCGAGTAATCGACCAACTGGAAATAGGTGCCCGTGACGCGGGTGAAACTGAAACGCGATGGCGTCAGCAAGTCGCAGAACAGATCGCGCTTGGCCTGGTAGAAGCCCGGCAGTTCTCCAATGTGCTCCGGGTGTTCGGCCATGAAGTCGGCCAAGGCGTATTGCAACGGCGTCACACCGCAGAAACTGACGTACTGGTGCACCTTGCGCAGCTCCGCCGTGAGGGCCGGCGGTGCGACCACGTAGCCGGTTTTCCAGCCGGTGACGTGATAGGTCTTGCCGAACGAGCTGACCACGAAGGCTCGCTGATACAGCTCTTCGTGATTCAGCACGCTGACGTGAGGCACACCGTCAAATACCAGATGTTCGTAGACTTCGTCGCTGACGAGGTAGATGTCGCGATCACGGATCAGATCCGCCAACTGATCGAGCTCGGCACGGCTGATCAACGCGCCGCTTGGGTTGTGCGGGGAGTTCAGCACAATCATCCGCGTACGCGGGGTGATGGCTTCAGCCAGTTTCTGGAAGTCGATGGAGAAATCATTCAGCCCGAGTTGCACATGCACGCAACGACCACCGGCCAACTCCACCGACGGCTCGTAACTGTCGTAGCACGGATCGAACACGATCACTTCGTCGCCGCTGTGGATAACCGCCTGAATGGCACAGAAGATCGCCTGGGTGGCACCGGGCGTGATGGTCACTTCGTTGTCGGCATCGACATTGACGCCGTAACTGCGAGCGATCTTCGCCGCCACTTGCTGACGCAGGGCCGGCAGGCCGGTCATTGGCGAATACTGGTTGTGGCCATTGGCAATGTGCCGACCCACCGCATCGCACAAGGCTTGCGGGGCATCGAAATCGGGAAAACCCTGTGACAGGTTGATCGCCCCGGTTTGCGCCGCGAGCTGAGACATCTGCGTGAAGATAGTGATGCCGACATTCGGCAGCTTACTGGTGATCATCGGTGATTCCCTGCTCTACACCCGGCTCTAACGGCGGCGCGGGAGAGCCCGAGGATAGCCAAACGGCGCCCATAAAAAAAGGGCGCATAAAGCGCCCTTTCTGCAACCGCGATCCCTGTAGGAGCGAGGCTTGCCCGCGAAGGCCACACCGCGGTGTATCAGATACACCGCGTTATCGTTCTTCGCGGGCAAGCCTCGCTCCTACAGAGGCGAGCCAGCCTTGAATCAACGCTTGTCGCGGCGCTTTTTGTCGGCTTTCTTGTGGTGCGACATCATGCGACGCTTCTTGTTGACCTGACGGTCAGTGAGCGAGTTCTTGTTGCCTTCGTACGGGTTCTCGCCGCCCTTGAACTCGATGCGGATCGGCGTACCAACCAGCTTCAAGACACGACGGTAAGTGTTTTCCAGGTAACGGACGTAAGACTTCGGCACCTTCTCGATCTGGTTACCGTGAATCACGATGATCGGCGGGTTGGCACCACCCAAGTGCGCATAACGCAGCTTGATCCGGCGGTTGTTGACCATCGGTGGCGCGTGCTCACCGACCGCATCTTCCAGAATCTGGGTCAGGCGGTTGGTCGGCCAGCGGGTGACCGCGGACTTGAACGAGTTCTGTACGGAAGCGTAGAGGTTGCCCACGCCCGTGCCGTGCAGCGCCGAGATGAAGTGGATGTCGGCGTAGTCGACGAAGAACAGTCGACGTTGCAGCTCGACCTTCACGAAGTCACGCTCGCTCGGCGTCATGCCGTCCCACTTGTTGATCGCGATGACCAGCGCACGACCGGACTCAATGGCGAAGCCCAGCAGGTTGAGGTCGTGGTCCACCACGCCTTCGCGGGCGTCCATCACGAAGATCACCACGTTGGCGTCTTTGATCGCTTGCAGGGTTTTGACCACGGAGAACTTTTCAACTTCTTCGTGGATCTTGCCGCGCTTGCGCACACCGGCGGTGTCGATCAGCGTGTACTTCTCGTCGTTACGCTCGAACGGGATGTAGATACTGTCGCGGGTAGTGCCGGGCTGGTCATACACGATGACCCGGTCTTCACCGAGCATGCGGTTGACCAGGGTCGACTTGCCGACGTTCGGGCGGCCGATGATGGCGATCTTGATCCCGTCTTTTTCGCTTGGGCCAGGAATGCGCTTGGCTTCCTCGCCTTCGGCAACGTCCTCTTCCTCGCCTTCTTCCAGCTCTTCTTCGTCTTTCGGGAAGTCGCTCAGGGCGATTTCCAGCATCTGGGTGATGCCACGACCATGAGCACCGGCGATCGGGATCGCGTGGCCCATGCCCAACGGAGCGAATTCGGCGCGGGCCATTTCAGGGTCGATGTTGTCGACCTTGTTGGCAACCACGTACGAACGCTTGTTACGTTTGCGCAAATGCTCGGCGATCATCTGGTCGGCGGCGGTGAAACCGGCCTTGGCATCTACCAGGAACAGAACGACATCGGCTTCTTCAATGGCCAGCAGCGACTGCTCGGCCATTTTTTCGTCCATACCGTGCTCGTCACCGGAGATACCGCCGGTGTCGACCAGAATGTAGGAACGCCCTTGCCACTTGGCCTCACCGTATTGGCGATCACGGGTCAGACCGGACAAGTCGCCGACGATGGCGTCGCGAGTCCTGGTCAGGCGGTTGAACAAGGTGGACTTGCCGACGTTCGGTCGGCCCACCAGGGCGATTACGGGAACCATGCGGCTCTCCACTTCGTTATTTCAGAAAATACAAAAGCCGCTGCGAGGCAGCGGCTGGTGCTCGGGGCAGCGCCTGTAAGCGCTGCGAGCCCCGCAGAACGGGGCCGCTTGGGGGTTAACCCCAAGCATAGTCAAAACATTACTTGATGGTCAGGGCTTCCAGTTTGCCACTGTTGCCATAAAGATAAATCGTGTCACCCACCACCAGCGGACGGGCACGCAGGCCGTCGCTGTCAATGCGTTCGCGGCCGACGAAACGACCGTCCACCTGGCTCAGCAGGTGCACATAGCCTTCCATGTCACCGACTGCAACATAGCTGGAGAACACTTCCGGAGCCGACAGTTGACGGCGAGCCAGCGAGTCGTTGCTCCACAAGGCTGTGGTGGAACGCTCGTCGACGCCTTCGACTGTGCCCGAAGCCAGGCTCACGTACACAGTGCCGAAGCCCTGCGCAACGCCGGCATAGCTGGAAGCATCACGCTGCCAGAGCTGACGACCGCTTTCCAGGTCCAGTGCCGCAACGCGACCCTGATAGCTGGCGACGTACAAGGTACCGCCGGACAGCAGCAGACCACCGTCGATATCGACAACGCGCTCCAATTCCGAACGACCTTGTGGGATCGCAACCCGCTGTTCCCACACCGGCACGCCGTTGGAGATATCGAGCGCAACCACTTTACCGGTCGACAGGCCAGCCACCGCGAGGCGGTTGGTCACGATCGGCGCACTGGTGCCACGCAGAGTCAGGACCGCAGGCGTGCTGTCATACAACCAGCGTTGGTTACCGGTGGAGGCATCCAGACCGATCAGACGGTCATCCTGAGTCTGAACGACTACCACGTCACCGTTGTTGGCCGGCGGCGCGAGCACTTCGCTGGACACGCGAGCGCGCCATTTCTCTTCACCGTTGGTGGCGTCCATCGCAACGATTTCGCCCTTGGTCGTACCGATCACGAGCAGGCCATAACCTACGCCAACGGCGCCGGAAACAGGCAGTTCGAGGTCTTTCTTCCATTTGACGTCGCCATTGCTGCGATCCATCGCCATTACCACGCCAGTGACGTCGGCGGCATAGATAGTATCGCCATCGATCGCCGGAACCAGCATGTTGTAGGTTTCGCCCTGACCGTCACCGATCGAACGACTCCACTGCTTTTGCAGGACCACTTCTTCTTTGAAGTCGACCAGGTCGGCAGGCGGCAATTCTTTTTTACTGTTGCTGCTGCAACCCGCGGCCAAAACGGCCAGAGCCAGCAATGCTGCATGTTTCCAACGGATCACGTCACGCATCCCCTTTGGCCAGATCGTCCAGCTTGATTTGTAGGCCACCGACTGCCGCTTCATCCGACAGTGCCGCCTTGGCTTTTTGATACGCAGCGTTCGCTTCGTCGGTACGACCCAACTGCACCAGCAGGTCGCCCTTGAGTTCTTCGCGAGTGGCCAGGAATGCTTTATCGGCATCGCCTTCGAGCAGTTTCAGGGCTTCATCGACCTTGTTCTGCGCGGCCAGTACCTGCGCCAGGCGCTGACGGGCGATTTCGCCCAGTGCCGGGTTGGCCGGTTTGGCAACGATGGCTTTCAGCTCGGTGGCAGCGTCGTCCAGCTTGCCGCTGTCGACCGCGACTTTCGCCACGAACAGGCTGCCGTATTGCGCGTAGGCGCTGCCGCCAAATTCGCTGTTGAGCTTGCCGGCCAGGTCCGAAACACGGGCGGCATCAGGCTTGCCGTCAGGCGTCAGCGTGGTTTCGAGCAATTGCTGATAGAGCATCGAGGCGCCTTGCGACTGATTGCTCTGATACTTGTGAAAGGCCTGCCAGCCGAACACGATGACCAGCGCCAACAGGCCGCCAGTGACCAGGGGCTTGCCGTTGCGTGTCCACCAGTCCTTCAAATCCGCCAGGTTTTCGTCTTCGGTACTCGACACCCCAATACTCCTTAATCGCTAAATCGGCTGTTTATGACAGCTTCAACCCTGCACGACGCAGGTGGCCAGGTGTGCAGCAAGCGCATCCCAGGCAATGCTTTGTTGTTCGCCCTGGCCACGCAGGGGTTTGAAACCTACCACTTGCTGGGCCATTTCGTCGTCACCGAGGATCAGCGCGTACAGCGCACCGCTCTTGTCGGCCTTCTTGAACTGACTTTTGAAGCTGCCGGCGCCGGCATTGATCTGCAGACGCAGGTTGGGCAACTGATCGCGCACCTTCTCGCTCAACGTCAGGGCCGCCAGCTCGGCAGCCTCGCCGAATGCGCAGAGATAGACGTCGACCTGGCGGGAGATCTCTTGCGGGATCTGCTCCAGGGTTTCAAGCAGCAGCACCAGACGCTCGATGCCCATGGCGAAACCAACGCCCGGGGTCGGCTTGCCGCCCATCTGTTCCACCAGACCGTCGTAGCGGCCGCCAGCACACACAGTGCCTTGAGCGCCCAACTTGTCGGTGACCCATTCGAAAACGGTCTTGCTGTAGTAATCCAGCCCGCGTACCAGCTTCGGGTTGATCACGTAAGGAATACCGGCGGCGTCCAGGCGAGCCTTGAGGCCCTCGAAGTGCACGCGGGATTCGTCGTCGAGGTAGTCGGCCATTTTCGGCGCGTCGACCAGGATCGCTTGAGTGTCGGCGTTCTTGGTATCCAGAACGCGCAACGGGTTGGTCTTCAGACGGCGCTGGCTGTCTTCGTCGAGCTTGTCCAGGTGAGCGGACAGGAACTCGACCAGCGCTTCGCGATAACGACCACGGGATTCGCTGGTGCCCAGGCTGTTGAGTTCGAGCTTGACCGCATCACGGATGCCCAGCTCGCCCCACAGGCGCCAGGTCAGCACGATCAGCTCGGCGTCGATGTCCGGACCGTCGAGGTTGAACACTTCGACACCGATCTGGTGGAACTGGCGATAACGGCCTTTCTGCGGACGTTCGTGGCGGAACATCGGGCCGATGTACCAGAGTTTCTGCACCTGGCCGCCGCCAGTGATGCCGTGCTCGAGCACCGCACGCACGCAAGCCGCCGTGCCTTCAGGGCGCAGGGTCAGCGAATCACCGTTACGGTCTTCGAAGGTGTACATCTCTTTTTCGACGATGTCGGTCACTTCACCGATCGAGCGCTTGAACAGCTCGGTGAACTCGACGATCGGCATGCGGATCTGCTTGTAACCGTAGTTATCCAGCAGACGCGAAACGGTGCCCTCGAAATGACGCCACAGGGGAGTCTGTTCGGGCAGGATGTCGTTCATGCCACGAATGGCTTGCAGAGACTTGCTCACTTTAAATCCTTAAATTCGTTCGATCAGCCGCGAGCGATTACAGCTGCGTCAGCTTCGACCTTCTCGGCCGCTTTCTGGCGGATCAAGCGTTCAAGCTCATCCACCAGATTGTCATTCGTCAGTTTCTGCGACGGCTTGCCGTCGATGTAAATCAGGTTTGGCGTGCCGCCGGTCAAGCCGATATGGGCTTCCTTGGCTTCGCCCGGCCCGTTGACCACGCAACCGATGACCGCGACATCCAGCGGCACCAACAGATCTTCGAGGCGCCCTTCCAGCTCGTTCATGGTCTTGACCACATCGAAGTTCTGCCGCGAGCAGCTCGGGCAGGCGATGAAGTTGATGCCACGGGAACGCAGGTGCAGGGATTTGAGAATGTCGTAGCCGACTTTCACTTCCTCGACCGGGTCGGCCGCCAACGAGATGCGGATAGTATCGCCAATCCCTTCGGCGAGCAGCATACCGAGGCCCACGGCGGATTTCACTGTGCCTGAACGCAAACCACCGGCTTCGGTGATGCCCAAGTGCAGCGGCTGGACGATTTCCTTGGCCAGCAAGCGATAAGCAGCGACGGCCATGAACACGTCGGAGGCTTTCACGCTGACCTTGAAGTCCTGGAAGTTCAGGCGCTCAAGGTGCTCGACGTGACGCAGGGCAGATTCGACCAGCGCGGCCGGGGTCGGTTCGCCGTATTTCTTTTGCAGGTCTTTTTCCAGGGAACCGGCGTTGACGCCGATGCGGATCGGAATCCCGCGATCACGGGCGGCATCGACCACCGCACGCACGCGGTCTTCACGACCGATGTTGCCCGGGTTGATGCGCAGGCAATCAACGCCCAGTTCGGCTACGCGCAAAGCGATCTTGTAGTCGAAGTGAATGTCAGCCACCAATGGCACTTTAACCAGCTGCTTGATCTTGCCGAAGGCTTCGGCGGCGTCCATGTCCGGTACGGAAATGCGCACGATATCGACGCCAGCGGCTTCCAGACGATTGATCTGGGCGACAGTGGCAGCGACGTCATTGGTGTCGCTGTTGGTCATGCTCTGCACAGCGATGGGCGCATCGCCGCCAACAGGCACGTTACCGACCCAGATTTTCCGGGATTCGCGACGCTTGATTGGAGATTCGCCGTGCATGACTTATTGACCCAACTTCAGGCGAGCAGTCTCGCCACTGGTGAACGGAGCGACATCAACCACCTGCCCGTTGTAGCTGACCTGCGCGCCACGGGCGAAGCCCAGGCGTACGGAAAACGGTGGCTTGCCGCTGAGGGAAACGTTCTCGCCTTTACGCTTGAGACCACTCAACAGCACTTTGCCAGTGCCGTCGGTGACTTGTGTCCAGCAATCAGCGGTGAATTGCAGTTGAACCTGGCCTTGGCCGGCAACCGGAGCAGCCGCTGCCGGAGCAGGAATGGTCGGCGTCACCGAGGCGGTTGCAAGCGGGGTCGACACAACCGGAGCCGTCGGGGCCGCAGGCGCGACAACTGGCGCGGTGCTGTGCGCCGGGGCAACGGGTGCCTGAGCAGCCGGCGCGGTGCTATGCGCCGGTGCAACTGGCGCCGGGGCAGCCGGAGCGACCACAGGCGTAGCGGGTTCAGCTTCAGCCGGCGCTTCAGTCGAAGTCTCGGCTTGCGGCAATACGAGAGCGGTCGAGCCTTCAGCCTGACCTTCCGCGACAGCCTGGTCTTCCGGCTCGTCCAGCGGATGGATCTGGGTGGTGCCGTCGGCGCCTTCGACTTCAACGTGCTCCGGGCTCAGGCTGATCAGGTCCTTGGTGCGCAATGAGGTTTGATCCTGCCACCAGATGAAACCGCCGCCGATCACCGCGATCAGCAACAGCAGGCTGACGATTCGCAAAATGGTGTGGGAAACCCGAACCGGTTCTTCGATCCGACCCAGGCTGTGGACGTTGGCGCCCTGGGAGTCGGTACCGGTGGATTGGTCGAATTGCTGAACCAGAACGGTCTGGTCCATGCCGAGCAATTTGGCGTAGGCGCGAATGTAACCGCGGGCAAAGGTATGCCCCGGCAGCTTGTCGAATGCGCCGGCTTCCAGATTGCTCAGGGAATTAACGGTGAGGTTGAGCTTGAGGGCCACTTCGGCCAGCGACCAGCCATTGCTTTCGCGGGCCTGGCGCAAAGTTTCACCGGGGTTAACGCGATTCGCTGCTACAACTTCGGGATGCGCCGCTTTCATCATTGCTCCGACAGGTATTGCTGATATTCCGGCGTACCGGGATAGAGTCGTTTTAGTTGCAGGCCATAACTGGCGGCCTTGTCGCGATCTTCAAACACTTTTGCCAGCCGAACGCCGAGCAATAGACTACGTGCATTTTGCTCGGTGAGCAGGCTAAAACGATCGTAGTAGTCACGCGCGGGCACATAATGCCTGTCTTCGTAAGACAACTCAGCCATTTCCAGCAATGCACGAGGTTGCTGACGGTTCAAACGCAAAGCTTTTTCCAGCTGCTGCTGGGCCAGATCACGCTGGCCAAGCTTGGAAGCGGTCATGCCCAGGTTCTCGAACACTCGCGAACGCTCAGGATACAGGGTATCGGCAGCGGCTTGCTCGAAGCGCTCGTAAGCCTCTTTGTAACGTTTCTGTTCGAAAAGAAAACTGCCGTAATTATTCAGGATACGGGCATCGTTGGGTCGGGAAGAAAGCGCCTTGCGAAAGTGCTCATCCGCCAGCTCCGGCTCCATCTCGGCCTGAAACACCAGACCCAATGCGGCATTGGCGTCAGGATCCGAACCGTCCAGCTCCAAGGCCTTTTTCAGCGGGACCTTGGCGCGTTCGGTCATGCCCTGCTGCAAATAGCCCAAGCCCAGTTGCACGTAGGCAACTCGCGCTTCATCGCGGCCCTTGCTGGTCTTCATCGGATTGAAATCGCCCGACAGGACGCAGCCAGTACAAAGACTGGCCAACAGCACAAGCAGCGCAAAGCGCAGGGACATAGAGATCCTCTCTTGAATTATTTCGCAGCGTTCGAAGCCATATCGTTGTCGGCGCTCAACTCGCGCACGGCGATATAACGTTCACTGCGACGGGTGCGATCCAGCACCTGCCCTACCAATTGGCCACACGCGGCATCGATGTCTTCACCGCGGGTGGTGCGTACGGTGACATTGAAACCTGCATGGTGAAGCTGATCCTGGAAACGGCGAATCGCATTGTTGCTCGGACGCTCGTAGCCGGAATGCGGGAACGGGTTGAACGGAATCAGGTTGATCTTGCACGGGATGTTCTTGAGCAGCTCGATCATCTCAACGGCATGTTCAACCTTGTCGTTGATGTCCTTGAGCAAGGTGTACTCGATGGTCAGCACGCGTTTTTCGCCCAGGGACGACATGTAGCGCTGGCACGACTCGAGCAGCATCTTAAGCGGATATTTCTTGTTGATCGGCACCAATTGGTTACGCAATGCGTCATTCGGTGCGTGCAGGGACAACGCCAGGGAGACGTCGATGTGCTTGGACAGCTCATCGATCATCGGCACCACGCCGGAGGTCGACAGGGTCACACGGCGCTTGGAAATGCCGTAACCCAGGTCGTCCATCATCAGATGCATGGCCGCAACGACGTTGTCGAAGTTCAGCAGCGGCTCACCCATGCCCATCATCACCACGTTGGTGATGGCACGGTCGGCGGTCGCCGGGATGCTGCCAAACGATTTATTGGCAATCCACACCTGGCCGATGACTTCGGCGGCGGTGAGGTTGCTGTTGAAACCTTGCTTGCCGGTGGAGCAGAAACTGCAATCCAGGGCACAGCCTGCCTGGGACGAAACGCACAGAGTGCCGCGTTTGCCCTGGGGAATGTAAACGGTCTCGACGCAGCTGCCGGACGCCACGCGCACCACCCACTTACGGGTGCCGTCGGTGGAGATGTCCTCGCTGACCACTTCAGGACCGCGAACTTCGGCAATAACCTTGAGCTTGTCGCGCAAGGCCTTGCTGACGTTCGTCATGGCGTCGAAATCATCGACGCCAAGATGGTGAATCCATTTCATTACCTGACCGGCACGGAAACGCTTCTCCCCGATTGAGTCGAAGAATTTTTCCATTTCCTGTTGAGTCAGACCCAGCAGGTTGGTTTTTACAGTCGATGTAGTCATGGATTCACCTTCACTCTTAAGCCAATGCTTAGCGAGTGGTTACTTCAGTAGCTGCGAAGAAGTACGAGATTTCGCGAGCAGCAGCGGCTTCGGAGTCCGAACCGTGTACAGCGTTGGCGTCGATGGAGTCAGCGAAGTCAGCACGGATGGTGCCGGCAGCAGCTTCTTTAGGGTTGGTAGCGCCCATCAGCTCACGGTTCAGAGCGATAGCGTTTTCGCCTTCCAGAACCTGAACAACAACAGGACCGGAGATCATGAAAGCAACCAGGTCGCCGAAGAAACCACGAGCGCTGTGCTCAGCGTAGAAGCCTTCAGCTTCGGCTTTGGACAGTTGCTTCAGTTTCGAAGCTACAACGCGCAGGCCAGCTTTTTCGAAACGAGTGGTGATCTCGCCGATAACGTTTTTTGCAACAGCGTCAGGCTTGATGATGGAGAAAGTACGTTGAACAGCCATGGTGTAACTCCAGAAACGGTAATTTGTGAAAAATTAAACCCGCGAATTATACGCGGGTTCTTGGGTATTGCCTAACCTGCAGCGTGGCTCAGTCGCGTTCTTCGATCCAGTGGGCCTGAATGGCCTCGAGGATCTTTTCGCCACAATGCTCAGGCAGGTCGTCGAACTCGGGCAATTCCATCACCCACTTGCGCAGATCGACGAAGTTGACCGACAAAGGGTCAACATCGGGCTTGCTTTCAGCCAGCTGGATTGCGATTTCCAGCACATCAGTCCACTTGAGACTCATGACAGTTCCTTGAATCAGTGCGGCGCTTCGGCGGCGTGGTTGAGCGAATACTTCGGAATCTCGACCGTCAGGTCTTCAGTTCCGACGATCGCCTGGCAGGCCAGACGCGATTGAGCTTCCAGACCCCAGGCACGATCGAGGAAATCTTCTTCCAGTTCGTCCGCTTCTTCCAGCGAATCAAACCCTTCTCTGACGATGCAGTGACAAGTGGTGCAGGCGCAAACGCCACCACAGGCACTTTCCATCTCGATATGGTGCTCATGGGCCAGTTCGAGAATCGATGTACCGGGCTCAGCCTCGACCACCATGCCTTCCGGGCAAAACTTCTCGTGTGGCAGAAAAATGACCTGCGGCATCAGTTATCCTCGATTTCATTCAGATTGCGCCCCGCCAGCGCGGCTTTCACCGTCGAGTCCAGGCGGCGGGCAGCAAAGGCGTCGGTCACTTGCGACAGACGCTTGGTCTGCTGCTCGATGGCGTAACCATCAGTACCTTTCATCAGTTCGGTGAGTTCCTGCATCTGCAATTCGATGACCATGCGCTCTTCGGCGTCGAGCAAACGCTCGCCGTCAGCTTCAAGGGCGGCTTGCACCGCTTCGATCAGGCGCTGGGCGTCGACCTGCTGCTCACGCAGCACACGGGCGACCTTGTCGTCATTGGCGTGCTGGAACGAATCCTTGAGCATCTTGGCGATTTCGCCGTCGGTCAGGCCGTAAGACGGCTTGACCTGAATGCTTGCTTCAACACCCGAACCCAACTCACGGGCCGAGACGCTGAGAAGGCCGTCGGCGTCGACCTGGAAGGTCACGCGAATCTTCGCTGCACCGGCGACCATCGCCGGAATGCCGCGCAATTCGAAGCGCGCCAGGGAACGGCAATCGCTGATCAGCTCGCGCTCGCCCTGCAACACGTGGATCGCCATGGCCGACTGGCCATCTTTGTACGTGGTGAAGTCCTGGGCACGAGCGACGGGAATGGTGGTGTTCCGCGGAATCACCTTCTCCATCAGGCCGCCCATGGTTTCCAGCCCCAGGGACAACGGAATCACGTCGAGCAACAGCAGTTCGCCGCCATCGCGCTTGTTGCCGGCCAGCGTATCGGCCTGGATCGCGGCACCGATGGCCACCACTTGATCCGGGTCGATTTCAGTCAGCGGTTGGCGACCAAAGGCTTCAGCGACGGCTTCGCGAACGCGAGGCACACGGGTCGAACCGCCGACCATGACCACCGCGTGCACGTCTTCCAGCTCGACGCCGGAATCACGCACCGCGCGACGGCAGGCTTTCAGGCTGCGAGCAACCATCGGCTCGATCAGCGCATTGAAAGCTTCGCGAGTCAGTTCGGCTTTCCAGTCGCCATAAGCGACTTCAACGGCCGCAACATTGGTCAGCGCTTCTTTGGCCGCGCAGGCAGTTTGCAGCAGGTTACGTTGCGCACCCGGATCGAGGTCGGCGGACAAACCGGCGCTCTCGATGATCCAGCCGGCAATCGCATGGTCGAAGTCATCGCCGCCCAGGGCGCTGTCGCCGCCGGTGGCCAGCACTTCGAACACACCGCCGGTCAGGCGCAGAATCGAAATATCGAAGGTGCCGCCGCCCAGGTCATAAATCGCGACCAGGCCTTCAGCATGTTGATCCAGACCGTAAGCCACGGCAGCGGCGGTCGGCTCATTGAGCAAACGCAGCACGTTGAGGCCGGCCAGCTTGGCCGCGTCCTTGGTGGCTTGACGCTGAGCATCGTCGAAATAGGCCGGAACGGTGATCACCGCACCCACCAGCTCGCCACCCAATGTCGCTTCAGCGCGCTGACGCAACACCTTGAGGATATCGGCGGAGACTTCGACCGGGCTTTTCGGCCCCTGAATGGTTTCAATGAACGGCATGTGCGACTCGCCGCCGACAAAGCGGTACGGCAGTTGCTCGCCCAATTGCTTGACGTCGGACAGACCACGACCCATCAAGCGCTTGACCGACAGCACGGTGTTCAACGGATCGGTAGCGGCAGCCAGCTTGGCCGACTCGCCCACTTCGACGCGATCGGCGTGGTAACGCACGGCGGACGGCAGGATGACCTGCCCGTCAGCGTCGGCCAGAGGCTCGGAAAGACCACTGCGCAATGCAGCGACCAGCGAATTGGTAGTGCCCAAGTCGATCCCCACAGCCAGACGACGCTGGTGCGGTTGAGGACTTTGGCCGGGTTCGGCGATCTGCAGTAGGGCCATCGTGATCAGGACTTATCTGTATATCAGGCGTGCGACCGGAGCGGCACTGGGTTAATCGTCGAGGCGCTCTTCTAACTGGCGCACTTCGTAGGTGAGCTTGTCGAGGAACTGCATGCGCCGCATCAGGCGTTCGGCCTGTTCACGTTGCGCTGCATCATTCCAACAGGCTGCGAAACTGTCGTTCAGTTTTTCCTGAGCAACTTTCAAACGACGCTTGAAGACGGCAACGCCATTCAGGTCGGCGCTGTCCTGCAGGTCTTCGAGCTCTTCGCGCAATTCCATCTGTTGCAGAAGAAACTCCGGATCATGCACCGTGACCTCCAGCGGCAGCTCGCCACCATTCAGGGCGAGCAGGTATCGCGCGCGCTTCGGGGGACTTTTGAGCGTCTGATAGGCCTCGTTGAGGCTCGCGGATTGCTCTAGCGCCAACCGTTGCTCGCGCTCGGAAGCATCCGCAAAACGGTCTGGATGAACACTGCGCGCCAACTCACGGTAGCGCGTAGCCAGCTGGTCGAGATCCAGATTGAAACTCGGTTGCAGCTCAAATAAAGCGAAATGACAAGGAGTACCCACAAGAAGCCTCAGATGTTGAAGCTTTCGCCGCAGCCACATTCACCGCGTACGTTGGGGTTGTTGAACTTGAAGCCTTCGTTCAACCCTTCCTTGACGAAATCGAGCTCGGTGCCGTCCAGGTAGGCCAGGCTTTTCGGGTCGATGATCACTTTCTCGCCGTGACTTTCGAACACCTGATCCTCGGCAACCACCTCGTCGACAAACTCCAGCACGTAGGCAAGGCCGGAGCAGCCCGTGGTGCGAACACCCAGACGAATCCCTTCACCTTTGCCGCGCCCGTCGAGGGAGCGTCGCACGTGTCGAGCAGCCGCTTCTGTCATGCTGATAGCCATCGGTGACTCCTTACTCGTCGCAAAATCTTGAAAATCAGATCAAGCCTTTCTTCTGCTTGTAGTCGCGAACGGCCGCTTTGATAGCGTCTTCAGCGAGTACGGAGCAGTGAATTTTCACCGGCGGCAGAGCCAGCTCTTCGGCCAGTTGAGTGTTTTTGATGGTCTCTGCCTCATCCAGAGTCTTGCCTTTCATCCACTCGGTCGCCAGGGAGCTGGAGGCGATGGCCGAACCGCAACCGTAGGTCTTGAACTTGGCGTCTTCGATGATGCCTTGCTCGTTGACCTTGATCTGCAGGCGCATCACATCGCCGCACGCCGGAGCGCCGACCATGCCGGTGCCGACATCCGGGTCTTCCGCGTCCATCTTGCCGACGTTACGCGGGTTTTCGTAGTGGTCGATGACCTTTTCGCTGTAAGCCATGATTCTTAATCCTCACTCATCAGAGAGTCGCTCTTGAAGCCCTGACCACCTTAAGTTTACAGGGCCTGGTTTGCGGCGACTTGAAATCAGTGTGCCGCCCACTCGATTTTCGAAATGTCGACACCGTCTTTGTACATGTCCCACAGCGGCGACAGAGCGCGCAGCTTGGTAACGGCCTCGCAGACTTTCTGCGCGGCGTAGTCGATTTCTTCTTCGGTGGTGAAACGACCGAAGGTGAAACGGATCGAGCTGTGCGCCAGTTCGTCGTTGCGGCCCAGGGCGCGCAGTACGTACGAAGGCTCCAGCGAAGCCGAGGTGCAAGCCGAACCGGACGAAACAGCCAGATCCTTGAGCGCCATGATCAGCGACTCGCCTTCAACGTAGTTGAAGCTCAGGTTCAGGTTGTGCGGAACGCGGGCGGTCATGCTGCCGTTGACGTACAGCTCTTCCAGGTCTTCGACCTGCTTGAAGAAACGGTCGCTCAAGGCTTTGATGCGCACGTTCTCGGCAGCCATGTCTTCCTTGGCTACGCGGAAGGCTTCACCCATGCCGACGATCTGGTGGGTCGCCAGGGTGCCGGAACGCATGCCGCGCTCGTGACCGCCGCCGTGCATGGTCGCTTCGATGCGCACACGCGGCTTGCGGCTGACGTACAGCGCGCCGATGCCTTTAGGGCCGTAGGTTTTGTGGGCGGAGAACGACATCATGTCGACTTTCAGCTTCTGCAGGTCGATCTCGACCTTGCCGGTGGACTGAGCGGCGTCGACGTGGAACAGGATCCCTTTGGAGCGGGTCAGTTCGCCGATGGCTGCGATGTCGTTGATGGTGCCGATTTCGTTGTTCACGTGCATGACCGAAACCAGGATGGTGTCGTCACGCAGTTCAGCTTCGATCATTTCTGGCGTAACCAGACCGTCAGTGCGAGGCTCGATGTAGGTCACTTCGAAGCCTTCACGCTCCAGTTGGCGCATGGTGTCGAGGACAGCCTTGTGCTCAATCTTGGTGGTGATCAGGTGTTTGCCCTTGGTCGCATAGAAATGCGCCGCACCCTTGATTGCCAGGTTGTCGGACTCGGTGGCACCGGAGGTCCAGACGATTTCACGCGGGTCGGCGTTGACCAGGTCTGCGACCTGACGACGGGCGTTTTCGACGGACTCTTCAGCTTTCCAGCCGAACACGTGGGAACGGGACGCCGGGTTACCGAAGTTTCCGTCGACCAGCAGGCATTCACTCATTTTTTGCGCAACACGCGGATCAACCGGGGTGGTCGCAGAGTAATCAAGGTAAATCGGCAATTTCATGGACTATCTCCTAAATCAGGCTGGCTGGCGTGCCGCTAGCTCTTTGGCTGTCATTCGACGGCGGACGCTTCAATCTTGTCCAGGCGTGGCGTCTTGCTGTTGCAACGACGCTGGTCCTGACGCTGGGCTACTTCTTGTACCTCACGGCGAGTAACAAGATCAGCCAAGCTGATACCGCTCAGAAATTCGTGGATCTGCAGGCTCAGGTCGCACCACAGGTGGTGGGTCAGGCAGGTGTCGCCTTGATGGCAATCGCCCTGCCCCTGGCACTTGGTTGCATCGACCGATTCGTTTACTGCATCGATCACCTGGGCGACCTGGATGCCCTGCATGTCGCGGGACAGTTGGTAACCGCCGCCCGGACCACGGACGCTGGACACCAGATTGCTGCGGCGCAATTTGGCGAAAAGCTGTTCGAGGTAGGACAGGGAGATGCCTTGGCGCTCGGAGATATCGGCCAGGGACACGGGCCCGTGCTGCGCATGCAACGCCAGATCAAGCATGGCGGTCACGGCGTATCGGCCTTTTGTAGTCAGTCGCATGGACAATTACCACGGAGTTCGGAATGGGGCGAGTATGCAATTCCCGAGTATTTAAGTCAACTATAAGACCTAGTACTTTAGTCAGGTTTACCCGCAAAAGAGCGGCCGCATCATAACAAAGGCTGGGCGGTTACAGCCAGCAATTGCGCGTTATCGTTCTTCGCGGGCAAGTCGGATCGCCGCCCGCTCGCTCCTACAGGATTAACGAAACCCTTGTAGGAGCGAAGCTTGCCCGCGAAGGGGTCGACGCGGTCTAGCTGGCCTGGCTCTGATCCTTGTCCTTCACACACGCAAAGTCTTCTTCGCGCAGTTCAGGCAGATCTTTCGCACAGTAATTACTGCCCAGATCCTTCAGCGCCCCGCACATCCCCTCCAGACGACCATCGACCGCCTGCAGATGATCAAGCAGTTGATTGATGGCACGCGCCACCGGGTCCGGCATGTCTTCGCCAACACCGTAGGCATCGAAACCGATCTTCTCGGCCATGGCCTTGCGCTTGGCGTCCTGCTCTTCATCGGATTTGACGATGATTCGCCCTGGAATGCCGACCACTGTCGCACCGGGCGGAACAGCCTTGGTCACCACGGCATTGGAACCGACCTTGGCCCCGGCACCCACGGTGAACGGGCCGAGCACCTTGGCACCAGCCCCCACCACCACACCGTCTTCCAGTGTCGGGTGACGTTTGCCTTTATTCCAGCTGGTGCCGCCCAGCGTCACACCCTGATAAAGGGTGACGTCGTTGCCGATCTCGGCGGTTTCACCGATGACAATGCCCATGCCATGGTCAATGAAGAACCGACGACCGACCTTGGCACCCGGATGGATCTCGATCCCGGTCAACCAGCGACCGAAGTTCGACACCAGCCGCGCCAGCCATTTCAGCTCGGCGCGCCACAAGGCTGCCGACAACCGGTGGATCCAGATGGCGTGCATGCCCGGGTAGCAAGTCAGGACTTCAAAAGCGTTACGCGCCGCCGGGTCACGATGGAAAACACTCTGGATATCTTCACGCAAACGCTCGAACATCATTAATCCTTCCGCTTTAGAAGCTCACCACGGGCCGCTTTCTGGGTTTCCGTGAGGATGCCACGCAATATATTCATTTCCGCCCGGCTGACCGAGCTTCGTCCGTACAACCGACGCAGGCGCGCCATCAAGTGCCGTGGCTTTTCAGGATCGAGGAATTCGATGGCCACCAGGGTTTGCTCCAGGTGTTCATAGAATCGCTCCAGCTCATCCATGGTCGCCAGCTCAGCGCTTTTGACCGATGCCACTTCTTCCTTCTCGACCTTGCTCGGCTGGCCTTGGGCCGCGAGCCAGGACATGCGCACTTCATAGCTCAACACCTGCACCGCCGCCCCAAGGTTCAGCGAACTGAACTCAGGGTCTGATGGGATGTGCACGTGATAATGACATCGCTGCAGCTCTTCATTGGTCAGGCCGGAATCTTCACGACCAAATACCAAGGCGATTTCGGCGCCCTGCCCGGCCTCCTCGACCACTTTCGTCCCGCATTCGCGGGGATCGAGCAGCGGCCAGGGAATCCGACGGTCACGGGCGCTGGTGCCGAGCACCAGATTGCAGCCGACCAAGGCATCTTCCAAGGTGGCGACGACTTGCGCGTTTTCAAGGATGTCCCCGGCACCGGATGCACGGGCATCGGCTTCGTGGTGGGGGAACAACCGTGGTTCGACCAGCACCAGCCGCGACAGGCCCATGTTCTTCATGGCACGCGCAGCCCCGCCGATATTGCCGGGGTGGCTGGTATTGACCAGGACGACACGAATGTTTTGCAGCACGGGAGGCGTTCTCGAACACAATAATCGGGAGCCGAATCTTACAGCTCAACAGGGTGCCCTGCCTCAAAAATAACGATTCACTTTTGACGGCGCTCAATGTCGGTATGCTGCGTTGCCGCTTCTCCCCATAGCGCTATGAGTCGGCGCGGCGCCTTGCCTGCCAACATTGATCACTCGTCAAAAGTGACCGTATTTCTGAGGCGGGGCACACCGTTCAGCTATGAAAGCGAACACTGACCTTCACCTGTAGAAAAGTTCTGATAGAATGCCCGGCTTTCTTTAACAACCTTAGGTGACACATCCATGCAGCCCATGCTGAATATCGCGCTGCGCGCCGCCCGCAGCGCCAGTGAATTGATCTTCCGCTCCATCGAGCGCCTGGATACCATCAAGGTCGACGAAAAAGACGCCAAGGATTACGTATCCGAGGTGGATCGCGCCGCTGAACAGAAAATCATCGACGCGCTGCGCAAGGCTTACCCGAACCACTCGATCATGGGTGAAGAAACCGGCATGCACGCCGGCACCGGGATCGAAGGCGAAGAATACCTGTGGATCATCGATCCGCTGGACGGCACCACCAACTTCCTGCGCGGCATTCCTCACTTCGCTGTCAGCATCGCCTGCAAATACCGCGGTCGCCTGGAACACGCTGTTGTTCTGGACCCGGTTCGCCAGGAAGAATTCACCGCCAGCCGTGGTCGCGGCGCTCAACTGAACGGTCGTCGCCTGCGCGTCAGCGGCCGCACCAGCCTGGACGGCGCCCTGCTGGGTACCGGCTTCCCGTTCCGTGACGACCAGATGGACAACCTCGACAACTACCTGGGCATGTTCCGCGCCCTGGTTGGCCAGACCGCCGGCATCCGCCGCGCTGGCTCGGCGAGCCTGGACCTGGCCTACGTGGCTGCCGGCCGTTTCGACGCTTTCTGGGAGTCGGGCCTGTCCGAGTGGGACATGGCTGCAGGCGCCCTGCTGATCCAGGAAGCTGGCGGTTTGGTGAGCGACTTCACCGGCGGTCACGATTTCCTTGAGAAAGGCCACATCGTTGCCGGTAACACCAAGTGCTTCAAGGCAGTGCTGACGGCGATCCAGCCGCACCTGCCGGCCTCGCTGAAGCGCTAAGCTTCCAGCGACAGAAAAAGCACCCTGCGGGGTGCTTTTTTTATGCCTGGAATTCCCCCCTGTAGGAGCCGGCTTGCTGGCGATTGCGGCCTGACATCCAATATTAATGTCGACGGATACACCGCTATCGCCGGCAAGCCGGCTCCTACAAGTCCGCGCCCGACGTACCGCCTCATGCAGCACACAAAACCTGTAGGAGCCGGCTTGCCGGCGAAAACGGTCTGGCATTCAACATTTATGTCGACAGTTATACCGCAATCGCCAGCAAGCCGGCTCCTACAGGGGGCTGCGTGAATTTTGGGCACAAAAAAAGCACCCCGTAGGGTGCTTCTTTTTCAGCGGCTGACAATCAGCTCATCAATGCGCCTGTTCATTCTGCGTCAGGATCAACTTACCTTCCTTATCCACCGGAATCTGGTTGCCCGGATCACGATCCATCCGCACCTTGCCTTCCTTGCCGTCCAGCGAATAACGAACGTCGTACCCAACAACCTTGTCGCTGATGTCATTCACCGTATTACAGCGAGTTTGCGTCGTGGTGTAGGTGTCACGCTCCTGCATGCCCTCCTGTACCTTGTTGCCGGCGTAACCACCACCGACCGCGCCCGCAACCGTGGCAATTTTCTTGCCGGTGCCGCCGCCGATCTGGTTACCCAGCAGACCGCCTGCCAGCGCACCCACCACCGTACCGGCGATCTGGTGTTGATCTTTCACCGGCGCTTGCCGGGTGACCGCTACATCCTTGCACACTTCACGTGGAGTCTTGATTTGCGTCTTGACCGGCTCAACGGCGAGTACTTGCGCATACTCAGGGCCATTATTTTTTACCAGGCTATAGGTGGCCACAGCACCCCCGGCAGTCACACCGACAGCACCCAATACAGCACCAACCAGCATCGACTTGTTCACATGAACCTCCTGACCATCACCCGCGGAACATGTCCGCGCTTCTCCCAGCCTTGGAGCATAAAAAAAGGCGCGAGTTCAACTCGCGCCTTTTTGGGCTGACAGCTGGAAAGCGATGGCCGTTATGGACGGTCGTCGACTTCCTTCTCGGTATTCACCGTCGGGATCAGGTCTTCGGAGTTCAGATTCAGCCAGATCAACACCACGTTGGCGATGTAGATCGACGAATAAGTACCGGCCAGAACACCCACCAGCAGTGCCAGGGAGAAGCCGTAGAGGTTGTCACCACCGAAGAACAGCAGTGCCGCAATCGCCAACAAAGTGGAAACCGACGTCGCGATAGTCCGCAGCAGGGTTTGCGTGGTCGAGATGTTGATGTTCTCGATCAGGCTGGCCTTGCGCAGTACACGGAAGTTCTCACGAACCCGGTCGAATACCACGATGGTGTCGTTGAGCGAGTAACCGATGATCGCCAGCACCGCCGCCAGCACCGTCAGGTCGAAGGTGATCTGGAAGAACGACAGGATACCGATGGTCACGATCACGTCGTGAATCAAGGAAACGATCGCACCGACGGCGAATTTCCACTGAAAGCGGAACGCCAGGTAGATCAGGATGCCGCCCAGCGCCATCAGCATGCCGAGGCCGCCCTGGTCGCGCAGCTCTTCACCCACCTGCGGGCCGACGAACTCGACGCGCTTGACCGTCGCCGGGTTATCGCCGCCGACCTTCTGCAACGCCGCTGCCACCTGGTGACCCAACTGCGGGTCTTCGCCAGGCATGCGCACCAGCAGATCGGTAGTCGCGCCGAAGTTCTGCACGATGGCTTCGTGATAACCGGACGAAACCAGCTGCTCACGCACCTTGGTGACGTCGGCCGGACGCTCGTAGGTCAGCTCGATGAGCGTACCGCCGGTGAAGTCCAGCCCCCAGTTCATGCCCTTGTGGAAGACACTGAAAATGGCCAGCGCAGTAAGGAACAATGTGACGCCGAACGCGAAGTTGCGAACGCCCATGAAGTTGATTGTACGTAACATGGCAGCCCCTTAAATCCACAACTTCTTGAAGTCACGACCGCCGAAGATCAAGTTGACCATCGCGCGGGTGACCATGATGGCCGTGAACATCGAAGTCAAAACCCCGAGGGACATGGTCACTGCGAAGCCTTTGACCGGACCTGTACCCATGGCAAACAGGATCCCGCCCACCAGCAAGGTGGTCAGGTTGGCGTCGAGAATCGCGGTAAATGCGCGACCGAAACCTTCGTTGATTGCCCGCTGTACGGTCATGCCCGCCGCGATCTCTTCACGAATCCGCGAGAAGATCAGTACGTTGGCGTCGACCGCCATACCCATGGTCAATACGATACCGGCGATACCCGGCAGGGTCAGCGTTGCACCCAGCAGCGACATCAGGGCCAGCAGCAGCACCATGTTCACACCCAGCGCAACGGTGGCGATGATGCCGAAGAAGCGGTAGATGGCGATGATGAACAGCGAGACAAACAGCATGCCCCACAGCGATGCATCGATACCTTTGGTGATGTTGTCCGCACCCAGGCTCGGGCCGATGGTGCGTTCTTCAGCGAAGTACATCGGCGCCGCCAGACCACCGGCACGCAACAGCAGCGCCAGTTCGGACGATTCGCCCTGGCCATTCAGGCCAGTGATACGGAACTGAGCACCCAGCGGCGACTGAATGGTCGCCAGGCTGATGATCTTCTTCTCTTCCTTGAACGACTGCACCGCCACGTCTTTCTCGACGCCATCAACCACTTGCTTGGTGTAAGTGGTGACCGGACGCTGCTCGATGAAGATCACCGCCATGCTGCGACCGACGTTCGAACGGGTTGCGCGGCTCATCAGCTCGCCACCGTGACCATCCAGACGGATGTTCACTTCTGGCGTGCCGTGCTCGCCGAAGCCAGCCTTGGCGTCCGTTACCTGGTCACCGGTGATGATCAGGCCACGCTCGATCAGCGCAGGAGGACGATTGCCTTCACGGAACTCGAAGGATTCGGAAGTGGCTTTCGAAGCGCCAGGCTCAGCAGCCAGACGGAACTCAAGGTTGGCCGTCTTGCCGAGGATACGCTTGGCTTCTGCGGTGTCTTGTACGCCCGGCAGCTCAACCACGATGCGGTTGGCGCCCTGACGCTGAACGATCGGTTCGGCAACACCCAGCTCGTTGACGCGGTTACGTACCGTGGTCAAGTTCTGCTTGATGGAGTATTCGCGGATTTCCGCCAGCTTGGCCGGGGTCATCGCCAGACGCAGCACCGCCTGACCATTGAGGTCGGCCGGAACAATGTCGAAATCGTTGAAGTTCTTGCGGATCAGTGCACGGGCCTGTTCGCGGGAAGCTTCATCAGAGAAGCCCAGCTGAATGGCACCGCCCAGTTGCGGCAGGCTGCGATAGCGCAGTTTCTCTTTACGCAACAGGCTCTTTACATCGCCTTCGTACACTTTCAAGCGTGCGTCGAGGGCTTTGTCCATGTCCACTTCGAGCAGGAAGTGCACACCACCGGACAAGTCCAGACCCAGCTTCATCGGGTGCGCGGCCAGGCTGCGCAGCCATTGCGGGGTGGTTTGTGCCAGGTTCAGAGCAACGACGTAGTCATCACCCAACGCCTTGCGCACGACGTCTTTGGCCGGCAGCTGGTCTTCAGCCTTGGTCAGACGAATCAGACCGCCCTTGCCGTTGGCTGCCAGCGTGGCCGCCTTGACGTTGATCCCGGATTCCTTGAGCGCAGCGCTCACACGATCCAGATCAGCCTGATTGACTTGCAGCGCAGTGCTTGCACCGCTGACCTGAATGGCCGGGTCATCAGGATATAGATTGGGAGCGGAATAAATCAGACCGATCGCCAGCACCGCCAGGATCAGAATGTATTTCCACAGAGGGTATTTGTTCAGCATCACGCCGCCCGCTTATGACGCGGGGCGCCTTGCGCGCCCCGTCGATTGAGTAGAAGTTGAAACTTAGATCGCTTTCAGCGTGCCTTTTGGCAGCGTGGCGGCAATGGCGCCTTTCTGGAACTTCATTTCGACGGTGTCGGAAACTTCCAGAACCACGAAATCGTCAGCCACTTTAGTGATCTTGCCGGCGATGCCGCCGGTGGTCACAACTTCGTCGCCTTTTTGCAGGCTGCTCAGCAGGTTCTTCTGCTCTTTGGCGCGCTTGGCCTGTGGACGCCAGATCATCAGGTAGAAGATGACCAGGAAACCGACCAGGAAAATCCACTCAAAACCGCCACCCATTGGGCCGGCAGCGGCCGGTGCAGCGGCGTCAGCCATGGCATTCGAGATAAAAAAGCTCATTTAGCACTCCAGTTGCAAATGTTGAATCTTGGGGTCAGAAAACTCAGTCCAAAGGCGGAACAGGTAACCCGCGTTTGGCGTAGAAGGCATCGACAAAGGCGGCCAATGTACCCTGTTGAATAGCCTCGCGCAAACCAGCCATAAGCACTTGATAATGACGCAAGTTATGGATGGTATTGAGCATGCTCCCCAGCATTTCGCCGCACTTGTCCAGGTGATGCAGATAAGCGCGGGAGAAGTTCTGGCAGGTATAGCAATCGCAGGTCGGATCGAGCGGCGAATCATCATGGCGATGGAACGCGTTACGGATCTTCAGCACGCCGGTATCAATGAACAGATGCCCATTGCGGGCATTACGGGTTGGCATCACGCAATCGAACATGTCCACACCGCGGCGCACACCCTCAACCAGATCTTCCGGTTTGCCAACGCCCATAAGGTAACGAGGTTTGTCAGCCGGCATCTGACCCGGCAGGTAATCCAGCACCTTGATCATCTCGTGCTTCGGCTCGCCCACCGACAGACCGCCGATGGCCAGGCCATCGAAGCCGATCTTGTCGAGGCCTTCCAGCGAACGCATGCGCAAATCCTGGTGCATGCCGCCCTGAACGATGCCGAACAGCGCGGCCGTGTTGTCGCCATGGGCTTCTTTCGAACGCTTGGCCCAACGCAACGACAGCTCCATGGAGATACGCGCGACGTCTTCGTCAGCAGGGTACGGCGTGCATTCGTCGAAAATCATCACGATGTCCGAGCCCAGGTCACGCTGGACCTGCATCGACTCTTCCGGGCCCATGAACACTTTGGCGCCATCGACCGGAGAAGCGAAGGTCACGCCCTCCTCCTTGATCTTGCGCATCGCGCCCAGGCTGAACACCTGAAAACCGCCGGAGTCTGTAAGAATCGGGCCTTTCCACTGCATGAAATCGTGCAGGTCGCCGTGCTTCTTGATCACTTCGGTGCCAGGACGCAGCCACAAGTGGAAGGTGTTGCCCAGAATGATTTCCGCGCCGGTCGCGGTAATGTCCCGCGGCAGCATGCCCTTCACGGTGCCGTACGTGCCCACCGGCATGAAGGCCGGGGTCTCGACGGTACCGCGTGGGAAGGTCAAGCGACCGCGACGAGCCTTGCCGTCAGTAGCAAGCAACTCAAACGACATACGACTTTGGCGACTCATTCTTTGTCCTCAGGGCCACGTGGTGCGGGATTACGGGTGATAAACATCGCATCACCGTAGCTGAAAAAGCGGTATTCATGCTCAACGGCGGCTTTATAAGCGGCCATGGCTTCGGGATAACCGGCGAACGCCGAAACCAGCATCAACAGCGTGGATTCGGGCAAATGGAAGTTGGTAACCAGGGCATCGACCACATGAAACGGCCGGCCCGGGTAGATGAAGATGTCGGTGTCGCCACTGAACGGCTTGAGCACGCCATCACGCGCGGCACTTTCCAGCGAACGCACGCTGGTGGTCCCCACCGCCACCACGCGACCACCGCGAGCGCGGCAAGCGGCGACGGCATCGACCACGTCCTGGCCGACTTCCAGCCATTCGCTGTGCATGTGATGGTCTTCAATCTTCTCGACCCGCACCGGCTGGAACGTGCCCGCGCCGACGTGCAAGGTCACGAACGCCGTCTCGACGCCCTTGGCCGCAATCGCGTCCATCAGCGGTTGATCGAAATGCAGCCCCGCCGTCGGCGCCGCCACCGCGCCCAGGCGCTCGGCGTACACCGTCTGATAACGCTCGCGGTCCGAGCCTTCATCCGGGCGG
The DNA here is from genome assembly GCF_054897805.1 of Pseudomonas sp. GT1P32. NCBI lineage: Bacteria > Pseudomonadati > Pseudomonadota > Gammaproteobacteria > Pseudomonadales > Pseudomonadaceae > Pseudomonas > Pseudomonas sp. GT1P32. The sequence continues at coordinate 3,263,840 of NZ_CM142704.1, forward strand.
TCTATATAAGGAGGCAACGGCATGTGCCCGACGCGGTCGAGCAGCGGCAACACCTCTTCGGCGAACCCCAGTTCGAACAACGCATCGTGACGCGCCAGCATCTCGGCTTCGCCACCGCCATCGATCAGGATCTTCGAACCCGGCTTCGGCGACTTGCTGGAGCGCACATGGGCCAGCACGCGATGACTGTCCAGCACCCGCTCCACCAGGATTTCCAGCTTGCCGCCGGAAGCCTTCTGGCCAAACAGCCGCGCCGGAATCACCCGGGTATTGTTGAACACCATCAAATCGCCCGGGCGCAAATGCTCAAGCAAATCAGTGAATTGACGGTGTGCCAGGGCGCCGCTGACCCCATCAAGGGTCAACAGGCGACTGTTGCGACGCTCGGCCAAAGGGTGGCGAGCAATCAGCGAATCAGGGAGTTCGAAAGTAAAGTCAGCAACGCGCATGATGGGGTTCGTCTAGCAGGGCCCGGAAGTCTAGCCGAAATAGTGAAAATTCTCTATGTACCTGATTGACCGACGGTAATCTCATCTCTATACTTCGCCGCCATTGAGCCCTGATGGCGGAATTGGTAGACGCGGCGGATTCAAAATCCGTTTTCGAAAGGAGTGGGAGTTCGAGTCTCCCTCGGGGCACCAAAATTAAGAAAGGTCTTGCTTAGCAAGGCCTTTTTTTTCGCCTGCCAAAAAGTGCCTGACACCCCACCGACCTGTAGGAGCCGGCTTGCTGGCGATGCTTTTGGCTTTTTTAGTCCTCGGCCGGTACGACTTATCAAGGATTCATCCCATGGAACTGCTGCTGGAAACTGTTGCTCTGTTCTGTCTCAAGCTGGCTTATGAGACGGAGGGGTCGAGTCCGATTCTGCGAGATGATCCGATCATGAGTGATTATGAGCGGGAGGTTTTTGGGTTGTTGGTGCGTCGGGGGGATGTTGAGGGGATTCAGTTTAGAGTGACGCACTGTGTAGGTGTGGCGCTGGACGCTATAGGCGGGGATGAAACGCCACTGGGGCGCGAACTGCACAGGTTGGCAGCAGATTTCAACTCTGCGCGGACACTGGAGCAGCTTGACCGCCCGCTAATCGCGCTCAAGGATTATCTGAAAGACATTCAATGAAGGAAGGCGTGCAGCCTGAAAAGTGGGAACGCCCGATAGCCAGACCGCTGTTGGTCGCCAAGGCTAATCCACTCCTAATCCTATCCCTTTTTCCACGCCCCTATACCCAGCTTTTAGCCAAGCCCGCTTCCAGCCAAAATCGGCCAGTCGTAAGATGCGCAGCGGACCTAGAGCAGCCATCTTTGGACGCCGTGGCAAAGGTGTTCCAGACTGGGATGCGGTGCTTGAACATGCGGCACTATAAATCTCCCTTGCTCTCCACGCAGGCATCTGGTTCCTTTGCGCAGTAGATCAGTTGACTCAGTCAGCGACGTAGCCGTCTCGTGTTGGTTGTTGGCAGTCAGGATTGGACATTGAGAGAGGGTAATACGGATGGAAGGATTCGAACCGTTCAGCATTCGCACCTGCGAGGCGCTTCTACTAGATGCAGGAAAAGGTATTCATAGATACGAGCCAATTCAAGGTAAACCATTTTCGCCATTTGAAATTCACGATCCGTTTGGGCTTCGAAATGCCATTATCCCGGTCTTTCGCCAAGACCTTGAAGGTCGGATATACGGCCTTGGAACCGCGTTTCATATTGATGGGTTTGGCAACTTTCTGACTGCATACCATGTGATTGACTTCATCGAGAGAGATCGCGCTAGTCGCCCCCTCTTGTTTCTAAGCATGCACGCCGTCGTCTTCGGAACGGCTTGTATCCCGCCGGATTGCTTCGTCCCAGTCGAGGGACTGTGTGTGCCGATGACCGAGATAAGCGACCCGATGGCTGAGCTGCGAGGACAGTCGACGCGTGAACCTTCTATTGACATTGCATTGTTGAAGGCCGAGCAATTTGGCACCGCCGTGAGACCGCCACAAACTTTGCCCGTGAGGTCTAGAGGTTGGACTCCCCAACGCGGAGAGATCGTGTTAGCAGTCGGTTTTCCAGAACTGGACTTTGCCGAGGTAAGCGAATCGACTCAGCAAGCGCTGTTATCCGAAGGAATGTTTGGTGCCTACGGGCGGATCATTGAAGTCCATCCTGAAGGAACCAGTAACTCGAATAGAACCCCTGTGTTTGTTGTGGAGAGCGACTGGCCGCCAGGAATGAGTGGAGGTCCAGTATTCAACCGTGACGGTGAAGTAGTAGGAATGGTGAGCCGTTCATTACGAGCTGAGGCCGGCTTGGTTGGAGTGGGATACGCTGCGCATTTTGGCCTGGCTCACGATCTAGAACGACTCGCTCCCACTTTGGATAAGGATAATCCTGGTTGGCGTTTGTGCTGGGGTGTGTTTGCAGAAGATCCTTATACTCCGCTCAGTCTGCACGCATTGAGAGAAGATGCTGAAGTATCGTCTAACATGCTTCATCGGTGTAGCGAAATCAGAAGAGTCACGAATCGAATCGGCACAGGGGACATTATTTCGATTCCGCCATCATTCGATTTATAAAATTGGCTATGGAATATCAAACAGTCACGTTCAGTTGCTGAACAGGCATTGCATAAGCCCGCGATCAGATTTCCGAGCATCCGCTTTTGGCCGATTGTTGCCGATCGCGATCATGAATCACGAGGCTTACGGCAGTGGAGTTGCACTCTCTTCTCCAAGGAGGAATCGCTATGTCGAATTCAGACCTTTTTCCATCCCTCCGGTACAAAATCAATGAAAACCAATTCGCCTTGGAAGCCGCCATCCTCGGACTCTCAAATTGGGTTGAGCAGCGGTTCGACCGAGTTTGCCGAAAATGTTCGGGGTGTTCTGGTGGCAATCGGCCGTAAGGAAGAATTCATCAAGATGATACTTGCGGTGATGATAACGCCGGAATGACTGCTTCATGCCTTGAAGAAATCCGCCCCCTAGAAAGCCATGGGCAGGCATGGATTCGGCTAATGAAGACTTATGCTGGCACGACTTTAATTTTTCGTTCCGCTATGTTCCCCTTCGCCCAGATGCATTTAACTCAAAACCTCCTTCTTCCGCGTATAAATTTTTTAGTAAATTCAACAATATAAGAGCCGCACACCTAGCTCCCATTCGCCCTTCTAAAACAATTACTTGGACCAGCCATGACAGACCAAATCTCTACAGAAGATTTTTCTTACTTCCAACAGATCCACGACTCACCCGGCATGAAGTTCTTAAACAAACTTCACACCCGGAGCTTTTCACTAAATATCTTCCAAATGAACGCGTTAGAGCTTATGGAGGCTACCAAAAAAGTCAGAGACCCAGATGAGGGACTATTTCTAATGTCACAGGACAACAAGGAAGCGGGTCAACAAGCCCACCGAGAGCTCAGCCGCCACATTCACAACTTTGCAGCATCATCAAAAACCTTAGTAGATCATACCCGCGTTTTCCTTGAAGAAAATTACTCTAAAACAGAAATAATAAAAAGCGTCCAAACCAAGATCACTAGCACCTTTACAAATGACCCAGTATCAAAATTTGTCCATGACCTTAGAAACTACATGCTACATAAGGGGCTACCCAATTCACATATGTTCTTGTTACTCCAACAAGACCCAGCAAAGCCAGAGCTAGGTGCAGAACTAACTACGGGAATTCGCTTTGACACCAAGTCTTTGTCAGAGTGGTCGGGATGGACCGCTGCCGCAAAACAATATTTAGAGCAGAATGAGGAATATATCAACATCCATCATTTCACTGAAGAATACCTCCTTCGGGTTAATACGTTTCACTCATGGCTCGAGGAACTGTTATGCGAACACCACTCCGCCGACATCGAGAGACTGCAAGAACTGCAGAAATTGTATGCGGACGCGAGCAACAAACTTACAAACTTACGAACACAGCAACCCCCCAACCTTCTAGAAACTAGCAGTGCGATTAAGCTGGAACCAGAAGAAGAATTCAGATTTACAAAAAAAGACTCAAAAATAATAAATGAAGCTAGCGACACACTTTTACTGAAAATACGTAAAATAACCATCCAAAATAATGAACCAGAAAAATTTCCATCCGAGCGCCCTATATCAACCACTATTACAGACGCCGAAATAATTGGAACACCTATCCAATATGGAGTTGACATCAATGGTGAAAGTGTTTTAATTTTTGTCAAATCAGGCGAAAGCAGTTTCGGACTTTCAGACCAAGACTTTTTAGACGCTGAAGAGATTTACGATGGCATATATTCAACACAATGGGCAAAAGACAAAATAAGTCGCAAATTCATCCACAACCAATTAATTACCTGGGCTCAAGAAAACTTCCGAAACGATAATAAAACGCCATTTTCTGAGGCGATAATTTCAAAAAGCATAGAAAGTGCAAGACCGCTTGAAGTATGGGCCCCGATTGCACACTTAGAAATCGAGTCAACACTAGAGTTTGGCTCAGTGCATATCTGCCCGATTACTTCCGAGAAAATCGACTCCATCGAGAGAATGACAACAAACCTTCTGCTCGAACATCAGGAGCGAGTACGGCCACTGTTCACACATATGCGGCAAGAACTTCAAGGTTTCGCGGCGGTAGTCGTGACCTTGGAAGCAGAACCAATCCTGGCAAAAGAAAAAGGATATATCATTGCTCAGAACGCTCTAAACTTATTGAGATTTTTTTCCCCCTCAGCAGGGATGTCTTGGGTACTTTGCCCTACTGCATTGCTTGGGTCGGAAATTGTCCCAAGCTCAAAAATAATAACTTTGTCCGAATCCTCATTCTCATCAACTGATAGCTTAACCAGCAAAAATGTTGCTTACTGGAAACTGTCAATTAAAGACATAGAGCATCTAAATGAAAAAGGGCTCACCCGGGCAGCAAAATTAATCAATCCAGATGGACTGAGCGATTTCGAGACATCACTGCGGGCAAGTTTAATAACCTATAGTAAAAGCATGACACTTACCGATCTAGCCGATAGGCTCAGCCAGACCCTTTCCGCGCTGGAAAGGTTGTTCCTAAAGCATACACTGGAGCCTATTGTTTCAAATATCGCTGATCGATTGAGCTTTGTGCTTTCTCAGACAGAAGACGATCGTGCTACGATTTCGCAAATTGTTAGGCATGCTTATAAGCTTAGTGCACAATCCAGAACCACACTGCTATCTCCAAAAGAACAAGACAACTTAGCAAATTTTGTATCCATAGCATATCAAGCCATTATTACAGCCTTACGAAACATAGACACATTTGAGACTAAATCAGAGTTTATCAAAGCGATCGACTCACTAAAAACAAAACCCAATCAAACCTAAAACAATGACTTACCTACCGCAGCAACTTTTTCATATCGGGACGAATTTATTTTCGGTCCAATACTAAATCCGCCCCCTTCTTTGCAGCGTTGTGGTGGCCGGCTTGAATTTTACGCGAGCCAGCTCGCGCCTACATTGTAGCTATGAACTGACGGGGCGGGCGACCCGAATTTTCCGGGGTTGTCCGTCGCTACAATCAGGTAAAATATTTGGAAGTAAGTTTTGAGGACCAGGCAATTCACATTAACGCCGAATCACTTTTCATTTCAGTTCGAACTTCAATTAAACAAGCAGCACAAGCCTGGCTTCAAGCTTGTGCAACAACTCAAACGTATTCAAAAACGGAACGTTAAGCTGCTCACAAATATTCGGGATGATGAATTTACGTTTAGCATCGCGATTCAGCACTTCATGAGTCACTAAAGTCGCGCCAGTTGTCATAGCCTTAGCAATAAGCCAAGGGTCTGCTCCCGCTAAAAATTCTTCCATCGCGCCGATCTTCATTCTCGGTGCCTGATCGGCCACAAGCCCTGCCACTTGCGCGAATGCTTCTTGCGTAGCGTCATCGTTGGTGATGTGAAAGAAACCAGCGTTCTCCTTCGCCCAATCAGCCAACCCGTCATTCCCTTTGGTTAGCTCATCCATAACGGGGGCGATGCTGGATAAAGCCAATGCTTCATTTTTCAGCAATAACCACTGCCAAAACCCCGGACAGATAACCATCCCGTAGTAACGATTTTTTGCCTCGATCAGCGTGTTAGCGTCGAGCAAATGATTCATTCCGTGATCCTGCTGGCGAGAGTCCTTAATTTGGCAGGTTGCACGCCGAGCAAATGTCCCGCATCGCGTAGCAGCATCCGGCCACTCATTGTTTCAATCAGCACCGCCTTGCTTAGGCGAGGGCTGTTTTTCGCGGTGGCGTTGCGGTAGTAGTCTCCCGCTCCACCTTCTTTGTCCTGAAAGGCCCTGAGGATCATTCGATAGTAAGCGCTGTATTGCGCCTGACTTAGATAGCCAAGATCCAATGCGCGGCGACCGATCGCCAATTTACTGATGTGGAACCGAGTGGCCAACGGAGCCAGGTTGTCTTCCCAGTTAACATCTGCGTTCCACAGGGCGCGGAACTGGGCTTCGGGAGCCAGAAATTCACCTGCAACTGCATTGCAGAATCGTTCCTCGTCTCGACCATTCGCGGTGTTCCCGTCAGACACTCCGCTGCTGCCAATCCAGATATGGGCCAATTCGTGGAGCAAAGTGAAGAGTCGAGCGGTGGGTGCGTCGGAACTGTTGACGAATACAACGGGGGCATAGGCATTGCTGATGGCAAAACCCCGAAACTCGCTAACTTCAAGTTTTCGATGGGTATTCCCTAGAGCAATGCCACTGCGCATAACCAGAATGCCAGCCGCTTCTGCAGCATCAATCAAGGCACGGCTGTACTTGTCGTAATCCAATCGAGCAGCGTCAGGGTTCACGCCGAGGGTCCGGCGGATGTCGTCCACTACCTCGGTGACTTGAGATCGGCTATTGAAGCGGCCGACAAATGCCAAAGGCTGATGCTCTTGGTTTTGCAGATACTCCAGGTACCAATCCTGCTTACGTATGGAGTCCCTGACGGTGTCCAACAATTCCAGGCTGGGACGTTGAGGCGCAATCCCACCGACGGTCCGCAGATCAGGTAAAGGCAGTTGTTCGACGGGCGGCTGCGGAAGAAACAGGAAGCCAAACGGGATGTGAGCAACACTCGCCCACTTTTGAGCCTGAAGGAATGTGGGTTTGGTCTCGCCAGCCTCCCATTCCTGTACTCGATCAGGTTTCACTGGCAGCTTTTTAGCAACTTGCTCAGTGGAGAGACCCGCGCGTTCACGAGACCATGTGAGCAGGCTTGGATTTACTAAGGCGGCTTGGCTCATAGGGTCGCAGGCAATTCAGACAACGCTGGTAAACGTTCAAGAGCATCCTTGGCAGATGCATCCGACTGACGCTTGTTCCAGTTATCTGTCATTGCCTTTCTCCTTGGCTATTAAAAATCTGGTGGCAGCGGCTACAGATTAGTAGAGAAGCAGAGTTACCGAGATGAGAAGACCGGTAGAAGCGCCGGATTATGTGGTAAATCGACATGGACCCGAAGCGTAAATTTGTAACTCGCAGACGGATGGTGTCACTTCGTTTCAATGCATTTCATGACATGCCCCCAGTCCCGCGGCTGCCTCCTTTGTCACCCGTATTTGCGGTGTTTGACCAGATTAATGACCAGTGACTTTGAAGGTTGCAGGAACGAGGTCTCCACGATACCCTCCCACCGTCGCTGCAAATTCAGCGACCGGGCTTGGTAACCCGAGGTAAATCACTGCGCAACAGTGCTATGCGTCCGCAGGCGCTTTTTTTTCGCCTGCGATCTGCGTTATGGCGGCTGTGCGTGGGACGTCTTCGGACGTGCCGGTTTCCTTGATTTCCCGGTTTACCAACCTGCGCACAGCTGCCACCCATTCGCTTGGTAACGAATTGTGGCAGCTCTTCAAATTAAGGAGCTTTGCAATGCGCAGCATCAATCCGTACAAAATTTGGCTTTCCCCTCTACGCAATTCCCAATCGCGTAACGCTTCACCCCTCCCCCATCGCCTCTCCGTTACTGGAGGTGCCCAATGACCAACCAACCCGAACTAAAAACCATCGGCCTAACCCCCGCTATCTACTGCCGCGATCAACCACTCTTCCACGTCACCCGCGACGTCCCTCTCGGCGATGCGTTATCTATGGCTTCCGATTTCCTGTTCCTCGCCAAAACGCTCACCGAAGATGCTGCCTATGCCAAAGACACCGATCGCCACGCCTGGGCTGCGCATTATTTGACGTCGATGAGTAAGGCGCTGGTGGATGATGCGGTGAAGGTGTTGACGCGGGATCGGGATTCTTTGTCGGGGTCCAAGCGGGCGGGGGGCGAAGGCTGAGGGGGTTTAGCCGTCAGTCGATAAGGTAGGAAGTCTGTGGGGGCGGGTTGCTTGGGGTGGTGGCGGTGTATTTCGACCACTGGTGGTGGCTGGTTTGGCGCTATCGCCAGCAAGCCGGCTCCTACAGGGGGTGTGGTTGTCTGATGGGGGTTGTTGGCCCTGAATTTTTTTAACCAAGGAGTGGAGTGAGTAATGTTGTTTGATTCGCTGGCTATTTACGGTGCGTGGATTGGGGTGTGGGTTTGGATCGTGCGCTGTCGTGGCACTCTGAATCTGTGGCTGGCTAATCTGGCGGGGTTTGTGTGTGGCTGTATTGTCGGGATGGTGGTGGAGCAGTTGACTCGTGCTGCCAGCGGGATTCTGTCGCCGGATGCGCCGTTTATGTTGTATTCAATTATGGCTGGGTTTGGCACGTTAGTTGGGACGTGGATGTGGCTTATTGCGAGGCTTGAGCAGCCGGAGGATCTGTTTCTGCGCCATTTGTTTGCCGGGGCGGTGAGTGTTTTTGTTGGTGCGGTTGTGCTTGGGCAGGCTTGGTCGTATTTGGTTTCTGGTTGAGTGGCTTTGGGGTTGGTGGTGGCTGGTTTGGCGCTATCGCCAGCAAGCTGGCTCCTACAGGAGGGGCGTTAGCCCCGGGGGTTTCGGGGCTTTTTTGCATTCAGATTAGAGGAGGTGTTGGGAGATCAGTTTGGAGATTTCTACCATTGATGTCCGGCCGGTGAATTCGAATTTCACTTTCCCCAGCGACGAGAAGTAGATCTCCAGTTCCGAATCCAGGTCGAACGTGCCGGAGGTTTCTACCGAGTACGCGACGATGTTTTTGTAGGGCAGTGAGGTGAAGTCTTTTTTGCTGCCGGTGAGGCCCTGCACGTTGACGGCGATGATGCGTTTGTTGGTGAAGACGACGCCGTCGCGCATGGATTTATACGAGTCGATGACGTGCTCGCCTTCCAGCAGCAGTGCACTGACACGTTCTGCGTATTCTTCGTTTTGCTTGAGTTTGAAGAAGCCTTTGTTGTTGAAGTCGATCATCTGCCCATCCTCCGTTCGAAGAAAAATCCCTGCGGATTACTTCACCACTTTCACGACTCGAATGTTGACGGGGAATCCATCCTGTCCGGGCAGTTTCTTCCATCCCACGTACTGAAAAATCGCTTCTTCATCAATGTACTCGCCCCACTCCGCGACTTTGCCGCCCAACACTGCGACGTTCCGGTTAATGGCGCAGGTGCCATCGTCAGGACCGACGGTGTAGATCACATAAGGTTTGACGTACTTCGCGGCGCGGAAATGTTCGCCGCAACCAGAATCGACTCTGATCATCAAGGTCTTCAGATTTGCTTCACCATCCAGCTCGGCGTGCTGGTCGAGTTCCCCGATTTCGCCGACGTCGGTGAAGCCCAGAGAGCGAGCGCGCTTGTATGCCGGGGAGGCCAGGTGTTTGATCTGGGCCTGCGCGAGATACTCGTCCACGTCTTTGCTGAGTTCAATTTCGCCCTTGTCCGCGATCTCTTCCGCTATGGGAATGCCGCTCTCACAACGAGCGTATTCGGGGGAGCCAAGGCTTGACGGGGATAGGTAGTAGCGATGGAACTCAAGGGTACTCAGACGCATCTTGATAGCGGGATTAGCTTCTTTGGGCGTCTGGCGCCCGGCCTGCACCTCGGCCACCACCTGCAGAAATTTCTGGCAATCGGAGAGGTAGCCGTCCCAGGCGTATTGCGGGGTTTCACTCGACAGGCCGGCGAGCGCCGGGGTCATCACGACGGCGAAAGTGATTGCGCAGAACAGGCGCGAGACTCGAGTGACAGTGGCCATGTGTAGTCCGTTACAAAGTTGATGAAAGTGGCGCAACGCTACTGTTTTGCCGCCTTGCCGTCCACTGGCAGCAAAGGGGACAGCCGATATTTCCTGCGGCGAGCCGCTGTGCATGCATCCTGAAACCTCCACGCAGGCTACGTTCTTCTAGACTCAATAAGAGGTCGTGGATAGAACCGGACACGTCGCATTGGTGCAGTCAAATCAACAGCCGCGTGGCAATCTGACTTTTATGCCCTTACTGAGGTGCGGCGAAGACCGTGCCGGGCACAACAAGATGCCCATTCAGGGTGCCCTGGCCACCGGCCTGAAATTGCCACGATACCGTGACGTGGTGTGAGTGCCGCAGCCGACACTTTCGGACGAACGACGACCGCCTGGTTTGTCCGTGACCGTGAGGATTGCTGAATGCCTGATGAGAGTTTGCACCTGCCTTTGGTCAACAGCCTGCTGGAGCGCCACAAAGGCTCCCCCGGCGCACTGTTGCCCATTCTTCATGATATTCAGGAACGCATCGGTTACATCCCCGATGTGGCCGTCCCCGAGATTGCTCATGCCCTCAATCTGAGTCAGGCCGAGGTTCGCGGGGTGATCAGTTTTTACCATGACTTCCGTACCGCGCCGCCGGCCCGCCATATTCTGCGTCTGTGCCGCGCCGAGTCCTGCAAGAGCCGTGGCGCCGAGGAGCTGGCCGCGCAGTTGCGCGACCGCCTGCAACTGGACGATCACGGCAGCAGCGCCGACGGCAACATCAGTTTGCGCCCCGTTTATTGCCTCGGCGCCTGCGCCTGTTCGCCGGCTCTGGAACTGGATGGCCGGGTGCATGCGCGGCTCAGTGCTGAGCGTCTCGATGCCTTGCTCGACGCTTGCCGGGAGGACGCGTGATGCCGACTCTTTATTTGCCCTGTGATTCCCTTGCCCGTGCTGTGGGGGCCGATGAAGTCTCCACAGCGCTGATCACTCAGGCCAAGGAACGCAATCTGCCGCTGGAGTTGCAGCGCACCAGCTCGCGCGGTTTGTATTGGCTGGAACCGCTGCTGGAAGTGGACAGCCCGCAAGGCCGGATCGGCTTCGGTCCGCTGACCGCAGACGATGTGCCGTCCGTGCTCGATGCCTTGAAAGGCGACCCATCCGCTCACCCACTGGCCCTGGGCCTGGTGGAAGAGCTGCCTTATCTCAAATCTCAACAACGCCTGCTGTTCGCCCGCGCCGGTATTACCCGGCCGCTGTCGCTTGACGATTACCGGGCCCACGGCGGTTTCGAAGGCCTGACAAGGGCCGTCGCCATTGGTGGCGAAGAGACCGCAACAGCGGTGTTCGATTCAGGCCTGCGTGGCCGTGGCGGCGCGGCCTTCCCCGCCGGGATCAAATGGCGCACGGTGCGCGGCACTCAGGCGGCGCAGAAATACATTGTGTGCAACGCCGACGAAGGCGATTCCGGCACCTTCGCCGACCGCATGTTGATGGAAGGCGACCCTTTCCTGCTGATCGAAGGCATGGCCATTGCCGGCATTACCGTCGGCGCCACCTTCGGCTACATCTATGTCCGTTCGGAATATCCGGATGCCGTGGCCACTCTGCGTGCAGCGTTGAACATTGCTCGTGAAGCGGGTTACCTCGGCGCCAATGTCGGCGGCAGCGGTCTGGCCTTCGACATGGAAGTGCGCGTCGGTGCTGGCGCTTACATCTGCGGTGAAGAAACCGCGCTGCTGGACTCGCTGGAAGGCAAGCGCGGGATCGTCCGCGCCAAGCCGCCGATCCCTGCTCTACAAGGACTGTTCGGCCTGCCGACGCTTGTGCACAACGTGCTGACGTTGGCCTCGGTGCCGCTGATTCTGGCCAAGGGTGCGCAGTTCTATCGCGATTACGGCATGGGCCGTTCCCTGGGCACGATGCCTTTCCAACTGGCGGGCAATATTCGCCACGGCGGCCTGGTGGAACGAGCCTTTGGCCTAACCTTGCGGGAACTGGTGGAAGGCTACGGCGGCGGTACTGCCAGTGGTCGGCCGCTGAAAGCCGCGCAGGTGGGCGGCCCGCTCGGCACTTGGGTACCGCCGTCGCAATTCGATACACCGCTGGATTACGAGGCCTTCGCCGGCATCGGCGCGATGGTCGGTCACGGCGGTGTGGTCGTGGCTGACGACACCTTGGACATGGCCCAAATGGCCCGTTTCGCCATGCAGTTCTGCGCCGAAGAATCCTGTGGCAAATGCACGCCTTGCCGCATCGGCTCGACCCGGGGCGTTGAAGTTATCGACCGGATGCTGGCCGCGCCGGACCAGAGCGAACGCGATGCGCAGGTGATCATCCTCAAGGACCTGTGCGACACGATGCAATACGGTTCGCTGTGCGCCTTGGGCGGCATGGCCCCCTTCCCGGTCACCAGCGCCCTCAAGTATTTCCCCGCCGACTTCGGTCTGCAGCCTTCGGAGGCCGAGCAATGATTACTCTCTTCGACCCGAAAACCGATATCGATCTGGGCACGCCAGCCCGCGAAAGCAAGGTGCAAGTCACCCTGAACATCGACGGCCGCAGCATCAGCGTGCCGGAAGGCACCTCGGTGATGCGCGCCGCTGCGCTGATGGGCACCACCATTCCGAAACTCTGTGCCACCGACAGCCTGGAAGCCTTCGGTTCTTGTCGCATGTGCCTGGTGGAAATCGACGGGATGCGCGGCTATCCGGCGTCTTGCACCACGCCGGTCACTGAAGGCATGACCGTGCATACGCAGACGCCAAAACTTGCAACGCTGCGCCGCAACGTCATGGAACTGTACATCTCTGATCACCCGCTGGACTGCCTGACCTGCTCGGCCAACGGCAACTGCGAGCTGCAAACCGTCGCCGGTCAGGTCGGCCTGCGGGAAGTGCGTTACGGCTATGAAGGCGAGAACCATCTGGAGGACGTGAAAGACACCTCCAACCCTTATTTCGACTACGACCCGAGCAAGTGCATCGTCTGCAACCGCTGCGTGCGTGCCTGTGAAGAAACCCAGGGCACCTTTGCCCTGACCATCACCGGGCGTGGTTTTGAATCCCGCGTGGCCGCTGCTGGTGGCGAGAACTTCCTCGACTCGGAATGCGTGTCCTGCGGCGCCTGTGTGCAGGCCTGTCCTACCGCGACGCTGATGGAAAAAAGCGTCGTCGAGATGGGCCAGCCAGAACGCAGCGTGATCACCACCTGTGCCTATTGCGGCGTGGGTTGCTCGTTCCGCGCCGAGATGAAAGGCGACCAACTGGTGCGCATGGTTCCGGACAAGAACGGTCAGGCCAACCACGGCCACTCTTGCGTCAAAGGGCGCTTTGCCTGGGGTTATGCGACCCACCCGGATCGCATCACCAAACCGATGATTCGCAAGAACATCAGCGACCCTTGGCAGGAAGTCAGCTGGGATGAAGCGGTGACCTACGCCGCCAGCGAATTCCGTCGGTTGCAGCAAAAGTACGGTCGCGATTCCATCGGTGGTATCACCTCCAGCCGTTGCACCAACGAAGAAACCTATCTCGTACAAAAACTGGTACGCGCCGCGTTCGGCAACAACAACGTCGACACCTGTGCGCGGGTTTGTCACTCGCCGACCGGTTATGGCCTGAAACAAACCTTGGGCGAGTCCGCCGGCACCCAGAGTTTCGACTCGGTGATGCAGGCCGACGTGATCCTGGTGATGGGCGCCAACCCGAGCGACGCTCACCCGGTGTTCGCTTCGCAACTCAAACGCCGCTTGCGTGAAGGCGCACGGCTGATCGTTATCGATCCACGCCGCATCGATCTGGTGGATTCGGTGCACGCCCGCGCCGAATATCACTTGGCCCTGCGCCCCGGCACTAACGTCGCCATGCTTAACGCCTTGGCCCACACAATCATCACCGAAAACCTGCAAGACCAGCCCTTCATCGACGCCCGTTGCGAGGGCAATGACTTCGCCCGCTGGAGCGAGTTTGTCAGCCGCGCAGAAAACTCGCCGGAAGCCCTTGCCCCTGTCTGCGGCGTCGACGCTGCTGACATCCGCGCCGCCGCTCGCCTGTATGCAACCGGCGGCAATGCGGCGATCTACTACGGCCTGGGCGTCACCGAGCACAGTCAGGGCAGCACCGCCGTCATGGGCATCGCCAACCTGGCCATGGCCACCGGCAACATCGGCCGTGAAGGCGTGGGCGTGAACCCGCTGCGGGGGCAGAACAACGTGCAGGGTTCCTGCGACATGGGTTCCTTCCCCCACGAGTTGCCCGGCTACCGGCACATCTCCAACGAAACGGTCCGTACGCAGTTCGAACAGGCGTGGAACGTAACCCTGCAACCCGATCCGGGCCTGCGCATTCCGAACATGTTCGAGTCTGCGCTGGCCGGCAGTTTCAAGGGCCTGTATTGCCAGGGCGAAGACATCGCCCAGAGCGATCCGAATACCCAGCACGTCACCGCGGCCTTGTCGGCCATGGAGTGCGTGGTGGTGCAGGACATATTCCTCAACGAAACCGCCAAGTTCGCCCATGTGTTCCTGCCGGGCGCTTCGTTCCTGGAAAAAGACGGCACCTTCACCAACGCCGAGCGCCGTATCTCGCGGGTGCGCAAAGTCATGGACCCTCTGGGCGGCAAGGCCGACTGGGAAGGCACCGTGGCTTTGGCCAACGCCTTGGGCTACCCGATGAACTACAAACACCCATCGGAAATCATGGATGAAATCGCCAGCCTGACGCCGACGTTCACCAACGTCAGTTACGCCGAACTGGACCGCCACGGCAGCCTGCAATGGCCGTGCAACGCCGCCGCACCGGACGGCACGCCGACCATGCACATCGATCAATTCGTGCGCGGCAAGGGGCGATTCATGCTCACCGGTTATGTGCCGACCGAGGAGAAGGTCAACAACCGCTATCCGCTGCTGCTGACCACCGGACGCATCCTCAGCCAGTACAACGTCGGCGCCCAGACCCGGCGTACCGAAAACGTCGCGTGGCACGACGAAGACCGGCTGGAAATCCACCCGACCGACGCCGAAAGCCGTGGCATTAACGAAGGTGACTGGGTCGGCATCGGCAGCCGCGCCGGGCAAACCGTGCTGCGTGCGCGAGTCACCGAACGGGTCGCACCGGGCGTGGTGTACACCACGTTCCACTTCCCTGAATCGGGGGCCAACGTGATCACCACCGACAACTCCGACTGGGCGACCAACTGTCCGGAATACAAGGTCACCGCCGTGGAAGTCAGCCGCGTCTACCACCCTTCGGAGTGGCAAAAACGCTTCCAGGAATTCACCGACGAACAGCACCGTTTGCTCAAGGAACGCCGTCAAGGTGCTAAAGCGGAGGTGCGCCGATGAGCACTGCCAACCTGATCAAGATGGTCAACCAGATCGCCCAGTACTTCGCCACCGAACCGGACCGGAAACAGGCCGTACTCGGTGTGCGTAATCATTTGCAGATGTACTGGACGCCGGGCATGCGCAGGGAGTTGCTGGCCTGGCAGACAGAGCATCAGGGGGCGGATTTGCATCCGTTGGCGCAAGAGGCGGTCAGCGGAGCGGGTTGGGAAGCGTAGATCTGGCCTATTAACTGGAACGCTGTGAAACCTTGTGGGAGCGAGCCTGCTCGCGATGGTCGTCAACGATAACGCGCGAATCCCGGATAAGCGCGGCGTCCATGAATCCATCGCGAGCAGGCTCACTCCTACAGGGGTTGTGTGTAGTGTTCCGACTTATTCATCGCCACCGGTCACCCGCACCGCGATCTCAATCGCCCGCACGCTGATCGCCGCAAAGATCGCCGTGAGCAGCACACCGTTGAACCCGAGCAATATCGCCAATATCCGCGAAAGCGGTAACTTCGGCACGAGCTCGCCATAGCCGATGGTCAAGCCGGTCACGAAGCCGAAATAGATGCCGTCGAAAGGATCCCAACCTTCCAGGTAGCTGATGATCAGGCCGCACGTGACGATGACGATCAGCATGGTGGAAAGGATGGGCCAGACAACTCGAAGGTAATAGCCGACAGCTTTGTAGAACTCTCGGCGGATGTTCGACGTATTTGCAGGCTTCATGTCGTGAGTTTCCTGAGGGCGGCAGGCGGATTGACACTCATCAGCTTGGCACAAGTATTGGGAATCGATGCCGCGTCCCAGGATGTAATAACTACTCGATCTGAATCGGCCCCTTGGTCCCGGCATCGCTGTCGGTCCAGTAATCCTCATTCTGCAACCGCCGATCGCCCTGAATGGTGAAGGTGAGTTTGCCCTGGCGAAACTGCAGCGTGCCATCCGTGCGCTTGGCATTGACCCGCTTGCCGTTGACCCAGACTTGCTCCTTGGCATCGATACGAATCGTGGCAACGGTCGCGCCGGCATCGCTCTTGGCGACCCATTGCCCGGCGTAAGGCGTCTGGGTATTTGTGCTGTCCGCCGCGGGGTTGGTGAATCCGGCCTTGGCGTTTTCCGCTTTGCTCTTGTGGATATCGCAGCCCTGAGTCTCGCTGACCTGGGTGCAACCGGATTGCTCAAGTTGTTTGCGGTACTTGTCGTTGATGGCATAGGCCGGAAGTTGCACCAACATCATGGCGGCCAGTGCCGGCAGGATGATCCGTTTCATAGGTCCTCTCCTCTGATCAGCGCCTTCCCCAGCGCCCGCGAACTGCATGGATCATTCACTGTAGTCCGAATCCTGTCCCCGGATGCACCGGCAAAACCACTAACGCTGCCAACCCGCCCTTCGACCGATTGCGCAGCTTCAGCTCGCCGCCATGCTCCAACACAATCGCCCGCGCAGCCGATAACCCCAACCCTACCCCGCCCGTGCTTTTATTCCGCGAGCCTTCCAGGCGAAAGAACGGCACAAACACCTGCTCAAGACTGGACTGCGGAATTCCCGGACCACGATCCAGCACGTTGATTCGCACTTCCCCCGCATCAGCAGTCAGTTCAATCCCCGGCTCACTGGCGTACTTGATCGCGTTATCCAGCAGATTGGTCATCACCCGCTTAAGCCCCAACGGCCGCCCGAAATACACCAACCGTTGCGGCCCGCTGAAGGCGATCTCGACACCCTGATCCCGGTAGTCATCCCGCAAGGTTTGCAGCAGTTCCGCCAGATCAAACTGGGTCGCCGGTTCAAGCCGCGCATCGTCCCGAAAAAATTCCAGCGCCGAATTGATCATCGCCTGCATTTCATCCACGTCACGAAACAGCCGCTGCTGTTGCTCGGCATCCTCGATGAATTCGCCGCGCAAGCGCATTCGTGTCAACGGTGCGCGCAGGTCGTGGGAGATGGCCGCGAGCATTTGCGTGCGGTCGCGGATGAAGTGTTGCAACTGGGCCTGCATGGCGTTGAAGGCGAGGATCGCCTGGCGGATTTCCTGCGGGCCGATGGGTTCGATGGGCGGGGCGCGGAAATCGATGCCGAAGCGTCGGGCACCTTCGGCGAAGCGCTGCAAGGGAGTGGCGAGGCGACGGGTGGCGATCAGTGCGACCAGCGCGGTGGAGATCAGCACCAGCAGGATGACGATCAGGTAACGCGGCGTTTCGTCGAGGCCCCAACTGCGTGAGGGCGCAGAGAACATCACCCAGGATGAGTCGGGCAGCTCGATCAGCAACGCGTAATGCGCGTCCGCCGAAGGTTCCGTCCAGTCAGCCGGCTCGTAGGCCTGGATTCGACCTGCGAATTTAAGCAACGGCTGCAAGAGGGTCGAGCCGGTTTCGTAATCCAGATCTTCCACCGTCGGCAGGTTGAGCTCACGCCGTTCAAGGTGCCAACTGACGGTGAAGCCGTCATCGCTGACAGCTTGTGCCAACTGACTGCGCAGGGGTACCGGGGCAGCCTTGATGACGCGGGTGATCGCGGCCATTTTTTCCAGCAGCCCGGTTTCAGTCAGCGGCGGCCGTGCCCAGACGCCGGCGAGTTGGATAAACAGCCCGTTGAGCGCCAGCGAAATCAGCATGGCAAGAATGATGGTCAGGGCGATCCAGCGCGCCACCGTGTCCCGGCGAATCCGCTTCAGCCAGTTCATCGCCGCGTCACACTTGGAGTGAACAGGTAACCGCCGTTGCGCACGGTGCGGATCATCGCCGGGCGCTTGGTGTCGGATTCGAGTTTGCGTCGCAGGCGGCTGACTTGCACGTCGATGCTGCGGTCGAACGCGTCGTGACAATGCCCGCGCGCCAGGTCCAGCAATTGCTCGCGGGTGAGGATGCGTTGCGGGTGTTCGACGAAGACCAGCAACAAATCGAACTCACCGGCCGATAGCGGGATCATCACGTTGTCCGGCGAGCGCAGTTCCCGGCGGGTGACGTCGAGGTGCCAGTCGGCGAAGTCGATCAGCGGCCGTGGACGTTCCTGCGCCAGCGGTCGACGGTCCTCCACGCGGCGCAGCACGGCACGCACTCGGGCCAGCAATTCACGGGCGTCGAAGGGTTTGGTCAGGTAATCGTCGGCGCCGAGTTCGAGGCCGACCACCCGATCACTCAGTTCGCCCATGGCGGTGAGCATGATCACCGGGATCGCGTGGCGGATGCGCAGTTGCTGGCAAAGGATCAGCCCGCTGTCGCCGGGTAACATCACGTCGAGAATGATCAGGTCCGGCGCCTGGCGCTCGATGGCTGCCCACAACGACGCGCCGTCGGTGGCGACCTCGACGCTGTAGCCGTGCTGGACGAAGAATTTTTTCAGCAGATCGAGGACTTCAAGGTCGTCGTCGACAATTAAAAGGCTGTTCACCGAAGGTCACTTAAGGGGTCGGATGGAACCGTCATCTAAAACCATTCACGGCAGCGCGTCATATATTTCAATCCTGCAATAAAACGACAGCGGCGCAATAAACCGGACATCTTTGCGCAAGGCTCGGGGCCCAGCATCGCCGCGAATTCCTCCCGAGACTCGCGTCCATGTTGCCTTTCAAATGTGCTCCCTGGCTGACCCGCAACACCTCGATTGCCGTGCTGGCCGCCGGGTTGGCGGGCTGCAGCAGCCAGCCGTCGTCCAGCGCCGAAGTGAGCTGCGCCGACATCGCCTATTCGGTGTACGACCCGGCGGAACCGCTCAATCGCGGGGTCTTCGCGTTTAACCGGGTGGTGGATGATTACGCCCTGGCGCCGGTTGCTCGCGGCTATCGCCACACGCCGGACTTTTTCCAGACGGGTGTGCATAACTTCGTGGCGAACTTCGGCGAGCCCAAGGTGTTTATCAACGACCTGCTGCAAGGTAATCCGATGCGTTCGGTCAATACGCTGGGGCGGTTCGCGCTGAATACCACGGTGGGCGTGGTGGGGTTGGTCGACGTCTCCGGCATGGCCGGCATTCCCCGTCATAAAGCCGACTTCGGCCAGACCTTCGGCGTGTGGGGCATCGGCGACGGGCCGATCGTCGAACTGCCGTTGCTCGGCACGTCCAACAGCCGCGATGCGGCCGGGCGTGTGCTGAGTTTCGTGGTCGATCCGTTCGGCGACAACAGCGATACCGTGGACACGCTCTCAACGATCAACACCGTCGGCGACATCGTCGATAGTCGAGCCGAAGTCCTGCCGCTGACCGACAGCCTGCAAAAACTGCCGGACTATTACAGCGCGTTGCGCAACGTGGTCGCCGAGCATCGCGCCGCTTTCGTGGTCGAGGGCAAACAAGGCTCGCCGAAGAACACTCAAGCGCAATGCACAGGAGCACCGGCCGATGGTTTCTGAAGGCCTGACTCTTCAACACCGCGTGACCCGCGACGATGAGGCGAATCTGCACTGCCGGGAAATCACCCTGCGCCTGTCCGCAGACTGTCGCCAACTGGTGCTCAGCCGCTACACCGAACACTACGGCCCGGCGGTGGTGCGCTGGATCGAGCGCAGTCACACGGTGTCGGTGAGCGAGCTGTTTCGCTGGCTGGTCGCCAACGGTGAGGCGGATGTCAGTGAGCAGCGATCACTTCCTCCAACACCCGCGCTACGCACTGCACCGCCGCGTCCTCATCGCGGCGTTTATGCCAGGCCAGATGCACCGCAAACCCCTCAACCTCAATCGGCGGTTGCACGGTGTGCAGCGTCTTGGCCATCGGCATCGACAGGCACTGGCTGGGCAACATCGCAATCAGGTCCGAGCCCAGCAGCAGATCCGGAACCATGACAAAGCTCGGCACGACGATCCCGACTCACCGCCCTCCCTGGGTGAATCACCAGTCCGCGCCATCACCCTTCGACGGCACACCCGGCGCGGCTTTTCTGTATAGCGATGTAGTTTTCAAACGTCCCGTATTTCGCCGGCACCTGAATGATCGCCCCGGGTTTGAGCCGTGAGTTTTCCTTGCTGGCGTTCAGACTGTCGTTGTAAGCCTGACAAGCCAAACGCGTGTCGGCTGCCATTTCATAGGCGAAACCCCGATTGAGGTTGATGTTGGTCACCACCTCAAACTGTCCTGCCTGTGCATAAATAGCCCGCGACTTCTCGAAGTATTCATTGGATTTCACGTAGCGCGTTGCAAACGTGGCGTCAGGCTCGAGGAACGCATTGGTGGTGTAGTGGGTTTCCCATTGCCGCAAGGTTGGCGACATGAAAAACAGCCCGTAGGTGCGGTAGGCATCAGCGAAGCAGAGAGGGTCGCTGGTCGTCTTGCAGATGGCCAACGCTTCGACGATCAGGCGCTCGGCGGGCAGTGGCCGATTCTGATCAAGCAGGGCGTCAGCGTCGGCCAGTTTTTGATGAGGATCGGAACTGGATACCACCCCGACGGCCGAACAACCGGCCAGTGCTGATATAACCACAGCGAGTGTTGCCGACTTCAATCCTTGAGTCATTACTCAATCCTTTGATGAGTGTGTGATGCTGAAGCGATCATCGCTTGTTACAGATTCAGCTGCAAGCCAGTGGCCATCAGACAATCCTGGCCACTGGCTGCGCTATCATCGCGCGCCTCTTTGCGCCAGGAGTGTTGAACCTGCATGCCCATGTCTTTGCCATTAACCGACGGCCCTGAAGCTCTGCCGCCCGTCCTCGTCGGCCCGTTGCTGCGGCGCCTGGAACCCACGCGCCTGGTGCTGTGGCTCGTGGGCACCCGGCCGTTATCGCTGACGTTGCGTCTGCAAGATGTTGGCGACATTCGCCTCGATGCCGGGCAATGCACGATCATTCCCGTCGGTACGCATGCCTTCATTCATTTGATCGATGTGCCGCTCGACAACGCCCTGCCCTGCGACACGTTGATCGAGTACGACCTGCTGATTGATGACGCAATGACGGGCATCGCCGAATGGGCGCCGCATCTGTTGTATGGCGAAGCACGCTGCCCGAATTTTGTTTTGCGCTCGCGGATCGACCAACTGCTGCATGGCTCTTGCCGTAAACCTCATCATCCCGCCGCCGACGGCTTGCTCTGTGTCGATCATTTGTTGGCCTCGGAACACGAGGCCACTGAGCGCCCGGCGTTGCTGATGATGAGTGGCGACCAGGTGTACGCCGACGATGTCGCCGGGCCGATGCTGCGGGGCATTCATGCCTTGATCGCACGGTTGGGATTGTTCGGCGAACACCTCGAAGGCGCCGTGGTCAGCGACAGCGCCAAGCTCTATGAGCATGCGGCCAGCTACTACCACCGTGCGGATTTGTTACCGGCGCTGCAAAGCAATGAAACCCTGCGCGAGCGATTTTTCGGCGGGGCGCGCAAGCCGATTTTCACCAGCAGCAGTGCCGACAATCATCTGGTGACCTTTGCTGAAGTCATGGCCATGTACCTGCTGGTGTGGTCGCCGACACCCTGGACGCTGATCACGCCAAAACCGCCGAAGTTGATTCCCGAACGGCGCGAGCGTTATGCGCTGGAGCAGACGCGCATCGATGCCTTCAAAGCTGGCCTGGGCGGTGTCGCACGGGCCTTCGCGCATCTGCCGTGCCTGATGATCTTCGACGACCACGATATTACCGATGACTGGAATCTTTCCGCGCAATGGGAGGAAACGGCCTACGGCCACCCGTTCTCCAAGCGCATCATCGGCAACGCGCTGATTGCTTACATGTTGTGCCAGGGTTGGGGCAACAACCCGGATGCGTTCGGCGCGGTGCTGGAGAAGACCAATGGTTTCAGCGCGACCGGTGAAGACGGCTATCTCGACGGCCCGGTGCAGGACGCCTTGATCGATGAGCTGCTGAAGTTTCAGCACTGGCATTACGTGCTGCCCACCAGCCCCGCGATGGTGGTGCTCGACACCCGCACCCGGCGCTGGCGCAGCGAGATGACACTCAAGCAACCCTCGGGTCTATTGGACTGGGAAGCCCTCTGCGAACTGCAACAGGAGCTGCTGGGTCACCCGTCGGCGATCATCGTTTCGCCAGCGCCGGTGTTCGGTGTGAAGCTGATCGAAACCGTGCAACGGGTGTTCAGCTGGTTCGGTTATCCCCTGTTGGTGGACGCCGAAAACTGGATGGCCCATCGCGGCGCGGCGCAGGTGATCCTGAACATTTTCCGACACTCGCGTACACCGGGTAACTACGTGGTGCTGTCAGGCGATGTGCATTATTCCTTCGTCTACGAAGTGCTGATCCGACACCGCAAGGCGGGCCCTAGGATCTGGCAGATCACCAGCAGCGGCATCAAGAACGAATTTCCGCCGACGCTGCTGGAATGGTTCGACCGCCTCAACCGCTGGCTCTATTCGCCGCGCTCACCGCTGAACTGGCTGACCAAACGCCGGCGGATGCGCATCGTCCCGCATGTTCCGGAGCATGCCGAGGCGGGTGAACGGTTGTGGAATTCGGCGGGGATCGGGCAGGTGTTCTTTAATGAAAAAGGACAGCCGCAGGCGATATACCAGCACAATTCGGATGGCTCGCCGAAGACGCGGATGGTGGCGCCTGAGGCTGAGGATTGAAGGCGAGAGACCGAGTTGTCTGCATCGCGAGCAAGCTTGCTCCTACAGTAGATCGTGGTGATTTATGGATCTCATCCGGACCCTGATCATCGGCAATTCCGGCTCCGGCAAGAGTTGGCTGGCCAAGCGCCTGGCGGATCACTTGAAAGCGCCGTGGGTTGATCTGGACGCGATTCACTGGATATCCGACGAACACAGCATCGCCCGCCCCCGCGCCGAAGCCCTGGGCATGGCGCGGATCGCGGCAGATGAAGAGCGCTGGGTGATCGAAGGTGTTTACGACTGGATCGTCTGCGAACTTATCCACAGGGCCACGGCGTTGATCTGGCTGTGTGTTGGCGATGAGGAATGCGTTGCCAATATTCGTCTGCGTGAGGCGAATCGGGATGAGCAGGACGAGAGGCTGGTCGCCTTGCTCGACTGGGCCGGCAGTTACCGTGCTCGCGAAGGTTCCAGTGGGTTTGCCGCGCATAGGCAGTTGTTCGAAGGGTTTGCCGGTTCAAAACTGCGACTCTTGAACCGCGCGGACATCACCGACTTCGCTGATTCCCGGCCGTATAAGAGCGAACCGCACCTGTAGGAGCCAGGCTTGCCGGCGAAAGCGTCCTCAAGAGCACCTTCGCCGGCAAGCCTGGCTCCTACAAAAAGCGGTCAGCATTAAGGTAGCTCAGACCGTTTTCACCGCCCGACAAACCCCTCTGACAATCATCTCCACCTCGCGCTCATCAATCGTCAGCGGTGGCAGTAGGCGGATGGTCTTGCCCCGTGTCACGTTGATCAGCAAGGCGTGATCCCGGGCGGCGATCAGGGTCAGGTCGCGAATCGGTTGCTTGAGTTCGATGCCGATCATCAAACCCTGCCCGCGAATCGCCAGCACGTTTGGGTCATCGGCCAACTCGGTGCGCAATCTGGCGAGCAAGCGTTCGCCCTGTATTTTGGCGTTTTCCAGCAGGCCCTGTTCTTCGATGATGTCCAGCACGGTGCAACCCACGCGGCAGGCCAAAGGATTACCGCCGAACGTACTGCCATGGCTGCCGGGGGTGAAGAGGTCGGCGGCTTTGCCCCGGGCCAGGCAAGCGCCGATAGGGACGCCGTTACCGAGGCCTTTGGCCAACGTCATGACGTCCGGAACGATGCCTTCGTGCTGGAACGCAAACCACTGGCCGGTGCGACCGATGCCGGTCTGGATTTCGTCGAGCATCATCAGCCAGCCACGCCGATTGCACAGGTCGCGCACGGCCTTGAGGTAACCGGGCGGTGCCAGTTGCACGCCGCTTTCACCCTGGATCGGTTCCATCAGGATTGCCACGATTCTTGCGCCGTGGGCCTGCTGGACCTTGTCCAGCGCCTTGAGGTCGCCGAACGGTACTTTGACGAAATCACCCGGTAGTTCATTGAACCCCAGGCGCACGGCCGGGCCATCGCTGGCGGACAGGGTGCCGAGCGTCCGGCCATGGAACGCGTTTTCCATGACGACCACCAAGGGCTGCTCGATGCCTTTGTGCCAGCCATGCAGCCGCGCCAGTTTCAGCGCGGTCTCGTTGGCTTCGGCGCCGGAGTTATTGAAAAACGCCCGCTCCATGTCCGCCAACCGCGTCAGTTTCTGCGCCAGCCGCTGTTGCCAGTCGATGCTGTAGAGGTTGGAGGTGTGCAGCAGCAGGCCGGCCTGTTCGCTGATCGCCGAGACAATTTTAGGATGTGAGTGCCCAACGTTGGTCACTGCCACGCCCGCCACCGCGTCCAGGTATTCACGACCGGCCTGATCCCACAGGCGTGTGCCCAGGCCTTTACTGAAACTCAGTGCCAGCGGTTGGTAAGTACTCATCAGGCAGGCGGCGGTCATGACATCAAGCTCCATCAATGGTCGGTGTTTTTGCAGTATGGTTAGCCACCTGAACTGGATAAACGCTGCAATACTTCAATCATTTTAAAGTCGGGATTGATAATGGATTTGTTCCAGGCAATGACCGTTTACGTAAGGGTGGTGGAATCCGGCAGCATGACCGCCGCCGCTTTTCAGTGCGAAATGTCCACCACCATGGTGGGCAATCACCTGCGGGCACTGGAGCAGCGTCTGGGTGTGCGCTTGCTCAACCGTACGACCCGGCGCCAGCGGTTGACGGAATTTGGCACCGCGTACTATCAACGCTGCCTGGAAGTGCTGGGACTGGTGGCCGAATCCGAACGCCTGGCCGAGCAGGCCCTCGACGAACCGAGCGGCACCCTGCGCATTACCGCACCGTTAACCTTCGGCACGGAAAAACTGGCACCGGCGCTCAGCGAATTCGCCCTGCTGTGCCCACGCGTCAAACTGGACGTGGTCCTCACCAACCGCCGCCCGGACCTGCTTGAAAACGGCATCGACGTGGCGTTTCGCCTGGGCAACATGGAACAGACCAACCTGATCGCCCGTCCACTCGTGGACTACACCCTGACCATGTGCGCATCGCCGATCTACCTGGCGCGTCGCGGCAACCCGGAAAAACCTGATGACCTGCGACACCACGACTGCCTGTCCTTCGCCTACCCGGCCGGTGATGACTGGCAATCGGTGGAAAAGGAATGGCGTCTGAGCGGGGCCGAAGGCGAGGTAGCGGTGGCGGTCAGTGGACCGATGCTGATCAACAGCTCCGCCGGCTTGCATCAGGCGGCACGCACCGGCATGGGCATCGTGCTGTTACCCGACGCCTTGGTAGAACAAGACCTCAAGGACGGAACACTGGTGGCCTTGATGCCCAATTACCTGCCGCCGAGCCGGCCAATGAGCCTGATGTACGCTCAGGATCGCTACCGCTTGCCGAAATTACGCCGTTTCGTCGACTTCGCCATGGGGATGTGGGGCAAGCACTAGGCGGTTGAATGCACCATCGACTAATCTCCTCGACTGGTGGGTCGCTTTAGTCAGGGAGAGCAGTGATGGATGGGGCCTCGGATATTGAAGCGTTGAAGTTCAATCTGTCGGATTTGAACGAAGACATGCTGCACACCATTCTGGAACTGGTCAGTGATGGCATCTGGGACTGGAACGCCAATACCGGGTTCGTTTACCGCAACCCCGGCTGGTACGAAATGCTCGGCTATGCGCCTCACTCCCTCGACAACACGGTATTCACTTGGGAATCGGTGATGCATCCCGAGGATTACCCACGGGTCATGGCCCTGTTTGACGCCTACCTGAGCCAACAGGCTCCCGGCTATCAGGCCGAGTATCGCTGCCGCATGCAGGATGGTAGCTATACCTGGGTCGAAGACCGCGGCTACGTGCTCGCCCGCAACGCCGACGGTTCGGTGGCGCGCATGGTCGGTGCGCACCGCAGCATCGAAGACAAGAAGCGTCTGTTCGAAGAGCTTGAACGAAAGAACAAATCCCTCGAAGCCATCGTCGAAGAACGCACTCGAGAGTTATCCCGGGTCAACCAGCAACTGCAGATTCAGCTCGAAGAAAACCGCAAACTGGCGGAAACCGACGCACTGACCGCAATCGCCAATCGCCAATCGCCATCGCCTGAGCAAGGACCTGCCTCAGGCATGTGATCGCGCCCAGCGCTTCCGACAGCCGCTGTCGCTGATTGCCATGGACATCGACGACTTCAAGAACATCAACGATCACTACGGCCATGCCTTGGGGGATGCCGCGTTGGTGCAGGTAGTCCAGAGCGTGAAACATTGCGTACGCAACGGCGATTTGCTCGCGCGCTGGGGCGGTGACGAGTTCATCATCATTCTTCCCGATACCCCGTTGGCCGACGCCAGAAGCCTCGCGGAGACAATCCGCCATAGCGTCGCCAGTTTGCTGCCAGTGGGAGACTTTCAAGTAACCATGAGTTTTGGCGTCGTACAACGCTTTGAAGAAGAACAACAGACCGGGCTGCTGGCCAGGGCTGATCAAGCGTTGTATCGGTCGAAAGTGGCGGGCAAGAATGTGATTTCGGGGTGAGCTTTTTTCTCGCCCCTCACATCCCCGCCTTCACCAACACCGGTTTCTCTTGATACCGCTCCGGAAACAACTTTTTCAACTGCGCCACTTTCGGTAGATCGTTGATAACGATGTACGGATAGGTGGGGTGTTCAGTCAGAAAGTCCTGATGCTCCTCTTCCGCCGGGTAGAAACCGTTATAGGTTTCCAGTTTGGTGACAATCGGTTTGTTGAACGATTTCGCAGCGTCGAGCTGGGCAATGTAGGCCTGGGCGACACGTTGCTGCTCGCTGTTTTCCGGAAAAATCGCCGAGCGATACTGCGTGCCACGGTCAGGTCCCTGACGATTGAGTTCGGTCGGGTTGTGAGCCACCGAGAAGTAGATTTGCAACAAGGTGCCATAGCTGACCTGAGTAGGGTCGAAGGTCACTTCGACCGATTCCGCGTGACCGGTGTTGCCGTCGCTGACCCGCTCGTATTGGGCGGTGTTGGCCGCCCCGCCCGCGTAACCGGAGACGGCTTTTTTCACGCCTTTGACATGCTGGAACACACCTTGGACGCCCCAGAAGCAACCGCCGGCAAACACGGCGGTTTCGCTGTGGGCCTGGGTGATTTCGTCGAGTGTGGGTGCGGGGATGATGACCGCGTCTTCGGCGGAACCGAAAGAGAACGCAGAGCATTGGCCGATGACGCCAGCGGCGGCCAGGCCCAACAGGGTACGACGCAAGGTGAACAGGGTTTTCATGAGGCTGACTCCTGAATCAGTGAAGTGGCGATCAACCGAACGTAAAGGCATACGCCGAGACACCCGGATCGAGAAATTCGATGCTGAACGTGCGATCCGTTACTGCGCCGGACTGACGCACCAGTTGATACAAACGTTGTTCGGTAACGCTACCGCTGCCATCGGGCGCTACGTCCGTACCGTGGGCATCGCCGGGGGCTTTTCCGTCAATCAGCACTTTGAAACGCACCGGTCTGCCGTCTGCGCCGGGCCCCAGTACCAGATGCAAATCACGTGCGTGGAAGCGGTAGACAATGCGACTGGCGGGCTCGCTTGAAGTGGCCCGCTCCGAACCGACAGTCCACTGACCGCCCAGGCTCCAGTCGTTGAGCGCCAGTTGCGACGGAGGGTTGTAGGTCGTCACCTTGTCGGGCGCCAGACTGGTTTCGGCGACAAAGTTTTCGGCACGCTGGTAACCGACATAGGTTTCCGGCGACTGCACTTCGTTCATGTCCGGCGCGAGCTGAACACCCTCGGCATTGGCATTGATCAACCCGTCATCCACCTTGGCGGCACCCGCTTCACGCAGCAATTGCTGGATCACCCGCTCCGACTCGGCGTACTCGCCTTCGCCAAAGTGGTGATAACGAATGCGCCCCTGGGCGTCGGCAAAATAGTGAGCCGGCCAATACTCATTGTTGAAAGCTCGCCAGATCTTGAATTCGTTATCGATGGCCACCGGGTAGTTGATACCCAGGTCCTTCATAGCTTTGGTGACGTTGTCTACGTTGCGCTCGAAGGCGAATTCGGGCGCATGGACGCCGATCACCACCAAGCCCTGATCACGGTATTTTTCAGCCCAGGCTTTTACATACGGCAAGCTGCGCAGGCAGTTGATGCAGGAGTAAGTCCAGAAATCCACCAGCACTACCTTGCCCTTCAACGCCTGGGCATCGAGTGGTGGCGAGTTAAGCCATTGCACGGCGCCATCCAGCGGTGGCAGCTTGCCTTCGATGGGCAGTGTGCCCGGCGCTTTGTCAGCCACGCTCATCGCACCATCAGCAGCCGGGGTCCTCGCCATCATCGCCTCGCTGCCGTTCGGTGTCTTACCGGCCAAACGGCCCACCAGCGCCTGTTCGATACCACCGGTAGATGCCGTGGAAAACCGCGCCAGAATCCCGGTATCAAGCCCCAACGCAATCGCCGCCACACCGGCCAGCATGGCCGCGCCCAAACCTCGACGGACCCACTCGCCAGCACCGATGGAACGCTTCATTGCGGCGAAAACCTTACCGCCCAGCAGCAACGCAACAGCGAGGGAAGTGGCGGCACCGGCGGCGTAGGCCAACAGCAACAGGGTGGTGGCGATGCTTGCCCCTTGCAGCGCGGCGCCGGTTAATAACAGGCCCAGAATTGGCCCGGCACACGGCGCCCAGAGCAGCCCCGTGGCAACACCGATCAGAAACGAAGCGCCGGGACGCGGCCGGGCATCGGCGCCTGCCGCCTCCGACAACCGACTGCCAGCCGCCACCAACGGGCGCGTCAAGCGTTCGGCCAACTGCGGCAGCAACAGCGTCAGCCCGAACAGGGCGACAAACACCAACGCGAGCCAGCGTCCGTATTGATTGAGTTGCACCACCCAACCGCCGCCCACTGCCGCCAATGAAGCGACCAGCGCGAAGGTCAGCGCCATGCCCGCCAGCAGCGGCAGGCTGCTCTTCATGAACGGCTGCCCGGTGCGAGCGAAGACAAACGGCAACACCGGCAGAATGCACGGGCTGACGATCGTCAGCACACCACCGAGATAAGCGAGAACCAGAAGCCACATGGCGTCGACCTGCAGGAAATGAGAGAAAAAGGAATCAAGCCGCCTGCGGCTTGAAGGTCATCGCGAGGCCGTTCATGCAGTAGCGCAAACCGGTAGGTTTGGGTCCATCGTCGAAAACATGGCCCAGATGACCGCCGCAACGCCGGCAGTGAACCTCTTCGCGCAACACACCAAAGGACCGGTCCTGACGGGTCGCCACCGCCTTGTCCAGCGGTGCCCAGAAACTCGGCCAACCGGTGCGGCTGTCGAACTTGGTTGCAGAGGAAAACAGCGGCAGATCGCAACCGGCACAGGCAAAGGTTCCATCACGATGCTCATTGTTCAGCGCACTGCTGTAAGCCCGTTCAGTGCCCTCTTCCCGCAGGATTTCGTACTGCTCGTCACTGAGCAGGGCACGCCATTCGTTGTCAGTGTGCGTTACCTCGAAAACCTCCGCCGCGCTGGCCTCGCTGACCAGCGCAGAGCTGGCAGCAAATTTTGGCAATACACCGATCGCCAGGGCTGCAACCCCCAGCCCGCCGCTCGCTACAAGAAATTGTCGCCGTGAAAACATGGCCGTCTCCAAAATCCAAAGTGCCTTTCATGGAACACAGCCTAGGCTTGGGTTGATCGCCAAATCCTCACGGGAAGTTAAACAATTCGTGATAACTCTGGCCCCGGAAAACCCGCACAATGCGCTCATTGCGCCGAAGGATTGAGCTTGATGGAACCGACCAAACGCGTCCTCGTGGTCGAGGACGACCTGCATATCGCCGACCTTATCTGCCTGCATCTTCGTGATGAGCAGTTCGAGGTGGTGCACTGCGCCGATGGCGATGAAGGCATGCGAATGCTGCAGCAAGGGAGCTGGGATGCACTGATCCTCGACCTGATGCTGCCGGGCGTCGATGGCCTGGAAATCTGCCGGCGCGCCCGCGCCATGGCCCGCTACACACCGATCATCATCACCAGCGCGCGCTCAAGTGAAGTGCACCGGATTCTGGGGCTGGAACTCGGTGCCGACGATTACCTGGCCAAACCCTTTTCCATGCTTGAGCTGGTCGCCCGGGTCAAAGCGCTGTTGCGGCGGGTCGACGCCATGGCCCGCAACCTGAAAATGGACGCCGGCAGCCTGATCATCGATGGCCTTTCCATCGACCCGATCACCCGTGAGGTGTCCCTTGACGGCAAACGCCTCGACCTCACACCACGGGAGTTCGACCTGCTGTATTTCTTCGCCCGCCAGCCCGGCAAGGTGTTCTCGCGCATGGACCTGCTCAATGCTGTGTGGGGTTACAGCCATGAAGGCTACGAGCACACGGTCAATACCCATATCAACCGCCTGCGCGCGAAAATCGAAGCCGACCCGGCACAACCGGTGCGCATCCTCACGGTGTGGGGCCGTGGCTACAAATTCGCGGCCAGGGAGGAACAGCCATGAGGCTGACCCTCACCCAGCGGCTGTCGCTGGTGTTCGCCGTGCTGTTGCTGGTGTGCTGCGGCACCTCGGCATGGATGCAGGTGCGCTCCAACCAGATGCATGAGCAGGAAGTGGTGCAAGGGTTGTCGCGGGATCTGGCCCAACACATTGCCCGTGACACTGTGCTGATGGACACCCAGGGCCTGATGCCCAATGCCGTGCGTGACTTGTTCAGCAAACTGATGCTGGTCAATCCCAGTGTCGAGGTCTATCTGCTCGACACCGAGGGCAAGATTGTCGGCAGCGCCGCGCCCGAAGGCCGGATTCATCGGGAACGGATCGACCTCGCGCCGATCCAGCGCCTGCTCAAAGGCGATGCCCTGCCGATTCTCGGCGACGACCCGCGCAGCGTCGATGCGCGCAAGGTGTTCAGCGCCGCGCCGCTGAAAGTTGACGGCAAGCCGGCTGGTTATCTCTATGTGGTGCTGCTCGGTGAGGACCACGATCGCCTGGCTGAACGCGGTGCCACCAGTGCGGCCCTCAATACCGCCCTGTTATCGATCGGGTTGGTTGCATTGCTGTGCCTGATTGCCGGTCTTACCGCATTTGCGCTGATTACCCGACCTTTGCGCCGACTGACCGAAACCGTCAGCCAGTTCGACATCGATGGCGTCCCGGCCACGCCTCCTGAATCAGCGCCGGTGGAAAAAACCGCCAGCCACGATGAAATTGCCATTCTCGACGCTACCTTCCGACAAATGCAGGCGCGCCTCAGTGAGCAATGGCGTTCGTTGACCCGCCAGGATCAGGAACGCCGCGAACTGGTGGCGAATATTTCCCACGACTTGCGCACGCCGTTGGCCTCGCTGCACGGTTATCTGGAAACCCTGTCGCTCAAGGACGCCACGTTGTCCCCCGCCGACCGCCGTCGTTACCTCGGCATCGCCCTGGATCAAAGCCGCAAAGTCGGCGGTTTGGCGCAATCGCTGCTGGAACTGGTGCGCCTGGAACATGGTTTTGTGCAACCGGTGCTGGAGCGCTTCTCCCTGACCGACCTGGTGCAGGACATCTTCCAGAAATTCGAACTGACCGCCGAGGCGCGTCAGGTCGAACTAAAAGCCAACTTTGCCCCCAACGTTGCAGCCGCCTGCGCCGATCTGGGGCTGATTGAACGCGTGCTCACCAATCTGTTCGACAACGCTCTGCGCCACACCGCCCAAGGTGGGGAAGTCGAACTGAGCCTGCGCCCTCAAGGGTCTTTCGTCGAAGTCACCGTCAGCGACACCGGGCCCGGCATCGCGCCAGAACTGCGCGAAGGGTTGTTCCTGCGCCCGTTCAACATTGGCGGGGCACGGCGCGATGGCGGACTCGGGCTGCGAATCGTGCATCGGATCCTGCAACTGCACGGTCGCGATATCCAGCTGATCGATGTGCCCGGCCGCGGTGCAACGTTCCGCTTCACACTGCCGGTTGATCAGCAAACCGCAGAGCAATGGGCGGTACGGTCGATGAATCTGAATTCACCGGGGAAATAGTCGCCGCAACCGCTATGATCCTGACTTCACTTTTCGGCAAGGACGCTGTTCGATGCTCAACACCCTGGAAAACACCCCACTGTGGGTTTATGCAATATTTCTGCTGCTCTGTTACTACGGCATCAAAGCCCTGTCCCCGACTCGTGAAAGCAAATTTTCGCTGCTGATCACACCGCCGATTTTGTTGGGCTGGTCGCTGTATTCGTTGAATCTGACACCCGACTTCTCACTCTCAATCAGTTGCTGGCTGGCTGCCGTGATCGCTGGCAGCTTCGTCGCGCTGGTGATTTTTTCGCGCAAGGGTGTCGAGCTGGATCAAGCGCAAACCGGGTTGATCGTGCCGGGCACGACAAAAACCCTGGTGCTCTACCTGCTGTTTTTCGCTGTCAGCTATTACTTTGGCTATCAGGCCGAGGTTGATCCGCAGCACTCGGCCACGCTGCCGATGGTGTTGCTCAAGGCCTGTGCATCGGGCTTTTCGAGCGGTTTGTTCTGCGGACGCTCATTCCGGTTTTATCAAACGTTCCGCTCCCTCAAGCCCGCCATCCTGTAGGAGCCGGCTTGCTGGCGAAGGCGGAGGGTCAGTCAAAATTGGTATCGACTGACACGCCGCCTTCGCCAGCAAGCCGGCTCCTACAAGGTGGTGGTAGCCAGTTCTTTTGCCCGCTCGCCTGTTCACCCGTGACAACGCCGCGCAGGTCCAATAGATTAGGCGGCCTGAAAAAGCCCTGTGCTTTTTCGCCCCAATTCAAGTTAAAGAAGTAGTGAAATTTCAATGTCCGATTCCAATACCGCTGAATCCGTAGTCACCTTGTCGTCCAAAGCGGAATACGAAAACTCCATCAATCTTTCACAGCACATGCCCCAGGCCAAGACCATCGCCGAGATGGTGCTGGACGCTTTCCAGTCCACCCGGGAAAGCGACCAGATCCGCGAGCTGCGCGCCGCGATTCGCCAGGCCCACGACAGCTTCGACGACGATAAAGCCTATGAATTGATGGGCGAACTCAAGCAACTCAAGGACGCCGAGGCGGCCGATATCGCGGCCCTTGAAGACCTGAGCAGCAAATTCTCGATCAGCCGGATCCTTTCCAGCTTCAAGGACGATCCTGCGTTTCAGGAGATCGTCTACGGTCTGGCCCTGAAAGTACTGAACCAGACACATCAGGCCATCAGCAACCCAACCAGTGGCAAGAGCAAAACTGCCCGCGCCAAGAAAGATGTCGAAGTGTTCACCATCAGCAAGGACGGCATCAGCGTCACGTTGCCGCTGCGCACTCCGCGTTCACGACTGAACGTTGACCGTGAGGCCCTGGAGTTCCTCGGCTTTACCTTTGTCGGCGAAGGCGATGAAGCAGAGCTGGAAAGCGAATCGTTCCTGGACAGCAGCGGAACCGAACACGCGGTTAACCGCAAAAACATCATCACCGCGCTTCAGCAGCAAACCGCGTTCGATGGCTACAGCATCGCCGCGCAGTAACACTTCCCGCTCAGCAGCGCCTCAAGCGCCACTGACCTAAAAGCCCCGCCCTAGAGCGGGGCTTTTTATTGCCCGCGATTCCGGCAAAAGCGCGATTACTCTCTGTGTATCGACACCAGAAAAAAACTTCCCTTAACCCTTGAGCACCACGGGTCCGCCTGCGGGGAACGTCAACTTTCTTTCCAGCCCAAGACCTCAGTGGTGCGATTGCTGAGGTCATCATGCACCCGACCCCTTTATACCGTCAGTTAGCCAACCACTACCTCGACGCGATCCGCAGCGGCACCTTGAAAACCGGGGAACGCTTCCCCTCCATTCGTCTGATGATGGAAAAACACGCCGTCAGCCTGTCGACCGCGGTGCAGGTGTGCCGGGAGCTTGAGGACTATGGCGTCCTGGAAGCCCGCCCGCGCTCCGGCAACTACATTCGCCAGCCGGACACCTTGCCCAAACCGGTCGTGACCACAACGCCTGCGCCCCTTGATGCCGAGGTCTATCTCGGCATTCACGAGCAAGTGTCATCGGTGCTCAAGGCCAGCCAACGCGCGACGGTCAAGGTCAATTTCGCCAGCGCCTACTGCGCGCCGGAACTCTATCCGTTGAAGATTCTGCAAGACCATATGAGCAAGGCATTGCGTCAGGATCAGAAACTGCTGGGTGCGACAGGGCCGACCTGCGGCAACATCGAGTTGCGCAACATCCTTGCCCGACGAGCGCTGACGGCAAAGGCCAACCTGAGCGCCGAGAAAATGGTGATCACCAACGGCGCGACCGAAGCGATCAACCTGGCCTTGCGTGCGGTGACCCACCCCGGCGACACCGTGGCCGTGGAATCCCCGACCTTTTACGGCCTGCTGCAAATTCTCGAAAGTTTGAACTTGCGAGTGCTCGAAGTCCCGGCAACGGCCCATTCGGGCATCAATCTGTTCGCGCTCGAACAGCTGTTGCAAGGCACCGAACGGATTCGGGCGCTGATCGTCATTCCCAACCTGCAGAATCCGCTCGGCAGCATCATGCCCGATACCCACAAGGCGCGGCTGGTGCAATTGTGTGCCGAGCACGGCACCGTGCTGATCGAAGACGATACCTACGGCGACCTGGTGGACACCGAGCAGCCGTTATCCACGCTCAAACACTGGGACCGCACCGACAACGTCATCTATTGCGCGTCGCTGAACAAAACGCTGGCGCCGGGCATACGCCTGGGCTGGATCAGCGCCGGGCAGTGGCACGACCGCGTGGAAATGCTCAAACACACGCAGTCCCGAGGTTGCGAAGCGTTGTCGCAACTGGCGGTCAGTGCGTTCATGAAGACCCCGTCCTACGAACGTTACCTGCGCCGCTTGAGGAAAACGCTGACACAGCAGCGCCAGCAGATGAGTGCGGCGATCACTCGCTATTTTCCACCGGGCACCCGCATCACCCATCCACAGGGCGGTACGTTGTTGTGGGTGGAACTGCCGCCTGAACAGGCGTCCATGGCGTTTTTTCATGCGGCGTTGAAGGTGGGCATCCAGATTTTGCCTGGGGATATCTTTTCCAATGCCCAGCGCTTCAGTCACTTCGTGCGGATCGGTTGTGGGGCGCCGTATTCGCCAAAGATTGATGAAGCGCTGGCGACCCTCGGCCAACTCCTCAGAAACCAGATCTGACACATAACCTGTAGGAGCCGGCTTGCTGGCGATAGCGGTATATCAGGCGACATCGATGTTGTCTGATCCGCCGCCATCGCCAGCAAGCCGGCTCCTACAAGGGATTGGCGTGCAGGCAGATGATGTGCGGATCGTCGTTCCAATGCGGGAAGCGTTCGGCGATCAACGGGTCATGGCCGGGAATGACGTGGTCTTCGCCATCGGCCAAACGGTCGATTTCGATAAACGCTTCCAGCGTCTGTGCCAGATCATCAATGATCGGAAACGGACTGCGCTGACGAATGTTCGCCCACAAATGCGCCGCATCCGATGCCAGAACAATCCACCCACGTGCGGTGTTCACCCGCACCACCTGGCTACCCGGTGTATGGCCGCCCACCGGGTGCAGCGTCACACCGGGCATCACCTCGACCGTGCCGCTATGCAAGCGCAAACGCCCCTCAAACAACGGTGGCAGCGCCGACATCACATCCTCGACCTCGTAGGTTTTGTTCACCGTGCGATGGGCCATTTTCGGACCGGTGCAGAAGCGCAGCTCCGCTTCCTGCAAATGCACCGTGGCTTTCGGAAACAACCCCAGGTTGCCGGCGTGGTCCCAGTGCAAATGGGTGAGGATCAGGTTCTCGACCTGCGCCGGATCGATGTCCAGTTGACGTAGGGATTCTTCCGGCAGGCGATACATCTGACGGTTGCGCCGATCCGCTGTCGCGGGTTGAAAGCACGTGTCGACCACAATCACCTGCTGCTCATTACGAATGACCCAGAAGTAGTAATCCAGCGGCATCGACGCATTCGGATCACCGCAGCAGGCGTCGTAAAGAAAGTTCTCCCGGGCAGTGCGCTGGGCATTTGCGCCGACTCGGATGGCGAACACTTCGTACACAGGAACGGACATATTCACCTCCCGATCAGGCCACTGCAGCGGTTTTGAGGGTCGGACGGAAGTCGAAATCGATCTCGTCGCTAATCCCCAG
The DNA here is from genome assembly GCF_054897805.1 of Pseudomonas sp. GT1P32. Taxonomy (NCBI): domain Bacteria; kingdom Pseudomonadati; phylum Pseudomonadota; class Gammaproteobacteria; order Pseudomonadales; family Pseudomonadaceae; genus Pseudomonas; species Pseudomonas sp. GT1P32. The sequence goes on from NZ_CM142704.1 coordinate 3,300,266, forward strand.
ATCCTGCGCCAGACGGTGCAGGCCGCTGTAGTCGCGCATGATCGTGGCGTTCTTGTTGCTCTCCCGGGTGTCGGCAATGATCAGCGCAGCGTCTTCGACGCCAAGCTGCGTCAGAATCGCCTCCCACATCGAGTAGTCCTGAGCGACAAAAGCACTCAGCGCCACCGACAGCGTCTGTGCGAAAAATGCCCGTTGAGGCGGCTGCATGTTGGCGTACATGACCTTCGCCACTTCCGCGAGAATCTTGCTGTGGGCATATTCGTCGCGGTTATGCAGTTCGGCGACGCGGCGGTTTTGCGGCTGAATGGTTTGATCGTCGGCCAGTAGATCGAGGTAAGCGTTGACGCTGATCTCGGCCACTACCGCGAAGGTGATCGCCGCCAGATCGCGCTGCCACTGCTCGGGCAATTCCTCACGCAGCGCGGCAAGACGCAGATAGGTCACCGACGGCGGCAGGTCCAGATCCTGATCAAGCGCTCGATCCTCTTTGGTCCGTTCGATGGCCCGCAGGTGCATGAGCGTGTGGTAGTGCTCGTCGATCAACGTCTGCTGCATCGCTTCGCGAAAATGCCAGTCGTTTTTGCCCAGGTATTGATTGGCGATGACGCTCAGCGCCGGGTTCACCACGTGCTCTTCGGCCGTGACCGTGCGCAGGTTGTAGCCGATCCAGCCCCAGGTCACCACGGTGCTTTTGAGTTCGTCGCTCAGGGCCTGGAATTTCGGGTGATGGAAAAACGGCACCATGCACTCCGGGTAATCCGGGCGCGTCGGGTCGAACGCTTCGCTGACCGAGGCCTTGTCCGGTGCGCACACCGTGGCCCTTTTGGTCCAGGCCTGATTGAGCCGCACGACCAGTTGATGATCGACCTTGGCGATCTCGATTGCTGTTTGCATGACGCGATACCTGTAAGACGCGTACCCGCCGAGGGGTACGCCGATGGAATTGTGGGCGACGGATGAATCAGGCCAGCCAGTAGCGGGTCAGGTTTCGCGCCGGGTCAGTGTATCGACTGCGGGCGTGGATCATTCGCCAGTTGTCCCAAATCAGCATGCAACCGTCGGGAATCAGCACCGGCGTGTTGTGCTGGATGAAGTATTCCTCGCCGAGCATCGCGAACCTGGCCAGTGGCGATGAGCTGTTCGTCACCTTCGATTGCTGCAGATCCTCCTCGGAAGGGTTCACATCGCCGTAGTGAAACTGGTTGTAGCTGAAGCGGAAAATGTCCCCGTCCTCTGTAGGCGTCAGGATGTATTCCTTGACCCGCGTTTGCGCCACTTCACCCGGTTTGGCGGTGGCCACGAACTCCACGGGCGTGTCGTCGATCCATTCGCGCAACTCGGGCTCCGTGCGTTCGAGGAATGCCAAAAACTCGATCCCGTCGACCAACCCGGTATGTCCGCCACCGCACGTGGCCTGATGATGACAATGCAGCGCCAGATAACGCGGCGGTGGGCCGTAGACCGGCGCTTCGGTGTGCGGGCCGATGCCGTTCATGCTCTGGGAGTACGGCAACGCTTCGTACCCCGGTTTGCGGGTAATGGCGAAGGCCGTCTGCCCGTTGAATTGCGGAATGATCTGACCGAACGCCTGCAATGTGCCGACGACATCGTAGGCAAATTCGGCCGGGGTCAGTACCGTCCAGCCGCGGGACGACAATTCGTCATGGCGGTGGCCCAGTGAAACGTAAGGTGTAGACGCAACAATCCCTTGATCTGACATGGTGGTGTTCCTGGCGGTTTATCAGGCGTTAACGGTTGAGGTGTAAGCGGCAATGAATTCGCGGCAGGCGTTGCCCGGTCGGTAGCGCTGCTCGTCGATGCTCTGCACGGGGGTGATTTCGGCGGCGGTGCCCGTCAGAAAACACTCATCGAAATCGCCAAGCTCCGCAGGAAGAATGGTGCGCTCGACCACCTGGTAATCCAGCGCCCCGGCCAATTCGATAACGGTCTGGCGGGTGATGCCATTGAGGAAGCAATCGGGCAGCGGCGTGTGCAGCGTCCGGTCCTTGACGAAGAACACGTTGGCGCTGGTGGCTTCGGCGACGTGACCGCGCCAGTCGAGCATCAGCGCGTCGTGAAAACCGTTGTTTTCCGCATCGTGCTTGCTGAGCGTGGCGATCTGGTAATGCCCGGACGCCTTGGCTTCGAACGGGCTGCTGCTTGGCGGCGGACGGCGCCACTGCGCGGTCTTCAAGCGAATGCCGCCCATGTGCCCCGCCGGGTCGAAGTAACTCGGCCATTGCCAGCAGGCGATCGCCACATGCACACGGTTGAAACGAGCCGAGGTCGAGATCATTTCACTGCCACGCCACGCCACCGGCCGCAGATAGCCGTCCACGACGTTGTTGCGTTGCAGCAGTTCATGACTGGCCGCTTCCAGTTCGGCCAGCTCATAGGGAATCGCAAAATCCATCAACTGTGCCGAGCGATACAGCCGCTCGCTGTGTTCGCGCAGCTTGAAGATCTTGCCGTTGTAGACGCGCTCCCCTTCGTACACGGTGCTCGCGTAGTGCAAACCATGGGTCAGCACATGCAAGCGTGCCTCGGACCACTCGACGAACTCGCCGTCGAGCCAGATAAAACCTTCTCGCTGATCAAACGGAATACTGCTCATATCCTTATCTCCTGATGAATCGTCCTACGCCGTTTCGAGCAGGACCGGTATCAATTCGGGCGCTGCCGCAGGCTCTGGCTGAAAGAAGAACGCACGTTCGCCAAACGCTGGCCGCAACTCATCGAACCAGGTCGCGCTCGGATCAAAGCGCGCATAGAACGTGCGCAATACCCATTGCGGGTCCCGAGCCTGGAGAAACTGCAGCACGAAGACTTTCTCCCCGGCCACGGTCTCGATGCCGTTGATCAACACCTTGCCGTAGAAGGTGCTCATGGATGGCCCGCGCACGGTGCGCGCCAGCCCGGACACCGTGCGGTAAGCCGCCTGGAAGATCTCGAACGCACGCGCCAGTGGCATCGCGAAGTAGTGGCTGGGCCCGGTATCGCGCTCGACGAACATGTAATAAGGCACCGCTCCCAGCCGCACGCCTTCAGTCCATAGTTCGGCCCAATCTGCAGGGTTCTCGTTGATGTGGCGGATCACCGGCGCCTGCATGCGCAACGTCGCTCCGGTGGAACGAATGCGTTCGACAGCCTGCCGGGCAATGTCCTGGCGAATCTCGACCGGGTGGTTGTAGTGCCCCATGACCGACAGGTTTTTCCCGGCCGCAACGATGCGCTTGAACAGATCCAGCAGCTGCGGCGCATCCTTGTCGCTGACAAACCGCTGTGGCCAATACGCCACGGACTTGGTGCCGATGCGGATGCTTTTGAGGTGCGGCAGCGCCAGCAGCGGCTCGATGTAACCGGCCAGCGAACGGGTGTTCATGATCATCGGATCGCCACCGGTGATCAGCACATCCGTCACTTCAGTGTGCACCCGCAGGTAATTCACCAGCTCCTGGGACTCACGCGCGTTGAACTTGAGCTCCTCTTCGCCGATGAACTGCGCCCAGCGGAAACAGAACGTGCAGTAGGCGTGACACGTCTGACCGGCACCGGGGAAAAACAGCACGGTCTCGCGATACTTGTGCTGAATGCCCGGCAGGATTTTTCCGTCGAGGGTCGCGCCGTTGTGCGTCAGCTGCCCGGCTGGATGCGGGTTCATGCGCAACCAGATCGCCTCGATCCGTCGCTTGATGGCGACGGCGTCATCCCGTTCGATCAGTTGCTTGAGCGACGCGTATTCGTCCGGTAGCAGCATGTCCTTGTGGGGAAAGGTCATGCGAAAAATCGGATCGTCCGGGATGTTGTTCCAGTCGATCAACGTGCCCAGCACATATTCATTGGTGCGAAACGGCATGACCCGGGCCACCACGGTCATGGCTTCCTGCAACGCTGGCGTCAGTTTCTGCCAGTACGGCGTGTCGCGAATGGTGCGTGAGTTGTAGGGTTTGTATCTTTCCAGCTCCGACGGTCCCTGCATGGCAGCGCTCCTGGTGATTGCCTGGCGTTAGTTACTGGATGGCCGGCGCTGCGCGCTCTATGTCCATCCATGCCCGAACGCTGTCGCGATCCCACTGCCGGCGCACATAGGCCGCGAGCCGCTGAGGAACGCGGTCGCCATTGGCGAGCAATCGGTTGAGCATGATTGCCAGGTCGGTGTCGGCAATGCTCCAGTCACCAAACAGGTGATCGGCCCCCTCCTCCAGCAACCGATCCGCGACGAAGAACAGCCTTGCGACAGCGGCCTGGGCGTCGTCTGACAACGGGGTTTCTTTCTTGCCGAAGTAGATGAGGTCCGCCGGGCGCTCTTTGCGAATCACCAACAAATCACTGCGCAGCCAGGCCTGGAGCTGACGGGCGCGAGCGCGCTGTTTGATGTCGAGCGGGAACAGTTTTTTATGCCCCGGCGCTATTTCTTCCAGGTATTCGGCAATGGCCGAAGATTCCGACAGTGCAAAACCATCGTGAACCAGCGTGGGAATCTTGCAGGTCAGCGATACATCACGATAACTCGCCAGGTAGTTATCACGCGCCTTTAAATCGACCTTAACAAGTTCAAACGAAAGTTGCTTTTCTTTCAGCGCAACAAATGCCGACATTGCAAAAGCACTGACAAAATCTGCGCCAACATACAGTTTCAGCTTCGTACTATCCATAGAACGCTCCCTTGCACTAACCACAATAATCCGTTGCATTGGAATTGATCGTAGTTAGTTGGCCAGGTGCTGAACAGATACAGAAATTATCTGTTTCTACGGATACAGAAAATCAAAACAACCCTGACCTGCCGGGGTAGCAGAAATGAAAAAGGGAGTCTGCGCATGCGGACTCCCTGGTGGGCAAAACGGGAAGATTTAGCGTGTCAGACCGTGGCGTCTGCAGCATTGGAGAGCAACGCCATCTGGGGCATGTTGCTCATGTTCAGCATGGCCAGCGGCTCAGTGGCGCTGGTGTTGACGAAGCCGTGCCGGGACCAGGCCGGCACCAGCAACACGTCGCCGGGGCTTATGTTCACTGCATCGGCATCGCCCAGGGTCAAGGTGCCGCTGCCGGACTGAATGATGAACAGGTGCCACCACGAATGGGCATGACCGTTCAGTTCGGTGCCAGGGTTCAACCATTGCATCGACACCGCCATCCCTGGCGTCAACTTGCAACCTTCGCTGCTGTCATGGTGAGCCAGCGCGACAATATCGACCTCGCTGGCCGCAAGGCTGTGGCGCATATCGGTAAGTTCATCGCCCTTCCACACCCGAGCACTCACCGGTGGACGGGTTAAACTCTGGCGAAAGTCCTTATATGAAAAAAAACCACCTTGAATGTTATTCATCCGTAAACACCGAGTTATGAGCGACTTAAGTGACCAGACACTAGGTGAACAATTGATCACTGTAAAGTCGGCGCACTAACACTCACAAAACCGAAGGCCGAAGCGCCACAATCATGTCAACTTCTACGGCGGCATTTTTCGGTAACTGATAAACGCCGACAGTGGTTCGAGTATGTTTACCCGCATCGCCCAGCACATGGCTGAAGACATCCGATGCACCGTTGGCAACTTCGCTGAGGTCAACAAAGTCCGCCGTGGACTTCACGTAAACAGTGATACGTATCAGCGACTTTATTTTGTCCAACGAGCCGATGGCATCAACGATCAAGGCCAGCCCGCGCATGGCGCTGATACTGGCGGCGGCTTGTGCATCGGCCAGGCTGAGCTCCAGCCCTACTCTGCCGGGGTAGCGGATTTCGCCGGTCATGCGCGGCACCAGACCGCTGAGATAGAGCTCATCGTGATGCCGAATCAGCGGCGCGTAATGACCACCCGCAGTGTTTTCGCCGTAGATGTCATAGTCCAGCTCTTTCGCCAGGGCTATAAAGCGCTCATCACAGGTCATTTTTTGCTCGATCATTGAAACAATCCTCTCAACTCAAAAATACCAAAACGCAGATTCGGGAGACTCAACCCGCGGCTCTCGCCGGGGCCGCCAGGCAAGTGACCTCGACACGTGATTCGATCGCGTCTGCCAGGCGCAGCAGGTTGTCGCTGAGCTGTGCGTAGTCTTCGCTGAACAACACGATGTGGCCGATAAACGAGGTGTTGTCCTTCACCAGTGCGGTGACCGAATCACTGAGGCGTTTGGTGTAAACGGCTTCTACCAGGTCGATGTTCAGGTCCCGGGCCAGGGACTCGATGTCCGGCACGTAGCGCAGCAGTCCGCCGGCCGGTGCCCGGACTAGACGGATGCCGCAATAGCCCCGAGCGACGGGATCGCGCGGGTCGGTCTTGCCTTCCACTGCCCACCTGACCCAGCGTTCCCACGGATCGAAATCGACGAACGCCAGGCGGGCCAGGTCCCAGATGTGCATGCCGCCGGGGCGCATGTTGGTTTCCACCGCCGACGTCAGGCCATCGCTGCGCAGGAACACCTCGTTGTGGTACGCGCCGTTATCCAGCGAGACCAACCCGGACATGTGTCGTCCGGCTGCCGCCAGTCGGGCCTGCACGTCTGCCGCCAGCGGTGCCGGCACCACTTGCTGGATTTCCGCGCGATAGGCGCCTTCGGTGGTGGTTTTCTCAGTGACCCACGTGCTGCCCGCAACGTAATCCCAGCTGTATTCCCGGGCGTTCTGAATCAGCTCTTCAAGGACGATGCCGCCCTCGCGATACGGCTTGAGTGCCTGCCACGCCTCGTCGCATTCGGACGGATGATGGATGACCCGGCAGCCCCTGCTTGCGCCTTCACAGGCCGGTTTGATGAAGGCTTTGCCGCCCAGTTCGACGACCCGCTGACGCAGCTCGGCGAGGCTTTCGATGCGCACGGAAAACACCGGGCGATAATCTTCCGGCGAACGCTCGGCCGCTGCTTCCAGCTTGCGAAAGATTTGTTTATCCAACCCCGCACGCGCCTCGGCCGGGGTGATGCCGGGCAAGCCGTAATGACTCGCCAGCGCCGCACCGAGCAGCACGCCACGGTCGGAAAACGGCAGCACGCCGATCAGTTTCCAGTGATCGGCATTCAAGCAACCCGCCACCAGTTCAAGGGACTCGGTGACATCTTCCGGCGCCAGCGACGTGCTGCAGACGTGATCGGCCACCTGGTCGTCATCGGGCTGAATCTTCTCGACCAGCAGGATCAACCGGGCGTTGTAGAGCGTTTTGCAGAGTTCGCGCAGTTTCTGGATGTCGTGAACCCGATTGCCGTTGTACCCGACCACCACTACGCATGACGTCGTATTCATGAAGCCTCCGACCTGTGGAGTAAAAAACGCAAACGCGGTGACTCAGTCGTGCAGCGACGCGTTGGATCTACGGTTGAGCCAGTACCAGGCGAGGATGCCTCCCGCGCCGATGGCCGCCAGTACCAGGGCGCTATAGGGCGGCGGCATGACCCGCATGATCAGCACCGTCAGCCCGGCGCCGACGCCCAGGGACACTTCCTTGACGAACATGTTGTTTTGTTTGACGGAGAAGTAATCGAGGTAGCTGAACGCGCACTCGGCGATGGACAGCAGCGCGACCCAGATCAACGCGCCCACAAGGGTTTCGACGTGGAATGCGCCCGGCGACGAGAGCACCGCGAAGCCGCCGATGATGATCCCGATGACAGCGACCACCTTGAAGCGCCCGGTGCGCTCGATCAGTTTCATCATCGGCACCTGGGCGAAGACCACCACGGCGCTGTTGAGGATCAGCATCAGGCCATACCAGGCCGGCAGTTCGCCGGTTTTGAGCAGGATTGCCTGGGGCAGGATCGAGAACACGCCGAACAGCTTGATGCCCATGATGATGCCGGCGATCACCCATGGCAGTTTGTTGCGCCAGCCGCTGCCGTCATGAGTGACCGGGCTGGCAACCACCGGTTGAGAGGTGAAGGTCGCGCCCATGGCGATGGGCAGGCACAGCAGGACGAAACCCGCCGCGCCGAGGAAAAACAGGGTCGGGGTCAGCAGCGGCGAGAGCAGGATCAGGCCCGCCACCAGACTGCCCATGTTCATGGCGACGCGGTTGTAGGCCGCGCCCTCCTTGGTTTGGGCGGCTTCGCTCTTGATCAGGTAACCGGCAATCGCGATGCCGTAGGCGAACAACGCGGCGGCGAACATCACCATGCCCTGGTTGCTGGTGACCGCCAGCAACACCAGCCCGAGGGCGGCGCACATCAACGTGACGCTCAGGGAGCGACGGCCCAGCACCAATAACGTCAGCGGCAGCAGCAACAGCAACGCCCGATAACCGAGGGCGAGGATGCTGTTGGTGGCGGTGTCGAGCCAGACGTTGGCCTTGCCCAGCACGGCAAACAGCGACACGGCGGTGATGATCCGGATCGTGAACAGGCGAATATTGATCACCGGTTTAGCGACGGCGACGGTTGTTTGAACACTCATGCAACACCTCTGGAACCAGCGATTATTCAGGCGTTCAGCGCGAACAATCAGGAAAGTCTGTAAGGTGATGGTAGAGAGAGTCGCTTGTTTTCATCAGAGCAAGTTCGTATAGAATCAAACGAACTTTACTGCCGGAGAGACCAGTAAAATGCAGGTTCAGCGTGCAGTGATCGCCGCCATCGAGTTCCAGCCGGGTATGCCGCTGGTCCAGCAGATCGTCGATCAATTGTCGGTAGCGATCAGCCAGGGCGGGCTGCCTCACGGCTCGCGGCTGCCGCCGATTCGCGAACTTTCCGAGTTGATGAACGTGGGCAAGTCCACGGTGGTGGATGCGCTGGACCGCTTGCGCGCCAAGGGTCTGGTGGTTTCACGCCAGGGGTCGGGGCATTACGTGCACCGCTCCAGCATCACGCTCAAGACCGATGCCGGTCCAGACCTGCAACCTCAAGACACCCTCAGCGTGGTCCGCCGCGCGGTGCTGCAGGACAACGGCTCGCTGCGCCCCGGCGCCGGTTTTCTGCCTTCCTCGTGGCTACCGGCGGACGAATTGCTCAAAGCCGTGCGCGGCACGCTGCGCGCAACGTCCCTGCGCATGGGCGAATACGGCGTCGCCGCCGGTTACCTGCCGCTGCGTGAAGCGTTGCGGGTCAAACTGGCGACCCTGGGCATCGAAGTGCCGGTGGACCAGATCATCACCACCGCCAACACCGTGCAGGCCATCGACATGCTGATGCGCCTGCTGGTCAAACCCGGCGACACGGTGCTGCTTGACGATCCGTGTTACTTCACCATGCACACCAACCTGGCCCTGCATGGCGCCCGGGTCATCACCATCCCCCGTGGCGCGGACGGCATGGACCTGGACGCCTTCGAGCAATTGCTGATTGTCCATCGGCCCGTGCTCTACATGACCAATAACACCCTGCACAATCCGACCGGGCACTCGTTCTCCCCGGCGCAGGTCTATCGCTTGCTGGAGTTGAGCCACCGTTACGGTTTTCACATCCTCGAAGACGATTTGTATTGCGACATGCAGCAACGAACGACCCCGCGCCTGGCAGCGGGCGGGCTGGACAATGTCAGTTACGTTTCCGGTTTCTCCAAGACCCTGACGGCGAACAGTCGGGTCAGCTATGCGGTGCTTTCGCCGCAACTGGCGGCACGGATGGTCACCCTGAAAATGGCCTGCGGTGGCATGACGTCGGAACTGGCGGAGCAGATTATCTGCACGATGCTCAGTGACGGCAGCTATGCCAAACACACCCGGCGCACGGTGGATCGGCTTTACGAGGCGAGCAGTCGGGTGAGCAGTTGGCTGATGGAAGCCGGTTGCTCGGTGTCATCGCTGCCCCATGAAGGGTTGTTTATCTGGACGCGATTGCCCGAAGGGCATCATGCCGAAACGCTGGCGAGGAAAGGCCTGGACATCGACCTGGTGCTCGCGCCCGGCACCCTGCTCAGCAAAGCGCCGGATGCCAGTCACTTCCTGCGTTTCAACGTGGCGCACAGTGACAACGTTCAGGTGCGGGAGCGGTTCTTTCGGTTGCTCGATACACCAAGTAAGTAACTGACCACCACCGTCCTTTAGGAGCGAGCGGTGCGGCGACCCGACTTGCCCGCGAAGAGGCCGTCACATCCAGCATCAATGTTGCCTGATACACCGCCTTCGCGGGCAAGCCCGCTCCCACAAGGACTGCGGTGTCCAAACGCATCCCGGCCAGCACAAGGCCACGATTGTGCAATTTGATATCCACACGCTAACTTCGCCCGGTCGCTGTCAATTCAGCGACCGGGCCTGATAACCCGGGTAACATATAGGCGCCTCAGCGCCCAAATCACGATTTTCGGCGTTTTTTTATGCCTGAAATTTCGTGCAATGGTGGCTGTGCGTGGGAGACCTTTGGGTCTGCCGGGTGCCTATGACCGGTTTATCAGCCTGCGCACAGCTGCCACCCATTCGCCTGATAACGAATGCGGCAGCTCTATTGGACTATAGGAGTTGCTAATGAGCGTTATCTATTCATCTGCTGTTTCCGTCATCCCCCATCACCTCCCAACCATTGGAGGTGTCCAATGACCAATCCCCAAGACCTGAAAACCATCGGCCTCACCCATTTTTCCTTCCACGCCAACGAACCGCTCTTCCGCATCAGCGCCGGTGTCCCGGTGATCGAAGCCCTCTCCCACGCTTCCGACCTGCTCCACGTCGCCAAGCTCCTCGCCTCCGACGCCGCCATGGTTCGCGACAGTGACCGGCACGCCTGGGCCTCGCACTTTTTGCAGGAGATGAGCAAGGCTGTGATCGATGACGTGGTGAAGGTGCTCGAAGCACCGTGTAACAACCGCGCTTGAATGAAAAAGCCCCGCGATTCTTTTGAATGCGGGGCTTTTCAGATGTCAATTAGCTCAGGAAAACATCGCGCGCTGCTCTGCCTCATAGTGCCTTGTCTGGTAAGGCATCAGGGTCTGAGCCTTCAGGCCAAGCCCTTCACTCAATCCCCAAGAGATGGCAAGCTCATCACGACGTCGGCACAGCGGTGTGACTGCTTGTGGCGTGGCCTCTTGATGGGAAGTCGAATGTGCAAAAAGCTCAAGAGCATTGAGGGCTTCCGAAACGCGGCTATCGGATACGCATGCAAAGCGAGTGAACCGCTCAAGCAAGTAGCCAGCGCGTCGAAGCTCAACCTCGTCAGTATGGCAATTCAGAAAAGCTGCAACTTCACTCTCAAGATTCGAATTGGAGTACCAGACCGATTTGGCGGCGCTCACCAGCGCAACGTCATCTGCTTGATTTAATGGATTCCTGACCAATGTGGCCAATGCTGATGAGAGGTCGTAGCCATTAAAGGACATTGCCATCTTTAATCCTCAAGTAGTCTTGCAGGATGAGGTTTAGACCCTAGGGTGGAGGCTCCTCATCGCCAACGATCCAAAGGTAAGACAGGCGACTTCCGACCGACAACCTGAAAGCTGTGTGGGAAGTTTCTGCAGCTTTACCGATGAATCGTTGTCGTCTGTCAGACCGCCATCGCGAGCAAGCTTGCTCCTACAGGGGTCTGTGTCGTACTCAAGATGTGGAGCAACGCCGATCAACTGTAGGAGCAAGCTTGCTCGCGATGCAGGCAACACGGTCCACCAGAATGCCGCCAACAAAAAACCCCGCTCCTTCTCTCAAAGGGCGGGGTTTTTCGTTACAGCATCCGACGCTTAAGGCGCGTACGTCAGCAACAGCTCGGTCGGCACTTTGAAGTCCAGGGACATCATCACGCTCAACGCGGTAATGGTGAAGATCGAGAACACGAACAGCTTGCGTGCCCAGACCGTGTCATCCACTGCCTTGTAGCCGGTCCAGGCCATGTACAACCAGTACATGCCCATGGCCGCGGCGACGGCGAGGTAGCTCATGCCGGCGTAACCGCTGAAGGTCAGCATCAAGGTCGCCACGAGGAAGGCCAGGATGTAGATCAGGATGTGCTTCTTGGCCACTTGAATCCCGCGCTTCACGGGCAACACCGGAATCGATGCGGCCAGGTAATCGTTGAAGCGGAAGATCGCGATGGCGTAGGAATGCGGCATCTGCCACAGGCTGAACATCACCAGCAGCGTCAGTGCAGCCATGTCGAAGGTGTTGCTCACCGCGACATAGCCGATCACCGGCGGCATCGCACCCGACAGACTGCCCACCAGCGTGCCGTGAACCGACTTGCGCTTGAGGTACAGGCTGTAGAAGCCGACGTAGATGACGAAGCCGATTACGGCGAACAGCGCAGCCAACGGATTGGCCACCTTGTACAGCAACGCAACGCCGGTAACACCCAGGACGGTCGCGAAGACCAGGGCCAGTTTCAGGGAGACAAAGCCCTGCACCAGCGCCCGGTTCTTGGTGCGTTCCATCTTGATGTCGATGTCACGGTCGATGCAGTTGTTGAACACGCAACCGGAAGCCACTACCAGGGACGTGCCGATCATGGCGGCCAGGAAGATGGCCAGATCGACATGCCCTTTCGAGGCCAGGAAAAATCCGCCTGCCACTGAAAGCACGTTACCGAAAATGATCCCCGGTTTGGTGATTTGGATAAAGTGCTTCAAGGACATCCGGATTTACCTCAGTGCGCCATCATGTTGGAGTGGATGCTGAACATGATCCACAACGACAGGCCAACCAGCAGGACGATCACGATCGCGGCGAACACAAACGCAATCACGTTGTTACGCTGCGCGGCCGAACGGTCCAGGTGAAGGAAGTACACCAGGTGCACCAGCACCTGGATCACTGCGAAGGCCAGTACGATCCACAGGGTCAAGGCTTTCGGCAGCGATGGGTACATCACCAGGCCGAAAGGAATGACCGTCAGGATGACCGACAGGATGAAACCGATAGCGTAGGACTTGACGCTGCCGTGGCCGGCGTCGTGGCTATCGTGGGAATGAGCGTTAGCCATTTACATAGTCCCCATCAGATAAACAACGGTGAATACGCAGATCCACACCACGTCCAGGAAGTGCCAGAACAGGCTCAGGCAGCTCAGACGGGTCTTGTTGGTCGCCGTCAGGCCGTTTTTCTGCACCTGGTACATCATGATCGCCATCCAGATCAGACCGCTGGTCACGTGCAGACCGTGGGTGCCGACCAGGGTGAAGAACCCGGACAGGAAGCCGCTGCGGCTAGGACCGAAGCCCTCGGAGATCAGCATGTGGAACTCGTTGATCTCCATGCCGATGAAGCCGGCACCGAACATGAAGGTCAGGGCCAGCCAGCCCAGGACCTGGTTCTTCTTGCCCTTGAACAACGCCAGCATGGCGAAGCCGTAGGTGATCGAACTGAACAGCAGCAGAGCGGTTTCGCCCAGTACGTATGGCAGTTCGAAGATGTCGTGGCCCGACGGGCCACCCGCTACGTTGTTAACCAGTACCGCGTACGCCGCGAAGATCGATGCAAACAGGATGCAGTCGGTCATCAGGTAGAGCCAGAAACCGAATACGGTCATCTCGCCCGAGTCGTGGTGATGGTCATCGTGCCCATGTCCATCGACATGGGTGTGTCCAGCATTGGTCACTAAGTTCGACATGGTTTAAGCCTGTTCCAACGAGGTTTCAACACGGGTGGCGGTGGCTGGGACTTTCCCGGCCGCTACCAGACGCTTGTGCTGCTCGGCTTCGATGCGCTCGATCACGTCGACCGGCACCATATAGCCTTGATCATCACGTGCAGCGTGGATCACGAAGTACACCACGGTGCCGATCAGGCCGAATGCAGCCAACCACCAGATGTGCCAGATCATCGCGAACCCGAACACGGTCAACAGAGCACCCATGACCACACCGGTCGCGGTGTTGTTTGGCATGTGGATCGGCTCGTACTTGGCCGGAGCCTTGTACGCAGTACCGTTTTCCTTGGCTTCGGTGAACGGATCGATGGTTTCTGCTTTTGGCAGTACCGCGAAGTTGTAGAACGGTGGTGGCGACGAGGTCGACCATTCCAGGGTGTGTGCATTCCACGGGTCGCCGTGTTCGCACATGTTTTCTGGCTTGTTGCGATCACGCACGCTGACGTACAGCTGAATCAGCTGGCAAGCGATGCCGACGGCAATCATCACCGCACCGAACATGGCGACGTACAGGTACGGCACCCACTCAGGGTTGGTGGTGGCGTTCAGACGACGGGTCATGCCCATGAAGCCCAGTACATAGAGCGGCATGAACGCGACGAAGAAGCCGGTGATCCAGAACCAGAACGCTGCCTTGCCCCAACCTTCGTGCAGCTTGAAGCCGAACGCTTTAGGGAAGTAGAAGCCGAAGCCTGCGATGTAACCGAATACCGCGCCGCCGATGATCACGTTGTGGAAGTGCGCGATCACGAACAGGCTGTTGTGCAGAACGAAGTCGGCACCCGGGATGGCCAGCAGTACGCCGGTCATGCCGCCGATGGCGAAGGTCACCATGAAGCCCAGGGTCCACAGAACCTGGCTGGTGAAACGCAGACGGCCCTGGTAGATGGTGAACAGCCAGTTGAATAGCTTCACCCCCGTCGGGATCGAAATCAGCATCGTCGCCAGACCGAAGAAGGCGTTGACGCTGGCACCCGAACCCATGGTGAAGAAGTGGTGCAGCCAGACCATGAAGCCCAGGATCGAGATCGCGCCCGAGGCGTAGATCATCGAGTGGTGGCCGAACAGACGCTTGCCGGAGAAGGTCGAAATGACTTCGGAGAAGATCCCGAACGCCGGCAGAATCAGGATGTAAACCTCGGGGTGACCCCAGGCCCAGAACAGGTTGACGTACATCATCGGATTGCCACCAAGTTCATTGGTGAAAATGTGGAAATCCATGTAACGGTCAAGCGTCAGCAGTGCCAGGGTAGCGGTCAGGATCGGGAACGAAGCCACGATCAGAACGTTGGCCCAGGTGCAGGTCCAGGTGAAGATCGGCATGTCCATCAGCTTCATGCCAGGGGTACGCATTTTCAGCACGGTGGCGAGGAAGTTGACCCCCGTCAGCGTCGTACCCAACCCGGATAGCTGTAGCGCCCAGATGTAGTAATCCATCCCCACGCCAGGGCTGTATTGCAGGCCCGACAGCGGTGGATAGGCAACCCAGCCGGTCTTGGCGAATTCGCCGACGCCCAGGGACAGGTTGATCAGCACTACGCCGGATACCAGCAACCAGAAGCTCAGGGAGTTCAGGAACGGGTAGGCAACGTCACGCGCGCCGATCTGCAGCGGCACTGCAAGGTTCATCAGGCCGGTGAAGAATGGCATCGCCATGAAGATGATCATGATCACACCGTGAGCGGTGAAGATCTGGTCATAGTGTTCAGGTGGCAGGTAGCCAGGCGAACCCTCGGTGGCCATGGCCAGCTGGGTACGCATCATGATGGCGTCGGCAAAGCCGCGCAGCAGCATGACCATGGCGACGATGATGTACATCACGCCGATTTTCTTGTGGTCGACCGACGTCAGCCACTCGGTCCACAAGTAAGTCCACTTCTTGAAGTAGGTGATTGCAGCGAACAACGCCAGACCACCGAGCGCGATCATCGAGATGGTTATCATCACGATCGGCTCGTGGAACGGGATCGCTTCCCAACTTAATTTACCAAACATCGTTTACTCCTCTGCCCCGGCAGCTGAATGCGAACTCATGTCCATCCCTTCCATGGCGGCCACTTCGTGCTCTTTCTTCTCGTGGTGCATCGGCTTGCCTGGTTTCATGCCTTCGTACTTGTCGACGATGATCTGGAACAGGTTCGGCGTGACCGAGGAGTAGAGCTCGACTGGGTTGTTCTGGCTTGGCTTGGAAAGGGCTTCGTATTCAGCTTTTTCAAGCTGTTTAGGTGCCTTTTTGACTTCGCTGACCCAGGCGTCGAAATCTTCCTGGGAAGTGGCGATAGCTTTGAATTTCATGCCGGTGAAACCCGCGCCGCTGTAGTTGGCGGAGATACCGTCCATTTCAGCGTTCTGGTTGGCGATCAGGTGCAGTTTGGTCTGCATGCCGGCCATCGCGTAGATCTGGCCACCCAGCGCCGGGATGAAGAACGAGTTCATCACGGAGTCCGAAGTCACCTTGAAGTTGATCGGCGTGTGCGCCGGGAACACGATCTTGTTGACGGTGGCGATGCCTTGCTCCGGATAGATGAACATCCACTTCCAGTCCAGCGCGACCACTTCAATGGTGATTGGCTTGACGTCGGAGACCAGCGGCTTGTAAGGGTCCAGTGCGTGGGTCGACTTGTAAGTGACATAACCCAGGGCAATGATGATCAGCACTGGAACAGCCCACACCGCGATTTCGATCTTGGTGGAGTGCGACCACTTCGGCGTGTACACGGCGTCGGTGTTGGACGCGCGGTATTTCCAGGCGAACAGGAAGGTCATGACGATGACCGGAACCACGACCAACAGCATCAGCAGCGTTGCGGTGATGATCAGGTTTCGCTCGTCCAGGCCAACCTGGCCCTTGGGATCGAGCAAGGTCATGTTGCAGCCTGACAGCAACAACGTGCCGATCAGCGGCAATAAGCCTAGTAGTCTGGGGTACCTGTTTTTACTCATCTCACGACCTCTAAAGCAGCTTGCGCAATGCAGTTGGGTTTTGATCGCCAACACTTCACCCTGCCAAGGGTTGGCATTTTCTTGGATTGAATAAGGGCCGCCCGTCGCGCGTCAGACGCTGCTCGACAATTCCTGGGCAAGCGGTGAGTTCTTATTCGAATTCGTGGTCAAAGGCCTTGTTACAGACCAATTCCATTTGGTGCGGATAGTTGGAAGGCACCGACACCAGAGGAGTCGTATGAAGCCATCCGGCCCCTCGACGTCCTATTGCTGCTCAAGCACCTGAAGCAGGGTGAGCAGTGCCGGGAATTCAGTGCGGGCGATTGTAGATATGTAACGATTCATAAACCATGTCTCATCCCGAAATAATTTTTATCCATTCCAGCAACAATCATTAACGGTTTTCGCAAAAGTGCGGCATCTTATCGAAATTAATTCTCAACAAAAACACCAAAATAAGTAGGGCTACCACGCGCAGTTCAGACAGTATCGAAAGCTCTGCCTCTGCCCTCTACCCTGCCTAAGCCCCCATGTGACAAGGGCTCTGGCAATTTGCCAGGGCCTGTTAAAACTGCCTGTTCCAGGTTGAGAGCGTTAAAGCCTGTTGCGAAATCAGAAGACCAATTTCGTTGCGTGGACACGCACCAATCCGACTCGTTGAAATGCCTTGCGACACTCGCGCTGTGACAACATGTCGCACATGCGCCGCACCCGTTCTTGTCGCGCATCAAGGTCTTTTTACCCGCGCCCTGAATGGCAAAACGCCCCGGCTCTCTCAACGAGGGCCGGGGCGTTTTCATGTGTTACGCAGCGATACCGCGAATGACGTCAGCGCAGCGCCTTGCGGTTGCGCGAGGTGAGCAACGGCACCAGCACCACCACCAGGACAAAGGCAATCAACGCCCACTGTGCCAGCGACAGACCGAGGATCGGCGGGTACGGTGTGGAGCAAAAACCATCGACCTGGAACCCCAGCGGGAAGATCTTCGCCAACGGCAGACCATCGACTATCGGTTGCAACACATCGATGCCGCAGCTGACCGCCGGATAGAACTGGGTATAGACGTGATGCCCAGCTACGCCGACGCCTGCCAGGGCGCAGATCACCACCAGGGTTTCAAACACCGTGATGCTGCGGCGGGTGCGCATTGCCGCGCCGATGAACGCGAAAATTGCGATCAGCAACAAGGCGTAGCGTTGCAGGATGCACAGCGGGCACGGCGCCTCGCCCAGCACGATCTGCATGTACAGCGCGCCGCCGATCAGCGCCAGACAGATGATGCCCAGCAACACCAGATAGCGCCGCTCACGGCCCAACCGCATCGTTTCCTCGCTCATTGCGTTTCCCTTCTAGATATCGATTGACCGGAAGTCTACACGCTGGCCCGGACGTTGGAGAGCCCGGGGCGTGCGGAATAGATGTCGGGGAATAAACGATAGGGCGGTTAAGAAGGGATTAACTTCCAGCATATTCGTGGGATGTAAAAAGCCGACGGCCTCCAACTTGTAGGAGCCGGCTTGCTGGCGATGGTCGTTAACGATAACGCGTGCTGCCTGGATCAACGCGGCGCACTTGGGTCCATCGCCAGCAAGCCGGCTCCTACAAGGGAAACGTGTACATCAGCGAAACCTCTCAAACCTGGGCGTTCGGTCAGTCGCCGTAGATATCAGACTTGAAGTACTTATCCGAAATCTTCTGGTACTCGCCGCTGGCGCGAATACCGTCGATGGCCGTGTTCAGTTGGCTGACCAACTCGGTGTTGCCTTTGCGCACCGCAATCCCGGCGCCCTCGCCCACGTATTTCGGATCCTTGAGCTCCGGCCCGACGAAGGCGTAACCCTTGCCGCGCGGCATCGACAGAAAGTCATTCAGCGGGATGGTGTCGGCGAAAATGGCGTCGAGGCGACCGGCCGCCAGGTCCATGTAGATCTCTTCGTTGTTGCCGTAACGCTTGACAGTGATGCCCTTGGGTTCAAAAACCTCGGTGGCATAACGATCCGTGGTGGTCGCACGTTGCACGCCGACGGTCTTGCCTTTGAGGCTGGCGTACTGATCATCCACCGCCGCGCCTTCCTTCATCACCAGTCGCGATGAGGTGAAGTAGTACTTGTGGGTGAAGTCCACTGACTTCTTGCGGTCTTCGTTGATGGTCATGGACGACAGCGCCATGTCGATTTTCTTCACTTTCAGGGAAGGAATCAGACCGTCAAACTCACCTTCGACCCACACGCACTTGACCTGCATCTGCGCGCACAGGGCATTGCCGATGTCGTAGTCGAAACCGACGATTTCACCTTTGTCGGTTTTCGACGCGAACGGTGGGTAAGCCGCCTCGATGCCGATGCGCAGGGTTTTCTCGGCGGCAAACAGAGTGCTGCACGCCAACAGGCTCAGGGCCAGACCGGTGATGAGGGGGAATTTCTTCATGTTCGTTCTCTCGCGGGTTGTTGTTGGTTTGGCAAGACAGAAGAAAGAGCAGAAACGGGGCACGCCTTTTTTGTACTTATAATTCCATACTGGACTTTTATGTATGAACCGTCAATTGGGGGGAATGCGGATGCGCCGGCCGGTGGTCGGGCGGTGAGTCAGGATGGTATTGGGTGATGCAGATGGCGTCTTCGCGGGCAAGCCTCGCTCCTACAGGGTTTTGTGTCGTTCACATAATATGCGTATGACACAACCCCCCTGTAGGAGCGAGGCTTGCCCGCGAAGGCGTAATTGAATGCGCTACAGGAACTACTGCTTCCAGCGATCCGCAGCCGCATGATCACTGTCACGCCCTTCCACCCAGCGCGCGCCTTCACGGGTGTTCTCTTTTTTCCAGAACGGTGCGCGGGTTTTCAGGTAGTCCATGACAAAGGCGCAGGCATCGAACGCGGCCTGGCGGTGGGCGCTGGCCGCGCCGACGAAGACGATCGGCTCACCCGGTTCCAGGGCGCCGATGCGGTGCAGCACTTCCAGCTTGAGCAACGGCCAGCGCTGTTCGGCCTCGATGGCGATCTTGCCAAGGGCCTTTTCGGTCATGCCCGGATAGTGCTCCAGGAACATCCCGGCCACGTCGAGCCCGTCATTGAAGTCGCGCACGTAACCGACAAAACTCACCACCGCACCGACGCCGACATTGGCGGCGTGCATGGCGTTGACTTCCGCCCCCGGATCGAACGCCGTGGACTGCACGCGAATCGCCATGGTTCAGCCCCCGGTCACGGTCGGAAAGAACGCCACTTCATCGCCATCACTTACCGGCTCGTCGAGTTGGCAGAGGTCTTCGTTGCGGGCGCACATCAGGTTCTGCTCGCTCAACACATCGGCGCCGTCACGCTTGGCCAGCAGCGCGCGAACGTCATCGACGGTGGCGAAATCCCCTTCAACTTTCACTGAGTCGACACCCAGTGCTTCTCTATAACGAGCGAAAAACTTCACGGTGAGGTTCATGACTGATCCGCCTGGTAATGACCGCTCTTGCCCCCGAGTTTCTCCAGCAACCGCACACTCTCGATGGTCATGCCACGATCCACGGCCTTGCACATGTCATAAATCGTCAGCGCCGCGACACTGGCTGCGGTCAGCGCTTCCATCTCGACACCGGTCTGCCCGGACAACTTGCAGCTCGCGACGATGCGCACGGTGTCGTCGCCTTCGGCACTCAGTTCGACCTTGACGCCGGTGAGCAGCAACGGATGGCACAGAGGAATCAGATCGCTGGTTTTCTTCGCCGCCTGAATGCCGGCGATGCGCGCCACGGCGAACACATCACCCTTGGGGTGACCGCCGCTGACGATCATTTGCAGGGTTTCGGGCAGCATGCGCACCCGCGCCTGGGCGGTGGCTTCACGGAACGTTACGTCTTTTTCAGTGACGTCGACCATGTTGGCGCGACCTTGGGAATCGAGATGAGTCAGCACAGGGTTACTCCTGATCAAGAGCCTCGATTGTAAACCTGTGGGTCAATCTTCCGCACGTTTGATTATTGGATCATTCACAACCCTGTAGGAGCCGGCTTGCTGGCGATGGCAGCCTTAAGATCAACGCAAGGCTCAAGGCCCTATCGCCAGCAAGCCGGCTCCTACAGGGTTTTGTGTCGGGCATAAAAAAACCGGGCGACCCGCAAGGGCCGCCCGGTTCTGGTGACGTGGTTACAAATGCGATTCCGCGTATTCGGCCAGAATCGAGCGAGGCACCCCTTGCAGGGTGATGTGCACACCGTTGGGGAAATCCTTGAAACGTTCAGTCAGGTAGGTCAGCCCGGAGCTGGTCGCGGACAGGTAAGGGGTGTCGATCTGCGCCAGGTTACCCAGGCACACCACTTTGGAACCGGCGCCGGCACGGGTGATGATGGTTTTCATCTGGTGCGGCGTGAGGTTCTGGCATTCGTCGATCAGGATCAGGCTCTGCTGGAAGCTGCGCCCCCGGATGTAGTTGAGGGATTTGAACTGCAACGGCACTTTGCTGAGGATGTAATCGACGCTGCCATGGGTGTTTTCGTCATCCATGTGCAAGGCTTCGAGGTTGTCGGTGATGGCACCCAGCCACGGCTCCATTTTTTCCGCTTCGGTGCCGGGCAGGAAACCGATCTCCTGGTCCAGGCCCTGCACGCTGCGCGTCGCGATGATCCGACGATAGCGTTTGCTGACCATGGTCTGCTCGATCGCCGCCGCCAGTGCCAGGATGGTTTTGCCGGAACCGGCCGCACCCGACAGGTTGACCAGGTGAATATCCGGATCAAGCAAGGCGTACAGCGCCAGGCTCTGATAGATGTCACGCGGTTTCAGGCCCCAGGCTTCCTGGTGCAACAGGGGCTCCTGATGCAGATCGAGAATCAGCAGCTTGTCTTCGTCGATCTCCTTGATCCAGCCGACAAAGCCCTGCTCGTCAATGATGAACTCGTTGATGTGCACGGCCGGCAGGTTGTCGGTCAGCTTCACCTGATGCCAGGTGCGGCCGTGGTCCTGACGGGTTTCGACATTACTCACGCGATCCCAGAAGGAGCCGTCCATGTTGTGATAACCATTGGGCAGCAACGAAACGTCATCAACCAGTTGGTCAGTGCTGTAGTCCTCGGCCGCGATCCCGCAGGCACGGGCCTTGAGGCGCATGTTGATGTCTTTGGTGACCAGCACGACGGGCAGCTTTGGCGCACGCGCGTGCAGGTCGATCAACTGATTGATGATGATGTTGTCATTCAGGTGTTCGGGAAGAATGATGTTCGGTTCGGCGCGTTTGCTCATCAGAATTGACAGCAAACCCTTGGGCCCACTTTTGCCACGCTGGATCGGCACCCCCAGCTCAACGTCTTCAGGGCTGGCTTCGCCCAGGGTCTTGTCGATCAGGCGAATCGCCTGACGGCATTCCGCAGCCACGCTGTGATGCCCGCTCTTGAGCTTGTCCAGCTCTTCAAGCACGGTCATCGGGATCGCGACGTGGTGTTCTTCGAAGTTCAGCAGGGCGTTTGGATCGTGAATCAATACGTTGGTATCGAGTACATAAAGGATTGGCTGGTTGGAGGAAGAACTACGTCCGTGATCATCCATACTCGGTCACCTTTGTGGGAGCCATTCGACGCAATACCTTGGCGGTGCTGCGCCTCGAAGTGACTGCCGAATTCACCTGCGGGGACTCAGGTGAACTGCTCACAAAATGGGTCTTGGGAGACGCCACCTGTGTTGCAGGTTTCGGCGGTCTGTCTTCGTAATACTCCAAAACATGTGACAGAAAAAAGCACTTTGACGCTTTTTTGAAGTTTATTTTTCAGAGTGACGAATAGCCCTTGGCGTGCAGGCAATGTGCCGTTAAAGTCGGAAGTCCGCCTGCACTGAATTTCCTTCCAGAATCGCCTTAGCCCCAATGTTTATGGGCTTTCCCGCTTTCAGCGAAACGCATCCTGACAATCTTCCCAACCGATCCCGCTGAGCGCCGTTTGCGTGACAAGCCAGGGCATCGCCGTTTTCACGCCATCCTGTTTAATGTTGAAATTGATCACCCCATGCCGCCACAACAGCATCAAGGTCAACACGCGCTGCGCGCTCTGATTGGCCTTGAGTTTGCCGGCGCCGTCCTGGGCATCGATGTCCCATAGCGCCACTTGCAGGCCCTGGGATCTGAAGAAGCCTTGCGCATCTGAACGGCGCTGACCATCGGGAGGACGAAACAGCGGCACGTAGTTCTCCGGAAATTTGCTTTTGACCAGTTCGGCGCTGCGCCGCACCGAGTCCTGCCAGTCCTGCCAATAGCTGTGGGAGCGGAACTCCCAGCCTTGCACGCCGATGCACTGCGCCGAGTAAGTCGCTTGCAGGTTGGCGACGGAACGATCGGTCAGACGCGCCTGAATGTCCTTGCCAAGTACGAAAAACGTGCCCGTCATGTTGGCCTTGCGCAGGTACTCGGTGACCCACGCCGTGTTGTCCGGCGCGGCATTGGCGGCGCTGTCGAAGGTCAACAGGAACAGCCGGTCATGCATCTGCTCGCCGTTGCGCTCGTAGTCGCCAAAACGATCGATTTCGCTGCTGGTTTGCGGAAACAGCGCAGCCTTGCGCAATTGCTCGTCGAGGTACTGCGCATGGAACAGTCGGCTCGGCTCGGACCACTTGATGTAGTAGCTGTCGGCGCTGACCTGAAACTTGGCGGCTTGCTCACGCAAGGTGGCCATGTCCTCCACCAGATAACACCAGGAAGCGTCCTGATCACAACTCTGCTGGGCGAAGTTGTAGTTGGCCAGCAACTGTTGCCACATGCGCTGCCGCAGACGGTTGACCGAGTCCAGGTTGATGGTGCGCAGGCCCAGGCGCTGGGCCAGGCTTGCTTCATCCAGCGATTCGCTGGCCAGCAGCACGCGCGCGAACATCAGAATCTCTGCCCGCGAGGCGACATCGAACAGCGTCGGATTGCTGAGCTGTTCAGGCCAGGTGCTGCGATCGAGCGTCGCCACATCGCCCGGCGCCGCCATGGCACCGAAACTCAACAGCCAGGCCGAAAAAAGAAAAACGATACGCAATGGGATGTCTCCATAACAAAACCCGCGCGGCACTATAGCTGATCCGGCACTGGCCACGTTCCCCTGTAGGAGCGAGGCTTGCCCGCGAAAGCGGTGTATCAGTTACCGATGATGCCGACTGACACACCGCCTTCGCGGGCAAGCCTCGCTCCTACAGATATTGTGTAAGCCGTCGATCACCTATGGACTTGATAGCTGGAGTCAACACGGACAACCCCCTAGAATCGCCCCACGATTAAAGGAGACGACTTCATGCTGATGGTGATTTCCCCCGCCAAGACCCTCGATTACGAAACACCGCCGGCCACCCAGCGCTTCACCCAACCGCAATACCTCGACCATTCCCAGGAGCTGATCCTGCAATTGCGCGACCTGACGCCGGCGCAGATCAGCGAGCTGATGCACGTCTCCGACAAGATCGGCGGGCTCAACGCCGCGCGTTTCGGCAGCTGGACACCGGCGTTCACGCCTGAAAACGCCAAACAGGCCCTGCTGGCGTTCAAGGGTGACGTTTACACCGGTCTCAACGCACAAACCTTCAGCGAAGCCGATTTCGATTACGCCCAGCAGCATCTGCGCATGCTGTCCGGCCTGTATGGCCTGTTGCGTCCACTGGACCTGATGCAGCCGTACCGTCTGGAAATGGGCACCAAATTGCCCAACGCCCGTGGCAAGGACCTGTATGCCTTCTGGGGCACGCGCATCAGCGAATGGTTGAACGAAGCCCTGGCCGATCAGGGCGATGATGTGCTGCTGAACCTGGCGTCCAACGAGTATTTCTCGGCGGTCAAACGCAGCGCCCTGAATGCCCGCATCATCAATACCGAGTTCAAGGACCTGAAAAACGGTCAGTACAAGATCATCAGCTTCTACGCGAAAAAGGCCCGGGGCATGATGAGCCGCTTCGTCATCGAAGAACGCATCAACGACCCCGCAGCACTCAAGCAGTTTGACGTTCAGGGCTATCGGTACAGTGCCGAGCAGTCTAAACCGGACAATCTGGTGTTCCTGCGCGATCACGCCCCCGAATAAGTGCACCCGGTCGGTGCACGACCTCAATAGCGTCGTGCACCGTCTTCAAATCGTCAAACAATCCCCCGCCTTTCTCGCCAGTTATTTGGCGCCAATTTCCAATCAGTCAAAATCCTAACTTTAGTTTCACTCGACTTTCGTGATTTTTTTCAGTAGTGGCACTAAAAAAATTTATTCGTAGTGGCATAAGACTATCTAATCCGACGACGACCCTATGTATCAAGGGTGAAACAGCCGTTGCTATCAATATGAAAGCAGTGCCATCTTTTTCAATATTTCAAGAAATTTCAGAATTCACGAGAGGTGGACTGGAACTATGTCCAAATGCGTAGCTCATACCACCGGTAACCATTATCTCTGAACATGTACGAGATAACTTACGCAGAGAAGAGATTCACGCAGTGAAGTTGTCACAATAACTTCGGCTAAATAATCCCTGATTTGGGCAACATCTGAAGGAAAGGAGATAACGCATCACTACTATCCCCTACACGGCCAAGGCTGCGCCCCTATAAACGTGCTCATCTGAGCACCCAACCGCTTGATTGACGGGCTTCTGGCCTGGTATTGAGCGCGCAAGACCTTTGCACGAAGGACCTCGACCAGAGGACTCGGCTGCATAACAGGGCAAGTCATAACAATAAGGCCTGGTTACGCACACCTTGAGTGCACTTATTTAGACACTCGGAACTTAGTATGCCTGTACACGGTATTGCGGCGCCTGTCGCCCGAACTTCCGAGTGCATTATGACCGCTGAACACACTTAACTCCGGCCATGTAATGGCTTGTTGAACACAGTCTTGTTAACGAGAGGTAAATGCGATGCGCATCAGCATATTTGGTTTGGGTTACGTCGGTGCAGTATGTGCCGGTTGCCTGTCTGCACGGGGCCATGACGTCGTTGGCGTGGATGTCGCCAAAGACAAGATCGATATGATTAACGCCGGTAAATCACCGATCGTTGAACCAGGTCTGGGCGAACTGCTGGCCAAGGGTATCGAGACCGGCAAACTGCGCGGTACGACCGATTTCGCAGAAGCGATTCGCGACACCGACCTGTCGATGATCTGCGTCGGCACGCCGAGCAAAAAGAACGGCGACCTGGAACTGAACTACATCGAAGCCGTGTGCCGCGAGATCGGTTTTGTCCTGCGTGACAAGACCACCCGCCACACCATCGTGGTTCGCAGCACCGTTTTGCCGGGCACCGTCGCAAACGTTGTCATCCCGATTCTCGAAGACTGCTCCGGCAAGAAGGCCGGTGTTGATTTCGGTGTGGCGGTGAACCCTGAGTTCCTGCGTGAAAGCACCGCGATCGCCGACTACGACCTGCCACCGATGACCGTCATCGGCGAATTCGACAAGGCATCCGGCGATGTTCTGCAATCGCTGTACGAAGAACTCGACGCGCCGATCATCCGCAAGGACATCGCCGTTGCCGAGATGATCAAGTACACCTGCAACGTGTGGCACGCCACCAAGGTGACCTTCGCCAACGAGATCGGCAACATCGCCAAGGCGTGCGGCGTCGATGGTCGTGAAGTGATGGAAGTGGTCTGCCAGGACAAGACCCTGAACCTGTCCCAGTACTACATGCGCCCAGGCTTCGCCTTCGGCGGTTCGTGCCTGCCGAAAGACGTGCGCGCCCTGACCTACCGCGCCGGCGCTCTGGACGTGGAATCGCCGCTGCTGAACTCGCTGATGCGCAGCAACGAATCCCAGGTCCAAAACGCCTTCGACATCGTTTCCAGCCACGACAAGCGCAAAGTCGCCCTGCTGGGCCTGAGCTTCAAGGCCGGCACCGATGACCTGCGCGAAAGCCCGCTGGTGGATCTGGCAGAAATGCTGATCGGCAAAGGCTACGACCTGAGCATCTACGACGCCAACGTCGAATACGCCCGCGTTCACGGTGCGAACAAGGACTACATCGAGTCGAAGATTCCTCACGTCTCGTCCTTGCTCAACTCCGACTTCGACGAAGTGATCAACAACTCCGACGTGATCATCCTCGGCAACCGTGACGAAAAATTCCGCGCCCTGGCGCAGAACGCTCCGCACGGCAAGCAAGTGATCGACCTGGTCGGCTTCATGTCGCAAGCCACCAGTGTGAGTGGCCGTACCGAAGGCATCTGCTGGTAACACAGCCTCTGTAGGAGCCAGGCTTGCCGGCGAACCAGGCGCCCCGGTGTGTCAGGCAGGCAGCCTTCGCGGGCAAGCCTCGCTCCTACAGGTTTTGCGGTGACGTTACGGTTTTCACAAGCCTGCCTTAACCCCATCGGGCCACCCCACAGGCTCGCCCGAGATCGAGACGGATGCAGATTATGCACAGGCTAAAGCACGGCCTACTTCAGGCCGCCGGTTGGCTGTTTTACTTAAGTCTTTTGATGGGCATCGCCATGGCGCTGCCTGTGTCCACGTTCGACTCCGAGTCGAAGGACTTCATTTTCCTGATCGGTATCGTCGGTATCTGGCGCTACTCGATGGGTGCCACGCACTTTCTGCGCGGCATGCTGTTTCTGTACGTGGTCTACCCGCACCTGCGGCGCAAAGTGCGCAAGCTGGGTAAAGCGGCAGACCCGTCACATGTGTTTTTGATGGTCACCAGTTTCCGTATCGACGCGCTGACCACCGCCCAGGTCTACGCCTCGGTGATCCGTGAAGCGATCGACTGCGGCCTGCCGACCACCATGGTCTGCTCCATCGTGGAAATGTCCGATGAGAAGCTGGTGAAAAGCCTGTGGACCAAGATGAATCCACCGGAGCGCGTCAAGCTCGACTTCGTGCGCATTCCCGGCACCGGCAAGCGTGATGGCCTGGCCTACGGCTTCCGCGCCATCTCCCGTCACCTGCCGGACGACCGCGCCGTGGTGGCCGTGATCGATGGCGACACCGTGCTCGCCGAAGGCGTCGTGCTCAAGACCGTGCCGTGGTTCCAGCTGTTCGGCAATGTCGGCGGCCTGACCACCAACGAATTCTGCGAAGTGCGCGGCGGCTACATCATGAGCGAATGGCACAAGCTGCGTTTCGCCCAGCGCCACATCAACATGTGCTCGATGGCCCTGTCCAAACGCGTGCTGACCATGACCGGCCGGATGTCGGTATTCCGCGCCTCCGTGGTCACCAACCCGGACTTCATCGCCGACGTGGAAAGCGACTCGCTGCAACACTGGCGCCTGGGCCGCTTCAAGTTCCTCACCGGCGACGACAAGTCGAGCTGGTTCAGCCTGATGCGCTTGGGCTACGACACGTTCTACGTGCCGGACGCGGCGATCCACACCGTGGAACACCCGCCGGAAAAAAGCTTCATCAAGGCCAGCCGCAAACTGATGTTCCGCTGGTACGGCAACAACCTGCGCCAGAACTCCCGCGCCCTGGGCCTGGGGATGAAACGCCTCGGCCTGTTCACCTCGGTGGTGCTGTTCGATCAGCGTGTGTCGATGTGGACATCCTTGCTGGGCCTGACCGTCGCGCTCATCGCGTCGTTCAAGTACGGCACCGCGTTCATCCTCGTTTACCTGCTGTGGATCGGCATCACCCGACTGATCCTGACCCTGCTGCTGTCCTGCTCCGGCCACCGGATCGGTCCGGCTTACCCGGCGATTCTCTATTACAACCAGATCGTCGGCGCGCTGGTGAAGATCTACGTGTTCTTCCGCCTCGACCAACAGTCCTGGACTCGCCAGCCCACTTCCCTGACCCGTGATCTCGCCAGCTTTCAACGTTGGTTCAACACCTGGTCGTCTCGGACCATGACCTTCTCCGCCGGCAGCATTTTTGTCGCCGTGCTGCTGATGATGGTCTGACCGCCCCCTTATTGAATTAACCAGGAAATCGCCCCTATGAATACCGCCGTCAACGCCAATGTAGTGCATGAATCCGAAGCCCAGCGCCAACACGCACGAGTGAAAATTCCGGCCAAGCTGCGTTTCTTCGGTCCCGACCGGACCCCGATGGAAGCCCGAGTCCTTGACCTCTCCGCCGGCGGCCTGGCGTTCAACGCCGGTCAGTTGCCACTGAAGATCGGCGACGTGTACAAGGCTCGCCTGCAGTTCGTCATCGATAACCTCGGCCTGGCCATGGACGTGGAGCTGCAAGTGCGCTCCTTCGACCGCCAGACCGGCCGTGCCGGCTGCCAGTTCCAGAACCTGGAACAACAAGACATCTCGACCCTGCGCCACCTGATCACTTCGCACCTGGCTGGCGACATCGTCAGCATCGGTGAAGTGCTGGCGACCCTGCAGCGCGACAACTTCACCAAGGCGCGCAAGGTCAAGGATGGCGGCCACGGCATGACCGCGTTCGGTCGCCTGCGCGCCGTGACGTTCAGCCTGGGGATTTTCCTCGTTGGCCTGACGGCGTTCGGTTTCATTTTCAAATCGGTGTACGGCATGTACTTCGTCAGCCACGCGCAGGCCGGTCTGGTCAGCGTGCCCGGCATGAACATCACCATGCCGCGTGACGGCACCGTGCAAAGCCTGATCAAGGCTGACGGCGTTGCCGCCAAAGGCGCTCCGCTCGCAACGTTCAGCACCAGCATGCTCGACGTGCTCAAGGGGCATCTTGACGACAATCAGCTGCAACCGGCCAAGGTTGAAGAACTGTTCGGCAAGCAAATGACCGGCACCCTGACCTCGCCATGCGATTGCACCGTGGCCCAGCAACTGGTCGCTGACGGTCAGTACGCCAGCAAGGGCGACGTGATCTTCCAGCTGGTGCCGCGTAACAGCGAAGCCAACGTTGAAGCACGCTTCTCCTATCGCCAGTTCGGCGACGTACGCCCAGGCACCAACGTCAACTTCCAGATTGCCGGCGAAGACAAGACCCGCACCGGCAAGATCGTCAGCAGCACCAGCCTGAAAAGTGCCGACCTGTCGTCCGACATCCGCGTGCTGATCCAGCCGGACGAGCCGCTGGACAGCAAGTTCGCCGGTCGCCCGGTTGAAGTGAACAGTGACCGTGGCCCGAACCTGAACTGGCTGATCGATAAAGCCATGGCTTCTGGCCTGTAAGCGGAGGACATGCCTGTGACGACTCCAACTATCCTCACCACACCGCAAACCCTGTGGGAGCGAGCCTGCTCGCGATTGGGTCCTCGCGGTCTGTCTGACGTACCGAGCCGGCTGCATCGCGAGCAGGCTCACTCCTACATGGGAACAGTGTGTGCCTTGGCATTGGCCGTGAGCCTGGCCGGTTGCGCCGGCCTGCCCGATCAGCGTCTGGCCAATGAAGCACTCAAACGCGGCGACACCGCGCTGGCGCAGCAGAACTACAAGCAACTGGCCGACCTGGGCTACAGCGAGGCTCAAGTAGGCCTCGCCGATATCCAGGTCGACAGCCGCGACCCGGCGCAGCTCAAGCAGGCCGAGGCGACTTACCGCGCGGCGGCCGACGTTTCGCCGCGAGCGCAGGCTCGCCTGGGTCGCTTGCTGGTGGCCAAACCCGGCTCCACCGAAGCCGAACAGCACGAAGCTGAAGCCCTGCTGAAAAAAGCTTCGGCCAATGGCGAAGGCAACACGCTGATCCCGCTGGCGATGCTGTACCTGCAATACCCGCACAGTTTCCCCAACGTCAACGCGCAGCAGCAGATCAGCCAATGGCGCGCCGAAGGCAAACCGGAAGCCGGCCTGGCCCAAGTGCTGCTCTATCGCACCCAAGGCACTTACGACCAGCACCTGGACGAAGTCGCAACGATCTGCAAAGCCGCGTTGAACACCACCGACATCTGCTACGTCGAGCTGGCCACGGTTTACCAGAAACAAGGCAAACCGGAACAGCAGGCCGAGCTGATCAAGCAGATGCAAGCGGCACATACCCGTGGCATCGTTTCCGCTCAGCGCGTGGACAGCGTCGCTCGTGTGCTCGGTGACGCAAGCCTGGGCAAGACCGACGAAAAAACCGCTCAGTCGCTGCTCGAAGACATCGCGCCCGCCTACCCCGCTTCGTGGGTCAGCCTGGCGCAATTGCTCTACGACTTCCCGGAACTCGGCGACGTCGACACGATGATGAAGTACCTGGACAACGGCCGCGCCGCTGACCAGCCGCGCGCAGAACTGTTGCTCGGCAAGCTCTACTACGAAGGCAAATGGGTGCCGGCCGACGCGAAAGTCGCCGAAGCACATTTCCAGAAAGCCGTCGGCAAGGAAGTCGCCGCCGATTACTACCTCGGCCAGATCTACCGTCGCGGTTACCTGGGCAAGGTCTATTCGCAAAAGGCACTGGATCATTTGCTGACCGCTGCGCGCAACGGCCAGAACAGCGCCGACTTCGCCATCGCCCAACTGTTTTCCCAAGGCAAGGGCACCAAGCCCGACCCGCTTAATGCTTATGTCTTCAGCCAATTGGCCAAGGCCCAGAACACCCCGCAGGCCACCGAGCTTGCGCAAACTCTCGAAGCCCAACTGCCGCCTGCCCAGCTTGCCGAGGCCCAACGCCTGTTGAAACAAGAACAGGCCGTTCGTGGTGCCTTGAGCCAGAACACGCTGGAACTGCATGCCCTGCAAGAAGAAGACGGCGAGGAATCCCTATGAAGTTGAATCCATTCATGAAGGCCGGCATCGGCCTGACGTTTGCGCTGATCTGGTCCTGCCCGACCCTGGCGGCAATCACCGAAACCAAGAATTTCGGTCTGGACGTAAAAATCACCGGCCAGTCCGAAGACGACCGTGACCTCGGCACTGCCAGCGGCGGCGACGTCAATGGTGTCGGTCTCGACCTGCGTCCCTGGGTCTACGGCGAAAGCGGCGCGTGGAGCGCCTACGCCATGGGTCAGGCCGTGACGTCCACCGACATCATCGAAACCGACACCTTGCAGCAGTCCGACAGCGACGGCACCCAGACCACCGACAACGGTGATCGCAAGACCAAGAAAAACTACCTGGCCATGCGCGAATTCTGGGTCGGCTACAGCGGCCTGACGCCGTATCCGGGCGAGCAGTTGAAGCTCGGTCGTCAACGCCTGCGCAACGACGACGGCCAATGGCGCGACACCAACATCGAAGCCCTGAACTGGACCTTCGACACCACACTGTTGCGCGCCAACGTCGGCGTCGCCGAACGCTTCAGCGAATACCGCACCGACCTCAAAGAGTTGGCACCGAAAGACAAGGATCGCCTGCACGTTTACGCCGACGCGGCGTATCAGTGGACACCGGGCAACTGGGTCGGCATTCGCGGTCATCACACCCACGATGACGGCAAGCTCGACTACCCGGAACCGGGCGTGGCCGGCGACTCGCTGGACAAGAAACAGAACGGCGACATCAGCTGGCTCGGCCTCACCGCTGACAGCGACGCCTACAACTACCGCAACACCAACACCGTCAACTACTGGGGCAGCATCACCGGCATGAGCGGCGACACCGACACGGTGAATCAGCTCAACGCCGATGGCTCCCGCCCGACCGAAGCCAAGCGCGGTGAAGACCTCAACGGCTGGGCCACCGATATCGGCGTGCGCCTGCGCCTCGATCCGCAATGGCAAGTCGGTGCAGCCTATGCCCGCGCCAGTGCCGATTACGAACAGAACGGCCTGGAAAGCAACCGCTCGAACTACACCGGTACGCGCTCGCGGGTTCACCGTTTCGGCGAAGCGTTCCGTGGCGAAATGAACAACATGCAGACCGCTACGTTGTTCGGTTCGTGGATGCTCAACGACGAGTACGACGCCAGCGTGATCTACCACAAGTTCTGGCGCGTCGACGGCAACAAGCCGGTCGGCAGCAACGGCATCAACGCCGTCGAGAACGACACCGACCCAACCGGCGCGATTCTCTCCAGCACGTCCCTGCCGCTGGAAGATGGCAACAAAGACCTCGGCCAGGAAATGGACCTCGTGGTCACCAAGTACTTCAAGCAAGGCCTGTTGCCTGCCGCGCTGAGCCAATCGATCGACGAACCGTCGGCCCTGGTGCGCTTGCGTGGCGGTGTGTTCAAGCCGGGTGATGCCTATGGCAAAGAAGTCGACTCGTACATGCACCGCGCGTTCATCGACGTGATCTGGCGCTTCTGATGCGAACCGCTAAGGGAGTTTCTGACATGAACAGTCCGAAGAGAGGCTCGTTGACCATGCTGGCCGGCGCGATGCTGCTGGCGAGCTCGGCCGCCTTCGCCAATGTGGAACCGACCAAGCCGGTGACCATGGCCAAGGAACTGCAACAGGCCAAGACCTACACCGTCAGCAGCGCCCCGACTGCGCCGCTGGAACTGGAAAAGCCGACACTGCCGGACACCGCCGGCTACACCGCCGACGCCATCGCCGCGAAAATCGTGCGCACCAAGGCCGGCAAAATCAGCGTGCGCCGGATGATGCAAGAGAACGCGCTGAAGGACTTCATCGGCGGCGACAACAAGATGGCCGAGTGGGTGGTGCGTCAGCACGGCATCCCGCAGGCGATCTTCATCGACGACGGCTACATGAACCTCAAGGACCTGGCGAAGAAGCTGCCCAAGCAGTACTTCAGCGAAACCTCGCCGGGCGTGTTCCTGGCGAAGTTGCCGATTGTGGTCGGTGAGAAAGGCATCCTCGAAATCGACAAGCAGACCCAGGAATTGCGCCTGTCCCAAGAGGCCGGTTCATTCCTGGTCAACGACGGCCAGCTGTTTGTGCGCGACACCAAAATCACTGGCTGGCGCGAGAAGGACAACGGCCCGGCGACGTTCAAGTCGCCGAAGGAATTCCGTCCGTTCCTGCTGTCCTGGGGCGGCACCGAGACCTACATCGCCAACAGCAAGATCGCCAGTTTCGGCTACGCCAACAGTAAGTCGTATGGCGTGAGTATTTCCCAGTACACGCCGAACATGGCCAAGGTGCTCAAGCGCCCTGAACCGACCGGCTGGATCGTCGGCTCCGAGTTCTCGGACATGTGGTACGGCTTCTACTGCTACGAAACCCGCGACTTCGTGGTCAAGGGCAACACCTACAAAGACAACATCGTCTACGGCATCGACCCGCATGACCGCTCGCACCGTCTGATCATCGCCGACAACACCGTTTACGGGACCAAGAAGAAGCACGGGATCATCATTTCCCGTGAGGTCAACGACAGCTTCATCTTCAACAACCGCAGCTACGACAACAAGTTGTCGGGCCTGGTGATCGACCGGAACAGCGTCAACAACATCATCGCCTACAACGAGATCTACAAGAACCACACCGACGGCATCACCCTCTACGAGAGTGCCGACAACCTGCTGTGGGCGAACAAGGTGATCAGCAACCGTCGCCACGGCATCCGCATTCGTAACAGCGTGAACATTCGCCTGTACGAAAACCTGTCCATGGCCAACGGCCTGACCGGCGTCTACGGCCACATCAAGGACCTGAGCGACACCGACCGGGACATCAAGCTCGACCCGTTCGACGCCCAGGTGTCGCTGATCGTTGTCGGCGGCGAACTGGCCGGCAACGGCAGTGGCCCGCTGTCCATCGACTCGCCGCTGAGCGTCGAGCTGTATCGCGTGTCCATGCTTGCCCCGACCAAATCCAGCGGCATCAGCTTCAGCGGGATTCTCGGCGAGCGTCAGGATGAAATTCTCGACCTGCTGGTACGCCAGCAGAAAGCCGTGCTGATCGACCCTGTCGAACGCCAGACCGAAATGCGGGACTGAGGATAATTTTATGCACCCACACTTGATCAAATTACTCAGCCTGTCGGCTCTGACCGCCGGCATTCTTGCGGCCAGCGGCGGCGTTCGTGCAGATGAAGCCAAGGCGCCGACCTTCAGCGCCGAACCGTGCTGCAACCTGTGCCCCGAAGCCCACGACGCGAAGAACTACACCACGCGTTATCAGCAGAACTTCACCACGCTGGTGCAGGCTCAGGGTGACTGGTTGTTCCGTACGCAAGAAGACTTGCGCACCGAATTCGACACCACCCCCGCCGGCTACAAACGCATGAAAGAACTGCACGATGCGTTCAAGAGCAAAGGCGTGGAGCTCGTTGTTGTTTATCAACCCACTCGTGGCCTGGTGAACCGCAATAAGCTCAACCCGGAAGACAAGGCCAAATTCGATTTCGACAAAGCGCTGAGGAACTACAAGACCATGCTCGGCCGCTTCGCCGCCATGGGTTACGTGGTGCCGGACCTGTCGCCGCTGACCAACGAATCGCTGCCCGACACCCTGCCCGCCCACGATTTCTACTTCCGTGGCGACCAGCACTGGACGCCGTATGGCGCCCAGCGCACGGCAAAAATCGTCGGCGAGAAAATCAAGCAACTGCCTGAATTTGCCAGCATTCCCAAGCGTGAATTCGAGAGCCATAAGTCGGGTCGCATGGGCAAGACCGGAACGTTACACAACATGGCCGGTCAACTCTGTGGCACCAGCTACGCAATCCAGTACATGGATCAATTCACCACCGAGCCAAAAGGCGAAGCAGCGGATGGCGATCTGTTCAGTGACTCCGGCAATCCCGAGATCACCCTGGTCGGCACCAGCCACAGTGGCAAGAACTACAACTTCGCCGGTTTCCTCGAAGAGGCCATCGGCGCCGACATCCTCAACGTGGCGTTCCCCGGTGGTGGCCTGGAAGGTTCGATGCTGCAGTACCTGGGCAGCGAAGAGTTCCAGACCAAGCCGCCGAAGATTCTGATCTGGGAATTCTCGCCGCTCTATCGCCTCGACCAGGAAACCATCTACCGCCAGATGATGGCGCTGCTGGACAACGGTTGCGAAGGAAAGGATGCACAGATGACCGGCAGCACCACGTTGAAACCGGGCAAGAACGAATTGATGGTCAACAGCAAGAACCTGAACCTGCAAAACAGCAGTCACCAGGTCGACATCCGTTTTGCCGATCCGTCGGTGAAAACCCTGCAAGCCACCCTCTGGTACATGAACGGTCGCCACGAGGACATCAAGATCGAAAAACCGGAAACCTCCGACACCGACGGGCGTTTCGCCTTTGAGTTGCGCACGGACGAAGACTGGGCCTCGCAGAATCTGCTGGCCGTCGAAATCCAGGGCCCTGAAGCCGGTGCCGCGCCGCAGAAAGTCGAAGCGAAAATCTGCAAACGCAACGTGTTCCCGAATGCCGAGCAGCGTACTGCTTCGGTCGGGCAATGAGGCAATCATGCAAACCCGAACTTTGAAAAAACTACTCGCGCCCTCCCTGCTGACGCTGGCGATGTTCGCCGGCGCCACGCAGGCCGCCGCGCCGCTGCGTCCGCCACAGGGTTACTTCGCGCCGATTGAAAAAGTCAAAACCGGCGACAGCAAAGAAGGCTGTGACGCGATGCCGACGCCGTACACCGGCGCGCTGCAATTTCGCAGCAAATACGAAGGTTCCGACAAGGCCCGTTCGACCCTGAACGAGGCATCGGAAAAAGCCTTCCGCGACACCACGGCCGACATCACCAAGATCGAACGCGGCACCAGCAAGCGCGTGATGCAGTTCATGCGTGACGGTCGCCCGGAACAGCTTGAATGCACGCTGAACTGGTTGACCGCCTGGGCCAAGGCCGATGCGTTGATGTCCAAGGACTTCAACCACACCGGAAAATCGATGCGCAAATGGGCGTTGGGCAGCATGGCGTCTTCATACATCCGCCTGAAATTCTCCGATTCGCATCCGTTGGCGAACCATCAGCAAGAGTCGCAGTTGATTGAAGCCTGGTTCAGCAAAATGGCCGATCAGGTGGTCAGCGATTGGGACAACCTGCCGCTGGAACAAACCAACAACCACTCGTACTGGGCCGCCTGGTCGGTGATGGCAACGTCCGTCGCCACCAACCGCCGCGATCTGTTCGACTGGGCCGTCAAGGAATACAAGGTCGGCGCCAATCAGGTCGACGCCCAAGGCTTCTTACCCAACGAACTCAAGCGCCAGCAACGCGCCCTCGCCTATCACAACTATGCCCTGCCGCCGCTGGCGATGATCGCCAGTTTCGCCCAGGTCAACGGTGTGGATCTGCGTCAGGAAAACAACGGCGCTTTGAAACGTTTGGGTGATCGAGTGCTCGCGGGGGTTAAAGACCCCGACATCTTCGAGAACAAGAACGGCAAGGAACAGGACATGACCGACCTCAAGGTCGACTC
Source organism: Pseudomonas sp. GT1P32 (assembly GCF_054897805.1). Taxonomy (NCBI): domain Bacteria; kingdom Pseudomonadati; phylum Pseudomonadota; class Gammaproteobacteria; order Pseudomonadales; family Pseudomonadaceae; genus Pseudomonas; species Pseudomonas sp. GT1P32. The sequence goes on from NZ_CM142704.1 coordinate 3,336,761, forward strand.
GAAATTCGCCTGGCTCGAACCGTTCTGCACGCTCTACACCTGCTCGCCGGATGTGCTTGAGAAAAAGCACGAGATGCAGCCGTTCAAGACCTTCCGCCTCGGGGGTGACCTGACCAAGGTCTACGACCCGGCCAACGAGAAAGGCAAAGGCTCTTAGCTCAACACAAATCCCCTGTAGGAGCCGGCTTGCTGGCGATGGCGGTATGACATTCACCATCGATGTTGACTGATCCACCGCCATCGCCAGCAAGCCGGCTCCTACAAGGTTCGTGGTGGTTTTGAATGCAATACATCTCCCCAGGTTTTTCGTGGGGGGGTTTGGGGGGGCTGCGGCCCTTGACTGTTGGTTAAACATGGAGAGACCGGGATGGTATTTTCATCCAACGTGTTCCTGTTTTTGTTCCTGCCGATCTTTCTCGGCATGTACTACTTGAGCGGAATACGCTATCGCAACCTGCTGCTGCTGATCGCCAGTTATGTGTTCTATGCCTGGTGGCGCGTGGACTTCCTCGCGCTGTTCGCCGCCGTCACGCTGTGGAACTACTGGATCGGCCTCAAAGTCGGTGCCGCAGGCGTTCGGACCAAACCGGCCCAGCGCTGGCTGCTGCTCGGCGTGGGCGTCGACCTGTGCATCCTCGGCTACTTCAAGTACGCCAACTTCGGCGTCGACAGCATCAACGCGATGATGACATCGGTGGGTCTGTCGCCGTTCATCCTGACCCACGTGCTGCTGCCGATCGGGATCTCGTTCTACATCTTCGAGTCCATCAGCTACATCATCGACGTCTACCGTGGTGACACCCCGGCAACGCGCAACCTGATCGACTTTGCGGCGTTCGTGGCGATCTTCCCGCACCTGATTGCCGGCCCGGTGTTGCGTTTTCGCGACCTTGCCGACCAGTTCAATAACCGCACCCACACCCTCGACAAGTTCTCCGGAGGTGCCACGCGGTTCATGCAGGGTTTCATCAAGAAGGTCTTCATCGCCGACACCCTCGCGGTGGTCGCCGACCATTGCTTCGCCTTGCAGAACCCGACCACGGGCGATGCCTGGCTCGGCGCGCTGGCGTACACCGCGCAGCTGTATTTCGACTTCTCCGGTTACAGCGACATGGCCATCGGCCTGGGCTTGATGATGGGTTTCCGCTTCATGGAAAACTTCAAGCAGCCGTACATCAGCCAGTCGATCACCGAGTTCTGGCGTCGCTGGCACATCAGCCTGTCCACCTGGCTGCGTGACTACCTGTACATCACGCTGGGCGGTAACCGCAAAGGCACGCTGATGACCTATCGCAACCTGTTCCTGACCATGCTGCTGGGTGGTCTGTGGCACGGCGCGAACATCACCTACATCGTGTGGGGTGCGTGGCACGGCATGTGGCTGGCGATTGAAAAAGCGCTGGGCCTGAACACTTCGCCGCGCAGCATCAACCCGATTCGCTGGGCGCTGACCTTCCTGCTGGTAGTGATGGGCTGGGTGATCTTCCGCTCGGAAAACCTGCACGTCGCCGGCCGCATGTACGGCGCGATGTTCAGCTTCGGCGAGTGGTCGCTGTCGGAACTCAACGAGGCCAGCCTCACCGGTCTGCAAGTGGCGACTCTGGTGGTGGCGTACGCAACCCTGGCGTTCTTCGGCATCCGTGATTTCTACAGCAACCAGCCACCGGTCAAGACCAAACCTGCGGTCAACGTCGAGGCCGATGGCCCTGCCGCTGCGACACCAGGAATGATCAAAGCCGTACCGGGCGACAACCCGGCCAGCATCCACCAACCGGGCTACACCGTTGGCGTCGAAGCCACCGTGCAGCCGGCTTACTGGACCGCGGACTGGTCGCGTTACGTGATGCGCACGCTGGTACTGGTGCTGTTCATCGCTTCGATTTTCAAACTCTCGGCGCAAAGCTTCTCGCCGTTCCTTTACTTCCAGTTCTGAGGGATCTGACCATGACCCGCTCATTACGCATCTTCTACATCGCCCTGTTCCTGGTGACCCTGCTGGTCCTGGGCCTGTGGTCGACGCGCAGCTTCTTCGGCTTCAGCACCAACGCCGATGCGACGGTGCTCAATGGCCGTTGGGCCAAGGCTGTCGAAACGCACTACGACGACGAGTTCCCGATCAAGCGCCTGGGCACCAACCTCTGGGCTGCGCTGGATTTCAAACTGTTCAACGAAGGCCGTCCGGGCGTCGTGCTCGGTCGCGATCAGTGGTTGTACAGCGATGAAGAATTCAACCCGATCGTCAACGAAGAATTGAACCTGCAAGGCAACTACGCGCTGGTCGAAGGCGTGCGCCAGGAACTGAAAGAGAAAGGCGTGAAACTGGTGATGGCGATCGTGCCGGCCAAGACTCGCCTGTATCCGGAACACCTGGGCGAAGTGAAACCTTCGAGCATTCACGCCAATCTTTATGAGGACTTCCACGCTCGTTTGGCGGCCAACAAGATCCTCGCACCCGACCTGTACGGCCCCCTGCTGAAGGCCAAGCTCGACGGTCAGCAAGTGTTCCTGCGCACCGACACCCACTGGACCCCGGAAGGCGCGCAAATCGCCGCCCAGACCCTGGCCAAAACCATCGCTGAAAAAACCCCGCTCAGCGGCGAGCCTCAACGTTTCGTCACCGAGCCGGCAGAGAAAGTGACCCACAAGGGTGACCTGCGCTTGTTCCTGCCGCTCGACCCACTGTTCGAAAACCTGATGCCGGCGACCGAGCCGCTGCAGAAGCGCAACACCGTGGTGGCCGACGATCAGGCTGGCGGTGATGACGCGCTGTTCGCCAACACCGAAGTGCCGGTGGCCCTGATCGGCACCAGCTACAGCGCCAACCCCAACTGGAACTTCGTCGGCGCGCTGAAAGAGGCGTTGCACAGCGACGTGGTCAATTACGCCGAAGACGGCCACGGCCCGATTCTGCCGATGCTCAGCTACCTGAAAAGTGATGCCTTCAAGAACAGCCCGCCACAGGTGCTGATCTGGGAGTTTCCTGAACGTTATCTGCCTGTGAACAACGAAATCGGCGACGCCGACCCGCAGTGGGTCGCAGCGCTCAAAGAAGCCGGCGCCCGCCAACAAAACGTAGCCGTAAACACTAAATCCGAGACGCCCGACCGGGCGCAAAACTGAAAGAGAGGTACACCATGACTTTCACTACTACTCCTCGCCGTCTCGCCAAGACCTTTGCTCTGGCCGCGACCTTCAGCGTGCTTTCCATGAATGCCTTCGCCGGCGATGCCGCGCTCTACGGCCCGACTGCACCGAAAGGTTCGAGCTTCGTACGGGTCTACAACGCCGGTAACGCTGAAGTCAGCGCCACCGTCGGCAGCACCAACCTGAGCGACGTCGCGCCGCTGTCCAGCACTGACTTCAGCTTCATGCCGGGCGGCGACTACAGCGCCAAGGTCGGCAGCCAGACCCTGCCGGTGAAACTGGCCGGCGATCACTATTACACCCTGGTCAACAACGCCAGCGGCGCGCCGCAACTGATCGAAGAGCCGCCATTCAAGAACAAGCAGAAATCCCTGGTTCGCGTACAGAACCTGAGTGACAAGGCCCTGACCCTGAAAACCGCTGACGGCAAGACCGAAGTGGTTCCTTCCGTGGCCGCCAAGGGCCGCGGCGAGCGTGAAATCAACCCGGTCAAAGTCAGCCTGGCGCTATACGATGGCGCCACGAAAGTGGGCGACGTGAAACCGGTTGCCCTGGAACGCGGCGAAGCGGCGGTGCTGTACGTCACCGGCAACGGCAGCAGCCTGTCGCCAGTCTGGGTAAAACGCCCGGTTTCGACGCGCTAATACATTTACCCGGTTGACCCGTGCCCTGTAGGAGCACGGCTTGCCGGCGAAGAGGCCCTCGAGACCGCCTTCGCTGGCAAGCCATGCTCCTACAAGGGACCGAGGTGTCAGTCGGGACACGGAACAAAAACAAGAGTGAAACGACAGAACGCAGTAGCTCTGACCCATACGATTTTCAAGGAGTAACAACATGATTCCGGTGATCTTGTCAGGTGGTAGTGGCTCACGTCTTTGGCCGCTTTCCCGTAAGCAGTTCCCTAAACAATTCCTGGCCCTGACCGGCGAACACACGCTGTTCCAGCAAACCCTGGAACGCCTGGTGTTCGAAGGCATGGACACCCCGATCGTGGTCTGCAACAAAGACCACCGCTTCATCGTCAACGAGCAACTGAGCAACCGTAAGCTGGAAACCCAGCGCATCCTGATGGAACCGTTCGGCCGCAACACCGCGCCGGCCGTGGCCCTGACCGCGATGATGCTGGTCAACGAAGGTCGTGACGAGTTGATGCTGGTGCTGCCGGCCGACCACGTACTGGAAGACCAGAAAGCCCTGCAACGCGCTCTCGCCCTGGCCACTGTGGCTGCCGAAAACGGCGAAATGGTGCTGTTCGGCGTCCCGGCGACCAAACCGGAAACCGGCTACGGCTACATCAAGTCGACCAACGACTCGCTGCTGCCGGAAGGCGTCAGCCGCGTCTCGCACTTCGTTGAAAAACCGGACGTGAAACGCGCCACCGAGTTCGTCCAGTCCGGCGGTTACTTCTGGAACAGCGGCATGTTCCTGTTCCGCGCCAGCCGCTTCCTCGAAGAGCTGAAAAAGCACGATCCGGACATCTACGACACCTGCCTGCTGACCCTTGAGCGCAGCGTTCAGGACGCCGACACCGTCACCATCGACGAAGCCACCTTCGCCTGCTGCCCTGACAACTCCATCGATTACTCGGTCATGGAAAAAACCCAGCGCGCCTGCGTCGTACCGTTGACCGCCGGCTGGAGCGATGTCGGTTGCTGGGCGTCGCTGTGGGAAGTGAATGACAAAGACGTCAACGGTAACGTCACCAAAGGCGACGTGGTCATTCAGGACAGCAAAAACTGCATGATCCATGGCAACGGCAAACTGGTGTCGGTGATCGGCCTGGAAAACATCGTGGTGGTCGAAACCAAGGACGCCATGATGATCGCCCACAAGGACTCGGTCCAAGGCGTGAAACAGATGGTCAACACCCTCAACGAACAGGGCCGCAGCGAAACCCAGAACCACTGCGAAGTCTATCGTCCGTGGGGTTCGTATGACTCGGTGGACATGGGCGGCCGCTTCCAGGTCAAGCACATCTCGGTGAAACCGGGCGCGTGCCTGTCACTGCAAATGCATCACCACCGCGCCGAACACTGGATCGTGGTCAGCGGCACCGCCGAAGTGACCTGCGACGAGAATGTGTTCCTGCTGTGCGAGAACCAGTCGACCTACATTCCGATTGCTTCGGTTCACCGTTTGCGCAACCCGGGCAAGATTCCACTCGAGATTATCGAGGTGCAATCGGGTAGCTATCTGGGTGAGGACGATATCGAGCGGTTTGAAGATATCTATGGTCGGTCTACGCCGATTGAGCGTGGGGTTTCGGTGAAGACCATCGCGCAGTAAGTCATCGGTAAAAAGAAGCCCCCGTCCAGGTCACTGCGTTCCCTATCCGCAGTGGGTTGGGTGGGGGCTTTTTTTATGAAAATCATCGACCTTTCGGGTTCAACCTCGAAAGTGGCAGGTGGGTAGGCTCGGACTTCAATTTTGCCTTGAGTCTTTTCGCCACGTCCAAGTCTCTATTGTTTGTTGAGCCAAACAGCACATATTTCATGTTCGTACTTTTGCCCACCTCGTTCAAACTCCGAACCGTAACGAAGGTTCGCACCCGCCTCAGTACAGGTATCGACTCTCTCCCAGGCAGATCGCTAAAACCGCCCCTCACCTCAGGTCGAATGAGTGGGTTCTGAATAACGCCACTGACAAACGCCCTGTCTTCACCAGCGGTGCGCTGACTTATCGATATTTTCTGAATGGCCAGGATTTCTCGCTTTCCGTTTTCCGGCTTTGCTTTCATCAATGCAAAAAAGCGAGGTTTGTTCGCTGGTGCCGAAGCAGTTGATCCATCAATGCCCTTAGCGAGATCACGCATCCGTCCTGCTTGATTTGAAAGTTCTATCATCGACAGGCCCAACTCCGACTTTCCAGCACCGCTAGTGGATGCACGATGCGCCAGGTCCAGGTACGTCTTGCGGTAGCCCTCCAATGCCTCAACGATTTCCTGCCCAGTCAAGGCGTACTCCGGATCACCCACTTCGAAAACGCGATAATCATGGGTTTCTTCGTAGCCTCCCTTCGTTTTGTCATGGCGCTGCAACAGTAGATTCAACAGTTGAGTGCCAAGCAAGTGCTGTTTCCAGCCTTGGGTTGAAAGGTCAAGCTCATGGAAAGATGCGTTGAATAATTCGTCACCTGCCAAACCGTTGTAGTCTCGCAACACCATTGGATTGTTTCGAACCATGGCATAGAAATTCAATCCATCAATCGCGCCCGCAGGATCTGGATTCAACCAACGCTGCAACCACGGTACGTAATACCTGAAGCCATAGTAATAAAGCCCCGTCGCATCCCGTTCCTTGCCCGAATAGCGCACCGTTTTGTAGCTGACCTGCACCGTCGCGCCGTTCCACCACGCCGTGCCGCCAAACGGGTAAACCTTTCCTGGGTGATGAGGCGGGCGTGCTGATCCAGCTCCAGCGTGCTCGACCCCAGATGGTCCGTCAGGCTGTAGCGCTGCTGGTTGTTGTTGATCTCGTTCGGTCTTCCCGCCTCCCAGTGCAACACCCGCACGCTGCCGCGCCCGGTCGCCACGTCGATGACATGCAGCACTTCGCCGGTGCCGCTGTGGGTGCGGATTTCCAGGCCGGGCAAATACAGGGTTTCGATGATGTTCGTTCGGGCATTGGTTTGTAGCGAGCGGACTTTGCGCACGCGCAGGCCGTCGGCACCATAAACGTATTGTTCGCTGTCGCTTTCGGCGCCGTCACGTTCGACCGGGCGGACTTCACACAATTGATTGCGCGCGTCCCAGCGCAACGTTTGCCCCGGTTGCAGCGTCAGCAGGTTGCCGTTGGCATCGAAACTGTCACGGAAGTCTTGTTCAGTCGGCTCGATACCATCGCGCACCGGCAGGCAGCGGTTGCTGTGAGCATCGGCGACCAGACGATGGCCGGGGTTTTGCGGGCCGGTGTGGGTCAGTTCGAGCAGGTTGTTGCCGGCGTCATAACGGTAGGTCTGGCGGTAGTTGCCGGGCATGGCGGGATCCGCCGTCATCGCCGACGACGGGCCGTGCCTGACCGAGCTGGCCTCCCAACCTGTGGCCGCGATCAACCGGTAGAGCGTGTCGTACCAATAATGGCTGACCGGTTCGATACGCTGATTGGCGAAGTAGCGGATCGGCAGCGCGGCGTCTTTGATGCTTCGCACATTGCCGACCGGGTCGTAGCTGTAACGCAGATCCTGCAATGGCTGGTTCTGGCCGAGCCGGGACAGCAGGCGTTGCAGACGCCCGTCTTCGGCGGCGTATTCCAGGGTGGTGACTACGCCATTGCCGGCGACTTCCTTTTCGACCTGGCCGTGGGCGTTGTAGGTGATGGCGCTGACCATCGGCAGGCGCTGGGTCGTGTGGCTCAAACGCAAATCCACGGCGCGCAACTGACCGCCCACGGTCTGACTGAAGCGTTGTTCATTGCCTTGGGCATCGGTCCGGGAGAGCAGGTCACCCGGTGGGTCGAAGCGTGAGTGCGTTGAAAACGACTGTGCGATGTCATCGAGACGCCGCTCTTGCTCGAGTAGCGCGGCGGTCAATCCGTAGTCGTTGAACAGCAGAACACCGGCAAGGTCTGCGTGGCTGATCAGTTGGCCGCACTGGTTGTGGTCGGCGAACGCCGGAGCGTTGGCCGCATAAGTCAGACGCTCTGCGCAAATCGATTCGCCCTCCAACGCCTGCTCGAACAGCGCCGTCAATCGCAGCTGATTGTCGTAGTGCATCCAACGTTGCGAACCCCGGCCATCCCAGGATTGAACGGGTTGGCCCGCCTCACCGAACAAACTCACGCGCAGCCCGGCATCGACACTGACGGTGCACAAGGCCGTGCCGGAGAGGCCATGAATCGTAACCAGATTGGCCGGTGCCGAGGCATCCTGAAACAGGCGCGGATCGCACTGCACAACTGCCCTTCCCGCTGGGTCATGGGTCGTGTAATCGACCCGCGCCTCTGCCATATCGCCCGAATCGGCACGGTAATAATCCACCGAGCGAACGGCCAGACTGCGGGGATCGATGGCAATCAGCTTTGGGGTATGGCGGTGCATGGCCGTTACTTGGGTATCCATGACAATTCGTCTTGAAGAGTGACAATCAGCAAATGCCTAAAATCCATGTCTGGCTACTGTCAAAAGTTACAGTCTCGATGAGTGGTACGAATACCGGCCAACCCATTCCAATCGGGTAGCTAACCAGGTGAGGATGATATCGAGCGGTTTGAAGATATCTATGCCCGGTCTACGCCGATTGAGCGTGGGGTTTCGGTGAAAATGATCGCGCAGTAAGTCATCGGCAAAAAGAAGCCCCCGTCCAGGTCACTGCGTTCCCTATCCGCAGTGGGTTGGGTGGGGGCTTTTTTATTAACTAATGCCCATTTCCTGAATTCAAGAGACTGCTCTTCCGAATGTTCGCTGTAAAAAACTGCGCTTCTGCCCAAAACTTACCGCACCTCGATCAATTTCTCGCTGCACTGCAACCTTAGTATCTGCAATTCGCCCCATAAATGCTTTTACCTCTCCCTTCGATAAAGTCGAATATTTCTCGGAAATAATTGACTTCCACTCAGCATTACCAATCGACTTAAATTTACCCCAGCGTTCCGCATTGAACGCTTTCGACAAATCAACAGTAGACAAGTTATAAATCGAATTTTCGCTTTCAGAAAAAGCCGCCTCATGATCTATCAGGTATACGTTACCTAGAGCATCCCACAACTGATTACCAGAGTTATCATCAAACTCATTAATAAGAAAATAAAAAAGCTTGGCCACTTCAGGTAAAACCCTCCTTTCTTTAGTGTCAGCTCCAGCAACAATTACTTCCTGCTGAACCATTGATTTCGCCTTGGCTTTTGTAGGAGGGACAAGATGCAAATTGAGCATTTCACTAACGGTATAGGCGAGTTCTTCGCGCTGAGGACCTTCCGGGCTCTGCATTTTTTTCACAAAAAATCCCACACCCTCGACCGCAGAGCTAGCTCGATAAATTGTATTATCGTGTCTATTCTGAAATACGGTCATCGACTGCATATCAACTTCAGAAATAAAAGATGACACCAACTTATTAACAACGAGGACATCAGAAACAGATTTAGCACGAGCCAAAGATTGCGCACCAATATACTTCCCGCTTTCAACCAAACTTTGAACATCCTTTGAAAAAATCGCCCCTGCAGGTACTTTCACCCCTCCTTGTAAATCCACAAAGTTCAAAGGACAGTTTGCAACAAAACAAAACAAATTCGATCCATCAACATCCCCCAAAGGGTCCGGATTAATCCATCGCTGCAACCAGGGTGCGTAATACCGAAATCCATAGTAATAAAGCCCCGTCGCATCCCGTTCCTTGCCCGAATAGCGCACCGTTTTGTAGCTGACCTGCACCGTCGCGCCGTTCCACCACGCCGTGCCGCCAAACGGGTAAAACCTTTCCTGGGTGATGAGGCGGGCGTGCTGATCCAGCTCCAGCGTGCTCGACCCCAGATGATCCGTCAGGCTGTAGCGCTGCTGGTCGTTGCTGATCTCGTTCGGTCTTCCCGCTTCCCAGTGCAACACCCGCACACTGCCGCGCCCGGTCGCCACGTCGATGACGTGCAGCACTTCGCCGGTGCCGCTGTGGGTGCGGATTTCCAGGCCGGGCAAATAAAGGGTTTCGATGATGTTCGTTTGGGCATTGGTTTGCAGCGAGCGGACTTTGCGCACGCGCAGGCCGTCGGCAGCGTAAACGTAATGCTCGCTGTCGTTTTCGGTATCACGCGCCACCGGGCGTACTTCACACAATTGATTGCGCGCGTCCCAGCGCAACGTTTGCCCCGGTTGCAGCGTCAGCAGGTTGCCGTTGGCATCGAAACTGTCACGGAAGTCTTGTTCAGTCGGCTCGATACCATCGCGCACCGGCAGGCAGCGGTTGCTGTGAGCATCGGCGACCAGACGATGGCCGGGGTTTTGCGGGCCGGTGTGGGTCAGTTCAAGCAGGTTGTTGCCGGCATCATAACGGTAGGTCTGGCGGTAGTTGCCGGGCATGGCGGGATCCGCCGTCATCGCCGACGACGGGCCGTGCCTGACCGAGCCGGCCTCCCAGCCTGTGGCTGCGATCAACCGGTCGAGCGTGTCGTACCAATAATCGCTGACCGGTTCGATACGCTGATTGGCGAAGTAGCGGATCGGCAGCGCGGCGTCTTCAATGCTCAGCACATTGCCGACCGGGTCGTAGCTGTAACGCAGATCCTGTAACGGCGGGTTCTGACCAAGCCGGGACAGCAGGCGTTGCAAGCGCCCGTCCTCGGCGGCGTATTCGAGGGTGGTGATCACGCCATTGCCGGCGACTTCCCTTTCGACCTGGCCGTGGGCGTTGTAGGTGATGGCGCTGACCATTGGCAGGCGCTGGGTCGTGTGGCTCAGACGCAAATCCACAGCGCGCAACTGACCGTCCACCGTCTGGCTGAAGCGTTGTTCGTTGCCTTGGGCATCGGTTCGGGACAGCAGCTCACCCGGTGGGCTGAAGCGTGAGTGCGTTGAAAAAGACTGCGCGATGTCGCCGAGACGTCGCTCTTGCTCGAGTAGCGTGGCGGTCAATCCATAGTCGTTGAGTTGCAGAACACCGGCAAGGTCTGCGTGGCTGATCAGTTGGCCGCACTGGTTGTGATCGGCGGAAACGGGATCGTTCGCCGCATAAGTCAGACGCTCCGCGCAAATCGCTTCACCCTCTAACGTTTGCTCGAACAACGCAGTCAATCGCAGTTGATTGTCGTAGTGCATCCAACGTTTCGAACCCCGTCCATCCCAGGATTGAACCGGTTGACCCGCCTCGCCGAACAGGCTCAAGTGCAGCCCGGCATCGACACTGAGGGTGCACATGGCCGTGCCGGAGAGGCCATGAATCGTAACCAGATTGGCCGGTGCCGAGGCATCCTGAAACAGGCGCGGATCGCACTGCACAACTGCCCTTCCCGCTGGGTCATGGGTCGTGTAATCGACCCGCGCCTCTGCCAAGTCGCCGGGGCCAGCACGGTAGTAATTTACTGAACGTAGGGCCAGACCACGCGGATCAATGGCAATCAGCTTTGGGGTATGGCGGTGCATGGCCGTTACTTGGGTATCCATGACAATTCATCTCGAAGAATGACGATCAGCTAATGCTCAAATCCATATATGGCTACTAAAAAAGCTACAGTCACGACTGTCGGTGCGATAAAAAGTCGATTTTCATTGCGACAGAATCGTCTCCCCACTTGCGTAAGTTGGCCAAAACCCCAGTTCACTCACCCATATTTTTATGATCGAAATCTGTTTTATTCATAACTATTTTTTTGGGAACAGCAAATTGCGGCCTATAAAATGTATTAAGAACTTCATCCAGTTCACGCCCCTCCCCTAAAGACATGATTTTCTCCTGAGCAGCAGAACTTAGCAGCCTCACGTCGCGAATGATTCTACGCCCCAGCAATTCGATAGCATGTTCCGGACTAGATATCAATTCGGTAGGATCTTTGGCCACCACTTGTTTTTTAAGTAATTCAACGTCAGCTTCAGAAAGATAGTCTGGATAACGTTTAGTCTGACGCTTAGCAAAATAAAGAGTGTCGCTCAACTGCACATGAGCATACTTAACGTAGGGTGATTTATTTGCATCGACTAGCGCCATTTGATATCGATGCTTTCCAAACCTGCTTTCGAGCTTTGCAAGAGGAACAACATTGAGTGAAAAGTGAACAAAATCGAAACTTCCAACGCCATCTATATCACCCTGCTGACTGTTACCAGTATTAAATTTAATTCCTTTTTTTTGCAAACTTTTACGCGACCTCAATACAATATTGCCTCTTTTATCCTGAGGGATTTCGCTTCCCGTAAAGTGAACTATGTAGCTCTTCTTACCCGCTTCAACAAAATTTTCAAGGAACTCACTCTCGTTAGGCGTCAAGACGTCCTCTCTAGCGTTCATCAAATTATCCCCACTGATTTCTTGCATCATTTCTATGCCACCCAACTTCAAAACTCGCCCTCCCTGCTTCTCCAACCACTGCTCCCAATGCCCCTCCTCTTGTTGCATATCGAAATAAGCCTGGTCCGCTCGACGTCGGGTTAGTCCGGAATGATCAATGAATTTCAATGGATTATTTCCGACAAAAGAAACTTGATTAAGCCCATCGATAATTCCCACAGGATCCGGATTCAACCACCGCTGCAACCACGCCACGTAATACCGCAACCCATAATAATAAAGCCCCGTCGCATCCCGCTCTTTCCCCGAATACCGAACCGTTTTACGACTCGCCTCAACCTCCCCCCTCCCGGCAAACCAGGCGGTAGTCCCGAACGGGTGATAACGCTCCTGGCTGATCACTTCACCGTCGCTGTCGAGTTCCAGGGTGCAGGACCCCAAATGGTCATTCAGGCAGAACCGGTATTGATCATGGGCGCTGTCCTTCGGCGGCGCCGTTTCCCAGTGCAACACCCGTACGCTGCTGCGCCCGGCCTGGATGTTGATCACATGCAGCACTTCGCCGGTGCCGCTGTGGGTACGTATTTCCAGGTTTGGCAAATAACGCACTTCCGCGATCACTGTACGGGCATTGGTCTGCGTCGAGCGGACTTTGCGCACGCGCATGCCGTCGGCTCCGTAGCTGTAACGCTCACTGTCGTTCTGGGCGCCGTTTCGGTTTACCAGCTGCACTTCGCACAACTGATTGCGCAGGTCCCAGTTCAAGGTTTGTCCCGGTTGCAACGTCAGCAGATTGCCGTTGGCGTCGAAGCCCCGGCGAAAATCCTCTTCGCCGGGGTCCACGCCGTCGACCACTGGCAGGCAACGGTTGCTGAAAGGCGCGGCGACCAGACGATGTCCATGCTTTTGCGGCCCCTCGTGGATGAGTTCCAACAGGTTGCCGCCCCGATCGTAGCGATAGCTCTGGCAATAATTGCCCCGTGGCGCGGGATCGTCGAAAGCCGAAAACTGTGGACCTCTGTTCGCGCCGCCGGCCTCCCAGCCCGTCGCACGGATCAACTGATTGAGGCTGTCATAGACAAATCGGTTGGCCGGGTCGATACGCTGGTTGGCGAAGTAACGAATCGGTACGGCGGCGTCTTCGATGCGCAGCACGTTGCCCGTTGGGTCGTATTCATAATGGGAATCTTGCAGGACGTCGTTGCCGCGCCTGGCGTGCAAGCGGGTCAGACGAGCATCTTCCGGGGCGTATTCGAGCGTGGTGATCACGCCGTTGCCCGCCACTTCCCGTTCGGGCTGGCCATGGGCGTTGTACTGGATGGCGCTGACCAGCGTTTTTGGCGTGGTGTCGCTGCGCAGTTGCAGTCGCACCTCGCGCAACTGGCCAGCGACGGTGTGGCTGAAAAGCTGACGGTTGCCTTGGGCGTCGGTCTGTTCAACAGCCTCGCCCAGCGGGTTGAAGCGTGAGCGAGTAGTCGCGCCAGCCCCCGGTTCCAGCCAGGTATCGCGCTCGTCCACGGGCTCGGGCCAATCGGGGGATGCCAACGCACGTAGAAAGTGTCGAGTCTGCTCAAGCAACCCGCCGGTCAATCCAAACGTCGGGAACAGCTGCGTGCCTGCCCGGTCGTCATGCCGGATCAATTGGCCGCACTGGTTGCGATCGGCGAACGCCGGAGCGTTGGCCGCATAAGTCAGACGCTCTGCGCAAACCGCTTCGCCCCTCGCGGCTTGCTCGAACAGCAGGGTCAGGCGCAGCTGATCGTCATAGTGCATCCAGCGTTGCGAACCCCGGCCATCCCAGGATTGAACCAGTTGATCCGCCTCGCCGAAAAGATTCACGCTCAAGCCAGCATCGACACTGACGGTGCTCAACGCAGTGTCGGACAGTGACAGAATGCTGCTGAGGTTGGCCGGTGTCGAAGTCTCCAGGAACAACCGCGGATCCCACTGCGCAATCGCCCGCCCAGCGGGGTCAAGAACCGTGCGATTGACCCTAGCTTCGGCGAATTCACCCTGCGCGGCACGGTAATAATCCACCGAACGCACGGTCAGCCCCCGCGGTTCAACGACCGTCATGCTTGGGGTGTCGCGGTGCAGGTAAGCCAGCTGAGGCTGCATCAGGCGTCTTCATGTCGATTTGCACCAGCTAATGCTGAAAACCCATGCATGGCTACTGTCACAAATTACAGGCTCGACAAACGGTCGCCCTCACCACGCCCATCGCCAAGCACACCCGCCCTTAGGTAGGATGAGCCTCTCTCCTGCGAGGTTGTGCGACATGTTCATCGGCGTCCTGTTGGTCATCACCTGGCTGATCCTGTTGCTGCGCTACCCGTCCAAGGCCCTGCCCGTTTCGGTGGCGGCCGCCATCGGCCTGGGGCTGGTGGCCACCTGGGTGGTCTGGCTGGACAATCGCGAGGTCAAGCAATTGGCGCGCCTTGAGTTGCGCATCACTTACGCGCCGGAGCATTGCCCGGCAGATCGCCCGTTGCTATTGAAGATGAACAACGGCAACGACGTGCCGCTGACCGAACTGCGCTGGCGCATTGCTGCCTACGCGCCGGGCGATACGGTCAACCTCGCCGACAATCAATACGCCGCACCGCGTTATCGCGGCCCTGGTGAACTGCAAGCCGGCGCGAACTGGGAAGATTGCTTGCCCATGCCGCCGCTGCGTCCCGGTTATCGCCCGCAGACCCTGGAGTTTCGCGCCGAGCGTTTGCAGGGTAGTTTCTCCGACTGATCCCCACTCTTCCCTTTGCACAAGGACCGCGCCATGCCCGTTGCGTTGATTACCGGTTGTTCCAGCGGCATTGGCCGCGCTCTTGCGGATGCCTTTAAAGGTGCCGGTTATAAAGTCTGGGCCAGCGCCCGCAAGGCTGAAGACGTCGCCGCGTTGACGGCGGCCGGTTTCACCGCCGTGCAACTGGACGTCAACGATGGCGTGGCACTTGAAGCGTTGGCCGGGCAGATCAACCAGCAACATGGCGGCCTCGATGTGCTGATCAACAACGCCGGTTATGGCGCCATGGGGCCGCTGCTGGACGGCGGTGTGCCGGCCATGCAGCGGCAGTTCGAAACCAATGTGTTTGCGATTGTCGGCGTGACGCGCGCGCTCTTCCCGGTGCTGCGCCGGGCCAAAGGGATAGTGGTGAATATCGGCAGCGTTTCCGGGGTTCTGGTCACGCCGTTTGCCGGTGCTTACTGCGCCTCGAAAGCCGCAGTGCATGCCTTGAGCGATGCGCTGCGCATGGAACTGGCGCCGTTCGGTGTGCGAGTGATGGAGGTGCAACCGGGCGCCATCGCGTCCAGTTTTGCCAAGAATGCCGGGGCCGAGGCGGAGCAGTTGATCAGCGAACAGTCACCGTGGTTTCCGCTGCGCGAAGGCATTCGTGCGCGGGCCAAGGCGTCCCAGGACAACCCGACGCCGGCCAATGAGTTTGCCGCCGGTTTGCTCAAGGCGGTGCAGCAAAGCAAACCGCCGCGCCTGATTCGTTTGGGCAATGGCAGCCGGGCGTTGCCGTTGTTGGCGGGGTTGTTGCCCAAAGGGTTGCTGGAGTCGGGGTTGATGAAGCGGTTCGGGTTGCGCGGGCAGCTTTGAGACCGCGTTATCGTTCTTCGCGGGCAAGCCTCGCTCCTACGGAGAGCACCTCGGCCCTTGTAGGAGCGAGGCTTGCCCGCGAAGACGTCAGAACAGACTCTGCAAAATCTTCAGGAAGGAACATGACCGACTACACCGAATACTTTGACGAAGTGATCCAGGCCCACGTCGCCATCGAGCAATGGCTGGCCGAAGAACGAAACGCCAGCGAACTTGAACAACTGCTCGCCCGTTTTTCAGCGCAGTTTTCCATGGTCTCGCCGTTGGGCCGGGTGCTGGACTTCGACGCGCTTGGCGAGTTGTTCCGGATGGCGGGCGGGAAGAAGCTCGGGTTCAGGATTGAGCTCAGCGAGTTGCGTGGCATTGCGCTGTCCGACAACGGCGCGACCGTGAGCTATCGCGAGCAGCAGACCGATGCGACCGGCCTGCACTCCGATCGTCGTTCGACGGTGGTGTTTGAGAAGCAGGCCGGTGGCAAGGTGGTTTGGCGGCATTTGCATGAGACGTTTTGCAAGGAGTGAACTGTAAGACCGAGTTGGCCACATCGCCAGCAAGCCGGCTCCTACAGATTTTGCGCCGAACACAAAAATGTGTGTACGACACCTATTTGTAGGAGCCGGCTTGCTGGCGATTCAGGCGCCTCGGTCTACCTGTTACACCCCACCATCCTGCTTAACCACCACCGTGCACGTAATCCCCGCCGCCAACAACACCCCTTCCGGCACTTCATCAATGTGAATCCGCACCGGCACCCGCTGTGCCAGGCGCACCCAGTTGAAAGTCGGGTTCACGTCCGCAATCAGCTCGCGGCTTTCCGGGTTATCGCGGTCGTAGATCCCGCGAGAAATACTCTCCACATGCCCCTTGAGCACTTCGCCGCTCATCAGTTGCATATCGGCCTTATCGCCCACCCGCACGTGCGGCAGTTTGGTTTCCTCGAAGAAGCCGTAGACCCAGAACGAGTTCATATCGACCACGGCCATTTTCGCTTCGCCGATGCGTGCGTAATCGCCGCGATGCACATTAAGGTTGGTCACATAACCGTCCACCGCTGCGCGCACTTCGGTGCGTTTGAGGTTCAGTTCGGCGGCTTCCAGTTGTGCTTGCGCGTGCTGGTAATCGGCGAGGGCCGAGTCCGCAATATTGCTGGCGTCGTCGCGGTTTTCCTTGGAGATCACCAGGGCATCCATGTCGGCGCGGCGATGGGCGTTGACCTTGCGCATCTCCCACGTCGACTTGCGTGAAGCCACCAGTGCCTGCGCCTGCTTGACCGCGATGCGGTAGTGCTCGGGGTCGATGCGCATCAGCAGATCGCCCTTCTTAACCTGTTGGTTGTCGCGCACCGGCACTTCCACCACTTCACCGGTGACGTCAGCGGCGACGTTGATGATGTCGGCGCGCACCCGGCCGTCGCGGGTCCACGGCGTGTCCATGTAATGCACCCAGAGGGTCCGGCCGATCCATAGCGCGAGGGCCAGCACCAGCAGAGTGGCGAGCAGGCTGAAAAGCTTTTTCATCAGGACGTTCTCAACGGTAGACAGTCAGCGCCAAAGCACCGAACAGACAGGTAAACAAACTCAGACGCAGCAGCGCCGGGTGCCAGAAAAAACGGTACAGATCGAACCCGGACAGGAACCGGTCCAGCGCCCAGGCCAGCACCGCGGCGATGAAAAACATCAACGTCATGGTTGGCATGTACACGCCGTGGAAGGCGATTTCACGAGGCATGTTCAAGTCCTTGGGGCGTGGTCATTGCGTAGGCGGCAAGCGGTGATTGCGGGTCGAGCAATGAGGTGCGGATGAAATGCAGGTAGCTCTTCACCCGGCGCAACGCCGAGGTGTCGAAGTGCGGCGCGAAGGGTTCGTCGGTGGCTTGCACGCGGCTGATCGCATGGTCGACCGCGATCAGGCAGCGCTGCAGATTGCTCTGGCCCGGTTGCAGAAACAGCCGCACCAGCGAACGGCCCATCACGCGGATTGCCTGGCGCCACGGCTGCGATTCGGCGTACGCCGGGTGCACCGGCAGAATCGCCTGTTCCTTGCGCAACTCGATGATCGCGTGACCGACTTCCAGCACCACGAACATCCAGCGCAGCAAGTCCCGTTGCACCTGCGGCTGACCGGCGGCGAGGCCATAAGCCTGATGCAGCAAGTCCCGCGTGCGGCTTTCGAAACTCGACGCCAGGCCCTTCAGTTTGCCGCTGATCGCATACACCACCTGCCCGCGCAGGTCCTGCTCCAACCGGCGCCATAACCAGCGGCTGTTCGGCGGCAGGATGATCGCGCCGGCGGCGGCACACACCAGCATGCCGAGCACCATGGCGATGTAGTCGTTGATGAAGGTGTAAGGGTTGTAGACGGTGAGGTTGTCCGGCACCGAACCGGTGCTGAAGAAGATCAGCAAACCGAGACCGACACCGGCGTATTGCGGGCGAGAGGTCAGGAACGAACCGAGCACGATCACCGGCGCGAGCATCACGCACAGCAACGGAAAGCCATCGATCCACGGGAAGATGAAAAACATCTCGACGAAGCCGATCAGCGCACCCAGGAATGTGCCGCAGGCCATCTGGAACGCCATGCGTTTCGGGTTCGGCGTCGCTGCCGAAAGGCCCACCGTTGCAGCGGCAATCAACGTCATCGTCGCCCCGCTCGGCCACGCGGTTGCCACCCAGTAACTGCCCAGCACCACCAGAATAAACGCCGCGCGAATCCCCGAAGCGGCGGACGCCATCCAGTTGGTTTGCGGAGTGAAAGGCTCGTCCCACTGCTCCCGTTCATGGCTGTGATCAGCCAGGGACGCGTGGGTCTGTGCATAACCGTGCAGGTCGTCGACGAAGCGATAAAGCAGCTCATACGCGGTATGAAAATCGAGCTGCTCGGCGTCGCTTGGCTCGCTCTCCTGAAAGGTCGCGCGCAGGCTGCGGACACGCGCCGGCAGCGCTTCCTTGTAGGCACTCAGTGCAATCACCAAACGTGCGGCGTCAGGGCTGGTCAACGCGCGACCACTGAAACCGTCGAGCACTTCTGCGAGGTCCTGCAAGCCCGGTTTGATCGCCGCGACCACGTGATCGGCGCCACTGCTGCGCAAGCGTTCGAGCAGTTGGTGCAGGGCATTGAACCGCGTGGTGACGCCCATGAACTCGCTGTTCAAGCGACTGAGCCGACCGTTGCGCCGACGCATGTGCGGGTCTTCGAACACGGTGACGCTGCGCAGCCCTTCCAGGCCGACCGCCTCGGCGATGAAGCGCACGTTGCTGGCTTCAAAGGCGTCCCGCTTGCTGCGACCGCGCAAGCCATCGGTGACGAACAAGGCGAACACACCAAAGCGCTGATACAAGGCGTTGCGCATCGCCGCGCTGGCGGTTTGCGGCAGGATCGCAGCGCTGACCAGCGTGGAACAGAGAATCCCCAACGAGATTTCCAGCACGCGCCAGACCGCCGCCATGAACGCGCCCTCCGGGTGCGCCAGAGCCGGCAAGCCGACCATCGCGGCGGTGTACCCGGCCAGCACAAAACCGTATGCGCGGAAGTTGCGAGAACGCGCCGCACCGGCCGAGCAGATGCCAACCCAGATCGCCAGAGAACCGAGGAACAACTCGGTGTTTTGTGCGAACAAGGCAATCAGCGCGACCATCACCGCCGACCCGGTCAACGTGCCAAGGAAGCGATAGAAACTTTTGGCGAACACCTGGCCGCTTTGCGGCTGCATGACGATGAACACGGTGATCATCGCCGTGCGCGGTTGCGGCAATTCCAGACGCATGGCCAGCCACAGGGTCAGGAACGCGGCGAACAGCACCTTGAAAATGTAGACCCAGGTCACGCCGTCGCTGCGTGCCCAGTCGAAGAAACCCCGGCGCCATTCAAGGGAATACAGCCAGCGCATCGGTGCGGGCAAGGGAGTCATGAAATCCTGCTTATTGGTCGAAGATTGTGCGGCGAAAACTCGGTCCCTGTGGGAGCGGGCTTGCTCGCGAAAGCGGTGTGTCAGTCAATGCTGATGTCGCCTGACACACCGCTTTCGCGAGCAAGCCCGCTCCCACAGGGATTTGTGTTCAACGCAATAGAACCGGGGTTTTCGGGGGCTGGGTTTTCTCAGCATTCGGCACATCGTTACCCGCACCAAGCCCACCGCCGAGCGCCGTCACCAGTTCAGCGTGAGCACTCAAGCGCGCAGCCTGAACCTGTTGCTGAACCTGCTGCTGTTTGAACAACAAGGTCTGGGCATTGAGCACGTTGAGGTAATCGGTGAGCCCACGCTGGTAAGCGACCATCGCGATGTCATAAGTCTTCTGCGCGGTGGCCACGGATTCGGCGGCGAAGGTTTGCTGCTTGTCCATGGATTCGCGGCGGATCAACTGGTCGGAGATGTTTTTCAGCGCATTGACCAGCGTCTGGTTGTACTTCGCCACGGCGATGTCATAACCGGCCGAGGCTTCCCCCAACTCGGCGCGCAAGCGGCCACCGTCGAAGATCGGCAACGAGATCGCCGGGCCGACGCTGTAGTTGAGTTTCTTGCCGGTCAAAAACTCCAGCGCACCGCCGCCGGTGGCCATATAGCCGAGGCTGCCGACCAGATCGACGTTGGGGTAGAAACCGGCGTGGGCCACATCGATGCCCCGCGCCTGAGCCGCTACTTGCCAGCGGCTGGCGACCACGTCTGGACGCTGGCCGAGCAATTGCGCCGGCAACGACGATGGCAGTTTCAGCGCGGTGCCCAATGCCAACGTCGGTCGCTGCAACTGCGCGCCGTCGCCCGGACCTTTGCCTGCGAGTGCGGCAAGCTGATTGCGGCTGAGGGCGATTTCTTCGTCCAGCGCATCGAGTTGGCGGTGGGTTTCCGGCAGCGGCGTTTCGGCCTGACTGACCTCGAAGTGGGTGCCGATGCCGCCGCTCAGGCGTTTCTGCGCGAGGTCGAGAATTTGCTGCTGTTGTTGCAGGGTCGCGGTGACGATGTCCCGTTGCGCGTAATGCAGCGACAGTTCGATGTAGGCGCGAACGATGTTGTTCTGCAGTTCGAGCTGGGCCAGACGCGCTTCGGCGGCGCTCATGTGCGCCATGTCGACGGCGCGCTCGGTGGCGTTGCTTTCACGGCCCCAGAGGTCGAGGGCGTAGCTGAAGCCCAGCGCGGCGTTGTTGTCCCACGTCGTCGAGTTGGCCAGCTCGCCCGGCCCGTAGAACTGATCGGTGGGCCAGTTGTGGCGCTTGAGGGTGGACTCACCATTGATCTGCAGCGACTCGGCAGACTCGGCGATGCCCGCCATGGATTTGGCCTGACGCACCCGCGCCGCCGCCATGGCCATGGTCGGGCTGCCTTGCAGGGCGAGGTCGATCCAGCGGTTCAGTTGCGGGTCGCCGTAGGCCTGCCACCATTGCGCGGTGGGCCAGTGAGCGTCCTGCGCGGCGCTCTGGATGGCGTCGTCGGTGGCCAGTGAATTGGCCTCCAGTGCCTTGCCCTGCGGGGCAATACCTGCGGTTCCGATGCAGCCGCTGATTGCCAGGGTTAAAGCCAAAACACTGAGCGTCTGAAGCGCTCTGCTGATGCGACGCGGCACTGCTGCGATTTCCCGAGAAAGTGGACTGGATCCCGTAGGAGCGAAGCTTGCTCGCGAAGAACGATAACGCGGTCCATCTGTTAAACCGCGTTATCGTTCTTCGCGAGCAAGCTTCGCTCCTACAAGGAACGGCGCAATTCTAGGGGGCGGGTTTGATGGCGATAAGCTGGGATTCCTGTGAATCTTTGTTACCGTTAACGCGATAATCCCTTGGTCGGGGTCACCGCCTCCGTAACTTCGTGTCACAATTTGCCATCGCACCCGAGAGCACCCCATGGACACTTTGCAAAACATGCGCGCCTTCAGCTACGTGGCCGAGGCCGGCAGCTTCACCGCCGCCGCCGTGCAACTCGACACCACCACGGCCAACGTCTCGCGCGCGGTCTCCAACCTGGAAGCCCACCTGCAAACCCGCCTGCTCAACCGCACCACTCGTCGCATCGCCCTGACCGAGGCCGGCAAGCGCTACCTGTTGCGCTGCGAGCAGATCCTGGCGTATGTCGAAGAGGCTGAAGCCGAGGCCAGCGATGCCCACGCGCGCCCGGCCGGGCAACTCAAGGTGCACACCATGACCGGCATCGGTCAGCACTTCGTGATCGACGCCATCGCCCGCTACCGCAAGACCCATCCCGACGTGACCTTCGACCTGACCATGGCCAACCGCGTGCCGGACTTGCTCGACGAGGGTTACGACGTGTCCATCGTCCTTGCCAGCGAACTGCCGGACTCGGGCTTCGTCTCCCAGCGCCTGGGCATCACCTACAGCATCGTTTGCGCCTCGCCGGCCTACGTGAAAGCCAACGGCTGCGCGCACAAGCCCAGCGATTTGCTGAACCATGCGTGCCTGCGCCTGGTGAGCCCGGTGATTCCGCTGGAGAAATGGAATTTCGACGGCCCGGAAGGCCAGGAAATGGTCACCATCAACAGTTCGCCGTTTCTGGTGAACTCCGCCGATGCGATGAAAACCGCAATCATCAGCGGCATGGGCGTCGGCGTGTTGCCGGTGTATGCGGCGATCGAAGGCTTGCGCAACGGCACGCTGGTGCGGGTGATGCCGAACTACCGCTCGCAGGAATTGAATCTGTATGCGATCTATCCGTCGCGGCAGTATCTGGATGCGAAGATCAAAACCTGGGTCGAGTATTTGCGCGGGTCGTTGCCGGAGATATTGGCGGCGCATCAGGCGGAACTGGCGGCGTATGAGTTGAGCGGGAGCCTGGGTGGGGCAAGATTGGCAAATTGACCCCCCTTGTGGGAGCGGGCTTGCTCGCGAAGGCGATGTGTCAGCCAACATCTGAGCTGAATGACACGCCGCCTTCGCGAGCAAGCCCGCTCCCACAAAGGGCGTGGTGTCCTAGGATGTTTCCGACACGTTCTGTCGGTTGTCGGGTGGGACGCGAGATGGGTAGGCTTTGACGGTCGTTGCACATCAGCGACCGGGTCTGGAAAACCCGAAGTATAGGATCACCGCACATGACATAATGCGGCGCTTTTTCAGCGCTGTACGTTGAGTTATGGCGGCTGTACGTGGGAGACCTTCGGGTCTGCCGGGTTTGATCCTTCTCGGTTTTTCCAGCTTGCGTACAGCTGCCACCCTTTGTCTGGAAAACGAAAAGTGGCAGCTCCTAGCCTCTAAGGATCTTTGCCATGAAAAAGCCCTCACCCAATCCGCCAGATGCGGAAATCACCTCCCCCCAAAACTCATTCACCCTGAAAGCCTTGATCCCGCCCCACACCCCCAGCCATCTATTCCTCGTCGCCCCCGACATCAACACCGAAACCCTCCTGGTCCACGCCAGCGAATCCCTCGCCTCGGCCAGCGTCATGGCCAGCGACCTCGCCGGATTTCTGGACGGTCCCCACCGCAACACCCTGCTGGGCATTCAACAAGTCATCATGCTCGGCGAACTGGCCGTCAACCGCGCGCTGGACAACATCGACCCGCAGGATTAGGCAGTCACCCGCAATCTGTAGGAGCCGGCTTGCTGGCGATCACTGCAACACGGTGTACCTGACCCACCGCCATCGCCAGCAAGCCGGCTCCTACAAATTCGCGTACGAAGTACCCTTTGCGCATCACCCATCACTTGTAGGAGCCGGCTTGCCGGCGATCACTGCAACACGGTGTGCCTAACCCACCGCCATCGCCAGCAAGCCGGCTCCTACAAGTTCGCGTACGAAGTACCTTTTGCGCATCACCCATCCAACAGGGGGAAATGCGTGCATCCGCCCCATCCGGGCACTCGCACAAAAGCGCGGAAGAATGTTAGCGTGCTTGGCATTCTCCACGCCCGACGAGCCCTCCTCTCATGAAAAAGACCGTCCTCGCTTTCAGCCGCGTCACTCCCGCCATGATCGAACGCCTCCAGCAGGATTTCGACGTCATCGTGCCTGACCCGAAAAAAGGCGACATCAACACCCAATTCAACGAGGCCCTGCCCCATGCCCACGGTTTGATTGGCGTGGGTCGCAAGCTCGGTCGCGCACAACTGGAGAACGCGAGCAGCCTGGAGGTGGTGTCCAGCGTCTCGGTGGGCTACGACAACTACGACGTCGCGTACTTCAACGAACGCGGGATCATGCTGACCAACACGCCAGATGTGCTGACCGAAAGCACCGCCGACCTGGCCTTCTCCCTGATCATGAGCAGCGCCCGCCGCGTCGCCGAACTCGATGCCTGGACCAAGGCCGGTCAATGGCAAGCCACCATCGGCGCTCCGCTGTTCGGCACCGATGTCTATGGCAAGACCCTGGGCATCGTCGGCATGGGTAACATCGGCGCCGCCATCGCCCGGCGCGGTCGGCTCGGTTTCAACATGCCGATTATCTACAGTGGCAACAGTCGCAAAACTGCACTTGAGCAAGAGCTCGGTGCGCAGTTCCGCAGCCTCGATGAGTTGCTGGCCGAAGCCGATTTCGTTTGCCTGGTAGTGCCGCTCAGCGAAAAGACCAAACACCTGATCAGCCGCCGTGAACTGGCGCTGATGAAGTCGGACGCGATTCTGATCAACATCGCCCGCGGCCCGGTGGTGGATGAGCCCGCGCTGATCGAAGCGCTGCAAAACAACCAGATCCGTGGCGCCGGGCTGGATGTCTACGAGAAAGAACCGCTGGCCGAATCGCCGCTGTTCCAATTGAAAAACGCAGTGACGTTGCCGCACATCGGCTCCGCCACCCATGAAACCCGTGAAGCGATGGCCAATCGCGCCTTGGCCAACCTGCGCAGCGCCTTGTTGGGTGAACGACCGCAGGACCTGGTGAACCCGCAAGTCTGGAAAGGCTGAAAAAAACGGGCAGGCGATTAAAGCGCCTGCCCGCTTACAACTAAGCCTCACACGTTACAAAACAACAAATACACAACTTGTAATTTAGTCCAGCCCTCAACAAATACACTTCGCTATAGACTCTCCTTACTTACCCGCCCTGACGGGAACCTGTTCTGGAGAACTTTTACCTTGAACCATCTTACGTCCGATCAAACAATCAGAATCAGCAAAGCCACACTGATGCTATTTATAAGCGTCTTTGGTTTTTTAATGTTGTTTAGCAACTTCACCGACTACCCCACCAACTACGAATACATCGCCCACATCCTCAGCATGGACACCACCCGCGAGGGCGAGAAGTACAGTTATCGCGCCATTACCTCACCCATGGCCCATCACAGGATTTACTGGCTGATCATTACACTCGAAGTCCTCTTCACCGCCTTTTGCATGATGGGCACTTACCAACTATTCAAAAATATAAATACCAGCGCCAAAAAGTTTCATGAAGCAAAGAAATATGCACTGATTGGCTTACTGATTGCCGTATTTATCTACTACGTGTGTTTTCAGGTGGTGGGGGTCGAATGGTTCAACATGGATGAATCACAACAATGGAACTATAAAGACTGGGCCCGACATATTGTTGATTTCATCATGCCGCTAATGATCTATGTGGCCATCCGGATCGAGCGCTGAGTGCACACGCACTCAATCCGAAACATCTTCAAGCCAGCTTGCCGCTCCCCTGCACCATCGGTGCCTTGGGTTTGCGAAACACCAGCACGTTGCCCAGCATCACCAACACCAGGCCCATCAGCGCCGGCGCGGTCCATTGGTAGCCTTCGGCAAACGCCGACACATTGAGCGCCACCACCGGGAACAACACCGTGCAATAGGCTGCGCGCTCCGGGCCCATGCGCCCGACCAGCGTCAGGTAGGCGGTGAAGCCGATCACCGAACCCGGAATGACCAGGTACAGCAGCGAACCGATGTAACGCGCATTCCATTCCATCTCGAACGGAATGCCTTTGACCAGGCACCACACCGACAGCATCGCCGCGCCATAGGCCATGCCCCAGGCATTGGTTGTCAGCGGCTTGAGCCCGGCCTTCTGTTGCAAGCTCGACAGCATGTTGCCCGCCGAGAAGCACAGCGTGCCCAACAAGGCCAGGCCCAGGCCCAGCAAGGTTTCCGGGCTGGCGGTGTGGCCGGCCAGCTCCGGCCAGAACAGCAGGCCCAGCCCGAACAAACCGAGCGCGCCACCCAACAGGACGTTGCGGGCGATTCTCTGGCCGAAGAACACCCGCGCATTCAGGGCATTCCACAGGGTCGCGGTGGAAAACACCACGGCCACCAGGCCACTGGGGATCCATTGGCTGGCCGTCAGGAAGCACATGAAGTTGATGCAAAACAGGCACAGGCCCTGCGCCAGGCAGATCAGGTGCCCGCGACGGTTCATCACTTGCAGCTTGCGGCTGAGCAACAGCATCACGAACAGCACCAGCGCGGCGAGGCCGAAGCGATAGACGATCGACACCGGAATGGCCACCACGCCCAGTTGCCATTTCAAGGCAATCCAGGTGGTGCCCCAGATCAGCACGGTCAGCAAATACAGCGAAAGGTTCATGGCGGAGGCTCCTCAATAGGTGCCCAGTGTCCTGCGCCAAACTTTTTCGCACTTGCATAAACTTGCGCTTTTGTCGGCGCAGAGGCTGGCAGGCCAACGTCTACGGAGTAGGATGCGAAGCGTTGGAGAAACGATCATGCCCGCACTGGAATCACTGCAAGTCTTTCAAGCCCTCAACCGCTCGCCCAATGCTCGCCTCGAGCACAGCGCCGAGCTCGGTGACGGCATGGCTGCAGCCCTGTGGAGCAACCATCACGACGCCCAGGACTACGAAGCGCCGAGCCATCACACCTTGTCCTGTTACATCGCGGGCGGCACCGGCACTTTTCGCCGCGACCAGCCCGGCACCAAGGGTGGTCCGGACAAACTGTGCATTCTGCCGGCCGACCATCAGTCAGGCTGGGTGATCAATGGCGACATTCGCCTGGCCCATCTGTATTTCAGCCCGGAACAGTTCGCCCTCGGTTGCGTCACGCTGCTGGACCGCGAACCTCGCGAATTGCAGTTGCGCGAAGGGACTTTTCTCGACGACCCGCAGCAAGCCCGGCGTTTTCGCCAGATGCTCACGCTCAACTGGGATGAACCCGGCGAACGCCTGCTGACCAGCAGCCTGGCCCATGAAATGCTCAGCCACGTGTTGCTCGGCCAAGTCGGGATGCGCGACGGCTTGCGGCTCAAGGGCGGATTGGCGGCGCACCAGCGTCGGCAACTGGTGGAGTTCATCGACAATCAGTTGGCCGAAGCCATCAGCCTTGGACAGTTGGCGGGGTTGTGTGCGCTCTCGGAGTATCACTTTGCGCGGATGTTCCGGGAGAGCTTCGGCTTGCCCCCGCATCAGTATGTGTTGGCGCGGCGGCTGAGCCGGGCGAGGGAGTTGTTGCGTTCGACATCGCAGCCGTTGGGGGAGATTGCATTGGCGTGTGGGTTTGCCAGTGCCAGTCATTTCACCAATCGGTTTCGGCAGGCGTTGGGTGGGACGCCTGGGGAGTATCGGCAGGCGTTTTTGCGTTGATCCGGAAGCCGCCTTCGCGGGCAAGCCTCGCTCCTACAGGTTTCACAATCCCTGTAGGAGCGAGCGATGCGGCGATCCGACTTGCCCGCGAAGAACGATAACGCGGTCTGTGATCAGAACTCCAAAGTGCTAGACAACGACACCTGCCGCGAATCCCCCATCGACACAAAGAACCGGCTCGCCGCCGACGTGTAGTAAGTGCGGTCAAACAGGTTCTTCACGTTGAGCTGGAACTTGACCTTCTGCCCCTCGACCTTGGTGTCGTAGGTGGCGAACGCATCCGCCACGGTGTAGCTCGGCAGATCAAAATCGTTCACCGCGTTACCCGCCCGCTCACCGACATATCGAGCGCCGGCACCGACCCGCAACTGATCGCCACCAACAATGGTGCCGAAGTCGTAGACCGCCGACAGCGACCCGGTGTTCTTCGCCACGTTTTGCAGCTTTTTGCCTTTGTAGGTCGGGTCCTCGGTCACTTCGGCATCGGTGTAGGCATAGCTGCCGATCATGCTCCAGCGATCGCTGAGCTGACCGCTCAGGTCCACTTCCAGACCACGGGAACGCACTTCGCCAGCGGCGCTGTAAAGGGTCACCGGACCTTCGGCATTGGCCACCAGCACGTTGCGTTTCTTGATGTCGAACAGGGCGACGTTACCCGTCACACGCCCCGGAATATCCAGCTTCGCTCCCACTTCCCAGGACTTGGCTTCTTCCGGCGCGATGCTGCCGTCGAGCACGGTGCTGCTGCCGCTCAACGGGGCGATGGTCGAGTTCGGTTTGAACGATTCGGTGTAGCTGCCGTAGAACGACAACGCGTCGGTGTACTTGTAGACAAGGCCGGCACGCGGCACCCATTTCTGGCCGTTGCTGTCGGTGTTGGCCTTGAACGGCACGCCTTTACCGGCGTACTGGTCGTACTCCTGGAAACGGCCGCCAGCCACCAGAATCCACTGATCGGTGAGGTGGATCGAGTCCTGCAGAAACAGCGAATCACTGCGCAGTTGATCGGTCTGTGCGCTGTCCGCCGGGCTGACGGTGGTGCCGGCGACTTCACGGCCATAGACCGGGTTGAGGTAACTGAAGGTGGTCAGGCTTTTCTGGCGGATCAGGTCTTCGCGGTAGATCTTGCGGTACTCGTCATCGACGCCGAACACCAGGTCATGTTGCATGCCCAGCGCATTCACTTTGCCTTCGAGGCTGGCCGTGGTGAAGCGGTCGGTGCTGATCGCGTTTTGCGTGCCGTCCATGCTGCGGGTCAGCGTGCCTTTTTTGGTGTCGATGGCGGTAACGCGCACTTGGCTGGCGTCGTAGGTTTCACGGTTCCAGCTGTAGCCAAAGTGCGCTTTCCAGTTGTCGTTAAGCTCGTGGTCGGCCTCGAAGTGATAGAGGTCCGAGCGCCCTTCCATGTTGTTGAACGGCTCGTCCAGGCGACGCTCGCGGGAGATGTCCAGCGGATGGTTGTCCCGTGGGTCGATCAGCGTGCCACGGTCGAACGGGGTGAGGAATTCACGGTGTTCGTAGGCGAACAACAGCTTGGTGCTTTCACCGAACCAGGCCAGGGACGGCGCCACCAGAGTCTCGCGGTGGGTGCCGAAGTTGCGCCAGTAATCTTCGTCTTCGTGGTCCAGCACCATGCGGTAGGCCAGCCCGGAATCACCGAGCGCGCCGGTGCTGTCGAAGCTGCCGCCGCTGCCGTTTTTGCCGTCGCCGTACGTCGAGCCACGCACGGTCAACGCGTTGTACTGTTCCAGTTCAGGTTTCTTGCTGACCATGTTGACCACGCCGCCCGGGTCCTGGATGCCGTAGAGCAACGAGGCCGGGCCCTTGAGCACTTCGACCCGATCGACTGTGGCGTTGAGGCCACGGCCCTGAATCACCGGCATGCCGTCGCGCATGATCGAACCGTTGCGGTTGTCGCCGAAGCCGCGGGTCATCACCGAATCCTGGGTGCTGCCCAGCGTGTTGCCCTGGGTAATGCCGCTGACGTTGGCCAGCGCATCATCCAGATTGCGCGGTGCCTGGTCGCGAATGACCTGGGCCGGGATGACGTTGACGGTCTGGGGGATTTCCTGGAGCAAGGCCGAAGAGCGCATCACCGAACTGGTCGGCGGCGGCTGGTAGCTCATGGTTTGATCCATCACCGAGGTGATGGTGGTCGCGCCGAGGTTCAAGGCGCCTTCGGTGGGCTGCGGTTCCAGCGCCATGGTGTGCGCATCGGTGCGACGGAAGGTCAAACCCGAACCGCTGAGCAAACGCTGGATCGCCTGTTCGGCGCTCATCTGCCCGCTGACCGCTGGCGCGGTCATGCCGTACGGCGCTTCATCGGTGTAGACCACGCTGATGCCGGTGATCCGGCTGAAGTCGCTCAGGGCCTGGGGCAGCGGTTTGGCGGCCATCGCGAAGCTGAACTGCGTGCGCTGCTGCGTCGTGCCCGCTTCAGCGGCCAATGCCACGCTCAATGGCAGCAATGCCAATGCCGAAATGCTCAGCGCCGAAGCGCCCAACCACTGTTTGACCGAACCCGATTTTGCCCTGGACTTCATTGCTCATGACCTGTGTAGAACCGCTACGGATGCGAATGACTCGCAGTTTCAGTCACTACACGGATGGGGCTTGGGTTTACCTCACCAAGATTTTGAAAATATTTTTATTTGAATGATGGGGTGTTTGATTTGACGCCTTCGCGGGCAAGCCTCGCTCCTACAGGACAGTGTGATCCGTAGGAGCGAGGCTTGCCCGCGAAGGGGCCGGACGCCTCACCGCAAAATAATCAGATGCCCCACAGCATGCTGCTCAAACCCCATCACTCCCTGCAACGAACTCAACACCGCCTGCGGATCCTTGCTCGGGAAACTGCCACTGACCCGCCGCGCCGCCAGCTCATCGTTGAGCAGCACAATCCGCCCCGGGTAGTAACGTCGCAAATCCTGCACCACGTCGGCCAGTGGCGCCTTGTAGTAATTGAGCCAGCCCTGACGCCATGCCAACTGTGCTTCGCTGTCCACTGCATGCAGTTTTTCCGCCGTACCGTCGCCGTAAGCCACTTGCTGGCCGGCGGTCAGAATCTGCTGCTCGGCATGCTTGTCCGCCGTCACGCCGACCCGGCCGGACAACACCGTCACTTGCGCGCCGTGAGGTTGCAAACGCACTTCAAACTGCGTCCCCAGCACCCGCGCCTGGCCCTTTTCAGCCTCAACCACAAACGGCTCGCCGGTGTGCGTCACGCTGAAAAAACCAGCGCCACGACGCAACTGAATGTGACGCTCACCGCGACTGAAATCCACCGCGATGGCGCTGTCGGCATCCAGCGTGACCTGCGATTGATCCGCCAGCGTGACGGTGCGAACTTCCCCCGGCGCCGACACATAGTCAGCGCCCAGATCATCCACCCAGCGCATCGGCTGCCAGCCTGAACCGAGGCTGACCATCAACAACAGGCACGCCGCCATTGCCAGCGCTCCGGACCAGCGCCGAACGCTGCTGCGCCGCGAGCGATTCATCGCATTGAGGTAACCCTGCAAGGCAAACGCGTCTTCGTTGGCCAGCGTCCGCGCCGGGCCTTCGCTCAATTCCCACACCACTTGCGCCTGGGCATAGGCCTCGGCATGCGCGGGATCGGCCTGCAGCCAATGGCTGAAGGTGGCCTGGTCGCCGCTGCTCGGCTGGTCATGCAACAGACTCAGCCAGGCGAAAGCGGCCTGTTCCTGAGCGGGTGTCGGGGTGACGCGTTCGATGTGATTCACGGTGCTTTCCCTGGCGTGCGCGGTTCGGGGTCCCGCAGGCTGGCCTTGCAGGCTTCGAGGGCGCGCATCATATGTTTTTCCACGGCGCTTTGGGACAAACCCATGGCCTTGGCGATCTCGGCGTATTTGCGGCCATGGATGCGATTGAGCAAAAAGATCTGCCGCGTACGTTCAGGCAACGCACGCAACGCCGCTTCGACGTGACGCAAATCGTTACCGGCTTCCAGCGCGGCTTGCGGCTCACTGCCGTGGCTGTCCGGTTGATCCGGCAACCAACCTTCGTTGACCCGCACCCGCGTGCCTTCGCTGCGCAAATGGTCGATGGCAATGTTGCCGGCACAACGCAACAGGTAGGTGCTGAGCTCTTCGACCTGCACCAGCGGCCGGCGCCAGAAGCGCAAAAACAAATCCTGCACCAGGTCCGCCGCCGTTGCCCGGCACCCGACGCGGCGGTTCACCAGCGCTTCCATCTGCGAACGCTGGGACAGGAACACCTGCAGGAAATGCGCACGTGCTCCGCAAGGTTCGTTGTCATGGGAATCCGGAGGGCTAGTCATCATCGGGTCAGTACTGCGCAAACGCGGCAACGGGGCTGACGAGCAGGCTCAAAGCAGCCATCGACAGCGCCAGGCGCGGGCGATATGGCATCAACAGCACCAGCAGCAACGCGCTGAGCATCAACACCGCACACCATTCCACCAGGCCAAGTCCCCAGCCGGTCGAAGACACCGCCACCCACAGTGACAAGACCAGCAACAGCCAGCCACCCAGTTTCAATAACCAGCGACGACGGGCCGTCGGTTTGCCGCCCAACAGCTCGGCATGATGCCGGTCCATCGATAAACACAGCGCAGTGAAGCCTCCGTAACAGAGCAACAGCGACAGCAACATTCAGTTCGCCTCTCGCTCAAGGGTGATCGGTTGTGCACGCTGCCGGGGGACGATCCTGGCTTGTCCCGAACGCTGCATTTTCCACGCAGCCCAGGCGAAAAACACACCGCCGCCCAGGCACGTCAGATCGAAACCGGCCATCGCCCAATCGCCCTGCGCCAGCGTGTTTCCCAAGTGAAACGGCGTGGTCAGGGCGTTCAGCAGCGGCACCGCGCCAAACAGCAACGCCGCCAGTGCCAATTGCTCGATCCACGCCGTGCAGCCCCGGCGGACCATGGCATGCAGCACACTCAAACCCCAGACGATGAAGAAGCTGTTCACTTCCCAATCCGCACGTCCGGCCATGTCGACCGGCAACACCCGGTTGGCCCAAAAGAATGCCGCCACCGCCACCATCAACCCGGACATGCTGGCGATATTCAGCACTTCCACCAGTCGCAACTCGAATGGCATCACGGCGCTTTTCGCGTGTTTGAGCTGACGCTTGCCGAGCCAGATCACCAGCCCGGTGCCGATCATCGCCGTGCCGGCCAACCCGCAAATGAAGTACAACCAGCGCAGCACCGGGCCGGCGAAATGGCCCATGTGCAAACCATAGAAACTGCCGGCAATCGCCCTCGGCAGCGATTGCTCAGGGGTCGTGCCGAGCAGTTGCCCGGTCACGCCGTTGAAGGTCACCGCGCTGCCGAAGTCGTGGACCACACGGTCCGCGCCGTCACGCACGAGCACCACCGAGGCATTCGCGTCGCCCGGATTGTTCACCGTCAGCCGCCCTGTGCGCCCGCCCGACCACGGCTCGCGCGCCTTTTCCAGCAGCGGTGCCAACGGCGCCAACTGCGCCGGTTTGTCCGCACGTTCCGGGGTGGTGGAGGCCGGGAACACCTCATCGTAAAACGCCCGCGCATCACCGTTGTACGCGGCAAGAATGCTCGCCGGCATCACCATCGACATGAAAATCACCAGGCTGCTGTAGGTGATCATCAGGTGAAACGGCAGCACCAGCACACCCACCGCATTGTGCCCGTCAAGCCAGGAACGCTGGCCCTTGCGCGGACGGAAAGTGAAGAAGTCCTTGAAGATTTTCTTGTGGGTGATGATCCCGCTGATCAGCGCGACGAACATCACCATGGCGGCGATGGTCGACAACCAGCGGCCCCACGGATATGGCATTTGTAGCTGAAAGTGGAAGCGGTAGAAAAACTCGCCGCCGCTGGTTGCCCGGCCCTGCACTTCGGCGCCGGTTTGCGGGTCGAGGAGTTTTTCCGTGAACTGGCCACGTTCGCCACGTTTGGCCGGGGTTTGCTGCCAGCGTACCGACAGGCCTGGCTCGCGGGCATCGGGAAGATCGATGAGCCAGCGTGAGGCGCCGGCGGCGTGTTGCTGAAGGTAGTTTTGCGCCACGGTCAGGCTGGCTTCGGAAGTCACCGAACGCGCAGGGATTTCCGGCTGCATCCAGTGGCTGATCTCGTCCTTGAAATACGCGAGTGTGCCGGTGAGGAAAATCGCGAACAGCAACCAGCCGAAGATCAACCCGGCCCAGGTGTGCAACCAAGCCATGGCCTGACGAAAGCCCTCTTTCATGAGTGGCCCATCCAGTACGCGAGGCCTGAAGCCGCCGCCAGCACCAGGCTTGGCACGATCAACCCGAGCCAGGCCCGCCATGCGCTACGACAGGCGAAGCACCAGATCACCGCGCCGAGGTAGGCTAGAAACGAGGTCATCATCCCGGTCACCACGGCGTCCGCGCGGGCCATGGGCACCCACAGCGTCAGGCTGACACTGGCCAGCGCCGCAACGATGTAGCCGCCCAGCACGGCGGCCAGCACCCGCGAGGTGACGGCCAATCGGTAGGACACGGGAATTACTTTCATGTTTCGACCTTGAAACCGGTGAGGCCTGGGGAAAATCACGAGGCCAGGGCGGCGATATTAATGATAAATATTCTCATACGCAAAAGAGATCCGATCAGCGCCGATTGCCGGAAGCGGGTTCGCGCCACTACAATGCGAACAATTCTTGTTCTCTAACGCATTAAACCGCGCTCGGAGTTACCGTTGCAGCCAGCCCACACCGTCGAAGTCCTTTATCACGCCCATCACAACTGGCTCACCGGTTGGTTGCGGCGCAAGCTCGGCTGCCCTGACAGCGCGGCAGATCTGGCCCAGGACACGTTCATGCGGGTGCTCACCGCACGAGACACGCCGCAGATCATCGAGCCGCGAGCGTTCCTCACCACCCTCGCCAAACGCGTGCTGTTCAATCATTACCGCCGTCAGGATCTGGAACGCGCCTACCTCGACGCCTTGGCGCAGATGCCGGAAAGGGTTGCACCGTCGGAAGAAGATCGGGCGATCATCCTGCAAACCCTGATGGAGCTGGACCAGTTGCTCGACGGTTTGCCGCGCCTGGTCAAGCGCGCATTTCTGTTGGCCCAGGTCGATGGCCTGACGTACCCACAGATCGCCGCCGAGTTGGGGATTTCCATCGCCACGGTCAAGCGGCACCTGAATAAAGCGGCGATGCGCTGCTACTTCGCCC
This sequence comes from Pseudomonas sp. GT1P32, assembly GCF_054897805.1. Taxonomy (NCBI): domain Bacteria; kingdom Pseudomonadati; phylum Pseudomonadota; class Gammaproteobacteria; order Pseudomonadales; family Pseudomonadaceae; genus Pseudomonas; species Pseudomonas sp. GT1P32. The sequence continues at coordinate 3,371,073 of NZ_CM142704.1, forward strand.
TATGAACGGCACCCCGGATTTTTCACCGCAAGTCGCCGAGCAGGCGGTGCAGTGGTTGATGAAAATGCAGCAAGGGCCGTTGAGCCCGCGCCAGCAAAACGCCTGGCAACAATGGCTCGATGCGCACAGCGAACATCAACGGGCGTGGGAGCATATTCAAAGGGTCAACCAGCGCCTGCGCGGTTTGTCTTCGCCGCTGGCGCATGCGGCCCTGAACGCAACGACGTCCAGCAGCCGGCGTCAGGCGCTGAAGTTGTTGCTGATTCTTGGTGCAGGTTCGGCCGTCACCTGGGGCATGCGCGAGCGCAACTTGCTGCCACCGTTGCTGGCCGACTACCGCAGCCCCATTGGCCAGCGGCGCAAGATCGCGCTCGCAGATGGCAGCCAATTGCAACTCAACACCGCGAGCTCGGCGGACGTGCAGGTCGAGGGTCAGCAACGGCTGATCCGTTTGCTTGAAGGCGAGATGCTGCTGACGACGTCCAAAGCGTTTCAAGTGCGCACGGCACAAGGTCTGTTGAAAACCGAAGGGGCGCGCCTGAACGTTCGGCAGTTTGCGGATCGCACTCAGGTCGCGGTGTTTGAAGGCCGTGTTGAATTGACGCCTGATGGCGGTTCTCCCTGGGTACTGCAAAGCGCCCGGCAGTTGAGTTTTGATGCTCGCGGAATCGGCAACCCCGTGCCTCTGGATGCCAACAGCGGCGCCTGGGCCGACGGCATGCTGGTGGCTGCGCACATGCGCCTCGGGGATTTCCTTGAGGAACTCGGCCGCTATCGTCGCGGGCAGTTGAACTGCGATGCGAAAGTTGCGGACTTGTTGATCTCCGGGACTTATCCACTGGACGACAGCGAGCGGATTCTCGATCTGCTGGAAATCAGTTTGCCAGTGAAGGTGAAGCGCTTTACGCGGTATTGGGTAACCGTCGAGGCACGCGCCTGAAACACCCTAATCCCTGTGGGAGCGAGCCTGCTCGCGATAGCGGTGTATCAGTCAATACAGGTGTCAACTGATACACCGCTATCGCGAGCAGGCTCGCTCCCACAAGGAGTGCGATTTCTTTCTTAAAAAATATTCTTAAAACGTGAGCCGTTTTTCAGATCTGGCGTGACAGAGAAGGAAAGCCACCTTGATTCCACCTTCTCAGGATCGTCCTCCATGCACCCCACCCGCCTCACCCCGCTGGCCCGCACCTTGCGCCAACTCTTGCTGGGCGCCAGCCTGAGCTTCGGCGCGCTGCCACTCGTCCACGCCGACGATGCCAAGCCGTACCACATCGCGCCTTCGTCGCTGGAAAACGCCCTCAACCAGTTCGGCCGTGAAGCCGGTGTGTTGATTTCGTTTGGCTCGCAAGTCACCAGCGGTGTGCAGAGTCGTGGCCTGGAGGGCAACTACACCGCCGAACAGGGCTTGAACGCCTTGCTCGAAGGCACCGGCCTGCAAGCCCGCGCCGAAGGCAACAATGCGTTCAGCCTGCAACCGGTGGGCAATGCTGCGCTGGAGTTGGACACATCGAAAGTGGTCGGCGACTGGCTCGGCGATGCGCAGCAAATCAACGTCTTCGAGCACCCCGGCGCGCGCGATGTAATCCGTCGCGAGGAATTCGAACGCCAGGGCGCAACCCAGGCCAGGGACGTGCTCAACCGCATCCCCGGCGTCAACGCGCCGGACAACAACGGCACGGGCAGCCACGACATGGCGCTGAACTTCGGCATTCGTGGTCTCAATCCGCGCTTGGCGTCGCGCTCGACGGTGTTGATGGATGGCATCCCGGTGCCCTTCGCGCCTTACGGTCAACCACAGTTGTCGTTCGCGCCGATCAGCATGGGCAACATGGACGCGGTCGACGTGGTGCGCGGCGGCGGCGCGGTGCGTTATGGCCCGCAAAACGTCGGCGGCGTGGTCAACTTCGTGACCCGCGCGATTCCCGACGAGCCCACGGTGAAAGGCGGTTTCCAGACCGAAACCAGCCCCTCCTCCAGCCACGACGGCTTCAAGACCACCGGCAACCTGCTGGCCGGCGGCACTGGCGACAATGGCCTGGGCGGCGCGTTGTTGTATTCCGGCACCCGCGGTGGCGACTGGCGTGAACACAGCGACACCGAGATCGATGACCTGATTCTCAAAGGCAAATACCAGCTCGACGACGCCAACAGCTTCAACGCCATGGCCCAGTATTACGAAGGCAAGGCCGACATGCCCGGTGGCCTGAACGTCGCCAATTATGATGCCGACCCGTACCAGTCGACCCGCCCGAAAGATCAGTTCTGGGGCCGCCGGACAATGTTCAACTTCGGCTATCGCTATCAGGAAGATCGCCGCGAGTTCACCGCCAACACCTTCTTCACCAAAACCCTGCGCAGCGGCTATCTGGATCAGGGCACGTTCCTGTCGCTGTCGCCACGCGAGTACTGGGTACGTGGCCTGGAAACCCGCTTCGCACAAGGTTTTGATGTCGGCCCGACCAGCCATGAAGTCGGTGTCGGCTATCGCTACATCAACGAGGCCGGCCACGAACTGCGCTATCGCACACCGATTGCCAGCAACCAATACCCGACCACCAACAGCCGCAACGACCGCGATACCCGTGGCGGCACCGAGGCCAACGCGTTCTTTATCGATGACCGGATCGACATCGGCAAATGGACGGTGACGCCGGGCATCCGCTACGAAATGATCGAATCGCAACAGACCAACAACCTGACGAACGAGAAGTACAAGGGTGACTACAACACCGCCCTGCCGGCGCTGAACGTGCTCTATCACCTGACCGACAGCTGGAACCTGTACGCCAACACCGAAGGCTCGTTCGGCAGCGTGCAATACAGCCAGATGCCAAACCGCGTGACCAGCGGCGAAGTCAAACCGGAAAAGGCGCGCACCTGGGAACTGGGTACCCGTTACGACAACGGTGCGTTACGCGCGGAAATCGGCGCGTTCCTGATCAACTTCGACAATCAGTACGAAAGTAATCAGACCAACGATTCGGTGATCGCTCGGGGCGAGACTCGCCATCAGGGCATCGAAACCAGCGTCAACTACGCACTTGATGATTTGAGCCCGGCACTGGCCGGCTTCGATGTCTACGCCACTTATGCCTATGTGGACGCGACCATCCGCGAAGACGGGCCGAACAAGGGCAATCGTGTGCCGTTCTCCTCGAAGCACAAGGGCACCGTGGGTGTCGGTTACACAGAAGGCGCGTGGAAGTTGAACCTGGACAGTAGTTATCAGAGCGACCAGTTTGCCGACAACGCGAATACGTCGAAAGAAAGTGCAGACGGCAGCACGGGCACGATTCCTGGCTACATGCTGTTCAGCAGCCGCGCGGCGTATGACTTCGGGCCGAAGTTGTCGGATTTGAATGTGGCGGTGGGGGTGAAAAACATCTTCAACCACCAGTACTTCACACGCTCGTTTGATGACAACAACAAGGGCAAGTACGTCGGGGAACCGCGGACGGTGTATGTGCAGACGTCGGTGGCGTTCTGATCTGAAACTGAACAGCCTAGCTGCAACTCGCCCCTGTAGGAGCGAGGCTTGCCCGCGAAGGCGATTTAACGAGCGACATATGCGCTGGATTTCCGGGCCTCTTCGCGGGCAAGCCACGCTCCTACAAGGAATCGCAGCGCCGCGATAATCATCGCAAACAAGAACGGGCCTGCATAAGCAGGCCCGTTTTCAGTGGTGGAAAGATAAAAAGTGAATCAGGCCTCAGCCGTTTTGTGCAGCCTGTTCGTTCTCGAGAAACTCGTCTTCCAGCAGCGCATCGGCTGCACGCCTCTCGAATGGCACCACAGCGGCTCGTGGTTTGCCCCGCAGTTTGCCGAACAGATGTTCCAGTGCATGTTCGAGTTTTTCAGCCGCACCGTCGATCGCCAGTTCCAGGTTTTCGGCTTTATGGGTGACAGAAATCGGTTGGTGGCCTTTTGGCCGCGCTTCCAGCTGGCAGCGCAAATCGTGGGGACCGGGCTTGTCGCCGTTCTCGTCCCGCAGGTAGACCTCGACGCGTGTCAGGTCCTCTTCATAACGTTCGAGCGTGCTCTCAATGGTAGTACGTACCCACTCCTCCAGTCGGATGCTGCTTTGAATATGGTTATCGCTGTTGACTTGGATTTGCATAGTTCATCCCTTATTTCAGCTAGCTCGCGAGAGGCCCCTCGGCTGGCCCTTGGGCGTCATCACCGTGACCTCTTACCTACACAATCGGTCTGTGCGCCGAACATTTCAACCCCTGAAAAAAGATAAATTTTCATACGCAAAAAAAGCCGGACAAGGAGCAAAAGCGCTGTTAAGGTCGGGAGTTGGGTCGCTTCACTTCTTTGTCATAATTACTCACATCTGCCGCTCCGCCAGCGGATGCAGGCTTCGAAAAACTCCCGCTTCCTCTACCAGCCAGTCATGCACCGCGCGCACGCCCGGATGGCTCAGCGCCCCCGGCGCATACAGCAACACGTAACGTTTGTGATTGGGCACCGCCAGCCCGAACGGCACGATCAACGTTCCGCGCTCCAGCTCATCGTTCAACAGCGTTCGCCGCGCAATCGCCACGCCCATGCCGGCAATCGCCGCTTCGATGGTCAGGTGATTGCGATTGAACGTGTGCCCGCGCCGCACGTCCGCGCCTTCGAAGCCGATGGCGTTGAGATAGAACTCCCACTCCGCGTACTCGTAACTGCCGCGCCAGGCCGTAATGTCGTGCAACAGCGGGAAGTGCGACAGGTCTGCCGGGCCATGCAACGGCGGCCGCCCGCGCAACAGGCTCGGCGCGCACACCGGGAAGATCTGCTCGTCGAGCAAGGTTGTGGATAACAAGCCTGGGTAGCTGCCGTCGTTCAGGTCGATGGCCAGGTCAAAGTCGCCCTCGTGCAACGGCACGCTGCTGTCCTCGGCCACCAGGCGCAACTGAATGTCCGGAAAACGTTGCTGCAAGCGCGGCAGACGCGGGGTCAGCCATTTGCTCAGGAACGATGGAATCGACCGTACCCGCAAAATCCCGCTGATCATTCCCGCGTCCAGTCGTCGCAATTCCGCGTCGATGCTGCCGTAAGCCTCGTTGACCGTAATGGCCAGTCGCTGGCCTTGCGCGCTCAACTCCACGCCCCGGGCACGCCGGTGGAACAGTCGGAATCCCAACCGTTCTTCCAGTTGTCGGATTTGCTGACTGACCGCCCCCGGCGTGATGTGCAGTTCTTCGGCGCAGCGGGTGAAGGACAAGTGCCGCGCGGCACAGGAAAACACGTGCAGCCAGACGTAAGTCTGGGCGTGCAATTGGCGACTCATTGTTTAGTCCTGCTAAAGGCTGTCTTAGGAAGTTTCGTTGGTCACGTAGGACCGAGGTAGGCAGTATCGCCGACATTGCGCTTGTCCTACAAAAATGGCAGCGATTTCTCTTCCATTGCTTGTATAGGCTTTAGCATGGCTATCAGTGTTTTTGATCTTTTCAAAGTCGGCATCGGTCCGTCCAGTTCCCACACCGTCGGCCCGATGCGCGCCGCCGCGACCTTTGCCCAGGCACTGATTGACCAGCATTTGCTGGACGCCGTACGCCGAGTGGAAATCCGCCTGTACGGCTCCCTTTCCGCCACCGGCGTCGGCCACGCCACCGACCGCGCCTGCGTCATGGGCCTGATGGGCGAATGGCCGGACAGCATCGATCCAAACAGCATCGACAGCCGCATCAAAACGCTGCTCGAGACCGGCGAACTGAATCTCGCCGGCAAAAAAACAATCGCCTTCAACTGGCAAAGCGATCTCTTGCTGCTCGACGAGAGCCTGCCCTACCACCCCAACGCCATGTCGCTGACAGCCTTCGGCGACACCGGCGAATTGTCAGAGCAAACGTACTACTCGATCGGCGGCGGTTTCATCATTGAAGCGGCCGAAGCCGAGTCCGGCATCGCGCCGACCAGCGACGTGGTGCTGCCGTACGATTTTTCCAGTGCCGCCGAATTGCTCAAGCTCTGCAATCAGCATGGCCTGCGAGTTTCCGAGCTGATGATGGCCAACGAACGGGCCTGGCGCAGCGAAACCGAAATCCGTCAGGGTTTGCTGCACATCTGGTCGGTGATGCGCGAGTGCGTCGAGCAAGGCTTGCGCCACGAAGGCATCTTGCCCGGCGGTCTGAATGTTCCGCGCCGCGCAGCGAAATTGCACCGCAGCCTGTTGGAAATCGGCAAGCCGAATGTCATCACTTCGACGCTGTCGGCGATGGAATGGGTGAACCTGTTTGCCCTCGCCGTGAACGAAGAAAACGCCGCCGGCGGACGGATGGTCACGGCGCCTACCAACGGCGCGGCCGGGATCATTCCCGCCGTCCTGCACTACTACATGAAATTCAACCCGGACGCGTCGGACGATGACGTCGTTGCGTTCTTTTTGGGCGCCGCAGCCGTAGGCATTCTCTGCAAGAAAAACGCCTCGATCTCCGGCGCCGAAGTCGGCTGTCAGGGCGAAGTCGGATCAGCGTGCGCCATGGCCGCCGCCGGCCTTGCCGACGTACTGGGCGCCACGCCCGAGCAACTGGAAAACGCCGCCGAAATCGGCCTGGAACACAATCTGGGCCTGACCTGCGACCCGGTTGGCGGCCTGGTGCAAGTGCCGTGTATCGAGCGCAACGCCATCGCGGCCGTGAAGGCGATCAACGCCACGCAAATGGCCCTGCGCGGCGACGGCAAACACTTCATTTCCCTGGACCGGGTGATCCGCACCATGCGCGATACCGGCGCCGACATGCACGACAAATACAAAGAGACTTCACGGGGCGGCCTGGCTGTCAGCTGGGTGGAGTGCTGAGGAGCATTCCCGACCGTCCGCAACACGTGAGCCCGAGCAAGAATAATAACGAGGCCAATAACGATGACCGATGTACGTACACCTGCTGCCGATAATCCTGCTGTAGACCTGACACGCAATACAGAAACAGCCCACAAGGGCTGGAGCAAACACGACACCACCTGGATGCTGGGCCTCTACGGCACGGCGATTGGCGCCGGCACGCTGTTCCTGCCGATCAACGCCGGTGTGGGTGGCTTCTGGCCGCTGCTGATCCTGGCGGTGCTGGCGTTTCCGATGACCTTCTTCGCCCACCGCGGCCTGACTCGCTTCGTGCTGTCGGGACGCTCCGGGGACATCACCGAAGTGGTGGAAGAACACTTCGGCATCGGTGCCGGCAAGCTGATCACGCTGCTGTATTTTTTCGCGATCTTCCCGATTCTGCTGGTGTACAGCGTGGCGCTGACCAACACCCTCAGCAGTTTCATGGAGCACCAGTTGCACATCGCCCCGCCACCTCGGGCGGTGCTGTCGCTGGGGCTGATCCTTGGTTTGATGGCGATTGTCCGCTGCGGCCAGGGCGTCATCGTCAAATGCATGAGCGTGCTGGTTTACCCGTTCGTCGCGGCGTTGCTGCTGCTCGGCATCAGTCTGATTCCGAACTGGAACGGCGCATTTTTCGCCACCGCCGGTGAAGGCATGCCGATGCCGCTGTTCTTCAAAACGCTGTGGCTGGCGATCCCGGTGATGGTGTTTTCGTTCAACCATTCGCCGATCATCTCCGCCTTCGCTGTCGATCAGAAGCAGCGGTACGGCGAGCAGGCCGAGCGCAAGAGCAGCGGCATCCTCGCCATTGCCCACGGGATGATGGTGGTGACCGTGATGTTCTTCTGTTTCAGCTGCGTGCTGGCCCTGTCCCCGGCTGATCTGGCGGCGGCGAAGGCACAGAACATCTCGATCCTGTCGTACCTGGCCAACCACTTCCAGACCCCGGTCATTGCCTACGCCGCGCCGTTGATTGCGCTGGTTGCGATCACCAAATCCTTCCTCGGCCATTACATCGGCGCCAGCGAAGGCTTTCAGGGCCTGATCGTGAAAAGCCTGCGTGGCCGTGGCCGGGTGATGTCGGCGAGCTGGCTGAACCGCATGACTGCGCTGTTCATGATCATCAGTTGCTGGGCCGTGGCCACTTTCAACCCGAGCATCCTCCGCATGATCGAAACCCTCGGCGGGCCGATCATTGCGTGCCTGTTGTTCCTGATGCCGATGTACGCCATCCGTCGCGTGCCGGCTTTGCGCCAGTATTCGGGCCAGGCGTCGAATGTGTTTGTGGTGTTGATCGGTCTGATTGCACTGTCTGCGATCATCTACTCATTCATGCCCTGAAACGGGCAACGTTCTTGTAGGAGCGAGCCTGCTCGCGATGGACTTCAGAGCGCCGCGTTTACCGATAAACACGCGTAATCGTTGACGACCATCGCGAGCAGGCTCGCTCCTACATTGTTCGACAATCTTTCCGGCATGCCCCTTGCTACATCCCTGACGAGGCAAAAAGGATTTTTGAAAACCTCAGCGAGCGACATGCCGATGGTCCGGTGTTGCGAACCAACCCGATCATGGCCGGTCAACAACTGCACGTTCAATCAGGCGGTGACGCATCATGGACAACCCTTTTCAGCTCATTACCGATGCCTTTGCACCGGATTACCAGATCAACCTGAGCATTCAGGGGCTGGACGGCAGCATCATGCTGACTCTCTCCAACAGCGGCCGCGTCGTGGCCAAGCGAATGATCAGCGCCGAACAACGCAATGACCCCAAGCGCCTCAAACGCCTGGTGCAAAGTATTCAATTCGGCATCGCCATCGAGCAGGGTCACAGCGCAATGACCATCCTCGAAGCCATGACCGACAGCGACAATCGCACCCCTCCGCCGCCATCGACCAAAGCCCACCCGCGCCCCGCCATGCGGTTTTAGATCTCGCCCTTCTCCACTTCGGGATGCTCACCGGAACCCGCACCGGTCTTGCGTTGCGGGTGTTCGATCTTCACCGAAGGGAATTGCGACGAGGCGTAACGCACCACCAGAATCGCAAACGCCAGCAGCAGAATCCCGCCGCACAGGTAAATGATGCCCAGGTCCGGCGGATTGTGGTGCGAGACGTTGGAGATCAACAGCCGCGTCAGCGCAGTGATCGCCACGTAGATCAGGAAACGCACCGGCATGTGATTGGTCTTGAAGTAAATCCCGACCATCGCGCCCAGTTCGAGGTAGATGAACAGCAGCAAGATGTCGTCGATCTTGATGTGCCCCGCTTCGATCATCCCCAGAAACTCCATCACCGCCGCCCACGCGGTCACCGCACCGATGGCGAACAACGCCAGGTAGTGAAAGGTCTCGACGAACAGATTGCCCAGGGATTCAGCCAGTTGGTGCACGTTCTGCCGCAGGTTCTCGGCCCAGTTGATTTTCACGATGATTCTTCCTTAGCTCGGTTCGAGCGGATGATGCGGGTTGGACGTGACGGTTGTTCTGCATGCAGAAAAAAGGCCAGAGGTTGATGGTGAGATGGCGATAGGCTGCCAGTGGACACTTTTGTGGTGTCTGGACGGGCGCCTTCGCGGGCAAGTCGGACCGCCGCACCGCTCGCTCCTACGTAGCGGTATTGCTCTGTAGGAGCGAGGCTTGCCCGCGAATGGAGCAACGCGGTCTACCTGACAAACGCTGATTTCGGTCTACATTAAAAAGCCACTACCCAAAGCGCAGGGATTCGCTTATCCTTTTCGCTGTATAAAAACACAGTGGTCGAAACAGACAACTATCGTGAAGGCATGTGAGGTGGTGAATGGCCGTCGAAGTGGTATACCGCAGCAGCCGAGATCTGGAGCGCTTGTTCATGGATAAAGCCGAAGCTGACCGTCATGACAAAATGCTCGAACTGGCCGAATTGCTGGCAGAAGTGTTGCAAAAAGCCGTTCCGTCCCTGACCGAGCAGCAAGTGGAAGAAGCCGGGATCTACATGGCGAAGAATCGCGATGTGTTTGCCAAGGCGTTCAAGAGCCAGCCGGATGCGTTGTCCGAGCTGCTGAGCGCGCCTGTTGAAGTCGCGGAACAGGTTGAAGTGGCAGAAGAAACAGCTGAGCCGACCAAGCCAGCCAAAGCCGCCAAGACGCCGAAGTAAGCAACACTAGAATTGAACAGGCCCTGAGTCGAATGGCTCAGGGCCTTTTTCATGCCTGCGAAAAACGCGGCTCAAACCGTTCGCGGCGTTCGCTTGTCTGCAGCTGTCGAGCTTCCACGTACTGACGCCCCCCATGGCGACTGCGGAGAAAGTCCCTGGATGACGTAGAGATACGTTTCTTGCGCAGCGTAGTCGAGCACGCTGACCAAACCGCCGACATAGCTACCGTTGTAAAGGAAACCATCAAAGTTATAGGTCACCGTGAAGGTGATCTGTGCCTCGGCACTTTTGCCCGAGGCCTCGATGATCGTGCCCGCCAACGTTGCTGGCGATACGGTACATCCCTCGTACGGGATCGGATCCTGGTAAAAATCCGGTAGCGCCAATGCGCCCGTCACCGAATCGGTGTCGAACGTCAACGTGCCGCTCTGCCAAACCTGCAACCCGTTCGGGTTGGCGCTCGCGTCGAACAGGCTGACGGAAAAGGTGTAAGTAGTGCTCATGATTTCACCCATGGCCGTTCAACGACGTTCAACAGGTAGACCTCTTCACTGTCAGGCGTCAGTGAAAACAGGTAGCCATTGTTGAGGAAGTCCTCGTGATCGCTGACATCGATGGGCCAACCGGGATACTGATTACCGTTGGCGTCCAGCACCCACATGAACTTGACGTTGTAGTCCGTCGGGGTGTCCGATTTGTAGACACCGCCGGCGACCTGCGTCCCGTCGTCAAACCGCGCCCAAGCCATGACGACCGGCGAGCCAACACTGATCTCGTCGGGCACCGGGGTATTGCCCTGCATGATCAGCGTCCACGCCTCTTTGCCGCCTGCGGGAAGCATCATTCGCGCAACGTGTTGCGGCGTCGGCGATCCTGCTGCCTGTCCCGTAACGGCTCCCTGACCAACGCCCGTGCCCTGCGCGACATTGAGGGTATAACCAAACGTGTTTTCACCGGGTTGCGGCACCGGGCCGGTGATGGTGCAGATCAGGCCATTTTGCTGGGCGACCTCCACGTAGGGGTCCCAGGAACCGGGCGTCGATCCCGAATTGATCACGCAGTTGATGGCCGGGTTTTCAGACTGGTAGAGGGTGAAGAAGACGTTGCCGTCGTTGTCCCATAAACCGGTGCTCACCGGACCTGCGGTGCCGGGGGTGAAAATAGTGATCTGCCCGCCGTAATTGGCGCCGTTGTCGTCGCTGACAAACGACACGCCAATATCAAGGCTGGAGTTGATCGTGAAATTGCAGGTGAGAGAAGAACTGGAAGACATGATTCGCTCCTTGAAATCACGAAAAAGCAGTGCGCCAGTCATGATTGCCCCAGACGCTGGCAGGCCCTCATCAACCGGGCGGGTGGCGTTGCGCCATCCCGCTTGCAGCGTAGTCAGGTCTTTAGAATTTGCCAGCGAGGTGAAGGGCGCGGCGAGCCTTCACCGGTACAAGACTTTCTCCGCCAACTCGTCCGCCACCCGTGCCGGCGAACGCTTTTCCGCCTGGGCATGGGCGAACACTTCGGTCAGCCGTGAGCTGATTTTCGACAAGTGTGCAGTGATGGTCGTCAGCTCTTCGCCACGATGTTTGAGCGACACGTAGATCAGCCCGCCGGAATTGATCACGTAATCCGGCGCATAAAGAATGCCTCGCCGTTCCAGTTGATCCGCGACATCCAGATGAGTCAGTTGGTTATTCGCGGAACCGGCCACCGCCGAGCAGCGCAGTTGCGTCACGCTGTGGCTGTTGAGCACCCCGCCAAGGCCGCACGGCGCGAGAATGTCACACGGCGTGCTGAGCAGCGCATCGTTGGCGATCGGGTGAGCGCCCAGTTGCTCCATCGCCAGTTGTACCTTGCCGTGGTCGATGTCACTGACCAGCAATTCCGCACCGGCGGCGTGCAGTTGTTCAGCGAGGGCAAAGCCGACATTGCCCAGGCCTTGAATGGCCACGCGCAGGCCTTCGAGGTTGTCGCTGCCCAGGCGAGCCATGGCGGTGGCACGAATGCCGGTGAATACGCCCATCGCCGCGTGAGGCGCCGGGTCGCCCGCCGAAGTGGTGCTGGTGACGTGCTGGGTCTGTTGGGCGATGCAATCCATGTCCGCCACTGAGGTACCGCTGTCGATGGCCGTGATGTAGCGCCCGTCGAGCTGATTGATGCAGCGCCCGAACGCTTCGAACAGCGCGCCGCGGTTTTCCACATGGACCGGTCGAACAATCACCGCCACGCCGCCCCCCTGAGCCAGGCCGGCCAGTGCCGCCTTGTAACTCATGCCTTGAGCCAGTCGAATGGCATCCTCGACCGCGGACTCGTCGCTTGGATAGGCAAGGTAACGACACCCGCCCAGGGCTGGCCCCAGACGGCTGTTATGAATGGCAATGACCGCCTTCAAGCCGGTAACCGAGTCGACGCTCAGATGCAGCGATTCAAGGCGAGTGCTTTGCATGAGAGCGAACATCGTAGGGGCTCCCGAATCACTTCTTGTAGTCGCCAGTATAGGCTTGCGCCCAAAATTTGCAGAAGCGCACCGGAATAAGCGGCGCCGCCATGCAGGCTTTCGGACATAACCTGCGCGGCACTGGACGAATGCCGCAGGGGAGGCTAAAACGAGGCATGCCCCGGAGATTTTGATGACGCCCCGCCAACGCTTTTTCGACTGCCTGCAACGATCACCGCCCGCGCTGTTCGAAGCGGCGCTGTGGATTGCCGTCGAGCACGATAAAGAGGTGGATCCGCAGGCGGTACTGGCGAATTTCAAGGACCTGCAACAGCGCGTCAGTTATGGCTTGCCGATGTTGCCGGTGAGCGAGCTGGCCCAGCCGCTGTTGCGACGCCTGAATGATCTGGGATACGCCCAGGACGATTTCACGCCATTGCGACCGCAAGTGGCCTTGCTCGACAAAGTGCTGGAGCGCCGGCGTGGCCAGCCATTGGCCCTGGGCCTGATTGCGCTGGAACTAGCCAGAGGCCTGGAAATCCCCTTGGTCGGGGTCAACTTCCCAGGGCATTTCCTGCTGCGGGTTCCGGGGGCCGATCACCTGTTGGACCCTTGCGGCGGTCGACGGTTGTACCCCAACGATTGCCGGGAACTGCTGCATCGCCAGTACGGCCCGAACATGAAACTCAGCGCCGAACATTTGCTGACGGCCGAGCCGGTGCAAATGCTCCAACGGTTATCACGCAACCTGCGCCAGTTGCACCTTTCCCACGATGACTACATTGGTGCGTTGATCGACGCCGAACGTGTGCTTGAACTGGGCAATGCCAGCGCCTCCGATTACCTGGCCCGGGCCAGCCTTTACCAGCGGCTGGACTGCCCGAACGCCGAGCGTTTCGATCTGGAGCATGCGCTGCTGCTCAGCGACGACCCGATCCAGCGGATCCGCCTGACCGAACGACTCGGCCACCTGCCCCCCAACTCAATCGTCCACTGAACCGGTAGGAGCCGGCTTGCTGGCGATCCAGGCGCCGCGGTCTCCCAGAAACACCGCGTTATCGTTCATCGCCGGCAAGCCGGCTCCTACAAAAGACTGTGCGGTATTTGAACCTGTAGGAGCCGGCTTGCTGGCGATTCAAACGCCGCGGTCCATCAGGAATACCGCGTTATCGTTCTTCGCGAGCAAGCTTCGCTCCTACAGGGAATTGTGCGGTATTTGAACCTGTAGGAGCCGGCTTGCTGGCGATTCAAACGCCGCGGTCCATCAGGAACACCGCGTTATCGTTCTTCGCGAGCAAGCTTCGCTCCTACAGGGAATTGTGCGGCACTCGAACCTGTAGGAGCCGGCTTGCTGGCGATTCAAACGCCACGGTCAGTCAGGAACACCGCGTTATCGTTCATCGCGAGCAAGCTTCGCTCCTACAGGGAATTGTGCGGTATTTGACCCTGTAGGAGCCGGCTTGCTGGCGATTCAAACGCCGCGGTCTTCCAGAAACACCGCGTTATCGTTCATCGCCAGCAAGCCGGCTCCTACGGATCTATGGAGTGTCTGGCTGATTGGCCGGGTGCGCTTTCATGAACGCTGGATGCGTCGCGGCCAGCGTCGCCACTCGGCGAATCCGTGGGTACGCCTCCAGCGAAATGTTGAAACGTTCAGCCGCGTACAACTGCGGAATCAGGTACACATCCGCCAGCCCCGGCTCATCGCCGAAACAATAACCTTCATCACCCACCAACTGCTCCACCGTCGCCAACCCTTGGCTGATCCAGTGCCCGATCCACTCGACCACCTGCGCTTCATCGTGGCCCAACTGCCGCAGCCTGTTGAGCACGCTGACGTTGTGCAGCGGATGCACGTCGCAGCCAATCACCGCCGCCACACCACGCTCATGCGCACGAGCTGCGAGGTCTTTGGACAGCAGCGGCACCTGTGGATAACGTTCCTCCAGGTACTCGATGATCGCCGGCGACTGAATCAGCAACTCGCCTTCGTCGGTGCGCAAGGCCGGCACCCGGCCTTGCGGATTAATCGCCAGATACGGTGGCTGGCGATGCTCACCGCCCGGCGGCGCGATCAGGTTGATCGGCAGCGCCCGGTAATCCAGGCCCTTCAACGCCAACGCGATACGCACCCGGTAAGACGAGGTCGAACGGTAGTAGGTATAGAGTTCCATGACCCGTTCCTCTTAACGCGCCGGCAGCACTTTGCCGCGGCATTCGCCGAAACCGATGGAGGCAAAACCGTCGCGGCTGCAACGGGCGCGCAGGATGATTTCGTCGCCGTCCTCAAGGAATTTACGCACTTCGCCGGAGGCCAGCTCGATCGGCTTTTTACCGCCCTCGGTGATTTCCAGCAGGCTGCCGAACTGACCGTTTTCCGGCCCCGACAACGTGCCCGAACCGAACAGATCGCCGGCCTGCAACTGGCAGCCGTTGACGCTATGGTGCGCGACCATTTGCGCCACGGTCCAGTACATGTGTCGGGTGTTGCTCAGGGTCAGGCGATGGGCCGGCAGGTTCTGCTCGCGCAGGCCTTCGGTCAGCAGCAACACTTCCAGTTCGATGTCGAAGGCACCCGCGGCCTGGTCACGTTTGTCGAACAGGTAAGGCAGCGGCTGCGGATCGCCTTCCGGACGCGCCGGTTGCGCACGACGGAACGGCTCCAGCGCTTCGGCCGTCACCACCCATGGCGAGATGCTGGTAATGAAACTCTTCGACAGGAACGGCCCCAGAGGCTGGTATTCCCACGCCTGGATATCCCGCGCCGACCAGTCGTTGAGCAGGCAGAAACCGGCGATGTGATCGGCAGCGTCGCCGATGGCAATCGAGTCGCCCATGTCGTTGCCCTGGCCGATCCAGATGCCCAGTTCCAGTTCGTAATCCAGCCGTGCACACGGGCCGAAGGTCGGTTCGGTCTGACCGGCCGGCAAGGTCTGGCCTTTCGGCCGGCGAACATCAGTGCCGGACGGGCGAATGGTCGATGCGCGGCCGTGGTAACCGATCGGCACGTACTTGTAGTTCGGCAGCAGCGGGTTGTCGGGACGGAACAGTTTGCCGACGTTTTGCGCGTGCTCGATGCCGACGTAGAAGTCGGTGTAATCGTTGATTTTTGCCGGCAGGTGCATCTCGCAGTTCGCCGCCAGCGGCAGCAGTTTTGCACCTTGGGCTTCGATCTTGCCGTGCAGGGTGCTGCCTTCCTTGAACAGTTCGATCAAGCGCTCACGCAGGGCAACACGAGCCTCGCGGCCGAGTTCGAAAAACGCATTGAGCTGACCGCCACGGGTGGCTTCGACCGCCGCTTTTGCAGCACCGTCGAACAGGCCGGCATCGAGTGCCGCTTGCAGATCAAAGATGTGGTCGCCAATCGCCACGCCACTGCGCGGTGCAGAGCCCTTCACGCTGAACACGCCCAGCGGCAGGTTTTGCAGCGGGAAGTCGGCATGACCATTGGCGGAGGCAACCCAGCTACGAGTGATGGAAGTCTGAGTCATGGGTTATCTCCGGGTCGGGTCGAAAGTGGCGGGCAGCGTGGCCCAGCAGGCGTCGTAATGGGGTTGCAGTTGTGGGCAGTCGAGGGCGAAGCGACTCGGGCGCAGCACCTGGCTGGTCTCGAACATGAAGGCCATGGTGTTGTCGATTTTCGCGGGAGCGAGCTGCGCGTTGATTGCCTTGGTGCAGGTTTCGCCGTCCGGGCCGTGGGCGCTCATGCAGCTGTGCAGCGACGCACCGCCGGGCACGAAACCTTCAGCCTTGGCGTCGTACTCGCCCTTGATCAGACCCATGAATTCGTTCATCAGGTTGCGGTGGAACCACGGTGGACGGAAGGTTTTTTCGGCGACCATCCAGCGTGGCGGGAAGATCACGAAGTCGAGATTGGCCAGGCCGTGGACGCTGGTCGGCGAAGTCAGGACGGTGAAAATCGAAGGATCCGGATGATCGAAGCTGACCGTGCCAATGGTGTTGAAACGGCGCAGGTCATATTTGTACGGCACGTTATTGCCGTGCCAGGCGACCACGTTCAGCGGCGAATGATCGAGCTCGCAACCCCACAACTGGCCGAGGAATTTCTGCACCAGGGTGGTCGGCTGCTTGAGGTGTTCGTAGTGCGCTACCGGGGTCAGGAAGTCCCGTGGATTGGCCAGACCGTTGCTGCCGATCGGTCCGAGGTCCGGCAGGCGCAATGGCGCGCCGTGGTTTTCCGCAATGTAGCCACGCGCCTGAGGGTCGAGCAGTTCGACGCGAAATTTCAGACCACGCGGCAGCACGGCGATTTCCAGCGGCTCAAGTTCCAGCACACCCAGTTCAGTGGCAACGCGCAGGCGGCCCAGTTCCGGCACCAGCAGCAGTTCGCCATCCGCGTTGAAGAACACGCGCTCCATGGAGCGGTTGGCACGGTAATGGTAAATGCTGATTCCGGCCGGTTTTTCCGCCGCCGAATTGGCAGCCATGCTCACCAGCCCGTCAATGAAATCGGTGGGCTCGGTCGGGATGTCCAACGGGTTCCAGCGCAGACGATTGGGGGTCACTTCACCCAACGGCCCGCCGGCCAGTTGCCGGTCCAGTTTGACGAACGCCGGGTGATTGGCCGACGGCTGAATGCGGTACATCCAGGTCCGCCGCGCTTCGGCGCGAGCCATGGTGAACGCGGTGCCGGAGAACAGTTCGGTGTAGAGGCCGTATGGGGCATTTTGCGGGGAGTTCTGGCCGACGGGCAGTGCGCCGGGCAACGCTTCACTGCTGAATTCATTGCCGAAGCCGGACTGATAAGCCAGCGCGGGCGCCGTTGAATCGAGGTTCATGGAGCCTCCTGAACAGGGAGTAGGCAATGGCCTGTCGCTCTGTTGCAGAGGTCTCGGCACGCCTGGGTTATTTTTATCGTAATTCAATTACGCATAACGTAATTTGATTGGTATTGACCGTCAAGCTATAAAGACGCCCATTCGTCCCGGGATCAGACTGCCTCCATGGAAACGCCGCGCAACAACGACAAACAGAAAGTCCGCTCGGCCGAGGTCGGCACCGACATCCTCAAGGCACTGGCCGAGTTGTCGCCATCGACTTCTCTGTCGCGCCTGGCCGAGCATGTGCAGATGCCGGCAAGCAAGGTTCACCGCTATCTACAGGCGTTGATCGCCAGCGGTTTTGCCGAACAGAACACCGCCACCAACCACTACGGCCTGGGCCGTGAAGCACTGCGCGTGGGGTTGGCCGCACTTAACAGTATGGACGTGCTGAAAGTCGCCGCCCTGCCCCTGGCCGAACTGCGCGATGAATTGAATGAAACGTGTTTTTTGGCGGTATGGGGCAATCAGGGCGCAACCGTGGTGCATATCGAACCGGCGGTGCGCGCGGTGACCGTGGTGACGCAATTGGGCTCTGTGTTGCCGTTGCTCAGTTCATCCACGGGATTGGTGTTTGGCGCTTATCTGCCCAAGCGTGAAACGGTGGATTTACGCGAGCAGGAAGTGCTGGCAAGCAATTCCCATACGCTGGCGGACGATCAGGCTTATGTGACCTTGTGTGAACAGATCCGCGAGCGCGGCCTGCACCATGTGCATGGTTTGTTGATGCCCGGCGTCGATGCGTTGTCGGCCCCGGTGTTCAACGCGGTGGGAAATGTGGTGGCCGTCATGACCATCGTTGGCCCGGCGTCACTGTTTCACGCCGACGAAAACGGCCCGGCGGCGCAGCGATTGCTGGCGGCGACGCGGGCCGTGAGTTGGCGAATGGGGTATGAGCCATCCGCTTTCACTGGATAACTAAGTTGTCAGCCTACTGCAGTGATTACTTGCTTCGGTAGGACTCGACCACAACACGACCTGCATTATTAAGATCGTTAACATCCAAACCGGCAACTCGATCAGCTTTATCAAAAGTCCACCGCTCGAAAAAGATACCTGCGTAAACATCATTGAAAGCCGGCAACTCATCCGCCTGCACTTTTTCCATGATAGCCCAGCTCAGACTCTCGGAGTAATCAACTACCTGCTTGCCCTCGTCGTTGACCACTACCGAATTCAGGTAGGTCTCATCGACATTAATGGCATACCCCATATGACCGAACACCTCGGCCAATTTCTTACTTACTTCTTCCAGCAACTTATTACTCACAAATAGCATCCTTACTAATAATGGAAGTCGGCCAAAACACATTCAAAAAAGACAAACACTGATTGACGGGCCGACGCCCACTTTATAAACAACTCAATTAACTTAGTACACCCCGCAACTTGTATGCAGACGTAAACATACCAAACACTTCAAACAACAATCCCCAGAACTTTTGCTTTGGCCACAGCCTGAGTCCTTCGCTCTACACCCAACTTCCCATTGATCCGCCGCGCGTGGGTTTTCACTGTATGTAACGATATGAACAACTGATCCGCTATCTGTTGATTGGAGTTACCCAGGGCGACTAACTCAAGCACTTCTATTTCACGCTGACTCAAGCGGTTCTGGACCGAAGACAGCGGTTCAGCAGGGTTACCCGACTCGGTACGCCCGATCGCCTCCGGCAAGCGTGGCTGGCGCAATTGCAGATCGCGCAGGGCCTGTTGAAGATTGCAGCGCTCGACCAGTGCCAAACCTTCCTGCATCGCCTCGCGAGCGGCAGGCGTATCGCCCGTCAGCCAGGCCACTTCTGCCAGCGCCAGGTGCAATTGCGCTTGCAGCCCCGCCATTCCCCGTTGCCGTGCCCAGTGCAACTGAGCCTCGAGCTGCACCAGAGGGTTTGGCGCCTGCCCTCGATACACTTCGGTCAGCACCAGCAGGTATTCAAGGCCGGGAATCAGCTCCAGCGTCGCCGGTGGCGCCTGACGAGCATGGACGCCGTGATAGTGGCGCAGCACCCGGGTCAGGGCTTCATGGGCCAAATCCGGACGGCCCTGCTGTAGCCAGAAATGGCAGCTGTATTGCAGCAGAACACTGCGGTAGACCGTGTCTGGAATCCGCCGCTGTTGCATCAATCGTTCGGCGTCACGCAGCAGGACAAAGGCCTGGGCGTAGTCCTGGCGATTGGCGGCCAATTGCGCGAGGCCGAGGAAACCGTAAAGCACGCGTTTGTCCTGGCTGCGCAGGCAGATTTGCAGGCCGCTCTCGAAGTACGCGGCCGCCTGCGTCTCTCGTCCCTGACACAGGCTCAAGCGTCCGCGATGCAAGGCAATCCGCCCCAGCAGCGGTTGGGCCAGCGGTTGCTGCTGGACGAGCAAGCCATGCATGTTGGCCAGCAGGGTTTCAGCCCGACCGGACGCTCCACGCTGCTCGAGCAATTGCGCATGATCGAGCTCCAGCAGCCCCTCGAACACCAGCGAACCTTGCGCACGCGCAAGGCACAACGCCTCACGGTTGGTCGCCTGCGCCACGTCGAGCTCGCCCCTGAGCAAGGCTTGCTGGGTCAGCGCTGACAGGCACATCAGCCGAGCCGTCCAGAGCGAGGGGTCGAGTTCGTCGAGTGCCTCAAGCAAATGCGCGCGCGAAGGCGCCATGCGCCCCTGCAAATGCAGCAGCCACCCCTGCATCGCCTGCCAACGCGCCATCAGCTGCCGTTGATGAAACGCCGACGGCTGAGGGGCGAAGCGTGACAAATGCCCGATGCACTCGCCCGCCTGCTCGAACCGCCCGGCAAACAGCAACGCCGCGGTGATCAACCCCACCAGTTGCGGCGAGCCAAGCATCAGCTCATCGCCTTTGTGTTCATGCAGACGCAACAACAGCACCACGGTCTGCTCTTCGAACAGGTGCTCGAAACTGAAATGCTGCAACAAGCTGACCGCGACTTCGAACTCTTCGGCCAGCAAGGCTTGTTCAAATGCGGCTTTCCAGTCCAGCTCGGCGGCGAACCACTGACAAGCGCGACGATGCCAGGAACGTCCCGCCGGCCATTGCTCTTCGCGCATCAATTGCGTGAGGGGGGTGAAAATCTGCAGCCAGTCGGTCGAGTCCTGCCAGGGCTCGATGAAGCAGCCCAACGCCTGCAACGTACTCAGGCATTGGGCGCCCTCGCCTGCACCGAACAGGTGGTCGCACAACCGCGCATTGAATCGCTGCAAATGGGCCAGCACCCGCCAGGCTTCTGCCAGTTCCGGGGTCAGCATGCCGAACAATTCGTGTTCGAGGTAATCGTGCAGGGTGTCCGGCCGACCGTGCAGCGACTCGTTGCGCGACCAGTCGCATTTTTGCAGCAGCGCTATCCGCACGCCTGCGCACCAGCCACCGCTGAGTTCGATGATCCTGCCGGCACGTTTCGCCGCCTGCTCCGGCTCCAGGTGATGCAGCAGTCGGGCAATTTCCGTTTGAGTGAAGGCCAGCGTGGCGCGCTCGCAGTCGTACAGCTCATCGGCGAGCAACAAGCGTGGCCAATTGCATTGCGGTCGGCGGCGACCGCTGAGCCACCAGGTAATCATCGGACTGCTGATGGCCAGCAACCGGTCGAGCAGCAGGTCCAGCTCCGGGTTGGGCGTGCGGCAATAGTCATCGAGGCACAGCCAAGTCGGCGTCTGCCATTGAGCCAGCGATGCCAGCAATGCGGATTCGTCCGCCGCGGCCAATCCCAACGCGTGGGCCAGCCGCTGCCGAAAATCGGCAGCCTTCATCGGTTCCCCCGCCAACGGCAACCAACAGACCCGGCACTGCTCCGGTGCCTGCAACAGGCATTCGATCAGCAGCGCACTCTTGCCACTGCCGGCCGGCGCACAGAGCAATTTCACGCGGGCGGTCGAGGCCAGTAACGGCTCGATCAGCCGCTCGCGAGACTGGTGGTGGGAAGACAAACGGGGCAGAAGTCCAGGACGGTCCAGACACGGGGTCATGGCGGTCATAGTGGTGCGCCTTTTTATAATTGTGGCGCCACCCTAGCCCTCTCTACACGGCTTGTTGAAGAAGTATTCAACACACTTATCGACACCTATAAAAAAGGTGACCGCGAAGTCACCTTTTTCTGTAGAGCCTGTAGGAATGATTACCTCACCCCTGTACTCCGCAGCGCTGCTGGCGTGTAGTCACCTGCTTTGGCATCGATACCGAATTCGAAGCTGCGCTTCTCCTCGTTCTTCATCCCCAGTGCGATGTAGCGACCGGCGATCAAGTCATACAGCGCTTCAACGGTGTAGGCCGGCACCTGGTGATCGTAGTAGAACTGGGCATGACCTTCGGCCACACGCCACAGCTGACCGCGACCGTCATAGTGATCGGCCAGTGCCACCTGCCAGCTGTCTTCGTCGAGGTACATGTGACGCTTGGCGTACACGTGCCGTTCGTTGGGCTTGACCGTGGCGACGATCTCCCAGACCCGGTGCAACTCGTAGCGTGTGAGGTCCTGATTGATATGCCCGGCCTTGATCACATCGGTGTACTTGAGATTGGGCGAGTCGAGCTTGTAGCTGTTGTAAGGGATGTACATTTCCTTCTTGCCGATCAGTTTCCAGTCATAGCGATCCGGAGCGCCGGAAAACATGTCGAAGTTGTCGGTGGTGCGCAACCCGTCGGACGAGGTGCCGACGCCGTCATAGGCCACCTGCGGCGCACGCCGCACCCGACGCTGGCCGGCGTTGTAGATCCAGGCCTTGCGCGGCTCCTTGACCTGATCGAGGGTCTCGTGAACCAGCAGCACGTTGCCCGCCAACCGCGCCGGCGCCGTGACTTCCTGCTTGAAGTAGCTGAGCACGTTGTCGTCGCTGCCGGGTTTCAAGTCACCCAGCAGCGAAGGCACTGCGACCTCATCCTTGAAGCGGATCACCGTGAAGTCGCCATTGGACTGCGGCGTGGCCTGGGTGATGGTGCGACGCAAATTGCCGCCGTGATAACGGGTGACGTGGTTCCAGATCACTTCGACGCCGTTCTTCGGAATCGGAAACGCGTAGTAGCGATTGCCGGTGAAATTGGCCAGGCCATTGCCGTCGTTGATCGGCGTTACATTCAGCGCACTGCGCTTGGCCGACTCGTAGATGTCTGGTGGCAAAGCCACTGTACGGTGGGTCGGGTAGACCGGGATCTTGTAGGTCTCCGGGTAGCGTTTGAACATCGCGATCTGGCCGTCGGAGAGCTTGTCCTTGTATTTGTCGACGGTTGCCGCCGTGATGGTAAACAGCGGTTTTTCATTGGCGAACGGGTCGGCAAGGAACCCTTTGCTGTCCACCGCACCAGCGTTTTTCGGGATGCCGCCGGTCCAGGCCGGAATCGAGCCATCGGCATTGCCCGCCTTCTCGGCGCCCAACGGCGTCAGGCTGGTACCGAGTTTGTTGGCTTCGTCCGGCGATACCGCGGCCATTACATCGACGGCCAACAGGCTCAGGGCCAGAACGCTGCATTGCAGAATCATTTTGCGCATTGAAATCATCCTTCTCAGCCAGATCAGAAGTTCACGCCAAAGCTCAGCGCCAGGAAGTCGCGATCTTCCAGAGTGTTGTAGTTACCGCCGAAGAAATCGGTGTAACTCAAGCTCGCGGTGTAGGTGTTGCGATAGTCCGCATCGACGCCGACGCTGATGGCCTTGGCGCCTTCGTTGAACAGCCCGTTGGGGCCATAACCGGCGACGTCATGGGACCACGACAGGTTGGGTTTGAAATTGATCCCGGCGATGACGTTGTTGTAATCAAGGATCGCGCGGGCGCGGTAGCCCCAGGACGTCGAGGTGACGAAACCGTCGGTATCACCGCGGAAACCGTACGCTCCGTAGACCGAGTCGCGGCCGTAACGCAGCTTGCTTTTGTCCTCCAGCCCGCCGACGTGAACAACGGCCGCCTCACCCACCAGGGTCAGGCGGTCCGCACCCGCGACCTGATCGATGAAGTGCGTCAGGGTGCTCTGGATCTGCGTCACTTCCTTGCGGCGATAGCCTTTGTTGTCCGCGCCTGGCCGGGTGGCGATAGGCGAGGCCGCGCCGCCGGCAATCGGGTTGAGCAAGGCCAGTGTCAGGTCGGTGCTGTTGACCTGCACCGGTGCGTTGGGGCGATAGCTGATCTCGCCGGTCCATGCGGTGCCGGTCGGCAAGGTGGTGGAGAAACTCGCGCCGTAGAGGCGGATGTCTTCCGGGTACTCGAGGTAGTACTGGCCGCGACCGAGCATCACACTCTGGGCCAGTGCCGAACCGGTGCCGGGTGCAACGGCATTGGCGGTAGCAACGATGGCCGGTATCCGTGCCAGCGTTCCCGCCCCGGCGGTGGTGGTGCCGACGTTCGGCGTGCGGCTGTGGTAGTTCATGAAGTACAGGCCGTACTCGGTGTCATCACCCAACCAGCGCAACGCCGTGCCCCACTGCCCGGAGTCGCGGGCGTCGCGGTCGCCGCCACGGGGCACAATCACCCCTTCCTTGCCGACCTGGAAGCCTTGGCCAAAAGCGGCAGCGATCGGTTGCAACGGTGCAATCGCCGGGCTGGCGACCGTGTATCCCGTGTTGCAGCCATCTGCCGCCACGTCCCCCCCGAAGAAGGTGCCGCAGTTGTCGAGAACGGTCTGGTCCCACTCCAGTTGATAGAAACCTTCCACCGTCAGTCTGTCGGTCAGGCCCTGGGAGGCGAACAGCATGTTCACCGGAATCAGGCCTTCCTTGATTTCTGCGCCAGGACGGCGGAACGCTGAAACGTCGACCGGGTTGATGCTGTTGATCGAGTTGCCGATGAAGGTACTTTCGCCCCAACTGACCACCTGCTTGCCTGCGCGAAAGGTGCCCGGCAAATCGGCGATGGAGTAGTTGTGATAGACGAACGCATCGAGGATCTGCGCGCCGGCAGACTTGGCCCCCTCTTTGCGATTGTGATCGCTGATCGGCTTGAACTCGCGGTCTTCATCCTTCAGTTCGAAGTCGTACCAATACTTGCCACGAACGAACACGCCGGTGTCGCCGTACTTCAGTTCGAGGTCGTGAATACCCTTGAAGATCTTGGAGTAGGTTTCGCCCTTCTTGAAGTTCAGACGCCCGTCGTCACCGGTCGACGCCTGGCCGGTCCCGCCGTTGACGATGCCCACCAGCGATTTATCGGCATCGCGCATGCCCCAACTCGCGCCGACGGACAGCGAGGAGTCGAATGTCCCCTCGATTTCGCCAATGTTGAATGAAACGGCCTGCGCCTGGGCACAGCAACCCAAGGCAACCGCAGCGGCCAGCGCCTGCGGCGTGAAGATGGCGCGCATTGTTGTTTTTGTCATGCGTCTTCCCCGGTGAGTGACAGAAGGCCACACCCTACTGCCGCAGGTCGGGAGCGATAAGCGCACCAAGGAGGTATTCGTTGTGTAGCTCTAAAGGATGAATGGCCCTGCGGCGCGGGGGGTTGCGCGAGGTATGGATGAAGTGGATGGAGGTTCATCAGCCGGATGCATGAGCGCGAGACTGTTGCCCAGGCTGCAATACTGCATGTCTGGAATCGATATTTTTCCTTTGGACTCAAGCGCTTATTCTTGTCGGGCTTTCACGGCAAACAGCCTGACAGCACACAGCGATGGCGTGCGATCAGTCCGCGCCATTAGCGACAGATTTCAGATGTGTCGAAGGTTTCGACTCATCGCCCCGTGTTCACTGACGTTGATTTGTAGCTCCTTGATCCAACGTCTTACTTTGGCCGCTGCGTTTGCAGCGGCCTTTTTTATGGGCGATGGTTTTGCGCGGAGGCAGGACTCAGGCGAGCCCTGCGCGAGGCGAAAGGGTCAGAGGGAATACTTCTGCAAGTTGCCCATCATTTCCTTCAGTGCTTCGATGTTGTCCTTTGGATGCGCTGCGCCTTCGAAGTCGCAGATCTGCTGCCAGTGCGCCGCCACATCTTCCGGTGAAAACCCGACCCGCGGATCGAACCCGGCGCCGAGGCTGCGCTCCCAACGCACCTTGCCCATCCAGCCGCCACCGACCTCAAACAGCCCCGAGGTTTCCTGGCAGTTTTCGCTGGCAAGGTACACCACCAGCGGGCTGACCAGTTCCGGTTTGAGTTGTTCGAACACTTGCGGCGGGATCAGGCCTTCGGTCATGCGGGTGCCGCCGGTGGGGGCGATGGCGTTGACCAGGATGTTGTTTTTGCGGCCTTCGATGGCCAGGGTGCGGGTCAGGCCGTAGAGGCCGAGCTTGGCCATGCCGTAGTTGGACTGACCGAAGTTGCCGTAGATGCCCGAGGTCGATGCGGTGAAGATGACCCGACCGTAGTTTTGCTCGCGCATGTGCGGCCAGGCGGCGCGGGTGACTTTGTAGGCGCCTTCGACGTGGACGCGATAGACCAGGTCCCAATCGGCATCGTCCATTTTGTGGAAGGTTTTGTCCCGCAGGATCCCGGCATTGTTGACCACCACGTCGACACGGCCGAAAACGTCGAGGGCATTCTGGACGATTTTGTCGCCGTCGGTGACGGAGTCATGGTTGGCCTCGGCAGTGCCACCGGCCTCACGAATTTCCGCTACTACGCGGTCTGCTGCCGAAGCGTTTGCACCTTCACCTTGCGCCGAACCACCGAGATCGTTGACCAGCACCCTGGCGCCCTGTTTCGCGAACAACAGCGCATGAGCGCGGCCCAGGCCACCACCGGCTCCGGTGATGATCACGACTTTATCTTCGAAGCGCACAGGTTCATTCATTAGGGGGACTCCAGCAGGCCGAGGGACAATACGTCCGAGTCTCAGGCAAGGCGCTGCCGGTCACAATGAACACGGGGTAGGCTGAATGGTGCTCGATAAGGCGGGGGGATGATGAGCGCCTGGACCGCGTCACGGCCCATCGCCAGCAAGCCGGCTCCTACAGGACCGAGGTGTCCCAAACTCATCAAACACCACAAAAACACTGTAGGAGCCGGCTTGCCGGCGATGGCAATCCGACAGGCACCACAAGCCTCAAGGACGCCTTCGCCGACAAGGTTGCGGTGATGTCTACGAACAGGCCACTTTCAGCGGCTGTGAAATCAGCCGGTCGCGAAACGCCAGATAATGCTTGAGCACCTGAGCCGGTGCTTCGGTTTGCGGGTAATGGCCGATGCCGGGCAGCAGGACCGTATCCGGGTTCGGGATCAGCTCCCGATAGCGTTCGACCATGTGCCCGCCGGAGATCGGATCGACCTCGCCATCGATCACCCGCAACGGCACTTCACCGCGCTGCATGGCACTCACCCAACGCTCACGCTGAACCCGACGTTCGGGGATGTAGGCAATCAGCTTGTGCATGATCCGTGGCCCGTGATTGTTGTCGATCAGGCTCCAGAAATCATCCATCTCACTCTCGGTAGGACGGCTCTGCGGTCCGAAGATCTGGCGGAAACTCTTCACCAGCGCATCACGGGAAAACGCGCGGCCGATCATCCAGCCCAATGGGCTGAGCAACAGTTTTTGCATCAGTACCGGACGATGGGTTTCAGGAAACAGCCCCCCATTGAGGAACACGCAACTGGCGAGATGAATGCGCGCCTCGTAATGCCGGGCCAACAATTCCTGAGCAACGCTGTCGCCATAATCGTGGGCGAGCACGTGCACCGGTTGCTCGACGTTCAAATGTTCCAGCAACGCCTGTTGCAGATCGGCCTGCTCCAAGAGGCTGTAATCATGATCCACCGGTTTGGCTGAATCGCCGAAACCGAGCATGTCGCAGGCAATCAGCCGATAACGCTGGGCCAGCGGCTGCCACAGGTAATGCCAGTCCCAACTGGCGGTCGGGAAGCCATGAATGAGCAACAGTGGCTCACCTTGCCCCGCCGTCCAGTAACGCACGGTCTGATCACGAAAGACGAACGTCTGGCTGCGCTTGCGCCAGACACACAGGGGGATCTCGGCGAGAGGCATCAGAGTTTATATCCCGCGTCTTGTTTATCGAGTTTGCGCAGCAGCGCCGGCCAGGCCAGCGCGCCGCCCATCCCTTGTGCACTTTTGGTGACGCCGGCGATCATCGCCTTGGCGCCCGCCAGAATCTGCGGTTCGATGGCGATGAGTTCCGCACCACCGTTCTGCGCCAGCACCTGGATATCGCAGGCGCGCTGGAAGGTGAACATCATCAGGAACGTGTCAGCGATGGTGCTACCGCAGGTCAGCAACCCGTGGTTGTGCAGCATCAGGAAATTGTTTTCACCGAGGTCGGCTTGCAACCGCGCCTTCTCTTCGTGGTTCAGCGCAACGCCTTCATAGGCGTGATACGCCAGGCTCGACAGAACAAACAGCGACTGTTGGCTGATCGGCAAAATGCCTTGTTTCTGCGCCGACACCGCAACGCCTGCCGCCGTGTGCGTGTGCAACACACAGACGACATCGTGCCGCACTTCGTGCACGGCGCTGTGGATGGTGTAACCCGCCGGGTTGATCTCGTAAGGGCTGTCCATCAGCTTGTTGCCGGCCTGATCGACCTTGACCAGACTCGACGCGGTAATTTCGTGGAACATCAACCCGAACGGGTTGATCAGGAAATCTTCAGTGCCTGGCACCTTGGCGGAAATGTGCGTGAAGATCAGATCATCCCAGCCATGCAGGGCGACCAGACGATAACAGGCGGCCAGATCGACGCGGGCCTGCCACTCGGCGGCACTGACCTGGTCTTTGACACTGTGGGGCGATTGGACGGGGGCTACGCTCACGACAAGGAACTCCTGTTCTTATTGTTTTGCTCACGTTTAGCAGTCTAGTCAGCCCCCGGGGTTCGTGTAGTTGCATTGGCAGCCAGCTTGATGGCCTAGCGAGTCACTGCGCCAGGCCGCTTGGATCCATGTCAAAGTACCGCCGCCAGCAAGGGGACAGCGAACCGGTTCCGCAGCCCCGAAGCGGCACAATCCTGGCTCGCCTTGCTGCGCGAATGGCCAGTCAGCCCCGCAGAGCCGTGACGAGTTCCGCCAGCCAGGGTTCGGCATCGGTTTCCGGGGTGACGCTTTCGCTGGCATCCAGGCGCAGCATCGGCTGCACTTCGCGGATGCCCAGTTCGCCGAACAGCTCGCGCATCAACTCACCGCCGCCACAGAACGTATCGCCGTAGCTCGCATCGCCCAGGCCGATCACGGCGCCCGGCAAACCACGCCAGGCGGCCGGTAATTGTTCACGAATGGCGAAATACAACGGCTGCAGGTTGTCCGGCAGTTCGCCCATGCCAGTGGTCGAAGTCACTGCCAGAAAGGCTTGCGGGCCAAACGCCTGAACATCGGCAAGGCTAGCGCGCGGGTTGTGAAAGGTTTCGAAGCCCGCAGTTTTCAAAATATTCGCAGCGTGGCGAGCGACTTCTTCAGCCGTGCCGTACACCGAGCCCGAAAAGATGGCGACTTTCATCAATCTGATCCTGAAGCTGAGTAAAAAGATGAGGGATATTAACAGCCGCAGCAAAAAAGCTGCGATTGGCTCTCATTAAGCATTGAAGGCCGCTAGAGTTCTTTTAGAATGCTGCGCTCAATCAATCTGGAAAGGATTCTCCGATGATCAACGCACAACTGCTGCAAATGGTGATTAACGCGTCCAACGACGGCATCGTGATTGCCGAAAAAGAAGGTGAACACGACAACATCCTGATTTACGTCAACCCGGCGTTTGAACGGCTGACCGGTTACACCAGCGAAGAAATCCTCTACCAGGATTGCCGCTTTCTGCAATCAGGAGACCGCGACCAGGAAGCGCTGCCCTTGATTCGCGATGCGTTGGACAGTGGCGGCTCCTGCCGGGAAATCCTGCGAAACTACCGCAAGGACGGCACGCCGTTCTGGAATGAGCTGTCGCTTTCGACGGTGAAAAACCCGAGCGATGGTCAGACTTATTTTGTCGGCGTGCAAAAGGACGTCACCGTTCAGGTCAAGGCGCAGCAGCGGGTAGCGCAGCTTGAAGCGCAAGTGGCAGAGCTTCAGGCCGAGCTCGCCGCGCTCAAACCGACGAACGGTGAAAACAAAACCGATAATTGATTGTCATTAACTACAATCACCGATGACGTTGTTACTTTTCCTTTCGAGCCAATCATGCAGCGCGACGCACTCCTGACCCAGGATGAGCTGGATTTCATCCAGACCATGCAACACAACCCGCAACTCAATGTGCGGGATGCGACGTCGAGTCTGCTTGTAAATGGTGGTTCACAAATCCGTGACTTGCTCACGCGCCTTGCCGCTCATGAGCAAGTCACGATCCAGGCCAACTTCGAAAATCAGCAAATGACCTTCCCGCTGCACCTGGTGGAAGACGAGTTTCATGCGCTGCATTTACGTCTCGGCGTTCCCAGCATTTACGAAGACGGGCCGATGGTCCGGCCATGGCGCCTGGTCCTCGAAGAACCGGTCGCCCTGGAGAATGCCGCCGGTCAACCCGGCACGATGTGGGTGCATGAAGTGTCGTTCAAAGGGGTTTTGCTGGAAGTTCGCAACAAGACCAAGCCGCCCAAGCATTTCGCGTTGTGGTTCAGTCCGTCAGGCTACGAACGTATCGCGTTGCGCGGCACCTTCGAGAGAGAAACCGAGAACGGTTTCTATGCCTATCAGTTGAGTCAGAGCGACAAGGACGAAACCGAGCGCCTGCGCCAGTACATCCTTCAGCAGCATCGACTGACCCACCCGACCCTGCATCTGTGATTCAGGTATCCAGGTTGCCTGCCAGAAACTGTTTCAGGCGCTGACGCATCACCACTCCTTCGTTACCCAGGCAGCCAATGGACGATCCGTCCAGGCTCTCCTGCGCCAGTTCCGACGCATCACCGGCCAGCATCAACTGGCAATCCAGGCTCATCGCCAGACGATTCAAACGTCGCGGCAAATCACTGGTCGGCGCGTGATTGGAAAACAGCACCAATGCCTGGGGCTTGACCCTTTCGCAGACCAGCGTCAGTTCATCGAAGGGCTGACCGATCGCCAGCAATTGAATGGCCGAATCGACACTGCTCAAAAACAGCGCCGTGACCAACAGTTCGAGTTCGCGACATTGATCGTTCAGGGGACAGACAATCACCCGTCGTGGCTGCATGACACGCACTAGCAACAGCCGCTGTAACACCCGGGAACGCAAAAAACCGTCCAGGAATAGCCACTCGCTGGCCTGGCCGAACACTTCCTGACGTTGCAGCAATTGCTTCCAGAGTGGCATCAGAATGTCCTGAAACGCCACGGTCAGGGGGTAACTGGAAAAGATCTGCCCATAGACCTGCTCCAGTTGCACCTCATCGAACACGCTCACCGCCGCTTTGACTTGTTCCTGCCACTGCGCGTAGTCAGCCTGCACCAGTTCGTTGGGGATGATGTGCGACAACGCTTGAAGCGGGGCAGTCTTGGCCAGTATCTTGCCGACCTTGCTGACGGCGACGCCACGTTCGATCCAGCCCAGGATGCTGCGGACCCGCTCGATATCGGTCATTGCGTACAAGCGATGCCCACTTTCGGTGCGCATTGGCTGAATCAGACCATAACGTCGCTCCCACGCCCGCAAGGTGACCGGATTGACGCCTGTCAGCCGTGACACTTCACGGATCGGAAACAGTTCTTCCTTTTCTATGGAAAGAGCACGCTGCAAACCAGCGACATCTTCAGTCAAGACAGGCATAGGGCAGTCAACGTCCGCGTATAGATTGGATCCCATTCTACCTCTCTTGCCCCATCACCATTCAATACCTTGATGGACGACGATTGTCGCCGCTATAACCTGTAGAATCCGGAATAATCCTTGCTTGTTCCGAGACGCAGCCCATCACCCCGGCGCTGCGCCTGGCGAAACTCCTATCCGGAGTAACGCGATTGTCATACGGAGATACATAATGTCTACCTCCCCCGTCACGCTGATGGTTGCGCGCCGCGTCGCCGATGGGCGTTATCAGGACCTGATGGCCTGGTTGCGCGAAGGCGAACAACTGGCCACTGACTTCCAGGGTTATCTCGGCTCAGGCGTGCTCGCCCCGCCGCCCGACGATGACGAATTCCAGATCATTTTCCGCTTCGCCAACGCGCAGACCATGCACGCCTGGGAGCATTCAGCCTCGCGTACCGCCTGGCTCGCACGCGGCAGCGACTTGTTTGCGCATAAGACAGAACATCGCGTGAGTGGCATCGAAGGCTGGTTCGGCGCTGCCGGCCAACGTCCACCGCGCTGGAAACAGGCCGTGGCAATCTGGTTGGCGTTCTTCCCGGTGTCGTTGTTGTTCAACTTCGTACTGGGGCCGTTGCTCGGCGAAATGAGCCTGTTGCCTCGGGTGTTCATCAGCACGCTGTGTCTGACGCCGTTGATGGTCTACTTCTTTATTCCGCTGTCGACCCGGGTGCTGGCGGGTTGGTTGAACAGCGCGCCGACACGCCGATTACCTGTAGAGCCCACCACCCAGAATCACTGACCGCCACCTGTAGGAGCAAGGCTTGCCCGCGAAGAACGATGACGCGGTTGAATGCCTGGACCGCGTCATCGTTCTTCGCGGGCAAGTCGGATCGCCGCATCGCTCGCTCCTACAAAAGCCACCTCACGGCTCGTCGCTGGTATAGTTTTGCTCTTACCGCGACGCGAGCCGTTCATGACCTCTTCATCCGCCCCGATCCTCATCACCGGTGCCGGCCAGCGTGTCGGCCTGCACTGCGCGCAGCGACTGCTCGAAGACGGCCATGCGCTGATCTTCAGCTATCGCACTGAACGCCCCGGCGTACAGGCATTGCGTGATCTGGGGGCGACGGCAATCCTCGCCGACTTTTCCAGCGAGGGCGGGATTCTCGCCTTCATCAGCGAACTGAAAACCCACACCGACTGCCTGCGGGCGATCATCCACAACGCATCCGAATGGCTGGCCGAAACGCCGGACACCGACGCCGCAGCGTTTACCCGCATGTTCAGCGTGCACATGCTGGCGCCCTACCTGATCAACCTGCACTGTGCCGACTTGCTGCAACGCTCGACCCCGGCGGACATCGTGCACATCAGCGATGACGTCACACGCAAGGGCAGCAGCAAGCACATCGGCTACTGCGCCAGCAAAGCCGGGCTCGACAGCCTGACCCTGTCCTTCGCGGCGAAGTACGCGCCCGACATCAAGGTCAACGGCATCGCGCCCGCCCTGCTACTGTTCAACCCTGACGACGACGCGGCGTACCGCGCCAAGGCTCTGGCCAAATCCGCATTGGGTATCGAACCCGGTAGCGACGTGATCTACCAAAGCCTGCGTTATTTGCTCGACAACCCTTATGTCACCGGCACGACCCTGACCGTCAACGGCGGACGGCACCTCAAGTAAGTTGCCCCGCGAGGATATTTCATGACGTTATCCCGGCCCCAGAACGCCCTGTCCCAGAACTACCGCGAGATCCTCATCGGCCTCGGTGAAAATCCCGACCGCGAAGGCCTGCTCGATACTCCGGCGCGCGCAGCCAAAGCCATGCAGTACCTGTGTCATGGTTATGACCAATGTGTCGAAGAGATCGTCAACGGCGCGTTGTTCGCCTCCGACAACGATGAAATGATCATTGTCGACAACATCGAGCTGTACTCACTTTGTGAACATCACCTGCTGCCCTTCATCGGCAAGGCGCATGTGGCTTATATTCCAACGGGCAAAGTGCTGGGCCTGTCGAAGATTGCGCGGCTGGTGGACATGTTTGCGCGTCGCCTGCAGATCCAGGAAAACCTCACCCGGCAGATCGCCGACGCGGTGCAACAAGTGACCGGTGCCGCCGGTGTCGCGGTGGTCATCGAGGCACAGCACATGTGCATGATGATGCGCGGCGTCGAGAAACAGAATTCGACAATGAACACCTCGGTGATGCTCGGCGCCTTCCGCGAGTCGAGCAACACCCGTCAGGAGTTCCTGCAATTGATTGGACGGAGCAAGTAGCAATGCCACAACTTCAACCAGGAATGGCACGCATCCGGGTCAAGGACCTGTGCCTGCGGACGTTCATCGGGATCAACGAGGATGAAATCCTCAACAAGCAGGACGTGCTGATCAACCTGACGATCCTGTATGCAGCCCAGGAAGCGGTGCGTGACAACGACATTGATCACGCGCTGAATTACCGGACCATCACCAAAGCGATCATCGCTCACGTGGAAGGCAATCGCTTTGCCCTGCTCGAACGCCTGACCCAGGAAATTCTCGATCTGGTCATGGCCAATGAGTCGGTGCTGTACGCCGAGGTCGAAGTCGACAAGCCCCACGCCCTGCGCTTCGCCGACTCGGTATCGATCACCCTGGCCGCGAGCCGCTGACCGCGTCTGGCGCATTGCTCGCCAGACTTTTATTATCTCGCGCACGACTGAGTAGCACAGAGCCCATCATGACTGACCAACAACGCCTCGAACTTGAAGCCGCCGCCTTCCGCCGGCTGGTCGCGCATCTGGACAGCCGCAAGGATGTGCAGAACATCGACCTGATGAACCTCTCGGGTTTCTGCCGCAACTGCCTGTCCAAATGGTACAAGGCCGCGGCTGACGAACGTCAGATCGAGGTCAGCCTCGACGACGCCCGTGAAGTCGTCTACGGCATGCCGTACGCCGAGTGGAAAGCCCAATATCAGCAAGAAGCCAGCGCCGAGCAACAAGCGGCGTTCGCCAAAGGAAAACCCAATGAGTGATTTGAACACCCTGCGCGCCAGCCTCAAGAGCGGCGAACACGTTTTTGCCGACACCCTTGCCTTCATCGCCGCCGGTTATGACTACCAGCCACAGGCGTTCAACAACGGTGGCGTGGAAAACGCCGCCGGGCAAAACGAAGGTTCGTGCAAGACCCTGGGTCTGGCGCTGCTGGAAGGGCTGAGCGATGAAGAAGCGCTGTTGGCATTCGGCGAGCATTACCGCTCCGTCGTGGCCACCCCAGAAGGCAGCGATCACGGCAACATCCGCGCGTTGATTGCCCATGGACTGGCCGGTGTGAAGTTCAACCAGCAACCGCTGACCCGCCGCTGATTTCTGAGTTCCCCCCTGTAGGAGCCGGCTTGCTGGCGATGGGTCCTTTGAATCTTGCATCGCCTTCGAGGACGCCTTCGCTGGCAAGCCATGCTCCTACAGGTTCTGCGTTGTTTCGAATGATTTTGTATAACGCTCAGAACACATCCCGACTTTTAAGATTGACCCGGCAACTTTATTTCGTTTGCCCGGCACCACTGCTCGCGGCTTAGATAAAAGGAAGCATCCTTCTTCAGAGTCGGTCATCCATGAGCAGCGAAACCATCAGCCGGTCGATCAACATCGTGCACCCCGTCACGCTCAGCCACGGCAAAAACGCCGAGGTCTGGGACACCGAGGGCAAACGCTACATCGACTTTGTCGGCGGCATCGGCGTGTTGAACCTCGGCCATTGCCACCCACGCATCGTCGAGGCCATTCGCGAACAGGCCACCCGGTTGACGCACTACGCGTTCAACGCCGCCCCGCACGTGCCTTACCTCGAACTCATGGAGCGTCTGGCCGCGTTCATCCCGGTGGATTACCCGGTCAGCGGCATGCTCACCAACAGCGGTGCGGAAGCGGCGGAAAACGCCCTGAAGATTGTCCGGGGCGCGACAGGTCGCACGGCCGTCATCGCTTTCGACGGCGCCTTCCACGGTCGCACCCTCGCCACCCTCAACCTCAATGGCAAAGTCGCGCCTTACAAGCAGAAGGTCGGCGTGTTGCCCGGTCCGGTGTTCCACTTGCCCTACCCGAGCAAGGACAACGGCGTGACCTGCGCCGAAGCGTTGAAGGCGATGGATCGGCTGTTCAGCGTCGAGATCGATGTCGACGACGTGGCGTGTTTTATCGTCGAGCCTGTGCAGGGTGAAGCCGGTTTCCTGGCGATGGATGTCGAGTTCGCTCAGGCCTTGCGCAAGTTCTGTGATGAAAAGAACATCCTGCTGATCGCCGATGAAATTCAGTCGGGTTTCGGCCGTACCGGCCAGCGGTTTGCATTCTCGCGACTGGGCATCGAGCCGGATCTGATCCTGCTGGCCAAAAGCATTGCCGGCGGTATGCCGCTGGGTGCGGTGGTCGGGCGCAAGTCGCTGCTCGACACTTTGCCCAAGGGCGGACTGGGCGGCACTTATTCGGGCAATCCGATCGCCTGCGCCGCTGCGTTGGCAACGCTGGATGAAATGACCGACGCCAACCTGCACGCCTGGGGTTCGCAGCAGGAAGAAGCGATCGTCAGCCGCTACGAAGCCTGGCGCGCCAACAAGGTTTCCCCTTATCTCGGACGCCTGACCGGTGTCGGCGCCATGCGCGGCATCGAACTGGCCCATGCCGACGGCACACCGGCCCCGGCGCAGCTGACGCAACTGTTGGCCCTGGCCCGTGAAGCGGGTTTGCTGCTGATGCCTAGCGGCAAGTCGCGGCACATCATCCGGCTGCTGGCGCCGTTGACCACCGAGCCCGCCGTGCTGGAAGAAGGGCTCGACATCCTTGAAGCGTGCCTGAAAAAGCTGACCTGATCCCTGTAGGAGCCGGCTTGCTGGCGATGCAGACGACGCGGTTTTACAGGAACACCGCGCCGCCTGCATCGCCAGCAAGCCGGCTCCTACAGGACAAGCAAAATGAGCGGCACAAAAAAACCGGCCGAAGCCGGTTTTTTCATTTCAACAGAATCAGAACGAAGCGTTCTGCAGACCATCGAGGTAACGCTCGGTGTCCAGTGCCGCCATGCAGCCGGCGCCGGCCGAGGTGATCGCTTGACGGTAAACGTGGTCAGCCACGTCGCCGGCCGCGAAGATGCCTTCGATGTTGGTCGCGGTAGCATTGCCTTCACGGCCGCCCTGCACAACCAGATAGCCGTCTTTCAACGTCAGCTGGCCTTCGAACAGCGAGGTGTTCGGGGTATGGCCGATGGCGATGAACACGCCGTCGACTTTCAGCTCGTCGAAGCTGCCGTCGTTGTTCTTCAGGCGAGCACCGGTCACGCCCATGTTGTCGCCCAGGACTTCGTCCAGGTTCGAGTTCAACTTCAGGATGATCTTGCCTTCGGCAACGCGAGCATTGAGCTTGTCGATCAGGATCTTCTCGGCGCGGAAGGTTTCGCGACGGTGGATCAGGGTCACCGTGCTGGCGATATTGGCCAGGTACAGTGCTTCTTCAACAGCGGTGTTACCGCCACCGACCACAGCCACTGGCTTGTTGCGGTAGAAGAAACCGTCGCAAGTCGCGCAGGCCGAAACGCCTTTGCCCATGAACGCTTCTTCCGATGGCAGGCCCAGGTAGCGAGCGCTGGCGCCGGTGGCGATGATCAGGGCGTCGCAGGTGTAAGTCGCGCTGTCACCGGTCAGGGTGTACGGCTTGGCGGCGAAGTCCACGGCATTGATGTGATCGAAAACGATCTCGGTTTCAAAGCGTTCGGCGTGCTCACGCATCCGCTCCATCAACGCCGGGCCGGTCAGACCGTGGACATCGCCAGGCCAGTTGTCGACTTCGGTGGTGGTGGTCAGTTGACCGCCGGCCTGCATGCCGGTGATCAGCAGTGGCTTGAGGTTGGCACGGGCGGCATACACCGCGGCGCTGTAACCGGCAGGGCCGGAACCGAGAATAATCACTCGCGAATGACGGACTTCAGACATGACCTGCTCCTGTTGACCGGCCCGGAACACCTGGCGCGGAACGCCGGGTTGCCGGCGGGAATAAAAAAGGACCGTTGAAAGCACTTGGGGAAGGCTTGAACTCGACAGTCCTGTAAAAAGATTGGGTGCAGCGTATCGAGGGGGCGAAGATTAAGGAAATACGGTTTAACAATCCAGCTCATAGGCGGTCTCTATCCCGTCACGGCCAATATATAGACGCCTTTGTTACTGTTGATGTCGATGCTGCGACCGCGCTTTCACCCGTCAGGCAAAGCCGGTAAGGTCGGCGCGTTTCCCTTCTGCTCGGAGCTCGATATGCCCGCCCCTGTTCTGTCCGGCCCGCAATACCTGCGCGAAGGCCTCAAGCTGGTCCTGAGTCCCAGCCTGCGTTTATTCGTGTTGCTGCCGCTGGCAATCAATCTGGTGCTGTTCGTCGGATTGATTTATCTGGCCGGCCATCAATTCAGTCTGTGGGTCGATACGCTGATGCCGTCCCTGCCCGACTGGCTGAGTTTTCTCAGTTACATCCTCTGGCCGATTTTCGTGGTGCTGGTGGTGTTGATGGTGTTCTTCACCTTCACCATGCTCGCCAACGTCATCGCTGCGCCGTTCAACGGTTTTCTCGCGGAGAAAGTCGAAGTGGTGGTGCGCGGCACCGACGACTTCCCGGCTTTCAGCTGGGGCGAACTGATCGCCATGATCCCGCGCACCCTCGCCCGGGAAATGCGCAAACTCGGCTACTTCCTGCCGCGGGCGATCGGGCTGTTCATCCTCTCGTTCATCCCGGTGGTGAACATCATCGCCGCGCCGCTGTGGCTACTGTTCGGGGTGTGGATGATGGCGATCCAGTACATCGACTACCCGGCGGACAACCACAAGCTGGGCTGGAACGAGATGCTCGCCTGGCTGCGCGAGAAGCGCTGGCAGAGCATGAGTTTTGGCGGGAGTGTTTACCTGGTGCTGCTGATTCCGGTGGTCAACATCCTGATGATGCCGGCTGCCGTGGCGGGTGCGACATTGTTCTGGGTGCGTGAGCGCGGGGATCAAAGTAACAGCGTCCAAGGCAACGTTGTGACGCGACAAAGTCTCTGAGGCTCGCTCAAGAACCTGTTTTCCAGCAGCACGCATCGAAAGAATGCGCCCAATGAGGGGGGAAAAAAGTGACACCCCCCTCCTCCAGCATTAAAGTAGCGGCATTTACGGAAAACAGACGCGCCCAGTACGTGCAATAGCGGCTCAGTGACCATCAAGAGATCGAAGTGAAGAACTCCCTTTCACTCTCGCAACTGTTCATGAACCGCGAGCGCAGGAAATACTATTGCTGGTGCTACTAGAACCCGTGGGAACGGTCCGGCTATCCAGTCGACAAAACGAAGCAGACGGGACATGTACATTGAAAAAAGTTGCTATTCTCCAATCCAATTACATCCCGTGGAAGGGATACTTCGACATGATCGCCGCGGTAGATGAGTTTATTCTCTTTGACGACATGCAGTACACCCGCCGTGATTGGCGTAATCGCAATCAGATAAAAACGCCTCAAGGCGTACAATGGCTGACCGTTCCGGTGCAGGTGAAAGGCAAGTATCATCAAAAGATAAACGAGACCGAAATTGATGGTTCCGATTGGATGGAGTCGCATTGGAAGTCACTCGTTCAAAATTACCGCCGCGCGCCCCATTTCAATGAAATAGCAGCATGGCTGGAACCTCTCTACACCACCAGTAGCTACACCCATATATCTCAACTTAATCTAAGTTTCATTAAAGCTATCTGCGACTACCTCGGAATCCGGACGTTAATAAGTAGTTCATCTGACTACACGCTACTTGACGGCAAAACGGAACGATTGGCAGATCTTTGCGTACAAGCTGGAGCCTCTGAATATATTTCGGGACCTTCGGCAAAAGATTATGTTGAGGAGGCTGTTTTCAGTCAACTGGATATCAGTTTAACGTGGTTCGATTACTCCGGTTATCGCGAGTACCCTCAGTTGTGGGGGGAGTTTACTCATGGCGTTACCATCCTCGACTTGCTTTTTAACTGCGGGAAAGACTCATACCAATACATGAGACATGTCAACCCATGAAACTTTCTATCGTTGCAACCTTATACCAGTCGTCTCCTTACATTGCAGAGTTCTATCAGCGTGCCTGTGCTTCCGCCCGGCAAATGGCAGGAGAAGACTTTGAAATTGTATTTGTCAACGATGGGTCGCCGGATGACAGCCTGGAATTGGCAGTCCAGCTTTCAATAGCTGATCACCACGTTGTCGTGGTTGACCTGTCTAGAAATTTTGGTCATCACAAGGCGATGATGACGGGCTTGGCTCATGCTAAAGGTGAACAGGTTTTTTTAATAGACAGCGATCTGGAAGAAGAACCTGAGTGGCTGTTGCCATTTTCCGAAGAAATGAAAAACAACAACTGTGACGTGGTTTATGGCGTACAGGAAAAACGTAAGGGCGGTCGAATCGAGTCCTGGAGTGGACAGTGGTTTTATCATTTCTTCAAGGCACTTACCGGCTTGGCGCTGCCCGAGAATGTCGTCACTGCCCGATTGATGACTCACCGCTACGTTGAAGCACTTTTGCGACATTCGGAAAGAGAAATCTTCATGGCTGGCCTGTGGTACATCACCGGCTTTGAACAACACCCGCTTTATGTAAAAAAACACAACACAAGTGAGACAACCTATACCTTCCGTAAAAAAATGTCGTTATTGGTCAACTCCGTAACTTCATTCAGCAATGCACCGTTGATTGGTATATTTTACATAGGAATATCAATCTCCCTCATTGCAACACTTTACATTTCCTACCTGGTCTTGCATTGGATTTTTCTAGCACAGCCAGTGAGCGGCTGGACATCAGTAATGGCGTCAATCTGGTTGCTAGGCGGAATGATAATCTCGTTTATTGGCGTCGTCGGAATTTATCTTTCAAAAATATACTCCGAAACCAAACAGCGCCCCTATACAATAGTGAGGCAGATTTATGCAAAACCACAAGAATGAATTACTAAATGAAGTAGCCACCTACTACTCCGAAAAGCTTGCCCAACACGGAGAAACGCCTCAAGGTGTAGACTGGAATGGCACAGAAAGCCAAACATTAAGATTTGAGCAACTTTTCAAGATCATCAAACAAGATCAGAACTTTTCCCTGAACGATCTCGGCTGCGGCTATGGCGCGCTATATGATTGCCTGGCAGAAAGGTACAAAAATTTCACCTACACCGGCATTGATATATCCGAAGGGATGATTGACGCAGCCAAAGAGCGTTACAACAAAACCCCTCAAGCACGATTTGTATTAGCGGGAGAGCCCGATTGCATTTCTGACTATTCCATCGCCAGTGGAATTTTTAATGTCCGCCAAGGTCGCTCGGATGAAGAGTGGCTAGCTTATGTCGAAGAGACGTTAGATGCACTTGATCGGACAAGTCGACTTGGCTTCGCCTTTAACTGCCTCACATCATATTCAGACGCAGATAAAATGCGCGATTATCTTTATTATGCTGATCCCTGCGCCTTGTTTGATCTCTGCAAAAAGCGCTATTCGCGGAATGTAGCAATATTGCATGATTACGACCTCTACGAATTTACCGTTTTGGTGAGAAAGACATCATGAAAAAGAACCTGGTAATTTTTGGCTTTGGCGATATCGCCCAACTGGCCCTTCATTATTTCAGCACAGACTCCGACTACAACGTTGTTGCCTTTACCATTGATCGCGCCTACATAGTCGAACATGAGTTTTGTGGATTGCCAGTCATTCCGTTTGAAGACGTTCACAACCAATACCCCCCTGAATCCAATGACTTTTTTGTGGCATTGAGCTACTCCAAAATCAATGCCGTGCGAAAGGAAAAGTATTTGGCGGCCAAAGCACTAGGCTACCATCTGACCAGCTATGTAAGTTCGCACGCCACCGTCTTGAACGATCATGCCATTGGAGAGAACTGTTTTATTCTGGAAGACAACACTATTCAGCCTTTTGTAACAATCGGCAATAACATCACGTTGTGGAGTGGAAATCATATTGGTCATCACTCGACCATCAAAGACCATTGCTTTATCGCCTCGCACGTTGTTGTTTCGGGTGGTGTCGAAATCGCAGAGCAATGTTTCATCGGTGTTAATGCAACATTACGAGATCATATAACGATCGGCGAACGCAGTGTCATTGGCGCCGGAACGTTAATCCTGGCCGATGTCGAAGCAGAAGGTGTGTACATTGGTACCGCCACTGAACGCTCAAAAGTTCCAAGCAGCAAGTTGAGAAAAATATGACACATCATTGGCGCAAACTTGGACACATATTCACGCCCTCCGGAGAGTCGCCATGGATGCGCAGCCATGCAGCAGTGCCTTTCTGTGAATATTTGACTGGCAATGTGTTCCGTGTCTATTTCACTACCCGCGATGCCCAAAGCCGCTCTCACACGGCTTTTGTGGACGTCGATATTTGCCCACCTTTCAAGATACTGAGTATCTCTGAGAAACCAGTACTGGTTCCTGGATCATTGGGCGAATTCGATGACAGCGGGTCAATGGGCTGCTGGCTATTAAAGAATGAAGATACCCGTTATATGTACTATCAAGGCTGGAACCTCGGCGTAACGGTTCCATTCCGAAACTCTATCGGCGTTGCAACCAGCACTTCAAATAGTCCGTTCACACGTTATTCGCCTGGCCCAATCGTCGACCGCTCCATGTTCGAGCCTCACTTCACCGCGACACCCTGTGTGTTAGTGGAGGACGGAAAATGGAGGATGTGGTATTTATCCTGTACCGAATGGCAGATGGTTAACGGAACACCTAAGCACAAGTACCATATCAAATACGCTGAATCTTCTGACGGTATAAACTGGTTACGAGAGGGTAAAGTTGCTATTGATTATGCTCAGGACGACGAGCACGCAATCTCCAGGCCCTCCGTCATTCGCGACCAACATGGTTGGAAAATGTGGTACTCCTACCGAGGTCAGTCTTACAGAATTGGCTATGCAGAGTCGGCGGATGGTATTAACTGGACAAGAATGGATGATCAGGTAGGTATTGATGTGTCGGATACCGGCTGGGATTCCGAAATGATTGAATACCCCTTTGTCTTTGACCATGATGGTAAACGCTACATGCTATATAACGGCAACAACTACGGAATAACCGGGTTTGGCCTGGCTGTACTTGAATCATGAAGCATTATTTTCAACAATTTGCCTCACTCGGCCTGCTACAGTTCATAAAATATTACCTGGTTGGCGCACTCGTCAATGCCGGTGGCTATGCCGCCTTCCTAATACTAATACATCAAAAAATTGAAGCCAAACTCGCCGCATCAATTCTTTATGTCATTGGCGCCCTGATCAGCTTTTGGCTTAATCGAAAACTGGTATTTGACAGCACCATACACATCCGCACAAGCCTGCTCCGATTATTGATCATGCTGATGGCGGGTTACGTTCTAAACATACTAATGCTGTATATTTTTGTTGATTTATATAATGCACCAGCCTGGTTGATCCAGATTGCATCCGTCGTTCTGGTCTCGGTATTTTTCTATTTAGTCAATAAATTCTACGTTCATGAAAGTGATAACTTATGAAGAACCCCATAAAAAATAGAAACATGGTTGTCTTTGTCTATTCCATGTTCAGTTATTTCTCCGGCGTACTCTGGATTATCGCCGACCTTCTTCCGTACTTTGTTAGAAACTTTCTCTTTCGTCTCGTGTTCAAAGCTTACGGACGCGAGACCATGCTGGACTACCGTAGTTTTGTCAGATACCCATGGAGGGTTTCCCTGGGGAACGGTGTGGCAATTAATCGCGGCTGCGAACTGTATCCATCCATGCAAACCGATCAAGGCGTTATCACTTTGGAGGATCACGTGGTACTTGGCCCTGGGGTCATTATTTTTTCTTCAGGACATGACTACTCGTCCCTCCAGCTTCCCGATATATCCGCGCCCGTAACGGTGGGGAAACACGCATGGATCGGCGGTAAAAGCATCATTCTTCCAGGCGTTACAATAGGTGAAGGCGCCATTATAGGCGCTGGCTCCGTAGTGACCAAAGACATCCCGGCTTACACCGTCGCAGTAGGAAACCCTGCGAAGGTCATAAAGAACAGGATACTTTCCCAAAGTAACTAGGTCTCTAAGCTCATCACTGAAATCTGGAAACTCGCGCTACTCAGTCACAAATCCATCATCAAAACGCCACAACGACGACATGGCCTCAGCCGACACTGAGGTCATGACGACAGCTCTGCATATCACCCTGATCACCGAAACCTTCCCTCCCGAAATCAACGGCGTGGCCAATACCCTTGGCCGCTTGTGCGACGGTTTGCGCGCGCGCGGGCATCAGGTGGAACTGGTGCGGCCGCGCCAGGGTTGCGATCAGCAACTGGGCAGCGACGATGAATTGCTGCTGTGCCGCGGCTGGCCGCTGCCGGGGTATCCGGGTTTGCAATGGGGTCAGTCATCGATGCACAAGCTGCTGCGACGCTGGAAGCGCCAGCGCCCGGACGTGCTGTACATCGCCACGGAAGGACCGCTGGGCTTGTCCGCGTTGCGCGCAGCACGGCGTCTGGGGATTTCGGTGGTCAGCGGTTTTCACACCAACTTCCAGCAGTACTCCAATCAGTACGGGCTCGGATTGCTCACACGCCTGCTGACCCACTACCTGCGCTGGTTTCACAATCGTTCGACCCTGACGCTGGTGCCGAGTGTCAGCCAGCGACTGGAGCTGGAGCGCCGGCATTTCGAGCGGCTGGCATTGCTGTCCCGTGGGGTCGACAGCCAGTTGTTCCACCCGACCAAACGGCTGCAATCGTTGCGTGAGCAATGGGGCCTGGGCGAGAAGGACATCGCTGTCATCCACGTAGGACGCCTGGCACCGGAGAAGAACCTTGGTTTGCTCAAGCGTTGTTTCGACACGCTGAAAGCGACTTATCCACAGCGAAACCTAAAGCTGATCATCGTCGGTGACGGTCCGCAACGAGTGGCCCTGGAACAGGAACTGCCCGAAGCGATTTTCTGTGGCACACAACGCGGCGAAGCCTTGGCCAGCCACTATGCGTCAGGGGATGTGTTTTTGTTTCCGAGCATGACCGAAACGTTCGGCAATGTGGTGCTAGAGGCACTCGCGTCAGGGTTGGGCGTGGTGGCCTACGATCAGGCTGCGGCGGCGCAGCATATTCGCCATGGCTACAACGGTGTGCTGGCGATGCCGGGGGATGAGGAGGCGTTCAGCGATGCCGCGGCGTGGCTGCTGGAGAAGCACGAAAACTTGCGATGCGTAAGGCTCAATGCGCGCCAGCATGCGAGTCGGCAGGGTTGGGCAGCGATTATCGAGCAGTTCGAGGGGCAGTTGAGGGGGGCTTGTGTTGGTGAACAGGTGATTCCGAATGCGTCGATCTTACCCTGAGCCTTTGGTGATTTAGAGTCAGTCTTCGCGAGCAGGCTCGCTCCCACAGGTGACCGAGTTCTCACACGAAACTCGGTCGAATGTGGGAGCGAGCCTGCTCGCGATGGCGTCAGCGCAGTCGCCGCTTAAACCAGCGTCATCAACGCCTCACGGCTGAACGGCAGGATGTCTTCCTCACGAC
Source organism: Pseudomonas sp. GT1P32 (assembly GCF_054897805.1). Taxonomy (NCBI): domain Bacteria; kingdom Pseudomonadati; phylum Pseudomonadota; class Gammaproteobacteria; order Pseudomonadales; family Pseudomonadaceae; genus Pseudomonas; species Pseudomonas sp. GT1P32. Next base: position 3,415,463 of record NZ_CM142704.1, read on the forward strand.
CGTCACGCACTTTCTGCGCCCAGTCCGGATCCACCAGCAGTGCACGCCCCACTGCCACCAGATCGAACTCGTCGTTGTTCAAACGCTCCAGCAGTTTTTCCAGGCTGGCCGGCTGCGCGATCTTGTCGGTGTTGACCATGAATTGCAGGAACTCGCCATCCAGGCCGACGCTGCCCACGGTGATGGTCGGCTTGCCGGTCAGTTTGCGCGTCCAGCCTGCCAGGTTCAGCTCGGAACCGTCGAACTCCGGCTCCCAGAAACGGCGCGTCGAGCAGTGGAAAATGTCCACGCCTGCGTCGGACAACGGCTTGAGAAACTCGCCCAGCGCTTCCGGAGTTTGCACCAGACGCGCGGTGTAATCCTGCTGCTTCCACTGAGAGAAACGGAAGATGATCGGGAAGCCTTCACCGACTGCCGCACGCACCGCCTGAATCAGTTCGATGGCGAAACGCGAACGGTTCGCCAGGTCGCCACCGTATTCATCGGTGCGCTGATTGGTGCCTTCCCAGAAGAACTGGTCCACCAGGTAACCATGGGCGCCGTGGATTTCCACGCCGTCCATGCCGATGCTTTGCGCGTCTTTGGCAGCCTGGGCGAACGCGGCGATCACGTCCTGGATATCCTGTTTAGTCATGCCGTGAACCACGACCTGACCATCCTTCAGTTTTTCCGACGGACCGTAACCCGGCACGCTGGCGTCAGGCTCGGTGCCGATGCGACGCACGCTGCCGACATGCCAAAGCTGCGGAACGATCTTGCCGCCTTCGGCATGCACCGCGTCGACGACTTTCTTCCAGCCGGCCAGCGCGGCTTCACCGTAGAAATGCGGCACGTTCGGGTAGCCGTTCGAGGCCTTGTGGCCGACGGTGGTGCCTTCGGTGATGATCAAGCCCACGCCTGCAGCGGCGCGACGACGGTAGTACTCGATCACTTTGGAATTAGGTACGCCACCCGGCGAAAACGAGCGGGTCATCGGCGCCATGACGACACGGGTCGGCAGTTCGAGGGTGCCGAGGTGGAACGGTTTGAACAGGGCTTTGACAGGCATGGGACGCTCCACGGGAATAGACTTTATGACGGCGATAATATGGAGTTGGGAACGCCTTGAATAGCACTATTGATTTTGGTGATTAAGGAATAAAAGGTGGAAAGCATCGTAGGAGCGAGCGGGCGGCGCTCCGACTTGCCCGCGAAGGCGGTCGGTCAGTCGACATCATTACTGACTGACCTGACGCCTTCGCGGGCAAGCCTCGCTCCTACAGGGGGGATTTCAGCTCAGGGCTTTTTCGATTGCCTGAATGACGGTGGGATCATCCGGCGCCGTACGCGGCGAGAACCGTGCCAGTACGCGACCGTCCTTGCCGAGCAGGAATTTTTCGAAGTTCCAGGTGATGTCACCCGGAAACTCGGCACCCTCGCCCGCCAGCAGGCGGTACAACTGATGACGATCATGACCGTTGACTTCCAGCTTGCTGGACAACGGAAAGGTCACGCCATAGTTGAGGCTGCAAAACGCCTGGATCTCTTGCTCGGTGCCCGGCTCCTGCCCGGCAAACTGGTTGCACGGCAAGCCCAGCACGCTGAAGCCTTTACCTTTGTATTGCTGGTAGAGGTTTTCCAGCGCCGCGTATTGTGGGGTCAAGCCACATTTGGAAGCGACGTTGACCACCAGCACGACATGCCCCTTGAAGGGCGCCAGAGGTAGCTCCTGACCATCCAGGCCTGTCAAATTAAGGTCGTGAAAAGCACTCATGACGTACTCCAGATTCCCGTGTTCTTCTCGAAACAGCCACTTGGCGGTGTCACCGGGGACAGCCGCGGACTAAAAAGGCGCCCTCGGGCGCCTCTCCAGTTCTCGAAAGCTTAGCGCAGAAAATCAGTGGTGATGGCCACCTTCGCCATGGACGTGACCATGAGCGATTTCTTCCTGGCTGGCGTCACGGATGGCGACGATCTTGACCTGGAAGTTCAGGCGCTGACCGGCCAACGGGTGGTTGCCGTCGACGGTGACATCGTCGCCGTCCAGATCGCGAATGGTCACGATCTGCATTTGGCCGTCCGGTGCGGAAGCGTGGAACTGCATGCCCACTTCCAGCTCGTCGACGCCTTCGAACATGCTGCGGCTCAAGGTGCTGACCAGTTCGGCAGCGTATTCGCCGTAAGCGTCTTCAGGTTCAACGGCCACGGTCAGCTCGTCGCCGACTGCTTTGCCTTCCAGAGCCTTTTCCAGGCCTGGAATGATGTTACCTGCGCCTTGCAGGTAGACCAGCGGCGCGCCGCCGGCGGAGCTGTCGATGACCTCACCAGCGTCGTTGGTCAGGGTATAGTCGATGGAGACAGCCTTATTGGCGGCGATCAGCATGGGGCGAGACCTTTTGCATAAGAATTTAGAAAGGCCAAGTTTAGCGAAGCAATCGTCCGAAAGCGAACACAACCCGGACAGACGGAATGCGGCGCCAGGCTCGACGGTCACAGGTTTTCATCAGGACGAGGACGGGCATTGGGTGGCCGAGCTGTCCTGTGGCCACACGCAGCACCTGCGCCACCAGCCACCGTGGCAATCGCGCGCCTGGGTCATGGACCCGGCGCAACGTATTGAAAAAATAGGCCAGCCCTTTGAATGCGGTTGGTGCGCACAAGGCTCGGTTAGCGATAACCTTGGCGACTGAATTTCGGTAGATCGTCAGCTATAGATGATCGCCTTTGCCATGCACCTCCAGAGAATCCGCATGCAAACTTTTTTTATCGCGCCCACCGATTTTGGTGTGGGTCTGACCTCCATCAGCCTCGGGCTGGTGCGCACCCTCGAGCGGGCCGGCCTCAAAGTCGGCTTTTTCAAACCGATTGCCCAGCCGCATCCGGGTGATACCGGGCCGGAGCGCTCCACCGAACTGGTGGCGCGAACCCACGGTTTGAAACCGCCGCAACCGCTGGGCCTGGCGCACGTCGAGCGCATGCTCGGCGACGGCCAGCTCGATGAGCTGCTCGAAGAAATCATCACGCTCTATCAGCAAGCGGCCATCGGCAAGGACGTGCTGATCGTCGAAGGCATGGTCCCGACCCGCAGCGCCAGTTACGCCGCGCGGGTCAATCTGCATTTGGCCAAGAGTCTGGACGCCGACGTGATTCTTGTTTCGGCACCGGAAAACGAAGTGCTGACCGAGCTCTCCGGTCGCGTGGAATTGCAGGCGCAATTGTTCGGCGGGCCGAAAGACCCGAAAGTCCTCGGCGTGATCCTCAACAAGGTCAAGACCGACGAGAGCATGGAGGCCTTCGCCTCGCGCCTTAAAGAGCATTCGCCATTGCTGCGCAGCGGTGATTTCCGCTTGCTCGGTTGCATCCCGTACCAGCCGGAACTGAACGCGCCGCGCACCCGCGACGTGGCCGATCTGATGGGCGCGCAAATCCTCAATGCCGGCGATTACGAAACCCGGCGCATGACCAAAATCATCATTTGTGCGCGCACCATGCGCAACACCGTGGAGCTGCTCAAGCCCGGCGTGCTGGTGGTGACGCCCGGCGATCGCGACGACATCATCCTCGCCGTCAGCCTCGCGGCCATGAACGGCGTGCCGCTGGCCGGCCTGCTGCTGACCAGCGACACCCTGCCCGACCCGCGCATCATGGACCTGTGCCGTGGCGCCTTGCAGGCCGGTTTGCCGGTGTTGTCGGTGAGCACCGGCTCCTACGACACCGCGAACCAGCTGAACGGTTTGAACAAGGAAATCCCGATCGACGACCGCGAGCGTGCGGAGATCATCACCGACTTCGTCGCCAGCCACCTCGACGCCAACTGGCTGCACCAGCGTTGCGGCACGCCTCGGGAAATGCGCCTGTCGCCAGCGGTGTTCCGCTACCAGTTGATCCAGCGCGCCCAGGCCGCCAACAAACGCATCGTGCTGCCCGAAGGCAGCGAGCCGCTAACTGTGCAAGCCGCAGCGATCTGCCAGGCGCGCGGCATTGCCCGTTGCGTGTTGCTGGCGAAACCGGCGGACGTCGAAGCCGTGGCGCGTGCCCACGATATCGAGCTGCCGCCAGGCCTGGAGATTCTCGACCCGGACCTGATTCGCGAACGCTACGTCGAGCCGATGGTTGCACTGCGCAAGTCCAAAAGCCTCAACGCACCGATGGCCGAGCAGCAACTGGAAGACACCGTGGTGATCGGCACCATGATGCTGGCGCTGGATGAAGTCGACGGCCTGGTGTCCGGCGTCATTCACTCCACCGCCAACACCATCCGCCCGGCCTTGCAGTTGATCAAGACCGCACCGGGCTGCACCCTGGTGTCTTCTGTGTTCTTCATGCTGTTTCCCGAAGAGGTGCTGGTCTACGGCGACTGCGTGATGAACCCGCACCCGAGCGCCACGGAACTGGCCGAGATCGCCCTGCAAAGTGCGGACTCGGCAGCAGCGTTCGGCATTACGCCGCGCGTGGCGATGATCAGCTACTCCAGCGGTGAATCGGCCAGCGGTGAAGAGGTCGAGAAGGTCCGCGAGGCGACGTTGCTCGCCCACGAACAACAACATTCGCTGCTGATCGACGGCCCGTTGCAGTACGACGCCGCCGCCAACGAAACCGTTGCCCGGCAACTGGCGCCGAACAGTCAGGTCGCCGGTCGCGCTACGGTGTTCGTGTTCCCCGACCTGAATACCGGCAACACCACGCACAAAGCCGTGCAGCGCAGCGCCGACTGCGTCAGCCTCGGCCCGATGCTGCAAGGCCTGCGCAAACCGGTGAACGACCTGCCGCGTGGCGCGCAAGTCGACGACATCGTGTACACCATCGCGTTGACCGCGATTCAAGCTGCCAACCGACCTCTGGATGTTTAAATGCTGGATTTCCTGCCTGCCGCCGTGCGCGGCGTGATTTCATCGTTGTTGCTGGCACTGAATACGATTCTGCTCTGCTCGTTTCTGTTCTGCGTGGCGATTTTCAAGGTGTTGCCGTTTGCCCTCACTCAGCGTTTCACACGCTGGCTGATGAGCCATACCCATGAAGCCTGGATCAGCAACAACAAGGCCTGGATGAACCTGGTCCGCCGCACCCGCTGGCACCTCAGCGGCCTTGAAGGGCTGGACTATCAGCACTCGTACCTGATCACCAGCAACCACCAGAGCTGGGTCGACATCATGGTGTTGCAGTACGTGCTCAACCGTCGCATCCAGCCGCTGAAGTTCTTTCTCAAGCAAGAGCTGATCTGGGTGCCGGTGATTGGCCTGGCCTGGTGGACGTTGGGCTTTCCGTTCATGAAGCGTTACTCCAAGGCCTATCTGGAAAAGCACCCGGAGAAGAAAGGCAAAGACCTGGAAACCACGCGCAAGACCTGTGCGAAGTTTCGCGATAACCCGGTGGGGATTTTCAATTTCGTTGAAGGCACGCGCTTCACCGAAGGCAAGCATGCGCAGCAGAAATCCCCGTTCAAGTACCTGCTCAAACCCAAGGCCGGTGGCATTGCGTTTGTGCTGGACGCCATGGGTGAGCAGCTGGAGTCGATCGTCAACGTGACGATTCACTATCCGGGCGGGCGTCCGGGGTATTGGGATTTGCTCTGCGGGAACGTTGCGGATGTGGTGGTGCATTTTCAGGAACTGAAGATTCCGCCGCAGTTTATTGGCAAGAACTACGACCAGGATGGGGAGTATCGGTTGCAGTTTCAGGGGTGGATCAATCAGCTTTGGTTAGACAAGGATGCGTTGTTGACGCAGATGCATCGGGAGTATCCCGCCCAGTAATCAGGTGCCTGTTCCGGCCCCTTCGCGGGCAAGCCTCGCTCCTACGGATTTGCGTCGCTCCCGATGTCGCGGTCACACCCATCCCGTAGGAGCGAGGCTTGCTCGCGATGGCGGTTTCAGGGACACAAAAAAACCCGCCGATGATCACTCATCGGCGGGTTTTTTATGAGCAGCTAACGCTTAGATCGCGCCACGCTTGCGCAGCAGATCCAGCACTTGCTTGACGCTTTCTTCCAGCGACAGCGACTGGGTGTCGACCACGAGGTCGGCGTCCAGCGGCACGTCGTACGGGAAGGAATCGCCCGGAATGTTATCCCCGGCCGCTGCGTACAAGCCTTGCGGATCACGCTCGGCACAAACCGTCGGCGAGGCCTGGACGTAGACCGTCAGCAGACGCTCCTTGCCGATCAGGTCCTTGGCTTGCTCACGCCCTTCTGCACTCGGCGCAACAAACGCAGCGAGGGTCAGCAGACCGGCTTCGTTGAACTGACGCGCAACGTGCGCGGCACGACGCCAGTTCTCGGTACGCCCGGCGCGATCCTGTGGCAGACCTTTGTTCAGGTCGTGACGCAGGTTCTGGCCATCGAGCACAAACACCGCGCGGCCCAGGTCGAACAGCTTGCGTTCAACCGCATACGCCAGAGTGCTTTTGCCCGCGCCCGACAAGCCGCTGAACAACACGGTGGCCGGCTGTTGGCCGAAACGCTGAGCGCGTTCTTCGGTGGCAACGTGCGCCAGTTTGCCGTGGTGCGTGCTGCTGCCATGCGCCAACGGCTGAGCGATGATCATGCCGGCGGCAACGGTGCCGTTGGTCAAACGGTCGATGACGATGAACGAACCGGTGGTGCGGTTGCTCGCGTAACCGTCCAGCGCGATGGCGGCGTCGAGGCTGATCTTGACGCGACCGATCTCGTTCAACTGCAACGCGCTGGCAGGACCTTCTTCCAGGGTGTTCACGTCAACGCGGTTGACAATGCTGGTGATCGAACCCGGCACATAAGACGTCGCGCGTTTGATGTCGTATTTCTTGCCCGGCAGCATCGGTTCTTCGGCCATCCACACCAGCATGGCATCGAAAGCGTCAGTCACCTGCGGCAGGTTGTCGGCGTGCACCAGCAAGTCGCCGCGAGAGATATCGATCTCGTCTTCCATGGTCAGCGTCACCGCTTGATCCGGACCGGCATGCTCCAGCTCACCTTCGAAGGTGACGATGGATTTCACGCGGCTGCTCTTGCCCGACGGCAGCACAACGACTTCATCGCCCTTGTGAACGACGCCGCTGGCCAGGGTGCCGGCGAAACCACGGAAGTTCAGGTTCGGACGGTTGACGTACTGCACCGGGAAACGCAGGTCGGTGTAGTTGCGGTCGCTGGCGATTTCGACGGTTTCGAGAATCTCCATCAGCGACTGGCCGGTGTACCACGGCGAGCGCTCGGACTTGTTCACCACGTTGTCGCCCTTCAGCGCCGACATCGGCACGAAGGCCATGGTGGTCGGCTTGAACGCGATGCCTTCGGCGAACTTCAGGTAATCGGCCTTGATCGACTCGAATACGCTTTCGTCGAAACCGTTGAGGTCCATCTTGTTGATGGCGACCACGATGTGCTTGATGCCCAGCAACGAGGCGATGAAGCTGTGGCGACGGGTCTGGGTCTGCACGCCGTAGCGGGCGTCGACCAGGATGATCGCCAGGTCACAGGTGGATGCACCGGTAGCCATGTTGCGGGTGTACTGCTCATGGCCAGGGGTGTCGGCGATGATGAATTTGCGCTTGGCGGTGGAGAAGTAGCGGTAGGCGACATCAATGGTGATGCCCTGCTCACGCTCGGCCTGCAAGCCGTCGACCAGCAATGCCAGGTCGATGTCTTCGCCAGTGGTGCCGACTTTTTTCGAGTCGCGGGTAATGGCTTCCAGGTGATCTTCGTAGATCATCTTGGAGTCGTGCAGCAGGCGCCCGATCAGGGTGCTCTTGCCGTCGTCGACGTTGCCACAGGTCAGAAAGCGCAGCATTTCCTTGCGTTCGTGCTGGCCCAGGTAGGCGAGGATGTCCTCGCTGATCAAATCAGATGCGTGCGACATGACAACCCCTTAGAAATAACCCTGACGTTTCTTTTCTTCCATCGAGCCTGCGCCATCGTGATCGATAACCCGGCCCTGGCGTTCGGAAGTTCGCGTCAGGAGCATTTCCTGAATGATGTCGGTCAGGCTGGTGGCCTCGGACTCGACCGCACCGGTCAGCGGGTAGTCACCCAGTGTACGGAAACGGACTTTCTTCTTGACGATGCGCGCCTTGTCTTCGTCGCTCAGGTGATTGAGCAGGCGTTCGTCGTCGATCATGATCCAGGTGCCATTCATCTCGATGACATCGCGCTCGGCGGCGAAATACAGCGGCACAATCGGGATGCCTTCGAGGTAGATGTACTGCCAGATGTCCAGTTCGGTCCAGTTCGACAATGGGAAAACGCGGATCGATTCGCCCTTGTTGACGTTGCCGTTGTAGACGTTCCACAGCTCTGGACGCTGGTTTTTCGGGTCCCAGCGGTGCTTGGTGTCGCGGAAGGAATACACGCGCTCTTTGGCGCGGGACTTCTCTTCGTCGCGGCGAGCGCCACCGAAAGCGGCGTCGAAACCGTACTTGTCGAGCGCCTGTTTCAGGCCCTCGGTTTTCATGATGTCGGTATGCTTGGCGCTACCGTGGGTCAGCGGGTTGATGCCCTGGGCGACGCCATCGGGGTTCACGTGCACCAGCAGGTCCAGGCCGAGTTCTTCGACCATGCGGTCGCGGAATTCGTACATTTCCTTGAACTTCCACCGGGTGTCGACGTGCATCACCGGGAACGGCAATTTGCCCGGGAAGAATGCCTTGCGCGCAAGGTGCAGCATCACGGCGGAATCTTTACCGACGGAGTACAGCATCACCGGGTTATCGAACTCGGCGGCGACCTCGCGGATGATGTGGATGCTTTCGGCCTCCAGCTGTTTCAGATGCGTCAGTTTGTCGACCATGGCTACTCACGAAAACGATCTTATGGACGGCCAGCGGGCCGTGTTCGAGCGGGGAATCCTAGCACAGCGACCTCTTCTAATCAGGACGCGAGCTAGATCGAAAGGGTATATGAATATACCCCCTCGTTTGGGTTGCAGCCCCTGTAGGAGCGAGGCTTGCCCGCGAAGAACGATAACGCGGGTTAACTTATGGACCGCGTTATCGTTCTTCGCGGGCAAGCCTCGCTCCTACTGAGACGTGTTGAAATCAAATCGGATTCGGGCAATCGATGAAGATGTGCTCCAGCGCAAACCGTCGCGCCAGGTAATCCCCCAGCGCCTGCACACCATAACGCTCGGTGGCGTGGTGACCGGCGGCGATGAAACTGATGTCGTTTTCCCGGGCGCTGTGGAAGGTTTGCTCGGACGCCTCACCGCTGAGGTACAGATCGACGCCCGCCAAAACCGCCTGATCGATATACCCCTGGCCGCCACCGGTGCACCAGCCGACCCGACGAATCATCTCGCTGCCTTCAATCAGCAGCGGCTCGCGGCCCATGACTTCCTGCACGCGACGAGCGAAATCACGCGGCGTCACCGGTTCGTTCAACGAGCCGACCAGACCGACAATCTTGAGGTTATCCGGGTCCAGCGGCCCTTCGACGGTGATGTCCAACTGACGGGCGAGCTGCACGTTGTTACCGACTTCCGGGTGCAGGTCCAGCGGCAAGTGATAGGACAGCAGGCTGATGTCGTGCTTGAGCAGGGTTTTCAACCGACGCTGCTTCATACCGGTGATGCACGGGTTCTCGCCCTTCCAGAAGTAACCGTGATGCACCAGCACCAGATCGGCCTGCGCTTCGACGGCGGCATCCAGCAACGCCTGACTGGCCGTGACGCCACTGACGATGCGCATCACCTGCGGCCGGCCTTCAACCTGTAACCCGTTGGGGCAATAATCGGCAATCTTTGCACTGTTCAGATAACGGTCGGCTTCTTCGACCAGGGTGCTCAGGGCGACGGCCATAAAAGACTCCTAAATATCCCGTTCAGAGGCGCGCGCGGCCTCGTATAATGCGCGACATTATGGGCGGTCTCTAACCGCCTGCAACCTCTCAGGACGTGCTTAATGCTCAAGGCGCTGCGTTTTTCCGGCTGGCCGCTGTTGGCCGGCGTGCTTATCGCTCTATTGATCATCCAGCGTTACCCGCAGTGGGTCGGGCTTCCAAGCCTCGACGTTAACCTGCAGCAAGCCCCGCAAACCACCACCATGCAACAGGGGCCGGTGTCCTATGCCGACGCCGTGACCACCGCTGCGCCGTCGGTGGTGAACCTGTACACCACCAAAGTCATCAACAAGCCGAACCATCCGCTGTTCGAAGACCCGCAGTTCCGCCGCTTCTTCGGCGACAACGCGCCCAAGCAGAAACGCATGGAATCGAGCCTCGGCTCCGGCGTGATCATGAGCCCGGAAGGCTACCTGCTGACCAACAACCACGTGACCAGCGGCGCCGACCAGATTGTCGTCGCGCTGAAGGACGGGCGTGAAACCCTGGCCCGTGTCATCGGCAGCGACCCGGAAACCGACCTTGCGGTCCTGAAGATCGATCTGAAAAACCTGCCGTCGATCACCGTCGGCCGCTCCGACAACATCCGCATCGGCGACGTCGCGCTGGCCATCGGCAACCCGTTCGGCGTCGGCCAGACCGTGACCATGGGCATCATCAGCGCCACCGGCCGTAACCAGCTGGGCCTGAACAACTACGAAGATTTCATCCAGACCGACGCCGCGATCAACCCCGGCAACTCTGGCGGTGCCCTGGTGGATGCCAATGGCAACCTGACCGGGATCAACACGGCGATCTTCTCCAAGTCCGGCGGTTCGCAAGGCATCGGCTTCGCGATCCCGGTCAAACTGGCGATGGAGGTCATGAAGTCGATCATCGAACACGGCCAGGTAATTCGCGGCTGGCTCGGTATCGAAGTGCAGCCGTTGAGCCAGGAACTGGCGGAGTCGTATGGCCTGTCGGGACGTCCGGGCATTGTGGTCGCAGGGATTTTCCGTGACGGTCCGGCGCAGAAGGCCGGCCTGCAATTGGGTGACGTGATTCTCACCATCGACGGCGAACCGGCCGGTGATGGTCGCCGCTCGATGAACCAGGTCGCGCGGATCAAACCGACTGACAAAGTCACGGTTCAGGTGATGCGCAACGGCAAGGAGCTGAAGCTCACCGCTGAAATCGGCTTGCGCCCGCCACCGGCGCCGGTCAAAGAGAAAGAAGAACAGTAAGCACTCCCCACGTCCCCTTGTAGAAGCGAGGCTTGCCCGCGAAGAACGATGACACGGTGTACTTGATGCACCGTGTCATCGTTCTTCGCGGGCAAGCCTCGCTCCTACAAGGGGTTGTGGGGTGTTTAGAGGTCGCCGAGGCCGTCGATCAGTGCCTGATTCTGTTCAGGCGTGCCGATGGAAATCCGCAGGAACTGCGCAATCCGCTCCTGCTTGAAGTGCCGGACGATCACGCCCTGCTCGCGCAACTTCGCCGCCAACCCCGCCGCATCGTGCTGCGGATGACGGGCAAAAATGAAATTCGCCGCTGACGGCAGCACTTCAAAGCCCTTGGCTTGCAGTTGCGCAACGACCTTCTCGCGATTCTCGATCACCAGCCCGCAGGTCTTGTCGAAGTACTCGCGGTCTTCGAACGCGGCGGCTGCACCGACGTTCGCCAGGCGGTCCAGCGGATAAGAGTTGAAGCTGTTCTTGATCCGCTCCAGCGCCTCGATCAGGTCCGAATGCCCCACCGCCAGACCGACCCGCAGGCCGGCCAGCGAACGGGACTTGGACAAGGTCTGAGTCACCAGCAAATTCGGATAACGGTCCACCAGACTGATCGCCGTCTCGCCACCGAAGTCGATGTAAGCCTCATCCACCACGACCACCGAATCCGGGCTGGCCTTGAGGATTTGCTCGACCGCGTCCAGCGCCAGCAGGCAACCGGTCGGGGCGTTCGGGTTCGGGAAGATGATCCCGCCGTTCGGCTTGGCGTAATCCGCCGGGTTGATCTGGAACTGTTCGTCCAGCGGCACCGCGTCGAACGTGATGCCGTACAACCCACAGTAAACCGGGTAAAAGCTGTAGCTGATGTCCGGGAACAGCACCGGCTGATCGTGTTGCAGCAAACCGTGAAAGATGTGCGCCAGGACTTCATCGGAACCGTTGCCGAGGAACACCTGATTGCTTTGCACGCCGTAGTACTTGGCGACTGCGTTTTTCAACAGGTCGCTGTTCGGGTCCGGGTACAGACGCAGATTGTCATTCAGTTCGGTCTGCATCGCGGCCAAGGCCTTGGGCGATGGGCCGTACGGGTTTTCGTTGGTATTGAGCTTCACCAGTTTCGCCAGTTTCGGCTGCTCGCCCGGCACGTAAGGCACCAGGTTCTTGACGAACGGGCTCCAGAATTTACTCATGCTCAGTTCCCCTTTTGTTCGTCGACGATGCGGTATTCGGCACTGCGGGCGTGGGCGGTCAGCGACTCGCCACGGGCCAGCACGGAAGCGGTCTTGCCCAGTTCCGACGCACCCTGCTCGGAGCAGAAGATGATCGACGAGCGTTTCTGGAAGTCGTACACGCCCAGCGGCGACGAGAAACGAGCAGTGCCGGAGGTCGGCAGCACGTGGTTCGGGCCCGCGCAGTAGTCGCCCAAGGCTTCGGAGGTGTGACGGCCCATGAAGATTGCACCGGCGTGGCGGATCTGCGGCAACCACGCTTGTGGATCGGCGACCGACAACTCCAGGTGCTCCGGTGCGATGCGGTTGGCCACTTCGATGGCTTGTTCCATATCGCGAACCTGGATCAGCGCCCCACGGCCATTGATCGAGGTTTCGATGATCTCGGCGCGTTCCATGGTCGGCAGCAGTTTGGCGATGCTGGCGGCGACCTTGTCGAGGAACGCGGCGTCCGGGCTGACCAGAATCGCCTGGGCGTCTTCGTCGTGCTCGGCCTGGGAAAACAGGTCCATGGCGATCCAGTCCGGATCGGTCTGGCCGTCGCAGACCACGAGGATTTCCGACGGGCCGGCGATCATGTCGATGCCGACCTGGCCGAACACGTGACGCTTGGCGGTGGCGACATAGATGTTGCCCGGGCCGACCACCTTGTCGACCTTCGGTACGCTTTCGGTGCCATAAGCCAACGCAGCAACGGCTTGCGCGCCGCCAATGGTGAAGACACGGTCGACACCCGCGATGCACGCCGCGGCCAATACCAGTTCGTTGATTTCACCGCGCGGGGTCGGCACCACCATGACCACTTCGGTCACGCCGGCAACCTTGGCCGGGATGGCGTTCATCAGCACAGACGACGGATACGACGCTTTGCCGCCCGGGACGTAAAGACCGGCGCGATCCAGCGGCGTGACCTTCTGGCCCAGCACGGTGCCATCGGCCTCGGTGTAGCTCCAGGAATCCTGTTTCTGCTTTTCGTGGTAGCTGCGCACACGGGCCGCGGCTTTTTCCAGCGCTTCACGCTGCGGCACGGTGATTCGGGTCAGCGCCAGTTCCAGACGCTCGCGCGGCAGGATCAGGTCGGCCATCGAGGCGACTTCCAGGCCGTCGAACTTCTGGGTGAATTCCACCAGCGCCGCATCACCACGCTCGCGCACGGCTTTGATGATGTCCAGCACCCGCTGATTGACCGAGTCGTCAGACACACTTTCCCAGCTCAGCAGATGATCCAGATGATGTGCGAAATCCGGGTCAGCAGCGTTGAGTCGGCGAATTGCAGTCGGTGCGGTCATAGCGAGAGCCTCATAGGAATGGCAAAAACTCAGGCGCCCTAACTTAGCAGTCGTTTCCGCTTGGGCACCTGAGATTCTGGCTATGAGGCGGATAGACGGGCGCGACTCAAGGTCGCGCAGGTGAATCAGCCGCGGTGTCGAGACTCCACTGCCTTGCGCAGGGTGTCGATCAACGCCTGGATACGGGCGTGCTGCATTTTCATCGAAGCTTTGTTGACGATCAGCCGGGAGCTGATGTCGGCAATGAAATCCTGGGGTTCCAGGCCATTGGCGCGCAGGGTGTTGCCGGTGTCGACCACGTCGATGATCTTGTCCGCCAGACCGATCAGCGGCGCCAGTTCCATCGAGCCGTACAGCTTGATGATGTCGACCTGACGGCCCTGTTCGGCGTAGTAACGCTTGGCAACGTTGACGAACTTGGTCGCCACCCGCAAACGGCCCTTGGGCTCGACGTCACCGACACGGCCAGCGGTCATCAGCTTGCAGAGGGCAATTCGCAGGTCCAGTGGCTCATACAAGCCCTGGCCGCCATATTCCATCAACACATCTTTACCGGCGACGCCCAGGTCAGCGGCACCATGCTCGACGTAAGTCGGCACATCGGTGGCGCGCACGATCAGCAGGCGTACATCTTCCTGGGTCGTGGGGATGATCAGCTTGCGGCTCTTGTCCGGATTCTCGGTCGGCACGATGCCCGCTTCAGCCAGAAGCGGCAGGGTGTCGTCAAGGATGCGGCCCTTGGACAGTGCGATGGTCAACATGGGAACGTCAGTCCTTATCAGGCTACTGATGCCCGGTCGCAAATGGCGCCGGACACACATCGAGGGCTCTCTCAATAATGAAAAGACGCCCTCGACTTGAAACGAATTCAACGGGCACATCCTTATGCCCATGCAGCAAAAAACTAGCCCGGTACGCGGCGGATCTTGGCGCCGAGCATCTGCAGTTTCTCTTCGATGCACTCATAACCACGGTCGATGTGGTAGATGCGGTCGATCAGGGTGTCGCCTTCAGCGATCAGCGCCGAGATCACCAGGCTGGCCGAGGCACGCAGGTCGGTGGCCATGACTGGCGCGCCTTTCAGCTTCTCGGTACCGGTGACGATGGCGGTGTTGCCTTCGACCTGGATCTTGGCGCCCATGCGGTGCAGTTCGTAAACGTGCATGAAGCGGTTTTCGAAGATCGTCTCGATCACGGCACCGGTGCCTTCGGCAATGGCGTTGAGCGAGATGAACTGCGCTTGCATGTCGGTCGGGAACGCCGGGTATGGAGCGGTGCGCACGTTGACGGCTTTTGGCCGCTTGCCGTGCATGTTCAGCTCGATCCAGTCTTCGCCGCAGGTGATTTCGGCACCCGACTCACGGAGTTTTTCCAGGACGGCTTCGAGGATGGTCGGATCGGTGTCCTTGACCTTCACACGACCGCCGGTCACGGCGGCGGCAACCAGGTAGGTGCCGGTTTCGATACGGTCCGGCATCACTTTGTAAGTGGTGGTGTGCAGACGCTCGACGCCATCGATGGTGATGGTGTCGGTGCCGGCGCCAGTGATCTTGGCGCCCATGGCGATCAGGAAGTTCGCCAGGTCGACCACTTCAGGCTCGCGCGCGGCGTTGGCCAGCACGCTGCGGCCCTTGGCCAGGGCAGCGGCCATCATGATGTTTTCGGTACCGGTCACACTGACGGTGTCGAAGAAGAAGTGCGCGCCACGCAGGCCGCCTTCAGGCGCCTTGGCCTTGATGTAGCCGCCTTCGACGTCGATGACCGCGCCCATGGCTTCAAGACCACGGATGTGCAGGTCCACCGGACGCGAACCGATGGCGCAACCGCCAGGCAGTGCGACTTCGGCTTCACCGAAACGGGCAACCATCGGGCCCAGTACCAGGATCGACGCACGCATGGTTTTAACCAGTTCGTACGGAGCGATCAGGGTCTTGATGGTGCGCGGGTCGATTTCGACGCTGAGTTTCTCGTCGATCACCGGCTCGATACCCATGCGACCGAACAGCTCGATCATGGTGGTGATGTCGTGCAGGTGCGGCAGGTTGGCAACAGTCACCGGGCCATCGCACAGCAAGGTTGCAGCCAGGATCGGCAGGGCAGAGTTCTTTGCCCCGGAAATGCGGATCTCGCCATCAAGACGAGCGCCACCGGTAATAATCAATTTATCCATAAGAATCTCGACGCCCTTGGGCTCAGGTGCGCTCGGCCCAGGCCGCGCTGCTGAAAAATTTCATAGTGACCGCATGGATGCTGCCATCGGTGATCCATGGGTTCAAATGGGCATAGACCTGCTGCTGACGCTTCACCGGGCTCAACGCCGCCAGTTCATCGCTAATCACATTCAGCTGGAAATTGCAGCCTTCGCCTTCAACTTCCACCTGCGTGTTCGGCAGCTTTCCTTCAAGGAAGCTCTTCACTTCTACGGCCTGCATGCTCAACCTCAATCGGCGCCCTGTGCGCGCGGGTCGGACATCATACAAAAAAGCCCCGCGCCTGCGAACCCCGCGAAGCAGGACTCTGACGGGGGGCTTCTCTGTCGATGCGGTTAGGGATGCGCCAACAGCTCGGTCAATTCGCTGACCTGAGCGATTTCGCGCATGTCTTCGGGCATCGCACGGATGCTCAACGCCTTGCCGGCCTCCTGCGCATCCCGCATGAAACACAGCAGCAACGACAAGCCGACGCTGCTGGATTTCAACACCGCCGAGCAGTCCACCACCAGTGCGGTGGCCTTGCTGGCCTTGATCAGCGCCTGGCCCTGCTTGCGCAGGCCCGGACCGGTAAGGTAGTCCAGCATGCCACTGAGCATCAGCTCACCGGATTCATTCATGCGAATGGCCGATACACTCATTGGGACTGCTGCTCGGTGGATTGCTTCTGGCTGGCTTCCTTGGCCTTGGCGACTTCACCGGCCCAACCATTGATGGTCTTGTCCAGGTCGTTGCCATTGCGCTGCATCGCATCGGCGAACTGATCGCGGAACAGCTTGCCGATATTGATGCCGTTGATGATCACGTTACGCAGCTTCCACTCGCCGTTGATCTTCTCGAGCGTGTAGGACACAGGATAGATCGCGCCGTTGCTGCCTTTGACCGTCATGCCAACGCTGGTGCGGTCACCCGACTCATCCTTGGCCGGCTCAACGGTGATGCCCTGGTTGTTGTACTCGAGCAAGGCGTTGCCGTAGAACTGGAACAGGCCTTTCTTGAAGTTTTCTTCGAAGGTCTTCATTTGCGCAGGCGTGGCCTTGCGCGAATATTTGACCGTCATGATGCTCTTGGAAATGCCCTCCGCATCCACGACAGGGCCGACGATGGTGTTCAGCGCCGCGTAAAAGTCTTTCGGGTCCTGCTTGTACTTCTCTTTGTTGGCCGACAGATCGGCGAGCATCCGGGTCGTGGTGTCTTGTACCAGTTCGTGCGCGGAAGGCGCCGCCACGGCGTTAGCCATCAACGGCAGGGCCGCGAGTAATACCAACAGGCCACGTCGCAAGGTAGAGATCATTCAAAAGCTCCTCATTTGGCGTCTTTACTAACGGTATTGAGCAGGAATTTACCGATCAGGTCCTCAAGCACCAGCGACGACTGAGTGTCGTGGATGGTTCCACCATCCTTGAGCAGGGCTTCTTCGCCGCCCACGCTGATACCGATGTACTTCTCGCCCAACAGACCAGCAGTCAGGATAGATGCAGTGGAGTCATTCGGCAGGTTATCTACGCGCTTTTCCAGCTGCATCGTCACTCGACCGGTGAAACTGTCGCGGTCCAGATCGATCGCCGTGACCTTGCCGATGGTCACACCGGCCATGGTCACTTTAGCTCTGACCGTCAAACCGGCGATATTGTCGAAATACGCATAAAGTTTATAAGTATCGTTGGTTGCGGTCGGGGACAGGCCACTCACCCGCAACGCCAGCAACAGCAAAGCCAGGATGCCAGCCAGCAAGAAAAGGCCGACACCGATTTCCAGGGTGCGGTTTTGCATCAGAAATCTCCAAACATCAAGGCGGTCAGAATAAAGTCCAGGCCGAGTACCGCCAACGAGGCGTACACAACGGTCTTGGTAGTGGCACGACTGATCCCCTCGGATGTGGGCTCGCAGTCATAGCCTTGGAATACGGCGATCCAGGTCACGACAAAAGCGAAGACAATGCTTTTGATGATGCCGTTCAGCACATCGTCGGCAAAGGTCACGCTGTTTTGCATGTTCGACCAGTAGGAACCTTCATAGACACCCAGCCAGTCGACGGCCACCCACGAACCGCCCCAGATACCCACCACGCTGAAAATCATCGCCAGCACTGGCAGGGAAATGAAGCCGGCCCACAGGCGCGGGGCAATGATGTACTTGAGCGGGTCGACACCAATCATTTCCAGACTGGACAACTGCTCGGTGGACTTCATGTTGCCGATTTCAGCCGTCAGGGCCGAACCGGCGCGCCCGGCGAACAACAACGCCGTGACCACGGGGCCCAGTTCACGCAGCAACGTCAGCGCAACCATCTGCCCGACCGCCTGCTCCGAACCATAGCTGGACAGGATGTTGAACCCCTGCAGCGCCAGCACCATGCCGATGAACACCCCGGAGACCACGATGATCACCAGGGACATCACGCCCACCGAATGCAATTGCTTGATCAGCAACCCGAACCCGCCGCCGATACCGCCGCGGCCGAGCAAGGCATGAAACAGGAAGATCGTCGAACGGCCGAACACCGCCAGCACATCGATGCCGGAGTGGCCGAACCGGCGCACGCGCTCCAATAGTGAAATCTTGCGCATCAACGCTTCCCCAGAAGATCTGCGCGGTAATCCGTCGCTGGAAAGTGGTACGCCACCGGGCCGTCGGGTTCGCCGGTCATGAATTGGCGAATTCGCGGCTCCTGCGAGTTCATCAGTTCCTCGGGCGTGCCCTGCCCCAACACCTGGCCTTCGCCCACCACATAGATGTAGTCGGCGATGCTCGCCGTCTCGGCCAGATCGTGGGAGACCACGATGCTGGTGATGCCCAGCGCGTCGTTGAGCAGGCGGATCAGGCGCACCAGGACGCCCATGGCGATCGGGTCCTGACCGACGAAGGGTTCGTCATACATGAGAATCTGCGGATCGAGAGCAATTGCCCGGGCCAGCGCCACACGGCGCTTCATGCCGCCGGACAGTTCCTCGGGCATCAGGTCGATGGCGCCACGCAGGCCCACGGCCTGTAATTTGAGCAGGACGATGTCCCGGATCATTTCTTCCGGAAGCTCGGTATGAACGCGAAGCGGAAAGGCGACGTTCTCGAACACATCGAGATCGGTAAACAGTGCGCCGCTCTGAAACAGCACACCCATGTGCTTGCGCGCGTCGAACAAATCGCTGCGCGACAGCTTCGGCAGGTTTTGACCGTTGACCCAGACTTCGCCCTTGGTGGGACGCAGCTGTGCGCCCATCAAACGCAGCAATGTGGTCTTGCCACACCCGGAAGGCCCCATGATGCCGGTGACCTTGCCGCGTGGAATACGGATATCGACGTTATTGAAAATGCTGCGCGCACCGCGCTTGAAGGTCAGTCCCTTCAGCTCGACCGCGTAGGCGTTATCGGCACTCATCTAAACTCCTTGCGATGCAGCCTCTCACTCGGACGCCTGACTTTCTGACGAAAGCACATACCTCCTGGGCATGCCGAACTGGCGGCGAACTATATCACTGCAAAGGCCAAGCGCCCAAGCGCCAAGCCGGGCCATGTTCAGCAACATGACAGGCAAAAAGCTTTCACTCAGTGGGTTTCGGTAACCGGGAATGACAAAGCGCGACGAACTTGCGTGAGGGTTTCGATCATTACCGCTATAATCGCCGCCTTTTCATCAGGCTATACGATTTCTGACATGAGCCAATCCAGCGACCTGATTCAATCAGCACAACGCACCATCCGCCTCGAACTGGAAGCCGTAGAAGGCTTGCTGCCCCACATCGACGCAGATTTCGTACGCGCTTGCGAGATGATTCTGGCCAGCAAAGGCCGCGTGGTCGTGGTCGGCATGGGCAAATCAGGGCACATCGGCAACAAGATCGCGGCCACCCTGGCCAGCACCGGCACCACCGCGTTTTTCGTGCACCCGGCCGAAGCCAGTCACGGCGACATGGGCATGATCACCCGCGACGACATCATCCTGGCCCTGTCGAACTCCGGCTCCACCAACGAAATCGTGACCCTGCTGCCGCTGATCAAGCGCCTGGGCATCAAACTGATCAGCGTGACCGGCAACCCCGACTCACCGCTGGCCAAGGCGGCCGAGGTCAACCTCAACGTACACGTCGAGCATGAAGCCTGCCCGCTGAACCTGGCACCGACCTCATCGACCACCGCGGCGCTGGTCATGGGCGACGCCCTGGCCGTTGCGCTGCTGGAAGCCCGCGGCTTTACCGCTGAAGACTTCGCTTTTTCCCACCCCGGTGGTGCGCTGGGCCGACGCCTGCTGTTGAAAGTGGAAAACGTCATGCACGCCGGGCAGGAGCTGCCGCAAGTCCAGCGCGGCACCCTGCTCAAGGACGCGCTGATGGAAATGACCCGCAAGGGTCTGGGCATGACCGTGATCCTGGAAGCCGACGGCAAACTCGCCGGGATCTTCACCGACGGCGATTTGCGCCGCACCCTGGATCGCAGCATCGACATCCACAGCGCGACGATCGACCAGGTCATGACCGCTCACGGCAAGACCGCCCGCGCCGAAATGCTTGCGGCCGAGGCCCTGAAAATCATGGAAGACCATAAAATCAACGCGCTGGTCGTGGTCGATAGCGAAGACCGCCCGGTCGGCGCCTTGAACATGCACGACTTGCTGCGTGCGGGAGTAATGTAATGAGCACGGACCTGCTGCAACGCGGCAAACAGATCAAACTGGCGGTATTCGACGTCGACGGCGTCCTGACCGACGGACGCCTGTACTTCCTTGAAGACGGCAGCGAATTCAAGACATTCAATACACTCGACGGCCAGGGCATCAAGATGTTGATGGCAGCGGGCGTGCAGACGGCTATCATCAGCGGCCGCAAGACCCCGGTGGTCGAGCGACGAGCGAAGAACCTCGGCATTCCCCACCTTTATCAGGGCCGTGAAGATAAACTGGTGGTGCTTGACGAGCTTCTCGCCCAGCTCAACCTAAGCTACGAACAAGTCGCCTACCTCGGCGACGACCTGCCAGACCTGCCGGTGATTCGCCGCGTTGGCCTGGGTATGGCGGTGGCCAATGCCGCCAGTTTTGTGCGTGAACACGCCCACGGCATCACCCAGGCCCGTGGTGGCGAGGGTGCCGCTCGCGAATTCTGCGAATTGATCCTGCGCGCCCAGGGCCGCCTCGATGCGGCCAACGCCGCGTACCTGTGAGCCAACTATGCTGAGCAAGAAATTTCGCAACTTCCTGATGTTCGGTTGCATCGCAGCGATATTTGCTGCGGTTGGCTACTGGAACATCAGCCCGGAACGCTTCCTCGACAAGCCAGTGGTAACGGTCGATGAAAGCGCGATCGACTACTACGCGATCAACGCGCACAGCGTCCAGTACCTGCCGGATGGCAAACTGCAATACGAAATGACGTCCGACAAGGTTGAACACCTGAAGGCGACCGAAGTGACGCTGTTGACCAACCCGGACCTGAACATGTTCCGCGGCACCGAGTTCCCCTGGCACGTCCAGAGCGAACACGGCGAGGTCAACCCGGACGGCACTCAGGTCGAACTGATTGACTCGGTGCGCATCACGCGCTTCGACGAGAAAAACCGCAAGACCCTGATTACCACCACCCGCATGACCGTGTTCCCGCAACAGCAATATGCGCAGACCGAGCAACCCGTTAGAATCGACGGCGCTGGCGGTGTATCGACTGGCAAGGGAATGAAAGCGTATTTGAAAGAAAGCAGGATACACCTGCTATCGAACGTAAGAGGACAGTATGAGGCTCGTTAAAACTCTCCCTATTTTGCTCGGTCTGAGCGCAGCACTGGGAAGCGTGAGCGCCTGGGCTCTGCCGACCGATAGAGATCAGCCTATCCGCATTCAGGCCGACGACGCCCAACTGGACGACAAGAATGGCGTTGCCACCTATAAAGGTGACGTGATCATCACTCAGGGCTCAATGAAGGTCACCGGCAATACTGTGACCATGACCCGCAAACCTAACGGCGACATCGACGTGGTGACCTCGGTGGGCAACCTCGCCTACTTCGAGCAGATCCAAACCGCTGGTGACACCAAGCCGGTTCAGGGCTGGGGCGTCACCATCCAGTATCACGCCTCGCAAGACCGCGTCGTGCTGATTGATCGCGCCAAAGTTGTCGATAAAGACGGCAACGTCACCCAAGGCGAGAAAATCGTCTACGACACCAACAAAAAGCTTGCCAGCGCAGGCCGAGCCACGGGCACCAATGTGACCGAGTCGCGTCCGCGTATCGACATGGTGATCCAGCCGAAAAAGAAAACCGACGAGCAAAAGGCCCCGTAATGGCAACTCTGAAAGCTCAGCATTTGGCCAAGAGCTACAAGAGCCGTCAGGTCGTGCGCGACGTCAGCCTGTCTATCGACAGCGGTCAGATCGTCGGCCTGCTTGGCCCTAACGGCGCCGGCAAAACCACCTGCTTCTACATGATTGTCGGCCTGGTTCAGGCCGATCAGGGTCGCGTACTGATCGATGATCTGGACGTCAGCCACCAGCCGATGCACGGTCGTGCGAAGGCAGGTATCGGCTATCTTCCGCAAGAAGCGTCGATCTTCCGCAAACTATCGGTCGCCGACAACATCATGGCGATCCTCGAGACCCGCAAGGAACTCGACAAGGCCGGTCGTCGCAAGGAACTGGAAAGCCTGCTGCAGGAATTCCACATCAGCCACATCCGCGACAACCTCGGCATGAGCCTGTCCGGTGGCGAACGCCGCCGTGTGGAAATCGCCCGGGCACTGGCCACCAACCCGAAATTCATCCTCCTCGACGAACCGTTCGCCGGCGTGGACCCGATTTCGGTGGGCGACATCAAACAGATCATCTACCACCTCAAGGCCAAGGGCATTGGCGTGCTGATCACCGACCACAACGTCCGTGAAACGCTGGATATCTGCGAAACCGCCTACATCGTCAACGATGGCCAATTGATCGCCGAAGGTGATTCGGCCACCATCCTGGCCAACGACCTCGTGAAAGAAGTCTATCTGGGCCATGAGTTCCGCCTGTAAGCGCTGAGGTGTCTGGCTGGCTGTCCGAGCGCTTGTCTCGATAAAAAATCAATACTTTTTTATTGTTACAGCGCTCTAGGCAAACGCTACGGTTTCGGGCATATAATTTGCTTATGTTTGGCGCTTCGGCGCCCTGTAGTGGATGGCGCATGTGCGCCGGCGAATAAGGTGTTTAGCCCCTGCCATGAAACCATCGCTAGTCTTGAGAATGGGCCAGCAGCTGACGATGACACCGCAGCTGCAACAGGCCATCCGCCTGCTCCAATTGTCGACCCTGGACCTGCAACAGGAAATCCAGGAGGCCCTGGAGTCCAATCCGATGCTCGAACGCCAGGAAGAAGGCGACGACTTCGATAACGCCGACCCCTTGGCCGACAAAGCCGAACAGCAACCCAACGCCGACGTTTCAGAACCCTCCTATCAGGAAACCGCCCCGACGGTGGACAACCTCGAGGAAGGTGACTGGAACGAGCGCATTCCCAACGAACTGCCCGTCGACACCGCCTGGGAAGACGTCTACCAGACCAGCGCCAGCAGCCTGCCGAGCAACGATGACGACGAGTGGGATTTTACTACCCGTACATCCGCCGGTGAGAGCCTGCAAAGCCACCTGTTGTGGCAACTGAACCTGGCGCCGATGTCCGACACCGATCGCCTGATCGCCGTGACCCTGATCGATTGCATCAACAATCAGGGCTACCTGGACGAAACCCTCGAGGAAATCCTCGAAGCCTTCGATCCGGAACTCGACATCGAACTGGACGAAATCGAAGCCGTCCTGCATCGCATCCAGCAATTCGAACCCGCCGGCATCGGCGCCCGCAACCTGGGTGAATGCCTGCTGCTGCAATTGCGCCAGCTTCCAGCCAAGACACCTTGGCTGGCCGAGGCCAAGCGCCTGGTCACCGATTACATCGACCTGCTCGGCAGCCGCGACTACAGCCAGCTGATGCGCCGCATGAAGCTCAAGGAAGATGAACTGCGCCAGGTGATCGAACTGGTTCAGAGCCTCAACCCGCGCCCTGGCTCGCAGATCGAATCCAGCGAAGCCGAGTACGTCGTCCCCGACGTGATCGTGCGCAAGGACAACGAGCGCTGGCTGGTCGAGCTGAACCAGGAATCGGTGCCACGGTTGCGGGTCAACGCCCAATACGCCGGTTTTGTTCGCCGCGCCGACACCAGTGCCGACAACACCTTCATGCGTAATCAGTTGCAAGAGGCCCGCTGGTTCATCAAGAGCCTGCAAAGCCGCAACGAAACCCTGATGAAAGTTGCCACCCAGATCGTCGAGCATCAGCGCGGTTTTCTGGAATACGGCGACGAAGCGATGAAACCGCTGGTGCTGCATGACATCGCCGAAGCGGTGGGCATGCACGAGTCGACGATTTCCCGCGTAACGACACAAAAATTCATGCATACCCCCCGGGGCATATATGAGCTGAAATACTTTTTCTCCAGCCACGTCAGCACCTCCGAAGGCGGTGAATGCTCGTCCACGGCGATCCGCGCGATCATCAAAAAACTGGTTGCCGCGGAAAATCAGAAAAAGCCGTTGAGTGACAGCAAGATCGCTGGTTTACTGGAGGCACAAGGCATTCAGGTGGCTCGCCGCACCGTCGCCAAGTACCGCGAATCCCTCGGGATCGCGCCTTCGAGCGAACGCAAGCGGTTGATGTAGAGCCACGCCACAGCGTTCCAGTGGTAGATCATCTGGTCTACCGCTTTATGCACTGGCAACGAAGGAGAAGCTGTATGCAAGTCAACATCAGTGGACACCAACTGGAAGTGACCGAACCTCTTCGCACCTACATCGGCGAAAAACTCGAACGGTTAGAGAGGCATTTCGACAAGATCACCAACGTGCAGGTCACGATGACGGTCGAAAAGCTGAAGCAGAAAATCGAAGCCACGCTGCATATTCCCGGCAATGAAGTGGTCGCCAACGCGGAACATACCGATATGTACGCGGCGATCGACGCATTGACCGACAAGCTGGATAAACAACTCAAAAAGCATAAGGAAAAGACCCAGAGCCTCCTCCAGGGCGCGACCGGTCGTTAACACTCCCAACCCATGATCCGACTTGAAAGCATCCTGACCCCCGGCCGTTCCCTCGTGAACGTGCCGGGCGGCAGCAAAAAGAAAGCCCTCGAGCAAATTGCCAACCTGATCGCCCGGGAAGTGCCGGATCTGGAGATGCAAGATGTCTTCGAGGCGTTGATTGCCCGTGAAAAACTCGGTTCGACCGGTTTTGGTAACGGCATCGCTATCCCTCACTGTCGGCTGAAAGGTTGCACCTCGCCCATCAGCGCCTTGATGCACCTGGACGCCCCTATCGATTTCGACGCCATCGACGGTGCTCCGGTTGACCTGCTGTTCGTCTTGCTGGTCCCCGAAGCCGCTACCGATGCGCACCTTGAATTGCTCCGTCAGATCGCCAGCATGCTCGATCGCAAGGAAGTCCGCGATCGCCTGCGTAGCGCCCCGAGCAATGAAGCCTTGTATCAGGTTGTCCTGGACGAGCAAAACGGGCACTAATCATGCGCTTGATCATCGTCAGTGGCCGTTCCGGCTCAGGTAAAAGCACCGCGCTCGATGTTCTCGAGGACAACGGCTATTACTGCATCGACAACCTGCCCGCCGGGTTGTTGCCGGAACTGGCTGAACGCGCGCTGATCCACACCGAACTGGCGCAACCGCTGGTTGCCGTGTCCATTGACGCGCGCAACCTGCCGAGCCACCTGAGCCGGTTTCCGGAACTGCTCGAAGAAGTTCGCAGCCGGCATATCCAGTGCGACGTCCTGTACCTGGACGCCGACGAAGAAACCTTGCTTAAGCGTTTTTCGGAAACTCGCCGTCGTCACCCGCTGAGCAGCGCCAACCGCTCGCTGGCCGAGGCGATCAACGATGAAACCAGCCTTCTGGGGCCGATTGCCGACCTCGCCGATCTCAAGGTCATCACCACCAACCTGAACCTGTACCAGCTGCGCGATACCATCAAGTTGCGCCTGCTGAACCAGCCGGAACCCGGCACAGCGTTTTTGGTGGAGTCGTTCGGATTCAAGCGCGGCATGCCGGTGGACGCCGATCTGGTGTTCGACGTGCGCTGCCTGCCGAACCCCTATTGGAAGCCCGAGCTACGCGATCAGTCCGGGCTTGATGAACCGGTTGCCACATACCTGGCCGCCCAGCCGGACGTCGAAGAGATGTTCCAGGACATTTCCACGTACCTGCTCAAATGGTTGCCGCGCTTTGCCGCCAGCAACCGCGCTTATGTCACCATTGCCATCGGCTGCACCGGCGGGCACCACCGCTCCGTCTATCTGACCGAACGTCTGGGTCAGGCCCTGCAAAAAACCCTGAAGAACGTCCAGGTCCGCCACCGCGACCTCAGCTAAAGGATTCACATCGCGATGCCTGCTCTGGAAATCGAAATCATCAACAAGCTGGGCCTGCATGCCCGCGCTTCCGCCAAATTCGTTGGTGTCGCCGGCGAGTTCAAAGACTGCACGATCAGAGTCGGACGAACGCCGGAATCAACGGTCGACGGCAAAAGCATCATGGCAATGATGATGCTCGCTGCAGGCAAAGGCACCAAAATCTATATCAGCACCGAAGGCGAAGACGAGCAAAAAGCGCTAGATGCGCTGACAGACTTGATCAACCGTTACTTCGACGAAGGCGAATAACGCTCGCCTAGGCGAGCGCTGTATCCATCACCATCATCAAACAAAACCCGATCAGCAGCCCAAGGCTGGCCAGCTTGTCGCGACCATGGCGGCGCGACTCGGGAATGACTTCGTGCGTGACCACCAGCAACATGGCCCCGGCCGCGAGCGCCAGGCCCAACGGCAACAACAGCTCGGCCAGGCTTACCAGCCAGGCGCACAACAGTGCGAAGACCGGCTCGACCAAGCCTGATGCCGCCCCGATCAGGAACGCCTTGACCCGCGACATCCCTGCTCCGGCCAACACCAACGCAATGACCAATCCTTCTGGCACATCCTGCAAGGCGATGCCCATGGCCAGGCTGTCGGCGTCGGGCATGCCGCCACCCGCCGAGACACCGACCGCCATGCCTTCGGGAATGTTGTGGGCGATGATGGCAAACACGAACAACCAGATCCGTGGCGGAATGACCGGCCGCTCCAGTGTGCCGACGAGCATTTCCGGTGAAGCGCCGGAAACCTTTCGATCCACCAGATACAGCCCGAACGCGCCAAGCATGATGCCGAAACTGATCAGACCGCTGGCCGCCCAAGGTGTCAGCCCCAGGCTTTCAGCAGCGGCAATGCCCGGCACGATCAGCGAAAACGCCGTCGCCGCGAGCATCACCCCGGCACCGAAGCCGAGCAGCGTATCGCTGACCGCCTGGGGCATGCGTCGAATCACCAGCACCGGCACCGCACCCAGAGCCGTGCCCAAGGCGCAAATTGCCCCGCCCTGCAACGCACGCAGCAGTTTCGGCTCAAGGTCCAGCCACGCAAGCCCATGCGCAACCAACAGGCTCACGCCCGCCAGTAGTAACAGCGACCCAAACGCGTAACGAAACAGTCGTCCACTTCCGATCGCCAGTGTTTCAGTGCCCATAGTCTGCCCAGGATTGTTTTTATAGAAGACTTAAACCAGTGCAGCCTGATAGCGCGCAGCGACTTCGGGCCAATTGATCACGTTGTAAAAAGCGTTGATGTATTCCGGCCGGCGGTTTTGATACTGCAGGTAATAGGCATGCTCCCAGACATCCAGCCCCAGAATCGGCGTATTGCCGTTCATCAAAGGACTGTCCTGGTTGCCGCTGCTTTCAACGACCAGCGTCTTTTGCGGCGTCACACTCAACCAGGCCCAGCCACTGCCGAAACGGGTCAGTGCGGCTTTGGTGAAGGCTTCCTTGAAACGGTCGAGACCGCCCAACTGGTCTTCGATGGCCTTGGCCAATTCACCGTCCGGCTGACCGCCGCCGTTGGGCACCATCACTTCCCAGAACAGCGAGTGGTTGGCGTGACCGCCGCCCTGATTGATCACCGCCGCGCGGAGCTTTTCCGGCAGTTGCTGGACTGCTGCCACCAGCTTTTCCACCGGCCACTCGGCGAACTCGGTGCCTTCGACGGCAGCGTTGAGGTTATTGATGTAAGTCTGGTGATGCTTGGTGTAGTGGATTTCCATGGTCTGCGCATCGATGTGCGGTTCCAGGGCATCGTAGGCGTACGGCAAGGCAGGCAAGCTAAAAGCCATTTCAGTGGACTCCATGATGTAGAGACGCAGGGGGCGACGCGGCATCGATGTGCAGCAAACGATGAGTGCGCGGGTATTCGCCATGCTCGCTGATGAAATTCAGCAGTTCGACGTAGGTTTTGCTGCTCTGACGCAGTGCGGCTTCACGCAATGCGGGCGCCAGTCGCGAGTCCTGCATGGTCTTCAACAAGCGCTGGTGGATGGCGCACAGGTATTCGGCGCTCTCCTCCGGCTGGTTCAGACGCAAATGCAGGTCCGCCAGGTTGTGATGGGAAATGACGCAGGCCGCCACCGCTTCGTCGGCATCCGCCCAGCGCTCGAACAACACCTGGGCCAGGGCCAATGCCTGCAAGTAAGCCTCGCGGGCATCGACGTATTCGCCCAGCATGAAACAACGGTTTGCCCTTTCGATCGTGCGTTTCCAGTGCTCCATGGTGAGCCTCCAAAGCGGTTGCGGTGATTACACGCCGCCTGCGGTGAGCTTTTCCGGATTGAGCAACTCTTCCAGTTGGCTGCGCGACAGTTCGGTGTGCTCCAGAGCGACATCGATCACCGGCCGGCCCTGCTGATAAGCCTTCTTGGCGATCTCCGCAGCTTTTTGGTAACCAATGATCGGGTTGAGTGCCGTGACCAGAATCGGGTTGCGCGACAGCGCTTCCTTGAGCCTGGCTTCGTTGACCTTGAAACTGCCGATAGCCTTTTCACCCAAGAGGTGGCTGGAGTTGGCCAGCAATTCGATGCTACTCAGCAGGTTCTGGGCGATGATCGGCAGCATCACGTTCAGCTCGAAATTGCCCGACTGGCCGGCGATGGTGATCACCGTGTCATTGCCTATCACTTGGGCGGCGACCATCGCGGTGGCTTCCGGGATCACCGGGTTGACCTTGCCGGGCATGATCGACGAGCCCGGCTGCAAGGCTTCGAGTTCGATTTCACCGAGGCCGGCCAGCGGGCCGGAGTTCATCCAGCGCAGGTCGTTGGCGATTTTCATCAGCGAGACAGCGGTGGTTTTCAACTGCCCGGAGACCGCGACGGCGGTGTCCTGGGAGCCGATCAGTGCAAACAGATCGGTGCCCGGCGTGAATTGCACCTGAGTCAATTTGCTCAGCTGCTGGCTGAAAAGCCTGGCAAATTCAGGGTGCGCATTGATGCCGGTGCCCACCGCCGTGCCACCCTGAGCCAGGGATTGCAGGCTCGGCAGCAGATCCTGCAGATGGCCGATGTTGGCTTTCAGCTGTTGCGCCCAACCGTTGAGCACCTGGCTCATGCGCACCGGCATCGCATCCATCAAGTGAGTGCGACCGGTTTTGACGTGGTGGTGAACCTCCTCAGCCTTTTGCTCGATCACCTGCACCAGGCGCACCAATGCCGGCAGCAATTGCTCATGCAATGCCAGCGCAGCGCTGACGTGGATGGTGGTCGGGATGATGTCGTTGCTGCTCTGCCCGCAGTTGACGTGATCGTTGGGGTTCACCGGCTCGCCAAGCAGTCGGCTCGCCAGCGTGGCAATCACTTCGTTGGCGTTCATGTTGGAACTGGTGCCGGAACCGGTCTGGAAGATATCCACCGGGAAGTGCTGCATGAAGTCGTCCTTGAGCAACCCCAACGCCGCTTCGACGATGGCATTGCCCTGGGATTCGCTGATCTGCTTGAGTTCGACGTTGGCGCGGGCGGCGGCAGCCTTGGCCAGGATCAGTGCACGGATGAACTGCTCCGGCATCGGTTTGCCGCTGATCGGGAAGTTATTCACCGCACGCTGGGTCTGTGCGCCGTAGAGGGCATCCACCGGGACTTGTAGCTCGCCCATGCTGTCGCGCTCAATACGAGTCTTGTTCATCAGAAAATCCTTGCACCAGTTCTATGAGAGGAATCGAAGGCTGCAACTCGCAGGTCGCCAGTTGCCAGGTGTAGCTTTGCCAGCGCTTGAGGCGGCACTTGCAGAGGGAGAGGCGTTCTAGTTCGCGCAACGGGCGCCACGCCTGGTCCAGGCAATACGTTCGCCAGTGCCAGGGCAGCGCGACATCGGCGGCGGTGTCGAGCAATAAACGGAAAGAGGTTTCAGCGATGGTCCAGGGTGAAGTCGCCGTGCAACACGCCAGATACCGGCCTTCGGCCAGGTAGTGTTCGATCAGGCGCGGCTCGTCAGGGTCCATCCCGCAACGGATCTGGCGGCTCATCCAGCGCCAGCTTTCGAGGTAAGGCTGCTCGTGCAAGGCAGAACTCATGATCCGGGGCTCATTCGGTAATGAGATTTATTATTAGATGATAATGAGAACCAACACAAGCTCAGAGTATGGTCCCTTGTAGGAGCCGGCTTGCTGGCGATTGCAATCTGGCATTCAACATCGATGTCGACTGATTGACCGCAATCGCCAGCAAGCCGGTTCCTACATGTGTGTTTTACAGGCATAAAAAAGGCGCGCTACCCGATGGGTGGCGCGCCTTTTGTGCAACGGTGGGGGTTAGCTGCCTGCGACTGTCATACGTTCAATCAGCACCGAACCCGTGCGAATGTTGCTGCGCAATTCCAGGTCGTTACCCACCGCAACGATCTGTTTGAACATGTCGCGCATGTTGCCGGCGATGGTCACTTCCTGGACGGCAAACTGGATTTCGCCGTTCTCGACCCAGTAACCCGCCGCGCCACGGGAGTAATCACCCGTGACCATGTTCAGGCCCTGGCCCATCAGCTCGGTGACCAGCAAGCCACGGCCCATGCGGCGCAGCAATGCCGCCTGATCTTCATCGCCATGGGTAACGAACAGGTTGTGCACGCCGCCGGCGTTGGCCGTGCTCGGCATGCCGAGTTTGCGACCGGAATAGGTGCCGAGGATGTAGGACACCAACTCGCCTTTTTCGACGAACGGTTTGGCGTAGGTCGCCAGACCATCGCCGTCAAACGCCGAGCTGCCCATTGCACGCATCAAATGCGGACGCTCATCGATGGTCAGCCATTCCGGGAACAGCTTCTGACCCAAGGTGCCTTCAAGGAACGACGATTTGCGATACAGACTGCCGCCGGAAATCGCCGAAAGGAAACTGCCGAACAAGCCACCGGCCAGCTCAGCCGAAAACAATACCGGCACTTCACAGGTCGGCACCGGACGCGCGCCCAGTCGGCTCGCCGCCCGTTGCGCGGCACGCTGGCCGATGCTCGCCGGGTCGGCCAGCAAGTTGCCTTGGCGATTCACGTCGTACCAGTAATCACGCTGCATCTGGCCGTCGGCTTCGGCGATCATGACGCAGCTCAAGCTATGACGAGTCGATGCATAACCGCCGATAAAACCGTGGCTGTTGCCGTAAACGCGGCAGCCCTGATGCGTGCTGAGGGTGGTGCCGTCGGCGTTCTTGATCCGGCTGTCGGTGGCAAATGCTGCGGCTTCACAGCTCAGGGCCATCTCGATGGCTTGTTCCGGTGTGATGTCCCATTGATGGAACAGGTCGAAATCCTGAAGATCCTTGGCCATCAGCGCGGCATCCGCCAGGCCGGCGGCTTCGTCTTCGGAGGTGTGTTTAGCGATGGCCAGCGCCGCAGCGACGGTTTCACGAATCGCTTCAGGACCGCTGGCCGACGTGCTGGCCGAGCCCTTGCGCTGCCCGACGTACAAGGTGATGCCAAAGCCCTGATCGCGGTTGAATTCGACGGTTTCGACCTCGCGCTGACGCACCGATGTGGACAGGCCCTGCTCCAGGGACACCGCCACTTCACAGGCACTGGCGCCCTGACGCTTGGCTTCAGCGATGATCTGCTCGACTTGTTCTTGCAGTGCCGGCAACGCTTGTGGGCCGACGCTTTCAACTGCACTCATGCTGTTCTCCACTCAAATTCTGCTTTCGGTAAAGGCCTTCGAGCGACCGGGCCGGACAAGCGGCCCCCGACTGGTTATCATGGCGGCGTTTCTTTGCGGACGGCCACCATGGTTGATTCTTACGACGACTCCCTCGATACGGGAGAAAAAAGCAAATCCCAGGTTAAACGCGAGCTGCATGCTCTGGTTGACCTCGGCGAACGCCTTACAACGCTCAAGCCTGACTTGCTGGCAAAGCTGCCATTGACCGACGCTATGCGCCGGGCTCTGGCCGATGCGCCCAAGCACACCGCGAATATCGCGCGTAAACGGCACCTTATGTTCATCGGCAAACTGATGCGCGATCAGGACACTGACGCCATTCTGACTTTGCTCGATCAACTCGATGCCTCCACCCGGCAGTACAACGAACGTTTCCATGGCCTGGAACGCTGGCGCGATCGCTTGATCGCGGGCGACGATGCAGTCCTGGAGAAGTTCGTGCTCGACTACCCGGAGGCTGATCGTCAGCAGTTGCGCTCCCTGATCCGTCAGGCCCAGCACGAACTGGCGACCAACAAGCCACCGGCATCGAGCCGTAAAATCTTCAAGTACATCCGTGAGCTGGACGAGACTCAACGCGGTCTGCGTTGAATCTCTTCTCGGGTGAGCCGCCACGCGGCCCACCCGAAGCTCCATCCCTTACGATCCTGTACCACCCACAGTGATCGCATCGATTTTCAGCGTTGGCTGGCCGACACCCACCGGCACCGACTGCCCATCCTTGCCACACGTGCCCACGCCGCTGTCCAGCGACAGGTCATTACCGACCATCGACACCTTGCTCATCGCTTCAGGCCCGTTGCCGATCAACGTCGCGCCTTTGACCGGCGCTGTAATCTTGCCGTCTTCGATCAGGTACGCCTCGCTGGTGGAGAACACGAACTTGCCGCTGGTGATGTCCACCTGGCCGCCGCCAAGGTTGGCGCAGTAGATGCCGCGCTTCACCGAGGCGATGATTTCCGCCGGATCGCTTTCGCCCGCCAGCATGTAGGTATTGGTCATGCGTGGCATTGGCAGGTGCGCGTAGGATTCACGGCGACCGTTGCCGGTGCGGGCGACACCCATCAGGCGCGCGTTGAGCTTGTCCTGCATGTAGCCTTTGAGTACGCCGTTTTCGATCAGCGTGGTGCATTCGGTCGGGGTGCCTTCGTCGTCGACACTCAACGAACCGCGACGACCAGCCAGCGTGCCATCATCGACGATGGTGCAGAGCTTGGACGCAACCATCTCGCCCATACGGCCGCTGTAAGCCGAGCTGCCCTTGCGGTTGAAATCGCCTTCCAGACCATGGCCGACCGCTTCGTGCAGCAACACGCCGGACCAGCCCGAACCCAACACCACCGGCAACGTACCGGCCGGCGCCGGAATGGCTTCAAGATTGACCAGTGCCTGACGCAATGCTTCGCGGGCGTAACCCATGGCACGGTCTTCGGCGAGGAAATAACGGTAATCGGTCCGACCGCCACCACCATGGCCACCGCGTTCGCGGCGACCGTTCTGCTCGACGATGACGCTGACGTTGAAGCGCACCAGCGGCCGCACATCCGCCGCCAGGCTGCCGTCGGTCGAAGCGACAAGAATGCGCTCCCAGACGCCGGCCATGCTCACCGTGACTTGCTGAATACGCGGGTCGAGGGCGCGCGTCGCCACGTCGATACGCTTGAGCAACTCGACTTTTTCGGCACGGGTCAGCACTTCCAGCGGGTTGTCCGGCCCGTACAACTGGGCGACGTCCTGAGTGGTGAAGGCCTGCACCGTGCCGTTCTGCCCGGCGCGGGAGATCGAGCGCGCAGCACGGGCCGCAGCGCCAAGGGCTTCGAGGGTAATGGCATTGCTGTAGGCAAAACCGGTTTTCTCACCCGATTGCGCGCGCACGCCAACGCCCTGGTCGAGGTTGAAACTGCCTTCCTTGACGATGCCGTCTTCCAGCGCCCAGGACTCGGAAATCTGCCCCTGGAAATACAGGTCGGCGGCATCGATGCCCGGGCCGGCCAGATCGCCGAGCACACCTTGCAGGCTTTCGATGGTGACGCCGCCGGGCGCCAGGAGGTTTTCACTGACTGAGGACAACAACTCGCTCATATGCTTTACGCCTTAAATTCATCGTTCTGAGGCAGGTCGCCGGGCGCCCTGCGAGAAAAAGCGCCGGTGACTGGACACCGGCATCCGCGCCCGGATGGACGCCTGTTCGCTGCTATCGCATTCGGCCAGCAGCACGGCCTCGCCTTGATCCTGTTGCGCCAGCACTCGACCCCACGGGTCGACAATTGCGGCATGGCCCCAGGTTTCTCGCGGCCCCGGATGCGTTCCACCCTGGGCAGCCGCGAGCACGTAACACTGGGTCTCGATGGCCCGCGCACGAATCAGCACATCCCAATGCGCCGCGCCGGTCACCGCGGTAAAGGCCGACGGCGCAGTAATCAACTCTGCGCCGGCGGCACGTAATTCGCTGTACAACTCAGGGAAGCGCAGGTCGTAACACACCGTCAGGCCGACTCGACCGACGGGCGTGTCCGCGACCACCACGCCACTGCCATAAGCATAGTCATCGGATTCACGGTAACGCCCACGGTTGTCCGCCACGTCCACGTCGAACAAATGCAGCTTGTCGTAGCGTGCCACCGTCTCGCCCTGATCATTGACCAGCAACGAGCAGGCATGCACTTTCGCCGTCGGCTGATCCGCCGGCGGCAACGGCAATGTGCCGGCCACTATCCATAACTTGAGGTCGCGGGCGGTCTGTTTCAACCAGGGCAGGATCGGACCTTCGCCCAACGCCTCGGCGCGGCCGATGTCAGCGATGTCGCGTCGGCCCATGGCGGCGAAGTTTTCCGGCAGCACGGCAAGCTTTGCGCCCCCGATGGCCGCTTGTTCGAGCAGCCGACGGGCCTGGGCCAGATTGGCCAGCACATCGCTCTGGCTGACCATTTGAATCACCGCAAAAGACATGGTGCTTTCCTATACCGAAATCGACAGATTCCCTGTAGGAGCGAGCCTGCTCGCGATGGACTTAATGACAACGCGGTTATCCAGAATGTACGCGTTATCGTTGACGTCCATCGCGAGCAGGCTCGCTCCTACAGTCAAATTTCTCTACGGCCATGCTACTCCATCGGCTCGCGTCAAAAAGGTTTGTCGAAGGTGATTTTCGGCTCTTTCCACGGGCCTTTGACGGTGTACTTCACGCTGGCGAAACGTGCCACGCGGTCACCGATCAGCTTGTCGATCAGGAACAGCGCCCCGCCGATGGCCGGTGCACCGACAATCAGCGCGGCAATCGGCAGGTTGTTGGTAACCGGCAAGGTCACCAGCAGCTTCGCATCGATCTGATCACCCACCAGGTCCAACGTGCCATTGAGCTCGATATTGCTCGACGGACCGGTCAGCAGAATCGGCTCACGGGTCACGTAAACGCCGTTGGTCCCGACCAGCAGGCCTTTGACCCGGTCGTAACTCAAGCCTTTGCCAAACAGATCGGAGAAGT
The DNA here is from genome assembly GCF_054897805.1 of Pseudomonas sp. GT1P32. Lineage (NCBI taxonomy): Bacteria > Pseudomonadati > Pseudomonadota > Gammaproteobacteria > Pseudomonadales > Pseudomonadaceae > Pseudomonas > Pseudomonas sp. GT1P32. The sequence goes on from NZ_CM142704.1 coordinate 3,450,747, forward strand.
CCAGCCGCAAGCGCCGGCCGATGGAGTTGAAGTTGAGCAGGCCAAATACCCGCAACGCCTGAGCGCCACCCTCGACTTCAACGAACTGGCCTTTATTCAGCGACGCATCAAGCGTCCCGGAGAAACGCTTGGTGGCCAACCAGGCCGGTGAACCGGGCCAGCGACCGTCGACATCCATATGAAACTCTTCGCTGGTGACACTGGGCGCAAAGCCCCAGCCTTTCAGCACATCCGCCAGATTCTTGCCGCTGACCCGGCCCTTGTACCAACTGGTGGAAGCACCGGGCGTGCCTTCCCAGCCACCGCTGCCCTGCAACAGAATGCCCTTGAGGCCCAGATCCAGCGCATTGAGCGCGATGCCTTTGGCGGTCGGACGCACTTTCAGCGACCAGCCCCCGACCAGATCCTGCCCCTGGAACAGCTGATTGATGGTGATATCCAGCGCCGGGATCTTCGTCGGATCCACGGAAGCCAATGGATCCGGCGAATTTTCATCGGCCAGAACCGTTGGGTCCGGTGCCGGCAAACGCACGTATTGCAGATTGATCGCAATCGGCGCGGCTTTCGCATCGGGGATACCGGCGGTGCCCTTGACCTGTTGACTGTCGAGTTGCAGGGCCCACGCACTCGGCTTGCGGGTCAACTGCACCGAGGCATGATCAAGCGTGGTACCGATGCCGCTGAGCTTGCCGACCTTGAAATCCGCACCGCTGAGCAACTGCTTGGCGCTGCCGCCCGGATCCTGGCCGGCATACTTGTCCACCAGATCCTTCCACGGGCCGACATCCAGCTCCGACAACACGCCGCGCACCCGCAGGCCTTTGCCGCCTGGCAATACTGCATCGCCACCACCGAGGAACAGTTCACCTCGACCATCGGCAAAACTGCCGGCCGGCGCTGCAAACGTGAAGCTGGCCAATTCGCCGTACTTGACCCAGTAACGCCGTTCCGGCCCTTGCAGGGTCATGCGGAATGTCGTGTCGCGCCCCACATCGGCCGCCATGCCGAACGGCGCCGGTAAATCGACGGCCACGCCTTTGAGGTTGGAATTGACCATCAACTGGCTGTCTGCGCCATCCAGGTTCAGTTGCAACTGATACGGGATCAAACCAGAGACCGGCAACGGCTGCGTGACACTCAGCCAATCAGTCAGCTTTTTGACCTCGACCTGGCCGGAAGCGGTGACGCGCGTCTTGATGTCGCCTGGACTGCCATCGGCGAAAATCTGTGCGCTGACCGGTTTGTCAAAGGCACGAGCGGTGATGTTCTGCCCACTCAAACCTTTGGTGCTGTCGAAGCGGAAATCGCCCTTCAACTGAGTCAGCTCAAGGACTGGCTCGGCCAGTTTCAAGCGCGCCTTGGCGGTCTTGAAGTCGACGAGGATATTCGGCTGTTCGCCTTTGGCCAGCGGAATATCCAGTTTCAGCTTGCCCTTCAGCTCGCCCTCGCCTTCCCATCCGGCGAAGGTGGCGGCAGTGCCGATCGGCGCCTCCTGGAGAATTTTCAGGCCATCGCCCAACCCGCCCGCGAAAGCGCCATCGAGCAACAGGTGAGGGTTTTGCCCGGCGGGCGCGTGGGGAATATTGACGTAAACATCGCTGACTTGTGTGTCGAGCAACTGGCCTTTGCTGGCCAGAATCCGTACGCCACTGTCTTCGATGAACACGTCGCCAGTGACCTTGCTGACATGCGGCCAGCCCGGCTGGAACGCCAGCTCGGCATCGTGCACTTTGAAGAACAGGCTGATGCTGCGCGCGGTGTCGGCGGCGTCATGGTTCAGCGAGCCCTGATACTGGAAGAAGCCCTCGTCCACCGCGCCCTTGAGAATCGCCGTACGCAACCATTCGTCCAGCGCCGGGCTGAGCACTTCGGGCAGGTACTTGGCGGTGTACTTGCCATCGCCTTCCACCAGGCCGACCCGCAGGTCCATGTAGTCTTCCTGGGTGTGATCGAAATGCAGGCGGATCAGGAAGTCGCCGGCAATCTTGCCCTCTTCGCCCAGCACCTTCAGGTACGGCGCGATCAGGGTGAAACCTTCTTTGTCGAGCTTCCAGGTCAAACGGGCGTTGGCCTGAATGTATTGCCATGGCTTGGCGAAAATCGGGTCCAGGTGCAGGGAAAAATCCTTGCTGTCCATGCGCAGTTCGCCGTGCCCCAGATCACCGCTGATGCTGCCGCTGACATTCCGCGCTGCCGGGGCGCCGTGATAGGCATCAAAGCCGACCCGGTCGAGGTTGGCGGCGAAACTGACCTTGGTGTCGTCGGTGGCGTTGGGCCGGAAGTCGACCAGCACGTTACGCAAACCACCCGTCACTTTGAGCCGCTCGACGGCGGTGGCGAGGCCTTCGGGCAATGGCCCCAAGGCATTCAGCAGCGGAGTCAGCGGGGTTAGATCGAGGCGGTCGGCTTGCAGATGCCAGAGTTCTTCGGCCTTGTCGGTGGCCAGGCTCTGTCTGAGTTGCAGGTGCGATTCCCAGCGGGTTTCGCCCAGGTTCATGGACAGGGAATCCACAGTCACCAGCATGCCTTCAGAGCCGCGCTGGAAGTAGCCGTTCAACGCCAGGTTGTTGATCTGGATCGGCTTGCGCTCGGCGTACGCACCCTTGAGTTGCGGCGCGTTCAAGCGGATTGCGCCGCTTTGCAGAGCGCCTTTATCCCAGTTGACCCAGAGTTCGCCACCGGCCTTGATTTCGGAGAAGTTCCATTGCCGGGTCACGCGTTCGGGCAGCCATTTCGACCAGTCGCTTTGCGGCAGGCTCAGGTACGCATCCGCTGCGCCGTCCTGCCACTGGCTGGCGCGAATGCGGGTGTGCACGCTCATGGCGACCGGCTGGCCGTCGGGCAGGGTCAGCCGTGCGTCGAGTCGTTGCCGGGAGACGCCGGTTTTCAGATTCAGGCCAACGTAGGTCAAGGTCAGCGGCGGGTGATCCAGTGGCTGCAAGGTCACTTGGCTGTCGAGCACCGACAACTGCTGGACCATCTGCATGCGATTGAGCAGTTGTTCCGGATCCAGTGGCTGATCCTGCTGCACCGGCAAGCCTTCCAGCGCCCAATGACCGTCCTCGCCTTCCTTGAGGCTGATCTTCAGACCGTTGAGTTCCAGATGAGCGATGCGCACTTCACGGGCCAGCAGGCTGGCCCAGAGGTCCGGCACCGCGCGCACCTGATCCAGACGCAGGGCATTGGCGCCCTCGCCGACCATCACGTCGTGAGCCAGCAAAATCGGCGCGAAGCCACTCCAGTTGCCTTCCAGCTCACCGATATGCAGCGGCATGCCCAGGGCAGCACCGGCTTTGGTTTCGACTTCGGCCCGGTACTCGGCCACCAGCGGCGCCAGCTCGCGACCGAGACTGACGTAAAGCGCCATCATCACCAAAGCCAACGCGCACAGGCCCAGACCCCAGCGGGTCAGTGCGGCCAAAATGCGTGTCAGACGGTCCATGTCAGTTGGCTCCCATGGCAAAAATGCTGCAAAAAGCTGAGGCCAGCTGTTCTAGTCGGGTTGAAACACAGCGATTCAGAGCAGCACCACGTCGTATTGTTCCTGGGAATACATGGTTTCCACCTGGAACCGAATGGTGCGTCCGATAAATCCTTCCAGCTCCGCGACATTGCCCGACTCTTCATCGAGCAAGCGGTCGACGACTTTCTGGTTCGCCAATACACGATAGCCTTCCGCTTGATAGGCGCGAGCCTCACGGAGGATTTCGCGGAAAATTTCGTAGCAGACCGTTTCCGGTGTCTTGAGCTTGCCGCGTCCCTGACAACTGCTGCACGGCTCGCACAGCACTTGTTCGAGACTTTCGCGGGTGCGCTTGCGGGTCATCTGCACCAGGCCCAACTCGGTGATGCCGATAATGTTGGTCTTGGCGTGGTCGCGCTCCAGTTGTTTCTCCAGCGTGCGCAGCACCTGACGCTGATGCTCTTCGTCTTCCATGTCGATGAAGTCGATGATGATGATCCCGCCCAGGTTGCGCAGGCGCAGCTGGCGAGCGATGGCGGTCGCGGCTTCGAGGTTGGTCTTGAAGATGGTTTCTTCAAGGTTGCGATGACCGACGAACGCCCCGGTATTGACGTCGATGGTGCTCATGGCTTCCGCCGGGTCTACCACCAGGTAACCGCCGGACTTCAGCGGGACTTTGCGTTCGAGGGCTTTCTGGATTTCGTCTTCGACGCCGTACAGGTCGAAGATCGGCCGCTCGCCCGGATAATGCTCCAGGCGATCAGCGATTTCCGGCATCAGTTCGGCCACGAACTGCGTGGTTTTCTGGAAGGTTTCCCGGGAGTCGATGCGGATCTTCTCGATCTTCGGGCTGACCAGGTCGCGCAAGGTGCGTAGTGCCAGGCCAAGGTCTTCGTAGATCACACTCGGCGCGCTGATGGTTTTGATCTGCTCGTTGATCTGATCCCAGAGCCGGCGCAGGTAGCGGATGTCCATGAGGATCTCATCGGCCCCGGCGCCTTCGGCGGCGGTACGCAGGATGAAACCACCGGCTTCCTTGATGCCTTCCGTGGCCACGCAATCGGTGACCACTTGCTTGAGGCGTTCGCGCTCGGCTTCGTCTTCGATCTTCAGGGAAATGCCGACATGCGCGGTACGCGGCATGTACACCAGGTAACGCGAAGGTATTGATAATTGTGTGGTCAGGCGTGCGCCTTTGGAACCAATCGGGTCCTTGGTGACTTGCACGACCAGGCTTTGGCCTTCATGAACCAGCGCGCTGATGCTTTCGACCGCAGGGCCTTCGCGCAGGGAAATTTCCGAGGCATGAATGAACGCAGCGCGGTCCAGACCGATGTCGACGAACGCCGCCTGCATGCCCGGCAACACCCGCACCACTTTGCCTTTATAGATGTTGCCGACGATACCGCGTTTTTGCGTGCGTTCGACGTGGACCTCTTGCAGGACACCGTTTTCAACCACCGCCACGCGCGATTCCATCGGCGTGATGTTGATCAGGATCTCTTCACTCATGGCAGGGTCTCGTTCAGGCATGTTCACGATAATGGCCGCATCTTGTCAGTACGACGCTCAGCGCGCGTTAAGGGTTTGCCAACAGGGTATGCCGAAATGGCCAAGCAGCTCAGCGGTTTCGCACAGCGGCAGTCCGACCACCGCCGAGTAGCTGCCATTGAGCCCGGCGACAAACACCGCGCCCAGTCCTTGAATGCCATAGCCACCCGCCTTGTCCCGCGGTTCGCCGCTGGCCCAGTAGGCCGCCGCTTCATTGAGATCGATAGGGCGAAAACGCACCAGGCTGCGCACAACACGAGACTCGCAACGCTCACCGTCAAGCACGGCAATGGCGGTCAGCACTTCATGTTCTTGTCCTGCCAACATCATAAGCATGGCGCACGCGTCGGCTTCGTCCACCGGTTTGCCGAGAATTTTGCCGTTGAGCACTACGGCGGTATCGGCGCCCAGCACGCAAAAATCGGCGTCGGACACGACCGTGTCGCGCCCGGCTTCAGCCTTGCCGCGCGCAAGGCGCTCGACATAGGCCGACGGCGATTCATGATTCAAAGGGGTTTCATCGATGTCCGCGCTGATGGCGGAGAACGGCACGCCGATCTGCGTGAGCAGTTCACGCCGACGCGGCGAGCCTGAGGCGAGGAATAGCTGTTTCATCAAGACATCTCCCTTGTCGTGGTGTGGGCAAATGCCTGACCGAATCAGTTAATTTTGTAACGTCGACGCAGACCGCGCAAACCGAAGCTGATCCACGGCCAGAGCAACGCGCTGACCAGTGCCGGCAAGACCAGCGCCAGCGTTGGCTGACGATTGCCGGTCAGGGCGCTGAGCCACAGCTGAACAAGCTGCGCGAGGCCGAAGATCACCAGGATCACCAGGCTCTGTTGCCACATCGGGAACATCCGCAGCCGCTGTTGCAGCGACAACACCAGGAACGTGATGAGCGTCAGGATCAACGCGTTCTGGCCCAGCAGCGTGCCGTAAAGCACATCTTCGGCCAGGCCCAGGCACCACGCGGTGACCATGCCGACTTTCTGCGGCAGGGCCAACGCCCAGAACGCCAGCAGCAAGGCGAGCCACAGCGGACGAAGGATTTCCATGAATTGCGGCAGCGGCGAAACGCTGAGCAACATGCCGATGGCGAACGTCAGCCAGATCATCCAGCCGTTTCGAGAGGCGGTAGCACCGACCATTATTCTCTTCCCCCAGTGGTAGCCGGTGCAGAGACAGGCGGTTTGGCAGCAGGCTTCACGACAGCGGGTTGTGTCGCCGGTGGCTTGGCGGCGGGTGCAGTCGCGGGCGGCTTGGCAGCAGCAGGGTGTGCGGCAGCTGGTTTGGCCGGGGTTGCAGCGGTTGGTTTGGCCGGGGTCGCAGCAGCAGGTGCAGTCGCCGGAACGGCAGGGGCAGCAGCGGCAGCCGGGGCGATCACGCCGACAGGCTTCGGCACGGTGGCGGGAATGATGGGGCCGCCGCCTTGCGCATCGAGGTTTTCCTGAGCCTGAGCAGCATCATTGGCGCGCTCTTCCGGCGTACGCGTATCGCTGAACACCAGCAACAGGTAACGGCTACGGTTCAAGGCTGCGGTTGGCACGGCGCGGACAATGGCAAATGGCTGGCCGGAATCGTGAATCACTTCCTTGACCGTCGCCACCGGATAACCCGCAGGGAATCGCTGGCCGAGACCGGAGCTGACCAGCAAGTCACCTTCCTTGATATCCGCCGTGTCGGCCACGTGACGCAGTTCCAGGCGTTCCGGGTTGCCGGTGCCGCTGGCAATCGCTCGCAGACCGTTACGGTTCACTTGTACCGGGATGCTGTGGGTGGTGTCGGTGAGCAACAGCACACGGGAGGTGTACGGCATCAACTCGACCACCTGGCCCATCAGGCCACGGGCATCGAGCACCGGCTGACCGAGGACCACACCGTCGCGCTCACCTTTGTTGATGATGATGCGATGGGTGAAGGGGTTGGGGTCCATGCCGATCAACTCGGCCACTTCGACCTTCTCGTTGACCAGCGCGGAGGAATTGAGCAACTCGCGCAGCCGAACGTTCTGCTCGGTGAGGGCGGCAAGCTTTTGCATGCGCCCCTGCAGCAGCAGGTTTTCGGTCTTGAGTTTTTCGTTTTCGGCGACCAGCTCGGTACGGCTGCCAAACTGGCTGGCCACACCTTGCCATAGCCGCTGCGGCAGGTCGGTGATCCAGTAAGACTGCATCAGCACCAGCGACATCTGGCTACGCACTGGCTTGAGCAGTGTGAAGCGGGCATCGACCACCATCAGCGCGACCGATAGCACGACCAGCACCAACAAGCGCACGCCCAGTGAAGGCCCTTTGGTGAAAAGCGGTTTAATAAGCCGCTCCTCCCAGGCAAATGTTTTCTTTATTCATACGGCAGACCGGCCTGGATACAGACTGACAGAAGGTAAACGCAAACAGGCAGCACTGCAAAGTGCCGCCTGCGCGCTCAACAGCATAGAAGCGATCCGGCGACTTACTCGCTGGAAAGCAGGTCCATGGTGTGTTTATCCATCATTTCCAATGCACGGCCACCGCCGCGAGCAACGCAGGTCAGCGGGTCTTCGGCAACGATCACCGGCAGACCTGTTTCCTGGGCCAGCAACTTGTCGAGGTCACGCAACAAGGCGCCACCACCGGTCAGTACCAGGCCACGCTCGGCGATATCAGAAGCCAGCTCCGGCGGCGATTGCTCCAGCGCACTTTTCACGGCCTGAACGATAGTGGCCAGGGACTCTTGCAGAGCTTCCAGCACTTCATTGGAGTTCAGGGTGAATGCGCGTGGAACGCCTTCAGCCAGGTTACGGCCACGAACGTCGACTTCGCGAACTTCGCCGCCCGGGTAGGCGGTACCGATTTCCTGTTTGATGCGCTCGGCGGTGGATTCGCCGATCAGGCTGCCATAGTTGCGACGCACGTAGGTGATGATCGCTTCGTCGAAGCGGTCGCCGCCAACCCGTACGGATTCGGCGTAAACCACACCGTTCAGGGAGATCAGTGCGATTTCAGTGGTACCACCACCGATATCGACCACCATCGAACCGCGTGCTTCTTCAACCGGCAGGCCGGCACCGATCGCAGCCGCCATCGGCTCTTCGATCAGGAACACTTCACGTGCGCCGGCACCAAGGGCCGATTCACGGATGGCACGACGCTCAACCTGAGTGGATTTGCACGGAACGCAGATCAGCACACGAGGGCTAGGCTGCAGGAAGCTGTTTTCGTGAACCTTGTTGATAAAGTATTGCAGCATCTTTTCGCAGACGCTGAAGTCGGCAATGACGCCATCCTTCATCGGACGAATGGCAGCGATGTTGCCCGGCGTACGGCCGAGCATGCGCTTGGCCTCGGTGCCGACAGCAACGACACTTTTCTGGTTACCGTGTGTCCGAATAGCCACAACCGATGGCTCATTCAGGACGATTCCGCGCTCGCGCACGTAAATAAGGGTGTTGGCAGTGCCCAGGTCAATGGAAAGATCGCTGGAAAACATGCCACGCAGTTTCTTGAACATGGGAAAGGGACCCTAGGCAACGCGTGGGTAAAAAAGTGCGGCAAACTCTAACAACGACAGGGATTTTGGGCAAGGCGCCAATATGTTAAATTGGCCGCTTTTCTGTGCACCAACCCCCACAATCGCGGCCTTATGACCGTAGAAATGCGGTAGTGTTCCGACAATCTAACACACGGATAGCATCCGTTCTGTTTTCCTTCCACTGGAGAATCCCATGACGCTTGAACGCTCCGACGTGGAAAAAATCGCTCATCTGGCCTGTTTGGGCCTCAATGATGCCGATCTTCCACACATCACTTCGGCCCTGAACAGCATTCTGGGACTGGTCGACGAAATGCAGGCGGTCAATACCGACGGTATCGAGCCGCTCGCCCACCCACTGGAAGCCAGCCAGCGCCTGCGTGCAGACGTCGTGACCGAGACCAATCATCGCGAGGCCTATCAGTCCATCGCACCAGCGGTCGAAAACGGCCTGTACCTGGTTCCGAAAGTCATCGACTAAAGGGAAAGAGCCTGCAATGCATCAATTGACTCTGGCCGAGATCGCCCGCGGACTCGCCGATAAAAAGTTTTCTTCCGAAGAGCTGACCAAAGTCCTGCTGGCGCGCATCGCCCAGCTCGATCCACAGCTCAACAGCTTCATCAGCCTCACCGAAGACCTGGCGCTCCAGCAGGCGAAAGCCGCTGACGCACGCCGCGCCAATGGTGAGAGCGGCGCCCTGCTCGGCGCGCCGATCGCCCATAAAGACCTGTTCTGCACCCAGGGCGTGCGCACCAGCTGCGGCTCGAAGATGCTCGACAACTTCAAGGCACCGTACGACGCCACCGTCGTCGCCAAACTGGCAGCCGCCGGTGCAGTGACCCTGGGCAAGACCAACATGGACGAATTCGCCATGGGTTCGGCCAACGAGTCGAGCTACTACGGCGCGGTGAAAAACCCGTGGAACCTGGAACACGTGCCGGGCGGTTCGTCCGGTGGTTCGGCGGCGGCCGTTGCCGCTCGTCTGTTGCCAGCCGCGACCGCCACCGACACCGGCGGCTCGATCCGCCAGCCGGCCGCGTTCACCAACCTCACCGGCCTGAAACCGACGTATGGTCGTGTTTCGCGCTGGGGCATGATCGCTTACGCGTCCAGCCTCGATCAGGGCGGCCCGTTGGCGCGCACTGCCGAAGACTGCGCAATTTTGCTGCAAGGCATGGCCGGTTTCGACAGCAATGACTCCACCAGCATCGACGAGCCCGTGCCGGATTACAGCGCCAGCCTCAACGATTCGTTGAAAGGCTTGCGTATCGGTGTGCCGAAGGAATACTTCAGCGCCGGTCTCGACCCGCGTATCGCCGAACTGATCCAGAACAGCATCAAGGAGCTGGAAAAGCTCGGTGCCGTGATCAAGGAAATCAGCCTGCCGAACATGCAGCACGCGATTCCTGCGTACTACGTGATCGCCCCGGCAGAAGCGTCTTCCAACCTGTCGCGTTTCGACGGCGTGCGTTTCGGCTATCGCTGCGAAGACCCGAAAAACCTGGAAGACCTCTACAAGCGTTCCCGTGGCGAAGGTTTCGGTGCAGAAGTGCAGCGCCGGATCATGGTCGGCGCCTACGCGCTGTCGGCCGGTTACTACGACGCCTACTACCTGAAGGCGCAGAAGATTCGTCGCCTGGTGAAGAACGACTTCATGGCGGCTTTCAATGAAGTCGACATCATCCTCGGCCCAACCACGCCGAACCCGGCCTGGAAGCTTGGCGCCAAGAGCAGCGATCCGGTCGCTGCCTATCTGGAAGACGTCTACACCATCACCGCCAACCTCGCCGGCCTGCCGGGCTTGTCCATGCCCGCCGGTTTCGTCGATGGTCTGCCGGTCGGCGTGCAACTGCTCGCCCCGTATTTCCAGGAAGGTCGCCTGTTGAACGTTGCCCATCAGTATCAGTTGAACACTGACTGGCACACCCGCACCCCAACCGGCTTCTGAGGAGAAACACATGCAATGGGAAGTCGTGATCGGGCTGGAGATTCATACCCAGCTCACCACCCGGTCGAAAATCTTTTCCGGTAGTTCCACCACTTTCGGTTCCGAGCCGAACACCCAGGCCAGCCTGGTTGACCTCGGCATGCCTGGCGTCTTGCCAGTGCTGAACCAGGAAGCGGTGCGCATGGCCGTGATGTTCGGCCTCGCTATCGATGCCGAGATCGGCCAGCACAACGTGTTCGCCCGCAAAAACTATTTTTACCCGGACCTGCCCAAGGGCTACCAGATCAGCCAGATGGAATTGCCGATTGTCGGCAAGGGCCACCTGGACATCGCCCTCGAAGACGGTACGGTTAAACGCGTTGGCATCACCCGCGCGCACCTGGAAGAAGACGCCGGTAAAAGCCTGCACGAAGAGTTCAACGGTGCCACCGGCATCGACCTGAACCGCGCCGGCACGCCGCTGCTGGAAATCGTTTCCGAGCCGGACATGCGCAGCGCCAAGGAAGCCGTGGCTTACGTCAAGGCTGTCCACGCGCTGGTGCGCTACCTGGGCATCTGCGACGGCAACATGGCCGAAGGTTCGCTGCGTTGCGACTGCAACGTGTCGATCCGTCCGAAAGGCCAGGCTGAGTTCGGCACGCGCTGCGAGATCAAGAACGTCAACTCGTTCCGCTTCATCGAGAAGGCGATCAACACCGAAGTGCAGCGTCAGATCGAACTGATCGAAGACGGCGGCAAGGTGATCCAGCAGACCCGCCTGTACGACCCGAACAAGGACGAAACCCGTCCGATGCGCAGCAAAGAGGAAGCCAACGACTACCGTTACTTCCCCGATCCGGACCTGCTGCCGGTGGTTATCGAGAACTCGTTCCTCGACGACGTGCGCGCCACCCTGCCGGAATTGCCACCGCAGAAACGCGAGCGTTTCCAGGAGCAGTTCGGTCTGTCGGTCTACGACGCCAGCGTCCTGGCCACCAGCCGCGAGCAAGCCGATTACTTCGAGAAAGTCGCGAGCATTGGCGGCGACGCCAAACTGGCGGCCAACTGGGTCATGGTTGAACTGGGCAGCCTGTTGAACAAACAAGGCCTGGACATCGATCAGTCGCCGGTTTCGGCGGAGCAACTGGGCGGCATGCTGCTGCGCATCAAGGACAACACCATCTCCGGCAAGATCGCCAAAGTGGTGTTTGAAGCGATGGCCAATGGCGAAGGCAGCGCAGACGAGATCATCGACAAGCGCGGCTTGAAGCAAGTGACCGATACCGGCGCGATCTCGGCGGTGCTGGACGAAATGCTCGCGGCCAACGCCGAGCAGGTCGAACAATACCGCGCGGCAGACGAAGCCAAACGCGGCAAGATGTTCGGCTTCTTCGTCGGCCAGGCCATGAAAGCCTCCAAAGGCAAGGCCAACCCGCAACAGGTCAACGAACTGCTGAAAAGCAAGCTCGAAGGTTGATGAGCATGGAGCCAGTATTCAAGCCTGGCTCTACCCCCTGTGGGAGCGGGCTTGCTCGCGAAAGCGGTGTGACATTCAGCATTTATGCTGGATGTGATGGCCCCTTCGCGAGCAAGCCCGCTCCCACATTTGTTTTTGGGAAACCGTTTATGAAACGTCTACTGGGGGCCTGCGCCCTGTTGTCTTTACTGGCCGGTTGCGCCAGCACCGATGTCGTCGATCCTCACGGTTACGACCAGACAGGCGTGGCGTCCTACTACGGCGCCAAACACCAGGGCAAACGCACCGCTAGCGGTGAACGTTTCGACAAAAATTCCCTGACCGCCGCCCACCGCCAACTACCCTTTGGTACGCGGGTGAAGGTCACCAATCTGAACAACGACAAATCCTGCGTGGTCCGCATCAATGATCGCGGGCCGCACACTCGCGGGCGCCTGATCGACTTGTCTCATGAAGCCGCCGAGCAACTGGGCATGCTCAAAAGCGGCACCGCACGGGTTCGCGTGCAAGCCCTCGACTGACTCACGGAGCCCCGACCATTTTCGGACTTGCCGACTTACCCCTGCTCAGCGTGATTGAACTGCTCAGCGGCCTGGTTCTACTAATCGCCGGTGCCGAACTGATGGTGCGCGCCGCCGTGCGCCTGGCCGCGCGGCTGCACGTTCGACCGTTGATCATCGGCCTGACCATCGTCGCCCTCGGCAGCAGCGCACCGCAGATGGCCGTCAGCCTGCAAGCCACGCTGGCGCAGAACGCCGACATCGCCGTCGGCAGCGTGATCGGCAGCAGCATCTTCAACATCCTCGTCACCCTTGGGCTCTCGGCGCTGATCATCCCGCTGCGGGTCTCGCGGCAACTGGTGCGCCTGGATATTCCACTGATGATCGGCGCCAGCCTGCTGGTGTTCGTTCTGGCATGGAATGAAGAACTGACCCGGGCCGACGGCGTCCTGCTATTGGCGGCGCTGGTGCTGTATCTGGGCCTGTTGCTGCGCCAGTCGCGGCATTCGGCGCGCCCGCAAACGAGCCCGCATGAAGGCCCTGAAGTTCCGTGGTTCAGCAGCCTGCTGATGATCGTCGCCGGCCTGGCAATGCTGATCTACGCCGGGCATTTACTGCTGGGCGCCGCGGTGTCGGTCGCCACGGATCTGGGGCTGTCGGAACGGATCATCGGCCTGACCATCGTCGCTGTCAGCACCTCCCTGCCGGAACTGGCGACCTCGTTGATCGCGGCATTGCGTGGTCAACGCGACATCGCCGTAGGCAACGTGATCGGCAGCAACCTGTTCAACCTGTTGGGCGTGCTGGGCGTTACCGCACTGATCGCGCCGTCGCCGCTGTCGGTCTCGCCCAATGCGCTGGATTTCGACTTGCCGGTGATGCTCGGTGTCGCGGCGCTGTGCCTGCCGGTGTTCTATTCCGGCTACCGGGTGACCCGCGCCGAAGGTCTGCTGTTTTTGGGTTTGTACCTGGCTTACGGTCTGCACGTGGTGTCGTTCACCACCGGCATGCCGCTGGCCGGCAAGCTTGAACACCTGATGCTGTTTTTCGTCCTGCCGGCGCTATTGGCGTTTTTGCTGTTCACGTCGCTGCGCGCCTGGCGTCGCCAACACCACAAGAAGGAATTGCCATGACCGACAACAAAAAACCCGGCGTTGAAGTCCGCCGCCAAGTGATGGGTGACGCTTTCGTCGATCGCGCATTGGGCAATGCCACCGAGTTCACCCAGCCGTTGCAGGATTTCGTCAATGAACACGCCTGGGGCAGTGTGTGGAATCGCGAAGGGTTGCCGCTGAAAACCCGCAGCCTGATCACCCTCGCCGCGCTGACTGCGTTGAAGTGCCCGCAGGAATTGAAAGGCCACGTGCGCGGCGCGCTGAACAATGGCTGCACCGTGGAAGAGATTCGCGAGGCACTGCTGCATTGCGCGGTATATGCCGGTGTGCCGGCGGCGATCGATGCGTTTCGGGCGGCGCAGGAAGTGATCGATAGCTATCAGAAGCCTGAGTAAGCAGGTCTATCGCCTTCGCGGGCAAGCCTCGCTCCTACAGGGCATCCACCAACCTGTAGGAGCGAGGCTTGCCCGCGAAGAGGCCCTGAAGAACACTACAAATCCCGACGCTAGATCCACCCACCCCACTGCAACAAAAAGATCCCGATGTTGGTGGTCACCGCCGCCATCAGCGTGGTGATCACAATGATCGCCGCCGCCAGTTCATGATTGCCGTCGGCCTGACGCGCCATGACAAAACTGGCCGCCGCGGTCGGGCTGCCGAAGTACAGGAACAGAATCCCCAACTCCGCCCCGCGAAAGCCCCAGAGCCATGCGCCCAGCGTCGCCAGCACCGGCAGGCCGATCATCTTCACCAGGCTGGAGCTGAGTGCCATGTTGCCGCTTTTGCGCATCGCCGCCAGCGACAGCGTGCCGCCGATGCAGATCAACGCCAAGGGCAACGTGGTTTGCGCCAGGTACTGCCCGGACTTCTCCAGCCAGCCCGGCAAGGCAATATTGAAATACGCAAACGGCGCCGCCGCAAACACGCTGAGGATCAGCGGGTTGTTCATCACGCTTTTGCAGATACTCCACGGGTCGGACTTGATCACCGGGCTGTACACCGCCAGCACAATGGTCGACAGCGTGTTGTAAAACAGGATCACCAGTGCCGCGAGAATCGCGCCGAGGGAAATTCCGTAATCGCCGTACATGCTCGCGGCCAGCGCGAGGCCGATAACGCCGTTGTTGCCGCGAAACGCACCCTGGGTGTAAATCCCGCGGTCTTCACGCGGGCACTTCCAGATCGCCCAGCCCCAGGCGATGGCGAAGCTGACCAGCGTGGCAATCGAAAAATAGATCAGCAGCGACGGTTGCAACGCGGCGTGCAAGTCGGCATGCAGGATGCCCAGAAACAGCAACGCCGGCATGGTGACGTTGAACACCAGAGCCGACGCAGTGTGGATGAAATTGTCGTTGATCCAGTTGATGCGCTTGAGCAGCACACCCAGAAACAGCATGGCAAACACCGGCGCGGTGATGTTCAGGGTTTCGAGGAAGATAGCCAGCATGCCGGGGGTCACCTTGGGTGGGCGTCGTTAGGGGGCTAATGATAAGCCACCCAGGACGTTGGCGTCTGGTAGACCGCTATCGCCGGCAAGCCGGCTCCTACAGGAACTGTGTCGTACGCAAATTTTGTGTACGACGAAGATCCTGTAGGAGCTGGCTTGCCAGCGATGCAGACGACGCGGTCTTACGTGATCGGTGCCGGGTTGAACAGGGTAATGTCGTTATGCAGCTTATGCCGCTCCGACCACGTCTGTTTCTTGCCGCTGGCCACGTCCAGGTAGTAGTGAAACAACTCCCAGCCGAGATCTTCAATCGAGGCCCGTCCAGTCGCAATCCGTCCGGCATCGATGTCGATCAGGTCCGGCCAGCGCTGCGCCAGTTCGGTCCGGGTCGATACCTTCACCACCGGCGCCATCGCCAGGCCATACGGCGTGCCACGCCCGGTGGTGAACACGTGCAGGTTCATCCCGGCCGCCAGTTGCAACGTCCCGCAGACAAAGTCACTGGCCGGGGTCGCGCAGAAAATCAGGCCTTTGCGCTTGAAGCGCTCGCCAGGGCCCAGCACGCCGTTGATCGCGCTGCTGCCGGATTTGACGATCGACCCAAGGGATTTCTCGACAATGTTCGACAACCCGCCCTTCTTGTTGCCCGGCGTAGTGTTGGCGCTGCGATCCGCTTCGCCCTTGGCCAGGTAACGGTCGTACCAGTCCATTTCTCGCACCAGTTCCTGAGCGACTTCCTCGGTTTCGGCGCGGGACGTCAGCAGGTAAATCGCGTCGCGCACTTCGGTGACTTCGGAAAACATCACCGTCGCACCGGCGCGCAGCAACAGGTCAGAGGCGTAACCCAGCGCCGGGTTGGCGGTGATGCCGGAGAACGCATCACTGCCACCACACTGCATGCCGAGAATCAGCTCGGACGCCGGCACGGTTTCCCGACGACGTTGATCGAGCTTCTTCAAACGGGTCTCGGCCAGCGCCATGATCTGCTCGATCATCTCGGTGAAACCGTGACTCGAATCCTGCAAGCGATACAGCCACGGCTCGCTCAAATCCACCGAGCTGTCGTTGTCGTGCATCACCTGCCCGGCCTGCAATTTCTCGCAGCCCAGGCTGATCACCAGCGCTTCGCCACCCAGGTTCGGGTTGCGCGCCAGGTTACGCACGGTGCGGATCGGGATGTACGCATCCGTCGCGGTGATTGCCACGCCGCAGCCGTAGCTGTGGGTCAGCGCGACCACGTCATCGACATTCGGATACTTGGGCAGCAACTCGTCCTTGATGCGCTTGACCGCATGATCCAGAACGCCAGTGACGCACTGCACGGTGGTGGTGATCCCGAGAATGTTGCGCGTGCCGACGGTGCCGTCGGCATTGCGATAACCCTCGAACGTAAAGCCTTCCAGCGGGGCCTGCGCCGCCGGCACTTCGGTGGACAGCGGCAAGCTGTCCAGCGGTGGCGCGGTGGGCATGCGCAGTTGATCTTCCTTGACCCAACTGCCGCGCGGAATCGGCTGCAACGCGTAGCCAATGGTCTGGCCGTAACGAATCACCTGACCGCCCTCGGGAATGTCCTCGAGGGTGACCTTGTGGCTCTGCGGCACGAAGTCCACGGTGACCAGGCCATCGGGAAACTCGGTGCCCGCCGGCACGCCCTGATCGTTGACCACGATCACGACGTTGTCCCGCTCGTGCAGGCGGATGTAGCGCGGCGAGTCGGAATGTTCAATCAACTGCATGACGCCGCTCCTCAGGAATGCGCTTGTGACAATTTGTTGTTTGCTTCAGGACCGCTGACTGGCGGCTCTTTGAGCACCACACGCTTGATCGGGCCAACGATCACCAGGTAGCTGAACACTGCAACCAGTGCGTTGCAACCGACAAACACCAGCGCCCACTTGAACGAACCGGTGGAGCTGATGATGTAGCCGATGACAATCGGCGTGGTGATCGACGCAATGTTGCCGAAGGTGTTGAACAGGCCACCGCTGAGACCGGCGATCTGTTTCGGCGAGGTGTCGGACACCACGGCCCAACCCAGCGCACCTACGCCTTTGCCGAAGAAAGCCAAGGCCATGAAGCCCACGACCATCCATTCAACATCGACATAGTTGCAAGCCACGATGCTGCTGGAAACCAGCAAGCCCGCGATGATCGGCGCCTTGCGAGCGAAGGTCAGGGAATGGCCCTTGCGCAGCAGGTAGTCGGAAATCACCCCGCCGAGCACCCCACCGATGAAGCCGCAGATCGCCGGCAACGAAGCGATGAAACCAGCCTTGAGGATGGTCATGCCGCGTTCTTGCACCAGGTATACCGGGAACCAGGTCAGGAAGAAGTAAGTGATGCCGTTGATGCAGTATTGGCCCAGGTACACGCCGAGCATCATGCGGTTGGTCAGCAACTGGCGGATGTAGTCCCACTTCGGACCGTCGCCTTTTTTGCCTTTGCCTTTGTCCTGGTCCATATCGACCATGCCGCCGTTGTCAGCGATGTGCTTGAACTCGGCGTCGTTGATCATCGGGTGCTGGCGCGGGCTGTAGATCACCTTCAGCCAGATACCCGAGAAGATGATGCCGATCACGCCCATCACGACGAACACGTGCTGCCAGCCGAAGCTGTAGACGATCCAGCCCATCAGCGGCGCGAACAACACGGTGGCAAAGTATTGCGCCGAGTTGAAGATCGCCGAGGCGGTGCCGCGTTCCGCAGTCGGGAACCAGGCGGCCACGATGCGTGCGTTACCGGGGAAGGACGGCGCTTCGGCCAGGCCCACCAGGAAGCGCAGCATGAACAGCGCAACCACCGCCGTGGACATGCCGAACTCGCCGACATAGCCCTGGAGCACGGTGAACAACGACCAGGTGAAAATGCTCAGCGCATAGATTTTTTTCGAGCCGAAACGGTCCAGCAGCCAGCCACCGGGAATTTGCCCGGCCACGTAGGCCCAACCGAATGCGGAGAAGATGTAACCGAGGGTGACCGCGTCGATGCCGAGGTCTTTTTGCAGGCTGGAGCCGGCGATTGCGATGGTCGCCCGGTCGGCGTAGTTGATCGTGGTCACCAGAAAAAGCATGAGCAGGATCAAATAGCGGACGTGAGTCGGCTTCTGAGTCGATTGCATGTAGATGTACTCCCACTGATTATTTTTATGCGGGTAATAACGTTGTTCTGTAGGAGCCGACTTGCTGGCGATGCAGGCACCTCGGTGTGTCATTTACACCTAGGTGATGCGATCGCCAGCAAGCCGGCTCCTACAGGTATTGCGTGTATCAGGAGCCGATGTAGGAGGTTTTCACCACGGTGTAGAACTCTTGCGCGTAGCGACCTTGCTCACGTGATCCATAGGATGAACCTTTGCGCCCACCGAATGGAACGTGGTAATCCACGCCCGCCGTCGGCAGGTTGACCATCACCATCCCGGCCTGGGAGTGGCGTTTGAAGTGGTTGGCGTACTTCAGCGACGTGGTGGCGATGCCCGCCGACAGACCGAATTCGGTGTCGTTGGCCATGGCCAGTGCAGCGTCGTAATCCGCCACGCGAACGATGTTGGCCACCGGGCCAAAAATCTCTTCGCGGCTGATACGCATCGCGGCTTCGCTGTCGGCAAACAGCGTAGGCGCGAGGTAGTAGCCTTCGGTGTCGCAGGTCACCAGACCGCCGCCGCTGACCAGACGTGCACCTTCGGACTGGCCGATGTCGATGTACTTCATGTCCTGTTCAAGCTGAGCTTGCGAGACCACCGGACCGATGTCGGTGCCGGTTTTCAATGCGTGGCCAACCTTGATCGACTTCATGCGCTCGGCCATCGCTTCGACGAATTTGTCGTGGATGCCGGCAGTGACGATGAAGCGGCTGGAAGCGGTGCAACGCTGACCGGTGGAGTAGAACGCGCTCTGTACCGACAGTTCGACCGCTTGCTTGAGGTCGGCGTCGTCGAGAATGATCTGCGGGTTCTTGCCGCCCATTTCCAACTGAACCTTGGCCTGGCGCGACACGCAGCTGACGGCGATCTGACGACCGACACCGACGGAACCGGTGAAGCTGATGCCATCGACTTTCGGGCTCTGAACCATTGCATCGCCAACCACGCGACCGCTGCCCATCACCAGGTTGAACACGCCGGCCGGGAAGCCTGCGCGGGATATGATTTCAGCCAGCGCCCAGGCGCAACCCGGCACCAGATCCGCCGGTTTCAGCACGACGCAGTTGCCGTAGGCCAGGGCCGGGGCGATTTTCCACGCAGGGATGGCGATCGGGAAGTTCCACGGGGTGATCAGGCCAACCACGCCCAAGGCTTCGCGAGTGACTTCGACATTGACGCCCGGACGTACCGACGGCAAGTAGTCGCCGGACAGACGCAGGGTTTCACCGGCGAAGAACTTGAAGATGTTACCGGCGCGGGTCACTTCGCCGATGGCTTCAGGCAGGGTCTTGCCCTCTTCTCGAGCCAGCAAGGTGCCGAGCTCTTCGCGGCGAGCAAGGATTTCAGTACCGACTTTATCCAGCGAGTCGTGGCGGGCCTGAATGCCCGAGGTCGACCAGGACGGGAACGCAGCGCGAGCGGCGTCGATGGCGGCGTGGACCTGGGCCAGATCGGCCTTGGCGTATTCACCGATGGTGTCGGTCAGTTCGGACGGGTTGATGTTGGTGCAGTATTCACTGCCGGCAACCCATTCACCGTTGATGTAGTTATCAAAACGCTTTGCATCTGCCACAACAATTCTCCTCACGCAAAAGGCCGCTGATTGCTCAGCGGCCTTGTTTAATCGGGTGTGTTACTGCGCACCTTGCTTGTCGATCAGCGCGGCGAGCATTTCGTACTCTTCGCCGGTCAGATCGGTCAGCGGCGCACGCACAGGACCTGCGTCATAGCCGGCAATTTTTGCCCCGGCCTTGACGATGCTCACCGCATAACCGGATTTGCGGTTACGGATGTCCAGGTACGGCAGGAAGAAGTCGTCGATGATCTTGCCGACGGTGGCGTGATCTTCGCGAGCGATGGCGTGGTAGAAATCCATCGCGGTTTTCGGGATGAAGTTGAACACCGCCGAGGAGTAAACCGGTACGCCCAAGGCCTTGTAGGCAGCGGCGTAGACTTCGGCGGTCGGCAAACCACCCAGGTAGCTGAAGCGATCGCCGAGGCGACGACGGATCGACACCATCAACTCGATATCGCCCAGGCCATCCTTGTAGCCGATCAGGTTCGGGCAGCGCTCGGCCAGGCGTTCCAGCAACGGCGCGGTCAGGCGGCAGACGTTGCGGTTGTAAACCACCACGCCGATCTTCACCGATTTGCACACGGCTTCAACGTGGGCGGCAACGCCGTCCTGGCTGGCTTCGGTCAGGTAGTGCGGCAGCAACAACAGGCCTTTGGCGCCCAGACGCTCGGCTTCCTGTGCGTATTCGATGGCTTGACGGGTCGAACCGCCAACGCCGGCCAGAATCGGCACGCTGGTTTCGCAGGTGTCGACGGCGGTCTTGATGATTTCCGAATATTCGCTGGCCGCCAGGGAGAAGAACTCACCAGTGCCGCCTGCGGCGAACAGAGCCGAGGCGCCGTATGGGGCCAGCCATTCGAGACGCTTGATGTAGCCCGCGCGATTGAAGTCGCCCTGAGCATTGAAATCGGTAACCGGGAAAGACAGCAGACCGGAAGAGAGGATGGACTTCAGTTCTTGTGGATTCATTATTCGAACACCCTGGGTAGCAACGTTTGTTTGTGTGTGTGAGAAAACCGTTCAGCCTGCGCCGAAGTTGTAGGTCATCGTACAACTTAAAAAACAACCGTCAACTGCATTTCATCGCCGCACCCAAAATTTATGCGTCGGAAAAGTATTTTCTTGACGTAGGAAAGATCTCCTCTATGCTCGGAGTAACTGTATATGCATACAGTTATCTTGAAACATACCGACGACATATCAAGGAGATAGAAATGTCAGGTCTACACACAAAAACTCAGGAAAAACCAAAACAGGTCATTGCCGGCCTGGATGATCTATTCACCGAAAACGGCATCGCCATCAAGGGCGATGACCATCTGGTCCTGCGCCTCGACGAGCACCGAACCGACACCCATCAGCCGTCCGCCCCTGCATCCGGCAACGCCTTGAAAGGCAAGCCACAGCTGAGGTTCGAGGGTGGTGAACACACCGCCATCGGCGACAACACGCTGCTGCGTTTCGCCAAGGATGCACCGGCGATTACGGCCTCGCAGGTCGAGTTGCATTTGCCTAACGGCCTGGCTCTGACGTATGGGCAGGTTGTTGCACTGGGCGGTGATTTCTATGGAATCCCGGATAAACCGGTCAGCGAAGGCGCAACCGCTGCCGACCGGATCCAGCGCTTTAACGAGGCCTTCAATTCCCTTGCGGTGCTGCCGGCGTCAAATGCCGAAGCGAAGCTGATCCTCGGCGTCATGCAGAAGGAAATCGCCGCGGTTAAACAGGCGATAAAGGACGGCAAACAGCCCCACGAGGCGTATGACGCACTGGGTGATACGTTGTCGGAAGAGTGGAACAAAATCACCGGCGGCGGCAGTTTCGTCTCGGCCCTGTATCCATTGGGCCGCTACCTGAAACTGGCCGCCAACAACGCTGACCACTTCGCCGAGTGGGCACTGCTGGCCTACATCGCCGGGCATACGGCGGCATTGCAACAAGCGGTGGTCGCCCACAACAGTGGCAATGACGCGTCGCTGGAACTGGCTTACGCGATGAACGCTTTCGCCGATCACTACCTGACCGACCTGTTTTCCGCCGGTCACCTGCGGGTGCCGCGCAAACAGTTAGCAGCGGTGGTCACGCCGAGTGACCTGGGCTCGTTGATTACCCGCTTCATGCACGACGAAGACAGCAAGTTCGGCCTAAATGTGCGCAATGGCGACGGCGTTCAATGGCACGCTTATGGCGACAAGCGCTATTTCGATGCAATCGACAGCACCAATCGCGCCCAGGTCAATCAAGCGGTCCAGGTGTCGGCGGATGAAATTTTCGCGACGTACCTCAGCGGCATCGCCCCGTCGCCCGGCAGTTTCGCGGCATTGAAAAAACTGCCTGATCTGCAAGCGGTACTGAACCCGGCGGGCAATTTCTCGCCGCTGTTCAAGGTCGAGGGCAACAAGGTGTTGCGGCGCAAGGACGTCAATAACCTGAATGACACCGCCACCGTCGATGACTGGTGGGGCTGGAGCACTTACCTGCTGCTCAAGGACTACAACCCGACTGGCAACGTGGCCTGATAAGGAGATCGATGATGACTATCAAACTGAAACTGGAATTGGCTTCGGGCGATTCGCTGAAGGGTGCGCCGCTGGAATTGCTGGCTGATGGCAAGGCCATTGCGAAAGCGGTGGTGGGTAAGCATGGGGATGTGGTGTTCGATGCCAAGCCCGGTGCAGGTCGGTTGGCGGTGAGGGTGGATCGTTCGATTCTTCGTACTGGCTGACGCTGTGGTGTAACGGCGACTGACCCCATCGCTGGCAAGCCAGCTCCTACAGGGATTCGTGGTGAACACATTATCTGTGAACACCCGAGATCCACTGTAGGAGCTGGCTTGCCGGCGATGACGGTCTGTCAGGCGACGGATCAACCCAATTGGAACCCTACCCCCGCTGCGCCTCAGCCTCTTCATGCGCATGACGCAACCGCTCGCGGCTGTTCGTCAGATGCAAGCGCATCGCCGCCCGCGCCGCATCGGAATCCTGGCGTGCGATCGCATCGTAAATCTCTTCGTGCTCACGGCTCAGGCGACTCATGTAGTGCTGTTGGTCGTCATGGGCCAGGCGCGCAGAGTTCAGGCGCGTACGCGGAATGATGCTGGTGCCCAGGTGGGTCATGATGTCGGTGAAGTAGCGGTTGCCGGTCGACAGCGCGATTTGCAGGTGGAACTGGAAGTCAGAGGCCACGGCATCGCTGGCGTGGGCCGCGCTTTCGTTCAAGGCGTCCAGGGCGGCACGCATCAACGCCAACTGTTCAGGGCTGCGACGTTGCGCAGCAAGCCCCGCGGATTCCACTTCGAGGCTGATACGCAGCTCCAGAATCGCCAGCACATCACGCAGCGTCACCACCGTCGCCGGGTCGATACGGAAACCGCTCGGGCTCGGTGTATCGAGCACGAAGGTGCCGATGCCGTGGCGGGTTTCCACCTGCCCGGCCGCCTGCAAACGGGAAATCGCCTCGCGCACCACGGTGCGGCTGACGCCATGGGCATCCATGATCGCCGACTCGGTGGGCAATTTGTCGCCGCGCTTGAGGTGACCGTCGCGGATCTGCTCGGACAGCACCGTCACCAATTCCTGTGCGAGGCTGCGGCGCTTGCGAGGGAGGCGTGGTGCGTCGATCGGGTTTTCCATGGTGAACGTCTGTCTCGAAAAATTCGGCTGAAACCGCATCATAGCTCAACGCGGTTGTACGATCACCACCACCCCTGTAGGAGCGAGGCTTGCCCGCGAAGAACGATGACGCGGTCTTGATTACAAACCGCGTAACGGCCTTCGCGGGCAAGCCTCGCTCCTACAAAGGGGTGGTGCTCAGGCGGTTACGGTCTGATCCACCAGATGGCCATTGTCGATGCGCACATGCCGTGGATGGAAGCGTTTCAGGCTGCTGCGATGCCCGACGCTGACGATGCTGAGCCCCGGAATCTCATCGATCAATGCCTGATACAGCGAAGCTTCATCCTCTTCATCCATCGCCGAAGTCGCTTCGTCCATGTACAGCCATTGCGGCGCATAAAGCAGCGCACGGGCAAAGGCCAGACGTTGCTGTTCGCCCGGTGAAAGCATGCGTTGCCAGTGATTCGCTTCATCCAGGCGCGAAACCAGGTGCGGCAAACGACAGGTTTCCAGCACATGAACGTAGCGTTCCTGCGAATAGGTCTCGCCAGGCTGTGGATAACTCAACACCTCACGCAGCGTGCCAATCGGCAGATAAGGCTTTTGCGGCAGGAACAAATAGCGCGCCGCAGGCAGACGAATGCTGCCATGACCCGCTGGCCACAAATGCCCCATTGCTCGCAGCAACGTGGACTTGCCGCTGCCGGAACGACCGCTGAGCATCACGCGCTCGCCCTCCTCCACGGTCATGTCGGCATTGGTCAGCAAATGCCGACCGTCCGCCAGATCGAGGCCCAGGTTGTGCACCTTCAACCCATCACCCTGATTCTGCACGTCGATGGCTGGCACGCGCTCTTCGTTGTCGGTCATGGCCTGACGGAAACTCAGCAGACGATCACAGGTGGCACGCCAGGACGCGAGGTTCTGGTACGCGCTGATAAACCAGCTGAAACTCTCCTGCACATTGCCGAACGCCGAACTGATTTGCATCAGATCACCAAGTTCGATCTTGCCAGCGAAATAACGTGGTGCGGCGACCATGAACGGAAAGATGATGGCGGCCTGTTGGTAACCTGCGGTAAAGAACGTCAGGCGCTTCGACACCTTCATGATGTCCCAGAAGTTGTGCCAGACCTGCCCGAAGCGGCTGCTCAAGCGACGGTTTTCATTGGGTTCGCCGTTGTACAGCGCGATGCTCTCGGCATTTTCGCGAATCCGCACCATGGAGAAACGCAGGTCGGCTTCAAAGCGTTGTTGTTGGTTGTTCAGGCCGATCAAACGGCGACCGATCAGATGCGTCAGCCAGCTACCGATCACGGCATACACCAGCACACACCAGAACATGTAGCCGGGAATGGTGAAACCGAACACTTCGATACTGCCCGACACGCCCCACAGAATGATCGAGAACGACACCAGGCTGACAATGTTGCGCAGCAAACCGATGCCCAGTTCCAGGGTATTGGAGGTGAAGTTGTTGAGGTCTTCGGAAATCCGCTGGTCCGGGTTATCGGTGTAACCGCCCTGCTCCAGCTGGTAGTAATTCTTGTTGCCGAGCCAGCGGGCGAAATGCTTTTCCGTGAGCCAGGCACGCCAGCGAATGGTCAGCATCTGGGTCAGATAGAGCCGGTAAACGGCACCGATGATCGCCACCGCCGCAATCCCGCAAAAATACAGAATCAGCTGCCAGAACGCGGCTTCGTCCTTCTTCTGCAGAGCGTTGTAAAAATCCTTGTACCAGGTGTTGAACCACACCGAGAGCCCCACGCTGATCAACGACAACGCGATCACCGCGATCAGTAGTGTCCAGGCCTTGACCTTCTCTTCGCTTTGCCAATAAGGCGTGATCATCGCCCAGACTTTGCGAAAAAACTGCCCGCGCACGGCATCGTTGACCGCGGAATATTCAGCGTTCTGATTCATGGAAAAGGCTCGATAAAGAAAAGAACACGCACGAACCGATCATAGATGATCGGCTCGGTTTGTCGCGAGGCGCGGCCGGCATTCGTTCAGCGCAGGTTCAGCGACGAACGGGACGCTTTTGCAGTTTGCGCTGCAGCGTACGCCGGTGCATGCCCAAGGCGCGGGCAGTGGCGGAGATGTTGCCTTCGTGTTCGGTCAACACGCGCTGGATGTGTTCCCACTGCAAACGGTCCACCGACATCGGGTTTTCCGGCACCAGGGAGTCGAGGTCGGCGTGCTCGGAGAGCAGCGCAGCAAGGACATCATCGGCATCCGCCGGTTTGCACAGGTAGTTGCAGGCACCGCGCTTGATCGCTTCGACAGCGGTGGCAATGCTCGAGTAACCGGTGAGGATCACCACGCGCATGTCCGGGTCGAGTTCGAGCAGTTTTGGCAGCAACACCAGGCCTGAATCGCCGTCCATTTTCAGGTCCAGCGCGGCGTAATCCGGGATATCGGCCTGGGCGATGGTCAGGCCTTCTTCGGCGGAGCCGGCGGTGCTGACGCGAAAACCACGGCGAGCCATGGCGCGCGCCATCACGCGGGTGAACGTGGCGTCGTCATCTACCAGCAGCAAATGCGGCAGTTCTTCGCCTTCGACTTGGATCTCTTCACTCATGTTCGTCTCCTCGGGCGACACGGGGCAGGCGCAGCTCGGTGAGCGTGCCGCCTTCCTCATGACTGTAGAGTTTCACTGAGCCGCCGGCGCGTGTCACGCTGGCCTTGCTCAAAAACAGGCCCAGGCCGAAACCTTTGCCCTTGGTGGTAAAAAACGGCTTGCCGATCTGTTCGGCAATGGCCAGCGGCACACCGGCGCCGTGGTCGCGAATGCTGATGGTCAAATTCTCGGCATTCCAGTCCAGCGTCACTTGCAGCCCTTCGGGGCACGCGTCAGCGGCGTTGTTCAACAAATTCAGCAGCGCCTGGGTCAGGTCCGGTGGTGGCGCCATACGCGGCACGGTGCCCTGGCCCAGACGCTGGAAACGGTAACTGGCTTCCGGGCGCATCAGGTGCCAGCGGTTCAGCGCTTCGTCGAGCCAATCAGTGACGTCCTGCATCTCCACTGCCAAGCGGCGATTGGCCTCGGCGGCGCGCACCAGTTGCTGCAAGGTTTCTTTGCAGAGTTTGACTTGATCCTGCAGCACGCTGAGGTCGTCCTGCAACATCGGATCGTGATGGTCCTGACGCATTTCCTTGAGCAACACGCTCATGGTCGCCAGCGGCGTGCCCAGCTCATGGGCGGCACCGGCGGCCTCGGTCGCGACGGCCAGCAATTGCTGATCACGCAGGCCTTCTTCCCGACGGATCGCGCGCAGCTCTTCCTGCCGGCGCAGCTCTTCGGCCATGCGCGCGGCGAAGAAGGTGATGACCGCCGCGGCCAGGGCGAAGCTCAGCCACATCCCGTAGACCTGCAGGTTTTCCCGGGCAATCGGGAAGGTTTGCAGCGGATAGAAACCCGCCAGCAACAAGGTGTACATCGCCAGGGCGATGCCCGACAGAATCACCGAATAACGCCATGGCAGCGTCACAGCGGCGATGGTCAGCGGCACCAGGTAATAAGAGACAAAGGGGTTGGTCGAGCCGCCGGAGAAATACAGCAAGGCGCTGTGGATAAACAGGTCACAGGCCAGTTGCACGGCGTATTCGAGTTCGGTAACCGGCCAGGAGGTACGCAGCCGAATCGCCGTGAACGCGCACAACAACATCGAACAACCGAGGGTCGCGGCCAGTTGAAACCAAGGCAGCGGCAACAAGTCGAGCCAGTAGGCCAGGCCCACGGAACCGGCCTGAGCGGCCAACACCAATGTGCGGATGAACGTCAGCCGCCAGAGATTCTGACGGGTTGCGGAAGTGATTTGAACGGGGGCGAGCATGAGCTCTCCTGATGAGCGCTCCAGGCGGATCGCACGGAGTATAACCAAGCACGGGGGCTGACAGGCAAAAGTGCGGCAAACGGCCACATGGCAGGAATATCAGCTGCGTCTATAAGGCCGCCTTCGCGGTCAAGTCGGATCGCCGCCCGCTCGCTCCTACGCCAGAATGCATTTTCCTGTAGGAGCGAGGCTTGCCCGCGAAGGCCGCGACGCGGTCAACCATCTGTATAGAAGTTGTAACTGTGCGAACCGGATCATTAAAGCTAGAGTCTGATGGTTTCACGCAGGCTCGGACCTAACCCCTGCGCATCGTCCAAGGAGTTTTCATGCACACTTTCCGCCGCAGCGCCGCCCTTCTCGCCCTCAGCGTTGGCACCGTCGCCAGCCTCCCGGCCCTGGCCGCCGACGAGCTGCATTACAACCAGATTTCCCTGCGCGCCGAAGTCAGTCAGGAAGTCGCCCGCGACCTGATGATCGTGACGCTCTACACCGAAGAACAAAACACCGACCCGGCCAAACTCGCGGCCGACGTCAGCACCACCATGAACAAAGCGCTGGCCCAGGCCAAGCAAGTCAAGGACATCACCCTGCGCCAGGGCAGCCGCAACAGCTACCCGATCTACGACACCAAGGGCCAGAAAATCACTGGCTGGCGCGAGCGCGCCGAACTGCGCCTGGAAAGCTCCGACTTCGCCGCCCTGTCGAAACTGACCGGTGAACTGCTCACCGACCTGAAAATGGGCGGCATGGACTTCGCCATCGCCACGCCAACCCGCAAGGCCAGCGAAGACGCCCTGCTCAAAGACGCCGTGACCGCCTTCAAGGCCCGCGCGCAACTGGCCACCGACGCGCTGGGCGGCAAGGGTTACAAAATCGTCAACCTGAACCTGAACAGCAACGGTTATCCACAACCGTACATGCGTGGGCCGATGATGATGAAAGCGGCCAGCATGGATGCCGCACCGGTTACGCCGGAAGTTGAAGCTGGCACCAGCCAGGTCAGCATGACGGCGGATGGGTCGATTGAAGTGTTGATGCCTTGATTCGATAACCCGCACACAGAAACGGCGATCACCGGAGTGATCGCCGTTTTTTTATGGCCCCGGAAAATCGACGCCACCCGATCCTGTAGGAGCCGGCTTGCTGGCGAAAAATTCCGGGGTTTGCGGCGCTGCTACGCACGCCATCGTCGGAACGCCGCCCGCAGCAAGCCGGCTCCTACAAAGGGCGTGGTACATCCGCGAAAGCAGGTCGGCTGACAGGACGTCATCGCCAGCAAGCCGGCTCCTACAAAGGTTCGGGTACATCCGCGAAATCAGGTCGGCTGACAGGCCGCCATCGCCGGCAAGCCGGCTCCTACAAATGCAGGTCGGCGACCACCCGCTTCTCACCACTCAACAGGCCGAGCGTTAGCTCGCCTGCAGCTTTTGATTTTGATCTGCCCGCCCCTTCGGGAGGCCGAGTGGAGGTTCTGCGCAGTGGGCAGCCCGGCATGGATGCCGGGTTAGCCGCCCCCGGCCATGGATGGCCGATGGCGGCGGGCCCACGGAGCAGGACCGGAGCGAGGGGCCGGACGCTGGGGCAAGACTTTTTGGTTACTTTTGAGGCGTTTGTCAAAAGTGACTCGCCGTAAGGGCGAAACCGTAAGTGGCCGTTACCGCAGGAATGGATATGTACACCCAAAAAAAAATGGTAGGCCATAAGGCCGCCATCGTCGGAACGCCGCCCGCAGCAAGCCGGCTCCTACATTTTGAACGTGCACACATCCGGCAACCAGCCTGAATATACCAAGATAGAGGGGTCCCCCTCACAAACGGATATTTCCGCCCACCCCGTCTACGACGCTACCCTGAGGAAAACACAGCGACCCAAACCCCCGGGGACTCCATGGAAAGAACCACCGTCAAACCACTCCTGCTCGCCCTAGCCCTCGCCACCACCGCCCCATTCGCACAAGCCGCCACCACCCTGGTCTACTGCTCCGAAGCCAGCCCCGCCGGCTTCGACCCCAGCCAATACACCAGCGGCACCGACTTCGACGCCTCCGCCGAAACCGTCTTCAACCGCCTAACCCAATTCAAACGCGGCGGCACCGAAGTCGAACCTGGGCTGGCGACAAACTGGGACGTATCAAAAGACGGCCTCACCTACACCTTCCACCTGCGCGACGGCGTGAAATTCCACACCACCGACTACTTCACCCCGACCCGCGATTTCAACGCCGACGACGTGCTGTTCACCTTCCAGCGCCTGCTCGACCCGGAGAATGCCTTCCGCAAAGCCTATCCCGCCGAGTCCCCGTACTTCACCGATATGGACCTGAACAAAACGATCAAGAACGTCGACAAAATCGACGAGCACACCGTGCGCTTCAGCCTGAACAACATCGACGCCGCCTTCATCCAGAACCTGGCAATGAGTTTCGCTTCGGTGCAATCCGCCGAGTACGGCGCGCAACTGTTAAAGGAAGGTAAAGCCGCCGACATCAACCAGAAACCCGTCGGCACCGGCCCGTTCGTGTTCAAGCGTTATCAAAAGGACTCGCAGATCCGCTACGTCGCCAACAAGGCGTACTGGAAACCCGAGGATGTGAAAATCGACAACCTGGTGTTCTCGATCACCCCGGACGCCGCCGTGCGCTTGCAGAAACTCAAGACCGGCGAGTGCCAGGTCAGCGGTTACCCGCGCCCGGCCGACATCGAGGTGATGGAGAAAGACCCGAACCTGCGCGTGCTCAAGCAGGCCGGGTTCAACCTCGGCTTCCTGGCCTACAACGTCACACACCCGCCGCTGGACCAGCTCAAGGTGCGTCAGGCCCTGGACATGGCGATCGACAAACCGGCGATCATCAAGGCGGTCTACCAGAGTGCCGGGCAACTGGCGCAAAACGCCTTGCCACCGGCGCAATGGTCTTACGACCCAAACATCAAGGATGCTTCCTACGACCCGACAAAAGCCCGGGCGCTACTGAAAGAAGCAGGGGTTGCACCCGGTACCACCATTAATTTGTGGGCCATGACCGTGCAGCGTGCCTCCAACCCCAATGCGCGGATGTCGGCACAGATGATCCAGCAGGATTGGGAGAAGGTCGGCATCAAGGCCAACATCGTCAGCTATGAATGGGGCGAGTACATCAAGCGCGCCAAGAACGGCGAACACGACGCGATGATCTACGGCTGGACCGGCGACAACGGCGACCCCGACAACTGGCTCGGCGTGCTTTACAGCTGCGCGGCCGTGAAGGGCAGCAACTACGCCAAGTGGTGCGACCCGGCCTACGACAAACTCGTCCAGCAAGCCAAGGTGTCCACGGACAAACAGCAGCGGGTGAAACTGTATCAACAGGCCCAACAAATCCTTAAGCAACAGGTCCCTATCACGCCGATCGCCAACTCGACGGTGTTCCAGCCGCTGCGCAAGGAAGTCACCGACTTCAAGATCAGCCCGTTCGGCCTCACACCCTTCTATGGTGTGGGTATAAATAAGTAACACCGCGCGCCAACCGGGTGCGCCCAGCGCCCCGGTTGCCCTTCGTCGGTGCGTGGTTTGCACCGAAAAAAATACACGCAAACGGTCAAATGCGCGTCAATTTATACATATGCGACATTAAGGTACGTTCGTGCCACTGTTTAAGGCTTGTGGCCATTCAACATCTTGCATTGGGTATGGCCCCTGCATAAGTATCCGCAGGCACGACTCACGAGGTCGTCCTCAAATTCAAAAATGACAACAAATCATGAGGCCACCATGCTTAAACACGCGGTCATTCCGTTTTTAGTCGGCGCCAGCTTGTTGGCTGCCGCGCCGTTCGCTCAAGCTGCGAGTAACCTGGTGTTCTGCTCCGAAGGGAGCCCGGCCGGTTTTGATCCTGGTCAGTACACCACCGGAACCGACTTCGACGCCTCTGCCGAAACCATGTTCAACCGTCTGACTCAGTTCGAGCGCGGCGGCACCGCCGTTATTCCTGGTCTGGCGACCAAGTGGGACATCTCCGATGATGGCCTGACTTACACCTTCCATCTGCGTGAAGGCGTCAAGTTCCACACTACCCCGTACTTCAAGCCGACTCGCGAGTTCAACGCCGACGACGTGCTGTTCACCTTTAATCGCATGATTAACAAGGATGATCCGTTCCGTAAGGCGTACCCGACCGAATTCCCGTACTTCACCGACATGGGGATGGACACCAACATCACCAAGATCGATAAAGTCGACGACCACACTGTCAAGTTCACCCTTAAAGAAGTAGATGCCGCGTTCATCCAGAACATGGCCATGAGCTTCGCCTCGGTGCAGTCCGCCGAGTACGCAGCCCAGCTGCTCAAGGAAGGCAAAGCCGCCGACATCAACCAGAAGCCGGTCGGCACTGGTCCGTTCGTGTTCAAGAGCTACCAGAAAGACTCCAACATCCGCTACACCGGGAACAAGGACTACTGGAAGCCTGACGACGTCAAGATCGACAACCTGATCTTCGCCATCACCACCGACCCGTCGGTGCGTATCCAGAAGCTGAAAAAGGGCGAGTGCCAGATCACTCTGTTCCCGCGTCCAGCCGACCTGAAGGCGCTGAAAGAAGACAAAACCCTGAAAGTGCCTGACCAGGCCGGTTTCAACCTGGGTTACATCGCCTACAACGTGATGGACAAGATCAAGGGCAGCGACCAGCCAAACCCGATGGCCCAACTGAAAGTGCGTCAGGCACTGGACATGGCCGTCAATAAACAACAGATCATCGACTCGGTTTACCAGGGTGCAGGTCAGCTGGCCGTCAACGCCATGCCGCCGACCCAGTGGTCCTACGACACCACCATCAAGGATGCGCCGTACAACCCTGAGAAAGCCAAGGAGCTGCTCAAGGAAGCCGGCGTCAAGGAAGGCACCGAGATCAACCTGTGGGCGATGCCGGTGCAACGTCCTTACAACCCGAACGCCAAGCTGATGGCCGAAATGTTGCAGTCCGACTGGGCCAAGATCGGTATCAAGGCCAAGATCGTGACCTACGAGTGGGGCGAGTACATCAAGCGCTCCAAAGGCGGCGAAAACGGCGCGATGCTGATTGGCTGGAGCGGCGACAACGGTGACCCGGACAACTGGCTGAACGTGCTGTTCGGCTGCGACTCGCTGCAAGGCAACAACTTCTCCAAGTGGTGCGACAAGAAGTTCGACGGCATCGTCAAAGAAGCCAAGCGCACGACCGACCAGGGCAAGCGCACCGAACTGTACAAGCAGGCGCAACACGTCCTCAAAGACGCTGTTCCGATGACACCTATCGCTCACTCGACGGTGTTCCAACCCATGCGCAACGAAGTGCAGGACTTCAAGATCAGCCCATTCGGCTTGAACTCCTTCTACGGCGTTAGCGTCAGCAAATAAGATTTGGCAACGGCGACGTTTTTGACGTCGCCGTTGCTTTTTCTACCGAGAAAGCAGGAAACAACCTACATCCCATTCCGCTGAGCATTACAGCTGCGGCGTCGGACGCGTTGCCCTTTCCTACGAGTCTTTAGGACTCTACGCATTTACTGCCAGACTCGCGGCTCTTACCGTCGGGTTCTGACCAGTGCACGCGTGGGCTCTCGGTTATTGCTGTACCTCATGGCTTGAGATCAGTGATGCCTCCACGTCCCCGGACGGGATAGCGGCGCATTGAAAACACTTAGCGAAAGAGAAAAGGGAGCGTCATGCGCCATACCTTGGTTTTATCCGCATTGCTGGGCACCGGCCTGCTGGCCGCCACTTCCATCAGCCAGGCCGCCAACAACAGCCTGGTGTTCTGCTCCGAAGGCAGCCCGGCTGGCTTCGACACCGCGCAGTACACGACCGCGACCGATAACGACGCCGCCGAGCCGTTGTACAACCGATTGGCAGAATTCGAAAAAGGCGCCACCAACGTCGTACCAGGCCTGGCAAAGAGCTGGGATATTTCCGAAGACGGCCTCAAGTACACCTTTCACCTGCGCGAAGGGGTGAAATTTCATACGACCAAGTACTTCACGCCGAGCCGTGATTTCAACGCCGATGACGTGCTGTTCACGTTCAATCGCATGCTCGATCCGCAGCAACCTTTCCGTAAGGCTTATCCAACCGAGTTCCCGTATTTCAACGGGATGAGCCTGAACAAGAACATCGCCAAGGTCGAAAAGACCGGGCCGCTGACCGTGGTCATGACGCTCAACAGCGTGGACGCCGCGTTCATCCAGAACATCGCCATGAGCTTCGCTGCCATCCTGTCCGCCGAATACGCCGACAAGCTGCTGGCCGAAGGCAAGCCTAGCGACATCAACCAGAAGCCGATCGGCACCGGCCCGTTCGTGTTCAAGAGCTACCAGAAAGACTCCAACATCCGTTACAGCGGCAACAAGCAGTACTGGGACCCGAGCCGGGTCAAACTCGACAACCTGATTTTCGCCATCAACACCGACGCGTCGGTGCGGGTGCAGAAGCTCAAGGCCAACGAGTGCCAGATCACCCTGCACCCACGTCCTGCCGATGTCGAAGCACTGAAGAACGACGCGAAACTCAAGCTCATCGAGAAGCCTGGCTTCAACCTCGGCTACATCGCCTACAACGTGCGCCACAAGCCATTCGACCAGCTCGAAGTGCGCCAGGCGCTGGACATGGCGGTCAACAAGCAAAGCATTCTCAACGCCGTTTACCAAGGCGCCGGTCAACTGGCGCAAAACGCCATGCCGCCGACCCAATGGTCCTACGACGAGACCATTAAAGACGCCGCCTACAACCCGGAAAAAGCCAAGGAACTGCTCAAGGCTGCCGGCGTGAAAGAAGGCACCGAAATTACCCTGTGGGCGATGCCGGTTCAGCGTCCCTACAACCCCAACGCCAAGTTGATGGCCGAGATGCTCCAGGCTGACTGGGCGAAGATCGGTCTTAAAGTGAAGATCGTCAGCTACGAATGGGGCGAGTACATCAAGCGCACCAAGAATGGCGAGCACGACGTCAGCCTGATTGGCTGGACCGGTGACAATGGGGACCCGGACAACTGGCTCGGCACGCTTTACAGCTGCGACGCCATTGGCGGCAACAACTACTCCCAATGGTGTGATCCGGCTTACGACAAGCTGATCAAGCAGGCCAAGGTCGTCACCGACCGTGACCAGCGCACCGTGCTTTACAAACAGGCTCAGCAGTTGCTCAAGCAGCAAGTGCCGATCACGCCTGTCGCCCATTCGACGGTCAACCAGCCGTTGAGCGCCAAAGTCGAAGGATTCAAGGTGAGTCCTTTCGGCCGCAACGTGTTCTCGGGCGTCAGTATCGACCAATAACCGATTAGCCAAAAAACGCTGGGGGCGGATTCTGCCCCCACGCAAGCGTATTGCCGTTATTTGCCGATCAGGCAGACAGCAAACGTTTGCGAAGCCTTGTATGAGTTACAAAACCAATAGCCGGATCACAAAAAAAGACCGGCATTAATAAGAGAAAGAAAGGAGCTTCACCCATGAAACTGAGCAGCACCGCGTTATTGGCCCTGGCCATCAGCAGCGTTACCGCCACGGCCTACGCAGAGTCCCAGAGCCAGGCTTTCACACCGGTCACCGTCAAGGAAAAGAGCGCCCAAAGCGAAGCCACCGGCTTTGTCGAAGGGCAATCGGTCACCGGTTCCACGCGTAACTGGTATGCGAATGAGCAACTGAAGCGCGGCGCCAAGTTCCAGTACAACAAAAATGGCGTGTTGACCAATACCGATCGCCGTATCAACTGGGTCCAGGGCACCATCATCAAGTACAACTCGGGCTTTACCGAAGGTACTGTCGGTTTCAGCACTGAGGTCGCGGCCTACAATGCCATCGCCCTGAATCGTGATCGCGAAGACCTGGCCTCTCGCTTCGGTGGTGCACCGGGCGATCGTGCAAAAGCCGGGTATAACCGTACGCTGACCGAAGAAGGTGGCGATGCCGTAGACCAGTGGAGCAAACTGGGCCTGGCCAACGTCAAGGCCCGTTTCTCCAACACCACGCTGACGGCCGGTCGCCAGAACTTCAGCAGCCCGCAAGTGGATGTCATCGGTAACCGTCCACTGCCTTCGAGCTTCGAAGGTGTGACGCTGCACAGCGAAGAGCTGGAAAACCTGACCTTCGACCTCGGCACCTTCGACCGCAACTCTCCGCGTACCGAACAAAGCCAGCGTAAATTCCGCACCGAATACGCCAACGGTATCGTTGAATCCGATCACATCTACACCGGCGGTATCACCTACACGCCGTTCGCCAGCCTGACCACCAGCCTCTGGGCAACCCAGGCCGAAGACATCTGGAACCAGTACTACGTCGGCGCGTCCCACGTGCTGGGCGACAGCTCGGTGCTGAGCCTGACCACCGGCCTGAACTACTACAAAACCCAGGATGAAGGCAAAGCCCTGATCGGCGACATCGACAACGACACCTATTCCCTGTCGTTCGGCCTGACTCACCAGGCTCACTCCCTGACCTTCTCCTACCAGGAAGTGAACGGTAACGAGTACTTCGACTACCTGCACGAAACCAACGGCATCTACCTGGCCAACTCCCTGCTGTCGGACTTCAACGGCCCGAACGAGAAATCCTTCCAGATCGCCTACGGCCTGAACATGGCTGAATACGGCGTGCCAGGCCTGAAGTTCAACATCTACCAAGCTCGCGGCTGGGGCATTGACGGCACTCACTACAACGGCAACGGCGGCGTCAAAGACAAAGGCTACGACGGTATCCAGGCCCAGGACGGCGAACACCACTACGAATACGGTATCGGTGCGTCGTACGCCGTACAAAGTGGCCCGCTCAAAGCCACCGCAATTCGTGCGACTTACACCACGCATCGCGCCAGCGAAAACCAGGCTGACGGCAGCATCAACGAGTTCCGTCTCGTGACCACCATCCCGTTCAACGTTCTGTAATGCACCCGCCGAACGGCTGATTCAGTGACGAATCTACCGTTCGGCTTTTGTCCTTAACTGATTGCAGAGGGCTCTTGATGAAAATGCTTCCCCTACGTGCGGCCATCGCTGCCGCGTTGCTGAGTGTTGCCGTTGGCGTCTCGGCCAAACCCCTGGTGGTTTGCACCGAAGCCAGTCCGGAAGGCTTCGACATGGTTCAATACACGACTGCAGTCACAGCCGATGCGGTGGCCGAAACCATCTTCAACCGCCTGGCGGACTTCAAGCCCGGTACCACCGAAGTGATTCCGGCACTGGCCGAGTCCTGGGACATCAGCGAAGACGGCCTGACCTACACGTTCCACCTGCGCAAAGGCGTCAAGTTCCACACCACCGAATACTTCAAGCCGACCCGCGACATGAACGCCGACGACGTGGTCTGGAGCTTCCAGCGTCAGCTGGACCCGAAACACCCGTGGCACAAACTGTCGAGCGTGGGCTTCCCGTACTTTGAAAGCATGGGCTTCAAGGAACTGCTGAAAAGCGTCGAGAAAGTTGACGACAACACGGTCAAATTCACCCTGACCCGTCGCGAAGCGCCGTTCCTGGCCGACATCGCCATGGCGTTCTCCTCGATTTACCCTGCCGAGTACGCCGACCAGCTGCTCAAGACGAACAAGACCGGCGAACTCAATAACAAACCGGTCGGCACCGGCCCGTTCGTTTTCCAGCGTTACGCCAAGGACGCCCAGGTTCGCTTCAAGGCCAACCCAGACTACTTCCGTGGCAAGCCGCCGGCTGACTCGTTGATTCTGGCCATCGCCGTCGACAACAACGTGCGCCTGCAAAAGCTCAAGGCCAACGAGTGCCAGGTCGCGCTGTATCCGAAGCCGGATGACATCCCGAGCATCAAGAAAGACGCCAAACTGAGCGTCGATGAAATGAACGCGATGACCGTTTCGTACATCGCCATGAACACCACGCACAAGTACATGAGCGACGTGCGGGTGCGCAAAGCCATCGACATCGCCTTCGATAAAGAGGCTTATGTCAACGCGCTGTTTGGTAAAGGCAATGCGACAGTGGCGGTCAACCCGTTCCCGGACACGCTGCTGGGCTACAACCACAGCCTGAAAAACCCGGCCCGCGATCTGGACAAGGCCCGCGCCCTGCTCAAGGAAGCCGGTGTACCGGAAGGCACCACGTTCACCCTGTTCACCCGCAACGGTGGCGGCCCGACCAACCCGAACCCGATGCTCGGCGCGCAGATGATGCAGGCTGACCTGGCCAAGGTCGGGATCAAGATCGACATTCGCGTGATGGAATGGGGCGAAATGCTCAAACGTGCGAAAAACGGCGAGCACGACATGGTTTCCGCCGGATGGGCGGGTGATAACGGCGACCCGGATAACTTCCTGACGCCTATGCTCAGTTGCGAAGCCGCGAAGAACGGCGAAAACTATGCACGTTGGTGCAATGACAAGTTCCAGGCGCTGATCGACCAGGCTCGCGAAAAAACCGATCCGGCCGAGCGGGCAGCGCTGTACGAACAGGCCCAGGTTATTTTTAACCAGGACCAGCCATGGATCAGCATGGCGCACACTAGAATGTTCACCGCAATGCGCAACAACGTAGAGGGCTATCACATTAGCCCGCTCACCACTAATAACTTCGCCACCACCCAGGTGAAGTAGATAAGAAAACTCCCGGTGTCCCTGACTCCAGGGACACCAGGCACGCCTAACCGGCTGATGAGGTACACCAGAAGATG
Source organism: Pseudomonas sp. GT1P32 (assembly GCF_054897805.1). Classification (NCBI taxonomy): domain Bacteria; kingdom Pseudomonadati; phylum Pseudomonadota; class Gammaproteobacteria; order Pseudomonadales; family Pseudomonadaceae; genus Pseudomonas; species Pseudomonas sp. GT1P32. Next base: position 3,488,543 of record NZ_CM142704.1, read on the forward strand.
TTTAGTTTTATTGCCCGCCGATTGGGGTTATTGATCCCCACGTTCTTCGGCATCACCTTGCTGACTTTCGCGTTGATTCGCATGATTCCTGGCGACCCCGTGGAAGTAATGATGGGCGAACGACGAGTCGACCCCGAAATGCATGCTCAGGCAATGGAACGCCTAGGTCTGAACAAACCGCTGTATGCCCAATACCTGGATTACATCGGCAAACTGGCTCACGGCGATCTCGGAGAATCCCTGCGTACCCGTGAAAGCGTGTGGAGCGAGTTCAGCTCTCTATTCCCCGCGACCCTGGAACTGTCCATGGCCGCCCTGTTGTTCGCCGGCATCCTGGGCCTTCTGGCCGGGGTGATCGCGGCACTCAAGCGAGGATCCCTGTTCGACCATGGGGTGATGGGCATCTCCCTGGCGGGATATTCGATGCCGATCTTCTGGTGGGGCCTGATCCTGATCATGTTCTTCTCGGTGTCCCTGGGCTGGACCCCGGTGTCCGGGCGGATCGACCTGCTCTATGACATCGAGCCGCGCACCGGCTTCATGCTCATCGACACGCTGCTGGCCGATGACGTCGGTGCGTTCTTCGATGCCCTGCATCACCTGATCCTGCCGGCCATCGTGCTCGGCACCATCCCGCTGGCGGTGATTGCGCGGATGACCCGTTCTTCGATGCTCGAAGTGCTGCGTGAAGACTACATCCGGACCGCCAAGGCCAAAGGCCTGTCGCCGTCGCGCGTAGTGTTCGTACACGGCCTGCGCAACGCGCTGATTCCGGTACTGACCGTGGTCGGCCTGCAAGTCGGCACATTGCTGGCCGGTGCGGTCCTGACCGAAACCATCTTCTCGTGGCCCGGCATCGGCAAATGGCTGATCGAAGCCATTGGCGCACGGGATTATCCCGTGGTGCAAAACGGCATCCTGTTAATCGCCTGCCTGGTGATTCTGGTGAATTTCATCGTGGATATCCTCTACGGCTTCGCCAACCCACGCATCCGTCACCAGCGCTGAGATCATGACCATGACCACTCCAGCTTCAACTACAAATCAAGCGGTAACAGTCGATCAAAGCCTGCTGTACCCGTCCCCGTACAAAGAATTCTGGCAAGCGTTCTCCAAGAACAAAGGCGCCGTCGCCGGCCTGATGTTCATGTTGCTGGTGATCTTCTGCGCGATCTTCGCGCCGTGGGTCTCGCCGCATAACCCGAGCGAGCAATACCGTGACTTCCTGCTGACCCCGCCGTCCTGGCTGGAAGGTGGGCAAATCCAGTTCCTGCTCGGCACCGATGAACTGGGCCGCGACCTGCTGTCGCGTCTGATCAACGGTTCGCGCCTGTCCCTGCTGATCGGCTTGTCGTCGGTGGTGATGTCGCTGATCCCGGGCATCCTGCTCGGTCTGTTCGCCGGCTTCTTCCCGCGCATCCTTGGCCCGACCATCATGCGTCTGATGGACATCATGCTGGCCCTGCCCTCGCTGCTGCTGGCCGTGGCGATTGTCGCCATCCTCGGCCCTGGCCTGATCAACACCATCATTGCCATCGCCGTGGTTTCGTTGCCGTCCTATGTTCGTCTGACCCGCGCTGCGGTGATGGGCGAGCTGAACCGCGACTACGTGACCGCCGCGCGTCTGGCCGGTGCCGGTCTGCCACGCCTGATGTTCGTCACCGTGCTGCCCAACTGCATGGCGCCGCTGATCGTTCAGGCCACCCTGAGTTTCTCCTCGGCGATTCTCGATGCCGCAGCCCTTGGCTTCCTGGGCCTTGGCGTACAACCGCCAACCCCTGAGTGGGGCACCATGCTGGCTTCGGCTCGCGACTACATCGAACGCGCCTGGTGGGTGGTAAGCCTGCCTGGTTTGACCATTTTGCTCAGCGTGCTGGCAATCAACTTGATGGGCGACGGCCTGCGCGATGCGCTGGACCCGAAACTCAAGAACGCCGCCTGAGGAGATTCAAATGTCACTGTTAGAAATCAAGAATCTCAACGTTCGCTTCGGCGACAAAAACGCCGTTCCGGTGGTCGACGGTCTCGACATTACCGTGGACAAGGGCGAAGTCCTGGCCATCGTTGGCGAGTCGGGTTCGGGTAAATCCGTGACCATGATGGCGCTGATGGGCCTGATCGAGCATCCGGGGATCGTCACTGCCGACGCCCTGAATTTCGACGGCAAGAACATGCTCAAGCTCAGCAACCGTCAGCGTCGGCAAATCGTCGGCAAAGACCTGGCCATGGTCTTCCAGGACCCGATGACCGCGCTGAACCCGAGCTACACCGTCGGCTTCCAGATCGAAGAAGTGCTGCGCCTGCACCTGAAAATGTCCGGCAAGCAAGCCCGCGCCCGCGCCATCGAACTGCTGGAAAAAGTTGAAATCCCGGGTGCCGCCAGCCGTATGGACGCCTACCCGCATCAACTGTCGGGCGGTATGAGCCAGCGTGTTGCGATCGCCATGGCGATTGCCGGCGAGCCGAAACTGCTGATCGCCGACGAACCGACCACCGCACTGGACGTGACGATTCAGGCGCAGATCATGGACCTGCTCCTGGCGTTGCAGAAAGAGCAGAACATGGGCCTGGTGCTGATCACTCACGACCTCGCGGTCGTGGCCGAAACTGCCCAGCGTGTGTGCGTGATGTACGCCGGCCAGGCCGTAGAAGTCGGTCATGTGCCACAACTGTTCGACATTCCGGCGCACCCGTACAGCGAAGCGCTGCTCAAGGCGATTCCGGAACACAGCCTCGGCGCCTCACGCCTGTCGACATTGCCGGGCATCGTTCCCGGTCGTTACGACCGTCCGCAAGGCTGCCTGCTGTCGCCGCGCTGCCCGTATGTGCAGGACAGCTGCCGTGCGCAGCGTCCGGCCCTTGACCCGAAAAGCAACAGCCTCGCCCGCTGCTTCTACCCGCTGAACCAGGAGGTGGCGTAATGGCCGTCGTACTTACCGCCCGCGACCTCACCCGTCACTACGAAGTGTCCCGAGGCCTGTTCAAGGGCCATGCGACCGTACGCGCCCTGAACGGTGTGTCGTTCGAACTGGAAGCCGGCAAGACCCTCGCCGTCGTGGGCGAATCCGGTTGCGGCAAATCCACCCTGGCCCGCGCCCTGACGCTGATCGAAGAGCCGTCTTCCGGCTCCTTGAAAATCGCCGGGCAGGAAGTCGCCGGGGCTGACAAGGCTCAACGCAAACAACTGCGCAAAGACGTGCAGATGGTGTTCCAGAGCCCGTACGCCTCGTTGAACCCTCGGCAGAAAGTCGGTGATCAACTCGCCGAGCCGCTGCTGATCAACACCAGCCTCAGCGCAGCCGAGCGTCGCGAGAAAGTGCAGGCGATGATGAAGCAGGTGGGTCTGCGCCCTGAGCATTACCAGCGCTATCCGCACATGTTCTCCGGCGGTCAGCGCCAGCGGATCGCCCTCGCCCGCGCCATGATGCTGCAGCCTAAAGTGCTGGTCGCGGATGAACCGACCTCGGCGCTGGACGTGTCGATCCAGGCGCAGGTGCTGAACCTGTTCATGGACCTGCAGCAAGAGTTCAACACCGCCTACGTGTTCATCTCGCACAACCTGGCCGTGGTGCAACACGTTGCCGATGACGTGATGGTGATGTACCTCGGTCGCCCGGTGGAAATGGGCCCGAAGAACGACATCTACGAGCGTCCACTGCACCCGTACACCCAGGCGTTGCTGTCGGCCACACCGACCATTCACCCGGACCCGAACAAGCCGAAGATCAAGATCGTCGGCGAGTTACCCAACCCGTTGAACCCGCCGTCGGGCTGCGCTTTCCACAAGCGTTGCCCGTACGCGACCGACCGTTGCAAAACCGAAGAGCCAGCCCTGCGCCCTCTCGATAACCGCCAGGTGGCTTGCCACTACGCCGAGCAATTCCTCGACGGCGCGGCGTAACAGCGGGCTGAAAAAACCTGTAGGAGCGAGCCTGCTCGCGAAGAGGGCGTGTCAGACGATATCCATGTCTCTGACACATCGCTTCGCGAGCAGGCTCGCTCCCACAAGGGATCTGCGATCTATTCAATAACCTCTTCTGCCCAGGCTGCGTATCAGTCGGGAAGAAGGGGTTTTCTTTTGCCTCTTGGTTACGTCCCTTCTTCCTCATCACTGTCCGGCTCGTCAGTGGTCGAGTCATCATCACCCTCGCTGCCACCCTGCCCCTGATCACCGGGCTCTGATTCGGATTTGGCGATCATCAACGCGGTGTGCGTCACCTGCCCGCTCGATGCCTGCTCGCCGTGTTCAGGGCACTCCGCCCACGCTGCCGACATGCCAACCGACAGCATTACCAAAACCTTCAGCAACAACACAATGCGTTGAAAAATGTTCATGGCTGATTCCATCCTTCGCGGGTAATGCGTGGAAGCCTGACGGCCCTCATTGAAATTTAGTTCCGATTGGCCGCGTTCACCTGAATAGGACCCTAGTGAAGGACCGGAAATGCCGTGGGTGGGGAGATTGGTTTGGAATAACCGCTATCTCGAACCGTAATCACTCACTGTAGGAGCCAGCTTGCTGGCGATGGTCGTTAACGATAACGCGTGCTGTCTGGATTAACGCGGCGTTCTCTGGTCCATCGCCAGCAAGCTGGCTCCTACAGGGGGGATTTGTGACAGGCATTAAAAAACCCCGGCGCTTTCGCAACCGGGGCTTTTGGTTTTGCAGCTCAGCGCTTAGTGGTGCTCACGCGTGGCACGGAATTTCACGTCCGGCCAGCGTTCTTCCATCAGCGCCAGGTTGACGCGGGTCGGCGCCAGGTAGGTCAGGTGACCACCGCCATCGACCGCGAGGTTTTCCACGGCCTTGACCCGGAATTCCTCGAACTTCTTCTTATCGTCGCAATCGATCCAGCGCGCGGAATACACGGTGATCGGCTCGTAGGAGCACTCAACCTTGTATTCCTCTTTCAAGCGGCTGGCGACCACGTCGAACTGCAGCACACCGACGGCGCCGAGGATGATGTCGTTGCTGCGCTCAGGGAAGAACACCTGGGTCGCGCCTTCTTCGGCCAATTGCTGCAAGCCTTGGCGCAGTTGCTTGGATTTCAGCGGATCACGCAGACGCACGCGGCGGAACAGTTCCGGGGCGAAGTGCGGGATACCGGTGAAGCCCAGGACTTCGCCTTCGGTGAAGGTGTCGCCGATCTGGATGGTGCCGTGGTTGTGCAGGCCGATGATGTCGCCGGCAAACGCTTCTTCCAGTTGCTCACGCTCGGAGGAGAAGAACGTCAGGGCATCGCCGATCCGCACGTCCTTGCCAGTGCGCACGTGGCGCATCTTCATGCCCTTGTCGTATTTGCCGGAGCAGATACGCATGAAGGCGATACGGTCGCGGTGTTTCGGGTCCATGTTCGCCTGGATCTTGAACACGAAGCCGCTGAATTTCTCTTCGACCGGCTCCACGGTGCGCTCGTTGGCGACACGGGCCAGCGGTTTCGGTGCCCAGTTGACCACGGCGTCGAGCACGTGATCGACACCGAAGTTGCCCAGTGCGGTACCGAAGAACACCGGGGTCAGTTGACCGTCGAGGAATTCCTGCTGGTTGAATTCGTGGCAGGCACCTTGCACCAGTTCAAGTTGATCAACGAAGCGATCGTACTCGTCGCCCAAGTGCGCGCGGGCTTCATCGGAGTCGAGCTTTTCGATGATTTTCACATCGGTACGCTCGTGGCCGTGGCCGGCGGTGTACACGATGATGTAGTCGTCGGCGAGGTGATAAACGCCTTTAAAATCGCGGTAGCAACCGATCGGCCAGGTGATCGGCGCGGCCTTGATCTTCAGGACCGCTTCGATTTCGTCGAGCAGTTCGATCGGGTCGCGGATGTCGCGGTCGAGTTTGTTGATGAAGCTGACGATCGGCGTGTCACGCAGACGGCAAACGTCCATCAACGCGATGGTCCGTGGCTCTACGCCCTTACCGCCGTCGAGGACCATCAATGCCGAGTCCACTGCCGTCAGAGTGCGGTAGGTATCTTCGGAGAAGTCTTCGTGGCCCGGGGTGTCGAGCAGGTTGATCATGTGATCGCGATACGGGAACTGCATGACCGACGTGGTAATCGAGATACCCCGCTGCTTTTCCATTTCCATCCAGTCGGAGGTGGCATGGCGGTCGGACTTGCGAGACTTCACCGTGCCGGCAACCGCAATCGCCTTGCCCATCAGCAAGAGCTTCTCGGTGATGGTGGTTTTACCGGCATCGGGGTGGGAAATAATGGCGAAAGTGCGGCGTTTCGCGACTTCGGCGGCCTGTTTGGTCATGGGAAATCGCCTGGCGGTGATTCAAAAAAGGGCGGCGAGTATAGCGCAAAGCGACCGTCACGGACCACCGCCCGCCCGGACGCATAGATCTTTGTAGGAGCCGGCTTGCCGGCGATCGCATCACCTCGGGGCACCTGACAAACCGAGGTGATTCCATCGCCAGCAAGCCGGCTCCTACAGGTTGGTGTTATGGCATCGGGCAGGTACGCGTCGGCATCAAGGGTGGCTATCTGCTGCTAATTATGGAACCTTTTAAAAGGTGGAGGCGTCCACTCCCCTGTTACGGCACTCGTCCCAGGGGCTGAAAAATCAGCAAGTTAGCCTGACGAGGCTGCGCTTATGGCTCGATTCATGTCCCTTCGCGGGCATAGAACGCGCTGCTTCTCGCGAACGCTTACTTCGGCAGCCAGGACTGGCATTGCCACACGAAGCTGCGTTCGCCGACAAAGAAAAAAGGAGTCCGCCTGTGGCTATTCGCTATGGCAAAGGGCTAATAGGAGGTGCGGTTGTCGTCGCCCTTCTGGCCCTGCTGGTCCACTGGATTGGCATCAACACGATCGAACATTACCGCGACGATTTGTTGTTTTACCTGCAAGCTCATCTGATTCTCGTCCTCGCCTCCATGCTGGCCGCCCTTGTTGTAGGCATACCCGCCGGCATCTTCCTCAGCCGCCCGACCATGGTGGGCCGCGCCGAACGCTTCATGCAGCTCTTCAACATCGGCAACACCGTGCCGCCACTTGCCGTACTGGCCATTGCCCTGGGGATTCTGGGCATCGGCAGCGGCCCCGCGATCTTCGCCCTGTTCCTCGCCTCGCTGTTGCCGATCGTGCGCAATACCTATGAAGGCCTGAAAAATGTTCAGGGTTCGCTCAAGGAAGCGGCCGTCGGCATCGGCATGACACCGACTCAAGTGCTGTGGCGGGTCGAATTGCCGAACGCCGTGCCGATCATCATCGGCGGCGTGCGTGTGGCGCTGGCGATCAACGTCGGTACCGCACCGCTGGCGTTCCTGATTGGCGCCAACAGTCTGGGCAGCCTGATTTTCCCCGGCATCGCCCTGAACAATCAGCCGCAATTGCTGCTCGGCGCGGCCTGCACCGCCCTGCTGGCCTTGCTGCTCGACGGTCTGGTGACACTCGCCAGCCGCCTCTGGCTCGAACGCGGCTTGCGCCCGTCTTAAGCCTCGGCAAAGGAACTGACATGAAAAAAATATGCTTATTCTTAGGCTGCGCCCTGCTGTTCGCAGGATTTGCCCAAGCCGCTGAAAAACCGGTGATCCGCATCGGCGCCCGGGTGTTCACCGAACAAACCCTGCTCGCGGAAATCACCTCCCAGTACCTGCGCACCAAAGGTTATGACACCCAAGTGACTGGCGGTCTGGGCAGCAACCTCGCTCGCAGCGCCCACGAAAGTGGCCAGCTCGATTTGATGTGGGAATACACCGGCGTGTCGCTGGTGGCCTACAACCATGTCACCGAAAAGCTCGACAGCGCTCAGTCCTACGCCAAGGTGAAAGAACTCGACGCGAAAAAAGGCCTGGTCTGGCTGACCCCGTCGAAGTTCAGCAACACCTACGCCCTGGCCCTGCCGGAAAAAACCGCGAAGGCCTACCCGCAGATCAACACCATCAGCGAGCTGAACACGGTGATGCAGGCTGAGGCGAAGACTAATCACCTGGTCGCACTGGACACCGAGTTCGCCAACCGCTCCGACGGTCTGGACGGCATGGTCGACCTCTACAGCATGAACCTGACGCGCAAAAACATCCGCCAGATGGATGCAGGCCTGGTCTACACCGCTCTGCGCAATGGCCAGGTGTTTGCCGGTCTGGTCTACACCACCGACGGTCGCTTGAACGCCTTCAAGTTGAAACTGCTTGAAGACGACAAGCACTACTTCCCCGACTACACCGCCGCGCCGGTGGTGCGTCAGGCTTACCTCGATGCCCACCCGCAACTGGCGCAAGAGATCAAACCGCTGGCCGAGCTGTTCGATGACGAAACCATGCGCCAGCTCAACGCGCGGGTCGATGTCGATCACGAAAGCCCTTCATCCGTTGCCGCCGATTTTCTGCGCCAGCACCCCATCAACTAAGGAGGAAAAGTCATGGAATTTCTCAACGCCTTTTCCCATCTTGACTGGCCGCAGGTGCTGCATCTGACCTGGCAGCACATCACTCTGGTCGGCATCGCCGTGACCCTGGCGATTCTGGTCGGCGTGCCGCTGGGCATTCTGATGACCCGTTTCCCAACGCTCGCCGGCCCGTTGCAGGCCAGCGCAACTGTGCTGCTGACCGTGCCGTCGATTGCACTGTTCGGCCTGCTGCTGCCGTTCTACTCCAAATTCGGCCAGGGCCTGGGGCCAATGCCGGCGATCACCGCGGTGTTTCTCTACTCGCTGCTGCCAATCATGCGTAACACCTACCTCGCCCTCACCGGCGTCGAACCGGGCATTCGCGAAGCCGCGCGCGGCATCGGCATGACCTTCGGCCAGCGCCTGCGCATGGTCGAACTGCCCATCGCCGTGCCGGTGATCCTCGCCGGCGTGCGCACCGCCGTGGTCATGAACATCGGTGTCATGACCATCGCCGCGACCATCGGCGCCGGTGGCCTCGGTGTTCTCATTCTCGCTTCCATCAGCCGCAGCGACATGTCGATGCTGATCGTCGGCGCCGTGCTGGTCAGTCTCCTGGCCATCTTCGCCGACCTGCTTCTGCAATGGCTGCAACGCACGCTGACTCCAAAAGGACTGCTCAAATGATCGAACTTCAAAACCTCAGCAAGACTTTCCAAAGCAACGGCAAAGATGTGAAAGCCGTGGACTCGGTCAGCCTGACCGTCAATGAAGGCGAAATCTGTGTGTTCCTCGGGCCATCGGGTTGCGGCAAAAGCACCACGCTGAAGATGATCAACCGCCTGATCAAGCCAACCTCGGGCAAGATCCTGATCAACGGCGAAGACACCACCGACCTCGACGCAGTGACCCTGCGTCGCAACATCGGTTACGTGATCCAGCAGATCGGTCTGTTCCCGAACATGACCATCGAAGAAAACATCACCATCGTTCCGCGCCTGCTCGGCTGGGACAAACAGAAGTGCCACGACCGCGCCCGCGAGTTAATGAGCATGATCAAGCTCGAGCCCAAGCAGTATTTGAATCGCTATCCGCGAGAGTTGTCCGGTGGTCAGCAGCAACGGATCGGCGTGATTCGCGCACTGGCCGCCGATGCGCCGCTGCTGTTGATGGATGAACCGTTCGGCGCGGTCGATCCGATCAACCGCGAGATGATCCAGAACGAGTTCTTCGAGATGCAACGGGCGCTGAACAAGACCGTGATCATGGTCAGCCACGACATCGACGAAGCCATCAAGCTTGGCGACAAGATTGCAATCTTCCGCGCCGGCAAGCTGTTGCAGATCGATCACCCGGACACGCTGCTGGCGCACCCGGCGGACGACTTTGTCAGCAACTTCGTCGGCCAGGACAGCACGCTCAAGCGTCTGCTGCTGGTGAAGGCCGAAGACGCGGCGGACAACGCACCGTCCGTCAGCCCGGAAACGCCAGTGGCTGAAGCCCTGGAGTTGATGGATGAACTTGACCGCCGTTATGTCGTGGTCACGGACGGTGAGAACAAGGCGCTCGGTTATGTACGACGTCGCGACCTGCACCGTCAGACCGGGGCTTGCGCGCAGTACCTGCGTGAGTTCAATGCCACGGCAGCGTACGACGAGCATTTGCGCATCCTGCTGTCGCGGATGTACGAGTTCAACCGTTCGTGGTTGCCGGTGATGGATGCCGAGCGGGTGTTTTTGGGTGAGGTGACGCAAGAGTCGATTGCCGAGTATTTGAGCTCCGGCAAGTCCCGTGGGGGCAAGACCAGTATCGTTTCGCCAGCAGAGACGGCGTTGGCCTGACCGACGCCATCGCCAGCAAGCCGGCTCCTACAGGATCTCCACTGTCCCTGTAGGAGCCGGCTTGCTGGCGATTGGGCGCACCGCAAATCCCACCTGACTCCGCTCAAATCTCACTCCAACGGGAACATCACACTGTCATGCAGGTCGGTTACATCAGTAGCTGTCCGGGACCGCACGACGGAAGCGTGCAAAAACGCGACATTTTTTGTTGATCTCAAGCCCCTCACGCCCTAAAGTTCGCGCCGAACGTCCATGCTGGAAACGATCCATCCGGCTCAAGTACTGACGACGAGACAGCAAGGCCAAGGGAAAGCACCGCTTCCCATGGCCTTTTTGCTTTCGGCGACATGCCTTGGGAAGTAGGCGAACCAAAGTGGGGATACGGAGGACGTTCATTTGCACCCATTGATTAATCTAGTTTGCCAGTAGGAGTTCCCAGCATGTCGATCAACGTCGAAGACTATTTCGCGCGCGATACCTTTCAGAAAATGAAGGCTTTCGCCGACAAACAAGAAACCCCGTTCGTGGTAATCGACACCGCGATGATCAGCCAGGCCTATGACGACCTGCGCGCCGGTTTCGAATTCGCCAAGGTTTACTACGCCGTCAAGGCCAACCCTGCCGTCGAAATCATCGACCTGCTCAAAGAGAAAGGCTCGAGCTTCGACATCGCCTCGATCTACGAGCTCGATAAAGTGATGAACCAGGGCGTCGGCCCGGATCGCATCAGCTACGGCAACACCATCAAGAAATCCAAGGACATTCGCTACTTCTACGAGAAGGGCGTGCGTCTGTATGCCACCGACTCCGAAGCCGACCTGCGCAACATCGCCAAGGCTGCACCGGGCTCGAAAGTCTACGTGCGCATCCTCACCGAAGGCTCGACCACTGCCGATTGGCCTCTGTCGCGCAAATTCGGCTGCCAGACCGACATGGCCATGGACCTACTGATCCTCGCTCGCGACCTGGGCCTGGTGCCTTACGGCATCTCGTTCCACGTTGGTTCGCAACAGCGCGACATCAGCGTCTGGGACGCAGCGATCGCCAAGGTCAAAGTGATCTTCGAGCGTCTGAAAGAAGAAGACGGCATCCACCTCAAGCTGATCAACATGGGCGGTGGCTTCCCGGCCAACTACATCACCCGCACCAACAGCCTGGAAACCTACGCTGAAGAAATCATCCGTTTCCTCAAGGAAGACTTCGGCGACGATCTGCCGGAAATCATCCTGGAACCGGGCCGTTCGTTGATCGCCAACGCCGGCATCCTGGTCAGTGAAGTGGTGTTGGTCGCACGCAAATCCCGCACCGCCGTCGAGCGCTGGGTGTACACGGATGTGGGCAAGTTCTCCGGCCTGATCGAAACCATGGACGAAGCCATCAAGTTCCCGATCTGGACCGAAAAGAAAGGCGAAGTGGAAGAAGTGGTTATCGCCGGCCCGACCTGCGACAGCGCCGACATCATGTACGAAAACTACAAGTACGGTTTGCCGCTGAACCTGGCGATCGGTGATCGTTTGTACTGGCTGTCGACCGGTGCGTACACCACCAGCTACAGCGCCGTCGAGTTCAATGGCTTCCCGCCGCTGAAGTCGTTCTACGTGTAAACGCTGCACGCAGAAATCAAAAAGCCCATGACGTGTCATGGGCTTTTTTATATCCGAAAAACATCGCTACCCCTTGTAGGAGCCAGCTTGCTGGCGATGGTCGTCAACGATAACGCGTGCTCGCTGACAGAACGCGTTGCTCTTTCGTCCATCGCCAGCAAGCCGGCTCCTACAGGGGGACGAGCGTCTGTTCGAGTTCGGCGTACCGCTCGGCATACTCTGATGCAAGGGCGCGAATCTGTGGATCGGTTGCGTTCAACAACGCTTTACTCGCCACACGCAGGAAATTCAGATTCCCGCCGGCCAGTGCCTTGCGCAACCAGACCAGCGCCTCGTCGATGTTATCTTCAGCCGCCAGCACCGCGGCATAACTGAACTGTCCGCGAAAGTCCCCACCATCTGCGGAACGTCGATACCAGTCGCGAGCAGCAGCCGTATCCTGCGGGCAAACCCTGCCCTCTTCCAGATAACGCCCCAGCAGGTTCATCGACTTCGCGTGACCCAGCTCCGCAGCACGACGATAAAGACTCAGCGCTTGCGGCTGATCTTCGGTCACCCCGCGTCCAGTAGCCAGCAGGTTGGCGTAGTTGTACATCGCCCAATCCAGTCCGGCTTCAGCGCCGACGCGATAATGCTGCGCTGCAACTGAAGCATCTGCCGCACAACCCCAGCCATGTTCATGACAGCGACCGAGCATGTTGCGCGCCATCAGGTGCCCGCGCTGAGCGGCTATCTCGAACCAGCGCAGCGCCAGCGGTTGATCCAGCGCGATGCCCTGTCCGTCCAGCAGAATCTGGCCAAGCAACGCTTGCGCGTCGAGTACACCTTCGCGGGCAGCGATCAGGATCGCCTGAGCAGCACGCGCAGGACTTTCCTCAAGCATGGCTTTGAGGTGATCGCCGTCGAGCACTTCTTCGCGGCGCAGTTGAAAACTCATACCTCGACCCAGCGACGCAACAGGTTGTGATACGTGCCGGTCAGGCGGATCAGTGAAGGGTGGTCGGGCATGTCCTGCGTCAATTGCTGGATCGCTCCGTCCATCTCGAACAGCAAGGCGCGCTGGCTGTCTTCGCGGACCAGGCTTTGGGTCCAGAAGAATGAGGCGAACCGTGTACCACGGGTGACGGCATTGACCTTGTGCAGGCTGGTGCCGGGGTACAAGACCATGTCGCCGGCGGGCAACTTCACGCGCTGGGTACCGTAGGTGTCCTGGATTTCCAGTTCGCCGCCGTCGTAGTCGTCCGGCTCACTGAAGAACAGGGTCGCCGACAAATCCGTGCGCACACGCTCAATGCTGCCTTTGGGCTGGCGCACGGCGTTGTCGATATGAAAGTCGAAACTGCCGCCCGCTGTGTAACAGTTCAGCAACGGAGGAAAGACCTTGTGCGGTAACGCCGCTGACATGAACTGCGGATTTTTCCACAACCGTTCCAGCATCGCCGCGCCGACTTCCTTGGCCAGTGGATGACCTTCCGGCAGTTGCAGGTTGTGTTTGGCCTTGGCCGACTGATAGCCGGCGGTGATCTTGCCGTCGGCCCAATCCGCCTGTTCCAGAGCCTCGCGGATGCGCTGCACTTCTTCTTTAGCGAACAAGCCGGGAATGTGCAGCAGCATGAGGAACACCTGAAGGCAAAGGGGCGTCAATGGTATTGATTCTTATTGACGCTGTAAAACCCCTGTGACGAATGAAACAGCAAAAACCGTAAGGGTAAATTGTAAAGAATGTAAATTCAGTGCGAATAGAAACGTTTCGCAATTGATACATAGACGCGTCTACCCTATATTCCGCCGCCTCAAATCCTTGGGGAGGGGAATTCACATGTCACGCCAACAACCACAATTACCTGTCAGTTCACCGCGTTTGCTCGCTTCTGCGATTGGCGTGGCAATCACCGCCGGCTCTGCGGGGCATATGGTTTTCGCGGCCGAAAAGACCGAAAAAGCGCCGAACAATGCGATTTCCCTGGACGCCACTGCCATCACTGGCGAAGCCCAGGACCAGACGACCTACAACGTCGAAAAAGCGTCCTCGCCCAAGTACACCGCGCCGCTGGTAGACACGCCGCGCTCGATCACCGTCATCCCGCAACAAGTCCTCAAGGATACCGGCGCCCTGAACATGCAGGACGCACTGCGCACCGTTCCCGGCATCACCTTCGGTGCAGGTGAAGGCGGCAACCCGCAGGGCGACCGTCCCTTCATCCGGGGTTTCGATGCCCAGGGCGATACTTACCTGGACGGCGTGCGCGATACCGGTTCGCAAAGCCGCGAGATCTTCGCCGTGGAATCGATCGAAGTCAGCAAAGGCCCGAACTCCGCCATCGGCGGTCGTGGCGCAGCGGGCGGCAGCATCAACCTGGTGAGCAAAAAGGCGCACCTGGGCAATTCGTTCGACGGTGGTTTTACCTGGGGCTCGGACCAGACCCAGCGTTACACCCTGGACGGTAACTACCAGTTCACCGACACCGCCGCTGGCCGTCTGAACCTGATGAGCCACGAAAGCAACGTCGCCGGCCGCGACAAGGTCGATTACGACCGTTGGGGCATCGCGCCGTCGCTGGCCTTCGGCCTGGGCACCGACACCCGCGTGAACCTCGACTACTACCATCTGGAAAGCAACGACATGCCGGACTCCGGCATTCCGTACACCATCCCGGCAGGCCTCGCGGCGGCTCGCACCAAGTCCAATCCGGACAAGCCTTACGCCGGTGGTGACAGCAGCAACTTCTACGGCCTGACCGACCGCGATTTCCGCAAGGGCCGCACCGACACCGCGACCTTCGCCATCGAGCACGACCTGAGCGACGCGCTGACCGTCAAGAACACCCTGCGTCACGGCACCAGCATGCAGGATTACATCCTGACCCAGCCGGACGACAGCAAGGGCAACGTCAACAATGGCAGCGTCTGGCGCCGGGCCAACTCCCGCGTCAGCAACACCGAAACCACGACCAACCAGACCGACCTGTTTGGTGACGTCTACATCGCCGGGTTCAAGAACAGCTTCTCCACGGGCATTGAGTTGAGCCGCGAGGAAAGCAAAAAATCCTCGTACACCGTCGACACGGACACCACGCCGGGGACTCCAGTTACAACAAGAGATCCAGGCACCCAATGCACCGCGGCGACGATCGGTGCTCGGAGCGGCTACAACTGCACCTCGCTGTCGAACCCGAACCCGAACGATCCATGGAACGGTTCGATCTCGCGCAACTACGCCGGCACCGACACCAAGGCCGACACCCGCGCCCTTTACGTGTTCGACACCCTGGAGTTGTCCGAGCAGTGGCTGGTGAACATGGGGCTGCGTTACGACCATTTCGACACCCAGTACCGCACCTATGAAGCCAATGGTGCGACAACCCTGAACAAAGGCGTGGCAGCGAAAGGCAAAGACACCAGCGAGTTCGTCACCGGTCAGTTCGGCGTGGTCTACAAGCCGACTGAAAATGGCAGCATCTATGCCTCCTACGCCACCTCCGCCACGCCACCGGGCGCCACCCTCGGCGAAGGCATGGACGGCAACCCGCTCGGCGGCACGGTTGACCGCAACAAAAACCTGCTGAGCAGCGACATGGAGCCGGAAACCACCAAGAACTACGAAATCGGTACCAAGTGGGATCTGCTGAACCAGCGCCTGTCCCTGACGGCGGCGATCTTCCGCACTCAGAAAGAGAACGCTCGTGTCCAGGTCGACACCACGGCTTACGAGAACGCCGGCACCACCCGTGTCGACGGTCTGGAACTGTCGGCCACCGGCAAGATCACCGAAAAATGGCAAGTGTTCGCCGGTTACAGCTACCTGGACAGCAAGCAAGTCGACGGCGGCCCGCTGGGCAAGGCCAACGATGGCAACGAACTGCCTAACACCCCGAAAAACAGTGCCAGCGTGTGGACGACGTATGCCGTTACGCCGAAGCTGACCATCGGTGGCGGTGCGTTCTATGTCGACGACGTATTCGGAAGCGTGGCCAACACCACCATGGTCGACTCCTACGTGCGTTACGACGCCATGGCCGCTTACAAGCTGACCAAGAACGTCGACCTGCAGCTGAACGTGCAGAACCTGACCGACGAAACCTACTACGACAAGGCCTTCTCGACCCACTTCGCCAACCAGGCAGCAGGTCGTACCGCTTTGCTGAGCACCAACTTCCACTTCTGATAGAGGTGTGAAACTCGCTCCCGCACAGGAGTGACGGGCGAATAGCCCAAGCCCCGTTCATCTCCATGAACGGGGCTTTTGTGCGTAAAAAAGAATGCTTCTCGACAGCCCACGGCATAATGCGCGCCGTGATGACAATTTCGAACGAACAAGGCGAGTGACGTGTTGAAGAAAACCCTGTTCCAGTTGCACTGGTTTTTCGGTATCAGTGCCGGGCTGGTTTTGGCCCTCATGGGCATCACCGGGGCGATAGTGTCGTTTGAGGATGAAATCCTGCGCGCACTCAACCCGTCGGTGTTGCAGGTCGAGAAACAGGTTGCCGGTGTGCTGCCGCCTGCTGAACTGGTGGAAAAAATCGAGGGCGCATCGGGCAAGAAAGTCTCGATGCTCTGGGTCGACACCGACAGCGGCAACGCCGCACGGGTGGTTTTCACCCCGCCACCGGGTGAGCGTCGCGGGGAAATGCGCTACTTCGACCCGTACACCGCCGAGTTCATGGGCGACGCCACCGGCCAGGGTTTCTTCGACCTGATGCTGCAACTGCACCGCTTCCTCGCCATGGGCGATACCGGTCGGCAGATCACCGGCGCGTGCACGCTGATTCTGCTGTTCTTCTGCCTGTCCGGCCTGTACCTGCGCTGGCCGCGTCAATGGAAAAGCTGGCGCGCCTGGCTGACCCTCGACTGGAAGAAAACAGGCCGCAGCTTCAACTGGGATTTGCACTCGGTGGCCGGCACCTGGTGCCTGGTGTTTTATCTGTTGGCAGCGCTGACCGGGTTGTCCTGGTCCTATGAGTGGTACAACAAGGGCCTGACCCGATTGCTGTCCGATGCGCCGCAAAATGAACGCGTTCGCAATCGTGGCCCGGCACCGGAAGGCCCGGCACCGACGGCCGATTACGCATCGATGTGGAGCAGCATTTACAGCGCTGCCGGCCCGGCATTGAGTGCGTACAACATTCGTATGCCGCCCGTGGCCGGGCAACCCGCGACGGTGTTCTACCTGTTGACCACCTCGCCCCACGACCGCGCGCTGAACCAGATCTCCCTCGATCCGGCCACCGGCGTCGTCAAACGCCACGACCGCTACAGCGACAAAAGCTTCAAGGCGCAACTGCTGACGAGCATCTACGCGCTGCACGTCGGCAGTTACTTCGGGATTGTCGGGCGGATCGTCCTGACGCTCAGCGCGCTGACCATGCCGCTGTTTTTCGTCACGGGCTGGTTGCTGTACCTCGATCGTCGACGCAAGAAAAAGCAGATCAAGGACGCCCGCAAAGGCCTCGAACAACCGGACAGCGATGCTCCGGCGTGGCTGATCGGCTTCGCCAGCCAAAGCGGGTTTGCCGAACAACTGGCGTGGCAGACCGCCGGCCAACTGCAGGCAGCAGGCCTGCCGGTGAAGGTTCAGCCACTGGCCAGCGTCAGCGAGCAAGACCTGCGTCATTCCAGCAACGCGCTGTTCGTCGTCAGCACCTTCGGCGACGGCGAAGCGCCGGACAGCGCCCGTGGTTTCGAACGCAAAGTGCTGGGCCGGGCATTGAGCCTGGAGAGCCTGAATTATGCGGTGCTTGGATTGGGTGACCGGCAGTATCAACACTTCTGCGGTTTCGCCCGACGCTTGCATGCCTGGCTTGGCGATCACGGCGGCAAGCACCTGTTCGCGCCGGTGGAAGTCGACTGCGGCGACCCCTACGCCTTGCGTCACTGGCAGCAGCAACTCGGTCTGCTGACCGGACAGGCCCCTGTGGACACCTGGCAAGCGCCGAGCTACGACAACTGGACGCTGAGCCGTCGCGACGTGATGAACCCGGACAGCAGTGGCTCGCCGGTGTACCTGTTGGGCCTCAGCGCACCGACCACCAGCAGTTGGCTGGCCGGTGATCTGGTGGAAGTGTTGCCGCGTAACTGCCCGTGGGCGATCGAGCATTTCCTCGATGGCCTCGGGATCGACGGTCGCGCCTCGGTGATACTCGATGGCCTGTCGCAAGCGCTGGAACAAGCACTTGCGACTCGACAATTACCCGAGAACCGCACGCACCTTGTCGGCTTGCATGCGCAAGCGCTGGTGGACGCACTGGTGCCGTTGGCCATGCGCGAATACTCCATCGCCTCGATTGCCGCCGACGGTGTGCTGGAACTGATCGTGCGCCAGGAACTGCACCCCGACGGCAGCCTGGGTATCGGCTCCGGATGGCTGACCGAACACGCGCCGGTGGGCAGCACCATCAGCCTGCGGGTGCGTCGCAACAGCGGTTTCCATCTTCCGGTCGAACCGCTGCCGATGATCCTGCTGGGCAACGGCACCGGCCTGGCCGGGCTGCGCAGTTTGCTCAAGGCGCGGATCGCCGATGGGCAGCAACGTCATTGGCTGTTGTTTGGCGAGCGCAATCGCGAGCACGACTACTTGTGCCGCGACGAGCTTGAAGAGTGGTTGATTTCAGGGGATCTGGAACGGCTGGACCTGGCGTTTTCGCGGGATCAGGCCGAGAAAATCTACGTGCAGGATCGCCTGCGCGAATCCGCCGGTTTGCTCAAGCAATGGCTGGCTGACGGTGCCGTCATTTACATCTGCGGCAGCTTGCAGGGAATGGCTTCAGGGGTGGATCAGGTACTCAACGAAGTGCTCGGGGTTGAAGAGGTTGAGCGCTTGATCGAGCAAGGCCGCTACCGCCGCGACGTCTACTGACCCCCTCCCCCCTGTAGGAGCCAGCTTGCTGGCGATGGCGATATCAAAACCGCCATCGCCAGCAAGCTGGCTCCTACAAGTCATTGTGGCTGCAACTTCTGCTCAAACACACTCACCCCATCCAGATCCCGCAACACCACACTCATCTCCCCCGTCGCCCCCTCAATATTCACCTCGCCAAAAAACTGAAACCCGGCAAACGGCGACGTGTTCTGCGCCGGCGGCGCCTTCTCGAACACCACTTCAGGCCCGAAGGTTTTATCCAGCGGATTAGGCCCGTAGCTCCCCGCGTTCAACGGCCCGGCAACAAACTCCCAAAACGGTTCGAAATCCTGGAACGCGGCACGATCCGGATGGTAGTGATGCGCCGCGCAGTAATGCACATCCGCCGTCAGGAACACGAAATTGCGCACCTGTTGCGCCCGCAGATAACCGAGCAATTCAGCGATTTCCAGCTCACGCCCCTGGGCCGCGCCCGGATCACCATTGGCCACCGCTTCCCAGCGCGCCACGCCAGGGCTGACTTCGCCGTCGGGTACGCCGAGACCGATCGGCATGTCGGCGGCAATGACTTTCCACTGGGCGCTGGAGGCTTTCAATTCATGCTTGAGCCAGTCCAGTTGTTCGCGCCCGAGAAAGGGTTTGGCTGCACCGAGGTTGTCATCATTGGCCTCGCGATAACTGCGCATGTCGAGCACAAACACATCCAGCATCGGCCCATAACCGATCTTGCGATAGATCCGCCCGCCGTTATCCGCGCTCTGCAAACGCATAGGCGCATATTCCAGCCACGCCTGACGTGCTCGACCTACCAGGCTGTGGATATCCTTGCTCTGGTAACGCTCATCCAGTTGCTTGCCCGGTGACCAGTTGTTGACCACTTCGTGGTCGTCCCACTGCCAGATCTGCGGCACTTCGGCGTTGAAGCGACGGACGTTTTCGTCCATCAGGTTGTAGCGGTAATTACCGCGATACTCGTCGAGGGTTTCGGCGACTTTGCTCTTGGCGTCGCTGGTGATGTTGCGCCACACGCGACCACTTTCAGTCACAAGTTGTGCCGGCACCGGGCCGTCAGCGTAGATGGTGTCACCGCTGTGGATAAAGAAGTCCGGCAGGCGCATACGCATGGCTTCGTAGATGCGCATGCCGCCGATGTCCGGGTTGATGCCGAAACCCTGGCCAACGGTATCGCCGCTCCAGACGAAACGGATGTCGCGCCGGGTTTGCGGCACGCTGCGCAAGTGGCCAAACCAGGGTTCGCTGGTGACGCCGCTCTGGGCGTCTTCGAAATGCACGCGATAGAAAATCGCCTGGTCGGCGGGCAGACCGGTGAGCTCGACCCGCGCGGTGAAATCGCTGCGGGCATCAGCCAGTGGCGAGACAAAACGCCGAGGGTTGGTGAACAGACTACGGGTGTCCCATTCCACCACCATCCGCGCCGCACGATCGCTGCGGCTCCAGACCATCGCCCGGTCGCCCAGCACGTCGCCGGACTGCACGCCATCGGTGAGTTGCGGCCGATCCTTGACCGAGGCAATCACCGCCGGCGCAAGACCGGGAAGCAGAATCCCGGCGCCGACCGCTTGCATGACACGACGGCGACCGAGGTTGAATTCGCTCATGGTGTTCTCCCTGAAAAAGGAAAACTTAAACATGGCCGTGTGACCCGGGCGTGACACAGAAATCGGCCAACACCACAGATCCCTGTGGAAGATTCTATGTTGCAGGGCAACCCTGCAATTTCAGACCGGCGGGTATTCGCTCTGATTTTTCATCGCGGCTCCTGGTCCTATCAAGGAATAGGAAATTTCAGCGCTGCATTTGGGAAACGTCCTAACGTCAGCGCCTGAGCGACCCAAGTAGTTTCGAGGCTCCCTCAGGCTCATTTTCTGCCGATGCAGGTGTAGAGCCTATCTACATTTTGCTGAACGTGCTGCCGGGGATCACACCTCGGTAATCAAATCGGAGACCGGGACGCAAAAGCCAGCAAACAGTACCAGGAAGGTTGAACCATGAAATATGATTTGAAGTTTCAGATTTACGGAATAGATGAAGGCAGCGACTTGGCTGTATTCGAGATCAATTTGCCCCCGACTGTTACCACGGATGTCCTGATGCCGATAATGGCTTGGCATCAGGAAGAGGATGCAATGGCGAGCCATCTTCTAACCGCCAAGCAGATTGCGGCAATTGATCTTTTCTTACCGAGAAAATTGCCCAGGAACCTAATGCTGTATATCAGCAGCTACATGTGAGCCTTCAGCATCCCCCACCTGAACGGCGGCTTAACATTCAACAACGTCGCTGACAGAAAAATCGAGTTCGGGAGCAGGCTTGCTCCCACAGGGTTGGGTTCCCACGCAGAGCGTGGAAATGATCACCGTGAGGCACACAACTTTTCAAGACGTTTCCTACAACGTATCTTGTTGCCGCGTTTCGGTATCGACTCCATAGTTCGGGCTCGCGGAAAACACCCGCGAACGACCTTGGCCGGTCGGTGCAGAAACGCTACAGCGTAGCAACACCACCTCAGGCACTTTGTGCCTGAGGCGTTGTGTTATGGCAGCTGTGCGTGGGACACCTTCGGGTGTGCCGGTTCCTGTACCCGGTCGGCCAACCCGCGTATGGCTGCCACCTTCTCCGTTTGGCCGCGAGAGGTGGTAGCTCCAATTACAGGAGTTCCATCATGTTCCAAGTCATGCCGCGTTACCTCCCCATCGATACCTACGACGCCGAAACACCGGTGCTCTTCGTCAACACCCACAAAGAACTCAGTGAACTCACTGCCTGCGCCATGCATCGCTTCACCGTGGTTCGCGATTTGGCAGACACGCTGACCAGCCTGAATCTGAAAAACATTTCCGACTGTGATCTGACGCGGGTCACCCGCGCCGTGCATCTGCTGATGCGTGAAGGCTGTGCTGTGCTGGATGTGGTTCAAGCGCGGGCGTCACAACGGGAAAATGAGTACAAAACCACGATTTAGCAGTGTTGCCGCCGGCCCCATCGCGGGCAAGTCGGGTCGCCGCATCGCACGCTCCCACAGGATTTATAGCGTTCACAAATTTTGTGCTCAACACAAACCCTGTGGGAGCGTGGCTTGCCCGCGAAGAACGATAACGCGGTCTTACTGACTCACCACCACAGCACCCTGCAACACCATGAAATAGGAAATTTCAGCGCCACTTTTAGGAAACGTCCTAACGCCTACGCCTGAGCGTCCCGGATAGGGTCGAGGCAAACCCGGCTACATGCCGGGATTGTCCAAGGACGAAAAAGAAGCGCTGATGAAAAAGCTCGGTTTCCCGGAATCCCCGGACTATCTGCCCGCCCCAAGACAACTACCCACGCGGGTGGAAGTGCAAGCCTTCCAGGATGCTGGCGCAGCGGTATCCGCCAAGAACGAACAGCATGAACTGGATGCCAATGCCCGTTGGCAGGTCCGTCGAAAAACACAACAGGTCACACTCGACACAACGTCCGATTCGCAATTCAAAGGTTGCGTGTTCGCCAAAAGCTGCAACCTCCCGGACGGTGTCATCAATCACAACAACCACGCCGGTTATGTCCCCGTCGAGAAACTGGCTGACTACGGGTTGTGGGCTGTACTGGGCACCGGCGCGGCGATTACCGCCGAAGGCACACCGCTTAAATGGGTGGCCGGCTCGGCGACGGGCAACGCCTTGGCCCTACGCCTCGGTGGTTCGCTCGCCCTATCACTGACGGGTTCAGTGGTGACGACCGGGGCAGCCGTCGGGACAGTGGCGCTGCTAATGCCCAACACCCACCTTTCGCCCGACAGCGCCTTCTACAAAAACGAACAGTACGCGGCACTGGAGGCGGGACGAACCCGCGTTCGCGTCAATGTAAAAACCTTGCCGGATGGCGCGGTCAACGCCTACGGCTTCTACACCGGCGGGAAAAAAGACTGGGAGTTTGTCCCCATCATCAAGGCCCGAAAGTACGGCGAGCAGTTCATCGCCGACCTCGGCAACGGCATCGGCCTGACTTGGACGCCAGCCGCGAATCCCGAAGACGCACCGAGTATCCCGGCGCTGGAAGGCGCCCCGCAGTTGCCCACCGTATGGGTGTACCCGCCCACGGAACAGGCCGACAAGATACTGGTGAACCCGCAGCATCCTCCCGAGTACCTGGATGCAATTATCTGGTTTCCGGCGGATGCCGGGCTTGAGCCAATCTACATTGTGCTCAATGCACGGTATGAGCCGGGCGGTGTTACGGGGGTGGGTGAAGATGTTTCGGGTATTTGGCTGGCGGGGGCAAATTCCGGCGTGGGGGCGCCGATCCCCACAGAAATTGCTGATGCATTAAGAGGCCGTAACTTCAAAAGTTTCGATAAATTCAGATCAGCATTTTGGGAGGTGATTTCAAAGTCGATGGTTGCTGATCAGTTCATCAAACAGAACGTGAGTCGGATGAAAGCAGGCCGGGCTCCACGGGTTAGAAAGGCCGATAGAGTTGGCGGTAGGCTGTCTTATGAACTGCACCATCTCGACTCTGTGTCGAAAGGTGGAGAGGTGTATGACGTCGACAACTTGCGAGTTAACACTCCAAGAAACCACATTGACATTCACCGGAGCGAATAGGCGAGCCATGACAGACACACTTCTGAAAGATAGTTTTTCGCAGTACACAGAAGCAGAATTCATCGGGCTGCTAAAAGAATTGGCCAAGGAAGATGCAGAAGCCGAAACAGACGATCGTGCTGATCTGCTACTGCTGCATTTCGAGAAAATAAGTGAGCACCCTGACGGCTCGGACTTAATCTACTACCCAGAAGCGGGGGCGGACAATTCCCCGGAGGGCATTACTCGGACGGTAAAAGAGTGGCGAGCAGCTCAAGGCCTGCCCGGATTCAAGGAGAAATGAGGCATGACTCCGAAAACAAACCAGCCCCACTGTGGGAGCGAGAGCGGTTTAGCATTCAGGAACTATGCAGGCTGGGAAACCGCTATCGCGAGCAAGCTTGCTCCTACAGATCCGTGTCGTTCACGCGTTTTGTGATCGCCACAACCTTGTAGGAGCCGGCTTGCCGGCGATGACAATTTCAATACCGCCATCGCCAGCAAGCTGGCTCCTACAAAGGTGGGTTATGCGCTGACGGGCTCTATTGCCAGTTCAACAACCTCAGGCCGTTTGACCACCGCATAAACCACCGCCGTCAGCAAACTCCCCGCAACAATCGCCAGCAAATAAAGCAGCGCATGGTTGATCGCATTCGGGATCGCCAACACGAACAATCCACCGTGCGGCGCCATCAGTTTGCAGCCGAAGTACATCGACAACGCACCGGTCAGCGCACCGCCGGCGATGCTTGCCGGAATCACCCGCAACGGGTCCTTGGCGGCAAACGGAATCGCGCCTTCGGAGATGAAGCACAGCCCCAGCACCAACGCCGCTTTACCCGCCTCGCGCTCAGTCTGGGCGAACTTGCGCCGGGCAATGAACGTGGCAATACCCAGGCCAATCGGCGGCACCATCCCGGCGGCCATGGTCGCGGCCATCGGCGCATAACTCTGGGACGCCAGCAGCCCCACCGAGAACGCATAAGCGGCTTTGTTGATTGGCCCGCCCAAGTCGACGCACATCATTGCGCCCAACAACACGCCGAGCAGAATCGCGTTGGTGGTGCCCATGCTGTCGAGGAAATGCGTGAGCCCGGAGAGCATCCCGGCCACCGGTTTGCCGACCACGTAGATCATCACCAACCCGGTGAACAGACTCGCCAGCAACGGGATGATCAGGATCGGTTTCAGCGCTTCAAGGCTTTGCGGCAATCGCGCGTAACGGTTGATCGCCTGCGCCGCGTAACCGGCGATGAAACCGGCAATGATCCCGCCGATGAAACCGGCACCCAACGTGCTCGCCAGCAAGCCGCCAATCATCCCCGGCGCCAGGCCTGGGCGGTCGGCAATCGAGTAGGCGATGTAGCCCGCCAGCAGCGGCACCATCAGCTTGAACGCGGTCTCGCCGCCGATCTGCATCAGCGCGGCGGCGAGTGTGCCTTCTTCCTTGAACGCGGTGATGCCGAACACGAACGACAAGGCGATCATCAGACCGCCAGCCACCACCATTGGCAGCATGAACGACACGCCGGTCAGCAGGTGTTTGTAGACGCCGGTCTTCTCTTGCTTGGCCGGGCCTTTGGCCCCGGTCGCAGCGCTTTCCTGTTTGCCTTCGGCCAGTGCTTTATTCAGCGTCGCTTCGGCTTGCTTCAAGGCGATGCCCGTGCCGCAACGGTAGATTTTCTTGCCGGCAAAACGCTCGGTCGCGACTTCGATATCGCAGGCCAGCAGCACCACGTCCGCGTCGGCAATCGCGGCGGCGCTCAACGGATTGCGCGCACCGACCGAGCCCTGGGTTTCGATCAGCAGGTCATAGCCCAATCGCTTGGCCGCTTGCTGCAGGGCTTCAGCGGCCATGAAAGTATGAGCGACGCCGGTCGGGCACGCGGTGATCGCGACCAGGCGCGGGGCGCTTTGGGTAACGGTTGCAGGTTCGACGGTGGCTTCGGTTGCGGCGTAAACCTGCGCTTCTTCGGCACCGCGTCGCAGCACTGCTTCGACATCTTGCAGGGCGTGTGCCGGAGTGCTTTGGAACACGCGCTTGCCGACGAATCGCGACATATCCACCGGCGCGCTGGTGACCAGCAACACCCACTCGGCGGCCTCGATCGTGGCCGCCGACAACTGGCGTTCCGGGTGCGCCACATCCACCACTTCGACACTGGTGCTCCAGCCCTGACGCTGCGCCGCGGCATCGAGCAATCGGGCGCACAGCACGCTGGTGACCATGCCGTTGGGGCAAGCCGTAACGATGGCTAACTTCATGACAAACCCTCTTATTGTTCTGTCAGGGGGCGCACGCGCACACCCTGTTCGAGCCGCGCCAACTGCGCCGCATCGCCGATACCGAAACCGATCTGCGTGACCGCCATCGCCGCAATCGCCGTAGCAGTGCGCAAAGTCTGTTCCGGCGTATCGGCACTGAGCAGACCATGGAGCATGCCGGCCAGTAACGAATCCCCCGCACCCACGGTGCTGGCGACGCTGACCTTGGGCGGCGTGGCGTGCAGCGCCGAACCGACACTGAACCAGTTCACACCGTCGGCGCCGTGGGAAATCACCACGTGTTCGATGCCTTGCGTGTGCAAACGGCTCGCAGCTTCGGCTTGAGCCGCCACCGAAACAACCTCGCAGCCGAGCACTTCGGCCAGCTCTTCGGTGTTCGGTTTGATCAGCCACGGACCGGCCTTGAGCGCCGCCCGCAATGCTTCGCCACTGGTATCAAGCGCGACGTTCAACCCGAGGTTTTTCAAGCGCTGAACCAACGCCTGCAACCATTCAGGACTGACGCCTTGCGGCAGACTGCCGGCCACGACCACCGCATCATGCCCTGGCGCAATCTGATCCAGTCGATCGAGCAACGCCTGCTGCGCCGCTTCGCTGACCTTCGGTCCAGGGCCGTTGATGTCGGTGATGCGCCCGTCGCTTTCCGCCAGTTTGAGGTTGCTGCGGGTCTCACCGGGAACGCGGATAAACGCGTCGACAAAACCGCGCTTGGCGAACAGGGTTTCGAACGCCTGAAGGTTGTCCTCGCCGAGAAAACCGCTGACGGTGAGCGAATGCCCGAGGTCTGCCAGCACCTGCGCCACGTTCACGCCTTTACCGGCGGCGTGGGTGTGCATCTCGTCGCTGCGATTGACCTGGCCGGGCTCAAGGCGCGGCAACTGCACCGTCAGGTCCAGCGCCGGGTTGAGGGTCAGGGTCAGGATCTTGGCCATTACAGGGCCTCCACTAATGCGCGCACTTCATTGGCGCTGCCCACGGCCAGGGCCTGTCGGGCAAGGGTTTGAGTCTGGGTCAGGCTGAGTTCGCGGATGCGCGCCTTGACCTCGGCAATGCTGCGGCCCGACACGCTCAACTCGTCTACACCGAGGCCGACCAGCACCGGCACCGCCAACGGATCCGCCGCCAGTTCGCCGCACACACCGACCCATTTGCCATGGGCATGGGCCGCGCGCACGGTGATGTCGATCAGTTGCAGCACCGCCGGGTGCAAGCCGTCAGCCTGGGCCGACAAGGTCGGATGGCCACGGTCGATGGCCAGGGTGTATTGGGTGAGGTCGTTGGTGCCGACGCTGAAGAAATCGACCTCTTTGGCCAACACCGGCGCCAGCAGTGCGGCCGACGGCACTTCGATCATGATCCCCAGTTGCAGGTCCGCCACCGGGATTTCCAGACGCAAGCGCTCAGTCATATCTCGGGCCTGACGCCACTCGTCAACGCTGCCGACCATCGGGAACATGATGCGCAGCGGACGGTTGTCAGCGGCACGCAGCAAGGCGCGCAATTGCGCTTCCATGATGTGCGGACGCTGCAAGGTCAGGCGAATGCCGCGCACGCCGAGGAACGGGTTTTCTTCTTTCTCGATCGGCCAATACGGCAGCGGCTTGTCGCCGCCAACGTCGAGGGTGCGCACCACCAGTGGCCGACCGGCGAGGCCATCGAGCACACGGCGGTATTCGACTTCCTGAGTCGCTTCGTCCGGCGCCTGCGAGTGGGCCATGAAAATCAGTTCGGTGCGCAGCAGGCCAATGCCTTCGGCGCCCTGCTCCACCGCGCTGGTGACGCCCGCGCTTTCGCCGATGTTGGCGAACACTTCGACCGCATGGCCGTCGGTGGTCAGCGCCGGTTGATGACGCTGTTCGGCAGCGGCTTTCAAGCGTTGCTCGCGGGTGTCGCGTTCTTCGGTGGCGCGCTGCAAGGTCGCCGCGTCGGCGTCCACGTGCAGGCGACCGCGTTGGCCATCGAGCAGCAACGGCGTGCCCGGCGCCAGCAGCAGCACTGCCGCACCTGCGCCGACCAATGCCGGAATACCCAGCGCACGGGCGACGATGGCGCTGTGCGCGGTGGCGCCGCCACGGGCGGTGAGAATGCCGGCGACACGGGTCGGATCGAGACGTGCCACGTCGGAAGGACCGACTTCGTCCATCACCAGAATGTACGGTTGATCAGGTTCGCTCGGGGTTTCGACGCCGCTCAGTTGCGCCAACACGCGACGGCCGATATCGCGCAAGTCCGCCGCACGCTCGGCAAGCAATGCATCCTGCAGCGACTCCTGTTGTTTCGCCGCCGCTTCGATCACCGCCATCCACGCCGCTTCGGCGCTTTCACCCTGCTTGAGGCGAGTCTCGACTTCATCGGTCAGTTCCGGGTCGTCGAGCATTTCTTGGTGAGTGATGAAGATTTCGCGAATGGCTTTGGATTTGCTGCGCTCGATCAAGCCTTCGATGTCGCGACGCACGTGCGCCAGCGCTTGCTGGAGACGCTCGCGCTCAATGGCGGCGGACTCCCCGCGCAGCGGGTATTCGATGGTTTGCAGCACTTGAATATGCGCCGGGCCGATGGCGATGCCCGGTGCGGCGGGAATGGCCTGAACCAGGCTGCCAGACGCCGGGGCGAACAGCACTTCGGCCACCTCGGCAATCACTTCGCGCTGCTGGCTCACGGCAGGCAAGGGTTCGACTTCTTCACCCAGCCCCTCTTCGATGGCTGCCAACAACGCTGGCAAGGCATCGGCGGCGATGCTCGGCTCGGCGATGAATTCCAGCACCTGACCGCGACGGGCGCCGAGGCTGAGCAGTTTGCTCAAGCTTTTCACCGACACTGCGCTGTCTTGGCCATCGACGATGCGCACACGAATTTCGCCTTCAAAACTCTTCGCCAGTTGCGCGAGGATCTTCGCCGGGCGCGCATGCAAACCGTGGGCATTGGCCAGCGCAATGCGTGCGCTCGGCCAGTCCGCCGGCAGTTCACCGCCGAGCACTTCGAGGACTTTACGGCTGCTGGTGGCGCGCCCCAGTTCATGACCACGGCCTTCGATCAGCAACGCGCAAAGGCGTTCGAGCAACGCCTGGTGCGCCTCGCCCAAGCTGGCCAGACAGAACAAACCACTGAGCGGCTGGCCGAGGTAGCGCATCGGTTTGTCCGGCGTGACAAACGCCAGGCCCGGACGCTTCACCGTTTGCTCGCTGTGCAACCACCACAAACCGTCGCCCAGCGGCAACGCGTCGACTTGCTGCAAAACCGCAGAAAAACCATTGCTCACACAATCCGCCTGACGCAGCAAACGGGCACCGCGCCAGACCAGTTCTTCGAAGTCATCAGCCGACACCCCGAGGCCGATCATCTGCGCATCCAGCGCCAGCTCCTGCGGCGCGCCTTGCAGCAGTTTCAGCAACGCTTCGGCAGAACTGGCGCGACGCAGGGCCTGGCCCAGATCGGTTTCGCCGAGGGCGCGGGTCAGCAGTTGCAACAGGCGCAAATGTTCATCGGATTTGGCCGCAATGCCGATCGCCAGGTAGACGATCTGACCGTCGCCCCAATCCACGCCTTCAGGGAATTGCATCAAGCGCACGCCGGTGGAAAACACCTGGTCGCGGGTTTGCGGCGTACCGTGGGGGATGGCAATACCTTGACCGAGAAAGGTCGAGCCCTGGGCTTCACGCGCCTGCAAACCGGCGAGATAACCTTCGGCGACCAGGCCGTCGTTGACCAGATGCTGCGCCAACAAATGCAGTGCTGCGGACTTGTCCACGGCCGACTGGCCCATGGAAATCTGCTCTAGAGTGAGCTCGAGCATGCTTTCTCCTTTTTGGCACCTTGGGGTGCCAGGTATTGTTTTGAATGAGTCAGCTTAGGCGCTTAATCATCACTTTTGGCGGTTTCACGGCAGAACCGGCCAAATGCACCTGATACGTAGAAAATACGCTTGCTGAAACGTTTAATCTAGAATGATTGGCACGTTACTCGATAATGTCCCATCCTTGAAGTCCAACTTGTCGGATATGTTGCGACAATAGTCCCCTGCCTGAATCGGGTAGGATTGGCGAAAGTATCGGCCGAAAAACAAGGAAATCCCGAGTTGAAACTCAGTGATATCGCCCAACTGGCCGGTGTGTCCGTGACCACCGCCAGCTATGTCATCAACGGCAAGGCCGAACAGCAACGCATCAGCAGTGCCACCGTCGAGCGTGTGCGCGCGGTCGTCGAACAACATGGCTTTACGCCCAATCCGCAAGCGGCCGGGCTGCGCAGTCGGCACACCCGCACGCTGGGTTTCATTCTTCCGGACCTGGAAAACCCCAGTTACGCACGTATCGCCAAGCTGCTGGAGCAAGGTGCCCGGGCCCGCGGTTATCAGTTGCTGATCGCCAGTTCCGACGATGCGCCGGACAGCGAACGGCAGCTGCTGCAACTGTTCCGCGCCCGGCGCTGCGACGCGTTGATCGTCGCCAGTTGCCTGCCGTCCGGCGACGACAGTTACCGCCAGTTGCAAGCCAAAGGCATTCCGATCATCGCCATCGACCGGGTCATGGAGCCCGAGCACTTCTGCTCGGTGATCAGTGATGATCGTGAAGCCAGCCTGCAACTGACGCGCAGCCTGCTCGATCCGTTGCCCAAGCAGATCGCCCTGATCGGCGCGCGCCCCGAACTGAGCATCAGTCAGGAGCGGGCCGCCGGGTTCAAGGAAGCGCTGGCCGGGTTCAAAGGCGAGATCCTGATCGAACACGGCGAATCGTTCAGCCGTGAGTACGGCAAGCAACTGATGGAAGAATTGCTTCAGCGCCTGGGGCATTTGCCGGACGCGCTGGTGACCACTTCCTACGTGCTGCTCCAGGGTGTGTTCGACGCCTTGCACGACTTCCCGCTGAAAAACCGCCCGCTGCGCCTCGGCACATTCGGCGACACGCAGTTGCTGGACTTTCTGCCGCTGCCAGTCAACGCCATGGCCCAGCAACACCAGTTGATCGCCGACAAAGCGCTGGAACTGGCCCTCGCCGCCATCGAGCAGTCCGATTACCAGCCCGGTGTGCAAGCCATTGCGCGGACCTTCAAGCAGCGTATTCGCCAGGACTGAACCGTGGAGCTGATCGACAGCCACACTCATCTGGATTTTCCGGACTTCGACGAGGATCGTCAGGCGCTGCTCGCCGAGAGCCGCGCCCTCGGCGTGCGGCGGATGGTGGTGTTGGGGGTTGATCAGGCCAATTGGCAGCGGGTCTGGGACCTGGTGCAAAGCGATCCCGATCTGCACGCGGCGTTCGGTTTGCACCCGGTGTATCTGGACGAGCATCGGCCTGCGGATCTACGCGAACTCGCCGAGTGGCTGACCCGCCTGGCCGGTCACCGACAGCTGTGCGCGGTGGGCGAGATCGGCCTGGATTACTTCATCGAAACCCTCGACCGCGAACGCCAGCAGACGTTGTTCGACGCACAACTGCAACTGGCGGCGGACTTTAATCTGCCGGCGCTGATTCACGTGCGACGCAGCCATGCGGCGGTGATTGCCACGCTCAAGCGCTTCAAGCTGAAACGCGCGGGGATCATTCACGCCTTCGCCGGCAGCAAGGAAGAGGCCCGCGAGTACATCAGGCTCGGCTTCAAACTGGGCCTCGGCGGCGCGGCGACCTGGCCGCAGGCGTTGCGCATGCACCGGGTGCTCGCCGAGTTGCCGTTGGAGTCTGTGGTGCTGGAAACCGACTCACCGGACATGGCCCCCGCCATGTTTCCCGGTCAACGCAACAGCCCGGCGCATTTGCCGGCGATCTGCTCGGCACTGGCTGACATCATGGCGATCAGCCCTGAACGGCTGGCGGCTGTCAGCACGGCCAATGCCTGTGAGTTGTTCAACTGGTAATCAGTCGGCGTGAGCCTTGGCAGCTTCCAGAATCAGCGTCATGTGTTGTCGGTGACGGGCGAACCGGATAACCGCGAAGTAGACCAGAATCGCGATCAACGAAAAATTCAGCTGTTCGACCACGCTGAGTAGCCCGATCCATTCCATCACTAATGCGACCAGCAACGCGGTGCATACCATCACCAGCGTGCTCGCCCGCAGCATCGCGAGTGAGTCGAGGGACTTGATGCGCCTGATCTGTTTCGGGTCGCTCAGTTGCAAGGCTTTGTGACAGTGGGAACAGGCGAAGGCTTCACTGATGGCAATGGCGTTGAGTTGCCAGGGTTCGAGTCGCCGAGTGCTCCTGCAATGGGCACAGTGCCCCTGGATTCCAGTTGTAGCGAAGGACATAACCGAGCTTCCTCAGAGTAGGTCAGGGTTGTGGATAATCCCTCATTGAAGACCAAAAAACAGATTCTGGAGGGAAATCGGACATTTACTACACATGAAGGGAACAAGTATTACAGACAGCGCGCAAACCTGTAGGAGCAAGCTTGCTCGCGATAGCGGTCTGACAGCCACCCTGAAGGGTGAATGTTCCTACGCCATCGCGAGCAGGCTCGCTCCTACAGGGGTTATGCGGTTCTTCAGACCCGGAACGCGCTGATCAACTGCTTGAGCTCCACCACCTGCGCCGACAGCGCCCGACTGGCGTCCTCGGTCTGGTGTGCACCTTCGGCGGTGCGCTCGCCGGCCCGGTTGATCTCGACGATGTTCTGGTCAATGTCGTGGGCCACGGCGGTCTGCTGCTCTACGGCAGCCGCAATCTGCTGGTTCTGATCGACGATCATGCCGACAGCGCCAAGGATGTTTTCCAGCGCCTGCTGGACCTTTTCCGACTGCCCCACCGTGCCGTTGGCCATTTGATGACTGGTGCCCATGGCCTTCACCGCAGCGCCGACACCGCTGTGCAGTTTGGCGATCATCTGTTCGATTTCTTCGGTCGATTGCTGGGTGCGTTTGGCCAGGGTCCGGACCTCGTCCGCCACCACCGCAAAACCACGTCCCTGCTCGCCTGCCCTCGCCGCCTCGATAGCGGCGTTGAGCGCCAGCAGGTTGGTCTGTTCGGCGATGCTTTTGATCACTTCCAGCACGCGGCTGATGGACTGGCTGTCGCTGGCCAGTTGATTGATCACCAGCACCGACTGATCGATCTCGCTGGCCAGCGCAGCGATGCTGCCCTGCTGAGACTCCACCAACCCGCGACCGCTGATGGTTTCGTCGTTGACGCTGTGGGCACTGCTGACCGCCGCGGCGGCGCTGCGGGCCACCTCCAGTGAGGTGGCCGACATTTGGTTCATCGCCGTGGCGACCTGTTCGATCTGCGTGCGTTGCCCCGCAACAGCCTGGTTGCTCTGGGCGGACACGTTCTCGACCTGACCGGCCTGACGCTCGACTTCCCCGACGGTATGGCCGACACGCTCGATCAAGTCATGGATTTTCTTCACCGTGCCGTTGAACACTTCGCCCAACTCGCCCAGTTCATCACGGCTGTTGGCGTTGAAGGTCACGGTCATGTCGCCGGCCGCGACTTTGTCCATCATCGCGCCAAGGCGCTTGAGGGTGGTGCGGGTCGAGGCGTAGAAGCCGCCGTAAAGGTAAAAAATCAGCACAAACACCACCGACAGCGCCACGGCCTGCAAGACCATGTGCGTGCGGTTCTGGCTCAGTCGTTGTTGCAATTGGGTGTCGAGGAATTTCAGGGTGGCTTCGTTGAGTTGGTAAGTCTGGTCCATCAGGCCGCTGACCTGATCGTAGAAGGCCTGCCACGGCGCATCGAGGGTGTCGGCCATCACCACCTGTTCTTCGAACAGTTCACTGGCTTTTTTCAGCGACGCCTTGCTGCTCTCGGCCTGCGCCGCCAGGGTTTCACGTGCCGCCTTGCTCGACCCCAGCGCATCCTGCAACTTCAGACCGTACTCGGCTTGCAGCTTTTCAATTTGCACCAGCAATTCATCGAAGCGGGTGCTCGAAGACGAATTGAGAAACCCTTGCCCCAGCGAGTAAGAACCCATGGCGCGACCATCGCCCAACGTCTGGGTGACGGGCGGCGTAACGTTGGTGATGAGTTCGGTGAGCTGACGCATGTCGCTCTGATTGTCACGGCTCAAACCCGCCTGGCTGGCGATGATCTGGCTGAAAATCTGTGCATTGCCGAGCAACTTGCCGATCAGCGCACTTTTGCTTTGCAGGGAGCTTTCCGTTTGCTGGGCCTTGAACGCGGTGATCATCTCGTCGCGTTTGCCATCGAAAACGGTGATCTGTTCCGGATCGGTGGTCATCGCTGTCAGCCCTTGCAGGCGGGCCAGAACGTTTTGCTCCAGGGATGTGATCTTGGATTCGAGATTACCGGCCTTGCCGGACTGGCCAAGGATGACGTTGATCTGTACCAGGTTGTTCAGGGTTTCCAGGTCGCGTCGAAGCGTCAGGCTGCTGCCCAGCAGGTCGAGGCTCTGCAGTTCCACCCGGGTGCCCTGGAATTCGCGATAGGAATCACGCACCAGATAAAAGTTGGTCACCAACATGGGCACCAGGAACAGAACGCTGATCAGGCTGAACTTCATGCCGAAGCTCAGGCGATTCATTAGCGCGACGGCGGGATAGAGCAAGCTCTTCACTGGAAGTCTCCCTTGGATTTCTTATTTTTATTGGCAGGCACAGACAAGCAGCAGATAGCCACTATTGAGTGCTATCTCTGTATAGCTTAAATCGACGGGAGGTTTTGTAACTTAAGGTTAACGGCAGCTTATCCGACGAGACGCTCCGTCTTGCCATTACAGACCTTGTAGGAGCCGGCTTGCCGGCGATGGCATCAATGCGGTGTACCTGAAACACCGAGCCGCAGCCATCGCCGGCAAGCCGGCTCCTACAGGGGCGTGGTGTTCAAGGGAGGACTGTCCACAGCGCAAAACCGGCGTACCAGAGCACTGCCGCACGTAGCAGCAGCTCCCAGATCCGGTCGAGGCTGTTGATGCCATCGGGCCCGACCACCGGCGCAGGAATTTCACCGGCCACCAGCCCGACCTTCTCGATCAATTGGGCGGCACTGATGTTCCAGTTCAGCAGTTCGCTCAGCATCACCCGACTGACGGCGACAAAGTTGCCGACCAGCGCAAAACTCGCCGCCAACAGACGCACCGGCACCCAATCGAAGGCGTGGCGCAGTTGTGCGGCGCGCTCGACGACGGCCGGGTTCTGCCCGTGTTCTTCGGCGAGGGCCAGCAGTCGATAGCTCAGCGCCGCCACCGGGCCCAGCAGGAAATACCAGAAAATCACCGCAAAAAAACACTGGTACGCCTCCCAGAGCAGATGCCCTTCAACCCGTTCCAGCAGTTGCTCGCCGCTTTCGGCACAAATGTCCAGATCACGTTTTGCCACGTGAGCGGCAGCTTGCAGGTCTTCCCGGCGCCAGGCATCGCGAAACGGTCCGAGACCGGCCAGCAGATCACCACGCCCCAGGCTATAAATCACCACCAGCAAATGCACCGGCAGCGCCAACAGACCGTAAGCGACCGGATCCAGCACCACCAGCAGCAACCCCAGCAGTGCCACCGGCAGCAGCACCAGAATCAGCAAAATCAACCACGGGCGATTGACCAGACGCGGGTTGGCTTCAAGCTTGCGCAACTCGCCCACCCAACCGCCATCACGTTGAACCCGATGGCGCAGGGCCGAGAACTTCTCGATCCAGACCGCCAACAGCAACACCAGAAAACTCATTGTGGTTCCTCTTTAGCCAGGGCCGCGCGATAACGCGCCCAGTCGAACGCAGGTCCGGGATCCGTCTTGCGCCCCGGCGCGATGTCGCTGTGCCCGCAGATGCGCTGCGCGGTGATGCCCGTAAAAGCGCTTTGCAGTTGCAAGGTCAGGGCCGTCAACGCGTCATATTGAGCATCGGTGAACGGCAGATCATCCGTGCCTTCAAGCTCGATGCCCACGGAAAAATCATTACAGGTTTCCCGGCCGTCGAAACACGACACGCCGGCATGCCAGGCACGTTCAAGACAAGAGACAAACTGAGTGACGGTGCCGTCACGCTCAATCAGAAAATGCGCAGACACCCGTAGGTCAGCGATCCCTTCAAAGTAGGGATGCTCTGTGACATCCAGCCGGTTCTGGAAAAATTCCTGCACCTTGCCGGTGGCAAACTGTGCCGGCGGCAGACTGATGTTGTGGATCACCAGCAGGGAAATTTCGCCCGTGGGGCGCGCATTGAAGTTGGGTGACGGGCAAACGTTCACGCCCTGACACCAACCGCTCGCGGGGTCCAACTGCATACAGGTTCCTTCAACGACGACTGTGTTGGTGCCCAGTATGCCGCGATAGACCCTCGGCGCGCGATCACTTGCCGCGATTGAGCCGCCGCAGGTTGCCGACCACCGACTCCAGGGCCCGATCGAACAGCAAGGTGTCGTCGAGGGTGCGCACCGCGCCACGACGGAAATCCAGCGCCAGCCCGGTACGGCTGCGCTCCAGCACTTTCATGCCGGTGCGGTTGACGAAAATGTACTTGCCCGTGGCGTCGATGATCGCGGCGAGCTTGCAGCGCAGGGTGTTTTCCTCATCTTCCTGAAATTCGACCCAGCAACCCGCGTGCAACTGATCGACTTGAAGCAGGCCTGGATCATCCGCCGGCAAGCGCACCGAGACCGATTCCACCGGCCCTTCGTCCGCGGTGAGCAGCACGATTTCTTCACGCACCTCAACCATCAGCGGCGCATCGGCTGGACGGGTGGCGGCCGGTGCCTGGTCCGCTCGTTCAAACAGTTGAACGTGCAAGCCTTCCAGCTCGCTGAAAAACTCTCCGGTAGCGAACGGATCGAACGCCGAACTGCTCAACCCGTCGCGCAAGGACTTGAGCAACCCCGGCACCAGCGCCAACAGGCGCAGGTTTGCATCAGCGTCGTCATGGCGCTGCACGCTCCAGATCAATTGCTCCATGGTGTGCACATCCGCATGCCACTCGGCGGACTGATCGCCGTGCTTGAGGCAGGTCAGCAGCAGCACCTGGCTCCAGGCGTCCTGAACAAACGCCACCACCCGTTGCGGCAGCACTTTGCCCAACAACGCCTGATTCAACGCCAGCTCGACGCGTTGCCGGGCCAGTTCGGTTTTGGCGCGGCCCTCTTCGGCGTCGCGGGTACGCTGCTCCAACAAATCGCTGCGACGACGCTCGTCGCTGGTGAACGCCAGAAAATCCGCCAGCAATTCGGAGAAGATCGCCGGATCGTCGACAAAGTCGTTCAACAAACGCTGCACCACTTGCTCGATGCGCAGGTACAGGCTGTCGCGCTCGTGGTCATCACACTCGCCCCAGCCCAGGGCCGCGGCGGCGATTTCATTGAGCAGACGACGGGCCGGGTGACTGCTGCGGCTGAAGAAGCTCTTGTCGAGCACGGCCACTTTCAGCATCGGGATCTGCAAGCGCCCGATCAGCGCCTTGAGGGAATCCGGCAGATTGCGGTCATCGAGGATGCATTCGAAGAGCATGGCGATCAGGTTGATCACATCTTCGTCAGCGACGCCGACGACACGCGACTTGCCGCTTTTGACGCTGACCCGGGTCAGCAGTTGCTCAAGCTGGTTTCGCAGGTCGAAGTCGTCCTGGACCGCCGGAGCCGGCACGTACTGCTGCAAGTGCGAGAGCAGCCGCAGCAGGTCGCGGGTGGATATCGGTTGCGCTTGAGCACTGGTTTCCAGCGTTGGCGCGACACTGCCACGCACGTGGAGCAGCAATTCCTGCAATGCCGCGAATACTTCCTGCACGCTGTCGTCGATTGGCGTGCTGTCGCAACGGTTGCCAGCCTCGACGGGGTCGGCACGAACACTGGCCTGCGCACGATCAATGGCACGCCGGTTCGGGGCAGGCTTCAGGTCGGGCAATATGCCCGTGGCGATCAATATCTGATTGGCTTCGGTGTAGAGCTGGTCGGCATCACTGAGCACGTAGCGCTCGAAAAGCTTGAGGATGATCAACTTGACCTTGATCTCGACCCCCAGGTTGCGCCCGGCCTGCATGAAATACTCACAGAGCATCGCCGGGCCCAGGGGATTGTGCGTAGTCACCAGCTGCTTGCCCAGCAACGTGCTGAGTCGGGCGGTCAATTGATCAAGCGCAAAACCGTCGCGGTTCAGCACTTTATTGACCATGGCCTCCACCGCCACGCGACGTTCCAGGTCATCACCGGACTGCTGCGCCGCCGTATCGAGGCTCAATGCCTGAGGCAAGGCTGTCTGAGTACTGCCTGCGAGACCGACAAACGCTTCGAAGAATTGTTCGAGAAACACCCGCTCGATATTTTTGCGCTTGAGGCGCAAGTCGCGCATGGCTTCAAAAAAGATGTTCTGCTCGACGTCATTGCGGGCCCGGTCAGCCATTTCGAACAGCGTGTCGTCGGCGTTATCGAACAACTCCTGCAGAGCATGCCTGAGCTGTTGAGCGGCCTTGTCGCGAACCTGAAGCAGAATCACAGGCAGGCGGGCGAGCGGCGAGTGACTCGCCTGATCGGTAGTTGCCTTGTGCAAAGGCACTACATTCCCGTCGTTGTGCATCCTGGCCTCCTGAAACGGTGATGCTTTGGTTCGGTTGAAAAGATCGAGTACGCCAGCCTCACAGCCGCGCGCAACAGAAGACAATGCCCGCCCGCTGTCATTCAATAATCGGCGAACCAAAGACACGTCAAAGTCATGACGTCAAATGCAAGGCGCATTATCTTGCAAAAGATGCCCCGTATGCCAGCAGACTCTGTGTTTCTCTTTGAAATAGACGCTTGCAAAGGACCGCTGCTGAACCTCGATGGCTCAAGAGAATCGACCAAATGCAGGTTCCAGAACGACCGGAAGGTCTCGCGCGCCTTGGGTTGCCCCGCGCCATGGCCCTATAATCGAGCCACTTTGTTTGTGGAGTCCGTTATGCCGAATCTACGTCTCGCCGATCTGACCGCCGAAATCGAAGCCAACGTACGCCGTGCGTTGCGCGAAGACATCGGCAGCGGCGACATCACCGCGCAGCTGATCCCGGCCGAACGCCTGGCCAAAGCCACCATCATCACGCGCGACGCCGCGGTCATCGCCGGCACCGCTTGGGTTGATGCGGTTTTCCTGCAACTGGACCCGCGAGTGGCTGTACATTGGCAGGTGCGCGATGGCGAACGGGTGAAGCCCAATCAAGTGCTGTTCCACCTCGAAGGCCCTGCCCGTTCGCTGCTCACAGGCGAACGCAGTGCGCTGAATTTCCTGCAATTGCTCTCCGGCGTGGCCACTCGTGCGCAATACCTGGCGGATTTCGTCGCCGAGACGCAGGTAAAGCTACTCGACACCCGCAAAACCCTGCCAGGGCTGCGTCTGGCGCAAAAGTACGCCGTGACCTGCGGCGGCTGCCACAACCACCGCATCGGCCTGTACGACGCCTTCCTGATCAAGGAAAACCACATTGCTGCCAGCGGCGGCATCCCTGAAGCGATCAACGCCGCGCACAAGATCGCCCCGGGCAAACCGGTGGAGATCGAAGTGGAAAGCCTGGATGAGTTGAAAGAAGCGCTTGCGGCGGGTGCCGACATCATCATGCTCGACGAGTTGAGCCTGGATGACATGCGCGAGGCCGTGCGCCTGAATGGCGGCAAGGCAAAACTGGAAGCCAGCGGCGGCATCAATGAAAGCACGCTGCTGCCGATCGCAGAAACCGGGGTGGATTACATTTCGATTGGTGCGATGACCAAGGACGTGAAGGCTGTCGATCTGTCGATGCGTTTAAGCCTCTGAAATGTCCTGAACGACATGAAACTGTAGGAGCCGGCTTGCTGGCGATCCAGGCGACGCGGTGTACACGTTACGCCGCCCTCGCCAGCAAGCCGGCTCCTACATGGGTCAGACCACCAGATTATTCATCTCGCAGTACTCTTCCCACTCGACGCCCAATACCTCGGCCGCCTCTTTGTGCAGCACCAGTCGCGCCGCTTCAAACTCTTCCGGGCTCGAGGTGTACTTGAGCGTCAGCTCCCACGGCTGCAGGCCCTGGGCTTCTGCTTCATCCTCGAACGCCCATTGAATCTGGTCTTTCTGATCGTCGGCGGGCAAGTCCTTGATCTCTTCGGCTAGCTGGGGCGACTCAAGCACGTACTTCTTCAGCGCTTCTTCGTGCCTGGCTTCCTGGGTCAATTCTTTAACGGTCATGTTGTTCTCGCTGATCGGGGGAATGGAAGATGGATCTGGATCATCAAGGATCTCTCTGACGCAAAAAACCGTGTGAAGCCCGGTTTGTCTGGCCTTCAGAACCATTCGTGGATCATTTGAAAACTGCAGGGTGATGCTCGTGCAATGTCCGAATATAGGACGTTTGGAAGACGATTTATATGGACTTTTACATCAAATCTACAAAAAAACTGTCGAGCGGTTTTTCTGAAAATATTCCCCTGCCACACAGGAACAACCTTCAAAAAGCAAAGTCATAGCGATGTGCCATCTAGGCACTTCACAAGGAACTCAGGTGATGCGCATTTTCAAGAAGCTTCCGTCTACCCTGTTGGCAACCGGCATGGCCGCCCTTTTTCTTGGCAACATGGCAATGGCCAATACGGCCCAGGCCAGTCTGGAGTTCGCCTCAGACAACCCTTCCTCCACCGACAGCTTCCTCGTCTTTCACAGGCTGTATGGTAAAGACGTCATGGTCAGGAGCAATCTCAGTGTCGAGGGTGTGGAAACACTGCAACGCACCGCTAAAACCAACACGGATGACATCAAGGAACTCAAGAATGTCCTCGAAGCGCAGGCTCGTCTCATCGAGGAACTCAAGCGCAACAACGGAACAAGCTCCAGTTCGAGTGCCAGTGAGATAACCAACCTCAAACGCACTGCCACCGAACAGGACAAGGACCTGAAAGAACTCACCAAGCAATTGGAGGAGTTCAAACGCAACAGCGGTTCGAGTTCCAGCTCCAGTTCCAGCGAAGTGGCCAACCTCAAGCGCACGCTCACTGAACAGGAAACCGGCCTGAGAAACCTCGCCAAAGCAGTGGACGAACTCAAGCGCAACAGCAGCTCGAATTCCGGTTCAAGCGCCAGCTCCAGCGAAGTGAGCGACCTCAAGCGCACGGTCAGTGAACAGGACAACGGCCTGAAAAACCTTGCTAAAGCGGTGGACGATCTCAAGCGCAGCAGCAGCTCGAATTCCGGTTCAAGCGCCAGTTCCAGCGAAGTGAGCGACCTCAAGCGCACGGTCAGTGAACAGGACAACGGCCTGAAAAAGCTTGCCAGCCAAATGGACGATCTCAAGCGCAGCAGCGGCTCGAATTCCGGTTCAAGCTCCAGCTCCAGCGAAGTGAGCGACCTCAAGCGCACCGTCAGCGCACAGGACAACGACTTGAAAAGGCTCGCCAGTCAGGTGGAAGACTTGAAGCGTAGCGCCGGGTCGAACTCCAGCGCGAGTTCCAGCGACCTGTCCAGCCTCAAGCGGGACGTCAGCAATCAGGACAGTCAACTGGATCAGCTGAAACGCGCAGTGGATGATCTGAGAAGTAAGGTGAAATAAACAGGGGGATGGTGCCCGGGGCAGGAATCGCATCAAAGGCAGTACAGCCAATGATTAAACGCGGTTCCACATGCTCAACGTTCCCAGTGTATTAACCCATGTAATTTTTACGATCTGCTGGGGCTCAGTGACTCTTCTACATAGGAGCTCCAGCACAATCGCTTCACACAAGCCCCCGAACAAAAACCATACAGTTATCCGCGAGCTCTGCTTGTAGACTTGGATCCCATCATACAAACATGGATCTAATAGCAGTGATGCTCAGAACCCTTCTCTTGCTCATGCTTGGCGCATCGACAGCGCAAGCCGCCTGCGAGATGCAACCCGCTGCCGTCGTTGGGAAAACCCTGATCGGGTCTTTCGAGACGAACAAACTAGAATCCAACTCGATTAAGTTTTCACCAGAGACCGGGGATATCACTGGTAAGAATGCAGTGTTCGACTACGACACCCTCTATGAAATGGACTCTGGTCAGTCGACTGCCCGATTCCGCCTCGGAGAAGATTTCCTGATTGATGGGGTTTCCTATGTTGGGAATGTTGAGTGGGAATCTGGAAAGGCGCCGAAGAAGGCAGGCACTTACCAGTTCTACGCCCTTAAAACCGAGCCAGTGAAGAACGCAAAAACCCTGACCATGGTCGGTGACTCAATCACCTGGTGGAGCTACGGCCGTTATTTCCGCTGTCTGCTCGCCCCCGCGCTGCCGGATGTTCAGTTTGTAGGGCCTCACACCGACGTTGTCGGGTATGGCCATGCAGGTGAAGGTGGCGACAATACCCAGCAAGTAATTGACCGTCTCGACAACATCAAACCGTCCAATTACTACTTTGTCCTAGCCGGAACAAACGATTGGAACTTTTGGGCTCCGCCGAAAACGATTGAAAACTTGAAGTTGATCGCAAAGGCGCTGAACGACAAAGGTGGAAAGGTAATTATTTCCACGTTGCTGCCTCGCCTTGACGAACATGATGCACGCAATGAAGAAGTGAACCGATTGTTGCTTGCGTGGAATGGCGAGGGATGCGACTGCAAGATCGTCGACTTGGGGTCAGAGTTCAGAAAACTACCAAACAGAAAAAGCTATTTCTGGGATAACGCAGCTCATCCGAATTTTGAAGGCTATCAAAAGATCACCGAGTTACTTGGTCCTGATATCCGGAACTCGATCAATTGAAATGAGCAAAGCCGGTGGCGACAGAGCCACCGGCGCATCGCTTACCAGTGCTACGGTCGGATCGACCGATAGTGGAAAACAGATGTGGTGCCCGAGACAGGAATCGAACCTGCGACCTTCGCGTTACGAGTGCGCTGCTCTACCGGCTGAGCTACACGGGCGGTGAGCTAAACCTAGCATCGAGATTGGGAGCGGGCAAATCCACAAACCGTTTCCAGTTTTCACAGACAAAAAAATGCCCCGCAGTTTTCACTGCGGGGCATTTTTTATAACGTTGAAGCGGTCAGGCGTGGGGAGTGATTAAACGCCCGATGCCTTGGCTGCTGCTACGTCTTTGATGGACAGCTTGATACGGCCGCGGTTGTCCACGTCCAGTACCAGCACTTCCACTTCCTGGCCTTCTTTCAGGATGTCGGTCACTTTCTCAACGCGAGCATCGCTCAGCATCGAGATGTGAACCAGACCGTCCTTGCCCGGCAGGATGTTGACGAATGCGCCGAAGTCGACGATGCGCTCAACTTTACCGACGTAGATCTTGCCGATTTCAGCTTCTGCGGTGATGCCCAGAACGCGCTGACGTGCTGCTTCAGCCGCTTCCTTGGTTTCGCCGAAGATCTTGATCGAGCCGTCGTCTTCGATGTCGATCGAAGCCTTGGTCTCTTCACAGATCGCACGAATGGTCGCGCCGCCTTTACCGATGACATCACGGATTTTGTCGGTGTCGATTTTCATCGCGATCATGGTCGGAGCGTTTTCCGACAGTTCGGTACGCGACTGGCCAATGATCTGGTTCATCTGACCGAGGATGTTCAGGCGCGCTTCCAGGGCTTGGCCCAGAGCGATCTCCATGATTTCTTCGGTGATGCCTTTGATCTTGATGTCCATCTGCAGCGCGGTAACACCTTTGGCGGTACCAGCTACTTTGAAGTCCATGTCGCCGAGGTGGTCTTCGTCACCCAGGATGTCGGTCAGGATGGCGAACTTCTCGCCTTCTTTAACCAGACCCATGGCGATACCGGCAACCGGTGCCTTCATCGGAACGCCGGCGTCCATCAGGGCCAGGGACGCGCCGCAGACCGAAGCCATGGAGCTCGAACCGTTGGATTCGGTGATTTCCGATACAACACGGATGGTGTACGGGAACACGTCGGCAGCAGGCAGCATGGCTGCAATCGAACGACGGGCCAGACGGCCGTGACCGATTTCGCGACGACCGGCGCCACCCATGCGACCACACTCACCTACCGAGAACGGAGGGAAGTTGTAGTGCAGCATGAACGGGTCTTTTTTCTCGCCTTCCAGGGTGTCCAGCAGTTGTGCGTCACGGGCGGTGCCCAGTGTTGCAACGACCAGAGCCTGGGTTTCGCCACGGGTGAACAGAGCCGAACCGTGGGTCTTTGGCAGAACACCGACTTCGATGTTCAAAGGACGTACGGTCTTGGTGTCGCGGCCGTCGATACGTGGCTTGCCGTTTACGATGTTTTCGCGAACGGTGCGGTATTCGATTTCGCCGAAAGCAGCTTTGACTTCGCTGGAAGAAGGCTGACCTTCTTCACCGGACAGCTTGGCAACAACCTGATCCTTCAGCTCACCCAGGCGAGCGTAACGGTCGGCCTTGATGGTGATGGTGTAAGCCTGGGAGATCGCGTCGCCGAACTCGGCACGGATAGCGCCCAGCAGAGCAGTGGCTTCTGGTTGTGGAGCCCAGGTCCAGGTCGGCTTGGCAGCTTCGGCGGCCAGTTCCTTGACGGCGTTGATCACCACCTGGAACTCGTCGTGAGCAAACAGTACCGCGCCCAGCATCTGGTCTTCGGTCAGCTCTTTGGCTTCCGATTCAACCATCAGAACGGCTTCCGACGTACCGGCAACGACCATGTCCAGGCTCGATGCTTTCTGTTGTTCGTAAGTCGGGTTCAGCAGG
Organism: Pseudomonas sp. GT1P32; assembly: GCF_054897805.1. Taxonomy (NCBI): domain Bacteria; kingdom Pseudomonadati; phylum Pseudomonadota; class Gammaproteobacteria; order Pseudomonadales; family Pseudomonadaceae; genus Pseudomonas; species Pseudomonas sp. GT1P32. The sequence continues at coordinate 3,532,562 of NZ_CM142704.1, forward strand.
TAGCCGGTGCTTTCATGGAACGCAACGCGGGCAGCGCCGATCGGGCCATCGAAAGGAATGCCGGAGATGGCCAGCGCAGCCGAGGTACCGATCATCGCAGCGATGTCCGGATCGGTCTTCTTGCTGGTGGAAACGACGGTGCAGACAACCTGCACTTCGTTCATGAAGCCTTCCGGGAACAGCGGACGGATCGGACGGTCGATCAGTCGGGAAGTCAGGGTTTCTTTCTCGGAAGGACGGCCTTCACGCTTGAAGAAACCGCCAGGGATCTTACCGGCAGCGTAAGTCTTTTCCTGGTAGTGAACGGACAGAGGGAAGAAGCCCTTGCCTGGATCGGCTTGCTTGGCACCGACTACGGTCACCAATACGCTGACGTCGTCGTCAACGGTGACCAATACTGCGCCGGAGGCCTGACGGGCGATACGGCCAGTCTCGAGGGTAACGGTCGACTGACCGAACTGGAATTTTTTGATTACCGGGTTCACGGTGTCCTACCTTCTTTTGTGGCTCTTGGGGAACTTGTCTTCTTGCGAAATTCTTGGGCAATGTCGGGAATCGGCCCAACGCCTGTCCAGGGTAAAACGTGTATCCAGATAAAACTTGAGGCTGGGAGCCTGCCATGCACCAGCGGAAACCCACTGATGCACGACAGACAACCAACCTCTAGCGCAATCGCTTATTAGCGACGCAGACCCAGGCGAGCGATCAGAGCGCTGTAACGGCTCACGTCCTTGCCTTTCAGGTAGTCCAGCAGCTTACGACGCTGGTTTACCATGCGGATCAGACCACGACGGGAGTGGTGATCTTTACCGTTGGCCTTGAAGTGACCTTGCAGTTTGTTGATGTTGTGGGTCAGCAGTGCAACTTGCACTTCTGGCGAACCAGTGTCACCAACAGCTTGCTGGTAGTCAGCTACGATTTGAGCTTTTTCTTGAACGTCGAGAGCCATGAGGCAATCCTTTTATCAGGAAACTGTTTCAAAGAAACAGCTTCAACAGGCCAGGGACAAATCCCTGTATCTAAAAATGAGTAGTGACCGTGCCTGTTAACAGCCACCCTCGTCCGGTCATTCTGACCGAATCAGTCGACGCGGCGCGATGCGCCCGTCTTCGCTCACTTCACCGATACCGATGAAGCGACCATTGTGATCCTGTACCCGTACCATGCCGAACTTCGGAGCATCCGGGGCGCGAACCGGCTGGCCGTTGAGCCAGTAGAACGCGCTCGCTTCCGAGAACTGCAACAGTGGCCAATCCAGCAGGCCGCTGTCCGATGGCATCAGGAAGCGGTCGACCGCTTCGTTGCCGCCTTCGGCATGTACCGCTTCCAGCTCTTCAAGCGTGACAGTCTGCGCCAGCGTGAAAGGCCCGGCCTGGGTACGTCGCAATTGCGCAACGTAAGCGCCACAACCGAGTTGCTCACCGATATCCTCCACCAGGGTGCGAATATAGGTGCCTTTGCTGCAATCCACCGCAAGCCGCGCAGTATCACCTTCAAAGGCCAGCAATTCCAAGCGCGCAATAGTAACAGAACGCGGTTCGCGCTCCACTACTTCGCCTGCACGTGCCAGCTTGTACAGCGGCTGGCCATCACGCTTGAGCGCCGAGTACATCGGCGGTATCTGACTGATTTGCCCACGAAATTTCGGCAGTACCGCTTCGACATCGGATCGACCAACGGTCACCGGGCGCTCCTGCAAAACTTCACCTTCGGCATCCGCCGTGGTGGTGGTTTTGCCCAGTTGCGCCAGGGTTTCATAACCCTTGTCGGAATCGAGCAGGTATTGCGAGAACTTGGTCGCCTCACCGAAGCACAGCGGCAACACGCCGGTGGCCAGCGGATCAAGACTGCCGGTGTGCCCGGCCTTCTCGGCGTTCAGCAACCAGCGAACCTTCTGCAACGCCGCGTTGGAGGTGAACCCCAGCGGTTTGTCGAGCAGGATAATGCCGCTGACGTTACGACGGATACGTTTGACCTGAGCCACCGATTACTCCTTGGTGTCTTCGACTTCTGCCGCAACCGGGTGCTGATTGTCTTCAGCCACCGCACGCTCGATCAGGGCCGACAGGTGCGCACCACGCACGACGCTTTCGTCGTAGTGGAAGTGCAACTGCGGAACGCTGCGCAACTTCATTTCGCGAGCCAACTGCATACGCAGGAAACCGGCGGCGGAGTTGAGCACCTTGATGCTTTGCGCAATATCTTCGGCGTTGTCCTGGCCCATCACGGTGATGAAAATCTTGGCGTGACCGACGTCACGGCTGACTTCAACAGCGGTAATGGTGACCAGGCCGACGCGCGGATCTTTGACTTCACGACGGATCAGCTGTGCCAGCTCACGCTGCATCTGATCGCCGATACGCTGGGTACGGCTATATTCTTTTGCCATGTCTTGTTACCTGTTACTGCCTCACGGTGAAACCCGTGGGGTCTGAAAGCGGCAAACGCCCGGCCTGACAAAAGCCAGACCGGGCGTTGCGTTTAGAGTCCTGACGCTGTGCCGCGCATTTGCATGCAGCGGCCCATCGTGGCCCTTGAAGTGCGCGAGTTAGAGGCTGCGAGCAACCTGAACCTTCTCGAAGACTTCGATCTTGTCACCGACTTTGACGTCGTTGTAGCTCTTCACGCCGATACCGCATTCCATGCCGGCACGTACTTCGGAAGCGTCATCCTTGAAGCGGCGCAGGGATTCCAACTCGCCTTCGAAGATAACGATGTCTTCACGCAGTACACGGATTGGACGGTTACGGTGAACAGTACCTTCGATAACCATGCAACCGGCGATCGCGCCAAACTTCGGCGAACGGAACACGTCACGCACTTCGGCCACACCCAGGATGTTCTCGCGAACATCACTGCCGAGCATACCGGTCAGGGCTTTCTTGACGTCTTCGATGATGTCGTAGATCACGTTGTAGTAACGCATATCCAGACCTTCCTGCTCGACGATCTTGCGAGCGCCGGCATCGGCACGCACGTTGAAGCCGAACAGTACAGCGTTGGAGGCCAGTGCCAGGTTAGCGTCGGACTCGGTGATACCACCGACACCGCCACCGACAACACGCACTTGCACTTCGTCGTTACCCAGGCCGTTCAAGGCACCGTTCAACGCTTCCAGCGAACCACGGACGTCGGATTTGAGGACGATGTTGAGCGTCTTCTTCTCTTCCTGACCCATGTTCTCGAAGATGTTTTCAAGCTTGCCGGCGTGAGCACGGGCCAGCTTGACTTCGCGGAACTTGCCTTGACGGAACAGAGCCACTTCACGGGCTTTCTTCTCGTCGGCAACCACGCTCATCTCGTCGCCAGCATCCGGCGTACCGTCCAGGCCGAGGATCTCGACAGGGATGGAAGGACCGGCTTCTTTGATTGGCTTGCCGTTCTCGTCGAGCATGGCACGTACACGGCCATAGTTCGAACCGACCAGGACCATGTCGCCTTGGCGCAGGGTACCGTCTTGAACCAGAACGGTAGCAACCGGGCCACGACCTTTGTCGAGACGCGATTCAACCACAACGCCACGACCCGGAGCCGACGGAGTTGCTTTCAGTTCGAGAACTTCAGCTTGCAGCAGAACAGCTTCGAGCAACTCGTCCACGCCAGTACCGACTTTCGCCGAAACCGATACGAACGGGGTGTCGCCGCCCCACTCTTCCGAAGTCACGCCGTGAACCGACAGTTCGCTACGGATGCGATCGAGATCGGCGCCCGGCTTGTCGATTTTGTTCACAGCTACAACCAGCGGAACACCGGCAGCCTTGGCGTGCTGAACGGCTTCAACGGTCTGCGGCATCACGCCGTCGTCCGCTGCAACCACCAGGATCACGATGTCGGTCGCCTTGGCACCACGAGCACGCATGGCGGTAAACGCGGCGTGACCAGGGGTGTCGAGGAAGGTGACCATGCCGCGTTCGGTTTCAACGTGGTACGCACCGATGTGCTGGGTGATACCGCCGGCTTCGCCAGCAGCAACCTTGGCACGACGGATGTAGTCGAGCAGCGAGGTCTTACCGTGGTCAACGTGGCCCATTACGGTCACGACCGGAGCACGGGAGAACGCTTCACCTTCAAACTTCAGGGACTCGGCCAGGGAATCTTCCAGGGCGGTGTCGCTGACCAGGGTCACTTTGTGGCCCAGCTCTTCGGCAACCAGTTGGGCAGTTTCCTGATCCAGTACCTGGTTGATGGTCGCTGGGGTACCCAGTTTGAACATGAACTTGATGATTTCAGCAGCCTTGACCGACATCTGCTGGGCAAGATCGCCAACAGTGATGGTCTCGCCGATCTTCACTTCGCGCACTACAGGGCCGGTTGGGCTCTGGAAACCGTGAGCGTTGCGTTTCTTCAGCTTGGCCTTGCCGCGACCACCACGACGGAAGCCATCGCTTTCTTCGTCGGTAGTACGTGGCGCAACACGTGGAGCAGGCGCTTTCTCTTTAACCGAAGCACGATGCGGAGCGTTTTTGCGCTCGCCATCGCCACTGCCACGACGATTGTTATCGTCGGCACGTGGTTTGTCCGGACGGCGCTGTTCGTTCTGCTTGTTGCGAACGTCAGCAGACGGAGCTGGAGCAGCTGCAATAACCGGAGCGCTTTCACGCACAGGCTCGGCAACGGCAACCGGCGCTGCAACAGCGTCGTTGGTAGCGGTTTGCGCAGCAGCAGGCTGACGACGCGCTTCTTCTTCGGCGCGACGCTTGGCTTCTTCTTCAGCCTTCTGACGAGCAGCATTTTCTACTGCGCGACGTTCATCCAGTTCGCGTTTGCGCTCGGCCTCGATTTCTTCCGGGCTGCGTTGTACGAAAACTTTCTTTTTACGGACTTCAACACTGATGCTTTTGCTGCCAGCAACACGCAGGGTGCTGGTGGTTTTACGCTGCAGTGTGATCTTGCGTGGTTCTTCCACTTTCGCCTTGTGGCTGCTTTTCAAGTGAGTCAGCAAAGATTGCTTCTCACTGTCAGTCACATGTTCTTCGGCGGCGGTGTGCGGCAGACCTGCCTCACGCATCTGCTGCAACAGGCGCTCTACCGGTGTTTTGACCTCATCGGCCAGTTGTTTCACCGTGACTTGCGTCATGCACTTCTCTCCTCAGGCCGCGCCTAATTACTCGAACCAGTGGGCTCGGGCGGCCATGATCAACTTGCCGGCACGATCATCGTCAATGCCGTCGATGTCGAGCAGGTCGTCAATAGACTGCTCGGCCAGGTCTTCGCGGGTAATTACGCCGCGCACCGCCAGTTCCATCGCCAAATCCTTGTCCATACCCTCAAGCGAGAGCAGGTCTTCGGCCGGATGGGCGTCTGCCAGCTTTTCCTCAGTAGCGATGGCTTTGGTCAACAAACGATCCTTGGCACGAGCGCGAAGCTCGTTGACGGTTTCTTCGTCAAAGCCGTCGATGTTGAGCATTTCTTCCAACGGTACGTAGGCAATCTCTTCCAGGCTGGTGAAGCCTTCATCTACCAGCACCTGTGCCAGGTCTTCGTCGACTTCCAGCTCGTCGATGAAGTTGCGCAGGATGTCGCCGGTTTCTGCTTGCTGCTTAGCCTGGATGTCCGATTCGGTCATCACGTTCAGGGTCCAGCCAGTCAACTGGCTAGCCAGACGCACGTTCTGACCACCGCGACCGATGGCCTGAGCCAGATTGTCTGCGCCAACGGCGATGTCCATTGCATGGGCATCTTCGTCAACGATAATTGCCGCAACCTCAGCCGGGGACATGGCGTTGATTACGAACTGAGCCGGGTTGTCGTCCCACAGGACGATGTCAACACGCTCGCCGCCCAACTCACCCGACACTGCCTGGACGCGCGAACCGCGCATACCGATGCAAGCGCCCTGTGGGTCGATGCGTTTGTCCTTGGAGCGGACCGCGATCTTGGCGCGCGAACCCGGGTCACGGGAGGCAGCCATTACTTCGATCAGGCCTTCAGCGATTTCCGGCACTTCGATGCGGAACAACTCGATCAGCATTTCCGGCGCGGTACGCGACAGGATCAACTGCGGGCCGCGGTTCTCGGTGCGGATTTCCTTGAGCAGCGCACGCAGACGCACGCCAACCCGGAAGGTTTCGCGAGAGATGATGTCTTCACGAGCCAGCAACGCTTCAGCGTTGTTGCCCAGGTCGACGATCACATTGTCGCGGGTCACTTTCTTCACGGTGCCGGAGATGATTTCCCCCAGGCGCTCGCGATAGGCGTCAACGACTTGAGCGCGCTCGGCTTCGCGAACTTTCTGCACGATGACTTGCTTGGCAGTCTGTGCAGCAATGCGGCCGAACTCGATGGATTCGATTTTTTCTTCGACTACGTCACCAACCTGGGCGCCAGGATGCGTTTCGGCAACCTTGCTCGGCCAGGTTTCGATGGCCGGATCATCCAGGTCTGCTTCTTCGACAACCGTCCAGCGACGGAAGGTCTCGTAAGCACCGGTGTGGCGATTGATTTCCACACGCAGATCGACTTCGTCCTCGAAACGCTTTTTGGTAGCAGTGGCCAGAGCCAGCTCCAGCGCTTCAAAAATTACGTTTGCCGGTACGCCCTTTTCATTGGATACCGACTCAACAACCAGCAGTACTTCTTTGCTCATCGTACGCCTCGCCTTTCGCAAGCCATTGGATCCGCGGGATCCGCGTCTCAGTCAAAACTGGGAATAATGTTGGCCTTGTCGATCATATCGATCGGCAACAGGAACTCATGGTCTTCTACCTGCACCACGACGTCCTGCTCTTCTACACCGCGCAGAAGGCCCTGAAAGTTGCGTCGCCCTTCAAAAGGCGAGCGCAGCCTGATCTTCACTTGTTCACCGGCAAATTTTGCAAACTGCTCAATAGTGAACAGCGGGCGTTCCATGCCAGGCGAGGAAACTTCAAGGGTGTACTCAACGGCGATTGGATCTTCAACATCCAGGACACCGCTGATCTGACGGCTGACGATGGCGCAATCGTCCACCAACACGCCGCCTTCTTTATCAATATAAACGCGCAACATTGAGTGGCGACCTTGAGCCGAAAACTCAATACCCCAGCATTCATAGCCTAGGGCCACGACCACCGGGGCCAACAAGGCCTGCAACTCTTCTAGCTTGCTCGACACCTGAACCCCCTCGTGCATGTATGTGCATGCTATGCAAAATAAAAAAATGGGCGAAACGCCCATCCTTGAAACGCCGTCGAACAGCGGCGTAGAAAGTGTCCAGCTAACAAAAAGCCCCTTAAAAGGGGCTCCTTAAACTGGTTGCGGGGGCCGGATTTGAACCGACGACCTTCGGGTTATGAGCCCGACGAGCTACCAGACTGCTCCACCCCGCGACAAAGCTGGGGCGGAAGTATACGACCGATCCCTGACAGGGTCAATGTAACCTTCCACCTACAAGAAAGCCCGCAACAGCGGGCTCTCCTGATAATTGGTACCGAGAAGGGGACTCGAACCCCTACACCCTATGGGCACAACCACCTCAAGGTTGCGTGTCTACCAATTCCACCACCTCGGCAATACTACGTTTGAAACCCTTCTTACTTTTGCTCTTGAGCTGGAGGTACGTCAGTCGCTGGAGTAGCCGACTTTTGCTCTTGAAGCACCGGTACATCATCAGAAGCCGGTTTTTGCTTTGGAACTTCCAACACTGATGGATTTGGCAAACCTACTTGAGTCAGCTGGTGAGCTTTCTCTTTAGCAAAGTAACCTAACCCTAAGCTGGTTATGAAGAAACCGGCGGCAAGTATAGCAGTAAACTTACTAAGAAAGGTAGAGGAACCTTGGCTTCCGAACACAGTATTTGAAGCACCTGCTCCGAAAGACGCGCCAGCATCCGCACCCTTACCCTGCTGCAGCAATACCAGAGCAACTACGCCCAATGCACCCAGCAGATGAAAAACGACTACGACTGTTTCCAGCATTTTTTCAGTTTCCCGCGGCGCGACAAATCGCACCGAACTCATCTGCATTCAGGGAAGCTCCACCAATGAGCCCCCCATCGATATCCGGCATGCCGAACAGTTCGACCGCATTGGCCGCCTTCACGCTGCCGCCGTATAGAAGCCGCACACCTTGTGCGACCTCAGAATTCTCTGCCGCCAACTGAGCGCGAATGGCTGCGTGCACATCCTGCGCCTGTTGCGGCGAAGCAGTCAGCCCGGTACCAATGGCCCAGACCGGCTCGTAAGCAATGACTGCATTTGCAAAAGCACCAACACCCAGCTCCTCAATGATACTGCCAAGCTGACGCCCGACAACCTCAAGAGTTTTTCCAGCTTCGCGCTGCTCCAGGGTTTCCCCTATACACAACACTGGAATCAAGCCACATGCCTGTGCCGCTGCGAACTTGCGAATCAGCATTCCGTCCTGCTCGCCCATTATCTGGCGGCGTTCGGAATGCCCGACAAGTACAAAGGTACAACCTGCATCCACCAACTGACTCGGTGCAACTTCGCCGGTCAAAGCACCTTGCATGGATTCCACTGCAGAGTTCTGCGCGCCGACCGAAATCGACTTGCCTTTCAAACCATCAATCACTTGATTGATATGCAAGAAAGGCGGGAATACCGCGACATCAACACCGCTCGGCAAGGCCAAATGACTCAGGCCGTTGATCAGCTCAGCGACGCTGGCGCGGGTACCGTGCATCTTCCAGTTACCAGCTACCATAGGGCGACGCATGCTGTACCTCGTCGGTCAAAGTGGGCGCAGATGTTACCCAACACAATCATGGCTGGCAAGCCGAATTCAGGCAGAAACTTCAGTAACCAGTTTTGCCAGCTCTTCGGCGTAGCCGCGAACCTGTGTTTCGTCCTCGCCTTCGACCATGACACGCACCAACGGCTCCGTACCGGACTTGCGCAACAGCACGCGCCCACGCCCAGCCATGGCCTTGGTAACGCGCTCACTGGCCTCTTTGACCGACGGGTGATCCAGCGGGCTCGCACCGCCACTGAAACGCACGTTGATCAGCACCTGAGGGCACTTGCGCAGCGACTGACGGGCTTGAGCCAGTCCTTCGGAGCGAGTCTGCAATGCCATCAGCACCTGCAACGCTGCAATGATCGCATCACCGGTGGTGGTGTGATTGAAGCAGACGATATGACCCGAGTTCTCACCACCGACCAGCCAATTGCGCTCCAGCAGATCCGCGATCACATAACGGTCACCGACGTTGGCACGCACAAACGGAATCGACAGATCTGCCAGGGCCAGCTCCAGCCCCAGGTTACTCATCAATGTTCCGACCACACCGCCTTTCAGCAGATCACGCTCATGCAAGTCGCGGGCGATGATGAACAGCAGCTCGTCACCATCGACAACAGCACCCGTGTGATCGACCATCAGGACCCGGTCGCCATCACCATCGAACGCAATACCGAGATCTGCATGCTCGGCAAGAACGGCAGCCTGCAACTGACCCATATGGGTCGAACCGCAGTTGTCATTGATGTTCAAGCCGTTTGGCTGCGCTGAAAGCACGACAACGTCGGCGCCCAACTCGCGAAACACACTCGGCGCCACTTTGTAGGTCGCACCGTGAGCGCAATCGATCACGATCTTCAGGCCCGAAAAGCTGGTGCCGGTCGGTACGCTGCTCTTGCAGAATTCGATATAACGACCCGAAGCATCGTTGATTCGCGACACTTTGCCGATTTTGCTCGACTCAACCACGGTCATCGGGGTGTCGAGCAGCTCTTCGATCATATGCTCGACTTCATCCGGCAACTTGGTGCCCTTGCCGGAGAAAAACTTGATGCCGTTGTCATCGTGAGGATTGTGCGAGGCACTGATCACGATACCTGCTTCGGCATGGAACGTACGCGTCAGGTAGGCGATGGCCGGCGTCGGCATCGGGCCCAGGAGCATCACGTCGGCACCCGCCGAAGTCAGCCCGGCCTCGAGCGCCGATTCGAACATGTATCCGGAGATCCGGGTGTCCTTGCCTACCAACACTTTGCAGGCGCCCATTTTGCGGAACGCCATGCCCGCAGCCCAGCCGAGCTTGAGCATGAATTCAGGAGTAATCGGGTACACGCCGACCCGACCACGAATGCCGTCGGTGCCAAAATATTTCTTAGTCATAGGTGCTCCATCATTCTTATTCGGCTGATTCCACTGCGGCGATCATCCGCACCACATCGACGGTTTCGGCCACATCATGGACGCGCAATATACGCGCCCCCTTGAATGAAGCCAGCGCCGCGAGCGCCAAACCGCCATGCAGTCGCTCACCGACCGGGCGATTCAAGGCCTGACCTATCATGCTCTTTCGCGAAACCCCGACCAACAGGGGCCGCCCCAAGGCATGCAGGACTTCCATATGTTTGAACAAGCTCAGGTTGTGCTGCAAGGTTTTGGCGAAGCCGAAACCCGGATCCAGGATGATCCGCTCAGCCGGAATTCCGACTGACGCACACTGCGCCATGCGCTCGACAAGAAACTCGCCGACCTCTCGGGTGACATCCTGATAATGCGGATTGTCCTGCATGTCGCCCGGCTCACCGAGCATATGCATCAGACAGACAGGCAGGCCAGTGGCGGCGGCCGCATCCAGAGCACCCTCTCGACGCAACGAGCGGACGTCATTGATCAAACCCGCACCCAGCCGCGCCGCTTCACGCATGACAGCTGGAGTGGAAGTATCGACCGAGATAATTACATCCAGCTCGCGGTTGATGCGCTCGACAATCGGCGCTACGCGCTCCAGCTCTTCGAGCGGCGAAACCGCCCTGGCACCGGGCCGGGTCGATTCACCACCGACATCAATCAGCGTCGCGCCGGCCAGCACCATGGCCTCGGCGTGGCGCAGGGCCGCATCGAGCTGACTGTATTGGCCGCCATCGGAAAAGGAATCAGGGGTGACATTGAGAATGCCCATGACATGCGTCTGGGCCAAATCAAGAACCCGGTTGCCGCAAGGCAACCGGGTCGAGGACTGAACAGAAGTCATTTCAAACCTTAAACGTCAGCAGCCGGACCGCCGATCGGTGTTTCCGGACGCTCATCCTGTACCACCGGAGGCGTCCCGGAGGTACCGGTGCCGCCCGACCAGTCACGAGGTTCGCGAGGCGTACGACCCGCCATGATGTCGTCGATCTGATCGGCATCGATCGTTTCATACTTCATCAGGGCATCAGCCATGGCGTCGAGCTTGTCACGGTTATCCGTGAGGATCTGTTTGGCCGTGCCATAGCACTGGTCAATGATGCTGCGCACTTCGGAGTCGATAAGCTTGGCTGTCTCACCGGAGAAGCTTGCACTCTGACCACCGCCGCCGCGACCGAGGAACACCTCACCCTCTTCTTCGGCGTACATCAACGGACCGAGCTTCTCTGACAGACCCCACTTGGTCACCATGTTCCGTGCAATCTGACTGGCACGCATGATGTCGTTGGATGCACCGGTGGTGACACCGTCAAAGCCCAAAGTCATCTCTTCAGCGATACGGCCGCCGTACAGCGAACAGATCTGGCTGATCAACGCACGCTTGGACAGGCTGTAGCGATCTTCTTCCGGCAGGAACATGGTCACACCCAGCGCACGACCGCGCGGGATGATCGACACTTTGTAGACCGGATCATGCTCAGGCACGACGCGACCAACAATGGCATGGCCTGCTTCGTGATAAGCGGTGTTCTGCTTCTCTTTCTCGGACATGACCATGGATTTGCGCTCGGCGCCCATCATGATCTTGTCTTTCGCCAGTTCGAATTCTTTCATCTCGACGATGCGCTTGCCGGTGCGAGCGGCAAACAGCGAAGCCTCGTTCACCAGGTTGGCAAGGTCGGCACCGGAGAAACCAGGCGTACCACGAGCGATCACGGCCGGAGCGACGTCGTCACCCATTGGCACTTTGCGCATATGGACCTTGAGAATCTGCTCGCGACCGCGGATGTCCGGCAGACCGACAACGACCTGACGGTCGAAACGGCCCGGACGCAGCAACGCAGGGTCCAGTACGTCCGGACGGTTGGTTGCGGCGATGACGATGATACCGTCATTCATTTCAAAGCCGTCCATCTCTACCAGCAACTGGTTGAGAGTCTGCTCGCGTTCGTCGTGACCACCACCCATACCGGCGCCACGGTGGCGACCGACGGCGTCGATTTCATCGATGAAGATGATGCATGGCGCATGTTTTTTGGCTTGCTCGAACATGTCGCGAACACGGCTCGCACCGACACCTACGAACATTTCGACAAAGTCGGAACCGGAAATGGTGAAGAACGGCACCTTGGCTTCACCGGCAATTGCCTTGGCCAGCAAGGTTTTACCGGTACCCGGAGGACCGACCATCAGCACGCCGCGAGGAATGCGACCGCCCAGACGCTGGAACTTGCCCGGATCGCGGAGGAACTCGACCAGCTCGCCGACTTCTTCCTTGGCTTCGTCGCAACCGGCAACGTCAGCCAGGGTAGTTTTCACCTGGTCTTCGGAGAGCAGGCGCGCCTTGCTCTTGCCGAAGCTCATCGGCCCGCCCTTGCCTCCGGCACCGCCCTGCATCTGCCGCATGAAGAACATGAACACGGCGATGATCACCAGGATCGGGAAGCTCGCGACCAGCAGTTGAGTCCAGATGCTTTGCTGCTCAGGCTGCTTGCCTTCGACTACCACGTGGTTGTCCACGAGATCGCCGATCAGACCGTTGTCCTGGATCGCAGGACGAATGGTCTTGAAGCTGTCGCCATCGTTGCGTTTACCGGTAATCACATAGCCATCAACGGCTACGCGCTCGACCTTGCCATCCTTGACCTGCTGGATGAAGTCGGAATAGTTGAGGGTCTGCGGCTCGTTAGGGCTGGAGAAGTTGTTCATCACTGTCACCAGGACAGCCGCGATGATCAACCACAGGATCAGATTCTTTGCCATATCGTTCAATTAACTACCCTCTGAAGCAAGCGCCGCTAATGGCGCGCGCTTCGCATGATATTCACCGGCCTAACTTACTACATTACCTACAACACTGGCAGGCGCCGTCTGTAACCCTTTGTGAAACACTTCCTACACAATATTCGCTAATTCCCACAAGGCGAAATACGAAAAACCTATCGCCCCGCAAAAAAACCTCGATTTACTCACTACGACCGCGGTAGCCCCAAGCCAGCATGTATTGCTCGCGGGAACTGCCACGGGAAGAGTCCGGCTTGATCATCTGGACCTTGTCGAATTTCTGACGGGCGTCCTTCACGTAAGCATCAAACCCTTCGCCCTGAAACACCTTGATCACGAAATTACCACCCGGCTTGAGTATCCGAGCCGCCAGATCAAGAGCCAGCTCACATAGAAACATGGCTTTTGGCATGTCCACCTCAGGCGTACCACTCATATTGGGGGCCATATCGGAAATCACAAGGTCCACCTGCGAATTACCGACGGCTTCAAGGATCTGAGCGAGCACTTTGTCCTCGGTGAAGTCACCCTGGATGAAAGTCACGTCCGGAATGCTGTCCATTTCCAGGATGTCCGAGGCGATCAGACGCCCCTGACCACCGATCAGCCGACTAGTGACCTGCGACCAGCCGCCGGGGGCCGCCCCCAGGTCGACAACGCTCATACCCGGACGGATCAGCTTGTATTTCTCCTGGACCTCCAGAAGCTTGTAACTCGCACGCGAACGATAACCATCCTTCTGCGCCTGCTTCACATAGGGATCGTTGACATGTCTTTGCAGCCACTTAAGGCTTGTCTTGGAACGGGCCACTAGCCACCTCGAAAATAAAACGGGTCGTGATTAACTGGGCGGTCCCGGACTCGCTCGGGTAAACTGGCCGCCGCTTTTTACAAGATCAGACGCAGGGGTCAGATTATGCCGCTCACTCAAGAGCAGAAGAAACAGTACAAATCCATTGGCCACCATCTGAAACCAGTTTTGATTGTGGCTGACAACGGTTTGACTGAAGGTGTGTTAGCCGAACTTGAACGCGCTTTGGCGGATCACGAGCTGATCAAAATCAAGCTCAACATCCTCGATCGCGAATCGCGCCTGGCGTCCATTGCAGAACTCTGCAAGGTCGGCAAAGCGGATCTGGTTCAAGTCATCGGCAAGATGGCACTGATTTACCGCAAGAACTTCAGCGTCAACAAGCAGCTGTCGAACGTCCATCGCTTCAAGTGATGGCAAGGGTCAAGGGTGTGCTTCGCGCACCCTGCCACTCCATCCCGGCACCGGCTGCAAGACCAGCACCAGCCCGGAAAAGCCCAGAACAAGATAGCTGAACACTTGCCAACGCCCCGCATCCGGCCAAAACATGCGCACCGCGAAAAACATCGCGCACGCATACAGCGCCATCATCAGCAGTTGCCCGCGAATATCGCGCCATAGACTAGCAAGGCCCTCGGCCTGAACCAGCACCAAAGCCTGAAAAACTACACACGCAGAGGCGAAACCCACCATCAGCGCATTCAGCATGCCTGCAATTTCGTCGATCAGCAGCGGCGCCAGGCCAATTTGGCCCAGCACCGGCAGCAGACCAATGTGTAACAGCCACAGACCGCCAACCCACAACATCTGAGTCAGCTGCCAAAGCATGGCGCCCGCACGCAGCGGGCGCCTTCTTTCAGATGTGGCGAACTTCGACAATCTCGTACTCGATAACGCCACCCGGCGTTTTCACGGCAACCACATCACCCTCTTCCTTGGCAATCAAGGCGCGGGCCAATGGCGAACCTACCGAAATCTTGCCGAGTTTGAAGTCAGCCTCGTCCTCACCCACGATGTGGTAAGTGACGCGCTCATCCGTCTCGACGTTGGCGATTTCAACGGTGGTGCCGAAAATCACTTTACCGGTGTGAGGAATGCTCGTGACGTCGATGATGACCTGATTCTGAATCCGGCCTTCGATGTCGCGAATCCGCGCCTCGACCATACCTTGCTGCTCGCGAGCAGCGTGGTATTCGGCGTTTTCCTTCAAGTCACCCAATTCCCGGGCCGTACCGATGTCCTGGCTGAGCTTTGGACGGATGACCTTGGTCAGGTGAGCGTGTTCTTCTTCCAGGGCTTTCGCGCCCTGGACGGTCATTGGGTACTTGATCATGCCTTCAATCCTGCGTGTAGATCCTGCAAGCGGCGTACGGTCTTCTCGGGACCGAACTTCAGCGCTTCGCAGATGGCTTCGCCAGCAGCAATGGTGGTGGTGCAGTAGATCTTGTGCTGCAAGGCATTACGACGAATGGAGTACGAGTCAGCGATCGACTGGCGACCTTCGGTGGTGTTGATGATCAGGGTGACTTCGTCGTTCTTGATCATGTCGACCACGTGCGGACGACCTTCAGTCACCTTGTTCACACGGCGCACTTTCAGGCCTGCGGCTTCGATCAGCTTGGCAGTACCGGCAGTGGCAACCACTTCGAAGCCCAAGTTGATCAGATCACGGGCCACGCCTGCAACCAGTGGTTTGTCGTCGTCACGCACGCTGATGAACGCGGTACCGCCGGTCGGCAGCACTTCGCTGGCGCCCATCTGAGCCTTGGCGAACGCTTCGCCGAAGGTGTCGCCCACGCCCATCACTTCACCGGTGGACTTCATCTCTGGGCCCAGGATCGGGTCCACGCCAGGGAATTTGGCGAACGGGAAGACCGCCTCTTTCACGCTGTAGAAGTTCGGGATGATTTCTTTGGTGAAGCCGATTTCTTTCAGGGTTTTGCCAGCCATCACGCGAGCCGCGATCATTGCCAGGGAAACACCGATGCACTTGGACACGAACGGTACGGTACGGGAAGCGCGCGGGTTGACTTCGATGACGTAGATGTCTTCGCCTTGCAGCGCCAACTGAACGTTCATCAGGCCGACAACACCCAGTTCCAGGGCCATTTTCTTGACCTGTTCGCGCATCTCGTCCTGGATGTGTGCAGGCAGCGAGTACGGCGGCAGGGAGCATGCGGAGTCACCGGAGTGAACGCCGGCCTGCTCGATGTGCTGCATGATCGCGCCGATCACCACGTCGGTGCCGTCGCAGACCGCATCCACGTCCATCTCGATGGCGCAGTTGAGGAAGTGGTCAAGCAGCACCGGGCTGTCGTTGGACACTTTCACTGCGTCACGCAGATAGCGCTTGAGCTCTTCTTCTTCGTAGACGATTTCCATCGCGCGGCCGCCCAGTACGTAGGACGGACGAACCACCAGCGGGTAACCGATCTTGGCCGCGGCACGAATCGCTTCGTCTTCGCTGCGCACGGTGGCGTTTGGCGGCTGACGCAGGTTCAGACGCTCAACCATTTGCTGGAAGCGCTCACGGTCTTCGGCACGGTCGATGGCGTCAGGGCTGGTGCCGATGATCGGCACGCCGGCTTCTTCCAGGGCGCGAGCCAGTTTCAATGGAGTCTGGCCGCCGTACTGGACGATCACGCCTTTCGGCTTCTCGACCCGGCAGATTTCCAGCACGTCTTCCAGGGTTACTGGTTCGAAGTACAGGCGATCGGAGGTGTCGTAGTCGGTGGAAACGGTTTCCGGGTTGCAGTTGACCATGATGGTCTCGTAACCGTCTTCGCGCAGGGCCAGTGCCGCGTGTACGCAGCAGTAGTCGAACTCGATGCCCTGGCCGATACGGTTTGGACCGCCGCCGAGGATCATGATCTTGTCGCGGCCCGACGGCGCGGCTTCGCACTCTTCCTCGTAAGTCGAGTACATGTAGGCGGTGTCGGTGGCGAACTCGGCAGCGCAGGTGTCAACGCGCTTGTAGACCGGGAAGATCTCCAGCTTGTGACGGTGGCGACGCAAAGCTTTTTCGGTCACACCCAGCAGCTTGGCCAGACGCATGTCCGAGAAGCCTTTGCGCTTGAGCTTGAACATCAAGTCGCGGTCGATGCTGGCCAGACCCAGGGTCTTGACCTTCTCTTCTTCCTTGATCAGATCTTCGATCTGTACCAGGAACCACGGGTCGATCATGTTCATGCCGAAGATGTCTTCGACCGACAGGCCGGCGCGGAAGGCGTCAGCCACGTACCAGATGCGCTCGGCGCCCGGCACGGTCAGTTCGCGCTTGAGGATGCTCATGCTTTCCGGGTTGCCCAGGTCGAGTTTCTCGTCCAGGCCGCAAACGCCCACTTCCAGGCCGCGCAGGGCTTTCTGCAGGGATTCCTGGAAGGTCCGGCCGATGGCCATGACTTCACCGACCGACTTCATTTGAGTGGTCAGGCGTGCGTCGGCTTTCGGGAATTTCTCGAAAGCGAAACGTGGCAGCTTGGTGACGACGTAGTCGATCGACGGCTCGAACGACGCCGGAGTAGCGCCCCCGGTGATTTCGTTCTGCAGCTCGTCCAGGGTATAGCCGATCGCCAGCTTGGCAGCGATACGCGCAATCGGGAAACCGGTGGCTTTCGAGGCCAGGGCCGAAGAACGGGAAACACGCGGGTTCATCTCGATGACGACCATGCGGCCAGTGTCCGGGCAGATGCCGAACTGAACGTTGGAGCCGCCGGTTTCCACGCCGATCTCGCGCAGTACCGCCAGGGAGGCGTTACGCATGATCTGGTATTCCTTGTCCGTCAGGGTCTGTGCCGGCGCAACAGTGATCGAGTCACCGGTGTGCACGCCCATCGGGTCAAAGTTTTCAATGGAGCAGACGATGATGCAGTTGTCCTTCTTATCGCGGACAACCTCCATCTCGTACTCTTTCCAGCCGATCAGGGATTCGTCGATCAGCAGCTCTTTGGTTGGCGACAGGTCCAGACCACGGGCGCAGATTTCTTCGAACTCTTCACGGTTGTAAGCGATACCGCCACCGGTGCCGCCCATGGTGAAGGAAGGACGAATGATGCACGGGAAGCCCAGCTTCTCGAGCACTGCGTTGGCTTCTTCCATGCTGTGGGCGATACCCGAACGCGGGCAGTCCAGGCCGATGGATTTCATCGCCTTGTCAAAGCGCGAACGGTCTTCGGCCTTGTCGATGGTGTCAGCGTTGGCGCCGATCATTTCTACGCCGAACTTCTCCAGAACGCCTTCGCGCTCCAGGTCCAGTGCGCAGTTCAGTGCGGTCTGGCCGCCCATGGTTGGCAGCAGCGCGTCCGGACGCTCTTTCTCGATGATCTTGGCAACGGTCTGCCATTTGATCGGCTCGATGTACGTGGCGTCGGCCATGTCCGGGTCGGTCATGATGGTCGCTGGGTTGGAGTTCACCAGGATGACGCGGTAACCCTCCTCGCGCAGGGCTTTGCAGGCCTGGGCGCCGGAGTAGTCGAATTCGCAGGCCTGGCCGATAACGATCGGGCCAGCGCCGAGAATCAGGATGCTTTTAATGTCTGTACGTTTTGGCATGGGTTTGTCACTCAAATCCGCAGGTCAGTCGGCAAGCCGTCTTGTTCAATCTGTGAAGCCTTGAGGGGGCCGCCGGTGTCGGGACCGCCCTCAAGCTCTGCTGCATCAGGGCGAGCGATCAGCGTCGCTTGGCCATTTCGTTGATGAAGCGATCGAACAATGGCGCTACGTCGTTCGGGCCAGGGCTGGCTTCCGGGTGACCCTGGAAGCTGAAGGCGCTCTTGTCGGTACGCTCGATGCCTTGCAGGGTGCCGTCGAACAGCGATTTGTGAATCGCGCGCACGTTGGCTGGCAAGGTCGTTTCGTCCACCGCAAAACCGTGGTTCTGGCTGGTGATCATAACCACGCCGCTGTCCAGATCCTGGACCGGGTGGTTGGCACCGTGGTGGCCGTGACCCATTTTCAGGGTCTTGGCGCCGGAGGCCAGGGCCAGCAGTTGGTGGCCGAGGCAGATGCCGAATACCGGAATCTCGGTTTCCAGCACATCCTTGATCGCCTGGATCGCGTAGTCGCAAGGCTCCGGGTCGCCAGGGCCGTTGGACAGGAACACACCGTCCGGCTTCATCGCCAGCACGTCAGCGGCAGGCGTTTGCGCCGGCACCACGGTCACACGGCAACCGCGCTCGACCAGCATGCGCAGGATGTTGAGTTTGACGCCGTAGTCGTAGGCAACCACGTGGTACGGCAGCTCGGAAGCGTCGATAGTCGCGTGGCTGTCGGTTTTCAAGTCCCAGACAGTTGAGCGCCACTCGTAGGTTTCCTTGGTGCTGACGACTTTCGCCAGGTCCATGCCTTTGAGGCCCGGGAAGCCTTGAGCTGCGGCGATAGCCGCTTCTTCGGAAATGTTGTCACCGGCCATGATGCAGCCGTTCTGCGCGCCTTTTTCACGCAGGATGCGCGTCAGGCGGCGGGTGTCGATACCGGCGATGGCCACAACGTTGTTGGCTTTCAGGTAGTCGGACAGGGACATCGTGTTACGCCAGTTGCTCGCAACCAGTGGCAGGTCACGGATGACCAGGCCAGCGGACCAGACGCGGTCGGACTCGGCGTCTTCCGGCGTGGTGCCGGTGTTGCCGATGTGCGGGTAAGTCAGGGTAACGATCTGTTGGGCGTAGGAAGGATCGGTAAGGATTTCCTGATAGCCGGTCATGGCGGTGTTGAACACCACCTCTCCAACGGTTTGACCGTCGGCTCCAATTGCTTCGCCGCGAAAAATGCTGCCATCAGCAAGGGCGAGTATGGCTGGCTTAGTCAAGAAGACCTCCCGTAAATAAAGCCTGAAAGGGCGATCGCAGGTGTAAAAAAGCGGAGTGACGTATGGACACGTCACCCCGCTCATTCACTGAATTATTCTGCGCGCTTTTAGTGAACACACTAAAGCTGTAGCTTACAGAAAAAGGCATTTTTGGTCTACCGCCAATGAGCCTTAAAGGCCGGAGAATGCGACAGGACGTCGCTTGGCGTAATAAAACCGGGCCCAAACGCAATGCTGGAACCCGGTTTCGGCTGCATCTTAACGCAGGTCGAGCACGTCTTGCATGTCGTAGAGGCCAGGCTCACGACTGTCCAGCCACAACGCCGCACGCACAGCGCCCTTGGCGAAGGTCATGCGACTGGACGCTTTATGTGTGATCTCCAGGCGCTCGCCCTCACAGGCGAACAGCACGGTGTGATCACCGACCACATCACCGCCGCGCACAGTGGCAAAACCGATCGTTTCACGCTCGCGCACACCGGTGTGACCTTCACGCCCGTAGACCGCGACCTTCTGCAGGTCACGATCCAGCGCACTGGCAATCACCTCCCCCATACGCAGGGCAGTGCCCGAAGGCGCATCGATCTTGTGCCGATGATGAGCTTCGATGATTTCGATGTCGGCATCATCACCCAGCACGCGCGCAGCCATGTCGAGCAGCTTCAGCGACAGGTTCACGCCGACGCTGAAGTTGGCCGCGAACACGATAGGAATGTCCTTGCCCGCCTCGGCCAGCAACTGCTTTTGTGCAGCGTCGAGCCCCGTCGTGCCGATGACCATGGCTTTGCCCGCCTTGCGGCAGAACGCCAGGTTTTTCAGCATGACTTCCGGCAGTGTGAAATCGATCAACACATCGAATTCATCCGCGACCGCATCCAGGTTACCGGACAACGGCACACCGATACGCCCCAGCGAAGCCAACTCACCAGCATCCACGCCAATCAGCGTGCTGCCAGGGCGAACAATGGCGGCTGTCAGACCGGTCTGCGGCGCGCGTTGCTGCACCGCTTCAACCAGGATCTTGCCCATGCGGCCAGCGGCGCCCATCACAGCTATACGTCGCATGCTCACTCCTTACAGATCGCCGAAGAAGCGCTTCACGCCTTCGAACCAACCAGTGGTTTTTGGCGAATGGCTGTTGTCGTCTGCCAGGGAGCTGCGGAACTCTTCCAGCAATTCGCGCTGACGACGGCCCAGATTGACCGGGGTTTCCACCGCCACACGACACATCAGGTCACCGGCACCGCCGCCACGCACAGGCGCAACGCCTTTGCCGCGAACGCGGAACTGCTTGCCGGTCTGAGTCCCCTCAGGGATTTTCAATTTGACCCGACCATCAAGGGTCGGAATCTCCAGCTCGCCACCCAGCGCCGCATCGACGAAACTGATCGGCACTTCGCAGAACAAGTGCTTGCCGTCACGCTGGAAGATCGCGTGCTCGCGCACGTTGATCACCACGTACAGATCGCCCGTCGGACCACCCTGAGCGCCCGCCTCGCCTTCGCCGGACAGACGAATGCGGTCACCGGTGTCGACACCGGCCGGCACTTTCACGGAAAGGGTTTTGTACTCTTCGACGCGACCGTCACCGTTGCAGGAGTTGCACGGGTCGGAAATGATCTTGCCCTGACCATGGCAGCGCGGGCAGGTCTGCTGCACCGAGAAGAAACCTTGCTGCATGCGGACCTGACCAATACCGCCGCACGTCGGGCAAGTGACTGGCGAAGAGCCTTTCTTGGCACCCGAGCCATCGCACGGCTTGCAGTTGACCAGCGTCGGAACGCGGATATTCACGGTGGTACCGCGTACCGCTTCTTCCAGATTCAGTTCCAGGGTGTAACGCAGGTCGCTGCCGCGCTGAGCGCCGCCACGAGCACCGCCGCGACCGCCACCGAAGAAGTCACTGAAGACATCGCCAAAGATGTCGGAGAAGTTCTGACCGCCAAACCCGGCACCGCCGCCCCCCATGCTCGGGTCGACACCGGCATGACCGTATTGGTCGTATGCCGCGCGCTTGCTGGAATCGGACAGCACTTCGTAGGCCTCGTTGGCCTCCTTGAACATCTCTTCCGACGCTTTGTCATCGGGATTACGGTCCGGGTGGTGCTTCATCGCCAGGCGACGGTAGGCCTTTTTCAGGTCCGCTTCGCTTGTGCCACGCTCAACACCCAATACTTCGTAATAGTCACGCTTTGCCATAAGTCTTTGCACTCTTAAGGACGTTCGGCAAACCTCTCCTGAGCCCTGCCGAACTCGTTGAGCCCCAATACAGGCCCGGACCCAACTCACGTCAATTCAACGATCCTGGTCTTTGATTCATTGCGGTACTTTCGGCTCGAAAAGCAGGAGCATTCCCGGCCATACCACCAGCACACGAGCGTTGTCGCATGCTGTAAAAATTCGTGTACTCCAGACACGCCAACGCGGGAGCAGGCTCCCGCGCGGCGACATCCTACCAGTCACCGCCTAAAGGCAGTCAACCGGGCGACCAACAACTTACTTGTGGTCTTTGACTTCTTCGAACTCGGCATCGACAACGTCGTCAGCCTTTTCAGCTTTTTCGTCGTGCGGTGCCGCGCCTTCAGCAGGCTGGGCCTGTTCGGCGTACATCTTCTGCGCCACTGGAGCGGAGACTTTCGACAGCTCTTCAACCTTGGCTTCGATTGCAGCTTTGTCGTCGCCTTTAACAGCGGCTTCCAGAGCAACAACAGCAGCTTCGATTGCAGTCTTCTCTTCAGCAGTCACTTTATCGCCTGCCTCGGTGACCATTTTGCGAGTCGAGTGAACCAGTGCATCGCCCTGGTTGCGGGCAGTGGCCAGCTCTTCGAACTTGCGGTCTTCCTCGGAGTTCGCTTCAGCATCGCGAATCATTTTCTCGATCTCTTCATCGGACAAACCGGAGTTTGCCTTGATCACGATCGATTGAGCCTTGCCGGTGGCCTTGTCTTTGGCGCCTACGTGCAGGATGCCGTTGGCGTCGATGTCGAAGGTCACTTCGATTTGTGGCACGCCACGTGGTGCTGGTGGAATCTCGGCCAGGTCGAACTTGCCCAGGGACTTGTTCTGGGCGGCTTGCTTACGCTCGCCTTGCAGCACGTGAATGGTCACGGCGCCCTGGTTGTCGTCGGCAGTCGAGAACACTTGCGATTTCTTGGTAGGAATCGTGGTGTTTTTCTCGATCAGCGCGGTCATCACGCCACCCATGGTTTCGATACCCAGGGTCAGCGGGCTGACGTCCAGCAGCAGAACGTCTTTCACATCACCGGCCAATACGGCGCCCTGGATAGCAGCACCCATGGCAACGGCTTCGTCCGGGTTCACGTCTTTACGTGCTTCTTTACCGAAGAACTCGGTCACCAGCTTCTGAACCAGTGGCATACGGGTCTGACCGCCTACCAGGATCACGTCGTTGATGGCGCCAACGTCGATACCGGAGTCTTTCAGAGCGATGCGGCAAGGTTCGATGGTGCGTTGAACCAGGTCTTCAACCAGCGCTTCCAGCTTGGCGCGGGAGATTTTCACGTTCAAGTGCTTAGGACCGGTGGCGTCTGCAGTGATGTACGGCAGGTTCACGTCGGTCGACATGCTCGAAGACAGTTCGATCTTGGCTTTTTCAGCGGCTTCTTTCAGGCGCTGCATGGCCAGCGGGTCACCTTTGAGGTTCATGCCGCTTTCTTTCTTGAATTCGTCGACGAGGTAGTCGATCAGACGAATGTCAAAGTCTTCACCGCCCAGGAACGTGTCACCGTTGGTGGCCAATACTTCGAACTGGTGCTCGCCATCGACTTCAGCGATTTCGATCACGGAAACGTCGAAAGTACCGCCGCCCAAGTCGTAAACGATCACGGTGTGATCGCCTTTCGCCTTGTCCATACCGTAAGCCAGAGCGGCTGCAGTTGGTTCGTTGATGATACGTTTAACGTCCAGGCCCGCGATGCGGCCGGCGTCTTTGGTCGCCTGGCGCTGGCTGTCGTTGAAGTAGGCCGGAACGGTGATCACCGCTTCGGTCACTGGCTCGCCGAGGTAGTCTTCGGCGGTCTTCTTCATTTTCTTCAGAATTTCAGCCGAGATCTGTGGCGGCGACATTTTCTGGCCGTTCACTTCAACCCAAGCGTCGCCGTTGTCAGCCTTGGCGATTTTGTAAGGGACCATTTTGATGTCTTTCTGTACGACTTCTTCGTCGAACTTACGACCGATCAGACGCTTCACCGCATACAGGGTGTTGTGCGGATTGGTCACAGCCTGACGTTTGGCCGACTGACCAACGAGGATTTCGCCGTCGTTGGCGTAAGCGATGATCGACGGCGTGGTACGCGCGCCTTCAGCGTTTTCAATAACTTTGGCTACGCCGTTTTCAAGCACGGAGACGCAGGAGTTGGTAGTCCCCAGGTCGATACCGATAATTTTGCCCATG
The DNA here is from genome assembly GCF_054897805.1 of Pseudomonas sp. GT1P32. Lineage (NCBI taxonomy): Bacteria > Pseudomonadati > Pseudomonadota > Gammaproteobacteria > Pseudomonadales > Pseudomonadaceae > Pseudomonas > Pseudomonas sp. GT1P32. The sequence continues at coordinate 3,556,460 of NZ_CM142704.1, forward strand.
TTCACTCTCCCGAAACTTTGGATTTGGTTGCCGCAGCAGTGGTGGCTAACTGCGGTAGCACTTAAACGCTTGACTTCTAAATGGGGGCCTTGCGGCTAATTTCAAGCCTGCTCGTCAATCGAAGGCGAAACCGGTGCCGGTGCCTTGCTGACCACGACCATGGCCGGGCGCAGCAGACGACCATTGAGCTGATAGCCCTTCTGGAACACCTTGAGCACGCTGTTCGGCTCGACGTCAGCGCTTTCCTGCATGGCCATTGCCTGATGAAGAACGGCGTTGAACGGTTCGCCATGCGGATCGATCGCTTCCAGCTGATAACGCTTCAGGGTGTCCTGGAACATTTTCAGGGTCAGCTCGATGCCTTCGCGCATTGGGCGGATGCTTTCATCGTCCGGGTTGGACAACTCCAGGCCACGCTCAAGGCTGTCGATGATCGGCAGCAGATCACCGGCAAATTTTTCCAGAGCGAATTTGTGAGCCTTTTCGACATCCTGCTCGGCGCGACGGCGGACGTTCTGCAGATCGGCGGCAACACGCAAAGCCTGATCCTGCGCGCCTGCCAGTTGCTCTTCGAGCACTTGTACACGAGCCGCGAGGTCTTCACCCGAAGCCGCGGAGCCCTGGTTGGCTTCTTGATTTTGCGTATCCACTGTCTGTTCGTCAGCCATAGATTTCTCCTTTCAATATCGTCCGCGAGCTCAACTCGCGCTTCTGCCCAGCTATATGGGGCCGCAAAAATCAGCTTCAAGGGGTTTGTTGTGATTAACCCTACAAAAAACAGCTGCATTGTCATTTCCCGATGCGCTAACGATTTCGTCGGATCAAGCAAATCGAGCTAAGCGAGGGCATTGTCAGCCACAAATAAAACACTGTATAAATAACCAGACCTAAAGCCTGGGAGCGGCCTTTATGCTGGTGCACCTGTCCGTACACAATTACGCCATCGTTGAACATCTCGATCTCGAACTCGATCGCGGGATGAGTGTGATCACAGGGGAAACCGGCGCCGGCAAGTCGATCATGCTCGACGCCCTCGGCCTGACCCTGGGCGATCGCGCCGACAGTGGCGTGGTCCGCCCGGGCGCCGACAAGGCAGACATCCTGGCCACCTTCGACCTGGTCGATATTCCCGAAGCCAGCGCCTGGCTGGCCGAGCGCGACCTTGAAAGCGATGGCCCGTGCATCTTGCGCCGGGTGATCACCGCTGAAGGGCGCTCGCGCGGCTATATCAATGGCACGCCCTGCCCGCTTGGTGATCTCAAGGCCCTGGGCGAGTTGTTGATTGATATCCACAGTCAGCACGAGCACCAATCCCTGCTCAAGACCGATACTCACCGCCGCCTGCTCGACGAATACGCCGGCGCCACCGACCTTGCCCGCCAGGTGCAATTGGCCGCCCAACGCTGGCGCCAGACTCGCCAGGAGCTGGAGCGCCTCTCCAACTCCGGCGATGAACAACGCGCCCGCCATCAACTGCTCAGCTATCAACTCGAAGAGCTGGAAAATCTCGGCCTCGGCGACAACGAGCTGGAACAGTTGGAGCAGGAACACAAGAACCTGACCAACGCCGAAACCCTGCTGGGCATCTGCCGGCAAGTGGTCGAACAATGCAGCGAAAGTGATTCCGGCAATGTCCTGAACGCCCTGACCGCCAGCCTCAACCGCCTGTCGAGTGTGAACAACTCGATCGGCGCACTGGGTGAAGCCAGCAGTTTGCTGACCAGTGCACAGATCCAGGTTGAAGAGGCCGTGGGCGAACTGAATCGCTTCCTCGATAACTTCGATGCCGACCCGGCGCGCCTGCAGTACCTGGAAGAACGCCTCGATGCGATCTACACCATGGCGCGCAAACACCGCATCCAGCCGACCGAGGTCGCCGAGATGCAGCAACGCTTGCTGGATGAAATTGAAACCCTGAATGCCAATGATGAATCCATCGAGCGCCTGAGCGATGAACTGGCTTCTTATGCCCGCCATTATCAGGAGAAGGCTCGCGAACTGAGCGATTTGCGCCACCAGGCCTCCAGCAGCCTGGCCAGCGCCGTGGAGCAGGAAATCCAGCGACTAGGCATGCCCGGCGGCCGCTTTACCATCGAGTTGCGCCCCAACAGCAGCGATGAGCTGCTGCCTAACGGTCTCGAACAGGTAGAACTGCTGGTCAGCGCCAACCCCGGCCAGCCCTTGAAAGCTTTGGCCAAAGTAGCCTCGGGTGGTGAGCTGTCGCGGATCAGCCTGGCGATTCAGGTGATCACCGCACAGACCTCGCGCGTACCCACCCTGGTGTTCGACGAAGTGGACGTCGGTATCGGCGGCCCGACGGCCGAGATTGTCGGCCAGTTACTGCGTCGCCTCGGTGAGCGCGGGCAGGTGCTGACAGTGACTCACTTGCCGCAAGTGGCGGCGCAAGGGCATCAGCATCTATTTGTGCACAAGGTGCGTGGCGAAGAGGCGACCCACACGGCCGTCTCCAAGCTGAGCAAGAATGATCGCGTTGAAGAAGTCGCGCGGATGCTGGGCGGCATCGACCTCACCAAGGAATCCCTGGCGCACGCGAAAAAAATGGTCGTTACCGCAAAAATTTAAGAACGGCAGACAGCACGAAGGCGACCCTGGGGTCGCCTTCGTTCGTTTCGCGAATGTGAAATTCGCGCGACATGCTTACTTTTTCTTGCGTACGTACAGCACCAGATTGTGATCGACCATCTCGAAACCGTACTTGTCGACGATGGCTTTCTGCAGGCGCTCAATTTCTTCGTCGAAGAATTCGATCACTTCGCTGGTTTCGACGTTGACCATATGGTCGTGATGCTTGCCGTCATCCAGCTCGAAGACCGCATGGCCTCCGTCGAAGTTGTGCCGCACCACAAGGCCAGCTGCCTCGAACTGAGTCAGTACACGGTAAACCGTGGCCAGACCGACGTCCTCACCAGCCTCCATCAGCGCCTTGTAAACATCCTCGGCACTCATGTGGCGTTGCTCGGCGGAATCGAGCATTTGCAGAATTTTGACCCGTGGAAGGGTCACTTTGAGACCGGCTTTGCGTAGTTCGCTATTTTCAACCATGGTCAGCTTTCTCGCGATGCTGCTTCGCAGCTTCTCTTAATGCGGGTATGATCGGCGTTTACGTTGTCCCAGCCAAGATAGTGGAAGTCGCCCACCGATGCAAAACACCAAGCTCTTGCTAACCAGTTTCACCTTTGTGGGACTGCTCGCACTCGCCGGTTGTTCATTCCCCGGGGTTTACAAAATCGACATCCAGCAGGGCAATGTCGTCACGCAGGACATGATAAACCAGTTACGCCCGGGAATGACCCGTAAGCAAGTACGGTTTATCATGGGCAATCCCCTGTTGACCGACACGTTCCATGCCGATCGCTGGGATTATCTGTACAGCCTGCAACCCGGTGGCGGTGAACGCCAACAGGAACGCATTAGCGTTATCTTCAACCCAAATGACCAACTTGTCAGCCTCTCTGGTGATTTCATGCCAGGCGTGAGCCGGGACGAAGCCATTCTCGGCAAGGACAGTGGCACTAATGTGACCGCACCTGTTGAAAACGCTGAGAAGCCGAAACCGGAAAAACCGGTCAAGCCAGGTTCGTTGCTGGATCAGATCCAGAAGGACGTGGACGGCGTAGAAACCGTTCCAGTCCCGACGCCAGAACCGCTGGAAACCTCGCCGCAATAATTTGCGACGCAATAAAAAACCCGGAATGTCCGGGTTTTTTATTGCCTGGCATTTAACCAGGTCACTGGTTTCGGGCTTTTGCCTCGGCAGCCTTAGCCGCACGCAACCGGCGAACCTCTTTCGGATCGGCCAGCAAAGGCCGATAGATCTCAATACGATCCCCCGCCCGAACCTGGTGCGTGTCCGGATCGGCGATCACCTTGCCGAATATCCCGACAGGGCATTCGCCCAGATCCAGCTCTGGAAACGCTTCGCCTATTCCCGAATCAAGCAGCGCTGCGCGCACTGTTGTGCCTGCGGGCACCGTCACACCACGAAGCACCTGACGATCAACGGCGGCATACACCACCTCGACTTCGATCACGGGCTTAACCATGTATCTGTTTGGCGCGCTGGCAGAACGCATCGACGAGCGTATTGGCTGCCTGATTGAACAATGGCCCCAGGGTCGCGCGAACAATCGGCCCGGCGTAATCGAACGACAGGTCCAGGCTGATCTTGCAGGCCTTGTCGGTCAACGCCTTGAACACCCAAATGCCATGCAACTGCGTGAATGGGCCCTCCTCGAGATTCATCTCGATCGATTGCCCGGGGACCAGGGTGTTACGCGTCACGAAATGCTGACTGAGGCCACCCTTGGCCACGCCAACGCTCGCGCGCATGTACTCGGGAGAGCTTTCGAGGACTTCGGCCGACGAGCACCACGGCAAAAACTCCGGGTAGCGTGCCACGTCATTGACCAGGTCATACAGCGCTTGTGCCGGGTACGGCAGCAGAGCCGAACGTTGAATGTGTGTCGTCATGTCAGCGTCACTTCCACAGCTGGGCGGCAAACACTACAAGAATGCCGATGGGCGCCACATAGCGCATCAAAAACAGGGACAGATTGAACAGCATGGGGCTGCGGATCGACAACTCGTCGCGCACCGCTTCACGCCCCATCACCCAGCCTGCAAACACCACGAAACACAAACCACCGAGTGGCAACATGATCCGCGAAGTAAAGAAATCGATCACGCCAAAGAAATCCAGACCGCCGGCCGCACCCCATTGATAGAGATGGAACATCCCGCCTTCGTTCACGAAAAATTTGGCTTCCTTCCAGATATTGAAGGAAAACACCGTGCCCAGACCGACGAACCAACAGGTGAACGCCAGCCAGAAAGTCACCCAAGCGCGGCTGACTTTAGTGCGTTCAACCAGGTAAGCCACCATCGGTTCGAGCAATGAAATCGCCGAACTCCAGGCTGCAATCGCAACCAGGACGAAGAACACTACCCCCATCAACTGGCCGAACGCTACGTTGCCAAAGGCAAATGGCAGGCTGACGAACATCAGGCCAGGGCCTTCGCTCGGGTTCAGGCCGGCGGCGAACACAATCGGAAACAATGCCAGGCCCGCGACCAGCGAAACAAAGGTATCGAGCAGCGCGACACCGACCACGGTGCCGGAGATCGACGAATGTTTCGGCATATAGGCGCCATAGATCATGATCGAACCAACGCCGACGCTCAGGAAAAAGAACGCGTGCCCCATGGCCGGCAGCAAGCCGTCGAGGACTTTTTCCGGATGGAAGTCGAACATGAAATGCACGCCCTCCATGAAATGGCCCGTGGTCATGCTGTAACCCAGCAGCACCAGAATCATCACAAACAGCAGCGGCATCATGATGCGCAGGCTGCGCTCAAGGCCGGCGACTACGCCCCTGGCGATGACGACGGCGGACAACAGCATAAAAATCGTGTGCCAAAGTGTCAGGCGCCATGGATCGGCGATCACCTTGCCAAAATACGCACCGACCTGATCCGGCGTTACCCCCTGAAAGTCGCCACGACCCATGTCGATGATGTAATCCAGCGACCAACCGCCGACGACACTATAGAAAGACAGGATCAGCAACGCCGTGATCATCCCGGCGAATGCGCCCCAGGACCACTTGCCCGAATGCCCGGCCTCCTGCGCCAGCACCTTCAAGGCATTGGCTGGACTTTGCCGGGCGCGCCGGCCGATCAGGGTTTCAGCCAGCATGACCGGTACGCCGATCAGTGCGATACAGGCCAGGAACATCAATACAAAGGCACCGCCGCCGTAGACCCCGACCATGTACGGGAACTTCCAGATGCTACCCAGGCCCACGGCCGAACCGGTCGCGGCGAGTATGAAGACCCAGCGGCTAGCCCAACTGCCGTGGACAGAAACCTTGTCTGTCGACATCGTTACCACGTCCAAGCATTGAAAAAAGAGGGCGCATTGTCCGGGATTCAATCAACCTGCTCAAGCACGCAGCATCACCGTAGCCGACTCGCGTGCAACTCCCTATAATGCCGCCCCTATGGCTAAACAGAAGAAACACCCAACAGGGACCATCGCGCAGAATAAAAAGGCGCGACACGATTACTTCATCGAACATCGGTTCGAGGCTGGTCTGGTCCTGGCCGGCTGGGAAGTAAAAAGTCTGCGGGCAAGCAAGCTGCAACTGGTCGACAGTTACGTGCTGCTCAAGGATGGCGAAGCCTGGCTGCTCGGCAGCCACATTACGCCCCTGACGACCGCCAGCACGCACGTCATCGCCGATCCGACGCGCACCCGCAAATTGCTGCTCAACCGCCGCGAGCTGGAAAAGCTGGCCGCCGCCGTGCAGCAAAAGGGTTACGCCTGCGTGTGCCTGTCCTGGTACTGGAGCAAGCACATGGTCAAGTGCGAGATCGCTCTGGGCAAGGGCAAGAAGGAATACGACAAGCGTGATACCGAACGCGAACGCGACGCCGGTCGCGAGTTGCAGCGAGCGGTGCGCAACAAGGGCAAGGAAGAGTAATTTTTCGCCTTGAGGCCCTCTTCGCGGGCAAGCCTCGCTCCTACACGTTACCCTGTAGGAGCGAGGCTTGCCCGCGAATGCAATCGCACGAACGATACAAAACTAACTGACTACATCCCCTTGCGCCGCTCCGCCCGGGCCATGCGCTGCACTTCCTGACGCACCTCTTCCAGCACTTCCTGTACATACAGAATGTGTCGACTGGAAACTTCCCGCGCCTGCTCCGCCCTTCCCTCGATAATCGCCATGTACAACTCCCGATGCTGCGTGATCAGCATGTCGCGGGTTTCCGTGCGCTGTTTGTACATGCCGCCAATGTTGGTCACCACGTTGCGCTTGAGCAGATCGAACAGCCCGCGAATGGTGTGCAGCAACACCGCGTTGTGACTGGCTTCGGCGATTGCCAGGTGAAACTTCGCGTCCGCCGCCCCCTCTTCCGCCCGACTCACTTCATCGTGACGGGTGTAGCAGTCCTGCAATTCATTGAAGGCCGCGGTCAGCCGCTCGCGATCGACATCTGTCGCCCGCATTGCTGCGTAATAGGCGCAGGACGCTTCCAGGGTATGGCGAAACTCCAGCAGATCGCGCTGGGCCTCGGGGTTGCTTTCAAGCAGATGAAGCAGCGGATCACTGAAGGTCGTGCCCAGTGACTCCACCACATAGTTGCCGCCACCCTGGCGGCTGACCAGCAAGCCCTTGGCCGCCAGCTTCTGAATCGCTTCGCGCAACGAAGGGCGTGACACGCCGAACTGCTCGGCCAATGCGCGCTCGGCCGGCAAGCGCTCACCGGCCTTCAGCGTGCCCTCGAGGATCATCCCCTCGAGCTGCTCGACAATATCGTCAGACAAACGGCGCTGACGAATTTGATCAAACCCCATAACTCAATTCTCCACGATCCCGACGACTCGCCGGGCTCTCTATTCTGGCCTATCGGCGCTTTGCCAGCACCTACCAGACGGCATTTGTACGACCGGCTCAAACAGGCGCCATAGCGCTTGTTCGACAAAAGTTTTAGGGCGGCAAATTGACACGCCGCCTACAAGGCTTTTACCCTAGCGAACAGCGATTGTAAATTGGTATTACCAATTACCCAAGAACGCTGATCAGTGCCTGACCAACAACAATTAGGGGCCACCCCATATGCAAACCTGGCAACAGCTCTATACCCCGCTCGGCAGCCTCGGCTTTTCCGCGCTCGCAGCCGTTATCCCCATCGTGTTTTTCTTTCTGGCGTTGGCCGTGTTCCGACTCAAAGGGCACGTGGCCGGCAGCATCACGCTGGCCTTGTCCATTGCGGTGGCCATCTTCGCGTTCCAGATGCCGGTCGATATGGCATTCGCCGCCGCCGGGTATGGCTTCGCCTACGGCCTGTGGCCGATTGCGTGGATCATCGTCGCCGCCGTGTTCCTCTACAAACTGACGGTCAAGAGTGGTCAGTTCGAAGTGATTCGCAGCTCCGTCCTGTCGATCACCGACGACCAGCGTTTGCAGGTGCTGCTGATCGGTTTCTGCTTCGGTGCATTCCTTGAAGGCGCAGCCGGTTTCGGCGCACCGGTAGCGATTACCGCCGCCCTCCTTGTCGGGCTCGGCTTCAACCCGCTGTACGCCGCAGGCCTGTGCCTGATCGCCAACACCGCGCCAGTGGCCTTCGGCGCCTTGGGGATTCCGATCATCGTCGCCGGGCAAGTGACCGGTATCGACGCGTTCAAGATCGGCGCCATGACCGGCCGCCAACTGCCGTTGCTGTCGCTGTTCGTGCCGTTCTGGCTGGTGTTCATGATGGACGGCCTGCGCGGCGTGCGGGAAACCTGGCCAGCAGCGCTGGTGGCCGGATTGAGCTTCGCCGTCACCCAATACTTCACGTCGAACTTCATCGGCCCGGAACTGCCAGACATCACCTCGGCCCTGGCCAGCCTGATTTCCCTGACGCTGTTCCTGAAAGTCTGGCAACCGAAACGCGCCGCAGGCCAACACATTGCTGGCGCCGTCTCAGCCTCCGTTGTGACTGCCAGCGCCGGCGGTTTCGGCCAGCCGCGCACAACCGTGGCCTCGCCTTACAGCCTCGGTGAAATTTTCAAAGCCTGGTCGCCGTTCCTGATCCTCACCGTGCTGGTCACCATCTGGACCCTGAAGCCGTTCAAGGCGATGTTCGCCGCCGGTGGCTCGATGTACAGCTGGGTGTTTAACTTCGCCATTCCGCACCTGGACCAAATGGTGATCAAGGTCGCACCGATCGTGACCGCTCCGACCGCCATCCCGGCCGTGTTCAAACTCGATCCGATTTCCGCGACCGGCACGGCGATTTTCTTCTCCGCGCTGATCTCGATGCTGGTGTTGAAGATCAACGTAAAAACTGGTCTGACCACTTTGAGAGAGACATTCTACGAGCTGCGCTGGCCGATCCTGTCCATCGGCATGGTGCTGGCGTTTGCCTTCGTCACCAACTACTCGGGCATGTCGTCGACCATGGCGCTGGTATTGGCAGGCACTGGCGCGGCGTTCCCGTTCTTCTCGCCGTTCCTCGGCTGGCTGGGTGTGTTCCTGACCGGTTCCGATACCTCGTCCAACGCGCTGTTCAGCTCGTTGCAAGCGACCACCGCGCACCAGATTGGTGTGAACGATGTGTTGTTGGTCGCGGCAAACACCAGCGGCGGCGTGACGGGCAAGATGATCTCGCCACAATCGATCGCCGTGGCCTGCGCCGCGACCGGTCTGGTCGGCAAGGAATCGGACCTGTTCCGTTTCACCCTCAAGCACAGCCTGTTCTTCGCAACCATCGTCGGCCTGATCACCTTGGCTCAGGCCTACTGGTTCACCGGCATGCTGGTGCACTAAGTACTACAAGAAAAAACGCAAAAACCGACGCCGGACCACGATTCCGGCGTCAGCTATTCACAACCCGGTCTGTAAGGCTGCTGAAAGAATCTCTCTCTATATTCAGCAGCCTCAGCGGACGGATAACCGGGACCACCCGGAGACACGCCTGATGAGCGAGCTTTTTTACAACGCCGTGCCGAACGCGACCCGCGTTGCCCCGCCACTGCCCGAGCCTCGGCAATACCCCAGCGAAAAACCGTCACGGGTCTACCTGTTCGGGACCTGCGTGGTTGATCTGTTCTACCCCGAAGCCGGGATGGATGCGATTCACCTGCTGGAACGCGAAGGCATTCGTGTCGAGTACCCGCAAGGGCAAAGCTGCTGCGGGCAACCGGCCTACACCTCCGGTTACACCGACCAGGCCCGGACCGTGGCGCGCGCGCAACTGGCGCTGTTCGCTGGAGATTATCCGGTGGTGGTGCCGTCGGGATCGTGCGCCGGCATGCTGCGCGAGCACTATGCCGACTTGTTCAAGGACGAGCCGCAAACGTTGAAACAGGTTCAGGCCCTGGCGGCCCGGACGTATGAGCTGGCCGAGTTTCTGTTGTTTGTCTGCAAGGTGCAGCTCAAGGACAGCGGCGAACCGGTCAAAGTGGCATTGCACACATCGTGTTCGGCACGTCGTGAGATGAACACCCACTTGCACGGCCGCGAGTTGTTGGCGCAGTTGGGGAATGTGGAGCGAGTCGAGCACAGCCATGAAAGTGAATGCTGTGGCTTCGGTGGGACTTTCAGCGTCCGTATGCCAGACATTTCCGGCGCGATGGTGGCTGACAAGACCCGGTCGTTGAAGGAATCCGGTGCGCACAAGGTACTCAGTGCCGATTGCGGTTGCTTGATGAACATCAACGGCTCGCTGGAGAAACAGAAGGAAGCGTTGCGCGGTCAACACCTGGCCAGTTTCCTTTGGCAGCGCACCGGAGGTGTTCAATGAACGCTTCCGCGATTATTCCTACGGTTGCCGTAGAAGAAGATTTCCGCACCCGTGCGCACAAGGCGTTGGGTGACAAGCAACTGCGAAACAACTTTCGCACTGCGATGGATTCTCTGATGACAAAACGGGCAGCGTCCTTCAGCGATGCCCATGAAAGAGAACATTTGCGAGCGCTGGGCAATGCTGTCCGCGCCCGTGCGTTATCGAAGCTGCCCGACCTGCTCGAGCAACTTGAACAGAACCTGACCCGCAACGGTGTGACAGTGCACTGGGCGGAAACGGTGGACGAAGCCAATGGCATCGTCCTCTCGATCATCCGCGCTCACGAGGGGCGGCAAGTGATCAAGGGCAAATCGATGGTCAGCGAAGAAATGGAGATGAACCATTTCCTCGCTGAACGGGGCATTGAATGCCTGGAATCGGACATGGGCGAGTACATCGTCCAGCTCGACCACGAGAAGCCTTCACACATTATTATGCCGGCGATCCACAAGAATGCCGGTCAGGTCGCGTCCTTGTTCCATGACAAACTTGGCGTGGAATACACCAAGGACGTTGACCAACTCATTCAGATCGGTCGCAAAGTCTTGCGGCAGAAATTCTTCGAAGCGGACATCGGCGTCTCCGGCGTCAACTTCGCCGTGGCCGAAACCGGCACCTTGCTGCTGGTGGAAAACGAAGGCAACGGGCGCATGACCACCACGGTGCCGCCGGTACACATCGCGGTCACCGGCATCGAAAAAGTCGTGGAAAACCTGCGTGACGTGGTGCCACTGGTGTCACTGTTGACCCGCTCGGCCCTCGGCCAGCCGATCACCACCTACGTCAACATGATCTCCGGCCCACGCAAGGCCGATGAACTCGATGGCCCACAGGAAGTGCACCTTGTGCTGCTGGACAACGGTCGCAGCCAAGCCTTTGCCGACAGTGAATTGCGCCAGACCCTGAACTGTATTCGCTGCGGCGCCTGTATGAATCATTGCCCGGTCTACACTCGAATCGGCGGCCACGCCTATGGGGAGGTTTACCCTGGGCCTATCGGAAAAATCATCACGCCGCACATGGTCGGCCTGGCGAATGTCCCGGATCATCCGAGTGCGTCATCGCTGTGTGGTGCTTGCGGCGAAGTCTGTCCGGTAAAAATTCCTATCCCTTCCTTACTGCGTCGCCTGCGGGAAGAGAACGTCAAAGCCCCGGACAGCCCGCATCAAGTGATGCGCGGCCAGGGCAGCAAGTATTCGCGCAAGGAGCGTTTTATCTGGAATGCCTGGGCGAAGCTCAACAGCTCGCCGACGCTGTATCGACTGTTCGGCTTTGTCGCCACGCGTCTGCGTGCCCTCGCACCGAGCAACGTCGGCCCATGGACGCAAAACCACAGCGCCCCGAAACCGGCTGCCCGCTCACTGCACGACATGGCCCGCGAGCATCTGGCCAAACAGGGAGACCGCTGATGAGCGCCAAGCAAAATATCCTCGCCAAGTTACGGAAAAGTCTGACCGGCACCACGCCCGTGCCTGACGAGTTCGACGTCGAACTGGTGACAGCGCCGTACACCTACGCCCCCGAACAACGCATTCCACAGCTGCGCAAACTGATGGAAGCGGTGCACACGGAAATCCATCTAACGTCCGGCGAAGCCTGGCCTTCGCTGCTTGCCCAGTTGCTGCGGGATCGTCAGCTGCCGAGCCTGTTGATCGCGCCGACGACGCCGCACGGTCAACGTGTCACTCAGCACTGGGCGAACAATCCTGGCTTGCCGACGCTACAGGCCTACGACCGCCCGGTGGAAGAATGGAAAGCCGAGCTGTTCAACGATACACCGGCCAGCCTCACCACCACCCTCGGCGCAATCGCCGCCACAGGTAGTCTGATTCTCTGGCCGACGCGGGAAGAACCACGCTTGATGAGCCTGGTACCACCCGTACATTTCGCCCTGCTCAAGGCCAGTGAAATCCGCGACAACTTCTATCAGGTGCAGCAGGAGTTCAACTGGGCTCACGGCATGCCGACCAACGCGCTGTTGGTGTCCGGCCCGTCGAAAACGGCCGACATCGAACAAGTCCTGGCTTACGGTGCCCACGGCCCGAAAGACCTGGTGGTTTTGATCCTGGAGGACCAATGACTCTACCGGCGACTTTCCTGCGAGATGCGCAGCAACTGATACCTCAAGAACGACGGTTCGACGACCCGCTGTCGACATTGGCGTTCGGCACCGATGCCAGTTTCTACCGGTTGATTCCGCAACTGGTGATCCGCGTCGAGTCTGAAGATGAAGTGGTGGCGCTGCTGAAACTGGCGCAACGGGATCAGGTTCCGGTGACCTTCCGCGCCGCCGGCACCAGCCTGTCCGGCCAGGCCATCAGCGATTCGGTGCTGATCGTGCTTGGGGATAACTGGAATGGACGCGAGATCCGCGGCCACGGCACGCAAATCCGCCTGCAGCCGGGCGTCATTGGCGCGCAGGCCAACGCGTGGCTAGCGCCATTCGGACGCAAGATCGGTCCCGACCCGGCCTCGATCAACGCCTGTAAAATCGGCGGTATCGTCGCCAATAACGCCAGCGGCATGTGCTGCGGCACGGCGCAAAATACCTATCACACGCTGGCCGGTATTCGCCTGGTACTCGCCGACGGCAGCCGTCTCGACACCGAAGATGCGGCGAGCGTAGCGGCGTTTCGTGAGAGCCACGCAGCGTTGCTTGACCGTTTAGCGACACTGGGCCGCGAGACCCGCGCCAATTCCGAATTAGCCGCAAAAATCCGCCACAAATACCGTCTGAAAAATACCACCGGCCTGTCACTCAATGCCCTGGTGGATTACGACGAGCCTGTGGATATCTTGAGCCACTTGCTGGTGGGTTCCGAAGGCACGCTGGGGTTCATCAGCGCCGTGACCTACGACACGGTGATCGACCACCCGAACAAGGCGTCGGCGCTGATCGTGTTCCCGGATGTGGAGACCTGCTGCAACGCCGTCACCGTGCTGAAAAGCCAACCGGTGTCGGCCGTGGAACTGCTCGACCGTCGCAGTCTGCGTTCAGTGCAGAACAAACCCGGCATGCCGGATTTCGTACAGCATCTGTCGAACAATGCCTGCGCGCTGCTGATCGAATCCCGCGCCGCGTCGTCGACTTTGCTGCACGAGCAACTGGCGCAAATCATGGCGTCGCTGACTTCGTTTCCAGTGGAAAAACAGGTCGACTTCACCGAAGACCCAATCGAGAACGCCCGTCTCTGGGCCATTCGCAAGGACACCTTTCCCGCCGTCGGCGCGGTGCGCAAAACCGGCACCACGGTGATCATCGAAGACGTAACCTTCCCGGTGGAACAACTGGCCATCGGCGTGAATCGTCTGATCGAGTTGTTCGACAAGCATCACTACGACGAAGCGATCCTTTTCGGACACGCGCTGGAAGGTAATCTGCACTTCGTCTTCACCCAAGGCTTCAACAACCCGGAAGAAGTCGCACGCTACCAGGCGTTCATGGACGACGTGGCGCAGTTGGTCGCGGTGGAGTTCGGCGGTTCGCTGAAAGCCGAGCATGGCACCGGTCGCAACATGGCGCCGTTCGTGGAGCTGGAATGGGGCAGCGATGCCTACCAGTTGATGTGGCAGCTCAAACGCTTGCTCGACCCCAACGGCATTCTCAATCCGGACGTTGTGCTCAGTGACGATCCGCAGATCCATCTCAAGCATCTGAAACCGCTGCCTGCCGCCGACGAGATTGTGGATAAGTGCATCGAGTGCGGTTTTTGTGAGCCGGTCTGCCCGTCGAAAGGCCTGACCCTGAGCCCGCGCCAGCGCATCGTGATCTGGCGAGATATTCAGGCAAAAAAACGCGCCGGTGTGGACACCACGAAACTCGAAGCCGCTTACGAATACCAGGGCATCGACACCTGCGCCGCCACCGGACTGTGCGCACAACGTTGCCCTGTAGGAATCAACACTGGCGAGCTGGTGAAAAAGCTTCGCAGCCGTAAGGCGACACATACGAAAACCGCCAATTGGCTCGAAGGCAATTTCGCTACCGCGCTGCAAGGCGCCCGTTTCACCCTGCATGTGGCCAATGGCGCGCGGATGCTGCTGGGGGCGCCACGTCTGGCGAAGCTTTCGGCAACGCTGACGAAGTTATCCAAAGGCCAGGTCCCGCAATGGACCAACGCCATGCCGCAGCCAGAAAAAGCCATTCGCTTCAGCCCGATCGTGTCGGACGAGCGCCCTCGCGTGGTGTACCTGGCGGCTTGCGTCTCGCGGGTCATGGGCCCGGCGGCCGGTGATAAAGAGCAAATGTCGCTGTACGACAAAACCCGTGGTCTGCTGGAAAAAGCCGGTTACCAGGTAGTCTTTCCGGACAACCAGGACAGTCTCTGCTGCGGCCAGCCGTTTGCCTCCAAGGGCTACGCCGAACAGGCCGAACACAAGCGCCAGGAACTGATTGGCGCACTACTGCACGCCAGCCGTGGCGGGCTCGACCCGATCTACTGCGACACCAGCCCCTGCACCTTGCGACTGGTTCAGGACCTGGGAGAGGTTCGACTGGACCTGTACGACCCGGTGCGTTTCATCCGTACGCATTTGATGGATCGTCTCGACTTCACACCGCAGGAAGCGCCCATCGCCGTGCACGTCACGTGCAGCACTCAGCACCTCGGGGAAAGCCAGGCGCTGATTGATCTGGCGCGCAAGTGCAGCAAAAACGTGGTCATTCCCGAAGGTATTCACTGCTGTGGATTTGCCGGTGACAAGGGCTTCACCACACCGGAGCTGAACGCCCATTCGCTGCGTACGCTCAAGGACGCGGTGCAACAGTGCAGCGAGGGGATTTCGACCAGCCGCACCTGTGAGATCGGTCTGACGCAACATGGCGGAATCGACTACCACGGGCTGGTCTATCTGGTGGATCGGGTCACACAGCCGAGGGGCTGTCTGAAGAAAAATAGAACCCTGACGCAGTGTCGTAGTCCACAGATTAAGCCCGGATATTGCCGGGCTTTACCCAAACTCGGCAGCCCGTCCTGATGGCCAGCAAATGCCTGGACCCTCAGTTCAAGGAGATACTCATGAAACGTTCTGTACTGTTAGGTCTGTTCGTTACTGTCTCGCTGATGGCGTCCACCTCGTTTGCCGCTGAAGACCTCTGCGCGGTCAACATTAAAACCATCGAAAATGCCAGGGCACAGACTCCTCCAGAAATGTCTGATCAGGTAATGGACAGCGTCAAGCAAGCCAAAGCCGACCAGGCAAAAGGCACCAAGGAAGGGACTGATGATTGCATCGCCGAGACAGAACAAACTATCCAGGAAATCAAGAACGCGAACAAAGGCGGGAAGTAAGCCGGCACACTGCCAACCTTCGGGTGGGCTTTCCTGGCGTTAAACTCGCAGGCTTGTTGCTCATCAAGATTCACAGAGCAACAGGCCAGGGAGCGCTCAGGATGGCTCCACCCAATGCGAAACAAACCAAAACCCGCCAACTGCGGGTTTTGTTGCTTCTGGGGTTTGGTCCTGCATGGACCTTTTTTCCATAGCCTTCGGGTGAAAAACGAATTCTTGCGCAGCGTCGTAGTCTTTTAGGTAGGGCCGATCAATCGTGGCTTGTTTTTCGACCTCGGCCGAGCCCCCGCCCCTATGGCAGCACCGAGACTACCCGTACAAGGAAATACCCATGAAACGTACCGCGATCGCTGGTTTGCTCATGTCTGCTGCACTGTTGGCTTCTCCCGTATTTGCAGCGGACAACGACCTGTGTACAAGCAAGCTGCAACAGCTCAAAGCCAAAGTGAATGCACTGCCGGCGAGCGCCGACAACACCACAATGGAGATCAAAAGACTGCTGGCCAGCGCCGAAGCTTCAAAAGCTGCCGGGGACGACAAAAAATGCGTCACCGAGGCCACCCAGGGATTGTCGCTGGCAAACTGAGCAAAGATCCCAACCCATGATCACTCGCGCCAAGCATCGGGTGGCCTTCTGAGCCACGTTGGCGTACACTGCGCAGGCTTGCTGTTCACTTTGATTCACAGAGCAACAGGCACGGGGCCGTTTAGGATTCGACGCCGGTCGCGAAACTTTAGGTGCATGCCGAGTTGGTAACAGAACTCGTAAATCCACTGTTGCAACTTCTTATAGTTGCCAATGACGAAACCTACGGGGAATACGCTCTCGCTGCGTAAGCAGCCTTAGCCCTTCCCTCCTGGTACCTTCGGGTCCAGCAATCATCAGGGGATGTCTGTAAACCCAAAGTGATTGTCATATAGAACAGAATCGCCGTGCAGTACGTTGTGGACGAAGCGGCTAAAACTTACACAACTCGCCCAAAGCACCCTGCCCGTCGGGTCGCTGCGGGTTAACTTAATAGACACGGCTACGCATGTAGTACCGACAGCGGAGTACTGGCGGACGGGGGTTCAAATCCCCCCGGCTCCACCAAATAAGCTAGAAAAAAAGGCACTTAGCGATTATCGCAAGTGCCTTTTTTGTGCCTGAACGATTGACGTCGGTTCATTGATAGCTACCGCGCCGCTTGACGAAATCAATGGCTTCGCCTCAGGATTGCGCCAATTGCCATCATATCGCTACCATTCTCTGTTTAGCGCCAACCCAATCGTTCCGGATATGGACATTCAATGAAAAATCCAAAGCATTTGCTCTCCCTTTCATGCCTCCTGGCCGTGTCACTTCTGAGCGGTTGTGCTGCGTCGGTAAAAAGTGGCGGCGGTGAAACACTGGCGATTCAGGAGTCGGCGAAGCAAAACCTGGTGGTCAATTTCAAAGGGAACAGCAAGGTCCAGCAGAATGAAGACTGGCCCCTTTTGCAGCGTGACTGGAATGAGGCCCTGCAAGCAGAAGCCGCCCGTGCCGGCTACGGCCTTACAGAGGCTCAGACGTTGAGTTCGGGCACCAAGGATGGCGTCGGCATCACCATCAACGTGAGCAACTTCCGCTACTTGACGCCAGGGGCACGTGTTGCCGCTGGCATTATGGTGGGCAACGCCTGGGTCAATTCCAGCGCCGACTTTTCTGACTTGAAATCGGGGAGCCTGATCGGCACCCGGACCTACGACACGTCATCGTCGGCATGGGAAGGCGTGATGTCGGCCATGACCAAAAAACAGGTCCAGGCGATTGCGCAGCAAATCATCAGCGACATCAAGAGCGCGAAGGCCAAGTAATCTGGCTCGTAGAGGTTCTTGCTGCGCAGAATGAACAAAGCCGTGAAGCGTCGAGAAATCGAAGCTTCACGGCCTTTTTTTGCCTGGATTTTTTATCCGGGATCACTTTCCAAGAGATGTTTTTTCAACGAACCATCAAGGTTGAACACCTTTGATTTTTTCCAGTCGCAGTGGGTAACCCGAGGCTGGCTGAACCACTGTCTCGCTTTCAACGGTTTGAATCACACGACCGTCAGCGTCCTTGGTAACGGCGATCGTCTTGCTATAGGTGCTTTGCACCACACAACCGCTCAACACGAACACGGCACCCAAGATCAAAGAGCACTGGATAATCTTCACGCGGGAGTTCCTTCTCTTGAAAAAAAGAACAGGCACTTTAGGGACCATTACTGCCCGCTTCAACATCAAAATGACATCAACTAACTTGAAGCAGTGCTTTAAGCATTTTTCTCTACACTCATCCCATCAAAGACAAATCGTTCGGATACCAAAACCTGACCTTTCATCACTTTTATCTACCGAGCCCACATGACCACCCTCAAAGACCGCTTGAAGCAAGGCAAGGACGCTCGAAAAAACTGCCCTCGCAGTGATCAAGCGGCCACCGGAAAAACCAGTCGTGACCCGCTGCCACTGATCAAGCGCTCCAGCGAGGGCCGGGTCAATTCTCTGGTCGAGTTGCGCTACGGGCGCATGCTGGTGTCGCCGTTCACCTTTTATCGCGGTAATGCGCTGTTGCAGGCTCACGACCTGGCCAGCACGGCGAACATGGGCTTGGTGTCGACGATCTGTGGTGACAGTCACTTGATGAACTTCGGCGGTTTCGCCACGCCGGAACGCAACCTGCTGTTCAGCGTCAATGACTTCGATGAGGTCCATCCCGGCCCTTGGGAATGGGATGTCAAACGTCTGGTGGCGAGTTTCATGGTGGCCGCCCGTGACCTGCGCCATGGCGAAACCGTGGAAGAAAACGTCTGCCGCGAAGTGGTCGCCGCGTATCAGCAAACGATGCTCGAATGCGCGGAGCAAAGCGCGTTGGAGAACTGGTACGAGTCCATCAGTTACGAAGACCTGCGGCAACAGGCGAGTAAAGCCACGCTGGAACACGTGGAGCGCGCCATCGCCAAAGCCGAACGCCGTACCCATGCTGAACTGTTGCCGAAAATCAGTGAACGTGACGCCGCAGGCCGTCTGATCATTCGCGATGACCTGCCGGAAATTTTCCATCTGCACAAAAACACCACGTTGCTGGATGCCGACGATGACTGGCTGCGGCTCGCGGACTGGCGACCGCTCTACGAGACGTTCATGAGTGAATATCGGACGACCCTGCAAGCTGACCGGCGCGGGCTGCTGTCGCGCTTCAATGTTCAGGACCTGGCGTTCAAAGTAGTCGGTGTCGGCAGTGTCGGCACGCGCTGCCTGGTGGCGCTGCTGACTGACGAGCAAGAGTTCCCGTTGTTCCTGCAATTCAAGGAAGCACGGCAGTCGGTGCTCGCCGATTACGTGAAGGCCAAGTCTCGCGTGCGGCATAACGGTCAGCGCGTGGTCGATGGTCAACGGCTGATGCAGTCCGCCAGTGATCTGTTCCTTGGCTGGACCACCGGCCCCAACGGTCGTCATTTTTACGTGCGTCAGTTGCGCGACATGAAAATCTCCGCCGAACTGGAAACCTTCGACGCCGAAGCCTTTGCCGCCTACGGCCGAATCTGCGGCCGCGCCCTCGCCCGTGCACATGCCAAATCGTCCGGGCATGCCGCGCAGATCAGTGGTTATATCGGCAAAAGCGATGCGCTCGCCGATGCACTGTTCAAGTATGCGAAAACCTATACCGAACAGAATGACCGCGACTTCGAACGCTTCCAGCAAGCGTGTCGCAAGGGGCGTTTGCGGGCGCGCTCGGAGGCAGACTTTGCGGCCGATCATTTGCCGTAAGCCCCGACTTTGCCGCGGCGCAGATGAATTTTTCTTCACCCCATCGCGCCCCGGCAACCGGTACATTGCGCTCGCTCATTCAAGAAACTACGGTTTGCCCGCCCTCCCGCGGGCTTTTTTTTTGGGTTCTTCACGGATTACCGGGAAAGACGCTCTTGGTCTTCATGAAAAAGAATTCGCTGTCCCGGTAGCCGTACGCCATCCGCTTGATGACTTTGCTCACGGATTGCGCGTACGACCGCAGTCTCCTGTAGGAGCGAGCCCGCTCGCGATGGCGGCTTCACTGTCGATAAAAATGTCGTCGTCATTGCAGGACATCTCCTACCAAAAACGAAGAAAACGCCCACAGATTTTTAAGGTTGTTGCTCGGAAGCGGGCTCTTTAGTCTTTGCTTGTCACTGAAAACTCAGTGATCGGGTGTGAGAACCCGGCAATTCATAGTCATCCAGTGCCAGCAACTGCATAATTGCCGCCAGCTTAATCCGCTGTCTACAAATGCGTTATGGCGGCTGTGTGCGGGCAGACTTCGGTCTGGCCGGGTTGCCTATGACCCGTTTTCTCACCTCGCACATAGCTGCCACCTCTTCACCGTGTGAGAAACGGAAAGCGGTGGTTCCAACGTCATAGGTGAACCGCCTTGGATAAATTAATCCCCGATCCCCCCACCAACAAACCCTATCGCCCCAGCCCCTTTTTCACGATTCTCCCCGACATCGGCACTGAAAACCTCCTCGCCCATGCCTGCGAGTCATTGGCATCCGCCAGCGTCATGACCAGCGATTTAGCCACCTACCTCGACGGTTCACAGCGCAACACCGCGCTGGCCATTGCGCAGATCATCATGCTGGCGGAGCTGGCAGTGAACCAGGCACTGGATAACGTTGATCCGCAGGAGTAGGCAGGCATACCGCGTCATCGTTAATCGCGAGCAGGCTCGCTCCCACAAGGGTTCATTGTTGCTCACGGATTGCGCGCACGACCGCAGTCTCCTGTAGGAGCAAGCTTGCTCGCGATGACGGCACGTCAGTCAATAGAGATTTTTCCAGAGACGCTCGCCCATAAAACGCCAACGCTGTCAGCAAACACGCCAGCCACACGAAGATCCCGGCCCAAAACGTGTGGGACATGTAGTGCCAGCCTTGCAGAACCCGCGTTGTGCCGTAGACAAAACCGAGCAGCAGCGAGCCGTACATCAGCGCTTTCGAATAGCGCCAGCGGTAGCGGCGCGCGACGAAGTACAGCGCAAGCATGGTGAAACCGCCCGAAGCATGCCCGCCCGGCCAGCAGCGCCCTTCACCGGCTTCCCTGAACAGTTGGAAGTTTTCGTACCACTCCATGTGGGCAATTTTCCCGCCATACAGGGTCGTTTCAATTGGGCAGTAGACGCTGGTGTGCGCCTTGAGGAAATGGATCACCCCGGTGCAAATGGCAAACGCGAACACTACAAACAGAAAATCCCGACGATGGTCATAGGCAAACTTCAGCACCGGAGCGGCTTTGCTCCGCTCCAGGAATCGGCCAAGACGCGGACGCTTTTGCGGGTTGATCAGGGGCCAGACAAACGACAGCATCGCGCCGATCAAGGCAATTTCAGCAGTCCAGTTCGGAATGATGCGCGCCCATTTATGGGTGAGTTTCTCAAAGAAGTGAACCTGGTCGAGCGGGAAGGTCTGGGTCAGCGGATCAAAAAAAAGATTGCTGAACGCGATGTCGATTTTGGTCATGTCGAACATCAGAAAAACGACGGCCGCGCAGGCCAGAGGAATGCCGAAGTTGAAATAGTAAAAACGCATGGGATTACTCATTGGCTGGTCACCGAGCGCCAGTCGGAAGCTTCGATGTAACCAAGCATTCGCGGCGCCTGTAGTGATTCGGCGGAGATAAACAAGGAGGCGCCATAGCCAAGAGTGGCCGTCGGAAGCTTGAGGGCTTTTTCGATCTGCGCCATGCATTCACTGTGGGTCACCAGAATCAGATTACGCCCTGGCACTTTGTGCGCCAGCGCGTCACGCAGCATAGTGCCCTTGCAATTGATCAACCACTCCTCATTGGTACTGACCTTGTTGAACATGTAGGCGGCCGTCTGTGCGGTCCGCATCATCGGGCTGTTGTAAATGTCAGCCTTGCCCAGGCCGAGGCTTTCGAATTGCGCACCGACACTCACGGCGACGCTGCGCGAACGATCCGTGATGCCATCATTGCCCGTCAGGCACTCGGCCGTCGAGTGATCGCAGCGCTCGACATGGCGCACCAGCACAATCATGTCGCCCTTGGCCCAACCGGACAACAACGCCTGGGCGCCCTCGACATTGCCATGGGCCAGGTCCGGAACGGCGGCAGGCCGCAACAGCCAGACGGTCAACGGGATCACCAGCAGCGCCGAGGCGAGTACCACTACGGTGTTTCGATAGCGGGTAAAACGGCTCAGATCAATCGAGCGTTTGATCCCGAACAGACTCAGTCTCAATTCCACATCAGGCCGCCTCACCGGCATGCATCACTTACATTCGATGCCGTGAGGGTAGAGAGGCTCGCGTCGGCAGTCGGTGAAACCCATGTGAAAAAAAGCTTAAGCCCCCTGCAAAAACTCTTGTTACAGAACCGTCTGACAAAATCCTTTCAGCTCTAGTGATTGCTGCCGATACAGACCTGCTACACACCCTTGGCTACCAAAAACAACAATCTTCCAGCCAACCGACGACCAAAAGCGCAACGTTCCTGGAGGAATTTGATGAATAGCTGGTTCGGCAACATCAGCGTGAACATGAAACTGGGCCTGGGGTTTGGCCTGGTCCTGGCACTGACCTGCGTCCTCGCCCTGACCGGCTGGACGAGCCTGGGCAGCCTGATTGACCGCAGCAACTGGATGAGCGACATCACCCAGCTCAATGCCGGCCTGACCAAGCTGCGTGTGGTTCGCTTGCAATACATGCTGGCCAACGGCGATGAAACCACCGCGCAGAACGTCCAGACCACCCTGGAGGCGTTTGCCGCTCAGCAACAAGCGCTGCTGGTGAAATTCAAGAGCCCGGAAAACCTCAAGCTGCTCAAAGAGCAAGGTACGCAAATTGACGCGTACAAAACGTCCCTGAACAAAATGCGCAGCGCCTACCGCGCCGGCAACAGCGCGCGCGACGCCATGGGCACCAACGCGGAAAATGCGAATTCGCTGATCAACGCCATCAGTACCCGCGTACAACAAATGCCGTTGAGCGATCAGCGCTTCGAACAATTCCAGGCCATCACCGCCGCCAAGGAAGCGTTCATGCTGGCCCGCTACGAAGTGCGCGGTTATACCGCGACCACCAACGCCGAGACCGAGCAGAAAGCCGTCGGCCAACTGGACGCGGCCATCGCCAGCCTGAAACAACTCAATGTGCAATTCGCCGACACTATGCTGGACGAGTTGCGCCAACTGGAAACCGCGTTGGGCAACTACCGCAGCGCCTTGCAGGCCTATAAGGCCGCGAGCAACGATGCCGTGCAGGCGCGCAAGGAAATGACCGATCAGGGCGCCGCCATCGTCACCCTGAGTGATCAGCTCTATCAGATCCAGCTCGACCGCCGCGACGCTGAAAGCGCCCAGGCTCGCACCCTGCAACTGATCAGCACTTTGCTGGCGCTGCTGGTCGGGATCATTGCCGCCGTCATCATCACCCGTCAGATCACCCGCCCGCTGCGCGACACACTTGCAGTGGTCGAGCGCATCGCCGGCGGCGACCTGTCCCAGGACGTCAAAGTGACGCGCCGCGATGAACTCGGCGTGTTGCAGCAAGGCATTGCGCGCATGGGCGTGACCCTGCGTGACCTGATCAGCGGTATCCGCGACGGCGTTACTCAGATCGCCAGCGCCGCCGAAGAGTTGTCCGCCGTAACCGGGCAGACCAGCGCCGGCGTTAACAGCCAGAAGATCGAGACCGATCAGGTGGCCACTGCCATGCACGAGATGACCGCCACCGTGCAGGAAGTCGCGCGCAATGCCGAGGAAGCGTCACAAGCAGCGGCCGCCGCCGACGGCGAAGCCCGCGAAGGCGACAAAGTGGTCAACGAAGCCATTGCCCAGATCGAGCGCCTGGCCAGCGAAGTGGTGCGTTCCACCGAAGCCATGAGCGTGCTGCAACACGAAAGCGACAAGATCGGCAGCGTCATGGACGTGATCAAAGCCGTGGCCGAACAGACCAACCTGCTGGCGCTCAACGCCGCCATTGAAGCGGCGCGTGCCGGTGAAGCCGGTCGTGGTTTTGCCGTGGTGGCCGACGAAGTCCGCGGCCTGGCCCAGCGCACGCAGAAATCCACCGAGGAAATCGAAGGCCTGGTGGCCGGTTTGCAGAACGGCACGCAACAAGTGTCCGCCGTGATGAACAACAGCCGCGCCCTCACCGACAGCAGCGTCACCCTGACCCGCAAGGCCGGCGTGTCACTGGAAAACATCACCCGCACGGTGTCCAACATCCAGTCGATGAACCAGCAGATCGCTGCCGCCGCCGAACAGCAAAGCGCCGTGGCCGAAGAGATCAGCCGCAGCATCATCAACGTACGCGACGTGTCCGAACAGACCGCCGCTGCCAGCGACGAGACGGCCAAGTCCAGTGTTGAACTGGCGCGGTTGGGGAATCAGTTGCAGATGATGGTGAGTCACTTCAGGGTTTGACTGTACTAAAACACGTCAACAAAGAATTTGACGTGTTTCATGAAGGAGGCTCGCATTACTGCGAGCCTCCTGATTACCTGTCTCGGCATGATAATGTTCAAGGAACAATAAAATTCCGCTGATTCGCCCAACCAGACGTCACACCGTTTTTGGTCTGATTAGCAGTCATAGGAAAATTGCCTGACCACAGTGGTTTCGTCACCTGGATATCAACAGTGCCATCCGCTCTCACCGTGCCCTCGCCATGAACATGCACCCCCGAACCGGCTTCATACAATCTGATTATGGCACCTGGAAAACCGGCGGCCTTAATCACCGGCGTCGTTGAATAGACGGGTCCGGAGCCGCTTAAAAAATACGGACGATCAATTCCCATTACTTTGTCGCCAGACCAAGCCCACTTACTCCAAAACGGCCAACTGTAATACTCGAGCTTGAAGTAAAAGCCTGCTCCTGGCTGAATAAGTTCTTTTGAAACGGTGAAACGGACGTAGTTTGAAGTAGTTTTATAATTAGATTTTAAAAGCATGCTTTTGGCATCATGAATTTCTATATTCCATTCGGAAAGGGGAGTTATGTTAGTTTCTGCTCGGATCAAAAAACCGGGAACAATGTACTCTCCGACTGCAGGTTCCGTGATAGTTGGGGCAGTAACCAGAGATTCAATTGGTGTTCCTTCTTTGGCTGTAACAGCTTCATCTATCATGATCCAGTACTCCTTCACCGGTCGCGATTGTCGCTTCCTTTGGCTCTCCTTTTAATATCCGTTCCGCACAATAACTAGCTGTAACAAATGACAGTTGCGACGAACGGTTTCCCGTTTCAGCGAATACTGGCTTGTGTAGAAACATTACATGCCGAAGCTACTGGGCATCCCACGGAATAAACACCCCAATCCCTTTTTTCTGGCTGCAACAATGCGCCCAACATGTTCGAGCAAACCGCCGCCCGCGACGAAACTGCCAAGTCCAGTGTTGAACAGGGTGGTTGGGGAATCATTTGCAGATGATGGTGAGTCACTTCAGGGTTTGACGTTCACGTTGCGGTGAAGCAAAGGCCCATTCGCGGGCAAGCCTCGCTCCTACAGGATTGATGTCGTTCGGAAAATCATCTGAACGACATCAATCCTGTAGGAGCGAGGCTTGCCCGCGAATGCAATTGAACTGACTACGGTTACCTGGGATCGGCCTCTAGCCTCACATTCACCGCCTTAACGCAGAGGTAGATCTAACTCGATACCGCCACTCTCTCTGAATCGATTATTGATTCGAGTCCCCAAACCGCAGGTACGACCATTCGGGTCGAGCGCTTTCCTCAAGATGAAGAGAGCCTCTTCTTCAACTGAACGGCAATTACGCTCTGCCGCGATTCGCAATTGCTCGTAGATCTGCTGATCAAGATTGCCAATGGTAATGCTGGCCATAAGCGCCTCTTGTGCTCGTCGAAATTGAACGGACGACACTATCACGAGGCGTGATTTTTCCTGCCGCGTTACACACTAATCGCATTGGTAAACACCAACCGATTCCCGAACGGATCAGCGATGGTCATGTCCTGGCTACCCCACGGCATGGCCTGAATCTGTGGGTGCGAAAACTTGTATTCCTTGGCCAGCAATTGCTGCTGAAACGCCTCCAGCTCATCGGTCTCGATGCGCAGTGCCGAGCCCGGTGTGCTGTCGCCGTGATGCTCCGACAAGTGCAACACGCATTCGCCGCGGGAGACTTGCAGGTACAGCGGGAAATTCGGCTCGAAACGATGCTGCCAGTCGATCTTGAAACCGAGGAAGTCGACGTAGAACTCCACGGCCTTGTTTTCGTCGAAAATCCGCAGGATCGGGGTGGTTTTGCCGAAGCTCATCAAGTTGCTCCCAGACTGGTAAGGCCCAGAGTGTAGCCGGGCTAGTGTCAGCGCTTCGGCTTGGCGATGGCTTTCTTTAATTGCAATGTGCCACCACGTGAAGCAGTTCAAAAGATTTGTCGACTGGCTGATCGCTTTCGCCGGCAAGCCTGGCTCCTACAGGGGTTTGTGGAGGCTCTGAAAACCGTCACGCAAATCGCCTTCCCGCGCCAGAAACCGCCCTTCCCTTTTGCCGTTCGCCTGCCCTTCGCTGTAACTCAACACACCGTTGACCCACACCCCGTCGATGCCTTCTGCCGCCCGTTGCGGATCGTTGAAATCCGCGACATCACGGATGGTTGCAGGATCGAACAACACCAGGTCCGCCCAATGCCCTTCACGGATTTCACCGCGCTCCTTCAAGCCGAATCGCGCTGCGGACAACCCGGTCATTTTGTGTACCGCGGTGTGCAGCGGAAACAGCCCGACATCGCGACTGAAATGTCCGAGTACACGTGGGAAAGCGCCCCACAGGCGTGGATGCGGGAACGGGTCTTCCGGCAAGCCGTCGGAGCCGACCATCGACAGCGGATGCGCGAGGATGCTTCGTACGTCCGACTCGTCCATTCCGTAGTACACCGCGCCAGCCGGTTGCAGCCGGCGAGCGGCCTCCAGCAGTGGAACATTCCACTCGGCGGCGATATCCATCAGGTCGCGGCCACCGAGTTCCGGGTGCGGCGTGGACCAGGTGATGGTGATGCGGTGCGCATCGGTGACCTGCTTGAGGTCCAGGGTCGAAGAGCTCGCCGCGTAGGGATAACAATCGCAGCCCACCGGGTGGGTTTTCGCAGCCTCTTCAAGTGAGGCCAACAGTTGCGGACTCCGTCCCCAGTTACCGGCGCCGGCACATTTGAGGTGGGAAATGATCACCGGTGATTGCGCATGGCGGCCGATCTGGAACGCCTCGTCCATGGCCTCCAGCACGGGCTCGAATTCGCTGCGCAAATGCGTGGTGTACACCGCGCCGAACGCGGTCAGTTCTTCGGTCAGTTGCATCACTTCATCGGTGGACGCCGAGAACGCGCTAGCGTACGCCAGACCAGTGGACAGACCCAACGCTCCGGCTTCAAGGCTCTCGCGCAGTTGCTCACGCATCGCGCTGATTTCATCCGGCGTGGCCGTGCGAAACAGGTCATCAAGGTGATTGCTGCGCAACGCGGTGTGGCCGACCAGAGCGGCGACGTTCAACGTGGTGTTCGCCGCTTCGACCGCCGCGCGGTAGTCGCGAAACGTCGGGTAAACAAAGGCCGCCGAGGTGCCGAGCAGGTTCATCGGGTCTGGCGGATCGCCCTTCAAGCTCACCGGCGAAGCGCTGATCCCGCAGTTGCCGACGATCACCGTGGTCACGCCCTGGCTGAGCTTGGGCAGCATTTGCGGCTGGCGGATCACCACCGTGTCGTCGTGGGTGTGCACGTCGATGAAACCTGGTGCCAGCACTCGGCCGGCGGCGTCGATCTCCTCGCTGGCAGTGGCGTCGTGCAGGTCGCCGATGCGCTCGATGCGGCCGTGCAGAATCGCCACGTCGGCGGGGTAACCGGGGGCGTTGCTGCCATCGATGATCAGGGCGTTGCGAATCAGCGTGTCGTACATCATGTCAGTCTCCCAGCGGCAAGTGATCGTCGCCGCCGCGGTAATCGTCGAGGGCGAGTTTGATCCGCCGCAGACGTTCTTGATTGTCTTCAGGATTGGCCAGTGCCAGCTCGGTTGCGAGCACATCGATGGCCAGCAGCATGCCGTAGCGCGCCGCCGTGGGTTTGTAGATGAACGAGGTTTCCGCACTTTGCAGCGGCAGCACGATGTCGGCCAGTTGTGCCAACGGCGAGTCGCTGCGTGTGATGGCCAGAATCCTTGCGCCGTAGTTGCGGGCCACTTCCACCGTTTCGAGCAACTCAGGGGTGATGCCGGTCAGCGAACAAACGATGACCACGTGCTCGGCACTGAGGCTGGCCGCAGTAACCCGCATCATCACCGGGTCGTGGCACACCGAAATCGGGTAGCCGAAGCGCACCAGCCGCACTTGCAGTTCATCGCTGCACAAGGTCGAGCAACCGCCCATGCCGAAGGCGTGAATCATCCGCGCCTTGCCCAACAGTTTCACCGCGTCGGCGAAGCGCGACTCGTCGAACGCCGACAGGTGCTGACGCAACGTCGACTCGATATCGCCCACAATCTGCCCATAGAACGCCGACTGATCGGGCGTGCCCGCCGGGTCGAGAAAACGGCTGCCGACGCCGCTGGCCTGTGCCAGTTGTAGGCGCAGGTCGCGCAAGTCGCGGCAACCCACCGTGCGGGCGAAACGCGACAGCGTGGCGGTGCTGACTTCCGCTCTCAGCGCCAGCTCGTCGAGGCTGGCAGCAGAGGCAAATCCTACGTCGTCGAGCATCAGCCGCGCGATGCGTCCTTCGCCGGCGCTGAAAGAATCCTGACGGGCGCGGATCTGGTAGAGGATGTCCATGGCAGGCGGCTCCGGTTAAATCAGGTAAGAAAGACCCACGGTCAACGCAAAGGCGACCAGCGAAATAATGGTCTCCAGCACGGTCCAGGTCTTGAACGTCTGGGCAACGGTCATGTTGAAGTATTCCTTGATCAACCAGAAGCCGCCGTCGTTGACGTGGGAAAAGATAACCGACCCGGCGCCGGTCGCCAGCACCAGCAACTCTGGGTGCGGATAACCCAGACCAATGGCCACCGGCGCGACGATGCCGGAGGCGGTGGTCATGGCCACGGTGGCGGAGCCGGTGGCGATGCGCATCAACGCGGCGAACAGCCAGCCCATCAGCAGCGGCGACAAGTGAAATTCGTGGGCCAGGCTGACGATCTGGTCGGTGACCCCGGCGTCTACCAGGATCCGGTTCAAACCGCCGCCGGCGCCCACCAGCAAGGTGATGCTGGCAGTTGGTGCCAGGCATTCGTTGGTGAACTTGAGGATCGATTCGCGGTTGAAGCCCTGGGCGAGGCCGAGGGTCCAGAAGCTCAGCAAGGTCGCCAGCAACAACGCAATTACCGAGTTACCGATGAACAACAAGAACTGGTTGAAGCCGCTGCCCGGCGTGGAAATCAGGTTGGCCCAGCCACCGATCAGCATCAACAGCACCGGCAACAGAATGGTCGCCATGGTGATGCCGAAACCCGGCAGGCTGTCGCGCGGTTCGCGGTCAAGGAACTGCCGTTCCAGCGGGTTTTCCGCCGGCAGTTGAATGCGCGGCACGATGAATTTGGCGTACAGCGGGCCGGCAATGATCGCCGTCGGAATGCCGATCAAAATCGCATACATCAACGTCTGCCCGACCGACGCCTGATACACCTGCACCGCGAGCATCGCCGCCGGGTGCGGCGGCACCAGGGCGTGGACCACCGACAGCCCGGCGACCATCGGCAAACCGACCATCAGAATCGACACGCCGACCCGGCGCGCCACAGTAAAGGCAATCGGCACCAGCAACACGAAGCCGACTTCGAAGAACAACGGCAGCCCGACCAGGAAGGCAATGCACACCATCGCCCAATGCGCGTTCTTCTCGCCGAAACGGTCAATCAAGGTCCGCGCCACCTGCTCGGCGCCGCCGGACTCGGCCATCATCTTGCCGAGCATCGTGCCCAGCGCCACCACCAGCGCAATGTGCCCCAGGGTTTTGCCGACACCGGCCTCGTAGGCGCCAACCACGCCGGACGGCGGCATGCCGGCGAGCAATGCCAGGCCGATGGAGACCAGGGTGATGACGATGAAGGGATTAAGCCGGTAACGGGCGAT
Organism: Pseudomonas sp. GT1P32; assembly: GCF_054897805.1. Taxonomy (NCBI): domain Bacteria; kingdom Pseudomonadati; phylum Pseudomonadota; class Gammaproteobacteria; order Pseudomonadales; family Pseudomonadaceae; genus Pseudomonas; species Pseudomonas sp. GT1P32. The sequence goes on from NZ_CM142704.1 coordinate 3,586,179, forward strand.
CAGAACGATCAGCGCGATGATGGCGATGGCGGCATACACCAGCAGCCAATAGCCGAAGGACAGGGTCATGCGGTACTCCTCGAAAGGGTCACGTCGAAAGTTTTGTGAAACTCTTAAAACATTTCGAGGCGCGAAACTCAAACGAGGTGAAAGTAATTTTCGTAGAGGGGTAAGGGATGTCGCGCAGAGGTATGCGAGGTCGGTGAATATGAAAATCAGGCAGGCGGATTTTCATCCATTCCCCTGTAGGAGCGAGACCGGCTTGCCGGCGAAAGCGGTGGGTCAGCCAACACCTATCGCGGCTGACACTCCCTCTTCGCGAGCAGGCTCGCTCCCACAGGATTGCGAACTCAGTCGTGACTGACCCGAGCACGCTTAAGCAATTTCTTGCAACGCTCAGACAAGTGCAGCACCCGCAGGTGCTTGCCGGCCTTGGCGTAGCGTTCGCGCAGGGTTTTCAGCGCGGCGATGGCCGAGTAGTCGACGAAGCTCAGGTGACGGCAATCAATCGTCACCACGGACGGGTCATTGGCAGGGTCGAACTGATTGAGGAACGGTGTAGTCGAGGCAAAAAACAGTGTGCCATGCAGCAGGTAAAGCTTGCTGCCGTCGGCTTCGAGGTGACTGTCGGCATACAGCTCGCGGGCCTGCTGCCAGGCAAAGTTGAGCGCGGCAATGATGATCCCGCAGAGCACAGCGGTGGCCAGGTCGGTGAATACGGTAATGACCGTCACGGCGACGATCACCAGCACGTCGTTCAGCGGCACCTTGTTGACCACGCGCAACGATGCCCAGGCAAACGTCTGTTGCGACACCACGAACATCACGCCGACCAGTGCGGCCAGCGGAATGCGCTCGATCAGCGGCGACAAAAACAAAATGAACAGCAGAATCAGCACACCGGCCACCACGCCGGAAAGCCGACCACGGCCGCCTGAGCTGAGGTTGATCACGGTCTGGCCGATCATCGCGCAGCCGCCCATGCCGCCAAACACGCCGGAGACCATGTTGGCCGCGCCCAGCGCCACACATTCACGATCCGGGAAGCCACGGCTCTCGGTGATTTCGTCGGTGAGGTTCAGGGTCAGCAGGGTTTCCAGCAGGCCGACCAGCGCCATCAATATCGCGTAGGGGGCGATGATGCGCAGGGTGGCCAGCGTCCACGGAATGTCCGGCAAGGCAAACGTCGGCAAGCCACCGGCGATGTGCGCCATGTCGCCCAGGGTGCGAGTCGGCAAGCCGAGCAGATACACCGCCAGCCCGACGCCCAGAATCGCCACCAGCGCTGGCGGCACGGCGCGGGTCAGGCGCGGCAGCAGATAGACGATCGCCATCGTCAGCGCCACCAATCCGCTCATCACATAAAGCGGTGAGCCGCTGAGCCAGTTGTCACCGCTCTTGAAGTGTTCCAGTTGCGCCAGCGCGATGATGATCGCCAGGCCGTTGACGAAGCCGAGCATCACCGGATGCGGCACCATCCGCACCAGTTTGCCGAGTTTCAACAACCCGAACGCCAGCATGATCAACCCGCCCAGCAACACCGTCGCGAGCAAGTACTGCACACCGTGCTGCACCACCAGCGCGACGATCACCACGGCCATCGAACCGGCCGCACCCGACACCATGCCCGGCCGACCACCGAACAGCGCGGTCAGGGTGCAAATGATGAACGCGCCGTACAGGCCCATCAGCGGATTGAGGTGAGCCACCAGCGCGAAGGCGATGCATTCGGGTAATAAGGCGAAGGATGTGGTGAGCCCGGCCAGGACATCGGCGCGCAGACGGTTTGCTTTCATGGGGAGGACTGGACACAGCTGGGAAAGAGGGGGCGGATGGTACGGAATTGAGGGAAACCCGGCCAGTTGCAGGGTGGCAGAAAATGCCATCGCGAGCAGGCTCACTCCCACAGGGACCTTCGTCGTACACAAAATATGTGTCTAATGGAGATCCAATGTGGGAGTGAGCCTGCTCGCGATGGCAGCGACGCGGTTTAGAGCGAACTCAAACCATCTCGTCCCGAATCCACTCAACCACCGAAGTCCGCTTCGGCACCCAACCCAGCAATGCCCGCGCATGCTTGCCGCGTACCCGGCTGTTGGAACCCAAACCGTAGTTGGCCATTTCATAACCCCACTCGGCTTCGGCCTCTTTCAGCGGCCAGTCTTGCGGCTCAGCGAGATTCAACGCCTGGGCAATCGCCGTGGTCATGTCGATGAACGACGCTTCACCACTCTCAACGAAATAGAACGTGCCCGGCACATTTTTGCTCAGCGCCAGCAGGTACAGCGAAACCACATCTTCGATGTGCACGTTGGACCAGATGTTCTGGCCGGTGCCGACATGCCGAACCACGCCACTTTTGCGTGCCTGTTTCAGCAGGCGCGGCAACTGCACGCTGTCGCGATTGACGCCCAGGCTGTGGCCGTAGATCAGCGTGTTACAGATGACCGCCGAGTTCACCCCGTCGTTCGCCGCGTCGAGGATCAGGTTGTCGATGGCCACGCGGGCCGCCTTGTCGACAGTAGGCTCCGGCAGCGTGTCTTCGTAATAAATGGCGTCGCCGAACTGGCCGCCCGACGCATCGCCGACGATGCTCGAACCGCTGGTGTGCAGGAAAACTTTGTTGGAACCGCGCAAGGCATTGACCAAGGCTTCCACCGCGCCGCGATGGTCGCTGCTGGCGGCGTTGATCACCGCGTCGGCAGCGCGGGCCTGTTCGGCCAGTAGTGCGCTGTCGTCAAGAGTGCCGATGACCGCTGTGATGCCCAACGCGCTCAGTTCATTGGCTTGTTCGCTGCTGCGCACCAGGCCGGTGACCTTGTGCCCAGCGCGAACCAGGCCAGTAGCAATGGAGCCGCCGATGAAACCTGCAGCGCCGGTAACGAATACGTTCATGGAGAAACTCCCTGCGTGAATAAGTGATGCAACGAGTATCAAGCAGTCATCACGACTGAAAAATCCCCGTTGACCCAATTCACTCTTGCGCAGGGGTCATGAATCAACCTTCAAAATCCGCATTCGCGTACACCGCCAATTTGCCCTGGATAAAGTCCAGGAAGCACTGAATCCGCAGGGCGAGCTGCGAGTTGCGGTAATAGACCGCGTTGATCGGCTGGCGATAACCGCTGTTGAAATCCGCCAGCAGCACTTTCAGGCGCCCGGCACGGATGTCTTCGATGGTCATGAAATGCGACAGGCTGGCAATGCCCTGACCTTCCAGCGCCAGGTGCCTGATCGTCTCACCGCTGGACGCGCTGATGGACGCCTCGATCGGCCAGCGATCGCCATGCACATAACGCAGCGGCCATTGGTTGAGGCCTTCATTGTGGGTGAAGCCCAACAGCGCGTGCCCGCTCAGGTCCTCGACCACCAGCGGTGTGCCGTGTTGCTCAAGGTAAGCCGGGCTGGCGACGATGTGCAGCGGGCTGCAACCCAGCGAACGGGCGTGCAGGGTCGAGTCGGCCAGCGTGCCGATGCGGATGGCGATGTCGGTGCTTTGTTCGAGCAGGTCGATGATCAGGTCGTTGCTGTTGAGTTCGAGCTGGATGTCCGGGTAGAGCCGGCGGAACTCGTCGATGTACGGCACGATGGCGTGCAGCATGAACGGCGAGGCGGCGTTGATCCGCAAACGCCCGGACGGGGTTTGCTGACGTGAACTGAGGCGTTCTTCAAGTTCCTCCATCTGATCGAGAATCAGTTTGGCGTGCTCGAAGAAATACTTGCCCTCCTCCGTCAGGTCCATGCGCCGCGTGGTGCGGTTGATCAGCGTGGTATCGAGCTTGGCCTCCAGCCGCGACAGCGTGCGGCTGACCGCCGAAGGCGTCTGCCCGACCTGTTCGGCCGCAGCGGAAATAGATCCGCACTCAATCACGCAGACGAAAATCTGCAACTCATCGGATCTGGCTTTCACCTGTGTTCCTTATCGCTTTTTTGTAGGAGCCAGCTTGCTGGCGATGGCGTCCTCAGGATTGCTATCGCCGGCAAGCCGGCTCCTACAGGTTCGGATTCCAGATGACGATAGTAGCCGAACCTTATGCTTTCAGGCCGAACACCTCAGTCAGGTGCTGCTCATAACGCGCCACATCACCTTCGATGTTCGGGCGTTTCATCACGTCAACGGCCAGGAACGTCGGCAAACCGGTCATGCCGAGGAATTCGTTGGCCTTGTGGAACGGGAAGTACACCGCGTCCACGCCCTTGCCTTCGAAGAAGTCGGTCGGGTCGTCGAAGGCTTGCTGCGGCGCGTTCCAGGTCAGCGACAACATGTATTGCTTGCCCTGCACCAAACCACCGCTGCCGTACTTTTGCGAAGCATCGGAACGGGTGCGGCCGTCACTGGCGTAGAGGCTGCCGTGGCCTTCAGTGAAGACTTCGTCGATGTACTTTTTCACGGTCCACGGCGCGCCCATCCACCAGCCCGGCATTTGATAAATGATCACGTCGGCCCAGAGGAATTTGGCGACTTCTTCGGCGACGTCGTAACCCTCGTCGATGAAGGTGGCTTTCACGTCAACGCCGCCGCGATCCAGCACGCTCAACGCGGCTTCATGCAAGGTGGTGTTGTAACGGCCATCGGAGTGCGCAAACTTTTTGCCGCCATTGAGCAACAGTACTTTTTTCATGAGGAATCTCGGAAGGGTCAGAAAGTGGATGGCGGCAGGTTAGCGACCGGCCTCGCGCGGAATAAGCCCTGAATTCGCAAAATTCATTTGACCTATACGCACGAATCAACAGGCGATTGTTGCCATAAACTGGCGCCGATTCTGACTTTGAGGAGACTCCTGATGAGTGAAATACAAGGCTTCATCCTGCACGCCAAGACCCGCCCGGAAAAATCCGACGCCTTCGAAGCGTTCTTCCGCGGCTATGTGGAAGCGAGTCGTGCCGAGCCGGGCTGCATCGAGTACCACATGCTGCGCGACAAACAGGACCCGACGCTGTTTATCTTCTTCGAGATCTGGCAATCCCAGGCGCACCTCGACGTGCACTCGAACCTGCCGCACATGAAGCAGTTCCTCGAGCAGCGCGACGAATACCTGGAACGGGATTTCGACATCCGCGCCATCGAGATGCTCAGCCCGTCGTCCGCTACCCGCTGATCAGCAAGTGGCCGCCGAGCACTCCGAGGCCGATGAAGAACACGCGTTTGAACAGCACGGCGCTGATCCGCTGGCGCAGCCATTGCCCGAGCAACATGCCGAGCACCGCCGGGATCAGCGCCAGCAATGACGCGCTCAACTCGCCACCGCCCAGCGCCCCGCGCCACAACAGGCCGGCGGCGAGGGCGAGGGTCGATACGGTGAACGACAGGCCCAGCGCCTGCACCAGCTCATCCTTGTTCAAACCCAGTGCTTGCAGATATGGCACCGCCGGAATCACGAAGACGCCGGTGGCGGAAGTGATGACGCCGGTCAGCACGCCGCACAGCGGACCGAGCCAGCGCTCGGTCTGACGGCTGACGCGCAAGGTCGGCAGAAACAAACCGCTCAACGCATAGAGCAACAATGCCGCGCCCAACCCTCGCACCACCCAATGACCACCCGCCATGCCAATCCAAACCGTACCGGCACCGGTGCCGATGAAGATTGCCAGCAGCATCGGCCACAGCCGCCTGACCAACCCGCGCAAATGCCCGCCGAATGTCAGTTGCCAAACGTTGGTCAGGGTCGCTGGAATGATCAGCAGCGCCGCAGCCTGCGACGGTGCCATAGCCAGACCGAGCAGGCCCATGGCGATGGTTGGCAGGCCAAGGCCGATCACGCCTTTGATCATGCCGGCCAGCAGGAAAGTGGCGATGACCAGCAGAGAAAGGGCCAGGCCAAGGTTTTGGTAGAACGTGGCGAGTGTATTCATGGGCTGATCCTGCGCCTGGATTGGCCGTGTGAAAATCTGCCATATACTGAGGGTGCCTCTTGTTTTGATAGAGGCTTAAAAATTTGTCGATGCTTCTGGCGTCTTCGCGGGCAAGTCGGATCGCCGCACCGCTCGCTCCTACAGGGGTTGCGCAAATCGTGTAGGAGCGAGGCTTGCCCGCGAAGGCGGCTGCCCAGTCAACACACCTCCCGAGGCTGTACCCATGCACTTCGACCTGACCGACCTGCGCCTCTACCTGAACATCCTCGACACCGGCAACATCACCGCCGGCGCCGCGCGCAGCCATTTGTCCCTGGCGGCGGCGAGCGCGCGAATCCGCGCGATGGAGGCTTCGCTCGGCATCGATTTTCTGGAACGCGGTCGTCGCGGTGTCACAGCCACACCTGCGGGAAAAGCCCTGGCGCAACACGCCCGGCTGCTGCTGCAACACGCAGACCGCATGCAGCAGGACCTGGCCGAATACGCCAAAGGCGTCAAAGGCCAGGTGCGTTTGTTATGCAACACCACGGCAATCACCGAGTACCTGCCGGAAGTGCTGGCGGACTTCCTGTGTCGCCACCCCAACCTCGACATTGATCTGCAGGAATTGCCGAGCCTGCGCATCGTCCATGCACTGCATCAGGGTACGGCGGACCTTGGCATCGTCTCCGACGCCGTCGACACCCACGCCCTCGAAACCCAGCCCTTTCGCGACGATCCGCTGGTGCTGATCATGCCACTCGGGCATCCATTGGGTGAGGGCGCAGCACCGAGCTTCAGCGAGACGCTGCATCACGATTACGTCGGCCTGAGCGCCAACAGCGCACTGGCGGTGTACCTCGAAGAACAGGCGCTGCACGCGGGCGTGCGCATGCAAATCCGCATCCGTGCGGAAGGCTTCGACGGGGTAATTCGCATGGTCGCTCGCGGCGCCGGGCTGGCGATTGTGCCGCTGGCGGCGATCGAGCGCCGGGCCGTCGATCAACCGTTCAAACACGTTGCCCTGCAGGAAGCCTGGGCGCAGCGCAAACTGCTGCTGTGTGCCCGCTCGTTCGCTGGCCTGCCCGGTTACGCCAGGGCCTTGCTCGACGCGTTGTGCACTGCAAACCGGACCGGGAGCCTTTGAAAACCAGTGTTTGGCCCAACAGGCACCTGTATGACGAAGGCCGCGAAGAGTAATATCTGCCCTTTCAAATCAGGCCTGGCCACAACAACCAAAAGGGAACCAGATGGCGGATGAAATCTTGCAACAGGCAACGCTCAAGCGGGGGTTGAAAAATCGGCACATTCAACTGATCGCATTGGGCGGCGCCATTGGTACGGGGCTGTTCCTGGGCTCCGCCGGAGTGCTCAAATCCGCCGGACCGTCGATGATCCTCGGCTATGCGATTGCCGGTTTCATCGCGTTCCTGATCATGCGCCAACTGGGCGAAATGATTGTCGAGGAACCCGTGGCCGGCTCGTTCAGCCACTTCGCTCACAACTACTGGGGCGGCTTTGCCGGTTTCCTGTCCGGCTGGAACTACTGGGTCCTGTATGTGCTGGTGGGCATGGCCGAGCTGACAGCCGTCGGCAAGTATGTGCAGTTCTGGTGGCCGGAGGTGCCGACCTGGGTCAGCGCGGCGGTGTTCTTTGTGCTGGTCAACCTGATCAATACGCTGAACGTCAAAGTCTTCGGCGAGATGGAGTTCTGGTTCGCGATCATCAAGGTCGTGGCCATCATCGGCATGATCCTCCTGGGCTGCTACATGCTGTTCAGCGGCACCGGCGGCCCGCAAGCATCGGTGAGCAACCTGTGGAGCCACGGCGGTTTCTTCCCCAATGGCACCAACGGTTTGCTGATGGCGATGGCGTTCATCATGTTCTCCTTCGGCGGCCTGGAGCTGGTCGGCATCACCGCCGCCGAAGCCAGCGAACCGCGCAAGGTTATTCCCAAAGCCATCAACCAAGTGGTTTATCGGGTGCTGATCTTCTACGTCGGCGCACTCACCGTGTTGTTGTCGCTGTACCCGTGGGACCAACTGCTGCAGACACTGGGCGCCTCAGGCGATGCCTACAGCGGCAGTCCGTTCGTGCAGATCTTCGCCTTGATCGGCAGCGACACCGCCGCACAAATCCTCAACTTCGTGGTGCTCACCGCGGCGCTCTCGGTCTACAACAGCGGCGTGTACTGCAACAGCCGCATGCTCTACGGCCTGGCCGAACAGGGCGACGCGCCCAAAGTGCTGATGAAGCTGAACAAGCAGGGCGTGCCGTTGCTGGCACTGGGCGTTTCGGCGTTGATCACGATGCTGGCGGTGCTGGTCAACTACGTCGCGCCGCATGAAGCGCTTGAGTTGTTGTTTGCCCTGGTGGTCGCGTCCTTGATGATCAACTGGGCGCTGATCAGCCTCACGCATTTGAAGTTCCGCAAGGCCATGGTCCAGCGCGGCATCGTGCCAGGCTTCAAGGCTTTCTGGTCGCCGTACACCAACTACCTGTGCCTGGCGTTCATGGCCGTGATCATCTGCGTTATCTGGATGATTCCGCCAGTGCGCGCCTCGGTGTACGCCATGCCGGTGTGGGTGTTGCTCATCTACGGGTGCTATCGGTTGCGTATGGCCAGGCACCGAAAGATGTCAGTGACTCAGTAATCGCGTAAAAAAAAACGCCCCGGCATTCGATGAATGCCGGGGCGTTTTTTATGGCGAGCGCAGTGAATCCAGCGTTTCTGGATACCTCGATGTCGAGCACAGACAACTGACGCCGCACCAAGCCCGATAGGGTGCGACTTCAGTTCTCCATCACGCTCGGAGTCATCATGTCCGCACCGATTACCGTTCTTCGCGACACCCACCCGCTGCCAGTGCTCGACGCCTGCAAATGGGAAAAACTCGAAGGCGATCCGCACACCGTCAACCTCAACGCCTACACCAGCGAAGACGGCAGCAAGATCATGGGCACCTGGATCTGCACGCCGGGCAAGTGGTATGTGGAATACGTGAAGTGGGAATACTGCGACTTCCGCGAGGGCTACTGCATCATCACCCCGGAAGGAAAGGAGCCGATCCATCTGCGTGCCGGTGATATTTTCGTCATCGAGCCGGGGATGAAAGGCACGTGGGAAGTGGTAGAGACGGTACGAAAATACTTTGTGTTTGCTTGAAAAAAACTGCGTGACGATCGGCTCGGGTTACATCGACTACGGTCTGTTGTACCCAAGCCGGTCCCTCAATCGTGGGACCGAGAAGTCCAGGAAAGCACGCAACTTCAGCGGCACCTGGTTCTGGTTGGGGTAGATCAGATTGACGGGCATCGGCGCAGGTTCATACGCCTCCAGTAAAGTGACCAACGAGCCCGCCTCCACGAGGTCATCCACCTGATACGAAAATGCCCGTGCAATTCCTGCCCCGGCTCTTGCGGCGATGATCGCCGCCTCGGACGAGTCCACGACAAGCCGCGAGGAAACACGGACCGTCTGCGGAACTGTGTTTGTACCGAAAGCCCAATAGTTCCCGGTCCAAAAACCTTCGTACGTCACACAGTCGTGCGATGCCAGATCATCGGGCGTCATCGGTGTGCCGCGGGTTTCCAGGTAAGCGGGACTCGCGCACAGCACCTGTCGAAGTAGCGCAACGCGTGTGGCGATCATGCTGCTGTCGGGCAGTTCGCCGAAGCGTAGAGCGAGATCGACGTGCTCTTCCAGGAGGTTCACGTTCCGATCGGTCAGTTGCAAGCGCACGCGGATGTCTGAATAGGTTCGCAGAAACTCCACCACAACGGGCACCACATGCATGCAGCCCAGGATCGCGGGTGCGCTGATGATCAGCTCCCCCTGCGGCGCACGGTATTCGCCGGAAGCCGTTCGCTCGGCCTGCGCAATCTCCTCCAGGATCCGCCGGCATGATGCGACGTAGTCGTGCCCGGCATCGGTCAGAACAAGTTTGCGCGTGCCGCGCAGGAGCAGGCGCATTCCCAAGTGTTCCTCAAGGTCCGAGACCCGGCGGCTGACTTTGGCGAGGGGGATGCGCAGCTGACGACTGGCGGCGGAGAGACTGCCCGCGTCTACAGCGGCCACCAGGATGGTCATGGCTTCGAGTCGGTCCATGGTCTCTCACGTGTGAAAGGATTCCTTGCGAATTTACCGGCTAGTCGCAAGATATTGAAGGGCTTAACTTCTGTACCAACACCCGGGACGCTTTCGACGTGGAGATACCGTCGATCCCGGGCCAAGACAGGCCGCCAACACAGTGGAGTCAAGCATGAAAACGATAGAGCGCTCTGCCATTCTGGCATTTGCATCCCTGGGCCTGATCTGGGGCAGCAATTTCATTTTCATGAAGTGGGCGGTCGAGCTGATCAGTCCTCTCCAGATCGTGTTCCTTCGCGTGTTGTTCGGTTTCTTCCCGATCCTGGCACTCGCGCTTTATCGCGGCGTCCTGCGCAGGCAACACCTACGCCACTGGCCCCATTTCCTTGTCATGTCGATATTGGCGACCGCGTTGTATTACTACGCCTTCGCAAAAGGGACCGCGCTGCTGCCATCCAGTGTCGCCGGAATGCTCAGCGGTGCCATCCCGCTTTTTGCGTTTTTGCTGACCGCGCTGTTCCTGAAGCAAGAGTCGATCAACGCAAGAAAAATCGTCGGCGTGGCATTGGGATTCCTAGGTGTTCTGCTGATCGCTCGGCCCTGGAGCACCGGTGCTGGCGGTCTCGATTTGTGGGGGGTGGGCTACATGATCCTGGGATCGCTCAGCCTCGGAAGTTCGTTCGTCTATGCCAGGCGCTTCATGTCGAGTCTGGACATCACGCCCCTCGCGTTATCCACTTATCAGGTCGGATTGGCGCTCTTCATTCTCGCGGTGGTGACGCCCTATTCGGGCTTGAGCAACATCGGCCAGAGTGGCGTCGCCTTGACCGGACTCGTGCTGGGTCTTGGACTGACGGGCACCGGGATTGCGTATGTCCTCTACTACTTCATCGTGCAGCGAATGGGGGCGGTGCAAGCCTCGACAGTGACGTACCTGCCTCCGGTGGTGGCGCTGCTGATCGGGCTACTTGCCGGAGAGGCGCTGCGAGTGATGGACCTGATCGCGATGAGCGCAATTCTCGTTGGCGTGTATGTGATCCAGACGCCTGCCCGGCACAAAAAAACCGGGAGATCACCCAACGTGATTTCCCGGTAAATGTCGATGCGCACACACCGCTCCTGTAGGAGCCAGCTTGCTGGCGATGGCGGTGGATCAGTCACTATCAATGGTGACTTTGCCGACCCCATCGCCGGCAAGCCGGCTCCTACAGTGGTTTGCGATAGCTGTTAATGATTGCCGAGAAATCCTTGCCACCTTCCCCACGCAGGCTCATCGCCTGATACAACTGCTGAGCCACCGCGCCAAGCACCACCGGTTGGTGCGCCTGACGTGCCGCTTCCGTGGCAAGTCCCAGATCCTTGAGCATCAGCTCGGCACCAAAACCACCGGTATAACCGCGCGACGCAGGCGCCGTTTCGACGATGCCCGGCCACGGGTTGTACATCTCCGAACTCCAGCAACGCCCGGTGGAACTGTTGATGATCCCGGCCAGCACCGACGTGTCGATCCCAAGAGCATCACCCAATGCCATGGCTTCACTGACGCCAACCATGGAGATCGCCAGCAGCAGGTTGTTGCAGATCTTGGCGATTTGCCCGGTGCCGACTTCGCCACAATGGACGATGTTGCGACCCATCTGCGCCAGCACCGGTTGCAGTGTGGCGAACAGTTCAGGCGTGGCGCCGACCATGAAGGTCAGGGTCCCGGCTGCTGCACCGCCAGTGCCGCCCGACACCGGCGCGTCGGCCATGGCCACGCCTTGCTTGGCAGCGGCCGCCGCCACATCACGCGCAGTTTGCGGGTCGATGGTGCTGCAATCCACGGCCGGCACGCCTTTGGCGATCCCCGCCAGCACGCCGTCTTCACCCAGCCACACGCTGCGCACGTGCACAGCGGCGGGCAGCATGGTGATCACCAGCTCTGCGCCTTGAGCCGCTTCACGAGCTGTCGCGCTGATGCTGCCGCCCAGCTGCTCCAGTTCGGCCAGAACGGTTTTGTTCAAATCAACCAGTCGCAGCGCGTGGCCGGCCTTGATCAGGTTGCGCGCCATCGGCGCGCCCATGTTGCCGAGACCGATAAAAGCGATTTTCATGTCCGGCTCCTTAACGCAAGTTGATGGTGGTGTTCACACCGTCGTTGACGCTGTCGTCATCGAACCAGCGACTGGTGACGGTCTTGGTCTGAGTGTAGAACTGCACCACTTGCTTGCCATACGGGCCGAGGTCGCCGAGTTTGGAACCGCGCGAACCGGTGAAGCTGAAGAACGGGACCGGCACCGGAATCGGAATGTTGATGCCGACCTGACCCACGTCGATTTCGTTCTGGAATTTGCGCGCCGCCGCACCGCTTTGGGTGAACAGGCCCGTGCCGTTGCCGAACGGGTTGGCGTTGACCAGGGCGATGGCCTCGTCGAGCGTATTCACTTCCAGCACCACCAATACCGGGCCGAAGATTTCCTGGGTGTAGATCTGCATCTCGGGGGTCACGCCAGAGAACAGAGTCGGACCGACAAAGTTGCCCTTCTCGTAGCCGGGAACCGTGATGTCACGACCATCCAGCTCAAGCTTGGCGCCTTCCTTGATACCGCTTTCGATCAGATCCAGAATCCGCGCTTTGGCACGCTTGGAGATCACCGGACCAACGTCCGTGCCCGGCTCGCTGCCAGCATTGACCTTGAGTTTCTGCGCCAGCGCTTTCAGGTCCGGCAGCCATTGCTTGGCCGCGCCGACCAACACCACCACTGACGTTGCCATGCAACGCTGACCGGCCGCACCGAAACCGGCACCGACCAGCGCATTCAGCGCTTGTTCGCGATTGGCATCCGGCAGCACCACAGCGTGGTTCTTCGCGCCCATCATCGATTGCACGCGCTTGCCGTGCTTACCGGCCAGGTCATAAACGTGAGTACCGACGGCAGTCGAACCGACGAAGGAAACCGCCTTGATGTCTTTGTGGGTGCAGAGCGCGTCCACCACGTCCTTGCCGCCGTGAACCACGTTGAGCACGCCCGCCGGAACGCCAGCTTCAATCGCCAGCTCCACCAGCAGCATGGTCGACATCGGGTCCTGTTCGGACGGTTTCAGCACGAAGGTGTTGCCGCAGGCGATGGCCATCGGGAACATCCACAATGGAATCATCGCCGGGAAGTTGAACGGGGTGATGCCGGCGCAGACGCCGATTGGCTGGCGCAGGGTGTAGGTATCGACGCCGCCCGCGACGTTCTCGGCGAACTCGCCCATTTGCAGGCTGCCGATGGAGCACGCGTGTTCGACGACTTCCAGGCCTCGGAAAATATCGCCTTCAGCGTCGGCAATGGTCTTGCCCTGTTCGTTGCTGAGCACCACGGCGATACGCTTGGAGTGCTCGCGGATCAACGCCTGAAGCTTGAGCATGATGCGCATGCGGGCGCCGATCGGCGTCAGCTTCCAGGTCTGGAAGGCGCGATGGGCGGCGCTGATCGCGGCGTCGACTTCCGAGGCTGTGGCAAACGGAACCTTGGCCAGTACTTGCTGAGTCGCCGGGTTGACGATGTCGTGCCACTCAGTGGTCTGGGACTCGACCCACTCACCGTCGATCAACAGCTTGACGTTCTGGACAGTGGTTTCGTTGGGCGTGAGCGATGCGTTCATGCTGGTCTCCTGGACTTGTTGTTATGCAGGGAGCCAAGGCGGATAAGTCGCCTTGAGATGAGGCGTGTGTCGCGAATTGGTTGTCGGACTGTTTTTGGAGTATAGATGTGCAAACTTCTAATAAGAACGCACATAAAAGCCGGTCCATCATGCAAAAAAACATCACGTCTTTAGGTTCGCTGAACTGGGATGACCTCAAGTTTTTCCTCGAAGTGGCCCGCACCCGCAAGGCCAGCACCGCGGCCAAGCGCCTGGCGGTGGACTACACCACGGTGTCGCGGCGCATCAGTTCGCTGGAAGCGGCATTGGGCACGTTGCTGTTCGAAAAATCCCGGACCAGCGGTTTTGTCCTGACCGCTGAGGGTCAGCGTTTACTGGGTTACGCCGAGTCGATCGAGAGCACGCTGCACATGGCGTGCGAACAGGTTTCCGGTTCCGGCGTGGCGCTGTCCGGCCATGTGCGGATGGGTTGCACCGAAGGGTTCGGCAGCTTTTTCATCACCCCGCAGCTGAGCCATTTCGTCGACGCCTACCCGGCGATCTCGGTGGACATCCTGCCGCTGCCGCATTTCATCAGCCTGTCCAAACGCGAAGCGGACATCGTCATCGCCCTGGAGCGCCCGGAGCATGGCCCGTACGTCTGCTGCAAACTCTGTGACTACCGGTTGCAGCTGTACGCGACCCAGGACTATCTGGACAAACACCCACCGATCCGCCGCCCGACAGACTTGGGCAAGCATTCATTTATCAGTTATGTCGACGACCTGGCCTTCAGCTCGGAGCTGTTGTACCTGGCGAACGTGCTGCCCGGCGCCAGCGCCAACTTGCGCAGCACCAGCGTAATTGCGCAGTTCGTGGCAGCGCAGCAAGGGCGTTCGCTGGCGATTCTGCCGTGCTTCCTCGCGGCTCAGGATCCGCGGTTGCTGCCGGTGTTGCCGGAGGAAATCAACATCACCCGGCAGTTCTGGATGTACTGCCGGGAGGACCTGCGCAAGCTCAAGCGGATTACCCTGTTGTGGGATTACATCAGGGAGGTCACTGAACTGAATGGCCCGTTGTTACTGGGCGAGACGCGGGATCTTCGGTTTGCAGACTGAGCGTCGGAGCGGCCAATCCGAGATTGCTGACTAATTGGCAGCCTTTACGGGTGACTTCCACCTGCTTGTAGACAACCTGATTGGCGCTGCGCGAATCGGCAATGATCGGCAAAGCAGAACGGGGATCGTCCAGGCGCAGGCTCAGAAGAAAATCGACATTACATTCCCACCATCGGCTATCAAGTAACTGCGCCACCACCTCTGGCGGGTGCCGATACTTGATGACCTTCGCCGGAATCCCGGCGACAACCGCGTAGGGCGGCACATCGTGGGCAACCAGTGCGCGGGTGGCGATAATGGCACCCGTGCCCACCGTGACACCTTCCATGATCATGGCGCCATGTCCGATCCAGACGTCGTCGCCGATCGTTACATCAACGATCTCTGGTTCGAAGGACAGTTTTGTACGGGTAAATTGGAAGGGGTGCGAACTGACCCAGTCGGACGGGTGGGTATTTTTGTCTTGCCCGATGTAGCAGTCATTTCCAATCGAACAAAACCGTCCTATCGAGGACACCGCGGACAGCACGCAACCACTTCGAATGTAAGTGTGGGCACCAATGCTCAACCGTTTGGTGCCGACCACCACATGACCGAGCGAAACATTCTCTTCCACCAACAACTTGGTTTTGGCGTTAAGCGATGACACCCCGCCAGCGATCTTGCATTTATGTTGGCGAAGCCATTTTTTCCAGAAGTGGTTGCGGCAGTAATTTATTATTTTTTTCATGTGGCAGTCGTCATGTTCCGTTCATCTACGGGGGTATCAATCCCCCCAAAAAGAATAGTTAAAAAGAGGGTCAGCCGATCAATCGGCGCTCACCACAATCGACACCCGGCGGTTTTCGGTTCGACCGGCCGCGTTATCGTTGGAGGCTACCGGCTCACTGCTGCCAAAGCCCCTTAGCTGGATATTCTGTTCTTTCATGCCGACCGCGGTCAGGACCTTGCCGACGCTGTTCGCGCGGCGCAGGGACAGCTGTTCGTTGTAGGTCTCTTTGCCCGACGCATCGGTGTGACCATCAACCCGCACCCGATCGATCCCGACACCCAGCAACGCCTTGCCAATGCGCTCGACGATCTCGGTGCTCTGCGGATTCAGGCTTTCGACATCACTGCCAAACAACACTTTGCCGGACAAGCCAAACGCCCAGCCCTCGTCGGTCAGCTCGAAACCTTGCTGTTGGAGCACTGCAACCTGTGCCGGACTCAAACCTTTTTGTGGTGCCGTCTGGCAACCGGTCAGTGCCAGCAAAGCCATGAACAAGGGGATCGCAAAAAATCGCAGATTGAATGAGAACACGAACATTAGCTCCTGGTTTGAACATCGGCGACAGGGTGCTCCGACCCTGACGTGTGCTGTGCACCTCTGGAAAAGCGTTTGGCCTGGTACATGGCCGCATCGGCAGCATTGAGCAGGGCACCCGGTGTAGCACCATGATCCGGGTACACAGCAATGCCGATGCTCAGAGAAGTCAAAACCTGAGTATGCCCCGGCAACGGGATCGGAACTTCCATGCTGGCAATGATTTTATCGGCGATCCGCTCGGCGTCTTCGGTCTTGTGCAGCGGTGTCAGCAGGACAGCAAACTCGTCCCCCCCAAGACGCGCCACCAGATCCTCTTCGCGCAGTTGCGCACGAACCCGATTGGCGACTGCGACCAACACCGCGTCGCCAGCGGCGTGACCGAAGGTGTCGTTGATTTCCTTGAACCGGTCACTGTCGAGAAACAGCACCGCTACCTGCTCGTTGAGCTTGTTGGCGTTGCGTAGCGCACGCATCAATCGGCCTTCGAAAAACGCCCGGTTCGGCAAACCGGTGAGGCTGTCATGACTGGCCTGGTGGGCGAGGGTTTCATTCTCGCTTTGCAGGTGGGTTTGCCAGGATTCGAGTTCATCGAGCAGGGCATTGAAGTCATTGCCCAGGTTATCGAGTTCGGCGATGTCGGCGGGCGGCACACGCTGATCGAAAGCTCGTTCGCTGCGCGCAGCGTGCGCCACGAACGCCAGACTGCGCAGCGGGCCGGTGATCCCGCGCAGTTGTCGGCGAGCCAGATAAAGCGCCACCCAGGCACTGGCGGCGGTGCACAAAACGATGCCCATCAGACCGCTGAGCAAGAAGCGCATCAGGCTGCCACCGTGGCCAATCAGCAGGATGCTGCCGATTGCCTGACCTTGATGGATGATCGGCATGCTGATGGGCTTTTCCAGAAAGGCTTTGGCCATCTGCATTTTGAGATCAGAGAACAATCCGGTTTCCGGCCGCTGCCAACGCGCCAACAACTTGCCTTGCTCGTCCAGCACTTGGGCATCCGCCACTTCTTCGGTGGAGGCGATCAGTGCCAGCGCTTCGGTGGCAGCGGCTTTGTCGTTGAACACCACGGCAGCTTCCACGGTGTAGTTGATGGAGCGCGCGATCAGGTGCAGGTTGTGGTCGGCATAGACCCGCAAAGCCAGGACGCCGAGCAGCGTCAGCGAGATGCTGGCCATGGCTACGCCGACCAGCGCGACGATCAAATGACCGCGGCCAATGACCGAACGCAAGGTCGGGCGACTGCCAGGTTTGAATAGCCTCATGGCGCCGCCGGTTTGCGGCGGGACAGTTGCAGCACACTTGGGTGAATTCTCACGCCGCTGCGGGCGACGGAATCGAGGTTGACCTCAAAGGACACTTGTTCATCGCCGACACGCAAACAGAACAGACTGCCGACGGTGCATTGATCGTCGCTTTCGCTGATGCTCAACACCGGATGCCCGCTCAGCGAAGCGAACAGCCGGCTGCGCTCTTCGCTGGTCAATTTGCCGATGTACACCGCGTCGCACTCACCGACGATGGATGGGTTGTCGGCCAGCAGGCGGCGCACGGTAACGGGTCGGCCAGTGGCCTGGGTGGTGCCCTTGACCAGGTCGTCGGTGTATTCGGTAGGGCCGACGATGCACAAACGAAGTTGTGCGGGCTCAACTGGCCAGCGGGCATAGCTGAGTATCCCAAGTACAACCTGCGTGACCGATTTGGCGCGCTGGTCGGCCATGCCTGGTGGTGTTTGCGCTTGAGCGAAAACGAAGCCGCTCAGCAAACAGAGAAAGCCTGCAAGTACGGCCTGCTTGCAGCCAGCGACGCACTCTGTCATCCAGACAGCCACCTTCATGCAGGGATTCTCTTCGATCGTAACGGGAGGATGCCGCAACGATAGCACAGCGCTGAAACACCAGCGAGGCCACGTACGACGGCACTTCGGACAGTTTCCGGCGTCCGGTGGCGCCGCCATTTATTGCCTCGGCTCGACAGCCTCTTCCAACTCCAGCATCAACCCGCTCAACCGCTTGACCTTGCGTCGGACCGCCTCTTCAAACACTCCGGCACGTGGCTCGATCAATGTGAACCAGTCCTTGGCCCGGGTAATGCCGGTATAGATCAGCTCCTTGGTCAGAACCGGGTTCAGGGCGTCCGGCAAAATCAGCGCCGTATGGGCAAACTCGGAGCCCTGGGATTTGTGCACGGTCATGGCGTACACGGTTTCGACATCATTGAGCCGGCTCGGCAGGACAAAACGCACGCCACCCTGGCCATCATTGCGCGGGAAGGCCACGCGCAATACCTGACGACCCGCCTCGGGACCATCGCGCTCCGGCAACTTGAGGGCAATGCCGATGTCGCCGTTCATCAAACCCAAGCCATAGTCGTTACGGGTCATCAGCACCGGCCGGCCTTCGTACCACTGCTGATTGCTGTCGATCAACCGGGCCTTGAGCAACGCATCGGTCACGCGCTGATTCAAGCCCTCCACCCCCCATGGCCCTTTGCGAACGGCACACAACAACTGGAAGGCGTCAAAGGCTTGCAGCACCTGGCGTGCCCAATCGGTCCAGCGTGAATCCTCAAGCGAGCTGTCGAGCGGTGGCCGCAGGTGGCGCAGCAGGCTGAGGTAATGCCGGTAGCCTTGCGGCCCCTCACCATGCCCTTCGAGTAACAAGCGCTCCAGCGCCCGGTCCTGTTCACCCTTGAGGGGCAGGGAAAATACATCGCCGTGGCTTCGAGCCGCCAGCAACTGCCGAGCCTCTTCGGGTTGTTGCCGGTTGACCCAGCGCGCCAGTTGGCCAATGCCGCTTCCCTCGCCGAACCGACGCGAGTGACGCAGCATCACCACTTGCTGGGCCAGTGGATGAGTCCCCTGAGTGTCTTCTTGCAAACCACTGGTTGCGAGGTTTTCACCACTGACCGTTTCCAGCCACTGACGCGTCTGCGGGCTATACCAACCAGCCTCGGCGTCGCGGCACAGATCACCCAGCACAGCACCGGCCTCCACCGAGGCCAGTTGGTCCTTGTCCCCCAGCAGAATCAGTCGGGCATGAGCCGGCATCGCGTCGAGAAGATTGGCCATCATCTCCAGGTCGATCATCGAGGCTTCATCCACCACCAGCACATCCAGCGGCAAACGGTTACCGGCGTGATGACGGAAATGTCGCGTACCGGGCCGACTGCCGAGCAGACGGTGCACGGTGGTAACGTCTGACGGAATTTTATCTCGCACGGCTTCAGCGACTTCCAGCGTGCGGACTTGTTGGCTGATGGATTCCGTCAACCGTGCCGCAGCTTTCCCGGTGGGGGCGGCGAGACGGATGCGCAAGGGTTTGTCAGCCTCCACCGCTGGCGCCTGAAGCAATGCCAGCAAGCGCACGACCGTGGTGGTCTTGCCGGTCCCCGGGCCGCCGGTGACGATGCTGAAGGCACTGCGGGTCGCCAAGGCACACGCTAGTTTCTGCCAGTCGATCACCTCGCCAGGCCTGGCCGAACCGAACAGACCGACAAGACGTTGGGGCAGATCGCTCGGCGTGGTTTCGTGTTCGGCCAGACGCACACGCAGGGCGTCATCGATACGCCGCTCGTAAGCCCAATAGCGGCGCAGATAAAGGCGTTTTCCCGACAGTACCAACGGCCTTTGTTGAGCCGTTTCACTCCTGTCGGCTGCCAATGCGACCAAGTTGCTGGCGGCCAGTACCTTGCACCAATGGGCGCCGTCCAGCGCCTCGAGCAATTGTGATGGCAGCAGCATCGCGCCACTTTGCAGATCACCTTCCGGGGGCAATGACAGTGCGAAGTCCGGCTCTTTCAGGGTCTCGAACAGGTCCAGGCAGACATGGCCGTGGCCCAATTGGTGGCTGGTCAATGCCGCAGCCAACAGCACCAGAGGGTCATCGTCGGGAGCGAGTTCGTGCAAGAACGCAACGAAGGCCTTGTCCAGCGCTCGCAACCAACCCCGTTCTACCCAACGGGTGAGCAGCAGCAACAAGTCATCGGCGCGACTCAACGGTGCCAGACTCGCCAGACTTTCCGCTGCCAATGGCGTCGGCAGCAAATCGGCGAAGGTGCGACTCATAGCAGTACTCCCTGTTCCCAGGCGGGTTCGGCCTTGGGTTCTGGCTTGCCCTGGAACAGCCGGTCAAGACGCTCGATCAGTTCTCTTGGCGGACGGGCGAAATACACGCCCTGACTGGATGCGCGGGTGCCACGCAGGAACAGATACAGCGCCCCACCGACATGCCGGTCGTAATCGTAATCGACAAGCCGTGCCTTGAGCTGGCGGTGCAGGGCCAGCAGGTACAGCACGTATTGCAGGTCGTAGCGATTGTCCAGAATCGACTGTTCCATGGCTTGCTCGGTATAGGCCATGTCATCGACACCCAACCAGTTGGATTTGTAATCGGCGACGTAATAGCGACCATCATGCTCGAACGTCAGATCGATGAAACCCTTGAACATGCCATTGAGCAACACCGGTTCAGCTGCAACACGGGCAACGCCATTGTGGGTGTATTGGCGGACCAGTTCGTCGAGTTTGAGCACATCGACTTTATGGCTGGCGAACCAGAATTCCATCTCGACGCGGTACTGGGTCAATTGCTCGAACATCACTGGCGCCTGTCCGGCACCGATGTGCAGCGGCGACTTGAGCAGGTGCTGCAGCCAATCGCTCAGCGTGGTGATCCAGCCTTCCCAGCCACGACGGTTGCAGCGACGGGCAATGGCATCTTCCACGGCTTGTGGCGTAGCAGCAAAACCCTCGTTACCGGCCCATTCAAGCAAACCATGGAGAAAGGTGCCGGGATTCGGACCACGAGGGAAACGATGGATATCGGCACCGCCAGCGACCACTTCTCGCGGCGCTTCCGGGTCAAGGCGCTCGTCGTCAAACAGCTTTTGCGCTTGCGGGTTTTCCGGTGCTTCGTCACTGCCCACGCTCAGGCTGTCGCCAATGCGCAGGGCGCTGTAGGAGGCAATCCACCAGTTTTCGCTGGCCTTGCGTTTGGGAATCAGCGGGGCAAGCAACGTCGCATCGTTTTGCGGCGGGTGGTAATGCTCGGCGGTTTCTTCAGGCATTTCACTGTAGTTCAGCGCCGGACAGTCCTGCTGCAAGTCTTCAAGCCAACGCGTCAACCCCGCCGATTCGGTCAATGGCGCACCACCGCCCAGCAAGTAACCCAGTGCCGAAACGTGCAGCACCGAACTGTTGTTATTGCCACGCTTGAGGTCCGTAACACCGAGCCAACAGGCGTGTTGTGCACGGGTCAAGGCCACATACAACAAGCGCAGATCCTCGGCCAGGCGCTCATGATCGGCCAACGCGATCAACTCAGGTGTCGGCTTCAACGTCACTTGGGCCTTGCCGGTCTCGTCGTGGTAATGCAGCGGCAAGCGGCTGCCGTCGACCGGCTTCGCCGAACACACGAACGGCAGGAACACCAACGGATACTCAAGCCCCTTGGACTTGTGAATCGTCACGACCTTGACCAGTTGCTCGTCGCTCTCCAGACGCAGTATCTGCTCTTCGCCAGCCTGACCGGACAACGCCAGGTGTTCGGATAAATGCCGGATCAACGCTTGCTCGCCATCGAGTTCGGCGGCCGCCTGTTGCAGCAGTTCGGACAAGTGCAACAGGTTGGTCAGCACACGCTCGCCGTCGCTTCGCGCGATCAGTGCCTGAGGTAGCTGGAAGTCATGCAGCAAGCGACGCAGCATCGGCAGCACACCCTGTTTGCGCCAGAGTTCGCGATAACCGCGGAACTGCATGACCCGCGCTTCCCACGCCAACTCGTCCTGATTCAAGCGTTCCAGCTCAGCCAGCGACAGATTCAGCGTGATACAGGCCAACGCCGCTCGCAGCGGACGCTCGACATCCGGCTCGGCGCAGGCCTTGAGCCAGGTCAGCAGGTCATGAGCTTCCTGTGCGGCGAACACCGAGTCCTTGTCCGACAGATACACGCTGCGCACGCCCCGAGCGGTGAGTTCGGCGCGCACGGCCTGGGCCTCTTTGCCGTCGCGTACCAGGATCGCAATATCCGCTGGCAGCAAGCCTTTGAAGTCCTTGCCGTCCTGGATGAAACCCGCCTGGCCTTGTTGCCCGCCATTGAGCAAAGCAGTGATTTCGCTGGCGCAAGCAGCGGCTAATTGCTGTCGGTAAACGGCGCCGGACAATGGTTGTTCGGCGGGCAGATGCCAGATGTTCAGAGCGGGTACAACCTGCCCCTTAACCTGCAGAAATTCTTTGCGGCCCTGGGAGGCGACCGGCAGGAACGGCACCGGATTTTCGCCACTTTTTTCACGGAACAGAAATGCGCCCCGCCCCGCTTCCCGCGACTCGGCGCGCTCGAACACATGGTTCACCGCATCGACCATGCCATGGCTGGAACGGAAATTGGTGCCCAGGGTATGCAGCCGGCCAGTGGTGGCCTGGCGGGCACGCAGGTAGGTATAGATGTCGGCACCACGGAAGGCGTAGATCGCCTGCTTCGGGTCGCCGATCAGGAACAGGCCGCATTCAGGATTGTTGTCCTCGATGCGATAGATGCTTTCGAAGATCTGGTACTGAACCGGGTCGGTATCCTGGAATTCGTCGATCAACGCTACCGGAAATTGCTCGCGGATCAGGGTTGCCAAACGTTCGCCGCCCTCGGCTTGCAACGCGGCATCGAGGCGCAGCAGCATGTCATCGAAACCCATTTCCGCGCGGCGACGCTTTTCTTCCTCGAACCGCGCGCCTACCCATTGAGCGGCATGTTGCAGGACTGCCGCATCGGGGGTCGGCAAACTGTCGAGACTGGCCTTGAGGCCAGGCATTGCGTCCAGTCCCGGGTGATTGGGCACTTCGCCCTTTTTCCACGCCTCAGCCATGCCATCAGGCGTCAGGCGAGTGAAGCCGGTGCCAATATCCAACTGCTCGAGTAATTCATCTTCGGCCCAGGTTTTTATCTTTTCGAACCAGGGTTCGAAATAGCGTGCCTGCATCTTCCGACCGTCGACGCTTTTACTTGCGACGCCCTCATGACAGATGGCAAGCAACTCGTCCGCCCATTGACGCCAAGGCATTTTGAGTTCGAGCAATGCAGCCCGTCGCTCTTGCAGACACTCAGTGATCAGCTCGACAGGCTCTTTGCCTTCAGCGCTGTGGCGCTCACTGGCGAACAAACCACGAACTCGCGGCAACAGGGCTGCGGGCCCGCCCCAATTACCCCGCACCCAATTCAGCGCATCGCCTTGCATCGGGTAACAAAACAATCGCCAGTAATCGCGCAGAACCTCGCCGAGCAAATCACTGTGATCGGTTTCCAGGGTCTGGGTAAACAGGCTGCCACTGTCGAACGCGTGCTCGCGCAACATGCGCTGACACCAACTGTGGATGGTCGAGACAGCTGCTTCGTCCATCCACTGAGCAGCGATGTCCAGACGGTTTGCGCATCCGGACCACTGTTCGGGAAGGTACTGTTCACGCAGCTCAGCAATAAGGGCATCCGGCGCCGGTGTTTCATCGCGGAAAAACCGTGCGGCTTCGGCAAGACGCGTTCGAATACGTTCGCGCAGCTCTTTGGTCGCGGCGTCGGTGAACGTCACAACGAGGATTTGCGGCGGTAACAGTTCACGTCCAAATCCGCTCGATTCCCCGCCGTGGCCCAAGACCAGACGCAGGTACAACGCGGAAATAGTGAAGGTCTTGCCGGTCCCGGCACTGGCCTCGATCAGTTGACTGCCGCGCAGCGGGAACGCCAGGGCCAACGGTGTCTGGCTGGTCATGAGCGCGGCTCCTCGCTGGTCAATGAGCGCCAAGGGGCTTCCAGCATTGGCTTGTACAAGGCGTTGCACCAATCGGCGAAAGTCTCGTCGGCAATCAGTGCGTCATAGTCAGCAAACTGCCGGGCAAGCGCAGGACTTTCGCGGCGCTCGCCGTCAGTGGTCAGGCCGTCGCCTTCATAGGCCTTGCGAGCAGCGGCGTCGGCTTTGGCAGGATCAGTCTGGGTTAGCCAGGCAAACGCCGTTTTTACTGCAATGGGTAGAGGTTGGCGCATGCCTGCTTGCCAGGCCATCAGCAGGTCGCTCAGGGTCCGGAATGCAACATCCTTCTCCATCGGACCGAGCAGCAGGCTGTCGTCACTGGCCACCAGCGCAGTGGTCATGGCCATTCCACTGGCGCTGGCAACCAGATGATTGACCCATGACCGTGTCAGACGATGCCATTTGCGAGACTTGATCGAGCCGATGCTGTTGGGAATAGTAGTGACCGACAGTAAACCACCGTCAGCTCGCTGATGCAGACCGCTGAGCCAGCCTTCGAGGCGCAGCCCTTGCAGCTCAAGACTCACAGGTAAAGCGCTGGTGAGCGGTGTCGGCCACAGGGCCAAAAGATGTTGATAACGCTGCAGCAGATCCGGCAATGGCTCAATCAATTCCCGTTGCAGGCATTCACCAAAGCCGGCCATGGGCAGCAGGCCGCTGTTTTGCAGACGTTTGGCCTGCGCCTCCAAAGCCTGATCGGACTGATCCAGATGCTCCAGCGCGGCGTCGAGCAAACTGTCGCTGAGGCTGTAGCGTTGCAGCGCGTCGAGGACAAATGGCTCCTCATCGGCAAGCGGCACTTCAGCCGATTCAAAGAACACCTTCAGCCGCTGACTGAAGAAGTGACGCACCGGGTTGCGCAGAAAATCCTGCAGTTGGCCAAGGCTTAGCGGCTCGTCCTGAACATAGGGGGCGAGGATGCTGTTATCGGTTGCCGACTCAACAGCTTGATGAAGCACCTGCCATTCGCTGGCGTAGCTGAACAAGTCATCGCCTTCGTGGAAATAGCGGGCACTGAAAGGCTGTAACGGGTGCTCCTGAGTCATTGCCTCAAGCAAGTCTTCATCGGCATTGTGCAGTCGCCATCCGCTGGCCAGATGGTCGCGCAGTTGGCCAATCAGCACAGAAGCCGGGCGTTCGCTGTTATCGCGAATGCTGCGGCCAACCCAACTGATGTAGAGCTGGTTACGTGCAGACAGTAGCGCTTCCAACAACAGATAGCGGTCATCTTCGCGTCGTGAGCGATCACCCGGACGGTAATCGCTGCCCATCAGGTCGAAGTCCAGTGGCGGTTGCGCACGCGGATAATCACCATCATTCATCCCGAGCAGGCAGACCAGCTTGAACGGGATCGCGCGCATGGGCATCAAGGTGCAAAAGTTAACTGCACCGGCGAGAAAACGTTGGGACAAGCGCCCCTGATCGAGACCGGCGAGCCAGGCTTCACGAACTACGGTCAACGGCAACTCGTCGTACAGACCGACAGACTCACAGGTCTCAAGCCAGGTCTCACGCAACTCTTCGAGCTGGGCAAGCAAGTAGTCGTCATGCTCATTACTGGCCTGGAAAAATAACTGTACCAACGCTTGCAGGCGCATCCCCCATTGCAGGGGCGGCGCAGGTCGGGTGAGTTCCTGGTGAGCAATTTCAAGCGCATCCAGGAGCGCCACTAAAGGACCTATGAGCGCGGCGTCCAGACCACCAATTTCGTCGTAAGGCTCGATACCTTGGCAAGCACTGGCGCTGCCGACTGCATACCCAAGCAGCATCCGCCGTAAACCGAAACGCCAACTGTTTTGCTCCAGTTCCTGCGGCAATCCAAGCCCCGCTCGTTGCTCGGCGCTCATACCCCAGCGGATGCCTGCGCCTTCGATCCAGCGATGCAGGGTCGGCAGGTCACGTTCCTCTACACCAAAGCGAGCGCGCAACGCTGGAACGTCCAGCAAATCAAGGATCTCACTGACGGGGAAACGACTGTCGGGCAGTTTGAGCAGGTGTTCGACAGCAATCAGCAACGGGTCACGACCGCGCTGGCCTTGATCTGCGAGCGTGAATGGAATGAAGCGTGGGTCATGGCGTTCAAGCTGGCCGAACACAGCGCGAATATGCGGTGCATAACTGTCGATGTCCGGAACCATCACGATAATGTCGCGCGGTCTTAACTCAGGATCAGCACTGAAGCGTGCGAGCAACTGATCGTGAAGTATCTCTACTTCGCGCTGAGCACTGTGGGCAATGTGAAAACGGATCGATTGATCCGCGTCTGTATCGACTGCCGGCCAGCGTTCGCGCGTTTCATTCAGAGGACGCAATTCGAGGATGTCGTCCTGCAGCTGGTTCAGCAGGTTCTGTGGCTGGCTGTCACTGAACAGATCAATGCGCCCGTCACGAAACGCCGAGCGATAGCTGTTGGGATCGTCGTAGCTGTCGAGCAGATTAATGTAGTCCCGCCCTTGTTTACCCCAAGCTGCCAATAGCGGATGGGCATGCTGATGCAGCGTTTGCGAATCCAGCACGACCGGCATGCCACTCTTGCGGGCCTGACGCTTGTATTGATGCCGTAACAGGTCTTTATCGGCGACGATGTCCGCCCAATGGTGACGACATGGGTTGTGCACACAAAGCAAAACCTGACTGAAACGGGCCAGACCGGCGAGTGCTTCCAGAGCTTGAGCGGGAAGCGAAGAAATCCCGAAAACGATCACTCGGGATGGTAATCCGTCGGGGGCGACATCGAGGTTGTTGATGCGCTCGATAAATCGTTGATGGACGCCAGCACGACTTTGCGCCATGCCTTGCTCTCCCACATCCAGCAACAACGCACGCCACAATTCCGCCTGCCAGCAGTTGGCCGGGGTCAGGGGTTTCGCTTCACCCCGACCGTTGCGTAATTGATGACGACCTTCAGCCCAGTCTTCAAGCCAGTCGGCTCGGTACACCTGATATTGGTCGAACAGGTCTGCCAGCCGCTCCGCCAGTTGATAGCGTTTGCGCAAATCGGTGTCATTGGTCAGAAAGCGTTGCAGAGGCTCGAAGTGGGGCTGACCTATCAACTGCGGAAGTAGTCGCATGAGTCGCCAGGTCAGCGGGGCCTTATCGAGCAAAGACTTGGCAGGAATTTCATCTCGGCCAAGCACCATGCGATAGAGCTGCCACATGAAGCTGCCCGGCAATTGCACGTCGATGGCTGCGGCGATTCCGCAGCCGCCCATATCGTCCTCTTCCGGGTCTTCCGCCAGTGCCAGCTTTAGCCACTGGGCGATGCCGTTGCTCTGCACCAGAGCGATTTCATTTTCCAAGGGAGCCAGCGGGTATCGCCGCATCCAGCTGACCACCAGGCTGCGCAGCTCGTCCAGGCGGTTACCGTGAACCACCATAAAACCAGCACTGAGGGACGTCGCGTCCGGCATAAAGGCTTCCTTGGAAAAATACAAAAGCTAGGGCCGAACCTTAGCATTGTCGGGAGACTGTGACAGCCGGGAGCTGTCCGGTAATGCTGTACGAACTTTCCTGCGGGCAAAACAAAACCCCAACTGCTTTCGCAATTGGGGTTTCGGAATTTAATCTTGACGATGACCTACTCTCACATGGGGAAACCCCACACTACCATCGGCGATGCATCGTTTCACTGCTGAGTTCGGGATGGGATCAGGTGGTTCCAATGCTCTATGGTCGTCAAGAAATTCTTGAGCTGACGCGTCTTGCGACGTTCCAGCGAATTGGGTATGCGATAGTTTGTGTGTTGCTCTCGAACTTTCGGTTCATTGCGTCTTCACACACCGCAATCTGATGCTCTTTCGAGTAGTCAAATTGCTTGGGTGTTATATGGTCAAGCCTCACGGGCAATTAGTATTGGTTAGCTCAACGCCTCACAGCGCTTACACACCCAACCTATCAACGTCGTAGTCTTCGACGGCCCTTCAGGGGACTCAAGGTCCCAGTGAGATCTCATCTTGAGGCTAGTTTCCCGCTTAGATGCTTTCAGCGGTTATCTATTCCGAACATAGCTACCCGGCAATGCCACTGGCGTGACAACCGGAACACCAGAGGTTCGTCCACTCCGGTCCTCTCGTACTAGGAGCAGCCCCTCTCAAATCTCAAACGTCCACGGCAGATAGGGACCGAACTGTCTCACGACGTTCTAAACCCAGCTCGCGTACCACTTTAAATGGCGAACAGCCATACCCTTGGGACCGGCTTCAGCCCCAGGATGTGATGAGCCGACATCGAGGTGCCAAACACCGCCGTCGATATGAACTCTTGGGCGGTATCAGCCTGTTATCCCCGGAGTACCTTTTATCCGTTGAGCGATGGCCCTTCCATACAGAACCACCGGATCACTAAGACCTACTTTCGTACCTGCTCGACGTGTCTGTCTCGCAGTCAAGCGCGCTTTTGCCTTTATACTCTACGACCGATTTCCGACCGGTCTGAGCGCACCTTCGTACTCCTCCGTTACTCTTTAGGAGGAGACCGCCCCAGTCAAACTACCCACCATACACTGTCCTCGATCCGGATAACGGACCTGAGTTAGAACCTCAAAGTTGCCAGGGTGGTATTTCAAGGTTGGCTCCACGCGAACTGGCGTCCACGCTTCAAAGCCTCCCACCTATCCTACACAAGCAAATTCAAAGTCCAGTGCAAAGCTATAGTAAAGGTTCACGGGGTCTTTCCGTCTAGCCGCGGATACACTGCATCTTCACAGCGATTTCAATTTCACTGAGTCTCGGGTGGAGACAGCGCCGCCATCGTTACGCCATTCGTGCAGGTCGGAACTTACCCGACAAGGAATTTCGCTACCTTAGGACCGTTATAGTTACGGCCGCCGTTTACCGGGGCTTCGATCAAGAGCTTCGCGTTAGCTAACCCCATCAATTAACCTTCCGGCACCGGGCAGGCGTCACACCCTATACGTCCACTTTCGTGTTTGCAGAGTGCTGTGTTTTTAATAAACAGTCGCAGCGGCCTGGTATCTTCGACCGGCATGAGCTTACGGAGCAAGTCCTTCACCCTCACCGGCGCACCTTCTCCCGAAGTTACGGTGCCATTTTGCCTAGTTCCTTCACCCGAGTTCTCTCAAGCGCCTTGGTATTCTCTACCCAACCACCTGTGTCGGTTTGGGGTACGGTTCCTGGTTACCTGAAGCTTAGAAGCTTTTCTTGGAAGCATGGCATCAACCACTTCGTGTTCTAAAAGAACACTCGTCATCAGCTCTCGGCCTTAGAATCCCGGATTTACCTAAGATTCCAGCCTACCACCTTAAACTTGGACAACCAACGCCAAGCTGGCCTAGCCTTCTCCGTCCCTCCATCGCAATAACCAGAAGTACAGGAATATTAACCTGTTTTCCATCGACTACGCTTTTCAGCCTCGCCTTAGGGACCGACTAACCCTGCGTCGATTAACGTTGCGCAGGAAACCTTGGTCTTTCGGCGTGGGTGTTTTTCACACCCATTGTCGTTACTCATGTCAGCATTCGCACTTCTGATACCTCCAGCAAGCTTCTCAACTCACCTTCACAGGCTTACAGAACGCTCCTCTACCGCATCACCTAAGTGATACCCGTAGCTTCGGTGTATGGTTTGAGCCCCGTTACATCTTCCGCGCAGGCCGACTCGACTAGTGAGCTATTACGCTTTCTTTAAAGGGTGGCTGCTTCTAAGCCAACCTCCTAGCTGTCTAAGCCTTCCCACATCGTTTCCCACTTAACCATAACTTTGGGACCTTAGCTGACGGTCTGGGTTGTTTCCCTTTTCACGACGGACGTTAGCACCCGCCGTGTGTCTCCCATGCTCGGCACTTGTAGGTATTCGGAGTTTGCATCGGTTTGGTAAGTCGGGATGACCCCCTAGCCGAAACAGTGCTCTACCCCCTACAGTGATACATGAGGCGCTACCTAAATAGCTTTCGAGGAGAACCAGCTATCTCCGAGCTTGATTAGCCTTTCACTCCGATCCACAGGTCATCCGCTAACTTTTCAACGGTAGTCGGTTCGGTCCTCCAGTTAGTGTTACCCAACCTTCAACCTGCCCATGGATAGATCGCCCGGTTTCGGGTCTATTCCCAGCGACTAGACGCCCTATTAAGACTCGCTTTCGCTACGCCTCCCCTATTCGGTTAAGCTCGCCACTGAAAATAAGTCGCTGACCCATTATACAAAAGGTACGCAGTCACCCAACAAAGTGGGCTCCCACTGCTTGTACGCATACGGTTTCAGGATCTATTTCACTCCCCTCTCCGGGGTTCTTTTCGCCTTTCCCTCACGGTACTAGTTCACTATCGGTCAGTCAGTAGTATTTAGCCTTGGAGGATGGTCCCCCCATATTCAGACAAAGTTTCTCGTGCTCCGTCCTACTCGATTTCATGACTAAGAGATTTTCGCGTACAGGGCTATCACCCACTATGGCCGCACTTTCCAGAGCGTTCCGCTAATCTCAAAGCCACTTAAGGGCTAGTCCCCGTTCGCTCGCCACTACTAAGGGAATCTCGGTTGATTTCTTTTCCTCAGGGTACTTAGATGTTTCAGTTCCCCTGGTTCGCTTCTTAAGCCTATGTATTCAGCTTAAGATACCTAACTTATGTTAGGTGGGTTCCCCCATTCAGACATCTCCGGATCAAAGTCTGTTTGCCGACTCCCCGAAGCTTTTCGCAGGCTACCACGTCTTTCATCGCCTCTGACTGCCAAGGCATCCACCGTATGCGCTTCTTCACTTGACCATATAACCCCAAGCAATCTGGTTATACTGTGAAGACGACATTCGCCGAAAATTCGCGATTAAACTCACAAATTTTACCTTAGCCTGAATAAACACCAGTGAAAGTGCTATCCAGTCTATCTTTCTATCACATACCCAAATTTTTAAAGAACGATCTAGCCAAAGACTAGAAATCAACATTCACCACCATCACGATGGAATGCTCATTTCTAAGCTTTATACAATCAGAAGCAGTAGTGGTGGAGCCAAACGGGATCGAACCGTTGACCTCCTGCGTGCAAGGCAGGCGCTCTCCCAGCTGAGCTATGGCCCCGTATTGCTACAGGATCCCACACAAAAATTGGTGGGTCTGGGCAGATTCGAACTGCCGACCTCACCCTTATCAGGGGTGCGCTCTAACCAACTGAGCTACAGACCCAATTTCGGGCTGCTTCTTATCGTCTTCTTCAATGAATCAAGCAATTCGTGTGGGAACTTATGGAGCAGCTGATGTCGTCGATTAAGGAGGTGATCCAGCCGCAGGTTCCCCTACGGCTACCTTGTTACGACTTCACCCCAGTCATGAATCACACCGTGGTAACCGTCCTCCCGAAGGTTAGACTAGCTACTTCTGGTGCAACCCACTCCCATGGTGTGACGGGCGGTGTGTACAAGGCCCGGGAACGTATTCACCGCGACATTCTGATTCGCGATTACTAGCGATTCCGACTTCACGCAGTCGAGTTGCAGACTGCGATCCGGACTACGATCGGTTTTATGGGATTAGCTCCACCTCGCGGCTTGGCAACCCTCTGTACCGACCATTGTAGCACGTGTGTAGCCCAGGCCGTAAGGGCCATGATGACTTGACGTCATCCCCACCTTCCTCCGGTTTGTCACCGGCAGTCTCCTTAGAGTGCCCACCATTACGTGCTGGTAACTAAGGACAAGGGTTGCGCTCGTTACGGGACTTAACCCAACATCTCACGACACGAGCTGACGACAGCCATGCAGCACCTGTCTCAATGTTCCCGAAGGCACCAATCCATCTCTGGAAAGTTCATTGGATGTCAAGGCCTGGTAAGGTTCTTCGCGTTGCTTCGAATTAAACCACATGCTCCACCGCTTGTGCGGGCCCCCGTCAATTCATTTGAGTTTTAACCTTGCGGCCGTACTCCCCAGGCGGTCAACTTAATGCGTTAGCTGCGCCACTAAGAGCTCAAGGCTCCCAACGGCTAGTTGACATCGTTTACGGCGTGGACTACCAGGGTATCTAATCCTGTTTGCTCCCCACGCTTTCGCACCTCAGTGTCAGTATCAGTCCAGGTGGTCGCCTTCGCCACTGGTGTTCCTTCCTATATCTACGCATTTCACCGCTACACAGGAAATTCCACCACCCTCTACCATACTCTAGCTTGTCAGTTTTGAATGCAGTTCCCAGGTTGAGCCCGGGGATTTCACATCCAACTTAACAAACCACCTACGCGCGCTTTACGCCCAGTAATTCCGATTAACGCTTGCACCCTCTGTATTACCGCGGCTGCTGGCACAGAGTTAGCCGGTGCTTATTCTGTCGGTAACGTCAAAACAGCAAAGTATTAATTTACTGCCCTTCCTCCCAACTTAAAGTGCTTTACAATCCGAAGACCTTCTTCACACACGCGGCATGGCTGGATCAGGCTTTCGCCCATTGTCCAATATTCCCCACTGCTGCCTCCCGTAGGAGTCTGGACCGTGTCTCAGTTCCAGTGTGACTGATCATCCTCTCAGACCAGTTACGGATCGTCGCCTTGGTGAGCCATTACCTCACCAACTAGCTAATCCGACCTAGGCTCATCTGATAGCGCAAGGCCCGAAGGTCCCCTGCTTTCTCCCGTAGGACGTATGCGGTATTAGCGTCCGTTTCCGAGCGTTATCCCCCACTACCAGGCAGATTCCTAGGCATTACTCACCCGTCCGCCGCTCTCAAGAGAAGCAAGCTTCTCTCTACCGCTCGACTTGCATGTGTTAGGCCTGCCGCCAGCGTTCAATCTGAGCCATGATCAAACTCTTCAGTTCAAACATCTTTGGGTTTTTAAGAAACCCTAAACTTGGCTCAGCAATCGTTGGTTACATCTTTGATTTCTCGCGGAGTAACTTGTGATGCTGATAATCTTGTTGACTATCAGTCTGACCCCACAAGCACCCACACGAATTGCTTGATTCAGTTGTTAAAGAGCGGTTGGTTAAGATCTTTCGTCTCAACCGAGGCGCGCATTCTACAGCGTCCTCTGTATCTGTCAAGCGGTTATTTTCAGAAGTTTTCAAAGTTTCCTTTGCAACTTCAACCACTTGCGCTTCCGATCTCTCGTTAGCGGGAGGCGAATTCTACAGCGTTACTCGCTGCTGTCAACACCTCTTTTTCTCCGCTTTCGACCGAGAAGATCGAACCGTCAATCAAGCCGCACAACACCGCTTAACCAACTCCTTCTGGGCTTCGATAACCTGAAGCAACTCGCTGCCGAAAACTGCGTAACTCTTTGTTTACCAAGGAGTTTTCCGTTTCGACTGCGCCGGAAGTGGGGCGAATTATAGACTTCCAGAATCTGCCGTCAACACCTATTTTCACATTTCTGTCACACAGGTCAAA
Organism: Pseudomonas sp. GT1P32; assembly: GCF_054897805.1. NCBI lineage: Bacteria > Pseudomonadati > Pseudomonadota > Gammaproteobacteria > Pseudomonadales > Pseudomonadaceae > Pseudomonas > Pseudomonas sp. GT1P32. The sequence goes on from NZ_CM142704.1 coordinate 3,619,258, forward strand.
AAAGCCCGAAAACACGAAGGCCGAGCCCCAAGGGGCTCGGCCTTCTTCCCTTCTACTTACAAGCTAGGGAATGCGAATTGCGATGCTTCATGGCTCGCACGCTGTGGCCAGCGCTGGGTAATGGCCTTGCGACGGGTGTAGAAGCGCACGCCATCCGGGCCATACGCATGCAGATCGCCGAACAGCGAACGCTTCCAGCCGCCAAAGCTGTGATAAGCCACCGGCACCGGCAACGGCACGTTGACGCCAACCATGCCGACTTCGATCTCATCGCAGAACAACCGCGCCGCTTCCCCATCACGGGTAAAGATGCAGGTGCCGTTGCCATATTCGTGATCGTTGATCAGTTGCATCGCCTCTTCCAGGCTGTTCACCCGGACAACGCACAGCACTGGCCCAAAGATCTCTTCTTTATAGATACGCATCTCCGGCGTGACGTTATCGAACAGGCAACCGCCCAGGAAGAACCCTTCCTCGTGACCGGCCACGCTCAGACCACGACCATCCACCACCAGGGTTGCACCGGACGCAACGCCGTCTTCTACATAGCCACTGACTTTGTCACGAGCCTGACCGGTAACCAACGGCCCCATGTCCAGACCACAAGTGGTACCTGCGCCAATCTTCAATGCCTTGATCTGCGGAGTCAGCTTGGCCACCAACGCATCGGCCACCTGGTCGCCAACGCACACGGCCACCGAAATCGCCATGCAACGCTCGCCGCAAGAACCGTACGCCGCACCCATCAGTGCGCTGACGGCGTTATCCAGATCCGCATCCGGCATCAGCACCGCGTGGTTCTTCGCGCCGCCCAGTGCCTGAACGCGTTTGCCGCGCTTGGTGCCTTCGGCGTAGATGTATTCGGCAATCGGCGTCGAGCCAACGAAACTCAATGCTTTGACTTCCGGCGCTTCGATCAGCGCGTCCACTGCAGCCTTGTCACCATGCACCACGCTCAACACGCCTTTCGGCAGACCGGCTTCGAGCAACAACTGAGCGATCAACAGCGTCGAGCTCGGATCACGCTCGGAAGGTTTGAGGATGAAGCAGTTGCCGCAGACGATCGCCAGCGGGTACATCCACAACGGCACCATCGCGGGGAAGTTGAACGGCGTGATCCCAGCGACCACGCCCAACGGCTGGAAGTCCGACCAGGCATCAATGTTCGGCCCGACGTTGCGGCTGTATTCACCCTTGAGGATTTCCGGTGCCGCGCAAGCGAACTCGACGTTCTCGATGCCGCGCTTCAGTTCACCCGCCGCGTCTTCCAGGGTCTTGCCGTGTTCTTCGCTGATCAGTTGGGCGATACGTGCTTCGTTCTGTTCCAGCAGTTGCTTGAAGCGGAACATTACCTGCGCACGTTTGGCCGGCGGAGTATTGCGCCAGGCCGGGAACGCAGCCTTGGCCGAGTCGATGGCTTTCTGGATGGTTTCGCGGCTGGCCAATGGCAGTTTGTGAATCGCCTGGCCGGTAGACGGGTTGAACACGTCGGCCGTGCGACCGTCTTCGGTCACCAGTTCGCCGTTGATCAAATGCGGGATAAGGCTCATGCGGGGCTCCAGAAAAGTTGTCCACAGGCGCCCGTCAACGGGCGCCTCTATATAGAAGGGGAAATCAGTCGATTTTGTTCAGCACTTCGCCGACCGCGTCAAACAGACGATCAAGGTCTTGCGGCTTGCTGTTGAAGGTTGGGCCGAACTGCAGGGTGTCGCCGCCAAAGCGCACGTAGAACCCGGCTTTCCACAGCGCCATACCCGCTTCGAACGGACGCACGATGGCATCGCCGTCACGAGGCGCGATCTGGATCGCACCGGCCAGCCCGTAGTTACGAATGTCGATGATGTTTTTCGAGCCCTTGAGGCCGTGCAGTGCATTTTCGAAATGCGGTGCGACGTCGGCCACGCTCTGCACCAGGTTTTCTTTTTGCAGCAGGTCGAGTGCGGCCAGGCCAGCGGCGCAAGCCACCGGATGCGCGGAATAGGTGTAACCGTGCGGGAATTCCACCGCGTACTCAGGCGTCGCCTGGTTCATGAAGGTCTGGTAGATCTCGGAGCTGGCAATCACCGCGCCCATCGGGATCGCACCGTTGGTGACTTGCTTGGCGATGCACATCAGGTCCGGGGTCACGCCGAAGCTGTCAGCGCCGAACATCGAACCGGTACGGCCGAAACCGGTGATCACTTCGTCGAACACCAGCAGGATGTTGTGCTGATCGCAGATCTCGCGCAGACGCTTGAGGTAGCCCTCAGGCGGAACCAGCACGCCAGCGGAACCGGCCATTGGCTCGACGAATACGGCGGCGATGTTCGAAGCGTCATGCAGCTCGATCAGCTTGAGCAGCTCATCGGCCAAAGCGATACCGCCCTCTTTTGGCATGCCACGCGAGTAAGCATTGCTCGCCAGCAAGGTGTGCGGCAGGTGATCGACGTCCATCATCGCCTGACCGAAGATTTTGCGGTTGCCGTTGACGCCGCCGAGGCTGGTGCCGGCGATGTTCACACCGTGGTAACCACGGGCGCGGCCGATCATTTTGGTTTTGGTCGCCTGGCCTTTCAGACGCCAGTAAGCGCGGACCATCTTCACCGCAGTGTCAGCGCACTCGGAACCCGAGTCGGTGAAGAACACGTGATTCAGATTGCCCGGCGTCAGGTCGGTGATTTTTTCCGCCAGTTGGAACGACAGCGGGTGACCGTACTGGAAGCCCGGCGAGTAATCGAGGGTGCCCAACTGCTTGGCAACCGCTTCCTGGATTTCCTTGCGGGTGTGCCCGGCGCCGCAGGTCCACAGACCGGACAGCGAATCGTAGACCTTGCGACCCTTGTCGTCCGTCAGCCAACTACCTTCGGCCGCCACGATCAGTCGCGGATCGCGCTGGAAATTTCGGTTGGCGGTGTAGGGCATCCAGTGAGCATCGAGCTTGAGCTGGCTGGCCAGGGAGTTCGGGGCGTTTTCAGGCAAGTTCATGGGCAAAACCTCGCAAGGCAATAAGCGGCGTGGAGATGAAAAGCGTTCTTGCAGCTAAATTGCCACGGGGATAAAGTCGGTGAAATCCAACTTTTCTAACGTTCAGTCAGGCCAGCACTAAACTATGAGCACTCGACGCCCCGATCCTCTGGCACAAGTCAGCGACTTTGATATCCGCTTGCTGCGGATTTTTCGCAGCGTGGTGGAATGCGGCGGTTTCTCGGCGGCGGAGTCGGTGCTCGGGATCGGCCGCTCGGCGATCAGCCAACAGATGAGCGACCTGGAACAGCGCCTCGGCCTGCGCCTGTGCCAACGAGGCCGCGCCGGGTTTTCCCTGACCGAAGAAGGCCGCGAGGTGTATCAATCGGCATTGCAGCTATTGAGTGCGCTGGAAAGTTTCCGCACCGAGGTCAACGGCCTGCACCAACACCTGCGCGGCGAATTGACCATCGGCCTCACCGACAACCTGGTCACCCTGCCCCACATGCGCATCACTCACGCGTTGGCGCAATTGAAGGAACGCGGGCCGGACGTGCAGATTCAGATCCGCATGATCGCGCCCAATGAAGTCGAGCAAGGCGTGCTCGACGGCCGCTTGCATGTCGGCGTGGTGCCGCAGGCAAGCGCCCTGTCGGGGCTGGAATATCAGCCGCTCTACAGCGAACGTTCGCTGCTGTATTGCGCGGTTGGTCATCCGTTGTTTTATGTCGACGACAAACAACTGGATGACGAGCGCCTCAACAGTCAGGACGCCATCGCCCCGACCTTCCGCCTGCCGGCCGAGATTCAGGCGCATTACCAGGCACTCAATTGCACCGCCAGTGCGTCAGACCGCGAAGGCATGGCGTTTCTGATTCTCACCGGGCGCTACATCGGTTACCTGCCGGACCACTACGCCAGCCTCTGGGTGCAGCAAGGGCGCTTGCGCGCGCTGAAACCGACAGCACGGTTTTATGACTTGAGCCTTGCATCGGTGACACGTAAGGGACGTCGCCCGCATCTAGTGCTGGAAAGCTTTTTAGAGAGCCTGGCTGCAACACGCTGAATAAGGTGGAAACCTGTAGGAGCGAAGCTTGCTCGCGAAGGCGTCGGCTCAATTAACATCAATGTTGAATGTTAAGACGCCTTCGCGAGCAAGCTTCGCTCCTACGGGGATTTGTGGTGTTCGGGGTTTTATTGCTTCAGGACTTGTCTGGAAACTGTGGTTGCGCTATCAACGCATTGGTTGCACCCACCCACCTGTTCGGAAGTGCCTATGACCTTTGAAGTCCCCGCTCACGGCGGCAAACCTGCCAGCCGCATTCGTCAGAAGAACGAAGAGACCATCATCAAAGCCGCCGAAGACGAGTTCGCCCGTCACGGGTTCAAAGGCACGAGCATGAACACTATCGCCCTGAATGCCGGGTTGCCCAAAGCGAACCTGCATTACTACTTCACCAACAAGCTCGGGTTGTACGTGGCGGTGCTGAGCAACATCCTGCAGTTGTGGGACAGCACCTTCAACACCCTCACCGCCGAGGATGATCCGGCCGAAGCGCTGACGCGGTACATTCGCGCCAAGATGGAATTCTCCCGCCGCCAGCCGCAAGCCTCGCGAGTCTTCGCCATGGAAGTGATCAGCGGCGGTGAATGCCTGACCGAATATTTCAACCAGGATTACCGCGCCTGGTTCCAGGGCCGGGCGGCGGTGTTTCAAGCGTGGATCGACGCTGGCAAAATGGACCCGGTCGACCCGGTCAACCTGATCTTTCTGTTGTGGGGCAGCACCCAGCATTACGCGGACTTTGCCACGCAGATTTGCCGTGTCAGCGGCCGCACCAAGCTGACCAAGCAAGACATGGAAGACGCCGGCGACAACCTGATCCGCATCATTCTCAAAGGCTGCGGCCTGACTCCAGCCATTTAAGACTCCTATGCCTTATACCCTCAGCGGCTTTTGCGAATACCGCGAAGAGATTCGCAAAAGCCGCTTCATCACCTTCGCCGCACCGATCAGCAGCCCTGCTGAAGCCCAGGCGTTCATCGAGCAGCACAGCGATCTGAACGCCACGCACAATTGTTGGGCGTGGAAACTCGGCGCCCAATACCGCAGCACCGATGACGGAGAGCCTGGTGGCACCGCCGGGCGCCCGATTCTGGCGGCCATCGATGCACAGGATTGCGACCAGGTCGCGGTGCTGGTGATCCGTTGGTATGGCGGCATTCAACTCGGCACCGGCGGCCTCGCCCGGGCTTATGGCGGCGGCGCGAACAAGTGCCTGCAAGCGGCACCGAAAGTTGAGCTGATCAGCCGCGTACCGCTAAGTTGCGCCTGCGGGTTTGGCGAATTGACGCTGGTGAAACTGCGGGTGGCCGAACTTGGCGGGTTGGTTGTGGAAGAAACGTTCACGGCCAACGGTGTGGAGCTGAAATTGGCGATGGGCGAAGCACAGATCGACACCCTGCAAACGCAACTGGCCGATTTGAGTCGCGGGCGCATTCTGTTGCAGCGCTGAGCGCACCAACAACGCTCAACGCCCTTCTATCGATCCCATGTATTTGCCCACATCTACTGTGCACCCGGCTGTGGATAACCTGAGCACATACCGCTGTAACCCTTCTGTCATGCGGCTTTGCGGGCATTGCTCACTTTTCGTCCAATCCGCCTTCAAAAAGACTAAATCCACGTAAAAACAATCAGTTAGCGTGGTTTATCGCCTTTAGAAGATAGCCGCTCAGTGCTTATGCCCGAGCTTTGCGCTTGCGCACAAATACTGTGGAGCAATCTGTGGATAACCCGTTCATGGCTGGCGCGGCCCCATATCCGGCATGGCTTGCAAAGGGTTGCTCGTTTTTTGACCAAATCGAGCTGCGCAAAACCGGAGCCTGATCTACCGCTTCGCCCTTATGTGGTGCTGCGTTGGGATCGAAATGTGGCGAAGCGGCGCGCCCGATGCCTTGGCCGGCAAGCATTTTCAATTTTCCTGACTCAATGGCCAGGAAATTGCTTTATCCACAGGCACAACTCCCATCGACCCGAGCCTGTCATGCCCAACCCCGTGCCGATCCCCGACCAAACGCCTCGCCTGCAACTGCGCAGAATCAGCAAACGCTACCCGGGTTGCCTGGCCAACGATGCCATCGACCTGAGTATTGCGCCCGGCGAAATCCACGCGCTGCTCGGCGAAAACGGCGCGGGCAAAAGTACGTTGATGAAAATCATCTACGGCGTCACCCACGCTGATTCTGGCGAGATGATCTGGCAAGGCCAGCGCGTGGCCATGCGCAACCCGGCTCAGGCTCGCGGTTTGGGAATCGGCATGGTGTTCCAGCACTTCTCGTTGTTCGAAACCCTCAGCGTGGCGCAGAACATTGCGCTGGCGATGGGCGCGGCGGCCGGTACACCGAAACAACTTGAGCCAAAAATTCGTGAAGTGTCCCGGCGCTACGGCATGGCAGTGGAACCGGAGCGACTTGTCCACAGCCTGTCGATTGGCGAACGGCAGCGGGTGGAAATCATTCGGTGCCTGATGCAGGACATCCGCCTGCTGATTCTCGATGAACCGACCTCGGTGCTGACCCCGCAAGAGGCCGACGAATTGTTCGTCACCCTGCGTCGGCTCGCGGCCGAGGGCTGCAGCATTCTGTTTATCAGCCACAAGCTCGGTGAAGTGCGTGCGTTGTGCCACAGCGCCACGGTGCTGCGCGGCGGTCGTGTGGCGGGGCATTGCGTGCCGGCGCAATGCTCGGATCAGCAACTGGCGAAGTTGATGGTCGGGGAAGCGGCCGATCTGATCACCGATTACCCGAAGGTTGTGGGCGGTGATGCATTTTTGAACGTGAACGCATTGTCGTGGCACAACCCCGATCCGTTTGGCTGCTCGCTGAAGGACATCGACCTGCACGTACGCCGTGGCGAAATCGTCGGCATCGCCGGGGTGGCAGGCAATGGCCAGGATGAGTTGCTGGCGCTGCTCAGTGGCGAACAACGCCTGCACCGCAATGACGGTGCAACCCTGCGTTTTGACGGGCAAGCGGTGGCTCATTTGCCGCCGGATGCCCGCCGAAAACTTGGCTTGGCCTTCGTCCCCGCCGAACGGTTGGGGCACGGTGCGGTGCCGGAATTGAGCCTGGCCGACAACGCCCTGCTCAGCGCCTTTCAACAAGGCCTGGTGCGCAACGGGCTGATCCGGCGGACCAAGGTCAAGGCGCTGGCCGAAGAAATCATCCGCCGCTTCGGCGTCAAGACACCCGATGCGCAAACGCCGGCTCGCAGTCTGTCCGGTGGCAACTTGCAGAAATTCATCCTCGGTCGGGAAATTCTTCAGCAACCAAAACTGCTGGTGGCCGCGCACCCGACCTGGGGCGTGGACGTCGGCGCCGCCGCAACCATTCACCGGGCGCTGATTGCCTTGCGCGATGCAGGCGCAGCGATCCTGGTGATCTCCGAAGACCTCGACGAACTGTTCCAGATCAGCGACCGCCTCGGCGCCTTGTGCAGCGGACGCTTGTCGCCGCTCAGGGCGACCGTCGACACCCGCCTGATCGACGTCGGCGGCTGGATGGCCGGCCAGTTCGACGCCCCTCAATCACTTGCACCCGCAACGGTTTAACGGAGTTTCACATGCTGCTTTCCCTCGAACCCCGTGGCCAGCAATCGCGCCTGATGCTGTGGTGCTCGCCGTTATTGGCAGCGGCCCTGACATTGGCCTGCGGCTCGCTGCTGTTTATCGCGTTGGGCCATGACCCGTTGTTGACATTGCACACCTTGCTGATCGCCCCGGTCAGCGACTTGTATGGCGTCTCCGAATTGTTGGTCAAGGCGTTGCCGATTCTGCTCTGCGCCTTGGGTCTGGCCGTGGCGTATCAGGCACGGATCTGGAACATCGGCGCCGAAGGTCAATTGCTGCTCGGCGCGCTGGCCGGCAGTGCGTTGGCGGTGAACATCATCGGTCTGCAAAGTCGCTGGGCATTGGTGTTGATCCTGCTCGTCGGCACGTTGGCCGGCGCGGCGTGGGCCGGGCTGACGGCGTGGTTGCGCACGCGCTTCAATGCCAACGAAATCCTCACCAGCATCATGCTCAATTACATCGCCCTGAACCTGCTGCTGTTCTGTGTGCACGGGCCACTGAAGGATCCGGCCGGGTTCAACTTTCCGGAGTCGGCGATGTTCGGCGATGCCAGCCGTTTGCCGTTGTTGATGGAGGACGGTCGAGTACATGCCGGCGTTTATTTTGCCCTGCTCGCGTTGGTGACGGTGTGGGTGTTGCTGCAGAAAAGCTTTGTCGGGTTCCAGATCAAAGTGCTCGGGCTGGACAAGCGTGCGGCGGGTTTTGTCGGGTTTCGCGAGAAACGGCTGATCTGGCTGGCGCTGTTGGTCAGCGGCGGTTTGGCGGGGCTGGCCGGCGTGTGTGAAGTCACCGGGCCGATTGGTCAGTTGGTGCCGCAAGTCTCGCCCGGCTATGGCTACGCCGCGATCACCGTGGCATTTCTCGGGCGGCTCAATCCGATCGGCATTCTGTTTTCCAGCCTGTTGATGGCATTGCTGTACATCGGTGGCGAGAACGCGCAGATGAGCATGAATCTGCCGCAAGCGATCACGCAATTGTTCCAGGGCATGATGCTGTTTTTCCTGCTGGCCAGTGACGTGCTGATTCTCTACCGACCGCGTTTGCATTTGCGCTGGACGCGTCGCGCATCAGCCACCGTCGTACAAGCAGGAGCGCTGTGATGGATATCGATCTGTTGAGCAATATTTTCTACGCCATGGTGCGCTGCGGCACGCCGTTGCTGTTGGTGGCGCTGGGTGAGTTGATTTGTGAGAAGAGCGGCGTCCTCAACCTCGGCCAGGAAGGCATGATGCTGTTTGGCGCGGTGATCGGTTTTATTGTCGCGTTGAACAGTGGCAACCTGTGGCTTGGCGTGTTGCTGGCGATGCTCGCCGGGATGTTGCTGTCGTCGCTGTTTGCGTTGGTGGCGCTGGTGTTCAACGCCAATCAGGTGGCCACCGGGTTGGCGCTGACGATCTTTGGTGTGGGCCTGTCGACCTTTGTCGGTGCGTCATGGGTCGGTAAACCGCTGGCGGGTTTTGAGCCGGTGGCGATCCCTTTACTGAGCGAGATCCCGCTGATCGGGCGGATGCTGTTTGCACAGGATCTGCTGGTGTATCTGTCGTTCGCGTTGTTTGCGCTGGTGGCGTGGGTGATTGTGAAAAGTCGTGTCGGGCTGATCATTCAGGCCGTCGGCGAAAACCCGGATGCGGCCAGTGCGATGGGCTTGCCGGTGTTGGGCGTACGGACGCTGGCGGTGCTGTTCGGCGGCGCGATGGCGGGGTTGGCCGGGGCGTATCTGTCGCTGGCCTACACGCCGATGTGGGCGGAGAACATGAGCGCCGGTCGCGGCTGGATTGCCCTGGCGCTGGTGGTGTTTGCCAGTTGGCGGGTATGGCGATTGCTGCTGGGGGCGTATCTGTTCGGGCTCGCCAGCATCCTGCACCTGGTGGCGCAGGGGTTGGGGCTGGCGATTCCGTCGAGTCTGCTGGCGATGCTGCCGTATGTCGCGACGACTGTGGTGTTGGTGCTGCTGTCGCGGGATGCCGTGCGCACACGGTTGTATGCGCCGGTGTCGTTGGGGCAGCCTTGGCAGGGTGGGCATTAGGGGTTGTCTGCTCCGGCCTCTTCGCGGGCAAGCCTCGCTCCTACAGGTTTGGCGCAAATTCTGTAGGAGCGTGGCTTGCCCGCGAAGGCGTCCGCACAGGCAACACCTGAACAACGCCCCAAGCCAATTCAAAGACCAGAAAAATCACCAACAGCGAACTGGCGCCATGCAGCAAGGCATAGAGCTGCCAAGTGGAGAACAGGAATCTGCCGACCGCGTCATATCGGCCATAAACCTGCTGCGGATCCCGAATCCGCAGCACCGCCCACACGCACACGATCGAGCCCAACAGGTTCGCCATCAACATGTGCATCGGCTCAAACGCCGGCAGTTCGCCGGGCAAATCCAAAGCCTGACTCAAACCCGCCAACAACCCATGCAACGCCGCAAAACTCCACGGCGTGACAAACGCCGCCGTCACGATCAAGTCATACCAGGCGCTGCCGCGCACCACGCGGCGATATTGCGTTGAAGTCCACATCGGCACTGCTCCATAAATTCAGGGAGCAACAAGCCTAAAGCCTGGAGTATGCTCCAGGGTCAAGCCCTCTCGAGACATCAGCATGCGCATCGGTGAATTAGCCCAGGCCAGCGCCGTCAGCCGCGACACGCTGCGCTTCTACGAGCAGCGCGGGTTGATCGCGGCGCAACGTAGTGCCAACGGTTATCGCGAATATCCGGATGACATGGTGCAACTGGTGCTCTACATCAAGACCGCTCAACGGCTGGGCTTTACCCTCGGCGAGATCGGCAACAGCGTCGCCGCGTTGTGGCAGTCGCCCGATCCGGACAGCGCCGTCACGCAATTGCTGCAAGACAAACTCAAACTGATCGAAACCCGAATGGACGAACTCGGCGCGTTGCGCAACGAGTTGCAGCAACGGCTCGGGCAGCGTTGTCCATTAAATCCGTGATCCTCATTCATCAAGGAAGCCACTCATGTCCAAGGTAAAAACCGCACTCATCATCGGCGCCTCCCGGGGCCTGGGCCTCGGTCTGGTGAAAACCCTGCTGGCCGACGGCTGGCAAGTCACCGCCACCGTGCGCAACCCGCAGAACGCCGACGCCTTGCAGGCGCTGGGCAAGGTGCGGATCGAAAAACTCGACATGGATGATCAGCAGGCCGTCATTGCCCTGAGTCAGCAGCTCAAGGGCGAAGTGTTTGATCTGTTGTTCGTGAATGCCGGGGTAAAAGGCCCTGATGTGCAGACGCCGGGCGGTGCGACGCTGGCTGAAGTCGGTCAGTTGTTTTTCACCAACGCGGTGGCACCGATCAACCTGGCTCAGCGGTTTGCCGGGCAGATTCGTCCGGAGACTGGCGTACTCGCGTTCATGAGTTCGGTGCTCGGCAGCGTGACCATGCCGGACGCGCCGGAACTGGCGTTGTACAAGGCGAGCAAGGCTGCATTGAACTCGATGACCAATAGCTTTGTGACGCAACTGGGCGATCAGAAACTGACGGTGCTGTCGCTGCATCCGGGCTGGGTGAAAACCGACATGGGCGGTGAAGGCGCTGATATCGATGTGGAAACCAGTGTGCGTGGGTTGGTGGATCAGGTGAATGCGTACACCGGCAAGGGTGGGCACCACTTCGTCAACTACAAGGGCGAAACCATTCCCTGGTAATCCACACCTGTAGGAGCCGGCTTGCTGGCGATCGAGACACCTCGGTCTTTCAGTGATACCGCGCTGAATCTATCGCCAGCAAGCCGGCTCCTACAGGTTATTTACCGTCCTGTCGGGCCGGTCTTGCCCTGAAGGCAGATTTGTTCGACACTCCGCACCTCGTCCCCGCGGCGACCCTGGATCAGCAGACAGGGTAATCACTGAGCTGGCTAACCTGAACCCAACTTTCAGAGGAGCCGGCCAACATGCCTGCGACCCGTACCTGGTTAAAAACCCCCCTCGCGATCTTCACTGCCAATGGCCTCGATGCCCGTGGCGGCCTGGTTGTGCAAGACGGCTTGATCGTCGAAGTGCTCGCCGCCGGCCAGCAACCGTCCGCCCCCTGTGGACAAGTATTCGATGCTCGCGAGCATGTGATCCTGCCGGGGCTGATCAACACTCATCACCACTTCTATCAAACCCTGACCCGCGCCTGGGCGCCGGTGGTCAATCAGCCGTTGTTCCCTTGGCTGAAAACCCTGTACCCGGTCTGGGCACGCCTCACCCCTGAAAAACTCGCCCTTGCCACGAAAGTCGCGCTGGCCGAGTTGCTGCTGTCCGGCTGCACCACCGCCGCCGATCACCATTACCTGTTCCCGAAAGGCCTGGAAAATGCCATCGACGTGCAAGTCGAAAGCGTCCGCGACCTCGGCATGCGCGCCATGTTGACCCGAGGTTCCATGAGTCTGGGCGAGAAGGACGGCGGCCTGCCCCCGCAGCAGACCGTGCAGGAAGGCGAAGTGATCCTCGACGACAGTCAGCGTCTGATCGCCGAGTACCACGAGCGTGGCGATGGCGCGCAAATCCAGATCGCCCTGGCGCCGTGCTCACCGTTTTCGGTGACCCCGGAGATCATGTCTGCCAGCGCCGAACTGGCGAACAAACTCGACTTGCGCCTGCACACGCACCTGGCGGAAACCCTCGACGAAGAAGACTTCTGCCTGCAACGCTTCGGCCTGCGCACCGTGGATTATCTGGACAGCGTCGGCTGGCTCGGCCCGCGCACCTGGCTGGCGCATGGCATCCACTTCAACCCGGATGAAATCACCCGCCTCGGCGCGGCCGGCACCGGCATTTGCCATTGCCCGAGCTCGAACATGCGCCTCGCGTCCGGCATCTGCCCGACGCTGGAGCTGACCGCCGCCGGCGCGTTGCTGGGCCTCGGCGTGGATGGCTCGGCCTCCAACGATGCGTCGAACATGATGCTCGAAACCCGTCAGGCGCTGTACATCCAGCGGCTGCGTTATGGCGCCGAGAAGATCACGCCGGAATTGGTGTTGGGGTGGGCGACCAAGGGCTCGGCGAGTTTGCTCGGGCGTACCGATATCGGTGAACTGGCGGTGGGCAAGCAGGCGGACCTCGCGTTGTTCAAACTGGATGAGCTGCGGTTTTCCGGTAGCCATGACCCGGTTTCGGCATTGCTGTTATGTGGTGCGGATCGGGCGGATCGGGTGATGGTGGGAGGCAAGTGGCGAGTGATCGACGGGCAGGTTGAGGGGCTGGATCTCAAAGGCTTGATCGCCGATCACAGCCAGGCGGCCCGGCAGTTGATCGCTGGCGTCTGATCGGACACCTTCGCCGGCAAGCCGGCTCCTGCGCGATACCTGTAGGAGCCGGCTTGCCGGCGATGCTTTTTAAAGCCCCAATGGCGATGTTGACCACCGACTGACTGCGGGCGTTTCGTGACACCTTAGCGCACCAGTGGATGGCAACCCTGCATGGCCATGCACTTTATTGGCTTTGCGGGCCTCTTCGCGGGCAAGCCTCGCTCCTACATGTCGACGTTGCTCTTGTAGGAGCGAGGCTTGCCCGCGAAGGCCATCACACGGTTTCGAATATTTGTTGTCCTGTTGGTCAGTAATTTGCATTGCCCCCTCCAACCTCAAAACAAAATGGAGTGGGAATTCATGCATAAACGTCCGTTGAAGAAGCTGCTGTGCGCCGTCGCTGCAACCCTCGGTCTGAGCGCCAGCCTGACCGCCAGCGCCGCTGACCCGCTGAAAGTCGGCTTCGTCTACATCGGCCCGATCGGCGATCACGGCTGGACGTATCAGCATGAACAGGGACGCAAGGCGCTGGCCGAGAAGTTCGGCAACCAGATCACTACCAACTACGTGGAAAACGTCGCCGAAGGCGCCGACGCCGAGCGGGTGATCCGCAACATGGCCAAGGACAACTACGACCTGATCTTCACCACCTCCTTCGGCTACATGAACCCGACCCTGAAAGTCGCGAAACAGTTTCCCAAGGTGACCTTCGAACACGCCACCGGCTACAAGCAGGACAAGAACCTCGGCACCTACCTGGCGCGCACCTATGAAGGTCGCTACGTCGGCGGCTTCCTCGCGGCGAAAATGACCAAGACCAAAAAGATCGGCTACGTCGCTTCGTTCCCGATTCCGGAAGTGATCCGCGACATCAACGCCATTCAACTGGCTCTGAACAAATACAACCCCGGTACCGAGATCAAAGTGGTGTGGGTCAATTCCTGGTTCGACCCGGGCAAGGAAGCCGACGCCGCCAACGCGTTGATCGATCAAGGCGTGGATGTGGTGTTCCAGCACACCGACAGCCCGGCGCCGATTCAGGCCGCCGAGCGTCGCGGGGTGTATGCCGTGGGCTACGCTTCGGACATGGCGCACTTCGGGCCGAAAGCGGTGCTGACCTCAATCGTCAACGACTGGGCACCGCACTACATTCAGGCGACTCAAAGCGTGATCGAGCATGCGTGGAAGTCGCAGGATTACTGGGGCGGTTTGAAGGAAGGCACGGTTGAACTGCCGATCAGCGACCTGGTGCCGGCGCCGGTGAAAGCCGAGGCCGAACAGATCATCGCGGACATCAAGAGCGGTGCGCTGCATCCGTTTACCGGACCGATCAAGGATCAGGCGGGCGTGGAGAAAATTGCGGCGGGCGCGACGGCGAGCAACGCGGAACTGGCCTCGATGAATTACTACGTTGAAGGCATGAAGGCCGAGATACCGAAGTAACCCCTTTGTGAAACACACAGTACCTGTGGGAGCGAGCCTGCTCGCGAAAGCGCCAGCACATTCAACATTGTTGTTGGCTGACACACCGCTTTCGCGAGCAGGCTCGCTCCCACAAAGGAATATCACCGTTTTTAAGGACTGCGCATGAACAGCCTCCCCATTATCGACATCGCCCCGCTCTACAGCGATGACCAGACCGCCTGGCAATCCGTCGCCACACGCATCGACCGCGCCTGTCGCGAGTGGGGCTTTTTCTACATCAAGGGTCACCCGATCAGTACCGCACGCATCGACGCCGTGCTTGATCACGCCCGACGCTTCTTCGCCCTGCCCGCCGCCGAAAAGCTCAGCATCGACATCACCCAGACCCGACACCATCGCGGCTACGGCGCCATCGCCACCGAACAGCTCGACCCGAGCAAGCCCAGTGACCTGAAAGAAACCTTCGACATGGGCCTGCACCTGCCGGCCGATCACCCGCAAGTGCTGGCAGAAAAACCGCTGCGCGGCCCCAACCGTCATCCCTCGATGCCCGGCTGGGAAGCGCTCATGGAGCAGCACTACGTCGACATGCAGGCACTGGCTCAAACCCTGTTGCGCGCGATGACGATGGCGCTGAACATCGAGCGCGACTTCTTTGACACGCGCTTCCATGAACCGGTCAGCGTGCTGCGGATGATCCACTACCCGCCGCGCCACACCGCCAGCTCCGCAGATCAGCAAGGCGCCGGTGCCCACACCGATTACGGCTGCATCACCCTGCTGTATCAGGACGCGGCCGGTGGCCTGCAAGTGCGTAACGTGCAAGGCGACTGGATCGACGCGCCGCCCATCGAAGGCACTTTCGTGGTCAACCTCGGCGACATGATGGCGCGCTGGAGCAACGACCGTTATCTGTCGACGCCGCACCGGGTGATCAGTCCGCTGGGTGTGGACCGTTACTCGATGCCATTCTTCGCCGAGCCGCACCCCGACACGCGCATCGAATGCCTGCCCGGTTGTCAGGATGCCCTTCACCCGGCGAAATACCCGGTCACCACCTGCGCCGAATTCCTGCTCTCGCGCTTCGCCGACACCTATGCTTATCGGCGAGAGCAAGAGGCGGGGTAATGAACCTCTTGGTCAGGTTTTACCAATTGTTGCGGCGAGCATCTGTAGAATGCCGCCATTGCACCTGATGAGATTTCTACAATGTACGATTGGCTGAACGCCCTGCCCAAGGCAGAACTGCACTTGCACCTGGAGGGTTCGCTGGAACCCGAGCTGCTGTTCGCCCTGGCCGAACGCAACAAGATCGCCCTGCCGTGGAGCGATGTCGAAACCCTGCGCAAGGCGTACGCCTTCAACAACCTGCAAGAGTTTCTCGACCTGTATTACCAGGGCGCCGACGTGCTGCGCACTTCGCAGGATTTCTACGACCTGACCTGGGCCTACCTGTTGCGTTGCAAGGCGCAGAACGTGATTCACACCGAACCGTTCTTCGACCCGCAAACCCACACCGACCGTGGAATCCCGTTCGAAGTGGTGCTCAACGGCATCGCTGCCGCACTGAAGGATGGCGAGCAGCAACTGGGCATCACCAGCGGTTTGATCCTGAGCTTCCTGCGTCACTTGAGCGAAGAACAAGCACAGAAAACCCTCGATCAGGCGCTGCCGTTCCGCGATGCGTTTGTGGCCGTCGGCCTGGACAGTTCGGAAATGGGTCACCCGCCGAGCAAGTTCCAGCGCGTGTTTGATCGCGCCCGTCACGAAGGCTTCCTGACCGTCGCCCACGCCGGTGAAGAAGGCCCGCCCGAGTACATCTGGGAAGCCCTCGACTTGCTGAAAATCCAGCGCATCGACCATGGCGTGCGCGCCATCGAAGACGAGCGCCTGATGCAGCGGATCATCGACGAGCAGATCCCGTTGACCGTGTGCCCGTTGTCGAACACCAAGCTCTGCGTGTTCGATCACATGTCCCAGCACAACATTCTCGACATGCTTGAGCGCGGCGTGAAAGTCACGGTGAACTCGGACGACCCGGCGTACTTCGGCGGGTATGTGACCGAGAACTTCCATGCGCTGTACACCGATCTGGGCATGACCCAGGATCAGGCCAAACGCCTGGCGCAAAACAGCCTGGATGCGCGGTTGGTTAAACCGTAGGAACACCGAAGATAACTGTAGGAGCTGGCTTGCCGGCGATGAGGCCTTTACATTCAGCATTGATGTTGAATGTGAAGGCCTCATCGCCGGCAAGCCAGCTCCTACAGGGTTCGCGTGTCGTGTACTACAACGCCATTTCCAGCTCGGTTTCCTTGGCGAAGCGATGGATTTCACGCTGCCCCGTCGCGGTGACGTGCAAGGCGCGCGAATCGTTCGGCAAACTCAGCCAGCCAGACTGCATGAACAATTGCAGCAACGCCGCGCCGAGTGAACCACCCATGTGCGGACGTCTTTCGCTCCAGTCGGGGCAGGCGCAAGCGGCGCGATGGGTGCTGTGCGCCAGCGCCTGGACGAACACACCGCGCTTGGCCAATTGCGTGGCGCCCTTGTGGGTGATCGACACCCGCTGCTCGAACTGTTCGATCCAGCCCGTATCCAGCAAACGCTGGTAAAGGTCGGCGGCCAAAGTGCCCCCCAAATGATCGTCGCAGAGTCGTGCGCGCAACAACGACGAAGGTGCCGCCTGAGGTTTGGAGAGAGGTGCGGCGCGTTTGAAAACGTCCGGGGTGCCCCGGGGTGTGCTGGCAATCGTCGCACTGGCCAGTGCTTCTATCGCAGCGCCGACTTCGGGCGCGGCCAGGCGGAAAAACCGCTTGCGGCCACGGGTTTCGACTTTCAACAGACCTCCGGCGGACAAACGCCCCAGGTGTGCACTGGCCGAAGACGGTGACAGGCCGGCCAGCAAGGCCAGCTCTTCGGTTTGTCGCGCTGAGCCGTCCATCAAGGCCCACATCATTGCGCTGCGCTTTGGGTCAGCCAGCAACGTGGCGATCTGGCTGATGCAAGGTGCATGTTCCATGTACTGGCGCTTGCTAAACGTTAGCAATGATCTAGCGTTGCAATATTGGGTGAATACACACCTCAGAACAGTGAAAAGGGTCTTCAGAGGGTCTTGAAGCACCGAGTGCTGACTCAGTGAGACAAGATTTGTTGATACGCTTGAGGTGAAGGAGCCAGCTGATGGAGCTTGTTTGGGCTACACAAGATCTGGTGATAGCTGGGCGCCCTTATCCTGGATTTCCGATCTTGTTATGGGACACGATGGAGAGTTGCGTTCCCGCCAATGATTTCGTTCGCCATTACCTACTGCGTGGCGTCATCGGCTCCAAGAAATCCTGGCCTAGCATAGGGCGTGCGCTATATGACTACTTCAGCTTCCTTCAGGCCCACAATCTTGATTGGCGCGATGTTGATCGAGGCGACGCAAAGGGCCTTCTTGCTGCCTATCGAGGCTACTCCAAAGACGAATGCAAGCTGGCAATAACGACGATCAGGCAACGCTTGCACTATGTGTGTAAATTTTATGAATACGCACACGCAAGTAGATGGGTAAGCGGGTTGCCGTACAGCTACGAAGAGCGAACGGTGAAACGCGGGACTGGTTTTCTTGGCCACGTCGATGCTAGCGGCGGCAAAGCCATGGCGAACGACATCATGCCTCGTAAGCATCGAACATTGCCGAAATTTTTAAGCCTAGATGAGGTCAGGTCACTGGTAGGGGCCGCTGAGAATCCACATCACCGGATGATGATCAAGCTCGCGCTACAGACAGGTCTTCGCCGCGAGGAAATCGCAACGTTTCCTCTTTCGTATGTAGTAGACCCCGCGAAGCTCAGTAACCACGATCGTAATATTCGGATTAGCCTCGACCCGAATGATGGCCACGGCATGCTGACAAAAGGCGGCAAGCCACGCGACATTTTTATCAGCACAAACTTCATGTCCGATTTGTATCGCTATGTTGTTCAGGTTCGCGGAGAGAGGGCAGCGTTAAGTCCAACTCTGCTAAAGCCTCTCTTCTTAAATCAATTTGGTAAGCGCTTTGCCAACGATGGTAAGGGTTTTGAGCGCATAGTGAGAACAATTGGGAGGAAGGTTGGTATTTCTGCCCATCCTCACATGTTGCGCCACACCTATGCCACCCATACCTTGGTTGCCCTTCAGCGCAACAGTAGTGGTATTGACCCCCTAGTGTTTTTGCAGCGGCAATTGGGACACAGTTCAATCCAAACAACAATGGTGTACTTACATTTGATCAACGACCGGGCTGATAGCGCAGTTCTTGCCTATGACGACGAACTTAGCGAATGCTTGGAATAATCAATGCGCAAACGTAAGATCTACACTAAAACTAATCTTCGCATTCCACCGATCGAAGGTTTATCTGATCAGGACTGGCATATCGAAGCAAGCCCTGAGGCGATTCCACCACCGTGCACGCAAGTGGTATTTGGGCCAAATGCGACGAGTCGGCGAAGCTTTGATTTCGCACGCTGGTACGGTGTAAATATCGATTCAGTCACTTATGCCTGCCAGAGGCAAATCGAGCGGTTCGTCATCGGACAGGACTCTGAAGTAGAGATAAGTACCATCTGCAGCTACTGTCATAACGGACTGCAATCCTTCCTTGACTTTTTACTGCTATACGCGTCCGCGCTCCAACACGAAATAACCTTGGCTGATATCAATCGAGAGATAATTGATAGCTATCTACACCACCTTCGTGATCAGGGCCTGTCGTTCATAACTCAAAAAGTGCGTTACTCGAATGCAAAGTCAGTTTTACAGGCACTTGGTCGCCGAAAGCTATTTATACTGGAAGCGTCAGGTGATGCAGCAACCTTCCCGCGGAACCCTTTTCCCAATAGCAATCGTCAAAGTAAGGGTGAGACACCGCTACCAAAGAAGCAGCGCCAAGCGTTCGTATCCGCTATCAAACAAGCAGTTATGCCAATATGGTGCGATGACATCCCACTAACTAGCGATCTTTTAGTCTACGCCTTATTGATAGTAGCACTTCATACGGGACGAAACACGACCCCACTATTAGAAATGGGACGCGATTGTTTGCACCGCCATCCTAAAGACGATAGTGCTTTTCTGATCTTATGGAAACGTCGCGGACATAACAACAGTAAAGTAATTCTCCGTGCAGATAGCGCACATGAACGCCACTTAGAGTCGATGCCGACCATAAAGTCCAGTGTCGAACGATTGATCCGACGTATAATCACACGCACTGCCCCCCTACTGCCAATAACCCCCACCTCACTTCAGTCTCGGGTTTGGCTCTATCAGCCGAACCAAACTGAAGGCCAAGTTAATGCACTAACGCAACATCGTCTATCTTGCTGCATACAAAAGCTTGTTGTTGACTACAAACTCACAGATAGCGATGGAAAGCCAATGCGGATAAACATCTCTCGCCTGCGGAAAACATTTGCGAATCGAATCTTTGAACTTTTGGACGGAGACCTCGCCACTACTGCCATTGCACTTGGCAACTCAACGCAAGTTGCTGGGCGAAACTATCTTACCCCCAATGAAGACTCCAAACGTAACTGGCGATTCATGGGGGAGATTCTTGTCAAGGAGCTACTGAGCCACACAATCGGCGCAACCTATAAAACAACCCCATTGGGGCGCTGTGGTGACCCGGTGAACGGTCAGTATGCTCCCAAAAAAGAAGGTGCCACGTGTATCAACTTTCTGAATTGTGTGCGCTGTCGACATTATGTGATCACAGGTGACGATCTTTACAAGCTCTACAGTTTCTACTTCCGTGTGTTCGCTGAACGAAAAAACATGGACAAGCAGCGTTGGGCGCGAGATTTCGCACACATTCCTCGGTTAATCGATAAATACATTGTGGCTGAGGGTTTGCGACGCGGCTATTTCAAGCCCTCGTCTGTAAACGCTGCACGTGAGCAGGCTCGCGCCAAGCCGGACCTATTTTGGTCGTCTGAAATTATAACAAACTTCGCGGAGTTCATATGAGTAAAACCTCCGCAGACATGCTGTTTACGTCTTACATTGAATCACAGTCTAACGATGTGCGGGAACTTGCCGAAGACGCACGTGACGCGCTAATTGTTTGCGCTATCCGAATCGAAGGGAAGTGGGTCGTCCGCAGTCGATATAGTGACGACTCCTGGCAGTTTGTCGATTTGCCGAGCAACATACAACCCTCTCACGGACGCCTAGATTTTCAACGCGTGCCCGCAACATTTAGGGCTGTAATGAAAGCAATTATGTATCGCTATATGCGCCGAGGTCGGGAAGGCCAGTTAAAGCCAAAAGGTGGGACGCTAGGAAATTTTTTCGACAGCGCCATCCCCTTCCTTCGATATTTGGACACTCTCAGAGTCGGATGCCTTAGTGCAATAAACCCTATAATATTTTTGAACTACGTCACCGACTGCAAAGCAATTGTACTACGTAGTGGAAAAGCACCGTCAAAGTCACACTTGCTATTGCGATTCAGGGCGGTCGAAGCAATTTATGAATTAAGTCAATATACGCTTGACCCCGTTCCTATCCCACCCTGGCCAGGTAGCTCGTCTAAATTTCTGGCCGGATTGACCGGAAGCGATTCGTGCGTCAACGGAGGAAACAAAACACCATTAATTCCGGACGCGGTATTTTGCAAATTGTTCGAAAAAGCCTATCAACAGGTGCAGCACGGAAAAGCCCTTCTCGATTTGCGCGATGCAATTGATATTATCGGTTCTACTTGCAAAAAGAACGCGCCTGCCAACTCAATCATATACAATAAAAACTGCCAGCTTGCCGCTTTAGGCTGGAAGGGAGGCTTGGAGGTATTTAACAAGACACTATTAGAGCTGCGTACTGCATGCTACATCGTCCTAGCAAGTACCACAGGTTGTCGCAATCACGAACTGGCGAATGTGAACGCGGGCTCGCTCCATCGCACGGAGGACGATGATGGTACAATTTTTCACTGGATGCGCTCTCTGTCGGAAAAAACGAACGTCGGAATGCACGATTGGATGATCCCCGAAAGCGCAGTGCGAGCACTGCGAGTAATGGAGCGTTGGGCAGAGCCTTATCAGAAAACGATCGCAAAAGAGATTGCTACACGACGTCAAATTAACTCACACGACCCTGAAATTGCCCGAGCGCAGAAGCATCTTCATGCGTTATTTCTTGGAATAAAGGGGCGTCAAGCCCGAACACTGTCCTTAACAGCTTGGAATCGCTATATAAAAGCCTTTGCAAAGGATGTAGGGCAGAACTGGCATCTCACCACTCACCAATTTCGCCGTAAATTTGCTAACTATGTAGCGCACAGTCGATTCGGCGATCTGCGCTATCTGCGTGAGCATTTTGCACACTGGAGTATGGACATGATGCTTGGCTATGCCATGGATGAAAATTGGGGTAGACACTTAGATCTAGAGCTTTACGCTGAAATCCAAACGGAATTCGAAGACATAAAACTTGGCACCGTAGAAACTTGGCTGGATGACATTTCGTTGGCTGGCGGATATGGACGCTCCCTTAAACAATGGCAGCGAGACCCCGTTAATCTTGCTATATTTAAAGACCAACAAACAATGATTTCTTCAATTTCCGAGAGCACCGCTATACGCAGTAACGGACATGCATGGTGCACCGCCGACAATAACCACTGTATAGGAAACACATTCGAAAAGACGCGTTGCAGTGATTGCAATAACGCCGTGATCGGTCGCGGTCATCTTGGCATCTACAGGCAGTTTTATAACAACCTCAAAGATCTATTGGAATCGAAGGATATTGGCGAAAGCGGTCGAGTGCGTATACTACGAGATATAAAGCGCTATCGCGATGTATTAATTCAGCTTGGCTATGATCCTGAGGACAGTCCAGCATGACTATTACACGTAAATCCTCCGATATCCGTGAAAAGGAACTGAAGCTTGCGCTCTCTCGACTTGAACATGGCCGGTCGAAATCAGGCGAGAAAAAAGTTACTATCGCGGCAGTCGCACGTGAAGCGGGCGTTTCTGCAGCACTGATTCACAACTACTACCCAAATCTAGCCGAAGCAATTCGCGAGATTCAATGCCGATCTAGCCGTGCTCAGCGAGACGTGAAGCAACAACACCTACGCACTGTGCGAGAGAAGAATCGTGCATTGCGCAAGGAAATCGAAGAGCTACGAGCGAAGATGGCCAGCCTCGCCTCTCTAAACGAGGTCCTTCTGATCGAAAATCGGTATTTGAAAGCAAAAAAAAATGATCCAAAAGTAATTGACCTACACTCGAATTTTTTATGACCCAGTGAGCCGACAAGTTATGTGTTTTCTAGGTTAGAGACGTGAATACCTATTTGCTTTTGACCTGACCAGTCATCTGCATCGAAATCACCAGCGCTCTGTAACCATGGACGTCAGAGAGCGGCCAATACCTGTCAGTCAATTGGGACTACAAAATCAGAGGCCACTCAAATCAGATGGCAGTCTTGCGCTGAGTAATCTATGACTGGCGTATTCTTAAAATGGAATCTGTGATGGCTTGAGCATTAGTGTCCAACGTTTCCATGGCCGACATCGCATTAGCGGCGACACTGCCTACTCTATTTTCTGAGAGCCACTTGGTTATTTCTTCTATCGCTGCACTTAGGGCGTGCTGGTTGTGGAGGAGCAATGTCAGTGCGTCTGCTGTGGCGATTTTGCAGTCTGAGCTATTTGGCATGACGGTCGTCCTTGAATAATGATGTCGGAAGCTTAGCTCATCTCGACGTTGGCTTAGACTGGTGGTTGACTACCCAGACCTACCCAGCTGTTTGCATTCGACCTGATAATCCTTTGGACCGAATTTGACCAGCACGCCCCCCGGTTATGGCCGGCAGAGATCGACCCAAAGCGGACATCGCTCTCTACCTTGAACGTGGCCGTCGAATTAGATTTCTGGAGTGGTATTGGCCGCCGCGACAGCGTCTTGTTTGCGAGGTCGCGGAAACTGATGCTTATCCCGCAAATGAACAGCAGTTTCTTGGATGCTCGGATAGACGGTTGTTGCGTTGATGTTGATTCGGTCCAGCTGTTCGAGAATATGAGGTTTGTTTTGGATCGTGATTCGGTCGATTTCAATCCCATCCTGGCCTGCATCAGGAAGCGCAGCCTCGTGCCCAAACAGCAGAAATGCGCCGGACTGCGACTTGATGCGCGTATTAGTTCGTTTTGCCTTTACGCAGATGATAGACCTTAGGTCGTCTGGGACAATCCTCCCCTCGAAAAAGCCTTTCTCCGACTTGATGTGGTGGAGCAGTTTTCCTACGACGTCAGTTCCATTAAATGCGTCCTTATCGAGGCCGAGATCGATGTTATTCTTTTGTGCATACGTGAGGTTGGAGAGATTTGAAAGGCAACTAACGGTGTCCGAGTCAAAGTATTTTACCAATTGCGACTCGACTTTGAAGACGATGACCTCACCGTCAAGTCCCGATTGGTCTTTCTTGCCAGAGCAGGAAAAGAAGAGCGCCACCAAGGGATTGCTAGAGATGTCAAGCAGTCTCGTAGGTAAACCGTAGTGCTGCATGCGCACAAGTCGGTCAAAACAATACTGATCGCCCTGGAATTCATCGTAATGCGCAATTAATAGTTCCTTGCAGAGTCGGTCCTCGCTCGGCATAAACATCCAGTCACCATTTTCCCATTTGCGCAGCAGTGACGGCGTCAGCTCATAACTGGCGTTACTATGACCTCGGAAGAAAGTTTCGCTCGCGTCTTTTCCCGGCGAGGCGTAGAGCAGTTGAAGAAAGGACTCCACGCTATCGGCGACGCCAAGGATCTTTTTATCGCGAGGCGGAGGCTGGATCGTTGTATCTTCGGCGCGAGGCGCCTCAGGTGTGTCAATGAGTTGAGCAAGGGCGGGATTAAGATTGGCCAATCGGCGCAACACCATCTGCGCGTCGCCTTCACGGACAGCCCAGTGAGTGCGGTGGAGCTGGAATCGATCTGCGCCGAACACCCTCTGGGCTGTCTCGATGTCGTCGAACTCGACCTCACCGAAATCGATCACTGTCTCGAATAGGGTGGAGACTTCTTTTACCCCGGGCGTAGTTTGGGAAATTCGACCGTATTTGATGAGCATCGAGACGCCGTCTCTAACTCGCATGATCTCGCTACACAAGAAGGTCGGTAATTTTTCGAGAAAGGCGATCGCTGTGGAATCGAGGATTTCAAGCCGCTTCTCAATGTCGGTTGGCGTGTATTCGAACATGCGCCCCCGCCCCATCGAGATCTCATTACCGTTCCCTGCGAGATAATCCCGATTTCCGAAGGAGATGTAGTTGAAGCTCTGCACTATGTGTCCTTGTCCCGTTCTCTCTTGCGTTGCTCAACGTCATAGCACAGTTTTGCCAGTATTCAAATTACCAACAGACTCAGGATGGTGGAGGTGATCGACCAAACGATGGCCGCTACAG
The DNA here is from genome assembly GCF_054897805.1 of Pseudomonas sp. GT1P32. NCBI lineage: Bacteria > Pseudomonadati > Pseudomonadota > Gammaproteobacteria > Pseudomonadales > Pseudomonadaceae > Pseudomonas > Pseudomonas sp. GT1P32. The sequence continues at coordinate 3,643,932 of NZ_CM142704.1, forward strand.
CCATGAGGCTGTGGAGGCTCCGGTCGGCACTACCAAAGCACAGCGCGACAGGCAGCATGCCTACGTCCATCCCCCTAAGCGGCTGCTATGGGCCGATTGCAGCCTGTTACGAAAGGCCGTTTCCGACCCAAAGCAGTCACTCAAAGAAGTCCAGATTAGGCGAATTTCGTACAGGACACTATGGAGAGCGCAGGCTCCTCCGGAGCGACAGATCATCACATCCTCTTCACAGGCCTTCGCTCAGGATCAGCAAACATCCAAAATTTCAGGGATTAAGCTCGTGACGAATGGTGCAGGCGAATTGATCGCCGCCTTGTTTGCCTCAATCGTATTTCAAAGCGCGTTCCCCGCCGGAGGCCACCCAAAGGTCATTGGATGGGCCGAGGAAGGGTTGATCTGGCCAGAAAGAATAGCTGTCAGAGCCAAGCTAGACACCGACTCTGCGACGTCAAGCATAGATGTCAAGCAACTTGCCCTGTTCAAAAAAGGGGATGTGCAGTGGGCTCGATTTAATATCGCGCTGAAAGATAATAACGATGGGTTACCGATAAACCAGTCCTTCGAACGTGAAATCGTTGGTCATAGTCCAGAAAACCAGACTTCCACCATGGGAAAACGACCAATCGTTGAAATGGATGTATGTTTTGGACAAAGTGTTTACAAGGAGAACTTCACTCTGGATGATCGAAGCAAAATGCTTTACCCGATGATAATTGGACAGCACCTGATCGCCAAGCTGGGCTTTGTCGATGCCTCTAAGACCTTTACCGTTGAGCCGCACTGCGTAGCCATAGGGCAATAACAAGCGTCGGAGTATGGAATGAGCTTTCAAGGATAGTGAAGAAAGCTTAAAGGTCACCTGTTGTCCGGCAGACACTCAGTTGTGCTTGAAAGCCAACCATGCAGCTGCCAATGCAGCCAGCCAAACCATGACGATGAGCACTCCGGCGAATTTATTCATCGGGCGCCTCACATGGTTTTTCTCCCACTCACTCGCTTTTAGCTGACACTCCTCCAGCACCAAGGGTGGCATCAACCGGATAGCGAGCAGAATGCCGAGTGGAAGAATGATTACGTCATCCAGATAGCCCAATATCGGGATGAAATCAGGAATGAGATCGATGGGGCTCAATGCGTAAGCCACCACGAAAATCGCAATCCATTTTGGTAGCCAAGGCGTTTGGGCATGCTGACAGCAAAACCACAGCACCATGGTCTGGCGTTTAAGGCTTTTTGCCCAACGACGCAGATGGTCAAGAATGCCTTTCATATCAGCGCCTTTGGGGGAAACGTGGAAAAGTCATTAATACAACTCGTTGAGGGTCAGTGTTTAATTAGGAGCTGTTAGCCAGCGGATCAGTTGGTCATGGGGGAGTCACACACTGTGGGAAAACCGCAAGGTGAAACGGCTACCACCGCTTGGGCTCGGGTCATGCCGAACATTCCATCCTAGATGTTCGGTCACGCGCTTGACGATTGACAGTCCCAGGCCCGAACCACTGGTGAAGTCATCATCCCCTCTGACGAAGCGATCAAATAGACGGGCACGTACGGCCTCTGGCAATCCCGTGCCGCAGTCTTCCACCACAATCCCAGCTGCATTCAAGCAAACGGTTATGACGCCCTGCTCAGTGTGCTGGCAAGCGTTACGCAGCAGGTTACTCACGGCGATGGTGACCAGTTCCGGAATGGCTCGTACCGAAACCTCCTCAGTGCAGAAGAGGTTGAGTGTCAGGGCCTTTCCACGGAGCAGAGGCTGGCAACGCTCCAGCTCACGTTCAATCAGGGGCCGCAGGTTGATCAAGACGAGGTCGGTAACTTCCGGCACACGGGCCAGCTGTAATAAGGCCCCTACCTGCTGCGCGGTTTCCGAGGCATTACGTCGAATGCGTTCGGTCATGACCAGAAGGTCCGGACGATCCTGCAAGCGACTGGTGAGAACCTCCGCTGCGCCGAGCATAATCGTCAGAGGGGTGCGTAGCTCATGGCTGACGTCGGCAGTGAACCAGCGTTCGCGTTGCAAGGCATAGCTCAACTGGTTGGTTCGATCATCAATAGCCCTTGCCAGTACTCCAATCTCGTCAGTGGCATCAAGGCCGGGCAGCCGATCTATCGCATGCTTATTCTGAACCGAGGAGGCCAGATTGGTCAGCGGCCGAATTACCCGGTTCGCACTGACTCTGCCAATCAAGATGGCTAATCCGATGCCGCCGAGGAACGCAATGCCCAGGGTGATGTATGAAGAGGACTCGATAGACTCGAAGTCGCTTTGGTCATCCACCACGGCATAGCGCTCGCCACCGGCCTCACCGATCAGAACGTGCAGTCCCCGTCCGTTCAGCTTCATTTCGTGTGTGCCCAGTCCTAACGATTGCAGAGGCTGCGGAATCAGCGCGCCTTTGAAAAAGCTCAGATCGAGGGTTTGTGACTGCACCACATGAAATGAATCTGCGGCCCAAAGATCAGCTGCGCGCACGAGCCGGTTATCGATGAGTTCCTTCTCGATTTTCGCGACGACATAGAAAGCGGAGCCCGTGAAAAAACCGACGATGATGACCGCCAGCAATACATAGGCAGCGACCATGCGACCGCGTAACGAGTCACTTTGAAACATGGTGGTCGACCAGTCGATAACCTACCCCTGACACGGTGAAAAGCATTGGAGGGGATTGTGGGAAGGATTTGTCGATTGCCTGCCGTAGGGCGTGGATATGGCTTCGTAAGGCATCGCTGAGCGGCGGATCGCCTTTCCAGAGTTCTTGTTCAAGTTCCTCACGGGTTACCAGACTTGGGGCTGCACGCATCAGTGCCACCAACATCTTGTAACCGAACGGCGTCAGCTCGATCCGCTGTCCTGCTCGGCGCGCTTCAAAGGTTCCGGGGTCAAATTCCAGATCACCAAAACGCAGCATCTGATCGGTTCTCAGTGCACTTGCTCGCCTCACCAACGCATGAAGCCGCGCTTCCAATTCAATCAGCGAGTAGGGCTTGACTAGGTAGTCATCGGCTCCCGCCTGCAATCCTTTCACCTTGTCATGAACCGTGTCTCGCGCCGTGAGCATCAGCACTGGCGTATTGCATTGCTGCTCTTCACGTAACCGTCGGCACACTTCCAGCCCATCCAGGCCTGGCAGCATGCCGTCCAGGACTATCACGTCGAAACGCTGCTCAGCCACCCGAGCCAGTCCACCCTGTCCCGTGCGGGCATTGTCGAGTTCGTGTCCGAGGGGCTCGAAATACTCGTAGAGGTTGGCCACGATGTCCGAGTTGTCTTCAATAATCAAAATTCGCATGGCTTGGCTCAAATTACCTCATTCATACATGGAAATCGGTGAGCCGATGCGGCCGCTACTTGAGCGAAGGCAGCGCCCGTAGCGACAACCTTTCTGCATGACCCGCTCGGGTCACCATCGAGGTCTACTTGGCAGATGCATTTTTGCCGCACTTAGGTTCCATGGTGAAAGTATGGGAAACATCCACCAATCCCAGATTCTCAAGAGTACGGCGTCCGATGAGAACGGGGTAATTCATCTTGCCTCGATCCTTCAAGGAGAACTGCTCGTTATAGACCTGGTCGCCAATGCATATTGTCATCTGCACCACCGGCCGGTGCTCGGCACCACCGGCACCCCGGACTTTCACATTACGCTCAACCTTACGCTCGAACGGAGCAGTGACCAGCTTTCCCGTTTCGCTGTCTTTTACCTCAACATTGAAGCGCACCCATTTTTCACCGTCTTTGCGGAAAGGCTCAAGGTCCTTGGCATCCAGTGAGGAGGTCAATGCTCCGGTATCCAGCTTGATCTTCACTGAAATATTTTCGGGCATCAGTACGCCTTCCTCGATCCAGCCAAAGACCTTCGTTGGGCTTTGAGTCGCCGAGAAGGCCGGCTGTATCAGTGATAGTCCAAGAACGGATGCTGCGAGCCATTTTGCTGTTGAGCGTGCCATATGTTGCTCCTCCAAGATTCGAAGCATCAGTCTGCATAAAGTACCGTCAAGGATCCGTTAACACGCAATTCTTGATTTCCAGTGACCAAACCAACGACTTCTTCACGGTCCGTCGGGCAAGCTTTCGATTTAATCAGCCACGCTTTGAATGGGGTCTAGCGTTATGTCGTTGTCTTTCATCAGGTCGAATTGGCGCATGTTTTTGCTAGGCGCGTGTCTGACAATTATCGTTGGGCTGGGCTATCCAGCATGGCGCCATTTCTACCCAGTAACTGCCGCAAAGGGCTGGGACTACGAGGTCTTCCATAGCGCTATTCCGATGGTCAGCGCGCTCGCACTGGGCGATCAGAACGCTGTGTTCATCAGCCAGGAGCTTTCCAATGAAAAGGGGAAGATCCTGCGTTTGAATACAGATGGCAGCACCACCGAAGTTCTGACAGGACTGTCCAAACCGGACGGTCAAGTCATGTTCCGAGGTGGTCTGGTGACCGGGCAGGAGGGCGGTACTTTGCCGGTGCTATGGCTACATGATGGGAAGAGCGAAGCGTTGTTCGAGGCTGACAATGTCGAAGGGATCGCCACCGATGGCCATGCGTTGTTCGCCATAGAGGATAAGACGCCGGGGCGACTGCTTCGCTACGATCCAGAGACCCACTTGCTCAGTGTCCTTCGCGAAGGGCTCGACGAAGGTGAAGGCATCAGCATTTGCCCGGATGGGCGCTTGTTTTACACCGAGAAGGCAAAGGGCTGGGTCAAACAATGGAAGGCTGAAGGAGTTGACACAGTCGTTGCCAAGGGTTTGAACGCTCCGGGTTTCGTGCAGTGCACAGGGGACGGGCTCTGGATCACAGAGGATGCCACTCACATGGCCCGACTGTTGCTGCTCGACTCGTCCGGTAATCTCCAGGTGATTCTCAATCACTTACGTGCAGCACAAACCATCACCCGACTCGATGCTGATCGCTACTTGCTGGCCGAACAAGGACGTAACCGCATTCTTGAGCTTAAACGCATTAGCAGATGAATTAGCCAGCAGATTTATCTTCACATCCTTTTTACCAGGTGTGTACTTGTGTCCAATTCGTTGTGTTGCGACAACTCACAGGGGCCTGGCGAGATAAAGGAGTTCGATCTGTAACCTTAAGGCATAGCTCGACTTTCATTTTTTGACTGAGCCAGCCTGTTCGACTCTCAGTGAAGAAGCCATTAACACGAATTCTTAATTTTCAGTGGCCGAACAAACGGTTTCTTCACGGTCCCTCGGGCAAGCTCTCGGCTGAATCAGCCACGCTTTGAATGGGGTCTAGCGTTATGTCGTTGTCTTTCATCAGGTCGAATTGGCGCAGCAAAAAAGCGCTTTTTGCCGCGCTCGTCATCGTGCTTTGTATAATAGCAGCCTACTTTCTATTCAGAGCGCCTCGACTGCCCAACCTTGCTCACAGTACGCCCTTGGAAATTACCAATCTAAAATCGGCATGGACCAATGGGAATGTTATTGTTCTCATTCGCCACGCAGAACGCTGCGATCAATCGAGCGCTCCCTGCCTGAATGCCCCAGATGGCATTACTACAAGGGGTAAGGATGTTGCAGTGGGGTTGGGCGAGCAATATCAAAAGCTCGGTCTTGATAAGACAGATATTTTTACCAGCCCCCTGACGAGGGCCAAGCAGACCGCCATCTTCATGTTTAACCATGAAATTGAAGATCAGGAGTGGCTTGCGTCCTGCCGAGGTATCATGCTGCAAAAGTCGGTTGAAACTAAGCGTAAAGGACACAATCTGATCCTGGTTACGCACAGCAGCTGCACTCGGCAAATCGAAAAAAGTTTGAATGTGCATGCACCTGAAAAGCCACCTTATACCTCTTCGCTTTTCTTGTTATTTGGTGAGAATGATAAAAGACCACAAGCGCTCGGTTTTGTGAATACACAAGACTTTAGCGCTGAATTTATGAGTCGAAAATAGTCATGGCCGTCCAAGACCTCAAGATTCCGTTGGCTGACTCAACGTCAGTCCTGAACTCTGCAAGTTGGCTGGATAGCACGGCGTTGTCTTGCAGAAGGAGCTTTCGGAGGCCAACTCGGATAATTGTTTCCGCCTCCGTGCAATGGCCGCCGATGACCATGGCTTTTTCCGTAACGGAGGACCAACCCAAAGGCCTGACAGCTGGCGACCGTGTATCGTTTTCATTTCGGCTAGAGGGTGGCAGAGCCACCATTGTGTCCATAAGAAAATAAAATAATGGTAGTGACCGGCATGCTTGCTAACGCCGGTCACTACGAGTTAATCCACTGGACGGAAAAAAGAGGCAGGTCCGGAGAGTGCTCGAATGACTGCTTTTGGCCGTTCTCTGCCGCTCATAGTGACAAATCAGTTTGGTCATTTACATATCGGTGCCTCGGGTGATTTTGCGTCGGCGGTGCCAGCGCCAGGACCACTCTATAATCGCTCTATAACTCCCTAAAAAGCTTATTCGTAAAAAGGTAAGCATCTGATAACACTGCTTACGTCTGTAGCGGTCTAGCGGGCAGGCCGCGTTCCTAATGCACCTTCAAAGCTCAAGCATCTCGGGTTTTTCCCGCCTCGATCCTTTCAAGCAGCGTCGGCAATATCTCGGCGGCAGCCCCCATCAGCATGAATTCCCTATCTTCACCCATTGCAACGTCGGTCTTGTTCACATGAATAACCGAAGCTCCAGACTCCAACGCGAGATCGGGAAGGCCTGCGGCAGGCATGACGATTCCAGAGGTACCGACTGAGATCAGTAGATCGCAATCCTTTACAAGCTGGACTGCGGCCTTCCAAGCTTGGGTTGGCAGATCCTCTCCGTACCAGACCACCGCAGGTCGCATTTTGCCGTTACAGCGCTGGCACCTAGGAGGTTCGACCAGAGCACCCTCAACCGGCACTGCTGACTGATCTGGTGGCACAACAGCGGGCCGATGACAGGCGAAGCACTTGGGCATTGCCAAACTGCCATGTAAATGAACAACATTTAATGAGCCTGCTCGCTCATGGAGGTCGTCAATATTCTGGGTGATAACAGAAACATGGCGCAGTGAGTTGGCCATGTGAGGTATCGCAAGATGAGCAGCATTTGGCTCTGCTTGAGCGACTCGGAGCCGTCGCCACAGATACCATCCCCAAATCAATGGTGGATTTTCCCGAAAGGCCTTGGCCGTCTCTAGGTCCCTCGGATCAAGCCCGGCCCAGATCCCTGAAAGTTTTTCGCGATACGTTGGGATACCGCTATCAGCGGAGATACCGGCACCAGTGAAAAAGACCACCTTCTTGGCCTTCTGTAGTACGTCTGCGGCTTGCTCTACGACAGTCATGGGACCAATTTTCTCCCATCTTCCCGCTTTGGATTACTGGAGTTCTTGCTGAGTACTATTACTATTTGTTCAAACAGCTCATCTTCCATAAGTTGCGAGCTGGCTCATGTATCTGTTTGAATGAGGCACGGCTATAAGCAATCTGTTGCAAAAGGCAGGTTTCTACGCCTTCCAGATGTACTACCAGTCTTCCGTTGAGGAGCAAAACACAGGGCTGAATGTTCCTATCCCCATCTTTTTTGCCTGCTCTTCAATTCGGCCAGCCTGTAGCACATCGTGCTTAGTGGGAAAGTGGCGCAACAAAAAATAAGCATCTCTTCTAACGCGCTCAGGCACCTCTGTATCGCTAGCGAGTTCTGTCAGGAAAGAGTGAGCTTGTGCAACACACCTTGTTCGTTCGAATGGCATCGTCATCTTAGCCTCCACGTATTGAAATCGACAGATTAATATAATGGGACCCATCCATTCAGTAGATATCCTCCGTGTCTGCATCCGAATCCATGTAGCCAGGGCTGATCAGGTACTGGGTAAGCAGTTTGTGATGCGGGTAGCGATTCTCAAAACGCTTAATCAAGACATTGAAAATCTCTTCCCCCGAAGGTGTCCCGGTAACTTTACGGATAACGAAATCGGCGATGGCCAACCGCACTTCAATTTCACTCTTGTCAAGTTTGCCCGCCTCTACATTGCCATCAAGCTGGATGCTCGGACCATATCTCACAGGTTTTTTGGTCATCTTTCACTACCTGCCCGAAGAATTTGATTGGACAAAATTAACCGTACACAAAATTCCGGTCGATACTGCAAAAAGGCTGCTGATCCAAATGTACGATACTGTAAAAAAAACATACTCCATATTTCAAACGAATGAAATCACCGGAATCCTGTGTACAGTTGTAAAAATCTCAAAAAAATGAGTGCAATTTTCGAATCGCTCTTATCGTCATCACCTTGGATTTGTACAAGCGGTTCGATCAGAGCTCGACCTTGATTGCGCACGTTACCAATAGCTCGATCGGCTTTGAACCATTCAAATGCTACCGGTGATTCTCCCTGTATCAGCACCTCTGTTCCGTGTGCTCTTTGGGTGTCGCCGGATCCAACCATTCTTAGACCAATTTTTTATCAGGGTCACTGGTCTGCGGTCATGGATATCCACCATACGGCCGGCGCTGTCATCAGTAACGATGACTAATCCATCGTTCTCATCTGCCTCATGCTCAGCAGTTGGATACTGACCGATGGCAGCGCAGAGAATCGGCGTCCGATCGCGGTGTCGGACGAGATAGGACTGCTTCTTTGGTCTTCCTTCGTCGACACATTCAAACAAATTGTCGATAGCGATAATTGCGCGATGCGGCCAAATCGCACGAAAAAAATGGACAAGGGGCACCTTCTCCACGCGAGCACTGATCGGTGCTGCGCGATCTTTCGCCCAGTGTGGTCGCCATCCCCGGCGCACCATATCAGCATGTAGATACTGACCTACCTGGTGGAGGATGGCCAAGTGCGTGCTCGGTTCGGCGTTGTACCGCCCGACACTCACCTTCGAAAAACCCTCAAAACACAATTAAAAAACCACAGCCTTCTCCGTCTGCGCTCTACAAAAATATTCGTAAGCGCTACCAATTTATGCATAACCTCCAGTTCCTTCGGCCAAGCCGTCTCGCTACTATACGGGGCCACCTGCCATTGGTGCCCCGCGCGCCGAATCGCTTGAAGGGATTCATAATGATTAGAAGGTTCCGGCTTGAGCAGAAAGGCCGCTACGAAAAGCTGGTGATTGCTCAGCGTTTGTCGGACATGGTGGATAAATTTCTGGATGGGCGCCCTGCGCCCTTAGGCATTGGCGCCGAGCAAGGCGGTATTGCTGAATGGGACGATGTGGTCATTTATCACAGTGATGAACACTGGGAGCACCTGCAAATCAAGCGGCAAACCAGCGGCTTCAGTGAAAAGCACCTGAACAAAGCTGACTATCTAGCGTCCTACAAGCCACGCAAGACCGCGAAAGCCACCAAAACCACGGAAACCGCGACCGCCGAAGAAAAACCCAAGACGCCATCTGATGATGAGTTCGACTCAGAGCTCGAAAAAGTGTTTAAGAGTCTGGCGACCTGGCAACCGCCAGGAATCGGGGTGAAACCGTCCACGCGCACCTTTTCGTTGACTCTGCCCGGGCCTGAGGTTCTGATCAAAGGCAAGGGTAAGGACATTATCAAGATCACCCATCTGCGCGAGGTGTGGGATCTCTGTCGCAAGGATGGCGTAGATTTTGCGGGGCTTTCCAAACGCGATGATAAGCCCACCCAGAATGTCTATACGTGGCTGACCACGTGGTGCGGGTTCATTGACTGGGCCCATATCGTCGAAAAGATGCGGATGCTGGAAATCCACTGTATTGGCGATGAAAGTACATTGGAGGCAAGAGCGCGTGAGTCGCTAGATAGACATTTCAGTGACTCAGCCATGGCCTTGAGTGTGCTGCTGGACTATATAGCGGACAGCACGACTGATACTAACGCGGTGAGTTGCCATACCGCGGCCAAGCACCTACAGAAGCTGCTTCTACCAGGTGTTCAGACCTGGACGCAATACCTGGCAAACCCTGTACCCGGTCAAAGTTGGACAGTCACCGGCACGCACGACATCGGCAGTACACCGACTGTTCCTCATCGTAATCCTGCCGAGCAAATCGTTAGCCATCACTGGGCGGAGAGCATTCCGAACAGGCGGCTTCGACTGCATGCTAAATATGCCCGCCCCACCAAGGCGCTCACGCTGCCCTCCGCCATCCTTCGACTGGCGTTGCATCTGAAAAAGGGCAGTGAATCCATGCTTTTGGGGGAGCCCGCCTGGCGCCAAGGTGCGCACAATGAATTGAGGAGTACGCTTGGTGACACTGACCGTGATCTCGATGGCCTCCCATGGTTTGATAATTCCGAGGCACTTTCTTGTCCTATGGGGCGCGAGCTCTCCTTCCCCGCAAATACCAAAGTCGAGTCGGATGCTCTTCACAGCGCGATGAATGATCTTGTATGGCATCAGCTCCAGATTTGCGTCGATAAGAAGCTGAACGAGATCGTTGACCATGATTTGTCGACTGCCGTGGCAGAAAAGTGGCAGATCTGGCGCGCCGATTTAGACAAAGATCCAGATGCCCGCCTGCTTCTTTTCGAGCAGATGATGTATCCCCAGACCGAAGGCATCAATGCCAAGCATGCGCTGCGTATTGGGCCTCGCACGGTGGAGCTGATGGAATCCGCAACCATCATGCTGCTATTAACGTGTGTGGGGCTTGGCGGCATTGACTGGCGTTCGATCGAGCCGATTGGTGATGTGCTAAGCATCGCCCTGCGCCACTGGTCTGGAGTACCTACCGACCATGACGGGCCTCGGCGTCTGGGTGATGACAATCTACGCAAGCTGTTGGGCCAGGCCCCACCACCTGTAGTCATCCTTTCGGGTGTTGAGGGGTCTGCGACTGAGTTGCTTGAGGCAGGTATGGCTGAGGATTTGGAAGCCGGTCATAGCATGGCAGCCGAGCGACAGCCACGCCTTCTCGTCACCCGATTCCAAGTTTATAAGCAGCTACGAACCGGGACGCTGGTCAAGCTGCAAGCACATTTTCAAAAGCACTGGAACGCCTGGCTTCAGGCGCGCGAAGCGGCAATCGAAGCTTGTGGGAAAGGACACTGATTATGATGACGCTCCAACAATTGACCGCGGCGATAAGCCTGCGTGCCGAGGGTCGGTATGAGGTGCAACTGGCGGATGCGATGGAGCTTCCAGAGGTTGATCACGCCTCACAAATTCTGCGACTCAAACGCGCCCGTATAGACAAGGCCGGCTGGCGAACTGTTTTGTTGATCGAGCTTCCATCTCACGCGGTACAAGCGGCTCACCAGTGGGCTGCCAATGTTCGCGACGTCTTGCCGGAACCGGAAACGTCCGATCTATATATGTTCATCATCCTTCGAGACACCACTCATGATGAGGCCACTCGCATTGAAACGGATGATCGATTCTGCCGGAAAATCGTAGCGCGCCAGCAAGAGACGCCGATCGAGTTTCTCGACCGCACATTCCTGGCGGCGCTCGACCCTCCAGGCGAAGTTGAAACGCTTAGCGACCCACTGGTTGCAGCGTTACAAGCGCTCTCCTCCGCTCAATCGTGGACAAAAGACCATATTGACTTCTGGAAGACGGAATTGCTGTCGACTACGAACGGCGCCGAAGTTGCGCGTTCGCTGCGCGAATCGATGGCTGGCAGCGAGGATCAGCAATGAGCAAGTTGAATTCCATAACGGTGTCAAACCTGCGCAAATTCGGCCCTGGTGTTCAGATCGAGCTGAGTCCGGGTGCAACCATCGTCCTCGCACCTAATGGCACGGGCAAAACGACCTTGTTCGAGGCCATCGAATTTGGCCTCACTGGGAGAATTGCCCGCCTTCACGACGACATTAACCATGTCATTCGGGATGACGAGGCGTTCGCCCAGGTCAGTTTGAACTTCGCTGATTTTACCGCGACGTCCAAAGTCACCGCGGCGGGTAAGGTCAGCCAGGAAGGAGATCTGAGCGCCCTATTCCCCGGCATCCCAAAAAATGACCTCCCATTCCTGCTTCGACTGACGCATTTGCTTGATCAAAGAGAGAATGAATGGATCGTCAAGGCTGACGAGAAAGACGCCGGTTCCCAGCTGGCGAAACTTCCGATCGGGCGTGAGGGTTCCCGGGCCGGCGCGACGCTTCCCTCTGTACGACGGTCATTGACCGACGAGAAAAGCCGTCAACAGAAGGGGTTGATTGATCTTGAAAAAGAACTGGGTGATTGGAATCGACTCATCCAGGAGCGCGACATCGCCGCAGCCGGCGCTGTGGGGGCCTTGCGTCCGCAAGAGCACCTTGCCAAGGTCGTTTCAGAGGTAGCCGTCCAGACGGAGAGTCTTGAACAGATTCCACCTGGACTACTCTCGGAGCCTGTGAATCAGGACACCCTGGCCCTCGCCCATTCCGCGCTGCTCGATATCTTGCGTATCAAAGTGGAGCGTGTGCAGGCACTCATCGTAGTTTTGGCGGAGGCGGACGGCCTGGTAGAAAGCTTCGGTGCCGTGCGGTCTCGACTCGAAACGCTCAGCGCACAATTGGCCGTCGCGCGAGAGACGCTCAATAGTCACTCGAAGAGCCGAACGGAAAACGCGACGCTCCTTCAGGAGCACCAGACCAATATCCAGCTCGCTCAACAGGAGCGTGTGAGCGTTGCACAAGCACTGGAGCGACTGGTCAATGAGGCCGGTGCCAAACAGCAGGTCGAGCATCGTAACCAGGCGTTAACAGAGGCTGCAACCGTCGTCGGGGACGCCGAACAACAATGCGCAGCGTTGCGGGAAAAACATGAGCGCAACCTGCAGATCCAGAATCAGCACGCTCAGCTCGACAATCAGCTTCAATCGCTCGACCAGACAGAGAAACGGCTGCGTGAAGGCCAGCGGTTGGTCATCGAATGGGAAGCTTCCGAAACGCGGTTGAAGGAGAACCGTAAAGAGTCAGATCTTCTTGAAGAGGTTCTCGCCCATCTGGGCGCCGAGCTGGCCGAAAAACGTGCTGCACAGCAAGCGTGCAAAACCGCCGAAGACGCGGCCAGAAATCATTATCAGGCGTTGAGTTCTTCCGCGGATGCGATTCGCCAGGCGGTGGCCTCCATTGCCGAACACCTTCCGCCAGAACAAGGAAGCTGTCCGCTGTGTTTGTATCCTCATGGCGCAGAGGACTTGCACAACCGTGTAACCAGCGCTTTGCAGGCGATAAACCCTAGCCTGACCGATGCCGATCAGCAATTGAAAGCCGCTGTAGAGGCCTTGGCCGCGAGCGACGCCAAGGTAGTTTCTGCGCTCGAAGCTGTGGGGGATTGCCAGGCGAACCTTGCGGCACTGGACGATATACGCCAAGTCTTGGAGCGGGAGATTGTTCAGTTTCGCATTGATCCAATCCTGGCAAGCGATTCAGTGCCATTGGCTAAAGAATCGCTAAGGGTTCAACTGGAGGGGATATCAGCGAGTCGCAGAAGCCTGACAGATCGGCGCGCCGGTCTGGAGCCGTTGATCGCTCAAGACGCTTTCGATCAGGCTCTCCACGCCTACAAAACGGCTGTTGCCGCGCTCGATCAGGCGCGGGCTCAGCACAGCGAGTCGCTGACTCGACGTGATCAAGCGATCGCCACGTTGTCTGCCCTTACGTCAGGCGCACCCGGTGGGCGATCGCTCGAAGAGCTGACGGTACAAATAAACCAGCTCGACGATCGAATCCGCGAGCTTCATGGGAAAGCGGATACTGTCCAGTCGGCGCTAGACGCACAACAAAGCCATCTACTAGAACTAAGCAGTGCTGTGAGAACGACCGAAGAGGCGATCAGGCATGCTCAGTCCCAGCTCGCGTCGCTGCGCGCCAGCTGGCAGGGGCTTGGCCTAATGGGCGATCCACTCGCAGAAGCCGCTCAAGCGCGCGCCAGTAACTTGCGTTCGACGTTGGCTGGTCTTGAGAGCAACTTGGGAATGCTTGAAAATCTGGGCATTGAGATATCGGCTTGGGCCAAGCTGAATGAATCGCAGCTTGCGCAACGGCTCATCGATGTCCAACGCTTGGATCGCACAGAAGAGAGTTTTTTCGCATACCTCAACGACAGGATCGCTATTGCCACCGGACAACTGGCCGATTTAACCAAGCTGTCGGATGCTATGGACGCCCTAGATGGTTTCTTGAAGAAGGAAATCGGAAACGTTCAGAAGCACGTTAGTAAGGTTGTTCCCCGCTGGCAGGCACTGCTCAAACGGGTCGTGCGCGAAACGAGGTTCCACGAAGCGAGCCTTAAGTTTTTCACCTCCTACAACAAGGAACGGGCCGAGGTCTCAGTACCGCTGGGCAAGAAATCAGCCCCGGTACCTGACGTCGCAAGCGAGGCACAGCTGACTGATCTTCAGCTGACCTTCCTGTTGTCAATGGCCATGAGTCACCAATGGTCGCCTTGGAAAGCCCTGCTGCTCGATGATCCGACCCAGCACCACGACCTGGTGCATGCGTCCGCAGTCTTCGATTTGCTGCGTGACTACATTGTCGACCACGGCTTCCAGGTCGTAATCGCGACCCACGATGCGCTGCAGGCGCGATATTTCATGCGCAAGCTCCAGAACGACGGCATCGAGGCGAAGATCTGGTCACTCGTGCCGACGGACAGCGGCGTTACTGCAGAGGAAGGACACCGTAAGCAGCAAACCAACTTGGCTCCACCTCCCGTGAGCTGACTTAGCGGCAGCTGGGCGAAACCAGGCTGAGCAATTTGGCTTGGTTTCGCTTAGCGCAGGCGACTATCAGTCGACCTCTTCAATTCTAGGAGGGCGAAGTCCTCAAAAAGTGACTAACCCATGCAGTAATTTTACGAAGGTCCACCGAGCTTAAGCTGAACCTGGAAAGGCTCTCGAACAACTCGACGGTCGAATTTCTCCAATTCAAATAGAGATTCCGCGCTGTACGAACGTAAGGATTCTTCAGGTGGGATTCGCAAAGTCATGAGGATACCCAGCCGTTTTACCCAACTGCAGGTTCAAAATAAACTGAAAAAAGCTATAAACAGTTACTTTCAATAATCTCTTGAATACGTTCATGAAAATCTCATGTAACAGTTAAGAAGGATCCAGAACCTGTGTATTCACTCCCTGTTGAATCGTTT
The DNA here is from genome assembly GCF_054897805.1 of Pseudomonas sp. GT1P32. Taxonomy (NCBI): domain Bacteria; kingdom Pseudomonadati; phylum Pseudomonadota; class Gammaproteobacteria; order Pseudomonadales; family Pseudomonadaceae; genus Pseudomonas; species Pseudomonas sp. GT1P32. The sequence goes on from NZ_CM142704.1 coordinate 3,658,943, forward strand.
CGTCTACTGCTCAGAGACATCTTGACCAGTAATGTGTCGTCGGCCAAGACGCGGAAACCGCGACAAACCGGGCAAAGCCCCCCACTCACACAAGCCATTGCCTTGAGGGTTTTGCAAAGGCTCGGCGATCGACTGCGGGCCTGGCCGACTCGAACGCGGACTCGCCAAGGCGAGATCGACCGTGCGTACCTGAGGCGAGCGCTAGTATATGCGCGTTAACCGTCGGTTCCTGCCCTCTGAAAACCCTTGGTGGTGATAGTTCCTGAGTGAAATTTCGCTATTTACCTGCGACTAATGATCGGGGACCGCCAACATCGGAAATTGACTACTTAAACCGGCGCATCGGCTGGCGAGCATTTCCCGCAAAAGGTTCACCGGCTTACTCAATTGTGCGCGATGGGCGCACAGCAAATTCAGCGGTGCGCGCTCACAGATCAGCTCCGGCATCAGTACTTTCAAGCGACCGGCCAACACATCGGCGGCAACATCCAGCCAGGATTTGTAGGCGATCCCGGCACCCGCAACGGCCCATAGACGCACCACATCGGCATCGTCACTGAAGCGGTCACCGCTGACGGTCAGGCTGACTTCGCGTTTGCCGTCGTGAAAACTCCAGTGATCGTGAACCCGGCTGCCAAGCATGAACAGCAGGCAATTGTGCTGCGCCAGTTGTTCCAGTTGCCGCGGCTCGCCGTGTCGGGCCAGATAGCTCGGCGCGGCACACAACACGCGGCGGTTGTTCGGTGCGATGGGCAACGCCACCAGGCTTGAGTCTTCCGGCTCGCCGTAGCGCAGGGCAATGTCCACCGGCTGGCGGAACAGGTCGGCGATGCGGTCGCCCAGCAGCAGGCGCACCGTGAGTTTCGGATGCTCGCGCTGGAACTCGTCCAGCCACGGCAGCAACAGGTTGCGACCGAAATCCGACGGTGCCGACAGCTGCAACACTCCGCTGACCTGGTCCTGACCGCTGGCCAGCAAGCGGCGACCCTCATCGAGGTTGCTCAGGGCCGCCCGGGCGTACTCGAGAAACCCCTCGCCCTCGGCGCTCAGGCGCAGGCTGCGGGTGGAACGGGCGAGCAACCGCGCACCGAGTTGCTGTTCGATGCGCTTCAACGCCGCACTGGCCACCGCCGCCGACATGTCCATCCCCCGCGCCGCCGCCGACAGACTGCCCAGGTCCGCCGCCCGGACAAACAACTGCAAGTCATCGAAACGCAGCATTTCCAGCCTCGATTATCAAAAAAATATTGAAAGAGACTGCTCTTTTAGCGGGTTTTATCTTGCAGAGAAATAGCCAATCATCTGCCCCATCGAAATCACCCCGTTATCGGAGTCGAACATGTCCCAGCCGTTTACCGCCATTGCCACCCTGATCGCCAAAGCCGGTCAGCAAGACGCACTCGAACAGCACCTGCGTGCACTGCTGGAACCGACCCGCGCCGAAGCCGGTTGCAGTCAATACGATCTGCATCAGGACCTGGCCAATCCGCAGGCCTTCTACATGATCGAGCAGTGGAGCAGCGACGAAGCACTGCAAGCCCATGACGCCAGCGCACACATCCAGCATTTTCGCGCCACGGCCGGCGACCTGATCGAGCACTTCGATCTCAAACGCCTGCGCGTCGTGGCCTGATTTTCTTAAATACTTTTGCGGAGCCCTTCATGAAAGCCATTGCCTACTACGCCTCGTTGCCGATCAGCGACGCCAACTCCCTGCAAGACATCGAACTGCCAGAACCGGTTGCCGGCCCACGCGACCTGTTGGTGGAGGTCAAAGCCATCTCGGTCAACCCAGTGGACACCAAAGTCCGCCAGAACGTGCAGCCTGAAGGTGGCGCGGCCAAAGTGCTGGGCTGGGACGTGGCCGGTGTGGTCAAGTCAGTCGGCAGTGAAGTGACATTGTTCAAGGCCGGCGACAAGGTGTTCTACGCCGGCTCCATCGCCCGCGCCGGCGGGAATAGCGAGCTGCACGTGGTGGACGAGCGGATCGTCGGCCACATGCCGAAAACCCTCGGCTTCGCCGAAGCCGCCGCGCTGCCGTTGACCGCGATCACCGCGTGGGAATTGTTGTTCGAACGCCTGCAAGTGCGCGAAGGCAACACCGATGAAGGCCAGAGTTTGCTGATCGTCGGCGCGGCCGGCGGTGTCGGTTCAATCCTTACGCAACTGGCCAGCCAGCTCACCGGGCTGAAGGTCATTGGCACTGCGTCCCGTGCGCAAACCCAGAGTTGGGTAAGTGAGCTGGGCGCCGATCTGGTGATCGATCACAGCCAACCGCTGAGCGAAGAGCTCAAACGTGCAGGCGTGACCTCAGTGACCCACGTCGCCAGCCTGACCCAGACCGATCAGCATCTGGATCAATTGGTCGAGGCCTTGGCGCCGCAGGGCAAACTGGCGTTGATCGATGACCCGAAAGCGCTGGACGTGACCAAGTTAAAGCGCAAGAGCCTGTCGCTGCACTGGGAGTTCATGTACACCCGCTCGCTGTTCGAAACCGCGGACATGATCGAGCAACACAAACTGCTCAATCGCGTGGCAGCGCTGATCGATGCCGGGACGTTGAAAACCACAGTGGGCGAGCACTTCGGAACGATCAATGCAGCGAATTTGCGACGTGCGCATGAGCTGCTGGAGAGCGGCAAGTCCAAGGGCAAGATTGTCCTCGAAGGCTTCTGAAACAGATTGATACAAGTGTCGTCCGAATGGACGACACCGTCAGTCCGAAGGTTGACCGTTGTCATCATTGCGATCGTATTCGGGTCTACAATCGGAATCTCTGCGATGCAATCTTTTAACCGAGGAGGTCAGCAATGAAGATCCTGATAAAAGAATTGGCAAAATCCCAGTGGCAGGTCCGCCTGGACCAACACGCGGTGACGTTCCGTAGCGAAGCCGAAGCTCGCGCGTTCACCCGAACCCTCGAAGCACGATTGCTCGCCCCTCATCAGATTCCCGTCCAGCAGCAACGCGCTGCCGGCTGAGACCTTCCTCATACCTGGGCTTTTACCAATGCCCGGGCATTTTGCAGACGCCGGGTGAGCATCGCTATGCTCACCACCAGAACTCCGCACAGGCTGATGACCATGGCCATCGGCATGGCGCTTCCGTCATACAAAATACCCACGAGCGACGCGGCTCCAGCGGCGACGCTGAATTGCAGGCAACCGAGCATTGCCGACGCACTGCCCGCGCGCGCGCCCTGCCCGTTCATGGCGCAAGCCGAGGCGTTGGGCAGGATGCAACCGAGGCTGGCGATGCAGATAAACAGCGGAATCAGCAACGGCCACAATTGCTCGGTGTGCAGCGAACTGACCGCGAGCAGTGTCAGGCCCGCCGCGAGGTAGATCCATACGGTGCGCGCCAGCAGGAACGCCGGCCCACGCTTGGCCAGTAACCGCGCGTTGACCTGCGCCACCAGAATGAACCCCGCCGCATTGGTGCCGAACAACCAGCCGAAGTGCTCGGCGGGCACGCCGTAGAGTTTGATGAAGACGAACGGCGAACCGGCGATGTAGGCAAACATCCCGGCGATGGCGATGCCACCGGTCAGGGCGTGGCCGAGGTACACCGGGTCCGACAACAGCCGGCCGTACTGACGCAACGCGCCCGACAAGGGCTGACGTGGCATATTCGCCGGCATGCTTTCCGGCAAGCCGAGCGCCACGGCCAGCCCGGCCAATGCACTGAAACCGGTCAGCACCAGGAAGATCGATTGCCAGCCCGTGGTGTTGACCAGCAACCCGCCGAGCATCGGCGCGAGAATCGGTGCCAGGCCCATGACCAGCATCAGTTGTGAAAAGACTTTCGCCGAACCCACCGCATCGCATTTGTCACTGACGATCGCCCTTGAAATCACCATCCCTGCACAACCGCCCAGCGCCTGGACGAACCGCGCGCCAAGCAACCATTCCAAGTTCGGCGCGTAGGCGCACGCCAGGGAAGCGATGGTGAACAGACCGACACCCGTCAGCAACGGAATGCGTCGACCAAAACGATCCGCCACCGGGCCGTACATTAGCTGACCGATAGACAAACCGAGGAAATACGCCGCCAGCGTCAGTTGAACGTGCTGTTCATCGGTGCCGAACGCCAGCGCCATGGCCGGAAACGCCGGCAGGTAGAAATCGATTGCCAGTGGGCCAAAAGCGCTAAGTGCGCCAAGAATCAAAATGGTACGGAAGTTCATCGGGTATCCAGTGGGACGGAGGTCGGCGGCCCCACAGTCTAGCCGCGCATCGACGCCTTGAACATTCCGATAGCTCGCTAACTATTAAAAACCCCTGAAAAAACGCCGCCCCCTGTAGGAGCAGAGCTTGCTCCGGGCGGCGTTCCGACGAATGCGGTGGGTCAGCCACGTCAATGCCGTCTGACCCACCGCATTCGCGAGCAAGCTCTGCTCCTACAAGGATTTTTGTCGGGCCTTCAGGCGACTTTCACTTCGTAGCCTTCTTCGCTGATCGCGGCGATCACTTGATCCGCGGTCAACGCACTTTCGACGCCGACTTCCTTTGCCGCCAGATCGACCCGTACGCTGGCCGCAGGATCCTTGGCTTGCAGCGCTTGAGTGATGGCTTTGACGCAGTGACCGCAGGACATGCCTTGAACGTTGAACACTTGCATGGAATGACTCCTTTAGTGAGATTGCGAACAGTCTCGAGCTTGCCACCATGGCAAGGTCAAGTTCTGAAGTGAGCTGCCGGGCTGGCAATCGGCGTCGCGCTCGGCCAAGCTGCGTGCATCTATGACTCGATCTCAGGAGATTCAGCCATGCGCTGGTCAGCTCTCAGCCTGTTTGGCTTCCTCAGCCTTTTCGCCGCCGTGCCCTCGGTCAATGCCGCTGGGGAGGATTACGGCGTGTTGATCATTTCCCGCGAGCGCCTGGAAGTGTCGACCAACTGCGAAATCGGCGTGTACCTCCAGGATCAACTGTCGGCACGGCTGTTTCAGGAACAAAGCACCTCCTTCAACCTGCCGCCAGGCAACGTTTCGCTGCGCCTGAAATTGCTGCCGGGCCAGGCGCCGGGTTGCAATCCAGGCATGCTCGCGCCTGGGTCCCAGAACATCAGCCTCAAGGCCGGGGACGTGTTGAAGTTCCGGATTGCGATGACGCAAGAAGGCATGTACCTCAAGCCCACTGCCCTCGACTACTGATCCACCACGATTTTGTAGGAGCGAGGCTTGCCCGCGAAGGCGGCGTATCAGTCGACGAGGATGTGTCTGAAATACCGCCTTCGCGGGCAAGCCTCGCTCCTACAAATACCCCCCCAATCTTTGCGCTTGACCTTGCCAGCATGGCAAGGTTGATCCTGTAGGCATCTACTACAGGGAGTGCGACCGATGTCCGAATCCACCACGTTTGATCTGCCGATTGCCGGCATGACCTGCGCCAGTTGCGCCGGGCGTGTCGAGCGTGCCTTGAGCAAAGTCATCGGCGCCACGGCTGTCAGCGTCAACCTGGCCACCGAGCAGGCCCGGGTTCAAGCGCCCAGTGACAGCCTGCCGGCGTTGATGGATGCAGTGCATCAGGCCGGTTACAGCGTGCCGCAGCAAAGTCTGGAATTGAGCATCGACGGCATGACCTGCGCGTCCTGCGTCGGTCGGGTCGAACGAGCGCTGGCCAAGGTGCCCGGCGTCAAAAGCGTCAGCGTCAACCTGGCCAACGAGCGCGCCCACCTCGAACTGCTCGGGCAGATCGACCCGCAAACCCTGATCGCGGCTGTGACCAAGGCGGGTTACAACGCCAGCGTCTGGGAAGTCGAACACCCGTCAACCGACTCACAACATCAGCGCCTGCACCGCGAACGCTGGGTGTTGATCATGGCGATCGCCCTCGCCTTGCCGCTGGTATTGCCGATGCTGCTGCAACCGTTCGGCGTGCACTGGATGCTCCCCGCGTGGGTGCAATTCGCCTTGGCCACGCCGGTGCAGTTCATCTTCGGCGCACGCTTTTATGTGGCGGCATGGAAAGCCGTACGCGCCGGTGCCGGCAACATGGACTTGCTCGTCGCCCTCGGCACCAGCGCCGGTTATGGCTTGAGCCTCTATGAATGGGCCACCGCCGCCGGACGCATGCCGCACCTGTATTTCGAAGCATCTGCCGTCGTGATTGCGCTGGTGCTGCTTGGCAAATATCTCGAAAGCCGCGCCAAACGCCAGACCGCCAGCGCCATCCGCGCCCTCGAAGCCTTGCGCCCCGAGCGGGCGATTCAAGTCATCGACGGTCGCGAGCAGGACGTGGCGATCAGTGCCTTGCGCCTGAATGATCTGGTGCTGGTCAAACCCGGCGAACGTTTCCCGGTGGATGGCGAAGTGGTCGAAGGCCAAAGCCATGCCGACGAAGCGCTGATCAGCGGCGAAAGCCTGCCGGTGCCGAAACAACCCGGCGACAAGGTCACCGGCGGCGCCATCAATGGTGAAGGTCGTCTGTTGGTTCGCACCCAGGCCTTGGGTGCGGAAACCGTACTGGCGCGGATCATCCGCCTGGTCGAAGACGCGCAAGCGGCGAAAGCACCGATCCAGAAACTGGTGGATAAAGTCAGCCAGGTGTTTGTGCCGACGGTGCTGCTGATCGCACTGGCAACCCTGATCGGTTGGTGGCTGTACGGCGCACCGATGGAAACCGCGCTGATCAACGCCGTCGCGGTATTGGTGATCGCCTGCCCTTGCGCCCTCGGGTTGGCCACGCCAACGGCGATCATGGCCGGCACCGGTGTGGCGGCGCGTCACGGGATTCTGATCAAGGACGCCGAAGCACTGGAACGGGCCCATGAAGTCAGCGCGGTGGTGTTCGACAAGACCGGCACGCTGACCTCGGGCGCACCGCGTATCGCCCATCTGAACGCCATCGACGGAGACGAAGCCGCCCTGCTGCAAATGGCCGGCGCGCTGCAACGCGGCAGTGAGCATCCATTGGCCAAGGCGGTTCTGGATGCGTGCGCCGAACGCGGGTTGACCGTGGCCGATGTCAGCGACAGCCAGTCCCTGACCGGGCGCGGCATCGCAGGCAACCTTGAGGGTCGGCGCCTGGCGCTGGGCAATCGTCGCCTGTTGGAAGAAAGCGGGTTGAGCGCGGGTCCATTGGCCGACGCTGCTACCACATGGGAAACCGAAGGCCGGACCCTGTCCTGGTTGATCGAGCAAAGCCCCGCGCCGACCGTGCTGGGTTTGTTCGCCTTCGGTGACACCCTCAAATCAGGTGCGCTGCAAGCGGTGCAACAACTCAACGCCCGCCACATCAGCAGCCACCTGCTGACCGGTGATAATCGAGGCAGCGCCAAAGTGGTCGCCGAGGCATTGGGCATCACCGACGTGCACGCCGAAGTACTGCCGGCCGACAAAGCCGCCACCGTCGCCGAATTGAAAAAGACCGGCGTAGTAGCGATGGTCGGCGACGGCATCAACGACGCTCCGGCCCTGGCCGCCGCCGACATCGGCATTGCCATGGGCGGCGGCACCGACGTCGCCATGCACGCGGCGGGCATCACCCTGATGCGCGGCGATCCACGCCTGGTGCCGGCAGCGCTGGACATCAGCCGCAAGACCTACGCGAAGATTCGTCAGAACCTGTTCTGGGCCTTCGTTTATAACCTGATCGGCATTCCGCTGGCCGCGTTCGGTTTCCTCAACCCGGTGCTGGCCGGCGCGGCGATGGCGTTGTCGAGCGTCAGCGTAGTGAGCAATGCGCTACTGTTGAAAACCTGGAAACCCAAGGATCTGGAGGACAACCGATGAACATCGGCCAAGCAGCCCGCCAAAGTGGCCTGAGCGCGAAGATGATCCGTTATTACGAGTCCATCGGCTTGCTCAAGGCGGCTAATCGCACCGACAGCGGTTACCGGATGTACGGCGCTGACGACTTGCACACGCTGGCCTTTATCAAGCGTTCGCGGGATTTGGGGTTTTCCCTGGAAGAGGTCGGTAAACTGCTGACCCTCTGGCAGGACCGCCAACGCGCCAGCGCCGATGTGAAAGCGCTGGCGCGTCAGCACATCGACGAGCTGAACCAGAAAATCCTCGAGCTCGGTCAGTTGCGCGACACGTTGCAGGACCTGGTCGAGCACTGCCAGGGCGATCACCGCCCGGACTGCCCGATCCTCAAAAATCTTGAGTCGGGTTGCTGCGCCGTACCCGCTCACCCCTGACCGCGAGCACCTTCACCACCAACAAAGTGGTGAGGGGAATGCCGTGGAACAACAGCACCACCGCGCCGGGCGTCCACCATGAATAGAACGGCGCGGCGATCAGCATGCCAATGCCGAACCCGGTCATTTGCAGCAACGTCAGAAAGCTGAAAATCGGCAAGCGCAGGTTGTCCGGTTCCCGTTGCAGACGCGACATCAGGCCGACTTCCGAGAAGCCGTCACCCAGCCCTGCCGGCAGTGAGAACAGCAACAAACCGTAGAGCGTTTGCTGCTGGAACATCAGGATGAAGCCGCAAGACATCAGCAACACGCCGAAGAAAAACCGTCGCTCCAGGTTCACGTTGTCCGAGCCTTTCAGGCGACTGGCAATCCGTGCGCCGATCAATTTTCCACTAGCCCAGACCGCCAGCATCAGGCCCAACGTGGTGCTGGCCGATTCGGGTGTCAGCAGTTTTGAAATGATCGGCAAACCCACGTTGTGTGCAGCGCTGCCCAGAGTGTCGGCCATGGCGACCGCGAGCATCGCGGCCACCACCGGCGTAGTGCGCAGCCCCTGGCGCAGCGCTGACCATTCGCCTCGTTCATGATCGGGCTCGGCACCGGGAGACGGTCCGGCAAACCGCAGCGGCAGGATGAACAACGCGGCCAGCAGGTAAGTGACAACGTTCAGCGCAAAGACCGTTTCAAAGCCAAACGCCGCCACCAACAACCCCGCAACCAGACTTCCGCCGACCATCGCCGCCGACGATGCAGAGGTGATCCAGGCGTTGGTCTTGAGCAACTGCTCGCCATCGATCAAGTGCGGCAACTGGCTGTTGAGGCCGATGGCGAACATTGAATTGCCAAAGCCCAGGCCAAAAGCGATCACCGGCAGCAAAAGCGCTTGTTGGCTGACTGGCAGCACCAGCAGCAAGCCCAGCAATCCGGCGCGCAGCAGGTCGAACGCGATCAACGGCAGGCGCCCGGCCCAGCGGCGATAAAACCTCGTGCCGATCAGGCTGGCGAAAATCCCTCCGCCCACGCGACTGGCGAGGAAGATACCGACGCTCATGGCGCTGTTGCTGAGCAGGTAGACGTAGGTGGCCAGGGCGACCATGTTGAGGAACGCGCCAAAGTCCGAGACCAGACGGGCGGCAATGATCAGTCGGGCATTGCGGGTGGAGGTGTTCACATTCAGTCCTTGAGTGTGGTGGGTATGACACATTTGGGTTGCCTGGGTTGACGTCTTCGCGGGCAAGCCTCGCTCCTACAAGGACAGCGTTGAACCTGTAGGAGCGAGGCTTGCCCGCGAACCAAACGACGCGGTCCCGAGTCTTCATCCCGAACAAAAAACCCGGCCGAAGCCGGGTTTTTCGTCAACCGATCACTGCATCCACGGTGGAGGCGGTTCTTCGGTTTTGCTCGGTGGCGCATCATCTGCTGCGCGTATCGCTTGTTTGCGTTCTTCATCCAGGCGTGCCGCCTCGATTTCGCGTATGACCCCGCCAACGTCGGCCAACTCTTCCGGTTCGTCGAACTCGCCGGTCAAGACACTGGCCGGGTGCAAGGTGCCGGCTTCGTACAAGGCCCACATTTCCTTGGCGTATTTGGTCTTTTTCAACTCCGGGGCAAACCGCCCGAAGTAGGACGCCATGTTGCCCACGTCACGCTCCAGCATGCTGAACGCGTGGTTGTTGCCCGCCGCGTCGACCGCTTGCGGCAAGTCAATGATGACCGGGCCGGTCGGCGTCAACAGTACGTTGAACTCGGACAGGTCACCGTGCACCAGGCCGGTACACAACATCAGCACGATCTGCGAGATCAGGAACGCGTGATATTCGCGCGCCTGGTCCGGCTCCAGCACCACGTCGTTCAGACGCGGCGCGGCATCGCCGTACTCGTCGGCCACCAGCTCCATCAGCAGCACACCTTCAAGGAAGTCGTAAGGCTGAGGAACCCGCACACCCGCACCGGCCAGACGGAACAGCGCCGCTACTTCAGCGTTCTGCCAAGCGTCTTCGGTTTCTTTCTTGCCGAACTTGGAGCCCTTGGCCATCGCCCGAGCCTGTCGGCTGTTGCGTACCTTGCGACCTTCCTGGTACTCGGACGCCTGGCGGAAACTGCGTTTATTCGCCTCCTTGTAGACCTTCGCGCAACGCAACTCGTTGCCGCAGCGCACCACATAAACAGCTGCTTCTTTACCACTCATGAGTGGGCGCAGCACCTCGTCGACCAGACCGTCCTCGATCAGGGGTTCAATGCGTTTTGGAGTCTTCATCAGCTTTTATTGTGGGTCCTTTATTACCAAACACGCGAAAGTCATTCGTTATACGGCAATCCACTCATTCGGGGGAGGGGTTACCGACCTATGAACGTTGCGGATGCACACAATGTGCCGAAAAAACCCGGCGAACCCGCCGATGTTCATCGACCGCCAAGGATCATAGCCGAGCCGGCAGCACTTGTTGGAGAAGGGATGCGAGGGGATTTGCGACAGAATCCGACATACCGATCCCTCTCCGTCGCAGGATTTTTTTCAACAACCCTAAATTTCCGCCCTGCGCAGCCGAAGTCATCAGTAACAAAGTGAATTGTCCGACGATCGTTCCACCAAAAAACGATGACGCACCCAAGGGATAGGGTTCAACAAAAACGTTTACGGCTGCCAATAATTCCGCGAGTCATCTGCACTGCGTGGGCCTACAAGAAAATCTGGAGCGCGGATGAACATCAAACAGAAGTTGACGTGGGCGTTTGCAATCATCGCCTGCCTGCCGGTGGTGCTGGTCGCCACCCTCGTTGTGCTGAACTTGCGCAGTGATGCCAAGGACAATTTCGTCGACGGCAGTGGCCGCGAGATTCGTCAGGTCAGCAATGCCATGCAACTGTTCTTTGATGGCATCAGCCAGAACGTCGATTACCTGGCGAACCAGCCGTTGATCAAGAACTCCGACGACAGCCTCAAGACCTACATGGCGGCCAACGCGGAAAGCATCCCTCAGGGCGAGGCGGACAAAAAAGTCTTCAGCCTCCTGCAGAACCTCGGCAACAGTCACCCGTCCTACGCCTACGCCATCCTCGGCACCGCCGCCGGCGGTTACGTGTCGTGGCCAGACGATGCCAAGCTGAGCAACTACGACCCACGTCAGCGCCCATGGTACAAGGCCGCCCAGGCCAAGCCGGGCAAGCCGTTCCGTACCGAGGCTTATTACTGGGCCCAGGATGACGCGACCTACGTCAGCACCGTGCGCACCATCGACAACAAGTTGGGCACCAACGGCGGCGTGGTCAGCATCGACGTGACGCTCAAGCAGCTCACCGAAATCGTCAAACAGATCAAACTCGGCGAGACCGGCTACCTGATGCTGCTGGAAAACACCGGCACCGTGCTGGTGGATCCGAAGCAACCGGAACACAACTTCAAGGCATTGAGCAGCCTCGGCGAAGGCTATGCGCAACTGGCCAAGGCCGGTAAAGGGCTGGTGGAAGTCGAGCTGAACGGCGAGCGCTACATGGCCAACGTCTGGCCGTCGGAGCAGTTGGGCTGGACCTTTATCGGCCTGATCAAGCAGAGCGACGTAATGAACTCGGCCACGCAACTGACCTGGCTGATCGCGATCATCGCCGCTGTGCTGGCCGTGCTCTTCGCCGTCGTCGGCGCCAGTTTCGCCAGCCTCATCGTGCGGCCGATCCGCAGCGTGGCCAGCGGCCTGGAAGGCATCGCCCAGGGCGAAGGCGACCTGACCAAGAACCTGCAAATCCGTGGCAGCGACGAAACCGCGCAACTGGCCAACTGGTTCAACCAGTTCCTGGCGGCGATTCGCAACCTGATTCAAAGCATCGGCGGCGCCGCGACCAAAATCCTCGCCACCTCCAAGAGCTCGACCCAGGTCTCCAGCGACATGGCCGAAGCGGCCGGACGTCAGCGTGAAGCCGTGGACATGGTGTCGACCGCGTTCCACGAAATGGTCGCCACCGCCAACGAAGTCGCGCGCTCGTGCAGCCAGGCGGCCGAGTCGGCCGACAGTGGCCAGCGCCAGGCACGCGAAGGTCAGCAACAGATTGATGCGGCCGTGACCAGCGTTGATCGCCTGAGCCAGGAAATCGAACAGTCGGCGCAGTCGATGCAACAACTTGAGCGCGACAGCAATGACATTCAGTCGATCCTCGGGACCATTCGCTCAATCGCCGAACAGACCAACCTGCTGGCGCTGAACGCCGCCATCGAGGCCGCACGGGCCGGTGAACAAGGTCGCGGTTTTGCGGTGGTGGCGGACGAAGTGCGGGCCTTGGCCAAGCGCACCGCCGACTCCACGGCGGAAATCGACGGCCTGCTTGGCAACCTCGCCAAGCGCACCAGCCAGGTGACTCAGCAGATGCATGCGAGCCTGGAAGTGTCGCAGCAATCGGTGACTCGCATCGGTGAGGCGCGCAGCAGCTTCGGGCAGATTCGTGAATCGGTGGACGTGATCCGCGACATGAACACCCAGATCGCCACGGCGGCTGAACAACAGCATCAGGTGGCCGAAGACATCAATCGACACATCAGCCAGATTCATGGCGATGCGCAGTTGGTGGCAGAACTGGCGAACTCGGCGCGGTTGGATTCGCAGAGCCTGGCCGGGTTGTCGAATGAGCTGGATGGGTTGGTTCGCCGTTTCCGTACCTGATCCAGAATCCCGGTGGCCGCTTCGCGGCCATTCGCGGGCAAGCCTCGCTCCTACAGGGTTTTGCGCTGTTTTTGTAGGAGCGAGCGGTGCGGCGATCCGACTTGCCCGCGAAGAGGCCGTCACTGTCTGAACAGCTCCCCCGGCGTAAACCCGAACAACCCCTTGAACGCCGCAATAAACGCCGACGTCGAGTCATACCCACACGCCAACGCCGCATTCGTCACGCTGTCCCCCTCCTCCAGCAAACTCAACGATGACAGCAGCCGCATCCGTTGCCGCCAGCCACGAAAACTCAATCCGGTTTCACGCTGGAACAAGCGCATCAGGGTCTTCTCCGACGTGCCCAATCGTTGTGCCCATTCCTGCAAGGTCACGTTGCGTTCCGGGTTTTCGATCAATTCGTTGCACAAGCCCAGCAAGCGTTCATGGCGCGGCAGGGGCAGCGAGAAACCGACCTCCGGCAAATTCGCCAGTTGATCCAGCAGCACATTCACCAGCCGCGCCTCCGGGCTGTCGCCCTGCGGATATTCCACCGGCAACGCACAAAAACTCTTGATCAGCTCCCGGGCCAGCGGCGTCACTTCCAGCACCCGGCAACGCCCGTCCGCCCATTGGCAATCCTCGCGACGCACGTAAAGGCTGCGCATCTCGGCGCGCATCGAGGTCACGACCTGATGTTCGAGGTCCGCCGGAATCCAGATCCCCCACTGCGGCGGCGCAAAAAAACTGCCCTCGGCGGTGTGCACACCGAGGACCCCGCTGATGGCGTAGGAGAATTGCACCCAGTCGTGGCGATGAGACGGCGTCCACGAACCGGCGTTGAGGCTTTCTGCCCGTGCGTACAACGGACGCGGCAACACGGTCAGGGCCGGGATTGTCCGTTCGAGGGATTGTTGTCCGTTAGTCGGCATTGGCTGGCCTTGTGTCGCAAGATTGCTGATTAGGCGACGTTAGGCCATGTCACTCATCTATTCAATATCGGTGATCCCCTGTAGGAGCGAGCCTGCTCGCGATAGCGGTGTGTCAGTCACGAATTTGTCGACTGATACACCGCCATCGCCGGCAAGCCGGTCTCACTCCTACAGGTTCGGTGTACACCCCAGCGAATCAGCGTTCGATGATTGCGGTGACGCCTTGCCCGCCCGCCGCACAAATCGAGATCAACCCCCGGCCCTTTCCGGCGGCATCGAGCAACTTGGCCAGGCTGGCGACAATGCGCCCGCCCGTCGCTGCAAACGGATGCCCCGCCGCCAGTGAGCTGCCTTTGACGTTGAGCCGGCTGCGGTCGATGGAGCCCAGCGGGGCATCGAGGCCGAGACGGGTTTTGCAGTACTCAGGGTCTTCCCAGGCCTTCAAGGTGCAGAGCACTTGCGCGGCGAAGGCTTCGTGGATTTCGTAGTAATCGAAGTCCTGCAAGGCCAGGCCATTGCGCGCCAGCAAACGCGGCACCGCGTACACCGGCGCCATCAACAGCCCTTCGGCACCGTTGACGAAATCCACCGCCGCCGCTTCGCCATCGCGCAAATACGCAAGGATCGGCAAGCCCCGTTCCTTCGCCCATTCTTCGCTGCCCAGCAGTACCAGCGACGCGCCGTCGGTGAGTGGCGTCGAGTTGCCGGCGGTCAGCGTGCCTTTGGCGCTTTTCTCGAACGCCGGTTTCAGCGACGCGAGTTTTTCCAGGGTCAGGTCCGAGCGTAGGTTGTTGTCGCGGTTCAGGCCGAGGAACGGCGTCATCAAGTCGTTGTGCCAGCCTTCGGTGTACGACGCCGCCATTTTCTGATGACTTTCCAGCGCCAGTTGATCCTGCTCGGCGCGCGCAATGTTCCAGGTCTGCGCCATCAGTTCGCAGTGTTCGCCCATCGACAGGCCGGTGCGCGGTTCGCCGTTGCGCGGAAATTCCGGGACGAGATGACCCGGTCGCAGCTGCAAAAAGGTTTTCAGTTTGTCGGCAGTGGTCTTGGCGCGGTTGGCTTGCAGGAGGATTTTGCGCAAACCTTCGTTGATGCCGATGGGCGCGTCGGACGTGGTGTCGACGCCGCCAGCAATGCCGCACTCGATCTGGCCCAGGGCGATTTTATTGGCCACCAGCAATGCCGCTTCCAGACCGGTGCCGCAAGCTTGCTGTATGTCATAGGCCGGAGTGGTCGGCGACAGCCGCGAGCCGAGCACGCATTCGCGGGTCAGGTTGAAGTCCCGGGAATGCTTGAGCACCGCGCCCGCCGCCACTTCGCCCATGCGCAAACCGTGCAGGTTGAAACGCTCGATCAGGCCTTCGAGTGCGGCGGTGAGCATCGCCTGGTTACTCGCGGTGGCGTACGGCCCGTTGGAGCGTGCGAAGGGAATCCGGTTACCGCCGATGATCGCGACGCGGCGCAACTGAGTCATGAAAAAGCTCCTGATGAAAATCAAAATACCAACACCACCCCTGTAGGAGCGAAGCTTGCTCGCGAAAGCGTTGGGTCAGTCGACATCCATGTAGCTGATATACCGCCTTCGCCAGCAAGCTTCGCTCCTACAAGGATCGCGCCATAAAAATCCCGGGATAAAACCAATCTGCATTGCCCAAGCGTAGGCCTTATCTCGTGGATCGAACGACTGATTGCCATTCGTGGTCCACACTTTGAACCCCAGCTGCTGGAGCGCGTTCCATGTCTGACCGCTATATCGACTTCGCCAATTCATCCATCGGCCATCGTCTGGTCGGGGCCTTGGGGCTGCCGTCGCCGGTTCGGCTGGAGCGTTGGCAGGCGGGCCGGCTTCGGCCTGTCGAGGGGGCGCTGCTGATCGGCGGCGGGCCGCTGGCGGAAAAAGTCAGCGCCTTCGCCAACCGCCTGACCGATGCGATTTACAGCTACGGCAGCGAACCTTCGATCGCCACCGCGTGGATTCCCGGCCACGGCCCGAAACTCAAGGCGGTGGTGTTCGACGCCAGTCATCTGGGGCAAACCGATCAGCTCAAGCAACTGCGCGAGTTCTTTCAGCCGCTGATGAAAAACCTCGATCACTGTGCGCACCTGGTCATTCTCGGGCGTACGCCGCAGACGTTGAGCGATCCGTTTGCCGCCAGCGCTCAGCGAGCCCTGGAAGGCTTCAGTCGTTCGCTGGCCAAGGAACTGCGCAGCGGCGGCACCTTGCAACTGATCCATGTCGGCGAAGGCGCCGAGGATCAACTGGAAGGCCCGCTGCGGTTTTTCCTTTCGCCCAAAAGTGCGTTCGTCTCCGGGCAAGTGATTCACCTGAACCCCTGCGCCACGCCCGTGACGGACTGGACGCGTCCGTTGTCGGGACGCAAGGCGCTGGTCACCGGTGCGGCGCGCGGCATCGGTGCATCGATTGCCGAAACCCTGGCCCGTGACGGCGCCGACGTGATCCTGCTCGACGTGCCACCGGCGAAAACCGATCTCGACGCCCTCGCCGCACGCCTCGGCGGACGCAGCATCACCCTGGACATCTGCGCCGAAGACGCCGCCACGCAGTTGATCGAGCAGTTGCCTGACGGCGTCGATATCGTGGTGCACAACGCCGGTATCACCCGCGATAAAACCCTGGCCAACATGACCCCGGAATTCTGGGACGCCGTGCTCGCGGTCAATCTCAATGCACCGCAAGTGTTGACCAAGGCTCTGCTCGACAGCGGCACCTTGCACGATAACGGCCGGGTGATTCTGCTGGCGTCCATCAGCGGCATCGCCGGCAATCGCGGGCAAACCAATTACGCGGCGAGCAAGGCGGGTTTGATCGGTCTGGCCCAAGCCTGGGCGCCGCTGCTCAATGAGCGCGGCATCAGCATCAACGCGGTGGCGCCGGGGTTCATCGAGACGCAAATGACCGCACACATTCCCTTTGGCTTGCGTGAGGCCGGCCGGCGCATGAGTTCGCTGGGCCAGGGCGGCCTGCCGCAAGACGTTGCCGAAGCGGTTGCCTGGCTGGCGCAACCTGGCACCGGCGCGTTCACCGGGCAAGCGCTGAGGGTCTGTGGACAAAGTGTCTTGGGGGCTTAGCGATGATCACCGATTGGCACACACTCAACCGCGAACCGAGCCTGCCAGGGTTGTATGTGCAGGCCGCTACGCGTCGCAAGATCACCGGCACCACGCTGCCCGATTCGGGTTTGCGTTGCTGGGTCGATGTTGACCCGAAACGCCTGGCGGCCTATCGCAACGTTTGCGGGTTTGCCGACAACGGTTTGTTGCCGCCGACTTATCCACACATCCTGGCGTTCGCGCTGCAGATGCAACTGCTGACCGCCAGGGATTTTCCGTTTCCGCTGCTGGGGTTGATTCACCTGAGCAACCGCATTCGCGTCTTGCGGCCCATGGGCGGCGTGAACCGCGCGCGCATCAGCGTGCAGGTGCAGAATCTGCAACCCCATGCGAAGGGCGCGACGTTCGATCTGCTGACAACGCTTGATGATCAGTTGGGGCCGTTGTGGGAGGCTGAAAGCCGGATGCTCTGTCGCGGGGTCAAACTCGAAGGCGAACCGGTCGAGGAAGTGCTGACCCCGACGCTGCTGTTGAGCGAAGTCACCCGCTGGAAAGCACCGGCGGACATCGGTCGGCAATACGCCAAAGTGTCCGGCGACTACAACCCGATTCACCTGAGTGCGATGAGCGCAAAACTGTTCGGCTTCCCGACGGCCATTGCCCATGGGTTATGGAACAAGGCACGAACGCTGGCTGCGCTTACCGATCATTTGCCCACGGCGAACGTCGAGATTGCCGTGCAGTTTCGCAAGCCGGTACGCCTGCCCGGCGAGGTGACGTTGCTAGCCAGTGCGGCGGGGTCCAGTGGAGATTTTCAGTTGGTGGGTGCCGGGGATCTGGAGCACATGGTCGGGCACTGGCAACCGGTTACCTGACGGTCCGCATCAACCAGATCAGTAGAGCAAAGCTCTGCATCCGGTAAAAAACGTCCGTTTTGGCTGAATGATTCTATGCTGACATTACATAGTGATAGTCAGGGTAGACGCACTCATGCAAACGAACCTCTCCCGCAAGCAAAAAAGTGCCGTAGCCACCACGGATCGGAGCCGGCAACTGGACAGGATTCCCGCCGCGCTGTATTTCGATGCCGCCACCGACGCCATCGCCCGTTCGAGCGTGCAATTTTGAGTTCCGGGGACAAGCTGTTCGGGCGCTTGCTCAACCGTCATCCGCCGCCACCGGAAATCCCCAAGACCCTGAGCACGCCAGGTGTCGGCTTGCAGATGCGCCTGGATGCCGAAGGCCGGGTCATTCATCTGGCCGGCCCGCTACGCCATGGCCTGGCCCAGCAGCACCCTGCCGCGCAGGCGCCGCTTCTACACGATTACCTCATGCCGCACAGCAGCCTCGCTGTCGAAGGCACACCGGCAGACTGGCAAGGACAAAGTCTTGATCTGGACTTTTACAGCCTCAGCGGGCAACCCCTGCACCTGCGCGGCTGGGTCCAGCCGTTGGCCGATGCCTGGCTGTTGCAGTTACTGGACATCGGCGATTTGTTGTACGAACGCCGGCAAGCGCGCAGCCGCGAACTCTGCCAGTTACTCGCGACACAGATCGGCGACCAGCTACGCCTGTGCAGCCTGGCGCGCCTGCCTGACATACTGTTGGAACAACTGCAACATCTGGCGCGGCGTTTTCAAATCCCGTGCATGGCCGTGGCGTTGCTGGATGAACAGGAAGACGGCTGGCAGATACACCAACATTACGCGGCCTTTGATGCGCCCCGGCTGTGGCAAAACGGTCAACGCCTGGGTACCGGGCTCGACAGTTTGAACGGCTCCGCCCCGCAGCATTTGACCCTCGGCGAGCACCCGCGCCTGCACAGCCTCTTCGGTAATGCCGAAGGGTTCGCGGTGCCTTACCACGATGCGCAAGGCGTGGTCGCGTGGTTGCTCTGTGGTTTTTACCCAGTGCAACAACGTGCACCCGATGTCGGAGAACGCGACTGGTTGCAGCTCGCCGCCGCGCTCGCCGGGCCATTGCTGGAGCGTTTGCGCGAGCATCAGCACCATCTGCAACTGGAGCGACTGGAATCGCTGCAAGCCTTGCTCGGCAGCGGATGGTGGGAAGTCTTCAGCGACAGCGCCGAGGTGCAATTGGCGTCGTCGCTGGCCAACACACTGAACCTGATCAGCACACGCATGCCCCTGCACGCCTGGCTCGAGCAGGTTCACCCTGCCGACCGCAAAGCGCTGCGCAGTCGCCTGCAAGACTTGCAGGACGACGGCACACCTCTATTGCTCTGCGTGCGCCTGCATCACCCCGACACACCGACCTGGTATCGCCTGCAAGGCCAAGCCATGGGCGTCGGCAAAGACCGGCGGCTGGTGGGTTTCATGCTCGACATCAGCGACATCAAAAACCAGCAACAGGACGCCGCGACGGCCCAGAGCGCGAAAATGGCCACCCTGGGTGAAATGGCCACGGGCCTGGCGCATGAAATCAGCCAGCCGCTGAACGTGATGCGTCTGGCCATCGCCAACGTGCTCAAGCGCCTGGACAACGGTGAAGTGCAGGTCGACTACCTGATCGACAAACTCAACCGCATCGATACCCAGGTCCAGCGTGCGGCGCGGGTGGTGGATCACATGCGGGTATTCGGCCGCCGCTCGGAGGCCGAGCAGCACCCCTTCAATCCGGTTGACGCCATCGGGGGTACGCTGTCGCTGCTGGCCGATGAGTTGCGAGGCAAAGGCGTCGAGCTCAGGGTCAGCGAGACCGGTTTTCAGGTTCAGGTGCGTGGTTATGTCGATCAGCTGGAACAGGTGCTGATTAACCTGATGGTCAACGCGCGGGATGCATTGCTGAGCAAATGTGAAACGGATGGGGATTTCAAACCGTGGATTTCAGTGCACGCCGAGCGTGACGAGCATTCAGTGCGGCTGTGGGTAGAGGACAACGGTGGCGGTATCGATCCGCGGTTGCTGGAGCGGATCTTCGAACCGTTTTTCACCACCAAGCCGGTGGGCGTGGGTACCGGGCTGGGGTTGTCGGTGAGCGTTGGCATCGTCGAGAACATGGGTGGAACACTGCGTGCGAGCAACTCGGCGGAGGGAGCACGGTTCTGTATCGAGTTGCCGATTGCAGTGGACAATCGGATCACCCGATAGGCTTTGTCTTGCTGGCCGCCAACCGCCAGTCCAGACAACAAAACTCCTGTAGGAGCCGGCAAGCCGGCTCCTACAGGTTTATTTGGGTGGGTAATTGGCGAGAATCCGCCCGACCGTCTCACGTATCGCTGTGCTGCGGTCCGACGGGTTCGGCGTGCGGCTGAGGATTTGTTCGTCACTGCCGCGCCACACCAGTTTGCCGTCCTTGCCGTCGAGCAGGTCGATCTGGATGATCGCCACTTTGTAGCTGACGTTGCGGGTTTCGTTGTACATCGGCCCGCCCCAGTAGCCATTCCACGGGTTACCCCAAGCGCCGCCGTAGTTGGTGGTCACTTGTTGCTGACGGTCTTCGATGATCAGGTAGGTTTGCACACTCACATCGCCATTTTTGCCCGCAGCGGCCGGGCGCAGGCCACGCTGGTCCAGCTGATCGGCCACCGATTGGCGGATGCGCTGTTCGGTCAGGTCGCTCTTGATCCGTGGGTCATCGGGGCGATATTGCAGGGCGGGGTCTTTCCAGCTCCAGCTGCGATAGGCGGCAAAATCGCGGCTGGCGTCGAAGTCATGATTGACCTGGTTGGCGGCGCAGGCTGTCAGGAGCGCGGCCACTGCCAGTAAAACGAGACGGCGGAACATGATGATTCTCCGATTGAAGACATGAACCTGTGAAACGCTTCTTTTTTACAGAAGCTAACTAGGAGGATACGCCGACATGGCCTTTTCCACAGCCTCCCGAATGGCATCGGAACGTGCACTCTGGCTGCCTTTGTTGCTGGTTTCGGCGCTCGAACTCCAGACGGGTTGGCCGCTTTGAGCATCGAACATCTCCACCTGCACCACCACGACCTGTTCCGAATAGGTGCGAACGATCGGCACCGTGTTGTACATGCCATAACCGCTGCCGTAGCGGTTGTAGCCGCCATACCCGCCGCCGTAGTAACCGTAGTCGTCCTGAACCTGCCGCAAGCGGGTTTCCAGATGCAGATTGGCGCTGATGAACAGGTCCGCCGGGCGATTGTCGTGCAGCGGGCGCAAGCCGCGCTGATCGAGTGCGTTGCTCACGGCTTCGGCGACTTGCGCCGAGTCCGCCCACGCCGAACCCGGCGGCAGTTGCCCATTGAGCCAGGCCCAACTGCGGTAGCGGCCATAGTCACGCGGCGGGGCTGGATAGGCGCTGTGGTCGAACGTGTTGGCAGCCTCGGGCGGCGCCGGCGGCAAGGGGTTGGACGTCGCCACATAAGGGTTGCTGCCCTGGCAGGCAGCCAATCCCAGACAGATCATCAATAACCCGGTACGACGTTTCATTTCGCGCTCCGATCAGACCGGCCGACAGATCCAGTGCAGGTAGCGCCCAAGCCCGGCAAAACTTGGGTGACGCCGGTGGGCCAGCTCCATTTCGAGCAAGTCCACCAGTTCGGCGCGGGCCTGAAATTCCACTGGCATGTAGTCGTGAAAAACACGAACCCCACTCTGGGTTTCGACCTGCCACAGACCTTCAAGTTGCACCGCCAATTCACGCGGATCAAGGGGCTGTTGCGGCGTCAGGCTCTGCTTTTCGCCGGCCATGTCGTTCTTGCGCATTTTGCGGAAGTGACCCTTGAGCAGGTTGCGGTAGATCAGTGCATCGCGGTTGTAAAACGCCAGGGACAACCAGCCGTCCTGCTTCGTCAACTGATGCAGTACCGGCAGAATCGCGTGGGGCTCGGCCAGCCATTCCAGTACGGCATGGCACAGCACCAGGTCGTAGGGTTCGGTGAGCTGACCGAGCAGGTCCTGCCACGGCGCCTGAATAAAAGTGGCCGTCTGGCCTGCATCGGCAAAGCGCTGGCGCGCCCCTTCAAGCATGGGCTCGGCAGGTTCGGCCAGTGTCACGTCATGCCCGCGCTGGGCCAGCCACAACGACATGTGACCCAGGCCGGCGCCGATGTCGAGTACGCGCAAGGGGCGGTCCGGCAGGGTTTCCGCCAGGTCGGCCTGAAGCACCGCCAGACGGATCGCACCTTTGGCGCCACCGTAAATCTTTTCGGCGAAGCGGGTCGCCAGTTGATCGAAATGACGGTCGCTCATCAGCTGAACCTCCGTTCACTGTCCGCGAGTTTGCTGCGCACCACTTCATTCATGTCCAACCCCAACTCGCTGCACAGCAGCAGTAGATAGAGCACGATGTCGCCGACTTCCTGCCCGGCATGGGCGAGTTTGTCCGCCGGCAACTGGCGCGACTGATCTTCGGTCAACCACTGGAAGATCTCCACCAGCTCGGACATTTCCACGCTCGCGGCCATCGTCAGGTTTTTCGGGCTGTGAAATTGCCGCCAGTCATTGCGGTCACGGATGGCGTGCAGGCGTTCGGTCAGTTCAACAAGGTTCATCGGGCTCTCCTGTAGGCGTATAGCTTCGGGGGGATGGCCGGGGATGGCAAGTGGGTAGATTTATTGTGGGAGTGAGCCTGCTCGCGATAGCGGACTGGGGTTCAACATTGATGTTGGCTGACAAACTGCTATCGCGAGCAGGCTCACTCCCACAGGTAAGATGCAGCCACTATGCTTGCAGGGAACTCCCCAATGCGATCAATGGCCCAAGGCTCAACCACTTACATCAGGACGTTAACGACATGCAGGTAGACAGTTTTTTCGAATGGCTCGGCCAGGCGCTTGGCTCGGTCATCCGCTTTATCGTTGACGCCCTCGCCGGCCTGTTCAATCTGTTGAGCAACGCCGGCAGTAACTTCGTCGAAGGGTTGTCCCGCGCGCTGGGCATGGACACGTCGATCGTCAGCATCATCGCGCTGGTCCTGGGGCTGATGCTGTTGTGGTCGGCGATCCGGGCGTTCATGAATGCGTCGATCATCATGGGGATCATCTGGTTACTGCTGGGGTTGTGGTTGCTTAGCTGGATAATTCATTAACAACTCAGTTCCCTGTGGGAGTGAGCCTGCTCGCGAAGGCGGTGTGTCAGGTGATAAAAATGTTTACTGACCCGCCGCATTCGCGAGCAGGCTCGCTCCCATAATGGATCGGCGCAGATGCCGGATGTATCGCTACAATGCCCGCTCCCCAAGGAGCCTGCATGTCCAACCTGATTGCCGACTGGCGCGACCGACCGACCCATCGCCGGGTCTGGGCGCTCGCCGCGCCCATGATTCTTTCGAACATTTCCGTGCCGCTGGTGGCGCTGGTCGACAGTACGGTGATCGGCCACTTGCCCCACGCCCATCAGTTGGGCGCCGTCGCGGTCGGGGCCAGTCTGTACACGTTTCTCGCCTGGGCCATGGGCTTTCTGCGCATGGGTTCCACCGGGTTCGCCGCCCAGGCTGCCGGACGCGGGGATGGCGCAGCGTTACGGCAGATCCTGTTGCAAGGCCTGTTGCTGGCCATGGGGCTGTCCATTGCCTTGGGTGCGCTGGGCATTCCGTTGAGCGGTGTCGCGCTGCACTTCATGCAACCTTCGGCGGAACTGGATCAACTGACCCGCGAATTCTTCCACACTCGATTGTTCGGTCTGCCTGCGGCACTGGCCAGTTACGCGCTGGTCGGCTGGTTCCTCGGCACGCAAAACGCCCGGGCGCCGCTGGCGATTTTGCTGAGTACCAACCTGGTCAACATTGCGCTGAACCTGTGGTTCGTCCTCGGTCTGGAATGGGGCGTGGTCGGTGCGGCCCGGGCCTCGGTGATCGCCGAATGGACCGGCGCGCTGATCGGTCTGCTGATGACCCGCAAGGCACTGCGTGCCTACCCCGGTCACATCGCCTGGGCCGCACTGGCGCTGTGGCAGAGTTGGCGACCGCTCCTGGCCGTCAATCGCGACATCTTCATCCGCAGCCTGTTGCTGCAATCGGTGTTTTTCCTGATCACCGTACAAGGTGCGCGGCTGGGTGACGCCACGGTCGCCGCCAACGCTTTGCTGCTCAATGGTTTGCTGCTGACGGCCCACGCGCTCGACGGGTTGGCCCATGCCGTGGAAGCGCTGTGCGGGCACGCGATTGGCGCCCGCGACCGGGACACCCTGCGTCGCTCATTGGTCGTCGCTTGCGGATGGTCGCTGTTGGCGAGCCTGGGGTTTGCCGTGTTGTTCCTGTTTGCGGGGCACTTGTTCATCGAGATGCAGACCGACATTCAGAACGTACGCGACACGGCGCTCATCTACCTGCCCTACCTCGCCGCCCTGCCGTTGATCGCGGTCTGGAGCTATTTGCTCGACGGGCTGTTCATCGGCGCAACCCGCGCCCGGGAGATGCGCAACGGCATGCTGTTGACCGTAATCCTGCTGCTGCCATTCGCCTGGGTGCTGCAAGGCTTTGGCAACCACGGGCTGTGGATAACCTTTTTGCTATTCATGGTGCTGCGCAGCCTGACCCTCGGTGTGATTGCCTGGTTTCTGCGCAACAACGACGGTTGGTTCAGCGGCCGGGCTCACTGACCCGGCGTTGCCATCACAAACGCCACGATCTGCTCCAATACCGGCGCCAGACCGCGCATCGGGCGTGACAACGTCGCCACCAGAGTGGCGTGGCCGGGACGCGAAAAGTACAGGTCCTGCACCGGCACGCCCGCCTCGCGCAACTTGCGCGCCAGCCCGCCGGTGTTGCGCGTCGGGTTGACCAGATCGTCGTCCGTCGCGGCCATCAACAAGGCCGGCGGCGCGCCGGGACTGACGTGATTGATCGGCTGCGACTGCGGCGGTGAATCCGGCCAGAAAAAAACCGGGCGCACGTCCGGATTCTTGATCGGCAGAAAATCATACGGCCCGGCCAGACCGATCCAGCCGCTGAGATTGTGCGGCGAAAGGCCCACCGCGCCGAGCAGGCCGGGGTCCAGCGCCAGCATCGCGGCGTTGTACGCCCCGGAACTGTGACCCATCAGGTACAACCGCTGCGGGTTCCCGGAAAACTGCCGAATGTATTCGTGCGTCCAGGCGACCGCTCGTGCGCCATCCTCCAGGAACAGTGGATAACGCACCTGTGGATACAACCGATAGTCCGCCAGCACCGCGACAATCCCCCGAGACGCCAAAGCCTCGCCGACAAACCCGTAATCGCTGCGCGAACCGCTGTTCCAGCTGCCGCCATAGAAAAACACCACCACGGGCGCGTTTTCCATGGCATGGCGAGGCACATACACATCGAGTTTTTGTCGCGGATCAGCACCGTAGGCAATGCCCTCGGTCTTGTCGAAACTCCCGTCGGGCGTCAGGGCATTCAGCAACTTCAGCGGAGAGCACGCCGTCATCGCGAACAGCAGGCACCCGCCGATTGCCAGGCTGAACAGTCGCCGCAGGGTGCTCGTCATCAATGCAGAACCTCGTGTTCAGGGTTGATCGTTCAGCCACCGATTGCGCAGGTTATCGAGACGCTCCTGCTGGGTCAGCCCGGACAACGGCGGCACCAGCGAAGCGCGGGGGTACTGCAAGCGTAGCCATAACCAGCCATCGAGTACCGGCCGCTCGCTGAAACCCAGCGCCAGCCCTTCCTGCACATGGGCCCATAGGCGGCTGTAATCGGCCCCGATGGATTGGCTCCAGTGCCAGGCATGCTGCTCCAGCAGGCAGGTTTGCAGGGTTTCGCGCTGTAGAGGGCTGAGGTTTTCTTCGTCCGCCAGCGGGCTGACGGCGAGCCCCGGGTTGAGCAACTGCTGCCAGCCCTCGCTGCCGATCGCGTGATCGGCCCACGTCCCACCGAACCAGTGCAACTGGCTGATCGGGCCCAACCAACGACTCAGTTCCCGGGCATCGCAGGCATCGAAAAAGTAACTGGCCGTGTTCGGGTTGTAATAACTCAACAAGGCCCGATGGTGCAGCCCGCAAGAGACGATGAGCATGCGGCGCAAATGCTCCAGCAACGGTGAGGACGAAACCTCGCTGACGATCAGCAAGCCACGCCAGACCTGCGTTTGGCTGTAGCACAACTCGGCCAGTACCGGGCACGTTCGAAGGTCGATGAGCACCGGGCCGTCTTCGCGCAACGCCTGCAGTTCGGTGCCCTCGAACAACCAGAACCACTGGGCCTGCGCGAACGCCTGTTGCAGTGTTGCGCTCGCTTGAGCTGCACTCGGGACATCCAGCAACAGCCATTGCGGGGTTGCGCCAATCATGCCGCACCGCTCTGGCCAAACAGCGTCGCCGCCCGGCAGGTGCAAAGCGCCTGTGGGCAGTGACTGAAGCTGCCGCCGCCGGGCAACAGACACAACAACACCAAGGGCTCGCCCGAGCGCAGGAGTTCCAGCAAGCCGTCTTGGGGTGATCCATCCTCAGGCGGGCTGGGCTCCTCGACCTCTTCGAGCGACGACGGCGCGTGAAGAAACCCGCAAATCAGCGGCTGATCCGGATCGCCCTCGATAAAGCTCACCACCACTTCGGTCCCTTCGCTCAGCGGCGAGGCCGTCGGCCCATCCAGCTCAGCCGCCAGCGGCAGCCAACAATGACTGGGCGTCGCGCCTTCGCCCTGATAGAGCCAGTCAAACTGCACGGCAATCGGTCTGGAGGGATCAGGCCGTGGTTCATCGACGTCGACCACCCAGGCTCGTTGCAGGCTGTGCATCCGTGGTTTCACCGCGCAATGCGACGAGACGAAAGGCAACTCCCAGTGAATTGCGCGGAACTGGTTGCTGTACGGGGCCAATGGATCCTGACTGCCCTGATGGTCGACATGGGTCAGCAACCACAAATGATTCCAATCGGCGACCGGATGGCCAGACAAGGGCATCAACTGACCGCTGCGCAGCGTCGGCAGGTCCGTGCAACCTTCGGCACTTTGCGCGGTGCGTTGCTCTGCCTGAAGCTGAAACCGGCGCACCGCAGGGGAAGCTTGCCCGACCGCGAACACCGCGTTTTCGCCAAGGCGAAAATGCCCGTGGCCGTCACCGAAAACCACGCAATGCCCGTCGGACTGATGTTCGAAATGGTAGTGAAGGCGTTCCTGGGCGCACAGCCGCTGGAGAAACTGCAAATCCGATTCCCGATACTGCGTGCAGAAATCACGGGGCAGGTAATCGCCAGTCAATTCAAAGCGTCGGTCCTTGCCGGTAATGCCGTGTTCCTTGAGCACCTGGCTGAGGATCTCGGGCACCGACAACGCACTGAAAATCCGCTGGCTGAAACGCTGGGACAGGCACGCCAGCTTCGGCCCCAGACGCACGTGGCAAAGCCTGACGCTCGGGCCATGGTCACGCTGCACCAGTTCATGCAGTTGGCCATGGAAAGTGCTGCCCTCTGGCCCGAAATGCAACACGGCCGGACGGTACAGCAGGTTCGCAAGGTCCAGCATCGGGTCATTGATCAGCAGATCCACATCGAACACAAAGGGCTCGCTGATCGCTTCTCTACCGGTAAAGGCCAGGACTTCGAAAGGGTCGGGCAGACCGGCTACATCCAGACGAAATGAAGGTTCGTTGACTGGATCGAACATCGGCGATTCTCTACAGGAGGGGCGGCCGGGGATTCTCGCCGAGAGACATGGCCGAGTAGAGTGCCGAAGTACAACTTAGGAAATGGCCTACGCGAAAAGAAGACCATATGGCTTTGATAGCCGGGAGTGTGGGACGTTTCGCTTTAAAAAAGAGAACCGCCGCACCAGGTCATCTGAAATTTCCGCAGCGTGCGGAACATTTTCAGACAACCTGGCGAGAACGGCGACTTACCTCAGGAAGACAGGTAAGACGAACGGGTCAGGCCCAGACGCAGGGCGTCGAGGAACTGGGTGCGCTCGGCCGCGGTGATGCGCGCACTGGCGCACTTGTCGCGGTAGTGGGTCATCAGCTCTTCCGGCGACAAATGCACGTAACGCAACATGTCTTCGATGGTGTCGTGGGTTTCGATACCCGCGTGGTACACGCTGCCGTCGGCATTCTGGTAGATGTTCACCGAGTCGGTGTCACCGAACAGGTTGTGCATGTCGCCAAGAATTTCCTGGTAGGCGCCGACCAGGAAGATCCCCAGCAGATAGTCTTCGCCCTCATTCAGAGCGTGCACTGGCAGGCTGGTCTCGATGCTCTGCTCGTCGACGTATTGCTTGATCTTGCCGTCGGAGTCGCAGGTCAGGTCTTGCAGCACCGCGCGGCGCAGCGGCTCTTCGTCGAGACGGTGCAGCGGCAGGATCGGCAGGACCTGGCCGATGGCCCAGGTGTCCGGCAGGCTCTGGAATACCGAGAAGTTGCAGATGTACTTGTCGGCCAGCTTGTCGTTGAGTTCGTCGAGCACCTGACGGTGCGAACGCTGACGCGCCTTCAACGAGTTGTGCAGGCGACGGCACACGGCGAAGTAGCATTGCTCGGCCAGGGCTTTTTGCGCCAGGGTCAGCTTGCCGTCGGCGTACTGGGTGGCCACGTCGCTCATGTAGTGGGTGGCGCGCCAGTAGGTTTCGGTGACCATTTCGATGTCGGTCGGGCCGAGCAGGTCAACCAGCCACTGCACGGTTTCCGGCAGCTCTTCCTTGTTGTCGATCTTCGGCACGTCGTCGTTGTGTTTCTCGACGTCGGTGACTTGCACCACCAGCATGGCGTGGTGCGCGGTCAGGGAACGGCCGCTTTCGGAGAAGATGTTCGGGTGCGGCAGGCTCTGCGCGTCGCAGAACTCCTTGAGCATCCCGACCACGACACCGGCGTAATCGTCCATGTCGTAGTTGATCGAACTGGCGTTACGCGAGTGCGTGCCGTCGTAGTCGACGCCCAGACCGCCACCGACATCGATATGGTCAACCGGCAGGCCGAGGTTGCGCAGTTCGCCG
Source organism: Pseudomonas sp. GT1P32 (assembly GCF_054897805.1). Taxonomy (NCBI): domain Bacteria; kingdom Pseudomonadati; phylum Pseudomonadota; class Gammaproteobacteria; order Pseudomonadales; family Pseudomonadaceae; genus Pseudomonas; species Pseudomonas sp. GT1P32. Next base: position 3,687,542 of record NZ_CM142704.1, read on the forward strand.
TAGTAACGAATCGCTTCCTTGAAACCGTGCTGGTAGTCCGCCAGGTTGGCGATCTGCGAGCCCATGTGGAAGTGCAGCAGACGAATGCCCTGGTCCAGACCCGCCGCGCGGAAACGCTCGACCACCGACAGCAGTTGCGCCGCCGACAGACCGAACTTGGATTTCTCGCCACCGGTGTCCGCCCACTTGCTCGAAGCCAGGGACGACAGGCGTACGCGCAAGCCGACCTGCGGCTTGACCTTCAGCGAGGCGGCTTCTTCGATCACCAGGCCGACTTCGGATTCTTTTTCGATCACGATGAACACGTTGTGGCCAAGCTTCTGGCCCATCAGCGCCAGTCGAATGAACTCGCGGTCCTTGTAACCGTTGCACACGATGGTGCCGCCCTTCGGCGCCAGTGCCAGCACGGCCAGCAGCTCAGGTTTGGAGCCGGCTTCCAGGCCGATGGACACGTCCTGGGTGGCGATGATGTTTTCGATCACCGCTTCTTGTTGGTTCACCTTGATCGGGTACAGCGCGGTGTACTTGCTCTGGTATTCCAGGCGCTCGATGTTGGCATCGAAGGCACCGGTCAGCTGACGCACGCGGTCTTGCAGAATGTCCGGGAAACGCACCAGCAGCGGCAAGGACAAGCCGCTTTTACGCAGCTGGTCGACTTGCTCGAACAGGTCGATAGGCGAACTGGCCGGACCGTTCGGACGAACCTCGACGCGACCGGCGTCATTGATCGCGAAATACCCGGCCCCCCAATGGCGAATCCCGTAAACACTGCGGCTGTCCGCAACTGTCCATTGGCTGCCATCGTCTTTGCGTGTGCGTCGTACGGACATTGAAGTCCCCTATAAAGAAGTCATAGAGCGTCGCCTGGGTTCAGGCCGGCGCAGTCTAAAGGATGAAAATGACGGTTCGTCAACGAGGGGATAGACCTCGCTGACCGCAGTGAGTTTAGAAACCGGTCAGAACAGGCTCTGTGAAAACCATGTAGACGACACCAGACCAGAAGAAATCAGGACAGGGTCAAGCCGAGGGTGGTTTTCACAGAGGCTGCTAGCCGCCGGACTTCTTTGCCTTGAAACCGAGTTTGATCAGCTCGCCCAACAGCAGCTCGACATGATCGCCCTGGATCTCAATGATTCCGTCTTTCAACGCCCCACCGGTGCCACAGCGTTTCTTCAACGTGGTGGCCAGGTCCTTGAGCGCGTCTTCAGCCAACGGCACGCCGGTGATGGTGGTCACCGTCTTGCCGCCACGGCCCTTGCTTTCGCGACGCACGCGAGCGATGCCGTCGCCGGCCGGGATAACGGTCTGTTTGCAGATACAGGCGTCCACCGGCTTACTGCAATCCGGGCAATGACGACCTGCGTCGGTGGAAAATACCAGGCCACCAAGGGCGGCGAAGGATGCGGCTTTTTTGGCCACCGGCAATCCTCTTGGGAGGACAAAGACTGGTCGCGGCACTTGGGCAAGTGCCATCGACCGCGAAGCCCCACTCAGGCAGGGGCAGCGCTACTGAACCGAAACAACCTTTGTAGGAGCTGGCTTGCCAGCGATGGACTTCAACGATAACGCGTGCGTTCAGAAACTACGCGTCGTCATTGCGTTCATCGCGAGCAAGCTCGCTCCTACAGAAAAGCAATACGGTTCAGCTTGAAAAGGTCGCGCAGTGTAACGGCAAAAAGCCGACTTGCTAAGAGCCAATCGGCGCCAATTTATGCCTCTTTTGCGACGTCCTCGCCACGAGCCCGGAGATAGCGCTTCAACGCGGCCAGAGAGTCCGGGCAGTAAGGCTTTTCATCGATTTCCCGAAGCACGTCACCGATGGGCAAAAAGCGCGCTTCGAGCACTTCTTCCGGTTGCAGGGTCAACGGCCCGTCCCACACCGCCGAAAACGCCGAACACCACAAACGATTGCCGGTGTCTTCGAAGAAAAAATGATCATGGGCAGTGAGTTCCACCCCGCTCACGCCCAACTCTTCTTCAAGCTCGCGGGCGGCCGATTCGGCGTAGGTTTCGCTGGCGAGCACCATGCCCCCCGCCGCCACGTCCCAGTAACCCGGATAAATCGCTTTACTCAGGGTGCGCCGGTGAACGCAGAGTTCCCCAGCCGAATTGAACAGCATGATGTAGGTGCCGCGCCCGATCAGCCCGCGCTCGCGCAGGTCCGAGCGGACCAGTGCGCCGAGCAGGTTGTCCTGCTCGTCGACCCAGGCGATCTGTTCGGCATCCGAGGCCGCGCGATGGGCGGCCTCTCTGGCGTTATCGACCATGACTCAGCCCTGATTGAGCAGTTGACGCAAATCGATCACTGCGGCGTTGGCCCGGGAAATGTAATTGGCCATGACCAGCGAGTGGTTGGCCAGTACGCCGAAGCCGCTACCGTTGAGAATCATCGGGCTCCAGACCGGCTCCTGCGACGCTTCCAGCTCACGAATGATCTGGCGCACGCTGACGGTCGCGTTCTTCTTCGCCAGCACATCGGCGAAGTCGACTTCGATGGCACGCAGTAAGTGGGACAAGGCCCAGGCCTGACCGCGAGCTTCATAGAACACGTTGTCGATCTGCATCCACGGAGTTTCGACGATTTCCTCGTCAACCTGTGGCACCTGACCCGGCGCGACCACTTCGGTCTTCAGCGCGGTGTTCAGTTTGACCCGGCCAACGCTGGCCGACAGGCGTTGCGACAGCGAACCCAAACGAGTGCCCACATCGCCCAGCCAGTTGTTCAGGTTGTCGGCGCGAGCATAAAACAGCGCGTTTTTCTGCAATGGGTCGGACAGACGTGCCTGATAGCGGCTCAGGGAATTGATACCTTCCTGATACTCGGATTCGCTGGAGGGCAGCACCCAGCTTTTATTGTCGAAGTTGAAACGCGGTTCGGCTTTTGCCAGATCAGCGTCTTCGGCCGATTGCGACTGCGAACGGGCGAAGTCTTTACGCAACGCCCGCGTCAGATCGCGGACCTGGACCAGCACGCCATATTCCCAGCTCGGCGTGTTGTCCATCCACAGGCCCGGCGGGAAACGGTCGTTGGAGATGTAGCCGCCCGGTTTGGTCAGCAAGGTGCCGGCGACGGTCTTGAGGGTTTCGACCGTGGTGTAGCCGATGACCATTTGCTTGCCTTCTTTCTCGGCCGCCACTTGAGCATTCTGTTGGACCGGGAACAGCGCCGGCTCCTGGCTCCAGTACCAGCCAAGCACAATGGCCACAATCAGATAGAGGCCGATCAGCGTGGCCAGCGCCCGACTGAACAAAAGGCCACCGATGTAACTGCGGGTAGCCGATTTCGGTTCAGCGGCACGTTCAGGCGCGCTGCCCGCGCGGTTCTTCCAGTCCAGCATGGCGATATCCTTTCAATCACTTGAGTTCATCGGTTCGACCACAACCATACAACAACGTGCCTTTGCCCGGCACCCGTCGTTGGGTTATCCGCAGAAATTAGCGTCAGGTCTGTGACAACCGTGTGCCGATGAATTCTAGTCGCCCTGCCAGGGTTAAACGCCAATGACCTTCATTGAGAGTTGCTGAACCTCATCCGAAATAAAAAGATGCGCAATGCCCTTGCCGTCGGTCCTGCGTGGCGCCGTGTCCCCATCCACCGTCGCGATGTAGTGATGAAGCGCCAGCGGCTCACCCGTTACGCTGTCTACGAGGCGGAATATTCTTGGGGATCTTGTGGGCTGGACTGACGGATTTTGCATCAGTTCCATTATCTTTGGATCAAACGCCCGCTCCGGCATTACCCAGTCAGCGAAATCGGCTTCAGGCCCGACCAGCCACCATTCTCCCCGCTCGATCGGGTCAAGCACCTCGCTGTCGATATCGATCAACAGGCCGGCACGCAACTCGTCCATTCCATCGATGGGTTGCCGATCCAGCAACGCTTGGCGCACAAGCTCCAGCGCTTGTTCACTGGGCCAGGCATGTTGACACTCCCACTCGGACAGATCGAGTTCGTTGACCAACCTCATCCCGGCACCTCAGTGCTCCACTCATCGGAACCCATGGTTCGACTGACTTCATGCCGCCAATAGATGCGCCGGTAACTGAAATGGACTTTCTCCACTTGAGTGAGGTGAGCGGTACCGGGATCCTGGCAATGCGGCATGAGCACTTCAGCGCCGATGATCACCGCGTCTTCCAGTTCCATCGTATAAAAGTGTTCCTGGACTCCCTGAGCCGAGGTGCGATACCACTCGACGCGGCATATTTTTAGCAATTCTCCAGAACATAAAGCGTTGTTGATCAGCGGTGTCGCTTTGTCGATGGCCTTGGAGATGATCAAGGGCTTGTGCATCCGACGACCTGCGCCCGACCCTTTCGGTACGAAGATCCCGTGGCTCAGGGCCTGGATCATGATTTGGTCCTCACGCCCCTTTTGATAGATGTTGCCCACCGACGCCTCAGTAAAAGCACCAGCGCTGATCAGGCCTTGGTGTTCGCCGTGGAGGGTCATGAAGGCGGGAGTTGGCATGGTGGGGCTCCTTTGGTTTTTTTGGGAAACAAGGGGGTGAGCGGGATGGATTGGTCCAGTTCGATTAGAGCGTCTTCATCCCCATCTTCTGCGAAAGGCGTCCACGGTTTGCTGATCGACAGTGTGATGAGGTAGCGCTCTTCATCAGGCCGTTGGTCGTATTTGAAACGGTGGACGTACATCAAGACTTGATATTTTTTGCCGGCCTTCCAGTAAACCGAGCCTCCTTTGTCTCGCAGCTGCGCTCGCCATTCAGGCGTGTCGGCAAAGGGTGGATAGCGTGTCCTACCGGCCACCCTCCATCCCCCCCCGCGCCACTGGTCTTGTAAATCCAGCGCTACTTCCAGGGCATCATCGAGCAGCAGTGGCTCAATCTGCGGGGACATGCGGATACCGAAAATGATGTTGTCGTCAAATCCGACACTAAAGAAGCGCGCAGCGGAAGTGGTGAACCCAAATTTCGGGTCGACGAACCGCAATTTCGCATCGGTCATGGGGATACCGGACCAGATATGTCCGCGTATCTCCGGACTAAAGGGGGCTGAAGAATTTCTGCGTAGATCTTCATACGTCCCGCCTATTTCCAGGACGATTTCGGGTTCATCCCACAACGGTTGCCTCAACTGATGTATGGCAGCCCATATCAAGGCACTCAGAAGTAGAAGGCAGGCACAGCAGCGCCAGTCGAATAACCGTGGTTGCAGAGTCATAGCCCGAGACTGCTCAATGCGATTTCGTTGATCGACCGTTCTAACGCATAACGGTTGTGGTCACCGAGCATCTGATCAAAACGCGCTGCAGCCTGAAGAACGAATGCCATTCGCTGCGTGATGTCGGACAAGTCCGCCAACGGGTTGTCGCCAAAATCGATGGTGCGCCCATCCTCGACACGTTGGCATTGACTGGTAAGCGTCAACTCAATTGCCTGCGCAACGCCTGAAGGAAACCCCGTGACGTAGGAAGCGTGGTTGGCACGCAGCAATGCCACCAATTGACGGTTCTGGTAAATCGTCGGCTGGAGGATATTGTTCTGCTCATGCCGCGCCAAATGCTCAACACTTGCGGCGATGTCTCCGTCCTCTATCGCCTCAAAGCCCAGCAAAATTTCGAAGTGAGCCACCCCGAACTTCAGCGTTTCCTCCCCCGCTGGCCACAACACCGGGAACTTCGGATGCCCGTAAATTCTCTTCCGGGCGTCCAGGCACTTCTTCAACTCCCTCAAACCCCGCTTCGCATAAAACTCATGCAGCGGAAAAACATCCAGAAATAGCGTGGTATTCCCCAGCGCCATCATGTCGTGCACATGCCGGAACTGTTGTTGCACCAACGACAAGTCCTCACCCGCAGAACGAAAATCCACTGAAGGCACCGGATTTCGCGCATCCGCTTCCTTATATTCACGCAACTCATCCGCCTGCCCGGCCATACTGTCAGGCGTCAGCAAACCATGCTCTCGGCGGCTCTCACGCAAACGCTCCCGCGCCTCATGCTCATCGCGAATGAGATCGATACTGTCCGCCGCATGAAGCAGTGCGCAGCCAACCTGCTTGGAGGCAAACGCCGCCAGCCCGGCCCACTGAAACCTGGAATCGTGCAACCAGAGTCGCGCGTACGCAGCGTTGATAGCGCGGTTGCGCTCGACAGGGTCGGCAATCAATACCCCTCCAGGTGCGACGATGTCCTCCGCCTCCCGCTGGTAGTGCCGCCATAGGCACGCGCACGTCAGAATCGGGACGTCGGTAACAAACGTCTTGCTCCCATAGAGCAGTTCCTCTTTGCATTCACAATCAGCAACGGGCGTGCTGTTGTGATTCAGGCGCTGCTCGTCGCTGGGATGTTCTTTGAAACACTGGGTCATGATGGGCCGATGGCATCTAAGGGTTTCCCTAACACCCTACCAGCCGAAAATCCGGTTCGAATCTGCCGGCGAAAAATCAGAACTCCCTGACAAGTAACGCTCGCCGGGATGACAGACGATTCGCGAAAACAGGCAGGAGAGGCCCTGATCATGGGTAGTGTCAGATCACCGACAAGCATTTTCAGACCAGCCAGTCAGAAACTGAATGACGTCGCATTGCAGATTATTGACGTACGACACTCATGTGACTGAAAAGAGGTGCTAGCATAGAGCCACCAGTCGATCTCAGCATGCACCCTAACTAGTAGTCAGGATATGACCGAGCCAGAAGACCCCAGCCGTGAGCGCCTCAAGCACCACTTTGCCCAGCGGGTAATTCATCAGGCACGTCAAATTCTTGAGATCTGGCAGCGCCTGCAACGCAGTGAGTGGTCCACCACCGACTTATCGGAACTGAGTGAAGCCAACCTGCGCCTGCTGCGTTTCGCCGAGCGCTTCGAACAACCGGAACACACGCAACTGGCGCGCCACATCGGCCAGTCGCTGGAGGCTGTCGACGCCAATCGCGGACGCCTCAGCAGCGGCCTGATCACTGACCTCAATCGCTTGATGCAGCGCCTGTCGCGTACCGGCCTGCGCCATGGCGATCAGCTCGAACAAACCTTCCTTCCGCCATTGCGCAAGCCGATCTACGTGATGCTGCAGGATCACGACCGCGCCGAGCGTCTGGCCAAACAACTGGAATTTTTCGGCCTCAGCGCCCAGTCCCTCGACAGCGTGTCGGCGTTTCGCTCCTCGATGGTCGAACGCTTGCCTGCGGCGATCGTCATGGACGTGGACTTCAGCGGCCCCGGCGTCGGCCTGAAGCTGGCCGCCGAAGCCCAGGTCGGTCTGGATGAACCGTTGCCGTTGCTGTTTTTCAGCCTGAACGAAACCGACACGCCGACCCGCCTCGCCGCCGTGCGTGCCGGTGGCCAGGAGTTTCTCACCGGCACCCTCGAAGCCTCGAGCCTGCTGGAGAAAATCGAAGTCCTGACCTGCGTCGCGCAGTACGAACCTTATAAAGTGCTGATCATCGACGATTCCCGCGCCCAGGCCTTGCACACCGAGCGCCTGCTCAATAGCGCCGGGATCGTCACGCGCACCTTGATCGAGCCGATCCAGGCCATGGCCGAACTGGCGGATTTCCAGCCCGACCTAATCATTCTCGACATGTACATGCCGGCCTGCACCGGTACGGAACTGGCCAAAGTGATCCGCCACAATGACCGCTATGTCAGCGTGCCGATCATTTACCTGTCGGCCGAAGACGATCTGGACAAGCAGCTCGACGCCATGAGCGAGGGCGGCGACGACTTCCTGACCAAACCGATCAAGCCCCGGCACCTGATCACCACCGTGCGCAACCGCGCGGCGCGGGCACGCAATCTGAAAGCGCGGATGGTCCGCGACAGCCTCACCGGGCTGTACAACCACACGCACATTCTGCAATTGCTCGAAGACTGCAGCTTCCGCGCACGCCGCGAGAGCAAGCCGCTGAGCTTTGCGATGCTCGACATCGACCACTTCAAACGGGTCAACGACAGCCACGGTCACCCCATGGGCGACCGTGTGATCAAGAGCCTGGCGCTGTTCCTCAAGCAACGATTGCGCAAGACCGATTTCATCGGCCGCTACGGCGGCGAAGAATTCGCCATCGTCATGCCAGACACCGATATCGAAGCGGCCTGTAAAGTCCTCGACGAAATCCGTCAGCGCTTCGCCGAAATCCATTACCCCGCTCAGCCCCAGGACCTCTGGTGCACGTTCAGCGCCGGGGTGGTCGAACTGTGCGAAGACTCCGACGGCCTGATGATGGCCAGCCAGGCGGACGAGGCGCTGTACCGCGCCAAGCATGCCGGACGCAACCGCGTACAAGCTGCACGGACGTCAAAGCAAAGTGCCACTTTTTCATCGGAATCGACCCAGTCAGTCATAATGCTGTAATAGAAACGCAATAACTTCAGGCACTTACCATTTCGCCGTTGGTAGTCCCTTGATGCGCCTGAAGCTGCTGACCAATCTCAATACCCTCCTTTTAGTCGCCGTGTGCGTGGCCCTCGGCGCCACGCTTTGGTGGTCGCAAAAAGCCCTGGAGCGCCCCTATCTGTTGATGGAGCGCTACCTCGGGTTGTCCCAGCAATTTCAAAATGAAGTGGCGCGCAACATCGAGGACTACCTGGCCAGCGGCGATGCCCTGCGCCTGAGCAGCGCCAGCCAAGCCATCGACGGCCTGCTAAAGGAACTCGCCGAGTTACCGCCAACGTTGGCCGACAGCTTGCGTCCGAGCCTGTCGAACCTGGATGAATTCAGCAAAACCGACCTGTTGGCCGCTGGCAAACTCGCGGGCGATCCTCAGGCGCTACTGCTGCAAGCCGAACGCGAGCTCGGCGCCAGCCTCGACCAGTTGAGTCAATACGCCAGCAGCAACGCGAGCTATCTGACGCCATTGCTTGCGGCCTCTCAACACCTGGGCAAACTCTCTTTGGCGCGGGACAAACTGGTCAGCAGCGGCCGCAGCGAACTGGCCGCCGATGTCGAGCGTGAAGTCACCAACATTCGCACGCAAGCCGAGCTTCTGAACGCCTTGCCGCTCTTGGGCGTTACCGGAAAAAGTGAATCGGGCACCGACGATTTCGCTGCAATGATGGGCCTGGAGAACACCGAAAAAACCGTTGCGGAAGATGCCGGCGTCGGCCTCAAACGCGAGCTCAACAGCCTGCTCACGCGCTATCCCGCAGAGCTTGCGCGCACCCGCGAGCAGATCCAGAAACGCGCCGACCTCAGCGCCGCGACTCACCAGAAAATCGCTGCCGTGCAACAGTCCATCGCCGGGCTGGAACCGGTGGTCCGTGCCCAGCACGGGCAGATTCAGAGCGAAGTGCGGCTGATGCAAGGGGTGATGATCGGCCTGATTCTGCTGATCGCATTACTCATCGACACCCTGCAGCGGCGCCTGGCCCGGACGCTGACCAACCTCGCGCCGGCACTCTCCACCTGGGCCGAAGGCGACTTCAGTCGCGACATCGAATTGGGCAAGACCAATCGCGAGTTGCATGACATCCAGGCCTCGCTCAATCGACTGCGCGCCTATCTCGTCGATCTGGTCGGAACCATTCGCCTCAACGCCGAGCAGGTCGCCGGCAGCAGCCGCACCCTGGCCGAGTTGAGCAATGATTTGCACAGCGGCGCCGAACATCAGGCGGGTGACACCGCGCTGATCCGCGACTCACTCGGTGAGCTGGAGGCGACCATTCAACAAGTCGCCGGCGATGCCAGCCAGGCTGCCGACGCCAGCCGCCATGCGGGATTAGCGGTGGAGCATGGGCAAAAAGTCATCGGGTTGAGCCTCACCGGGCTGCACGCACTGGTCGATGAAGTGCAAGGCAATGCACAGATGATCGAACACCTCGCCTCGGAGTCGGCCACCATCGGTGGCGTGCTGACGGTGATTCGCTCGATTGCCGACCAGACCAACCTGCTGGCCTTGAACGCCGCCATTGAAGCCGCCCGCGCCGGGGAAATGGGTCGTGGTTTTGCCGTCGTGGCCGAAGAGGTTCGCTCACTGGCGCAACGCACCGCGGGCGCCACGGCCGAAATTCAGACCTTGATCGCCGGGTTGCAAACGGCGGCGCAACAGTCGGTAGAAGGTATGCGTGCGCAGGTTGAGCATGCTGAAGCAACGGCCAACCAGGCCCAGGCGGCCGACGGCGCGCTGGACAAAATCGTCGGGGCGATCCAGACGATTTCCGACACTGCCGTACGCATCGCCGATGTCACGGCTCAGCAGAGCGGTGCCGTCAGCGAAATCCGTGATCACAGTGAGCGGATTCACCAGTTGGGTGGGGATAACTTGCTGCGTATCGGAGAGGGGCGTGAGCAAGGTGAGCATTTGTTGGTGCTGGGCGGGCGGTTGCATACGGCCGTTCAAGCATTCCGCGTCTGACAAACCGCCACAACCTTGTAGAAGCGAGGCTTGCCCGCGAACCAAACGACACGGTTTATCAGGCGAACCGTATCATCGTTCTTCGCGGGCAAGCCTCGCTCCTACAGGGGCGGGGCAATCCGTGCAACTGTCCGCTATCATGCCCCCAATTCCGATACGCGAGATTGTCATGCGCCGTTTGCTCTGCCTGCTGCTTTTAGTGCTCGCCCTGCCGGCCACCGCCGCCGGTTTGCTGGAGAGTCGACCCAGCTCCACCCTGGGCTCGATCAACAACAGCGCCGACTTCCTGCCGGTGCGCGAAGCCTTTCAACTGAGCCTGATAGACAGCACGCCACAATCGATCAAGCTGCGTTTTGTCGCCACCGAGGGTTATTACCTCTACCGCCATCGCTTTCAGTTTCGTGCCGATCCCGCCGAGATCGTAGTCGGCCCGGCACAGCTGCCCAAAGGCGAGCAGAAACACGATGAGTACTTCGGCGACGTCGAGGTTTACCACGGGATTCTCGATGTCGAACTGCCGCGCACCGATCAACGCGCCTTCACGCTGGCGGTGACCTATCAAGGGTGTGCCGACAAAGGCCTGTGCTATCCGCCCGAGACCGAACGCCTGAGTATCGACGGCAGTGGCGGCGCCACCACGAGTTGGAGCTGGCGGGAGCTGGCATTGTTCTTCCTTGCGGGCCTTGGCCTGACCTTCACCCCTTGCGTGCTGCCGATGCTGCCGATCCTCTCCGGCGTGGTGTTGCGTGGCCAGGTGGGTGGCTGGCGCGGCTTCAACCTGTCGCTCGCTTACGTGCTGCCGATGGCTGCCTGCTTCGCCCTGCTCGGTGCGTTGATGGGGATGTTCGGTGCGCAGCTCAACCTTCAGGCGCGGCTGCAATCGGCGTGGGTGCTGGTGCCGTTCGCGATGTTTTTTGCGCTGTTTGCCCTGGCGATGTTCGGTGTCTTCGAACTCAAGTTGCCGCACACGATCAGCAGTCGGCTGGACCGAATTGCCGGGCGCACCGAAGGCGGTTCGTTGTGGGGCGCGGCGGTGCTGGGCGTGGTTTCCAGCCTGTTGGTTTCACCCTGCGTCTCGGCACCACTGGCCGGCGCGCTGCTGTACATCAGCGCCAGTGGCGATGCGTTGGGCGGCGGCTTGAAACTGTTCATGCTCGGCCTCGGCATGGGCGCACCGCTGCTGCTGGTGGCCACCGGCGGTGCCGCCTGGCTGCCGAAAAGCGGACCATGGCTGGTCTACGTGAAAAACGCGATTGGTGTGTTGTTGCTGGGCCTGGCGATCGGCCTGCTCAGTCGCGTGCTACCGGGACAGATCACTTTGTTGCTGATCGGTTTGCTGGCCGGCGGCGTCGGTTTGTTCATGGGCGCGCTGGAGTTCGTCTACAAACCTCCGCGAAAACGCCTGGGCCAGTTACTCGGAATGTTCCTGCTGTTTTATGCACTGGCATGTTGGTACGGCGCCTTCAGTGGCCAGACCGATCCGTTCAACCCAATCGGCCAGTCGCGTGTCATCAGCAGCAACGAGCAGTCGCAAAACACCAGCGACTGGCAAACCGTCACGACTCCGGCCGAACTCGATCGCGTCCTCGCCGAAGCCAAATCCTCCGGCACGCCACTGCTGCTCGACTGGTACGCCGACTGGTGCATCAGCTGCAAAGTCATCGAACACAAAGTGCTTAACGACGCGCAAGTCGTCGAACGCCTCAAGGGTTATCGGCTGATTCGCTTCGACATCACCACCAGCAACGCCGAGCAACGCGCCCTCCTCGACCGCTACAAACTATTCGGCCCACCGGCGCTGATGTTTTTCGGCAAGGACGGTGTCGAACGCACCGATGTACGAGTGATCGGCGAAATCAGCGCCACGGACTTCGCCGAACGTGTATCCAAAGCAAATGACCGGACTTAATCACCCGGTCACATATTTCGCGCAAACATCGGCCATCGTGCTGGCTATTGCATAGAACTGGACAGTCACAAAGGCTTTGCGGCATAGTCGCCGGGTTCTGACAAATGCACACGGATAACAAGGAACAGCAGATGGCGACCCTATTGGTTCTGCACGGCCCCAACCTGAACATGCTCGGCACCCGTGAACCGGGCACCTATGGCGCTACGACACTGGCGCAGATCAACCAGGACCTGGAACGCCGCGCTCGTGAAGCCGGTCATCATTTGCTGCACCTGCAAAGCAATGCCGAGTACGAATTGATCGACCGCATCCACGCTGCCCGCAGCGAAGGTGTGGACTTCATTCTGATCAATCCAGCAGCTTTTACACACACAAGTGTCGCATTACGTGACGCGCTGCTGGCGGTGAGCATCCCATTCATCGAAGTGCATTTGTCTAACGTGCACAAACGCGAACCTTTCCGCCATCACTCTTACTTCTCCGACGTAGCGGTGGGAGTGATCTGCGGCCTTGGCGCCAGCGGTTATCGACTGGCCCTGGAGGCTGCCCTGGAACAGCTTGAACAACAAGCTATACGCCCCTGACCGACCCTTGGGAGTTGATGATTCATGGATATCCGTAAAGTTAAGAAACTGATCGAACTGCTGGAAGAGTCCGGCATCGACGAGCTCGAGATCAAGGAAGGCGAAGAGTCCGTTCGCATCAGCCGCCATAGCAAAACCCCGGCTCAGCAGTACTACGCACCGGCTCCAATGCATGCTCCGGCTCCAGCGCCTGTTGCTGCTGCCCCGGTTGCCGCTGCCGCTCCTGCTGCTCCGTCCGCCCCTGTCCTGAACGGCACCGTTGCCCGTTCGCCAATGGTCGGCACCTTCTATCGCAAGTCTTCGCCAAGCTCGCCGTCCTTCGTTGAAGTCGGCCAGACCGTGAAGAAAGGCGACACCCTGTGCATCGTCGAAGCCATGAAGATGATGAACCACATCGAAGCTGAAACCAGCGGTGTGATCGAATCCATCCTCGTCGAAGACGGCCAGCCGGTTGAGTACGACCAACCGCTGTTCACCATCGTTTGAACCGCGGAGAAACTTTGATGACTGCGAAGTTGGAAAAAGTTCTGATCGCCAACCGCGGTGAGATCGCACTGCGGATTCTGCGTGCCTGCAAAGAGATGGGCATCAAGACCGTCGCCGTTTACTCCAAGGCAGACAAAGAGCTGATGCACCTGGGCCTGGCAGACGAATCCGTCTGCATCGGTCCGGCCTCGGCCGCCCACTCTTACCTGCACATCCCGGCAATCATCGCCGCGGCTGAAGTGACCGGCGCCACCGCCATTCACCCAGGCTACGGTTTCCTTGCGGAAAACGCTGATTTCGCTGAGCAGGTCGAGAACTCCGGCTTCGCCTTCATTGGTCCGAAAGCCGACACCATTCGCCTGATGGGCGACAAGGTATCGGCCAAGCACGCGATGATCGCTGCTGGCGTTCCAACCGTTCCGGGTTCTGACGGCCCGCTGCCGGAAGACGAAGAAACCGCTCTGCGCATCGGTCGCGAAGTCGGTTACCCGGTGATCATCAAAGCCGCTGGCGGCGGCGGTGGTCGCGGCATGCGCGTTGTGCATAACGAAGAAGACCTGATCTCCTTCGCCAAGCTGACCCGCACCGAAGCAGGCGCAGCGTTCGGCAACCCGATGGTCTATCTGGAAAAATTCCTGACCAACCCACGTCACGTGGAAGTTCAGGTACTTTCCGACGGCCAGGGCCACGCCATTCATCTGGGCGACCGCGATTGCTCGCTGCAACGTCGTCACCAGAAGGTTCTCGAAGAAGCGCCAGCACCGGGCATCGACGAGAAAGCACGCCAGGAAGTCCTCGCTCGCTGCGTCAAGGCGTGCATCGACATCGGCTACCGCGGCGCCGGCACCTTTGAGTTCCTTTACGAAAACGGTCACTTCTACTTCATCGAGATGAACACTCGTGTCCAGGTAGAGCACCCGGTTTCGGAAATGGTCACTGGTATCGACATCGTCAAGGAGATGCTCAGCATCGCCGCCGGCAACAAGCTGTCGTTCACCCAGGATGACGTGGTCATCCGCGGTCACGCGCTGGAATGCCGGATCAACGCCGAAGACCCGAAAACCTTCATGCCAAGCCCAGGCACGGTCAAGCATTTCCACGCTCCAGGCGGCAACGGCGTTCGCGTCGATTCGCACCTGTACAGCGGTTATGCCGTTCCGCCGAACTACGATTCGTTGATCGGCAAGCTGATCACCTACGGCGCAACCCGTGACGAAGCCATGGCGCGCATGCGCAATGCGCTGGACGAAATCGTTGTCGACGGGATCAAGACCAACATCCCGTTGCACCGCGACCTGACCCGCGATGAAGGCTTCTGCAAAGGTGGTGTGAACATTCACTACCTGGAACACAAGCTGGCTGGCGAAAAGCACTAAGCTTTTAGCCTGATCAACAAAGCCGCCTTCGGGCGGCTTTGTTGTTTCTGAAGGTTTCATCCGATGCTGGGCAGCACGTAATACCTGTGGGAGCGAGCCTGCTCGCGATGGCGGCGCCCCATTCAACATTCATGTAGCTGACACACCGCTATCGCGAGCAGGCTCACTCCCACAGTGAACTGCAGGGGCAAGCCACTCCCACAAACCCTTCGCGCTCGCGTAAACTTGCGCGCTTCTCGCAGCCCGCTAGGCTGCAATCAATATTTTTCAAAGGTGCCCGCCATGCCTTGGCTGCAAGTCCGTCTCGCCATCAGCCCAGAACAAGCCGAAACCTACGAAGACGCTTTCCTTGAAGTGGGCGCCGTGTCGGTGACTTTCATGGACGCCGAAGACCAGCCGATCTTCGAACCGGAACTCAACACCACCCCGCTGTGGTCGCACACTCACCTGCTGGCCCTGTTCGAAGGCGGCACCGAAGCCGCTTCGGTCCTGGCACATCTGGAGCTGCTGACCGGCAGCCCTCTGCCTGAGCATCACAGCGAAGTGATCGAAGACCAAGACTGGGAACGCAGCTGGATGGACGATTTCCAACCAATGCGCTTCGGTCAACGCCTGTGGATCGTGCCGAGCTGGCACGCCGCGCCTGAACCCGACGCCGTGAACATTCTGCTGGACCCGGGCCTCGCGTTCGGCACCGGCACGCACCCGACCACCGCGCTGTGCCTGGAATGGCTCGACGGTCAGGACCTGAAAGACTGCAACGTGCTGGACTTCGGTTGCGGCTCGGGGATCCTGGCGATTGCCGCCCTGTTGCTGGGCGCCAAGGAAGCCGTCGGCACTGACATCGACGTGCAGGCGCTGGAAGCGTCCCGCGACAATGCCGGTCGCAACAACATCGCCGATGCGCTCTTCCCGCTGTATCTGCCGGAAGATCTGCCACAGGTTAAGGCCGATGTGCTGGTGGCCAACATCCTCGCCGGCCCGCTGGTCTCCCTCGCACCGCAACTGTCGAGCCTGGTCAAACCGGGTGGTCGCCTGGCGCTGTCGGGCATCCTCGCCGAACAAGGTGATGAAGTAGCCGTCGCCTACGCGCAGGACTTCGATCTGGACCCGATCGCCAATCGCGATGGCTGGGTGCGCATCACTGGCCGTCGGCGCTAGAATGAGCGCCTGCATAATCCGGATCGCCGCATGACCGACAGCTTCGTCACCCAGTGCCCGCATTGCCAAACCAGCTTCCGCGTCAGCCATGCTCAATTGAGCGTGGCCCGTGGAGTGGTTCGTTGCGGCTCGTGCCTGCAGGTGTTCAACGCCGCCAAGCAACTGCTTGAGCAGGCGGGCAAGGAAGTGATCCTCCCGGCGGCTCCGGCCATCGTCGAGACAGCCGAGCCAGAACATCGAGCCATCAGTCAGAAGCAGTGGACTGCCGCCGAACTGGACCTGGACAGCCTGGACCTGGATGAAGAACTCGCTCGACTGGAACAGCGGGAAATCCAGCCGACCACCGAATTCGGTCGCCACCGCGAAGACAGCCTGAGCGCCCGCCGCGATAGCGCCGAGCACGACGAAGAGCCGTGGTCCGACAGCCTGTTCAGCGAATCCGCCGCCGATCGCGCCGAAGCGGCGGAAGCGGCAGAAGCGGCAGAAGTTACCCTCACGCCGGAACCGGCGATCGAGCCGAGCAAACCTTCGCGCACCGAACCCTCGTTGTCCCTGGAACCCGTGGAACTGGACGACGAGTCTCTGCCGCCGCAACTGCGCCTGAACGATCCACTCGACGCCCCACTCCATCACGAACGCCTGTCAGCGACCGACGCCAGTGACGATATCGACGACGACCTGCCTTCGATCGAGCCGCTGCGCAAACGTCGTGAACGCAGCGAACCGGGCGTACGCGCCGAGGTGCTGCAAGACCTGACCGATGACCCGCTGCAACTTGATTGGCAAAAACGCCGCTCGCCCTGGGGCCGGCGGTTTTTCTGGTTGCTGCTGATCCTGCTCGGCGCTGGCGCACTTGTGGGTCAATACATCGCTTACCATTTTGATGAACTGGCACGCCAGGATCAGTACCGTCCGTGGTTCCAGCAGTTCTGCCCGCAAATCGGCTGCACCGTGCCCTCGAAAGTCGACATCGCGAAAATCAAGAGCAGCAACCTGGTGGTGCGCAGCCATCCGGAATTCAATGGCGCGCTGGTGGTCGACGCGATCATCTACAACCGCGCGCCGTTCTCCCAGCCGTTCCCGTTGCTGGAACTGCGCTTTGCCGACCTCAACGGCCACCTGATCGCCAGCCGTCGCTTCAAGCCCGGCGAGTACCTCAACGGCGACCTTGAAGGCATGGCTGAAATGCCGCCGCAAACGCCGATCCACATCGCCCTGGATATTCTCGACCCAGGCGCCAAAGCCGTGAACTACAGCCTGAGCTTTCATTCGCCCGAGTGAAACGGTTCAGTGTTACGGGTTTGACGGCACATTTCTGGCAGAGACCGCTCATACCAAACTGCTGGCAATAACAGAATAACTGTTCAGATTTTGTTCAATTCAGCCTTTATCCAGTCATCGAGAGCGGGTATCATGCCAACCCTTTTTCGAACTCTCATGATCCGGCCCCACAACTGGAAAGTCTTATGTCGGCGGTACGCATCGGTCCATACACATTGCACAACGGCTTGATTCTTGCCCCTATGGCGGGTGTCACCGACCAACCCTTTCGTCAGCTGTGCAAGCGACTGGGCGCAGGACTTGTAGTCTCGGAAATGGTCACCAGCGACATGAGTTTGTGGAACACCCGCAAATCGCGCATGCGCATGATCCACGAAGGTGATCCCGAGCCACGCTCGGTACAGATCGCCGGTGGTGATGCGCAGATGCTGGCGGATGCGGCCCGGGCCAACGTCGAACTGGGCGCACAGATTATTGATATCAACATGGGCTGTCCGGCAAAGAAGGTCTGCAACAAGGCCGCCGGTTCCGCACTGTTGAAGGATGAAGCACTGGTGACCGAGATCCTGCAGGCCGTGGTGGCTGCGGTTGATGTGCCGGTTACCTTGAAGATCCGTACCGGCTGGGACCGGGACAACAAGAACGGTCTGACGGTGGCGAAGATCGCCGAGCAGGCAGGCATTACGGCGTTGGCGGTCCATGGCCGCACCCGTGCCGATCTGTACACCGGTGAAGCCGAGTACGACACCATTGCCGCGATCAAGCAGGCCGTGTCGATGCCGGTCTTCGCCAATGGCGATATCGATTCGCCGGAAAAGGCCCGTTACGTGCTCGACGCGACCGGTGCCGATGGACTGTTGGTTGGACGGGCTGCCCAGGGGCGGCCATGGATTTTTCGCGAGATCGACCATTTTCTGCGTACCGGCGAAAAGCTCCCGGCGCTGGACCTGATCGAGGTGGAACGCATTCTGCTAGAGCATCTGGCTGCACTGCACGTCTTCTATGGAGATGTCATGGGTGTCCGGATCGCTCGGAAGCATGTGGGCTGGTATCTCGCAACCTTGCCGGGCGCCAGGGAGTTTCGCGCCCACTTCAATCGTTTGGAAGATACGGAAGCACAATGCGCCAACGTTCAGGGCTTCTTCGCCGAACGTTACAAGAGCCTGACAGGGGACGGAGACGAGGTGGCCGCATGACGATGATGACCGAGACTTTAGTGAGTGGAACAACACCCGTGAGCGACAACGTGAATTTGAAACAGCACCTCAATACGCCAAGCGAAGAAGGCCAGACCCTTCGCGGGAGTGTCGAGAAGGCGCTGCACAATTATTTCGCCCACCTTGAGGGCGCTGCCGTCACGGATGTGTACAACCTGGTGCTCTCCGAAGTCGAGGCGCCCCTGCTCGAGTGCGTGATGAACTACGTCAAGGGTAACCAGACCAAGGCCAGCGAGCTGCTCGGGCTGAACCGAGGCACCCTGCGCAAGAAACTCAAGCAGTACGATTTGCTTTAAGCATTCAATCAAACCAGAAAGGCGCCCGCGTAAAAACGGTCGCCTTTTTTGCTGACTCCTTTGCTTTTGATGGAAATTGAAATGACCGACCAGACTACCCGCCTGCCGATCCGCCGCGCCTTGATCAGCGTTTCCGACAAGACAGGGATCCTCGAATTCGCCAAAGAGCTTGAAGCCCTGGGCGTCGAGATCCTCTCCACCGGCGGAACGTTCAAGCTGCTGCGTGACAACGGCGTTGCCGCAGTGGAAGTCGCGGATTACACCGGTTTCGCAGAAATGATGGACGGTCGGGTGAAAACCCTGCACCCGAAAATCCACGGCGGGATCCTCGGTCGTCGCGGTATCGACGACGCGATCATGAACGAGCACGGCATCAAGCCGATCGATCTGGTGGCGGTCAACCTGTACCCGTTCGAAGCCACCATCAACAAGCCAGGCTGTGACCTGCCGACCGCCATCGAGAACATCGACATCGGCGGCCCGACCATGGTCCGTTCGGCGGCAAAAAACCATAAAGACGTGGCCATCGTGGTGAATGCCAGCGACTACGCCAACGTGCTGGAAAGCCTGAAGGCCGGCGGCCTGACCTACGCTCAGCGTTTCGACCTGATGCTCAAGGCCTTCGAACACACCGCTGCCTACGACGGCATGATCGCCAACTACATGGGCACCGTGAACCAGGCCGCTGACACCCTCAGCACCGAAGGTCGCAGCGAGTTCCCGCGCACCTTCAACAGCCAGTTCATCAAGGCTCAGGAAATGCGCTACGGCGAGAACCCGCACCAGAGCGCGGCGTTCTACGTTGAAGCCAAGCCGGCTGAAGTTGGTATCGCCACCGCGACCCAACTGCAAGGCAAGGAGCTGTCCTACAACAACGTGGCCGACACCGACGCCGCGCTGGAATGTGTGAAGAGCTTCGTCAAACCGGCCTGCGTGATCGTCAAGCACGCCAACCCGTGTGGTGTTGCCGTGAGCCCGGACGCCGAAGGCGGCATCCGTCAGGCCTACGAACTGGCCTACGCCACCGACACCGAATCCGCGTTCGGCGGCATCATCGCCTTCAACCGCGAGCTGGATGCCGAGACCGCCAAGGCCATCGTCGAGCGTCAGTTCGTCGAAGTGATCATCGCCCCGAGCGTCAGCGAAGAAGCCCGCGCCATCGTCGCGGCAAAAGCCAACGTGCGCCTGCTGGCCTGCGGCGAGTGGTCGGCTGACCGCGCCGCTGCCTGGGACTACAAACGCGTCAACGGTGGCCTGCTGGTGCAGAGCCGCGACATCGGCATGATCAGCGCCGATGACCTGAAAGTCGTGACCAAGCGTGCACCGACCGAACAGGAAATCCACGACCTGATCTTCGCCTGGAAAGTCGCCAAGTACGTCAAGTCCAACGCCATCGTCTACGCCAAGAACCGTCAGACCATCGGTGTCGGCGCTGGCCAGATGAGCCGCGTGAACTCTGCGCGTATTGCTGCGATCAAGGCTGAACATGCCGGCTTGCAGGTAGCGGGCTCGGTCATGGCATCCGACGCGTTCTTCCCGTTCCGCGACGGCCTGGACAACGCGGCCAAGGTCGGCATCACTGCGGTGATCCAGCCGGGTGGTTCGATGCGTGACAACGAAGTGATTGCAGCAGCTGATGAAGCCGGCATCGCCATGGTATTCACCGGCATGCGCCACTTCCGTCACTGATCCAGCTCTTGTAGGAGCGAGGCTTGCCCGCGAAGAGAACGCCGCGGTGCAACTGCAATACCGAGGTGATGCCTTCGCGGGCAAGCCTCGCTCCTACAGGGTCGGTGCAGTGGCAGATGCCGCGCACCGTTAGCCAGGCAGCCCAGGCTGCTCCACAGAATTAGCGTCATCCGAGGTTTTTGAAATGAATGTTTTGATCATTGGCAGCGGTGGCCGTGAACACGCACTGGCCTGGAAAGTGGCTCAGGATCCGCGCGTGCAGAAAGTTTTCGTGGCTCCGGGCAACGCCGGCACCGCCATTGAAGCCAAGTGCGAAAACGTCGCTATCGACGTGCTCGCACTGGAGCAACTGGCCGACTTCGCCGAGAAAAACGTTTCCCTGACCATCGTCGGTCCGGAAGTGCCGCTGGTGGCCGGCGTCGTCGATCTGTTCCGCTCCCGTGGCCTGGACTGCTTCGGTCCGACTGCTGGCGCCGCGCAGCTGGAAGGTTCGAAAGCCTTCACCAAGGATTTCCTGGCACGCCACAAGATCCCGACCGCCGACTACCAGAATTTCACCGAGATCGAGCCAGCCCTGGCTTATCTGCGTGAAAAAGGCGCACCGATCGTGATCAAGGCCGATGGCCTGGCCGCCGGTAAAGGCGTGATCGTTGCCATGACGCTGGCCGAAGCCGAAGACGCCGTGCGCGACATGCTCGCGGGTAACGCGTTTGGCGAAGCCGGTTCGCGCGTGGTCATCGAAGAGTTCCTGGACGGCGAAGAAGCCAGCTTCATCGTCATGGTCGACGGCAAGAACGTACTGCCGATGGCCACCAGCCAGGACCACAAACGCGTGGGCGACGGCGACACCGGCCCGAACACCGGCGGCATGGGTGCTTACTCCCCTGCACCAGTCGTCACCAGCGAAGTGCACAAGCGCGTCATGGACCTGGTGATCTGGCCGACCGTGCGCGGCATGGCCGAGGAAGGCAATGTTTACACGGGCTTCCTCTATGCTGGCTTGATGATCGACAAGGCTGGTAACCCAAAAGTCATCGAATTCAACTGCCGTTTCGGCGACCCTGAGACCCAACCGGTTATGCTGCGCTTGCAGTCGAGCCTGGTGTTGCTGGTCGAGGCGGCCCTGGCGCAAGCGCTGGACAAGGTCGAAGCCCAATGGGATCCACGTCCTAGCGTCGGTATTGTTTTGGCGGCAGGCGGCTATCCTGGCGACTACGCTAAAGGCGTCGCCATCAACGGTCTGGATGCAGCCGCAGCGCTGGAAGGCAAAGTCTTCCACGCCGGTACTGCGCTCAAGGACGGTCAAGTGGTGACGGCCGGCGGTCGGGTGCTTTGCGCCACTGCCATGGGTGCCAGCGTCGATGCTGCTCAGCAGCAGGCTTACAAGCTGGCCGCGAAGATTGACTGGGAAGGCTGCTTCTATCGCAAGGACATTGGCTACCGTGCCATTGCCCGTGAGCGTGGCGAAAATCAGGAATAAGCGATCCATTCGGCAGGGCTTGGGATTCAGGCCCTTGCCGGACTATTCCGGCGCCGCGCATAGTTATATTCTGGCATCAACCTACGAAGGGATTTCGCCGTGCGCTGGCTCAGGATTGCCATAGGTTTCACAGTCACGCTGCTGACGCTGCTCTGCATGCTTCCGGCTCAGGCCGCGCAAGGCAGTGGTTGGGCGCTATTGCTCGACGAACAGGGCGACCTGCAACTCAGCGACATCCGTTCCGCTCGCTTCACCAATCAATTCAGCCCCATCGAACTCGAACGCCTCACCGCAGCCGAGCCCGGTGGTGCACTCTGGCTGCGCTTCAGGCTGGCACCCGGCAAGCATGAGCAGTTGCTGCGGGTGTTCGCTCCCGACCTGTCGCACCTCAATCTTTATGTGCTGGACGGCGACAAGCTGATCGAGCAATTGAACACCGGCACCGAACAGCCTCAGGCAGAACGGCCACTACCCAACAGCGACTTCATGTTGCCGTTGCCGCAAAGCGACAAACCCCTCGACGTCTACCTGCGCCTGGTGTCCGACCACCAGATGCGGCCTTACATCACCCTGCAATCGGCAATCATGACTGCGGCCAATCAGAGCCAGACGCTGATTTACGGTCTGCTGTTCGGCTGCATCGGGATGCTGATCCTGCACAACCTGATCCGTTACGCTTACACCCGGTCGCGCAGCAGCCTGTGGCTGGCGGGTTGTGAAGCGTTGCTGATGCTCAGCCTGGCGCTGCTGCTGAATCTCGCGGGTCCATGGTTGTCGAACTGGCACGCGGTGCAAACGCCGGGCGCTTACCTCGCCCTGCTGCTGACCGCACCGTGCGGGCTGATGTTCGCCTACCGTTTCTTCGCCCCGCTCGGCCCGCACCCGCTGAACAAGCTGCTGCTGGGCGACATCCTGTTTATTGTGGCCTGCGGTCTGCTGCTGTTGTTCGTCAACACGCTGCCGCTGAACATCATCACCTACGCGCTGGTCGCCCTCGCGGGTCTCACCATGTTGTTCGTCAGCGCCTGGCACTGGCAAAAAGGCTATCGCCCGGCCCGGCTGTTCGTGGCCGCCATGGTGGTGTTCAACGTCGGCACGCTGATTATCCTGCCGGCGCTGCTCGGCCTGACGCTGGTAGAACCGCAAGGCCTGATCATTGCCCTGCTGGTGTTCATTTGCATCAGCGGCCTGTTGATGAGCATTGCCCTGAGCGAACGCCAGCGCAGCATCACCGAAGACCGTTTCAGCGTCAGCCGCGATCTGGCCGCCAGCAACGCCGAGATCAATGCCAAGGCCGAATTCCTGGCGAAGATCAGTCATGAAATCCGTACCCCGATGAATGGCGTTCTGGGCATGACCGAACTGCTGTTGGGCACGCCACTCTCAGTCAAGCAGCGCGATTATGTGCAAACCATTCACAGCGCCGGCAACGAACTGCTGACCCTGATCAACGAGATTCTCGACATCTCCAAGCTCGAATCCGGGCAGATCGAGCTCGACGATGTGCAGTTCGATCTCAACGCACTGATCGAAGATTGCCTGAGTATCTTCCGCGCCAAGGCCGAACAGCAGAACGTCGAGCTGATCAGCTTTATCCAGCCACAAGTGCCGCGGGTCATCAGCGGTGACCCGACGCGCCTGCGCCAGACGCTGCTGAGTCTGCTGGAAAACGCCCTGAAGAAAACCGACGAAGGCGAGATCCTGATTGTCGTCGCCCTCGACGAGCGCACGGCCAAACCGCGCTTGCGCATTGCCGTACAAGACAGCGGCGAGCCGATGGATGCCGAAGAACGCGACGCGTTGATGCACGCCGAACTGCACAGCAAGAACTTCCTCTCGACCACCCGCCTGGGCGGCAACCTGGGGCTGGTGATCGCCCGTCAGTTGATCCGCCTGATGCAAGGGGAATTCGGCATCAAGAGTGGCACCAACCAGGGCAGCACCTTATGGCTGACCTTGCCGCTGGACCCCGACCGCCTCGAACACCCGACGTCCGACCTCGATGGCCCGCTGCAAGGCGCACGGGTATTGGTGGTGGACGACAACGACACTTGCCGCAAGGTACTGGTGCAGCAGTGCAGCGCCTGGGGCCTGAATGTCAGCGCGGTCCCGTCCGGCAAGGAAGCCCTGGCGCTGCTGCGCACCAAGGCTCACCTGCGCGATTACTTCGACGTGGTCCTGCTGGACCAGAACATGCCCGGCATGACCGGCATGCAACTGGCGGCCAAGATCAAGGAAGACCCGAGCCTGAACCACGACATCCTGCTGATCATGCTCACGGGCATCAGCAATGCGCCGAGCAAGATCATCGCGCGCAACTCCGGGATCAAACGCATCCTTGCCAAACCGGTGGCCGGCTACACCCTGAAAACCACGCTGGCGGATGAACTGAATCAACGCAACAAGGGCCTCGCGGTATCGCAGTTTCCATCCTCCGGCCCGACCCTGCCGGTCAAGGTTCCCAGCGACTTCCGTATTCTGGTGGCCGAAGACAACAGCATCTCGACCAAGGTGATTCGCGGCATGCTGGGCAAACTCAACCTGCAACCGGACACCGCCAGCAATGGCGAAGAAGCCTTGCAGGCAATGAAAGCCCAACGTTACGACCTGGTGCTGATGGATTGTGAAATGCCAATCCTCGACGGCTTCTCGGCCACCCAGCAATTGCGTGCCTGGGAAGTCGGCAACCAGCGGGTTCGCACCCCCGTGGTGGCACTGACCGCACACATCCTCGCCGAGCATAAAGAACGTGCACGTCAGGCGGGCATGGACGGCCACATGGCCAAACCGGTCGAGCTGTCGCAGTTGCGCGAGCTGATCGAACATTGGGTTGCCCAGCGCGATCAGCAGCAACGGACGGCAACACAACCGTCCTGAGCCGACAGACCCTGCAACGCCTGATAGACTCCCCCACGACTTCTCTCGCCAGTGAGCCTGCATCATGCTCCACGTGTTGTTCAGCGTTTACCTGAAGATGCTGGTGCTCTACAGCCCGTTCTTCGTGTTGTCCTGTTTCATCAGCCTGACCCGCGGTTATTCGCGCAAGGAACAACGGCGGCTGGCCTGGAAAGTGGCAACGGCCACACTGATATCCAGCGTCTTGCTGTACTTGTTCGGACGGTACATTTTCAGTGTTTTCGGCATTACCGTGGACGCGTTCCGCATCGGTGCCGGCAGCGTGCTGTTTATCTCGGCACTGGGCATGGCCCAGGGCAAGTCGGCGGTGCAGACCGATAACGTGCAGCAGGACGTCACCATCGTCCCGCTGACCATCCCGCTGACCGTCGGCCCCGGCACCATCGGCGCCTTGCTGGTAATGGGCGTGAGCCAGCCCCACTGGGATGACAAGCTCACCGCCATCCTCAGCATTGCCCTGGCCAGCTTTACCGTCGGTGTGGTGCTTTACCTGTCGAACCGCATCGAGCGCATTCTCGGTGACCAGGGCTTGCAGATTGTCAGTCGGCTGATGGGATTGTTTGTGTGTGCACTGGCAGCACAAATCATCTTCACTGGCGTAAAAGGGTACCTGGTGCCTTAGCGACAACCCGTCACTGAAAGCCAGGGGCTTTTTGCCCCTGGCGGCCGGGCTTCATTTAACCGGCGCAAACTCCATGAAAACGGCCTCTCTGAGATCATCAAGGTACTTGATGCACTCAGCCTCTTTCCTCAAGTCTTCTTCGTGAATGGTAAAGTGCGCCTTACCTTGAAAGATCGGAAGTTCGGAAGTATCCCACTCTACAAAAAGAACTTTTGCATCCTTGTCCGATGAGTCGTAACGGACCGTCGCCACGGCCATCGTCACTTCAGCATCGTCGTCTTGTTTGCAAACAGACACGCCAAAATTACCACCACTGGCTTCAGTTGCATGACGCTCAAACAGTTTGACGGCTTCAGGTTGTTTTTTCAGTGCATCCATAGTTTTGTCTGCGACAACTTTCAGCGCATTCGCGGCCGTACCCGCCAGGCCACCGGCCACAGAATGAACAATATCCAGCGCTACATTATCCAGCGTCAACTTGGCGGAGGTGGATTTGTACTGGGTAAAGGCACTGTGGTATTCGGTCCAGCCCGTGGCAAACATCAGCTTTTTGAAGCACTCGTATCGGGCAATTTTCTGCTCTTTAGCGGGAAACAGCACTTTTGAAGCGATATCGGCATACGCGTACGTATTTTTTACGATGCGCTTGTTGCGCCGCGACATCCCGTCCAGGAAGCCCACCACACCACTGCCCATGATCGCGGCATTCATTTCATCGCGATCAAACGGTAGCTTTACTGCGGAGCGCGCCTGGATTTTCGGACCAGCAAGTTCAAGTTTGGCTCGACATTGCTCAAGACATTGATCGAAATAAAGACTGGCTTCTGCTTCATTCATTTTATTCATCTTATAAACCTTAAATTCAAATATATATAAAAGCCGAACTGGCTCCGCCGAAAAACTATCGCACCCACCCGATAGATTCAACAACACCAGAACTTATAAAAAAACAACAAAACAACCTACAAACATCCAGATGTAACAACCCATAATTAATTACAACAAATCAATAAAAGCCAAACAACAGAAAAACCCAATAGATCTGCACACGCCTGCACACCCCATTAAAAAACAAGAACCAAACTTACGCAGAAAGGTAAATAATCCGACTCACCAAGAGAGTTAGAAGGTAAATATCCTCTATTCATTCAGGAATTAACCTACATCCTCTGGCGAATGTTTTTTACGGCACAGCAAAGAAAAAGCCACGGCAAATCGAGTGAAAACCCGGCCGTGGCTTTTTTTAGCGAAGCTCAACGCTTCAGGTGGCAGGCTTTTCTCCATACCAACGCGGCGTGTACACCCAGTCACCACCACCCACACGCGAAAACACGCAGGTCGTAGACGAACCCACCAGGACCATGGTGCGCATATCCACCTGGTCCGGGGTCAACTGGCCAAGCGTCGTCACTCGCAGCGTCTGCCCCGGGCGACCGATGTCACGCCCCAACACCACCGGCGTCGCAGGTGTGCGGTATCGCGCGACGATCTCCAGCGCCCGGCCAAGTTGCCATGGCCGGGACCGTGAAATCGGGTTGTAGAACGCCAGGGCAAGGTCGGCCTGTGATGCAAGGTCCAGACGCTTCTCGATGATTTCCCAAGGCTTGAGGTTGTCCGACAGTGACAACACACAGAAGTCATGCCCCAGCGGCGCACCGGCCTGAGCAGCCGTCGCCAGTGAAGCAGAAACCCCCGGCAGAATTTCCAGATCGACGTTGTGCCACGCGGCATCGCTGGACTCGTGAAGTGCTTCCAGCACCGCAGCCGCCATGGCGAACACTCCCGGATCACCGGAAGAAACCACCACCACAGACCGTCCTTGCGCCGCCAGTTCAAATGCGTGGCGCGCACGCTGCATCTCTTCGCGGTTGTCGGTGCAATGCATGACTTGATCCGCACGGAACGGGCCGGCCATGCGCACATAGGTTTCATAACCGAGCACATCATTGGCGCACGCCAGTTCGGCCTTGACCGCCGGCACCATCAGCTCGGCAGCACCAGGGCCAAGACCGATCACCGCCAAGCGACCGCGAGGACGGCCAATCGACAATGGGTCCAGAGGTAGCTCGGCCACCGCGATTGCAAGGGTGTCATCGCCGAAGATCTTCACAGACTGACCGAGGGCGTTGCGCGCCAGCTCACCGACTGCGCCGACATCGTTGCCAAAACGCAGCGGCACACCCAGCTCAAGCGCCGCTTCACGCAGCGCCACACTCGACATTTCGCTATCGGCGGCCAGCAGACAGGCCACCGATTGCACGGCGATCTTTGCTTGATGCAACGCCTCGCGAATCGCACTCGGCAGATCGGCCACGCCGGTACCGACGGCCACCAACACGTTGCGCGGATAGATCAACAGCTCGTTGGCCGCCGGCGTACGCTCGGCATGACCGATGTGAACGGCCAGCCGCGCCTGCGGGTCCTCGGGCAACTGCGCCTGCGCCAACCACGGGGCCGCGCCTTCGATGCGCACCGTTTCACCGGCCAGCAAATCGGAAACGAAGCGCTTGCCCAGCTCCAGATCGCCCAAGGCATAACCGCTGGGTGGATTGAGCAGGCAGGTGCCGAAGCGCAATTCGCCGCTGGTGGTGATCGCCGCCGCCACGTCCAGTGCAGCTGCAATTTCTCGCGCCAGCACGTTCACGCCGCCCAGACCGCCCAGCAACGGCACCACTGCGCTGCCGTCTTCAGCAACGGCCAGCACCGGTGGCTCGGCGCCCTTTTCCAGCAGCAACGGCGCCAGGGTGCGAATCACGATGCCCGCGGCGCACAGGGCAATGATCGGCGTGTCCTGCTGATAGAGCTCACGCAGGGTCGCGCCGAACTCGTGATAGATGCGGTCCGCACCCTCGACCCGCTCGGCCAGACCATGGATCAAGGCGCCCGGGTACACCTGCTGAATTTTGCGCGCGGTCGTGAGGCTGCCATTGCCGAGAATGACAATCGCCGGAACTGGACGAGTCATCAGCCTTGCCACCTTTCACCTGGAACGATGATCAGCGAGAAGTACGGCGAGGACATCGGCTCGACCTGATCCAGCGGCACGATCTTCTGATTGGCCATGGTCGCGCGTTCGACGTACAGCGCACGTTCCGCCAACCCGAGTTCTTCCAGCACCTGACGGACTTTGGGAAAGTTGCGTCCCAGCTTCATGATCACCGCCGCATCCGCGTCGGCGAGACGCCGCTTGAGATCGTCGTGCGGCAACACGCCGGACAGCACCGACAGGCTCTGATTGCGATACACCAACGGCGCGCCAAGTACCGAAGCGCCGCCCAGCATCGAACAGACACCGGGCACGACTTCGGCCTCATATCGCTCGGCCAGGCGATCGTGCAGGTACATGTAGGAACCGTAGAAGAACGGGTCGCCTTCGCAGATCACCGCCACGTCTCGACCCGCATCCAGGTGCGCGGCGAGTTCTTCACCGGCCGCATCGTAGAAATCGCTGATCACCTCTTCATAGGACAGCGGTGCCGGCAAGGCTTCGGTAGTCACCGGATACACCAGCGGCAGCAGGGTTTGAGCGTCCTGCAAATGCGCTTCGATGATGCCGAAGGCGTTGCCCTTTTTGCCCTTGGCGACGAAGTACGCCACCACCGGTGATTCGCGCAGCAGGCGCAGGGCCTTGACGGTAATCAGTTCCGGATCACCGGGGCCGACGCCGAGGCCGATCAAACGTCCAGGTTGCTGCATCATTCGATCTCCGTGGCGAGGGCATTGACGGCGGCGGCGGCCATGGCGCTACCGCCCAGCCGGCCTTGCATGATGACGAACGGCACGCCGCGACTGTCAGCGGCAAGTGCAGCCTTGGATTCGGCGGCTCCGACGAAGCCCACCGGGAAGCCGAGAATCAGCGCCGGTTTCGGCGCGCCGGCGTCGAGCATTTCCAGCAGATAAAACAAAGCGGTCGGCGCGTTGCCGATCACCACCACGCTGCCTTCCAGGTGCGGGCGCCACAGTTCCAGCGCGGCGGCGGAACGGGTGTTGCCCAGTTCACGGGCAAGCTCCGGAACGCTTTCATCGCGCAGGGTGCAGATGACTTCATTGTTCGCTGGCAAACGCGTGCGGGTCACGCCTTCGGAGACCATCCGCGCATCACACAGGATCGGTGCACCGGCGGCCAAAGCATCACGCCCGGCCTTGCCCGCGCCTTCCGAAAACTGCAGGCCGTCAATCGCATCGACCATGCCGCAGGCGTGTATCACCCGCACCGCGAGTTTTTCCAGATCGGCCGGGATTCGCTTGAGGTTGGCCTCGGCACGAATGATCGCGAAGGAGTTGCGATAGATCTCCTGACCGTCGCGGATGTAATCAAGCATCAAGGGGGCTCCGTGAGCGGGCGTCGAGCAAGGCGTCGACCGCTTCAATAGTAAGGTTGCGTGCGTGCAGGGCGCCGAAACCCGGCTGCCCCGCTTCGCGAAAATAGAGGTCGTAATGACCGGAACTGACGGCCAGCAAAGTGACCGGCGCGCTATGTGCGGCGGCACAGGAACGCGGGCAACCGCTCAGATGCACGTTCAGCACCTGGCCATGGCGTTGCAGCAACGCGGCCAGTTGCACAGCGTCCTGCTTGGTATCCGCCAGGCCCTTGGCGCAGCCCGTCGAGCCGGTGCAGGCAATCAACCGCGACAAGGCCTGATCGGCATCGCAGACCAGTCCCAACGCGTGCAGGCGGCGGATGACTTCATCGGCGTTGTCGTGGTGAATGTTCGGCAACAACAGGCTTTGCCATGGCGTGAACCGCAGCGTTGCATCGCCGTATTCCTGCGCCAGTCGAGCGGCACCCCGAAGCATGGCGCTATCGAGACGTCCGAGAGGTGGCACGCCCCCGACATAGACATGATCGGCTTGCGCCTGCGGGTGCACGCCAATGTGCAGCACCTCGTTATTGACTGAACGTTGCCAGCCGCTAACGGGCTGGAAAAGCAGTCGCCCGGCGAGGCGAGCGAGAAATTCGGCTTGAGGGACGTCGACCAGCAAGTGGCGCATCCGCGTGTGTTCAGGCCCCGCCAGTTCCAGGAAAAGCTCCAGCACGGCGACCACCAACGCGTGGCCATCTTCCAGCGGAACACAGCCGGCCGGTTGATCGGTGGGGCATCCCGCGAGACCGAAAGCCAGCCACCGTTCGCCCTCTCGCTCGACCGCGGACAACCACAGATCATGGGGGTGTTCGAGCATCGCCAGGCGTTCACCGCCATCCAGTTGCACGGCGAATTTGGCGCTGAGGTCGTGAAAGCGTTCTTGCCCTTGCAGGGTGGCGAGGATCTGTGCGGCCAATTCACGCGTGTCGAACAGCATCTGCCGATCGATACCTGCGCTCGGGCTCAGCATCAGATTACGTACATCGTCGCCCGCCGCATGCGAAGGGCCTAGGCCTGCGGCGAGCAGACTTTCGATCAACGCTTCCTGCTCTTTGACGATGCCGCGAATCTGCAGGTTGGCCCGGTTAGTAGCCTCGATCACTGAGCCGGCATAACGCTGTGCACCTTCTGCGATAGCGTTGGCCTGCTCGGAAGTGAGGGTGCCACCGGCCAGTTTAATCCGGCAGATACCGCCGTCTCTGGCCTGGACGATACGCAGCAGCCCCGGACAGGCCGAGGGGCGTAAAGCGCGGGACATAGGGAGTTCGTTCAAAGGGATGACCGGATCTGAAGTGGGAGCGCCCCCCGTCGGAGGCGAGCGGTATTATGCCTGCTTTGCCGCGCGGCATCATAAGACCGCGTGTCGCATTTGCTCCGACCTTGAATCCATCAGGCGGCCTCCCTCACAGGCGCTCTGAATAAAACTCGAAAATGGCGTCAGCGATCCGGTCGAGCCGATCGTTCAACTCCGGGCGGACTTTATCGAAGCGTGCTCTGTTCAGGGTCAAAGGAGCGGCTCGATGCGTGAGCGTCACGTTGCCTTCCTTCCAGTCCCAAAAAAGAAAGTCTTCCCGCTGCGCCAGCGCCCGAAGCGAAAAGTCATTCAGGTCCAGAGATAACTTCCCTTGCTTGTCGTATTCAGCGGGAGCAATGGAAAACTCCCTGCCACGCCGACTTTCGGTGGCCAATGACCAAAGCGCCGACGAGTTAGCCAACAATGAATCAAACATGTTTTTTGTAACTATCGCCATCTGACTGTTAACAGCGGCAATTCTGTTCAAATAAATCTGACTGACTTTGCCTGCGAAGTTGCTGTAACTTTTCTCGACAACCCTGCGTTCGTCAATTTCCCATCCCAAGTCCCATAACACCACGGCAAACAAGGAAAACCAGCCCTGGGGATCCGTGTCCCTATTGCGCTGCTGACTCGCATACCACTGCGCATAGCGCACGCTGGAGTTGACGTCGCGCTTGTCCTGACGCGACACGCCTCTGGCCGTGCTGATCAGGTTGCCACCCGATAGCGACCCGGCAGCGCCTTGCTGATCCTGCGAGGCGTAAAGTCGAGAGCTCTTTGTTTGCCGTGGTGCGAAGTCTCGGTTGAACGCATCAGAATAAGCCATCAAGTCCAGGCTCCCTGTTTTATCAACAACCATAGTCAATTCCTTTTAACCATTATCAAATGAGTACATGAACATTAAAACTACATAACTTAACCATGACCAGCCACAGACTAATCAAACCAACTTAAAACATTCTATTACTCGCCTCCGCGCCCGCCGCGTTATCATGTGCCGCTTTATGCAGATGAATAGAGATCACACATGGCGCGCTGGCTGACCGTGACAGGCATTGGTGAAGACGGCTTCAAGGGTTTGGGCAGGAATGCCCGGCATGCGTTGCTGGCTGCGTCGAAGATCTTCGGCAGTCAGCGGCAACTGGACCTGCTGCCGCCCTGCATCCGTGGCGAACGCAAACTCTGGCCGACGCCGTTCTCTCTCGATGCATTGTTGGCCTTGCGGGGTGAGCCGGTGTGCGTGCTGGCCAGCGGCGATCCGATGTTCTTCGGTGTCGGCGCCAGCCTCGCCCGGCAATTGCCCAGCGCGGAAATGCTGATCCTGCCGGCGCCCTCTTCCTGCTCTCTGGCTGCCGCGCGAATGGGCTGGCCGTTGCAGGATGTGGTCACGCTATCGGTGGTCGCTCGCCCGGTCGCGGCGCTTAACGCGCAATTGTTCAGCGGTGTTCGCTTGCTGGTGCTCAGCAACGATGGGCAAAGCCCCGCCGCAATAGCGGCGTTGTTGCGCGAACGTGGTTTCGGGCCGAGCCGCCTGAGCGTGCTGGAACATATGGGTGGCGAGGCCGAGCGACGCATCGACGGTGTCGCCAACGACTGGGCCGACCCGGCAATCGCCGATCTCAACCTGATCGCCATCGAGTGCATTGCCGACCCCGAAACGCCGCGCCTTTCGCGACTGGCCGGCCTGCCGGATTCGGCGTTCAGGCACGACGGTCAACTGACCAAGCGCGATGTGCGTGCAATCACCCTCGCGCGCCTGGCCCCGGTTCCCGGTGAACTGTTGTGGGACGTCGGCGCCGGCAGCGGTTCGATCGGCATCGAGTGGATGCGCGCCCATCCGGGTTGCCGGGCGCTGGCGATCGAGGCCGATGAAGGTCGGCAGTTGTTGATCGAGCACAACCGCGACGCGCTCGGTGTGCCCGGCCTGCAACTGGTTCGCGGCAGTGCGCCGCAAGCCCTCACAGGTCTGGAACGCCCGGACGCGATCTTCATCGGTGGCGGCGTCACCCGCGAAGGTGTGCTGGACACTTGCTGGGCAGGGCTCAAACCTGGTGGCCGACTGATCGCCAACGCGGTCACGCTACAAAGTGAAATGACCCTGATGGCCTGGCGCGAGCAACACGGCGGCGAGCTGACGCGTATCCATATCGCCCAGGCGCAACCGCTGGGCGACTTCGATACCTGGCGCCAGGCCTTGCCGATTACTTTGCTGGACGTGGTCAAACCTTTCGATGCGTGACGAAACCGCCGAACAACCCGCACCGCTGCGCAGCGGCCTGACCACCGGCAGCTGCGCCACCGCCACCAGCCTGGCGGCCGCTCGATTGCTGCTCGGCGGAACGAGTGCAGACGCCGTGGACATCGTCCTGCCCAAAGGCAAGCGCGTGCAGATGCGCCTGGAGTTCTGCCGGTTGCTGGATGACGGCGCCGAAGCTGGAACGATCAAGGATGCGGGTGACGATCCGGACGTGACCCACGGCGCGCTGCTGTATTCCCGGGTGCGACTGATCGCAGAACCGGGCATTCGTTTCTGTGCCGGTCGTGGTGTCGGCACCGTCACCCGACCGGGCCTGGTGCTGGGCGTCGGCGAGCCGGCGATCAACCCGGTGCCGCGCAAGATGATCACCGACCACCTGACCTTGCTCGCTGAGGAACACGGCTATCACGGCGGCTTCGAAGTCACGGTAAACGTCGAGGGCGGCGAAGCGCTGGCGTTGAAAACCATGAACCCACGGCTGGGCATTCTCGGTGGCCTGTCGATTCTCGGCACCAGCGGCATCGTCCGGCCGTTTTCCTGTGCGGCGTACATTGCCTCGATCCATCAGGGCATCGACGTGGCAAAAACCAACGGTTACCTGCACATCGCCGCATGCACCGGCAACGCCAGCGAAGACACCATGCGCCGAGTCTACGACCTGCCGGAAATTGCCCTGATCGAAATGGGCGACTTCGTCGGTGCCGTGCTCAAACACCTGCGCAAAGTGCCGGTGGCCAAACTCAGCATTTGTGGTGGTTTCGGCAAGATCAGCAAACTGGCGGCCGGGCACATGGATCTGCACAGTCGGCATTCGAGCATCGACCTGCCGCAACTGGCCGAATGGGCCGCGGCGGTCGGCGCGGATGAAGCGTTGCAGCAGGCAATACGTGAAGCCAACACCAGTCAACAGGCCTTGGCCATGGCCAGCGCCGCCGGCATCGCGCTCGGCGACGCGGTATGCCGGCACGCCCTGGATTTTGCCCGCAGTGTGGTGCCGGCGCAGGTTCAGGTCGAAGTATTCGCCATCGATCGCCAGGGCGGGATTGTCGGCCACGCAGGAGCTTTTCAATGAAACGCCTATTGCTGCTCGGCGGCGTGACGGAAGCGCTGGCCATCGCCCGCACGTTGGGGCCGGAACACATCTACAGCCTGGCCGGCGTCGGTCGCGTGCCGACCGATCTGACCTGTCGGGTTCGCGTTGGCGGCTATGGCGGCGCGGACGGCCTGGCGCAATTCATCCGCGACGAAGGGATCGATCTGCTGCTGGACGCGACGCATCCCTACGCGGCGCAAATCAGCCAGAACGCCGCGACCGCCGCGCAGATGTCCGGCGTTCCCTGCTGGGCACTGCGCCGCCCGGCCTGGCAACCACAAGCCGGGGATGACTGGCGCGAAGTCAGTGACTGGGCCGAGTTGATCGAAGCACTCAAACCGTTCCGCCGACCACTGTTCACCCTCGGCCGCGAACCCTTGCAACACCTGCATGAAATCCCTGCGCAGCAATTCTGGACGTTGCGCGCCCTGGACGTTTATCCGGGCAACGAGCGCTGTGAAGTGATCGGCGCACGCGGGCCGTTTCTGATCGAGGATGAGCGTGAGTTGTTCGAACGCCGGCAGATCGATGTGCTGATCAGCAAAAACAGCGGCAGCACCGCCACCGAGCCGAAACTGGAAGTGGCGCGGGAGCGTGGGGTGCCGGTGCTGGTGTTGAAGCGGCCGGTTTTGCCGGGGGTGGAGCGGGAGTTTGGGTCGGTAGTGCAGGTGTTGAAGGCGCTCGCTGAAATGCTCTGACCGATCAGTAATTATTCCCGGGCCAGCCCCCGGCATTTCAAATGGGAGCCGCTACACTCATTTGAAACACGCTGCGACACCAAACCGCAGGCCGCGTTTTTACTTATCGGCACTGATCAGGCTAAATAGCCGCGCCTGATCTCCCACCCAACCGGATCTGTCCCATGTCCCGACAACGGCTCGCAATTGCCTGGATAGCCTGCTTCGCAGTGCTGTTCAACATGCTCGCCATGCCGATGACCGGAGCGATGGCGCAGACGGCGAAATCGCCGGCCGAACAGGTGTTGTGGGGCAGTTTCTGCTCGTCCACCGGCACGAAGATGGTGGCGATTTCTCTGGGGACGCTTGATCAGAAAGCTCCGCAGAACGACGATCATTCCAACATGCAGCATTGCTGGTGCTGTTCCGGTTCTGCGCCATTGGTGGCGTTGCCCGGGCATGTGCCGCAGTTGTATTTCGCGCGCTTCGAAACCAATCGAAGCCTGCCCGCCACCGCTCTCGACACCCCCACTCCGCGCCAGCAATGGCCGAATCTCAACCCCCGCGCATCCCCTCTGGTGTGATTCCTTCTCGCAATTGACCTGCGTTTTGAATCGTTCTGGAGAACTGCCATGTTGAACAAACTCATCGTTCTGGCTGCATTGCTGCTGCCTGCCTGCTTTGCCAATGCCCATGAATACAAGGCTGGCGAACTGCAAATCGCTCATCCGTGGTCGCAGGAATTGCCACCGAACGCGCCGACCGTTGCGGCTTACTTCGTGATTCAAAACCACGGTAAAACCGCCGACAAACTGCTCAGCGTCGACTCGCCGATTGCAGGCATCGCCCAGTTGCACGAGCACGTGATGCAGAACGATCTGATGAAAATGCAGCAGGTGCCGGCCGTCGAAATTCCGGCTGGCGGCGACGTCACGTTTGCACCGATGGCGTACCACGTGATGCTGCTGGAACTGAAAGACCGCAGCCTGCTGAGCGACGGCAAGCGGTTCCCGCTGACGATGCATTTCGAAAAGTCCGGTGATGTGACGGTCGAAGTCTCGGTGCAGAAAACCGCACCGGGCGGCGTGCAAGTGCACGCACACAATCCGTAACCGCCAGAGCCGAATACGCCCATGCGCCCGCTTAGCGCCAGGCCATCCGCGCCCCGTCGTCAGCCATTGAGCCTGACACGCGGCAGCTGGATCAGCCTGTTCGCCATGTTGATGATCTTCATCGGCCCGCTGATTTCTCAGTCGATGCCGATGGATCAGCGCGCCTCTTCGATGTCCATGAACATGTCGATGAACATGTCGATGGACATGAGCATGGACATGTCAGCGATGGCCCACGGCGAGCACGACGCGACGCCCGCCGCCGAGCACTGTCCACCCAAAAACTCCCATCATGCGATCTGGGAAAAGTGCGGCTATTGCAGCCTGCTGTTCAACTGCCCGGCGCTGACGGGCGGCCAGTCTTTCGTTGCATTCGACGCCCCCAAAACCAGCACTTTCAGTACACCCGCCACCCGCCTGGGCCATGCCCGGCAAACCTTCTTCCCCGGCGCCCGCACCCGCGCCCCGCCCATCGTCGCGTAAACACCTCCCCAATCTCACACGGTTAGAAGACAGCATCGCAACCTGTGGGAGCGGGTTTGCTCGCGAAAGCGGTGGGGCTGACCCACCCACATCGTGAGCACGCCCGCCCCCACAGAAATTGCGCAGGCTGCCGGCCGTGTCGTTTACGACTGTTCGATGGAAATTGTCATGTCCAGGTTTTCTGCTGACACACGCTTGAGCGCCGCCCAAGCTTCTTTTGCCCTGAACGAAACGCGCGTTCGTTTCAGGCACGCCACCGCCGTTCTTTGCGGCGCACTGCTGACACCGATGGTGCTGGCCGATGATCACGCCGGCCACAGTGAAGAACTGAGCCCGACGGTGATCACCGCCATCGCACCGAGTTCACCGCTGACCATCGTCACCAACCCCAAAGACCCACGCCAACCGGTACCGGCCAGCGACGGTGGTGACTACTTGAAGACCATCCCCGGCTTCGCCCTGGTGCGCAATGGCGGCACCAACGGTGACCCGGTGCTGCGCGGCATGTTCGGCTCGCGCCTGAACATCCTCACCAACGGCGGCCAGATGCTCGGCGCCTGCCCCGGCCGGATGGACGCACCGACCTCCTACATCTCACCGGAAACCTACGACAAACTCACCGTCATCAAAGGCCCGCAAACGGTGCTTTGGGGGCCGGGCGCATCCGCCGGCACCATCTTGTTCGACCGTGACCCGGAAAGCTTCGGCGAACTCGGCACCCGAGTGAATGCCAGCGTACTGGCCGGCTCCAACGGTCGCTTCGACAAAGTAGTGGACGCCGCTGCCGGCGGGCCATTGGGTTACGTGCGAGTGATCGGCAACACCGCGCATTCCGACGACTATCGAGACGGCAACAACGACACCGTGGCCTCGCGTTACGACAAGTGGAATGGCGACGTGACTCTCGGCTGGACCCCGGACGCCGACACCCTGCTGGAGCTGACCGCCGGCAAGGGCGATGGCGAAGCGCGATACGCCGGACGCGGCATGGACGGCGCGCAGTTCAAGCGCGAAAGCCTCGGCCTGCGCTTCGAGAAGTCCAATATCGGCGACGTGCTCGACAAAGTCGAAGCACAGATCTACTACAACTACGCCGACCACGTGATGGACAACTACACCCTGCGCACGCCGTCCGGCACCGGGATGATGGCCGGCCCGATGGCTTCCAGTGTCGATCGCCGAACCCTCGGCGCACGGATCAAAGCCACGTGGCGTTGGGCCGATGTGCAATTGATCAGCGGCATCGACGCGCAGACCAGCGAACACCGCAAGCGCAGCGCCATGGGCATCGACACCTACAAGGATCTGCCGCGCAACAAGGACGCCGATTTCCATAACTACGGCGTGTTCAGCGAACTGACGTGGTACGCCGCCGACCGTGATCGACTGATTAC
Source organism: Pseudomonas sp. GT1P32 (assembly GCF_054897805.1). Lineage (NCBI taxonomy): Bacteria > Pseudomonadati > Pseudomonadota > Gammaproteobacteria > Pseudomonadales > Pseudomonadaceae > Pseudomonas > Pseudomonas sp. GT1P32. The sequence continues at coordinate 3,725,553 of NZ_CM142704.1, forward strand.
CGGCGCGCGACTGGACCGTGCTTCGGCCAAGGATTTTCGGCAGACCACTGGCTCGGGGATGATGACCCGCGCCAACCCGACCGCCGACGACACCCGCGCCGACACCTTGCCAAGCGGCTTCGTCCGTTACGAGCATGATCTGGCAGACAGCCCGACCACGCTGTACGCAGGCCTCGGTCACACCCAGCGTTTCCCGGATTACTGGGAGCTGTTTTCGCCCAACTCGGGACCTGCCGGTTCGGTAAACGCCTTCGACTCGATCAAGCCCGAAAAAACCACCCAGCTCGACTTCGGCCTGCAATACAAGACCGAAGACCTCGAAGCCTGGGCCTCGGGTTACGTCGGACAGGTGCGCGATTACATTCTGTTCAATTACAAGCCGGGAATGATGGGCACGACCTCGCAAGCCGAGAACATCGACGCGCGGATCATGGGCGGTGAACTCGGGGCGGCCTACAGGCTGACGTCGAACTGGAAGGCCGACGCAACCCTGGCCTACGCCTGGGGCAAGAACAGCAGCGATGGCAAGGCATTGCCGCAAATGCCACCGCTGGACGCGCGATTCGGCCTGACCTACAGCGAAGACAACTGGAGCGCCGGTGCCTTGTGGCGAGTGGTCGCGGCGCAAAACCGCATTGATCAGAACAAGGGCAACGTGGTCGGCAAGGACTTCGACAAGTCCTCGGGGTTCGGCGTGTTCTCACTCAACGGCGCCTATCGGATCAACAAGAACTGGAAGGTCAGCAGCGGCGTCGACAACCTGTTCGGCAAGGCGTACGCCGAGCATCTGAACCTGGCCGGCAACGCCGGTTTTGGCTACCCGGCCAATGACCCGCAGGCCATTAAAGAACCGGGGCGAACGCTCTGGACCAAGGTGGATATGAGCTTCTAAAAACCTCGCGGGCAAGCCTCGCTCCTACAGGTTTATCACCGTCCATGTAGGAGCGAGGCTCGCCCGCGAATGACTGCGCAGCAGTCACCAGACAACAACAAAAGAACCAAGCCAAGCGGAGCACAACCGATGAAACAGCCCAAACCGAATTTCTATAACCTGGCCTGGCGCTGGCATTTCTATGCCGGTCTGTTCGTCGCGCCATTCATGGTGATGCTGGCCCTGACCGGTGTCATTTACCTGTTCAAGCCGCAACTCGACTCGTTGATGTACGACAGCCTGATGAACGTCCCGGCCGGCCATCACAGCGTCCCGGCCGACGACTTGCTCAAGCGGGTGAAATACGCGTATCCACAAGCGACGATCAAGCAATACCTGCCGCCGGTCAACGCCGAGCGCAGCGCGCAATTTGTCGTGCTCAATGGCGGCAATGAGCTGAACGTTTTCGTCGACCCGTACCACGGCGACATCCTCGGCGAGCAAGACGCCAAGAAGAACCTGCAAGCGGTAGCGCGAGCGATTCATGGCGAGTTGATGATCGGCACGGTCGGTGACCGGCTGATCGAACTGGCCGCTGGCTGGGGCATCGTGCTGGTGGTTTCCGGGGTCTTTCTGTGGTGGCCGCGAGGCCAGGCTGCCGGAATTTTATGGCCGCGCCTGAGCAGTCGCGGTCGCGTGCTGTGGCGCGACCTGCATGCCGTCACCGGGTTCTGGGGCGCCGCGTTTCTGCTGGTGATGCTGCTCAGCGGCATGACCTGGACCGGGTTCTGGGGCAAGCAATACGCCGGGGTCTGGAACGTGTTCCCGGATGCCATGTGGAATGACATGCCCAAATCCGACGTCGAGGCCCGCAGCCTCAACACCGCCACGCGCCAGACCGTGCCATGGGCGATGGAAAACACGCCGATGCCTATGTCCGGCGACCACGCCGAACACATGGCCCACGGCGGCGCGCAAGCGGGCCCAGCGGCGCCGACCATCAGCCTGCAAGACGTGCAGAACATCGCCGTGCAACGCAAGGTCGAGCCGGGTTACAGCATTACCTTCCCGACCACGGCCACCGGCGTATTCACCATTGCCGTGTTCGCCGATGACCCGCGCAACGACGCGACCCTGCACATCGATCAGTACACCGGCAACGTCCTCGCCGACGTGCGCTGGGAGCATTACGGTGCCGTGGCCCGCGCCACCGAAACCGGCGTGATGTTGCACGAAGGCAAGATGTTCGGTGTGCTCAACCAGATCATCGTGCTGCTGATCTGCCTGATGATTCTGCTCAGTGCCGTCAGCGGCGTGGTGAACTGGTGGAAGCGTCGGCCACAAGGCAAGTTCGGTGTTCCACCGCTGCGCCACGACCTGCCGAAATGGAAAACCGGAGTGGCGATCATGCTGGTGCTGGCGGTGGCGTTTCCGTTGGTGGGCGCTTCGCTGGTGGTGGTCTGGTTGCTGGACCGAGTGCTGCTGGCGCGTATGAATCGGCAAGTAGAACCGGGTTCGGCGACTTGAAAAAAGGCTTGGCTCAGGGGTCAGTGGTCTCACTGACCCTGTTCAGGTAGATCGACTCACAAGGCCCGACCCGCAACTCGCCGTCACAGTTGTGGACGTTGACCAACAGAGCTTTTTCGATATCACGGGACAGATTAGGGATGCCTCCCCCGTACCAGTTTTCGCAGGTGAGCGTGAGGCGACACTGGCCGTTCGGAAGATCGATGAGCATCGGTGTGCTCGGATCCGGCGCGAACGCACTGACGTAGGCTTTGCAGCTTTGGCTTACTGCGGTCTGCTGCCAGATGCTGAGACAATCCTGTTCTGCCATGGACGCAGCACTGTCCCAAAAAAACAAAACACCGATCACTTGGGTGATCACTGAAACCGGCACGATCAGCCCTCCCTTCTACTATCGACCAGCTATGAAAATAAAACCGCCAGGGTTTTCGATCTACTGTCAGAAGTGATAGTCCGCTATACCGTCTAGCGATTAAAACGACACCGAACCAACCAAACTGAATCAGCCTCACTTTCATCATGAAACAGGCGAGATGCGCGTTTTAGAGGGATCTGTAGACTTCGGGCGCTTATCGCTCGGTCATTTTTAGTGTTACTGTATAACGCAAATGCACCGCCCAACCCGCAGCCATTGCTGCGGGTTTTCTTTTGGAAGAAGTGTCACCAACCCGATGAACAAGTACCTCTTGTCCGGCCTCTGCCTGATCGCCATGAACAACAGCGCCCACGCGCAATCCTTGACGCTGCCCACCGGCACCATCACCGCACCGGCCGTTGGCGACGAAACCGTCAACCTCGACACGCCGACCACCGCCGGTTCGCGTCTGAACCTCACGGCCCTGGAAACACCCGCCAGTGTGGAAAGCCTGACTGGCGAACAGATCCGCGCACGCGGTGACCGCAGCGTGCAGGACGCGGCCTCGCGCAGCACCGGGATCAGCCGCACCGGCACGCCGGGCGACGGCGGGACCTCGTTGTCCGCACGAGGCTTTACCGGGCAGAACTCGGTGATGCAGTTGTATGACGGCAACCGGATGTACACCGGCATGGGCACCGTGACCTTCCCGGTCGACACCTGGTCGGTGGAGCGTGTCGATGTGCTGCGCGGCCCGGCTTCGGTGTTGTACGGCGAAGGCGCGACGGGTGCGGTGGTCAATGTGATCCCGAAAAAGCCCTTCGAAGGCGAGATCGAAAACCACGTGCGTCTCGGTTACGGCTCTTACGACAGTCAGCAACAAGCGTTCGACAGCGGCGGTTCGCTGAGCGATACCCTGAGTTATCGCTTGAACCTCAATCGCCTGCGCAGCAACGGTTGGGTCGATCGCGGCGATTCCTCCAGCGACTTCGTCAGCGCGGCCCTGCGCTGGCAGGCCACGGACGATCTGGCATTCACCCTCGCCCACGACTACGGCGACCAGAACCCGATGAACTACTTCGGCACGCCATTGATCAACGGCCGCTTCCACGAAGGTCTGCGCGACAAGAACTACAACGTCAGCAACGACAAGCAGCACTACAACGATCAATGGACGCGCCTGACCAGCGACTGGCAAATTTCCGAGAACGTCAGTTCGAGCAACGAGCTGTATTACCTCAAGGCACAGCGCCGCTGGCAGAACGCCGAAAACTACAACTTCAACCGTGGCACCCAGCAGCTCAGCCGCAGCGGCTATTACGGTATCGGCCACCGGCAGGAACAGGTCGGCGACCGTCAGACCTTCACCTTCAAGCACTCACTGTTCGGCCTCGACAGCCAGACCGTGACCGGTGTCGATTACAACCGCATCCGTTTCCAGCTCGACAGCAACTCGCCGTTCAATGACGTGTTGCCCGATGGCCAGCCGATCGATTTGTATCATCCACAACGTGGCAGTTTTGAAAGTACCAACCCGTATCGCGACCAGTTCCAGAGCACTACCAAACAGATGTCGGCCTTCGCCGAAAACCGCACGCAGTTGAGCGAGCGCTGGTCGCTGATGACCGGTGTGCGTCGCGACTACGTGCACGTCGATCGCGACAACCTGGTCGATGGCAGCCAAAGCGACAAGACCCTGACCGGCAACAACTGGAAGGCCGGGCTGGTGTTCGCCGTGACCCCGGACACCTCGTTCTACGGTCAGTACGCCACCAGCACCGACGGCGTCGGCGGCTTGATTTCCCTGAGCCCGAGCCAGCAGCAATATGACCTGGCCACGGCAAAACAGACCGAGATCGGCGTGAAGCAAATGTTCTGGGATCAACGCGGCGAGTGGACACTGGCGGCTTATCGCATCGTCAAAAAGAAACTGCTGACCGACGATCCGGGCAACCCGACGCTCAAACAACAGGTCGGCCAACAATCGTCCAATGGCCTGGAAGCCAGCCTCGATCTGCAACTGCCACACGCCTGGCAACTGCAGGCCAACGCGGCCATCGTCAAAGCGAAGTACGACGATTTCGAAGAAGTGGTCGCCGGCGTGCCGGTGTCGCGCAACGGCAATCGTCCGGTGGATGTGCCTCGGCGTACGGCGAATCTGTGGTTGAGCAAAGCACTCACCGAAGACCTGAAGGCCGGAGCTGGCGTGCGTTATGTCGACGCGCGTTATGCCGACATGGCCAACCAGAACGAGCTGCCGAGCTACACCGTCGTCGATGCCACGCTGTCATGGAAAGCGCTGCGCAATACGACGCTGGGGTTGCAGGTGAACAATCTGTTTGACCGCCAGTATGCGCAAAGCCAATACAATGAGGGGCAGCAGTGGATTCTGGGTGAGCCGCGTTCGTTCTTTGTCACCGCTGATTACACCTTCTAAGCATCTGGCCTCTTCGCGGGCAAGCCTCGCTCCTACAGGACTAATGTCGTATGCAATTTTTTTGATCGACATAAACCCTGTAGGAGCGAGGCTTGCCCGCGAAGGCGTCATCCGCATCACCGCAAATCTCCGAGTAATTGCATGACCTCGCTGAACCTCACCAACCTCGCCTGGACACCCCTGGGCCACGGCCACTGTCATCACCAGTTCCAACTGCGTGATGCCTCGTTGCACGTGGCCGCCGGTGAGTTTGTCGGGTTGATCGGCCCCAACGGCAGCGGTAAGACCAGCCTGCTGCGGTGCGCCTACCGCTTCAGCAAACCGGAAAACGGTGAGGTCCGGCTCGACCACCACAACGTCTGGAATCAATCCTCGCGCTGGTGCGCGCAACGCATCGCCGTGGTGCTGCAGGAATTCCCCGACGCCTTCGGCCTGACCGTCGATGAAGTAGTCGCCATGGGTCGTACACCGCACAAGGGCCTGTTCGACGGCGACACCCTCGAAGACCGGAATCTCGCGATGCAAGCACTGGAATCCGTCGGCCTCAACGGTTTCGAAGACCACGCTTTCGCCACGCTCTCCGGCGGCGAAAAACAACGCGTGATCCTCGCCCGCGCCCTGGCCCAGCAACCGCAAGTGTTGATCCTCGACGAGCCCACAAACCACCTCGACCCGCGCTATCAGCTTGAGTTACTGCAACTGGTCAAACGCCTGCGGATCGGCACCCTGGCGAGCATCCACGACCTCAATCTCGCCGCTGCTTTCTGTGACCGGCTGTACGTGCTCAATCACGGCCGCATCGTCGCCAGCGGCACACCAAAAGAAGTCCTGACCGCCCCGCTGCTGCGTGATGTGTTCGGCGTCGAGGCGCTGATCGATGAACACCCTTTGCACGGCTACCCACGAATCACCTGGATAACCCAACCATGACTTTGCGTTCCCTGCTGTGCGTCGCCCTGCTGCTGGGCAGTGCCCAAGCGTTTGCCGAAGCAACGAAATATCCGCTGACGATCCAGAGCTGCAACCGCGACGTGACCTTCGCGCAAGCGCCGAAATACGCGGTCAGCCACGACATCAACATGACGCAGATGATGCTCGCCCTCGGCCTCAAACCGAGCATGGCCGGTTACAGCGGTGTCAGTGGCTGGAAGTCGGTCACGCCCCAGATGCGGACCATCCTCGATGGCCTGCCGGAGCTGGCGGCCAAGTACCCTTCAGTGGAAACCCTGCTCAACGCCAACGTCGATTTCTTCTTTGCCGGATGGGACTACGGCATGCGCGTCGGCGGTGATCTCACGCCGCAAACCTTGCAGCCGCTGGGCATCAACGTCTATGAGCTGACCGAGTCCTGCGCCTTTGTCATGAAGCGTCCACCGGCCAGCCTGGAAGACACCTACAACGACCTGCGCAACCTCGGCAAAATCTTCGACGTGCAGGATCGTGCCAATGCACTGATCGCCGACATGCAGGCGCAAGTCGCCGAGGTGCGCAAGGATCTGCCGGCAAACAAACCCCGGGTATTCCTCTACGACAGTGGCGAAGATCGCGCCATGACCTCGGGTCGCCTGGGCATGCCGCAAGCGCTGATCGACGCAGCGGGCGGGCGCAACATTCTGGATGACGTCGAAGCGAGCTGGACCCGCGTGAATTGGGAGAACGTGGTCGAGCGCAATCCGCAGGTGATCGTGATCGTCGATTACGGTGAAGTGACTGCCGAACAGAAGGCGCAATTCCTGCTCGATAACAAGGCGCTGCAATCGGTTGACGCGGTCAAGAACCAGCGCTTCATCGTCATTCCGTATGTGCAGGCCACGCCGGGGATCGACAACGTGCTGGCGGTTGAAACCCTGGCCAAAGGTTTCCACGGCGAATGATCAATCGTCGCTACGCCCTGTTGCTGATTGCCCTCGGCGCGTTGTTGCTGGTGTCGTGCGTGGTGTCGCTGGGCTTCGGCCCGGCGCGGGTGCCGGTGGACGTGGTGTGGCGAATTTTGCTGCACAAGGTATTCGGCTTTGGCGAGGTGAGCTGGGCGGCCGGGCAGGAGCACATCGTGTGGCTGATCCGCGTACCGCGCATGTTGCTTGGCGCCTTGGTCGGTGCCGGCCTGGCGCTGATCGGTGCGGTGCTGCAAGCGGTGACGCGCAATCCGCTGGCCGATCCGCACCTGCTCGGCGTGACCTCCGGCGCCACCCTCGGAGCGGTGATCGTGGTGCTGCATGTCGGTGAAATCGTCGGCCTGCTGACGTTGCCGATTGCCGCATTTATTGGCGCACTGCTGAGCATGCTGATCGTGCTGATGATCGCCAACCGCAACGGTCGCCTGGACAGTGATCGGCTGCTGCTGTGCGGTGTGGCGGTGTCGTTCGTGATGATGGCAATCGCCAATCTGCTGCTGTTTCTCGGCGATCACCGCGCCAGTTCGGCGGTGATGTTCTGGATGCTCGGCGGGCTTGGATTGGCACGCTGGGAATTGCTCGCGGTGCCTGCCGCCAGTGTTTTGCTCGGGCTGGTTTTGTTGCTTGGCATGTCCCGACCGTTGAATGCGTTGATGGCCGGCGAACAGACGGCGGTAACCCTCGGCCTCAATGCCCGCACCGTGCGGTTGCGGGTGTTTTTGATTGCGTCGCTGATGACGGGCGTACTGGTGTCGATCAGCGGCTCCATCGGGTTTGTCGGGCTGATGGTGCCGCACATTGCGCGGCGACTGGTCGGGGCCGAACACCGGCGATTGCTGCCGGTGTGCGTATTGTTGGGGAGCATTTTTCTCGTTTGGGTCGATGTCGCCGCCCGCACGCTGATCGCCCCCGAAGACTTGCCCATAGGCGTGGCCACGGCGGCGATTGGCGGGTTGTTTTTCATCGGCCTCATGCGACGTCGCTGATCACTTGAGGACGTCAGTTTCTCAAGCTTCCATCAGTAAAAAAACGATCCTCTACAGTTCGTCATGACCAGGCAACGCAGGTTTCCAGTCTGCGCTAACGAGCCCGCGCCGGCGCCAGTAATTATCAGTGTCCACTACTTCAAGCCGGCCGACGCTGGCAAGTCTGGCGAGGTAAGCAGCGACCCCGTCCTTTGCCTCCTCGCTGAAAAAGTCGGTTTCCTGCGACGAGAAGCTGGGGGTGAATTTGAACAGAGCCCCGCCTCGCCCGGTGAAATAGCAGCTACCGCCGGAGGCACCGCTCTTTTTCACGACATCCCTGCTGAACCACAAATCGGCCAGGGCCAGGTTGTCCAGCAGCAGTTGATCAGACGCACTGGGGTCCTTCACGAACAGGTTGAAGCGTTTGTAGAACTGATGAACAGCCACCCATTTGAAATCCTGCGGAAAAACCGGCAATGGCAACGGCTGCACGCCTGGTACCGCGACCGGGGCAATCGGTCCTCCCGGCCCTGAGTAAAACAGTGCGGTGGCAGCGCCACTGTCGAGGTCGTCCTCAAGCGGCTCGACAGCAACGAACGAAGAAGATGCCTGGTGAATCAGGACGCCTCCAAGATATTGCTGGCCGACGTACTCGCCAATCAGTCTTTGGGCGGAGCGCGCAGCATCATCGGCATGCGCAAATACCGGCCCGAGGGCAAAGCGGTTATCCGGCGCCCATCTCACCAGTCCGATGCCGGTTTTGACACCCTTGGCATCCACCCTGAACGGCGACCAGAAAGTGCTGCGCACCACGGCCTGCAACTCACCATTCGCAATCACTTTGCGCAAATACTCGAACAGCGTTTCGTGACCTGATTGCAGCACCTTTCCGTAGGCGACCGCGGCCTGTAACTGGGTCCACTCTCGTGCGCCGGCCTTGGGTTTGTATCGCAACAAGGCACCATCAGCACAAGACACAAAGACGTTGAGAAAAGTAGTCACTGCCCCCGTGCGCACACGGACAGCGTCCAACCCGTACATCAGATCCCGAGGCGAGATGAAACTCTGATTCAAGTCGTGCGGCAGTTGCCCTGTCCCGGTCGACGGACACAGATAGACTCCCTCAACGCGGTACCCCAAGGGTAACAGCCCATCGGGGAATACCTTCTCGATGGCGAGATTTCCTCGCCGCCCGTCGATCGGCAACGTCGTCACATACAGCTCGGCGTTCAGCGACTTGAGCACGAACCCGAACCTCAATCCGGTTCGAGCGCCCACCGCACGGTGGACATGTCGTACGGCATCGTTCAATTGCGTGAAGACCGGACTGAGCGCCGGATCAGCAAAGGCCGACCGATGCACTTGCGATGGGCCGCCCTCGAAATAAGCGCTCCATGCTGACAACTGCCTGACCTTGCCCCACAGCCGGCTACCCTTGATCACTTGCAACTTGCCGGCTCTTGCAACCTGATTGACGTACTCACTCGGGGTTAGCGTGCCATTGCGCATTTGCAGTTCTATCGGGGTATGTCTGCGCTGCAATTGACTGGGGGGTGCCAATGATCGCGCGAGTAGCTTTTCGGCAGCACTGGCGCTGAGGGTGTAGCTGATCAGGCTGCCATCCAGCCCCAGCAAATATTCCCTGCCGGGCGATAGAGACGGCGAAAGCGCGGAGCCCCTCAGGATTGCCGACATGAAGTCGGTGGAAAACATACTGAGGTACACGTCCCGTTCGCGGTTCGACAGCGCGAAAACCGGTTCGACCCGCACTCGAGAATGGTAGCGGGCGACAACCGTGCTTCCAGCCAGAATTAACCCCTGTCCGGTCAATTCGTCCAGACGGATCCAGCTGGCGGGAAAGTTTTCGACCTCGACAGCCACCGGTAACGTCGCAACAAACAAGCCATCGAGCCGACGCAGCACCAGGCCACCATAGATCCGCTCACGCCGCGAGTCCAACTGCGTCATCGCATAGCGCACTGCGTCATCCTGCGACACAAAGACCGGGCTGAGCGCTCGTCGCTGGATCTGCGCGTAGGGTTTCCAATCCGCACCGACAATGCCCGCCTCGTCCCACAGCTCACTGGTACGCAGCACTTTCAGCTCTCCGGCCTTGGCGACCATTTGAATGACGTTGGCATAGGGTGGCGTTTCCTTGCCCAGGACCGACATCAGTTGCTGCACACCTTGGGTGTCGAATTGTGTTGAAGAGGCCGAGTACTGATACCGCAACAGCGCCCCATCCAGTGTCGCGATAAAAATATTCAGGTCCTGAAAATGCGTCAGTCGTTGCGTACCCTTATCGTCGTAGATCGCTGCCGCCAGATTGCTGATGGAAGAAAAATGCCGGGCAAACCAGGCATCCGCTGTCGATAACCCTTTAGGCACCCAGCTTGCCGAGTAGTAAAGACCGAGGGTCCGGAACTCGTCGACCAAAACGGGAGCACCAAAGTCACTCGACTGGTTCAATACCCCCAGGCGCCCGACAGGCACCGTTTCGGTCGCCACGTACTCATCGCGATCCTTGTGCTTGAGAATGAATCCCCAACCTGCCGCAGCCGTGCGGTAGTCGAGCCTGGCGCGATGACGGGCGTTCAGTACGGCGTCTTCGGCGCTGGTAAAAATCGCCCCGAGCAACGGAGGGGAAACGCCTGCGGGAGTTGACTCATTACCCAGCACCGTTCCTCGCGGTCCCCACACATCATTGCCGGCTACCACACGCAATCGGCCGGTTCCGGCCAGTTCGTCGACAACGGCATCGGGGGCCAGTGTGTCGGCCTTCAGCGCCCGGTCGATCAGGGTGGAGCCATCGGCGAGTAGGGCAACTCGCTCTTGTATTTTGTTACGGGCGGCCACTTTCGATAGATCGGGACTGTAAACCAGCAGGCTGTCAGGCGAACCCGAGAGGTAAAAATCGACAACATGCGCGCTCTCGTCGAGCACCGAGCGAATGTCTTCGGTGGTGAACATTTGCGCCTGCGTCAATTGCTCTTGTTCGTCGGCACGCACAATGGCGCTTGAGTCGGCTTGCCAGCGCGAAGCGTACAGCCCATGAAACGAGTATCCCTCGAGCAACATGATCGGTGCGCCGGTGGCATCGAGGGGGCAAAGCCTGTCCAGCACAAACCGTGGTTCTGTGGAAAAAACCGGTTCTGTGGCAACGAAGCGTTTGTTTTTATCCTGCAAGATCATCCCGGCGAAACCTTGTTCACGCCGGCTGCCGATGTACTCGTGCGCAAAACGTGCGGCATCGTCCGCCATGAGAAAGGCGGGACTCAAACGCCTCGACCTGGCATAGGGTTGCCAGTCGGCGCCAACGTCCCCGACAACATCCCACAACTGACTGTCCTTCAGCACTGTCAGCTTGCCGCCTGCGGCCACCTGCTTGACGTAGTCTGCTGGCTTGAGCGTGCCAGCCTTCAGTCGAGCGTTGAGATCCGCGCTGTCCTCCAACGGAGCTTCACGGATGTGCGCCGAGGGGCGGTACTGCAACACGGCACCATCCCGGGTTCTGGTGTACACGGCCAGGTAGTCAGGGTATTCCTGCCGATAGACATCCCATAGCGAAAATTTGATTCCCGCTGCCAACTCATCCGGTGAAATAAAGTGCTCATAAAGCCAAGGATCGCTGGCACTCTGCGCGCCATCACTGTGCGACAGGAAATAGACGCCATGCAGGTCGAAATCGAGCAACCTCTCCAGCTTGTGATCATGTCTCCTCGGAAAGGTATTGAACAATTCTGTGGCCACATTCAGTTGGCTGGAGAGAACCGGATAGGTAGCCATGCATTCCGAACTTCCGGCAGACGTGACGACAAAACCCAGATACACACTGCCGGAGGTTGTGGATACGCTCGTTGCCGCGGCTTCGATGGCCTTGTCCACTCGATCGGACACGGCACAAAAAAAAGGCTGTGAGACGGGCCGGTTGTGTCCCAAGGCTGTGCCGAGAGTCCAGTTCGCTGACACGTTTCCTCGTACACCGCCCCACTGATCGTTAGGCACCAGTACACTAAGGGTGCCTGTCCCGGCAATTTTCTGAATCAATTCTTCGGTATAGGAGAACTGCCCGAAAATCGTGAGCTCAAGCTCAAAGAACTTTTTCTCCGCCGCCCCCTTGGTGGACTCGTACTTGATCAGCGAACCGTCGGGCCCCGAGAGGTAGTGACACTGGCCATACGCGCTCGGGTCTTGCATATGCTTCAGGATATGATCATTCGGAAAGAAACTGAGTACTAACTTGACCTGCCCGTCCGTAAAGTTCGGATGAATTCGCCGGACTTGAGCGTGATTGGCCCAACGAGACAAGTAATACGCCACTCCGCGGTACCCCACGGGAGCAAACAGCTCTTCGTTAATCCCTGTAGATAGAATGGTACTGAAATCGTAAAGCCCCGTCGTTCCAGCCACCGGCACTGTGGGCTGAAATTTTCCGTCTTCACCCTGCACGATCACGCCGCCGTAAGCCCTGTCACGGCGCGCGCCGATCTGCCGGTGTGCCCAATAGGCTGCATCATCGGCGCTTATGAATTTCGGTCCCAGTGCGGGAAATTTCACCGGTTCTCTGGGAATTGAAGGTGTATTGCCAAAGGTGCTATCCATGCGCTGCTCACTTGATTGCGAAACCACGATGATCAAGATTTCGCAGCACAGCAGGTGGTACATAGTTATCGCCTGTCAGGTTTTGGCACTGAACACCCTCGGCACCAATGCTGCGCACGCAGACGCACCCGCCTTGCAAACAGGCCCCAGTCTGGTGCGCGCTCCGCCCCACCAAAGGCTCTATCACGAGATTTACCGGCCTTTACCGAACAGGCACACCCCTTGCTAAAGACCCTTCAGTAGTCCGCATCTGCCAACCAAGAAAACTCATAAGTTCATGGAGATCGCACAATGAAGCGTCGCAGCTTGATCAAGGCTTTTACACTCACGGCAAGCATTGCCGCGATGGGCATGACCTGGACTGTCCAGGCCGCCGAGACCATCAAGGTCGGTATTCTGCATTCGTTGTCCGGCACCATGGCGATCTCCGAAACGTCCCTCAAAGACATGGCGTTGATGACCATCGACGAGATCAACGCCAAGGGCGGCGTGAACGGCAAGATGCTGGAACCGGTGGTGGTCGACCCGGCGTCGAACTGGCCGCTGTTCGCGGAAAAGGGCCGTCAGCTGCTGACCCAGGACAAGGTCGCCGTGGTGTTCGGTTGCTGGACCTCGGTGTCGCGTAAATCGGTGCTGCCGGTATTCGAAGAGCTCAACGGTCTGCTGTTCTACCCGGTGCAATACGAAGGCGAAGAAATGTCGCCGAACGTGTTCTACACCGGCGCCGCGCCGAACCAACAGGCGATCCCCGCAGTCGAGTACCTGATGAGCGAAGAAGGCGGCGCCGCCAAGCGTTACTTCCTGCTCGGCACCGACTACGTCTACCCGCGCACCACCAACAAGATCCTGCGTTCGTTCCTGCATTCCAAAGGCGTGGCCGACAAGGACATCGAAGAGGTCTACACCCCGTTCGGTCACAGCGACTATCAAACCATCGTCGCCAACATCAAGAAATTCTCGGCCGGTGGCAAGACTGCGGTCATCTCCACGGTCAATGGCGACTCCAACGTGCCGTTCTATAAAGAACTGGCCAACCAGGGCCTGAAAGCCACCGACGTCCCGGTCGTGGCGTTCTCGGTCGGCGAAGAAGAACTGCGCGGCATCGACACCAAACCGCTGGTGGGCAACCTCGCTGCGTGGAACTACTTTGAGTCGGTGGAGAACCCGGCGAACAAGAAATTCGTCGCCGACTGGAAAGCCTATGCGAAGAAACACAACCTGCCGGGCGCCGACAAAGCGGTGACCAACGACCCGATGGAAGCCACCTACGTCGGCATCCACATGTGGGCGCAAGCAGCGGAAAAAGCCAAGTCCACCGACGTCGACAAAGTCCGCGAAGCCCTCGCTGGCCAGACCTTTGCCGCGCCGTCCGGCTACACCCTGACCATGGACAAGACCAACCACCACCTGCACAAGCCGGTGATGATCGGCGAGATCCAGGCAGACGGTCAGTTCAACGTGGTGTGGCAGACCGAAGGCCCGATCCGTGCCCAGCCGTGGAGCCCGTTCATTCCTGGCAACGACAAGAAGCCGGAGTATGCGGTGAAGAGCAACTAAGCCACTGGATGTCGGGTTCGCCCCCGACACAACACCTGTAGGAGCCAGCTTGCTGGCGATGGCGGCCTGTCAGGCGCCGATGTGTTGAATGTGCCGACGCCATCGCCGGCAAGCCGGCTCCTACAGGGTCCGCGTATCACCAGGACATTTGATATGCCCACTGCCCTTTACCGCTTCATTCTCGCCCTCGCATTTTTATTGCCGATGGCCGCGCATGCCAGCGACGCCGAAGACTTCGTCGCCGCCAACCCTGTGCAGCAAGCAAAACTGCTGGAATCCTGGGCCGCGCAGCCCGATCCGGTTCGTGTCGAGCTGATCAACGCCCTGCAACAAGGCGAGTTGACGGTCGACGGCCAACCGAAAACCTTGCGCCTGAACAATCGCCTGCGGGGTCTGATCGACACCGCACTGGCCAGCCATCAATTGCTCGCCGCCGACGCCAAAACCCGTCTGGCCGCCGCGCAGCAATTGCAGAAAAGCGCAAAACCGGCGCAGCTGAAATTCCTCGACCAGCAACTGGCTGGCGAACACGACGAAAACGTTCACGCCGCGCTCAGCCTTGCATTGGCCAACCTGCAACTGGTGGACACCGATCCGGCCGTGCGCCTTGCCGCTGTGCGCCTGCTCGGTGAAACCGGCGATCCACTGGCTCGCACTCGTCTGGAGAGTTTACTGGAACCGGGTGTTGAAGCCGACGCCAATGTGCGCACGGCTGCCGAAACCAGCTTGGCCCAAGTCAAACGCAAACTGCTGATCGGCGAGATGCTCGGCCAGGCCTTCAGCGGCATGTCCCTCGGTTCGATCCTGCTGCTTGCGGCACTCGGGCTGGCGATCACTTTCGGCCTGCTTGGCGTGATCAACATGGCCCATGGCGAGATGCTGATGCTCGGCGCCTACTCGACTTACGTTGTGCAGTTGCTGTTCCAGCGCTTTGCCCCGCAAGCCATCGAGTTCTATCCATTGATCGCGTTGCCGGTGGCGTTTTTCGTCACGGCCGCGATTGGCATGGCGCTGGAACGCACGGTAATTCGTCACCTCTACGGCCGCCCACTGGAGACCCTGCTCGCCACGTGGGGCATCAGCCTGATGCTGATCCAGCTTGTCCGATTGGTGTTCGGCGCGCAGAACGTCGAAGTCGCCAACCCTGCGTGGTTGTCGGGCGGGATCCAGGTGTTGCCGAACCTGGTGCTGCCGTACAACCGCATCGTGATCATCGCCTTCGCTCTGTTCGTGGTGGTGCTGACCTGGCTGCTGCTGAACAAGACACGCCTGGGACTGAACGTGCGCGCCGTCACCCAGAACCGCAACATGGCCGCCTGCTGCGGCGTGCCCACCGGGCGTGTGGACATGCTCGCCTTCGGCCTCGGCTCGGGCATCGCCGGCCTCGGCGGCGTGGCGCTGAGTCAGATCGGCAACGTCGGCCCGGACCTCGGCCAGAGCTACATCATCGACTCGTTCCTGGTGGTGGTGCTCGGCGGCGTCGGTCAACTGGCCGGCAGCGTGCTCGCCGCGTTCGGGCTGGGCATCGCCAACAAGATTCTCGAACCGCAGATCGGCGCCGTACTCGGCAAGATCCTGATCCTCGCGCTGATCATTCTGTTCATCCAGAAACGTCCGCAAGGCCTCTTCGCACTGAAAGGACGGGTGATCGACTGATGAACCAGCCCCTGATGCTCACGGCCAGCCAAAAGGCCGGCCCCAAAGTCACGATTGCCGTCGGTGCGGTGATCCTTGTTTTGCTGTTGACGTTACCGCTGCTGTCGCTGTTGTCGCCAGACAGCACGTTTCACGTCTCGGCCTACACGCTGACGTTGGTGGGCAAGATTCTTTGCTACGCCATCGTCGCCCTCGCCCTCGATCTGGTCTGGGGTTACGCCGGCCTGTTGTCCCTCGGTCACGGTCTGTTCTTCGCCCTTGGCGGTTATGCGATGGGCATGTACCTGATGCGCCAGGCGTCGGGTGATGCCTTGCCGGCGTTCATGACCTTCCTGTCGTGGACCGAATTGCCGTGGTACTGGACCGGCACCAGCAGCTTCCTCTGGTCGATGTGCCTGGTGGTGTTGGCGCCGGGTTTGCTGGCGTTAGTGTTCGGCTTCTTTGCCTTCCGTTCGCGGATCAAAGGCGTGTATTTCTCGATCATGACCCAGGCCCTGACCTTCGCCGGGATGCTCCTGTTTTTCCGCAACGAAACCGGGTTTGGCGGCAATAACGGCTTCACCAATTTCCGCACCATTCTTGGCTTTGGCATCACCGAACCGGGGACGCGCGCGGTGTTGTTTTTCGCCACGGTGCTGTTGCTGGTGGCGAGCCTGTTTATCGGCTGGCGCCTGGCGCAAAGCAAATTCGGTCGAGTGCTGACAGCACTGCGTGATGCCGAAAACCGCCTTATGTTCTGCGGCTACGATCCACGGGGTTTCAAGCTGTTTGTCTGGGTCTTGAGCGCAGTGCTGTGCGGTCTCGCGGGCGCGCTGTACGTGCCGCAAGTCGGCATCATCAACCCGAGCGAAATGTCGCCGACCAATTCCATCGAAGCTGCCGTCTGGGTCGCGCTCGGCGGCCGCGGCACGCTGATCGGCCCGTTGCTGGGCGCCGGTGTGGTCAACGGCATGAAGAGCTGGTTCACCGTGGCGTTCCCCGAATACTGGCTGTTCTTCCTCGGCGCGCTGTTCATCGTCGTGACCTTGTACCTGCCCAAAGGCGTGATCGGCCTGCTGAAGAAAAGGGGTGACCAATGAGAGTGACTGCGACGGCTGAATTCATGCTCGAACCGGCCTTTTATCCACCGCAGCCGAACAAGGACGCCGGCACCAGCCGCGACGCCATCGGCCTCGGGCAACGCGTCGGCCCCGGCCTGAATACCCGCCACGGCACCATCCTGACCCTGGAAGACATTAGCGTCAGCTTCGATGGTTTCAAGGCGCTGAACGATTTGAACCTGTACATCGGCGTCGGCGAATTGCGCTGCATCATCGGTCCAAACGGCGCGGGCAAGACCACGCTGATGGACGTGATCACCGGCAAGACGCGCCCCAGCCATGGCAAAGCCTGGTTCGGTGAAACCCTCGATCTGACGCAGATGAGCGAGGTGCAAATTGCTCAGGCCGGCATCGGTCGCAAGTTCCAGAAGCCGACGGTGTTTGAAGCGTTGAGCGTGTTTGAAAACCTTGAACTGGCGCAGAAAACCGACAAATCGGTGTGGGCCAGCCTGCGGGCTCGCCTGAGTGGCGAACAGAAAGATCGTATCAGCGAAGTGCTGGAAACCATTCGCCTGACCACCTCGGTCAATCGCCCGGCAGGCTTGTTGTCCCACGGGCAGAAGCAGTTCCTGGAGATCGGCATGTTGTTGATGCAAGACCCGCAATTGCTGCTGCTCGACGAACCCGTGGCGGGCATGACCGATGCCGAAACCGAATTCACTGCCGAGCTGTTCAAGAGCCTGGCGGGCAAGCATTCGCTGATGGTGGTGGAACACGACATGGGGTTTGTCGGCTCGATTGCCGACCACGTCACCGTGCTGCACCAGGGCAGCGTGCTGGCCGAAGGGTCGCTGGAGCAGGTGCAGGATAACGAGCGGGTGATCGAGGTGTACCTCGGTCGCTGATTGTGGCTTTTCGCTTATTTGCTTTTTGTAGGAGCGAGGCTTGCCCGCGAAGCTTTTGGCGGCCTTGAGGTCCCCTTCGCGGGCAAGCCTCGCTCCTACAGGGATTGAGGAGATTTCAGAAATGCTGCAAGTCCAGAAGCTGCACCAGTACTACGGCGGTAGCCACATCCTGCGCGGCCTGACGTTTGACGTGAAGGTCGGTGAAGTCACCTGCCTGCTCGGGCGCAACGGCGTCGGTAAAACCACCTTGCTCAAATGCCTGATGGGTTTGCTGCCGGCCAAAGAAGGCGCGGTGAACTGGGAAGGCAAACCGATCACCACGTTCAAACCGCACCAGCGGGTGCATGCCGGGATCGCTTACGTGCCTCAGGGCCGCGAGATTTTCGGTCGGCTGACGGTGGAGGAAAATCTGCTGATGGGTCTGTCGCGGTTTCCAGGCAGCGAAGCGAAAGAAGTCCCGGCGTTCATCTACGAGCTGTTCCCGGTGTTGCTGCAAATGAAGCAACGACGCGGCGGTGACCTGTCCGGTGGCCAACAGCAGCAACTGGCAATCGGCCGGGCGCTGGCCAGCCGCCCTCGGTTGCTGATCCTCGACGAGCCGACCGAGGGCATCCAGCCGTCGGTGATCAAGGAGATCGGCGCCGTAATCAAGAAGCTTGCGGCACGCGGCGACATGGCGATTCTGCTGGTTGAGCAGTTCTACGATTTTGCCGCTGAACTGGCCGATCAATACCTGGTGATGTCCCGTGGCGAGATCGTGCAGCAGGGTCGCGGCGAAAATATGGAAGCCGAGGGTGTGCGTGGCTTGGTTACGATCTAATCTGTAGCGTCCTAACGATAATTAGACATCATGAATTTACCTGCCCACACAACGCTGTTCACGCCTAGCTGGCACGCCGAGCTGGAACTGGGCTATGCCCGATTCGGCGACACCACGCGCCCGGTTCAGCGTCGGCATATGGGGCCGCTACGGGTGCAAAAGCACTTGTATGCCGAAGGCCCCGAGGTGTGCCAGCACATCATTGTTCACCCGCCGGGCGGGATTGCCGGTGGGGATCGACTGGACATTTCGGCGTCCGTCGGGCGCGATGCGTGGGCACAAATCACCAGCCCCGGCGCGGCCAAGTGGTATCGCGCGGCAGGACCGGCTTATCAGACACTTGATCTGAAAGTGGCCGCCGGTGCGACCCTCGAATGGTTGCCACAAGAGACGATTATCTTCAGCGCCGCTCAAGCCGAACTGCGCACCTCCATTGATCTGGAAGGCGATGCGCGGTTGTTTTACTGGGATGTGGTGGCGCTAGGTCGTCCGGCCAGTGGCGAGCGCTTTGACCTCGGGCATTTTCAGGCGCAGCTGGATATCCGCCGCGACGGCCAGTTGCTCTGGCACGAACGCCAGCGCATTGTCGGGGATGACGGTTTGCTTGATTCGCCGATTGGCCTGGATGGGCAACCGGTGTTTGCGACGTTGTTGGTGACGGGGGAGATTGACAGTGAACTGCTGGAAACCTGTCGCTCGCTGCCCAATGACGTGCGCGGGGATTTGACCCAGTTGCCGGGTCTTTTGGTGGCTCGCTGCCTGGCCAGCGAGGCGCTGTTGGCGCGAGGCTGGTTGATTGATTTGTGGCGATTGCTCAGGCCTGCGTTGTTAGGCCGCGAAGCGGTCCAACCCAGAATATGGAGCACCTGAACACCGATCCTTGTAGGAGCCGGCTTGCCGGCGATAGCGGTGGATCAGTCGACATATTTATCGACTGAAAGGACGCCATCGCCGGCAAGCCGGCTCCTACAGGGTTATGTATTTACAGATCTGAATACCTTTTTAATCTGCCGATTATGGATTCCAAACGATGGACCTGACCCCACGCGAAAAAGACAAGCTGCTGATCTTCACCGCCGGCCTCGTGGCCGAGCGGCGTTTGGCGCGCGGCGTGAAACTCAACTACCCGGAAGCCATGGCCTACATCTCCGCAGCGCTGCTCGAAGGCGCGCGTGACGGCCAGACCGTGGCCGAGCTGATGCACTTCGGCACCACCCTGCTCAGCCGCGAACAAGTGATGGAAGGCATCCCGGAAATGATCCCGGAGATCCAGGTCGAAGCCACCTTCCCCGACGGCACCAAACTGGTCACCGTCCACCAACCCATCGCCTGAGGCCGCGCCATGACTTACCACATTCGCGATGCGGTGCACGCCGATCTGCCGGCAATCCGCGACATCTACAACGACGCTGTGCTCAACACCACGGCGATCTGGAACGAACAGGCCGTTGACCTCGGCAACCGCCAGGCCTGGTTCAGCGCCCGGCAAGCTCAGGGCTATCCGATCCTGGTGATCGTCGACGGCGACCACAGCGTACTCGGCTACGCTTCATTTGGTGACTGGCGACCGTTCGATGGTTTCCGCCACACCGTCGAGCACTCGGTCTACGTACGCAGCGATCAACGCGGCAATGGACTGGGTCCGCAATTGATGGACGTGTTGATCGAGCGAGCCAAAGGCTGCGACAAGCATGTGATGGTCGCCGCCATCGAAAGCGGCAATGCCGCTTCCATCCGCCTGCATGAACGCGTCGGCTTCGTGACCACCGGGCAGATGCCGCAGGTGGGCACCAAGTTCGGCCGCTGGCTGGACCTGACCTTCATGCAACTGACCCTCAATCCTGGCGCTGAACCACCGCCCGCCAGCAAGGAGTAATACCCGATGAACGCCGCCCAACTGCGCCGCGTCAATGTTGAAAGCTTTGCGCACTATCGCCAGGGTTTGATTGATCTGCTGCTCGACGCTGTCGGCTATGGCGCCAGTGTCGGGTTCATGGCCGATCTGGATGCCACTCAGGCGCGCGCCTGGTTCGATGGCGTTCAAGAGGACCTGAACAAGGGCAACGTGCTGCTGTGGGTGGTGGTCAAGGACGAGCAAGTGCAGGCCAGCGTGCAACTGACCTTGTGCCAGAAAGCCAACGGTTTGAACCGCGCCGAAGTGCAGAAGCTGCTGGTGCGTGAACACGCGCGCCGCCGTGGGTTGGGCCAACAATTGATGAGCGCCCTGGAACAGGCCGCGCTCCAGCACAAGCGCGGCATGCTTTACCTCGACACTGAAGCCGGTTCCCCGGCCGAGGATTTCTACAAGGCCCTGGGCTACACCCGTGCGGGAGAAATTCCCGACTACGCCTGCGACCCGAGCGGCCGGTACAAACCGACCGCCCTCTACTACAAGATTCTCCAAGGAGCCCATTGATGATTCCCGGTGAATACCAGATCCAGCCCGGCGACATCGAACTCAACGTCGGCCGCCGCACCGTCAGCCTGAAAGTGGCCAACAGTGGCGACCGGCCGATCCAGGTCGGCTCGCACTACCATTTTTTCGAAACCAACGACGCCCTGACCTTCGACCGCGCCGCCAGTCGCGGCATGCGCCTGAACATCCCCGCCGGCACCGCCGTGCGCTTCGAGCCGGGGCAGAGCCGCGAGGTCGAGCTGGTGGACCTGGCCGGGCATCGCCGGGTGTTCGGGTTTGCGGGCAGGGTCATGGGTGACCTGTAAATAATGCGTTGTCCGCTCCGGCCCCATCGCCGGCAAGCCGGCTCCTACAGTAGATCGCATTCCACCCGTCTCTCGGCGTGGAATGCAAACCTGTAGGAGCCGGCTTGCCGGCGAAAGCGAGCACCGCGAGCGATTTCGAATCCAATTGAATCTCAAGGCGAACGAATGAAGATTTCCCGTCAAGCCTACGCCGACATGTTCGGTCCCACCGTCGGCGACAAGGTCCGCCTGGCCGACACCGAGCTGTGGATCGAAGTGGAAAAAGACTTCACCACCTACGGCGAAGAAGTGAAATTCGGCGGCGGCAAAGTCATCCGCGACGGCCAGGGCCAAAGCCAGCTGTTGGCCGCTGAAGTCGTCGACACGGTGATCACCAACGCGCTGATCATCGACCACTGGGGCATCGTCAAAGCCGACGTTGGCCTCAAGGACGGGCGCGTCGCAGGCATCGGCAAGGCCGGCAACCCCGATGTGCAGCCGAACGTCACCATCGCCATCGGCGCCAGTACCGAAGTGATTGCCGGCGAAGGCATGATCCTCACCGCCGGCGGCATCGACACCCACATCCACTTCATCTGCCCGCAGCAGATCGAAGAGGCGCTGATGAGCGGCGTCACCACCATGATCGGCGGCGGCACCGGCCCGGCCACCGGCACCAACGCCACCACTTGCACCTCCGGCCCATGGCACCTGGCGCGGATGCTTCAAGCGGCGGATGCGTTCCCGATGAACATCGGCCTGACGGGCAAGGGCAACGCCAGCCTGCCGGAGCCGTTGATCGAGCAGGTCAAGGCCGGCGCCATCGGCCTCAAGTTGCACGAAGACTGGGGCACCACCCCGGCGAGTATCGACAACTGCCTGACGGTGGCCGATCAGTACGACGTGCAGGTGGCGATCCACACTGACACCCTCAACGAATCCGGTTTCGTCGAGACCACCCTCGCCGCCTTCAAGGGCCGCACCATCCACACCTATCACACCGAAGGCGCGGGCGGCGGCCATGCCCCGGACATCATCAAGGCCTGCGGTTTTACCAACGTGCTGCCAAGCTCGACCAACCCGACCCGGCCGTTCACCCGCAACACCATCGACGAACACCTCGACATGCTGATGGTCTGCCATCACCTGGACCCGAGCATTGCCGAAGACGTGGCCTTCGCCGAAAGCCGCATTCGCCGCGAAACGATTGCCGCCGAAGACATCCTCCACGACCTCGGCGCGTTCTCGATGATCAGCTCCGACAGCCAGGCCATGGGCCGCGTCGGTGAAGTGATCACGCGCACCTGGCAAACCGCCGACAAGATGAAAAAGCAGCGCGGCCCACTGCCGGGGGATGGCGAGGGCAACGACAACTTCCGCGCCAAACGCTACATCGCCAAGTACACCATCAACCCGGCGATCACCCACGGCATCAGCCATGAAGTGGGTTCGGTCGAAGTCGGCAAGTGGGCCGATCTGGTGCTGTGGCGACCGGCGTTTTTTGGGGTCAAACCGACATTGATCCTCAAGGGCGGTGCCATTGCGGCCAGCCTGATGGGCGACGCCAACGCCTCGATTCCGACGCCGCAACCCGTGCACTACCGCCCGATGTTCGCCAGTTACGGCGGCTCGTTGCACGCCACCAGCCTGACGTTCATCAGCCAGGCGGCGCAGGAGGCTGGACTTCCCGAAGCGCTGGGCTTGAAGAAGAAAATCGCTGTGGTCAAAGGTTGCCGCGATGTGCAGAAAACCGACTTGATCCACAACGACTACCTGCCGAGTATCGATGTCGACCCTCAGACGTATCAGGTCAAGGCCGACGGCGTGCTGCTTTGGTGCGAGCCAGCGGATGTGCTGCCGATGGCCCAGCGTTACTTCCTGTTTTAATCGGTCAAATCACCGGAGCCTGGCTGGCCAGGCTCCGGCGTATAACAGCAGCGATCAGGTGTTCGGTTGTACGGTGAAGGGGATTTCTACCCGTTGCAGTTTTGCCCGTTCGATTGCCTGGCGTGTGAACGTTTTGATAAAGGCTTTCTTGTCTTCGTCGATGACTTCCAGTTCGGCGGCATATTCCGCTTCAGTCATGACCCGTCCCGGCGCAAACTCACTTTCCGGTTTGTTCAACTCAGCGCCGAGCACCCTGAGTTCTTCCTTCAACCGAGCCTTTTGCTCAAGGGAAAGCGTTGTGTCGGTTGCTCGTTTTTCAAGCGCTGAGTAGAACTCAATCGTGGCTTCAATCCGGCGTCTGAAACCCTTGATAACCCCCCGGTTGGAACCCTCGACGTAGGATGACCAGAACGACTGCTCGATGAGCAAATCGTCGAGCAATTCACCCGCCTCAAGGTTCAGTACACGATGGAATGCATCTTCGATCATCGCACTCGTGACGCCGGCGATTTTTCTGAACTGCATTTTTCGCGACTGCCAGGGCAGGTCCAGCCGGTCGGCAAGATCCGTCATGAATGCCAGGTGAACTTCAACCTCATCAATCGTGCCGGTGACCTCGCCCGTCGCATTGACGCGCCTGAATTCCTCACCCATCGCCTCGCGCTCGGAAATCGTTTTGCGCGCGATCCGGCTCAGTTCATCCAGACGTGACTTGCCCTGCGCCAGCGACACCAGTTCACCCTCGACCAGCGCGGGATTTGCCAGTTCGTAGGCTTCATGAATCAACACCTCCATCCCCATGGCATTGAACAGCTGCGCACCGGCATCGACGCACGCCGTGGGCACGGTGGTCAGGGTGAAGAGTTTTTGCCGAAGCTCGGTATTTTTCGACATCGCATCGAGCATTCGCCAGACCTTGGCGGTCATGTCGACCCGAAACCCGGGGTCGCGATTGAAATGCCCCGATTCGGTGAGTTTGCGAATCTCGTTGAAGAAGCCGACCGAACCAATCTCATCCTCGACGCTGTTCCACACCTCCTGCCTGGCCACCCATTCCGGCCGGGTCATGCCGGCTTCCCAGTCGAGGCTGTCGCGCACGCCGCGAGGCGGATACGGTCGATCGGGGTCCATGCCGACAGACGCGATGTACTCCCTGAGCGTTTGCAGATTGAAGGCCGGCAAAAACTCAGGCTCCCGGCTCAACAACGTACGCGCCAGCAATTCCGCCTGGACCGAGCCTCGCGTGACCATGGGCACGTAGGTGATTTCGTTGCGCTGCATGTCCAGGTAAAAATGCCGGAACCGTGGCTGCGCGAACAACCCGTCCGGCCACGTCCGAATGCCGGTGTCGGCCAGGATCAGCGTATGCAACATGCGCATGCTGCCAATATCCGGGCCTTGCCCCAGAGGATTGCCGAGCAAATCGAGGATCTGAAGCCGCGTCAAGTTGCGCAGGTCTGCGACGCCTCGCGCATCCAGGACAATGCGGTTTGCTCGCAGATTCAGTTCCGTCAGCGCACGCATGCGGCCGATGGCACGAGGAAGTCGGGTGAGCGCATTACCGTTGACGTTGAGCGAGCGCAATCGGGGGAAATGATCGAGCAATGAAACCTGCGTGTCGGTCAATTCGGTTCCGTTCAGATTGAGGCGGGTGACGTGATCGAAGTTTCCCCCCAGTGCGGGCATGGTGCGCAGATGACGCCCCAACGGCATGTTCTCGAGATCGAGCACGACGCCTCGCAGCTCGCCGTACGAATCCACATCGCGCAATCCGGTGTGCTGCCAACATTCCCTGACCGCTTTGTACACCGCGTTTCTGGACTGCCATTCGGCGATACCGGCGGACGTGAAGCGGAATGCCTCGGTCGGTGATTTCAGCCAGCGTTGGAAATTGGTGTTCAACCGATTGAATTCCGCTTCGAGGTCGCTTGCCCTCTGCTCAAGACTGACGTCGCTCCCCCCCGCTTGCAGATAGGACTGCGCTTCGGCCTCCGTCCATCCGGGGCGAACGACTCGGACCCGCTCTTGAGGCGTCAACCGTCCAGAGACCCGACCCAACCCCTGAGAAACCCCACGCATGCCCCCACGCAGACGCATCGTGGCTGGATCGTACGCAGGTTTTCGAACAGGGTTATCCGCCAGAAGCGCGTTGAACCTGTCCCGTGGCAATGGCGCTTTTTGAATGGCGTGCTTGAGCGTCGAGCCTTGATTGATCTGGTACCCCAGCGCGTTTCGTTCGGCATCAGGCAGGGTATGCAACACAGACGCATAGAGGTCATCGGCCCCATGCAGATGCAGATCATCGGCATCGCGGGCCTGGTACTGACCGTCCTCGCTGACAAGGATTCGGCGAACGGCGGCATCTGCCGGGCCGACACTGTCACGCAACGGACCATCGAATGAAGACTCACGGATTTCGATGCGCACGTTTGCGGGCCAGTCGGGCAACGCTTGCAACGAGTGCAGCGCCAATCGCTCGCTATCGACACCGTACGCGGCATCGAGGAAAAGCCCTTCGTAAGCACGTGCGGCGCGTAACGTGCGCAAGGCCAACCGAGTGCGTTCTCTGAGCTGCAAGGGGATGCGCGAAGACTCGGTGATGTTGAGCAAGTCTTGCGGTTCGATGTCGGCCAGCAACTCACGGGCGATCACCGTGGGGAGGTTGCTGAAGGCGTCCTGGAGCACCCGAACTTGCCGGTTGTCTGTCTGCTGCATTCGACGATTGAGCGCGTCAAACAAAGGTCCCGGATGACTGCCTGCCCGCCCCGCGAGCTTGTTTTTCAAGGCGTCGATGCGGATACGCTCGTCAGTGGAAATACTCTGTCCGAACAACGCATGGATGTCGGCCTCATTGACAAACTTCACGGCCAGCTCCGGAAGTTTCCCGGCACCGACCTCGGCACGGCTTATCTTCAGCGTATTGGCCGGCGACGCGTCGAGATTGCCGTACTTGATCGAGCGCCCCGACTGTCCGGCGCCGTCAAAAAGCTCGATGCTTTTTTGCTCAGGCCAGCCCGGCAGTTCGACCAGCAAACGGGGCACCTGCTCGATGAACGCTTCGGGAACCTCATCGAGCACTATCTGCCCGGGCAGCTTTTGCACATCAGCCCAGGTCTTGAAGCGTTCGATCGTGTCGGTCAGCAGCGCGGGCGGTGATTCGTTGACGACATGCAGCCGGCGCAACAGGTCTTCCTCGACACCGCTGGCGATACGAATCTGCTCCAGCGTGGCCTCGGGCAAATCCTCAACCGCCAGCCCCAGGCGCCGCATGAGCGTGATTTTGCCCCATTCGAAGGGTCGGTCGAGCTCGGTCTTCCACACACCGGCACCGTCGTGTTCGAGTGTGGGCTGATACGCCTGCGGCCGATCCGGATGTTGCAGGCGTGGCTGGCCCGTGAGTGGGTCGTTTCTGACTTCGAAGTACTTGTTTTCATGCTTCAGGATGGTTTTTTCGCTGTGCCTGAACAGCCCCTGCTCGCCAGGCGTCGCCGTTTTCGGCAACGTCAGGTCATGGGCGTAGGGCGACAGGTCCGGCTTCCACAGGCGTGTCTTGCCGTCAGGCAACTCAACCTTTTTCAACTGATCGATAAACGCCGACGGTTTGACCGACGCCGCCGCACCGGCGGGTAAAACATTCCCCGCCGCCATAATGGCCAGTTGCGCGAAATTGATCATGACCCCGGTGAGATGGGCAGCCGCTTCGTCCCTGTCGCCCTTGCTCCACTCCTCAATACCTTCCATGGTTTCGAACAGCATCTGCCCGACCATGACCGCCAGCATCGCTTCGCCCAACCCAGGAACCAACATGGCGCCGAAGTTGAATACGTTCCAGCCGATGCTCAGATAGCTGGTCAACCGATTCCAGCGAGTGATCGCGTCTTCATCGTCGGTCGGCACCGCGATGTGCCGCGCATCCGCAATCGCCTTGTCCCTGCGCCAACGACCGAGTTGCGACCAGAGATCGCCAGAAATGATGTTGGTGACGGGCTCTGCGTTGGCATTTTCAACCGCGGTCTCTCGCCACCACGGCCCCATGTCCAGTGGCTCACGCTGTGCCCAAGTGAACGTGGTGAAACGCTCGCGAACCCGGGCAAAGAATTTGCCATGGTCTTTTTGTGCCACGAACCGGCTGAAAAACTGTTGATAGTCTGGCGAGCGCAACTGGCTCGTCAGTTCCTTCATGAAGTCAGTGAAGGACGCATACTCTTTGAAGGGATGGTCAGGATCATCCGGGACATAAGCGATCAACGTCCCGTCGAGACGGCTTTGTTGAAAACCATCTTCCCTTTGCAAAGTGGCGTCGACGAGACCGCTGGGGCCATTGGCGAAAAACGCCTCGAGTAATTTGAACTGTTCAAACTCCTGGCCCGGTAGCAGCGTCAGACGTCTGGACCATTCCATCAGTGTGCGTTGGTGCCGGGGAACCAGACTGTCGTAAATTCTTTTAACTTCAGTGGGGTCTGCCACGGCACTGAACAACAGGATGCCGGACAACCTGAAGCCCATTAACGAAAGTCGATGGCAGTGCAAAGGACGATGATTCCACGCAATGCCCTTTTCATTGTCACGAACTTGCTGAAGTTTCCCGTAGCCATAAGAACTGATGTCTTTTTTCAAGTACGCAATTAACGCGGCTTCGTTGAAAGCGGCTTTTTCGCCGGCGATGCATTGCCGTTCAACCAACGCTTTGGCCGCAGCTTGTTGCGGAGTTAAAAGTGACTTGATGTGACGCTGATACTGCGCGCCGATATCAAGCGTCCGGCACAGGGCAGCGAATCGTTCGACCGTCAGTGCATGCCGCTGTAACTCGTTTTCGTCGTCCCGGGTGAAGATGCCGGAGCCGTCGCGAAACGCGCCCGCCTGCGTTTCAGGCGCCTCGAAATTGTAAAGCGCCGCTTCCAGCAAAGTCGATTGCCTGAACCGACTGGCATTGGTATCGATGCCAAAACCCAGATTTGCCGGGATATACAGGCGGATGAGCGTCGCATTGACGTCCAGTTCCAGATTCAGCTGGCTCTTTAATGCGCTAATGAGCAAAGGTTCGGCAAAAGCAAGAATGTCTCGCTGTACATCCTCCAGCGCGTCGTCCAACGGGGCCTGAACACGCCAGCGTTCATCCGTCAGTTGCTTGAGGTACTGACGATCGATGGCGCGGGTATTCAAGTACCACTGTGGAAACTCCGCTGTCGAATCGGCCATCGTAAGCAGTCGCGAAACAGGTGCGTCTTTTAGCGGCGAAGGCAGTTTGCCCAGCAGATACTCGCGATGAACATTGGCTTTGTTTCTTCCATGCCCGGTAATAACTTGCAACGCCGGAGCGTCCGATAGTTCGTTCATTTCGCAAATCCTTATGCGATGAAAAGAACCACCAGACTATTGAGTGCGGTTAAAAACAAAAGATTAAAAAACCACTTGGAAAACCGCATCAGACCAACAATGCATTTAATTTCAGGATCTAAAAAATATTTAATTAGCACCCTGAGGCCACCAAAGAATGATCGCCGGCGCAGTGGTAGTTTTTAGAGGGTGCCAAAGGGGCTAAGATGCCTCGGATTGTCACCAGGAAACCGACCATGCGCTTATCCGAATTCATCAGGCAACACGTAGACCGTATCGTCGATGAATGGGAGCAGTTCGCCAGGACGATTACCCCGGCGGCCGAAAATATGGATCGAGTGGCCTTGCGTGATCACGCCAGGGAAATCCTGTTGGCAGCAGCGCGGGACATGACCACCACGCAAACCGCCAGCGAGCAACTTGCCAAGGCCAAGGGCGAAGGTCCGGAGAAAACCCCGAGCCTGGACGAAGCCGGCGCCAGCCATGGTGAACTGCGCCATACCGTGGGCTTCGATCTGGTGCAGATGACCAGCGAATTCCGTCACCTGCGCGCCTGTGTGATCCGGCTCTGGGTCAACAGTCTGGAATCGCCGGACCTCGCTTACTTCCAGGACATGATCCGTTTCAACGAAGCCATCGATGAAGCCCTTGCCGAATCCACGGCGGCCTATGCCGAACAGGTCAATCGCTCGCGGGATATCTTCCTGGCTATTCTCGGCCATGACCTGCGCGCACCCTTACAGGCAGTGAGCCTGTCCACCGAAATGCTGATGCGCAAAACCACGCTTGAAGGCGATGCCTTGGCTTGCGCGGTCAACATCAAGCGCGGTGCGCGGAACATGGCGGTGATGGTCGGCGATTTGCTGGAGCTGGTGCGCAGTCGCCTGGGCAAGAGCCTGCCGATTGAACCGAAGCCGATGGACCTGACCGACGCGGCTCACGCGGCGATTACCGAAGCTTGTGCCGGCAATCCCGAGTGCGATCCGACGGTTCACGTAGAGGGAGATACGACAGGCATCTGGGATGCCGGACGCCTGGCTCAACTGCTGCAAAACCTGATCGGCAATGCGCTGCAGCATGGGTCGAACAAACATGATGTGACGGTGACCCTCACCGGCGAACCAGACACGGTTCGTCTAACGGTGCATAACTTTGGAGCGCCGATACCCGAGGACGCGATCGGCACGATCTTCGATCCGCTGGTACGCAGCGCCGATGAAGAACTCGGCCAGCCGTCCACCAGCCTTGGCCTGGGATTGTTCATCGTCAAGGAAGTGGTCGATGCGCACAGTGGGACGATCGAGGTCAGCTCGAACGAAGTAGATGGGACGTTGTTTACCGTGGTGTTGCCGAGATAGACCGCCGTGCACGGTCATGAACTGTAGGAGCCGGCTTGCTGGCGATGGGGGCAACGCGGTCTGTCTGACTCACCGCATCATCGTTCATCGCCAGCAAGCCGGCTCCTACAGGAATCGAATTCGCTTCAGCTATTCGACAACCAACCGCGCCAACCGCTGCTTGAGCATCCGGTTCTCGGCCCGCAGTTGCTGCACCTCTTCAAGCAGGTCGAGCGCCAGGGCGACGCCTTCCCACTCCAGCTCCAGGTCGTGCCGCAACTTCGCGGCACGCTTGGCCAGCGCCAGCTCATAATCGGTGAAACGCCAATCCTTGGGCTGCTCGCCCTGAGGTTCGAGGATGCCGTGCTCGACGATTTCGATCACGTAGACGTCCGACAAATCGGTCGCCTCACAGAATTCTGCCATGTCCAGTTGAACGATCAGGGGGTTGCTCATGATGGGCTACTCCGTCTCTTGGATCAGAAGTTTTCTCTCGGGTCGAATGCGGCTTTTTTCGCCAGTTCCTGCCACAACGCCTTGACCTCGTCGCTCGAGGTTTTTGGCATGACCGCCTTCAATTGCACGAACAGATAACCGCGTTGACCGGCCTTGTTCAGCAAGCCGTGGCCCTTGGCACGCATACGCTGGCCGTTCTGGCTACCGGCGGGCACCTTGAGGTTGATCTTGCCTGTCAGTGTAGGCACGGCCACTTCGGTTCCCAACGCCAATTCCCACGGAGCCAGCGGCAGCGTAATGATCAGGTCCTCGCCTTCGACGTCGAACTTCGGATGCGGCGCAAAGCGAATGATCAGGAACAAGTCGCCGTTGGCGCCACCACCGATGCCCGGTGCACCCTGCCCTTTGAGGCGGATACGCTCGCCGTCGGTCACGCCGGCGGGGATTTTCACGTTCAGGCTTTTGCTGGTGTTGCTGACGTGCTGGCCGGCAGCGTTGTACTGCGGCACCTGGAACGTGACCTTCTTCGATTCGTTCGAGAGGGTTTCTTCCAGAAAGATTCCAAGTTCCATTTCCACGTCTTGCCCTCGACGTCCGGCACTGCGACGCGACTCTCCACCACCAAAACCAGGACCACGGTTACCGAAGATCGAACTGAAAAAGTCCGAGAAATCGCCCGATTCCTGACCGCCACCGAATCCAGCGCCGCCACGCCCCTGCCAACCCGGCGGGCCCTGGAACGGTTGGCCGTGCTGGCCGTATTTGCGCAAGTCGTCGTATTCGGCGCGCTTGTCGGCGCTTTTCAGCGCTTCATAGGCTTCCGAAGCGTCCTTGAATTTGGACTCGGCGTCCTTTTCCTTGCTGACGTCGGGGTGGTATTTGCGCGCCAGCTTGCGATAAGCCGCCTTGATCGTCTTATCGTCCGCGGTCGGTTCCACACCGAGAATCTTGTAATAGTCTTTGAAGTCCATCGTGGAATCACCATCCATTATCAAAATCGCGCCATCAGCCTCAGCATGCTCTTAATTGCCGCACGAGGTTTGACCGATCTCAAGTTTGTGACCGGACAGCGCATTAGAAGTTTATCGGCAGCGGCGGGCGGTTCTTTTGACCATCCCAATGGCTGCCAGGGCCAATGCAGACAAGTTTGGGGCATCGGGCCATCTTATCAAGGCGCTAATTACCGAGATTTAGCGGATAGTCGGCCTTCGAATCTGCGTCGCACTGACATACACTGCGCGGCCGTTTTTTAACCGGAACCTGATAGACATGAAAAACGCATCTCCAGCCCGTGCCTGTGGTATCGACTTCGGCACGTCCAACTCCACCGTCGGCTGGCTGCGCCCCGGCATGGAAACGCTGATCGCGCTGGAGGACGACAAGATCACCCTGCCCTCGGTGGTCTTCTTCAATATGGAAGAACGCCGCCCGGTGTACGGCCGACTGGCGCTGCACGAGTACCTGGAAGGCTACGAAGGCCGGCTGATGCGCTCGCTCAAGAGCCTGCTGGGTTCCAAGCTGATCAAGCACGACACCAGCGTTCTCGGCACGGCGATGCCGTTCAAGGACCTGCTCGGGTTGTTCATCGGCCAGTTGAAGAAACGTGCCGAAACCGCCGCTGGTCGCGAGTTCGAAGAAGTGGTGCTAGGTCGTCCGGTGTTCTTCGTCGATGACGACGAAATGGCTGACCAGGAAGCGGAAAACACCTTGGTGGACGTGGCCCGCGCCATTGGCTTCAAGGATGTGTCGTTCCAGTACGAGCCGATTGCGGCAGCGTTCGACTATGAGTCGACCATCGAAAAGGAAGAGTTGGTACTGATCGTCGACATCGGCGGTGGTACGTCTGACTTCTCGCTGGTACGCCTGTCGCCCGAGCGCCGCAACCACGACAACCGTCACGAGGACATCCTCGCCACCGGCGGCGTGCACATCGGCGGGACCGATTTCGACAAGCAGTTGAGCCTGCAAGGCCTGATGCCACTGTTCGGCTACGGCAGCCGGATGAAGAGCGGCGCCTACATGCCGACCAGCCACCACATGAACCTGGCGACCTGGCACACCATCAACTCGGTGTACTCGCAGAAGTCGACCCTGGCCCTGGGCAGCATGCGCTACGACATCGAAGACACTGGCGGCATCGACCGTCTGTTCAAGCTGATCGAGCAACGTGCCGGGCACTGGCTGGCGATGGAAGTGGAAGAAACCAAGATCCAGCTGACCCATGCCGACAGCCGCCATGTGCCGCTGGACCGCATCGAGCCGGGCCTGAGCGTGGAGTTGAGCCGAGCGTTGTTCGAATCGGCCATCGACAACCTGCTGGAGCGCGTGCGCAACAGCGTGACCCAGATGCTGAACGACGCCAACGTGCGGGTCGATCAGGTGGATACGGTGTTCTTCACCGGTGGTTCGAGCGGGATTCCGGCATTGCGCAACAGCGTCTCGGCGATGTTGCCGAATGCGCGGCATGTGGAAGGCAACATCTTTGGCAGCATCGGCAGTGGTTTGGCGATTGAAGCGGCCAAGCGTTACGGGCCGATGGACTGATCCGAAACCGAGGCGCGCCCTTCGCGGGCAAGCCTCGCTCCTACAGGTTTGGTGTCGTAACCATTATCGGTGAACGACACAAACCCTGTAGGAGCGAGGCTTGCCCGCGAAGGCGTCAGAACAGGCGACACATTCCGGGATCAAACCATCCCCACCTGCTTCAACTCACTCTTCAAATACGCGTAATAAATCGGCCCCGCCACCACCCCCGGCAGGCCGAACGCGGCCTCGAACACCAGCATCGCCAACAGCAACTCCCACGACTTGGCACTGATCTGCCCGCCGACAATGCGCGCGTTGAGGAAGTATTCGAGCTTGTGGATAACAATCAGGTAACCCAGCGCGGCCACCGCGACCCAGATCGACAGCGACAAGCCGACGATGGTGATCAGCGTGTTCGACATCAGGTTGCCGATCACCGGCAACAGGCCGAGCAGGAAGGTCAGCACGATCAGGGTTTTGGTCAGCGGCAACTTGATGCCGAACATCGGCAGAACCACCGCCAGGAAAATCCCGGTGAAGAAGGTGTTGAGCAGGGAAATCTTGATCTGTGCGAACACGATGTTGCGGAACGCCTGGACCAGCAGGTGCAAGCGATCAAACAGTGCGGCGGCCAACGGCTTGCGCTTGGTCAGGTCCGGCACCCGTTGCAGGGCGATGATCGCGCCGAGCACCATGCCGATCAGCAACGTCACGAACATGTGCGCCGCGTCCTTGCCCACCAGCTGCAGGTCGCTGAGGTGTTTGCTCATCCACTCGCCAATCGCCACGCGAAACTCGGCGGCGCTGGCCGGCAGGTAGGCGTCGATGAACGGCGGCAACTGACCGCGAGCGCGGTCGACCACAAGCATGAATTTATCGAGGGAAGCGCCGGGGTTTTCCGCTTCATGCAGCAGGAAACTGATGGCGCCGGCGAAGATCAGCGTCAGCACACTGACCACTAACGTTCCCAGTAACGCCACCGCCAGCCAGCGCGCACGCCGACCTTCGATCAGCCGCTGCAATTGCGGGGTGAGCATGTTGACCAGTTCGAACACCAGCAGACCGGCCAGCAGGCTTGGCAGCAAGCGCAACGGAATCACCAGCAGCAAACCACCAAAGATGATGACCCAACTGATGAGCAGCAAGACTTGGCGTTGAGAAAACGTTGGCATACAGCCTCAAAACGAACGGCGTAAAAGGATTGGCAGTCTGCCAGCGTTCGGGTGTCAGCACTAGGGATTGTGTGGGGCGACGTTGGTCGGGGGCTGACCTGTTTTTTTCAGTGCCCTTACCGGCCTCATCGCGAGCAGGCTCGCTCCCACATTTGTCCTGTGTATGCAGATCCATTGTGGGAGCGAGCCTGCTCGCGATGGGGCCCTCACAATCCCCGCAAATCCGTTTATTTTTTCTTCAGGCAATCACTCATGAACGCCTTGCGCTCATCACCCTTGAGGGCTTTGGTCGCGGCATCGGCATTGCAGGTTTTCATCTTCTCTTGCTGAGGGGTCAGGGCTTTCGCGTCATTGGCGGCGGGCGCGGCTTTTAGGCAGGTGCTCATGAAGGCTTTGCGCTCATCGCCCTTGAGGCTTTTCGCGGTAGCGTCGGCATTGCAGGTGGTCATCTTGTTCTGTTGGGCAGTGGCAGCGAAGCCCTGGGAGCAGAGCAGCAAACCGATCATCAACAAAGGGACACGCAACATCTTCATGGAGTTTTCTCCTTGTTGCCGCACCGAGGGGCACGGCCTCGCTCTGGAGTGTAGACAAAGCCTGTTACAGCTTCCTGCCCGACAGATGGCTTCGGCGATACTGCTCCGGCGTACACCCGGCCTGGCGCTGGAACATGGCGATAAACGCCGATCCGGTGCTGTAACCCATGTCGAACGCGATTTCCTGAATGCTGCGATGGCTGTCCAGTGCTTCGATCGCCGCCAGAAAGCGCAGGCGCTGCCGCCACTCGCCGAAACTCATGCCCAACTCACGCACAAACTGCCGCGCCAGGGTGCGCTCGCTGACGTGAATCTGCTCGGCCCATGCCGACAGCGGCCGGTTATCTCCGGGCTCAACCTGCAAGGCTTCCAGGATACCGAGCAGCCCGGGACTGCTGGCGTAGGGCAAGTAGCATTGGTGGATGGGCGCCTGCTGCAGCTGATCCACCAGCACTTGGGCCAGGCGCTGGTCGGCCTCTTGCTCGGGAATCTTCACGTCTCGGGCGGCGAAGTCCTTGAGGATTGCCTTGAGGATGTCGCTGATCGCCAGGGTGCAGGCCTGCTTCGGCAGCTCGTGGCACAGCGCCGGCGCCAGGCAGACGGCTCGGTAGTTGATCGGCTGATTGCTGTAGAAACTGTGTTCGATCTGCGGCGGCACCCACACGGCGTATTGCGGTGGCGACATGAAACGGCTGCTGCCGATTTCCATGTGCAAGACACCATTGGCCGAATATTCCAGAGTGCCCCAGGGGTGACGGTGGGCCGAGGCATATTCGTGGCTATTGAAGTCGGCGTAGCGGAAGTACACCGGCGCGGGCAACTCGCTGAAATCCAGCAGGTCGATGTGTTTGCTGTTCATGCTGTCTGTCATCAGGGTCAGGTTGTCTGGATCGCAGTATAGGCTTGCATCCGGACAGGCGATAATTCTCCCTCATTAACGTTCTGGTTGTTCCTGATGCAATACGCTTATCCCCTGCTGGCCATTTTCATTTGGGCTGGCAACACCGTGATCACCAAAATGTCGGCCGGGGCGATCTTCCCGGCGGAGATCGGTTTTTACCGCTGGCTGCTGGCCGGATTGTTGTTCACGCCGTTCATGCTCAAACCGGTGATCGCCCATTGGCCGGCCATCCGTCCGAACCTGTGGAAGATTTTCATCCTCGGCGTGCTGGGCATGGCGGTTTATCAGAGCCTGGCGTACTTCGCGGCGACGCTGACCTCCGCCACCAATATGGGCATCATCCTGTCGCTGATGCCGTTGATGTCGCTGGCCATGGCCATCGTCAGCCTCGGCCAGCGCCTGACCGCTGGTGCGCTGGCCGGTGCGGTGTTGTCGTTTGGCGGTGTGTTGGTGGTGGTGTCGTCCGGTAGCCTCAGTGCATTGCTTGAGCACGGGGTGAACCTGGGCGATGCAATGATGCTGATCGCCACGCTGGCCTACGCGATTTACAGCACGCTGCTGAAAAAATGGCAGCTGCGTTTGCCGCCGCTGGTGTTGTTGTATCTGCAGGTGTGGGTGGCGGTGGCGGTGCTGTTTCCGTTGTTCGCCGTGTCGCCGAAAATCGGTCCGACGCTGCAAAACATTCCGCTGGTGCTGTATGCCTGCCTGTTGGCGTCGATGGTTGCGCCACTGGCATGGATGCAGGCCGTGGTGCGTCTTGGGCCGAGCCGGACGACGCTGTTTTTCAATTTGCTGCCGGTGATTACCGCATTGATTGCCGCGCTGGTGTTGCATGAGCAATTGGCGATGTATCACCTGGTGGGCGGGATGTTGACGTTGGGTGGGGTGATTGTTTCGGAGCGTTGGACCACGGTGTTGGGCCGTAAGGTCAGCGTCGCCTGACCAGGCGCCTTCGCGGGCAAGCCTCGCTCCTACAGTTCATGCACTGCCCCTGTAGGAGCGAGGCTTGCCCGCGAAGAACGATAATGCGGTCTGACGGTTAAACCCCCGCAGCCCTCAACCGCGCCGCATGCTCCACAAACAACCGGATCGGCTCGCCCCCCTTACCGACCCACCCCAACGATTGGTTGACGATGTCAAAGTGATCCAGCGGATACTCATCGCCAATCACCGTGCCCAGATGGGAGCTGTAACGCCCGACCATCCCGTCGCAATGCCCGACTTCACGCACGAAGGTTTTGGCAAACAGCCGACAACTGCGATTCGTCCCGTCGAACAGATTGCGCCCGCGATCGGTCTTGCCTGGCTGCAACGTGCCGGACCACGAGTAATAGCGCACGCCGTTGACCTCTTCCGGCCCGTGCCCGCCCCATGTTTCAGGCAAGCCCTGTGGATAACGTTGGTTGAACAACGCCACACCCGCCGTCGTCAGCGATTCATGGGACGCGTGGATGTCCACCGGCAGCTTCGGCCCGCGATAACCCGTCTCCAGCCAACTCATCAAGACACCGATGATTCGAAGAAAAAACGCCAGCAGCCGCCCCCTCGCGCTGTCCGCCGGATAATGTTTGTGCAAGTAATCCGCGAGTTCCGAGCCGTGATTGGGGCCTGCCACCGAGGTCACGGAAGCCACACGATCCGGGCGTTTGGCGGCGGCGTAACGGGCGGTCAGCGAGCCTTGGCTGTGGCCGATCAGGTTGACCTTCTCGGCACCGGTTTCGCGCAGGATTTCATCGATCCGCGCCAGCAATTGTTCACCGCGCACTTCAGTCGAGTGCAGCGGCGACACCTGAACCGCAATCACCGTCGCCCCTCCCTGGCGCAACGCCGCCACGATCCCGTACCAGTACGGATAAAGCACCAGACGGATAAACCCGAGCATTCCCGGGACCAGCACCAACGGATAACGCGTGGCAGAACCTTGCGACATGGGCGAACGTCCTTGTGATCGGTGAGGTGACGCAAGGCTGAATACAAGACATCAGCCCAGCATCGACATCGAATGTGACAGCTCGACGACCAGTCTATGACATCCGCCTTACTTCAGCCCCGCCACCCCCGCCACGATCAATCCGACCGATACCAGTTTGACCGCCGTCAGGCTTTCGCCGAGCAACGCAAACCCGAGAAACACCGTGCCCAGCGAACCGATAGCGGTCCAGATCGGGTAAGCGATGCTCACCGGCAATTCGCGCATCGCCAGGGTCAGGAAGTAAATCCCGCCCACCGCCGCCACTACCGTGATCAGCGACGGCCAGAGCCGGGTGAAGCCTTCGGCATACTTCATGCCCATGGCGAAGGTGACTTCGAACCCGGCGGCGATCAGCAAAAACATCCAGGCCATCTAGAACTCCCTGGCCAGCGTCAGCAAACGCTGCTCGGCCTCGGCGACGGAGATCTCGAAGGTGCGCTCAGCGGATTCTTCACCCTCCGCGGCCACGACGGTCACGTCGGTAATGCCGATAAACCCCAGCGCCGTGCGCAACAGCGTATCGGCATGGTTCAAGGCCTCCAGTTCACCACCGGGACCGAAACCGAACCCGCCACGGCTGGTGACGATCAGCGCTTTCTTGCCGTGCACCAACGGCTCGTATTGCGCGACACCATTGTCCAGCGTGTGATTGAAGGTCAGTCCGAGCCGCACGACTTGATCGATCCACGCCTTGAGGCCGCTGGGCACGCTGAAGTTGTGCATCGGCGTGGAGATCAGCAGCAGATCGTGGCCCAGCAACTCGGCGACCAGTTCATCGCTGAACGCGAGGTCGGCCTGCATCGTCAGCGGCCGCGCCTCGGGCTCGGGGTAAAACGCGGCGGCCACAAACGCTTCGTTGACCGGAGGAATCAGTGCCCGTCCGACTTCGCGACGAGTCAGTTGCGCTTGCGGATGGCGGGCCTGCCAAGCGCCGACAAACACTTCGGCCAGGCGACGGGAGTGGGAACGTTCGCCCCGTGGACTGGCGTGAATGGCAAGAATTCTGTTCATCTGAATCTCCTGAGGACTAAACTCAAACGGCGTGTGGCATGCAGCTTGTGCCCGCGGGCTTCTCGCCTCAAATGAGAAAAAATCAGCCGGGATGAATTCATTTCATCCATGGAGTGTTCAATGTTTGCCTCGCTGCCACTGACCGCCCTGCGCGCCTTCGAGTCCGCCTCACGCCTGCTGAGTTTCAAGGCCGCCGCCGAAGAACTGTCGGTGACGCCTACGGCGGTTTCCCACCAGATCCGCTCGCTGGAAACCTGGCTCGGCGTGCCGCTGTTCGAGCGACTGCCACGGCAAGTACGCCTGACCGAATGCGGCGAGCGTCTGTTCCACAGCCTGCACGGCGCTTTTCTGGAAGTGGCGCAAAGCGTCGACACCTTGCGCCCGCAACGCAGCGGCACCAGCCTGACAATCTCCACCACCGCCGCTTTTGCTGCTTTGTGGCTGGTGCCGCGACTGGGGCGTTTTTACGCTCGGCATCCGAACATCAGCGTGCGGCTGGACACCCATTGCGAAGTCATCGACCTGCATCAGGACGCCAGCGTCGATCTGGTGGTGCGCTACAGCCTTGATGACTACCCGAACCTTTATGGCCTGTGCCTGTTCGATGAATCGTTCGGCGTTTATGGCTCGCCGGAACAGGTTGCGCAGGCCCGCATCCGGGCACCGACGTTGATCAGCGTGCGTTGGCACAACTCGAAGCTTTACGCCCATGGCTGGGAGGCGTGGTGCTCGCGGTCTGCAGAAACCTGGCTGGAGGAAAACCCGGCGGTCCGGGAATACGACGAAGAGCATTACGCGCTGCAAGCAGCGATCGCCGGACAAGGCCTGGTACTGGCGAGCAATATTCTGGTGTCCGAGAGCGTGGCCAGTGGTTTGTTGGTGGCTTACCGGAGTGAAATCCAGGTGAATGGCGCCGGTTACAGCGCGCTGTGCGTACCGGGTCGTGAACGTCATCCGCCGGTGCGGGCATTTTTTGCGTGGTTGCAGGAGGAAGCCCGATTGTCTGGCTTGTTGCCAAGATCGCAAATCACATCAAACTTTTCGCCGCGCTTGTCACTTGATCATTCAGAACATCAATGAGAAAAATGCGATCACCCGGCGCAACTAATACTATTAGCCAATAACAAAAACCCACACCACAAAAGTTACTGGCGCGCACTTGGTTACAATCACTTTCTGGACTCAACACGCCAGTTCTTTATATTGAAAAGACAGACAACAAGTCTGCCCCAACAAATAAAGGACTATTATTATGCACATTGAAGAACGCCTTGAATTCGTAGACTCGCTGCCCGCTCTCCCGGCAACACTTAAACCCCGCTCATTTTCCGCAAACAGCGTAGACACACCCATTGACCCGAACAAAGAAAGTGCGACTGTCGGCCCGGAAATGATGAACATTTACATGGCGGGCGTTTCAGAGCAAAACAGGGAAGATGTCGACAACTGCAAGTTACTGGTACAGAACGCCGCCAGCCAACTGTACGACCCGATCAAAGAACTTCATCAGTGGTACACCTACTATGTCAACAGCCTGGCAAAACTAGGATGGGTGACCCAAGCCTTTCAGCTAAAAAACCAGACGATCAGGAACAGCGGACTGACAATGGATGTATTGGCCGTTCACGTACTGCAAGGGTTGGTGGGCGCCAACGCTCCGAAACTGGCACAGTTGGCTTCCATCGCTGTAGAGGGTGTCAAAAATAATCAAGGTCTGATTAATATCTACAATCGCAAGGCCAACGTCGGATCCGACGCCAAGTTTGACATGTCGCCTGTATGGCAAACTCCGCAGGGCTCTCCGATGATGGTCCTCAACTGTAATACGTTGAATGTCCGTGAAAGCACACGAGGTATTCTGTTCTGGAAGTCTACAACTCAGTCGACGACTATCAGAACGGCAGCACAAGCTTCTTACTTGAATCTGGCTGTCTATGACCGTGTACGTTACTCGGTTCTGGACAAACTTGGCCAGGCTGCCGATGACTACCTTGAAGGTATTCCAGGCTTCCAGTAAGCAAAAATATTTCCAGCAGCAAAGGGCTCGTGATGTTTCACGCGCCCTTCTAAACAACAAACAAAAATAAGCGAGAACACCGATGCCTAACAGCACAGCGGACACTTATATTATTGATGGCAACATCACCATTTTTATTGGCTCGCACTCGAAAACATTCAAGCAGGACATTATTTACTCCAGCCTGCTGGGACACCTGGTTTCGAATTCTTACAGCATTGCTTCCGACGCATGGCTGAGCTCATACAAAAAAAACATGGGCACTCTATTCTGGGTGACTAAAAGCACTGCAAACCAATTGCTGAAAAAACAACCGGCAAGCATTCTAAAGCTCGCCAAGCCCACGTTATCCAATCATTTATCGGCGACAGAATTCAAACAACTTACCGACGCTCTTGACGCTATAAAAAAACTGCCAAAGGACTCTGACGCTCTTGCGGCCCTGTTGAACAGAATTCAACACAGCAACGACAGCCAGCCATCCGCCAACACGGTTTGTCCTTTACTGACTGTCATCAGTGCGAACAAGACAGTCATTTCATTGCGCCCGGTTTTCGACACAAGCCATTTGGTTGACATTGCGATTCTTGACGAAGATCTCTCTCAAAAAGAAGTACTCAATGGGCCGCAGATCAGCCAATGGTTAACGTATCTGATTGAAGAAAAATACGCCTCCGTGCGCAATAAAGTCATCGAAAAACTGGGAAGCAAGATCACCACCCACTTGCATCATCTTGCAACGCCCGAGCATACAACCCTTAGGGATGTATAACCGGTAAGGACACGCTATCACCCGATAGCGTGTTCACATCCATCAACCTTTAACAGTCTTCGGCGCCTTGCCCGCCTTCATCTGCTCCAGCAACGGCGCACACTGATTCGGCTCACCACCACTCGGTGCCACCAGCGCCAGTAACCCCGCCGCCGGCGCCGCAATTACGCCCAAGGCCACCATCCCCGCCCCGCGCAATATCAGCGGCACCGCCTTCACGCCAGCGTCCGGCTTGATGAACTTGCCTCGCACGTACAGCGGCGAACGCAGGGAAATCAGGCGCCACCCCTTCGATTCCGGGGTGATGGTCAGGTCCAGTTGCTCAGTCGCCATGTTCGCTGTGCCATCGATGTAGATGATCGCGTTCTCGGTATCGAAGACAAACAACCGAGTGGTCGCCAGGCCGGTCTTGATGTCGAAGTCGGCCGCAGCGCAATTGATCTTCACTTCTTTGTCGCCAAAGATTTTGCCGACCAAGTAGTTGCCAACGTTGAGCCCGGCCAGTTCCATCAACTCCCGGCTGATGGCTCCGTCGTTGATCAGCATCTTCAGATTGCCATTGGCCGTGCCCAGCAACTTGGCCACCGAGTTACCGTGACCACTGATGTCGGCATCGCCATTGAGCTCGCCGAAACTGGTTTTCATCGGTTCAAAGGTCGGAAACAGCTGTTTGAGCTTGAAACCACGCGCGGTCAGCTTGGCGTTGCCTTCCAGCGGCTCGGTGCGACCGTTCAGGCGAATCTGCGCATCCAGTTTGCCGCCGGCCACGCCGAAACGCAGGGGTTCGAGGCTGAGCACGCCGTCGGTCAGCGCCAGGTGCGTGTAGAGATCGTTGAACGGCAGTTTTTCACTGTGGACGATGCGCTTGCCGGTGAATTCGACGTCGGCGTCCATGTCGCGCCAGCGCTCGGTCTTGAACTCTTCGACCGGTAACACCTTGTCCGCCGGCTGCTTGCTTTCGCCGCCTCGGGCCTTTTGCTTCGCGTTGGAGTCGGCACCGATCAAGGGCGCAAGATCAGCAAACAACAGTTGATTGGAGAGCAGCGAACCGCTGAGTTTCGGCCGTGGCTGGCTGGCGACGTAGGCCAGGCTGCCATGGATGTCGCTCTCGCCGATCTTGCCGTTGAACTCTTCGTAACGGAACACCGCGCCGCCCGGCTCATGCAGTTTGGCGATCAAGTGGCCGTCGGTGGCGTAGGGTGGCGTATCCGGCAGGGTCACGCCGGTCAACGGATAGAGGTTGCCCAGGCTGCTGCCGGCCAGTTTCAGCCGCAGGTCCAGCGCACCAAGGTGGAGCGGATCGGTCAGCGTACCGGCGAGCTCGACGCTGGTATCGGCGATCTTGACCTGAGCCTGGAGCGGGAAGGGCCGGGCCGAATCCTGTAAGGCCAGCAGGCCGCCGATCTTACCTTCGCCCGCGAGTTTCTGGCCGTGGTATTGGCCTTTGACCTTCAGTGCAAACGCGTAATCCTGGGGAGCCGCACCCTTCTCCTGCGCAGTTTTCGCGGCTTTTTCACCGACGATATCGCTGAACGGGATCGGCTTGCCCAGCGGATCGATGATCAGGTCGAGCCGGGTTTTCAGGCTCTGGTCATCGAGAGTGATATGGCCTTTGTCGAAGCCGATCGCACCGATGTCGACCACCCAACTGGAAGGTTCGGCGTTCGGGTCTTTCGGGTCGAACTTGAAAGTCCAGTTGGCGCGGCCATCGGCAAGGCGCTGCAGGTCTGCGTTTGGTTCGGTCAAGTCGATGCGCGGGATCGTCACCCGTTGCGCCAACAAGGCCAGCGGCGAAATGCGCAGTTCGACGCGTTTGAGCGTCACCATCTGCGGCTGCTTTGACCAGTCCGGGTTGCCGAGGCTCAGATCTTGCGCCACCACATGCGGCCATGGCACCCAGGCGCGCCATCCACCTTCGTCAAGCTCACGCCGCCAGACCACCGAAAGATCGCCATTAATAGCGAACGGACGGTGCAGCTCTTCGGAGACTTTGGTGTTGATTGCCGGTTTGATCCGGTTCCAATCGAAGAACGCGATGATCAGAACCAGTATCGCCAGTAACACAACCAGGCTGGCAAAGGTCCAGGCAAAAATTTTCGGGGTGTGCGTCATTGCACAGGGCTCCTGAATACGACTGAGCGCCCTGACCGCGACGCGCGTGTGAAACGTCAGGCCAGAACCGGCCTGGCGTGAAGCCTAGGACTGGGAAACGGCGCGCAGGTTTAATCGAAATGCGGCTTAACGTTCAAATAATCGGTCGGGGACACCCTGCACTCGAAATCCGGCGTTACCGACCCCGCACTTTTGTGCGACGCATGTGAGTCGAAAATACCCACATCAGTGCGAAAACGTTCACCGGAAAGGCCCGTTCTAGAGCCTTCGCACGGAACAATCAATTCTGTTGATTATTACCATTGCGTTTATGAACTTTTATATCGACTTATCGAGAGTAGCATTGCCCTCGTACCCACTTTGCCGCCCTCCCACGGAGCACATGATCATGAAACGCCAATTACTGTTTAGCCTTACCCTCTCAATGCTGGCCAGCACCGCTTTCGCTCTACCAGCCGCTGACCAGGCCACCCCACAAGTAAAAGACAGCCACTCGGTATTCAGCCAAACCGTTGCCGAAGGTGGTAATGATCGCCTGAAAGAAAAAGGCCTGATCACTCAAGATGGTTCGGATCGCACCCCACAAGGTCAAACCCTGGCCGCTGACGGTTCTGATCGCACCCCACAAGGCCAAACCCTGGCTGCTGACGGTTCCGATCGCACTCCACAAGGTCAAACCCTGGCTGCTGACGGTTCCGATCGCACCCCACAAGGTCAAACCCTGGCTGCTGACGGTTCCGATCGCACTCCACAAGGTCAAACCCTGGCTGAAGGTGGTGGTGACCGCGTAATCGAACGCAACAGCGCTGTGAGCTAAGCCCATGGCGGCCTTGAAAAAAAGCCCAATCCACGGATTGGGCTTTTGATTTTATAGAAGCCACGCATTCCCTCGCATCCCCCCCGATAGTCGTTCGACGCCGGCAAAGCCGATTTGCTAGAGTGCGCCGCTGTCTTGTCCAG
The DNA here is from genome assembly GCF_054897805.1 of Pseudomonas sp. GT1P32. Lineage (NCBI taxonomy): Bacteria > Pseudomonadati > Pseudomonadota > Gammaproteobacteria > Pseudomonadales > Pseudomonadaceae > Pseudomonas > Pseudomonas sp. GT1P32. Next base: position 3,769,876 of record NZ_CM142704.1, read on the forward strand.
AAAACACCCTTGCGATGCTGCCCCGCGCCGAACAGAAACAACAAACCCGCAACGCCTTGATGGACGCTGCCCGCCACTTGATGGAGTGCGGCCGAGGATTCGGCAGCCTTAGCCTGCGCGAAGTAGCGAAAACCGCCGGCATCGTCCCCACCGGTTTCTACCGGCATTTCGCCGATATGGATGAACTGGGCCTGGTGCTGGTGAGCGAAGTCGGACAAACGTTCCGCGAAACCATCCGCCTGGTGCGTCACAACGAGTTCGTCATGGGCGGCATCATCGATGCCTCGGTGCGGATTTTTCTCGACGTGGTGTCGGCCAATCGTTCGCAATTCCTGTTTCTGGCCCGCGAGCAGTACGGCGGTTCGCTGCCGGTGCGTCTGGCCATCGGCCGCTTGCGCGAAGACATCAGCTCGGACCTGGCGGCCGATTTGTCGCTGATGCCAAAGCTGCAACACCTGGACATCGCTGGTTTGAGTGTCATGGCCGATCTAATCGTCAAAAGCGTGTTTGCGACCCTGCCGGAAATCATTGATCCGCCGGCCGAGGCGTTGCCCGCGCATTTGACACCACAAGCGAAAATCACTCAGCAGCTGCGCTTTATCTTCATCGGCCTAAAGCATTGGCAAGGCCTGGGCAGCACGGAATAACCCTCCTGCGCGCCGATCTCCTGTAGGAGCCGGCTTGCTGGCGATTCAGACGACACGGTGCGTCTGAACCACCACCCCCCTTGTAGGAGCTGGCTTGCCAGCGATGGCGCCCTTCAGCCAATAAAGTTGTCGCCTGACCCACCGCTATCGCCAGCAAGCCGGCTCCTACAAGGTTTGGTGGTGAATGCGGGATCGCGAACAATCTGGAGCACACCCTGCGCCGTCATTTGGTGCGCCTTTCCCAGCCTCGCACCAAATTGCCGCAACAAACTGAAACGCCATCCATACGCCGACAGGCATTTCCTACACTTCCGCCGATTGGCAAGCCCCTTGCTCTAGCCTGACTATTGTCCATTGCTGGAAGCTTTCCGATGCTGGTGATTCATCGCAGAATCGACCCTCAACCCGTCTGGGCCGCCGAGTTGCACCTGACCTTCGAAGCCCGAAGCAAAAGCCGTTTGCGCTGTTTCAGTGCCGAGGGTGAAGACGTCGGGTTGTTTTTGGAGCGCGGTCAGCCGCCGCTGTCTGATGGCGAATGCCTACAAGCAGAAGACGGTCGCATCGTCCGCGTCTGCGCCCGCCCCGAACAACTGCTGCACGTCACCTGCGCCAACGCCTTCGAACTGACCCGCGCGGCCTATCACCTGGGCAATCGCCACGTCGCCCTGCAAGTCGGTGATGGATGGTTGCGCCTGCTCGACGACTACGTGCTCAAGGCCATGCTCGAACAACTTGAAGCCAAGGTCGAAAACATCGAAGCGCCGTTCCAGCCGGAGCACGGCGCCTATGGCGGTGGCCATCACCACTCTCGGCATGGCGACGAAGACTTCAATTACCCGCCGAAACTGCACCAGTTCGGCGTGCGCCAATGAACCCGGCCTGGGCGCTGTTGCGCCTGGCCAGTCCGCAATTGCCGATTGGCGGCTACAGCTATTCCCAAGGTCTGGAAATGGCGGTGGATAACGGCCGGGTAAGTGATTCCGACAGCGCCCGTCGCTGGATCAGCGATCAATTGCTGCTGAACCTGGCACGCTTCGAGGCGCCCCTGCTGCTCGCCCACTGCATGGCCGCCGCCACTGAAAACTGGGCCGAACTGCTGCAACGCTGCGAAGAACACCGCGCCAGCCGGGAAACCCGCGAGTTGCATCAGGAGAGCCGACAGATGGGCTACTCCTTGCAGCAACTGCTCAACGGTTTGCCGGAACTCGACGCACCGGCCCGCGCCTTTCTCGAACAACGCCCCGAACCGCATCTGGCCCTCGGCTGGGCGCTGGCTGCACGCGCCTGGCACATCAGCCCGCAAGACGCACTGGCCGCGTGGCTCTGGAGCTGGCTGGAAAACCAGTTGGCGGTGCTGATGAAAACCCTGCCGCTGGGCCAGCAAGCCGCGCAACGCCTGACCAGCCAACTGCTGCCGCTGCTGCAACAAGCCCAGCAGGACGCCACCCGAATCAACCCCGACCACTATGGCAGCGCCGCTTTCGGCCTGTCGCTGGCGTGCATGGCCCATGAGCGCCAGTACAGCCGTCTGTTCCGTTCCTAGGGCCTGTTATTTTGGAGAATCACATGAACACACAACCTCTGCGCGTCGGCATCGGCGGCCCGGTCGGTTCCGGCAAAACCGCCCTGACGCTGGCCCTGTGCCTGGCGCTGCGCGAGCGCTACAACCTCGCGGTCGTGACCAACGACATCTACACCCGCGAAGACGCCGATTTTCTGGTACGCAACCAGGCCCTGGCGCCGGAACGGATCATCGGCGTGGAAACCGGCGGCTGCCCGCACACGGCGATCCGCGAAGACGCCTCGATCAACCTCGAAGCCGTGGATCAACTGAACCGACGCTTTCCGGGGCTGGACCTGATTCTGGTGGAGTCCGGAGGCGACAACCTTTCGGCCACGTTCAGCCCGGAATTGTCCGACCTGACGATTTACGTAATCGACGTCTCGGCGGGCGACAAGCTGCCGCGCAAAGGTGGGCCGGGAATCTGCAAATCCGACCTGCTGGTGATCAACAAAGTCGACCTCGCACCGCTGGTAGGCGCGTCGCTTTCGATGATGGACAGCGACACGAAGCGCATGCGCAACGGCAAACCGTTTGTCTTCAGCAACCAGAAAACCGGGCTGGGCCTGGAAGAAATCATCGCCTTCATCGAGCGCCAGGGCCTGCTGACCGCAGCCTGATTACGATCAAACTTATCAACAAGGAAGCTTATCCATGACACTTAAACGCATCCTGGGCGCCATGGCCCTGCTGCTGACTCCGGCCATCGCCTTCGCCCACCCCGGTCACGGCGACAATGGCTTGATCGCCGGCATCAGCCACCCGATTGGCGGCCTTGATCACTTGCTGGCGATGGTTGCCGTCGGGCTGTGGGCGGCACAGCAGAAAGGCGCTGCGCGCTGGGCGCTGCCGTGCACGTTCGTTGGCACCATGCTCATCGGCGGCCTGCTCGGTTTTGAAGGGCTGAACCTGCCAGCGCTGGAAAGCGGGATTGCAGCGTCGGTACTGGCACTGGGGCTGGCGGTGGCGTTGGCGGTACGTCCGCCACTGAGCGTGGCGGTGGGTGCGACGGCGTTGTTTGCGTTGTTCCATGGCGTGGCGCATGGGCTGGAATTGCCGGACATGTCGAGCCCTTGGGCCTATGCCGCAGGGTTTGTGGCGGCAACGGCGGCATTGCATGCGGCGGGTTATGCCGTGGTTCGTGTATTGCCGCAAGCAGCGGCGCCGCTGGTTCGTCTGGCGGGTGCGGCGTCGGCAGCGACCGGTGTGTGGTTGCTGGCGGGTTGATTGTGTATTGCCTGTGATGACCTCTTCGCGGGCAAGCCTCGCTCCTACAGGAGTAGTGTTTCTGTAGGAGCGAGGCTTGCTCGCGAAGGCGGCCTGACAGACACCACATCTCTCAGGCCTGATAACATGTCGCGCAATCAACCCTGCCGTGACGACGCCAGCCAATGCCTCATGCTCCCCGCTCCGCTTCCCAGCCTGAATTGACCGCTCTGTTTGCCGCGGTGCAACAGCATTTCCAGGACGTGATCGTGCCCCTCTGGCAAGGCCCCGGCTGGAATGCCGAACTGGCGCTGCCCTACGAAGCACTGGATGCCGAGCATCATCCCTTGCCACCGCAACGCTACCGGGCCATGGCCTGCGCGCGGCAGCTGTATCTGTTTTCCAGCCTGATCGGCCAGGTCCCGGGCGCGAAAGAGCGTGCGGCTGCGTTGTTCCGCTCGTTGCAGCAACATTTCCACGATGCCGAACACGGTGGCTGGTTCTACAGCATCGACCCGCAGGGCGCGCCGCTGGATCAGCGAAAGGATCTCTACACCCACGCCTTCATCCTCTTCGCCTGCGCCCATTACTGGGACAAGGTTCGCGAACCGCTGGTGGAGTCAGTGCTCAACGCTGTGCTGGAAGTGCTTGATCAACGCTTCAGTTCGGGCGATGGCTTGTACGAAGCCTGCCTTGAGCGTGATTGGTCGTTGCTGAACACCGGGCCGTTGCAAAACCCGCTGATGCACTTGGCCGAAGCGTTTCTTGCCACGCTTTCAGTGCGTGAAGACCTCGCCGTGCAGCGTGCGCTCGTCGAGTTATGCACAGCCATGCAACAACGCTTTATCGATCCGCAACACAGTGTGTTGATGGAAAAGCCGCTGGGGTCTGTGGATAACTGGTTTGAACCGGGACACCAGTTCGAATGGTATTTCCTGCTGGAATCTTCACCGCTGTTGCGCGGATCGAAACTGCACGCCTCTGTGGAACGCGCCTTTGCGTTCACCGAGCAACTGGGCGTCGATCAATCGAGTGGCGCCGTGCGCGCGATGCTCACGCTCGACGGGCATTCGAAAGATGCCACCCAACGCATCTGGGCTCAGGCTGAATACCTGCGTGCGTTGACGCTGCGCCCGGACAGCGGGGCATCGGTATTGCACCAGTTGCAGGCGCTGCAACAGCGTTCTCTGCATGCGCGCGGCTGGTATGAGTGTCGTGACGAGAACGGTGAAGTGAGCCGGCAGGATATGCCGTCTACTACGCCTTATCACTTGGCGACCTGCTATGGCGGGCTGGCCGACTATCTTCGTTGACTGAAAGATCGCTATCGCCAGCAAGCCGGCTCCTACAAAGGTGAACCTGTAGGAGCGAGGCTTGCCCGCGAATGGCCGTTACGCGGTCTTACGCCTTGTTACGCTCAATCGCAAACCCGGCCCACGTCTGGCTCACCGGCATCAACTCGAGGCTGTTGATATTGATGTGCGCCGGCGCATTGAGCACCCAGAAAATGGTCTCGGCGATGTCTTGCGGCTGGATCGCCTCGGCACCGGCGTAGGTCGCGTTGTAACGCTCCTGGTCACCGGCAAAGCGCACCAGCGAGAACTCACTCTCACACAGGCCCGGCTCGATGTTGCTGACGCGAACGCCCGTGCCTTGCAGGTCGCAGCGCAGGTTCAGGGAGAACTGTTTGACGAACGCCTTGCTCGCGCCATACACGTGGCTGCCCGGATACGGATAGTTGCCGGCAATGGAGCCGAGGTTGATGATGCCGGCGCCACGGCCATGGGCGATCAGACGCGGCAACAGCAGGCGAGTGCTGTACATCAGGCCCTTGATGTTGGTGTCGACCATGGTGTCCCAATCATCAAGATCGCACTTCGGCGCCGGATCCACGCCGAGCGCCAGGCCAGCGTTGTTGATCAACCCGCGCAGTTTGGCGAAGGACGGTGGCAGGTTGGCGATCGCCTCCTCCATGGCCTTGCGATCACGCACGTCGAGCACCAGGCCATGGACCTCGGTCTGCTTCGACAACTCGGCGCACAAGGCATTGAGGCGCTCTTCACGACGACCTGTCAGCACCAGTTTCCAGCCAGCCTCGGCAAAACGACGGGCACAGGCTTCGCCAAAACCGGAAGTCGCGCCGGTAATAAACAGGGTGTTGGACATCGTGTTCTCCTTGCTTCGGCAGACGGGCCGCCATTGGAATAGAAAATCAGCTGGCAGCATGCCCGGCCTTGCCGACAGCGGCAACCATCAGAAAATCTGTACGAAAAACAACCAACGCGACCAACGCCATATACGCCGTGGCCTGTAGCTATGTACGCGCACGTTATCCACAGGCCGGTCCACAGTTTCCGGGGGCAAGTGAAAAAGCTGGAAGCCGCTGTGCACAAGGCTTTGCGGGCAGATCAGAAAGTTTTTCGCTTGACCCTGAAGTGCTGGCTGTGTAGCCCAAGGCATTTTGCACGATTGACCGGGTTAGCCAACGATGGCGCCAAGCCAGTAACTACGCACCTTAGCCGAGTCTTTCCAGAGTTTAACCACAGACTTATCCACAGGCTGCCTTCGTATGTTTCAGGCCTCTTTCGCAATCAATAAAAAGGTTGACAACGCTGACCTCAAGCCCAGCAAAAACGCCTGATCAAAAAACAACCACATCGCTGCAAGCCACGATTTCAAAGGCTCTCAGCCAGCTACTCCCACGTTATTCACAGCCAGCTCCACAGCAAACGGGGACAAGTCAAAACCGTGACAAAACAACTATTTGCAGCGGCTTTATGTCGCGCTTTGAGAGCTTGTGAATATTGTTTTCCACAATTTCCCGAAAGCACACCACAGGCACCTGTGGGAGCGAGCTTGCTCGCGATGGCGGCGGCACAGTCAGCATTGCGGTGACTGACCCACCGCCATCGCGAGCAGGCTCACTCCCACAAGGGATTTGCGGTGTATTGGAGGCGTAAAAAAGCCCCGGCGATTGCTCGTCGGGGCTTTGGGTATTTCAACAGGACTCAATGCCCGCCGAGATAAGCGTTACGCACCTCTTCGTTCACCAGCAGCTCCTTGCCGGTGCCACTGAGGCGGATCTCGCCGTTGACCATCACGTATGCCCGATCCGACAACCGCAGGGCGTGGTTGGCGTTCTGCTCGACCAGAAAGATGGTCATGCCGGTCTTGGCCAGTTCCCGCAGGGTGGCGAAGATCTGTTTCACCACAATCGGCGCGAGCCCCAGGCTCGGCTCATCGAGCAACAGCAGTTTCGGCCGGCTCATCAACGCACGGGCGATGGCGAGCATTTGCTGTTCGCCGCCGGACATGGTCATGGCCCGCTGGGTCCGCCGCTCTTCGAGACGCGGAAACAGCTCGAACATGCGTTGCATGTCTTCCTTGGCGTACTTGTCACCAATCGGGATGGTGCCCATCAACAGGTTTTCCTCGACAGTCATGTCGGGGAACACGCGCCGGCCTTCCGGTGATTGCGCAATGCCGTTGGACGCAATGTAGTGCGACGACTTATGGGTGATGTCCACGCCCTGGTAGATGATCTGCCCGTCCGCCGCGCGCGGCTGGCCGAAAATCGACATCAGCAGGGTCGACTTGCCCGCGCCGTTGGAGCCGATGAGGCTGACGGTTTCCCCTTCGTTGATGTGCATCGAGACTTTTTTCAGGGCCTGGATCGGGCCGTAAAACACGTCCAGGTCTTTGAGTTCGAGGATCGGTTTGCTCATAGCACCACCTCCTCTTCATCGGCGCCCAGGTAGGCTGCAATCACTTTCGGATCGTTGCGAATCGCCTCGGGGCCACCCTCGGCGATGACGACGCCGTGGTCCAGCACCACGATGTGGTCGGAAATGCTCATAACCATGCCCATGTCATGTTCGATCAGCACCACGGTCAGATCGTGCTCGTCGCGCAGCAGCCGGATCATCGCGCTCAGCGCTTCGGTTTCCTGAGGGTTGAGGCCGGCAGCCGGTTCGTCGAGGCAGATGATCTGCGGCCGGGTGCACATGGCCCGCGCAATCTCCAGACGACGTTGCTGGCCGTAGGACAACTCACCGGCCAGACGGTTGGCGCAATCCACCAGGTCCACCACTTCCAGCCAGTAGAAGGCGTGGTCCAGCGCATCGCTTTCAGCCTTGCGGTAGCCCTTGGTGTTGAGGATGCCCGCGAGCATGCTGCGGTTGACCCACATGTGTTGGGCCACCAGCAGGTTTTCCAGCACCGACATTTCCTTGAACAGGCGAATGTTCTGGAAGGTCCGCGCCAGGCCGGCACGGTTCACCAGGTGAGTGCCGCCGAACATCTTGTAGTGGAGCCGGCTGATGAAGTTTTTCGGCGATACAAAATCAGTCGCCTTGAACGGTTCACCGAGCATTTTGATGACATCGGTGCGCTCGCCGCGCACGTTGAGTTCGATCTTGCCGCCCGAGGCCTTGTAGAACCCGGTCAGGCAGTTGAACACGGTGGTCTTGCCGGCGCCGTTGGGGCCGATCAGGGCGAAGATCGAGTTGCGCTTGACCTTCAGGCTGACATCGTTCAACGCCTTGATGCCGCCGAAGTGCATCATCAGCTTCTCGACCGAGAGTACGACTTCGCTCATGGCGCTACTCCTTTACGCGGGGTCACACCGGTACGGCTGATCCGAATCAGGCCGCGCGGTCGCCAGATCATCATCAACACCATCAGGATGCCGAACAGCAGCACGCGGTATTCCGCGAAGCCACGCAGCAGTTCCGGGGCCACCGTCAGCACGAAGGCTGCGATAACCACGCCGATGGTCGAACCCATGCCGCCGAGTACCACGATGGCGAGGATCAGAGCCGATTCAAAGAAGGTGAATGAGGTCGGGTTGACGAAGCCTTGGTAAGTGGCGAAGAACACGCCAGCGAGGCCGGCCGTCGACGCACCGATGGTGAACGCCGAAAGCTTGACCAGCACGTGGTTCAAACCCATGGAACGGCAGGCGATTTCATCTTCACGCAAGGCTTCCCAGGCGCGACCGACCGGCATGCGAGTCAGGCGGTGCTTGATGTACAGCACGGCCAGCACGACCAGGAACAATACCGCGTAGATGAAGTAGTACTTCACGTCGGGGTTATAGGCGATGCCGAAAAACTCGTGGAACGGAACACCACCGTCCTTCGCCCTTTTGCCGAACTCGAGGCCGAAGAAGGTTGGCAGGGGTGCCGGCATACCGTTCGGGCCACCGGTCAGGGTCAGCCAGTTATTGAGGATCAAGCGGATGATTTCACCGAAGCCCAGGGTCACGATTGCCAGGTAGTCACCGTGCAGGCGCAACACCGGGAAACCGAGGATGCAACCGGCCAGCCCCGCCGTGATCGCCGCCAGTGGCAGCACCGTCCAGAAACCCAGCCCCAGGTATTGATAACCGAGTGCCAACCCATAGGCGCCGATGGCGTAGAACGCCACGTAACCGAGGTCGAGCAGGCCGGCCAGGCCGACCACGATGTTCAGGCCAAGCCCGAGCAGCACGTAGATCAACCCGAGGATGACCACGCCCAGCAGGTAGGAGTTGGAGAAAAACGGGAACACCACGGCGATGACAATCATCAGCGGGATGATCCAGCGCAGCCGGGATTTGTAATCAGGTGGCAGTACATGAACCCCCGAACCGGTGGTTTCAAAGCCTTCGAGAATTCTCAGGCCTTTCGGCGTTTGCAGGAACAGGCTCAAGGCAAAGCGGCCGGCCATGACGATGGCGACAATCCACGCCACTCGGGTCGTTTCCAGATTGAAGCCGTAGCCGTCGAGGACTATGCCAACAATCGGGCCGAACACGATGAGGGCGACAAGACCGGCAAGAATCGCGTCAACCAGGCTTCTTTTGAGATCAATGGTTTTTTTAGTGGTTGAAGACATCGCTTACACCTTCGACACAAGAGGACGGCCGAGCAGGCCTTGGGGCCGAAAGACCAGAACGAGAACGAGCAGCGAGAAGCTGAAAACGTCTTTGTAGTCCGAGTTGACCAGACCCGAGAACAGCGACTCGGAAATCCCGAGAATGATCCCGCCGAGCATCGCGCCAGGCAGCGAGCCGATCCCGCCGAGTACCGCTGCGGTGAACGCCTTGATGCCGATGACGAAGCCTGCGTAGAAGTCGAACGTGCCGTAGTTCATGGTGATCAGCACGCCGGCCAGGGCCGCCATTGCCGCACCGATGATGAACACGTAGGAAATGACGCGGTCGGTGTTGATCCCAAGGATGGAGGCCATCTTGCGGTCTTGCTGGGTGGCGCGGCACATGCGGCCGAGCTTGGTGTACTTGATGACGTAGGTCAGCAGGGCCATGCCGGCGAATGCGGCAACCAGGATGAAGATCTTGGTGTAGGTGAGCTGAACGAAGCCGCTTCCGACTTCCACTCGCCATGCACCGGTCAGCAGGGTCGGTACGCCTTGTTGACGGGCGCCCTGTGCGATCTGTGCATAGTTTTGCAGGATCAGCGAAATACCGATGGCGCTGATCAGCGGTGCCAGTCGGGTGGAGTTACGCAGGGGTTTGTAGGCAACACGCTCGATGACCCAGCCATATACCGCTGTGACAATGATGGTGAAGACCAGTGTGCCAAGCATCAGCAGAGGGAAGGATTCAATACCGAAGTATGCCAGCAGAGCCAGACTGATTGCCGCGAGGTAAGCGGAAATCATGTAAACCTCGCCGTGGGCGAAGTTGATCATGCCGATGATGCCATAGACCATTGTGTAGCCGATGGCGATCAGGCCATAGACCGACCCGAGGGTCAGGCCGTTGACCAGTTGCTGCAGGAAAATACCATCCATAACGCAATCTCACGCATTTGAGAGACTGCACAAAAGCGAGGTGCGACGGACCGGGGTTCAGCCACCCGCGCAACACGGTTGTGTGCAGCTCTACGAGAAAAGACAGGTACTGCACGGACATGTTCTTCGATTGCCCGGCGCGCAAGGCGCCGGGCAGATCAACAGCTCATATCACTTCTGTTTTTCCAGTTGGTGGTATTTGCCATCCTTGTCCCACTGATAAACCACGTAGTCGGAGACTTTCAGGTCGCCCTTGGCGTCCCAGGTCTTCTCGCCCATCACGGTTTTAACCGGGTTTTTCTTCAGCCACTCGGCCGCTTTTTCGCCGCTGTTGGACTTGGCGCCGTTGAAAGCAGCCGCCAGGGTCTGAACCGAAGCGTAGGCGTACAGGGTGTAGCCTTCTGGCTCGGTGCCAGCCTTGCGGAAGGTGTCTACCACGGTTTTGCTGTCTGGCAGCAGGCGTGGGTCGGCACCGAAGGTCATGTACACGCCATCAACGTTCTGCGGGCCACCGGCGGTGGTCACGAGTTCGTCAGTAACGATGCCATCATCGGACATGAATTTGACGTCTTTGAGGCCTTGTTCACGCAGTTGGCGAACCAGTGGACCGGCTTCCGGGTGCAGGCCGCCGAAATAGACGACATCGGCACCGGCTGCACGGATCTTGGTCACCACGGCGCTGAAGTCTTTCTCGCCGCGGGTCAGGCCTTCGTACAGAACCGGCGTTACGCCGCGCTTGGACAGTTGAGCCTTGGTGGCATCGGCCAGACCTTGGCCGTAGGTGTCTTTGTCGTGCAGAACCACGACTTTCTTGCCTTTGAGCACGTCGACGATGTAGTCGCCGGCAACGATGCCCTGCTGGTCGTCACGACCGCACATACGGAACATGGCGCTCAGACCACGCTCGGTCACTTGTGGGTTGGTGGAACCCGGAGTGATTGCGATGATGCCTGCTTCGTCGTAGATCTCGGAGGCCGGGATGGTCGACGAGGAGCAGAAGTGACCAACCACGCCTGCCACTTTCTGGTTGGTCAGGTCCTTGGCGACCGTCACAGCCTGTTTCGGTTCGCAGGCGTCATCGCCCTTGACCAGTACGATTTTTTCCCCGTTGACGCCGCCCGACGCGTTGATTGCGTCGGCTGCTGCCTGTGCACCCTTCATGTACTGCTCGCCAAATGCTGCGTTGGCGCCTGTCATAGGACCCGCAACACCGATTTTTACGTCAGCCTGTGCAAACGCAGAAACACCCAACGCAGCTGCCACTGCGAGGGCCAGAAAGCCTTTCTTGTAAAACGTCTGGGACATGAGGTGGTGCTCCAAGGTTTTTTTTTAGTTGGCACTGCGACTTCACTGAATGCTCAGAGCAAGGGCCGTGCCATCGGTTTTTTATTCTGAAAAAAGTCGCTGCTTTATTGTTATTTCGACTGTTTCGAGCCCATTTTCATTGAGCGTGCAACCGTCTAAACCGCGGAAGGTGAAACCATTTATTTTTTAAGGCGCAACCCTCGCGCGCCATCATTGCAACCGCGGCGCCAAACGACGTGCAACCAGCCTGTAACAACGTGCGTCACCGAAGTGCACACTGCTGGTGCGGTACTGCTACAACCCGCACCTTTTACAGGCTAGCCGCTGCGCCGAAAAGCGCCGCTTCCAGCAACAAATTTCAACAATCAGATAACGATCCGCAGGCACTGGCCTGCGTGATACAGCGAAAAACCCGCCTCGTATAGACAACTGCGCAAGCCCACCCCTGCCAGTGGCTGCATGGGTGCGAAGGGAATCGGCAGCGCCTGAGGATTTCCGTTACACAAATAATCGGCAAAGGCTTTGCCGACCACCGTCCCCGTAGTCACGCCCCGTCCGTTGTAACCGGTGACTGCCACTAAACCGGGCGCTGGTTCGAACAGGCGCATCAAATGATCGGGAGTAAATGCGATGCAACCGGTCCAGGTGCACTCCCATTCCACCTGTTTGAGGTACGGAAAATAGTGCTGCTGAACCCGGTCAGCCCAAGCCTTGAGGAACCAGGTCGGCTTCTGATTGCCATTACCCAGACTGCCAAGCAACAGGCGACCGTCTTTGTCACGACGAATACTGCTGAGCACCTGCCGGGTGTCCCACGAGCCTTGGCCACCCGGGAGAATTTGCTGCGCGGCGTCGTCAGTCAGCGGCACCGAGGCCACTTGATAGTAATAACCGGGGAAGAAATTGCGCCGCAGTTCCGTCCAGTCACCTTCGGTGTAAGCGTTGGACGCAATCACGACTTGCTCGGCAAGCACCGAACCCTGCGCCGTTTGCACCGACCAGCGCTGGCCCTGACGTTCGAGCCTGGTCACGGGAGAATGATCGAACAGCCGACCGCCAAGGCCGATAGCTGCTTTGGCCAGCCCCGTGGTGTAAGCCATCGGGTTGATCGTGCCGGCACGCTTGTCGAGCAACGCGGCGGCGATCTTTTTGGTGCCGGTTGCTTGTTCGCAGGCTTGACCGGTCAGCAGTTCCACCGGGGCACCGCGACGTTTCCATTGTTCTTCACGACTGCGCAAATCCGCTTCGCCACGGGCGTTGTGCGCCATGTGCAACGTGCCTTCGCGGCGTAACTGGCAATCGATGTTGTATTTGTCGACCAGGCTGAACACCAGGGACGGTGCGGCACCCAGCATGCGATTGAGCTGACTGCCCACCGCTTTGCCGAACCCGGCTTCGATCTCGTCCGGTGGAATCCACATGCCGGCGTTGACCAGCCCGACGTTGCGCCCCGAACCGCCATGACCGGCACGATGAGCTTCCAGCACACACACCGTCTTGCCTTGTTCCAGCAGATGCACCGCCGCCGACAGGCCGGTGAACCCGGCACCGATGACGCAGACATCGACCGTCACTTCGCCCTTGAGCGCAGCATTGTCGGGCCTTTGCGGCGTCAGTTTTTCCCACAGACACTCTTCGCGTAACGGCATTGCCAGACTCCAACAGAAACCTAACAAACAGAAAAAGCTTCGCTGGCAAGCCAGCTCCTACAGGTTATGCGCAACGACACAGACCGTGTAGGAGCTGGCTTGCCAGCGATGGGGCCCGATCAGTCGAACGTAATGCCTTGCGCCAACGGCAACTCCAGCGAGTAGTTCACGGTGTTGGTCTGGCGGCGCATGTACCCGCGCCAGGCATCGGAGCCCGACTCACGACCACCGCCGGTTTCTTTCTCGCCACCAAACGCGCCGCCGATTTCCGCGCCGCTCGGGCCGATGTTGACGTTGGCGATGCCGCAGTCGCTGCCCACCGCCGACATGAACTGCTCGGCTTCACGCACGTCGGTGGTGAAGATGCACGAAGACAGGCCTTGTGGTACCGAGTTGTTCAAACGCAGGGCTTCGTCGAAGTCTTTGTAGCCGATCACATAAAGAATCGGCGCGAAGGTTTCGTGGCAGACCACGTCGCTCTGCTCCGGCATTTCAACAATGGCCGGCGAGACGTAGTAAGCGTTCGGGTATTTGTCTTCCAGCTGACGCTTGCCGCCGAAGACCCGGCCGCCTTCGCTCAAGGCCTGCTCCAGCGCATCCTGCATGTTGTCGAAGCTGTGCTTGTCGATCAGCGGGCCGATCAGGTTGCCTTCCAGCGGGTTGCCGATACGCACTTTCGAGTACGCGGCTTTCAGGCGGGTGACGATTTCTTCTTTCACCGATTCGTGAGCGATCAGGCGACGCAACGTGGTGCAACGCTGACCGGCAGTGCCGACGGCGCTGAACAGAATGGCGCGAACGGCCATGTCCAGGTCTGCGCTTGGGCCGAGGATCATGGCGTTGTTGCCACCCAGTTCGAGAATGCTGCGGGCGAAACGGGCGGCGATTTTCGGTGCCACTTCGCGGCCCATGCGGGTGCTGCCGGTGGCGCTGATCAGCGCGACACGCGGGTCATCGACCAGTGCTTCGCCGGCATCGCGACCGCCAATGATCACCTGGCTCAGGTGCGCAGGTGCATCGCTGAAGTTCTTCAGTACACGGTCGAACAGCGCCTGGCAGGCCAGCGCGGTCAACGGGGTTTTCTCCGACGGCTTCCAGATCACCGGGTTGCCGCAAACCAGCGCCAGCGTGGTGTTCCAGGCCCAGACCGCGACCGGGAAGTTGAACGCACTGATCACGCCCACGACGCCCAGCGGGTGCCAGGTTTCGCGCATGTGGTGGCCAGGACGCTCGGAGGCGATGGTCAAGCCGTACAGTTGACGGGACAGACCGACGGCGAAATCGCAGATGTCGATCATCTCCTGAACTTCACCCAGACCTTCCTGAGTGATCTTGCCGGCTTCCCAGGACACCAGCTCGCCGAGGTCGGCCTTGTATTCGCGCAGGATGTCGCCCAGTTGACGCACCAATTCGCCACGGCGCGGGGCCGGGACCTTGCGCCACAATTCGAACGCATGATCTGCGCGACTGATGTGCTGCTCGACTTCAGCGGCGCCTTCCCAGTTCACAGAGGCGATCTTGCTGCCATCGATCGGCGAATGCACCGGCACTTTGCCGTTCTGGTACAGGGCCGGGTTCACACCAAGACGATCAAGCAATGCGGCAACCATGGGTCACTCCTCAAGCTAAAACAGAAAACGTGCAGCCGGAATATCACGGCTGATCAGACCTGTAGTTTTAGCTCGCCGGAGGTTACCCAACAAACGACCTTTAAGAGAGATATCATTCCGTTTATTCATGCTGCGAATTGCTGGTCAGTAAGAAACAAGAAAAAAGGACAACCCATGCTGAATAAACGCTACCTGCCGTCGATCACCGCGCTGCAGTGTTTCGAGGCCGTGACCCGGCATTTGAGCTTCACGCGGGCCGCCGAAGAGCTGAACCTGACCCAGAGCGCTGTCAGCAAACAGGTCGCGCAACTCGAAGAATTGTTGCAGCACCTGTTGTTCCGGCGGGTGCGCCGACGCCTGCAAATGACCCCGGCCGGTGATTTGTACCTGGTTGAGGTACGAAAAATCCTCACGCAAGTCGAGATGTCGACCCATTACCTGCGTTCCTACGGCGGTGAAACCGAAGTCCTGCGTGTCTCGACGCCTCCGACTTTTGGCGCCCGTTGGCTGGTGCCTCGATTGAAAGGCTGGCGCCTGCGCCATCCGTCGATTCATCTGGACCTGTGCAGCGAGCAGGAAGCCGATGACCTGCTGCAAGGTCGCAGCGATCTGGCGTTCTATTTCGGCCAGGGCTCACGGCCCCGCACCGAATGCCTGAAGCTGTTCGGCGAAGAGCTTGTTCCGGTGTGTGCACCGAGTAGCCTGCCGGCCACGCCGTTCACCGATCCGACGCAACTCACCGACTTGGTCCTGCTGCAAAACGCCTCCCGACTGCAGGCCTGGCACGACTGGTTCGACAGCCAGGGTTACCACACCGAACACAGCTACCACGGCCCGCGCTTCGAAACCTTTTATATGTGCATTCGCGCTGCACAGGTCGGCTGCGGTGTAGCGTTGTTGCCGCGGTTTCTGGTGGAAGAGGAATTGGCCGACGGCAAACTGGTCATTCCCTGGCAGCATGCGATGCCCAGTTCCGACGCCTATTACCTGGCGTACCCGGAGCATTCGGCGGAAGTGCCGAAGGTGCGGGATTTTGTGAAGTGGATGCTGGAGCAAATCGATAGCCCTGTAATGCCTTGAGGACGCCTTCGCCGGCAAGCCGTGCTCCTACAGGTTTCGAGCCAGACAAAGATCCTGTAGGAGCCGGGCTTGCCGGCGAAGAGGCCATCAGCAGCGGCATAACCCTCACAAAAAAACACTGGCAATACCCAGCGCTGATATGCGCCACTAGCCCCCATCATTGAAACAGCTGCAACGTCGCCGCCACGGGCCGCGGCCAGCCTGGAGAACCCCGTTATGAGCGAGAGTGTGTTTGCCGATCGCATCGTGCAGAACCTGCTCGACACCGACTTCTACAAACTGACGATGATGCAGGCGGTGCTGCACAACTACCCGAACGTGGAAGTCGAATGGGAGTTTCGTTGCCGTAACAGTGAGGATTTGCGCCCGTACCTGGCGGAAATCCGCTTTCAGATCGAGCGCCTGGCCGAGCTGAGCCTGAGCGCCGACCAGTTGAGTTTCATGGAGCGCATCAGCTTCATGAAACCGGATTTCCTGCGTTTTCTCGGGTTGTTCCGCTTCAATCTGCGTTACGTCCACACCGGCATCGAAAACGGCGAACTGTTCATCCGTCTGCGCGGACCGTGGCTGCATGTGATCCTGTTCGAAGTGCCGCTGCTGTCCATCGTCAGCGAAGTGCGCAACCGCTTTCGCTACCGGGAGATCGTGCTGGTGCAGGCGCGTGAGCAGCTCTATCGCAAGTTCGACTGGCTGACCGCGAATGCCAGCAGCGACGAATTGTCCGAATTGCAGGTAGCCGATTTCGGTACTCGCCGTCGCTTCTCTTACCGTGTGCAGGAAGAAGTGGTGAACGTGCTCAAGCACGATTTCCCCGGGCGCTTCGTCGGCACCAGCAACGTACACCTTTCGCGAGAGCTGGACATGAAACCGCTGGGCACCATGGCCCACGAGTGGATCATGGCCCACCAGCAACTGGGTCCGCGGCTGATCGACAGCCAGATCGCCGCCCTCGATTGCTGGGTCCGCGAGTACCGCGGCCTGCTGGGGATCGCCTTGACTGACTGCATCACCATGGATGCCTTCCTCAACGACTTCGACCTGTTCTTCGCCAAGCTCTTTGACGGTCTGCGACATGACTCCGGTGATCCGGTGATCTGGGCGGAGAAGGCGATCGCCCACTATCAAAAGCTGGGTATCGACCCGATGAGCAAGACGCTGACGTTCTCCGACAGCCTGACGCTGCCCAAGGCGCTGGAAATATTTCGCGCATTGCGCGGTCGGATCAATGTCAGCTTCGGCATCGGTACCAACCTGACGTGCGATATTCCGGGTGTCGAACCGATGAGCATCGTGCTTAAAATGGCGGCCTGCAACGGCCAGCCGGTGGCAAAGATCTCCGACGAGCCTGGCAAGACTCACTGTAAAGACCCGAATTTCGTTGCCTATTTGCGACACGTTTTCAAAGTTCCTGCCGCCCTTTCCAGCACACCAAGCAAGGAGTGAATTCATGCAAGCCGTACAGCGTGAGATTGCTGAGCAGCTCAAGGTTCAACCGCCATTCGCCGACGAGGCCGCCCTCGAAGCTGAAATCGTGCGGCGCATCAGTTTCATCCAGGATTGCCTGGTCAATTCCGGGCTCAAGACCCTGGTGCTCGGGATCAGCGGTGGCGTCGATTCCCTGACCGCCGGCCTGCTGGCCCAGCGCGCCATGTGTGAACTGCGCACCCGCACCGGTGATGACAACTACAAGTTCATCGCCGTGCGCCTGCCGTACGAAACCCAGTTCGATGAACACGACGCCCAGGCGTCGGTGGACTTCATCAAGCCAGACGAGCGTCACACCGTGAACATCGGCCCGGCGGTCAAATCCCTGGCCAATGAAGTGGCAGCGTTCGAAGGCAAGCACGCGGTCTCGGTGGATTTCGTCCTCGGCAACACCAAGGCACGGATGCGCATGGTCGCCCAGTACACCATCGCCGGCGCGGCCCATGGCCTGGTGATCGGCACCGATCATGCGGCGGAAGCGGTGATGGGTTTCTTCACCAAATTCGGTGACGGCGCCTGCGACCTGGCCCCGTTGAGCGGTCTGGTGAAAAATCAGGTCCGGGCGATTGCCCGCAGTTTCGGCGCGCCGGAATCGCTGGTGGAAAAAGTCCCGACGGCGGACCTTGAAGACCTGTCGCCGGGTAAACCGGACGAAGCGTCCCATGGCGTGACGTATGCCGAGATCGACGCGTTCCTGCACGGTGAGCCGGTGCGCGAGGAAGCGTTCAAGATCATTTGTGATACGTACAGGAAGACCCATCACAAGCGGGTGATGCCGTTTGCGCCATGATTTAGATGGCGCCTGATCCGACGCCTTCGCGGGCAAGCCTCGCTCCTACAGGGGGTGTGTCGAAGCCCTGTAGGAGCGAGGCTTGCCCGCGAAGAACGATGACGCGGTCAAACGTCAGGCACAAAAAAAGCGTCCCAAATGGACGCTTTTTTTATGCGCGCGATTCGCTTACTTCAGCGTAACCGTGCCTTTCATCATCGAAATGTGGCCCGGGAACGAGCAGAAGAAGCCGTATTTCTCGGCTGCATCAAGCTTGGAGACATCGAAGGTCACCGAGTCGGTTTCCTTGGCGCCGATGATTTTGGTGTGAGCGATAATGCGTGCATCACCTTCTTTCAGGTAGTTCTTGTCGATGCCGGCAGACAGGCCATCGGTGGCGATCGGCTGCATGTCCGCTTCTTTGCTCAGCACCCAGTTATGGCCCATGACGTTTTTCGGCAGGTTGCCGGAGTGGGTCAGTTCAACGGTGAAGGTCTTGCAGCTTTTGTCGATTTCGATGGCCTTGGTGTTGAAAGCCATTTGGTCGGTGGAGTCGATGGTCGTCTTGCACTCGGCAGCCATCAATTGACTGCTGGCCAGTGTCAGCAGGGATACTGCAACAAGTTTGGCAAACATGGTGAATCTCCAAGGCAGGGTTAACAAAAGTGCGAATGGACAGAAGACTGCCTGAAAACTTCGCAAGTTCCTATGACCTGAATCAAAAATTGTATACAACTTTCGAGCTATGACACCTATCGAAACAATCTACCAGCCAGACGTCTAGGGCGGCCCTATCATCAGGTCGTCATCACTTATACGGAGCGTCTGTCATGTCCATCAATAGCCTGTTGTGCAGTTTGCTCGCCGCTTACGCCTGTGGCGCCAGTGGCACCTGTGAAACGTCCCGGCGTGAAGTTTAGACCTTGGAGCGTAGCGCCTCTGCCTTTACTCTGTGGCCATCCTGACCATGGAGTAAGGCATGTCTTTAGCGTCCGTTTGTGTATTTTGCGGTGCCAGCACCGGCACCAACCCGGCTTATCGTGAAGCGGCTGTCGCCCTCGGGCGAGCATTGGCCGAGCGCAAGCTGACCCTGGTCTATGGCGGCGGTGCCGTCGGGCTGATGGGGATCGTCGCCGACGCCGCACTGGCGGCCGGCGGTGAAGTGATCGGGATCATCCCGCAAAGCCTCAAAGACAAGGAAATCGGTCACAGCGGCCTCACGCGCCTGGAAGTGGTCGACGGCATGCATGCGCGCAAGGCGCGGATGGCCGAGCTCAGCGACGCCTTCATCGCGCTGCCCGGAGGCCTGGGCACTCTGGAAGAACTGTTCGAAGTCTGGACCTGGGGCCAGCTCGGCTACCACGGCAAACCGCTGGGACTGCTGGAAGTGAACGGTTTCTACAGCAAATTGACCGGTTTTCTTGATCATATCGTCGGCGAAGGCTTCGTTCGCGAAGCACACCGTGACATGCTGCAAGTGAGCGAATCGCCGCACACCCTGCTCGATGCACTGGACGCCTGGCAGCCCTCGGTACTGCCAAAATGGGCCGAGCAAAAACCCAGCTAACGGCTAGGCACCGATACAGGGCAGAATATGCGCCGCTCAACCTCACCTTCGACCCCAGAGGATCGCCCATGGCTAAACCTAATTATTCCTTCGCCAAACGTCAGAGAGACTTGGCCAAGGAGCAGAAGAAAGAGGAAAAGCTTCAGCGCAAGAAAGCTACAGCTGAAGAAGACGCCGCCGCACTGAACCCGGAAGCAGACGGTGAAGTGACCGCAGAAAGTGATGTTGAAGCACCGAAAGATCAGGCGCCCGACGCCTGAGACCCTCAGGGCCCGATGATCTGATCAGGCCCACCGGATCTGTGTCCAGGGTCAGCAGCGATGTTGCTGACCCTCACAATCCCTTCCGCAATACCCCCATCCCGAAAGAACCGCACATCCGCTTTTGTAGGAGCAGCCGGTCGACGCTCGATTGCTCGCGATTGCGATCTCCCAGCGACATTAATGTTGGATGTACCGCCATCATCGCGAGCAAGCTTGCTCCTACAGGGGTTCTGGGTTACTCCAGTGGCATCACGGTGACCCGGACTTCCGGATCGTGATTTCCGCCCCCCAGAATCACCCCGCGCAACGGCGATACATCCGAAAAATCCCGGCCCCAGGCCAGGGTGATGTGTTCGAGTGCCGGTTGCACATTGTTGGTCGGATCAAAATCCACCCAACCCAACACCGGGCAAAACACTGAAACCCAGGCGTGTGAAGCATCGGCACCGATCAGCCGTGGCTGGCCCGGTGGCGGCTGAGTCAGCAGATAACCGCTGATGTAACGCGCCGCCAACCCACGAGAACGCACGCAAGCGAGCATCAGGTGAGCGAAGTCCTGGCACACCCCACGCCGACGCTCCAGCACTTCCACCAAAGGCGTTGCCACTTGAGTGGCTTCGGCGTCGAAGGTGAATTCGCTGAAGATTTTTTCCATCAACGCCTGGACGCCGAGCAACAGCGGCCGCCCCGCCGGAAAACAACTTTCCGAGAACTCGACGAAATTGCGCTTCAAATGCACATACGGCGACTCAAACCGGTAACGGCACGCTTCGAGCACGTCGGGCGAAAGTGGCTGACTGCTGTAGGTCAGTGCGTTGCGGGTTTCTTCCCAGGCCGGCGATTGATTGAAATCCAGCGTTGGCCGGGCCAGCACTTCGACAGTAAGACTGGCATTGACCAGCAACTCATCGTGAGGCCGCTCGAACGCCAGCCGGGTCAGCGGATTGCCGAACACATCCAGTTCGTCGCGGCGCGCCGTCGGATCTGGGCTGATCTGCAATTGTTGTGCAGTGCAACGCTGCCAGGCGCACGAGCGCGGCCACAGATGCGCCAACTGCTGGGCGAGGGACACCGGGCTGTCGTAGTGATAATGGGTGTCATGGAAAATCTGGTAATGGGCGCTCATCAGACGGACACCGTACGCTGGCTGACATCATCGACGTGGGCGAAATGGCGTAATGCCAATCGATCCGACACCTGCCCGCTCGCATCGGCGATCTCTTGCAGCAGGTCGGCCAGGCCATTAATGGCGGCACGCACGCTGGTTTCACCGAACAGTGAGTTCTCCAGACACCCCAGATCAAAGCGCGCCAGACGTTCCACCAGAAACGGCAAGCCGGCTTCACGCGGCACAGCAAAATCATCGTTCAAACGTTTGAGGGTGCGGGTCACCAGCTTCAACTGGAACAGCACCGCGTGGGGGTTTTGTTCGTCGAGCAGCAACAGGTCCAGCACCGGAATCAATTGTGCCACGGCCAGATACCGCGAGCGGTAGGTGATGCTGCTGTTACCCAGTTCCAGCAGCCACTCCAGCCCGGCCTGATCAAAGGCGCCGCTACCGCGCAGAAACGCCGCGAGGCTGCCGCTGAGAAATTGCAGGCGTTCGATCCGTCGACCGATCATCAGGAAGCGCCAGCCTTCGTCCCGGGTCATGTCGTCCAGCGCAAAACCCGACAGCGCCGCTAGCGACATCACCAGACGGTTGAGAAAATCCAGCAACTCGCCGAAATCCGGCTCTTCGGTTTCCAGCTCAACGGCCTCACGCTGCAACTCCACCAGCGCCTGCCAGTTCTCCCGCGAGAGCTTGCCGCGCACTTGCGACGCCGCCCACTGCAGCCGTTGCAGGTTGGAACGCAGGCTGAACGGCCAGTCATCACCGAGCAGCGCCGCCAACAACCGTTCAGGCAGTTCGCCCTCTTCGGGCAGCAACATCAGCCGCTCACCCAGATCGACCGCGGCCTCCAACGCTTGCGGGTCATCGCCATCGACGTAGCGCGCCAGCATGATCCGCAACAACCGCGCACTGTCATCGCAGCGCTCGCAGTAACGGCCGAACCAGAACAGGTTTTCCACCACCCGCGACGGCAAATACGGATCGCGTCGCACCAGATCGTGCACGCCAATGTTGCGTTGGGCTTTCCATTGTTCGCCGCTGGGAGGCCGATCCCCCAGCACCCAGGTGTCCTTGCTCGCGCCGCCGCGTTGCATCGACACCACTTCCGCGTCGGCCTCGGCGGCCACCCGGGTCAAACCGCCGGGCAAAACCCGATACCCGTCGCGACTCGCCACTGCGTACACGCGCATGCCGATGGCCCGAGGTTGCAACTGACCACCCTCGGCCTGCCAGATCGGCGCCTGGGACAATTGCGCAAGTTCTTGCGCCACATAGGCATAAGGTCGTGCCTGCATGCGCTCGGAAAGCGCCTGACGCTGTTTTTCACTCAAATCGCGGCCAAACACCGGCGCGAAGCTCTGTGACGGGAACGCTGGTTTGATCAGCAATTCCGGTAGTTTTTCCAGCGCTTGGGCCAGCACCGGGGCTTCGCCGCACCACCACGTGGCGATAGAGGGCAGGATCAGCTCTTCGCCGAACAGGAATTGATTGATCTTCGGCAGGAAGCCCAGCAACCCCGGCGATTCCAGTACGCCGCTGCCCAGCGCGTTAGCCACCAGCACCCGCCCTTGTCGCACGGCTTCGAGCAGGCCCGGCACACCGAGCGCCGAGTCGGTGCGCAGTTCCAGCGGATCACAGAAGTCGTCGTCGAGCCGGCGCATGATCGCGTGGACCCGACGCAGGCCGCTCAAGGTTTTCAGGTAAACCGTGGCATCGCGCACCGTGAGGTCGCCGCCCTCCACCAACGGATAACCGAGTTGCCGCGCCAGATACAGGTGTTCGAAATAGCTTTCGTTAAAACGCCCCGGAGTCAGCAGCACCACCAATGGCACTTCATCGTCGCTTGGCGCCTGACGGGCCAGGGTTTCCTGAAGCGTGCGGAAGAACCCAGCCAGATGCTGCACCTTCAAATCACGGTACAACTCGGGGAAGGCCCGGGACACGATCGTGCGGTTTTCCAGCGCGTAACCGGCGCCGGACGGTGCCTGAGTCCGATCCGCCGTCACCCACCAGCGACCGTCGGGCGTACGGGCCAGATCCACGGCATACAGATGCAGAAAGGCCTCGTCGGGCGGCGAGATGCCCTGACAGGGCCAGAGGAAGTTGTTGTGGCCGAATACCAGCTCAGCCGGCAGCAAGCCTTCAGCGATCAACCGTTGCGGGCCATACAAGTCCGCCAGCACAGCATTCAACAGTCGAGCCCGCTGAGCGATGCCGGCCGACAAATGCTCCCATTCGTCCGCAGCGATCACGTGGGGCAGCAAGTCCAGTTCCCACGGCCGGTCGGCCCCCTTGGGATCGGCGTAGACGTTGTAGGTCACGCCGTTTTCCTGGATCTGCCGGGTCAGCAGTGCCTGACGCTGCACCAGCTGCGCGGGCGTGCTGCGTTGCAACTGGTCGAACAACCGACGCCAGTGCGGGCGTACGGCGCCACTGTCGTCGAGCAGTTCGTGATAAGTGCCCGCCGTCAGCGGGTAGCGGTCAAGCAGGTCAGGCATGGAAAGCTCGGCAGACAGCAAGGAACGGTCAGACTAACGCACGCTCATGACGCCCGGATATACGAAAAATCCGAGCGTCGCGTACGGTTTAGAAACGTCGCAAATCGAGAGTCATCGGCAGCTCGTCGTTTATTTCCAGAATCGGTATAGGAAGTTTCCCAGGGCTGTGTCCGATGCGGAAGAAACGCGCCATCCTCCGACTCTCGGCTTCATTGGCGTTCACCGGCAAGCTGTCGTAGTTGCGCCCGCCGGGATGGGCGACGTGGTACTGACACCCCCCCAGCGAACGCTGCATCCAGGTGTCGAGCAGGTCGAACACCAGCGGCGCATGGACCGGGATCGTCGGTTGCAGACAGTTGGCCGGCTGCCAGGCACGAAAGCGCACGCCTGCGACGAACTCGCCAACACGACCAGTCGGCTGCAAAGGCACCGGAATGCCGTTGCAGGTCAGCAAATAGCGCTGCGGGGCCAGGCCGGTGAGTTTCACCTGCAAGCGCTCCAGGGATGAATCCACGTAGCGCACCGTGCCGCCGACCGCGCCCTCCTCGCCCAGCACATGCCAAGGCTCCAGCGCCTGACGCACTTCCAGCTCGATGCCGCTGACGGCGTAATCGCCGACCTTGGGAAAGCGAAACTCCAGATGCGCGGCAAACCACTCGGCCCGCACCGGATAACCCGCGGCATTGAGGTCGACGATAACGTCAGCAAAATCCTGCTCGATAAAGTGCGGCAACAGGAACCGGTCGTGCAATTCCGTGCCCCAGCGCGCCAGTTTCGGAGGCGCGTAGGGCTCGCGCCAGAACCGCGCAACCAGCGCTCGCAGCAACAACTGCTGAGCCAGACTCATGCGCGCATGGGGTGGCATTTCAAAAGCACGCAACTCCAGCAAACCAAGGCGCCCCGTTGCGCCATCGGGCGAATAAAGCTTGTCGATGCAGAATTCGGCGCGATGAGTGTTACCCGTCACGTCGATCAACAGGTTGCGCAGCAGCCGGTCGACCAGCCATGGCGCGCATTCCTCGCCGGGTTCAGGCATCTGGGCGAAGGCGATTTCCAGCTCGTACAACGCATCGTTGCGCGCTTCATCGACGCGCGGCGCCTGGGACGTCGGGCCGATGAACAATCCGGAAAACAGGTAGGACAACGACGGGTGGTTATGCCAGTAACTGATCAGGCTGCGCAGCAAATCGGGACGGCGCAGGAACGGTGAGTCAGCCGGTGTCGCGCCACCCAGTACGAAATGGTTACCGCCGCCAGTGCCGGTGTGTCGGCCGTCGATCATGAATTTTTCAGTGGTCAGCCGCGTCTGGCGCGCTTCTTCGTAGAGAAACTCGGTGCGCTCGACCAGTTCATCCCAGGTGGCGGACGGCTGCACGTTGACCTCGATCACGCCCGGATCCGGGGTGATGCGAAAGTTGCTCAGGCGCGGATCGCTTGGCGGTTCATAGCCTTCCAGCAGCACTGGGCAATGCAGCTCCTCAGCCGTGGCCTCGATTGCAGTGACCAGCTCCAGGTAATCCTCGACTCGCTCCAGCGGCGGCATGAACAAGTACAACCGCCCTTCCCGCGCCTCGGCGCAGAACGCAGTGCGCGTCAGCCAATCGGCGGATTCGTCGACTTCCAGATCACGCTCGACCACTTCGGCCGCGGCACCGGGGCTGTTCAACTGCTGAGCATCTGGAAGCGCCGGGAATTCCTGATTGGGGTCGTTGGGATAGATAAAGGGATACTCGGCGGCTTTCACCCACGGCTGCGAGCCCAGTGGCAAGCGATAACCCAGTGGCGAATCCCCCGGCACCAACCGGCAGTGCTCGTCGCGCAGGTACCAGCGGCCGCTTTGCCACTGAT
Source organism: Pseudomonas sp. GT1P32 (assembly GCF_054897805.1). Taxonomy (NCBI): domain Bacteria; kingdom Pseudomonadati; phylum Pseudomonadota; class Gammaproteobacteria; order Pseudomonadales; family Pseudomonadaceae; genus Pseudomonas; species Pseudomonas sp. GT1P32. The sequence continues at coordinate 3,795,273 of NZ_CM142704.1, forward strand.
CGCCCTTGGCCGTGCGCGCCAGTGGCAACACCTGGCCGATCACTTTATCCAACCCCTGACTGAAGACTTTGCGCAGTCGCGCACGCTCCAAGGGTTCTTCCAGACGCGAATCCTCGGCGCTGACATTCAGCGGCAAAGCGCCTTCGCGCCAGAGGTAATAGAAATTGTCTTCGTAGGCCGGGAACACAAAGCGTGTCGGAATTTTCAGGCGTTCGGCGACACTCGCCAGAAAACGCCCGGCCAGCTCGCCATCGGCACCGTAGTCTTCCTGCTCATCGGCAATCAGCGCGCTGTTGTGCCAGATCGGCACGCCATCGCGGCGCCAATAGCAGTTCAGCGACCAGCGCGGCAGTTGCTCGCCGGGGTACCACTTGCCTTGACCGAAATGCACCAGCCCTTTGGGGGCGTAATGTTTGCGCATTCGCTGGAACAACTCGGCGGACAAACGCCGCTTGTCTGGCCCCAGCGCGGCAGTGTTCCACTCGGCGCCGTCCGGATCGTCGATGGAGACGAAGGTCGGCTCGCCGCCCATGGTCAGGCGTACGTCGCCTTCCAGCAGGTCGGCATCAATCTGCCGGCCCAGCGCCTGGATCGCCAGCCACTGGTCTTCGGTGTAGGGCTTGGTGACGCGCGGCGCCTCCCAAATCCGCTCAACGGACATTTCGTGGGTGAATTCGCACTCGCACGGTTCCACCAGGCCACTGATCGGTGCCGCAGAGCCCGGATCGGGACTACACGCCAACGGAATGTGTCCTTCACCGGCAAACAGGCCTGAAGTCGCGTCCAGGCCGATCCAGCCTGCACCGGGCAAATAGACCTCGCACCAGGCGTGCAAATCGGTGAAATCCACTTCGGTGCCCGACGGGCCGTCGAGACTTTTGACGTCGGCGGTCAGTTGAATCAGATAGCCGGAGACAAAACGCGCCGCCAGACCCAGGTTGCGCAGCAGTTGCACCAGCAGCCACGCCGAGTCGCGGCAGGAACCGGAGGCATGTTCGAGGGTGTGTTCGGGCGTTTGTACGCCCGGTTCCATGCGAATCAGGTAACCGATGTCCTCGCTCAGGCGCTGATTGAGCGCGACGAGGAAATCCACGCTGGGCAGCGGCGTGCGGTCGATGCCGTCCAGATAGGCCTTGAATTTCGGCGTCAGCGGCAGGGTTTCCAGGTACGGCGCCAGTTCCTTGCGCTCGTCCGCGGCGTAGGCAAACGGGATTTTTTCCGCGTAGGGTTCGAGGAAGAAGTCGAACGGATTGAACACCGCCATTTCCGCCAGCAGATCGACCTCGATCCGCAGTTCCTCGGTTTTCTCCGGGAACACCAGACGCGCCAGGTAATTGCCCTGAGGGTCCTGCTGCCAGTTAATGAAATGCTGCTCGGGCGAGACTTTCAGCGCATACGACAGTATCCGCGTACGGCTGTGAGCGGCCGGGCGCAGGCGAACAATCTGCGGACCGAGCTCGACAGCGCGGTCGTAGCGGTAATGCGTGACGTGGTGCAATGCGACATGAATCGACACGGCGTGCCTCCTGCGAGCCTTAAGCGTATTGGAAAGCGCGCAAGACTTATGCCATCCAGTGGCGCTGGCGCTTTCTCCGGTTGCTTGAGGCAGTACAGCACCAAAATCGGGCGATGCGGGAAATTGGTTTGGGGGCGTTGCACGGATTTGTGGCGCTCGGTCCACTTAGACGCCAGCAATGCCGGCCTGCTCGCGAAGAGGCCATTTGCCCCGTCGCAGATCCCCGATTTTTATGTAGCAGACAGCAAAACGCCAACCCGAAGGTTGGCGTTCTGTTAACAGCGCTCAGCGTTTAGCGCGGCACAACCGGCTTGCGCGCAGGCTTCGGCCCTTTGCCTTTGGCTGCATCCTTGCGCTCCTTGGCCGCTTGCTGGTTGCGGGCGAATGCCGCTGCCTTGGCTTGTTCACGCTTGTCCCACGGGTTACCGCCATCGCTGGCACGCGGTGGCAGACCGGTGTGCTGGGTCAGGATCTTGGTGGTCTTCTCACCCGCGACTTTGTGACTGCCGGCCGGCGTCGAGTTCTTGCGACGGGCGCTCTGGTAGCTATCGGTCGCTGGCTGATGCAGCGGGATCAACTGGTTCTTGCCCGGCCCGATCAGGTCGGCGCGGCCCATGCGGGTCAGCGCTTCACGCAGCATCGGCCAGCCTTTCGGGTCGTGATAACGCAAGAACGCCTTGTGCAGACGACGCTGCTCTTCGCTCTTGACGATGGTCACGGCGTCGCTCTTGTAAGTGACCTTGCGCAGCGGGTTCTTGCCCGAGTGGTACATCGCGGTGGCGGTGGCCATCGGCGACGGGTAGAACGCCTGCACCTGGTCGGCACGGAAGCCGTTACCCTTGAGCCACAAGGCCAGGTTCATCATGTCTTCGTCGGTCGTGCCCGGATGAGCGGCGATGAAGTACGGAATCAGGTACTGCTCTTTCCCGGCTTCCTTGGAGTACTTCTCGAACATGCGCTTGAACTTGTCATAGCTGCCGATGCCCGGTTTCATCATCTGATTGAGCGGACCTTCCTCGGTGTGTTCCGGGGCGATCTTCAGGTAACCACCGACGTGGTGGGTCACCAGCTCCTTGACGTATTCCGGCGACTCGACGGCGAGGTCGTAGCGCAGACCGGAAGCGATCAAAATCTTCTTCACACCCGGCAAGGCACGGGCGCTGCGATACAGCTGGATCAGCGACGAGTGGTCGGTGTTCAGGTTCGGGCAGATGCCTGGGAACACGCACGATGGCTTGCGGCACGCGGATTCGATTTCCGGGCTCTTGCACGCGATGCGGTACATGTTCGCGGTCGGGCCGCCGAGGTCGGAAATGACGCCGGTGAAACCTGGGACCTTGTCGCGGATCTCTTCGATTTCGCGAATGATCGACTCTTCGGAACGGTTCTGGATGATCCGGCCTTCGTGCTCGGTGATCGAGCAGAAGGTGCAGCCGCCGAAGCAGCCACGCATGATGTTCACCGAGAAGCGGATCATGTCGTAGGCAGGAATTTTTTCCTTGCCGTACGCCGGGTGCGGAATACGTGCGTAAGGCATGCCGAACACGTAGTCCATTTCTTCGGTGGTCATCGGAATCGGCGGCGGGTTGAACCAGACGTCGACTTCGCCGTGCTTCTGCACCAGCGCGCGGGCGTTGCCCGGGTTGGTTTCGAGGTGAAGCACGCGGTTTGCGTGAGCATAAAGCACCGCATCGCCACGGACCTTCTCGACCGACGGCAGACGGATCACCGTCTTGTCGCGGGTCATTTTCGGGCTGGCCAGAATCTGCACGACCTTGGCTTCGCTCGGGTCTTCAACCGGCCCCTTTTCCTGCTCGATGGCGCAGGCTTGAGTGTCCTGGGTGTTCACGTACGGGTTGATGATCTTGTCGATCTTGCCCGGACGGTCGATGCGCGTGGAGTCGACTTCGTACCAGTCTTTCGGCGTATCGCGACGGATGAACGCGGTGCCGCGCACATCGGTGATGTCTTCGATCTTGTGGCCGTAGGACAGGCGCTGGGCGACTTCGACAATCGCACGCTCGGCGTTGCCGTAGAGCAGGATGTCGGCACAGGCGTCGATCAGGATCGAATTGCGCACCCGGTCCTGCCAGTAGTCGTAGTGGGCGATGCGGCGCAGGGAAGCTTCGATGCCACCAAGTACGATCGGCACGTGATTGTAGGCTTCCTTGCAGCGCTGGCTGTAAACCAGGCTCGCGCGGTCCGGACGTTTGCCCGCCAGGCCACCGGGGGTGTAGGCGTCGTCGGAGCGGATTTTCTTGTCGGCGGTATAGCGGTTGATCATCGAGTCCATGTTGCCGGCCGCGACACCGAAGAACAGGTTCGGCTCGCCGAGCTTCATGAAGTCGTCTTTGGACTGCCAGTTCGGCTGGGCAATGATCCCGACGCGGAAGCCCTGGGACTCCAGCAGCCGGCCGATGATCGCCATGCCGAACGACGGATGGTCAACGTAGGCATCACCGGTGACGATGATGATGTCGCAGGAATCCCAGCCAAGCTGATCCATCTCCTCCCTGCTCATTGGCAGGAATGGCGCTGGACCGAAACATTCGGCCCAGTACTTGGGATAGTCAAATAACGGCTTGGCTGTTTGCATGACGATGACCGGTGTTGAGATGAAAAATCGCGGGCGCGGAATATAGCACAAAAAATGACCAATTCCGACGGTTATGGTCGGAAATTAGCGGCGACCCCATTCGCGGGCAAGCCTCGCTCCTACAGAGGAATGTGACCCCCTGTAGGAGCGAGGCTTGCCCGCGAAGAGGCCCTGACAGGCGCTACATAATTTACTCGTCGTCGAAGTTGTAGCTACCCGGCGCCAGGTTTTCGAAGCGGGTGTACTTACCGATGAACGCCAGTCGCGACGTGCCGATCGGGCCGTTCCGCTGCTTACCGATAATGATTTCGGCGATGCCTTTGTGCTCGGTTTCCGGGTGATAAACCTCATCCCGGTACACGAACATGATGACGTCGGCATCCTGCTCGATCGCTCCGGATTCCCGGAGGTCGGAGTTGATCGGCCGTTTGTTCGGTCGTTGCTCCAGGGAGCGGTTGAGCTGCGACAGCGCCACCACCGGGCAATTGAATTCTTTGGCCAGGGCCTTCAAGGAACGCGAGATCTCGGAAATCTCGTTGGTCCGGTTGTCACCGGCGGAACCCGGAATCTGCATCAATTGCAGGTAGTCGATCATGATCAGGGCGACATCGCCGTGCTCACGCACCAGACGCCGGGTCCGCGCGCGCATTTCCGACGGACTGATGCCCGCCGTATCGTCGATGAACAGCTTGCGGTCGTTGAGCAGGTTGACCGCCGATGTCAGGCGCGGCCAATCATCGTCGTCCAGGCGACCGGCACGGACCTTGGTCTGGTCGATACGGCCGAGGGACGACAACATACGCATGATCAGCGATTCGCCTGGCATCTCGAGCGAGTAAACCAGTACGCACTTGTCGCTGCGCAACACGGCGTTTTCCACCAGGTTCATCGCAAAGGTGGTTTTACCCATCGACGGACGGCCGGCGACGATGATCAAGTCGGCCGGCTGCAAGCCGCTGGTCTTCTCGTCGAGGTCGGTGTAACCGGTGGACAACCCTGTGATGGCGTTATCGGTGTTGAACAAGGTGTCGATGCGGTCGATAGCCTTGGTCAACAGGTCATTCACGCTCACCGGGCCGCCGGTTTTAGGCCGGGCCTCGGCGATCTGGAAGATCTGCCGCTCGGCTTCGTCGAGAATCTCTTCAGCAGTGCGACCTTCCGGGTTGAAGGCGCTGTCGGCAATCTCGGTGGCGATGCCGATCAACTGCCGCAACGTCGCTCGCGCGCGAACGATCTGCGCATACGCCTTGATGTTGGCGACGGACGGCGTGTTTTTCGCCAGCTCACCGAGGTAACCGAGGCCACCGACTTGCGAGGTCTGACCTTCCTTGTCCAATTGCTCGGCAAGGGTCACGACGTCGATCGGGGAGTTCTGGTCGGCGAGTTTGGCGATCGCACGGAAAATCAGGCGGTGGTCATGTCGATAGAAATCGCCGTCGGAGACTTGATCGAGCACGCGTTCCCAGGCGTTGTTGTCCAGCATCAAACCACCAAGCACGGCCTGTTCGGCCTCGATGGAATGCGGCGGCACCTTCAGGGAAGCGGTTTGCAGATCGTATTGCTCGGGAGCGGAGATTTCGTTCATGGCCACTTGGTTTATTTAGTAAAAGCAGGGATTTCAGAAAGACAAAGGGCACGACCTGTAAACAGGATCGTGCCCGATGTTACCGACAAGCACCCGAGGGTGCCAGCCGACAAGTGCTGCTTAAGCTGCTACCACGACAACGCGTACGGTGGCTTCAACTTCGGCGTGCAGGTGCACGGCTACGTCGAATTCGCCTACGTTGCGGATGGTGCCGTTCGGCAGACGAACTTCGCTTTTTGCAACTTCAACGCCAGAGGCGGTCAGTGCATCAGCGATGTCGTGAGTACCGATCGAACCGAACAGCTTGCCTTCGTCACCAGCGGTGGCAGTGATAGTCACTTCCAGCTCAGCCAGTTGGGCGGCACGGCTTTCAGCCGAAGTTTTACGGTCTGCTGCGGCTTTTTCCAGCTCAGCGCGACGCTCTTCGAACGCAGCCAGGTTGGCTGGGGTCGCGGCGGTAGCTTTGCCGTAAGGCAGCAGGTAGTTACGACCGTAACCAGCCTTAACGTTTACTTTGTCACCCAGGTTGCCCAGGTTGGTGACTTTTTCCAGAAGGATCAGTTGCATGTGAAAATCCTCTTAACTTTTAACCTTCACCGTTCGCGCTATCGGCGTCTTTCGGCGCCGAACGACCGCGAAAATCAATCAGGCTGTCGACGATGGCCAGGACCACCAGCAACGGATAGATCAGCTGCATGAACAGCAACAGCGTGACGTACAACCCCACCAGCCAGAATCTGGCCAGTCGCTTTTGCGCCACCAGCCCATGAATCAGGGCCAGCCCGGCGAACACCAGCGGTACACTGCACAACGGCGTCAACATGGCCATCTGCGGGCCGATGTTCGGCCCCAGAAGCATGAACGCCAGCAGTAACATCGCCAGCCCCAGCGGGAATCGGATGGCGCGAAACTCGCGACCAAAACCACCCGGGTTGTACAACAACGCCTGCCAGTAGCGCCCGACAATCAGGCTCAGCACACTGACGATTTGCAACAAGGCCGCAATCAGGCCAGTCAGGACCGGTGCAATCAGGGACGCAAAATGCGCTTGCTCGTCTACCGACAACTTCTGGTAGACATCACCGAGTAGCGACGGCATGACCTTTATCAAGGCCTGCGCCAGCATCTCGATTTGGGGAGCAAAAGCTGTCCCCAGCACCACTGCAAACACCACTCCCATCGCTATGCTGACCAGCAGCACGCGGTTCCAGGACTCGCTTGCGCGCAAAACCAACGCAAGGCTCGAAGACCCCAGCAGCACCAGAAGTGCCCGTGGGTCATCGGAGTAAAGCCACCAGATCAACGCCGGCAGCAGTCCCAGAGCAAGTACGCCAAGGGCGTCCTTCAATCCGCGCCGCAGGAGCACAAGGCATCCGGCGGCAGCACCCAACCAATACAACAACGGCAATGTTGCGCATCCAGCCACTACGAGAGTGGCCTGCATACGGCCGCGCATGATGAACTCAGCTATGGCACGCATGCATTCAATCCTTTGCTACGTGTCGACTGCCCGGTCTCAGCGGCCGTGGCTGTCGGTGTAGGCCAGCAGGGCCAGGAAGCGGGCGCGCTTGATAGCGGTGGCCAGCTGACGCTGATAACGAGCTTTGGTACCGGTGATGCGGCTTGGAACGATTTTGCCGGTCTCGGATACGTAGGCTTTCAGAGTGTTGAGATCTTTGTAATCGATCTCTTTCACGTCTTCAGCGGTGAAGCGGCAGAATTTACGACGACGGAAGAAACGTGCCATGTAATAGGCTCCTCAAAAGGTCCGTGGATTACTCGTCAGCGTTATCGCTGTTGTCGCTGTCATCACCATCAACGCCTTCGGCGTCGGAGTGCTCAGGACGGTCGCGACGCTCACGGCGCTCACTGCGGTTTTCTTCAGCCTTGAGCATCTCGGATTGGCCGGTAACGGCTTCTTCGCGACGGATGACCAGGTTACGGATCACTGCATCGTTGTAGCGGAAGTTGTCTTCCAGCTCGGCCAGGGCCTTGCCAGTGCACTCAACGTTCAGCATCACGTAGTGAGCCTTGTGAACATTGTTGATTGCGTAGGCCAGTTGACGACGGCCCCAATCTTCCAGACGGTGGATTTTGCCGCCGTCTTCTTCGATCAGCTTGGTGTAACGCTCAACCATGCCGCCGACTTGCTCGCTTTGATCCGGGTGGACCAAAAAGATGATTTCGTAATGACGCATGAATGCTCCTTACGGGTTGTAGCCTGCCGCTCAAAAGCGGTCAGACAAGGAGTGAATGACACTTATGGACTTGCTTGCGATAGACACATGCGTGCCTGCCGTCACAGCAAGGGGCGCAATTGTAGAGAAGGGACAGAAGAGGTGCAAGGCAATTGGTGATTATTTGAACAACCACCAACAACCCCATACCTGTAGGAGCCGGCTTGCTGGCGATTCAGGCGATGCGGTCTTTCAAATGGACCGCGTCACCTGGATCGTCGGAACGCCGCCCGCAGCAAGCCGGCTCCTACAAGGGAGTGTCAGGGCTTCTTGCCAGTGGCGGCTTTTACGCTGCGCTGGCGCTGGGCCTCGAACAGGCAGACGCCGGTCGCCACGGAAACGTTGAGACTGCTGACGCTGCCGGTCATCGGCAGGTGCACCAGGTAGTCGCAAAGATCGCGGGTCAGGCGACGCATGCCGCTGCCTTCCGCGCCCATGATCAGGATGGTCGGCCCGGTCATGTCTTGCTGATACAGGCTCTGCTCGGCTTCGCCCGCCGTACCGACGACCCACAAGCCGCGCTGCTTGAGTTTTTCCAGGGTGCGCGCCAGGTTGGTTACGGCGACCAACGGAATCACTTCCGCCGCGCCACACGCAACCTTTCGTACCGTCGGAGTCAGCGTGGCCGACTTGTCTTTCGGCACGATCACCGCCAGCGCACCGGCCGCATCGGCCGAACGCAGGCAAGCGCCGAGGTTGTGCGGATCGGTCACGCCGTCGAGCACCAGCAACAGCGGTGCACCATCGGTGCGATCGAGCAGCTCGTCGAGCATTGCCTCGCCCCAGACCTGGCTCGGACTCACATCCGCCACCACGCCCTGGTGCACGCCTTCAACCCAGGCATCCAGCTCGCGACGTTCGGCATTGCCGACGGCCACGCGGTTTTCGGCCGCGAGCGCGATCAGCGTCTGAACCCGCGGATCACTGCGGCCTTCCGCCAGCCAGATCTGCTTGACGCGTTTCGGGTGGTGACGCAGCAATGCTTCTACCGCATGCACGCCGTAGATTTTTTCCAACTGACTCATGACTTGGCCTTAGGTTTACGCGCCCCGCCGCTTTTGGCTGGGGCCGAGCCCGCTTTCGGCGGGCCTTTACGGTGTTTGCTCGGTTTGCTGCCGGGAGCCTTGTCAGGCGCCGACCGTCCGGTCTTTCCCCCAGACGCCGCTTTACCACCGCTTTTCGCTTCAGACAGCAACGCCTGCTTCATTTCACGGCTTTTGCGCAGCAAAGCATTTTTCGCTGCCGCATCGCTTGGGCGATAGGCTTCGACCGCTTTTTCCTTGGCAGGACGACGACCGGTTTTCGCCGGCGCCGGCTCTGCTGCAGGCTTGCCAGCAGGTGCAGCGGTTTCAGTCCCGCGCTTTTTGCGGCCGATCGGTGCGCTGATGGTTTTTTCAGCCATCTCGAAGTCGATCTTGCGCTCGTCGAGGTCGACGCGCATTACGCGTACTTCAACGGTGTCGCCAAGGCGGAAGCTGCGACCGGTGCGCTCACCGGCGAGGCGGTGATGCACAGGGTCGAAGTGGTAGTAATCGCCCGGCAGCGCGGTGACGTGCACCAGGCCTTCGACGTAGATATCGGTCAGCTCGACGAACAGGCCAAAACCGGTCACGGCGGTGATCACACCCGGGAACGACTCGCCCACGCGGTCTTTCATGAACTCGCACTTGAGCCAGTTCACCACGTCGCGGGTCGCTTCGTCGGCACGGCGCTCGCTCATCGAGCACTGCTCGCCGAGCTGTTCCAGCGCGGCTTCGTCGTACGGATAGATACGCGCCTTCGGAATGGTCATCGCACCGGCACGGCGAACGTGCGGGGTGTCCTGCTTGGAATGGATGACACTGCGGATCGCCCGGTGCGTGAGCAAGTCCGGGTAGCGGCGGATCGGCGAGGTGAAGTGGGTATAGGCTTCGTAATTCAGGCCGAAGTGGCCCTGGTTATCAGCGCTGTACACCGCCTGACTCAGCGAACGCAGCATGACGGTCTGGATCAGGTGGAAATCCGGACGGTCCTTGATGCTTGCCAGCAAGGCCTGGTAATCCTTCGGCGACGGGCCGTCCTTGCCTTTGTGCAGGGACAGGCCGAGTTCGCCAAGGAAGGCGCGCAGTTTTTCCAGACGCTCCGGTGGCGGACCATCGTGGACGCGATACAGCGCAGGAATTTCGTGCTTCTTCAGGAATTCGGCAGTGGCCACGTTGGCCGCCAGCATGCATTCCTCGATCAGCTTGTGCGCGTCGTTACGAACGGTCGGACGGATTTCGGCAATCTTGCGCTCGGAACCGAAGATGATCCGGGTTTCCTGCGTTTCGAAATCGATCGCACCACGCACATGACGGGCCGCCAGCAGCACCTTGTACAGCGAGTAGAGCTGCTTGAGGTGTGGCAGAACGTCGGTGTATTCGCCGCGAAGCTGACGCGCTTCGGTAACTTTCGGCGTCTCCAGCATGGTGCTGACTTTGTTATAGGTCAGACGGGCATGGGAGTGAATTACCGCTTCGTAGAAGCAGTAGTCAGTCATCTCGCCGGATTTGGAGATGGTCATCTCGCAGACCATGGCCAGACGATCGACATGTGGATTCAGCGAGCACAGTCCGTTGGACAGCTGCTCAGGCAGCATCGGGATCACGCGCTCCGGGAAATAAACGGAGTTGCCGCGAACCTGGGACTCGTTGTCCAGCGCCGAACCGATCTTCACGTAGCTGGAAACGTCGGCAATCGCCACGTACAACTTCCAGCCGCCGGAGAACAGGCGCAGCTTGCCCGGCTTGGCTTCGCAGTAGACCGCGTCATCGAAGTCGCGCGCATCTTCACCGTCGATGGTCACGAACGGCAGATGGCGCAGGTCGATGCGCTTCTCTTTGTCTTTCTCTTCGACTTCCGGCTTGAGCTTGGCGGCTTCTTTCAAGACCGCTTCAGGCCAGACGTGCGGAATATCGTAAGTGCGCAGGGCGACATCGATTTCCATGCCCGGCGCCATGTAGTTGCCCACGACTTCGACCACGTCGCCTTGCGGCTGGAAGCGTGGCGTCGGCCAGTGAGTGATCTTCACTTCGACGAACTGACCGACTTTGGCGTTGGCATTGCGACCTGGCGTCACCAGCACTTCTTGCTGGATCTTCGGATTGTCCGCCACCACGAAGCCGATACCGCCCTCTTCGAAGTAACGGCCAACGATGGTTTCGTGAGCGCGAGACACCACTTCGACGATCATGCCTTCGCGGCGACCGCGACGGTCCAGACCGGAAACACGGGCCAGGGCACGGTCGCCATCGAACACCAGACGCATTTGCGCCGGGCTCATGAACAGATCATCACTGCCGTCGTCCGGGACCAGGAAGCCGAAGCCGTCACGATGACCGCTGATGCGGCCAAGGATCAGGTCGAGCTTGTCCACCGGCGCATACGTGCCACGACGGGTATAGATGAGTTGAGCATCGCGCTCCATGGCGCGCAGGCGGCGGCGCAGGGCTTCGATCTGGTCTTCTGTGGTCAGACCAAACTCTTCGACCAGTTGCTCGCGGTTAGCAGGCGAACCCCGATCAGCAAGGTGCTGAAGGATCAGTTCGCGGCTAGGAATAGGGTTTTCATATTTTTCCGCTTCACGAGCGGCCTCGGGATCGAGGGACTGCCAATCGGCCATTAGAGAGTTTTCACCTTGTCTATATGCGGGTTAGTTTGGCATAGGCGTAATGAAACGGGAAATTTCAGGCTACGAGAGCCCATCTAAAGCCCTTTATCGACAGCGCAAAGCTGATTTAAATGCCGCTGGTAAAATTTTCCAGGTTTTTTTGATGCTGGGGGTTTACAGTTAAAAAGACGCTCCGTATAGTGCGCGCCATCGACGACGGAGACGTTGCCGATACTGCCCAGATGGTGAAATTGGTAGACACGCCAGCTTCAGGTGCTGGTGACCGCAAGGTCGTGGAAGTTCGAGTCTTCTTCTGGGCACCAATTTTGAGCTTGAGATTAGATCAATTTCAAGGCTCGCACAAAAACCCGCGAAAGCGGGTTTTTTGCATTCTACGGTTCTGATTTATTAAAACCAAATCAGGGGTTTACAGATCAAACTGCTCTCCGTATAGTGCGCCACATCAACAGCGGCAACGCTGAAGATTATGCCCAGATGGTGAAATTGGTAGACACGCCAGCTTCAGGTGCTGGTGACCGCAAGGTCGTGGAAGTTCGAGTCTTCTTCTGGGCACCAATTCAAATTTCAGAGCTTGCTCTGGAATTTCACAAAAACCCGCGAAAGCGGGTTTTTGCGTTTCTGGCATCCGAAAAACAACGCGCACCCTGTAGGAGCGAGCCTGCTCGCGATGAGCTCACAGGCGCCCCGTTTAGCCAGACAGCAAGCGTCATCGTTCACGTCCATCGCGAGCAGGCTCGCTCCTACAGGAGTTTGGCCAACCTCCGCAAGGCGCACTTGAGAAACAATATCGTTTATCATTGTTGCAAGTTTTTGCAATGCGACAGTGAGGAACCCTGCGAATGATGTTTCGAAATACCCTGCGCCGCGGCCTGACCATCACCCTGCTCGGCCTGGCACTCGCTACCCCCCTCACCCAGGCTGCTGATCCAGTTTCCCTGACACTCTATAACGGTCAACACAAGGAAGTCGGCGACGCCGTCGCCAAAGCTTTCGAAGCCAAGACCGGTATCCACGTCAACGTGCGCAAAGGCAGCAGCAACCAGCTTGCCAGCCAGATCGTCGAAGAAGGCGATCGCTCCCCGGCCGATGTGATCTACACCGAAGAATCGCCACCGCTGAACAAACTCGGCGAGCAAGGCCTGCTGGCACAAACCGATGCCGCCACCCTCGCCGTTCTGCCGAAAGACTACGTCGCCGGTAATGGCACCTGGATCGGCATCACCGCGCGAGTCCGCGTGGTTGCGTTCAACCCCAAACTGATCGACGAAAAAGACCTGCCCAAATCGGTGATGGAATTCTCCGACCCGAAATGGCAAGGCAAGGTTGGCTTCGTGCCCACCAGCGGTGCGTTCCAGGAACAGGCCGTGGCAATCATCAAAGTGCACGGTATGGATGCAGCTGAAGAATGGCTGACCGGCTTGCGCGCATTTGGCAAGACCTACAGCAACAACATGGTCGCTTTGAAAGCCGTGGAAAACGGCGAAGTCGCGACCGTGCTGGTGAACAACTACTACTGGTTCGCCCTGCAACGCGAAAAAGGCCAGCTCGACTCGAAACTGCATTACTTCACTGGCGGCGACGTCGGCGGGTTGATCACCGTTTCGAGTGCAGCCGTGCTGAAGTCCAGCAAACATCCAAAAGAAGCCCAGCAATTCCTCGCCTATATGGCCAGCGAAGAAGGTCAGCGCGTGATCACCCAGACCACCGCCGAATACCCGCTGCACAAAGGCATGGAATCGGACCGCGGCCTCAAGCCGTTCAGCGAGCTTGAAGCACCGAAAGTCACGCCAGCCGACCTCGGCAACGCCGAAGAAGCCCTGGACCTGGAACGCGACGTTGGCTTGAACTGATGAGCGCACCGCCATCTGCCCCAGCCGTGCGCGGGAGTTACGTGCCACGGCGCAAGCGGCCGTCGATCTGGCTGCTGCTGCCGGTTTTGCTGTTGGTACTGCTCAGCGTGTTGCCGCTGGTGTATGTCGGGCTAAAGACCTGGCAGGCCGGTTGGGCCCAGGCATTGCATTTGCTGTGGCGGCCCTACGTGTTTGGCTTGCTGCGCAACACCCTGGAGCTGATGGTCGGCGTAACGGTCGCCTGTGGCGTGATCGGTTTGTCGCTGGCCTGGCTGCTGGAACGCAGCAATTTGCCAGGCCGTCGATTGTGGGGCGTGATCCTGTGCTTGCCGTTCGCAGTGCCAGCATTTGTCAGCAGCTTTACTTGGGTCTCGCTGAGTGCGCACTTCGAGGGTTTGGGCGGGGCGATTCTGGTGATGACCCTGTCCAAGTACCCGCTGATTTTTCTGCCGGTGGCGGCGACCCTGCGCAATCTCGATCCTTCGCTTGAAGAGTCCGCACGGACGCTCGGGCAGAATCGCTGGGGCGTGTTTTTCAGGATCACCCTGCCACTGCTGTGGCCGTCGCTGCTCGCCGGTTCGCTGCTGATCGCGCTGCACATGCTCGTTGAGTTCGGCGCGCTGTCGATCATCGGCTTGCAGACGTTCACCACGGCGATCTATCAGCAATTCGAACTGGAATTCAGCAATGCCAATGCGGCGATGCTGTCCGCTGTATTGCTGGCGCTATGCCTGATGCTGCTGTGGCTTGAGTTGCGGGTTCGCGGCAAGGGCCGGCACGTGCGCACCGGCCAGGGCGCGGCGCGACAGGCGGAACAGGTGCAGTTGGGACCTTGGGCGGCCGCTGGGCAGATTTACTGTCTGGCACTGGCGATCATCGGCAGCGGCATTCCACTGGGGATGCTGGTGTACTGGCTGGCGGTAGGTTCGTCGGCAGCGTTTCCGGTGGCGGCGATCAGCGAGGCGCTGCTGTCGTCCCTTGCGCTTTCGCTGGGTGGCGCCGCGCTGTGCCTGGTATTGGCGGTGCCAGTGGGACTGCTGGTGGTGCGCTACAAAGGCCAATTGGCGATCTGGGCCGAGCGTTTGCCGTACCTGTTACATGCGCTGCCAGGGCTGGTGATTGCGCTGACGCTGGTGTATTTCGCCCTGCACTATGTGCCGGCGCTGTACCAGACATCGGCGTTGCTGCTGATCGCTTATGCGCTGCTGTTTCTACCCTTGGCGCAGGCACCGATTCGCACGGCACTGAACAAGGCTGCTCCGCAGCTGGAAGAGGCGGCTCGCACGCTCGGCGCCTCGTCGTTCAGCGCGTTTTGTCGGGTGACGCTGCCGATCATCTTCCCGGCGCTGGGCGCGGCGTTTGCGCTGGTGTTTCTGGATGCGATGAAGGAGCTGACAGCGACGCTGCTACTGAGTCCGACCGGGCTCAATACGCTGGCGACAGAGGTTTGGGCGCATACCGCGAATGTGGAATTTGCAGCGGCGGCGCCTTATGCGGCGTTGTTGATATTGGTGTCGGGGTTGCCCGTGTACCTGTTAACAACCCGGATGTATTTGAGCCGCTGAAAAGCTTCGCGGGCAAGCCTCGCTCCTACAGGGGGTTACACAACCCTTGTAGGAGCGAGGCTTGCCCGCGAAGGCGTCAGGCCCGCCAATACAAATCTTAAGCCCTGAACTGCCCCAGGCTCGCCTTGAGCTGCGCCGCCAGGCCATCCAGCACCTTGCCGCTGGCCGTGGTTTCCACCACCGCCTGTGCCGCCTTCTCAGCCTGTGCATGAATGGTTTCAACCCGGCCCCGCACCGCTTGCGCGCCCTGCGCCTGATGAGCCGCTGCTTGCGTCGCCAGACCAATCGCCGCATGTACCTGTTCGACCGACACCTGCACCGATTGCTGCAACTGCGCACTGTCACGCAACACCAGCAAACCCTCGCTGGCCTGACGACCGGCCTGGCCGATCACTTCCACCGCCTCACGCGCACCTTGCTGCAACGCCACGATGTGCGCCTGAATGTCGCCCGTGGAACTCTGGGTCTTGCTCGCCAGCGCTCGCACTTCGTCCGCTACTACGGCAAAGCCGCGACCAGTCTCACCGGCACGCGCCGCCTCGATGGCAGCGTTCAGCGCCAGCAGGTTGGTTTGCTCGGCGATCCCGTGAATCACGGTCAGTACCACTTCAATCTGCTCACTTTGCTGCGCCAGTCGCTCGATGACTTTCGCGCCGGTATCGACTTGCCCAGCCAACGCTTCGATCAGGCTGCCGACCTTCGCCGAGGTCCGGGTGTTTTCATCGGTGGCCGAACGGATGTCCACCACTTGCTTCAAGGCTGCCTGCATGGCGTGGCTTTCGGATTGTGCTTCATCAGCCATTTGCGACAGCGCGCGCAGACTCTCGGCCACTTCGTCACGCTGCATGCCCGCCGCCGCATCGGCACCGGCGTTACGCAGGGTCATGGCGCCGATTTCCACGCCGGTGCGCTGGGCCACATCGCCCGCTTCGCGCACGATCGGCTGCAACTTATCCACAAAGCGATTGACCGCCGAGGCCATGTCGCCGATTTCGTCCTTGCTGTTGATCTGCACGCGTTTGGTCAGGTCACCCTCGCCCGCCGCCAGGTCGTCCATCGCGGCGATCAGCAGCTTCAAGCGATTGACTACGCGCCGACCCAAAACGACCGCCAGCAACAGCAGCACACCGCAACCGACCAGTGCCAGGCCCATACCGATGCGCCAGCGCAAGGTCGCCGCAGCCTCCTGCACGGTGCTGGTGGTGTTGGCTTTCATTTCCGAGGCGGTGGACTGAGCAGACGTCAAACGCGCCCGCATCGCGGTGGCGCTATCAGCCGCCGCGCCTTTGAGACTGTCGCCGACCAGTTGATCACTACTGGAGATCAGTGCAGAGAAACGCTTGTCCAACGCCACCAGATCGGTTTCCACCGAGGCAGTGGAGACACCCATCAAGACTTTGCCGATTTCCACGCCATTAGGGTTGATCGAGGCTTCGACGTAGTAGACCGATGGATCGTTTTTCGCCGCATCCAGCACTTTATCCAGCGCACGCTCACCCTGGCCTTTCTCCAGAAGGGCCTTGTTGATCGGGTTTTCGCGATTGAGGTAGCGCGTCAGGTGCTGACCCGTTGCGTCGTCATAGATCACGAACAGCACGTTGGGATTGCGCTGGGCCCGGCGGGCGAATTCGGACAGGGTGGGAACGTCGCTGTCCCACATGGCGCGGGGGGCGACGGAAGCAAGAAGCTGCGCCATATCATTGGCGGAGTCCTTCAGGTCCTTTTCCAGGGTCGCACGCAGCTGCACCTGCTCGTCCTTCAGCCGCGAGGACAAACCGGCCGTGAGGCGCTGACGCGTGCTGGTGGAGAGGTTGTCGAGGCTCGACGTAACTTCACGTCCCGCCTGCTCCAGCTCGCCGGAAAGTTTTTGACTGTCGGCACCCAGGCGCACACCCAAATCTGCTTCCAGTGCAGTCACTGTGCTCCGCGTCAGAGCAACAGCCACCAGCACCTGCACCAAAAGGGCGATACCAAGGGTAACGAACACAGGCCGCAATAGACGGCTTTGTAACAATGAGAGAACCGCCGACACTTGATATCCCTCTGCTTTGACGCCATTAAATTGATGGCACGCCAGAAGACGCGCTCTTAATGAAGATCACAGCAAAGGTCATGCCGTCCAACAGGCATAAACGACAAAGGGCCCGATTAAGGGCCCTTTGTTTTTTACATCAACGACTTATTAAGCGAACGGGTGACGCAGAACGATGGTTTCGTTGCGGTCCGGGCCCGTCGAAATAATGTCGATCGGCGCACCGATCAGCTCTTCGACGCGTTTGATGTAGGCACGTGCGTTAGCTGGCAGCTCTTCCAGGGCTTTGGCACCCACGGTCGACTCGGTCCAGCCCGGCACTTCTTCGTACACAGGCTGCAGACCCACGTAGCTGTCAGCATCAGTCGGGGCAACAGCGTTACCCTCGGCATCTTTGTAGCCGACACAGATGTTGATGGTTTCCAGACCGTCGAGTACGTCCAGCTTGGTCAGGCAGATGCCCGAGATGCTGTTCACATCGATAGCGCGACGCAGGATAACAGCGTCAAACCAGCCACAACGACGGGCACGGCCAGTAGTCGCACCGAACTCGTGACCTTGTTTGGCCAGGTGCGCACCGACTTCGTCAAACAGTTCAGTCGGGAACGGACCCGAACCTACACGCGTGGTGTAAGCCTTGGTGATGCCCAGGATGTAGTCGAGGAACATCGGGCCAACACCCGAACCGGTAGCAACGCCACCAGCGGTAGTGTTAGAGCTGGTCACGTACGGGTAGGTACCGTGGTCGATGTCCAGCAACGAACCTTGGGCGCCTTCAAACATGATGTCTTTGCCGGCGCGACGCAGGTCGTGCAGCTCGGCCGTCACGTCCAGCATCAGCGGCTTGAGCAGCTCAGCGTATTCTTTACATTCAGCCAGGGTCTTTTCGAATTCGATGGCCGGCTCTTTGTAGTAACCCACCAGCATGAAGTTGTGGTAATCCACCAGTTCACGCAGCTTGTCTTCAAAGCGCGGCATGTTGAGCAGGTCGCCAACACGCAGGCCACGACGCGCAACCTTGTCTTCGTAAGCCGGGCCGATGCCGCGACCGGTCGTACCGATCTTCAGCTCGCCACGGGCTTTTTCACGGGCCTGGTCCAGCGCAACGTGGAAGGACAGGATCAGCGGGCAGGACGGGCTGATACGCAGACGCTCACGCACCGGTACGCCTTTCTCTTCCAGCTTGATGATTTCCCGCAGCAGAGCGTCGGGAGCAACCACCACGCCGTTACCGATCAGGCACTGCACGCCTTCGCGCAGCACGCCCGACGGGATCAGGTGCAAGACGGTTTTTTCGCCATCGATCACCAGAGTGTGACCAGCGTTGTGGCCACCCTGGTAGCGCACTACGGCGGCAGCATGTTCGGTCAGCAGATCAACGATCTTGCCTTTGCCCTCATCACCCCATTGGGTGCCCAGGACTACGACATTCTTACCCATAACACTTGTCCTCATTCGCGCAAACTTGGTGCCGGCCAAGGGCCGGCAGGAAAACTCAAGAAGCCAGTGGCGATACTTGCCAAAGCCCGTTCTGCTGAATCAATTGCCGGTCGCAGTCCGCTTCACGGGCGGCGGCCAAAGGTTGCCCAGGCAATGCCTGAACGACACGCTGACCCTCACTGCGCAACTGGCAAACCTGCTGCCAGAGTGCTGCATCCGTACTGTCAGGCATCCAGATACCGCCAGACGGTAGCTCGATTTCAGCACGCCCCAGGGTCACCAGGGTTTTCAAATCGGTAGAGAAGCCGGTTGCCGGACGAGCGCGACCGAAGTCAGCGCCGATGTCGTCGTAACGACCGCCCTGAGCGATGGACTGACCAACGCCCGGCACGAACACCGCGAACACCACACCGGTGTGGTAGTGGTAGCCGCGCAACTCGCCCAGGTCGAAGTACAGCGGCAGTTCCGGGAAACGCGAGGACAAACGCTCGGCAATCGCCAGCAAATCGTCCAGTGCCGCCAAAACCGGCGCCGGCGCATTCGCCAGACGCTCGCGAGCAGCGCTCAACACTTCACGGCCACCACACAGATCGACCAACGCACGCAGCATGCCCGACAGATCGGCAGGCAAACCTTCGGTCAAGGTAATGACCTCATCGATGGCCTTGCGTTGCAACGCATCAAACAACTGTTGTTCAACTTCACCGGACAAACCGGCCGCGCGGGCCAGGCCACGGTAGATGCCGACATGACCGAGGTCCATGTGCACTTCCGGCACGTCGGCCAGTTGCAGCATGGCCAGCATCAGGCTGATGACTTCCACGTCGCTGCTCGGGCTGGCATCGCCGTACAACTCGGCGCCCAGTTGAATCGGGCTGCGCGAGGACGACAAGGCGCGTGGCTGAGCGTGCAGCACGCTGCCGGCATAGCACAGACGGCTCGGACCTTCGCGACGCAGGGTATGCGCATCGATGCGCGCCACTTGCGGCGTGATGTCGGCACGGAAACCCATCTGCCGGCCCGATTGCGGGTCGATGACCTTGAAGGTACGCAGATCGAGGTCCTGGCCCGCGCCGGTCAGCAAGGATTCCAGGTACTCGATATGGGGAGTCACGACAAACTCGTAACCCCAGCTCTGGAACAGATCCAACACCTGACGACGCGCGACTTCAATGCGCGCCGCTTCCGGTGGCAGTACTTCTTCGATGCCATCTGGCAGCAGCCAGCGGTCTACCGTTGCCATTACGCCATTCCCCTATGGTCCGGGCGGCAAGCCTATGGGCGAGCCTTGAGTGAAGCAGAAAATGATCGGCTTTGTTTACAAGCCACCCATAAACAACGCGGCGAAAAGCCTGAAAATAAGCTTCGCCAATCACTTTCCTCGAAAAACCTGTCGAGTCATTCAACTCGGGCGCCTGCATAAACAACAGCAATCAAACGTGCAGACGCAAAAAAGCCGGGAATTTCCCGGCTGCCGCATCATACACACGTTTTCCCAAAGGATCACCCCGCCCGAGGCTTTAGCCGCCAGGCGGGGGATGATTCAGGTCAACGTCGTATCAAGGCTTGGCTTTTTCCAGGTAACGGAAGAAGTCACTGCTTGGGTCCAGGACCATGACGTCGGATTTGTTCGCGAAGCTTTCACGGTAGGCACGCAGGCTACGGTAGAAACCATAGAACTCCTGATCCTGGCCGTAGGCTTTGGAGTAGATCGCAGCGGCCTGGGCATCACCATCACCGCGAACCTCTTCGGATTCACGATAGGCTTCAGCCAGCAGCACGCGGCGTTGACGATCGGCGTCGGCACGAATGCCTTCTGCCAGCTCGTTACCCTTGGCGCGGTGCTCGCGAGCTTCACGCTCACGCTCGGAGCTCATGCGCTCGAACACACTGCGGTTCACTTCTTTCGGCAGATCGATGGCCTTGACCCGAACATCGACCACTTCGATGCCCAGCTCTTTTTCCGCCATCTTGTTCAGCGAAGCGGTGATATCGGTCATCAGCGCATCGCGCTCACCCGACACCACTTCGTGCAGCGTGCGCTTACCAAACTGGTCACGCAGGCCCGATTCCAGTCGACGGGAAAGACGCTCGTCAGCAATCTGCTTGAGGCCGGAAGTCGCGGTGTAGAAGCGCTCGGCATCTTTCACCCGCCACTTGGCGTAGGCATCGACCATGACAGCTTTCTTTTCCAGCGTCAGGAAGCGTTGTGTCGGTGCATCCAGCGTCATCAGGCGTGCGTCGAACTTGCGCACCTGGTTAACGTAAGGCACTTTCACATGCAGGCCCGGCTGAACATCGGTCTGAACCACGCGACCGAACTGCAGCAACACCGCACGCTCGGTCTGAGCCACGATGTAGAAGCAGTTCCAGGCTGCGATCGCCACGACGACGCCGACAATAAGGGCGATCAGCGATTTATTGCTCATCAGCGACTCTCCCTGGTACGTGCTTGCTGTTGCTGCAGATCAGCTGCCGCACGCGCATTCGCTTCATTGCTGGTGGCTGCCGCACCGGTCACCGGAGTGCTGGTGTTGCGACCACTTTCGACCATCTTGTCCAGCGGCAAGTACAGCAGATTGCTCTGGCCATTCTTGTTGCCGGTCACGAGAACCTTGCTGGTGCTGCTGAAGACTTCCTGCATGGTGTCCAGGTACAGACGCTGGCGGGTGACTTCAGGTGCCTTGCGGTACTCGGCGACCAGTTTGGTGAAGCGATCGGCCTCACCCTTGGCGCGCGAGACGGTTTCGTCACGGTAACCGTTGGCATCTTCGATGATGCGCTGGGCCTGACCACGGGCTTCCGGCACGACGCCGTTGGCATAGGTTTCAGCCTGGTTGCGCGAACGCTGCTCGTCTTCACGGGCGCGGATCACGTCATCGAAGGCTTCCTGCACTTCACGCGGTGCCGCTGCGCTCTGTACGTTGACCTGGGTGACGGTGATGCCGGTGCGATAGGTATCCATGAAGCGTTGCAGACGCTCCTTGATCTCGCTGGCCATCAATTCACGACCTTCGGTCAGCACCTGGTCCATCGCGGTGGAACCCACCACATGGCGCAGGGCACTTTCGGTCGCGTGCTGCAGGCTGATTTCCGGCTGATCGACGCTCAGCACGAAGTCCTGCAGGTTGCTGATCTTGTACTGCACGGTCAGCGGTACTTCGACGATGTTTTCGTCTTCAGTCAGCATTTGACCCTGCTTGGTGTACGCACGCTCACGCGTGACGTTTTCCAGGTACTTGCGATCGATCGGCGGGAAATAGATGTTCAGACCCGGGCCGACGGTTTCGTAGTACTTGCCGAAGCGCAGCACCACGGCTTGCTCCTGCTCGTCGACTACATAGACCGCGCTGTACAGCCACACGGCCGCCAACACGACCAGGCCGATGCCGAGCAGGCCGCCAAAGCCGCCACTCTTGCCCGGACCACCGCCGTCATCACCGCGTTTCTTACCACCACCGAACAACCCATTCAGGCTTTCCTGCAGCTTTCGGAAGGCCTCGTCGAGATCCGGTGGTCCCTTGCGGTCGCCGTTATTGCGACGCTTGCCACCCCAAGGATCCTGATTATTCGAGTTGCCACCCGGCTCATTCCAAGCCATAGCGCTCTCCATCTGATAAAGCAAAGACGCACCCACGGCGCGCCGACCAATGCTACAGAATGCCTGTCACCGCGGCACAACCGCTTTCTCAGGCTTTTATTGCAAAGTGTGTTGTTCGATGAACTCTGTCGGCACAACGCCTTCACGGCTGACCAGCCGATTGAGCTCCGAGCGCGGCAATCGAACGGCCAGCAAGCTGACACCTTCTTCGTCGTGTTCTTCTTTCTGCACCGCTCCGAGTTCGAAGAACTGCGCACGCAGTCGAGCGAATCGTTGCGGCAAGCGCAAGGTACCGATAAACATCTCACTGCCCAGCAACTCGGCAATGGCTTGTTCGAGCAATTCCAGACCACTGCCATCACGCGCCGACAGCCAGACCCGTTGGGGTTTGCCGCTTTCGTCGCGCTGGATTTGTGGCTCAACGCCTTCAAGCAAATCGAGTTTGTTATAGACCTCGAGGATCGGCAAGTCCTGGGCACCAATCTCGCCCAGCACCACCATCACCTGCTCGATCTGCAACATGCGATCCGGTTCGGCCGCATCGATCACGTGCAACAGCAGGTCGGAGTTGCTCGACTCTTCGAGCGTAGACCGAAATGCCTCGACCAGCTTGTGGGGCAAGTGGCGAATGAAACCCACGGTGTCGGCCAGGACAATCGGCCCCAGGTCGGCCAGTTCCAGACGGCGCAAGGTCGGGTCCAGCGTGGCAAACAACTGGTCAGCCGCGTACACGTCGGATTTCGTCACGTTATTGAAGAGCGTGGATTTGCCGGCGTTGGTATACCCCACCAAAGACACGGTAGGGATATCCGCACGCGTACGGCCACGTCGCGACTGTTCGCGCTGGCTGCGCACTTTTTCCAGTCGGCCCTTGATCTGTCGCAGGCGAACCCGCAGCAAACGGCGGTCGGTTTCCAGCTGGGTTTCACCCGGGCCACGCATGCCGATACCGCCACCTTGACGCTCAAGATGAGTCCAGCCACGAACCAGACGGGTGCTCATGTGGTCAAGCTGGGCCAGTTCTACCTGGAGCTTGCCTTCATGGGTACGGGCGCGCTGGGCGAAAATATCGAGAATCAGACCGGTGCGGTCGATCACGCGACACTCGAAAACACGTTCGAGGTTACGTTCCTGACTGGGCGTAAGCGTGTGATTGAAGATCACCAGATCGGCTTCTTCGGTATGGACCAGGTCGCGTAGTTCCTCGACCTTGCCGCTACCGATCAGGAATTTGGCGGTTGGCCGATGACGCGGCACGTTAAAAAACGCAACGGTCTCGGCGCCGGCCGAATTAGCCAATTCCTGAAACTCCTGCGGATCTTCGCGCGCCTCAGGGTCCTGTCCATCCAAGTGAACGAGGATCACTCGCTCACCACCACCGTGGCGCTCAAAGAACAAAGGAGACTCCTATCAGGCGTTACCTGGCTCAGCGTCGCCTGCTTCGGATTCGGTTGCGCTAGGCAGACGAATTGGACGAACCGGCACCACTGTAGAGATAGCGTGTTTGTAAACCATCTGGCTGACGGTGTTCTTCAGCAGGATAACGAACTGGTCGAAAGACTCGATCGTGCCTTGCAGTTTGATCCCGTTGACCAGGTAGATGGACACCCCAACTTTCTCTTTACGTAAAGTATTCAAGTAAGGGTCTTGTAGCGAATGCCCTTTTGACATGTGCCGCACTCCTTTAAGGATTCAATATAAAAAATAGGTAAACAGATGGCTTGTGGCCGTCACACCCCCAAGGATAGACGGCAATTGCAAGGACTCAGCTCAATATGGAGATGGTCCCCAGGTATTTCAAGGCGCGCGGCAGATTGTCGCAATCCAGGCTGTCCAACCAGTGTAAATCAGCCCAACTGCGCAGCCAGGTGAACTGACGTTTTGCCAATTGGCGCGTGGCAATGATTCCACGCTCCTGCATCTCGGCTTGCGTCAGCTTGCCATCCAGGTAGTCCCAGACTTGTCGGTAGCCTACTGCGCGTATAGACGGCAACCCGGAATGCAGGTCACTTCGCATACGCAGGGCTACGACCTCGTCGATGAATCCCTGTTCCAACATTAAAGTGAATCTTTGTTTAATTCGCTCGTGCAGTACCTGACGATTTGCCGGAGCAATGGCCAAGTTCGCGACAGTATAGGGCAATTGTTGCAGTCCCGAAGCGGCTGCTTCAGTACTTTGCGCAGATTGTCTCAGCCTAAGCTCGGTCATGCTCTGACCGCTGACACGATAAACTTCCAGTGCTCGACTGAGTCGCTGCGGATCGTTCGGGTGAATACGCGCCGCCGATTCCGGGTCGATGATCGCCAATTGGTCGTGCAGGGCTTGCCAGCCAAGGCGTGCAGCTTCTTCTTCGATCTGCGCGCGCACTTCAGGATCGGCCGCCGGCATGTCCGCCAGGCCTTCGACCAAAGCCTTGTAATAGAGCATTGTGCCGCCCACCAGCAGCGGAATTTTGCCCCGCGCGGTGATGTCGGCCATCGCTTCGAGGGCGTCACGGCGAAAATCTGCGGCGGAATAGCTCTCTGCCGGGTCGAGAATATCGATCAGACGATGGGGAAACTCGGCCAGAATCTCTTTCGACGGCTTGGCGGTGCCGATGTCCATGCCGCGATAGACCAGCGCCGAATCGACGCTGATCAGCTCGCAAGGCAGGACTTTGGTCAGCTCGATGGCCAGGTCGGTCTTGCCCGCTGCGGTCGGGCCCATCAGGAAAATCGCAGGAGGGAGCTGGCTCATCAACGACCGCGCAGGAACAGTTTGTCCAGATCGTCCAGGCCCAATTGGGTCCAGGTCGGTCGGCCATGGTTGCATTGACCGCTGCGCTCGGTGTTTTCCATGTCACGCAGCAGACCGTTCATTTCCGGCAGGGCCAGACGCCGATTCGCCCGAATCGCGCCGTGGCAAGCCATGGTGCCAAGCAATTCGTTCAGGTGCGCCTGAATCCGGTCGCTGGTGCCGTATTCCATCAGATCGGCCAGAACATCGCTGACCAACCGGTTGGCTTCCGCTTGCTTGAGCAAGGCCGGAATCTGCCGAATGGCCAGTGTTTCCGGGCCGAGACGCTGCAACTCAAAGCCCAGGCGCTGGAACCACGCGACGTTTTCTTCGGCGCAATCGCCTTCGCGCTCGCTCACGGCCAAAGATTCCGGAACCAACAGCGGCTGACCGCTCAGGCCTTCGCTGGCCATGGCGACTTTCAGGCGTTCGTACATGATCCGCTCATGGGCGGCGTGCATGTCCACCAATACCAGGCCTTGGGCGTTTTCCGAAAGGATGTAGATGCCTTTGAGTTGCGCCAATGCGTAACCCAACGGTGGAATATCGTCCTGACCGGCCGGCAGCGCGACAGCATTGGCTTCCGGCAACGGCGTAAAAAATTCACGGTAAGCAGCCTGGGCTTCAGCCGCAGGCACACCGGACTGAGGACGCGGCGTGTATTGATACTGATAACCGGCACCAGCGCCCGAGCCCGCCGGCGTATTGAACGACGGTTGCGCTTGAGGCTGCTCCAGCAACGCATTGGCCGCCAGGCGCATTTCGCCTTGCGGGCCGAATTCACCGGCCTCGAGGCCGCTCGGACGAACGATGGCAGTCGCCACCGGTGCCGCCAGATGATCATCCGGTCGCACATCGCCCAAGGCACGGTGCAAGGTGCCATAGAGGAAATCGTGGACCATGCGCCCGTCACGGAAGCGCACTTCGTGCTTGGTCGGGTGCACGTTGACGTCGACACCGGCCGGATCGACTTCGAAAAACAGCACGAAGGTCGGGTGCCGACCATTGAACAGCACGTCGCGATAGGCCTGGCGCACCGCGTGGGCCACCAGTTTGTCGCGAACGGCGCGGCCGTTGACGAAGAAATACTGCAAGTCCGCCTGGCTGCGGTTGAAGGTCGGCAAGCCCACCCATCCCCACAAATGCAGGCCGTTGCGCTCGATTTCGATCGGCAGCGCCTGTTCCAGGAACCCCGAGCCGCAGATCGCCGCCACACGCCGGGCGCGGGCCGCGTCGTCATGGGCTTCATGCAGGCTGAGGATGGTCTTGCCGTTGTGGCGCAGGTGGAACGCCACGTCGAAGCGCGCCAGCGCCAGGCGCTTGATCACTTCTTGCAGGTGATCGAATTCGGTTTTTTCGGTTTTTAGAAACTTGCGCCGCGCCGGGGTGTTGAAGAACAGATCCCGCACTTCCACGGAGGTGCCCACCGGATGAGCGGCAGGCTGCACGCGGGGCGCCATGTCCCGGCCTTCGGTTTCGACCTGCCAGGCCTGATCGGCATCGCGGGTGCGGGAGGTCAGGGTCAAGCGCGCCACGGAGCTGATCGAGGCGAGTGCCTCACCACGGAATCCGAGGCTCATCACCTGCTCAAGGTCTTCCAGGTTGCGGATCTTGCTGGTGGCGTGACGGGCCAGAGCCAGCGGCAGGTCATCGGCAGAAATGCCGCTGCCATCGTCGCGCACCCGCAGCAGCTTGACGCCGCCCTGCTCGACATCGACGTCAATGCGCTTGGCGCCGGAGTCGAGGCTGTTTTCCAGCAACTCCTTGATCACCGAAGCAGGGCGCTCGACCACCTCGCCGGCGGCAATCTGGTTCGCCAGTCGCGGGCTGAGCAGCTCGATGCGAGCGCTGTTGATCACGACCTGATTCATTCTTTGGATGCCAGTTCGGTGCCGGGAATGGTCAGGGTCTGACCGATTTTCAGCTCGTCGGTTTTCAGGTTGTTGGCGCTGCGCAAGGTGGCCGGGGACACTTGATAACGCACGGCGATCATCGCCAGGGTTTCACCCGGGTTCACCCGGTGATCACGAGGCCCTTGGGCGATTTTCCCGGAATCGCGCAGCCAGGCGATGTAAGTGCCCGGTGGCGGATTCTGCTGGAAGAACTGGCGCACGCCGCTGCTGATCGAGCGAGCCAGCGCTTGCTGGTGGCTGGAGGCCGCGAGTTTCGAGGCTTCGTTGGCGTTGGAGATGAACCCGGTTTCCACCAGGATCGACGGGATGTCCGGCGACTTCAACACCATGAACCCGGCTTGTTCCACGCGCTGTTTGTGCAGCGGCGTGACGCGGCCGATGTTGCTCAAAACCTTCTGGCCGACGTTCAGGCTGGACGTCAGCGAGGCGGTCATCGACAAGTCGAGCAGCACGCCTGCGAGCATGCGGTCCTTGTCGTCGAGGCTGACGTTGCCGGCACCACCGATCAAGTCGGAGCGGTTTTCACTGTCGGCCAGCCAACGGGCGGTTTCCGACGTGGCGCCGCGATCAGACAGGGCGAACACCGAGGCACCGAACGCAGCGGCCGAAGGCGCGGCATCGGCGTGGATCGAAACGAACAGGTCGGCGCCCTTCTTGCGGGCAATTTCGGTGCGGCCACGCAACGGAATGAAGTAGTCGCCGGTGCGAGTCAGTTCGGCGCGGAAGCCTTTCATGCCGTTGACCTGACGCTGCAATTCGCGAGCGATGGCCAGCACCACGTCTTTTTCACGCTGACCGCGAGAGCCCGAGGCACCCGGGTCTTCGCCGCCGTGACCTGCGTCGATCACGACAATGATGTCGCGCTTGCCGGCCGGTGCGGGTGGCAGCTTGACCGGGGGATCGACCGGAGTGACCGGCACCGGCGCGACAGTCGCAACGTTGGTCGGCGCAGGAGTCGGCGCGGCGTCGGCGGCGTTATCGAACAGATCGACCACCAGACGATTGCCATACTGGGCGTTCGGCGCCAGGGTGAAGCTTTTCGGCGTGACGGCTTTTTTCAGGTCGATGACCACGCGCAGGTCGGTCGGCGTGCGTTGGGCCGAGCGCATGGCGGTGATCGGGGTGTTGGCAGTGGACACGTTCAGCGGCGCACCGAGGGTGGCACCATTGATGTCGATCACCAGTCGATCCGGGGCTGTCAGGGTGAAAACGCTGTGTTGCACCGGCCCGGTCAGGTCGAACACCAACCGTGTGTTGTCCGGCGCCCGCCACAGACGGACGCTGTTGACCTTCGTTTCGGCCACAGCGTCGACGGTCACCGCCAAAAACAACATCCCTACGGCAGCTACCATCGCGCGAAAGCGCATACCTGACCCCATCATTTAATTGATTTCCAATGCCAAAGCGGCACACCACGACTCGCCACGCGAGCCCTGGGACAAAATTTTCAGCGAACGCCCGCTGTCTTGCGGGCTAATGGTAATGGTCAGGTCGGGCTTTGGCAAAAAGCCTGCACCTTTATCGGGCCACTCGATCAGGCACAAGGCATCGTCTTCGAAATAGTCGCGGATGCCGAGGTACTCCAGTTCTTCAGGGTCGACCAAACGATAGAGATCGAAATGGAAGGCGCGGATGTCGCCAATCTCGTAGGGTTCGACCAGGGTGAACGTCGGACTTTTTACCGCGCCCTCATGCCCCAGCCCCCGGATGATGCCGCGGGACAACGTAGTTTTCCCCGCCCCCAGATCCCCTTCCAGAAAAATCAGACCGTGCCCTTCGGTGGTTTTCGCGATGCGGGCGCCAAACGCGGTCATCGCTTCTTCATCAGCCAGGTACAGGGTTACTTCAGACACGGTGCTTGCTCCTCCAACAACTGACGAATGGCTGGAATCAGATCACTGGCCGCCAGCCCACGGCCCGATTTACCTTGTTGCGCGCCGGCATTGGCGTGCAGCCAGACTCCAAGGCAGGCCGCATCGAACGCGTCCATGCCCTGGGCCAGCAACGCGCCGACCAGACCGGCCAGCACATCGCCCAGCCCGGCAGCGGCCATGGCCGGGTGGCCCTGATGGCACACCGCCAAGCGGCCATCCGGGCTGGCGATCAGGCTGCCGGCGCCTTTCAAAATCACTACAGCTGTGTATTTTTTGCTCAATGCGTGCGCCGCTGCCGGTCGATCCGCCTGCACTTCGGCCGTGGATATTCCCAGCAGTCGCGCCGCTTCGCCTGGATGCGGCGTGATCACGCAGTCCTTTGGCAGGCTCACGTGTTCGTCAGCCAGCATATTCAACGCATCGGCGTCCCAGACTTGTGGAAGCGGTGCATTGGCCGCCGCCGACAACAGACTGCGTCCCCACGAAGCCTGCCCCAAGCCCGGACCGACCACCAGCACGGAAACCTTTTGCAGCAAACCCATCAGTTGATTCGCCGACGAAGTGCCCAGCACCATCGCCTCGGGAATTCTGGCCAGTGCCGCCGACACATGCTCGCTGCGAGTGGCCACCGACACCATGCCCGCGCCACTGCGCAGCGCACTTTGTGCACTCAGCAAAATGGCACCGCCGAAACCGCGATCACCGCCAATCAGCAAGACATGGCCGAATTTGCCTTTATGCGCAGTCGGCGCACGCCCTGCCAGACGCGGCAAGTTACCGGCCGTCAGACGACGAGCACTGATCGCGATCCCGCTCAAAGACTCAGGCGAAGCTTGCAGATCGTTGAAGACCCACTCGCCCACCACGTCCGCCGCCTCACCCGTGAACAGGCCCAGTTTCAAACCAATGAAGGTCACGGTCAGATCAGCCCGGACGGCCGCACCGAGCACGCTTCCCGTATCCGCACAAAGGCCCGACGGAATATCCACCGCCGCAACCGCCAGGCCGCTGGCATTGATCGCCGCGATGACGCTGGCGTAAGGCTCGCGCACCTTGCCTGTCAGGCCGGTGCCGAGCAAGGCGTCCAATACAACGCCACGCAACTCCGACTGTGCACTCCAGGCTTGAACGGCGACGCCTTCGGAAAGGGCCTCGGCATGGGCCAAGGCAGCATCGCCCTGCAAACGCGGGGGATCACCGACCGCCAACACGCGCACATGCCATCCGGCACGCTTGGCCAATACCGCAACCAGATAACCGTCACCGGCGTTATTGCCGTGACCGGCGGCCACTGTCAGTTCGTTGGCCGTCGGCCAGTGCCGGACCAGCGCACGCCAGGTCGCCCGCGCCGCCCGCTGCATCAATTCGAAGCCCGGCGTACCGGCCGCAATCAGGCTCGCATCGAGCGCTCGCACTTGCGCGGCGCTGTACAGCGCGTCGGGTAAATCATCTTTAGTGTGCGGCATGCGTCTTCGGGCTCCGATGTCTGGCAGAATTATACGCACCTCAGCTCCGGTTTCTCTCGCCTCATGCCCGCTATTACCACAGACCTGCCCGCCCTCGCCCAATCCATCAAGGACTGGGGCCGCGAGCTGGGCTTTCAGCAAGTCGGCATCAGCGGCCTGGATCTGGCCGAGCATGAGCAGCAC
Source organism: Pseudomonas sp. GT1P32 (assembly GCF_054897805.1). Classification (NCBI taxonomy): domain Bacteria; kingdom Pseudomonadati; phylum Pseudomonadota; class Gammaproteobacteria; order Pseudomonadales; family Pseudomonadaceae; genus Pseudomonas; species Pseudomonas sp. GT1P32. The sequence continues at coordinate 3,825,556 of NZ_CM142704.1, forward strand.
CTGGCGCGCTGGCTCGAAGCCGGTTACCACGGCGAAATGGACTACATGGGCGCCCATGGCAGCAAACGCTCACACCCTGAAGAGCTGGTGCCCGGCACGCTTCGGGTAGTGTCCCTGCGCATGGATTACCTGCCGGGCGATACCCAAATGGCGCAATTGCTGGCTCAACCGGAAAAAGCCTACGTGTCGCGTTATGCCTTGGGCCGCGATTACCACAAGTTGATCCGTAAACGCGTGCAACAACTGGCAGAAAAGATTCAGGCGGTCATCGGCCCGTTCGGCTACCGCGCGTTTGTCGACAGTGCACCGGTGCTGGAAAAAGCCATCGCCGAAAAGGCCGGCCTTGGATGGATCGGCAAAAACACGCTGGTCTTGAATCGCAAGGCCGGCAGTTATTTCTTTCTCGCCGAACTGTTCGTCGACCTGCCGCTGCCGGTGGACCCGCCCCACGCCACCGAACATTGCGGCCGCTGCACCGCATGCCTCGACATCTGCCCGACCAACGCCTTCGTCGGCCCCTACGTGCTGGACGCCCGGCGCTGCATTTCCTACCTGACCATCGAGCTCAAAGGCGCCATCCCAGAAGACCTGCGGCCGCTGATTGGCAACCGGGTGTTCGGTTGCGATGACTGCCAGATCGTCTGCCCATGGAACCGCTTCGCCCGTCCGTCCGGCGAGAGTGATTTCAAGCCAAGGCATAACCTGGATAACGCTGACCTTGCCGAGCTGTTCATGTGGGATGAGGACAAGTTTCTCAGCAGCACCGAAGGCTCGCCGTTGCGTCGAGCGGGCTATCAGAGTTGGCTGCGCAACCTGGCGGTGGGCCTGGGGAATGCGCCTTCAACGATTCCGGTGCTGGAAGCATTGAAGGCGCGACGGGAGTACCCGTCGGAGCTGGTGAGAGAGCATGTGGAGTGGGCATTGCGTCAGCATGCTTTGCGTCAGACATAACCCGACAGCTTGATTCTCCGGTTCACCACTGTGGATCGTGCCCCCCGATCTGCTTGATGACCACTCTCATTTCTGTTCTGTATTCCAGGAAAAAAACCCTGTCGAACCCACCCAGACGAGCATGAACATGCTCAGGCTGGGAGAGCAGGATCGGTACCTCCCTGGCTTTTTTGGCAGCATTCATGGCGGCCTGGTTACTCGCTTTGACGTCACTGACAATCTTTGTATACCCGCTGTAACCCGGGTAAGGATCGTAACTATTACCCAAATGAGCTTTAGTAGATTCAAAGGGGCTCAAGCCGTCCTCTATCCCTTTCTTGAAATCGGCGTACTTGCCACGGGCAACATTCCCCGGCTTCCCATTCGGCGTGAAATCGTTTCTGCCGATATCATCAATTAGCGTCCACTTTTCCGGCCGCGCCTGTCCAGAGGCCGAAGGCGCCTGCGTCGCTTTGCCAGCGCCTTTCGCACCTTTGGCCGCGCCCCGACCGCCACCGGCAAGCGCCCCTGGTCGATAGCCAAATTGAGAGACTCTGGTGGGCGGGGATGTAAGGGCGCCGCTTCCCCACTGAGTGAATGCCTTGCTCGCAGCCAGTCCACCTGCAGTCAAGGATCCCACCCCCCATGCCGTACTGATCCAACCCAAAACCTCACCTGCCAGCGAAGTTGGCATCATCTCGCTGGCAACAATTCCCGCGATTCCGGTCAGACCGGAAGCCACGCCCAATCCGAGTCCGAGCAGGGCAAGCGGAGTGGCAGCTCCGAAGGAAGCAAAACCGGCAACTATCCCGATGATTGACAGGCCAATACCGAGAACACTCTGCCAGGAAAAATGCCCGGTAGGATCGACCCGATTGACGGGATCGCCCAGGCAATACGCGTAAGGATTCAATCCGCCGGCGCCAAAAGGACTCAAGCTGTCCGGGCTATGGAAGCGCATCAAACCAGGACTGTAAGCCCGGTAACCGTTGCCAAGCAGATACAACCCTGTCAGTGGATCAAACGTTTCCCCGTTAAAGCCAGCCAGACTGAACAACCCACCCTCCGCCGCTCGGTGTCCATAGGGGCTGTAGGCGATGGCGGTGTAATTTTCCCCGCTGACTTCACTCAATACTGACTGTTGCTGGTCGGTGCCTGACAATCTGACGCCGGCATGTTGCCCCGATTGATGCTGCCCCAACAGAATCCCGGCCTGGCGCAGGCAGGTAGTCGTGTCATTGCCGCTCACATCATTCGCAACCCGCCCTTCGCGATAATAGCGTTGAGTGGATGGGGCCTGCGGCGATGACAATTCGACCAACTGGTCCAAGGCGTCGTACCCATACCCGCGCAGGATGGCGCCTCCCGCACCCGCAACCTGCGTCAACCGCCCCAGCGCGTCGTAGGTGAGTGCGCGCGACTGCTCATCCCGGATCAACTGACCATCAGCGTCATACAACAGGGTCACGGGAGCCGGATAGTCTGCATGGCTATGCCGAACACTGACCAACCGTGTCGGATCGTCAGGGCTGTACGCGTAGAGGGTCAGGTTCTTTGCGCCGGGGAATTCGGTTTCCAGCGTCAGAACATTGTCCAGCTCATCGAACACGAAGGTTTGCCTGATGATCTCTTTGCCCTGGAAGTCCCGGGGCTTATGCGTTCCTGCACACAGGTACTCCTTGAGTCGACCCCGTGCGTCGTAGCTGAACGTCTCATCACGGGCGACCTGAAGGCCATTCTTCAGGGTTCTTTGCGCCAACTTGCTGGCCGGGGTGTAGCGCGACGTCAACGTTTGCCGAACAGCCCCGCCCACCTCAAAACTGCGCGACACCTCACGCCCCAGATCGTCATAAACCAGGCGGGTGGTCAAGGAACTGCCGCTGACAAGATCTTGTGCGTGGATGGAGCCGAGCTGATCCAGGGCGTTGTAGGTGAAATCGGCTTTTACCCGGTTTTGTTCAACCGATTTCGGGCGCCCCAGATGGTCGTAGGTCGTCTTGTGCTCATTGCCAAGCACATCGGTGCAGACAAGTGGTCGCCCGGCCAGCGAATAGCTGTACTCGTTAGTCCGCGTTCTGCCTCCCTGAGTCAACGTTTCTCGCTTGAGTTTGCCGGAGCGGCTGTACTCGAAGTGAGACTCACGGCCTTGTTCGTTGCAGCCGGTCAGCGCCCCCAACCTGGAACCGTAGAAATAATTGGCCAGTATTCCCGAGTCGGGTGTTGGCAACGCCTCCGTCCCCAACGTCTGACGCCGAATAACCTTGCCGCCAAGATTGGGTTCATAGCTATACCGAACACGCTCACCACTTGGCCTGCATTCGACAGAAGGACGTTTCGAGCCGGCCTCGTACAACAAACCGGTTTGTCGTCCGCCCACTTCGCTTTGGGTCAAACGTGCGAGACCGTCGAAGACCTGCTTACCCAAAATGTGTGTGCCCACTTTGACTTCGATGGGCAACTGCATGTGGCTGTGAGTCGCGTACCGGGTTTCCACAGCAGTGCCGTCGGGTAACACGCTGCGTATCAACCGACCAAAAACATCGTACGCATAGGTTGTCGTATTGCCTTGCGGATCAGTCTGACTGAGCGCGCGGCCCAAACCATCATAGACATGCGTCGTCTTGCCCAGACTTTGCTCGGCACGGTCGAATACTTCGACGCTGACAGGCTTATCGAAATCATTGAAAAGCGTGACCGTCTTGCCGGAACCTTCCGTCCAGCGAGACTCCTGCCGGGAGACTGGATCGTTGTTGACGTGTTGCCGAAGGCCGCTCTGGGAAACAGTGGTCACCACCTGCCCCCAATCATCAAGGATAAAACTCTGCTTGAGAGGCAATGCGACGCCCGCCAACCAATCCGTATGAGTCTCTCCCACCAACTGACCCATCGAATCGTACTGCGCCGAGTAAACCTCTCGTAGCGGACCGTCTGACGAGAGATCGCTGTCTTGCTCCTCGATTTTCACCACGCGTCCCAAGCCATCATAGGTCGCCCGCTGTCGCACACCACTGGCATCGGTATTGAGCAGTGTCGCGGGCAAGTCCGCCGTGGCGGCCGTGTAGTTCGAATGTCGCCGCGCTTCGAAGGAAGTGCCTGGTGCGACGGTTTCAGTCAGCGGCCGGCCAACCGCGTCATAGTCGAAGCGAGTGGTGACACCCTCCTCGTTCTTCCCCGACACCAGCACCCCGCTCAACGCCGAGTAAGTGCGCGATTCTGTCGTGCTTGTGCCATCGAATCCGGTCAACGTCGTCCGCACGCGCCGAATCGCCCCCCGGAGCGTGTAAGAGAATTCACAATGAGTGGAATGGGTTAGCCGGGTAACGGTTTGCTTCTTCAACTGACCATGACGATGAGGTTCGGCGGGCACATCGAAGTAATGCAGATCTGTCTGCAGGCATAACGTATCGCCCTGCGCTGTTTGCTCAACGAGCAGCTCCGCTACAGGCACGACATTTTGCCTCGAGCTACCGTCCAGCCCGCCAAGCAGTTGGTAGCGATAGTGGGTCACCGTCGTCGGGGCAGGAGCCAGCCCTTTGGCCGGATAGACTGTCCGCTGTTTCTCAAACCGCACAAAACCCAAAGGGTCGGCAGGGCAGCCCTCGGCACCAGACGCACTGAAAAACTCACTGACCGTCGTCACGCCACTGGGAGCAACGTGCTTGAGCAGATTGCCAGCGCCATCAAACTCGGTCCGAGTCACCTCTTCCCGCTGTTTTCCAGTGTGCTCATTCTTGTAAAGCCGGGTCTGTAGCAGGGGCAGACGGAACTGTGGTGGTTGCTCGTCAATACTCCTTCCCGGCAAGAGATGGTACTGCGTCGTGAGTGAATCAGTGGCCTGCCCGCACCGGGTTACCTGCGAAAGCAGCAGATGGTATTTGTTGTAGGTCCGCACCGTACTGCGGTGGACATCCTCTCCGAGGATCAGGTTTTCAGTCGACGTGTAGCAGTAGTCTTCCTGGGCAGCAGACAAACTGTCCAGTTCGTCCGACCAACGAACTCCCCCGTTGAAACCCAAAAAGTTCTGTTCGGAAAACTCGTACTCCGTGACGATGGCCGGCTGACTCCCCCCCGGAAATAACGTATGCGAAATCACATATGGTATTGCCGCGACAGGCGCCGCCGGCGGGAGAGAGTGTCCGGTTTGTGAGTATTGAATCAATTCACGTGCACCCATCGCCGAACTGACTTCAGTCAGGCAAACCAATCCACCTTGTACCTCATAGGTAAAAAGCCATTGTTCTGCTGTCGGTAGTTGGATAGCGGAAACACGACCATTACCAAGCGTCAAAGTAAATTGGGCCTCGCACACTGTATTCGGGTAGCGCGTAAGGACGACCTGAGCGTCGTCGTAAGTAATGCTCAGCAAAGTCCGCTCTGCGTCTTTGACGCCAACCAGTCTAGGCACGCCGTGGTGAGAGGCGTAATCCAGAAGAAGGCTTGTCCCATTGGCCGCCACCATCCGCCTGGGCACAGCGAAATCACTGTTTTCGAATGCCTCGAGCTGTTCCCGCAAGCCACTTTTGTGAATCAATTCGTAATCGCCCGAATCAAGGCTGATGACTTTAAAGTTTTCCACATGCGGGTCGGGAATCTGCAGCCCCGTGTTTACTGGTGTCGTTTTGTAGCTGTCGCCACTCGATAACGACAACGTGTTGTTCAACAAATCATAACGAGACAACGGCAACGCCCAGCCGGCCCCCAACCCCGATTCAACGCTATTGAGAGGGTTGAACTGCAGATTGATATCCAGCGATGGTCCGTTCAGGGCCACTGAATGAATATTGCCAAGAGACAAGGTGAACGTGTACAGCCCTGTCCGCGGATCTACTCCACCGCTCAGGAACTCATCAAAATTAAACGCACTAGAATAGATCGACGCACTCGCTTTCTCAGACATACAAACCTTCCATGCTGTTTTTTTCCATCCCTGTTAAACATCAATTTTTTTCAATTGCGGAATTGCGCTCAGGCCTTTTCAAGAAAGAAAGCGCCTGGCAAAACAGAATTATCAAAGCGCAGACACAAATCGTGCCCCGTTCCGTAGACATCGAAAGCAGTAAAGTAAAAAGTATCTCTCTTGTTATAAGTATTGCCCGTGAACTCCAGGCTTACCCCCTGAACGATGGTCAATGCTCCCTTCCGGTCATTCACCGGAACGTAATATGTTCGATACTGGTTCGAATCCTGCTCGGGCGTGAGCACAACAGGAATTTCCTTATCATTAACGCCTGCAATAAAGCAGACTGACCGCCACCAGTAGGGGCTTTCCAAATAATATCCGTGTGCGTCGAACACCCTCAGCGTCCCAGAAGCCAGTCCGTGCTCAACGGCTATTTTTTCAGACCAGCCAACCAACCGGAGCTGTCGCCCATCAACATTCAAGCTCAAATAAAAATGTGTCAGCGTACAATCAGGCACAGGATGATTGACCACCGTATCCAGACGAAATTTTGAAATTTCATAAACCACTGGAACTTCCGCCTCAATACTTACGCTACCGTCGAACTTAGCCCCGATGGTTGTATTGTTAGAGAGGATCAGTTTGTCATTAAAAATAACCGCTGCTCCAATCTGTATATCTGTCGCGACAGCACTGGACACCCAAAAGGTTCTGATACGGGTATAGGGGTCGGGATGTTCTCCTTCCCCTTCGGCCGAAACACCATACAGTGCTTGCGCATACTTGTTGGGCCGTTCATCTGCGCCCCAACCGTCCGACAGCAATTCTCCGGTCTTGTAATTGATCAGCCTCACACTGTTAAAAATCTTGGCGGACATAATGGCAGGTCGACCATTGCCATCTACCGCAGAAAGAAGAACTTGCACCCTAACTTGCATCTTTCCGTTGGCATATATTTTCTTCGTCGCAGTGGCGGCAGGCCCATAAAACTGCACTTTAAACGTCAACAACCGTACGGGATTCGCGCTTTCTCCGGACATAAATTTTCTCTCGCTTATAGAATATCAATAATATTTCGTAAACCGGTGAACCCTTCCATGATCAAGGTTCACCTCTGGCACGAGAAAATTACAATATCAGCCTATAAATTTGTACGGAGAAAAAGATTCAACATATGTGGAAAGCGAAACATACCAGACTATGGCTCATCATTTTCTTCATCGCTACCTAGAGCACTGTCTGTTGAAGCACCTCCAAAATCGTCATCACTCCCTTCAACTTCCGGAAACCCATCCCATCTAATTGAAACCTTTAGATCGAGGCCCGCGTTATTCAGATACTGGCTTATCCTACGATCACTTTCCGTACTCAGCGGGTTACCCCTAAAGTCAAAATCAACCGCGCGAGTCACGGGCACATCAAAAAGATCCTCGGGCACGTCAACTATGTCATTAAGAGTCAAATCGGCTCTCGAAAGATATTCAAGGTCAAACAGTCCAGACGGCACTTCAGTCAATCCAGTGTTGTGCAGATACAAATCGCGCATGCCTTTCATGAAGCCCACGTGCGGGCTCAGTCCCAATGGATTGTCATTCAAACTCAATAGTTGCAGCCCTTCTATTCGAGACAAGCCTTCGGCCGTGGCATCGGAAAGTCGCAGGGAACAATCGTTGAGCGTCAGTGAGACCAGGTCGCGCATCTGATAAATCTCTAGGGGGAAACTATCCAGCTGAATGCCCTCCAGCGTGAGAAATTGCACTGCGCTAAAACTTCTGAAAAAACCATGCCCCCGCAAAGGTTGAGTGCGACTGCCCAGCACCAACTCAGTCACATGCCCAAAGTCGGCCGTCAGTTCGGGCAACGCCCCCATGATGTCGAGATATAAATAAAAGTGGTGAGGCTGATAAGGGCTGGCCGGCGTCTGGCGGCGAGACCAACTGGCCTTGAGCTCCTCCATGAAAGCCTGTCTTTTGAGACGTTGTTGCGCAATGGACCTGGCATCCAATAACACACCTGTCAGTGGGTGGTGGGAAGGCACATCTTTGACCCACACCTCCAACTCATTGACCAACGTCACGTACTCGTTCTCCAGGCGCGCAACGGCCAACACCGGCTCCCCGATCAATCGCTCGCTGCGCAACGTCACCATTTCTTCCTCGGAGAGCGTCGGGTAAAGCGCTTGAAGCCGTTGCTCTACGGAACGCACTGGCTCCGGTACAAAATCGCCACCGCCCAACAGATAGCCAGAACGCCCCACGGCCAGCCCCATGGGTGAGCGAGCACCCGCCTCCAAAGGCGGCTGCCCCAGCAACGCCCGGGCTTGCGAGCGCGGCATCAGTGTTTGTTGTCGGACTGCCTGCCGGAGCCCCACGTCCTGCCCGACATGAGGCAAACCCAACGCCCGGCGTTGAGCATCGGGAAGGGCATGCTGGACAGCGCCGTAGAGATCGTCGAGTGCGTGCAGCTCCTTGCCGAAGCCATCGTAGGCCTGGTATTGGCCATTCTGTCTGACCAGGACTTTGCGAATCGGGGCCTCGGGACCACCGATACTGTCCACCAATGCACCGTCAAAATCGCTGTCACGCACTTCGATGCGCACCTCTGGCGACCAGCCGTTCAGGTTTTCGAGCCCATGCAGTACCAACCTGTCGGAGTCCGGATTCGCACTCGTCTCCAGATAAAGCCCTTCGTACGCCCTGCTGAGGCGCACTTCCCGTAGATAGAACAGCGCTTCATGCGCCATTCGCCGGGTGATTCCGAGGTTGCGCTGCATATGCAGACGATCGGCTGCCTCTGCATGGCGCCATAATTCTTCAGCGATGGTTTTGGGCAGATCAGGAAAAATCCGGCGTATCTGCCGGGTGTTTTCATCACTGCTCAGCTCAAAGTGGCGCTCACTTGCCTCGAACAAACTGGCGCGACTTTCCTGTGCCCAACCCGCGATTCTGAGTCGTAGCCGGGCGGCCCGCACGTCGATTCCAGGCAAAGAATCGCCAAACGCCAGGCTTTCACCCAGCAGTTTTTTCAGCTGTGCATCCTCAAGTGTTTCAACCACGCTTCGAACCAGATCGCCGCTTCGCAGCTGGCTGTCCTGCAGGCTGACGCCCTGAGCCTGCAGCAGTTGCACCTGTATCTGCGGATCGGCTTTCAAATACACCCGCGAATCGGTGCTTTGCATCTGCGCGATGAACGCCTGAATCTGCTGATCGAGTTTGAAGCGCCGGATGGTGTCTTCGAGCAAGGCTGGGGGGCGCCGGGTATGAACGTGCATGTCGCGCAGCACCGCCTCGTCGATGCCGCTAACCACCAGAATGCGTCCAGCCGTGACATCCGAAAACTCGGCCACCGAATGCCCCAGGCGACGAAACAGTTGCGCGCGCCGCCACTCCATGGGGCGCTCAACCTCATGCGCCCACGCACCTGCGCCGTTGTGGGCAAGTTGTGGTTTGTAGGCATCCGGCCTGTCCGGGTGGCGAATGCGATAGACACTCCCGTCAGTCTCGGGCACCACCACTTCATAGGTTTTCCCATCAAGAGGCAGCACTCTCGCGCCCTGATGCCGATGTAAACCGAGCGCATCAGCCTGGGAGTCGGCCGGCAAGCGCACCGCACGCTCATATGCACTCAGATCGGGATTCCACAATCGTGGCTGGCCCGCCCCCATATCAACGACTTTCAAGCGGTTGACGAAAGCGCCTGGGTCAACGGACAGCAGTTTGCCGACGGCCAGGCCGCCCAATGCAAACGCACCCAACTGGGCAACCGTTTCAGCAATGGACAGCAAATGCGCCGACGCTTCGATCAACTGCCCTTCGGCCCAATCAAGGATGCCGGTAAACGTGTCGTCCAACAGTTGGTACACGGTATAGGCCAACATCAGCTCGCCCAGAAACGGCACGAACGGGATCGCCGCCAGCGCCGCGACCTCCAGTACAACGGTGGCCACTTTCTCCAGGCTGTCCCATTGCTCCCAACGCGACTTACGGTCTTCGTCTGCGGTAGACACGGCCATGACGCGCGCATCATTAAGGATCTGGTTCAGCCGGGATTGGTACAGCCAGGTCCACAATTGCGGACCCACGCGCTGTGTTTGCATCCTGAGGTTGGGCCGCGCATCGGTGTCTGCGGCGTTGAGCACATTGAGCAACGTGGCGAAAAAGGCTCCTCGTTGGTCGTGAGCGACAAATCGGGCAAAAAAACGCTGGTAATCGGTAGAGCGCAATTGCCGGGTCAGTTCGTCCACGAATTCGCGGGTGGAGGCATAGGTTTTCAGCGGGTGCTCAGGGTCATCGGGGATGTAGGCAATCACCGGTTCAACTTCGCGAGAATGCTCCGGATCCGCCGAGAACAGCACGATGCCGGTCAACGCCGTTCCCAGGAGGCTCAGTTGATACAAACGCAGCGCTTTTGTGCCAGGCATCGGTGTTTTTTGCTCTGTCAGCAAGCCCTGCAGCAGGGTCTGTTCAGCGAGCCCAATATCACCTTTCATTCGAGCCAGGAGTGTTGCCACCCTGAATCGATCCTGCTGACTGGCAATGACTTTGTGTGCCAGCATCGTTCTGGCCGCAACATCCGTGGGCAATAACAGCGCTTCAAGTTGCTGTTTATAACGCCCTCCGATATCAAGTTGTCGGCATAGCGAGGCAAATACAGCGACAGACAAGCGACTGTTAATCGGGAGAATATCGAACTGTCCGCTCGCACCGGGCTCAGTGATAAAACATGAAGCGCTGTCAAAGTAATGCGCTGCCGTCTCCTTCATTTCGAAGTTATGCAAGGCAGCATCCAGAAGTGAAATCGTCGTCACTTCATAGCGGACCGGTAAATCTTTGGGGACATAGAGTCGCAGGTACGTTTTCCTGACATTCAGCTCTATCTCGAACTGACTTTTCAGGGCCTGAGTCAGCAATGGCTCGGCAAATGCGCGAACGTCGGCAAGGCCTTCAAACAGGCGGTCCACCCGGGTTTGCGAAACCCAACTACGTTGAGTTGCCTGCTTCAAGGCCTCATGACTGGCGGCGGATGCCGAGCGGTACCAGTCCGGAAAAACAACCCCGGCGTTTTTCAATGCCAGGCGTCTTTCGGCAGGCGCACGAATCAACCAGTCGGGAATCGACTTTATTATCAACGTTTGATGCGCGTTGAGCTGCGCGTTTGTCGAGTCTGAATCAGACATGCAAGTAACCTTTTTAAACAGTGGAAAACCACAGCTTATTTAATTACTTGCCTGACAAACGCTACATATATACCGCAGCTCTATAGATTATTCGTGCTGCTCTTGACGAATGTAAGCATTGCCACTCATTGCTCGTCGTTATAAACGAACTTCGGCATTTCCCAGTGAAAACGAATCGCCAACAACCGCAACAAGAAGCCACCAAACAGCGTGATGAGAATTGCCTGTTCACCGGGCAGTTGCAGATAGATGCACAGCATGTAGCACCACGCCGCAGCGAACGAGACGCTGGCGTAGAGTTCGCGGCGGAAGATCAGCGGGATGTCGTTGCAGAAGATGTCGCGCAGGATGCCGCCGAATACCCCGGTGATCACGCCGCTGACCGAGGCCACCAGCATGCCGTGGCCCATTTCCAGCGCGGTCATGCAGCCGATCAGGGTGAACGCCACCAGCCCCACGGCGTCGAGCACCAAAAACAGTGAGCGCAGATGGCGCATCCAGCGGGCCGTGAAAACAGTGACCATGGCCGCAACCGAGGTCAACACCAGATATTCCGGGTGTTTGACCCACGTCAGCGGGTAGTGCCCCAGCAGCACGTCGCGCACCGAACCGCCGCCCAACGCCGTGATGCAGGCAATCAGCACCACGCCAAACCAGTCCATGCCGCGACGGCCGGCAGACAGTGCGCCGGTCATGGCTTCGGCGGTAATGGCGATCAGGTAAAGCATCAGCAACATGGTGGCGGTCCTTGCAGGAAGGCGCGCAGTCTAGCCATTTAGGTGCAGCACCAAAAGGGGGCGATCACCCAGGAAGACCGAGTCGTCTGCTTCGCGGGCAAGCCTCGCTCCTACAGGGTCGCGCTGTACCCGTAGGAGCGAGGCTTGCCCGCGAAAGCGTCAGCACAGGCGCTGCTGAATCAGAACTTGATGAAATGCTTGCGGTAGTGCTGCAGCTCGGCGATGGATTCGCGGATGTCGTCCAGCGCCAAGTGGGTGCTACCCTTTTTGAAGCTGTCGCGCACGTCCGGCGCCCAGCGTGCGGCCAACTCTTTCAGCGTCGAGACGTCGAGGTTGCGGTAGTGGAAGAAGCTTTCCAGGGATTTCATGTGCGTATAAAGGAAGCGGCGATCCTGGCAGATGCTGTTGCCACAGATCGGCGACTTGCCCTTCGGCACCCACTTCTCCAGGAAAGCGATGGTCTCTGCTTCCGCTTCGGCCATGCTGATGCGGCTGTCGCGCACGCGCTGGGTCAGGCCCGAGCCGCCGTGTTGACGGGTGTTCCACTCGTCCATGCCGGCGAGGATTTCATCGCTGTGGTGAATCGCGATCACCGGCCCTTCGGCCAAGGTGTTCAGATCACTGTCGGTGACGATGGTGGCCATCTCGATGATGACGTCGGTATCAGGGTTCAGACCGGTCATTTCCAGGTCGATCCAGATCAGATTCTGCGGGTTTTGCATGTGTCGGCTCCTAGGCAATGCTGCGCAGTTTAGCCTAGGGAGGTGGCCGGGCGTGCTAAACTCGCGGCCGTTTTACCTAATCGCTGCATTCTTGATACGGAACACCCATGGCCAAACGCCAACTCAATCGTCGTCAAAACTGGCGCATCGAAAAGATTCAGGGCGAACGCGCTGCCCGCGCCGCCAAACGCGAGTCCTCGGCTGTCGAGGCACTTGAGGGTGGCGACCTGGGTCCGGAACAGACGGGCCTGGTGATCGCGCACTTCGGTGTGCAGGTCGAAGTCGAAGCCCTCGATGGCGATTTGGCCGGCCAGGTGTTCCGCTGCCACTTGCGCGCCAACCTGCCTGCGCTGGTGACCGGCGATCAGGTGGTCTGGCGTGCCGGCAACCAGGGCATCGGGGTGATCGTGGCGCAACTGCCGCGCAAAACCGAACTCTGCCGCCCGGACAGCCGTGGCCAGCTCAAGCCGGTGGCCGCCAACGTCGACATGATCGTCATCGTCTTCGCGCCGCTGCCCGAGCCCCACGCGAATCTGATCGACCGCTATCTGGTCGCTGCGGAGCACGCCGGCATCCGGCCGTTGCTGCTGCTGAACAAATTCGACCTGATCGACGAGCAGAACGCCCCCGCGCTGAATGCCTTGCTCGCGGTTTACCGCACGCTGGGCTATCCGGTGCTGGAAGTGTCGGCGCACCACGGCAATGGCATGGAGCAACTTCAAGAACAGCTGGACGGGCGCATCAGCGTGTTCGTCGGCCAGTCCGGCGTCGGCAAGTCGTCGCTGGTCAACAGCCTGCTGCCTGAAGTCGAAACCCGCGTCGGCCCGTTGTCCGAACTGTCCGGCCAGGGCACTCACACCACCACGACCGCGCGGCTGTTCCACTTCCCCGGTGGCGGTGAGTTGATCGACTCCCCGGGTATCCGCGAATTCGGCCTGGGCCACGTCAGCCGTTCCGACGTCGAAGCCGGTTTCATCGAGTTCAACGACCTGATCGGCACCTGCCGCTTCCGCGACTGCAAGCACGACCGCGAACCGGGTTGCGCATTGCTCAAGGCACTGGAAGAAGGCCGCGTGCAGCAGCAACGGATGAACAGTTATCGCTCGATCATCGCGAGTTTGCCGGAGAGCAGTTACTAAGCTGGACCGGGACAAGTGTAAAACCTGTAGGAGCCGGCTTGCTGGCGATGGACTCAAGCGCGCTGCATTGAACCAGACAGCACGCGTTATCGTTGACGTCCATCGCCAGCAAGCCGGCTCCTACAAGGGACCGCGCTCAAACTGAAAATGAAGTGACCTCCAAATCAAAGCAAAAAAAAGCCGACATCACTGTCGGCTTTTTTGTGGGTCACTGCTTCGGCGGTTCAGCCGGTTTCGGTGCCGGGTCATCGAACAGATTCAAACGCTCGCGAAGCTCATGCGCCGGCAATGGTTCTTTATCGGCTGGCAATGCGTTCGGATCAGCTGGCGTGGCCGGCACTTCACCCGGACCACCCTGCCCTTGTGTCGGCTCCGAAGTCGGTTCCACGCCTTGCGAACCTTCGATGGCACGCTGGGCTTTCTTGGTCAGCACGATAATGTCGATGCGGCGGTTGATCGGATTGAACGGGTGCTCGCGATCGAACAATGCCGACGAGGCATAACCGACCACCCGCGCCACCTGTTGATCCGGATAACTGCCCGCCACCAGCGCACGACGCGCAGCGTTGGCACGGTTGGCCGAGAGTTCCCAGTTACCGAAGTCGCCGGTGCCCGAATACGGCTTGGCGTCGGTGTGGCCGCTGATGCTGATCTTGTTCGGCACCGCTTTGATGGTGTCGGCCATGGCCAGCAGGATGTCTTCGAAATACGGCTTCAGACGCGCACTGCCGGAATCGAACATCGGGCGGTTTTCGGCGTCCACGATCTGGATACGCAAACCGTCCGGTGTGATTTCGAAACTGATCTGGTCCTTGAATTTCTTCAGCTGCGGGTTCTCTTCGACCTTGGTCTGCAGTTCTTGCAGCAACAGCTCCAGGCGTTCCTTCTCGACCATTTCGGCCATGCCTTCGACCTGTTCGGCGTCGACAGTCACCTTGTCCGGCTGCGGCTGGGACTTCACCTCGGGGTTGAGGGTGTTTTCCGGCGCCAGGGTCGGCGTGCCGCCCAGATCGATGATGTACGGCGTACCGCTTTCGGAAAAGCCGATCGGGTCTTTGAAGTAACCGGCGATGGCGAGCTTCTGTTCCGGTGTCGCGGTGGACAGCAGCCACAACACCAGGAAGAACGCCATCATCGCCGTCGCGAAGTCGGCGAAGGCGATTTTCCAGGCGCCCCCGTGATGCCCGCCGGCGATGCGCTTGACGCGCTTGATAATAATCGGCTGATTATTTTCCATGACTTAGCGACCGCGAACCGCTTGTTCCAGCTCAGCGAAGCTAGGACGGTGTGCCGGGTACAGAACCTTGCGCCCGAACTCTACCGCCAGCGATGGCGGCATGCCGGAAGCCGAAGCCACCAGCGAGGCCTTGATGGCTTCGTAGACGTTCAGCTCTTCCTTGGCATCGTGGGCCAGGGAGTGGGCCAGCGGACCGAAGAAACCGTACGCCGCGAGAATACCGAAGAAGGTACCAACCAGTGCCGCACCCACGTGCAGACCGATGGACTTCTGGTCGCCTTCGCCCAGGGACGCCATGGTCACCACGATACCCAATACCGCCGCGACGATACCGAAACCGGGCATGGCGTCGGCGATGCCGT
The DNA here is from genome assembly GCF_054897805.1 of Pseudomonas sp. GT1P32. NCBI lineage: Bacteria > Pseudomonadati > Pseudomonadota > Gammaproteobacteria > Pseudomonadales > Pseudomonadaceae > Pseudomonas > Pseudomonas sp. GT1P32. The sequence continues at coordinate 3,840,759 of NZ_CM142704.1, forward strand.
TCACCGCGTGGGACGGGTGCTCCAGGTCTTCCTTGAGGTTGTAGAGTTCCATGTCGAACAGGCCTTCCAGCTCATGGGGAGCCATGTTGCCGGAGGACATGATGCGCAGGTAATCGCAGATGAACGCAGTCATACGATCGTCTTTGAGCACCGACGGGTACTTGGCGAAGATGGGACTCGCGGCGGCATCTTCGATGTCGCCTTCGATGGCCATCATGCCTTCGCGGCGACTCTTGTTGAGGATCTCGTAGATCAGCCCCAACACTTCAAGATAGTAGCCGTGGTTGAACCGCGATCCGAACATGCTCAAGGACTTCTTGAGCACGTGCAGGGTCATGTAACCGGGGTTGGCCTGGAGGAATGCGCCAAGGGCCGCACCACCGATGATCATCACCTCGAAGGGTTGAATCAGGGCCGCAATCTTGCCGTGGGAAAGCACGTATCCGCCGAGCACGCTCGCGAATACGACGATGATGCCGATTATTTTAGCCATAGGTAGGAGAGCACTTACTGAGTCGGGTTCAAGGTCATATTCGGAAGTTAAAAAATCTCTTCTTCTACTTATCGGCAAAACTGCGCCAGACTATAGCCAGTTCAGGCGAAAAGCCAATTTGGCCCACTTCGGGCATAGGTAATGCAGACGATGATCGCGTCCAACCATGGCTAACGAAACGAACGTTCCAACTCCAAAACCAAACACTCTCCAAGGCTGGGTCAAGCTTCTGGACGGCGTGCACCTGCCCGTTCCACAAGGCAGTCATGACCGGGTCTGCAAGGCCATCGGCGACAACCGCAGCTCGTTGCGCGATATCGCCGAGCTGATGCAGGACAGCCCCGCCCTGGCCTTGAGCGTGATTCGTGAAGCCAACCGGCACACCCACGGCAGCATGACCGAGCCTGCGGAAAACCTTGAGGTGGCGATCAATCGCCTCGGTTTGAAGCGCACCGAAGAACTGCTCGCACGGCTGCCCGCGATGCCGGAATCGGACATTCCCGTGGCCCTGCGTCAGTTGCAGATGATCAGCCAGCACGCGACGCAACAGGCCAACGGCTTTTTCGCCGCTCGCCTGGCGCGGCTGTGGCAGGACATCCACTGGGGCAGCCTGCTGTTTTTATCGCCGATGTGGCCGTTGGCGCTGACCCATCCGCATTTGCTCGAAGAATGGGAGCTGCGGGTCATCCATAAGGGCGAGTCCGCACGTAAAGTCGAGAAACAATTATTCGGCGTACGCCTGCTGGAAATCGGTCAGGCACTGGTGGAAATCTGGCACCTGCCGAACTGGGTGCAGCAGGGTTACAAGCTGCTACTCAATGAGCAACGGGAACTGGTGAAAGTCCTGCGCATCGCGCGCGACAGCGATCATCCATTGCGCCAGCAGAACCGTCTCGATGACGATCCGACGTTACGCCGCTGGCTCAATCAGCCGGCCAACACGGTGTTGCTGGCCAACGGTCTGGCGCTGTCGGCACAGCAGGCCTGGGACTGTCCGCACAGTGAGCGCTGGCAGTACCTGACCAGCCTTTACCTGCAAATGCCGATGGACGAGGTGCAGCAGCAACTTCACCAGCAGGCCGCCAACAGTGCGCGCCACCACGCCATGCCAGACCTCTGGCACCCGGCCGTTGCGCTGCTCTGGCCGTGGGGCACGAACCGTGTTCACGCCGGTCTGCTGCCGGCCCCGGCGCCGACCGCCGAGGACCTGACCAAGTGGCGCAAACAATGCGCCGAGCTGCTGGTGGAGCCGAGTCGTTTCACCAACGCCATGCACTTGACCAACTCGGCCCGCGATGCACTGGTTGCATGTGGCATGCGCCGGGTGATGATCCTGATGGCCGACCGCACACACGCCAATCTGCGCGTGCACCAGGTTGCCGGGTTGCCGAAAGAAACGGCCGGTCTGAATTTCCTGGTCAGTCAAAGCACCGTGCTGCAACGCCTGCTCTCGCAGCAAGCCCAGGTACGCCTGACACCGGCCAACAACGCACAATTTTCGGCGCTGCTGCCGGCCAGCCTGCGCTCGCAGTTCGGTGGCGAACACCTGCTGTTGCGCTCGCTGGTCAACAACGGCCGCGTGATCATGATCGTGGTGGCGGACCAGGGCGGCGGGCCGTTCTCTGAAATTACCGTGCAAGCCTTTGGCAAAACGGCGCAGTGCATCGAGAAAGCCCTGCACACCTTTAGCCATCGCGGCCAATGACCCGCTACAATCCTCCCCTTTGTGCTCTGGAGACCTCACATGTCTGACTTCTCTGGCTTGCCGCTGGTGATCGAACCGAGCGACTTGCTCTCTCGCCTCGACGCCCGCGATCTGATTCTGGTGGACCTGACCAGCAGCGCCCGCTATGCCGAAGGGCATATTCCCGGCGCGCGCTTTGTCGATCCGAAACGCACGCAACTCGGCCAGCCACCGGCGCCGGGCCTGATGCCGCCGCAAGCGGCTCTCGAAGCGTTGTTTGGTGAGCTGGGCCACAACCCCGATGCGGTCTACGTCGTGTATGACGACGAAGGCGGTGGTTGGGCCGGGCGTTTTATCTGGCTGCTGGATGTCATCGGCCACCACAAGTATCACTATGTCGACGGCGGTCTGACGGCGTGGCTGGCGGAAGGCTCGCCCATGTCGATCCAGATCCCGCCCGCGGTCGGCGGCCCGGTTGCGTTGACCCTGCACGACGAACCCACCGCCACCCGCGAATACCTGCAAAGCCGTCTCGGTGCCGCCGACCTGGCGATCTGGGATGCGCGCGGGCCGCTGGAGTACTCCGGCGAGAAAGTCCTGGCGGCCAAGGGCGGACACATCCCCGGCGCGGTCAACTTCGAGTGGACCGCGGGCATGGACCGGGCGCGCAACCTGCGCATCCGCTCGGACATGCCGCAGATCCTCGAACAACTCGGGATCAGCAAAGACAAAGAAGTGATTACCCACTGCCAGACACACCACCGTTCTGGCTTCACCTATCTGGTGGCCAAGTCCCTCGGTTATCCGCGGGTCAAAGGCTACGCCGGCTCCTGGGGCGAATGGGGTAACCATCCCGATACGCCTGTAGAGATTTAAGGTTTTTAAGGACAGTTAATGAATAAGCGTTTGTTTATCCTCAGCCAATACCTGCTGCCCCACCACTTGCTCTCGCGACTGGCCGGCTGCATCGCCGAATGCCGTGTGCGCTGGTTCAAGAATGCGTTCACCGCGTGGTTCGCCAAGCGTTATCAGGTGGACATGTCCCAGGCCCTGGTCGAAGACCTGACGGCTTACGAGCATTTCAACGCGTTCTTCACCCGCGCCTTGAAAGACGGCGCTCGTCCGCTGGACGAAACCCCGGGCGCCATCCTCAGCCCGGCCGACGGTGCCGTCAGCCAGCTCGGCCCGATCGAGCACGGTCGCGTGTTCCAGGCCAAGGGCCACAGCTTCAGCGTTCTGGAGTTGCTGGGCGGTGACGCGGCCAACGCCGCGCCGTTCATGGGCGGTGATTTCGCGACCATTTACCTGTCGCCGAAGGACTACCACCGCGTGCACATGCCGCTGGCCGGCACGCTGCGCGAGATGGTCTACATTCCGGGGCGGATTTTCTCGGTCAACCAGACCACGGCGGAAAACGTTCCGGAGCTGTTCGCCCGCAACGAGCGTGTGGCGTGCATTTTCGACACCGAGCGCGGGCCGATGGCCGTGGTGCTGGTGGGCGCGATGATCGTGGCGTCGATCGAAACCGTGTGGGCTGGTTTGGTGACCCCACCGAAACGCGAGCTGAAAACCTTCCGCTACGACGAAGCTGCCCGTGCGCCGATCCACCTGGAGAAAGGTGCGGAACTGGGTCGTTTCAAATTGGGTTCGACGGCTGTTGTGCTGTTCGGCCCGGATCAAGTGCAGTGGGCTGAAGAACTGGCGGCCGGTTCGCCAGTGCAGATGGGCCAGGGCATGGGCCTGCCGAAAGCCTGATCCAACGCCGCTCTACTGTAGGAGCAGCCGGTCGACGCTCGATTGCTCGCGAAGGTCGTCAATGACAACCGGGATCTGTCTGATGATCCGCGGCGTCCTCCGGCTCTTCGCGAGCAAGCTTCGCTCCTACAGAGAACAGGCATTGCAATGCGCGCCCCCGAGTCATAGCTGCTAAAGTCTGGTCATTCACTGCCCATTTCCCGGTTGGAGTTTGTCCACCGCATGAATGAGACCAGTCCCCACCTTCTGCTGCGCGCCCCTGTCCCCGCACAGTTGCGCCTGTCGTTCTGCGAAGCCACCCCGCGCGACCTCAAGCGCTGGATCGCCAACCTGCCCAAAGCCAACATCGGCGAAACCGCACGCCAGCTCTATCAGGGCTTGAGCGAACTGAACCAATTACTGACGCCCAGCGACAATCGCCTGCAATTGCTCGAACTGCTAAGGCCCGAGGTGTATTACGTCTGCAAACACCTGGAGCGGCATTTCCTGCACCAGTCGATTGCCCTCGACGAGCGCTCAAGCAAGATCGCCAACCTCTGCCAGGCGCTGCAAAGCCACTTGGCGATCGGCTACAAACAGATCGTCGTGCGCATTACGCCGCGCTTCAGCAAGGACCGTGCGCCGCTGCTGGCCCAAGCGTTGCAACGGGCGATGCATTGCCTCAACGGGTCGCTGATCCGCGCCACCCAACTCTATTGCCCGGTGCCGGAAGGCGTGTGGCTGGAACTGCATCAGCTGTATCGAATCGCCTGTAGCCTTCGGCTGCAGCACCTGAGCCTGCGCGATGAATTGGCGAGCCAGACGCAAAACCTGAGCATCGAACAGACGTACGTGGTCGCCCTGTTAGTGGGCGCCGCACGTTGCAATCAACTGCGCCAGAACCAGATCGCGCGGCTCGCCGAAGTGCTGGAGCCGTGGAGCAAACTGATCAAGCTGCAACCGGAAACACCGGCCGATGGATTGTTTGCCATCGCCCCGGAACTCGACATCGGGCCGCGTTACCGCTCGAAGTTCCGGCCCGAGCAACAGGAGCGTTTGCTGGGGTTCGATCCGCAGCCGCTGGTCGCAGCCATCGACGCCCATTTGGAAAAAAACGACAGTGAGTCGCCACTCCCGGTGCCGGCAGGCCTGAGCCTGGATACGCTGCAACACCTGAGTGCCGCGTGGGGGCAGGCGGTCGAGCGCAGTTTCCAGCGCACCGCCAGCCAAGGCACCTTGACCCTGTGCGTGGGCATGAGCGCGCTGCACTTCTATCTGGGCGGGCAGCGCCCGTTCAGCGAGATCCTGAAAAACCCCGGCGCCCGCCGCGCGCAGTTCAATACGACGGCGCCCACCCTCCGGGAAAAAGACCAATGGAGCCATGCCTTCGACGCAGCGCCCCACGGCACTGCCGACGCGTTGCTGCCCTACGAAGAAATCGAATACCGGCAGCTGCAGAATGACGACAGTCACGAAGCCAGCGACCGCCACTTTCCGACGTACGTCCTGCCCGTGATCAATCACAGTCCGGGCGGCTATTGCCTGGCTTGGCCTGACGCTGTGCCTGCCGAGTTACAGGCTGGCGAGATGGTTGGCATCGAGGACACGGCGGGCGCAGGCTGGAGCATTGCGGTGGTGCGCTGGATTCGCCAGGTTCGCGGCGGTGGCACGCAAATGGGCATCGAGCAAGTCGCGCCATACGCCGAACCTTGTGGTCTGCAACTGGTGCGCACTCGGGACGACCACAGCCACTACCTGCGCGGCCTGTTGCTGCCGGCCATCAGCGCGATAGATTTGCCGGCCACCCTGCTCGCTCCGCGCCTGCCGTTCCAGGAAGGCCACAAAGTGCTGATCAACACCAACGGCGAGGAGCGCCGGGCCGGACTGGATCGGCGGGTGTCGAGTACCAACAGCTTCAATCAGTTTGCGTATCGTTCGTTGGAGACCGCCAGAAACGACAACGCCGCGGGGAGCGGCGTGGTTGGTGTCGAGGAGGAGTTTGATTCGTTGTGGAAGACGCTTTGATTGAATCTGTAAGACCGTGTCGCCCCCATCGCGAGCAGGCTCGCTCCCACATTCGACCGCATTCCTCCTGAAAGAACTCGGTCAAGTGTGGGAGTGAGCCTGCTCGCGAAGAGGCCCGCTCAGGCAACCAAAGACTCAGAGCTGCCCGTCACGATCCCGAAAGCCCAGCAGATACAGCACGCCATCCAGCCCTAATGTGGAGATCGCCTGCTTCGCCGATTGCTTGACCAGCGGCTTGGCGCGGAATGCCACGCCCAACCCGGCAATCGCCAGCATCGGCAAATCGTTGGCGCCGTCGCCGACCGCAATGGTCTGCTCCAGACGCAAGCCTTCCTTGTGCGCCAGCTCCTTCAGCAGATCTGCCTTGCGCTGCGCATCGACAATCGGCTCGACCGCCACGCCGGTGACCTTGCCATCGACCACTTCCAGCTCGTTGGCAAACACGTAGTCGATGCCCAGCTTGGCCTGCAATTGCTTGGCGAAGTAGGTGAAGCCGCCCGACAGAATCGCGGTTTTGTAGCCCAGACGCTTGAGCTCGGCGAACAGGGTTTCGGCGCCTTCGGTCAGGCGCAGCGAGGCACCGATCGAATCCAGCACGCTGACATCCAGCCCTTTGAGCAACGCCAGGCGCTCCTTGAAGCTGGCACGGAAATCCAGCTCGCCGGCCATCGCCCGCTCGGTAATCTCCGAAACCTGATCGCCCACACCGGCCGCCTTGGCCAGTTCGTCGATGACTTCGGCTTCGATCAGCGTCGAGTCCATGTCAAACACCGCCAGACGACGGTTGCGGCGGAACAGCGAATCTTCCTGGAAGGCGATGTCGACGTTCAATTCCTGGGCGACGCTGAGGAATTCCGCTCGCAGCGCTTGCGGATCCGCCGCTTCGCCACGCACGGAAAACTCGATGCAGCCCTTGCCTTTATCGGCCGGGGTATCCAGCGGCATGCGCCCGGACAGGCGATCGATGTGGTCGATGTTCAGGCCATATTTGGCGGTGATCGAACTCACGGCCTGCAATTGCCCGGCAGTCACTTTGCGGGTCAATAGCGTCACGATGTGGCGTTTTTTGCCCTGATTACCGACCCATTGCTGGTAATCCTCTTCGGACACCGGCGTGAAACGCACCTGTTGGTCAAGCTCATAGCCCTTGAACAGGATGTCCTTGAGCACCGACTTGCCTTGCTCGGTGCCAGGAATTTCAACCAGGATGCCGAACGACAGGGTGTCGTGGATCACCGCCTGACCGATGTCGAGAATGTTCACACCACCCTGGGCCAGAACGCCGGTAATGGCCGCAGTCAGACCCGGACGGTCGACTCCCGTGATGTTTATCAGGACGATTTCGCGCAAGGCGCACCCCCGCAGGTGGAAAAAAACCGCATTCTACCCACTTTCAGTGACCATCGGGCACCGTGAGCGCTTTGCCGGTCTAGGGCCTGTCGCTATACTGCGCGTCAACTTCACGGACAAAAGAGCCGAGCTCAAGTGAACCGGCCCACGCCAGTAAAAACCGATAACTTCTTTCTGCTGATCTTCCGTGCACTGCGCCACCGCCGTGTACCGATTGCATTGCGCATCGCCAGCCATAACGTGATCCTGGTCGCTCTGGCCCTGGTGATCTACGCCTGCGTGATGGGTTTGCAGTTCAAGCAGGCCATGCACGAGCAGGCAGATGCGCTGGGCGAAAGCCTGACCACGCAGACCGCCACGTCCGCCACGGAACTGTTGGTGTCCAACGACATCCTCAGCCTCAACGTGCTGCTCAACAACCTGACCAAGAACAAACTGGTGGCCCACGCCGCCATTTATAGCGTGGATAACCGCATCCTCGCCGAAGCCGGTCAGCGCCCCAAGCACGGCCTGCTGGGCGAAGCCGAAGGCATGTATCAGAGCAAGATCACCTTCCAGGACGTGACCGCCGGGCAACTGCGCATCAGCCTGGACATGGATCAATTCCAGCAGCCGATGACCATCAGCCTGCAAAGCATGGGCATCCTGAGTGCGATTCTGTTGGCCTTGTCCCTGGCCTTGAGCCTGCGCCTGGGTCGGCACATCTCCACGCCGCTGCTGCAATTGCGCGTGTGGCTGCGCAACATCGACGAATACACCCCGGCCACCGATCGTCAGGATGAAATCGGCGACCTGGCTCGCCAGCTGCACGCCAATTTCGCGCCGGAACCGGCCGAGCCTGAGCCCGCACCGGAACCTGAGTTCGACGACGTCGATTACGACGATGACGCCGAGCCGTCCTTCGAAGTGCGCAACCTGCGCGACCCGAGTTTCGACGAGACCAAGCCTCTCGCCAGCCTCAAACCTGCGCCACGGCACATTGTCAGCACCGTCGAAGACGAGGATGACGACGATGCGTTCGCCGATTTGCGTGACGAATCGACAGCCGCGAAACCAGTAGCCAGGGTGCCGGTATCAAACGTGCCGCAACACAGCGCAGTGCTGGCCGTGCAACTGGGCGCCCAGGATCAATTGCGCCGCCTGCCCCGTGCTCGCCTGGAAGAACTGCTCAAACGTTATCGCGATTGCCTCGATCAGGCGGCCTCGCTCTATGAGGGCGAGCTGCATAGCCTGAACGATGGCAGCACGCTGATGGTGTTCCACACCGAGGACAGCGGCGACGACTACCTGACCAACGCCATCTGCTGCGGCGAGCTGTTGCGGGCGCTGGGCCATCAGTTGCAGATCGAAGTCGCCGACAGCGGCATCACCCTGCAATTGCAGCTGGGTGTGACCCTGGGTGATGAGTTGTTCGGTCTGAGCCAGATCGACCTGTTGCTGACCGAAACCGCCCAGGACGCCCTGGCCCTGTCGCAACACAGCCGCAATCTGCTGCTGGTGGAGCGCAAGATCAGTGACGACGCGCTGATTCGCCAGCGTGCGCGGATCCGCCCGATTGCCAGCCCTGAGGGTGCGTGCTGCGTGGAGCGGTTGATGGAGCCTTATCCGTCGATGCTGGAGCGGCAGTTGGCGCGGATGCATGAGCGTCGGGCTTAAGCCTTAGGCCCAGATGTGAAGAAGCCCGCAGACAAGTGATTGTCTGCGGGCTTTTTTGTTGCCTGTTCCGGCCTCTTCGCGGGCAAGCCTCGCCCCTACAGGTTCGGTGCCGTACGCACATCATGTGAACGACACAACACCTGTAGGAGCGAGGCTTGCCCGCGAAGAGGCCGGAACAGGCGATGGAGATTCCAACCCGCAGAAACAACAAAGCCCGCATCTCTGCGGGCTCTGTTTGAAATCTATCCAGGCCTTAGAACCTGAACACTTCCATATCCGTACGGATCGGCGCAGCCATCGGGATCTTCGGCTGTTTCTCTTGCTCTGTCGCCGGAGCCACCGGCTTGGCCGCCGGTTTTTTTGGCGCTTCTGCAATCGGCGGTTGATTGGCCAATGGCTTGAGCGCGGTCGACAGCTGTTCGGCGAGTTTCTGCAACAACACACCCTGAGCCTGAACCTGCGCTGCCGTACCGCCCGCGTGCTGTTCTTGCAGATGAACGATACGGTTATCGCGAACCTGGCCGCGACGATCGATCAAACGCCATTGAGCATCGAGGATCGCCGGTTGCGACTCACCCGAGTCCAGGCGCGTGATGGTCAGCAGTACCTGAACATCCGGCGTGAAACCCACGCTCCCCGGCGCCAGCACCACACGCTGACTGTCCAGATGACCCGCTACCTGACGCAGCAACAGTTGATCGATGTCGGAAGAAAGGCTGCCGGCCCAACGACCATCGGGCGAAGCCTGAAGGCTGCCATCCGGCTGACGCTGCAACAACGTTTCACGTTGCAGGTAATCGGCAACCGTTACCGGGCCCAGCAATACCGCCATGCCCGCGCTTTGCGCAGGCTGAGCCGGACTTCCGCTGTCCAGCTGATACAGCGACACCGGTTGGTGAACGCTGCAACCCGCCAGGCCAAGAACGCCGGCGAGCATCAAAATAAAAGGAAGGCGCAGAGCAGTCATCGTCCCATCCAGGTGGTTGCCACAAGGCACACCACAGTGAAAATACTCAATAAATATGAAGAACGCTCGGCCACGCCGGCGCTTGGAAAGGCCATATCATCCGTGAATATGCGTTCCGACTCCAGCGGCAAAGCGTCGATCTACGCGTTAAATCGTAGATCGAGCGCTCTAGCGCGGTTAATTGAGGTTTTCGACGAGCAGCGCATCTACCCTCTGGAAGCCCCGTGGGAGTTTGTTACCACGACGTCCACGCTCACCTTTGTAGTGTTCGAGGTCGTCCGCTTTCAGTGACAAGGTACGCTTTCCGGCCTGCAGCACCAAGGTAGCCCCATCCGGCAGCACAGCGATGTCCGTGACATATTCTTCGCGACTGGCCACACGCTCACCGGAAATCCCGATGATCTTGTTGCCTTTGCCCTTACCTAATTGTGGCAGATCGCTGATTTTGAAGATCAGCAGGCGACCTTCGGTGGTCACCGACGCCAGCCAGTTGTTCTCACGATCCGCCACCGGGCGCGGCAGAATGACCTTCGAGTTGTTCGGCAAGCTCAACAGCGCCTTGCCCGCCTTGTTCTTGGCCTGGAAGTCTTCGCCCTTGACCACGAAACCGTAACCGGCATCGGAGGCGATCACGTACAGCGAATCGTCTTCTGGCATCAGCACGCATTCAAACGTCGCGCCTGGCGGCGGCGTCAGACGACCGGTCAACGGTTCGCCCTGACCACGGGCCGAAGGCAATGTATGCGAGGCCACCGAATAGCTGCGACCGGTGGAGTCGATGAACACCGCAAACTGGTTGGAGCGCCCGGCCGCCAGGGCCTTGAAACCATCCCCGGCCTTGTAGGAAAGCCCGGTGGCGTCAATTTCGTGCCCTTTGGCGGAGCGGACCCAGCCTTTTTCTGACAGCACTACGGACACTTTCTCGTTCGGCAGCAGATCGTGCTCAGTCAAGGCCTTGGCCTCGGTGCGCTCGACGATTGGCGAACGACGGTCGTCGCCGTAGGTTTCGGCGTCTTTGATCAGCTCGGTGCGCACCAGCTTCTTCAGCTTGGCTTCGCTGCCCAGCAGGGCTTGCAGCTTGGCTTGTTCCTTGAGCAGTTCATCCTGTTCGGAGCGCAGCTTCATTTCTTCCAGTCGCGCCAACTGACGCAAACGGGTATCGAGAATGTATTCGGCCTGGATTTCGCTCAGGGCGAAACGCGCGATCAGGGCGGCTTTCGGGTGCTCCTCGGTGCGGATGATGTGGATCACTTCATCCAGGTTGAGGTAGGCAATCAACAAACCGTCCAACAGGTGCAGGCGACGCTCAACCTTGTCGAGGCGGAATTGCAGACGACGACGCACGGTTTGAACGCGGAACTCCAGCCATTCAACCAGCAACGCACGCAGGTTCTTCAGCTGCGGCTTGCCATCCAGGCCGATGATGTTGATGTTGACCCGGTAGCTCGACTCCAGCTCGGTGCTGGCGAACAGGTGCTGCATCAGCGCGTCGTGGTCGAAGTTTTTGCGTGCGCCCGGAATGATCACGATCCGGCACGGGTTTTCGTGGTCGGATTCGTCGCGCAGGTCAGCGATCTGCGGGGCCTTGGACGGTTTGGCCTGCATCATCGCCGCGATCTGTTCCAGCACCTTGGCGCCAGACACCTGATGCGGCAGCGCGGTGACGATGATGTCGCCGTCTTCGATGTGGTACACGGCGCGCATGCGCACCGAGCCCTTGCCGGTTTCGTACATTTTCAGCAGATCGGCACGCGGCGTGATGATTTCCGCTTCGGTCGGGTAATCCGGGCCCTGAATGTGTTCGCAGAGCTGTTCGACCGTGGCTTTTGGCTCATCGAGCAAACGCACGCAGGCGGTCGCGACTTCGCGCAGGTTGTGCGGCGGAACGTCGGTGGCCATGCCCACGGCGATGCCGGTGGTGCCGTTGAGCAGGATGTTCGGCAAACGTGCCGGCAACACCAATGGCTCGTCGAGTGTGCCGTCGAAGTTCGGGCCCCAGTCCGCAGTGCCCTGGCCCAGTTCACTGAGCAGCACTTCGGAATAACGCGACAGCCGCGCTTCGGTGTATCGCATGGCGGCGAAGGACTTGGGATCATCCGGCGCACCCCAGTTACCCTGACCGTCGACCAGCGTGTAGCGGTAGCTGAACGGCTGGGCCATCAGGACCATGGCTTCGTAGCAGGCCGAATCGCCGTGCGGGTGGAATTTACCGAGCACGTCACCGACGGTACGCGCCGACTTCTTGTGCTTGGAATCGGCGTCCAGCCCCAACTCGCTCATCGCATAAATGATGCGGCGCTGTACCGGTTTCAGGCCGTCGCCGATATGCGGCAAGGCACGGTCCATGATCACGTACATGGAGTAGTTGAGGTAGGCATTTTCGGTGAAGTCAGCCAGTGACCGGCGTTCTACACCGTCCAGGCTGAGATCAAGGGAGTCGCTCATGCGGGCCTCATCGGTTCGTTGTCTGGCGCAGCAGCATGGTGCCACCGCGCTGGGTAAATTCAAGTTTGTTCAGCGCGCTCATACCGAGCAGCACTTGCTTGCCATCCAGGCCTGGCACGACGATGGCGCGCACATCACGCAGCACAATGTCGCCCAGTTGCAGCCGGTCGACACGGGTTCGATAACCCTCGGTGCGACCGTTGGCGGTGCTCAGGGTCACCCCGAAGCCTTGTTCAAGTTTCAACCGTTCGGCCATTTCTGCCGGGATCGCCACATCGGTCGCCCCGGTATCCAGCATGAAATCCACTGACTGACCGTTGATCTGGCCGCTGGCGACGAAGTGCCCCTGGGTGTTGCTGGCCAGTTTCACTTCGATAAAACCTTCGCCCTGTTCCGAGCTGACGACGACGTTGGGATTTTGCTGACGCTCCTCCCATTGGCCGAAAAACCGTGTCGCCAGAAATAGCGCTGCGCACCAGGCCAGCACCATGAACACCCGACCGGCGCGTTTGCCTGGCGTTTGCGGCGTCATGGCTTGGCACTCCAGCCACCTTCCGGCGCGGCAAAGCGCCAGACGACCGGGCGATACTCGCCATCAGCACGGGCACCGTCGTTGTTATCAATGCCGACCCAGGCGCCCTCGGCGTCGACGATCAGCGCTTCCGTCAGGCCATAACCCTGTGGATAACGTCGGTTCTCCTGCAATGCCTCGTCGGCAAACGACCAGCAACGCTCGACCTTCGCGGTCACCGCGTCACGGCGGCAAATCTCGAACGCGTTGCGCTCAAGGGTAAACAGCTTGCCGTTGAACAACGACAGATCGGCAAAATCCCGTGACACCGCTCTGGCCTTGGGAAATTTCGCCGGCTGCATCTCCATCCCGGCTTCGCTCAGCAGCACACAGCCGCCGTCGCAATCCCAGACCGTTTGCTGGCGTTTGATCAGCAGCAGCCCCCGGCGCTCACGCTCGGCGGCCAACCATAACTGGTCGCCCGCCGGATTGATCGCCAGGCCTTCGAACAATGCATTGAAGTGCAGCAACATGCCGCTGGCCCGCGCCTCGCGAACCAGCATCGGCGAGATCTTCAGCCAGGACGTCGGCCCAACGGGCGGCACTTGCAGAATCGCCGCATGGGACTCGCTGACGATGTAGCGATTGCCGGCGCTGTCGCAGGTGATACCTTCGAAATCCAGGTCCCCGCCGCGCACGAACGACGCCACCCAGGTCCGCGAACGCAAACCCCAGGGCAAATCGCTGTCCGGCACCGGCGGTACACCGATGCGTACGGTTTCGGCCTGCCAGACCGTGTCGCCGGTTTCGAGTCGGTAGATCTGATCGTCGTCGCGATCGGAAACGGCCCACAGATTCTTGCCACACTGAGCCAGCCCCGACAGGTTGCCGCCGCGCATGCCCTCGACGGGATGCTCGGACAACAGGCGCAACTCCGGTGCCGGCTCGGCAAACGCCGAAGCCGAGGTCAGAAGTAACGCACACGCCAGGGCAAAGCCAACCCGCATCAGCCAAGAACCTCGGCCAGGTTGCCTTTGGATTCCAGCCAGGATTTACGATCACCGGCGCGTTTCTTCGCCAGCAACATGTCCATCATTTCCGAGGTCGCTTCGAAATCTTCCAGGGTCAGTTGCACCAGACGCCGGGTGTTCGGGTCCATGGTGGTTTCGCGCAACTGCGGCGGGTTCATTTCACCCAGGCCTTTGAATCGAGTGACCTGTGGTTTGCCGCGCTTCTTCTCGGCCACCAGACGATCGAGAATGCCGTCACGCTCAGCTTCGTCGAGGGCGTAGTAAATTTCTTTGCCCAAGTCGATACGGTACAGCGGCGGCATCGCGACGTAGACGTGACCGGCATCCACCAACGGGCGGAAATGCTGAACGAACAACGCGCACAGCAGCGTGGCGATGTGCAGACCGTCGGAGTCGGCGTCGGCGAGGATGCAGATCTTGCCGTAACGCAGCTGGCTCATGTCCGCCGCGCCCGGATCGACACCGATGGCCACGGCAATGTTGTGCACTTCCTGGCTGGCCAGCACTTCGCTGCCGTCGACTTCCCAAGTGTTCAGAATCTTGCCGCGCAACGGCAGGATCGCTTGAAACTCTTTATCCCGCGCTTGCTTGGCGGAACCGCCGGCGGAATCACCTTCCACCAGGAACAGCTCGGAACGCATCGGGTCCTGCCCGGCGCAGTCGGCGAGCTTGCCCGGCAGTGCCGGCCCCGCCGTGATGCGTTTGCGCTCGACCTTCTTGCTGGCCTTCAGACGGCGGCCGGCGTTGTTGATCGCCAGCTCCGCCAGGAGCATGCCGGTTTCCGGGTGAGCGTTGAGCCACAGGCTGAACGCGTCCTTGACCACGCCGGACACAAACGCTGCCGCCTCACGGGACGACAGGCGTTCTTTGGTCTGGCCGGAGAATTGCGGCTCCTGCATCTTCATCGACAGGACGAAGGCGATGCGCTCCCAGACGTCTTCCGGCGCCAGCTTCACGCCGCGTGGCAGCAGGCTGCGGAATTCGCAGAACTCGCGCATGGCATCGAGCAAGCCCTGACGCAAACCGTTGACGTGTGTACCGCCCTGGGCCGTCGGGATCAGGTTGACGTAGCTTTCCTGCACGCTGTCGCCACCTTCCGGCAACCACAGCAGCGCCCAGTCGACCGCTTCTTTGTTACCGGCCAGGCTGCCGCAGAACGGCTCGTCCGGCAGGCGTTCGAATTCGGTGACCGCGTCCACCAGGTAGGAGCGCAGGCCGTCTTCGTAATGCCATTCGACTTTCTCGCCGGTGGCCTTGTCTTCAAAACTGACCAGCAGCCCCGGGCACAACACGGCCTTGGCCTTGAGCACGTGCTTGAGGCGGCTGATGGAGAATTTCGGTGAGTCGAAATACTTCGGGTCTGGCGCGAAGAACACGCTGGTGCCGGTGTTGCGCTTGCCAACGGTGCCGACCACTTCCAGCTCGGTTTTCTTGTAACCGTCGGCGAAAGTCATCTGGTATTCGTTGCCGTCGCGCTTCACGCGCACCCGGACTTCGGTCGACAAGGCGTTGACCACCGAAATACCCACCCCGTGCAGACCGCCGGAGAACTGGTAGTTCTTGTTGGAAAACTTGCCACCAGCATGAAGCTTGGTGAGGATCAGTTCGACCCCGGAAACACCCTCTTCCGGGTGAATGTCCACCGGCATGCCACGGCCGTCATCGCTGACTTCCAGGGAGTGATCGGCGTGCAGGATGACCTGCACCGACGTCGCATGCCCGGCCAAGGCTTCGTCGACGCTGTTGTCGATGACTTCCTGGGCGAGGTGGTTCGGCCGACTGGTGTCGGTGTACATGCCGGGGCGTTTGCGCACCGGGTCGAGGCCCGAGAGGACTTCGATGGCGTCTGCGTTATAAGAGCTAGCGCTGGGAGTGGCCATGGGGTCTCGTCGTCAAATGTTCTATTAAATAGAGGCGATGACTCACAGTGCAGTGAAATCAATCGCCTGATACAAATCTGCGCCGATGCCGGCAAAACTCAGCATTGCCGGCAATTGCCCGGCAAAACCCTGGAAACTATGGTCGCCGCCGGCCTGGATGCGCAAGGCACAGGCCCGGTAATACTGCTGGGCGAGGCGATAATCCAGCGTTTCGTCGCCCGTCTGCAACCACACCTGATACCGCTGCGGGTCCTGGGGCGCCGGCACTTCCAGCTCGGCCAGGGCCGTCACGTGGTCGTGGGTCAATTCCCAGGCCTCATCGGTATACAGGTTTTTCTGCGTCCCCAGATACCCGTCGAACATCCGGTGCGGACTGACGGCGGGGTTGATCAACAGGGCTTTCAAGCCATGGCGCTCGGCCAGGTGAGTCGCATAGTAGCCGCCGAGTGAGCTGCCGACCAGCAGTGGCCGGCCAAGCTCCGAAATTGCCCGTTCGAGCTGACCGATGGCCTCGCGCGGATGGTGATGCAGGGCCGGAACGCGCAGGTGATCGCTCAAGCCCAGACGCTCCATCACTTCGATCAACTGAGTGGCCTTTTTTGACGAAGGCGCACTGTTGAAACCGTGGATATAAAGGATCGAACCGGACATTTGAACTCCCTGTGCGTCGGGTAAAGAAGGCGGAGTTTACAGGGTGTCGGGCGGGTTGGGTGCCATCACCTACGGAATTACACACGGTCCCTGTAGGAGCTGGCTTGCCGGCGATGAGGCCGTCACATTCAACATTTATGTTGTCAGACAGCCCGCAATCGCTGGCAAGCCAGCTCCTACAGTGGAAATTTGTCTACGCAGGAAACGTGTCAGTAGCCGTTGGAACCGTAGTCGACCTGAAAGTCGAAATCGGTCACGCGCTCTACGCCGGTTTCGAGCCGACCATCGGGCAACAACCGCAACCACCGATACCCTGGCGCCTGCTCGCCCACCTTGAAATCCTCACTGCCCGGTTCGAACTGAATGCAGGTCGAGGGCGAGGCAATCAGACGTACGCCGTTACGCAATTGATCGATTTCCTGATGCACGTGCCCCCAAAGCACCGCACGTACTTGCGGGAACCGGTCCAGCACGGCGAACAGTGCTTCGGGATTGCGCAACCCGATCGGCTCCATCCACGCACACCCGATCGACACCGGATGATGGTGGAAGCACACCAGATGATGGCGCTCCGGCGCCTCGCTCAGCGAGCGCGCCAGCAACTGCAACTGTTCATCCTGCAAATACCCGGGCACCGACCCCGGCACCGCCGAGTCGAGCAAGGTGACGCGCCAGTTGCCGACATCCACCACCGGCTCCAGCAGCGCGATGTGCACGGCGGCTTCGGCCATGATCTGCGGTTCGTCGTGATTGCCGGGAATCCAGCGCGCCGGCGCATCGAGTTGCCGGGTCAGGTCGCGAAACTGCTGATACGACTCCAGCGTCCCGTCCTGGGAAAGATCGCCGCTGGCAATGATCAGATCGATCTGCGGCTGTTGCTGCCTGACCAGCTCGATGACCTTTTGCAGGCTGTCGCGCGTATTCATGCCCAGCAACGTGCCGTCCGCTTCGGCAAACAGATGGCTGTCGGACAGTTGCACCAGCAACGCCGAATCGGCGGGGGTCAAAGTGGATACGCTCGGCAAGGCGTTCTCCCAGGGCTGAATCACGGGATTGGATGAGTGCCGCAATTATGCTGGGGGACGATCAAAAGGGGAAACCTGTGAACCTGACGCAGTTCACATCTCGCGAGCTCAGCGCACAACGGCGTATTCGTGCCCACACGCCAGGCAATGGCTCAGCCATTCACCCAGGAACATGTTCAGTTGAGCCTTTTCGTCCGGCTGGTGCATCGAGGCGTTCGGGTAAGGATAGATCCCGCGAAAGCGTCGCGCATGTTCGGCGCTGACCACTTCGGCCATGCAGGCGTCGTGATAGACCTGCACTTCCAGTTGCGGCACCGGCAGCCACGGCAGGCTGTGTTCCTGGCGCACTTGCAGGGTCGTGGTGTACGGACAGACCTGCAGCACTTCAAGGGCCAGCACGCCGAGCATCTGCTCGCCGTGGGTCACGGCAATGCGCCGCGCCGCCGGTTCGTTGCGCATATCCGGCAGCAGTCGCATCAGGCGCGCGTAGTTGGCCTCGCAAGAGGCTTGCAGCCCCACGAGGTCCACCCGGTAGCGATCGCGCAGCTTGTTTACGACCATAACCCCCTCACTTCAGCGCGGTTCAAAGCTAACCATTGCAAGGCAATGATGCTGGCCGCGTTGGCAATTCGTCCGTCGCGTACGGCTTGCAGGGCATCTTCGAACGCCCAGACCGTGACGCGGATATCTTCTGCTTCTTCCTCCAGCCCATGCAGGCCGCCGACCCCGGTTGTCTCGCAACGCCCCAGGAACAAATGCACGAATTCATTGCTGCCGCCCGGCGATGGAAAATACTTGGTCATCGGCCAGAGCGCCCCGAATACAAGCCCAGCTTCCTCCTGCGCTTCGCGGTGAGCAACTTCTTCCGGCACTTCATCCTTGTCGATCAGACCAGCGACCAGTTCAATCAGCCAGGGATTGTCGGTCTTGCCCATGGCGCCGACGCGAAACTGCTCGATCAACACCACTTCATCGCGCTGCGGATCGTAGGGCAACACGCAGACCGCATCGTGGCGAACAAACACTTCACGATTGATTTCGCGGCTCATGCCACCGGCGAACAACTCGTGGCGCAAGTGCACGCGATCGAGCTTGTAAAAGCCCTGGTAGCACTTTTCGCGCCGAACGATATCAACGGCGGTCGGAATGGCGGTGGCAAAATCAGTCATGACAATCCTCGTTTACTGCTAGTCCGATCCGAGGCTCCTTTTGGTTACTTGCAACCTCGACTTCGCGCCATCCTAACGCGCCCGCGCCGTTTGATGCAGCCCCTTTCCAGTCAGCGGGATAGACGGTGAGGGCGAAACCAACTCTAATTAGCTTAGTGGCGAACTGACTGCTTCGTTGAGAGTCGAAGCGGATAACTTTTTGCCTTTCCCTGTTTTACGAAGGACGCCCATGTCGCTTTTTAAAATCGCCTCCGTGGCCGCAATCGCCCTGACCCTGGGCGCTTGCCAAAGCCTGTTCCAGCCCAACTACCGGGCGCCGCTGGAGACTACCCGCGATGCTTCCGAACAGCTGAAACCAGGTTGCACGACACCTGACTGCCCACTGGTGAACATCGATACGCTGCGCTTTCCCGCAGAGCCGCAGTTGGACGGCATTGTCGAAAAACGTCTGCTGCAAATGACCCGCACCTCGCCCGATGCCCCGGTGGCACCGACGCTGGTGGCCTATCGCGATGAGTTTTTGCGCACCGCCGGCCCGCGCTACAGCAGCTACTTGCAAGCTAAAGTACGTGAGCAGCATGACGGCTTGGTGATTGTCGAATTTTCCAGCTACCTGGACACCGGCGGTGCACATGGCGCGCCGGGCCGCAGCTTCATCAACTATTCGCGCCAGCAGCATAAAGTGCTGACCTTGTCCGACATGTTGGTGCCAGGTCAGGAAGAGGCGTTCTGGAAAGCGGCGCAGGTTGCGCACAACAGCTGGTTGATCAGCACCAAGCTCGATCAGGAACCGGAGTTCGTGAAGAGCTGGCCGTTCCAGAAAACCCAGAACATAGCGCTGACCTACGGCGGGGTGATCCTCAAGTACGACGTGAGCACCATCGCGCCTTACGCGCTGGGCCACGTCGAACTGAAAATCCCCTACCCGCGCCTGAACGGCATCATCAAGCCCGAGCTGTTTCCCGGCCGTAACTGAAGGCCCGGCCCAGAACGAGTTGCAGCAGCCCTGCCAGAATCAACGACGGCAGGGTTGCGCCGATGTCCGGATACAGATTGGCCAGCAAGTGATAGGTGCTGACCCCGCCCAGCCAGGCGAGCAGCGCCGGCCAGCGCAATGCGGCTGAGGCCACTTGAGCAGAACGCTTGCGCAGGATGAAGTGATCCACCAGCACCACGCCAAACAGCGGCGCAAACACCGAACCGATCAACAGCAGGAAGTTCTGGTACTGGGCCAATGGCGCCAGCAAGGCAATCAGGGTGCAGACCACACCGATGGCCAATGCCAGGTGTTCGACTTTCAAGCGCAGCAAAATCCCGCTGGAAACGGCCGCCGAGTGAATGTCGGCAAACGCGTTTTCCGACTCATCCAGCAGAATCAGCAGCAGCGGAATCCCCAGGCCGGCACCGGCCAGCGCCAACAGCAAGGCATTCACTTCACCGCTCGGCGCGAACGCCAGGGTGTAAGCCACGCCCAGGCTCATCAGCCAGAAATTACCGATAAAGAAGCCAATCGCCGTCCCGCCGAACACGTTTTTCGCACGCTTGCCGAAACGCGAGTAGTCAGCGATCAGCGGCAGCCACGACAGCGGCATCGCGATGGCAATGTCGAAGCCCACGGCGAACGGCATCGAACCGTCCCCGACCTGCGCCCACAATGCGGCCAGATCGGCCTTGGCGAACAGGTTCCAGGTCAGCCAGATGCACGCGGCCAGCAGCAGCCAGATGCCCCATTTGCGCAGGATCTGGCGCACGAAGGTCAACGGACCGCTGACGGCCAGCAGGGTCGCCAAGGCACCGAAGAACAACGTCCAGAGCAGCGGACTGGAGAACAGGCTGCCTTCGCTGAACGCACGGGCGCCGAGCAGGCTGGCAGCGTCGCGCATGACGATGATTTCGAACGAACCCCAACCGATCAGTTGCAGCAGGTTCAGCACCGCTGGCAGGCTCGCGCCTTTCGCACCGAGGCTGAGTTTGAGCGCGGCCATCGACGACAGGCCGGTGTCACTGCCGATCACGCCGACAGCGGCCAGCAGCAGAACGCCGACCAGCGTGCCAAGGAAGATCGCCAGCAGCGAACCGGACAGACCAAGACCTGGCGCGAGCAATGCGCCGGTCTGCAAAACCATCAGGCCGATGCCGAGAGAGAACCACAGGGAAAACAGATCACGGCCGCCGAAGACACGTTTGTCGGTCGGCACCGCGATGTCGGGTGAATAAGTGCTGGGTTGAATGCTCAAGGGTGTTATCTCAGAGGAACATTTGTCGTTGTGTTGAACTGCACCTGTAGGAGCGAGGCTTGCCCGCGAAGGCGGTGTGTCAGGTAAAACGCCTTCGCGGGCAAGCCTCGCTCCTACAGGGTATGCGCCAGTCAAGAAGCACTGACGCTGCGGATCAGATCAAACCTTCTTGTACAGCTGACTGCCTTCCTGCTTGAACCGCTCTGCCTGTTCCGCCAATCCCCGTGCGACTTCGGCATCGATGGTTTCGATGCGCTGGTTGGCCGCGTATTCGCGGACTTCCTGGGTGATTTTCATCGAGCAGAATTTCGGCCCGCACATCGAACAGAAATGCGCGACCTTGGCCGAATCCTTCGGCAACGTCTCATCGTGATACGAACGGGCGGTGTCCGGATCGAGGCCCAGGTTGAACTGGTCTTCCCAACGGAATTCAAATCGCGCCTTGCTCAAGGCATTGTCGCGAATCTGCGCGCCCGGATGTCCCTTCGCCAGATCGGCGGCATGCGCGGCGATCTTGTAAGTGATGATCCCGGTCTTGACGTCATCCTTGTTCGGCAGGCCCAAGTGTTCCTTCGGCGTTACGTAGCAGAGCATGGCGCAACCGAACCAGCCGATCATCGCCGCACCGATACCCGAGGTGATGTGGTCGTAGCCTGGCGCAATGTCAGTGGTCAGTGGGCCGAGGGTATAGAACGGCGCCTCGTCGCAGCACTCGAGCTGCTTGTCCATGTTCTCTTTGATCAACTGCATCGGCACGTGGCCCGGGCCTTCGATCATGGTTTGCACGTCGTGCTTCCACGCGATCTTGGTCAGCTCGCCGAGGGTTTCCAGCTCACCGAACTGCGCAGCGTCGTTGGCATCGGCAATCGAGCCCGGACGCAGGCCGTCGCCCAGCGAGAAGCTGACGTCGTAGGCCTTCATGATTTCGCAGATCTCTTCGAAATGCGTGTAGGCGAAGTTCTCTTTGTGGTGCGCCAGGCACCACTTGGCCATGATCGAACCGCCACGGGAAACGATGCCGGTCACACGCTTGGCGGTTAGCGGCACGTAGCGCAGCAGCACGCCGGCGTGAATGGTGAAGTAATCGACGCCCTGCTCGGCCTGCTCGATCAGCGTGTCGCGGAACAGCTCCCAGGTCAGGTCTTCGGCAGCGCCGCCGACTTTTTCCAGGGCCTGATAAATCGGCACGGTGCCGATCGGCACTGGCGAGTTACGAATGATCCACTCGCGGGTTTCATGAATGTGCTTGCCGGTGGACAAGTCCATGATGTTGTCCGCGCCCCAGCGAATGCCCCAGGTCAGTTTCGCCACTTCTTCTTCGATGGACGAACCCAGTGCGCTGTTGCCGATGTTGCCGTTGATCTTCACCAGGAAGTTACGGCCGATGATCATCGGTTCCAGTTCGGTGTGGTTGATGTTGGCCGGGATGATCGCGCGACCACGGGCGATCTCTTCACGAACGAATTCGGGGGTGATGATTTTCGGCACGCTGGCGCCGAAGCTGTGGCCGGGATGTTGCTGATCCAGCAGGCCAGCGGCACGGGCGACTTCAAGCTTCATGTTTTCGCGGATGGCGACGAATTCCATCTCGGGCGTAATGATGCCCTGACGCGCGTAGTGCATTTGCGTGACGTTGCCACCGGCCTTGGCGCGGCGCGGGTTGTTCACGTGAGCGAATCGCAGCTTGGTCAGCTCCGGATCGGCGAGGCGCTCCTTGCCGAAGTTCGAGCTGAGGCCGGGCAGACGTTCGGTGTCGCCACGGCCTTCGATCCATGGCGAACGCACATCGGCCAGGCCTTTGCGCACGTCGATGATCACGTTGGGGTCGGTGTACGGACCCGAGGTGTCGTACACGACAACCGGCGCGTTGATCTCGCCGCCGAAGTCGGTCGGGGTCACATCGAGGCTGATTTCGCGCATCGGCACGAGGATGTCCGGGCGAGAGCCCTGAACGTAGATTTTTTGCGAGCGGGTAAACGGCTGAACCGATTGTTGATCGACTTGGGCCGAGTCACTCAGGTTCGTTATGTTTTTTGGTTTTATCGTCATCACGGGCTCTCCGAACACATCCAGGCAGTGGATTTTTGTCGGAGCGAACCTGTAATCGAATGGACGCACGGGCGCTGGGAAAACCAGCTGTGCTGTGCTCAGTGCTCGAGGGGTGTTCGATTGTCGAACAACATCCCGGACGAAGCACAAGAGGACTCGCCGGGTGACGAGAAATCTTGTTCCCTACGCAGGCGCTAACCTGATCAGGTTCAACGGGATCCGAAATTATTCGATCTCAGCCTCATAGCAAGGCACCCCGACAAGAACCCGGCCAGTCTAGACACAACTGACAAAGAACGCCAACACCGCAGTAAACACCATGATGAATGGCGCAATCAGACGATTGTTGCCGCACGTATGCGCAACTACACTCGCAACGGCCATGTCGCGCATTGACGCTGAGTGGGCTGCGCCGTACCTTTGGCGCTCAAATTATCAGTGTAATTTTTAGGGATGGCCTCATGCTGCGCAAACTCTCACTGGCCCTTGCCGTGTCTTGTGCTTCCAATGGAATGGCCTGGGCAGCAGAAGCGCCCTTATCGACCAAGACCGATCTGGTCAGCGTCTACCAGGAAGCGGTGGACAACAACGCCGACCTGGCCGCCGCCCGCGCCCAATACGGCGCGCAGAAAGAAGTCGTGCCCCAGGCGCGCGCCGGCTTGCTGCCGAATATTTCCGGCGGCGCCCAGTTGGCCAACGTGCGCACCGATATCGATCAACCGTCGGCCGTTTCCAATCGCAGCGCCAACTCCTATCAGGCAACGTTGGCTCAGCCTTTGTTTCGTGCCGATCGCTGGTTCCAGTACCAGGCCGCCAAGGACGTCAATGAGCAAGCCGCCCTGCAACTCTCGGCGACCGAGCAGAACCTGATCCTGCAAACCGCCGAGGACTACTTCAACGTGCTGCGCAGCCAGGACAACCTGGCCTCGACCAAGGCTGAAGAAGCGGCGTTCAAGCGTCAGCTCGACCAGTCCAACGAACGCTTCGATGTCGGCCTGTCGGACAAGACCGACGTGCTGCAATCGCAAGCCAGTTACGACACCGCACGGGCCAACCGGATCGTTGCGCAGCGTCAGGTGGATGATGCGTTTGAAGCGTTGATCACCCTGACTAACCGTCAGTACAACTCGATTCAGGGCATCGTCCACACCTTGCCGATCCTGCCGCCGGCGCCGAACGACGCCAAGGCCTGGGTCGACACCGCCGCCAAACAGAACCTGAATCTGCTGGCCAGCAACTACGCGGTCAGCGCCGCCGAAGAAACCCTGAAGCAGCGCAAGGCCGGCCACGCACCAACGGTGGATGCGGTGGCCAAGTATGAGAAAGGCGACAACGATGCCTTGGGCTTCAGCAACCCGAACGGCTTCGGCCAGCCGTATGGTGGCCCCGTCGAGCAACGCACGCTGGCGCTGCAATTGAACATCCCGATCTACAGCGGCGGGCTGACCAGTTCGCAGGTTCGCCAGTCGTACTCGCAACTGGACCAGACCGAACAACAGCGTGAGAGTCTGCGTCGGCAAGTGGTGGAGAACACCCGCAACCTGCACCGCGCGGTGAACACCGATGTCGAGCAGGTGCAGGCGCGCAAACAGTCGATCATCTCCAACCAGAGCGCCGTGGAAGCGACCGAAATCGGTTATCAGGTGGGCACGCGCAACATCGTCGATGTACTCGACGCGCAGCGTCAGCTGTACACCTCGGTGCGCAATTACAACAACACCCGCTACGACTACATCCTCGACAACCTGCGCCTGAAGCAGGCCGCCGGCACGCTGAACCCGGGGGATTTGCAGGACCTCAAGCGCTATCTCAAGGCTGACTACAACCCGGACAAGGACTTCCTGCCACCGGACCTGGCCAAGGCTGCGGCTGAGCAGTTAAAGGCAAAACCGGGGCAGTAATGGCCGGGTGATGGCGGGGATTTAGAGGGGGACGCAAAACCTGTAGGAGCCGGCTTGCCGGCGATGGCGATTCCGAAGACGCCATCGCCAGCAAGCTGGCTCCTACAGAATCGGGGATGACGGTGATTTTGGGGTTCACGCAAAACCCGTAGGAGCCAGGCTTGCCGGCGAAAGCGATTTCAATGCCGCCTTCGCCGGCAAGCCTGGCTCCTACAGGTCAGCGGTTGATCAATCGATCCAACCCATCCAGCAACCGCTGCAACGCGCCCTGATTGGTGCGCATCACTTTCAGCCCCGCGTCTGCCATTCGCTGCGCATCGCGCGGCAATTCGAACAGCCGCTGCACTGCCAGCGCCAAACCCTCGGCATCTTCCACTTCCTGCAACGCCCCGGCGCTGCGCAACTGCGCGGCGATTTCGAGGAAGTTGAACAGGTGCGGCCCACTGAGCACCGGTTTCGCCAGCGCGGCGGGCTCCAGCAAATTATGACCGCCGTTCGGCACCAGACTGCCGCCGACAAAAGCGCTGTCGGCCAGGGCATACAAAAACAGCAACTCGCCCATGGTGTCGCCGAGCAACACCGACGTATCAGCGGTGACCGGCTCGCCAGAGGAACGACGCACCGTGGCGAAGCCCTGTTGCTTGCAAAGGTCGTACACCGAATTGAAACGCTCCGGATGACGCGGCACCAGAATCAGCAGCGCATCGGGATGACCGGCAAGCAACTGACGATGCGCCGCCAGCACCACTTCGTCTTCACCGTCGTGAGTGCTGGCGGCGATCCACACCGGACGCTCCTGCGCCCGCCATTGCCCACGCAATTCGGTGGCACGCTGGAGCAGTTGTGGGTCGATGGTCAGGTCGAACTTGATTGAACCGGTCACTTCAACCGTTTCCGCACGGGCGCCCAAATCGCGGAAGCGCTGGGCCTCGGCTTCGGTCTGCACGGCGA
The DNA here is from genome assembly GCF_054897805.1 of Pseudomonas sp. GT1P32. NCBI lineage: Bacteria > Pseudomonadati > Pseudomonadota > Gammaproteobacteria > Pseudomonadales > Pseudomonadaceae > Pseudomonas > Pseudomonas sp. GT1P32. The sequence goes on from NZ_CM142704.1 coordinate 3,866,518, forward strand.
ACAGGCTCATTTCGGCGAGCATCGGCTGAGTCAATTTACCAAAGCGGCCATAGCCTTTGGCGGAACGCTCGGACAATCGTGCGTTGGCCAGCGCCACAGGAATCCCGCGTTTGGCGCATTGGTGAATGTGGTTGGGCCAGAGTTCGGTTTCCATGATCACCGCCAGTGTTGGCCGGACCCGATCAAGGAACCGCGCCGCCGCGCATGGCAAGTCGTAAGGCAAATAGCAGTGCTGGATGCGCGGCTCGTTGGCGAACAAGGCGTGGATGCGTTCCGAGCCCGTCGGCGTCATGCAGGTCACGGTGATCGGCAGTGCTGGATAACGCAGCAGCAATGCGCGAATCATCGGCGCTGCGGCAATGCTCTCGCCCACGGACACCGCGTGCACCCAGATGCCGCCAGGCTTCATCGCCGGCAGCCCGAGCGAGAACCGCTCGCCGATGCGTTTGGCATACGCCGGTGCCTTGCGCGAGCGCAGCCACAGCCGAATCGCTACCAGTGGCAGCCCCAGGTAAAACAGCGTGGTGTAGAGAGTTCTATTCATGGCGGCGGAGTTTATCGGTTTTTTCGCCGATCGCCTGCAAGTGCACGGCAAAACGTTCCGCCAGCCAACGGGCCGCCGGGCCGAGCGGTTCATCGCGGCGCCAGACCAGCTCCACCACCAGCGCCGGCGGCGTCCATTCGCTGGCCAGTTCGACCATCAGCCCCTGATACGCCGGATACTGCACCACGTGCCGTGGCAGCCAGGCCCAGCCGAGGCCGCGCACCAGCCATTCGGCCATCACGTAGAAACTGTCGGCCCGCCAGACCTGCGGGCTGGCCGGCTCGCTGCCGGGATACACACTGGACTGGGTCGACATCAGCAACTGCCGATGCTGCGCCAGTTGCTGGCAATCGACCGGAGCCTGTGTCGCCAATGGATGCCCGACGCCGCACACCGTGACCATTTCGACGCTGCCCAGCACGCGCCGTTCGAGCGCCTCGGGAATCTGATCGTGATAAAACAACAGACCAAGATCGGCCCGGCGCTCCACCAGCTTGCGCGCCACGTCGCCCTGGGCAGCGCTGGTCAATTGCACTTCAAGGCTGGGAAACTGTTCCGCCAGGGCTTCGAAACTTTCAATGATCGGCTGATACGGCATCGCCTCATCCTGAGCCACGCGCAGGCGAGCTTCCTGGCCACGCGTCATTGCCAGCGCCCGACCATTCAGGCGCTCGCATTGACGCAGTACTTCTCGCGCCTCATCCAGCAACGCATTGCCGGCCTCAGTGAGTTTCGGCTGCCGGCCGCTGCTGCGGTCGAACAGGCTCACACCCAGGTCTTCTTCCAGCAGCGCTATCGAACTGCTGACCGCCGACTGCGCCTTGCGCTGGTCCCGCGCCACAGCGGAAAACGATCGCTGCTCGGCAACGCTGACGAACAAGCGCAACTGCTCCAGATTCCATTGAATGTTCATGGACAACCCATCTCCCATACAGATAGGTAATGACTTTACCCCATCTGAGCAACCTCTAAAATGCCGACCTCATAAAGCAACACTTCACACGAGGATGCACCCATGACCGCTTACTACTACCTGGCCATCGCCATCTGCGCCGAAGTGATCGCCACTGTTTCGATGAAAGCGGTCAAAGGCTTCAGCACGCCGCTGCCGCTGATTCTGGTGATCGTCGGTTATGGCATTGCCTTCTGGATGCTGACGCTGGTGGTGCGCAGCGTGCCGGTGGGTGTGGCGTACGCGGTGTGGGCCGGCATGGGGATCGTGATGGTCAGCGTCGCGGCGCTGTTTATCTACGGGCAGAAGCTGGATGTGCCAGCGATGCTGGGGATGGCGCTGATCGTGCTGGGCGTTGTGGTCATCCAACTCTTCTCCAAAACCGCCGGCCACTGACAATTGTAGGAGCCGGCTTGCTGGCGATCCAGACAGCGCGGTGTGTCTGACGCACCGCTATCGCTAGCAAGCCAGCTCCTACAGATCGCTCTACAACAGATCGTTGAGATGCCTTGTATACTGCGCCCTCGTCTTGAACACTGAGGTCGCTGCATGCCATCCGTTATTTCCACCGACGTTTTGATTGTCGGCGCTGGTGTCGCCGGCCTCTGGCTGAACGCGCGCCTGCGCCGCCAGGGTTTTTCAACCGTGCTGGTGGAAAGCGCCACCCTCGGTGGCGGGCAGAGCCTGAAGTCCCAAGGCATCATCCACGGCGGCGCCAAGTACGCGCTGCATGGCGCCCTGACCGGCGCCTCGGAAGCCATCGCCGACATGCCGCGCCGCTGGCGTGAAGCCCTGGCCGGTGACGGCGAACTGGATTTGTCCGGTGTGCGCCTGTTGTCCGAAGCCCATTACCTCTGGTCCCCCGGCACGATCGCCGGCAACCTCACCAGTTTCTTCGCCAGCAAAGCCGTGCGCGGCCGCGTCGATCAGGTCAAGGGCGACCAATTGCCGCCGGCCCTGCAAGACAAGCGTTTCAAGGGCAAGGTCTATCGCCTGGCAGAACTGGTGATCGACGTGCCAAGCCTGATTCAGCGCCTCGCCGACCTGGCCGGTGACGGCTTGCTCGCCGGGAAGACGATCGAGCCGTTGCTGGACGCTGGCGTTCTGGTCGGCCTGAAGGTCGACGAGCGTGAAATCCGCGCCCAACGCATCATCTTGAGCGCCGGTGCCGGGACGGCCGCGCTACTCGAAGCCCTGGGGCTGACAAAGCCCGCCATGCAGCGTCGACCGCTGCACATGATCATCGCCAAAGGTCCCGGCCTCAAACCGCTGTACGCCCATTGCCTGGGCGGCGGCACCAAGCCGCGCATCACCGTGACCACCCATCCGGCCGCCGATGGCCAATGGGTCTGGTACCTGGGTGGCGATATCGCCGAGGCCGAAGGGGTTGCCCGCGAACCGGCCGAGCAAATCGCCACCGCGCAAAAAGAACTCGGCCAATTGCTGCCATGGATCGACTTGAGCACCGCGCAATGGGCGACCTTGCGCGTGGACCGCGCCGAGCCGCTGCAATCGGGCCTGACGCGACCGGACAACGCCTTCCTGGCCGAAGAAGGCCGTCTGCTGGTCGGCTGGCCGACCAAACTGGCGCTGGCGCCGGACTTTGCCGACCGTGTCATCAGCTCATTGCAACGTGACGGCATCCAGCCAAGCCATCCCGCGCCGCTGCCCGAGTTGCCGAAGCCGCCGATGGGCGTCCCGGCCTGGGAGCAACTGCTGCCATGAGCCAACCGACCCTGCACGACTTGCATCGCCCGCTGGGCAGCACCGGCCTGATCGTTTCGCCCTTGGGTTTGGGCACGGTCAAACTCGGCCGCGATCAAGGCGTGAAATACCCCAACGGTTTCCAGATTCCCGACGATGACGAAGCGCGCATGCTGCTCAAACTCACGCGCGACCTGGGCATCAACCTGATCGACACCGCCCCGGCCTATGGTCGCAGTGAAGAGCGACTCGGCCCGTTGTTGCGCGGTCAACGCCAGGATTGGGTGATCGTCAGCAAGGTCGGCGAAGAGTTTGCCGACGGCCAGTCCCGCCACGATTTCAGCGCCGCGCATACCCGGCTCTCGGTGGAACGCAGCCTGCAACGCCTGGAAACCGATTTTATCGATCTGGTGCTGGTGCACTCCGACGGCAACGACCTGGCGATCCTCAACGACAGCGAAGTCTACGCGACCCTCGCTGCGCTCAAGGCCGAAGGCAAGATTCGTGGCTATGGTTTCTCCGGTAAAACCGTCGAAGGCGGTTTGAAGGCTCTGGAACAAGGTGATTGCGCCATGGTCACCTACAATCTGAACGAACGGAACGAGAAGCCGGTCATTGACTATGCTGCTGATCACGGCAAAGCCATCCTGGTCAAAAAAGCCCTCGCCAGCGGTCACGTCTGCCTGAGTCCAGGCGTGGATCCGGTGCGCGCCAGTTTCGAGTTGTTGTTTGAACATCCCGGTGTGGCCAGTGCTATTGTCGGGACCATCAATCCGCTGCACCTCGCCCACAACGTCGCGACCGTTGCCCAGGTCCTACGTAGCAACTGATGCCGCCCCACGCGGCCTTAAGCAGGAGCCGACATGCCGCGTACGCTCATTAGAAAGAACCCGAGCAACTTCAAGACCCTGCCGTTATTCGTCGAAGCGACTCCCGAAGGCCTGAGTTATCAAAGCGTCGGGATGCCGCTGAATTTTTCCCAGACGCTGCAACGTCGCCGCCCGGTGGCGGTGGCTGACAGCGAACGGTTCGCCGTGGAGCTGGCCAATCTCGGGGTTTCGGTGCGCCTGACCCTGCATTGGCAGAACCGCGATTACTGGGTGTTGGTGCGTCAACGTCGGCAAGACCGTGGCGACGTGGTGCTCAAGCTGATCTCCGGTTACGTGCCGGCCCACGAACTGAACCTGCCGCTGCACACTGCCATCCAGGAGATTGCCGAAGAGTGCCTGCTGGAAACGCCGGAAGGCTGGCTCGGTGGGCGTTTCAACGACACCTGGCTGCCAGCACCCTACTCCGCCGCGCTGCACTATCGTGAAGCATTGCCGTTTCGGCTGACGCCGCTATCCGGCTCGGCGCGGCCGGTGCGCTGCGCCAACATGCAGTTGATCGAACGCCCGCGTGCCTACGTGCATCTGCCGACGGCGTCGCTGCAACTGATCTATGACTTGCGCCTGGACGTGCCCAAGGAAGCCAAATCCCTGAGCCTGTTCCATGTCGACGAACGACTGGAGGGCGATCAACTGGTGGCCCGCCTCGACCGCAAGCGCCCCGACTTGTACCTGATGCCGTTGCAGGACGGCCAGCCGATGGCCGAGTTGTACACCCTGAAAAAGGATCACCTTTACCCGGCGAGCACACGCGGGTTGTATCTGGCAGAGAGTTTTGCCCAGCAGCAAGGCTGGCTGGTGCGCGATGAACGGATTCGCTGGAAGGATTGGGTGCGCCAGCAAGGCCTGAATCCGCCGGGGAAGGATTCAGGTTTGGCGCGTTTGCGCGGGAAGGCGAAGCAATTGCTGAAGAAGATCGTGCCGCGCAAGAAGGTCAGCTCTTAAAACCCAGCAGGTGTAGACCTGCCCGTGTAGGAGCTGGCTTGCCGGCGATGGTCGTTAACGATGACGCGTGTTTACTGGGTAAACGCGGCGCCCTTGAGTCCATCGCTGGCAAGCCAGCTCCTACAGGGTTTGGTGTCACTCGGACTTGCGGATTTTCTCGACTATTGCGGTAGTCGAGCTGTTTGCCACCAGCCCCAAGACTTTCACGGTCCCGCCGTAGGCGGTCACGATGTCCGCACCGACGACCTGGTCGATCCCGTAGTCCCCACCCTTGACCAGCACGTCCGGCTTGACCTCACGCAGCAGGTTTTCCGGGGTACCTTCAGGGAAGCTGATCACCCAATCCACCGCCCCCAGACCGGCCAGTACCGCCATGCGACGATCGACGCTGTTGATCGGACGACCCGGCCCTTTCAGGCGGCTGACCGAAGCATCGTCGTTGACCGCAACGATCAGACGATCGCCCTGAGCGCGCGCCTGTTCGAGGTACGTCACGTGGCCGGCGTGCAGAATGTCGAAGCAGCCATTGGTGAAGACGATCTTCTCTTTATGCGCACGCGCATCGTCGACCGCCAGCAACAACTGCTCAAGACCCAGCACACCGCGCTCGGAACCTTCTTCACGCTGGATGGCGCGACGCAGTTCCGGGGCGCTGATGGCCGCCGTACCGAGCTTGCCGACAACAATGCCTGCCGCCAGGTTGGCCAGGGCCACGGCGTGAGGCAATTCCTCGCCCGCCGCAATCGCCGCCGCCAGGGTGGAAATCACGGTATCGCCGGCACCGGTCACGTCGAACACTTCACGGGCCCGAGCCGGCAGGTGCAACGCCGGATGATCCGGGCGCAACAGGGTCATGCCGTGTTCGCCGCGGGTCACCAGCAACGCGCCGAGGTCGAGGTCGTGCATCAGCTGCGCGCCCTTGCTCACGAGTTCATGCTCATCGGCGCAACCGCCGACGATGGTCTCGAATTCGCTGAGGTTCGGAGTGATCAGGCTCGCACCCCGGTAGATCGAGAAATCCTTGCCCTTGGGATCGGCCAGCACCGGAATGCCACGGGCACGGGCGGCCTGGATCAGCACTTGATGATTTTTCAACGCGCCTTTGCCGTAGTCGGACAGCACCAGCACCTTGATGCCTTCGAGCAGTTCATCGACTTGCTCGCCGAGCGCCAATGCGTCGGTGGCGAAGGGTTCTTCAAAGTCGATACGCAGCAGTTGCTGGTGACGGCTCATGACCCGCAGCTTGACGATGGTCGGCTGGTGCGCGATGCGCTGGAACAACGCCCGTACGCCAGCGCCCTTGAGGCTGTTGGCCAGGCTGTCGGCGGCTTCATCGTCGCCGGTCACGCCGACCAGCGAGGCCGGTGCGCCGAGGGCGGCAATGTTCAGGGCAACGTTCGCGGCACCGCCCGGGCGGTCCTCGATTTGCTCGACCTTGACGACGGGTACCGGCGCCTCAGGGGAAATCCGTGAGGTACCACCATGCCAGTAACGGTCGAGCATGACATCGCCGACCACCAAGACAGGGGCTTGATCGAATCGCGGCATGGACAACTTCATGGAGCAACCCACATACAGAATGAACAGGGGCGGGATATTAACACAGGGTTGGCGTGGGCTTGTGTGGCGGCTGCAACGGGATGATTTTGCAGGGTTTATTGCTCATTTATTGAGCAATAAACCCGATAACCGCCGGCAAGCGTCCGTCATCTCCAGCGTTTGCGTGTCGATTTCACACTCGGCGCACAACGGTGCCTCGTAGGGACTGTCGATCCCCGTGAAATCCTTGATCCGTCCTTGCCGGGCCGCCCGGTACAAGCCTTTTGGGTCGCGCTGCGCGCACACCGCGAACGAGGTACTCACATACACCTCGATAAAATCGCCCTCGGCGAACAAGCGCCGCGCCGCGTCGCGCTCGGCCCGAAACGGCGAAATCGCCGCAACAATCACGATCAGGCCGGCATCGACCATCAGCCGCGCCACTTCAGCCATGCGCCGGATGTTTTCCCGACGACACTCGGCCCCCATCCCCAGGTCACGGCACAGACCGGCGCGCAGATTGTCACCATCGAGCACAAAGGTATGCAGCCCGAGCTCGTTGAGTTGCAACTCCAGGGCATTGGCCAGCGTTGACTTGCCCGCGCCGGACAACCCCGTCAGCCAGAGGCAGCGCGGCCGCTGCGATTTGATCGCGGCACGGTCGTTGATCGACAGCGACAACGCATAAGGCCTGATCCCGGGGACTGACATCGACCGCGCCTCATTCATAACCGAGCATCTCGTAATCGCGCTGGTACACCCGCCGTACCAGCCGACGGGTGCGTACCGAGCAGAAGTCACGGGCAGGCGCCGTGCGCCGCTGCTGCGAGCTGTTGATGTGCGGCAGCGGCACCGCGCCGCCCACCTGCTCGCACACGCGCTGAAAGTCGCGCTCCAGATGTTCCTGATAACCGATGAAATCCAGCGCCAGGTGCCCGAGGGAGTCGGTGAGAAAATCCGTTTGCGCAGCGAAATGCAGCTGCCGGTGGATCGTTTCCGGGTGCAGCCAGCGAGCGACGAAATCGTCGAAATCGCGGTAGTGGCTGACCAGTTTTTGCGCGGGTCGGTCGCGCAGGCTCAGCTCGTTGCCCCGCAGAAAAGCGTAGGCCGAGTACGCCCTTTCCAGCGGATCGCGAACAAAAGCAAACTTGAAACTGTCGGCAAACTGCTCGGGAAATTGCTGCTCGTACCAGTACAAGGGCAAGTGCCCCGGGCTCCAGCCATCGAACAGCGCCGCACAGACGCTGCTCCCGGCGCATTTGGGGACGTGAATGAACAGACAGGAACGCTGTGTGAAAGGCTGGGGAAAGCACAAGTTGGCCGACATCGACCGATTCACCACCTGCCGGTCCACGACCGACAGACGCCCCAGCAAGAATTGCCGTTGCGCCTTGGGCAACAGCTTCCAGAGATAACGTTGCAACATTGCAGCACCCGCGCGAAGGGGATGGCCCCCTCGATTGAAGTCAAAGTTCGTTCAGGAACCTTAACAAGCGCGTTGCCGAGATTTATTCAGGTTTGGTCAAGAAAGGTAAAGGTCTGGATACAATTCACCGGACGCATTGCACGTCGATGAGCGCGAGGGTGAGCCAGGCTCACCCTCGCGTCGGGTCAGGCGATGTTTTCTGCCGGCGCATCGAGCCCCATCGCATGCAGGCGCGAGTAGTAGCCGTTTTGCGCCAGAAGCTGGGCGTGGGTGCCTCGCTCGACAATTTCCCCATGGTCCATGACCAGGATCAGGTCGGCTTTCTCGATGGTCGACAAACGGTGAGCAATCACCAGCGTGGTGCGACCTTTCATGACCTGATCCAGCGCCGCCTGAATGTGCCGCTCGGATTCGGTATCGAGTGCCGAGGTCGCCTCGTCGAGAATCAGCAACGGCGCGTTCTTCAACAAGGCCCGGGCAATCGCCAGACGCTGACGCTGACCACCGGACAGCAACACGCCGTTTTCGCCGACCTGAGTGTCCAGGCCTTGCGGCATTTGCGAGATGAAGTCCATCGCATAAGCGTCCGTGGCGGCCTTTTCGATGTCGGCACGCGGCGCGCCGGCGAGGTCGCCGTAGGCAATGTTGTTGGCGATGGAGTCGTTGAACAGGGTCACATGCTGCGTCACTTGTGCCACATGCCGACGCAGATTACGCAGACGGTAATCTTCGATTTCTACGTCATCGAGCAGGATTTCGCCGGTTTCATGGTGATAGAAACGCGGAATCAGGCTAGCGAGGGTCGACTTGCCGCTGCCGGAACGCCCCACCAACGCGATCATTTGCCCCGGCGCCGCGGTGAAGCTGATGTTCTTCAGCACTTCACGGTCGGTACCTGGGTAGGTGAAGCTCAGGTTACGCACGTCCAGGTGACCGCTGACGCGATCGCGCTCGACGGTGCCGGTGTCGATTTCAGGCTCGACGTCCAGTTGCTCGAAAATGCTTTCGGCACCGGCGACGCCTTTCTGGATGGTCGAACTGACTTCCGACAACTGGCGAATCGGTTTCGGCAACAGGCCGGCGGCGGTGATGTAGGCCACCAGGTCACCTGCGGTGGCGTCACCGCGCAGGAACAACACAAGGAACATCAGCACCGCCATGGCGGTGTAGATCACCAACTGCAGCATTGGCGTGTAGACCGCGCCGGTCTTGGTCATGCGCAATTGCTTGTCGGTGTTGCCCTGACTGGCTTCGGCAAAGCGCCGCTCTTCATAGCTTTCACCGCCGAAGCTGCGCACAACGCGATAGCCCTGAATGGTTTCGGAGGCCACGTGTGTCACGTCGCCCATCGCCACCTGGATTTTCTTGCTTTGCTTGCGGAATTTCTTGCTGGCGCTGCTGACCATGACCGCGATGATCGGCAGGATCGCCAGCATCACCAGGGTCAGTTGCCAGTTCATCCACAACAGGTAGGCAAACAGGAACACCACGGTCAGGCCTTCGCGAATGACCACTTTGATGGCATCCGTGGCAGCACCGGTGACCATGGTCACGTTAAAAGTGATGCGCGAAATCAGGTGTCCGGAGTTATGGGTGTCGAAATAGCGGTTGGGCAACACCAGCAATTTGTTGAACAGTTCAACGCGCAGGTCGTGAACCAGACCGAGGGAGACCTTGGCCAGGTAATAGTTACCCAGGAACGACCCCAGGCCTTGCCATGCCGCGATCAGGATGATCAGCAGCGGCACGGCCATCAGCAACTGCAAGTCTTGCAGGTAGGGAACATTCGGGAACAGCACCGCTTCCGGGTTGCTCAAGCCGTCGACGAAATATTTGAGAATCCCGGCCAGCATCGGCTGTGTCGAGGCAAAAATCACGAAGCCAATGATACTGATGGCAAACAGGCCCCAGTACGGGCGCACATACGACAGCAGGCGCAGGTAAATCTTCAAGCTCGACGGCGCAGGCGAATCAGGGCTAGTCATGAGAACCCGTTGTATGAGAAAAGAGCCCGCGAGTGTAACACAGGCCATTTTAGTCGCTGAGCTGCGGTAATATGGCCGGCTATCCATGCCTCACGGCGTCGACCCCGGAGTATTGATGCAAGCGCTTGACCACACCCGATACCTCGCCCTGCGCGAGGGCGCACAAGTCCTTGAAGCGGATGGTTCGGGAGACAAGGTGCTGCGGTTGACGGACGGCTCGATCCTCAAGCTGTTCCGCCGCAAGCGTCTGTTGACGTCGGCCGCCTGGTATCCGTACGCCAAACGTTTTGCCGACAATTGTGATGCATTGCGTGAACGGCACATTCCCTGCCCGTCGATTCGTCAGGTCTATCGCATCGCGAGTATCGAGCGCGATGCCGTGCACTACGATCCGTTACCGGGTCAGACCCTGCGCCAGTTGCTGGACGATGAAAGCGACGCTGATCCGCTGCGCGGCCAGTTGGGGGCCTTCATGGCGACCTTGCATGAGCGCGGGATCTATTTCCGCTCGGCGCACCTGGGCAACATCGTGCTGACGCCCGAGCATCAATTGGGTTTGATCGACATTGCCGATATGCGGGTCTATCGCCGTCCGCTGCGCAAGACCCTGCGGCTGCGCAACTTCAAGCATATGGTGCGTTACCCGCAGGATCGCCAGTGGTTGCTCGACGATCGCGGTGAAGTGTTCATGCAGAATTATGGCCAGACCCAGAGCGTTTGCTCTGCGGAAGAATTGAGCATCGCCCTGCAAAAATGATCTGGACACCTTCGCCTCCGGGGAGGAGGCGAAGGCGAACCGCTTACGCCTGTGTGGCGCGCTGAGCCTTCAGTACCCTGGAGAGGATCATCGCCGCAGGCAGCAACACCAGCGGCCACAGCTCGTCCGGGTTGCCGATCAGCAAACTTCCATCGAAGTTCAGCATCACCAACGCACACGCCAGGTACACACCCCACGCATCGCGCAGACGCCAGGCTTGCCACAGCGAAGCCACCATCAACCCGACAAACAGCAGCAGCGCCACCGCACCGCCGTAAAGCCCCATGGCCACGAAAATATTGTGCGGATGCTGGATCGGCATCGTGCCATCGAGCAACTGTTCAGTATGGAAACCGATGCCGCAGCCCAGCGCCCAACCGCAGTTGCGCCACTCGCCGATCATGATGTGGAAGATTTCGATGCGGTACGAATCACCCCGGTTCCACAGGGACAGGAACCAGAGCTCGTTGTGCACCATCCAGAACAACAGACCGAGAATCACCAGGCCAACCGCCATCGCACTGCCCACCAGCCGCGGCTTTTTGTAAAGCGCGTAAAGCAGCCAGGCGCCCAGCAGGAAGGCTCCACCCACCAATGCGGTGCGTGTCTGCATGACAAAGACCACGGCGAACACCGCCAGAAAGACAGCCAGGCCACCTTCGATCAGCCTCCGCTCCTTGACCCACATCGGCAGTGCCAGCCCCAATGCGCAGAACAGCCAGATACTGGCGTAGATGACATTTTCCAGACGCCCTGGAAGCAGTCCGACACGGATGCCGACGGCATACTCACCGGTCACCCAGGCGTAGATCGCCGAGCTGAACACGTACAACGTCAGGACCCAGAACTGCGCACGAACGAAGGCCGAGCTGCGGAAAAATTGTGGATCGGTGAAGGCGCCCACGAGCATCACGAACATCAGCACATAGAAAATGTGCTTGAAGAACTGCGCATGCCCGGCAATCGTCGCCGGAACCAGAAACCACAACAGGAACGCCAGCCACGCCAGCGCCAACGGCAGCTTGAACAGGCCTGCCCCGCGCTCCTTGATCAGAAAGACCACCCCTGGCAAAACCATCAGGCCGTAATAAAGGTTGTTGGTCCACTTCGAAGACCAGCCCACCACGAAGCTCAACAGGAACACGCAGAGTGCGGCCCCGAAATACGACGTGACGGTGATTTTTCCTGGCTTCATGCCGCTAAATTCCATTGACTACCCAACCTATTGCCACACCGAGAATTAGGGCCACGACCAGCTTGATCCGATCGAGACGTTTACGTCGCAACTTGTTTTTCCGTTCCTGTGGAACCACCACATGCTCACCGAAACCGGTGTGCAGTACGGCGTCGTTCTCCAGAATCAGCGCATAGCGGTTTTCGCCGGCATACAGACGCGACAGGTCTTTCTCTCCGGAAAAAGCGGAATACGGTGCATGAATCAGGTAATCGGCACGGCGTCGCAAGCCCGGGTTCAGGGAGAAGCCCTGCCAGTCGGCCTTGTGCGAGCCCAGCACATAGAAAGGAATGCCGTGGCTGACTTTGCGCTCATTCAAAAACACATAAGGACTGTGAACCTTGAGGTCATGATTGAAGCTGCGCAGCCACACCTGCAAGGCTTGCGGATCTTCTTCCAGCAAGCATTGGGATTCTTCGATAAACCCTTCGCGGTAGAAGTCCCAGTCGTCTTCACAGTGGAAAATCCACGACGTCTGCACCTCGGCATAGGCCGCATCGATGGATCGTAGCTGACCCAGTCGCGGATTGTTGATGAAGAAACGGGTATGCGCCCGCCAGTGCTCCGGAATGCAGGCCTCGACGGCGCTGTCGCCGGAGTCCTCGGTAATGAATACCTTGCGGATGGGAGCCGTATTGAACCGGTCAAACGTCTCCAGGGTTCGCTTCAACAGATCGAAGCGACCGCAACTGGTGATGACGACCGAAATATCGCTAGTCTCGCTGAACAGCATTTATTTACACCGCTCCATTAGTGATTTGACCGCCGGCTTCACAGCCCGAGCGACAAACGTATTTTTTCTTTCCAGCCCAGCGGAACGTGCTCGCGTAGCGGCGCGCGCAGGGCGTCGACAATCGCATGCCCAACGGCGCGGAAGGTGTAACGCTGCTCTACCAGAGCCTGCCCGGCCAATGAAATGGACTCGGTCAGCTGCGGGGACTCACGCAACACCGCGAGTTTTTCCCTCAGTTCATCGCGCGTTCGATAAAGCACAATGTTGTGCATATCGACAAAGCCCAGTGCGCGATTCTCTTCTTCGCCCTGATCGTAAGCAAACAACACACAACCACAGGCCATGGCCTCGAAATTCTTGATCATGTATTCGCCCATGCCGACATCGGCACTCACGAAATAACGGATCCGGCTCAACGTCTCGCAGTATTCCTCACCCGACTTGGTGCGTGTGATCAGCAGGTTTTCGACTTCGGCCACGGACTCGAGCATCGCCCTGCGTCCAGCATAGGCAACACTGTTCAGGCTGCCGACGAAACCCAGCTCGATGTCACGTTCGCGCTGACGGTTCTGCAACAGCGCCTGATCGTAGCCCTTGGGCACGAAATGCGCGTCAAAGCCTTCATCGCACAAGCGCTGGCTGACCATGTAACCCGAGCTGATCACCCGCGCCCAGGGCAACTTGCGGTAATGGGCGCTGAACTTTCCGGTGTACTTGCACGGGATGTAATTCTGGTAAGCATCGTGTTCCAGAATAACCAGATTGGGCAGGGTCTGTATGAACCTCACCTGTCTGATTTCTTTTTTGAAGCGCAGGAAGAACACGATCCGGTCATAGCGAGAGACATCTACGTGCTTGCGAAAGTAGCCACGCAAGTCGTCCTGTTCCTCACTGGTCAATTCGCGCTTGTCACACTCGCACTGCTCGGCGATACCGTCATACAGCCGATCGAGGATCGCTCGCTGCTCTTTCTGCACCAGAAACAGAACTTTCAATTGGTCTCTCTCTTTCCCGACAGCTCATGGACCCAGAACAATTCATGGCGTCGCACTGCTTTACGGAAGAACTCGTTTTCGCCGAAAGCCGGCCATTGCCTGGCAGCCAGACAACGTTGTATCGCCCGGCGGAGTAAACGCTTGAGGGGAAGTCGCGGCTGAAGGTCGTGCATCATGCCTAACGACATGGCCTTGTGCCACTGTTTTTCGGTCGACAGACAAAGCGCCCAGGGGCGCAACGGCTCTTCGGAACTGATCTGCGGAGGCATCGCCACACCCGCACCGGCATCGCCCATTGGCCAGCGATCGTTATCATGCAGGTGATTGGCGTAATGCAACAAAGTCTCGGGCTGCCAGGCTGTACCGCCCAGCGCCTGCATCACCGCTTGTTGCGAGCACAGATGATCCGGGTGCGGGTCGAAGCGCGGATGCGGCAAGACAATGACCTGAGGCTGAATGCGCTCGATCAGTTCTTTCAGGTCGGCCAGCAGGTTGTTCCAGGACGGCACGCCATCCACGTCACTGCCCAGGGTGAACGGATTGAATCGGCGAAAGTAGCGGGTATCGCCCAGTTGCGCCTCGCGGGACAACACGGCCTCGGCCGGCGCGTTTTGCATGGCAGGCAACTGCAGACAGAAGTAGCCCAGCTGGACACAGCGTTCCTGGGGTACGCCGCCCCACAATGGCACGCTGATACTGTCCCAGGCGCGAAGTGAACCTTTCAACCGGGATGCTTCGACGCCTTTGAGCCCCATCTGCTGATAGTGTTCGGCCTCGATTTCACCGGCGGTCAACGTCACGATCCAGCTTTCGCTGGCACTGCTGTACAAGCCGAACGCGGCCAATTCGGCATCGTCGGCATGGGGTGCGATCACCATCACCCGCCGACTGCTGTAATCCGGATGTTCGAACGCCCAAAGTACCGGTTCGCCGAGCAATCGGCAGAAACGCCCGCGCAAACGCAAATCGCCTTTGGACAGAACCTGCGCCTGGCCGCTGAGGTTGAGGTAACGCAGACCGTTCACACCACGCTCAAAGACTTGCCGGTCCGGACTGTCGCCACCCGACAACTCCACTATCGGGTCGAGAAAGCGCCCCAGCCAGGTGCTTTTGATCCGTAACGCCAGCACCAGGGTCGCGTCGTCCACCAGCATGACGCCGTCATCCAGCCGCAAATGCTCACCGTCCAGATGAACCTTGGGTTGTTGGGTATAGGGCGGGAAGCTGTACTCGTAATCGTCTTTGGGCGAATAAAACAAATGGTCGGCAAACCATGCTTCGTGAGCGATCCAGCCCAGGACCGCCAGAATCAGCGGCAACCACCAGGCCACCAGCACGCCGATGGCAATCAACAGCACCAGCGCAATCAGGAGGCCGATGCGTTTCTGGCGCCGATGGCGCTTGAGCAATTGCTGTTTACGGCTCATGGATTGGCTCATACGGTGAAGACTGGCACAGGATTGCACCAGCGATCCTTGTATTCACGATCGGCGCGACCGAAGGAGAAGCGCAGGGGCTTGTCCAGCGCTCGCGCATGCTCCCAGGCACTTTGCGTATTGAGAAAGCTCAGCACGCTGCCAGGGCTGAATTCACGGGTTTGCGGGTCTACGCCACCATTGATGTACTCGACACTGATCCATTGCGGCGCTTCGACGCGGTAAACCAGTTGAATCGCGATCGGCGCGTCGTTGAGGAAAATCACCGAGCCGATCAACAAATCACGCAACAACTCGATCACTTCGCCCATGCGCTCGGCGCCAGTGGCCGCAAAACCCCAGCGACGCTGGAACAGGTCACAATAAATCGCGGCCAGTTCGCGGCTGGAAAACTCGCTGACCGGCCGCACCACGCCGCCCGCCTCCTCCAGCAAGCGCAATTCGCGGCGCTGGTTGTAGCGAAACTTCTTCGACAGTTCTTCCGGAGTACGGGCCATGGCCAATTGTTCAGTCTGCAACCTGATGCCTGCAAACCGGCCTTCATTCAGTGCTGACAGATAACGAGCGCGATGGCGCAGGGGCGCTTGCGTATCAGCAGCGGCCGGCAGGATTAGCTCGGCATTGCCGAGGTCGAACAGGCCTTTTTTACCGTTGCGCTTGAGCACGTCCTTGGACAAGGCAAGGTCGCGGCCCCAGGTCGGAATGGCTGCCTGGACGTCACCGTTTTGCGCCCAGGCCAGATAGCGCACGGGAATGCCGGCCAAATGAGCAAGTCGTTCGACGACCATCGGGTGCGTCGCGACGCTGCCGCCATAACGGTGCCAGGCCTCGGCGTATGTCGAGGCATCGACCACCGCCCAGCCACGCTCGCGCCAGCCTTGTAGTCGGTTGAGCATCAGCCCCTCGGCGCCAGTTCGGTAACGTGTGGCAAACGCCAGAAAGCATCGCGTACGGCACGGTCGGAGAAGCGCTCACGCAAGCGGTCGAGCATCAGCTCGGCGCACTGGCGACGTTGTTGCTCATCCATCGCGGCCAGATGGTGCAGCCCTTGAGCCAGGTGCCCGGCATCGCCCAACGGGAACAGAATGCCAACGCCTTCCACCACTTCCTTCGCACCGCCACACGCCGTGGCGAGCAACGGTACGCCGGCGGCCATGGCCTCCAGCAGCACCATGCCGAACGGCTCGTGATCGGAACTCAGGGCAAACACATCGAAGGCACGGAAATAACGCCGGGCCTCGGGCACCTGCCCAAGGAACAGTACGCGATCGCCAATGCCCAGTTCGCGGGCCTGGGCCTTGAGGTCCTGCTCCAGCCGACCGGCACCCAAAATGACCAGTTGGCTGTTAGCCGGCAAACCCGGCAGAGCCGTCGCAAAACCTTCCAGCAACGTGGCCTGATCCTTGTCCGGATGCAGCCGCCCGACGTTGCCGACAACCCAGGCATCCATCGACAACCCCAGGGTTTCCCGGGCTTCACGAACGGACACCTGGCTGTCTTGCAAGGTTTGCACATCAATGCGGTTATAGAGCGTCTGAATCCGCCCGGCCGGCCATTTCGGCAAGCAACCGCGCATGTCATCGCGCACCGCGTCGGAAACCCCGAGCAGGCTCAGGCGCTTGCGGAAAATATGGGCGAAGAGTTTGCGAGTGCCGCGCTTGTAGTCATCAAACGCGTGATGCACACCGATCACCGGCAACGAAGTGCCCAACAAGGCGATGTAGATCGGCTTGAAACGATGAGCAATGCAGAAGCTGAAGTTGCGCGAAGCGGCGATCTTGCGCAGATCGCCGATGGCACCCAGCTTCAGGCCACGAATGGCCTTGGAGCTGTATTCCATGAACAACACTTCATCGGAAGCACAGCCCGCGGCAACCTCGCTGTCTGCAACCCCGGTCAGAAACACCGTGGTCACTCGATAACCGGTCCCCGCAAACAGGCTGGCGTACTGCCGGGCGCAGTCCAGAAACGGGCCGTCATAGCCGTGACAGAACTGCAGCACATGGCGTTCAGCCGAGCGTGTCATATGCGTCCGCGCCCTCTTTGACCACCAGGATGTCTTCCATGATCAGATACTGCAGGTCGGAGCCGAAGAACATGTTCAGGGCATCCGTCGGCGAGCAGATCATCGGCTCGCCACGGCGGTTGAGCGAAGTGTTCAGCGACACGCCGTTGCCGGTCAGCACTTCCAGCGCCTTCATCATGTCGTAGTAGCGCGGGTTGTATTCGCGCTTGAGCACCTGGGCCCGGGACGTGCCGTCTTCGTGGACCACTTCCGGCACGCGGGTTTTCCACTCTTCAGCCACTTCGAAGGTGAAGGTCATGAACGGCGCCGGGTGATCGATCTTGATCATCTGCGGTGCAACGGTGTCGAGCATCGACGGGCAGAAAGGCCTCCAGCGCTCGCGGAACTTGATCTGGTGGTTGATGCGGTCAGCCACGCCGGTCGCGCTCGGGCAACCGATGATCGAACGACCGCCCAAGGCACGCGGACCGAACTCCATGCGACCCTGGAACCACGCGACCGGGTTGCCATCGACCATGATTTTGGCAATGTTTTCCGGCATGTTCTCGAGCTTGCGCCATACCGGCTTGCTCGGGTGACGGGCGCATGCTGCCAGCACGTCTTCGTTGCTGTACGACGGGCCGAGGTAGACGTGTTCCATCTTCTCGACCGGCACGCCACGGGCGTGAGACACGTAAGCCGCCGCGCCGACCGCAGTGCCGGCGTCGCCGGACGCAGGCTGGACGAACAGCTCTTTGACGTCGTCACGGGCGATGATTTTCTGGTTGAGCTTGACGTTCAACGCACAGCCGCCGGCGAAGGCCAGCTTGCCGGTTTCCTTGAGCACGTCGCCCAGGTAATGGTCGATCATCTGCAACGCCAGTTTCTCGAACAGCGCTTGCATGCTCGCGGCGTAGTGGATGTACGGTTCGTCGGCGATGTCGCCTTCGCGCTTGGGACCCAGCCACTCGATCAGCTTCGGCGAGAAGTAGAAACCCTTGCCCTTCTCTTTATAACGACGCAGGCCGATGACGTTGGCGTAGTCGGTGTTGATCACCAGCTCGCCGTTCTCGAACGAGGCCAGACGCGAGAAGTCGTACTTGCTGGCGTCGCCGTACGGCGCCATGCCCATGACCTTGAACTCGCCGTCGAGCATCTCGAAACCGAGGAACTCGGTGATCGCACCGTACAGGCCGCCCAGGGAGTCCGGATCGAAGAATTCCTTGATCTTGTGGATCTTGCCGTTTTCGCCGTAACCGAAGAAGGTCGTGGCGTACTCACCCTTGCCGTCGATGCCGAGGATCGCGGTTTTCTCTTTGAAACCGGAGCAGTGGTAAGCGCTGGAAGCGTGGGCCAGGTGATGCTCGACGGGCTCGATCTTGATTTTCTTCGGATCGAAGCCCAGTTGCTCCAGGCACCAGACGATCTTGTTGCGATAGCGCTTGTAGCGACGATTGCCCATCAGGATCGCGTCGAGAGCGCGGTCCGGGGCGTACCAGTAACGCTTGGCGTAGTGCCAGCGCGCCTTGCCGAACAGGCTGATCGGTGCGAACGGAATCGCAACCACGTCAACGTCGGACGGCTTGATGCCCGCCTGCTCGAGGCAGAACTTCGCCGATTCGTAAGGCATGCGGTTCTTTGCATGTTTATCGCGCACAAAGCGCTCTTCTTCAGCCGCCGCGACCAGCTTGCCGTCGATGTATAAGGCTGCGGAAGGATCATGGCTAAGGGCGCCGGACAGGCCAAGAATCGTCAATGCCACAGGGGTCTAGCCTCTTTAGTCTGCATGCAGGCGCAACGCGCCTCAAAAATTAATGTGCCCTCGCAAGGGGCGAGAGACAGCTAAAGGGCGGGATTATAGCGTAAACATGCCGGGAATGACCCTACGGTTATCAGCGACGTAAACATGACCCAAGGCCAGGGCGCACGGCCAGGATCATCCGCGCCCCGGCCGCCAGTAAATCCTGAGATTGCCATCTACCCCCTGCCGGTAAATCGTGTACGGCAAGGCAACGGTGTCCAGCGCACCGGACAACGCCAGGTCCAGCAAAACCAGCGGTACAAGAAAACCCGTGGGGTCCGGCGGTGCATTCAGCACACAGAAATCGTAGGCCAGACCGCTGTAGATTCGCGGGATGGATTGGCAGTAGGTTTTTTGTTTGCGCAGGTCACGCGCCGCGTCTTCGTCATTTTGCAGGACCGTGACGGCGGTGCCGCAGCCAGATAGCGCCAGCGAGAATGTGCCGAGCAGAACAGCCGTTTTAATCGTCAAGATTTGCCCTCCATGAACGTCAGGCAAACTAGCATTGCGGCTATTCAGGGCACAGTTCATGGGGTCCGGAGATCATGTAGGACATTTCATAAGAATTTGTCCGCCAATCTCGGGGGGACTGTTCCGGCCCCATCGCGAGCAAGCTTGCTCCTACAGGATCTGCAGCGAGCACAGAATGTGTGTTTGCCGCAGACCCTGCAGGAAATTCAGGCAGCGCTGGAGATATCTTTGGGCAGCCGCTGATCGATGACCTGATACAGCGCGCTGCTCTCAGGCCAATTGCGCATGAACCGCGCCCGGTCCCGCGCATACGCGGGAGCGAAGCTGGCGAGCGAGCCGTGCTGACGCATCGCGTCCAGATCGATCAGTGCCCAGCGATCTTCCTGCCAGAACAGGTTGTGGCCCTTGAAGTCGCCGTGACTGATCCGCTCGCGAATCAGCTCTGCAAACAACTGATCCAGTGCCACCAGCTCTGCCTCGGGCGCTTCACCGCTTTCAACGTACGGCGCAAACCGCTCGATGATGTCCGGCCCCGGCAAATGCTCGGTCACCAGATACGCCCGGCTGCGCAACCAGAGAAACCGCTGTTCCAGCACGGCCAGCGGTTTCGGCGTGGCGATACCGAGGAATGCCAGCCGATTGCCTTCGCGCCATGAGTGCCAGGCACGGCTCGGGCGCCAGAAGCGCTTGAGCCAGTGGGCAAAGCCCTTGATGTTGTAGCGCTTGATTACCAGCGTCCGACCGTCCACCACGACTTTTCCGACACTCGCCGCGCCGCCGGTCTTGTACAGATGGCCCTGATCGAGCAATGCATCGGCCTGCTCCAGCACCGGCAGCATCGCCGCTTCTTCCTCGCGGCGAATCGCCCGCAACCCGAAGGCCCCGCGCTGCACACTGAACAGCGTGCATTCGCGTCCGACCTTGATCAGGAAGTCTTTGAGGCGCCAGCTGCGGACCTTGTCGATCTGCTTCTGCAACGCTTCCATGGGCAAGGCATGCTCGCCATTGCTCAACAGGTAATACACCAGCAATTCTTCGGTGAAGGGCTCCAGCGCCTTGGGCAACTGGGCGAAAAACACCCCGAGGTTTTCCAGGACTTTCTGCCGCGACAATGGCTGGCCGGGGGTTTCGCTGCAGATCCCCGCGCCGTCGATCAGATACAGTCGACCGCCCTGGCGCAGCAGGTTGTCCAGGTGCAGGTCTTCCTGCCACAGCCCTTTGCGGTGCATCTGGCCGATCGCGCCCAACGCCTCGGCCAACACGGCCCCTTGCCCATCCGCGAGCACCGGCAAGTGCTCGACCTGTTTCCAGGTATCCCCCAGGCTCTCGGCGCCTTCAAGGAAATCGAACAGCAGCCAGCCGCCCTCGCCGTCCTTCAAGCCGTCGGCCAGCAGCTGCGGCGTGGTCAGACCTTGAGCGGCGAGCAAGCGCACACCGTCCAGTTCTCGCTGGAAATGCCGGGGCGCCTTGTTGCCGACCAACAACTTGGCCAGCACCGGCCGACCGCGCCAGACACCGGCGCCGACATAGCGCTGCCCCGGCAACACCCGCAACAGACTCAACAATTGCAACTCGGCAGGGCCGGCGGCATCGGCCAGTGAAACGCTCAGCGGCAGAGCCGGGCTACGGCCGGCGTTTTTCAGTTCGGACAAACGCATCAGCGCGCCTCCTTGTGGCTGCGCCGCGCAGTCAGCCGCGCCAGCCAGCTGTCGATCAGCGAACTGTCCTTCGATTGATCCAGGTAAGCGGCCAGCAATTCACGCACCTGCGCATCGCTCCACTCGGGCGCCCGCCGCGTCAACGGCTCCAGATCCTTGACCCGGTCACGCCGGCCCCACAGCAGCGGCCGGGTTTTCTCCAGGTCGATCAATTGGGCCTGGTAACCGTCGCCGGTGGCCCGCAGAAAAATGTGCTTGGGATAGAAGCAGCCATGAACCTGAGCCGCCGCGTGCAGGTGCCGAGCCAGCTCGCCACACGCCTGCAAAATCGCCGAGTGCTGCGCACCACTCAACTCCGACCAGCGCTGCAACAGCGAATCCAGGTCATCCCAACCGTCCAGCGCACGGGTCAGCAGAATCGCGCGGACTTCGCCCTCGACCTTGCGTTCACCGAAGAACGCCGCTTTCAGCGCTGGAATGCCGAGCTTTTCATAACGACTGATATTGCGAAATTCCCGGGCAAAACTGGGTTCGCCAAACGGCGCATGCAGCGTGCGCATCTGGTAGTTGCTTTGCCGTTTGAGGTAGAAGCCGTGACCTTCAAGATCCAGCCGAAACACGCTGCTCCAGCCACCGCGCACGGTGTTGGGCTCATCCACAGCATCGAGCTGCCGAGCCCAAAGCGCATCGAAGTTGCCGAGGCCGTGGCGCTCCAGTAGCGCACGGTCTTCAGCAGCCAGAAAATCAGTCATTCGCGTCCCTCGAAAAATCTAACCACGTGCCGGATCCGTTTTTTGTCGGCGGCATTGAGTCGTGTCCTTTGGCGGTATTGCAAGTAAAAGCGCAGGCGCTGGGTGGCCGACAGCTGATACTTGGCGACCTTGTCCAGGCACGCCAGATCCTTGGTGATGCGGTACTTGAGCCAGAAACCGCGCCAGAAATCACCATTGGGGCAATCGATCAGGAACAGACGCGCCTGATCGTCGATCAACAGGTTGCGCCACTTCAGATCGTTATGGGTGAAGCGGTGGTCGTGCATGGTCCGGGTGTAATCGGCCAATTGTCGACTGACATGATCGACCCAGGCGCGGTCCGCCAGCTTTGGATCATGCCGCTCAGCCAGCACGGACAGGTCTTCGGTACGCGGCAGTTCACGCGTGATCATCGCCCCGCGATTGTAGGCCGCACCGCGCCGCTCCAGCCCCCAGGCCACCACTTCAGCGGTGGGAATGCCCCACTTGGCGAAGCGCTTGAGGTTTTGCCATTCCATTTTCACCCGTGGCTTGCCCAGGTAGCGGCGCAAGCCCTTGCCCGCGCCGACGTAGCGCTTGACGTAATAGTTGACGCCATTGCGCTGGACACGAATGACTTCGGACAGCAGGTCGTGAGTCAGACGTTCACCCTGAAGCGCAAATACCGCATCGAGGCTGCCGAAGTCTTCGGTCAGATCGCTGTAGGCAGGTTCCAGTTTCCAGCCCGACATCAGAGCGCATCCCCGTATCGCTGTTTACGGTCGTAGAGTTTGTTGGCCTTGCCTTCCAGCCAGGCGAGCAGCCCCGCTTCTTCCGACAGAACCTGGCGCAGCGGTTGCTGGAAGTAGCCCTTGAGGAAACGCAATTTGTCGCGCTGGGTCAAGCCGATGTCCAGGGCCGAGAAGTACAGCGCCGCCAGATCCTTGTTACGCCAGCGCTGGGTGATGGCCGGGCGGGTCTGGGCGCGGTGCAGGTCGATCACCGAGAGTTTGAAATCGTCGGCAGTCACCGGTTTGTCGGTGTGCAACAGGAAGTGGCAGATGTAGCAGTCGCGATGGTTGACCCCGGCGCGGTGCATCATGCCGGTCATGCGCGCGACTTCGGCGATCAGCGCGCGCTTGAGTTTTGGCTCCGGCGGTTGCTTGACCCAGTCGATACTGAAATCTTCGAGGCTGACGGTCGGCGCCAGCTCTTCGGTAACGATGAACGAATGCTGATCCGCCGGGTTGCTGCCCTTTTCACCGTAGGCGACAGCGGTCATGGTCGGCACACCGACTTCCTGCAGGCGCTGAATGGCT
Organism: Pseudomonas sp. GT1P32; assembly: GCF_054897805.1. Lineage (NCBI taxonomy): Bacteria > Pseudomonadati > Pseudomonadota > Gammaproteobacteria > Pseudomonadales > Pseudomonadaceae > Pseudomonas > Pseudomonas sp. GT1P32. The sequence goes on from NZ_CM142704.1 coordinate 3,889,640, forward strand.
TTCCACTCCTGGCCCGCACCAAGCACCGGCAGTTTGGCGGTCAGCAGGTTCTTGAAGATCTCGCCCCAGCCAATGCCACGGTGGATCTTCACGAAAAAACCATTGCCGTTCACTTCAGTGCGCAAGGTCCGGCGCGCTTCCAGCTCGCGATAAACCTCGCCCTGCAAGCCTTCGACTTCGGCGAACGGGTCGCGTCCGGCCCAAAGGCTCTTGAACGGTTCAGCCAGCATCAACTTCATTTAGCGTGCTCCGCCAGAATCACATCGGCCGCGTGTTGCGGCATGCTGTAGAGGTCGGCCGTCTCGGCGAAAGCCAGACCGTTGCGGCTCCAGGCCGCCCGTGCTTGAGCGTCGTTCAACATGCTGGTCAGGTATTGCGTCAGTTGCGCCTGATCGAAGGGTTCGTCCAGCACCAGGCCGGCGTCGGCTTCAGCGATGTAATGGGCATAACCGCACACGGCGCTGACCAGTACCGGCAACCCGGCCACCAGGGCTTCGAGCAACACGGTCCCGGTGTTTTCGTTGTACGCCGGATGGATCAACAGGTCGGCGCCAAGCAGAAAACGCGGGATATCGCTGCGGCCCTTGAGGAACGTCACGTTGTCGCCGAGCCCCAAAGTGGCACTCTGCACCTGGAATAACTTGGGGTCATCCTGGCCAATTACAAACAACCGAGTGCGTTTCTTCAGGTCAGCGGACAACGCGGCCAGCGCCTTGAGGCTGCGATCCACGCCCTTGGTCTTGAACCCGGAGCCGATCTGCACCAGCAGCAACTCGTCGTCCTGCAGGTTGAATTCACGACGGAACCCGGCACGAATCTCAGCCGCATTCGGTGGCGCGCGACGGTCCTGAGAAATGCCCGGCGGCAGCAAATGGAAGCGTTCCAACGGCGTGTCGTAATGCTTGATGAACAGCGGCTGCTGGACTTCGGAGATCATCAGCACTTCTGTCTTGGCGTCCTTGGCGAACACCGCGCGCTCGTACTCGGCGAAGTGCCGGTAGCGGCCCCAACGACGGTACAGCGAGTTGCGCAGGTTCTGCGCCTTGTCTTCGAAGCAGCCGTCGGCGGCGTAGTAGACGTCCAGGCCTGGCATTTTGTTGAAACCAATCAGACGGTCCACCGGACGCTTGGCCAGATCGGCCTCCATCCACTCGCTGAGCTTCTCGTTGCGACGATGATTGAAGAACGCCTTGACCGGCGCCACCAGCACTTCGAAACCCGGCGGGATGTCGCCTTCCCAGATCAGCGTGTAGACACGAATCTGATGACCGCGCTGCTGACATTCCAGGGCGATGCGCATGAAATCGCGCTGCAAGCCCCCGAACGGAAAGTACTTGTACAAGACGAATGCCAATTGCATCAGCGCAGCTCCTCAGCCAGTAACAACGTGCTCAGTCGGGTCGCGACACGCTCGGGATTCAAACGCGTGAAGCACAGCGGCAACTCGCGTTTCAGGTCAAACCGGCGGGCATCTTCGGCCGTCGGTTGATAGGTGCATTTCTTTTGCAGGCACGGTGCGCAGGGGAAATCGCTGGCCATGTGAATCTGTGCCTTGCCATACGCGCCGGTCAGGCCAGGGTTGGTCGGACCGAACAGCGACAGCGTTGGCACATCGAGTGCGGCCGCGAGGTGACCAAGACCGGTGTCCACCGCCACGCACGCCTGCGCGCCGGCCAGCACTTTGCCGATGCCCGCCAGGTTCAACTTGGGCAGCACTTCAACGTGGCGCATGTCCTTGGCGATGCGTTCAGCCCGGGCCTTCTCGGCCGGATTGCCCCATGCCAGCTTCACGCCGACGCCCAGATAACCAACGCGCTCGGCCAGTTCGCGCCAATAGGCTTCAGGCCAGTGTTTGGTGTCCCACGTGGTGCCGTGCAGGAACAGCACGTAAGGATTCTTGCGCGGCAATTCCACCAGGCGCTCGACGTTCAAGCCGTAATCGCCCAGACCTTTTGGCAAGTCATAGCCCAGGGCGATGGCGAACAACTGACGCACTCGCTCCACCGCGTGCTGACCACGGGCGACCGCCAGGCGTCGATCATAGAAACGCGCAGCGATCGGCTCCCGCGCCGAACCTTTATCGAGGCCCGCCACCGGGGCCTTGACGTAGCGGGTCAGCAAGGCGCTTTTCAACAGGCCCTGAGCGTCAATCACCAGATCATATTTCGTGGCGCGAACGCTTTGCTTGAAGCGCTTCCACTCGCCACTCTTGATGGTTTGCCAGATGTTCTTGCGCCAGCGACGGATCGCCACCGGAATCACCTTGCCCACGGCCGGGTGCCAGGTCGGGATCTCGGCGAAACCTTCTTCCACCACCCAGTCGAACGTGATGCCGGGAATCGCCCGGGATGCGTCGGTCAACGCCGGCAACGCATGAATCACGTCGCCCAGCGAAGAAGTCTTGATCAGCAGAACCCGCAAACTATTTGACCTCGACCACAGTGCCCTGCAACCGCTGCAAGGCTTCGTTCACCGCTTGCGGCATCAGCTGGCGCAGGCAGTTGTAATGACCAAAGCGGCACGTGCGATCAAAGCACGGGCTGCATTCGATGCCCAGGCGCACGATCTCGACATGTTCGGCCAGCGGTGGCGTGAAGCCCGGCGACGTCGAGCCGTACACCGCCACCAATGGACGGTTCAGCGCCGCCGCGACGTGCATCAGGCCGGAATCGTTGGACACCACCGAGTCCGCGCAGGACATCAGGTCGATGGCCTCGGCCAGGGACGTGCCGCCACTGAGGTTCACCGACTCTTCACGCAGCCCGGGAATCAGTCGCGCGCGAATGTCTTCGCCCACAGCGTGATCGTTTTTCGAACCGAACAGCCAGACTTGCCAGCCTTCGCGAATCTTCGCCTCGGCGACCTTGGCGTAATGCTCGGACGGCCAGCGCTTGGACTCGCCAAACTCGGCACCGGGGCACAGCGCCAACACCGGACGGTCGAGGCTCAGGCCGAATTTGGCCAGCGCCGCTTCACGGGTGACCGGATCGATCTGCAAGGTCGGGCGCGGATACGGTTTCGGCAGTTCAAGGCCGGGCTCGTACGCCAGCGCCATGAAGCGCTCGATCATCAGCGGGTAACGTTCTTTGTCCAGCGTGCGCACGTCATTGAGCAAGCCGTAGCGGAACTCGCCACGCCAGCCGGTGCGTTTCGGGATACCGGCGAAGAACGGCACCAGCGCCGACTTCAGGGAATTGGGCAGCAGGATCGCCTGGTCGTACTGACCGGCCAGGGATTTGCCGATGCGCCGACGCGTCGCCAGTTCCAGCGCGCCGTGGCCGAGCGGAAAGCTCAAGGCCTGGCGAACTTCGGGCATGCGCTCAAGAATCGGCCGGCTCCACTCGGGGGCCAGCACGTCGATTTCGCATTGCGGGTGGCGTTGCTTGAGACACTGAAACAGTGTCTGCGCCATCACCATGTCACCGACCCAACTGGGCCCAACGATCAGAATTTTCATGTGGTTTCCAAAAACGAACCGGGGAGGCATACGCCTCCCCGCCTCGAGAATTCTACAAAACACTGCAGATCTACTGTGGGAGTTTGCTCCCACATTGGGTATTGGTGCACATCCAGTGCGGTGCAGCTTAGCTGCCTCAATCTACAAAACAACGCTGCTCTACTGTGGGAGCGAGCCTGCTCGCGAAGGGGACATAACATTCAACATCTATGCTGCCTGACACGTCGCCTTCGCGAGCAGGCTCGCTCCCACAGGGGTATCTATCGTTTCAAGTATCCGGTTTCAGCTTAACCCCAACTCTTTCCAGATCCGCAACACCTGCCGCCGTTCGTCCGCGAACTGGTCGCCCGGTATCACCCCGGCGTCCTTCTGCAAGGCCTGCCGGTGCGCGGCGGAGCGGTAGGCTTTATAGGCCTCGCGCAACAGGCTGGCGTCTTCGGCGGGCATCAGCCCTTCGTGTTCCAGCTCTTCCAGAATGCGGATATTGTCGGTCCAGCGCAGCAATGGCGGGTGTGTTTCGGACCACGCCAGAGCCGCGTATTGCACCATAAATTCAATATCGACGATACCTCCCGCGTCCTGCTTGAGATCGAACGGCGCCGTGGCTTCGAAGGCATTCGCCCCGGTGCCGGCCGCGGTGCTCTTGCTGCCAAGGTTATCGCGCATCTTCGCGCGCATCTCACTGACCTCCTGACGCAAGGTCGGCAAATCCCGAACTTTGCCCAATATCGCCGCGCGAACCTTCTCGAACGCTTGGCCGACATCCTGACTGCCCACCAGCACCCGCGCCCGTACCAGCGCCTGATGCTCCCAGGTCCAGGCTTCGTTTTCCTGATAACGGGCAAACGCCCCGAGCGAACTCACCAACAGACCGGATGCACCGGACGGCCGCAGGCGCATGTCCACTTCATACAGCTGACCGGAGTTGGTCTGGGCCGTGAGCAAGTGAATGATCCGCTGCCCCAGCCGGGTGAAAAATTGCGCGCCGTCGATCGGTTTCGGCCCGTCGGTTTCTGCCTGCGGATCGCCATCGTGAATGAACACCAGGTCCAGGTCCGAACCATGCCCCAATTCCAGCCCGCCGACTTTCCCGTAACCGACAATGATGAAGCCGGGATCGCACAAAGTGCCATCGGTGCGCTGCGGCGTGCCGTGTTTGGCCACGGTCTGGCGCCAGGCCAGGGCCAGCACTTGTTCCAGGATCGCCTCAGCGAGCCAGGTCAGGTAATCGCTGACTTTCATCAGCGGCAGGCTGCCGGCGATTTCCGACGCGGCGACGCGCAAACGGTGCGCCAGTTTGAAATGGCGCAGGGCTTCCATTTGCTGTTCGAGGTCATCCTCGGGGATTCGCGTCAGGCGCTCGCGCAACTCGGCGGCCAGTTCCGGCGCCAACGGCGGCTTGAACAACCGGCCTTCGTTGAGCAGTTCGTCGAGCAGCAGCGGGAAGCGCGTGATCTGTTCAGCGATCCACGGGCTCGCGGCGCACAAGGTCAGCAAACGTCGTAGAGCGCCAGGGTTTTCAGTCAACAGCACCAGGTACGCGGAGCGTCGGGCCACCGCTTCGACCAGCGGCAGCACGCGCTCCAGCACCAGATCTGGGTTGGCGTGCTCGACCGCCTGGGCCAGCAACCGTGGAATGAACGCATCAAGGCGCTCGCGACCCAAACGCTGCATCGCGCGCAATTGCGGGCTGCTGCGCAGGCTGGCCAAGGCTTTCAGCGCTTTGGTGGCATCGGCGAAACCGCCCTCCTCCAACTGGCGACAGGCGGCCTCTTCGTCCTGCGCCTCCTCCCACAATGGCAGCCATTCACCGCCGACCACCACTTCGCTTTCGGTGCCTTCCTCTTCATCAGGGTCGGCGATCACCTGGCCAAAGTGCCAGGCCACGCGACCGCGCCAATACATCAGCATCTCATGGAAGGCCTCCCAATCGGCGAAGCCCAACATAAAGGCAATGCGCGCCTGATCCTGCGCGCCGTCCGGCAACATCTGGGTCTGGCGGTCGGCAATCGCCTGGATCGCGTGCTCGGTGTAACGCAGGAATTCGTAGCCTTCGCGCAGCTCGCTGATCACCGCCGGCGGCAGGTAACCCTGACCTTCCAGCGTGCTCAGTACTTTTAATAGAGGACGTTGTTGCAGGCTCAGGTCGCGGCCACCGTGGATCAGTTGGAACGCCTGGGCGATAAACTCGACTTCGCGGATGCCGCCGGAGCCGAGCTTGATGTTGTCGGCCATGCCCTTGCGCCGGACTTCCTGCTGAATCAGCTGCTTCATCGTGCGCAGCGCTTCGATGGCAGAGAAGTCCAGGTAACGCCGATAAACGAACGGGCGCAGCATGTCTTGCAGCTGCGCGCCGGCCACCTGGTCGCCGGCCACCACCCGCGACTTGATCATCGCGTAGCGCTCCCAGTCACGGCCCTGATCCTGGTAATACTGCTCCAGCGCGTTGAAGCTCAACACCAGCGCACCCGACGAACCGTAAGGGCGCAGGCGCATGTCGACGCGGAACACGAAGCCGTCGACGGTCATCGGGTCCAGCGCCTTGATCAGGCGCTGACCGAGGCGGATGAAGAATTCCTGATTATCCAGCGAGCGTTTCACGCCGACGGTTTCGCCGCCCTCGGGGTAGGCGAAGATCAGGTCGATGTCCGACGACAGGTTCAGCTCGACCGCGCCGAGTTTGCCCATGCCGAGAATGACCATCTGCTGCGGCTCGCCGCTGCGCCGGCCGGTGGGCACGCCGAACTGCTGGCAATGCCGCGAGTACAACCACTGATAGGCCTGATCGATGCTGGCATCGGCCATGTCCGAGAGGTCGCGGCAAGTCTGGACCAGATCGGCCTGACGGGTCAGGTCGCGCCAGATGATCCGCACTTGATGGCGAGTGCGCTGACGGCGCAGGGCGCGACCGAGCTCGTCTTCGGTTTCAGCCGCGTTCACCGCTGCCGCAATCTGCGCACACAGTTCGCCGGGAGCATAGCCACGGTCCAGCTCACCGGACTGTACCAACGCCAGCAACATCAAAGGGTCACGAACGCTCTGTTCAATCACGAAGTCGCTGGCGGCGGTGACGCGGGCGAATTGCGCCCAGCGCTCAGGCGTCCAGCCGGACAGGCCATGATCGTCATCGAGTGCCTCGACGGCCGTACGGAACGACTGCTCGGCGCGGGTGACAAACGGCAGGAGAATGCCGGGCAGTTCGGCAAGCGTAGGGAGGCTCATGGTCTATCCTTGATCGGCGTGTAGGAGGCTGCATGTAGTGAATTTTCAAATTGCACTACCTGATCGACTGTCGAACAAAGGTTAGAAATAGCTGAAATTTCTTTATTTTTGGCAGGCAGCATCAAGCTTTCACCTTTTTCGGTTGGCAAAAGACCAACCTTAACGATTATTCTCACAACGCAGCCGGAGGCCACAAGCCGCTCATCTGTAGTTTTACTACTCGTATATACATTCGAATTGCTGAAATGCCCGATGATTTGTAGTAAAACTACACGCCGCCGAATCCTACCTCTCGGCAATCCAAGAATTTATATCGTCTGCCCACAAGGCCAGTCGCAAACTCAGGCAACCGATTCTGGAAGCCTTTCCGCCCTGGAGCAAGCCATGCAAGACCTCGATCCCGTCGAAACCCAGGAATGGCTGGACGCCCTGGAATCGGTTCTCGACAAAGAAGGCGAAGACCGCGCTCATTATCTGATGACCCGTATGGGCGAACTCGCAACCCGCAGCGGTTCGCAATTGCCTTACGCCATCACCACGCCATACCGCAACACCATTCCCGTTACCCACGAAGCACGCATGCCTGGCGACCTGTTCATGGAACGCCGCATTCGCTCGCTGGTACGCTGGAACGCGATGGCCATGGTGATGCGTACGAACCTGAAAGATTCTGACCTGGGCGGTCACATCTCCAGCTTCGCCTCCAGCGCCACCCTGTACGACATCGGCTTCAACTATTTCTTCCAGGCCCCGACCGACGAACACGGCGGCGACCTGATCTACTTCCAGGGTCACACCTCGCCAGGCGTTTACGCCCGTGCGTTCATGGAAGGCCGCATCACCGAAGACCAGATGAACAACTTCCGCCAGGAAGTGGACGGTCAGGGCCTGTCGTCCTATCCGCACCCTTGGCTGATGCCTGATTTCTGGCAGTTCCCGACTGTATCCATGGGTCTGGGCCCGATCCAGGCGATCTACCAGGCGCGCTTCATGAAGTACCTGGAAGCCCGTGGCTTCATTCCGGAAGGCAAGCAGAAAGTCTGGTGCTTCCTGGGCGACGGCGAGTGCGACGAGCCGGAATCCCTGGGCGCGATCTCGCTGGCTGGCCGCGAGAAGCTCGACAACCTGATCTTCGTCATCAACTGCAACCTGCAGCGCCTCGACGGCCCGGTTCGCGGCAACGGCAAGATCATCCAGGAACTCGAAGGCGTGTTCCGCGGTGCTCAGTGGAACGTGACCAAAGTCATCTGGGGCCGTTTCTGGGACCCACTGCTGGCCAAAGACGTCGACGGCATCCTGCAACGTCGCATGGACGAAGTCATCGACGGCGAGTACCAGAACTACAAAGCCAAAGACGGCGCGTTCGTGCGTGAACACTTCTTCAACACGCCAGAACTCAAGGCGATGGTTGCAGACCTGTCCGACGACGAGATCTGGAAACTCAACCGTGGCGGCCACGACCCGTACAAGGTCTACGCGGCGTACCACGAAGCGGTCAACCACAAAGAACAACCGACCGTCATCCTGGCCAAGACCATCAAAGGTTATGGCACCGGTGCCGGCGAAGCGAAAAACACTGCGCACAACACCAAGAAAGTTGATGTTGAAAGCTTGAAGCTGTTCCGCGATCGTTTCGACATTCCAGTCAAAGACGACCAGCTGGAAAACCTGCCGTTCTTCAAGCCAGAGCCAAACAGCGCCGAAGCCCGCTACCTGAGCGAGCGCCGCACTGCACTGGGCGGCTTCGTGCCACAGCGCCGCGCGCAGAGCTTCAGCGTACCGACGCCATCGCTGGATACGCTCAAGGCGATCCTCGACGGCTCGGGCGACCGTGAAATTTCCACCACCATGGCCTTCGTGCGGATCCTCGCGCAGCTGGTCAAGGACAAGGAAATCGGCCCGCGCATCGTTCCGATCATCCCGGACGAAGCCCGTACCTTCGGTATGGAAGGCATGTTCCGTCAGTTGGGCATCTACTCGTCCGTCGGCCAGCTCTACGAGCCAGTCGATAAAGACCAGGTGATGTTCTACAAGGAAGACAAGAAGGGCCAGATCCTCGAAGAAGGCATCAACGAAGCGGGCGCCATGAGCTCCTTCATCGCTGCCGGTACTTCGTACTCCAGCCACAACCAGCCAATGCTGCCGTTCTACATCTTCTACTCGATGTTCGGCTTCCAGCGTATCGGCGACCTGGCCTGGGCTGCCGGCGACAGCCGTACCCGTGGCTTCCTGATCGGCGGCACCGCCGGCCGGACCACGCTGAACGGCGAAGGCCTGCAACACGAAGACGGTCACAGCCACATCCTGGCTGCCACCATCCCGAACTGCCGCACCTATGATCCAACCTACGGCTACGAGCTGGCGGTGATCATTCAGGACGGCATGAAGAAGATGACCGAAGAGCAGCAGGACGTTTTCTACTACATCACCGTGATGAACGAGTCCTACCAGCAGCCAGCCATGCCGGCCGGTGTCGAGGAAGGCATCATCAAGGGCATGTACCTGCTCGAAGAAGACACCCGCGAAGCGGCGCACCACGTTCAGCTGATGGGCTCCGGCACCATCCTGCGTGAAGTCCGTGAAGCGGCGAAGATCCTGCGTGAGCAGTTCAACGTTGGCGCCGACGTGTGGAGCGTTACCAGCTTCAACGAACTGCGTCGCGATGGCCTGGCCGTCGAGCGCACCAACCGTCTGCACCCTGGCCAGAAGCCTAAACTGAGCTACGTCGAAGAGTGCCTGAACGGCCGTCAAGGTCCGGTCATCGCGTCTACCGACTACATGAAGCTGTTCGCTGAGCAAATTCGTCAGTGGGTCCCGTCCAAGGAATTCAAAGTCCTGGGCACCGACGGTTTCGGCCGCAGTGACAGCCGCAAAAAGCTGCGTCACTTCTTCGAAGTCGATCGTCATTTCGTGGTGTTGGCAGCCCTGGAAGCATTGGCTGACCGTGGTGACATCGAACCTAAAGTGGTGGCTGAAGCCATCGCCAAGTTCGGTATCAACCCGGAAAAACGCAACCCACTGGACTGCTGAGGAGAGATTCTGTGAGCGAACTCATTCGCGTACCTGACATCGGCAGCGGTGAAGGTGAAGTAATTGAACTGTTTGTGAAGGTCGGCGACCGTATCGAAGCCGACCAGAGCATCCTGACACTTGAGTCGGACAAGGCGAGCATGGAAGTGCCTGCGCCGAAGGCCGGTATCGTCAAGAGCCTGAAAGTGAAGCTGGGCGATCGCCTGAAAGAAGGCGACGAACTGCTGGAGCTGGAAGTCGAAGGTGCCGCTGCCCCAGCCTCTGCATCGTCCCCTGCGGCTGCCGCGCCAGCAGCCAAAGCCGCAGAGAAACCGGCCGCTGCTCCAGCGCCGGCCGCTCCTGCTGCTGCGCCTGCTGCCGCTTCGGTTCAGCAAGTGCACGTGCCGGACATCGGTTCGGCGGGCAAGGCCCAGATCATCGAGATCCAGGTCAAGGTCGGCGACACCGTCGAGGCTGATCAGTCGCTGATCACCCTGGAATCCGACAAGGCGAGCATGGAAATTCCATCGCCTGCCGCTGGCGTGATCAAAGCCATCAGCGTCAAGCTCAACGACGAAGTCGGCACCGGCGACCTGATTCTGGACCTGGAAGTGGCAGGTGCTGCGGCACCGGCTGCGGCCGCGCCAGCTCAGGCGGCTGCTCCTGCCGCTGCACCTGCGCCAGCCGCTGCCGCCCCGGCCGCACCGGTTGCCGACAGCGTTCAGGACATTCACGTCCCGGACATCGGTTCGGCAGGCAAGGCCAAGATCATCGAAGTATTGGTCAAGGCCGGTGACACCGTCGCCGCCGACCAGTCGCTGATCACCCTGGAATCCGACAAGGCGAGCATGGAAATCCCATCGCCTGCCGCTGGCGTGGTGGAAAGCGTTTCCATCAAGCTGGATGACGAAGTCGGTACCGGCGACCTGATCCTGAAACTGAAAGTCAAAGGCGCTGCGCCTGCCGCTGCCCCGGCTCCGGCATCGGCTCCAGCCGCTGCGGCACCGAGCGCTCCTGCGCCAGCCGCCGCTGCTCCTGCTGTTCCAGCACCTGCGGCGGCCCCGGCCAAATCGGGCGCCAAGGTTCACGCAGGCCCTGCAGTACGCCAACTGGCCCGCGAATTCGGCGTCGAGCTGAGCGCGGTCAGCCCAAGCGGCCCGCACGGTCGTGTGCTGAAAGAGGACGTGCAGGTTTACGTCAAAGCCATGATGCAGAAGGCCAAGGAAGCACCGGCCGCTGCTGCCGGCGCAACCGGTGGCGCGGGCATCCCGCCGATTCCGGTCGTGGACTTCAGCCGCTTCGGTGAAACCGAAGAAGTGCCGATGACTCGCCTGATGCAAATCGGTGCGTCGAGCCTGCACCGCAGCTGGTTGAACATCCCGCACGTGACTCAGTTCGATTCGGCTGATATCACCGAGCTGGAAGCGTTCCGTATCGCTCAGAAAGCCGTTGCAGAGAAGGCTGGCGTCAAGCTGACCATCCTGCCGCTGCTGCTCAAATCCTGCGCGCACCTGCTCAAGGAACTGCCGGACTTCAACAGTTCGCTGGCACCAAGCGGCAAAGCAATCATCCGCAAGAAGTACGTGAACATCGGCTTCGCCGTCGACACCCCTGAAGGCCTGCTGGTACCGGTCATCAAGAACGTCGACCAGAAGAGCCTGTTGCAACTGGCAGCCGAAGCCGCTGCGCTGGCTGCCAAAGCCCGCGACAAGAAGCTCACCGCTGACGACATGCAAGGCGCCTGCTTCACCATTTCCAGCCTCGGCCACATTGGCGGCACCGGCTTCACGCCGATCGTCAACGCGCCGGAAGTGGCGATCCTCGGTGTTTCCAAGGCAACTATCCAGCCAGTCTGGGACGGCAAAGCCTTCCAGCCGAAACTGATGCTGCCGCTGTCGCTGTCCTACGATCACCGTGTGATCAACGGCGCCGCTGCTGCACGCTTCACCCAGCGTCTGAGCAGCCTGCTGGCGGACATCCGCACCATCTTGCTGTAACACCGGCCGGCCCTCCTTCACTGGAGGGCCGTTCGCGTTTCACGTTTTCCGAGCGCCACGCTCGTACCTCAACCCCGCCAATTTGGCGGGGCTTTTTTTGACTTGAAGAAAGTCACTTTCCTACGTTCGTGGTTGAGTTAGCCCACAACTTGAGTCCACTTCGGCACGATATTTTTTGCTGGCCTCCCACTAGGCTTAGTTACACAAATGACTGACAAAAAGTTCAGTCAACTTACTTGAAAAGTCAGTACCTCTTCGAATGGATTCGAATATGTTTAAACCTACAGTCGGCCCGATTATTGGCCACACTACAACTCAACATGCCCGTATCTTTTTACGTGGCGAGTTACAAGAAGACACTTTGGTATTTGGTGGAATTCGTTATCGACGCAGCGGTGATACGCCGTGGTCCAAAGCAATATTCAAACAACTGACAAGCGCGCGAGACATGTGCGACGTCTTTGCCCTCAACGATCTCGCCACCGATACCGAGTACGAATACCAGGCAGGCTGGTTCAGCCCCATGAGCCCCGTGCACACCGTGGAGACGGTTCAGGAACTGCCGTTGCAATGGCCCAGGCATGTTTACCGTTTCAGCACCCAGTCTGGCAATCCGGCAGCGTCACGGGCTTACATCGTCGGGTCATGCCGTTACCTGCGGATGACGGTCGGCGCACCTTCGTTCCCGCATCTGGGCGACCGGATCTTTGCCACCATCACGAATCTGGTGCAGCGCGCCGAAACGCCCATCAGCGCCCTGTTGATGACCGGCGACCAAGTCTATATCGATGACTTGAACATCATCGCCCCTGATCGGGAATACAAGGAAATACTCAATAAGTACCGAATGGCTTTTTCCCAGCCACACATTTCAAAGTTGATGTCTGGCACGCCGACTTACATGATCCTTGACGACCATGAAATCGAAGACAACTGGCCCGCCAATAAAAACAAAAACGATGACCTTCTCTATAACAATGCCATCGCCGCTTATGAGTTATATCAAGCCAGCCATAGCCCGGCGCATGAGTTGCTTAAAGATGGAAACATCGATCGACACCTGAAGCGCTATTGGTATCAATTCACCAACGGGGATATCGAGTGGTTTGTCACCGACAGCCGGACCCGGCGCAACCTGTCGGCCGGCGACCGGCGCATTCTCGACGAAGAGCAGGAGCAGGCCCTGTGCGAATGGCTGATCCACAGCCCGGCCCGGGTCAAATTCGTGGTCACCAGCGTGATGTTCTACCCCGACCGAAAACGCCTGGGCGATGACGCCTGGAAAGCCTTTCCGGAGCAACGACTACGGTTGCTGGAGACTATTCGTACACGCCGCATCAAGAACGTGTTCTTCGTGTCCGGTGACGTGCACGGCTCCCTGACCAGTCGATTGACCCATAGCGAAGACCCGGATTTCGAGGTGCACACCATCGTCTCCTCGCCGCTGTGCAACAGCAAATTGCTGCCCTACGCCAAAGCCTCCACCTTCATCCTTGATCAGCCATTGGTGCGGACTGCCGCCGGAGATTATCGGCATGAACTGACCAGCGAGGTGATCAGCCAGGACAATTTTGCGCACCTGATCGTTGAGCCCGATCAGATCCACGTCCGTTATCACGACCGCGACGGCAAATTTTTACAGTCGACGAGCATTACGTTGCGGTGACGCAAGAACATCGCCAGCAAGCCGGCTCCTACAGAATTTACGCGACCCCCTGTAGGAGCCAGCTTGCTGGCGATGGCGGCCTCAAACTCTGCGCCGCCCTTCAGGCCGCCATCGCTGGCAAGCCAGGCTCCTACAGGTCCGGTATCGCCCCGCAGATCGAGAAATCACGCAACCCCCTGTAGGAGCTGGCTTGCTGGCGATCGCGGCCTCAAATTTTGCGCCGCCCTCCAGACCGCCATCGCTGGCAAGCCAGGCTCCTACAGGTCCGGTGTCGCTCCGCAGATCGAGAATTACTCCACCTTCCCCTGTAGGAGCCAGCTTGCTGGCGATGGCGGCCTCAAATTTTGCGCCACTCTCAAGGCCGCCATCGCTGGCAAGCCAGACTCCTACAGGTCCGGTGTCGCTCCGCAGATCGAGAATTACTCCACCTCCCCTGTAGGAGCCAGCTTGCTGGCGATGGCGGCCTCAAATTTTGCGCCGCCCTTCAGACCGCCATCGCTGGCAAGCCAGGCTCCTACAGGTCCGGTATCGCTCCGCCGGTTGTGAATTACCCCACCTCCCTGTAGGAGCCGGCTTGCTGGCGATCAGCCGCAACGCTTTTTCCAGCGAAATACGTTAGTTTTCAGTCATTACTGAAGAAATGCTCACGCCGGCCGACATATTCTTATAGCACTTGGCCTTCATGTCTCTTGTCAGTCGGTGTCGCAATGATGCAACCTTGCCGCAGGCAACAGTAAAGAGGGCGAGAGCCCGGCGCGATCAGCACATTCGAAGCGAGTTTCCCTCCATGAAAAGCCAACCCGATGCCGCCAGCCGTATGGTGGCCGAGGTAGTGACGCAGTTACCGGTGCCCTCGCGGCTCGGCATGCTGCGTTTCGAACGGCTGAATGAACCCAGCTGGGCGCTGCTGTTTCTCGATCCCAATTGCGAGCGACAGTTCGGCCTGCCCGCGGTGGAGCTCTGTGCGCTGGTCGGTTCGCCCTACGCCAGCCTGATGGAGCCCGAAGCGCGCTATCAGCTGCATGACGCGGTCCAGCACCAACTCACCGACAGCCCGCATTACCTGATCCGCTATACCTTGCACACCGCCGCAGGCACCTTGAGCCTGCTGGAACTGGGCGAAGCCTACAAACAACACAATCGACACCTGCTGCGCGGCTACCTGCTGGTGGTCGATGGCATGTTCGAAGGCGAGCCGCTGCTGCCGGCGCTGGACCTGGAAACCCAGAATTCGCGCCTGCAGATCGCCCTGGAACTCAATCAGCGCGCCCAACAGGAACAGCTCCTGCACCTGGACCGCGTGCGCGCCCAGCAAGACTTGATCCTGCTGCTGACCCGTCAGCGCTACAGCACCGGCAATTCCCTGCAAGAAGCCGCCGAGCTGATCACCCGCAGCGCCTGTGACATCTACGAAATCGACTGTGCCAGCCTGTGGAACCTCGACGGTTCGATGTTGGTGCCGATCTCGGCGTATCACCGCGCCACCCAGGAATACGCCCTACCGGCGCCGATCGACATCAGTGGCTTCCCCGATTACATGGACGCGCTGCACGGCAGCCGTGCAATCGATGCCCACAATGCGATTCGTGATCCGCGCACCCGGGAAATGGCCGAAAGCCTGCGCCCGCGTGATGTGAACGCGATGCTCGACGCCAGCATTCGTGTCGATGGCCAAGTGGTCGGCGTGCTCTGTCTGGAGCAGACCGGTGCGACCCGCGCCTGGCAGTCCGACGAAATCGCCTTCGCCGGCGAGCTGGCCGACCAATTCGCCCAGGTCATCAACAACCACAACCGTCGCACCGCCACCAGCGCCCTGCACCTGTTCCAGCGTGCGGTCGAGCAAAGTGCCAACGCCTTTTTGCTGGTCAATTGCGACGGCGTGGTGGAATACGTCAACCCGAGTTTCACCGCGATCACCCAGTACACCACCGAAGAAGTCCACGGCCAGCGGCTGTCGGAACTGCCGGCCCTGGAAAACCTCAGCGAACTGCTGTTCGACGCGCCCTCGGCGCTGGCCAAGAGCAACAGTTGGCAGGGCGAATTCAAGAGCCGCCGCAAAAACCTCGAACCCTACTGGGGCCAGTTGTCGATTTCCAAGGTGTACGGCGACAACCGTGAGCTGACGCACTACATCGGCATCTACGAAGACATCACCCAGACCAAACTCGCCCAGCAGCGCATCGAGCGCCTGGCCTACACCGACAACCTGACCAACCTCGGTAACCGCCCGGCGTTTATCCGAAATCTGGATGAACGTTTCGCCCGAGACAGCGATACCCCGATCAGCCTGCTGCTGGTGGACATCGACAACTTCAAGCGGATCAACGACAGCCTCGGCCACCAGACCGGCGACAAACTGCTGATCAGCCTGGCCCGGCGCCTGCGCAACAGCCTGATCCCTAGCGGCAGCCTGGCGCGCTTCGCCAGTAACGAATTCGCCGTGCTGCTGGACAACACCGACCTCGCGATGGGCCAGCAAGTCGCCAACCAACTGCTGGCGACCCTCGACAAACCGATGTTCGTCGATAACCAGCTGATCAGCGTCACTGGCTCCGTGGGCCTGGCCTGTGCGCCGCTGCACGGCCGCGACCCGCAAACCCTGATGCGTAACGCCGGGCTCGCCTTGCACAAGGCCAAGGCCAACGGCAAGCATCAGGTCCAGGTGTTCACCGAAGCGCTGAACGCCGAGGCCAGTTACAAACTGTTCGTCGAGAACAACCTGCGCCGCGCCCTGACGCAGAACGAGCTGGACGTGTTCTACCAGCCCAAGCTGTGCCTGCGCAGCGGTCGCCTGCTGGGCATGGAAGCGCTGCTGCGCTGGAACCATCCGGAAAAAGGCATGATCCGCCCGGACCAGTTCATCAGCGTCGCCGAAGAAACCGGGTTGATCATCCCGATCGGCAAATGGATCGCACGCCAGGCCTGCCGCATGAGCAAAGACCTGACGGCCGCCGGCCTGGGCAATCTGCAAGTGGCGATCAACCTGTCGCCCAAGCAGTTCTCCGACCCGGACCTGGTGTCGTCGATTGCCAACATCCTCAAGGAAGAAGCGCTGCCGCCGAGCCTGCTGGAGCTGGAACTGACCGAAGGCCTGCTGCTGGAAGCCACCGAAGACACCCACTTGCAGCTCGACCAGCTCAAGCGTCTGGGCCTGACCCTGGCCATGGACGACTTCGGCACCGGTTACTCGTCGCTGAGTTACTTGAAAAAATTCCCCATCGACATCATTAAGATTGATCGAAGCTTCATTCACGAAATCCCGGACAACCAGGACGACATGGAAATCACCTCCGCAGTGATCGCCATGGCCCACAACCTGAAACTCAAGGTCGTGGCTGAAGGCATCGAGACGGCCGAACAGCTGGCTTTCCTGCGCCGCCACCGCTGCGACGTCGGCCAGGGCTACCTGTTCGACCGACCGATCCCGGGCTCCGAGCTGATCGAAAAGCTCAAGCGCTACCCACGCGGCCCACTCGCCTGAGCACACCGCATTCCCTGTAGGAGTGAGCCTGCTCGCTCCCACATTGGGTAGTGCTTAACCAGGCGGCATTGGGCAAACTGGCGGTCTGACTACCTACATTTAAACCTGACTGAGAGGACTGATCATGGTTCTGCGCTCGGAAATTCTGGTGAACAAAAACGTGCTCCCTACTAAAGAACAAGCTCTGCCTGGCCGCGAAACCCCGATGACCGTGCCGGAAAAACACTTCGTCCACGACGCCCCGCTGCTGGGCCCGTTCGCCATGGACGTGGATTTTGCGATCTTCGGTCTGGGCTGCTTCTGGGGCGCGGAACGCAAGTTCTGGCAGCGTGACGGCGTGGTGAGTACGGCGGTGGGTTACGCCGGCGGCTTCACCCCGAACCCGACGTATGAAGAAGTCTGCTCGGGCCTGACTGGCCACAGCGAAGTGGTACTGGTGGTCTACGAGCCGGCGAAAGTCAGCTATGAAGAACTGCTGAAAATGTTCTGGGAACTGCACAACCCGACCCAGGGTATGCGCCAGGGCAACGACATCGGCACGCAGTACCGCTCGGTGGTCTACGCCACCAACCCAACGCAACTGGAAGCGGCAAAGAACAGCGAAAAAGTGTTCCAGGCCGAACTGACCAAGGCAGGTAAAGGCACCATCACCACAGAAATCGAAGAAGCGCCGACGTTCTACTTCGCCGAGGCCTATCACCAGCAGTACCTGGCCAAGAACCCTGAAGGCTACTGCGGGATTGGCGGCACCGGCGTCACCTGCCCAATCTGACCCAACGCAGATTCAATTGTAGGAGCCGGCTTGCTGGCGATAGCAGCGGGAAGTCTAGCGTTGATCTCCCGGACGCCATCGCCAGCAAGCCGGCTCCTACAGGTTATGTGTCAGTCACGATATTGCAACTGATTGGCGGGACCAGCGTCACCCACCGAATCCGATCTGACGCAGATCCAATTGTAGGAGCCGGCTTGCTGGCGATGACGGCGGGAAATCCAGCGCGGATCTCCCGGCCGCCATCGCCGGCAAGCCGGCTCCTACAGGTTATGTGTTAGTCACAAAATTGCGCTCGACACACGACTGATTGGCGGGACCAGCGTCATCCACCCAATCCGATCTGACGCAGATCCAATTGTAGGAGCCGGCTTGCTGGCGATAGCAGCGGGAAGTCTAGCGTTGATCTCCCGGACGCCATCGCCAGCAAGCCGGCTCCTACAGGTTGTGTGTCAGCCACGATATTGCGCTCGGCACACGACTGATTGGCGGGACCGGCGTCATCCACCCAATCCGATCTGACGCAGATCCAATTGTAGGAGCCAGCTTGCTGGCGATGACGGCGGAAAATCCAGCGCGGATCTCCCGGCCGCCATCGCCAGCAAGCCGGCTCCTACAGGGGTTTTCGTTTGCCGTGGTTATTCGGCGATCAACCAATCCATCTGCCAACCACCCTGGGTCTGTCCCAACTTCTTGGACAACCACGGCAGCAGCTCACGCAATTCCTCTTCCAGCCCCCAGGGCGGGTTCGCGATCGCCAACCCGGAACCGTTCAGACTGTTCGGCGTGTCCAGCGGATGCACCAGCAACTCCACCCGCAACAATTTCGGCGCGCCCGTGCCGGCCAGATCCTGATAAAAACGACGCAACATGCGCTGGTCCTTCACCGGGTACCAGATCGCCGCCACGGTTTGACGCATCCGGCCAATCGCTTCTTTCAGCGACGCCGCACAACGCTGCATCTCATCGAGCTGTTCAAACGGCGGATCAATCAACATCACCGCCCGCTTCTCCTGCACCGGCAACATCGCACGCGGCACATGCCAGCCTTCGCCCAAGTGAACCTTCACCCGACGGTCGCCGGCCATGTTGTCCTTGAGCAACACACCGTCTTCGGGGTGCTTCTCGTTGAGCATCACCCGATCCTGCGGCCGCGTCAGACGGCGCGCCAGCTCCGGCGACCCCGGGTAATAGCGCAACTGGCCATCCGGGTTCATGTCGTGCAGCACCTTCATGTAATCGGCGGTCAGTTCCGGCAGATCCGGCTGATCCCACAACCGCGCAATGCCTTCCAGGTACTCACCGGTACGGCTCGCCTGATCGCCTTGCAGGTCATACAGACCAATGCCGGCGTGAGTGTCGAGATAGGCAAACGGCTGCTCCTTGCGCGACATCAGGGCGATGAGGCGGGTCAAGGTCAGGTGTTTGAACACATCGGCGTGATTGCCGGCATGGAAGGCGTGACGATAATTCATGATTGCTCCTGCGAAGGCCGGGAAGTTTACCTTGTACCGAGGCGAACGTCAGGGCTTCGCGGCTGAGCGGGCAGTGATCGTTCCCACGCAGCACGTGGAAACGATCATTCAGCGGCGCTACGCAGAAGGCCGAGCCTTCAACCGCCGCCCCAACACATCCAGCACATCACACCCGTCCCGCAACGGAATGGCGCAGAGCAGGGCAAAGTCACTGAGGATGAAGGACTCGCACTCGATAGAGCCGCGCATCGACAGGTTTTCCATTACTTGGGTGACGGCGCGGATTCGATAGCTGGCTGCGTCGTATAAAACGTCGAGTGGTGCGAGGGTATCGACGAACAAGGTGGGCATGTCGTCGCAGTTGCTGGTCAGTGCCATGAAACGGCTTTTGGGTGGAGGAGTTGGTTTTTCGTAGGGTGGATCGGGGTGAAGATTTGTCATTTTTAAACCTCTGGTAAGAAGGGAAGCTACCATCGGCCTTCCTACAGGCTTGGGTGGCAGCTATACGCGGGGTAGGAATATCGAGACCAGAGAACTCGACCACACCGAAGCGTGCCCGCGCAGAGCCGCCGCAACTGATCTTACGGACGCACGTTGCCGGCCGCAAATACAGGTGACGACGCCAAAGCGTCCTCTCTAGTCTTGAAGGGTTCCTACACCCTGCCACTGAATTTTCAGTGACCACCAGAGACTATCGATGGAACGCACTTCCCACCAGTTCATGCAAACCGCTACAACTTGAAGGAAACTTCCGACGACCTTGCCCGGAAATTTCGCAGCCTGTAAGACCGCCTTCGCGGGCAAGCCTCGCTCCTACAGAATCGAGACACACCGCCAAAAATGGGAACAACCCCAATCCTGTAGGAGCGAGGCTTGCCCGCGAAAAGGCCGGAACAAACACTGCGAATTTTTGCACCTCTCGCTACAGGAATAGCCTTTCACCAGGTTGAAAAGTCCTCCTGACTCGCCTTGTACAAATCTTCGACCCAAGCTTCGGATAATTTAACGTAAACGTCTTCAAAAAACGCCTTGGGATCTTTCATTTCATCCCAACCAAGAGGAAGTAATGAAGGCGATATCGGATCATGCTCAAGTACCTCAGCAAAAACTTTCGAATCTCCATCAAGAGCCTCTCCCAACATAAAAAACAAAACAAACTTATGTCGGTAGCTCAATCCAGCGAAGCGCTTCACTACAAACCGAGATATTAAATACTCTCTATCTGAAGGACAGCCAGGATCGTACTCCGACAACTCAACTCCAAGACTCTCCTCGCGATCATATATATCGAACCCACCAAGAAAGTGCCCTAAGCTTGGATCATATGGAATATCAAGAAAAGGATGCATCAACATTTAAACTTTCTCTATCGGGTAAAGCGCTATAGGCTGCAACGTCTCAAAATCGAATTTCATCTCAAATGCATTCATCTTCGGAATGTAGCGCGGGTTGGCCGGATCTAAAGCATTAGGCTCATATCCACGCCCTATATTTTCAGCTTCCATTCGCACTACCAAATTCCCTTTACTATCCTCCCCGGTAAAACGTGACATATTTCTGGCTTCCCTTGTCATCGCCTCATTGTATGAATTTAACTGCGCTTCATAGCTTAAAAATTTTGAACTGGGAACGGCTCTCCACTTCTTGCTTTCACCATGAAGCTCGCCAGCAATGGTTTGCTGTTCAGCAGCGGAGACCAAACTCTTCGCTCCACCATTTCCAGGACCTCGCACCACGGCCATCCTTTCTTTCCATTTACTAAAAACACTAATCTTCATAAACTTGCGAATCAACATAATCACTATTTTTTTCAAACGCCTCACCTCCAAAACAAAGATCTATCTCATCGAACGAAACTTAAATAACGCTGAAAACTCAAATACCATTTAACATAAATAAACAATAATCCAACACAATTCCCTCATCTAAGATTAGCAACGACCATAAACCAACACGCACAGCAAAGCGGATATGTTCCATAGCTAAAGCATGCCGAAAACATGTTCCAACCAAGCCAGACTAGAGGGCGAAAAAAGTGAACGGATTTATTTTCTACTCCTATTACTAACAAAAACACCTTCGAAGCTAACAGCAAAAATATGTCCGTCCCCTTTGCTGCTACAGAAATTTCGCAGCCTGTAAGACCGCCTTCGCGGGCAAGCCTCGCTCCTACAGAATCGAGGCACGCCGCCAAAAACCGGAACGACTCCAATACTGTAGGAGCGAGGCTTGCCCGCGAATTGAGCGCGAAGCGGTCATAAAATCTATCTGCCTCAGAGATAGCGAGCCTTACCAGGTTTATTGATCTTCAAGACTGGCGCCCAAAACGGAACAAATTTTAATTTTCATCAGTTTTGTTATCAAATTTGCTAGCAATATGACGCAACCATAATTCGCCTGATTCCCACACGCTCCAGTAGCAGTAGTAACAGCTCAGCTCTTTCAATAGATACTCCCTTAACTCCACTTCGCCCCTCCGCTGATCAAGTAGAAAATTGAGTTCTTCCCGGACCAACATCAAATCCCCGGGGTCAGTGTCAGCCACAAAAGCATCTATAACTTGCTCAGCCGTCCCGTGTTCGACCATCCAATCCTGATGAAAGTACGCGCCAAAAAAATCGTGCAGCTCGGAACGGTGTACGACCATATCTATCAATCAAGATAAATGTCTAAATTGAAAACCAAACTCATCTCACTCACCAAAAACATTAAGAACATGATTTAACCATGCCTCCCCTGACGCCCATTCGTGCCAGTAACAGTAACAACATGACATGTTTTTTTGCAGAAACTCTCTTAGCTCAGGCTCAACCATATGCATTTCTAACAACATTGTGATTTCCCGATTTACCTCTGCAATCGTCTCTGCTGTTGAATCATTTACGAAAGATCGGACAATATCATCCGCCAATTCGGATTCGCACATCCAGTCCTCGTTAAAGTAGGCACCCAAAAATTGAAAAAGCTGCGAATACGAATTATCGGTCATTTGCATACCCCGTTAATATTGTGTAGCCAGACGGGCTAAAAGGGGACGAAATCATTTTGCCCCACTATTAATGAGAACCATAACTCTGAAGTTAGCAGAAAAATATGTCCGCGCCCTTTGCTTTCCGCCCACCCTCGCTCGCTCCGCCTTGCTATTTCGTAGGAATCATTGACTGTCACTTCCTTGAATCTGATACCGTTCCAAACAATTAAGGAGAACTGTCATAAATTGCCTCTGATCTCTAACTTCATCATCAAAATACGTATCCATTTTTAAAAAAATCTCGTCAAAACTCTCCCCCCTCTCTAAAAAATAAGACAAGGCTTCTATCAATAATATTCGTTCTTTCTCACTATATATAAAAAATTCCGGCTGTAGCAACACATCAAAAAGCTCGGCAAGCTCAATATTATCATTCACATTTTTCGAAACAATAATTTCCTCCCGCTCCAAATCACGCGTATTTTCAATATCAAATACAAAAAGCAGACCACGTATACTCCACAGCGAATAAGGCCTATTCATCAGTCAAAATCCGTGAATGAAGTTTTAGCGTCACCATTTCCATCCAGTATGACGACCGCTCTAGTCTGCTCACCATACTCCAACCCATCTCTTTTAAATCCTTCACCTATTTTTCTACCCATTTCAATTGGTTTTCGTGAAGCATCTATGCCGCTCTGCCTAAAAATTAACTGCGCACGTTGTATTGCGTTGAATTGATCACGATGACTCAGGAAATGTGTTGCAGCGGAGGGTATGACCGGCTCACCTCTTCGTCTTCCTCTCTCATACCTATCTATTTCTCCCGTCGTGGGATTCCTGCCTTCCTCCACTCGCAAGCGCTGGGATTGAAGGGTGGTTTGCGCGCCATGTTTCTGCAGAAAGTGGGCACCTTCAATCGACTCCTCCATTTCCTTCAGACGCCTATATACATTCGCCTCCGCCAACTCATCAATTCTCGCCCGCCGCTGATCAGCCGTCATTTTCGGCAGCGGCGGCTCACCCTCATCAACCTTAGCGCCAGAGGCATCATCCGGCGCCTTACACCCAGGCTTCCCCGACTGCGGGCAATTCCCGCTCAACCCTAACGGATCAACCCACCCCGTCGGGTTCAGCGCGTACCGGTACTGGTTCAGCCCACCCGCCAACTTGACCGGATCCGGCGTCAGGTACCGCCCCACCTCCGGATCATAGTACCGATGCCGGTTGTAGTGCAGGCCGCTCTCGGCGTCGAAGTACTGCCCTTGAAACCGCAATGGTTGCTCAAGTTGCTCGCCCCCACCGAACGCCAACCGCGTAACTTTTCCGTAGGCGTTGTACTTCGCCGACCAGACAATCTCGCCGCCGTAGTCCGTCAGTTCCTGCGGCGTGCCCAGGTGATCGAGTTGGTAGTAGAACGGGCACGCCTTGCGCGGGCCTTTGCCGTCGAGCATGGCCAGCGGGCGGAAGGTGTCCGGTTCGTAAACATAGCTGCGGTAATGCTCGCGGCTGCTTTCAGCGACGAGGTTGTCACCTTGCCAGAAGAATTCGGTGGTTTTTCCGTCAACGGTTTTGGCAATGCGGCGGCCGAAGGCGTCGTAGCGATAGCTCGCGCAACGGCCGTCCGGGGTCGTGACGCTGACCTAGCGATGTTGGCAGTCGTAGGCATATTCGGTGACGAGTTTTTGCCCGGTGCCGCGACGTTCGCGGATGAGGTTGCCGAAGGCGTCGTAGTCGTAGTGGCGGTCGCCTTGCATGAGCAGGCGATTGCCTTTTACGGCAGGCATACCAGGGCGGTTTTGCATCAGCAGGTTGCCGGCCGGGTCGTGGGCGAAGCTTTCCGGTGGGTCGTCGCGGGTGTGGCGCACGCGGGTCAGGCGATTGAGGGCGTCGTAGTAATAACTGCGCTGGCCGTGGCGGCTGTCGGCGACGGTCGCCAGGTTGCCGTTGACCGCGTAGGTGTAGTGGCGCAGGTACAGCGGCCGGGTTTGTTGATTGATGGCGTGTGCTTGCAGGCGGCCCTGTTCGTCGTAGTGGTAGCGGCTGGTGAGCTGGCCTTGTTGGCGCTGTTGTTCGCGGCCAAACGTGAATTGGTGGGTGGTGAGCGGCGCACCGTTGAGGTCGATGGCGGTCAGCGCGCCGCCCTTGGCGTGGTGGTAATCGAGCTTGCTGCCGTCCGGCAGGCGCATGCGGTTGAGCTGGCCACAGGTGTCGTAGCCGTAGCGCAAGGTGCCCCAGCCTTGGTGCTCGGTGATCAAACGGCCTTGTCGGTCGTACTCGAATTCCAGCGGATGATCGTGACCGTCATCGACGCTGATCAGTCGGCCGAGGTTGTCGTAGCGGTATTCGACCTTGGTGTCGTCGGGCAGCGTTTTGACCAGCAACCGCCCTGCCGAATCTCGCTCATAAGCGGTAACCCGCTGCGAGCCGTCGTCGCCGAACTCGGTTTTTTCCAGCAGGTTTCCATTGAGGTCGTAGGTGTACGCCGTGCGCTGGCCGTCGAAGCCGGTTTCCTGTCGGATCAATCCACCGGGCGTGTAGTCCAGGCGATATTGTTCGCCGGACTCGTTTTCAATTTCTGTGAGCAGCAGCTGCGCGTTGTCGTAGCGATAGTTGAGCTGCGTGCCGTCGGGATTGATCCGGCGGCTGACCAAGTGCAAACCATCGACGTATTCGTAGCGGGTAACGTGGCCAAGCTCGTCGCGTTCGGCGGTGATTTTGCCGTAGGCGTTGTAGCTGAAGGCGC
This sequence comes from Pseudomonas sp. GT1P32, assembly GCF_054897805.1. Classification (NCBI taxonomy): domain Bacteria; kingdom Pseudomonadati; phylum Pseudomonadota; class Gammaproteobacteria; order Pseudomonadales; family Pseudomonadaceae; genus Pseudomonas; species Pseudomonas sp. GT1P32. The sequence continues at coordinate 3,914,433 of NZ_CM142704.1, forward strand.
GGGTGGCACCTGTGGGAAGTGTCGTCTGGACCAGTCGTCCAACGGCATCCCACGCGTAGCGGGTGAGTGCTCCGTGTTCATCCTGATCGGTAATCCGTCGACCCAGCGCGTCGTAGAAAAACCGCCGCAGCCCACCGTCCGGCAGAGTTTCTTCAACCAGTTGCCCTAAAGCATTGCGGACGAAGAGATGACGACTGCTATCCGGGTAACGGATCGACAGCAACTGGCCTTTTTCATCGTAGTGATAATGGGTGACCTGGCCGTCGGGATCAGTCGTTTCGGTGATGTCGCCCTGAGCGTTGCGCTGATATTTCCAGACCGCTTTGCCGCGATACCGGGCATGCAGGAAACCGTTGCGATACTCGTAGGACGTGGGCTCATCTTCCGACGGAATCAGCGCCACCAAGCGTCCGACTTCGTCGTAGTGGTATTCAGTGACGGCGCCGAGTGGATCCTGCTCGGCAATCAACCGCCCTTTATCGTCGTAGGCATTGAGGTGTTCACCGCCATCCAGCTCGACCTTGCGCACCAGTCGCGCCCGGTCGTCATGCTGGTAAACCTCTTCGCTGCCGTCGATGTTGTGGACGGTGACACTGCCCTCGTCATCCCAGACATAGCGCGCTTCCATCTGCGCAAACGACGCCCAATGCCGGACGCATCGCGCAGCCTTGCCGGACCTTTCCCACTCCCAGAAGAAACTCGCCCCACCGGCCAGTTGCCGCTGCTGGATGACGTGCTGGTCATCGTAGTCGTAGCGCTCGCTTTCCCCGGCGGCGTTGGTCGCTTCGATCAAACGGGCGCGTTCGTCGTAGCGGTAACTGACCAGCGACTGTTCGGTTATCCAGGCTTCGTCCGACGTGTCTGCCGGGACAAAACGCTGATAGTCGACGGCAATCAAATGGTGCTGGTCATAGCGCAACAACAAGGCGCGGCCGGCACCGTTGTCGAGGCGCTGGATACGCTCGCGGCGGTCGTGAGTGACGCGCAGCCGGTTGTCGTAACCGTCGCTGATCGCAGTCAATCGACCGTTGATGAAATGATAGAAACGCGTGTCGTCGCCGGCCTGAGCGAGGATCAGTTCTTCCGGGGCGTCGCCCAGGTAAATCGCTGCACGCGAGAGGCTGTTGTGGATCGCCGGGCGCTCATTGCCAGGCAGCGGAAAGGTGGTGCGACGGTTTTCATGGTCGATCCAGACGACGCCATCGCCGTCGATTTCCAGTCGGTGCGCAAGGCTGTGACTCCAGCCGAAACCGAGGCCGCAATCCATCTCGACGGCGCTGGTGCGATAGAGCCGCGTGAAATCGAACGGCAGGATTCCATCCAGTGAACCGTCTGTAAGGGTCAGCAGTTCTTCGCCGGTGACCATCGATACCGGGCATTTGTTGGTCGCGGTTTTATCGGCGGCATCGGCGCTGTCGCCGTTGGGATTTGTGGCCTGCTTTGAAGCGTCGTCGTGGTGTTCGTTTTGTTTGAGTGTGGTGTTCTTGCGAGCATTCCAGCGCAAGTGCATGGCGCCATTTTTCGGTCCGGCCGCGACGCCCCGCGCAGCGACTTTTTTGTAGCGGCCTACATAGCCCATGAAGTTGTTGATGATCGTGACCATCGACTTCACGAATGCCATCGCAGCCTGAAAAATCTGCGCGCTGTACTTGGCCAGGCGCACTGCCAACCAGGCAACGCCAACCCCGACCACACTCAACACCAGACCAATCAGCAGGTCGATGACCAGCCCGACGACAACTTTGGAAATGGCCTCGGCCGATGACTCGGCCAGTTGCGTCGGCGGGAGCATCTCCAGCCACAGCGTCGCGGTGCGCACCAGCAAACACAGTGCGGCCTCGTCACTGGCCAGCAACATGGCTTTTTCCATCATGTCTGGCGCGCTTTTCGCGAGTTCGGCCAGTTCACCAGCGCTTTCACCCAGCTTCTCGGCAAAGGCATTGGGGTCTTTCAGAATGTCGGTGAGTTCACCGATGCCATCCCAAACCGCCTGAATCGCCGCCCAACCGCCCGCCAGTGTTCCGTTACCCGCTGCGGCCAGCGAAGCGGATGCGGATTGCTGCGACCACTGCGGTTTGAAGCCTTGCCACTCATTGCGCAGCCAGCCTTCCAGCTGTCCGGTCAGGCCGTCGTAAGACTTGAAAAGCTCATCAACCTGATCCGAAGTCACCGCGCTGTGGACATGCACGCGGTAGAACTTGCCGGGCTTACCCTCGAATTGTCCCTTGCCGTTTTCATCGAGCGTGACGGTGGTTTTTTCGCCGCCATCAACGGCAATCACATCAACATCAATGTTCCCCAGCGGAACGTCATAAACCGATTCGAATTTGCTCTCGATCTGCAGAATTCCGTTTAACGGACACTGCGCAACACTGGAGAAAAAGTCGTCATCACTGCGGCTCACCGACGTAGTGACATTGCCCAGTTTGATCTGCCGGTCCATGTCCATCAGCGAGGGCAGGTCCATTGCCCGGCTGACCTTGTCGGCATTGCGACTTAAAAAGCCCTTGAGTTGCTGGCGATACACACTCAGCGTGTCCTTGAAACCGTCGAGCTCCTGCTCGATCCGTACGATCTGATCCATCAGTCCAGCTCCATCAACAGATAATCCACCAAGGCTGATTTCGGGGCTGGCGGCAGGCCCGGCTCTTCCAGAAAGATCGCGACTTTGTGCCGCAAAACACTTTCGGAAAACGCCTCGAAAAGATCAGGACGGTCCTCGCTCAACCACGTGAGCAAGTTGTTCAGCCGAGTGGTGTTTGAGTGTTCGCAGAGTTGCTTCAACAGCGTTGTGGAGATTTCCCACCATGGAAAAACCCTGGCGGTTTTCAGCGCAGTTCCACCGATGTCGAGCGGTTGACCATTGATCAGGCACCGCCCCACGACCGGTAGCAGTTGAGCAACTTCGACATCCGCAGACTGAAGAATCGGCAGCAAGTAATGCCCGTCCCAAAAGCGGAAAAACACCGCGTTGCCATTGGGCAAAAACACTTGCGTGAGGCTGCGCAGATGCTCGATCAACACGTCTTGAGACGAAGAAGAAACCGCCAGCCAACCCCAATCGCGAGACTCGGTAGTGGCGACCCAGTCCAGAAACTCACTGCCAGCAGCGACGATTCCGACATAGGGCATGACCGGTTCCCACTCGGCGTAAGCGGTGTCCGCCCAGATTGGGCTCGGCGCATGCAACGGACTTGATCTCTGCCATGCTTTGAACGGCTCAGCGGAACTGGCATTGCCGAACACTGCGAACAACTGCTCGGAAGGGTCGAGTGGTTGGCGCTCCAGCCAAGTGAGGGGTGACATGCTCTCAGGCTGCACAGACACCACCCTTGCAGCGTTCACATTCTTCGCAGAATGGGGCGTCGCTTTTCAGGGTCAGAATCTGTGCTGCGCTGAGTGCCAGAAGTGTTCGTTGAGTGGTCGCGGCGCCCACGGCCGGCATCGGTGCACCGCCCAATTCAATCGGAACGCTGCTGAAGATCCCGGCGGGGCCGATGTTGATCCAGTGGCCGCCCGCCTGAATGGTTGCGTTTGCGCCACCGTCGATGACAATTTGCTGGCCGGCGCTGGCGTGAAATTGCCCGCTCGCCTTGAGGGTCTGGTTGCTGACGGTGATGGACCGATCACCGTGAACGTGCAGGTTATCGTTGGCACCAATCACCGCGCTGCGCTGATTTCCGACCTGGACGTGCAGGTCGTTCAACACGTGTTGAGTCCAGTTTCGCTGGGCCCGCAGGTAGATTTCCTCGGCGCCTTTGCGATCCTCGATGCGTAATTCGCTGTAACCGCCGCCACCGGGACTGCTTTGGCTGCGGAAAATGCTGCGGGTTTTGTCGGCGGGCAGATTCAGTGGTATCGAGTTGGCGCCATTGGGCACGCAGCCCATGACCATCGGCTTATCGACGTCGGCATCGAGGAACCCCACCAACACTTCCATGCCGACCCGAGGAATCAGTGCGATGCCGTAGCCGTCATGCGCCCAGCCGGTGGCGACGCGCAGCCAGCAACTGGAATGTTCATTGCGCTTTGCGTCACGATCCCAGGCGAGCTGAACCTTGACGCGGCCGTACTCGTCACAGTGGACTTCACTGTCGGTCGGGCCAGTGACTACGGCGGTCTGGTAACCGGTGAAAGAGGGTTTCCCGATCAGGGGTGGGCGAAACGAAACATCCCACGGCGTCGCCAGAAAGGTATTGCGATAGCCCTGAAAATCATCCGCCCCGTCGCTGCTGACTGACTCTTCGAGCACTTGCGGCTGACGGCCATGGTGTTCGATTTGGGTGATCAGCCACAGGTCATTCCAGGCCTGGCGTGGATGTTCCGACAACGCCAGGAAGTGACCTGTCACCAGAGCGGGCTCATCGCTGCGACCTTCAGCCTGACGGTAGTCCGCGTTGTGGCGCTCCAGTGTTCGTTGAGCCAGCGCCCTGCCAGATTCGCGATCCGTGAACTGGCCGGGAAAGTGATAATCCTCAAGCGTCGGCAGTTGCCCGTTGCCGCTTCGGCTTTCAAGTTGCAGCCCGGGTTTGTGGAAGTCGTAGTCGCGACGGGCGACCGAAGTAGTGCGGGTTTCCAGCCGCACGTTGAAGCGATTGATCGCGGGCGCGTCGGCCGCCATTCCGGTGTCAGGCGAGAAAAGTGTCGGTTTGTCGATCAGGGGGAAAACCGTCTGGTCATCACCAAACACCAGCAGATGCCCGTCAGGGCTGTGCTGAAAGTGGTAGTGAATGCCGATCTCGGCGCACAAGCGCTGGATGAACGCCAGATCGCTTTCCGCGTATTGCACGCAGTACTCGCGATCGGGGTAATCGCTGCCGAGCTGAAAGGCGAACGCATCGCGCTGGATGCCATGATCTTCAAGGATTTGCGCAATGATCAGCGGCACGCTTTTGTGCTGGAAAATCCGCTGATTGATGCGCTGGTCGAGGTAGGTCAAACGCGGGACCAGACTGACTTGATAGCGCGTCAGACGCTTACCGGAATCGCCCTGGCCAACCCGAAAAATCTGACCGTGAATACCGCTACCTTGTGTATCGAAACTCAGAAATGCCTGACGATGCAGAAGGCTTTCGAGCTCGATGTCCGGCCGTTCACTGACCAGTTCCAGGTCAAAGCGATAAGGCTGGCTGATGGCTTCCTTGCCGGTGAACTCAAGCACCTTGAGGTCATGCGGGTCACCGTCGACGGTCAGCGTGAAGCGCGGTTGATTAGCAAGAGCGAACATCCGATGTGTCTCTGCAGAGTGAAGGCGGGCGATTCTGCATGAGGGACAAGCGGTGTTGAGGGAGGGACAGGAAACTCAGATTTGTCGTGCTTTTTTAAAGATTTTTCCTTCAAAAATCGGGATGTTTGGCTACAGACATTCCCGTCAGACACACCACCGCCCTACTGTGGGAGCGAGCCTGCTCGCGATAGCGACCGATCATTCAACATTGATGTCGACTGGCACGACGCCATCGCGAGCAGGCTCGCTCCCACAGGGATCTCCAACACAAACCAAAGACCAAAAAAAGGCCCGCATCCAAAGGAAGCGGGCCGTTTTCATGTTCAGCGAAGGGTTTGAGCCTCAGCTCATCGCGATCACTTGTTCAGGCGGAAATCAGCCTCGGCAGCAGCGAAACGCTGCAGCATGCCGTGCGTCGGCGCGCCCAGCTTGCTGACGATGTAGATCGCCAGGCTGGCGAAGATGAAACCAGGGATGATTTCGTACAGGCCCAGCAGTTCGAAGTGTTTCCACACGATCACGGTGATCGCGCCGACCAGGATGCCTGCCAGTGCGCCGTTGCGGGTCATGTCTTTCCAGATCACGGAGATCAGGACTACTGGACCGAACGCAGCACCGAAACCGGCCCAAGCGTAGCTGACCAGACCCAGCACACGGTTTTCCGGATTGGCGGCCAATGCGATGGCGATCAGGGCAACCAGCAGCACCATGGCGCGGCCGACCCAGACCAGTTCAACCTGGGAGGCGGTTTTACGCAGGAAGGTTTTGTAGAAGTCTTCGGTCAGGGCGCTCGAGCACACCAGCAATTGGCAGCTCAGGGTGCTCATGACTGCAGCCAGAATGGCCGACAGCAAAATACCGGCGATCCATGGGTTGAACAGGATTTTGGCCAGTTCGATGAACACGCGCTCGTGGTTTTCGCTGACGGGCATCGCCACGGCAGGGTTCGCCGAGAAGTAGGCAATACCGAAAAAGCCTACAGCGACGGTGCCGCCCAGGCACAGGATCATCCAGGTCATGGAAATGCGACGGGCATTGGCGATCGACTTGACCGAATCCGCCGCCATGAAACGCGCCAGGATGTGCGGTTGGCCGAAGTAGCCCAGGCCCCAGCCCATCAGCGAGATGATGCCGATGAAGGTGGTGTTTTTCAGCATGTCGAAGTTGGCTGGATCTTGCGCTTCGATGGCCAGGAACGCGGTATCGACGCCGCCGGTCGCCAGCAACACGATGATCGGTGTCAGGATCAGGGCGAAGATCATCAGCGTGGCTTGTACGGTGTCAGTCCAGCTGACTGCCAGGAAACCACCGACGAAGGTGTAGGCAATCGTCGCCGCAGCACCGGCCCACAGCGCGGTCTCGTAGGACATGCCGAAGGTGCTTTCGAACAGACGGGCGCCAGCGACAATGCCGGACGCGCAGTAGATGGTGAAGAACACCAGGATCACAACCGCCGAGATGATCCGCAGCAGGCCGCTTTTGTCTTCGAAACGGCTGGAGAAGTAGTCCGGCAGCGTCAGCGCATCGCCGTTGTGCTCGGTCTGCACGCGCAGACGGCCGGCGACGAACAGCCAGTTCAGGTAAGCACCGACGATCAGGCCGATGGCGATCCAGCTTTCGGACAGACCGGACATGTAGATGGCGCCCGGCAGACCCATCAACAACCAGCCGCTCATGTCGGAGGCGCCAGCGGACAATGCAGTCACGACGCTGCCCAGGCTGCGACCGCCCAGAATGTAGTCAGAAAGGTTGTTGGTGGAGCGATAGGCCATGAAGCCGATCAGCACCATTGCTGCGATGTAGATCACGAACGTGATCAGGGTTGGATTGCTAACGCTCATTAAGTGATGCCCTGGCTTTGTTTTTATGTAGCGGCAGAGTGTGAAAACGCCGACAAACGACAATGTTTGATCAGACGATTTGCGGGTCCGCGCATTTAGGACTGATGTTTCCCCAGGAAAGCCATCAGCCGGTGCACCTGTCTTTTTGACCGGTTGCACCTTGGGCGCGAATCCTATTCAACAACGCAAATAAGGTGCAACCCATTTCTTGAGAATAAGTTGCACCTAATCGGAATTAGCTTGAAAAGGTCTGTTTTTGCTCCCTTTTAGAGCAGTCATGGCAGTTTACTAGAAGCAAAAGCACCAAGCAGGAGCGGTACGTTCGTACCGGAATTTAATTCCTGACGAGCTGCCTATTATTCCGACAAAAAAAGGGTTGCACCCGGTTGCACCTCGGAGAGCGCGCAGCTAATCTTGCCGCCAGCTGATGCCACGCGGTCGTGGCAAACATGAGGATAAAAATATGGCTACCACCACCCTTGGGGTCAAACTTGACGACCCGACCCGCGAGCGCCTCAAGGCCGCCGCGACTTCGATTGATCGCACGCCGCACTGGCTGATCAAGCAGGCAATTTTCAATTACCTGGAAAAACTCGAGGGTGGTGCAACCCTGACCGAGCTCAACGGCCTGACCGCCAAAGAAGCCGACGACAGTGGCGACGTCCACGTCGACCACGCGCACCAGTGCTTCCTTGAGTTCGCCGAAAGCATCTTGCCGCAATCGGTATTGCGCGCCGCCATCACCGCTGCTTACCGTCGCCCCGAGCCGGAAGTGGTGCCGATGCTGATCGAACAGGCTCGCCTGCCGGTTGCCATGGCCGACGCCACCAACAAGCTCGCCGCCTCGATTGCCGAGAAGCTGCGCAATCAGAAGAGCGCCGGTGGCCGTGCCGGAATTGTTCAGGGCCTGCTGCAGGAATTTTCCCTGTCGTCCCAGGAAGGCGTGGCACTGATGTGCCTGGCCGAAGCGCTGTTGCGCATCCCGGACAAAGGCACTCGTGACGCACTGATCCGCGACAAAATCAGCACCGGTAATTGGCAGCCGCACTTGGGCAACAGCCCGTCGCTGTTCGTCAACGCCGCCACTTGGGGCTTGCTGCTGACCGGCAAACTGGTCGCCACCCATAATGAAGCGGGTTTGACTTCGTCCCTGAGCCGCATCATCGGCAAGAGCGGCGAGCCGATGATCCGCAAGGGCGTCGACATGGCCATGCGCCTGATGGGCGAGCAGTTCGTCACCGGCGAAACCATTGCCGAAGCCCTGGCCAACGCGAGCAAGTTCGAAGCCAAGGGTTTCCGCTATTCCTACGACATGCTCGGTGAAGCCGCCCTCACCGAGCACGACGCGCAGAAGTACCTCGCGTCGTACGAACAAGCCATCCACTCGATCGGCAAAGCGTCCCACGGTCGTGGGATTTATGAAGGCCCGGGCATTTCCATCAAGCTGTCGGCACTGCACCCGCGTTACAGCCGTGCGCAGTACGAGCGTGTGATGGACGAGTTGTACCCGCGCCTGTTGTCGCTGACTCTGCTGGCCAAGCAATACGACATCGGCCTGAACATCGACGCCGAAGAAGCCGACCGCCTTGAGCTGTCGCTGGATCTGCTGGAGCGCCTGTGCTTCGAGCCGCAACTGACCGGCTGGAACGGCATCGGTTTCGTGATCCAGGCGTATCAGAAGCGTTGCCCGTACGTGATCGATTACGTGATCGATCTGGCTCGCCGCAGCCGTCATCGCCTGATGATCCGCCTGGTGAAAGGCGCGTACTGGGACAGCGAAATCAAGCGCGCCCAGGTCGAAGGCCTGGAAGGCTATCCGGTCTACACCCGCAAGGTGTACACCGACGTTTCCTACATCGCTTGCGCACGCAAATTGTTGTCGGTGCCGGAAGTCATCTACCCGCAGTTCGCCACGCACAACGCCCACACTCTGTCGGCTATTTACCACATCGCTGGTCAGAACTATTACCCGGGCCAGTACGAGTTCCAGTGCCTGCACGGCATGGGCGAACCGCTGTACGAACAGGTTGTAGGTAAAGTTTCCGAAGGCAAGCTGAACCGTCCATGCCGCGTGTACGCACCGGTCGGTACTCACGAAACCCTGCTGGCGTACCTGGTACGTCGTCTGCTGGAAAACGGCGCGAACACCTCGTTCGTGAACCGTATCGCCGACCAGTCCATTTCGATTCAGGAGCTGGTGGCCGATCCAGTGGCCAGCATCGAGCAGATGGCGACGCTGGAAGGCGGCTTCGGCCTGCCGCACCCGCGTATCCCGCTGCCGCGAGATCTTTATGGTGCCGAGCGCGCCAACTCCAGCGGCATCGACATGGCCAACGAACATCGCCTGGCTTCGCTGTCGTGCGCCCTGCTGGCCACCGCTCACAACAGCTGGAAAGCCGCGCCGATGCTCGGTTGCGTCTCCAGCACCGAAACCCCTGCGCCTGTTCTGAACCCGTCCGATCTGCGTGACGTGGTCGGTCACGTACAGGAAGCGAATGTCGAAGACGTCGACAACGCGATCCAGTGCGCCCTGAACGCTGCACCGATCTGGCAGGCCACCCCGCCCGCCGAACGTGCCGCGATTCTGGAGCGCGCCGCCGATTTGATGGAAGGCGAGATCCAGCCGCTGATGGGCCTGCTGGCTCGCGAAGCCGGCAAGACCTTCGCCAACGCCATCGCCGAAGTGCGTGAGGCCGTGGACTTCCTGCGTTATTACGCGGTGCAGGCTCGCAACGATTTCACCAACGACGCCCACCGCCCATTGGGTCCGGTGGTGTGCATCAGCCCGTGGAACTTCCCGCTGGCAATCTTCAGCGGTCAGGTTGCCGCTGCATTGGCCGCCGGTAACCCGGTACTGGCCAAGCCTGCGGAACAAACCCCGCTGGTCGCCGCCCAGGCCGTGCGCCTGATGCTCGAAGCCGGGATTCCGGAAGGCGTGCTGCAACTGCTGCCGGGCCGTGGCGAAACCGTTGGCGCCCGCTTGGTCGGTGACGATCGGGTCAAAGGCGTGATGTTCACCGGCTCCACCGAAGTCGCTCGTTTGCTGCAACGCAACGTCGCTGGCCGCCTGGATGCACAGGGCCGTCCGATTCCGCTGATCGCTGAAACTGGCGGCCAGAACGCGATGATCGTCGACTCCTCGGCACTGACCGAACAAGTCGTGATCGACGTGGTGTCGTCGGCCTTCGACAGCGCCGGTCAACGCTGCTCGGCTCTGCGTGTACTTTGCTTGCAGGAAGATTCCGCTGACCGTGTCATCGAAATGCTCAAGGGCGCCATGGCTGAATGCCGTCTCGGCAACCCTGAGCGCCTGTCCGTGGACATCGGCCCGGTGATCGACGCCGAAGCCAAGGCGGGCATCGAGAAGCACATCCAGGCCATGCGCGACAAAGGTCGCAACGTGTATCAAGTGGCCATCGCCAACAGCGAAGAAGTCAAACGCGGCACCTTCGTGATGCCGACGCTGATCGAGCTGGAAAGCTTCGATGAGCTGCAACGCGAAATCTTCGGCCCGGTGCTGCACGTGGTGCGCTACAAGCGCAAAGACATCGACCAGTTGATCGGCCAGATCAACGCTTCCGGCTACGGCCTGACGCTGGGCGTGCATACGCGCATCGACGAGACCATCGCCAAGGTGATCGACAACGTCAATGCCGGCAACGTCTATGTGAACCGCAACATCGTCGGTGCTGTGGTGGGCGTGCAACCGTTTGGTGGCGAAGGCCTGTCGGGCACTGGCCCGAAAGCCGGTGGTCCGTTGTACCTGTACCGCCTGCTGTCGACGCGTCCTGCCGATGCAATCGAACAATCCTTCGCTCGTGGCGACGCAGCCACTGCACCGGATGTTCGTCTGCGCGATGCCATGAGCAAACCGCTGACCGCCCTGCAAACCTGGGCCGACAGCAACACGTTTGCCGACCTGAGCGCCTTGTGCGTGCAGTTCGCGGCGCAATCGCAAAGCGGCATCACTCGCGTGCTGGCGGGCCCGACCGGCGAGCGCAACAGCTACGCCATTCTGCCGCGCGAACACGTGCTGTGCCTGGCCGAAGCTGAAGGCGACCTGCTGACGCAACTGGCGGCGGTACTGGCTGTCGGTGGCTCAGCGGTATGGCCGGAAGCTGACCTGACCAAAGCCTTGTTCGCACGCCTGCCGAAGGAAGTTCAGGCGCGCATCAAGCTGGTTGCCGATTGGAACAAGGATGAAGTGTTGTTTGATGCGGTTCTGCATCACGGCCATTCCGATCAACTGCGCGCGGTTTGCCAGCAAGTGGCCAAGCGTGCCGGGGCGATTGTCGGGGTTCATGGGTTGTCGCTGGGCGAGACCAACATTGCGTTGGAGCGTCTGGTGATCGAGCGTGCGTTGAGCGTTAACACCGCTGCGGCGGGTGGTAATGCGAGCTTGATGACCATCGGCTAAACCGCCGAGTGTCAGCTGCAAAAATGGGCGCCCTCACCGGCGCCCATTTTTTTTACCTGAACCACTAAACCGGAATACCCCACAGGCCCTGTAGGAGCCAGCTTGCTGGCGATAGCGGTGCATCAGATACACCGAGGTGAATTCATCGCCAGCAAGCCGGCTCCTACAGGGGTCGTGTTTGGCCTGTCTATCACCGTTATCTATCTTCCTTTCGCCCAAACCGCCCCACGCCTAGACTCGGTCCATTCCAAAAAAAGGTAGGCCGCCATGTCCGAGACGTTGCTCAGTTCCCGCAATCTGGCTTTCGAGCTGTATGAAGTCCTCGACGCCGAAGGCCTGACCCAGCGTGAGCGTTTCGCCGAGCACAATCGCGAGACCTTCGACGCCGCCATCGGCACCGCGCGCAGCATCGCCGAGAAGTTTTTCGCCCCGCACAACCGCAAGGGCGACGAGAACGAGCCGCGCTTTGAGGACGGTCAGGCGATTCTGATTCCGGAAGTGAAACCAGCGGTGGATGCCTTCCTTGAAGCCGGTTTCCTCAATGCTGCGCGCAGTTTCGACGCCGGTGGCATGCAACTTCCTACGCTGTTGTCCCAGGCTTGTTTCGCACACTTCCAGTCAGCCAACGCAGCTTCGACTTCGTACCCGTTCCTGACCATGGGCGCGGCGAACCTGATCGAAAGCTTCGGCACCGAGGAACAGAAACAGCGCTTCCTGCAACCGATGATCGACGGCCGTTTCTTCGGCACCATGGCCCTGACCGAGCCCCATGCCGGTTCGTCGTTGTCGGATATTCGTACTCGCGCAGAGCCTGCTTCTGACGGCACCTATCGACTCAAGGGCAACAAGATCTTCATCTCCGGCGGCGATCACCCGCTGTCGGAAAACATCGTGCACATGGTGCTGGCCAAGTTGCCGGACGCACCGGCCGGAGTGAAAGGCATTTCGCTGTTTATCGTGCCCAAGTTCCTGGTCAACGATGACGGCAGCCTCGGTAAGCGCAACGACGTGTTGCTGGCCGGGCTGTTCCACAAGATGGGCTGGCGCGGCACGACATCCACGGCACTGAACTTCGGTGATAACGGTGAGTGCGTCGGTTATCTGGTGGGCAAGCCGCACCACGGTTTGAGCTACATGTTCCAGATGATGAACGAAGCACGGATCGGCGTCGGCATGGGCGCGGTGATGCTCGGTTACGCCGGTTACCTGTATTCGCTGGAGTACGCCCGCGAGCGTCCGCAGGGCCGCGTGCCGGACAGCAAAGACCCGAACACCGCGCCGGTGGCGATCATTCAGCACGCCGACGTCAAACGCATGTTGCTCACGCAAAAAGCCTACGTCGAAGGCTCGTTCGACCTCGGGCTGTACGCGGCGCGATTGTTCGATGACACCACGACGCTTGCGACCGAAGCCGAGCGCAAACAGGCCCATGAGCTGCTGGACTTGCTGACGCCAATCGTCAAATCCTGGCCGTCGGAGTTTTGCCTGAAGGCCAACGAACTGGCGATCCAGATTCTCGGCGGCCACGGTTATACCCGCGAATACCCGGTTGAGCAGTATTACCGCGACAACCGTCTGAACCCGATTCATGAAGGCACCCACGGCATTCAGTCACTGGACTTGCTGGGCCGCAAACTGGCACAGAACGGTGGTGCGGGACTGAAGCAATTGATCCGCCTGATCGCCGACACTGCCGAGCGGGCGCAAGCGTACGAATCGTTGAATGCGCTGCGTGAACCGTTGGAGAAGCTGGTGGCCCGCCTGCAAACCGTAACCCTCGGTTTGCTGACCGACCTGGCTCAAGGCAAGGTCAACAGCAGCCTGGCGAATTCGGCGCTGTACTTGAAAGTGTTCGGGCACACAGTGATTGGCTGGCGCTGGCTGGAGCAGGCGATTCGTGCTGAGGAAGGGTTGGCCAAGGGGAATGCGGCGGATGTGAGCTTCTATAAAGGCAAGCTGCAGGCGGCGCGGTATTTCCTGACCTGGGAAGTGCCGGGTTGCCACCATGAATTGGCGATTCTTGAGGCGCGGGATGATGTGTGTTTGAACATGCAGGATGAGTGGTTCTGATCACACCCTGTAGCGCTGCTGAAATCCAATCGCTGGCAAGCCAGCTCCTACAGGGGTCCGTGTTGAGCGCAGGATCGTGCTCGACCACAACTGTGTAGGAGCCGGCTTGCCGGCGATGGCGTCAGCGAAGACAACACATCAACTCAGTTTGAACCCACCCATCTGCCGCGCCAAATCATCCGCCAACCGCTGCAACGTCTGGCAATCCTCTCGGCAAGCCCTGACCTCCCCTGCCGTCGCCCGGGCCAGATCGGAAATCCCCTGCACGTTGCGGTTGATCTCTTCGGTCACCGCCGACTGTTCTTCCGTCGCGGTCGCGACTTGGTGGTTCATGTCGCTGATACGCTCGATCTGCCCGGTAATCGCGGTCAGCGACGTCCCGGTGCGCTGACTCGATTCGACACCGGTGCCCGTCGCCGCTTGACCGGTGTGCATCGACGACACCGCGTTCTCCGCGCCTTGCTTGAGGCTGCCGATGATTTGCTGAATTTCATCGGTGGACGTTTGAGTTCGCCGTGCAAGCGTCCGCACCTCATCGGCAACTACCGCAAACCCACGGCCCATGTCTCCAGCCCGCGCTGCTTCAATAGCCGCATTCAACGCCAACAGGTTGGTCTGCTCGGAAATCCCGCGAATCACCGCCAACACCTGATCGATCGACGCCACCTGATCAGCCAGTTCGCCCACGGCACTGGCGGCGAGACCGATTTCATCGGACATGCTTTCAATATGTCGGATCGACCCACCGACCACTTCCCGCGCCTGCATCGCCTCATCGCGAGCATCCTGCGAGGCAACCGCCGCGTTACCGGCGTTCTGCGCGATTTCCTGCACGGTCAGGCCCATTTCGTGGACGGCGGTGGCGACCATGTCGGTCATTTCCTGCTGACGCCCGGAGCGTTCGGCGGTGTTGTCCACAACCTTCGCCACCTGGCTGACTGCTGTGCGCAAACGCTCACTGGTGGTCAGCACTTCGCCGATCATCTCGCGCTGACTGTCGAGGAATCGATTGAAGCCGCGCGCCAGGTCACCCAGTTCATCGGCGCGGCTGGAATCTAACCGGTGGGTCAAATCTCCACCACCGCTACCGATGGCAACCAACGCTGCTGTTACCTGACGGATCGGCCGCACCAACCCACGGGCCAGCAACACCACCAGCAACAGGCACACCAACGCCACCGCCAGGCCAATGCCGCTGCTCATCCACATGGCGCGGCGGGCTTCGGCGTAAATCTGCGACTGTGGCACTTCGGCCACCAGGGTCCAGCCCAAGTCCCTCAGCGGCAGGCTCAACGCCAGGAAGTCTTCGCCATCACGCACGAAGCTGCTGCTGGCAGCTTTTTGACCCATGACTGCCTGCGCGGCCGACTCACCGATTTGCTCGACCAAGGTGCGTTTGCCACTGAATTGCGCTTCGGGGTGAACCTGGATCAAACCGTCGGAACGCACGAGATAGACCTTGCCGCGCTCACCGAAGGTGAAGCTGTGAATCAGCTCCGACAACTCTTTCATGCTCAGGCCAAGCCCGGCAACGCCCACGACTTTGCCGGCCTGCTCGACCTTGAGGTCGATGAACAGCGCCAATTCTCCGGTGGCTGTGTCGTTGTCGATATTGAGGGTGCGCGGCTGGTTGCTGTCGAGGAACGAATAGAACCAGGCGTCTTTGGGATTGGAACGGCTGAGGCTACGGTCCAGGCCTTTTTCAGTGAAATAGTGGTTTGAAGCCGTACCGACAATTAACGCGGTAAAGGCTTTGTGTTCGGCGCGGATACCTTCCAGATACTGCACGAACGCGGCGGTCTGGGCACTGTTTTCACCCCCGGCCAACCAGTCGCGCACCATGCTGTTGCTGGCGATGTCCTTGGCGGCGGTGAGGGGTTGCACGAGGATGCGCTCGATGTCGTTGCGCATCGCTTCGATGCTCGACGGCAGCGCTTGTTCGACCAGGTAGCTCTGGGCGAGACGGTTGACCACGAGGGTATAAACGCCAACCACGATCAGAATACTGACCAGCAGGGCGGTGCCCATACTGAGGATCAACTGCCACTGAATACTTCGACGCCAGAACTGCATGGAGCACCCCCAAAGAATAAGAGGCTGAAACACTGCAACAGCCGCGCCGATTGTATACAACACAAACGACAATTTATTCTTTGGTTGTGCGCAAAGCCGATCAGGCCTGATTGATCGTCTTGGAGATCACTTCAACCGTGGCGCTGACTTGCTCTTGGTAACGGTCGAGTTCGAGCTTGTGCTGCTTTTTCATTTCGATCTGCTGAGAACACAGATTCATCGCGGCCAGTACCAGAAGGCGGTCACCGATCAGAGCCGGGTACTTTCTTTTGGTGTCGGCCAAAGCAGCCTTCAACATCAATGCGGCGTCCAGCAGGGTTTGCTCTTCCCCGGCCGGCGCCTTGATCGAATAGTCCTCCCCCAGGATCGAGACGACTTTTACCCCTGCGGCGCCGACACTCATGCGCTGACCGGGCCGGCGCTGACGCGTTCAACCAGGGCTTGAATGCGAGCGGCGGTCGCACCTTGTTTCTCTTCCTGTTCCATCAGGCTCAGTTGCAGGCTTTCGTTTTCATCCTTGGCCTGGGCCAGTTCTGCACTCAGGGCCTGGTTGGTGCCGAGCAGGCTCTGGTTCTGTTGAACAAGGTCGCTGACCAGTTGTTCCAATTGGCTTAGGGATGCTTCCAACATTTTGATTTTCCAAGCATTTTCAAGGGGCGCGTACGATAAAGAAAAGTCACCACGGATGCCAGGGTTATTGGGGCGCAAGGCCTTGATTTTCATGGCGGGCGACCTTCCTCGCGAACTTTAAAGACTGTGATTGGCGGATCTGGTTCCTGCACTTCGTCGCCATAGTTTCTGTAGGAGCGATGCTTGCTCGCGAAGGACGTCCAGACAACGCGTTCATCCAGACTGCACGCGTTACCGTTAACGCCCTTCGCGAGCAAGCTTCGCTCCTACAGGAAACGGTCTGACTGCGACAAATACGCGCAGCCCCTCAAGACTTTAGTCGTATGACCGATAAGTCATCCATACGTCAGTCTCAGCGCCGCACAGGTGCGCTCTTTTCGGTAAACACCATGTCTCTTCGTAATATGAATATCGCTCCGCGGGCGTTCCTCGGTTTCGCCCTGATTGGCGGTCTGATGCTGGTTCTGGGGGTGTTTGCCTTGAACCAGATGAGCAAGATTCGCGGTGCTGCCGAGGAGATCACCTTGAGCAGCGTGCCGAGTATCAAAAGCCTCGACGAGTTCACTCAACTCACCTTGCGCTTGCGGGTGCTGTCCTACCGTTTGCTGGTGAACCGCGAGCCCGATGTTCAGCAGAAAACCATGGAGCTGCTGGACACGCGCAACCAACAGATTCGTGCGGCTCAAGCCACCTACGAAAAACTGATCGCCAGCCCGCAGGAACGTGCAGCCTACGATCAATACATACAGTTGCTGGGGCAATACCGTCAGATCGAAGACCGGATGAAAACCCTGTCGCGCAACAATCAGGTCGATGAACTGCGCACGCTGCTCAACACTGATCTGCTGACCAACTCCGAAGCCGTCAACGCGGTGCTCAATCGCTTGCTGGAGATCAACACCCAGCAGACCCTCGACACCAATCAGCGCGCCGCCGATCAATACGATTCGGCCTTCAATCTGGTGATCACCTTGCTGGTCATCGCTACCGGCCTGACCGTGCTGTTTGCCTGGCTGCTGACCAACAGCATCACCAAGCCAATCGCCAATGCCTTGAGCGCTGCCGAACAAATCGCCGAAGGCAACCTGACTCGCCCGATCACCGTTGATGGCGAAGACGAAGCCGGCCGTTTGCTGCTGGCCATGTCGAAGATGCAAGACAAGCTGCGTGACACCCTGCAGCGGATTTCCGGCTCGGCCACGCAACTGGCCTCCGCCGCTGAAGAGCTCAACAGTGTCACCGACGAAAGCGCCCGTGGCCTGACCCAACAGAACAATGAAATCGAACAGGCCGCCACCGCTGTCAACGAAATGACCAGCGCCGTGGAAGAAGTCGCACGCAACGCGGTGAGCACCTCGGAAGCGTCGAAAAACGCCACCACGTCGGCCGGTGACGGTCGTGATCTGGTGCAGGAAACCGTCAGCGCCATCGAACGCATGAGCGCCGATGTGCAGAGCACGGCAACGTTGATCGGCGATCTGGCCAATGAATCCCGCGACATCGGCAAGGTACTGGACGTGATCCGTGGCCTGGCGGACCAGACCAACCTGCTGGCCTTGAACGCCGCCATTGAAGCGGCCCGTGCCGGTGAAGCCGGGCGCGGTTTTGCGGTGGTGGCGGACGAAGTGCGTGCCCTGGCGCACCGCACTCAGCAATCGACCAGCGAAATCGAACGCATGATCGGCAGCATTCAGACCGGCACCGAGCACGCGGTGGATTCGATGCGCAACAGCACCGAGCGCGCCGAGTCGACCTTGAATATCGCTCGCGGCGCAGGGATGTCGCTGGACACGATCAACAGCGCCATCGTCGAAATCAACGAACGCAACCTGGTGATCGCCAGCGCGGCCGAAGAACAGGCCCAAGTGGCCCGTGAAGTGGACCGTAACCTGGTGAACATTCGTGATCTGTCGGTGCAATCGGCCACCGGCGCCAATCAGACCAGCGCCGCGAGCAACGAGCTGTCGCGATTGGCAGTGGACCTGAACACAATGGTTGGACGGTTCAGCCTCTGATCCGCTAACACCACAAATCCCTTGTAGGAGCCGGCTTGCTGGCGATGGCGGTCTCAAGATCATCGCAAAACTTGAGGGCCCCATCGCCGGCAAGCCGGCTCCTACAAGGGATCGCGTGTGGACGGATCATGTGTCGGGCTTTTGATCTGCAAAAGCTTTTTGACAGCATCACATTTCAACAGGTTAGAATCGCTGGCACGCAGACTGCATGGTCAGTTTGCGCCCGCCTTTCAGCTTTCTGGAGTACTGCCTTTGAATGCGACGACCATCAACAGCCTGTTCTTGATCGGCGCGTTGCTGGTAGGTGCGAGCATTCTGGTGAGCTCACTTTCGTCCCGCCTCGGCATCCCGATTCTGGTGATCATTCTGGCCGTGGGCATGGCCGCCGGCGTCGATGGCGGCGGGATTATTTTCGATAACTACCCAACGGCCTATCTGGTCGGCAACCTCGCACTGGCGGTGATCCTGCTCGATGGCGGTTTGCGCACCAGGGTGTCGAGTTTTCGCGTGGCGTTATGGCCGGCGCTGTCGCTGGCCACGGTCGGGGTGTTGATCACCACCGGGCTGACCGGCATAGCCGCGGCGTGGTTGTTCGATCTGAACCTGATTCAGGGCCTGCTGATCGGCGCCATCGTCGGCTCCACGGATGCTGCGGCGGTGTTCTCGCTGCTCGGCGGCAAAGGCCTGAACGAACGGGTCACCGCCAGTCTCGAAATCGAATCCGGCAGCAACGACCCGATGGCGGTGTTCCTCACCGTCACCCTGATCGACATGCTCGCCAGCGGCCAGACCGGCCTGCACTGGAGCCTGCTGACCCACCTGCTGCGCGAGTTCGGCATCGGCGGTGTGATCGGGCTCGGTGGCGGTTGGCTGATGTTGCAATTGGTCAACCGGATCAATCTGGCCACCGGCCTCTATCCGATTCTGGTGATCGCCGGCGGCCTGGTGGTGTTCGCCCTGACCAACGCCCTGCATGGCAGCGGTTTCCTCGCGGTTTACCTGTGCGGCCTGGTGATCGGCAACCGTCCGGTACGCAGCCGCCACGGGATTCTGCACATGCTCGACGGCATGGCGTGGCTGGCGCAGATCGGCATGTTCCTTGTGCTGGGCCTGCTGGTCACGCCGCACGACTTGCTGCCGATCGCCTTGCCCGCGCTGGGCCTGGCGCTGTGGATGATCCTGTTCGCACGGCCACTGTCGGTGCTGGTCGGCCTGCTGCCATTCAAGGCCTTCCACGGTCGCGAAAAAGCCTTCATTTCCTGGGTTGGCCTGCGCGGCGCGGTCCCGATCATTCTCGCGGTGTTCCCGCTGATGGCCGGCCTGCCCAACGCCCAGCTCTACTTCAACCTCGCCTTCTTTATTGTGCTGGTGTCGCTTCTGGTACAGGGGACGAGCCTGCCGTGGATCGCCAAACTGTTAAAGGTGACGGTGCCACCGGAACCTGCGCCGATCTCGCGTTCAGCCTTGGAAGTGCATGTCACCAGCGAGTGGGAGCTGTTCGTTTATCGCCTCGGTGCCGAAAAATGGTGCATCGGTTCGCCCCTTCGCGAACTGAAAATGCCCGAAGGCACACGCATCGCCGCACTGTTTCGTGGCCAGCAACTGCTCCATCCGTCGGGTAGTACAGTGCTCGAAGTCGATGATTTGCTCTGCGTAATCGGCCACGAACACAACCTGCCGGCCCTTGGAAAACTGTTTAGCCAGGCGCCTCAACGAGGCCTCGATTTGCGTTTCTTCGGCGACTTCGTACTCGAAGGAGATGCCCAGCTGGCGGCGGTTGCTGCCCTGTACGGGTTGAAAGTCGAAGACATCGATCCGGACATGACTCTGGCCAGTTTCATTGCTCACAAAGTGGGCGGTGCGCCAGTCGTGGGTGACCAGGTGGAGTGGAACAACACCATCTGGACCGTCGCGGTCATGGAAGGGAACAAGATCGGCAAAGTGGGCGTCAGATTCCCCGAAGGAAGTCGCCCGGGTCCGGGACTCTTCCTCTAAACTTCATTCTTCGTCTCGTTTTCGATCGGTCTCTATGTCAACCCTGCGCACCTTTTTCATCATGGCCCTGCTGGGCTTGAGTCTGTCTGTCGGCACGTTGCAAGCGGCGGAACCGCCGTCCAGCGAAGCCGTGCAGGCGAGCCTGGACAAGATCGCCGACCGCAAACTGCCGGAAGCCGATCAGAAAGCCCTGCAAACGCTGCTGCAAAGCACGCTGACCCAGCTCAACAACAAGCGTGATTACGAGCGCAAGCTGGCCGATCTCAAGCAGCAACTCGCTACCGCGCCCAAGCAGAACATCGAGAACCAGCGCGAGCTGACGCGCCTCAAAGCCACCAGCGCCATCCCTGTGGCGCAACGCTATAGCAAAGAATCCGTGCAGCAGCTCGAGCAAATGCTGACCGAGCGCGCTACCCAGCAAAGCGATCTGCAAAAAGCCCTCGCCGATGCGAACAGCCTGGTCATTACCGCCCAGACCCGCCCTGAGCGCGCCCAGGCCGAAATTTCCACCAGCCAGACGCGCATCCAGCAGATCAATAACATCCTCAAGGCCGGCAAAGACAACGGCAAGACCTTGAGCAGTGAACAACGTGACCTGCTCAATGCCGAACTCGCGGCACTGAATGCGCTGATCCCGCTGCGTCGCCAGGAACTGGCCGGCAACAGCCAGTTGCAGGACCTGGGCAACAGCCAGCATGACTTGCTCTCGGAAAAATCCGACCGCCTGGATCGCGAAATCCAGGAGCTGCAAAACCTGATCAACCAGAAACGCCTGGCCCAGTCCCAGGAGACGGTGACACAGCAGTCGATCGAGGCGCAAAAGTCCGGCAGCAGCACCCTGCTGGCCACCGAAAGTGCGGCAAACCTGAAGCTTTCGGACTACCTGCTCAAGAGCACCGACCGTCTCAACGAAGTCACCCAGCAGAACCTGCAAACCAAGCAGCAACTCGATAACGTAACCCAGAGCGATTCGGCCCTCGACGAGCAAATCAGCGTACTCAAGGGCAGCCTGCTGCTGTCGAAAATCCTCTACAAACAGAAACAGGGTCTGCCGCGCCTCAAGGTCGACCGCAACCTGGCCGACCAGATCGCCGACATTCGCCTGTATCAGTTCGAAGTCAGTCAGCAACGGGAATTGCTCAGCAACCCGGCGACCTATGTCGACAACCTGCTGTCGACTCAGCCGCCCGAGCAAGTCACCCCGCAACTGCGCAAGAGCCTGCTGGAACTGGCCACGACCCGCGCCGATCTGCTGGAGCGGCTGAGCCGCGAACTCAGCGCGGTGCTCAACGAATCGATCACGCTGCAACTCAATCAGAAGCAACTGCTCAGCACCGCACAAAGCCTGCGGGCGACCCTAGACGAACAGATGTTCTGGATTCCCAGCAACAAGCCGCTGGACCCTGAATGGATACGCAGCGTGCCGGAGCGTCTGCAACGCCAGGTGGCGAGCCTGCCGCTGGCGTCGAGCGTGAGTGAATTGATTGACGGCCTGACTCAGCGACCGCTGCTGTTTCTACCGTTGGTACTGGTGATCGGTGCCCTGCTGTGGCGGCGTAAAAGCCTATATGCCCGACTGAACAAGGTTCACCAGGACATCGGCCACTTCAAGCGTGACAGCCAGTTGCACACGCCGCAGGCGATTCTGGTCAATATCCTGCTGGCATTGCCGGTTGCGCTGGGCCTGGCCCTGTGTGGCCTGGCCCTGCAAATCGACGCTCGGGGGCAAAACGCCAACATGGGCGCGGCGCTGCTGCAAATGGCTCAGGCCTGGCTGGTGTTCTACACCGCCTACCGGATCCTCGCGCCGGGCGGCGTCGCCGAACTGCATTTCCGCTGGGAAAAGCCTCAGGTCGAATTCCTCCAGGGCTGGGTCCGTCGTCTCGGGCTGGTGGTCATGGCGTTGGTCGCGGTGGTGGCCGTTGCCGAGCTGCAACCGGCGGGGCTGGCCGATGACGTGCTGGGCATGCCGGTCGTACTGATCTGCTACGCGTTGATGACCTGGCTGCTCAGCCGATTGCTGATCAGCAGCCCGACGCACGAAAACGCCTCGTTATTCCGCAAAGCGGTCGGGGTCCTGTTCACCGTCCTGCCTGTCGCGCTGTTCGTGGCGGTGTGCTTCGGCTACTACTACACCGCGCTGAAGCTCAGCGACCGCTTGATCAACACGCTTTACCTGCTGATGTTCTGGCTGGTGATCGAAGCCACGTTCGTCCGCGGCCTGAGCGTTGCGGCACGCCGTCTCGCGTACCAGCGCGCCCTGGCCAAACGTCAGGCCGCGAAAGAGGCCGGCGATGGCGAAGCGGTGATCGAAGAGCCGACCCTGGACATCGAGAAGGTCAACGAGCAGTCGCTGCGCCTGATTCGCCTGGCGCTGCTCGGCGGTTTCATCGCTGCGCTGTACTGGGTCTGGTCCGATCTGATTTCGGTGTTCTCGTACCTCGACAACATCACCCTCTACGAATACACCAGCGGCACCGGCGCCAACATGAGCATGGTGCCGATCAGCATCGGCGACATGCTGGGGGCGCTGATCATCATCGGCATAACCTTCGCCCTCGCGCGCAACTTGCCAGGGCTGCTGGAAGTGTTCGTATTGTCGAAGCTGAACCTGGCGCAGGGCAGTGCCTACGCCACGACCACGCTGCTGTCTTACGTGATCGCCGGCATTGGTTTCGTCTCGACCCTGTCCACGCTCGGCGTGAGTTGGGACAAGTTGCAGTGGCTGGTGGCGGCGCTTTCGGTGGGACTTGGTTTCGGGATGCAGGAGATTTTTGCGAACTTCATCTCCGGGATCATGATCCTGTTCGAACGCCCGGTGCGGATCGGCGACACGATCACCATCGGCAACCTGTCGGGCACGGTCAGCAAGATCCGCATCCGCGCCACGACCATCACCGACTTCGACCGCAAGGACATCATCGTCCCGAACAAGACGTTCATCACCGGGCAACTGATCAACTGGTCGCTGACCGACACCATTACCCGGGTGACCTTGAAGCTCGGCGTCGATTACGGTTCAGACCTGGACCTGGTGAAAGAACTGCTGCTCAAAGCCGCCCGGGACAACCCGCGCGTGCTGAAGGATCCGGAACCGCATGTGTACTTCCTGAACTTCGGCGAAAGCACCCTCGACCACGAGCTGCGCATGCATGTGCGTGACCTCGGTGACCGCAACCCGGTACTCGATGAGGTCAACCGCTTCATCAACCGCGAGTTCAAGAAGCAGCACATCAACATTTCGTTCCGGCAGATGGAGGTTTACCTGAAGAACCTGCACGGCCAGGAATACAAAATGGTCCCCATCGAGCCGGAAACCAAAACCATCGTGCCGATGGCCGATGGCAAACCGCTGCAAGAGCCGCCGCCCGCCAAACTCGACTAACCGCCCTATCCCTAGCAGAATGCTCGGACATTCTGCTGGAGATGGCCGGTGAAAGCCCTCGACGAACTGACCTTCGATAATCGCTTCGATCGCCTGGGCGATACGTTTTCTGCCCACGTACTGCCCGAGCCCATCGACAACCCGCGCCTGGTCGTCGCGAGCCCTGCCGCCATGGCGCTGCTCGACCTTGACCCGGCCGTGGCCGAAACCCCGGAGTTCTCCGAGCTGTTCAGCGGCCACAAGCTTTGGGCCGACGCGGTGCCGCGTGCGATGGTGTATTCCGGGCATCAGTTCGGTTCCTACAACCCGCAGTTGGGCGATGGCCGCGGCCTGCTGCTGGGCGAGGTCTACAACGAGGCCGGCGAGCATTGGGACCTGCACCTCAAGGGCGCAGGCCAGACGCCTTTTTCGCGCATGGGCGATGGCCGTGCGGTGCTGCGCTCGTCGATCCGCGAGTTCCTTGCGTCCGAAGCGCTGCATGCCCTGAACATCCCGACCACCCGCGCGTTGTGCGTGATCGGCTCCGACACGCCGGTGTGGCGCGAAAAACAGGAACGCGCAGCCATGATCCTGCGCCTGTCACCGAGCCATGTGCGATTCGGGCATTTCGAGTATTTCTACTACACCAAACGCCCCGAAAAGCAGAAAGAACTCGGCGAGCACGTGCTGGCCATGCATTTCGCGGAATGCCTCGAACAGCCAGAACCGTACCTGGCGATGTTCCGCGAAATCGTCGAGCGCAATGCCGAGCTGATCGCCAAATGGCAGGCTTATGGCTTCTGCCACGGCGTGATGAACACCGACAACATGTCGATCCTCGGCATCACCTTCGACTTCGGCCCGTTCGCCTTCCTCGATGACTTCGACGCCAACTTCATCTGTAACCACTCCGACGATCAGGGCCGTTATTCCTTCAGCAACCAGGTGCCGATCGGCCAGTGGAACCTCAGCGCGCTGGCCCAGGCACTGACGCCGTTCATCAGCGTCGAAGCCCTGCGCGAAACCCTCGGCCTGTATTTGCCGCTGTTCCAGGCTCACTACCTTGACCTGATGCGCCGCCGCCTCGGCCTCACCACCGCCGAAGACGATGACCAGAAACTGCTGGAACAGCTGCTGCAACTGATGCAGAACAGTGGCGTCGATTACAGCCTGTTCTTCCGCCGCCTCGGCGACGAGTCTCCCGAGCTGGCCGTCGCCCGCTTGCGCGACGACTTCGTCGACATCAAGGGCTTTGATGCCTGGGCCGAGCGCTATGTCGCCCGTGTTGCCCGCGAAGGTGAAGTTGACCAGGAACAACGTCGCCAACGGATGCACGCGGTCAATCCGCTCTACATCCTGCGCAACTACCTGGCGCAGAAAGCCATCGATGCGGCGGAAAGCGGCGACTATTCAGAGGTTCGCCGGCTGCATGCGGTGCTGAGCAATCCGTTCGAGGAACAACCGGGGATGGAGGGTTATGCCGAACGGCCGCCGGAGTGGGGGAAGCATTTGGAGATCAGTTGTTCCTCTTGAGGGGGTTCAATCCAAAGGATCGATGACACTGACAACACGAGCGACGATATCGGCCATCGTGACGTCATCCAGTCGCTCGATGAATTTGGCCGAGCCATCACGGACTCTTTGTTCAATGTCGAAGCTGCGCACTTGGTTGCACACTGCGACGCCGTTCGTTTCGTGACCAGAAACTATGACCGCCAATCCGGAGTTTCGGCTAAAGCTCCCAGCACTGGTTATCGGCACGGTCATGCTCACTCCGAGCGAGTTTATCTCCCTGGGCGTAATCACCACGAAGCGATGCCGGTTCATCATCTCCCGGCCCGCAACCGGATTTGGATCAATCCAGTAGACGTCACCCCGCTGCGGGGCTTGCCGCCTAACCATCAGCCTAGCTCCCGGCCGACTGGATCGCCCTCTCGTGCAAATGCTGTCTGCGCGTTCAGCTTGGCTACTTCTTCAGAACCTTCAAGCAATTCGGCGAGGCTGTAGCGTTTGCGAAGTGGTTGTCTGACCGGACGTGCGATCAACTCCCCGTCGACCACGTCAAGTTCCAACTGCGCCCCTACCTCCAAGTGCAAAAGCTTCAGTAGTGTAGGCGGGAGAGTAATAACGGCAGCACCACCTTGACGGCGGATTTTCGATGTCACGGACATGGGATCACTCCTATCCGACAATTTAAAGATATCGACTTCTCGATGAGTGCAACAAAAGTAGCACGTGGTAAAAGACAAAAGCGAATTCCTCATCAGGGGTGGTTGTGGCTGCCTCCAGCGTAGCCACGGAACCCAAACTGAAAGCCTGAAATATGTGAGCATTTGCGACATTGCAGCGTCCCACTAAAACCTTTTCCTGCTTGATAAAAGCTGTATTCGACTCCAGATCAGTGTCATGGATTACCCATTTATTCAGAGCCCGATTATGTCCGACCCACTCCTCATCCTCATCCCCTGCCCCCACTGCAACGGCCTCAACCGCATCCCCGCCGAGCGCCTCGGCGATCAGCCGAAATGCGGTCGCTGCAAAGCCGAGGTCTTGCTGAGCAAGCCTTTCGAATTGAAACAAGGTGACTACGCCAGTCAGATAAAGGGCGATCTGCCGTTGCTGGTGGACGTGTGGGCGGATTGGTGCGGGCCGTGCAAGTCGTTTGCGCCGGTGTTCGAGCAGGCGGCCAGTCAGTTGGCGGGCAAATGCAGGCTGGCCAAGCTGGATAGCGAGGCGAATCAGCAGTTGTCGGCGCAGTTGGGGATTCGCTCGATTCCGAGCCTGATTCTGTTCAAGAACGGCCGGGAAGTGGCACGCCAGAGCGGGGCGTTTCCGTTGCCGCAGTTGATGAGCTGGTTGCGTAGCCAGGGGATCTGAAGCCCCCCGTTTCTAATGTGGGAGCGAGACCGGCTTGCCGGCGATGGCGGAGTGTCAGTCGACATCAGTTTTGACTGTAACGCCACTATCGCCGGCAAGCCGGTCTCGCTCCTACATTTGATCCGCGGTGATTCTGTGGAATCAGGCGCTTTCGAGCAGGCTATGCAGCTCGACGAATTGCTGGGTCAGTTTGTGCCGTGGGTCGAGGTGGATCAGCGGCGTGTTGGCCTGATGCGATTCACGCATTCGCACTGAACTGCCCAAATACACCGGCAACACCGGCAAACCTTCGGCAATCAGCTCGTCGAGGATTTGCTGGGGCAGGCTGGCGCGGGCCTGGAACTGGTTGACGACGATACCCTCGACCTCCAGCCCTTCGTTGTGGTCGTCCTTCAATTCTTCGATTTCCGCCAGCAGGCCGTACAGTGCCTGACGCGAGAAGCTGTCGCAGTCGAAGGGGATCAGCACACGATCGGCGGCAATCAAGGCAGACACCGCATAAAAATTCAGCGCTGGCGGCGTATCGAGGTAGATCCGGTCGTAATCTTCGGCCAACTCGTCGAGCAGTTTGCGCAGCTTGTTGATCTTGTGTTTCGCCTCAAGCTTGGGCTGCAAGTCCGCCAGTTCGGCGGTGGCGGTGATGACGTGGAGGTTGTCGAACGGGGTTTCGTAGATATCGACCTGGTTTTTCTTCGAGAACGGGCCCGAAGACAGCGTTTGCTTGAAGAAGTCGGCAATACCCATCGGAATGTCATTACCGGTGAGCCCGGTGAGGTACTGGGTCGAATTGGCCTGAGCATCGAGATCCACCAACAGGGTGCGATAGCCCTCGCTGGCACTGACCGCCGCCAGATTGCAGGCAATGCTGGATTTGCCCACGCCGCCTTTCTGATTGAAAACCACGCGCCGCATGTCAAAACCTCCGTGTATCAAAGAATGACCGAGTGTAGTAGTCCACGGCGTCGCTTAGCTACCTCGCCGGCACAGGGACTACGCAGTCAGGTGCAAACACTCACTGAAAAAGCTGCCATCTCGTCTGGAAAAATGCGCCCGTAGCCGACAGACATACGCTACTCGATGTGGATAATGGCCAAACGACAGCTTTTCACGAACCAATCGGTACATTTCGCTGAGCAAAATGTAACCAACATTTGCTACGCGCTCGCCGCACCGGGATAATGCGCGCCACTCGACGCTCAGCGTCACGTCAGGTAAATCGCCGATTTCGCGACTTGCCGCGTCAAGAAAGCCCGCAGGGGCGGGATGAATGTCTGTGATCAACTTCAACATCGCCCAATGGCGCGCGTGGGCCCCTGGGCTCGAAAGCGTGGACGATTGGCAGGCCTGGAGCCGACAACCGGTCGTGCTGCCAAGCTGCGATGCCGCCCCCGACGTCTCGTTTCTGCCGGCCATGCAACGGCGGCGGCTCAGCCGTCTGGCGCGGATGGCGTTCAGTGTCGGCTGGCCGTTGGCCGATGGTCGCCCTGACCTACCGTTGGTCTTTATTTCCCGTCACGGCGAAACCCCGCGCACCTTCGATATCCTCAGCGACCTGGCCGCCGATCAGCCCCTGTCGCCGACCCAGTTCAGCCTGTCTGTGCACAACGCAGTCATCGGCCTGTGGTCGATCATGCGCGGCGAAACCAGCGAAATGACCGCTCTGGCTGCGGCCGGCGATGGTCTTGAACACGGCATGCTAGAGGCTGCGGCGCTGCTTGGCGAAGGAGCGCCCGCAGTCCTGCTGGTGGTCACCGAAGAGCAGCCACCCGAAGCTTACTCGACCTGGATCGACGACGTGCCCCTCCCCTACGCGGTGGCTTTGTTACTCACGCCGGGCAATGACTGGCAACTGTCCCTGAACAGCACTTCGGATGAGTTGTCCAAAGCTCACTGGCCCCATGCCCTGAATCTCTTGCGTACCCTGCTGGGCCAGCAGACTACCTGCCAACATGCCTGGAAAAATCGTGTATGGAACTGGCAACGCAATCGGTAACCGAAAAAAACCGCGACGCCTATTACTGGCGTTTGCTGGCCACCGCCGCAAGCTTCACCCTCTTCGGATTGGGCGGGCTTTGCCTGCGCCTGGTGATATTCCCGGTGCTGGGCTGTCTGCCTGGCGATGCGCAGACGCACCGCTTGCGTGCACGGCAAACCGTCAGCCGCTGCTTCTGGTTTTTCGTCCGGTTCATGGCCCGCACCGGCGTGCTGACCTACGACATCGAGGGCGCGGAAAAACTCGGCCGCCCCGGGCAAATGATCATCGCCAATCACCCGTCGCTGATCGACGTGGTGTTCCTGATCGGCCTGGTGCGCCATTCCAACTGCGTGGTCAAAAGCAGCCTGTGGGAAAACCCCTTCACCCGTGGCCCATTACGCTGCACCGAATACATCAGCAACGACGGCAGCATGGACATGCTCGACGCTGCGGCCGACGCGCTGAAAAGCGGTCAGACTCTGATCATTTTCCCGGAGGGCACCCGCACCCAGCCCGGCGAAGCACCCGCCTTCCATCGAGGTGCGGCGTCGATCGCACTGCGCGGTGCGAAAATCCTCACTCCCGTGGTCATCAAGGTCAGCCCGACCACCTTGACCAAGGCCGAACCCTGGTATCGGATCCCAAAACGTCGCGTGCACTTCAGTTTCCGTGTCGGCGCCGATATAGACCCACAGGCCTTCGCCGCGCAAGGCCCCGCGCCTCAAGCCTCGCGCAAGCTCAATGATTACCTGCATCACTACTTTATTAAGGAGCTCGCCGAAGATGAGCGATCTGCACCGTGAAATTAAACTGTTGATCATCGACGCCCTTGGCCTCGAAGACATCAGCGTCGAAGACATCGGCAACGACCAGACGCTGTTTGGTGAAGGCCTGGGCCTGGACTCCGTCGACGCCCTGGAGCTCGGCCTGGCGATCCAGAAAAGGTACGGCATCAAAATCGACGCCGACGCCAAGGACACCCGTAATCACTTCAGCAACGTGGCGAGCCTTGCGGCGTTCGTCACTGCAAAACAGGCAGCTTGAGACCGGACCATGCAAACTCGTGACGACATTTTCAACACCTTGCGCGATGCCCTGGTCGAACTCTTCGAGCTGGATCCCGAACGTGTCAGCCTCGACTCCAACCTGTACCAGGACCTGGAAATCGACAGCATTGACGCGGTCGACCTGATCGATCACATCAAACGCCAGACCGGCAAGAAAATCGCCGCCGAAGAATTCAAATCGGTGCGTACCGTCAGCGACGTCGTCGAGGCGGTCTACCGTCTGGTTCAGCCGGCCGCATGAGTCGACTGATCGGCCTCGGCCTGCTGCTCGCGGGGCTGCTGTACCCTTTCGCGGTGTATTTCGGCATGGAGCATTTCGCCCCGTGGCAGTTTGGCCTGCTGCTGGGCAGCCTGTGGCTGGCGCGAGCAGTGACGGGCGTGCGTCGACCAGGGAGCCTGTGGATGGCCATCGTCGCCATCGTGTTTTGCCTGTTGCTCGCACTCTTCGACAGCCCCGCCATGCTGCGCTGGTACCCCGTGCTAATCAGCGGCTTCATGCTGGTGCTGTTCGGGTTGAGCCTGAAATTCGGCCCGCCGATGATCGAGCGTCTGGCCCGCCTGCGTGAGCCACGCTTGCCGGCCAAGGCCATTCGCTACACCCGCCAGGTCACCATTGCCTGGTGCTGGTTTTTTCTTTGCAACGGTTTGTGCGCCGCCGCCCTGACCCTCTGGGCGCCGCTGAGTTGGTGGATGTTGTACACCGGCCTGATCTCCTATGGATTGATCGGCCTGATGTTTGCCATTGAATGGCTTATACGACAACGGGTACGAGGCCACCCATGAATTGGATAAAACTTGAGCAACTGTTGCTCAAGGCTCAACCGGAACGCGCCGTGACGGCCGGGCCGGTGCTGAATCACGCACAGTTGTGCGAACAGGCCCTGAGCCTGGCCGCCGGCCTGCAAGCGCAGGGTGTGCGGCGCATTGCCGTGCATCTGGAAGACGCCGCCGACCTGGCGATTGCCCTGCTTGGCGCCTGGCGTGCCGGGGTCAGCGTGTTGCTGCCTGCCGACCTGCAACCCCAGACGCGCCAGCGCTGGTCGAGCGAAGTCGATCTGTGGCTGACGGATCAGGCCGATGACGCGCAGTTGAGCGACTATCGCCATGCGCCGCTGAGTGGCGCAGCGCTGGACCTGGATCGCTGCACGCTTAGCCTGTGCACCTCCGGCTCCAGCGGCGCGCCCAAACGCATCGACAAAAACCTGCGCCAACTGGCCAATGAAGTCGAAGCGCTGGAACACCTCTGGGGCGCATATCTGGCTGAAGCCTGCATCATCGGCAGCGTCGCCACCCAACACATCTACGGTTTGCTGTTTCGGGTGTTGTGGCCGCTGTGTGCCGGTCGCTCGTTCGTGCGCAAGCAACTGGCCTTTCCGGAAGATTTGCAGCGCGCCAGCCGCGAACACCCGGCCTTTGCCTGGGTCGCCAGCCCGGCGCTGCTCAAGCGCATGGGCGACAACCTCGACTGGCCGGCCTTGAGTGCGGTTCGTCGGGTGTTTTCCTCGGGCGGCGCATTGCCGGCCGAGGCGGCTCAAAGCCTGCAGCAACGCCTGCAACAGTGGCCGACGGAAATCTTCGGCAGTTCGGAAACCGGCGGCATTGGCTGGCGCCAGGGACTTGATTTGTGGCAGCCGTTTGCCGGCATCGAATTGAACCAGGACAGCGATGGCGCGCTGCTCATTGCCTCGCCGTACCTGCCACCGGGCCATATTGAACACACCGCGGATGCCGCGCGAATCGCTGTCGACGGCCGCTTCGAATTGCTGGGCCGTCTGGACCGGATCGTAAAACTGGAAGAAAAACGTATCTCGCTGCCGATGCTGGAACACGCACTGATGGCCCACGACTGGGTCGCCGAAGCGCGCCTGGGCGTGGTTCAGGAAAATCGCGCTTCACTGGGTGCATTGCTGGTGCTGAGCGAGCAAGGATTGCACGCCTTGCGCAATCAAGGTCGACGCACCCTCACTCAGACATTGCGCCAACACCTGAGCCAGCATTGCGAAGCCCTTGCCTTGCCTCGACGCTGGCGTTTACTGCGGCAGTTGCCGCTGAACGCTCAGGGCAAACTGCCTCAGGCCGACGTCGAAGCGCAACTGCTGGCGCCGCGTCCAAAGGCACCGCAAGTGCTGGAGCAGGTCGAAGCCGATGGCGAATGGAGCCTGCAACTGGCGGTACCACCGGACCTCGCGTACTTCAGCGGTCATTTCCCTCAGGCGCCGGTATTGCCCGGCGTGGTGCAAGTGGATTGGGCGTTGAGCCTTGGCCAGCAATTGATGAACCTGCCGGAAAAATTCGCCGGCATGGAAGTGCTGAAGTTCCAGCAACTGGTGCGCCCCGGCGATGAAATCCAGTTACACCTGCGTTTCGATCCGGTACGCAGCAAGTTGTATTTCGCCTATCGCAATGAGACCGCTACGTGTTCCAGCGGGCGGATTTTGCTGGAGGCTTCGAGTGATGCATAAATTTGGTGAGTGCTGCGCACTCAATCGCGAGCAGGCTCGCTCCCACATTGGAATTGTGCAAAACGGCCCCCTGTGGGAGCGAGCCTGCTCGCGATGGAATCAACGCGGTTTTTCAGGTGTACGCCAACATGCATAACCCCTGCGCCGTCGTGCCCGTCTACAACCACGAAACCGCCATCACCACGGTGGTCGACGCCCTGATTACCTGCGGCCTGCCGTGCATTCTGGTGGACGATGCCAGCAGCCCGGCCTGCGCAAAGGTGCTCGATCGCCTGGCTGAGCGCGAGATGGTCTACCTGATCCGCCTCGCCGCCAACCAGGGCAAGGGCGGCGCGGTCATGACCGGTCTGCGCGAAGCCTCACGCCTGGGCTTCAGCCACGCCTTGCAGGTGGACGCCGACGGCCAGCACGACCTGCAAGACGTCGCGACGTTCATCGAACACTCACGCACCCATCCGCGCGAAGTGATCTGCGGCTATCCGCAATACGACGCCAGTGTGCCGAAAGGTCGGTTGTACGCCCGCTACCTGACGCACGTAATGGTGTGGATCAACACCTTGTCGTTGCAGATTCGCGATTCCATGTGCGGTTTCCGCGTCTATCCATTGTCACCGACCCTGGCCGTGATCGAATCGGCCAAAGTCGGCAAGCGCATGGACTTCGACTCGGACATTCTGGTGCGCCTGTCCTGGCGCAATCAGCCGATGCAGTGGCTGCCCACCAAGGTGCATTACCCGCTGGACGGCGTCTCGCATTTCCGCATGTTCCACGACAATGTGCTGATTTCGAGCATGCACACCCGGTTGTTCTTCGGCATGTTGCTGCGGGCGCCGGTGATCCTCTGGCGACGGTGGCGAGCATGAGCAGCAACGTAGACAAAAAGCATTGGGCCGACCGCGAGGAGCGCGGTAGTTTCTGGCTGATGAAGCTCACTGCGTTCGGCGCCAAAGTCCTCGGCCGCCGACTGTTGAGCCCGCTGTTGTACGGCATCGTTCTGTACTTTTTCCTGTTCGGTCGCAGCGCCCGCCGCAGTGCCTGGCAATACCAGCAACGCCTCGCCGACTGGAGCGCTCGCGCTGAATTGCGCCCGACCCATTGGCGGGTATTTGGCCAGTTCATGGCCTTCGCTGATTCGATGCTCGACAAACTCGACGTGTGGAACGGTAAGTTGAGCATCGAGCAGATCGAAATCGTCGACCCGGCGCTGTTGCGCAATCAGTTGCGTGGCAACCGCGGGCAACTGCTGGTGGGCGCACACCTGGGCAATCTCGAAGTTTGCCGCGCGCTGGCGGAGATCGGCGAAAAGGTCACGATGAACGTGCTGGTGCACACCAAGCACGCCGAGCAGTTCAACCGCCTGCTGGGCGAAGCCGGAGCCACCAATCTGCGGCTGATTCAGGTCAGCGAACTGGACCCGGTGATCATGCTGCAACTGCACGAGCGCCTGGAGCGCGGCGAATGGCTGGCGATTGCCGGTGATCGCGTGCCGTTGCACGGCGGTCGCAGCGTGACCGTGGATTTCCTTGGCCATCCGGCAAAATTTCCGCAGGGGCCGTGGTTGTTGGCCGGCCTGTTGAAATGCCCGGTCAACCTGATGCTGTGCCTGAAGAAACCCGACGGCGATTATCGACTGACCCTCGAACCGTTCGCCGATGCGATCACCTGGAAGCGCAGCGACCGCGAGCAGGTCATTCATCAGTGGGCGACCCGCTACGCCGAGCGCCTGGGTCACTATTGCCTCGAAGCACCTCAACAATGGTTCAACTTTTACCCTTTCTGGAAGACCGATGACGACGCCAACGCTTGAGCCGGTAACCTTCGGCGAACTCCCTTTGCGCATCGAAGACGTGCTGGCCCTGGCCAACCGTCAGGTGCCGACGCAGTTGCAGGCTGACCCTGCGTACCGCGAGCGCATCGCCAAGGGCGCACGATTCCTCGATTCCCTGCTGGACAAGGAAGGCGTGATTTATGGCGTGACCACCGGTTACGGCGATTCCTGCGTGGTCGCGGTGCCGCTGCATCACGTCGAAGCGTTGCCGCGTCATCTGTACACGTTCCACGGTTGCGGCCTGGGCAAACTGCTCGACGCGCAAGCCACCCGCGCGGTGCTGGCTGCACGTTTGCAGTCGCTGTGCCACGGCGTGTCGGGGGTTCGCATTGAGCTGCTGGAACGCCTGCAAGCGTTCCTCGAACACGACATCCTGCCGCTGATCCCGGAAGAGGGTTCGGTGGGCGCCAGCGGTGATCTGACGCCGCTGTCCTACGTCGCGGCGACATTGTCCGGCGAGCGCGAAGTGATGTTCCGTGGCGAACGCCGCCAGGCCGCCGATGTGCACCGCGAACTCGGTTGGGAGCCGCTGGTGCTGCGCCCGAAAGAAGCCCTCGCGCTGATGAACGGCACCGCCGTCATGACCGGCCTCGCCTGCCTGGCCTATGCCCGCGCCGATTACCTGCTGCAACTGGCAACGCGCATCACCGCGCTGAACGTGGTCGCACTGCAAGGCAATCCGGAGCACTTCGACGAGCGCCTGTTCGCCGCCAAACCGCATCCAGGGCAAATGCAAGTCGCCGCGTGGCTGCGCAAGGACCTGGCGATCGACGCTCCGACCGCGCCGCTGCATCGCCTGCAAGACCGTTATTCCCTGCGCTGCGCGCCGCACGTACTAGGCGTCTTGGCCGACAGTCTGAACTGGCTGCGTTCGTTCATCGAGATCGAACTCAACAGCGCCAACGACAACCCGATCATCGACGCCGAAGCCGAGCGCGTGCTGCACGGCGGGCATTTCTACGGCGGCCACATCGCGTTCGCCATGGACAGCCTGAAAAACCTGGTGGCCAACGTGGCTGACCTGCTCGACCGTCAACTCGCGTTGCTGGTGGACGAACGCTACAACCATGGCTTGCCGAGCAATTTGTCCGGTGCCACGGCAGATCGAGCGATGCTCAACCACGGCTTCAAAGCCGTGCAGATCGGCACCAGCGCCTGGACCGCCGAAGCGCTGAAAAACACCATGCCGGCCAGCGTGTTTTCACGCTCCACCGAATGCCACAACCAGGACAAAGTGAGCATGGGCACCATCGCTGCCCGCGATGCCATTCGTGTGCTGGAGCTGACCGAACAGGTCGCCGCCGCCACACTGCTCGCCGCCAATCAGGGCGTGTGGCTGCGTAGCAAGGCCGAGGACGCACGCCCGTTGCCACCGGCCCTTGCTGCCATGCATGAAGAGCTGGCCAAGGACTTCCCGCCGGTCATCGAAGACCGCGCACTGGAAGGCGAATTGCGCCTGTGCCTGAAACGGATTGCCGAGCAACACTGGAGGCTGCATGCGTAGCAAGGGAGTGCTTCACACCGATACGGAAATCCTCGTGCCGTTCTTTGACGTCGACAGCATGAACGTGGTCTGGCACGGCCATTACATCAAATACCTGGAAATCGCCCGTTGTGCGCTGCTGGATAAAATCGGCCACAACTACACGGCCATGTCCGAGTCGGGTTACGCCTGGCCGGTGATCGACCTGCAATTGCGCTATGTGCGTGGTGCGGTGTTCGGCCAAAAGCTGAACGTGCGCGCCAATCTGGTGGAGTGGGAGAACCGGCTGAAGATCAACTACCTGATCAGCGACCTGGAAACCGGCGAACGCTTGACCCGCGCCGTCTCCGTGCAGGTTGCAGTCGACATGGGCAGCCGTGAGATGCAATTGGCCTCGCCAAAAATCTTCACCGATGCCGTCGCAAGGGCCCTGTCATGATTTTCTGCCACCCCCGTTCCCCTGTAGGAGCCGGCTTGCCGGCGATGGTCGTTAACGATGACGCTGGACACCTGACACTCCGCGGCGCTCTCAGGTTTTTCGCGAGCAAGCTCGCTCCTACAGTGTTGTGTCTGTTGCTGGGCATTCCAGGCCTGGCCCATGCCTTCGATCTGCAACAGCTCAGCGATCAACTGGCCAAACCCGATGTGATCCACGGCTACTTCATCCAGGAAAAACACCTGCGCGCCCTGCCCCAGCCACTGACCAGCAAGGGCACGTTCGTCCTCGCGAAAAATCATGGCCTGCTGTGGTTACTGAAAACTCCGCTGCAACAGGATTACCGCATCACCGGCAAAGGCATCGCGCGACGTGACGCCAGCGGCTGGCAAATGCTGCCCGGCAAGAGCGCCGGCGCCGAGCAGAACCGCTTGTTCCTTGCCGTGCTGCAAGGCGACAGCAGCGGGCTGCAACGGGACTTCGAACTGTCGCTGAGCGGCGAGGCGCAGAACTGGAAACTGACGCTGACCCCGCGCTCGCTACTGCTCAAGCAGGTGTTCAATCAGATCAACATTACCGGCGGCGAATTGGTGAACACCATCGAACTGCTGGAAACCCAGGGCGACAGCACCTTGCTGCGCATGCAGGACAGCACCAGCACCCAACCGTTGAGCGACGCGGAGCAACATGACTTTGCCGAGTGAACGCGCGCTTCCACGGCTGTTTCTGATCCTGCTGCTGGCGGTGCTCGCGCTCGCCGGTTGGCAATGGCGCGACGGCGCGCCGCTGTCCGCCAACTTGATGGAACTGGTGCCGGGCACGGCGCCGGACGCGCTGGAACTGCGCGCCGAACAACGCATGCAAGAACCGCTGAACCGCGAAATGCTGGTGCTGGTCGGTCACACCGATCGCCAGCAAGCCGTCACCATGGCGCAGAAACTGGGCGAGCAATGGCAGGCCAGCGGTTTGTTCGAAAAGGTCCAGTGGACCTTGCAAGCCGACTTACCGGCGCTGCGCACGCAATTGCTGCAAGGCCGGTTGGCGATGCTCTCGGCAGCGGATCGCCAGCAATTGATCGAGCATCCCGACGTGTTCATCCAGCAACGGGTGCAGGCACTGTTTGACCCGTTCACCGGGTTCAGCCTGGTGCCGAGCCAGGATGACTGGCTGGGCCTGACCGGGCGCATCCAGAACAGCCAGCCGCAACACGGTTCGGTGCAACTGGACATTGGCAGCGGCGCACTGGTTGCCGATGCCGACGGCAAGAGCTGGGTGCTGCTGCGAGCGCGCACCACCGGCAATGCTTTCGACATGAACCTGCCGCTGCAAGTGGCCGATCTGCTCAAGCACAGCCGTGAAGAAGCGGCCCAGGCTGAGGTGCAACTGCTGGCCGCCAGCGGTTTGCTCTACGCGGCCAACGGGCAGCGGCAAGCCACACGCGAGATAACCTGGGTCGGCGGCGGTGCCACCGTCGGCATTCTGTTGCTGTTGTTACTGGCCTTCCGCCGTTTGCGCGTATTGCTGGCATTCGTCCCGGTGCTGGTGGGCATGCTGTTCGGCGCGGTGGCGTGCGTGGCGCTGTTCGGCCATATGCATGTGATGACGCTGGTGCTCGGCTCCAGCCTGATCGGCGTCGCGGTCGATTATCCGCTGCACTATTTGTCCAAGAGCTGGAGCCTGAAACCCTGGCACAGCTGGCCAGCGTTGCGCCTGACCTTGCCGGGGCTGACGCTGAGCCTGATCACCAGTTGCATCGGTTACCTCGCGCTGGCCTGGACCCCGTTCCCGGCCCTGACCCAGATCGCCGTGTTCTCCGCCGCCGGGCTGCTCGGCGCCTACCTGTCGGCGGTGTGCCTGTTGCCTGCGCTGCTCAAGGGTTCGGATTTGCGCCCGGCGCAATGGCCATTGCGCGTCGCCGAGTATTTGCTGGCACTGCGCGAAAGGCTGTTGAAATTCGCCCGTACGCCCGTGCTGCTGGCGCTGTTGATTGCCTTCTGCGTGGGCGGTCTGTTGCAGCTCGATACCAAAAACGATATTCGCCAATGGGTCGGCGCACCGCAGCAATTGACCGACGAAGCCCAGACCATTGCGCGCATCACCGGCTACCAACCCACCAGCCAGTTCTTCCTGGTGCGAGCGGCCAATCAACAAGCATTGCTCGAACGCCAAACCGCGTTGAGCGAGCGGCTGGATCAGTTGGTCAATCTGAACAAGCTTCAAGGCTATCTGTCGCTGAATCAACTGGTCAGCCAGCCCAGCGTGCAACTGCAAGTGCGCGAAGCGCTGAACAAGTTGCCGGCGTTCTGGCAACCGCTGCTCGACGTCGGCGTGCCCGTCGAGGCACTGAAAACCGAATTGGCGAAGTTGCAGGCACTGCCGGTTGAAGACATCGACAGCGCACTGACCGGTCCGCTGGCCGAACCCTATCGCACGTTATGGCTGGGCCCGACCGAGGACGGCGTAGCGGCGATGGTCAGCCTGCAAGGCCTGAACAACCCTGCACTGCTGCGGGTGCAAGCGCTGGATCTGCCGGGAGTGGAACTGGTGGATCGTCTGGGCGAATTGAACAACGTGTTTGCCAAAACCCAGATCAGCGCTGCGGAACTGAAACTCGCCTCCTGCGTGCTGATCGTGCTGGTGCTGATCCTGCCGTTCGGCCTCGGCGGTGCCTTGCGCATCGTCGCCCTGCCGCTGCTGGCGGCGCTGTGCAGCCTCGCCAGTCTCGGCTGGCTCGGACAGCCGCTGACGTTGTTCAGCCTGTTCGGCCTGCTGCTGGTGACGGCGATCAGCGTCGATTACGCTATCCTCATGCGCGAACAGGTCGGCGGCGCCGCCGTCAGCCTGCTGGGCACCTTGCTGGCGGCGTTGACCACGTGGCTGTCGTTCGGATTACTGGCCGTGTCCAGCACTCCCGCGGTGAGCAACTTCGGGTTGTCGGTGAGCCTCGGCCTGGCGTTCAGCTTCATCCTCGCGCCGTGGGCCGGACGGCACGTGCAGACCGCCACGGTCGCGGAGTCGGCAGCGTGATGGTCGTGTTGTTCTGGGCAATGGCCCTGGCGCTGTTCGCCGTGGCCACGCGTGTCGGGCGCCACTTCGGTTTGATCCCGATCGTCAGCCAATTGTTGCTGGCCACCGTCGGTTTGCCGCTGCTGATGTATTTCTGGATCGAACCTCAATGGCACTTGAGCGGCGCGACGCTGGTCGCACCGATCTGGCTGAAAAACCTCTACAGCCTGAGTTTCGCGCTGTTGCTGGGCTACATCCTCAGCGACGTGATCGACCTGCGCCTGGACCTCCAGAGCCTGAAAATCGCCCTGCCGAGTTTCTGCATTCCGTTCGCCGGCGGGCTCGCGACAGCGATCTGGCTGCTGCCGCCACAGCCGTGGATCAGCTCTTTGGCGGTCGGCCTGCTGTTCGCCATTACCGCGATTCCCGTGTTGTACCTGTACCTTCGGCATATCGATTACCCGGTCGCCGCGACCCGGCGCCTGGTACAAACCGCGATCCTCATCGACCTCACGTGCTGGACGGTGTTCGCCATCGCCCAAGGCAGCCTGCACCTGAGCAGTTTGCTGCTGCCCTTGGTCTGCGCATGCGTGCCCTTGCTGCTGTGGGTACTCGGCTTGCGCCAACCACGGCTCTACAGCGGGTGTTTCTTCGCGTTGCTGGTGGTGGCCGAGCACTACAAGCTCAATGCGCTGATTTTCGGCATCGGTTACTTGTTGTGCATGGCCGCGCTGAAGGTACCGCTGGTGCTGCCAATGCCGGCAGCGTGGATGAATCGCCTGCAGACCTGGATCGCGATCCCGTTGATCCTGACGTTCGGCATCGTGCAGATCAACGTCCACAGCGCCATGGACAGCCTGAGCTGGGCGCAACTGGCTGCGCTGCTGCTGTTCCCGATTGCCAGCAAATTGCTGGGCAACTGGCTGGGACTTGGCTGGGCCGGCGCTTCGTTTGCGGGCGCCAGCCGCTGGCGCGAAAGCGTGCTGCTGAATATTCGCGGCTTGAGCGAGATCGTCTTTCTCAACCTGCTGCTGCAACAACACCTCATCAGCCCGCCGCTGTACTTTGCGCTGATGCTGATGGGTCTTATCGCGACATTGCTGCCGGCATTGGCCGGCATGCACCGAATCCCTTTGAAAGCTGCCGTCCCGGCAAGGAGCCCCCATGCCAATCGTTGAAATGGAACGTCGTCAGGTAGTGATCATCGGCGCCGGTCCATCGGGCGCCATCGCCGCCGCGCTGCTCAAGCGCAAGGGCCACGATGTTTTGGTGATCGAGCGCCAGCATTTCCCACGGTTCTCCATCGGTGAAAGCCTGCTGTCGCACTGCCTGGATTTCGTCGAAGAAGCCGGCATGCTCGAAGCGGTCAATGCGGCTGGCTTCCAGTTGAAAACCGGTGCGGCATTCGCCTGGGGCGAGCAGTACAGCGCCTTCGATTTCGGCGACACCTTCAGCAACGGCAAGCCGACCACGTTTCAAGTCCAGCGCGCCGATTTCGACAAACTGCTGGCCGATCAGGCCGCGCTGCAAGGCGCGGAGATTCGCTATAGTGAAGCGATCATCAGCGTCGATGTCGAACGGGAAAAACCGCTGCTCGGCGTGCAGCGCGAGGACGGCAGCGAGTACCGCGTCGAGGCTGATTTCATGCTCGATGCCAGCGGCTACGGCCGCGTCCTGCCGCGCCTGCTCGACCTTGAGGCACCCTCGAATTTCCCGGTGCGACAGGCGGTATTCACCCACGTCGAAGACCACATCGACCACCCGGGTTTCGACCGCACGAAAATCCTCGTCACCACGCATCCGACCCAACGCGATGTCTGGTTCTGGACCATCCCGTTCAGCAACGGCCGTTGCTCGGTGGGGGTGGTCGCGGCGGCGGAGCATTTCGCCGGTCGCGCCGAGAACCTGGACGATTGCCTGCGCGGTTTCATTGCCGAGACGCCAAGCCTCTCCAGCGTGCTGAACAACGCCGTGTGGGATACACCGGCGCGCACCATCGGCGGCTACTCGGCCAACGTCAAAACCCTGCACGGCCCGGGCTTTGCCCTGTTGGGTAACGCGGCAGAATTTCTCGATCCTGTGTTCTCCTCCGGCGTGACCATCGCCATGCGTTCGGCGAGCATGGCCGCCGGTGTTCTACATCGCCAACTGCAAGGTGAACGTGTCGACTGGCAAACCGAGTTCGCCACACCGCTCAAGCGCGGTGTCGACACCTTCCGCTGCTACGTTGAAGGCTGGTATGCCGGGACGTTCCAGGACGTGATTTTCCATCCGGACAGCTCGCCGGACATACGCCGCATGATCAGCTCGATCCTCGCCGGTTATGCCTGGGACGAACGCAATCCGTTCGTCGCCGAACCGAAACGCCGGCTGCGGATGCTGTCGGAACTCTGTGCAAGGGATGCCACATGAGCTACTTGAGCGACAACTACGTTGAGGAAACGCGCTTCGGGTTCTGGTTCCTGCGCAGCCACACCTGGCAGCACCATGTGCTGCGTGTGGCGATCAATGACCTGCGCAGCCTGTTCAGCGAAGCATTGCCCGTCCATCCAGTGTTGCTGGATGCCGGTTGCGGCCAGGGCAAGTCGTTCCAGTACCTGCGCCAGGCCTTTGCCCCGCAGCGCCTGATCGGCGTGGACGCCGACCCGCACAGCCTCGACCTGAGCGGCGCAGAAGCCACCCGTCAGGGCATGGACGTGGAGTTGATCGGCAGCGACTGCGCCACGTTGGCCGTGCCGGATGCCAGCGTCGATCTGCTGTTCTGCCACCAGACCTTCCATCATCTGGTGGAACAGGACAAAGCGCTCGCCGAGTTCTACCGTGTGCTCAAGCCCGGTGGTTATCTGCTGTTCGCCGAATCCACCGAGGCTTACATTGATACTTGGGTGATCCGCTGGTTGTTCCGCCATCCGATGCACGTGCAGAAGAGCGCCGCCGGGTACCTTGAAATGATTCGTCGCCAGGGTTTCGAATTCGGCCCGCACAACGTGTCTTATCC
Organism: Pseudomonas sp. GT1P32; assembly: GCF_054897805.1. Taxonomy (NCBI): domain Bacteria; kingdom Pseudomonadati; phylum Pseudomonadota; class Gammaproteobacteria; order Pseudomonadales; family Pseudomonadaceae; genus Pseudomonas; species Pseudomonas sp. GT1P32. The sequence continues at coordinate 3,956,197 of NZ_CM142704.1, forward strand.
CTACTTGTGGTGGAGTCGCGCCAAGGATTTCGGCCTGCTTGAACGTTTTGGTCTGCGTAAGCCAAAACCCTTTGGCCAACGGGAAGAAACCCTGGTCAATGTGGTGGCGCGCAAACCGCTTGAAGGTGCTGTGTGATGTCTAGTGCAACTCCCACAGGGTATGCGGCGGTGTTGAGATTTTTGCTCATTGGCGCGGTCCTGCTGATCAGCGCCTGCGCCAGCAAGGCACCGCTGCCCGAGCAAACCCCGAACCTGCCGCTGCCGCAGCAATTGCACATCCAGCGCCTGGCGGACGGCCAGCGTCAGGACTGGGTACTGGTGATTGCGCGTGAAGGCCCGGGCATTCGCTGGTCGATGATGGACCTGCTGGGCATTCCACAGGCACGTCAGAAACTGATCGACGGTCAATGGCAAGCGGACGGCCTGTTGCCGCCCAACCCGGAAGCCCGTGAGCTGTTCGCGGCTTTGGTGTTTGCGCTGACGCCCAAGGATGAATTGCGCGGCAACTACCCAACGGCCTGGCAGCATGGCGCACAACGCTCCCTGCCCGAGTACTGGGAAGTCCGTTATTCACAACCGATGAGCTTTGAATTGAACCTGCCCAAAGGTCCGACGTACCAAGTCACGCCCCTGTCCGGTGAGACACCATGACCGCCTACCTCAACGCCCTCGGGGTGATCTGCGCCCTGGGCCGCGACAAGCACGAAGTCGCGCGCAACCTGTTTGCCGGCGATTGCTCCGGCATGCGCAGCGAGTCTGGCTGGGTGCCGGAACGTTCGTTGCCGGTGGCCGCAGTGCGCGGCGCACTGGCGCCGATCCCGGCGGAACTGGTGAAGCAAAGCACCCGCAACAATCAGTTGTTGCTGGAAGCGGCGCTGCAAATCCGCGACGACATCGACCAAGCGATCCAGACCTACGGCCGCGACCGCATCGGCGTGATCCTCGGCACCAGCACGTCCGGCATCGATGAAGCCAGTCGCGGCCTGGCTCATTACATCCGCGAACATCAGTTCCCGGACTATTACGACTATCAGCAACAGGAACTCGGCGCACCGGCGAATTTCCTTGCCGACTGGCTGCAACTCAGCGGCCCGGCCTATGTGATTTCCACCGCCTGCACCTCCAGCGCCCGGGCGTTGATGAGTGCCCAGCGCCTGCTGGATCTGGGCCTGTGCGATGCAGTGTTGTGCGGCGGCGTCGACAGCTTGTGCAAGCTCACCCTCAATGGCTTCTCGGCGCTGGAAGCGGTGTCCGAACAACGCTGCAATCCGTTCTCGGTCAACCGTAACGGCATCAACATCGGTGAAGCGGCGGTGCTGTTCCTGATGACCAAAGTGGCTGGCGATAAACCATCGATTGCACTGCTCGGCAGTGGCGCCAGCTCAGATGCGCACCACATTTCAGCGCCGGAACCGACCGGCCGTGGCGCCCTGCAAGCGATGCGCAAAGCCCTGGGCCGCGCGAACCTGCAACCCGAACAGATCGGTTACCTGAACCTGCACGGCACCGCCACGCAACACAATGACGCCATGGAAAGCCTCGCGGTGTCGGCCTTGTTCCCGGCCGGTGTGCCGTGTTCTTCGACCAAACCGATGACCGGTCACACCCTCGGCGCGGCCGGCGCGCTGGAAGCAGCGTTCTGCTGGTTGAGCCTGAGCGCTGACAATCAAACACATACGTTGCCGCCACATGTCTGGGACGGCCAGCCTGACCCGCAACTGCCAGCCCTGAATTGGGTGACCCCGACCGATCGCCTGGCGTCCATTGCACCTCGCTGCCTGATGAGCAATTCCTTTGCCTTCGGTGGCAATAACGTCAGCCTGATTATCGGAGACGCCCCATGATTGACTGGCCGCTCGCCGAACTGCTGCCGCACGCTGGCGACATGATCCTCATCGATCAGATCCTCGCGTTCGATGACGAGCAGATTCACACCCGCCTCACCGTCAAGCCCGATGGCCTGTTCAATCGTCCCGACGGCAGCCTGCCGGCGTGGGTCGGCATCGAACTGATGGCCCAGAGCGTCGCCGCCTTCGCCGGCTGCCATGCGCGCCAACGAGGCGATGCGGTGGAGCTGGGCTTCCTGCTCGGCACCCGCAAATTCGAATGCAATGTCGACCACTTTCCCGCCGGCACCGAGCTGACTATCCATGGGCTGCGTTCGCTGGAAGACGACAACGGCATGGGCGTGTTCGAATGCCACATCAACGCCGCCGGCATTCACGCTACCGCCCGTCTGAACGTGTTTCGCCCGCCGCAGGCCGCTCAATATCTTCATGAAACTCCACAAAGCTCTTCACAAGGCTTTTCACAAGGAACGCAGGCATGACTGAATCCGTACTGGTCACCGGTTCCAGCCGTGGCATCGGCCGCGCTATCGCGTTGCGTCTGGCTCAGGCCGGGCATGACATCGTGCTGCATTGCCGCAGCGGCCTGGCGGACGCCGAAGGGGTGAAGGCCGAAATCGAGGCCTTGGGCCGCAACGCACGCATCCTGCAATTCGACGTGTCCGACCGCGCCAGTTGCAAAGCCATTCTCGAAGCCGACGTGGAAACCCACGGCGCCTATTACGGCGTAGTGCTCAACGCCGGCCTGACGCGTGACGGTGCTTTTCCGGCGCTGAGCGAGGATGATTGGGACGTGGTGATGCGCACCAACCTCGACGGTTTCTACAACGTGCTGCACCCGGTGATGATGCCGATGATCCGTCGTCGCGCCGCCGGGCGAATTGTCTGTATCACCTCGGTTTCCGGTTTGATCGGCAATCGCGGGCAGGTCAATTACAGTGCCTCCAAGGCCGGTTTGATCGGCGCGGCAAAAGCGTTGGCGATTGAACTGGGCAAGCGCAAAATCACCGTCAATTGCGTCGCACCCGGCCTGATCGACACCGCCATGCTCGACGAAAACGTGCCAGTGGAAGAACTGATGAAAATGATTCCCGCACAGCGCATGGGCACCCCGGAAGAGGTGGCCGGCGCGGTGAATTTCCTGATGTCGGCGGAAGCGTCGTACATCACCCGGCAGGTTCTGGCCGTCAACGGAGGCCTGTGCTGATGAAGCGCGTCGTCGTCACCGGCATGGCCGGCATCACCTCACTGGGCAGCGATTGGGAAACCATCGCCGGCAACTTCGCAGCCAACCGCAGCGGCATCCGCCGCATGGACGAGTGGGATCGTTTCACCGAGCTCAACACGCGCCTGGCAGGTCCCATTGATGATTTCAAAGTGCCGAGCCACTGGACCCGCAAGCAACTGCGCAGCATGGGCCGCGTCTCGCGCCTGGCCGTCGGCGCGGCGGAACAGGCGTTGGCCGATGCCGGTTTGCTCGGTGACCCTTCGATCAAGGACGGGCGCATGGGCGTTGCCTGCGGCTCGTCCACCGGCAGCACCGACGAAATCAAGGCATTCGGCAACATGCTGCTCAACTCGGTGGCCGAAGGCCTGAACGCCAACTCTTACGTGCGCATGATGCCGCACACCACGGCGGCGAACATCAGCATCTTCTTCGGCCTCACCGGCCGATTGATCCCGACCTCCAGTGCTTGCACCAGCGGCAGTCAGGGCATCGGTTATGCCTACGAATCGATCAAGTTCGGCCGTTTGCCATTGATGCTCGCCGGCGGTGCCGAAGAGCTGTGCCCCACCGAAGCCATGGTCTTCGACGCGCTCTACGCCACCAGCCTGAAAAACGACGCACCGCAGACCTCCCCACGCCCCTACGACAGCGGTCGCGATGGCCTGGTGATCGGTGAAGGCGGCGGCATGCTGGTGCTGGAAGAGCTCGAACACGCATTGGCGCGTGGCGCACACATTCACGCCGAACTCGTCGGCTTCGGCAGCAACGCCGACGGCCAGCACACCACCCGTCCAGAGCAGGCCACCATGCGCCGCGCCATGGAGCTGGCCCTGGAAGACGCCGGTTTACAGCCATCGGACATCGGCTACGTCAACGGTCACGGCACCGCGACCGAACAGGGCGACATCGCTGAAACACTGGCGACCAGCAGCCTGTTCGGCGAACACATGCCGATCAGCTCACAGAAGAGCTTCCTCGGCCACACCCTGGGCGCCTGCGGTGCACTGGAATCCTGGTTCAGCATCGAAATGATGAACAGCGATTTGTACGCACACACCTTCAACCTCGATGAAGTTGATCCGCACTGCGGCAAGCTCGATTACCTGCGCGGCGAGTTTCGGCAGATGAGTAATCAGTACGTGATGAACAACAACTTCGCGTTTGGCGGCGTCAACACCTCGCTGATCTTCAAGCGCTGGTCGTAACACAATCCCTTGTAGGAGCCGGCCTGCCGGCGATCCAGACGACGCGGTGTATCAGGTGCACCGCGTTATCGTTTATCGCCAGCAAGCCGGCTCCTACAGGTTTGCGGGTGTGACGTCCCACAACTGCTACTGAAAAAATGCAAAACCTGTAGGAGCTGGCTTGCTGGCGATAGCGGTGGATCATTCAACATCGATGCCGCCTGATATTCCGCCATCGCCGGCAAGCCGGCTCCTACAGGTTTGTGTCGTTCATGACTTGAGGGGTTCGACCTTGCGCGTCAGCAGGTCCACAAACGCCTTGGCCATCGGGGATTTCTGATCCTTGCGCTGCACCAGCCACACCGCCGAAACCGCTTCAGGGTCGAGCAGCGGCCGATAGACCACGCCATCAATCCGCATCCGCTGATAAGACGCCGGCAGGACCGACACGCCGAGCCCCGCAGCCACCAACCCGATAATGGTCATCGCCTCGCCCGCCTCTTGCGCGAAGTGCGGGCTGAAACCGGCGTCCCGCGCCAGGCTGAGCAATTGCGCGTACAGACCACTGCCATAGCTGCGTGGGAAAAATACGAACGGTTCCAGGGCCAGAGCTGACAGGAACAATCCCTCTTCACTATCCTGCACCAGCGGATGCTTGGAACTGAGCACGGCCACCAGCGGCTCGCGCATCAACTCCACCACGCTGAGCGAATCCGGCAAACCCAACGGCCGCATGATCCCGACTTCGATCGACTCGTCCACCAGCGCTTCGGCCACCTGGGTGCTGCTCATTTCCCGCAGGTTCAGGTGCACCGCCGGGAACCGCTGGCGGAATGAAAAAATCGCCTGGGGAATGGTCGAGTTGAATGGCGCCGATGAAGTGAATCCGATCTTCAATTCCCCCAGCTCACCGAGCTGCGCCCGCCGCGCGACATCCGCCGCCTTGTCGACCTGCGCCAGCACCAACCGAGCTTCTTCCAGAAACAATCGCCCGGCCTCACTGAGCTCGACCCGTCGATTGGTACGCTCGAACAATCGCGCACCGACTTCCTGCTCCAGCGCCTGTATCTGCTGGCTCAGCGGCGGTTGCGAGATGCCCAGCACCTGGGCGGCGCGGCCGAAGTGCAGTTCTTCGGCGACGGCAATGAAGTAGCGCAGGTGACGCAATTCCATGAAAACTCCATTAGGTCGTAAAACCTCTCAAACAGGTCGAACAATATATTGGATTGAATCATTAGGCAGCTATATGCTTTTTTCATTGCCTGACCGGCTGCGCTCCCCCGAGGTCTGAAGTGAAAACTGCTGTCGCCCCACTCGCCCATGAAGTTCCGCCCGCCGCGCTGGACGATGCCGTCTCTGAACTGAAGGAGATCTACATCGAAAAGGGCACGCCGATGTTCATGCGCACGGTACTGGCGCTGTTCTCCGGCGGCTTTGCGACCTTCGCGCTGCTGTATTGCGTGCAACCGATGATGCCGCTGCTGTCCCACGAATATTCGATTAACGCGGCGCAGAGCAGCCTGATTCTGTCGGTGGCCACGGGTATGCTCGCCATCGGCCTGCTGATCACCGGGCCGATCTCCGACCGGGTCGGACGCAAACCGGTGATGGTGGCGGCGCTGTTTGCCGCGGCGCTGTGCACCATCGCCAGCTCCATGATGCCGAGCTGGCACGGCGTGCTGGTGATGCGCGCGTTGATCGGGTTGTCGTTGAGTGGCCTGGCGGCGGTCGCCATGACCTACCTGAGCGAAGAAATCCACCCGCAACACATCGGCCTGGCGATGGGCCTGTACATCGGTGGCAACGCGATTGGCGGGATGTGCGGGCGCTTGATTACCGGGGTGTTGATCGACTTCGTCAGCTGGCACACGGCGATGCTGGTGATCGGCGGCCTGGCATTGATCGCGGCGGCGGTGTTCTGGAAAATCCTTCCCGAATCGCGCAACTTCCGCGCCCGTTCGCTGCACCCGCGCAGCCTGCTCGACGGTTTCACCATGCACTTTCGCGACGCCGGTCTGCCGCTGCTGTTCTTAGAAGCGTTCGTACTGATGGGCGCGTTCGTCACGCTCTTCAACTACATCGGCTATCGCCTGCTGGCCGAGCCGTACCACATGGACCAGGCCTTTGTCGGGCTGCTGTCGGTGGTGTACCTGTCGGGCATCTACAGCTCGGCGAAAATCGGTTCGCTGGCCGACAAACTCGGACGCCGCAAAATGCTCTGGTCGACCATCGTGCTGATGCTCGCCGGCCTCGCCCTGACCATGTTCACGCCGCTGCCCGTGGTGATCATCGGCATGCTGATTTTCACCTTCGGTTTCTTCGGTGCGCACTCGGTGGCCAGCAGCTGGATCGGCCGCCGCGCCACGAAGGCCAAGGGTCAGGCATCGTCGTTGTACTTGTTCAGTTACTACGCCGGCTCGAGCATTGCCGGTACGGCGGGCGGTGTGTTCTGGCACCTCGGCGGATGGAACGGGATTGGCGTGTTCATCGGTACGCTGTTGGTGGTGGCGTTGCTGATTGCGTTGAAACTGGCCCGCCTGCCACTGCTGCCGGGGAATGGTTCGACTACCTGAGCACCACCCGCGCCTCAAGCACCGCGTCACGCTTTTCCAGGGTCAGCGATTGCAAGGCGACGCCGTCACGTTCGGTGCGGTCCAGCCATTGCAGCAACACCTTCGCGTCGCCGCTGAGGGTCAGGCGCAACACGTCGTTGTCGGTGTCCATCTGATGGATCTCAAGCCCCGCTTCTGTGGCGCTTTCGCTGACACGCAGCGACAACGACTGATGAGTGACGACAGGCGGGGTGCTTCGCGGTTGTGCCCGTTGCAGTTGCGCAGACACGGCCAGTTGCTGTTGGTGCTGGCGCTCCATGGTTTCCAGGCGCTGGCGTGTCGGTTGCCAGATCAGGCTGAACGCCACGACAGCCAATAATAATGCGCCCATGGCCAGCAACAGTCGTTGCTCGCGAAGGGACAGGCGTTGCCAGGCCGCTTTCATGCGCGGTCCTCCACTGTCAGGGTCGCCTGCACGCGGTCGCGCTCTTTGCTTGCACTGTCGAGCCGCAGTGGCACGCCTTGTTGTCGCCCGCGCTCGCGCAGTTGTTCCAGCTCGGCAAAGCTGTTGGCGCTCAGCTGGATTTTCCAGCCATCGCCGGCACGAAACTCGATGCGCCGGACCTCGACATTGCTTGCGCCGATCACCTGCTCGACCAGTGTCACCAGCTCGGCGACGCGTGTGCGCTGCGGCTCGGCGGTCTGCTGTTGAAGTGCGTTGAGCTGCGTTGCCAGATCGACGATGCGGCTCTGCTCGGGGTAAAGCGTTTTGAACCGTTGCTCGTTCTGGCTGTAGAGCCTGCGTGTTTCACTCTCCAGAAAATGGATTCGCGCAGCGCTGGCGCCCCAGGTCAGCAACAGCAGCGTCAGGATCGTCAAACCGCCGAGGCGCCAGGGCAGACGTTTGTTGCGCAGGGCGAATTCGCCTTGCAGCAGATTGATGGCCTGCATTGGACGGCGGGTCAGGTATTGATCGATATCCGTCGCGCCCTGTCGCTCGTCGACCCATTGAATCCCCGCAGGCAAGGCCGGTCCCAGCAACGTCAACCCGTCCTCCGTTAACGCCAGGCGGGCCGGCAGCCCTCCGCCGACCAGCCATCGACCGAACCACCAAACACCGAGAGCCTGATCCAGGGGCAAGACATCGGCATCGACGAATACCGAACGCACCTCGACGCCCTCTTCGGCCAGTAACGCGAGCATCGCGGCAAACCGCTGGCGGTCGATCACCATGACCGGATAACGTCCTTCCTGATCGCGAGCGCCGATGCTCAAGTGCAACGTTTCCAGCGCTTCGCTCAATTGATCTTCCACGGCAAACGCGATGGCTTGCGCGCCGGGCTGGCGTTTGGAAGGCCACGGATCGCTACGCACCCAGCTGCACAATTCCATGGGCAACAGCAGGTCAACCGCCTGCCCGTTCAGCAACTGCGCCGCTTGATTCAAGGGCATGAGTTGGCGTTGCCGAGTCGAGGACCAGACGCAGCAAGGCCAGTCTGTCGACGGTTCGCCCAGGCCCTCGGCGGTCAGGTAAAGCCAGGTATTCATCGCGGCATCTCGTGGGCAGTCGAAGGAAGAAGGCGTCGTTGCAGAACGTTGAGTTGGTGCGTGTCGGCGTCGCGTTCGACATCCGTGGCCAGCCGCAAACGGCGCTGTCCCTGAGTGACCTGCACCGTGATGCGGAACCAGCGGCTGCCGGTGCCAAGTCCATGACTGCTCAGGCCTGCACCGGAGAGCAGCGGGTCTTGCGTAAAGGCCTGTACGCTGGCCCATCCCGTCGTCGAAGCCTGACGAACCAGCGCCGCAGCCATGGTCGCGTCTACGTCATCGAGCGTCCTCAGCACCAATGCCGGGGCCGTGTTGACGTTCAGCGTTGCGTGGCCGGGCAACATCGCCACCCAGGGTTCAAGTTGACGCAGCACATGAGCATCAACCCCCGGCAACAGGCGCAGTTGGCTCAGTTCTCGTAACGCCCCCACCTGAGCAAGTTGCAGCGGTGGAAGATCCAGCACGTCGAGCAAGCGCGCCCAGCGGTTGAGGGTGACTTGATCGATCTGCCCCTGGCTCAACAATGAGTTGAGATTGAAGCGCCCGGCGAGGTCCTCGATATCAACGCGGATCTGCGCGTCTTCGACGTCGAAGTCGGGAGTCATCCGCGCCCAGTCCTGGGTCAGGTCGACGGTTTTTTGCGAGCCCTGCGCCGCGTCCCGCAAGCGCAAAAGCGCCCAGCTTTCCCCCGCAACGGCGAGTTGGCGCAATTGAGCGTGCTGCAGGGCCTGGCCGCTGCTGTGCAGCGACAGGCGATGACTGCGCAGCAAGCCGCTGGTGATCAACAGCGCCAGACTCATGACCAGCAACACGCTGATCAACGCGATGCCGCGTTGATGCCTCCTCATGGCAACGCACCGGGCAACAGCAATACCCGACGAATCGCCTCGAAACGCCCCGTCGAGAATTGCACTTCCACCGCCATCGGCGGCTTCACGCCCCGCCCGGATGGCCAATCGCTGCGCCAACCGGACTGTGCGTCGAACAACCGCCAGCTCAAGTCTCGAACATCAACCAGCAGTTTTTGCCGCTGCACGATCGGCACTCCCTCCCCCTGACTTTCACGCCACAGCGTGCCGTTATCGAGTCGATAGGTCAGTGTCTGGCGCTCGCTACGCGGTTGATCCAAAGGGTTGCGCCAATGGCTGCGCTGCAACTGCAACACCGATTGCTGGAGCAGGACGGGTTGATCGGTGACGTGCAGCACATCCCGCTCAATCACCGCCACCGCCCGTTGCAGGCTTCGGAACTCACGCTCATGCTCCGTCGTCCCTCGTTGCACGCGCACCACGCCATCGAACAGCCCCCAACTGGCCAGGCCCAGCAACGCGAAGATCGCCATGGCGATGACCAGTTCCAGCAAGGTGAAACCGCTCTGCTTATTCATCACGATGAGGTATCCAGCCACTGGCGCGGTGTACGGTTTGCTCGCGCCCGGAAAGGCTGACGTCAACATCGACCTTGAGCAGGCGCGGGTCAGGCGAAGCGCTGATCCGCTGGCGCAACAACCAGTCGCGGCGATCCATCGACACGACCCGTTGTTGCTGGTCGAGGGGCCACCCGGTTTGCAGGCGCAGTTCATTCAGATGGTTGTCTGCCAGCCACGCGGCGAACAGTCGTTCTTCGACCGCGCCGGTTTGCCTGACCACGTATTGGCTCGCCGACAGCACGGCGGCCGCCAGCGTAGAAAAGATTGCCAGGGCCACCATGATTTCCAGCAAGGTGAAGCCACGCATGCGTGAAGCAAACGGCCGGCTAGCCATCGATCACCACCTGGCCAAGGCCATCGCTGGACAGGCTGAACCACGTCTTTTTGTCGTTGCCAAACGTCAGTGTAAAGACGCTGGTTTCATCGTTGCTGAACATCAGCAACTGAGGAGGTCCATCGTCGGCGCCGAGGGTTACCGGATGACCGTCCTGCTCAAGTCGTAGCCGCACGTTTTCGGGCCATCGATAAAAAGCCGCCATCGGTTCCCAGCCCTGAACATCAAGCCTCATCACCCGATAACCCTCGACACTCAGCCGCAGGCCGAACTCCTGGCCATCGAGCACTGCGCGTTCACGCAACTGTTGAATCACGCCCACGATCCCATGCGCTTCCTGCCGGGCCTGACGCGCCGGATTCGGCCCGGCGGCAAAGCTCACCATGCCCAACAGCACGCCGATCAAAACGATCACGATCATCAGTTCGAGCAAGGTGAATCCCCGACAACGCTGGCGCATGATTCAGTCGACCCAGTTGCCGATATCGGCCGCATGCCCTTCGCCACCCTTCACGCCATCGGAACCGAGGGAGTACAAGTCATAGCTGCCGTCCACCGAATGCACACCGGGATTGAGGTACTGATAGGGCGTGTTCCACGGATCGACCGGCAGGCTTTTCAGATAACCCTGAGGGTTCCAGTTCCTCGCCGCCGGCAGGCCGGAAGGTTGTTTGCTCAAGGCTTCCAGCCCCTGCTGCGTCGAGGGGTAGTTGAAGTTGTCGAGGCGATACATTTCGAGGGCCGTGGCGATGGCCTGGAGATCAATTTTGCTGGCGGTGACTTTGGCCTGGTCGGGACGGCTCATGAACTGCGGCACCACGATGGCCCCCAGCACACCGATGATGACGACCACCACCATGATTTCGATCAGGGTAAAACCACGCTGAGCGCGAGGACTGTTTCTCTGTGCAGCATTCATGGGTCAATTCACCAATTGGTTGAGGCTGAGAATCGGTAGGAGGATGGCCATGACGATCAGCAGCACCACGCCGCCCATCAGCACCAGCATGGCCGGTTCGAAAAGGCTCACGACCAATGCGATACGCGCCGCCAGGCTGCTTTCCTGTTGCTCGGCGGCCCGCACCAGCATGCGATCGAGTTCACCGGCGCGTTCGCCGCTGGCGATCATGTGCAGCATCATCGGCGGGATGTCGCCGCTCAGTTCCAGGCCGCGGGTCAGCGTTCCACCTTCACGGACCGAGCGCGCGACATCGGCCATGCGGTTGCGGATGGTCAGGTTGCCGATGACGGCCGCCGCGATCTCCAGCGCGTCCACCAACGGCACTGCACTTTTGCCGAGGATTGCCAGCGTGCTGGCGAACCGCGCGGCTTCCATCGCCCGCAACACCTCGCCCATGACCGGCAGTTTCAACGCGAGACGATGCCAGCGCAGGCGCCAGGCCGGCTGGCGCAGGCTCCAGCGCCAGAGGCCGAGCAACGTCGTCAGCACGCCCATCAACAGCAGAAAGTGATTGCGCAGCCCATTGCTGAGGGCGATCAGTGCCTGCGTCAGCCAGGGCAACGGCTGGCCACTGTCGACGAAGATCTTCACCACGTCCGGCACCACGTAGCCGAGCAGAAAACCAACAATCGCGACGCTGGCCAACATCAGGATCAACGGGTACACCAGGGCCATCTGAATTTTCTGCCGCGACGCCTGGCGGGCCTGGGTGTAAGCGGCCAGTTGTTCCAGCACATGCCCCAAGTGACCGGAACGTTCGCCAGCCGCGACGGTGGCGCGGAACAATTCGGGAAACGCCTTGGGAAATTGAGCCAGCGCCGTCGACAGGGCATGACCTTCCATCACCCGACTCCTGACTGCCGACAACAAACCGGCAACCTTGCGCTTCGCACTTTGCTTCGTCACTGCTTCAAGGGCTTCCTCCAGAGGCAGCCCCGCCTGAACGAGGGTGGACAGCTGCAAGGTCAACAGAGCCAGATCCGCCGCACTCAGACGTCCGCTGCGAGGCTGCGTTCCCGTGTCGCCACCTGCCCTGACCTCGCTCAACTCTCGCGGCCACAAGCCGCGTTCACGCATCAGCTGCCGGGCATGACGTGGGCCGTCGGCCTCCAGTCGGCCTTTGCAGCGTCGGCCCCGGGCGTCGTCAGCACGGTAATCGAACGTTGGCACTCGCTAGTCCTCCTGCGTCACGCGCAGTAATTCGTCGAGGCTGGTCGCGCCCTCCAGTACCCGCTGGCGACCGTCCTGAAACAGGCTGCGGGAGACCTTGCGCGTCTCTTCTATCAACGCCTGTTCACTCGCACCTTGATGAATCAGAGCCGAGACGGCGGGCGTCACGCTGATCAGCTCGTAGATTCCGATCCGCCCGCGATAACCGTGCTGGCACTGGTCGCATCCCACCGCCCTGAACAGCTGCGCCGACGCTGCCGAATCGAGCCCGAGGCGCTCGCACGTGGCCTCATCGGCGCTGTACGCCGTCTTGCAATGGGGGCACAACGTGCGCAGTAAACGCTGGGCCAGAATGCCCACCAGCGACGACGCCAGCAGGTAGGCATCGACGCCCATGTCCACCAGCCGCGTCACTGCACCGACGGCACTGTTGGTGTGCAACGTCGAGAGCACCAGATGCCCGGTCAGCGATGCCTGGACGGCGATTTCCGCCGTCTCGCGATCACGGATTTCGCCGACCATCACCACGTCCGGGTCCTGACGCAAAATCGCCCGCAAGCCGCGGGCAAACGTCATGTCCACTTTCGGATTGACCGGCATCTGCCCCACACCCGGCAGGTGATATTCGATGGGGTCTTCGACCGTGAGAATGTTGCGTGTCTGATCGTTCAGGCTGCTCAGCGCGGCATACAAACTGGTGGTCTTGCCGGAACCGGTAGGCCCGGTTACCAGCAGAATGCCGTGAGGTTTTGCGAGCAACTGGCGCAACGCGGCGAGGGTATCGGCAGGCATACCGAGTCGCGGCAATTCCAGGCGCCCGGCCTGCTTGTCGAGCAGGCGCAACACCACCCGTTCGCCATGGGCCGAAGGCAGCGTGGAGACCCGCACATCGACTTCGTGCCCGGCCAGTCGCAGGGCCATTCGACCATCCTGCGGGACCCGTTTTTCAGCAATGTCCAGGCGCGCCATGACTTTGATCCGCGACACCAGCAGGGTGGCCAGTTCACGTCGGGGCCTGAGCATTTCGCGCAATTGCCCGTCGACGCGCATGCGTACCGACAGGTACTGCTCGAAGGTTTCCAGGTGCACGTCCGACGCGCGCTCACGCACCGCTTCGCTGAGCAGTGCGTTGATCAACCGGATGATCGGCGCATCGCCCTGCTGCTCCAGCAGGTCGGCGGTTTGCGGGACTTGATCGACCAGGCTGAGCAGGTCCAGCTCTTCGTCCAGACCTTGTGCAACTTGCTCGGCTGCGCTCTGACCTTCGCGATAAGCGAGGGCCAAGCGTGCTGCGAACGCATCGGCGTCCAGCACCCGCATCGGCAGATCCCGAGCACTTACCCGACGAGCTTCCGACAGGGCCGTGAGCGGCGTATTGGTACGCAGTACAAGGCTTGACCCCGACCCGTCGTGCTCCAGCAGTACGCCGAAACGCCGGGCGAAACCGAAGGGCAATTGTTGGAGGGATTCACGCGATTCGCTCATGGCGATTCCGCCGCTTGCTTACGCAAATCGAACACGGGGGCGTCGGGCGCGGGGTCGAACAATTGACGCGCCTCGGCCGGCAGCAGCAAGGAATTGTTCCCTCGCGCGCCGGGCTTGCTCAATTCACGCAGCGCGTTGTAACGCTGCTGGCTGACGTCTGACAGGTCTTCCTTGCTGCGCACGATGGTCGGCCGCAAAAACACCATCAGGTTGCTTTTGGTCTGGGTGTCGCGAGTCCAGCGAAACAGCGCACCGAGGTAAGGAATGTCGCGCAGCAACGGCACCCCGCTCTGTTGGGTGCGGACGCTGTCCCTGATCAGCCCGCCGATCACGATGATTTCGCCATCGTCCGCCAGGATCGTGCTCTTGAGCGCACGTTTGTTGGTAATCAGGTCCGAAGAATCGATGCCCGATACCGAAGGCGCGATGTCCGACACCTCCTGCGCGACCTCCAGGCGCAACGTCGAGCCTTCGTTGATGTACGGCTTGATCTTCAGGCTGATGCCCACGTCCTTGCGCTCGACCGTGGTAAACGGATTCTCCGCGCCGTTGCTGTTGGTGGCGTAGGAGCCGGTCTTGAACGGGACGTTTTGGCCGACGATGATTTCTGCCTCCTGATTGTCGAGGGTCAGCAGGCTCGGCGTGGACAGCAGGTTGCTGCGGGTGTTGCTGGCCAGCGCCGAAACCAACGCGCCGAAGCGGTCATTGCCCAGTTGCAGGATGGCCCCTTCCGGCGCGGATTTTTTCTCGTCAAAGTTCAGCCCGCCGATGATCGGAATGTCGGTGCCGGGGAAGTTGATGAAGCCTTTTGCATCGCCGCCGCTGACGCTCCACTGAACACCCACGGCCTCGGCGATGTCCCCGGAAATCTCGACGATGGCGGCATGGATCAGCACCTGCGCCCGAGGCTGGTCCAACTGACGCACGATGTCCTCGATGGTGCGGATTTGCGCCGGTTCGGCGATCAGCACCAGCGCATTCTGGCTTTCGTCGGCCTTGATCATGAACGTCGTGCCGGGTGAGTTATCCCGGGCGCCACCGACGGCCGTTGCCGGCTTTCGGCCCTGCCCCATCGTTTCGAGGACTTCGGCCAATTGCCTGGCATCGCTGTGACGCAGGCGAATCACCCGCGCGTTGTCGAGGGTGGCAGTCGCGGGGGTATCGAGACGGCGTGCGAGGTCGATCAGGCGTTGGCGAACCGACGGTGGACCAATGAGGATCAGCCGATTGGTTCTGGCGTCGGCCAGTACCTGGATCGCCGTATCAGCGCTGCGTTTGCCCAGCGAGGACTCCATGACAGTCGCTACATCAGCAGCCTGTGCGTGCTGCATTTGCACCACGGCATGCTGGTTGTTCTGCCCAGAATCCAGTTGCCGGACCACCTGCGCGATACGGTTCACATTGGCCGCAGTATCGGTGACCACCAGCGCATTGGCTGACACCGAAGGACCGACATAGCCGTTGGCCGACACCAGCGGCCGAACCAGGCCGGCGATGTCGGAAGCGCTGCTGGTGTTCAGTTCGACGACCCGGGTGATGAATTGCGAAGCCGTGGCGTTTTTTGCAATGCCTTGGCCGGCGCGGGTTTTCGCTTCGGTGACTGGCGTAATCAGGATCCGGTCACCCTCGTCGATGACCGTGAAGTTGTGGGCATCCAGCACCGAATAAAACAATCGGCGAACACCTTCGCGGTCGAGGGCCTGACGGGACATGACGGTGATGCGCCCGGAGACTCTGGGATCAAGCACCACCGTCGTCCCGAGAATGGTGGAGATTTCCTCGACGATGTCGCGCAGCTCGGCATTGTTCATCGCCAGTTGCCATTTTTCTTCCTCGGCCCGCGTCGCGCCATGAAAGAGTGACAGCGCCAACACAGCGAGAAAAAGCAGGGTGCGCAACGCCTGCGCGCTGATGGAAAAGTTCATGGCTTGATCACTCTGACGGCCCGGAGAGCGGGCGTAGAAAATGCGCAGGAGTCGCGGGCTCCGGAGCCTTGGTTTGCGCGTCTAATCGACGCAAGAGCTGCGTGGCAGACGTCTGCAGCGTCAGCACTTCTTCTCGCCCCTTGTTCCACAACACCGCCCGATTCGCCTCGACGCGACGCAGGACGCTGCCGCCCGGCAACGGATCGCCCACCTGATAAATCCGCGAGCCTTGAGCGTCTGCCAGCAGCGCTCTGGACAACCCTGCGGCAAGGACAAAACTGGCCTGCAGGGTCAGCGGCTCCGCGCTGGCCAACAACGTGGTTCCCGCTGTCAGGCCGAGCACCGTCGCCACCGCAGTGGTATCCAGAGGGGCATGGGACGGTGGCGTCGCTATCGTTGAAACGACAGGCATCGGTGCGACACGGCTTTGACGAAATCCCCACTCTTGCCACACCAGAAAGGATCCGTACGCGACTGTCACCAGCAGCAGGCAGAGGGTGCAGAGTCGCCTCCAGATGATCACCGCCGCCGACACCCAGTGCAGCCATACGCGTTGGGTGGAGTAACCCAAAACCGTCATTTTCAACTCGACTTTCAACAGGGAGATGAGCCTTCAGGCAATCCTGTTCCGGATCGCCTGAAGTGTTACGAGAGACTTAGATTTTGTCCCACGCCATGTGCCAGTGCGCCCCTACACCGGGCTCGAAGCCGTTGGCCGTCGGGGTGTATTGCTTGCAGTAACCGGACGCGGGGAATGGCTTGCATTCGAAGACTTCATTGGTCTTCGGTTGCAGCACTTTGGTGCCGGCGGTGTACTCGCTGATGCCTTCGGGGAACACGAAGTCGTGCTCGATGCCCGCGCCTTCACCAGTCATGTGGGTGGGCTGGGTGTCCTGGCGAGTGGTGCGGCCATCCAGCGTGGTGCCGACCAGCGTCAGGGTGTGTTTGCCGGGATTGCTACGAACATCCATGGTCAGCCAGGTCGGACCGCTGTCTACCTGCTTCGCGACAGAGCCAACCGGCTTGTTGTTCTCGTCGAACAAGGTCGCTTCGACGTTCATCGCACGGTTCGAGATCATGCTGAACTGGACGTTGGCCAGGCCTTTGTCCAGAACGTATTCGGCTTGCTGGGAGGCCACCGACATGCGCGCGGCGGTGTCTTCCTTCATGTCCAGCTGAACTTCGTAACGGGTTACGCCGCTTTCTTTCTGGGCGTAGAGGGTGTTGTTACCCCGGACCGGTTCGATGCTGCCGTTCTCATCACGAATGCCGGCGCGGATAAGCGAGTGGGTGGTGTTGGTTTTTTCTGCGAGTTTGAACGCCCAGTTGTTCGGCGAGCCTTCCTCGGCAGTGTCGATGGCGATTTCAACGTCGTAATCCGGGCTGACACCGCTGGCAGAGAATGCACGGGCCTTGACCTTGTCGCCGATCAGCAATTGGGCCGATGGCGCGATGCCGCCAACAGAGGTCCAGCCACCGGGCAACGACGGTTCGCCGAGGATGTTCACATCGACGGCGTTGTAAAACGCCGCGTCGGTATCACCGACGGTCCAGATCCCGAGGATGACGTGCTGGCCTGATTTGTCTTCAGGAATGTTGCAGTTGTGTTTGGCGCCGGACACCGGCAGCTGATGATTCCCCTCGACGACGCAGAACGGGGTGCTTTCGAACGAGGCGCGCTTGAGGGATTCGTTAACGTTCCAGCCGTTGCGAGTGATGAAGTACTCATGCTTGGTGGCCGGGTGAGACTGGGTATAGCGCCATTGGAAATCGATGTTGCGGTCTTTGATTTCCGTTAACTGCCAACGGGTAGCGGACTGAGCATCCATAGCGGAGAACGATGGATGACCGCCACTCGGAATCTTGCCATCGATCGGCCCTTGCAAAGCCGCACCGCCTGTACCAGCCGGAAAACCTTTGAACGTTTCACCGACACTTTGTGGTTCGTACTGCGCGTTGCCACAGTTGGTGTTCACCCCTTTCTGGCACAGCAGTGCGCGCGAAGGTGGCACTTCCATATAGCCATGGGCCGAAACAGTTTGAGACGCCAACATTGCCGATAACAGGATCATTGGAGAGGAGCATGCGGTTAGCGCACCTCCCTTGTAGAAGGTCTTTTTCATGAGTGTGTTCCAGACTACTTATCGAAAATTAAGGCGCCATAAGGACGCCGCTGTTCGTAATCTCGTTCGGTGAGCTGCACCGGACGAAGGTCTGAAACCTTACTGAGATGGACACGAATTCTATGTAGGACAAGTCTCCGCTTACATGGGGATTACTCTCTCTCTTCACTTGTCTGACAAAGAGGGAAAACATTCTTACAGGATGAAACGGATTAGGCTGGCACACGGTATTTCAGACAAAAAAAAGCCTGTCCGGCGTTGGCCGGACAGGCTTGATGGAACCTGCAAGGACTACTCGTGATACTGCGCCGACAGCTCATGCACCGCGCGCAGGAACGCACCCGCATGTTCCGGATCGACTTCCGGCGTGATGCCATGACCCAGGTTGAACACGTGGCCGCTACCTTTGCCGTAGCTGGCGAGGATCCGTCCGACTTCGGTACGAATGGCTTCCGGTTTGGCGTAAAGCACGGTCGGGTCCATGTTGCCTTGCAAGGCAACTTTGTCACCAACGCGAGCCCGGGCATTGCCGATATCGCACGTCCAGTCCAGGCCCAGCGCATCAGCACCGGCATCAGCGATGCTTTCCAGCCACAGGCCGCCGTTCTTGGTGAACAGGATGACAGGAACCTTGCGGCCTTCGTGTTCGCGGATCAGGCCGCTGACGATTTTGCGCATGTAGGCCAGGGAGAATTCCTGGTACGCCGCCGCCGACAGGTTGCCGCCCCACGTGTCGAAAATCTGCACCGCTTGCGCGCCGGCCATGATCTGGCCGTTGAGGTACGAGGTCACCGACTGCGCCAGCTTGTCCAGCAGCAGGTGCATGGCTTGCGGATTGTCGTAGAGCATGGCTTTGGTCTTGCGGAAGTCTTTCGACGAGCCGCCTTCGACCATATAGGTGGCCAGGGTCCATGGGCTGCCGGAGAAGCCGATCAGCGGTACACGGCCGTTCAGTTCGCGGCGGATGGTACTGACCGCGTCCATCACGTAACCGAGGTCTTTGTGCGGATCAGGGATCGGCAGGGCTTCGATGTCGGCCATCGTGCTGACGACTTTTTTGAAGCGTGGGCCTTCACCGGTTTCGAAGTACAGGCCTTGGCCCATGGCGTCCGGGATGGTGAGGATGTCGGAGAACAGGATTGCCGCATCCAGTTGCGGATAGCGGTCGAGCGGTTGCATGGTGACTTCGCAAGCGAACGCCGGGTTCATGCACAGGCTCATGAAGTCGCCGGCCTTGGCACGGCTGGCGCGGTATTCAGGCAAGTAGCGACCGGCCTGACGCATCATCCACACAGGGGTGACGTCTACAGGTTGCTTGAGCAGGGCGCGAAGGAAACGGTCGTTCTTCAGGGCAGTCATGTCGGCATCCGGAAAAAAAGTGCGGGCATTTTCTCAGAGCTCGACGCAAAAGGCACGGATGCAGGTCAGCCTTTTGTCTATCGGGTCAATTTGTCGCGGTGGAACTGCGGTTTTCGCAACACCGCGAAACAACTGTGGGAGCGAGCCTGCTCACGATGGCGGAGTGTCAGCCAATACATCTTGTGACTGATTCACCGCTATCGCGAGCAGGCTCGCTCCCACATTTTTACTGCATTTCAGCTTGGGATCGGGTTTTAGACGCCCAGGTAGTCCAGGATCCCTTCAGCCGCATTACGGCCTTCGAAGATCGCCGTCACCACCAGGTCGGAACCGCGAACCATATCGCCACCGGCGAAGATTTTCGGGTTGCTGGTCTGGTGCTTGAACTGACCTTGTTCAGGCGCAACTACGCGGCCCTGGCTGTCGGTCTGGATGCTGAACTGCTCGAACCACGGCGCCGGGCTTGGACGGAAACCGAAAGCGATGACCACGGCGTCGGCCGGGATGATCTCTTCGGAGCCCGGGATCGGCTCGGGGCTGCGACGGCCACGGGCGTCCGGCTCGCCGAGACGGGTCTCGACCACCTTCACGCCTTCAACCTTGTCTTCACCCACGATGGCGATCGGCTGTCGGTTGTAGAGGAATTTCACGCCTTCTTCCTTGGCGTTCTTCACCTCTTTGCGCGAGCCCGGCATGTTCGCTTCGTCACGACGATACGCACAGGTCACCGACTTGGCACCCTGGCGGATCGACGTGCGGTTGCAGTCCATCGCCGTGTCGCCGCCGCCCAGTACCACAACCTTCTTGCCTTTCATGTCGACGAAATCTTCCGGCGACTTTTCAAAGCCCAGGTTGCGGTTGACGTTGGCGATCAGGAAGTCGAGCGCGTCATGCACGCCCGGCAGGTCTTCACCGGCAAAGCCGCCCTTCATATAGGTGTAGGTGCCCATGCCCATGAACACGGCATCGTATTCTTCGAGCAGTTGCTCGACGGACACATCCTTGCCCACTTCGGTGTTCAGGCGGAACTCGATGCCCATGCCGGTGAAGACTTCGCGGCGATTGCTCAGCACGGTCTTTTCCAGCTTGAACTCGGGAATGCCGAAGGTCAGCAGACCGCCGATTTCCGGGTTCTTGTCGAACACCACCGGAGTCACGCCGCCGCGCACCAGCACGTCGGCACAACCGAGGCCGGCCGGGCCTGCGCCGATGATCGCGACACGTTTGCCGGTCGGCTTGACCTTGGACATGTCCGGGCGCCAGCCCATGGCGAAGGCGGTGTCGGTGATGTATTTCTCGACCGAACCGATGGTCACCGCGCCGAAGCCGTCGTTGAGGGTGCAGGCACCCTCGCACAGACGATCCTGCGGGCACACCCGGCCGCAGACTTCCGGCAGGGTGTTGGTCTGGTGCGACAGCTCGGCGGCCTGGAGGATGTTGCCCTCGGCCACCAGTTTCAGCCAGTTCGGAATGAAGTTGTGCACCGGGCACTTCCATTCGCAATACGGGTTACCGCAACCCAGGCAGCGGTGGGCCTGATCGGCCGAATGCTGGGGTTTGAAGGGTTCGTAGATCTCCACGAACTCTTTCTTGCGTTGACGCAACAGTTTCTTCTTCGGATCTTTGCGCCCGACGTCGATGAACTGGAAGTCGTTATTCAGACGTTCAGCCATTGTTAAAACCTCATCAAACTCTTCAGGCGCATATCACTGCGGGTTGGCACGGGTGCTGGAAAGCAACGTTTTCAAGCTGGCAGCCTTGGGCTTGACCAACCAGAAACGGCGCAGGTAGTCATCGAGGTTTTCCGCGAGTTCACGACCCCACTCGCTGTCGGTTTCCTCGACGTACTCGTTCAGCACGCGTTGCAGGTGGCTACGGTAGGCTTCCATCGCTTCGCCGCTGATCCGCTGGATTTCCACCAGTTCGTGGTTGACCCGGTCAACGAAGGTGTTGTCCTGGTCGAGCACGTAGGCGAAACCGCCGGTCATGCCTGAGCCGAAGTTGTAACCGGTCTTGCCCAGAACGCAGACGAAACCACCGGTCATGTATTCGCAGCAGTGATCGCCCGTGCCTTCCACCACGGTGTGAGCACCGGAGTTACGCACCGCAAAACGCTCGCCCGCGGTGCCGGCAGCGAACAGCTTGCCGCCGGTGGCGCCGTACAGGCAGGTGTTGCCGATGATGGCACTGTCCTGAGTCTTGTAGGCGCTGCCCTTCGGCGGAACGATGACCAGTTTGCCGCCAGTCATGCCTTTGCCGACGTAGTCGTTGGCATCGCCTTCCAGGTACATGTTCAAACCGCCGGCGTTCCACACACCGAAGCTCTGACCGGCCGTCCCTTTGAAGCGGAAGGTGATCGGCGCGTTCGCCATGCCTTGGTTGCCGTGCTTGCGCGCGATTTCACCGGAGATCCGCGCGCCGATCGAACGGTCGCAGTTGCAGATATCCAGCGCGAATTCAGCGCCGCTCATGTCGTTGATGGCCGAGGTGGCCATGTCGATCATTTTCTCGGCCAGCAGGCCTTTATCGAACGGCGGGTTGCGGTCGACCTGGCAGAACTGAGGCTTGTCTGCCGGGATGTGATCGCTGCCCAGCAACGGGGTCAGGTCCAGGTGGTTCTGCTTGGCGGTCTGGCCTTCGAGAATTTCCAGCAGATCGGTGCGACCGATCAGCTCTTCGAGGGAGCGCACGCCCAGCTTGGCCAGCCACTCACGGGTTTCTTCGGCGACGTAGGTGAAGAAATTCACCACCATGTCGACGGTGCCGATGTAGTGATCCTTGCGCAGCTTCTCGTTCTGAGTCGCGACGCCGGTGGCGCAGTTGTTCAGGTGGCAGATACGCAGGTATTTGCAGCCCAGCGCGATCATTGGCGCGGTGCCGAAACCGAAGCTTTCAGCGCCGAGGATGGCCGCCTTGATCACGTCGAGGCCGGTTTTCAGGCCGCCGTCGGTCTGTACCCGGACTTTGCCGCGCAGGTCGTTGCCACGCAGGGTCTGGTGGGTTTCGGCCAGGCCGAGTTCCCACGGAGCGCCCGCGTATTTGATCGAGGTCAGCGGCGATGCGCCGGTGCCGCCGTCGTAACCGGAGATGGTGATCAAGTCCGCGTAGGCCTTGGCCACACCGGCGGCGATGGTGCCGACGCCTGCTTCTGCCACCAGCTTCACCGAAACCAGCGCTTTCGGGTTGACTTGTTTCAGGTCGAAAATCAGCTGCGACAAGTCTTCGATGGAATAGATGTCGTGATGCGGCGGCGGCGAAATCAGGGTCACGCCCGGCACTGCGTAACGCAGCTTGGCGATCAGACCGTTGACCTTGCCACCTGGCAGTTGACCGCCTTCGCCGGGCTTGGCGCCCTGAGCGACCTTGATCTGCAGCACTTCAGCGTTGACCAGGTATTCCGGGGTCACACCGAAACGGCCGGTCGCCACTTGCTTGATTTTCGAGCTCTTGATGGTGCCGTAGCGCGCCGGGTCTTCGCCGCCTTCGCCGGAGTTGGAACGCGCGCCGAGGCGGTTCATGGCTTCGGCCAGGGCTTCGTGAGCTTCCGGCGACAAAGCACCAAGGGAGATGCCCGCGGAGTCGAAGCGCTTGAGCACCGATTCCAGCGGTTCGATCTCGCTGATGTCCAGCGGCGTATCCAGGGTTTTGACTTTGAACAGGTCGCGGATCATCGACACCGGACGGTTGTCCACCAGCGACGTGTATTCCTTGAACTTGCTGTAGTCGCCCTGCTGCACAGCGGCTTGCAGGGTGTTGACCACGTCCGGGTTGTACGCGTGATATTCGCCACCGTGGACGAACTTCAGCAGACCGCCTTGCTGGATCGGCTTGCGCGGGCTCCAGGCTTCGGCGGCGAGGGCTTTCTGCTCGGCTTCGATGTCGACGAAACGTGCGCCCTTGATGCGGCTCGGCACGCCACGGAAGCTCAGGTCGCAGACTTCCTCGGACAGGCCGATGGCTTCGAACAATTGAGCACCGCGGTAAGAAGCGATGGTCGAGATACCCATCTTCGACAGGATCTTCAGCAGCCCTTTGGTGATGCCTTTGCGGTAGTTCTTGAACACCTCATAGAGGTCGCCCAGGACTTCACCGGTGCGGATCAGGTCGCCCAGCACTTCATAAGCCAGGAACGGATAGACCGCCGAGGCGCCGAAACCGATCAACACCGCAAAGTGGTGCGGGTCGCGTGCGGTGGCGGTTTCCACCAGGATGTTGGAGTCGCAACGCAGGCCTTTTTCGGTCAGGCGGTGGTGTACCGCGCCGGTGGCCAGGGAAGCGTGGATCGGCAACTTGCCCGGGGCGATGTGACGGTCGCTCAGGACGATCTGGGTGCGACCGGCGCGAACGGCTTCTTCAGCCTGATCGGCGACGTTGCGCACGGCAGCTTCGAGGCCGACGCTTTCGTCGTAGTTGAGGTCGATGATCGCGCGCTCGAAGCCCGGACGATCGAGGTTCATCAGCGAGCGCCACTTGGCCGGGGAAATGACCGGCGAGCTGAGGATTACGCGCGAGGCGTGTTCCGGCGACTCCTGGAAGATGTTGCGCTCGGCACCGAGGCAGATCTCCAGCGACATGACGATGGCTTCACGCAGCGGGTCGATCGGCGGGTTGGTCACCTGCGCGAACTGCTGACGGAAATAGTCGTACGGCGTGCGCACGCGCTGGGACAGCACGGCCATCGGCGTATCGTCGCCCATGGAGCCAACGGCTTCGTAGCCTTGCTCGCCGAGCGGACGCAGCACCTGGTCGCGTTCTTCGAACGTGACCTGATACATCTTCATGTACTGCTTGAGCTGATCGACATCGTAGAACGCCGAACCGTGGTCGTTGTCTTCCATGGTCGCCTGGATGCGCAGGGCATTCTTGCGCAGCCATTGCTTGTATGGATGACGGGATTTCAGGCGGTTGTCGATCGCGTCGGTGTCGAGGATCTGGCCGGTTTCGGTGTCCACGGCAAAGATCTGACCCGGGCCAACGCGGCCCTTGGCGATCACGTCTTCAGGCTGGTAGTTCCAGACACCGATTTCGGACGCCAGGGTGATGAAACCGTTCTTGGTGGTGACCCAACGCGCCGGACGCAGACCGTTACGGTCAAGCAGGCACACCGCGTAACGACCGTCGGTCATAACCACGCCGGCCGGGCCGTCCCACGGCTCCATGTGCATCGAGTTGTATTCGTAGAACGCACGCAGGTCCGGGTCCATGGTTTCGACGTTCTGCCACGCAGGCGGAATGATCATCCGCACGCCACGGAACAGGTCGATGCCACCGGTGACCATCAGCTCGAGCATGTTATCCATGCTGGAGGAGTCGGAACCGACGCGGTTCACCAGCGGGCCGAGTTCTTCCAGATCCATCAGATCGTTGGTGAACTTGGTGCGACGGGCCTGGGCCCAGTTGCGGTTGCCGGTGATGGTGTTGATCTCGCCGTTGTGGGCGAGGAAGCGGAATGGCTGGGCCAGCGGCCATTTCGGCAGGGTGTTGGTGGAGAAGCGCTGGTGGAACACGCAAATCGAGGTTTGCAGGCGCTGATCGCTGAGGTCTGGATAGAAGGCGGTCAAATCCGCCGGCATCATCAGGCCTTTGTAGATGATGGTCTTGTGCGAAAAGCTGCAGATGTAGTGATCGACGTCGGCGGCGTTGGCCACGGACGAGCGACGACGGGCGCTGAACAGCTTGATCGCCATGTCCTGATCGCTCAGGCCTTCACCGCCGATGTAGACCTGCTCGATCTGCGGCAGGCGCTCAAGGGCCAGGCGGCCGAGGACGCTGGTGTCGATCGGCACTTTGCGCCAGCCGACCAGGGTCAGGCCTTCGGCCAGGATCTCGCGGTTCATGTTCTCGCGAGCGGCTTCGGCTTTGACCGGGTCCTGGTTGAAGAAGACCATGCCCACCGCATATTGCTTGGGCAGTTCGACGCCGAAGGTTTCCTGGGCGATGGCTCGCAGGAACACGTCCGGCTTTTGAATCAGCAGACCGCAACCGTCACCGGTCTTGCCGTCGGCGTTGATCCCACCGCGGTGGGTCATGCAGGTCAGGGCCTCGATGGCCGTTTGCAAAAGGGTATGACTGGGCTCGCCCTGCATATGGGCTATCAGGCCGAAACCGCAGTTATCCTTGAATTCATCTGGTTGGTACAGACCTGCTTTCATAGACACTTTCTCACCAGGCTGCCTCTTATCGAGGCAAATTTCTTTTCAATTCAACCACTTACCATCCGCGCCGAACGTACGCCAGCTTTGCGGGGGCAAAAGGGAGGTCATTGTACACACCGACACAGAGGCTCACAAATTTGACGACGAAATGTCGCAAATCTATGTCGCATTTGTGAAAGGTTTAAAGCGATCTGCTGTGCTAGTCAAAACTTTTTTAATTTTGACTGCAACGACTCAAAGACTACTGTGACGCAGACACCACAAGGCACGCGGCCTGTAGAGGCGGCATGCGCTTGTAGAAATTTTGAGGTGCCGGGAGAGGCGGCCTGGGTAAGGCCGCCGAATCTTCAGCGAGTTGTTGCCAGTTCCTGTTGGACGCTGGCGACAGTGCGAGGCCAAGGTTTACCAGCCTGAACCTTCGCTGGCAAGGCCTTGATGGCGGTAACGGCTGCATCGCGGTTGGCGAAGTTACCGTAAGTGATGACGTAAAGCGGCTTGCCGTTGAGGACTTTCTTGAAATAACGGTACTCGCCGCCCTGCTCTTTCACGAAGTTTTGCGCGGTGGCCTCGGAGCTGGTGCCGAGGATCTGCACCACGTAGTTACCCGGAGCCTGACCGGCGTACCAGGTACCGCCGGCAGCCTTGGCCGCAGCCGCTGGTTTCTCGGCAGGCTTGGCGGTTGCGACGACCGCTGGCTTGGCTGGCGCAGGCGCTGGTGCCGGCTTCACTGCAGGTGCCGTCGGAACCGGCTTGGCCGTCGCGACCTGAGTCGGCGCTGGCGTCGGCTTGGCGGCTGGCGTCGGCGCAGGACCGGCCTGGATGCCCGCAGGAGGCGCGATGGTGGTCACGGTCGGTGGTGTAGCGCTGGAACCCTCAACCGGCACGCCATCGTCGCCTTCGGTGATGCCACCGGCCGCTTCAGCCAACGGACCACGCATGACCGGCTGCGAGTTGCCGACCAACGGCAATGGCATCGGTTGCGAATTACCGGCGAATTCCACGGCAGGTGCGCCGCCGCTGTTAGGTTTTGGCGTGCCCTGGCCGAGCGGCAGTTGCGCCTGTTCGTTGGCAGGTGCGCCGGTGGTCGGTGCTTTGCTGCGACCCGGCATCAACCAGGCGGCGGCTACCGCGACCACGACGACGGCGGAAATCGCCAATACGTGTTTCTTCGGCATGTTGAACCCCATACTTGGACGCTTGACCGCTGAGCGGCTGGCAATCATGGCTTCGATCATTGCATCGCGGGCAACCTGGTTGATGTTGCCAGGCCAGCCGTCGGAGCTTTCGTGAATATCAGAGATCTGTTCTGCGGTAAAAAGTTCGATACCCCGCCCAGCGCCTTCGAGCCGCTGGTCCAGATATTCGCGGGTTTCTTCTTCGGTATAAGGCTGCAGCTCGATGACGTGGAAGCGCTCTTCTTCAAGGCTCAGCGCCTCAAGTTGAGCGATCAGCGAGGATTCGCCGAACAGGAACACGTGCGGGCGGCCTTCCGGCGCACCGGCGGCCAACTCCATCAAGGCTTCGAGCGCAGACTCGTCGAGCTGCTCGGCATCGTCCACCAGCAAATAGACTTCCTGCCCCGTGAGTGCAAGTTGCACCACTTGAGCCAGGATCGGGCCAATCTCTGCTTGAGCGACGTTCAGCGCCTGAGCCACCTGACGCAGCACGCCCGCCGCATCACCGGCACCACGGGCGGAAACCACCACGCTTTGAACGGACTGTTTGTTGGTGCTGGCCACCAGGGCCTGACGCAACAGGGTCTTGCCACTGCCTTGCGGGCCGGTGACCACCAGCAGCAACTGGCTGTAACGGGCCAGGTGGTGCAGCTGACCCAGCACAGGTTTGCGCTGGGCCGGGAAGAATTTGAAGCCAGGCACCCGTGGAGCAAAAGGGTCATGACTCAACTGGTAATGGCCGAGGAAAGCCTCGTCGGCGTGCAAACTAGTCATCGGGATCTTATTAACCTTTAAGCTGAGCCAGGGCGCGGTAATCCGCTCCCAGCGTGGCCTGTAGAACCTCTTTCGGATAATCGTCGGTCACCACTGCTTCGCCCATGTGGCGCAGCAGCACCAGGCGCAAACGACCGTCGATCACTTTCTTGTCAATTGCCATGTGTTCGAGAAAATCGGCTTCAGTCATCTCTTCAGGCGGGATGACCGGCAGGCCGGCACGCTGGAACAGGCGAATGCCGCGATCACGTTCTTGCTCACTGATCCAGCCCAGACGCGTGGACATTTCCAACGCCATTACCGTACCGGCAGCGACCGCTTCACCATGCAGCCAGACACCATATCCCATGTGGGTTTCGATGGCGTGGCCAAACGTGTGACCCAGGTTCAACGTGGCGCGAACACCGGTTTCCTTTTCATCGGCGCCGACCACCGCTGCCTTCGCCGCGCAGGAGCGCTCGATGGCATAGGTCAGGGCGACCTGGTCCAGGGCGCGCAGGCGATCAACGTTTTCTTCGAGCCAGGTCAGGAAGGGCTCGTCGCAGATCAAACCGTATTTGATGACTTCAGCAAGCCCGGCGGACAACTCGCGGGCCGGCAGGGTATTGAGGGAGGCGGTATCGATCAGCACCACGTTCGGCTGATAGAAGGCGCCGACCATGTTTTTGCCCAGCGGATGATTGATCCCGGTCTTGCCGCCCACCGAGGAGTCGACTTGCGACAGCAGAGTGGTTGGAACCTGGATGAAATCGACGCCACGCTGGTAACAGGCGGCGGCAAACCCGGCCATGTCGCCAATCACGCCGCCACCGAGGGCGATCACGGTCGTGCGACGGTCGTGTCGTGCGGTCAGCAAGCCGTCGAAAATAAGTTGCAGGGTTTCCCAGGTCTTGAAGGCTTCGCCGTCGGGCAGCACCACGGAAATCACCGAAAACTGCGCAAGACTGCGGGTCAGACGTTCAAGATAGAGCGGCGCAACGGTTTCGTTGGAGATGATCGCCACTTGCCGTCCGCGAATATGCGGGGCCAGCAGCTCAGGCTGATCCAACAAACCTTCGCCAATATGAATCGGGTAGCTGCGCTCGCCTAGATCGACCTTGAGTGTCTGCATGTGTCCCCACAGTGAAGATGAAATCAGGCGTCCCGCCTTGAGTTATCGAGTATCCAGGGCATCTGATGGTGTGACGCCGTTCGGTAGCCATCCGCCACAACCTTGAGCGGTCGTGGCAGGACGCCGAGGATAGCGCATTTCGCGCTGCGCTTTAACGGGGAGGCAGCTGCTGCAAGCGCTCGAGAATATCAAGCACCACCATACGCGGCGGCCGCTCATCCGTTTCAACCACCAGGTCGGCGATTTCCCGATAAAGCGGATCGCGCAACTCCAGCAAATCCCGAAGGGTCTTGGCCGGGTCGGCGGTACGCAACAGTGGCCGATTGCGATCACGGGCAGTGCGGCCGACCTGCTGCTCCACGGAAGCGTGCAGATAAACCACCCGACCACCGGCACGCAGCGCCCGACGATTGGCTTCGCGCATTACTGCACCGCCACCGGTCGCCAGCACCACGCCGTCGCAATCGCACAGCTCGGCAATCATCGCCTGCTCGCGGTCACGAAAGCCCGGTTCGCCTTCCTTATCAAAAATCCATGGGATATTGGCGCCCGTGCGCAATTCAATTTCCTTATCGGAATCTTTGAATGGCAGGCGCAGCTCTTTGGCCAGCAACCGGCCGATGGTGCTTTTTCCAGCCCCCATCGGTCCAACAAGAATCAAATTTCGCACAGAATCAATGACTCACAGCAATCGCCTGGTTGTTCATGATACGCGGAGTGAGAAATACCAGCAGCTCGGATTTTTTCTCCGAAACCACGTCACGCCGGAAAAGGCGGCCAAGATACGGCACATCACCGAGAAATGGCACCTTATCTACAACCTTGCTCTGAGTATTTGAGAAAACACCACCAATTACGATGGTCTCGCCGTCATTGACCAGGACCTTGGCGTTGACCTCGTTTTTCTTGATCGGCGGTACATCCTGGACCTTGTTCAGGTAGTCCGGTTCGTCCTTGGTGACCTTGACCTCCATGATGATCCGGTTGTCCGGGGTGATCTGCGGCGTCACTTCCAGCGACAACGAGGCCTCTTTGAAGGACACCGAAGTGGCGCCGCTGGAGCTGGCTTCCTGGTACGGGATCTCGGTGCCCTTGAGGATTTTTGCGGTTTCCTTGTCGGACGTGACCACCTTGGGTTGTGAGACGATTTCGCCGTTGCCGGTTTTCTCCATCGCGGTCAGCTCGAGATCCAGCAGCACATTGTCGGTAATGAACGCGATGCCGAGCCCCGAGGTGTTGGAAGCGGTACCCATGTCGACGAACGGCGAGTTGGTACTGGTGCTGCCGGGCGTGCCAATGGTCGACGAAGCGTTGGCGCCGTTGCTGACCCCGGATGTGTTCCAGTTGCCCCGGTTCTGCAAAGAGCCGCCCCAGCGTACGCCGAGGCTTTTGTCATAGTCGACGTTGGCTTCGACGATTCGCGCCTCGATCATCACCTGACGCACCGGGATGTCCAGTTGCGCGACGATCCGGCGAAGTTCGTCGAGGCGATCCTGGGTCTGATAGGCAATGATGTTGTTGGTCCGGTCATCGACAGTGATCGAACCCCGCTCGTCCACTTTCGCCTCGGCACTGGTCACCGACGTGAACAACTTGGCGATATCCGCCGCCTTGGCGTAATTGACTTGCAGCAGCTCACGACGCAATGGCGCCAGATCGGCAATCTGCTTCTGCGACTCCAGCTCCTGACGTTCGCGCGCAGCAATCTCGTCGGCCGGCGCCACCAACAGCACGTTGCCAATCTTGCGCTTGTCCAGCCCCTTGGTTTTCAGCACCAGGTCCAGCGCCTGATCCCATGGCACGTTCTGCAGACGCAAGGTGATGCCGCCCTGCACCGTGTCGCTGGCCACCAGATTGAGGTTGGTGAAGTCGGCGATCAGTTGCAGCACCGAGCGCACGTCAATGTCCTGGAAGTTCAGCGAGAGCTTTTCACCGGTGTAGGCAAAACGTTCGGCGTTGCGCTTTTGCAGGTCATCGACGGTCATCGGACGGATGCTGACGGTGAGCTTGTTGTCGGTCTGGTAGGTCGAGTAATCGAAGGCGCCGCTGGGCTCGATGCTGATGGTCGCCCGGTCACCGGTGGCGCTGGCGTTGACGAACTGCACCGGCGTGGCGAAATCCTTGACGTCCAGGCGGACTCGCAGAGGTTCTGGTAATTGGGTTCTGGCAAAGTTAAGGACGATCCTGCCATCGCGCTCCTGAATGTCCGGGGCGATTGAAGGGTCCGACAGGTCGATGACCACGTTGCCTTCGCCCTGGGTTCCACGCTGGAAATCCACGCCGCGAATGGCCTTGCTCACCGGCGCATAAGCCTTGGCCGGCGCCGCAGTTGCCGTGGCGACCCGTGAAGGCCTGGCGGCAGGCGCGGCAGCGTTACTGCCTCCCCGCCCGACCACAACGAACAGGTTGTTGCCTTCGACCCGTGCGGTGTACGGGGTCAACTGAGTCAGGTTGATGATCAGCCGCGTGCGATCCTTGGCCTCCACCACTGTGGCGCTGCGGGCGTTGCCGCCGCCAAGATCACGGGTCTTGCTCGCCAACTGACTGACCACGCCAGGCAGATCCAGCGCAATCCGCGCAGGCTGCTCCGTCGTGTAACCGTGGGGCGCCGGCGGCGCGCCATCGAATGACAACTTCAACTCGACGCGGTCTCCCGGCAGCGCAGCGACATCCAGCGCTTTGAGGTTGGCCGCTTCTACCATCGGCGACAGCAACGCTATCCATAGCGACATTCCGAAGGTTGCGAAAATCCTGTTCATTATTCGAGTTCCACTATGAGTGCTCTTTCAAAGGGATAGTCCGTGGCCGCTCCAGCCAGGCGCCTTCGCCGTCAGGAACGATTTCGACCACATCGACTTGCGAGCCGCTGATGGCGACGATCCGGCCATCGTTGCGTCCCAGGTAATCGCCGACTTTCAGCCGATGCACACCGCCCGCCCCGCGCAATAGCGCAAAGGAGCCAGCCGCATTGGAGATCGTGCCGACCATTTCAAACTGCTCGATGTTGAAACCTTCGAGGTACTGCTTGACCCGACCGGGGTCTGGTTTGACATTGCGTGCGCCATGCTTCTGGCCGGCCAGATCAACTCTGAGCTGCCGGGAAAACGGGCTTCGCAAGTTAGCGGCGCTGTAGGTGAACGTTGGGTAAGACCGGAATGTCGGCGTTGGTTCAATCCTGCCGGGCGCACGCAGACGCATTTCGTTCATGTAAGCGTCGAGATCACTGAAGTCGTTGCTGCCACCACAACCGGCCAGGGCGGCCAACATCCCGATCATCGGAAAAATACGACTCGGGCTCATTTTTGCAGCCCCTTGTCGTTGTAGCGGTAAGTCTTGGCGAGGATGCTCATGCGCAATTTCGAGCCGCCTTCGGGGCTGGCCGGGGCCAGGTCGAAGTCATGCAGGGTGACGATCCGTGGCAGCCCGGCCACGCCACTGACGAACGTGGCGAGGTCATGATAGGCACCGGTGACGGTGATCTGGATCGGCAGTTCGATGTAGAACGGCTGGGTCACCTCTGGCAGCAGTTTGATCTCTTCAAACTCCAGCCCGCTTCCGAGACCGGTACGGGTGATGTCCTCGAGCAGGCCGGGCACTTCGGTGTCGCTGGGCAGTTGCCGCAGGAGCACGCCGAAGGAGTTCTCCATTTCCTTCATCTGCTGGGTGTACAGCTCAAGATTCGCCGCCATGTGGGCCTTGGTGGCGAATTGCTCCTTGAGGGTCGACTCTTCCTCGCGCTTGAGTTCAAGCTGGCTCTCAAGGTCGCTGATGGAAAAGCTATAGCCCAGCGCCAACACCAGAATCATCAATAGAAGACCCGCCAGCGCCTTGATGGCGGGCGGCCAGGACCCCATGTTGTTGGTGTCCAGATCGTTGATGTCGATCTTGCGCAGCCCTTCGATCCATTCGGCCGGCCTCATTGAACGGCCTCCACGGCAGCAGGCTGGGTCTGGCGCACGGTCAACTGAAAGACGTTGGCCTGATCCAGTTGGCCAGCGGTGGTCGCCTTGACCTCTGTCAGGGTGGGCGCATCGAACCAGTCCGATGCATCCAGATTGCGCATCAAGTCGGAAACACGGTTGTTGGATTCTGCCGCGCCGGTGATGGACAGGGTTTTACCTTCCATTTTCACCTCGGTGAAATAGACCCCGTCCGGCAGGGTGCGCGCCAACTGATCGAAGATCCGCCCGCTGATCGGACGATTGCCTTGCAGGTCCTGAATGATGCGCATGCGTTCGACCAGTTGCTGACGCCGGGCCTTGAGGTCGCTGATCTGCTTGATCCGTTCGTCGACCACCGCAATCTGTTTACCGATGTAATCGTTTCGGGCGACCTGTCGGTCGATGGCGCCGTTGATGGCCTGATCCGCGACCAGCACCACCGCCACAGCGGCCACCAGCACGCCGACCAGCGTTAGCAAAAAGCGTTTGCGACGTGCGTCCCGCAGCTCTTCGCGCCAAGGTAAAAGGTTGATCCGCGCCATCAGTCAAAGCTCCTGAGGGCCAACCCGCAGGCAATCATCAGCGCCGGCGCATCGCTGGCCAGGGCACCGGCGTTGACTTTGCTGCCCAGGGTCATGTCGGAGAATGGATTGGCCACTTGCGTCGAAGTGCCCAGTCGCTCCTCGATCAATCGGTCCAGCCCCGGAACCGAAGCGGTGCCGCCAGCCAACAGGATATGGTCGACCGAGGTGTACTGGCCGGAAGCGAAGAAAAACTGCAACGAACGCGACACTTGCTGCACCAGCGCATCACGGAAGGGTTGCAACACTTCGCTGACGTAATCGTCCGGCAAACCGCCCTGCTTCTTCGCCAGCCCCGCTTGCTCTACGGTCAAGCCATAACGCCGCTGGATTTCTTCCGTCAGTTGACGACCGCCGAACAACTGTTCGCGGGTGTAGATGATTTTCCCGTTGCGCAGCACGCTCAGAGTGGTCATGGTCGCGCCGATGTCGACCACGGCGACCGTCAGATCCTCGCGAGACGCCGCCAGATGCCCGGTCAGCAGGCCGAAGGAGCGCTCCAGCGCGTAAGCCTCGACATCGACCACGCGCGCCGTCAGGCCGGCCAGTGCGAGCGCCGCTTCACGGACTTCGACGTTTTCCTTGCGACACGCTGCCAGCAGCACACTGACCCGTTCCGGGTTACGTGCCGACACGCCCTGTACTTCAAAGTCGATGGCGACTTCGTCCAGTGGATAAGGGATGTATTGATCGGCCTCGATCTTCAGCTGGTTTTCCATCTCGTCGTCGGAAAGACCTGCATCCATTTCGATGGTTTTGGTGATGACGGCAGAACCGGCCACGGCTACGGCCACATTCTTGAGGTTGGTTCTGGCCTTGAGCAGCACGCGTGAAAGTGCCTGACCCACGCCTTCGAGCTCGGCGATATTTTTCTCGACCACCGCGTTGGCGGGTAGCGGTTCTACCGCATAAGCCTCGACCCGATAGCGGTCACCCTGGCGACTGAGCTCAAGCAGCTTCACCGACGTGGAGCTGATGTCGATCCCCAAAAGCGTATTGGCTTTTTTATTGAAGAGTCCTAGCACTACCAATTCCCTATGACTATCCGTGTCTTACGGACTCTGTAATGTCCGTTGCGTTCAAACCACCCGTCTTGACAGCAGCGCAAATGACGCTCTCGACGTAAAAATGCTTATAATGCCCAGCGTTTTTTTCCGGTTTTTACTGCAAGCGCGGGTCGTTCCCTGTTTATCTGAACCCTGCTGCCTAATTCATTCTTTGCCCTGGATATCCCAAAGCCTTGATTCGTCTGCTGAAATTCTTCGGTTGGTCCATCGTCGCCGTTTTCTGCGGACTGCTCCTTGGTCTGAGCGGCGCGTTTCTTTACCTTAGTCCGGGATTGCCATCTGTGGAGGCTCTGCGAAGCATCCAGTTGCAGATTCCATTGCGCGTCTACAGCAGCGACAACAAATTGATCGCAGAGTTTGGCGAAATGCGCCGTACACCGATCCGTTTCGCCGACATTCCCCCCAATTTCATTAATGCGTTACTAAGTGCTGAAGACGACAATTTCGCCAACCACTACGGCGTCGATCCCAGCAGCCTGATGCGTGCCGCCACCCAATTGGTCAAAAGCGGACACATCCAGTCCGGCGGCAGCACCATCACCATGCAGGTGGCGAAGAACTTCTTCCTGACCAGCGAACGCAGCTTCTCGCGCAAGACCACTGAAATTCTCCTGGCCCTGCAGATCGAACGGCAGCTGACCAAGGACGAGATCCTGGAGCTGTACGTCAACAAGATCTATCTGGGCAACCGTGCCTACGGCATCGAGGCCGCGGCGCAGGTTTACTACGGCAAGTCGATTCGTGACGTCAGCCTGGCGCAGATGGCGATGATCGCCGGCCTGCCGAAAGCTCCGTCGCGCTTCAACCCGCTGGCCAACCCGGCTCGCAGCAAGGAGCGTCGCGACTGGATCCTTGGCCGCATGTACAAGCTCGGCAAGATCACCGAGAGCGATTACACCGTAGCGATCAACGAGCCGCTGAACGCCAGCTATCACGTGCCGACCCCGGAAGTGAACGCGCCGTACATTGCTGAAATGGCCCGCGCCGAAATGGTCGGCCGCTACGGCAGCGATGCCTACACCGAGGGTTTCCGCGTCACGACCACCGTGCCGAGCAACCTGCAGGAAATGGCCAACACTGCCGTCCACGAAGGCCTGATGACCTACGATCAGCGTCATGGCTATCGTGGCCCCGAGTCGCGCCTGCCGGGCAAGACCCGCGAGGCCTGGATCTCTGAGCTGACCAAGCAGCGCACCATCAGCGGCCTTGAGCCGGCCATCGTCACACAGGTCGAGAAGAACGGCCTGCAAGTGCTGACCCGTACCGGCGACGAACACATTGGCTGGGACAGCATGAAATGGGCGCGGCCGTTCCTGAACACCAACAGCATGGGCGCCAATCCGAAGCAGCCCTCGGATGTGGCTCAGGTCGGTGATCTGATTCGCGTACAGCGTCAGCCGGACAATTCGCTGAAATTCAGCCAGATCCCGCAAGCTCAGGGCGCACTGGTCTCCCTTGATCCGCAGAACGGCGCGATTCGCTCGCTGGTCGGCGGTTTCGCCTTCGAGCAGAGCAACTACAACCGCGCCCTGCAGGCCAAGCGCCAGCCAGGTTCGAGCTTCAAACCGTTCGTCTACAGCGCCGCGCTGGATAACGGCTACACCGCCGCCAGCCTGGTGAACGACGCACCGATCGTGTTCGTCGACGAATACCTGGACAAGGTCTGGCGTCCGAAGAACGACACCAACACTTTCCTCGGCCCGATCCGTCTGCGTGAAGGGCTGTACAAGTCGCGCAACCTGGTGTCGATCCGCCTGGTGCAGGCGCTGGGCGTCGATCGCACCATCGACTACATCAGCAAGTTCGGCTTCAACAAGCAGGACCTGCCGCGCAACCTGTCGCTGGCCCTGGGCACCGCGACCCTGACGCCAATGGAAATCGCCACCGGCTGGAGCACGTTCGCCAACGGCGGCTTCAAGATCACCCCGTACATCATCGACAAGATCGAAAGCCGCAATGGCGACACGCTGTTCGTCGCCAATCCGCCAAGCGTGCCGAAAGGCGATGTGGCCACCGACGGCATCGCCGCGCCGACCGCCGAGGCCTTTACGGTCAATGCGACGCCGGGCGAAGCTCCGGGGCTGCCAACACCTCAGGCACCGGCCGTGGCCGAACGCATTGTCGATGGTCGCACCACTTACATACTCAACAGCATGCTCGAGGACGTGATCAAACTTGGCACCGGCCGTCGCGCACTGGCCTTGGGGCGCCCCGACATTGCAGGCAAAACCGGTACGACCAACGAATCGAAAGATGCCTGGTTCTCGGGCTACAACGCCGATTACGTGACCACCGTCTGGACCGGTTTCGACCAACCGGAAAGCCTGGGCAAACGCGAGTTCGGCGGCACCGTCGCCCTGCCGATCTGGATGAACTACATGGGCGCCGCGCTCAAAGACAAGCCGCCACACACGCAACCGGAGCCGGAAGGCATCCTCAGCCTGCGGGTTGACCCGGTCAGCGGCCGGGCAGCCACCCCAGGCACGCCTGGAGCGTACTTCGAACTGTTCAAGGCCGAAGATACGCCACCGTCGGTGAATGAGCTGGGCAACGGCAATGCGCCGGGCAGCCCGCTGCCAGCGGATGAAGCGGCGCCGATCGATTTGTTCTGATCGCAGCACCACCCGAAAAGCCCCGCCTTCGAGAGAAGTGCGGGGCTTTTTGTTGTCTGCGATTTATAGGTTGTATTACCCGGCCTCTTCGCGGGCAAGTCGGATCGCCGCACCGCTCGCTCCTACGGATTTTGTGCCGGTCGCGAAAACTGCGTACAACACAAAACCTGTAGGAGCGAGGCTCGCCCGCGAAGAGGCCCGCACAGTCAACACACAAACCACAGGCAATAAAAAACCCCGACTCACAAGAGCCGGGGCTTCGGTTGAAGCGCTACAACGGCTTAGCCGTTGAACACATCATCCACGCTTTTCAGCGGGTAGTTCTTCGGATACGGCAGGGTTGCCACGCCGGTCTCGATTGCAGCCTTGGCCACGGCATCGGAGATCAGGGTGATCAGACGCTTGTCCATTGGTTTCGGAATGATGTACTCACGACCGAATTCCAGTTTGATGCCGCCGTAGGCGTCGCACACTTCCTGAGGAACCGGCAGCTTGGCCAGTTCACGCAGGGCGTTGGCTGCTGCCACTTTCATTTCTTCGTTGATGCGCTTGGCGCGAACGTCCAGGGCGCCACGGAAGATGAACGGGAAGCCCAGTACGTTGTTGACCTGGTTCGGGTAGTCCGAACGGCCGGTCGCCATGATCACGTCGTTACGGGTGGCGTGTGCCAGTTCCGGGGAGATTTCCGGATCCGGGTTCGAGCACGCGAACACGATCGGGTTGGCCGCCATGGACAGCAGGCCTTCAGCGCTCAGCAGGTTCGGACCGGACAGGCCGACGAACACGTCTGCGCCTTGCAGGGCGTCAGCCAGGGTGCGCTTGTCGGTCGCGTGAGCGAAGACAGCCTTGTACTGGTTCAGGTCGTCACGGCCGGAGTGGATCACGCCGGTACGGTCAACCATGTAGATGTTTTCGATGTTGGCGCCCATGCTCACCAGCAATTTCATGCAGGAGATGGCGGCCGCACCGGCACCCAGGCAGACGATCTTGGCGTCGGCGAGAGTTTTACCAGCGATTTCCAGGGCGTTGATCATGCCGGCGGCGGTCACGATTGCGGTGCCGTGCTGGTCATCGTGGAATACCGGAATGTCGCACTGCTCGATCAGAGCGCGTTCGATCTCAAAGCACTCAGGCGCCTTGATGTCTTCCAGGTTGATGCCACCGAAGGTGATGGAGATGCGCTTGACGGTGTCGATGAAGGCTTGCGGGCTTTCGGAGTCGACTTCGATGTCGAAAACGTCGATGCCGGCGAAGCGCTTGAACAGCACGCCCTTACCTTCCATCACTGGCTTGGAAGCCAATGGGCCGAGGTTACCCAGGCCCAGAATCGCGGTGCCATCGGAAATGACTGCAACCAGGTTGCCTTTACCGGTGTATTTGTAGGCCAGTTCAGGATCGCGGGCGATTTCGCGTACTGGTTCGGCTACGCCGGGGCTGTAGGCCAGCGACAGGTCGCGGGCGGTAGCGGTGGCCTTGGTGAGCTCGACACTCAGCTTACCTGGACGAGGATGGGCGTGATATTCGAGAGCGGCAGTTTTCAGATCAGACATGGGGGCATTCCGCTTTTACTGTTGGACAGACTGGTCAGCGAGGATACGCGCCTCGCAAAGTCCCCACAAGACTGACCAGTCACCCCTGTCAAGCGCCCCGCCCTACGACTTTGGGCCAAGAGCCACGGAACACAAGGGATAGACTGTTCACAATCAACAGTAAAAATGTCTACAATTTTTTTATCAAGGCGCCGCTTGCAACATCGCCGGATCGGTCAATGGAAGGAGCCAGCGCGCTTGCCCCGCTTGCAATCCGCCACGGCGCGAACGGTCCACGATCCAGCCACGGGCCTCGACCTGCTTGCCTTTCAGGCGCTCCAGCGCCGCACCATCAAATTGCCCCAGCACATTGGGCGCAACACGCAGTACAAGAGAATCCTGCAACTCGATCCAAACACCACCGCGATTGCGCTGAACCTTGCTCACACGCCCACTGACCACCGCGAAGCCGGACGTGTTGATCTGCTCCGCTTTCAGTACAGGCGACTGGCGCCACACACCGAGCCCGGCTTGCCGCGCACTGCGTTCCGCTGCTTGCTGACAGGCCACCAGATCAACATTCGGGGCGACCGCCACCTGGAAACCGAGCCCTTCTGCGAGCATCTGCGCTTCGAGGTTGGCGCCATCGGCACCATAAAGATGCGCAAGGGTACGACCGTAGTGATCCTTGCTCTCTTTACCCGGCAGCACACCGACCCGCCCGCCGCTGGCGGCGACCAAGGCTTCCAGTCGCTTGCGCGCTGCCACGGCGAAGGGCTCGTCGGAACGGCCCTGCTTGCCCAGCTCAGGCGTGTTCAGGCCGATCATGCGCACACTGCGTCCATCGCTCAGGCGCAGCGTGTCGCCATCGACCACGCGCTGCACCGCGACTTGCGTCAGGCCACTTGGCACTGGACAGAAGGCCTGGGCGCCGGACAGCCAAATCGCAGACACAAAAAAGGCGCCCGCAAGGGACGCCTTTTTATTAGCAAGGAAAAGCCCATGGGGCTTTCGAACCTTACTCTGCTGCTGGAGCAGGTTTCTTGCCGAAAGCACCGAAACGGTCTGCGAAGCGCTGAACGCGGCCGCCAGTGTCCAGAGTCTTTTGCTTACCGGTGTAGAACGGGTGGCACTCGTTGCAAACGTCGATCGCCAGGGCTTTGCCGAAGGTCGAACGGGTTTCGAACTTGTTGCCACAGCTGCAAGTAACAGCAATGGCTGGGTATTCTGGATGGATATCAGCTTTCATGGTGTCTTCCTCGGGCTGCGTGCCGCCACCCAACACTATTGTTGAATACCGCACGTAATTAGGCCGCGGATTCTACCAGACAATCTCAATCACGCAAGCTGTCGCTTAGACCGACCGTCTGCTAGGCTCCCGACCCAATACGCGATCCCCTGTAGGAGTGAGCCTGCTCGCGATAGCGGTCTGCCAGTCGCCGCAATGTTGACTGCAAGATTGCTATCGCGAGCAGGCTCACTCCCACAGGTTATATGTCACGCCCCCTATTGTTTGTTGATCGAGACCCCCCCGCGTGCCCGACGCCATTTTGCGCCTCGCCCTGCCTTCGCCCCTGCGCCGCCTGTTCGATTACCGTGCCCCGGCCGGTGTCCTGCGCGCCCAGTTGCAACCGGGCATGCGCCTGCGCGTGCCTTTCGGCCGAAGGGAGATGATCGGGATTCTGGTAGAGGTCACCGACACCAGCGAAGTGCCAGCAGAAAAGCTCAAACCGGCCCTGGCCCTGCTCGACGCCACGCCGCCCTTGCCGCCAGCGCTGTTCAAGCTGTGCCTGTGGACCTCTCAGTATTATCAGCACAGCCTCGGCGACACCTTGAGCTGGGCGCTGCCGGTGCTGTTGCGTCAAGGCGAGCTGGCCGAAGCGCGCCAGGAACGTTTCTGGTCCGCCGCGCCTGGCGCCAGCCTCGATGACCCGCGCATCGCCCGGGCCCCGCGTCAGCGCGAGGCGTTGGCGACCCTGGCGCAGCATCCTCATGGTGTCGCCCATCAATTGCTGAGCAAGTTGATGCTGAGCAAGGACAGCCTGGATCTGCTGCTGGCCAAGGATCTGGTGCAAGTGGAGATCCGCAAGCACGCCCCCGGCGCCCGTCACGAGCATTGGCTGGCGCAACCCGAATTACCGCTCAACCCTGAACAACGCGCCGCCTATGAAGCAATTCGCGCCGGGTTCGACAGTTATCACGCGTTCCTGCTGGCCGGGGTCACCGGCAGCGGCAAGACCGAAGTCTATTTGCAGTTGATCCGCGAAACCCTCGAAGCCGGCAAGCAAGCACTGGTGTTGATCCCGGAGATCAACCTCGGCCCGCAAACCCTGGCGCGCTTCGAACAACGGTTCAATGCGCGGATTGCGCTGATCCACTCGGCGGTCAACGATCGCGAGCGCCTCGAAGCCTGGCTCGCCGCGCGTGATGGCGACGCCGACATTATTATCGGCACCCGTTCGGCGCTGTTCACGCCGATGAAAAATCCCGGCCTGATCATCATCGACGAAGAGCACGACGGCTCTTATAAACAGCAGGAAGGCCTGCGCTATCACGCCCGAGACCTGGCATTGGTGCGCGCACGGCAGGAAAACATCCCGATCGTGCTCGGTTCCGCCACGCCTTCGCTGGAAAGCCTGCACAACGCCTACACCGGGCGTTACGGCCTCCTACGCCTCAATGAGCGTGCTGGCGGCGCCAAGCAGCCGCGCTTCCTGCGCCTGGATGTGAAAAGTCGCCCACTCGACAGCGGCATTTCCGGGCCGATGCACCAAGCCATCGGTCAGACACTCGCGGCCGGCCAGCAAGTATTGGTGTTCCTCAACCGTCGAGGTTTCGCCCCGACGCTGCTGTGCCACGACTGCGGCTGGATGTCCGAATGCCAGCGCTGCGATGCGCGAATGACCGTGCACCAGCGCTCCGGCGAACTGCGCTGCCACCATTGCGGCTACGTCGAACGCGTGCCCCGGCACTGCCCGAAGTGCGGCAAAGTGGATTTGCGACCGGTGGGCGCCGGCACCGAGCGCGCCGAAGAACGCCTGGCCATTTTGTTCCCGGATGTTCCGGTGCTGCGAGTCGACCGCGACAGCACGTCGCGCAAGGACGCGATGAATCAGCTGTTCGCGACCATTCAGAAGGGTCACCCGTGCATTTTGGTGGGCACGCAAATGCTTGCCAAAGGGCATCACTTTCCCCGGGTGACGCTGGTGTCGATTCTCGATGCCGACGGCGGATTGTTCTCCGGCGACTTCCGCGCCAGTGAGCGCATGGCGCAACTGATCGTGCAGGTCGCCGGCCGCGCGGGGCGGGCCGAAGAGCCGGGCAAAGTGATTATCCAGACCCATCTGGCGGACCATCCGCTGCTGGTGCAACTGACCGAACAGGGCTACTTCGCGTTCGCCGAGCAGGCGCTGAGCGAACGACGCGCCGCCGGTTTGCCGCCGTTTGCGCATTTGGCGCTGCTGCGGGCCGAAGCGCACAAACCGGGGCAGGCGGAAGGGTTTCTCGACGAGGCGTGCAACGAGGCCGAGCGTTTACTAGCCGAACAGAACCTGACCGGGATCGAATTGCTCGGGCCGGTGCCCGCTCCGATGGAACGTCGGGCCGGGCGTTATCGCGCGCAATTGTTGTTGCAGGCGACGGCTCGGGCGCCGCTGCACCGGTTGCTGGCCAGTTGGTTGCTGGTGCTGGAGCAGATGCCGAGTGGGCGGGCGGTGCGTTGGTCTCTGGATGTCGACCCGGTCGATTTGTATTGATTTCAATATTGCCTTCGCGGGCAAGCCTCGCTCCTACAGGTATGCGCTTGGCCTCTGTAGGAGCGAGCGGTGCGGCGATCCGACTTGCCCGCGAAGGCGGTCTATTTGTCACCACATATCCACAACCTGCCCGCTATAGTTGGCAAGCCCGCCTTCGCAACGGATAATGCCCAGTTTTTCCACCAGCGCATCGAAGCGCCGCCGCGCTTGCGGTCGAAAGAGAAGACCATGAAAGACACCATTCGCCAGTTGATCCAACAAGCCATCACCCAACTCGTCAACGAAGGTGTGTTGCCTGAAGGCCTGACGCCGGCGATCCAGGTGGAAAACTCCCGTGACAAGAAGAACGGCGACTTCGCCAGCAACATCGCCATGATGCTGGCCAAGCCGGCCGGCATGAAGCCGCGCGATCTGGCCGAGAAAATCATCGCCGCGCTGCCGGCTGACGAAAACGTCACCAAGACCGAAATCGCCGGTCCTGGCTTTCTGAATTTCTTCCAGAACACCGACGCCCTGGCCACCCGCCTCGACGCCGCACTGGCCGACGAGCACATCGGCGTGCGCAAGGCCGGCCCGGCGCAACGCACCGTGGTCGACCTGTCGGCACCCAACCTCGCCAAGGAGATGCACGTCGGCCACTTGCGTTCGACCATCATCGGCGACGGCGTGGCTCGCGTGCTGGAGTTCCTCGGCGACGAAGTGATCCGTCAGAACCACGTGGGCGACTGGGGCACCCAGTTCGGCATGCTGATGGCGTACCTGCAAGAAAACCCGATCACCAGCGACGAGCTGTCGGACCTGGAAAACTTCTACCGCGCCGCCAAGGGACGCTTTGACGAATCCGAAGAGTTCGCCGACCGCGCCCGTGGCCTGGTGGTCAAGCTGCAAGCCGGCGACCCGGATTGCCTGGCGCTGTGGACCAAGTTCAAGGACATCTCGCTGTCGCACTGCCAGAAAATCTACGAACTGCTGAACGTCAAACTGACCATGGCCGACGTGATGGGCGAAAGCGCCTACAACGACGACCTGATCAACGTGGTCAACGACCTCAAGGCTGCGGGCATGCTGGTCGAGAGTAATGGCGCGCAGTGCGTGTTCCTCGACGAGTTCAAGAACGCTGACGGCGACCCGCTGCCGGTGATCATCGTCAAGGCGGACGGCGGCTACCTCTACGCCACCACCGACCTGGCGGCCGTGCGTTATCGCAGTGGCAAACTGAAGGCTGATCGCGCGCTGTACTTTGTCGACCAGCGCCAGGCCCTGCACTTCCAGCAAGTGTTCGCTGTCGCCCGCAAGGCCGGCTTCGTGACGCACCCGATGGAAATGGAACACATGGGCTTCGGCACCATGAACGGCGCCGATGGCCGTCCGTTCAAGACCCGCGACGGCGGCACCGTGAAGCTGATCGACCTGCTGACCGAAGCCCAGGAGCGCGCCTACAACCTGGTCAAAGAGAAAAACCCGGAGCTGGCCGAAGACGAGCTGCGCAACATCGCCAAGGTCGTGGGCATCGGCGCAGTGAAATACGCCGACCTGTCCAAGCACCGTACCAGCGACTACAGCTTCAACTTCGACCTGATGCTGAACTTCGAAGGCAACACCGCGCCGTACCTGCTGTACGCGTACACCCGCGTGGCGGGCGTGTTCCGCAAGCTCGGCAAGGACTTCAGCGAAGTCGAAGGCCAGATCGTCCTGGAAGCCGCGCATGAACATGAGCTGGCGGCCAAACTCGCGCAATTCGGCGAAATCCTGAACAACGTGTCCGAGAAAGGCACGCCGCACATCCTCTGCACCTACCTGTACGACGTTGCCGGCCTGTTCTCCAGTTTCTACGAGAACTGCCCGATCCTCAGCGCCGAAACCCCGGCGCAAATGCAAAGCCGCCTGCGTCTTGCCGCGCTGACCGGTCGCACTCTCAAGCAAGGCCTGGAACTCTTGGGTCTGGAAACTCTGGAGCGTATGTAAGTTGGCTGCCAAGAAAAAACCTGCACCCAAGCGTGGCGCCAGCCGTTACCAAGCTCCTGCAAAGCAACCGATCCCGGGCTGGCTGTGGATGGCCATCGGCCTGACGGTCGGCGCGTTCATTGTGTTCCTGATGAAGCTGGAACCGGGCAAGGGCAGCGACAGCGTCA
This sequence comes from Pseudomonas sp. GT1P32, assembly GCF_054897805.1. NCBI lineage: Bacteria > Pseudomonadati > Pseudomonadota > Gammaproteobacteria > Pseudomonadales > Pseudomonadaceae > Pseudomonas > Pseudomonas sp. GT1P32. The sequence goes on from NZ_CM142704.1 coordinate 4,000,174, forward strand.
AGCGCGAGAAGATCGAGCAGCAGAAAGCCACCAAGGTCGCCGAGGCCAACAAGACCCCGCCGAGCCCGACGCAACCGGTGAAGCCGAAGTACGACTTCTACACCTTGCTGCCGGAATCGGAAGTTATCGTGCCGCCGGATGCCGTGCCGGAGAAAACCCCGCCGACGCCGGCTGTACCGACCACGCCGGTAACCCCGGCAGAAGCGGCGAAGATCGACACGGCGCGGGCTCAAGCGGCATTGGCTGGCATCACCCCGCCGCCACCGCCACCCGTGGCCAAGGCGGCACCGGTGACCAAGTTCTTCCTGCAGGCCGGTTCGTTCCGCAAGGAGGCTGATGCAGACAAGGTGCGCGCGCAGATCATCCTGCTCGGTCAGGCTGTGGCGGTTGAGTCCGGCACGGTGAAGGACGAGACCTGGTATCGGGTGTTGGTCGGGCCGTTCAGCAACCGCGAACAACTGACCACCGCGCAGAAACAACTGTCCGGCGCCGGGTTCAGCAACCTGTTGTTACAACAACGCCAGAACCGCTGATCCCGTCCGCAAGACCGCGTTATCGTTCTTCGCGGGCAAGCCTCGCTCCTACAGGTAACGGGGCGTTTGCGATATTGCGAACGCCGTAAAATGCACCGTTCGCCGTATTTGTGAACGGTGCATTACCTGTAGGAGCGAGGCTTGCCCGCGAAGGCGTCAGACCAGACAACACACATTCCCCCGCGCAACACCACTCGTCCCCTCTCCCGCCCCGCAGTTGAAAAACGCTCCACCACCCCCATATGAGTTTGCATAAGGCATTTTCGCCCCGCTGCGTGGAGACTCTCCCTTGACCACCATCGTTTCAGTTCGCCGCCACGGCAAAGTCGTCATGGGCGGCGACGGCCAGGTTTCTCTCGGTAATACCGTGATGAAAGGCAATGCGAAGAAAGTTCGTCGCCTGTACCACGGCCAGGTGATCGCCGGTTTTGCCGGGGCCACCGCTGACGCCTTCACCCTCTTCGAGCGTTTCGAAGGCCAGCTCGAGAAACATCAGGGCCATCTGGTTCGTGCCGCCGTCGAACTTGCCAAAGAATGGCGCACCGACCGCTCCCTCAGCCGCCTCGAAGCCATGCTCGCGGTCGCCAACAAAGACGCGTCCCTGATCATCACCGGCAACGGCGACGTGGTCGAACCCGAAGAAGGCCTGATCGCCATGGGTTCCGGTGGCGGTTACGCACAGGCTGCTGCCAGCGCGCTGCTGAAGAAAACCGATCTGTCAGCCCGCGAAATCGTCGAAACCGCGCTCGGCATCGCCGGCGACATCTGCGTATTCACCAACCACACCTTCACCATTGAGGAGCAGGACCTCGCCGAGTAAGCCTGTTCCGGCCTTAGCGCCACGGCTCACTTTTGCTTGAGGACCGCCAATTACTATGTCCATGACTCCCCGTGAAATCGTCCACGAACTCAACCGCCATATCATCGGCCAGGACGATGCCAAACGCGCCGTCGCCATCGCTCTGCGTAACCGCTGGCGCCGGATGCAACTGCCGGAAGAGCTGCGCGTTGAAGTAACGCCGAAGAACATCCTGATGATCGGTCCGACCGGTGTCGGCAAAACCGAGATCGCCCGTCGCCTGGCGAAACTGGCCAACGCACCGTTCATCAAAGTCGAAGCGACCAAGTTCACCGAAGTCGGCTACGTTGGCCGCGACGTCGAATCGATCATTCGTGACCTGGCCGACGCCGCCATCAAACTGCTGCGCGAACAGGAAATGACCAAGGTTCGCCACCGTGCCGAAGACGCCGCCGAAGAGCGCATCCTCGACGCCCTGCTGCCACCGGCGCGCATGGGCTTCAACAACGATGACGCCCCGTCGACCGACTCCAACACCCGCCAGCTGTTCCGCAAGCGCCTGCGCGAAGGTCAGCTGGATGACAAGGAGATCGAAATCGAAGTCGCCGAAGTGTCCGGCGTCGATATCTCCGCGCCACCGGGCATGGAAGAAATGACCAACCAGTTGCAGAGCCTGTTCGCCAACATGGGCAAGGGCAAACGCAAGAGCCGCAAGCTCAAGGTCAAGGAAGCGCTGAAACTGGTCCGCGACGAAGAAGCCAGCCGCCTGGTCAACGATGAAGAGCTGAAGGCCAAGGCGCTGGAAGCGGTCGAGCAGCACGGCATTGTGTTCATCGACGAAATCGACAAGGTTGCCAAGCGCGGTAACTCCGGTGGCGTCGACGTGTCCCGTGAAGGCGTGCAACGCGACTTGTTGCCGCTGATCGAAGGCTGCACCGTCAACACCAAACTGGGCATGGTCAAGACTGACCACATCCTGTTCATCGCTTCTGGCGCGTTCCACTTGAGCAAGCCGAGCGATCTGGTGCCTGAGCTGCAAGGCCGTCTGCCGATTCGTGTCGAGCTGAAGGCGCTGACGCCGGAAGACTTCGAACGCATCCTCAGCGAACCGCACGCATCGCTCACCGAGCAATATTGCGCACTGCTGAAAACCGAAGGCCTGGCCATCGAGTTCCAGCCGGACGGCATCAAGCGCATCGCCGAGATCGCCTGGCAGGTCAACGAGAAAACCGAGAACATCGGTGCCCGTCGCCTGCACACGCTGCTTGAGCGTCTGCTTGAAGAGGTGTCGTTCAGCGCCGGCGACCTGGCCAGCGCTCACGACGGCAAGGTGATCCTGATCGACGCCGACTACGTCAACAGCCACCTCGGCGAATTGGCGCAGAACGAAGACCTGTCCCGTTATATCCTGTAGGTCATGTGAGACCTGTGTAGGAGCCGGCTTGCCGGCGATGGCGATCTCAAGGTCCCCATCGCCGGCAAGCCGGCTCCTACAAGGGACCGCGAGAGTTCCACATTGACGGACATCAGGTCATGACCCAACTCCCCACCGACATCAAACTGCACAAAGCCTCGAAAACCCTGTCGCTGAAATACGCGTCCGGCGAGGAATATCACCTGCCCGCAGAGTTCCTGCGCGTGCACTCTCCTTCCGCCGAGGTCCAGGGCCACGGCAAACCTATCCTGCAATTTGGCAAGATCGGCGTAGGCCTGACCAAAGTAGAACCGGCCGGTCAGTACGCACTGAAATTGACCTTCGACGACGGCCACGACAGCGGCCTGTTCACTTGGGAATATCTGTACCAGTTGGGCGTGCGCCAAGAGGATCTCTGGAACGATTATCTTGCCGAACTGAAAGCGGCCGGAAAGACCCGCGACCCTAACGAATCTGTCGTCAAGCTGATGCTCTAACCCGCGCCTCTTGCGCATTAGAAGGCATTTTCTAATTTCATCTGTTTGAATGCTTGGCCGCAAGGTCAGTCATTAGCCTGCTTGCGAAAAAAATTAAACTCGGGTAACCAATGGAGCTGGCAAGTTACCTGCAGTGCTCTCTGAACTAAAAAGCAGCGATGCAGAATTATCGGTCACCCGAGCAGTAGTACCTGGCATTGGCTGTGTGACTACACGGCTGGACTCAGGTACTCGTCTCAGGACAATGGAGCGTCGTAGATGAGTAACAAGAATAACGATGACTTGAAGTATCAAGCCTCGGAAAACACCTTGGGGCTTAATCCTGTCGTTGGGCTGCGTGGAAAGGATCTACTGGCTTCTGCTCGAATGGTGCTCAGGCAGGCCATTAAACAACCGATTCACAGTGCGAAGCATGTCGCTCATTTCGGTCTTGAACTGAAGAACGTGCTGTTCGGCAAATCCGAGCTGCTACCGACTAGCGATGACCGTCGTTTCGCCGATCCGGCCTGGAGCCAGAACCCGCTCTACAAACGTTATTTGCAAACCTACCTGGCGTGGCGCAAGGAACTCCACGACTGGATCGACGACAGTAACCTCGGGCCCAAGGATACGGCACGCGGGCATTTCGTGATCAACCTCATGACCGAAGCCATGGCCCCGACCAACACGGCGGCCAACCCGGCAGCGGTCAAACGCTTCTTCGAAACCGGTGGCAAGAGCCTGCTCGACGGCCTCTCGCACCTGGCCAAGGATCTGGTGCACAACGGCGGCATGCCGAGCCAGGTCAACATGGGCGCATTCGAAGTCGGCAAGAGCCTGGGCGTGACCGAAGGTGCGGTGGTTTTCCGTAACGACGTACTGGAGCTGATCCAGTACCGGCCGACCACCGAGCAAGTGCATGAGCGTCCATTGCTGGTGGTGCCGCCACAGATCAACAAGTTCTACGTTTTCGACCTGAGCCCGGACAAAAGCCTGGCGCGTTTCTGCCTGCGCAATCACGTGCAGACCTTCATCGTCAGCTGGCGCAACCCGACCAAGGAGCAACGCGAATGGGGTCTGTCGACCTACATCGAAGCGCTCAAGGAAGCGGTTGATGTGGTCACCGCGATCACCGGCAGTAAAGACGTGAACATGCTCGGCGCCTGCTCCGGCGGCATCACCTGCACCGCGTTGCTGGGTCACTACGCGGCGATTGGCGAAAACAAGGTCAACGCCCTGACACTGCTGGTCAGCGTGCTGGACACCACCCTGGACAGCGACGTGGCACTGTTCGTCGACGAGCAGACGCTTGAAGCCGCCAAACGCCATTCCTATCAGGCCGGTGTACTGGAAGGCCGCGACATGGCGAAAGTGTTCGCCTGGATGCGCCCCAACGATCTGATCTGGAACTACTGGGTCAACAACTACCTGCTCGGCAACGAGCCGCCGGTGTTCGACATTCTGTTCTGGAACAATGACACCACCCGGTTGCCCGCCGCGTTCCACGGCGACCTGATCGAGATGTTCAAAAACAATCCGCTGATCCGCCCGGATGCACTGGAAGTGTGCGGCACGCCGATCGACCTGAAGCAGGTCACGGCCGACATCTTTTCCCTGGCCGGCACCAACGACCACATCACCCCGTGGAAGTCCTGCTACAAGTCGGCGCAACTGTTCGGCGGCAAGGTTGAGTTCGTGCTGTCCAGCAGCGGGCATATCCAGAGCATTCTGAACCCGCCGGGCAACCCGAAATCGCGCTACATGACGAGCGCCGAGATGCCATTGAAGGCTGAGGAGTGGCAGGAAAACTCCACCAAGCACACCGATTCCTGGTGGCTGCACTGGCAAGCCTGGCAAGCGGAACGTTCGGGCGAATTGAAAAAAGCCCCGACAAAACTGGGCAACAAGGCTTATCCCGAAGGTGAAGCAGCACCGGGCACTTACGTACACGAACGGTAACTGACACACCCGCCCCCCGTAGGAGCGAAGCTTGCTCGCGAAAGCGGTCATTCATTCAACGTAGATTTCGACTGATCTGACGCCTTCGCGAGCAAGCTTCGCTCCTACAGAGGACCGGGATAATTAACCCACAGGGCTTGAAGCATGCCGCAACCGTTCATTTTTCGTACCGTCGACCTGGATGGCCAAACCCTCCGCACGGCAGTACGCCCCGGCAAGCCTCACTTGACGCCCTTGCTGATTTTCAACGGCATCGGCGCCAACCTGGAGCTGGTGTTTCCGTTCGTCGCCGCATTGGACCCGGACCTCGAAGTCATCGCGTTCGACGTGCCCGGTGTCGGCGGTTCGTCGACGCCGAACCGTCCGTATCGTTTTCCGGGCCTGGCCAAACTCACAGCGCGCATGCTCGATTATCTCGATTACGGGCAAGTGAACGTGATCGGTGTGTCGTGGGGTGGCGCCCTCGCCCAACAGTTTGCATACGACTACCCCGAGCGCTGCAAGAAACTGGTGCTGGCAGCGACGGCGGCGGGCGCGGTGATGGTGCCGGGCAAACCGAAAGTGCTATGGATGATGGCCAGCCCACGGCGCTACATCCAGCCATCGCACGTGATCCGCATTGCGCCGATGATCTACGGCGGCTCGTTCCGTCGCGATCCGACACTGGCGGCCAGCCATGCGGCGAAGGTGCGCTCGGCGGGCAAGCTCGGTTATTACTGGCAGCTGTTCGCCGGGCTCGGCTGGACCAGCATTCACTGGTTGCACAAGATCCACCAGCCGACGCTGGTGCTGGCCGGCGACGATGACCCGCTGATCCCGCTGATCAACATGCGCTTGCTGGCCTGGCGGATTCCCAATGCCCAGTTGCACATCATCGATGACGGGCACCTGTTCCTGATCACCCGCGCCGAGGCCGTGGCGCCGATCATCATGAAGTTTCTCGAGGAAGAACGGCAGCGCGCCGTGATGCATCCGCATCCGGCGCCATCAGGCGGTTAACCGACTTATCGTCGGTCGGCAGGACGCCGCGCCGCGCAACAACCCGTTACAGCGTCTATGGTGTTCTGGTTCGGTGTGTTTGTATTTGGCCTGAAGACGAAGGAGTGTTGAGTCATGCGCGACAAGCCAGCGAGGGAATCTTTACCGACTCCCGCAGCGTTCATCAACGCACAGAGTGCGATTACCGGCCTGCGTGGTCGGGATCTGTTTTCGACCCTGCGCAGCGTTGCCGCCCATGGTTTGCGCAACCCCGTGCACAGCGCCCGCCATGCGTTGAAGCTGGGCGGTCAACTGGGGCGCGTGTTGCTGGGCGAAACCCTGCACCCGACCAACCCCAACGACAATCGCTTTGCCGACCCCGCATGGAGCCTCAACCCGTTATATCGCCGCAGTTTGCAGGCCTACCTGAGCTGGCAGAAACAGGTCAAAAGCTGGATCGACGAGAGCAACATGGACCCGGACGATCGCGCCCGCGCCCACTTCGCGTTCGCGTTGCTCAATGACGCGGTGTCACCGTCCAACACCCTGCTCAATCCGTTGGCGATCAAGGAAATCTTCAACTCCGGCGGCAACAGCCTGGTGCGTGGCATCAGTCACCTGGTCGATGATTTCCTGCACAACGACGGCCTGCCCAGGCAAGTGACCAAACAGGCCTTCGAGGTCGGCAAGACGGTCGCCACCACCACCGGCTCCGTGGTGTTTCGCAATGAGCTGCTGGAGCTGATCCAGTACAAGCCGATGAGCGAAAAGCAGTATTCCAAACCGCTGCTGGTGGTGCCGCCGCAGATCAACAAGTACTACATTTTTGACCTGAGCCCGAGCAACAGCTTCGTCCAGTTCGCCCTGAAAAACGGCCTGCAAACCTTCATGATCAGCTGGCGCAACCCCGATGTGCGCCATCGCGAATGGGGCCTTTCGACCTACGTCGAAGCCGTCGAGGAAGCGATGAATGTATGCCGGGCGATCACCGGCGCCCGGGAAGTCAATCTGATGGGTGCCTGCGCCGGCGGGCTGACCATTGCCGCGCTGCAAGGTCATTTGCAGGCGAAGCGGCAACTGCGCCGTGTATCCAGCGCAACCTATCTGGTGAGCCTGCTCGACAGCCAGATGGAGAGTCCCGCGACCCTGTTCGCCGACGAACAGACCCTGGAAGCGGCCAAGCGTCGGTCCTATCAGAAGGGCGTGCTGGACGGTCGCGACATGGCCAAGGTCTTCGCCTGGATGCGCCCCAACGATTTGATCTGGAGCTACTTCGTCAACAACTACCTGTTGGGCAAAGAGCCGCCGGCGTTCGACATCCTCTACTGGAACAACGACAACACACGCCTGCCGGCCGCCTTTCACGGCGACCTGCTGGACTTCTTCAAGCACAACCCGCTGAGTCATCCGGGGGGCCTGGAAGTGTGCGGCACGCCGATTGACTTGCAGAAAGTCACCGTCGACAGCTTCAGCGTGGCGGGCATCAACGACCACATCACGCCGTGGGATGCGGTGTATCGCTCGACGCTGCTCCTGGGGGGCGAGCGACGCTTCGTGCTGTCCAACAGCGGTCATGTGCAGAGCATCCTCAACCCGCCGTCCAACCCGAAAGCCAACTTCATCGAAAGCACAAAACTGAGCAGCGATCCGCGGGCCTGGTATTACGACGCCAAGCAAGTCGATGGCAGCTGGTGGACGCAATGGCTGAGCTGGATTCAGGAACGCTCGGGCGCGCAGAAAGAAACCCACATGGCCCTTGGCAACCAGAACTATCCACCGATGGAGGCCGCGCCCGGTACTTACGTGCGCGTACGCTGACACCCAACACACCACGGTCTTCCCCCTGTAGGAGCGAGCCTGCTCGCGAAAAACGTTTAGGCAACGCGTTCATCCAGGCAGCACGCGCTATCGTTAACGTCCATCGCGAGCAGGCTCGCTCCTACAGGGAGGAGGTTGGATTGGAATGATCATTAAGAAGACTGGATGAAAACCCGCGACCGGATCCTCGAATGTGCCCTGCAGTTGTTCAATCAGAAGGGCGAACCGAACGTCTCCACCATGGAAGTTGCCAACGAAATGGGCATCAGCCCGGGCAACCTCTACTACCACTTTCACGGCAAGGAACCGCTGATTCTCGGGTTGTTCGAGCGCTTCCAGGCAGAGCTTGCGCCGCTGCTCGATCCGCCGTCCGATGTGGAATTGGCACCGGAAGATTACTGGCTGTTCCTGCACCTGATCGTCGAGCGCCTGTCGCACTATCGGTTTCTCTTTCAGGACCTGTCGAACCTCGCCGGGCGCCTGCCGAAACTGGCCAAGGGGATACGCAACCTGCTCAATGCGCTGAAGCGCACACTGGCTTCATTGCTGGCGCGGTTGAAGGCTCGGGGGCAGTTGGTCAGCGACACGCAGGCGTTGGGGCAGTTGGTGGAACAGATCACCATGACGCTGCTGTTTTCGCTGGATTATCAGCGGATTCTGGATCGCGAGGGCGAAGTGAGGCTGGTGGTGTATCAGATCATGATGCTGGTGGCGCCGCATCTGCTGCCGCCAATCAAGGTGGCGACGGAGCAGTTGGCACTCCAATATCTTGAGGAACACGAATAGCTTTTTGTAGGAGCAAGCTTGCTCGCGATGCAGGCTCCTCGGTATTTCAGTTTCACCGCGTTGATGCCATCGCGAGCAAGCTTGCTCCTACAAGGGCGGCGGTGTTTGCAGGATCGTGCACAAACAAAAACGCCCGACCTTTGCAGGCCGGGCGTTTTTTTGAGCCCTGAAATCAGGACTGACTGGTTGGCGTCGATGGAGCTGGCGCGGCAGTCGGGGTTACAGCAGGGGTCGGCGCGGTAGCAGAGTTCGAGCTGCTCACCGGAGTCGACGGGGTTGCCGGTTTGGCGGCAGCCACTGCTGGTTTTGGAGCAGCAGCTTTCGGCGCTGCCGGTTTTTTCACTGCTGGTTTTTTCGCGGCGGCAGGTTTTGCCGCAGGCTTGGCTGCTGCAGTTTTGGCAGTCGGTTTAGCGGCGGCTTTGGCGGCAACCGGTTTTGCCGCTGGCTTGGCTACGGCAGGTTTTGCGGCGGCCGTTTTGGCAGCTGGCTTGGCCGCTGCTTTCGCGGCGGGTTTTGCAGCCGGTTTAGCGGCAGCTTTTACCAGTGGCTTGGCAGCGGTTTTAGCCGCTGGTTTGGCTGCTGCGGTTTTCGCCGCAACAGGCGCAACCTTGGCACCGGTGAGTTTTTCGATTTGCTTGGTCAGGGTATCGACCTTGCTGTGCAGCGCTTTCACTTCGTTACGGCTCGGGACACCCAGGCGCGAAATGGCGCTGTTCAGGCGCTTGTCGAAAGCCCCTTCCAGCTCATCCCACTTGCCCAGCGCACGATCTTTCACGCCAGTGATGCGCGATTTGGCAGAGGTAGCGGAGTCCTTGGCGGCATCGACTTTCTTGCCGACAGCGCTCTTGGTTAGCTTCTCGGCTTTCTCGCCGTCTTTGACCAATGTATCGAAGAGCTTGCTGCCGTCAGTGTCGATCTTCGAGTACACGCCTAAACCAGCAAGCCAGATTTTGCGGGAGTAGTCTTCGACTTTCCCGATCCACGAGCTGCCTTCTTTTTCGGTGTTCTTTTTACCAGCCATCCCGTTCTCCTTAAGATTTACGCGCGACGCGTTCGAGCAATGCCGTCAGCTCATCGAGCTTAGCAGAGAGTGCCTCAACGTCATGTTTAGACGGAATGCCAATACGATTCAAGGTACTTGCGACACGCGAGTCAAAAGCCTTCTCGACCTTGTCGAGTTGAACTTCGACCTTGCCTTTGAAAGTGCTTACTTCGCTCTTGGCTTCATCGATCTCGGCGTTAGCTGCTTCAAGTTTCTCGGCAACTACCTTTTTGCCTTTCTTTTCAACAGTTTGACCAGCCTTGATCAACTCTTGAAAGTAATCGCTGCCCTCTTGGCCGACCTTGGCGTAGGCACCCAGGCCTGCCAGCCAGATCTTGCGGGCATAGGATTTGACGTCGCTCAGAGCGGTTGTCGAAGCGTCGATTTTTTTCTTCAAAATAACTTTGGCCATGGTGCACCTCACGCGCAGAAGGTTTGAGGAACTGCCCGCGAAAGTGTCGGGCTCATGCACAAAGTAGGGAGAAAAATTAGAAACGGCACCCTAACAACTGACATAAAACCTCGGGCGCACCACAACAAAAAACTGTGGGAGCGAGCCTGCTCGCGATAGCGGTACATCATCCGACTTCGATGTCGACTGACACTCCGTCTTCGCGAGCAGGCTCGCTCCCACAGGGAATGCACTCACAAATTCAGTGCGAATCAGGACAACGCTTTATCGAGGGCCTTTTCGATTTCCGATTTGATCATGCCACTCATGGCCGACATCATCAGGCCAAGTTCTACATCGACCTTGATCGAATCCTCTCCCACATGCACCGCGCCTTTCACCCCGGAACGCTTGAGGTTCAGGGTGTCGCCGGACCACTGCGGCTCCAGACCATATTGATCGGACAGTTTCTGCGCCAACTGGTCGGCCTTCTCGCGGGCCGCTTCCTTGCCCAGGCCGTGGGCACGTTCAACACTAATACGGGCCATCGAATGACTCCTGCTTTATGAATACTTTCCTGAAGCATCTTGACCGCGCCTGCGGCAAAACGTCCCGGCGGTTCTACATCTTACCTTCAGCCTTGCCAAGACAAAGCAGGCCACCGGGATTAGAATGTCCCGCATTCTCTTCTGGTGACAGCGATATGACTGATCAGCGCAAAGGCAGCGATGCCGAACCCACCACGCACTTCGGTTTCAAAAACGTTCCGGAAAGCCAAAAAGCGGAAAAAGTCGCTGAGGTTTTCCACTCGGTAGCCGCCAAGTACGACTTGATGAACGACCTCCTGTCGGGCGGCATGCACCGTTTGTGGAAGCGTTTTGCGATCGAGCTGTCGGGCGTTCGCACCGGCAACCGCGTGCTGGACATTGCCGGCGGCACCGGCGACCTGACCAAAAAATTCTCGCACCTCGTGGGCCCGACCGGCCAGGTGGTGTTGGCCGACATCAACGAATCCATGCTCAAGGTCGGTCGTGACCGCCTGCTGGACCTGGGTGTGGCCGGCAACGTCGAATTCGTTCAGGCCGACGCTGAAAAGCTGCCGTTCCCGGACAACCATTTCGACTGCGTGACCATCGCTTTCGGCCTGCGCAACGTGACGCATAAAGAAGACGCACTGCGCTCGATGCTGCGCGTACTCAAGCCGGGCGGCCGTTTGCTGGTGCTGGAATTCTCCAAGCCGACCAACGCGCTGATGTCCAAAGCCTATGACGCCTACTCGTTCGCCTTCATGCCGTTGATGGGCAAGCTGATCACCAACGACTCGGAAAGCTATCGCTACCTGGCCGAATCGATCCGCATGCACCCGAACCAGGAAACCCTAAAGTCGATGATGGTCGAGGCCGGTTTCGACCGCGTGACCTACCACAACATGACCGCAGGCATCGTGGCCCTGCACCGTGGCATCAAACCCTGATGTTGCTGGCCGGTCTGCTCGCCAGCATTGAACTCGGCCTGAACCGGGTGCTGCGTCTCGACAGCACGGCGCTGCCGCGGCTGGCGCATTTGAGCGGCCGGGTGATTGCCGTCGATTGCCGCAGCCCGGCACTGCAACTGTTCATCCTGCCCAGCGACGAAGGCTTGATGTTGGCGACCCACTGGGAAACCGGCGCCGACTGCACCTTGCGTGCACCGGCTTCCAGCCTGTTGAAACTGGCGATGAGCAAGGACAAGACCTCCGTTTTGCATGCCCCTGAAGTCGAACTCGACGGCGACAGCGGCGTGCTGCTGGAACTGGCCGCGATCCTCCAGGACCTGGAGCTGGACTGGGAATACGAACTTTCGCGCTGGCTGGGACCCGTGGCCACGCAACTGGTCGGCGGTCACCTGCGCAGTCGCGCACGCTGGTATCAGCAAGGATTTGCCAGCCTGGGCCAGAACCTGGGCGAATACCTGGCCGAAGAATCGCGCACCCTCGTCGGTCAGCGCGAAGCCGAAGCCCGATTCAGTGAACTGGACCAGATCAAACTCGATCTGGAACGTCTCGAGGCGCGTTTCGAGCGCCTTTCCCGATCCCTCGACCCAAGCGATAACGCATGAAGCTGCTTGCCGTCCGCCGTTTGTTGCGCATCCAGCGCGTTGTGATTCGCTACCGCCTCGATGACCTGCTGTTCGCCCTGCCGCTGCCGTGGTTTCTGCTGGCGCTGCGCTACGCGTTGCCGTGGCGCTGGTTCCCGCGCAAGCCGCTGGACCTGAGCCGTGGCGCGCGATTGCGCCTGGCGCTGCAGGACCTCGGACCGATTTTCATCAAGTTCGGGCAGATCCTGTCCACCCGCCGCGACCTGTTGCCGGAAGACATCGCCGATGAGCTGATGAAGCTGCAGGACCGCGTGCCGCCGTTCGATTCGCAAGTGTCGGTCAAGTTGATCGAAGAACAGCTCGGCAAAAAGATCAGTGAAGTATTCAGCCGTTTCGACGTCGAACCGCTGGCCTCGGCTTCGGTGGCGCAGGTGCATGCCGCACAGTTGAAAACCGGTGAAGAAGTCGTTGTCAAAGTTATCCGCCCCGGACTGAAACCGATCATCGCGCAAGACCTGGCGTGGTTGTTCATCCTCGCCCGCGCCGCGGAAAAACTCTCTGCCGACGCGCGTCTGCTGCACCCGGTGGACGTGGTCAGCGACTACGAAAAAACCATCTACGACGAACTCGACCTGTTGCGCGAGGCGGCCAACGCCAGCCAGTTGAAGCGTAACTTCGACGGTTCGCCGCTGCTGTACGTGCCACAAGTCTATTGGGACTGGTGCCGGCCGAAAGTGCTGGTGATGGAGCGCATCTACGGCATTCAGGTCACCGACCTCGCAACCCTGGCCGACCAGCGCACCGACATGAAAATGCTCGCCGAGCGCGGCGTCGAGATCTTTTTCACCCAGGTGTTCCGCGACAGTTTCTTCCACGCCGACATGCACCCGGGCAACATCTTCGTCAGCACCGTCAACCCGTGGAGCCCGCAGTACATTGCGATCGACTGCGGCATCGTCGGCAGCCTGACCCCGGAAGACCAGGATTACCTGGCGCGCAACCTGTTCGCGTTCTTCAAACGCGATTACCGGCGTGTGGCGCAACTGCACATCGATTCGGGTTGGGTGCCGGCGGAAACCAAACTCAACGAATTCGAAGCGGCGATCCGTACCGTTTGCGAGCCTATCTTCGAAAAACCGTTAAAAGATATTTCCTTCGGTCAGGTGCTGATGCGCCTGTTCCAGACCGCTCGACGCTTCAACATGGAAGTGCAGCCACAACTCGTTTTGCTGCAAAAAACCCTGTTGAACATCGAAGGCCTGGGCCGTCAGCTGTACCCGGACCTCGATCTGTGGAACACCGCCCAGCCGTTCCTCGAACGCTGGATGCGCGAGCGCGTCAGCCCCAAAGCCTTGCTCGGCAACGTGCAGAGCCAGTTCGAACAACTGCCGCACCTGGCCAACATGGCGCGCGATCTGCTCGAACGCATGTCGCATCCCCACGCTTACGACCAGCCGCCACCGTGGCATCGACGCCGGGACGACTGGTTTCTGCGCCTGCTCGGTACCGCGCACCTGGCCGGCGGCGCAATACTGGCCATGGCCGGGCCGTTGAACGAACTGGCCTACTGGCCGGCGGGAATCATGATGGCGGTCGGTTTGTATCTGGTCGTTCGCCGATAGCCAGTTGTGTGATCCACTGGCACACTGTTTCAACGTTGGACTCTGCTCATGAAGTGCGGAGCCCGCTGTCGGAGTCGAAGATGAAAAACTGGCTGGACGAGATCAAGTGGGACGCCGACGGCCTGGTGCCGGCAATCGCCCAGGATCACAAGACCGGGCGCGTCCTGATGATGGCCTGGATGAACCGCGAAGCGCTGGAACTGACCGCTGCCGAAAACCGCGCCATTTACTGGTCACGTTCCCGTGGCAAGTTGTGGCGCAAAGGCGAAGAGTCCGGCCACGTGCAGACGCTGCATGAGATGCGCCTGGACTGTGACGCCGACGTGATCATCCTGATGGTCGAGCAGATCGGCGACATCGCCTGCCATACCGGTCGGCAGAGCTGCTTCTATCGCGTCTTCGAGAACGGCGACTGGAAAACCGTCGACCCGGTTCTCAAAGATCCGCACGCCATCTATTCCGCAGGACACACACATGAGTGACACTCTGACCCGACTGGCCGAGGTACTGGAAGCGCGCAAAGGCGCCGCCGCCGACAGCTCGTACGTCGCCAGCCTGTACCACAAGGGCTTGAACAAGATTCTGGAAAAAGTCGGCGAAGAGTCGGTCGAAACCATCATTGCCGCCAAGGATGCCGCCATCAGCGGCGACTGCAGCGATGTGATCTACGAGACCGCCGATTTGTGGTTCCACAGCATGGTCATGCTCGCCCAACTGGGGCAGCATCCACAGGCTGTACTCGATGAACTGGACCGTCGTTTCGGTCTGTCCGGACACGCAGAGAAAGCCTCGCGCCCGTCCGCCTGAACAACTATTAGAGAGGAGCAGCAACATGGGCATTTTTGACTGGAAACACTGGATCGTCATCCTGGTTGTTGTCGTGCTGGTGTTCGGCACCAAGAAACTGAAAAACCTCGGCACTGACGTCGGCGAATCGATCAAGGGCTTCAAGAAAGCCATGAACGACGACGAAAAACCGGCCGATCCGGCAGCGGCACAACCGGTTCCACCTGTTCAGCCACAGACCACGCAGTCCGTGAACCAGCCGCACACCATCGACGTGCAGGCGCAAAAAGTCGAAGAGCCGATCCGCAAAGACGTGTGAGCACTGACTAATGTTTGGTATCAGCTTCTCTGAACTGCTGCTCGTCGGCCTCGTGGCCCTGCTGGTGCTGGGCCCCGAGCGTCTGCCGGGTGCTGCGCGCACCGCCGGCCTGTGGGTCGGTCGCCTGAAGCGCAGCTTCAATGCGATCAAACAGGAAGTTGAGCGTGAAATCGGTGCCGACGAGATTCGTCGGCAACTGCACAACGAGCACATTCTGTCGCTGGAACAGGAGGCGCGGAAGATTTTCACGCCGACCCAGCAGGAAGCCACTCCGGTTCAGCCGGTGGCGGAGCAGACGATCCCTGCATCGACGACAGAATCCGCGCCTGCTGCGCCGACGGAAACCGTGAAAGCGGTGGAAACGGTTGAAGCGGCGCCGGTCGTGGCGCACGTAGAACCCGTTGCTCCTGCCGCCGCGCCGACAACGCCGGCTCCTCACGACACCACTTTGCCGCCGCGAGCCTCATGAGCGATCTCCCAGAAAACGACCAGCACATGCCGCTGGTTTCGCACCTCACCGAGTTGCGTACCCGTCTGCTGCGCTGCGTAGCGGCGATCTTCATCATCTTCGCCGGGTTGTTTGCGTTTACCCAGCAGATCTACACCTTCGTCTCCACGCCGCTGCGCCAGTATCTGCCTGTGGGCGCGACGATGATCGCCACCGACGTGTCGTCGCCTTTCCTGACGCCACTGAAGCTGACCATGATGGTGTCGCTGTTCCTGGCGATCCCGGTGATCCTGCATCAGATCTGGGGCTTCATTGCGCCGGGCCTGTACAAGCATGAAAAACGCATCGCGGTGCCGTTGCTGGTATCGAGCATCATGCTGTTCTACGCCGGCATGGCATTCGCCTATTACCTGGTATTCCCGCTGATCTTCAAATTCTTCGCCGCCGCCACCCCGGCCGGCGTGGAAATGATGACCGATATCAGCAGCTACCTCGACTTCGTCATGACGCTGTTCTTCGCCTTCGGCGTGGCGTTCGAGATTCCGGTGGCCGTGGTGCTGCTGGTGTGGATCGGCGTGGTCGACGTCAAATACCTGAAGAAAATCCGTCCGTACGTGGTCATCGGCTGCTTCGTGGTCGGCATGATCCTGACGCCGCCGGACATCTTCTCGCAGACGCTGCTGGCCGTACCGATGTGGCTGCTGTTTGAAATCGGCATCCTGTTCGGCGGCCTGATCAGCAAGCGCGGCGACCATCCGGACGACCAACCGGTTGACGATCACAACGACCAGCCGCCAGCGACCCAAGCGTGAACCTGCTGCTCCTCGAAGAGGCCGATTTTATTGCGGCCGACCGGGTGATCCTGCGTGATCGCCGGTTGACGCACATGCAGGAAGTCCACCGCTGTGAAGTGGGTGACAGCATGCGCGTCGGGCGTATCGGCGGCCTGATGGGTTCGGCCGAAGTGCTGCGCCTGGACGCCGATGAAGCCGAACTGCGCGTCACCCTCGACCAACCGCCACCGGCCAAGCTGCCGCTGACCCTGGTGCTGGCCCTGCCACGCCCCAAAATGCTGCGTCGGGTGTTTCAGACCGTGGCGGCCATGGGTGTGCCGCGGATCGTGCTGGTGAACAGCTATCGCGTCGAGAAGAGCTTCTGGCAGACCCCGTTCCTGGAACCGGAAGCGATTCGCGAGCAACTGATCCTCGGCCTCGAACAGGCTCGTGACAGCGTGTTGCCTGAAATTGTCATCGAGAAGCGCTTCAAGCCGTTTGTCGAAGATCGACTGCCAGCGATTGCCGAAGGCACCCTCGGCCTGGTCGGCCATCCGGGCAATTACCCGCCCTGCCCCCGTGGCCTCGACGAGCCGGTCACGTTGGCCATCGGCCCGGAAGGCGGCTGGATTCCCTACGAAATCGACCTGCTGGCCAAGTCTGGCCTGCAACCGGTGCAGCTCGGCGAGCGTATCCTGCGCGTCGAGACCGCCGTCACCGCGCTGCTCGCCCGCCTCTTCTAGCCATTACGCTCCTACAGAATCCTGCCCGCCTGCCGATACAGTTCCCATAAAACCAACTTGTGGTCCGTGGGAGTTGCAGCATGTACCGATGGCTAGCCGAGAAACTGGGGAACGTCAGCGTCAATCGCAAACTGGGTGTCGGCTTCGGTCTGGTGCTGCTGCTGACATTGTTGATCACCGTCACGGGCTGGACCGGCCTGAGTGACGTGGTGAATCGCGGCGACAAGCTCGGGTTCATTGCCAGCCTCAATGAACTGACCAAAGACCTGCGCCTGGCCCGCCTGGACTACGAAATGCGCCGTGGCGAACAAGGCCCGGGCGCCGTCAACGACCTGCTCGGCCAACTCGACACCGGGTTGAAAACCGCCCGCACACTGATCGAGCAACCTGCCGACGCGGCCATGGTCGATCAGCAACTGGCCGCGGTCAGCGAGTACAAACAAGCCTTCGCCGCCATGACCCAGGCCGGCGCCAACCGCGAAGATGCTCGCAGCAAACTCGGCGCCACGGCCGATAACGCCGTGTTACGCGTGGGTGAAGTCGAGAAATCCATGCTGCAAGGCGACAGCGTCGCCGATTTCAACAGCGTTATCGACCTGAGCAAGCTGATCCAGCAAGCTCGCTTCCAGGTGCGCGGCTATACCTACAGCGGCAAGACCGAAGCCGAACAACCAGCGCTGGACGCCATCGACAATGCGTTGAAAAACCTCGAAAGCCTGCCGTCCAGATTGCCGCAACAGCACATCGCCAACCTGCAACAAGCCAGCGATTCACTCAAAGCCTACCGCGCCGCCGTCAGCCAGTTCCGTGACTCTCAGGTCGCCAGCGCCGCCGCGTTGAAACGCATGGCCGCTCAAGGCGACATCCTGTTCGACGTCAGCAAAAAGCTCACTGCCTCGCAAACCGTCATCCGTGACACTGACGCCGCGCACGCCAAGAACATGCTGTTGCTGGCCACCGCCCTGGCGTTGGTCTTCGGCCTGTTCGCGGCATGGGCTATCACCCGGCAGATCGTCGTTCCACTGGGCCAGACGCTGAAAGTGGCCGAGCGCATCGCCGCCGGTGACCTGACTCAGAACCTCGTTTCCGAGCGTCAGGACGAACTCGGTCAGCTCCAGCGGGCGATACAGAGCATGACCCTGGGCCTGCGCGAATTGATCGGCGGCATCAGCGACGGCGTCACGCAAATCGCCAGCGCTGCTGAAGAGTTGTCCGCAGTCACCGAGCAGACCAGCGCCGGCGTCAACAGCCAGAAGGTCGAGACCGACCAGGTGGCGACCGCGATGAACGAAATGACCGCCACCGTGCAGGAAGTCGCACGTAACGCCGAAGAAGCCTCCGAAGCCGCGCTCGCCGCCGATCAGCAGGCCCGCGAAGGCGACAAGGTGGTCGGCGAAGCCATCGCTCAAATCGAACGCCTGGCCAAGGAAGTCGGCAACTCCACTGAAGCCATGGGGCATCTCAAACGCGAAAGCGACAAGATCGGCAGTGTGCTCGACGTGATCAAATCCGTGGCTCAGCAAACCAACCTGCTGGCGCTCAACGCGGCCATTGAAGCCGCTCGCGCCGGTGAAGCCGGACGTGGTTTTGCGGTGGTCGCCGACGAAGTCCGCAGCCTGGCGCAGCGCACCCAGAAGTCCACCGAAGAAATCGAAGAGTTGATCGTCGGCCTGCAGAGCGGCACCCAGCAAGTCGCGACCATCATGGACAACAGCCGCACCCTGACCGACAGCAGCGTCGAACTGACCCGCCGCGCCGGTGGCTCGCTGGAAAGCATCACTCGCACCGTGTCGGCGATTCAGTCGATGAACCAGCAGATTGCCGCCGCTGCCGAACAGCAAAGCGCGGTGGCGGAAGAGATCAACCGCAGCGTACTGAACGTGCGCGATGTGTCCGAGCAGACCTCGGCAGCCAGTGAAGAAACCGCGGCGTCCAGCGTCGAGCTGGCGCGGCTGGGGACGCATTTGCAGATGCTGGTGGGCAAGTTCAAGGTTTAAAACCGAGTCGCCCCCCTTCGCGGGCAAGTCGGGTCGCCGCATCGCTCGCTCCTACAGTTAATCGCAGATCCCTGTAGGAGCGAGGCTTGCCCGCGAAGGCGTCAGAGGACCTGACGAAGGAAAGCCTGCGCCCGCGGATCCTTCGGCGCATCGAAGAACTCCGCCGGCGAGGCGTCTTCCAGCAATTTGCCGTGATCGAAAAACAGCACCCGATCCGCCACTTCCCGCGCAAAGCCCATTTCGTGGGTGACACAGACCATGGTCATGCCTTCCACGGCCAGGGTTTTCATCACATCCAGCACTTCACCGACCATTTCCGGATCGAGCGCCGAGGTCGGCTCATCGAACAACATGACCTTCGGCTCCATGGCCAGCGCCCGTGCAATCGCCACGCGCTGCTGCTGACCGCCGGACAGGCGTGACGGAAACTCGTTGGCCTTCTGCGCAATGCCAACCTTTTCCAGCAACGCCAAGGCCTTGGCTTCACGCTCTTTCTTGCCGCGCTTGCGCACGACTTTCTGGGCGAGGCAGAGGTTTTCCAGCACGGTCATGTGCGGGAACAGGTTGAAATGCTGGAACACCATGCCGACTTCGCGGCGGTAGGCATTCACGTCGGTTTTCGGATCGGCCAGTTGCAGGCCGTCGATGCTCACCGAGCCCGAATCGAACTCTTCCAGGCCATTGAGGCAGCGCAGGAAGGTCGATTTGCCGGAGCCGGACGGACCGATCACCACCAATACTTCGCCCTTCGCCACTTGGGTGGAGACGTTATCCACCGCACGCACCACGTGGCCACGGGTGTCGAAGACTTTTACCAGATCGCGGACTTCAATCACTTTGCGCGAGCCTCCGCTCAAGCCGGCTGGCAATTTTCGACAGCGGCAGGTTGATCAACAAATACAGGCCAGCCACGCAGAACAGGATTTCGAATGGCGAAAACGAGGTGGTGATGACTTCGCGGCCGCTTTTCAACAGCTCGGTAATCGCAATCACCGACACCAGCGAGGTGTCTTTGACCAGGCTGATGAACTGCCCGGCAAGCGGCGGCAGCACGCGTTTGAACGCTTGCGGCAGCACCACGTGGCGCATCGACTGACCCGCGCTCAAACCCAGGGAGCGCGCGGCTTCGTTCTGGCCACGGGCGATGGATTGCACGCCGGAGCGGATGATTTCCGCCACGTAGGCGCCGGTGAACAGCGACAGTGCGGCGATCCCGGCGAACTCCCGGGACAGGTTCATCACGGTGCCGATGAAGAAGTAGAAAATGAAAATCTGCACCAGCAGCGGCGTACCGCGCACCAGTTCGACGTAAATCGTCGAGAGATCGCGCAGAGTCGGATTGTTCGAGAGACGGCACAAGCCCGTGGCGAGGCCGATCAGCAGACCGAGCACGCCAGACACCACGGACAACCACAGGGTGGTCCAGAGCCCCCACATCAGCGGTCCGGCAGCCCAATGGCGAGTCACGCCGATCACGTCGCCTTCGGCCACATCATCGCCTTGGGCGACTTGCAGGCTGTTGTCGTCGACGGTCACGCGTTGCTCGTCACCCGCGTCGTTGCGCAAGGTAACTTCAGCCTTGTCGCCTTTGCGCACCAGTTCGCTGACGGTGGAGATGTCGGCAGCGCGCTGGGATTCTTCGGCGTGGTAGGCGAAGTACTGCGGCACGCGGTTCCAGCGCCATTCGTAGGACATCAGCGAGGTGGCGTAGTACAACGCGCCGGCCAGGCCGATCAGCACCAGCACGGTCAACACGTGCCAGGGCCATTGGGCTTTTTTCTGTTTCATTGCAGGTTCCGGATTCTGTGTCGCCAGGGAGGCCGCCTTCGCGGGCAAGCCTCGCTCCTACAAGGGATCGTGTTTGCGCGGGATTGGGATAACCCCAATCCCGCCTGTAGGAGCGAGGCTTGCCCGCGAATGGGAGCGACGCGGTCTATCTGACCGGGCCTTATTCCATATCCTTGAGCCAAGCGGTGTCTTTGAACCACTTGTCATGGATGCGATCGTAGGTGCCGTCTTCGTGGATCTGGTGCAGGAAGTTGTTGATGAAGTTGATGCTGTCGTAGTCACCCTTCTTCAGACCAAAGGCCAGCGGCTCGTAGGTGAACGGCTTGTCGAGGAACACCAGTTTGCCATTGCCGACCTTGCTCACCGCCACGACGTTGTACGGGGCGTCGTAGATGAAGGCGTCGGCCTTGCCGTTGACCACGTCGAGCACTGCTTCCTGCTCGTTGTCGTAGCCGTGGTACTTGGCTTTGGAGATCAGCTTCTTGGCGACCATCTCGCCGGTGGTGCCGAGCTTGGAGGTGATGCGGTAGTCGGCGGTGTTCAGGTCTTTGTAGGACTTGATGGTGCCTTCCAGCTCTTTGCGAATCAGCAGCGTCTGGCCGACCACGATGAACGGTTCGCTGAAGTTCAGGCGCAGGTTGCGTTCCTGAGTCAGGGTCATGCCGCTGCCGATCATGTCGAACTTGTCAGTGAGCAGGGCCGGGATAATGCCGTCGTAGCCAGTGGACACCAGCTCCAGCTTGACGCCCATGGCCTTGGTCATGGCTTTGAGGATGTCGACTTCGAAGCCGATGATCTCGCCGCGCTTGTTGGTCATTTCGAACGGCATGTAGGTCGGGTCCATGCCGACTTTCAGCGTGCCGCGCTTGACCGCGTCATCGATGGCACCGGCCTGCGCCGCGCTGACTGCAACCAATGCCGTGACGCCGACCAGCAGCATCGAGAGATACTTCTTCATCTTCATGTCCCCAAACCCAGTGCGTTATGAGGCGCGCAAACGGCGGCTCCCCTCAGGAAACGCATCGATACGGACAAAAATTATCCGGGCGCACCAATTCGGGGACGGATGCTAACGCACTCGCTCGTTTGCACAAGTGTTTGGGAGCGATGACGCAAAAAAACCCCCGCTTTCGCGGGGTTCTCTTTGTTATGCCAACTGCGGTTGCGCACTCAGCGGCTTGAGCGGCAGCAACGGCGCATGGGGATCGGATTTCACCGATTTGCGCCAGGCTTCCAGCCACTCGGGGTGACCTTCGCTCCAGACCTGCTCATGCAAACGAGCCAGTGCTACCGGGTCGCTCAGCAGTTGCACACGCTCATTGTTGGTCAGACCTTCAGGCCCGACTTTCAACGCATGACGAACCCGCTCGATCCGCAGCCACTCGATTGGCTCGGCCTGACCGTGGCGCGATGTCGCCAGCGAGCACGCCAAAGCGTTCTGCTGTGGATCGACCACCGACCGGACGAAGCCGTCTTTCAGCGCATGCCAACGGTTTTCATGGGTGTACTGGTCAGTCGCCAGCAACGCCTGTGGCGGATTGTATTCCTCAGGGATCAGGAACAGGCTCTCGTCACGGGACTTCAGGCCCAGGCCAACACGACTGGAGATCACGGAAACCGGGATCGACAGCATCAACGAACCGACGATCGGCACCAGCCACCAGAGGAAGCTCGGGTTCAGCCAGATCACCAACAGGGCCCAGAAGAAGCCCAGCAGGGTTTGCGGGCCGTGGCGCTTGACCGCTTCGCTCCATGGCGTGGAGTCGTCGTCACGTTGCGGCGAGTTCCAGGTCGCGGCCCAGCCGAGGAACGCGGCGAGTACGAAACGGGTGTGGAAAATCATCCGCACCGGCGCCAGCAGCATGGAGAACAACATCTCCAGCAGCATCGACAGGGTCACCTTGAACTTGCCACCGAACTCTTTCGCGCCCTTGGCCCAGATCAGGATGATGCTCAAGAGCTTCGGCAGGAACAGCAGCACGATGGTGGTCGAGAACAGCGCAATGGCCTTGTCCGGGTGCCATTGTGGCCACAGCGGATAGAGCTGGCGCGGTTCAAGGAAGTACTGCGGCTCCATCAACGTGTTGACCGCCAGCAGCGCCGTCGACAGCACGAGGAAGAAGAACCACAACGGCGCCGACAGGTAAGACATCACGCCGGTGAGGAATACCGCACGGTGAACCGGGTGCATGCCCTTGACCAGGAACAGGCGGAAGTTCATCAGGTTACCGTGGCACCAGCGACGGTCACGCTTGAGTTCGTCCAGCAGGTTCGGCGGCAATTCTTCGTAGCTGCCCGGCAAGTCGTAGGCAATCCACACGCCCCAACCGGCACGGCGCATCAGCGCGGCTTCAACGAAGTCGTGGGACAGAATCGCACCGGCGAACGCGCCTTTACCGGGCAACGGCGCCAAGGCGCAGTGCTCGATGAACGGCTTCATGCGGATGATCGCGTTGTGGCCCCAGTAGTGCGATTCGCCCAACTGCCAGAAGTGCAGACCGGCAGTGAACAGCGGACCGTACACGCGGGTCGCAAACTGCTGCATACGCGCATAAAGAGTGTCCATGCCCGACGCACGCGGCGCGGTCTGGATGATCCCGGCGTCCGGCGTGGCTTCCATCAGGCGCACCAGACTGGTCAGGCATTCGCCGCTCATCACGGAGTCAGCGTCGAGCACGACCATGTACTTGTAGTCACCGCCCCAGCGACGGCAGAAGTCGTCGAGGTTGCCGCTTTTGCGTTTTACGCGACGGCGACGGCGGCGATAGAAGATCTTGCCGAAACCCTTGGCTTCGCGGCAGACGTCCAGCCAGGCCTGCTGTTCGGCGACGCAGATGTCCGCATCGTTACTGTCGCTGAGGACGAAGAAGTCGAAGCGGTCCAGGTCACCCGTGGCAGCGACCGACTCGAACGTCGCGCGCAGACCGGCGAACACCCGTGGCACGTCTTCGTTGCAGATCGGCATCACCAGTGCGGTGCGAGCGTCTTTGGGGATCGGCTCGTTGCCGGCACTTTTACCGGAGATACGGTATTTATCGTGACCGGTGAGCAACTCGAGGAAGCCCATCAGCGCGGTCCAGAAACCGGCCGAGACCCAGCAGAACAGAATCCCGAACATGATCAGGATGGTGGTCTGCAGCGCATACGGCAGCACTTGCGTGACGGTTTGCATCAGGGGTTGATGCAGGACTTCGTTGAGGTCGACGAACGACCAGCCCTGGTACGGCATGATGCCTTTCATGTACCAGCCGGCGACGATGGTTTGACCGAGCATCAGTACCAGCAAGATGTAACGGCGGATCGAACCCACAGTGCGCCAGCGGGCCGCCGGCAGCACGTTCTCGTCTTTCGGCGGGGCCGGCGGATTGGTGCGACCGGTCAGACGCCGCCAGCCACGCACCAGAATGTTGGTGCGCCACGGCTCCGGTACGACTTTGGTCCGGCGGATCGGCGGGGTTGCCTTGAGGCAAACACGACCGCTGGCGTCGAGCACCAGCATTTCCGCTTCTTCCAGCTCTTCAGCGGTGTTCAGGGTCAAACGACGGCCGACCGAGGCTTGAGCCGCCTCGACCGGTGCATCGAACGTCGAGGACGACAGACGCTCGTGGAGTTCGCTGAACGACTTGCAGCCCGCGAGTTCCGCGCGCTGCTCGTCGGTCATCGGCAGATGCGCCAGATACTCGGCAAGAGTTTCTGGCTGAACTTGAGAATTACTCATCGGCAGGCAACTGATAGCTCCAGGTCTCGGTCAGGACTTCTTCAGTCGCTGTCGATTCCGGTGTGGCTGGGGCCGCGTCGGCAGCAACAGGCTGCTTGGCGTCTTTGTTGTTCGCCTTGTCCTTGGCATCTGCAACTGGCTTGGCTTCGGCCTGCTTGGCCTCGGCGGCCTTCGCTTCCTTGTCCGCTTTCTCCGCTTGCTTGGCAGCGACCTTGTCGGCCTTGGCAACGGAAGAGGTGGACGATGGGATCGAAGTCTTGGCCAGGTCTTCAGGCACGATGTTCTGCACCAGTGCGGCACGCATTTCGGTGGACTTGCCCGGATCCTTGATTTTCATCCGCAGGGTCAGGCGCCAGCCCTTGGTTTCAGGGTTGTAGCGCACGCTGTTCTCGACCAGCTCGGCATTATCACCCACGCTGACCTGACTGCGAACGTCGGCATCGGCCGGCAACGCCGCCAGGGACGGACCTTCGAAATCCACCAGATAGGCAACGCTGCCGTCCGGCTGACGAATCAGGTTGGACTGCTTGACGTCGCCGGTGGAACGCAAGGTCTGTTTGACCCAGGCGCTGTCCGGTGCGTGAATCGCCGCTTCGTCCATGGTCCAGTGCAGGCGGTAGCCGAACTCCAGCGGCTGACCAGGCTCAGGCAGTTTTTCCGGGCTCCAGAAGGCAACGATGTTGTCGTTGGTTTCGTCGGCAGTCGGAATTTCGACCAGGTCGACAGAACCCTTGCCCCAATCGCCTTTTGGCTCGATCCAGGCACTTGGACGCTTGTCGTAGCGGTCATCGAGGTCTTCGTAGTGGCTGAAGTCACGGCCACGTTGCAGCAAGCCGAAACCGCGCGGGTTCTCGATCGAGAAGTTGCTCACCGCCAGGTGTTTCGGGTTGTTCAGCGGGCGCCAGATCCACTCGCCGTTGCCGGCATGGATCGACAGGCCGCTGGAGTCGTGCAGTTCGCGGCGGTAGTTCAGCACTTTCGACGGCTGGTTGGCGCCGAACAGGAACATGCTGGTCAGCGGCGCAACGCCAAGCTTGGTGACTTTGTCACGCAGGAACATCTGCGCCTTGACGTCGACAATGGTGTCGCTGCCCGGACGCAGGGTCAGGCGATAGGCACCGGTGGCGCGTGGCGAATCCAGCAGCGCGAAGATCACCAGGTGCTTGTCGCCCGGCTTCGGCTGTTGAATCCAGAACTCACGGAAACGCGGGAATTCTTCGCCGGACGGCAACGCGGTATCGATTGCCATGCCGCGAGCGGACAAGCCATACGTGTGACCCTTGCCGACAACGCGGAAGTAACTCGCGCCGAGCATGGTCATGATTTCGTCTTGCTTGTCGGCCTTGTTGATCGGGTACAGCACACGGAAACCGGCATAACCCAGTTGTTCGGTGGCTTTAGGATCAAATTTCAGGTCGCCGAAATCGAAACGAGACGGGTCGTATTTGATCTCTTCGACGGTGTTGGCCGTGATTTCGTTGATTTTCACCGGCGTATCGAAATGCATACCCTGGTGATAGAACGAAAGCTTGAACGGGGTTTTCTGATCGGCCCATTCGGCTTTTTCGGTCAGGAAACGAATTTTTTGATAGTCCGCGAATTTCATCTCACGGAATTCGTTCGGCAGGTTACTGCGCGGGGCTTCGAATTTCTGCCCGGCCAGCTCTTTTGCCTTGACCGATACATCATCCAGATTGAATGCCCAAAGCTGGCCGGCGCTGAACAGGCAGAGCAGTGCAGAGCCCGCTACCAGTGCGTTTCGTAGCCGTTTGGCTGACAATCTTGGTGCATTACAGGGACTAACAATCACGAGCAACCCTCGCCGAAAACAGATCAAAAAACCAACGGCCAGTTAAAGGGCCTGTGAGGTAAACGGGATGAAAAACCCGTCCCTACAAACCACTCTTGCCAAGTTGGCGAGCATTGTTCCGACTCCTATGGGGCTAAATGATTCCCCAACAGGCCCAGGACAAGTCTCTACCTAAGTCAAAACGGACCAACGAACGCTGATCCCCGTAGCGCGCGATTATCTAGTAGGCCGCGTTACAACGCATCAGGCGCAACAAAGTATTTCTCGCGAAAAACCCCTGTTTTCAGTGAAAAAGCGCTTAAAAACTTGTTTCAAGCGCTTTCAGGTCTGTAACAGGAAGGTTACCGGGCCATCATTGACCAGGTGCACCTGCATATCCGCGCCGAATCTACCTGATGCCACTGTGCCATGCACCTGTTTCGCTTTCTCTAATAGATAGTCGAAAAGCTCCTCGCCCAGCGCCGGAGGGGCAGCGGTTGAAAAACTCGGGCGCAACCCGTTTTTGGTGTCGGCGGCCAGGGTGAACTGAGAGACCAGCAGCAACCCGCCCCCGACATCCGCCAGGGACAGATTCATCTTGCCCTCGGCGTCACTGAACACACGATAGTTAAGCAGCTTATGCAGAAGTTTGTCGGCGCTGGCCCGAGTGTCCTCGGGCTCGACCGCCACCAATACCAACAAACCCTGATCGACGGCACCGACCACCTCCCCCGCTACCTCGACGCGCGCGCCACGCACGCGCTGCAACAGGCCCTTCATGCTTCTTCTGGGGACAGGTCGAGCAGGCGCCGGGCCATCTGATCGGCGGCGCGCACCAAGGCATCGGTAATGCCGGGTTCGGAGGCGGCATGCCCGGCATCACGGATGACCTGCAGCTCACTGTTCGGCCAGTTCTGATGCAGTTCCCAGGCGTTATCCAGCGGGCAAATCACGTCGTAGCGACCGTGAACGATCACGCCCGGCAGATGGGCGATCTTGCCCATGTCGCGGATCAACTGATTCGGCTCGAGGAACGCATTGTTGGTGAAGTAGTGACATTCGATGCGCGCGATGGACAACGCGCGTTGCGGTTCGGAGAAACGATCGACCACCAACGGGTTCGGACGCAAGGTCGCGGTCCGCCCTTCCCAGGTGGACCAGGCTTTGGCCGCGTGCATCTGGGCGATCTGATCGTTGCCGGTCAGGCGCTTGTGGAAAGCGCTGAGCAAGTCTTCGCGCTCATCCAGCGGGATCGGCGCAATGTAGTCTTGCCAGTAATCAGGGAACAGACGACTGGCGCCCGCCTGATAGAACCACTCGATTTCCTGCGGACGGCAGAGAAAAATCCCACGCAGGATCAGACCGTGCACACGCTCCGGATGGGTTTGCGCGTAGGCCAGCGCCAGGGTCGAGCCCCACGAACCACCGAACAGCACCCATTTATCGATGCCCAGATGCTGGCGAATCCGCTCAAGATCGGCGACCAGATCCCAGGTGGTGTTGTTTTCCAGGCTGGCGTGGGGCGTGGAGCGACCACAACCGCGCTGGTCGAAGGTGACGATGCGATACAGGTTCGGATCAAAAAAGCAGCGACTCTGAGCATCACACCCGGCACCGGGGCCGCCGTGGATGAACACCACCGGCAAACCTTCCGGTGAACCGCTTTCGTCTACATACAGGGTGTGGGTTTCATCGACAGCCAGATCGTGCCGGGCGTGGGGTTTGATCTGCGGGTACAAAGTCTGCATTGCGCGCTCCGTAAGGGGTCGAGGTCATCCCTGGGGGGACTTCTATTATTCTGCCGTTGGGCATCATAAACCCGATTTACGTCAATGAGCATGCCCATGCAGAGTCAGAGTTTTGCCACCCGTTTTTTTGCCAAATAACCGAGCAGCGTTTCGTAGAGCGCATCGACCTCCGCGACCTGACCCCGCGCCCGTAGACAGCCATGAACCAGCCCTTCCCCGTAATAAAGCGTCGCGGCCACGCCCGCAGCGTTCAGGCGCTCGGCGTACAGCACGCCGTCATCGCGCAGCGGGTCGAACTGCGCCACCGCGATCAATGCCGGCGGCAATCCGCGCAAATCCCCGGCGAGCAACGGCATGGCATAGGTGCCAGGCGTTTGAGTGCCGCGCAAATACAAGGCGTGATAACAATCCACGTCACTGCTGCTGAGCAGCGGGGCGTCGCTGCATTCACTGCGTGAAGGCAAACGGTGATCGCCACCGAGGCCGGGATAGATCAGGACTTGCGCCGCCGGCAGTGGTTCGCCCGCATCGCGCAGTGCCAGGCATAGCGCGGCGGCGAGATTGCCACCGGCGCTGTCGCCCGCCACCAGCGTATGTGCGGGGTCCAGCTGAAACGGCCCGGAGCGCAGCGCTCGCCAGACCTTCAGGCAGTCATCGAACCCCGCTGGAAACGGATGCTCCGGTGCCAGACGATAGTCCACCGCGATCACCAACACGCCGAGCGTCGACGCCAGTTCGGCGCAGATGAAGTCGTGGGAATCCAGATCCCCCACCACCCAACCGCCGCCGTGCAGATACACAATGCACGGGCTACCGTCGGTCGAAGGCAAAGCTGCGGGCTGATAGGACCGAATCGGTACACCGGCCAATACAACATCCACTACGTATAGCCCGGCGGGACGCGGCGGGGTGAACGCCCGGCACATCTCGCTGTAGGCCTGGCGCAGTCCGGCGAGGCTGGTGTCGGTGGCGTTGAAGCTGACGGTTTTCTCGACGAATGCCGTCATCGCGTCAGAAAGGGGATAAGTTTCCATGGATCTGCCGCCGCGGTTTTGTGGAGAGTGGGATAACCCTGTGGGAGCGGGCTTGCTCGCGAAGAGGGAGTGTCAGGCAACATTAATGCTGCCTGACACTCCCTCTTCGCGAGCAAGCCCGCTCCCACAGTTTTTTTGCGGTGATGGTCAGTTTTTCAGGCTGGCCTGGACGGTTGCAACACCATCCTTGCCATCAAAACTGCTGACACCGGCCAACCAGCGCTGCAGGTCTTGCGGATGATCACGCAGCCACTGCTTGGCCACATCCTGCGGCGTCTTGCGCTCCATGATCGGCACCATCAGCTGACTTTCCTGCGACGCGGTGAAGGTCAGGTTTTCCAGCAAGCGGTTCACGTTCGGGCAACGCTCGGCGTAGTCCGGAGACGTCACGGTGGAGACCGTCGCCGCGCCTTCGTTCGGCCCGTAAACGTCTTCGCTGCCGGTCAGGTAAGCGATTTTCATGTTGATGTTCATCGGGTGCGGAGTCCAGCCGACGAACACCACGAACTCCTTGCGATTCACCGCCCGTTGCACAGCGGCAAGCATGCCGGCCTCACCGGACTCGATCAGTTTGAAATCCTTCAGGCCGAACTGATTGGACTCGATCATGGTTTTGATCGTGGTGTTGGCGCCACTGCCCGGCTCGATGCCATAGATTTTGCCGCCGAGCTGATCTTTGAATTTGGCGATATCGGCGAAGGTTTTCAGCCCTGCCTCGGCCACGTATTCCGGCACGGCGAGGGTTGCCTGGGCGTCGGCCAGGCTCGGTTTTTCCAGGACCTTCACTTGATTGGCGGCCAGGAACGGCGCGATGTTCTTGTCCATCGCCGGTTTCCAGTAACCGAGGAAGATGTCCAGGCGCTTATCGCGGATGCCGGCGAAGATGATTTGCTGCACGGCGCTGGTTTGCTTGCTTTCGTAGCCAAGGCCGTTGAGCAGCACGTCGGCCATGCCGCTGGTGGCGATGACGTCGGTCCAGTTGACCACACCCATGCGCACGGCTTTGCAGGAAGCGTCCTCACTGGCCAGGACAGGGGTGCTCAGGAGAGCGGTACCGCAGAGGATTGAGAGACAGCAGGTCAACAGTCTTTTCATTGGGAATGATCTCGTGCGGCAGAATTATTATGAGTCCGGTGTCTTGATGCACCGTGTCCAGAACATTACGCAGCAGTGAGAGACCAAAAGCGAACTGTAGCGACCGAGATTTGCACGGTGGCGACTAAAGTGAACGCTTCACCTGTGGGAGCGGCGGTGCGACGATTCGACTTGCTCGCGAAGGCGGTGTGTCAGTCGACATCAATGGTGTCTGACACACCGCCTTCGCGAGCAAGTCGAATCGTCGCACCGCCGCTCCCACCAGGGTTAAGCGTTGTAGTGTTTTTGGCCCCAGGACAGCAGCCCTTGCAGCAGCTCCTTGAGCACCACTTGTGTCGGCTCTGCCAGATCCGGGCGATAACGGAACGGCTCGAACTCTTCCATGTAGGTGCACTGGCCCAACTCCAGTTGCACGGCGTGGATGTTTTGCGCCGGATTGCCATAGTGCCGGGTGATGTGGCCGCCCTTGAAGCGTCCGTTCAGCACATGGCTGTAATCGGTGTGGCTGGCGCAGATCGCTTCCAGTTGAGTCGCCAACTGTGGATCGCAACTGGCGCCGTTGAACGTGCCGAGGTTGAAGTCCGGCAGCTTGCCATCAAACAGGTGCGGGATGATCGAGCGGATCGAGTGCGCATCAAACAGCAGTGCATAACCGAATTCGGCTTTCATACGCGCCAGCTCGTTCTGCAACGTGCTGTGATACGGCGTCCAGACCTGCTCCAGATATGTCGCGCGCTCAGCCGCCGACGGTTCCATGCCTTCACGGAACAACGGAATGCCGTCGAACAGCGTCGCCGGATACAGACCAGTCGTGGCGCCGACATACAAAGGTTTGTCGTCGGACGGTCGGTTCAGGTCGATGACAAACCGCGAGTACTCGGCAGCCAGGGTGCTGGCGCCCAGTTCGGCAGCGAATTCGTAGAGTGTCGGGATGTGCCAGTCAGTGTCCGGCAAGCTTTTCGCGTCGGGGATCAACCCGGCTTCAACCGCCGGGGTCAGGCGCACGCCAGCGTGAGGCATGCTGATCAGCAGCGGCACGCGGCCTTGTTTGAAGTTCAGAACCTTATCCACAACTGCTCTCCTAAACGCTTGTTTCGACGCCGTGACGCACGACGCGTTTTTCCAGGTCACCGCCCAGCCAGTACGACAGGTCGGCGGGACGATCGATTTGCCAGGCGACGAAGTCAGCAACCTTGCCGGCTTCCAGCGAACCATGGGTGTCGGCCATGCCCAGCGCGGTGGCGGCATGAATCGTCGCACCGGCCAGGGCTTCTTCCGGGGTCATGCGGAAACAGGTGCAAGCCATGTTCAGCATCAAACGCAGCGACAACGCCGGTGACGTGCCGGGGTTGAGGTCGCTGGCGATGGCGATTTTCACCCCGTGTTTGCGCAACGCATCCATCGGCGGCAATTGGGTTTCGCGCAGGAAGTAGAACGCGCCGGGCAACAACACGGCGACCGTGCCGGACGCGGCCATGGCGATGGCGTCTTCTTCGGTCATGAATTCCAGGTGATCGGCGGACAGAGCGTGATAACGCGCCGCCAGGCTCGAACCGTGCAACGACGACAGTTGCTCGGCATGCAGCTTCACCGGCAAGCCCAGTTTTTGCGCAGTGACGAACACGCGCTCGACCTGTGCGGGCGAGAACGCCAGGTATTCGCAAAACGCGTCCACCGCATCCACCAGCCCTTCGGCGGCCAGGGCCGGGAGCATCTCGGCGCAGATGTGATCGATGTAGTCGTCGGCGCGATCCTTGTATTCCGGTGGCAAGGCGTGGGCTGCCAGGCAGGTGCTGCGCACGCTGATCGGCAGTTCGGCCCCGAGACGGCGGGCCACGCGCAGCATCTTGCGTTCGTTGGCCAGGTCGAGACCGTAGCCGGATTTGATTTCGATGCTGGTCACGCCATCGCGCATCAAACTCTTCAACCGCTTGGCGGCGCTGGCGAACAACTCGTCTTCACTGGCCGCCCGCGTGGCGCGCACGGTGCTGGCGATACCACCGCCGGCCGCGGCGATTTCCGCATAGCTGACGCCTTGCAGACGCTGTTCGAATTCACCGCTGCGGTTACCGCCGAACACCGTGTGGGTGTGGCAGTCGATCAGGCCCGGCGTAACCCAGGCCCCGTTCAAATCGTTGACGGCCGGGTATTCACCCGCCGGCAGTTCAGCACGTGGGCCGATCCACTCAATGTGCGCACCGGACGTCACGATGGCCGCGTCCTCGATGATCGAGTAGACGCCTTGCGCCATGGTTGCGACGTGGCAGTGTTGCCAGAGAGTTTTCATCCCGTAATCTCCACAATGTTCAAAATCGTATCGCCAGCAAGCCGGCTCCTACAGGGTCAATACTGTAGGAGCCGGCTTGCTGGCGATGGCGCCCTTACAGGCTAGGCAGCAACTTCGCCGTCACCAGTTCATTCAGGCAACGCGTCGCCAACAACTCAGTCGCCGCATTGATATCCGGCGCAAAGAAGCGGTCCTTCTCATAAAACGGCACTTCTTTACGCAGAATCGCCCGAACCTTTTCCAGTTTTGGCGAGGTCTTCAGACCTTCACGCAGGTCCAGGCCTTGAGCCGCGGCCAACCATTCCACCGCCAGAACGCCGCGGGTGTTTTCCGCCATTTCCCACAGACGCTTGCCGGCAGCCGGAGCCATCGACACGTGGTCTTCCTGGTTCGCCGACGTCGGCAGGCTATCCACCGAATGCGGATGGGACAACGCCTTGTTCTCGCTGGCGAGTGCCGCAGCGGTCACCTGGGCGATCATGAAACCGGAGTTCACGCCGCCATTGGCCACCAGGAACGGCGGCAGTTGCGACATGTGCTTGTCCATCATCAGCGAGATGCGGCGTTCGCTCAACGAGCCGATTTCAGCGATGGCCAGGGCCATGTTGTCGGCGGCCATCGCGACAGGTTCGGCGTGGAAGTTACCGCCAGAGATCACGTCACCTTCAGCAGCGAACACCAGCGGGTTATCCGAAACGGCGTTGGCTTCGACGGCGAGCACTTCGGCAGCCTGACGGAACTGGGTCAGGCAGGCGCCCATGACTTGCGGCTGGCAGCGCAGGGAGTACGGGTCCTGGACCTTTTCGCAGTTCTCGTGCGAATCGGACACTTCACTGCGCTCGCCCAGCAGGTCGCGGTAAGCGGCAGCGGCGTCGATCTGGCCTTTCTGGCCACGGGCGGCGTGGATACGGGCGTCGAACGGCGAGCGCGAACCCAGCACCGCTTCGACGGTCAGGCCGCCCAGCGCCAGGGCGCCCGCGAACAGATCTTCACCTTCAAACAGACCGCGCAATGCGTAAGCGGTGGACACCTGAGTACCGTTGAGCAGCGCCAGGCCTTCTTTCGCGGCCAGGGTCAGCGGGGTCAGACCGGCGACTTTCAGCGCTTCGGTCGCTTCCATCCACTCGCCTTTGTAACGAGCCTTGCCTTCACCCAGCAGCACCAGCGACATGTGGGCCAATGGCGCCAGGTCGCCGGAGGCACCGACCGAACCTTTCAATGGAATGTGCGGGTAAACCTCAGCGTTGATCAGGGCGATCAGCGCGTCGATGACCACGCGACGAATACCGGAGAAACCACGGCTCAGGCTGTTGACCTTGAGCACCATGACCAGACGCACCAACGCGTCGCTGATCGGCTCGCCGACGCCAGCGGCGTGGGACAGCACCAGCGAGCGCTGCAGGTTTTCCAGGTCTTCGCTGGCGATGCGGGTCGAGGCCAGCAGGCCGAAACCGGTGTTGATGCCGTAAGCGGTGCGGTTCTCGGCGAGGATCTGTTCCACGCAGGCAACGCTGGCTTCAATCTGGGCAGCAGCGCTGTTATCGAGGGTGATTTTGACCGGTTGCTGATAGACATCACGCAGTTGGGCAAGGCTCAGTTGGCCGGGGATCAGGTTTAGTGCAGTCATTTTGTGCTCCTTTTGAGAGTTTTTATTCTTCATAAACGAAGAAGACTCACCAGACGCTCCGGAGATATCCGTTGTCCGTCGCGACTCGCTTTTTGGGAGCCGCGCCTTGGCACGTTGGTGTTGTGTGGAAATCAGTTCAGATTCGGTAAAGCCTTGTGCAGCAAATTCGAGTCTTTCAATACGCCGGCAGCGGCGGCGATGTCCGGCGCCAGCCAGCGATCCTGGTCGTAGGCCGGAACACGCTCACGCAGCAGACGCCACGCCGCATCGGTGCCGGCGCCGAAGCGTTGCTCTTTGAGGAACTCAAACGCCTGGGCCGCCAGCAAGTACTCGATGGCGAGGATCTGCGTGCAGTTTTCCAGCGCGCGGTGCAGCTTCAGCGCGGCGTTGGTGCCCATGCTCAGGTGGTCTTCCTGCAAGCCGGAAGTGACGTAGTTGTCGAGCACCGCCGGTTGCGCCAACTGGCGGTTTTCCGCACACAGCGAAGCGGCGACGTATTGCACGATCATCATCCCGGAATTCACCCCCGGATTGGCCACCAGGAACGCCGGCAGACCGCTGACGTGCGGGTTGATCAAACGGTCCAGACGTCGTTCGGCGATGGAACCGATTTCGGCCATGGCGATGGCCAGCAAATCAGCTGCCATGGCCACGGACTGACCGTGCGGGTTGGCTTGGGACATGACGCGGAAGTCATCCGGCGTGCCCAGCAGCAACGGGTTGTCGGTGCAGCCGTTGAGCTCGGTTTCGATCTGTTGAATCGCGTGGGCCAGTTGATCCCGTGCGGCGCCGTGGACTTGCGGGATCGACCGGATGCTCAGCGCATCCTGCGTACGAATGCCTTTGCTGCTGGCAATCACTTCGCTGCCATCGAGCAGCGAGCGCAGGTTGATCCCGACCTGTTGCATTCCCGGGTGCGGTTTCAGGGCGATGATCTCGGCGTCGAACGCAGCGATCTGACCACGCTGGGCTTCGAAGCTCATGGCGCCTATCACGTCGGCCCATTGCACCAGACGCGTCGCATCGGCAATCGCCAGGCAGCTGAGGCCGCTCATGCACGGCGTACCGTTGACCAGGCACAAACCGTCCTTGGCACCGAGTTGAACAGGTTGCAGGCCTTCTTCAGCCAGCGCCTGTTGAGCGGAAACAATTTGCCCGCGATAGCTGACATTGCCGACACCCAGCAGTGCGATGCCGATGTGTGCCATGTGGGTCAGGTAACCGACCGAACCCTGGGACGGCACTTGCGGGGTGATGCCGCGATTGAGCAGCGCCAGCAGCGCTTCGACCACCCGGCGATGAATGCCGGATTTACCGTGGCTGTAATTGCGGATCGCTGCGCACATGATCGCGCGGGTCTGCTCGTCGGTCAGTGGTGCGCCGACGCCACAGGCGTGGCTGAGCAAAGTATTGCGCGACAGTTGGCTGAGCTGTTCGTCTTTGAGCGAAACGTTGCAAAGTGCGCCCAGACCGGTGTTGACGCCATAGGCGCGTTCACCGCTGGTGACGATGCGCTGGACGATCGCCTGGGCATTGTCGATGCGTGCCCAGGTCTGGGCCGACAGCTCGAGTTGTGCGCCGTGACGGGCTACCGCGACCACATCCTGCCAACGCAGCGGGGCATCGGCGATAACGATTTTTTCAGCCTGGGACATCATTAACCTCATGCGTACAACCTGAATATTGATGCAGCTTCACCGGCGCCTTCGCGGGCAAGCCTCGCTCCTACAAGGTTCAGCGCAGACCTGTAGGAGCGAGGCTTGCCCGCGAAGAGGCCAGCACAAGCACCGCAAATCTCTTTAAACCACTGCCGCCCGTCGCTGTACGAACCGGTCGACATACTCATCCGCCGGTGAATGCAGGATCTCTCGCGGCGTGCCGACCTGAATCAGGCGGCCATCCTTGAGGATCGCGATGCGGTTGCCGATGCGCACGGCCTCGTCGAGGTCGTGGGTGATGAAGACGATGGTCTTGTGCAGGGTCTTTTGCAGCTCCAGCAACTGGTCCTGCATCTCGGCGCGAATCAGCGGATCGAGCGCACTGAAGGCTTCGTCCATCAGGATGATGTCGGTGTCCGCCGCCAACGCACGCGCCAGGCCTACACGCTGACGCATACCACCCGAGAGCTGATGCGGGTACTTGTTTTCGTAGCCCTTGAGGCCCACGGTGTTGATCCAGTGCAGCGCGCGTTCAGTGCACATCTGCTTGCTCTCGCCGCGCACTTTCAGGCCGTAGGCGACGTTGTCCACCACGGTCTTGTGCGGCAACAGGCCGAAGCTCTGGAACACCATGCTGATCTTGCGACGACGAAATTCGCGCAGGGCTTCCATGTCGTATTGCAGGATGTCCACGCCATCCACCAGGATCGCGCCGCTGGTCGGGTCAATCAGGCGGTTGAAGTGGCGCACCAGGGTCGATTTGCCGGAACCGGACAGGCCCATGATCACGAAGATCTCGCCGCTGCCGATGCTCAACGACAGGTCGTTCACGCCGACCACGCAGCCGGTTTCGGCCAGCACCTGATCCTTCGTTTTGCCCTGGCCGATCATGCCCAGCGCTTCCTTGGAACGGTTGCCGAAAATCTTGAAGACGTTTTTGACTTCGATTTTGCTGATGGCTTCGTTGCTCATTTGCTCACCTCATGCCGTGCACGACCGTACGCCTGTGTAATGCGGTCGATCACCACTGCCAGAATCACGATCGCCAGACCGGCTTCAAGGCCACGTCCGACGTTGAGGGTCTGAATCCCCACCAACACATCTTCACCCAGGCCACGGGCACCGATCATCGAGGCAATCACCACCATCGACAGGGCCATCATGGTGGTCTGGTTGATCCCGGCCATGATGCTCGGCAGGGCCAGCGGCAGTTGCACACCAAACAACTGCTGCCAGCGGTTGGCACCGAAGGCGTTGATCGCTTCCATCACTTCACCGTCGACCTGGCGGATACCCAGATCAGTCAGGCGGATCAGCGGCGGCGCGGCGTAGATCACGGTAGCGAAAATCGCCGGGACCTTGCCCAGACCGAACAACATCAGTACCGGGATCAGGTACACGAAGCTCGGCATGGTCTGCATGATGTCCAGCAACGGCATCAGTATCGAACGCAGGCGATTGCTGCGTGCCGAGAGAATGCCCAGCGGAATGCCGATCAACACCGAAATGACCGTCGCCACCATCATCAGCGCGAGAGTCTGCATCAGCTTGTCCCAGAGGCCGACCGCGCCCACCAGGAACAACAAACCAACGATCACGGCGGTGGTGACGACCTTGCGGGTGGCGTGCCAGGCAACGCCCGCCACGATCGCCAGCATCAGCCACCAGGGCGCCGCACGCAGCAGCCCTTCAAGATTGACGATGGCCCACAACAGGGTGTCGGAGATGTGCCGGAACACGTCGCCGTAGTTGGTGACCAGCGAATCGACCCAACCGTTGACCCAGTCGGCGATGGAAAAGGTAAAGCTTTCGGGAAACATAAGAGACTCTCAATCAAGGGGTTGCGATCAAGCGTCCGACTGCCGCTGACGGCAGTCGGAGAGGCTTAACCTACAAGGCCGCGTCGATTTTCTTGGCTGCGTCGTCGCTCACCCATGCGTGCCAGACTTCAGGATGTTCCTTCAAGAAGATCTTGGCCAGTTTTGGTGACTCGATCCGCTCTTTGGCCATACGCCCGAGGTTCTGGTTCAGCAGGTCGATCGGCAGGTTGACCTTTTCCAGCACGGCCACCAGTTCCGGGGCTTGCTCGTGGAAGGTCTTGGACAGGCCGACTTTGATGGTCACGCGCTTGTCCACGCCCGGCTTCTCTTCGAGTTTCACCAGGTCAACCTGGCCCATCAGCGGCGTTGGCGACCAGTAGTAGAACAGGATCGGCTCGCCACGCTTGTAGCTCGACAGCACTGCGGCATCCAGTGCCGGGCCGGTGCCCGGACGGAAGTTGGTGTAGCTGCTTTCCAGGCCGTAGCTTTTCAGCATTTCGCTGTTGTCCAGCTCACAGGTCCAACCCGCCGGGCAGTTGTAGAAACGGCCCTTGGCTGGCTCTTCGGCGTCCTTGAACACAGCGGCATACTTGCCGAGGTCAGCAATGTTTTTCAGGTCCGGCGCCTTGGCTTCCAGTTTGCGCTTGGCATCGCCTTCAATCACGTAACGCGGCACGTACCAGCCTTCGACAGCGCCGACAACCGGAGCGCCAACACCGACAACTTTGCCGGCCTTCTCGGCCTTGTTCCAGACTTCACTGCGGCCGACCCACTCTTCGGCAAACACTTGAATGTCGTTGCTGCTAAGGGCGTTTTCCATGGTGATGGAGTTGCCTGGCAGGCTGTCGGTCTTGCAGTCGTAGCCTTTCTCCAGCACGACTTGCAGCACGTCGGTCAGGAGCATGGCGCTTTCCCAGTTCAGGCCGGCAAATTTCACCGGTTTGCCCGATTCGCACCAACCGGCTGCCTGAGTGGCGCCGGCGCTGGCCAGCAGGCCCATGGAAAGCAATGTGGTCAGCAGGGTCTTGTTCGATTTCATTGTTGTGACGCTCCTAATCATGAATTGGCTTACGGCAGTCAAGAGGCATCCAGCCCTGTCCACGTCCAATCAGGCCTGCGCCGCAGCGCGACCGACATTCAGCTTTTGTTCGGTGATAACGTCCTGCTCGACCGGCAGGATCAGTTGATCGGGCACTGTGCCGTGCCATTTTTTTGCACACACGTAATACAGGGCGGCGGGAATCACCAGGCCGATGATCCAGGAGATATCCACATCACCCAGAGCGGCCACCAGCGGACCCGTATAGAACTTGCTGGAGATGAACGGCAGCTGAACCAGCACACCGAAAACATAGACGCTGATACCCAGAACGTTCCAACGACCGTAACGACCGTTCGGATCGGACAGCGCCGGCACGTCATAGCGCTCGCGGGTGATGCAGTAGTAGTCCACCAGGTTGATCGCGCTCCATGGGGTAAAGAACGCCAGCAAGAACAGGATGAAGGACTTGAACGCACCGAGGAACGAGTGCTGGCCGAGCAACGCCATCAGGGTCGCCGTACCGACGATGACCAGCACAAACAGCAGACGCTGCAAGCGCGTTACTTTCAGGTCACCACGGAAACCGCTGATGATGGTCGCGATGCACATGAAGCTGCCGTAGGAGTTCAGCGTGGAGATGGTGACCTTGCCAAACGCAATGCTGAAATACAGCAGCGCCGCGGTGGCACCGGTACCACCCAGACCCACGATGTAGGCCACTTCGTGACCGGCGAATTGCCCATTGGCCGAAGCGGCGGCAAACACGCCGAGGATCATCGCCACCTGCGCGCCAATGACCGAACCTGCACCCGCGGCGAAAAAGGTTTTCACCGAGGAAGTCTTGCTCGGCAAGTAGCGTGAATAGTCAGCCACGTAAGGACCGAAGGCGATCTGCCAGGACGCCGCGAGCGACACCGCAAGCAGAAAGCTGCTCCAGCTGAAGTGGCGGATTTGCAGAAGAGCGCCAACGTCAGTCTGGCTCATCAAACGACTGAACAGGTAAACGAAGGCAATCACACCAATGACGCTGGCAATACGACCAATCCAATGGATCACCCGATAGCCCAGCACCGTGACCAGCACGATGACACTGGCGAAGATGAGGATACCGACGGTGTCACTGACGCCAAACAACTGGCCCAGCGCCTGACCGGACAGCACGGTGCCCGTTGCGGTGAAACCCAGGTACATCAGGCACACCAGCACGATCGGGATCGCCGCGCCATAAACGCCGAACTGCACACGGCTGGAGATCATCTGCGGCAGCCCAAGCTTGGGCCCTTGCGCAGCGTGCAGCGCCATCACCCCGCCGCCGAGCAGTTGACCGATCAACAGACCGATCAACGACCAGAACACGTCACCGCCCAGCACCACGGCCAGGGCCCCGGTGACAATCGCGGTGATTTGCAGGTTGGCACCCATCCACAGCGTGAACTGGCTGAACAGACGACCGTGTCTTTCCGCTTCCGGGATGTAGTCGATCGAGCGTTTCTCGATCAACGGTTTGCTGCCTGCACGATCGTTGTTAACAGCCATGATTCAACCTCTGTGGATTGTTCTTCCGGGTTGGTGATCTCCTGTAGGAGCGAGGCTTGCCCGCGAACCGCGGTGGGTCAGTAAAGACGCCTTCGCGGGCAAGCCTCGCTCCTACAGGTTTTGCGTAGTGCCTAAGGCTGTTTTATTTACCGGTAATCATCGGCAGGTTCAGCCCTTGTTCCTTGGCGCAGTCGATCGCGATCTGGTAACCCGCATCGGCGTGACGCATAACGCCGGTGGCCGGGTCGTTGTGCAGAACGCGAGCAATACGCTCGGCCGCTTCGTCAGTACCGTCGCAGACAATCACCATGCCGGAGTGCTGGGAGAAGCCCATGCCGACGCCGCCGCCGTGGTGCAGGGAAACCCAGGTCGCGCCGCTCGCGGTGTTCAGCAGGGCGTTGAGCAGTGGCCAGTCGGACACGGCATCGGAACCGTCTTGCATCGATTCGGTTTCGCGGTTCGGGCTCGACACCGAACCGGAGTCCAGGTGGTCGCGACCGATAACGATTGGCGCGGACAATTCACCGCTGCGTACCATTTCGTTGAATGCCAGACCGAGCTTGGCGCGCAGACCCAGGCCAACCCAGCAGATACGCGCCGGCAGACCCTGGAAGCTGATGCGCTCGCGCGCCATGTCCAGCCAGTTGTGCAGGTGGGCGTCGTCCGGGATCAGCTCTTTGACCTTGGCGTCGGTTTTGTAGATGTCTTCGGCGTTGCCCGACAGTGCAGCCCAACGGAACGGGCCGATGCCACGGCAGAACAGTGGACGGATGTAAGCCGGTACGAAGCCTGGGAAGTCGAATGCGTTTTCCACGCCTTCTTCCTGGGCCATCTGACGGATGTTGTTGCCGTAGTCGAAAGTCGGGATGCCCATTTTCTGGAAATCCAGCATCGCTTTAACGTGCACGGCCATCGATTGCTTGGCGGCTTTCACCACGGCAGCAGGCTCGGTCTTGGCACGAGCGCGATACTCTTCCCAGGTCCAGCCGGCCGGCAGGTAACCGTTGAGCGGGTCGTGGGCGCTGGTCTGGTCGGTGACCATGTCCGGGCGCACACCGCGGCGGACCAGTTCCGGCAGGATTTCAGCGGCGTTACCCAGCAGGGCGATGGAAATCGCTTTGCCTTCCTTGGTGTATTTCTCGATGCGGGCCAGAGCGTCGTCGAGGTCTTTGGCTTGCTCGTCGACGTAACGGCTGTTCAGACGGAAGTCGATGCTGACCTGTTGGCATTCGATGTTCAGCGAGCAAGCGCCGGCCAAAGTTGCAGCCAGAGGCTGAGCGCCGCCCATGCCGCCGAGGCCTGCGGTCAGGACCCAACGACCTTTGAGGTCATCGTTGTAGTGTTGGCGACCGGCTTCGACGAAGGTTTCGTAGGTGCCTTGAACGATGCCTTGGCTGCCGATGTAGATCCAGCTGCCGGCGGTCATCTGGCCGTACATGGCCAGGCCTTTGGCGTCGAGTTCGTTGAAGTGTTCCCAGCTCGCCCAGTGTGGCACCAGGTTGGAGTTGGCGATCAGTACGCGCGGGGCGTTGGTGTGGGTCTTGAACACGCCGACCGGCTTGCCGGATTGCACCAGCAGGGTCTCGTCGTCGTTCAGGTTGGTCAGGCTTTCGACGATCTTGTCGTAGCATTCCCAGTTACGTGCCGCACGACCGATACCACCGTAAACCACCAGCTCTTTAGGGTTCTCGGCGACTTCCGGGTCGAGGTTGTTCATCAGCATGCGCAGCGGCGCTTCAGTCAGCCAGCTCTTGGCGGTCAGCTTATTACCGCGGGCGGCACGGATTTCAACGTCACGAAACTTAGTAGGTTTCTGGGTATTGTCAGTCACGAAAAAGACTCCTCAGCGATCAATTCAAACCAACCCTGGCGGTGGGCAAGCCAGCCTGTGCGCGTGAAAGCGACACAAGCGAATCAGTGGACGCTGCGGAGAGTCTCGATCGACTCATACGCATACGTCTTTACTTGTACATACAAGCATATGCAATCAAGCGGCCAACTTGTTGGATGGGTGTTCAAGAAAAGTTTTTTGAAGGCTGGAAGGCCCTTGGATCAAGGGTTTTGGAGAAGATGAAATTTTTCGGGAGGATTTTGCGGAGGGGAGGACTGTTGTTACTTGAGCGTGGTTTTGCGCCACGCTGGGGCGTTCGGTAACAAGTTGGTGCGCGTTGGGGAACGAATTTATGGTGCCGAAAAGCATCGCGGGCAAGCCCGCTCCCACAGGATATTCACCGGACCTGTGGGAGCGGGCTTGCCCGCGATAGTGTCGCTTGAGTTCTGGATCAGCGTGCAGTCAGCTCAATCACGCAGCACGCGCCGCTGCTGGAAACTTCCAGCAGGCCGGCGTTACCAACAAGTTGCAGGCAATCATGGCGACCCAATTGCTGGGCATTGTTACCGACCTTCACTTCCAGCGTATCGCTAACGCTGAAAACCAGCACAGTCCCCGCTTCGCTGAAAAACCGCTGTTCACCGCTCAGCCATTGCAGCCGTGCGCTGTAACGCTGCGGAGCATAAATCAGGTTGAAATCTCGGATCGCCCCGCCGAGCAAGGTGCAGGACACCTGGCTCTCGCCACTAAAGGCAAATGGATCGAGCGGTAACAGTGAACGCGTGATCTGGCCATCAACCGACAAGGTCATGCCGTCGCCTTGCAGCACGGTGATGATCCGCTCGTAACCAGCGAAGGTGGAAAACCCGCCCGACTCACCAATATCGGCAATCGACAGGCGCCAGCCGAAACCGTCGAGGCCTGTTCCCGCATCGCGAGTGATTTCTTCGGTGCTGCCGCCGCCGTTTTTCCACGGCATGCGCGGGTAATCTTTGGCACGTAAAACTTTCAGCTCATTCATTTATGGAACCGACCTTCCAGACGATGACGGGAACCGGGGTGGATCAAACGGGCGGCGGTCACCGGCTGACGACCAGACCAGGTGCGGCGACGAATCAGCAGGCACGGCTCGCCTTTCTCAATCTGCAGCAACTTGCATTCGCTGGCCTCGGCCAGAATCGCCTCGACCACATGCTCGCCTTCGGTCAGCGGCGCGACCTGGTTCAGATAGGCGTAAGGCGTTTGCAGGGTGAAGTCCTGCTTGAGGTAGTCCGGGGCGACCAGCGCGTTGACGAAACGGTCTTCGATTTGTACCGGAATATCGTTTTCGAAATGCACGATCAGCGAGTGGAAGACCTTTTGACCTTCACGCATGTCCAGCGCCAAAGCGCGCTCGGAACCGGCGGCCTCTTCTTCAAGGGTAATGACCTTGCAGGTATGGCGATGGCCACGGGAGGCGATTTCGTCGGCGATGTTGTGCACTTCGAACAGCGCGGACTGGCTTTTCGGTTCGGCGACGAACGTGCCGACGCCTTGCATACGCACCAACAGACCGTCGGCAGTCATCTCGCGCAACGCGCGGTTGATGGTCATGCGGCTGAAACCGAGTTGGCTGACCAGCTCGCTTTCCGACGGAACGCGGTAGTGCGGCGGCCAGTTTCCACTGTCGATTTGCTGGGTGATCATCTGTTTGACGCGGGCGTACAAGGGCGCCGGACTGTCGCCCAGATTGGCGCTCAGATTGGCATTCGGCGGCAATGTGGCAGACGGAGTTGGCACGGTTAATCCTTGTTCATTTGTTGAGGGCTACTAGCTTGCCGGAGTTTACCGGGCAGGCAAACGTCTGTATATGTATATACAAATAACACACGATGGGGTGCTGAACCATGTCCGCCTTCTTTGCCGAACGCGCGCTGCTGCCTAGTGGATGGGCCAACAATGTACGTCTTGAGGTCAGCGCCGACGGCGTTTTGACCCATATCCAGGCCGATTCCCACGCAGATGGCGCCGAACGGCTAAGCGGTCCGCTGCTGCCAGGCATGCCGAATCTGCACTCCCACGCGTTCCAGCGAGCGATGGCCGGGCTGGCGGAAGTGGCAGGCAATCCGAACGACAGTTTCTGGACCTGGCGCGATTTGATGTACCGTCTCGTCGGAAAAATCAGCCCGGATCAACTCGGCGTAATCGCCCGTCAGCTGTACATCGAAATGCTCAAGGCCGGCTACACCTCGGTGGCGGAATTTCATTACGTGCACCACGACACAAGTGGCCAACCGTATGCAGATCCGGCCGAACTGGCGCTGCGCATCAGCCAGGCGGCCAGCTCCGCCGGCATCGGTTTGACTCTGCTACCGGTGCTCTACAGCCATTCCGGTTTCGGCGGCCAGACGCCGAACGACGGTCAGCGGCGCTTTATCAACAGCACTGAAAACTACCTCAAGCTTCAATCGCGCTTGCAGCCGATCCTGGCGCAGCAACCGGCGCAATCGCTGGGCCTGTGTTTCCACTCGTTGCGTGCGGTAACACCGCAGCAGATCAGCGAAGTGCTGGCGGCCAGCGACAAGCAGTGCCCGGTGCACATTCACATCGCCGAGCAGCAGAAGGAAGTCGACGACTGCCTGAGCTGGAGCGGTCGCCGGCCGCTGCAATGGCTGTACGAAAACACTGAAGTCGACCAACGCTGGTGCCTGGTCCACGCGACCCACGCCAACCCGGAAGAAGTGACGCTGATGGCCAAGAGTCGCGCCATTGCCGGTTTGTGCCTGACCACCGAAGCCAACCTCGGCGACGGGATTTTCCCGG
This sequence comes from Pseudomonas sp. GT1P32, assembly GCF_054897805.1. Lineage (NCBI taxonomy): Bacteria > Pseudomonadati > Pseudomonadota > Gammaproteobacteria > Pseudomonadales > Pseudomonadaceae > Pseudomonas > Pseudomonas sp. GT1P32. The sequence goes on from NZ_CM142704.1 coordinate 4,044,909, forward strand.
CGGTGGACTTCCTCGCTCAAGGCGGGCGCATGGGCATCGGTTCTGACAGCCATGTGTCGCTGAGCGTGGTGGAAGAATTGCGTTGGCTGGAATACGGCCAACGCCTGCGCGATCAGCGGCGTAACCGGTTGTATGGCGCAGATCAGCCGATGGTCGGCCGTACGCTGTACGACGCAGCACTCGATGGCGGCGCGCAGGCGATGGGACAGCCGATCGGTGCGCTGGAAGTGGGCAAACGGGCAGATTGGCTGGTGCTGGACGGCAACGATCCGTACCTGGCGACCGCCAGTGGCGACGGGATTCTCAATCGTTGGTTGTTTGCCGGCGGCGATCGCCAGGTGCGCGATGTGCTGGTCAATGGCCAGTGGGTTGTGCGCGATGGGCGACATGCCGCAGAAGAAGAAAGTAACCGCGCGTTCACCCAAGTCCTGCGCGATCTCTTGGGCTGACACAAACCACCTGTAGGAGCCGGCTTGCTGGCGATGGCGGACTGTCTATCAACAGTGATGTTGAACATGACGGCCCCATCGCCGGCAAGCCGGCTCCTACACGGGATATGTAATCAATTCGAGGTCTTGGCCATCTGCGTATCCGTCGCACGCCAGATCAACCGCGTGGTGTCATACCCCTGCTGACGCGCCTTGCTCAGCAGTTCTTCGCGCACTACACCGTTGACCGTCGGGGTTCGCGACAGCAACCACAGATAGCGGCGGCTCGGGTCGCCGACGATTGCGGTCTTGTAGTCGTCGCTGACGAACAACACCCAGTATTCGCCCTTCGCCACGCCCGGTATCAACCGCGAAAACCAGGTATCGAACTCGACCCACAACTTGTCGGTCTTGCCCGGCACCTGTGGATAAGCCGTGCCCTTGGCCTCTTCCCATTGCCAATCCGCCGTCAGGCAGCGATTCAGCACCAGGATGTTGCCGTCCGGCTTGAGCGTGTAATGCGCTTCGGATTGCGCACAGTTGCGCTGGAAATACATCGGCAGACGCGCCAACTCGTACCAGGTCCCTTGGTACTTCTTGAGATTGACGCTGTTGACCGTTTTCGGCGCCAACGGATCTTCACCAGAAGTGGCGCAGCCGGCCAATACCAGGCTGGCAAAAAGGAGGATCAATAACCGCTTCATTGTTTTTCTCCCGTGGGCGTATCGCCCCGGTTTACTTCAGGCCTTGGCCGGAAAACATCAACACTTTGTCACCGGCGTACTGCACGCTGATAAAGCTGTTCTTGTCGCCCCAGGTGCAACTGGACATGCCGAGCGCGCCCGCGCAGTCGGTAGGTTTGCCCAGCAAGGTTTCAACCTCGGCCTTGGCCATGCCTGTCGACAACTTGGAGTAGTTTTCCTGATTGATTTTGCCGCACGCGGCCAGCAACACGCAGAACGAAAGCAGGGCGATGGAACGCAGCGACATTGTGTAGCTCCTGGGACAAAGGGGAATGGCATGACTGCCAAGCTGAAGCTTAGAAGAGAAAACCCCTGTCTGGTTCCCTGACCGAGCGCCTATTTATCGGGCCGCTCGTCTGCCTTTTGCCGAAAAATCAGCCACTTTCTCGCGTTGTTGAGCATTTCGTCGGTTTTGACAGAATCCGCCTAATCTTTGGCGCCGCTCAGTCGACATAAAAGGCAGCGCAAAGCCCGTTCCTGTGGCAAATTGACGCCCCTTGTCGACCAGCACCTCCGCGGTAGTTCATTTAATGACCAGAAACATGAAGTTCAGCCACAAAATCCTGTTGGCTGCTGCCCTCGTGGTGGCCGTTGCATTCGCCTGTTTTATCCTGTTCAACGACTACCGCCAGCGCCAGACCTTGCGCAGCAGTACCGAATCGTCGATGCAGGAACTCGGCAGCCTGACCACCAGCAACATTCAAACCTGGCTGGAAAGCCGCATCCAGCTGCTGCAATCGTTGTCCCAACAGATCGCCGTGGACGGCAGCGCCCAGGCCAGCCTCAAGCGCGCCATCGACCTGCCGGCCTACACCAGCAATTTCCAGCTGAGCTACTTCGGCGGCACTGATGGCGTGATGTTTTCGATCCCGGCCGGCAATCGTGCTGCGGACTACGACCCTCGCGCACGCGGCTGGTACAAGGCAGCAAACAGCGCACAACAGACCATCGTCACCGAGCCCTACATTGCCGCGTCCTCCGGCAAACTGGTGATCACCGTCGCCACACCGGTGCAGCGCCAGGGCCAAATGATCGGCGTCGCCGGCGCCGACATTGACCTGTCCAGCGTCAGCGCGATCATCAACTCGCTGAACTTCGGCGGTCACGGCCATGCGTTCATCGTCAGCGCCGACGGCAAGATCCTGATTCACCCGGACAGCAAACTGGTCCTCAAAAATCTGGCCGACGCCTACCCGAACGGCGCGCCGCAAGTCAGCCCGGGGATGAAAGAAGTCGAGATCGACGGCAAGCGCCAGTTCATCTCCTTCACCCACGTCAACGGCGTGCCGTCGGCAAACTGGTACGTGGCGCTGGTGCTGGATCAGGACACCGCGTTCTCGATGCTCAGCGAATTCCGCACTTCCGCGTTCATTGCCATGGTTATCGCGGTAGTGATCATCATCGCGTTGCTGGGCATGCTGATCAGTTTCCTGATGCAGCCGCTGCTGACCATGGGCCGCGCCATGCATGACATCGCCGAAGGTGAAGGCGACCTGACCAAACGCCTGACCATTCACGGTCACGACGAATTCGGCGCGCTGGGTACTTCGTTCAACCGCTTTGTCGAGCGTATTCACACCTCGATCCGCGAAGTGTCCTCGGCCACCGGCCAGGTCAACGAGGTCGCCCTGCGTGTTGTCGCCGCGTCCAACTCGTCGATGTTCAACTCCGACCAGCAAGCCTCGCGCACCAGCAGCGTGGCCGCCGCCATCAATGAACTGGGCGCCGCCGCCCAGGAAATTGCCCAGAACGCCGCCCTCGCCTCGCAGCATTCCAGCGATGCGCGCGCATTGGCCGAAGACGGTCAGCAAGTGGTGGATAAAACCATCGCGGCGATGCAGCAGCTCTCGGCGAAGATCAGCGATTCGTGCGGCAACATCGAAACGCTCAACAGCAACACGGTGAACATCGGGCAGATTCTGGAAGTGATCACCAGCATCTCGCAGCAGACCAACCTGTTGGCCCTGAACGCCGCCATCGAAGCCGCCCGTGCCGGTGAAGCCGGTCGCGGTTTTGCCGTGGTCGCCGACGAAGTGCGCAACCTCGCCCACCGCACCCAGGACTCGGCGCAGCAAGTGCAGAAGATGATCGAAGAACTGCAAGTCGGCGCCCGTGAAGCGGTGAGCACCATGACCGACAGCCAGCGTCAGAGCGAAAGCAGCGTCGGCATCGCCAATCAGGCGGGCGAGCGCCTGGGTAGCGTGACGCAGCGCATTGGTGAGATCGACGGGATGAACCAGTCCGTGGCAACGGCGACGGAGGAGCAGACTGCGGTGGTGGAGTCGATCAATGTCGACATTACCGAGATCAACACGCTGAACCAGGAAGGGGTGGAGAACCTGCAGGCGACGTTGCGTGCGTGTTCCGATCTGGAGCAACAGGCAGCGCGTCTTAAGCAATTGGTCGGCAGTTTCAGAATTTAAGGCGCTCTTGCGGGCCCCTTCGCGGGCAAGTCGAATCGTCGCACCGCTCGCTCCTACGGGTTCACGCTACCCCTGTAGGAGCGAGGCTTGCCCGCGAAGACGGCTTCAGACGCGATAAAGATTTAGAACCTTGACCCAGGCTGCGAAAGAAACACCAACTCCTCCGCCGTAGACTCCCTCCCCAACACCGCATTGCGATGCGGAAACCGTCCAAACCGCGCAATCACCTGCTGATGCTTCTCGGCATAATTCAGATAATCGCCGAACAGCGCCCGGTCGCCCTCCGGCTGTTGCCCCACCAGATCGATATAGCGTGAGACGGCCTCATTCTGCACCGCCAGATTCTCGCAGTGCTCGAACACCAGATAGATGAACACCCGCTGAATCGGCCGCAATTGCCTTTCAAAATCCGCAGCAATGCCTTGCGCTACGAGAGCCTGAGCCCTGGGATCGCCTGCAAAGGATTTGGGTGTTTCGCGAAAGATCATTCGCGGCAGTTGATCGAGCAGCAGCACCAAGGCCAGCCAACCTTCCGGGCGTTGCGCCCAGTCAGTCAATCCGCCGGCCAGTGCCTGCTCGACCCAGTCCCCGAAACGCGTCTGCGCTTCGAGGTCCTGGCTGTCGTGCTTGCCGAACCATAACCTGCCCTTCTCAGCCGCTACTTCTTTCGGTGATTCAGAGTGTCCGAACCACCATTCGAGCAACGGCTGCCAGGGCGCGGTCATGTTTACTCCTGGTGGTAAGCCGTGACGCGTGCGACTTCTTCTTTCGAACCGAGGAACACCGCTACGCGCTGGTGCAGGCCTTCCGGTTGAATGTCGAGGATGCGCTGATGGCCGTCGGTGGACGCGCCGCCCGCCTGTTCAACCAGGAACGACATCGGGTTGGCTTCGTACATCAGGCGCAGTTTGCCCGGCTTCGACGGCTCGCGGCTGTCGCGTGGGTACATGAACAGACCGCCACGGGTCAGGATGCGGTGCACGTCGGCAACCATCGCGGCAACCCAGCGCATGTTGTAGTTCTTTTTCAACGGGCCTTCATCGCCAGCCAGCAATTCGCTGACGTAACGCTGTACCGGGGCTTCCCAGTGACGCTGGTTGGAGGCGTTGATCGCGAATTCCTGAGTGGACTCAGGGATCGTGATGTCTTCATGGGTCAGTACGAAGCTGCCCATTTCACGGTCCAGGGTGAAGCCTTTGACGCCATTACCCAGGGTCAGCACCAGCATGGTCTGTGGACCGTAGATCGCGTAACCGGCGGCAACCTGCTGAGCGCCTGGCTGCAGGAAGGCCTTTTCGTTCAAAGGCTCGTTCTGGGTCAGGTATTCGTTCGGGCAACGCAGCACCGAGAAGATCGTACCGACCGGCGCGTTGATGTCGATGTTCGACGAACCGTCCAGCGGGTCGAATACCAGCAGGTACGCGCCCTTCGGGTATTTGCCCGGGATCTGGTAGGCATTGTCCATTTCTTCGGACGCCATGCCGGCCAGGTGACCGCCCCATTCGTTGGCTTCGAGCAGGATGTCGTTGGACATCACGTCCAGCTTCTTCTGCACTTCACCTTGGACGTTTTCAGTGCCCATGCTGCCCAGAACACCACCCAGGGCGCCTTTGGAGACGGCGTGGCTGATTTCTTTACAGGCGCGCGCCACCACTTCGATCAGGAAACGCAGATCGGCAGGGGTGTTGTTGCTACGGGTCTGCTCAATCAAATAGCGACTCAGGGTAACGCGGGACATGGAAGGCTCCGGTGGAATGGGGGGCTAAAAACCCGCGCAGTTTAACGCGAGTCGGGGCGCATTTCCTCCTATCAGACGTGATACGTCCCACAGAGTTCATGTGCCGGGTTTAGCGTAGTTCGAAACAGGCCGGATGTGGGCCGGCGACAGGTGGCAGTTTTGAGATTTTTGCTGCCTGACAGTCCGTCTTCGCGGGCAAGCCTCGCTCCTACAGGTTTACGCATCTGTGGGAGCGGGCTTGCCCGCGAATGGCGCGCAGCGCCAGCCATTCTCAGGAATTGGCCGGGGGTTTACGCAACAAGCTGAACGCCATCGCCGCCAAAAACAGAACACCCAGCAACAACACCGCCCACAACCCGAACTTCTTCCAGTTGGGTTCAACCTGCGCAGTCGACGTGACTGGCGAGGTCGGCGTCTCTACCACCCCGCCCGACACCGTCGCCTTGCCCAACGCCGCCCACTTCGCCGCGCTGTAATCCGGAATCAGCGTTGCCAGCGGCAGGTTCGCCGCTTTCACCGTCGCATTGCCCAGCGCCAGCGTATAAGGCCCGGCGCCGCGCGCCAGGAACACCAGTTGCGTCGAACGCACAGCGAAACGCACCGTCGGCGCCTCAGCGCCCAAGCCACCGCCGCGCTCGTCCACCGTCAACTTCAACTGCTGCACGGTTTGCCCCGACAGCTGCAATTCATTCTGCACCACGTCCTGGCCACTCTGGGTCAGGCGGTAGAGCAAACCACTGCTCAACGGCTGCCACGGCAGGCTGCTTTCCCGGCGACCGGACAGCGTCACCGGCGCCAGGCTGTTCGGCTGATTCAGCTCGACCTGCAAGCGCTCGACGTTCAATCCCATCGGCAATTGCCAGGTGTATTCACCCGCCTTCACGCTGGTGCCCGCCAACGGCTGCGACCAGACCAATGGCAGCGGCAGGCTGCGCGTGCTGGCGCTTTGCACTTGCGCCGAGGTCAATATCGGCGCCGATTGTGGCGTGTTCCACAACAAACGCAGATAACGCGCCGATTGTCCCGGCAAGCCGACTTCATGCTGCTCGACCCGTTCGTCGGCAAACGTCAATCGCGCCACCTGCCCGTCACCCCACGACTGCCAATGCTGCAAATCGTCGCTGGCTTCGATGCTGAAACGCTGGAAGCCATCGCGCTCGCTGGTCCAGTCGAGGATCAGTTGCTGCAACGGCGCCTTGATGCCGCTGGCGTCGAGCAGCCAACCGCGCAGCACTTCTTCGCCCGCCTCCAGTTGACTGGATGGCTGCACCTCGACCAGCGTGCCGTTGGCGCTCGATTGCACCCGCACACTCGGCGCGCGCTCGGTGGCGTCCGCCGAGTTGTACAACGGGAACCATTTCACGTCGGTCAGGGTGGGGGTTTCGCCGGTTTTCGCGGTCTCCCGCGCCACGGCGTAGGCCTGAGCCTCACCGGCCGCGTTGAACACGCGCACATCGCTGAGGTCGGTTTGTCGCGCATTCAGTTGCACGGCCAAAGGCAATTCAAGGCGATACCACGGACCTTCGCCGCTCACGGTCAACGGCACTTGCGTGGCGAAATCCGCCGGTTTTTCCTGCGCGTTGGCCGACAGCGCCACGCCCAACGCAACAGCGCCCAACCAGACCAGGTTCAGCTTCTGACTCAAGACGACACTCCTTCGGTTTCCGGGGCCGGTTTTTCAGATTCCGGCGCAGCATCGACGCGCTTGGGCGGCGACGGGGCGAAATAGCCCACCACCAACAGCAACACGCCAACACCGATAAACGAGACGATCCGGGCGAGTCCGCCACGGTTACTCAATTCGACAAAGAACAGTTTCGCGACCACCACGCCGATCAGCGCCGCGCCAATCAGCCAGACTTCGCGACGATGACGCAGATGGCCACCGATCATCAGACTCAGCGCCATCAAGGTCCAGACGATCGACAGACCGGCCTGCACCTGCATCGACGCGAGCAGCAAATCCAGCTCGAACGGCACGCCGCCCCAATGGTGAGCCGTGCGATTCACCAGCGCGGTGAAAAACGCGAACAGCGAAACCCCCGCAATCAGCTGCGTGGCGTGATCGAAGATGTCCTTGCGGATCGCCAATTGCGTTACGGCGCTGCGGGCCCACACATAAACGCCGAACAGCGCAAACAGCAGCCCCAACTCCAGCGGATTGATCAGCGGCACATAGGGCAGCGGCTCGGCGGTGCCGTCGCTGACAATGTTCGCCAGCCAGAACCAGCCGAGCATGAGCAAGGCCAGCGGTGCCGCCGCGTACAGTCGATACTCGCGCGGATAAGCCGACACCGGCCACGGCCAGGCACGCGGTGCGGCCATCAACACCAGATAAACACTCGGCAGAATCGCCCAACCCAACCAACGCCAGGCGTTGTATTGCTCGGACAACAGCAGCAAGCCGTAACGCAACTCCAGCGCCAGTACACCGATCAACAACCAGCAACCGAGCACATGAGCCGTACTCAAGGCACGAGCCGGCAACATCGGCGCCAGACGCCGCAGCGAGACGAAATGCACGACGAACACCGCCGCCCAGACGAGCCAGCCGAAGTCGGCCGCCGGGTGGTAACGCGCGTGCCATGCCCCGAGCAATACCACGCCAGCCGCAGGGATCAACAAGGTGCAGAGCAAACCCAGCGACGGCCATTTCAGGCGCAACGCCAACACGGCCCACACTGCGACGCTCAGCGCCGCGACTGCCAGCAACAACGTCGTCTGAAGATTCATCGGTGCAAAGCGCAGCACTTCACTGATCCACGCCAGCGCCCACCAACCCGCGCCCCACACCAGCAGCACTTCGGACAAACGCTGCAAACTCAGGACATCGAACGCCGATGCATGGTTGCCGAGCTGCAAGCGCCAGGCGCCGACCAGCGCCGCCAGGCCCAGCACCAACGGCGTCCAGAAACCGCTATGCGCCAATGGTTTGAGCCCTTCGCTGGCCAGCGGCCCCAGCAGTTCCGGCCCGGCGAACAGGAACGCCGCCCCGCCAATCACCTGCAACAGCAGACCGAAGACGAAACTCACGCGCTGCTTCAGGTAAAGGCTCAGCCAGATAATGAACAGACCACTGGCCGCCCACACCGCACTTGCGGTTTGCCACGGAAGCACGAACAGAACGGCGAGGTTGATCAGCACCAGGCCGGCCAGCAACACCACCGACAAACCGCGTAACAGCCGAACATCGCTGCGCACCATGTCATCGCGGGCGGCCAACAACATACCGGCGATCAACGCCAGGCCGATCAGCGACGCGCTGAGCAAACCGCTCCAACCCGCGCTGAACACCGCGCCAGACTCACCGCTCGCACCTTGCAGCCGCAGCAGGAACAGCGCGCCGCCCAGCAATTGCACAGCGAACGCGGTGAAGAGGAAGGTGCGCGATTGCAGACGCAGACCGACAAACAACGTCGCCAGACCGGCCAGCGCCCAACTGATCGCCGTGCCGTGGGTAAAGAAGAACAGCGGCGCCAGCAGATAGAGGAAGGTCAAACCGAGGCAGGCCAGCACCGGCAAGCCTTTGCGCTCCCACGCCAACGTCTGCTCAGGCAAGGCGTTGCGCAATTGGTAGAAACTGAACAGCAGCGCCACGCCGAGCATCAACGCGCCCAGCGGCGCACCTTCCAGCAAGCTGCTTTCGCCAAACCGCAGCTCACTGAGGAACGCCAGCGCCGAGCCCAGTTGCAGCAGCAATGCAAAGGCGCGCGCCAGCGGTCGTTGCTGACGCAATCCGAGCCAGAAAATCCCGGCGCCTTCCACGGCCCAAGCGGCCGCTGTCCAGCGCGCATCAAGCCCCAACGGGATCGCCAGGCTGGCGAAGATCACACCCAGCGCCAGACAGGTTTCCGCCAGCAACAACGCTCGGCCACCCATCAGCAGGCGGGCCAGGCCCATGTAAATCATGCCCAGCGCCAATGCACTGAAAGCGGCAGCGAACTCCAGATGCTGGACCAGCGCGAACTGCAAACCGAAACCCACCAGCGGCGGGCCGAACAGCATCGTGCCGTCGACGTAGTCGCCTTTGCGCGCCGACCAGTGCAGCAGCGCCTCGCGACTGTCGTCCTCGGGCGCGTCGCTCATTTCCAGCAACTTGCGCCGTGCAAACAGTAGCCCGATGGCCAGGTACATCAGGAAAAACACAATCAGGAACGGCTCGGTGCTCCACAGCAGGTCCGGCGTGTAGGAGCGCAGGCCCCAAGCGAAACCGATGCCGAAGGTGCCGACAAAACCGATCAGATTGAGCAGCCGCCAGGCCTTGAACCAGGCGATGGCGAGGATGCCGGCGTTGAGCAAGGCGAAATAGCTGAACAGCGCGACATGGTTGCCGGCGCCGGTGGACGTCAGGATCGGCGCGGCGAAACCGCCCAACGCTGCGGCGCAGGCCAGTGCCAGTGAGTCTTGAGTGATGGCCAGAATGGCCGAGAACACCGTCACCGCCACCAGCAGCCCGAGCGCCGCCGTCGGATCAAGCAGCGGATGCAAACGCATGGCCGCGAACACCGTCAGGTACAACACGGCGATCCCGGTGCCTTGCAGCATCAACGCATAGTTAGTGTTGCGATGACGCAGCCACCAGCCCAGACCGAGCAGGGCCAACGCAGCCGCCGCCACCCCGGCGTAACGCAGTTCGATCGGCACCACCATGCCTTCGGTGGCATAACGCAGCAGAAACGCCAGACCGAGGAACAGCAGCACCACACCGACCCGCAGCACGGTGTTGCCACCGAACAGCCAGTTACGGGCGCCGCTGATGGCGCGCTCGATGAAGTTAGGGCCACGCGGGACGGCGGGTTCTCGGGCAACCGGCTCGGGCTTCCAGGCATCGTCGGGCAGCGGACGGCTGGTTTGCGTCGCTGTCGCGGTGATCGGTTCGAGTTCGGGCGGGAGTTCCCAGACCATCTCCGGGGTCGAGACAGGGACTTCTTCGAGAATGAATACAGGGGACGGGGCCGGTTCGCTGGCAAGCGGTTCCTCGGCAAGTGGCTCGCTGGTTTCGGACGCCTTGACCCCAGACACCTCCAGCAATGCCAGACGTTGCTGGACCGCATTCAGCGCCACCTGCGCCTGCTCCAGCAGAGCGCGTTGCTCAACTGCCTGTGAACCCAAACGGCCGATGCGAATGGTCTGGCCGATACCCAACCCGAGTAACGCACCCAACAGCGCGTCGCTGAACGACTCGTCGAGTATCCAGCCCAGCACCAGCCCAATCAGCATGAACATCCATTGCATGGTCGATATCCCTAAGCGGCCCATTGCCTTGTGGTGTCTGCGCTGATGCTTTCGCGGGCAAGCCTCGCTCCTACAGGTTATGCGTAAATCCTGTAGGAGCGAGCGGTGCGGCGATCCGACTTGCCCGCGAATGAGCGCGCAGCACTCACTGAAACTGGTGCTTAGTATATCGGCCAGGCCCAACAACCGTCGGACCTTGCGCACATTTGTGGCTAAAAGTTACTCCAATGCCTTCCAGATATCCGTCGCGTACTCGCGAATGGTCCGGTCCGAGGAGAACCAGCCCATCCGGGACGTGTTCAGCACCGCCGAACGCCACCACTCGTTCGAATCGTGCCAATGCGCCTCAACACGCATCTGCGCGTCCCAGTAGGAATCGAAATCGGCGCAGACCAGGAAGCGGTCGTAGTCGATCAGCGAATCGATCAAGCCGGTGTAACGGGACGGATCATCCGGCGAGAACACCCCGCCACGAATCGCTTGCAGCACGTCATTGAGCCGATGGGACGCGGCAATGTCGGGCACCGCGCTGAACTCATGGTTCTGCTTGCGCGCTTCCACCTGCTGCGCGCTGAGGCCGAAGATGAACATGTGCTCGGCGCCGATGCGCTCGCACATTTCCACGTTGGCGCCGTCCAGCGTGCCAATCGTCAGCGCGCCGTTGAGGCCGAACTTCATGTTACTGGTGCCCGACGCTTCGAAGCCTGCGGTGGAAATCTGCTCGGACAAATCCGCCGCCGGAATGATGCTCTCCGCCAGGCTGACGTTGTAGTTGGGCAAGAACACCACTTTGAGCAAGCCGCGCACGGTCGGGTCGTTATTCACCACCCGGGCGATGTCGTTGGTCAGTTTGATGATCAGCTTGGCCTGGTGATAACTGGCGGCGGCCTTGCCGGCGAAGATCTTCACCCGCGGCACCCAGTCGATTTCCGGTTCGGCGCGAATCGCCTGATACAGCGCGACGGTGTGCAACAAGTTGAGCAACTGACGTTTGTATTCGTGGATCCGTTTGACCTGCACGTCGAACATCGCCGCCGGGTTGACCGCGACCCCAAGGCGCTCGTGAATGATGTACGCCAGCGCTTTTTTGCTGTGCAGGCGCTGTTCGGCGAAGGCCTTGCGGAACGCGGCTTTTTCCGCGAACGGTTCCAGATCGAGCAAGCGCTCTTCCGGGTTATCCAACAGATCAGGGCCGAGGGCATCAACCAGCATCGAGGTCAATTCCGAGTTGGCCTGATACAACCAGCGGCGGAAAGTAATGCCGTTGGTCTTGTTGTTGATCCGCTCCGGATAGAGCTTGTGCAGTTCCGAGAACACGGTTTTGCGCATCAGTTGCGTGTGCAGCCCGGACACGCCGTTGACGCTGTGGGAGCCGAGAAACGCGAGGTTGCCCATACGCACACGGCGACCGTTGTCCTCTTCGATCAGCGATACCGCGCGCAGCACGTCAAAATCGTGAATGCCTTTGGCGCGCAGCGAGTCGATGTGCTGGGCGTTGATCAGGTAAATGATCTGCATGTGCCGCGGCAGCATCCGCTCCATCAAACCGACCGGCCAGGTTTCCAGCGCTTCCGGCAACAGCGTGTGGTTGGTGTACGAAAGCGTGTCGACGGTGACCTGCCACGCGGCGTCCCACGCCACGTCGTAGACATCGACCAATTGACGCATCAGCTCGGCCACGGCAATCGAGGGGTGAGTGTCGTTGAGCTGGATTGCCGCGTGATCGCCCAGGGTCAGCACCGAGGTGTGCATGTTGCGATGACGGCGCAGCAAATCCTGGAGAGATGCCGCGACAAAGAAGTATTCCTGGCGCAGGCGCAATTCCTGGCCGGCTTCGGTGCTGTCCGCCGGGTACAGCACGCGGGAGATACTTTCTGCCCGCGCCACTTCAGCGACTGCGCCGAGGTGGTCGCCGGCGTTGAAGCGCTCAAGGTGCAAGTCTTCCATCGCGCGGGCACGCCACAGGCGTAGCGTGTTGACGCTCGCCCCGCGCCAGCCGACTACCGGAGTGTCATAAGCAATGGCGCGCACGGTTTCCGCCGGGGACCAGACCTGCTTGGACTTGCCGTTTGCGTCGGTCACGGTTTCGACGCTGCCGCCGAAGCCGATCGGGTAAACCACTTCTGGCCGTTCGAATTCCCACGGGTTGCCGAAATCCAGCCAGTGTTCGGTCTGCTCCTGCTGCCAGCCATCGACAATTGCCTGGCGGAACAAGCCGTGCTCGTAACGAATGCCGTAGCCGTGGCCGGCGATGCCGAGGGTCGACATGCTTTCCATGAAGCACGCCGCCAGACGACCGAGGCCGCCGTTGCCCAGGGCGGCGTCGGGCTCCAGCAGGCGGATGCGTTCGAGGTCGACGCCGAGCTCGGTCAGCGCTTCACGGGCGACGTCGAGCAGGCCGAGGTTGCTCAGGCTGTCGTAGAGCAGCCGGCCGATGAGAAATTCCAGGGAGAGGTAATAAACCCGCTTCTGACCTTTGCGGTAGATCTGCCGGGTGTGATCCATCCAGTGCTCGACCATGTGATCGCGCGCTGCCAGCGCAATGGCTTCGAACCAGTCGTGGTCGAAGGCGTGATCCGGGTCTTTACCCACCGCGTAGGTGAGTTTGGTCAAGACGGCGTCGCGGAATGCGGCCACCTCTGCTTCGCGAACAAGTGGTTCTTGAGTCATCGATAAGACCTCGAGCGAGCTTTGAGTTGTCTGAGCCTAGACGGTCTGACAGGCGGTAGAGGCTCTGGTTCGGCAGTTTTTCCTGTTAGTGCGAGATAGGTCGGCATTACCTTGTCGTGTACCTGAATCAATGCAGGGGCCGTGCCGGAATTCAAGGGTTGTTGACCACAGTTAAAAAAATCTGGCGAAAGGTTGTTCAAAAATCCACCAGTCCCGGTATGATCGCGCGCCCTGATGCACACGCTGGTAACAACCGATGATGAAGCCCAACCTGATCGCCGCCGCAGAGATCGATCGTCTCGATACCTGGGCCAAATACTCTGCGCCGATGTGCGGTTCTTGCATATCCAGCTGCTGCACCCTGCCGGTCGAGGTCAAGATCAAGGATCTGATCCGCATTGGCATCGTCGACGAGTTCGAGCGCGGCGAACCGGCGAAGAACATCGCCAAGCGTTTGCAGAAGGAAGGGATCGTCGAGCGTTACAGCCAGAAGACCGAGATCTTCACCCTCCAGCGCATGAGCAACAACGATTGCCTGTACCTGGATCGTAAGAGCCGTCTGTGCACTATTTATGAAAAGCGCCCGGATACTTGCCGCAACCACCCGAAGATCGGGCCGCGACCGGGGTATTGCGCTTACAAGCCGAAAGAAGTGGCGCGCGAGACGAGCAGCAGCCGTCGCCCCCTCGAGAAGTTTTGATCCAGAATATCGGTACCTGAACGGGCGCCTTCGCGGGCAAGCCTCGCTCCTACAAGGGCGGCACATCATCTGTAGGAGCGAGGCTTGCCCGCGAAGGGGCCCGAACAATCACCGCATAAACCCCAGACAAACAAAAACGCCCCCGACCTTGCGGTCGGGGGCGTTTTTTTGTCTGCTAACTAAGTGACTTAGTTACCGGACTTCTTGGCAGCGCGGGTACGCTCGCTTTCGCCCAGGATCTTCTTGCGAAGACGGATGGACTTAGGAGTGACTTCGCACAATTCGTCTTCTTGAACGAATTCCAGAGCTTGTTCCAGGGTGAAACGGATAGGCGGAACCAGAGCGATGGTTTCGTCTTTACCCGAAGCACGCATGTTGTCGAGCTTCTTGCCTTTGGTTGGGTTGACGCCCAGGTCGTTGTCGCGGCTGTTGATGCCGACGATTTGACCTTCGTACACGTCTTCACCGTGACCCAGGAACAGTTTGCCGCGAGCTTGCAGGGTTTCCAGCGAGTAAGTCAGAGCCTTACCGGTAGCAACCGAAACCAGCACGCCGTTCTGACGGCCGGACATGTCGCCGGACTTCATCACGTCGTAACGGTCGAAGATCGAGGTCAGGATGCCTGCACCGGAGGTCAGGGTCAGGAACTCGTTACGGAAACCGATCAGGCCACGCGCCGGGATGTTGTACTCAAGGCGCACACGGCCCTTGCCATCCGGAACCATGTTGGTCAGGTCGCCTTTACGGATACCGATCTGTTCCATGATCGAACCTTGCGATTCTTCCGGCAGGTCGATGGTCACGTTTTCGTACGGTTCGTGCTTAACGCCGTCAACCATACGGATGATCACTTCCGGACGACCAACACCCATTTCGAAGCCTTCGCGACGCATGGTTTCGATCAGTACCGAGAGGTGCAGCTCACCACGGCCGGAGACTTTGAACTTGTCAGCGGAGTCGCCTTCTTCAACGCGCAGGGCAACGTTGTACAGCAGCTCTTTGTCCAGACGTTCCTTGATGTTACGGGAAGTCACGAACTTGCCTTCTTTACCGCAGAAAGGCGAGTCGTTTACCTGGAAGGTCATGGAAACGGTTGGTTCGTCAACGGTCAGCGGCTTCATCGCTTCGACGTTCAGTGGATCGCACAGAGTGTCGGAGATGAACAGCTGGTCGAAGCCGCTGATGCAGACGATGTCGCCGGCAGCTGCTTCTTCAACGTCGATACGGTGCAGACCGTGGTGACCCATCAGCTTCAGGATACGGCCGTTACGCTTCTTGCCGTCGGCGTCGATAGCGACAACCGGAGTGTTCGGCTTGATGCGACCACGAGCGATACGGCCAACGCCGATAACACCCAGGAAGCTGTTGTAGTCCAGAGCGGAGATTTGCATCTGGAACGGACCGTCACGGTCGACTTGCGGCGCAGGTACGTTGTCGACGATCGACTGGTACAGCGGGGTCATGTCTTCAGCCATGTCGGTGTGGTCCAGACCGGCAATACCGTTCAGGGCCGAGGCGTAGACGACTTTGAAGTCCAGCTGTTCTTCGGTGGCACCCAGGTTGTCGAACAGGTCGAAGATCTGGTCCAGAACCCAGTCCGGACGCGCGCCTGGACGGTCAACCTTGTTGATGACCACGATTGGACGCAGGCCGGCTTCGAAAGCCTTCTTGGTCACGAAACGGGTTTGCGGCATAGGGCCGTCTTGAGCGTCAACCAGCAGCAGAACGGAGTCAACCATCGACATTACGCGTTCAACTTCGCCGCCGAAGTCGGCGTGGCCCGGGGTGTCCACGATGTTGATGTGGTAGCCGTTCCAGTTGATGGCGGTGTTTTTCGCCAGAATGGTAATACCGCGCTCTTTCTCCTGGTCGTTGGAGTCCATCACGCGCTCGTCGTTGAGCTCGTTGCGCTCCAGGGTGCCGGATTGACGCAAGAGTTTGTCTACCAGGGTGGTTTTACCATGGTCAACGTGAGCAATGATGGCGATGTTGCGTAGATTTTCGATCACTTGTGTATCTCGATCAGAGGATTCGGTGTGCTGACAAGTCTTGGCAGCGATTAACAGTAGAGTCAGGCCTTGCCGTTACAGCTTGACGGCAGAGTCGGGGGGCCGATGACGCAGGCCACAGGCAAACAGCCCCGGGCTCTTAGCTCGGTCGATAAACGCGCACATTGGCATGCCCCTCACTGAGCAAATGGTGGGCATGCAGGCGACTCATCACGCCTTTGTCGCAATACAGCAGGTACTGGCGAGTAGGGTCCAGTTCCTTGAAACGAGCGTTCAATGCATAAAACGGCATCGTCTGCACCTCAATGCCACCGAGTTCCAGCGGCTCGTCTTCAGCGGCATCCGGGTGACGGATGTCGATGATGATCTGCCCCGCCAGTGCTTCGCTGACTTCTTCGATCTGCAAATCCTGGCCCAATTCGTCGATCACGCGATCGATCGGCACCAGTTTGGCGTTCTCGAGCGCACGCTCAAGGACTGCCATGTCGAATTCTTTCTCTTCATGCTCCACCCGGTGGCGCTTGGCAGCCGTCTTCGGGTTGACTGAAATGACCCCGCAATACTCCGGCATGTGCCGGGCGAAATCGGCGGTACCGATTTCGTTGGCCAGATCGATGATGTCCTGCTTGTGACTGGCGATCAGCGGGCGCAGCACCAGCTTCTCGGTCACGCAGTCGATCACGTTCAGATTCGGCAATGTCTGGCTCGACACCTGGGAGATCGCCTCCCCGGTCACCAGCGCTTCGATTTGCAGTCGATCGGCAATTTGGGTCGCAGCGCGCAACATCATACGCTTCAATACTACGCCCATATGACTGTTATCGACTTTACCGAGAATTTCTCCCAGTACTTCCTCGAACGGCACACTGACAAATAACACGCGTTGGGAGCTGCCGTACTTCTTCCAGATGAAGTGCGCGACTTCCATCACGCCCAGTTCGTGGGCCCTTCCGCCCAGATTGAAGAAGCAGAAGTGGGCCATCAGGCCGCGACGCATGATCTGGTAGGCCGCCACAGTGGAGTCGAAGCCGCCGGACATCAGCACAAGTGTCTGCTCCAGTGCACCCAGCGGATAACCGCCGATGCCGTTGTGCTGACTGTGGATCACGAACAACCGTTGGTCGCGAACTTCGATTCGGACTTCGATTTCAGGTTTTTTCAGGTCGATCCCGGCGGCACCGCACTGGCGGCGCAACTGGCTGCCGACGTATTTCTCAATATCTATCGAGCTGAATGGGTGCTTGCCGGCGCGTTTGCAACGCACCGAGAAAATCTTGCCGGCCAGTGCATCACCGTAGTGCTGCTTGCATTTTTCAACGATGTCGTCGAAATCACCCAGCGGGTACTCATCGATTTGCAGGAAGTGCGCGACGCCCGGCATGCAGCTCAGACGCTCGCCCATCTCCTTCAGAGCCTTGGGATCGCTGACGCGGGTTTCCAGCTCGAGGTTGTCCCACACGCCGTTCACCACCACAGCCGGATCCAGATCGCGGAGCACGGCACGGATGTTCTTGGCCAACTGGCGGATGAAACGCATCCGTACCGGGCGGCTCTTGATGGTGATCTCTGGGAAGACTTTTACGATTAATTTCATGGAAACAGCGCGCGCGAGGCCTGCCGAAAAAGGGGGGCGCGGATTATAGCGGAAATTGCTCAAGGTTTAACCAGTTAATGTGCAGAAGGTTTTTCGCGCACCAAAACAGGTCATTTACCAATTTTTACGCCACATTGTAGGGCGGGATTTTCTCCATTAATGCGCTACGCACCTTTATAAGCGTGATATTGGGGCAAAAAACCCATGGTGGGGCACTGGCATGCAATTTGCTCCCTTGTGAGGCAGGTTGCCTTGGCAGAGTATTCGCGCCGGCATCACCCACATTCTAAGGGCATCCACTACTAAGCCCGAAGCCACCCGGAGGACACTATGTCGAAGTCGGTTCAACTCATCAAAGATCATGACGTCAAGTGGATTGATCTGCGCTTCACGGACACCAAAGGCACCCAGCACCACGTGACCATGCCGGCTCGCGACGCGCTGGATGAAGACTTCTTCGAAGTCGGCAAGATGTTCGACGGTTCCTCCATCGCTGGCTGGAAAGGCATCGAAGCCTCCGACATGATCCTGCTGCCGGACGACAGCACTGCCGTACTGGACCCGTTCACCGAAGAGCCGACCCTGATCCTGGTCTGCGACATCATCGAACCTTCGAGCATGCAAGGCTACGATCGCGACCCACGTGCGATCGCCAAGCGCGCAGAGGAATACCTCAAGTCCACCGCCATCGGCGACACTGTGTATGCCGGTCCGGAGCCAGAGTTCTTCATCTTCGACCAAGTGAAGTTCAAGTCCGACATCTCCGGTTCCATGTTCAAGATCTACTCTGAACAAGGCTCGTGGATGTCCGACCAGGACGTGGAAGGCGGCAACCGTGGCCACCGTCCAGGCGTCAAAGGCGGTTACTTCCCTGTTCCACCGTTCGACCACGACCACGAAATCCGTACCTCCATGTGCAACGCACTGGAAGAAATGGGCCTGACCGTAGAAGTTCACCACCACGAAGTGGCAACTGCCGGCCAGAACGAAATCGGCGTCAAGTTCAACACCCTGGTGAAGAAAGCCGACGAAACCCAAACCCTGAAGTACGTCGTGCACAACGTGGCCGATGCCTACGGCCGCACCGCTACCTTCATGCCTAAGCCTCTGTACGGCGACAACGGCTCGGGCATGCACGTGCACATGTCCATCTGGAAAGACGGCAAGAACACCTTCGCTGGCGAAGGCTATGCCGGTCTGTCCGACACCGCTCTGTACTTCATCGGCGGCATCATCAAACACGGTAAGGCCCTGAACGGCTTCACCAACCCGGCGACCAACTCCTACAAGCGTCTGGTTCCAGGCTTCGAAGCTCCAGTGATGCTGGCCTACTCGGCCCGTAACCGCTCCGCTTCGATCCGTATTCCTTACGTGTCGAGCCCGAAAGGCCGCCGTATCGAAGCGCGCTTCCCGGATCCGGCTGCCAACCCATACCTGTGCTTCGCAGCACTGATGATGGCTGGCCTGGACGGTATCCAGAACAAGATCCACCCTGGCGACGCGGCTGACAAAAACCTGTACGACCTGCCGCCTGAAGAGGCGAAAGAGATCCCACAAGTTTGCGGCAGCCTGAAAGAAGCCCTGGAAGAGCTGGACAAAGGTCGTGCGTTCCTGACCAAAGGCGGCGTGTTCTCCGATGACTTCATCGACGCTTACATCGCTCTGAAAAGCGAAGAAGAAATCAAGGTACGTACCTTCGTACACCCACTGGAATACGAGCTGTACTACAGCTGCTGATCCGGTAGCGCCGCGGCACGCGGCGTGACAAAAAAGAGGCCTCCTTCGGGAGGCCTTTTTTATGCCCGCGATTCCGCGGATGGCCCCGCTTTTCTGTGGGAGCGAGCCTGCTCGCGAAGGGGTCGTCACATCCAACATTGATTTTGAATGACGCACCGCTTTCGCGAGCAGGCTCGCTCCCACAGGGACTTGCGCCGCCTGATGCATTGCAGGAAATCATGCCCGAATGTTTACAACTTGGGTCAATCGCCAGCCCTGACCTATGCTGCAACCCAACGCTTTCGTTTCTGGTCGATTTTATGGGTCGTGGTTTTCCGTTCATCCTGTTGTTGATCGCCCTGCCCGTCGCCGCGCAGATTTATAAGTACACCGACGCCGCCGGCAACACCGCCTACAGCAATCAACCACCCGACGGTGTGAAGGCTCAGCCGGTCGAACTGCCGCCGCTCAACAGCGTCGAGCGCCAGGCGCCTCCTGTCCCACCCGCAGAAGCCACCAGCCGCGAACAGTCGCGCAGCGCCTACGAGGTGCTGGAGCTGACCAACTTGCCCACCACCGAAGCGCTGCGGGCCAACAACGGCACCTTCACCGTCAACGTGTTGATCAAACCGCGCTTGCAAGGTCCGCATCTCTTCAGGCTGCTGCTGGACGACCAGCCTTACGGCCAACCAAGCAACGTGCCGATCCTGCAACTGGTCAATATTGATCGCGGCACTCACAGCCTCGCGGTGCAGGTGATCGAAGGGGAAGACATCGTGCAGCAGAGTCCGACCGTGACCTTCACGGTACAGCGGGTGCACAAGCCATGAGGTTATGGCTGCTGGCCGCATGCCTGATCGCGTTGTCCGCATCGGCCGAAGTCTTCACCTACATCGATGCCCAGGGCAATCGGGTCTTCACCGACCAGCCTGGCACTGGCAACGCCAAACGCGTACCGCTGGCGACGAGCAACCGCATGTCCGCCAACCCGACCGGCGCAGCGCCGATGATTGCCGAGAAGCGAACCGAAACCAAACCCCTGTTCCGCTACGACATGCTGCGAGTGCTGGTGCCCGAGCCCGACGCCACAATCCGCAGCAGTGCCGGCGAGCTGATCGTCAGCGTCACCAGCGAGCCCGGCCTGCAACGAGGCCATCGCTACCGTTTGTTGCTGGACGGGCAGCCCACGGCTGAACCTGGTCCGAGCCCGGTGTTCGCTTTGAGCAACATTGATCGTGGCAGCCACAACTTGTCCGTGGAAATCCTCGACGAACAAGGCCGCATCGTCGAGCGCACCGCCAATCAACCGTTCCACATGCTGCGAATCTCCCTCGCACAAAAACGCCAGGTCAAACCCTGCGCGTTGACCGACTACGGTCAACGACCGGAATGTCCGCTCAAGGACAAGCTCATCGAACCAAAAAATCCCTTCCTGCGTTTCTTCTAACCTCGTTCAGCTTTGCGCACTATATTGGTGCAATAGGTTGCACCGTACCCACATATCAACCCATTTTGGTTCGAAAGTACCCGCAAAAGCTGGCAGAACGCCACGCAATCGAGCGTCAAACGCCCGTTTCAGGCCTTTAGCGCTTCTTTTCGGAGCCTTGGTTTGGTTTTTGCATTTTCCTCATATCGGCGCGTTATTCACGCGCATGCCCTGCTCCAAAAGAGGTCCTGATGACCATTAGCGACGCACTGCATCGATTGCTGCTCGACAACCTGACCACTGCCACCATCCTGCTCGACGCCGAACTGCGCCTCGAGTACATGAACCCGGCGGCGGAGATGCTGCTGGCCATCAGCGGCCAGCGCAGCCATGGGCAGTTCATCAGTGAGTTGTTTACCGAATCCACTGAAGCCTTGAATTCCTTGCGTCAGGCGGTCGAGCAGGCGCATCCATTCACCAAACGCGAAGCGATGCTCACCGCCCTGACCGGCCAGACGCTGACCGTCGATTACGCGGTCACACCGATCCTGGCCAACGGCGCCACCATGCTGCTGCTGGAAGTCCACCCGCGCGACCGCTTGCTGCGGATCACCAAGGAAGAGGCGCAGCTGTCGAAGCAGGAAACCAGCAAGATGCTGGTGCGCGGCCTCGCTCACGAGATCAAGAATCCGCTCGGCGGGATTCGC
Organism: Pseudomonas sp. GT1P32; assembly: GCF_054897805.1. Taxonomy (NCBI): domain Bacteria; kingdom Pseudomonadati; phylum Pseudomonadota; class Gammaproteobacteria; order Pseudomonadales; family Pseudomonadaceae; genus Pseudomonas; species Pseudomonas sp. GT1P32. The sequence goes on from NZ_CM142704.1 coordinate 4,066,298, forward strand.
GGTGCGGCCCAGTTGCTCGCCCGCGAACTGCCGGAAGAAAGCCTGCGCGACTACACCAACGTCATCATTGAAGAAGCCGACCGCCTGCGAAACCTGGTCGATCGCATGCTCGGCTCCAACAAGCTGCCATCGCTGGCCATGTGCAACGTCCACGAAGTGCTGGAACGCGTCTGCCACTTGGTCGAGGCCGAAAGCCAGGGCTGCATCACATTGGTGCGCGACTACGACCCAAGCATTCCCGACGTGCTGATCGACCGCGAACAGATGATTCAGGCCGTCCTGAATATCGTGCGCAACGCGATGCAGGCCATCAGCAGCCAGAACGAGCTGCGCCTGGGCCGCATCAGCCTGCGCACCCGCGCCATGCGCCAGTTCACCATCGGCCACGTGCGCCATCGCCTGGTGACCAAGATCGAAATCATCGACAACGGCCCCGGCATTCCTGCGGAACTTCAGGAAACCATCTTCTTTCCCATGGTCAGCGGACGCCCGGACGGTACCGGGCTCGGCCTGGCCATTACCCAGAACATCATCAGCCAGCACCAGGGCCTGATCGAATGTGACAGCCATCCAGGCCACACCACCTTCTCGATCTTTCTGCCACTGGAACAAGGAGCCACATCGACATGAGCCGTAGTGAAACCGTGTGGATCGTCGATGACGACCGTTCTATCCGTTGGGTCCTGGAAAAAGCCTTGCAGCAGGAAGGCATGACCACGCAAAGCTTCGACAGCGCCGATGGCGTGATGAGCCGCCTGGCGCGCCAGCAGCCGGACGTGATCATCTCCGACATTCGCATGCCGGGTGCCAGCGGTCTGGACCTTCTGGCGCGGATTCGCGAGCAACACCCACGGCTGCCAGTGATCATCATGACTGCGCACTCCGATCTGGACAGCGCTGTCGCGTCCTATCAGGGCGGCGCGTTCGAATACCTGCCCAAGCCGTTCGATGTCGACGAAGCGGTGTCCCTGGTCAAACGCGCCAACCAGCACGCTCAGGAACAGCAAGGCCTGGAAGTCCCGGTCGCCCTGACCCGCACCCCCGAAATCATTGGCGAAGCGCCGGCGATGCAGGAAGTGTTTCGCGCCATCGGGCGCTTGAGCCACTCCAACATTACCGTGCTGATCAACGGTGAATCGGGTACGGGTAAAGAGCTGGTCGCCCATGCCCTGCACCGTCACAGTCCACGGGCGGCCTCGCCATTCATTGCGCTGAACATGGCGGCCATCCCGAAAGACCTGATGGAATCCGAGCTGTTCGGCCATGAAAAAGGCGCGTTCACCGGTGCGGCCAACCTGCGTCGCGGACGATTCGAACAGGCGGATGGCGGCACGCTGTTCCTTGATGAAATCGGCGACATGCCGGCGGACACGCAGACCCGTTTGCTGCGCGTGCTGGCAGACGGCGAGTTCTACCGCGTCGGCGGCCACGTTCCGGTCAAAGTCGACGTGCGAATCATCGCCGCGACCCACCAGAACCTGGAAACCCTGGTACACGCCGGGAAATTCCGTGAAGACTTGTTCCACCGCCTCAACGTAATCCGCATTCATATTCCACGGTTGTCGGACCGTCGCGAAGACATCCCGACCCTCGCCAAGCACTTCCTCAGCCGCGCCGCGCAAGAACTGGCGGTCGAGCCGAAGCTGTTGAAAAGCGAAACCGAGGAGTACCTGAAGAACCTGCCGTGGGGCGGCAACGTCCGTCAGTTGGAGAACACCTGCCGCTGGATCACGGTGATGGCTTCGGGTCGCGAAGTGCACATCAGCGACCTGCCGCCAGAGCTGCTGAGCCTGCCGCAGGATTCGGCGCCGGTGACCAACTGGGAGCAAGCACTGCGCCAGTGGGCCGATCAGGCGTTGGCGCGTGGTCAGTCGAGCCTGCTCGACAGCGCGGTGCCGGCGTTTGAGCGGATCATGATCGAGACTGCGCTCAAGCACACCGCTGGCCGTCGTCGCGATGCTGCGGTTTTGCTGGGTTGGGGGCGTAATACCCTGACGCGCAAGATCAAGGAATTGGGGATGAAGGTGGATGGTGGGGATGATGATGAGGGGGAAGAGGGTTAATTAGCCTTTAGATCATCATCGTTGCATAGATCCATTCGCGGGCAAGCCTCGCTCCTACAGGATTTTTATGAACCTGTAGGAGCGAGGCTTGCCCGCGAAGCTTTTGGGGCCAACGTGCACCGACTGAATGCACCGTGAACCGCAATCGCGCACACCAACTGATCCAAAACCCCGCCTGCGTTCGCAATCGAACCCCTGGCGAAAAAACACGAAAGCCCCGTATTACGGGGCTTTTGGCGTTTCAGAGCGCGTGATTGTTTCAAGCTGTTAAAACCTGGCACGCCCCCTGCAATAGTCCATTCAGTGATTCAGTTCACTACCCGGTTTCGGGGACCTTGGTACAGGCAGGCCGGGGATTCCCCTCTTTACATCGGGCTCACACCGCACTTGCGACGAGCCCAAACAGTTTTGGGGCCCTTGATACAGGCAGGTCAGGGGTTCCTTCTTTACACCGGGCTCACGACGCAATGCGCGAGCCCTGCCGTTTTGGGAGCCTTGGTACAGGCAGGCCGGGGATTCCCTCTTTTATTGCTCCCGGAGATGGATCTCCAGCCGCCAGCGGTCATCGACCTCACTACCGGCCCACTCACCTTGCAGTGGCCGGGCCGCCACCACCGACAGCAACAACCCCCCATCACTCAAACGCACCCGCCAGTTCACGTTCTTGTCGTTGAGCTTGAGCTGGCCTTTCTGCGTCTTGCCCTCCGCCTCGAACAGCAACGCCAGGCTGCCGTCGACAAACTCGCCGTGGGACTTGGGTTCGTTGTTGAACCACACCACCAGGCCGTCGTTCGTCACCTCGATCTGCTGCAATTCACTGGGGTCGGGCGTGGTCAGGCGACCGATCATCAGCCCCACCATTACCCCGACAATCGCCAGCGAACCCATCACGCGCGGGAATAGTTTCGAACGGGGATCCGCTTGCGGCGTAGAATGCCCGTCATCTTTACCTTCGGAGCCGTGCATGTTTCACGTCATCCTTTTTCAACCAGAAATTCCGCCGAATACCGGCAACGTTATCAGGCTGTGCGCCAACAGTGGCTGCCACCTGCATTTGATCGAACCGCTGGGCTTCGAGATGGACGACAAGCGCCTGCGCCGGGCCGGCCTCGATTACCACGAGTATGCCACCCTGCAACGCCATGCGGACCTCGCCAGTTGTCTGGAGAGCCTTGGTCATCCAAGGGTGTTCGCGTTTACCACCAAGGGTTCGCGGCCATTCCACGACGCAAGCTTCGCCGAAGGCGATGCCTTTCTGTTCGGCCCGGAAAGCCGAGGCTTGCCGGCGGAAGTGCTGGATGCCCTGCCCGGCGAACAACGCCTGCGTTTGCCGATGCGCGAAGGCTGTCGCAGCCTGAACCTGTCGAACACTGTGGCGGTTGCCGTCTACGAAGCGTGGCGGCAGAACGACTTCAAATAACACCCCATAACAAATGTGGGAGTGAGCCTGCTCGCGATGGCGGTGTGTCAGCTGACATTGATGTCATCTGACACACCGCCATCGCGAGCAGGCTCACTCCCACATGGGTGTCGCTGCACTGCTTATTGAACGGTCGGAGTCTCGCCAGCCGCCTGCATGCGTTGCAGTTCTTGCGCGTACAGCGCGTCGAAGTTGACCGGAGCCAGCATCAGGGCCGGGAACGAACCACGGGTCACCAGGCTGTCCAGGGTTTCGCGAGCGTACGGGAACAGGATGTTCGGGCAGAACGCGCCGAGGGTGTGGCTCATCGAAGCGTCGTCCAGGTTCTTGATCAGGAAGATCCCGGCCTGTTGCACTTCAGCGATGAACGCTACTTCTTCACCGTTTTTCACGGTCACGGACAGGGTCAGCACGACTTCGTGGAAGTCGCCTTCCAGTGCCTTCTGGCGAGTGTTCAGATCCAGACCGACGCTTGGTTCCCACTGCTGGCGGAAGATCGCCGGGCTTTTCGGGGCTTCGAACGACAAGTCACGTACGTAGATGCGCTGCAAGGAGAATTGCGGTGCGGTTTCTTCTTCGCTAGCTGCAGTGTTCTGTTGGTCAGTCATCTCAGATCCTTTCTGATCTTGGGGTCTTATAGGGAAGGCATTCAGGCCTTGAGCATGGCGTCGAGCTTGCCGGCGCGCTCAAGGGCAAACAAATCATCACAACCGCCAACGTGGCGCTCACCGATCCAGATCTGCGGCACGGACGTGCGTCCGGCCTTCTGGGCCATGGCGGCGCGCACCTGCGGCTTGCCATCGACCTTGATCTCTTCGAAGGCCACGCCTTTGTTCTCGAGCAGGTACTTGGCTCGCGAGCAGTAAGGGCAGTAATCGCTGGAATAGACGACGACGTTGCTCATATCACTTCACCAGCGGCAGGTTGTCGCCTTTCCAGCTGGAAATACCGCCGGACAGCTTGGCGGCGGTGAAGCCGGACTTCATCAGTTCGCGAGCGTGAGTGCCGGCGGTCTGGCCCATGGCGTCGACCAGAATAATGGTCTTGGCCTTGTGCTTTTCCAGTTCACCGACGCGTGCAGCCAGTTTGTCGTGAGGAATGTTCACTGCACCGACAATATGACCGGCGGCGAAATCCTTGGTTGGACGAATGTCGATCACAACGCCCGCGTCCTTGTTGACCAGGCCGGTCAGTTCACCGGTGCTCAGGCTGCGGCCGCCGCCTTGCATCTGATAGGCGATCAGCAACGCCAGCAGTACCACGAAGATACCGACGAGCAGATAGTGGTTAGTGGCAAATTCAATCAGGTGAGCAACCATCGAAGGAGGTTCCAGGGCGTTAAAATGTCGGCCAGTATACACAGCCACTATGGTGGGCCAAACCCCGTCCGGCGGTGACGCCGTCGGAACTTCGCTTTAAACTGCCACTCCCTTTTCCATTGCCCTCTTTTAACTCAGCCACGAGTGGAATCCATGACTACCACGCCTAAACCTTTGGTCCTGATTATTCTCGACGGCTTCGGTCACAGTGAGAGCCCTGAATCCAACGCTATCTATGCGGCGAAGAAGCCCGTACTGGACCGTCTGTGGGCCACCGTGCCGAACGGTCTGATCTCGGGTAGTGGCATGGACGTCGGCCTGCCGGATGGCCAGATGGGCAACTCCGAAGTCGGCCACATGAACCTCGGTGCCGGCCGTGTTGTGTATCAAGACTTTACTCGCGTGACCAAATCGATCCGCGACGGCGAGTTCTTCGAGAACCCGACCATCTGCGCGGCTGTGGATAAAGCCGTTGCCGCCGGCAAAGCCGTGCACTTCATGGGCCTGCTGTCCGATGGCGGCGTTCACAGCCACCAGGATCACCTGGTTGCCATGGCTGAATTGGCTGCCAAACGCGGCGCGGAAAAAATCTACCTGCACGCCTTCCTCGATGGCCGCGACACGCCACCGAAAAGCGCCCAGTCGTCAATCGAACTGCTCGACGCGTCTTTCCAGGCCCTCGGCAAAGGCCGGATCGCCAGCATCATTGGCCGTTACTTCGCCATGGACCGCGACAACCGTTGGGACCGCGTGTCCCAGGCTTACAACCTGATTGTCGACGGCAACGGCGAATTCAACGCCGCCACCGCCCAGGAAGGCCTGCAGGCCGCGTACGAGCGTGGCGAGAGCGACGAATTCGTCAAAGCCACCTCCATCGGTGAGCCGGTGAAAGTCGAAGACGGCGACGCCGTAGTGTTCATGAACTTCCGCGCCGACCGAGCCCGCGAACTGACCCGCGTCTTCGTCGAAGACGGTTTCAAGGAATTCGAACGTGCGCGCCAGCCAAAACTGGCCGGCTTCGTCATGCTCACCCAGTACGCCGCCAGCATTCCTGCGCCATCAGCCTTCGCCGCCGGCAGCCTGGACAACGTGCTCGGCGACTACCTGGCGAAAAACGGCAAGACGCAGCTGCGCATCGCCGAAACCGAGAAGTATGCCCACGTGACCTTCTTCTTCTCCGGCGGTCGTGAAGAACCGTTTCCGGGCGAAGAACGCATCCTGATCCCGTCGCCGAAAGTCGCCACTTATGACTTGCAGCCGGAAATGAGCGCGCCGGAAGTCACCGACCGCATCGTCGATGCCATCGAAAACCAGCGTTACGACGTGATCGTGGTCAACTACGCCAACGGCGACATGGTCGGCCACAGCGGCGTGTTCGAAGCAGCGGTGAAAGCCGTGGAATGCCTGGACCTGTGCGTTGGTCGCATCGTCGATGCGCTGGACAAAGTCGGCGGCGAAGCGCTGATCACGGCCGACCACGGCAACGTCGAGCAAATGTCCGACGAAACCACCGGCCAGGCGCATACCGCGCACACCACCGAGCCGGTGCCGTTCATTTATGTCGGCAAGCGCGACTTGAAGGTGCGTGAAGGCGGCGTGCTGGCCGATGTGGCGCCGACCATGCTGAAGCTGTTGGGCCTGGAAAAACCGGCTGAAATGACCGGGACTTCGATTCTGGTGTAACCCGCTCCTCCAAACACCGAAAAACCCTGTGGGAGCGGGCTTGCTCGCGAAAGCGGTGTGTCAGTCAACGTTGATGTCGACTGACACACCGCTTTCGCGAGCAAGCCCGCTCCCACATTGGTTTTGCGTGGTTTTTCGGGCCGGTTATCACACAGCCCCAATTGGGCGTTTTTTTTGCAGCGTGGGGCGGGCATACTAGGCCGTCCCTTTCCCTGGTGTCGCCCGCCTCTATGCTTCGCGTCCTGATAGCCCTTGCCCTGACTTGCCTGCTCCAACCGGCCTTTGCTGACGAGCGCGCGCAAACCCAACAACAGTTGGACGCCACGCGTCAGGACATCGCCGAGCTGAAAAAACTGCTGGGCAAGCTCCAGGAAGAAAAATCCGGCGTGCAGAAAGACCTCAAGGGCACCGAGACCGAGATGGGCAAGCTCGAGAAGCAGGTTGAAGCCCTGCAAAAAGAGCTGAAGAAAAGCGAATCCGAGCTGCAGCGTCTCGATGGTGAGAAAAAAAAACTCCAGAGCGCGCGCATTGAACAGCAAAGACTGATCGCCATTCAGGCCCGCGCGGCCTATCAGAACGGCCGTCAGGAGTATTTGAAGCTGCTGCTCAACCAGCAGAATCCGGAAAAATTCGCCCGCACCCTCACCTATTACGATTACCTGAGCCAGGCTCGCCTGGAGCAGTTGAAGAGTTTCAACGAAACCTTGCGTCAACTGGCCAATGTCGAAAAAGACATCGCCCTGCAACAAGCGCAGTTGCTGGTGCAAAAGAGCAGCCTCGACAGCCAGCGCGATGAACTCGACAAAGTCCGTCAGGAACGCCAGCAAGTCCTCGCCAAGCTGAGCGATGACGTAAAGGCTCGCGATCAGAAGCTGGCCGCCCGCGAGCAAGATCAGGCAGACCTGTCTAAAGTCCTTAAAACCATCGAAGAAACCCTGGCCCGCCAGGCTCGTGAGGTAGAAGAAGCGCGGCAAAAAGCGCTGATTGCCCAGCAGGAAGCCGAAAAAAAGCGTTTACGTGAGGCTCAGGCGGCAGCAGATGCAGACGCCACTGACGCCCCACGCAAACCCGTTAAATCGACACCCGGCGCCCTGGTATCAAGCTCAGGCGAGACGTTTGGCGGCCCGTTTGCTTCCAGCCGGGGAAAACTTCCATGGCCGGTTGATGGTCGACTGCTGGCACGCTTTGGCGAAACCCGTGGCGACGACGCCCGCACGAAGTGGGACGGCGTGATGATCAGCGCCTCCGCCGGCAGCCAGGTGCACGCCGTGCACGGTGGTCGCGTGGTGTTTGCCGACTGGCTGCGCGGTGCCGGCTTGCTGGTGATCCTTGACCACGGCAACGGTTATTTGAGTCTTTACGGTCACAACCAGACGCTGCTCAAGTCTGCGGGTGACGTGGTGAAAGCCGGTGAGTCCATCTCCACTGTCGGTAACAGCGGCGGGCAGGACACTCCAGCACTGTATTTCGCAATTCGTCAGCAGGGTCACCCGAGTGATCCGGCGCAATGGTGCCGCGCGCAAGGATAGGCGTTGAGTCACCTACATTAGGAGTTCGTTCGACATGCTGCATTTGTCCCGTCTTACCTCGCTGGCCCTGACGATCGCCCTGGTGATCGGCGCGCCTCTGGCGTTCGCTGCTCAACCGGCTCCGGCGGTCGCGCCTGCGGGCACTGCTGCGACTACCAAGGCGCCGCTGCCGCTGGAAGAGTTGCGCACCTTTGCCGAGGTCATGGACCGGATCAAGGCAGCCTATGTCGAACCGGTGGACGACAAGACCCTGCTGGAAAACGCCATCAAAGGCATGCTCAGCAACCTCGACCCGCACTCCGCCTACCTGGGCCCGGAAGACTTCGCTGAATTGCAGGAAAGCACCAGCGGCGAATTTGGCGGCCTGGGCATCGAAGTCGGCGCCGAAGACGGTTTCATCAAGGTGGTTTCGCCTATCGATGACACACCCGCCTCGAAGGCCGGCATTCAGGCCGGCGACTTCATCGTCAAGATCAACGGCCAGCCGACTCGCGGCCAGAGCATGACCGAAGCCGTCGACAAGATGCGCGGCAAGATCGGCCAGAAAATCACCCTGACCCTGGTTCGCGATGGCGGCACGCCGTTCGACGTGACCCTGTCCCGCGCCATCATTCAGGTGAAGAGCGTGAAGAGCCAGCTGCTGGAGTCCGGCTACGGCTACATCCGCATCACCCAGTTCCAGGTCAAGACCGGCGAAGAAGTCTCCAAGGCACTGGCCAAGTTGCGCAAGGACAACGGCAAGAAGCTCAAAGGCATCATCCTCGACCTGCGTAACAACCCGGGCGGCGTGCTGCAGGCAGCGGTGGAAGTGGTCGACCATTTCATCACCAAGGGCCTGATCGTTTACACCAAGGGCCGCATCGCCAACTCCGAGCTGCGCTTCTCCGCTACCGGCAAAGACGAAAGCGAAGCGGTGCCAATGGTTGCGCTGATCAACGGCGGCAGCGCCTCGGCCTCGGAAATTGTGGCCGGCGCCCTGCAGGATCAGAAACGCGCGGTGGTCATGGGCACCACCAGTTTCGGCAAGGGCTCGGTGCAAACCGTGCTGCCGCTGAACAACGACCGCGCGCTGAAGATCACCACGGCGCTGTATTACACGCCGAACGGCCGCTCGATCCAGGCCCAGGGCATCGTCCCGGATATCGAAGTACGCAAGGCCAAGATCACCAGCGAGCAGGACAGCGAATACTTCAAGGAAGCCGATCTGCAAGGTCACTTGGGCAATGGCAACGGCGGCGCCGACAAACCGACCGGGTCCAGCGCCAAGGCCAAGGCGATGCCGCAGGACGATGACTACCAGTTGGCCCAGGCCCTGAGCCTGCTCAAAGGGTTGAGCATCACCTCCGGCCGCTGAGATGCGCCTGCGGTTAGTTCTCGGTCTGTTGTGCTGTCTGGCGGGTGTTGCTCATGCGGCGCCCGCCCCTCAAAAAGCCTATATCAGCCTGATCATCGATGACCTGGGGCAGAACCTGCCCCGGGATCGCCGCGTGCTGGCCCTGCCCGGCCCGGTGACTACGGCGATCATGCCCGACACCCCCCACGCCACCGAATTCGCTCGCGAAGCTCATCGCGCCGGAAAAATCGTCATCCTGCACATGCCGATGGACCCCGCCACAGGGCCGTTCGCCTGGCATCCCGACCTGCCCATCGAAGAGTTGGAGAAGCGCCTCGACGCGGCGTTCAAAATGGTCCCGTACACAAGTGGCATCAACAATCACATGGGCAGTCGCATGACCGCACAGCAACCCGCCATGGCCTGGTTGATGGCGGAGTTGCAGCGGCGGCACAAGTTCTTCGTCGACAGCCGCACCAGCGCGCAAACCGTGGCAGCGGCCGAAGCGCAGAAGATCGGGTTGGCGAGTGTTTCCCGGGATGTGTTTCTGGATGATGAGCGCACGGAAGCGGCGATCTTCACTCAGCTACAGACCGCGATCAATCTGGCGCACAAACAGGGTTCGGCAGTGATGATCGGGCATCCGTATCCGCAGACGCTGGCAGTACTGGAGCGCGAATTGCCGAAGCTGAAAGTTCAGGGCATTGACTGGATTGATATCAAGTTGATGATCAGCGTACGCAGTAACCGCGCAACGACTGCGCATGGCAAGGACGGCGTTTACCGCTAATCAACGGAACCACTGTAGGAGCCGCCTTGCTGGCGATGGCGGCCTCGAATCATGCATCGATTTCACTGCCGCTATCGCCAGCAAGCCGGCTCCTACAAGGATTGGGTGGACGGTTAGAGATACCGCCCCATGATCTCGTCCACCACGCCTTCCTTACGCAGCTGATCCAGCGCAGCTTGCAACTTGGCGACGGTTTCATCCGGCACGTCTTTGTTCAGCGCCAAATACAACTCCGCACTGTTGAAGCGCAGCACGGTCTTGAGCCCGGTGACACCGTCCTGACGCGCCAGGTAACGCCCGGCCGGGTCGCCCGTGGCCCACAAGTCGATCTGGCCGCTGGTCAGTTTCTTCGCGTTGTCCTGATCCCGCAGCACGACAATCGGCTTCAACCCTTGCTTGGCCAGTGTCTCGGCAATCGCGTCGCCCTTGTACGCACCGATCTTGTATTTGCGCGCATCTTCCAGCGTTTCCAGGCTGATCTTGCTGTCTGCCTTGGCCAGCATGATCCAGTCATCCGGACCAATCGGGCCAACCCACTTGAAGAGCTTTTCGCGATCCGGCAACCGCGCCATCACAAACACGCCATACCCGGGTTTCTCGAGGGCGAGTTTGTAGATTCGCTCCCAAGGGAAACGCAGGGTCAGGCTGTAGGTAATGTCGGCGCGCTTGAACATCTCGCGGACGATGTCCACGGCGATGCCGTTGATGTTCTCGTCCTGAGCGAAGTTCTTGCCGTTCTTGGCCATGTTGTAAGGCGGGAAGTTTTCCGTCAGCAGCACCAGGTCGGCGTCGGGATTTTCGACGGCGTGCACGCCACTGATCTGCAATAGAGAAGCGCTGGCGAGGGCAAGAAGAAGGCGTTTGAGCATGTCTGGCTACCGAGATCCATGGCGTACCCAAGAGTGCCTTGAGCCCGCCATGATGTCCACTGGCCTGTATCGTTTGTTTAGCGCATCACGATGCCGCGATGGGCCATGTAGGCCTTGGCTTCCTGCACGGTGTATTCGCCGAAATGGAAAATACTCGCGGCCAGAACGGCGCTGGCGTGACCTTCGATAATGCCGTCGGCCAAATGCTGCAGGTTGCCGACGCCGCCGGAGGCGATCACCGGAATCCCCAGCGCATCGCTGATCGCACGGGTAACGCCCAGGTCGAAGCCGTTTTTCATGCCGTCCTGGTCCATGCTGGTCAGCAGGATTTCGCCGGCACCTAGGCCTTCCATTTTCTTCGCCCACTCGACGGCGTCGAGACCGGTCGGCTTGCGCCCGCCGTGAGTGAAGATTTCCCAGCGCGGGGTTTCGCCCGGACCGGAGACCTTCTTCGCGTCGATGGCAACCACGATGCACTGCGAACCGAAATGCTGCGCTGCCTCACCCACGAATTCCGGGTTGAAAACGGCTGCGGTGTTGATCGAGACCTTGTCCGCGCCGGCATTCAGCAGGTTGCGAATGTCCTGCACGGTGCGCACGCCGCCGCCAACGGTCAGCGGAATAAACACCTGGCTGGCCATGCGCTCAACGGTATGCAGCGTGGTGTCGCGACCGTCGACGCTGGCAGTGATGTCGAGAAAAGTAATCTCGTCGGCACCCTGCTCGTCGTAACGACGGGCGATTTCCACCGGGTCGCCGGCATCGCGGATGTTTTCGAACTTCACACCTTTGACGACCCGGCCGTTATCCACGTCCAGGCAAGGGATGATGCGTTTGGCCAGCGCCATGGTCAGTCCTCAGCCTTTGTACGAATCGCAGAAAGCTTGCGCTTCAGCGACGTCGAGGGTGCCTTCGTAGATCGCCCGGCCGGTGATCGCGCCGATGATGCCCGGTGCCTTGGCGTCGAGCAGCGACTTGATGTCACCCAGGTTGTGGATACCGCCGGAAGCGATCACCGGAATGCGCGTGGCAGCGGCCAGCGCAGCGGTGAACGGCACGTTGCAGCCCTGCATCATGCCGTCTTTGGCGATGTCGGTATAAACGATTGCAGACACGCCGTCGGCTTCGAATTGCTTGGCCAGGTCGATGACCTGAACGGTGCTGATTTCAGCCCAGCCATCGGTGGCGACGAAACCGTCCTTGGCATCCAGGCCGACGATCACTTTGCCCGGGAACGCGCGGCAGGCTTCAGCAACGAAAGCCGGATCTTTCACGGCTTTGGTGCCGATGATCACGTAGCTCACGCCCGCTTTGACGTAGTGCTCGATGGTTTCCAGCGAGCGGATACCACCGCCGATCTGGATCGGCAGGTTCGGGTAGCGCTTGGCGATGGCGGTGACCACTTCGCCGTTGACCGGCTGGCCTTCGAAGGCGCCGTTCAGGTCGACCAGATGCAGACGACGGCAACCGCCCTCCACCCACTTGGCGGCCATGCTCACCGGGTCATCGGAGAACACCGTGGAATCTTCCATGCGGCCCTGGCGCAGACGAACACAGGCACCGTCTTTGAGATCGATAGCGGGAATAATCAGCATCTGGCAAACCTTCAAATTCGAGTGTTCAGCTTCGCTCGGAAATCAGTTTTTCTCGAGCGCCCACAAGTCGCTTTCGATGCTTTCGAACCTTTCTTTAAGGTGCGTCTGCACATCGAAAATCGCCCTGTTGTAATAGTGCGGCGCAATTTCACGGGTAAACAACTCAAGGATTTCGGCCGCTTCGAACGAACCCAGGTCCAGTTCGAAGCGATCCTCCATGAAGCGTTTGATCTTGTGATTGGCCTCGTTCTCCTGCTCGGGAGTGAGGGTCAGGATCGGCGGCTTCTTCTTGACGGCCATTTACCAGCGACCATCCCACGCAGCGAAGTTCTGCAGCAATTGCAGGCCATGGGTATGGCTCTTCTCCGGGTGGAACTGCACGGCGAAACGCGAGCCATCGGCCAGCGCCGCAGCGAAATCGACACCGTAGTGACCGCCACCGACCACCTGCCGCGCGTTGCCGGCAGCGATGTAGTAGCTGTGCACGAAGTAAAAACGCGCCAGGTCCGGAATGTTGTGCCACAGCGGGTGACTCACCGTCTGCTTCACTTCGTTCCAGCCCATGTGCGGGACTTTCAGGTGTTCGCCGTCTTCAACAAGGCCTTTGCCGAAGAATTTCACCGCGCCCGGGAACAGGCCGATGCAGTCGACGCCGTCGTTCTCTTCACTGCTGTCGAGCAAGGCTTGCATGCCGACGCAGATGCCGAGGAACGGACGGTCCTGGCTGACTTCACGCACCAGTGAGTCGAAACCAAGGCGACGGATCTCCGCCATGCAATCGCGAATCGCGCCGACGCCAGGGAAAACCACCCGGTCAGCTTCGCGAATCACGTCGGCATCACTGGTGATCAAGACCTTGCCGGCACCGACGTGCTCGAGGGCCTTGGCCACCGAGTGCAGGTTGCCCATGCCGTAATCGATAACCGCGACCGTCTGCATTACAGAACGCCTTTGGTCGATGGCATCTGACCGGCCATGCGGTCATCGAGCTCTACGGCCATGCGCAGTGCGCGGCCGAAAGCCTTGAACACGGTTTCGATCTGGTGGTGGGTGTTGGTGCCACGCAGGTTGTCGATGTGCAGGCTGACGAGCGCGTGGTTGACGAAGCCCTGGAAGAATTCCTGGAACAGGTCAACATCGAAACCGCCGACGGTGGCGCGGGTATAGGGAACATGCATCTGCAGGCCAGGACGGCCGGAGAAGTCGATCACCACGCGCGACAGCGCTTCATCGAGCGGCACGTAGGCGTGGCCGTAGCGACGGATGCCTTTCTTGTCGCCGATGGCTTTGGCGAAAGCCTGACCCAAAGTGATACCAACGTCTTCCACGGTGTGGTGGTCGTCGATATGCAGGTCGCCCTTGCTGACGATATCTAGGTCGATCAGCCCGTGACGGGCGATCTGGTCCAGCATGTGCTCAAGAAAAGGAACACCGATATCAAATCGGGCCTTTCCGGTGCCATCCAGGTTGATCGAGGCTTTGATCTGGGTTTCCAGAGTGTCGCGCTCGACTGACGCCTTACGTTCGGCCATCACCAGCTCCGCAAAATCATTGGGCGAAAAAGGCAGCCATTATAGGGGCGCGGGCGGGAAACAGAAACACGAGAGGTGATATCGCTGACGGAGTGAATTGCGTGACGTCAGCGATAGACATGTCCATACAAGCCATTTTCAGGCACCACAAAACAAATGTGGGAGCGAGCCTGCTCGCGAAAGGGGCTGCACATTCAACATCTCTGTCGACGGTCAGACCGCATTCGCGAGCAGGCTCGCTCCCACAAGGGGTAATGCGCTTACTTAGTGGAAGAGGACCGCAGTCTTCTGAAGCGTCACCCAAACACCCCACGCCAACGGAATCCCCACCACCAGCCACGCGGCAACCGCCAACGGCTTGGTGCCCGACGCCGCTTTCCACTCCAGCGAGGTGCTGGCATCAGCACCCTTGTCGTGGCCCAGCGCCTGTTCGGCGGCCAGTTCAGCGTCGGTCATGAAGTACTTGTCGGCCACCGGACGCACCAGCAGGTTGCAGATGAAACCCAGCACCAGCAGGCCCGCAAGGATGTACAGCGTGATGTCGTAAGCCGCAGCGCGTTCAACGCCGATGCTCAGCTGATACTCACGCAGGTAGTTCACCAACACCGGACCCAACACACCCGCTGCCGCCCAGGCGGTCAACAGACGACCATGGATCGCACCGACCATTTGCGTACCGAACAGGTCCGCCAGGTAAGCCGGAACCGTCGCAAAACCGCCGCCATACATCGACAGGATGATGCAGAACGCCGCCACGAACAGCGCAACGTTGCCCAGGTGACCAAGGTTCGGGATCAACGCGTACAGCGCAAAACCGAGGGCGAAGAACACGAAATAGGTGTTTTTACGGCCCAGGTAATCCGAGAACGATGCCCAGAAGAATCGGCCACCAATGTTGAACAGGCTCAGCAAACCGGTGAAGCCGGCAGCAATCGCGGCAATCGAGGCCAGTTGGCCCGCGTCGAGCTGACCAAACGTCTGGTCGGTGCCGAGCAATTTGCCGGCGAACACTTCCTGCAACAACGGCGAAGCCATGCCGAGGATGCCGATGCCGGCGGACACGTTCAGGCACAGCACCAGCCATACCAGACGGAATTGCGGAGTTTTCCACGCCACATTCACGTGCACGTGACGATGGGTGATCATTGCGTTCGAAGCTTTTTTCGCCGGAGCGGTCCAGCCTTCAGGCTTCCAGCCGGTTGGCGGAACGCGGTAGGACAGTGCGCCGCCGATCATGAACACGAAGTAGATCGCGGCCATCACCAGGAAGCTCTGCCACACGCCCACGCTGTCTGCCGAAGCGAAGTGCCCCATCAAGGCTGCGGCCAGCGGAGCACCGACCATCGCGCCACCGCCGAACCCCATGATCGCCATGCCGGTCGCCATGCCGCGCTTGTCCGGGAACCACTTGATCAGGGTCGAGACCGGCGAGATGTAACCCAGGCCCAGGCCGATACCGCCAATGACCCCGGAGCCGATCCACATCAGCCAGATCTGGTGCGTGTACACACCCAGTGCTGAAATCAGCAGACCACCACACCAGCACAGTGCCGACACAACGCCAGCCTTGCGCGGCCCGGCGTGTTCCAGCCAACCACCCCAGATCGCGGCCGAGCAGCCGAGGAAGATGAAGAACAGGGTGTAGATCCAGCCGAGCATCGAGATCGGCCAGTCGCATTGCGACGAGAACACTTGCGAGATGAAGCTCATGTCCGGCGCACAGGTCACCGCCTTGGTCACGCCCAGGGCTTTGGACAACGGCAACCAGAACACCGAGAAACCGTAGGCCATGCCGATGCAGAGGTGGATGGCCAGTGCGGCCGGTGGCACCAGCCAACGGTTGAAACCGGGCTTGGCGATGATGCGCTCCTTGGACAGGAACGCAGGCTGATCGGCGCTGAGGCCGTCCGCCGTAATGCTCGTGGTCATTGTGTATCCCCCAATTATTAGTATGGTTCGCCAGCCACTGCTCACCTCCAGCCTTTATGCGCACGCATGACTGTTTTTTTGAGGTAAAGCTCCATTTTGGTGCGACATCACGTCGCAGAAGGACGGACGAACGGGCAGAGGTTACCATTTGCACGTGACAGAAAAACCAAACTGATATCACGTTTTTGCAAGTCATCTGTTCTCGTACCACTGAAGGAACCGCCATGCCCGTCATCGTCGAGCCGCTGAACGAAGCCACCTATCAGGACCAGCAGGATTTGCAGAAGATTTACCGCGATGCGCCGGATTGGCTGTTCGCGCCGTTTGCCGATGATGCGCAGTTGATCGAAGGCTGCCTGCGGGACGGCTCGTTGATCGCCGGGCGTTTCAATGATCGCCTGCTAGGTGCGGCACGCTTGCAAAGGCACCAGGACGTCTGGCATCTGTCCCAACTATGCGTACGAAAAATCACCCGTCGTCGTGGGGTTGCCGAGCGAATGGTGAACGAAGCGCAGAAACTGGCGTCGCAATCGGGTGCGACATTGCGCCTGCTGGCGCCTGCCGGGCACCTTGAGTCCCAGGCGCTGGCGGCCAAACTGAAAGTGCCACTGGATGTGCTGCCGGGTTGATCGCTGACCGGTCGTCCACTTCTGAGCGCTATACTCCCCGGCTAAATCGACTAACTACAAGGACTCGCCCATGAAAGCGTTCGGCAAAATCCTGGGTCTGGTACTTCTCGGGCTGTTGCTGATCATTGTGGCGCTGGGCTTTGCCCTGACCCACCTCTTCGATCCCAACGACTATAAAGACGAGATTCGCCAGATTGCCCGCGACAAGGCCCACATCGAGCTGACGCTCAATGGCGACATCGGCTGGAGCCTGTTCCCGTGGCTGGGCCTGGAATTGCACGAAGCCAGTGTCGCGACCCTGGCCAAGCCCACCGAACCGTTCGCTGACTTGCAGATGCTCGGCCTGTCGGTACGCGTGCTGCCGCTGCTGCGCCGTGAAGTGCAGATGAGCGACGTGCGCGTCGAAGGCCTGAACCTGCGCCTGAACCGCGACAAGGACGGTCACGGCAACTGGGAAGACATCGGCAAGGTGCCGGCGACTGCCAACTCGACTGCTCCTGCGGTCACTCCTGGCGAACCTGCACCGCAAACCACCGTTCAAGTGGAAAAACCGGCGCAGCCGATCCGCCTGGACATCGACAGCCTGACCGTCAACAACGCCCGCGTTGAATACAGCGACGAAAAGACCGGCCAGCATTTCAGCGCCGAAAGCATCCAGCTGAGCACCGGGCCGGTCCACGATTCGACCAACATCCCGGTCAAGCTCACCGCGTTCCTGGGCACCAATCAGCCAGTTCTGCGGGTCCGCACCGAGCTCAATGGCGAGCTGCGTTTTGAACGCGCCTTGCAACGCTACAAGTTCGAAGACATGAAGCTGTCCGGCGAAGTCGCCGGCGATCCGCTGCAAGGCAAGACCGTGACCTTCGCCGCCCAAGGCCAGTTGCTGCTGGATAAAGCAGCGAACGTTGCCGAATGGACTGGCATCAAGATTTCCGCCAACCAGTTGCGTGCCCTGGGCGAACTTAAGATCAACGACCTCGACAAAACGCCGCAAATCAACGGCGGCCTTTCGATTGCCCAATTCGACCTGGCGAAATTCGTCGACAGCATCGGCCAGAAACTCCCGGCGATGGCTGAAGGCAGTTTGAGCAAAGTTGAACTGGTCAGCCGCATTGCCGGTACGCCGACCAGTCTGGTGCTCGACAACATCAACCTGAAAATCGATGACAGCACCTTCAGCGGTCGTATCGCCGTCGAGGATTTCGCCAAGCAATCGCTGCGCACCGTACTCAAGGCTGACACCTTCAACGTCGACCGCTACCTGCCGCCAAAATCCGCCGAAGCCAATAGCGCGACGCAAGTGCGCCAGGCCGAAGTGGCCAGCACCGAAGCCGATGCCATGGCCGGCGCAGGCAGCACACCGCTGCCGGACAAGCCCACCAAAGATGCGTGGAGCAACGAGCGCCTGCTGCCGGTGGAACGCCTGAGCAAACTCGACGTGGATGCTGACCTGACCTTTGGCCAATTGACCCTCGACAAGCTGCCGATCCAGAACGCGGCGCTCAAGGCCACTGGCAAGGAAGGTCTGCTGACGCTTGAGAACCTGCGTGGCGACCTGTACGACGGCACCTTCGAATCCAAGGGCACCCTCGACGTGCGCCAGCAGACACCGGCGCTGAACATGCAGACGCGCATCAGCAAAGTGCCTGTGGAAAAAATCCTCGAAAGCCAGGGTAAAAATCCACCGGTCAAAGGCTTGGTCACGCTCGACAGCAATCTGACCGGCAATGGCAACAGCCAGAAAGCGCTGATCGAAACCCTCAACGGCAATGCCAGTTTCGCCATCAACAACGGCGTGCTGCTCAATGCCAACCTCGAACAGCAACTGTGCAAAGGCATCGCCACGCTCAATCGTAAATCACTCAGCGGCGAACCACGCGGCAAGGACACGCCGTTCCAGGAGCTCAAGGGCAACCTGACCTTCCGTAACGGCGTGGCCAGCAACCCGGACCTGAAAGTGCGCATCCCGGGCATGACAGTGAATGGTGACGGCGACGTCGACCTGCGGGTATTGGGCATGGACTACCGCGTTGGCATCATCGTCGAAGGCGATACGAGCGCCATGCCGGATCCGGCCTGTCAGGTCGGCGACAAATTTGTCGGCATCGAATGGCCGCTGCGCTGCCGTGGTCCGCTGGAGCTCGGCGCCAAGGCTTGCCGCCTCGACAACGAACGTATGGGCCAGGTCGCGACCAAACTGGCGGGCGACAAAATCAGCGAAAAAATCGACGAGAAGCTTGGCGACAAAGTCAGTCCCGAGCTGAAAAACGCACTGAAGGGGCTGTTCAAGCGATGAGATCCGAGCAGTTTTCATCGGCGGTGCTGGACTGGTACGACCGCCACGGCCGCCACGATTTGCCTTGGCAGCAAGGCATCACACCGTATCGGGTGTGGGTCTCGGAGATCATGTTGCAGCAAACCCAGGTCAGCACCGTGCTGAATTACTTCGACCGGTTCATTGCCTCGCTGCCGACGGTCGAAGCCCTGGCCGCCGCGCCGGAAGACGAAGTGCTGCACCTGTGGACCGGCCTCGGTTACTACACCCGCGCGCGCAATTTACAGAAGACCGCGAAGATCGTCGTCGCTGAGTACGGCGGCGAATTTCCGCGGGATGTGGAAAAGCTGGTCGAGCTGCCGGGGATCGGCCTGTCCACGGCGGGCGCCATCGCCAGCCTGAGCATGGGCCTGCGGGCACCGATCCTCGACGGCAACGTCAAACGCGTCCTGGCGCGCTTTACGGCGCAAGAGGGTTATCCGGGCGAGCCGAAGGTCGCCAAACAGCTGTGGGCCAACGCTGAGCGCTTCACGCCGCATGATCGGGTCAACGCCTACACCCAGGCGATGATGGATCTGGGCGCTACGCTTTGCACTCGCAGCAAACCGAGTTGCCTGCTCTGCCCGCTGGAAAAGGGCTGCGAAGCGCACATGCTCGGCCTGGAAACCCGCTACCCGATCCCGAAGCCACGCAAAGCCGTGCCACAGAAGCGCACGCTGATGCCGATGCTCGCCAACGGTGAAGGCGCGATTCTGCTTTACCGTCGCCCTTCCACGGGCTTGTGGGGCGGCCTGTGGAGCCTGCCGGAACTCGACGACCTCGACGACCTGCAGCATCTGGCCTCGCAGCACTCGCTGGAGCTGGGCAGCCAACAAGCGCTGCCGAGCCTCGTACATACCTTCAGCCATTTTCAGTTATCCATCGAACCCTGGCTGGTTCAGGTCCAGGAGGCCGGCCATCACGTGGCCGAGGCCGACTGGCTCTGGTATAACCTCGCCACCCCGCCGCGCCTGGGCCTTGCCGCCCCGGTCAAAACCTTGCTCGAACGCGCGGCCGCCGTATTGAACGCAGGAGAGTCGTCATGACCCGCACCATCATGTGCCGCAAGTACAAAGAAGAATTGCCAGCCCTGGAGCGCGCTCCATTCCCGGGCGCCAAAGGTCAGGACATTTTTGACCACGTCTCGGCGAAGGCCTGGGCCGACTGGCAGAAACACCAAACCCTGCTGATCAACGAAAAACGCCTGAACATGATGAACGCCGAAGACCGCAAATATCTGCAGGGCGAGATGGACAAGTACTTCTCCGGCGAGGAATACGCCAAGGCTGAAGGCTACGTTCCGCCTGCAGAATAATCCCGCTTTATCGGGGGTCGGATCGTAAGCGACGGTAATAATTAAATATTTTTTGAAAACTTGCTTGACGACCCCCTGAAAAACCAGTTTAATGCGCCCCGTTGCCCAGATAGCTCAGTCGGTAGAGCAGGGGATTGAAAATCCCCGTGTCGGCGGTTCGATTCCGTCTCTGGGCACCAAATACCGAAAACCCTGAATCGCAAGATTCAGGGTTTTTTTATGCCTGCGATTTAATGAAGCCCGGCATTCGGCAGCGGGAACGACGGATCGACGATCCGAAAACAACACTCGCCTCTAGCAGAGCTCTGTAGTAGCGTTGTGCCACAAATTCAACCGGTGCCACGGAAATTCGTCCGGCTGATATCAATGCAATCCACTGCCCTACGGCGCAGTTGGAATACGCACCCAAAAGGACAGGTAACAACGCAAGGAATGCCTCCCCCCGCAGTAAACACCAGCGCTACACATCCCCTTAAGCCAAAGGACATGGAAAAGTTATGTCAACAATCAACGAACTAAAAGACAAGATCAACACGAAGACCTGGAACCTGGTGCTGCTCTCCATCGCCACTGCAGGGATCTATCTTATTTTGTGGCTATACAAAAACAGCAAAATCATCAGCGACACCACCAAAGTCCGGCTGGTAGATGACGTTTACATTATCTGGATCGCTGTATGCGCCGGCTTAAGTGGCACGTTCTCCAATCTGGGCAACGTTGCTCTGGATTTTACGTCCGCAATTCTCGGCCTTGCCAGCGGCGTGCTGTACATCGTATGGGCATTCAAAGCCAAAACGGCACTGACGGAATATGCCCTCAGCGAGCACAAGATCGACCTGCGAATGAACGCCTTCTACACGTTCCTGTTCAACGTGTACTACATCAACTACTGCATCAACGATCTGCCGGAAGAACAGCGTAAGCAGCAGATCCTGAGAGGCCAGACCGCTCAAGCCTAAAGCCACGCAATGGGCGGACAGATGATTCTCTGCCGCCCATTGCTGGAACAAAGGCATCGGCCGGTCAACTCCGGCAAACTGCTAGCTTTCACCGGCCCAGTGAAAGACCAGATTACGCGCAGGGCCACTTCCCACCTCGGCACTGTCACGCCGCACTTCTCCATTTCGCGTAGCAACCACGGTGTACTTGCCGGGCGGTAGCTGGACATAAACCAGCGGGCCAGCCTCGTTCAGCGTCAGCACGGTTTGCCCTTGGGCTTTCTGAATGACCACGTCGACATCGGGAATGTACTTATTCTCCGGCCCGACCGAAAACGTCATGTGCAAGTTATAGCCAGTCGTTTGCTGGATGGCCTTCGACTCATCCTCGCCGATACCGCCGGACAGATAAGTAATTCCGTTTTGCTCCTGCGGTTGAACTTGCACGCCAGCGCTGTCGATTGGTTCAAGACTGGCGGCAGATGACATCACCGGGAACATCAACATACCCACCGCGGCGATGGGCAACGCAAGGGAATGCACGTACTTCATGATCACGCCTCCCGGGCTCCATGGAACCCATTTGTCATGCCTTTTAGATTTCCTGTCGAACGCCCGGGTTTTAGATTGATTGGTACTTGGGCTCACTGCGAAATGGACTACGCGTTGTATTCCTGAAGCACGACTTGCCGTCGGAGCGATCCCGCAAACCCAATCGGGCTTTCCTTCCGGCTTACCAGCCACGCCCGACATCGCCGCCCCCACCTCCGCTGCCATCCTCTTCTGCCTGTTCATTCCTTTGCAGAAGACTCCATGAGCTCACTCAAACCCGGTAACACTCAGGATGCACAACTCGCCTCACTACTCGGCAATCTTGGGGAACTGATTCGTGATGCGCGGCAGAAAGTGCTACGCACGGTCGATACGGTCCAGGTACAAACTTGCTGGCAGATTGGGAGGCATATTGTCGTGTTCGAGCAGGAAGGGGCTCGACGGGCGGGTTACGGAAAGCAATTGCTGGCAACGCTGGCGCAGAGCCTGACAGCAGAATTCGGGAAGGGCTTTGATAACTCTAATCTTCGCTACATGCGCCTGTTTTACCAAGCATTCCCAATTCGTGACGCACTGCGTCACGAATTGAGCTGGACCCACTACCGCAGGCTGCTGCGCGTCGATAGTGACACGGCACGCCAATGGTATATGGACGAAGCCGCCAACCAAAACTGGTCAAGCCGCGCCCTGGAACGCCAGATCGACACCCTCTATTACGAGCGCCTGCTCACAAGCCGCGATCGACCTGCTGTGCGGCAGGAAGCCGCCACCAACATCCAGAAAATGAAAGCACACCCACGAGACTTCATCAGGGATCCAGTGATGCTGGAGTTTCTTGGCTCAACCAACGCAGGTTTGACTCAAGAAACCAATCTGGAGCAAGCATTGATCCATCAACTTCAAGCCTTCCTGCTGGAACTGGGTAGAGGCTTTGCCTTCCTCGCTCGCCAGCAACGCATCAGTACCGAGAGCAAAGACTTCTACATCGATCTGGTGTTTTACAACTACGTACTCAAGTGCTTCGTCATCTTCGATCTGAAGCGCGGCGAACTGACTCATCAGGATGTTGGCCAGATGGACATGTACGTACGCATGTACGACGACCTCAAGCGCGGACCGGAAGATGGCCCCACCGTCGGCATCATTCTCTGTGCGAAAAAAGATGAATCAGTGGTGCGCTATTCAGTGCTGAAAGACAACGAACAACTCTTCGCCAGCAAATACAAAACAGTCCTGCCCAGCGAAGACGAACTCCGCACTGAACTGGACCGGGAGCAGGCGGCAATCGAGGAGCGACTGCTCGATCAGATCCCCCTGTGAACACAGATGGATTGTCCACCAGCCGCACGAAGACTATCGTTGGCAGCTACCCGCAAAGGTCTGAAGCCGATGAATTTGCAGGACATGTCACTGGCCCCCACTCAAATCGAGTTGCCGCTGCCAACTCCCGTTTCCGGCGAACCGTTCAAAGAGCCCGCCGCAGACGGCTTCATCCTCGGCGGTTTCACCTGGCGGCACGCCTTTCAGGACCTCGTGCGCCCGGTCGTCATCATCAACGCCGCCACGTCAGTCCGCTGCCGTCACTATTCGCGCTTCGCCGACTACCTGTTCGCCAACGGCTTCGATGTCATCACCTATGACTACCGTGGCATCGGCGAGTCGCGCCCCGAATCCTTGAAAGGATTTGAAGCCTCCTGGTCAGACTGGGGCGCGCTGGATTTCGAGGCGATGCTCAAGCGCGCTCAGCGCGAATTTCCTGGCCAGCCCATCGACGTCGTCGGCCACAGCTTTGGCGGCTGTGCGGCGGGCCTGGGAGCCTCAGGGCAGCTGATTCGGCGCCTGGTCACCGTCGGTGCACAATTCGCCTACTGGCGCGACTACGCGCCCGCTCATCGCTGGAGGATGTTCGGCAAGTGGCATGTGGTGATGCCGCTGATCACAATGATCTATGGCTACTTCCCCGGAAAGCGTCTTGGCTGGCTGGAAGACACGCCCGCCGGTGTAGTTCGGGACTGGAGCACGCCCACCCGCCGATATGAAACGCGGCCCAGCGGTCGCACGCTTGCCGCAAAACCAGGGGCGACGATGAATGCCAAAACCCTGGCCATCAGCATCACAGACGATCCTTACGGCACAATCCCGGCCATCGAACGCCTGCTCGGCTACTTCAGCGGCGGTACGAACACCCACTGGCGAATCGCCCCCGATGACATCGGCGAAGCAGAAGTCGGACATTTCGCCTTTTTTCGCAGCGCATACCAAGCCACACTATGGCCCATTGCATTGTCCTGGCTGCAGAGCGGTGAACTGCCCCCCGATACCCCCGGGCGGACAGTACCGCGCAGCGAGTCCTTTTAACGCACGACGGATCAAAACCATGGCCTCCGCCAACAAGCAGCAAAAACGCGCCACCCGCGCCAAAGCCAAGGCCAAGCAGAACCGCACCCAACGGGCTGCCGCGCCGGTCGAGCTGGACCCGAACGATGATCGCATCGACTTCGAATCGGTGGACCTCACCGAGCTGTTCAAGAAAATGATCGACGCTGAAAAAACCAGTCAGCAAGCCATGTGCATCGCTTTCCTTGAAGACCCATTGCTGGAACTGGTGTACGAGCAGGAAGGCGAAGAAGGCGCGATGGACTTCATCCTCGCCGCGCTGATCGAGTACCGCCAATGGTCCACCGAGGTCGATGAAGCCGGCGCCCTGGCATGGATCGAATCCCCGGCCTTCCAGGCCGACTATGTAGCGGCCTCCGACATCATCGCAGCCCAAACCCAACAGAAACCGAACTGAGTTCCCATGGCCTCCCTGAACAAGCAACAGAAACGCGCCAAGCGCGCCAAGATCAAAGCCAAGCAGATCAACATCCACGGCAGAAAACCCGCCGCGCTGGATGACGATCTGGGTGAAATCGGCGAGCCGATCCCGGAATACACCCTGGCGATGTTCAGCAAGATGCGCGACGCCGAAGCTGTCAGCCGCAGTGAAATGCTCTCCGTGCTGCTGACGAACCTCGCCTTTATCATCATTGACCATCCAGAACTGCTGGACATGGAAAACGCCGACGACGAAGGCATGGCCGCCACTCACCTGGCCGCCGACATGTTGATCGACTACCGCATGTGGGCCGACGGCATGGATCGCGAGACCGCCCAGGCATGGCTGACCGACCCGCAATTCATCACCGACTTCGGTGATGCGCTGGACAGCTATCGTCAGTCGCCGGATGCGCAGGAAGAAAAGGGCGAATAAACGCCCTCAGAAACAAAAACGGCCGCCTGTCATCACTGACAGCGGCCGTTTTTTTGTACGCAGCAAACCGGAAAATGTGAATGACCTCCCGTCAGCGACAATGTATATCCCATTGACATATCCCTTCAGAAAACTATTCTTCAGGGTTACTACACCCGCCACTGCTTGAGGAGGCAAAAATGGAACAGACAACGCTTTTCATGAGCAATCGAAGCCAGGCCGTTCGCCTTCCCAAAGCGGTTGCAATGCCTAGCGATGTAAAAAGAGTGAACGTGGTCGCCATCGGCCGCGCTCGCATCATCACACCGGCAGACGAGACATGGGACAGCTGGTTCGACGGGGACAGCGCAAGTGCAGACTTTATGACCGATCGCGACCAACCCGCTGATCAGGAGCGCGAGTCGTTCTGATGATCAAGTTCATGCTCGACACCAACATCTGCATCTTCACCATCAAGAACAAGCCGCAAATCGTAAGAGAAGCTTTCAACCGTCATGACGGACAGTTGTGCATCAGTGCGGTGACGCTGATGGAGCTGATCTACGGCGCCGAAAAATCTGCGACTCCCGAAAAGAATTTGGCGGTGATCGAGGGCTTGGCGGCTCGCCTAGAAGTCTGGCCTTTCGACAACGAAGCAGCTGCACACACCGGAATGATTCGATCCGAGCTTGCGAAGGCGGGAACACCCATAGGCCCCTATGACCAAATGATTGCCGGACATGCGCGCTCGCGCGGACTCATTGTGGTAACCAACAACCTGCGAGAGTTTGAGCGGGTCAAAGGTTTACGCGTAGAAGACTGGGCTCATCCGGATTGAATTAAACGCAGCCAACAAAAACGGCCGCCTGTCATCACTGACAGCGGCCGTTTTTTTTACAAACCTGAAAACAACAATCAGGCAGCCACAGCATCCAGACGTGGAATTTCCATCCCTACCTTGGCGCTGGCGTAGCTCAGGTCACCGCTGGCGATGGATTGAGCTTTGAAACCGGCGCCGATCAGGTCGCGCACGTACAGCTTGTTGTAGATAAACATGAACACGAAGTTGCTGAGGCCGAACGTGAAGCAGGCCACGATGAACATGATCGCTGCCCACTTGATGTCGCCACGGAACAGTGGCGGCAGGAAGCCGAAGAAAAACACGGTCCACGAGAAGCCGATCGGGGCTTCCTTCATGGCTCCGGTATTAGGGTTTTTGAACACAACCGATGTAAACGCCATGCCTGTCTCTCCTTGATGCCCCAATGGGTAAGCTGAATGGCCGGGCTAGCTCCATGCAGCGCTGGCTCGTGGCTGTCGCGCAAACGGCAGGCGCACGCAAATGCATCTGTGAAACGCATCAGATGAGGGAGCAGGCAAGAAAGGGTCGAGGGGCTTTAGCCGGAAAGGCTGGGGGCGTCGAACAATCCATGTCCTGAAACTCCATTGCATCCCGCAACAGCGAGATACACATTCGGCAGGGAGGCTACTATCTCGACATCATCGTGTCCATCAGAGAGCCAACCGATAAAGCCCCTGAATGAAAGCAAAAACGACCGCGATCATGGCTGATGGCGGTCGTTTTCGGTACATCGACAGTAGGCGTAAAGCTTAACGCGCCACTGCGCCAACCAGTTGCTCATTGCGACGACGGCGCGCCACGAACATACCGGTAGCCACCACACAAAGACTCAGCAAACCGGTCGCGAGGATCTCCACGCGATGGGCGTCCTGGAACAGCATGATGGTCAGGGCCGCGACGATGAAGACGATCACCGCGTAGGTCAGGCCCGGGAACAGCCACATGCTGAAGGCGATTTTTTCACCGCGAGCCATACGCTGTTTGCGCATGCGCAGTTGCGAGATCGCGATCACCAGGTACACCAGCAACGCGATGGCGCCGGAGCTGGCCAGCAGGAATTCGAACACGGCGGCCGGAGCCACATAGTTGGCGAATGTTGCCAGGAACGCTGCGCCCGTGGACAGCATCACCGCCCAGTATGGCGTGCCACTTTTGTTGGTGCGCGTGGACACGGCCGGTGCATCACCGCGTTTGCCCAGGGAGAACATCATGCGAGACGAGGTGTACAGCGCCGAGTTCAGGCAGCTGGTCACAGCGACCAGTACCACGATGTCGACGATCATCTTGGCGTTCGGGATACCCATGCGATCAAGCACGGTCTGGTAGGAACCGACGCTGGCCAGAACCGGGTCGTTCCATGGCACCAGGGCCACCACGATGAAGATCGAAACGAGGTAGAACAAACCGATCCGCCAGATCACCGAGTTGGTGGCCTTGGAGATTTGCTTGCCAGGGTTCTTCGATTCTGCGGCCGCGATGGTCACAATCTCGGTGCCCATGAAGGAAAACATGGTGGTCAGGATCGCGCCCAGTACCGCGCCCATGCCGTTTGGCAGGAAGCCCTGAGTGTCGAAAATGTGCGAAACGCCGCTCACCTGGCTATTCGGCAGGAAACCGAAGATCGCCGCGATGCCCAGAATGATGAAACCAATGATCGCCACAACCTTGAGCAGGGCGAACCAGAACTCGAACTCGCCGTAGTTCTTCACGCTGAACAGGTTAGTGACGGTCAGCAGCATCGTGATGACCAGGGCGAAAGCCCAGATGTCCACGCCAGGGAACCAGGCATGCAGGATGGTCGCGGCGGCGTTGGCCTCCAGCGGGATCACCAGCACCCAGAACCACCAGTACAACCAGCCGATGGTGAAACCGGCCCAGTGACCGATCGCGCGATCGGCGTATGTCGAGAAGGAGCCGGTGTCTGGCGAGGCAACCGCCATTTCACCCAGCATGCGCATCACCAGCACCACCAGCATACCGGCGGCGGCATAAGCCAACAGCACGGCGGGGCCTGCCGCAGCAATAGCGTGGCCCGAGCCAACGAACAGGCCGGCGCCGATAACACCGGCGATCGACAGCATGGTCACATGACGCGGTTTGAGCCCCTGTTCGAGGCCGTTAGAGCTTTGGGTATTGCTCATTGAAACTACCTTTGTAAGGAAAAGCGAATGCGTGCATCCCGTCGTGAATTCTCTTCTGTAAAAAGAAACCAACGGGGCGTTCCGGAATCTGCACGCAATAATTGCGCCAAAATGTTTCAAAACCCTCTAACCCGGCGATCTCCTCCTGACCGGACAGTCATCGCAAGTCATTGAAAGCAATGGCACTTTGCCAGAGCGTTACCCTGCGACTCACTTGAGGAACGAATCTGCGCACCGGAAACACACCCAACAAATGCTCAACGCACAATAAAAGTGCAGATCAGGAACGTTTGGCCGGTTAGCGCTTCCAACACCCCGCCAAAGCTGGCAACATCGCGCCCTTTTTTACGGGACAGCCGCGCCACACCGGGTTCAAACGGCTGTTCGGTTGATAGCAGCGCGACAGTCTGCTGTACCGATGCGACAACCTGTCACATGCCACCCGTTTACCGCCCGTAGCGCTGTTGGCTGCCATTCAGACGCTATGCTAGGTTGGCCGCCTCGCCAGGAAGGCCCGCCAACAGCAGGAGCGCAACATATATGAGGAACGCACATGGCTGAGGCCACGCCCGCGCTTGAAATCCGCAACTTGCACAAACGCTACGGACAGCTTGAGGTGCTCAAAGGCATCTCGCTGACCGCCCGCGACGGCGATGTGATCTCGATCCTGGGTTCCTCCGGTTCCGGCAAGTCCACGTTCCTGCGTTGCATCAACCTGCTGGAAAACCCGCACCAGGGCCAGATCCTGGTGGCCGGCGAAGAACTCAAGCTCAAAGCCGCCAAGAACGGCGAACTGGTCGCGGCCGACGGCAAGCAGATCAACCGCCTGCGCAGCGAGATCGGTTTTGTGTTTCAAAACTTTAATCTGTGGCCGCACATGAGCGTGCTCGACAACATCATCGAGGCCCCACGCCGTGTGCTCGGCCAGAGCAAGGCCGAAGCCATCGAAGTCGCCGAAGCCCTGCTAGCCAAGGTCGGCATCGCCGACAAGCGTCATGCATACCCGGCGCAACTGTCTGGCGGCCAGCAACAACGCGCGGCCATTGCCCGCACGCTGGCGATGCAACCCAAGGTGATCCTGTTCGACGAACCCACCTCCGCCCTTGACCCGGAAATGGTCCAGGAAGTACTTAATGTCATCCGCGCACTGGCCGAAGAAGGCCGCACCATGCTGCTGGTCACCCACGAAATGGGTTTCGCCCGTCAGGTGTCCAGCGAAGTGGTGTTCCTCCACCAGGGCCTGGTAGAAGAGCAAGGATCGCCACAGCAGGTGTTCGAAAACCCGCTTTCGGCGCGCTGCAAACAATTCATGTCCAGCAACCGCTAACGGAGCTACCCGCATGCAGAACTACAAAAAGGTCTTCCTGGCAGCCGCCGTCACCCTGGCGTTCAGCGCCGGTGCCATGGCCGAAATCCTGAAGATGGGCATCGAAGCGGCCTACCCGCCGTTCAACAACAAAGATGCCAGTGGCAATGTCGTCGGCTTCGACAAGGAAATCGGCGACGCCCTGTGCGCCAAGATGAAAGTCGAATGCACCGTGGTCACCTCCGACTGGGACGGCATCATTCCGGCCCTGAACGCCAAGAAGTTCGACTTCCTGATCTCCTCGATGTCGATCACCGACGAGCGCAAGCAAGCCGTCGACTTCACCGACCCGTACTACTCGAACAAGCTGCAATTCATCGCCAAGAAAGATGTCGACTTCAAGACCGACAAGGATGCGCTGAAAGGCAAAGTGATCGGCGCCCAGCGCGCGACACTGGCCGGCACCTGGCTTGAAGACAACATGCCTGGTGTTGAAACCAAACTTTATGACACCCAGGAAAACGCTTACCTCGACCTGACCTCCGGTCGTCTGGACGGCATCCTGGCGGACAAATACGTCAACTACGAGTGGCTGAAAAGCGACGCCGGCAAGCCTTACGAATTCAAAGGCGACCCGGTGGAAGAAAGCGACAAGATCGGTATCGCTGTGCGTAAAGGTGATGCGATCCGCGAGAAGCTGAACGTCGCACTGAAAGAAATCGTTGCTGACGGCACCTACAAGAAGATCAACGACAAGTACTTCCCGTTCAGCATCTATTGATACTGACCTGCCGGACCGGTGCCGCCTTCTGACGGCGCCGGTCCCCGGCCTTGCCTGCCGCGATTTGAAAAGAAATCCATGATTATCGACCTCTACGGATTCGGCCCGGCGCTCGCCGCTGGCGCGCTGATGACTGTGAAACTGGCACTCTCGGCCCTGTGTCTCGGGCTGGTGCTCGGTTTGCTCGGCGCCTTGGCCAAGACTTCCCCGTACAAGCCACTGCAATGGCTTGGCGGCACTTATTCGACACTGGTTCGTGGCATCCCGGAACTGCTCTGGGTGCTGTTGATTTACTTCGGCACGGTCAACCTGATGCGTGCCTTGGGCGAGTTTTTCGGCAACCCCGACCTTGAACTCAATGCCTTTGCCGCTGGTGTAATTGCGCTGGGCCTGTGCTTCGGCGCCTACGCCACGGAAGTGTTCCGCGGTGCAATTCTGGCGATCCCCAAAGGCCACCGTGAAGCCGGTGTGGCACTGGGTCTTTCGAAGTTTCGCATCTTCACCAAGCTGATCATGCCGCAGATGTGGCGCATCGCCCTGCCCGGCCTGGGCAACCTGTTCATGATCCTGATGAAAGACACCGCGCTGGTGTCGGTGATCGGCCTGGAAGAGATCATGCGTCACGCGCAAATCGGCGTGACCGTATCCAAACAGCCGTTCACCTTCTATATGGTGGCCGCGTTCATGTACCTGGGCCTGACGATTCTGGCCATGACGGGCATGCACTTCATGGAAAAACGCGCCGCTCGCGGCTTCGCGAGGAGCAACCAATGAACTGGGAAATCATCATCAAGTGGCTGCCGAAACTGGCTCAGGGCGCAACGCTGACCCTGGAACTGGTGGCCATCGCCGTGATTGCCGGCCTGTTGCTGGCGATTCCGCTGGGCATCGCACGCTCGTCGCGCCTGTGGTGGGTACGGGCATTTCCCTACGGCTACATCTTCTTTTTCCGTGGCACGCCGTTGCTGGTTCAGCTGTTCCTGGTCTACTACGGCCTGGCGCAGTTCGATGCAGTCCGTAACAGCTCGATGTGGCCGTACCTGCGCGATCCGTTCTGGTGCGCCACGGCGACCATGACCTTGCACACCGCGGCCTACATCGCCGAGATCCTGCGCGGTGCGATCCAGGCGATTCCACCGGGCGAGATCGAAGCGGCGCGGGCGCTGGGCATGTCCCGGGCCAAGGCGCTGTTCTACATCATCCTGCCCCGTGCCGCCCGCATCGGCCTGCCGGCGTACAGCAACGAAGTGATCCTGATGCTCAAGGCCAGCGCGCTGGCCAGTACCGTGACCCTGCTGGAACTGACCGGCATGGCTCGCACCATCATTGCCCGGACGTATTTGCCGGTGGAGATCTTCTTCGCCGCAGGCATGTTCTACCTGCTGATGGCTTACGTGCTGGTTCGCGGCTTCAAGCTGCTGGAGCGCTGGTTGCGCGTCGATGCCTGCCAAGGGCGTTGATTCCCACGTGTTGACGGGCGAGGCCCTGCTCGCCCGCTTCATGGCGCTGGATGCTTTTCTGATCGAGCATCAGGCGCTGTGGAAGCCTCGACCGTTTACTCATCTGCAACTTCCTTGGGAAGCGTCCTACCCGGAGCTGGCTGTATGGCTACGCGGGCGATCGCTGGAAGACGCGGAAAACAGTCATAACCAACCTTGTCTGCTGGATGCGCCGGAACCGTTTGCTTCGCTGGCGGCGCTATCCCTTGAACTGGGTTCGGTGGGTGAGCTGCCGGCACATACGCTGGAGACCGCAGGACATCGGTTGAATGTCGATGTGCCGGGGCGCAAGTGGCAGCAGATCGAGGCGTTTGCCAGCCGGTTGTCGTTTGCTGCGCCACCGATGCATTGGCTGGATTGGTGTTCGGGCAAAGGTCACTTGGGTCGACGCCTGCTGCAAACCGGTCAGCAGCTCACGTGCCTGGAACATGATCCTGCACTGGTCCTCAGCGGTCAGGCACTCAGCCAGCGCCATCAACTGCATGCGCTGCATGTCGAGCAGGATGTACTCGCGCCTGACGCCGCCTCTTTGCTGAACGCCGATCACACACCGGTCGCACTGCATGCCTGTGGCGATCTGCATGTGCGATTGATCCAGCTCGCCAGCGCCGCCGGGTGCAAACAAATGGCCGTTGCGCCGTGCTGCTATAACAGGATCAGTCTTCCTGCATACCTGCCAGTTTCCTCTGTCGGTTTGCGCTCCGACCTACAGCTGTCACTCGACGATCTCTCACTCCCGATGAGCGAAACCGTCACCGCAGGTGCCCGCGTCCGACGTCAGCGCGACACGTCCATGGCCCGACGCCTGGCTTTCGACCTGCTGCAACGGCAACTTCGCGGTGTAGATGAGTACCTGCCCACGCCTTCCCTGCCGAGCGCCTGGCTGGACAGATCTTTCGCCGACTACTGCCATCATCTGGCCGCATTCAAAGAGTTATCCACAGTCGGCCCGCAAGACTGGTTAGCGCTCGAAGCCGCCGGTTGGCAGCGACTGGCCGAAGTACGCAATCTGGAACTGCTACGTGGACTTTTCCGACGTCCGCTGGAGCTTTGGCTGGTACTCGATCGAGCACTATTCCTAGCCGAGCAGGGTTATACCGTTCGTCTCGGCACCTTTTGTGAAACCCCACTCACGCCGCGTAACTTCCTGTTGCTGGCGGAACGTGCCTAAAACAGCCACAGCCTGTGGATAACTCTGTTGATGAAATATCGTGGATCCAATGTCCACGCCTGTTTCAGGGCTGAAACTAAACTGTTCAATTTTCGTACACTCGAATAAAAAACCGGAAAAACAGGCATTTGCAAGAAAATGAGACTGGATCCACATTTTCGATCTTAGCCGCGTGCATCGCATTCCCCGTTGTGCATAAGCATTAATTCAAAAGAACATAAACGCCCCGGAAATCCTCAACTATCTTTGCCAAGCGTCAGAATTCTCTGACGTCAGGGACAGCAAGGAGCTGGGAAAACATGAGCACATTGAACAGTGCACAGGAAGCCGTCGATACCGTCGCCAACGAAGCCATCGTCGCTGCGCTGCAGCAAACCTTCGCGGTAGGCGGCGCCATCATCAACAACGCAACGGGCGAGGTCATCGCCGCGCTGCACAACAACGTACTGATGCCTTTCCCTGGCAGCGGCACGACTTACTTTCTACCCCACGACCCGACCGCCCACGGCGAACGGCAACTGGTGGACTGGTACTACGAAAACGTCGCGCCACTGAACCTGCCACCGCCCAATCAACTGACCGTCGTCACCACGCTCGACCCGTGCGCCATGTGCGCCGGTTCGCTGCTGACCGCAGGATTCAACGTCGCCGTCAGTGCGATCGATGACTACGCGGGTATCAACTACAACAGCCAGTTCACCTTTCCATCGTTGCCGCCGCAGATCCGCCAACAGGCGCAGAACACCTGGGGCTATTACGCGATTGCAGCGCCAGTCAGCCGCGCCTATCAGGGTTCGAACAGCCCGGTGTTCGGCGGCCAGACCATCGACTCGGCGGCGTATTTCCTGTGCAGCTCGATCTTCTCCGCCAGCGTTAACACGGTGCGCGATGCCAGCAACAACAGCGGCCTGCCGCCGGATCAACTGCAAAACCCCGCCACCCTGCCGGCCAACAGCAAAGTGCGCCAGGCACTCACGGCGCTCAGCCCATTCGCACTGACCGTGCAATCGGCGAACCCACGTGATCCTGGCGCCGAACTCGCGCCTCCCCTGCTGAAAACCGCGCAGCAAAGCACGGTGTTCAACTCAGTGGCGCTGATCGACCCGTTCGGTAACCTGCTGGTGTGCCTGGGAGGCGTCGAGAACCAGTCGCCGATTCGTACAGCGTTCATGGAAACGACCCGCAGCTATGCGGTCATGCGCTGGACCCTGATGAACGACCCGGATCCGGTGGTTCGCGACCAGGCAGCGAAATACCTGACCCATCCGAAGTACGGCACCTTCGTCTTCCTCTATGCGCCCGATCCAACAACGCCCCAGGCCGTGATGACCTTCGGCGCCTACGGTTCAACCATGGAAGGCCCCGTGCCGCAGAGCTATCCGTCGAACCTGCAATACGTGTTGCTGCCGGGCAACACCACTCCGCAAGCGTTGTCGACACTGGCCCAGAACCTGCCGCCGTTCTATACGCAAAGCGTGCAAGTGGCGCCTGCGCAGGTGCTAAGTCAGGACCTGATCAACGCGGTTAAAAACGGCGTGTGATGCTTCACTTACCAGCCCCGCAGATGCGTCTGTGGGGCTGGTCTGAAGGCTGTGTAAAAATAGTCTGAATTCAGGGGTTTACAGAAGCTATCCAATCGCTATAATCGTCGCCCTAACACGCCGGTATAGCTCAGTTGGTAGAGCAACTGACTTGTAATCAGTAGGTCCCGGGTTCGACTCCTGGTGCCGGCACCATACAAAACGAAGCCCTCGTAGAAATACGAGGGCTTTGTTGTTTCTGGGGTTTGGAGAAACCGGTTTTAGTGGCCTGTGCTCTGCCAGTGCAGAATTTCTGCCAGTAACGTCCTTGGCGCTGTCCAGATACACAACCGCCTGCGCAATTTCGCTGATCTCGCCCATTTGCTGATGCAAATTCTCGAGCGCCTCATGTGTTTCCTTCGTTGTGCATCGCGGATTTTGTGATGCCGGGACTGACCTTATTCAGGGCGGGACAGTACAAACAATCGATTTTGACGCTTCAATTAAGGAGAAAGTCGTGGACGTATCCAAGCTGGATAATGCAAGCCTACCTGAAAAAGTTGGCCAAATTTACGAGAATGATCACCCACTATGGGGGCCACTGTGCTTGATTCTGAATGCAAGTGGCCTTGGTTTTCTTGACCGCTACCTATCTAAAAAAGCAATGGATTTCGAGCTACGACAAATCCACCTACTCATCTCCGAGCTTAAAAAATTCTCGCTAAGTACCACACCCTCAGATTCACCAGACCTCATCCCTGCATTTCGGATCTCTCTTAACGCAATTCAAGAGTCACTAAGTAAAGAGAAAGTCCGAGTTTTCGCATCCATTCTGGCCAATCTCTGGAACCAAAAAACAAGCAACTGGGACGCTACATCTCAAACCTTGCGCCTAGTACGTGATCTAGAAGATGTTCATTTTTTGGTGCTTACAGAAGCAAACACGCTTCACAATGCAAAGACCGGTAAAGGTATGTTTTCTGTGGGCAGGAAACCATCGCTCGCAACAAGTGCAATTGAAGACCTACTACCGAGTAATCTAGACCCAATGCTGATTGACTCTTGTGTGTCAGATCTTATTGCCAAAGGGCTTCTCAACGACTCGTTCATCAGCAACAACTCACTTGAGACCGATATTGAATTCTCCCCCACGAAAGCACCTGTGACTTACTCAATATCTGAGCTTGGTATTTGGCTCATCAAACAGATACCCCCCGCGCCTTCTGCAACCGCAAGCTAAGCAAAACCGCCCCATCAAGCCCCCAAGCCGGGGCTTTTTCATGTCTGCGGTGTAGCCACCCCCGCTACACCGCCCGCCGCTCGCGGCTCTTGCGCGCGCGTCACCCTCAAGGCTCACTGATCTGGTATCGCCTCCCCAGGAGCCTCCTAATGTCCACTGACTACCATCACGGCGTCCCGACAGGCCTGCTCCGCTGCTCATGCAGAGCTGAGGAAAAAACGACCCATTTAGCCCGCCGGCGTGGCGGGGGGACGAGCCCGCGCTAGGTTAAAAAAAACCCTCGCAGCAAGACGAGGGTTTTGTTGTTTCTGCCGTTTGAAAAAGCCGGCCTTAGTGACCCGCGCTCTGCCCACCATCCACATGCAGGATTTCACCAGTAACAAAATTGGCGCTATCCAGATAAACAACCGCCTGAGCAATGTCGCTGATTTCACCCATGTGCCCGACCGGGTGCAGAGCGCCCAGTGCTGCGTGGGTTTCTTCACCGTGCATCGGGGTCTTGATGATGCCTGGGGAAACCGCGTTTACCCGAATCCCGCGCTTGGCGTATTCGATGGCCAGGGATTTGGTCGCCGCGTTCAAACCACCTTTGGTCAGCGAAGCCAGTACCGATGGCACGCCGTCGATAGCGTGGTCGACCAGGCTGGTGGTGATGTTGACGACGTGGCCGCTGCCTTGTTTTTCCATCTCGGTGATCGCGAGCTGGGTGATGTAGAAGAAGCCATTCAGGTTCACCGACAGCA
The DNA here is from genome assembly GCF_054897805.1 of Pseudomonas sp. GT1P32. NCBI lineage: Bacteria > Pseudomonadati > Pseudomonadota > Gammaproteobacteria > Pseudomonadales > Pseudomonadaceae > Pseudomonas > Pseudomonas sp. GT1P32. The sequence goes on from NZ_CM142704.1 coordinate 4,102,603, forward strand.
CATTGGCGTAGTCTTCAGCTGTGTACTGGGTGAACGGTTTGGCGACGAAGATACCGGCGTTGTTGACCAGGGTGTCGACGCGGCCGAAACGTGCGATGGCTTCGCGGATCACTTGTTGAGCGACTTCCGGGTTGCCGATGTCGCCGGCCACGGTGAGGATGTCCGGATCGGTGGATGGTTTGATCGAACGCGAAGTGGCGACGACTTTGTAATCCAGATCACGGAAAGCTTTGACCATGCCTGCGCCGAGACCTTGGGAGGCGCCAGTAATTACGATGACTTTTTTCGAATTGCTCATGATGAACCTCTACTAATAAATGATGGTTTGAAAAAGTAATGAATCAGGCTTCGGCGGGTTCCTTCGCCATTTGTCTCAACATTTGCTCGTAGTACTCGACCGACTGCGAACCGGACACCAGGTGGCGACCGTTGAGAATCATGGCCGGTACCGAATTGATGCCGTGCTGCTGGTAAAACGCTTCAAGTTCACGCACTTCCTCGGCGAACGCTCCGGACGCCAACACCTCTTGAGCCGCCGCTGCATCCAGCCCCGCTTCGGCTGCCAGTCGAACCAGCGTCTCGCGATCACTCGGGTTCTGGCCGTCGGCGAAGTAACCGCGTAGCAGGATCTTCTTCAGTGCGACCTGCCGCCCTTCCTGTAACGCCCACAACAGCAGACGGTGAGCATCAAAGGTGTTGTAGAAGTGAGTGCGCTTCTCCAGGTCAAACTTGAAACCGAGTGCTTCACCACGAGCGATCTGCATCGCTTTGCCGGCGGCGACGTCTTCAGCGGTGCGCCCGTATTTGCGCATCAGGTGCTCGACGGCTTTCTCGCCTTCAGGCGGCATGTTCGGGTTCAACTCGAACGGCTTGTAGGTCAGCTCCACCGAGACTTCACTCGACACGTTCTCAATCGCCTGCTCTAACGCCGTCGCGCCCAATGCACACCAAGGGCACACGACGTCGGAGATGAAATCGATGGAGACCGACGCAGTCACGACTTGCCCTCCTTCTCAGCCAGTTGCTTGCGGTACTGGGTGGTGGTGATGCCGGCGTAGCCCCAGTTATCGGTGTCGACTTCTTCGATCACGATGTGGGTCAGGTGCGGGTCCTTCTTGAGGACGCGTTCCAGTGTTTCAGTGATTTCAGCGATCACCTGAGCTTTCTGCTCAGAGGTAACGCCATCGCGGGTAATGCGTACGCTTACAAAAGGCATGAGGAAGATCTCCAGTGACCTGCTCATCGGGATGATGGGTAGGTGTTGGAGCTCAATGTAGGAGTTTGGGGGGTGGGGATAAAGGTAGGGGCGGGAACATCATTAGTTACGTGGTGTAATGGGTAGTGCTGCGCAGTCAGAAAAAATGCTTGGATCAAAAATCGTCAATCGGCTAATCTCTTTTTATCGAAAATTTTAGATAACGCTTAAAAAGAGGTGAAGCTTTATGGCAATTCAATTCTTCGACAGCCCATTCCACGTCACGCATGACGAGGAGGTTGCCAGCAAAATGGCCTTGAAAATGGAGTTGTCGATATTCATCACTGACTGCATTAAAAAACTGGGGCTCAAACAGAGTGAGGCCGCAGACAAGCTAGGCGTGACTCAATCACGCATTTCAGAACTGGCCACTGGCAAGATCGAGAAATTCACCATCGATGCAATGATGGACATGCTGGATAAACTCGGCTTTCGCACCACGTTTACATTGCCGTCCAACGAGCCCGGAGCCTTGCCACAAATCGTCATTTCACAAGCTCACGCTGGCTAGACGTTGAGCCCCATTTTCCGAAGCTCTCTTTTCAGCTCTTTCAACCGATCTTCCGCGACGGCCATTGCGTGACGATCTGTTCTGTTCGTGGTTTTCACGAACGAATGAAGGACGAAAATGGTGTCCGCATACTTTGCAATGTAAATGCAGCGGTATGCAGGGCTACCGTTGATGATCAACTCAATGGCGCCCGCTCCAACCGAACTGAGCTGCTTGATTGCCAGTTCTGGATCTGCGTTGTATTGCACGCGCATCAGGTCTTTCCCGAACTCATCCTGTACCCAGCTCGGCAAGTCTTTGTACTCACGAGTTGCAGCTTCATTTACAAAAGCAAATCTCTTCAAAAGTGGATTCCTACCTGGAACAGGCGCTGCTTTCCGAACGTCTCAGTAGACGATTGATAGGCGCTGTTTAGTAGTTATCGCTGGCTGTTTCCGCAGTAGGACTCAGCCTCTTTTGAAGTAGTCCGCCTTGTTACGTGGCGCAATTTTTCACTTTTTGCGACACGTCTTGGGAATCGCTTTTTGTAGGAGCCGGCTTGCCGGCGATGGCGATTTTAAGGACGCCAACGCCAGCAAGCCGGCTCCTACACGTTCGGGGTTTAATCGACGATCACGGTTTCTACGGTGATTTGCTTGAGGGCATGAAACGGTGCGAGAGCAGCTTCATCGGCGGTAGCACCGGTAATCAACCGCCACTCCCGCTCAATCGGCGTCCAGTGCTGTTGCCGCGCACGGCCGAGTTTGTCGGTGTCGGCGAGCACCACAATCTGCGCCGCGCGTTTGATGATGCATTCCTTGAGATACGCCTGCTGCGCGCTCGCTTCGCACAAGCCAAATTCCGCGACCACGCCGTCCGCGCCGAGGAAGGCTTTGTCGACGCTCAGTCGACTTAACGTCAACTCCGCCAACGGCCCCAACGTGCTCATGCTCGAACCGCGCAAGTCGCCGCCGATCAGGGTCAGGCGAATGCCCGGCGCATTGGCCAGGGTCATCACTGCCAGCAGGTTGTTGGTGACCACGTGTACGTCTTGTCGCGAGCACAGGTGATGGGCCAGCGCGGCGCAGGTGGTGCCGCCGTCGAGCAAGACGGTGTCGCCGTCCTGGACGTGTGCCGCCGCCGCTTGGGCGATGGCGTCTTTCTGTTCCCACTGGCTGGTTTTGCGTTCTTCGAGGGAGGCTTCCGGTTCATGCACACCGACCACGGCGGTGGCGCCGCCGTAGGTGCGCACCAGGTGCCGTTGTTTGGCGAGCATGGTCAGGTCGCGGCGCACCGTGGCTTCCGAAACCCCGAGGGCCGCGCTCAATTGCTCGACGTTGGCATCGCCGATGCGGACGAGGTCGAGGATGGCGCGGTGGCGTTCGGAGGCTTTCATGGCGGGTCTCGCACGGTGGACGGTGGTCGATCTTACACGACAGCGCCCCTGCGGCTCATCCCCGTCGCGTGGCCAGTTCCGCGCCCTGGCGCAGCGCTTCGAGCAGGCTGCGCTCATCGGCGATGCCTTTGCCGGCGATGTCGAATGCGGTGCCGTGGTCGACCGAGGTGCGAATCACGTCGAGGCCGACGGTGACGTTCACTCCCGCTTCCAGGCCGAGCACCTTGACCGGGCCGTGGCCCTGGTCGTGATACATCGCGACCACCAGATCGAAGTCGCCGCGTCCGGCGCGGAAGAACAGCGTATCGGCTGGCAGCGGACCAGTGACGTCGAGGCCACGCTCCTGCAACAGCTTCACCGCCGGGATGATTTTTTCTTCCTCTTCGCCATAACCGAACAGGCCGTTTTCACCGGCATGCGGGTTGATCCCGCACACGCCGATGCGCGGGCGGGCGATGCCGGCTTTGATCAATGTCGCGTTACCGCGCTCGATGGTGCGCTGGACCAGGCCCGGCTCGATCTTGCGGATCGCATCGATGATGCCGATGTGCGTCGTGACGTGAATCACCCGCAGCTGCGGTGCCACCAGCATCATCGACACTTCATCGACGTTGGTCAGGTGCGCGAGCATTTCGGTGTGGCCAGGGTATTTGTGGCCGCCGGCGTGCAGCGCTTCCTTGTTCAGCGGCGCGGTGCAGATCGCGTCAATCTGATTGGCCTGCGCCAGCTCCACGGCACGGGCGATGTATTGGTAAGCGGCGTCACCGGCGATAGGCGACAGCTCACCGAATGGCAGGTCGTCGGGGATCAGGTCGAGGTCGATGCAGTCGATAACGCCGGTCTCGTAGCGTGCCTCGGACGCGTCCTTGATGCGGCGCACTTTGGCGCTGCCGCCGACGATCACATTGGCTTGTTCGAGACGGCGCGCATCGCCAATCACCAGTGGTCGGCATTGTTGATAGACGATGTCGTGAGTCAGGCTCTTGACGACGATTTCCGGACCGACACCCGAGGCGTCGCCCATGGTGATGCCGATGATGGGGAGGTAATTGCTCATAGTGTTCATTCGAGTCCTTGGATTCGTGTGCGTTGGGGCGAGGAGCGATTGGCGCTGTCGCTCAGGTGTTGCCATGCCGCATACAAAGCGCGATCGGTGCCGAACGCACCGGCCTTGGTCACGATGCCGGGACGATGGCCTTGCCGGGAAACAGTCGGGCGGGCGAAGGCAACGCCGGCCTCGATTTCGGTGATGAGTTGCAGGCTGTCGATGCCGACAGTGGTCAATATGGCCCGGGCCGTCTCGCCGCCTGTGGCGATCAGGCCGCCGACCTTGGCGAAGTGCGGTTCGACCAGCACGGCCAACATGCTTGAAAGTTGCGCGCCCTCTTGCGGATCGAAAGCGACATCGCGACCGATGCGCAGCAGCAGATCACTCCAGCCATCGAGTTGCTCGCCGATGCGTGCTTGCCACATCGCCCAGTCGCCATGGGTTTTACCTTGGCGAAGGACCTCCGGCGGGACAACCAGTTCGCTGACACCGCCGCGCTCCTTGAGTAGCGCGCATTGCCGCTCGCAGACGCCGGAGAGGCTGCCGACGAGGATCAGAATCGGCGCCTGACTTTTTTCCTGCGCGGTCGGTTCGATGGCTGTGAACCGTGTTTCTGAAAAATCCGGAAGGCTGGCGATTTCCCGCGCCAGGCCTCCCGAACCGATCCAGAACAGCGGCAGATCCATCGACGCGGTCAGGCGAGCGAGGGTCAGCAAATCGTCTTCGATTTGTGCATCGACGATCAGCGCTTGCGTGCCGCTGCGGGCGACTTCGGTGATGTGTTGCGCGAGCGCATTTTCGTTGCCGCGCAAGGTCTCGAGATCCAGTTTCGCGGTGCTCAGGCCGGCGGCGATGAGCATCGCTTCTACATCCGCTGGGCGATCAGCGTTTTCGAGCTTCCAGGTATCGGTGGTTTCCAGCGGTTGACCGTTCACGAAGACCCGACCGCCGCGCAACGTGCGCCCCGTAGCAGGGAATGCCGGGGCAACGATTGCCAGGCCGGCCAAGGGTTGCAGGGCAGCGACTTCCGCCGCCCAGTTACCGCGCAGAGTCGAATCGATTTTTTTGTACAGCCGCTGACCAGGCTGATGCAGCGCCTTGAACGCGGCAACGGTGCGCTCGGCAGCCTGCGTCGGTGAGAGGCGACGTGTGTCCGTATCGGCGGCGATCACCTGAGCATCGGCCTTGTCATTCAAGGGATCGAGCGTGACCACCGTTTGCAGCCCCACACTCGCAAAACCGATGGCGCAATCCGCCGCACCGGACAGATCATCCGCGATGATCAGAATCCTCATCGCAACGCCTCCTGCTTTTGAGGTTCGATCTCCTGCTCAGAGACGACGACAGGGTTGCGCTTTTGTACGCGCTTGGCGACGGCTGCAGTGAGTATCGGCGCAAGAATCGCGGTGACCACCACGCAGGCGGCTACCAATATGGTCGCGCTCTTGGCCGCTTCGGCGTAAACCGGATTGGCTGCCGCGATCAGCGCAGGCACGGCTGCGGCGTTCCCGGCGGTGGTAGCCGCAGCGACACCGGCGACGCCCGTGCCACCGGTCAAACGATCAGCGAAGAACAGCGGAATGCCGGTCAGCACGACCACCGCAACACCCATGCCGAGACCCAGCAAACCGGCCTGCCAGACGTTGTGCAGATCCAGACTTGCGCCCAGCGCCAAAGCGAAAAACGGGATCATCACCGGAACGGCCTTGGCCAGGAAGTCGCGCATGTCGCGGTCAAGATTGCCCAGCAACATGCCCAGCGCCAGCGGCAGAATACTGCCCACCAATGTCGGCCACGGGAACGCCGACAGACCAGCGATGCCGAGGGTGACCATGGTCAGAAACGGGCCGGATTCCAGGGACATGACCGAGTAGGCACCAACGTCTTCGGAGCGACCGTACTGACCCATCAGCGCCATGTATAAGCCGCCGTTCGTGTCGTTCATCGCGGCAACCACCGCCAGCGTCGAGATGCCGGCGAACAGGCCTGACGAAATTGGCTGCTCACCCAGAAAATGCCCGAGCACGATACCAATGAGCACGGCGATACCGACTTTGGTAATCAGCAGCGTGCCGCCCTTCTTGAGCAGGTAAGGCGTGGCCTTGATGTTGATGCTCGCGCCCATGCACACATAGAACACCGCGAGGATAGGCAACGCTCCGGTGAACAGCGCGTTGGTGAAGGAGCCGAAAAACTTGGGCGTATCAGGCATGAAGGTGGCGACCAGCGAACCGATCAGCAGGGGCACGATCATCATGCCGCCCGGAATGCGTTCTATGGTGCGCTTGATAGGAAATTGGGCCACGAGGGTCTCCTTTTATAATTGTGGGGTAAGACGTGTTTCACCTCGAAACTGACTGAACCGATCACAAGATTGATTGATTCAGTCAAAATAATCTTATGCCACCCTTTCAAATTGCGCAAATCAATCATTATGAATGCTCGTTTTGATCATTTTGCGTCAGTAGCAGTTGAGCACCTGATGCGCTTGCCGCGACCTAGAGCCTCGCGCCGCCCACAAAAAAGCCCCGAACCAGTCGGGGCTTCTTCGTTCTCAGCCTCTAATCAGGCCTCGATACTGCAACCGATCATCAGAAAATGTTGATCGGGTAGTCGACGAACACACGGACTTCGTTGCCGCTGACGTTGTACTCACTCGACTTCTGCGAAACACGCAGGATCGAGCTGCGCAGTTTCACGCTCAGGTCTTTGGCCGGGCCGCTTTGCACGACGTACTTGAACTGGTTGAAGATTTCGCGCTCGGTACCGCCCTCGCTGGTGGAGGTGGTGATGTTGTCGCCGCGTACGTAAGCCACGTTGTAGCTCAAGCCCGGAACGCCGAACGTGCTGAAGTCCAGACCGTAGCCGACCTGCCAGCTGCGCTCGTCTTCAGCGTTGAAGTCGGACCAGTAGGAGTTCGCCAGGTAGATGGTGTTGCCACCGTCACCGACGCGACCTTGATCCTTCTGATAGCCGCCGTAGGCGTAGCCCAGGTTGCTGTCGCCGGTGCTGCGCTGGTGAGCGACGGTGAACGAGTGCGGGCCGGTGGCGAAGGTGGCTGCCAGGCTCCAGATCTTGTTGTCGTCGCCGGTGGCGCCGCTTTCGCGGACGTAGGAATCGTCCAGCTTGGTGCGGTAGCCGTTGAAGTCGAGGGTCAAGGACTGATCCTTGTCGATCGGGAATACGTAGTTGGCGTTCACGTATTGCTTCTTCAACACGTCTTCAACGTCGGACGCGTACACCGCCGCCTTGAACTGTTCGGTGAACTGGTAGCTACCGCCCAATACGTTGATCGACTTCAGGCCACCGCTGTCACGGCCTTCCGCGCTTTTGCGCGATTCGGCGGTGAAGCGACCAGCGTTCAGTTCCAGGCCTTTGATCTCCTTGGAGGTGATCAGCGTGCCGGTGTAGCTTTCCGGCAGCAGGCGCGCGTTGTCGTAGTTCAGCACCGGCAGGGCCGGCATCTGGTCGCCGTAAGTCAGCGTGGTGCTGGAGAGACGGAATTTGACCGCTGCGCCGCCCTTCGACAGGTCATCAGCCGCGTTGCCACTGTCGCCTTTCTTGAAGAAGTCGATGCCTTGCGCGCCGGTGCGACCCTTGCCGCCATCCAGACGCAGTGCGTACAGACCGAACGCATCCACACCCACACCGACGGTGCCTTGGGTGAAACCGGACGAGAACGTGCCGATGGCCGCTTGGCCCCACTCGGCTTTGTCCTCACGACTGTCTTTGTAGTCACGATTGATGTAGGCATTGCGCAGCAGCACTTTGAGGCTGCTGTCTTCAACAAAACCCTTGGATTCGGCCTGGTCGTTAGCCATGGCCTGTGTCGCACTCAACATCCCCAGAGCGATCAGGCTGATTCGCTTATTCAACATTTTGTTCTTTTCCTTATTTCGGGTTGATACGCGCTGTGTCGAACGGCTGAAACGGCGCTATCGCACTCTTTTTTCACCCGAAAACAAAAAGGCCCGCCCACGATAAATCGCGGAGCGGGCCTTTTATTTTTTTGAGTCATGGCGGTTAGCCACAGGCGTTGGGGCGAATCCTATCCGCGCCCTTAACCATGTGTCAATTTCATGAATCGTCTGTGATTAGGTGAAAATCGTCTAAGAAATTACTTGTCCACGATTGCCCGTTGCACGGTGTGGCTGTCGACGAACTGTTCGAAATGGGTAACTTTGCCATTGGCGATGGTCCACAAATGGGCGACGCGAGCATTCATCGAGCGGCCGGTGGCTTTGTAGACTCCGCTGTAATTGCCGTAGGCAAACACCTTGTCTCCCTGTGCGACGTAGTCCTCGATCTTCAGCTGAAAACCTTCCCATTCCGTGGCCAGACGCTTGAAGACGTTCTCGACGATGGCGTCAAAGCCAATATAAGTACCCGCGCAGGGAAAGCCTGCGGCTTCGGTCCAGCGAACGTCATCGGCCAGGGCTGCGGCTGTATTGCGCGCATTTTCCTGGGAGTTGGCACCTTCGTAGGTGCTTTTGATCAGGCTCAGGTTATCCATGAGAGGCTCCGGGTGAATTCAGTGGGCACAGCCGTTGAGGCCGCAGGCTTGAAACTCGGATGTCGCGGCGTCTGCGGGAAGCGATTGACTCAGCCATGCCGCGAAGGCTTGCGGCTTGCCGAGCCACGGGCTGATGTCGATCAACGTGAACTGGCCATCCTGCTCCAGGGCGAAGGTCGGGAAACCATGGCCGCCGACGTTGGCCAACAAGGCGCGACTGGCCTTGATGTGGCGATCGGTGTCGGCATTTTCAAACGCTGACTGGAAGGCTTCGGCTTCCAGACCGATGTCGTTGGCGAGTTCGATCAACACGGCTTCATCGGCGATACGCCGCCCTTCCACGTAATGCGCGCTCTGCAAACGGCCCAACAACTCCAGTCCAAGGCCAGCGACCTGCTGCGCCGCGAGTACGGCGGCAATCGGCGGAGCGGAATCGAACACCGCCGTCTCATCGCGCAGCAACCCTTCGAAGTACGCATCGCCGAAAGGCTGACCGGTGTACTCGGCGATGCGCCGGTCGTGGGGCATCACGTAGTCACGCAAACGTGGCGAGACCATCTGACGGTTGGCGCCGGTCATCATGCCGCCGCCATGGGCAATCACCGGCAGAACGGCCTGAGCGGCTTGCACCAGTGGTTTTGCGCCGTAGCACCAGCCGCACAACGGGTCGTAAATGTAGTGAAGGATCATGGGAAGGCTCCGGCGAAAAGTCAGGAAAAATCGATGCCGGCAGGTTAGCCCTGCGACAGTTTCTGAAAAACGCCGGAATGGCTTTCAGTCTGTTTCATGAATCGGTCGAATGCTGCAAATCCTTCCTGTAACAACTCCGACACAAATTGAAACAATCAAACAGCGGAACTTCTCAGGAATAACTCACGAAAGTAAATATCAAGCATTACCATTTGCATCTTTCGCGATACTACCCAAAAATCCTACGGATGCGTCCTTAAATGCCTGCCCCATTTCGTCTTACGCCCTTCAGTCTTGGGCTCTCTGCCTTGCTATCTGCCGGTTTTTCCTACGCCGCGCCTACAACCCTGCCGGCAACCTCGATCAGCGCCGAAGCAGAGGCTGACGATCCACGCGTGAAAGAAACCAGCACAGCAACCCGCACGGCCACGCCGGTACGCTACGTGCCACAAGCCATCGACTCGATAAAAACCTCGAACGTCGTCGATTACGGGACCAACGATCTGGGCACGGCGCTGAGCGGTATCCCCAACGTCAGCAGCGGCGCCGACACCCGCTTCGACAGCTTGCGCATTCGCGGTTTCGACGCCAGCAACGACTTTTACCTGGACGGTATTCGGGACGACAGCCAGTACGTGCGCGACCTGCACAACATCGAGCGCATCGAAGTCCTCAAGGGGCCGGCGGCGGTGTTGTACGGCCGTGGCAGTCAGGGCGGGATCGTCAACCGGGTCAGCAAGTTGCCGGAATTCGGTCGCCGTTCGACCATCGAAGCCCAAGGTGGCAGCAACGATCTGCGCAGCCTTTACGCGGACCTGAGCACCGACCCCAGCGAGAACATCAGCCTGCGCCTGAACATGGGCAACATGGATCAGAACAGTTTCCGCGATGGCGTCAGCGGCAATCGCCAGTTGTTCGCGCCGTCGATGAGCTGGCAACTGACACCCGACCTGAACTGGTTGGTGCAGTACGAATACAGCCGCTACAACCGTACGCCGGATCGCGGAATTCCCGGTGTCAACGGACGCCCGGCAGATGTCGGACGGGATACGACCTACGGCAGCGATAACGATTTCATCGATGACAAGTCGCAATCCCTGCGCTCGAAACTCAGCTATGACATCAACGAGAACTGGCAACTGCGTCAGACCCTGGGCGTGTTCAAGCTCAACAGCGATTTCGACAACACCTACCTGACGGGCTACACCCCGGCGACCAACTCGGTCACGCGCCAACACTGGCAGCAGGACCTGAACACCCGCAACGTGTTTAACAACGTTGAGCTGGAGGGTGGTTTCGATACCTTCGGCCTCGAGCATCGATTGCTGACCGGCATCGAAATCGGCAGCCAGCGCCGCGACCCGATCCTGTACACCGCCGCCACGACCGGCCCCGGCAGTCGGCCCGTTCCGGCGCTGAACCTGAACAACCCTAATCGCAATTTGCGTCACACCGGACGCATGCAGGTGTCCAGCGACAACCACACCGAAGTCGAAAGCCGTGCGGTGTACGTGCAGGACCAACTGCGCCTGAACGATGAATGGCAACTATTGGGCGGACTGCGTTACGACACCTTCGACATCGAATCGACCAACAACCTGCGGGGCATTTCCGAGGACCGCGACAGCCACAGCACCAGCCCACGTGTAGGACTGGTCTGGACGCCACTGCAGGATCATTCCTTCTATGCGTCATGGACCAAGACCTTTTCCCCGGCGGGCGGTGGCTTGATCGGCATCACCCCTGGCGCTGCCGGCAACACCAACGACCTGAGCCCCGAGCTGACCAAGCAGAAGGAAATCGGCGTGAAGAGCGACTGGCTCGATGATCGCCTGAGCACCACGCTGGCGATCTACGAACTGGAACTCTACAACCGCCGCACCAGCGATCCGCTCAACCCGACCATTACCTTGCTTTCCGGTAAGCAACGTTCCCGCGGGATCGAGCTGACCGGCACCGGCAAGATTGTCGGCAACTGGTACGTGCGCGGTGGCGTGGGCGTGCAGGACGCGACGGTCGAGAAGGACAACAACGGCTTTGAAGGCAAGCGCATCAGCAACGTCGCCAAGCACAACGGCAGCCTGTTCCTGACCTGGAAACCGGAAATGGGCTGGTACGCCGAAACCGGTCTGACCCTGGTGGGCCAGCGTTACGCCGATAACCTCAACACCACCGTGCTACCGGGTTATGGTCGTTGGGATGCGTTGGCCGGGTTCCGTCAGAAGGATTGGGATTTGCGCGCGGCGCTGAACAACATCAGCGATAAAACCTATTACTCGTCGGCCACCAGCGCGGCGCAGATTCAACCGGGTGAACCGCGCAGCGTGGTAGTGACCGGGACTTACAGCTTCTAAACACCCCGGATTCCGACATCACGCCGCCCCGTGTAGGAGCCGGCTTGCTGGCGATAGCGGTTTAACATTCAACAATTACGCTGACTGTTACACCGCTATCGCCAGCAAGCCGGCTCCTACACGGGGCTCTGCGTAATTCCTGCAAACTCTCCGCCCAAAAAAAAGCGCCGCCCTCCCGGCAGCGCTTTTATCAATCCGTTGTTTTTCTTCTTATCCTTCCATCACATCCCACAACGCTTCCAGTTCCGCTTCGCTGAATAAACCAGCGGGGTAACGCTCGATCATCATCCGGCGCGGATCAGGTTCCCTGATCTGACGCGTTCCATTGGACTTCAACCAGTGCGCCAGAATCTGGAGCGAATCGCTGTTCTTTACTGCCAGGGGATGCAATGCCCGCTCGCTCACCACATTCATTTCGGCGTTCATTTCCGCGCTCTCTCCTGGTTTGTGAGCGGCTAACTTATCCAAGGTTTATGACAGAACATCGAAGTCCTCCCCCTCCCTGTCTACACCTGGAGAGATACAAGAGCTGTGCCAATGTGTCTGGATGGTCGACGAGCGGATACAAAAAAAGCCCGCAGTCCTGACGGGCTGCGGGCTTTCTGCGAGGCGTACGGGGAAAACGTTTGCCTGAGCGATTTAGCAATCAACTCAAGCTGTTACAACCCCACTCACTCCTTGTGCGGCGCGGGCTGCTGTTGGGTAAGGCAGTGGATGTTACCGCCTCCCAGTAACAGTTCGCGGCCCGGCACCATCACCACTTCGTGTTGCGGGAACAGACTCTGCAAAATCTCTTTGGCCGGACCATCCAGCGGATCGTCGAAACTTGGCGCGATGATGCCGCCGTTGACGATGAGGAAGTTCACGTAGGAACCGGCCAGACGAACGGTCGGATTGCGTTCCTGAGTTCCGTCCACCGGATCGACACCGGCGCACTCTTCTTCGGTCGCATACAGCGGCCCCGGAATCGGCATCTTGTGCACCGTGAATGGGCGACCTTTGGCGTCGGTGCTGCTTTCCAGCACTTTCATCGCCGCCTGGCAGCGCGGGTAATTCGGGTTTTGCGGGTCGTCGGTCCAGGCCAGCAATACTTCGCCCGGACGCACGTAGCAGCAGAAGTTATCCACATGGCCGTCGGTTTCGTCGTTGAACAAACCGTCCGGCAGCCAGATGATTTTATCCACAGCCAGGTTCGCGCTGAGCACCGCTTCAATTTCCGCACGGTTCAGGTGCGGGTTGCGATTGCGGTTGAGCAGGCATTCTTCAGTGGTGATCAGCGTGCCTTCGCCATCCACGTGAATCGAACCGCCCTCGAGCACAAAACCCTCGGTGCGATAACGCGGGCTGCGTTCGATCTCGAGGATCTTGCCGCCGACCTGCGAGTCGCGGTTCCAAGGCGAATACAACCCACCGTCAAAACCGCCCCACGAATTGAAGTCCCAGTTCACGCCGCGGACTTCACCGCTGTTATTGATGACGAATGTCGGGCCGGTGTCGCGGACCCAGGCGTCGTCGCTGGACATCTCGACCACACGAATATTCGGCACGTCGAGACGCGCCCGAGCGTTTTCGTATTGGCCGGCGGACACCGCCACGGTCACCGGTTCGAAACGCGCGATGGCCTTGGCCACCGCCACGTGTGCGGCTTGCGCCGGTTTGCCACCCAGGCGCCAGTTGTCCGGACGCTCGGGCCAGATCATCCAGGTCTGGGTTTGCGCCGCCCACTCGGCGGGCATGTAGAAGCCGTCGGCGCGCGGGGTGCTGTTTAAAGTGGTCATGCGGTCAGGACTCCAGGGAACCGTCGAGGGTTTTGAGCGCATTGTATAGGTTCGGGCGGCGATCACGGAACGAGCCCCATGCGCTGCGGATGTGCTCCAGTTCGTCGAGGTCGAAGCGATGAACCAACACGCCTTCTTCGGTTTTGTTGAGTTCCTGAACCTTCTCGCCGAACTGGTTGGCGATGAACGACGAGCCGTAGAAGGTGATGTCGTACCCGTCCTGCTCCTCATTGCCGATGCGATTACTGGCGATCAGCGGCATCAGGTTGGCACCGGCATGGCCCTGTTGCACACGCTGCCAATGATCGCGGGACGAAATGGTTTTGTCGTGCGGCTCGCTGCCGATGGCGGTCGGGTAGAACAGAATTTCCGCCCCCAGCAACGCCATGCTGCGCGCGCATTCCGGGAACCACTGATCCCAGCAGATGCCCACGCCGATTTTCGCGTAGCGGGTGTTCCAGACTTTGAAGCCGGTATCGCCCGGGTTGAAGTAATACTTTTCGTGATAGCCAGGGCCGTCCGGGATGTGGCTTTTACGATAAATCCCGAGGTTGGAGCCGTCGGCATCGATGATCGCGATGCTGTTGAAACGCGCGCGGCCGGCCAGTTCGTAGAAGCTGATCGGCAGCACCACTTGCAGTTCTTTGGCGATTTTCTGGAAATGCTTGATGGCGACGTTGTCTTCAACCGTCGTGGCCAGTTGCAGGTAATCCGGGTTCGGCTTCTGGCAGAAGTACGGCGCCTCGAACAGTTCCTGGATCAGGATGATCTGCGCACCTTTGGCCGCAGCCTCACGGACCAGCCTTTCAGCGGTTTCGAGGTTGGCTTCAAGGTCCCAGGAACAGGCCATCTGGGTGGCGGCGACGGTAACGATACGGCTCATGAATCATCTCCGGACAAGTGCTGTGGGTCGAGTTTGGCATCGACCGATGACAGAAAGGGAAGCGCCGGGCGTGATGAGACACGCCGCGGCAATGGCGACTTTATAGCCGATAAAAATCGGCTTTAAAAGCGACAAATCTTCCTTCTGTCGAAAACAACAGCACTTAAACCCGATAACAATCGAACTAAATCACTCCCACCTCCTGTAGGAGCTGGCTTGCCAGCGATGGCGTCTTGTCATTCAACATTTACGTCGACTGACCTGCCGCTATCGCCGGCAAGCCGGCTCCTACAGGTTTTCGTCAAGCACCTTCGCCAGCATGTCGACAAAAAAATCCACACTCTGGCGCGACGTAACCATCGGCGGTTTGATCTTGAGGACGTTCAGGAAATCACCGGTCGGCTGCATGAAAATCCCCAGCTCCCGCAACCGGTCACACAGCGCCGTCGTCTCTTCGGTCGCCGGCTCCAGGGTCTCGCGGTTGCGGATCAACTCCACGCCCAGATAAAAACCGGAACCGTGCACCGCGCCCACCAGCGGATGACTGTCGATCAGCGCCTCAAGACGCTCCTTGAAATACCCGCCCACGACCTGAGCGTTTTCCCAGAGTTTTTCCTCTTCCATCACATCCAGAACGGCCATGCCGATCTGGCAACTGACCGGGCTGCCACCCGCCGACGAGAAGAAGTAGCCCTCGGCCTCCAGCGCTTCGGCAATTTCCCGACGGGTGATCACCGCGCCCAGCGGTTGGCCGTTCCCCATGCCTTTGGCCATGGTGATGATGTCCGGCACCACGCCCTGCTCTTCGAAGCCCCAGAAGAAATGGCCCATGCGGCCGTAACCCACCTGCACTTCGTCGGCGATGCACACGCCGCCCTGCGCACGGACCATTGCATAGACCTGTTTCAGGTAACCCGGCGGCAGCGAAATACCACCGGCATTGCCATACACCGGCTCGCAGATAAAACCGGCCAGCGGGCGTTGCTGCTCAGCGATTTTCGCCAGGTTGTGTTCGACGCTGCGCACATAATCCGGCGCACTGTCCGGACCACGGAACTCGCCGCGATAGGTGTTCGGCGCGGACACCGGGTGCACCCAGTCGGGACGGCTGCTCAAGGCCTTGGGATTGTCAGCGATCGAGGTCGAGACCGCGTCCGCGCCCACGGTCCAGCCGTGATACGCCTCCAGCACGCTGATGATGTCGCGACCGCCGCTGTAGGCCCACGCCAGACGGATCGCCAGATCGTTGGCCTCGCTGCCGCTGTTGACCAGGAACACCCGGTCCATGCCCTCCGGCGACAGTTTCAGCAAGCGCTCGGAAAACTCGGCAACCGCCGCATAGTTGAACCGCGAGTTGGTGTTGAGCAGTGACCATTGACGACTGGCGACCGCAGCCATGCGCGGATGACCGTGGCCCAGCACCGCGACGTTGTTGAGCATGTCGAGGTAGGAGCGGCCCTGCATGTCGATCAAGTGATTGCGCCAGCCACGCTCAATGCGCGGCGGGTCGACGTAATAGTGCTTCTGCGTCCGGGCAAAACTGGCGTCTCGGCGCGCCAGCAAGGTCTGCGAATCAAGCTCTGCTTCGGCATCGCACGCCAGCCCCAACAACGCTGCCGGTGACGGGCACAATGCTTGCCAGGCCGCCGCGCGCGAAGGCGTGCAAAACAACGGCGCATCGAGCGCCGCGCCTCGGCATAACTGCACCCGCAACGGGCCGCTGACCGAACCCAACACCTGGCCTTTGACCAGTGCCGCACCAGTGTGCAGCGACGGCGTCACGCCCCACAGCCGCACGCTCAACTGCGGGCCGTCCAGTTGCAGCACACCCGGCGCCGGTTGATGCACAACCCCGGCAAACGGCGATTCGACCGCAGTGCCATGAGGCACCCGCAGCTCGACGTGCAACGGGTAGGTGTCTGGTTCCGTCGCACTGTCCGGGCGGGTGCGGGACAAACGGTATTGTCCGTAACGGCTCGCTGCCAAGCCGTGGGCCGCAGCCGCTTCGCTCAACAGCCGCTGATCGATCCCCTCCTGTTCCCAGTTACCGGCCTCGAAATGCGGGCTCAATACGCCCAGATCGATCAAGGCAAATTCGCGCCCGACCAGGCTCGGCAGCAGCGGTGCGAAGCCTTCGCTGCCGATGTCCGCCAGGCTGTGCCCCACCGAGGTGAGGATCGCCGCTTCCATCAACGTCAACGGCACCGACGTGGCCACGCGGAAAATCTCCCACTCATGGGTCAGGTTGTCGCGACTGTAGGCGTTACCCGGGTCGATGCTGACCTGCTGCTCGCCGCTGAGCACCAGCACCGCCGCCCGCGCAACGATCAATGGCCACAGCGCCAGCAGCTCTTCGTGTTGCAGCGGATTGACCGCGTGATAAGCCTGAACCGCCGGCAAAATGTAAAACGGATCGCCACCGGCATGGTGCAACAGCGCCGCGCAGGTCACCGACAGGTCGGTAATGCGCCACGTGCGGACCAGATCGCCAAAATCGATCACGCCCTGCAATTGCCACTGGCGTTGCGCATCGCGCTGCCAGACCGCGTTGTCGTCGGTGATGTCCATGTGAATGGCCTGTACCGGCAACTTGTCCACCAGCGGCTGCAAATGCCGCTCGGCCTGTTCGGCCACTTCGGCGATCAACGCGCGTTGCCGGTCATCTTCAATCACCGGCAGCAAATGCGCGATCAACGCGTTGGCGTGGCGGGCGTCCCACTGAAGGGTGCGCTCAAGGCCCGCATGATCGAAAGCGGCCAGCGCCAGGTCCATTTCGCCGCAGAGCCGGCCGAAACCGGCCACCACGGATCCGGGCAGATGATCGAGATGCGTAAGCGACTGGCCCTCGATGTATTCGAGCAGGCGCACGTGCACCGCTTGTCCATCAATTTCCAGTGACAGCAGGTCGGCACCGCTCTGCGCGGCAATCACTCGCGGCACCGGCACACCGGAGTGCTCTGCCAGATGCTTGAGCCCGGCATGCTGGGCTTGCAGCTCCAGCACCGAATAGTCGCCCCGGCAGATTTTCAGGACGAAACGCCCATGCTTACTGTCAACGCGGAAGTTGAGATCTTGCTGGCTGCCGAGCGCCTGCAGCTTTGCGCTCAGCCCGTAATGCCCCTCGAGCAGCTCTAGCGCTTGCTCCGCAGACACTTGCGGGCTGGGCAGACTGGCGCGATGAATCAACGTGGCGAGCGGCATACAACAACCCCTGAAATTTTATTAGGCGCTTATATCGCCACTGCACCGGTCGATAATCAACCCCCTGTTTACGCCACAAAACCCAAATTGCAGACACAACCCTATTGCACCACCACTCTCCTGCCGACAAGCTATGATCATTCGCTATATCGTCTGACGGAAAAAAGGCTGGCCCACATGCGTATTCTCATCACCGGCGGCGCCGGCTTCATCGGCTCTGCCCTGGTTCGCCAGCTGATTCGGCACACCGAGCATGAAGTGCTCAACCTGGACAAACTGACCTATGCGGGCAATCTCGAATCGCTGACCAGTATTGCCACCGACACTCGCTACGAGTTCGTGCAGGCCGATATTGTCGATCAAGCCACCGTGAGCGCCGTACTGACACGTTTCCAGCCGCACGCCATCATGCACCTGGCGGCAGAGTCCCATGTCGACCGCTCCATCGATGGGCCATCGGACTTCATTCAAACCAATATCGTCGGCACCTACAGCATGCTGGAGGCCACCCGCGCCTACTGGCACACGCTGGCCGAGCCGGAAAAAAGCGCCTTTCGCTTCCACCATATCTCCACCGATGAAGTCTACGGCGACCTGCACGGTGTCGATGATCTGTTCACCGAAACGACTTCGTACGCGCCAAGCTCGCCGTACTCCGCCAGCAAAGCGGCCTCGGACCACCTCGTCCGCGCATGGCAGCGCACCTACGGGCTGCCGGTATTGCTGACCAACTGCTCGAACAACTATGGCCCGTTCCACTTCCCCGAAAAATTGATTCCGCTGGTGATTCTCAACGCGCTGGCCGGCAAGCCGCTGCCGGTCTACGGGAACGGCCTGCAGATCCGCGACTGGCTGTTCGTCGAGGATCACGCACGAGCGCTGCTCAAAGTAGTCACCGAAGGTGTCGTCGGCGAGACGTACAACATTGGCGGACACAACGAACAGACGAACATCGACGTGGTGCGCGGCATCTGTGCCCTGCTCGAAGAGCTCGCCCCGGTCAAACCCGCCGGTGTCGTGCGCTATGCCGACTTGATCACCTTCGTCCAGGACCGCCCGGGGCACGATCTGCGTTACGCGATCGATGCCGGCAAAATCGAGCGCGACCTGGGTTGGGTGCCGGAAGAGACCTTCGAAACCGGCCTGCGCAAAACCGTTCAGTGGTATCTGGAAAACCTGGAATGGTGCCGCCGCGTTCAAGATGGCAGTTATCAGGGTGAACGACTAGGCTCCACCGATATCAAGGAGTTACTCGCATGATGAAAGGAATTGTGTTGGCTGGCGGGTCGGGCACACGCCTGCACCCGATCACGCTAGGCGTTTCCAAACAGCTGCTGCCGATCTACGACAAGCCGATGATCTACTACCCGATCTCGGTGTTGATGCTGGCTGGCATCAAGGAAATCCTGGTGATTTCCACCCCGCAGGATCTGCCGCAGTACCGCAACCTGCTGGGTGACGGCAGTCAGTTCGGTGTCCATTTCAGCTACGCCGAACAGCCTACGCCGGATGGCCTGGCCCAGGCGTTTCTGATTGGTGAGGAGTTCATCGGCGACGACCCGGTGTGCCTGATCCTCGGTGACAACATCTTCCACGGTCAGCACTTCGGTGGTCAGTTGCAAAGAGCGGCGCAGCAAACCAGCGGCGCGACGGTATTCGGCTACTGGGTCAAGGACCCGGAGCGCTTTGGCGTGATCGACTTCGACAAAGAAGGCCGCGCCATCTCGATCGAAGAAAAACCGCTCAAGCCAAAGTCCAGCTATGCGGTCACCGGGCTGTATTTCTACGATAACGACGTTATCCGCATTGCCAAGGCCGTCAAACCGTCACCACGCGGCGAGCTGGAAATCACCGATGTGAACAACGCCTATCTGCAACGCGGCGATCTTCAGGTCGAGCGCTTTACCCGCGGTTTCGCCTGGCTCGACACCGGCACTCACGACAGCCTGCTCGAAGCGTCGCAATACGTGCAAACCATCGAGCACCGCCAGGGACTGAAAGTGGCCTGTCTCGAAGAAATTGCCTACATGAATGGCTGGATTGATCGCGAGCACTTGCTTGAGCGAGCGAAGTATTTCGGCAAGACCGGTTATGGCCAGTATCTCTACACGATTGCCGGAGAGGCGCAATGAAAGTCACCCCCACCCAGTTGCCAGGTGTGCTGATTATCGAGCCGAAGGTGTTTGGTGACGAACGTGGGTTTTTCTATGAAAGCTTCAATGTCCGTGAGTTTGAAAATGCCACGGGCCTCAAGAAAGCGTTCGTTCAAGACAACCACTCGCGTTCGCGAAAAGGCGTGCTGCGTGGTATGCACTATCAGGTGCAACACACCCAGGGCAAGCTGGTTCGGGTGACGGCGGGGGAAGTGCTCGATGTGGCCCTTGATGTCCGCCGCAGTTCGCCGAACTTCGGGCGCTGGGCCAGTGTGCGCTTGTCCGCACAGAACAATCGCCAGTTGTGGATACCGGAAGGTTTCGCCCACGGCTTCGTGGTACTCAGCGAGTACGCCGAGTTTCTCTACAAAACCACCGACTATTACGACCCGACGTCAGATCGCTGCATTCGCTGGGACGATCCGACACTGGCCATCGACTGGGAACTGGAAGAAGCGCCTCAACTGTCAGAAAAGGACCAACACGGTAAAAGCTGGCAGGAATCTGAACTGCTTCCATGAAAATCCCTTTGCGAATTCTCATCATTGGCCAGCACGGCCAGGTCGCGCGCGAACTGCAGCGCCGCTTGAGCGCGGCTGATGAACTCATGGTGCTGGGGCGCGATCAACTCGATCTGGCTCAACCGGAACAGATTCGCCAACAGGTCCGGCTCGCTCATCCCGACCTGATCATCAACGCCGCCGCTCACACGGCGGTCGATCGGGCAGAAAGCGAACCTGAGCTGGCGTTCGCCATCAACGCGACGGGCCCGGGAATTCTGGCCGAAGAAGCACTGGCGCTGGGCATCCCGCTGATTCACTACTCCACCGATTATGTGTTCGATGGCAGTAAGGGCGAGCCTTACAACGAAGCCGACGCGCCCAAGCCGCTGGGGGTCTACGGCCAGAGCAAACTGGCCGGCGAACAAGCCATCACGGCGGTGGGGGGCATGCATCTGATTCTGCGGACCAGTTGGGTCTACTCGGCCAGTGGCAGCAATTTCCTGCTGACGATGCAGCGTCTGCTGCAAGAAAAACCCGAGTTGCGCATCGTTGCCGATCAGATCGGCGCGCCCACCTGGGCCGGCACGATCGCCAACAGCACCCTCGCCCTGATCGAACGCTGGCAGGCCGGTGAACGGGGCGCCTGGGGCACTTATCACCTGACCGCTCAAGGTGAAACCTCATGGTTCGGTTTCGCCCAGGCCATCGGCGAAGCGCTGCGCAAACAGGGCAGGCCTTGCGCACACCTGTTGCCCATCCCTTCCAGCGAATACCCGACGCCTGCCGCCCGACCGTTAAATTCGCGCCTCGATTGCAGTCGCCTGCTCCGCGAATGGGGCGTCAGTCAGCCAGACTGGCAAACCGCGCTGCGCGAGTGTCTTGCCGGGCAAGCCTAGGCATAATGCGCCTGTACCCTCAGGCGCCTGATGCTCATGACTCCGACCCTCCCCCGCAGACCCCGCTGGCGTAGCCTCGCCCTGCTGGCGCTGTGCCTGGCGCCGCTGCTGTGGCCGCTGGAGCATCTGGCCGAGCGTTATTACCGCAGCGAACTGGCCGGGCAGAACCGGCAGACCCTCGACCTGTACGTCGCCAACCTGCTGGGCACACTGCACCGATATGAAGTGCTGCCGCAGATCCTCGGCGACCTGCCGGCCCTGCGCGCCACGCTCGGCGCCCCCGACGACGGTGTGACCCAAGGCAATGCCAACCGCCTGCTGAAGAACATCAGCGCGCAGACCGGCGCCGAAGTCATGTACCTGATGGACACCACCGGCAAGACCCTCGCGGCGTCCAACTGGGACAAACACGACAGCTTCGTCGGCCGAAACTTTTCGTTCCGCCCGTACTTCAGCGAAGCCATGGCCGGACGTCTCGGGCGGTTTTTCGGGCTGGGCACCACTTCGGCCAAGCGCGGTTATTTCTTTGCGGCGGCCGTGCGCGACGGCGAGAAAGTCCTCGGCGTGCTGGTGGTCAAAGTCGACCTGGACCACACCGAAAGCCTTTGGGGCAAAACCCCGGAACAACTGCTGGTCACCGACCACAACGGCGTGGTCATCCTCACCTCGCGGCCAGAATGGCGATTCCGCTCGACCCGGCCACTGGGCGAGGGCGAGCGCGAGGCAATCACCGCGATTCAACCCTATCCGACCCGCGACCCGAAGCCGTTGAATCTCAATCCCGACGCCTGGCTGACCCAGACCCGGCAGATCGACGAAACCGGCTGGAGTGTCAGCATTCTTGCACCGCGCACCTTGATCGATCGCCCGGTGCGCACGGTGGTCGCCATCGGCGGCGCGACGCTGCTGGTGTTGATGCTGCTGCTCGGCCTGATGATGCAACGGCGGCGTCACTACCTTGAACGGATCGCCTTCGAAGCCAAGGCCCGGCGTGAACTGGAAGGCCGGGTCGCGGAACGAACCAGCGACCTTGAAGGCCTGAACCGCCGACTGAAACAGGAAGTGCTGGAGCGCGAACACGCCCAGCAGGAACTGGTACGCGCCCAGGATGACCTGGTGCAGGCCGGCAAGTTGTCGGCGCTCGGGACCATGTCGGCAAGCATCAGCCATGAGCTGAATCAACCGCTGGCCGCCATCCGCAGCTACGCGGAAAACGCCGAAGTGCTGCTTGATCATCAGCGCACCGACGATGCGCGCGGCAACCTCAAACTGATCAGCGAACTGACCGGGCGCATGGCTTCGATCATCGCGCACCTGCGCGCCTTTGCCCGGCGTGATCGCCACGCGCCGGAAAGTGTGGCGCTGCAACCGGCGCTGGATGACGCGTTGGCGCTGTTGGCCAAGCGTCGACGGAGCATGGAAGTCGAGCTGATCCGCGATTTGCCCGCCGCCACGCTGTGGGTCGAAGCCGGGGAAACCCGTCTGCGCCAAGTGCTCGGCAATCTGTTGGCCAACGCACTGGACGCGCTGACGGAAAAAGGCCCGCCGCGTAAACTCTGGTTGAGTGCCCAATCCACCGCCGACGGCGTCAATCTGTACATTCGCGACAACGGCCCCGGCTTTTGCATGGAAGCCCTTGGCCGCGCCAGCGAGCCCTTCTACACCACCAAGACCCGCACCCAGGGCTTGGGTCTGGGGCTGGCAATTTGCGAAACCCTGATGCGCGCCTTCGGCGGTGAACTGTCATTCGCCAACCACAAGGAAGGCGGCGCCCTGATTACCCTGAAACTGCGCGCAGGCGCACCGGGCGTGAGCCTGCAACCGTCCGAGGACCGAAGTGCATGACCATCGACAACCGCATCCAGGTCGTGCTGATCGACGATGATCCCCATCTGCGCCAGGCCCTGAGCCAGACGCTGGATCTGGCCGGCCTGAAAATCCTGCCGCTCGCCGAAGCCAAGGGCCTGGCCGGGCAACTGGAGCGCGACTGGCCGGGCGTGGTGGTCAGCGATATCCGCATGCCTGGCATGGACGGTCTCGAACTGCTGACCGAACTGCACGCCCAGGACCCGGAGCTGCCGGTGCTGCTGATCACCGGTCACGGCGACGTGCCGCTGGCGGTGCAAGCCATGCGTGCCGGGGCTTATGACTTTCTGGAAAAACCGTTCGCCAGCGACGCCTTGCTCGACAGCGTGCGCCGCGCGTTGGCCCTGCGCCGACTGGTGCTGGACAACCGCAGCTTGCGTCTGGCCCTCAGCGACCGCAATGAACTGAGCACAAGACTGGTCGGGCAATCGGCGCCGATGCTGCGTCTGCGCGAGCAGATCGGCGCACTGGCGGCGACCAAGGCTGACGTGCTGATTCTCGGCGAAACCGGCGCCGGCAAAGAAGTCGTGGCGCGGGCGCTGCACGATTTGTCGAACCGGCGTAACGGCCCGTTCGTGGCGATCAACGCCGGGGCTCTGGCCGAATCCGTGGTGGAAAGCGAGTTGTTCGGTCACGAGCCGGGCGCGTTTACCGGTGCGCAGAAGCGTCGTATCGGCAAGTTCGAATTCGCCAGCGGCGGCACGGTTTTCCTCGATGAAATCGAAAGCATGAGCCTGGACGTGCAGGTGAAATTGCTGCGCTTGCTGCAAGAACGTGTAGTCGAGCGTCTGGGCGGCAATCAGTTGATCCCGCTGGACATCCGCATCATCGCCGCGACCAAGGAAGACCTGCGCCAATCCGCCGATCAGGGTCGCTTCCGTGCCGACTTGTATTACCGCCTGAACGTCGCCCCGCTGCGCATTCCGCCGCTGCGCGAGCGCGGTGAAGATGCGCTGATGCTGTTCCAGCACTTTGCCGATGAAGCCAGTGCTCGCCATGGCTTGCCGCCCCACGAACTGCAACCGGGGCAACGGGCGCTGCTGCTGCGTCACACCTGGCCGGGCAACGTGCGGGAATTGCAAAACGCCGCCGAACGTTTCGCCCTGGGCCTGGAACTGGCGCTGGACAACAGCGCGCCGGATGGCACGGCGGGCACAACGATTGAAGCGGCCAGCGGCGGCTTGAGCGAGCAGGTGGAAAACTTCGAGAAATCGCTGATTGCCGCCGAACTGGCACGCTCTCACAGCTCGGTGCGCAGCCTCGCCGAAGCCCTCGGCATTCCGCGCAAAACCTTGCACGACAAACTGCGCAAGCACGGGCTGAATTTCGCCGACCACCACCCGAGCGACGAACTCGATTGATCGACCGTCAAACCGTCCTCTTCAAACAAAAGGCCCCGTCATGAACCGCGACAGTCGTCACCTGGAATCAGTCCTCCATCGCGACATTCCCCTGACGCAAGCCATGGGCATCAAAGTGCTCGACTGGCACGACCAGCAACTGCGCCTGCACTTGCCGCTGGAAGCCAACGTCAATCACAAAAGCACCATGTTCGGCGGCAGCCTGTACTGCGGCGCGGTGCTGGCGGGTTGGGGCTGGCTGCATTTGCGTTTGCGCGAAGAAGGGATTGAAGACGGGCACATCGTGATTCACGAAGGGCAAATCAGCTATCCGCTGCCGGTGACCATGGACGCGACGGCGATTTGCCAGGCGCCGAGTGCGGCGGTGTGGAAGAAGTTTCTGGCGATGTATCAGCGTTATGGAAGAGCGCGGTTGACGCTGCATTCGCGGATTGTGAATGCCGATAGCGATGACGACGCCGTGAGGTTTACCGGGCAGTACGTCCTGCACCGATAAATCTCTGCGGCTGATCGTTCCAACACTCTGCGTGGGACGATCTCATCTTTGTAGGAGCCGGCTTGCTGGCGATCCAGGCAACGCGGTGCGTCTGACACACCGCTATCGCCGGCAAACCGGCTCCTACAAGGTGGCGAGCTTCAGAAGTTTTTCGCGCCATGCGGCTTTCGCTGGCAGCGCCAGGAAAAACTCGTTCCGCAAAGACTCCCGCGCCGGATAGCTGAACGGCACGCCGCTCAACTCCAGCACCTCACCACCCGCACCTTCCAAAACACCCTGGGCCGCCGCCGTATCCCACTGCGAAGTCGGCGCCAGACGCGGATAACAATCCGCCGCCCCTTCCGCCAACAAACAAAACTTCAGCGAACTGCCGATATTGGCCAGTTGCAGCTCACCCAGGCTGTCGCTCAACCCGGCGAGCAAGCGCTCTTGCTCAGGGCTCGAATGCCGACGGCTGGCGACGACCGTGAAGGCCTCGCCTGGGGCAGGCACGGTGCGAACCTGAATCGGCAGCGGCTCGGCGCCCTTATCACCACGCCACGCGCCCAGACCGGCACCACCGACGTAGAAGCGTCCATTGGTCGGCATCGACACCACGCCAAACACCACTCGCCCCTGCTCGATCAACGCGATGTTGACGGTAAATTCTTCGCTGCCGGAGATGAACTCCTTGGTGCCGTCCAGCGGATCCACAAGCCACCAGCGCTGCCAACCGGCGCGCACGCTCTGCGGGATGTTGGCGTCTTCTTCGGACAGCACCGGGATGCTCGGGTCCAGCGCGGTCAGCCCGGCCAGAATCAGATGATGAGCGGCCAGATCGGCTGCGGTGACCGGTGAATCGTCGGCCTTGGCGGTCACGGTCGTGCCGGTGCGCCAGAACGGCAGGATCGCGTCGCCAGCCTTCAATGCCAGTTCAATCACCGGCGCCATCAATGGATGAGGGAAAATCATGGCAGGAACACTCCGCGCTGAGTCAGCAAATCTCGGGTCAGGTACAGCGCCGCCAAGGCACGGCCCTCGGTGAATTTCGGGTTCTGGGCCAGGGCCGACAGCTCTCGCAGGTTGATCTTGTCCACGCGCATCGGTTCAGGCTCGTCGCCCTCAAGCCGCTCTTCGTACAGATCGGTGGCCAGCACCACCTGAATCTTCTGGCTCATGTAGCCCGGCGACAAGGACAACTCGGTCAGGTGTTCCAACTGTCGCGCGCCATACCCGGCTTCTTCCTTGAGCTCACGCTCGGCCGCCGCCAGCACGTCTTCACCTGGCTCGATCAAGCCTTTGGGCAGCGACATCTCGTATTCATCGGTGCCGCCGCAATATTCCTCGACCAGCACCGCGTGATCTGCGTCGAGCATCGCCACAATCATCACCGCGCCATACCCGGCGCCTTTGCCGACCAGCCGCTCATAGGTGCGCTCCACGCCATTGGAAAAGCGCAATTTCAGCTCTTCGACGCAGAACAAGCGACTGGTGGCGACGATCTCGCGGGCGAGGATGGTGGGTTTCTGGCGCATGAAAAGCTCCTTGGCGTGAACGCGTTACTATACCCGGCCTATCCTGATTGTTGACCTCGGATATCTCTTTTACCGCTGGAGAAGTTTTTTATGTCCCTGCTGCCCTGGCGCGACATCGACACCGTTCTGCTCGATATGGACGGCACGCTGCTGGACCTGCACTTCGACAACCATTTCTGGCTGGAACACTTGCCCCAGCGTTACGCCGAATTGCACGGGGTGAGCCGGGCCATGGCCGAGATGGAATTGCAGCCGCTGTTTGAACGCCATGCCGGCCAGTTGCAGTGGTATTGCCTGGATTTCTGGAGCGCCGAACTGAAGCTGCCTGTGCGCGAGCTGAAACTGGAAACCGCGCACCTGATTGCGTTGCGCCCGGACGCGGATACGTTCCTTGCGGCGATCAAGCAGGCTGGCAAGCGGGTGGTGATGATCACTAATGCACACCGGGATTCGCTGTCACTGAAACTGGAACGAATTGAACTGGCGCCGTATTTCGAGCGGTTGATCAGCTCGCATGATTACGGCTTTCCCAAAGAGAATCCGCAGTTCTGGCAGGCATTGCAGGCGGATATCGGGTTTGATCCGGCGCGCAGTCTGTTTATCGACGATACGTTATCGATCCTGCGCAGTGCGCGGGATTTTGGCGTGGCGCATTTGTTGGCGGTGAAGGAGCCGGACAGCCGCAAGGGGCCGAAGGATACGGCGGAGTTTGCGGCGGTGGTTGATTATCGGGAGTTGATTGCGGGGCTTTAGACCGAGTCGCGCCTTTCGCGGGCAAGCCTCGCTCCTACAGGTTATCGCATCGTTCACGAACGACACCTAACCTGTAGGAGCGAGGCTTGCCCGCGAAGGCCATCACACGGTCTTAAACCCTACTCAGGAATCCGCAACGACTGCCCCGGATAAATCTTGTTCACATCCTTGAGCATCGGCTTGTTGGCCTCGAAGATTTTTTGATACTTGTTGGCATCGCCATACACGCGCAAGGAAATCGCGCTGAGGGTGTCGCCCTTCACAACCGTGACAAAGGTTGCAGCCTTCAACACCGGCCCGGTCACCGCAATCTGATCATCCACACTGCCGACACCGGCGATATTGCCCACGGCCAGCAGGATTTTTTCCTTATCTTCCTGGGTCGCCACCTCACCGGTCACCGTGACTTTGTCGCCATCTACCGTCGCCTGCACATTCGGATTACCCAGGCCGACCTTGCTGATGTGTTCCTTCAACTGCTCGCTGGCATTGGCGTTACCCGGCGTCAGCAAATCGATAAGCTTTTCGCCTGCTTCCTTCACAAAGCTAAAAATACTCATGGTGCACTCTCCTTGGTTTTTGGTTCCAGACGCAAAAGCCTAGACCAAGGTTGCAACACCCGGTTCCGACCCGACCAATGACGCCGCTTGCCCCCAGGCGCTAGAATCCCGACCTTCCCGCGCCCTGGAGCGAAGATGGACATCAAGCAGCTGAAATTCCTCATCGCCCTCGACGAAACCCGGCATTTCGGTCAGGCCGCTGCACGTTGTCACGTCACTCAGCCGACCCTGTCCATGCGCTTGCGCAGCCTTGAAGAAGAACTCGAGTTACCGTTGGTCAACCGTGGCCAGCGCTTCGAAGGCTTCACCGCGCCGGGCGAGCGGGTGCTGGCGTGGGCGCGCACGGTGCTGGCGGCTTACGATGGTTTGCAGGCCGAAGCCGCCGCCTGTCGCGGCAATCTGGTCGGTACGCTGCGTCTGGGCGTGGTGCCGTTGTCGAGTTTCGACCCGCTGCCGCTGCTGCAACGCTTGCACGGCGAACACCCGAACCTGCGCTTCGAACTCTCGGCGCTGAGCTCCGAGCAGATCCTCGAACAACTGGCGAACAATCGCCTGGATCTTGGCGTGTCGTACCTGGAGCGTCTGGACGCCGAACGTTTCGATTCCCTGGCGTTCAGCGAAACGCGCATGGGCCTGCTCTACGATCAGCGCTTCTTCACGTTCGGCGAGGCGCCGCTGAGTTGGGAGTCGCTGATCGAACTGCCGCTGGGCATGCTCACCAGCGGCATGCATTTCCGTCAGTCCATCGACCACAATTTCCACAGCCGCGGCCTTACTCCGCAGCCGTTGTTGCAAACCGATGCCGTGCATCAACTGTTGCAAGCTGTTCATGGTGGATTGTGTTGCGCCGTGATGCCGCTCGAAGGCGGCCTGGAAAACCTGACTGACCATCTGCGCCTGCAACCGATCGAAAACGCCCAGACCCTCGGCCGGCTGGGGCTGATCATGCGGCGCAGCGCACCGCGCTCGGCGTTGGCGGAAGCGTGTTTTGCGATTTATCAGAAATCAATGATCGACTCTTGATCGACGCCATCTATCGGTAGATCAGTATTAGCGATTAGACGCGACAACTTGTCGCGCATACGCTTAAACCTGACCAAACCGTCGGTGATGCCTCATGAACGCCAAGCGCCCTGTTTGCGCGGCGCCAGCCCTCGAAACGCCCGCGCCCGCCGCTAGCCAAACGTACAGTTACAGCGATTTTCAATACACCGAATCGGCCAGCACTGCGCTCGCCGAGGAAGTTGCGTTGGCGATTGCCTATAACGGTATCAGTCAGGCAGTGATGCTGGTGACGCCGACGGACCTGGAAGACTTCATCGTCGGTTTCAGCCTCGGCAGCGGCATCATCGAAGACGCCTCTGACATTTATGACCTGCAACTGAGCGGTTCGGGGTCGGCGCAGTACGCGCAAGTGACCATCGCCAACCGCGCCTTCTGGAACCTCAAGCAGCAACGTCGGCAACTGGCCGGCACCAGCGGTTGCGGGCTCTGCGGCGTGGAAGCGGTCGAGCAGGCCTTGCCGGACCTCAAAGTGTTGCCCGGTGCGCCATTGCCGCCCGCCGAATGGCTCGACGGTTTGCGCCAGCGTATCGGCGCGTTCCAACCACTCGGCCAGCATTGCGGCGCGGTGCATGCGGCGGTGTTCATGAACGCCAAGGGTGAATTGCTGCTGGGTCGCGAAGACATCGGCCGGCACAACGCGCTCGACAAGCTGATTGGCGGGCTGATCCGGCAAAAGATCCCGACCACCGGCGGCCTGGCGATTGTCACCAGCCGTTGCAGTCTCGAATTGATCCAGAAAGTACTGCGCGCAGGCATCCAGACCCTGGTCAGCCTGTCGTCGCCCACGGGCCTTGCCGTGCAATGGGCCCGTCGTCACAACCTGAACCTTATCCATTTGCCACAGAAGAATGCGCCGCGGGTCTACAGCCCAGCGTTGGAGAATCAAGCGTGAGTCAACACCGTCAAGCCGACCAGAAACCCGTCCCCCGCTACAAGCCCTACAAGGGCCCAGCCGGTGGCTGGGGCGCACTGATCAGCGTCGCCCAGGCCTGGTTGACCAGCGACAACGCGCTAAAAAACCTGCGCATCATGCTCAAGACCAACCAGAACGGCGGCTTCGACTGCCCGGGTTGCGCTTGGGGCGATTCGCCGGAAAAGGGCATGGTGATGTTCTGCGAGAACGGCGCCAAAGCGGTGAACTGGGAAGCGACCAAACGGGCCGTCAACCCGGCATTCTTCGCCAAACACAGCGTCACCTCGCTGCTGGAACAGAGCGACTACTGGCTTGAATATCAGGGCCGCCTGACCGAGCCGATGCGCTACAACGCCGAAACCGATCGCTACCAACCGATCAGCTGGGATGACGCCTTCACCCTGATCGCCAAACATCTGCGCGGTTTGTCGAGCCCGGATCAAGCCGAGTTCTACACCTCGGGACGTGCCAGCAACGAAGCGGCTTTCCTCTATCAATTGTTCGTGCGCGCCTACGGCACCAATAATTTCCCCGACTGTTCGAACATGTGCCACGAGGCCAGCGGTGTCGCGTTGGCGCAGAGTGTTGGCGTCGGTAAAGGCACCGTAACCTTCGACGACTTCGAACACGCTGATGCGATTTTCGTCTGGGGCCAGAACCCCGGCACCAACCACCCTCGGATGCTCGAGCCGCTGCGTGAAGCCGTGAAACGTGGCGCGCAAGTGGTGTGCATCAACCCGCTCAAAGAACGCGGCCTGGAACGTTTC
Source organism: Pseudomonas sp. GT1P32 (assembly GCF_054897805.1). NCBI lineage: Bacteria > Pseudomonadati > Pseudomonadota > Gammaproteobacteria > Pseudomonadales > Pseudomonadaceae > Pseudomonas > Pseudomonas sp. GT1P32. The sequence goes on from NZ_CM142704.1 coordinate 4,133,058, forward strand.
CAGCACCCGCAACACCCGATCGAAATGCTCACCAACGGCGACAAACCGACCAACACCGCGTACTTCCGTCCGGCACTGGGCGGTGACATGGCGATCATGCGCGGCATGGCGAAATTCCTGCTGCAATGGGAGCGCGATGCGCAGAAGGCCGGTGAGCCTGCCGTGTTCGACCACGACTTCCTCAATGAACACAGTGTCAACGTGCTGGAGTACCTGGGCACCGTCGACGATACGCCGTGGGAGCAGATCGTCGAGCAGTCCGGCCTGACACTCGTGGAAATCGAGCAAGCCGCGCGCATGTATGCCAAAGGCAAGAACGTGATCATGTGCTGGGCGATGGGTATCACCCAACATCGCCATTCGGTCGCGACCATCCAGGAAATCGCCAACCTGATGCTGCTGCGCGGCAATATCGGTCGGCCCGGCGCCGGCCTGTGCCCGGTGCGTGGCCACAGTAACGTGCAGGGCGACCGCACGATGGGCATCAACGAGCGTCCGCCGGTGGCGTTCCTCGATTCCCTGGAACGTCGCTTCCAGTTCAAAGTGCCGCGCGAAAACGGTCATAACGTGGTCGAGGCGATTCATGCCATGGCCGAGGGTCGTGCAAAAGTGTTCATCGCTCTGGGCGGTAACTTCGCCCAGGCCACTCCGGACAGCACGCGCACTTTCCAGGCTCTGAGCAACTGCGACCTGACCGTGCAAATCAGCACCAAGCTCAACCGCAGCCATTTGGCTCACGGCAAGGAAGCACTGATCCTGCCGTGCCTGGGCCGCACCGACATCGACATCCAGACCGAAGGCCCGCAAGCGGTGACCGTGGAAGATTCGTTCAGCATGGTCCACGCCTCCAACGGCCAGTTGCAGGCGCTGTCGAACCAGATGCGCTCCGAGCCGGCGATCATCGCCGGTATCGCCGCCGCGACCCTGGGCAGCAAACCGGTGGACTGGAACTGGCTGGTGGCCGATTACTCGCGCATTCGTGACCTGATTGCCGATACGATTCCGGGCTTCAAGGACTTCAACGAGAAGATCAAGAATCCGGGCGGCTTCTACCTCGGCAACAGTGCCGGTTCCCGTCGCTGGAACACCGCGTCGGGCCGGGCGAATTTCCGTGCGAACGTCCTGCCCAAGGACCTGGTGCACGAGCGCACGCGCTCCACAGGCGTGTTGCCGGACCTGATCATGCAGTCGATGCGCTCCCACGATCAGTACAACACCACCATTTATGGACTCGACGACCGTTATCGCGGCGTGAAAGGTCAGCGTGATGTGTTGTTTGTGAACGAGGCGGATATTATTCGCCTGGGGTTCAAACCGGGGCAGAAGGCCGACATCGTTTCGATCTGGGACGATGGCCGCGAGCGTCGGGTGAAAGGTTTCACACTGCTGGCGTTTGATATTCCTGCGGGGCAAGCGGCGGCGTACTACCCGGAAGTGAATCCGCTGGTGCCATTGGAGAGCACTGGGGATGGCAGCCATACGCCGACGTCGAAGTTTGTGGCGATCCGGTTGGAAATGGCGAGTGAGACTGGGTTGATTTTGGCAAAGTCGGCTTAACGCGGCAGCAGGTCTGGCCTCTTCGCGGGCAAGCCTCGCTCCTACAGGTTCAGCGGTGATCTCACGGTCATTACAAAACCTGTAGGAGCGAGGCTTGCCCGCGAAGGCGTCCGACACGACAACACCTGTATCCGCACCATCCGATGACTTTCCAATCGCCCACAAAAAAGGCCGTTTTTTCACAAAAACGGCCATTCCGAAGTAGCTAAAGACCCGCGAAAAACACTTAAGTTCCAGCTAAAAAACAGTAACTTATAGAAATGTGTTGAAGTCGTGTTACTCGTCGGATTTCGATTGTCAGCCTTACGACACAGCCTCAGGATCGCGCCGTCATCCCCTTGAGGTTCCTCAAATGAAGTTCTCCTCGATTCTCTTGTTGTCCCTTGGCCTGGTCAGTGGCTTCGCTTCTGCCGGAGGCACCACCGAAGCAGGTGTGGGCGGCGCATTGGGCGGGGTTTTGGGCTCGGTCGTCGGTCAATCGCTAGGCGGCAACACAGGTTCAACCATTGGCGCGGCCCTGGGCGGCGCGGGTGGTAGCGCAGTCGGCGCAGACAAACGCAGCCGTGGCGAAGCGGCCATTGGCGGTGCGTTGGGCGCAGCAGGCGGTAACGTGGTCGGCCGCAGCATGGGCGGCACCACCGGCAGCCTGATCGGCTCCGCAGCAGGCGGCGGCGCCGGTGGCGCGCTGGGTAACTACATGGGCAACAAAAGCGATGATGAGGACGATGATCGTCGTTCCTATCGCGGTCATGGTGACGACCGTCGCTACTACCGTGATCGTCACCATGATCGTGGTCACCACTACGGCCATCGCAAACATCGCTATCGCGACTGAGGCTGAATCGCCTCGCTTACCGGTAGATCAAAAAAATCGCAGCCCACGGGCTGCGATTTTTTTTGTCCGTCATACCACCAACCTCTCCAGCGCAACGCGCAACCCGGCAGGAATCGCCACAGGCTGATTTGACGTCCGATCCACAAACACATGCACGAAACGCCCCGCCGCACAGGCTTCGTCTTCACCGGCCTTGAACACCGCCAATTCGTATTGCACCGAACTGTTGCCCAACTTGCCGACGCGCAAACCGATCTCGATCCGGTCAGGGAAAGCGATGGAAGCAAAATAATCGCAAGCCGAACTCACCACAAAACCCACGACTTCGCCGTCATGAATATCCAGGCCGCCGACTTCGATCAGGTAGGTGTTCACCGCCGTGTCGAAGAAGCTGTAGTAGGTGACGTTGTTGACGTGACCGTAGGCATCGTTGTCGTGCCAGCGCGTGGTGATGGGCTGGAAGTGCGGGTAGTCGGTGCGTTGGGGCATCGGGTTGGACATCAGGTTCGATTCCTGGAGTTGGATTGCCAGTTTAAGGCGAAAACCGCGTTATCGTTCTTCGCCGGCAAGCCGGTCTCGCTCCCACAAGGGATCTCGGTCGTCCACAAATTCTGTGCTCACAGAAAATAAACTGTGGGAGCGAGCCTGCTCGCGAAGGCGCCATTGCAGGCGCCACATAAATCACCTATCACCAAACCCCTTGCCCACCGCCGCCAACTCCCCAATCAACCGCGCCGGCTGCCAGTGATCACCCTGTTTGGTTTCCAGCTGCAGTAACCGCTGATGAATATCCGCCAACCCCTGCTGATCCGCCCAGGCCATCGGCCCGCCCTTGTCCGCCGGGAAGCCATAACCGTTGAGATACACCAGATCGATGTCATGCGCCGACGCCGCAATCCCTTCCTGAAGAATCTTCGCCCCCTCGTTGACCAGTGCCAGCAAGCAGCGCTCCAGAATCTCTTCAGGCCCGATCTCGCGACGCTGGAAGCCCAAACCTTCGCTGACCTCCAGCACCAGCGCATCCACCTGCACATCGTGCTCCGCCTGTCGACTGCCCGCTTCGTAGTGGTAATAGCCGTTGCCACTCTTTTGCCCGAAACGGCCCAGTTCGCACAGACGGTTATCCACTTGAACCTGCGGCGCATCCTGCCCCTTGCCTGCCAGCTCCCGAGCCCGCCATTCGAGGTCGATACCAACCACGTCGTACATGCGAAACGGCCCCATGGCGAAACCGAAACCCTGCAACGCCGCATCCACCTGATAGGGATAAGCGCCTTCAAGCAGCATCTTGCGCGCTTCCAGCACGTAGGTTTTGAGCATGCGGTTGCCAATGAAGCCCTCGCAGTTGCCCGACACTACGCTGACCTTGCCCATACGCTTGCCCAGTTCCAGCGCGGCATCCAGCACCGCCGGTGAAGTCTGTGCGCCACGAACGATTTCCAGCAGTTTCATGATATGCGCCGGGCTGAAGAAGTGCAGGCCCAGGACTTGTTGCGGACGGCGGGTGGCGGCGGCAATGGCGTCGATATCCAGCGCCGACGTGTTGCTGGCCAATATGGCTTCGGGCTTGAGCAGGCCATCCAGCTCGCGGAAGATTCTCTGCTTGAGCTCGAGGTTTTCGTAAACCGCCTCGATCACCAGATCGACCTCGCGGATCGCTGCGTAATCGGCAGCCGCCGTGACCCGTGCAATGCGCGCATCCGCTTCAGCCTGATCAATCCGTCCCTGCCGCACGTTGTGCGCATAGGTCTCAGCCACGCTGGCCAGTGCCTGCTCAAGCATCTGCGGATTGTTATCGACCCACTGCACCGGCACACCGGCATTGGCCAGGCACATGACAATGCCACGGCCCATGGTGCCCGCACCGATGACGGCAGCGCGCTGAATGTTGAACGGTGTCTGGCTCATAGTTGTTCTCTTGTTGGCGATCCAAAGACAGACCCCACCATAGTCAGCCACCCGCCTTTTTTGAAATTTATTCCTGTGATGGGGGACATTCAGCGGATGGATGTGCGCCCGCCGAACGCTGACATCCCTGTAGGAGCAAGCTTGCTCGCGATGAGGCCATCACATTCAATATCGATGGTGTCTGTCACGCCGCCATCGCCAGCAAGCTGGCTCCTACAGGGGTACGGGTCAGCCTGAGAGGTGTTGCTCAACCCAAGCCCGTACTTCGCCATACGGATACTCTTCCAACGTTGCAAACCCCGGAATCGATCGAGCCTTGAGCTTGGTGAACAGCGGCACACTGATCCCGCACAGAAACCGTGTCACCCGCTCAGCGGGAGGAAGGCTGCCGGTGTGCTGCTCGTGCCTGTGGATAAAACCACCACACAGCGCCTCGAAGTTTTTATCCACAAGCGCCGGCAACTCTGGCGGTGCAGGCAGCCGCGCCACATGACCGTGACACACCGAACAATGCCCGCACTGCTGCGGCGAGTTTTCGTCACCGAAGTATTCGGCCAGGCGATTACCCAGGCAGTGGTCAGTGGCAAACAGATCGAGCATGGCGTGAATCCGCGCAATCTCGGTGCGTTCGTGCCGGGTGAAACAATCATGCAGTTCGGCACTCAGCGCCTGAATGTTGAATTCCGTTTGCAGCAGGCTGTAGACCTCGGTCATCTGCTTGCTTTCCAGCTCGACCCAACCCTTTTCCTGGAAGTAATCCAACGCCTTGACCACCCGATTGCGCTCGGCTTGATGCTGCTCGTACAACGCATCGAAATTCACCGTTGCCCAGGTCCGCGCGCGGCTGGAAGTCTGGACGATGGCCGCGACGAAATCCTTGCGCTCACCCTCGAAGCGGGCGAGCAAGTCTTCCGGCTCCAGCAAATACTTGAAACGGTATTCGGCGTAATAGGCGTAACGCGGGGCGATGATCCCGCGCAGCTCCAATTGCACCAGCAAGGTCTTGAGCGGCAACTGGCGAATGTTGCTCTGATCGGCCAACGGCCCTAGCAGAAACTCCCAATGCCCCTCGGGCACGGCGGCTTGCAATTCGTCGAGCACATGACGGATGCCTTCCAACTCCGGCGTGTCGCCGTAGACGAAATTTTCCAGCACGTTGAGGCTGTCGCGGTTGGCCAGTACCAGGCAGTCCGATGGCTGTCCGTCACGCCCGGCGCGACCGATTTCCTGGCTGTAGTTTTCGATGGATTTGGGCAGGTCGAAATGCACCACGTTGCGTATGTCGCTCTTGTCGATCCCCATGCCGAAGGCGATGGTGGCGACGATACAATTGGACTGGCCGCCCATGAAGCGTTTCTGAATGGCTTCGCGTTGTTCGTGGGGTAAACCGGCGTGATAGGCCTCGGCCTGAATACCGTTGCGATCCAAGTGTTCGGCGATGTGCTCAGCGGTTTTCTGCAGCGTGACGTAGACGATGCTCGGCTGGTCCGGACGCTCGCTCATCCATTCGACCAAGCGTCGGCGTTTGTCCTGACCGCGCACCGGTTCCACCAGCAAGTTGAGGTTTGGCCGATAGAAACCGGTGGTCACCACGTCTTGCGGGGCAATGGCGAATTTCGCCTCCATGTCCGCGATCACTTTCGGGGTCGCGGTGGCGGTCAGCAACAGCGCCTGAGGGATATTGAACTGACGCTGATAGTCCGGAAGTTTGAGGTAGTCGGGACGGAAGTTATGGCCCCACTCCGAGATGCAATGCGCCTCGTCCACCACCAGCAGCGAGATGGGCACTTGCTGCAAGAAATTGCGGAAGCGCTCGTTCTTCAGGCGCTCCACGGAAATCATCAGAATCTTCAATTCGCCGGACTTGGCGCGGGCCATCACGTCACCGGCGTCATCGCGGCTTTGAGCCGAATCGATACTGCCTGCCGAAATGCCATGGCGTTGCAGAAACGCCAATTGATCCTGCATCAACGCGAGCAGCGGCGAGACCACCAGCGTCAGGTGCGGTAACAACACCGCCGACATCTGGTAACACAGGGACTTGCCTGAACCCGTGGGGAAAATCGCCGCCGCCGAGCGCCCGGCCATCACCGCGCTGACCACCGCCTCCTGGCCGGGTCGAAACTGTGGATAACCGAAAACCTGTTCCAGGGTGTTGTGCATAAGCTGTCACTCCGTTGACCGCTGCGAAGCCCAAAGCCTAGCCGGTGATCGCAGCGAGTCGAGAAAAGGTCGGGGGCAAAAACGATACGGGATGATACAGCGGATGGCGCGGTAGGGATGGTGGGGCTTGAGGAATATGGCGGCTGATAGATCGCCATCGCTGGCAAGCCAGCTCCTACAGTTGAGCTTCGGCGGACAGCGATTTTATAGGCGCACCTGCCCCTTGTAGGAGCTGGCTTGCCAGCGATGAGGCCTGCAGCCTCACCAAAAAATCATGGTTGATCCCTTCAGGGCACCAACACCGCCACCCGCAGCTGTTCATTCAACATCTGCTCATGAAACACCTGGCTCTTGCTCGCCCACACCGCATGAGCCGGGCTGATTTCGCCGGTGAATGCCGCCGCCAACTGACGCAAATCAGCGACGCTTCGCACACGCGGGCAGAACGGTTCGCCGTCGCAGTTCTGACTGGCGTTGCGGTAGGTGGTCAGCAACCGATCCCACAACCCGTCACGCACTTGTCGCACAGACTTGAGCTTCACTGCCTGCACGCCCAGACGCTGTTTCAGCCCCTGCTCGTCCAGCGCTTCGCTGGCCAGCAACGCCTTGCCGAACATCAACACCTCAGCGCGGGACGCAGTGTCCATGTTCGCCTGCGTGGTGAGGGCGTCCGGCCAACCGGTGCGGGCCATGTTGGCCAGCATCATCGAACTGCCGGCGTCGGCCGCGCCCGTCAAACGACAAACACCCGCCCACAACAACAAAACCGAGGCCATACGTAGCCAATGCATACCTAATTCCCTTTAAGTGCCAAACCAGGCATTTTCGAAATGCCCTACAGATTCTGGCGCGCACCATACAGAGGTTTACCGCGCCACGCCTGATAAACACGTAGGAAATTTCACCTGTAAGGGTTTCGGTCAAAAAAACCTCGGGAAACGCGTAGGGCCAATGCCCGAAGACCAGTAAATCCCCTACACACTCTGTCGATTGCGCCTGTATTGCCGCAGCCCGCCGTCCCCTTCATAGTTTTCGGCGCGGCTGAAACAGTGTGTCGGCCTGCCCGACTTCCCAAAGGACTGCCCCCGATGCAAGACCGCTACCGCCCCCTCAAAAGCAGCTACAGCGACACCCCGGTCCTGGTCATCGACACCGAGGCCGACCCACACGAAATCCTCGACGCCGCCCGCCAACGCATCCACGCCGCCAGCGACCTGCTCGAAACCCTGTATTGCCTGTGCTTCAAACAAGCAGACGCAAGCGACATCCCCAACATCGTCAACGCCCTCTACCTGCTGACCCAGGACGGCAACGAACTCCTCGACATCGCCCGACAACGCCTCCCAAAACTCACCGCCGGCTAATGCCCACCACAACCCCCTGTAGGAGCGAGCGATGCGGCGACCCGACTTGCCCGCGAAGAACGATAACGCGGTGAATCTGATGAAAACTAAAATCCCCGAAACCCAATCATCTCGAGAAAAAGCAGCCTACGACGCATGGTTCAGAGCACAGGTACAAGCCAGTCTCGACGACCCACGCCCAAGCATTCCCGACGAAGAAGCCAGACAACTGATGGCAGTCAAACGCGAAAAATTACGCAAGCGATAAGTCCGTAGGCAACGCCCTATCAAAGCTTCATCCCGGTCCTACAACACAAGACACCTTGTCGCCTATCGCCAACCGGTGACTCGCACCTATAGTCGGACCGTCGCTGCAAAATCAGCGACTCGGGCTTGGTCACCCGAATGGAGCACACATACGCATCCGTTGTATGCTGCCGGCGCTTCAAGTGTCTGCACGCTATATGGTGGCTGTGTTTGGGACGCCTTAGTGCGTGCCGGTCTTGTGTGTTCTTCCGGTTGACCAACCCGAACACAGTCCGCCTCCATCGCTTGGTCACGATGGTGGTGCCTTCATCTGATGCATTTGAGAACACAAAAATGAATAAATGGAATCCGTTCACAAACGATCGCTACCTTCCACTCCAAACCAACCTCACCGATTCCCCGCCCCTGATCATCGACACAGAGGCCAACCCGCAAGACATCCTCGAAGCCGCCCTCCAGCGCATCCGAGCCTCCAGCGAACTGCTCCGAACCCTGCACTGCCAAACCTTCGAGCAAGGCGATCTAGAAGACATCCCCCACATCACCCACGCGCTCTACCTCCTGACCCAGGACGGCTGCGACCTGCTCAAAGTCGCCCAGCAACGAATGATGGGCTGGAAAGCCCCCGCCTGACGCTAAGCGCTAACAGGTAAGCCGCACCCTTGTGGGAGCTGGCTTGCCTGCGCCTCGCAGGATTCGACACGTCACCAGAGGACCTCGTCACTCCACTTCCTACGCGAGAGAAAGTGCTCGCCAAATACCGGGAAGACAATCCGTCACAATCTCCTCCTGCCCTTCCCACCAAACCTGACGACCAATAAGATCCGTCCAAGCCCAACCGGACGCCCCCGAATGAACCTCGCCTCCAACTTCCCCGACGACCAAACCATGCACCTGCTCATGCAGCTGCTTCACGAAGAACTCGGCCTGCCCGAACGAAAAACCATCAGCCTCACCACCTCGATCAACTTCGATCTGGGCTGCGACGGCGCTGACGCCCGGCATTTGATGGAAGCGCTGGAAGAACAGTTCGGGGTCGACTTCGTGGACTACGATGCCTATCGCTACTTTCAGCCGGAAGGGTTTGATGTGTTTCTCAAGCGCAGGGCGAAGGGGCGCGGCGATAAAGCTCCGCTGACTATCGGAATGCTTTACCAAGCGATCAAAGTGCAGCGGTGGGATACACAGGAACTGGAAGGCATCTTGCCGAACGCGTAAGTGCCATTATTCTGGTCGTTTAGTGCCTTTTCGGTTGGAATAATGGCAGTTACGGTCTGCCTGACAGCCTGAATTGCACCCACAAAAAAGCCGCCCTCAAAGGGCGGCTTTTTCATTACATCAAACCAATCTTACAACTTCGGCCCAGCAGCCTTGATCGCGTCGCTCACTTCGAACTTCTTGAAGTTCTCAACGAACAACCCGGCCAGTGCTTTAGCGGCTTCATCGTAAGCAGCCTTGTCAGCCCAGGTGTTACGTGGGTTCAACAGGCCAGTCTCAACGCCTGGTACGGCCAGTGGCACGTCGAGGTTGATGGTGTCGAGGTGTTCGGTTTCAGCACCGATCAACGCGCCGCTCTGGATCGCTGCGATGACGCCACGAGTGGTCGGGATGTTGAAGCGTTTGCCGACGCCGTAGCCGCCGCCGGTCCAGCCGGTGTTGACCAGGTAGACCTTGGAGCCGAAGCCGCGGATGCGCTTGATCAGCAGTTCTGCATATTCGCCGGCCGGACGCGGGAAGAACGGTGCGCCGAAGCAGGTGGAGAAGGTCGACTTGATGCCGCTGCCGGAACCCATTTCGGTCGAGCCCACCAGTGCGGTGTAGCCGGACAGGAAGTGGTAGGCCGCTTGTTCTTCGCTGAGGATCGACACTGGTGGCAGTACGCCGGTCAGGTCGCAGGTCAGGAAGATCACAGCGTTTGGCTCGCCACCGAGGTTTTTCTCGGAACGCTTGGCAACGTGCTCCAGCGGGTAGGCGGCGCGGCTGTTCTGGGTCAGGCTGACATCGGCGTAGTCGGCGTGCTTGGCGTCGTCGATCACGACGTTTTCCAGGACTGCGCCGTGCTTGATGGCTTTCCAGATGACCGGCTCGTTCTTCTCGGACAGGTCGATGCACTTGGCATAGCAACCGCCTTCGATGTTGAAGACAACGCCTTCGCCCCAGCCGTGTTCGTCGTCACCGATCAGGTAACGGCTTTCGTCGGCCGACAGGGTGGTTTTACCGGTGCCGGACAGGCCGAAGAACAGAGTCACGTCGCCCGCTTCGCCGATGTTGGCGGCGCAGTGCATCGGCAGTACGTCGGCAGCTGGCAGCAGGAAGTTCTGCACAGAGAACATGGCTTTCTTCATTTCACCGGCGTAACGCATGCCGGCGATCAGCACTTTCTTCTGTGCGAAGTTGATGATCACGCAACCGTCGGAGTTGGTGCCGTCACGCTCTGGCACGCACTCGAAGTTGGCAACGTTGAGCACTTGCCACTCAGCACAACCCGCCGGGTTGTACTGGGCCGGGTTGATGAACAGGCAACGACCGAACAGGTTCTGCCAGGCAGTCTGGGTGGTCATCTTCACGGCCAGGTAGTGATCTTCGGCCGCGCCTACATGCACGTGGGAAACGAAATGCTCTTGCGCGTTGTTGAAGGCCTCGACGCGAGCCCACAGGGCATCGAACTTGTCGGCCGGGAACTTGCGGTTGATCGGGCCCCAGGCGATAGCGGCCTGGGTGGTCGGCTCTTCAACGATGAAACGATCGACTGGCGAGCGACCGGTACGGTGACCGGTGCGAACAACCAGCGCGCCGGTATCGGCAAGCTCGCCTTCACCGCGATTCAGGGCTTCTTTAACCAGATCATCAACACTCAGATCGGTGTACACGGCGTTATTGGCTTGCGTCATGAGGTTCCCCGTCGGCCAGTGGCCGAGTGCTCCAAACGTTTTGTAGTAGAAAGTCGTGCACTACTACCGCGAAAAAAGTGGGCCGGATTATGCCAGAAACGCCCAAAAAAAGTAGGGCCCTCCCGTCGTAACGGCGTTATTCCGGCACTTTCCAGTGAATTTACCTGCGCTGAACCGTTTTAGTGACGGGTATCTGACGGCGTGTCGACGCCCGCACCGGCGAATAATTGAACGATATCGGCGGCGTCGAACAGGTAACGTTCATTGCAGAACTGACAGTCGACCTCGATGTTGCCACCGTGTTCGACGACCAGGCTCTGCGCATCTTCCAGACCCAAACTGACCAGAGCATTGGCAGAACGTTCGCGCGAGCAGCTGCAACGGAAGCGCAATTTCTGCACATCGAACAGCCGGACCTGCTCTTCGTGGTAGAGGCGATGGAGCACGGTTTCGTTGTCCAGACCGAGCAATTCATCGGCGGTCAGGGTACTGCCCAGCGCGGTGATGTGCTGCCAGCTGGCGGCGCGTTCTTCTTCGTCTTTCAGGCGGTCGGCGGGCAGTTGCTGCAGCAACAGGCCGCGGGCGCGACGGCCATCGGCGTACAGCCAGAAACGCGTGCCCACCTGTTGCGACATCACGAAGTAGTTAGTGAAGCACTCGGACAGGGTTTCGCCATCCAGGTCGACGATGCCCTGATAACGCTGGCCCACGGTCGGGTCGACGGTCAGCGCCAATACGCCGTTGGGCATCAGGTCGGCGAGGGTGGCGTCGGGGGCGATCTGGTCGGCCTCGTAACGGGCCAGACCACGGATGTCACGTTCGCTGGAACATTCGATCATCAGCAACGGGATCGGGCCGTCGGACCGCGCCTGAAGAATCAGCAGACCATCAAACTTCAAGGTGCCGACCAGCAACGACGCGGCGGCCATCAGTTCGCCAAGCAGTTGCGCGACCGGCTCCGGATACGGGTGTTTGGCAAGGACCTCGGCGTAGCTGCGCTCCAACGAAACCAGCTCGCCGCGGGTGTCGCTGTCATCGAAGATGAAGCGTTGGGTGTAGTCGGTATCCGGTAGATCGGTCATAGGTCTGGGTATCTGAAGTAAATGATAAAAGGTTACAAACGAGAAAATCGCGCCTCTGCAGCACCGTTTTGGTGCGCACTGTTCAGCCATGGGAGGCATTTTATGAACAATCCGGTTTTGTTCCAAGCAAGGTGGAACGTCCGCCGGCGGCGTTGTGCAATTTTGTGCCGCTGGCGCTGCTGGCCTTCTGGTTATGGCCTACAGGTCAGAGGCTGTGTGTGATTTTCGACGAGTGGCTTTCCATCCACTCGATTCGCCGCTGGCGATTCACCCGATATGGCTGCGCATTCGGGCAATTGCAAGTCTGCGCCCGTTCGATGCAGTGGTGGGGGGATACTGCTGGTCGGATAAGTGTGGTGCATAGCGCCTGAATCCGGGGACGGCTGACGAGTGCTGCGCACTCGATCGCGAGCAGGCTCGCTCCCACATTGAAATGCGTATCCCTTGTGGGAGCGAGCCTGCTCGCGAAGGCGTCAGCCCAGACAACGCAGAAGCAACAGCCTCACTCGTCGTTGCTGCTCCCACGAAATTTAAACAGGTCCCGCCGCTGCTTCTTGCTTGGTTTGCCGTCGGTGCTCACGCCCAGCGAGCCCGCCTTGCGCATCGCCGCAGCCGCTTCGCGCTTGGCGATGCTGGCTTCGGTTTCGGCGTACAACGTCTGAGCTTCCGGCGCACCACGGCGCACGATCGATAACGCCTGGACCACCACCGTACGCTCCTCGAACCCTGCGCGAATCTGAAACTCGTCGCCGATCCGCGGCTCCTTGCCCGGCTTGCAACGCTCACCACGGCAATGCACCTTGCCGCTCTCAATCGCCGCTTTCGCCAAGGCACGTGTTTTATAAAAACGCGCGGCCCACAACCACTTATCGAGACGGACCTTGTCGTCCTCTTCGCTTTTTTGTGCCATGGAATTTCCTCATTCTGAAATATTGGTGAACTGTACTACCGTTTCTGTCGTGCCTGGATTTCCACCGACCCGTACTACAATGCGCACGCCACACCTCGCTTGCAGGGGGTGGCATTCCGGGCTGTAGATATCTGTCGCCTTTTAACCATTATTCTGCGTGAATACCGCGAATCCGGCCGCGTGCGGCCCCAGCGGTATCCACCGGTTGAGTACCTTTGAAGACATTTGACCATTTGACCGTTGTCGGTCTGCGCGAGTGGGTGGCGCTCCCGGGTTTGGGAGTCGCGGGCCTGCGGGCAAAAATCGACACCGGTGCCAGCACCTCCAGCCTGCATGCCACTGACATCGAGCCGTTCGAGCGCGACGGCGAACAGTGGGTGCGCTTCACCGCGCACCTGGGCACGGTGGTGCAGTTGCGACACCGGCGCTGCGAAGCACCGCTGGTGACGATGAAATCCATCAAAAGCTCCAACGGCCAGGCGCAGAAGCGTTACGTGGTCAGCACGACCCTGGCCCTCGGTGATCGGGTCTGGCCCGTCGAGTTCACCCTTGCCTGCCGTAAATCCATGCGTTATCGCCTGCTACTCGGCTCCAAAGCCCTGATCGACGGCCAACTGGTGGTCAATCCGGGCATTAAGTATGTACAAGACAAGCCGGTGTTCCCGGTATCTACCTCCTCCACAGGTGTTGCATGAAGATCGCTGTGCTGTCGCGGAACCCGCGTCTGTATTCCACTCGTCGTCTGGTCGAAGCCGGTACCGAGCGTGGCCATGAAATGGTGGTGATCGACACCCTGCGCGCCTATATGAACATTGCCAGCCACAAGCCGCAGATCCACTACCGCGGCAAGCCGCTGGAAGGTTTCGACGCGGTGATCCCCCGGATCGGTGCGTCGGTAACGTTTTATGGCTGCGCGGTACTGCGTCAGTTTGAAATGATGGGGGTGTTCCCGCTTAACGAATCGGTGGCCATTGCCCGCTCGCGAGACAAACTGCGTTCGCTGCAATTGCTCTCGCGCCGCGGGATCGGTTTGCCGGTCACCGGGTTTGCCCACTCTCCGGATGACATTCCCGACCTGATCGACATGGTCAACGGCGCGCCGCTGGTGATCAAGGTGCTGGAAGGCACCCAGGGCATCGGCGTGGTGCTGTGCGAAACCGCGACGGCGGCTGAATCGGTGATCGAGGCGTTCATGGGCCTCAAGCAGAACATCATGGTTCAGGAATACATCAAGGAAGCCGGCGGTGCGGACATTCGCTGCTTCGTGGTCGGCGACAAGGTGATTGCAGCGATGAAGCGTCAGGCCAAGCCTGGTGAGTTTCGCTCCAACCTGCATCGCGGTGGCAGCGCCAGCCTGATCAAGATCACGCCGGAAGAACGCATGACTGCATTACGCGCTGCGAAGGTGATGGGACTCGCGGTGGCGGGTGTGGATATTCTGCGTTCGAATCACGGACCGTTGGTGATGGAAGTGAATTCGTCGCCGGGACTGGAAGGGATTGAAACCACCACAGGGAAGAATGTGGCTGGGATCATCATTGAGCATCTTGAGAAGAATGGTGGGCCGAATATGACTCGGACCAAAGGCAAGGGCTGATCTTAAGCTTTGCGGTGGCAGGGAAGCCGCCTTCGCGAGCAGGCTCGCTCCCACAGGGGATCGCGTCGAACACAGATTTTGTGTACACAGCTAATCAAATGTGGGAGCGAGCCTGCTCGCGAAGAGGCCTTAAGTCCCAGCGACAGAATCGGCCTTAAACCGCATCCCGAGGCAACATCAACCCCAGCGGCAACCGCACCCGCGCTTCCAGCCCACCACCGGAACGATTACGCAGCTCAACATTCCCGCCATGCATCGAAGCAATCCGCTTCACGATGGCCAACCCCAACCCGGTCCCTTTACCACCGCGAGCACGATCCCCACGGGTAAACGGGTTGAAGATCGCCTCCAGCTCCGACGGATCAATCCCCGCCCCACGGTCCATGACGCTCAGCACCACATACGGAGCGCTGACATCCCCGGACACATAAGCCGCCACCTCAACACCGCTGCCAGCGTGATGCAGCGCATTGCCGATCAGGTTGTTCAGCAGCCGCTTCATGGACACGCGACGCAGCGGAAACGGCTGAATCGGCTCCAGACGCAAGCGTACTTTCTCTTCATTCTGGTTAAACGGCGCGGCGACCTCGCGAACCAGATCGCTCAAGTCCACCTCTTCCACCGATTCATCACGGCCATCGCGGATGAACGCGAGGAACTGGTCGAGAATCGCGTCCATGTCCTCGATGTCGCGGACCATGTCGTCCGTCAGGTCGCTGTGGTCGCCCATCAACTCCAGTGACAGTCGCAACCGGGTCAACGGCGTACGCAGGTCATGGGACACCCCGGCCAGCATCAGCTCGCGCTCGCGGCCAGCCTGTTCGACGTCTTCGGCCATCTGGTTGAAAGCGCGGTACACCTCGGTCATCTCGCTCGGTGTGTCGCTGATCGGCAAACGAACGCTGCGGCCCTGGCCGAGTTGCCTGGCGGCATAGACCAGACGCTTCAACGGTTGATTGAGCTGACTGACGAAGATCCACGCCGAGGCGGTGGACAGCAGGCCGATGGCAAGGAACCAGCCGAGCACGTTCCAGATTTTCTGGCCACGCAAAGGATGCGGATACAGCGGCACTTTCAGCCAGCCATCGCCCAGGCTCGGCGCCCGGACCCACAGCGCCGGCGGTGAGTGCATGCGCAATCGCACCTCGGTGTCGGCGCCGAGTTCGGCCTGCATCTGCCGTTGATAGATCTCGCTGTAAGGCCAGTGTTGCTCGCCTTCCGGCACGCCAGTGCCCACCACCCGGATCAGGGTCGCGGCTTCGGCAATCTTGTCGCGGTTGTTTTCATCGGCCGCCCAATAGGCGCGTAGCGTCAGGGCGACGCCGTGGCTGTATTGACGATCCACCAGCACGTCTTCGTTCATCAACAGATAAACCAGGGTCAGCGCCTTGGAAAACAGGACGACAATCAGCACCAGCCACAGGGTGCGGGAGAAGAAACTCTGGGGGAACCAAACCGGGGTTTTCATGAATAACCGCTACACACTTGCAGGAGCGAGCGATGCTCGCATATTGCGGATCGCGAGTCTGCGGACAACATCATCCGCACGACCCGCTCCTACAAATCGCCGATCACTTGGTGGCGGCGCCATCCGGAACGAACACGTAGCCCACGCCCCAGACAGTCTGGATGTAACGCGGCTTGGACGGATCAGGCTCGATCATCCGGCGCAGACGGGAGATCTGCACGTCGATGGAACGCTCCAGGGCATCCCACTCGCGGCCACGGGCCAGGTTCATCAGTTTGTCGCGAGTCAGTGGCTGACGTGCGTTCATGACCAAGGCCTTGAGCACCGCAAACTCACCGGTGGTGAGCATGTGCACTTCGTCACCGCGTTTCAGTTCGCGAGTCGCCAGCGACAGTTCGTAGTCACCGAAGGTCACGCTTTCGTCTTCGCTGCCCGGCGCACCCGGCACCGGCGCCGATTGACGACGCAGGACCGCTTTGACACGCGCCATCAGCTCATCCGGGTTGAACGGTTTGGCCAGGTAATCGTCGGCGCCCAGTTCCAGGCCCTTGATGCGGCTCAGCTCGTCGCCCTTGGCGGTGAGCATGATGATCGGAATCTGATTGTTAGCGCCGCGCAGACGGCGGCAAGCGGTCAGACCGTCTTCGCCGGGCAGCATCAGGTCGAGGACGACCAGGTTGAACACTTCACGCGCCAGCAGGCGGTCCATTTGTTCGGTGTTCGGTACGGCGCGGGCGCGGTAGCCCTTGCTGACGAAAAAGCGTTCCAGCAGGCTGCTGAGCCCCGGATCGTCGTCAACGATAAGAATTTTTTCGCCTTCAGCAATGTTTGCAGTGCTGCTCATTGGATGCTCCTTTGATCTCGGCGCGCATTATGGCGTAGCTGCCGTTATACGCACCGTGTGCATTGTTAGCAGATTTTTCCTTCACCGCCAGAAATCCGGGCATTGTGCCTACAGCCTGTGATGCCCCCGAATGACAGAACGCTGGTTATAATGCGCGGCCTTTTGTGTCAGGCAACGTCTGATCGTTACCGTAATGGCGGCTTTTTATTTTCATCGCCACGGCAGTAATTGTTCGATTTCACGGGTCAACGGGATGCCTGTTGATCCAGGTAGCGGCGCAGGCCAGGCCGCTCAACCAGACTCGCCGAGCCTTTATCCCCGCGCCCGCGAGCCTGCTTTCACAATTTGTCAGGTGGTTTTATGGACAGCATCAACAGCCGCATCGCCGAGGAACTCGGCGTACGCCCACAACAGGTCGAAGCGGCCGTCGCGCTACTCGATGAAGGCTCTACCGTTCCCTTCATCGCCCGTTACCGGAAAGAAGTGACCGGCAGCCTCGATGACATCCAGTTGCGTCATCTGGAAGAGCGTCTGCGCTACCTGCGAGAACTCGACGAACGGCGCATCAGCATCCTCGCCAGCATCCAGGAGCAAGGCAAGCTGACCCCGCAACTCGAACGCGACATCAAGCTCGCCGACACCAAGACCCGCCTCGAAGACTTGTACCTGCCGTACAAGCAGAAGCGCCGCACCAAGGGCCAAATCGCCCTGGAAGCCGGCCTCGGCGAGCTGGCCGACGGTCTGTTCAACGACCCAAGCCTGACCCCGGACACCGAAGCCGCACGCTTCATCAACGCCGAAAAAGGCGTGGCCGATGTGAAGGCGGCCCTCGAAGGCGCCAAGTACATCCTCATGGAGCGCTTCGCCGAAGACGCCGGCCTGCTGGACAAGCTGCGCAACTACTTGAAGCAAGAAGCCACCCTCAGTGCCCGCGTGATCGCCGGCAAGGAAGAGGAAGGCGCCAAGTTCCGCGACTATTTCGAACACGACGAACCGCTGAAAAGCATGCCGTCGCACCGCGCGCTGGCGATTTTCCGTGGCCGCAACGAAGGCATTCTCAGCTCCGCGCTGAAAGTCGGCGACGAACTGCCGGGCACCATGCACCCGTGCGAAGGCATGATCGGTCAGCAGTTCGGCATCCAGAATCAGAACCGCGCCGCCGACAAATGGCTGGGCGAAGTAGTGCGCTGGACCTGGAAGGTCAAGCTCTACACCCACCTCGAAACCGACTTGCTGGGCGAGCTGCGCGATGGCGCGGAAACCGAAGCGATCAACGTATTCGCACACAACCTGCACGACCTGCTGCTGTCGGCTCCGGCCGGCCCGCGTGCCACCCTGGGCCTCGACCCGGGCCTGCGCACCGGTTGCAAGGTCGCCGTGGTCGATGCCACCGGCAAGCTGCTGGATCACGCCACGGTTTACCCGCACGTGCCGCACAACAAGTGGGATCAGACCCTGGCGATTCTCGCGGCCCTGTGCGCCAAGCACTCGGTGGACCTGATCGCCATCGGCAACGGCACCGCCAGCCGCGAAACCGACAAGCTGGCTGCTGAGCTGATCAAAAAATACCCAGCCATGAAGATGACCAAAGTCATGGTCTCCGAGGCGGGCGCATCGGTTTACTCGGCGTCGGAACTGGCTTCGAAGGAATTCCCGGACCTCGACGTGTCGATCCGTGGCGCGGTGTCGATTGCCCGTCGTTTGCAGGATCCGCTGGCCGAGCTGGTTAAAATCGATCCGAAATCCATCGGTGTCGGCCAGTACCAGCACGATGTGTCGCAGCTGAAACTGGCGCGCGGCCTGGACGCGGTGGTCGAGGACTGCGTGAACGCCGTCGGCGTGGACGTGAACACCGCTTCCGTGGCGCTGCTGGCCCGTATCTCTGGCCTCAACGCGACCCTGGCGCAGAACATCGTCAGCCACCGTGACGAGCACGGCGCGTTCAAAACCCGAGCAGCGTTGAAGAAAGTGGCGCGTCTGGGCGAAAAAACCTTCGAACAGGCCGCCGGCTTCCTACGCGTGATGAACGGCGACAACCCGCTGGATTCGTCCGCGGTTCACCCGGAAGCCTATCCGCTGGTGCAGCGCATCGCCGCTGAAACCGACCGCGACATTCGCTCGCTGATCGGCGACGCGAGCTTCCTCAAACGTCTTGATCCGAAGAAGTACACCGACGAAACCTTCGGTCTGCCAACGGTCACCGACATCCTGCAAGAGCTGGAAAAACCTGGCCGCGACCCGCGTCCGGAGTTCAAGACCGCCGAGTTCCAGGAAGGCGTCGAAGACCTCAAGGACCTGGAATTGGGCATGATCCTCGAAGGCGTCGTGACCAACGTGACCAACTTCGGTGCGTTCGTCGATATCGGCGTGCATCAGGACGGTTTGGTGCACATCTCTGCGCTTTCGGAGAAGTTCATCAAAGATCCACGCGAAGCGGTGAAGGCCGGTGACGTGGTGAAAGTGAAGGTCATGGAAGTCGATATCCCGCGCAAACGCGTAGGTCTGTCGATGCGCATGAGCGACACACCGGGCGAGAAAATCGACGGTGCCCGTGGTGCGCGTCCGGGGTCGGCACCGCGCCAGTCCCAGAACTCTGCACCGCGCAAGGAAACCACGGCGGCGGCCCCGTCCAACAACGCCATGGCTTCGCTGTTCGCCAACGCCAAACAGTTGAAGAAACGCTGATGGAAATCCCGGCCGGGCTGACCGAAAGCGCGTTTTTCAAGCTGCTGGGCTGTCGCTTGCACAGCCTGGAAACCGGGGTGGCGCAAGTCGCCCTGGCGCTTGAACCCAAACTGCGCAATCGCGGCGGCAAGCTGCACGGCGGGGCCTTGTTCAGCCTGGTGGACATTGCCATGGGGCTGGCCTGTTCCAGCACCCACGGCTTTGACCAGCAGAGCGCGACCATCGAGTGCAAGATCAACTACATCCGCGCCGTTTCCGACGGTGAGGTGATGTGCACGGCGCGGGTCATTCACCCGGGCCGCCGCACGTTGGTGGTCGAAGCCGACGTGATGCAGGGCGACAAACTCGTCGCAAAAGCACAAGGCACGTTCGCTGTCCTGTAGCTAGCCGTCATCGATTTGAGGTAATTTCGGCAATACGAAACCTGTGGGAGCGAGCCTGCTCGCGATGAGGGTGTGTCAGACAACTGATATGTTGACTGACACACCCTCATCGCGAGCAGGCTCGCTCCCACAGGGGATTACGGCGATCAGCTAGCAGCCGTACGCGGCTCAAAAACCAGGCGAAAACGCCAGTTTCAACTTCACCCTTGTAGACCGTCCTGCCCACCCCCATATTGGGGCGACTGACGCGTGAAGGAATCCAACTTGAGCGAACTTCTCAACCGCCGCCTGGCTCTGCTCGGCGAGCGCGCTAACCTCTCTCTGCTCGAACAGTGCCTTCACGGCATCGAACGTGAATGCCTGCGCGTGACCGGCGAAGGTCGCCTGGCGCAAACGCCGCACCCGGAAGAATTGGGTTCCGCGCTGACCAACGAACAAATCACCACCGACTATTCCGAGTCGCTGCTGGAGTTCATCACGCCCGCCCTGCCCGACCCGGCCGACACCCTGGCGAGCCTGGACAGGATTCACCGTTTTGCCTACAGCAAGCTCGGCAACGAGTACCTGTGGAGTCCATCGATGCCGTGCCCGTTGCCGGCCGAGGAAGATATTCCGATTGCCTATTACGGCACCTCCAACATCGGCAAGCTCAAGTATGTCTACCGCAAGGGCCTGGCCCTGCGCTACGGCAAGACCATGCAGTGCATCGCCGGGATTCACTACAACTTCTCCCTGCCGGAGAAGCTCTGGCCGCTGCTCAAGCAGGCGGAAGGCTTTGTCGGTACTGACCGCGACTATCAGTCGTCGGCCTACATCGCGCTGATCCGTAATTTCCGCCGCTACAGCTGGCTGCTGATGTACCTGTTCGGTGCTTCGCCAGCGCTGGACGCCGGCTTCCTGCGCGGTCGCTCGCATCAGTTGGAACAGCTGGACCCGGACACCTTGTACCTGCCCTACGCCACCAGCCTGCGCATGAGCGATCTGGGTTACCAGAGCAACGCCCAGGCCGGCCTGACACCGTGCTACAACGACTTGGCGAGCTACACCGACAGCCTGCGCAAGGCGGTGGCCACACCTTATGCGCCGTATGTCGAAATCGGCACGCATCAGGACGGTGAGTGGGTTCAGCTCAACACCAACATCCTGCAGATCGAAAACGAGTACTACTCCAACATCCGCCCGAAACGCGTGACCTACACCGGCGAGCGGCCGATCCAGGCGCTGGTGGCCCGTGGCATTCAGTACGTCGAAGTGCGTTGCCTGGACATCAACCCGTTCCTGCCGATGGGGATCGACCTGACCGAGTCGCGGTTCCTCGATGCGTTCCTGCTGTACTGCGCGCTGAACGACAGCCCGCTGTTGACCAGTAATTCGTGCGGCAACGCGACTTCGAACTTCCTCAGCGTGGTCAAGGAAGGTCGCCGTCCGGGCCTGCAACTGCAACGCGACGGTCAACCGGTTGACCTGAAAGAATGGGCCGGCGAGTTGCTGGAGAAGATTGCGCCACTGGCGGCGTTGCTGGATCAGAGCCATGGCGGCGATGCGCACAGCAAGGCATTGGACGCGCAACTGGCCAAGGTCAAGGATTCGTCCCTGACGCCATCGGCCCAGGTGCTGGCAGCGATGGCCGAGCACAAGGAAAGCTTCAGCCAGTTCTCCCTGCGTCAGAGCCAGGCCCATGCGGAATATTTCCGCAGCGAGCCGTTGAGCAGCGAAGATCAGGCAACGTTTGAAGAGCGCGCGCGCTCCTCGCTGGCGGAGCAAGTGGAGCTGGAGCAGAACGAAGTCGGCGATTTCGATGTGTTTGTCGGCTCATATCAGGCGAGCATTCTGGCGATCAGTAACTGATCGTTGGCGGTCCTGCGGACCTTGATCGCCAGCAAGCCGGCTCCTACAAAAATCATGTGCCTCACACATAACCCTGTAGGAGCTGGCTTGCCAGCGATGGCGGCCTAGAATTCACCGCAAGGCTGAAGGGCCTCATCGCCAGCAAGCTGGCTCCTACACAGATTCGGGATCGCCAAAAATCGCGCGCCCAACGCAAAACCCTGTAGGAGCCGGCTTGCTGGCGATAGCGGCCTGAAATTCACCGCAAGGCTCAAGGGCCTCATCGCCAGCAAGCTGGCTCCTACACAGATGCGGGATCGCCAAAAAATCGCGCGCCCAACGCAAAACCCTGTAGGAGCCGGCTTGCCGGCGATGGCGGCCTGAAATTCACCGCAAGCCTTAAGGGCCTCATCGCCAGCAAGCTGGCTCCTACAGAGATCTGGGATCGCCAAAAAATCGCGCGCCCAACGCAAAACCCTGTAGGAGCCGGCTTGCTGGCGATGGCGGCCTGAAATTCACCGCAAGGCTAAGGGCCTCATCGCCAGCAAGCCGGCTCCTACAATGAAGCTGCGCGACAATGGCACTTAGAATATTCCGCTCATAAGCTCATTCGAAAAAGTTATTTATTTTCGGATTCTTATATCATTTAGTCTCCTTTTCACGCCGACTCTCGGTCGCCTGACAAGGAGCTTCCCAATGAAACTGCATTTCCCTCTTCGCCTCCTGGCGGCCGCGTCTTTGGCTGCGGCGAGTTTCTTTGCCCAGGCGGCTGACGTGACTGTCGCCTACCAGACCACCGTGGACCCGGCGAAAGTCGCCCAGGCCGACGGCGCGTACGAGAAAGCCACCAACGCCAAGATCGACTGGCGCAAATTCGACAACGGTGCCGACATCATCGCTGCCATCGCTTCCGGCGACGTGCAGATCGGCTACCTCGGTTCCAGCCCTCTGACGGCTGCAATCACCCGCAAAGTCCCGGTTGAAACCTTCCTCATCGCCACCCAGATCGGTGCCGCTGAAGCCCTGGTTGCCCGCGACGGCTCCGGGATCAAGACTCCTCAGGACCTGATCGGCAAGAAAATCGCCGTGCCGTTCGTTTCGACCGGCCACTACAGCCTGCTCGCCGCGTTGAAACACTGGAACATCGACCCTTCGAAAGTCACCGTGCTCAACCTCGCCCCGCCAGCAATCATCGCCGCATGGAAACGCGGTGACATCGACGCCACCTACGTCTGGGACCCAGCGCTCGGTGTGGCCAAGGAAAACGGCAAAGTGCTGATCACCTCTGGTGAACTGGCCAAGTTCGGCGCACCAACGTTCGATGCCTGGATCGTGCGTAAAGACTTCGCCGAGAAGCACCCGGAAATCGTCACCGCGTTCGCCAAAGTCACCCTCGACGCCTACGCCGATTACCGCAAAGACCCTAAAGCCTGGCTCGCCAATCAATCCAACGTCGACAAGCTGGTGAAGCTGTCCGGTGCCAAGGCCAGCGACATTCCGCTGCTGCTGCAAGGCAACGTCTACCCGCTGGCGGCTGATCAGGTGATCACCCTCGGCGCGCCGACCACCAAAGCCATCACCGACACCGCCGTGTTCCTGAAAGAACAAGGCAAGGTCGAAGCCGTGCTGCCGGACTACGCGCCGTACGTCAGCGCCAAGTTCATCACCAACTGATCGGGAGTTAATTGCGATGGCCTTGCTACAGCTGGAGCGCATCAGCGCACAGTACCCCGGTAGCCCGGAACCGGTATTGGCGGATATTTCCTTGAGCCTTGGGCCCCAGCAGTTGCTGGTCGCCCTCGGCCCGTCCGGCAGTGGCAAGACTTCGCTGTTGAACCTGATTGCCGGTTTCGTCGAGCCCAGCGCCGGGCGCATCACCCTCGATGGCGTACCGGTCAAAGGCCCGAGCGCCGAGCGCGGCGTGGTGTTCCAGGACGACGCCTTACTGCCTTGGCAGGATGTGCTGGCCAACGTCGGTTTCGGTCTGGAACTGGCCGGTGTTTCCCGGGACAAGCGTGAAATCCGCGCTCGGGAAATGCTCGCACTGGTCGATCTGTCCGGTTTCGAGAATCGGCGTATCTGGCAGCTTTCCGGTGGCCAGAAGCAGCGTGTCGGCCTGGCCCGTGCACTCGCCGCCGACCCTCGCGTCTTGCTGATGGACGAACCTTTCGGCGCCCTCGACGCCTTCACCCGCGAACAGATGCAGGAGCTGCTGTTGCAAGTCTGGCAGCGCACCGCCAAACCCGTATTCCTGATTACCCACGATATTGAAGAAGCGGTATTTCTCGCCACAGACCTGATTCTGCTGGCGCCAAACCCCGGGCAAATCGTCGAGCGTCTGAGCCTGGATTTCGGTCAGCGTTACGCCGCCGGCGAGTCCGCACGGGCGATCAAATCCGACCCGCGTTTTATCGAAACCCGCGAGCACGTACTCGCCAAAGTGTTCTCCCAACGCAGCGCCGCCACGCGGCAGGAGCGCGCATGAGCAGCTATGAAATTCCGGCCGTGACGGTGAAACCGGGTTCGACGGTGATTCCTGTTCGGCGCAGCCTCAGTACTCGCTGGATCAGCGTGCTGACCCTGGTCGCGCTGGTTGCCCTGTGGTGGGCCGTTACCGCCACAGGAATGATCGAGCCACTGTTCCTGCCGCCACCGTCCGCCGTGCTGCAAAAAGGCTGGTTGCTGGTGACCACCGGCTACATGGATTCGACGTTGTGGCAGCACTTGGGCGCGAGCCTCAGCCGCATCGGTCTGGGCCTTGGTTTTGCCGTGCTGACCGCCGTGCCGGTCGGCATCGCCATCGGTCACAACCGTATTGCGCGCGGCATTCTCGATCCGCTGATCGAGTTCTACCGCCCAATTCCACCGCTGGCCTATCTGCCGCTGATTGTCATCTGGTGTGGCATTGGCGAGTTGTCGAAAGTGCTGCTGATCTACCTGGCGATTTTCGCCCCGATCGCCATCGCCACCGCGACTGGCGTGCGCACCGTCGACCCGGCCAAATTGCGTGCAGCACAGTCTTTGGGCGCGACCCGGGCGCAGTTGATTCGCCATGTGATTTTGCCGAGTGCCTTGCCGGACATTTTGACGGGCGTGCGCATCGGTCTGGGCGTGGGCTGGTCAACGCTGGTCGCCGCCGAACTGATCGCCGCCACCAGCGGCCTGGGCTTCATGGTGCAGTCGGCCGCACAGTTCCTGGTCACCGATGTGGTGGTGCTGGGGATTCTGGTGATTGCGCTGATCGCCTTCGCCATGGAGATGGGCTTGCGTGCGCTGCAACGCAAACTGGTGCCGTGGCACGGCCAGGCTCACTAAAGACTTGTCATTGACCATGCCGACAGATCGGCACCCCGGATTGAAGAGAACCACCATGAGCAACCTGACAATCGTCCCCCTCAGCTCCGCGCTCGGCGCGCAAATCAGCGGCATCGACATCAGTCAGCCACTGAACCTGGAACAGCGCGATGCCATCGAACAGGCACTGCTCAAGCATCAGGTTTTGTTCTTCCGCGACCAGCCGATCACGCCGCAGCAACAGGCGCGTTTCGCCGCCAACTTCGGCGACCTGCACATTCACCCGATCTACCCGAATGTGCCGGAACAACCGGAAGTGCTGATCCTCGACACCGCCGTCACCGACGTGCGCGACAACGCGATCTGGCACACCGACGTGACCTTCCTGCCGACCCCGGCGATGGGCGCGGTGCTCAGCGCAAAACTGTTGCCGGAGTTTGGCGGCGACACGTTGTGGGCCAGCGGCATTGCAGCCTATGAGGCGCTGTCCGCGCCGATGAAAAGTCTGCTGGAAGGGCTGACGGCGACGCACGATTTCACCCGTTCGTTTCCGCTGGAGCGCTATGGCAACACGCCTGACGCATTGGCTCAGTGGGAAGAGGCTCGCCGCAAGAATCCACCGCTGTCGCACCCGGTCATTCGCACGCATCCGGTGAGCGGGCGCCGTTCGTTGTTCGTCAATGAAGGGTTTACGTCGAAGATCAATGAGCTGTCGGAAACCGAGAGCGAGGTGATTCTGAAGTTTCTGTTCGCCCATTCCACGCGACCGGAATTCACCATTCGCTGGCGCTGGCAGCAGGACGACATCGCGTTCTGGGACAACCGCGTGACGCAGCATTACGCGGTGGATGATTACCGGCCGGCACGGCGGGTGATGCAGCGGGCGACGGTGTTGGGGGATGTGCCGTTTTTCCGGTGAGCCCCGGAGTTCTTTATTGACATTGACGACCTCTTCGCGAGCAAGCCCGCTCCCACATTAGACCGCGCTCAATGTGGGAGCGGGCTTGCTCGCGAAGGCGATATAGCAGGCGCCAGATAAACCGGCGCGAACGCTTACTCCGCCGTCGAAGGCTTCTCCCAAAGATTGATCCCGCCCTCTTGGGCAAACCGGTCAATCTCCGCCAACTCTTCCGCGCTGAAGCTCAGATTCTTCAACGCCCCGACGTTCTCGATAATCTGCTCCGGCCGGCTCGCGCCGATCAGCGCCGACGTCACCCGAGGGTCGCGCAGCGCCCAGGCCAACGCCAGTTGCGCCAGGCTCTGGCCGCGACGCTTGGCAATCTCATTGAGCCCACGCACATGGGCGATGTTGGCCTCAGACAAGTGCGAGGACTGCAACGAACCACCGCCCGGACGATTGACCCGCGCATCCTTCGGAATGCCGTTGAGGTATTTGTCGGTCAACAGGCCCTGCGCCAACGGCGTGAACGCAATCACGCCGGTGCCGAGTTCGTCGGTGACATCCAGCAGATCCTTTTCCACCCAGCGATTGAGCAGGTTGTACGCCGGCTGGTGAATCAGCAACGGCACTTTCCACTCTTGCAACAGCGCCGCCATCTCACGGGTTTTCACCCCGGAATACGACGAGATGCCGATGTACAGCGCCTTGCCCTGCTGCACCGCCGTGGCCAGCGCGCTGGCGGTTTCTTCCAGCGGCGTGTCCGGGTCGAAACGGTGGGAGTAGAAAATATCCACGTAATCCAGGCCCAGACGCTGCAGGCTCTGATCAAGGCTGGCCAGCACGTATTTGCGCGAACCACCGCCCTGCCCGTAAGGACCGGGCCACATGTCCCAACCCGCCTTGCTCGAGATGATCAGCTCATCGCGATACTGCTTGAAGTCTTCACGCAGCAAACGACCGAAGTTGGTCTCGGCGCTGCCGTACGGCGGGCCATAGTTATTGGCGAGGTCGAAGTGGTTGATCCCCAGATCGAACGCCGTGCGCAGCAACGAGCGCTGGGTGTCGATTGGCGTGCTGTCACCGAAGTTGTGCCACAGGCCCAGGGACAACGCCGGCAACACCAGACCGCTGCGACCGACGCGGCGGTAAGGGATGGAGTCGTAGCGGTTTTCGGCAGCGGTGTAGGTCATCGAATCCTCTCTTGTCTGTCTTGAAGTTGGTATCGACTGCTTCGCAAGTTGCCCAGCATACGCCCAGACAAACGTCGATAAACCTCGGACTTGAGGAAATGCTGAAACGTTTCACATATTTTCGATTCAACCTGCCGGACGAGCAAAATCGCTCGGCGTTTATGCCGATAGCTCACGCAGTGCGGCCGCCGCCAAAAAGCCGGATCTTGAGCTGTATCGCTGATCTCGCCTGACCGTTTGATCGATACGCTCAAGCAACTGCTCAGGCAGAGTGGCGTTGAAGCGTACTGACTTGCCAAAGTAAGGCGTGACATCGAAGTCAACCACACCCCACACACCGCCGGCGTAATCAGGGTTATCAATATGAGCGTCTATCTCGTGCACTTGCGGCAGTGGATCACCATCGGCGACCAACCCCTCATAGTGCAAGGGCAACGCCTCCTTCACGTTTTCGAATGCCTGCGCCACTGTAGCGCCCGCAGAGAAACAACCCGGCACGTCCGGGATTATCACTCCGTATTCTGAGTCGGCACCCTTGTGCAGAACGACCGGGAATTTCATTTCGGTGAGTCCTCTGTGGAAAGGACCTGAACTGTAAAGCAGAAAACCGACACATATTCACACCGTACACATCCTGCAAAGATCGCGGCCTTCAGTCGCTCCTACAGTGATCGCATTCCTATGCAGGAGCGGCCGAAGGCTGCGATTTTTTGATCTTTGATTACTTCAAATGGCCCCCGCAAACACCTCCCCTAACCAATCCACAAACACCCGAACCCGTGGCGACATGTGTCGGTTGTGCGGATACAACACTGAAACCGGCATCGGTGGCGGCGGTGTGTCGAGCAGGACTTCCTGCACCAAACCTTGGGCGATCTGCGTTTCCATTCGGTAATGCGGGCACTGGATCAAGCCCAGTCCGGCGATGGCCGACGCCGCATAGATTTCCGCGCCGAACACCGAGATCGCGCCATCGATGGACACTTCCTTCAGCTCGCCTTCGACCATGAATTCGAACGGGAACAACTTCGCCGTGGTGCGCGAGACGTAGTTCACAGCGCGGTGATGTTTGAGGTCCTCGAGGGTTTTCGGCTCGCCGTATTTGCGCAGGTAAGCCGGGCTGGCGCAGGTGATCTGGCGCAGGTTGGCAACGCGTTTGCCGATCAATGCCGAATCACCCAGCGTGCCGGCACGCAGCACACAGTCGACGCCTTCGGCGATCAGGTCGACAAAGCGGTCGGCCTCGCTGATGGACAGTTCGATGTCCGGATAGCGCTCCATGAATTGCGGCAAGGCGGGGATGACAAAACTCTTGGCCAGCGTGCCGTGCAAATCCACCCGCAATCGCCCCTTCGGCGCGACGCTGCGAAAAGCCAGTTCAGCTTCTTCCAGTTCCGCCAGCAATTGCACACAACGCAAGTAGTACGCCTCGCCATCCAGCGTAGGACGCACCTTACGCGTACTGCGCTCCAGTAAACGCGTACCGAGCCAGGCTTCGAACTGGTTCAGCGTGTGGGTCAGGGTTGCCCGTGGCAGGTTCAGGTCTTCGGCGGCCAGGGTGAAGCTGCTGCGCTCGTAGATCCTCACGAACACCTTCATCGCTTTGACTTGATCCATGGCGTTCCCGACCTTCGATTGTTGGCGATTATTGAACAGTCAAGGCAACTCTCGTGCATTTATCAGCCTGAGTAAACATGTGAGTCTGGCTTCACCCCAACAGACACCTTCAAAGGATTCACCGCCATGACTACTCAAACTTCGAAAGTTGCCATCGTGACCGGCGCCTCCCGCGGCATCGGTGCCGTGATCGCCAAACAACTGGCCAGCGAAGGTTTCGCCGTCGCCATCAACTACGCCAGCAGCGCCACCGAAGCCTCAAAGTTGGTCGTTGAACTGCGTCAGGCCGGCCATCAAGCCATAGCGATCAAGGCTGACGTGGCCAATGCCGAAGACGTACGCCGGATGTTCGACGAAACCGAAACGCAACTGGGCAAAGTCGATGTGCTGATCAACAACGCCGGCATCCTCAAAGTGATGCCGCTGGCGCAGCACACGGACGAACTGTTCGATCAGAACTTCAACATTCACGCTCGCGGCACTTTCAATACGTTGCGTGAAGCGGCGACCCGTTTGAACAGTGGCGGCCGGATCATCAACTTCTCCAGCAGCACCGTCGGCATGAACCTTCCGGGTTACGCCGTGTACATCGCCAGCAAAGCCGCGGTTGAGTCCCTGACTCAGGTGTTCGCCAAGGAAATGCGCGGTCGCAACATCACCGTCAACGCCGTTGCGCCTGGCCCGGTGGCGACCGATTTGTTCCTTCACGGCAAGAGCGAGGAGCAGATCCAGAACTTCGCGAAGATGGCGCCGCTGGAACGCCTGGGGCAACCGGAAGACATCTCGCGCGTTGTGTCCTTTCTCGTCGGCCCTGATTCGGCGTGGGTCAATGGACAGATTCTGCGGGCGAATGGCGGGTTGGTTTAAGCTGCTATGTAGGCAGGATTGACGCCTTCGCGGGCAAGCCTCGCTCCTACAGATTTGTGTGGCTCCTGTAGGAGCGAGCGGTGCGACGATTCGACTTGCCCGCGAAGGCGGCCTCAACCGCAACACACTTCTGAAGGGAGGAACGCATCATGCACACCACGATCATCATCACCTTCGGCCTGGTCCTCCTGGCGCTGATGCTGTTCATCGGCGAGAACATCGGCTTCAGCCGCCAGACGCTGACCTACAGCTTCATCGTGCTGTGGCTGGCCCTGACGATGATCAACGGCGCCATCGGCGTGGTCACCGCCGGCCAGTCCGTGACCACGGAGCTGGTGGTCGGCAGCATCGTGTTCAGCATCCCGGTGGCGGCGCTGGTGTTGTTCATGGTGATGAGCAGCGAGGCCTGAGCTCAACGCACCAGATGCAAAAACTGCAGGTGCCGCTCGTACTGATCGAGGATGTCGTTGATGACCTGGTCCTTGGTGTAACCCACCAGATCGTAGTCCTGGCTGCCCTCGCTCAGGTGCACTTCGGCCCGATAATAACGACGATTGTTAAGCTCCTTGGAACCCATGCCGCCACGGGCGAATGACGGCGTGAAGTAGCCACGCATCTGCACCTGATAGATGAACGGATGCTCCTCACCGTGGCCGATTTCCAGGCTGACGCTGTCGTTTGCCGGATCGGGTTGAGTGACCACGTTCAAGCCCTTCTCGACGAACACCGCCGTCACTTCTTCAATCGCCGGGCGCACTGTCGTGTCGAGGAAGCGATAGACCTCATCCCGCGACGGGAAATGCACCGCCTGGCTCAGACGCTGACGCCAACCGCCGCGCCGCGATCCGGACACCGGCGCCAGGGAATGTAGCTGCGCAATCTGCTTCTGCGACTCCAGATAGAACGCCTTGTGCAGGCCCCACATCATCAGCAGCAAGATCATCGAGAACGGCAACGAAGTCAGCACCACCGCTGACTTCAGCGCATCGATGCTGCCCGAAAACAGCAGCGCACTGGTGACCAGCGCGGTCATCGCGCCCCAGAACACCCGCAGCCATTTCGGCCCGTCTTCATCCGGGTTGCCGCCCTTGGCCGAGAGTGTCGACAGCACCACGGTGCCGGAGTCGGCCGAGGTGACGAAGAACACGAAGCTGATGAACACCGTGACCGCGATGACGGTTTTGCTCCACGGGTAGGTTTCCAGCAGCAAGTAGAGGGTCATCGATGGGTTGTCGATGGCCGACATGCCGAGCACGCTCATGCCGTGGTTAAGCACCTGGTCGATGGCGCTGTTGCCGAAAATCGACATCCACGCCAGGGTGAAACCGAGCGGGATCAACAGCACGCCGAAGACGAATTCGCGGATGGTGCGGCCACGGGAAATCCGCGCGATGAACAGGCCCACGAACGGCGACCACGCGATCCACCACGCCCAATAAAACACCGTCCAGCCGCCCAGCCAGTCGCTGGGTTTGTCGTAGGCGTAGAGGTCGAAACTTTTCATCGGCAAGGCGCCGAGGTAGTCGCCGAGGTTCTGGATCAGGGTATTGAGCAGGTGCTGCGTAGGGCCGGCGAACAACACGAACAGCAGCAGCGCACAGGCCAGCAGCATGTTGATGTCGGACATTACCCGCACGCCTTTATCGACGCCGGCCACCGCGACGATGATCGCCGCGCCCATCATCAGCGTGATCAGGCCGACCTGAATCCACTGGGTGTGAGCGATGCCGAACAGGTAATCCAGACCCGAGTTGAGGTGCAACACGCCGAAGCCCATGTCGGCACCGAGGCCGAACACCGTGGCGATGATGCCGAAGCCATCCACCGCATAACCGATCGGGCCGTTGATGCGTTTGCCGATCAGCGGGTACAGCGCCGAACGCAAGGCCAGCGGCAGGTTATGGCGGTACGCGAAGTAGGCCAGCGCCATGCCGACGAAGGCAAACACGCCCCAGCCGTGCAGGCCCCAGTGCAGAAACAGAATCTGCATCGCCTGGCGCGCCGCGTCCGCTGTGCCGGCCTCGCCTTGCGGCGGTTGCAACAGGTGGGTCAGTGGTTCGGACACGCAAAAGAAGAACAGCGTGATGCTGATCCCGGCGGCGAACAGCATGCCGGCCCAGGACAGGTAGCTGAATTCGGGCTCGTCGTGGTCGGCACCGAGCTTGATCTTGCCGTAGCCGGACAAGGCGGTGACCACCACGAAGACCAGATACAGCGTCATCGCGAGCATGTAATACCAGCCGACCGTATTGGCCGCCCAGTTTTGCGCTTGCAACAGCCAGGCGCCGGCTTGTTCAGGCATGGCGATAACGACGATGCCGAACAGAAAAATAAACGTCGCCGCGAAGTAAAACACCGGCGGATTCATGCGGATCTGGCCGCTGGCGGGGGTGGACGATGCACTCATGAAAGGTGCACCTCGAGGGGGTGAAACCGGGCAATCAATAACGGACTCGGCAAGGGCAAGCCTCCTGTTGTGAGCGGGCAGCAAACCGACGGTTTAACTTGAATGAGCGTTCAAGTTAAACATGGATAGGGGGCTAAGGACTAATCGCAGGGCTCGGCGGTACTGTTCGTACGCTAGCTCAAGGATGGGTATGACGCGGGGTTTGGGGGATTTGTTCAGTGGGGAATTGGGTGGATGCCATTGTCTTGGTTTGTCTTGAAACCATTCGCGGGCAAGCCTCGCTCCTACAGGTTTTGTGTCGTTCATAGATCTATTGTTCGACACAAAACCTGTAGGAGCGAGCGGTGCGACGATTCGACTTGCCCGCGAAGGCGTCAGAAAGGCCGCTAAAGCTTTCGGGGGTTACTTCTGCGTCCCATCATCATGCTGCAAATTCGCCTGCGTCAGGTTGGCCCCTGCCGGCACGCTGCGGGTCAGCCAGACGTTGCCGCCAATGGTCGAGCCCTTGCCGATGGTGATCCGCCCCAGAATGGTCGCGCCGGCATAAATCACCACATCGTCTTCAACAATCGGATGCCGCGGATGGCCCTTCTGCAGCTGACCATCCTCATCCGACGGGAAGCGTTTGGCGCCCAGTGTCACGGCCTGATAAATCCGCACACGCTCGCCGATGATCGCGGTCTCGCCGATCACCACGCCCGTCCCGTGATCGATGAAGAAGCTGCGGCCGATCTGCGCGCCCGGGTGAATGTCGATACCGGTCGCCGAGTGCGCGATTTCTGCACTGATCCGTGCCAGCAGCGGCAGCCCGGCACGGTACAAATGGTGGGCGAGGCGATGGTGAATCACCGCCAGAATCCCCGGATAGCACAGCAGCACTTCATCGACGCTGCGGGCCGCCGGGTCACCGTGATAAGCCGCCAGCACATCGGTGTCCAACAGGCTGCGCAGGCCCGGCAGGGCGAGTGCGAAGTCCTGGATGATCTGGATCGTTTTGGCTTCGACTTCAGTGTCGGCCGAGGCACTGTGGCGGGCGGCGTAACGCAGTTCGAGCCGTGCCTGCCCCAGCAACGCATTCAACGCAACGTCCAGCGTGTGACCGACGTAGAAATCTTCACTCTCTTCGCGCAGGTCCACCGGCCCCAGTCGCATCGGAAACAACGCCCCGCACAACGCTTCAAGAATCTCCGCCATGGCCGCTCGGGAAGGCAACTCGCGGCCACCCTGCTCGCCGCTGGCGCGGCCGTTTTGTGCACGCCACTCGTCGCGCGCCGTGCGCAGTTGGCTGACGATGGTCTGCAATTGCCAATGGCTGGAACGCTCGCTCACGGTAAAAACTCCACACGGGCGGCCGGACTGTCTGGCCGCACTGACGGCGATTACTTTACGGCAAGGTCTGGAAACCGAATTAAGAACCGATTGTGCTGTGCTCAGCACTTTTGGCTATAAGTAATCTTGCCGGTTGCCCATGCATATAGGCGTGCCTATAGTCCTGACATCTCCCACCGCCAGTACGGACCCATGATCAAACAACAGCTCGCCCGTTTTGACCGCCTCGATCTGCTCGGCCACCCGACCCCTCTGGAAAAACTCGAACGCCTGTCAGCCTGGCTGGGCCGCGACGTGTACGTCAAACGCGATGACCTGACGCCGCTGGCGATGGGCGGCAACAAGCTGCGCAAACTCGAATACCTGGGGGCCGATGCGCTGGCCCAAGGCGCGGACACACTGATCACCGCCGGCGCGCTGCAATCCAACCACGTACGCCAGACCGCCGCCCTCGCCGCCAAACTGGGCCTGGGATGCGTAGCGTTGCTGGAAAATCCTTTGGGCACCGAAGACGCCAACTATGTCGGCAACGGCAATCGGCTGCTGCTTGACCTGTTCGATGCCAAGGTCGAGTTGGTGGACAACCTCGACAACGCTGACGAGCAACTGGAAGCATTGGCCGCACGCCTGCGCAGCAACGGCAAAAAGCCGTATCTGGTGCCGATTGGTGGCTCCAATGCGTTGGGCGCTCTGGGTTATGTGCGCGCCGGGCTGGAACTGGCCGAACAGATCAAGGACACCGGCCTGACCTTCGCCGCCGTGGTACTGGCCTCGGGCAGCGCCGGGACCCACAGCGGCCTGGCGCTCGCGTTGAGCGAAGCACTGCCGGATTTGCCAGTGATTGGCGTGACGGTTTCGCGCAGCGAAGAAGATCAGCGGCCGAAGGTTCAAGGCCTCGCCGAGCGCACCGCAGCGCTGTTGGGCGTCAGCCTGCCAGCGAGCTTCAAAGTCGAGTTGTGGGACGAATATTTCGGCCCGCGCTATGGCGAGCCGAATGCCGGGACGTTGTCGGCGGTAAAACTGGTCGCGAGCCAGGAAGGCTTGTTGCTGGACCCGGTGTATACCGGCAAGGCGATGGCGGGGTTGTTGGACGGGATTGGGCGTCAGCGTTTTGATGAGGGGCCGATCATTTTCCTGCACACCGGTGGGGCGCCGGCGTTGTTTGCCTACAACTCGGCTTTTTGAGAGCGCTTTGCGCTCTTTCGCCAGCAAGCTGGCTCCTACAGGGTTCGCGTCGAATGATAATTCGTGCACGACACAAACCCTGTAGGAGCCGGCTTGCCGGCGATAGCGGTCTAACCGATACATATTCCTTTAAAGAATAACAAACGCAATATTTATTATTTTCCTATCTATAAGCACCATCATATAGTCACGCCGCAGGCGAATTTGCAGCGAGACGCATACGCTGCTTTAGGGCAGGATATTGCAGTCGTCCAAATCCCGATTTTGCCAACATTCCTAAAAGCGTCTTCATAAGAAAACACAGGGGCTTGTCATGAATTTTTCCGCACTACGTCGAAATCTGCTGGTGGGTTCGCTGGGCCTGGCGCTGAGCGCCGGTCTGCTGGGGCAGGCAGTTGCCGGTGAGCAGCTGCAAAAAATCAAGGACGCTGGCGTGATCAACGTCGGCCTGGAAGGCACTTACCCACCGTTCAGCTTCGTTGACGCCGACGGCAAACTGACCGGCTTCGAAGTCGAGTTCTCCGAAGCCCTGGCCAAAGAGCTGGGCGTGAAGGTCAAACTGCAACCGACCAAATGGGACGGCATCCTCGCGGCGCTGGAATCCAAGCGTCTGGACGCAGTGGTCAACCAGGTGACCATCTCTGAAGAGCGCAAGAAGAAGTATGACTTCTCCGAGCCGTACACCATTTCCGGGATTCAGGCGCTGGTGCTGACCAAAAAAGCTGCCGAGCTGAACATCAAGACTGCCGCCGACCTGGGTGGCAAGAAAGTCGGCGTAGGCCTGGGCACCAACTACGAACAGTGGGTTAAAGCCAACGTGCCGACCGCTGACGTGCGCACCTACGAAGATGATCCGAGCAAGTTCGCAGACCTGCGTAACGGCCGCACCGACGCCATCCTGATCGACCGTCTCGCCGCGCTGGAATACGCCAAGAAGGCCAAGGACACTTCCGCCGCCGGCGAAGCGTTCTCCCGTCAGGAAGCCGGCATTGCCCTGCGCAAAGGCGAGCCTGAGTTGCTGGCAGCGGTGAACAAGGCCATCGACAAGCTGCGTGCCGACGGTACGCTGAAAAAGCTTTCGGAAAAATACTTCAGCGCTGACGTCACCAAATAATGGGAGAAGCTTTCCAACTTGCGCTGGACTCCGCGCCCTTCCTGCTGAAGGGCGCGTACTACACGGTAATCCTCAGCCTGGGCGGGATGTTCTTCGGCCTGGTGATGGGGTTCGGCCTGGCGTTGATGCGCCTGTCGCGCTTCAAACTGGTGAGCTGGCTGGCCCGCATCTACGTGTCGTTCTTTCGCGGCACGCCGTTGCTGGTGCAACTGTTCGTGATCTATTACGGCTTGCCGCAATTGGGCATCGAACTTGATCCGCTGCCGGCGGCCCTGATCGGCTTCTCGCTGAACATGGCCGCCTACGCCTGCGAAATCCTGCGTGCCGCGATCAGCTCCATCGAGCGTGGCCAGTGGGAAGCTGCCGCGAGTATCGGCATGACCCGCGCGCAGACATTGCGCCGGGCCATCCTGCCGCAAGCGATGCGTACGGCATTGCCGCCGCTGGGCAACAGCTTCATCTCGCTGGTCAAGGACACGGCGCTGGCCGCCACCATTCAGGTGCCGGAACTGTTCCGTCAGGCGCAGTTGATTACCGCCCGGACCTTCGAAATTTTCACCATGTATCTTGCCGCCGCACTGATCTACTGGATTCTGGCCACGGTGCTCTCGCACCTGCAGAACAAGTTGGAAGAGCGGGTCAATCGGCACGACCAGGAGTCCTGACCCCATGATTGTCGTGGAAAAACTGACAAAGCAGTTCAAGGGTCAAGTAGTGCTTAACGGCATTGATCTGGAAGTGAAGGAAGGCGAGGTAGTGGCAATCATCGGGCCGAGCGGCTCGGGGAAAACCACGTTCCTGCGTTGCCTGAATTTTCTCGAAGAACCCTCCAGCGGCCGGATCAAGGTCGGTGACATCGAGATCGATGGCAGCCGCCCGTTGAACCAGCAGCAGAGCCTGGTGCGGCGCTTGCGTCAGCACGTCGGCTTCGTGTTCCAGAACTTCAACCTGTTCCCGCATCGCACCGCCCTGGAAAACGTCATCGAAGGCCCGATCATCGTCAAGAAGATCCCGCACGCCGAAGCCGTTGCCCTGGGTAAAAAGCTGCTGGCCAGGGTTGGCCTGGCAGGCAAGGAAGACGCGTACCCGCGACGCCTCTCCGGTGGCCAGCAACAGCGTGTGGCGATTGCCCGTGCGCTGGCGATGGAACCGGAAGTGATTCTGTTCGACGAACCCACCTCGGCACTCGATCCGGAGCTGGTGGGGGAAGTGCTGGCGACCATCCGCAGCCTCGCCGAGGAGAAGCGCACCATGGTCATCGTGACCCACGAAATGGGCTTTGCCCGCGACGTGGCCAACCGCGTGGTGTTTTTCGACAAGGGTGTGATCGTCGAGCAAGGCGAAGCCAAAGAATTGTTTGCCCATCCGAAAGAAGAACGGACAAAACAGTTTCTCAGCAAGTTCCTGAACAACGCTCAACACTGAGCAGCCATGACAACGACATAAACTTCCACGGATGGAAGTTACATCTAAACTTCATACCCCCCCTTTCAACCGTCACTCAAACCACTCTTACAATTTATCCCTCTTTCAATAATCGCGTGCGGTACATATATATGTCCTGCGACAGATTATCCTCGCCTAAAATCCACAAAACACCTCAGCGTTACCGCACGAACAACCGCCGCCTCTCACCTCAAAAAACCGCTGATTCCGTGGGTTTGTTCGACAGACCGATGGGGCTTCTGGACCTGAAAGCGTAGGAGCTTTCTGAATAACGAAAGATTCGTTACTTAACTAAGCAACTCTATTGACACTTATTCCAGCGCACTCTTATCTAGTCTCCGACAAACGAACTCATCACGTTCAATCATTGTTCATACGCAAGTAATGAGCCGTTTGTGGCTCGGCCAATCAGTTCTTTCAGAAACGGACTTCGCTGCAAGACTTCAAGGAGAAACCCATGAAACATACTTCGAAAAAAACCGAACTTGCGGCACCGACCGTGGAGCAATCCCACCGGAGCGGCATCAACATCACCTCGGCCGCTCACCTGCTGATCGCCGTCGCGCCTTATCCCGGCATGGACGAAGGCGACTTGATCGAATTGTTCTGGGACAACTGCTACGTGGCCTCCAGGGTGCTGAACACCCTGGACGTCGGCAAATCCGTCAGCCTGCGCGTGCCGCAAAGCTTCATCGCCAACGGTTCCTCACGCATTCACTACCGGCTGATGCAGGTCGGCCATGGGCCAGCGCTGTCACCGACAACCCGTATACAGGTCAAGCTCGACTGCCCGGGAGGCCAGCCCTCTGCCCTGTACGGCGACGAAAACCAAAGCCTGGCGCCGGTGAGCATTCCCGAAACCATCCGCCGTCAGGGCGTCAACCCGAACCAGATCAAGCGCGGCGTTCCCTTGACCATCGAGCCGTACCTGAACATGGCCATCGACGATGAAATCACCCTGCGCTGGGGCGATGTGCGCATGGACCTGCCACGGCTCAAGGCCGGCGATGTGGGCCAGCCGATTCAGGTCTGGGTGCCGCCGGCGATCATTCTTGAAGCCGGCGAAGACCTGCGGCTGGAAGTGACCTACTGCATCCTCGACCGGGTGGGAAACAACTCTCGCTGGGCGCCAGCACGCACGTTGAAGATTGGGTGTGCCAATCCTTATTCGAAGGTCCCGCAAAAAGAACTGCTCATGGCAGCAGAAGCGCGAAAACACTGAACCTTTTGCGTCCACTGTAGGAGCGAAGCTTGCTCGCGAAGGCGTCAGTTCTGACACACCGAGTCATCGTTCTTCGCGAGCAAGCTTCGCTCCTACGGTAAGTACGCAGGGTGTTTCTGTTGCTACAAGAACAAAGTGTTGCCCTGCGTACAGTTGCTCACGACACACTTCTATCTATATTCCTAAAAGTTAGTTTATTTAATTTTTATACACGCTTAGGGTATATAAACCGGACCACCGGACATTCTTGTTTTTACTTCGCCGCATCCATCGCGGCGTTCCATGAGATGTGAGGTAGGTATGGTCCGGAACACAATCACCCCAGTGCAGATCGCCAGGGCATTGCGTGCAGCAGCCAAGGAGCGGCACTGATGTCCAGTCTGGCAGATGCAATCGTCCAGAGTGATCTGGACATCGCCCCGTTGTTGTTGCCCGCGCAGGTTTTGCGCAACGACGCACAAGCAATCAAGGCCGCCCATGAGCTGGCGCAGGTCGCCCGCCAACAAGCGGCTAAACGCGACCGTCAGCGCAAGCTGCCGTGGTCGGAAATCGAACAGTTCACCCGCAGCGGCCTGGGCAGCATTGCCATCCCGCGCGAATACGGCGGCCCGCAGGTTTCGTTCGTCACCCTGGCCGATGTTTTTGCGATCATTTCCGCAGCCGACCCGGCATTGGGACAGATCCCGCAGAATCAGTTCGGCATTCTCAACCTGGTGCTCGGCAGCGCTACCGAAGCGCAGAAAAAACAGCTGTTCAAAAGCGTGCTCGAAGGTTGGCGCATCGGCAATGCCGGGCCGGAACGCGGCACCAAGAACACCCTGGAACTCAAGGCACGGATCACCGCCGACGGCGACGGATTTGTCATCAGCGGGCAGAAGTTCTACTCCACCGGCGCCCTGTTCGCCCACTGGGTAGCGGTCAAGGCGCTGAATGACGACGGCAAGCAAGTGCTGGCCTTCGTCCGTCGCGGCACACCGGGCTTGCGGATCGTTGATGACTGGTCCGGTTTCGGCCAACGCACTACCGCCAGCGGCACCATTTTGCTCAACAACGTGCGGGTCGACGCCGAGCTGGTGGTGGACAACTGGAAGATCAACGACAAGCCGAACATCCAGGGCGCCGTCTCGCAGCTGATTCAAGCGGCCATCGACGCCGGCATCGCTCGCGGCGCCATCGACGACGCCATCGACTTCGTGAAAACCCGCGCCCGCCCTTGGATCGACGCCAAGGTCGAACGCGCCAGCGATGATCTTTATGTGATCGCCGACATCGGCAAACTGAAAATTGAACTGCACGCCGCTGAAGCGCTGCTGCGCAAAGCCGGGCAAGTACTCGATCAGGTCAACGCCGCGCCGCTCACCGCCGAATCCGCCGCCCGAGCCTCGATTGCCGTGGCCGAAGCCAAGGTGCTGACCACCGAGATCTCGCTGCAGGCCAGCGAAAAGCTCTTCGAACTGGCCGGTAGCCGCGCCACCCTCGCCGAATTCAACCTCGACCGCCACTGGCGCAACGCCCGCGTGCACACGCTGCACGATCCGGTGCGCTGGAAGTATCACGCCGTCGGCGCCTATCACCTGAACGGCACGCTCCCCGCTCGCCACTCCTGGATTTAACGACCAGACACCTGGAGAAACACATGACAACTTCTCACCACGTCGCGGTCATAACCAGCGATGAGCAAGCCCTGATCGTCGCCAGTGACCTGGCCGAAGACTTCAAACGCGACAGCGCCCTGCGCGACCGCGAACGCCGTTTGCCGCACCCGGAACTGGAAGTGTTTTCCCGCTCGGGTCTATGGGGCATCAGCGTGCCAAAAGAGTACGGCGGCGCCGGGGTTTCCAACGTCACGCTGGCCAAGGTGATCGCCTTGATCGCCCAGGCTGACGGCTCCCTCGGGCAAATTCCGCAGAACCATTTTTACGCCCTCGAAGTGTTGCGCGTGAACGGCAGCGCCGAGCAGAAGAAACGTCTCTATGCCGAAGTGCTGGCCGGCCAGCGTTTCGGCAATGCACTCGCCGAACTCGGCACCAAAACCGCCCACGACCGCGTCACCAGTCTGACCCGCGACGGGGACGGCTATCGTATAAACGGCCGCAAGTTTTACGCAACGGGCGCAATCTACGCGCAACGCATCCCGACTTCGGTGGTGGATGAAAACGGCGTGCAGCAACTGGCGTTCGTCCCGCGCGATAGCAAGGGCCTGACGGTCATCGACGACTGGAGCGGCTTCGGCCAGCGCACCACCGGCAGCGGTTCGGTGGTGTTCGAAGACGTCTTTGTGGCCGCCGAAGACGTGATCCCGTTTCAAAGCGCGTTCGAACGCCCGACCCCGGTCGGCCCGTTGGCACAGATTCTTCACGCCGCCATCGACACCGGCATCGCCCGCGCCGCCTATGAAGACGCGCTGCATTTTGTGCGGACCAAAACCCGTCCATGGATCGACGCCACACACGAAAAAGCCATCGACGACCCGCTGACCATCAAGAGCTTCGGCCACCTGAGCATTCGTCTGCACGCCGCCGAAGCCCTGCTGGAACGCTCCGGCGAATTCCTCGACAAGGCTCAAGCCGACACCAACGCACAGACCGTTGCCGCCGCGTCGATTGCCGTCGCCGAAGCCCGCGCCATCAGCACCGAAATCTCCCTTGCCGCCGGCAGCACGCTGTTTGAACTGGCCGGCAGCCAGGCGACCCTGATCGAACACGGACTGGATCGCCACTGGCGCAACGCTCGGGTGCACACGTTGCACGACCCGGTACGCTGGAAGTATCACGCCGTGGGCAACTACTACCTCAACGATGAAAACCCTCCGTTGCGAGGGACCATCTGATGGCCGGTGAGAAAAAGAAGATCCTGCTCAACGCGTTCAACATGAACTGCATCGGGCACATCAACCATGGGTTGTGGACGCACCCACGGGACACCTCGACTCAATACAAAACCATCGAGTATTGGACCGAACTGGCGCAGTTGCTGGAGCGCGGTTTGTTCGATGGCTTGTTCATCGCCGATATCGTCGGCGTGTATGACGTCTACCAGAATTCGGTGGACGTGCCGCTGAAAGAATCGATCCAGCTGCCGGTCAACGACCCGCTGCTGCTGGTTTCGGCGATGGCGGCGGTGACCAGGAATCTTGGTTTCGGCCTGACCGCCAACCTGACGTACGAACCGCCGTATCTGTTCGCCCGACGCATGTCGACTCTCGATCACCTGAGCCGCGGCCGGGTCGGCTGGAACATCGTCACCGGTTACCTCGACAGCGCCGCCAAAGCCATGGGCCTGAGCGAACAAGTCGAGC
Organism: Pseudomonas sp. GT1P32; assembly: GCF_054897805.1. Taxonomy (NCBI): domain Bacteria; kingdom Pseudomonadati; phylum Pseudomonadota; class Gammaproteobacteria; order Pseudomonadales; family Pseudomonadaceae; genus Pseudomonas; species Pseudomonas sp. GT1P32. The sequence goes on from NZ_CM142704.1 coordinate 4,174,688, forward strand.
ACGACCGTCGTTACGACCAGGCCGACGAATACCTCGAAGTGCTCTACAAACTCTGGGAAGGCAGTTGGGAAAACGGTGCGGTGCTCAACGATCCGCAGCAACGGATCTACGCGCAGCCCGACAAAGTGCACAAGGTCGAACACAAGGGCGAGTTCTATCAGGTCGAGGGTTATCACCTCTGCGAACCTTCGCCGCAACGCACGCCGGTGCTGTTCCAGGCTGGCAGTTCGGATCGCGGTTTACTGTTCGCCGGGCGCCATGCCGAGTGTGTGTTCATCAGCGGCCAGAACAAACCGTCGACCAAGGTTCAGGTGGACAAAGTGCGCGCCAGCGCCGTTGAAGCCGGGCGTAATCCTGAGGACATCAAGGTGTTCATGGGGCTGAACGTGATCGTCGGCGCCACCGAAGAGCTGGCCTGGGCCAAGCACGCCGAATACCTGAGCTACGCCAGCGCCGAGGCCGGCGTGGCGCATTTCTCGGCATCGACCGGCATCGATTTTTCCGAGTACGCCATCGACGAACCGATCCAGTACGTGAAGAGCAACGCGATCCAGTCGGCCACCAAAAACCTGCAAAACAACGACTGGACCCGGCGCAAATTGCTTGAACAACACGCGCTCGGAGGTCGCTACATCACGGTCGTTGGCTCGCCGGAACAAGTGGCCGATGAGCTGGAATCGTGGATCGCCGAGACCGGACTGGATGGCTTCAACCTGACGCGAATTGTCACGCCGGAAAGCTATGTGGATTTCATCGAACTGGTGATTCCGGAATTGCAGCGGCGGGGGTCGTACAAGACCGCTTATGACAACGGCAGCCTGCGGGAGAAGCTGTTTCACGCAGAGGCGTATTTGCCTGAGCAACACACCGGCTCCGCGTTTCGCCGCTAAAAGCTTCGCGAGCAAGCTTCGCTCCTACAGGGGCACTGCAATCCCCTGTAGGAGCGAGGCTTGCCCGCGAAGAGGCCCGCCCAAACACCCCATATTTATGCACTGACTGGAAAAAACATCATGACTAAGAACTACTTCTCTCACCCAGTCAAAGCACTGGCCCTGGCCCTCGGCCTCTTCAGCTCCATCACCTTCGCCGCCGACGCGCCGCTGAAAGTCGGCACCACCGCCGCCTTCGCCATCCCGCTGGAAGCCGCCGTCGCAGAAGCCAACAAACAAGGCCTGAAAGTCGAACTCGTCGAGTTCACCGACTGGATCGCGCCCAACGTCAGCCTCGCCGCTGGCGACATCGACGTGAACTACTTCCAGCACGTGCCGTTCCTGGAAAACGCCAAGGCCGCCGCCGGTTTTGACCTGGTGCCGTTCGCACCGGGCATCATCAACAACGTCGGCCTCTACTCGAAGAAATACAAAAGCTTCGACGAACTGCCGGAAGGCGCCAGCGTCGCCATCGCCAACGACCCGATCAACAGCGGTCGCGGCCTGCAACTGCTGGCCAAGGCTGGCCTGATCACGCTCAAGCCGGGTGTCGGCTACAAGGCCACCGAAGAAGACATCATCGCCAACCCGAAGAAAATCAAAATCCTGCAAGTCGAAGCGGTGCAACTGGTGCGCGCCTATGACGACGCCGACCTGGTTCAGGGCTACCCGGCCTACATCCGCCTGGCGAAGACCTTCGATGCAGGTTCCGCGCTGCTGTTCGATGGCCTCGATCACAAGGAATACGTGATCCAGTTCGTGATCCAGCCAAAAAGCAAAGCCGACCCGCGCCTGATCAAATTCGTCGACATCTACCAGCATTCGCCAGCCGTTCGCGCAGCGCTGGATAAGGCCCACGGCAAACTCTATCAAGCCGGTTGGGAAAGCTGAGAATGACGGCCGCGATCCAACGGCGACTGGATATTCCAGAGCCTCAAAAAGCCAAACAGACCGAACTGCACCCCGACCTGAACCGTGCTCACGTGCGCTTCATCGGTCTGGGCAAAACCTACAACGGCCAACAAGGTCCGGTGGCGGCGCTGCACGGCATCGACCTGGCCATCCAGCGCGGTGAAGTGTTCGGCATCATCGGCCGCAGCGGCGCCGGCAAGTCGTCGCTGATCCGCACCATCAACCGCCTCGAACAACCGAGCACCGGGCGCGTGCTGATCGATCAGGTGGACATCGGCGAGTTCGATGAAGACCGCCTGGTGGCGCTGCGTCGGCGCATCGGCATGATCTTCCAGCACTTCAACCTGATGTCGGCCAAAACCGTTTGGCAGAACGTCGAGTTGCCGCTGAAAGTCGCCGGCGTGCCCAAGGAGAAACGCGAGCAGAAAGTTCGTGAGCTGTTGGAACTGGTCGGCCTGCAAGAGAAGCACAAGGCCTACCCGGCGCAGCTTTCCGGCGGGCAGAAACAGCGTGTCGGCATCGCCCGTGCGCTGGTGCACGACCCGGAGATTCTGTTGTGCGACGAAGCCACTTCGGCGCTGGACCCGGAGACCACGCAATCGATCCTCGGCCTGCTGCGCGAGATCAATGAGCGCCTGGGCCTGACCATCGTGCTGATCACTCACGAGATGGCGGTGATCCGCGACATCTGCGACCGCGTCGTGGTGTTGGAGCATGGCCGCATCGTCGAGCAAGGCCCGGTGTGGGAAGTCTTCGGCAACCCGCAGCATGAGGTCAGCAAGACCTTGCTGGCGCCGTTGCAACACGCGTTGCCGCAGGAACTGCAAAGTCGTCTCCAGGCGCAACCACAGTCGTCCGATGCCGCCGTGGTCCTGCGTTTGCAATTCACCGGCAGCGCCACCGACGAACCGGATCTGGCCGCGTTGTTTGCAGCCCTCGGCGGTCGCGTGCGTTTGCTGCAAGGTGGCGTGGAACGGATTCAGGGCCATGCGCTGGGGCAATTGCTGCTGGCGGTGACCGGCTCGCCGCTGGGCGCCGAAGAACTGCGCCAGCGCGCCGGCAACTGGGCACAACAGGTGGAGGTGCTGGGTTATGTGGTTTGATCGCTTGCTGCAGGGTTTCATCGACACGTTTTTGATGGTCGGCGTGTCGTCATTGATTGCGCTGCTGGCGGGGATTCCGCTGGCGGTGATCCTGGTCACCAGCTCCAAGGGCGGGATCTACGAAGCACCGGCACTGAACCGCGCCTTGGGTGGGTTCGTGAACCTGTTTCGCTCGATTCCGTTTTTGATTTTGATGGTGGCGTTGATTCCGTTCACGCGGTTGATCGTCGGCACCACTTACGGTGTCTAGGCCGCTGTAGTGCCGCTGACGATTGCGGCCACGCCGTTCTTTGCGCGCATCGCCGAAGTCAGTTTGCGGGAAGTGGATTACGGCTTGATCGAGGCGGCGCAGGCGATGGGATGCCGGCGTTGGCACATCGTTTGGCATGTGTTGTTGCCTGAGGCGTTGCCGGGGATTGTCGGTGGTTTCACGATCACCTTGGTGACGATGATCAACTCGTCGGCCATGGCCGGAGCGATTGGTGCCGGGGGGTTGGGGGACATCGCGTATCGGTACGGGTATCAGCGGTTTGATAGCCAGATCATGTTGACGGTGATTGTGTTGCTGGTGGTGTTGGTGGCGGTGATTCAGTTGGGTGGGGATCGGTTGGCTCGGGGGTTGAACAAGCGCTAGAGGAAATGATGACCTTCAAAGAGGGGGAGCAACTCGCAAACACCTGCCCCCTCACATTCAAGCAATCAAGGACTCGAGGTCACTACGCAAATAGCCGACCAAAACGGTGAACAAGGGATCGGAAAAATGAAGTTTTTCTGGTTTTCTCCAGAGCGAGTGGAGGTGTGACTCGGCTGGTGCCAATGGACGGTTGCACGGGCTCAGGCAATGGTTTGGCAAGTATCAACATAGATTCTTCATTGTAGATCTGCTGGGCAGTCATCCCTTTAGCCTCCATCTTGAAAATGATGCTCCGGTCATCACTTTTTCCAAATTTCGCTTTGGCGGCTTCCCAGACACCTTGTTCTTTCAGGTACGTGATCAAGCCATTGAAATCTCGCTTGTACGTGTTCACCAGGCGCGCATACGTTTCGGGCGAGTCAATAGAATTGATTCGAAGTGTTGAATCAAACGACGGGCTCTCGGGAATCGGGGCATAGCTCACCGACTGTTGCTGCGGAGCAATCTCGCGAATCATCGCCTCAACGTCAATTGAGGATTCGGGTTTGTAGTGGCCGGAATGATTGTTGATGACGAACTTTGAAGGGGCCTGTTCATCAATTTTCAACAGCCCCGCAAACTCTGGAAGGCCCATGCCAGGCTGGATGCCCATGTGCTGAAAATACATATTGGCAAACAGACGCAGCTTGCCGCTCTGATCACGAAATGCAGCAATGGCATGTCCGAAAGATGATGGGTACCACTCGGAATTTTCACCCTCGAACACCTTCATACCTCGACCATAAACCGGGCCGGTACTCATGAGCGTGTTTTTCTCATCATTCCAAATCAGCTCCTCGAACCATCCCGTGCCAATGGTTTTACTCATTGGGTTGACGATATCGTCGATAAAAACATCGACTGGAATCGATACCGTGCCTTGCCAGTCGTAGAAATTAATCGGGTTGTTCCTCACCATCGCATAGCGATTCAGCCCATCCTTGTCTCCTGCCGGGTCTGGGCACATCCAACGCTGCAACCACGGCGCGTAATACCGATACCCGTAATAATAAAGCCCTGTTGCATCGCGCTCTTTGCCGGAATAGCAAATCGTTTTGTACTTCGCCACCAACGCACTTTTTCCCGCCCAGCATGCGGTGCCGCCAAAAGCGTAATAGTGTTCCTGGGTCAGCACGCCTGCTTCGTGATCCAACTCCAACGTGCTGGAACCGAGGTGATCGCGGAGGCTGTAGCGAAGTTGATCGGCATGGACACCGCTGGGCCAGTGCAAGGCCCGAACACTGCAACGCCCTGCTTCAATGCTGATGACATGGCGCTCCTCGCCATCGGCCTGGCGGTGGAGTTCCAGGCCGGGCAGGTAACGGACTTCAGTACGCCCAGTCCGGCCACTGGCCTGGCTCACATGCACTTTGCGCAGCCGATGGCCGGGGCGGTCGTAGGCGTAGCCTTCGTAATCGTCGGGTTCATCATCACGTTTGACCAACGTCACCCGGCTCAACTGGTTGCGGATGTCCCACGTCATCGTTTGGCCGCGCTGCAACTCCAGCTGATTGCCGCAGGCATCGAAGCCTGACTCGATTTCCGGCTCACCGGGCAATGAACCATCGTCCCGCTGCGCCAGGCTGCGGTTGCTGCGAGTGGAGGTGAACATCGAGAAACCCGGCGCACCGCTGTGCTGGCGAGTAATCAGATTGCCCGCCGCGTCGTACTCGAAACGCTGGGTGTAGTTGCGCCGCTGATTGGGGTCCAGTGGTGTGGGCAGCAAGTCCGGCAGAGCCGGTCCGTGGCTTGGGTTGGCGACTTCCCAGCCCTTCGCTTCGACCAGTTGAGACAGGCTGTCGTAGCGGTAACGATTGCTTGGCTCGATGCGCTGGTTGTTGAACCAGGTAACGGCTTGGGCCTTGTCTTCCAGCTTGATGATGTTGCCCGCCGCATCGTAGGTGTAATTCAGATCCTGCAACGTCTTCTGACTTCCGACTGCGGCCACCAACCGAATCAACCGACTGTCATCGGCACCGTACTCGGCTTGCGTTTTCACACCGTTGCCAGCGATTTCGCTTTCGATCTGGTCGTGGGCGTTGTAGCGGATGTCGCTGACCAAGCATTGCGGTTGTCTGCCCTCTCCAGCCATCAGCAGCCAGGTTTCACTCAGCCTGCCTGCCACGTCATAGGCAAAGGTACGGTGATTGCCCATGGCATCGGTCTGGCGCTGAATCTCGCCCGTGGGAAAGAAGACGTGCCGCGTGACGAACGACTGATCTTCCAGCAACGCGTCCCGAGCCTCGAACTCGCTGGGCCAGTCGGGTGGTTCAAGGTCGATCAGGAAGCATTGGTTTTCACTCAATTCCGAACCGGCCAAACCGTAGTCGGTGACGAAGCGGGTACCGGCTGGATTGTCATGACGGATCAGCTTTGCGCATTGGTTATGCACAGCAAATGCCGGGGCAAAGCCGCCGTAGGTCAATCGCTCGACTACACGCGGTAGTGCTTCGGCGGCCTGTTCCGTAACGGCTATCGGACGTTGCTGATCGTCATAGGCGATGTGACGCTGACTGCCTCTGGCGTCCCGGAACGAACACAGCGAACCGGCCTGATTCAACAGGCTCAGTTGCCAACCGGCATCGACGCTGTCCGTCAGCAACGTCTGGCCACTCAACCCATGGATCGTCACCAGATTCGGCTTCTGCGCAGAGGCCCATAAACGGGGATCCGACGACTCGACCAAACGCCCCGCAGCATCGAAGCCTTGCCGGGTGATGCGCGAAGTAATGACGCTCTCGTCCGGGTGCCGACAATAGCCCACGCTGCGAACTGCCAAGGCTCGCGGGTCTATGACCGACAGGGTCGGCGTGTGTGAGTGGGCGTTCACAGTATCGACGGTCCTTCGCTCGGTTCGAGGTAAGACTGAGCCTTTTTTGGCCGGCCCGATACTGTAAGAAGTAACAGGTCGAGTGTGGCGATCACCTGAAAGACGCCGACAGGGCGATAGTGTTTTCCATCTGGCATTTGCTGGAGATCGTCAAGGCGATGGTGGATCACTCCATAGAGTGGCTGGGGATCAAAAAGGGTTGAGTCAGTGAAATCGCCTTCGCGGGTGGCAACCAGACTTGCCCGCGAAAGCTTGCGAGGAGCCCCGCAATAGTTGGGGCAATGAAGCTATCTGCCGCGACCCTCCCAGGATTTTCTGAACACAAATCGCAGCATAAAAATTAGGTATTCTTCATTCCACCCATTGACTGTCGAGTATGGATACCGATAGCAGCATATATAATACTATCGGCATTTTCAGACGCCATCATAGTCCGCACATCTGGACGGCTATTAAACAATGCAACCGCTTTATCAACATCCAGCCCTGAAGCTGAAACCTTTGCATATTTAGCCACCCCATCAATAAAAAAGGCTTTACTAAAGGCCTCTGGCACCCCAGCAAACATCTGTTTCGCCGTCAACTTTCCCTGTATCAAAGGCTGCGAACTAAGTTGTGCTTGTTGATCGCACAAATAGAAATAATCCTCAGTGCCGACACCTATAGTGGCAAAATGTGTAAGTTCATGACCCAGATGCGGAACTACAGTCTCCGCATTAACAGCACTAATATTTAGGAATATTCTGTTATGAGGGTCGTCTGGATACACCCACGCAACCTTATTTTTATCGGGATGGTCAACAGCTACAAATTTAGCACTACTTTCAAATTTCATTAGTTCCTTTGTCAGTTCCCTAGCTCGCGAAAATGCATCGTACACCTTAACGTCTGCACCTATATTTTCGTACTCAGTTCCAAAAAAGTCTTTCAAGATTTCTGCATACTCTATAGAGGCCGACTCTACAGCAGTTATCCCGCTAGTATAAACGCGCTCTATTTCGTTTAAACCTTCCCTAATAATTTCTGCAGAACTCACTGAAAACTCTTCTAATCCTCGCGCAAGAATGGCAGCTTGCAACAAAACATCTTTCTCCCACTCATCATCTTTACCTTCATAAATTCGACCGTCTACATCCTTTAGATTTATTGGATGATTCGATACGAAGATAAAAATATTTAAACCATTAACCCGACCCGCCGGATCTGCACTCACCCATCGTTGCAACCACGGCGCGTAATACCGGAATCCGTAGTAATAGAGCCCTGTCGCATCCCGCTCTTTGCCGGAATAGCGAATCGTTTTGTACTTCACTACCAAGGCACTTTTACCTGCCCAGCATGCGGTGCCGCCGAAGGGGTAATAGTGCTCCTGGGCCAGCACGCCTGCTTCGTGATCCAGTTCCATCGCGCTGGAACCGAGGTGGTCGCAGAGGCTGTAACGCAATTGATCGGCATGCGCGCCTTCGGGCCAGTGCAAGGCGCGAACACTGCAACGTCCTGCTTCAATGCTGATGACATGGCGCTCTTCGCCATCGGCCTGGCAGTGAAGTTCCAGGCCGGGCAGATAACGGACTTCAGTACGCCCTGTGCGGCCACTGGTCTGGTTGAAATGCACTTTGCGCAGCCGATGGCCGGGGCGGTCGTAGACGTAGCCTTCGTAATCGTCGGGTTCATCGCCGCGCTTGACCAAGGTCACCCGGCTTAACTGGTTGCGAATGTCCCACGTCATGGTTTGGCCGCGCTGCAACTCCAGCTGATTGCCGCAGGCATCGAAGCCTGACTCGATTTCCGGCTCACCGGGCAATGAACCATCGTCCCGCTGCGCCAGGCTTCGGTTACTGCGGGTGGAGGTGAACATCGAGAAACCCGGCGCGCCACTGTGCTGGCGGGTGATCAGATTGCCCGCCGCGTCGTACTCGAAGCGCTGGGTGTAATTGCGCCGCTGATTGGGGTCCAGCGGTGTGGGCAGCAAATCCGGCAATGCGGGTCCGTGGCTTGGGTTGGCGACTTCCCAGCCCTTCGCTTCGACCAGTTCAGACAGGCTGTTGTAGCGGTAACGATTGCTTGGTTCGATACGCTGGTTGTTGAACCAGGTAACGGATTGGGCCTTGTCCTCCAGCGCGGTGATATTGCCCACCGCATCGTAGACATAATGCAAATCCTGCAACAGCTTCTGACTTCCGACTGCGGCCACCAACCGAATCAATCGACCGTCATCGGCGCCGTACTCGGCTTGCGTTTTCACACCGTTGCCAGCGATTTCGCTTTCGATCTGGTCGTGGGCGTTGTAGCGGATGTCGCTGACCAGCTGTTGTGGTTGTCTGCCCTCTCCAGCCAGTTGCAGCCAGGTTTCCTTGAGTTTGCCAGCGACGTCGTGAGCTAAGGTCCGGACGTTGCCCATGGCATCGGTTTGACGATGAATTTCGCCAGAGGCCGCGAAGGTATGCCGCGTCACGAATACCTGTGCCTCCAGCAGTTCGTCACGGTCATCGGGATCGTCAGGCCAGTCGGGGGGCTCCAGCTCAGTGAGGAACCGCCTGCTTTCAACCAGCATAGAACCAGCGAGACCGTACTCGTTGATGGTTTGGGAACCGGCCGGGTCGTCATGGCGGATCAACCGGCCGCACTGGTTGTGCCGGGCATCCAGATCGCCCACTCCACCGTAGTCCAATCGATCAACCACATGGGGCAACTCGTCGGCAGCCTGTTCCGATACGGCAATGGCACGTTGCTGATCGTCGTATCTGCAATGACGCTGACTACCTCGGCCATCCCAGAATGAATCCAACGAACCGGCGTGATTGAACAGGCTCAGTTGCCAACCGGCATCAGCGCTGTCCGCCAGCAACGACTGACCGCTCAAACCGTAGACCGTGGTCAGATTCGGCTTCGGTGCCGTTCCCCACAATCGTGGGTCCCACGATTCAATCAACCGCTCCGAAGGATTGAATACTTGCCGGGTGATGCGTGACTCAATGACGCTCTCGTCCGGGTGCCGGCAATAGCCCACGCTGCGAATTGCCAAGGCTCGCGGGTCTATGACCGACAGGGTCGGTGTGTGTGGGTGAGCATTCACGGTATCGACGGTCCTTCGCTCGGGTCGAGGGAAGACTGAGCCTTTTTGGGCCGGGCCGATACTGTAAGAAGTAACAGGTAGCCGCACCGAGAGTGTTGGGGGGCGGAGGTTGAACAAGCGCTGAATCAAGGTTAGCGGTAGGAAATTCACTACAAATCGGGAAGTTTTCCCACAGAGAAATCAGCACTCCTACAAGGCCAATCCCTTTCATTTGCAGGACATTTCCTAGATGATTCCGCACGCTTGCGCCTGGCAAATCCGCTGGCTAGTCTCCGTCCGTCACTGCAAATCAGTGATCGGGTTTAGTCGCTCGGATATACCAGGCGCACAGCGCTACCTCGTGTCGGGTGTTTGTTAATGCCTGAACGTTATGGTGGCTGTGCGCAGGGCACCCTCGGGTGCGCCGGAGTTCCTGGTATCCGGTCGACTAACCTGCGTGCAGCCGCCACCCCTGTTCGTTTAGTCGCGATATCGGTTGGCTCCAATTAATACCAGGAGTTTTACCAATGAAAAAACCAGTCCCCGATCCACCTCCCGAAACCTCAAGCAAAGACAACGACGATCCGCTTAAAGGTCGTTCAGCGCTTTACCACGCAATCGATTTTTACCTCACCCGCGAACATACCGGCGCACCGGACGAACTGCGCTTCTACAACGTCAGCCAGGACGTGAACTTCGAGGACACGCAACTCTATGTCGCCGACCTTTTGCGCTGCGCTTCGGTCACCGCCTATCGGTGTGGCGATCAACTGAAAGGTGCCGACAGGGCCATGGTGTTCTCTATTTGGCATTTGCTGGAAATTGCCAAGGCGATGGTTGACCGGTCCATTGAATGTTTGGGGATGAAGCACACCGGAAATCGGCCTGAATAATCGGCCGGCAGTTAAATCGCCTTCGCGGGCAAGCCTCGCTCCTACAGGTTTCACACCGCCCAGAAGATCACGCGAACCCTGTAGGAGCGAGCGGTGCGGCGATCCGACTTGCCCGCGAATGGCTGCGAAGCAGCCCCAGACCTGATGGCGTATATTCGGCAAATCCCAATTGCCTGCGCAGCCGACCCATGAAACAGACTCCCGACGACCTCCAGCAGATCACCGCCACCACCTTGGGCCACTACAACTCAGTGGCCGAAGGTTTTCGCGAAGGGACGCGCGATCACGATGTCAGCCAGAACATCGATGCACTGCTGCGGCATATTCAGGGTGAGGCGCCCTTTGACATCCTCGACTTTGGCTGCGGGCCGGGTCGGGATTTGCAGACGTTCACGCGCATGGGCCACATCGCGGTCGGCCTCGACGGTTCGGAGAAGTTTGCGCAAATGGCGCGCGAGGACAGTGGTTGCGAGGTGTGGCAGCAGGATTTTCTGAAGCTTGATTTGCCGGCTGAACGCTTTGACGGAATTTTTGCCAACGCGGTGCTGTTTCACATTCCGCGTCAGGAATTGCCACGGGTGTTGAAGGAATTGCGCGGGGCGTTGAGGCCGGGTGGGGTGTTGTTCAGTTCCAATCCGCGTGGTGAGAATCAGGAGGGGTGGAATGGGCCGCGGTATGGGGCTTATCACGATCTTCAGGCGTGGCAGGATTTGCTGAACGCGGCGGGGTTTGTGGAGTTGGAGCATTACTACCGGCCGGCGGGGTTGCCGCGGGAGCAGCAGCCTTGGTTAGCGAGTGTCTGGCGTAAGCCGGTGTAGGCCGTTAGGACGCCATCGCTGGCAAGCCAGCTCCCACAGTAGACCGAGTTGTCCAGATGGACGCGATCCCCTGTAGGAGCTGGCTTGCCAGCGATGAGCGCGCAGCGCTCGATCTTAATGCGCCTCTTTTTTCGGCTCGCGAATCTTGTACCAGGCCACATACAGCGCCGGCAAAAACAGCAGCGTCAGCAACGTCGCGATGATGATGCCGCCGATCATCGCGTAGGCCATCGGCCCCCAGAACACTTCGCGGGCAATAGGGATCATCCCCAGGCTCGCCGCCGCAGCCGTCAGCAGAATCGGCCGGCGACGGTGTTCCGTGGCTTGGGCCACCGCATCCCACGGTGACAGCCCCTCTTTCTCCAAGGCATCGATCTGCGTCACCAGAATCACCGAGTTGCGGATGATGATGCCGATCAGCGCCAGAATCCCCAGGATCGCCACAAAGCCCATCGGCGTGCCGGTGGGAATCAGCGCCAACACCACGCCGATCAGGCCAAGCGGCGCGACGCTCGCCACCAGGAACAGCTTCTGCACGCTGTGCAATTGAATCATCAGGAACGTTGCCATCAGGAACAGCATCAACGGCACCACCTTGGCAATCGGCCCTTGGGCCTTGCCGCTTTCCTCAACCGTACCGCCCGTGGCGACCTTGTAGCCCACCGGCAAAGCGGCGGCGAATTTGTCGATCTCCGGCTTCAGTTGCTTGACCAGATCGGTCGGCTGAATCTCGTCGCGCACTGCAGCCTTGATGGTGATGGTCGGCTTGCGGTCGCGACGCCACACCAACGGCTGCTCAAGTTCATAACGTACGGTGGCGAAAGCCAGCAGCGGGATCGAGGTGCCGCTGGGCGTGACGATCTGCAGGTTTTGCAACGTTTCCGGCGTTCCGCGCTCCGCATCCACCGCGCGGCCTACGACGTTGATCAGATAGATATCGTCATCGACCTGCGTCACCGGCGCACCGACGACGATGCTGTTCATCAGGTTGGCCACGTCTTCCGACGACAATCCCAGTTGCCGCACCTTGTCCTGGGCGATGTCGATACGCAGGACTTTGCCCGGCTCGTTCCAGTCGTAAATGATTTCCCCGATGTGCGAGTTCTTGTCCAGCTCGGTGGCCAGGGCGATGGCGTGTTTGCGCACCTGGTCGATGTCCTTGCCGCTGACCCGGTACTGGATCGGCCGCCCGACAGGCGGGCCCATTTCCAGCGCCTGGACGTAACTGCCGATGCCGACGAAATCCTTGCGCAAGCGCTCGCGCAAACGCTGACTCAGGGCTTCTCGCGATTCCAGGCCCTTGCTGACGATGACCAATTGCGCGTAGTACGGGTTTTGCAATTGCTGGTCGAGCGGCAGGTAGAAACGGATCGCGCCTTCGCCGATGTAGGTGCTCCAGCGCACGATGTCCGGGTCGTCCTTGAGCGTAGCTTCAAGCTTGTCCACGGCTTTGCGGGTTTCGGCAATCGAAGCGTTTTGCGGCAGGTTCAGGTCGACGAGGATTTCCGGGCGGTCGGAGGACGGGAAGAACTGGTTCTGCACGAACTGCATGGAAAACACCGACGCCACGAACAAGGCAATGGTGATGCCGATGGCCCACCAGCGATTGCGCATGGACCAGAGCATGCCGTAATTGAAAGCGCGACCGATGCGACCGGGCTCTGCGTCGTGAGGTTTCACATTGGCGCTGAGGATGTGCACGCCGATCACCGGCGCGAACAACACCGCGACAATCCACGACACCAGCATCGCTACGGCAATCACCGCGAACAGCGTGAAGGTGTACTCGCCCGCCGAACTGGCGTTCAGGCCGATCGGTACAAAACCGGCCACCGTCACCAGCGTACCGGTGAGCATCGGGAACGCAGTCGAGGTGTAGGCGAACGTGGCCGCTTGCTCCTTGGTTTCACCCATCTCCAGCCGGGTGACCATCATCTCGACCGTGATCATCGCGTCGTCCACCAGCAGGCCGAGGGCGATGATCAACGCGCCGAGGGAAATCCGCTGCATGGTGATGCCGCTGTACTCCATGAAGACGAAGACCATCGCCAGTACCAGCGGAATCGAGCACGCCACCACTAACCCGGCGCGCACGCCGAGGCTGACGAAGCTGACCACCAGCACGATCACCACCGCTTCGAACAGCGCGCTGGTGAAGCCGCCGACGGCCTTTTCCACCACAGCGGCCTGGTCGGAAACGTTGTACACACCGACGCCCACCGGCAAATCGGCGGTCAGGTCGATCATGCGCTGGTGCAGCGCCTTGCCGAAATCCTGAATGTTGCCGCCCTTCTTCATGGCAATGGCCAGGCCGATGGCCGGATGGCCGTTGTAGCGAAACTCCGGGGTCGCCGGGTCGACATAACCCCGACTGATGTCGGCAATGTCGGCCAGGCGATAGAAACGATCGTTGAGCCGCAGGTTGACGTTTTCCAGGTCTTTCTCGGAAGCGAACTGCCCCGTGGTGCGGATGGAAATCCGCTCGGGACCGGCTTCAATGACCCCGGCCGGCGTCACCGCGTTTTGCGATTGCAGGCTATCCACGACCTGACGCTGATCAATGCCCAGCGCCGCCAGTTTGCGAGTGGAGAAGTTCAGGTAGAGCACCTCGTCCTGCTCGCCGACCATCTCGACCTTGCCCAGCCCCGGCACCTCACGAATCTCGGCGCGGACCTGCTCGACGTAATCGCGCAACTGGCGCATCGACAAGCCGTCAGCGGTAAAGGCGTACACCGAACCGAACACATCACCGAATTCGTCGTTGAACCCAGGCCCTTGCAGGCCCTTGGGGAACTGGCCGCGAATGTCGTTGATCTTCTTGCGCACCTGGTACCAGATTTCCGGGATGTCCTTGGCGCTGGTGGTGTCGCGCAGGTTCACGAAGACCGTGGACTCACCGGGCCGGGTGTAGCTTTTCACATAGTCGAGGGAGTCGAGTTCTTCGAGCTTTTTCTCGATGCGGTCGGTGACCTGCTTGAGGGTTTCTTCCTGGGTCGCACCCGGCCAGCTGGACTGGATGACCATGGTCTTGATGGTGAACGAGGGGTCTTCCTCGCGGCCAAGGTTCATGTACGAGAACACGCCCATCAGCAGCGCGATGAACATCAAATACCAGACAAAGGACTGATGCTTGAGGGCCCATTCGGATAAGTTGAAACTCCCTTTCATTGTGGGCTGTCCTCATCGATTTTCACTTTCTGCCCAGGCTTCAGGCTGTTCACACCGGCACTCACGACACGCTCGCCGGACTTCACGCCGCTGGCCAGGACCATGGTGGAATCGGTGCGGCTGATCAGGCTGATGTCACGTGGGGAAACGGTTTGGGTCTGAGGGTCGATGACCCAGATCCGCGACTTACCATCGACTTCTTGCAGCGCGGTCAGAGGCAGTTCGATACGCGGTTTGATCGCGGAGCTGAGGGTGACGCTGATTGCCGTGCCCAGGCGAAACCCCGGTGGCGTGTCGGTCAGGGTCAGGCGGGCGCGCCGGGTGCGGGTGGCGCTCTGCGCCTGGGGTTCGATTTCGCGGACGATGGCGGTGGTGGTGATGCTCGGTTCCAGTTGCACGGCGACCTGAAACACCACGTCCGCGGGCAACTGATCGACCAGCGTGTCGGGCAGGTCGATCACCGCTTCCTTGATGTCCGGCTGCGCCAGGGTCACCACTTGCTGGCCGGCGGTCACCACTTGCCCGGCTTCGGCGTTCCACGCGGTGACGATGGCTTTGTGGTCGGTGCGCAACTCGACATAATCGAGTTGGTCCTTGGCCTGATCGACCGCCGCCTTCGCTTGATCGAGGGAAGCCTGAGTGGTTTTCAGATCGGTCTGGGCGATGTCCAGTTGCGCCTGCGCACCGACCCCGCGATCGAACAGCTCCTGCTGACGTCGGGCGTTGGCCTGGGCGTTGATCAGTTGTGCCTGAACCTTCGCCAGATCGCCCTGAGCCGAGCGCAGCTGGTTTTGCTGATCGGTGGGATCGAGGGTCGCGAGCAAGGCGCCCTTCTCGACCTCGGCGCCGACATCGACGTTACGGCTGGCAATGCGCCCCGGTACACGGAAGCCGACATTGGTTTCGTATCGGGCCTGGATGCTGCCGGCGAAGCGGCCGAGACTCTCCTCGCCCAGCGCCTGGACCTTGATCGACAGCACCGGACGCACCGGCTCTGGCGGCGGTTCTTCTTTCGAGCAGGCCACCAGCAGCATTCCGGCGAACACCAGCAACACGCGCTTCATGGCTGGGCTCCCGCAGCTAAATCCTTGTAGGTGTTTTCGGCGATTTCCACTTTGACGCCGGGGTGCAGCAACTGACCGCCGGCAATGACGACTTTTTCGCCGCCCTTCAGGCCATCGCTGATGATGACTTTGCCGGTCAGGTAACGACCTACCGTCACCGTATGCAACTGCGCCTTGCCCTCGTCATCCACCAGCCACACGGCCGGTTCGCTGAGGTTTTTGGTCAGCGCCGACCATGGCAGTTCGATTGCGGATTTGCTCGGTGTCTTTGCCGTGCCGCTGATCACCGAGCCAAGCTGCATGCCTTCCGGCAGACCGTTAAGGGTGACCTTGACCTGCACCGTACCGGTCTGCGCGGAAACGGCCGGGGTGACTTCCCGAACCGTGCCCGTGGTCTTGATGGCCGGGTTATCGAGCAAGCTCACCACAATCGTTTTGCCCTCAGGATCCTCTGTCAGCAGCGACTCGTAGACGTTGAACACCGCGTCGCGCTCACCGTCGCGCGCCAGGCTGAAAATCGGCATCGTGGCCTGCACCACCTGACCGACTTCGGCCTGCCGGGCAGTGATCACTCCCGGCGCGTCGGCGATCAGCGCGGTGTAACTCAGTTGCTCGCGGGCGTTGGCCAGTTGCGCCTGAGCAGCCGTCAGCGCGCTCTGGCTGCTGCGCAATGCGGCCTGGGCAGAGTCGAATTCGCTTTGACTGGTGTAGCCCTTGGGCAGGAGTTTTTGCTGGCGGACAAAGGCGGCGGCGCTCTGTGTGACCCGCGCCTGCTCGGCGACGACCTGCGCCTGGGCCGAGTCGACATTGGTTTGCAGGTCTTTCGGGTCGAGTCTGGCGAGCACTTGCTTGGCCGACACCCGGTCACCGACATCGACCGAGCGCTGGATGATCTTGCCGCCGACACGGAACGACAGCTCTGTCTGGACGCGCGCCTGAACATCACCGGTGAGGGTGACGGACGCGGCGTAATTCGCGGCGTTGACGACTTGCACGAACACCCGCGGACGATCCTTTTCGACCTGGGGTTTTTCCCCGCAGGCCCCCAGCAGGACAAGAAGACTCAGGCCAACCACTCTTTTCAATCCGGGACCAGCCATGCAGACTCCTTTGCGTCGTACGAACGTGCCAATGGCGTTACGACTGTGAGCTTAGAACAGGGTTCAACAGGTGCACAGGTTTGCTGCACTCTCTGTAGGAGCGAGACCGGCTTGCCGGCGAAGGCGGTCTGTCAGTCGACATCTCCTTCGGCTGACACACCGCCTTCGCGAGCAGGCTCGCTCCCACAAGGGGAACTCCCTGTTCCCGGCAATAAGGCAAACTGGGCGATCACATAGCAGGAAGCTTCCCATGCTCAAAACCCTCGCGGTGGCCAATTACCGCTCGATCAATAAACTGGTGATTCCGCTGGGTCGTCTGAACCTGATCACCGGGCCGAACGGCAGTGGCAAATCCAACCTTTACCGGGCGTTGCGTCTGCTGGCGGAAACCGCTCAGGGCGGCGTGGTCAATGCGTTGGCCCGCGAAGGCGGCCTGGATTCGACCTTCTGGGCCGGGCCGGAAACCATCACCCGGCGCATGCGCAACGGCGAAGCGCCGATCGAGGCGACCGTTCGCCACGGCGTCAAACGCTTGCGCCTGGGGTTTGCCGGGGACGACTTCGGTTACTCGATCAGCCTGGGGCTGCCCGATTCCAACGGTCATTTCATGTTGCCCGGGTGCAGCACACCCATTGCGTCACGGTTCAGCCTCGATCCGCAAATCAAGCGTGAATGCCTGTGGGCCGGGGCGCATTATCGTCCGGCGAGCCTGCTGGTGGATCGCGACGGCCCGATGATCCGCACCCGAGCCAACCGCAGCTGGGATGTTCTGGCTCAACACACGCCGACTTTCGACAGCCTGTTCGATCAGGTAGGCAGCTTGCGTACCTCGCCGGAGGTGCTGGAGATGCGTGAGTTCATCCGCCGCTGGCGCTTCTACGATCACTTTCGCAGCGACGCCGACGCGCCGGTGCGTCAGCCACAACTGGGAACCCGCACCCCGGTGCTGCACCACGACGGCAGAGACCTGGCGGCGGCGTTGCAGACCATTATCGAGATTGGCGACCCCGAAGCTTTGCGCAACGCCATCAGCGATGCGTTTCCCGGTGCACGGCTGCATATCGAGCCGCTGGCGGGCGGCCGGTTCGCCATCGAGTTTTATCAGGAAGGGTTGTTGCGCCCGTTGTCGGCGGCGGAGTTGTCCGATGGGACGTTGCGTTACTTGCTGTTGGTGGCGGCGCTGCTGACACCGCGCCCACCGACGCTGATGGTGCTGAACGAACCGGAAACCAGCCTGCACCCGGACCTGTTGCCGGCGTTGGCGCGCTTGATTATCCGCGCGTCGGAGCAGTGTCAGGTGTGGGTGGTGTCCCATGCCCGGCGGTTGATTTCGGCGCTACAGGAGAGTCCCGAGTGCAATTGCATCGTGCTGGAGAAAAATCTGGGCCAGACCGGGATTGTCGGGCAGCGGATGCTGGATGAACCGGCGTGGTATTGGCCGGATTGAGCGGTGCCGCTGAAACCAATCGCCAGCAAGCCGGCTCCTACAGGACCGCGGTGATCCACGTGTAGGAGCCGGCTTGCCGGCGATAGCGGTCGAAAGACCGCTGCAAAACCTACAGAATCACCCCTGCCACTTCCCACCCTCGACAATCACGCTCTCAGGCTTGGTGTCATCGCTCAATTCCTTGCGCACATACTGGTCGTACAGCTTGAGCAGATACTTCTCTTCACCCAGCTTCGCCAACTCGGCATTCACCCAGTCACGCAGCTCGATGTTGCCCTTCTTCACCGCCGGTGCAATCGGCGCTTCGGCGCCCAGGGTCTGGCTCAGTACGCGGTAGCCAGGGTTCTGCTTGGCCCAGCTGAACAGCACCAGATTGTCCTGCGCATAGGCATCGCCACGACCGTTGGCCAGGGCTTGCAGGGACTCGGAGTTTTTCTCGAACTTCAGCAGTTTCCAGTCCGGGTGATTCTTGGTCAGCCAGATATCCGCCGTAGTGCCGGTGGTGACGATGGTGGTGCGGGTCGCCAGGTCATCGAGGTTTTTCACTTCGCTGGCCTGTGGCACCAATGCCTGTACTGCAACTTTCAGGTTTGGATTGGTGAATTCCACCGCTTCCTTGCGCTCCGGGGTCACGGTCATGTTGGCCAGGATCAGGTCGACCTTGTCACTTTGCAGGAATGGAATCCGGCTCGCCGGTTCCACCGCCACGAACTCAACTTTGTTCTCATCGCCAAGCAGATCCTTGGCAAATTGACGGCCGATGTCAGTATCGAAACCAACGTAACGCCCGGCTTCATTGACGAAACCAAACGGCGGTTTGTCAGTGAAAACGCCGACGATCAACTTGTCCCGCGCCTTGATTTTGTCCAGGTAGCTGGCCGGCGCGGTGCTTTCGCTGGCGACTTTCGGCTTCGCGGGTTCTTCGGTTTTGTTGCAGCCGGCCAGCAACGCGAGGCCGAGCAGTGGGAATAGCAGTAGAGAAGACTTGGCAGTTTTCATGGCAGTTCCAGTTCCTTTGTTTGAGTCGTTTTGGGTAGTGCGGCGACGTAGGAGAACTTCTCCAGGAACTGCTGCGCTCGTGCGGTTTGCGGGTTCGTAAAGAAAATCTCGGGAGGGTTTTGTTCAAGGATTCGCCCGGCATCCATGAACACGATGCGGTCAGCCACGGCGCGGGCAAACGCCATTTCGTGGGTGACGATCAGTAGGGTCATGCCCTCGCGGGCCAATCCCTGAATCACTTCCAGCACTTCCTTGACCATTTCCGGGTCGAGGGCGGCGGTGACTTCATCGAACAACATGACTTTGGGGTTCATGCACAACGAACGGACGATGGCGATGCGTTGCTGCTGGCCGCCGGAGAGCTGGCGAGGAAAGGCGTCGCGCTTGTCCGAGAGGCCCACGCGCGCCAGCAAGGTTTCGGCCTGATCCCGGGCTTCGCGACGCTCGCGTTTTTGCACCTTGACCGGGCCGAGCAGCAGGTTGTCGAGCACGCTCATGTGCGGGAACAGGTGATAGCTCTGGAACACCATGCCGATCTGCTGCCGCACTTCCCGCCAGTCGGTGCCTTTATCCAGCAACTCTCGACCGGCAAATGTCAGGCTGCCGCTGTGCGCGACTTCCAGCCCGTTGAGGCAACGCAACAGGGTGCTTTTACCGCAGCCGCTGGGGCCGAGGATGACGATCACTTCGCCTGATTTCACCTTCAGGTCGATACCGTCGAGCACCTGCTGCTCGCCGAAAAACTTGTTGAAACCCTTGAATTCGATCAATGCGCTCATGCTTGCGTCCAGCGCCGCTCCAGCACGCGCGAGGCGGCCGAGAGCGGGTAGCAGATGAAAAAGAAAAACAGGAACAGCGCGCCGTAGATCAGCACGGATTCGTAGGTGCGTTCGATGATCTGCTGGCCAACCTTGATCACGTCCACCACGCCGATCAGCACCGCCAGGGAGCTGGTCTTGATGATCCGCGTGTAGACGTTGATGGTTGGCGGGGTCATGCGTTTCAGCGCCTGGGGCAGCAGCACGTAGCCGTAGAGTTGCGGGCCGTTCAAGCCGATCGACAGGCCTGCTTCACGCTGACCGCGTGGCAATGAATGCAAGGCACCGCGCACCACTTCACCGACTTCGCTGGCACCCCACAGCGACAGCACCAGCACCGCGCACCAGAAGCTTGGAATGCTCAGGCCGAAGAAAATCGGCAGACCGAAAAACAGCAGATACAACCAGACCAGCACCGGGATCGCCCGGAACAGCTCCAGATACACGCGCAAAATCGCGTTCAGCCATTTCGAATTCAGCGTACGCAAAACGCCGTAAAGCACACCGCCGACGGTGCTGATGGCGATGCTCAGGAAAGAGATCGACAGGGTTTGCGTAGCGCCCTTGCCCAATTGCGGCAACGACACCCACAGCAACTCAAGACCCGAACTGGCCATGCTGGAGCCTCCTTTCCAGACGGCTGAGCAGCAGCGACAGCGGCAAAAACAGCAGCACGCAAATCAGCGTCAGCACGGCAAGCATTTCGTAGGTTTTGTAGTAGAGCGCGATGTAGCTTTTGGTGGTGTAGAGAATTTCCGGAACCGCTACGGCCGAGACCACGGTGGTCTCTTTCAGCAGGAAAATGAAATTGGCGAACAGCGACGGCAGGCTGAGGATGCCGGCCTGCGGCAGGATCACGTAGCGCAGCAATTGCCCGTGGGACAAGCCGATGGAGCGACCGGATTCGAGCTGCGCCTGGGGCACCGCATCCACCCCGGCGCGCAGCACTTCCGTGAGGTAAGCGCCGCCCAGGAACGTCATGGTGATAATCGCCGCCGTGAAGCCTGACACCTTGATGCCCAGCGCCGGCAAGGCGAAATACACGAAGAACAGTTGAATGAGCAGAGGCGTGTTGCGCGCCAGTTCTACGTACAACCCGACCAGGCGTTGCAGGTAAGGCGTGCGGAACACCAGGATCGTCGCGTTGATCAAGGCCACCAGCAACGAGGTGCCGATGGCGATGAAGCCGACCTGCAGCGTCACGCCCACGGCCTTGAGAAACGCCGGCAGGGTGCTGAGGATAAAAGCGTAATCGAAGTTCATTGAACATCCTGGACGTCGCTCGGTAAGCGACGGTGGCGCAGTCCATGGGCGGTGGATAACCTCCCGGCAGGTACCGACTTTAAAGGTATAAGAACTGGAATTTAAATACCGTTAAAGCATATTGATATCACGCAAAAAACTATCCGGTGAATTTGCCGAGAAGGGGGAAGACGACTATTTTCCTTTTCGCTGTAGGAAGGATCTTTTTTTCGGAATAGCCCTCCAAGGACGCACAGCTTTTGGCCAGACTCCCGGCCGAACCATCACAAGGAAGAGAACATGGCTGACGTAAAAGTACCGCAACGGCTTGATCCGCAAGACATCGTGAAGCTGCTGGTGGCGTTGCGCAGGGCGCTGAAGGCCAGGGCGGCCTAAGCCTCCGGAGCACGCCTATCCCCTGCAGGAGCGAGGCTTGCCCGCGAAGGCGTCCGGCCTGATACACCGCGTTGTCTGAATCGCCAGCACGCAGGCTCCTACAAGAGTGCGGTGTGTTCGTGATCTGTAGGAGCGAGGCTTGCCCGCGAAGGCGTCCGGCCTGATACATCGCGTTGTCTGAATCGCCAGCAAGCTGGCTCCTACAAGAGTGCGGTGTGTCCGTGATCTGTAGGAGCGAGGCTTGCCCGCGAAGGCGTCCGGCCTGATACACCGAGTTGTCTGAATCGCCAGCAAGCCGGCTCCTACAAGGGTGCCGCCTTTGTGAGTAGGCTCGCTCCTACATTTGGAATGTGCACGCGCAATAAAAAACGCCGACGCTATTGCTAGCCGTCGGCGTTCGAAACCTTGAAGGGGTTTGATGCTGCGTCCAATCAGAACGCCGGCAGTACTGCGCCGCTGTATTTCTTGGCGATGAAGGCTTTCACTTCTGGACTGGTCAACGCCTTGGCCAGTTTCTGGATGGCTACGCTGTCCTTGTTGTCTGGACGAGCCACCAGGAAGTTCACGTAAGGCGAATCAGCACCTTCGATCACCAGCGCATCTTTAGCCGGGTTCAGACCTGCTTCCAACGCGTAGTTGGTGTTGATCAGGTCCAGGTCAACCTGGTCCAGAACGCGCGGCAACATGGCCGATTCCAGTTCCTTGAACTTGAAGTTGTGCGGGTTCTTGGCGATGTCTTTCGGAGTAGCCAAAGCGTTTTTCGGGTCTTTCAACTCGATCAGGCCAGCCTTCTGCAACAGCAGCAGAGCACGACCGCTGTTGCTGCCTTCGTTCGGCAGAGCGATGGTCGCGCCGTTTGGCAGGTCAGCCAGTTTTTTGTACTTCTTCGAGTAGCCACCGAACGGTTCAACGTGAACGCCGATCACGGTCACCAGGTTGGTGCCTTTGCCTTCGTTGAAGTTTTTCAGGTACGGCAGGGTCTGGAAGTAGTTGGCGTCCAGACGCTTCTGGTCAACTTGTACGTTTGGCTGAACGTAGTCGGTGAACACTTTGATTTCCAGGTCCACGCCTTCTTTAGCGAGGGTTGGCTTGATCAGCTCCAGAATCTCGGCGTGTGGGACCGGGGTCGCCGCAACTACCAGTTTCTCGCCAGCCTGGGCCAGGCCCGCGGTCAGGGCAGCCGCCAATGCGGTGAACAACAGAACCTTTTTCATGCAGTGTCCTTATCGAAAATCACGGTCGTCATCGACGACGGCTTGTTTAGTACGAGTGCCAGTGAAGTGCTATCGCTGGCGTGAAGCGGACAATACCGGGATTTTTTATTCCCGAACAATATCTTTTATTCACTTTCATATTCCATTTTGTTCATACAGCTCTAGTACAAGCGTTGGCTTCATTTTGCCGTACTCACCTGTAGGAGCGAGGCTTGCCCGCGAAGGCGTCCTTCCAGAAAATCCGTGTCGTCTGGTTCGCGAGCAAGCTTCGCTCCTACAAGAGCGCGGTGTGTTCGTGATCTGTAGGAGCGAGGCTTGCCCGCGAAGGCGTCCGGCCTGATACACCGCGTTGTCTGGATCGCCAGCAAGCCGGCTCCTACAAGAGTGCGGTGTTTTTGAGGAGGTTTTTCAGGGCGGCTTGTTCATCAGCCGTGCCTTTGGTGAGGATGTGCTGGAGCTGCTGCTCGATCTGCGTCAACGGCGCGGGTGCTTCGGGCAGGTTTAAATGTTCGGGCAGGATCTCGTCGCCAGTGCTGACCAGCAACGCAAAGTGAATGACGTTTTCCAGCTCCCGGGTATTGCCCGGCCAGCTGTGCCGCTCCAGTACATGCTGCGCGGCTTCGCTGATCAGCGGCACCGGCAGGTCCAGGCGCTGGCTGTAGATGCCCAGGAAGTACTCGGACAACGACAGGATATCGCCCACCCGCTCACGCAACGCCGGCAGTTCCAACTGACCTTCGCTGAGGTAGTGATAAAGCCGCTCATGGAATTTCCCGGCAGCCACGGCTTGCGCCAGATCAATGCTGGTCGCGGCCACGAGACGCACGTCCACCGGGCTCGGTTGATGCGCGCCGACGCGGGTGACTTCGTGGTTTTCCAGCGCGGCGAGCAACTTGATCTGGATCGGCAACGGCAAGTCGCCGATCTCGTCCAGGTACAGCGTGCCGCCATTGGCCGAACCGAACCAGCCAGCACGACTGCTCGCCGAACCGGTGTAACTGCCAGCGGCATAACCGAACAATTCGGCGTCGGCGTAGGTCGGGCTGATCGCACCGCAATTGACCGACACAAACAACCCACCGCGATCACTGGCGCGGTGGATGTGCCGCGCAAGCAGTTCTTTACCACTGCCGGTTTCGCCACGGATCAACACGGAGATCGAACGCGGGGCCAGTTGCTCCAGCTCGGCGCGCAACTGACGCGAGCGCGGATCGACGAACACCAGCGCCTTGGCGCGGATGCTCAGCGGACTTTTTTCTGCGTCGGGAAAGGTCAGCAGCGGCTGACCGAAGGCTTCAAAACTCATGGCAGACTCCCGCCCAAAACCGCCGGGAGACGGGGGGCGATGTTAAAAAAAGAAAAGGTTCAAGCGCGGCGCAGGGCGTGATGTTCCATGCGGTTTTGCAGGCGATAAAGATAAGCAAAACCCTGCTCCCAGCGCTGATGACCGGACTTCACGTTGATGTGCCCTGCACCCGACAGTATTCCTGCCTCGGCGCCCCAGTTACGTGCCAGTTCCAACGCACGCGGCGCGCTGACAGCGGCGTCGTTGTCGGAGCTGACCACCTGGCTCGGGAACGGCAAAAGGTTCGTCGGAATCGGCGCGAAGTTGCGCAAGGCTGGCGCGCAGGCCGGGCGCTCGACGTCTGCCGGTGCAACCAGCAAGGCACCGCGCACCTGGCGCAAAAAATTCAGCGGTGCAGTGGCCGCCCAATGCGCGACCGTGATGCAACCCAGGCTATGAGCAATCAAAATCACCGGCGTGCTGTCAGCGGCAATCGCCTCGGCCAATGCCGCCACCCAGTCTTCACGACGGGGAGTCAGCCAATCGGCCTGCTCCACCCGCGCGCTGTTCGGCAAGCTGTTCTGCCAGTGGCTTTGCCAATGATCTTCTGGCGATCCTTGCCAGCCCGGCACAATCAGATAGCGAATTGATTCGTTGCGCATGGGGGAACTCTCCTGCTGCGTGTCTGTTCCTGATCGAGTATAGGGAGGAGAGTTATATTCGTTAAGGAATAAGAAGCTATTTATTAAGACCCATAAAGAATATTAAAGGCACACGACCTGTAGGAGCCGGCTTGCTGGCGATAGCGGTGTGTCAGACAACATTTTCATTGGCTGGACGGACGCGATCGCCAGCAAGCCGGCTCCTACAGGACCGTGTGTTTTCTCGAGGCATAAAAAAGGGGCCGCACCCTGCCAAGGAGACGGCCCCGGAAAATCGAAAATCGGTCAGCGTGCGGTAATCACCGACAACTTGGTAATCCCTGCCCGTTCAATCGACGCCATGGCTCGCGCCACTTCGCCGTAATTCACCCCGTCGTCCGCCTGCAATTGCACGCGCACTTCGGGATCCTTGGCCTTCGCCGACTTGAGGTTGAACTCCAGCAAGTCCGGCTGAATCTCGTACTTGTTGATAAACAGTTTCCCGGCACCGTCGATGCTCACGACCAGCGGGTCCTTCTGCTCCACCGGCGCCACGGCCTCGGTCTTGGGCAGGTTGATCGGGATCGCGTTGGTCAGCAGCGGCGCGGTGACGATAAACACCACCAGCAGCACCAGCATCACATCCACCAGCGGTGTCACGTTGATCTCGCTCAGCACCTCATCGCTGTCTTGCGTGGAGAAAGCCATCTCAGGACGCCTCCTTCACTTTCTGCGCGCTGCCCGATGCGGCGGTTTTATGCGCCGTCGGATGAATCAGCACGCGGAACGAACTCTTTTGCGCCAAGCTGTAGAAGTCATGGGCGAAGTCATCCAGGTCCGCCGCCGTCAGTTTCAGACGACGCAAAAAGTAGTTGTAAACCAGCACCGCCGGTACCGCGACGGCGATCCCCACACCGGTCGCCACCAGCGCCGCGCCAATCGGCCCGGCCACGGTTTCCAGGCTGGCTGAACCTGCTGCGCTGATTCCTTTCAACGCCTCCATGATTCCCCACACAGTGCCGAACAAACCAATGAACGGCGATGTACTGCCAATACTTGCGACCACCGCCAAACCTGTTTCCAGCGAGCGGCGCTCACGCACGATCTGCTGACGCAAGGCGCGCTCAAGACGATCCTGATGGTTGATCGCCTGGCTCAAATCCGCCGCTTGTGGCGCCTCCCCTACCTGTATTGCCGCGTAGCCGGCCTGGGCCACACGAGCCGCCGCGCCGGGCTGGGTCTCGGCCAGCTCCGCCGCCGAATCAAGGCTCGACGCAGCCCAGAACTGCTTATGAAACTTTCGGTCCTGCACCTTGAGACGGCCGAACTGCACGCCTTTGAGCAGCGCCAGGCCCCAAGTGGCAACGGAAAAAACCACCAGCAGCCAGATCACCGCGCTTTCGATGGATTCAAGTGGAGATGCCAATAACGTCATGATGAGTTCCTCGTGTAAACGTTTCGCGCGAATTTGGTTTCGGTTTAATGAAGCTTGAAATCGATGGGCACGCTGACCCAGCCGTCCTGGGCGACGTCACCCTGCTTGGCCGGCACGAAACTCCAACGTTTCACGGCATTGATCGCCGCCTCATCGAGGGAATCGCGACCACTGCCTTTCTGGATCTGGATCTCGCCAGGCTTACCACTGGCCAGCACATGTACCCGCAATAACACCGTGCCTTCCCAACCGCGACGCACGGCTTGCGACGGGTATTCCGGCGCCGGGTTTTTCAGGTACGCGGCATTGGCCGAGGCAGGCGTCACCGGCGCGGGCGCCGGTGGTGCAGGTGGCGCCGGGGCCGCGACAGGGGCTGCCGGTTGTGGCGGCGCAGGCGGTTGCGGGGCGACTTTTTGCACCGGTTTCGGCACAGGTTTGGCGACCGGCTTTGGCTTGGGAATCGGTTTCGGTAGCGGCGGCTTCACGGCCAGTTCGTCTTCCACCGGCGGCGGTGGCTCGACCACGGGTTGCACCGGCTGCGGTGGCGGCGGCTCGACCACGGGCGGCGCCGGACGCGAGAACTCAATCGTCATCGGCGGAATTTCCGGCGGCACGATCGGCAATGCCTTGGTCGGCTGCTGATTGACCCAATAGATGACTGCGCCATGCACCAGCAGCGCCAGCACACCAAGCAGAATCGTTTCCCGGCGACTCAGAATGCCCTTGGGCGCACGCTGCAAACGCAGCTGCCCCAAGGGCACTCGGTGCACCCGGCCGAGGTCGACCAACTCGCCACCTGGCGCCTGGCGCCACAGCACCTCGTGTGCGCTGGCGGCGGTCTGGACATTGCCCATTGCTTAACTCCCTGCGGTCTCTTTGCGGATAACCGAAACGTCGTGCCAGACATCCCCCGACGACGTATCGATGGGTGAATCATTGAGGCAGACGCTTATCTCAGAAAGTAATCTTTAAAGTTATGTATAGACCGAAAACGAATATCAAAGACCGGTCATCTGCTACAAGCCTTGCCCGGCAAGGGCTGCGGACAACAGGCGGAAATCACATGCCTTTAAGGCATCGAAAATATTCACCAAAGGCATGATTTAAGAGCCATTTTCACGGCCAGGAGGCCGCAGCGCCGGCAATCGGGCGGCAGGGGCAACGCTCTATTGATATTCTTTTATCATCTAATAGTTATTTGATTGCTTCGTTGACGGAATAAGCGATTACCTTTAAAAAACCTCAACCACGCTCGTCGCACATGCCATCGAGGTCGTTTCAGGATGCCGGGAAAAACCTATGGATCTTCGTCAGCTGCGTTACTTCATTGCCCTCACCGAACACCGAAGTTTCGTACGGGCAGCCGACGCCATGGGCATCACTCAGCCGGCATTCAGTCGCAGCATTCAAGGGCTTGAGCAGGAATTCGGCTGTGCACTGGTGGACCGTGGCAACAAGGACTTGCGCCCCACGCCGGAAGGTCAGGTGGTGCTGCAACATGCGCTGACGCTGGTACAGGGCGCCGCACTGCTAAACGCCGAAGTCACGCAAATGACCAAGCTCGACGCCGGTGAACTGCGGTTCGGCTGCGGCCCGGCACCGGCGGTAAAACTGGTGCCGGATGCGGTGGCGCAATTCATCAGCGCCCACCCGAAAATACGCACCTGTTTTCAGGTGGATAACTGGGAAAAACTCAGCCGCGCCCTGAGTCGTGAAGAGATCGAATTTTTCATCGCCGACATTCGCCATTTCGAAGCAGATCCGAACTTTCAGACCCGAGCGCTGACGCCCAAACGCGGTGTGTTTTTCTGCCGTCCGGGGCATCCGCTGCTGGCCAAGGAAAGCCTGTCGACCAACGACATGTTCGATTACCCGCTGGCGACCACGCAGATCCCGCCGGGTATTCGCAAACTGCTGGCGAACCTCAGCGGCCGGATCGATTTTTCACCGACCATCGAGACCGAGCATTTTCCGGCGCTGGCCAGGATCGTGCTGCAATCGAACGCCATCGGAGTAGGCACGGAGGAAGCGTTTGTCGAGGACATCGCCGACGGTTCGCTGGTGCTGCTGCACTGGCGAAACCTGCCGCCGCACATCGAGAGCATGAGCGTGCGGTGCGGGATTGTCAGCCGCACGGGGTTCCGCTTGTCACCGGCTGCGCGGGCGATGATCGAGACGTTGGTGGCGTTGGATAAACAGGATGTCAGCGTTGCGGTTTGAGCAGAACGACCGCTTTCGCCGGCAAGCAAGCCCCCTGTAGGAGCTGGCTTGCCAGCGAAGAGGCCCTCAGACGCGCACACCCTCCACCGTTTGCCCCTGCACTTCTTCCTTGCGCACAAACCGGTTCGCCCGCCCGAACGTCCCGAAATCGTTAAACCGCACCCCCATCTCACGCATCACCTTATGCGCCACCGGCACGGTCAACTGGCGGATGTAAAACGGTTCCTTCACCACGAAGTGATGGATCCCGTGGCTGCTGCCGAAGTTGAAGCAGAACGCCTGCAACGGCCACAACCACCATGGGTTCAACACCTGACACTGTTGCATCACGTTGCCTTGCTCCACATCGCCGTAGTAATGCATGTTCGAGCTGACAAAGTGCAGGCAAAAAGTGCGCAGCACGTTCGGGCCGATGATCACCACTGCCGCGATATCGATCACCTGCATCACCGAGAGCGTGGTCGCCGACCATTCAATCGGTGCTCCCAGCAGATGGGCGACGCCGTTAGCGGCGTGGAAGCCGAGAAACACGTACCACGCGCCCCAATGCACCAGCGCGAGGGGCGCATAGACCTTCAGCGCACGCTTGATGATGCTGAACTTGTGGGCCCAGGTCGGGGCCCGCAGCATGCGGATGAACGCCGACATTACGTTGTCGCCAACCATCAATAGCCGCGCAAAACCCCAGGGTTCGCCGTTGGTGATCGCGCGCTCTTCCATGTCGGCTTCAGTGCCGGAAACCTTGTGGTGATTGAGGTGCAGATGCCGGCGAATCCACGGGTTGATCGTGCTCGGCCGCGCCAGCCACACCAGGCCCATCATCAGGTTGTGCGGCACGCGTTGTTTACGGAAGTACATGCTATGAATCAGGTCGTGTTCCAGCTCGTGGGTCAGCGACGCAAAGAACGCGTTGAGCAGCAGGCATGCCCACCAGGCCATGCATCCGCTGATGTACAGCGCTGCCGAACCGATCATTCCCGCCAAAGCAAAGGCCAGAATGCCCGCGCCCAAGGCGTCCTGATGGTTGAGAATCGGGTAGCGTTTACGCAGTTCGACCCCTTTGGCCAACACCACTTCGCGAATATGCGCAGATCGCTGAGCTGCATTCAGTCGCTGGGGACTTGCAGAAGTACCGTCCATGCTTCCATCCTCTGGTTATTGATGTTCGCATCCTGCCGTGTGAACCTTCACAAGGTGGTAGCCGTGGACGCCAACCTGTTGACCGGAAGCGCCAATCAGCATGACTGAACCGACCTCCCTCGCCAGCTGGACCCGCGCCCTGCGCAAGCAACTCGATGCGCTGGGCCTCGACAGCACCGCGCTGTGCCACCAGGCGGGGCTCGACCCGCAATTGATGGACGACCCGAACGCCCGTTACCCGTTGTCGGGCACTACGCGGCTGTGGGAAATCGCGGTGCAGGTCAGCGGCGATCCGGCGATCGGCTTGCGGGTGTCGCGATTCGTCAGCCCGACCACCTTTCACGCACTCGGCTATGCGCTGGTCGCCAGCGGCAGTTTGCGCGAAGTGTTCGAGCGCATCGTGCGTTATCACCAGGTGGTCAGCGATGCCCTGGAGCTTGAATTGAGCCGCACCGAGGATCGCTATCGATTCCGCCTGAAAATCCCGCCAGGCAACCCGGCGCCAGCGTTCGAAGCCATAGACGCTTTCACCGCGATTTACGTGCGCACCTGCCGCAACCGACTGGGCCGCGACTACGCGCCGCTCGCGGTGTACCTGCGTCGCCCGGAACCGGTCGACGCGCATCAATGGCACAAAGTCTTCCGCTCACCGGTGTACTTTTCGGCCGACGAAGACCGGCTGGAGTTTGCGCTGGTGGACTTCGACAGTCACCTGGACGACGCCAACCCGGAACTGGCCGAACACAACGAAACCGTGCTCAAACGCACGCTGGCGCAGCTCAAACCCCTGACCTGGGAGCGCAAGGTCCGCGACGCCATTGAAGAACAGCTGCCCGAGGGCGAACCCAGCGCCGAACATATCGCCAAGGCCTTGCACCTGAGCTTGCGCAGCCTGCAACGGCATTTGGCAGATGAGGGTTGCCGGTTCGATACGCTGCTCAATGAAAGCCGTGAAAACCTTGCGCTGCTGCACCTGCGCGACCCGCAATGTTCGTTGAGCGAGATCAGTTATCTGTTGGGGTTTGCGGATACGAGCAGTTTCAGCCGCGCATTCAAGCGCTGGACGGGGATGACGCCGGGGCAGTTTCGGGATGGGTTGCGGTGATGTGAATTTGTGCAGCCTGTTTCGGCCTCTTCGCGGGCAAGCCTCGCTCCTACAGGTTAGGGGTTTGGCCGGGCATTTTTGATCGCCCCGTTACCTGTAGGAGCGAGGCTTGCCCGCGAAGGCGTCCGTCAATTCACCACATCCCCATCAACGATTACGCCGCAACAACTTGCGCACCCGCGTCACCAGTTCGCTCACGGCAAACGGCTTGAGCAGATAATCGTCCTCATGCAGCTCCAACCCGCGCAGACGATCTTCAATGCCATCCTTGGTGGTGAGAAACAGCACCGGCGTCTCGCCGAGTTTGCGGATCTGTTGCTGCAACTGCCAGCCGTTCAGCCCCGGTAGCATGACGTCAAGAATGATCAGCTCGTATTCGCCGGACTCGATGAAGCGGCGGCCGTCCATGCCGTTGAGCGCCACATCTACCGAGTAACTCGCTTCGCTCAGGCCGCTGGCCAGGAGTTTGGCGGTCTCCGGTTCGTCTTCCACTAACAGCACACGCATGGCACACCTCGATTGTCGTCGTCACAGGCTAGGCGCCTTCGCGGACAAAGCCCACCTTTACTGTGACCGGCGGGTTGGGTTTGTGGTTTGGGGTACATATCCGTTTCTGCGGTTATGGCGGCTATTGGTTTCGCCCTTACGGCGAGTCACTTGGAAAAGCCCCAAGTAACCAAGCGCTCTTGCCCCTTTCGTTCGGTGCCTCGCTGTGGCTCGGCATGCCCTCGCTCCGGTCCTGCTCCGTGGGCCCGCCGCCATCGGCCATCCATGGCCGGGGGCGGCTAACCCGGCATCCATGCCGGGTTGCCCACTGCGCAGAACCAGCGCTCGGCCTCTCGAGGGGGCGCTCAGATCAAAAGCTGAAGGCGAGCTAACGCTCGGCCTGATGAGTGGTGAAAATCAAAAGCGTACGCGGATTTCCTGTAGGAGCCGGCTTGCCGGCGATAGCGGTGGGTCATCCTATATATTTGTTGATTGGACGGATGCCATCGCCAGCAAGCTGGCTCCTACGGGGTAATGCGTATGTGTTCGGAATGTACACGATCCCCTGTAGGAGCCGGCTTGCTGGCGATAGCGGTGGGTCAGTCACCTGTTTATTGATTGGACGGACGCCATCGCCAGCAAGCCGGCTCCTACAGGGGATCGGTGTTCATGTCCGGAATGAGTGAGCGCAGCAGAGAAGGACAACGCGTACGCAAAATGAGCCAGGTCGGCTTTCAGGCCGCCTCGGCGGCTGTGGCGGTAGTCGCCCCCTCGAGAGGCTGAGCGCAGGTTCTGCGCAGTGGGCAACCCGGCATGGATGCCGGGTTAGCCGCGCACGGCCAGGGATGGCCGATCGCGGCGGGCCCACGGAGCAGGACCGGAGCGAGGGTATGCCGAGCCTGGGCGAGGCACCGAACGAAAGGGGCAAAAGCCCTTGGTTACTTGGGGCTCTTCCAAGTGACTCGCCGTAGGGGCGAAACCGCCTGCAGCCATAACAAAACCAACGGATATACCCCCAATCACCAGGCAGCTTTAAAAAACCGCCAACGCCCGCAACCGCTCGGCATCCAGAATCTCAATCTCACCGTACTTCAAATTCAAAATCCCCTGCCCCTGCAATTCCTTGAGCAGCTGATTGGTGGTCTGGCGTGACAGCGACAGCATTGAAGCCAGCTGTTCCTGCGGCAGTTGCAGCACACGCCGCGGCGGAGCGATTTCGCCGTAACCGTCGGCGATCATCAGCAAGCGATGCGCCAACCGTGCAGGCGCCGGCATCAGGCTCAACTGTTCGAGGTTGATGAAGGTCAGGCGCAGTTTCTGGCTCATCAGCAACGCCAGTTGCCGCCAGTACACCGGTTGCTCATCCAGCAAGGCCAGCAACGCGGTTTGCGGGATGTGCAGCAGGATGCACTGGCCGACGCCGAACGCATCGTGGGTGCGCGGCTGGCCGTCGAACAGACAGATTTCGCCAAACCAGTGCGGTGACTCCACGAGGCTCAACAACGCTTCCTTGCCCTGTTCGCTGACAGCGCCGATTCGAACGGAACCTTCAAGCACCGCGTACAAGCCGCACGGCGGATCGCCGCGCTTGAACAGCCGCTGCCCCGACGCCAGGCGCCGCACCTTGGCGCTGGCCAACAGACTATTCTGTAAAGGAACCGGTAGATGACTGAACCACTGCCCCGTTTCCAGGCGCGAACGCCAAACCTGCATGTCCATGAAAACTCCTGGAGATTGTCGTCTGGCTGACAGAGCGAGCGGTGAACCCGGGGCATGATCAATCACCCTACAGGAGGAATAACAATGAAAAGCCTCGTTGACCATCTCAGTCAATACGCCGCCTACCACCGTGATCCGCGCAATATTGCCAGCCACTTTATCGGTATTCCGTTGATTGTGGTCGCTGTCGCGGTGTTGCTGTCACGGCCGCAATGGGCCGCAGGCTGGCTTTCGCCGGCGGTGCTGGTTTCGCTGGCATCGGCGTGGTTCTACCTGCGCCTGGAACTGCGTTTAGGCGTGCTGATGACGGTGCTGCTCGGTCTGTGCGTTTGGGCAGGTCATGTGCTGGCACAGCAAAGCACGCTGGTGTGGCTGGCGAGCGGCGTCGGGATGTTTGTGATCGGCTGGGCAATTCAGTTTGTCGGGCATCATTACGAAGGACGCAAACCGGCGTTTGTCGATGATGTGACGGGGTTGATTGTCGGGCCGTTGTTTGTGGTGGTTGAACTGGCGTTTTTGCTGGGGATGCGACGGGATTTGAAAGAGCAGATCGAGGCGCGGGTTGGGGGTGTTCGGGTCAATCCGAAGCGCGCTGCTGCGTAAGACGCCTTCGCGGGCAAGCCTCGCTCCTACAGGATATTGCGTTTACCTGTAGGAGCGAGCGGTGCGGCGATCCGACTTGCCCGCGAAGTTTTTGCTTTAGATGTTGGCGACTTTCTGCCAGACCTTCGGCTTGAAGAACAAGGTTTCACCCTTCGCCAACCCGATCAGGCTGTCGTGATCCTTCACCACTTCCGCTTCGATCAAATCACTCTGGCCTTCGACCTTCAACGTCACCCGGGTCGTCGCGCCCAGCGGACGGATATCGCGCACTTCGGCCGCGTGGTGATCCTCCAGCTCATGCCGCGACAGCGACACTTCATGCGGACGGAACAGCACGTGCTTGTCTTCGCCCAGATGCAGACGGTTAGAATCGCCGAGGAAGTGATAAACGAAATCGCTGGCCGGGTTTTCGTAGACGTCGCCCGGTGAGCCGATCTGCTCGATCACCCCTTTGTTCATCACCACGATACGGTCGGCCACTTCCATCGCCTCTTCCTGGTCGTGGGTCACGAACACGGAAGTCAGGTTGATGTCTTCGTGCAGCCGCGCCAGCCAGCGACGCAGTTCCTTACGAACCTTGGCGTCGAGTGCACCGAACGGTTCGTCGAGTAGCAGCACTTTCGGCTCGACCGCCAAGGCACGGGCCAAAGCGATCCGCTGGCGCTGCCCACCGGACAACTGCTCCGGGTAACGATCCGACAGCCAATCCAGTTGCACCATGTTCAACAGTTCATGAACCTTCACCGCGATCTGGCTTTCGCTAGGGCGCTGGTTTTTCGGTTTCATGCGCAGGCCGAACGCGACGTTGTCGAACACCGTCATGTGGCGGAACAACGCGTAGTGCTGGAATACGAACCCGACGTTGCGATCACGCACGTCGTGGCCGGAAACGTCTTCACCGTGGAACACGATGTTGCCCCGATCCGGGGTTTCCAGACCGGCGATGATCCGCAGCAGCGTGGTCTTGCCGCAACCCGACGGGCCGAGCAGCGCCACGAGTTCGCCGCTGTGAATGTCCAGGCTTATGTCATTGAGGGCCTTGAACGCGTTGAAATTCTTGCTGACGTTACGCACTTCGATCGACATGAATTATTCCTCCGCGGCGCTGGCGCGCAGGCGGTTAATACGGTTTTCGCTCCACTGCTTGAGCAGCAGGATGAAGAGCGCCAGGATCAGCAACAGGCTCGCCACAGCGAACGCGGCCACGTGGTTGTATTCGTTGTAGAGGATCTCGACGTGCAGCGGCAAGGTGTTGGTCACCCCGCGAATGTGCCCGGAAACCACCGACACCGCCCCGAACTCACCCATCGCCCGCGCGGTACAGAGCACCACGCCGTAGATCAGGCCCCATTTGATATTGGGCACGGTGACGTGCCAGAACATCTGCCAGCCATTGGCGCCCAACAGGCGCGCGGCTTCTTCTTCCTGCGTGCCTTGTTCCTGCATCAGCGGGATCAGTTCACGCGCCACGAACGGCACGGTGACGAAAATCGTCGCCAGCACGATGCCCGGCAAGGCGAAGACGATCTGGATGTCGTGATCCTGCAACCACGGGCCGAACAGGCCCTGCGCGCCAAACATCAGCACGTAGACCAGACCGGCGATCACCGGCGATACCGAAAACGGCAAGTCGATCAGGGTCACCAGAATGCTTTTACCGCGGAACGAGTATTTGCTCACGCACCACGCGGCGCTGACGCCGAACACGAGGTTCAGCGGGACCGAAATCAACACGGCGATGACCGTGAGTTTCAGCGCCGACAGCGCGTCGGGTTCAAGGATCGCGGTGAAGAACGAACCCAGACCATTCTTCAAACCCTGGGACACCACGATCACTAGCGGCAGCAACAGGAAAAGGGCAAACACCAGCCAGCCGAGGCCGATCAGGATTCGCCGTGAATTGGCACTGCCACGGCGGGCAGCGTTCGAGGAAGCAGCAGCAATAGATGATTGGGACATTTCTGCGCCTCCTTATGGGGTTTCAATACGGCGTTGCAGCAAGTTGATCAGCAGCAACAGGACGAAGGAAACCACCAGCATCAGTACACCAATGGAGGTGGCGCCGGTGTAATCGTACTGGTCGAGTTTGACCATGATCAGCAACGGCAGAATCTCGGTTTTCATCGGCATGTTGCCGGCGATGAAAATCACCGAACCATACTCGCCGACCCCGCGGGCAAAGGCCAACGCGAAACCGGTCAACCAGGCAGGCAGCAGCGCGGGCACCAGGATATGGCGGAAAACCTGCAAGGGTTTTGCACCGAGGCACGCCGCTGCTTCTTCCACTTCACGCGGGATATCGGCCAATACTGGCTGTACCGTACGTACTACGAATGGAAGCGTTACAAAAGTCAGCGCCAGCGTGATGCCGAGGGGGGTATACGCGATCTTGAAACCCAGGTCCGCAGCAAACTGACCCACCCAACCATTCGGCGCGTACAGCGCAGTCAGCGCGATACCGGCCACGGCCGTGGGCAATGCGAAGGGCAAGTCGATCATCGCATCGATGACCTTGCGACCCGGGAAGGTATAGCGCACCAGCACCCAGGCCAGCAGCGTGCCGATGATGCCGTTGATGATCGCGGCATACAGCGCGGTGCCGAAGCTCAGCTTCAACGCTGCCAGCACGCGGGGCGCCGAGATGATCGCCCAGAACTGATCCCAGGTGAGTTGAGCGGCGTGCACGAACATCGCCGCCAGTGGTATGAGCACAATCAGGCTGAGGTACACCAAGGTGTAGCCCAGCGTCAGCCCGAAGCCGGGTATGACGGGGGAGATACGACGCGACATAAAAGTCCTTGGTTGAGAACGCACAAAGCCCCGAACGTATATCCGGGGCTCGTTTATGGCTTATTGCAGGTTACTGCGCCGAGTAAATCTGGTCGAACACGCCACCGTCATTAAAGAATTTCGGTTGCGCGGTTTTCCAGCCGCCGAAGTCTTTGTCGATGGTTACCAGCTCCAGTTTCGGGAACTGCTGGGCGTACTTGGCGGAGACTTCCTTATCACGTGGACGATAGAAGTTTTTCGCGGCAATTTCCTGACCGGCCGGGCTGTACAGGTGCTTGAGGTACGCTTCGGCGATCTGCTCGTTGCCTTTCTTCTCGGCGTTTTTGTCGACGACCGCCACTGGAGGCTCGGCCAGGATCGACAGCAAAGGCACGACGATCTCGAACTTGTCGGCGCCGCCGTCTTCTTTCAGCGCCAGGAAGGCTTCGTTTTCCCAGGCCAGCAACACGTCGCCCTGACCGTTGTTGACGAAAGTGATGGTCGAACCGCGAGCACCGGTGTCCAGCACAGGTACGTGCTTGAACAGCGTTTGTACGTATTCCTTGGCCTTGGCTTCATTGCCACCGTTGGCTTTCAGGCCATAGGCCCAGGCCGCGAGGAAGTTCCAGCGTGCGCCGCCGGAGGTTTTCGGGTTTGGCGTAATGACCGATACGTCGTTCTTGACCAGGTCGCCCCAATCCTTGATGCCTTTAGGGTTACCCTTGCGCACCAGGAACACGATGGTCGAAGTGTACGGCGTGCTCGCTTCCGGCAGGCGTGTCTGCCAGTCAGCCGGCAGGGTCTTGCCGAGCTTGGCGATTTCATCGATGTCACCGGCCAGGGCCAGGGTCACTACGTCGGCACGCAGACCGTCGATCACCGCACGGCCCTGCTTGCCCGAGCCACCGTGGGACTGCTGGATTTTCACGGTGTCGCCAGCATGGTCTTTCTGCCAGAACTTGACGAACTCAGCGTTGTAATCCTGATACAGCTCACGCGTCGGGTCGTACGACACGTTGAGCAGCTCATAATCCTTGGCAACCGCAGAACCAGCAAAAAGGGCACTGGCCAGTGCGGCCAAAGCGAAATGACGAATCGACGACATGGTGAAAGCTCCTGGAATTCTTGGTGTGTTGGCTTTTTTTATGAAGTGCTGGAATCGGTTGCCGGCTGCTTAGCTCGATTTAGTGCTCGGGTTCTGCAAACGGAATTTCTCTTTACGCTCGATCTGGACCACTTGAGCGTTGTGTACGGTGATTTCCACGGCGCCAAATCGCAGATCGCGCAGAGCGCTCTGGATCTCACGCAAGATGGTGGCTTCGTCTTGACCGTCAACGCTACGTAGGGATGCGCTCATGGTGCTGCTCCTTCGACTGAGAGGTTGCCTGGCAGTGGGCGGCACTGCTTGCGGCGTGAGGCCAATAGTAGATAGGTGCGGATATTCTTAAAAAGACTATTTAAGAATGTTTATATAACCAAAAGAAATTATTTGCCGGGACGAGGGTTTACGTCTGCGCGACGGATCGAGGATCCAAAAATCAGCCCCCACTTCAGCCCCTACACGGTCCTTGTAGGAGCCGGCTTGCTGGCGATAGCGGCCTCGGGCTCTACGTAAATCTCACGGGCCTCATCGCCAGCAAGCCGGCTCCTACAGGGGATCGGGTTGTTAGTAGGATTCGGGGGCGTGCATCCAGTCCAGTTGCCCGGCCGGCACCGGTCGGCCGAACCAGTAGCCCTGGCCAAGATCGCAACCTTGCTCCAGCAGGAAACCCGCCTGCTCGACCTGCTCGATCCCTTCGGCATGCACCTGCATGCCCATGCTTTGCGCCAAAGCGATGATCACGCGCACGATGGCCGCGTCGTCGTCATCCCAAGGCAATCCGGCGACGAAGCCCTGATCGATCTTGAGTTTCTGCACCGGCAAACGCTTGAGTCGCAATAGTGACGAATAGCCGGTGCCGAAATCATCAATGGCCAGCCGTACGCCGAGCTCGCGCAAACGATGCATCTGCTCCAGAGCCACTTCCGGGTCGTCCATCACCGCACTCTCGGTGACTTCCAGCTCCAGATACGCGGGGTCCAGCCCGGTGTCGCGCAGCACCTGCGCCACTTGCTGATACAGCTCACGGCGCGCGAACAAGCGCGATGAAACATTCACCGCGACAAACGACAACGCCACCCCGGCCTGCTGCCAGTGGCACATCTGCCGGCAAGCCTGCTGCATGACCCAGGCATCGATCTCGGCGATCAATCCGGTGCGCTCGGCGATGGGGATGAATTCCGCCGGCGACACCAACCCCCGCTGCGGATGCTCCCAGCGCACCAGCGCCTCGACACCGACCAGGCGACGGGTCTTGAGGTCGTGAACCGGCTGGTAATACACCCGCAATTCCTGCTGCTCCAGCGCG
This sequence comes from Pseudomonas sp. GT1P32, assembly GCF_054897805.1. NCBI lineage: Bacteria > Pseudomonadati > Pseudomonadota > Gammaproteobacteria > Pseudomonadales > Pseudomonadaceae > Pseudomonas > Pseudomonas sp. GT1P32. Next base: position 4,213,160 of record NZ_CM142704.1, read on the forward strand.
CGGCGCAATTCGGATGCCGTCTCGACCCGCTGTTGCGCATGTGCAGTCAATTCTTCGGTGTAGAGCGCGTAACCGTCGCGACCAGCGCTTTTGGCCTTGAACAATGCCGAGTCGGCGTTACGCAGCAGCTGTTCAGCGCTCAAGGCATCGCTGGGGAACAGGCTGATGCCGATGCTGGCGTTGATAAACAGCCGATGGCCGTCAATGTGGAACGGCTCCTTGAGACCGTCGACGATCCGCTGGGCCAGTGCCGCGGCATGCACCAGCTGCGGGCAACTTTCAGCCAATACGGCGAACTCATCGCCACCCAGCCGCGCCAGCGTGATGCCCGGTCCGAACATGGCCTTCAAGCGTTCGGCCACGGCCTTGAGCAGTTGGTCACCGACTGTGTGCCCGAGGCTGTCGTTGATCATCTTGAAGTGATCCAGATCGATCATCAGCAACGCACAGCCGCGCTTTTGGATCTGCGCCGAAGCCAATGCCTGCTCGGCACGGTCGGTGAACAGCAGACGGTTAGGCAGATCGGTCAGTGGATCGTGATGCGCCAGGTACTTGAGTTCGTGCTCGGAATCCTTGATCGCGCTGATGTCGGAAAACACCGCGACGTAGTGGCTGAGCTGGCCCTGGTCGTCATGAATCAGGCGGATCGTCTGCCATTGCGGGTAGATCCCGCCGTTTTTTCGACGGTTCCAGATCTCGCCGCTCCACTCGCCGCAACGGTTGAGCGTGGCGAACATCGCCTGGTAGAAACTCGCCGGGTGGTGGCCGGACTTGAACAGGCTGGGTTGCTGGCCCAACACTTCTTCGCACTGATAACCGGTGATTTCCATGAAGGCGCGGTTCACATGGACGATGACCCCATTACGGTCGGTGACCAGCACGCCTTCGCGGGTGCAATCGAACACGGCAGCGGCCTGACGTAAACGCTCCCGGTCTTCATGGCGCTCACGCAGTTTGGCGCCGATCCCCAGGCAACGGAACAATCGCGCCCGGGCGAGGAAGATCAGCCCGGCGCTGAGCACCACCCAGACGTAACCGTTGATCAGTTGCCATCGCAGTAGCTCATCGGAGCTATCGAAGAAACTGTTCAATAAGTAACCACTGAGCTCCAGCCAGACGACGGAAAGCAGCAGGTAAAGCAGCGATGCACGCATGGCATCGCGATAGGTGGCAGACATTCGGCCGTCCATGTCCCTACAAAAGGGTTGGAATTATAAGTTAAAGAAACATCAAGCCACTCTTATCTGAAAGGGCGACTGGTTTTATCTGTGGGCTTAGTGATAATGCAACGGCTGTTTTTTTCTTTATCGAGGGCCCTATAGCCTATGTGGTACGAAGGTTTTCTCGGCTTGTCGCCCTGGTCACTGGTGGCAGTCACCCTGCTGATGACCCACGTCACGATTATCGGTGTGACGGTCTATCTGCATCGCTATTCAGCCCATCGCTCGCTTGAGCTCAATGCCGGCCTGAAACATTTCTTCCGCTTCTGGCTGTGGCTGACCACGGCGCAGAACACCCGCGAGTGGACCGCCATCCACCGCAAGCATCACGCCAAATGCGAAACCGTCGATGACCCGCACAGCCCGGTCATCAAGGGCTTGTCCACCGTTCTGCGCAAAGGTGCCGAGCTGTACCGCGCCGAAGCGGAAAACCCCGAGACCCTGCGCATCTACGGCAAGAATTGCCCCGAAGACTGGATCGAACGCAACCTCTACAGCCGTTACCCGCTGTTGGGCGTGGCGATCATGGCGGTCATCGACCTGCTGCTGTTCGGCACCATCGGCATCACCATCTGGGCTATCCAGATGATGTGGATCCCGGTCTGGGCCGCCGGCGTGGTCAATGGCCTGGGCCATGCCGTCGGCTACCGCAACTTCGAATGCCGCGATGCGGCGACCAACCTGGTGCCCTGGGGCATCCTGATCGGCGGCGAAGAACTGCATAACAACCATCACACCTACCCTAATTCGGCAAAACTGTCGGTGAAGAAGTGGGAATTCGACCTCGGCTGGGCCTGGATCCAGGTCTTCAGTTTCCTGCGCCTGGCCAAGGTTCAACGGGTTGCGCCGATTGCCCACCGGGTCGAAGGCAAGGGCAACCTGGACATGGACACCGCCATGGCCATCCTCAACAACCGCTTCCAGATCATGGCCCAGTACCGCAAATTGGTGATCGCGCCGCTGGTCAAACAAGAGCTGGAAAAGGTCGATCACTCGGTCCGTCACCAATTTCACAGGGCCAAACGCCTGCTCTCGCGGGAAACCAGCCTGCTCGATGACAAACACCACCTGCGCATCCAGACCATGCTCGAGCACAGTCAGGCGCTGAAGGTAATTTACGAGAAACGACTGGCCTTGCAGCAGATCTGGGTCAAGACCAGCTCAAATGGTCACGACATGCTGGCGGCCATCAAGGATTGGGTACACGAAGCCGAGGCCAGCGGAATTCAATCCCTGCGCGACTTCGCCGACCAATTGAAGACTTACTCCCTGCGCCCTGCCGCTACCGCCTGACACCGTTGATCGGTGCGCCCCGTTTGCGGGCGCACCCTTCGGAACTTAGCTCCAAATCCCCTATCTCAAAGACACTTCGCCACTACGGCGGGCTTTGTTGTGGCCGCTGTCGAACACGCGGCACGTCCTTGAGATTTGTGTCGATGGTCAATAAGAACCTGCAAGACTCATCCCTACCCCAGTGGCCGGAAGCCGCGCAAACCCTGATGGCGCTGATGCATGCCCAAGGCGAAGTCGCGCGCCTGAGCGAACGCGAACAGCTGTTCAGCTCGCTGCTGGTGAGCGTTAACGCGGTGCTTTGGGCGTTCAACTGGGAAACCCGCCAGGTGCTCTACGTGAGCCCCGCCTACGAACGGATTTTCGGTCGGTCCGCCGGCCTGTTGCTGGCCGACGCCAGCCAGTGGCGCGACAGCGTCTACCCCGACGATCTGGAGTATGCCGAGCGCAGCCTCGCCGAAGTGCTGGTCAAAGGCGCCGTTGAAGACCGTGAGTACCGGATCATTACCGCCGACGGCCAGGTGCGCTGGCTCAGCGACAAGTGCTTCATCAACCGGCAAGCCGAACCAGGTCAACCGGTGATCATCGTCGGCATTGCCGAAGACATCACCGACAAGAAGCAGATGGAAAGCGAGTTGCATCGCCTGGCCACCACCGACGTCCTGACCCAGAGCAGCAACCGCCGGCACTTCTTCGACTGCGCCCACCTTGAATTCGAACTGGCACGACAAAAAGGCACACCGCTGGCGTTTCTGTTGCTGGACATCGATGATTTCAAATTGATCAACGACACCTACGGCCATCCGGAAGGCGACAACGTGCTGCAACGGATCGCCGAGTGCGGGCAAGCGGCTTTACGGCGCGGTGATGTGTTCGGACGCATTGGTGGCGAGGAGTTTGCGGCGGTGTTCCCCGGTTGCGCGCCGGACATGGCCATGCAAGTGGCCGAGCGCCTGCAACGGGAAATTCAGCGGCTGAGCTTCAGCCATGACGACCAGACGTTCGGCATCACCGTCAGCCAGGGATTGACCAGCCTGACGGCCGAAGATGAAAGCCTGGATACCCTGTTTGCCCGCGCGGACGCGGCGATGTACGAAGCGAAGCGCCAGGGCAAGAACCGAATCATCTCCGGCTGACAACCCCAACACAGATCCTTGTAGGAGCCGGCTTGCTGGCGATGGCATCACCGCGGTTAATCAGCCACACCGCGTTGTCCCGATCGCCAGCAAGCCGGCTCCTACAGGGTTTGGGGTCAGGATTATTTTTTGCGCAAACGTATCAATTCCGGCAAACCAATCTTGAGCAACCGCGCCGTCCGGCTCTTGGCCAGTTCCTCGATGCCTTCATGCTCATTCAATCGCGCCATCTGCGCCGCCATGTTCATCACCAGCGCTTCGCGGGAGTAAACCCCGCCACCGAGCTGGTAGACCGCCGCAATCAGCTCTCGCAGCTCCAGGGGCAGGCGCCAGCGAGTACGCAGCGCCGAACCATAGGCTGCACCGAACTCGGCCAGTGCATCACCGACTTCCTCCCATTCATCCAGCTCTCCGCCGGACTGCTTCCATTCCTGCAGACACCGCAGCAACGCAAGGTCACCCAAGCGATGCAGCATGCCTGCGCAGTAACAGCGTTCCTGGTCCAGATCCAGCAAGCGCGCCAATGTCCGGGCGTACTCAGCGGTGTGCAGCGACAGGTTCCAGTAACGCTCGGCGTAATCGGCCAGCGCCGGATCGCTGAGCCGCGCACTGCGCTTGAGCGCCAGCCCCAGAATCAAATTCATGCTCTGCCCGGTGCCCAGCCGATGCAGCGCCTGGGACAGGGTTTGTACCCCAGCGCCGTGATGCTGGGCCGCACTGTTGGCGGCGGCGATCAGGACGGCAGTGATCTGTGGATCAATGCGGATTTCATCTTCCAGCAGTTTCAGGTCAAGGCCGTTGGGATTAAGGCTGCGTTTAACCGCCAGTTCCACGTCGGTCATCAGCGGCGCACCGTCGGCAAACTCACGACGACACTCCAGGTACGCCGACAAGCTCATGCCCGGCGCCAACGCCGTCACTTCACACGACACCTGTTCACCGGCATTCAGCAGCAGATCCTGCAGGCGGTGGGTCAGGCTTTCCATGTTCAGGGGTTTGGTCAGGTACGCCGTGGGTGCCAGGGGCAACGCTTCGCGCACACTGGCGCTGTCGTTGCGGCTGCTCATCAGAATAAAGGGCAACGGCGGATTGCGTTTGCGCTGGCGGACATTGCGCAAGACATTCAAACCATCGACGCCCGGCAATTCCCAGTCGACGATCACCAGGTCATAAGGATTTTCCGCCAGCAACTCCAACGCCTGCTGACCGTCGGCGCATAGATCCAGCCGTGCGTCACAGCGCACATTCAACAGCACCTGCTTGAGCAAGTCGCGGGACCAAGGGTCAGCTTCAGCAATCAGTACACGCGGTACAGCGGGCAAAACTACAGCGGTCATCTGCATACTCCATTTGCACTGCTTGCACCTTAGTCAATGCGGGCCATTTGAAAAAGCGGATGTGTTCCGCGGACACAAAAAAACCCGCCGAAGCGGGTTTTTTGTCGATCAGGTCACAGATCGATCAGAGGCTGGAGATTACAGCTCCGAGAAGCACTCTTCGATAATCGCCAGGCCTTTGTCCAGTTGCTCGTCCGGCGAGGTCAGCGGTACCAGGACGCGCAGAACGTTGCCGTAGGTGCCGCAGGACAGCAGGATCAGGCCTTTGTCGCGAGCCTTGGCCACAACGGCAGCGACCGCTGGAGCGTTTGGCTTGTGGCTGTCGCCATCAACGAACAGCTCGACCGCGATCATCGCGCCCAGGGCACGGACTTCGCCGATCACCGGGTATTTGGCCTGGATGGCCTTGAGGCCAGTAACCAGACGCTCACCGACTGCCTTGCAGCGGTCCAGCAGGTGCTCTTCTTCGAACACTTCCATCACGGCCAGGGCCGCGGCGCAAGCGATCGGGCTACCGGCGTAGGTGCCGCCCAGGCCGCCTGGAGCGATGGCGTCCATGTATTCGGCCTTGCCGCACACACCGGCCAGCGGGAAGCCGCCAGCGATGGATTTGGCGAAGGTGGTCAGGTCGGCAGCAACGCCCATCTGTTCCATGGCGAAGAAGGTGCCGGTACGGCCAGCGCCAGTCTGCACTTCGTCAGCGATCAGCAGGATGCCGTGCTGGTCGCACAGCGCGCGCAGACGCTTCATGAACTCTTTAGGCGCGACGTAGAAACCGCCTTCGCCCTGAACCGGCTCGATGATGATGGCAGCGATATCACGCGGCTCGGCGTCGTTCTTGAAGATGCGTTCGATGCTGGCGATCGAATCGTCGATGCTCACACCGTGCAGTTCGTTCGGGTACAGCGCGCGGAAAATACCGCCTGGCATCAGGCCCATGCCGGCCGAGTAAGGCACGACTTTACCGGTCAGGCCCAGGGTCATCATGGTGCGACCGTGGTAAGCGCCGGTGAAGGCGATCACGCCGGCACGGCCAGTGGCGGCACGGGCGATCTTGATGGAGTTTTCAACGGCTTCGGAACCGGTGGTCACCAGCAGGGTTTTCTTGTCGAAATCACCTGGCACCTTGGCGTTGATTTTTTCGCACACTTCTACGTACGGCTCGTAGGCCAGAACCTGGAAGCAGGTGTGGGTCAGCTTGTTCAGCTGCTCGGTCACGGCGGCGATGATTTTCGGGTGCACGTGGCCGGTGTTCAGCACAGCGATACCGCCGGCGAAGTCGATGAACTCGCGACCTTCAACGTCGGTCACGGTGGCGTTCTTCGCGGACTCGGCGAAGATCGGGTGAATCTGGCCAACACCGCGTGGTACAGCGGCTTCGCGGCGTTTCATCAGGGAAGCGTTAGTCTTGCTCATAAAGTCCTCATTCACCGCTCATCGGGCGGCGTGGTTCAAGGAAAATGCGGCGGGGTGCAACGGCGACAGCATGCGATGATCGACTGCCGCAGCGTTCCCGGCCACAGAGAAAATTCCGTTTGAAGCACGCAAAGGGTCAGCGCTCTCGTGCCCTTTGCGTTTGAAGCAATGCCCAGCTGGACTTAGATGCCCAGGCAGAGGTATTTGATTTCCAGGTAATCTTCGATGCCGTACTTGGAGCCTTCACGGCCCAGGCCCGACGCCTTGATGCCGCCGAACGGCGCGACTTCGTTGGAGATCAACCCGGTGTTGACGCCGACCATGCCGTATTCCAGGGCTTCAGCCACACGGAACACACGACCCAGGTCGCGAGCATAGAAGTACGAGGCCAGGCCGAACTCGGTGTCGTTGGACATCGCGATCACGTCGGCTTCGTCTTTGAAGCGGAACAGCGGCGCCAATGGACCGAAGGTTTCTTCCTTGGCCACGGCTGCGTTGTTTGGCACGTTGGTCAGGATGGTCGGCTCGAAGAAGTTGCCTTCCATGACCTTGCCACCCGCCAGAACGGTTGCGCCTTTGCTGATCGCGTCAGCAATGTGCTCTTGAACCTTGGCCACGGCTTTTTCGTCGATCAGCGGGCCAGTGGTGGTGCCAACTTCCAGACCGTTGCCGATCTTGAGTTTGGCCACAGCCACTTTCAGCTTCTCGGCGAACGCGTCGTAGACCGAATCCTGAATGTACAGACGGTTGGCGCAGACGCAGGTCTGGCCGTTGTTGCGGTATTTGGAGATGATCGCGCCTTCGACGGCCTTATCCAGGTCCGCGTCGTCGAACACGATGAACGGCGCGTTGCCGCCCAGTTCCAGGGACACTTTCTTGATGTCCTTGGCGCATTCGGCCATCAGTTGGCGACCGATTTCGGTCGAGCCAGTGAAGGACAGTTTGCGAACGATCGGGTTGCTGGTCAGCTCGCTGCCGATGTCGCCGGCGCTGCCGGAAACAACGCTGAACACGCCCGCAGGAATACCGGCACGCTGGGCCAGTTCAGCCAGAGCGAAAGCGGAAAACGGAGTTTGCGAAGCAGGCTTGAGCACCATGGTGCAACCGGCGGCCAGGGCCGGGCCGGCTTTACGGGTGATCATTGCGGCCGGGAAGTTCCACGGGGTGATTGCAGCGGTCACGCCGATAGGCTGCTTGATCACGATCAGGCGCTTGTCTGGCTGGTGGCCCGGAATCACGTCACCGTAGACGCGCTTGGCTTCTTCGGCGAACCACTCGATAAAGGAAGCAGCGTAAACGATTTCGCCCTTGGCTTCGGCCAATGGCTTGCCCTGCTCCAGGGTCATCAGACGAGCCAGGTCGTCCTGGTTCTCGATGATCAGCTCGAACCAGCGACGCAGCTTGTTGGCGCGGTCCTTGGCGGTCAGTGCACGCCAGGCCGGCAGCGCTTTGTCAGCAGCTTCGATCGCACGGCGGGTTTCGGCAGCGCCCATTTTCGGCACGGTGCCCAGAATTTCGCCCGTTGCCGGGTTGTTGACCTTGATCGTCTGACCATTGTCCGCATCAACCCAAGCGCCATCGATGAAGGCTTGCTGGCGGAACAACTGGGTGTCTTTAAGCTGCATGTCGGCTTTCCTTAACAGCACCGCGGCACGCGCGGAGCAAATTATGATTGTAGAAAGGCGCCTCAAAGGCTGCCGTCAGGGAAATCATTCACCGGGCTGAAGCACATAAATAGCGCACGGAATGAACTCGTGCGGTTCAGCACCCAGACAAGAGCGTTTGAAATCTCAAACGAATCCTAGGATCAAAGGGGGTAAAGGACAATAGGCTGTTCGAAAAAAAGAACGAAAACGCCGCATTTGCTCAATTTTTCTGATCAACGTAGCAAACGCAGGTTACGCTTTGAAAAAGCGCAGTCGATTCAGCAGCATGGACGCCCGCAGTGCATATGAGTATCATGGCGCCCGCTTGCACCAGTAGCTCAGCTGGATAGAGTACTGCCCTCCGAAGGCAGGGGTCGTGGGTTCGAATCCCGCCTGGTGCACCATATAGTAGAAACGAAAAAGCCTCAGGCCTTAGGGTCTGGGGCTTTTTTGTGGGTGATGGGGACGCGTGGCACGACGGTCACTCTCATTAATCCTGAGCAGATGTATCGAACTGGCGGCCTATGTCCCTGGCACTGTGCAGTACCCGCTCGATCAGAATGACGTTTTGAGCCCGCGAATAAAATATCAGATACAAACCGTGGCTAATTCTGCGCAAACCCTTCGCGTATTCCTCCTGAGAAACGCCCATCTCTGGCTGATCAACGAGTCGCTCACATAGGGTTCGAATTTCACCAACAAAAGACCTTGCCCTGACTGGGCTGTCCTTAGCGATAAAGCGGGCAATTTGCTGCAGATCCTCACGCGCCATAGCGGCGAATTCGAGTTGCCTCATCTACGATGTTGCTCGGCTGAGACGTTATCAATAATAGCGTCTAGCTCTGCAAAAACAGTGTCTGCGTCAATGTGCGGGCGCGGATCGTTTCTACTGGCAGTGATTGCCTCACGAATCTCTGCAGCCTGCAATCGATCAAGAAGTCGTTGATAAGCCACTTGCGGTAGAAGATAGGCGGCTGGGCGATTGTGGTTCAACACCGCCACAGGCTCTGATCCCGCCTGCTCAATCACAGTGCTTGGACTGCGCTTGAGTTCTGTGATGCTGACTGAGCGGCTAGCGAGTAGTTGCTCCACGAGTAGGCTCCAAGGTACCTAAATAGGTACCTGATAGTGCTCGATTTGATAGCCGACGGTCAACGCGTTCTGACCAATAGCCGCTAGGGCGAAAACGCCGAGTTGAGAGGAAATGCCGAATCAACTGGACAACGCAGGCATTCAGACTGCCCGCGTCATCGTTAACGTCCATCGCGAGCAGGCTCGCTCCTACAGGTCGGTTTGGTTTTGCTGCCGGGCGAAAATCGCGGCCATCTCTGGCTCATCCAGGTGATCCAGCGCTCGTTCGACCAACAAATGCACGCCATCGGCCATGCGGCTGAGTGCCAGGGCTTTGGAGCGGCGTGAACCGTCCACACCGTCGGCGAGGTCGGCGGCGATGGCGCTGATCGACAGCAGGTCTTCCGAGGCGTTGGCGAGCAGGGTTTCGGTATTGATGTTGGGGCTGACGGTGAAGAGCGAGCCTTTGCGTTCAGGTTGCTCTGGTTTGGATGCTGGTGGATCGGGGACTATTTTGGACATTTGACTAACTCCAGAAGTGGAGCCGTTCACACGTCGCTGCTAAACGATGGGTGGCGGCTGTGCGCGGGTTAGCAGACCGGGGAGTTAGCAAACCGGCGCGCCCGAGGGCGCCCCACGCACAGCCACCATAACGTGCAGGTTAATAACCTGACTGAAGAGGATGCTATGCACTTCACTAACCACGGCGGGCTGCTAAACCCGATCACTGAAAACCAGTGACGCGAGTCAAATTACAGACCGGTCCCAAAGCGCACAAGCCGGCGGATTCTGGCGTAGCCGTAGGTAATGGCGCAAGAATTTGTAGCTTGCAGGAAGTAAACCAAAGCCCTTTTAAACAAGCCTAAAATCACTGGGCTGTGGGGCTTTTTCTGTAGGAGCGAGTCGGCTCGCGATGGGCGTTAATGATGACGCAAGCAGTCTGAATGCCCGCGTTGTCTGGGAGAACATCGCGAGCAGGCTCGCTCCTACAGGGAGATCATTTCACCAGAGAAAATCACTCAGTCGTCCAGTCAAACTCGTCGTAATCATCGTCTTCGTCGTCCTCAAACTCTTCTTCATCAAGGACGTCCTCCTCCAGAGCCTCTTCTGCCTGCTTGGCCAGAAGAAACTCCTTACGACTCTCGGTCACTGCTCGCCGCAGTTCCTCGCCCTTGACCGGGCAGTTGAGCATTTGGGCGATGCGGTCGATTTTTTTTGCCACGGCATCCTCCAACGCATCGGCTATAGGCCGATAGTGCGCGCTTTCGGGGGTTGATGCCAAATCGCAGAGCTCCTGTGTCCTCAGTTTTTCTTCAATTCCTTAAGCCGGGCCGCGAGATTTTCCTTGGGAAAGCGTTTGTGCAATGTCGCTATCAAGTCATCCGCCTCGCGTGCCTGACCGGCGTTCTGCAGGCGAACCACTTCAAGCAATTGCTCATCCAGGGTTTTCACCTTGGCAGCTACGCGTTTGCTGACTTTCGCTTCATCGGCCATTTCAGCGTTGATCGATTCGCTCTGCGCAGGGGCGGCAAAATCGGCCATCGGCGCGGCTGGGGCAGCCAGCGAGCGCGCAACTGACGACGGGGCTTGCGCAGCCTCTTTTTTGGCAACAGGGGCAGATGCTTTGGGGGCGAAATCGTAACTCGGCGCTTGTTCCGGCGTGCGTTGCACCAGCGCCAACATCAGCGCGACACCGACAAGGCTGGCAAATGCGACCTGCCAACGAGGCTTCTGGCAAGCCTGAACCCAGCGCTGCCACAGATTTGGTTTCGGCGCAGGCGCTTCACGGTGTGCGGCGGCCAGAATGAAGGCATCAAGATGGCTCGGTGGTTCGCTGGTCGAATGCTCGCGGAAATGCTGAAGCATTTCATCGTCTGATGTTTTACGGGCGTCAGTCATGTCAGTACCTCCTCGGCCAGCAGCCGACGCAGTTTTTGCTGGGCATAGCGCAAGCGGCTCTTGACGGTTTCCAGCGGTGTTTCGGTGAGGGTGGCGATCTGCGGCAGGTCGAGATCGCCGTGGGCGCGCAGCAGGAACACTTCGCGCTGGTCGGTGGGCAAGGTTTGCAGGGCGGATTCGAGGCGCTGGTTATCTCGGCTCAGGCTCAGCAGTTGTTCGGGATCGGCGGCGTCATCGACCAGGGCGTGGGTTTGTTCGTCATAGCTGTCGTGCAAGGGGTTGTGGATTCCGTGTTTGCGCCAGTGATCGATCAGGCGATTGCGGGCGATCTGGTAAAGCCATGTACGAAAATTCGCCCGACCTTGTGGCTGACTGGTGCTGCGGATCAGGCTCAGCCAAGTTTCCTGGTAGACCTCTTCGGCGAGTTCGGATTTGCCGCTGAGGCCTAGCAGGAACCGATAAAGACCTTGCCGGTGACGGGCGTATAGAATCTCGAACGCCGGCCCGTCGCCTTTTCGGTAACGGGCCAGCAGTGATTCGTCGCTCGGTTCAAGAGCAGACATGTCAGTTGTAGCCTCCTTTAACCGGTTCGCTGTTGGATGCGGTGGTGGTTCGCAGGCTCTGCGCCAGCTCCACCAATTGCACGAACTCAGAACGCAGACCGAACGGATCATCACCCCGCGCACCGCGAGCCAACGCCTGCGTGTCCTTCAGGCTGAAATCACCCGTATAACGCCCATCCTTGAGCTGTTGGGAAAACGCCGCCACGGCCGCCGCAAATCTAAGGTCGTCACTGGCCTTGCCTTCCGAACCATCGGCAATCGGCCGTTCGATCAAGCGACTTTTCCCACCTTCCGGCAGCTGATAACGCACACGCAGCATCGCCAATTCTCCAGACTTTGCCGAGGTGGCTGACTCAGCATTGCCATACCGCAACGGCTCCAACCAGCCTTTCTCACCCTTCGGCACAATTTCGTACAACGCCGTGACCGTATGCCCTGCACCGACTTCACCGGCATCGACCTTGTCGTTGCTGAAATCCTCACGCTTCAACGCGCGATTCTCATAGCCCAACAACCGATACTCGCTGACCTGCGCCGGGTTGAACTCCACTTGCAGTTTCACGTTCTTCGCCACCACCGCGAGGGTCGAACCGAGCTGATCCACCAGCACTTTGCGCGCCTCGCGCAGGTTGTCGATGTACGCATAGTTGCCATCGCCGGCATCGGCCAGTTGTTCCATCAGGTGTTCATTGTAGTTATCCACACCAAAACCCAGGGTGGTCAGGGAAACGCCGGTCTTGCGCTTATCCACAGCCATTTGCTTGAGGCTGTCGAAGTCGCTGATGCCGACGTTGAAGTCGCCGTCGGTGGCCAGCAGGATGCGGTTGATGCCTTTGGGGATAAACGCTTGCTGCGCCATTTGATAGGCCAGCTCGATGCCCGACGCCCCGGCGGTGGAGCCGCCCGCCGTCAATTGATCGATGGCTGTGCGAATTTTCGCTTTTTCCCGTCCGGAAGTTGGCTCCAGCACCACGCGCGAATCGCCGGCGTAGACCACCAGCGACACCCGGTCCTGCGCGCGCAATTGATCGACCAGCAATTTCAGCGTGCTTTTGACCAGCGGCAGCCCCTCGCGACGGTCCATCGAGCCGGACACGTCCACCAGAAACACCAGGTTCGCCGGGGCCAGTTCAGCCACCGCACGGTCCGATGCCTTGATGCCGATGCGCAGCAAGCGGGTGTGCGGGTTCCACGGCGACGGCGCCAGTTCAGTGGTCACGCCAAACGGCGAGCCATCGGTGGGCAACGCGTAGTCGTAGGGGAAGTAATTGACCATCTCCTCCAGGCGCACCGCACCTTCGGGTGGCAGGCGACCTTGATTGAGCAGGCGGCGGACATTGGCATAAGCGCCGGTGTCGACGTCGGCGCTGAAGGTCGAGACCGGCGCCTCGGCGACGCTGTGAATCGGGTTATCCGCCAGCGCCTGATACTGCTCGCGCTGCTCATCCTGATAACCCGGCGGCGCAGATTCAGGCGCAAAACTCGCCATCGGTGCCGGACTCACGCTGCGTTTGGCCAAGGTCGCATCGGCCATGATCGCTTCACTGCGCACCAGCTCAGGTTGTGCAGGAGACACAACTGAAGGGGATTCAGGCTTGGACGAAACACCGCAACCGGCAACGGCCAGCAGCAACCCGGCGGCGAAACCCTGGGCGGCCGGGCGGAGGAAATGCAGAGGGAGGGACATGGGGGCTGACCTCAGGAGGAAATTGATCCATTCATCCTCTGAGACGGGCAGCCCCGCCGGTTCGGGTTAAACCCGCTGAAAAAAACTTCAGCGGTGATAACGCCGCACCACACTGCTGTTTTTCAGCACATGGCCTTTGATTTTTTCCAGCAGTTGCGCGCGGGTCAGGCCGGCCGGTAAGGCGTCCGGGGCGAGGTCCAGGGCGTAGAGCTGGATGATGTAGTGGTGGGAGCTGTCGCCGACCGGTGGGCAAGGACCGATGTAGCCGATGGTACCTTTGCTGTTGCTGCCGCCCACGCCTTCAAACGCAGACTTGGCGCCAACACCGGCCGGAATCTGGCGGGTCGCGGGTTTGATGCCGTAGTGAATCCAGTGGTCGGAACCCAAGCCTTTCTGACCGTCCGGGTCGTGCATGACGATGGCGTAGCTTTGGGTGCCCGCAGGGCCAGCGGTCCAGCTCAGGGCCGGGGACTGGTTCTTGCCGCCGCAGCCGGCCGCATCGCTGGCCGCCGCCGAGGTGAACAGGCGGTTGTCGGTGACACCGGGAATGCTGACGGTGAAGCGTTCTGCGGCCTGAGCCGGAAACTGCACGCAAAGGGCGACGGCAACGGCCGCCAGCCAAGGGTTCAGAGAGGTCAATCGGGTCATACCGGAGCACCTTGTGCGGGTGGGGCCGTGGTCGGCGTGCAAACTATAGCCGGACCGTTCGCGCGGTGGCAGTGGGAATTGGCTGAACCTCAGGATAAGCGCCAAACTCTTAAGTGAAACGCTTGCCTGGAGAACGATCATGGCACTGCACCGCGTCGCCCGTTTTGCCGATGTGTCCGAGAACCGAGGCCTGGAAGTCCGGATTGGCGACACCAAGATCGTCTTGCTGCGGGTCGGCGCCCAATTGCGCGCCTATCAGGGTGAATGCCCGCACGCCGGGGCGCCTCTGGCCGAAGGTGCGCTGTGTCACGGGCGCCTGATTTGCCCGTGGCACAAGGCCGCTTACCGGATCGAGGACGGCGCGCTATGTGAACCGCCGTCGCTGGACAGCCTCAAGCGCTATCCCCTGGAGGTGCGCGACGACGAAGTCTGGGTCGACGATCAGCCGCTGGACGATGCTCACACCCCGCCGGCCGATGACGAACGTACGTTTGTGATCATCGGGGCCGGCGCCGCAGGCACGGCCGGTGCGGCGGCGCTGCGCGAAAAGGGTTTCGGCGGCCGTGTGCTGCTGATCGACCGCGAGCCTGACGCCGGTTACGACCGTACGGTGTTGAGCAAATTCGTGATCGCCGGGGAAATGCCGCCGGAAGAAGTCCCGCCACTGCGCGATGAAAACTTCTATCGCGAGCAACGCATCGATCGCATCAACGGTGAAGTGGCGAGCCTGGATGCACAAAACCGGACGGTGCAGCTCAAGGACGGCCAGACATTGACCTATGACGCCGCGCTGATCGCCACGGGCGGCACACCGAACGCTCTCGGCATTCCCGGCGCCGACCTGCCGCAGGTGTTCTTGCTGCGCTCGAAAGACCAGGCCCAAAGGATTCTGAACGCCGCCAAACCCGGCCAGCGGGCAGTGATCATCGGCGACAGTTTTATCGCGATGGAGTCTGCTGCGGCGCTACGCGAATACGGCCTGGACGTCACCGTCCTGGCCCGCCACCCGGTGCCCTTCGCCAAACAGTTCGGCGAAACAGTCGGCAAGGCGATTCTTGCCCACCATGTGGCCCACGGCGTGGTGTTTCATACGGAGGGCGAAGCCGCGCAGATCGAAGGCACGAACAAGGTCGAAGCGGTGCGCCTGGATAACGGTCAGCGCTTTCCGGCTGATCTGGTGTTGGTTGGCATTGGCGTCAGCCCGGCCACCGGGCCGTTCAAGGATTTGCCAACGGAAAAGGATCAGTCACTGAAGGTCGACGGCGGGATGCGCGTGACCGAAGGGCTTTGGGCGGCTGGCGATATCGCGACCTTCCCGCTCAACGGCCAACCGCAACGAATCGAGCATTGGCGCCTGGCGCAACAACAGGCGCGGATCGCAGCGATGAACATGCTGGGCGGTGATGAGCATTACCTGGATGTGCCGTACTTCTGGACCTGGCACTTCGGCAAGAACTACGACTACCTCGGTCACGCCGAAGCCTGGGACGAGGTCGAGTTCAAGGGTGATCCGTACCATCCACCCTTTATCGGCCTGTTCGGCAAGAATGGTGTGGTGACTGCCGCCATCGCCTGCGATGAAGAGCGGGCGATGGCAATGCTGGCCGAGCAGATGAAGCAGCCGCTGCCGGTTGACGAGGCATGGCGGCTGATTCGGGACGTCTAGGCGTTACTGAACAACGCCCGCACCACCGAGTTTGCTCATCACAAAGCCGATAAACTCTTCGAGGGTCATTTTCTGGCCGTTGAACTCCACCTGGTTGTTGGCGTAGTGCAGTTTGCTGACGATGTTAGTGCCGTCCAGCGTGGCGAACTGCGTACCGACCGCCATGGCGCCGAACATGTCGGCGGTGGCCGTGGCTTGATCGGCAACGACCTTGGCGTCGGCCTGGCCGTCGATCTGGCTCTGGACGCTGAGCAAATCAACCAGCATCGGTTTGGACACCTGGATATTGACGTCCAGCAGGGCAATCAACTGTTTGATCAGTTGATCCGGCGTCAGGTCCAAAGATTGTGGCTTAGTCAGGTCGAGCACCAGGTTGGCGCGACTTTCACCGTTGGTGGTGGTGAACGACAGGTTTTCCAGAGCCACTTGCGGGCCGGCTGCCAGCAGTTTCTCCAGACCGGTTTTCACCTGAGCCTCTTCTTCCGGGGTCAGGACCAGTTCGGGGGCAGGTTCGCCAGCTGCAACCGCTTCGGCGGCGGCCTTCTCGTACGGTTGCAGTTTGGTCTGGTAGATCTGCATCAACGACATCGTGGATGGAATGTCGAGGTTCTTCAGGCTCATGGCCATCTGTGCGGAGCCGACCGTATTGCCGTTCAGGGACACTTCACCGATCTTGTAATCGGCACGCCCGGAAGCGCTGGTGCCCGACTCTTCGGTCTGGTTCTTCATTTCAAATTTCTTGATGCCCAACACTGACTGTTGCGCGCCGAAGGTGGTTTTGCTGTCGGTGAGCTCGACGGTGTTCTCGCCGGTGTAAAAGCCGTAGGTACTTTTGACGAGATTGCTGGCCAGGGTCAGGCCGCTCAATTCGACTTTCACCGGTGTCTGGTCTTCAGCCACGGTGGTCAGTGTGAAGTTGTCCATGTAGCCGTTGGCTTTGACTTTCTGCGCCTGGGCGTTGGCGGCGACCTCGAGGTTCAGGCCGGAAAATTTCAGGTGGGACTTGTCGTCCAGCGCGACATCCAGCGGCAGCAGTTCGAGGGTGCCGTTGGTGGCGTTGTCATAGCCGATGTTGACCACGCCGGTGAGCGGCGATTTGTCCTTGGCAGCGGCGAACCACTTCTCGGTGACCGGGGTCTTTTCCAGTTCGTAGTGACTGGTGGCCATGACCGGCAACAACTTCAGCGACATCAGGCGCGAGAGCGGCAGCGGACCGTGTTCGATGCGGTCGGTGAAAAGCAGTTCGACCGGTGCCTCGCCGAACATCTCGCCCTGGCCCTTGAGGCGGTAGTGCGCGGTGCTGCTGAATACGTGACGCTCAAGAGATACCAGTTCCAGCGACGCGGTGCCGTTGGAGCCGACCAGCGCGGCTTGCAGCTCTTTGTTGGCGTCGGTGATCGAGGTGTTCAGCACCCCTTCGAGTTTGGTGCCGGTGAACCAGGCACCGCCGGCGCTGACTGCACCGATGGCCACGACGATTCCAAGAAGCACGCCTGCTGATTTATTCATGAATGACCCGTTCAATGTCCGTTGCTTGAGTGTGGTCGTCTTCCCTGAACCCATTTCGGGTTGCGGTCACGACTGCGCGAAAAGTGCGAAGGAGATTAGCATCAGGCGTACCGGGCGGCCCAATGTTTAAAGGTTAAAGAGTGTCTATGGACCGTGCGTAGGGTTTGAGGGTTTCGGCGGATATGAAAACGCCTTCGCGGGCAAGCCTCGCTCCTACAAGTTTTGCGTCGTTCACACATATCGTGCTCGACGAAAAACTTGTAGGAGCGAGGCTTGCCCGCGAAGGCGTCAGAACTGACAAAACTGATTCAGGAATACTGCACTTCCATCTCATCCAGCTGATGATCAAAGCTTTTCAGCCGCGCCGTCCACGTATAAACCAGCACTTCAAAATCCCGATTGATCACCGCCCCGCCCGTCACGTCCGCGCGCGGGTCGCAGAAATCCAGCTGATAGCGTTCGCGTGCCATGGCAGCGGCAACGTCGGAGAGTTCACGGGCATTATTCAACCAGTGCCAGTCGTCCTCGGACACTTGTTTGTCGAGGGCCAGGCATTGCTTCTTCAAGGTTTCGAGGCTTTTTTCCAGCGGTGTGCCGGTGAGTTCGCCCATGACTTCCTGGAACGTGCGCCCCGGCTGCCAGTAACTGCCCCAGAAGTAACGATCGAACACCGTTTCGACCCGGCGCAAAGCGACCTTGGTGTCCCAGATCAGCACCAGTGTCTTGCCTTGTTCGAGTTGTCTTTTTTTGATGCGCTGACCCTGGAACGAAGCCCAGGCCACCACCACGATCGCCATCACCGCGATCAGCGCCGAAGCACTGTCGAGGAACACCAGCGCCTTGTCGATCTGGTGGGCCAGCATGATGCCGTAGAAATAGGTGGCCGACAGCAATACTAACGCCGCAATAGCGCACCAGAAGCCGGGAGCATAAGGGTTTTTCATTGTTGGAATCCCCATGACCAACGCGAGCCTTGATTGATGAGTTCGACACGCGACCTCATCAAGTCAAAGCATAGCAACGGCCTCAGGGTTTGCTGGTATTCGAGCCTTGCGTTCGTCCGCTTTCCCAGCCGCCACCCAGCGCCAGGAACAGATCGATCTGGCTCAACGCAACCTGAGTGTTGGCGGCGGCCAGTTGTGCCGTGACGTCGGTGTAGGTGCGGGTCGCTTGCAGGTCGGCCAGGAACGACTCGCGGCCGGCCTGGAAGAAACGGTGCGTCTGGTCGGCGGCCAGCTTCGCCGATTGTTCGGCGTCCGCTAGGGCTTCTCGACGCTGCAGCAACGCCGAGTACTGCGCCAGGCTGGTCTGGGTTTCACGTATGGCGTTGAGCACCACGCCATCAAAGTGCGCCAGCGTCGCCTGGGTCACGGCTTCAGCTTCGCGGATTCGCGCCCGGGCCCCGTTGGTCGGCACGCTCCAGCTCAGCGACGGGCCGAAGCCCCAACGATTGGTGGAAGGCTCGCCGAGGTTTTCCAGAATGCCGACGGTGCCGATGGTCGCGCCGATGCGGATGTCCGGGTACAGCTCACCGGTGGCGACGCCGATACCGGCCGTCGCAGCGGCCAGCCGACGTTCAGCCTGGCGGATATCGGGGCGACGCTTGAGCAGTGAGGCGCCATCGCCCACCGGCACCAATTGCGCGATTTTCGGCAGCTGCGCGCAACTGGCGGTGCCGGCCGGCAATTGATCGACCGGTTTGGCCAGCAGCATCGACAGACGGAACAGCCCGGCCTGACGCGCAGCCTCATAACGCGGCATCTCGGCGCGCAGGGACTTGAATTGGGTTTGCGAACGGGTGACCTGGGTTTCATCACCTCGACCGGCGTCGCGCAGGCGCTGGATCAGTGTGGTGCTCTGCGACTGCAGGTCGAGGGAGTGCTGGGCAATTTCCCGCTCTTCATTAGCCGCACACACCTGGGTGTAGGCCCGCACCACATCGGCCACCAACGTGATACGTGCGGTATCGGCGGCGGCCTGGGTCGCATCGGCATTGGCCTTGGCGGCTTCGATGCCGCGCTTGAGCGTGCCGAACAGATCGAACTGGTATGAAGCGCTGATGCCGATATCACCGATGTTGGCCACCGGCACTTTCTCAGGCAACAGGAACGCTTCGCCGGACTCCTGCAAACGCTCGGCGCCCATTTTTATGCCACCGCTCCAGCCACCGGCGGCCTCGGCTTCATCGACCTGCGCGCGAGCCCGCAGCAGGCTGGCTGCCGCCACACGCAGATCGGTGTTGGACGCCAACGCTTGCTGGACCAGTTGATTAAGCCGAGGGTCCTGATACAGGCGCCACCAATCGGCCGGCACTGGTGCCGAAACCACCGGTTTGCCGTCCACGGCCAGTTCGCCCTGAAAGTCATCGCGGTGAACAGCCGCCTCTTCCGGCAGTTGATAATCCGGCCCGACCGTCTGGCACGCCGACAGCAGCAAACTCAATCCGGCAATCGCCAAACCCGAGGCCCTGCTCATTTGGCCGGCTCCTGCTGCTGGTCGTCGATGATCGACACCGTCGCGGTGCGCCCGGCAATCATGCGGAAATCCGCCGGCACGTCATCGAAGGCGATCCGCACCGGAATCCGCTGCGCCAGCCGCACCCAGCTGAACGCCGGGTTGACGTTAGGCAGCAAGTTGCTGCCGCTGCTGCGGTCACGGTCTTCGATGCCGGCGACGATGCTTTCCACATGCCCGCGCAAGCGCGCGCGGTCGCCGATCACGCGAATGTCGACGCTCTGGCCAACGTGGATGCCGTCCAGTTTGGTTTCTTCGAAATAGCCGTCGATGTGAAAGGAATTGCTGTCCACCACCGACAACACCGGACGCCCGGCGGTGACGAATTCCTGCGCACGCGGCGCACGGTCGTTGACGTAGCCGTCGACCGGGCTGCGGATGGTCGAGCGGTCGAGGTTGAGCTGGGCGCTGTCCACCGCCACTTGCGCTTCCATCAGCGCCACTTCGGCGCGGGCGACTCGTGATTGGCTCTCTTCCAGTTGTTCGCCCGGCACCAGATTGCCGAGGCCACGGTTACGCTTGGCTTCGCGTTGCGCTTGCGCCAGGGTTTCCTGACGGTCGGCGACCGCTGCTTTGGCTTGGCGCAGGGCGAGTTTGAAACGGTCCTGATCGATGCTGAACAGCACCTGGCCGCGTTTCACCAACTGGTTGTCGCGCACGTCCACTTGCTGAATCAGCCCGGACACATCCGGGGCGATCTGCACGATGTCGGCGCGAATGTGCCCGTCGCGGGTCCACGGCGCGAACATGTAGTACATCACCATGCGCCAGACCACGACAATGGCGAAGGTCACGATCAGCAGCGTCAGAACCACGCGACCGAGGGTCAGAAAAGGTTTTTTCATGTCATCAGGTATCGACTGAGTGAGTCCACGGCGCCGAGCAGCAAGGCGTAGAGAGCCACGTTGAACAATGCCCGGTGCCAGACCAGACGGTAAAAGTGCAGGCGCGTCAGCAACCCGTGCACCAGCAGGTAAATCACATAGGTAATGCCCATCAGCACCAGCAGCGTGGGCAGGAACACCCCGCTGATATCCAGATCACCGATCATAAAGGCGCTCCATCGATGCCATGGGGAAGCGGTTCTTCGAGGTCACCAGTGCCGAGGAATTCCACACCGGGCAGCAAGGCCAGACGCAAGCCGCTCAAGGCGTGCAGCAGATGCAGGCGGGCGCCGTCATCGCATTCGCGGTTCAGGGCGCGGCGTGCGCGGTCCATGGTCATCAACAACGCGCCGGGCGCCGGCAAACGTTCGCCAGCCTTGAGGCAGGCTTTGAAATACTCGCCGACCTCGGCCACCACTTGGTGCAGCAATGTCTGCGGTACGCCGAACACACGCGGCGTGTAGGCCAGCAAGTCGAGCAAGTTCAGCGCCACGCGCACTTCGCGCAGCGCGATGCCGGTGTCCTGGCCGGTCATGGCCAGACGCGGCAAATGCTGCATCAAGCGGTCGAGCACCTGCACACCCAAGCGGCGATGCTCGGCCAGGGAGGCCGGCTCGGTGAGGCTGACGATGTCGTGCCAGCTGAAACGGGTCAGGCGCTTGGCCGCCAGTTCTGCGCCGAACGGCCGGGCGATCAGGGTCCAGACAAACGCAAACAGCAAACCGACCGGGCCGGCCAGGTTGGAATTGGCGAAGCTGAGGAAATCCGCGTCGTAAGCGCCCTGAATACTGATGAAAGACGAGGTGTTGACCAGTGTCAGCAGCATGCCCAGGTAAAACTGCGGCTTGACCGTGAGGGTGCCGATGCAAATGAACGGCACGGCGAACGCCAGCACCAGCATCGGGAAATCATGCAGGTTAGGCAGCACCAGGAACAGGTAAAGACTGGCGAACAACACCGACATCGCGGTCCAGAAAAAGAACCGGTAAATCTGCGGCGCCGGGTCGTCCATCGACGCGAAGAAGCTGCACGCCACCGCCGCCAGAATCACCGCGCTGCCGCCGTCGGTCCAGCCGAGCAAAATCCACAACACCGAGGCGACAATGATCGCGGTGACCGTGGACGCCGCCGAATAAAACATCAGCCCACGGTCGAGAAACGGCGACAGGCGACCGAGGCGCCAATGCCGGTACACCGCTCGCCAACTGTCCTGGCTTTCGCACTGAATGGCGTATTGCAGGCTGCGGCAGTCCTGCCACAAATCGATCCATTCGCCGAGACGGTACAGCGCGTTGGAGAACAGCAATTGCTTGCGATCATCCAGCGCTTCGGCATTGGGTTGCAGCGCTTCGAGTTGATCTTTCAGCGCTTGCCAGCGAGCGAGGTCGGCATCCTTGTGGTTGAGCCATTCGGTGGTGGCGGCCAGCAACGGCGCGAACTTATCCACAAGCTCCGGCGTGCGCCGCTCAAGGGCGTAAAGCGCGTCATCGAGCGCGTCGATCACCGGCAGCAGATGAATCATTCGGCCGCGCAGTTCCTTGGTATTGCGCACGGTTTGCGGGCGCGCGCCTTCGTGCGGTAACTGGCCGATCATCAATTCCAGGGTGTTGAAGGTCGCGACCATCGACGAGCGCAGCGCGCTGACTTCGTCCGGCTGCACGTTGCGGCTGAGGAATCGCAGGCTGTAGGTCGAGGCATCGGCAAACCATTTGTTCACCGAATCGTTGAACACCGGCGCCAGCCGCCGGGGCCAGAACATCGCGCCGACCACCGCCGCGACGGCGATGCCGAGAAAGATCTCTTCAGTCCGCGCTTCAGCGACATCCCACACCGCCAACGGGTTATCCACCACCGGCAAGGCGATCAGCGGCAAGGTGTAACCGGCAAGCATCAACGCGTAGCTGTTGGCGGTACGCAGGTGCAGCGACAGGAACAGCAGAATCCCGGTCCACAGCGCGATAACGACCACCAGCACATAGGGGCTCTGAACAAACATCGGCACGAAAAAAACTGCCGCCGCCGCACCAAGAAACGTACCGACCGCGCGGTACAACGCCTTGGAGCTGGTGGGGCCGACAAACGGACTGGAAACGATGTAGACCGTGGCCATCGCCCAATACGGACGCGGCATCTGCATGAGCATGGCGATGTACAGCGCGATCATCGACGCCGCGAAAGTGCGCACGCCGTAGAACCAGTCCCGCGCCGGGGGAACGCCGGTAAAAAATCCGCTCAAGGGTTCACCACCGACGGAGCATTGGCCGCCTCAAACGCTTTCAATACCCGCAACGCTGCCTCCAGATCACTCGGGGCGATGCCTTGCAGCACTTCATTACGCAAGCGCACCAACTCGATTTCGACGGCCTGCACCAACTCGCGGCCGGTGTCGGTCAGGCTCAGGCATTTGGCGCGGCGGTCATGGGCATCTTCGGTGCGACGAACGTAACCGGCATGACACAACTGATCGAGCAGCCGCACCAGCGAAGGGCTCTCCATCCCGGCCGCTTGCGCCACCGTCACCTGCCGCACACCCTCGCCCAACCGCCCGATCATCAACAACGGAACGGCGCAGGCTTCGGAGATTCCATAGTTGACCAGCGTGGTCTGGCAGATCTTCCGCCAATGCCGGGCGGCCACCACCATGGAGCTGCTGATGTTCATCTGGAGAGCGTCGAGTTTTTTTGGCACGAGCGGAAAGACACACTGTTAGTTTGCTAACTATCAATATGTCATTTGATGGGAAAGTTGGTCAAGTTTTGAAACAATTTTTAGGAAGATGATCGGTTTTTAACCGCCTCGTCCTTTCCTCAGCAGCACATCCAGTTGATCCACCACCTCCGCCCAATCCGCGTCATCCAGAATGTCGTCGCGCAAAAACTGCGCCTGGCTCGGGCTCCAAAAAAAGGCGTCGGCCAGGTGCAATTCCGGTTTGAGCGGTGAGTGGGTGGCGATGAATTTATCGATGCTTTCGGCGTCATCCGGCAGGCCGAGCTGTTTGAACAGGGAGGGGAGGCTGTGGGTTGGGGATTCCATGTCTAGCTCCTTTTTTATGGCAAATGAAGGGTGACTGCTGCGCAGTCAATCGCGGGCAAGCCTCGCTCCTACAGGGAATCGCAGTCCATTGTAGGAGCGAGGCTTGCCCGCGAAGGCGGTGTCACTGACGCCGCAAAACTCAACTACTCAACTCCCGCACCTCGGCATGCGGCACCATTTTCAGGAACTCCGGCACGCTCATGTGCAGCAGGTTGTTGTGGTTGCCGGCCTCCAGGTAGATGTCTTTCTGCCGGGTCAGCAAGGGGTCGATGACCATGTCCAGGCCATAGGACTCACCCAACGCCGGCACCGCGCCGCGTTCGCAGTCATCGAACAGATGCGCCAGGGTGCTTTCCCGGGTGATCTGCCACTCGCCGCTGCTGCGCACTTTGCTCAGGTCCAGGTGACAACTCGCCGGCAGCACGGCCATCAGGAAATGACCGTGGTGGTCGTCGAGGATCACCGATTTGGCCACCCGTTCGGCAGGAATGCCCGCGACCCGCGCCGTTTCAAGGCTACTGGCCGAGTGTGGGTGGGTAACGATGTCAAATTCGCAGTGCGCCCTTTCCAGGCTGCTCTGCACGGTTCTTGCCATACGCATGATGCACCTCGGTGTCCGCAACAATGTTCACGGACAATGAATAAACCTGTTCTCACCATTGAAAAGTCTAGGCCTGCTGGCGTCTTCGCGCGGGAAATCTGCCCACCGGAACACCGTCGACAACTGTACAAAATTCGTACAATCCACAGCTCGACTAGACTGTATTTAGCGATGGGCGTCAGCGGGAACGCGGACTGAACGGATGGGCGAGGCGCTCTCAGGTTCATCGTCGGAACGCCGCCCGGAACAGGCTCGCTCCTACAAGGAGGGTCAAGTGAACATTCGTTGCTGTGCAGTCGCATTACTGTTGGCCCTGAGCGGGTCGGCGTTCGCGGCGGACACAATCGTGCTGATTCCCAACCCCATCGGAATCTGGCTGATCACATTCGGCATCGCGTTTCTGATCGCCGAAGCCGCCTTGCCCAATTACGGCGTGATCGGGTTGGGCGGCATCGTGATGTTCGTCATCGGCGCAGTGATCCTGAGCAACACCGAAGTGCCTGTACCGCTGATGATCGGCCTGGGGCTGATCAGCGCGTTGTTGTTGATATTCCTGGTGATCCACGCCCTGAAGACCCGACCGCGCCAAACCGTCAGTGGTGATGCCGGACTGGTGGGCAGCGTGGCTCCAGTGATGTCGTTGCAGCCCGGCAATGCGTGCAACGGCTGGGTGCACCTGCAAGGCGAAAAGTGGCAAGTACTCAGCGCCACGCCACTGCAACCCGGGCAACAGGTCCGGGTGGTGGCACGCAAGGGATTAGTGCTGAAAGTGGCCGCGACTGACGCGGCGCCGGATGGAGAATAACCATGGGTCTGCAACTGGGTTTTGCCGCGCTGCTGCTGTTGGTGATTGCACTGGCGGGATCGACTTTTCGCATCCTGCGTGAATACGAGCGCGGGGTGGTGTTCCAGCTCGGTCGTTTCTGGCAAGTCAAAGGCCCCGGCCTGATCCTGCTGATTCCGGTGGTCCAGCAAATGGTCCGCGTCGACTTGCGTACTGTGGTGCTCGACGTGCCACCTCAAGACGTGATCACCCGCGACAACGTTTCGGTCAAGGTCAATGCGGTGCTGTACTTCCGCGTGCTCGACCCGCAGAAGGCGATCATCCAGGTCGAAGATTTCCTGATGGCCACCAGTCAACTGGCCCAGACCACTTTGCGCGCGGTGCTCGGTAAACACGAACTCGATGAACTGCTGGCCGAGCGCGAACGGCTGAATATCGACATCCAGCAAGTGCTTGATGCGCAGACCGACGCCTGGGGCATCAAGGTCGCCAACGTCGAAATCAAGCACGTAGACCTCAACGAATCGATGGTCCGCGCCATCGCCAAGCAGGCGGAAGCCGAGCGGGAACGCCGGGCCAAGGTCATCCACGCCGAAGGTGAATTGCAAGCCTCGGAAAAACTCATGCAGGCCGCCGAAATGCTCGGCCGTCAGCCGGGCGCCATGCAATTGCGGTACATGCAGACCCTGAGTTCGATTGCCGGGGATAAGAGTTCGACCATCGTTTTCCCACTGCCCATCGAGCTGCTCAAGGGCATGGCCGATTTGTCGGCGAAACCTTGAACAGTCAGCGTTTGGGCAACACTGCGCACTCGCCGAGCCAGGTCAGTAAACGGTCGAGACAGGCCTCGACCGACTGCGCCCCGGTGTCGAGTACCAGCGCAGCGGACGGGGGCGGTTCATAAGGCGCGGAAACCCCGGTAAACCCGGCCAAATCACCGCGACGTGCGCGGGCGTAATGACCTTTGGGGTCACGCCGCTCGCACACCGCCAGTGATGCGCTGCACCAGACCTCGCGGTAATCCTCGCCCAGACGCGCGGCGAACAACTCACGCAATTCCAGCAACGGCGCGATCATCGCCAGAATCACGATGTGCCCGTTCTCCACCAGCAACGCCGCCACTTCGCTGGCACGGCGAATATTTTCCTGGCGATCGCTGTCAGCAAAACCCAGATCACGATTGAGCCCGACCCGCAGCCCATCGCCGTCGAGCACGACGCTCTGCACGCCGCGTTCGAACAATTCGGCGTGCAGCGCCTGGGCCAGGGTCGACTTGCCCGCTGCCGGCAAACCCGTCAACAGAATCGCCGTGCCGCGATGGCCGTTGCGGGCTTCACGTTGTGCCCGGCTGATGCTCGCCGTCGGCGCCTGCAGGTTATTGAGTCTGGACATGCGTCACCGGCACCGTGATGTCGCCCGCCGCCCACGCCGATTCGCGATTGGCCAACGCGGTGGCGATGGACTGGACTTCGGTGGACTGCACCTGATCCGGCAGCGGATCGAGCCCCGCGCTGGCAAAAATCTGCCCGTACGCGTTGCGCAGATCGGCGTACGAAAGATCGCGGCGCAGATCGGCCTGCAAGGTATTCAACTCGCCCTGAATCAGGTCCAGTTCGCCCAGCCCCGCCGCCTGATAGCGATTGCGCAGTTGGCCGACAATCTGCCCGTCAATGTCCGACAGTTGCTGATTGGTCTTGAATTGTCGCAGCGCCTCGCGGTAGTTGGCGTTGGCCACATAGAGCTGCGCCAGCACTGCAATCGACATGGCCTGACGGCGCGCCGTGGCCACTTCTTCACCGGCCTTGGCGACGTTGATCGCAGCCGGCGCCGAGATCACGTTGAACAGATTCCAGGTCACCTTCACGCCGTAGTCGGCCCAACCCTGCTCCACCAGGAAGGAGTTGCTGTCGTAATGCCCGCCAGCGGAAAACTCCAGCCCCGGCAGCAGACGCAGCATGGCTTTGCGGGTTTCGGCGGCGCTGATTCGGCTCTGGTAATCCTGCTCACGCAGTTCCGGGCGGCTGGTCAGGGCTTCCTGCTCCAGGCTAGCGAGGTCGACCTTGAGTTCCGGGATGACGTAGTCGTCCTGGGTCGCCAGGGTCAGGTCGGTGCCCAGCGGCAGGTTGATCAGGGTCGCCAGTTCGGTTTTCGCCAGCGACAGGGCGCGGCGCTGTTCTTCCAGTTGGCGCGTGGCCTCGATCAGCGAGCGTTGATAACCCAACGCCTGGACCGGATCGCCGATGCGCTGCTGGCTCATGCTCTGGCTGTTGCCGCGCGCGGTCTCGACCCGGGACATGAGGCTGTCGATCTGCTTGAGCAAGCGCTCGGCAGCCATGGCTCGCCAATAGGCCGAGCGCACGTCCTGAACGATGGTATTGATCACTTTGCGCCGGCGTTCCTGAACGATGAGCCGCTGGTCGCCCTGCTGCTTGGCGCTGATGTAACTGACGCCGAAATCGAGCACGTTCCAGACCATGGTCAGGTCTGCCACTTCACGATCGCGGTCCTGTGAAGTCGACGGCTCCAACGACTGGGTGCCGGTCCGCACGCTCTGGCTGCTGGAGGCGCTGACGTTGTTGCGGCCGACATAACCGGCGTCCAGCGCCATGCGCGGCAGCATGTCGAAACTGGCGAGGTCGAGTTGGCGCTTGGCCAATGCCTCTTCCATGATCTTGAGCCGGCCTTCGAGGTTGTACTTCACCGCTCGGGCCATGGCCTGATGCAGGGTCAGCGGACCGCTGAGCGGTTCCTGACCCTTGTACATGCTTTGCAGATCGCTTCGGGCGCGCTGTTCGCTGACGCTGCGTTCGATCGGTTCACTTTTGACGGCACATCCACTGATCGCCAGCGCGAGCAGGCTGGCGACAAACAACTGCTGACTTCTCTTCATCCTTGACTGCCCCTGGGTGACGCACCATTTCAAGTATTTCAGGCCTGCATTTCGCTGATGCCGGCCTGTTTCAAAGCAGCGGCCAGGTCGTTGACCTGCCGTTGCTCGGTGTCTTTGAGCTGTTGCAATTGCTGGACGAGGCTCGGCGCGCCAAACACGCCGCGCAGCCCCTGTGAAACATCGCCGGCCTTGATCGAATGGTTGCCGAATGAGTTCAGCGAACCCCGCTCGTTGCCGACGTCCTGATTGAACAGAGTCGACAGCGTGCTGGTGCTGAACACCCCGCCATCGCCACCACCGAAACCAAGGAAACCATGGCCTGCACCTTCGCCGCCGCTGTCGCTGCTGCTGAACACCTGCGCGATGAAACTCTTCGCCAGCGCGCCGTTGTTCATAAAGATGTCACCCAACGGCCGGATGCCATTGCCGATCACCCGGTCCTCGAACAACGGGGCAAACGTCAGCGGCGAGCCGAGATCACCGGAAGGCGGGGCGAAGATGATGGGTTGCAGTGGCACGTTCGATAGATCGATCACGGTCACCGGGTCGCTGCTGAGGAACTCCGGATCCGGGGTCACCAGCACCGTAGCCGGCGCCACGACGCCTATCGCGTAATTGTTGGAGACCGACACGGTGGCCCCCGCGTTACCCGCCAGGTCAGTGACATTGCTCGTGTCGAGGGCAATGAAGTTGCTTGGGTCACTGACATTGGAAGTCGGCGTGAAGGTCGCGGTCCAGGTCTTGCCGCCGTCGCTGCTGCTCAGGTTGGACAAATCGCCGTTGGTCACGCTCAGGTCCGACAGATCGAAATCACTCACGGCCTCGCTGAAGGTAAACGTCACCACCGTGCTCTGGCCGGCAGCCATGCTCGGGTTGGCGACCACGATGCTCACCGTTGGCCGTGTCACGTCCAGGGCGTAGTTGTTGGAAATAGCGATGCTCGCGCCGGCATTCCCCGCGAGGTCCTGCAAGGTGCTGGTGTCGAGCACGATCAGGTTGGTCGCATCGTTGATACCGGAGGTCGGCGTCAGGGTCGCGGTCCAGGTGACGCCGCCGTCGCTGCTGATCAGGTTCGACAGCACACCGTTGGCCACGCTGATGTCCGATAGATCGAATCCACTCACCGCTTCACTGAAGGTGATGGTCACCGTGGTGGTTTCGCCAATGCCCAGGCGATTGTCGGCAACCACGATGGTCGCGGTCGGCAGCGCGGTGTCGATGGCGAAATTGTTGGAGTTGGTGGTGCCCACGCCGCTGTTGCCCGAGGCGTTGGCCACGCCGGTGTTGTCGAGGGTAATCAGGTTGCTGGTGTCGGTGATGCTCGACGTCGGGGTGAACGTTGCCGTCCAGGTGACGCCGCCATCGCCCGAAGACACGTTGCTGAGCGTGCCATTCGCAATCGTCAGGTCGGCGTTGGAGAAACCGCTCACCGCTTCGCTGAAGGTGATGGTCACCGTAGCGGTTTCACCTGCCTTCAGCGCCGTGTCGGAGACCACAATAGTGGCTGTCGGCAGCACAGTGTCGATCGTGAAATTCGCCGAGTTGGTGGTTCCGCTGCCCGTGTTACCGGCAGTGTCGGTCACCCCGGTGTTGTTCAGGGTGATGAGGTTGCTGGTGTCCTTGATGCCAACCGTCGGTGTGAACGTGGCGGTCCAGGTGATGCCGCCATCGCTGCTGCTCACCGCGCT
The DNA here is from genome assembly GCF_054897805.1 of Pseudomonas sp. GT1P32. Lineage (NCBI taxonomy): Bacteria > Pseudomonadati > Pseudomonadota > Gammaproteobacteria > Pseudomonadales > Pseudomonadaceae > Pseudomonas > Pseudomonas sp. GT1P32. Next base: position 4,242,642 of record NZ_CM142704.1, read on the forward strand.
CAACGTACCGTTGGGGATGCTCAGGTCACTGTTGTCGAAACCGTTCACGGCTTCGCTGAACGTGATAGTCACCAGCGTGGTTTCGCCCGCGCTGAGGGTGCTGTCGGCGACCACGATGGTCGCGGTGGGCCGGACTGTGTCGATGGTGTAGTTGTTGGAATCGGTGGTGCCTGAGCCCGAGTTGCCGGCCAGGTCCGCGATCCCCGTGTTGTTCAGCGTGATCAGGTTGGTCGCATCGTTGATGCTCGCGCTAGGCGTGAAAGTGGCCGTCCAGGTAATGCCGCCGTCGCTGCTGCTGACCGCGCTCAAGGTGCCGTTGGCAATCGTCAGGTCGGCGTTGGTGAAACCAGTGACCGCCTCGCTGAAGGTGATCGTCACCAGCGAGGTTTGACCCACCGCCAGCGTGGGGTCCGTCACAATGATCGTCGCCGTCGGGCGCACGGTGTCGATGGCGTAGTTGTTGGAGTCGGTGCTGCCGATGCCGGTGTTGCCCGAGCCGTTTTGTACACCGCTGTTGTCCAGCGTGATCAGGTTGGTGCTGTCGGTGATGGCGCTGGTCGGGGTGAAGGTTGCCGTCCAGGTGATGCCGCCGTCGCTGCTGCTCACCGCCGTCAATGTGCCGTTGGCGATGGTCAGGTCGGCGTTGCTGAAACCGGTCACGGCCTCGGAGAACGTGATGGTCACCAGCGACGTTTCGCCGATTTTCAGCGCGTTGTCGGCAATGATAATGGTGGCCGTCGGAATCACGGTATCGATCGTGTAGTTACCGGAGTTGGTGGTGCCGCTGCCCGCGTTACCGGAGAGGTCGGCCACACCGGCATTGTTCAGGGTGATGACGTTGGTCGTATCGTTCACACCCACTGTTGGCGTGAAGGTCGCGGTCCAGGTGATGCCGCCGTCGCTGCTGCTCACCGCGCTCAAGGTGCCGTTGGCGATGATCAGGTCCGCATTGGTGAAACCGCTGACCGCTTCGCTGAAGGTGATCGTCACCAGCGAGGTTTCGCCAGCACTCAGGGTTGGGTCGGCCACGACGATGGTCGCGGTAGGCCGGACTGTGTCGATGGCGTAATTGTTGGAATCGGTGGTGCCACTGCCGGCGTTGCCCGACAGGTCGCTGATGCCGGTGTTGTCCAGGGTGATCAGGTTGGTCGTGTCGTTGATGCTGGCGCTCGGCGTGAAGGTCGCAGTCCAGGTGATGCCGCCATCGCTGCTGCTGACCGCGCTCAAGGTGCCGTTGGCAATCGTCAGGTCCGCGTTGGTGAAACCAGTGACCGCCTCGCTGAAGGTGATCGTCACCAGTGTGGTGCCACCGATTGTCAGCACAGTGTCTGCCACAACGACGGTTGCTGTCGGACGCACGGTGTCGATGGCGTAGTTGTTCGAATTGCTGGTGCCGATGCCCGCGTTGCCGCTGCTGACCCCCTGCACGCCGCTATTGTCCAGGATGATCAGGTTGGTGCTGTCGGTGATGGCGCCGGTCGGGGTGAACGTCGCCGTCCAGGTGATGCCGCCGTCGCTGCTGCTCACTGCGCTCAAGGTGCCGTTGGCAATCGTCAGGTCGGCGTTGCTGAAACCGGTCACGGCCTCGGAGAACGTAATGGTCACCAGCGAGGTTTCGCCGATTTTCAGCGCGCTGTCGGCGACGATAATGGTGGCTGTCGGTGCCACGGTATCAATCGTGTAGTTACCGGAGTTGGTAGTCCCGCTGCCTGTGTTGCCGGAGAGGTCGGCCACACCGGTATTGTTCAGGGTGATGACGTTGCTCGCATCGTTCACACCCACCGTTGGCGTGAAGGTTGCGGTCCAGGTGATGCCGCCGTCGCTGCTGCTCACCGCGCTCAATGTGCCGTTGGCGATGCTCAGGTCGGCGTTGGTGAAACCGCTGACCGCTTCGCTGAAGGTGATGGTCACCAGCGAGGTTTCGCCTGCGGTCAGTGAAGTATCGGCCAGCACAATCGTGGCGGTCGGACGCACGGTGTCGATGGCGTAATTGTTGGAATCGGTGGTGCCGCTGCCGGCATTGCCCGACAGGTCACTGACACCCGTGTTGTCCAGGGTGATCAGGTTGGTCGTGTCGTTGATGCTGGCGCTCGGCGTGTAGGTCGCGGTCCAGGTGATGCCACCATCGCTGCTGCTGACCGCGCTCAAGGTGCCATTGGGGATGGTCAAATCCGCGTTGGTAAAACCAGTGACCGCTTCACTGAAGGTGATGGTCACCAGCGAGGTTTCACCGATTTTCAACGCAGTGTCCGCCACGACGATGGTTGCCGTTGGCCGCACGGTGTCGATGGCGTAGTTGTTGGAGTCGGTGGTGCCGCTGCCAGCGTTGCCCGACAGGTCGCTGACACCCGTGTTGTCCAGGGTGATCAGGTTGGTCGAGTCCGTGATGCTGGCGGTTGGCGTGAAGGTCGCCGTCCAGGTGATGCCGCCGTCGCTGCTGTTCACTGCCGTCAGCGTACCGTTGGCGATGGTCAGGTCCGCGTTGCTGAAACCACTCACCGCCTCGGCAAACGTGATGGTCACCAGCGAGGTTTCGCCGATTTTCAGCGCATTGTCGGCCACCACGATGGTCGCGGTCGGACGCACGGTATCAATGGCGTAGTTGTTCGAATTGGTCGTGCCCGTGCCGGCGTTCCCGGACAGATCGCTGATCCCGGTATTGTTCAGGACGATCAGGTTGGTCGTGTCATTGATGCTGGCGGTCGGCGTGAAGGTCGCGGTCCAGGTGATGCCGCCATCGCTGCTGCTCACCGCCGTCAATGTGCCGTTAGCGATGGTCAGGTCGGCGTTGGTGAAACCACTGACCGCTTCGCTGAAGGTGAACGTCACCAGCGAGGTTTCGCCGATGCTCAGCGCTGTGTCGGCCACGACGATGGTCGCGGTCGGACGCACGGTATCAATGGCGTAGTTGTTCGAGTCAGTGGTGCCGCTGCCGGCGTTGCCCGCCAGGTCGCTGACACCGGTGTTGTCCAGGGTGATCAGGTTGGTCGAGTCAGTAATGCTGGCCGTCGGGGTAAACGTGGCCGTCCAGGTGATGCCGCCATCGCTGCTGCTCACCGCCGTCAAGGTGCCGTTGGCAATCGTCAGGTCGGCGTTGGTTAAACCGGTTACGGCCTCGTTGAAGGTGATGGTCACCAGCGAGGTTTCGCCGGCTTTGAGCGCCGTGTCGGCAAACACGATGCCCGCAGTCGGGCGAGCGGTGTCGACGACGTAGTTATTGGAATTGGTGGTACCGACGCCAGCAGTGCCCAGGCCGTTGATCACCCCGGTATTGTCGAGGGTGATGACGTTGGTCGTGTCGGAAATACTGGCGGTTGGCGTGAACGTTGCCGTCCAGGTGATACCGCCGTCGCTGCTGCTCACCGCACTCAAGGTGCCGTTGGCGATGGTCAGGTCTGCGTTGGTGAAACCAGTCACCGCTTCGGAGAAGGTGATGGTCACCAGGCTCGTTTCGCCGATGCTCAACGTGGTATCGGTGACCACAATGGTTGCGGTCGGCGGTGGTGCATAGGCGGTGTTGAGTATGCCGCCGTCGTTGTAGATTGCCGCCACGGCGGTCGGCGAGGTGCCGATTGTCCCCCCGCCCTGCGCAGTACCACCGGCACCGCTGCCCGCGGCATTACCGGCCAGGGCCGCGAAGTTGGCGGCGGTGATCAGCAACGTGCCCTTGTTCCAGATCGCACCGACGCCCCGGCCGCCGATGCCGCCGTTGGAGGCGTTGCTGCCTTGGCCACCGCCACCGCCGCCGCCGCCACCAGCGCCGATGTTGTTGGTAATGTTCGACGTGCCAATGATGGTGATAACGCCGGAGCTTGCGTTGTAGATCCCGCCCGCCGCATTGCCGCCGGCGCCACCGACCTTGTCCCAACCGGCGCCGCCGCCACCGCCGCCAATGGAAATCGTGCCATTGGTGGCCGTCGCACCGTTACCGCCGTTGCTGTAGTAGGAAACGCCCACGCCGCCAGCCCCGCCGGTGCTGGTGCCGCCGCGACCGCCCATGTGGGTTGCGTCGTATCCGCCGCCGTAACCACCAACGCCACCGCTGCCCGCCTGGCCGCCCAACGTGCCGGTGCCCGGCCCGGCCGAACCGCCGTGCCCGCCACTCTGGCCGCCCAGACCGCCACCACCGCCACCGCCACCGCCGTAAAACGCCCCCGTGACTCCGCCGCCACCACCGCCGCCAGAGGCAGCGTTTGAAGTCACGGACACGTTGTTCAGCGTCAGGACCCCAGCGTTGAAAATCCCCCCGGCCATCGCGCCCGTGGCGCCGTAGCCACCGTTGCCGCCCGTGCCCGACACCAGCCCACGGGTGATCACCAGACCATCGAGCGTCACGGTTTTGCCCGCCGCAATTTCAATCACCCGGGTCCTGTACTGACCGTCGAGAGTCACATCCGCCACACCGTCGTTGTTCAAGTCGCCATCAACGATGATGTTCTTGTTGATCAGCAGTTCGGAGGTCAACTGCACCGTCATGCCGGTGCTGAAAGTGACGGTATCGCCGTTCTGCGCCGAAGCGATGGCGGCACGCAACGAGCCGACGCCGGTGTTGGCGTTGTTGGTGGCCGTCCAGCTCGCCAGGCCCCACTGATAGTCGCTCATGGCCATTTTCGACAGCACGTTGGCGCTTTCGATATTGCCGGTGGCGATCTCCAGATCCCAGTCGCCACCCACGCCGGTACGGTTGCTGGACGCCGCTACATCACGGCCGGTCAATTGCGCCAGGGAATCGACGAAGTTCAAACCCCGTTCACCCTCGGCGGTGTAGCAGCCGTAGATCAGGATGTCGCCGCCGACGTTCATGTCCTTGCCGATTTCCGCCAGCACCGCACTGCGGGCCGCGACGTTGTCGGCTGACAGGTAACTGTTCCCCAGCCACAGATCGCCCGCGTTGCCATGAGCGATGATCTGCACAGAGCTGATGCCCTGATGGGTGTCCAGGTAATCGGCAATCTGCTGCAAGCCGTCCTTGGTGGCATCGAGTTGAACCACCTGAGTACCGGGCGCCACACCTTTGAGCAGGCTGTCGGCATCCTTGACCCGGGAATCGACGAACACCACGCTCTGTCCCGGCACGGCAACGGGCGCCACGGCGGGCGTTGCATCGGCCTGGCCGTGGGTGTCCTGGCTGGCGACAGGTTTCTCCGCAACGGGCGGCTTGGCCGCGTCGGCCGTGGTGTGGCTGTCAGCCTGGGCGGTATCGGCCACCGTGGCCGCGACCGCGCCGTCGAACAGCATTCGCGGCTCCAGGGACATGATCATTGGAGAGGCCAGCGCTCGTGCGCCTTTAGTAATCCGTGACTTGCCGTTGCTCCACCACATGTTACTCACCCGGACTCGAACGTTCTTGCTGCGTAAACGAAAACGCCGCGATCAACTGATCGCAGCATCGGCTTTCATACGAATGACATTGGCGGCGCTGGCAGAGCCATCGAGCCAGAAGGACAATTCTGCGTACTGCTTGAACAAATCCGGCGGCAGAATCGTGCGCCGCGATTGCAACTCGACTTTGGGTTTGACCTTGTGCAGGCCGGACACGCCGAGGGCTTGATCGAACTCCGGCGCGTCGTAGGCCAGGTGGTCGAAATCGTGCTCGAACCAGGGCTCGCCGATGAAGTCGTAGACCAGCCGCATCACCCGCTCAGGCGCTTGGGTCAACAGGTCGTAATCGACGATCAGCAGCGAGTCGGCGTGTTCACCGTAATAGGCTTCCTTGAGCGCCGCCCAGGCAAAACCGACCAGGCGATTGCGTTGGGCGAGGGTTTCGCAGCGGCTGTAGACCGTGTTGCGTTCGACCGCATCGCCAAACAGCTTGGTGTTTTCAAAAGGGTTGGCGCGATAAAGACGCTCGATGCTGTCCATGACCCAGGCAACGTTGCGCACACAGGCAATGACCTTGGCTTGCGGGAACAGATCGCTGATGGCCGGCAGGCGCGAACTCCACAAGCGGTTGGTGTCGAACACCACCGGTTTGTCGGCCTTGTCGGCGTAGAAGGAGTCAAACAGGCCGCGAAGCAAACGGCGGCGCAGGTCGGTATCGATCACCGCGCCGAACTCGCTGCCGGCGCTGCATTGTTCGAGGACACCGGAGAAAAGTGAGCCGACGGGGCTGGTCATGCCGGCATGGAACCGCGGGTTCTGCAACAGAATGGCAGAAAGCAGGGTCGAGCCCGAGCGCGGCAAGCCGGAAATAAAATGGAATGCGTGCAATCCCTTCACCCTAGTCATAAGTCCTTTATGTATGACGGAGCGTAGACCATGAATGGCCTTACAAGTAGTGGTGTTTTGATATCAAATCGAAGTTACGACGCCTGCTAAAACGCGTTTTTTATTACTGTTTGTGAGGTGAATCGTTTAATCATTCCACCGGTTCAATGCAGTACGAACAATCGCGCAGTGGCGCCTCCCGCCTGTGTTTCGCTCGAGCGCTGCCAGCCTGAGGGCAACGGCGCGAATTCGTCCGGAACATCGACGGTGCCAATCAGCCAGACTCGGCCACTGCCCTTGGGCAAGCGGTCGAGACTGTCGAGGTACGTGTCCTGAGTCACCAATGTGCCGAAGCCATAGGCGTTCGGCCGGCTCGAAGCGCCATTGGCCAGCGGCGGAGTGAACAGCAGCGGCTTGGCCTCGGTGCGGTTGTAATAGACGTAACTGAGGTACCAGAGCATGTCGCTGGTGACGATCCGGTCACCGGTCACGAAATGCTGGTTCACGTAGTCGACCATGACGTTGATTTGATCATTGGTGTCCACCGTGGCGTTGTTTTTCAGACCCACCAGTTCAACACCGACAAACAGCACCAGCACCGTCACGGCCAGTACCCGAAAGCCTGAATACAGACGATCAACCGCCAGCGCGACAATCATCGGCAGCCCCAGGGCATACGCCGTCAGGTAACGCTCTATGAACACCGGCGTGATAAACGAAACTCCGAACACCAGCAGCAACGGCAATGCCGTGTAGATCACCAGCAGCACGCTGCCACGAAAGACACTGCGGTCCCGCGCCAGCGCCACCCCCACAATGGCCAGTAACGCCAGCGGCATCGCGATGAACATCAGCGTCGGCAGGTTCTCGCCATCGTCCTGGATCAGGAACGACCAGAACATCGAAGGCAACGAGCCGAACGTGACAGGCGTTTCCCAGCCCACGTCGCCGTTGGCCTTGAGTTGATCCAGGTGCTGGAGCAGATCGATCAGGCTCGGCGCCCACGGCAGGTACAACAACACGATCGCGACATTCGCCAGCCACCAGTCGGGGCGTTGAACATGGCGCAAGCGATGCCCCGGCTGGACGCGGATCAGCCCCAAATACAGCCAGTGGCAGAGCACGCACAGGGCCGTGAAGTAATGGGTGTAGAACGCAGCTGTCATCAACAGCACGTACGCCACCAGATATCGCCTGCGATACGGGCGCCTGATCCAGTAGGCCAGGGCAATCGTCGCGCCGATCAGCCACAACCCAAGCAGCGAATACATGCGCACTTCCTGGCTGTAACGCACCGCCGTAGGCAACAGAGCCAGCAGGAAACCGGCCAGCAACGCTGCACGGCGAGTGGCGAGCAAGTCCATCAGCCAGACGCCGAGCCACACCGTAACGATGCCGGGCAAGGCGCTGAGGCAGCGGATCGAAAAAATGCCGTCGCCGAACAACCCGACCCAGCCATGCAGCAGCAGGAAATACAGCGGAGGGTGCACGTCATGGGCCGCATGGACCCAGATGTCGGCCACTGAATACTGACTCAGCAGCAGGCTGGACCCTTCATCGCCCCAAATGGCGGCCGCCGTCAGGTCGTAGAAACGCACCAGCGCCGCCAACGCCAGGATCGGCAACAGCCAGTGCTCCTGCGCCCAGCGCAACCAGCGCTGAACAATCGCCCAGATGCCGGGTGCGGCGTGCGGCTCGTGGGTGCCGCCAAACGGTGTTTCTCTGCGCGCCTCCATTACCCCCCCTGAAACAGCCCTCGACCACCCTGCCTGTTGATCACTGTAGGACGGCGCAGGTTCGTCGTCGATGCCGGTTTTGCGACCAGCGACATTCGGCCGTGAGGCGGATCAACTACGCTCTGGTTTGGCGTGACTCAGCCAGGGAAATGAATGGAGTCGGCTGATCGCAACGATGGGCCCGGACGTCCGGACCACGTTTGTGGCGCGCCAGACAACTAACCTGAGGGATGAGGAACTATGGAAGTATTCATCGGCACTATCCAGCCTTTCGCCTTTAACTACGCGCCCAGCGGCTGGGCCTTGTGTAATGGCCAGACGCTCGCAATCCAGCAATACAACGCACTGTTCGCACTTCTGAACACCAACTTCGGAGGTAATGGCGTCTCCAACTTCATGCTGCCCAACCTGCAAGGCCGAATGCCGGTGTGCATGGGTAATGGGCTGAACCTGACCCCACGTGTCATCGGCGAATTCTCCGGGACCGAGAACGTCACCGCGACCATCACCAACCTGCCCAATCACACCCACGCCCTGTCCGGGCTGACGGCCACCACCACCCTGCAACTGGCCAGCCCGGCCAGCAACCCGGTCACCACCCCCACCGCGACCAATTCGTACATCGGCGCTTCCGGCGGCGGACCGGGCTCGGCGAGCATCTACTCCGATCAGCAAGGTGCGGCAGCCGTGCCGCTCAAGGGTGTGGCCACGACGGTCACCGGGGAAATCTCGTCCGCCGGCAACGGCCTACCCATGGAAACAATGAACCCGTTCCTGGTGCTGAACTTCAGCATTGCTCTGGAAGGGCTGTTCCCTTCGCGCGGTTGAAATCCGGCCGGGGGATTCAACGCCCCCGGTCACTTTCATTTTTGGGAGTGACGCCATGCTGCAACAGGTTCAACACCAACACTTTCAGGCACTGCTGGGAAAGACGGGGACGCTGCGGTTGCCGGATGGCAGTGAGCTGCCGATCCATATCGACAGCCTTGAAGAATCACCCCGGTCGCGCATGCCGAAAAGCGAACGCATGCCGTTCCGGGTCGAGTTCAACAGCCTGCAATCCACAGAGTTCGTAGATGGGTTGTGTGCGCTGGAGTTACCGGAACTTGGCCACGTGGAGGGTATTTTTGTCTCGCGGGTGCCCGCCATGGGGCGTGATTCGGGCGTGGGATATTTCTACATCGCATTCAACTGAACACACCGGGATCAAAATGTGGGAGCGAGCCTGCTCGCGATGGCGGTGGATCATTCAGCAATGATGTTGAATATGAAGGCCCCTTCGCCGGCAAGCCGGTCTCGCTCCCACATGGATTTGGTGGTGTAGTCAACCATTCGGATACCACACCAACCGCTCCGCCGCCGGATTACGCTCTTCAACCTGAAACCCCAGCGCCAGGTAATGCTGGCGCGCATGGGCATTGTTGGCCCAGACCACCGTGGCCACCGGGCAGCGAATCTGCTGCGCAGCTTTCTGCACCCCTTGCAGCACCGCCCGACCGTAACCCTGGCCACGAGCCTGCGCAATGAACGCCAGGTACAGCACCCGGATTTCATTGGGACCAAAATCAGTGGTCAACGCGCCGATGGCCGTGTCGAGCTTTTCGATCACGTAGTGCATCGCGTTGGGGAAGTGCTCTCCCAGCCCTTGTTCCTGTACCTGGAATTGCTGGGCGACGACCTGCTCAACCACCTCTCGCTCGCCGTCGATCCATTGCAGATCCGGTCGTGCCGATTGATACAGGCTGTGCAGAAAAGGTCCATCGTTAACGCGCGACGGACGCACCACCAAACCGTCAGCCACCACAGAATCCGTGCTCGCCATTGCTGCTCTCCCTAGAAACCGCTTTCCCTGACACCCAACGCGGCCATCCGCCGCCAGGCAACGCCCAGCAATGACTCGCCGTGCCCCTGCAACACCACCACGCCACGCAAAGGTTGAAGCGGCGTCGGCGTGGCCTCGAGGGTGTTCAGCCGCGCGCCGTATTGTCCCTGTACCGGCTCGGCCCGTTGCGAGGCATCCCGGCGCACGGCAATCGGCCCGTGGTGATCGGAGGTCAATGCCTCCTGATCGACATAGGTTGCACCGTTGGTGTCGATTTCGGTCAATTGCACGGCGATCGCCGGGTGCATCGGATCATCGGCGATAAACCGCCCACTGGCGCCCGGTTCAACACGCCACAACTCAGCTTCGGCCAGATAACCACGCAGCCGTGCGCCGTCTTCCACCACCCGCGCCAATGGATCTTTGGGCGACAACCAGCGGCCGGCGGACAACTGCGGCAACAGATCACGCACCTTGCCCGCCTGTGGCGCCCGAATCAGCAGCCGCTCCCGTTGCGCAGCCAACCCACGGTACTCGGCCACGGCCTCCGCCAGGCGCTGCTCGACAATCCCTGCATCGGCGGCGGTTTCGCTGCGACCGGCCTGGCGGCGCATCTGCAATTGCTGGATCTGGATTTCGCGACGGACGATGGCCTGGCGCGAATCCAGGTCCGGCGACACCAATTCGATCAGCACATCGCCCTGAGCCACCACCTGACCGTCACTGACGTTCACCTGCTTGACCCGCGCCGCCACCGGCGCATGCAAGGTACTGACGCGCCCTGCCTCAAGCATCGACGGCAGTTCCACGGCACTGCGCCAGGGCAACGCCAGAAACAGCACAAAAGCGGCCAGCCCCAACGCACTCAACAACACCCGCGACACATGGGCGTGCTCACGTTGGCTCCACCACTCGCGCCACTCGCGCACGATGGGCAGAAAGATGAACCACACCAGCTCCACCAGCATCAGGAAAATCCCCAGGAGCTTGAAGAACAAGTGGTACACCGCCAGCGCAATCCCGAAAAACAGCACCGCGCGCCACAACCACGTTCCATACCCCCAGACCAGCAAACGCCGCCGCATCGTCGGCGACCAGGGTTCCGGAGCCGGTGCGCCGTAGCCGAACAAGGTCTCGCGCAGATGCCAGCGGCACAGGGCAAAGGCTCGCCCTTGCAGGTTGTCCACTTCCCAGAAGTCGCTGAGCAAAAAGTAGCCGTCGAACCGCATGAACGGGTTGAGGTTGATCACCAGCGTGGTAATCCAGGTGGCACTGGCGAGCATGAACGCCGCCGTGCGCGCCGGTCCGTCGGGCAACAGCGACCAGGCGAGCAGCGCGATGCTCGCCAGCAGCAGTTCGGCCAACACGCCACCGGCCCCGATCAGCAAGCGGGCACGTCGATCATTGACCCGCCAGGCATCGCTGACGTCGGTGTAGAACATCGGCAGCAGCACCATGAACGCCACACCCATGCTTTGCACTCGACAACCCGCGCGCTTGGCCATGAACGCGTGGCCGAATTCGTGGCACAGCTTGGCGAAGAACAACGCCACGCCGAAGGCCAGCGCGCCACCCAGGCTGAACAAATGGGGGAAAGTCGCGATGAATCGCTGCCAATCCCGGGACACCAGAAATATCCCCAGGATCAGTGTTGCCGGCAATCCGAAGCGCAGCGTTTGCGGACCGAATCGCGACAGCCAGGGCCAGGCGCGATTGAGAAAAGCATCCGGCCGCCAAAGAGGAATCCGGAAAAACAGGTACTGATGCAACAAGACCTGCCACCACGACTGATGCTGGGCGGCGGCTTTCAAGCTGTAACTTTCACGCTGCTGCGGATCGAGGGCGCTGATCAGATCGTGGCTGCGCAGAAAGCTCAGCAGTTGCTCCAGATCGCTGCCGGCCAACGGCAAACCCGGCTCGCGATTGGCGGCGTGCAGTATTTTTTCGGGATCACCCAGGGACCAATGTCGCAGCAAGCGCATCGCCGCCACCCCGAGTTTGAAATAGCGACCGCGCACCGGGTCGGCCAACGTCCAGCGCGGCGAGCCATCAAGCGCCGGTGAAGCGGGCGTCAGTTGCAAATCGGCGCGCAGGCTCGGCAGGCTCATCTACAGCCCCACACTCTGGCGCAAACCGGCCAGTGGTTTACGTAACAGGTACAGCGCCAGGGGCGCGCGATCGCCGAAGATTTTCGCCGTCCCTCGCAAGCCGATGCGCGGCGGCGCCTGATCGAAACCGGCATCGAGCCGATAGGCCAACTGCCCGCCGGCGGTGGGTTGTGCTTCGTATGCGGCGCGCTCGAGCCGGGCCGAATGCCGTTGCAACGGATCACTGTCGAGGAACAGTGCGACTTGCGCACCCGGCTCCAGGGAAATCGCATCGCTCACCGCCAACTCGATACGCAGTTCGGCCTGGTTCGGGTCGGCGATTTCCATCAGCCGTTCGCCGGTCTGCACCGGTTTGCCAGTCCAGCGTTCGGCGTCGGCGAACACCGCGATGCCGTCGCGCTCGGCCCGCACTTCGCTGCGCTTGAGCAGTTCACGGGCGTAGTCCCGTTCGGCGCGTTTTTGCTCGACGCGCGCCGCCAGCAAATCAATCTTCGAACTGGACTCGGCATCGGCAAACGAGCGCTGGGAATTCGCTTTCAACTCAGCTTCGGCAACTCCCAACGCACGCTCGGCCACATCAGCCTGAGCCTTGAGGGTGGTGCCTTCGAAGCGCAGCAACGGGTCGCCGGTTTTCACGGTCTGGTTGGGTTTGACCAGGAATTCGGCGATCACGCCGTCCAGCGGCGCAGCCACGACGCGCCCGCCCAATGGCACCACTTCGGCCGGCGCCAGCACCGATTGGCGCACCGGGATCAACATCCCGAGCAACAGCAGCGCAATCAACGCGACCTGACGTTTTCGGGTCCAGCGCAGTCGCCAGGGCTTGTGTGGTTGCAGCGCCAGCCAGGCGTGGCTGTAAGTGTCGCCGAGTTGCGACAGCAGCACTTGTTCGGCCGGGTTCCACGGCAAATCCCGGGCCAGCCACAGTCCGCCGAACACTTCGCTTTGGTGATCGATCAGCGGCAGCCAGAACACCTGGGCGGCGGACAGACTTTGCCAGTCCGCCTGAATCGATTCGCTGAGCAGATCGGGTGCAATCACCCGCGCCTGCTTCAGCACATCACGCTTGAACAACTGCGCCACGGCCTGCTCGACGAATGCCACGAACGGCGCGTTAGGGTCGACGGTACTCACGCCCGTCACCGCGTGCACCTTGCCGGCAATCAACAACGCGGCATGACGAAAACCGAACAACGCCTGAGCGTCATTGACCAGGCTGTAGGCCAGTTGCGACGGAGTGCGTGCGGCGCGAGTCTGGCGTTCAAGATCGAGAAAGCGGGCGAAGACCTGTTCCGCGCCGCCGCTGACCGGAGCGTTCACTTGAGCTCCGCGAAACGCGCCGTGCCGCTCATGCCGGCCAACAAACCAGAGGCGTTGGGCAACGTCGCGACCAACAGCAAGGTCTGACTGCCCTCGTCAATTCGCGCGCCCAATCGTTTGACCGTGGCATCCAGTGGCCGGCCGGTTTCATCGGGGACAAAACTGAACGTCTGGCCGGGCTTGAGTTTGCCCATCCAGCGCGACGGCACCAGCAAATGGATTTCCAGGGTGCGGTTGTCGACCACATCGAGCAACGGCGCGCCGGCGGCAACGCTTTCAAAACGCTGAACCTTGCGCTCCACCACCTGACCATCAAACGGCGCAACCACGCTGCAGCGTTTGACCTGAACCTGATACACCTGAGATTGCGCCTGCGTCTCGCTGAGCCTGGCCTCGGCCCGCGCCACTTCGAAGCGCCCGACCGAATTCAACGCCGCCAGTTGTTTGTTGTGAGCCAACTCCTCACCGGCCCCACGGCTCGCAGCCTGCGCCGCATTGAGCTGCGCCTGATAGGCCGAACAATCGAAACGCGCCAGCGTATCGCCCTTCTTGAACGACTCGCCCTCGCTGAACGGCAACTCGACAATCCGCCCGGACAACTCACTGGCAAGCATCGCCTGATCCCTGGCCCGCAACACGCCACGGGCTTCAGTGCTGGCTGCCGAACCGCTGTTGCCGACGGTGCTGCTGTCCAGCAGCGGATCGTCTGGCACGGGCGTTTGCGCCTGAGCAGTACACGTTAAAATGGTCAATCCGATAACCCACACACGAACTCGTCGCATAACCGTAACTCCCTGACGGATGAGCGGAGTCTATGACAGCGTGGGTGAGCGTCAAGTGGGTGGGGGTTATTGGGAGGAAATGTCTGGTTTCAAATTGATAACTATTTCCCGTGGAGTGGGCTGATCACCCACGCGATGAGTACATGGAATTAAATCCCACACGAAATGGGGAACTTCCACTCGGCCAAAACTGAAAGTAGTCATAGACATTCACATCCCTACACACTCGCTGTCACCGGAACCTTAAAGTCGCAACAATTGTTAATAGTTGAAGCCCGAAGCACCTTGACCATTTGCCAGGCAAATACACAAAACTGAGTTGCCGGCGGTGGAGAAACATCCAGCGAAGTAGAGTTCGGTCAGACAATGGTTGACGCATATCGCGGACCCCATTTAGGATCAACCTACTACTCAACCCCGTACGCAGAGATTCAGTTCTCTGGCCGTTGGGGTGAAAAAACCGGCTTCGGCCGGTTTTTTCGTTTCTGAGGATTGGATTTGTGCGCACTGCGTTCTTTGTTGACGGCTACAACGTGTTCTACGGATTGCTGGCCGGCACGCCATACAAATGGCTAAACCTGCCGCGGTTACTGACGCATATTGCCAATATCGAGAATCCTCAAAGCGTCCTCGCCTCAATCGATTACTTCACCTCTTCCGTCAAACCTGAGCTGGCTACTCGTGGCAGGATTTCAAAAGAGGCTCAAGACACCTACGTTCGCGCCCTGAGAGCCAGCAATGTGACTGTTCATTATGGCCGTCACCAACTTGAGAGGGCCGCAGCGCCACGTTTTATCGACAAAAGAATCGCTGCCTCACGCCAGGATAAAGTCGCGATATGGAAACTCGAAGAGAAAGAAACCGACGTCCATATCGCAATCAGCATGTACCGCACGGCCGCCAGGCAGGCCAACATTCACATTACTGAACGCATACAGCAATTCGTTCTGGTATCCGGAGATACCGACATGACTCCCGCGTTACGCGCTATCCGAGAGGACTTCCGGCAAGTGACCGTGGGCGTGGTTCTTCCATGCCGGACCGGATTCAAACGCTCTCCACCCGGCTCGCTGATAGAACATTCCCACTGGATGCGTCGAGTCGTCTCCTCAGAAGAGTTGCACTCGCACCAGTTCCCGCCCCGAGTCCCCACCCACAAAGCACCCGCGATCAAACCGGATTACTGGTAGCGCCCTCTACCACCGGATACACCGACTCCCATCCCCCACCCAACGCCTTGTACAACCCGACCATCGCCAGCGACACCCCGGTCGAACTCTCGACCCATTGCTGCTGAGTCGCCAGCAGTTCGCCTTGCACAGTGAGTACGTTGACGAAATCCACCACGCCTTCCACGTACTGCTGTTGCGCGGTGCGCAGGGCGATCTGGTTTTGGCGTACGGCTTCGGCGAGGCTGTCGCGGCGCAGTTGGCTGGCGTTGTAGGCGGTCAGTTGATCGTCGATTTCGTGCCAGGCGCGCAGCACGGTTTGTTGGTAGGCGATGGCGGCTTCCTGTTGTTGCGCTTCACGCAAATTCAGCACACCGCGCAGGCGACCGCCGTCGAACAGCGGCAAGCTGAATTGCGGACCGATGCCGAAAGCACGCGAGCCCCATGAGCCGAAGTCGCTAAGCTGCATGGCCTGCGAACCGAGGTTGCCCGACAGGGTGATGCGCGGATAGAAATCGCCCTTGGCCACGCCAATGTTTGCGGTGGCGGCATGCAAGCGGGCTTCAGCCTGGCGGATGTCCGGGCGGCGCTCGGCCAGTTGCGACGGCAGGCCGATGGCGACCTGACGCGGGGTTTGTGGCACCGGCACGTCTGTGGATAACTCGGCGTGCAGCGCTTGCGGCGGCTCGCCCATCAACAGGCTCAGCGCGTTGATCAGTTGCGACCGGCGTTGCTCCAGTGCCGGCAAGCGCGATTCGATGGCCGCGACTTGCGCGGCGGCTTCGGCGACATCCAGGTCGGTGGCGACACCGTCGGCCAAGCGCAGTTGCGACAGCTTCAGGCTGTGGCGGGCGACATCGAGGTTCTGCTCGGTGACGGCTCGTGTGCTTTGCACGCCGCGCAGTTGAATGTAGTCCTGGGCAGTTTCGGCGAGCACCGACAGCAGCACACCGCGCTGGTCGTTCTCCGCGACTTCAAGGGTGGCGTCAGCCGCTTCGGTTTCACGTCGCACACGCCCCCAAAAGTCCAGTTCCCAAGAGGCCGAGAAACCTGCGTCCCACAGGTTGAACGCCGAGTCACCGTGGTGCCCCGACGGATCGCTCAGGCCTTCACCGCTGTTGCGTTTGCGCCCGTAGCTGCCGGTGGCGGTGGTGTTGGGATAGCGATCGGCGGTAATCACCTGGCGCGCGGCACGGCTTTGCTGCAAACGGCTGCTGGCGAGTTTCAGGTCGAGGTTGTCGGTCAGAGCGCGTTGGGTCAGGGCCGAGAGTTTCGGGTCCTGGAAAACTTCCCACCAGCGTTCGTCCATGTCAGCGGTTATCACTTCACTGGCGGCGGCTTTCGACGGTTGCGACCACTCGGTAACTTGCCGGGCTTGGGGCTTCTGGAAGTCAGGGCCGATGGTGCAGGCGGTGAGGCTCATGACCAACAGGGCACAAAAGGTTAGTTGAGGCACACGGCCTCTTCGCGAGCAGGCTCGCTCCCACAAGGGGTCTTCTTTTGTGCTGAGAATGTGGCCGTTGCGCAGATCCACTGTGGGAGCGAGACCGGCTTGCCGGCGATGAAGGCCAGCCCGGCCGACGAAGATTTTCATCGTTGCGCAACCTCATGCTCACCAGTTTCAGCCGTATCAATACTCGCCTCCACCGACATCCCCACCCGCAACCGCTCAGCCAATGGCTGTCCCGGATCGAGAACGATTTTCACCGGAATCCGCTGCACAACCTTGGTGAAGTTGCCCGTCGCGTTGTCCGGTTTGATCGACGCGAAAGTCACCCCGGTGGCCGGCGCAATGCTCTCGACGCGACCGCGCAACGCTTCGCCGCCAAGGCTGTCGACGCGCACCTGCACACCCTGCCCCGGCTGCACCTCGGTCAGTTGGGTTTCCTGGAAATTGGCCACCACATACGCTTGCGCCAGCGGCACCACGGCCAGTAGCTTGCTGCCCGGCGTGACATACGCACCGACACGCACCGCACGCTCACCCACCATGCCGTCCTGCGGCGCGACGATGCGCGTATAGGACAGCTCGTAGCTGGCCATTTCCAGGGTCGCTAGCGCCCGTTTCATTCCACCGTCAGCGGCGTCACGCTGGGCGGTGAGAATCTCCACTTGCTTGCGCTCCGCCGACAGCACCGCTGTGGCATTGGCTAACCGGGCGCTGGCTTGATCAATGCGCGTACGTGCTTGCTGAGCATTCTGAACCGTACCCGCGCCAACGCCGGCAAGGTGGTTGTAGCGGTTCAATTCATGCTCGGCGAACGCCATTTCAGCCTTCGCCGATACCACCGTGGCTTGCGCCTGCGCAATCACTGATGTCTGGCGCTCAAGGGTCGCCCGGGCGTTTTGCAGTTGCGCCCGCGCCACCAGCGTTTCGGCGTCGGCGGCTTGAGCGGCAGCCCGCAGGTCGCGGTCATCGATCAGCGCCAGCAACTGCCCGGCCTTGACCTGCTGATTGTCTTCCACCAGCACTTCCTTGATGAACCCGGCGACGCGGGGCACGACCAACGTGAAGTCGGCAGAGACAAAGGCGTCATTGGTGTTCTGTTGCGTACGCTTGCCAAAAAATCCCGGCGCCAGCAGATACACCAGCACGCCGACCGCCACCACGGAGGCAATTGCGACGGCGATTTTTTGCTTGGATTGAGTCGTCATAAAAACCTTCTGTTTCAATGAAGCATTCATGTCGGCGCACGCGGCGGATAGATCCGCGACGGCAGCCAGAAAATCAACAGGATCAGCGCCAACGCGACGCCGCTCATGCACAGATAAAGGTCCGAGGCGGTCAGCACCACGGCTTGCTCATGCAGCCGGTGGGCAAGGCCCGCGCTGCCGCTGTCGGCCAACGGCGAGTTGCCGAGACGGTCCACCAGCATGGTCGAATGAAAATGCAGCCGCGAGGTGGTCAGCGCGTCGATTACGCCAGTCGCGATCACCGCCGACAGGCCTTTGACGGTGTTGAACCAGGCGGAAGCGAACGGCCCTTCCATCGGGCTGATGCTGCCGGTCGAGAGCATCAACAGCGGCAACACCGCCATCGGCTGACCGAAGATTTGCAGCAGTTGCAGCACGTAGAAATCGTCGCGAATCCACACCGACGTCAGTTGCGAGCCGCCGATGCACGACAGCGCCAGCATGCTCAGGCCGATCCCCAAAACCCAGCGGCAATCCACCCGGCGCAGGTTGCACAGCGCCGCCACCAACGGCAGCGCGAGCAACTGTGGCAGCGCCGCCAGCAACATGACCGGTGCAGTCTGCACCGGGCGATAACCCTGGACCTGCGCGAGGTAACTGGACGGAATGATGATCACCGCCAGCAAAATCACCAGCACCCCCGCCAGGGTCAGCAAGGCGAACGACAGGTTGCGGATGCCGAGCATCTGCATCTTGAAAAAAGGCGTCGGCTGCGACCATTCGTTGATCAGGAACAGCACCAGCAACACCAACCCGCCGCTGAGCAAGCCGCAGATCAGGGTCGATTCGAACCAGTCCAGCCGATTGCCCTGCAGGATGCCGATCACCAGCATGCAGATCGCCGGAAAACCCAGCAGCAATCCGCGCCAGTTGAACTGCTTGAAACGCTCAAGGCGCAGCGGATCCTGGGGCAAGCCGTAGGCCACCGCCGCCATGGCGAGCAGGCATGGCGCGATGATTTGCCAGAACGTCCACTGCCAGCCGACATGCTCGGTCCACAACCCGGCCAGCGGCGTGCCGAGCCCCGGACCGAAGGTGGCCGTGAGGGCATACCCGGCCAGACCGTAGAGCTTCACGTTGGCCGGTAAAAAACGCAGGGCGACGGTCATCAACATCGGCGGCAAGGCACCGCCCGCCAGACCTTGCAAGGTGCGCATGAGCAGCAGGCTTTCATAGTTCGGGGCGAACGGACACAGCACGCCCAACAACGTGAACACGCTGATCGCGCAGAGGGTGAAGCGCCGCAACGAGAACGTCACCGAGCACCACGGCGCGAACGCCATCGCGGCCACCGAGGTCGCGGTGTAACTGGCGACCAGCCAGGTACCTTCGTCATAGCCGATGGCCAATGCGCCGCGAATGTCGGCGAGGGCGACCTTGGTCACCATCTCATTGAGGCCTGACACCAGCACCGCCAGCAACACACCCACCAGACCGATGATGATTCGAGGGCCGAAGACCGGTGGCGTCACGGCGACCGTTGGACTGGCCACGGCGAGAGGTGCCGAAGCCGTGAGGGAAGTCATTACTGCAAACTCCGGGGTTGATGACCGAAGCATTCTAAGAAGCGCGGGACATGACGAAAATCAACTTATCGGCAGGTTATAAGTGCGCCCCATGCAGCAATACAAAACCCTGTAGGAGCCGGCTTGCTGGCGATAGCGGTGCATCAGTCGATGAAGATGCTGAATGAAAAATCGCTATCGCCAGCAAGCCGGCTCCTACAGGGACCGTGTTCAGTCTGACGTGAGTTGCGCGGCCAGCCATGTCGCGTCGCAGCACGCCTTGAGCGTTTCACGCATCCAGCGATGCGCCGGGTCTTTGTCAAAACGCGGGTGCCAGGCCTGGGTCAGCATGAGGGTCGGCAACGGGATCGGCAGGGTAAACGAGCGCAATTTCAAGCCCAGCCGCCGCACGCTCAGCAGCGCTTCCTTGGGCACCGGCAGAATCAGATCGGAATCAGGCAAGGCAAACATCGCCGCATGGAAACTCGGCGCGATCACTGCCACTCGCCGCTCCAGGCCCAAGGCATTGAGCGCGGTATCGATCGGGCCGCGAGCAATCCCGCGCCGGGACATGCTGATGTGAGAAAACCCGGCAAAACGCTCGGCGGTGATTTCTTCGTCGAACAGCGGATGGTCTTCGCGCACCAGGCCGACAAAGTGGGTGGAGAACAGGTTCTGGACCTTCACTTCCGGCATGATCGGCCGGTTGTTGCTGACGCTCAGATCGATGCGCCCTTCACGCAACGCTTCGTCATCCCCATCGCCCTCCGGAACGAAGCGCAATTCGCAGTGCGGCGCCTGACGCTCCATGGTGTCGAACAGCTTGCCGCCGTAGACACCGACAAAGAAATCGTTGGCGCGAATGCTGAAGCGTCGGCGCAAACTGCCCAGCTCCACGTCATCGGCGGAACGGAACAGCAACGCGGCCTGTTCGACCACCTCCCGCACCTGCTCGCGCAACGCCAATGCCTTGGGCGTCGGAACCAGGCCGCGGCCGGCGCGCACCAGAATCGGATCGCCGATGGCTTCGCGGATTCGTGTGAGCGTGCGGCTCATGGCCGCCGGGCTGAGGTTCATGCGGCGCGCGGCGCCCACCACACTGCCTTCGTCGAGCAAGGCGTCGAGGGCGACCAGAAGATTCATGTCCGGGAGTTGCATGCTGAGCACTCGTGGCTGATCTAAGTTGATTCAGACGCAATGCTAGCAAACATCCCTCAAGTGATGTGGTGACGGCCCCGGCCTCATCGCGAGCAGGCTCGCTCCCACAGGGGGTTTGTGTCGAACACAAAGCCTGTATCCACTGAAGATCACTGTGGGAGCGAGCCTGCTCGCGAAGAGGCCAGGCCAGACAACAAAGAACCTAACGCTGCATCCCCCACCGCTTCACCGTCACCCGCTCCAGCGAATCAAACACCAGGTTCTCCACCAGTAACCCGATCAGGATCACCACTGCCAACCCGGCAAACACCTTGTCGGTGTACAGTTCATTGCGATTCTGAAAGATGTACCAGCCCAAACCGCCCTTGCCACTGGTCGCGCCAAACACCAACTCAGCGGCGATCAGCGTGCGCCAGGCAAAGGCCCAGCCGATTTTCAGCCCGGCGAGAATCGACGGCAGCGCCGCCGGAATCAGGATGAACAACACGAAACGCATGCCCTTCAAACCATAATTGCGCCCGGCCATGCGCAAGGTTTCCGAGACGCCCAGGAAACCCGCGTAGGTGTTCAACGCCAACGCCCAGAGCACCGAATGCACCAGCACGAAAATCAGGCTGTTCTGCCCCAACCCAAACCACAGCAGCGCCAGCGGCAGCAACGCAATGGCCGGTAGCGGGTTGAACATCGAGGTCAGCGTACTCAGCAGATCGCGACCGAACTGTGTGGACACCGCCAAGGTGGTCAGGGCAAACGCCAGGACGATGCCGATCAAATACCCCTTCAGCAACACCACCAGCGAAATCCACACTTTGCCCAGCAATTCGCCGCTGAGCAGGCCGTCATACAGCGCACTGGCGGTTTGCAGAAAACTCGGCAGCAGCAGGTCGTTGTTCTGAATGCGGGCAACCACTTCCCACAGCACCGCGAGCAAAATCAGGATCAGGCTTTTGCGAATCCAGCCCTGTTGCCACAGGCGTTGACCCAGGGGCAACTCACGTTCCAGCGGTACGCTGGTCAGCGGCTGCAACACGGTTTCGAACTCTTCACGCGCAGATGATAACTGGCTCATCGGGCACTCCTCTCAATGGCTCAGTAAGCGATGCGAATGTCGGAAAAATCCAGCTCGCGCTCGGTTTCCGGTGACGGGCCTTCATCGAACAACAAGCGATGAATCCGCCGCGCCGATTCCTGAAACGCCACGCCGCCGAGGCTGTGCAAATCATATTGATGGCTGTGGACTTCCGCCCGTACCCGACCGGGATGCGGCGACAACAGCAGGATGCGATTGCCCACCACCAGCGCTTCTTCGATGGAGTGCGTGACGAACAGCAACGTGAAACGCACCTCTTCCCACAGCAGGAGCAATTCTTCCTGCATCTTGCGGCGTGTGAGGGCGTCGAGGGCGGCGAAGGGTTCGTCCATCAGGAGGATTTTCGGCTGCATCGCCAATGCCCGCGCGATGGCAACGCGAGCCTTCATGCCGCCAGACAAGGTGTGCGGATAAGCATCGGCAAACGCCGCCAGCCCGACCTTGTCCAGATAGTGCAGCGCCCGTTCTTCAGCCTCTTGGCGCTTGAGGGTTTTCGACGCCAGCAGCGGAAACATCACGTTCTGTTTGACGGTTTTCCATGGCGGCAGCTGATCGAATTCCTGGAACACCACGATCCGGTCGGGCCCCGGTGCATGGACGGTTTGCCCTTGCAGACGAATCTCGCCTTCAACGGGCTGGATGAACCCGGCAACCGCCTTGAGCAATGTGGATTTGCCGCAACCGGAAGGACCGAGCAGCACAAAGCGGTCCGCCGGGTCGATTTCAAAACTGACTTGGTGGGTCGCTCGAACCACACGCTGAGGCGTGCGGTATTCGAGGCTGACGTTGTCGACCGACAGCAGCGCCTGGGCTGCGACGTTCGGTTTGCTGACCGTGTGGCCTTGCAAAGGGGCGTTCATGTCGGTCAGCTCCCTTGCAGCGGTTTGGTGTCCTGGAAGAAGTAATCCTTCCACGAATCCGGTTTGTTTTTGATCGCGCCGACGCGGTAGAGGAACTCGGCCAGTGGATACGTGTTTTTCGGCGTGACGCTGAATTCAAACTGCGGGTTATCGATGATTTTCAGCAGCGCGGCGCGATCGATTTTGGCCTTGGTCACGCGAATGTAGGTATCGGCGGCAGCGCCTTTATCGTTCTGGGCAAATTGCGCCGCTTCGGTCAGCGCCTCGACGAAGGCCTTGTAGGTTTTCGGGTTCTCGTTGCGGAATTTCTCGGTGGCGAACAGCACCGTCGGCGAGTTCGGGCCGAGCAGATCATAGGTGTTCAACACCACATGGACGTTGGGGTTGGCCAGCGCCTGATCCTGGAATGGCGGGTTGGAGAAATGCCCGGTCAACTCGGTGCCGCCGGCAATCAGCGCCGCCGTGGCGTCTGGGTGCGGAACGGCAATGGTGTACTTGTCGAGGCGATTGAATTCCTTGTCGCCCCATTGCTTGGCGGCCGCGTATTGCAGGAAACGCGACTGCACCGACACTCCCACGGCCGGCACCGCGATACGGTCCTGCTCGGTGAAGTCGGCGATGGTTTTGACCTTCGGATTGTTGCTCACCAGGTAGTACGGGAAGTTGCCGAGGGAAGCCACGGCCTTGACGTTCTGCTTGCCGTGGGTGCGGTCCCAGATGGTCAGCAGCGGACCGACGCCGGCACCGGCGATATCAATCGAACCGGAGAGCAACGCATCGTTGACCGCCGCGCCGCCGGACAGCTGAGTCCAGTCGACCTTGATGTCGATGCCTTCCTGCTTGCCGTACTTCTCGATCAGGTTCTGATCGCGCACCACGTTGAGCAACAGGTAAACGATGCCGAACTGTTCGGCAATGCGGATTTCACCTTCGGCGTGAGCCACGGTCGGCGCCACCAGGCTGCCGGCGATCAGGCTGAAACCCAGGCCGATGGCCGCAGCCAACGGTGCAAAGGGAAGACGTTTGGACATGATTCAATCTCCGACAAATCAGAAAGGCGCGTCGCCCTGAATGGTGGTGCGATACAACTTGCGGCGCAGATGGCTTGGGCATCCGGCGGCGAGGTGGATCAGCGAACGGTTGTCCCAGAACACCAGGTCATGGGGCTGCCATTGATGGCGGTAGATGTTGTGCGGCAGCACGCTGTGGGCGTAGAGCTCGTCGAGCAGCTGCTTGCTCTCGTCGTCCGGCAAACCAACGATGCGGGTGGTGAAACCTTCGCTGACGAACAACGCCTTGCGACCGTTTTCCGGGTGCGTGCGCACGATGGGATGGACGACTTCAGCGACTTGGGCCAATTGCTCCGGCGTCAGGGTCGGACGCCAGTTGCCTTCGAACTTGGTCTCGCTGTAGCGCGCCGTGTACGAGTGCGCCGCCGAGCGACCTTTGACCGCTTTGCGCAACGCTTCAGGCAGGTTGTCCCAGGCTTTGTGCATGTCAGCGAACAGGGTGTCGCCGCCCTCGGACGGCAATTCCTGGGCGTGCAGCATCGAGCCCAGGCTTGGCAATTCTTTATAGGAGAGGTCGGAGTGCCAGAACTTGCCGGCGTCACCGAGGCCGATGGATTGGCCGTTTTCGATGATGTTGGAAACGATGAGGATTTCCGGGTGCCCGGTCAGCAGGAACTGCTTGAGCACGTGGATCTGCAACACGCCAAAACGGCGGCTGAAGTCGATTTGCTGCTCGGGGGTAATGCGTTGATCGCGGAACACCACGACGTGATGATCCAGGTGTGCGCGATGGATGCGGGCAAAGTCCTGATCATTGATCGGGCGGGACAGGTCCAGGCCGATGATTTCGGCTCCGACGGCACCGCTGAACGGGCGAATCTCGAAGGTTTGCGGTGCGATTGCAGGTGACGCAGAGACGGCTGACATAAAAAATCACTCCCACGCACGGCACGCTCAAGGGCGCGCGCGTCGATCAGAAACTCACGGAGGTCCCGTGTTGGTTCGTTTCGTGCGGCGCGCCGATTGGTCGGCAGGTACGCAGGGGAGTGACTTTATAGATATAAGAATTTAAATTTAAATACCGTTAGTGAATAACGATATGGCTTTTGAATTGTTCTGTCTGTCAGACAGCCTTCGCGAGCAAGCCCGCTCCCACAGTTAACCGAGTTGTCCCGACGGACACGGTCAAAGTGGGAGCGGGCTTGCTCGCGAAGAGGCCATAAGCCTCACTCACTTTGCCCAGTCGATCACTTCACTGTATGCCGTCTGCAAATCCCGCTCGGGGATTTCCCAGATGATCAGCTTGGGCGGCGTCTGCTTGAACGCCGGGTTGTTGAAGTAGCCGTTGGCGCCACCGGAAAATTCGCCCCCGTCCTTGGCGAAATTGCCGATCGGTGCACCCAGCGCCTGCTGCAGGAATCCCGCGAAGTTGGAGTTGCGCGAGAACGAGGTTCCGATCAGCGCCACGTTCGGCAGGTTGTCATCGCCAAACAGGTCATCGAGGTTATCGCCGCCGCTTTGCGCTGCGGCCGCTTTCTCGCTGATCCGGGTCGCCGCCACGGTTTCCGGGGCCGGTTGCAGGGTCACCGGTAGCCATTCCAGACCAGCAAGCCTGACCAGGTCGCCCGGACGCCGTGCCGGTTCTTGCACCTGCGCTTCGAAATCTTTGTGCGGCGTGGCGCTTATGCCCATGCGCTGCACCTGCGCGGCCACGGCTTTGGCCGCGGCGGCGGCGCCTGTTTCGCTCCAGTGGGTGTCTGTGCGCAGGTACGCGTCAGCGCCCAATGGTTGCAGGCTCGGCGCCAGGTC
This sequence comes from Pseudomonas sp. GT1P32, assembly GCF_054897805.1. NCBI lineage: Bacteria > Pseudomonadati > Pseudomonadota > Gammaproteobacteria > Pseudomonadales > Pseudomonadaceae > Pseudomonas > Pseudomonas sp. GT1P32. The sequence continues at coordinate 4,267,912 of NZ_CM142704.1, forward strand.
CACAGCAGCGACACCGGCCTTGTTCAGCCCATCGACCCACGCCGCAGCGCGGTCCTGCAACATCGCCGGGCGACGCAGGTCGCACAATTGCGCCCGGGCGATACGGCTCTTGTCCGGCACCACTGCCACCAGCAACGTGACGCCGCGTTTGGCCAGGCGTTGCTGAAGTTCACGCACCACGCCGGCCTTGGTGTCGGCATTGGCGCCGGCGTGACGGTTGATGCGCATCTCATCGGTCAGGAACAACCAGCCGGCACACCCCGAGCGCACCCGCGGGCCGGTATCGTGCAGCGCCAGCCAGCTTGCGCCGCGCTCCAGATTCGCCGCCTGCTCAGGCACTGACGCCTGCGACAACTGCTTGGCGATCTTGTGGGTGATGTCGCCTTCCAGTGCGGCCTGACGCGTGAGTTTTGGCGGCACGAACTCGACTTTGCCGCTCGCCAGCAGCCAGGCGCAAGAGGCGAAACCCAGCGCCAGAAAAGCCACGAACACAACGCCCGACAGCTTGCTGATGCGGGCGGTACGTTCGCAGGGTTGAGCCGGTGCGGGAGACGAAGAAGTCATGGGCGCGGTCATCAGAACTGAAAGTACAGAAAGGGTACGGCTTCACGGCTCGCGATCAACGCAAACGAAAGCAGGAACCCCGCCACCGGCCACAGAGCCGTGACCGGAACGAATAAGGCGTGACGGGCGAACCGCTGCTCGACACGGCTTTGCAGGAGCGGCGCGAGGATGCACACCACGCCGAGCAACGCTGCCAGCCCATGCACCGGGCGCAAGGTCACCGCCAGCGCATCGCCCAACGCAAAGCCATGCAGGCCAAACTGCCCGGCATACATTGTCATCGCCGAATGGAAATCCGGCGCGCGGAACAGCGTCCAGGCGAGGAACACGAACAACAGCGTCAGGCTGTGCGAGAGCAACGGTGGAATGCTTGGCAAACGGGAACGGGACCAGAGGCGATCAACGCACAATGCGACCCCGTGCGCCGAACCCCACAACAGGTAATTCCAACTGTCGCCGCCGTGCCACAAACCAGCGATGGCCATGGTCAGGAACAGATTGCGATAAGTCTTCCACGCACCGTTGCGGTTGCCGCCCAAGGCGATGTACAGGTAGTCGCGCAGCCAACTCGACAGCGACAAATGCCAGCGCCGCCAGAAGTCCTGGATGCTGCTGGCCAGGTACGGCCGGTTGAAGTTTTCCGGGAAGTGAAAGCCCAGCATCAGGCCCAGGCCGATGGCCATGGCGCTGTAGCCGGCGAAGTCGAAAAACAGTTGCAGCGAGTAGGCCAGGCAACCAATCCAGGCGTCGACAAAGGACGGGTTTTCCAGGTGGAACGCGACATCCACCAGCGGCGACAGCGTGTCGGCCACCAGCACTTTCATGCACATGCCGATCATGAATCGACGCGCACCGAGGGAGAAATTCTGCCAACTGAAATACCGCTGCGTCAGCTCCCGGCGCACCCAGTCATAACGAATGATCGGGCCGGCAATCGAGTGGCCGAACATGGAAATGTACGTGGCGTAATTGATGAAACTGCGCTCCACCGGCACGGTATGCCGATGCACATCCACCAGATAGGAAATCGCCTGCAGCACGATGAACGACAGGCCCGCCGGCAGCGCCACCCGCTGCCATTCCAGCGGCATCGCCCCGTAATACGTGATCAGCTCACTCCAGGTCCCGGCGAGGATGTTGGCGTATTTGTACCAGCACAACACCGCCGTGTTGAACACGATCAACGCGATCAACAGCCGCACTCGCCCACGGGAGCCGTCCGGTGCGCGGTCCACCAGCAGGCCGCCCACCCACGCCACAATCGTCAGCACGATATGCAGCGTCAGGAACAACGGGCTCAGCCAGCCGTAGAACAGCCAGCTGCCGAGCAACAGGATGACATTGCGCCAGGCCGGTCGGCCCAATGCGTAGACCAGCAGAAACGCTGGCAAAAACAATGTCAGGAACTCTAATGAGGCGAAGACCATGGCAGCGGATAGATCCGATCAGTGGGACAACGAGTCCGTGGCGTTCAACAGACGCGGTCCTGCGGCCGACGGCACCAACAGCACGCTGTAGCGCTCACCCGCTTTGAGTTCCCCCAGATCCAGCGGCCCGCCGACGTTGGCGTTGGCGCACACCAGTTGCACCGACAGGCTCACCGGGTTGATCGAGCGACGTTGCAAGCTGTCGACCGGCACCGCTTTGAACAGGTCCGCGGTACGCCCGGCAGGACGCAGACTGGCGTCGGCGCACGAAGCGTCGACGTTGAAGAACGCCAGCGACGCTTTCAGGCCGTTGAAGTCGTCCGGCTGTTCGCGCACGGCCACTTGCTTGATGCCAGTGCCGTCCGGCAACACCAGCACGGTCGCGAATTCACCCGGCTCGACTTTCAAATCCATGGCCAGTTTTTGCGCACCGCTGACCAGGCTGCCCTTGATCGGACTGCTGGCCTGCACCGGGAAAAACAACGATACCGGTGCGGCCACTTCAAGACGCAGCGGCGGTTGGCCGGCCTGAGCGATCACGTCCAGCGGCGCGGTGCCGGTGTTGACGAAGCGGATGAACGCCGAATCTTCGGCCGGGCCGGTGGGGTACAACGCCACTTCGGCGTGGGACAGGGTACTGATCGACAACACCGGGACGGCCGCGAGCGCCGCGAACAGCTTGATCATTTCTTGGCTTCCTTGACGGCCGGGGCTTCCAGCAGAGCCTTGCTGATGTCAGCACTCCAGGTTTTGTAGCCCGGCGCGGTCAAATGCTGACCGTCCACCGTGGCCCATTGGCCCGGCTTGGAAAACTGCAGCGAGTCGATGTAGCTGCACGGCGCCACGTTGGCGGCGAGGAACTTGGAGGTCATCTCGACCCGGGCAAACGTCTTGCCGTACTTGCCGCCTTCGGTGCCCCAGTTCGGGCCGACCCATGCGCAACGGGTGCCGTTGGCCGAGATTTCCTTGGTCAGCGCAGTGGTCTGCTGCCACAGCCAGGCTTTCGGGAACGCCGGTTTGGTGTAGCTGGCCATGGTGTCACCCATGACAATCAACACCAGGTCCGGTTTGTCGGTGGCCAGCAATTGGCTGATCGGCAAGGTCGCTGCTTTGCCGCCCAGCACCACGGTTTTTTCCGTGCCACGGCGCTCGGCGCCACCGCAGGTGCCTGGCGTGGCTTTGAGCCAGTCACCGGCGTTGGCGCCGCAAATACCCAAGGTATGCACGGTCGCACCCTGGGCAACCAGGCTGTCGTGCAGGGAGGAAATCAGATAGTCAGGCGTTGCCAGGTGGCTGTCGCCAATCATCAAAATGGTCATGCCTGCCAGAATCGATACTGCCACGGTGCAAACTCCTGCTGCTTAATTCGAATAAGGGGAACGGTAAGGGCTGACCGGCATCGCCATGCGACCGGTGAAGTCTTCAAACATGTACCGCAGGTACAAACCACCGGTGAATTGCTTGTAGTCCTGGGCGTTGTCCAGGCCGAAGCTGCCGCCCAGGAAGACGTTGTCGCCAAAACGGTACTCGGCGGCCGCATTCAGGTTGTAACCGACGCCTGTCTTGTTCTGTCCCGAGTACTGGGTCGGCACAATGATCCCGGCCGTGGCGTACTGCTGCGAAACCTGACTCAGCACGCTCTGCATGTCGTTGTCGTTCGGGAAGTACGGCGTCGCATCCTGCTCGATGTGCTGCACGCCGACCGAGCCCTTGATCGAGTAACTCAAGCGATCGGTGCGTTGCGACCAGCCGATCGGCACGCCGATGGAAAAGAAGTTTTGCGGGCTGAAGTAACCGCCGTTGCCATAGGTGAAGTTGCCCTGGTTCTTGTCGTAGCTGATGCCGGTGAGGCTCAGGCCGGCGGTCAGCTGACGGCTGTCGTCATTGAGCAAGTACCAGTAGACGCCGGTGCCGGCCTCGGCACGGCTGTTGGATTCGACATTATTGCCCACCAATTTATGCAGGCCACCGTAGCCATAGACGCCGTAATCGCCATTGTCATAGCTCAGCTGCAAACGCCCGCCATTGGCGGTGACGCCGCCCCATTCCAGGCCACTGCGGGCGTCTCGCGCACCAGCGAAAGACACAAGGCTGTCGGTCACCGGGCGCCGCGACAGGCTCAGGCCGTAGCGGAAATCGCTGCCTTCGGTGAACGAACGATCAATGCTGATACCGCCGACCACGGTGCTGTAGAGGAAACCCATGGGGCTTGCGCCCAGATCGGTTTTCAGCCCCAGCGACGGGTTCTCGTAAGCCACGGCCAGGCCGACACCCGTGTCCTTCTGACGCCCGATCGGGCCGCTGATCTGATTACGCAGGAAATCGGTCTGGACCGGGTCCGTGTTGTTCGCCAACTGGGCTTGCAACGCGGCCATCTGCTGCTCATTGAAACCACCGAAGCGCGACTTGGCAGGATCACTGATGCCACCGGCGTTCAGCGACACCGGCGTAACGCGCAGTGCCAGGCGGTCATCACCCAGCGGCACACTGATTTCCAGCGGCGTTTCGACGTCGGTGATTTTGCTCAGGCCCGACTCGCTGTCATTGCTGCGGATGGTCACGCCTTGAGTGACACGCGGGCTGCGTTCCTGATCAATCTGGTCCAGCGCACTTTGCATCGCCTGGCGGGCTTCTGCCTGCGGGTCCGTCGGCTTGGCCGGGGCCGCACGGCGAGGGTCATCGAAGCCCGTGCGCGCGGGTTGCACAGCGTAAGCGCCAGCGCTGCCATTGCTCGCCAAGGCATTCGATAGGGCCGGCTCGGCCTCATCCGCAGCCTGCGCAACCTGCACCTGCGCGGGCGCCGGAATTTGCGACAGCGTAGCCTCGGCCAGCCGCGATTGACTGCGTTGGCCGGCCTTGCCCACAAACGGGTTGGCGGCCACGGTCCCGGCAAACGGATTGGCGTCTTCCTTGCTCGGCGCTTGCAGTGCCAGGGCACGTGCATACAGCTGCGCGGCCTTGGCGTTCTTGCCTTGGGCGCGATACAGACTGGCAGCGGTGGCGAGAATCGGCGCATCGTTCGGCGCCAGTTCCAGCGCCTTGTCCATGGCTTTTTCAGCGCCGCGATAATCGCCGGATTGATTCAAGGCCTGGGCTATGCCGATCTGCAGCTGCGGATCATTCGGCGCCTGGTCGAGCAACGGTTGATACAGCTCGATGGCTTTTTTGGCGTTGTTGTTGGCCAGGTACATGCGCGCCAGCGCGCCAACCGCCAAGGGGTCGTTCGGACGCTGAGCCAGGGCCGGCGCGAGCGTGTCGTAGGCCGCCACGAGGTCGCCCTTCTCCCGCAACAGATCGGCCTGACGCACGGTGTAGAGGTACAACAATTGGTCATAACTGCGCTGATCCGCCGCCGCCAATGGCTGGCTCTGCAACTCGAGCAGGATCTGATTGACCTGCACGTCGTCACCGGTCTTCAGCAGCACGCCGGCATACGCCAGGCGCAGCGACGCCGACGGTGTGCTGCTTTGTGCCATGGCGTTGCGCAGCATCGACAACGCGTGTTCGGTATCACCGGCATCGACGTACGCCGAGGCCAGCATGCCCAATGATTCGGGTTTGCCGTTGGCGGCCAGTTCGGCACGACGCAGCAACGTGATGGCTTGGCTGCGGTCACCTTGCTTGGCCAGGGTCGAGGCCTGGCTGGCCAGGGATTGCACCTGAACCTCGTTGGCCAGTTGTTGCATCGCCGTGCTGCGCTGGCTCACCGGGATGCGCTCCAGCGTGCTTTGCGCGTTCGACCATTCGCCCAACTGGCTCAGTAGCAGTGCGCTGACGTACAGCGCATCGACGCGCTGCGGATCGGCCTTAAGAAGCTCCGCCATGGTCTGCCGGGCTTTGTCCGGGGCCTTCGCTTGCACGTACAGACGCGCCAGGTCATAGCGCGTCCAGACATTCTGCGGGTCGTTGCGCACGGCTTCCTGTTGCGCGGCAATCGCGCCGTTGAGGTCGCCGCTGCGCTCGGCATTTTTCGCCTGGCCGACCGCGACGGCGGCACGCAATGGCCGCAAATCGCCAAGACGTTTTTGCTGGGCCGGGTTCAGCCCTTCGATCATTCGTAACCCTTGGCTGGCCTGACCGTTTTGCGCCAGCACGGTGATCAGCCCCAGCAGGGCCGCAGGGTTGTCATTGTCCAGGGTCAGTGCCTGACGATAGCTCGCCTCGGCATTGTCCAACTGGTTCTGCTCCGCTTGCACACCACCCAAAGCGACATAGCCTTCGACTTGTCGCGGCTTACTGGCGATCGCCTGTTGCAACAGGCTGCGCGCCCGCACCAGATCATGGTCGGATTTGGCCTTGTCAGCCTGGCCCAGCAAATCCCAGTAGCGATTGCTCTCCAACGCCGCTTGCCAGCGCGGGTTGCCGCCACGGCCGGCGGCACGCTTGAGCAATTCATTGGCATCGCTCAAACGGCCCTGACGCTGACGGACAATCCCCAGACCGCCCAACGCGTCGGCGTCCTGCGCTTGTTCTTTGAGTCGTGCCAAAAAGGCTTGCTCGGCGACATTCAGCTGGTTGTCCTGAAGCGCCTTGAAACCGCGTGCCAGGTTCGGATTCTGCTGGGCAGCCACGGCGGCCGTGCCACGGCTGTTCATTTGCGTGCGAATCTCGGCGTCATCCGGATTGGCCTTGAGATATTCCTCGAACAGCGGGATCTCCGCCGCTCGTGGCGAACCCAGCCACACCAGACCCTCGCGCCAACTTTCGGTAGCCTCACCGCCCAGTTCGGGCAGGGTCGACAGCTGACCCAAGCGACGAATACCGTCGGTACGGGTCGCCTCGTTGCGCAGCAGCAGTTTGGCCAATACCAGTTTGACCTTGGCGTTGTCCGGGCTCTGTTGCAGCAAACGCTCCAGGCCCTGGCGCGACTCAGTCCAGCCGCCGGTCGAGTAACCGAGGTAGTTGTAGAACTCCAGGCCCAGCTCCCCTTGAGGTGCCTTGCCCGCGAAAATCTGCCGATAGATCGGCATGGCCTTGTCCAGCTCGCCCGCCGTCGCCAGCAGGCGCGCCTGCTCCAACTGGTCGAGATTGCTGCCGCTCTGCAAGGCGATGGCCTGTTCCAGCAACAACGTTTGCGACTCACCGGGATGAGACTGCTTGAGCTGGTCCAGATAGCGATTGGCGCCAGCAGGGCGGTTGGCCTTGAGCTCCAGCAAGCCCAGACCGTAAATCGCATCGGCTTGCTGCGGATCGATCAGCAGCAGTTTTTTCCAGGCTTCGGTGGCCCGAACCTGGTCACCTTGTGCCTGCCAGTATTGCCCCTGTTGCAGCAGCGCCTTGCCGGCGCCATTGAGCTCGGCAAAGCTGCTGCTGTGGATCAGGGCGGCGAAAACCCCGAAGGCTATGGCGTGACGGCGCGCTGGCATTGCTTCTCCCACATCGGTTGCAACTTCCCGTGATCAAGGAAGTGGTAGCGGTTGTCCATGTAGCCCAGCGAAAACAGGCTCAGTACAAAAAAGTAATAGGGTGGCTGCTTTGCCTGGACCGCTTCGGGGGTCAGGGTCTGGGCCATCAGTTGCTGCACGCGCAAGGCCTGTTGCTGTTGCAGCGACGGATTGCCCAGCGCTTTGAAATACGGCAGCAGCGCGGCGGAAAAACCGAAGGGGCCGGCACCGCTGCGCTGACCGCTGAGCACCTGGACTTTCTCCGGCGGCACACCGTCGGCGAGCGTGGCGGCGAGCATGCCGCCCAAGCTGCCGAGCAACGGTTTGCGCAGCGGGTCCTTGACGGGCATCACGCCCGCCCACAGGTACGTGCGGATCGCATCGTAACTGCCCAATTCACCCTTGACCGGGTCGACGATGAACTCGCCCTTGCCCGGCCCGGTGCGGCGATAACTGACCCAATCGGCAACGAAGCCTTTGTAGCTGACGGCCTTGATCAGGGTCGCGGTGTTCGTGGCGATTTCCGCCCACGGTCCGTTGCGATCGATGTCGGCGAATCGGCGCAGCACCGGAATCGGCAGGTAACTGGGGTTGAGCTGCCACAGTTCGGGCTTGTCGAGGTCGGGTTTGATAAATCCGAATTTCCCCGGCATCAGCATTTTGCCCAGCCCCGGCAGGTCCTCGACCTCCTGGGTGGCGACGTTGTGCAGGATCTGGCGCGCCGCCTGGGTGTAGGCGTCGCTCTGCCAAAGTCTTCCGGCTTCGAGCAACGCGTAGGCGAACCAGAGATCAGCGTCAGACGCCGAATTGCTGTCCAGCAGGCGCCATTGACCCTGCTCGTCCAGGCCCCAGAACCAACCCGGCAGATTATTCTTGATATCGCCTTGGGCGAGGTTGTCCTGACTCCAGCGCCACAGCTTGTCGAAGGTGACCCGATCATTCGCCACCAGGGCGAAGAACATGGCGTATGACTGGCCCTCAGACGAGCTGTGACGTTGCGGCGTGCTGGCGTCCAGCACGCGCCCGTCGGGTTGCACAAAGTGCTCGACAAACGTCTGCCACAACGGCCAGGTCGATGCCTCGCAACGTTGCGCCTGGGCGGTGGCAGGCAGCAGCCATGCCAGCAGCAGCGTCGACAGCGCGATCACGGCGGCACGACACGGGCGTTTATGGGTGAAGGCGGGCACGCTCATCACACGTCAAGACGTCGTTTGGCGCGGGCACGCAGCGACACGTACGCCAGACCACTGAGCAGCACGATGGCCAGTCCGGTCAGCGCAAACATCCAGCCCACATGCCGCGACAACATCCATTGCACGTACTTGAACGGCCCGAGATCGCCGACGTAGTACTGCTCGTCCGCCACCAGCGCTTCGATGGATTTGCCGCGAACCACCACCAGGCTGCCCTGGATCGACTGGGTGTACTCCTCGCCGCCGACCAAGGCTTTGGTCGCTTCGGTGAGGCCTTCCGGCCGGTCGCTGGCAATCACCACGACGCTGCGACCGCTCTTCAGCGGCGACTCGAAACCGGTCAAGTACGTGCTGCGCTGCCCGCCGGAAAACGCCATGGCCAGCCGTGCCTTGCGCTGGTTGGCATCCGGGTCGGGGCTGAACCAATCCCGTACACGCATGGGCAAATCGGACAGTTCGAAACGTTGCTGGCCGTCATTCCCGGCCGCTGGCAGACGGTCGGCCCACTGGGTCAGCAGCGGCTGGTTGGCACCGGACGCCAACACCAGCAGATCCTTGTCGGCAGCCGTCGCGACCTGCGCCGCTTGCGTCACCTGCACGCCGGTGGCCGGGTAGCCGGTGGACTGGCCAAACCGTCCGAGCACCGTGAGGTAGGCGTCCAGGTCAGTAGCCCCGGCGTTGTCCGGCAGCACCACGGCGGTTTGCGACAGGTCGGCAAGACGGGTGAACGGGAAGCCTGCGTCCTTGAACACGCCGAGGTTGGGCATGGCCATGAAGTGGTCGTAGCCGCGCAGGTCCAGGGTCGATTCCGGGTCCACGCTGCCCCGCATGTTGTCGATAATGATGTCGCCGCACTCGCCCTGTTTGATGTAATCGAACATGTAGCGCAGTTGCAGACGCGATTGCAGGGCGACCGAGTTCAACGGCAGGCGCACACGAACCTCGCGGGCCAGGCTGTCGTTGGTCTTCAGCGCGCTGAGCACACCGCTGTCGAGCTTGTCCTGGGACGGCAGGTTGCGAGACTGAATCAGCCCGTCGTTGAAGCTGATAATGAACGACGAGTTGGAGGATTTCTCCTGCGGGGTGTAGCGGTATTTGAGGTCCAGCGGTGCGCCTTCGTCGCGCCAGGTGAACAGGTCCGGCGGGAAATTCAGCGGCACGGTGATCTCGCCGGGGTTGTAGCCGGCGACATTCAATTGCTTGGCCGTAATCAACTCACCCAGCTTGACCGGACGATCGGTGGGCAACCAGTTCGGTGCGTCGTACGGCTTGCGTGGCTGCACGTTGTCGAGATGGTCGATCACCACGCGGCTGCCCGACAACGCCTGGCTGCCCAGCACCAACGCCGTCGCTGCGCGCTTGAGCTCGGCCCCGTCGCGGCCGGTGATCACCAGCAATTTGCCGTTCGCATCGTTGGGGTTGCTCATCAGCGTCAGGGTCGGCCCTGTCGCCGCCGGCAGTGTCAAACCACCGAGTTGCAACGCATCAGGACCACTGAGCAGCACCACGGCATTGCCGCTGGCCGGCAGCTGGTTGAAGCGCGAGGAAAACACCGCGCCGCGATAGCTGGCCTGCGCGCCGAACCACGACGACAGTGCACCGGCGGCTTCCAGGGTGCTGTTGTCGGGCGCAGCGGCAAACACAAACGGCAAGCTCAGCTGACGCGCATCCCGACGGTCGAAAAACGGCAGCGGCAGGATCGCCAGATCGTCCGGCAAGGTCAGTGGCGACACTTGGATGTCGAGCTGACTGTTGTTGCTAATCCTGGCCCACAGGCTGGAGTGCTGCGGGTCTTCGCAACTCATCGTGTAGTGGCCGACGAACTGCAGGCTCAAACGGTTGAACTCGGTGATCAGGTGAGCGGGAATCTCCACCACCTGCTTTTGCATTACCCCGGCGTTTTCCTTGGGCAATGGCAGGCTGGCAGCCACCTCATCGTTGACCATCACGTTGATCTGCGAAAGGTCGGCCAGCAGCGCAGGGGAATAGGTGTATTGCAACGTCAGATGCGCGCCGGTCACGATCGCATCGGCGCGCACGTCGAAGTTGACGCTGTCGGCGGACTCGACACCGCGCAGGGTCATCGGATAGTTCCGGCCCAGCTGCTTGAGCGTCAGGCTGTAGTTGCCGGCACCTGCCGTGGCACTGGTCGCCGGCGCCGTTTCGGCGAACGCCGTGACACCACTCCCCAACGCCAGCAAGGTGCAGGTCGCACGAGCCAGAGCGCGGCGAACACCGCGCAGGTTACCGACAGCGAAAGACTTCGAGTTCATCACTTGTCCAGAACGTTTTCTAAGAGGGGAGGGGGTGGACGACGGTTGCGCAGCCATGCCCGCGCTTCCAGGACCGTGGCCTTGAAGAGTTCGTAGATTCCACGCAGGCCAATGGCACTGACGTCACGCAACGCCACCAGCGGCGTATCGACCTGACCGCTGCCCCAGGTCGACGCCCAGGTGTCGGCGCGCGAGAAGGTCAGGCGCACCAGTTCGCTTTGCTGACGCAGCGTCAACTGATCGAACTGCGCGCCCAAAACGGTGCCGCGACTGAACACAATCACCGCCGGGAACACGCACAGGTGCTTATTGCGGAACAGCGAGATCTGCACCCGCTCGCCCTGAGGAACCGTCACCCCGTCAGGCAAACGGAAGCCCAGGCCTTTTTGCGAGAAATCCAGGGTGGTGCCTTCGATGACGCTGCCGTCGGCACGGGTCAGGCGCATCGGCAGCGCCGCCGCGACCCGCGGCTCGGAACGCATCTGCCGGGTTTCACTGGCCACCGCCACCGAGGCGCTGGTGATGATGATGTTGTAAACCGTCCAGGCCAGGTTGATCAGGATCGTGGTCGCCGCATCGTCCGCGCCCTCCATCAGCTTCACCACACCGATGATCATGCCGGCGACGTTCAAACTCAGCAGGATGATGTAGGGGCGCGCCAGCTTCCATTCGAAGTACTTCTTGTCGATGATCCCGCCCTTGTCGGTCACGTTGAAGCCGCCGAACTTGGGATTGACCAGCGCCATCAGCACCGGGCCCATGATGTACCAGGCCAGTACCGTCTCGTAGACCTCGTTCCAGAACGAATGGCGGAATCGCCCCTGAATGCTGGAGTTGGTCAGGCTGGCGTGGAGGATGTGCGGCAGCACATAAGCGGTAATCATCAAGGCCGAGGCGTGGTAGATCCGCGCGTCGAAAATCAGAAAGGCCAGCGGCGCGGTAAGGAACGCCAGACGCGGCAAACCATAGAAAAAGTGCAGCATCGCGTTCACGTAGCACAGCCGCTGACCCAGGCTGAGGCCTTTGCCGAACAGCGGGTTATCGGTGCGGAAAATCTGCGCCATGCCCCGTGCCCAGCGAATCCGCTGGCTGATGTGCCGCGACAGGCTTTCCGTCGCCAGGCCCGCCGCCTGAGGAATGGCCAGGTACGCGGTGTTGTAGCCGGCACGGTTGAGTTTGAGCGCCGTGTGGGCGTCTTCGGTCACGGTCTCGACGGCCACGCCACCGACTTCCAGCAACGGTTCACGGCGGATGACGGCACAGGAACCGCAGAAGAACGTCGCGTTCCACAGGTCGTTGCCGTCCTGTACCAGGCCGTAGAAAAGCTCGCCTTCGTTCGGCACGGAACGGAAGGTGTCGAGGTTCTTTTCGAACGGGTCAGGCGAGAAAAAGAAGTGCGGCGTTTGCAGCATCGCCAACTTCGGGTCCTTGAGGAACCAGCCGATACTCACCTGCAGGAACGAGCGCGTCGGCACGTGGTCGGCGTCGAAAATCGCCACGAACTCGCCACTGGTGACCTTCAGCGCTTCATTGAGGTTGCCTGCCTTGGCGTGGCGGTTGTTGTCACGAACGATGTAGTTGACGCCGATCTGCTCGCAGAACTCGCGGAAGTCTTCACGGCGCCCGTCATCGAGGACATGCACGCGCAGCTTGTCGCGAGGCCAGTCGATGGCCTGAGCGGCGAAGATCGTGACTTTGACGATATCCAGTGTTTCGTTGTACGACGGGATGAACACATCGACCGTCGGCCATTCACTGGGCGGGCCACTCATCAATATCGGTTTGCGGCGCAGCGGCCAGGCGGTCTGGATGTAACCGAACACCAGCACGATCATCGCGTACAGCTCGGCCATGACCAGTCCGTAGCCAAACAGCATGTCCAGCCAACCTTCGAAACCGAGGGTGGAGGTCAGCCGCCAGTACAGGTAGCGCAGGGACGCCGTCAGTGACAAACCGATCAGCACCATCACCGTCAGGCGCCCCGGAATCTTGCGCAGCACCAACGCGGTGGCGAAGCAACCCGCCGCAAAGATGCACTGCGAATACAGATCGAACGGCACCGTGATGATAAAAACAGCCAGCAGCGCGCACATCAGGGTGACGCCGAGGGTCAACGCTCGACGCAATGCCTTGGGCAAGCCGTCCACGCGATCGGACAACGCTTGCGCCCAACGCTGCGATCGGGTCGGGGCTTCGGTATCAGGAGCTGAGGCTGTAATCACGAAGCGTACGACTCCGCGATATCCATCGACTTCAACTGCGCCTTGAGCGTGTCACTCAGGACTCGCATGTCTCGGCAAGCCGGGGAAAAGCCCGATTCCAGCAAAGGGTTTTGACCGTACGCCAACGCCTCACCGATGCTGTGATCCAGCGCCACGGACCCCAGCAGATCATTACCGAGACGGCGCTTGAGCACCTCTTGCATATCCCGGCAAAACGCTCGGGAAGCGTCGAACTGATTGATCACGTAATTGCACAGCGGTGCCTGCCCCCGGGCCTTGCGTTCGTCGAGCAAGCGCTGCATCGGGTCCAGCGTCAGGAAGCACGCGGCGTCGGCGGTAACCACCACCAGCACCTGATCAGCCACCATCAAGGCCTGGTCCAGGTAAGCCGTGCGACCCGGTGGCGTGTCGAGAATCACCACGTCGTTTTCACCCAGCGCCATGTTCGCCAGCTGACGGGCCAGCCAGTATCGATCGTTTTCCAGATAGCGTTCCAGCGTCCGGCGCTCATCTTCAGTGACCGCACCATAAGGCAGCAACAATGAGCCGGCCGGCCCGGCCAACAGCAGTGAATTCCAGTTTTCACCCTGCAGGCTTGCGTTGCCCATGCCCGCCACATCCGGCTCGGCACCCAAGTGATGCTGCAAAGCATTTTGTGGATCGAGGTCGATGGCCAGCGTCTGACCGTGCTCAACCCGCAACAGGGTGGCCAGCGCCGAGGCCAGGGTACTTTTGCCAACACCGCCCTTGCCCGAAATCAACGCGATGACATGCGCTTTGGTTTTGCTCGGGCGACCATTGGGCAGCACCTGGCGCAGCGCCTCTTCGTTGCGTGCCTGTGCTTCTGCCTGACGCGCCAGCGCGACCTCGGCCAGTAAATGGCGAAGCGGCGCAGCGACCTGGGGGATTTTGGCGGGCGGCAGTTCAGCCTCGTCAGGGATCGTGCGATCGATCGGTGCGGCTTCAACCACCTCAATTGCGGCCTGAGGGGCGTCAATCACCACGGACACAGGCGTAGTCGGCACCAGCGTCAACGGCTTTTCTTTGTAGTCAAAATGGCTATCGAATTCCAGATAGCTGTCCGCACTTGCCCCGAACCTGTTGAACAGGTTCGATATATCGTCTGTACGATTCATAGACTGCCCGAGGCGCTTGCTGAGATAGAACACGAAGCTCGTGACGGTCCGTCGAGGTGAGCCACTAAAATGATATCGTCAATATTTTGAACTACACTAGCGTAATACTTAATCGCGATCAAAATTATTTTTTAATCGCCATTTTTTTGACTTGGCGCTGTTTTTTTGGCTGCTGATCTATGCATGCATTCACCGAAAAAACGGCTCGACCGGACGGCGCGCGATTATCCACTCATGCCTGAAAGGCCGCTCATTTTTGCGCCGAATGGCAGGCTCATTCAGTCGCTGAAATCATTACGAACATGAGTAACAACGGAGCAATAAGCGGACCATTTACCCTGGTAATTAACGAACAGACGTTTAGTTGTTTCGTATATATCTTTTAAATCAATTAGTTACTTAGTTTAAAAGCATGTTTTGCCACGGCCTGACATCCAGGCACCGCTCCGTTGGCTATGCTGCTGACAGACCGATGTGGGTCATTCATGAGGGATGCTCAATGTTCTACGTGCAACGCAATGCAGACGGCCAACTGATGCGCGTGGAAGCCGAGGCCTACACCGGGTCTACCGAAATACTCCCGGCCGACCACCCCGATCTTCAAGCCTGGTTCGCCAGCGAAGTCATGGCGACCAGCCACAAACAACTTCAGCAAATCAAACAACTCAAGCAATTGAGACAAAGTGACCTGGACATGATCCGGGTACTCGACGACTTGATTCAGGTGCTGACCGATAAGGGCGTAATCCGCGTCACCGACCTGCCGGCCGCCGCACAGGCCAAACTGATGGACCGGTCACAGGCCCGGGAAGCGTTGGGTGGGTTGAGTAGTCTGGTTGATGAGGATGATTCGGGGTTGATCTGATCCAACCTTTGTCGCCTGAGCTGACGCCTTCGCGAGCAAGCCCGCTCCCACAAGGATCAGGGTTGATCACAAATTTGCAATCAACCACAAAACCCTGTGGGAGCGGGCTTGCTCGCGAAAGCGGTCTGACTGACATCTCAGGTCAAGGTTCTAACCCCAGGGCTTCGGCTCACCAAACAACTGCCCCTGCACACCGTAAATCCCCATCTCGCGGATCACCGCCAACTCCCCGTCCGTCTCGACCCGCTCGGCAATCAACGGCAAGTCGATACTGTGCGCCGCCCGCTGAATCGCCTCGATGAACAATCGTTTGTCACTCTCCTGATCAATCGCGCGGATGTAAACGCCGTCGATCTTCAAATACGCCAAACCGAGCCGTGCCAGGTTGCCGATCATGCTGAAGCGCCCGCCAAAGTGTTGCAGGCTCAACGAGAAGCCGAGTTCACGTAGCCGCCGTGTCAGTTCTTCCAGCTCAGCCTGCTCCGGCAGTTGTTCCTCGCCGATTTCCAGCGTCAGCCGCGACCCCAAACTGGAATGCGCCCGCAAAATATCGAAGAGTTGACCCAGCGCCTGCGGATTGGCCAGCGTCGCCGAGGACAGGTTCAGTGCCAACGACGCTTCATGGTCGGCCATCTGCTCAAGCACCCGCTCCAACATCAGGCGGTCCAGGCGCGCGGCCCAGCCGAAACGCTCAAGCCACGGCAAGAACCGGCCGGCGGGGATCGCCTGGCCCTGCTCGTCGATCAAGCGTGAAAGCACTTTGTAATGCAGCACCAACGTTGTGTCCTGACTGGCCACCACCGGCTGGAAATACAGCTCGAAACGCTGCTGATTCAGCGCCAGATCGAGCAAGCTGTGCCAGGCATGATGATCATCGCCGACAGGGGCCGACGCCGCGCGGTCCAGGCACACCCACCGCGAATCGCCCTGGCCTTCGGCCTGCGCCAGTGCCTGATCCGCCAGCCCGAGCACCGCTTGCGGGGCGTCGCCATACACAAACGGCACCAACCCGATGAAGGCCACTGCGGCCACGTCGGTGGCGCCGGTCGCATGCAGGCTGGCCAAGGCGCTGTCGAGGTTTTGCGCCAGTTGCAGCGCTTCTGCGCGCAGCAATCCCGGCGCCAGCACGGCAAATTCGCCACCACGGATCCGCGTGACAAGGTTCAGCGTTTCGGGGTATTTGGCACACTCGCGGGACAGTTGCTCGCCGACCGCGATCAGCAAATCATCGGTGTGTTGACCGCCCAGACGCTGGTTCAGCCCGGCGAGATCCTTGACCCGTAGCAGCAACAAATAACCCGAACTCGCCTGTTCCGGATTGCTCACCCGCGCGTTCAATTGCATCTCGAAATAGCGCCGGTTGGCCAACCCGGTCAGGTTGTCCTGATAGGACTCGGCGCGCAGTTTTTCACTGCGTTCGGCCTGCTCCTGGAACAACGCCTTGAGCTTCTCGACCATCTGGTTCATGGCCTGCACCACCCGGCGCAATTCAGGTGTGCGCGGCAGGTCTGGCAGGCTGAGGAATTCGCGGCGGGCAATGGCGTGGGATTGCTGGACCATGTAGTCCAGCGGTTTCAATTGCCGGCGCAACAGCAACGCACCCAGCGCCGCACTCACCGCGCCGCAAAGCAGCAACCAGCCGAGACTACCCAGTGCGCTCTGCCAAAGCTTGGCCAGCGCGAACATCGGATGGCTGACCACTTCGACCCGCGCAGCCTGCTCCCAGCCACGGCTGACAATCGCATCGCCACCCGCCGGTTCCAGGCCGATCAGTTTGATGAACCAGTCCGGCACATTGGTGACCGCCGGGATGCCGTTGCGTTCGACCAGCGCCTTGTCGTTCGACAGATCGACCACGCGGATGCTCGCGTAATAACCACTGTCGAAGATCGAGCTGACCAGCAGCTCGACCATCGCCGGGTCATCAATGTTCGGCGTCAACGACAGCGCCAACGCTGTCGCGGCGTCCTGGGCATGGGAGCGCAACTGGTTGACGTACTGGGTGCGCGAGCTTTCGAGGCTGACCATGAAGCTGCCGGTGAAGGCGACCACCAGGAACAGACAAATAGCGATCAATAGCTGTTTGAACAAAGACATCTGAGCGCGTGCTCCTAGTTAATCGTTTCGACCGGGAATCCTTCCGCCTGCATTTTCTTCAACACATCCTGCCAACGGGACAACCGCTTGGTATCGCCCACTTTCTTGTTGCCCTTGGCACCCGGCAACCACAAGCCTTCGGCATTGAAAGCGTAGACGGGCAACAGATCGGTACGTTGGCTGGCGGGCTTGATCGCATCGATCAGGCTGTCGAGCACCAGCGGCATGGCGTCGGGGCTGGCGTAGTAGGTCAGCACCATGTGCGCGCGATTCAGGCTCAGGGCCTTTACGTAAGTAATGCGCAGCTTGTCACTGGAAACGCCGAGGCGGCGCAGACTGAAATACTTGGCGATGGCGTAGTCTTCGCAATCACCGGCGCCTTTCCACAAGGCTTCGATCGGGGTTTCCCAATAATCGACCTCGTGCCACAGGTCGATGTCCTCTTCATAGCGCATCTGTTTGTTGAAGAATTGGTTGACCACATTGAGCTGGTCCAGCTCGCCAAGCTGCTTCTGCGTCGCCAACAATTGCTGCCAGGCATCGATGCGTTGCTGACCCTCGCCCAATGGTCCGTACAACGCCTGCGCCCGACGGCTGATCAGGGAAAAATCCCAGTCAGCGTGCAGGCCGCCCGAAATGACACCGGCCAGCAGCAACGCGCAGCACAACCAGCGCAAGGTCCGAGGGATCGCGAAACGTGCCGCCAATGCGAGGCATCCAGGATGGGCAGGTGGAATCGATTGATGTTGAAGGTTAGCCTGTTAAATAACAATGGCACGGTGAGATCACTGCGGGCCGACTAAACTTGAAGTGTGACCCTGTGTGCGTTTGACAACCTGTCAGGCAGTCACTAGTGTCCTCTTGGATCCAAATTTATCTCAGTCATTCAGGGTGCGTTGTAGTGACACAGAAGCCCAACCCTCTCAGCAGTATCAAGGTCAACGGGCCGATTCCCGCGCATTTGGCCCGCTCGGTCATCGAAGAGACCCTGCGTGCCGCCATTCTCGATGGTCGCATTCCTTGCGGCACGGCCCTTCGCCAACAAGACCTGGCCGACCTGTTCGGTGTCAGCCGCATGCCGGTCCGTGAAGCCTTGCGCCAGCTCGAAGCCCATGCACTGCTTAACGTGGTCGCCCACAAAGGTGCGGTGGTCGCGCCACTGGTTCAGGGCGACGCCGTCGAGACTTACGCATTGCGCATCCTTCTGGAGTCCGAAGCCCTGCGCCTGTCGATCCCTTTGCTCACCAACGAAGACTTCGAGCAGGCGGCCCGCTACATCGACGAACTGGAAACGGAACACGATTACACCGAAATCGGCCGGCTTAACCGCCTGTTCCACATGTCGATGTATTGCAAGGCGCCTAACCGTCGGCTCTTGAGGCTGGTCGAAGACGGCCTGAACGAAGAGGAGCGCTTCCTGCGCTTCAACCTGGAAGCCATGGGCCTGGGCAAACTGTCCCAGGAAGATCACCGTGCGCTGCTGCGGGCGGTGGAAGACCGCGACATCGAGCGCTCGGTGAAGCTGCTCGAACATCACCTCAACCGAGGTGTCGAGGTCATCACCCGCTATCTAGAAAGCCCCGAAGCGCAAAGCAGAAAAACCTCGAAATAAATCACCCCGGCAACGGCGCGAGCAGGTCGACCTGCTCGCCCGCGCTTGCCGCGCCTGCACATCCTTTCTGCCAAACCCGCCCCTTGCACTGACCCTATGACGCGTCGGTGATAGCGGCTGCCTTGATTTACGCTCACTCTTGGGCTGCCAACGAATAACAAACGGGCGACGCACCGCATGAGCGGCGCAGTCCCCGCATCAAGAACCTAAGGAAGGAGTCTTGCCACGGGAAAGGAAGCATCGGCGTCCCGGCCAACTTCCACCCCTCAAATCACACTAACGATCACCCTTAGAAAGTTGCTTCGAGTGAGGCATTCACTCTTTATTTCGATTTCGACTTATATAAGCCGAAAGGAGCAACTACGCCCAAATAAAACTTATTCAAAAAGTCTTATTGGAACTTGTCACGCTCGAAAAAGTTAAACTTTAAAATAATATAAAAATAACTTGCCCAGCACTTTATTCGTGTATTAGTTTTTCTCCGCCACTACTGACCACTGGCTGAAACCCCTTAGCCACAAGACTTATATGCAACTAATACCGATCAATTCATTTGAGGCATCTGCTCGCCATCAGACTACTTAAAGCACCCGCTAGTTATTGATCGCACCTCACTCCGGACCACTTATAGGCTCGCCATGAAATCGACTAAAGATCGTCTTAATCAGAAGAAAGCAGAACTTAGCGCGCACCCGATTTTCTCTGAAATACATTCGCTTCCGGTACTTCAACGTTTCATGGAATCCCATGTGTTTGCGGTATGGGATTTCATGTCGCTGACCAAGCGCCTGCAACAGGAACTGACCTGCGTTCAGTTGCCCTGGCTGCCGCCGAGCGATCCGCAAGCGGCGCGCCTGATCAACGAGATCGTGCTTGGCGAAGAGTCCGATGATCGTCCGGCCCACGGCCATTACAGCCATTTCGAGTTGTACCTTGATGCGATGCGCGAAGTGGGGGCCTGCACGGCTGCCATCGAACGCTTCGTGGCCCTGCAGCAAGAAGGCGTGAGTTATGACGTGGCATTGCAGAGCGTGGACGTTGACCCGGCCGCTGCGCAGTTCGTGCGCCACACCTTGCACACCGCGCTGCATGCACCCGGCCACAGTGTTGCAGCGGCATTTTTGCACGGTCGCGAGAGCGTGATTCCGCAGATGTTCCAACGGATTCTCGATGATTGGGGCATCGGCATCGAGCAGGCGCCGACCTTCCGTTACTACCTGGAACGGCACATCGAAGTCGATTCCGAAGACCACGGCCCGGCAGCGGAAAAACTCCTCGCGCGATTGGTCAATGGCGATCCGCAACGCGAAGAAGAAGTCTACGCCAGCGCCCTCGCCGCCGTGGAAAGCCGCATTGCCCTGTGGGACGGCCTGCGCCTGAGCATGAGCGAACCGGTGGCAGAGGTGAACGCATGAACGCCGCCGACTACCAATCCTTCGCCGACGCCTGGGAAAGCCGCGCGACCATCCGCACCCGCCCGCGCCGTGTGCTGGAGAACGACGAAAAGCTGATCTACCCGCTCAGTCGCCAACCGCTGGTACTGAGTGAAACCTTTCTGCGCGAATGCCCGGAGCAACGGGATTTCGCCCTGGTGCAGACGCTCTACAAATTCATCAACGACGTGGTGATTTTCGAAACCGAGATCGTCGACAAAACTGCGCGCAGCATCGCCAAGAACCGCTTTGCCGTGGCCTTCCCGTTCGCCTGCCGGTACGACGCCATGACCGTGGTGGTGGACGAGGATTATCACGCGCTGGTGGCGATGGATTTCATGCAGCAAACCGTCGCCATGACGGGCATCACGCCCATCGACCTTCCGGATGAAATCGAACTGAGCCGGGCGATTCCGGCCGCCGTGGCACTCGCACCGGAACACTTGCGCAGTGCCGTGGAATTGATCTGCGTGGCCATCGCCGAGAACACCGTCACCGGGGATGTGGCGGCGTTTGCCAAGGACGACACGGTCAAGCAATCGATCAAGGGTTTGATGGCAGATCACCTGCTCGACGAGGGTCGTCACTCCGGCTTCTGGGCTCGGCTGGTGCGCATCTACTGGCACACCGCAAGTGAAGAAGACCGGCGATACATCGCGCAGATTCTGCCGGTGTTCATCGGCCATTACCTGACCAACGACATTCAGAAGTCGTTCGACTTTCGCCTGATCGAGTCTTTGCAAATCAGCGAAGCCGCGCGCGCCGCACTCAAGCGCGAAGTGTCGGGACTGGCCTTCCCGATCAACCGCCATCACCCGTTGGTCGCCAACATCGTGCGGTTTTTCCGCAGCAGTTCGCTGCTCGATTCGCCGTGCGTTCAAGAAGCCCTGAGCGACTACCTGGTTTAACGAGGAGTACATCATGAGACGTCTCGACATTCTGCTCATCGGGCAGAGCCAGGCCCTGACCGACCTGGCGCTGGAGCTCGAACAACACGGTCACTCACTGACGCGGCTTGAAGCAGTTGGTCAGCCTGCGGCGGGACCGTTCGATTTGCTGATCGACGACACAAGCCTGCCGTTTGTGGATTTCGGCGCGACATCGCGACTGACGCTGCAACTGGGTATCGGCGAGCCGCAGACTTCAGGTCTTGTGCCGTTGGACCTGCTGTGCCTGCACGGTTCGACGCTGCTCACGCGCATGCCGATTGCCGACGAACCTTCGGGAAACGGCCAGGCATTGCGTGTGCGGGCGGTGGCGGAACTGGTGGACCACGTAGCGTTGCTGGTCAGTCGTTTCTCGCGGGACGCCGACTATTTTCTACTGGCCGAGCCAGCGACCCCGGTGCATTTCGAGCGGCTGGAAAGCCTGCAGTTTCTGGAGCGGCTGGCCTTCGTCCACCGGCTCAACTCCACCGCTGATCCTCGGTTGCTGCAACTCGCGCAAGTACCGATGATCGAGCGGCTTGAGCAGCGCTTCATGCAGTCCGCCGAAAGACCGGCACTGAACCTTGCCGGCACGTCCCTCAGCTATCGCCAACTGCATGCTCACAGCCGCGCCATCCAGCAGCGTTTGCAGCCAATGCTCGAACAACTCGACGGGCCGTGGGTGATCGGCATTTGCCTGCCGAAATGCAGCGCGTTGTATGCAGGGATTCTGGCGATTCTCGGCAGCGGCGCGGTGTATCTGCCGCTGGAGCCGAGCCATCCGCTGCAACGTCAGCACTACATTCTGTCGAATGCCGGTGCCGTGTTGCTGCTGCACGACGGGCAGCATCCTCTTGCATCCGAGATGCTCAGCCTGGACATCAGCGCGATCGACATCGACAGCGTGGATCTCGACCAACCATTGATGCGCCAGCGCCCGGACCTCGATGCGCCGTGCATGGCGCTCTACACCTCCGGCACCACGGGCCATCCCAAAGGCGTGTTGCTCAGCCAGGCCAACCTCGCGCACTTCACCGCGTGGTACGCCGACTATGTGCAACTGACGGAGCAGAGCCGGGCGTTGCAGTTTTCGTCGTTGAGTTTCGACTCGTCGCTGATCGATATTTTCCCGACCCTGTTGCAGGGCGCCGAGCTGATCGTGCCCAGCGACGATCAACGCCGTGATCCGCTGCAACTGGTGGAACTGATCCGCCACCAACGCTTGAGCCACGCGTTTCTGCCACCAGCCTTGTTGAGCATTCTGCCGCTGGAGCAGTTGCAGGTGCTGGATCACGTGATGACCGGTGGCGATGTGTGCGAACCCTATGTCATCGAGCAACTCACCCGCCAGGGCAACCTCTACAACCTCTATGGCCCGACCGAAGCGACGGTGCTGATCACCGCGCGGCAACTGCGCGCCGGCGACAGCAATCGCACCCTCGGCGCGCCCATTGCCAACAGTCAGGTGCTGATCCTCGACGAGGATTTTCAACCGGTGGCCGAACAGACCGTCGGCGAGTTGTACATCGTCGGACCCGGTGTGTGCCTGGGTTACTTGAATAATCCGCAACAGACCGCCGAGCGCTATTTGAACGTGAGCCTGCCGAGCGGTGAGCACCTGCGGGCCTACCGTACCGGCGACATGGCGAAGTGGACCGACGCCGGTATCGAGCTGTGCGGACGCCGGGACAATCAGGTGAAGATTCGCGGCTTTCGGGTCGAGCCGGAGGAGATCGAACGTTGCCTGCGCGACAGTCAGCTGTACCGCCAGGTGGCCGTGGTCATCGACAGCCAACGGCGGATTCTGGCGTTCCTCGCCCAGCCTCAAGAAGCGCTGCCCGGCGCGGCGCGTGAAGCACTGAAAGCACACGCCACCCAGTTTCTGCCGGACTACATGCAGCCCACCGCCTGGACCGAACTGGCGAGCATGCCGTTTGCCAGCAACGGCAAGGTCGATCGTAAAGCCCTGCTGGCGCTGCCCGTCAGCATCGCCGAAAACACCGAGCGACGCTTGCCGGCCAGTGCCGATGAAGCGCTGCTGCTGGAGATCTGGGCCGAGCTGCTGGAGCTGCCAGCCAGCGACATTTCCACCGACGAAAGCTTCTTCAATCTCGGCGGCCACTCGATTCTGCTGTCACGCATGCTGTTGCGCCTGCGTGAAGAGTTCGGTCGCAGCATCTCGATCAACCGCTTCATCGAACTGCCGACCATCGCGAAACTGGCGACACTGGTGCGCGGCTCCGGCACAGAGGAAGTGCTGAGCGAACAGGCCATGGCGGACGCCTTCCGCGAGCTGGATATCGAGCCGCTGCCCGTCAGTCGCATGGGTGACGTACACAAGGTGATCGTCACCGGCGCCAACAGTTTTGTCGGTGTGCATATTGTCGAAGCACTGTTGGCGTGGGGCGCCAGCGAAGTGGCGTGTCTGGTGCGCGATGGCAGCGGGCAATCGGCGGCGGAACGCTTCGCCCACGCGTTGCGGGAAAACCGTCTGGAGCATCTGGATTTGAGCCGGGTGCGGGTTTACGCGGCGGACATCACACAGCCCTCGCTGGGGCTTGCGGTGGATGTTTACGAGCGCCTGGATCGCGAGTACGGCGCGCTGGTGCACAACGCCGCCAACGTCAATCACGTGCTGGATTACGAGTCGCTGGCGCGGGACAACGTCGAGCCAATCTTCGAGTGTCTGCGCCTGTGCGAAGGACGCAGTAAAAAAATCTTCAATTTCGTCTCGACGCTGTCGGCTTCGAGCACGATTTCCGCTGATGGCCGGGTGCTCGAACTGCCCGCCGCGCAGACCCCGCCGATCTACATCAAGAATGGCTACAACCTGTCCAAGTGGGTCGGCGAACGGATCCTGGAAAGGGCTCGGGAGCGCGGGGTTCGGGTCAATCTGTACCGCCCCGGCAACATCAGTTTCAACAGCCTGAGCGGCGTCTGCCAGCCGCACAAAAACCGTTTGATGCTGATGCTCAAAGGCTCGATCCAGCTCGGCCAGGTGCCGGAATTCGCGTTGAATTTCGACCTGATGCCGGTGGACTTCCTCGCCCGTTTCATCGCCTTCCACGCCAGCCGATATTCACCTGAAAAAGCGGTGTTCAACCTGCACAACCCCGAGCCGCTGAGTTGGGACGATTACGTCGCGTCCTTTCGTGAGGCGGGTCGGGAATTTTCCATGGTCAGCGTCTCCGACTGGCAGCAGCAATTGGGCCGGGTCGACAGCGACAACGCGCTGTTCGGCGTGCTCGGTTTTTACCTCAACGGCTTCGAAGAAGACATCGGCGACATCTCGATGATCGGCCATGACAACGCTCAGGCCGGCGTGCGGCAGATGGGCGCGCACTACCCGGAAAAATCCCCGGCGCTGCTGCGTCGCGGCTGCGATTACCTCAAAGAAATCAACTTCATCTGAATCACTCAAGCGGAGCAAAACCATGAAAAACCTGCAACCCGATACCCTGATCAAAAACCCGCAAGGCTGCCACGTCGTGTCTTCGGTGGACGTGCCGGCGCAGGCTGAAAAAGTCTGGGCGGTGGTCGGCAACTTTGCCGGCTTCGATCAATTCATCCCGGCGTTGTCGCACATCGAGACGACCGGCGAAGGCGTGTCATCGCTGCGCAAGAAATTCTTCAAGGACGGCAACCTGGTGGTCGAGCAACTCAACTCGCGGGATGACCAGGCGCGGAGCATGACCTGGACCACGATCTACAACACCTTGGGCGTGGCCAATTTGTGGGCGGCGATGACGGTTGAGGTGCTGGGTGAAGGCCAGTCCCGAGCGACATGGACCATCATCGCCGAGCCGGCCTCGGGCGGCGCGGAGGCGCTGCCGGGATTCAAGGATTTTGTGCAGGGGTTTGCCGATGATGCGATGAATAATGTGTTGAAGCTGTTTGCGTAGGACACACTTTTTTCGGTGATGAGCCAGTCCTCTTCGCGGGCAAGCCTCGCTCCTACAAGGTATCGAGTAACCTGTAGGAGCGAGGCTTGCCCGCGAAGAACGATAACGCGGTAGATCTGACCTGAATCAGATCTTGAAGCTATCAACCAACTGCTTCAACCGATTCGCCTGCAACGACAACGCATCGCAATCCTTCAACGTTTCATTGAGGTTGGCCACGCTCTGCTGATTCAGCAGATTGATCTGGTTAACGTCGACGTTGAGGGTTTCCACCACCGCCGTCTGCTCCTCGGTCGCTGCTGCCACCGACTGGTTCATCCCGTCGATTTCGCCAATGCGCTTCGTCACGCTGACCAGACGCAGACCCGCCTGGTTCGCCACTTCAACGCTCTCTTCGCTGGAGACCTGACTGGCGTTCATGGTGGTCACCGCTTCACGCGAACCGATCTGCAGCGACGTGATCATCTTGTGAATCTCCTCGGCCGACTCCTGCGTGCGATGCGCCAGGTTGCGCACCTCGTCCGCCACCACCGCAAAACCACGACCGGCTTCACCGGCACGAGCCGCTTCAATGGCCGCGTTGAGTGCGAGCAGGTTGGTCTGCTGGGAGATGCCTTTGATCACATCGAGAATGTGCCCAATGTTGTCGGTGCTCGCGTTCAGGGTTTCGATCTGCGTGCACGACAGGCTGATTTTCTGCGACAGCTCGGTCATGGCCAGAATGGTTTTTTCCACCACCTGACGACCGTCATCGGCCTGCTCGCTCGCGCCGCTCGCATGCTGCGAAGCGTCGGCGGCGTTGCGGGCGATTTCCTGGGTGGCGGCGCCCAACTGGTTAATCGCCGCCGCCACACTGTTGGTGCGCGCACTTTGTTCGTCGGAACCGACGATCGACGCGTTGGACGAAGCCATCACCCGTTGCGACAGGTCATGGACCTGCCGGGTTGCCGAGGACACTTCGGAAATCGACGCGTGAATTCGCTCCACGAACTGGTTGAAGGAACCGCCCAGTTCGCCGAATTCGTCTTTGCTTTCCACGGACAGACGACGGGTCAGGTCGCCTTCGCCCTGGGCGATGTCCTGCATCGCACGACCCATGGTGGTCAGCGGACGCATCAGCACGTTGATCAGCAGGGTCAGCAGCACCGCAATGACGGCGACAGCGATAAACATCGCGATCAACGCTGAGGTGCGGAATTGGCTCAATGGTGCGTAGGCCTTGTCCTTATCGATCGACAGACCGATGTACCACGCAGCATTCGGCAAACCGTTGACCGGGGTGAACGAGAGGATGCGTTCCTGGTTGTTCAGGGTGACTTGCTGATTGCCCTTCTCGATGCGCAGGCCGGCGTTGGGGTAGATGTCCTTCAGGTTCTTCATGACCTGGTCTTTGTCCGGGCTGACGATCACCTGGCCGTCGGCACTGACCAGAAACGCATGGCCAATGCCGCCGAAGTCCACCGAGTTGATGATCTTCACCAGGGTTTCCAGGCTCAGGTCACCGCCGACCACGCCAAGCAACTCGCCATTCTTTTTCACCGGCATGGCGATGGTCACGACCAACCCACCGACGGCAGCCATGTAAGGCGGGGTCAGCATGGTTTTGTCAGCGACAACCGCTTGCTTGTACCAGGGACGCTGACGTGGGTCGTAGCCGTCCGGCATCTTCGCGTCCGGGCGTTGAGTGAACACACCATTAGTCTGGCCGACGTACGTGAACTGGAAGTTGGAGGTGAAGGCCGGCTGATCAACCAGCCCCGGCAGATCGGCATTGGCGCCTTGATGAGCGACGTTTTGCGCGAGGTTTTCCAGCACCAGCACGCGGCCACTCATCCAGTTCTGCACGCTACTGGCGGTCAGGTCGCCGGCTTGTTGAACGGAGGATTCGAGGTTTTGCCGAATGGTATTTCGCTGCAGATAGTCGTTGTACAAAGTGAACAACGCAAAAGCCAGCACCACGACGCCGGAGGCGGCCAACAGGATTTTATGGCTGAACTTGAGATTCATTTCATAGGGCTTCTATGCAGAAAGTGGGGATGCGTTCCGGGTTGCAACATTCCATGTACAGCTCAAGCGGCTCTATGGCCGCTCTACTTTGGTGCACGCATGTCTCACCAGTCTGTCGGCACAGGTGGGATAAATCTTAGGGGCATGTACGAAATGACCGGTATTTCCGTCAGATACCCGCCGAACGGCGTGCTAGAGCGCTTGAGTAGCATTGGTGTGATGACGGTTGTTCGAGCGGCAGTTGCAAATTCCCCGTCCCTTGACAACAATGCGACTAATTATCATTTGTGACGTTCGGGCTGTTGCGTTCATGTCCTCACCTGAGTTTGCAGTACAGGCGCTTTACGGTAGCCATCACGGTTGGCTCAACACGTGGCTGCGCGCTTGACTGGGCAATACGGCCGAAGGGCTCACTCTCTGATGGGCTTGTCCCTGCGTTCGGTGGAGCGCTATGTCGCTGATACGCTCTATCACTGCTATCTGCTGCGGTACCAAACATGATGCCTGTGGATAATCCGTCACTGGGTCGGCGTGGCGAACCTCATCAACAGGTGGTCAAACAAGCCATCCACTGGCTGCTGCGCTTGCGAAACAACGCGAGCAATCCCAGGCTCCGCCAGCAATGCGATGTCTGGCGGGCAGAACATCAGGAACACGAACTGGCCTGGCAACGGGTGCAGTCCCTGCACGCCGAACTCAGCAACAATCTGCGTGCGGTACCCGGTGCCCACGTCGCCTTCAACACGCTGGAAAACAGTGCTCAAGGACCGGGCAGGCGCCAGGCCTTGAAACTGTTGTCGGGTGCGTTGTTGATGGGGTCGGCAGCATGGCTGGGCAGGGATCTGACGGGCTGGCAACAGTGGACCGCGGATTTCGCCACCGCTACGGGCGAGCGCCGTGGTTTCCAGCTGCCGGATGGCACGCGACTGGAACTGAATACCGCCAGCTCAGTGGATCTGGACTACACCGTGCACCAGCGCCTGATCAAACTGACCCGTGGCGAAATCATCGTGACGTGCGGCGGGGCCGATGAAGGATCTTCACTGGATCGACCGCTACGCGTGCACAGTCACCACGGTGTGTATGAGGGCGTCGCCGCACGTTTCATCCTTCGTCAGGAAGCGGACTGCACGCGGCTCAGCGTGACCAGCGGCATGGTCGCGATCCAATCGCCGCTGCCTGCCGATGGCGTGCCGATTCAGGTGCAGGCCGGTCAGAGCTATGTGATTGATCATCATCGGGCACGTTTGGCGCCACCGCAGGACATGGATGTCGGCGCCTGGGTCGACGGTCTGATCGTCACCCGCAATATGCGTCTTGGCGATTTCCTGCAGGAGATCGGACGCTACCGCCATGGTTATCTGACGTGCGCAGCAGATATTGCCAACTTGCGGCTGTCCGGTGTCTTCCGGTTGGAAGACACCGACAAACTGCTGGCCACCCTTCCGCAGACCTTGCCGGTGCAACTGCGCTACCGCACCCGATGGTGGGTGACGTTGGAGCGGCAGTCAGCAGCCACCGCTACAACGTTGCCGCCGGACCTTTGAGCGATGCGCTCAATCAGTTTGCACGCCAGGCGGGTAGCTGACCGAAAACCGCCACGGTGAGCTACCCGTTCTAAATACTCGGCATACAAAAAAGCCAGCCCTTGATTTTCAGGGGCTGGCTTTTTTGTTTCTTCAAGGCGGGCTATCGGGATATTAGCGAGCCCGAAACGACAAAACCCCTGTCTGCGTTAACAGACAGGGGTTTTGGAATTCAATCTTGACGATGACCTACTCTCACATGGGGAAACCCCACACTACCATCGGCGATGCATCGTTTCACTGCTGAGTTCGGGATGGGATCAGGTGGTTCCAATGCTCTATGGTCGTCAAGAAATTCTGTGACCAGCCCGTTACGCTGTAACGTGCCAGCAAAATTGGTGACTTCTACTAAAACAAAACCCCAACTGCTTTCGCAATTGGGGTTTCGGAATTTAATCTTGACGATGACCTACTCTCACATGGGGAAACCCCACACTACCATCGGCGATGCATCGTTTCACTGCTGAGTTCGGGATGGGATCAGGTGGTTCCAATGCTCTATGGTCGTCAAGAAATTCTTGAGCTGACGCGTCTTGCGACGTTCCAGCGAATTGGGTATGCGATAGTTTGTGTGTTGCTCTCGAACTTTCGGTTCATTGCGTCTTCACACACCGCAATCTGATGCTCTTTCGAGTAGTCAAATTGCTTGGGTGTTATATGGTCAAGCCTCACGGGCAATTAGTATTGGTTAGCTCAACGCCTCACAGCGCTTACACACCCAACCTATCAACGTCGTAGTCTTCGACGGCCCTTCAGGGGACTCAAGGTCCCAGTGAGATCTCATCTTGAGGCTAGTTTCCCGCTTAGATGCTTTCAGCGGTTATCTATTCCGAACATAGCTACCCGGCAATGCCACTGGCGTGACAACCGGAACACCAGAGGTTCGTCCACTCCGGTCCTCTCGTACTAGGAGCAGCCCCTCTCAAATCTCAAACGTCCACGGCAGATAGGGACCGAACTGTCTCACGACGTTCTAAACCCAGCTCGCGTACCACTTTAAATGGCGAACAGCCATACCCTTGGGACCGGCTTCAGCCCCAGGATGTGATGAGCCGACATCGAGGTGCCAAACACCGCCGTCGATATGAACTCTTGGGCGGTATCAGCCTGTTATCCCCGGAGTACCTTTTATCCGTTGAGCGATGGCCCTTCCATACAGAACCACCGGATCACTAAGACCTACTTTCGTACCTGCTCGACGTGTCTGTCTCGCAGTCAAGCGCGCTTTTGCCTTTATACTCTACGACCGATTTCCGACCGGTCTGAGCGCACCTTCGTACTCCTCCGTTACTCTTTAGGAGGAGACCGCCCCAGTCAAACTACCCACCATACACTGTCCTCGATCCGGATAACGGACCTGAGTTAGAACCTCAAAGTTGCCAGGGTGGTATTTCAAGGTTGGCTCCACGCGAACTGGCGTCCACGCTTCAAAGCCTCCCACCTATCCTACACAAGCAAATTCAAAGTCCAGTGCAAAGCTATAGTAAAGGTTCACGGGGTCTTTCCGTCTAGCCGCGGATACACTGCATCTTCACAGCGATTTCAATTTCACTGAGTCTCGGGTGGAGACAGCGCCGCCATCGTTACGCCATTCGTGCAGGTCGGAACTTACCCGACAAGGAATTTCGCTACCTTAGGACCGTTATAGTTACGGCCGCCGTTTACCGGGGCTTCGATCAAGAGCTTCGCGTTAGCTAACCCCATCAATTAACCTTCCGGCACCGGGCAGGCGTCACACCCTATACGTCCACTTTCGTGTTTGCAGAGTGCTGTGTTTTTAATAAACAGTCGCAGCGGCCTGGTATCTTCGACCGGCATGAGCTTACGGAGCAAGTCCTTCACCCTCACCGGCGCACCTTCTCCCGAAGTTACGGTGCCATTTTGCCTAGTTCCTTCACCCGAGTTCTCTCAAGCGCCTTGGTATTCTCTACCCAACCACCTGTGTCGGTTTGGGGTACGGTTCCTGGTTACCTGAAGCTTAGAAGCTTTTCTTGGAAGCATGGCATCAACCACTTCGTGTTCTAAAAGAACACTCGTCATCAGCTCTCGGCCTTAGAATCCCGGATTTACCTAAGATTCCAGCCTACCACCTTAAACTTGGACAACCAACGCCAAGCTGGCCTAGCCTTCTCCGTCCCTCCATCGCAATAACCAGAAGTACAGGAATATTAACCTGTTTTCCATCGACTACGCTTTTCAGCCTCGCCTTAGGGACCGACTAACCCTGCGTCGATTAACGTTGCGCAGGAAACCTTGGTCTTTCGGCGTGGGTGTTTTTCACACCCATTGTCGTTACTCATGTCAGCATTCGCACTTCTGATACCTCCAGCAAGCTTCTCAACTCACCTTCACAGGCTTACAGAACGCTCCTCTACCGCATCACCTAAGTGATACCCGTAGCTTCGGTGTATGGTTTGAGCCCCGTTACATCTTCCGCGCAGGCCGACTCGACTAGTGAGCTATTACGCTTTCTTTAAAGGGTGGCTGCTTCTAAGCCAACCTCCTAGCTGTCTAAGCCTTCCCACATCGTTTCCCACTTAACCATAACTTTGGGACCTTAGCTGACGGTCTGGGTTGTTTCCCTTTTCACGACGGACGTTAGCACCCGCCGTGTGTCTCCCATGCTCGGCACTTGTAGGTATTCGGAGTTTGCATCGGTTTGGTAAGTCGGGATGACCCCCTAGCCGAAACAGTGCTCTACCCCCTACAGTGATACATGAGGCGCTACCTAAATAGCTTTCGAGGAGAACCAGCTATCTCCGAGCTTGATTAGCCTTTCACTCCGATCCACAGGTCATCCGCTAACTTTTCAACGGTAGTCGGTTCGGTCCTCCAGTTAGTGTTACCCAACCTTCAACCTGCCCATGGATAGATCGCCCGGTTTCGGGTCTATTCCCAGCGACTAGACGCCCTATTAAGACTCGCTTTCGCTACGCCTCCCCTATTCGGTTAAGCTCGCCACTGAAAATAAGTCGCTGACCCATTATACAAAAGGTACGCAGTCACCCAACAAAGTGGGCTCCCACTGCTTGTACGCATACGGTTTCAGGATCTATTTCACTCCCCTCTCCGGGGTTCTTTTCGCCTTTCCCTCACGGTACTAGTTCACTATCGGTCAGTCAGTAGTATTTAGCCTTGGAGGATGGTCCCCCCATATTCAGACAAAGTTTCTCGTGCTCCGTCCTACTCGATTTCATGACTAAGAGATTTTCGCGTACAGGGCTATCACCCACTATGGCCGCACTTTCCAGAGCGTTCCGCTAATCTCAAAGCCACTTAAGGGCTAGTCCCCGTTCGCTCGCCACTACTAAGGGAATCTCGGTTGATTTCTTTTCCTCAGGGTACTTAGATGTTTCAGTTCCCCTGGTTCGCTTCTTAAGCCTATGTATTCAGCTTAAGATACCTAACTTATGTTAGGTGGGTTCCCCCATTCAGACATCTCCGGATCAAAGTCTGTTTGCCGACTCCCCGAAGCTTTTCGCAGGCTACCACGTCTTTCATCGCCTCTGACTGCCAAGGCATCCACCGTATGCGCTTCTTCACTTGACCATATAACCCCAAGCAATCTGGTTATACTGTGAAGACGACATTCGCCGAAAATTCGCGATTAAACTCACAAATTTTACCTTAGCCTGAATAAACACCAGTGAAAGTGCTATCCAGTCTATCTTTCTATCACATACCCAAATTTTTAAAGAACGATCTAGCCAAAGACTAGAAATCAACATTCACCACCATCACGATGGAATGCTCATTTCTAAGCTTTATACAATCAGAAGCAGTAGTGGTGGAGCCAAACGGGATCGAACCGTTGACCTCCTGCGTGCAAGGCAGGCGCTCTCCCAGCTGAGCTATGGCCCCGTATTGCTACAGGATCCCACACAAAAATTGGTGGGTCTGGGCAGATTCGAACTGCCGACCTCACCCTTATCAGGGGTGCGCTCTAACCAACTGAGCTACAGACCCAATTTCGGGCTGCTTCTTATCGTCTTCTTCAATGAATCAAGCAATTCGTGTGGGAACTTATGGAGCAGCTGATGTCGTCGATTAAGGAGGTGATCCAGCCGCAGGTTCCCCTACGGCTACCTTGTTACGACTTCACCCCAGTCATGAATCACACCGTGGTAACCGTCCTCCCGAAGGTTAGACTAGCTACTTCTGGTGCAACCCACTCCCATGGTGTGACGGGCGGTGTGTACAAGGCCCGGGAACGTATTCACCGCGACATTCTGATTCGCGATTACTAGCGATTCCGACTTCACGCAGTCGAGTTGCAGACTGCGATCCGGACTACGATCGGTTTTATGGGATTAGCTCCACCTCGCGGCTTGGCAACCCTCTGTACCGACCATTGTAGCACGTGTGTAGCCCAGGCCGTAAGGGCCATGATGACTTGACGTCATCCCCACCTTCCTCCGGTTTGTCACCGGCAGTCTCCTTAGAGTGCCCACCATTACGTGCTGGTAACTAAGGACAAGGGTTGCGCTCGTTACGGGACTTAACCCAACATCTCACGACACGAGCTGACGACAGCCATGCAGCACCTGTCTCAATGTTCCCGAAGGCACCAATCCATCTCTGGAAAGTTCATTGGATGTCAAGGCCTGGTAAGGTTCTTCGCGTTGCTTCGAATTAAACCACATGCTCCACCGCTTGTGCGGGCCCCCGTCAATTCATTTGAGTTTTAACCTTGCGGCCGTACTCCCCAGGCGGTCAACTTAATGCGTTAGCTGCGCCACTAAGAGCTCAAGGCTCCCAACGGCTAGTTGACATCGTTTACGGCGTGGACTACCAGGGTATCTAATCCTGTTTGCTCCCCACGCTTTCGCACCTCAGTGTCAGTATCAGTCCAGGTGGTCGCCTTCGCCACTGGTGTTCCTTCCTATATCTACGCATTTCACCGCTACACAGGAAATTCCACCACCCTCTACCATACTCTAGCTTGTCAGTTTTGAATGCAGTTCCCAGGTTGAGCCCGGGGATTTCACATCCAACTTAACAAACCACCTACGCGCGCTTTACGCCCAGTAATTCCGATTAACGCTTGCACCCTCTGTATTACCGCGGCTGCTGGCACAGAGTTAGCCGGTGCTTATTCTGTCGGTAACGTCAAAACAGCAAAGTATTAATTTACTGCCCTTCCTCCCAACTTAAAGTGCTTTACAATCCGAAGACCTTCTTCACACACGCGGCATGGCTGGATCAGGCTTTCGCCCATTGTCCAATATTCCCCACTGCTGCCTCCCGTAGGAGTCTGGACCGTGTCTCAGTTCCAGTGTGACTGATCATCCTCTCAGACCAGTTACGGATCGTCGCCTTGGTGAGCCATTACCTCACCAACTAGCTAATCCGACCTAGGCTCATCTGATAGCGCAAGGCCCGAAGGTCCCCTGCTTTCTCCCGTAGGACGTATGCGGTATTAGCGTCCGTTTCCGAGCGTTATCCCCCACTACCAGGCAGATTCCTAGGCATTACTCACCCGTCCGCCGCTCTCAAGAGAAGCAAGCTTCTCTCTACCGCTCGACTTGCATGTGTTAGGCCTGCCGCCAGCGTTCAATCTGAGCCATGATCAAACTCTTCAGTTCAAACATCTTTGGGTTTTTAAGAAACCCTAAACTTGGCTCAGCAATCGTTGGTTACATCTTTGATTTCTCGCGGAGTAACTTGTGATGCTGATAATCTTGTTGACTATCAGTCTGACTCCACAAGCACCCACACGAATTGCTTGATTCAGTTGTTAAAGAGCGGTTGGTTAAGATCTTTCGTCTCAACCGAGGCGCGCATTCTACAGCGTCCTCTGTATCTGTCAAGCGATTATTTTCAGAAGTTTTCAAAGTTTCCTTTGCAACTTCAACCACTTGCGCTTCCGATCTCTCGTTAGCGGGAGGCGAATTCTACAGCGTTACTCGCTGCTGTCAACACCTCTTTTTCTCCGCTTTCGACCGAGAAGATCGAACCGTCAATCAAGCCACACAACACCGCTTGACCAACTCCTTCTGGGCTTCGATGACCTGAAGCAACTCGCTGCCGAAAACTGCGTAACTCTTTGTTTACCAAGGAGTTTTCCGTTTCGACTGCGCCGGAAGTGGGGCGAATTATAGACTTCCAGAATCTGCCGTCAACCCCTAATTTAGCCTTTCTATCAATAACTTGCAGAAAGCCTGAAAACAGCGCGTCTCCCTCTATATAGAAGAGCAAAACCACGCCCTCTATATAGAAGGATTCCTCAAAGCACTCCAGCGTCCTTTAATGCAGTCACCGCACAAGCGTCCAGACCCAACACCCGCTGCAACACCGCCATCGTATGCTCGCCCAGTAAAGGAGGCGCATTGCGGTACTCCACCGGCGTCTCGGACAAACGAATCGGGCTCGCGACCTGCGGCACCATCCCTGCCAAGGCGTGAGGCAGCTCAATCGCCAATCCACGCGCCTTTACCTGAGGGTCGGCAAACACCTGAGCCAGATCATTGATCGGACCACACGGTACGCCCGCCCGCTCCAACTGCGACACCCACTCTGCAGTGGTCTTGAACACCGTAGCCTGGCGAATCAACGGAATCAGCAGCGCACGGTTCGCCACCCGCAGCTTATTAGTGGCAAAGCGCGGATCATCCGCCCACTGCGGCTGCCCGGCCACTTCCGCAAATTTGCGGAACTGCCCGTCATTACCCACGGTGAGGATGAAATCGCCATCTGCCGTCGGAAAGTCCTGATACGGCACGATGTTCGGATGCGCATTACCCAGCCGCTTCGGCGCATTGCCTGTCGTCAGGTAGTTCATCGCCTGGTTAGCCAGACACGCAACCTGGACATCCAGCAACGCCATATCGATATGTTGGCCGCCACCGTCATGATCCCGATGCGCAAGCGCCGCGAGAATCGCCACAGTCGAGTAAAGCCCGGTCAAAATATCCGTCAGCGCCACGCCGACTTTCACCGGCCCGGCACCATCATCCCCTTCCGGTCGCCCCGTCAGACTCATCAGGCCGCCCAAGCCCTGGATCATGAAGTCATAACCCGCGCGCTTGGCGTATGGACCCGTCTGACCAAATCCGGTGATCGAGCAGTAAATCAGATTCGGATTGGCCTCTTTGAGCGACTCATAATCCAATCCATAAGCCGCCAGGCCACCGACCTTGAAGTTCTCGATCAGGATGTCTGACTTCGCCGCCAGCTCACGCACCAACTTCTGCCCCTCCGGGCGCGTGAAGTCGATGGTCACTGATTGCTTGTTGCGATTGGCCGACAAGTAATAGGCGGCCTCGCTGGTGTTCTCGCCATAGGCGTCCTTCAGAAAAGGAGGCCCCCAGGCGCGCGTGTCATCGCCATTGCCCGGACGCTCGACCTTGATCACCTCGGCGCCAAGGTCCGCCAGTATCTGACCGGACCACGGCCCGGCCAGCACCCGCGACAAATCCAGTACCCGTAGATGCGAAAGCGCGCCCATGGCCGTTCTCCTATTAATAGAACGCCTGGATGCCGGTCTGCGCACGACCAAGAATCAGCGCGTGGACGTCATGCGTACCTTCATAGGTATTCACCACTTCCAGGTTGACCAGGTGACGCGCCACGCCGAATTCATCGGAGATACCGTTACCACCCAACATGTCACGCGCCATACGCGCAATATCCAGGGACTTGCCGCAAGAGTTACGCTTCATCATCGACGTGATTTCGACCGCAGCGGTGCCTTCATCTTTCATACGACCCAGACGCAGGCAGCCTTGCAGAGCCAAGGTGATTTCGGTCTGCATGTCAGCCAGTTTCTTCTGGATCAATTGAGTAGCAGCCAATGGACGACCGAACTGCTGACGATCCAGGGTGTATTGGCGAGCGGTGTGCCAGCAGAACTCGGCCGCGCCCAGCGCCCCCCAGGAAATGCCGTAACGCGCCGAGTTCAGGCAAGTAAACGGGCCTTTCAAACCACGGACGTCAGGGAAGATGTTCTCTTCAGGGACAAACACGTTGTCCATGACGATCTCACCGGTGATGGATGCACGCAGCCCCACTTTGCCGTGAATGGCCGGCGCGCTCAGGCCTTTCCAGCCTTTCTCCAGAACGAAGCCACGGATGTCGCCCTCGTCGTCCTTGCCCCAGACCACGAACACATCGGCGATCGGGCTGTTGGTGATCCACATCTTGCTGCCGGTCAGGCTGTAGCCGCCTTCCACTTTGCGTGCACGGGTAATCATCGCGCCCGGGTCGGAACCGTGGTTAGGCTCGGTCAGACCGAAACAGCCAATCCACTCGCCCGAGGCCAGTTTCGGCAGATACTTTTGCTTCTGAGCCTCAGTACCGAATTCATTGATCGGCACCATCACCAAAGAGGACTGCACGCTCATCATCGAGCGATAACCCGAATCGACGCGCTCGACTTCACGAGCAATCAGACCGTAGCTGACATAGTTCAGGCCGCTGCCGCCATATTGCTCAGGGATGGTTGCACCCAGCAGGCCGACTTCACCCATTTCACGGAAGATCGCCGGATCGGTCTTTTCATGACGGAAAGCTTCAAGAACACGCGGCGCGAGCTTCTGCTGAGCGAATTGCTCGGCAGTGTCGCGGATCATGCGCTCTTCTTCGGTGAGCTGTTGATCCAGCAGCAGGGGATCGATCCAGTTGAAGCTAGCTTTACCGCCCATGAGTGTGTCCTCTCGAATCGGGTCAAATAACGTGGACTGATCCTAGGCCGGGTTCGGCGTTACCACAAACGAGGATTTTGCATACTGTTGTGCTAATTTCTCACTCCGAAACATCGCGAAGCAGTTTTTTGTACGATGTATTAGTGAGGTTGACGTACATGCGCAGGAAGATCCCCAGCACAACCGCCCTGGTCAGCTTTGAAGCAGCGGCACGCCATGAGAGCTTTACCAAGGCAGCCCAGGAACTTTCCCTCACTCAGGGAGCGATCTGCCGACAGATCGCCAGCCTTGAGGAGTTCTTGAGTGTGGAATTGTTCCGACGCTCGCGACGCGGAGTGAAGCTGACTGAAGCCGGACTTTCCTACAGCCGTCGGGTAGCAACACAGCTGGATGCCGTAGAACGCGACACCCTGTCAGTGATGGGCCAGCAGGGCACCAACGTGATTGAACTGGCGGTCGTACCAACCTTCGGCACCCAGTGGCTGCTGCCAAGACTCAAGGACTTCCAGCAAAAACATCCCGAAGTGACGGTCAACCTCACTAACCGCACACGCCCCTTCCTGTTTGCCGACACAGACTTCGATGCCGCCATTTACTTTGGCGATGCAGACTGGTCAGGTACTGAATCCCACAGACTGATGGGCGAAAATCCCATGCCTGTGTGCAGCCCCAACCTACTGGGCAAAAGGACAAGCCTCACACCCGCTGAAATCGCCGAACTGCCCCTACTGCAACAGACCACCCGCCCCTATGCCTGGCGCCAATGGTTCAACTCACAAAACCTTAATATCCCGCGCGACATGACAGGGCCGCGCTACGAGCTATTCTCCATGCTTGCCCAAGCGGCAATGCATGACATGGGGATTGCCTTGATCCCGCCGTTCCTGATTCAGCGCGAACTGGCGGAGAAGCGGCTGGTGATTGCCAATGCTCAGGCGCTGTCCAGCATCAAGGCGTATTACTTGATGATTCCTGATCGAAAGGTCGAATCTGCGTCTTTGAAGGCATTTCGCGACTGGCTGGTAAATCAGGCACAAAGCTACAGCCTAGAAGGATAAAGGCTCTGCGCTATTAACTGACCCCGTAGTCAATAAATTGAAAGCCCTACAGATATAAGTATTTGTCGCATATTCGCAGACTGTACCGAGAAGCGGCACAAACGTCCCACAAGCGCCTGAAGACGTGGCCTTGAGCCGCTATTCGATGGCAATAACACTGCATTCACCATACTCATGCGTAATTTCTTGAATTTTGGCGAAAAACCTTACAAGGCACGGCCTGCAAGGGATTGAAGCGGTTAGTTGCGACATTCGGTCACGGGGTGACTTGTAGTTAATTTTCCGTCACCCGTCATAATCCCTTGAAGGGCACAAAGTTCGCCTGCAAAATGCCGCGCCCCGCCCTGATTTGGCGGGATCGTGCTGATCGGCCGCCCCAGCCGCACCATCCGAAGTGCCTGGGTTTACTCAATAAGATCACGCAGGAGATTTGACGTGCACATTGGTGTTCCTCTCGAAACCCAGACGGGTGAAACACGGGTTGCTGCAACCCCGGAAACCATCAAGAAGCTGATCGGCCAGGGTCATAAGGTCACTGTGCAAAGCGGCGCCGGCATTAACGCCAGCGTTGTCGACAGTGCTTATGAAGCGGCAGGCGCAACCATTGGCAGCGCCAACGATGCGTTTGGTGCCGAGCTGATTCTCAAGGTGGTCGCACCCAGCGACAGCGAACTCGCTCTGATCAAGAGCGGCACCGTTGTGGTGGGCATGCTCAACCCGTTCAGCAATGAAACCATTGCCAAGCTGGCCGAGTGCGGCATTACCGCGTTTGCGCTGGAAGCCGCGCCACGCACCTCCCGCGCCCAGAGCCTGGATGTGCTGTCCTCGCAAGCCAACATCGCCGGCTATAAAGCCGTGTTGCTGGCCGCTCACCATTACCCTCGCTTCATGCCGATGCTGATGACCGCTGCGGGCACCGTGAAAGCGGCGCGCGTGCTGATTCTTGGCGCCGGGGTAGCCGGTTTGCAGGCGATCGCTACGGCGAAACGTCTGGGTGCGGTGATTGAAGCGTCTGATGTGCGACCTGCGGTTAAAGAGCAGATCGAATCCCTCGGCGCCAAGTTCGTCGACGTGCCTTATGAGACTGATGAAGAGCGCGAATGCGCCGTCGGGGTCGGCGGTTACGCACGGCCAATGCCGGCGAGCTGGATGCAGCGTCAGGCCCTGGCCGTGCACGAGCGCGCCAAGCAGGCTGACATTGTCATCACCACGGCACTGATTCCGGGCCGCAAGGCACCGACGCTGTTGAGCGCGGAAACCGTGGCGCAGATGAAGCCAGGCTCGGTGGTCATCGACCTCGCCGCAGCCCAGGGCGGCAATTGCCCGCTGACCGTGGCTGATCAAGTAGTGGTCGAGAATGGCGTGACCATTTGCGGTCCTACCAATCTGGCCGGCGCAGTCGCGGCAGATGCATCGGCCCTGTACGCACGCAACCTGCTGGACTTCCTGAAGCTGGTCTTCAACAAAGAAGGCCAGTTCGAAGTGAACCTAGAAGACGACATCGTCGCCGCGTGCCTGATGTGCCGCGACGGCCAAGTCATCCGCAAAAACGCCTAAGCAGGGATTCAGACGATGGAAGAGCTTATCTCCCCCGGTATCTACAACCTGATCATCTTCGTGCTGGCGATCTATGTCGGTTATCACGTGGTCTGGAACGTTACACCTGCGCTGCACACGCCGTTGATGGCGGTCACCAACGCCATTTCGGCGATCGTGATCGTCGGCGCCATGCTCGCCGCGGCGCTGACCGTTACGCCACTGGGCAAGACCATGGGCACCCTGGCCGTGGCCCTGGCGGCAGTGAACGTATTCGGTGGCTTCCTGGTGACCCGCAGGATGCTTGAGATGTTCAAGAAAAAAGCCCCGAAAGCCGTAAAAGAAGAGGCGCCTAAGTAATGAGCATGAACCTCGTAACGACGCTCTACTTGATCGCGTCCATCTGCTTCATCCAGGCCTTGAAAGGCCTGTCGCACCCGACCACGTCGCGTCGCGGCAATCTGTACGGCATGCTCGGCATGGCGCTGGCCATCCTCACCACCGTGGGCCTCATCTATAAACTGGGTGCTGAGCTGGCCACCGCCGGTATCGGTTACGTCATCGTCGGCCTGCTGGTCGGCGGCACCGCCGGCTCGATCATGGCCAAGCGCGTTGAAATGACCAAGATGCCGGAACTGGTCGCCTTCATGCACAGCATGATCGGTATGGCCGCGGTGTTCATCGCGATCGCCGCTGTTGTTGAGCCGCAATCGCTGGGCATCGTCAAGCAATTGGGTGATTCGATTCCTGCGGGCAACCGTCTGGAGCTGTTCCTGGGTGCTGCCATCGGTGCAATCACCTTCTCCGGTTCGGTGATCGCGTTCGGCAAGCTCTCGGGCAAGTACAAGTTCCGCCTGTTCCAGGGCGCACCGGTACAGTTCGGTGGCCAGCACAAGCTGAACCTGCTGCTGGGTCTGGCGACACTGGCGCTGGGCATCACCTTCATGCTGACCGGCAATCTCAGTGCCTTCGCGCTGATGCTCGCGCTGGCCTTCGTGATGGGCGTCCTGATCATCATCCCGATTGGCGGCGCGGACATGCCGGTTGTAGTGTCGATGCTTAACAGTTACTCCGGTTGGGCAGCAGCGGGTATCGGCTTCTCGCTGAACAACTCGATGCTGATCATCGCGGGTTCGCTGGTGGGTTCGTCCGGTGCGATCCTCTCGTACATCATGTGCAAGGCGATGAACCGCTCCTTCTTTAATGTGCTGCTCGGTGGTTTCGGCAATACGGCCGATGCCGGTCCGGCTGGCGCCAAGGAAGCACGCCCGGTGAAATCCGGTTCGGCCGACGACGCGACCTTCCTGCTGACCAACGCCGATACCGTGATCATCGTTCCAGGCTACGGCCTGGCGGTAGCACGGGCACAGCACGCACTGAAAGAGCTGACCGAGAAGCTGACCCATCGTGGCGTGACCGTGAAATACGCGATCCACCCGGTGGCGGGCCGTATGCCTGGTCACATGAACGTACTGCTGGCCGAGGCTGAAGTGCCTTACGACCAGGTGTTCGAGATGGAAGACATCAACTCCGAGTTCGGTCAGGCCGACGTGGTGCTGGTGCTCGGCGCCAACGACGTGGTCAACCCGGCAGCGAAGAACGATCCGAAATCGCCAATTGCCGGGATGCCGATTCTCGAAGCGTTCAAGGCCAAGACGATCATCGTCAACAAGCGTTCGATGGCCAGCGGTTATGCCGGCCTGGACAACGAACTGTTCTACCTCGACAAAACCATGATGGTCTTCGGCGACGCCAAGAAAGTCATCGAAGACATGGTCAAAGCCGTCGAGTAAAAACTGCTCCAGCGCAATACCCAAAACCTCAGCCTTTAGTAGGCTGGGGTTTTTTTATTCCCCGAGAAACCCGACAAAAGGCTCTAAATCGGGGGTCCGCATTCGACCATGGTAGCGGGAGGATTTTTTTTGAAATCACTAGACTGCACACCTTGCTTCCGTTGCCCGAGATAACAATCCATGTACCGTGATCGTATTCGCTTGCCTTCGTTGTTGGATAAGGTGATGAGCGCTGCAGACGCTGCCGCTCTGATTGAGGACGGCATGACCGTCGGCATGAGTGGTTTCACGCGCGCCGGCGAAGCCAAAGCCGTGCCTCATGCATTGGCCGAACGCGCCAAAATCACCCCGCTGAAAATCACGCTGATGACCGGCGCCAGCCTGGGCAACGACCTTGATAAACAGCTCACCGAAGCCGGCGTCCTGTCGCGACGCATGCCGTTCCAGGTCGACAGCACATTGCGCAAGGCGATCAACGCCGGCGAAGTGATGTTTATTGACCAGCATCTTTCAGAAACCGTGGAGTCGCTGCGCAACCAGCAGCTGAAACTGCCGGACATCGCCGTCATCGAAGCTGTGGCGATCACTGAGCAAGGCCACATCGTGCCGACCACTTCGGTGGGCAACTCGGCCAGCTTCGCGATTTTCGCCAAACAGGTGATCGTCGAGATCAACCTGGCGCACAACCCGAACCTCGAGGGTTTGCACGACATCTATATCCC
This sequence comes from Pseudomonas sp. GT1P32, assembly GCF_054897805.1. Lineage (NCBI taxonomy): Bacteria > Pseudomonadati > Pseudomonadota > Gammaproteobacteria > Pseudomonadales > Pseudomonadaceae > Pseudomonas > Pseudomonas sp. GT1P32. The sequence continues at coordinate 4,310,290 of NZ_CM142704.1, forward strand.
GACGTATCGCCCGACCCGCACGCCGATTCCGCTGGTGAAGGTCGACGATCGCATTGGCAGCACCGCCATTCCGATTCCGCCGGAAAAGATCGTCGCAATCGTCATCACCAATCAGTCCGACTCGCCGTCGACGGTGTTGCCGCCGGACGTTGATACCCAGGCCATTGCCGACCACCTGATCGACTTCTTCAAGCAGGAAGTGGCGGCTGGGCGCATGACCAACAAGCTCGGCCCATTGCAGGCCGGCATCGGCACCATTGCCAACTCGGTGATGTGTGGACTGATCGATTCACCGTTCGAAGACCTGACCATGTATTCCGAGGTGTTGCAGGACTCGACCTTCGACCTGATCGACGCCGGCAAGCTGAGTTTTGCGTCTGGTAGTTCGATCACCTTGTCGAGCCGCCGCAACGCTGATGTGTTCGGCAACCTGGAGCGCTACAAGGACAAACTGGTCCTGCGTCCGCAGGAAATCTCCAACCACCCGGAAGTGGTGCGCCGCCTTGGGATCATCGGCATCAACACTGCGTTGGAGTTCGACCTGTACGGCAACGTCAACTCTACCCACGTCTGCGGCACGCGAATGATGAACGGCATCGGTGGCTCGGGGGACTTCGCGCGCAACGCGCACCTGGCGATCTTCGTGACCAAGTCGATTGCCAAGGGCGGCGCGATCTCCAGCGTGGTGCCGATGGTCAGCCACGTCGATCACACGGAACATGACGTCGACATCCTCGTGACCGAGGTCGGTCTGGCGGACTTGCGCGGGCTGGCACCGCGGGAGCGGGCTCGCGTCATCATCGATAACTGCGTACACCCGGACTATCGCCAGGCGCTGGATGACTACTTCACCGCCGCTTGCGCCATCGGCGGGCACACGCCACATATCCTGCGTGACGCCCTGAGCTGGCACATCAACCTGGAAGAAACCGGTCGAATGCTGACGGTGTGATTGATACAGATAGCCGCTGTCGCAAACACAGTTTCGACAGCGGACTATTGCCAGGCAGAAATGTGTTTAAAACTGTACTGCTGTACTGGTCTTTTCCTACCGTAATGACCTACCTTTTCGACCTTAATCACCAAAAACGCACCATATTAGTGCCGATAGGTACAGTTGCCTCAATTTAGACCAGTACACCACCCTTTAACAGTTAACTGGTCCCTCACAATACAGGTGAACTGTATCTAGAGAGACTGGCCAAACGAGAGGATCATTGGCATCAGTTAAACCACTACCTAATCCCGCCACAAGCGGAAGGATGAAAACCATGGAACGTACACTCAGTTCCGATCTGTTCTTCGAAGACACCGCTGCAAAAACCCAGGCTTCCATGCCTCTTCGCGTTATCGCCAACCTGATGCTGTGGCAGCGCCGCATCTCCAGCCGCCACCAACTGGCTCGTCTGGATTCGCGTCTGCTGGCTGACGCCGGGATTAGCGAAGCACAACGCTACGAAGAGCTGAGCAAGCCGTTCTGGCGCTAAGTTAGCGTCGCTGGCTCTGATCTTTAAGGTCAACCGCCAGCACCCGAATTGAACAAACAAGACCCGTCGTGGGAAACCACGACGGGTTTTGTCGTTTTGGGGTGATGAAACCCTCAAAACAATAAGTACACTCAACAACAGGTACAGTTTTATTTTAATCAAAACTGAACCAGTACAATTTCAAGCTTGTGTGTCTGTCTTGGCGAACCGGGCGGGATCATCATGAAATCCCGACCTGCCAGCAAAAGGACTGCACCATGGATCATCCAATGGATCTCCCCGCGACCACTTCGCAATCCAAGCCTCGGTTTACCTGGCTCAGAAGATTGTTAAGAGGCCTCGCCAACAGCCTCGAAAGGGCCAGAACCCGGCGTTTACTGGCGCAACTCGACGGCAGGCAGCTGTCTGACCTGGGCATCAGTCATTCAGATCGTGTCAAAGAATTGGATAAGCCGTTCTGGCGCTGATGTCCGCTTGAACAGACGGGACTGTGCGAACCGATACCTACAGGCCTAATATCAAGCCAGAACGTGGCGATGACTGCGCGACAGACGTCTGACTCAACAGACACCGCGCCGCCTCTCAATCGGTTTACCCAAAGGAGTTACACCATGTCCCGTCTTCGTCTGCTCAGCGCTGCAGCCCTGCTTGCCGTGGCTGCCAATTCCCACGCCACCAGCTTCATCGTGACCACCGATGCCGTCGTCAATGCATTGAAGGCTACGTCCGATGCCACTTCCGATGTCACGTCGTCCTTTCGCGATGACAAGATCGTACGCGCGGCCCGTGACGACGCCGCCAGCTTCGTCGCCAGCGAAGGCGCCATTCGTGGCGTGAAACTGGAAAGCGCGCTCGACCACATTCGCCACCAGGCCCCTCAACTGAACGCGTCTGACGCACAGCTGGCTCAGGCCATCCTGACTATCTAACCAAGCGTCATCCATATCAGGGACACGCCCAACGTGTCCCGATGTTTCGGCGCTGGCTCTAAACCGGGCGTTGCGCTAGCCTTGGGACTCGCTTTCAACTGTCGAGTCTCATGCGTTTTCTTACCTGTCTGTTGATCTCTCCGGTTCTCATGGCGGCCAGTTGGGCAGGCCAGGCCCATGCCTTCGACCTGACGACGCAAGGCGTTGTAGCTACGGGCTACGCCACAAGCATGGTGACCTCCGCCCCCTTCGACCGTAAGCTTCTGCTCGCCGCCAGGGATGATGCCGCTTCATTTATCGCCAGTGACGGCCAACTGCGAGGCGCACAACTGGAGTCAGCCCTGATTTACCTGCGCCAGACCCAGCCAAAACTTCATGCAAGCGACCTTGAACTGGCACAAACTATTCTCGTCCAATAGTTATCCTCGTTTGTCCGGAGTCGTTCCATGCGTAGCCCGCTGATTATCACCACCCTTGGCCTGCTGTTGTTGGCCGATGTAACCCAGGCGCACACCCTGGTTGCCACCAGCAACATCCTCATCAACGCCACTCGCCGGACCCTTGATTTCACTTCCGATACCACGACGTCCATCCGCGACGCGAAAATCGTTCGAGAAGCCCATGACGATGCCGCCAGTTTCGTCGCCAGTGATGGCGATATCCGAGGCGCGCACCTGGAAGCAGCGCTCAACCTATTGCGCACCCGCGTGCCGGAAGCTCGGGACGCCAGTGATCAGGTCATCGCCGAAGCCATCCTCGCACTGTGAGGTCGCTAAATGCCTGGCTTCTGACGGGGGCCATGTTGCTGCTCGGCAACACGGCTCAGGCCGGGCTGCAATTACAGCTCAAGACCGAAGGCCTGAGTCCCGCGCAACAGCAGGCCAGCCAGGCGCTGCTTGATGAAGCCATGCAGGCGTTGCCGCCGCGGTTCATCGAGCAGCTAGACCGACGCATCGACGTTGGCTGGACCGATGACATGCCGAGCAATGCCTACGGCCAGGCGTCGCTGGTGTCCGAACTCGACCTGAACCGCAACCTGCTCGCCAGCCTCACCGACGGCAGCGCCGCAACCAAGAAGACTTATCGCCCCCACGGCACCGTGCGCAGGGAAATGCTGGCCACGGTGCTGCACGAACTCACCCACATCTATGACCGCTCGCGTTTTTGGCCAGCCACCGAACGCACGCTGATCCAGCGCTGCACCCGGCGCACCAACAGTTCCGGCCTGATTGGTATCCCGGATGAATGCCGTGGCCAGTCCGACCGACGCTTCACCCTCAGCGATGACCCACGCCTGCTCGACCTCGCAGGCTGGCCGCAATACGTGGGTCGTCGCGGCGAGCGCGAACAGTACAACCGCCAGATCGCCCGCAGCCCTGACATCTACGAGACCAGCAGTCCCAAAGAGTTCGTCGCGGTGAACATGGAGTACTTCCTCCTCGACCCGAGCTACGCCTGTCGCCGCCCTGCGCTCTACCGCTACTACAAAGAACATTTCGGCTGGGCTCCCGCCGCCAAAGACACCTGCGGCAAATCATTCGCCTTCCTCAATGCCGGTAACGACTTCGCCAAACAACCTCTGGGCCAGGTCGATCCGGAGCGGGTGTATGCCGTGGATTATCTGTTGGCCGAAGCCAACCAGAACTGGGTCAGCCGCTGGGGCCACAGCATGTTGCGCCTGGTGATCTGTGCTCCCGGCCGACCACGGGGGCCGGATTGCCGGCTGGATCTGGATCAGCACCTGGTGTTGTCCTACCGCGCCTTCGTCGGTGATGTACAGCTGTCGAGCTGGGATGGATTGGTTGGTAAATACCCGTCGCGCCTGTTTGTCCTGCCGCTGGCCCAGGTCATCGATGAGTACACCAAGACCGAATTGCGCAGCCTCGCCTCGGTGCCGCTGAACCTGTCGCGCAACGAGATCGAAGACGTGGTGGAACACGCCGCCGAGATGCACTGGAGCTACGACGGCAATTACTTCTTCCTGTCCAACAACTGCGCCGTAGAAGGCCTGAAGTTGCTGCGCAGCGGCACCAACAACGCAAAGCTGGTCGGGCTGGACAACATCATGCCCAACGGCTTGCTGGAAGTGCTCAAGGGTCGCGGCCTGGCGGATACCAGCGTGCTGGACGATCCTCGCGAAGCACTGCGGCTTGGCTATCGCTTCGACTCTTTCCGCGATCGTTATCAAGCGATGTTCGAGGTGCTGAAAAAGCACCTGCCGATCAAACAGGACAAGGTCGAAGACTGGCTGGCATTAAAGGCTGAAGAGCGTCGCAAATGGATTGATCAGGCTGACCTGCGTACCAGCGCGGCTTTGCTGCTACTGGAACAGGCCGCTTTCCGACAACAACTGGTGCTGGCCCAGGACGAAGTGAAGCAACGCTATCTCGGTGCCCGGGAATTGAAGAACGGTGGCATGGACAAGGCCAATGCGACGTTGAAGCAGATTCTCGCCAACAGCGGCTTCCTCAGTCGTCCGGCGGAGCTGCTCGGTACCGGCGGTTATGGCTTGCCGCAACCCGGCGAGTGGCAACGCCTGGAATCGGAAAGCAGCCTGCGGCAAAAGCAGCTCCAGGCGCTGACCGGCGACCTGGACAAGGAAGTGAGAGCGCTGCTCGACCCGAGTCGTGCGGCAGAGATGGCTGCCAACGAAGCCAACCTGAAGCAGGTTGGCGAGCATTTGCGTAAATTGCACAAAGCGGCGGGCGGATTGGAATTGCCCTGAAGCCGTTGCATAAACCCCTGTAGGAGCTGGCTTGCCAGCGAAGAACTCGAGAGCGCCGCGTTTAGTCAGATCAAACGCGCCATCTCGACGACCATCGCTGGCAAGCCAGCTCCTACAGGGAGGTGCGTCGCTCACAACACCCCTTCCAGAATTTCATAGACGATCCCGGTACCCACGGCGATCAGCACAATGTCGCCACCGGCACGGCGCCATTCGTAACCCTGGTAATACGGCAGCCGACTCAGCGCGCGGTTGTCCAGGCGTTCGCCGTAATAACCGTGCGGCAACGGCCGACCACGCTCCAGACGAATGCCTGGAGGTGGCGGCGCACCCCGTACGAAGTAGCCATGATTGTCATGAATCGTCTGGCGCACTGGACCAAAGTCCCGTGGCAGAGGGCCGCCGCGATGGTTGTCCTGCGGGCCGCGATGGTCATCGCCATGGTTATCGTAATGGCCCTGTTGCTGACCGCCGCGGTCGTGATCGTCGCGCTGATCGGCGCTGGCGTGCAGCAACGGGGTGGCACTGAACATCAGCACACCCAGGCTGGCAATCAGACGTTTCGGCATTTTCATCGGGTCTTTCCTCACGGCACACACAGCAAAAAGGGCTTCAGAACGTAGTCCTGAAGCCCTCGGTCTTGCTGTTTAGTCTGTACCGCGAAGCTCTAATTCCTCTGTATCAGGAACTTTACCTTCAGCTGAAGCGGGCCTGACGCACGCCATCGGCCAGCGCCGCGCAAAGACTCAGTACACCATCGATCGCCTGATCCGGCGTCGAGGCGTTGGCGATGTGATCGATCAACGCCGAACCCACCACCACACCGTCGGCCAGACGCGCGATTGACGCCGCTTGCTCCGGTGTACGAATACCGAAACCGATGCTGATCGGCAGATCGGTGTGGCGGCGCAGACGGGCCACCGCTTCTTCAACGTGCTCCAGCGTCGCCGCGCCAGCACCGGTCACACCGGCCACAGACACGTAGTAAACGAAACCGGAGCTGCCGTTCAGAACCGTCGGCAGGCGCACATCATCGGTCGTCGGGGTAGTCAGACGGATGAAGTCCAGACCGGCAGCCTGGGCCGGGTCGCATAGTTCGCCGTTGTGCTCGGGCGGCAGGTCGACCACGATCAGGCCATCCACGCCGGCCTCTTTGGCGTCGGCGATGAAACGCGGTACGCCGTACATGTGGATCGGGTTGAAGTAACCCATCAGCACCAGCGGCGTATCGCTGTTGCCTTCACGGAACTCGCGAACCATTTGCAGGGTTTTCGCCAGGTTCTGTTTGGCACCCAAGGCGCGGATGTTGGCCAGCTGGATCGCCGGGCCGTCAGCCATTGGGTCGGTGAAAGGCATGCCCAACTCGATCACGTCGGCGCCAGCACCAGGCAAACCTTTGAGGATCGCCAGGGAAGTGTCATAGCTCGGGTCGCCGGCGGTGACGAAGGTCACCAGGGCGGCGCGGTTTTGTTCCTTGAGTTCGGCAAAACGCGTTTGCAGGCGGCTCATCAGTGTTTCTCCTGCTGGGACTGCACTTGTTGAGAGTTTTCCATGTGGTGCATCACGGTCTGCATGTCTTTGTCCCCGCGACCGGACAGGTTGACCACCATCAGGTGATCTTTCGGCAGGGTCGGTGCGCGTTTGAACACTTCGGCCAGGGCATGGGCGCTTTCCAGAGCAGGAATAATCCCTTCCAGACGGCAGCATTTATGGAACGCGTCGAGGGCTTCGTCGTCGGTCACCGAGGTGTATTGAACGCGACCGATGTCATGCAACCAGGCGTGTTCCGGGCCGATGCCTGGATAGTCGAGGCCGGCGGAGATCGAGTGGGCGTCGATGATCTGGCCGTCGTCATCCTGCAGCAGGAAGGTACGGTTGCCGTGCAACACGCCCGGTACGCCGCCATTCAGGCTGGCCGCGTGCTTGCCGGTCTCGATGCCGTAACCGGCCGCTTCGACACCAATGATTTCGACACTTTTGTCGTCGAGGAACGGGTGGAACAGGCCCATGGCGTTGGACCCACCACCGATGCACGCCACCAGGCTGTCTGGCAGACGGCCTTCCTGGGCTTGCAGTTGATCGCGGGTTTCCTTGCCGATAACGGCCTGGAAGTCGCGAACCATTGCAGGGTAAGGGTGCGGACCGGCCACGGTGCCGATCAGGTAGAAGGTGCTGTCGACGTTGGTCACCCAGTCACGCAGCGCTTCGTTCATCGCGTCTTTCAGGGTGCCGGTGCCGGCCACGACCGGGATCACTTCGGCGCCCAGCAGTTTCATGCGGAACACGTTGGCTTGCTGACGTTCGATGTCGGTGGTGCCCATGTAGATCACGCAGTCGAGGCCAAAACGCGCGGCCACGGTGGCGGTCGCCACGCCGTGCATGCCGGCGCCGGTCTCGGCGATGATGCGTTTCTTGCCCATGCGCCGCGCCAGCAGGATCTGGCCGATGCAGTTGTTGATCTTGTGCGCGCCGGTGTGGTTCAGCTCTTCACGCTTGAGATAAATCTTCGCGCCGCCGCAGAACTCGGTCAGGCGTTCAGCGAAATAGAGTGGGCTTGGACGTCCGACATAGTCGCGCTGGAAGTAGGCCAATTCTTCTTTGAATGCCGGATCTTCCTTGGCCGCTTCGTACTCGCGGGCCAGATCGAGGATCAACGGCATCAGGGTTTCGGCGACGTAGCGGCCGCCGAACGAGCCAAACAGGCCGTTGGCGTCGGGGCCGTTGCGCAGATTAGTCTGGGTCATGGGTCGCTCCGGTTGAATGGGTGAGATGAAGCTTTTGAAAAGAGAGTGGGCTTAACTCTACCCCTGACGCCTCAGGCTGAAAACCGATAAGATCGCCGCAACTTGTCAGGAAAACTCACAGATCCCATGAGCCACGACCTTCCCCCGCTGAACGCGCTTCGCGCCTTCGAAGCCACTGCCCGCCTGAACAGCGTCAGCCAGGCCGCCGAACAGCTGCACGTCACCCATGGTGCAGTCAGCCGGCAATTGAAAGTGCTCGAAGAGCATCTCGGGGTGAGTCTGTTCATCAAGGAGGGTCGCGGCCTTAAACTCACAGATGCCGGCGTGCGTTTACGCGATGCCAGCGCTGAAGCCTTTGAGCGCTTGCGCACGGTCTGCGCCGAGCTGACCCAAAGCACCGCCGACGCGCCGTTCGTGCTCGGCTGTTCGGGAAGTCTGCTGGCGCGCTGGTTTATTCCGCGACTGGGGCGGTTGAATGCTGATCTACCGGACCTGCGCCTGCACTTGTCCGCCGGAGAAGGCGATCTCGACCCCCGTCGTCCGGGGCTGGACGCTTTGCTGGTGTTCGCCGAGCCGCCATGGCCTGCGGACATGCAGGTTTACGAATTGGCCAGCGAACGCATCGGCCCGGTCATGAGCCCACGCTTCGCCGATTACGAACTGCTTCAACAGGCGCCAGCAAGCGCTCTGTTGAAGCAGCCGTTGCTGCACACCACTTCCCGTCCGCAGGCCTGGCCAAGCTGGGCGCAGCAAAGTGGCCTCGACACCAAAGCGTTGAAGTACGGGCAGGGCTTCGAGCATTTGTATTATTTGCTGGAGGCGGCAGTGGCCGGTCTGGGCGTCGCGATTGCCCCTGAACCTTTAGTGGCCGAGGACTTGAAGGCAGGTCGCCTCGTTGCGCCGTGGGGTTTCAGCGAAACCCCGGCGCAACTGGCGTTGTGGCTACCCAAGCGCGCCGCGGACGGGCGCGCTCGGCAACTGGCGCAGTGGCTGAAAAACGAGCTGCGCCAGACGGATTAATCGCCGCGTTTACACAGCAGATAGGCCGCGAGCAGACCCAGTGCACCCACCGCGACACCGGCTGTAGTCCAAGGGTGTTCCTGGGCGTAGTCCCGAGTGGCGATCCCGGTTTCACGGGTTTTGACTTTGACTTCTTCGTACGCATCGCTGAGCAAATGACGCGAATGCTTGAGGGCGCTCTCGGCGTTGGCTTTCAATGCCTTGAGTGTTTTACGCGACTCATCCGAGGCGTCGTCCTTCAGGTTTTCCAAAGACTTCAGCAGACTCTCGATCTCGGCTTCCATGCTTTGCAATGAGGCTTTACGTAAAGAGGTGTTGGCCATGGTGGCTCTCCTGCATTGATGATGAGTGGCGTGTGTTGGTTGGGACTTCAGGGGTTCGAGAAAGTGCAGTAAATCTGAACTTCTGCCTCTTGAAGGCCGACAGAAGTAATACGAAAAATCACTGCTAGGCTGTATTTCACACCCTGAGGAGAACGCTCATGACTGACCATCACACTTACAAAAAAGTCGAGCTTGTCGGCTCATCCACCAGCAGCATTGAAGACGCCATCAACAACGCGCTGGCTGAAGCCAGTAAAAGTCTCAAGTACATGGAATGGTTCGAAGTGACCGAAACCCGCGGGCACATCAAGGACGGCAAGGCAGCGCACTTCCAGGTGACGCTCAAAGTCGGGTTCCGGATTGCCAGCAGCTGAGTTTGAGCTAGTCTTCTGAACTTGCGCGCTGGCCGAGTGCCATAGGGAATGGCAAAGCGCTACATGAGTGCATCCGGCTGAGGGCTGGATGCTCCCTTTGATCCGACCAGGGAATGCGACCGATGAAGAAGTTTATGTTGGCGGTAGGTTTGTTGAGCCTTGCGGGCGCGGCGTTTGCTGACGGCAAGGCATGCGAAGAGCTGAAAGCCGAAATTGCAGCGAAGCTGGATGCCAAAGGCGTATCTGGCTACTCACTGGAAATCGTTGATAAGGGCAGCGCTGCTGGCGGAACAGTCGTCGGCAAATGTGAGAAAGGCACCAAGGAAATCGTCTACAAACGCTAGGCTGATTCCATCGTTAAACGAAAAAGCCGACGCAATGGCGTCGGCTTTTTTATGGGCGCTGTTTAAGCGTCAGCCCTTCATGACCTGCGCGAGCAGCTCATAGGAGTGCACGCGATCGGCATGTTCATACAGGTCGCAGGTAAAAATCAGCTCGTCTGCCTGGGTCTGCTCGATCAACACGTCCAGCTTGGCGCGGATTTTCTGCGGGCTGCCCACCATCGCCAGTCCCAGGAAATCATGCACCGCTTCTTTCTCATGGGGCAGCCACAGGCCATCCATGGTTTTCACCGGCGGTCGCTGGACCAGGCTTTGGCCACGCATCAACGCGAGGATGCGCTGGTAAACCGATGTCGCCAGATACTCGGCCTGCTCGTCGGTGTCTGCCGCTACCAACGGAACGCCAAGCATCACGTAAGGCTTGTCCAATACCGCTGAAGGCTTGAAGTGATTGCGATAGACGCGAATCGCCTCGTGCATGAAACGCGGTGCGAAATGGGAAGCGAACGCGTAGGGCAAACCGCGCTCACCTGCCAGTTGTGCACTGAACAGGCTCGACCCCAACAACCAGACCGGAACGTTGGTGCCGGTGCCTGGCATGGCGATGATTCGCTGGTCTGGCGTGCGTGGACCGAGGTAGCGCACCAGCTCCGCCACATCTTCGGGGAAATCATCGGCACTGCCGGAACGCTCACGGCGCAAGGCGCGCGCAGTCATCTGATCGGAACCGGGGGCGCGGCCCAAGCCCAGGTCGATCCGGCCCGGATACAGGCTTTCAAGGGTGCCGAACTGCTCAGCGATCACCAGCGGCGCGTGGTTGGGCAACATCACGCCACCCGAGCCGACCCGAATGGTCGACGTGCCTCCGGCCAGATAGCCCAGCAACACCGAGGTCGCAGAGCTGGCGATGCCGTCCATGTTGTGGTGCTCGGCCACCCAGAAGCGGTTGTAGCCAAATTTTTCGACATGCTGCGCCAGGTCCAGGGAGTTGCGCAGCGACTGGGCCGCGCTACCGTTCTCGCGCACGGGCACCAGATCAAGGGTCGAGAACTTGATATCGGACAGTCGTTTCATAAACCTGCTTCTCCAGTTGAGGTCGCAGGTTTTTTCTTGCAAACGAAAACCTGCCGAATCCATAAGCGTGCTTCATGCAATGAGGGCATATACCCGAGTTTCAATAGCCGAGGCAAAAAAACCTACGGAAACGGTAGGACTAATGAGATCAGGTGAACTTTTCACCACCGTCTATCCTCAGAACCCTGGCAACCGAAAACCACGAAGGCGCGAAGCTTCGCGCCGGATCTTGAGGAGGCAGACATGGCTATTACCAAGAAAGCATCGGCGCATTGGGAAGGTGACCTGAAAACCGGTATCGGCTCGATTTCCACCGAAACCGGTGTTCTCAGAGAGGCGCCCTACGGCTTCAAGGCACGTTTCGAAGGCGGTAAAGGCACCAATCCGGAAGAGCTGATCGGCGCGGCCCATGCAGGTTGTTTCTCCATGGCTTTCTCGATGATTCTCGGCGACGCCGGTCTCAAGGCTGACAGCATCGATACTAATGCCGAGGTCACGCTGGACCAGGTCGACGGAGGGTTTTCGATCACTGCGGTGAAGTTGATCCTGAAGGCGAAAATCCCCGGGGCGACCCAGGCGCAGTTCGAGGAACTGAGCAATAAAGCCAAAGAAGGCTGCCCGGTGTCCAAAGTGCTGAATGCGAAAATCAGCCTGGATGCGACGTTGCTCTAGTCCCGTCTTATCGGGCAAAAAAAATCGCAGCCTTCGACAGGCTGCGATTTTTTTGCGCTGAAACAAAACCCGGCTGGCGTCCCTGTGGTCGAATAAATGACAGCAGTGAAAACGCATCAACCTGCGTGCTGCCTCAAAGGAGCTTCAACCATGAAACGTTTTGCCCTGGCGATTATCTGCAGTGCACTGGCCACTTCGGCACTCGCTGCGCCCAAGGATTGCGAAGAACTCAAGAATGAGATCGAAGTGAAGATTCAGGCGAATGCCGTGCCCTCCTACACGCTGGAAATCGTGTCGAAGGAAGAGGCTGCCCAGCATGACGCCGCGATGGTCGTCGGCACTTGCGACAACGGCACCAAAGCCATCATTTACCAGAAGAACGACAGTTGATCCGCCTCACATGAGGCAATAGGACTCTCGGTCTTCAGCGACGATTTCCCGCTTGGCGTTGTACAAACGAGCGCCGGGAGTGAACGCTATCGAACGGCCTTCCAGCACATAACGCTGGCCTGCTTCGAAATGATCGTAGTTGATGGTCAGGTAGCACAACCGTTCCGTGGGACCGCTCATCACACCAAAGCCTCCGCCACCGGGCACTTCAAAGTCGAATCGAACGACCAGCTCATGGCTGCCGGGCGTCACCTGGAAAAAACGCCCATCGCGCATTCGCTGCTTGTCCAGTCGCTCCGCCATCAGCAACTTGTCGTTCGGGAATGGCGTAGAAAATTCGACCCACGCCATCTGAGGATCGACCGCCGGTAACGGGCTCTGGCAACCGGCAAAGGCGCTTGCCGCGAGCAATAGCAACAACCTGCGCATGATGAATGTCCCGAGGATTGGGCTTTCAGCATAACGCCGATCAGGTCCGTTGACAGCCTGCCGGTGTGCCTTGGCCTATCACTTTTCGCTGTTGGTCATAGAGCTTGGCCCACGGCCGAAAACCGATATTCCCTGCTTGCAGCTGATATTTCTCACCCGCATTGAAATTGTTGAATTTCACATTCAGTTGGCAATCGCGCCATAGCGGCTCGGCGTCCGGCCCGATATTGCTCGGATCGACCGGGAACAGATAACGCACCGTCAACTCATGACTGCCGGGCTGGACCTCGAAGTAGCGCTTATCGGTGGAGGCCTTGTTATCGACTTCCAGCGCTTGCAGTGCGGTGTCTTCCTGCTGTGTATCGAGATCGATCCACGCTTGAGACGGATCATGGTGGGGAAATCCGAATCCTGCACAGCCTGTCAGCAACAACAGGCCTCCCGTCAGCATCATCTTGCGCATAGCGGAGCTCCAGTCAGGCGGGATAGTCTTGCGGGAAGACTCTCCAGGGATGATTTTATTTTGATCAGGCCGCTTCCAAGCCTTGGGTTACTTGATCGCGTTTTGCGTGTTTTGTTTCCGGGTGTGTTGTTTTTGTTGCTCAACGGTTGCGCCAGCGTCAGCTACTACAGCCAATTGGCCAGTGGTCAGTTGCAATTGCTGCGTGCTCGGGAGCCGGTTACCGACGTGATTGCCGACCCCACCCGCGATCAAAAGCTGCGTGCGCATCTGGCCCAGTCGCAAAAGGCCCGGGCGTTTGCCAGCCAGCAGCTGCATCTGCCGGATAACCAGAGCTACCGTTTGTACGCCGACATTGGCCGACCGTTCGTAGTCTGGAACGTGTTCGCCACGCCGGAATTTTCCCTGACGCCGCAAAACCACTGCTTTCCCGTCGCCGGGTGCGTCGCCTACCGCGGCTATTACAACCAGAGCGCGGCCCGTGGTGAGGCTGCGCTGCTGCGATTGCAAGGTATGGACGTGTCGATCGGCGGCGTCGAGGCCTATTCGACGCTCGGCTGGTTCAACGATCCGATTATCAGTTCGATGATGGGTTGGGGCGATGAACGGTTGGCAACGTTGATCTTCCATGAACTGGCGCATCAGCGCTTTTATGTGAAGGACGACACGGAGTTCAACGAGTCTTTCGCCACGTTCGTTGAACAGGAAGGCACTCGGCAGTGGCGTGCCCATCGCGGGTTGGCGCCGGACAACGGCGCCCAGGCGCAACGACGGGATCAGTTCATTCAGCTGGTTCTGGATACGCGCTCGCGACTGGAAAAACTCTACGCCCTGCCGCTGCCAACCGAGCAGATGAGGCAACGTAAAGCAGTAGAATTCGAGAGATTACGAGCCGAATACCGGCAGATACGCGACAGCCAGTGGGCTGGAGATAAACGCTACGACGCGTGGATCAACGCGCCGATGAACAATGCGCGGTTGTTGCCGTTTGGTTTGTACGACCAGTGGGTGCCAGCGTTTGCGGCGTTGTTCCGGCAATCGGGTGGGGATTGGGTGAAGTTTTATGCGGCGGTGGAGAAGCTTGGCGCTTTGGAGGTTACTGAGCGCAAGGCGGCATTGAAGGCGTTGGCGGAATCGAAAATTTTCGGTGACTGAATGGGCCTCTTCGCGGGCAAGCCTCGCTCCTACAGGTTCCGCGTCGTTCACGTTATTGGCGAACGACGCTGATCCTGTAGGAGCGAGCGGTGCGGCGATCCGACTTGCCCGCGAAGGAGCCCTCAAAGGTCACAACCAGATTGCATCCCACAGCGGATAATTCCCTACCTTCTCAACCAAACCCGCACGCAACGGGTTAGCGACGATGTAGCGAGCAACAGCCTGCAAGTCCTCTTCCTTTCGAATGGCGCGATCATGATAGCCGTGTTGCCAAACCGGACCTTGACGGCCAACTGAACGATTAAGCGTCACTGCAATGCGTGATTTGGTCCGAGCCATCAACTTGGGTAGCTGAGTATTTTGTAGCTCGATCAACCAATGGAAATGATCGGGCATGACGACCCAGGCTAGCGACGTCGCAAACTCTTCTCGCTCTGCCGTTCGAAAAGCATCAACCACCAAACGCCCATTGTAGAAGTCGCGGAACAACGGTTCTCGATTCAAAAGTACTGCTGTGAGTAGGTAAATCTGCCCGGACTCCGAATATCGTCCTGTGCGCAATCGGTGAGCGTGTTTTAACTCCGGCAATGATGATCCTCCTTGATCGTGGCCCGCCTCTTCAGGCTAGAACGACAAGAAGGGTTTTGAGTGGGAACAGTTGATCAGGATGTGTATCGGAGGACGCCTTCGCGGGCAAGCCTCGCTCCTACAGGACTGATGAAGATCCGTAGGAGCGAGGCTTGCCCGCGAAGGTGTACTTGCTAGCGCTGCAAAAACGCCTGATGCATCTCATCCAGCGTTTCAAAATGATAGGTCGGCGCTTCAGCGTTCAACTCTTCACGGCTACCAAACCCGTAACCCACCGCTGCCGCATCCAGCCCATTGCTGCGTGCGCCGATCAGGTCGTGTTTGCGGTCGCCGATCATCAAGGTGTTGGCCGGGTCCAGGTTTTCTTCGGCCATCAGGTGGGCGATCAACTCGACTTTGTTGGTCCGCGTGCCATCCAGCTCGCTGCCGTAAATCACCTTGAAGTGTTTGGCGAAGTCGAAGTGCCGGGCGATTTCCCGGGCGAAGATCCACGGCTTGGAGGTCGCGATGTACAGCTGACGCCCTTGCCCGCCGAGGGTTTCGAGCAGCGGCGTGACGCCATCGAACACGCGGTTTTCGTACAGGCCGGTGACCTTGAAGCGCTCGCGATAGAAATTCACCGCCTCCCACGCCTTGGGCTCGTCGAAGTCGTAGAACTGCATGAACGCCTGCAACAACGGCGGGCCGATGAAGTGTTCAAGCTTGGTCAGGTCGGGTTCTTCGATGCCGAGTTTGCTCAGGGCGAACTGGATCGAACGGGTGATGCCCTCGCGCGGGTCGGTCAGGGTGCCATCGAGGTCGAACAAAACGGTTTGGTAATGCATGTTGAATCCTGAATAAGAGCGCCGGGGTCAGAGCTGGTCGTAGCCTTCGGCCAGATGCAGGTCCTTGAGCTTCACGTAATTCGCCGCGCTGTAGGTGAAAAAGGCTTTTTCCTTGTCCGTCAGCGGGCGGATCTGTTTCACCGGACTCCCCACATACAGAAAACCACTGTCCAGGCGCTTGCCCGGTGGCACCAGGCTGCCGGCGCCGATGATCACATCATCCGCGACCACCGCACCGTCCATGACGATGCTGCCCATGCCGATCAACACGCGGTTGCCCACGCTGCACCCATGAAGCATGACTTTGTGCGCGATGGTCACGTCATCGCCGATCAGCAACGGAAAGCCATCGGGGTTGAACGGCCCGGCGTGGGTGATGTGCAGCACACAGCCGTCCTGCACGCTGGTGCGCGCACCGATGCGGATACGGTGCATGTCGCCGCGGATCACCGTCAGGGGCCAAACGGAGCTGTCATCGCCGATTTCGACATCGCCGATCACCACCGCCGAACTGTCGACAAAAGCGCCTTTGCCCAGCAGCGGCGTGTGGTTCTGATACTTGCGAAGGGTCACGATAGGGTTTCTCTCTGTTGCCGATAGCTGCGGTGAGCGTCGATTGTAATTAAGATGGCCGCATGTTTCTTCCAGCCAAGGTGCCAAACGTGAGCGTGAACAACCCTCTTTTGCAGTCCTACGACCTGCCGCCGTTCTCGGCGATCCGGGCCGAACACGTGCAACCGGCCATTGAACAGATCCTGGCTGACAACCGCGCCGCGATTATCGAGATCCTCAAAACCCAGGGCAAACAACCGACCTGGGCCGGCCTGGTGCTGGCGATGGACGAACTCAATGATCGCCTCGGCGCTGCCTGGAGCCCGGTCAGTCACCTGAACGCCGTGTGCAACAGCGCCGAATTGCGCGAAGCCTACGAGTCCTGCCTGCCAGCACTCAGCGCCTACTCCACCGAGCTGGGCCAGAACCGCGAACTGTTCGAGGCCTTCGAAGCCTTGGCCAACAGCCCGGAAGCCGCCGGTTTCGACGTCGCGCAGAAAACTATCCTGGAACACTCCCTGCGTGACTTCCGCCTGTCGGGTATCGACCTGCCAGAAGCCGAGCAGAAGCGTTACGCCGAAGTACAAAGCAAGCTCTCCGAACTGGGCAGCCGCTTCTCCAACCAACTGCTCGACGCGACTCAAGCCTGGACCAAACACGTTACCGACGAAGCCGCCCTCGCCGGCCTGACCGATTCGGCCAAGGCACAAATGGCTGCGGCTGCGCAGGCCAAAGATCTGGAAGGCTTCCTGATCACCCTGGAATTCCCGAGCTACTACGCGGTGATGACCTACGCCCAGGACCGTGCCCTGCGCGAAGAAGTCTACGCCGCCTACTGCACCCGTGCGTCGGACCAAGGCCCGAATGCCGGCCAGAACGATAACGGGCCGGTGATGGAAGAAATCCTCGACCTGCGTCAGGAGCTGGCAAAACTGCTGGGTTTCGCCAGTTTCTCGGAGCTGAGCCTGGCCACCAAGATGGCCGAATCCAGCGATCAGGTGCTGAGCTTCCTGCGCGATCTGGCCAAGCGCAGCAAGCCGTTCGCTGCTCAGGATCTGGACCAGCTCAAGGCCTACGCCGCCGAACAAGGCTGCCCGGACCTGCAAAGCTGGGACAGCGGTTTCTACGGTGAAAAACTCCGCGAACAACGTTACAGCGTTGCCCAGGAAGCCCTGCGCGCTTACTTCCCGATCGATAAAGTGCTGGGCGGTCTGTTCGCCATCGTTCAACGTCTGTACGGCATCGAGATCGCCGAGCAGAAAGGCTTCGACACCTGGCACCCGGACGTTCGACTGTTCGAGATCAAGGAAAACGGCCAGCACGTCGGCCGCTTCTTCTTCGACCTCTACGCCCGCGCCAACAAGCGCGGCGGCGCGTGGATGGACGGCGCCCGCGACCGTCGTCGCACGGCTGAGGGCGTGTTGCAAAGCCCGGTGGCCAACCTGGTGTGCAACTTCACCCCGGCCGACAGCGGCAAACCGGCGCTGCTGACCCACGACGAAGTGACCACCCTGTTCCACGAATTCGGTCACGGCCTGCATCACCTGCTGACCCGCGTTGAACACGCCGGCGTATCCGGCATCAACGGCGTGGCGTGGGATGCGGTCGAGTTGCCAAGCCAGTTCATGGAAAACTGGTGCTGGGAGCCGGAAGGTCTGGCGCTGATTTCCGGTCACTACGAAACCGGTGAGCCGCTGCCGCAGGACCTGCTGGGCAAGATGCTCGCCGCGAAGAACTTCCAGTCCGGCCTGATGATGGTGCGTCAGCTCGAATTCTCGCTGTTCGACTTCGAACTGCACGCCACCCACGGCGATGGCCGCAGCGTGCTGCAAGTGCTCGAAGGCATACGCGACGAGGTCTCGGTCATGCGCCCGCCGGCTTACAATCGCTTCCCGAACAGCTTTGCGCACATCTTCGCCGGCGGCTATGCGGCGGGTTACTACAGCTACAAATGGGCGGAAGTGCTCTCGGCAGACGCCTTCTCGAAGTTCGAAGAGGACGGCGTGCTCAACGCCGAAACCGGTCGCGCCTTCCGCGAAGCGATCCTCGCTCGCGGTGGTTCGCAGGAGCCGATGGTGCTGTTCGTCGACTTCCGTGGCCGTGCCCCGTCGATTGACGCACTCTTGCGCCACAGCGGCCTGAGTGAGGACGCAGCAGCATGAGCGAGGGGCCTGTGAAGACGAAAAAACGCTTTATCGCCGGGGCGGTCTGCCCGGCGTGCAGCGAGCCGGACAAGTTGATGATGTGGAACGAAGACGAGGTCCCGCATCGCGAATGCGTGGCCTGCGGTTATTCCGACACGCTGAATGAACAAGGCCTGTCCGTGCCCAAGGAATTGGGCACACGGGTCAACACATCGGCGCTGAAGGTGCCGGACGCCAAGGTTCAGGCCGTGCAGTTTTTCCCGAACCCGAAGCTGAAGAAAAAGCCTGACGAACACTGAGTGCAGCAATGACCTCCCGCAGCGCAATGCTGTGGGAGGTGCTGTTACTCAACGTGGGCCGACTTGAACCAGCTCTTCATCGAGCAGGCCGCGAACGGGCTTGTACTGCACTCCCCATTGGCCAGGGCAGTGCGCAGCTTCTCGGCATCCGCCTGCATCATGTAACGAATACCGTCCTTGAAGTGGGTGCTGTCGCCAAAGCCACCTTGAGTCATCTCGTTCAGGGCGTCTTCCTTGCTCCAGCCTTGCACCACCACCCGGTACATGGCGGCCATCAGGCCGGTCCGGTCCGAACCATGCTTGCAGTGCATCAACACCGGGCCTTTGGCTTCGGCGGCCTGAATGGCGCGAAGGGCCTTGAGTACATCCGCGTCATCCACGTGGTTGGTGCGATAGGGCAACTGCACCTGGTTGATACCAGGCGTGGCCAGCCAACTTGAATCCGACTCGGGCAGGAAGTTGATCACGGTGGCGACCTTGAGTTTTTCCAGTAACGGGACAGCTCCGCGGTCAGGCAATGCACTGCGGTAAAGAGTTGGAGACATCTGGAAGAGGTTGTACTGCACCTCGACCGATTGAGCCCACTCCGCAGGACGGGGTGCGACCGCATCGTCAGCGTGAGCGAACGTCAGGTTGAGGAATGCGACCAGCGACAGGCACATCGCAGGGATAAGACGTAGGGACATGCTCGACGACCGTATGCAAAGAGGCGGGATGACGACGCCAGATTGGACCCTGACCAGTCAAAGACCTGTGAGCCGTCTGTCAAAGAATCGTGAATCAGTCCACTTACATACGATTTATCAACCATGGATGATGGTTGATTTATGCTCTCTTACAACTAGGCCTGCATGAACACTCACACAGGCTTAGTTAATAAACAGGTTTAAGGATTGACGATACTGGAATACGCTTTTGCCAAGGCCAACAGTTTCTCCTTGTCATCACTGTCGATATCGCCGTCACCGTCCACATCGCTATTGACTACTTTGATAGTGAAGGACCGACCACCATCACTGGAAACCGCCGTCACGTAGACGGAATCCACCAGGGCCTCGGTCGACAGCTCATTCACGGGGTCCCACCCCAGCTCCTTTCGAGCCAGTTGCATCGATACCTGGGCTTCCCGTGGATTAGTAATACTCGGTGCCAGTAATTGCAAAAAGATACCGCGCTGATTAAAAAACGACATTTATTAATTCCATTTAATGAGTGAGCACACGAAACTTCGTGCGAAGCGAATATTACTTATCAAGTTAGCATCGGGGCTATTCGACATATGTTTCCCGGCGTTGCGCAAAGTTGTACTTATCAATCAATTACACAATAAATGATCATCCTGCTTTGCCAGAGCGCCAAACGGCACTGGCCGGTTCGCTCAACCTTCGATACTGTATGCACATACAGCTACGAGTATTGTCCGATGAGCACTCCCTTGCCACCCCGCGGTCGCGGCACCGCCACCAACCCGCACAACCGCTTCGCGCCAAACCGCTCGGTAGCGGAGGACGATGGCTGGTATCAGGAAGCGCCGATGACCCAGGGCACCGAGGTGCGCATCGAGACCGCTAAAACCATCATCACCCGCAACAACTCACCGGACCTGCCCTTCGATCGCTCGATCAATCCCTATCGCGGTTGCGAGCATGGCTGCATTTATTGCTACGCACGGCCCAGCCACGCCTATTGGGACATGTCGCCGGGGCTGGATTTCGAAACCCGATTGATCGCCAAGACCAACGCCGCCGATGTGCTGGAAGAACAGCTGTCCAAACGCGGCTATCAATGCGCGCCGATCAACCTGGGTTCCAACACTGATCCTTATCAGCCGATCGAACGCGAACACAAAATCACCCGCAAAACCCTGGAGGTGCTGCTGCGTTACCGTCACCCGGTGACCATCATCACCAAGGGCTCACTGATTCTTCGCGACCTGGACCTGCTGGCCGAACTTGCCGAGCAAAGACTGGTGGCAGTGATGATCAGCCTCACCACGCTGGACGATGAACTCAAACGCATCCTCGAACCGCGTGCCGCTGCGCCCAAGGCCCGATTGCGGGCGATCCGGGTGATGCGTGAAGCCGGGATTCCGGTGGGGGTGCTGTGTTCGCCGATGATTCCGATGATCAACGACAGCGAGCTCGAAAGCCTGTTGACCGAGGCACAGGCGGCCGGCGCACAAAGTGCGGCCTACATGATGCTGCGCCTGCCACTGGAAGTGGCGCCGCTGTTCGAAGAATGGCTGGCGGCCCACTATCCTCAGCGAGCGGCCCATGTGCTGAGCCTGATCCGCCAGAGCCGCGGTGGCGAGCTCTACGACAGTCGGTTTGGCAGCCGGATGCGGGGCGAAGGTCCATTTGCCGACCTGCTGGCGCAACGCTTTGCCAAAACCATCAAACGCCTTGGGCTCAATCAGCGGGAAGGTTTCAATCTGGATTGCGAAGCCTTCTGTCCGCCGGGTCGCCAGATGTCGCTGATTTAAGGACAATTGGCCTATGGTGAGTAATGGAAAACGTGCGATGCATTTAGGCTGGTCACGGTTTTTGTGATCTGGAACACACGTTCTAGAGCGGTTCATTCAGTTTGAGTTAAGATTCGGCCGCTACCTTGTTCATCGAGTGACTGACGGGTCGAGATTTCCGGCCTGGATGTTTTTTATACAGCCACTGGCTTCACACCGGACAAAACGGGAAAATTCCCTGACTCCGCCAATGAGGATGAATTCATGAGTGACAAGGATAAACAGCCGTTGGCTGCGTTGGCTTCAGCCCAATCCGAGGCAGAAACCGCCGATGCAGCGTTGAAGCATATCGTTGACGGCTTTTTGCATTTTCATCATGAGATCTTTCCGCAGCAGGAAGAGCTCTTCAAAAAACTCGCCACGGCTCAACAGCCAAGGGCGATGTTCATTACCTGCGCCGACTCGCGCATCGTGCCTGAACTGATCACCCACAGTTCGCCTGGCGATCTGTTCGTAACCCGCAACGTGGGCAACGTCGTACCGCCTTACGGTCAGATGAACGGTGGCGTTTCCACGGCCATCGAGTACGCGGTGCTGGCGCTGGGCGTGCAACACATCATCATCTGCGGCCACTCCGATTGTGGCGCAATGCGTGCGGTGCTCAATCCCGACAGCCTGGAAAAGATGCCCACAGTCAAAGCCTGGCTGCGGCATGCGGAAGTCGCGAAAACCATGGTGCACGACAACTGCAACTGCACCGACGAAAACGAGACCATGCACATCCTCACCGAAGAGAATGTCATCGCCCAATTGCAACACTTGCGTACGCATCCCTCGGTAGCCTCGCGCATGGCGAACGGTCATCTGTTCATCCATGGCTGGGTCTACGACATCGAGACCAGCGCAATCAAAGCTTATGACGCCGATCAGGGTCGTTTCCTGCCGCTCGATGGCAGCCATCCGATACCAGTGGCGACGCCCAAAGCGCGCTTCTAAATCTTCCTAAAAATCTGTGTGGTTTGACCCCGGCCGCTGTTTCAGCGGTCCGGCCTTGCCATGCCTGAAGAAAACTTCGGGAGAATCACCATGCGTGCAGCGCAACTCAAAGCTGTTCTGCCACGGGAGCTGCTCGCTTCAGTGGTCGTGTTTCTGGTCGCCCTGCCCTTGTGCATGGGCATCGCCATCGCCTCGGGCCTGCCACCCGCCAAAGGCCTGATCACCGGGATCGTCGGTGGTCTGGTGGTGGGCTGGCTTGCCGGTTCGCCACTGCAAGTCAGTGGCCCGGCGGCCGGGTTGGCCGTTCTGGTATTCGAACTGGTGCGCCAGCACGGCATCGCCATGCTTGGGCCGATCCTGCTACTGGCGGGCTTCCTGCAACTGGTGGCCGGGCGCTTGAAGCTGGGCTGCTGGTTTCGAGTGACGGCGCCGGCGGTGGTCTACGGCATGCTGGCCGGGATTGGCGTGTTGATCGTGTTGTCACAGGTGCATGTGATGCTCGACGCGGTGCCGAAACCTTCCGGGCTGGATAACCTGGCCGCCTTCCCCGCTGCCGTGGCTCAAGCCTTGCCTTCTTTTGGATGGCAGGCCGGCTTGCTCGGGCTCGCAACGATAGCGGTGATGTGGCTGTGGGAAAAACTCCGCCCACATTCCCTGCGCTTCATTCCGGGAGCACTACTGGGCGTAGGTCTGGCGACGATCGCCAGCCTGATGCTCGCCTTGCAGGTCAAACGCGTGGAAGTCCCGGCCAATCTGGCGGAAGCCATCGACTGGCTGAAACCCGAAGACTTGCTCAACCTGGCCGACCCGACCTTGCTGATCGCCGCTTTCGCCGTGGCCTTCATTGCCAGCGCCGAAACCCTGCTCTCGGCCGCAGCGGTAGACCGCATGCACAGCGGCCAGCGCTCGGACTTTGACCGGGAATTATCGGCTCAGGGTGTCGGCAACATGCTCTGCGGCGTGCTCGGTGCGCTGCCGATGACCGGCGTGATCGTGCGCAGTTCGGCCAACGTGCAGGCCGGCGCCACCACACGAATGTCGACGATATTCCATGGCCTGTGGCTGCTGGCGTTCGTGTTGCTGCTGTCGAGCGTGCTGCAAAGCATTCCCGTGGCGAGTCTGGCGGGTGTGTTGGTTTACACCGGTTTCAAATTGGTGGACCTGAAAGCCTTTCGCAGTCTGGGCCGATACGGCCGGATGCCAATGTTCACTTACGCGGCGACAGCGCTGGCGATCATCTTTACCGATTTGTTGACGGGCGTGCTGATCGGCTTCGGTCTGACGCTGGCGAAACTGGCGTGGAAGGCCTCACGGTTGAAAATCAGCCTGATCGATCTGCCCAAGGACGGTGAAATGGAGTTGCGACTGATCGGGGCGGCGACCTTTCTCAAGGTGCCGGCACTGACTCAGGTGTTGGGTACCATCCCCGCTGGCGCGACGGTGCATGTGCCGCTCAATAACCTGAGCTACATCGATCATTCGTGCCTGGAATTGCTTGAGGAATGGGGGCGGGCCAATGCGGCCAAGGGTTCGACGCTGTTGATTGAAGCGCGGGGGTTGAAGCGCAGGCTGGAAGGGCGGTTGCGAACCACCACCGGAGTAGGCTCCACCGCCTAACCATGTAGGAGCCGGCTTGCTGGCGATGGGAGCGCCGCGGTGTCATGTGACACCGCGTTATCGTTCATCGCCAGCAAGCCGGCTCCTACAGGAGGGGTGTTTAGGCGGCGGGCTGGTCCAGTTCGAGACCTACGCCCAGCCGGCGCGACATGCATGGCCAGCGTGTCCACGCAGCGCCGGTATCCGGGCTACGGAGTTTCTCGCGGTAGGCTTCCACCGACTCCAGCGCAAAGCTTTCATCGTCGAGCATGTTATCCACCGCGTGGTGCACCACTTCATCCAGTTGGTTGGCAAATTCCTCACCGATCAGTTGGTGAGCGATCAGGTTGGCGACAGTCATGTCCAAGGGGATCAGTGGCTGGCCAAAATGCTTGATGTACAGGTCGTTGACCTCTTCGACAAACCGATGCGCCAGATAGGCTTCGTCCAGCAGGCTGTCCAGTCCGACGTGCCCTGCCATGATTTCTGGTGGCTGGAGGAAGTACTGTTCGGCGATTTTCAACACCGGTTTGATCTGTGACTCGATACCCGCTTCCCTTGCGACTTCATTGGCTGCATCCAGCAGATCAGGAACTTCATCGATATAGGCAGCGACAAAACGCGTCAGCACGCCATTGGCATCCGCCTCCGGCAGTTGGATCGATGGGTGTAGATGAGGCAGTTTGCTTTCCAGCTGACGTGTCAGCAGGCCGGTCTCGGCTTCATGTTGTTGGGCTTTTTGGATCTGCTCGCGCAATGCGGCGGTGTTCATGAAAACTCCAGGAAACAAAGGCAATGAAATAGGGAAGACATAACTTAGCTGGCATCCAAAATCTGCTAAGACGCATTTGTCATAAATATTTCATCCTTGATACGTCAAAGTTATATCGATGTGCCACCACTCCTCTGCATCCTTCTCCATTCGTGACCTAGAACGCAAGTCCCAGCTGTTTCAGATGATTTACGCCCTCACATTGCGAGGTAGCAGTCGCTGTCTATACTCGGGTTGGAATGGAGTTAGCTGATGACGTCCGACTGCACACGCAGCAAGACCCGGCGATTCAAGTTCGTAGTCTGAAAATGCCGCTCCCTTGCCGCAGGTGAAAGCCGGCGGGATAACAAGAACGATAAGGGGAACCCGCAATGATGCGACATCCACACGTCTGGATGGGCCTCCTGTTGTGGTCGATTTTCAGTCAGGCGCAAGCGGCTTGGACTGTGAATATGGCGCCGGGAGCGACTGAAATCAGTCACGCAGTATTTGACCTGCACATGACCATTTTCTGGATCTGTGTAGTGATCGGCATCATCGTCTTCGGCGCCATGTTCTGGTCGATGATCCTCCACCGCCGCTCGACCGGGCAGGTGGCCGCCAAGTTTCATGAAAGCACTACCGTCGAAATCCTCTGGACCATCGTGCCCTTCATCATTTTGGTGGCCATGGCGGTACCGGCGACGGCGACCCTGATCAAGATGTACGACGCCAGTGAGCCGGATATCGATATCCAGGTCACCGGCTATCAGTGGAAGTGGCACTACAAATACCTGGGCCAGGACGTCGAGTTCTTCAGCAACCTGGCCACCCCCGCCGACCAGATTCACAACAAGGAAGCCAAGGGCGAGCACTACTTGCTCGAGGTCGACAAGCCGCTGGTGCTGCCGATCGGCGCCAAGGTGCGCTTCCTGGTGACCTCTGCCGACGTCATCCACTCCTGGTGGGTGCCGGCCTTCGCGGTCAAGCGCGATGCGATCCCGGGGTTCGTCAACGAAGCCTGGACCCGCGTCGACAAGCCCGGCCTCTACCGTGGCCAGTGCGCCGAGTTGTGCGGCAAGGACCACGGCTTCATGCCGATCGTGGTCGAGGTCAAGGAAAAGGCCGATTACGAAAAATGGCTGGGCGAGCGCAAGGCAGAAGCTGCGCAACTCAAAGAACTGACCAGCAAGGAATGGACCCTCGACGAGCTCAAGGAGCGCGGCGACAAGGTCTATCACACCACTTGCGTGGCCTGTCACCAGGCCGAAGGCCAGGGCCTGCCGCCGATGTTCCCGGCGCTCAAGGGCTCGAAAATCGCCACTGGACCGATCAAGGATCACTTGAGCATTGTCTTCCACGGCAAGCCTGGCACCGCCATGGCGGCGTTCGGCAAGCAGCTGTCGGAAGTCGATATCGCAGCGGTCGTGACCTACGAACGTAACGCCTGGGGCAACAACAAGGGCGACATGGTCACGCCAAAAGAAGTGCTGGAGCTGAAACAGGCGGAAAGCAAATGACCCGGTCTATTGCGTACACCAGCAACCGGTCGGGGCATTGCGCCCCGGCCCGCCCAGCCTCTCTGTTTGCAGGAGACATGAAATGACGGCTGTCATCGATGACCCTGTCCATACCCATACCGAGCACGCCCATGGCCCTGCCAAAGGCCTGATGCGCTGGGTGCTGACCACCAACCACAAGGATATCGGCACGCTGTACCTGTGGTTCGCTTTCTCCATGTTCCTCTTGGGCGGCTCGTTCGCGATGGTGATTCGCGCCGAACTGTTCCAGCCAGGATTGCAGATCGTCCAGCCGGAATTCTTCAACCAGATGACCACCATGCACGGTCTGGTGATGGTCTTCGGTGCGGTGATGCCCGCCTTCGTCGGTCTCGCCAACTGGATGGTCCCGCTGATGATCGGCGCGCCGGACATGGCCCTGCCGCGAATGAACAACTTCAGCTTCTGGCTGTTGCCGGCGGCGTTCATTTTGCTGGTGTCGACCCTGTTCACCCCCGGCGGCGGGCCGAACTTCGGCTGGACGTTCTACGCGCCGCTATCCACGACCTATGCGCCGGAAAGCGTGACGTTCTTCATCTTTGCCATCCACTTGATGGGGATCAGTTCGATCATGGGCGCGATCAACGTGATCGCCACCATCCTCAACCTGCGCGCCCCCGGCATGACGCTGATGAAAATGCCGCTGTTCGTCTGGACCTGGCTGATCACCGCGTTCCTGCTGATCGCAGTCATGCCGGTGCTGGCCGGATGCGTGACGATGATGCTGATGGACATCCACTTCGGCACCAGCTTCTTCAGTGCTGCCGGTGGCGGTGATCCGGTGTTGTTCCAGCATGTGTTCTGGTTCTTCGGTCACCCGGAGGTGTACATCATGATCCTGCCGGCCTTCGGTGCCGTCAGCTCGATCATCCCGGCGTTCTCGCGCAAGCCGCTGTTTGGCTACACCTCGATGGTCTATGCCACCGCATCTATTGCCTTCCTGTCCTTTATCGTCTGGGCGCACCACATGTTCGTGGTGGGCATTCCGCTGGTGGGCGAGTTGTTCTTCATGTACGCCACGCTGCTGATCGCGGTGCCTACCGGGGTGAAGGTGTTCAACTGGGCCAGCACCATGTGGCAAGGCTCGCTGACCTTCGAGACACCGATGCTGTTTGCGGTGGCGTTCGTGATCCTGTTTTCCATCGGCGGCTTCTCCGGGTTGATGCTGGCCATCGCCCCGGCGGACTTCCAGTACCAAGACACCTACTTCGTGGTCGCGCATTTCCACTACGTGCTGGTGCCGGGGGCGATCTTCGGGATCTTCGCGTCGGCCTACTACTGGATGCCGAAATGGACCGGCCACATGTACGACGAAACCCTCGGCAAGCTGCACTTCTGGCTGTCGTTCATCGGCATGAACATGGCGTTCTTCCCGATGCACTTCGTGGGGCTGGCGGGGATGCCGCGACGGATTCCGGACTACAACCTGCAATTCGCCGACTTCAACATGGTGTCGTCGATCGGTGCGTTCATGTTCGGCGCCACGCAGATCTTCTTCCTGTTCATCGTGATCAAGACCATCCGTGGCGGCCCGCCGGCACCGGCCAAACCGTGGGATGGCGCGGAAGGCCTGGAGTGGAGCATCCCGTCACCGGCGCCGTACCACACGTTCACCACGCCGCCGGAAGTGAAATGAAACGCCTCGGTCCTGTAGGAGCCGGCTTGCTGGCGATGAACGATTACGCGGTGTGCCTGACGTACCGCGGTGTTTGCATCGCCAGCAAGCCGGCTCCTACAGGGTTCGGTGTTGAGGGTTTGAATCATGGCTGATTCTATTTCGATGAAGAAGCTCGTCACCCGCCTGGTGCTGGTGGTGGTGGCGATGTTTGTCTTCGGCTTTGCCCTGGTGCCGATCTACGACGTGATGTGCAAGGCGTTCGGCATCAACGGCAAGACCGCCGGGCAATACGAAGGCGAACAAACCGTCGATACCTCGCGGCAGGTCCGCGTGCAGTTTCTGTCGACCAACTCTGCTGACATGTCCTGGGATTTCTACCCCAAGAGCGACGAGCTGACGGCCCATCCCGGCGCGGTCAACGAGATGATCTTCATCGCCCACAACCCGACCGACCGGCCGATGAGCGCGCAAGCGGTGCCGAGCATCGCGCCGAGCAACGCGGCGGCGTATTTCCACAAGACCGAATGTTTCTGCTTTACCCAGCAAGTGCTGCAGCCCGGTCAACGGATCGAGATGCCGGTACGTTTCATCGTTGACCGCGACATGCCCAAGGAAGTGAAGCACCTGACGCTGTCCTACACGCTGTTCGATATCACCGCCCGACATCCACCGGTGGCTGTAAATACTGGCGGCTGAGCGTGCCCGATAAGGAGAACAATAAATGGCAACTCATGAGCACTATTACGTACCGGCCCAAAGCAAATGGCCGATCATCGCCACGGTCGGGATGTTCACCACCGTGTACGGCCTGGCCACCTGGTTCAACGATCTGAAAGCGGCGCGGCCGGAATCCCACGGCCCGCTGATCTTTTTCGTCGGTGGTCTGCTGCTGGCGTACATGCTGTTCGGCTGGTTCGGCACGGTGATCAAGGAAAGTCGCGGCGGTTTGTACAGCCCGCAGATGGATCGCTCGTTCCGCTGGGGCATGAGCTGGTTCATTTTCTCGGAGGTGATGTTCTTCATCGCCTTCTTCGGTGCGCTGTTTTACGTGCGCCACGTGTCCGGACCGGCACTTGGTGGTGAAGGCGCCAAAGGCATTGCGCATATGCTATGGCCTAACTTCGAGTGGACCTGGCCGCTGCTGAACAACCCGGATTCCAAACTCTTTGTGCCCCCCAAGGAAGTCATCAGCCCCTGGGGCCTGCCGTTGCTCAATACCGTGTTGCTGGTGAGTTCCAGCGTCACGATCACCATCGCTCACCACGCCTTGAAAAAGGGCCATCGCGGCGTATTGAAAATCTGGCTGGCGATCACCGTGTTGCTGGGCTGCGCGTTCCTCGGCTTCCAGGCCGAAGAGTACATCCACGCCTACCACGAACTGGGCCTGACCCTGGGTTCGGGCATCTATGGCGCGACGTTCTTCATGCTCACCGGGTTCCACGGCGCCCACGTGACCATCGGCACCATCATTTTGTTTGTGATGCTGATGCGGATCCTGCGCGGTCACTTCGATAACGAGCACCAATTCGGATTCGAGGCAGCGAGCTGGTATTGGCACTTCGTGGACGTGGTGTGGATCGGACTGTTCATTTTCGTCTACGTGCTCTGAGGCTTTACCAAGGCGCAGTAGAGACCAACTGGCCGCTGAAAAACCCCCAGGCGATCAAGCCGACGGTAACAGCGGCCAGGGCAACACGGACACTCAAGGCAATGACGAGGCGGTTCGAGCTGCTGTCGTCCTTGACCAGAAAAAACAGGCCGCTGAACAGGCTGACAACCGTGGCAATCAGCATCAGGACGATGGCTGCTTTGAGCATGGTGGGACTCCGGGGGACAGGCGATGCACTTGAGTATAGCTATCGCGACCAATGACTTTCTGGCGACGCCATGAAGCGCTTTCGGCCGGGCATCGTGCCGACGCTGGTGGTCGCCCTCCTGCTGCCGCTGCTGGTGTCGCTCGGCTTCTGGCAACTGGGCCGTGGCGCAGAGAAAAGCGCCCTGCTGCACACCTATGCCGAACGCCGTGCCGCCGAACCGATGGCCAGCACCCAACTGCCACACACCGAGGATCCGGCCTTTCGCCGGGTTCGCCTGCACGGCCAATTCGACGCCGCGCACAGTCTGCTGCTGGATAACCGTCAGCGCGACGGCAAGGTTGGCGTCGAGCTGCTGCAACCGTTTCAGGATCAGGCGACCGGGCTCTGGCTGCTGGTCAATCGCGGCTGGCTGCCATGGCCGGACCGACGCACACCGCCGCAATTCACCACACCCGCCCAGGCATTGAGTCTCGATGCCTGGGTCTATGTCTCCCCCGGCGCGACGTTTCAATTACACGCTGACCCGGACAGCACAACCTGGCCGCAGCTGATCACAGCGGTGGAGCCGACGAAGCTCTGGTCAGCTCTGGACCGTGAAGGGTTTGCCTACGAATTACGCGCAGAAAACAGCCTTGCGACCTACCGGGCCGACTGGCCGATCGTTGCCACAGGGCCGGAAAAACACATCGCTTATGCCGTGCAGTGGTTCGCCATGTCGATCGCCCTGCTCGGCCTTTTTATCTACCTCGGCTGGCACAACGCAAAGGAGAAACACCATGGGAGCGGCCATGAATCCACCCAGCATGTCTGAAGCGAAAACGCCGGCGAACCGGCGCAAGGGTCGCTTGCAGCTGTTACTGATCCTGCTCGTGGTGATCGGCCCGATGATCCTCGCCACCGGCATGTACAAACTGAATTTCTGGGTGCCGGAAGGTCGCAGCTATCACGGCGAGCTGATCGGCAACGGCCAGACCCGCGCCGACCTTGGTGTGCAAGCGCAGGAAGAGCGCTGGCAACTACTGGTCACGGCACCGAAGGCGTGTTCGGTGGACTGTCAGCAACTGGTGTATCTGGCACGGCAAATCCAGATCGGCCTCGGTCGCGATGCGTCCCGCGCCAGTCATGCCGTCGCCACCGCGCAGCCGCTGGACAGCGATTACGAGACTAAACTTCAACGCGAGTACCCGCAGTTGCAGCGTTATCCACTGGACCTGCCGACCTACACCAAAGGCGCTCAGAGCAATGACACGCCGCACCTGTGGATCATCGACCCCCACGGCAATCTGGTGCTGCGCTACGACCCGACGGTGAAGGGTAAGGACTTGCTCAACGACCTGCGCCATCTGCTGAAACTGTCGAACATCGGATAAGGGCATCGTCATGGCCAAACCTGGATTTCGCCTCGCGCTGTTTGCCACCTTGCTGGCACTGATTGTGGTGCTGCTCGGCGCCTACACCCGCCTGACCCACGCCGGTCTCGGTTGCCCGGACTGGCCGGGGTGCTATGGCTTTATCAGCGTGCCGAAAAGCGAAGCCCAACTGGCCCATGCCGAACTGCACTTTCCCGATGCGCCCGTCGAAGCGCACAAGGGCTGGAACGAGATGGTCCACCGTTACTTCGCCGGCACGCTGGGGCTGTTGATCTCGGTGCTGGCCGGTCGCGCGTGGGTGCATCGTCGTCATCCGGGGCAACCGGTGAAGCTGCCGTTGTTTCTGTTGGCGGTGGTGATTGCCCAAGCGGCGTTCGGCATGTGGACGGTGACGCTCAAGCTTTGGCCGCAAGTGGTGACGGGGCATTTACTCGGGGGCTTCGCGACGTTGAGCCTGTTGTTTCTGCTGACCCTGCGCCTGTCCGGCGTGCTGCCTGCGCTGACCGTGCCCCGGCGCTTGCAGTACTGGGCGACGGCCGGGTTGTTGCTGGTGATCCTGCAAATCGCCCTCGGTGGCTGGGTCAGCTCCAACTACGCGGCGGTGGCCTGCATCGACTTCCCGACCTGCCACGGGCAATGGCTGCCACCGGCGGACTTCGCCAACGGCTTTCACCTGACCCAACATATCGGCCCCAATTATCTGGGCGGGCAGCTCGACAGCGATGCTCGCACGGCGATTCACCTGACTCACCGTATCGGCGCGCTGTTGGTGACAGTGGTGCTGCTCGGCCTCGCATGGCAACTGAAAGTCGTCGGCATGACGCGCCTGGCCGGGCTGGTGCTGATTGCCCTCGCCGCACAAATCACCCTCGGCATCAGCAACGTGCTGTTCCACCTGCCGCTGCCGGTGGCCGTCGCGCATAACGCCGGCGGCGCAGCGCTGCTGCTGACGATGGTGCTGGTCAATTATCACGCGCGAACCAGTCTGGTTCGGGTCAAGCAACCGACACGCTGGCGGTTCAGCCCGCGTAAACATTCAGCCGGGCCCATAACAATAAAAGGAGAGATGCCATGGCGACTCTGATCGGCGCACGTCACAACCAGGCGATCTGGCGTGACTACCTGGAGCTGACCAAGCCGAAAGTGGTGGTGCTGATGCTCATCACCTCGCTGGTCGGCATGTTCCTCGCGACCCGCGCCGGGGTGCCATGGACCGTGCTGGTGTTCGGCAATCTGGGGATCGCCTTGTGTGCCGGAGGTGCGGCGGCGGTGAATCATGTAGTGGACCGACGCATCGACGCGGTGATGGCCCGAACCCACAAACGCCCCTTGGCCGAAGGCCGGGTCTCACCGACGGCGGCGCTGACGTTCGCATTGGTGTTGGCGGTGCTGGGCCAGGCGTTGCTGCTGGCCTTCACCAACCCGCTGACCGCTTGGCTGACCCTCGCCTCCTTGCTCGGTTACGCCGTGGTCTACACCGGTTTCCTCAAACGCGCGACGCCGCAGAACATTGTCATCGGCGGACTCGCCGGTGCTGCCCCGCCGCTGCTCGGCTGGACCGCCGCCACCGGCCACATCAGCGCCGAACCGTTGTTGCTGGTGCTGATCATCTTCGCCTGGACCCCGCCACACTTCTGGGCGCTGGCGATTCACCGCAAAGAGGAATACGCCAAGGCCGACATTCCGATGCTGCCGGTAACCCACGGCGAGCACTACACCAAGATTCACATCCTGCTCTATACCTTCGCGCTGCTGGCCGTGAGCCTGATGCCGTACGTGATCCACATGAGCGGCATGCTTTACCTGATTTGTGCGCTGGGACTGGGCGCAAGGTTTCTGCAATGGGCCGTGGTGCTGTACCGTGGCACTCGACCGCACGCAGCGATCAACACGTTCAAGTACTCTATTTACTACTTGTTCCTGCTGTTTATCGCGCTGCTCGTAGACCACTACCTACTGTTGAACCTATGACTCGAACCCAGAAAACCGTCTTCATCCTTGTTGCCCTGATCGCACTGGTTCTGGGCCTGACCATCAATAAAGTACTGTCCGGCAAAGGCCAGGGCGACCCGACCGCGTTGATCGACGCCGGGATCATCCTGTTGCCGCAAAGCCGTAATCTGCCGGACGTGACGATGACCGATCAGGACGGCAAACCGGTGGCGGTCAACGCACTGAAAGACAAGTGGAGCCTGCTGTTCTTCGGCTACACCTTCTGCCCGGACATCTGCCCCACCACCCTCGCGCAACTGCGCCAGATCAAGAGCGAACTGCCGCCGGAGGCTGTGGATAAATTGCAGATCGTGCTGGTCAGCGTCGACCCGAACCGCGACACCCCAAAGCAGCTCAAGCAATACCTGGGCTACTTTGATCCGCAGTTTCAAGGCCTGACGGCGACGTCGGTGGAAGACATTCAGAAACTGGCCAACGCGGTGAGCATTCCGTTCATTCCGGCGGACACCAGCAAACCGAATTACACGGTTGATCACAGCGGCAACCTGGCGGTGATCGGGCCGGACGGGACACAGCGCGGGTTTATCCGGGCGCCGTTGAACAACGCGAAGCTGGTGGCGCAATTGCCCGTAATGCTTAAACGTAAATAAACACCACGCCCCTGTAGGAGCCAGGCTTGCCGGCGAAGGCGATCTCTCGGACGCCTTCGCCGGCAAGCCTGGCTCCTACAGGGGGCGCGTACTTCGGGCAAAAAAAATGGGGCGCATTCAATGCGCCCCATTTTTCGTTACAGCGTCAGATCAGAACGCCGGCACCACAGCGCCTTTGTACTTCTCGAGAATGAAGGCTTTCACTTCCGGGCTGTGCAGCGCGGCAACCAGTTTCTTCATGTCTTCGCTGTCCTTGTCGTCCGGGCGGGCAACGAGGATGTTCACGTACGGCGAGTCGCTGCCTTCGATGACCAGTGCATCCTTGGCCGGATCAAGCTTGGCTTCCAGCGCGTAGTTGGTGTTGATCAGCGCCAGGTCGACCTGGGTCAGCACGCGCGGGATGGTTGCGGCTTCCAGTTCGCGGAATTTCAGGTCCTTGGCGTTCTCGGTGATATCTTTGAAGGTCGACAGGATGTTGTTCGAATCCTTCAACTTGATCAGGCCAGCCTTGGCCAGCAGCAGCAAGGCGCGGCCGCCGTTGGTGGCGTCGTTCGGGATCACCACGGTGGCGCCGCCCGGCAGTTCGGTCAGTGCCTTGTACTTGCTGGAATAAGCACCCAGCGGTTCCAGGTGCACACCGGCTACGGAAACCAGATTAGTGCCCTTGGCCTTGTTGAACTCATCGAGGTACGGCTGGTGCTGGAAGAAGTTGGCGTCCAGACGTTTCTCGGCCACTTGCACGTTCGGCTGAATGTAGTCGGTGAAGACTTTGACCTTCAGGTCCACGCCTTCTTTGGCCAGTGCCGGTTTCACGAATTCGAGGATTTCTGCGTGCGGGACCGGGGTGGCCGCAACGGTCAGGGTGTCGGCGTGGGCAGAAAAGGCTGCAACGGCAGCGAACGCGACGAGTAGTTTTTTCATTCAGCTAACTCCTTGTGAATATCCGCTTGCGGCGCCTGTTTGCGGCGCCCGCCAGCGAATGGCCTGCTCATAAATTATTTGCGCGAGAAGTGTACGACCAACTTGTCGCCAACCGTTTGCAGCACTTGAACCAACACCAGCAACAACACCACCGTGACGACCATCACGTCAGTCTGGAAACGCTGGTATCCGAAACGGATCGCCAGGTCACCCAGACCACCGGCGCCCACCACACCGGCCATCGCCGTGTAGGACACCAGTGTAATAGCTGTCACCGTAATCGCCGCGAAGATGCCCGGGCGGGCTTCCGGCAGCAAGGCATTGGTGATGATCTGACGTGTCGTCGCGCCCATGGCCTGGGTCGCTTCGATGATGCCGCGATCCACTTCACGCAAGGCGGTTTCCACCAGACGCGCGAAGAACGGCGTGGCACCGACCACCAGCGGCGGAATCGCACCGGCGACACCCAGCGAAGTGCCGGTAATCAACACGGTGAACGGGATCATCACAATCAGCAAAATGATGAAGGGCAATGAACGCAGGATGTTCACCACCAGCGACAACATCGCGTAAACGCCTTTGGCTTCCAGCAACTGACGCGGGCTGCAGAGAAACAACAGCACGCCCAGCGGCAGGCCGAGCAAAACGGTGAACAGCAGCGAACCGCCGAGCATCATCAAGGTGTCGCCGGTGGCCAGCCAGATTTCGAACCAATCGATGTTGGCGAAAAACGTTGTCAGAGCTTCCATTAACGAAGCACCTCCATATGAACGTCAGCCGCGGTGAAGCGGGCAAACGCCGCCTCCATGTCGCCGCCGGTGACCGCCAGGGTCAGTTGCCCATAGGGGATGTCTTTGATGCGGTCGATACGACCGGCCAGGATGCTGTAGTCCACGCCAGTTTCCCGAGCGACGGTTCCCAGCAATGGCGCGTAGGTCGCTTCGCCCTGGAAGGTCAGACGAACGATGCGGCCCGGCACGTGAGCGAAATCGTCACGCTGCTCGCTTTCGTCGATCTGCTCGTCTTCTTGCACGAAGCGTTTGGTGGTCGGGTGTTTCGGATGCAGGAACACTTCAGCGACCGAACCTTGCTCGACGATCACGCCAGCGTCCATCACGGCCACCTGGTCGCACACGCGACGGATCACATCCATCTCGTGGGTGATCAGGACAATGGTCAGTTTCAGTTCGCGGTTGATCTCGGCCAGCAATTGCAGGACCGACGCCGTGGTCTGCGGGTCCAGTGCACTGGTGGCTTCATCGCACAGCAGGATTTTCGGCTTGGTCGCCAGTGCGCGGGCAATGCCGACACGCTGCTTCTGGCCGCCCGACAACTGCGCCGGGTACTTTTTGGCGTGGTCGGACAAACCTACCCGCGCCAGCAACTCGGCGACACGCTGATCGATCTCGCCACGCGACAGTTCGCCCGCCAGGGTCAACGGCAGCGCGACGTTGTCGGCCACGGTCTTGGAGGCCAGCAGGTTGAAGTGCTGGAAAATCATCCCGACCTGTTGACGGAAGCGTCGCAAGCCAGTGGCGTCAAGCGCAGTGACTTCTTCGCCGTCGACGATGATCTTGCCGCCACTGGAGTTCTCCAGGCGATTGATCAGACGCAGCAGGGTACTTTTTCCCGCACCGGAATGACCGATCAGGCCGAAAACCTGACCGTTCTCAATCGACAGACTGGTCGGGTGCAGGGCGGGAATATCCTTACCGGCGACGCGGTAGGTTTTGTGGACGTTTTGAAACTCGATCACGTAGCGAACCTTGTGGGGCGCGTTGAAAAAGGATCAGCGGTTAGCCGGGCGCGCATTTTAGCCTGTCCGTATAGAGGTTATTAGCATTTATTCCGCATTCAACCTTTCATTTGGCAATAACGCGATCAAAGGTCATAAAAAAGGAACGGCTAAAAAGCTCATCAGTCACTAATAAGGCAACTCGAAAACGCCCCCGGTGCCGTGCCTGGGGTCTGAATTAGCGTCCTGGCTACGGCGGGAATCGCAACGAGGAGTCTACGACTGATGAGTACTAAAAAGCCTGCCGCCCCTAAAAGTGCACTGGCCGGGACCGACACCCTGGACCGCGGCAACACCAATACCAAGCTCGACAGCCTGGAAAAATTTCGCTCCGACGCCACCGAACAGGCCTTGCGCACCAACCAGGGCGTGAAGGTATCGGACAACCAGAACACGTTGAAGGTCGGCGCTCGCGGACCGTCGCTGCTGGAAGACTTCATCATGCGTGAAAAGATCACGCACTTTGACCATGAACGCATTCCCGAGCGCATCGTCCATGCCCGCGGCACCGGCGCTCATGGTTACTTTCAGAGCTATGAAAA
The DNA here is from genome assembly GCF_054897805.1 of Pseudomonas sp. GT1P32. NCBI lineage: Bacteria > Pseudomonadati > Pseudomonadota > Gammaproteobacteria > Pseudomonadales > Pseudomonadaceae > Pseudomonas > Pseudomonas sp. GT1P32. The sequence continues at coordinate 4,346,849 of NZ_CM142704.1, forward strand.
CCATTCCGTGTTGACCAAGGCTGGTTTCTTACAGGACCCCGGTAAGAAAACGCCGGTGTTCGTGCGTTTTTCCACCGTTCAGGGTCCACGCGGGTCAGGCGACACCGTGCGCGACGTACGAGGTTTCGCCGTGAAGTTCTTCACCGACGAAGGCAACTTCGATCTGGTGGGCAACAACATGCCGGTATTTTTCATACAGGATGCGATCAAGTTTCCTGACTTCGTGCACGCGGTAAAACCCGAACCTCACAACGAGATGCCTACCGGCGGCTCGGCGCACGATACCTTCTGGGATTTTGTCTCGCTGGTGCCGGAGTCCGCGCACATGGTGATCTGGGCGATGTCCGACCGGGCGATCCCGAAAAGCCTGCGCAGCATGCAGGGCTTTGGTGTGCACACGTTTCGGCTGATCAACGCCGAGGGCAAATCGCGCTTCGTCAAATTCCATTGGCGCCCGACCGCGGGCACGTGTTCGCTGGTGTGGGACGAAGCACAGAAGCTCGCCGGCAAAGACACCGACTACCACCGGCGCGATCTCTGGGACTCCATCGAGACGGGCGACTACCCGGAATGGGAGCTGGGCGTGCAGGTCATTGAAGAGGAAAACGAGCACAGTTTCGACTTCGACATCCTCGACCCGACCAAGCTGATCCCGGAAGAACTGGTACCAATCACACCGCTTGGCAAAATGACGCTGAACCGCAACCCGGACAATTTCTTCGCCGAAACCGAACAAGTCGCCTTCTGCCCGGGGCATATCGTGCCAGGGATCGATTTTTCCAACGATCCGCTGCTGCAAGGTCGGCTGTTTTCCTACACCGATACGCAAATCAGCCGACTCGGCGGGCCGAATTTTCACGAGATCCCGATCAACCGTCCGGTGGCGCCGTTTCACAACGGCCAGCGGGACGCGTTGCACCGCACCACCATCGACAAGGGGCGTGCGTCCTACGAGCCGAACTCCATCGATGGCGGCTGGCCGAAAGAGACGCCACCCGCCGCTCAGGAAGGCGGCTTCGAGAGTTATCCGGAGCGCATCGACGCCAACAAGATCCGCCAGCGCAGTGAGTCGTTCAGCGACCACTTCTCGCAGGCGCGGCTGTTTTTCCACAGCATGAGCAAGCACGAGCAGGAACACATCATCTCGGCCTACAGCTTTGAGTTGGGCAAGGTTGAGCGAGCGCACATCCGCGCACGCGAGGTGAATGAGATCCTCGCCAACATCGATCTGGAACTGGCCAAGCGTGTAGCCCAGAACCTTGGTTTGCCGGCACCGAAGGCCGGGACAGTCGCGGTGCGCAAAGTCTCACTGGATCGCTCGCCAGCGTTGAGCCAGGCGAACTTGCTACCGGCGAACATCAAAACCCGCAAAGTGGCGATTCTGGCGGCCAATGGGGTTGATGGCGCAGCCATCGATGCCATGAAGAAAGCGCTGAAGGCAGAAGGCGCACACGCCAAATTGCTCGGCCCGACATCCGCGCCGGTGACCACCGCTGACGGCAAGACATTGCCCGTGGATGCTTCGATGGAAGGGCTACCTTCGATAGCGTTCGACGCGGTGTTCGTGCCTGGTGGTGCGGCGTCAATCAAGGCGTTGAGCGGTGATGGTGTGGCGCTGCATTACGTGCTGGAGGCTTACAAGCATTTGAAGGCAATAGCCCTGCAAGGCGAGGCGAAACAGTTGCTGGATGTGTTGAAGCTTGAGGTTGATGCGGGGCTGATCGTGGGGACGGATGCCAAGTTGATCAAAGCGTTTTTCGCCGCGATCGGGCAGCATCGGGTTTGGGATCGGGAGCCGAAGGCCAAGGCGATTCCGGCTTAGGGTTTTGTATCGTTAGCAGGGACGCTTTCGCGGGCAAGCCTCGCTCCTACAGGTCAACGTCGTTCACGCACTTTGTGTACGACTCAAATCTGTAGGAGCGAGCGGTGCGGCGATCCGACTTGCCCGCGAAGCTTTTAAGGTTTACGCGGACTCAAGACCATCTGCGCCGGAACATTGCGCAGGATCTGCTTCTCCAGATTCAGGTCAAACCCCGAATCCAGCTTCTTTACCCGCTTGGTCAATAACGTCGCCAACCAGGGATAGTCCTGCGTGCGCGGCGCCTGAATGCTCACGTCACATTGGTAATTCACCACATCGGCCGCGATCGCATCCAGTTGCCGGCGAAGTTTGCTCATATCGGCGAGGTTCAACGCGACGGTGGTGCTTTCAGCGGTCGGATCAATCACTTTTGCCTGAGGTTTTGCCTTGGCAGCCAACAGCGCCGCTTCGGCTTTGTCGAGCTCTGCCTTGCGTGCGTTGACGATGGCGTTGTTGACCCCACCGGTCAACGCCGGCGCCTTGGGCATCAACGCCCGCGCACGGCTCAGTGCGGTCGCCGCAGCATTCACATCGCCTTTTTGCAGCACGATCTGGCTGCGTTGCAGATAGGCTTCGGCAAGTTGCCGTTGGTATTGCACAAGGGACGGGTCGTTTGGCGACTCAGCCTGCAAGGCAGCCAATTGATCTTCGGCAGTGGCCAGTTCGCTGCTGGCGAGGCTTTGCTCGAGCTGTGCGATGGCCGTAGCCCGCGCATCAGTGGCCTCGGTGGCCGCCGGTGGCGTGCTTTGGCATGCACCCAGTAGCAGCGAAAATGCGACAAGGAGCAGATAACGGGAGGCGAACGGCTTCATTCCTGCGACTCTCTATTTGCGCAAAAAACGAGCAAGTCTACACCCCTCGACGGGGCAGGACAAAACTCAGCAGAAACAGTGCGGCAGCCGTCACAACAATCGATGGGCCCGCCGGGGTGTCCTTGAACCAGGACAACGCCAACCCGCCACACACGGCGAGCATGCCCAGCAGGCTCGCGCCCAGCGCCATCTGTTCCGGCGACTTGGCGTGACGTTGTGCCGCAGCCGCAGGGATGATCAACAGCGACGTAATCAGCAACACACCGACGATTTTCATCGCCACCGCGATCACCACGGCGATCAGCAACATCAAGGTCAGGCGCAGCGCCGGCACGGGCAGACCTTCCACCCTCGCCAGTTCTTCATGCACCGTGATCGCCAGCAATGGCCGCCACAATGTCACCAGCAAGGCCATGACAGCGGCGCTGCCACCGAGAATCCAGGCCAGATCGGTCGGGCTTATCGCCAGCAAATCGCCGAACAGGTACGCCATCAGGTCGATCCGCACTTCGTGCATGAAGCTTAGTACGACAAGGCCCAAAGAGAGCGTGCTCGGTGCGAGAATTCCCAAAAGAGTGTCGGACGCCAGCGGCTGACGCTGTTGCAAGGTCACCAGCAACACGGCCAACAGCAAACAGCCGACGGTGACCGCCACGGTCGGACTGACATCCAGCAGGAAGCCCAACGCCACGCCGAGCAAGGCGGCGTGGGACAGGGTGTCGCCGAAATAGGCCATGCGCCGCCAGACCACGAACGAACCCAACGGGCCCGCCACCAGCGCCAGAGCCAGACCTGCAAGCAGGGCGTAGAGCAGAAAATCAGCCATGCTTGCAGCTATCTCCGTGAACGTGAGGTTGGGCCGACGGGGCCGCACTGACGACCGAACCATGCAGATCATGGGCGTGGTCGTGATGGTGGTGATAAATCGCCAGGCTTTGTGCGTTCTTTCCGAACAGCTCGACGAAAGCGGGATCGCCGCTGACTTGCTCGGGATGGCCGGAACAGCAGACGTGACGGTTGAGGCAGACCACTTGATCGGTGGTGCTCATGACCAGATGCAAATCGTGGGAAACCATCAACACGCCGCACCCGTGACGATCACGCAGACGGGTGATCAGGCTATAGAGTTCGGCCTGCCCCGCTACGTCGACGCCTTGCACCGGCTCATCGAGCACCAGCAGTTCCGGCTCGCGCAATAGCGCGCGAGCCAGCAGCACGCGCTGCATTTCACCGCCGGAAACACTTTGCACCGGGCTGTCGATCACCTGTTCGGCGCCGACCTCCTTGAGGGCTGCCAAGGCGCGGGCACGGTCCACGCCGGGCACCAGACGCAGAAAGCGCAGCACCGACAGCGGCAGCGTCGGGTCGACGTGAAGTTTTTGCGGCATGTAACCAACGCGCAGTTTCGGCTTGCGCCACACGCTGCCGCTGTCCGGCTTCAGCAGACCGAGCACCGCCCGCACAAGGGTGGTCTTGCCGGCGCCATTGGGGCCGATCAGGGTGACGATCTGCCCCGGCTCGACGCTCAGCTCAATGTTATCCAGCACGCTTTGCCCGGCAAACGTGACGGCAACCTGCTCGAGACGGATCAACGCGTTGCTCATCAAGCCCCCTGGCAACCCGAGCAGAGGCCGACCACTTCGACCGTCTGACCTTCGACAACGAACCCGACATCCTTGGCGCTGGTGATAATCGCGTCGCTGATGGATTTTTGCTCAAGCTCGATGGCGGCATGGCATTCGCGGCAGATCAGGAACTGGCCCTGGTGCGCGTGTTCCGGGTGATTGCAGCCGACGAAGGCGTTCAGCGAGGAGATGCGGTGCACGAGGCCGTTTTCCAGCAGGAAATCCAGCGCGCGGTACACGGTCGGCGGCGCAGCGCGGCGGCCGTCCTGCTCGCTGAGTACAGCCAGAATGTCGTAGGCACCCAGCGGCTTATGGCTTTGCCACACCAGTTCCAGCACCCGCCGGCGCAAGGCGGTCAGGCGCAAGCCTTGCCGAGCGCACAGGGCATCGGCCTCAGACAGTGCGCTATGCACGCAATGAGAGTGGTCGTGGGGACGGCTGGCAATCGGTGTTTTAGGCATGAGCGGCGACGAGTTTTGTGAGAGACGTTATTATGTTACCCGTTCTCGCCTCTTTGAGTGGTCATCGTGTCCCGACTTTTTTCTATCTTTGTCGCATTTGTCGCCAGTTTTCTGTTGATCGGTTCTGCTCAGGCCGAAGTCAAAGTCCTCACCAGCATCAAGCCGCTGCAGTTGATTGCCGCTGCGGTGCAGGACGGTGTGGCGATTCCTGAAGTGCTGCTGCCGCCGGGGGCTTCGCCGCATAACTATGCGTTGCGCCCGTCCGACGTACGGAAGGTGCAGTCGGTGGATCTGGTTTACTGGATCGGGCCGGACATGGAAGGCTTCCTGCCTCGCGTGCTGAACGGTCGTACGCTGCCGAGCGTTGCCGTGCAGGATCTGCCGGGGCTGAAATTGCGTCGTTTCGCCGAAGACAGCCACTCCCACGCCGAAGAAGCCGACGAGCATGATCACGATCACCGTCCGGGCAGCCTGGATGCGCATTTGTGGCTATCGCCGATCAACGCTCGCGTGATCGCGACGAAAATGGCCGCTGATTTGAGCGCTGCCGATCCGGCCAACGCGGCGCGCTATCAGAGCAATCTGAAGGCGTTCGATGAGCGTCTCGACGCGCTGGACCTGCGCTTGAAGGCTCGACTGGCGGGCATCGCGGGCAAACCGTACTTTGTGTTTCATGAAGCGTTCGACTACTTCGAAGAGGCTTACGGCCTCAAGCATACCGGCGTGTTCAGCGTCGCTGCCGAAGTCCAGCCGGGTGCCCAGCATGTGTCGGCAATGCGCACGCGGTTGCAGGAAGTGGGCAAGACCTGTGTGTTCAGTGAGCCGCCGTTGCGACCGCGTCTGGCGGAAACACTGGTGGCGGGTTTGCCGGTGAAACTGGCGGAGCTGGATGCGCTGGGCGGGTACACACCGGCGACTGCTCAGGGGTATGAGCAGGTGCTGGAGAAGTTGGGGAATGATTTGGCGGGGTGTCTGGAGTCGTTGTAATTCCAGAATTGCGGCGCCCCATTCGCGGGCAAGTCGGATCGCCGCACCGCTCGCTCCTACAAATTTGTGTACGACGCCAACTTGTAGGAGCGAGCGGTGCGGCGATCCGACTTGCCCGCGAAGCTTTTAAAGGGCGAAAGGCAACGGCGTATTGACCTTCTGCCGCTGCGCCAACCGCTGCTGAAATTCCATCGGATCGTGAATCAACACGTCCTGCCCGGCGAAAGACTCCGCGGCAATCAACCGCGACAACCAGAATCGCACACACGCCACGCGCAGCATGGTCGGCCACAATTCAGCCTCGGTCGCAGTGAATGGCCGCAACGCTGCATACGCCCCAAGCAACGCCCGCGCCCGCGGTCCGTCAATCAGCCCGTCGTCATCCGAACACCAGTCATTCAAGGCAATCGCTACGTCGTAGAGCATCGGCCCCGAGCACGCGTTGTAGAAGTCGATCAACCCGGTCAGGTGCGTGCCTTCGAACATCGCGTTATCGCGGAACAGATCCGCGTGGATGTTGGCCCGTGGCAACGCCAGAATTTTCTCTTTTTGCTGTGTGATTTCATCCAGCGCCCGTTGCAGCAGATCACTCTGCTCGGCATTCAGGTGCGACAGCAGTTGCGTGCCCTCTTCCAGCATCCAGTCCAGACCGCGATCGGTTTTGCGCTTGATCATGTTGGCCTGGGTCGCCAGGTGCAGATGGCCAAGCAACTCGCCCACCTGAGCGCAATGTTGCGCGTTGGCTTCCTTGATGTGCTTGCCCGCCAGACGCGGTTGCAGCAGCGCAGGCTTGCCGGCCAGCTCGCGCAGGGCGACGCCATCGGTGGTGCGCAAGGCGTAAGGCACCGGCAGGTCGGCTTCATGCAGCACGTCCAGCAGCTCAATGAAGAACGGCATCTCCTGAACCGGACCGCGCTCGACCAGGGTCAGGACAAATTCGCCCTGCTCCAGGCTGATAAAGAAGTTGGTGTTTTCGCTACCGGCAGCAATCCCCTGAAAATCAAGCAGGCGGCCGAGCCCGTAAGGGGCGAGAAAGGTTTCCAGCTCAGGCCGAGCCAGCGGGGTGAACACAGACATGTTTTAACTGCCAGTACGGGCGCCGCAAATGTCGGCGCCGATTAAAATTAAGGACGACTTACCACTTAAATATTTCCCACGCCGGGATCAGCATATCCGGGTAGTCCGAGCGAATGAAGTTACCTTCCGAGCCATCCGCACGCACCAGGAAATAAGGTTTGCCACCTTTCGGCGTGACCTTGATGGCATACAAAAAACCATTTTGCCGATATTCCTGAATGGTTTTATCCCCTTCCGTGCGGATCGTGACATCCGGGTCCGGCGAAGGTGCGTCATCCGCCGCCATCACGGCCAACGGCGCAATTGCAAACAAGCCAGCCAGCAACAGGCGATTTAGTGTGCGCATGATAACCTTGTCCCTTTGTCGTCAACGGTCCCGCTATTCTAGCGCCGGACCCGCCGAAAAGGTTGATCCTGCTCATGAGCCAAGCCCCCCTCGTCCTGGTGGACGGTTCTTCTTACCTGTACCGCGCTTTTCACGCCCTGCCGCCGCTGACCACGTCCAAAGGTCTGCCGACCGGAGCGGTCAAAGGCGTGCTGAACATGCTCAAGAGTCTGCGCAAGCAGTACCCGGACAGTCCGTTCGCCGTGGTGTTCGACGCCAAGGGTGGGACGTTTCGCGATGACATGTACGCCGAATACAAGGCCAATCGCCCGAGCATGCCCGACGACATGCGCGTACAGATTGAGCCGCTGCACCAAAGCGTGATCGCGCTGGGCTTCCCGCTGCTGTGCGTCGAAGGCGTCGAGGCCGATGACGTGATCGGCACCCTGGCCCGCAGCAGCGCAGCGGCCGACCGCCCGGTGATCATCTCCACCGGCGACAAGGACATGGCGCAACTGGTCGACGGCCACATTACCTTGGTCAACACCATGACCGGTAGCAGCATGGACGTGGAGGGCGTGAAGGAGAAATTCGGCGTCGCTCCCGAGCAGATCATCGATTATCTGGCACTGATGGGCGATTCTTCCGACAACATTCCGGGCGTTCCGGGCATTGGTCCGAAGACTGCTTCCGGCTTGCTCGTAGGCGTAAACGGCGGCCTGACCGAGCTGTATGCACAGCTCGATATCGTCCCGACCCTGCCGATTCGCGGTGCGAAAACCCTGCCGGCCAAGCTCGAAGAGCACAAGGAGATGGCCTTCCTCTCCTATCAGTTGGCGACGATCAAGATCGACGTGCCGCTGGACATCGGCCTTGATGACCTGCAAATGGGCAAGCCGGATCACGACAAGCTGGCCGAGCTCTACACCCTGCTCGAGTTCAAAAGCTGGTTTGAAGACAACCAGCGCGACGCCAAGCGCTCCGGTCAGGAAGTCACCGCGCCGGCGGCTGAGGAAGCCGCCGTCGAGAGCGAACTCAAATACACCACGATCCTCACCCAGGCCGATTTCGACCTGTGGCTGAAGAAGCTCAACGACGCCAAACTGATCGCCTTCGATACCGAAACCACCGGCATCGATGCGCAGCAGGCGCAACTGGTTGGCCTGTCGTTCGCCGTACAGGCCAACGAAGCGGCCTACATTCCACTGACCCATTCCTACATGGGCGTGCCGGATCAACTGGATCGCGACACCGTGCTGCGCGCACTGAAACCGATCCTGGAAGACCCGAACAAACTCAAGGTCGGCCAGCACGCCAAGTTCGACATGAATATCCTGGCCAACTGCGCCATTGGTGGCGATCAGAGCTGCGGTATCACCGTGCAAGGCATCGCCTTCGACACCATGCTCGAATCCTACGTACTGGACTCGACCGCGACCCGCCACGACATGGACAGCCTGGCGCTCAAGTACCTGAATCACACCACCACCAGCTTCCAGGACATCGCCGGCAAAGGCGCCAAGCAGCTGACCTTTGACCAGATCTCCCTGGAACTGGCCGGACCGTACGCCGCCGAAGACGCCGACGTAACACTGCGCCTGCATCAAACCCTGCAGGAAAAGCTCAACGCGATTCCGAGCCTGAGCAAAGTCCTGAGCGACATCGAAATGCCGCTGGTGCCGGTGCTCGCACGGATCGAGCGTCAGGGCGCGCTGGTCGACGCCAACCTGCTGGGCATCCAGAGCGTGGAACTGGGCGAGAAGATGGTCGCGCTGGAGCGTGAGGCATTTGCCATTGCCGGTGAGGAATTCAACCTCGGTTCGCCGAAGCAATTGGGCGTGATCCTGTACGAAAAACTCGGCCTGCCGATCCTCAGCAAAACCGCCAAGGGTCAGGCGTCCACTGCCGAAGCGGTGCTGGCGGAACTGGCCGAACAGGATTACCCGCTGCCCAAAGTGCTGATGCAGTACCGCTCGATGAGCAAACTGAAAAGCACCTACACCGACCGCCTGCCGGAGCAAATCAACCCGCGCACCGGACGGATTCACACGTCTTATCATCAGGCCGTCGCGGCGACCGGGCGTTTGTCGTCAAGCGATCCGAACCTGCAGAACATTCCGATCCGCACCGCCGAAGGTCGGCGGATCCGTCAGGCGTTCGTGGCGCCTAAAGGCTACAAGCTGCTGGCCGCCGACTACTCGCAAATCGAACTGCGCATCATGGCTCACCTGGCCAAGGACGAAGGTTTGCTGCACGCCTTCCGCAATGACCTGGACGTGCACAAAGCCACGGCCGCCGAAGTGTTCGGCGTCGAGTTGGCAGAGGTCACCACCGATCAGCGTCGTAGCGCCAAGGCCATCAACTTCGGTTTGATCTACGGCATGAGCGCGTTTGGCCTGGCCAAGCAGATCGGCGTGGACCGCAAACAGTCTCAGGCGTATATCGACCGCTATTTCGCCCGCTACCCTGGCGTCCTGGAATACATGGAGCGCACGCGCGCCCAGGCGGCCGAGCAAGGTTTTGTCGAGACCATTTTCGGTCGTCGTCTGTACCTGCCGGAAATCAACGCGAAAAACCCGGCCCTGCGCAAAGGCGCCGAACGCACGGCGATCAACGCACCGATGCAAGGCACTGCGGCAGACATCATCAAGAAAGCCATGGTGGCTGTGGATAACTGGCTGACGTCGTCAGGCCTCGACGCCAAAGTCATCCTGCAGGTGCACGATGAATTGGTGCTTGAGGTGCGTGAAGACCTGGTCGACCAGGTTCGTGAGGAAATTCGCGTGCACATGAGCGACGCTGCGAAGCTGGATGTGCCGCTTCTGGTCGAGGTGGGCGTGGGAAATAACTGGGATGAGGCTCACTGACACATCCTCTGTAGGAGCTGGCTTGCCAGCGATGGTCGCTAACGATGACGCGTGTTTCCTGAATGCACGCGGCGTTCTCGAGTCCATCGCGAGCAGGCTCGCTCCTACAGGGTATTTCGCTGCGGCAAAGTGTCGCGATGAAGGGGCTTATTTCTGATAGCGATCCGGCTTATTTCAAATGGTTTTGGAAACACCGGAACTAAACCTGTGAACTGCCACTCAGAGTTACTGAATGGCTGGTGAAGCCCTTCGATGCTCCTATGTTGTGTTAAGTGTTGGCAGATAATCTGGACCCCGCCCTAGCGGTCCGGAACTTGAACCCCGGAACTTCCCCCTCCCCATAAGAAGTCCGGGGTTTTTTTTGCCTGCGATTTATTGCTCGACGGGTTCAGCGCCCTTGTCCGCCAGCTCCATCCAGCCTGCCAGTACAGTGTAGGCCTCTTCCAGACCGAGGCGTTTTGGCGCCGAAAACAGCTGAATGGTGATCGCATCGCCCCAGCCTTTGCGGATATCCGACTGCACCTTGAGCAGGACGTTCTTCGCTGCGCCGTAGGTCAATTTGTCCGCTTTGGTCAGCAAAATGTGCATCGGCATGCCGCTGGCCACGGCCCAATCGAGCATCAACAGGTCGAAGTCGGTCATTGGATGACGGATGTCCATCATCAGAATCAGACCTTTCAAACTCTCGCGACCACCCAGATAAGCTTCCAGGTGACGCTGCCAGTGCAGCTTCAACGGGATAGGTACTTTCGCGTAACCGTACCCCGGCAGGTCGACCAGACGCCGATCATCGTCTAGCTTGAAGAAGTTCAAGAGTTGCGTGCGACCCGGGGTTTTCGAGGTCCGCGCCAGGCTGGCATGCGTCAGGGTGTTCAAAGCGCTGGATTTACCGGCGTTGGAACGCCCGGCGAAGGCCACTTCGAAGCCTTCGTCGTCGGGACATTGGTCGACTTTGGCAGCGCTGAGCATGAAGGTGGACTGTTGGCACAGGCCGAGGATGGGGTTCTTGAGTTGCATGGGATTTCCGATGTGGGCGGCGCCGGGAATGGACGCGGCAAGCGGTGTCGTTTCCGTTTCAGTGACGCCAGTATATAATGCCGCAGATTTTGTGTGCGCTTTGTCCCAGCGTAGGATGAAGTTCACGAGAGCGATTGACCTTGATTGCGCATTAGAACGCAGAACGCTCTCAACCCTGAAAAGGTCGTTTTATGACGAAATGGCTGCTAGCTGCCGGTGTCTTGATACCGCTTTACAGCGCTCAGGCTACACAGGATCCGGAAGCTGTGTACAACCGTGTTTGTGGTGCCTGTCATTCCGGCCAACTACCCATGGCGCCCAAAAAGGGCGATCAGGAAGCTTGGACGCCGAGGTTGGCGAAAGGTATGGAGACGCTGGTGCAACACGTGACCCAGGGTTTCAAGGCGATGCCGCCGCGTGGTTTGTGCATGGACTGCAGTGCCGAGGATTACCAAGTCATCATCCAGTGGATGAGCGAGTGATCCCGGTCCATAACTCTTTAACCCTTAGCCGTAGTTGGATTAGCTGATGAACAAATTGATCGTGAGTCTGCTGTTGACCGTGGGCATCTCCGGCATGGCCCATGCTGCAGGTGAGGCAGTACAACCGGGTGATGCAAAAGCCGGTCAGGCCAAAGCCGCCGTATGTGGCGCCTGCCATGGCCCGGATGGCAACAGCATGGCGCCAAACTTTCCAAAACTGGCGGGGCAAGGTGAACGCTACCTGACCAAGCAGTTGCACGACATCAAGTCGGGCAAGCGCACCGTTCTGGAAATGACCGGCCTGCTGACCAACCTGAGCGATCAGGACCTGGCCGACATCGCCGCCTACTTCGCCAGTCAGAAAGGCAGCGTTGGCGCCGCCGACCCGAAAGTCGTGGCTCGCGGTGAAGCACTGTTCCGTGGTGGCGACCTGGCCAAGGGCCTGCCAGCCTGCACCGGCTGCCACTCACCTAATGGCGCTGGCAACGCAGCTGCCGGCTTCCCGCACCTGGGTGGCCAACACGCTCAATACGTCGCCAAGCAACTGACCGAATTCCGCAAGGAAGAAGGCGGTCGTACCAACGATGGCGACACCAAAGCCATGCAGACCATTGCCAAACGCCTGAGCGACGAAGACATCGCAGCGGTGTCCAGCTACATTCAAGGCCTGCACTAAGACGGCGAAGCGGGCGCCGCGCGGGATGTACATCTCCTGCAACGTTAACGCTCTATTAATCCGTCGCAGCAAGTATAAAAAGGGTGGCTCAGGCCACCCTTTTTTGTGCCTGCTGCCGTTACACTACAGAACTCAAGCCCGCCATGACCTGTCTGAAAGCAGGTCGCGCGAGGCGACCCAAATTGTCCAGGAGTAAAGCATGCGTAATCTGATCATCAGCGCCGCACTCGTCGCTGCCAGCCTGTTCGGCATGACTGCCCAAGCCGCCGAAGCCCCCGCCGCCCCTTATGTCGAACTGAGCAATCCGGTTCCGGTTGCGGTGCCTGGCAAGATCGAAGTGGTGGAGCTGTTCTGGTACGGCTGCCCGCATTGCTATGCATTCGAGCCAGTGATCAATCCATGGGTTGAGAAGCTGCCGTCCGACGTGAATTTCGTGCGCATTCCTGCGATGTTCGGCGGCCCGTGGGACGCACACGGCCAGATGTTCCTGACCCTGGAAGCCATGGGCGTCGAGAGCAAGGTTCACGCAGCGGTGTTCAACGCAATTCAGAAAGAACACAAAAAGCTGACCGATAAAAACGACATGGCCGACTTCCTGGCGACTCAAGGCGTAGACAAGGACAAGTTCCTGGCGACCTTCGATTCCTTCGCCATTAAAGGCCAAATCAACAAGGCCAAAGAACTGGCCAAGAAATATGAAATCTCCGGCGTTCCAACCATGATCGTCAACGGCAAGTATCGCTTTGACGTGGGCTCTGCCGGCGGCGCCGAGCAAGCGCTGCAACTGGCCGACAAACTGGTCGACAAAGAGCGAGCGGCGAACAAGGCTGCTGCCAACTAAGCGCGGAACCTGCCATGCGCCGCTGGGGTACTGAACGCGTCGTTGGCCTGCATGATCCGCGGGTCAACGAGCATCACCTGGAATCGACGGGCCTGCCCGCAGACAGCCGTCTGCGCTTGCTCAGCTTCAATATCCAGGTCGGTATCAGTACCGAGCGGTATCGGCACTACCTGACCCGGGGCTGGCAACACCTGTTGCCGCACACCGGGCGTGCCGACAATCTGCAAAAAATCGGCAATCTGCTGGGCGACTTCGATCTGGTTGCACTGCAGGAAGCCGATGGCGGCAGCCTGCGATCCGGCTACGTCAATCAAGTGGAACACCTGGCGCAACTCGGCGCCTTCCCCTACTGGTATCAACAACTCAATCGCAACCTCGGTCGTCTCGGCCAGCACAGCAATGGCGTGCTCAGCCGCCTGCGCCCGTGGGCGATTGAAGATCACCCGCTGCCGGGGCCCAAGGGGCGCGGGGCGATCCTGGTGCGCTTCGGCGAAGGTCCGGAAGCGCTGGTGGTGGTCATGATGCATCTGGCGCTGGGCGCACGCACCCGCAGCATGCAACTGGCTTACATCCGCGAGTTGATTGGCGGCTATAAACACCAGGTGCTGATGGGTGACATGAACACTCATGCCAGTGATCTGCTGCAAAACTCCGCGTTGCGCGATCTCGGCCTGCTGGCGCCGCAACTGGAAGCGACCTTCCCTAGCTGGCGCCCGCAGCGCTGCCTGGACCACATACTGCTGAGCCCGACCCTGACGCTGGAAAAGGTCGAAGTGTTGGCTCAACCCATTTCCGATCACCTGCCGGTCGCGGTAGAAATTCGTCTGCCGGGTTCGCTCACGGCCGATGCATTCCCCGCGTTGAGTCCTGCCCCTCGCGGAACCCCTGAATGAGCGACGAAGCACAGCGCTGGAAAGAGAAATACCTCAAAAGCATCGAACAACAGGAAAAACTCGAGCGTCGTTGGGATGCCCGGCTCGACTTGCTGCGTCGGGGGTTGGTGCGCAGTACGCTGGCGGCCGAGGGCACTGACCGCGCTGTTGACCAATGCATGAAAGAAATGCGCGAGGTCATCCGCACCAATGACATGGATGCGGGCCTGGCGGCGCTGCTTCCGCGACTGGAAAAAGCCGTACTCGACTCCGAACAGCGTCGCGAAACCCGTGTCAATCAGACCAGTGCCGCGCTGACCTCGCTGGTAGCGCAACTGCAAACGCTGCCGTTGCCCCGGGAAGTGAGCCGGCCACTCAAGAACTTTGCCAAAACCCTGGATGGACGCGTCAGCCAGGCGCGCGAGATCCCGTTACTGCTCAGCGAACTGAGCGGCCTGCAAGGCAAAGCCTTGAATCAGCTGGAGAACCCGGCAGAACCCGGTCGTCCGGGTTTGCTGCAACGACTGTTCGGCAGTCGTGAAGCGGATGAAGCCACCCAGGAAGCTGCGGCTCCGCAGGCCCAAGCGCCCGCTCCAGCGCCTGTAGAAGCCATGGCTGCTTTGCCTGCCGAGACGCCGCGAGTCGCCGTCGAATCCGCGCCAGTCGCCGCTGAGCCACCGGCGACAGTGCCTGACACACCCGCGGCCGCACCCGAGCCGCCGGTGATCGAGACGCCGACAGACGCCCCGCCGCCTGCCGTCGTGGCGTTTGTCCCGCCAGTTGTTGAGCCTCAGCCAGTGCCCGACGTGGAAACACCGGTCCCGCCGCAGGTTCAACAACCGGAGCAACCGGCACCCGCCGCGATGACACCGGTTGTCGAGGCTGAACCGCCTGGCAATCCCGACGAACTCACCCCGGTGGTGCTTCTCGACAGCTTGCCCCTGCCCTCGGCCGCGGCCCAGGCGCTGGCCGCCATCGATCCGGAACAACCTGAACACGATATTCTCTACGCCCTTCCGGACTCGCCCGAGCCGTCCTACAGCTCGGTGGCCAAGCACATCGAAGACACGCTACTGGGCCTGCTCGACGACCTGTCGCTACCCGAACGTCACCGCCCACAAGCCGAAGCGATGCGTGATCGCCTGCAAAATGGTTTGAATTGGTACGAACTGCTGCCGATCCTCGACGATCTGGCAACTTTGATGCTGGCGATCAACAACAGCGGACAGCACGAGTTCGAAGTTTATTTGCAGCAACTCAACGAACGCCTCGAGTCGTTCCAGAGCAACTTGCAAGCCGCCAGCGATGGCCATGCCGACAACCAATCTGCGGCACGGCAAATGGACACGCAGATCCGCGAACAAGTCGACGGCTTGCAGAGCAGCATGCAGGAAGCCGCCGACCTGGACGACCTCAAGCATGTGCTGGAGAACCACCTCGAAGGCCTGTTGGGCACCATGGACCAACACCAGAAGCAGCGCGACGAACGCGAACAGGAAGTGGCCGCCCGCCTGAAAGGCCTGGCCGAACGGGTGGCGCACATGGAGCAGGAAGCCCAGGGTTATCGTGAGCATCTCGAAGAACAGCGCCAGAAAGCCTTGATCGACCCGCTGACCGGGCTGCCGAACCGGGCGGCCTGGAGCGAGCGGCTCGACCACGAAATCCATCAGTGGCAGCAGCACGGCAACACCCTTCTGCTGGCCATGCTCGACCTCGACCATTTCAAACGCATCAACGATAACTATGGTCATCTGGCGGGCGACAAAGTGCTGAAAATCATCGCCACGGTGCTGCGCAAGCGCCTGCGCGGGACAGATTTCATTGCGCGCTTTGGCGGAGAAGAATTTGTCCTGTTAATGCCCGGCACAGTGCCGGCCGTCGGCGCAAAACTGTTGGAAAGCTTGCGAGCGGCGGTAGAAGCCTGCCCGTTCCATTTCAAAAGCGAGCCGGTGACCATCACCATTTCCATGGGACTGACCGCGTTCAAACCCGGCGAACACAGCGATCTGGTGCTTAAAAGAGCCGATCAGGCGCTGTATCGTGCAAAACATGCCGGGCGTAACCGAGTGGAACTGGGCTGACAGCCAATTGTTCCATTTTGTTTAAAAGCTCGCGCCGACCATTCTCGCGCAAGGCAGTACGTTACACTGTTGCATTACTGTCTTGCGCGTACTGCCTCTACCATGAAATTTCTCACCCTCTTCGTGTCGCTGATCCTGTTGGCCGGCTGTGCCAGCGGACCTCGGTTCGACACCAGCCATCCTTCGGCCAATCACGACAGCCGCGTTCAATTCGTGGTGGTGCATTACACCTCGGCATCGCTGGAACGCTCGTTGCAACTGCTGACCCACGGCGAAGTCAGCAGCCATTACCTGATCGGCGACGACAATAACGCCACTATCTATAAGTTGATGGACGAAAACCAACGGGCATGGCACGCCGGAGAAAGTGAGTGGCAGGGTCGGACCTGGTTGAATTCCAGCTCCATCGGCATTGAAATCGTCAATCCAGGATTCAAGGAACTCCCGACCGGAGGGCGTTACTGGTATCCCTACAGCGAAGCTCAGGTCCAGTCCTTGATCGTCCTGCTAAAAGACATCAGCAAACGTCACGCCATCAACCCCCACAGCATTATTGGCCACAGCGACATCGCACCGTTTCGCAAGCTGGACCCGGGGCCGCTCTTCCCCTGGAAGCGCCTGGCCGCCGAAGGCCTTGGTGTTTGGCCAGACGAGCGGGCCGTGGCGCGGCAACAAGTGCAGTTCGACTCGAAACTGCCGAGCGTCAGCTGGTTTCAGGCGCAGTTGGCCCGCCTGGGTTACGCCACGCCGCAAACCGGCGAGCTGGATGTGGCGACGCGTCACGTGATCGGTGCCTTTCAGATGCATTTCCGGCCATCCCGCTTCGACGGCATGCCAGATGCGCAGACAGCTGCGCTTCTCCAGGTGTTGAATCAGACAAAATAATGACGCCCGCCCGACGGTGCGGGCTTTTTCCCAATCAGCAGCTATAACTCATTGGTAATTCTTCGGATATTCCCATATGCCTGCTGCTCGAGAGACGCTTCGTAGCTGGTTCTATCGCCCGTGGTTTCTGGCGATGCTGGCGGCCGCCCTGAGCAGCGTGTTGCTATTGGCGCTCAGCCTGTTCGTGGCCATTCATCAGATCGAGCAGAACGAAAGTCTGGAAATGAACGCGCAAGGTGAGCGATTTCTTTCGCGCCTGGAGCAGTTGTTCGGGCAACTGCGCGAAGGCCTCGATGATCTGGAGGCCCAACCGCTGCGAACCTGCGACAAAGACATGATCGCCACTTTGCAGCAGGTCACCTTCAACTACCGCTTCGTTTACGAGGCTGCGTATATGGATGCCTCGAAGATCTGCTCCAACCGACCGAGCCAGGAAGGACTGTCGCTGACACGAGCTCCGGACATTCAAGACCCCACTTACAGTTATTGGCTGAACACCACCACCGAACCTGATGAAAACCGGGCCGCGCTGATGCTCGGACGTGGCAATTTCCGTGTCGCGACCTCTCGCGGACATTTGACCGACATGGTCGATCTGTCACCGGGCAGCAGTCTTTTGGTGATACTCGACCACGGCACCCGCGCGATTCCGGTGCTGGGCTCCCCGCAAGCCTGGCCGCCGACCGAGTCTTGGCCACCGAAAAGCACCGAAGCCTTGCAAGTCACCCCGACTCGCTTGATTTACCTCATGCCGACCAAAAGCCCCGAATACCAATTGGTGCTGATCACCCCGCGCACCGCCGTGAATGTGCCTGCCGCCTGGTGGTGGCTGGTGCCGGCCAGCCTGGCATTGGGAATCCTGGTGGGCTTCATGGTGTTTCTGCTGGTGCGTCAGCGGCAGTCGCTGGACGCCGAATTGACCGGTGCGATACGACGCGGCGAGTTGCAGGTGTTGTATCAACCGATCTTCGACCTCGACAGCCGCAACTGCGTCGGAGCCGAAGCCTTGCTGCGCTGGCGCCGGCCGGATGGCACCCTGACCAGCCCCGACCTGTTCATTCCGATGGCGGAGAACACCGGCCAGATCCGTCAGATGACCGACTTCGTCCTGCAACGCCTGCTGGAGCAATTGGGGCAGTTGTTGCGAGCCAATCCGCAACTGTACATCTCGGTCAACCTCGCAGCGTGCGATGTCATGGTGCCGCGAATCGGTCAGGTGATGGCGCGCCTGCTGACCTTGCACCGGGTCGCGGCCAAGCAGATTGCCTTTGAGGTGACCGAGCGGGGATTGATTGACGTGGTGGTGGCCCGGGAAAACCTGCAGGCCTTGCGTGATGTCGGGCATCAGGTATTGATCGATGACTTTGGCACCGGCTATTGCAGCCTCGCCTATCTGCAAACCCTGCCGGTGGACTGCCTGAAAATCGACAAGGCGTTCATCGATGCGCTGGGGCATGACGCCGCCAGCAGTGGCGTGGCGCCGCACATCATTCACATGGCCCAGTCGCTGCACTTGAAGGTGATTGCCGAAGGCATCGAACATGAAGCCCAAGCCGCATTTTTGAGCAGTGAAGGGGTGAAGTTCGGTCAGGGCTGGTTGTTCGCCCATGCATTGAGCGCCGTACAGTTCATCGAGCTGATAACCCGGGGTCGGCGACTGGCCGGCCGACGCCTGGATGACGAAGCGTAAACGCGCGTTAAACCGCCAACGCCATGTAGAACTGCGTGCCCTGCCCCGGTCGCGAATAAACCCCCATCCGCCCACCGTGCAACTGCACGATTTCCTTGCACAACGCCAGGCCGAGCCCCGCGCCACCCTTCTTGCGCCCGACCTGCACAAAAGGCTCGAAGATTCGCCCCTGCTGGCCGTAGGCGATGCCCTCGCCATTGTCCTCGACGCTGATGATCACCCGCTCCCCATGACGCCGTGCCTGCAAGCGTATCAGGCCGTCTGGGCCGGTATGGCGCAAGGCGTTGTCGATCAGGTTGTCGAGCACACGGTCCAGTTGCGGCTGATCGGCCTGCAACCACGGTAACGGACCTTGCACCTCCACCAGCAGGTGGATGCCCTTCTCTTGCGCTGTATCAGCGAACCGCGACCGGGCCTGCTCCAGCAGCGCCTCGATGGAGCACGGTGCCAGCGAGAGTTTCTGCAATCCGTTCTGGTAGCGGGAGAAGTTCAGCAAGTCGTTGATCAGTTGCATCAAACGCTGCATCTCTTCATTGACGGTGTCCAGCAGATCAGCTTCTCGCGAGTCTTGCGCAAAATGCGCGCGCTCACGGAACAGGCCGAATGCCATGTGCATTCCCGTGACCGGCGTTCGCAGCTCATGGGAAGCGCGCAACACAAACTCGCTGCGCACACGCTCGAAAGCACGCTGCTCGGTGACGTCATGCAACACCATCACTGCGCCCAGAATATGACCCTGCGTATGACTGACCGGTGTCAGGCTGTACGTGAGCAACCGCGACTCGCCGTCGACCTCGATACTCAGGTCGTCCGGTGCCCGCTCCAACGTACCGCCACGTAGTACCAGTTGCAGCTGTTGATCCAGCTCGGGTCGTTCGAGCGCTGTGCCCAGACCCTGGCCGAGACGGTCGGTGTCCCAACCCAACTGGCGCTGCGCCACCGGGTTGAGGTGTTCGAGATGGCCGTCGCGGTCGATCATCAGCAGCCCGTCGTCGATGCTATCGAGCACCGCCTGCAAACGCTGCTGGCCGGCGAGCAATTCGTCGATATTAGTGGCCTGATGCTGACGCAGAGCCTCGGCCATGATCCCGAAACGCTTGGTCAGCAGATTCATTTCCACTGCCGAGGAAATCGGCAGGGTTACCTCGAAATTGCCCTGGCCGATGTTGTCGGCGGCCTGGGCCAACGCCTCGATCGGTTCGCCGAAACGACGTGCGATTGCATGAGCGGTGACGAAACCGATGATCAGCACCGCCAGACCGACCAGTCCGAGCAGGCCGGCAATCAGCAGCGCTCGTTCCCGCGCCTGACGTTGCGTGTCATTGATGGCATCCAGCGCTCGCTTGTGCTCGGTAATCAGCCCGTTGCGCAGCACGTTGAATTTTTCGGTGAGGTCTTCGTTGCCACTCAGCACATGGGACGGATCGTGTGCCTGGCCCAGCGCCTGAAGAAACCGCAGGTAATCGTCCTTGGCCTGCCTGAAACCGTGTTGGCCGCTCTCTTGGCTTTGCTCATGGGCGATGCCCTCATCCAGCAGCTGAAGATAATGCTGTCTGGACGTTTCAAACGCCGCAGGATCTGGCTTGTCGCCCAGCATGAGGATCAGTTGATCGCCCAAGGTCTGGCGCATCTTCAGGCCCAGATCCAGGGTGACGAAGTTGTTGCGAACCAGCGCTTCCTGGGTTCCCGCCATCTGCATCACGCTGACCAGGCCGAGCAAAAGCCCCAGCAGCGCCACGGTGATCAAGGCGGAAATACTCAGAAAAAGCCGAGTACGCAACTTCATCGCCAGTTTCATCGCGCAGGGCTCACAAGTTGTACTGCTTGCGTTTGCGGTAGAGCGTCGAAGCGTCGATGCCGAGCGTCTTGGCGGCCTGATCCAGGGTGTCGGCGGTGGCGAGGACCGCGCCGATGTGGGCCTTCTCCAGTTCATCCAGGCTCAGCGCAGCGCCGATGCGTGGCGCGTTGTTGACCGGGGTTTCGGCCATGCCCAAGTGGCTGATTTCAACCCGTTCCTGTGGACAGATAATGCTCGCCCGCTCGACCACGTTGCGCAGCTCGCGGATGTTCCCGGGCCAGCGATAGCTGAGCAGCGCTTCACGGGCTTCTTCACTGAAGCCCCGCGCCGGACGCGCGTATTCCTTGACGAACCGGGCCAGAAAACGGTCAGCCAGGTTCAGAATATCTTCCCGTCGTTCGCGCAGCGGCGGCAGGTGCAAGGTGATGACGTTCAGGCGATAGAGCAAATCTTCACGGAAACGGCCGTCGCGGACCATGTCTTCAAGATTGAGGTTGGTGGCCGCGAGGATGCGCACATCGGCGCGGCGGGTGACCGGATCGCCGACGCGTTCATATTCCTTGTCCTGGATGAAACGCAGCAATTTAGGCTGCAACGTCAGGGGAAAGTCGCCGATCTCGTCGAGAAACAGCGTTCCGCCGTCAGCCTGGTTCACTCGCCCGAGCGTGCTTTCACTGGCGCCGGTGAACGCGCCACGGCTGTGACCGAACAGCTCGCTTTCCATCAGTTCGGCGGTCAGCGATGGGCAGTTGATGGTGACGCAGGATTTTTTCGCACGCTTGCTCCAGCCGTGAATGGCCTGGGACAGTTCACCCTTACCGGTACCGGACTCGCCGAGAATCAGGATGTTGGCATCCGTGCTGGCCACTTGGCGGGCGGTTTCAAGCACCACTTTCATCGCCGGGCTGTGGGAATCCAGACCGTCCTTGGGTTTGCGCACTTCACCTTCCAGCGCCTCCAGACGGGCCGACAGTTCCCGCACTTCCAGTTGCTTGGCGGTGGCAAGGCGCAATTGATCGGGGCTGCACGGCTTGACCAGATAATCAGCGGCACCGGCCTGAATGGCATCCACCGCGGTGTCCACAGCCGAATGTGCGGTGACAATCACCACGCGCATCCACGGCGCCTGAATGCGCATCTGCGCCAACACGTCGAGGCCATTGTCCTCACCGAGACGCAAATCGAGGAAGCACAGGTCGAACACCTGGCGTTGCAGCAGCGCATCGGCCTGCGCCGCGCTGTTGGCGGTGGCGACGCTGTAGCCTTCATCTTCGAGGCAGTATCGGAACGTTCGCAGGATGGCGGACTCGTCGTCCACCAGCAGAATGCGGCCTTGATGCTCAGTGGCTGATTCCATTTTCCTACGCTCCTTAAAGAATGATCTTGGTTTAGTCCCGGAATAATCGGGCAAGTTGCATGGTTGATTCTGGTCGATTCCAACTACAGCAGGGTAGCTCGCTCCTCACCCTACGGCTAATCACCTGATTTTGTTGTTTTTTTATCAGATAGCCGGTTTTCAGGTGATTCCCCATCTCTCCTTGTGACATCCGCGCCCTCCCCGCAATTCAAAAAAAGTGAAAGTTCCTAAAAAGCCATCGTGCATTACGCACGACTGTGGAGGAGCCATCGTGCAGGATGCGTCCGACATGATTTTCATAGAAATCATAACCGTTTGATTTTATTGGTATTTATCATCGTTAAAAGCTGGCATGCAGGCTGCAATAACCTGATTAACCAGGGCATTCAGAAACGTGGCCCATAACAAGATCACTACAGAGTGGGAGGAGCTTCAGGATGAATCGCCAACGTGCCGCCCAATTGCGTATCTCGCCACTGCATATCCAGCAAGGCCTGTTTGCTGTTCTGGCGCTCCTGATCACCTTGATCGGCGGCCAGCAGTTTCAGCGTTGGGAGCAGAGCCAGCAGCAAGAAGCGCCACGCGTGTCGATTCAGCATCCGACCCAAACCCACTTCAGCGCCGTCAGCAGCAGCTTCGCTGACAGCGCCCCGACGCGAATGATGGATGTCGACCAGGCTCAGCCTGCGGACGAACTGACACGTCAGGAACGTTGGGTGTTCTAGACACACGAACTTGGCGCGCTCGCGGCGCCGGGAAACGCATCACAAGTAGCCTCTCTAAATAGAAGCGTAAGGAGAATCACCATGTTGAGCTGGGCAATCACATTCTTGATCATTGCCATCATCGCTGCAGTACTGGGCTTCGGTGGTATCGCGGGCACCGCCACGGGTATCGCCAAGATTCTCTTTGTCGTGTTCCTGGTGATGTTCATTGCTTCGTTCTTCTTTGGCCGTCGCGGTCGAGGTTGAAGATGAGCGTTTCACCCAAAACGTTGGCAGCCGCCCTGCTCCTGGGCGGCAGTGCCATCGCGATGGCGGCAAGGCGCGGTGCAGAAAACAACTGAAGAAAGATCCTGGCTGGTACTGAATTTGTCACACGAAAGAAGCAGCATTGCTTCTCTCCAATGCGCTACCTGAGGAAGGTAGACGCATGACCAAGGGGTCGGGACGTTCTGCCTGTTTCAGGGGCGGAGTGACCTACGGGTACAGGGAGTACCTGCGAAAGGGCCGGGTCAGGAAAAAGCTGCGACGCAAGTTCGTCGTCCCTCCAGGGCTCGACGGGCTTGCGAAGAGCTTGCACGCAACGCTTTGAAATAGAGCGATCCATCCGGTTTCGCTGTTCCAACCTCTCATTCGCACGACTAATCACCGGAAAATACTTTTCCCGGTGTTTCTTGCGTGACCGTACATCGAGAAAAAACCGCCTTATTTTGCAGCGATTTCTCACCTCTGATTGTCGGATTTTTCTGAAATACCCCTCCCGCACCACTGATCAAAAAACACTCAGCCTGCCCGTAGATGGCCGGTTCACGGCACATATGCCTGCCGAAATGTCACATTCGAACCGTTTGCGACGTCGCTTTCAATGAAAAAACCTCATGCCGATTCGGCATAGGGTAGGCGTTTACGGCATTAGACGTCGCATCCTTGCATCGGAATAGTTGCGCCTTTTTTCGCCTGCCAGAGAGCCATAAATACTCGCTCCGGGGCACCTTATACGGGGGCAGATGCACAAGACTTTTTCGCCAAAAGCGTTCCAGTTCCCGCATCTGCCTGAGTCAAACGCAAGTAAGGGTAAAGATATGAAGAAGGCAAAGCTTAGCCTCGCCTGGCAGATCCTCATCGGTCTGGTATTGGGGATTGCAATCGGTGCGCTGCTCAACCATTTCAGTGCCGAAAAGGCTTGGTGGATCAGCAACGTTCTGCAACCAGCAGGCGATATCTTTATCCGTCTGATCAAGATGATCGTGATCCCGATCGTGATCTCGTCGTTGATCGTCGGTATTGCGGGCGTCGGTGACGCGAAGAAACTCGGCAGCATCGGCCTCAAGACGATCATCTACTTCGAAGTCGTCACCACCATCGCCATCGTCGTCGGCCTGCTGCTCGCCAACCTGTTCCACCCGGGTGCCGGCATCGACATGAGCACCCTGGGCACCGTGGATATTTCCAAGTACCAGGCGACTGCCGCCGAGGTACAGCATGAACACGCGTTCATCGAAACCATCCTCAACCTGATCCCATCCAACATCTTCGCGGCCATGGCCCGCGGCGAAATGCTGCCGATCATCTTCTTCTCGGTGCTGTTCGGTCTCGGTTTGTCGAGTCTGAAGCCTGAGTTGCGCGACCCGCTGGTAACGATGTTCCAGGGCGTGTCGGAAAGCATATTCAAGGTCACCCACATGATCATGAACTACGCCCCGATCGGCGTATTCGCACTGATCGCGGTGACCGTGGCCAACTTCGGCTTCGCGTCCCTGCTGCCGCTGGCCAAACTGGTGATCCTGGTTTACGTCGCCATCGCCTTCTTCGCCTTCGTGGTGCTGGGCCTGATCGCTCGCCTGTTCGGTTTCTCGGTGATCAAGCTGATGCGCATCTTCAAGGATGAGCTGGTGCTGGCCTACTCCACCGCCTCCTCCGAAACCGTGCTGCCGCGCGTGATCGAGAAGATGGAAGCCTACGGCGCGCCGAAAGCCATCTGCAGCTTCGTGGTACCGACCGGTTACTCGTTCAACCTCGACGGTTCGACGCTTTATCAGAGCATCGCGGCAATCTTCATTGCCCAGCTCTACGGCATCGACCTGTCGATCAGCCAGCAGTTGCTGCTGGTCCTGACCCTGATGGTCACCTCCAAAGGCATCGCCGGCGTTCCGGGCGTGTCCTTCGTGGTGCTGCTGGCAACCTTGGGCAGCGTGGGTATCCCGCTGGAAGGCCTGGCGTTCATCGCCGGTGTCGACCGCATCATGGACATGGCACGTACCGCGCTGAACGTGATCGGCAACGCCCTGGCCGTGTTGGTCATCGCCCGTTGGGAAGGCATGTACGACGACGCCAAGGGCCAGCGCTACTGGAACTCCCTGCCGCACTGGCGCAGCAAAGAGAAGCTGCCTGCCGGCGAAGTTTCCAACAACTAAACCTGTAGGAGCCGGCTTGCCGGCGATGAACGATAACGCGGTGTGACTGACACACCGCGGCGTCTCGATCGCCGGCAAGCCGGCTCCTACAGGACAGCGTTGCACGTACATTATGTGTACGACGCAATTGCACAAACGAACCCCGGAGAAATCCGGGGTTTGTCGTTTCTGGCTACCCCGCTATCATTCGCCGCATTCTTCGGGGGATTTACTGATGCTCAATGGCCTTTGGCTTGGCTTCTTCATTGTGGCGGCCGTGTCGGCGCTGGCGCAGTGGCTGATCGGTGGGAATGCCGGGATCTTCGCGGCGATGGTGGAAAGCATTTTCGCCATGGCCAAGTTGTCGGTCGAGGTCATGGTCCTGCTGTTCGGCACCCTCACCCTCTGGCTGGGTTTTCTGCGGATCGCCGAAAAGGCCGGGATCGTCGAGTGGCTGGCCAGAGCGCTGGGCCCGCTGTTCCTGCGCCTGATGCCAGAAGTGCCGGCCGGTCACCCCGCCATCGGCCTGATCACCCTGAACTTCGCCGCCAACGGCCTGGGCCTGGACAACGCCGCTACGCCGATCGGCCTCAAAGCCATGAAGGCGCTGCAAGAGCTCAACCCCAGCGACACCATTGCCAGCAACGCGCAGATCCTGTTCCTGGTGCTCAACGCCTCCTCCCTGACCCTGTTGCCGGTGACGATCTTCATGTACCGCGCGCAGCAAGGCGCGCCGGATCCGACGCTGGTGTTCCTGCCGATCCTGCTGGCCACCAGTTGCTCGACCATCGTCGGTTTCCTGGCTGTCGCGTTCATGCAACGCCTGCGCGTCTGGGACCCGGTGGTACTGGCCTATATGATTCCCGGTGCCCTGATCCTTGGTGGTTTCATGGCGTTGCTGGCAACGCTCTCGGCCACCGCGCTAGCCAGTTTGTCGTCGATCCTCGGCAATCTGACGCTATTCGGGATAATCATGCTGTTCCTGGTGATCGGCGCGCTGCGCAAAGTGAAGGTCTACGAGGCCTTCGTCGAAGGTGCGAAAGAAGGCTTCGACGTGGCGAAGAATCTGCTGCCGTATCTGGTGGCGATGCTCTGTGCCGTCGGTGTACTACGGGCGTCCGGTGCACTGGATTTCGGCCTCGACGGGATTCGGCACCTGGTGGAATGGGCCGGTTGGGACACGCGTTTCGTCGATGCGCTGCCGACGGCGATGGTCAAGCCGTTCTCCGGCAGCGCCGCTCGGGCGATGCTGATCGAAACCATGAAGACGTCCGGGGTAGACAGCTTCCCTGCCTTGGTAGCGGCTACGATTCAGGGCAGTACCGAGACGACGTTCTATGTGCTGGCCGTGTACTTCGGCGCGGTGGGGATTCAGCGGGCACGGCATGCAGTGGGGTGTGCGTTGCTGGCGGAGCTGGCCGGGGTGCTCGGCGCCATTGGCGTCTGCTACTGGTTCTTCGGGTGAGTTTGAGATTTTTCGCTGGCAAGCCAGCTCCTACAGGATTGTGGCGTTCACGCATCGTGCGTACAACGCCGAACCTGTAGGAGCTGGCTTGCCGGCGATAAGGTCCGCAGGACCTTCAGGGTCTAACTGGCGGCGCGACTTTCTGTCCTTGCTCAACCGCCCAATCCACCACCTGCGCCGTCAGCTGATCGCTCGCCAGGCCAAACCCGGCCACCACCGCCGGCACCTTCACATCGCTCAGCGGCTGACGCACTTCGAAGCGGCGGCTGGCGAGAATGCGCTGGTCGTAACCACGCACAAGCAACGCATCCAGACGCACAACGACACTCGCCGCTGTGCCTTGGTATTCAGTCTGGAACGCTTGCAAACTCCCACCCAACTCCAGATCCGCCTGGAAATTGCTGTCATCAGTGCTCAACAACGGCACCCGGCCATCACGCTGGAAACCATCGAGCAGACGATTGCGCAGCAGCACCGGCGCCGGATCGCTCCAGCGTGAAGCCTTGTAGCTGCTGATCAGGTCGCCTTGCGGTATCACGGCGATTTGCGGACTGTTCAACGCCTCGCTGGCCTGCGGTTTGGTGAGGCGCAGTGACCAGCGTTGCTGTGTGCCATAACTGCCCGAAACGCTGCCCTGGACCGAGGGCAACCGATAGACGTCGGACGGTTCGGACTTGGGCAGGATCGAGCAGGCGCCGGTCAGCGCAAAAGCGCCGAGGAGGGCGATGTGAGTCAGCTTCATGGCGTGAACTCCTTGTTCTTGTCATTGCCCAGCAAGTAACCGCTCGGGTTGGCTTCCAGGCGCTGGGAGATGGCGCGCAACGAGGTCAGGGTGTCGCGCAACTCACGTACAGCCGGGGCCAGGCCATTGAGGCCTTGCATGCCGCTGTTGAGCGAATCCTGGTTGTGGGTGAGCAACTTGTTGATGGTCGCGCTGCTTTGTTCCAGCGACTTCATGGCTTGCTCGGCGCTGCCGAACATCTGCTTGCCCTGATCGTTGAGCAAACCGTTGGCGTTGCGCATCAGCGTCGACGTCTGTTCCAGCATCGCACCCGCCTGCTTGCCGACCGATGCCAGTTGCTGCATCGCCTGACGGATGTCACCGCGTTGATCGGCGATGGTGCCGGTGGTTTGTTCCAGGTGTTCGAGGGTCTTGCTGATGCGCTCGACGTTCTCCGACGAAAACATCTGATTGGCGTTGTGCATCAACACGTTCACGCCGGCCATCAGGTCGTTGCTGTCGTTGAGCAAACGGGCGATGGGCGAGGGCGAGGCCACAATCGTCGGCAAGTTGCCGTCGTGCCCCTTGAGCGTCGGGCTCTGCGGTGTACCGCCACTGAGCTGGATGATCGAGGTGCCGGTGATCCCGGTCAGCGCCAGTTTGGCCTGGGTGTCTTCCTTGATCGGCGTATCGCCGCCGAGGCGAATCCGCGCCAGCACGCGGCGCGGGTCTTTGGGGTCCAGGCGCAAGGTCACCACGTCGCCGACCTTGATCCCGCTGTACTGCACGGCGCTGCCCTTGGACAGGCCGCTGACCGCCTCGTTGAAGACGATCTCGTAATCCTTGAACTCGGTGTCGACGCTGGACTTGGCCAGCCACAGGCCGAAGAGCAGGGCGCTTGCCACCACAATCACAGTGAACAGGCCGATCAATATGTGATGGGCTCGGGTTTCCATGTCAGACCTCGTTAAGCTGTTGAGCGGCTGTCAGCGCCGCGCGGCCGCGAGGGCCATGGAAGTATTCGTGAATCCACGCATCGTCGGTTTCCGACACCTTGTCGATGGCGTCCGCCACCAGCACTTTCTTCTGCGCCAACACCGCCACGCGGTCGGTGATGGTGTAGAGCGTGTCGAGGTCGTGGGTCACCAGAAATACACTCAGCCCTAACGCGTCGCGCAGGGTCAGGATCAATTGATCGAAGGCTGCCGCGCCAATCGGATCGAGGCCGGCGGTGGGCTCGTCGAGAAACAGGATGTCCGGGTCCAGCGCCAGCGCCCGGGCCAGCGCCGCGCGCTTGATCATGCCGCCGGACAGCGAAGCGGGGTACTTGTCGGCCGCCGACAGCGGCAACCCGGCCAACGCCAGTTTCACCGCCGCCAGGTGTTCGGCATCGTTGCGGCTCAGGCCGGCGTGTTCGATCAGGGGCAGGGCGACGTTCTCGGTCACCGTCAGCGAAGAGAACAGCGCGCCTTTCTGGAACAGCACACCGAAGCGCCGTTCGACCATCGAGCGCTCGTGTTCGGACAGGGTCGGCAGGTTTTTGCCAAAGACTTTCACCACGCCTTCGCTGGGCTGGCGCAAGCCGACAATGCTGCGCAACAGCACCGACTTGCCACTGCCGGAACCGCCGACCACCGCGAGGATTTCGCCCTTGTACAAATCCAGGTCGAGGTTCTCGTGCACGCTCTGACGACCGAAGCGATTGCACAGCCCACGGACCTCAATCACCGCCTCGGAGGGCGCTCGGGGTAGACGACTCACCAGCCCATCTCCATGAAAAACAGTGCGGCCACGGCGTCGAGCACGATCACCACGAAAATCGACTGCACCACGCTCGACGTGGTGTGCGCCCCAACGGACTCGGCGCTGCCGCTGACCTTGAAGCCTTCAAGGCAACCGATGGCGGCGATGAGGAAGGCGAAGATCGGCGCTTTGACGATGCCGACCAGAAAGTGCTGAACACCGATGTCGGTTTGCAGCAGCGACAAGAACATCGCCGGCGAGATATCGAGCGCCACGGCGCAGACCACGCCACCGCCGACAATCCCCGAGAGCATCGCCACAAAGGTCAGCATCGGCAGCGCCACCAGCAGCGCCAGCACGCGTGGCACCACCAGCAACTCCATCGGATCAAGACCCAAGGTGCGGATGGCGTCGATTTCTTCGTTGGCCTTCATCGAGCCGATCTGCGCGGTAAACGCACTGGCGGTGCGCCCAGCCATCAGGATCGCAGTCAGCAACACACCGAACTCACGGAGGAAGGAGAACGCCACCAGGTCCACGGTGAAGATGCTCGCACCGAAACTCGCCAGCACCGTTGCGCCGAGAAACGCCACCACGGCGCCCACCAGAAAGGTCAGCAGGGCGACGATGGGCGCGGCGTCGAGGCCGGTCTGTTCGATGTGCGCGACCATAGGCGTGATGCGCCAGCGCTTCGGGCGGAACAGCCCACGGGCGATGGTTTCCAGTATCAGACCGACGAAGCCCAGCAGTTGCAGGGTGTCTTGCCAGACGGCATCCACTGCGCGGCCGATACGGGTCAGCAACTGAATGCCGACGCTGATTTCCGGTTCCTTGATCGGTACGCAGAAGTCGGTCATCGAGCAATAAACGGTCTGCAACAACGCACGATCGGCGACAGACAAGGTGCAGTCGGGATGTTCGGCGGATTTGCCGAGACGGTCCGAACCGAGCAACTCCACCAGCAGCGATGCCCCGGCGGTGTCGAGCGCGCCGAGGCCATTGAGGTCGATGTGGGTTTTGTCGTCGTATTGGCCGCGAAGCTTTTCGCTCAGGTCCTTGAGTTCGGCGTAATGGGCAAGCGTCCAGTCACCCGTCACCCGCAACTGAGCGGGGGAGTGAGCGGCGTCCAGTTGGGCATTGCCGGCCATTGTGCTGCTGGTCATAAGCTCCGTGCTTGTTTGGCTGTTACGCAGAGCTACGTAATAGCACGAACCGCATTACTTTTCTTTGGTCGGTGTGCTGTCCGTGATCGTGAAGCGCAACACGCCGATCAATTGACCGTCCTCGGTCAGCACCCGAACCTGCCACTTGCCCGCCGGGTTACCGGGGAAGTTCTGCTTGTGGGTCCAGGCGCGATAGCCTTCCTTGCGCCCACCGTGGATGTCCAGGGCGATACGGTCGACCTCTTTGCCGTTGAACTGCCACACATGGTAAATGCGCTCGTCGAGACCGCGCGGGGCGTTGATCGCGGTGTAGGCGTACAGGCCGTCGCCACGAATCTGCTCGGCGCTGACTTCTTCCAGACTCTTGCCGGGCGTGCGGTCCTGCATCTGGGTGCTGATTGCCACATCGGTCATCCACAACGTCGCCGGCGGCACCCACGAACGCAACACCCAACCCACGCCGCCGATGCCGACGGTGATGCTCAGGATTGCCAGCGCGTTGCGCACGGTGCGAATAGGGAAGATCGACGCCAGGCTCGGGAACGACAGCACGACGGCGGTGCCCAGCGCCAGTTTGAAACTCTGGGAGGTGGTCAGGTGCAGGATGACGGGCAGGGCGGTCAGCAGCGCGGCAAACAGCGTCAGCGTATGCAACGCGAGGAACGCCCAGCGCCGGGGCGCCAGCCACTTGTAGTAGAGCGGATCAGTGATGGAAATCAGCGCGGCGATGCCCAGCAGCCCGGTGAAGAACAACTGGCCGCTGTTCCAGGTGGTGGTGATGAAAAAGAACGGCAGGACGAAAAACAGGCTTTCCTGGTGGATCATCTGCGTCGCATAACGCAGCAACGGCTGGGGAATTTCCCGTTTGAAGATTCGGGTGAAGAGCTTGGTGAGGCTGTTTTCCAGCATCAACCAGATCCAGCTCAACACCATGATGATAGTGATCCACGTCGCCAGGCCTTGCTGACGATCCACCAGCATGAAGCTGCCGACCCCGGAAATGAAACCGCCGAGCGCAATGACCCCGGGATAGCGCTTCATCAGTTCGAGGATGCGCTGTACGAACAAGGTCAGGGTAGGCATTCGGCGGTTCACAATAGTCGTAGGAAAAAACCCCGACAGGTTACCGCCCGGGGGGCGGTGTGGCGAGGGTCAAACCGCATTCACGGATACACGCCGAACTGTAGGAGCCGGCTTGCCGGCGATGGACGCAAGGGCGCCGCGTTTATCCAGTAAACACGCGTTATCGTTAACGATCATCGCCGGCAAGCCGGCTCCTACAGTGATTTGTTACCGTCGACGATGGAGGCGCCAGGCCAACAGGCCCAGCACCATCAAAGCGAACACCCCGGCAATTGCCCACAGCACCTGGTCATAACTCATCAACGGCTTCTCGATCCGCAGATAACCCGGTTGCAGGAGCAATTCGCGCATGGCCTTGTTGGCTTTTTCCAGCGTAACCCCCTGGAGTTCCTTGGCCGGGTCGGCGAAGCGGCCGTCTTCGTAGTCGCTCAACGCGCTCCAGTAGTAATCGGCCAACGCGCTGTTGCCCTGCACGGCCCAGGCCTGGCGCGCGATGGCGGCCTGCTTGAGGCGGTTGAAGGTGTCGGCGTTCAGGCCATCCTTGAGCAACCCGGCCTTCAACTCATCCAGCACCTGTTCCGCCGCCGTCACATCGTCGCGCTCAAGGTCGGCGTTGAGGCTCATGAAACCCACGCCGCCAAACACTTCGCGCTCCGCGGAGGGGCCGTAGGACAAACCATGGGCGAGGCGCATCTGGCGATAGAGCGCCCAGTCCAGATAATCCTTGAGCAGGTCGAAGGTTTCGTCGTGCTGATCCTCCAGCACGGGCTCCGGCACCAGCCAGTGCAACTTGGCCCCCCCGCCTACGAAGCCGTGACTCAACGTGCGCTCATGGGCCGCGCTGGCCTGGATTTGCGGCAGTGGCGGGTGATCGGTTGGGTCAATGGCGTCAAGCTCGCCCCAGGCCCGTTCCAGATAACCCGGCAGCAAGCGATCGAGGTCGCCGACCACGATCAGGGTCATATTGTTGGGCGCGTACCAGGCCTTGCGTACCGTCTCCAGTTGTTCGCGGGTCAGGTGATCGACCTCGGCCCGCTCCGGGCATTTAAGGCCCAGTTCCACGGCCAGTTGATTGCTCGCGGTGTGGCCCAGGTCCTGACGATCCAGCCACCGTTGCAGGTGCGAGTAGTGGCCGCCGTCTTCGCGTTCGACCACTTGCTTGGCGGCGTTGATGGCGTTGTCGTCGATTCGGGTCTGGGTCAACAGCGCCAACAGCAGGTCGAGGACCTTGCGCTGGTTTTTCGCCGGGGCTTCGATGACGAACGTGGTGTCGGCGTTGCTGGTGTAGGCGTTCCACTCACCGCCCAGCGCCTGCATGCGCTCTTCCAGACCACCTTCGCCGGTGGCGTCGATGCCACTGAACAGCAGGTGTTCGAGCAGGTGCGGCAGTTCCTTGTCGGCGCAGCTGAAATCATCGATGCCGACGCCGACCACCAGGCGAATCGCCACATGCCCGCGCTCGGTGCCGGGCTTGAGCAGCAATTGCAGGCCGTTGGGCAGGGTATAGCCCTCGACCTGGAAGCGGTCCAGGGCAAACGAGGGGAATGATCCGAGCAACAGGCAGGCGAACAACAAACAACGCATAACGAGTTTCCATACGGCTGATTGGAGATCCGTGTCGTCAGTCAGGGCCTCTTCGCGAGCAAGCCCGCTCCCACAGAGGAATGCATTTCAAATGTGGGAGCGGGCTTGCTCGCGAATGGCCATCAAGCTGAATACATATAACTGACTGACCACACTGCCAGACGTTCAAGGCGAATGTGTGATGTCAGCCAAATCATCTACAGCGAGCGCACCGGTGTCAGACGTTTCCAGCACCACATAAGCGCTGCTGCAAAACAGAGAGTTCAGACGCTTCATGTCGGCGATCAGCTCCAGGTGCAGCGAGCTGGTCTCGATACTCTGCACAATCTTACGTTGCAACCGGCTGACGTGAGCATGGGCCAGGCGGCGTTCCTGTGCACGAAAGCGACGCTTCTCCCGCAGCAGCTGGCGGGCACTTTCCTTGTCGGCGCTGAGGAACACCGATAACCCCAGGCGCAAATTGGAAATCAGCTGGCTGTGCAGCCCCGCCAATTCGTCCAGGCCGACCTCGGAAAAAGACCGGCGCTGCGAGGTTTTCTGTTGCTGCACCTTGCGCAACATACGCTCGATCAGATCGCTGGCGAGTTTGAGGTTGATCGCCAGTTCGATGATTTCCGCCCAACGCCGACTGTCCTGCTCACTGAGGTCTTCACGGGGCATTTGCGCCAGATAGAGCTTGATCGAGTTGTAGAGCGCATCCACATCATCGGTCAGGCGGCGCATTTCCTGGGTGACGGCAGTTTGCTTGCCTTGCAGCACGTCAAGCATGGCTTGGAGCATGTTGTCGATCAGATCGCCGATGCGCAGGGTTTCCCGGACGGCGTTGGCCAGCGCCAGACTGGGGGTCATCAGCGCCGTCGGGTCAAGGTGCCGCGGCTTGGCCGTGCCGTTGATTTCCGGACGCTCCGGCAAAAGCCAGGCACACAGCCTCGCCATCAGGCCGACCGTCGGCAGCAAGATCAGGCAGCGAGCCGTGTTGTAGAGCAGGTGGACGCCGATGACCATTTCCTGGGGGCTGAAGTCGAGGCTGTCGATCCAGTGCACCAACGGGTCCAGCACCGGAATGATCAGCAACAGACCGATCAGCTTGTACAGCAGGCTCCCGAGCGCCACCTGACGGCCCGCGGCGTTCTGCATGCTGGTGCTCATGAACGCCAGAATGCCGCTGCCAATATTGGCCCCGATCACCAGGCCGATGGCCACCGGCAAGCTGATCACACTGGCACCGGCCAGGGTCGCGGTCAGCAGGACGGCGGCCAGGCTGGAGTAGGAAACCATCGCGAACAGGGCGCCGACCAGGGCGTCGAGCAGGATGTCGCCGGTCAGCGAGGCGAAGATTACTTTCACCCCCTGGGCGTGGGTGATCGGCGTGGCGGCTTCGACAATCAGTTGCAGGGCCAGAATGATCAGGCCCAGACCGATGGCCACCCGGCCCATCTGGCCGAGCCGCGTCTGTTTGCGCGACAGGAAGAAAATCACCCCGAGGAAAATCAGCAGCGGCGACAGCCATGACAAATCGAACGTCAGCACCCGTGCCATCAGCGCGGTACCGACGTCAGCGCCGAGCATGGTCGCCAGCGCTGGCATCAGCGCCATCAGGCCCTGGCCGACAAAGGAAGTGACAAGCATGGCGGTGGCGTTGCTGCTCTGGACCATGGCGGTCACAACTATGCCGGCGATGAACGCCAGCCAGCGCTTGGACATGTTCTGGCCGATCACATGACGCAGGTTGGAACCGTAGACCCGCAGGATGCCGGTTCGGACGATGTGCGTGCCCCAGATCAACAAGGCCACGGCAGATAACAAATTGAGCAGGGTGAGCATAAGGGCCCCCTGTGGTGGTAGCGCCCCAAAGGAGCAAGTTGACGGTGCCGCGCGACTTTCTACGTTGTGTACTTAAGCTGTAGTTGGCTAACGGTCTGGGCGCCAGCATCGCATAGCTAAAGAGGCGATTGAAACAAAACTGTCATGAAAACAGCTTGATGCAGACGTGAAAAAGGGGCCCGAAAGCCCCCTCATATTCGATGTGGGAGCGAGCCTGCTCGCGAAGAGGGCGTGTCAGTCGACATCAATGTTGGCTGACACACCGCTTTCGCGAGCAGGCTCGCTCCCACAGGTTTTACATTCGGCTTATTGCCCAGGAATATCCTTGCGCAGCTTCACCGGATCCTGCTGTTTCTTCTTTTTCGCAATCGCGGTGCGCATCTTGATGTTGATCGCTTCCACCGCCAGCGAGAACGCCATGGCGAAGTAGACGTAGCCTTTTGGCACGTGCACGTCGAAGGATTCGGCAATCAGCACGGTACCGACGATCAGCAGGAACGACAGCGCCAGCATCTTCAGCGACGGGTGCTTGTCGATGAACGAGCTGATGGTGCCGGAAGCCAGCATCATCACCAGCACAGCCACAACGATTGCAGCGACCATGACCGGTACGTGGGAGACCATGCCGACTGCGGTGATCACCGAGTCCAGCGAGAACACGATATCGATGATCGCGATCTGGATGATGGTGTAGAGGAAGTTGCCGCCCTTGCCGCCCGGCTCCTCATTGGTTTCGTCTTCACCTTCCAGCGCGTGGTACATCTCTTGCGAGCTCTTCCACAGCAGGAACAGACCACCGAAGAACAGGATCAGGTCTCGCCCGGAAATGCCCTGGCCGAACACTTCGAACAAGTCTGCGGTGAGGCGCATGACCCAGGTGATCGACAGCAGCAACAGAATCCGCGTGACCATGGCCAGCGCCAGACCGAAGATTCGGGTGCGCGCCTGCATGTGTTTGGGCATGCGGCTGACCAGGATCGAAATCATGATGATGTTATCGATACCCAGGACGATTTCCAGGGCGGTCAGGGTAAAGAAGGCAACCCAGATTTCAGGGTTGGTCAGCCATTCCATGTGTATTCCTTTGAGCGAGTGTTAAACCACAAAGGGCCCAGGCTTCAAACAACGAAGCCTGGACCCGTTATGGTGAGTCTTGGGCTTATAGCGTGCTGAACAGCGGAAAAATCCCCATCAGCAATGCTGCAACCAGTATGCACATGCACACCAGCACTGCCCATTTCAGGGTAAAGCGCTGATGGTCACCGAAGTCGATACCGGCAAGGGCCACCAACAAATAGGTCGATGGTACCAGCGGGCTCAGCAAGTGGACGGGCTGACCGACGATCGAGGCACGTGCCATTTCAACCGCGGTTATACCGTAATGACTGGCCGCTTCGGCAAGTACTGGTAACACGCCGTAATAAAATGCGTCGTTCGACATGAAGAACGTGAACGGCATGCTCACCAGCGCGGTGATCACGGCCAGGTACGGGCCGAGGAAATCCGGGATGACCGCCAACAGGCTCTTCGACATCGCATCAACCATGCCGGTGCCCGACAGGATACCGGTGAAGATGCCTGCCGCGAAGATCAAACCGACCACCGCCAACACACTGCCGGCGTGGGCCGCAACGCGATCCTTCTGCTGTTGCAGGCAAGGATAGTTGACGATCATGGCAATACTGAACGCCACCATGAACAGCACCGGCAGCGGCAAAAGACCCGCGATCAGGGTGCACATCAGTGCGAATGTCAGGGCACCGTTGAACCAGATCAGCTTTGGACGACGGGCGTCCGGGAACTGCGAAACGCTGATTTCGCTGTGGTCGATTTCATCGCCCACCAGGTGCAGTTCACCCAGACGCGCACGTTCACGTTTGCCGTAGAAGTACGCGATGGCCAGGATGGCCAGGACACCGAAAGCCATTGCCGGAATCATCGGTACGAAGATGTCCGACGGGTCCACGTGCAGCGCACTGGCCGCACGGGCAGTCGGACCGCCCCATGGCGTCATGTTCATCACGCCACCGGCGAGGATGATCAGGCCAGCCATAATCCGCGGGCTCATGCCGATGCGGCTGTAGAGCGGCAGCATGGCGGCCACGCAGATCATGTAAGTGGTCGCGCCGTCACCATCGAGGGAGACGACGAGCGCCAGTACGGCGGTGCCGACCGAAACTTTCAACGGGTCGCCCTTGACCAGTTTGAGGATCTTGCGCACGGCCGGGTCAAACAGGCCGGAGTCGATCATCAGGGCGAAGTAGAGGATGGCGAACATCAGCATCACGCCGGTTGGCGCAAGCTTGGTGATGCCTTCGAGCATCATCGGGCCGATCTTCGGCGCAAAACCGCCGAACAGGGCGAAGACGATTGGAATGATGATCAGGGCGATCAGCGCGGACAGGCGCTTGGTCATGATCAGGAACATGAACGTGATGACCATGGCGAAGCCAAGGAAAGTCAGCATGGGAATACTCCAGGCGTAGCGCGGCTAGGGAATGGGCGAACCGGGTGGGTCAGCGCAGAACGGGAAGCACGAGGCGTACGGGCGGAGTTGCGGCGAAGCGGCGGGTAGCAAAGGACATCAGGGTCACCATTGTTGTTGTTAAATGGGCTGTGCGAGCGATAAAACACTGGCATTGGCCGACCGGTCTGTTGCCGGTAGTGGGGGCGATCCTAATCGGGGAAGCTTTCACCCAGCTTTCGCCGATGAAAGCATTGACCGGAAGTGCGACCGGTCGTCGGACGGGGGCAGAGAGATAAACCGGGTTGAGGCCTTCGCGAGCAAGCCCGCTCCCACATTGAAATGCGTTCCCACTGTGGGAGCGGGCTTGCTCGCGAAGGCGTCGGAACATACGCAACAGGAGGAAATGTGATGAACGAACTTCACACAGGCGGCTGCCACTGCGGACATCTGCGCTATCAATTCAGCGGCCCGCTGCACGACATAGCCCACTGCCACTGCTCAATCTGCCGACGAGTCAGCGGCGGGATCGTGACCACCTGGATCACCGTGCCCGCATCGACCTTTGAATGGCTGAAAGGCACACCGGCGCAGTACGCCTCGTCATCCAGTTGCGTACGATATTTCTGCCCGAACTGTGGGGCGCAACTCGCGCTGGTGACCCACCTCAGTCCCGAGAGCATCGACCTGACCATCGCCACCCTCGATCATCCCGAGCAGGCTCCGGCCGAGCGGCACATCTGGACCGACAGCCGTCTGCCCTGGCTGCATCTGGACGAACACCTGCCGGGCGAAGCCGAAGAAACACTCTGATCAAAAAATAGACAGGTCCAGAGGCCGGATCGCCCCCATCCAGATGGCATGTTCGGTGTGGTCGAGCAGATCGTCGCCGGTGTCCGGGTGCAGGAACACCACCAACCCCTTGCGGTTGAGCGCCAGCCACGGCAACACGTCGCCGATGAGTTCCGGCCCGAATGCCAGTTGGCAACTCCAGTCCGGGTGCGGGCCGACCGGACGTTCGTGCACCCGACCCATTTTCAGCGGGAACAGCTGCGCCGCCTGCTCACACAAGGCCCGCGCCTGGTTGATGGTGCTGGCATCGAAATACACGTGGGCGTGGTAGCCCTTGATCTGTTGCATCTGAAACCCTCTGAATCCCTGTCGAACCCTCACCGTCTCCCACAGGTCAAATGCTATACACCCAGGAAACGGAGCCCAGCCATGAAAAATGCCGAAACCCCGGTGGTAAAAGTGGTGCTTTATGGTGCCATGAGTAGCCTGGGCAGTGCGCTGATGGCTGAAATGCTGCGGCGGCAACACGAAGTGATCGCCATCCTCGATGACTTGACGGCACTCGCGCCACGTCCGGGTTTGCGCACCAAGACTGGCGACCTGTTTGAGGCCGAGCGCGTGAAGCAGAGCGTCGCGGGCTGTTCGGCCGTCATCTGTCTATTAGACGCACCAGGCTTGCCGTTCAACAGCGAACACGTTGAAAAAACCATTGTTCCGGGCCCGGTCGAGCAGGTGCTCGCCGTCGATGCGCTGATAGACGGCATGCAGGCTGCCGGCATTGCCCGACTGTTTCTGGTGGGGGATTTCGAGGTGTTGGACGATCCGGAGATCGAGGACCAACTGCAACGCCACGCCGCCGAAGAAATCCGCGAATCCCTGCAAAGCAGTAGGTTGCACTGGACACTGGTGAATGCGCCACGTGGCGTCCCGGGGCTGACGATCGAGCATTTCAGCCACGTCAGCAGCAGCCTGGAACCGAAGCTGGCCGAACCGCT
Source organism: Pseudomonas sp. GT1P32 (assembly GCF_054897805.1). Taxonomy (NCBI): domain Bacteria; kingdom Pseudomonadati; phylum Pseudomonadota; class Gammaproteobacteria; order Pseudomonadales; family Pseudomonadaceae; genus Pseudomonas; species Pseudomonas sp. GT1P32. The sequence continues at coordinate 4,385,512 of NZ_CM142704.1, forward strand.
GGACCGCTTGAAACGTGTCGCGATAGGGATCGCCGATGAATTGCACTTCAATCTTCACGTTGGCGAACACGTGAATTTCGTGGCGACTTCAGAGTAGTAAAAAGATCGTCCAAAGGCTCGGGCCGCGTTCGGACGATCTTTTACATGCTCACACCGCAATCGAAGGCAAAGGCAGGCCATTCAGCGATTGCGCACTGCTGGCCTGCTCGGCCATCAACCAATCCACAAACTGTTGAATCAACGCCCCACGCCGTTTGCGTTGGGGCAGGACCACGTAATAGCCAAGCCGCGACATCACTGTTTCAGCAATTGGCCGACACAACAAACCTTGCGCCAGCAAGTTATCCACAAGGTGCCGCCAGCCAATCGCCACGCCCTGGCCGCCAATCGCCGCTTGAATCAACAACGTGTAATTGTCGAATCTCAACTGCCCGGGCGCCGGCGCCGAAGTTATCCCCAACTCACGGAACACGCCACTCCAGTCGAACCAGTTGCTGCTGTTTTCGCCACGCAGGTGCAGCAGCGGAAATTCCAGCAACGATTGTGCAAGCAAGGGCAGGGGACGGTCCTTCAACAACAGTGGGCTGCACACCGGGAACACTTCTTCGCTGAACAGCCAATGGCTTTCGCCCTGTTTAAAACGCCCGTCACCAAACAGCACCGCCACATCAATATCGGTGCGCAGCATGTTGAGGCTGCGTTCGCTGGTGACCAGGCTAACGTCGACGTGAGGATTGGCCGCGTGAAAGCGGTGCAATCGAGGCATCAGCCAGTAAGCGGCGAAGGCAAAATCGGTGGCGACCTGCAACACTTCATGCTGATGCTGTGCACTGATCGCACTTAATCCTGCGTCGATATTCTGCAAACCGAGCTGAACCTGCTCGAAAAGAATCGCCCCGGCCTCGGTCAATTCGATCCCGCGATAAATGCGATCGAACAGCCGTGTGGCGAGTTGATCTTCCAGCCGTTTGATCTGCTGACTGATGGCCGGTTGCGTGGTGCCGAGCTCTACCGCAGCGGCGGTGAAGCTGTGATGGCGGGCGGCCGCTTCGAAGGCGCGGAGCAGATCCAGAGACAAATCACCGAGGGCGTCATACATAAGCTGTGCTTATCCTAGTCATTGCCTGGCATGGGCTTTACCACAAATCACATGGACTCCATGCTCGATTGCAGCACTCTCGCATAAATATTCACTATGGAATGCCGCGATCACATGAAGCGCAAGAATATTCTTTTCATCATGGCCGATCAGATGGCCGCGCCAATGTTGCCGTTCTACGGCCCTTCGCCGATCAAATTGCCCAATCTCAGCCGCCTCGCCGCCGAAGGCGTGGTGTTCGACGCCGCTTATTGCAACAGCCCACTCTGCGCGCCGTCGCGTTTTACCCTGGTCAGCGGTCAGTTGCCGAGCAAGATCGGCGCCTACGATAACGCGGCCGATTTCCCTGCCGACGTGCCCACCTACGCCCACTACCTGCGCCGCCTCGGTTATCGCACCGCGTTGTCCGGGAAAATGCACTTTTGCGGCCCGGACCAACTGCACGGTTACGAAGAACGCCTGACCAGCGACATTTACCCGGCCGACTACGGTTGGGCAGTGAACTGGGACGAACCGGATGTGCGTCCGACCTGGTATCACAACATGTCGTCGGTACTGCAGGCCGGGCCTTGCGTGCGCACCAACCAACTGGATTTCGATGAAGAGGTGGTGTTCAAGGCCCAGCAATACCTGTTCGACCACATTCGTGAGGATGGCGACCAGCCGTTCTGCCTGACCGTGTCGATGACTCACCCACACGACCCGTACACCATTCCCAAGGCTTTCTGGGATCTGTACGACGACGCCGACATCCCGTTGCCCGAAACCCCGGCACAAACCGAGCTCGATCCGCACGCCCAGCGTTTGCTCAAGGTCTACGACCTGTGGGACAAGCCGCTGCCTGTGGATAAGATCCGCGATGCACGCCGGGCCTATTTCGGTGCTTGCAGCTATATCGACAGCAACGTCGGCAAACTTCTGCAAACGCTCGAAGAAACAGGGCTGATCAACGACACGATCATCGTGTTCTCCGGCGACCACGGCGACATGCTCGGCGAGCGCGGCCTCTGGTACAAAATGCATTGGTATGAAATGGCCGCGCGCGTGCCGATGTTGATCAGTTCACCCGGCCAGTTTGGCGCCGGACGGGTCAGCGCAGCGGTTTCCACCGCCGACCTGCTGCCGACGTTTGTCGAGTTGGCCGGCGGCGTTCTGGAACCGGGCTTGCCGCTGGATGGCCGCTCGCTGGTTTCGCACCTGCAAGGGCAGGGCGGTCACGACGAAGTCTTCGGCGAATACATGGCCGAAGGCACCATCAGTCCGCTGATGATGATTCGCCGTGGCGCCTACAAATTTATCTACAGCGAAGACGATCCGTGCCTGCTCTTCGACGTACACAACGACCCGCGTGAACAGGAAGAACTCAGCCAGTCGCCGCAACATCGGCTCCTGTTCGAGGAATTTCTTGCCGAAGCACGGGCCAAATGGAACATCCCGGCGATACACCAACAGGTGCTCGCGAGCCAGCGTCGTCGGCGTTTTGTCGCCGAAGCGCTGACCATCGGCAAGCTGAAGAGCTGGGATCACCAGCCACTGGTGGACGCCAGTCAGCAGTACATGCGCAACCACATCGACCTCGACGATCTGGAGCGTAAAGCACGTTATCCACAACCCTGCCAAAACCAATAATGTTAAGGGGAAGTCCATGCAAAAGTTATCCACAGTACTGACGGTCGGGCTGCTGGCTCTGGGCAGTGCGTCGGCGTATGCCGATCAGAGCTGCGAGACGGTGAAAATGGCCGACCCTGGCTGGAGCGACATCGCCGCAACCAACGCCATCACCGGGTTTCTGCTGGACGGCATGGGCTACAAGCCCAAAGTCGACACCCTCGCGGTGCCGATTACCTTTGGCGGGTTGAAGGATGGCCAGGTCGACGTGTTTCTCGGCAACTGGATGCCGGCGCAGCAGGGTTTCTATGACAAGTTCGTGGCCACCGGCGACGTCACGCAACTGGCGAAGAACCTCGATGGCACCGAATTCACCCTGGCGGTGCCGGATTACGTGTGGGACGCGGGTGTGCATAGCTTCGCCGACCTGAACAAATTCGCCGACAAGTTCGACAAGAAGATCTACGGCATCGGCTCCGGCGCCCCGGCGAACATCTCGCTGCAAGACATCATCAAGAAGAACGACTTCGACATGGGCCAGTGGAAACTGGTCGAGTCCAGCGAACAGGCGATGCTGGCCGAAGTGTCTCGTGCGGTGAAGAAACAGAAATTCGTGACCTTCCTCGGCTGGACGCCGCACCCGATGAACGTGCAGCTGAAAATGCATTATCTGAAGGGCGGCGAGAAATACTTCGGCGACACCGGCAGCGTTCATACCCTGACCCGCAAGGGTTACGCCGAGGCCTGCCCGAATGTGGGCAAGTTGCTGACCAACCTGAGTTTCACCCAGGAGATGGAAAACAGCATCATGGCGGATGTGGTGAACAAGAAGGTCAGCAATGCGGATGCGGCCAAGGCGTGGATCAAGGCCAATCCGGCGGTGCTGGATAAATGGCTGGAAGGTGTGAAGACCGCAGACGGCAAGGATGCGTTGCCGGCGGTAAAAGCCAAGTTGTAAGTGATCCTCTGTAGGAGCGAGGCTTGCCCGCGAAGAACGATAACGCGGTTCTTTAGAAAAACCGCGTTATCGTTCTTCGCGGGCAAGTCGGATCGCCGCATCGCTCGCTCCTACAAAGGGAAGGATCGTCGTCTGTCCTGATACCCTTGCGCAAACTCCTACCCGAGAGGACCCATGGCCTTCCCCAGCCGCCATTCACTCTTCCCCTTCCTCACGTGGTTGCCCCGGCAGACCCGCGCCAGCGTCGGCCGTGACCTGATCGTCGGCCTCAGCGGCGCCATTCTCGCGTTGCCGCAATCCATCGCCTACGCGCTGATCGCCGGTCTCCCACCGGAATACGGCTTGTACGCCGCGATCATCCCGGTGCTGATCGCCTGCCTCTGGGGTTCATCGTGGCATTTGATCTGTGGGCCTACGGCAGCGATCTCCATCGTCCTGTTCGCCAGTGTCAGTCCTCTGGCCGTCCCTGCGTCCAAGGACTACATCACACTGATCCTGCTGCTGACGCTGCTCGCCGGCATTTTCCAGTGGCTACTGGGTTTGCTGCGGTTCGGCGCGCTGGTGAATTTCGTCTCGCACTCGGTGGTATTGGGCTTCACCCTCGGCGCCGCCGTGGTGATTGCCATCGGTCAAATGCCCAACCTGCTGGGGCTGGACTTGCCCAGCCAGGCCACCGCGCTGGACAGCTTTTTGATGCTGCTGCAGCACCTCGATGCGGTGGATAAACCCTCGCTCGGGCTGGGGCTGGCAACAGTCGTCGTCGGCATAATCCTGAAAGGGTTGCTGCCTCGCTGGCCGACGCTGCTGATCACCCTGATCCTGGCCGGGCTGCTGGTTTGGCTGTGGCCATCGATGTTCGGCCACGTGAACCTGGTGAGCGCGTTTGTCGGGCGGTTGCCGCCCTTCAGCCCGTTACCACTGGATCTGGACATGATTTTGCGATTGCTGCCCAGCGCAGTAGCGGTGGGGATGCTCGGGCTGGTGACGAGCTTGTCGATTGCCCGTTCCTTGTCGGCGCGCTCGCAGCAATTGCTCGATGCCAATCAGGAAGTCCGCGCGCAGGGTTTATCGAACATGGTCGGTGCGTTTTTTTCCGGTTCGCTTTCAGCCGGTTCCTTCACCCGTTCCGGCCTCAGCTACGAAGCGGGTGCCTGTTCGCCAATGGCGGGGGTGTTTTCCGCGTTATGGGTGGCGCTGTTTGCGATCTTCGGCGCCAGCCTGATTGCGCATATTCCGATCCCGGCCATGGCCGGCAGCATCCTGTTGATCGCCTGGGGGTTGGTCGATCATCGCGGCATTCGCGCGTTGTTAAGGGTCAGCCGCGCCGAGTTCGTGGTGATGGCGCTGACCTGTGTCGCCACGCTGCTGCTGGAATTGCAGACAGCGATCTATGCCGGCGTGCTCGCGTCGTTGTTTTTCTACCTCAAGCGCACCTCGCAACCACGGGTGCAGCATTGGCGCGACGGAGATGAAGACATTCTGCGGGTCGGCGGCTCGATCTTTTTCGGCGCCAGTCATTACCTGCAAGTGCGCCTGCAACGCATGCAAGGTGCGCGGGTGGTGATCGAGGCGCAGCAGATCAACTTCATCGACTATTCGGGGGTGGAAATGCTGCACCAGGAAGCGCGGCGACTACGCAAACAGGACCGTAGCCTGACCTTGCGCGGGGCGCGACCGCCAGTGGTGGAGGAGTTGCGAAAGCTGGAAGGTGCGGAGAAATGCCCGATTCATTTCGAAGATTGAAACACACCCATCTCCGGACAATGACCGCGATCACGGCATACCAACCAACTGTAGGAGCCGGCTTGCTGGCGATTCAACGATAACGCGGTTTGCCTGATACACCGCGGCGCGCCCATCGCCAGCAAGCCGGCTCCTACAAGGCCAGTTGGCGGCGCAGTTCGGCCAGCACCGGCCCGGTTTCCGGGCGTACGCCGCGCCACAGCAAGAAGGCTTCTGCCGCTTGCTCAGCGAGCATCCCCAAACCATCCATCGACACGGCAGCGCCATGCGCCGTAGCCCAACGGCAGAACGAGGTCGGTTCCTTGCCGTACATCATGTCGTAGCAAACCGTCTTGCCCGGCTCGATCAGGCTGCCCGCAATCGGCGGTACATCGCCTGACAAACTGGCCGATGTCGCGTTGATGATCAGGTCCACCGATTCCTGCAACCAGTCGAAACCACTGGCCGACACCGGCCCCAGATCTGCGAACAACTCAGCCAGCAGCTCGGCTTTTTCCACCGTGCGGTTGGCGATGATCACCGAGGCGGGTTGCTCGGCCAGCAGTGGCTCCAGCGCACCGCGCACTGCGCCGCCGGCGCCTAGCAGCAGGATGCGTTTACCCTTGAGGCTGAAACCGGCGTTGACCGTCAGGTCCCGCACCAGCCCGGCACCATCGGTGTTGTCGCCCAGCAGCGTGCCATCGGCGAGCTTGCTCAGGGTGTTCACCGCGCCAGCCCGCTGCGCTCGCGCCGTCAAACTGTCGGCCAGACGGAACGCCTCTTCCTTGAACGGCACCGTCACGTTCGCCCCGCGACCTTCCAGGAAAAACTCCCGGGCAAAGTCGGAAAAATCGTCGAGCGGTGCCAGCGAAGTGCTGTAGTCCAGTTGCTGAGCGGTCTGCTCGGCGAACAGACGATGGATCAACGGCGACTTGCTGTGGCCAATCGGGTTACCGAATACGACGTAACGGTCCATCAGGATTCCTCGTTCAGCCCTTGGCCAACCAATCGCGGTCTTGCAGGAAGTACTCGGTCAGGCGTGCTTCTTCGCTGCCGGGCTCGGCTTTCCAGTCATAGCTCCAGCGAACTTGCGGCGGCAACGACATGAGGATCGACTCGGTGCGCCCACCCGATTGCAGGCCGAACAGCGTGCCACGGTCGTAAACCAGGTTGAACTCGACGTAACGGCCACGGCGAAATTCCTGAAACTCGCGCTGTTTTGCAGTGAACGCATCATTTTTGCGGCGTTGCACGATCGGCAGGTAGGCGTCGATGTAAGCGTCACCGATAGCACGCATGAAAGCGAAGCTGGTGTCGAAATCCCACTCGTTCAAATCATCGAAGAACAGGCCGCCGATGCCGCGCGGTTCGTGGCGATGCTTGATGTGGAAATAGCTGTCGCACCAGGCTTTGTAGCGCGAATAGACGTCCGGACCGAACGGCGCGCAGGCCTGTTCGGCGACACGGTGCCAATGCACGCAGTCCTCTTCATTGCCGTAATAAGGGGTCAGGTCGAAGCCGCCGCCGAACCACCAGACCGGTTCTTCGCCTTCTTTTTCGGCGATGAAAAAGCGCACGTTGGCGTGGGAAGTCGGCACATGCGGATTGTGCGGGTGAATCACCAGCGACACGCCCAGAGCTTCAAAGCCACGGCCGGCCAGTTCCGGTCGATGCGCGCTGGCGGACGGTGGGAGACCGCTGCCAAACACGTGGGAAAAGTTGACGCCGCCCTTTTCGATGACCGCGCCGTTCTCGATCACACGGGTGCGACCGCCACCGCCGGCAGGCCGGGTCCAGGCGTCTTCGACGAATTGCGTGCCGCCGTCTTCGGCTTCCAGGGCAGCGCAAATGCGGTCTTGCAGGTCGAGCAGGTAGGCTTTTACGGCCTCGGTGCGGGTCGTCATGTCTTCACCTTGAATCGGGCAAAACTACGCGGCGCTCAATTGGAGCGGGGGCCGGCGCAAATGGGCGCGTAGCATAACATTGCAGATGGACTCGCCACAGTTGACGGGGATCAAGCTTGGGAGTTCGATAGGGCGCTTGGCACTACACCTCTAGTAGCTAAAGACCTAAGGAGAGTTCTGATGGCAAAGCGTATCCAGTTCCGCGCCCATGGCGGCCCCGAAGTGCTCGAGTATGTGGATTACCAACCGGCCGAGCCCGGCCCGCAGCAAGTGCGCGTTACCAACAAGGCCATCGGCCTGAACTTCATCGACACCTATTTCCGCAGCGGCCTCTATGCGCCGCCGGCCTTGCCGTCGGGCCTGGGCGCTGAAGGTGCAGGCGTGGTCGAGGCGGTGGGCAGCGAAGTCACCCGCTTCAAGGTCGGTGATCGCGTGGCGTACGGCAGTGGCCCGTTAGGTGCCTACAGCGAAGTTCACGTATTGCCGGAAGCCAATCTGGTGCACCTGCCGGATGCGATCAGCTTCGAACAGGCCGCCGGGGTGATGCTCAAGGGCCTCACCGTGCAGTACCTGCTGCGTCAGACCTATGAACTCAAGGGTGGCGAAACCATTCTGTTTCACGCCGCTGCCGGGGGTGTCGGCTCGCTGGCCTGCCAATGGGCCAAGGCGCTGGGCGTGAAGTTGATCGGCACGGTCAGCTCGCCGGAGAAAGCCGCGCTGGCGAAGGCCAATGGTGCGTGGGCGACCATCGACTACAGCCACGAGAACGTCGCACAACGCGTACTGGAATTGACCGACGGCAAAAAAGTCCCGGTGGTGTACGACGGTGTCGGCAAAGACACCTGGCTGACTTCGCTGGATAGCGCAGCGCCTCGGGGCCTGGTGGTGAGTTTTGGCAACGCTTCGGGCGCGGTGGACGGGGTAAACCTGGGGATTCTGTCGGCAAAGGGTTCGTTGTACGTGACCCGACCAACACTGGCGACTTATGCCAACAACGCTGAAAACCTGCAGCGGATGGCGGATGAGTTGTTTGAGATGATCATCAGCGGGAAGCTGAAGGTGGAGATCAGCCAGAAGTATTCACTGGCTGACGCGGCGAAGGCGCAGACCGAGTTGTCGGCGCGGCGGACCACGGGGTCGACCGTTCTTTTGCCTTGAGGGCCTCTTCGCGGGCAAGCCTCGCTCCTACAGGTTCAGCGTCGTACACATATTATGTGAACGACCAAAATCCTGTAGGAGCTGGCTTGCCAGCGATGAACGATGACGCGGTCTCAACCCGGGCGAATGACGTTCCCGGTCGCCAGATCGCGAATCACGCTCGGATTCTTGCGCCCACCGAGGTTGCCGCCAAGAATCAAATCAAGCTGCCCGCGGAAATACTGCTCCACGCGAATCCGCGTCCGCGCCGCCGGCCGTCCTTGAGGGTTGGCCGAAGTCGACACCAACGGCCCGACCACCGCGCACAAGTCCCGCACCAACGGATGATCGCTGACCCGCAGCGCCACTGTTTCATGCACGCCGGTGATCCACTGCGGCAACTGATTCCGATGCGGCACCAGCCAGGTATTCGGCCCCGGCCAGGTGCTCGCCATCCGATCCATCCACAGCTCAGGGAAATCTTCGAACAGGAAGTCGAACTGACGAATGTTGTCGGCGACCAGAATCAGGCCCTTGTCCACCGACCGGCCCTTGAGCATCAGCAGACGCTCGACCGCTTCTTCGTCCCACGGGTCGCAACCCAGGCCCCAGACCGCCTCGGTTGGATAGGCAATCACCGCCCCTGCGCGAATGGCTTGCGCGGCTTGTTGCACACGCCAACTGTTGACCATGAAAAACTCTCCGGAATAAGGCTCTGCGCAGTTTACCGATGTTCCTTATAAAACCTAGCTCACCCGCGCAAACCAGCGCCCGCTTTCGCAGACCGCCCGGCCGTCCATTTCCAGTTCCGTCAGCGCCGCCAGCACTTTGGGCAGCGCCCAGCCGCTGGAGACGGACAACGCTTCACTGGTGTGCGGCGCCGCGTGCAGCAGCATCAACAGCGGATGTGTCACCGACGGTGCCTGCATGGCTAACGGCAACTGCTGCCAGCCGCGCAACGCCTCGAGGATATGTTCGATGGTTTCCACCAGCATCGCGCCGTCGCGAATCAGCTGATGACAGCCCTTGGCGCCGGGATGATGGATCGATCCCGGAATCGCATACACCTCACGACCTTGTTCCGCCGCCAGCCTCGCGGTAATCAAGGAGCCGCTGGCGACACTGGCCTCGACCACCAGCACGCCGAGGGACAAACCACTGATGATTCGATTGCGTCGCGGGAAGTTGCTGGCCGTAGGCCCGGCGTCCAGCGGGAACTCTGAAAGCACCGCGCTTCCCGACGCAATCATGGCATCGGCAAGCCTGCGGTTGCGCTGTGGATAAAACTTTTCAAGTCCCGTGCCAAGTACGCCGACCGTTTGCCCGCCCACGTCCAGAGCGGCTTGATGCGCGGCGGCATCGATCCCCAGCGCCAGACCGCTGGTGATGACAAAACCGGCGCCAGCCAGACTGCGCGAAAACGCGGCGGCCGTGTCCATCCCCGGACGGGAAGCGCGACGACTGCCGACCATCGCCAATTGCGGTTTTTCCAGTATGCCCGGATCGCCCGCGACGAATAGCAGTGGCGGCGCGTCGCTGATTTCCGCCAGCAATGCCGGGTAGTCAGGCTGGTCCCACATCAGTAAATGCTGGCCGGGACGGTCTAGCCAGGCCAATGCGTGGCTGGCGCCGTCCCGGACATCATCGGTACGGCGAGCCTCGGCGCAAGCAAGCGGCAAGCCCAGCGAACGCCAGGCACTGGCCGGCGCGCTGATGGCTTTGGACGCCGAGCCGAAGGCTTCGAGCAGTTTCCTGAAACGCGCAGGACCGAGTTCCGGCAAACGATGCAGACGTAAACGGGCTTCCAGTTCCGCAGGGGAAACCGGTGTAACAGCAGGCAGCGACATGGATCATCCTTGATCGTTATGAGCCCCGTTCAAACGGGAATAAGCTGTGGATAACTCTGTTGGTAACTTGTGGAGCCTGCTTACGGATTTCGCACCTTGTCCATCACCGCCAAGGAGCGCGATGCGGTGAGCACCAATCCGTAACTGAGTTTGTCGTAGGTGCGGAACACCATCAGCAAACCGGCGCGTTCATCGGGGATTTTCAGAGGCTGGCCGGAGACCCGGTCGCGCACGGTTTCGCCGGTTTTCATCACCACCAATACGTTGCCTTCGGCGAGACCGTCGCGTTGGCCCCGGTTCAGCGTGACGACATCCATCGCGCCGATCTGGGTAACCCCGCGCGGTACGTCGATGATCAGGCCGTTGATCGGGGTTTTTGGCGCACTGGGCATGAAGGTCGAGTTGATCGATCGTTCCTCACCGCTGAACAAGCGATCGCCGAGGCGCACTTCCTGAGTGGTGCGTTGCAGTGCAAGCGTCGCGACATCACCCTCGGTTGCAACAATTTCACCGCCGCCGATGTCGTCGGCATTGATCCCCAGGAACTCCTTGCTCTCGGGGTCGGTATAAACCTTACCTTGGCGGAAGATGCCGTAGACCGGCTGGTTCGGATCGAAATGGCCGCGGGCGAAGATGCGATCTCCGGTGCCGCTGAGCACCCGTTCGGCATCGCCGGCGACGATGTAAGGCGCCTTGTCGAAATCCTCGACCTTGTCGACGATGCGGTTGCTCAGCAGAAAACTGTTGATCGACTGCAACGGAATGCTCGGGATGGCGTTCGCCACCGGCGAACTGCGCACCTGTGGCGAGAGCTTGATGGTGCCCCGGGTAGCCCCGCGATTGAGGGTCAGACGCGGCTGACCGTCAACGTAGACCAGCGACAGCAAATCGCCGGGGTAGATCAGATTGGGGTTCTGGATCTGCGGATTGGCTTGCCACAGCTCCGGCCACTTCCACGGCTCACGGAGGAATTTCCCGGAAATGTCCCAGAGTGTGTCACCCGCCGCCACTGTGTATTGCTGTGGAAAACCTTCCTTGAGTTGCACTTGCCCATGCGCCAAACCGGCCGAGGCCAGAAGGAGCAAGGCGAGTAGTGATTTCCTCATGCGGTGAATCCCTTTATTATGTGCGTTCGCGTGAAACGCCAGAGCCCTCGTGGCTCGCTCCCGACTCTTCACTGAAAAGAAAAGGGAGCTACGCTTCACAACGGTAGCCTGCATCTTCGGACCTGCCAGGCCATCGACCCGACTTTACCTCACACGTGCAGCAATCAAGCTTATGGCCATTTTAGACATCCTCGAATTCCCCGACTCGCGCCTGCGCACTATCGCCAAACCTGTGGCCGTAGTGGACGACGAAGTGCGTCAGTTGGTCGATGATATGTTTGAAACAATGTATGAAGCGCCAGGCATCGGCCTCGCCGCGACCCAGGTCAACGTGCACAAACGTATCGTCGTGATGGACCTCTCCGAAGACCGCACCGAACCGCGGGTGTTCATCAACCCCGAGTTCGAGCCCCTGACCGACGAGATGGAGCAATACCAGGAAGGCTGCCTCTCGGTGCCGGGTTTCTACGAAAACGTCGATCGCCCGCAGAAGGTCAAGGTCAAGGCCCTGGACCGCGACGGCCAGCCTTACGAACTGATCGCCGAAGGCCTGCTCGCCGTGTGCATCCAGCATGAATGCGACCACCTCAACGGCAAATTGTTCGTCGACTACCTGTCGAATCTCAAACGTGACCGAATCAAGAAGAAACTGGAAAAGCTCCATCGCCAGAACGCTTGATGCCCTCCTTTCAAAGGCTTGCTGCGGCAAGCCTTTTTCTTTTGCGACTGCTTTGTAAATGAGAGCTTCCCATGACTGAGCCACTGCGCATCGTCTTTGCCGGCACCCCGGAATTCGCCGCCGAACACCTCAAGGCCCTGCTCGACAGCCCTTACGAGATCGTCGCGGTCTACACCCAACCGGACCGTCCGGCGGGTCGCGGGCAAAAGCTGATGCCGAGCCCGGTCAAGCAGTTGGCACTGGAAAACAACATCCCGGTGCTGCAACCGCCAACCCTGCGCAACGAAGACGCTCAAGCCGAACTGGCCGCGCTGAAACCGGATTTGCTGGTGGTGGTCGCCTACGGCCTGATCCTGCCGCAAGTGGTACTGGATATTCCGCGCCTGGGTTGCATCAACAGCCACGCGTCGTTGTTGCCACGCTGGCGCGGTGCGGCACCGATCCAGCGCGCCGTTGAAGCCGGCGACAGCGAAAGCGGCGTGACCGTGATGCGCATGGAACTGGGCCTCGACACCGGGCCGATGCTGCTCAAGGTCACCACGCCGATCAGCGCTGAAGACACCGGCGGCAGCCTCCACGACCGCCTGGCGGAACTCGGCCCACCGGCGGTGATTCAAGCCATCGCCGGCCTCGCCGCCGGCACGCTGGAAGGCGAAGTGCAGGACGACAGCCTCGCGACCTACGCACACAAATTGAACAAGGACGAAGCGCGCATCGACTGGAACCGTCCGGCCATTGAGCTGGAACGTCTGGTCCGCGCCTTCAATCCATGGCCGATCACCCACAGCACGTTGAATGGCGAAGCGCTGAAAGTGCTGGCCGCAAACCTCGCTGAAGGCAAGGGCGCACCAGGTGAAATCCTCGGCGCCAGCAAAGATGGCCTGCTCGTCGCCTGCGGTGAGCAAGCGCTGTGTCTGACCCGTCTACAATTGCCCGGCGGCAAGGCGCTGAACTTCAGCGATTTGTTCAACAGTCGTCGTGAGAAATTCGCCGTCGGCACCGTGCTCGGTCAAACGGCGGACGCTCAATGAATCCACGTCTGGCCGCCGCCAAGGCACTTGCTGCAGTTCTCAACGGAAAAGCCTCACTCAACAGTTCGCTGCCGACACAAATGGACAAGGTCGAAGACCGCGATCGCGGCTTCACCCAGGACCTGGCGTTCGGCACCGCGCGCTGGCAGCCGCGTTTGTCGGCGCTCGCGGCCAAGTTGCTGCAGAAGCCGTTCAAGGCTGCCGACGCCGATGTCGAGGCGTTGCTGCTGGTCGGTCTCTATCAACTGCTTTACACCCGCGTCCCGGCTCACGCCGCCATCGGCGAAACCGTCGGTTGCGCCGACAAGCTGAAGAAGCCGTGGGCCAAAGCCTTGCTCAACGCCGTGTTGCGCCGCGCCCAACGTGAAAGCGAAGCGCTGCTGGCCGAGCTGGAGCACGACCCGGTGGTGCGCACCGCTCACCCGCGTTGGCTGCAAAAATCCCTGAAAGCGTTCTGGCCTGAGCAGTGGGAAGCCATTTGCGCGGCGAACAACGCGCATCCGCCGATGATTCTGCGGGTCAACCGTCGCCATCACAGCCGCGATGCCTACTTGGGGCTGCTGACCGAAGCGGGCATCGCCGCCACGGCGTGTGTTTACAGCCGGGACGGCATCATTCTCGACGCTGCCGCCGACGTACGCAGCCTGCCGGGCTTCGCCGAAGGCTGGATCAGCGTGCAGGACGAAGCGGCGCAACTGGCCGCCGACCTGCTCGACCTGGCGCCGGGCCAGCGAGTGCTCGACGCCTGCTGCGCACCGGGCGGCAAGACCTGCCACATCCTCGAAGCCGAACCTGCACTGGCCGGCGTCGTGGCAGTGGATCTGGAAGCCAAGCGTCTGGTGCGTGTGCGAGAAAACCTCGCACGCCTGGGCCTGAGCGCCGAACTGATCGCCGCCGACGGCCGCGACACTGCTACCTGGTGGGATGGCAAACCGTTCCAACGCATCCTGCTCGATGCGCCATGCTCGGCCACCGGCGTGATCCGTCGTCACCCGGACATCAAGCTGACTCGCCAACCGGATGACATCGCCGCGCTGGCAGTGCTGCAAGGCGAATTGCTGGATGCCATGTGGATAACTCTGGAGGTGGGCGGGATTCTGCTTTACGCCACCTGTTCCACGTTGCCGACCGAGAACACCGAAGTCATCGAAGCCTTCCTCGCCCGCACGCCGGGCGCCCGTGAGCTGGACCTCGCCACCACGGCCGGCATCAAGCAGCCCCACGGTCGCCAGTTGCTGGCACAGGAAGGCGGCCACGACGGGTTCTATTACGCCAAGCTGATCAAGATCGCCGCCGCGCGCGGTTAACCGGATTTCAAGGGAGTGACTGGATGAAAATCATCATCCTCGGCGCAGGGCAGGTCGGCGGTTCGCTGGCGGAACACTTGGCCAGCGAGGCCAACGACATCACCGTGGTCGACACCGATGGCGAACGCCTGCGCGACCTTGGCGATCGCCTGGACATCCGCACCGTGCAAGGCCGCGGCTCGCTGCCGACGGTGCTGCGCCAGGCCGGCGCGGATGACGCCGACATGCTGGTGGCGGTGACCAACAGTGACGAAACCAATATGGTCGCCTGCCAGGTCGCCCACACCCTGTTCCACACCCCGACCAAGATCGCCCGGGTGCGCGAAGCGGCGTACCTCACGCGCTCCGAGCTGTTCGACAACGAAGCGATTCCGGTGGATGTACTGATCAGCCCGGAACAAGTGGTCACCAACTACATCAAGCGCCTGATCCAGCATCCTGGCGCGTTGCAGGTGATCGACTTCGCCGAAGGCAAAGCGCAGCTGGTCGCGGTGAAGGCGTACTACGGCGGACCGCTGGTGGGTCAGCAACTGCGTCAGTTACGTGAACACATGCCGAATGTCGAAACCCGCGTAGCGGCGATTTTCCGCCGTGACCGGCCGATTTTGCCTCAGGGCGATACGGTGATCGAGGCGGACGACGAAGTATTTTTCATCGCCGCCAAGGCGAATATTCGCGCAGTGATGAGCGAAATGCGCCGCCTCGATGAGAGCTACAAGCGCATCGTCATCGCCGGGGGCGGACAGATCGGTGAGCGTCTGGCCGAGGCCATCGAAAGCCGGTATCAGGTGAAGATCATCGAGATGAACCCGGCCCGCTGCCGCCATCTCTCCGACACCCTCGACAGCACCGTGGTCCTGCAGGGCAGTGCCTCCGACCGCGACTTGCTGATGGAAGAGAACATCGCCGACGCCGACATCTTCCTGGCGCTGACCAACGACGACGAAGCCAACATCATGTCGTCGCTGCTGGCCAAGCGCCTGGGCGCGAAGAAGGTGATGACGATCATCAACAACCCGGCTTACGTCGATTTGATCCAGGGTGGCGACATCGACATCGCCATCAGCCCGCAACTGGCGACCATCGGCACCTTGCTGGCCCACGTGCGGCGCGGCGACATCGTCAGCGTGCATTCATTGCGCCGTGGTGCAGCGGAGGCCATCGAGGCGATTGCCCACGGTGATGCGAAGTCGAGCAAGGTGATTGGCAAGGCCATCGAGAACATCGGTCTGCCGCCAGGCACCACGATTGGCGCGATCATTCGTGATGAAGAAGTGATCATTGCCCACGATGACACGGTGATCGCGGCGGGCGACCATGTGATTTTGTTCCTTGTGGATAAGAAACATATTCGGGATGTGGAGAAGTTGTTCCATGTCGGCCTGAGTTTTTTCTGATCCGAAGGCCTCTTCGCGGGCAAGCCTCGCTCCTACAGGTTTTGCGCGATTCCCTGTAGGAGCGAGGCTTGCCCGCGAAGGCGATTCCGAAGCTCACCCATAAACCGAGGTGCACCATGATCGAATCCCTGGAAAAAATGCTCGCCAAGGGTGTGGATAACTCATTGCTGCGCTTCGGTCTGGGCAAGGGTTATCTCGATCTTGGGGAAAACGCCAAGGCCGCCGAGCATTTCCAGCGTTGCGTCGAATTCGATCCGAAGTATTCAGCGGCCTGGAAGCTGTTGGGCAAGGCCCATCTGGCGCTGGCGGACTATCCGGCCGCGCGTCAGGCGTGGGAGCAGGGTCTGGAAGCTGCTCGTGCTCACGGCGACAAGCAGGCGGAGAAGGAGATGACGGTGTTCCTGAAGAAACTTGAGCGCCAGGCGCACTGATCAGAGGTAGCGCAGGCCGATGCCGTCAGCGTCTACCAGCACCACTTCCATGCGAACCCGCGGCGCGCCTGTGGGTAAATCCTGTACCTGACCATAGACCACCGCGCCCTTGGGCAACGCCGACAAGCCCGGATGCTTGACGTAGACGCCTGTGGTCGAGAGATTTCGGGTCTGGCCGAGGCATTCGCCGAAGCTTTCGTGACTGATCTTGATACGAAACGATTTGCGGTGTTCGGACATCTTCTGCGCCCTTTTTATGAACAGTTGTGGATAACCCTGAACCTGTAGGAGCGAAGCTTGCTCGCGAAGGCGATATCACATCCAACATCAATGTTGAATGTAATGGCCTTTTCGCGAGCAAGCTTCGCTCCTACAGGTTCAAGTTATCCACAGATCATGCCAATCAACTCAATACCAGCGCTCTTCGCCTGGCGGCCGCTTCTTGAAGCGTTTCATGCTCCACAGATACTGGCTCGGATAAGCGCGCACATAGCGCTCGACCACTTGGCTCATCGCCGCGCAGGACGTCTCGGTATCCGTGCTGTACATCGCTTCCGGCGCCGCTTCGAGAATCACCTTGTAGCCCGAACCGTCCGGCAGCCGCAGGGCGTGCAGGAACACGCCGACCGCTTTGCCGCCTGCCAACATGTTCGGCACAAACTTGCTGGTCAGCGCCTGAGTGGCAAAGAACGGCACGAAGATCCCGGCGGATTCGGCCGGTTCCGGGTCAGCGGGAATGCCCACTGCACCACCTTTGCGCACTTCCTTGATGACGCTGAGGATGCCTTCCTTGGTAGAGGCGGCGACCCTGTTACCCAGTTGCACCCGCTGCTTGCGCAGCAATTCATCCACAGCCTTGAGCTTTGGCGGACGATAGAAAATGATCGGTTTGCACTGGCTGCAATAGAAGTGGTTCAACACTTCCCAGTTGCCGAGGTGGCTGGTGATGCCGACCACACCTTTGCCGGAGGCGAGGGCGTCTTTCAAGACGTCGAGCCCTTCAACTTCGCGCACCAGATCGATGGAACGCTGCGCCGGCCAGATCCACGCGCAGGCACTTTCGGTCAGCGACTTGCCGATGTCTTTCAGACTCTGGCCGACCAGACGCTCGCGCTCGGCAGGGTCCATCTCCGGAAAACACTTGGCCAGATTGATCCGTACCACGTCGCGGGAACGGTTTGGGGTTTTCCACATTACCCAGCCGATGGCCGAGCCAACCGTCTGCACTGCTCGCCAGGGAAGCAGGGCAAACAGCCGCAGAGCGCCTACCAGCAAGGCGCCTTTCAACTTATCCACAGGTCACTCCTGATCTTGTGCTGTGCGCGAGTCGGCTATTCTAACCGCCGTTCGTCAACGTCGCGTAGCGATCGCAATCCTGGGTGTGGTCCATGACCATCCCCGAAGCCTGCATCAGCGCGTAGCAAATGGTTGGGCCGACGAAAGTGAAGCCGGCTTTTTTCAGGCCTTTGCTCATCTCCACAGCGACCGGCGTAACCGCCGGCACTTCGGTGCGATCTTTGAAATGATTGATCACAGGCGTACCGCCGACGAAAGACCAGAGAAACTCGACCGGGTCTTCAAGCGCCAGCCACGCCTGGGCATTGCGCCGGGCGGCGTTGAGTTTGAGGCGATTGCGGATGATCCCGGGGTCGAGCATCAATTCATCGATTTCGGCGTCGCTCATTTGCGCCACGCGCTGTACATCGAAGCCGAACAGCACCTCGCGATATCGCTCGCGTTTACGCAACACGGTGATCCAGGAAAGGCCGGCCTGGAACCCTTCGAGCAAAAGCAACTCGAACAATCCCTGCGCATCGCGTAGCGGCGTGCCCCACTCCTGGTCGTGATAAGCCATGTACAGCGGATCTTCGGAACACCAAAAGCAGCGTGGCATAAGGCTCCAGGGGGCGTGCGCAGCAATGAATCGGGTATACTCCCGCTCTTTAAATCGCAGCCCAAGAAACAGGTGAATTTCGTGAGCCAGCCTACGCCAGCCGTGCGTACCTTCCAAGACTTGATCCTCGCCCTCCAGCAATACTGGGCCGAGCAAGGTTGCGTGGTACTTCAGCCCTACGATATGGAAGTAGGCGCCGGGACTTTCCACACTGCCACGTTTCTGCGCGCTATCGGCCCGGAAACCTGGAACGCCGCTTATGTGCAGCCCAGTCGTCGCCCGACTGACGGCCGCTACGGCGAAAACCCGAACCGTCTGCAGCACTACTACCAGTTCCAGGTAGTCCTGAAGCCGAACCCGGACAACTTCCAGGAACTGTACCTGGGCTCCCTCAAGCATGTCGGCCTGGACCCGCTGGTCCACGACATTCGCTTCGTCGAAGACAACTGGGAATCGCCGACCCTGGGCGCCTGGGGTCTGGGCTGGGAAGTCTGGCTCAACGGCATGGAAGTGACGCAGTTCACTTACTTCCAGCAGGCGGGCGGCATCGAGTGCTACCCGGTCACCGGCGAGATCACTTACGGCCTCGAGCGTCTGGCCATGTACCTGCAAGGCGTGGACTCGGTCTACGACCTGGTCTGGGCTGATGGTCCGTTCGGCAAAGTGACCTACGGCGACGTGTTCCACCAGAACGAAGTGGAGCAGTCGACCTACAACTTCGAACACGCCAACGTCGAGAAGCTGTTCGAACTGTTCGACTTCTACGAAAGCGAAGCCAAGCGCCTGATCGAACTCGACCAGCCGCTGCCGTTGCCGAGCTACGAAATGGTGTTGAAGGCGTCCCATACCTTCAACCTGCTGGATGCGCGCCGGGCGATCTCCGTGACTGCGCGTCAGCAATACATTCTGCGTGTGCGCACCCTGGCGCGTTCCGTTGCGCAAGCCTACCTGCTGGCTCGCGCCAAGCTGGGCTTCCCGATGGCGACCCCGGACCTGCGTGACGAAGTACTGGCCAAGCTGGAGGCTGCACAATGAGTGCTCAAGATTTCCTGGTTGAACTGGGCACCGAAGAACTGCCACCCAAAGCCCTGAACACCTTGGCAGAGGCGTTTCTTGCCGGTATCGACAAAGGCCTGCAAGCCGCTGGCCTGAACTACGAGACCAAAACCGTCTACGCCGCGCCGCGTCGTCTGGCTGTGCTGATCACCGCGCTGGCTACCCAGCAACCGGATCGCAGCATCAACCTCGACGGCCCGCCACGTCAGGCGGCGTTCGATGCCGAAGGCAACCCGACTCAAGCGGCACTGGGTTTCGCCAAGAAGTGCGGTGTAGAGCTGAGCGAAATCGATCAGAGCGGTCCGAAACTGCGCTACAGCCAGAGCATCGCCGGCAAGCCGACCGCGAGCCTGCTGCCGACCATCGTCGAAGACTCGCTGAATGACCTGCCGATCCCGAAGCGCATGCGCTGGGGTGCGCGCAAGGAAGAATTCGTTCGTCCGACCCAATGGCTGGTCATGCTGCTCGGTGACCAGGTCATCGATTGCACGATCCTCGCCCAGAAGGCTGGCCGCGATTCCCGTGGTCACCGCTTCCATCACCCGGAAAGCGTACGCATCACCTCGCCGGCCAACTACCTGGCCGACCTGCGTGCCGCTTACGTTCTGGCCGATGCCAACGAGCGTCGCGCGATTATCAGCAAGCGCACCGAAGAACTGGCGACGATGCAGGAAGGCACGGCAATCGTTCCGCCAGCCCTGCTCGACGAAGTGACCGCGCTGGTTGAATGGCCGGTGCCGCTGGTGTGCTCGTTCGAAGAGCGTTTCCTCGACGTGCCGCAAGAAGCGCTGATCACCACCATGCAGGACAACCAGAAGTATTTCTGCCTGCTGGATGCCGACGGCAAGTTGCTGCCTCGTTTCATTACCGTGGCCAACATTGAAAGCAAAGACCCGCAGCAAATCATCGCCGGTAACGAGAAAGTGGTTCGCCCACGCCTGACCGACGCCGAGTTCTTCTTCAAGCAAGACAAGAAGCAGAAACTCGAAGACTTCAACCTGCGCCTGCAAAACGTGGTGTTCCAGGAAAAACTCGGCAGCGTCTACGACAAGGCCGAGCGCGTATCCAAGCTTGCTGCGTTCATCGCGCAACGCATTGGCGGCAACGCGGCATGGGCTTCCCGTGCCGGCCTGCTGTCCAAGTGCGACCTGGCGACCGAGATGGTCGGTGAGTTCCCGGAGATGCAAGGCGTCGCCGGTTACTACTACGCCCTGAACGATGGCGAGCCGGAAGAAGTCGCGCTGGCGCTGAACGAGCAATACATGCCGCGCGGTGCCGGTGCAGAACTGCCGACCACCCTGACCGGTGCGGCCGTGGCCATCGCTGACAAACTCGACACGCTGGTCGGTATCTTCGGAATCGGCATGCTGCCAACCGGCAGCAAAGACCCGTATGCCCTGCGCCGTGCTGCACTGGGCGTATTGCGCATCCTGATCGACAAGAAGCTCGACCTCGACCTGAACGACGCCGTGGCCTTTGCCGTGAATGCGTTCGGCGCCAAGGTCAAGGCTGCTGGCCTGGCCGACTCGGTACTGGAATTCGTGTTCGACCGTCTGCGTGCCCGTTACGAAGATGAAGGCGTGGACGTTGCGACTTACCTGTCGGTTCGTGCCCTGAAGCCAGGTTCGGCGCTGGACTTCGATCAGCGCGTACAAGCGGTGGAAGCGTTCCGCAAATTGCCTGAAGCGGCGGCCCTCGCTGCAGTGAACAAGCGCGTTTCGAACTTGCTGAGCAAGGTCGAAGGTTCTGTTCCTACAGTCGTTGAAGCCAAGTACTTCGACAACGCCAACGAATTCTCCCTGTACTCGGCGATTCAACAGGCAGACCAAGCGGTTCAACCGATGGCAGCTGCGCGTCAGTACAGCGAGTCGCTGGCACGTCTGGCAGCCTTGCGCGAGCCTGTGGATGCTTTCTTCGAAGCCGTCATGGTCAACGCTGAAGATGCCAAGGTCCGTGCCAACCGCTATGCGCTGCTGGCGCGTCTGCGTGGCTTGTTCCTCGGCGTCGCCGATATTTCGTTGCTGGGGTAAGACTGTTTGAAACTGCTGATTCTCGATCGGGACGGGGTGATCAATTACGACTCCGACGCTTACATCAAGTCGGTGGAGGAGTGGAATCCGCTCCCCGGTTCGATCGAAGCCATCGCGCAGTTGAGCAAGGCCGGCTGGACGGTAGCGGTCGCTACCAACCAGTCGGGCATCGCTCGCGGCTATTACGACGTCGCCACCCTGGACGCCATGCACGAGCGGTTGCGCTCGTTGGTGGCGGAGCAGGGCGGTGAAGTCGGGCTGATCGTCTATTGCCCGCACGGGCCGGACGAAGGCTGCGATTGCCGCAAGCCAAAACCCGGGATGCTGAAAACCATCGCCACGCATTACAACGTATCGCTGACTAATCTATGGTTCGTCGGCGACAGTCTTGGTGACCTGGAAGCCGCCAAAGCCGTCGATTCTCAGCCAGTTTTGGTAAAGACCGGGAAAGGCGAAAAGACTTTGGGCAAAACCCTACCGGTAGGCACTTTGATTTTTGACGATCTCGCGGCGATTGCCGCAGAACTTATCCACAATTAGAGCGTTTTCGAGATTCCTGACCAAGGATTGATCGGGAGTGCGCTTTATATAGACGGGCAGAGCCCGCACGGTAAACGTCGCCATGTCGATATTGCAGGCCATCAGAACCTTCCTCTTTTACCTGCTGCTGGGCACCAGCTCCTTGCTTTGGTGCAGCCTGAGCTTTTTTATCGCGCCTTTTCTGCCGTTCAAGGCGCGCTATCGTTTTATCAACGTGTACTGGTGCCGTTGCGCCTTGTGGCTGAGCAAAGTCTTTCTGGGCATCAGCTATGAAGTGAAAGGTGCCGAGAACGTGCCAGACCAGCCCTGCGTGATTCAGTCGAACCACCAGAGCACCTGGGAGACGTTCTTCCTCTCGGCCTATTTCGAGCCGTTGAGCCAGGTACTGAAACGCTCATTGCTGTTTGTACCGTTCTTCGGTTGGGCCATGGCCATGCTGCGGCCGATCGCCATTGATCGCGACAACCCCAAAGCCGCGCTCAAGCATGTGGCGAAGAAGGGCGACGAACTGCTGAAGGATGGCGTCTGGGTATTGATATTCCCTGAAGGAACGCGGGTCCCTT
The DNA here is from genome assembly GCF_054897805.1 of Pseudomonas sp. GT1P32. NCBI lineage: Bacteria > Pseudomonadati > Pseudomonadota > Gammaproteobacteria > Pseudomonadales > Pseudomonadaceae > Pseudomonas > Pseudomonas sp. GT1P32. Next base: position 4,407,821 of record NZ_CM142704.1, read on the forward strand.
ACGGCACCATCGGAAAATTCTCACGAGGTGGTACGGCGTTAGCCGTCAACGCCGAACTACCGGTGCTGCCGATTGCGCACAATGCCGGCAAATTCTGGCCGAAAACCGGTTGGGCGAAGAAGCAGGGCGTCATCACTGTGATCATCGGCGAACCGATGTACGCCGAAGGCAGCGGCCCACGCGCGATTGCCAACCTCAATGACCGGGTTCAGGCCTGGAATGAGCAGATGCAACGGGAAATGGGCTCGCTCCCACCCGCTCCGCAAGCGCCGGCTGCCAATGATCAGATGGCTGTCTGAGAATCTGTGGATAACCTGTGTACCGTTTTGCTGAAAAGTAGCGTATTTAGTTTGTAGGCTTATGATTTATATACATATTTCCTAAGCTCATAAAATATGGAAAAAGGTGCATAAGTTTTTTTCGGACGTAAAAAAACCGGCTGATATAGCCGGTTTTTTTATGCGTGCGAATTGAGCAGCGAGGCTTAGCTGATAACTGGAGCACGCCAGTCATCAGAACCGGAAGTACCACAGGCTTCGTGAGTCCAGGTGATTTTTCGGTAGGTGAAATACACGTCTTCGAGATGCGTAAAGTGGGCCATATTGGGATCCTGGCAGCTTGGCATTCTTGTCTGCACATCTACGATCACTGCGTCTTCCAGCTCGATGCTGAAGTAATGTTCCTGTTTCCCCGCCGACGAAGTCCGATACCAAGCGATATGGCAGCTATTCAACACTTCTCCGCTCGTTAACGCGTTAAAAATCAACGGTGATGATTTATCAAATACCTTTGAGATCATCAACGGCTTATGCACACGCTGGCCCGTTGGCTGACCCGATTGGGGATCTCTCGGAATGATAATTTGGTGACTGAATGCCTGGACCAGGATTTGGTCTTCGTGCCCCTCCTGATAGACGTTACCAACCGACTCCGGAGTAAATGTCCCGGCAGTGATCATCCCTTGCCGATTTCCATTTATAACTAAATACGCGGGTGTTGGCATAACTGCATTCCCTGTTCGATATCCCAAAAATGATAGCTCCCGTCAGTCATACACTTGACGAAGAGGCTGTAGGATAAAGAGCACTCGGGATAGCGTATGTAGGACTTATCTGTGAGGCTCCGAGGTAAAACGCCTGCGTTCCATACGATTTGGCACCGCCGCTGAAGGGCGAAATAGCGTAATAAAAAAGGCCAGCGCAATGCGCTGGCCTTTTTTATTTTTGGCAATTCCGCTGGATCAGAAGTCCAGGTTGGAAACCGCCAAGGCATTGCTTTCGATGAAGTCACGACGAGGTTCGACCGCATCACCCATCAGGGTGTTGAAGATCTGGTCCGCGCCAATGGCGTCTTCGATGGTCACTTTGAGCATCCGGCGCTGGCTTGGGTCCATGGTGGTTTCCCACAGCTGATCCGGGTTCATTTCACCCAGACCTTTGTATCGCTGGATGGTGTGACGCTTGGTGCTTTCAGCCATCAGCCATTCAAGGGCTTCCTTGAACTCAGTGACCGGCTTCTTGCGTTCGCCACGCTGGATGTACGCGCCGTCGTCCAGCAGGGTGCTCAGCTGAGCGCCCAGGGATACGACAGTCCTGTAATCGTTGCTGCCGAAGAAGTCGCGGTTGAACGTGACGTAGTTCGACAGGCCGTGGGAGATCAGTTCGACCTCTGGCAGCCAGACGTTACGTTCACGGTCTTCACGCAGGCTGGCCTTGTAGACCAGGCCAGACTTCTCGACGGTGCGCAGACGGACTTCATACTTGGCCAGCCAATCCTGCATCGCTGCGTGATCGGACAGTTGCTCCATGCTCACTGCTGGCAGGTAGATGAAGTGCTCGGTCAGTTCCTGTGGGTACAGGCGCGACAGACGCTTGAGGGTCTTCATCACCAGACGGAAGTCGTTTACCAGGCGCTCGAGGGCTTCGCCGGAGATACCCGGGGCTTCCTCGTTCAGGTGCAGGCTCGCATCTTCCAGGGCCGACTGCGTCATGTACTCTTCCATGGCGTCGTCGTCTTTGATGTATTGCTCTTGCTTGCCTTTCTTGACCTTGTACAGCGGTGGCTGAGCGATGTAGATGTAGCCACGCTCGATCAGCTCTGGCAGCTGACGGAAGAAGAACGTCAGCAGCAGTGTACGGATGTGCGAACCGTCGACGTCAGCATCGGTCATGATGATGATGTTGTGGTAGCGCAGCTTGTCGATGTTGTATTCGTCGCGTCCGATACCGCAGCCCAGCGCGGTGATCAAGGTGCCCACTTCTTGCGAAGAGATCATCTTGTCGAAGCGCGCCTTCTCGACGTTGAGGATCTTGCCCTTCAACGGCAGGATGGCCTGGGTTTTACGGTTACGCCCCTGCTTGGCGGAGCCGCCAGCAGAGTCACCTTCCACGAGGTACAGTTCGGAAAGGGCAGGGTCTTTTTCCTGGCAGTCAGCCAGTTTGCCCGGCAGGCCGGCGATGTCCAGCGCGCCTTTGCGGCGGGTCATCTCACGAGCCTTACGTGCTGCTTCACGCGCACGTGCCGCGTCGATCATCTTGCCGACGACCAGTTTGGCTTCGTTCGGGTTTTCCAGCAGGAAGTCGGAGAAGTACTTGCCCATTTCCTGTTCGACCGCGGTCTTCACTTCGGAAGAAACCAGCTTGTCTTTGGTCTGGGAGCTGAACTTCGGATCCGGCACCTTCACCGAGATGATCGCGGTCAAGCCTTCACGGGCGTCATCACCGGTGGTGGCAACCTTGTGCTTCTTGGCCAGGCCTTCAGCTTCGATGTAGGTGTTCAGGTTACGCGTCAGAGCGGAACGGAAACCCACCAGGTGAGTACCGCCATCACGCTGCGGGATGTTGTTGGTGAAGCACAACAGGTTCTCGTTGAAGCTGTCGTTCCACTGCAGGGCGATTTCCACGCCGATGCCGTCTTCACGCTGGATGTTGAAGTGGAACACCTGGTTGACCGGAGTCTTGTTGGTGTTCAGGTATTCAACGAACGCACGCAAGCCACCTTCGTACTTGAACAGCTCTTCCTTGCCGCTGCGCTCATCCTTGAGGACGATGCCGACACCGGAGTTGAGGAAGGACAGTTCACGAATCCGCTTGGCCAGGATGTCCCAGCTAAAGTGGATGTTCTTGAAGGTTTCAGCCGATGGCTTGAAGTGAATCTGGGTGCCCGTGGTTTCGCTCTCGCCAACGATTTTCATCGGCTCTTGCGGGACGCCGTGGACGTAAGTCTGTTCCCAGATCTTGCCGCTGCGGCGAACGGTCAGGACCAGTTCCTTGGACAGTGCGTTCACTACCGAAACACCTACACCGTGCAGACCGCCGGATACTTTGTAGGAGTTGTCGTCGAACTTACCGCCGGCGTGCAGCACGGTCATGATGACCTCGGCTGCCGAAACGCCTTCTTCTTTGTGTACGTCTACCGGGATGCCACGACCGTTGTCGCGAACGGTGATGGATTCGTCCGGGTGGATGATGATGCTGATGTCGTCGCAATGGCCGGCCAAAGCTTCGTCGATCGAGTTATCGACCACCTCGAACACCATGTGGTGCAGACCGCTGCCATCGTCGGTGTCACCAATGTACATACCGGGACGTTTGCGTACGGCATCCAGGCCTTTCAGCACTTTAATGCTCGTTGAGTCGTACGTATTTTCTTCGCTCAATGCCTTCACTCCCGATGGTCGTGGGTCTGGGTGATACGGCCCTGTTCCACGTGGAACAGAGCGACTGGCGTTTCCGTCTGCCAGCCTTCCCTCAATAATTCGTGATCTACACAGGTGATAAACACCTGGCAGCGTAAGTCTTCCAACAAGCGGCAAAGCGCGCGGCGGTGCTGCTCGTCCAGTTCGGACGGCAAGTCATCCACCAGATAAATACACTGGCCGCGTCGGGCCTGGCTGACCAGGTGCCCTTGGGCAATCCGCAATGCACAGACCACCAACTTCTGCTGACCGCGGGACAAGATGTCCGCGGCGTTATGTGCACCCAATCTGAGGCGCAAATCAGCGCGTTGTGGTCCGGCCTGGGTATGACCCATCTGCTGGTCTCGCTGAACGGACCCAGCGAGCACTGCACTCAATTCGCGGTCTTTGTCCCAGCCTCGGTAATAGCTGAGCGTCAAACCTTCAAGCTCAACCAGTTCGCTCAAGGTCTGTTCAAAGACTGGTTTCAAGGCTTTGATATAGGCACGGCGGTATTCATCTATTTCAGCGCTGGCCTGGCACAGTTCCCTGTCCCAAACCGCTTGCGAAACGGCGTCAAGTGTACCATGCCGCAGCCAAGAGTTTCTCTGGCGCAGGGCCTTCTGCAAGCGCTGCCAGGTGGACATGAATCGCGGTTCCACGTGGAACACGCCCCAGTCGAGAAACTGCCGGCGAATCTTCGGTGCGCCTTCAAGCAGGCGGAAGCTATCAGGGTTGATCAGTTGCAGCGGCAGGATCTCCGCCAGCTGTGCCGCACTGCGCGCGTTCTGCCCGTCAATACGGATCTGGAACTCGCCTTGGCGGTCCCGTGATATCCCCAGTGCGCTGTGCCCGCCCTCTGCCAATTCAACCTGACCGAAGACCGTGCAGGCCAATTGCTCGTACTGAATAACCGGCAAAAGGCGGGTACTACGAAACGAACGGGCAAGCCCCAGCAGGTGAATGGCTTCCAGAACACTGGTTTTGCCGCTGCCGTTGGCGCCGTAAAGAATGTTGATTCGGGGGGAGGGGGAGAAGGTCACCGGGTGCAGATTGCGCACCGCGGTGACCGAGACGCGACTTAATGACATCTAGCTTCTGCTGAGCATGATTACAGACGCATCGGCATGACAACGTAGGCCGAGTCATCGTTGTCGGACTCTTGCACCAGCGCACTGCTGTTGGAGTCGGACAGGATCAGGCGAACCTGCTCAGTGGTCATCACGCCCAGCACGTCGAGCAAGTAGCTCACGTTGAAGCCGATTTCCAGATTGCCGCCGTTGTACTCAACACCCACTTCTTCTTCCGCTTCTTCCTGCTCCGGGTTATTGGCCTGGATCTTCAGCTGACCGTTGGCCAGTTGCAGACGGATACCACGGTACTTCTCGTTGGACAGAATCGCGGTACGGCTGAAGGCTTCACGCAACGCCTGACGATCACCGAGCACCAGTTTGTCGCCGCCCTTTGGCAGGACACGCTCGTAGTCCGGGAATTTACCGTCGACCAGTTTAGAGGTGAAGGTGAACTCGCCCGTGGTGGCGCGGATGTGATGCTGACCCAGGACGATGCTGACGATGCCGTCCGGCTCGGTCAGCAGCCGCGCCAGCTCAAGGATACCCTTGCGCGGCACGATGACCTGGTGGCGATCCGGCTGACCGATGTCGGCCTGCATCGAGCACATGGCCAGACGGTGACCGTCGGTGGCCACGGCCCGGATGATCCCGGCCGAGACTTCCAGCAGCATGCCGTTCAGGTAATAACGCACGTCCTGCTGGGCCATGGCGAAGCTGGTGCGTTCAATCAGACGACGCAGTTTGCTTTGCTCAAGGCTGCAAGTCAGCGAACCCGGGCCTTCTTCAACAGTCGGGAAATCGTTCGCCGGCAGGGTCGACAGGGTGAAGCGGCTACGGCCAGCCTTCACCACCAGCTTCTGCTCGTCGACCTTGATGTCGATCAGCGCGTCGTTCGGCAGGCTTTTGCAGATATCCATCAGCTTGCGCGCAGGCACAGTGATGGAACCCGGGTCAGCCGGCTCTTCGAGTTGTACACGACCGACCAGCTCGACTTCCAGGTCGGTACCGGTCAGCGACAGTTGCTGGCCTTCGACAACCAGCAGCACGTTGGAGAGCACCGGCAAGGTCTGTCGGCGCTCGACGACGCCTGCGACCAGTTGCAGGGGTTTCAACAGGGCTTCGCGTTGAATGGTGAAATGCATGGTCTAGTCCCTTGCCTTAATAAGCTGCGCTGGTGTTCATCAAGTAGTCAGTGTACGCAGCAGGTTCTTGTAGTCCTCGCGGATGTCCGCGTCGGATTCCTTAAGTTCGTTGATCTTGCGGCAGGCGTGCAAAACAGTCGTATGGTCGCGGCCGCCAAACACGTCGCCGATTTCCGGCAGGCTGTGGTTAGTCAACTCTTTGGACAACGCCATGGCAACCTGACGCGGACGAGCGACCGAGCGTGAACGACGCTTGGACAGCAGGTCGGAAATCTTGATCTTGTAGTACTCGGCGACAGTGCGCTGAATGTTATCCACAGAGACCAGTTTGTCTTGCAGCGCCAATAGATCTTTCAGGGATTCGCGAATCAGCTCGATGGTGATATCGCGGCCCATGAAGTGCGAGTGGGCGATTACGCGTTTAAGCGCACCTTCCAGCTCACGGACGTTGGAGCGAATACGTTGGGCGATGAAGAACGCCGCGTCGTGGGGCAGATCGACTTTGGCCTGGTCGGCCTTTTTCATCAGGATCGCGACACGGGTTTCCAGCTCCGGCGGCTCGACGGCTACCGTCAGGCCCCAGCCGAAGCGGGATTTGAGGCGCTCTTCAAGGCCTTCGATTTCTTTCGGGTAGCGGTCACTGGTGAGAATGACCTGCTGGCCACCTTCGAGCAGGGCGTTGAAGGTGTGGAAAAACTCTTCCTGCGAACGTTCCTTGCGGGCGAAGAACTGAATGTCATCGATCAGCAACGCGTCCACCGAACGGTAGAAGCGCTTGAACTCGTTGATCGCGTTCAGTTGCAGAGCCTTGACCATATCGGCCACGAAACGCTCCGAATGCAGGTACACGACCTTGGCATTCGGGTTCTTCTTTAATAGATGGTTACCCACAGCGTGCATCAAGTGAGTTTTACCCAAGCCAACACCACCATAAAGGAAGAGCGGGTTGTAACCGTGCTTGGGGTTGTCCGCCACCTGCCAGGCCGCAGCCCGGGCCAGTTGGTTGGACTTACCTTCGACGAAGTTCTCGAAGGTGAAAGTGCGGTTCAGGTAACTGGTGTGCTTGAGCGCACCTTCGACCTGCACCGTGCGCTGCTCGGAACGCACCGGGGCCTGTTGAGAACTGGCGCCGGCCATCGGATCGAAGCTGTCGCGCGATGGCTCTTCACTGACTTCGGCAACTTTCTGGGTCGAACGCTTGGTCGGTGTAGCCGCCGGGACAGGTGCCGGGGCACTGGCAGGCGCTTGAGCCGCCTGTGCCTGAGACGCGGCAGCAGCCAATGGCGCATTCGGGGCGGCACGTGGAGCCGAACTGCGTTTGCTGCCTATTAATAAGGAAAGCGCCGGCGCCATGCCGTTGCCATGCTCATCCAGCAGTTCAAGGACGCGGCCCAGGTACTTTTCGTTGACCCAGTCGAGAACAAAACGATTCGGTGCGTAGACACGCAACTCGTCGCCTTCGGCTTCGACCTGTAGTGGACGGATCCAAGTGTTGAATTGTTGGGCAGGCAGCTCATCGCGCAAAAGCTCCACGCACTGCTGCCAAAGTTCCACTGACACGGATATCCCCTAAGTTGAAAGCCGGTGAGGCAAAAACAAGCGGCCATTGTAGCGACCAGACGCCGACTTATCCACACGTAGGTGGGTCACTGACCAAGAAGAATCAACGTTTTATACGTAAAAAAGACGACCAGTGGTCTGTGTATAAGCTCTGTGGATAACCACCCTTGAGGTCGTTGCACAAGTGGGGGCGAAACTCGGTGGATAACCTGCCTGTGGATAACAGCCCCTTTCACACACAGCTTATCCGATAGCGCAGCACAGGCTGACCACCGTTTTCCACCGTAGTTGTCATTCTCTGTACATCACGGGATAGAAGGCCTGAAGGTAGTTATCCACAGATGATCGGTGCCCTAGCTTTTATAAGCTTTACAGAAAAGCTTTAAATACTTTCCTTCTTTATTTTTATATTTGGCTGGAGGTGAAGACGAGCAAAACGTCTGGAGATCTATTTATAAGGAAACGTTGGTTGGAAATTGACCTAGAGGCTTGCTTTCTCTAGAATCCCCGGTCTCTTAAAACGGGGGCCATTCCGGCCCGTTGTGGACGAACCAGGTAACACGACAATGAAACGTACTTTCCAACCAAGCACTATCAAACGCGCTCGTACCCACGGTTTCCGTGCTCGCATGGCTACCAAGAACGGTCGTGCCGTTCTGTCGCGTCGTCGCGCCAAAGGTCGTGCGCGTCTGGCAGTTTGATAAGCCGGCACTGGAGGTGAGTCAGGACTTCAGTCGGGAAAAGCGTCTGCTTACTCCCCGGCATTTCAAGGCAGTCTTTGACTCCCCTACCGGCAAGGTTCCGGGGAAAAATCTCCTGCTCCTTGCGCGCAACAACGATCTTGATCACCCCCGTCTCGGGCTGGTTATCGGGAAAAAGAGCGTAAAGCTCTCCGTCGAGCGCAATCGCCTCAAACGTCTGATGCGCGAATCGTTCCGTCTGCACCAGGATTCACTGGTCGGCTGGGATATCGTTATCGTCGCGCGCAAAGGTTTGGGTGACGTAGAAAACCCCGAATTGATTCAGCATTTCGGCAAACTCTGGAAGCGTCTGGCACGCAGCACGCCGGTACCAGCAGTCAAAACCGAAACTGTAGGGGTAGACAGTCCAGATGCGTAAACTGGCACTCGTTCCGATCCAGTTTTATCGCTATGCCATTAGTCCTCTGATGGCCAGTCACTGTCGTTTCTACCCCAGTTGTTCCTGCTACGCGTTAGAAGCCATAGAAAATCATGGCCTTCTGCGCGGTGGCTGGCTGACCTTTCGTCGTTTAGGTCGCTGTCATCCGTGGAATCCCGGTGGTTATGACCCGGTTCCACCTATCCCTACCTCCCGTTCTTCTTCGATGGCCGAGTAATCATGGATATCAAACGCACGATCCTGATCGTCGCCCTGGCAATCGTGTCCTACGTTATGGTTCTTAAATGGAACCAGGACTATGGCCAGGCTGCCCTGCCGACTCAGAATGTTGCTTCCAGTACTACCGCACCGGGCCTACCGGATACGGCGACTGGCAATAATGCTTCTGTCAGTGACGACATTCCGCGCGCCGCAAGCGATACCAGTGCCACTGCACCTGCTGAAACACCAGTAGCTGCAAGCAAAGACCTCATCCAGATCAAAACGGATGTGCTCAACCTGGCTATCGATCCACAAGGTGGCGATGTTGCACAGTTGACGCTGCCGCTGTATCCACGTCGCCAGGACCATCCGGAAATTCCATTCCAGTTGTTCGATAACGGCAACGAGCGGACTTATCTGGCTCAAAGCGGTTTGATCGGTACCGATGGTCCGGACGCAAGTCCTGCCGGTCGTCCGGTTTACTCCTCCGAGAAGAAGATCTACCAACTGGCTGACGGTCAGGACCAATTGGTCGTAGACCTGAAGTTCAGCAAGGACGGCGTCAACTACATCAAGCGTTTCACACTGAAACGTGGCCTGTACGACGTAACCGTTTCCTACGTGATCGACAACGAAAGCGCCAAGCCTTGGTCCGGTGCGATGTTCGCGCAATTGAAGCGTGACGCCAGCTCCGATCCTTCTTCCAGCACCGCCACCGGCACCGCGACTTACCTGGGCGCCGCCCTGTGGACAAGTAACGAGCCGTACAAGAAAGTGTCGATGAAGGACATGGATAAGGCTCAGCTGAAAGAAACCGTGAACGGTGGTTGGGTTGCCTGGTTGCAACACTACTTCGTGACCGCATGGATTCCGGCGAAGGGCGAAAACAACGTCGTCCAGACCCGTAAAGACAGCAAAGGCAACTACATCATCGGCTACACCGCCCCGGCAATGACTGTTGCGCCAGGTGCGAAAGCCGAAACCAGCGCTGTTCTGTACGCTGGTCCGAAAAGCCAGGCTGTGCTGAAAGAGTTGTCCCCAGGTCTGGAACTGACCGTCGACTACGGCATTCTGTGGTTCATTGCCCAGCCAATCTTCTGGCTGCTGCAACACATCCACGCGCTGGTCGGTAACTGGGGCTGGTCGATCATCTTCCTGACCATGCTGATCAAAGGGATCTTCTTCCCGCTGTCGGCAGCCAGCTACAAATCCATGGCCCGCATGCGTGCAGTGGCACCGAAACTGGCCGCGCTGAAAGAGCAACATGGCGATGACCGGCAGAAAATGTCGCAAGCCATGATGGAGCTGTACAAGAAAGAGAAGATCAATCCGCTGGGTGGTTGCTTGCCAATCCTCGTGCAGATGCCGGTTTTCCTTTCGCTGTACTGGGTTCTGCTGGAAAGCGTTGAAATGCGCCAAGCGCCGTTCATGCTGTGGATTACTGACCTGTCGATCAAGGATCCGTTCTTCATTCTGCCGATCATCATGGGTGCAACCATGTTCATCCAGCAGCAGTTGAACCCGACTCCTCCGGATCCGATGCAGGCCAAGGTGATGAAGCTGATGCCAATCATCTTCACCTTCTTCTTCCTGTGGTTCCCGGCTGGTCTGGTGCTGTACTGGGTAGTGAACAACTGCCTGTCCATCGCCCAACAGTGGTACATCACTCGTAAAATCGAAGCGGCTACTAAAGCGGCTGCCTGATTTACACTGTGGATAACCACTCAAAACGCCCCCTAGTGGGGCGTTTTGCTATCTGTCACTTTTGTCTGGATACCGGTTTATGAGCGCTCCTCGTGAAACCATCGCCGCCGTCGCCACCGCTCAAGGTCGTGGCGGTGTAGGCATCGTCCGTATTTCCGGGCCGCTGGCGAGCGTTGCGGCCAAGGCCTTCAGCGGTCGTGAACTCAAGCCGCGATTCGCCCACTACGGCCCGTTTTTCGATCAAAACGAAGAGGTGCTGGACCAGGGCATTGCCTTGTATTTTCCGGGCCCGAACTCGTTCACCGGCGAAGATGTGCTGGAGCTCCAGGGTCATGGCGGCCCGATCGTTCTCGACATGCTGCTCAAGCGTTGCCTTGAACTAGGGTGCCGTCTGGCACGACCAGGTGAATTCAGCGAACGTGCGTTCCTCAATGACAAACTTGACCTGGCACAGGCCGAAGCAATCGCCGACCTGATCGAGGCCAGTTCTGCACAGGCCGCCCGCAATGCATTGCGTTCCTTGCAGGGGGCATTTTCCGATCGTGTACATAACCTCACCGAGCAACTGATCGGCCTGCGGATTTATGTAGAAGCGGCTATCGACTTCCCGGAGGAAGAAATCGACTTCCTTGCCGATGGCCATGTACTGAGCATGCTCGACAAAGTCAGGGACGAGTTATCCACCGTGCTGCGCGAAGCCGGGCAGGGTGCGTTGCTGCGTGACGGCATGACGGTGGTGATCGCCGGTCGGCCAAATGCCGGTAAATCCAGTTTGCTCAACGCTCTGGCCGGTCGTGAAGCAGCGATCGTGACCGAGATTGCTGGCACCACCCGTGACATTTTGCGCGAACATATCCACATCGATGGCATGCCGCTTCACGTGGTAGATACCGCTGGTCTGCGAGATACCGATGACCATGTGGAAAAAATCGGTGTTGAACGGGCGGTGAAAGCCATTAGCGAAGCTGATCGAGTGCTGTTGGTGGTCGATGCCACTGCACCGGAAGCGCTTGATCCGTTCGCGTTGTGGCCAGAGTTCCTGGAAATCCGCCCGGATCCGGCGAAAGTCACGTTGATCCGTAACAAGGCCGACCTAACCGGCGAAGCGATTGCCCTGGAAGTCAGTGAGGATGGCCATGTGACCATCAGCCTGAGTGCCAAGTCGGCTGGCGAAGGCCTGGAACTGCTGCGTGATCATCTCAAGGCCTGCATGGGCTATGAGCAGACGTCGGAAAGCAGCTTCAGTGCTCGCAGGCGTCACCTTGAGGCGTTGCGTCATGCCAGTGCGTCCCTCGAGCACGGCCGTGCACAGCTGACGCTGGCGGGTGCCGGCGAGCTACTGGCCGAAGATTTGCGCCAGGCTCAACATTCCTTGGGCGAGATCACCGGTGCATTCAGCTCCGATGACCTGCTGGGACGGATCTTTTCCAGTTTCTGTATCGGTAAATAGCCCTTTCGTTGTCCACAGACAGGCCATTCGCGCCTGTCTGTTCTCCCCCCTTCTCCTGAATTGCCTCCAGTGCCGAGCAGATTTTTTCTGTTCGGGCGGATTTTCCGCGTCCGGAATTTGATCAATCACCGCTTTTCTGTGGATTAAGCCCTGTGAATAACTGCCGCTAAGGGCAGTTGATAACAGGGCCTCAAAACTGAAGATAACCGCCTCTGTGGATAACCACCCCTTTCATCCACAGGCTTACACCGGTTATCCAAGGGCCTCATTGGCACATGACCACAGGGTTTTGATTCTCTGTACACATTGAAAATAAAGGGCTGTATGAATCTATCCACAGAAATGATGCTCAGTAGAAATAAACATAAAAACAAAGATTTAATAAATTTCTTTCTTTTTAATTTCTATAACCCCGACTTCTCCACAGCTGGTTAAATTTTGTGCAGAGGGTTCTTTAGGAAGGGCGAAGTCCCTATACTTGTCGACCAGGTCCAAAAACCTGAGCTCAAACTATTCCTGAATTACCTACTTAAGCAGGCACGAGGTGCGTGGTGGATTTCCCTTCCCGTTTTGAAGTGATCGTCATCGGCGGCGGTCATGCCGGTACCGAGGCAGCACTGGCCTCAGCACGTATGGGGGCAAAAACCCTGTTGCTGACGCATAACGTGGAAACCCTCGGTGCCATGAGTTGCAACCCGGCCATCGGCGGGATCGGCAAAAGCCACTTGGTGAAAGAAATCGATGCCCTCGGCGGCGCGATGGCCATGGCTACCGATAAAGGCGGCATTCAGTTTCGCGTGTTGAACAGCCGCAAAGGCCCGGCCGTGCGTGCAACCCGCGCCCAGGCAGACCGGGTTCTGTACAAGGCCGCTGTCCGCGAAGCACTGGAAAACCAGCCGAACCTGTGGATATTTCAACAAGCCGCTGATGACCTGATCGTTGAACAGGAACAAGTGCGCGGTGTTGTCACCCAAATGGGCCTGCGTTTCTTGGCCGACTCCGTGGTGTTGACCACTGGCACCTTCCTCGGTGGACTTATCCACATCGGAATGCAGAATTATTCCGGTGGTCGTGCCGGTGATCCGCCGTCGATCGCCCTGGCTCACCGTCTGCGCGAATTGCCACTGCGTGTCGGCCGATTGAAAACCGGTACGCCGCCGCGTATCGACGGTCGGTCTGTGGATTTCTCGGTGATGACCGAGCAAGCAGGTGATACGCCGATCCCGGTGATGTCGTTCATGGGTTCCAAAGAGCAGCATCCGAAACAGGTCAGCTGCTGGATTACCCACACCAACTCCCGGACCCACGAGATCATCGCCGCGAACCTCGACCGTTCGCCGATGTATTCCGATGCAGGGTTGATCGAAGGTATCGGTCCGCGTTACTGCCCGTCGATCGAAGACAAGATCCACCGCTTTGCCGACAAGGAAAGCCACCAGGTCTTCATCGAACCGGAAGGTTTGACCACTCACGAGCTGTACCCGAACGGGATATCCACATCCCTGCCGTTCGACGTGCAATTGCAGATCGTGCAATCGATTCGCGGCATGGAAAACGCGCACATCGTGCGTCCGGGCTACGCCATCGAGTACGACTACTTCGATCCGCGTGATCTGAAGTACAGCCTGGAAACCAAAGTCATCGGCGGTCTGTTTTTCGCCGGGCAAATCAATGGCACCACCGGATACGAAGAAGCCGGCGCCCAGGGTTTGCTGGCCGGGGCCAACGCTGCGCTGCGTGCGCAGGGCAAAGACGCCTGGTGTCCGCGTCGCGACGAGGCGTACATCGGAGTGTTGGTTGACGACCTGATTACCCTTGGAACTCAAGAGCCGTACCGGATGTTCACATCCCGCGCCGAGTACCGTCTGATCTTGCGTGAAGACAACGCGGACCTGCGCCTGACCGAAAAAGGTCGCGAGCTGGGTCTGGTGGATGACGCGCGTTGGGCGGCGTTCTGCACCAAACGCGAAAGCATCACGCTGGAAGAGCAGCGCCTGAAAAGTACCTGGGTTCGCCCGGGCACCGAGCAAGGCGATGCGATATCCGAAAAATTCGGCACGCCACTGACTCACGAATACAACCTGCTCAACCTCTTGAGCCGTCCGGAAATCGACTACGCTGGTCTGATCGCCGTGACTGGCGGGGGCGCAGAAGATCCACAAGTCGCCGAGCAGGTCGAAATCAAGACCAAATACGCCGGTTATATCGATCGTCAGCAAGATGAAATCGCACGTCTGCGGGCGAGCGAAGACACGAAACTGCCTGTGGATATCGATTACACGAACATTTCCGGTCTCTCCAAAGAGATCCAGAGCAAGCTCGGTGCGACCCGTCCAGAAACACTGGGCCAGGCGTCACGCATTCCGGGTGTCACACCGGCAGCCATTTCGCTGTTGATGATTCATTTGAAAAAACGCGGCGCGGGCCGTCAGTTGGAGCAAAGCGCTTGAGTTCGTTGGTCACCTCGCAACACGCCGAAGAGTTATCCACAGGTGCTCGCCAGCTCGGTGTCACATTGACCGAAACCCAGCATGCGCAGTTGCTGGGTTATCTGGCCCTGTTGATCAAATGGAACAAGGCCTACAACCTGACCGCCGTGCGCGATCCGGACGAAATGGTCTCGCGTCACCTGCTCGATAGTTTGAGCGTGATGTCGTTCATCGAAAATGGTCGCTGGCTGGACGTTGGCAGCGGCGGCGGCATGCCGGGCATTCCGCTTGCAATCCTGTTTCCAGAGTCCCAAGTGACTTGCCTGGACAGCAACGGCAAGAAAACCCGCTTCCTGACCCAGGTCAAACTCGAACTCAAACTGGATAACCTGCAAGTTATCCACAGTCGCGTCGAAGCCTTCCAGCCTGCACAGCCTTTCAACGGGATCATTTCCCGGGCGTTCAGCAGCATGGAGAACTTCAGCAACTGGACGCGCCACCTCGGCGACGCCGATACACGCTGGCTGGCAATGAAGGGCGTTCATCCGGCCGATGAGCTGGTAGCATTGCCGGCAGACTTCCACCTCGATAGCGAACACGCCCTGGCCGTACCTGGTTGCCAAGGCCAACGCCATCTGCTGATACTGCGCCGCACGGCATGATTGGGAACACAAGCAAGAATGGCTAAGGTATTCGCGATAGCGAACCAAAAGGGTGGTGTGGGTAAAACCACCACCTGCATCAACCTCGCAGCTTCCCTGGTCGCTACCAAGCGTCGGGTGCTGTTGATCGATCTCGATCCACAGGGCAACGCCACCATGGGTAGCGGTGTGGATAAACACGGCCTGGAAAACTCGGTCTACGACTTGCTGATCGGCGAATGCGATCTGGCCCAGGCCATGCACTACTCCGAGCACGGTGGTTACCAGTTGTTGCCGGCCAACCGCGACTTGACCGCGGCCGAAGTGGTTCTGCTGGAAATGCAGATGAAGGAAAGCCGCCTGCGCAGTGCGCTGGCGCCGATCCGTGAAAACTACGATTACATTTTGATCGACTGCCCGCCGTCGCTGTCGATGCTCACGCTGAACGCTTTGGTCGCGGCTGACGGGGTGATTATCCCCATGCAGTGCGAGTACTTTGCGCTCGAAGGCTTGAGCGACCTTGTGGATAACATCAAGCGCATCGCTGAACTGCTGAACCCGAACCTGAAAGTCGAAGGCCTGTTGCGCACGATGTATGACCCGCGCCTGAGCCTGATGAACGACGTGTCGGCGCAGTTGAAAGAACACTTCGGCGAGCAGCTCTACGACACGGTTATTCCGCGTAACATCCGCCTGGCCGAAGCGCCAAGCTATGGCATGCCGGCGCTGGCCTACGACAAGACTTCGCGGGGCGCCATTGCCTATCTGGCACTCGCCGGCGAGATGGTTCGCCGTCAGCGCAAAAATTCACGCACTGCCGCTGCTCAGGCAACTTAAGGAATCCCCATGGCCGTCAAGAAACGAGGTCTCGGACGTGGACTGGATGCACTGCTGAGCGGTCCGACCGTCAGCTCGCTGGAAGAGCAGGCTGTACAAGCCGATCAGCGTGAGCTGCAGCATTTGCCCCTGGACCTGATCCAGCGCGGCAAGTACCAGCCACGTCGGGACATGGACCCGCAAGCGCTGGAAGAACTGGCGCAATCGATCAAGGCTCAGGGCGTGATGCAGCCGATCGTGGTTCGCCCGATCGGCAGCGGCCGCTTCGAAATCATCGCCGGCGAACGTCGCTGGCGTGCGAGCCAGCAGGCTGGCCAGGAAACCATCCCGGCGATGGTGCGCGATGTGCCGGATGAAACCGCCATCGCCATGGCGCTGATCGAGAACATCCAGCGCGAAGACCTCAATCCGATCGAAGAAGCGGTGGCTTTGCAGCGTTTGCAGCAGGAATTCCAGCTGACTCAGCAACAAGTGGCCGAAGCGGTGGGCAAATCCCGCGTGACTGTGGCCAACCTGCTACGCTTGATCGCGTTGCCGGAAGTTATCAAGACCATGCTGTCGCACGGTGACCTGGAAATGGGTCATGCACGTGCTTTGCTTGGTTTGCCGGAGAATCAACAGGTTGAAGGGGCGCGACATGTTGTCGCACGGGGGCTGACTGTGCGCCAGACTGAGGCACTGGTTCGCCAGTGGTTGAGTGGCAAACAGGAGCCTGCCGAACCGGTAAAACCGGACCCGGATATCGCCCGACTCGAGCAGCGTCTGGCTGAGCGCCTAGGCTCTGCGGTGCAGATCCGACACGGAAAGAAGGGGAAAGGGCAGTTGGTAATTGGTTACAACTCCCTTGATGAGCTTCAGGGTGTGCTCGCACACATTCGCTGAAACATTTCCTCATGTAGCGTGCAGTCGGAAATCACTACCTGACAGTTGAATAGGGGCAGAACCGCCCCTATACTCTGCGCGCATTTTGTCGGCACAAATTATGCCAAGTTATTGAATTCTGGCAGCCGACCATTGGAGAGCAATAGTGATGGAAACCCGCACGCCAAACCGCTTGCCGTTCCATCGCCTGGCAGTTTTTCCGGTGTTGATGGCTCAGTTTGTCGTGTTGATGATCGCCGCTTTGGCGCTTTGGCAATGGCACGGAGTCGTTGCCGGGTACTCAGGACTCTGCGGAGGCCTGATAGCCTTGCTGCCCAATGTTTATTTCGCTCACAGGGCATTTCGGTTTTCCGGCGCCCGAGCAGCTCAAGCCATCGTCCGGTCTTTTTATGCCGGTGAGGCGGGCAAACTGATTTTGACGGCAGTGCTTTTTGCATTGACGTTTGCAGGTGTGAAGCCATTGGCGCCGCTAGCTGTATTCGGCGTCTTCGTGTTGACCCAACTGGTCAGCTGGTTCGCGCCCCTGCTGATGAGAACAAGACTTTCGAGACCTTAGGGCGTTTGAGGCAACCATGGCAGAAACAACCGCTTCGGGCTATATCCAGCACCACTTGCAGAACCTGACTTTCGGTCAGCACCCAACCGGCGGGTGGGGTTTTGCCCACACCGCAGCAGAAGCCAAAGAAATGGGCTTCTGGGCTTTCCACGTCGATACCCTCGGCTGGTCGGTCGCTTTGGGTCTGATCTTCGTTCTTCTTTTCCGCATGGCGGCAAAGAAGGCGACTTCCGGTCAGCCTGGTGCTTTGCAGAACTTCGTTGAAGTATTGGTCGAATTCGTCGATGGCAGCGTGAAAGACAGCTTCCATGGCCGTAGCCCGGTGATTGCACCGCTGGCACTGACCATCTTCGTCTGGGTGTTCCTGATGAACGCCGTCGACCTGATCCCGGTCGACTGGATTCCTCAGCTGGCCATCCTGATCTCCGGCGACCATCACATCCCGTTCCGTGCAGTGTCGACTACCGACCCGAACGCAACGCTGGGCATGGCCCTGTCGGTGTTCGCATTGATCATTTTCTACAGCATCAAGGTCAAGGGCATCGGCGGCTTCGTCGGCGAGCTGACCCTGCACCCGTTCGGCAGCAAGAACATCTTCGTTCAGGCCCTGCTGATTCCGGTGAACTTCCTGCTGGAGTTCGTGACGCTGGTAGCCAAGCCAATCTCCCTGGCACTGCGTCTGTTCGGCAACATGTACGCCGGCGAGCTGGTCTTCATTCTGATTGCTGTGATGTTCGGCAGCGGTCTGCTCTGGCTTAGCGGCCTGGGCATAGTTCTGCAGTGGGCGTGGGCTGTGTTCCACATCCTGATCATCACCCTGCAGGCGTTTATCTTCATGATGCTGACCATCGTTTACCTTTCGATGGCACACGAAGAGAACCATTAAGGCCAGTCTCGACTAGTCTGATGTCCCACTCGGTCAAACGAGTGGGGGCCCGAACAGGGCTATGAAACGATTTGTTTTACCGCTTTAAAATCTAAAAAACCTAAACCATACGACGTAAAAGTCGGGAGGAAAGATGGAAACTGTAGTTGGTCTAACCGCTATCGCTGTTGCACTGTTGATCGGCCTGGGCGCACTGGGTACCGCAATTGGTTTCGGCCTGTTGGGCGGCAAGTTCCTGGAAGGCGCAGCGCGTCAGCCAGAAATGGTTCCAATGCTGCAAGTTAAAATGTTCATCGTTGCCGGTCTGCTCGACGCCGTAACCATGATCGGTGTTGGTATCGCTCTGTTCTTCACCTTCGCGAACCCATTCGTTGGTCAACTCGCTGGCTAATCACTCGAACCTTCGAGTGATTGGTTTGATGTGCAACGAACGAGCGAGGTGTTGGCGTGAACATTAATGCAACCCTGATTGGCCAGTCCGTTGCGTTCTTCATTTTTGTACTGTTTTGCATGAAGTTCGTGTGGCCTCCGGTCATCGCGGCTTTGCACGAACGTCAGAAGAAGATCGCGGATGGACTGGACGCTGCCGCCCGAGCAGCTCGCGACCTGGAGTTGGCCCAAGATAAAGCGGGTCAACAACTGCGCGAAGCTAAGGCTCAGGCAGCTGAAATCATTGAGCAAGCCAAGAAACGCGGTAACCAGATTGTTGAAGAGGCTGTTGAAAAAGCCCGTATCGACGCTGACCGTGTGAAGGTTCAGGCTCAGGCCGAGATCGAGCAGGAACTGAACAGTGTCAAAGACGCGCTGCGTGCCCAACTGGGTGCACTGGCCGTTGGCGGCGCCGAGAAGATCCTGGGTGCCACAATCGATCAAAACGCGCACGCGGAGCTGGTAAACAAACTGGCTGCTGAAATTTAAGCGAGGGCGATCATGGCAGAATTGACCACGTTGGCCCGACCTTACGCTAAGGCAGCCTTCGAGCACGCCCAGGCCCACCAGCAACTGGCCTCTTGGTCAGCCATGCTCGGCCTGGCTGCAGCAGTGTCGCAAGACGACACCATGCAGCGCGTGCTCAAGGCCCCGCGACTGACGAGCGCAGACAAGGCCGCCACGTTTATTGACGTGTGCGGCGACAAGTTTGATGCCAAGGCACAGAACTTCATCAACGTCGTTGCCGAAAACGACCGTCTCCCGCTGTTGCCGGAGATTGCCGCTCTGTTTGACCTGTACAAGGCCGAACAAGAGAAGTCGGTAGACGTTGAAGTGACCAGTGCTTTTGCATTGAACCAAGAACAGCAAGACAAACTCGCCAAGGTTCTCAGTGCACGACTCAACCGGGAAGTGCGCCTGCAAGTTGCGGAGGATGCCGCCCTAATTGGTGGTGTCATCATTCGCGCCGGCGACCTGGTAATCGATGGCTCGATTCGCGGCAAACTCGCGAATCTTGCCGAAGCATTGAAATCTTGAGTTTGAAGGGGCAGCAGAGCAATGCAGCAACTCAATCCTTCCGAAATAAGTGAAATTATCAAGGGCCGCATCGACAAGCTCGATGTGACCTCCCAAGCCCGTAACGAAGGCACTGTCGTCAGCGTGTCTGACGGTATCGTGCGGATTCACGGTCTGGCCGACGTAATGTACGGCGAGATGATCGAGTTTCCGGGCGGCGTCTTCGGTATGGCTCTCAACCTGGAGCAAGACTCCGTAGGTGCCGTAGTTTTGGGCTCCTACCAGTCTCTGGCTGAAGGCATGAGCGCCAAGTGCACCGGCCGCATCCTCGAAGTTCCGGTTGGTAAGGAACTGCTGGGTCGCGTAGTCGACGCACTGGGTAACCCGATTGATGGCAAGGGTCCGCTGAACAACACTCTGACCGATGCGGTCGAGAAAGTTGCTCCAGGCGTGATCTGGCGTAAGTCGGTAGACCAGCCTGTACAGACTGGCTACAAGGCTGTCGATGCCATGATCCCTGTCGGCCGTGGCCAGCGTGAGCTGATCATCGGTGACCGTCAGATCGGTAAAACCGCTCTGGCGATCGACGCGATCATCAATCAGAAAAACAGCGGAATCTTCTGCGTCTATGTAGCCATCGGTCAGAAACAATCGACCATTGCCAACATTGTTCGCAAGCTGGAAGAAAACGGCGCATTGGCTAACACGATCATCGTGGCAGCGAGCGCTTCGGAATCTGCAGCCCTGCAATACCTGGCACCTTATGCCGGTTGCACCATGGGTGAATTCTTCCGCGACCGCGGTGAAGACGCGCTGATCGTTTATGACGATCTGTCCAAGCAAGCAGTGGCTTATCGCCAGATTTCCCTGCTGCTGCGCCGTCCGCCAGGCCGTGAAGCTTACCCAGGCGACGTGTTCTATCTCCACTCCCGTCTGCTGGAGCGCGCATCCCGCGTTTCGGAAGAATACGTAGAGAAGTTCACCAACGGCGCAGTGACCGGCAAAACCGGTTCCCTGACCGCGCTGCCGATCATCGAAACCCAGGCTGGCGACGTTTCCGCGTTCGTTCCGACCAACGTGATTTCCATCACTGACGGTCAGATCTTCCTGGAATCGGCCATTTTCAACTCCGGGATCCGTCCTGCAGTGAACGCCGGTGTTTCGGTATCCCGTGTGGGTGGTGCCGCTCAGACCAAGATCATCAAGAAGCTCTCCGGTGGTATCCGTACCGCTCTGGCTCAGTACCGTGAACTGGCAGCATTCGCCCAGTTCGCTTCTGACCTGGACGAAGCGACCCGTAAGCAACTTGACCATGGTCAGCGCGTTACCGAGCTGATGAAGCAGAAGCAATACGCCCCAATGTCGATTGCAGACATGGCGCTGTCGCTGTATGCCGCTGAGCGTGGGTTCTTGACTGACGTCGCGATCGCCAAGATCGGTAGCTTTGAACAAGCGCTGATTTCCTTCTTCAACCGCGATCACGCCGATTTGATGGCGAAGATCAACGTGAAGGGCGACTTCAACGACGAAATCGACGCAGGCATGAAAGCCGGCATCGAGAAGTTCAAGGCGACCCAAACCTGGTAAGCCGCAGCGGGAGCCGCAAGGCTCCCGCTTGCTAACCTGATAGGTGTTACATGGCAGGCGCAAAAGAGATTCGCAGTAAGATTGCGAGCATCAAAAGCACGCAAAAGATTACCAGCGCCATGGAAAAAGTGGCGGTCAGTAAAATGCGCAGGGCACAAATGCGCATGGCTGCTAGCCGTCCTTACGCGGAGCGCATCCGCCAGGTTATTGGTCATTTGGCCAACGCCAACCCGGAATATCGCCACCCGTTCATGATCGAGCGTGAAGTAAAGCGCGTCGGTTACGTTGTGGTGAGCTCTGACCGTGGTTTGTGCGGTGGTTTGAACACCAACCTGTTCAAGGCCCTGGTCAAGGACATGGCGGTAAACCGCGAAAACGGCGTCGAGATTGATCTGTGTGTAGTGGGTAGCAAGGGTGCGGCTTTCTTCCGCAACTTCGGCGGCAACGTCGTAGCAGCTATCAGCCACCTGGGTGAAGAGCCGTCGATCAATGATCTGATCGGCAGCGTCAAGGTGATGCTGGATGCCTACCTGGACGGCCGTATTGACCGCCTGTCCGTGGTGTCCAACAAGTTCGTCAACACCATGACGCAATCGCCTACCGTGGAGCAGTTGATTCCACTGGTGGCAACCCCGGATCAAGGACTCAAGCACCACTGGGACTATCTCTACGAACCGGACGCCAAAGAGCTGCTTGACGGCTTGATGGTTCGCTACGTGGAGTCGCAGGTCTACCAGTCGGTGGTCGAGAACAACGCGGCTGAACAAGCAGCGCGGATGATCGCGATGAAGAACGCTACCGACAACGCCGGTGATTTGATCAGCGATTTGCAGCTGATCTACAACAAGGCGCGTCAGGCTGCGATCACCCAAGAGATCTCGGAAATCGTCGGCGGCGCTGCCGCGGTTTAACGGTTCAAATATTCAGAGGATCCAGCTATGAGTAGCGGACGTATCGTTCAAATCATCGGCGCCGTTATCGACGTGGAATTCCCACGCGACAGCGTACCGAGCATCTACAACGCTTTGAGTGTAAAAAGCGATGCAGGCACCACTCTCGAAGTTCAGCAGCAGCTGGGCGACGGCGTGGTTCGTACCATTGCGATGGGTTCCACCGAGGGCTTGAAGCGCGGTCTGGAAGTCACCGACTCTGGCGCAGCCATCTCCGTACCGGTCGGTAAAGCGACTCTGGGCCGGATCATGGACGTACTGGGCAACCCGATCGACGAAGCTGGCCCGATCGACACCGAAGAGCGCTGGGGCATTCACCGTCCTGCGCCAACCTTCGCTGAACAAGCGGGCGGCAACGACCTGCTGGAAACCGGCATCAAGGCTATTGACCTGGTTTGCCCGTTCACCAAGGGTGGTAAAGTCGGTCTGTTCGGTGGTGCCGGTGTAGGCAAAACCGTAAACATGATGGAACTGATCCGTAACATCGCCATCGAGCACAGCGGTTATTCCGTGTTCGCCGGTGTGGGTGAGCGTACTCGTGAGGGTAACGACTTCTACCACGAGATGAAGGATTCCAACGTTCTGGACAAAGTGGCACTGGTTTACGGTCAGATGAACGAGCCGCCGGGTAACCGTCTGCGCGTAGCACTGACCGGCCTGACCATGGCCGAGAAGTTCCGTGACGAAGGTAACGACGTTCTGCTGTTCGTCGACAACATCTATCGTTACACCCTGGCCGGTACTGAAGTATCCGCACTGCTGGGCCGTATGCCTTCCGCAGTAGGTTACCAGCCGACCCTGGCCGAAGAGATGGGTACTCTGCAAGAGCGTATCACTTCGACCAAAAACGGTTCGATCACCTCGATCCAAGCGGTATACGTACCTGCGGATGACTTGACTGACCCGTCGCCAGCGACCACTTTCGCCCACTTGGACGCCACCGTCGTTCTGTCCCGTGACATCGCTTCCCTGGGTATCTACCCGGCAATCGATCCACTCGACTCGACTTCGCGCCAGCTGGACCCGAACGTAATCGGCCAGGACCACTACGATACCGCTCGCGGTGTACAGTACGTTCTGCAGCGTTACAAAGAACTGAAGGACATCATTGCGATCCTGGGTATGGACGAGCTGTCTGAAGAAGACAAGCAGTTGGTAAACCGTGCTCGTAAGATCCAGCGTTTCTTGTCGCAGCCGTTCTTCGTGGCTGAAGTCTTCACTGGTTCTTCGGGTAAATACGTTTCCCTGAAAGACACCATTGCTGGCTTCAAAGGCATCCTCAACGGTGACTACGACCACCTGCCAGAACAAGCGTTCTACATGGTCGGCAGCATCGAAGAAGCGATCGAAAAAGCCAAGAAACTGTAATCCCGGCGCCCGGCAACGGGCGCTAATTTAGGTTGAGGCAATCAGATGGCTATGACAGTCCATTGCGATATCGTCAGCGCGGAAGGAGAAATCTTTTCCGGCCTGGTCGAGATGGTGATTGCGCACGGTGCACTGGGTGATCTTGGTATCGCTCTGGGCCACGCGCCGCTGATCACTAATCTCAAGCCTGGTCCGATCCGCCTGGTCAAGCAGGGCGGGGAAGAGGAGGTGTATTACATCTCCGGTGGTTTCCTCGAGGTTCAGCCGAACATGGTCAAGGTTCTTGCCGACACCGTGCAACGAGCTGCCGACCTGGACGAAGCCTCCGCTCAGGAAGCCGTTAAGGCTGCCGAGAAGGCCTTGCATGAGCGGGGCGCGGAATTCGATTACGGTTCTGCTTCTGCACGTCTGGCCGAGGCTGCAGCTCAGCTGCGCACCGTCCAGCAGATCCGCAAGAAGTTCGGCCACTAACAGGCCATCACTTGTTGCGCGATTGATTAAAAAGGGTAGCCTCGGCTACCCTTTTTTCTTTTCCGATTTTCATAACCTGGTCGCAGCCGCTGACCATCCAGGATTGGTAGCCAGTCATGTCTCTTGAAATTGTTATCCTCGCTGCCGGCCAAGGCACTCGCATGCGTTCGGCACTGCCGAAAGTCCTGCATCCGATTGCCGGCAACTCGATGCTTGGTCATGTTATCCACAGCGCGCGGCAACTTGATCCACAGCGCATCCACGTGGTGATTGGCCATGGTGCCGACGCCGTACGTGAGCGACTGGCAGCCGATGATCTGAATTTCGTCCTGCAGGACAAACAGCTGGGTACTGGCCACGCGGTTGCTCAAGCAGTCCCGTTCATTGAGTCCGACACCGTCCTGATTCTTTACGGCGACGTGCCGTTGATCGAAGTCGAGACCCTTCAACGTCTGCTCAAGCAGGTTGCGCCGCAGCAATTGGGCTTGCTGACCGTGGAGCTGGATGATCCAACCGGCTATGGCCGCATCGTCCGCGATGCCGCCGGCAAGGTGACGGCTATCGTCGAGCAGAAAGACGCCAACGAAGCCGAGCGCGCGATCACTGAAGGCAACACCGGCATTCTCGCGCTGCCGTTCGCGCAACTGGGCGGCTGGATGAGCCGTCTCTCCAACAACAACGCCCAGGGCGAGTACTACCTGACCGATGTGATTGCCATGGCGGTCAGCGATGGTCTGGTGGTGGCCACCGAGCAGCCGCACGACGCCATGGAAGTGCAGGGCGCCAATGATCGCAAGCAGCTTTCCGAGCTCGAGCGTCACTATCAACTGCGCGCGGGTCGTCGGTTGATGGCCCAGGGCGTGACCCTGCGCGACCCGGCACGTTTCGATGTCCGCGGCGACATCACTGTCGGACGCGATGTGCTGATCGACATCAACGTCATTCTCGAAGGCAAGGTTGTCATCGAAGATGACGTGGTGATCGGCCCGAACTGCGTGATCAAGGACAGCACTTTGCGTAAAGGTGTGGTGATCAAGGCCAACAGCCATATCGAAGGCGCGATCATGGGCGAAGGCAGCGATGCCGGCCCATTCGCGCGCCTGCGTCCCGGCACTGTGCTGGAGGCTCGCGCGCATGTGGGTAACTTCGTCGAGCTGAAAAACGCTCACATGGGTGAAGGCGCCAAGGCTGGTCACTTGGCGTATCTGGGCGATGCCGAGATTGGCGCACGCACCAACATCGGTGCGGGCACCATCACGTGCAACTATGACGGTGCCAACAAGTGGAAAACCGTGTTGGGTGAGGATGTGTTCATCGGTTCCAACAACTCGTTGGTGGCGCCTGTGGATATCTCTAGCGGTGCGACCACTGCGGCCGGATCGACCATCACGCAGAATGTGGATAACGCGCAGTTGGCTGTCGGACGTGCGCGCCAGAAGAATATCGATGGCTGGAAGCGGCCAGAGAAAATCAAAAAAACCTGAGTTATCCACAGTTCATGACATCGTGTTCGCGGGCAAGTCGGATCGCCGCACCGCTCGCTCCTACAGATTTCACGTCGTTCTCCGATAGTGAACGAATCCCGTAGGAGCGAGGCTTGCCCGCGAAGCTTTTATCCACAGACCTTTTTATCGCCTCGCGCTTGACGAAGTTTCGCCAATAGGTTTTGATTGCTTCCGTTATCTTTCGAATCGAAACTTACCAAGTCATGTCGAAGCGCAATACACCTCAACGCCGTCACAATATCCTCGCCTTGCTCAATGAGCAGGGCGAAGTCAGTGTTGATGAACTGGCCAAGCGCTTCGAAACCTCGGAAGTTACGATTCGCAAGGACCTGGCGGCGCTCGAAAGCAATGGTCTTTTGTTGCGTCGGTATGGCGGTGCGATCACCATGCCTCAGGAACTGGTCGCCGATATCGGGCAGCCGGTTTCCAGGTACAAACAGGCGATCGCCCGTGCTGCCGTTGCGCGGATCCGCGAGCACGCCCGGATCATCATCGACAGCGGCAGCACCACGGCAGCGATGATTCCGGAACTCGGTCAGCAGCCGGGCCTGGTGGTGATGACCAACTCGCTTCATGTCGCCAATGCCTTGAGTGAACTCGAGCACGAACCGGTGCTGCTGATGACCGGCGGTACCTGGGACCCGCATTCCGAGTCTTTCCAGGGGCAGGTCGCCGAGCAAGTACTGCGCTCCTACGATTTCGATCAGTTGTTCATCGGTGCCGACGGCATTGACCTGGTGCGCGGTACCACCACCTTCAATGAATTGCTGGGACTCAGCCGCGTCATGGCGGATGTCGCCCGCGAAGTGATCGTGATGGTGGAGTCCGACAAGATAGGCCGCAAGATTCCCAACCTGGAGCTGCCATGGAGCAGCGTCCATACCCTAATTACCGATGATCGCCTGCCGCTGGAGGCACGCGATCAGATACAAGCCCGCGGTATCACGCTGATATGCGCGGCTGTCAGTCAGGAGAAATAGCATGTGTGGAATTGTCGGTGCAGTCGCAGAACGTAACATCACTGCCATCCTCCTCGAAGGCCTCAAACGCCTGGAATACCGTGGCTATGACAGCGCCGGTGTGGCGGTCTATACCAATGACCAACAGCTCGAGCGCATGCGTCGTCCGGGTAAAGTCAGCGAGCTGGAACTGGCGCTCGAAGCCGAGCCGCTGGTCGGTCGCCTGGGCATCGCCCACACTCGCTGGGCCACTCACGGTGCGCCGTGCGAGCGCAACGCTCACCCGCATTTCTCCGGTGATCTGGCGGTGGTGCACAACGGCATCATCGAGAACTACGAAGCCCTGCGCGAACAACTCAAGGCATTGGGCTACGTGTTCACATCTGACACCGACACTGAAGTCATCGCCCACCTGCTGAATCACAAACTCAAAGATCTGAACGACCTGACCGTGGCCCTCAAGGCCACCGTTAAAGAGTTGCACGGTGCTTACGGCCTGGCTGTGATCAGCGCTCGGCAACCGGATCGTCTGCTCGCCGCTCGCAGTGGCAGCCCGTTGGTGATTGGCCTGGGCCTGGGTGAAAACTTCCTCGCTTCCGACCAGTTGGCCCTGCGCCAGGTCACTGACCGCTTCATGTACCTGGAAGAAGGCGATATCGCCGAAATTCGTCGCGATAGCGTGCAGATCTGGGACGTTAGCGGCAAGGTCGTCGAGCGTCAAACCGTGCAGTACCGTGACGGTGCCGACGTGGCGGACAAAGGCGAGTTCCGCCACTTCATGCTCAAGGAAATTCACGAACAACCGGCTGTGGTGCAGCGTACCCTCGAAGGTCGCCTTAGCCCGGACGGTGTGCTGGTGCAAGCTTTCGGCCCACAGGCTGCCGAGCTGTTCGCCAAAGTGCGCAACGTGCAGATCGTCGCCTGCGGCACCAGCTACCACGCCGGCATGGTCGCCCGTTACTGGCTGGAAGAGCTGGCCGGCATCCCGTGCCAGGTCGAAGTCGCCAGCGAATTTCGCTATCGCAAAGTCGTGGTGCAGCCCGACACCCTGTTCGTGACCATTTCCCAGTCCGGCGAAACCGCCGACACCCTGGCCGCGCTGCGCAACGCCAAGGAGCTGGGCTTCCTCGCCAGCCTGGCGATCTGCAACGTCGGCATCAGCTCGCTGGTGCGTGAGTCCGACCTGACCTTGCTGACCCAGGCCGGCCGCGAAATCGGCGTGGCCTCGACCAAAGCCTTCACCACTCAGTTGGTTGGCCTGCTGTTGCTGACGCTGTCCCTGGGTCAAGTGCGCGGCACCCTGGCCGAAGGCGTCGAAGCCACCCTGGTCGAAGAACTGCGTCGCCTGCCGACCCGTCTGGGCGAAGCCCTGGCCATGGACGGCACTGTGGAGAAAATCGCCGAGCTGTTCGCCGAGAAGCACCACACCCTGTTCCTCGGTCGTGGCGCGCAGTTCCCGGTAGCGATGGAGGGAGCCTTGAAACTTAAGGAAATCTCCTACATCCACGCTGAAGCCTACCCGGCCGGTGAACTGAAGCACGGCCCGTTGGCGCTTGTGGATAACGACATGCCGGTAGTGACCGTGGCGCCTAACAACGAACTGCTGGAGAAGTTGAAGTCCAACCTTCAGGAAGTGCGCGCCCGTGGCGGCCAACTGATCGTCTTCGCTGACGAGCAGGCCGGCATGACCAACGGCGAAGGCACCCACGTTGTGCACATGCCGCACATCCACGACATTCTGTCGCCGATCCTCTACACCATCCCGCTGCAGTTGCTGTCGTACTACGTCGCGGTGTTGAAAGGCACAGACGTTGACCAGCCGCGCAACCTGGCGAAGTCAGTCACCGTGGAATAAGTTATCCACAGCTGAATCGAGGGGCAGGGTTCCTGTTGTTGACAGGACCTTGCCCCTTTTACATTCAGCTCAGAATTTTTCCTCTATCAATCGCAGTGGATAATCCGGCTCTCGATAGCTGCCTGGCTTCTGGCGTTTGGGCAACTTCACGGGCTCCCTCGGAACGTCCTTATAGGGAATGCGGCTGAGCAGGTCGGTGATGATGTTCAGGCGAGCCCGTCGCTTGTCATTGGAGTTGGCCACGAACCAGGGGGCATGTTCGGTGTCGGTCATCTTGAACATGTCGTCACGGGCGCGTGAATAGTCGTACCAGCGGCTATATGACTTGAGATCCATGCCGGTGAGTTTCCAGATTTTGCGTCCATCCTTGATGCGTGCCTGAAGACGTCGTGTCTGTTCCTCTTGGCTGACCTCCAGCCAATATTTGATCAGGATGACGCCCGAATCGACGATTGCACGTTCCACCAAAGGAATCGACTTCAGGAAACGGTCGACCTGCTCCTGGGTGCAGAACCCCATCACGCGTTCAACACCCGCACGGTTGTACCAACTGCGATCGAAGATCACCACTTCGCCGGCCGCCGGCAGATGCGGCAGGTACCGCTGGACATACATCTGGGTTTTTTCACGGTCGGTCGGCGCGCTCAACGCGACCACCCGAAAGATACGCGGGCTCACCCGTTCAGTCAGGGCTTTGATTGTCCCTCCCTTGCCGGCACCGTCGCGGCCCTCGAAAACAATACACACCTTGATGCCTTTCTCCCTAACCCACTCCTGCAACTTGACGGTTTCGACGTGCAGTCGGCGCAGTTCTTCCAAGTAATCCTTGTTAGTCATCTTCGAGCTGTCGGCAGCGTTCTGCTTAAGCGGGCGCTTCTTATCCTTTGCCATAATCAAGACCTCGCAAATTCCCGGTTATGTCAGACTAGATTGTTTTGAACGCCGTATTGGATTCGCAGCCTGACGGTAGCGATTATCTGAGTAGAGGACATACCCAGTGGACCGATTCCAGGAAATGCAGGTCTTCGCCGCCGTCGCCCAGGACCAAGGTTTTTCGGCAGCGGCGCGGCGTTTGGGCCTGTCGGCGGCCAGTGTTACCCGTGCCGTGGCCGCGCTGGAAAAACGCATTGGCACACGGTTGCTGACGCGCACCACCCGCAGCGTGCATTTGAGCGAGGCGGGTCAGCGGTATCTTGAAGACTGTAGGAGGATTCTTGCCGAGGTGCAGGAAGCGGAGGATTCAGCTGCGGGCAGTCATGCCGAACCCCGTGGGCAACTGACGATCACCGCGCCGGTGTTATTTGGCGAGTTGTTCGTTACGCCGGTGATGGTGAGTTATTTGAAGCAGTTTCCTGAAGTCTGCATCAACGGCTTGCTGGTCGATCGGGTGGTGAGCATGGTCGAGGAGGGGATTGATGTGGCTGTGCGCATCGGTGAGTTGCCCGACAGCAATCAGCACGCGATCCGCGTCGGCGAAGTACGGCGGGTGATTTGCGCTGCTCCGCCATTTCTGGGGACACAGGGCAGGCCCGTGCATCCTCAGGATCTGGCGCACGTACCGGTTATTTCAACGTCTGCTATCGGTCAGCTTAAAAGCTGGCCTTTTCAGGATGCGGGCGAGCCACTCAGCGTACGGGTTGAATCGCGATTGGTGGTGACGGCGAATCAGGCAGCCATTACGGCAGCGTGTCTTGGGCTGGGATTCACCCGTGTCCTGTCTTATCAAGTCGCCAGTAAAGTCGCTTCCGGCGAACTGGAAATCGTATTGGCTGACTTCGAACTGCCGCCATTGCCCATCCATGTGGTGTATCAGGGTGGCCGCAATGCGCCGGCCCGGATTCGCAGTTTTGTCGACTTCACGGTGAAAGCGCTGCGGGAACACCCTGCCTTGCAGGGCTGATGGGTTATTGCACTGGCTGAAATAATGGATTGCGTTTGCTGGTTATTCTGTTGTTTTGGTTGGGGGTGGAAGATGGCTCCCATCGGCGCTGATCGTTTCAGAACGGCGCCACCACCCAGCGGAGTCGACCATGCAAGCGATCAAACTCTACAACTTCCCGCGTTCCGGCCATGCTCACCGTGTGGAGCTGATGTTGTCCCTGCTGCAACTGCCGACCGAGCTGATCCTGGTCGATATGGCCAAGGGCGCGCACAAACAGTCGGATTACCTGGCGATCAACCCGTTCGGACAGGTCCCGGCCATCGACGATCAAGGTGTGGTGCTGGCCGATTCCAACGCAATTCTGGTTTATCTGGCGAAAAAATACGGTAACGGTCGCTGGCTGCCAGACGACCCGCTCGGCGCCGCCAAGGTTCAACGCTGGTTGTCAGTGGCAGCCGGACCGATTGCCTTTGGCCCGGGCCGGGCCCGGCTGATCACGGTGTTTGGCGCGCCTTACAGGGCTGAAGAGACGATCGCTTACGCCCACGTCTGGCTCAAACTGATCGATCAGGAACTGGCTGATACGGTTTACCTGACCGGCAGCGAACCAACCATTGCCGACGTGGCCGCCTACAGTTACATCGCCCACGCACCGGAAGGCAACGTGTCGCTCGAGGACTACGCCAACGTACGAGCCTGGCTGGCGCGCATCGAAGCCTTGCCAGGGTTTGTCGGCATGCCGCGCACCGTCGCCGGCCTGCAAAAAACTGCCTGATACCTGCGGCCCGGCATTGTCGGGCTGTTCACATTGCGCCTGGCGCGCAGGGGAGAAGCCGTAATGGACCAGTCACCTTGGCACGCGGGCGAAAAACAGTTGCAGGCACACGTCGGTGTTGCCGAGCGAATGGAGGCGTTGGGTCGTAGGGTAGTTCGCACTGAGATGCCGGACCAGCACCGCACATTCTATGAGCAACTGCCGTTCATGCTGTACGGCGCAGTGGACGTCGACGGTAACCCTTGGGCGAGCATTCTTGAGGGGCAACCGGGCTTCGCTCACTCGCCCGAGCCAGGTGCGCTGCAATTCAACGGCTTGCCGGGGGCGGATGACCCGGCGCAATTGACCGATGGCGCGGCGATCGGCTTGTTGGGGATCGAACTGCACACGCGGCGGCGCAATCGCCTCAATGGTCGCGTCGGCGCCGTGACAGCGAATGGCTTCGGCGTAACGGTCGAACAGTCCTTCGGCAACTGCCCACAATACATTCAATTGCGGCAATTTCGTTCGGTGCCGCTGGCGGATCCCTCGACGCGCATCGCGCAGCACATGAACGGTCTGGATGATGCGGCCAAAGCCATGATTGCCGGTGCCGATACCTTCTTCGTCGCCAGTTATGTGGATGTCGACGGTCGGCGCTCAGTGGACGTTTCCCACCGTGGCGGTCAGGCCGGTTTCGTACACGTGGAAGGTAATCGTCTGACCATCCCGGACTTCGCCGGCAATCTGTTCTTCAATACCCTGGGCAACCTGTTGATCAACCCCCGGGCGGGTTTGCTGTTTATCGATTTCAACTCCGGCGACCTGCTGCACCTCAGCGGTCGCACCGAAATCATCCTTGAAGGCCCCCAAGTCGAAGCCTTTCAAGGCGCCGAGCGTCTGTGGACATTCGAGGTGGAGCAGGTGGTGCGTCGGCCCGCGGCACTGGCTCTGCGCTGGCGCTTCGACGGCGTATCGCCCACCAGTTTGCTGACGGGCACCTGGGAGCAGGCCAACGCACGCCTGCAAGCCCGGGCGCTGGGTGATCATTGGCGGCCGCTGCGGGTGGTGCGCATCGAAGCGGAAAGCCACAACATCCGCTCGATCTATCTGGAGCCCGCCGATGGCGCCGGGTTGCCGCTGTTTCAAGCGGGGCAGCATTTACCGCTGCGGTTCAACATTGGCGGTGAGGTGCATATCCGCACCTACAGCCTGTCGAGCGCGCCGTCCGATGACTTTTTCCGCATCAGCGTGAAGCGAGAAGGGCGGGTGTCTTCGCATCTGCATGAGCAGGTTCGTGTTGGTGATCTGCTGGAAGCCCGCGCGCCTCAAGGGCACTTCACCGTGGCAACCCATGAACGTCGGCCGCTGGTGTTGTTGGCCGCCGGCGTAGGCATTACGCCGCTGCTGTCGATGGTACGGGAGGTGGTGTATCAAGGCCTGCGCACGCGGCACATTCGGCCTACATGGTTTTTCCAGAGTTCGCGCACGCTGGCGGATCAACCGTTTCGCTCCGAGCTGGATCGTTTGCTGGATGACGCCGGTGATTCGGTGCGGGTAGTGCGTCTGCTCAGTCAACCGGAGGCCGATGCTCACGAGGGCGAGGACTTTGACCTGACCGGACGGATCGACACCGCGTTGCTCAAGAACATCCTTGAAGTGGAGGACTACGATCAGCTGGATTTTGTACTCTGCGGGCCGGGCAGTTTTACTCAAGGGCTGTACGACAGCCTTCGGGAACTGGACATCCGTGACAGCAGGATTCACGCCGAAACCTTCGGCCCGTCGACCTTGCGTCGCCGGCCGGACCCCGACGCGGTGGTCATCGAGCAACCGCCGGCTGCAACCACGTCGATGCCGGTGGTGTTCGAGCGTTCGGCCAAAGAAGCCCGCTGGCAACCCGAGGGCGGCAGTTTGCTGGAGTTGGCGGAAAGCCGCGGTTTGCACCCGGAATTCAGTTGCCGCGGCGGTTCCTGCGGGACGTGTAAGACTCGCCTGATCAGCGGTCAGGTGAATTATCCACAGCCGCCAGCGGAGGTGCCGGAAGTAGGACATGTCCTGATTTGTTGTGCGATTCCGGCGCAGGGCTCGCAGCCTTTGGTGCTCGACCTGTAGCATCAAACGCGGCGTGTAGGAGCGAGCGATGCGGCGACCCGACTTGCCCGCGAAGCTTTTGGCGGAGTTTAGGACGCCTTCGCGGGCAAGCCTCGCTCCTACAAGATGAGATTCAGGCTTAGGAGTTTTATGGTTTTTCTCGCTCGCCTGTCAGGGTTGCTGGTGATGCTGGCTTTGCTTAGCGGTTGTGAACGACAGGACGCACCGCCGCTCGATCAGCAACTTTATGTATGGCAACGACAATGGACGCCGGCCCACGAAGCCGCACTCAAAGACAGCCGTGCGGATTTTTCGACCCTGCGGGTGCTGGCCTTGCAAGCATTCCCCAAGGCGGGTTGGAACCGGGCGCGAATCGATCCGGTGCTGCTCAAACGGGATGGCCGGCCACTGATAGCGGTGATTCGTCTCGATGGCCAGCTCAAGTCGCTGGATCAGGACGAGGTCACTGCGCAGATCCAGCAAGTGCTCAGCGATTGGCAGGCGCAGGGGCTGGTGCTCTCTGGCGTGGAAATCGACCACGATGCCGGGAACGCTCGGCTACCGGCTTATCGGAAATTCCTCACGGATTTGCGCGCGGTGCTGCCGGCTTCCATGCCGTTGAGCATTACTGCGCTGCCGGCGTGGCTCGACAGTTCCGAACTGCCGGCATTGTTATCCACAGTCGATAGCAGCGTGTTGCAGGTGCATGCGGTGAGCGACCCGCGCATGGGATTGTTTGACTCGAATCAGGCCAGAAAATGGGCCGGCGCCTGGAGCCGCATCACTTCGAAACCTTTTTATCTGGCGCTGCCGGCCTATGGCGTAGCGTTGTTGCCGCAGGCCGGCGGCGCACTCGACGTGGAAAGCGAAGTGCCCATTGAGCGCGTCGGCGAGCGCCGGGAATTGCTGGCCGATCCGCAGCAACTGAGCGCACTTGCCACCCAATTGCGTAACGATCCACCGGCTCATCTGGCCGGGTTGATCTGGTTTCGCCTGCCGTTGGCCAATGATCGCCGGGCCTGGAGCCTGACGACCTTGCGCGCCGTAGCCCGTGGCGAAGCCCTCGATAGTCGCCTGACGCTGAAACTCTCGGCGCAGGATGGCCTCTATGACGTCAGCGTCAGCAATCAAGGCAACCTCGACAGCGCCTGGCCCGAACGCCTGACGCTCGCGGCACGAGGTTGTGAAGGCGCCGATGCCCTGGCCGGTTATGCGTTGCAACAAAGCCCGGATCTGCTTACCTTCACCCGCCTGCGCGACGGTCGGATCCCGGCCGGTGGGCAGCGCGCCATTGGTTGGGCGCGCTGCACAAACATTGATCAAGGAGGTTCTAATGTTCACCCGTAACTGGCCCCGCCATTTGCTTTGCCTGAGCCTCGGTTTTCCACTGGGTTCGGCAGTGGCCTGCGGGCCGGATTTCCCCATGCGCCTGCTCGACAACCGGGGCCAGTCGCTGGCGGAGCTGCCGGAAGGCAACTTCCGGTTCGAGATCAGTCGTCTCGGGCAGGTGATTGCGGGTTTGAAGAACGTCAGTGAAGTCGTCTACAGCATGGACGCGCCTGACTATGCCGTGCAGCGGGACGACGCCGAACAGGCTGGTTTGGCGGCGCAGCAGCAGGCGTTGGTCAAACAACTGCGCACGCTGAGCGATGCTCATCAGGTCGAGGCGCAGGGCGCAAGCCTGCCGACCGAGCTCATGCTCTATCTGGCGGGCGCCGTGGCGTTCAACGCCGGTGACCATAGATTGGCCGCCGATTACTTCCAGAAAGTGCTCGCATTGCCGGCAGATCAACGCGCGTTCCGCAGCACCTGGGCTGCCTACTCGCTGGGCCGGGCGCTGTTTGCCATGAGCAGCGAAGCGGACGCCGCGCCCGATCTGCTGACGCAATCGCGCAAGGCCTTTGAGCAGGCGCGCCAGTTGAGCATCGACGGCTTCAGCGATCCATTGGAGCTCGGCGTCGCCAGCCTCGGCGAAGAGGCGCGAGTCGCTCGCACGACGGGCGATTGGGACAACGCTATAAAACTCTACGCCACGCAAAACCTCCATGGTTCCGCAGTGGGTTACACCTCAATGAAGCTGTTGATGGCCGATCTGGCGGCGATGCCCGACGAGCAACTGGCCGCGTTGCTGAAAGGCAAACCGGTGCAGCAGCTGGTCACGGCGTCGCTGATCAGCCGGTTGGGTTGGTCATTTGGTGATCAACCGCCGAGCGAGCAAAAACTGATCAAGCTGCTGCAGAACAGCACGCGCGGCAGCCTCGATAATGCTGATCGGCTGGCGGCCGTGAATTATCAACAGGGCGATTACGCCAGTGCAAAGGCCTTCCTTGAACACGCCGGTGACGGTGGCCTGGCGTGGTGGCTGCGGGCGAAACTGGCGATGCGCGAGGGTGATAAAACGGCAGCCGCCGCCGCGTACGCCAAGGCTGCCCAGGCCTTCCCGCAGAGCGAATCCTGGGGCGAGCGACGGACGCCGGACTGGGATTTCGAAACGCTTCAACCCAAGTGCCGAGTCGAGGGGGAAAGCGCGATCCTGGCGTTGCAACGTGGGGATTATTTGCAGGCATTCGATCAGCTTTATCGTAGCAACGACATTTACTGGTTCGACGCCGCGACCGTCGCTGAGCGTGTGCTGACCGTCGATGAGCTCAAGCATTACGTCGACACTCAGGTGCCGGCCCCGCCCGCGCTGACTCAGCAGGATCGCGATAACTACGTGCCGTTGTCGGTGGCGGCGAAGTTGCGCAACCTGCTCGGGCGGCGCTTGTTGCGTGAGGAGCGTTATGACGAGGCGCCCGCGTACTTCGACAGCGAGACGTTGCACCATCAGGCCAAGTCGTACGGGGAGTTGCGCCACGACGCCGAATCGAAATGGTGGCCAAGCAAACGTGCCTTCGCTTACTACAATGCCGCGACGCTGGCCCGTTTCAACGGGATGGAGCTGTTGGGCTACGAGATGTCCCCGGATTACGCGACGTTCGGGGGCAATTACAGCCTCGAAAGTAACGAACTCAAGGTCGGTCCATTAGTGGCTGAAGAGGAGGTCAGGCGCCAACAGGCCAGTGCCGCTCAACCCGATCAGCGTTTCCACTACCGTTATGTCGCGAATGCCTTGGCCAGTCGCGCCGCTGATTACTTGCCACATACCAGTCAGGCCTTTGCGGCGGTGCTGTGCGCGGCGGCGGGATGGAACACAGGTCAGGAGGAGAAAAGCGCTTTCTATCAACGCTATGTCAAAGAAGGTCCCTACGTGGATTGGGCACTTTTCTTCGGCGAGCGGTGCCCTTATCCGGATTTCCATAATGCAGACAAACGCTATGTCACCCAGGCATTGAGTCCGATCCGCGCGACGTTGCGACCTTACAAAAAGTGGCTGGAAATGGGCGCTGTCGTGGCAGTTACCGCCATTGCGCTGGTACTGATCAATCGTCGCAAGCGTAGGGTGCGTCAGTAATCACGCCTGTTGAACAAAGGTCAGTCGCAGGGCAAAACCAATCAACAGGCTGCCAAACAACCACTGCTGTACGCGTTGGGCCGAAGGACTGCGTTGCAGCCAGCGACCAAGCGCGGCGCCGGCCAAGGCGTACGCGCTGTCGAACAACAATCCGACGCTGACCAGCACCACGCCCAGGGTCGCGAATTGTGCGAGCACCGGCCCTGCTTGCGGATCGATAAACTGCGGCAGCAGCACCGAGCAGAACAGCAGCGCCTTGGGGTTCAGCAGGTTGGTCAACAATCCGCGCTGAATGGCTTCGCGCCAACGAGGTTTTCCACAGGCTGAATCTGCACCGTTCAGGCTCGGGAGCATCGTGGTCCGCAGGCATTGAATGCCGATCCACAACAGGTACGCGGCCCCGGCCAGGCGCACCATATCGAAAGTCCAGGGCGCGGCCTTGAACAGTGCCGCCAGCCCCAGTGCCGCCAACGCCACGTGACAACCCCGGGCAATGCCCAAACCCACCGCCGTGGCCAGCGCCGCGCCTTTGCCCTGACGAGCGCCGGTTTGCAGCAGCAGAATCATGTCCGGGCCTGGGAGCAGGTAAACCACAGCCAGTGCCATGAAAAATAGCCAAAGCCCCGCCATGCTGCACCCCTTTCGTTGTCGATTCGGTAGCGCCAGTCTAGGGCTGAAACACAGGGCAGGTGGTTGCGTAGTTTGCTTCTAAATAGTCATTGGTTGGCATAACCTGCCACTTAATGTCATTCAAATCAGCGGGATCTGCCAAAAATGAAACTCGACGCTTACGACCGAAAAATTCTCGCGGCCCTGCAACGTGACGGTCGTCTGAGCAACGTGCAACTGGCTGATGAAATCGGTCTGTCTGCGTCCCCCTGTTTGCGTCGGGTGCGGATGCTGGAGGAGGCCGGGGTGATTCGCGGCTATCAGGCCAACCTGGACCGCGATGAAGTCGGGTTGGGGCTGACGGTGTTTGTCGGGGTCAAGGTCGAACGCCACAACGACGAACAGGCCGAAGCCTTTCGTGTGGCGGTGATGGCTTTGCCCGAGGTGATTTCGGCGTTTCTGGTGTCAGGGGAATCGGATTTTCTGTTGCAGGTGGTGGTGCCGGATTTGCGTGCGTACGACCGTTTTCTCACCGGGCGTTTGCTGAAGTTGCCGGGGGTGAGTGACATACGCAGCAACTTTGCGATTCACACGGTGAAAACGCCGGGGGCGTTGCCTCTAGAGCATTTGCCGCTTTAAACCGAGTTGCCCCCTTCGCGAGCAGGCTCGCTCCCACATGGGTTTTGTGTACGCCACAGATCCAGTGTGGGAGCGAGCCTGCTCGCGATGGCGGTAGATCAGTCTCAACAGGTCTCCAGCCCTACATCTGCGTCGCCATCCCCTCCACATTCATCGCCGCCTGGCGCAACGCCTCGGAGCGCGTCGGATGTGGATGACAGGTCAGGGCAATGTCTTCAGCCGAAGCGCTGAACTCCATGGCCACGCAATATTCGCCAATCATTTCACTGACGCTCGGGCCTACCAGGTGCACGCCGAGAATCTCGTCGGTGCGCTCATCGGCCAGCACTTTGGCGAAGCCTTCAGTCTCGTGGTTGATCTTCGCCCGGCTGTTGGCGGTGAAGGGGAATTTACCGACCTTGTAGGCGCGGCCCTCAGCCTTGAGTTGCTCTTCGGTCTTGCCGACGCTGGCCAACTCCGGCCTGGTGTAAATGACGTTGGGGATCAGGTCGTAATTGACCTCGCCTGCCTTGCCGACGATCTGCTCGATACAGGCCATGGCTTCATCTTCGGCCTTGTGCGCGAGCATCGGTCCCGACGTGACATCGCCGATGACCCACACGCCTGCCGCTTCAGTGCGATGACCCTTGTTGGCGAGCATGCCGCGTTTATCCGTGGCGAGGCCAACGTTCTCCAACCCCAGCCCCTCGGTGTAAGGCCGGCGCCCGATGGCGACAAGCACGTAATCGGCTTCGAGTAATTCGGCAGTGCCGCCGGCGGCCGGTTCGATGCTGAGTTGAACGCTATTCGCCGAGGCCGTGGCGCGGGTGACTTTCGAACTCAGCTTGAAGCTGATGCCTTGCTTGCTCAACGAACGTTGCAGGGTTTTGCCCGCCTCACCGTCCACGCCGGGGCAGATCCGGTCGAGAAACTCGACCACGGTCACCTGTGCGCCCAAACGCCGCCACACCGAGCCCAATTCCAGGCCAATGACCCCGGCGCCAATCACTACCAGATGCTTGGGCACTTCGGACAAAGAAAGCGCACCCGTGGAATCGAGTATGCGCGTGTTGTCGATGTCCACGCCGGGCAGGGGAGTGGGCTCGGAGCCGGTGGCAATGATGATGTCCTTGGCGCTCAGCTCAGTCTTGCCGCCCTGGCTGTCCGTCACCGTGACTTTGCCCGGCCCGTCGATATGGCCCCACCCCTTGATCCAGTCGACCTTGTTTTTGCGGAACAGAAACTCGATGCCCTTGGTCAGCCCGGCAACACTTTCATCCTTTTGCTTCATCATTTGCGCGAGGTTCAGCGTGGGTTTGACCTCGATGCCGAGGTTGGCAAATTCCGCGCCCATGGCCGCGTCATACAATTCAGAAGCATGCAGCAATGCCTTGGACGGCATGCAACCGACGTTCAGGCAGGTGCCGCCGAGGGTGGCGCGGCCTTCGACACAGGCGGCTTTCAGGCCCAGCTGGCCGGCGCGAATCGCCGCGTTATAGCCGCCGGGGCCTCCGCCCAGTATCACGACGTCATAGTTGCTCATGGATGTACTCCTGAATTGGATGGGAATCGGGCTGGATAAACGTAGTTCCTGAATAAAATTACGAGCGTAATATGTGCGCAGCCACGCCTTTCGGTCAAGGCTTCAGCCAAGCGACAGGTTGAGCGTCTTTAGATAGAACGATTTAGTACAAAAATTTCACGACTTTCGTTATATCGTAACGTATTGCGACGTCAGCAAAGAAAATCACTGGGGTGGTATGCAAGTCGATCTCGAGATTGAGGGCGCAACGGTAGCCGGGCTGCCGCGCTTTCAGCAGGCAGTCTTTCAAGGGCGGCGATTGCGGCAGTTGGCAATCGGCCTCGGCGCGCTCGCGGGGGCAGGCTGGGTGCTGGCGTTTTTTGTCGGGCTGTTTGCACCGCAGTCGCTTTGGCCAGCGCTGCTGGTCAATCAGAGCGCCGGTTTGCTGGTGCTGGTCGCCGGGCTGCAATCGGCGTGGTGGGTGACACAGTGGCGTGAAAGGGCGATGAACCCGGCGATGCTCCCTGTGGAAGTCGTCGCTGAAACGCCGCCGGTGGGCTGGTATGAACGACTGCTGGAGCGGATCAGCCAGCGATGGTTGCGGCTGCTGGCGCAGATCGGCGCCTCGACGCTGTGGCTTGGCGCTTGGGCGCTGCTGGTGGTGTTCAGCATCAATCAAGTCTGGAACCTGGCCCTGCCTCCCGCTGCGCTCGGTTTTTCAGCCAGTGTCGCGGCGGCATTGTCGTTACTGCTGGCCTTCGGTTTGCTGGTGCTGGAACGGCAACTTGCCCAGGAAAACGTGGCCCAGTGGCCCGAAGCAGGTTCGTTGGCGCAGCTGACGCGCGTGGCAATCATCTGTCTTGTGCTGAGCGCGCTGTGCCTGTTGTTGGGCAGCGAAGCGTCGGTTTGGCCGGTACGTCTGGCAGTACTGATTGGCCTGCTGCCGGGTCTGGTCGCGGTCGAACTGCTGCTACGCGCGGTGTTGTCACTGTTCAGTCCGCAGCGTGAACAACTCGAACCTGCGTTGCTGGCGCGAAGTTTCGTCGCCGACATGCTGCGCTGGCCACCCCAACCGTTGCTGGCGCTGCAACACGAATTACATAACCGTTTCGGCATCGATCTGCGGCAGATCTGGGCCTTCACTTACATGCGCCGGGCATTCGTTCCGGTGCTCGCGGTGGTGGCACTGGTCGGTTGGTCGCTCACCGGCATTCACGAAATCTCCCTGCAAGGGCGGGGCATCTATGAGCGTTTTGGCAAACCGGTGGAGGTCTTCGGCCCCGGTTTGCACGCAGGCCTGCCGTGGCCGTTGGGTCGAGTGTTGAGTGTCGAGAACGGCGTGGTTCACGAGTTGGCCACCAGTGTTGGCGAAGCGGCGGCGCCGATTGTGGCTGAACCGGCTGAAGGTCCGGCGCCGGCGACGGCCAATCGCTTGTGGGACGCCAGCCACGTGAACGACAAGTCTCAAGTGATCGCCAGCAGTCGTGCCGACAAACAGAGCTTCCAGATCGTCAACATGGACGTGCGTTTCGTCTATCGCATCGGCCTCACGGATCAAGCGGCGTTGGCCGCGACGTACAACAGCGCCAACGTGCCGACACTGATCCGCAGCACCGCCAGCCGGATTCTGGTGCACGACTTCGCTTCGCGAACCCTCGACGGTCTGCTCGGTGAGGACAGGGTAGGGCTCGCTGAAGAGATTGGCCGTGCGGTGCAGGCAGACCTGGAAAAACTCGACAGCGGCGTGGAAATTCTCGCCACCGTGGTTGAAGCGATTCACCCACCGGCTGGCGCGGCCAACGCTTATCACGGCGTGCAAGCGGCGCAAATTGCTGCGCAAGCCCTGATCTCGCGTGAGCGCGGCGCAGCCGCAGAGGCCACCAACCAGGCGCAATTGCAGGCCAGCATCGCACGGGATCAAGCGACAGCCAGCGCGCGTGAAATCAATGCGGCTGCGCAAGCGGCCGATCTGAAATTCAGCGCCGAGCAAAAAGCCTATGCCAGCGCGGGCCAGGCTTTCGTGCTGGAGCAGTATTTCAGTCAGCTCTCCCAAGGCCTGACCAACGCCAGGTTGCTGGTTCTCGATCATCGTCTGGGCGGCAGCGGCAACGCGCCGACCATCGACCTCCGTACTTTCACGCTGCCGGTTGACCCTGCATCGGCGCGTAAAACTGCTCAGCCAGGAGCTGCCAATTGAGCCAGTCGCACACTCACGATCATGATGACCACGCCGGCCACGATCACGGCCATGGCGGGCATCACCACGGGCATCACCATCACCACCACGGCGATCCGCAGGAAGCAGGTCCATTCCCGTGGCGGCGCATGGGGTGGGCAGCGTTACTGGTGGCGTTTGCCATCGCCGCCGCGAGCCTGGTGCAGGTGCGCTCCGGCGAAGCCACGGTGATCACGCGCTTCGGCAATCCGTCGCGGGTGTTGCTGGAGCCGGGACTGGGCTGGCGTTGGCCCGCGCCTTTTGAGGCGGCGATTCCGGTCGATCTGCGTTTGCGCACCACGTCCAGTGGTTTGCAGGATGTGGGCACGCGCGACGGTTTACGCATCATCGTTCAAGCTTACGTGGCGTGGCAGGTGCAAGGTGATCCAGACAATGTGCAGCGCTTCATGCGCGCTGTGCAGAATCAGCCGGACGAAGCTGCGCGGCAGATTCGCACCTTCGTCGGCTCGGCGCTGGAAACCACGGCCAGCAGTTTTGATCTGGCCAATCTGGTGAACACCGATGCCAGCCAGGTGCACATCGCTGATTTCGAAGCGCAGTTACGTCAGCAAATCGATCAGCAGTTACTCGCCACGTATGGCGTTCGTGTGCTGCAAGTCGGCATCGAACGATTGACCTTGCCGTCGGTGACCCTGACCGCCACCGTCGATCGCATGCGCGCCGAGCGTGAAACAATCGCCACCGAACGCACGGCCATCGGCAAACGTGAAGCGGCGCAAATCCGCTCTGCAGCCGAGCGCGATGCGCGAATCGTCCAGGCCGATGCCACGGTAAAAGCTGCCGACATCGAGGCTCAATCCCGGGTCGAAGCCGCACAGATTTACGGCCGCGCTTACGCGGGTTCGCCGCAGTTGTATAACTTGCTGCGCTCCCTCGACACCTTGGGCACCATCGTTACGCCTGGAACCAAACTGATTCTGCGCACCGATGCCGCGCCGTTCCGGGTGTTGGTTGACGGTCCGCCGACGCTCGATAACAAGTCCGGATCGCAGCCATGAATTTGGTTCCACGTGGAACAAATGAGTTAAGCAGCCCCTGGATTCAGGCCGGGCGATTGGCTTTTCTCGCCCTGTATGCGGTGACGGTACTGGCCGCGTTGGCGTGGGCGTTCTCCAACGTGCGGCAAATCGATCCGCAAAATCGTGCGGTGGTGTTGCACTTTGGCGCGCTGGATCGCATTCAGAATGCCGGTCTGCTGTTGGCGTGGCCGAGGCCGTTCGAGCAGGTGGTTTTGTTGCCGGCGGCAGATCGGGTGATCGAGCGTCGGGTCGACAATCTACTGCGCAGCGATGCCGCGTTGCAGGCCGACCGAGCAGCCACTTTCGCCACGCCGCTCAGTGATGCGCTGGCAGGTTCCGGTTATCTGCTGACGGGTGACGCGGGTGTGGTGCAACTGGATGTGCGGGTGTTTTACAAAGTCACCGAACCGTATGCGTTTGTTGTTCAAGGTGAACACGTGCTGCCTGCACTGGATCGCCTGGTGACCCGCAGCGCCGTGGCACTCACCGCCGCACGAGATCTGGACACCATCCTGGTGGCGCGTCCGGAGTTGATCGGCGCGGATAATCAAGCGGCGGAAAGACGCGAGCGCCTGCGCGGGGATTTGGTACAAGGCATCAATCAGCGACTCGCGCAATTGACCGCAACGGGGCAGGGGCTGGGGATCGAAGTGGCGCGCGTGGATGTGCAGTCGAGCCTGCCAGGACCTGCGGTCAATGCTTTCAACGCCGTTCTGACGGCAAGTCAGCAAGCCGATAAAGCCGTGGCCAATGCCCGCACTGAAGCCGAGAAACTCACTCAGGCCGCCAACGAGCAAGCCGACCGTGCGCTGCAAGTCGCTCACGCTCAAGCCAGCGAACGGCTGGCCAAAGCCTCCGCCAACACGGCCACAGTATTGAGCCTGGCCAAGGCGCAACAACAAGGCACTGACCCGCAAATGCTGTTGCGCATTTACCGCGAGCGCTTGCCGAAAATCCTCGGTCAGGCCGGCTCGGTGACCACAGTCAATCCGAAAGACGATTCCCGCCTGATCATTCAGGGAGCTGCACAATGACCGCCCAAACCGCCGCTGCACCGAGCATGTTGTCCTCGGCCGAGCAACGCAGCGCTGCACGCCAATTGACCCTGGCCATGCTCGCGCTCGGCTTGCTGGCGCTCGGTTTGATCTGGCGCTGGTGGTCGCCGGAGCAGACGGGCGTCAGTCAATTGCTGCTGGGTTTTGCCTCGTTGCTGGTGGCCGTGCCGGTGATGCGTTCGGCCTGGTACAGCCTGCGTTATCCCAGCTTGCACGGGATCACCGATCAGTTGATTGCGTTGGCGATGTTGGGTGCCTGGGCAACGGGGGATCTGCTGACCGCTGCGTTGTTGCCGATCATCATGATCTTCGGTCATGTGTTGGAAGAGCGCAGCGTGATC
This sequence comes from Pseudomonas sp. GT1P32, assembly GCF_054897805.1. Classification (NCBI taxonomy): domain Bacteria; kingdom Pseudomonadati; phylum Pseudomonadota; class Gammaproteobacteria; order Pseudomonadales; family Pseudomonadaceae; genus Pseudomonas; species Pseudomonas sp. GT1P32. Next base: position 4,451,723 of record NZ_CM142704.1, read on the forward strand.
GGTTCCCAGGAGGCGATTCACGCACTCGGCAAACTGACGCGCAGCCATGCACGCAAGGTTCAGGCGGATGGCTCCATCGTTGAAGTCGACAACAGCACACTCAAGGCAGGCGACCTTGTGGAGGTTCGCGCCGGTGATCGAGTACCGGCCGATGGTCGTGTGCTCTCCGGTCAGGCGAGTCTCGATACCGCATCGATCACGGGCGAGTCGGTGCCGGTGGAGGCGGGCGTCGGCATGACGGTGTTCGGCGGGGCGATCAACCTTGATGGTCTGCTGCGCATTGAAGTGACCCGTACCGGCAATGAATCGACACTCGGTAAAGTCATCGCGCTAATGCAAAGTGCCGAGCGTTCCAAACCGCCAATCACCCGCTTGCTGGAACGCTACGCTGGCAGCTACATGGTGCTGGTGTTGTTGCTGGCAGCAGTGACCTGGTTCATCACCAACGATGCGCAAGCGATGCTCGCGGTGTTGGTGGCAGCCTGTCCGTGTGCGTTGGTGTTGTCGGCACCGGCCACGGCGATTGCCGGCGTCGCGGTTGCCGCACGACACGGGATTCTGATCCGCAGTTCGGCGTTTCTCGAAGAGCTGGCGGATCTGACGTCGCTGGTGGTCGACAAGACCGGGACGCTGACCTTCGGCACCTTGCGCCTGCAATCGATCGACAGTCCGCTGGAAGATCGCAACCACGTGCTGAAACTGGCTGCCAGCCTGGGCTCTGCCAGCAGTCACCCGGTCAGTCGCGCGCTCGCCGGATTGGTTAGCCAGGAACATTTTCTGCTGCTCACGGACATTCACGAGCGGCAGGGCCTGGGCGTGGTAGCGATGACCGAACAGGGCGAAGCAGCACTTGGGCGACCGGAGTTGTTCGCGCAATTGGCAATCGCCACCTCGGCCGTTCCTGAACACGATGGCCCGATCGCCGGGTTGGCGCTCAACGGTGAATTCCTGGCCTGGCTGTTGCTCGCGGACAGCGTCAAACCTGAAGCGCGGTTCGCCTTGAGTGAATTGCGAGAACTCGGATTGGGTCGGCAATTGTTGCTCACCGGCGATCGCCAAAGCGTCGCCAATACGTTGGCCCGGGATGTCGGGGTCAGCGATGTCGAAGCCCAAGCCTTGCCCGAGGACAAACTCAACCGTGTGCTGAAAGAAATCGGCAGCGGCTTCCGGCCGATGGTAGTCGGGGATGGCATCAATGATTCGCTGGCACTCAAGGCCGGTGTGGTGGGCGTCGCCATGGGCGCGGGCGGGGCGGATATTGCCTTGGCTTCAGCTGATATCGTGCTGATCGGCAGTGACCTGCGTCGTCTCGGCACTTGCGTACGTTTGAGTCGCCAATGCCGGCAGACGTTGCAGGTCAACGTGATCATCGGTCTGGGCTGGACACTGGCAATTGTTGCTTTCGCTGCCTTCGGCTGGCTCGGTGCGGCAGGGGCAATGATTGCTGCGCTGCTGCATAACTTGAGTACGTTGCTGGTATTGGGCAACGCTGGGCGGCTGCTGCGTTTCCAAGAGCCGTTGCTCAAGATGAAGGACGACGTCTAAGGGATGTGAACATTTCAGAACTGTGCACGAAATTCGCAGTCATCTAGTGGGAGGGCAATCACTTCTGCGAATTTGCGGCGCTTGATTCAAGCGCTGCAAATCATAGAAGACGGCTATTAAATCGATAGCCTGCTATTTTTCAAGGATGGTCTACCCTCACATCAGACGTCTGAAACAAGGGGGATATTCCATGCTCGCGCAACTTCCACCGGCCTTACAGAATCTGCAGTTACCGCTACGCCTGCGACTCTGGGACGGCCATGAAATTAATCTGGGGCCGACGCCCAGCGTCACGATTGTGGTCAAGGACCCACAAATGGTTACCCAGTTGACACATCCCAGCCTCGACGCGCTCGGGGCGGCGTTTGTCGAGGGCAAACTTGAGCTGGAAGGCTCTATCAGCGAGGTGATCCGCGTCGTTGATGAATGGAGTCATGCATTGCTGGGCGACCTCGACAGTCAGCCTGTTCGCACCGCCCACGACAAGGAAACCGACGCGAAGGCGATTTCCTATCACTACGACCTTTCCAACGCGTTTTATCAGCTATGGCTCGACAGTGACATGGCGTACTCCTGCGCGTACTTCGAGACCGGCAGCGAAACGCTTGAGCAGGCCCAGCAAGCCAAATTCCGCCACCTGTGTCGCAAACTACGCCTGCAACCTGGCGAGTATCTGCTGGATGTCGGCTGTGGCTGGGGCGGTTTGGCGCGCTATGCGGCGCGGGAGTTTGGCGCGAAGGTATTCGGGATCACGCTGAGCAGCGCGCAACTGGCCCTGGCTCGTGAACGGGTGACAGAGGAAGGCCTCGACGATCTGGTCGAGCTGCAACTGCTGGACTACCGCGATCTGCCTCAGGACGGGCGCTTCGATAAAGTGGTCAGCGTTGGCATGTTCGAGCATGTGGGGCACGAGAACCTGGCCGAGTACTGCAAAACCTTGTTTGGCGCGGTGAAAGAGGGCGGCCTGGTGATGAACCACGGCATCACCGCCAAGCATATCGATGGCCGGCCGGTGGGACGCGGTGCGGGTGATTTCATCGAGAAATACGTGTTCCCCAACGGCGAGCTGCCGCACCTGTCGATGATCTCTGCCGAGATCAGTGATGCGGGGCTGGAGATCATCGATGTCGAGAGCTTACGCCTGCACTACGCGCGCACTCTGGACCATTGGAGCGAACGCCTGGAGGACAACCTGGAAGCGGCCGCCCGGCAGGTACCGGAGCAGGCCTTGCGAATCTGGCGGCTGTACCTGGCGGGATGCGCTTATGCATTCGCCCGGGGCTGGATCAACCTGCACCAGATCCTCGCAGTGAAAGCCCACCCCGATGGCAGCCATGAACTGCCCTGGACCCGCGACGACATCTACAACCCTTAAAGTATCGGTGAAATAAGCCGGGCGATCCGCATGCCGACCTGTTGCAGGCGGTGGGTCTCCCGGCTTTCTTCTTTGGCAACTTCATGCGCCTGGTCGAAGTCGTCGTTGAGCATCTGTTCCACCTCGCCGGCAAACACTCGGTCGACAGTCAGCAACATCACTTCAAAATTCAGCCGGAACGAACGGTTGTCCATATTGGCGCTGCCGATGGCGCTGATTTCGCTGTCGATCAACACCACTTTCTGATGCAGGAAACCGGGCTCGTAGCGGAATACCCGCACACCGGCGCGCACGGCTTCGAAGGCATACAGGCTGGAGGCGGCGTAAACGATGCGGTGATCCGGTCGTGAAGGCAGCAGCAATCGCACATCCACGCCGCGCAGAACCGCCAGCCTCAAGGCGGCGAACACCGCTTCGTCGGGGATGAAATAGGGGCTGGTAATCCACACCCGCTCGGTCGCCGCGTGAATGGCTTCAACGAAGAATAACGAACAGGTTTCGTAGGAATCTGCCGGCCCACTGGCAAGCAATTGGCAGAGCACACCGTTGTCCGGATACGCGTCCGGCAGTATTAACGGCGGCAACGAGCGCGCTGCCCAAAACCAGTCTTCGGCGAAGGACTCTTGCATGCACGCCACCACCGGCCCGCGCACCCGCACGTGAGTATCGCGCCAAGGGGCGAGGGGTGGTTTCTCGCCCATGTATTCGTCGCCCACGTTATGCCCGCCAACGAAGCCCAACACGCCGTCCACCACGACGATCTTGCGATGGTTGCGGAAGTTGACCTGAAAGCGATTGAGCCAGCCGCTACGCGTCGCGAAGGCTTTGACCTCGACACCGGCATCGCGCAACGGCTGCACATAACTGTGGGGCAGGGAGTGGCTGCCGATGCGGTCGTACAGTAAATAAACGGCGACGCCTTCGGCGGCTTTATTCAGCAACAAGGTTTGCAGGCGTTGGCCCAGACGGTCGTCGTGGATGATGAAAAACTGGATCAGCACGGCTTCCTTAGCCTGGCTGATGGCCTCGAAGATCGCCTCGAAGGTGGCGTGGCCGTTGATCAGCAGGCTGACTTCGTTGTTCGCAAGGCAGGGCATGCGGCCCAGTTTCGGCATCGCCCTCAATGATGCGTAGGCGTTGGAGGCACGGGCGGTCAGTGCTTCTTCAACCCACGGGCGCCAGTTCAAATCGGAGATGGCCTTGCGCATTTCCTCGTTGGCCTGTCGCCGTGCCTTGATGTAGCCATCGAAGGTGCTGCGGCCGAAGACCAGATAGGGAATGAGCGTGAGGTAGGGAATGAACAGCAGCGACAAGGCCCAGGCGATCGAGCCCTGAGCGGTCCGAACGGTCAACACGGCATGTATGGCGGCGATCATGCCTAACGAGTGCAGCAATGCGATCAGGTAACCGAAAATATGCGGTCCAAAATAATCCATGGGGGCAGCCTTGCTCCTGAAGATTCAGTGCTTAACAGACCATGTTCCGTGCAGAATGTCGCTATTTAATTGGCCCATGAACCGAAGCTCGTGGCTGACGTCTAACGGCCACTATCGATCAGGAGTTACTCAATGAACGTTCGTCTGCTGGGTTTGGCCGTAGCTTTAGGTTTAGCACTTCCGGTGGCCGCTCAGGCGCAGATGCTGCAGCCGGGTTTGTGGGAATTGACCTCGAGCAACATGAAAGTCGATGACCAGAACCTGCCGGATCTGCAACTGATCCTTGGCCAGATACAGAGCCAGATGACGCCTGAACAGCGCGCGCAGCTGGAGAAGCAGGGCATCACCATGGGCGGCAAGGGGATCCGGGCTTGCCTGACGCCGGAGCAAGTGAAGACTGACAACATTCCGCTGACGGATCCGCAATCGGGCTGCAAGCAGGAAATCACCGAGCGCACCGGTAACCAGTGGAAATTCCGCTTCAGCTGCCCGAAAGCGCAGGGTGCGGGTGTGGCCACATTCCTCAGTGATCGTGAGTTCACCACCAAGGTGAATGGCACTTTCAATGCTACCGGCATTCAGCAGAAGGGTAGCCTTGATACTCGCGCGGTGTGGTTGGGGCAGGATTGCGGGACTGTTAAACCAAGAGCCTAAGAGCTTCGCGGGCAAGCCTCGCTCCTACAGGATTTACATCGTCCCTGTAGGAGCGAGGCTTGCCCGCGAAGGCGTCAATTCAGACACCCGCAATCCCCGTTGATCTCAGCCAATCACACACCGCCTCAATGGCCATCCGGCCAAAATCCTCTCCGGTGTGACTGCGCACGCTGACAAACCCGCCTTCTTTTTCTTTCTCCCCGATCACCACCAGATACGGCACTTGCTGGCTGTGTTCGCGAATCTTGTGGCGGACCTTCTCGTTGCGCAGGTCCGCACGGGCGCGTACGCCGCTTCGGCGCAAGGCTTCGGTCACCCACTGTGCGTAATCCGATTGGCGATCATCCATGCTCACGACCATCACGTGCGGTGGTGCCCGCCAGTCGTCCAGTTCCTCCTGGCAAGACCAGCACGTGCCATAGATCCGCTGTGGCGAAAGGCCGCTGATGTGATCGAGCGCGAATGCCTGCAACACTCTGGTTGCCGGAGCATGCGGGCCCATCGACACACATTCGAAGTCCCCGAGCAGGTAGGTCGCAAGTTTTTCCATGTACTTGGAACGCGGTGACGGCTCGCGCCGGCGGATCGAATGATTGGTCGCCGCCAGGGTCTTCATGCGCGCTTCGATGCCCGCAAGGTCGACCAGGTTTAACGGCCGTTCAAAGGAAAACTCATAATAGAACCCGTCACCCAGCGCCGATCCGGTCTGCAATTGCGCTTTTGGATAGAGCTGTTTCACGGCCATCGCCAGCATCAATGCGCAGGAGCGGCGCAGTATCTCCAGGCCATCGGGCTCTTGAGGCGTGACGATGCTGACCCGGGCATCGGCTTCGATCAAGAACTGACAGTCCACCAATACGCCGTCCACCCGGCCGGCGACGGCTGCTTTGGCAAGCCCGGGACCAATGCTCGCGGCGAACTCGTACACCGACAACGGTTGGTCGTATTCACGCAATGAACCATCGCTCAGAGTGATGTGGATCATGTCGGTGCTCTCGAGTGCTGCGCTAGCGCATAAACCGTAGCGGTAAACCCTGGCAGCTGTCATTAAGACGTTTGTCGTGCCAGGCAATTTGCCCCGATACCAGCGTTGTTCTCACGCTGTGGCGAAAGCGCCGTTGCGCGAAGGGCGTCCAGCCGCATTGAGACAGGATCGGCTGTTGGGAGACGGCAACGCCACCAGGTTCGGGTTTGATCAGCACCAGGTCGGCCCAATACCCTTCGCGCAAATAGCCTCGGTCGGGAATGGCAAACAGATCTGCGACACGGTGACTGGTCTTGGCCACAAGGGTGGTGATCGGTAGAACGTCATCCGCCACCAACTCCAGCAAGGCGGGCAGGGCGTGTTGCACCAATGGCAAGCCGGACGGTGCCTGGCAGTAGGGACGTTGCTTTTCGTCCCAGGTGTGAGGCGCGTGGTCGCTGCCGATGACGTCCAGTCGATCACTCATCAAGGCTCGGCGCAAGGTGTCTCGGTCGGTCTGAGTCTTGATCGCCGGGTTGCATTTGATCAAGTTGCCGAGGGTTGCGTAGTCGCGATCGTCGAAGAGCAGGTGGTGCAGACAGACTTCGGCGGTAATGCGTTTTTGTGTCAGTGGCTTGTCTTCGAACAACGCCAGTTCGCGGGCGGTGGTCAGGTGCAACACGTGAAGCCGGGTGCCATGCCGCTTGGCCAGATCCACGGCCATCGAGGACGAACGGAAGCAGGCCTCGGCATTGCGGATCAGCGGATGGGCCGAGGCGGGAATGTGTTCGCCGAACAGCTCTCGCAGGTTCACTGCATTGGCGTCGATGCTCGGCGTGTGTTCGCAGTGGGCCAACAGAATCGTCGGCACCTCGGCGAATAACCGATCCAGAACCTCGGGATCGTCTACCAGCATGTTGCCCGTGGACGCGCCCATGAACACTTTTACGCCGGACACTTCGCAAGGATTGAGTGCCGCGACGGTGTCGAGATTGTCGTTGCTCACGCCGAAGTGAAAGCCGTAGTTGGCTACAGAATTGATCGCTGCGCGGCGCTTCTTGTCGGCCAATGCTGCCAGCGTCAGGGTCGACGGATTTGTGTTGGGCATGTCCATGAAGCTGGTGATGCCGCCGGCCACTGCGGCTCTCGATTCAGTGTAGAAACTGCCCTTGTCGGGCGAACCGGGGTCGCGGAAGTGCACCTGATCATCGATCATTCCAGGCATCAACCACTGGCCTTCTGCATCGATTTCGACGGCGGCATTTTCCCCTTCGATGCTGCTCGCGATCTTGACGATGCGACCATGGCTGACCAACAGATCAGCGTCAAACACACGTCCTTCATTCACCAGCCGGGCATTGCGAATCAGCACGTTGTTCATGGTCAGAACTCGTTTTGCAGGGCTTTGTAGCCACGCACCAGATCGACGTTGGTACGCGCCACGTCTTCGGAAAACTCCGAGGCGCTGACGCTCACCGGCGGGAATTGCGACAGGTCGGTATTGGGGCCGATGCGGGTGGTGGAGGGCACGTAGAAGTCGGCAGGCAAGTCGCGACCGTCGACCACTGAGTTGTGCCGCACCACGCAGCCATCACCGACGGCGCAGTTGAACAGCACACTGTTGAACCCGATGAACACCCGGTCGCCCACGGAGCACGGACCATGAACGATGGAGCGGTGGGCGATCGAGCTGAACTCGCCGATCGTCACCGCCGCACCGGACTTGGAGTGGATCACCACGCCGTCCTGGATGTTCGAGTTGGCGCCGATGGTGATCGGCTCCATCTCGCCCGAGGCGTCGACTTCGTCCGCGCGAATCACCGCGTAGGGGCCGACGAAAACGTTCTCGCCGATCACCACTTTGCCGCAGATGATCGCGGTCTTATCAACGTAGGCGGACTCCGCAATCAGCGGCAAATCACCTGAGGGATTCTTGCGGATCATGGCTTGCTCAAAGCCTCGTACAAGGTGTTGAGGTTGTACTCGAACAACCCGGTAAAGGTGCTCGCCGGACCGGTGGCGGCGAGCGCATCGGAGTACAGCGTGCCACCGATGTGCGCGCCGCTTTCATCGGCAATCTGCTTGAGCAGGCGGGCGTCCTTGATGTTCTCCATGAATACCGCTTTGACCTTGGCCTGGCGAATCTGGGTGATCAGCGCGGAGACTTCGGCGGCCGAAGGTTCGCGCTCGGTGGACAGACCTTGTGGCGCCATGAAGTCGATGCCATAGGCCTGACCCAGATAACCGAATGCATCGTGGGACGTGACGATCTTGCGGTTGCCCGGTGGCAGCGAACCGAGCTTGGCTTTGGCTTCGGCGAGCAGCGCGTAGATCTGTTTCAGGTAGGCCTGGCTGTTGCGAACATAGTCGGCTTTGTTCGCCGGGTCGGCGGCGATCAGTGCCTTGGTAATGTTGCTGATGTACAGCTCGGTGTTCGCCAGGTTGTGCCAGGCGTGAGGGTCGGGGACGGTCTCGCCATCTTCATCCAGCGAGCGAGGGATGACGCCATGGCTCGCGCTGATGACCGGGGCTTTGGTCTCGGTGCTGGTCACCAGGCGGTCCAGCCACGGCTCGAAACCCAAGCCGTTTTTGATGATGAGTCCGGCCTTGAGCAATGCCTTTGCATCGTCCGGGGTCGGCTCATAGGTGTGAGCATCGGCGTCGGGGCCGACCATGTTGGTGATCTGGATGTGCTCGCCACCGACCTGATGGGTCATGTCGGCGAGGATGCTGAAGCTGGTGACCACCTGCAGTTTTTCCGCCGCAGACAACGACATCGACAGCATCAAACTGAACAGCACGAGTAAAGCGCGCATCGGGAAACACCTCATTGGGATGTGAGCAAGGGCGGGCGGCGCAGCAAGCCGTGCACCGGTCCGAACACCACGGACAGCAGATACCCGCCGCCAGCCACCAGCACGATCGCCGGGCCGCTGGGCAGCGAGTAGTAGAACGACAGCAACAAGCCGAGCCACACCGAGAGGCAGCCGAGCAGCCCGGCGATGGCCATCAATACGGGCAAGCGTCGGCTCCAGAAACGCGACGCGGCGGCGGGCAACATCATCAGACCGACGACCATCAACGCACCAATGGCTTGAAATCCGATCACCAGATTCAGCACCACCAATGTCAGGAATACGCCGTGCGCCAGTGGACCGAGACGGCTGACGGTTTGCAGAAACAGTGGGTCGAGGGTGTCCAGCAACAACGGTTTGTAGATGAGCGCCATGGCGATAAGGCTGAGCCCTGAGACCCACAACATGCCGGTCAACGTCGGGCCGTCGACCGCCAACGCCGAGCCAAACAGCAGGTGCAGCAGGTCCAGGCGTTTGCCGGCGATGCCGAGGATCAGCACGCCGCTGGCGAGGGAGATGGGGTAGATCGCAGCGAGGCTCGCATCTTCTCGCAGGCCGGTGCGGCGAGTGATCCATGCCGCGATCCCGGCCATGCTCAAGCCCGCACCGAGGCCTCCTAAGGTCAGCGCCGGAAGGCTCAGCCCGGCAAACCAGAAGCCGAGCGCGGCACCGGGCAGGATGCCGTGAGCGACCGCGTCGCCGATCAGACTCATGCGTCGCAGGATCAGAAATACGCCGAGCGGAGCCGTGCTGCAGGCCAACACCAATCCACCGAGCAGTGCCCGGCGCATGAACACGAACTCGTGGAACGGTTGCCAAAGTTGAGCAGCGGCGAGCATCAGGCCACCTGCGTCTGTGGTTGTTGGCGGATAAGCTCGGTGCTTGAGCCGAGGACGCAGCCACTGCTTTTGATCAGCAGCGTTTGAGGAATGTGTTGGCGCACGGCGGCGAGGTCATGACACACGACCACCAGGGTTCGACCTTCGGCGTGCCAGGCGTGGATGTTTTTCCACAGCAGTGATTGGCCGAGTTCGTCGAGGGCTGCGTGAGGTTCGTCGAGCAACAACAAGGGGGCTTCGGCGAGGCTCAATCGGGCGAGCAGGGCGCGCTGCAATTCGCCGCCGGAGAGGGCCATCAATGGGCGCTGTTCCAGACCGGTCAGGCACCAGTTTTCCAACACAGCTTTAAGGCGTTGGCTTCGGACTTCAGGGGATAGCTTGCTGCCCCAGAAACCCGCAGCGACCAACTCTTGCAGACTGATCGGGAATTGCCGGTCGAGGTGCTGTTGCTGGGGAAGGAATGAGAGTGAGCCTTTGCGTGGAACATCCAGGATCACTTTGCCGGTCAGTGGTTTTTGCAGGCCGGCGATGACTTTCAGCAGGCTGCTTTTGCCTGAGCCGTTAGCACCGATCACTGCGGTCAGGCTGCCTTGGTTCAGTTCGAAATCTACCGGCGGCGTGAGCGGTTGGCCCGGTGCGCCCCAGCGCAAGGCCTCGCAGCGAATCATGCGTCCTCCCAATTCCATCGGCTTTCGGCGACGGCGTCGTGGGCGTGCAGGCTCTCTGCGTGGACGACTTTCAAGTGGAAGGCATTGATGCCGGGGGAGCGCTTCAACGCCAGATTCAAACGGCGAGCGGCGTCTTCACAGAACATCAGGTTTTGACCATTGGCCAGCGCGAAGGCTTGTTCGTCGGCACGCTTTACCGCGGTTTGCACGGCGGTGCCGAGGGCGGCTTCGGCGTCGTTGATCAGTGCAATCAGTGGCAGATCATCGAGATAATCATCGAGACGCAGCCTTAGCTGCGCATTGCTGCGTTGGCTGTGAGGCGTGGCAACGATGCCTTTTGTGGTGCCGAGCCAAGCCAAAACATCGGCGTGTTGCAGTGGCTGGTTGGCAAAGTCGTCGACAAATTGCTGCTGAATCAACTGCCGCGCCAGTGCAGCTGAACAGGGACAAGTTGAGGAATAAGGGATGTCGATATTTAGTTCCACGTGGAACATCGCGTTTTTCAAACGTGCATTGATGCTGACTGGATAGGATTTCCAACCGGACAATGGACTGATCAGTGCTGGCCGTTTGAGCAGTAGATCTGCATGAATGTTCAGGTAAGCGCTGTTGGACAGACCTTCATGGGTATCTAGAAATCGCTGCAAGACACGCCGTAACAGGGCGGGCGTCAGGCGTTCCTGTTCGAGCATTTCCAGCGCCAGGTACAGCCGTGACATATGAATGCCGCGCGCTTCTCCATCATCGAGGCTCACGCCCGCATCGGCCTTCGCGCTCAATCGTTGGCCATCGAATAAAACTGGAAGAGCAATGCCGCACATGCCCACCCATTCAAGTGGCAGGGCTTGGCGTGAGGCCTGCGCGGCGATATCCGGCAGAGTCAGCGCATTCATGAGCAGGTCCATCGTGGAAGTCGGTTCGACATGTTATGTTATTACATTAAAATCGACTACGCCTTTTTCACGAGCGGCTTTCACCATGCACAGACGTCACTTGCTCAACCTGATCCTGGCCAGCGCGGCCTTTGCATTGCCCTTCGGTGTTGGCGCCACGCAAATTCGCAACGCGCGGCTCTGGCGCTCGGACGACAAGCTGCGCCTGGTGTTCGATCTGAGCGGGCCGGTGCAGTACAAAACCTTTTCACTGAGCGCGCCTGAGCGGCTGATCATTGACCTGAGTGGCGCCAACTTCAGTGACGACTTCAGTCAGTTGGTGCTCGGTGACACGGTGATTCGCTCGATCCGGTCCGGGCACTTTGGTCAGGGCGATACGCGGATCGTCCTCGACCTCAGCGGCCCGGTGCAGCTCAACAGCTTTCTGCTGCCGCCGCAGGACGGGCAGGGGCATCGGCTGGTGCTTGATCTGAAGACCGCAGCACCTTTGCAAATCGCCGCAGCGCCCGTGGCAGCCATCGACAAGGCTCACCCGAAACGAGACATCATCGTGGTGGTCGACCCCGGCCATGGCGGCAAAGACCCGGGCGCAGTCGGCGCCAAAGGTGAGCGTGAGAAAGACGTGGTGCTATCCATTGCTCAGCTGCTGGCCAAACGGCTGAAACGCGAGAAAGGCTTCGACGTGAAACTGGTGCGCAACGACGACTTCTTCGTCCCGCTGCGCAAGCGCGTGGAGATCGCCCGCAAACACAACGCCGACATGTTCATCTCGGTGCATGCCGATGCGGCGCCGCGTCTCACGGCTTCTGGTGCCTCGGTGTATTGCTTGTCTGAGGGCGGAGCGACGTCGGCCACGGCGCGCTTCATGGCGCAGCGAGAGAACGGCGCGGACCTGCTGGGCGCCACCAGCCTGCTCAATCTCAAGGACAAGGACCCGATGCTGGCCGGGGTGATTCTCGACATGTCGATGAACGCCACCCTCGCTGCGAGTTTGCAGTTGGGCAACACGGTGCTCGGCAGTCTGGCGAGCATCACCACGTTGCATCAGAAGCGCGTGGAGCAGGCAGGATTTGCTGTGCTGAAATCGCCGGACGTGCCTTCGATCCTGGTGGAAACCGGCTTCATTTCCAACGCTCGCGACAGTCAGCGGCTGGTCACGGCGCGGCATCAGCAGGCCGTGGCTGACGGATTGTTCGAAGGATTACAGCGCTACTTCCAGAAGAATCCGCCGGTCAACAGTTACATCGCCTGGCAGCAGGAACAGCAAAAAGCGCAGGCCTAGCAGCCGGTGATCCGGCTGCAAGTGAACCTGGCACTGCTGCCACCGGAACTGGAAAACCGGTTGATGGTGGTCCAGCCAACCCGACGGTTGTAGCCCACCCAGGCTTCGCCGTCGGAAGCGATCCCAGTGAAGAATGTCAGTTGCCCATAGCGACTGTTGGTTTGCGCCCAATAGCGCTTGCCCGCCCGTTCGAAGCCTCGCAAGTAGATCGTGCTGCCGACGGTGTTGACGCTGTAAGCGTTGCCGTCGGCATCCACGCAGGCCAGCAGGTTGGCGCTGCGGGTGCATTTGGCCAGGCTCGGGATTTGTGCCCAGGCGTCTACGGCGAGCAGCAGCGAAACGCTCATCAGCGTTAATTTCAAGGCAGTGCGCATGGGGTTTCTCACGGGGTGAACGGGCTCCAGCATCCTGCCCTTTGTCACTGCCGGCAAGAGGGGAGTGGTTTAATTGTATTGTTATACTATAACATTGAATTAAGCCCGACACTGCGACCGGGCATCTCCTGTGAGGATTACCTGATGCCCAATCGTCTCCCCGTGACCGTTTTGTCGGGCTTTCTCGGCGCCGGCAAAAGCACGCTGCTCAACTACGTGCTGCGTAACCGCGACAACCTGCGAGTCGCCGTGATCGTCAACGACATGAGCGAAATCAACATCGATGGCAGCGAAGTTCAGCGTGATGTCACCCTGAACCGCGCCGAAGAAAAACTCGTGGAAATGAGCAACGGCTGCATCTGCTGCACCTTGCGTGAAGACCTGCTCGAGGAAGTCAGCAAACTCGCCAAGGACGGCCGCTTCGATTACTTGTTGATCGAATCCACCGGCATTTCCGAACCTCTTCCCGTGGCGGAAACCTTCACCTTCCGCGACGAAGAAGGGCAAAGCCTGGCCGACATCGCGCGGCTCGACACCATGGTCACTGTGGTCGATGGCATGAACTTCCTGCTCGATTATCAGGCCGCCGAAAGCCTCGCCTCTCGTGGCGAAACCCTTGGCGAAGAGGACGAGCGCTCGATCACCGACCTGTTGATCGAGCAGATCGAATTCGCCGACGTGATCCTGATCAGCAAGATCGATTTGATCAGCAGCCGCGAGCGCCAGGAGCTGATCGCGATCCTCGAGCGATTGAACTCGCAAGCCGAAATCATCCCGATGGTCATGGGCGAAATCCCGCTGAAAAAGATCCTCAATACCGGTCGTTTCGACTTTGAAAAAGCGGCGCAGGCGCCAGGCTGGTTGCAGGAACTTCGCGGCGAACACGTACCGGAAACCGAGGAGTACGGCATCGCTTCCACGGCGTATCGAGCACGCAGACCGTTTCATCCACAGCGCTTTTTCAGCTTCATCGACCGTCCGTGGGTGAATGGCAAACTGCTGCGCTCGAAAGGTTTTTTCTGGCTGGCGAGTAAACCCATGGACGCGGGCAGTTGGTCTCAGGCGGGCGGTTTGATGCGCCACGGTTTTGCCGGACGCTGGTGGCGTTTCGTGCCGAAAACCCAATGGCCGCAGGACGAAGAAAGCACCGCCGGGATCATGGAAAACTGGACCGCCGCCACTGGCGATTGCCGGCAGGAACTGGTGTTCATTGGCCAGAACATCGACTTCAACTTACTCACTGCGGAACTCGACGACTGCCTGCTGAGTGATGAAGAAATGGCGTCCGGCGTCGAGGGCTGGCGATTGTTGCCCGATCCGTTCGGCCCTTGGCATGAAGAGGAAGCCGCGTGATGCTGGCGCCGACCTTGAAGTTACGACCGGTCATTTGCCAGGTTCAGGGTGAGACGCCGCAAGCCCTCGCACGGATTCTGGACGATGGCGTGAACCTCGCCATTTGGCAGCGCCGACTCCCGGTGCACATCGCCGATTTCGGCCGTTTGTTGCTGTCCCTGAACGAGCCATTGGCCGAGTCGCTGGTTTTGGAAATGCCCGGTGACGACACCGAGCCCAATCTGCAAGGGCTGGCCTCGGGCTTCAACGATCTTGAGGGCTATGAAGGCTTTATCGCCGACGTTTCCTGGTTGGTCAGCGCGTTCGCCTGTCTGTTGGGCGCCAAGCGCATCGGCGTGCGTCTACGGGTTCTGGACAAGGCCATGTGCCCGCGTTTTCACGTCGATCATGTGCCCGTGCGCTTGATCACCACGTACGCCGGAATCGGCAGCGAATGGCTGAAGGAAGGGGCGATGGATCGCCGCCAATTGAGCAAACCCGAAGCCGAACCCACGGATGATTCGCTGATCCAGCACATCGGCAGCGGATACGTGGCTTTACTCAAGGGCGAGAAATGGCATGGCAACGAAGGCTTTGGCCTGATCCACCGCTCGCCGCAACTCGCGCCGGGCGAGCGCCGTTTGATCCTGACCCTCGACTGGTTGGGTTAGCGAATCAAGGTTTGAGCCAGTTGCCCTGGCTCTGGCCTTCGCAAAACGGCTTCAGGTACGCCGCGTCGGTGGCCACGCCGTAATAGTGAATATCCTGCCGGTAAGGCATATTGGCGACTTGGGCATTGCTGCACACACCGAATGCACCGCCGGGGCATTGGTCGACGTATTGCACGTCGACTTTCTGGCCAGGAAGGCTGGGCTGGCAGAACCCGTCGGCGAAGAGCTTTTCCGGGATGTTGCGGTTCTGCTGGCAGACTTTCACGTCGAGTCGCTCAGCCGTGCTATGTACCACGCAGGCCTGGGCCAGCGCCTCGCCGCAAACCAGCGCCAGAAGCAACGTCCAGCCAATCAACCGCATCCTTTACCTCCTCAGAAAACACCGACCATGTTGCAGAACATTCCCACGCACGTCATTGCCGGCCCCTTGGGCGCAGGCAAGACCAGTTTGATCAAGCATCTGTTGGCGCAGCGGCCGGCGAACGAGCGCTGGGCGGTGTTGATCAACGAGTTCGGCCAGATCGGCCTCGACGCTGCGTTACTGACCCTGGACGCCGATGGTATCGCACTGGGTGAAGTGGCCGGGGGGTGTTTGTGTTGCGTCAATGGTGCGCCATTTCAGATTGGCCTCGGACGCTTGCTGCGCAAGGCGCGGCCGGATCGGTTGTTTATCGAGCCGTCCGGGCTGGGCCATCCGGCGCAGTTGCTCAGGCAATTGCAAGAGGCACCGTGGTTGGGTGTGCTGGCCGTTCAGCCCAGCGTGCTGGTGCTGGATGCCCAAGCGCTGGCGGCCGGCAAACCGCTGCCTGTGACGCAGCAGGAGGCGTTGGGCAGCGCCGGGTTGTTGCTGCTGAACAAGTCGGAAAACCTCGACACAGGCGATCGTCAGCGAGTCGTTGCGCAGTTGCCGGCGCGTCGCGTGTACTGGACGCAGCAGGCCATGTTGCCATTGAGCGAGTTGCCCGGCCTGGAGGCGAAGGCTGTGGCGGGTGTGGATAACTTCGTCCAACCCAAAGGAATGGCGCAGATGCCGGCCGTCTGGACTGATCCCGAGGTGCCGATTTGCTTGAGTCAGGAGCAGGAGGGTGGCTGGAGCATTGGCTGGCGCTGGCATCCGAACCAGACATTCGATTCCGCGCGTGTTGGCCGATGGCTTGAAAGCCTTGCCTGGCGGCGGGCGAAGCTGGTTATCCACAGCAGCGACGGCTGGGTTTCAGCGAATGCCCTGGATAACTCGACGCTGGATTGGCAGCCCAGCGAGTGGCGTCGGGATTCACGGATCGAGCTGATTTTTACTGAGCCGCAGGATATTGAGTTGCTGCAAAGAGGTTTGGCCGACTGCCGGTCGAATTAAAGATCAAAAGATCGCAGCCTGCGGCAGCTCCTACATGGGAATGCGAAGTCCTGTAGGAGCTGCCGCAGGCTGCGATCTTATGATTTATGGACGCCATTTTGTGTGTTCTTGCCGCCACTGACTAAGCTCAATCACTTCAGCGCGAGGCTTCGCCACGTCGACCACCGGAGGCGTGTCGTCGAACGGCATCGGGTAGGGCGCCAGTTCGATCTGCGCGCTGTGGGCGCCGAACTGGGTGATGGTGCCGTTGTGGCGAGTTTCGCCAGTCACCGTGAACTCGAAGTTATACACGCGGGCCAAGCGTCGCCGCCCGTTGGCATCCTTGATGAAGGCGATTTTTTTCAGCGCCACGTTGCCGTCCAGCAACTCGATCCCGAGCTTGACGCAATGCAGCTTGACCCGCTCCAGCGCGCGCTCGCGCAAGCCATGGTTGTGCCACAGCCACGCGCCGCCGGTGGCGAGCAGCATCAACACGAAGATATTTCCGAGGGTCAGCATCAACAGGGTGCTCCAACTAGATAGTGTCAGCTTAACTGCGTCGCCGGTCTGTCGTACAGGCTGCGTTTAGTCGCATACTGCGCGGCTTGAATTTCAATCGGTTTACGGAAAACTCACCGCATGAAACGTACGCCCCATCTGCTCGCCATTCAGTCCCACGTGGTGTTCGGCCACGCTGGCAACAGCGCCGCGGTTTTCCCGATGCAGCGGGTCGGGGTGAATGTCTGGCCGCTCAATACGGTGCAGTTCTCCAACCACACCCAGTACGGGCAGTGGGCGGGCGAGGTGCTGGCGCCGCAGCAGATTCCAGAATTGGTCGAAGGCATCGCAGCGATTGGCGAACTGGGCAATTGTGATGCGGTGTTGTCCGGTTACCTCGGCAGTGCAGCCCAGGGCCGGGCGATCCTGACGGGCGTGGCGCGGATCAAGTCGATGAATCCCAAGGCGCTGTATCTGTGCGACCCGGTGATGGGCCATCCAGAGAAGGGGTGCAGTGTGCCGGCCGAAGTCAGCGATTTTCTGCTGGAAGAAGCGGCAGCCATGGCGGACTTCATGTGCCCGAACCAACTGGAGCTGGACAGCTTCTCGGGCCGCAAGCCGCAGTCGCTGTTCGATTGCCTGGCCATGGCGAAAGCGTTGCTGGCGCGCGGTCCGCAGGCGGTGCTGGTCAAGCATCTGGCCTATCCCGGTAAACCTGAGGATGCGTTCGAGATGTTGCTGGTGACGAACGAAGGCAGCTGGCACCTGCGACGTCCAATGCTGGCGTTTCCGCGTCAGCCGGTGGGCGTTGGCGACCTGACATCCGGCCTGTTTCTGGCGCGTGTACTGCTGGGAGACAGCCTGGTGGCGGCGTTCGAATTTGCTGCATCGGCGGTGCATGAAGTGCTGCTGGAGACCCAGGCGTGCGCCAGTTACGAGTTGGAGCTGGTGCGGGCGCAGGACCGGATTGCGCATCCGCGCGTGCGGTTTGAGGCGACCGCGATCAGCCTTTAAAAGCTTCGCGGGCAAGTCGGATCGCCGCACCGCTCGCTCCTACAAGTTTGAGCCGTACACAAAATGTGTAAACGACGCTGACTTGTAGGAGCGAGCGGTGCGGCGATCCGACTTGCCCGCGAATGCGATTTAACGGCCAAACGTATCAGGCGTCGCCCTTGATCTCCTGATAGCGCTTTTCCAGCTCCTGACGAATCTGCCGACGCTGCTGGGCCTGCATGTAGCGGCGTTTGTCTTCGCTGTTCTGCGGTTGCAGCGGCGGCACGGCAGCCGGTTTACGGTCATCATCCACCGCGACCATGGTGAAGAAGCAGCTGTTGGTGTGGCGCACCGAGCGCTCGCGGATGTTTTCGGTCACCACCTTGATGCCGACCTCCATGGAGGTGTTGCCGGTGTAGTTGACCGACGCCAGAAAGGTCACCAGTTCGCCGACATGGATCGGCTCGCGAAAAATCACCTGATCCACCGACAGGGTCACCACGTAGCGGCCGGCATAGCGGCTGGCGCAGGCGTAGGCCACTTCGTCCAGGTACTTGAGCAAGGTACCGCCGTGGACATTGCCAGAGAAGTTGGCCATGTCGGGAGTCATCAGTACCGTCATCGACAGCTGGGCGTTTCCGGGTTCCATAGCGTTCTCACGGTTCAAGGCAGGTTTCGGAGGAGTGCACCTCTGCGGGTGCCTGTTCGGTTTTTTCAAACCACAGTTATCGGGACGCCGGGCGGGTGATCGCCGTCACGCCGGATCGATCTGTTTCCATATATTGCACCGCCTTTCTGGCGGAAGTCGCGGTGTTAACCTCCGAAAGTCGGCCTTAAGGAGCCCCACACCATGCATGCCATCAGTTTTATTCAGGATCTGGCAGTGATCATGCTGGTCGCAGGCGTGGTGACCGTACTGTTTCACCGCCTCAAACAACCGGTCGTCCTCGGCTACATCGTCGCCGGGTTCATCATCGGCCCGCACACGCCACCCTTTGGCCTGATCCACGACGAAGAAACCATCAAGACCCTCGCCGAACTCGGGGTGATTTTCCTGATGTTCTGCCTCGGCCTGGAGTTCAGCCTGCGCAAACTGTTCAAGGTCGGCGCCACGGCGTTTATCGCGGCGTTCCTGGAAATCGTGCTGATGATCTGGATCGGCTACGAAATCGGCCGCTGGTTCGACTGGAACACCATGGACTCGCTGTTCCTCGGCGCGATCCTGGCCATCTCATCGACCACCATCATCGTCAAGGCACTCAATGACCTGAAGATGAAAAACGAGCGTTTCGCGCAGCTGATTTTCGGCGTACTGATCGTCGAGGACATTCTCGGCATTGGCATCATTGCCTTGCTGTCGAGCATCGCGGTCAGCGGCACGGTCAGCTCCGGTGAAGTGTTTTCCACGGTTGGCAAACTGTCGCTGTTCATGATCGTCGCGCTGGTGATCGGGATTCTGCTGGTGCCGCGATTGCTGGCCTACGTGGCCAAATTCGAAAGCAACGAGATGCTCCTGATCACCGTGCTGGGCCTGTGTTTCGGCTTCTGCCTGTTGGTGGTCAAGCTCGAATACAGCATGGTGCTCGGCGCGTTCCTGATTGGCGCGATCATGGCCGAGTCGCGGCAATTGCTGAAGATCGAGCGATTGATCGAGCCGGTTCGCGACCTGTTCAGTGCGATCTTTTTCGTCGCCATCGGGCTGATGCTCGACCCGATGATCCTGCTGCAATACGCCTGGCCAATCGCAGTCATCACCGTCGCTGTGGTGCTCGGCAAAATGCTGTCCTGTGGCCTCGGTGCCTTTATCGCCGGCAATGACGGACGCACTTCACTGCGCGTGGGGATGGGTCTTTCGCAGATTGGAGAATTTTCTTTCATCATCGCGGCACTGGGGATGACCCTGCAGGTCACCAGCAACTTCCTCTACCCGGTCGCCGTGGCGGTGTCGGTGATCACCACGCTGCTGACGCCTTATCTGATCCGCGCCGCTGATCCGCTGTCGATCAAACTGGCAGGCGTGATGCCGCAGCGGTTGGGCCGCGTATTGGGGATGTATGGCGAATGGCTGCGCAGCATCCAGCCTCAAGGCGAGGGCGCGCTACTGGCGTCGATGATCCGGCGGATTCTGTTGCAGGTGGGGGTCAATCTGGCGCTGGTGATTGCGATCTTCTTCTCAGGCGCTTTCTTTGCCGAACGAATGTCCGCTTATTTGCAGGACTGGATCAGCGACCCGAGTTGGCAGAAGGCGTTGATCTGGGGCGGGGCATTGCTGTTGTCGCTACCGTTCCTGATCGCCGCCTATCGCAAGCTCAAGGCGCTATCAATGTTGTTGGCGGAGATGGGCGTGAAACCAGAGATGGCCGGCCGTCACACGCAGCGAGTGCGTCGGGTGATCGCCGAGGTGATCCCGATCCTTTCGCTGTTGGTGATCTTCCTGCTGTTGGCAGCCTTGTCGGCCAGTATTCTGCCGACCAACAAGTTGCTGGTGTTGATTGTCGTGGTTGCGGCCGCCGTGGCGGCGCTGCTCTGGCGCTGGTTCATCCGCGTGCACACGCGGATGCAGGTGGCCTTGCTGGAAACCCTGGACAATCACAAGGAATCTTCGGGGCATTGACTACTCGGCGCGTCAGACGGCTCAGCTTTCCAGCCAGACGTCTCGTGCCCAGTGCCACACCGATTCCCAGGTTTCTTCGGCGAGCAGCTCTTCCTCGGCTTGCCACAGCACTACAGTGCCGTCTTCTTCGACGCAGTAGTAGTCATCACCGTCCTGGCAGATCGGGATCAGGCTGCGATCGACACCGGCGTCCCAGGCGTTGGCGGCAACGTCCGGCAGGTAGGTGTGGGATTGCGGGTCGGTGACGGTCACCGGCTCCAGGCTGCCGTAGACCACGTCGCTGACGGTCAGCAAAAATTCTCTGAAAACAAACGGAATATCGATGAACAGTTGTTCTTCGATTTCGACCAGCAGGTCTTCGTCGGGCAGCTCCAAGGGGACCGGTACCGGTTCGTTGGCTTCACGCAGTTGTTCGATGATTTCTTCCACGTCCGGGATCCTCTTGCTTGTATGGCGCGGTTTAGTTGGGGCGGTTTATACAGTAGCTCGCTATAGATGCAACCGTGAAATAGAAAACCCCGGCCGAGGCCGGGGTTTTTGTTGCGACACATTTAACGCAGGTCGGTTCAGCCGTTCTGGCGGATACCGGCAACCAGCCAAGGCTGGTTTTCACCCTGTGGACGTTCCATGTTCCAGCTTTCGCTGAACACTTCGCCCTGGTCGAAACGCGAGGTTTTCGACACGCCGCTGAAGGTCAGGGTGGCAATGGTCTTGTCGGCGCGATCATCGACGCCATCCAGTTGAACATTGAGGTTATCAATGTAGGTGGACTGGAAACCTTCACCCAGATCGGCACGTTCGCGCTTGAGGAACTCAAGCAATTGCGGGGTCACGAACTCGGCGATCTTGTCCATTTCGTTGGCGTCCCAATGTTGCTGCAGGGACTGGAAGTGGTTGCGGGCCGCTTCAATGAAGTTCTTTTCATTGAACCAGGCTGGCGCGTTGATGACCGGACGAGCGGCAGCCGGAGCGGCCGAACCACCGAAGATCGAACCCATTGCGGTTGGCTTCTGCTCGAACACTTCACGCTGCATCGGTGCGCCAGCCGGAGCCAGGTGCTCCTGCTGCTTGCGACGACGAGCGGCGATGAAACGGAAGACCAGGAAGGCGATGACCGCCATGATCAGGATGTCGAAGATCTGCATGCCCTGGAAGCCGCCGCCCATGAACATGGAAGCCAGCAGGCCACCGGCCGCGATACCGGCCAGAGGGCCGAGCCAGCGCGAAGCACCGCCGGCCTTGGCGGCAGCGCCAGCGGCACCGGCCGCGCCCGCAGTGGCAGCAGCGCCACCTGCAGCAGAAGAAGGAGCCATTTGGCTGGTCTGGTGAGTCGGCGCAGCGCCGGAGCTCTTGCCGCCACCAAAGCGCTTGGCGTTGGCGTCGAGGCTCATCGTCAGGCCGATGCACAACGCCATGGCGATGCTAAGAAAACGTTTCATAAAGGGAATTCCCATTTGTGGATGGCACGCGCGCCATGTTGCACAGCTGAAGTGTTACTGGCTAGCGGCAGAGTGTTTCGGGCTTTTGCCTGACAGGTCGTGTTCAGCTTCAGTCAGGGCAATAAGGCCTGTTAACTTCGGTCCGTAGGACGAATGGATAGTCTCTGTAGGAAGGCGCCTAGCGTCGCAGCGCCAGCATGACCACACCGGCCGTGATCAGGCCGATTCCGCCCCATTGGCGCAGGTCGAGTTTTTCACCCAGCAAGATCACGCCGAGCACCGCCACCAGCACCACACTGAGTTTGTCCACCGGAGCGACCAGCGAGGCCGGCCCCAGTTTCAATGCGCGGAAGTAGCAGATCCACGAGGCGCCTGTGGCCAGTCCCGACAGCAGCAGGAACAAGTAGCTCCTGGCCGAGATCGATCCTAATGACTGATATTGGCCCGTGGCGTACAAAATCAAGGCCAGGCTGACCAACACCACCACGGTGCGCAGCAAAGTGGCGAAGTCGGAGTTGACGTTTTCGATGCCGATTTTGGCAAAGATCGCGGTCATGGCGGCAAAAGCTGCCGACATCAGGGCCCAGAATGTCCAGGAAGAAAAGAAGCCTGAGCCCATGGTTCGCGCCTTTATAAGATCAACCTACCGAGGTGGAAATCAAAACTAATCCCTGTGGGAGCGAGCCTGCTCGCGATAGCCGCACCACGGTTTTCCGGATAAACCGCGGCGCCTTCATTCGCGAGCAGGCTCGCTCCTACAGAAAAGCCGATAGCCCTTAGACCGCTTCCAGTTTGGCGTAACCCAACATCAGCCACTTGCTGCCTTCGCTGAAGTTCACCTGCACCCGGGCCTGCGCGCCGGCACCTTCGAAGTTCAGGATCACGCCATCGCCAAACACCGAATGCCGTACGGTCTGACCGAGGCTGAACCCGGTGTCGGGAATCTCGCTGCCACCAAACAGGCTGCTGGAACTCTGTTGCTGACCGCCGCCAAACGGGCGGCTGACACTGTTGGACAGGCGCACTTCCTGGATCAGGCCTTTCGGCACTTCACGTACGAAACGCGAGACCTTGTTGTAGGTTTCGCTGCCATACAGGCGTCTGGTTTCAGCATAGGTCATCACCAGGTTCTGCATCGCCCGGGTAATGCCGACGTAGGCCAAACGACGCTCTTCCTCAAGACGACCCGGCTCTTCCAGGCTCATCTTGTGCGGGAACAGGCCTTCTTCCATGCCCACCAGGAACACGTAAGGGAATTCCAGGCCTTTGGCGCTGTGCAATGTCATCAGTTGAATGCTGTCTTCGTGCTCATCGGCCTGAGTGTCACCCGCCTCCAGCGACGCATGACCGAGGAACGCCGCCAGTGGGGTCAGGTCCTCGTCCTCTTCAGCGTTCTCGAAGTTGCGTGCGGCGCTGACCAGTTCCTCAAGGTTTTCTACCCGAGCCTGGCCTTTTTCACCTTTTTCCGCTTCGTGATAGGCAATCAGTCCGGACTGCTCGATGACGGTCTGAGTCATCAGGTGCAGCGGCATTTCCATGCACTTGGCGGCGAGGTTCTCGATCAGCTCGATAAACGCGCCAAGCGCACCTGCTGCGCGACCGGTCAGGCCTTTATTGGCGACCAGCAGGCGCATCGCTTCCCACATCGACACATCGCTGTGGCGCGCATGGTCGCGAATCGCTTCAACAGTTTTCTCGCCGATGCCGCGTGCCGGAACGTTGATCACCCGCTCCAGCGCTGCATCGTTGCCACGACCTTCCAGCAAGCGCAGGTAAGCCATGGCGTTCTTGATTTCGGCCCGCTCGAAGAAGCGCTGACCGCCATAGATGCGGTAGGGAATGCGCTCGCGCAGCAAGGCTTCTTCCAAAACGCGCGATTGGGCGTTGGAGCGGTACAAAATCGCGATATCGCTGCGAGCCAAGCCGGTTTTCAGCGCGCTTTCGATGGTTTCCACCACGTAGCGTGCTTCATCGTGTTCGTTGAACGCCGCGTACAGATTGATCGCTTCGCCTTCGCCGCCGTCGGTCCACAGCTCTTTGCCCATACGCCCGGTGTTGTTGGCGATCAGGGCGTTGGCTGCCTTGAGGATACCGGCAGTGGAGCGGTAGTTCTGCTCCAGACGAATGGTTTCGGCGTCCGGGAAATCGTCGGAGTACTGATAGATGTTCTCGATTTTCGCGCCGCGCCAGCCGTAGATCGACTGATCGTCGTCGCCCACCACCATCAGGCTGTCGCCGCCCTTGGCCAACAGTCGCAGCCAGGCGTACTGCACGGCGTTGGTGTCCTGGAACTCGTCCACCAGAATGTGCCGGAAGCGCTTCTGATAGTGCGCCAGCAAACCCGGGTGATCGCGCCACAAGTCGAGGGCGCGCAGCAGCAATTCGGAGAAGTCGATCACGCCAGCGCGCAGGCACGCGGCCTCGTAGGCCTCATAAATGCTGCGCATGGTCGCCAGGAACAGGTCGCCGCTGGCTTGAATGTGTTGCGGACGCAGACCTTCGTCTTTCTGCCCGTTGATGAACCACTGGGCCTGACGGGCCGGCCAGCGTTGCTCGTCCAGACCCAATTCGCGAATAACGCGTTTGACCAGACGTTGCTGGTCGTCGCTGTCGAGAATCTGGAAGGTCTGGCTCAGGCCGGCTTCCTGCCAGTGCGCCCGCAGCAAGCGGTGCGCCAGACCGTGGAAAGTGCCGACCCACATGCCGGCCGGGTTAATACCCATCAACTGCTCGATGCGATGACGCATCTCGGCAGCGGCCTTGTTGGTGAAGGTCACCGACAGGATTGAGTGGGGCGAGGCGTTTTCGACCTGGATCAACCAGGCGATACGGTGCACCAGCACTCGGGTTTTACCGGAACCAGCACCGGCCAGGACCAACTGACGACCCACGGAGGCAGCTACGGCCTGGCGTTGGGCATCGTTGAGAGAGTTCAGCAGAAGGGAGAGATCATCGCGCATCGGGGCATTCTAGGGGGCGGCGCCACACCGGGCAAACCCCGCTTTGCTTTAGCCGATGAAAGATATGCGAAGGACGACCGGTCGGTCACTGGCTGCAGGCGTTGGCGGGGCTCGCTTGCAGCGTTTTCAGGGGGTAAAAGGGTTCCGGGCTTTTGTAGAAATTATGATCTGGAGCAGTTTGGTAAGGGCATTGGCTTGTGTATGCTCCGTCCACGTTTCGGGCTCATGCTCACCATTATAAGAACAAGAACATTGCCTATGACCCTCAGCTCCGACCTGTCGGGCCCCACTGTGGAGCCCCGGGTTATCCGCAAACAGTACGCCATGGAAATGGCGGTCGAACGCACGCGCCTGCTTTATCAAGGCTCGCTGCTGCCGACGCTGTTCATGCTGATCAATGGCCTGGTGTGTGCGGGACTGCTCTGGAGTCCGCAGCGCTACTTCCTGGTCAGCGTCTGGCTGGTGTGGCTGTTATCGCTGGTAGCGTTGCGGGTGATTCAGGTCGCCGCTTTCGACTCCGCCATTCCCAACCGCCAGGCCCATCCGGTCTGGCGTCGCATGTTTTTACTCGGTTCGGCCATGACCGGCCTGACCCTGGCCGGCGCCGGTATTGCCCTGGTGCCCGCCGACAACTTCATCCAGCAAGCCTGGGTGTTCGGCCTGATCGGCGCGGCAGCCCTCTCGGCCAGCGTCGCTTACGCCGTCAGCCTGCCAGCCTTCTTGTCCTTCACCTTGCCGTGCCTGTTACCGGCCATCGCTTATCTGTTCTGGGGCGGTGAGGAGCAGGAGCAGGGTTGGGGCTGGTTCGGCCTGATTTTGCTGGGGGCGTTGAGCGTGGTCGCCTGGCAGGTCAATCGGCTGATCGATCGCGGCTTGTTGCGCCGCTTCCAGAATCAGGCATTGATCGAGCACTTGCAGCAGGCCCAGAGCCGTAGTGACCAGTTGAACCACGATCTGGCCAAAGAAATCGATCAGCGCCGTCGTGCCGAAGACGAGTTGCGAGAAATTCAGATCGGACTGGAAAGCCGCGTCGCCCAGCGCAGCCTTGAGCTGGATGCTGCCAACCAGGCCCTGAGCAAAAGCGAGGCGCGCCTGGCGCTGGCCTTGAAGGCCAGCGAGCTGGGGCTGTGGGACTGGAACCTGCAGACCGACGAAGTCCATCACACCCATATTCAAGAATTGTTCGGCCTGGAGCCGGAGTTCGTGACGGCCATGCTGCGTCACCTCAAGCCGCGCCTGCATCCCGAGGACTTGCCGTCGCTGAGACGCGCACTGGTCGAGCATCTGAAGGGCCGCAGCGAGGACTACCAGATTGAATACCGCGTGCGCCATGGAGATGGCCATTGGGTCTGGATCGAGGACCGCGGTCGAGCGGTGGAGCGCAGTGACAGTGGTCGGGTGATCCGCATGGTCGGCACCCGCCGCGACATCAGCGCCAGCAAAAGTCTGGAAGCCCAGCAGCAACTGGCGGCGACGGTGTTCGAGGCCGCCAGCGAAGGCATCATGATTTTCGATCCGAATTACGCACTTATCGCGGTAAACCAGGCGTTCAGCCGCTTAACGGGCTACGACATCGACGACATGCTCGGGCGTAACGTCGTGGAGCTGCCGTGCAGTCGCGATGCCCGTCGCCACTACGGGGCGATTCATCAGGCGCTGGAGCAACACGGCAGTTGGCAGGGCGAGCTGGTAGAAACGCGCAAGAACGGCGAGCTGTATCCGCAATGGCTGCAATTGAACGCCGTGCGCGATACGCGGGGAAATGTCAGCCATATCGTCGGCTTCTTCGCCGATCTCTCGGCGCGGCGCGAATCCGAAGAGCGCATGCGCTACTTGACCCACTACGATGAACTGACTGGCCTGGCCAACCGTTCGTTGTTCCGCGAAAGGTTGCGTGAAGCCCATCAGCGCGTGCGCCAGGGCGGGCGCAGTCTGGCGTTGTTGCACATAAACCTTGATCGCTTCAAGTTGCTCAACGACAGCCTTGGTCATGAAATCGCCGATCAGCTGTTGCAGAAAATGGCCCGGCGGCTGGTCAATGCTCTGCCGGAAGCAGACACCATCGCCCGATTGTCCGGCGATGAGTTCGCCGTGCTGTTCGACGCTTACGGCAACCTTTCGAGCCTGGCGCGGGTGGCGACTCGCCTGTCGGCCAAGCTGCGTTTGCCGGTGACGGTCGATGGGCATGAGCTGGTGGTCAGCGCGTCCATGGGCATCAGCATGTTGCCGGACAACGCACGGGAAATCTCCGCGCTGGTGAGTCAGTCGAACATGGCCATGCAACACGCCAAACACTTGGGCGGCAACAATTTCCAGTTCTACACCGACAGTCTGCAAGCCAGCACGCTTGAGCGCTTGCAGCTGGAAAACCAGCTGCGTAAAGCCATCGAAGAAAAACAACTGAAAGTGTTTTACCAACCCAAGCTTTGCCTCGCCACAGGCCGGCTGAATGCCGCCGAGGCATTGGTGCGCTGGGATCACCCGACCATGGGCCGCGTGCCGCCGTCGGACTTCATCGGCCTGGCCGAGGAAACCGGGCTGATCGGCCCGATCGGCGAGTTCGTGTTGCGTCAGGCGTGCTGGCAAGCCTGCGAATGGCAACGTCAGGGGCTGGAACCGATTCGGGTATCGGTCAATTTGTCGGTGCATCAATTGCGCCAGGGCAAGCTGGTCAGTCTGGTGCGCCAAGTATTGGAAGAAACCGGCCTGGCACCGCACTACCTCGAACTGGAGCTTACCGAAAGCCAGTTGCTGGACAGCGTTGAGCACATCATCGCGACGTTCCAGCAGCTACGTGATCTTGGGGTGAAGCTGGCCATCGACGATTTCGGCACCGGCTATTCGTCCCTGAGCTACCTCAAGCGCATCCCGGTGGATTACGTGAAGATCGATCAGGCATTCATTCGCGGCCTGGGGGAGGGGAGCGTGGATGCGGCGATCACCCGGGCGATCATCGCAATGGCCCACGGATTGTCGTTGAAGGTGGTGGCTGAAGGCGTGGAGCGGTCGGAGCAGCTCGAGTTTTTGCAGGCTGAGCGCTGCGATGAAGTGCAGGGGTATTTGATCAGTCGCCCGATAGAAGCGGGTGGGTTGGCGGACCTTCTGCGAGCGCAATCCGCCTACTGAACGTGCGTCGCACAATCACACCTTCCCGCCACTAAAATGACGGGAAGGTGTTTATAGACTTAGTTTGTAATCAGAACTTTATCGATGTGGTGAATTTTTTCACCTTTATAGAAAATGCTCACGCCGGAAACATTGGAGTTGCCCAGCGCTTTATATTCGACAACTTTGTCTGTTTCAACTTGCAGCGAAATTTCGTTGGAGTTTTCAAGCAGCAACTCCAGTCGCAGATCAAAGGATTTATCCTGAAGATCGGTCATTACCAGCTTAGGGGTAATGCCTGCGTGTGCAACGGTTACGGTGCCGAAAGCGCGGAAAGAAGCTGCGCCAGGCATACGGTCAATTTGTGCGGTCCAGTCTTTGGTTTTAATGCTCATAGTGTGTAACTCCTTTAATTAAGTTTGATTGCTTCCTGCACGATCAAGGTAACTAGATGAAGTTGTTTTTGGAAGAGGGTTGTTATTTGCATTTGTAAGTTTGAGTGTTTTGCTTTTTTGCTCTTGTAGCAACTAAGACCCTGCTGCTTTGAGTGAGTCGATCAGGGAGGGTTGTTAGCCTGAGGGTGTGCTTCGGTTGCGCCGCAGCTTTGATAATGAGTGCTACATGAAGCGCGCACGCCTGAAAACGAGGGATTCGGTTGCGCATTGAGCAGGCAAAAAGCCGATTCATGTAGTATAACTACAAGCTTGCTACATCCCCGGCGCCTGCCAATAACAAAGAGTCCAGCCCCTTGAATCTGCTGCAACACATCGCCCAGTCACGCCACCTGTTACGCAAGTCGGAGCTCAAGGTCGCCGACCACGTGCTGCTTGACCCGGCGGCGGTGATGCACAGCTCCATGGCCGACCTGGCCCACAGCGTGGGCATCAGCGAGCCGACCATCGTGCGGTTCTGCCGCGCCATCGGTTGTTCCGGGTTTCAGGATCTGAAACTGAAGCTGGCGCAAAGCCTGGCCGCCGGTGCGAGCTTCGGCCAGTTCGCGATCCATGAAGACGATTCGGTCGCCGATTACAGTCTGAAGATTTTCGACACCACACTGCACACCCTGATGGAGGTTCGCGAGAAGCTCGACCCGGTGGAGTTGCAGCGGGCGGTGTCGCTGATGTCCCAGGCCCAGCGTGTCGAGTTTTATGGTTTTGGCGCGTCAGGTGCGGTGGCGGCGGATGCCCAGCACAAATTCTTCCGTTTGCTGCTGACGGCAGCCGCGTATTCCGACCCGCACATGCAGGCGATGTCGGCGGTCACCTTGAAGCCGACTGACGTGGCGATCTGCATTTCCCAGTCCGGGCGTTCCAAAGATCTGTTGATCACAGCCAACCTGGTGCGCGAAAGCGGCGCCTCGTTGATCACCTTGTGCCCGAGCCAGACACCGTTGGCCGAGCTGTCGACCGTCAATCTGGCCATCGACGTGCACGAAGACACCGAAATCTATACGCCGCTGACCTCGCGCATCGCCCATTTGGTGGTGATCGACGTGTTGGCGATGGGCGTAGCCATGGCGCGCGGGCCGAGCCTGGTCAACCACCTCAAGAGCGTCAAGCGCAGCCTACGTAGCTTGCGGTTGTCGCCCAAATCGGTGAAAGCCCTCGACGACTGACGTCGTCGTAAGGTCGTACCGACCTTCATTCGCGGGCAAGTCGGATCGCCGCACCGCTCGCTCCTACAGACAGCGCATATCCGTAGGAGCGAGGCTTGCCCGCGAAGGCGTTTTCAAATCCGACAACTTTCATCTGCCTGTAACGCGCAAGCCGCCAAACCGTCATCCCTCGCGCCCATCCTGTAACTCCCGTAATCGCCTTGGGAGACTCGAAATGGCCCAGCCCTACGAAGAACGCAACAGCGCCGTCAAAACCCGTCGTCAGCAAGAAGACCAGCGCCGCATGGAATTTCGTCGCGCCATCGAAGATCGCTGCGAACGCCGCCAGTTGCTGGCCGAGATCGGTGATTTTCCCGAGCTGGAACTCAACTACTGGCAGGCAGCTCCCGCAACTTCCCGTCGAAACGCTCAACCAGGGCGCTGATCTGCACCCGTTCGCTGCGGATAAACGCAAGGAATGCGTGGGCCACCGGCGACAGCCGTTTGGCCTTGGCCTGCACCAGGCACCAGCTGCGAAACAGTGGCAGTTCTTCGACCGGTAACTCGATCAGTCCGCCGGTCGCCAACTCCAGGTTCAGGGCGTGGCGCGTCAACAGCGCAACGCCCAGACCCGCCAGCACACATTCACGCTGGGCTTCGGCCGATGAGACCTCTTGGGTCTGGTTGAAATGCACGCGCTTCTCTTTGAAATACTCTTCGCACGCCAGTCGCGTACCCGAGCCGGGTTCGCGCAGTAGCAGCGTGTAGGGTTCGAGGTCCTGCAAGCGCAACGGCCCCATATGGCACAACGGATGATCCGGCGGCGCCACGGCCACGATCGGATTGTTGAGGAACGGCAGGAACTCCAGCCCCATGTCCTGCGGCACCATGGACATGATCACCAGGTCGTCGCGGTTGTCGGAGAGGCGGCGGATCACTTGCCCACGGTTGACCACGGTCAGTTGCAGGTTCACTTCCGGATGCTGGCGTTTGAACGCGGCGAACAGGTGTGGCACGAAATACTTGGCGCTGGATTCCACCGCCAGTTTCAGTTGCCCCTGCAGTGATCCCTGCATGTCCGACAGCTGCATGTCGAGGTTTTCCAGGCGCCCGAAAATATCCCGGCTGGCCCGCTGAAGCGCTTCAGCCGCTTCGGTCATGTAGAGTTTTTTGCCGACGTAATCGAACAAAGGCTGACCAATCAGCTCCTCAAGTTGACGAATCTGCAGGCTCACGGCAGGTTGTGTGAGCGACATTTCGTCCGCCGCACGGCTGTAAGACCGTAAATCACAGACCTCATTGAAGATCTGCAATTGACGCAATGTCATACGCATCAATGACTTACGCATTATCTGAAAGCTCCCGCCGCAGGCTGATGCATCAACTATAAGTCTTTACTTATGCCTGACCCAATAATTAATCATTTTTGTTAATCCCTTGCGGGGGCTAGTGTGGGCCTGCGACTGAATTGAAACATTTGGTCACGCGTCGACCTGGTCTAGCAGGTCGTGGGTACCACCGGCTCAAGGGAAATTCCAAGTGATAACAAAGATCCTGATCGCCAACCGTGGTGAGATTGCCGTACGAATCGTGCGAGCCTGCGCCGAGATGGGCATTCGCTCGGTCGCGATCTATTCCGACGCCGACCGCCATGCCTTGCATGTGAAGCGTGCGGATGAAGCCCACAGCATCGGTGCCGAGCCACTGGCCGGTTACCTGAATGCGCGCAAGCTGGTGAATCTGGCAGTAGAAACCGGTTGTGATGCGTTGCATCCCGGCTACGGTTTCCTCTCGGAAAACGCTGAGCTGGCAGATATCTGCGCAGAGCGCGGCATCAAGTTCATCGGTCCATCGGCTGAAGTGATTCGCCGTATGGGCGACAAGACTGAAGCCCGTCGCAGCATGATCAAGGCTGGCGTACCCGTCACCCCGGGTACCGAGGGCAACGTCGCGGACATCGCCGAAGCCTTGGTCGAAGGTGACCGCATCGGATATCCGGTGATGCTCAAGGCGACTTCCGGTGGTGGTGGCCGTGGTATCCGCCGCTGCGACAGCCGAGAAGAACTTGAACAAGCATTCCCTCGGGTCATTTCCGAAGCCACCAAGGCCTTCGGTTCGGCGGAAGTGTTCCTGGAAAAATGCATCGTCAACCCGAAACACATCGAAGCGCAGATCCTCGGCGACAGCTTTGGCAACGTGGTGCACCTGTTCGAGCGTGACTGCTCGATCCAGCGCCGCAACCAGAAACTCATCGAGATCGCCCCGAGCCCGCAACTGACCCCGGAACAGCGCGCCTACATCGGCGACCTGTCGGTGCGCGCAGCCAAGGCAGTGGGCTACGAAAACGCCGGCACCGTGGAGTTCCTGCTCGCCGAGGGCGAGGTGTACTTCATGGAGATGAACACCCGGGTGCAGGTGGAACACACCATCACCGAAGAAATCACCGGCATCGACATCGTGCGTGAGCAGATCCGCATCGCGTCCGGCCTGCCGCTTTCGGTGAAACAGGAAGACATCCAGCATCGCGGTTTCGCGCTGCAATTCCGGATCAACGCCGAAGACCCGAAAAACAACTTCCTGCCGAGCTTCGGCAAGATCACCCGTTACTACGCACCCGGCGGTCCTGGCGTGCGTACCGATACGGCGATCTACACCGGCTACACCATTCCGCCGTTCTACGACTCCATGTGTCTGAAACTGGTGGTGTGGGCGCTGACCTGGGAAGAGGCAATGGACCGTGGCTTGCGCGCCCTCGACGACATGCGTCTGCAAGGGGTCAAGACCACCGCCGCGTACTACCAGGAAATCCTGCGTAACCCGGAATTCCGTAGCGGCCAGTTCAACACCAGCTTCGTTGAAAGCCACCCTGAACTGACCAACTACTCGATCAAGCGCAAACCCGAAGAGCTGGCCCTGGCCATCGCCGCCGCCATCGCCGCCCACGCAGGCCTGTGAGGAAAAGAACAATGAGCAAGCAAATCCACGTTACCGACACAATCCTGCGCGACGCCCACCAATCGCTGCTCGCCACCCGCATGCGCACCGAAGACATGCTGCCGATCTGCGACAAGCTCGACAAAGTCGGCTACTGGTCGCTGGAATGCTGGGGCGGCGCGACGTTCGACGCCTGCGTACGCTTCCTCAAAGAAGACCCGTGGGAGCGTCTGCGCCAATTGCGCGCGGCGTTGCCTAACACCCGTTTGCAAATGCTGCTGCGTGGCCAGAACCTGCTGGGCTACCGCCATTACAGCGACGACGTGGTCAAAGCCTTCGTCGCCAAGGCTGCGGTCAACGGCATCGACGTGTTCCGCATCTTCGACGCCATGAACGACGTGCGTAACCTGCGCGTGGCCATCGAAGCGGTGAAAGCCGCCGGCAAACACGCCCAGGGCACCATCGCCTACACCACCAGCCCGGTGCACACCATCGAGGCCTTCGTCGCGCAAGCCAAGCAAATGGAAGCCATGGGTTGCGACTCCGTGGCGATCAAGGACATGGCTGGCCTGTTGACGCCGTACGCGACTGGCGAACTGGTCAAGGCATTGAAGTCCGAGCAATCGCTGCCAGTGTTCATTCACTCGCACGACACCGCTGGCCTGGCTGCGATGTGCCAGATGAAGGCCATCGAAAACGGTGCCGACCACATCGACACCGCGATCTCCAGCTTCGCCTGGGGCACCAGCCACCCTGGCACCGAGTC
Organism: Pseudomonas sp. GT1P32; assembly: GCF_054897805.1. NCBI lineage: Bacteria > Pseudomonadati > Pseudomonadota > Gammaproteobacteria > Pseudomonadales > Pseudomonadaceae > Pseudomonas > Pseudomonas sp. GT1P32. The sequence continues at coordinate 4,484,847 of NZ_CM142704.1, forward strand.
GATGGTCGCCGCCCTTAAAGGCAGCGAATTCGACACCGGCCTGAACCTGGAATTGCTGCAAGAGATCGGCCTGTACTTCTACGCCGTGCGCAAGAAGTACCACCAGTTCGAAAGCGAATTCACCGCCGTCGACACCCGCGTGCAAGTCAACCAGGTACCGGGCGGCATGATCTCCAACCTGGCCAACCAGCTCAAAGAGCAGGGCGCTCTGAACCGCATGAGCGAAGTGCTGGCCGAAATCCCGCGCGTTCGTGAAGACCTCGGTTTCCCGCCGCTGGTAACCCCGACCTCGCAGATCGTTGGCACCCAGGCGTTCTTCAACGTGCTGGCCGGTGAGCGCTATAAAACCATCACCAACGAAGTGAAGCTCTACCTGCAAGGTGGCTACGGCAAGGCACCAGGCACCGTGAACGAGAAACTGCGTCGCCAGGCCATCGGCAGCGAAGAAGTGATCGACGTTCGTCCGGCTGACCTGCTCAAGCCGGAAATGACCAAGCTGCGTGCCGAAATCGGCGCCGTGGCCAAGTCCGAAGAAGACGTGCTGACCTACGCGATGTTCCCGGACATCGGCCGCAAATTCCTCGAGGAACGCGCTGCCGGCACCCTCACTCCAGAAGTGCTGTTGCCGATTCCGGAAGCGGGCGGCGTAGCCTCTGCCGGCGGCGAAGGCGTGCCTACCGAGTTCGTCATCGACGTCCACGGCGAAACCTACCGCGTCGACATCACCGGTGTCGGCGTCAAGGCTGAAGGCAAGCGTCACTTCTACCTGTCCATCGACGGCATGCCGGAAGAAGTGGTGTTCGAACCACTCAACGAATTCGTCAGCGGCGGCAGCAGCAAGCGCAAGCAAGCCACTGCGCCGGGCCACGTCAGCACCACCATGCCGGGCAACATCGTCGACGTGCTGGTCAAGGAAGGCGACGTTGTGAAAGCCGGCCAGGCCGTGCTGATCACCGAAGCGATGAAGATGGAAACCGAAGTGCAGGCAGCCATCGCCGGCAAAGTCACCGCCATCCACGTGGCCAAGGGCGACCGGGTCAACCCGGGCGAAATTCTGATCGAGATCGAAGGCTGAGTTAACAGCCTCGATACAACGCTTTAAACCTCGGGGGGGCATGTGCTCCCCTTTTTTTTTCCTGCTATTCAAGGCACCACATGACCCATGTGGGAGCGAGCCTGCTCGCGATTACGGTGTGACATTCAGCCCCTTCATTGGCAGATCCTCCGCTATCGCGAGCAGATATGGTGGAATGTCAGTGGTTGATTAGAACGCCATCCGCCACTGGCCTACTACACCATGACTGCGGCTATCGCTGCCCATTTCACCCGTGAGCCCCACTCCAATCGTGTTACGTGCGGAAAGCCTGAGGTCCACGCCCGCATCGACCATCAGCTTGTCCCGATCCTGCGGCGCACTGTAGACGCTGTAGTCGTTGCCGCCGGTAACGAGGCGTTGCCTAGTTTCTGTGTAGACCTTGCCATACGTGTGTTTCCAGCCTGCGCTGAAACGCGGCGTCAGTTGCATTCCGTTATCCAGCATATTGAGCTTCGCCAGACGCAGACCGAATGTACTGCTGAAGTTTTCCTCGGATTGATCGTGGACTTTCAGCGACGCATCGCCTCCTTTTTCAGTGAAACTGTCGCGCTGATAACGCTGGTACCCAAGACTGGCAAACGGTTCGATGATGACGCTGGCGCGGCCAAGGTTGTAACCCAACTCTGCAAAGGCTTGTTGGGTGTTGGCCTCGTAACGGCCTTTGGGTCGATCCTTGAAACCGTAAAATTCGACCCGGCGCGTGCTGCTCCCATCATGGTTGTTGTAAGTCGCGCCCAAGCGCAGGGACATTGGCCCGTCCTGGCGAAGTGCGTAAGCCCCCAAGTGCCAGCTATCCAGATTGCCGTCCAACTCGCGGCTCTTCTGGCGAGTGCGGGATTGGCCGCCCATCAGGCCCAGACGCCATTGCTCATCAATTTTCCAGTCGGCACCTAACACCAATCCGTGGGTGGAGTGCTGTAGCGGGTCATAGTCGCGATCCAGTTTCCCACTGTGTCCCAGCGCCTGGAGCCAGACTCGGCCATTGGCATCGCTGCCAGCTGCCAGACGAGGCGCGCCATTCTTATTATTGGAAACACTGGTGCTATCGAGCTGGCGCATGGCCGAGAGCAGGGTGGCGCTTATCGGGTTGTCACTGTTCAAGGTCGCCTTGGCGAGGTTGGCGTTGCTGTCACCGGCCAGTATTTCGAGCGCGTGGGCGGCGGTAGCTCGATCGGATCCGAGCAGGGCGGTGACGGCGGCATTGGCTGTGCTGGGTGTTCTTTGTTCGGTCTGGGTGGCCGCTGGCTCTTCAATGCTGGCACCGAACTGCTTGCCACTTTCCGTATCCGCGATGCTCTCGAAAGGTACATCGTTACGTGCGTAAGTCAGGCTGACAATTCTCGGGTCGTCGTAATTCAGTTCAGGCGTCATGAAAACAAGGTTGTTTTCGATGTCGCCGAAACGCCCCACGACGTTGGTCGCCTCAATGAGGGTGTACTGGTTGGTTTGCGGAAAATCACCAGTTGCGGCAATTTTCAGGGTTGCATCGCCAAGGCTCGCCGTGCCATCGACTTTGATCGTCTCACCTCGGCCATCGGCATTTACTTCATAGGTCAGAACTGCGGTCCTGGACAGTTTCATGTCGCCCGCTACGACAGGTGCGCCGAGTTGTCGATTGACGACAAGCCCGCCGCTTACGTCCAGCCCTCCTACGCGGCCCTTGCCACTGAAGGTTCCCGACTCATACACCTCGACGTTTTCGCCGATGCTGCCGTTGTTCACCAACGCGCCTTGAGCGACTGCGCGCCCTTGGATATGTCCGTTATTGGTGAGCATCGCCTGAGGACGCACCAAGGCACCGATCTGGAAGTCTCCGGAGTCCTTGCCGCCATTCAGGGTCCACGTACCCTGTTTGATATCCAGGCCAGCAAAATCCCGGGTTTCACCCAACGTGCCCCCTTTGGTGTGATCGAGTCTGATGACGTTGATGCCACCACCTCCGTCCAGTCGCTTGGTAATGCCCCCTCCGGAAAGGACGCTGACCAGATCGTTACGCTCATCCAATTGCAGATTTCGCCACTCCGCGATTTTGGTGATCAAGTGGGGGTGGGTATCGGCAGCTCCGATGAACGCATCGAGTTCCATAATCAAGTCTTCGGACGTTTCGAAAGGTGCGGAAGTTTGATCGGTACTGGTTTGTTGGGCCGCCGCAAACTCAGCGCAGCCCACGGCAAGTGCTATCGAAAATGCGAGGTGTTTGGGTCGGTATTTGTGTTGAACGGGCATCGAATTCGGCCTCTTTTGACAGGAGGCCAAACTCTAAAAGGGAGGCTATGTGTGCCGATGTCAGCTGCGTCCGGCAGCGATGCAGGTGGCGTCGGATGGTTGCGTGGAAAAAGAACAGTCAAATGGGGATGGCCGTATTTATCGGTTTTGCCAAGGCGCTTTTTCTTACAGGAATTCTCAACGAATGTTAGAGAAGTCAGAAGTGCCCATACCCGAAGACGGGGATCTTTTGCCTAGCTACGGCCTAAATACGCCTTCCCATAATGCCGCTCCATCCGCGCCTGAATCAGCTCCAACCCAATCGACATCACCCAGTAAATCACCGCTGCCGTCGTCAGCATCTCGATGTAGCGATAGCTCGAGCGCCCATACGACTGCGCCAGAAACATCACCTCCCAAACGCCCATCACCGAGATCAGTGACGAGTCTTTGAGCATCGAGATGAATTGGTTGGTGGTCGGCGGGATGATGGTGCGCATGGCTTGCGGCAGGGTGACGCGCCAGAAGATCACGGTTTCGCGCATGCCCAGTGCCAGCGAGGCTTCGCGCTGGCCGTGGGGGACGCCGAGGATGCCGGCGCGGAAGATTTCGCTCAGGTACGCGCCGTAGTTCAGCGACAGGGCGATGATGCCGGCGACGACGGCGCCCGGCACGATGCCGAGTTGCGGCAGGCCGAGGTAGATCAGCAGGATCTGGATCAGCAGCGGAGTGCCGCGAAAGAATGAGGCGTAGAAACTTGCAATGCCGAAGGCCACGGCGCTTTTCGACAGCCGTGCGAGGGCGGTGATGAAGCCCAGCAGCGACGACGCAACGATCGAGCACAGGCATAAAAACAGGGTCAGCGCCGCGCCTTGCAGAAAGCCGTTCGGCGCCAGGTGCAGGCCGATCAGGTTGGGCAGCTTGTCGAGGATGATCGAGAACTTCAGGTCGAAGCTCAGGAAGAAACTGGCGAACAGACCCAGCATTGCCGCCCAGGTCAGGTACAGCCGCGTGCGAAAACCGAAGATCCGTTGCAGCCGAGACTCAGCCACCGGTTGTGGTGGCTGAGGAGGGTTGGGGAAGGAAGTCATTTGCTGATGTCGGCGCCGATCCATTTTTGCGAGAGTTTGCTCAGGGTGCCGTCCTGTTTCAGCTGTGCGAAGACGTCACGCACCTTGGCGTCCCACTGAGCATCGCCTTTTTCGATGGCCACCGAGTTCGGCTCCGAGTAAAGCGGTTCACCGGCGAGCTTGAAGCGTTTGTCTTCGGTCAGGCGCGGCTGCGCGGTGACCAGGTTGGTGAGGACCGCATCCAGTCGCACGCCGGCGCCCAGCCCCAGGTCCTGGAACGCCACGTTGTCGGTGTCGTACGGGGCGATCTGCACGTTTTCAAACGGGTACTGCAACTGCGTGTCTTCGGCGCCTTCGATCACCAGGTTTTTGTTCAGGTAGCTTTCGTAGCTGGAAGCGCTGGTCAGGCCGACTTTCTTGCCGCTCAGGTCCTTGGCGTTGTGGATGCTGTCGTCCTTGGCGTTGACTACGATCACCGCGGGCGAGGCGTAGTACTCGACCGGGAAATCAAAGACTTCGGCGCGGGCCTTGCTCGGGGTCATGGAGCAGATGCAAATGTCGTAGCGCCCGCTCCAGCGGCCGGCGGCGATCACGTCCCAGGAAGGTGTTTCGAGGCGCAGTTTGACCCCGAGTTTATTGGCCACGGCTTTGGCCACATCAACGTCGAAGCCGTCGAGCTGGTTTTGGTCATTGAGGAACGAGAAGGGCGGATAGCTTTCCATCAGCACGCCGACCAGTTCTTTCTTTTGCTCGATGCGGTCCAGCGTGGCACCGCCGAAGGCTTGGGTGGAGGCAGCCAGAATCGTCAGGCCCAGGGCCAGTAGTGGTTGAAGTTTCACAGTCGACCCCTGATAAAAAAATGGTTGTTATTAACCGGATGGTGCGTATTAAATAGTTATAAGAACGACTCCGGTAGTGAGTTATTTTCATAAGAATATGAGTAAAAAGCATATGAGCGTAGCAAGCACAGTGATTCTGGATGGCGGCATGGGTCGTGAGTTGCAACGCCGGGGTGCGCCATTCAGACAGCCTGAATGGTCGGCGCTGGCCTTGAGCGAAGCGCCGCAGGCTGTGGAGGCGGTGCACGCGGCTTATATCGAAAGCGGCGCGAACGTGATCACCAGCAACAGCTATGCGGTGGTGCCTTTTCACATTGGTGAAGAACGTTTTGCGGCTGAGGGTCGAGCCCTCGCGGCGTTGGCCGGGGAGTTGGCCAGGCGTGCGGTGGACGCTGCGGGCAAACCGGTACGTGTGGCGGGTTCATTGCCGCCGTTGTTCGGTTCCTATCGTCCGGATTTGTTCGATGCAGGTCGGGTGACGGAATTGCTCGCGCCGCTGGTTGAGGGGCTGGCCCCGCATGTCGACCTGTGGCTGGCCGAAACCCAAAGCTCGATCGTGGAAGCGCGAGCGATTCACGCCGGTCTGCCGAAGGACGGCAAGCCGTTCTGGCTGTCGTTTACCCTGAAGGATGAGGACGCGGACGAAGTCCCGCGTTTGCGTTCCGGCGAACCTGTGGCGCAAGCCGCTACGGTGGCTGCGGAGTTGGGCGTCGAGACGTTGCTGTTCAACTGCAGCCAGCCGGAAGTGATCGGTGCGGCGATTGATGCGGCGCGAGAAACTTTCGAGCGTCTGGGGGTGAAGATTCACATCGGCGCGTACGCCAATGCCTTCCCGCCGCAACCGAAAGAGGCGACAGCCAATGACGGTCTGGACCCGTTGCGCGACGATCTGGACCCGCCGGGCTACCTGCATTGGGCGGCGGATTGGAAAGAGCGCGGTGCCAGCCATTTGGGTGGGTGCTGCGGGATTGGGCCGGAGCATATTGCGGTGCTTGCCCAGAAATTGGCGTGAAGCCATTCGCGGGCAAGCCTCGCTCCCACAGGTTTTGCGCAAATTTGAACGCTCCAACAAACCTGTAGGAGCGAGGCTTGCCCGCGAAGGCGTCCGTCCGGGCGCCGCTGATTTACCCGCGACACTCCGCCAGAGTTTTCACCTGCCCCGACCCCGTCTGATTCTCATCACTCAACCACCGCTCAAACCCCGCCCCGACCACCGGCCATTCCGAATCCAGAATCGAATACCACGCGGTATCCCGGTTCTGCCCCTTCACCACCATGTGCTGGCGGAACACCCCTTCAAAACTGAACCCCAACCGCTCCGCCGCGTACTTGGAACGCGCGTTGCCGTTGTTGCATTTCCACTCCAGACGCCGATAGCCCAGCGCGAACGACTCTTTCGCCAGCAGATACACCGCCTCAGTACTTTTCGGCGAACGCTGCATCGGCGCGCCAAATGTGACGTGGCCGATCTCGATGCGACCTTGTGCCGGAACGATCGACATCAAGCTGAGAATACCTTGCACATCGCCGCTGGCACGGTCGATCACGCTGAAGAAATACGGGTCGCTGTTGGCAGCGTGGTTGTTCAGCCAGTCGTTGAATACGCTGCGCTCCGGGAAAGGACCGTAAGGCAAATAATCCCAGAGTTTCGGGTCGGCGCCCGGGCCTTGCAGGGCTTTGAACAAACCGTCGCCATGGCGCGCCGGGTCGAGTTTTTCCAGGCGGATAAAGCGCCCTTCGATGGTTTGCACCGTTGGCGCCGGGACGCCTTTCCAGTCTGCGAGTGAAGTCGTCATGTCGTTCTCCTTGAACCTTAAAGGGCTTTGCGAAACTGGATGAAACCAGGGCGCTCGGCGATGCGCTCGTAGAGCTGGATCGCGGTGGCGTTGGTTTCGTGGGTCAACCAGTGGACCTTGCAGCAGCCGTCCGCTTTGGCGGTCGCGTAGACAAATTCGATCAGTTTGCGGCCGACGCCGGTGCCGCGGGTTTCGGGTGTTACCAACAGGTCTTGCAGGTAGCAGGAGTTTTCGATGCTCCAGTTCGACCGATGGTAAATGAAGTTCACCATCCCGACCGCTTTGCCGTCGCGCCACGCCAATGCCGAATGAGTCGGTTCATTCGAGTCGAGCAGGCGTTGCCACGTGCTGTCAGTGACCGCCTCAGGCAGTTCGGTGTTGTAGAAGCGCAGGTAGGCTTGCCACAACGGCAGCCACGCAGTGTGATCATCAGCGGTGACCTGGCGGATTTCAATCTGACTCATGTTCAATCCTTAGCGCATCAAGTGGGCGAGGGCCTGGTCGTGCACGTCGGGGCTGGCGGCGAGCCCCTCGCGCACACCGGCGATGTCTGCGGTGCTGCGGTTCTGGCTGAGTTTGCGTTTGCCTTCCAGGCGCTGGATCGGCAGGGCAAACCCGACGATGGCCTTGAGCATGCCGTCGATGTAGTCGGCAGGTGCATCGGCGACTGTCCATGGTTGGGCGCGACCGGCTTCATGGCGATCGGTCAACGCACTGACCAGGTTGAGCAGGCGGTCGGCATCGCTGAAAACCTCTGCGGTGCCGTAAGCGTGTACGGCGACGTAGTTCCAGGTCGGTACGACTTTGCCGTGCTCGGCTTTGCTCGGATAAAAGCCCGGGCTGACGTACGCGTCGGCACCGGCGAAAATGACCAGCGCTTCGGCACCGTTTTGCAGTGCCTTCCATTGCGGGTTGGCCCGGGCGAAATGACCGTACAGGGTGCCATTCGGACCTTGGTCGGGGCTGAACAACAACGGCAGGTGACTGGCTTGCAAGCCTTGCTCGTCGTGGGTGATCACCACGGCCAGGCGCGTTTCGAGTATCTGCTGCTGCAGTTCATGCAAATCTTTGATGGCAAAGGCGCTGGGGTTGTACATGGAAAAATTCCTTGGCGAATGCGTCCATCCTAGGCAGGCTATTGGTCTGTTGTAAGAGCCATTAACGACCAATTTCATAGGTCCATTGCCATGAGCGAAGCGCCGCTTTCCCTGTCGTTCAACCCCGCCGGTATCGAACTTGACCGCCGTCAGGGTCTTAGTCGCCAGCTCTATCAGGCCTTGCGCCTGCGGGTGCTCGACGGGCGGCTGGCCAGTGGCACACGATTGCCGGCCAGCCGGGACTTGGCGGCGGCGTTGGCGATTTCCCGCAACAGCGTGGTTCGGGCCTACGATCAGCTTTACGCAGAGGGCTTCATCGAGGGGCGTGTCGGGGACGGGACTTATGTCGCGCAATTGCCTCAAGCGGCCTTGCCCACGAAAAAACTATCCACAAAAGTATCCACAGGGTTGTCAACAGGGTTACCCACAGTCTTATCCACAAATTGGCTGGATTTACCTGTGGGTCCATCCAGTAAAGTTATCCACAGCGGAGCGCTGGGGCGCGTTGAAAAGAACCATTTGGCCACGCCGCCCAGCGGTCCGCCTCGGGCTTTTCGGGTGGGCGTTCCGGCGTTCGACCTGTTTCCCTTCGAGGTGTGGGCCAAGCTGAATGCGGCTTTCTGGCGTAAACCGGATTTGCAGCAGCTGTGTTATGGCGATCCAGCGGGCGATGAGCGCTTGCGCGGCCTGATCGCCGCTTATTTGCGCAGTTCGCGGGGGATGCAGTGCACGGCTGAGCAAATAGTGATCACCAGCGGCGCACAGCAGGGGATTAGCCTTTGTGCACAGCTGCTGGTGGAGCCGGGCGACGGGGTGGCGATTGAAAATCCGGGGTATCGGGCGGCGGGTCATGCGTTCGCCGTGGCCGGGGCAAAATTGCATGGGGTGGCGGTGGACAGCGAGGGCATCGACTGCACCGAACTGGCCCGGCTCAGCGATTGTCGACTGGCCTATGTCACGCCTTCGCATCAATACCCGACCGGCGTGGTGATGAGCCTGGCGCGGCGTCTTGAATTACTCGCTTGGGCGGAGCGCAACCAAGGCTGGATCGTTGAGGACGACTACGATGGCGAATACCGTTACAGCGGCGCACCCCTGGCGCCGTTGGCGGCACTCGATCGGCAGGGCCGGGTCTTGTACGTCGGAACCTTTGGCAAGGTCGCGTTCCCGGCGTTGCGCCTGGGTTATCTGGTGTTGCCGCCGGCACTGGTGCAGGCGTTTTCTCAACGTCGAGCGGTGGACGTTCGGCATTCCGAAGTCAGCACCCAAGCGGTGATGGCCGAGTTCATGGCCGCCGGGCATTTCCAGCGGCACATCCGCCGCATGCGCCGTGCTGCTCTGAGTCGACGCAATACCTTGCTCGCGGGCTGGCCGCAGAACATCCCCGGCATTGGCAGCCTGCCGAGTGTCGCGGCAGGGTTGCATCTGACGGTGGCGGTCGACTCACAGGTGCGCGAGTACGAGTTGATAGAAAAAGCCGCCAGCGTCGATGTCGAGATCAATGCGCTGAGCAGCTATTGGTTGCCGGATTCGCAGAAACCGGTGGACCAGCGTGCCGGGCTGGTCCTGGGTTTCGCGGCCGTGCCCGAGGCGGCCATCAGCACCGCACTCGGGCGACTGGAAAAGGTCTGGCGGCGTTAAGGCTTACGATTTTGAGGCCGATGGCAGCACCTTCGCGAAAAACAGTGCAGTTGCCAGTTGTGGGCTGATTTCGCTGCGATAAATCGCAATCGCGTGGAGATCGTCATTCGCACTGCGCGCCTCGGATGCGCCGCCCAGCAGCCGTTGCTGCACGGTTTTCAGATGCGCCGCCGTGAACGTCTGGACAGGCGACGCGGGCTGCGCGTAGTGAAAGTGTGCATACCACAGAACATTTTTGCTGGTGTGGTCACGGACTTCATATTCCTCGAGGTAGTCTTTTTTACGGCTTTTGAGCAAGCGTCGGCCGGGGTTCCTGACGATGTCGACCTGACCTTCGCTTTGCAGCCACTGGACCCGCTCTGCCGTCGGCGGCTGTAGTTTTGTCATGCTGATTCGCGTTGCGCGTCCCTGACTGTAGAGCCGGGTTGCTCCGTCATTCAGCTGCTTGACCAGTGTCACGGCAGACCCCGGACCGTCATCGGTGGCGTTGCTGGAAATCAGCGCCTCGTCGATTGCCTTGGCGGCGTCCTGCATTCGATGGGCCTGTTGATGGAACATCTCCTCGATTTCTACGGGAATTCGCCGCGCCCCTTTTGAATGGGCGTCCGTTCGGCGGATGAACGCCTCCAGCCCGTCAAGCATTGCCTGACCTTGAACAATGCTTGTACCCAAATCGGGTTGGACGACGGCAGGGGAAACCGGTTTCGCGGCCACTCGTTCAACCCAGACACCCGGGGTTTTCTCATGAAAGGTCGAGATGACTTTGCCTGTCAGCGTCGAGGTTACGTCGACCAGTTCTGATCCGTCCGCCACCGCATCGGCGCGCAGTTGGCCGACCACCGTGCCGTTGTAACGGGTCTTGATGATGCGTTTGACAGGAGCGGTCGGCAGACGGGAAGGGCCAGGTTGCGGTTCGAGCGCCTGGCGCTCGCGCAGCAGGCTCGCGAGGTGCTTCACGGTGCGCTGTTGAAACGCGTCGATACGTTGGCGCATCAGGTCGAGCGAGGGTTGCAGGAACTGACCGGGGAACTCGCCGGGCAGGTCGATGATGCGCTGATCGGTGATCGTGAGTTGCTCCACCAGGTCACTGAGCCCCTCGATTCGCCCCGGCAAGCGCAACACGTCTTCGTCAGCGGCCAAATCCAGTGAAGCCTGAATGGCGAGCGCTGCATTTTCGACAATGCTCTCCAGCGCCGGGCGAGCTTCAAGCGTGAGCGCAGCCGAGGGGTCGAGGCACAACTCCTGGGCCAGCGTGATCTGGAACAGTTTGAGGTCCTGTAAATCGAACGTCGGCATGTTGGCCTTGACGTCGCGGATCACTTCCACGGCTTCTTTGCCGAGCAGGTTCAGTTGCTCGAAGCGCGATTGCGCGAATTCGATTTTGTTGATGTAACCCTCGGTCAGATCGCTCATGCGTTGAAAGGACTGTCGGGCGGCCTGCGTGTTTTCCGTTGGTTGTGTGTCGAGAAGATTGAGGGAGAGACGCATTTGATTGTCGAAAACAGGACGCTGGTGGTCGAACCATTTCTCCAGCAGCGATAGCTGGAAATCCAGGCGACTGATCATCGCTTTTCGGAAATTGGGAATGGCTTCGCGAGCATTGAATGCTTTCATCTGTTCAATGTTGGCGCTGATGAATGACATCTGCGCGTCGAGCATTTCAAGGTACAAGCGACGATGGGTGGCGGTGGCGCTCGGAGCCTTCGCGTTTTTTTCAGCTTCCTTGAGTTCTGTTTCCCGGCTTTTGACCTGGCTTTCGAACGCGATCATTTGCTGTTTCAGTTCAGCCTGGCGCTGCTTGTTTTGCTGTTCCAGCCGTTGCTTTTCCTTGCCCCCGCCCCGCAGCCTCAGCCGCGTATCGATAAACCATTCGCCGTTGGCGTTCTTGATCAGCAACGGCCCGGTGCGCGTGGGGGACTGGCGCGAGTCAATGATCTGCACGTCGTTATTGTCGTTGAGGGTGACTTCGAACCATCGCTGGCCGACCTTCGCATACCATTTTCCGTTAAGTGAATTGAGGTGCTGGCGAGGGCCGGGCGCGCTGGAGGCGACGGCCATTCCCTTGGGTTCGGCAATGGCCAGTTCATCCAGCAAGGTGCCCAACGCTACAGGCGGCAGCGTGGCGACGGCGTGCAAAGACGTCTCATGGGTGTGAGGCAGTTGATTAAGGTCGGGCAGGCGAGTGACCGTGATTTTCTGCGCAGGCTTGATGGGCGGTGTGACCGGTGACGGCTCGAGTTTCTCCGCCAACCGCGAGACCGGTTTATGGCGAGCGGCAGCCCGATGAGCCAGTACCATGCCGAGCGTCAACAGCAAATCGGTCAGGGCAGCCCAGGCGAGCTGGCTGTCTTCGCTTTCTGCGGCATCGGTGATTTCTTGCAAGTCGTCCATGATCTGCCAGATCCACGCGGCAACCCCGGCAGTGCGCCCGAGGAAGGGCAAGGCGACGTTGAACAGCATCCATGCACCGTGCTTGAGCGTTTCCCAGCGAGCTTGAGAATTGGACACCGATTGGCGGTCAGCCAAGGTGATCATGGCGTTGGCATTGGCTTTGAACAGCGGCGCCAGTGAATCATCATCAAGGGCTGCCGCACTGAGCGACACCGCACCCATCTTGCCCAGCGCTGAAGTGGGATCGACCAGCAATTGGGTCAGGGTCCAGACCGAAGGCAACTCACCGGAAAACACGTACTGGGAATAGTTGAAGCGCACGTCATCGGCCAGCCACGCCAGGACCGATTGGCGAAGGGTTTTCTCGTGCTTGATCGCGTACAGCAGATTGGCTTCGTTCGGGTACTGCGTCAGTGAGGGCACGAGCAATGGCCGGTAGAGCAGACACGGTCCCTGATCAGCGGATCGCGGACCGATGACGAACATATTGGCAACTTCGTCGCCCTTGCTGTCGGCGCTATCACCGGTGATGAGCGCCAACGGGCGAATGACAATCTCCTGCCCGTTCACCCGGCGATCGGCCGCACTTTGCTGCAGGGCTGCGTTGACGTACTGGTAGCCTCGTTCATCAATGCCGGCTTCGCCGCGCATCTTGTGTTGCAGCGCCTGCAAGGGCAACTGGGTGCGCAGATGACGCGTGTAGAGCGCTTGTCGGCGCAACGATTCTCGCGAGTCATCCAGCAGCTTGCGCTTGATCAGCGCCGGGTAAACCGCGCCGATATCGACCTGGGTCACGAGTTTTTCGAGGTAGGCGGGTGTCATCCAGGCGGGTACAGGGTCGCCGTTTTTGTACTGCACCGTCTTGTTGCCCAACGGAACGGCAATCAGGTTTTGCAGTGCCAATTCGATCAGCGACAACGTAACGGTCTGCGTCTTGCCGGGGACCACGACAGCGCCCAGCACGATGACGCTGGTGATGCTGATTTGAATGTCCTTCAGATTCAGGTCCGCTACCGTTGGATGATCCTTGAGCATCTGTTCTTGCAGGGTTTTCAGGGCAAATTCCGGCAGTGAAGCGATGCCTTCGTTAAAGGTTTTTCCAGCGTCCTGCTCCCGCAACTGCGCCAGGTCCATCAGGTGTCGGCTGTAACGGGTCAGGTCCGCTGACGATGCGTTGCTGAGCCAGCCTGTCAGTAACCCTTGAACCTTGCTGAAGCGCGACGAAGGCAGGGTTTCAAATTCAGTGAAGCTTTTTGCGGCTGCGCTGATTTGCGGTGAAAACCTGGTTGGCGTAGCGCTCTGGAATGTATTGAAGGCACCGATGGCTTCGGCTTCAAGTGCGATCAGCGCGCACGCCTGATGATGGAAGAAATTGCCCTCGGGTTCATACAGGCGCCATTGCAGCGTCTGCCCGGTGCTCGACGCCCCAGGGTTTGCAAACAATGTTTCGCCCAGTGCCGCAACAGAGCCGTAACGCCTGAACCCTTCGGTAATCGAGTGGGTCAGCACCAGGGTTCGACTGCCCGACGTGCCCACAAACACCGCGACATCCAGCACCCGCAGATGTTTGCTCTGTGCGCTTTCAACGTGTTCGGTATCGATCAGGCAGGCCTTGGTCAGGTACTTGTCCTGTGAGCGCCGTGCTGCCCGATCCGGATGAGTGAACACGGCAAGGGCCATTGCCTTTTGATCGGCATCCCAATCGGTGGCCTCGTCGAGGTTCCAGATGTCCTGCAGCGCCTGCGAGAGCTGATGCCAGCGCGGGGTGGAAGGGCTTGTCTGTTGATTCCAGTAATCAAGTTGCTGTTGCTGATAGGCGATGAACAGCTGCGGTGCGAGCGTATTGATCAGCGAACCGATGGCCGTGATGTTCACCGGCAGTTGAGCCGGCGGGGTCGCGCCCGGTTGCAGGGTCAGGAAATGCTCGCCATCGATGAACGTCACCGTCGAACCCGACAACCCGAGCCGCACCAACACGTCGGTGAGCGATTCATACAGATTATTGCCCGGCACGACATCGCTGCCGGTATCGACCCAGGTCGGGGTGACGACCGTGGCGAGCGTCGGATCTATCTTCAACTGCGGGTAAAGCGCGTTGAGTGCTGGCGCCAATGCAGTCGCTGCGACCTCTCTGATCGAGGGGCCGGTGACCAGTTGGGTCAGTACATTTTCTGCACTCGGGGAAGCGTTATCGGGCATGGTCGTCTCCTGATTGAGTGCGCTGCGGTTGAATGCGCAGCGCTGGATCAGGGGACGGTATCGGGCGGGCTCAGGTGTCTGGCGGTACATAAATATCGCAGGCAAAAAAAGACCCGCATCACGGCGGGTCTTCGGTTTTCAGGTGGGGGCTTCAGGTCCCTGACTTGATTTTGGTCCAGGCCCGCGTGCGGGCACGTTCAGCATCACGCGGCAGCGGTTGCAGGGTGTAAAGCGTGGCCATGGCCGTTTCGGTCGGGTACAGGTTCGGGTTGTTACGGATCGCCGGGTCGACCAGTTCCGTGGCGTCCTTGTTCGGGTTCGGGTAACCGACGAAGTCACTGACCGGCGCGATCACCTGCGGTTGCAGCAGGTAGTTGATGAAGGTGTAGGCGTCCTCGGTGTTCTTCGCGCCCTTCGGAATCGCGAGCATGTCGAACCAGATCGGTGCACCTTCTTTCGGCAGGCGCATGTCGACGGTCACCCCGTTCTTCGCTTCCTTGGCGCGGTTGGCCGCCTGGGAGAAGCTGCCGGAATAACCGACCGCGACGCAGATGTCACCGTTGGCGATGTCCGCCATGTATTTGGAGGAGTGGAAGTACGTGACGTACGGCCGGATCTTCATCAACAGTGCTTCAGCCTTTTCGTAGTCCGCCGGCTTCTTGCTGTTGGGGTCCAGGCCGAGGTGTTGCAGGGCCAGCGGCAGGATTTCCGACGGCGAATCGAGCAGGGCGACGCCGCACTGCTTGAGCTTGCTGATGTTCTCTTCCTTGAAGATCAGGTCCCAGCTGTCAACCGGCGCGTCGGCGCCCAGCGCGGCTTTGACCTTGTCCGGGTTAAAGCCGATCAGGATGGTCCCGTACATGTACGGCACGGCGAATTTGTTGCCCGGATCGTTGGCCTCGATCAGCTTCATCAGCTTGGGATCGAGGTGGTTCCAGTTCGGCAGTTTGCTGCGGTCCAGCGGCTGGAAAACACCAGCCTCGATCTGCTTGGCGAGGAACACGTTGGACGGCACCACCGCGTCGTAACCGGAGTTGCCGGTCAGCAGCTTGGCTTCCAGCGCTTCGTTGGTGTCGAAGATGTCGTAGATCAGCTTGGTCTGGGTGTTCTGCGCCTTGAAGTCTTCCAGCGCTTTGGGGGTGATGTAGTCGAACCAGTTGTAGACGCGCAACGTGCGCTCTTCGGCATGAGCGGCCCCGCTGAGCACTGTGGCGCAGAGCGCGGGTGCGATGAAACGCTTGAGTGTGTTCATTGTTGTTATTTCCCCTGGGCGCTTTCAAAACCTTCAAGAACGTTCACGGCATTGATGCCGATTTCTTCGACCGCGTAACCGCCTTCCATCACGAACAGGGTCGGCACGCCGAGCTTGGCGATGCGCTCGCCCATCGCCAGGTAATCCGGGCTGTCGAGCTTGAACTGGGAGATCGGATCGTCCTTGAACGTATCGACGCCCAGGGACACGACGACGATCTCGGCGCCGTACTTTTCGATCTCTTTGCAGGCTTGTTCCAGCGCGGCGCTCCAGACATCCCAACCGCTTCCGGCGGACAACGGGTAGTTGAAGTTGAAGCCTTCGCCCGCGCCTTCTCCGAGCTCGTCTTCATAACCGAGGAAGAACGGAAACTCGGCTTCCGGATGGCCGTGGATCGAGGTGAACAGCACGTCGCTGCGCTCGTAGAAAATCGATTGGGTGCCGTTGCCGTGGTGGTAATCGACGTCGAGGATCGCGACTTTCTTGTGGCCCTGATCGAGGAAGGCTTGAGCGGCGATGGCGGCGTTGTTGAGGTAGCAATAACCGCCCATCAAGTCGCTGGCAGCATGGTGTCCCGGTGGACGGCACAAGGCGAAGGCACTGCGCGCGCCACGCTGGATCTCCGCCTGGGCGGTGAGCGCCACTTGGGCAGCGCTGTACGCGGCTTGCCAGGTGCCTGCGGTGATCGGGGCGCCGCCGTCGAAGCTGTAATAACCCAGTTCGCCGTGCAGGCTGGTGGGTTTGATGCGGCGCAAGGTACGGGCCGGCCAGGTGTAAGGCAGCAAGTCGCCGTCGGTATTGAATTCGGTCCAGCGTGCCCAGGCGCCTTTGAAGAAGTCGAGGTAGTCGCGGCTGTGGATGCGTGCAATCGGGTCGAGGCCGAAATCCTTCGGCGCTTCTACCGGGCCGAGGTTCTGTTTTTGCACCCGTGACAGCACATGGTCGGCGCGCGAGGGCATTTCGAAGCAGGGCTTGAGTTGCCCGTCTATCAATTCACAACGGCCGTGGTGCAGGTGGTGATCGTCCGAGTAGATCGTCAGCATTTCTTGTTCTCCGCAGGCTGATTCGGTTGAACACAGTCTTGCGGCGGATGGCGATTCGGAGAACGGCAGGAAAGGCCAAAAGGGGATTTATGTGGCCAAAATAGTTGACCGAAATTCGCCCCTTTTCGACACCGCAACGGCCCCAAACGACCCGATCCCTGTAGGAGCGAGGCTTGCCCGCGAAGCTTTTTGGCGTTCTCGAGGACGCCTTCGCGGGCAAGCCTCGCTCCTACAGGGATCGGGTCGTTTTCAAGGGCGGAACTGGCTGGGCGCCACGCCGCTCCAGCGCACAAAGGCATGGCGGAAGCTCGCGGTCTCGCTGAAACCCAGCACTTCGGCGATCCGGTAGATCGGCATCTGGTCTTCGCAGAGCAGTTGCTTGGCCTGCTCGAATCGCAGCTCATCCAGCAATTCCTGATAACTGCACCCCAGGTCCTTGAGGTGCCGACGCAGAGTCCGCGCCGAGCAATTCATTTGCTCGGCCAACCCTTCCAGCCCCGGTGCTGCATTCAATTGAGCACTGAGCAACTGGCGAATCCGTCCCAGCCATGCCTGACGCCCGGTGAACTCGAGGTTCTGCTTGCGGCAGCGTTCGGCCATGGCCTGATGGGTGATGACATCGGCAAGCGGCAGGGGTTGGTCGAGCCAGCGCTTGTCGAAAGCAAAGGCGTTGTCCCGCGCTTCGAAGTGCAGCGGGCAGTTGAAGTGTGCGGCGTAGGTCGCTTGATAGTCCGGCGCAGCATGTTCGAAGCGTGCGGCGATCAACGGTAGCGGGTGACCGAGCAGGTCGTCGCAGGTGACTTTCAATGACACCAGGCAGAACTCGGCATTGAACACCGCCATCGCCGGGCTCTCCCGGTAGTCGGCGGCGACGAACCAGATGCGCTCGCCGTCGTCCTCCAGGCTCAGCTCGAAAAGTGTTCCCAACAGCGCCGGATAACGTATCGCCAGGCGCAAAGCGTCACCGAAGGTGGCACTGGTGAGCAGCGCATAACCGAGCATCCCGTAGCAGGAAACGTGCATGCGCCGACCCAGTTCCAGGCCGATGTCACGCTTTAGCGCGACCGCGTTGGTGCAGACCTGCATTTCCTGGTTGGTGGTGATGCGCGTGTCGGCACGGTTCAAGTCCGCTGCGCTGATACCGCTGCCGGCGAGCAAGGCGTCGCTGGACAGGCCTTCGGCCTTGAAGGCGTTGAGCACCAGAGAGACAGCATTGAGAGTGGTGAGGTGGGAGTGCAGCATGGCGGCTTCCAGCCTTGGGATGGCTGGAACGCAGCAAGTTGTGTGCCGTGCACTTGTAGGAGCCGGCTTGCTGGCGATCCAGTCGACGCGGTTTTCCAGACACACCGCGTTGCATGAATCGCCAGCAAGCCGGCTCCTACAGGGTCAGGCGAGTTCGCCGCAGAGGTCGAGTTCGACCAGTTTCCGCACTTCAGCGGTGTCCAGACCAGCACCCAGCAACCCATGCAACTTGCCGAACGCCGCCTCACGGGTCATGCCGCCACCGGACAATACACCGACACCACGCAAGCGGCTGCCGGCCTCGTAAACGTCCAGCTCAACACCACCTTCATGGCACTGCGTCACCGCAACCACCACCACGCCGTTATCCCGTGCCCGCGAAAGCGCGGCCAGAAACTCGGGGTTGTCGCTCGGCCCGGTGCCGCTGCCGTAGCACTCAAGCACCAGCCCCTGGATGCCGCTGTTCAGCACGCCATCCAGTTGCTCGGCGCCAATGCCGGGGAACAGCGGCAACACAGCGACTTTCGCCAGTTGCTTGCTCTGGTTGTAGTTCAACGCTGCTGGCAGTGACGGGGCCTTCGCTCCGCCGCCTTGACGCTCCAGGCGCTTGAACGGATGCCGACCAAAACTGCGCACCTTCGCGCAGCGGGTTGGCGCCAGCAGCTCGCCGTGGAAGTACAGATGCACACCCGGCGCCAGACCTTGGCCCAAAGCAACCAAAGCACCGCCGAGGTTTTCCCAGGCATCGCTGTCGGTCACGCCGGCCGGCAACATCGAACCGGTGAAGCACACCCGCGCATTCAGGCCGAGCAATTGAAAGCTCATGGCCGCCGCGCTGTAAGCGAGGGTGTCGGTGCCGTGCAGGATCAACACGCTGTCGCAGCCCTGAACGTCGACGGCATCGACCACCGCTTCACGCAGTTGTTGCCAATACGCCGGGGACATATTGGCGCTGTCGATCAGCGGCGACATCTCGCGAAAGCGCCACTGCGGCACCACCAGCTCAGGCTGGCTGTGCAGGTATTCACGCATCCGCGCTTCAAAACCGGAGGCCGGAGCCAGGCCGTGTTCGCTGGCTTGCATGCCGATGGTGCCGCCGGTGTAGAGCACCATGACGTGCTGGGCGGCAGGGTAGGAGTTGGGAACCATGGGAAAGTCTCCGCAAGAGATGACATGTGGGAGCGAGACCGGCTTGCCGGCGATGGCGGTTAATCATTCAACATTTATGTCGACTGGCTCTCCGTCATCGCCGGCAAGCCGGTCTCGCTCCCACAAGTTGTGCACTTTAACTGACGGGCGCAGGGGATGCGCCCGTCATTCACCGATCAGCGTTGCGCTGCGGGTACGCCTTGCGCTTCAGCTTCAGCCTTGGTGGCAACCGCTGGCGGGTTGGCTGGCCAGGCATTCAGGTCCAGGTCCAGATCCGGGAATTTGCTCGAATCGAAAACCGGTGTCTTGATGCCGGCAGCACGCTGGTCATCGTAGTCACGCAGGATGCGCATGCCGACCTTGAACAGCATGAACAGCGCGATCAGGTTCACGAACGCGAGCAGGGTCATGGTGATGTCGGCGAACGCGAACACCGTGCCGAGATTCTCGATCGCCCCCCAGAAAATCAACACCAGTACCAGTGCACGGTAGCCGATCAGCGCCTTGCGGTTTTCACCGATCAGGAAGCGCAGGTTGCTCTCGCCCAGATAGTAGTTGTAGAGAATCGAGGTGAATACGAACAGCGCCAGTGCCACGGAGATGAACATCCGGCCCCAGTCACCGACCACGGCGGCCAGAGAGTTCTGGGTCAGGGCAATGCCGTCGCCTTCGAAGCCCGGGGTATAGAAGCCCGAAAGCAGGATCAGCAACGCGGTGCAGGTGCAGATCACGAAGGTGTCGAGGAACACGCTGAACGCCTGAACCACGCCTTGTGACACCGGGTGTTCAACCGACGCCACGGCCGCTACGTTTGGCGCACTGCCCAGGCCTGCTTCGTTGGCGAACACGCCACGCTTCACGCCCATGACGATGGCGCTGCCGATCAGGCCGCCGAAGGCCTGGTCCAGACCGAACGCGCTTTTGACGATGGTCATCAGCATCGCCGGTACGTGGTCGAATTGCAGCACGATCACGTAGATGGTCACGCCGATGTACACCAGGGTTTTCACCGGCACCAACAGGTCAGCGACCTTGGCGATGCGCTTGATCCCGCCGATGAACACCAGGCCCAGCAGCACCGCCAGGGCCAGACCGGTCCAGGTGGTGTCGAAGCCGAACGCGTTGTTCAGCGAGTGAGTCACGGCGTGGGATTGCAGGCCGTTGAAGGCAAACCCGAAGGTGATCAGCAGCAGGAACGCCATGATCATGCCCAACCAGCGTTTCTGCAGGCCGTGCTGGATGTAATAGGACGGGCCGCCACGGTAAGTGCCGTCGGCGTCGGCGCGTTTGTAGAGCTGGCCGAGGGAGCATTCGAAGAAGCTGCTGGACATGCCGACCAGCGCGGTCACCCACATCCAGAACACCGCACCTGGCCCGCCGAGGGTCACGGCAATGCCGACACCGGCGATGTTACCCGCACCGACGCGGCCGGCAAGGCTGAGCATCAGGGCCTGGAAGGAGCTGAGTTGACCGGCGCTGCTTTTGAGGCTGTCGCGGAACACCGCGAACATGTGGAAGAAGTGACGCAATTGAACGAAACGCGAGCGGATCGTGAAGTAGCTACCGAGCCCGACAATGAGCACGATCAGTACTTTCCCTGAGAGGAAGTCGTTAATGACTTCGAGCATGGATTATTCCTCGCTGTTTTTTTTGTGTAGGCAAATGCTGGACGGTCGGAAACATCGCGTTACACCGCTGTACGCACGGCACAACAGGCGAGGCGAAGGTTCGTCCCGATTTCATATTGCGGGTTTGTTATTAGTTCGGGTTTCGCATGGGTTTGGGCCTCGTTACCGACGACCGCTCACGCGAAGAGGGGCGGCACTATACCGATGACAGTGCCGTCCGTCTGCACGATTGTGGTGCATTCAGTGAAGCGAAGCCTTTGAAACACCCGACGTTACCGGCGCCGGGCTCTTGTAGGAGCAAGCTTGCTCGCGATGCAGACACCGCGGTTTTTCAGTTAAACCGCGTTATCGTTCATCGCGGGCAAGCCCGCTCCCACAGGTTCTGGGTTGTTGCAAAAGAGTTAAAAAAAAGGGCCTGGGGAATAAATCCCCAAGCCCTCAAAAGGTGAGAGGTGTCTAGTCCCTCGACCTGGTGAGCGGTGCTACAAGTAACGCGTCGGTTCAGGCTTTAAGCGGAACCAGACGCGGAGCAATCATGTTTTCCGGGCGCAGGATGTCGGCGAGCATTTCTTCGTCGAGCAAGCCTTCTTCGCGCACCAGTTCCAGCACGCCGCGACCGCTTTCAAGGGCGATACGGGCGATGCGGGTGGCGTTTTCATAGCCGATGTACGGGTTCAGCGCGGTCACCAGGCCGATCGAGTGCTCGACCAGTTCGCGGCAGCGGGCTTCGTTGGCGGTGATGCCAGTGATGCAGTGCTCGCGCAGCATGTCCATGGCGCGTTGCAGCAGACGGATCGAGTCGAAGATCTTGAAAGCGATCAGCGGCTCCATCACGTTCAGTTGCAGCTGGCCGCCTTCGGCCGCGATGGTCAGCGCCAGGTCGTTGCCGATGATCTGGAACGCCACCTGGTTTACCGCTTCCGGGATTACCGGGTTGACCTTGCCTGGCATGATCGAGCTGCCTGGCTGACGCGCTGGCAGGTTGATTTCGTTGATGCCGGTACGTGGGCCGCTGGACAGCAGGCGCAGGTCGTTGCAGATCTTCGACAGCTTGACCGCGGTGCGCTTGAGCATGCCGGAGAACAGTACGAAGGCGCCCATGTCGGACGTGGCTTCGATCAGGTCGGCGGCTGGAACCAGCGGTTGACCGCTGATCAGTGCCAGACGCTGAACGGCCAGGGCCTGATAGCGCGGGTCGGCGTTGATGCCGGTGCCGATTGCGGTGCCGCCGAGGTTCACTTCGGTCAGCAGCTCGGGTGCCAGTGTTTTCAGGCGTGCCAGGTCTTCGCTCAGCGTAGTGGCGAAGGCACGGAATTCCTGGCCAAGGGTCATCGGCACGGCGTCTTGCAGCTGGGTACGGCCCATCTTCAATACGTGGCTGAATTCTTCACCTTTGGCGGCGAACGACTGGATCAGGCTGTCGAGGCTGGCCAGCAATGCGTCGTGACCCAGCAGCAGACCCAGACGGATCGCGGTCGGGTAGGCGTCGTTGGTCGACTGCGCCATGTTCACGTCGTTGTTCGGGTGCAGGTATTGGTATTCGCCCTTGCTGTGACCCATGGCCTCCAGCGCGATGTTGGCGATGACTTCGTTGGCATTCATGTTGGTTGAAGTGCCAGCGCCGCCTTGAATCATGTCCACCACGAACTCTTCGTGGAAATCGCCGCGGATCAATCGTGCACAGGCTTCGCTGATGGCAGCGTGCCTGGCTTCGCTCAGGTGACCCAGCTCACGGTTGGCGTCAGCAGCGGCCTGTTTGACCATTGCGAGGCCGACAACCAGCTTCGGGTAATGCGAAATCGGAACGCCGGAGAGACGGAAGTTGTTCACCGCTCGCAGGGTCTGGATGCCGTAATACGCTTGAGCCGGTACTTCGAGTACGCCAAGCAGGTCTTTTTCTGTGCGGAAAGATGCAGCGGAGGACATGATAGAAATCATCTCGATATGGACCCGGTCTGTGCCGGAACACTGCAAATGCTAGGCTTGTGGAGAATTTTCGGCCAATGCTGTTAAACACTGGCCTATGCACATTCGGCATAATGCCCATGTGACGCCGTGTCTGCGGCGAACGTGTGACCTAAATTGGTGCGTGTCCGGGAGGACGTGATGAATCTGGAAAGCAAATGGCTTGAGGACTTTAGTGCTCTGGCCGCCACCCGCAGCTTCTCCCAGGCTGCCGAACGCCGCTTCGTGACGCAGCCGGCGTTCAGCCGACGGATCCGCAGCCTTGAGGCCGCGCTGGGGCTGCAACTGGTCAATCGTTCGCGCACGCCGATCGAGCTGACGGCGGCGGGGCAGTTGTTTCTGGTGACCGCGCGAACGGTGGTCGAACAACTCGGCGAAGTGCTGCGTCATCTTCATCACCTGGAAGGCGGGCAGGGCGAAGTGATGCAAGTCGCTGCCGCTCACTCCTTGGCGTTGGGTTTCTTTCCGCGCTGGATCGCGCAACTGCGTAATGAAGGCTTGAACATTGCCACGCGACTGGTGGCGACCAACGTTGGCGACGCCGTGCATGCCTTGCGCGAAGGCGGTTGCGATTTGATGTTGGCGTTCTACGACCCGGACGCCGCGATGCAGATGGACCCGGAAATTTTCCCGTCGCTGCACCTTGGACACACGGAAATGTTGCCGGTGTGCGCAGCAGATGCCGACGGCAAGCCGCTGTTCGATCTGGAAGGCGAAGCCAGCGTTCCGTTGCTCGCCTACAGCGCCGGCGCCTTTCTCGGGCGTTCGGTGAACGGCTTGCTGCGCCAGCGTGCGCTGCGGTTTACCACGGTGTATGAAACCGCCATGGCCGACAGCCTGAAAAGCATGGCGCTGGAAGGCCTGGGCATCGCCTGGGTGCCGCAACTGAGTGTGCGTGCCGAGCTGGCGCGCGGAGAGCTGGTGGTTTGCGGCGGCCCGCAATGGCATGTGCCGCTGGAGATTCGCCTGTACCGCTGCGCACTGGTGCGCAAGGCCAACGTGCGGTTGCTATGGCGCAAGCTCGAAGGCGGCGCCGCGCAAGGTACAACTGGTACTTGAGACCTGCGAATTTCCAATGTGGGAGCGAGCCTGCTCGCGAAGGCGGTGTGTCAGTCAACGAAGATGTTGAATGTACCGGCCCCTTCGCGAGCAGGCTCGCTCCCACAGGGGATTCGTGGTGTATTGGCTTGACCTTCGGGTCAATAAAACCGGGGTTTTGCGCCGTATGACAGATGGTCGCATCGGGGGCTGTTTATCTGCTTCATTGAGGTATACTGCGCGGCCTTCGGCCGGTTCGTCCGGCCATTTTTCGTACAATCAAGCCACGCATTTTGCGTGGCTTGTTGTTTTTTGACGCGCCTGCGGGCGCCCAGAGAGAAGAGGCACGACGATGAGTGCACTGGTTGGCGTGATCATGGGCTCCAAGTCCGATTGGTCCACCCTTAGCCACACCGCCGATATGCTGGAAAAGCTCGGCATCCCTTACGAGGTGAAAGTGGTCTCTGCCCACCGCACCCCGGACCTGCTGTTCCAGTACGCCGAAGAGGCCGAGGCGCGTGGCATCGAGGTGATCATCGCCGGTGCCGGTGGCGCGGCCCACTTGCCAGGCATGTGTGCGGCCAAGACCCACCTGCCAGTGCTGGGCGTGCCGGTGCAGTCGTCGATGCTCTCGGGCGTCGATTCGCTGCTGTCTATCGTGCAAATGCCAGCAGGCATTCCGGTTGCCACCCTGGCCATCGGCAAGGCCGGCGCAATTAACGCCGCGCTGCTGTCGGCGAGTATCCTCGGCGCCAAGCACCCGCAGTTCCACGAAGTGCTGAAGACATTCCGCGCTGAGCAGACAGACAGCGTCCTGGACAATCCAGACCCACGCATCGCCTGAGGTTGTTGACGATGAAGATCGGTGTAATCGGTGGCGGCCAGTTGGGTCGCATGTTGGCGCTGGCGGGCACTCCGCTGGGCATGAACTTCGCTTTCCTGGACCCCGCGCCGGATGCTTGCGCAGCCGCGTTGGGCGAACACCTGCGGGCCGATTACGGCGATCAGGATCACCTGCGCCAACTGGCCGATGAAGTCGATCTGGTGACTTTCGAGTTCGAGAGCGTCCCGGCTGAAACCGTGGCATTCCTGTCGCAGTTCGTCCCGGTCTACCCGAGCGCCGAAGCCCTGCGCATCGCCCGTGACCGCTGGTTCGAGAAGAGCATGTTCAAGGACCTGGGGATTCCGACCCCGGCGTTCGCGGACATCCAGTCGCAAGCCGATCTGGACGCCGCAGTGGCCTCCATCGGTCTGCCGGCCGTGCTGAAAACCCGCACCCTGGGTTACGACGGCAAGGGCCAGAAAGTCCTGCGCACCGCTGAAGACGTGGTCGGCACCTTCGCTGAACTGGGCAGCGTTGCCTGCCTGCTGGAAGGCTTCGTGCCGTTCACCGGCGAAGTGTCGCTGATTGCCGTGCGCGCCCGCGATGGCGAAACGAAGTTCTACCCGCTGGTTCACAACACCCACGACAGCGGCATCCTCAAGCTGTCCGTGGCCAGCACCGACCACCCGCTGCAAGCCTTGGCCGAAGACTACTCCAGCCGTGTGCTCAAGCAGTTGAACTACGTTGGCGTGATGGCGTTCGAGTTCTTTGAAGTCGACGGTGGCCTCAAGGCCAACGAGATCGCCCCGCGCGTGCACAACTCCGGGCACTGGACCACTGAAGGCGCCGAGTGCAGCCAGTTCGAAAACCACCTGCGCGCTGTAGCCGGCCTGCCGTTGGGTTCGACCGCCAAGGTCGGCGAGAGCGCGATGCTCAACTTCATCGGTAAAGTGCCGGACACCGAGAAGGTCCTGGCCATCGCCGATTGCCATCTGCATCACTACGGCAAGGCGTTCAAGGTCGGCCGCAAGGTCGGTCACGCCAACCTGCGTTGTGCCGACCGCGAGACGCTGGCGGCACAGATCCTCAAGGTCGAAGCCCTCATCGCCGAATAAATAGTTTCATGTGGCAGCGGCGGAACCATTCAGGGACCGTCGTTCTCTGATGGCAGGATGCCAAAGTCTGACTAGGCTTTGGCATAACCAACCAATCAGAGGGAAATGTCATGGGAATTATCGGAACCATCTTTATCGGCTTGATCGTCGGCCTGCTCGCGCGGTTCCTGAAACCGGGCGATGACAGCATGGGCTGGATCATGACCATCCTGCTCGGTATCGGCGGTTCGCTGGCGGCCACTTACGGCGGTCAGGCCCTGGGCATCTACCAGGCCGGCCAAGGCGCGGGCTTCATCGGTGCGCTGGTCGGCGCCGTGGTGTTGCTGGTGATCTACGGCTTGATCAAAAAGAACTGATTCAGGCGACAAAGTCCTCTCGGCTGCGCAGTCCGAGAGGACTAGAATGCTCGGCGACTTATCGTCCTTCCTTTACCGAGCACCTCCATGCGCCGTCTTCTGTTGACTGTCCTTTTACTGGGTTCGGGCCTTGCCCATGCCGGCGAACTGCCGGAAACCGACTGGCTCGAACTGATGCCCAAGTCGGACCAGAAAGCCCTCGAGGCCATGCCCGAAATCGATCACAACTCCCCCGAAGCCAATGGCACCTTTACCGAAAAGGGTGGCATGAAGCAGAGCAAGGGCTTGCCGGCGGTGATGTACTCGACCAAAACCGTGCCCTCGATGAACGACAAGAACATCCGCATCGGCGGTTATCCAGTGCCGCTGGAATCCGACGCCAAGGGCCGCAGCACGCTGTTCTTCCTCGTGCCGTATCCGGGCGCCTGCATCCACGTGCCGCCACCGCCGCCTAACCAGTTGGTGCTGGTGCGTTATCCGAAAGGGTTGAAGCTGAATGATATCTACACGCCGCTATGGGTGACCGGCACGTTGAAGATCGAGAAGGTCAACAACGACCTGGCCGATGCAGCGTATGCGCTGGATGCGGCGCAAGTGCGGGTGGTGAAGGAATCGGACTTGTAGGCGGTCAAAACTGTGGGAGCGAGCCTGCTCGCGAAAGCGGTGTGTCAGTTAACATCAATGGTGTCTGACACGACGCATTCGCGAGCAGGCTCGCTCCCACATTTGGTTTTTCGGTGTTGCTTATAGCGGAGCGCTGGCGATGCTTACGCCGAGGGTATGACTCGCACCCGGCGCCAGCGTCACCACATCATCCATCACATTCGCCGTCTCGATGCACAGCATCCGTTGCCAGCCATCATCGGCCATGTCACTGAACGCCGCCGCGCGATCAATCCACGGGTTCCAGATCACAGCCGAGCGCGAACCACTGATGGTCAGCTCGATGCGCTGTTCCCAGGCCGGGTCAACAATGTTCAGCTTCGCCGGGGTATTGAGGTAGATGCGATCGGTCTCGCCGGCAAAATGCAGGTCGCCGGTCTGAGTCTTGGTTTTCCAGTCTTCCAGCGTCTCGATGTACTTCAAGCCATCCAGCCCATCAACATGCACATTGCGCACATCGCTGACCGCGAAATAGCTGTGCAGCGCCTGGCTGATCGTGGCTTTTTCCGAGCCCTGGTTGTGGCTGGTCAGGCTGATGTGCAGTTGCTCATCCAGACGAATGCTCAACTTCAAGTCCACCTGATGCGGCCAACCCGGAAAGCCGCCATCGGGGTAGGGCAGGACGAATTCCACCTTCAGGCTTTCACCTTCGGTTTCGATGCCGCCCAGTTCCCAGTCCATCGCCCGTACAAAACCGTGGGCGCTCGGCGGTTCGTTGCTGACGCGCATCGCCTGAACGCTCTGCGGGTTGCGCGCAAGGTTGCCGAACCACGGCCAGCACACCGGCACGCCGGCGCGGATGTTCTTGCCGGTCTTGAACACAGCCTCGTCGTTGAGCCAGATCAGCGGCGGTTGGCCGGCCAATTGATAACTGAGAATGTGCGCACCTTGCTGGGCGACCAGCAATTCGGCCTGACCGTGGCGGATGCGCCAGCAGTTCAGTTCATCCAGTTTCACGGCTTCAACGTTGGGCGTGCTCATGGGGCAACTCTCGATCAGGAACAATGACTGCAATGGACCGCAAAACGTTCGCCGCGTTTAACGCGCGCGCGGCGGAACCGAACGGGTGCGACCGCTGCCGTCGATGGCCACGAACACAAACACGGCTTCAGTCACTTTACGCCACTCGCTGGACAGCGGATCGTCGCTCCAGACCTCGACCATCATCTGAATCGAGCTGCGGCCGATTTCCAGCGCCTGGGTATAGAAGGAGAGCTGAGCGCCCACCGCCACCGGAACCAGGAACGCCATACGGTCGATCGCCACGGTCGCCACGCGTCCGCCCGCGACTTTGCTGGCCATTGCGGTGCCGGCCAAATCCATCTGCGCCACCAGCCAGCCGCCGAAAATGTCGCCGAAACCGTTGGTTTCACGCGGAAGCGCGGTGATTTGCAGGGCCAGGTCGCCTTGCGGGATTGGATCTTCTTGTTCGAGCTCTATCATGCCGGGGGTGCCTCTGACCCGTGACTCTTCATTGGTACTTCAAGGTGAATAGCCGTCTCAAGGAAAAACGATTCAGCCCCGAACATACTACGTTCGTCACGTTTTTCGTAAGGCGCCTAAAGGGAAACTCTGCGAAATCGACTGGTAGGCCAGCAGCGTCTTCGCACAGCAACCCTTTCAAACTGTTGCAAGATCCCGAGTATATCGGTCGGTAGACTCCGAGACGACCGTCCGGTTCTCATTTTGACCGTCAAATACGCACCTCTATGTGCTTTTTCGAACAATTTGCTATCGTGCCGGACCTGCCCAAGCCTCCGCCAGCGTTGTTGAGGTTGCAGATCCGACTATAAGAGAAGCCTTGCCATGACCACAGCGCCCTCGAGCATCGCGCAGCCGACCCAGCCCGCACGTCCGTTGACCCGCAATGACTACAAGACTTTATCGCTGTCCGCCCTTGGCGGCGCGCTGGAGTTCTACGACTTCATCATCTTCGTGTTCTTCGCCACGGTGGTCGGAAAGCTGTTCTTCCCGGCCGACATGCCCGAGTGGCTGCGCCTGATGCAGACCTTCGGCATCTTCGCCGCCGGTTACCTGGCGCGTCCGCTGGGCGGCATTGTGATGGCGCACTTCGGCGACCTGCTGGGTCGCAAGAAAATGTTCACCCTGAGTATTTTCATGATGGCGGTGCCGACCCTGATCATGGGTTTGCTGCCGACGTACGCGCAGATCGGCATGTGGGCGCCAATCCTGTTACTGCTGATGCGCGTGATTCAGGGCGCAGCGATTGGTGGTGAAGTGCCCGGCGCGTGGGTCTTCGTTTCCGAACACGTACCACAACGGCATATCGGCTACGCCTGCGGCACCCTGACGAGCGGTCTGACGGCGGGGATCCTTCTGGGTTCGCTGGTTGCCACCGCGATCAACAGCATTTACACCCCGGTGGAAGTGTCGGATTACGCCTGGCGGATCCCGTTCCTGCTCGGTGGCGTGTTTGGCCTGTTCTCGGTTTACCTGCGCCGCTGGCTGCACGAAACCCCTGTTTTCGCCGAGCTGCAACTGCGCAAGGCACTGGCCGAAGAAGTGCCGCTGCGTGCCGTATTGCGCGACCATCGCGGCGCGATCGCGATTTCCATGCTGCTGACCTGGTTGCTGTCCGCCGGCATCATCGTGGTCATCCTGATGACCCCGACCGTGCTGCAGACGGTTTATCACTTTGCACCGACCACCGCGTTGCAGGCCAATAGCCTGGCGATTGTGTTCCTGAGCCTGGGATGTGTGGCTTCCGGCGCGTTGGCCGACCGCTTCGGCGCTGGCCGGGTGTTCGTGTTCGGCAGTGCCGCGCTGCTGATCAGTTCGTGGACCTTCTATCACAGCCTGTTCAACCACCCGGACTGGCTGTTCCCGATGTATGCCCTGACCGGTCTGTTGGTCGGCACCATTGGTGCGGTGCCGTACGTGATGGTCAAAGCCTTTCCAGCAGTGGTGCGCTTTAGCGGGCTGTCGTTCTCCTACAACCTGGCCTATGCGATTTTCGGTGGCCTGACGCCGATGGTGGTGACGTTGCTGCTGAAGGAGAGCCCGATGGGGCCTGCGTATTACGTGGCGATCATTTGTGGCGTCGGGATTGTGGTCGGCGGTTATCTCTGGAAGAAGGGTCGCTAAGACGACTGACGCCTTCGCGGGCAAGTCGGAACGCCGCCCGCTCGCTCCTACAGGTACACCGTTTACCTGTAGGAGCGAGGCTTGCCCGCGAAGAACGATAACGCGGTAATACGTTGAAACACGGAATACTGGCCTTTCATCCAATTGTCATATTTCAGCCATAGAGTGTTCACACGGCCTGCTGATACTTGGCCCCGACTAACACACTCTATCTGCTAGGAGTAAGGCATGAAACTGAAGCGTTTGATGGCGGCAATGACTTTTGTCGCTGCTGGCGTTGCGACTGCCAACGCGTTCGCCGCTGTTGACCCGTCGATCCCGAGCTACACCAAGACCACTGGTGTGTCGGGCAACCTGTCCAGCGTCGGCTCCGATACCCTGGCCAACCTCATGACCCTCTGGGCTGAGAACTACAAAAAAGAATACCCGAACGTAAACATCCAGATTCAGGCCGCTGGCTCCGCCACTGCGCCACCTGCGTTGACTGAAGGCACCTCCAACCTGGGCCCGATGAGCCGCAAGATGAAGGACACCGAACTGGCTGCCTTCGAGCAGAAGTACGGCTACAAGCCAACCGCTATCCCGGTTGCCGTGGACGCCCTGGCTGTCTTCGTTCACAAAGACAACCCGATCCAGCACCTGACCATGGAACAAGTCGACGCGATCTTCTCGTCCACTCGTCTGTGCGGCGCTAAAACCGACGTGAAAACCTGGGGCGACCTGGGTGTGACCGGCGACCTGGCCAACAAGCCAGTTCAACTGTTCGGTCGTAACTCGGTATCCGGCACTTATGGCTACTTCAAAGAAGAAGCCCTGTGCAAAGGCGACTACAAGCCAAACGTCAACGAACAACCAGGCTCGGCTTCGGTCGTGCAGTCGATCAGCTCCTCGCTGAACGGCATCGGTTACTCGGGCATCGGCTACAAAACCGCTAGCGTGAAGACTGTGGCACTGGCCAAGAAAGGCAGCCAGGACTTCATCGAAGACACCGAAGAAAACGCCCTGAACGGTAAATACCCGCTGTCGCGTTTCCTCTACGTTTACGTCAACAAAGCCCCGAACAAGCCTCTGGCCCCGCTGGAAGCTGAGTTCGTGAAACTGGTTCTGTCCAAACAGGGCCAGGAAGTTGTAGTGAAAGACGGCTACATCCCACTGCCAGCCAAAGTTGCTGCCAAAGCACTGGCTGACCTGGGTCTCGCGGAAGGCGGCGCTGAAGTCGCAAAAAAGTAAAACCCTAGGTCCGGGTTGATCCCGGACCTGTAGGAGCGAAGCTTGCTCGCGAACGCGGTGGGTCAGTCGACATTGATACTGAATGTGAAGACCCATTCGCGGGCAAGCCTCGCTCCTACAAGGCTCAGGGTTGCCATTTCCGGCGACCCGGCCCCCCCAAATTTCCTATCCACTGCCAGTTCCCGCTGGCGGCGGATTTGTTGCGTCACTGCATTGTCATCTTTCTGTCATACAGGATCGCTAGGGTGTGCGCATGAATGATCTGGCCAATTCCACCATGACTACAAATCCCCCCAAGCGAATTGATTTCAATACGCCTGAGCTGCAACGCAAGCGCCGCATCCGCGCGCTCAAAGATCGCCTGACCCGCTGGTACGTCCTCGTTGGCGGCCTTGCCGTTCTTGGCGCGATCACGCTGATCTTCTTCTTCCTTGCCTACGTCGTTTTCCCCCTGTTCCAGGGTGCCGACCTGACCGCCAAGGAATCCATCACGCCCGCCTGGATGCAGGACGCCGGCAAGCCGCTGATGATCTCCCTGGAAGAACAGAACCAGGTCGCCATGCGGGTTTCCGACAAAGGGCAGGCGCTGTTTTTCGACATCGACAGTGGCGCCGAACTCAAGCGCGTCGATCTGCCGGTTCCGGCCGGCGCTACCGTGACCTCCATCGGCGAAGACCAACCGGGCCATCCATTGGTGGCGGTGGGCTTGTCCAATGGCCAGGCGCTGGTGTTCCGTCACACCTATAAAGTCAGCTACCCGGACGGCAAGAAGACCATCTCGCCGGCCATCGAATATCCGTACGGCGAAACCCCGATCGCGCTGAACGAGGCGGGCGGTGCGCTGGAGCACGTCAGCCTCAACGCCACCGATTCGACCCTGATGCTGGTCGGTTCCACCGGTTCGCAACTCAATGTTCTGTCGCTGACCAGCGAAGAGAACATGATGACCGGCGAAATCACCAACGAGCAGAAACGCATTGATCTGCCGCAGATGACCGAGCCGGTGAAGAACATCTTCGTCGACCCGCGTCAGCAGTGGCTGTATGTGATTAACGGTCGTGCGCAAGCCGACGTGTTCAGCCTGCGCGACAAGAGCCTCAACGGTCGCTACAAGCTGCTCGAAAACGGCGATGCCGAAATCACCGCCAGCACCCAACTGGTGGGCGGTATCTCGCTGATCCTCGGCGACTCCAAAGGTGGCCTGGCCCAGTGGTTCATGGCCCGGGACGCGGATGGTGAGCTGCGCCTGAAGCAAATCCGTACGTTCCAGATGGGCACCACGCCAATCGTTGAAATCACTGCCGAAGAGCGTCGCAAAGGCTTCATCGCCCTCGACGCTTCCGGCAAGCTCGGCGTGTTCCACAGCACCGCGCACCGCACCTTGCTGGTGGATCAGGTCGTGGAAGGCCAGGGCCTGTTCGGCCTGTCGCCACGGGCCAACCGCGTGATCGTGGAAGCCGGCGGCAAGATTCAACCGCTGCTGCTCGACAACCCGCACCCGGAAGTGTCCTGGAGCGCGCTGTGGAGCAAGGTCTGGTACGAGAACTACGACGAGCCTAAATACGTCTGGCAATCGACCGCCGCCAACACCGATTTCGAACCGAAGCTGAGCTTGTCTCCGCTGACCTTCGGTACCCTGAAAGCCGCGTTCTACGCCATGCTGCTGGCCGCGCCACTGGCCGTCGCTGCGGCGATCTACACCGCGTACTTCATGGCTCCGGGCATGCGCCGCAAGGTCAAGCCGGTGATCGAGCTGATGGAAGCGATGCCGACGGTGATCCTCGGTTTCTTCGCCGGTCTGTTCCTCGCACCGTATGTAGAAGGGCATTTGCCGGGCATCTTCAGCCTGCTGATGCTCTTGCCGATCGGCATTCTGGTCGCCGGTTTTGTCTTCAGCCGTCTGCCTGAATCGATCCGCCTGAAAGTGCCGGACGGTTGGGAAAGCGCGATTCTGATTCCAGTGATCCTGTTCGTGGGCTGGCTCTCGCTGTACATGAGCCCGTTCATGGAGAACTGGTTCTTCGGCGGCGACATGCGCATGTGGATCTCCCACGATCTGGGCATCACCTACGACCAGCGCAACGCACTGGTGGTCGGTCTGGCCATGGGCTTCGCGGTAATTCCGAACATCTACTCCATCGCCGAAGACGCCGTGTTCAGCGTGCCTCGCGGCCTGACCCTCGGTTCCCTGGCCCTCGGTGCCACGCCGTGGCAGACCATGACCCGCGTGGTGATCCTCACCGCCAGCCCGGGCATCTTCTCGGCGCTGATGATCGGCATGGGCCGCGCGGTCGGTGAAACCATGATCGTGCTGATGGCCACCGGTAACACCCCGGTCATGGAAATGAACCTGTTCGAAGGTCTGCGAACGCTGGCCGCCAACGTCGCGGTGGAAATGCCCGAATCGGAAGTCGGCGGCAGCCACTACCGCGTGCTGTTCCTCTCGGCGCTGGTGCTGCTGTTGTTCACCTTCGTCATGAACACCCTCGCAGAACTGATTCGTCAGCGTCTGCGCAAGAAATACTCGTCGCTTTAAGAAAGGTAGAAGTCTGTGAAACAGAACTCCCTGAATGGATGGTTCAAGAGCGGCGCCCCCGGCGTCTGGATCAGCGGTGGCGCGGTGTCCATCGCGGTCATCATGACCATTGGCCTGCTGGCGGTGATTGCCGTGCGCGGTCTGGGTCACTTCTGGCCGGCGGATTTGATTCACGCCAGCTACGACGTGCCGGGCCAGGCCAATCACCTGGTCGTCGGCGAAGTGGTGCAGAAAGAAGAAGTGCCGCGCGCGCGCCTGAAAAGCGCCGGGCTGCCGGTGCCTGACGAAGGCCCGGAGTTCATGACCCGCGAGCTGATCAAGGTCGGCAACCGTGACTTGAATGGCAACGACTTCACCTGGATCGTCGGCGAGTGGCTGACCAACCAGAAGACGCCGCCTGAGCTGATGGCCATCGAGCGTCGCGAGTGGGGCAACTTCTACGGCTACCTGGTCAACGTCAAACAGGATGGCAAGGTCATCGCTGAAGGCGAGGCTGCGTGGCCTGAGTTGCAGGCCCGTGTTGCCCGCGTCAACCAGCTCGCTGCACAGCTCAAGACCCTGGAAAAAGTCGACATCGGCGCGATCAACTCAGGCCTCGAACGCATCCGTCTGCACGGTCGCAAACTGGAACTGGCCGGCAAGCTCGATGCCACCGCGCAAGCGGACATGG
The DNA here is from genome assembly GCF_054897805.1 of Pseudomonas sp. GT1P32. Taxonomy (NCBI): domain Bacteria; kingdom Pseudomonadati; phylum Pseudomonadota; class Gammaproteobacteria; order Pseudomonadales; family Pseudomonadaceae; genus Pseudomonas; species Pseudomonas sp. GT1P32. The sequence goes on from NZ_CM142704.1 coordinate 4,518,996, forward strand.
AATCCGAGCGTGCCGAGCTGAACGCACGTTATCAGGACATCGAAGCGCGCCTGAACGACCTGCACGCCCAGTTCAATCGCGACAGCCTGACGGCCCGCGATGCCAACGGCAAAGAGATTGAAATCGGCATCGGCAAAGTGGTTCACGCCTACCAGCCAAACGCCATGGGCACGATGACCAAGATCGGTTTCTACTTCAGCAAGGTCTGGGAATTCCTCAGCGACGACCCGCGTGAAGCGAACACCGAAGGCGGGATCTTCCCGGCCATCTTCGGCACCGTGATGATGACCCTGATCATGGCGATGATCGTGACCCCGTTCGGCGTACTGGCGGCGGTTTATCTGCGTGAATATGCCAAGCAGAACGCGCTGACGCGGATTATCCGCATCGCCGTGAACAACCTGGCGGGCGTTCCGGCGATCGTTTACGGCGTGTTCGGTCTGGGCTTCTTCGTTTACGTGCTGGGCGGCTCGGTCGACCGGTTGTTCTTCCCTGAAGCGCTGCCGGCACCGACCTTCGGTACGCCGGGTCTGCTCTGGGCTTCGTTGACCCTGGCGCTGCTGGCGGTGCCGGTGGTGATCGTGGCCACCGAAGAAGGCCTGGCGCGGATTCCTCGTACCGTGCGTGAAGGCTCGTTGGCCCTCGGCGCGACCAAGGCGGAAACCTTGTGGAAGATCGTGCTGCCGATGGCCAGCCCGGCAATGATGACCGGCATGATCCTCGCCGTGGCTCGCGCCGCCGGTGAAGTGGCGCCGCTGATGCTGGTGGGTGTGGTGAAACTGGCGCCATCGCTGCCGCTGGATGGCAACTACCCGTACCTGCACCTTGACCAGAAGATCATGCACTTGGGCTTCCATATTTATGACGTCGGCTTCCAGAGCCCGAACGTCGAAGCCGCACGACCGCTGGTGTACGCCACAGCGCTGCTGCTGGTGCTGGTGATCGCGACATTGAACCTGTCGGCCGTTTATATCCGTAACCACCTGCGCGAGAAATACAAAGCGCTGGATAGCTAATCAACTGTAGGAGCCGGCTTGCTGGCGATGCTGGCGGCTCGGTCCGTCTGGTTCACCGCGGTGATGTCATCGCCAGCAAGCCGGCTCCTACAAAAGAATTGTGTAACCGCAGGCCCGGCCTGCGGCCCCGAACCGAATTTGTCAGCACAGGGAGCCTCCCATGCAGCACGAAGCACATACCCACGGCATCAACATGTCTGCCCTGGGCCGCGACAAACAGAGCCTGAGCCTTGCGCAGGAAACCGTGGCCATTGAAGTGCCGGGCCTGAGCCTGTTCTACGGCGACAAACAAGCGCTGTACGACGTCAGCATGAACATTCCGAAACAGCGCGTGACCGCCTTCATCGGCCCGTCCGGCTGCGGCAAGTCCACGCTGCTGCGTACCTTCAACCGCATGAACGACCTGGTCGATGGCTGCCGCGTAGAAGGCGAAATCAACCTTTACGGCAACAACATCTACCGCAAGGGCGAAGACGTGGCCGAGCTGCGTCGTCGCGTCGGCATGGTGTTCCAGAAGCCGAACCCGTTCCCGAAAACCATCTACGAAAACGTGGTTTACGGCCTGCGCATCCAGGGCATCAACAAAAAGCGCATCCTCGACGAAGCCGTCGAGTGGGCATTGAAAGGCGCGGCGCTGTGGGACGAAGTCAAAGACCGTCTGCATGAATCGGCACTAGGCCTGTCCGGTGGTCAGCAACAACGTCTGGTCATCGCGCGCACCATCGCCGTGGAACCGGAAGTGCTGCTGCTCGACGAACCGTGCTCGGCACTCGACCCGATCTCGACGCTGAAAGTCGAAGAGCTGATCTACGAACTGAAATCGAAATTCACCATCGTCATCGTGACCCACAACATGCAACAGGCCGCGCGGGTTTCCGACTACACGGCGTTCATGTACATGGGCAAACTGGTGGAATTCGGCGACACCGACACCTTGTTCACCAATCCGGCGAAGAAGCAGACCGAAGACTACATCACTGGTCGCTACGGCTAGGAAGCTGTTGTTGCTCACTGAACTGACGCTGCGGTCCACCGCACCTTACCGGACGCTCCAAGGACGCCAACATGATTAGCAAAGAAGGCCTTACCCATCACATCTCCCAGCAGTTCAACGCTGAGCTGGAGGAAGTGCGCAGCCACCTCCTGGCCATGGGCGGGCTGGTCGAGAAGCAGGTCAACGACGCGGTTACCGCGCTGATCGAGGCCGACTCCGGCCTGGCCCAGCAGGTTCGCGAGATCGACGACCAGATCAACCAGATGGAACGCAACATCGACGAAGAATGCCTGCGCATTCTGGCCCGTCGTCAGCCGGCCGCGTCCGACTTGCGTCTGATCATCAGCATCTCCAAGTCGGTGATCGACCTTGAGCGCATCGGTGACGAAGCAACCAAGATCGCCCGTCGCGCCATCCAGTTGTGTGAAGAAGGCGAAGCCCCACGCGGCTACGTCGAGGTGCGCCACATCGGCGACCAGGTGCGCAACATGGTTCGCGATGCACTGGACGCGTTTGCCCGTTTCGACGCCGACCTGGCGTTGTCGGTGGCGCAGTACGACAAGATCATCGACCGCGAATACAAGACCGCCCTGCGTGAACTCGCCACCTACATGATGGAAGACCCGCGCTCTATCTCGCGGGTTCTGAGCATCATCTGGGTGCTGCGTTCGCTGGAGCGCATCGGCGACCACGCGCGCAACATCTCCGAGCTGGTGATCTACCTGGTGCGCGGCACCGACGTGCGTCACTTGGGCCTCAAGCGCATGAAGGAAGAAGTTGAAGGCACAAGTGGTGAAACCGCTAATGTTCCGGGCAAAGTTGACGATAAGTAATATTGCCCAAGTAAAGCGCCCGGCCTTTTGGCCGGGCGTTTTTGTTTGCGGGTTTACGAATTTGAATGCAGCACCCGCGAACGAAAAGTCCCGGCGTGACTGAAGGTTTTTGGCAATGTGCCATCAGCAAAGCGGTATGCTTGCCGGGATTTTTTAAAGGGGTGATGGATGAGTAAGGTCAGTGTATTGGTCGTGGACGATGCGTCGTTCATTCGTGACCTGGTGAAGAAGTGCCTGCGCAACTACTTCCCCGGGATCCGCATTGAAGACGCGGTCAATGGCAAGAAGGCTCAGGCCATTCTCGCTCGGGAAGCGTTCGACCTGGTTCTGTGTGACTGGGAAATGCCGGAAATGTCCGGCCTGGAACTGCTGACCTGGTGCCGCGAGCAGGACAACCTCAAGACCATGCCCTTCGTCATGGTGACCAGCCGTGGCGACAAAGAGAACGTCGTCCAGGCGATCCAGGCCGGTGTATCCGGCTACGTCAGCAAGCCGTTCACCAACGAACAACTGCTGACCAAGGTCAAGCAGGCGCTGAACAAGGTCGGCAAGCTCGACACTTTGATGAACAGCGCGCCGACCAAAATGAACTCGGCGTTCGGCAATGATTCCTTGAGCGCGTTGACCGGCGGAAAGCCTGCCGTGGCCAGCGTCGCGCCAGCAGCGGCGCCGGTCAACCCGTTTGCCAAACCTGTCGCCGCAGCACCGGCCCCGGCTCCTGCGCCTTCTCGCGGCCTGCTCAACAGCCCGCCGGTAAAAGCACCGGCTGCGTCTGCAGCGCCATCCGGTGGTCGTGGCCAAGGCCAATTGCGCCTGCCCAATGGCATTCAGCAATGCGTGATCAAGGCCTTGAGCCTCAAGGAAGCGCTGCTGGTGGTCAAACGCAGCGAAGCCCTGCCGCAAGTGCTCGACAGCGCCGTGCTCGATCTGGAGCAAGGCGACAACGCTGAAGTCGCCCGCCTGAACGGTTACCTGCACGCCATCGTCGCCCACGAGCAGAAACCCGACAGCGAATGGCTGCAACTGACGTTCCGCTTTGTCGACCAGGATGCGCAGAAACTGGATTACATCTCCCGTTTGATAGCACGTGGTACGGCGCAGAAGCATTTCGTTCCAGGCGCGTGATCTTCGTCGCCTGACAGTCCGCCTTCGCGGGCAAGCCTCGCTCCTACAGGTTCACACCGTACTTGTAGGAGCGAGGCTTGCCCGCGAAGGGGCCATCAGATTCACCACACATCCCCCCGACCTGCCCATTTTGAAACATCTGCCGACTACCCGGGTCCATTGCAGCTGCTAGGCTCATCCCCAGGCCTTACTCGACAGAATCCTGCCCATGCTCGCGCGCCTGCTGTTTTGCTATGGTCTGTTCATGGCGTCCACCTCGGCCATGGCCATGACCATCTACAAATCCACTGATGCCAATGGCGTGGTCTCCTACAGCGACCGCCCCACGAAAGGCTCCCAGGTGTTCACTTTTCGTGATCGCATGGTCGAGCACCTTGAGCGTCAGGTGTACCTCGTCATCACAAAGAAGAAGGGCGTAGACAGCGTGTACGTGCGCAACGACCTGTACGCGCCGGTACAGATCGAGTTGAGCTTTGCCGGGCTGCAGAACGTCAGTGGTGCGCCGAGCCGGCCGATTCGCCGGGTCATGCCGGCGCGCAGCAGCATTCGTCTGGCGCTGCTCACGGCGACGCAGGCTGAAAGGCCGCTCGCGTACATCCCCAGATTTGAATACTTCCTGGGTGATCCCTCAGGAGCCGCCATGGCCTATCGATACCCGTTCCCCTGGCGCGGTGGACCGTTTCGGCTGAGCCAGGGCGCCAATGGCCAATACAGCCACTTCGGCCCCAAGAATCGCTACGCCATGGACATCGCCATGCCCGAGGGCACGCCGATCATCGCGGCGCGCGGCGGGGTGGTGGTGAAAACCGAGAATGCCCAGACCGGGCGCGGCAACGATCCGTCAGGCAATTTCGTGCGGGTGCTGCACGATGACGGGACGATGGGCGTGTACTTGCACCTCAAGCGAGGTTCGGTGAGTGTTCGCGAGGGGCAGCGGGTGTCGGTGGGCAGTCCGCTGGCGCTGTCGGGCAATACAGGCAACAGCAGCGGGCCGCACCTGCATTTCGTGGTGCAGCGCAATACCGGGATGGGGCTGGTGTCGATTCCGTACCAGTTCAATCAACCGGTCGGCGCGTTGCCCAACTTTGCGTTGGGCAAACAATAAAGTGTTGTCTGGACTGACGCTTTCGCGAGCAGGCTCGCTCCCACATTGGAATGCGTTTCCCTGTGGGAGCGAGCCTGCTCGCGATGGGATCGATGCGGTTCCGGATCAGCCTGTTTAATCCAGCATCAACACCTTGGCCAAAATAATCTTCGGCCCTTTCATCTTCTTGATGATGATCCGCAAGCCTTCGACTTCCAGCACTTCTTCCTCTTCCGGCACCCGTTTCAGGGATTCATACACCAGCCCGGCGAGGGTTTCGGCTTCGACGTGGTCCAGGTCGATGCCCAGCAGGCGCTCGACCTTGAACAGCGGCGTATCACCGCGAACCAGCAACTTGCCCGGCTGGTACGCGAGGATCCCGCGCTCAGCCTTGCGGTGTTCGTCCTGAATGTCGCCGACCAGCACTTCCAGCACGTCTTCCATGGTCAGGTAACCGATGACGTTGCCATCGGCCTCTTCAACCAGTGCGAAGTGCGAGCCGCCTTTGCGGAACTGTTCCAGCAACTGCGACAGCGGCATATGGCGCGACACGCGTTCCAGCGGTCGGGTCAGCTCAGCCAGGTTGAACGACTCGGGAATGTGGTCCAGCGCGGCCAGTTCCAGCAGCAGGTCCTTGATGTGCAGCAGGCCGACGAACTCCTGGCGATCGCTGTCGTACACCGGATAACGGCTGAACTTGTGGCGACGGAACATCGCCAGGATTTCCTTGAGCGGCGCATTGAACTCCAGCGTCACCAGGTCTTCGCGGGAGTTGGCCCAGTCGACCACTTCCAGCTCGCCCATTTCCACCGCCGAGGCCAATACGCGCATGCCTTGGTCGCTCGGGTCCTGGCCACGGCTGGAGTGCAGGATCAGTTTCAGTTCTTCACGGCTGTAATGGTGCTCGTGATGGGGGCCGGGCTCACCCTGGCCAGCAATGCGCAGGATGGTGTTGGCGCTGGCGTTGAGCAAGTAAATCGCCGGGTACATCGCCCAATAGAACAGGTACAGCGGCACGGCGGTCCACAGCGACAGCAATTCGGGTTTGCGGATGGCCCAGGATTTCGGCGCCAGTTCACCCACCACGATGTGCAGGTACGAGATGACAAAGAACGCGGCGAAGAACGACACGCCCTTGATCACTTCGGCCGACTGTACGCCGACGGCTTCAAGCATAGGCTCGAGGATGTGCGCGAACGCCGGTTCGCCGACCCAGCCAAGGCCCAGGGAGGCGAGGGTGATACCCAATTGGCAGGCCGACAGGTAGGCATCGAGCTGACTGTGAACGGTGCGCAGGATATGCCCGCGCCAGCCGTTTTTATCAGCGATGGCCTCGACCCGGGTCGAGCGCAGTTTGACCATGGCGAATTCCGCCGCAACGAAAAATCCGTTGAGCAACACCAGGATCAGAGCAAAAAGAATCATGCCGAAGTCGGCAAAGAGTGTCGCGAGGGTCAAGCCAGGGGAAGGGTCCATGATGGAGTTTTGCGGGTTCCGTGTATTCGAAAAGGGGGTCAATGCGGTGCCTGAAGGGCAGGCACAAGTCAGCCAATGTAGCGGCTGACCGGGTGCTTGCCTAGTGGCGAATGCTGGCCGGTATCAGTCGGCCGTGCTGATGACCCGGGATTTGGTGACCTGGGCCGGCGCGAAATGGCAGGTAAACGTACTGCCGTGGCCCGGCACGCTGCTGATTTCCATCCGTGCGCGGTGGCGCAGCAGCACATGTTTGACGATGGCCAGCCCAAGCCCGGTGCCGCCGGTGTTGGAGTTGCGGCTGGAATCGACGCGGTAGAACCGTTCGGTCAGGCGCGGCAGGTGTTTGCTGTCAATGCCGATGCCGGAGTCCTGCACGCTCAGGTGCGCGCCTTGCTCGTCGCCCCACCAGCGAATGCGGATATTGCCTTCGGCCGGTGTGTATTTCACCGCGTTGAACACCAGGTTGGAAAACGCACTGCGCAATTCGGCTTCGCTGCCCTTGAGCAGAATCGTCGGATCGGCTTCCAGGGTGATGCGCTGATTTTTTTGCCCGGACAGTTGCTGAGCGTCGCCCTTGATCGATTGCAGCAAGCCATCGATGGCCACGGGCTGGTTGTCCGACGGGTAATCGGTGGCTTCCAGTTTGGCCAGCAGCAGCAAGTCGTTGAGCAACGTCTGCATGCGCCCGCCTTGCTGCTGCATTTGCTGCAGGGCACGGCTCCAGCGTGGGTTTACGTCCTCGACGTTGTCCAGCAGGGTTTCCAGATACCCGCAGATCACCGTCAGCGGCGTGCGCAGTTCATGGGAAACGTTGGCGATAAAGTCTTTGCGCATCTGTTCCAGCTGATGGATGCGCGTCACGTCGCGCACCAGCATCAAGTGTTCATTGTTGCCGTAACGGGTGATGTACAGCTGAATGCGCAGTCGATCATTGATCGGTGACGGGATTTCCAGCGGCTCGGCGTAGCTTTCCTGCTCGAAGTATTCCTTGAAGCGCGGATGGCGCACCAGGTTGGTCACCGGCTGGCCACTGTCCTGCGGCGTCTTGAGGCCGAGCAGGGTTTCCGCGGCGCGGTTCCACCATTCGAGGTTGCCGTCGGTGTCGAGCATGATCACCGCGTCTTTCAGCGCGGCAGTGGATTCCTGGACCCGGTCGATCACCGCTTGCAGGCGTCCGCGCACGCGTTGGTCGCGGCGTTGCAGGTGATAGATGCTGTCGAACACTTCGCCCCACAGGCCATAGCCATCGGGCGGCGCTTCATCGGGTTTGTGCAGGCGCAGCCACTCGTGCAGACGCAGCAATTGCTTGAGGGTCCAAGCCAGGTAAAGACCCAGGCCCGCAGCGAGGCTCCAGCCGTAGTAGCCGGTGATCAGGCCGATCACCAGGCAGGCGGTGACCAGTAGCAGCATGTGGCGAATCAGGGTGCCATGCCAGTTTTGGTTCACTTGAACGCGCGTCCTTGTCAGCTTGTCGGGCGGGAAAGGGCTGAATCAGGCTTTGGTGGAAAACCGGTAGCCGGTGCCGCGCACGGTTTGTACCAGATTTTCGTAGGCATCACCGAGGGCTTTGCGCAGGCGACGGATGTGCACGTCGACGGTGCGTTCCTCGACATACACATTGCCGCCCCACACCTGATCCAGCAACTGGCCACGGGTGTAGGCGCGTTCCTGGTGGGTCATGAAGAATTGCAGCAAGCGGTATTCGGTCGGGCCCATCTCGGCGGGTTTGCCGTCGATGGTCACGCGGTGGCTGATCGGGTCCAGCAGCAGGCCGCCGACTTCAATCGGCGCTTCGCCATCGGTAGGGCCGGCGCGGCGCAGCACTGCTTTGAGGCGCGCAACCAGTTCGCGCGGGGAAAACGGCTTGGTGATGTAGTCGTCGGCACCGACTTCCAGGCCCTGGATCTTGTTGTCCTCTTCGCCCTTGGCGGTGAGCATGATGATCGGGATGTCCCCGGTCAGCTCATCGCGCTTGAGGCGGCGGGCCAGTTCGATGCCGGAGGTGCCGGGCAGCATCCAGTCGAGCAGGATCAGGTCCGGTTTGCGGTCGACGATGATCGCGTGGGCCTGTTGCGAGTTTTCGGCCTCCAGGCAGTCATAGCCGGCCATTTCCAACGCAACGGCGATCATTTCGCGAATGGGCGCTTCGTCGTCGACGATCAGAATGCTCCTGCCAACCATGCCTTTAATCCTCTTGTCATTTAACTGTCTTGCGCCGCATTAGATAACGGAATTATTGCAGTCGTGTGACAGTATTTTAGTCGCCCGGCGATTGTCATGATCCTGATCTATTCTCTAAGTCCGAACCCTGACAACCACCAAAGAAGGTTTCCATGACTCAATACACGCAATCCCTTAAAGCCCTGATGCTGGCAGCTGCCCTGTCTTTGCCGGCAATGGCCTTCGCGGCTGAGCCTGTGATGATGAAAGACGGTGTGATGGCGGACCACAAGGGCATGACGTTGTACACGTTCGACAAGGACACCACCGCCGGCAAGTCTGTGTGCACTGGTGAGTGTGCGGAATACTGGCCAGCGTTCAAGGCGCCAGCGGATGCCAAGGCCGAAGGTGACTGGACAATCGTCAAGCGTGACGACGGCACGATGCAGTGGGCCTACAAGGGCAAACCGCTGTACTACTTCAAGAAGGACGCGAAACCGGGAGACAAGGCCGGTGACAAAATGAAGGACGTCTGGCACGTCATCACCAACTCCGGACCGAAGATGTAACCCCGATCCGAAACGGCGGCCTCGTTTCCGTAGGAGCGAGGCTTGCCCGCGAAGGCGTCAGCCGCCTCACCGCGCCGCGTAATCCAAAACAATCCCCACAAAAATCGCCAACCCCGCCCAATGGTTGTGCAAAAACGCCTTGAAGCAGCGCATCCGGTCCTTGCCACGGGTGTACCAGAACTCCCACGCAAAACAGCCCGCCGCCGCCAGCAATCCCAAGTGGAACCAGCCGCCCAACTCGAACTTTGACCCGGCCAGCAGCAGGCAACCCAACGCCAAGCCTTGCAGGGTCAGGATGATCACGCGGTCCGCCTCGCCAAACAGAATCGCAGTAGATTTCACACCGATCTTCAAGTCGTCGTCGCGATCAGTCATCGCGTAATAGGTGTCATAACCCACTGTCCACAGCAGGTTGGCGATCCACAGCAACCACGCCGCCGCCGGCAGTTCGCCGGTTTCGGCAGTGAACGCCATCGGCATCCCCCAGGAAAACGCCGCGCCCAGCACCACTTGCGGGTAATAGGTGTAGCGCTTCATGAACGGGTAAGTGAAGGCCAGCGCCAAACCGCCGAACGATAGCCAGATCGTCGCCGCATTGGTGCAAAGCACCAGCAGGAAACTCACGCCCATCAGCAATGCAAAGAACACCAACGCTTCTTTGGAGCTGATCTTGCCGCTCGGCAGCGGGCGCTGTTCGGTGCGTTTCACATGGCCATCGACCTTGCGGTCCGCCCAATCGTTGATCACGCAACCGCCGGCGCGGGTCAGCACCACGCCGAGCACGAAGATCACCACGTTGGCCAGCGACGGCGAGCCTTTGCCGGCAATCCACAGCGCCCACAGCGTCGGCCACAGCAACAGGTAAATGCCGATCGGCTTGTCCATGCGCGTCAGCTGAATGAAATCCCAGGCCCGAGGGTTCAAGCGATTCAGGGACTTGAGCAGGCTTTGGTACATCAGCAGTTCTCCGGATGGGCGCGGGTGGCGTGCCACAAGGTCGGCAGGAAAATCTCGGCCACCAGCACGCTCAGGGCGCCACGGTCGAAGCGCGAGCGACGGCCCCACAATTCAGGTGCCCGGCACTCCATCGGCAGCCACTCCTGAGGATAGTGACAAACCTCGATGGCGCGACGCTGAAACGCCTGATCGCAAAACAGCAACTCGCCCAGCGAGCGGCTGCCCAACTCGTCCATGTGCAACCCGTCGCCCTGCAACGCGCTGCGTGCCGCCACACTGCGGGCGAACACCCAGGCTTCACCGTGGCCGCGCAGATACACCTCGCGCACCCAGCCTTCACTGTCTTCGGCCAGGTCCAGTGCCGCACATTCGTCCGCGCGCAGCGGTTGCCAGCCTTCGAACAACGGCGTGACGCTGAAACCGTCATTCGACAGACGGGTCAGCCGTCGGGTCAGCGAACCTTCGTCGAACAACCAGTCGAGGGTAGACGTGTCGGGGAGCGGCGAAAGTCGGCTTTGGGGAAGCCAGAAAGGAGGTTTTGAGTGCGGCACAGTGAGTCATTATTGGCAGCAAATGAGGCGGCGAGCTTACCATGTCGGTCGGTGATTTTGATTGACCCGGCGCCCCATTGCGTCGAACAGGCTTGCATCTGCCGGGCCCGATCAGTACAAAACGCCCTGAGCCGGACGGCAACGCTGCAACCATCGACCGTCCGCGCCGGCAATAAGCCTGAATCCTGAGGATGTACCTGAATGAAAAAGTGGCAATGTGTGGTCTGCGGCCTGATCTACAACGAAGCCGACGGCTGGCCGGATGACGGCATTGCGCCGGGCACCCAGTGGCAAGACGTGCCGGAAGACTGGCTGTGCCCAGACTGCGGCGTCGGCAAGATGGATTTCGAAATGATTGAAATCAACTAAGACATTTAGAGGAGTAAGGAATGAACGCACCTGTCGTGATCGTCGGCACCGGGCTGGCTGGCTACAACCTCGCCCGGGAGTTTCGCAAACTCGATAGCGAAACCCCGCTGCTGCTGATTACCGCCGATGACGGGCGCTCCTACTCCAAGCCGATGCTCTCCACGGGCTTCGGCAAGAACAAGGATGCCGACGGCCTGAGCATGGCCGAACCCGGCGCCATGGCCGAACAACTGAAAGCCGAAGTGCGCACCCACACGCGCATCAGCGGCATCGACCCGGGCCATAAGCGCCTGTGGATTGGCGAAGAATCGGTGATCTACCGCGACCTGATCCTGGCCTGGGGCGCCGAAACCGTGCGCGTGCCTATCGAAGGTGACGCAGCGGACGCGGTGTTCCCGATCAACGACCTCGAAGACTACGCGCGCTTTCGTGCGGCGGCAGCGGGTAAACGTCGGGTGCTGTTGCTCGGTGCCGGCCTGATCGGCTGTGAATTCGCCAACGACCTGATCCTTGGCGGTTACGAGGTGCAACTGGTTGCACCGTGCGAACAGGTCATGCCGACCTTGCTGCACCCGGCGGCAGCCGCTGCGGTCCAGGCCGGGCTGGAAAGCCTCGGCGCACGTTTCCACCTCGGGCCGGTGCTCAACCGTTTGCAGCGTGTTGAAGATGGATTGGAAGCGCATCTGTCGGACGGTCAGGTTATTCCGTGCGACGTGGTTGTCTCCGCCATCGGCCTGCGTCCGCGCATCGACTTGGCGGCGGCTGCCGGTGTACAGGTCAATCGTGGTGTGGTCGTCGACCGTCACCTGAAAACCTCTCACGCCAACATCTACGCCTTGGGCGACTGTGCCGAAGTCGACGGGCTGAATTTGCTGTACGTGATGCCCCTCATGAGCTGTGCGAGAGCGCTTGCCCAGACCCTCGCCGGAAACCCGACGGCGGTGAGCTATGGCGCGATGCCGATCACCGTTAAAACGCCGGTTTGCCCATTGGTGGTTTCGCCGCCGCCACGGGGTTTGGAAGGCGTCTGGACCGTCGAAGGGCAGGGCGCTGACATCAAGGTTTTATGCCGCGATACCGCCGGAAAACTGCTCGGTTATGCCCTGACAGGCGCGGCGGTGATGGAAAAACTCGCGCTGAACAAAGAGCTTCCGCCGCTGCTGGCGTAAATACCGGTCGTTCTGTCGGAATCACCCCTCTTTTGCCCCCACAAACGTCGCGCCGAGACTGGCGCGGCTTCTCCGTGCATGCCATTCTCACTCCCGTCTGCCGCAGAGTAGAGCACCTGCGGCGCTTTGGGCGCTGTTCCAACGAGAACAGCACGGACATAACAACAAAAAACCGTCAAAGGGGCTTCACTAATGCGTAAACCAGAACTCGCCGCCGCCATCGCGGAAAAAGCAGATCTCACCAAAGAACAGGCCAACCGCGTTCTCAACGCCGTTCTCGAAGAAATCACCGGCGCCCTGCACCGCAAGGACAGCGTGACGCTGGTCGGCTTCGGCACCTTCCTGCAACGCCACCGCGGAGCCCGCACCGGCAAAAACCCGCAAACCGGTGAGCCCGTCAAAATCAAGGCCAGCAACACCGTTGCGTTCAAGCCAGGCAAATCGTTGAAAGACAGCGTTAATCCGTAACACGCACCGACTGCCCGCCTAGCGGGTGAGCGGAACAAAAAATGGGCACGCCAACCAGGTTGGGTGCCCATTTTTTATGGCTGACGACGTGCTCTTTGTAGGAGCCGGCTTGCTGGCGATAGCGGTCTATCAACCAACATCAACGTCGCCTGACACACCGTCATCGCCAGCAAGCTGGCTCCTACAGTCCTACGTACCAGCGAATTCCCCACTTCCCCCGCAGCAATTCAGTGACAAGGGTCTCCCCATCTTTTCAGGTCACAACACTCACTGTAGGAGCCGGCTTGCCGGCGATAGCGTCCTATCAACCAACATCTATGTCGCCTGACACTCCGCCATCGCCAGCAAGCCGGCTCCTACAGGTATGCGTGCGTGACGGATCAACCGCCCCGACTTTGTTGCCTGGCGAAAATCGCCGCCATCTCGGGTTCATCCAGATGATCCAGCGCACGCTCCACCAGCAAATGCACCCCGTCGGCCATACGGCTGAGCGCCAGGGCTACGGAGCGGCGTGAGCCGTCCACATCGTCGGCGAGGTCGGCGGCGATGGCGCTGATGGACAGCAGGTCCTCCGAGGCGTTGGCGAGGAGGGCTTCAGTGTTGATGCCGGGGCAGACGCTGAAGAGCTGGCCGTTGCGTTTCGGTGGTTTGGGTTCGGTTGGCGGGAAGTGATGGTCGAGTGCGCGTTCGGCGGCTTCGTTGAGTTTGTTTGAGTCGGGGCTTTCGTATGGGGAGATTGGGTCGGTTTCTGGCGGGTTGGGAGTTACCTTGAACATGATCTTCAATTCCTTGAGTGATGCCGACACCACTTCGCCGACTAAACGAAGGGGTGGCAGCTGTACGCAGGTTAGTCGGACCGGGGAATTGAAGAAGCCGGCGCACCCGAAGGTGCCCTACGCACAGCCACCATCAAATGCAGGTTGGAAATACCTGCCTGACGGACGCTTGTGCATCTTCAATTACCAGCGAGCGACTAAACCCGATCACTGATGAGCAGTGACACGAACCAAGTTACCGACCGCCCCCAAGGCGCACAAGCCGGCGGATTCTGGCGTAGCCGTAGGCAACGACGCAAGGTGTTGTAGCTTGCAGGACGTAACCTTGAGGTGTTTTAAACAAGCACTTTTGAAGGGTGTTTAACCATCGGAAATGTTGGCACTTCAATAGTCCTCGTATTAAAAATATTGCGATACCGGAAGTTCCATTGTGGAACTTAAGCCTATATTAAATTGCCATCATAATGATGGCACTTTTCCCTCGGGCTGTTGTCGCTGCCTTTCTGTCAAAAAATGACAGCACCTTTCGGAAGCCTCCTACATTTATTGTTTTTTATTCTTGTCATGATTCAAGCCTGCGTCAGCGATTCCATAAGTAGCGATGGCGGATGTTTGGAGGCGGTGGCTCTAGGTCGGGGCTTTCAGCCAGATACATTGGGTGTGTGAATATTAAACGGCTATCAGGGAATCCCTTGCGATATATAAGGAATTCTCCTACGTGAATTAGGGACGCTTCGTCTTATTGTTTAATCGGGTGCTTGCTAGTGGCCATCATCGTGAGTACGATGCGCCCACTTTGAAAGAGCACGATCTCAATTGGATGAGAATTTTCGCAGCTCTTTGATTCTGTCTCGCGCCGTTGGAACTCCAATGAGCGTATGACTGTAATCCAAACTAAAGGCCATGGATGTCCTACTCAAGCAAACTTTCTGCTCATTACCTCGATCTCGCAAAAGCCTCTGTTTCCAAAGAGAATTTCGCGGGCGAGGATGTTCGCTTTTCGAGCGAATATGAGTCACTGGAAAGCGAGCTGGCCAAAGCCTCGTCCATGCACGAAAGCGGTCAGATCGACTGGCTGAAAATCCGTGAAAACAGCGAAAACCTGCTGCGCACCCAGTCCAAGGATTTGCGCGTCGGCGCCTGGCTGACCTGGGCCCTGTACCAGCGCGAATCCTTCCAAGGCCTGCTCGCCGGCCTCGGTTTGCTGCACTACCTGTGCGAAAGCCACTGGGCCGAAGTCCACCCGAACAAGGCACGTACGCGCTCCGCTGCGATCAGTTGGCTGGTGCCGCGTCTTGAGCAGGTGCTGACCGAAAACGTCGCGATCAAAGAGCAGTTGCCGATGTTCCGCCGTCTGGTGGAACACCTGGAAGGCCTCGACGCCGCGTGCACCGAGCACCTGGGTGACGACGCGCCGTTGCTGCTGCCAATCTCCCGCCGCCTGAAAAACATGGTGCAACGCGCCGCCGACAACCAGCCGGAACCCGGCGTGGTCGGTGCTGCCGTGGCTCAGGTCAAACAAGTCGCGACGCAACTGTTGACGCCCGGCGCGCCGATCGACAACGAAAAAGAAGCCCACAAAGCCCTGCGCGCCCAGCAGGAAAGCGCCCGGCCGTTGTGCGCCTGGTGGCTCAAGCAGAAAGCCACCGACCTGCGTGCCTTGCGCCTTAATCGAACGTTGTTGTGGTTGCCCATCGACGCTGTCCCCGAACGTAATGCCGAGCAGATCACCGTGCTACGCGGCTTGCCGGCGGACAAGTTGAAGGTCTACCAGGACCGTTACGACCAGGGAAAATACGCTGACCTGTTGGTGGAACTGGAGGCGAGCCTGGCGAAGGCGCCGTTCTGGTTCGATGGCCAGCGAATCGTCTGGGAATGCCTCCAGGCACTCAACGCAGAAATGGCGATGCGCGAAGTGGAAATCCACTTCGCGCTTTTGGTTCAGCGCCTGCCTGGCATCGTCGAGTTGCGCTTCCATGACGGCGCGCCGTTTGCCGATCCGGCCACTCGCGCCTGGATCAGCGCCAACGTCATGCCGCACCTGCAAAGCGCCAGTGCGCCGCGCAAAGTCGAAGTCGCCGACACCCAGCCCGCCTGGGAACTGGCCCTCGAAGAGGTCCTGCCGATTCTGCGCAAGGACGGCCTCAAGGCCGCCGTGCAAATTCTCAAGCAGGGCCTGCAAAGCGCCAACGGCGGGCGCGTGCGGTTCTTCTGGCAGTTCGCCCTCGCGCGGCTGTGCTTCATGGCCAAAAAGTACGAACTGGCCAAGACCCAACTCGAAACCCTCGACCAAACATTACAGGACTCAGGCCTGCACGCCTGGGAGCCCGATCTTGCGCTGGAAGTGCTGCATTTACTGCATAGCTGCTGCGAGTTGTTGCCGCAGAACCATGCCGTACGTGAACGCAAGGAAGAGATTTATCGCAGGCTGTGCCACCTCGATCTCGAAGTGGTACTCGAATAGGCCCCAGGGCCACAACCGCAAGGAGAAAAGCCATGGCCAAAGAAGGCTCGGTAGCCCCCAAGGAACGCATCAACGTCACGTTCAAACCTGCCACCGGTGGTGCCCAGGAAGAGATCGAACTGCCGTTGAAACTACTGGCAATCGGTGACTACACCCACCGCAAGGACGAACGCAAAGTCGAAGATCGCAAGCCGATCAGCATCGACAAGATGACCTTCGACGAGGTGCTGGCCAAGCAAGAACTGCAGCTGACACTGAGCGTACCGAACCGTCTTCAGGAAGAAAGCGACACTGAAGAACTGGCCGTGAAACTGCGCGTCAACTCGATGAAGGACTTCAACCCGGCCAGCCTGGTCGAGCAAGTGCCTGAGCTGAAAAAACTGATGGAACTGCGCGACGCGCTGGTGGCCCTCAAAGGCCCGCTGGGTAACGCGCCTGCGTTCCGCAAAGCCATCGAAGGCGTTCTCGCCGACGACGAATCCCGCGGTCGCGTACTGGGTGAGCTGGGCCTGAACGCCGCCGCCCAGGACGCCTGAGTCTCTATCAGCCAAGGAAGCCAACATGAGCACGAGTGCAGCGCAGCAAAAGAGTAACGAGAATGGCGAATACAGCATTCTCGACAGCATCATCGCCGAAACCCGCCTGACCCCGGACGACGAAGCCTACGACATCGCCAAGCGCGGTGTGTCGGCCTTCATCGAAGAACTGCTCAAGCCGCAGAACAACGGTGAGCCGGTCAAGAAAGCCATGGTTGACCGCATGATCGCCGAGATCGATGCCAAGCTCAGCCGTCAGATGGACGAAATCCTCCACCACCCTGATTTCCAGTCCCTGGAATCGTCGTGGCGTGGCCTGCAGTTGCTGGTCGACCGCACCAACTTCCGCGAAAACATCAAGATCGAAATCCTCAACGTCTCCAAAGAAGACCTGCTGGACGATTTCGAAGATTCGCCGGAAGTGATGCAGGCTGGCCTGTACAAGCACATCTACACCGCTGAATACGGCCAGTTCGGTGGTCAGCCGGTAGGCGCGATCATCGCTAACTACTTCATGTCCCCAAGTTCGCCGGACGTGAAACTGATGCAGTACGTGTCCAGCGTTGCGTGCATGTCCCACGCGCCGTTCATTGCCGCCGCCGGCCCGAAATTCTTCGGCCTGGAAAGCTTCACCGGCCTGCCGGACCTGAAGGATCTGAAAGATCACTTCGAAGGCCCGCAATTCGCCAAATGGCAGAGCTTCCGCCAGTCGGAAGACTCCCGTTACATTGGCCTGACCGTACCGCGTTTCCTGCTGCGCAACCCGTACGACCCGGAAGAAAACCCGGTCAAATCGTTCGTGTACAAAGAAACCGTCGCCAACAGCCACGAGCACTACCTGTGGGGCAACACCGCCTACGCGTTCGGCACCAAGCTGACCGACAGCTTCGCCAAATTCCGCTGGTGCCCGAACATCATCGGCCCGCAGAGCGGTGGCGCGGTTGAAGACCTGCCGTTGCACCATTTCGAAAGCATGGGCGAAATCGAAACCAAGATCCCTACCGAGGTATTGGTCAGCGACCGTCGTGAATACGAACTGGCCGAGGAAGGCTTCATCTCCCTGACCATGCGCAAAGGCTCCGACAACGCGGCGTTCTTCTCCGCAAGCTCGGTGCAGAAGCCGAAGTTCTTCGGCATCAGCGCAGAAGGCAAGGCGGCAGAGCTGAACTACAAGCTCGGCACCCAACTGCCGTACATGATGATCGTCAACCGCCTGGCTCACTACTTGAAAGTGCTGCAGCGCGAGCAACTCGGTTCGTGGAAAGAGCGCACCGACCTCGAGCTGGAACTGAACAAGTGGATCCGCCAGTACGTGGCCGACCAGGAAAACCCAAGTGCCGAAGTTCGTGGCCGTCGTCCACTGCGCGCTGCCCAGATCATCGTCAGCGATGTCGAAGGCGAGCCTGGCTGGTACCGCGTCAGCCTGAACGTGCGCCCGCACTTCAAGTACATGGGTGCCGATTTCACCCTGTCGCTGGTTGGCAAGCTGGACAAAGAGTAAGCGGAGCTAACTCATGACTGGATACGGCAGCCTTTTCGAACGCCTGGGTGGCGACGCGGACAAACGCGTCGGCTGGAGCCGCGAGGTCTCCGCCATGGCGTCCGTGGCTGCCCATCTGGCCAAGATGCTCAGCACCCGTGCGGGCAGCGTGCAAACGCTGTCCGATTACGGGCTACCCGATCTCAATGACATGCGCCTGAGCCTGCACGACTCCCTGAGTCAGGCCCGCCTGGCCATCGAAAGCTTCATCGAAGCCTACGAACCGCGCCTGAGCAACGTGCGTGTCATCTCCCTGCCGCGTGACAACGATCAGCTTCGCCTGTCCTTCAGCATCGAAGGCCTGCTGGAAGTTGATGGTTTCAAGCGCCAGGTCAGTTTCGCCGCGCGCCTGGATGGCAGCGGTCAAGTCAAGGTCACTTAAGGAGATTCGTATGTCCGGCAAACCAGCAGCACGCGTATCCGACCCCACCGCTTGCCCGCTCCCCGGCCACGGCACTAACCCGATCGCCGCCGGTTCCGGCGACGTCTTCTTCGACGGCCTCGCGGCCGCCCGCCAAGGCGATGCCTCGGCGTGTGGTGGTGCGATGTCGGGAGGGTTGGCGACGACGGTTTTGATTAACGGGAAACCGGCTGCGACGGTGGATTCCGTTGGGACGCATGGCAACAAGGTTACGGCCGGGTCCGGGACGGTGATTATCGGGAATTCGCATTCGCCGGTGCCGTTTGTTCCTCCGTTGCCTGTGATTATCCCCGGAATATTCAATCGTGTTTTTGCCTTTAAAACTGCCAGTGGGAAAACGGTCGAGGGACTGAATTATAAAATAGTTTCCGAAAGTGGAATCGAGAAGTTTGGTACCGCGGTAGCTGGAACGTCTGCCTGTTTCTCTACGGGGCAGAAACCTGAGTCCGTCTCGATTTTTGTGACTTCGGAGTAATATATCTTGGAAACGATTGTTGAAATTGGCGGCGTGCCTTATACCTTTGTTACCGAAGACGGTGCTACCGCGTTAAGGCTTGATGATAAGACGACCGCCAGCAACGATACGGATCTGGGGACTTTGAATCTTCCTGAAGTTTGGTTGGTGACTCGTTCTAATGGAGTACCTCTATTCGCTGTAAAACCAGATATCTGTGATAAGCCTTTTCGGATTCTAAGCGCTGAAAAGTTATACGCTGAGAAGATTCAATGGTTTGAACCATTGGCCGGCTTCTATCGCGAACGCTTATGGGTAAACCCCGAAAGTAATATAGAAGGGTCGGAAGTGTATGGGGCTTATCGACAGCACACATGGCAATCGATTATTGATTTTGCAATCGTGGACAGGCCATCGCTTGTTTACTATAGAAATCTTCCCGGAGATTGGAAAAAACAACCTGAAGGTGGTGCCAAGTATCTTCTTTGTCTCGTTGAAGGGGATCCTTACTGGACAGATGGGCTGGGGCAAATTCCATTTGCAGTGGATACCTTCCGAAAGTATTGGGAGGAAACCCACGAGGTTGATTCCGCGATCAGGAAGACTGGCCAAACCGGCCTGGACTGGGCAGACGGAACGCTCGGCGGCAGCGACGATGGCAGTAAGAATGTCTATGACAACTTCATAATCATCAGGGCCTGTTTGTGGGCTTCTGAGAACTTTGAACTGGTGCTCGAGAAAAGAGCCATGGGCGGACAAAGATTCGGGGTCGGCGGTGCGACAGTCTCAAGTACAGTGTTCAAACCAGCCTCTAATGTAAGGCTCAAGACGTCGATTGACGCAGGCCTGTTGGCGAAATACAAAACATGGGAAGCGTGATTTTGAAAGTTCTCGTTGGTGCCGTTATTTACCTGCTTGTCGGCGTCTTGTATTTCTATGTGCACGATATTGGTGTTGTTTATTACAAGTCGCATGTGGGCTTTACAGACAGGGGGGCTGCAATAGGTGGCACCGCAGAGCTGACATTTTATTTTTTTATTTTTGCCAACCTTATAGTTTTCTTTATGCCAAAGGTCATGTTGAAGTTGCTGGTGGTAGCAGTAATGCTGAGTGTTGTGTTGTTTTATTTCCTGCCAGACAACCCGGTACGAGCATTTGCCTATGGTGGTCTCACTACCAGTATGAGCGTATTGGCGTTTGTGCTGCGTTTGACAATCAACCGATGGCTCTCTCAAAACTCTTACGGAAGAGTTTCGAGATGACACGTCTCTTGCGTCCCCAGCCGTTTGCCCGGACTGTGTCGAAATGATCTGGTTACAGCGATTCCTCATGGCAATGGGTGTGCTCGCCTGCGTGGTGTTGGTGGTGATCGTTTCCTACATGGACTTTTCGAAAGATGAGCCTCGCGTTTTGAGCGAGTACCCGAATGCGAAATGGCGTGGTGGTGCCGATGGTGGCCAGTTCGTAGAAATCAGCAAATCTGAACCGCCCTATTATTTCGTGCAGGTCCGCAATGATGACGGGTCATTGTGGGATCAGGGGTGGCTGAAGTTCGGAGATGAAAACAGCCAGCCATTGACTGCCGACAGTGTGATGTTCTTCGCCGGCGAAGGCGTTATTTACCTTCAGCAAAGCCAGGTCCTGAGCGCCGATAAAGCCTTGGCTGGAGTTGCACATGAATAGCCGTCGCATCATCGGTCTGGCCGTGCATGAGCGCTAAAAGGGACTGCCCCCAGTTTTCTCGTTTTCACTCCCTCGGCTCGAACCCCAAGGATGGCTGTAAATGAACGGTGTTTATTTTTTTGTCTGCTCAGCATTTTGGTTGATGACATTCACCGACCCCAAAAGCCAATGGCCGGTCAACGGTGGATTTTTTGGATTGGACGCAGAGGCGGATGCTCATGTTGGGTTGTTTGTTTTTTGCACCTTTCTTTTTGTTCCTCTGATTGTTGTCGCTTTCTGTTATTTCGTGAAATCGATCGTGATGTCTGCCAAATCAAAAAGCCTACGTGTCGGAATTCCTTCCTTGATGGCTTCGATGTTTGGGGTGGCTGCGCTTTATCGATTCAATCAATGGGTGTTCCGTGAAGTTTTCTAATGGTACGGACCCCATGGAGGAAGGGCAGGGCATTGCGATACCTGACCGCAATCCTGAGTTCCGTCCAATGATCAGGTCGGACATTGAGCGTAATCCACAGGACGTTTTTTTCATGAGATCCACCACCAGGAAGGTACCCCGTGTCCTTTAACCACTACTACCAAAGCGAACTCACCGCACTTCGCCAGTTAGGTCGTCGATTCGCCGAGCGTAGCCCGGCGTTGGCGCCTTTCCTTGGCCAGGCCGGCCGAGATCCAGACGTGGAGCGGTTGCTGGAGGGTTTTGCATTCCTGACCGGCCGCCTGCGTCAGAAGCTCGACGATGAACTGCCGGAGCTCAGCCATTCGCTGATGCACCTGTTGTGGCCGAACTACATGCGGCCGCTGCCGGCGTTCAGCATTTTGCAGTTCGACCCGTTGAAGCGTTCGGGTCCTGCGTTGAGGGTCGAGCGTGACACGCCGATCGAGAGCGTGCCGATTGATGACGTGCGTTGCCGCTTTCGCACCTGCTACCCAACCGAGGTGTTGCCGCTGGATCTGGCCGCGCTGAATTACTCGGTGAAGGGCGACGGTTCGCTGTTGAGCCTGCGTCTTGAGATGAGCGCTGACGGTCACCTCGGTGAGTTGGAACTGAGCCGCCTGCGTCTGCACTTCGCCGGCGAGCGCTACATCAGCCAGATGCTGTACCTGAGCCTGCTGCGCAATCTGGAAGGCATTGAGCTGATCCCGCTGGACGGCGCCGGCAAGCCCATCAACGGCGTCAACGGCACGCCGATGGCGTTCAAGATGCCCGGCGACCGTGTGCAGCCGGTAGGTTTTGCCGAAGAAGAAGCGTTGATCCCGTACCCGCTGAACACTTTCCGTGGCTATCGCTACTTGCAGGAATACTTTGCCTTCCAGGACAAATTCCTCTTCGTTGATATCAACGGTCTGGACCTGCTCAAAGCTCTGCCGGAAGACACGCTGAAGCAGATGCGCGGCCTCGAATTGCGCTTCGACATTCGCAAGAGCGGCATCATGCGCATGCGTCCGACGCTGGATAACGTGAAGCTCTACTGCACGCCCATCGTCAACCTGTTCGAGCACGACGCCTTGCCGATCCGCCTCGACGGCAAGCAGGACGAATACCTGCTGCTGCCCGCCGAATTCGATCTGCAAAACTGCGGCGTGTTCTCGGTGGAAACCGTGACCGGCTGGAAGCCCGGCGGCCTCGGTTATCAGGAGTACGTGCCGTTCGAATCGTTCGAGCACGACCCGAGTTTCGACGTGCCCAACAGCCGTCCGCATTACAGCATTCGCCAGCGTTCCTCCTTGCTGCACGACGGCCTCGACACCTACCTGAGCTTCGGCATCCGCCACACCGAAGCCCACGAAACCCTGTCGATTGAGCTGATGTGCACCAACCAGAACCTGCCGCGCAAACTCAAGCTTGGTGACATCTGCATGGCCTGCGAAGAGACGCCGGAGTTTTTGAGCTTCCGCAACATCACCCCGGCCACATCGAGTTTCGCACCGCCGCTGAACCGCGACTTCCTCTGGAAGTTGATCAGCAACATGTCGCTTAACTATTTGTCGCTGGCCGACGTCAATGCGTTGAAGGTGATTCTCGAAACCTACGACTTGCCGCGCTACTACGACCAACACGCAGAAAAAGTCAGCAAGCGCCTGCTCGGCGGGCTCAAGTCGATCAAGCACCACCACGTCGACCGGTTGCACCGAGGGTTGCCGGTTCGCGGGTTGCGCACCGAGCTGACCATCGACCCGGAAGGGTATATCGGCGAGGGCGACCTGTTCGTTTTCGCTTCGGTTCTCAACGAGTTTTTCGCGCTTTACGCCAGTCTCAATTCGTACCACGAGCTGCGGGTAAAAAGCACACAGGGAGAGGTGTACCAATGGACACCACGTATGGGCCTGCAGCCGCTTCTTTAAGCGGACTGACCCGAGGAATACGCGAGTACTCGCTGTTTCAGGCCGTGCTGCTGGTGATTGACCGGCTGCGCGAGGCCCACCCGCACCTGAGCGAAGACGACCTGTACGACCAGCTGGAATTCCAGGCCAACCCGAGCCTGGGTTTCCCTGGCAGTGACATTGATCGCGTGGAGTTTTTCCAGGAGCACGGGCACATGCGTGCGCGCCTGCGGTTCAACCTGATCGGCCTGGTCGGTTCCGGTTCGCCGCTGCCGGCGTTCTACGGCGAACAGGCGCTGGGCGACAGCGAAGACGGCAACCCGACCCGCAACTTCCTCGACCTGTTTCACCATCGTTTGCAACGGCTGATGCTGCCGATCTGGCGCAAGTACCGCTACCGCGCAAGCTTCCAGAGTGGCGCCCTCGACCCGTTCTCGGCGCAGCTGTTTGCCTTGATCGGCCTCGGCGGTGAAGAGATCCGCAAGGCCCAGGAACTGAACTGGAAACGCCTGCTGCCGTACCTCGGTTTGCTCAGCTTGCGGGCGCACTCGGCGGCGCTGATCGAAGCGGTGCTGCGTTACTACTTCAAGCACGCCGAACTGACCATCGAGCAGTGCATCGAGCGCCGCGTGGAAATTCTCGACGAGCAGCGCAACCGTCTGGGCCGCGCCAACAGCCTGCTCGGCGAAGACCTGGTGCTGGGCGAACACGTGCGCGACCGCAGCGGCAAATTCCGCATTCATATCCGCGAACTCGACTGGCAACGCTTTCACGAATTTCTGCCGATCGGTTTCGGCTACCAGCCGTTGTGCGCGCTGGTGCGGTTCACCCTGCGTGACCCGCTCGACTATGACATTCGCCTGGTGTTGCGCCAGGAAGAAATCCGCGAACTGCGCATCGGTGAGCAGAACGCCTGTCGCCTGGGATGGACCAGTTGGCTGGGCCGCGAAAAAGCGGACGGCGTGGTGACCCTGGGCAGCAAAATTCATTAAGGACAGATGACCAATGATCAACGTAGACCTGCAACAACTTATCCAGGCGCTGGACGCCGAAACCCGTCGTGATCTGGAAAGTTCTGCCGAACGCTGCGTCGCCCGTGGCGGCAGCAAGATCCTCGTCGAAGACTTGCTGCTGGGCCTGCTGGAGCGCCCGCAAGGCCTGCTCGCACGCGCGCTGCAAGACGCCGAAGTGGATGCTGGCGAGCTGAGCGCCGCGCTGCAATCGCGGGTCGAGCACAGCGCCTCGCGCAATCCGGTGTTTGCCCCGGAACTGGTGCAATGGCTGCAAGACGCGTTGCTGGTGGCCAACCTTGAACTGGGCCAGAGCCAGGTCGAGCAAGCCGCGTTGATTCTCGCGCTGCTGCGCAACCCGATGCGCTACGCCGGCAGCCGCTACCAGTCGTTGCTGGCCAAGCTGAACATCGAGCGCCTGAAAGAATTCGCCCTGTCGCAGAAAGAGCAACCGGCCACCGGTAAGCCTGCCGTGCCGGGCGAATCGCTGCTGCAGCGCTTCACCCACAACCTGACCCAACAGGCCCGCGACGGCAAACTCGACCCGGTGCTGTGCCGCGATGGCGCGATCCGGCAGATGGTCGACATCCTTGCCCGTCGCCGCAAAAACAACCCGATTGTGGTCGGCGAAGCTGGCGTCGGTAAAACCGCCATCGTCGAAGGTCTGGCTTCGCGCATTGCCGCCGGTGAAGTGCCGCAAGTGTTGAAAGGCGTCGAGCTACTGTCGCTGGACATGGGCCTGTTGCAGGCCGGCGCCAGCGTCAAAGGTGAATTCGAGCGTCGTCTCAAAGGCGTGATCGACGAAGTCAAAGCCTCGCCGAAGCCGATCATCCTGTTCATCGACGAAGCCCACACGTTGATCGGCGCGGGCGGCAATGCCGGTGGTTCCGATGCGGCCAACCTGCTCAAACCAGCCTTGGCCCGTGGTGAGTTGCGCACCATCGCCGCTACCACCTGGGCGGAGTACAAGAAGTACTTCGAAAAAGACCCGGCCCTGGCCCGTCGTTTCCAGCCGGTGCAACTGCACGAACCGACCGTCAGCGAAGCGGTGACGATCCTCCGTGGTTTGGCTCAGGTTTACGAGAAGAGCCACGGCATCTACCTGCGCGATGACGCGGTGGTTGCAGCGGCTGAGTTGTCCGCCCGTTACCTCGCCGGCCGTCAGCTACCGGACAAGGCCGTCGATGTGCTCGACACCGCGTGCGCGCGCGTTCGCATCAGCCTCGCCGCCGCACCTGAAAGCCTTGAACGTCTGCGTGGCGAACTGGCTGAAGGGGGGCGTCAGCGTCAGGCGCTGCGTCGTGATGCTGAAGCCGGTTTGTTGATTGATCACGAAGCGCTGGATGCTTTGGAAGATCGTCTGGCTGCCGCCGAAGACGAAAGGGTCGCCCTCGAAACGCTGTGGACCGAGCAGAAAGAGCTGGCCGAGCGCCTGTTGGATCTGCGTCAGCAACTGGCCAAGGCTCGCGAGGTTGCTGCCGTCGAGCCGACCGTCACGGTTGAAGAAGACGCCGAAGGCACCGTGATCGAAACCCTCGAAACGGTGAATGACGTCGCGTCCCTCGAAACCGCGCTCAACGAAACTCACAAAGCCCTGACGGATGCGCAGGTCAAAGAACGCCTGGTCAGCTTCGAAGTCTGCCCACGTCTGGTCGCCGAAGTCATCAGCGCCTGGACTGGTGTCCCATTGGCGCAACTGGCCCGCGAGCACAACGCCAAGGTCGCCAGCTTCGCCACCGACCTGCGCACCCGCATCCGTGGCCAGGAACAAGCTGTTCACGCACTGGACCGCTCGATGCGCGCCACCGCTGCCGGCCTGAACAAACCGGACGCACCGGTGGGCGTGTTCCTGCTGGTCGGCCCGAGCGGCGTCGGCAAGACCGAAACCGCGCTGGCCCTCGCCGACTTGCTGTACGGCGGTGATCGTTTCATCACCACCATCAACATGTCCGAGTTCCAGGAGAAGCACACGGTCTCGCGCTTGATCGGTGCACCACCGGGCTACGTCGGCTACGGCGAGGGCGGCATGCTCACCGAAGCCGTGCGCCAGAAGCCGTACTCCGTTGTGTTGCTCGATGAGGTCGAAAAGGCTGACCCGGACGTGCTCAACCTGTTCTATCAAATCTTCGACAAAGGCGTGGCCAACGACGGCGAAGGTCGCGAGATCGATTTCCGCAACACGCTGATCCTGATGACCTCGAACCTGGGCAGCGACCGTATCAGCGACCTCTGCGAAAACGGCGCACGTCCAACCGCCGAAGTGCTCGAAGAAACCATTCGCCCGGTGCTCAGCAAACACTTCAAACCGGCGCTGCTGGCGCGGATGCGCGTGGTGCCTTACTACCCGGTCGGCGGTCCGGTGCTGCGCGAGCTGATCGAAATCAAACTCGGTCGTCTGGGCGAGCGGCTGAACCGTCGTCAACTGGACTTCACCTACTCGCAAGACCTCGTCGATCACCTGGCCGAACGTTGCACCCAAAGCGACAGCGGCGCGCGCCTGATCGACCACTTGCTCGACCTGCACGTACTGCCGCTGGTGGCTGACCGCTTGCTCGACGCGATGGCCACGGGTGAAAGCCTCAAGCGCGTCCACGCGACGCTCGACGGCGGCGCCAGTGTGACCTGCGAGTTCGCCTGAGGTGGGTGTGATGTTCACTCAAGTGCCGCAACCGCTGGTGTATGCCGAAGCGTTGCTGGCGCAATTCGCCAGCCTGTCGCGCGCGGCGGACGGCGCTGCGCTGCTGGGTGACTTCGTGCGCGGCGTGGCGGAACTCAGCGGTTGCGAGCTGACGCAGTTGTACCTGCTGGACGCTACCCACACGTGCCTGGGGATGAACGCCGAGTGCCTCAACGGCATTCTGCAACCGCGCGAATCGGCGAGTCTGCCGGCGGATTACAACGGTGAACAACTGCTGCAATTCGCCCTGTGCCAGAACCGCGTGGTGAGCCTCGGCGAGCTGAGCGGCAGCCTGCACGAAACCAGCTTCCTGCCGCCGCAAGCCACGCCGTGGCAGTCGCTGCTATGCGTGCCGCTGGTCAATCAGCAGAAGGCGGTCGAAGGTTTGCTGCTGTGCGCCAGTCGCCGGCACATCGACTTGCAAGGCTTTGCCGATTCCCTCGGGCAACTGGGTTCGTTTGTGCTCGGCCAACTGCACCTGCTGCAACGTCTGCGTCAGCCGGTGGGTGATGCACGGCCATTGAAAGCCAGCGTCCCGAGTGCCAGTGGTTACGGTTTGATCGGCAAGAGCAAGGCCATGCGCGAAACCTATTCGCTGATCAGCAAAGTCCTGCACAGCCCGTACACCGTGCTGCTGCGCGGCGAGACCGGCACCGGCAAGGAAGTGGTCGCACGCGCCATTCACGACTGCGGCCCGCGCCGTTCCCAGGCGTTCATCGTGCAGAACTGCGCGGCGTTCCCCGAGAACCTGCTGGAAAGCGAACTGTTCGGCTACCGCAAAGGCGCCTTCACTGGCGCGGATCGCGACCGCGCCGGGCTGTTCGACGCGGCCAATGGCGGCACTTTGTTGCTCGATGAAATCGGCGACATGCCGCTGTCGCTGCAAGCCAAGTTGCTGCGTGTGTTGCAGGAGGGCGAGATCCGCCCGCTGGGTTCCAACGACACCCACAAGATCGACGTGCGCATCATCGCCGCGACGCACCGGGATTTGTCGGTGCTGGTGAGCGAAGGCAAATTCCGCGAGGACTTGTACTACCGCCTCGCGCAATTCCCGATTGAACTGCCGGCCCTGCGTCAACGTGAAGGCGACATCCTAGACCTGGCCCGGCACTTCGCCGACAAGGCCTGCTCGTTCTTGCAACGCGATGCGGTGCGTTGGTCCGACGCGGCGCTGGATCACCTGTCCGGTTATGCGTTCCCCGGCAACGTGCGCGAACTCAAAGGCCTGGTCGAGCGCGCGGTGTTGCTGTGCGAGGGCGGCGAGTTGCTGGCCGAGCATTTCTCCCTGCGCATGGAAGCCGTGCCGGAAGACAACAGCCTGAACCTGCGCGAACGCCTGGAGCAGGTCGAACGCAGCCTGCTGCTCGATTGTCTGCGCAAAAACGACGGCAACCAGACCCTCGCCGCCCGCGAACTCGGCCTGCCGCGACGCACGCTGCTGTACCGCCTCGGGCGTCTGAACATCAATCTCGGTGACTTCGATGGTTAGGCAAATGACCGTCGATTTCACCTCATTCGCTTCTGATAGCGCCGCCCGAACGGGCCGGCGCTTTGTGCTTTGTCTACCCCTGGAGACCCTCTGATGTCTGTTCGTCACTGGCAAGCCGTCCTGCTGGCCCTCGTCGTTCTATGCGGCCTTGGCGGCTGCAGCGGCAATTACAAATTCAACGACAACACCTATCGCCCATTGGGTGATCCGCAGGCGGTCAATCGCGGCAAGTGACCGCAAGGAGTATCACCATGGAATTGGTTTTCGAAATGCTGAACACCAAGCAGTTCGTGCCCACGGAGCTGTGCCAGAAGACCTTCAAGCAGGCCGGCGGCGTGATTGGCCGGGGCGAGGATTGCGACTGGATCATCCCGGACCGCAAGCGTCATCTGTCCAATCACCATGTGGACATCAGCTTTCGCGAAGGGACGTTCTTCCTGACCGACACCAGCAGCAACGGTGTCCAGGATGGCGGGAGCGGCGCACGCTTGCGCAAGGGCGAACCGATGCGCATCGAGCATGGCAGCACCTACGTGCTGGGTGATTTCGAGATCCGTGCGCGGCTGGTGCGCGACCCGGCGACCTTCGACGTCGAAGTCGGTCGCCCACAAGCGGCGGGCAGCATCATTCCGGATGACGCGTTCCTTGACCTCGATCCGCTGAACGCACTCGATCAGCAAGAGCGTGTGTACTCGGAAATCGAAGAGCTGATCACCCCGAGCACCACCATCGAGGACACCCGTCAGCGCGCCGACTATGCGCGCATCGACATGGAAAGCCTGATGGTG
Organism: Pseudomonas sp. GT1P32; assembly: GCF_054897805.1. NCBI lineage: Bacteria > Pseudomonadati > Pseudomonadota > Gammaproteobacteria > Pseudomonadales > Pseudomonadaceae > Pseudomonas > Pseudomonas sp. GT1P32. Next base: position 4,547,927 of record NZ_CM142704.1, read on the forward strand.
CCGGAGTTGATCAACGCCCCCGCCGAACCCGCACCAAGCCCTGTCGCAAAAGCGCCCGAGCGCCAGAGCGAAGGTTTCTGGGAGCACTTCGGTGCGGCGCTGGGCGTGGACCTCAAAGGCCTCGACCACGACGCCCGCGAAGCCCTGGCGCTGAACGCGGCACGCCTGCTCAAGCAAAGCGTCGGCGGTTTGCAGCAGAGCCTGCGCACCCGCAGCGAACTGAAAAACGAATTGCGTCTGGCCCAGACCACCGTGCAAGGCACGAACAAGAACCCGCTGAAATTCGCCGTCGATGCCGGTGAAGCGCTGGGCATTTTGTTGCAGCCGAACAAGTCGGGCCAGTTGCCGGCCGAGCAGTCGATCTCCCGTGCGTTCCGCGATTTGCAGGCACATCAGGTGGCCTTGCTGACCGCCAGCCGCGCCGCCGTTCGCGGCACGCTGGAGCACTTCTCGCCGCAGCAACTGACCCTGCGTTTCGAGCGCGACAACAAGCCGTTGCTGGCCACCTCCGGCAGCCGCTGGAGAGCTTACGGTCGTTATCACCAGGCCTTGCGTCAGGACGATGACTGGAGCGAGCGCCTGCTGGCCCGCGACTTCGCTCAGGCCTACGAAGAACAGATCCGCCTGATTTCCACCCTTCACACCGACCACCAAGGATGATGCGCATGTCTCGCTGCTCGACCGCTTTTTTCAAGATGCTGACTGCGTTCGCGGTGCTGGTGCTGCTGGCCGGTTGCTCGTCGCTGTCGCCGTATTCCAAAGTGACCAAGGTCAATTTGAAGCTCACCGGCAGCGATCAGTTGAACCCGGACCTCAACGGGCGTCCGTCGCCGATTGTCGTGCGTCTGTTCGAGCTCAAGCACCCGGTGACGTTCGAGAATGCCGACTTCTTCAGCCTGTACGAGCGCGCCAAGGAATCCCTGGCCCCAGACCTGGTGGCCAGCGAAGAACTCGAACTGCGCCCGGGCGAAACCATCGAGCTGAAACTCAGCGTGGAGGAGGGCAGCCGTTACGTCGGGATCCTCGCGGCCTACCGCGACCTGCCGGAAACCAAATGGCGCTACACGGTGCAAGTCACCCCGCTGGAAGTCACCGAGGCTGACCTGACCCTCGACCAGGCCGGTATTCGCAACAGCAACGAAAAGCTCGCCAAGGCGGATGACTGATCATGAATTCCCATAAAGTCATTTGGCAGGAAGGCATGCTGCTGCGTCCGCAGCACTTCCAGCACAACGATCGCTACTACGACCACCAGATGAAAACCCGCACGCAGTTGCTGGGCAGTTACACCTGGGGTTTCCTCAATCTCGACATCGATTTGCAGTTCCTCAACATGGGCAAACTGGTGATCAGCCAGGCCTCGGGGATTCTGCCGGACGGCAGTCTGTTCGAACTCGGCGGCAACACCGAGCCGCTGGCGCTGGACGTGCCGCCGAACACCGGCAACACGCCGATTTACCTGGCGCTGCCGCTGGTCACCGGTAACCACATCGAGTCGCGCCGCCCGGAGCAATCCGACGTGCTGGCGCGCTACACCGCGTACGAAGCGGAAGTGGCCGACTCCAACGCCGGCGACGATTCCGCCAGCCAGGTCAGCTGCGGTCGCCCGGACTTCAAACTGTTGCTCGGCGAGCAGCAGAGCGATCAGGCCTACGTGAAACTGAAAATCTGCGACGTGCTCGACACCACGCCCGACGGTGTGATCAGCCTCGATCCGGATTTCGTGCCGACCTACATTCAGGCGCATTCCTCCAGCTACTTGCTGTCGTGCCTGAAAGAAGTGATCAGCATGCTCGGTCACCGGGGCGACACCATCGCCGAGCGCATCCGCTCCAACGGCAAGGTTGGTGGTGCGGAAGTCGGTGACTTCATGATGCTGCAACTGATCAACCGCACCGAGCTGCTGCTGCGTCACTACCTCGGTCTGGAACAGGTTCACCCGGAAGAGTTGTACCGCACGCTGCTGACCATGCTCGGTGATCTGGCGACCTTCTCCAGCGACAGCAAACGCCCGCGTCTGGACAGCCGTTACCAGCACAGCGATCAGGGCGCGAGCTTTCGCAAACTGATGGAAGCGATTCGTCAGGTGCTGTCGATGGTGCTCGAACAGCACGCCATCGAACTGGTCCTGCAAGCACGTCAGTACGGGATCATCGTCTCGCCGTTGCACGACCACAAACTGCTGGGCTCGGCGTCGTTCGTGCTCGCGGCCAGTGCCAACTGCGATTCCGAAGAGCTGCGCCACCGCTTGCCGGCGCACCTCAAGGTCGGCCCGGTGGAGCGCATCCGCCAACTGGTCAACCTGCACCTGCCGGGCATCAAGGTCAAACCGTTGCCGGTGGCCCCACGGCAGATCGCGTTCCACTCCAACAAAACCTATTTCATCCTCGAACTCAGTTCCGAAGACCTGGCGCAACTCGAGCGCTCCGGCGGCTTCGCGTTCCACGTGTCCGGCGAATTCGCCGAGCTTGAACTGAAATTCTGGGCCATCAGGAACTGACCGACATGATCAAGGACATGGAACACCATCAGGACGATAAAACCGTCTTGCTCGACCGCCAGGGCCACGGCCCGGCGCAAAGTCCGCTAACCGACTTCGCCGCACCGCCGCGTTTCGAACAACTCGAAGAGCGGATGATCTACGCCGCCCGCCTGCGCCCGGCGGAGTCCTTCAACATCAGCCTCAATTCGCTGGTGGCCGCCGGTTCCGACCTGTTGTCGGAAGTGGTGCGCCTCAAGCACAGCGACAGCCGCGAAGACATGTACGCGCTCAACGAGCGACTGACCGCCGGGCTGAAACTGTTTGAAGTGCGTGCGCTGCACAACGGCGCCGAAAGCAGCCAGGTGATGGCTGCGCGTTACGTGCTCTGCACCGTGGTCGACGAAGCCGTCGTGACCACGCCGTGGGGCAACGAAAGCGAGTGGTCGCAGATGAGTCTGCTCAGCAGCTTCCACAACGAAACCTTCGGTGGCGAGAAGTTCTTCCAGCTGCTGGATCGCCTGTCGAAAAACCCGGTCAAGCACCTGCCGATGCTGGAGCTGATGTACCTGTGCCTGTCCCTCGGTTTCGAAGGCAAGTACCGCGTGCAAGCACGCGGCATGCTCGAACTTGAAGGCATCCGCGACGCCTTGTATCGGCAGATTCGTCAGCTGCGCGGCGACGTGCCGCGTGAACTGTCGCCGCATTGGGAAGGCTTGAACGATCAGCGTCGCAGCCTGGTGCGCATCGTGCCGGCGTGGATGGTGGTGCTGTTCACCGTGGTCTGCCTGGTGGTGATGTATTCGGGGTTCGCCTGGGTCTTGGGCGAGCAGCGCGACACCGTTCTGCAACCTTATCAGCCGCTGGATTCCGCCGCGGCCCAGCCGCTGTCGCAGCCGTAAACAGGGACGTGTGATGAAAAAGTTTTTCAAGAAAGTCGGCGCGTTCGTGCGCCAGACCTGGGTCTGGACCTTGCTGCTGGTGCTGTTCGTCGCGCTGCTGGTCTGGTTTGTCGGGCCGCTGTTGGCCGTCGATGACTACAAGTTCTGGGAAGGTTCGACCTCCCGCCTGCTGACCATCAGTGTGCTGTTCCTGATCTGGGGCCTGACCATGGTCTTCGTCAGCTGGCGCGCCGGTGTGCGCAAGAAAGCGGTCGAAGACACTGAGGATGGTCAGGATCGTATCCGCCGTGAAGAGTTGATCGACGAAGAGCAGAAGGAGTTGAAGGAGCGTTTCAAGGACGCCCTGAAAACCCTGAAGACCTCGAGCCTCTATCGCGGTCGCAGCGAGCGCTGGCGCAGTGATTTGCCGTGGTACTTGCTGATCGGCCCGCAGGGCAGCGGCAAGACCAGCTTGCTGGACTTCTCGGGCCTTGAGTTTCCGATCAACAAGATCGACCGCAAACTGACCCGCGATACCCTCGGCACCCGTCATTGCGACTGGTATTTCGCCGACCACGGTGTGCTGATCGACACCGCCGGTCGTTACCTGACCCAGGCGGATGCCGAAGTCGACGGCAGCGCCTGGAGCACCTTGCTCGACCTGCTGCGCAAGCGTCGCCGCAACCGTCCGTTGAACGGCGTGCTGGTGACCATCCCCGTGGAAATGCTGCTGGGTGACACCGAGCAGGACCTCGATACGCTCGCTCGCCAAGTGCGTGCGCGCCTGCAAGACGTGCATCAGAAACTGCACGTCGATGTGCCGATCTATCTGGTGCTGAGCAAGGCGGACAAGCTGCTCGGTTTCGATGAGTTCTTCGATCAACTGACCCGCGAAGAAAGCGATCAGGTGCTGGGCACCAGCTTCCGCAAAGAGCAGAGCGGCACCGACGTGACCGTGCTGCGAGCCGAGTTCGAAGAGCTGCTGCGTCGCCTGAATAGCCAGGTGATCATGCGCATGCACCAGGAGCGCGACACTCAGCGCCGTGGCCGCATCCTCGATTTCCCGCATCAACTGGGGCAGATCGGCGAGCGCCTGTGCCTGTTCGTCGACATGGCGTTCACTGGTAACCGTTACCAGCGTGTCAGCCAGTTGCGCGGTTTCTACCTGACCAGCGCACCGCACCTGACCCAGGAAATGGACCAGACCACCGCCGGCATCGGCGCCAATCTGGGGATCAATTCCGGCGTATTGCCGACCCTGCGCAGTGGCCGTTCGCGGTTCATTCACCATTTGCTCAGCCGGGTGATTTTCCCCGAGGCCGATCTGGCCGGTCTGGACAAGCGCGAACGCAGCCGCATCCATTGGGGCCAGCGTGCGTTGTACGTCGGTGCGTTGGCGGCGTTGGGCCTGTTCGGCCTGCTGTGGGCGGGCGGTTTCTCGGCCAACTATGAGCGCCTGGAAAACCTGCGCAACCTGGCGCAAACCTGGACGCAACAGCGCTCGGCCCTGACCGCCCGTGATGATTCGATGGCGGTACTGAAGACCCTCGACACCAGCTACGCAGCGACCCAGGTGTTCCCGAAAAAGGGCGACGTGGGTTACCACGAGCGTGGCGGCCTGTATCAGGGTGAAGACGTCAACCCGGTGGTCAAGGCGGCTTACGAGCGCGAGCTCGAAAAGCAATTGCTGCCGAAGGTCGCGACCCTGCTGGAAGGGCAGATCCGCGCCAACATGAAGGACCGCGAACGCCTGCTCAACAGCCTGCGTGCGTACCTGATGCTGAACATGAAAGATCGCCGCGATGCGGTGTGGCTCAAGGACTGGGTCGCGACTGACTGGTCCCTGCGTTACGCCGGCAACACTGCGGTGCAGAATGGCCTGAACACGCACTTCGAGCGTTTGCTCAAGCTTCCGTTTATCTACCCGCTGAACGATCAACTGGTGGCTCAGGCGCGTCAGGTATTGCGCAGCGAGTCGCTGGCCAACGTGGTTTACCGGATGCTGCGCGAGCAGGCCCGAGACCTGCCGGAATACCGTTTGAGCCAACACCTGGGCCCGCAAGGTGCGCTGTTTGTCGGCACTGATTACGTGATCCCGGGCTTCTACACCCAGCAGGGTTATCAGCAGTATTTCTCGGTGCAGGGCAGCGCGCTGGTTACCGATATCCTGCGTGACAATTGGGTGCTGGGCGAAGGTTCGGGCATCAGCGGCATGGACTTGCGTCGCCTGATGGTCGAACTGGAGCAGCTGTATTTCCGCGACTACGCCAACTTCTGGAGCGAAGCCGTGGGCCAGGTTGCACTGCCTCCGATCAGCGATTTCAGTGAGGGCGCCGAGCAACTGGCGGGCCTGACCTCGGCCAACTCGCCGGTGCTGCAACTGCTGGTGGAAGTGCGCGAGAACACCCGGTTCCCGGCAGAAGCCGAGGCGGTCGATCAAGCGGCTGATGCCGCTGCCGCACTGGGCGAGCAGAAAGGCAAGTTGGGCAAGCTGGGCAAACTGGCGTCTGCCGCCGCGGACAAAGCCTCGGACATGGCCGCGATCAAAAACCTGCCGGACACCGCGAAGAAATCCCTGCAACGCCGCTTCGAACCGCTGCACCGCTTGCTGGATGACAACAACGGCCCGGCCGCTGATTTGACCCCGGCGCTGACGGCGCTCAATGACCTGCAAATGCAGCTGTCGAGCCTTGCGCGCGCCAGTGCGCCGGAGCAGGCCGCTTTCGAAATGGCCAAGACCCGCATGAGCGGCCAGCGTGATGCGCTGAGCAACCTGCGCAATGCCTCGAACCGCCTGCCGCGCCCGGTCAGCGTGTGGTTCAACGTGCTGGCCGAAGACACTTGGCGTCTGGTGCTCAACGATTCGTACCAGTACCTGAACCAGCGTTATCAGAGCGAGCTGTACAGCTTCTACGGCAAGGCGATCAACAAGCGCTACCCGTTCAGCGCCCACAGCACCAGCGACGTGGCGATCAGCGACTTCCGCGAGTTCTTCAAGGCGCAGGGCATTGCCGATCGGTTCTTCGATACCTACATGCGTCCGTTCGTGAGTGGCGATCCGGGCAACTACCGTCTGCGCAGCATTGACGGTCACAGCATGCCGATCTCCAAGGTCTACCTCGACCAGATGGCCGCCGCACAAGTGATTCGCCAGAGCTTCTTCTCGATCAACCCGGCGGAACCGCAAGTGCAGTTCAAACTGGAGCCGTACACCCTCGACCCGGCCGTCAGCCGTTCCGAGTTCAAGTTCGGCGACAAGACCATCGAATACCGTCACGGCCCGATCGTGCCGGTGTCGTTCAAATGGCCGACCGACGCTGAAGACGGGCGCACCAGCCTGGTGATGGACAAGATGGCGGGCCGCCCGATCGGCATCGAGAAGAACTCCGGCCCGTGGTCGCTGTTCCGTCTGTTCGACCTCATGCAAACCGAGTACCTCAGCGGTCGTGACGTGCTGGTGCTGAAGGCGGACGTCGGTGGCCTGCGCGCCAACTACTTGCTGACCAGCCAGCGCACGCCGAACCCGTTCGACATGGGCGTGCTGCGCACCTTCCGTATGCCGGTGCAGCTCTGATGCTGGTTGCCAGTTCCTGGCGCAGCGCTGCGCGCACCGATGCCGGCAAGGTTCGGGCGCGCAACGAAGATGCTTTCCTCGACAGTCCGCAGCAGGGGCTGTGGGTGGTCGCGGACGGCATGGGCGGTCATCAGGGCGGCGACGTTGCCAGCCAGTTGATCGTCGCCAGCCTGGCGGAATTGCCGGCGCAGGATGACTTCGACGAACGACTCAAAGGCATTCGCCAGTGCCTGCACTGGCTGAACCGCCGCTTGGGTCAGGAATTGACCGTCACTGCCGGGCGCCACGACAGCATCATGGGCAGCACCGTCGTGGCGCTGCTGGTGGAAGGCAATCGCGCGGCCTGCATCTGGGCCGGCGACAGCCGTTGCTACCTGTGGCGTGGCCAGCGTTTGTATCAGCTGTCCAAGGACCATTCGCTGCAACAGCAACTCATCGACGAACAACAGATGAGCGTCGAAGACGCCCGTGCCCATCCCGCCGCGCATGCCTTGACCCGTGCGGTCGGGGCGGCCGAGCAGCTGACGCTCGACGTGCTCGAACTCGAGGTTTACCCCGGCGATGCGTTTCTGTTGTGCAGCGATGGTTTGTACAACGGGTTGAGCAGCGATGCCTTGGGTAGCGCCCTGAGCCTGACCGCGCCGCATGTCGCGCTTGAGCGTCTGTTTGACGGCGCGCTGCGTGGCTCGGCCCGGGACAACCTGACTGCCGTGGTAATCCGCCAATGACCCAACTCATGCCGCCGCTCGACGACCTGCTGATGAGCGAAGAGCAAGCCAATAACCTGACTTACTTTGCGTTTGCCAAGTCGCATCAAGCTGAGCCCGCGTTGGCGCCGACACGGGCCAGCGTCGGTGAACTGCCGGACGTGCTGGCAGGGCGTTACCGCATCGAGCGCCTGCTCGGTGCAGGTGGCATGGGCGCGGTTTACCGTGCACGGGACTTGCTGAGCGAACAGTTCGGCGATCCCGACCCTTACATCGCGCTGAAAATCCTCAGCGAAGAATTTGCCGAATCGCCGGACGCCAGTGCCTTGCTCTACAGCGAGTTCGCCCTGACCCGACGCCTGCGCCACAACAACGTGCTGCGACCGCACACCTTTGAAGTGGACACCGATTGCCAGCGCGCCTTCATCACCATGGAACTCATGCGTGGGCTGACCCTGGACAAACTGCTCTGCGAGCGACCACTCGGCTTGCCGTGCAAAGAACTGCGCGACATCGCGCTGCCGCTGCTCGACGCACTGGCCTACGCCCACGCGCGCGGCGTGCTACACGGCGACATGAAGCCAAGCAACGTGATGCTCAGCGAAGAAGGCGTGCGCCTGTTCGACTTCGGTCTGGGCCAAGCCGAAGAGGGCATCCTGCCCGGCCTACCTCATTTGAGCCGCGACCGCTTCAACGCCTGGACTCCAGGCTACGCCGCACCGGAACTGCTCGAAGGCCAGCCGCTGTCCGCCAGCGCCGACGTCTACGGCGTGGCCTGCGTGCTTTACGAATTGGCGGGCGGCAAACATCCGTTCCGTCGCTTGCCCTCGACCCAGGCCCGTGACGAACACCTGGAGCGCGAGCTGCACGCCCCGAAAAATCTACCGAAACACTGCTGGCCAGCCCTGCGAACGGCGCTGGCATTCGATGCGGCCGATCGAACGATCACCGCCGCACAACTGCGTGACGCCATGGGCGCCACTTCGTCTTTGCTGCAACGTCTGCGACTTCGGGCGTAACGGATGACTACCGAACAGGGAGCAAGCAATGTTCAACTCAGCTAACGAAACGCACTTCAGCCTGACTGTGGAAGACTACGTCGGCGACCTGCAAGTGCTGTCGTTCACCGGCACCGAAGGCATCAGCCAGCCGTATCGTTTCGACCTGGAACTGGTCAGCGAAAACCCCGATCTGGACCTGGAAAAACTCCTGCACAAACAGGCATTCCTCGCGTTCGACCCGCAGGGCTCTGGCATCCACGGCCAGATCTACCGCGTCGCCCAAGGTGACGCCGGAAAACGCCTGACCCGCTACAAAGTCTCCCTGGTGCCGCACCTGCAATACCTGCATCACCGCACCAACCAGCGCATCTACCAGCAGATGTCCGCGCCGAAAATCATCGCACTGATCCTCGAAGAACACGGCATCAAGGGCAACGCCTACAACTTCCAGCTCAGCCAGCCATGCCCGGACCGCGACTACTGCGTGCAGTACGACGAAACCGACCTGCACTTCGTCCAGCGCCTGTGCGAAGAAGAAGGCATTCACTACCACTTCCAGCACAGCGAAAAAGCTCACTTGCTGGTGTTCGGTGACGACCAGACCGTGTTCCCGAAACTCGGCCAGCCGACGGCCTATGTGCAAGGCAGCGGCATGGTCGCCGACGAACCGGTGATCAAAGGCTTCAAACTGCGCCTGGAAACCCGCACCAGTCGCACCACGCGCCGCGACTACGATTTCGAAAAACCACGACTGCAACTCGAAGCTGCCTACAAACCCGATGTTCAGAGTGACGAACCAGACCTCGAAGACTACGACTACCCCGGCCGCTTCCTCGACCGCGCGCGCGGCAAATTCCTCAGCCAGCGCGTCCTCGAACGCCACCGCGCCGACTACCAGCAAGCCGAAGGCCACGGCGACCAGACCCGCTTGATCAGCGGCCACTTCCTGGAAATGTCCGACCACCCACGCACCGAGTGGAACGACCTCTGGCTGCTCACCGAAATCGTCCACGAAGGCAAACAGCCGCAAGTCCTCGAAGAGTCCGTGACCAGCGACACCACCGACAACAAAGACGACTTCCATCAGGGCTACCGCAACCGCTTCCTCGCCACCCCGTGGGCCGTGTTCTACCGCCCGGCGCTGCAACACCCCAAGCCCCGCGTACTCGGCAGCCAGACCGCCAAAGTCACCGGCCCCGCCGGCGAAGAAATCCACTGCGACCAATACGGCCGCATCAAAGTGCAATTCCACTGGGACCGCGAAGGCCAGGCCGACGACAAAACCAGCTGCTGGATGCGCGTCTCCTCAAGCTGGGCCGGCGACCGCTACGGCGCCATCGTCATCCCGCGCATCGGCATGGAAGTCCTCGTCACCTTCCTCGAAGGCGACCCCGACCAACCGCTGGTGACCGGCTGCCTGTACCACAAGGAAAACCAGGTTCCCTACGACCTGCCGGCGAACAAGACGCGCAGCGTGTTCAAAACCCTCAGCTCACCGGGCGGCGGCGGGTACAACGAACTGCGGATTGAGGACAAGAAAGGCGCGGAGCAGATCTTCATCCATGCCCAGCGCGACTGGGATGAAAACATCGAGCACGACCAGAAGATTCGCGTCGGGAATGAGCGGCACGACACGGTGGTGAAGAACACCTACACCGAGCTGAAGGCTGAAGAGCACCGCACCACGATTGCTGATCGCAAGGTTGAGACGCGGGTGGATGATCACCTGACGATTGGGCAGAACCAGCATGTGAAGCTCGGCACCGCTCAACTGACCAGCGCCGGGAAAGAGATTCACCTGAAGGCCGGGGCGAAGATTGTTATTGAGGCCGGCTCGGAACTGACCATCAAGGGCGGCGGCAGCTTCATCAAACTGGATGCCGGTGGCGTGACCGTGGTCGGGCCGATTGTGAAGATCAATGCCGGCGGTTCGGCAGGCTCGGGGACCGGAATCGGCATCAAACCGCCGATACTGCCAGGTGCAGCGGACAAGGACATCGCCGGCGCCGTGCCGCCTCAGGCACTCGGCAACGCACCGATGGCGCCGCCCCCGGTTTGCAAGGAATGCCTGGCCCGGGCCAAACGTAACGCCCAGGCCCTGGCCGCACGATAAAGGACGACTTCATGTACACAAGCAACGTGCACTGGCTGGATGAGTTATGGGTCAACGCCCAGCAACTGAAACAGCCGTACCTCGACCTGCTGATCGACGCCACCAGCCTCGACTACCCGCTGCTGCAAGAACTGGCGGAGCAGCCCGACGGGCCAAAACTGGCCAAGCTGTTTGAAAACACCCCGGAAGTCGCCATCGCCGATTTCGGCCCGCTGCTGCTGCGCGTCGACACGGCCCAACGCGCCTGGCTGAAAACCTTCATCAGCGCCGTCGACTGCAACAAACACGTCGTCGCCCTGTTCAGCCCTTGGGCGTTCGATGCGCTGGCCGAACACCTGCGCGGCTACACCCAGGCAAAATGGAACCAGGGCCGCTCCGAAGGCGTGCTGCGCTACTACGACCCGCGCATGCTGCTGCCCGTCGCCGAAACCCTGACCCCGGTACAAAGCAACGCCTTCCACGCCGCCGTCATCTCCTGGCACTGGCTCGACCGCGATCAACACCCGCAAAGCCTGCCCGGCAACTACGTCCGCCACGCCCCCACACCGGCCAACGGCCCCGTCATGTTCGACCACCCCCAAGTCGCCAACCTGCTCGCTTGGAGCGAAGCCGACGCCTACCGCATCGACCGCTGCGCCGTGCCGCAAAACTACGGCTTGAGCCGTAATGAGGGGCTTATTCGCCATTTGTATCGCAGCCAGATCGCGGCGAATCAGAAGGGGTTGAAGGAACCGGAAGAGCGGGAACCGTTTATTGAACAGTGGTTGGTGGAGAATTCGCCGTTTGTGATTGATGAGCCGCCGAAGGCGTTGATTTGATGAGTGGGGTTGTTTGTGGGCCGGGGGAGATGAGGTCTTCTTGGCGGGTTCGTGGGTGGGTGTTAGGGGGTGTGGTGATGTTGAGTGGTTGCAGCAGTGCTCCATCGAAAATGCTGGCGGCACCGGTGACGGGTTACAACCATACGTCCGCATCGATAAACCGATTTACTGTGAATGGCGCTGGTGGTCCGAATATCGGGCCTCACCACGGTGGTGGCAGTGAGGTCTGCTGTGGAGCGCTTCCTCGCCATTGGACACCGGGCCTGAAGGCAATCGTCGAGTGGCAGAAGGATCCTGAACCCGGTTCTTCCAGTACCTGGAGCGAGCGTCCTTACTCCGACGCATGGAGGAAGCGCATGGCTGAACAAAGACAAAAGTATTCGTATCACAGGGCGGTTGTTGATATTCCCCAATACGGCGAAAGCGTCTGCGCGTTGCAGGTTCATTTTTTGCCGTGTGATCAGGTGCGGGTTTCGACAACTTGCTACACGCCTTCAAATCCGAACTATCCCGATAAAACATATTTTCAGGTTGAGGAGCTGACTTCATGTCTGATTCTTTGATCCTGCACAAGCATCAATCCCGGGTTTCCGGATGTTTAATTAATTGTCCGATGAATATGGAGCGGCCAAATATATGTCTAGGTGTATAAATAAGGAAAGCAGTCTGCAATTTTTCACGGCGTTGATGCTAAGTTTTTTCTATCGAGGTTATAGCTTGATCGCTCAATGTGTACCCAACATTAGGTTCTCTAACAACCACCGATTGGCCAATGTCTTTTTGTTGTTTTTTGGTGTGTTGAACTTAGGTGCATGTCAAGCACAGTCTGAGATGCTAGGCACCCCGGTCTCGGGCTATAACCATACATCTAGCAACATCAACCGATTTACCGTGAATGGCGCTGGAGGGCCTAATATAGGCCCGTATCAAGGAGGGTTAAGTTCACAAACCTGTTGTACCACGCTACCTCGAAGCTGGAATCCAGGATTAAAAGCCATTGTTGAGTGGGAAAGTGATCCGGCCCCGCGTGCAGCTATAAAACGGGATAAATACGGTCAAATCGAGTCTGGCGATTACAGTCGTCATGCCGCTAACTACACTCATCACAAAGCAGTCGTTGATATTCCTAAATATGACGATAAGTTTTGTGCGTTGCAGGTTCATTTCCTGCCTTGCGATAAAGTTCGTGTTTCTACTACGTGCTATACACCGGAACACCCCGATTATCCAGATAGAGCTTATTTCAATTCGAAGGAGTCCTCCGTATGTCCGAGTTTTTGAGTTCAGGAGGTGCTCCTAAACCTGCTAGCGCATTTGCTGCGCCAAACTTTCCATTGGCTCGACGATTGCCAAGAGAACCAGGACAGTTAACGAAAAATATTAAATTGCAAAAACGCGATGAAGCCGCGTTTGGAAATCAGCAGCGAAAGTTGTTGCAGGCTAAAGGCAATATTCAAAGCGGTCCACCTTGCAGCAAGTCCCTGCATATCACCATTGCATTCGATGGTACCAACAACAATGACCAGGCAGATGGTGCATCGACACCGTCCTCGCGTAGCAATATTGCTCGAATGTTCCATGCCAGTATTGGCGGAATCAGTTCAGCTCAGGAGCAAGGATATTTCCGTTACTACAGCCCCGGAGTAGGCACGGTTTTCCCTGACATACTCGAATACACGCCTAGCGATGGTGGGCTTATGTTTGCGAGTGGGGGTGAGAACCGAATCAACTGGGGACTCACTCGATTACTCGATGCGTTGAAGCAGACACTGGAATCGACTGGTCTCAGCGTACCTGAAATGCGCGGACTGATAGATGCCATGTCTACTGGACTAGTGACTGCGCTCACCGGTGGTCTCTTGGCCAATGGAGAAAAAAAACGCGAAGCAGCAATGCGACCTGAGATTCAGAAACTGGAAGACGCGTTGAAAAAACGCGTCGATGCCGAAGTTAAACCTCATATTCTCGCTATGCGATTGTATGTGTATGGATTTTCGCGTGGTGCCGCGCAAGCCCGGACATTCGCCAATTGGCTGCAAACATTGACGCGTTGCACTGGTAGCGATGGCCAAACTGAATACCGCTTTGCCGGACTGCCTATTTCTATAGAATTTCTGGGCATCTGCGACACGGTTGCGGCAGTGGGTATGGCGGATAGCATGCCCTTTGCCGCCGGCCACATGGGTTGGGCTGATGACACAATGCGCCTACCTGATGAAGCTATAGAAAAGTGCATGAGCACTGCTTTGCCAGATGACTGTCACTTTTTAAAACGTTGCGTTCATTTGGTATCGGCGCATGAGCAGCGTGCCAGCTTTCCCTTGGACTCTATTCGGCGCAGGCCCAAAAACTCAGCGGGCCAACGAGATGATACACAAGCATCCAGTTATCGAAGTGGAACCGAAGAATTTTTGTACCCCGGTGTGCACTCCGATGTAGGTGGCGGTTACTCACCTGGTAATCAGGGTAAGGCACTACCGGGTACAGATTATTTGGTATCGCAGATTCCGCTTCATCATCTATACGCGGAAGCTTTTAAAGCAGGCGCACCTTTGCAAGTCCCCGAGCCGGCACGTCAACCCGACGTTCATGAAATCTGGCGTGTTATGGCCCCTGATACGGAGATCGAATTCAACGTTTCAGACGAGCTGATCAAGCGCTTCAACGCGTGGCAGTCTCAAGTCAAAGTCGGCACCCTCGAAGAAATGATCAAACGAGAGCAGGCACTACTTACAGGCTGGCGCATCGACCGTTATGCCGGTGGCCTGGCGCAGCGTGGTTTCTTTGCGAACGTCGACAAAGACATGCCCGTGGCTCAACAGGATGCATGGAAAGCGATCTATGCACGTCGCTCCGCTGAGTCCGCTGCCGCCGCCCAAGGGCAGCCGCTGCCGACGTATACCGAGGCGCAGGAAAAAGAATATCAACTGAATGTTCAGATTGTCGGAGGCCAGGAAAAGGTCGACAACATTCGTTTGGAAAAAGCCTTCGATCCGCCCCTAGACCAAGTACAACTATTGGGTGCTGCTGCCGAATTCCGCCATGACTACCTCAAAGAATGGGGCATTTTGGATGACTGGAAAATCGGCAGCACGATCATTGATATGTTGGTTGGCGGCACGGTCTACGCGATCAATGAGGAGGATGAGGCCGAGGAGTACAACTACCTGTACGACAATGGCACGGCGCGTTACAAGGAGATGTTCAGCGCACCAAACAAAGTACGGCAGGGCCAGGAAGACTTGGTTGCACTGTTCGATGATCAGGTTCACGACTCTCGTGCATGGTTTATGAACACATCCGGCATTGGTCCCCGCGAACCCTTTACGGATTACTTCCGCATACGTCTGGTGCATTTCGATAACGAGTCCAACAAGCAACTGTCTTTGGTTGCCACAGCGGGTCGCGTCATCGGTATCGGTATCGCGGTGGCCAGTATTGGCTTGAGCATTAAAAAGCGTGATCCGCGAATGTTGCTGGCACTCCCTCTCATGAACGTGGCTCGTCCTATTCTTACCGGGAAGGTTGGTTTGCCTGAGATCAGCGCGTTCGATCCGCTTACCGGTATTGCAATTCCAATGCTCGATAACCTGGACTCTCTACGGACCTTCACGAAGGCGCCGGGTGATTTGGTTGCCAAAGTCGCAGCCTTGCCACCACTGAAACCATTGACCGAAGCAACCGCGAACACCCCGGCGCTGCAGAAAATTCTGGTAGCCCATCAGGCGCTTGAAGCAGTCGAAGCTGCTCGCAAGAAAGACGTGGGTGCATTGGCCGGTATGCTGGCGAATTCGGCGAACGAAGAGGACAAGCCCGGTGGCTGGCTAGATTTGGTGGCTGATCAGGCCAGTAACTTGAAGTCGTCTGAAAAGAACGTGTAGCTGTACAAAGATAAGGGCGGCTCTGGTGGGCCGCCCTTTTAGTTTGGTGCCCAATTACCCTGGCAAAGCCTGTTTTGAAGTGAAGTAACCAAAGGCCTGCCCGGGTTCCTGAGCCAGAAAAGAACACGGCCCCGATTGTTGGCAACATCAATCGGGGCCGTTTTTGTTTGCTTGGTCAGCCAGTTCAGTCTTACGCCTTGGCCAGATGCTCTTCCGGGGGCGGCGAATCAATGTGGTCCAGCGCTCGCTCCACCAACAGATGCACACCGTCCGCCATTCTGCTGAGGGCCAGGGCGACTGAGCGGCGGGAGCCTTCTACACCGTCGGCCAGGTCGGCGGCGATGGCGCTGATGGACAGCAGGTCTTCGGAGGCATTGGCCAGGAGGGTTTCGGTGTGGAGATCGGGAGCGACGATGAAGAGCGCACCCTTGCGGGATTTCGATGGTTTATCCGCAGTTGTGCCGAAGTGATGGTCGAGGGCACGCTCGGTGGCTTCGTGGAGTTTTTTGGAATCCAAGGATTCGTAGGGGGAAGTGGCTTCATTTTCGGGCGATTTGGATGTCGGATTGGTCATAGGTGTAAATCCTTGGAGTTAATGAATTGTTTTTCTCCGATTTCGGACTTGCACATCCGGTCGCTGATTTCGCGGCAACGAGCAAAGGTTATCGATGAAGATTAGGGATGCCTAGTTCATGAACAGCGCCACGTGTTGAAGGAAATATCCGATAGCCCCGAGCGTAGAAAGACCAAAAAACCTCAGCTTTTAAACAACAGCGTTTCGTCAATGACTTGGTAGTCATCAGCGTCAAAAACTACGGCATCTTCTTCTAACACTACGCAATAGTGGCGTTCCCGCTCGAAGCCGCTACACTGCGCCGGCCGTTCATTTTTCTCTTGAGGCTGTGCGCATGAAATTTCGTTTTCTTCTGTGGATGCTGGGTTTGTTGATGGGTAAGGCCAGTCGGACTAATCCTGCGTTTCAGCAGCAGTTGGGTGACAAGGAGTTGGTGTTCCAGCTGCAGACCCTGGACGGGAAAGTGGCGCGGCATTTCTTTGTGAAGGATCAGCGCATTACCAGTAAGTCGGGCGTGTATGCCGAGCCGGCGTTTGCGATTGCCTTTAAAGATGCGGCGTATGGCTTTGCCACGATGCAGGCGAAGAACAAGCAATTGGCGTTTATGACGGGGATTCAGGACAAGTCGATTCAGATCAAGGGCAACCCGGCGCTGGTGATCTGGTTCCAGGGGTTGACCAAGTATTTGAAGCCTCGGAAAACTGCATAAGCGAGTTAAAAAATAATGTTCGTTGATTCGGCTCAATGGGCCACTTGTCTGGCTTGCAAGGACCATCGCGCTGTAATTTCTGACAGGTGATGGCAGCTGTTCCGTCGTGCTCAACTGAGATCGAGATTCCTTACTGAATGTTTTCATCCAGGGAGCACGATCATGAATCAGGTAACAGCACTAAATGGGCCGGGCACTATCGATAAAACCTTTGCTGACGCAGGCGTGGCGGTACTTCTGGAAGGAGTACGAACAGTGCTCGCTTTACCTGATAAGAAGTTACTCATTGCTTCAAAAACAGCCGTTTCAGCGCCACTTATAGTGACACGCTTGACTGAGGCTGGAGTGCCTGATGAATCGTTTGGGAGTGGCGGTTCGCGTGAAATCGCTGTTGGGTCAAGAAGGTTTTTTCCGACTCAAATGTATTTGTTTGCCAGTGGCGAATTTCTGATCGTGGGCACCGAGACCGGTTCGACCCCCGACAACTTGTATGTCGCTCGGCTGTCTGCGGACGGCCAATTGGTACCTCGTTTTGGTGAGAACGGCATCGTCACGCTTAAAGCCTCGGATATTGCCGAAATTGGCGAAGGTGCCAGTTTTCTTCATGGCGGTGAAGAGGGCGCGACTGGGGATTTCATCTTTTTCGGTAGCCCTTGGTTGAGTGTCTCGGATCAGGAACAAAAAATTTATTTGAGCTCCGGCATTCGTTCCCAGGCACCCCTCACTGCAGTTGTATATCGTCTGAACGAAAAGGACGGTACTAAGGACACGAGTTTCAACGGCGGTTATGTATTGATGGAGAAGCCAGGCGCCGATTCTTTCGTACGCTTTGGGGCATTGGCCGTGCACGGGGATGGTGTGCTGGTTGCTGGTGCGTTCGTCATTAGTGGTGGCCCTCCCGAGGGAGATGTTTTTCTGACCCGCTATGACGGAAAAGGAAATGTCGATAGTGCATTCGGTAACAACGGGACAGTAACCGTCGTCAACGGAGATGACGGTCGACGGTCTTTGCTCACTTCTATCGCGGTAAGTCGTGATGATGTGATCGTGGCGTCTGGTTATTCGAACACGGGTACTGCACGTGAAGGATTGTTAATAGTTCTTAACCGAAGCGGCAGTTTCAATCAGGTCTTCAACAAGGGACAGCCGCTATATGCTGATTTCCTGGCGCGGTTGTCTTTTCATGAGTGTGCTTTTCAGCGGGAAAAAATGATCGTCGTCACTGGGTTGGGCGAGGATGGCTACATAGTGGTTGCGCGTTATGACCTTAATGGGTTTTTGGATTTGACGTTTGGGGGTACTGGCTGGGCCATCTTCCGAGAGTCCTGGAGTTCGCAGTATCTCGACAGAGCATTAACGGCAGATAACAAAATCGTTATTCTCGGGGTTATTTCCCTGGATTATGCGGTGCGTTACTTGGGATAACGCTGAGTGAGATCAAGTCTTAAACTTGAGGTGTATCAGGTAGACCGAGTTGCATTCTTCGCGGGCAAGCCTCGCTCCTACAGGGTTTCGTGATTCCTGTAGGAGCGAGGCTTGGTCCGGGCGGCGTTCCGACGATGTTTTTAGGCCTGGGTGAATTGCGACGCAAGTTCGCGCAGCAACACTTCGGCTTCGAGGACTTTGCTGACGACGTCGTTGGCTTTGTCGCGGGTTAGGCCGACGCGTTCCAGCAGGGCGTCGGGGATGTCTTCATCCGGGCCGGAGCCGATGCCGCGGCTACGCAGCAGGCGCACGGACAGGCACACGAGGTTCGGGTATTCAGCGTAGGCGCCGTCGTAGCTTGGGTCGTGCTGGAAGCGCAGCGCGGTGGCCAACTCATCGGGCATGTCCCAATAGCGCATCAGCCATGAGCCGATCTGTTCGCGGCTGATGCCGAGCAGGTGTTGCTCGACGTAGCTGTGGCACAGGTGCGGGTTGACCTCCAGGTGGCGGCAGATCAGCGAGAAGTGCGGCGGGAACACGTGGGCCAGCAACAAGTAGCCGAAGTTGTGCAGCAGGCCGGCGAGGTAGGTCAGGCCGGCTTCCGGGCGCTGGGCGCGCGGCATGGCGCGGGTCAGGCCTTCGATGACGGCGGCGGTGTAGATCGATTGTTGCCAGTACGGCGTGGTGTGTTGCGGGTGGTCTTTGGGCAGGCTGAGGGTTTTGCCCAGGGCCAGGCCCAGCGCCAGGTTGATCACCAGGTCGAAGCCCAGCACGCGGACGATGGCGTCTTCAACGGAGCGAATCTTGCCCGGCGAGGCGTAGTACGGCGACGCCGCCCAGCTGACGACTTGTGCGGCCAGGGCCGGGTCGGTTTCGACCACGCCGGTGATGTCGTCGATGGTGGCGTTGGGGTCGACGCGCAGTTTGATGATTTTCTGCGCGGTCTCGGCCAGCGGCGGAATTTCGATGGTGGCTTCCAGACGCTGCTGGATGCG
The DNA here is from genome assembly GCF_054897805.1 of Pseudomonas sp. GT1P32. NCBI lineage: Bacteria > Pseudomonadati > Pseudomonadota > Gammaproteobacteria > Pseudomonadales > Pseudomonadaceae > Pseudomonas > Pseudomonas sp. GT1P32. The sequence continues at coordinate 4,567,084 of NZ_CM142704.1, forward strand.
TCGCGCGGTGAACGCTTGAACGGCCTGGGTGATTTCCTCGCGGTCATCGTCGGGGCGGTCGAGGTTCGGACGGATGCTGCTCACGTTCTCGCCGAAGTTGGCGGCGCTGGCCTTGGTCAGCATGGTCTTGAAGGCTTCGCTGGTGATTTCCAGCAACACACCTGGCTCGCCCGAGTTGATCAGCAACTTCGGTTCGCGCAGCAGGCTTTCTTCGTACAGGCAGGGCGAGCTGGTCAGCGCCGGCAGGCCGGGCAGCAGGCTCAGGTTGTGTTTGCCGAGCATCTTTTCCAGGCGCTCGGTCGACACGGCGGCGAGGCGGCGGCCGGTCAGTTCGGCGAGGCGGTTGAGGTCGAGCAATTGGCTTTGCGGGAACAGCACCATCAGCGCGCCCACGGCGTCGTCGAGCAGCACCGCTTGCACTTTGCGCGAGGCGTTCAGGCCGTGGTGGTCGAGGACTTCTTCGTAGGCGATGCCCAGTTTGGCGAGCAGCAGCCGAATAACAGACGGAGCGTGCGGGGTTTCGGGGACGAGGGCAGCTTCAGTCATGGTCTGTATCCGTATTCAAACAATTGCAGGAGTATAACCAGCTTGTTTAAGGGCAGGGTCCAGAAACTGCGACGGTGCTCACACTTGGCCGTATTGCTGCCCGTGGCGCAGCCAGCGGTCGAGTAGCGGGCTGACGTGATCCGGCCAGCGCTCCAGCAATGCCTGGGCGGCGTCGCGCACGGCGGGCAGCAGATCGGCGTCGCGCATCAGGTCCGCGACCTTGAATTGAAGCAGGCCGGTCTGGCGCGTGCCGAGCATTTCGCCGGGGCCGCGCAGTTCGAGGTCTTTTTCGGCGATGACAAAACCGTCGTTGGTTTCGCGCATGATGCCCAGGCGCTGACGGCCGATCTGTGACAGCGGCGGATGGTAGAGCAGCACGCAATGGCTGGCGGCGCTGCCCCGACCGACGCGGCCGCGCAATTGGTGCAACTGCGCGAGGCCGAGGCGTTCGGGGTTTTCGATGATCATCAGGCTGGCGTTCGGCACGTCGACGCCGACTTCGATCACGGTGGTGGCGACCAGCAGTTGCAGGTTGCCGGCCTTGAATTCGGCCATCACGGCGGCTTTTTCCACAGGCTTCATACGGCCGTGAATCAACCCGACCTTCAACTCGCCGAGGGCGGCGGTGAGGTCCTCAAAGGTGGTTTCCGCCGCTTGGCAGGTCAGCTCTTCCGACTCTTCGATCAGCGTGCACACCCAATAGGCCTGACGCCCTTCGGCGCAGGCGCCGCGTACCCGTTCGATGACTTCGACGCGCCGGGTATCGGTGACCAACACGGTGTTGACCGGGGTTCGGCCCGGCGGCAGTTCGTCGAGGATCGAGGTGTCGAGGTCGGCGTAGGCGCTCATCGCCAGCGTGCGTGGGATCGGCGTGGCGGTCATGATCAACTGATGCGGGCACATGCGACCGCCGACGCCTTTCTGCCGCAGCGCCAAGCGCTGTTGCACGCCAAAGCGGTGCTGTTCGTCGATGATCACCAGCGCGAGGTTTTTGAACTGCACTTCGTCCTGGAACAGCGCGTGAGTGCCGACCACCATCGGTGTGCCGCTGGCGATCTGTTCCAGCGCGGCCACGCGGTTCTTGCCTTTGAGCTTGCCGGCCAGCCACGCGACTTCGATGCCCAGCGGTTCGAGCCAGCGCTTGAAGGTGATGAAGTGCTGCTCGGCGAGGATCTCGGTCGGCGCCATCAACGCCACTTGGTAACCGGCTTCCAGCGCTTGCAGCGCGGCAAGGGCAGCGACCACGGTTTTGCCCGCGCCGACGTCGCCCTGAATCAAGCGCAGCATCGGTTCGTGCTGGCTGAGGTCATAGGCGATTTCGTTGCCGACGCGTTGTTGGGCGCCGGTCGGTGCGAAGCCCAGATTGGCCAGGTATTTAGCCGGCAACTTCGTGGCTTTCGGCATCGCCGGCGCGCGGAGGGAACGCATGCTTTCGCGCAGACGCTGCTGGGACAGTTGATGGGTCAGCAGTTCTTCAAAGGCCAGACGGTGCTGCGCCCAATGATGGCCGAGGGCGAGTTCGTCGACGTCGGCATCGGCCGGCGGGTGATGCAGGTAACGAATCGCGTCGGCCAGCGGCGCCAGTTGATAGTCCCGCGCCAGTTCGTTCGGCAACCAATCCGGTAGGCTGGTCGGGCCGAGCATCGTCAGGGTTTGCATGCACAACTGGCGCAGGCGCTGTTGGGTCAGGCCTTCGGTGAGCGGGTACACCGGCGTCAGGGTTTCATCCACGGGCGGCGGCTCGTCACCGGTGAGGGCGCGGTATTCCGGGTGGTAGATCTCCAGCCCCGACGCACCGGGCCGCGCTTCGCCGTAGCAGCGAATCCGCGTGCCACGTTTGAGGCCTTCTTTCTGGGCGTTGCTGAAATGGTAGAAGCGCAGGCTGAGCCCGCCGGTGCCGTCCTGCAAGCGCACGACCAGGCTGCGACGCCGGCCCATGACCACGTCGGCGCCGCTGACGGTGCCTTCGATCACGGCGTCTTGCCCCGGTCGCAGATGGCCGATCGGGACTACACGAGTGCGGTCCTGATAACGCAGCGGCAGGTGAAACAGCACGTCCTGGAGATTCTCCAGGCCGACCTTGGCCAGTTTCTCGGCCATGGCCTCGCCGACACCCTTGAGTGCCGTGACCGACACTTGCGACAACTCGGTCATGACAGCGACTTAAGCCGCAGCCACCGGCGCGGGCGGCTTGGCCACCGAGCACAGGCGAATGGAGTCAGCGAGGATTTCAATGGCCTTTGGACGCGGGAAGCTCGCGCGCCAGGCAATGGCCACGGTGCGGAACGGCACTGGCGCGGTCAGTGGGCGCACTTCAATTACGCCGGGGGCGTAGTGATGGCTGTCGACCGCCGACAGCGGCAGGATCGAGATGCCAAGGCCCGAGGCGACCATGTGGCGAATGGTTTCCAGCGAGCTGGATTCCACCGTGGTGTGCTTGGCGCCGTCGTTGCCTTTGGTCAGGGTCGGGCAGGCTTCCAGCACTTGATCGCGGAAGCAGTGGCCTTCGCCGAGCAGCAGCAGGCTCTTGTCGTTGAGCAGGGCGGCGTCGATGGATTCTTTTTGCGTCCACGGGTGCTGGGCCGGCATCAGGACGTAGAACGGCTCGTCGTAGAGCTGCAGGGTCAGGACGTCGGCTTCGTTGAACGGCAGGGCGATGATGATCGCGTCGAGCTCGCCGTTGCGCAGTTTGTCGCGCAGCACGTGGGTGAAGTTTTCTTCGATGTACAACGGCATCTGCGGGGCGACCCGGTGCAGTTGCGGAATCAGGTGCGGAAACAGGTACGGGCCGACGGTGTAGATGGCGCCGACTTTCAGCGGGGCGGTCAGCTGGTTCTTGCCGGCCTGAGCCAGTTCGCGGATGCCTTGGGCCTGTTCCAGGACTTTCTGCGCCTGGGCCACGATGCCTTCGCCGACCGGGGTCAGGCGCACGGCGCTCTTGCTGCGCTCGAAAATCAGCACACCGAGTTCGTCTTCAAGCTTTTTCACGCCCACCGACAGGGTCGGCTGGCTGACGTGGCAACGCTCGGCCGCGTGGCCAAAGTGCTGCTCTTGGGCGAGGGTAACGATGTAGCGTAATTCTGTAAGAGTCATAGCGAGCGTCCATGAAGTTGCGGGCCAAGCATACCGGCTGCAATCGATAGACGCACGTTATCAGAGAGAGTGTGTCGAGTGACACCGGGCAATGCGCGTTTGCCGCTGGCGGATATGCAAAAGGCACCTTTCGGGTGCCTTTTACAAATCTTGTTACCGCCACAGAATCTGTAGGAGCGAAGCTTGCTCGCGAAAGCGGTATGTCATTCACGAATGATTCGACTGACATACCGTTTTCGCGAGCAAGCTTCGCTCCTACAGGGTTCTCTTTAGCGGCGGCGTTCCAGCGAGTAAACAAACGGTGCAACAATTTCGATGGAGCCGTTGTTCAGCATGTCGGCCGGTGGCTTGGGCAGCGGTTGAGCACGCTTGATCATTTCCAGGGTGGCCCGGTCCAGATCGGCGTTGCCCGAACGGCCCACCAGTTCGAACGACAACACGTTACCTTCGGCATCCACCACGAAGCGCAGACGGTTCAAACCTTCCTTGCCCCGCGCCTGTGCACTGGCCGGGTACTTTTTGTACTTGGCCAGGTGCGCCAGCAGGGTGCCTTGCCAACTGGCCTTGGCCGCTTGCTGCGCGGGCGATGGGCCCGGTGCCGGTTGAGCGGATTTCTCCGTCGGCGCCTGGGTCGGTTGCGCTTCGCTCGGTTTTTCCTCGGACGGTTTTTCCTTCGGCGGCTCCGGCTTTTTCTCCACAGGCTTGGGCGGTTGAGGCTTGGGCTTGGGTTTGACCGGCTTCGGTACGGTGATTTCTGCCTTAGGCACTTCGGCCAGCTTCGGGATCGGCAGCTCTTCCACCGGAGCAGGTGGTTGTGGCGGCGTTATCACCTTCGGCGGTGCCGGAGGAGGCGGTGCCGGAACCGGCGCCAACTCGACCATCATCGCCTGCGGCGGCAGCTCGATAGGTGGGCGCGACGTCCAGTTCAGCGCCAGCGCAATGGCCAGCGCATGGACGCCCAGCACCACGGCCAGGCTACCGCCGTAACGCGTCAGCTTATGGCGCGTCGTGATCATTTCTTCACTGCCGTCTCGAGTCCGACCAGACCGACCTTCAGGTAGCCGGCAGCGCGCAGGTTGTCCATCACGCTCATCAGGTCGCCGTAGTCCACGCCTTTATCGGCCTGGAAGAAGATCGTCGTGTCTTTCTTGCCCTGGGTCTTGGCGTCGAGCGTGGCGCCGAGTGCTTCGGCTTTCACTTCGTCTTCGCCGAGGAACAGGCGCTGGTCAGCTTTGACGCTGAGGAACACCGGTTTCTCTGGCCGCGGCGCCGGTTTGGCGCTGGAGGCAGGCAGGTCGACCTTGATGTCCACGGTGGCCAACGGAGCGGCCACCATGAAGATGATCAACAGCACCAGCATCACGTCGATGAACGGCGTGACGTTGATTTCGTGGTTCTCGGCCAGATCGTCGTCTGCGCCTTCTTTCAAATGCAGGCCCATGGCCGATTACCCCACTTTCACCATGTGCGGTTGCGAGCTGCGCTCAGGCTGGTGGTCGAGGTCGCGGCTGACCAGCAACAGGACTTCTGCCGAGGCGTCGGACACTTGCGCCTTGTAGCCGGCGATGGAGCGGGCGAACACGTTGTAGATCACAACGGCTGGAATCGCGGCCACCAGGCCCAGCGCGGTGGCCAGCAAGGCTTCGGCGATGCCGGGAGCTACGACGGCGAGGTTGGTGGTCTGGGTTTTGGCGATGCCGATGAAGCTGTTCATGATGCCCCACACGGTGCCGAACAGGCCCACGAACGGCGCGGTAGAGCCGATGGTGGCGAGTACGCCGGTGCCGCTGCTCATGTTGCGACCGCAGGCTGCGACCAGGCGCTCGAGACGGAAGGCGACACGTTCCTTGATGCCTTCTTTCTCGCGGCTGTTGGTCGACAGGTGCATCTCTTCCAGCGCATCGTGCACCAACAGGTTGGCGAGGGTGCCGGGCTTGGCTGCCGTTACACTGGCTTCCTTGAGGGTGGCCGCCTTCTTAAGGTGGACGATTTCAGTGCGCAGACGACGTTTGGCGCCCATCAGCTCGAAGCCCTTGGCGATCCAGATGGTCCAGGTGATGATCGACGCGATGGCGAGGCCGATCATCACGATTTTCACGATGATGTCAGCGTTCTGGTACATGCCCCACGGCGACAGGTCATGGGCCATGCCCAGGCTGTTGTCGGCTTCGAGGACTTGCGGCGCGTCTTCACCAGCAGCGTCTACGGCCTGGGCCGGATCGGTGGCAACCGGTGCGGCGTGTTCGGCAGAGTGGTCGGCGGGAGCGGGCGCGGTGGCGGCGGCTGGGGTGGCCGGGGCTTGTGCGTCAGCGAAGGCGGCGGTTGGCGCCAGCATCAGGCTGAGCAACAGGGCGGCCACCGCGCTCCAGGCGCGAGGTCGATTGGTTGGCGAAGCGGGGAGTTGATTGCGTGTCATGCTGGCCGGACCTGAGAGAAAAAGACGGTAAATGTTCTTCCAGGCCTCGAAGGCCGAGAACAAAAGTGGCAGGCATTATTGCAAGTAATTCTTGTTAACAGAAGTAATAGAGTATCTTTTTTTCCTTCATTGCTAGCCGCTCGTCCATTGCCGGCGCTAGTCTGTGGCTTTCCGATAGGAGTTTTTTGATGTCCGCGCCTTCTGTTTTGATCGCCGGCTGCGGTGATGTCGGCAGTCGTCTGGCTACACAATTGCTGGCCGCAGGGTGGGAGGTCCATGGCCTGCGTCGTGACGTCTCGCGCCTGCCCGAGGGGGTGATTGGCGTTGCCGGTGACTTGTTCAACAAGGATTGCCCGCAAACCTGGCCGGTCGGTGCGGTGGATTACCTGGTGTATTGCGCGGCAGCCACCGATCACGATGAAGCCGGTTACCGCGCCGCTTATGTCGAGGGCTTGCAGCATGTGCTTGAGTGGCTGGACGACTACGGCCAGGTGCCCAATCGCCTGCTGTTCGTTTCCAGTAGCAGTGTTTACGGCCAGCAGGACGGCGAGTGGGTCGACGAAACGTCGCCGACCATCGCTGCCGGCTATTCAGGTCGACTGATGCTGGAGGCGGAGCAAGTGGCACTCAACAGTGGCATCCCGGCAAGCATTGTGCGTTTGACCGGCATCTACGGCCCGGGTCGCGAATGGCTGCTGACGCAGGTTCGTCGCGGATATCGCGTGGCGATTGATCCGCCGTTGTACGGCAATCGGATTCACGCGGATGACGCGGCTGGGTTGATGGCGTTTCTGCTTGAGGCGGATCGGCGCGGTGTGGCGTTGGATGACGTCTATATCGGCGTCGACGACGCGCCTGCACCGCTGGCCGAAGTGGTGGATTGGTTGCGTGAATATCTGGGCGTGACTGAATGGGCTGACGATGCGAGTGTGCGGCGCACGGGCAGCAAGCAGTGCACCAATGCGCGGGTGAAGGCCTTGGGTTGGGTGCCGAAGTACCCAAGCTATCGCGAAGGGTACGCCGCTATCCTCGAAGGCCGCTGCTGATTTCCCGTCCCCCACAACACCGTAGGAGCGAGGCTTGCCCGCGAAGGCGTCATAATTGCCAACATCTATGTCGGCTGTTACATCGCCTTCGCGGGCAAGCCTCGCTCCTACATTTGGTGTTGCGTTGGCTCTTGAGCCGGGTTACTGCTTCTCGAGCAACCACTTGCGATCACCCGGCGTGAACTGCGGCATTTCGTCTGCCTGCGCGGTGTTCACAGCCTGGAGGATCTCCAGTTCCTTGCCCTTGCGCGCAAAGATCCAGGTGTTGCCCTGGCCCTTGAGTTGCAACCACATGTTGTCATTGCCGCCGCTCATCGACGCGCAATCGCCCGCCAGGCACAGCGCGTAGCGATCTGCACCCGGCAAACCGGTTACCTGGCCGTCGGCCTGGAACTGCACGGAGCTGCCTTCGCCAGGACCGCTGACGACTTTCCAGCTACCGCCCATATAAGCAGAATACAACGCGCGTTCGAAGCTCGCGCCAATCGGTGCGCCATCCGGCACCGGGATCAGCGCGCGGTCGAAGACCTGTGCGGGTTCGTTGTCGCTGGCGACTTGGGCCAGTTGCTTGCCGTCACGCTTCAGCTCGCTGGCGGAACTGCCGTAGAAGTCGACTTTCCAGGCGCCGGACGCTTCGCCCAGCAGCTTGCCTTCGACGTTCTCAAAACCGTTGGTGTAGCGGGCCTGACCGGCCTTGGTGTTGACATCCCATTCCAGGTTCGGACCATAAGCCTGGAGCGCTTCGCGCAGGGGGCCGCCTTTGGACGCAGCATCGATCGCCACCTGATTGATCCAGGTGCCGCTGATGTCACGGTCGGCAGGGTTGCTGGCACATCCGCCCAAGAACAGGGCGACCAGCGAGACAGCAAGCGCAGTGCGCATGGTGGAATCCTTTCAAAACGCTTTTTTATACATACGGCATTGGCGCAGCCTTTCGGGCTGCGCCGAACGCATTACTCGATGACCAGAATGGCATCCATTTCAACCTGCGAACCCTTTGGCAGGGCAGCTACGCCAATGGCGGCGCGGGCAGGGTATGGCTGGTCAAAGTACTTGCCCATGATCTCGTTGACCTTGGCGAAGTGGCTCAGGTCGGTGAGGAAGATGTTCAGTTTGACGATGTCCTTGAACGAACCACCAGCGGCTTCAGCCACGGCTTTCAGGTTCTCGAACACCTGGACGGTCTGGGCTTCGAAGCCTTCAACCAGTTCCATGGTTTTTGGGTCCAGAGGAATCTGACCCGACATGTAAACGGTGTTGCCAGCCTTGATCGCCTGGGAGTAAGTGCCGATGGCGGCCGGGGCCTTGTCGCTGGTGATAACAGTCTTGGTCATGAATGACTCCTTGTAATAGGTTGGCTTAGGCGCGCATGCGGGTGATGCGGATCACCCCGGTCAGTGCGCGCAGTTTCTTGATCACGCGAGCTAGATGCACGCGGTCGTGCACGCTGACCACCAGTTGGACCACGCTGATGCGACCATCGCGTTCGTCCATGCTGATTTTTTCGATATTGCCGTCGGCCGCGTTGACGCTGCTGGCCAACAGTGCGATCAGGCCGCGCTGGTGTTCCAGCTCGACGCGCAGCTCGACGTTGAATTCGCCGGTGACATCCTTGGCCCACGAGAGCTGGATGCATTTTTCCGGGTTGTGGCGGATTTCGCTGATGTTGCGGCAGTTGTCGAGGTGCACAACCATGCCTTTGCCCGCCGACAGGTGACCGACAATCGGGTCGCCCGGGATCGGCGTGCAGCACTTGGCGTAGCTGAGCACCAAGCCTTCGGTGCCGCGAATCGCCAGCGGGCCTTCCGCGCTTGGCAGTTGTTCGCCTTCGCCGAGCAGGCGGCGGGCGACGACGTAAGCCATGCGATTGCCCAGGCCGATGTCTTCGAGCAAGTCTTCGATCAGTTCGAGGCGGTACTCGGTGAGCATGGCTTTGACGCGCTCGGCCGGGACTTTGTCCAGGGCGCTGTCGAAACCGTTGAGGACCTTGTTCAGCAGGCGTTCGCCGAGGCTGATGGATTCGGAGCGGCGTTGCAGTTTCAGCGCGTGGCGGATATGGGTTCGCGCCTTGCCGGTGACCACGAAGTTGAGCCATGCCGGGTTCGGCCGCGCGCCGGGGGCGCTGACGATCTCGACCGTGGAGCCGCTTTGCAGCGGTTCGGACAACGGCGCGAGACGACGATTGATCCGACAGGCAATGCAGCTGTTGCCCACGTCGGTGTGCACCGCGTAAGCGAAGTCGACCGCCGTGGAGCCTTTGGGCAGCTCCATGATCCGGCCTTTGGGCGTGAACACGTAGACCTCGTCCGGGAACAGGTCGATCTTCACGCTTTCGATGAATTCCAGCGAGTTGCCGGCGCGTTGCTGCATTTCCAGCACGCCTTTGACCCACTGGCGGGCGCGGGCGTGAGTGCCTTTGGGCTGCTCGTCGCCGCTGGATTTGTACAGCCAATGGGCGGCGATGCCGTTGTTGGCCATCTCTTCCATTTCACGGGTGCGGATCTGGATCTCGATCGGAACACCGTGCATGCCGAACAACGTGGTGTGCAACGACTGGTAGCCGTTCGCCTTGGGGATCGCGATGTAATCCTTGAAGCGCCCCGGCAGCGGTTTGTACAAATTGTGTACAGCACCCAGCACGCGGTAGCAGGTATCGACCTTGTCGACGATGATCCGGAACGCGTAGACGTCCATGATCTCGTTGAAGGCCCGACGCTTGCCGCGCATTTTCTTGTAGATGCCGTAGAGGTGTTTCTGACGACCGCTGACTTCGCCCTGGATGCCATCGATGGCCAGGCAGTGGCCGAGGGATTCTTCGATCTTGTTGACGATTTCCTTGCGGTTGCCCCGGGCGCGTTTGACCGCCTGGTTGATCCGCGCGGAACGCATCGGGTGCATGGCCTTGAAGCCGAGGTCTTCGAATTCTATGCGGATGGCGTGCATGCCCAGCCGGTTGGCGATGGGCGCATAGATTTCCAGGGTTTCCTTGGCGATCCGCCGGCGTTTTTCACCGGACAGGACTTCCAGCGTGCGCATGTTGTGCAGGCGGTCGGCGAGTTTGACCAGGATCACGCGAATGTCGCGTGCCATGGCCATGGCCATTTTCTGGAAGTTTTCGGCCTGGGCTTCGGCCTTGGTCTCGAAGTTCATCTGGGTCAGCTTGCTGACGCCATCGACCAGTTCGGCCACGGTTTCGCCGAACTGCGCTTGCAGCGCTTCCTTGGCAATACCGGTGTCTTCGATCACGTCATGCAGCATCGCAGCCATCAAACTCTGATGGTCCATGTGCATGTCGGCAAGAATATTCGCCACCGCAAGAGGATGCGTGACGTACGCCTCGCCACTGCGGCGGCGTTGGCCGTCGTGGGCTTGTTCGGCGTAGAAGTACGCTCGGCGGACCAGGTTGACCTGGTCCTTGCCGAGGTAGGTCGATAAGCGATCGGCGAGGGCGTCTATGCTCGGCATGATGACTCCTGCCGTTCGCTGTGACCCCGCGCCGTGCTACGTCGACCAGGCATAGGCTTAGACGGCCTCGTTGGACTCGTCCTCGAACGCTGCGAACAGCGGTTCATCCTGGACGATTTCTTGCTCGGCGATGAACTCGTAGCTCATCAGGCCTTCAGCGATTTCACGCAGCGCTACAACGGTAGGCTTGTCGTTTTCCCACTGAACCAGCGGCTCTTTGCCACCGGTGGCCAGTTGACGGGCACGCTTGGTAGAGAGCATGACCAGCTCAAAGCGGTTTTCCACGTGTTCTAGGCAGTCTTCAACGGTTACGCGGGCCATGGTATTCCTCGGAGCGAATGCAATATGCGCGCTGCCCGGTTGGGCGAGCGGACTCAACAGTTTAAAAAATCACCAGCGATTAGGGAAGCGCTGATTTTTTGACCAAGCCCTTCAACGCGCTGCAAGTGCCAATGTAAAGCCCTTGCAGCGGTTTTGGGAAGAGCTGTTTAGCCGAGCAATTCAGCCAAAAGTTTGCCGTTGCGCTGCTGCTGGCGCTTCTGATGCAGCTGATTGGCGCGGAAAATCGCCTGCAAATCGCGCAGGGCATGGGCGAAATCGTCGTTGATGATCAGGTAGTCGTAGTCAACGTAGTGGCTCATCTCGCTGACGGCTTCACGCATGCGGCCGTCAATGATCTCGTCGCTGTCCTGGCCGCGATTGGTCAGGCGCTGGTGCAAGGCCTGCAGGGACGGCGGCAGAATGAAGATCGAACGGGCCTGTGGCATCAACTTGCGCACTTGCTCGGCGCCTTGCCAGTCGATTTCCAGAATCAGGTCGTGGCCTTCGTCCAGGGTCTGCTGCAGGTGGCTTTGCGAAGTGCCGTAGAGGTTGCCGAATACTTCGGCGCGCTCGAGGAAATCGCCGTGCTCGATCATCTTCACGAACTCGCTGCGTTCGACGAAGTGATAGTTCACGCCGTCCACTTCACCGGGGCGCATGGCGCGGGTGGTGTGGGAGACCGAGACGCGGATCTCCGCATCAGCGTCAGTCAGGGCCTTGACCAGGCTGCTCTTGCCCGCGCCCGAGGGGGCGGAAATGATGTACAGGGTGCCGGTGCTGTGGGTCATGTCGGGTTTGCCTTACTCAATATTCTGCACTTGTTCGCGCATCTGCTCGATCAACACCTTGAGGTTGACCGCCGCCTGAGTGCTGCGCGGGTCGAAGGCTTTGGAGCCCAGTGTGTTGGCTTCGCGGTTGAGCTCCTGCATCAGGAAGTCGAGGCGCCGGCCGGCAGCGCCGCCGGACTTGAGTACCCGGCGAACTTCGATGATATGAGTGCTCAGGCGATCCAGTTCTTCGGCGACGTCGCTCTTCTGAGCGAGCATGACCATTTCCTGCTCCAGGCGCTGCGGGTCCATTTCCGCTTTCATGTCGGCGAAGCGGTCGAGGACTCTCTGACGTTGTGTGGCGAGCATCTGCGGGACCAGTTCGCGCAGGGTCACCACGTCTTGTTCAATCGAAGTCAGGCGATCGTTGATCAGCCGTGCCAGCTCCGCGCCTTCGCGCTCGCGGCCAGCCTTGAGTTCCTTCAGGCCTTCGTTGAACAGCGCCAGTGCTTCGGCATTCAAGGCTTGCGGGTCGGTGGCATCGCCCACCAGCACGCCGGGCCAGGCCAGCACTTCCAGCGGGTTCAGCGCGGCCGGGTTCTTGATCAGGCCGGCGATGGTCTCGGCAGCCGCAACCAATTGCGCGGCGCGCTCGCGATCCACTTGCAGGGGTTTATCGGTGTTCTCTTCGGTGAAGCGCAGGGTGCATTCGAGTTTGCCTCGGGAGATGCCTTGGCGCAGCGCTTCGCGGACCGCGCCTTCGAGATCGCGAAACGTCTCCGGCAGACGCAAGTGCGGTTCCAGGTAGCGGCTGTTGACCGAGCGCAGTTCCCAGCTCAGGGTGCCTTGGACGCCGGCTTTCTCGACGCGGGCGAAGGCGGTCATGCTGTGCACCATGGAGGTACCTCGCAATGCAGGTCGATGCGTTACCAAAGGTTTCGCGGACCCGCTATCTGTGAATTAAAGCCGACAGGCAGCAAAGGCGCAGGATTGTAGCGCAGTGGGGCGGATGCGCCCAAACACACGGTGTGACAAAGGGCTGCAGGCCGTCGGTAAAGCGCTGTTCTAAGCTCAAGCCAGAGCCTTCAATCGTCGGGCGGATTTTTTAGAAGTGCCCAGTACTGGCGCGCGGCTCTATAATGCTCGGCAGTTTTCCGTCCCCCGTACAGGTATTCCCTATGAAACGTCCAAGTGGTCGCGCTGCCGATCAGCTCCGCTCGATCCGCATTACCCGCAACTACACCAAACACGCCGAGGGATCCGTACTGGTCGAGTTCGGTGATACCAAAGTCATCTGCACCGTCAGCGTCGAAAACGGCGTGCCGCGTTTCCTCAAGGGTCAGGGCCAAGGCTGGTTGACCGCCGAATACGGCATGTTGCCGCGCGCCACCGGCGAGCGTAACCAGCGTGAAGCGAGCCGCGGCAAGCAAGGCGGCCGCACCCTGGAAATCCAGCGTCTGATCGGTCGTTCGCTGCGCGCCTCGCTGGACATGTCCAAGCTGGGCGACGTCACCCTGTACGTCGACTGCGATGTGATCCAGGCTGACGGCGGCACCCGCACCGCGTCCATCACCGGCGCGATGGTTGCGCTGGTCGATGCCTTGAAAGTGATCAAGAAGCGAGGCGGCCTGAAAGGCGGCGACCCGCTCAAGCAAATGATCGCCGCCGTTTCGGTGGGTATGTACCAGGGCGAGCCTGTGCTCGACCTAGACTACCTGGAAGACTCGGCTGCCGAGACCGACCTGAACGTGGTGATGACCAGCACTGGCGGCTTCATCGAAGTTCAGGGCACTGCCGAAGGCGCGCCGTTCCAGCCTGAAGAGTTGACCGCTATGCTTGAACTGGCGAAGAAAGGCATGACCGAAATCTTCGAACTGCAAAAGGCTGCACTGGCTGACTGACCGGAACCATTCCAGGCAAGGAGGGCAACATGAGTGACGAGCAAGAGCTGCTTCCCGTCCCGAGCAAAGAAGTTCGGCAATGGGCGATGTTTTGTCACCTGTCCGCCTTGCTGGGGATCTGGATTCCGTTCGGCACGCTGATCGGCCCGCTGATTCTCTGGCAGATGAAGCGCGAGATGGACCCGTTTGTCGATGCGCAGGGCAAGGAAGCGCTGAACTTTCAGATCACCGTCGCCATCGCTTCCGCCATCTGCTTCCTGCTGATGGTGTTGATCATCGGGTTCTTCCTGTTTGGGTTACTGGCGATCGGTGCGTTGGTGTTGACGATCATTGCTGGCGTGAAGGCCAATGAAGGGGTGCCGTATCGGTATCCGTTCACTTGGCGGTTGATCAAATAGGCGGCACCGCCCTGTAGGAGCGAGGCTTGCCCGCGAATGAGGCAGCTCGGTCTGTCAGGCATACCGCGTGATCGTTCTTCGCGGGCAAGCCTCGCTCCAACAGAAAGCGAATCAGCGCCCACAAAAAAGCCGACACTGCTGTCGGCTTTTTTGTGTCTGCGAAACGACGCCTAGATGGTCAGCGTCCAGTCGTAGTCCACGATCAGCGGTGCATGCTGCGAAAACCGTGGCTGACGTGGCAAGCGAGCGCTACGTACAAAGCGGCGCAGGCCCGGCGTCAGTATCTGGTAATCGAAGCGCCAGCCCAGGTTGAGCATCTCAGCCTGCTCATTGTCTGGCCACCAGCTGTACTGATCACCTTCACGGCTGACTTCGCGCAGGGCATCGACATAACCCATATTGCCGACAATCTCGTCCATCCAGGCACGCTCAGGTGCCAGGAAGCCCGGGGATTGCTGGCTGTCGCGCCAGTTCTTGATATCCAGCTTCTGTTGCGCCACGTACAGCGAGCCACAGTAAATGTACTCGCGACGTTTGCGCCGCTGTTTATCCAGATAACGGGCGAAGTCGTCCATTAGCTTGAACTTCTGGTTCAAGTCTTCATCGCCGTTCTGCCCCGAAGGGAGCAGCAAGGTCGCGATGCTGACCTTGTCGAAATCGGCTTGCAGGTAGCGCCCGTAGCGGTCGGCCGTCTCGAAGCCGAGACCGCTGATGACTGCCTTCGGCTGCAACCGCGAATACAAAGCCACGCCACCCTGGGCGGGAACTTCGGCTTCGCAGGCATAAAGGAAGTAGCCATCCAGTTGGAAGGCTGGATCGTCCAGTTCAAAGGCGGAGGCGCGGGTGTCCTGCAGGCAGATGACGTCGGCATTCTGTGCTTGCAGCCAACTGAGCAAACCTCGCTCCACTGCAGCCTGAATACCATTGACGTTCACACTGATGATCCGCATAAATGGCCCCAAAAATCGCGTGCGTGTATGATACACGGCGTCAACCTAATTAGCTAAATCCGTGGTATTTGGGGTTTTTTTCATGCAAGCGTATCAGCGCGATTTCATTCGTTTTGCCATCGATCGCGGCGTTTTGCGCTTCGGTGAGTTCACCCTGAAGTCCGGGCGTACCAGTCCATACTTCTTCAATGCCGGCCTGTTCAACTCGGGTTCGGCCCTGGCGCAGCTGGGTCGTTTCTACGCGGCGGCCATCGTCGAGAGCGGCATTCCCTTCGACGTATTGTTTGGTCCGGCCTACAAAGGCATCCCTTTGGCGGCGACCACCGCAGTGGCCCTGGCTGAACATCACGACCGTGATTTGCCATGGTGTTTCAACCGCAAAGAGGCCAAGGCCCACGGCGAAGGCGGGAGCCTGGTCGGCGCGCCATTGACCGGCGATGTGCTGATCATCGACGACGTGATCACCGCCGGCACCGCTATCCGTGAAGTGATGCAGATCATCGCTTCCCAGGACGGCGCCAAGGCGGCAGGCGTGCTCATCGCCCTGAACCGCCAGGAGCGTGGCAATGGTGAATTGTCGGCGATCCAGGAAGTGGAGCGTGACTTCGGGATTCCGGTGATCAGCATTGTTTCGCTGAATCAGGTGCTGGAATTCCTGGCGGACGATCCGCAGCTCAAGCAACACTTGCCAGCCGTAGAAGCCTACCGCGCCCAATTCGGCGTCTGACCCTGTAGGAGCCGGCTTGCTGGCGATCAATGCGACGCGGTGTGTCAGGCACGCCACCATCGCTGGCAAGCCAGCTCCTACAGGGATCTCACCGATTTTGTAGGAGCCGGCTTGCCGGCGATGGCGGCGCCGCGATTTATCAGGCGCACGTCCGCACAAAAAAAGACCCCGCTCAGCCAGGCTGAGCGGGGTCTTTTTGTATGCGCTATCGCTTAGGGACGCTTGCGATTGCTGATCAAAGTACCCACGCCGGTATCGGTGAAGATTTCCAGCAAGATCGCATTCGGCACGCGACCGTCAATGATCAGCGAACTGCCCACGCCACCCTGAACCGCTTCCAGCGCGCAACGGATCTTCGGCAGCATGCCGCCGTAGATCGTGCCGTCGGCAATCAGGTCGTCGACCTGCTGAGTGCTCAGGCCGGTCAGGACCTGGCCCGACTTGTCCATCAATCCGGCGATGTTGGTCAGCAGCATCAACTTCTCGGCTTTCAGCGCTTCGGCCACCTTGCCGGCCACCAGGTCGGCGTTGATGTTGTACGACTCGCCGTTGGCGCCGACGCCGATTGGCGCGATCACTGGGATGAAGTCGCCTTTGACCAGCAGGTTCAGCAGATCGGTATTGATGCCGACCACTTCACCGACGTGACCGATGTCGATGATTTCCGGCTGGGTCATCTCCGGCGTCTGGCGGGTGACGGTCAGCTTCTTCGCGCGAATCAGCTCGGCGTCTTTGCCGGTCAGACCGATGGCGCTGCCGCCGTGACGGTTGATCAGGTTGACGATGTCTTTGTTGACCTGGCCGCCCAGGACCATTTCCACCACGTCCATGGTTGCCGCGTCGGTGACGCGCATGCCGTCGACAAAGTGACTCTCGATCGACAGTCGCTTGAGCAGGTCACCGATTTGCGGGCCGCCACCGTGAACCACCACCGGGTTAATCCCGACGGCTTTCATCAGCACGATGTCGCGGGCGAAGCCGGTTTTCAGCTCCTCGCTTTCCATCGCGTTGCCGCCGTATTTGATCACCAGCGTCTTGCCGACATAGCGGCGGATGTAAGGCAGCGCTTCGGACAGGACCTTGGCGGTGTTGGCGGCGGCTTCGCGTTCGAGGGTCATTCAGGGCTCCGGGTGAATCAGAACGGTAGTTGGAGATCAGGTGCAACACGCTTCAACTGGACTTTGAAAACGTCCTTGATGCGCTGCAATTCAGCCTCGTCATCGGCCTCGAAGCGCAGCACCAGCACCGGTGTGGTGTTGGACGCGCGCACCAGGCCCCAGCCTTTGGCATAGTCGACTCGCACGCCGTCGATGGTGGTCAGGTCGGCGCCTTCGCCCCACTTCGCGTCGTGCAATGCATCAATGATGCTGAATTTGCTCTCTTCGGTCACATGGATATTGATTTCCGGCGTAGAAATATCATTCGGGAAGGTCGCAAACAGCTCTTCCGCAGTGGATTTTTCCTTGCTGAGGATTTCCAGCAGCCGTGCGGCGCTGTAAATGCCATCGTCGAAACCGAACCAGCGTTCCTTGAAGAAAATGTGCCCACTCATTTCGCCGGCCAACAGGGCGCTGGTTTGTTTCATTTTCTTTTTGATCAACGAGTGACCAGTCTTCCACATTAGCGGACGACCGCCGTATTCCTTGATCAGCGGCGTCAGGCGGCGGGTGCATTTGACGTCGAAGATGATTTCCGCGTCCGGATTGCGCGCCACAACGTCGCGGGCGAACAGCATCAGCAGGCGGTCCGGGTAGACGATGCTGCCGGTGTTGGTCACTACGCCAACGCGGTCGCCGTCGCCATCGAAAGCCAGGCCGATGTCGGCGTTGGTTTCCTTGACCTTGGCGATCAGATCGACAAGGTTTTCAGGCTTGCCCGGGTCCGGGTGGTGGTTCGGGAAGTTGCCGTCGACTTCGCAGAACAGCGGGATGACTTCGCAGTTCAGCGCTTCGATCAGTTGCGGGGCGATCACGCCGGCTGCGCCGTTGCCGCAATCGACCACGACTTTGAGGCGGCGGGCCAGTTTGATGTCCTGGACGATTTCGGTGTTGTAGCGGTCGAGGATCTCGACCTGGGTGATGCTGCCCTTGCCGCTGCTCAGGTTGTTGGTCTTGAGGCGGTCGTGCAGGGCCTGGATCTGTTCGTTGGCCAAGGTGTCGCCAGCGATGACGATCTTGAAACCGTTGTAGTTCGACGGGTTGTGGCTGCCGGTCAGCATCACGCCCGATTTGCCGGCCAGTACGTTGGCGGCGTAGTACAGCGCCGGCGTTGGCACCAGGCCGACGTCACTGACGTGGCAACCGGCCTCGGCCAGGCCTTTGATCAGCTGCTCGACCAGTTCCGGGCCGGACAGGCGACCGTCACGGCCAACGGAGACGTTCGGTTCGCCCTGGGCCAGGCTTTGGGCGCCAATGGCGCGACCGAGCCAGTAAGCGGTTTCAGCGTTCAAGAATTCCGGGACGGTGCCGCGAATGTCGTAGGCGCGGAAAATGCTGTCGGGGAACTTGGGTGCGACTTGGGCTGGGGTGCTCATCTGTGGGAATGCTCCATCTCGAAAGTGGCTGGACCTGCGCGCGAAGAACGCTTCGGCGGGCTCGAACTGAAGGGTATGACGGCGTTTTTCGCAGAGAGTTCGTGGTGCGAAAAGGCCATGCCACCAACACCAGCCGGGATTTGGCCGGGCAATGCCTTGATTTCCAGTGTTAAACCTTGCAGATGACGGCTATGCAATTTTCATTCTGAAAATGCAGAGCACCCTTCAGGCCGGGCAGGGCGCCCAGCCTGAAAACCAGAAATCAATGCTTGCCGGAATGCCCGAAACCGCCCGCACCGCGCTCGGTTTCAACGAACTCTTCGACCATCTCGAAGTGCGCTTGAACCACCGGCACCAGAACCAGCTGGGCCAAACGCTCGCCGACCACCATGTTGAAATCGGTCTGGCCACGGTTCCAGCACGAAACCATCAACGGACCCTGGTAGTCGGAGTCGATCAAGCCGACCAGGTTGCCCAGCACGATGCCGTGCTTATGGCCCAGGCCAGAGCGCGGCAGAATCAGCGCAGCCAGGCCAGGATCGCCAATGTAGACGGACAGGCCGGTTGGGATCAGCACGGTTTCACCCGGTTTGATCACGATGTCTTTTTCCAGCATGGCGCGCAGGTCGAGGCCGGCGGAGCCTGGGGTGGCGTACTGCGGCAGCGGGAATTCGGTACCGATGCGTGGGTCGAGGATCTTGGCTTGCAAAGCGTGCATGTAAATTAAACCTGGTTCAGACGTTCGGCGATAAAAGTGATCAGCTGGCGAGCGATTTTGCTCTTGCTGGTCTGGGCGAAAAGTGTGGCGTGGAGCTCACGGTCGATCACGCTGCAGGCGTTTTCCTCGCTGTTGAAGCCAATGCTCGGGTTGGCCACGTCGTTGGCGACGATCAAATCGAGGTTCTTG
This sequence comes from Pseudomonas sp. GT1P32, assembly GCF_054897805.1. NCBI lineage: Bacteria > Pseudomonadati > Pseudomonadota > Gammaproteobacteria > Pseudomonadales > Pseudomonadaceae > Pseudomonas > Pseudomonas sp. GT1P32. The sequence continues at coordinate 4,586,154 of NZ_CM142704.1, forward strand.
TCTTTCAACTTGCGTGCGGCGTAATCGAGCAGGTGTTCGGTTTCAGCGGCGAAACCGACGCTGAATGGGCGGTCGGGGCGAGTGGCGATGGTGGCCAGAATGTCTGGGTTGCGCACCATCTGTAGCAACAAGCCGTCGCCGTTCGTAGGGTCTTTCTTGAGTTTCTGTGGGGCGACGACTTCGGGGCGGTAGTCCGCGACTGCTGCCGAGGCGATGAACAGGTCGCAAGGGATCGCGGCTTCGCAAGCGGCGAGCATGTCGCGAGCGCTGACCACGTCGATGCGGGTGACGCGATCCGGTGTCGGCAGGTGCACCGGGCCGGTGATCAGGGTCACGCGGGCGCCTGCTTCAACGGCGGCTTCGGCCAGGGCAAAGCCCATTTTCCCGGAGCTGTGGTTGGTGATGTAGCGCACCGGGTCGATGTTTTCCTGGGTCGGGCCGGCGGTAATCAGCACGTGTTTGCCGGTCAGCGCCTGACGCTGGAAGCAGTCCGCCGCGCATTGGGCGAGTTCGACGGCTTCGAGCATGCGACCGAGGCCAACGTCACCACAGGCCTGACTGCCCGAGGCCGGGCCGAAAGCCTTGATATCGCGGCTTTCGAGGGTTTGCAGGTTGGCTTGGGTCGCCGGGTCGCGCCACATGGCCTGGTTCATCGCCGGGGCGACGGCGACCACGGCGTCGGTGGCCAGCACCAGTGTGGTCAGCAGGTCGTCGGCGATGCCTTGGGCCAGACGGGCGATCAGGTCCGCGGTCGCAGGTGCGATCAGCACCAGATCGGCCCATTTGGCCAGTTCGATGTGGCCCATCGCGGCTTCGGCCGCCGGGTCCAACAGGTCCAGGTGAACCGGGTGCCCGGACAGGGCCTGCATGGTCAGCGGAGTGATGAACTCGGCGCCGCCACGGGTCATGACCACGCGCACTTCGGCGCCCTGATCGATCAGGCGGCGAACCAGATCGGCGCTCTTGTAGGCAGCAATACCGCCGCCGACGCCCAGAACGATGCGTTTCCGATACAGCCGCTGCATAGGTCTGCCTTTCATTTCGTTGATGACTGCGTGGCGATACCCCCTCCCCAGGAGTGAAATCGCCCGCAAAAAAGATGGGCTACGATATCACAGCGACCGCTACGGAACAGCGGCGCCCACAGACCAGGGAGGTGCTATGAGTATTCGTGATTGGCCGGCGGCCGAGCGGCCGCGGGAGAGGTTACTGGAGTTGGGTTCGGCGAGCCTTTCGGACGCTGAGCTGTTGGCGATTTTTTTACGGACCGGCGTGTCGGGTAAAAGCGCAGTGGATCTGGCGCGACATTTGTTGAATCAGTTTGGCAGCCTGCGTTCGCTGCTTGAGGCGGATCAACAAACATTCAGCAAACAGTTAGGCCTTGGGCCAGCGAAATTCGCTCAATTGCAGGCTGTACAGGAAATGGGGCGGCGGCATTTGGCCGAGAGTGCGCGGCAAAAGTCAGCGCTGGAAAATCCGCAGGCGGTTCGCGATTACCTGAAATCGATGCTGCGCCACGAGCCACACGAGGTGTTTGGTTGTCTGTTTCTGGACTCCAAGCATCAAGTTCTGGCCTTTGAAGTGCTGTTTCGCGGCTCCATCGACAGTACAAGCGTTTATCCGCGCCAGGTGGTCAAGCGTGCGTTGGCTCACAACGCTGCCGCCTTGATCCTCTGTCACAACCACCCGTCGGGGAGTACCGACCCCAGTCAGGCCGACCGAAAGCTGACCAAGCGCCTGCAAGAGGCGTTGGACTTGATCGATGTGCGGATACTCGACCACTTCATCATCGGCGACGGCGATCCGCTGTCGATGGCTGAGTATGGGTGGATGTAACAGGACTTTGTAGGAGCCGGCTTGCTGGCGATCCAGGCAACGCGGTTCGACTGATTCACCGCGGTGAATCTATCGTCGGAACGCCGCCCGCAGCAAGCCGGCTCCTACAGGGGGGTACGGGTTATTTGAGGTTGACCTTGGAGTAGTCCTGACGGCCAAACGGGCTGACCGAATACCCCTCGACTTCCTTGCGCATCAGCGCAAAAGCCGTCGGGTGGGCCAGCGGCAGCCACAGCGCCTGCTGCTGGATCTGCGCCTGAGCCTGCTCGTAGAGCTTGGTGCGTACACCTTGCTCGGAGGTGGTCTTGCCGGCGCTGATCAGTTTGTCCAGGTCCTGGTTGCAGTAACGGGCGAAGTTGGTGCCGGACTTGACCGCCGCGCAGGAAAATTGCGGCGTCAGGAAGTTGTCCGGGTCGCCGTTGTCGCCAGCCCAGCCCATGAACAGCAGGTCGTGTTCGCCGGCCTTGGCGCGACGGATCACTTCGCCCCATTCGATCACGCGGATCTCGGCCTGAATGCCGATTTCCGCGAGGTCAGACTGGAGCAGCTGCGCGCCGAGGCTTGGGTTGGGGTTCAGCAGGCTGCCAGAGGGGCGGGTCCAGATTGTCGTCTGGAAACCGTCTTTGAGTCCGGCCTTGGCCATCAATGCCTTGGCCTTTGCCACGTCATGCGCGTAGCCCGGCAATCCTTTGGCGTAGCTCCAGGTATTCGGCGGATACGGGCCGTTGGCGGCTTCGGCGGTGTCTTCGAACACGGCTTTGATGTAGTTGGCCTTGTCGAAGGCAAGATTGATCGCCTGACGCACTTCAGGCTTGTCCAGTGGTGGGTGTTGGCTGTTGATGGCAACGAACGCGGTCATGAACGCGTCAGTCTTTTCGACTTTCAGTGTCGGCTCTTTCAGCGCGGCTTGTACGTCCAGCGGTTTCGGCGAGAGGGCGATCTGGCACTCGTTACGACGCAGTTTCTGCAACCGCACATTGGCGTCCGGGGTGATGGCGAAGATCAGTGGGTCCACCGAAGGCTTGCCACGGAAGTAATCCGGGTTGGCCTTGTAGCGAATCGTGGCGTCCTTCTGGAAACGCGTGAACACGAACGGGCCGCTGCCGATCGGCTGGCTGTTGAGCTTCTCCGGGGTGCCGGCTTTCAGCAACTGGTCGGCGTATTCGGCGGAGTAGATCGAGGCGAAGCCCATGCTCAGGGTCGGCAGGAACGTCGAGTCCGCGTGATCGAGGGTGAAGCGCACGGTCAGTGGGTCCAGCGCGTCGATCTTCTTGATCAGCGCCGGCAACTGCATCGATTGCGCGTGCGGGAAGCCGCTCTGCGCCACTTTGTGCCAAGGATTTGCCGGGTCGAGCATGCGCTCGAAGCTGAATTTCACGTCTTCGGCGGTCAGTTCGCGGGTCGGACTGAAGTATTCGGTGCGGTGGAACTTTACCTGCGGGTGCAACTTGAACACATAGGTCAGGCCGTCGGGCGTGACTTCCCAGCTGTCCGCGAGGCCTGCGACCACTTTGCCGCTGGCGGTATCGAAGTCCACCAGGCGGTTCATCAGCACGTCGGCCGAGGCGTTGGTGGTGGTCAGCGAGTTGTATTGCACCACGTCGAACCCTTCCGGGCTGGCCTCGGTGCAGACGCTCAGGGCGGCGGCATGGGCCAGCGGGCTCAGTAGAAGCGGGGCGAGCAACAGCGGTAGGGCAGCGAGGCGCATGGTCGGATTCCTTTACAGATCGAAGGCCCATCTGCAAGTGCAGTCTGGAAAAGGCTTACCCTAGTGGGCTCTTTTGTAAATGACTATCCCCTTTTTCATTTTAAGGGGACTATGTGCGATCGTTTTCGGTGAGTGCAGGCCGACAAAACCCCTGGATTGGCCGGTTGGCCGATTTTCTGCGACGAGCGGTCTTTATCGACGATAGCCTTTACCCAAGGCGCTCGCAGCCTGAAAAATGGGGTTTTTATCAAGTCTGTGCGCACGGAATGTTGTTGCACCTCAGTCTTTCTGGTATAAAGCAGCGCTCTTTTCTAGGGGCCCGGTTCCTTCACTGTAGGTGTAGCCGGTAAGACCTCTAAAGAAACGCGGCGCCTGGCGCCAAATGACTGAGAGATTAAGCGGCCAACCCATGCCGGGTTGGGCATGTGGTTTTAGAGGGCTGAGGCATGTCGAGAGTATGTCAAGTTACCGGTAAGGGTCCGGTGACTGGGAATAACATTTCCCACGCAAACAACAAAACCCGTCGTCGTTTCCTGCCGAACCTGCAGCATCACCGCTTCTGGGTTGAAGAAGAGAAACGTTTCGTGCGTCTGCGCGTATCTGCCAAAGGCATGCGTATCATCGACAAGCGTGGCATCACTGTCGTGCTGGCCGAAATCCGCAAAGCTGGCAAGATCTAAGGGAGATAATCATGCGTGAATTGATTCGTTTGATCTCGAGCGCCGGTACTGGTCACTTCTACACTACCGACAAGAACAAGCGCACTACTCCGGACAAAATCGAGATCAAGAAATTTGATCCGGTTGTTCGCAAGCACGTGATCTACAAAGAAGGCAAAATCAAGTAATTGATTTTTCCCTCTTACGAAAAAGGCCCGTATCGCGAGATACGGGCCTTTTTTGTGCCTGCGGATTATGCAGTGCCTGTGAGGGCCCCTTCGCGGGCAAGCCTCGCTCCTACAGAACAGACGCGATTCACCGTAGGAGCGAGGCTTGCCCGCGAAGAGGCCGGCCCGAACAACGCAAGTCCTCAAGCCTTCTGTTCAAACGCCACATAAATCTTGCGGCACGGCTCCAGCACTTCCCAGGTGCCACGAAAGCCTGCCGGGATCACGAAGCGATCACCCACGCGCAGCGTCTTGGCATTGCCGTCGAGGTCACGCAGCACTGAAACACCCTGGACGATTTCGCAGTATTCGTGCTCGGTGAAGTTCACCGTCCACTGGCCGATAGCGCCTTCCCACACACCGGCATTCAACTGGCCGCAAGGGCTGTTGTAGTGGTTGTAAACCACTTGCTCGGGGTCGCCCTTCAAGATTTTCGCCGGGTCCGGCCTGTAACGCTCAGGCTCGGTAGTGGCTTGGCTAAAATCGACGATATTCTGGATGCTCATTATTGTTATCCCCCGTGATTGCGGCGCGAGTGGCTGGAAAGGTGGCTGGAAAGCCCAAAGTCTATGTTTATTAAAATGAACACCGCAAGGCCGTTTACCGACCTTATGTCAAATATATTGAAACAACCCCGGCCACTGGTTTAGGGTGACGGTTGCCTTCGGCCGAATTGCAGGCTGGCTGGGCAGAATTCCTGGGGACGTCCGCGAAGAACGCGGGGCGCTCGTATTCAATAAGAGGAGGACACTCGAATGACCACCCTGACTCGTGCCGATTGGGAACAGCGGGCTCGCGATCTGAAGATCGAAGGCCGCGCCTACATCAATGGCGAATACACCGATGCCGTCTCCAGCGAGACCTTCGAGTGCATCAGCCCGGTCGATGGCCGTCTGCTGGGCAAGATCGCCAGCTGTGATGCCGCCGACGCCCAGCGCGCTGTTGAAAACGCTCGCGCCACGTTCAATTCCGGCGTCTGGTCGCGTTTGGCGCCGACCAAACGCAAAGCCACCATGATCCGTTTTGCCGGCCTGCTGAAACAGCACGCCGAAGAGCTGGCCCTGCTTGAAACCCTGGACATGGGCAAGCCAATCAGCGATTCGCTGTACATCGACGTTCCCGGCGCGGCGCAAGCCCTGAGTTGGAGCGGTGAGGCTATCGACAAGATCTACGACGAAGTCGCTGCGACGCCGCACGATCAGTTGGGTCTGGTCACTCGTGAGCCGGTCGGCGTTGTCGGCGCCATCGTGCCGTGGAACTTCCCGCTGATGATGGCCTGCTGGAAACTCGGCCCGGCGCTGTCCACCGGTAACTCGGTGATCCTCAAGCCGTCTGAAAAATCGCCGCTGACTGCCATCCGCATCGCGGCGCTGGCCGTTGAAGCCGGTATCCCGAAAGGCGTGCTGAACGTGCTGCCGGGCTACGGTCACACTGTCGGCAAGGCCCTGGCCCTGCACAACGATGTCGACACGCTGGTGTTCACCGGTTCGACCAAGATCGCCAAGCAACTGTTGATCTACTCGGGCGAGTCGAACATGAAGCGCGTCTGGCTCGAAGCCGGCGGCAAGAGCCCGAACATCGTGTTCGCCGATGCCCCGAACCTGCAGGAAGCTGCGGAAGCGGCTGCGGGCGCCATCGCCTTCAACCAGGGCGAAGTCTGCACCGCCGGTTCGCGTCTGCTGGTCGAGCGTTCGATCAAGGACCAATTCCTGCCGCTGGTGATCGAGGCCTTGAAAGCCTGGAAGCCGGGCAGCCCGCTGGACCCGGCGACCAACGTCGGCGCGCTGGTGGACACCCAGCAGATGAACACCGTGCTGTCCTACATCGAGTCCGGCCACACCGACGGTGCCAAACTGGTTGCTGGTGGCAAGCGTACGCTGCAGGAAACCGGCGGTACTTACGTTGAGCCAACGATTTTCGACGGCGTCAGCAACGCGATGAAAATCGCCCAGGAAGAAATCTTTGGCCCGGTGCTTTCGGTCATCGCTTTCGATACCGCCGAAGAAGCCATCGCGATTGCCAACGATACGCCGTACGGCCTCGCCGCTGCGGTGTGGACCAAGGACATCTCGAAGGCTCACCTGACTGCCCGGGCATTGCGTGCCGGTAGCGTGTGGGTCAACCAGTACGATGGTGGCGACATGACCGCACCGTTTGGTGGCTTCAAGCAGTCGGGCAACGGCCGTGACAAGTCGCTGCATGCGTTCGACAAGTACACCGAGCTGAAGGCGACCTGGATCAAGTTGTAAGCCAGTAGGGGAGCCTGTCTAAAGCAGGTTCCCCCTCAGGGCGCGAATCCCCTGTGGGAGCGAGCCTGCTCGCGATAGCGGTGTAACAGTCGACGAAAATGTTGAATGTTGCTCCGTCATCGCGAGCAGGCTCGCTCCCACAGTGTTTTGTGTTGTACATAAAATATCCACAGGAGCGTGGAACATGCGTTGGGCGACTTATTTCGCCGTGTTGGCGTCTGTCTTGAGTGTCGGCCTGGCCCTGGGTGTCAGCATGCCGCTGGTGTCCTTTCGCCTTGAGGGCTGGGGTTACGGTTCGTTCGCCATCGGCGTAATGGCCGCGATGCCGGCGATTGGCGTGTTGCTGGGGGCGAAGATCTCCAGCCATCTGGCGGCGCGGCTCGGCACGGCCAATCTGATGCGCTTGTGTCTTTGGGCCGGAGCGGCCTCCATCGGTTTGCTCGCGCTGCTGCCGAGCTATCCGGTGTGGCTGGTGTTGCGCCTGATGATCGGAGTGATCCTGACCCTCGTCTTCATCCTCGGTGAAAGCTGGATCAACCAGTTGGTGGTCGAGCAATGGCGCGGTCGGCTGGTGGCGCTGTATGGCAGTAGTTATGCGCTGAGTCAGCTGGCCGGGCCTTTGTTGTTGGGTGTTCTGGGGACTGAGCACGATTATGGATTCTGGGTCGGGGTCGGCTTGCTGACGGCGGCACCGTTCCTGTTGCTCGGCCGTAGCGGTGCGCCGACCAGTGAAGCCTGCAGTGTGACTTTCAGCGACTTGTGGGGCTTCTGCCGAGGCCTGCCGGCGATTGCCTGGGGCGTGGCGCTGTTCGCAGCGTTCGAGGCGATGATCCTGACCTTGTTGCCGGTCTATTGCCTGCGCCAGGGCTTTACCACGGACATCGCGTTGGCGATGGTCAGTACTGTGGTGGTGGGCGATGCCTTGCTGCAATTGCCGATTGGCGCACTGGCGGATCGCTTGTCGCGACGTACGTTGTTCACCGGTTGCGCTGTGGTGCTGATGCTGTCGAGCCTGGCGATTCCGATGCTGATCGACACGTTGCTGATCTGGCCGTTGTGGGTGTTGTTCGGTGCTAGTGCAGGTGGGTTGTTTACCTTGTCGCTGATCCTGATTGGCGAGCGTTATCGCGACGATGCGTTGGTGCGGGCCAATGCGCATATCGCGCAGTTGTGGGGCATTGGTTGCCTGGTCGGGCCTTTGGCGGCTGGCGCCGGCAGTCAGTGGATCAGCGGTCACGCGTTGCCGTTGTTGATGGCGGCCGGTGCGTTCGGCCTGGTGATTTTGCTGTCGCGCCAAGGTGCGTTCGGCACGGTGGCTGAACCTGCCTGACCCCAAACTGCCAACTAATCGCCTAAACCCTGTGGGAGCGAGCCTGCTCGCGAAGGCGGTGTATCAGTCAGCATTTGTATTGACTGACGCACCGCCTTCGCGAGCAGGCTCGCTCCCACAGGGGGGGTGTTGCTGCCTGTTAGAGCATCTTCTCCAGTCCCACGGCATTGCTCATCCACGCATTGAAATGGCGCCACCAGCTTCCCGGTTCATCGGTCAATGTGTGCATTTTGCCGTCGTCTTCAGTCACCCAGACGATCCGGTCGTCTTCCAGCTTCACCTCATAACTCAGAGGCGGCGCCATCCCTTCCAGCGCCGCCTTGCGCACATAGACAGCGAGTTCGGGGCTGTCTACCAGCACCCCGACCTCGGTGTTCCACAGTAGCGAGCGCGGGTCGAAGTTGAATGAGCCGATGAAGGATTTCTGCTGGTCGAAGATCATCGCTTTGCTGTGCAGACTCGAATCGGAACCCCGGTATGGCTTGCCGTAGAAAATATGCGGCCCGCTGCCGCCGCCTTCGCCGGGCTGGCGACGCAATTCGTACAACTTCACGCCATGTTCCAGCAACGCCCGGCGATAGGGCGCGTAACCGCCGTGCACCGCCGGTACATCGGTGGCTTCCAGCGAGTTGGTCAGCAGGCTGACAGAGACCCCGGCATCGGCGCGGCCAGTCAGGTAAACCAGCCCTGGCTGACCCGGTACGAAGTAAGCCGAGATCATGATCAGCTCTTTGCTGACCCCGTTCAGCTCAGGCGCCAACTGCGTGGTCAGCAGCAATTGCGGATCGGGCTCGCCGTCTGCCAAGACCTTGCTTGGTGCGTCCCACAACGCCTGGTTCCAGGCCCAGATCAACTCCCGGCGCCAGATATCCATGCGCGGGTTTGTGGTGTAAGTCATCAGCTGTTGATACAGCGCGTGATTCTGCTTGCGTGTTTCTTCCAGTGATTCTTCCAGGCGCGTGCGGGTGTTTTGCAGGTCCTTTTGCGTCGGACGGCTCGACAGAAATTCATCGATCGGCTTGCTCAGCGCACTGTTCCAATACTGGTCGAAGCTGTGGCCAAGCTGCTCAGCCACCGGCCCGACGCCAAGCATGTCGATGTCGGTGAAATTCAGGTTGGGCTCGGCATCGAAATACTCGTCCCCCAGATTGCGACCGCCGACGATGGCGGCGCTGTTGTCCGCCAGCCACAACTTGTTGTGCATGCGCCGGTGTTGCAGCGACAGGTTGAACAGCCGCCCCATGGTCCGCGTCACGCCGGTGCTGCGGCCCAGGTGCAGCGGGTTGAACAGGCGGATCTGGATCTGCGGGTGCGCCGCCAGCGTGGCGATGATCCAGTCGAGGCCATCGCTGGTGGTGTCGTCGAGCAGGATTCTCACGCGTACGCCGCGGTCGGCAGCCTTGAGCAGTTCGTCCACCAGCATCCGTGTGCTGATGCCGTCATGGACGATGTAGTACTGCAAGTCGAGGCTGCTTTGGGCGTTGCGGATCAGTTCGGCGCGGGCCATGAAGGCTTCGCCGCTGTTGGACAGCAGGCGAAAGCCGGACTTGCCCTCATGGGGTGCGGCCTGGGCCTGGATTGATCGACCGAATGCCGAAGCGCTGGCGGGCAGCGCCTGGCTCGGTTCGCGTTGAACATCGAGACTGGCGCAACCGCCCAGAAGCGAGGCGAGTAGCAGAAGAGCGAGTAGGGGCTGTCTGACTCTCACGTGGGATCGGTCCGATTGGCGGCAGTTGTCGACATATGGACGCTGGATCTCGGCTAAAGGTCAGTCGGTGAAGTTCTCATTTTCCGCCAGCAGTTTGATTGCCGCCGCGCCGACCTTGCGCACCGCGTCTTCGATCTGTGGTGATGGCTTGGCAGCGTAGTTCATCCGCAGGCAATTGCGGTATTTGCCCGAGGCGGAAAAGATGCTGCCGACGGCAATCTGTACGCCCTGGTCGTGCAGGGCGCGGTTCAGTTTCAGGGTGTCGAAGCCATCCGGCAGTTCGACCCACAGCATGAAGCTGCCTTGCGGGCGACTGGCGCGGGTGCCGGCGGGGAAATAGCGGCTAACCCAATCGATCATGATGTCGCGATTGCGCTGGTATTGCGTGCGCATCCGCCGCAAATGAGGCTCGAAGTGACCAGCCTTGAGGAATTCGGCGATGGCAATCTGCGGTTGCGGCGCAGTGCAACCGGTGCTGATGTATTTCATGTGCAGCACCCGCTCCAGATAGCGGCCCGGTGCAACCCAGCCGATGCGCAGGCCGGGCGCCAGCGTTTTGGAGAACGAACTGCAGAGCAGGACGCGGCCGTCTTCGTCGAAGGATTTGATCGTGCGCGGTCGCGGGTAGTTGTAGGCCAGTTCGCCATACACATCGTCTTCGATAATCGCCACGTCGAACCGCTGTGCGAGTGTCAACAACGCGCGTTTGCGCGATTCCGGCATGATGTAGCCCAGCGGGTTGTTGCAGTTGGGGGTCAACTGTATGGCCTTGATCGGCCATTGCTCCAGGGCCAGTTCCAGTGCATCGAGGCTGATCCCGGTCAGCGGGTCGGTGGGGATTTCCAGGGCTTTCATGTTCAAGCCCTTGAGCGTCTGCATGGCGCCGTGAAAGCTCGGCGAATCCACCGCGACGATGTCGCCCGGCTCACAGATGGAGCGAATGCTGGTGGACAGCGCTTCGTGGCAGCCGGTGGTGATCACCAGGTCGTTGGCCGTCAGTTGGCAGCCGGAGTCGAGCATCAGGCGGGCGATTTGCTCACGCAGTTCGAGGGTGCCGTGGATGTTGTCGTAATACAGGCCGGGCATGTCCTGCCGTCGGCTGATGCGCGCAAGGTTGCGCAGCAACGGTTTCATGGTTGGCGTGGTGATGTCCGGCATGCCGCGACCCAGTTGCACCACGTCTTTGCGCGGCACCGCGCGGATCAGTTCCAGCACCTGGTCCCACTGCGAGATATCCACAGGACGTTGCGCCGGACGGCCAATCGCCGGCAGTTCCGGCAGGTCTCGGCTGACCGGGACGAAATAGCCGGACTTGGGTTTCGGCATCGCCAGGCCGCTGTCTTCCAGCACTCGATAGGCCTGCTGCACCGTGCTCAGACTGACGCCGTGTTCGACGCTTAATGCCCGCACCGACGGCAGCCGGTCACCGGGGCGATAGAAGCCCTGTTCGATACGCGTGCCGAGCAATTCGGCGAGGTTGACGTAAAGGGTCATGGCGCAGTCTCGGTGTGAGTGATTCGGTTAACCAGTACAGATCAGGCAAAAAATTGTAATTCAGAGGCTAAAACGCCAAATCTGTATGGAATTAATACAGGTTGGTTGAATCTGTAATGCTTTTCGCCGTCCGCGCATCATGAAAGCTCTGGCTACCCAAGTAAACAGGAGCAATCAAAATGAACGGCTTGAGCGATGTGCGGCTGACGTTACGCAGTCAGGAACTGGCGGCAGGGCAAATCAACGGTACGCGCGAGGCGTTGATGCGCAACGCACCGTCAGGCCTGAGTCGCTGGGGTCTGTTCTGGCATCGTCTGCACACGCGCAAGGCGTTGCTGGATCTGACGCCGGAGCAATTGCGGGATGTCGGGTTGAGTCGGGAGCAGGCGCGGGAGGAGGGGCTTAAGCCTTTCTGGCGGATCTGAGGTTTGTGGCGTTCATTCGATCCATTCGCGGGCAAGCCTCGCTCCTACAGAATGTGCGTTCAACTTTAGGAGCGAGGCTTGCCCGCGAAGGCGTCATCACTGACGCCACACATTCCTCAGACCAACTCTTTAAGCCGATGCCACAACATCCCCAACGCCAACAACGGCGAGCGCAAATGCTTCCCGCCGGGGAAAGTCATGTGCGGCACCTTGGCAAACAGATCGAACCCGCCACCCTGCTGACCACTGATCGCCTCGGCCAACAACTTGCCCGCCAGATGCGTGGCATTCACGCCGTGACCTGAGTAAGCCTGGGCGTAATACACATTGGGCTGATCCTTGAGCCGGCCAATCTGCGGCAATCGATTAGCGCCAATGCCGATCATCCCGCCCCACTGATAATCAATCTTCGCGCCGGCCAGTTGCGGGAACACTTCAAGCATCTTCGGCCGCATATACGCGGCGATGTCCTTCGGGTCGCGACCTGAATAATGGCAGGCGCCACCGAACAGCAAGCGACGATCCGCCGAGAGCCGGTAGTAATCCAGCGCCACTCGCTGATCACACACCGCCATATTCTGCGGCAGCAGTTCATGCGCCTGTTCTTCGCTCAAGGGTTCGGTGGCGATGATGTAGCTGCCGGCGGGCAACACCTTGCCGCTGAGTTCGGGGTTGAGTTGGTTGAGGTAGGCGTTGCAGCCCAGCACCAGGGTTTTTGCGCGAACCGAACCTTGAGCCGTATGGACCTTCACCTCCGGGCCGTAATCAATGCGGGTCACTGCCGATTGCTCAAACAGTCTGGCGCCCAGTTGCTGTGCAGCGGCGGCTTCGCCCAATGCCAGATTCAGTGGGTGCAAATGGCCCGAACCCATGTCGATCAGGCCGCCGACGTAGCGGTCAGAACCCACCACCGAGTGCATTTCATAGGCTTGCAACAATCGTGTTTCGTAGCGGTAACCAAGGCTGCGCAGTTCTTCGGCGTCTTCGGCGAAACCTTCCAGGTCGCGGGGTTTGTTGGCGAGGTCGCAGTAACCCCAGGTCAGGTCGCAAGGGATCTGAAAACGCTCGACGCGCTGTCGGACGATTTCCACCGCTTCCAGCCCCATGAGTTTCATCTGACGCACACCGTCCGTGCCGATCACGTTGGCGAACTGATCGAGCCCATGACCGACGCCACGAATCAGTTGCCCACCATTACGGCCACTGGCGCCCCAGCCAATCTTGTGCGCTTCGAGCAGCACCACGCTGAGGCCGCGTTCCGCCAGCTCAAGCGCAGTGTTCAGCCCGGAAAACCCGCCGCCGACCACGCACACATCGGCTACCAGCTCGCCTTTCAACACCGGATGATCGGTCTGCGGCAGGCTGCTGGCGGCGTAATAAGAGGCGGTGTGCTGAGCACGGGCATTCATGCGCATCATCCTGATTTTTGTGTTTGGAAAATTTGACGGAGCATAAGCCGGACCTTCCGGCGCGGGCAACACTGGTCGGTTGTGGCTGTCTGGATCGGCGCGTTTGCGTCAGAATCGCGCTCCAGTCCGCTTTGGGTCACCGTTTCGATGAGCTGCAACAGTCAGAAAATCCGCACGTTGCGCCAGCAGATTCCCTCGTTCGAGTGCGTGCCCGGCTGCCATGACTGCTGCGGGCCGGTGACCACCTCGCCGGAAGAAATGTCGCGTCTGCCGCGCAAGACCCGCGCCGAGCAGGATGCGGCGATGGATGAACTCAACTGTGTGCACTTGGGCCCCAACGGCTGCACGGTGTATGACGAGCGTCCGTTGATTTGCCGGCTGTTCGGCACCACCAAGACATTGCCGTGCCCGAATGGGCGGGGGCCGGTGGAGCTGATTCATCCGCGGGTGGAGAAGCAGATTCATGAGTACATGGCTTCTACCCGGCAGGTGTTGGTCTAGGTCGAGACCGAGTCGCCTCAATCGCCGGCAAGCCGGTCTCACTCCTACAGGGATCTATATCGCTCACAAATCCCTGTAGGAGTGAGCCTGCTCGCGATGAGGCCCTTACAAGCGCCGCAAAAAACTTCAATCCGGAATCGGCAGACTCAAACTCTCCTTCACCTCTTCCATCACGATATAACTCTTCGATTCGCGCACATGCGGCAGCTTGAGCAGAATGTCGCCCAGCAGCTTGCGATAAGAAGCCATCTCCGAGATCCGCGCCTTCACCAGGTAGTCGAAATCCCCTGACACCAAATGGCATTCCAGCACATGGGGGAGTTTCAGCACTGCGCGTCGGAACTCTTCGAAAGTATCGCCGGATTTGTAGTCGAGGCTGATCTCGACGAACACCAGCAGACTACCTTTGAGGTGCTGCGGGTTCAGCCGGGCGTTGTAGCCCATGATGATCCCTTCGCGCTCCAGCCGCCGGACCCGCTCGGTGCAGGGCGTGGTCGAGAGCCCGACCTTTTCCCCAAGCTCCGTGAAGGAGATACGCCCGTCCGCTTGCAGGATCCGCAGGATGTTGCGGTCGATCTTGTCCAGCTCACGTTTGGTCTGAGTGTTGGTACGCATAGGGGATGCGCCTCCGTGAAAAGCGTTTTTGCCGAGAATTGTCGCCAAATATAGGTGCTTATATAGTGAAATGCACTGGCTAATCTTTTTTAAACTGCCCACATCTACGGTCTGTACTACAAACGTCAGCGGCACGCCGCGATGAGGGATATGAAAATGCGCGTTATGGTCTTGGGTAGCGGCGTCATCGGTACCACCAGTGCTTATTATCTGGCGCGTGCCGGGTTCGAAGTGGTGGTGGTGGACCGTCAGCCGGCTGCGGCCATGGAGACCAGTTTCGCCAACGCCGGGCAGGTCTCGCCGGGTTATGCCTCGCCGTGGGCCGCGCCGGGTGTGCCGCTCAAGGCCATCAAGTGGCTGTTGCAGCGCCATGCACCGCTGGCGATCAAGGCCACTGCCGACATCGACCAATACCTGTGGATGGCGCAGATGCTGCGCAACTGTACCGCCAGCCGTTATGCGGTGAACAAGGAGCGCATGGTCCGTCTGTCCGAGTACAGCCGTGACTGCCTCGACGAACTGCGCGCCGAAACCGGCATTGCCTACGAAGGCCGCAGCCTCGGTACTACTCAATTGTTCCGCACCCAGGCTCAACTCGACGGCGCCGCGAAAGACATCGCCGTATTGAAAGAGTCCGGCGTGCCGTTCGAACTGCTCGACCGTGCCGGCATTGCTCGCGTTGAACCGGCGCTGGCCAGCGTGACCGATATCCTCGCCGGTGCCCTGCGCCTGCCGAACGACCAGACCGGCGATTGCCAGATGTTCACCAGCCGCCTGGCCGAAATGGCTGTGAAACTGGGTGTGGAATTCCGCTTCGGCCAAGACATTCAGAAGCTCGACTACGCCGGTGATCGCATCAACGGTGTGTGGATCGACGGCAAGCTGGAAACCGCTGACCGCTATGTATTGGCACTCGGCAGCTATTCGCCGCAACTGCTCAAGCCGTTGGGCATCAAGGCACCGGTTTACCCGCTCAAGGGTTACTCCCTGACCGTGCCGATCACCAACCCGGCGATGGCCCCGACGTCGACCATTCTCGACGAGACCTACAAGGTCGCGATCACCCGTTTCGACAACCGCATCCGCGTCGGCGGCATGGCTGAAATCGCCGGTTTTGACCTGTCGCTGAACCCGCGTCGACGCGAAACCCTGGAGATGATCGTCAACGACCTTTATCCTCAGGGCGGCGATCTGGCCCAGGCAAGTTTCTGGACCGGTCTGCGTCCGACCACGCCGGATGGCACGCCGATTGTGGGTGCAACGCCGTTCAGCAACCTGTTCCTGAACACCGGTCACGGCACTCTCGGCTGGACCATGGCGTGCGGCTCCGGTCGCTTGCTGGCCGACCTGATGGCGAAGAAAACGCCGCAGATCAGTGCAGAAGGCCTCGATATTTCCCGTTATGGCAGCAAAGTCCAGGAGTCCGCAAAACATGGCAATCCAGCGCCAGCTCACCAATGAGCGCATGAGTCAGATCGTCGCTCACAACGGTACGGTGTATTTGGCAGGGCAGGTCGGCGACGACATGAACGCCGGGATTGAACAGCAGACTCGCGAAACCCTCGCCAATATCGAGCGTTTGCTGGATATGGCGGGTACCGACAAGCACCATTTGCTGTCGGTGACGATTTACCTGAAAGATATCGACGCGCACTTCGAAGGCATGAACGCGGTGTGGGACAAGTGGCTGCCCAAAGGCGTCGCCCCGGCCCGCGCAACGGTTGAATCGAAGCTGTGCGAACCGGAAATCCTGATCGAGCTGTCGGTTGTAGCCGCTCTGCCGTAAGCCTGTCAGAAAGATCCCTCTCCCGGTGCTGTTGGCGGTTCACGCCGTCAGCCAGCGCCGGTTTTTATTCCTATGACCGCCTAGAAGTCCTGCCGCCATGCGTCCAGCCCGTGCCCTGATCGACCTTCAAGCCCTGCGTCACAACTTCCAGATCGCCCGTGAACTCACCGGGGCCAAGGCCCTCGCGGTGATCAAGGCGGATGCCTACGGCCATGGTGCGGTGCGGTGCGCCCAGGCGCTGGAAGCCGAGGCGGACGGTTTTGCCGTGGCGTGCATCGAAGAAGCACTGGAACTACGTGCGGCAGGCATTCGCGCGCCGGTGTTGTTGCTGGAAGGTTTTTTCGAAGCCGATGAGCTGGCGCTGATCGTCGAGCATGATTTCTGGTGCGTGGTGCATTCGCTGTGGCAACTCGAAGCCATCGAAAAAGCCGCGTTGAGCAAGCCGATCACGGTCTGGCTCAAACTCGATTCGGGCATGCACCGGGTCGGTCTGCAACCAAAGGATTACCAGTCGGCCTATCAACGGCTGCTGGCCAGCGGCAAGGTCGCGAAAGTGGTGTTGATGAGCCACTTCGCCCGCGCCGATGAGCTGCACAGTCAAGCCAGTGCCGAGCAGGTGGCCGTGTTTGAAGCGGCCCGTCAGGGTTTGTCTGCCGAGGTCAGCCTGCGCAACTCGCCGGCAGTGCTCGGCTGGCCGCAGATCCCGAGTGACTGGGTGCGTCCGGGCATCATGCTCTATGGCGCCACGCCTTTCGAAGAAGCCAACGCCGTGGCCTCGCGCCTGCAACCGGTGATGACCCTGGAATCGAAAGTGATTTGCGTGCAAGAGCTGTCGGCCGGCGAGCCGATCGGTTACGGCGCCAGGTTCATCACCCAGAAGCCGATGCGCGTTGGCGTGGTGGCGATGGGTTATGCCGATGGCTATCCGCGTCACGCACCGACCGGTACGCCGGTGATGGTCGCCGGGCAGCTCAGCCAGTTGATCGGCCGGGTGTCGATGGACATGCTCTGCATCGATCTGACCGATGTACCGCAAGCCGGCCTCGGTTCGACCGTCGAGTTGTGGGGCAAAAACGTGCTGGCCAGCACCGTGGCGGAAGCCGCGGACACGATTCCCTATCAGATCTTCTGCAACCTGCGCCGGGTTCCGCTGCTCTATTCCGGGGCTTGACCCGAACCGCGCGGACCAGAAGTCGCTTCGCCGAACAGGATTCAGGTCAAAGTGTTGTAAATACTGAACGCTGTCGCCATGATAACGCTCAATATTCCTACAACCTGAATCCTGGAGGCGCAAGCTTGGACGTCGGTGAACGACTGCAATCCATCCGTAAGCTCAAAGGTCTTTCGCAGCGTGAACTCGCCAAACGCGCGGGCGTCACCAACAGCACCATTTCGATGATCGAGAAGAACAGCGTCAGCCCCTCGATCAGTTCGCTGCGCAAGGTTCTGGGCGGGATTCCCATGTCGATGGTCGAGTTCTTTTCCGAAGAGATCCTGCAGGAAAAACCGACTCAGATCGTCTACAAGGCTAACGAGCTGATCGATATTTCCGATGGCGCAGTGACCATGAAACTGGTCGGCCGGGCTCACCCGAGCCGCGCCATTGCCTTCCTCAATGAAATCTACCCGCCAGGCGCCGACACCGGTGACGAGATGCTCACCCATGAGGGCGAGGAAACCGGGATTCTTGTTGAAGGGCGCCTGGAGCTGGTAGTCGGGCTGGAAACTTTTGTGCTCGAAGCCGGTGATAGCTACTACTTTGAAAGTACCAAGCCGCACCGTTTCCGTAATCCGTTCGACGCGCCGGCGCGACTAATCAGCGCAGCCACGCCAGCGAATTTTTAACAGAAGAGGCGCCCTGCCAGCACGGCAGCGGCACCCGAAGGGTTTTTCCGCGGCGCAACAAGACCCCTTCGACTTTGGGGTTGTTTCAGTGCGGCGGGCTTACCGCTATACTTGCGCCCGCCTGCGAACCGTGGCCGTAGGCGTGACTAGCCACCATTGAGGGTGAACGCGTGAACCTAATTATGAAAATGCTGGCCGTACCAGCAACCGTATTGGCCCTATGGGCTGTCAGCGCTCAAGCTGCGACGAATGACGATATTGCAAAACGCCTTGATCCAGTTGGCCAAGTTTGTGTTCAGGGTCAAGAGTGCAAGGGGATGGAAGTCGCTGCTTCGGCGGGCGGCGGTGATGCCAAGACGCCTGACTCGGTGATTGCAAAACATTGCAACGCTTGCCACGGCACTGGCCTGTTGGGCGCACCAAAAATTGGTGACACAGCGGCCTGGAAAGAACGTGCCGATCACCAGGGTGGCCTCGACGGTATCCTGGCCAAGGCCATTACCGGGATCAACGCAATGCCGCCTAAAGGCACCTGTGCAGACTGCACCGACGCCGATCTCAAAGGCGCCATCCAGAAAATGTCCGGCTTGAAATAAGCGTTCATTTTCAGCAAAAAGCCGCCTCCGGGCGGCTTTTTTGTGCCCATTCACCTGTAGGAGCCGGCTTGCCGGCGATGAACGATCACACGGTTTGTCTGGCTAACCGCGGCGTCTGGATCGCCGGCAAGCCGGCTCCTACAAGGTTTTGTGTTGGCTTCCGGGACTGTTCATTGCAGCAAAGACCCGGCAAGCTCGGTCCAACCCCAATTCATGGAATGTAAGGGAGGATCAGATGGTGCAGCTGTGTTCTATCGAGCAAGCGGTCGATGAGGTGCTGGCGCGGTTGCCGGCGCATATCCACATGGGCCTGCCCCTCGGTCTGGGCAAACCCAACCACTTCGTCAACGCGCTGTATCAACGCGTTGCGCAATTGCCCGAGCGCAAGCTGACGATCTACACCGCGCTGTGCCTGGGCCGTCCTGCATTGGGCGACGGCTTGCAGAAGCGTTTCCTCGAACCCTTCATCGAACGGGTATTCGGCGATTATCCGGAGCTGGATTTCCTCGCGGGCCTGCGCAAGGACAACCTGCCGCCCAACATCCATATTCAGCAGTTTTTCATGCAGCCCGGCAGCCTGCTTCATAGCGAGTCCGCCCAGCAGGACTACGTGAGCAGCAACTACAGCCACGCCGCGCGGGACATCAATGCCGCCGGTTTGAACCTGGTCGCGCAACTGGTGGCCAGCCACTCCGAACACCCGGATCGCCTCAGCCTGAGCTGCAACCCGGACATCACCCTCGACCTGTTTCCAATGATCGCCAAGCGCAGGGCGGCGGGGGAGACGGTCCTACTCGTGGGCCAGGTGCACAACGACTTGCCGTACATGCCCGGTGATGCGGAAATTGGCATCGACACTTTCGACCTGCTGGTCGACGAGAAAGACAACACCACGCTGTTCTCGACGCCGAACATGCCGGTGGGTTTCCAGGACCATTTCATCGGCCTGCACGCCAGCGCGCTGGTGCGCGATGGCGGAACGTTGCAGATCGGCATCGGCGCCATGGGCGACGCGCTGACGGCGGCGTTGCTGGCGCGGCAAGCGGATAATGTCGGTTACCAGGCATTGCTGGCGGATGTGAATCTTAGCCAGTGGGCGCAGTTGATCGGCCGCGAAGGGGGGTTGGAACCGTTCGCCAAAGGCCTTTACGGTTGCAGCGAAATGTTCGTCAACGGCCTGCTGGTGCTGGTCGATGCCGGCATCGTGCGGCGCAAGGTCTACCCCGATGTGCCAACCCAACAACAGGCGAATGCCGGCACGCTGGACGAAGCGGCGCAAACCGACGGCATTTCGGTGCACGGTGGATTCTTCCTCGGGCCGCGCAGTTTCTACGAGCGTCTTCGAGAGCTGCCGCAAAGCAAACGGCTCGAATTCAACATGACCCGCATCAGCTACATCAACGAGCTGTACGGTCAGGAGGAACTCAAACGCTTGCAGCGCCTGGATGCGCGCTTCATCAACACCGTATTCACCATGACGTTGCTTGGCGCCGGCGTGGCCGATCAGCTTGAAGACGGGCGTGTCCTCAGCGGCGTCGGCGGGCAATACAACTTCGTCGCCCAGGGCCATGCGCTGGAAGGCGCACGTTCGATTCTGCTGCTGCGAAGCTGGCGCGAGTCGGGCGGGGAGGTCAGTTCCAACATCGTCTGGGAGTACGGCCATTGCACGATCCCGCGGCATTTGCGGGACATCGTGGTTACTGAATACGGTATCGCCGATTTGCGTGGCAAGACCGATGCGGCAGTGATCGAGGCGTTGCTGAACATCAGCGATTCACGGTTCCAGCCCGGCTTGATCGAGCAGGCGCAGAGTGCCGGGAAACTGCCGAAGAATTTTCGTCTCGATCCGCGTTTTACCGACAACCGACCGGAACGTTTACAGGCGATTCAGGCGCGGCATCCGCAGTTGTTTCCGGAGTATCCGCTGGGGAGTGATTTCACCGCGCATGAGCGGGATTTGTTGCGGGCGCTGAACTGGTTGAAGAGCAAGTTCAAGCTGACGGAGATTCTGGAGTTGGGCAAGGCTGCGCTGGATGCGCCCGAACCGGCAGCGTTTCCCGAGCATCTGGAACGCATGCAACTGACCAATCCCGAGGGCTTGAAAGAAGACCTGTTCCAGCGCCTGCTGCTCACCGGCCTCAAAGCCACCGCGCAATAACAGCCCACCCAAAACAACTGTAGGAGCCGGCTTGCCGGCGATGGCGGCGTAACAGTCAACGTAAATGTTGGATGTTAGGGCCTCATCGCCGGCAAGCCGGCTCCTACAAGGTTTGCGGCGTAGTCCAATAATGGGGATAACGCGGCAAATGGTGTGGCGTTATTCGATGAAGGTCACGACACCGCCGGCCAGCGACTGCACGCGAGCCAACGATTCAACGCGATAACCCTGCGCATCCAGTTCCGCACGTCCACCCTGGAACGACTTCTCGATCACGATGCCCAGACCGGCCACGGTCGCGCCGGCCTGTTTGATGATCGAGATCAGCGCCTGGGACGCCTTACCGTTGGCCAAAAAGTCATCGATGATCAGCACGCGGTCGCTGCTGGTCAGGTGGCGCGGGGAGATCGCCACGGTGCTTTCGGTCTGCTTGGTGAACGAGTAAACGGTCGCCGACAGCAGGTTTTCGGTCAGGGTCAGGGACTGATGCTTGCGCGCGAAAATCACCGGTACGCCCAGGTTCAGGCCGGTCATGATTGCCGGAGCGATGCCCGAGGCTTCGATGGTGACGATCTTGGTGATGCCCGAGTCCTTGAACAGCGCAGCGAACTCGTCGCCGATCAGTTTCATCAGCGCCGGGTCGATCTGGTGGTTCAAAAAGGCGTCGACCTTCAGGACCTGATCGGAAAGCACGATGCCTTGTTCGCGAATTTTCTGGTGCAGTGCTTCCATGAAGCGTTCCTCTACTGGCGCCATGTGCGCCTAGTTTGTCAAAAGGTGTCGGTTAAAAAGTGCTCAATTCTAGCGCTTTAACATCGCCCGTATATCGGCCAATGCGGTATTGCCGCGAACGGCTTTGACTTCAACCGGCGTGTCGTCGGTGCCTTCCCAGGCCAGGTCGTCCGGCGGCAGTTCATCGAGGAAGCGGCTGGGCGCGCAGTCGATGATCTCGCCGTACTGCTTGCGCTTGGCCGCGAAGGTGAAGGCCAGGGTCTGACGTGCGCGGGTAATGCCGACGTAGGCCAGGCGGCGTTCTTCTTCGATGGTGTCGGCTTCGATGCTGGAGCGGTGCGGGAGGATTTCCTCTTCCATGCCCATGATGAACACGTAAGGGAATTCCAGCCCTTTGGAGGCATGCAAGGTCATCATCTGCACGCCTTCGGCGCCGTCTTCCTCTTCCTGCTGACGTTCCAGCATGTCGCGCAGGACGAGTTTGCCGATGGCGTCCTCGACGGTCATCTCGCCTTCTTCGTCTTTCTCCAGGGTGTTTTTCAACGCCTCGATCAGGAACCAGACGTTACCCATGCGGTAGTCGGCGGCCTTGTCGCTGGAGCTGTTGGTGCGCAGCCAGTTCTCGTAGTCGATGTCCATGACCATGCTGCGCAGCGCCGAAATCGGGTCTTCGCCGGCGCACTGCTCGCGGACCTTGTCCATGAAACGCTTGAAGCGCGACAGGCGATCGGTGAAGCGCGCATCCAGATGCTCGCCCAGGCCGATTTCGTCGGTGGCGGCGTACATCGAGATTTTGCGTTCGGTGGCGTAGTTGCCGAGCTTCTCAAGCGTCGTCGACCCGATCTCCCGGCGTGGGACGTTGATCACCCGCAGGAAGGCGTTGTCGTCGTCCGGGTTCACGATCAGGCGGAAGTAGGCCATCAGGTCCTTCACTTCCTGGCGTCCGAAAAAGCTGTTGCCGCCGGACAAGCGATACGGAATCTGGTGGTGCTGCAGCTTCAGCTCAATCAGCTTGGCCTGATAGTTACCGCGATACAGAATCGCGAAATCGCTGTACGGCCGGTCGGTGCGCAAGTGCAGGGTCAGCAATTCCACGGCCACGCGCTCGGCTTCGGCGTCTTCGTTGCGGCAGCGGATCACGCGGATCTCGTCGCCGTGACCCATCTCGCTCCACAGCTGCTTTTCGAATTCGTGCGGGTTGTTCGAAATCAGCACGTTGGCGCAGCGCAGGATGCGGCTGGTGGAGCGATAGTTTTGCTCCAGCATCACCACTTTCAGGGACGGGTAGTCGTCCTTGAGCAGCATCAGGTTTTCCGGGCGGGCGCCGCGCCAGGCGTAGATCGACTGGTCGTCGTCACCGACCACGGTGAACTGGTTACGCGTGCCGATCAGCAACTTCACCAGCAAATACTGGCTGGCGTTGGTGTCCTGGTATTCGTCCACCAGCAGGTAGCGGACTTTGTTCTGCCACTTTTCGAGGATGTCGGCGTGTTCCTGGAACAGTTTCACCGGCAGCAGGATCAGGTCGTCGAAGTCCACCGCGTTGAACGCCTTGAGCGTGCGCTGATAGTGGGTGTAGACGATGGCGGCGGTCTGCTCCTTGGGGTTGCGCGAGTTTTCCAGGGCTTCGGCGGGCAGGATCAGGTCGTTTTTCCACGAGCCGATCATGTTCTTGATCTCGTCGACGCCGTCGTCGCCTGCGTATTCCTTCTGCATGATGTCGGTCATCAGGGCTTTGACGTCGGTCTCGTCGAAGATCGAGAAGCCCGGTTTGTAGCCCAGCCGCACGTGTTCCTTGCGGATGATGTTGAGGCCCAGGTTGTGGAAGGTGCACACCGTCAAGCCACGGCCTTCGCCGCCCTTGAGCAGGGTGCCGACCCGTTCCTTCATCTCGCGCGCGGCCTTGTTGGTAAAGGTCATGGCGACGATGTACTGGGCGCGGATGCCGCAGTTCTGGATCAAGTGCGCGATTTTGCGCGTGATCACGCTGGTCTTGCCGGAGCCTGCACCGGCGAGCACCAAAAGAGGGCCGCCGACGTAGCTCACGGCTTCTTGCTGCCGGGGATTGAGTCGGGACATACGTAAATTCAGGAGTCAGTACGAAATGGGCCGGCATTTTAACAGGCTCAGCGAATTGTGCTGCTCTCTCCGACTTGTGACGTAGCGCGCTATCTATATTTGCCGGTTTTGTTACTTTCACGCAGGATGCGCAACGAATTTGCGACTAATGTTCGTAATTCCAGATACAAATGCCTCGTTTGATAACTGATGTCGTTGGTCATTGGTTATCGGCACGGCATAATGCCCGCCGCCTACATCATTGCAGAGTCTAGGGAGCTAGCTTGTCTACGCCTGTCGAACCCTTGCGTTTGCTGCTATTGGCCGAAGAGCCAGCGTGGGCAGCGTTGTTGCGCGAGTGTCTGGCTCCGATGGGGAGCTCGGCCGTGCTCATCAGCGCTCCGAGCTGGGAGTCGGTCAGCGCTCTGTTTGATGACAACCGCAGCGCGGTGTTGTTGACGATCCCGGCCCTTCAGCCGGCGCCCGGCCGTTGCAGTTTGCCAACGGTGTTGCTGCTCGAACAAGAGCCGCTGTTGCCGCCCGATGGCGTGAGCGACTGGCTGGTGCGCGATCATCTCGACCCTGGCATGTTGCGCCGTTGCCTGCGCCATGTGCGCGAGCGCGGTGTGCTGGAAAACACCCTGCAACGCCTGGCCGAGCAAGACCCGCTGACCGGCATCGCCAACCGCCAGGGCTTCCAGACCTTGCTGGCCGCGCGACTGGCGGAAAACGACGGCCGTGGCCTGGCCCTCGGGCACCTTGACCTCGACAACTTCCGCCACGCCAACGACGCCCTCGGCCATCAGGCCGGCGACCGATTGATCCTGCAAGTGGTCGCGCGCCTGAAAAGCCAGCTCGAGGCCGGCGATCAACTGGCGCGGCTGGGCAGCGATGAGTTCGCCCTGCTGATCGACACCCGCCGCGCGCCGCAACGCGCCGAATGGATGGCCGAACGCATCACCGAAGCGTTGGCCGAGCCTTATTGGGTCGACGGC
This sequence comes from Pseudomonas sp. GT1P32, assembly GCF_054897805.1. Taxonomy (NCBI): domain Bacteria; kingdom Pseudomonadati; phylum Pseudomonadota; class Gammaproteobacteria; order Pseudomonadales; family Pseudomonadaceae; genus Pseudomonas; species Pseudomonas sp. GT1P32. Next base: position 4,610,485 of record NZ_CM142704.1, read on the forward strand.
GAAAGCCTGTTGATCGGTTCCAGCCTGGGCATCGCCCACGCCCGCGCCCAGGCCGGCGCCGATCCGTTGATGTGGCACGCGCACATCGCCATGCAGCAGGCCAAGAGCACTCAAGGCTGCACCTTTCACATCTTCAACGAACGCATCAACCGCAATGCCCGCAGCATGGCCGACCTCGAAAGCGAGCTGCGCCGGGCCTTGCGCCGCGATGAGCTGGAACTTCATTACCAGCCACGCCTGAACCTTGAAGACGGCCAGATCGTCGGTCTCGAAGCCCTGGTGCGCTGGCGTCATGCCGAGCGCGGGTTGTTGCCGCCGAGCGAGTTCGTGCCACTGGCCGAGCAAAGCGGCTTGATCGTGCCACTCGGTTACTGGGTGATTTCCCGCGCGTTGCGCGACATGCAGGCGTTGCGCGAGCTCGGTCTGCCGGCGCTGCACATGGCGATCAACCTGTCGTTCCGCCAGTTTCAGGACAGTCAGTTGCTTTCGACCCTGAGTCGGCTGATTGCCGAACGTGGCGTCGAAGCGCAGTGGCTGGAATTCGAACTGACCGAAACGGCGGTCATGCGCCGCAGCGATCTGGTGAAGCAGACCATGGATGCCCTCGGGCGCCTGGGCGTGCGCTTCTCGCTCGACGACTTCGGCACCGGGTTTTCCTCCTTCGTGCACCTCAACAGCCTGCCGATTGCCTTGTTGAAGGTCGACAAGAGTTTCGTCGGCGGAATGGAAGGGCGCGAAGAGAATCGCAAACTGGTGCACGCGATGATCAACCTGGCGCACAACCTCAATCTGGAAGTGGTCGCCGAGGGCGTGGAAACGCCGGAGCAGCTGGATCTGTTGCGCGGGTTTGGTTGTGATCAGGTGCAGGGTTATCTGATCAGCAAGCCGTTGCCGTTGGCGGAGTTGGTTGAGTATTTGAGTTTTGGCAGCAGTCAGCAGTCAATGCTGGAGATCGTGAGCTGACACAAGTCCCTGTAGGAGCGAGGCTTGCCCGCGAAGGCGGTCTGTCAGATAAGCATTTCTGTCTGACAGACCGCCTTCGCGGGCAAGCCTCGCTCCTACAGGGTTAGGCTATCTCGAAACGCTGAGCTGACGACGGCTCCCGCCGAATCATCCGCTTCATCTTCCACTCGAACGCCAGCGTCAGGCTCACCGCCGCGCACGCCAGTCCCAACGCCAAGCCCCACCAGACGCCCGTCGGCCCCCAGTGCAAATGGAACGCCATCCACCACGCGGCAGGCGCGCCGATCAGCCAATAGCAACCCAACCCGACCAGGAACGTGGTCTTGGCGTCCTTGAGCCCGCGAATACAGCCCATGGCGATGGTTTGCGTGCCGTCGAACAGCTCGAACCACGCCGCTACCGCCAGCAGGCTCACCGCCAGTTCGATGACCGGGCGGAAGGCCGGGTCGTTGTGGTCCAGAAACAGGCCGATCAACTGATTCGGCAACAGCCAGAAGACCATCGCGAAACCGAGCATCGCCGCCGCGCCAAAGGCGATCCCGACCCGCCCGGCAAGCCGCGCGTCCAGCAACTGCCCGGCGCCGTAATGCTGGCCGATACGCATGGTGATCGCATAAGAAAGCCCCGCCGGAATCATGAACGCCACTGAGACGATCTGCAGCGCGATCTGATGCGCGCCCAGTTGCGTACTGCCCATGGTGCCCATGCACAACGCGGCGAAGGCAAACAGCCCGACTTCCACTGCGTAGGTGCCGCCAATCGGCAGACCCAGGCGCCACAACTCCTTCAGATACTGCCGGTTTGGCCGCGACAAACCCTGACGCAATGGATACGCGTCGTACGCCGGGTGCCGTCGAATGTGCAGCGCCAACGCCACGGCCATCAGGTTGGCGACGATCGCCGTGACCAGACCGATGCCCACCAGGCCCATTTTCGGCAAGCCGAACATCCCGGTGATCAACGCATAATTGAGCACGAAGTTGGCCACCGTGCCGCCGAGGCTGATGACCATCACCGGCGTCGCCCGGCCAATCGCGCTGGTGAAACCGCGCAGGGCCATGAAGCTCAGGTAGCCGGGCAAGGCAAACGGCAAAATCAACAGGAACTGCCCGGCGGCCTGAACGTTGGTTTCAGTCTGGCCGAACATCAGCAACACCGGTTTGAGGTTCCACAGCAGCAACCCGGCCACCAGGGCCATCAACCACGCCAGCCACAACCCGGCCTGGGTCAGCCGTGCGGCGCCAACGATATCGCCCGCGCCCTGACGGATCGCCACCAGGGTGCCGACGGCCGCAATTACGCCGATGCAAAAAATCGACACAAACGAATAGGTCGCTGCGCCGAGTCCGCCGCCGGCCAATGCCTCGGGGCTCAGGCGCGCCATCATCAAGGTGTCGGTGAGGACCATCAGCATGTGCGCCAACTGCGAGGCAATCAACGGCCCCGCCAGCCGCAGGATGGCCCAGAGTTCAATACGCGCAGGATGCTGCATGGTCATCACGCTCGATTATCAAAGAGAACAGGAAAGCGTCGATTCTCGGCGCTCTGCTGGGTTTGCACAAAGGGATAAAAAGGATGGATCGCATGATTAAAACTCATCATGGGGAGTTTCTGATAAGTTGACGAAATTGCGCTGTAGGAGCTTTCCGCATGTCTCGTCGTCTTCCTCCCTTGTATGCCCTTCGCGCATTTGAAGCAGCGGCGCGGCATAGCTCGTTTACCCGTGCCGCTGAAGAGTTGTCGATTACGCAGAGTGCGGTCAGTCGGCATATTCGTACGCTTGAAGAGCATTTTGCCTGTCGGCTGTTTCATCGCAGCGGGCGCAATTTGCAACTGACCGAGTCGGCGCGGCTGATCCTGCCGGGCATTCGCGAAGGCTTCACCGCCCTTGAGCGGGCCTGCAATACCTTGCGCGCCGAAGATGACATCCTGCGCATGAAAGCGCCGTCGACCCTGACCATGCGCTGGCTGCTGGCGCGGCTCAGCCGTTTCCGCCACCTGCAACCGGGCAACGAAGTGCAACTGACCAGCGCCTGGATGGACGTCGATTCGGTGGACTTCAACCATGAGCCGTTCGACTGCGCCGTGATCCTCAGCAACGGGCATTTTCCGCCGGACTGGGAGGCGAGCCTGCTGTTCCCGGAGGAGCTGATTCCGGTCGGTGCACCGAATCTTCTGAAGGACCAACCGTGGGACGTCGCGCGCCTGGCCCATGCCGAACTGCTGCACCCGACGCCGGACCGGCGTGACTGGCGCAACTGGCTGGAGCGCATGGGGCTGACGGATCAGGTGTCGCTCAAGGGCGGGCAGGTGTTCGATACGCTGGAGCTGGGCATGATTGCCGCCGCCCGGGGTTATGGCGTGTCGATGGGCGATCTGCTGATGGTGGCCGAAGATGTGGCGCAGGGCCGTCTGAGTTTGCCGTGGCCGACCGCCGTCGCCAGTGGTGAGAATTATTACCTCGTCTGGCCGAAAACCCGCCCAGGTGGTGAACGTTTGCGCCGCCTCAGCGATTTCCTGCAAGGCGAAGTGCGGGCAATGAAATTGCCGGACGTCGAACACTTGTGCTGAATCGATAGAGCCCTCGAAATAGCGGCCTTGAGCCATATCCCGGCTATTTACTCAAGTATTCAGATTCGCCGCCGAAAATCTGCAGATGGAACCTTCGTGCAGGTTCGACGTAATTCCCATTATTAGAAATTTTGCTGAGTAGCCGATCAAGGAGGATCAGATCGCTCGGCCAGGAGCTGTCATGTCTCAACCTCGTGCCCGGATCGCTTCACAGCTTGGCCTTGCGCTCGCCGTTATCCTGGCGATTGTCATCAGCGGCAGTACCCTGTTTGCCCTGCGTTCACTGGATACGGCCAACCTCGCCACCCGCGAGGAGCACCTGGCCAGCGAGGCGCGGCTGCTGGCCGACCAGTTGAGTACGTTCCACGGCACGTTGCGTGAAAGTACCCAGCGTCTGGCCGGGCTGTTTGAGAAGCGCTTCAACGCGGGCCTGAGCGTGCACCCGGACGAACCGGTGGCGGTGGCGGGCACGCAGACTCCCGGTCTGCACCTGGGCGGCGAAGTGTTGAACAACAATTTCAAGGAAGTGGACGAGTTCAAGCAAATGACCGCAGGCGTGGCGACGGTGTTCGTGCGCAGTGGCGAGGACTTCATTCGGGTCAGCACGTCCCTCAGTAAACAGGACGGCAACCGCGCCATCGGTACGCTGCTGGATCATGCCAATCCGGCCTATGCACGCCTGATGGCAGGCCAGAGCTATGTCGGCCGCGCCTTGCTCTTCGAACGTTCCTACATGACGCAATACACCCCGGTACGCGACAGCGCCGGTAAGGTGATTGCCGTGCTGTTCGTAGGATTCGATTACACCGACGCGCAGAACGCGCAGTTCGCCAACCTCAAGCGCTTCCGCATTGGCCAGACCGGTTCGTTGGCGCTGCTGGACGAGCAGAGCAAATGGCTGGTGCCGATTGCCGGTGTGCAAGCGCTGGATAAAGCCGTCCCGGCCATCGCCGCACTGGCGAAAACGCCGGGCAAGGGCAATTTCTGGAGCGACACCTCCGAAGACTTCTACAGCGTCGCCGTGCCGTTCGACGGCGGTCCGTGGTCGGTCGTGGCGAGCATGCCGCAAGACGAAATCAGCGCGGTGACCTGGAGTGTCGGCATTCAACTGGCGATTGGCAGCCTGCTGGCGATGTTGATCGCTGTGGGGTCCGCCGTTTGGTTGCTGCGCAGCAAACTCGCGCCGCTGGGCGATCTGGTGCGGCAGGCCGAAGCCTTGGGCGCCGGTGATCTGAGCGTGCGCCTGAACGTGTCGAGCAACGATGAAATCGGTCAGTTGGCCCGCGCCTTCAACCAGATGAGTCAGGCGCTGTCGACGATGGTCGAGCACATCCGCCGGGCCTCGCAAGAGGTCAACAGCCGTGCCCAGGCCTTGTCCGGTTTGTCTGGCGGTGCCTATGAAGGCATGGAGCAGCAGTCCGGCGAAATCACCAGCATGGCCGGTGCCGTGGAAGAATTCAGCGCCACCTCGTTGAACATTGCCGACAACATGGGCAGCACTCAGCGTCTGGCGCAGGAAAACGCACAGCAAACCCAGATCGGTCGTACATCGATGGGTGAAGCGTCTTCGTCTCTGGAGCAAATTGCTGGCGCGCTGAACAGCACCGCCACGGTGATCAACACCTTGGGCCAGCGTTCTCAGGAAATCGGTGGCATTGTCGGGGTGATCACCTCGATTGCCGAGCAAACCAACCTGCTGGCGCTCAACGCGGCCATCGAAGCGGCGCGTGCCGGTGAGCAGGGCCGTGGTTTTGCGGTGGTGGCCGATGAAGTGCGCAACTTGGCTTCACGCACTCGCCAGGCCACCGACGAAATTTCCGGGATGATTCAGAGCATCCAGCAGGAAACCGGCAACGCCATCAGCACCATGGAACAGGGCAAAGTCCTGATGCAGGAAGGCTTGTCGCGTAACGCCAATGTCGCCTCGGCACTGGCACGGATCGATGAGCAAAGCCGTTCCGCCGGTGAGCAATTCGCCGCGATCACCACCGCGACCCAGGAGCAGAGCAGCACCGCGACCCTGCTCAGCAGCAACCTGCAAAGCATTGCGCTGGCGAACAGCGAGCAGCGGGAAGTGGTGTCGAACCTGGCAGTGACCGCCAAAGAGCTGGAGAGCCTGGCGGCGGAATTGCGCCAAGAGGTTGACCGGTTTCGTTGAGTCGCCTTTGAAATAGCTTTCGCGGGCAAGCCTCGCTCCTACAGGTTCAGCGTTGACCCCTGTAGGAGCGAGCGGTGCGGCGATCCGACTTGCCCGCGAAGGCTGCACCGCAATATTCAGATCTGCCAATCAATCACACTTGGCGTTGCTCGACACTTCCTTGGTTGCGAGTTTCAACTGCTTGGCCAGTTCTGCCGCGTTGGTGCTGTTGTAAACCCGGCCACCGGTGTTTTCAGCAATGCAGCGTGACGGGCCGCCGGCACCGATTTTCACCACGTTGACCCGCAGGCGTGGTTGGTTCCTGGCGATTTGGCGAGACACCGCACAAGCGTCTTTCTGGCAGCCGTCCTCACCGTCGACGAACATCACGATCACGGCATCGTTATTACGCCCGTCGACGGTGCTTGCCGCGTAAGCGAGGCTGTCGGCCAGCGGTGTGCCGTCGTTGGGAACCAGGCCTCGAATCCCGTTGATCAGCCGTGGCCGGTCGCCAAACCTGAACACGCCCTGGTCCGGTGTGCGTTCGCAGCCGGCGAAGGTGATGAGGCGCGTGTCGATCTTCGGGTCCAGCTCGTTGATCATGCCGGCCAGCGAATCTTTGGCGACGTCCATGCGGCTGGGTTTGGCGAAAATCTGCATGGTGCGGTTTGGGTCCAGATACTTGTTCATCTCATTGCCGAAGAACCAGTCCTCGTCGGCTTTCACGGACCTGATGTTCAAATCCATCGAACCCGAGGTGTCGAGCACTACCACGAATTGCGGGATCTCGGCGTTTGGCGCTTTTTTGCGGCACGCGAAGTTGTCCAGCGTCGGTGCCGGCGGCGGTGGCGGTGGTGGCGGTGGTGGTGGCGGGGCGGCCACCACAGGTTTTGGCGGTGGGACCGGTTTGGGGGCGGGCACCGGCACCGGTTCTGGAACCGGTACGGGTTCCGGTTTCGGTTCCACTACAGGCTCCGGTTCCACTACCGGCTCGGGAACAGGCACAACCGGTTTCTCAATCGGTGTCACCACCGGGGCGACCGGTTCGACCGGAACAACTTTTTCCCGGTGCATTAACCACCAGTAAGCCCAGAGCGCCAGGAGCAACAACAGCAATGCCAGCAATGCCGCGGCGATCCACCATCCACGGCGCGACGGCGCGACGGCCGCGGGAGCCAGCGGAACCACCGGCGGCACCACCGGTTTTGGCGGGCGCTGGTTCCAGCGCACCACCAACGGCTCACCGTTGAGGCTGTAGAGTTTGTCCAGCTCGGGAGCGCCGAGCAGGCTGCGCAGGTCATCCGCTTCCGTGGGCTGACCGCGTTTTTGCAGTTCGTCCGCCAACTGTCCAAGGGACGTCTGACGCACTTCATAGGTTTCCAGCAATCGCCGTTGAGCATCCTCGTTGAGGTCGGCATAGGGCGTGGGTTGGCCACCCAGTTCGGTCCACCATTCCAGTACCTCACCGCTGCCCATTCGCGGGATGGCGAAGAGGCTGGAGACGGTCGGCGGAAAGTGTTTCTGGATGAGGGCTACTTTGGCTTGCAGCGCACTCATCCCCTCTGGTGTGGCTTGCGCATCCCTGATGACCCGCTGCATGACGTCGATTCCTGAAAAGGCTGCAGGCCTCCGGCGGGAGGCCTGCGGGTAAAAAGTTACTCTTCGTAACCGAGGCTGAATTGCAGTTGATTGACCTTTTTCTGCAGCGCCTTCAGTTGTTCCTGCTTGGCGGCCAGGGCCGCCTTTGAAGGCTTGGCCACCGGTGCAGTCTGCGAGTCCTTGAGCTGCTGTTCGAGCCCGGCGATCTGCTTTTGCACCTGGCTTTCGTTGCCATGGCGCGCCTTCAGCGAGGTCAGCAACTTGCTCAGCGACTGGTTCAGTTCAGCCTGGGACTTCTGCTGGCTGGCCAAATCGGTTTTGGTGCTGAGCTGCTGGGCCTGAATGTTCTCGTACACCTGACGGAACATCGCGTTTTGCTGGCGGGACTCGGCCAGGGCCTGTTCCTTTTGTTTGACCTGATCGCTGTAACCACCAGAGTAGTCGCAGTTCATCTTGGTCAGCATGCTGCTGTCGCGATTGGTCGCATCGCATTCGCCTGGCTGGGTCGCGCAACCGCTCAAAGCGAGGACGGCGGTCAGGACCGCCAGCTGTCGTAACGTCATGTGATTAACCCAGAGTAATTGCGGAGCGCTGGCTGTAGAGACCGTCGACTTCCTTTTGCAAGGCAGCGACTTTCTCGTTCATTTTCAAAATGCTCACATCCACCTGCTTCATCTCGGCGCTGGAGCCTTGGGCGCGTTCGGCATCGGCCACTTTGCGGTACTCGGTGACTTTGTTGCGCATGTTGCTGAGGTCTTTACGCAAGATTGCGATGTTGTTGTCGATCTCGGCGATTTGCACCTGGGCTTTGGACTTGTCGACCTTTTTGCTGGCGATGTCCTGTTTGATCCTGGCGATACGCGCCTGGTCATCCTTGATCACCTGCTGAGCAGTCTCGGTGCGGGCAATCACATTGCGCGTGTCTTGCTCGACATCGCTGTTCATCTTCGCCAGACGGGTGTTGGTGTCGGCGTATTCGCTGCGACGTTGATCCAGATAATAGTTCGCGCCCATGGCCACGCCACACGCGGTAATACCGGCGGCGATGGCGCAGACGGCCTTGTTGCTGCTGTTGGACAGCGCGCAGCCGAGGATGCCGACACCGGCGCCGACGGCGCAGGCCTGGTAACCGGACTTGCTGAAGAACTCTGCGTCATTGCCCTGGGTCAGGCGCGGGTCTGCACCGTCGCTGCCGCCGAGCATCGAACTGCCGGTGTTGGCGCAACCAGTCAGCAACAGGCTGCCGGCAACGACGAATGCGATCTGTAGCTTGAAGCGAGTCCAAAGGCTGCGCGACATGGTGAAACTCCTAGATGACGGTGTTGGCATGTTATTGAGTGACGGTCTTGCAGCTGGTCAGCCAGGCGTCAGTGTCGATCTTCTGTTTTTGCAGGAAGGTCTTCTGATTCGCCCAGTGCGTGCGCAAGTACGGTTTGAGGTCCTGAAGCTGTTTGTTGCGGGTGATGATTTCTTCCATCACCGGAACCTGTGCCTCGAGCAGCGGCTGACCGTACAACGTCGCCGACTCCACCAGGCTGCTGGCGTAATAACGGCTGAGTTTGTGCAGGCGATCCTTCTGCTCGTCGAGCTTGCCCTTGCGCATGTCACAACTGGCGTCTTTTTCGGCGGCTTCGCAATTGAGTTTGTAGTTTTTCTGCAGGAAATCCACGTACTGGCCGTCGTCGAGCATCTTGGTGCACAGGAACGCACCCAGATTGAGGCTGGCGCGAATCGCCTGGTCGCGGGTTTCTTCCTGCTGCTGGTTGCTGGCGCGCAGCTGGTTTTCCAGGGCCTGGAGTTTTTCCTTCAGCGCTTTATCTTCAACACCCGAGGCCAGCGTGTTCAGCGACTGAACCGTGCCTTTGTCGGCGGATTCGGTTTCCTTGCTGCCGGTGCCGAGTTTCTTCCAGCTGCTTTCGATGCTGGCCACGCGTTCGCGAGAGGTCAGGGTCGGCGAGACCAATACCAGGCGCAGGCCGGTGGTTTTGTTTTTTACCTGGCCTTCGGCGTTGTAGTACGGCTCTTCCTTGCGCAACGCGGTGCGCAGGTCAGCCTGGGCGGTCAGGTAATTGCCGCCCCGCACGACGTAGCCACCGGCCTGACCATGCTGACGGTCGAGTTTGTTCAGGCGAAACGGCTCGAACATCATTTCGTCGACGTTGCCGAGCATGTCGTGAAGGCCCAGCGGGTTGGGCTTTTGCAGGCCGGACAACTGCAGTTTGCCGTTGGACGATTGTGCCCCGGCAAACCACTCGTAAGCGTTGATGCCGTCGGGCATCGGGTAGCGTGTATCACGGAATTCCGCCGCACCGACTTCCAGGCCACCGCGCGCGGCGAACTCCCACTCGACTTCCGTTGGCAAACGCAGGAAGCCCAGCGCGCCGTCTTCTTTCGGCAGCTTGCCGGCGGCGTTCTTGCGCAGCCACAGGTTGTACTTGTCAGCCGCTTCGACGGCTTGCACCCAGCTCACGGCCACTTGCGGCAGGCGCATCTTGGTCGCGGCGGTGGGGCAGGTTTCGTCGGTCAGGGCGGCGTACTGCAACTGACTCATCTCGTACTTGGCCATCAGGTAGTAGCGGGATTTGTCGTTCTTGGCGCCGGTGAAACTGCCGGCGATAAACGTCGGTCGAGTCTGTTCGACATAGCCGTATTCCGCGCCGTCCTGACCGATGTTGATCGGGTAGTCGTCGAGCGGTCCGGTGACCGGAATGAATACTTTGCGAAACACCATCGAGCCTTCGCACGGCATCGGCAGCACGACGTCGCTGGCTTCGGGCATCGGGTTGTAATACTTCTCTTCCCAGCCCGCCGCCGAAGCGTCGAGCAAGTAGCCCAGGCTCAGGGGCAACAGCAAGCCAAAACGTTTATAGCTCACGCAGACTCTCCGCAGGTTGGATGCTGATGGCGCGCACGGCGCCGATCACGGCCACCAGTGTAGCGACCAGAAAGGTCAGAAGCAGGGCGGCGAGGCCATGCCAGAGTGTGATGTGGCAGACAAAGGTGCCGGTGGCCTGGCTGCTGCCGAGCAAGTAGTCGAACAGATGACTGCCGGCAGCGTAAAACCCCAATCCGCCGAGGTAGCCGGCCAGGCTCAGCAACAGCGCTTGCACGACCACGAAACCGGCGACCGCCGTGCGCTTGAACCCCAGCAGGCGCAGGACCGCGAGGCTTTTGCGCTTGCGGTCGATGTTGGCCAGGAACGCGCCGACCATCGACGCCACACAGCCAATCAATGCCGCCAGGGCAATAACACCGAAGATCACCCCCAGCACATGGTTGATGGCTTTGACGTTGTCGATGTCGGCCAGTCGGCTCGAGGTTTCGATGTGTTGTTCGTTGAGCCAGCGCTCCAGCGGCGCCACTTGGTCAATGTCGCGTGCATACACGCGAGCGCGGGCATACAGCGGTTGCAGATCACCCAGAGGTTTGCCAGTGGTGATGCCGAACGTACTGACCTGATAGCCATCGCGAAAGCGCTCCAGGTCCAGCAGCAACGGCGGGGCGACAAACCCGGCAGCGCGGCCGAAACGGGCGCCATCGAGAATCGCCAGCACGCTCAATGTCATCTCGCCGCGCTCATTCACGCCTTCCAGACGGCGCAGCACGCGCAGTTGCACGCGATCGCCGACCTTGGCTTGCAAGCGTTGCGCGGCGCTGGCACTGAGGATCACTTGATCGCCGGTGGGGTTGAGTTGCGGCAGGTTCAGTTGCGGGTCGCCGGGTTCGGTGGCGATGATTTCCGCGCCTTCGACGAAGCGTTGCATGCCGATCAGCAAATCCGCCTGGGTGTTGAGCGAACGGGTCTGGCCGAGGGCAAAGCCGGTCTCGGGACGCTGGCGCAGACGCTCGATCCAGGCACTGTCGTAGTTGCCGTTGCTGAGCATCTTCACTTCAAGGTTACGCGGGTCGCGCAGCAGTTCGTCCTGCAACTGGCTGACCACCCCGTGCTTGAGGCCGAACAGCAGCAGCAACGGCGCGATCACCGCCACCAATGACGCGGCAATGCACAGCGACACCTTGCGGTCGTGCCACAGGTCTTGCAGGGCCAGCGTGCCCAGCAGGCGCAGTCGGTCAGTCCATCGGTTCAAACAGAGTCTCCCCCTGACGGCTGATAGCGCCGAGTCGCGGCAAGCCGAAATCCTTCAACAAGGCCCAGTCATGGGACACCACGAGCGCACTCAGGCCCATGCTCGACACCAGGCTCAGCAGCAATTCAAACAGGCGTCGGGCGCTGTGCGGGTCGAGCGCGGCGGTCGGTTCGTCCGCCAACAGCAGCAGCGGTTCATGGGCAATGGCGCGAACGCAGGCCACGCGCTGGCGTTCGCCGATCGACAGCGCCTGCGGCTTTTTATCCAGCAGTCCTTGCAGGCGCAACACCTCAACCGCGTGGTCGATGTGCGCGCTGTGTGTCGACATGCCAAGCAAACGGCGCGGCAGGCTGATGTTGTCGCGCACGCTCAGAAACGGCAGCAGGCCGCCACTTTGCAAAATGAACCCCAGATGCCGCGAACGCACCGCCGCCAAAGCCGGTTGATCATCCGTGGCAAGCAATCGGGCGATGTCCTGATCCTGCTTTGCGCCCAGGCGAAAGCGTTCAAGCTCGACCGGTGCCAGCAGCAGGCCGATGGCCTCAAGCAATGTGCTTTTGCCGCTGCCGCTCTCGCCGGTAATGGCGAGGATTTCCCCGGCGCCGATCTGCAAGTGCGGCAGGCGCACGTGATGGGCCAGCGCGCCTTCACCACGGCGCACCAGCAGGTTCCTGATATCGAGCATGGGCGTCTCGTTAAGGCATCATTTCCAGAGGCACCGGGTACACGTTGTCCCGCGCATCGCTGTCCTTGGCTAACGCCACCCAACGGTCGACGTCAGCGTTGTAACGCTGGTAGTGCCGCAGTTTGGTGTTGAGCGTACGGATGAATTTCTCCTGCGCCAGACCGTCCCAGCTCTTCCAGGTCTCTTCATCCAGGTTCAGCACTTCGCTCTGGTACGGCAGGTCTTCGAGGTACTCGCCGAGCACGCCCATGTCCGCCAGTTTGGCGTTGCTGTTCTGCTTGAGCTGGTTCGGATCGGCGCCCATGGTCGCGGCCACCGAGCGCAGGCGGTCGAACATTTCCGTCGGCGAAATCAGGCCTTCGTTGGCAGCGTCGAGAATCTTCTTCATCACGTCGCTCAAATCGCTGAGCTGGGACTTGGTCAGCAACACCCGCACGTCGGTGGTCGGGATGTTCTGCTTGATCAGGTCACGGTCGGTGATCCACGCCTTGAACACCGGCGGGGACTTGCTGTTGTTCTTCTCGCCCAGATAGGCCAGTTGCATGGCGTGGCCGATCAGTGCGGCGTCCTCGAGCATTTTCTTCTCGGCCGGGTCCTGCTTGGCGTTCGCCGCGCTGCCGATGGCATCTTCGCCCATGTAGGCGGCTTTCACCTGTGTAGTGATCGCGGTGGCCAGTGCGTCGACCTTGCGCCCGAACTCCTGCACATCACCCGCATTCACCGGGTAGTACAGCGAGGTGTTGGTGCCCGGGTAAGTCGACAGGTTCTGGTACTGCGCTTCGGCCTTGGCGTGATCCTTGACCCCGGCCGGGGTTTTCAAGTGCAAGGTGTAAATCGCCACGCCCGGGTTGGCCGCTTCAATGCGCACCTGTGCAGCGCTCAAACCGGTCTTCGACAGTTTGTCGTCACCTTCGATGGCGCCCGCGTCGGTGATCAACACCACGTAGCGCGCACCGAATTGGCTCCAGTCGACCTTGTCGATACTCTCCATGACGCCGGCAAAGGCATCCTCATCGAAGCTGCTGCTCGACACGGAGGCCTGTTTGAGGTCGGCGATCTTGGCGAAAAAGTCGGCGCTGTCTTTCACCTTGGTAGGGTCGGCGTACATCTTGGTGGTGTATTCCAGGCCCGGCACCGCCTGGGTATTGGAACGGAAAGCCACCATGCCGAACTTGACCTGCTTGCCGAGGTTCTGCGATTCGATCTGCTGATAAACCTTGCGAATCGCTTCGCGGGTACGGTCGATGTACGGGTCCATCGAAATCGTCGAGTCGATGACAAACACCACCGCCGCGCTGAATTCCTTCAGTTGGCTGGCGGCCTTGTCTTCGGCCTCTTTGCCGCCGGACGCATTTTTGCCGGCCGCGCCCTTGGTGTCTTTTTCGTCGGGCTTGCTGACCGATGCGACATTGAGCAGGCGCGTGCGAAAGCCCGCTTCGGTCATGACTTCTTCGCCGCTGAGCACGGGCAACAGGTAGAACTGCTTTTGCAGGTCGACGAAGTATTCAGGTTCTTCGGCCAGCACGCCGGGTGCTTGCTTGCCCTTTTTCAACGTGGCGCGCAGCGGGGCGACTTTGCTCACCGGGTCCGGTGCATTGAGAATGCCTTCGACCGTGGCGCGTTCCTTGAAGAACAGCAGCCGGTCGCGGTTGGCCGGGTTGGTGAAGGCCAGGGTCAGCTGCATTTTCCAGTCGGTGGTGCAGCTTGCAGGCAGCCAGCCAATGGTTTTGCCGTAACTGTCGGGGCCGACTTTTAGCCATTCGGCGTTCGCCGCCTGGGCGCGTTCGTACACGTAGAAACGGCTGAACACCGGTTGCGCCTCGCCTGCCGCACCGCCCGCCGTCGAGCTGATCTTGCAGCCCGGGGTGGTCAGCACACGTTGGAACAAGGTCTTTTTACCGGCCTGGATCAGTGGTTTGTCATCAGCCTGGGACAACGGGCTGATGCACAGCGCCAACAGTGCGGCGCTGCTCAGCAGGAAACGACTCACGGGCGAACGCATCACTTCTGCAACTCCTCGAAACGCTGCTTGGCTTCGGCGTTGTTCGGGTCCTGGGTGAGGATCGTTTCGTACCAGTAGGCCGCGGTGGCGTTATCCGCTACCGGGAAGCACTCGCTGGCCTTCAGGTATTTCGGGTCGTACTCGCGGGCATAGGCGTTGGCGATCAGTGCGTCACCGGCCTGGGCACGGTTGGCGTACAGGCGCTGGGCGACACCGCAGTGTTTGCCGGCCTTGGCTTCGTTGATGATTTCCAGCAGCTTGGCGCTGTCAGGTGCCGCCTTGATGCAGGTCTGGACGAAGGTCAGCTCGGGCAGGCTGTTCATGCTTTCCAGCGTGCAGGCTTGTGCGTCGGCACCGGCCGGTGCGGCCGCCGCGACAGTCGGGGCAGGCGCGGGAGTGCGTTTGTAGAACCAGAACCCGGCCGCTGCCGCCAGCAGCAATACCAGCACAAGCGCGAGGCCGAGCAGGCCTTTGTTGCTCTTCTTCGCCGGTGGCGGAGCCGGCATGTATTCGCGTTCGTTGGGCACCGATTCCAGTTCGATTTCTGGCTCGGCGGTGTGCAAGGTCAATTCCGGCAGTTCCGGGATTTCCGGAATCTCAGGTGCCGGTGCAGCCGGTGCGGTCAAATCTGCGCCGCCGTATGTCGAGCGCGTCTGGCCACCCGCCGTGGACGGCAACAGCCCGACGCCTGGCCGGACCACGCCTTTGTCGGCATGCCCCAGGCTCCGCTCGCGCAGTTCGATCTGGAATTGCGAGTTGGCGCTGCCTTCCAGCAGCGGGTCGACCACTTCCGGGCCGATCTGGGCTTCAAGGGCGTCGCCACTGGCGGCGACAGTGAAGCGCGAAACCTTGAACCAGAACGGGTTGTTGCTCCAGGCCTGTTGATCCTGGAGGTAGAAACCGTCCTGGTTACGCTGAATGGAGAATTCCAGCTGTTCTTCGCCACCCTGCCATTTCTTTACAGTAAGGCAGGCCCGGCCAGGCACATTGGGCTCTAAGGCGAGCAGGTCGACACGAATTGGCATTGCTTATCTCGCTGCGAAGGCTGTGAGCACTTGGCCCAGCCGTTCGTTCTGTTCAGGGGTGATTTCGCGACCGGCACCATGGCCGGCGTTGTCCTGCGTGATACAGGCCAGGCCCGAAAGCCAGTCGCCGAGATACCGTTGCGCCTGGTTCGCCGGTTGCGGCGGCAACTCCGGCACCTGTCCCGGACCGATGTCGGTATAGAACGAGAACAAGGGCGCTTTGGCACCGGTCCGGCTAGGTGGGCGCTCGCTCACGGGTTTCTGGAGGTAGCCGAACCAGGACACGAAATCGCGCAGCACACGCTGTACTTCCATTACCTGGCGCTCGACCAGTTGATCGCGACGCGCACCGCTCTGGGCGCGCTTGAGGACGGCGCGGCTCAGTTGCCCCGGCAAATCCTGGCGGTAGCCGGCAGTGATCAGCTCGTCGACCACCGCTTCGAGCAAGGCCTTTTCAAGCCCCAGCAGGTTGAGCAGGCTTTGCCGGGTGGTCAGTTCGCGCAAGTGCGCGACCCAGGCCTTGAAGGCCGCTTTGGCAAAACGGTGTTCGTTGCTTTGCAGTTCCGGGACCGGCGTGTGGGGCTTGCTGCTGGCCGGTGTGCTGTCGGGGCTGGTGTCATCGCCGAAATCGAAATCGAAACCGGCGTCGTTGCCGTACAGGCTCTGGCTCGGTGTCGGGGCGACCGGTTCATCGCTGACCGCTGGCTCGTCATCGGTTTCGTACACGCCGCTGAGGTACAGGTCGCGCACCTCTTCACTCGGCATGTCGAGTTGATCGATGAGTTCGCCCAGCACCGCCGGACGACGGCCCAGGGTCGACAAAATCATCTGCGCCTGGGCTTTCTTGGCAGCGCCGGCGCCGTCACCGTCGGCGTGATACCAGGTGTTCAGGCCGTGCGTGGTCAGGCCTTCAAGGCATTCGTCCAGCTGCTCGCGGATGCGCTGCAGTTTGAATTCGATATTGGCCACGCCCTTGAAACTGCCGCTGAAGTGACTGATGCCACCGTCATCGTTGCGCAGCATTTCTTTCCAGGTATTGGCGGGATTGCTGACGTGTTTGCACACCAGCGCGTTGCTCGCAAAGCTTTCGCCCAGTGCATCGACGCGTTCCTGGTAACTGGCGTTGATCCCGGTTTCGGCGCCGCTGTCGTCCTGGACGATGAATGCCGCGTCCATGCGCGGTTTACGCACCAGGAAGGTGTTCTGGAATGGCGTGCCGGCCCAGTCGTTCATCCAGCTCAAGCTGCCGAAACGCTCCAGCATGGTCAGCTTGACCATGCCGTTCCAGCTCTCGTCGTACTGATCGGGTGTCAGGCTCAGGGAGTTGGTGATGCGCAGGTCGAGCATGGTCAATGCCCAGATCAGACCGGTGTCGCGTTTGCTGCGAGCGGCCGCGTCGGCGCCCTGGGTTTTTTCTATCCAGCGCGTCAGCACCGGGCCAACGTCGTTGACGTCGCTTTGTTTGGTCGAGCCGGTGCACACCACCAGCGCGTTCATTTCCTGGTTGTCGGTGTAGCGCTCAAACAGGTAAGCCACCTTGCCGCGCAGAATCAGCTGCGAGACGGAGTTGTCCTTGGTGGCGGACTCCGGGTCGCTGGAGTTGGCGATCTCATGCAGCTTCTTGCGTCCGCGATAGCCGGGGAAATCGAGCAGATCGACCTGGTTGACGATGTCATCGGCCGGGGCTTCGATCAGGCAGAACGTCATTTCTGCCGTGAGTGCCGCCAGTTGCGCGACAGGAATGCCCTGGCTGTTTTGCAGGCGACCGTCGATGCGTGGCCGCACGTCGATCGGCAAGTCCTGCGGGCTGCCGAAGCGCTCGAGGATGTCGACGTTCATGATGCTGTCGCGCTGGCTGTAAGTGTCGTTTTCGAAACTCACCAAGGCCTTCAACGGCGCGAATACAGTTTCAGGCAGGCCCAGCTTGTGCAGCGCGCCGGCCAGTTGCTGATACACGCGCGTCAGTTCGCTTTGCTCACCCCAGAGAATGGCGAACAGCTCGGCACGTTCCTGGAAGTTCAGGCGCGGCGCGAGCTGCAAGGCTTTCGGCCAATACAGGTGCTCGAGTTTTTTCACCGAGTTACGGAAGTTGTCCCGCAGGTAATCCCACAACGACACCAGATCGTCGGCGCTGACACCCGGCTGCATCGGCCCGGTTTCGCGGCCTTCGAACGGCTTGAGGACTCGCTGGATGCGTTCTTCGTCAATCTCGTAGGAAATCCGTTCAAGGTCGAAATCCTTGAACCAGGAGTTGGCGAGAATCTTCGCCAACTCGATTTCCTTGAACAGCGTCAGTTCCACCGGGAAATCCGGGTCCTGGCTCGGTGTGGCCCGCCGGCTGAAGCGCGTCACCAGGCCGGTGGCTTCCTTGCCGCCACCCACCGGGTTGATGTGCTTGATGAAGTCCAGGCGCTGGCCGCCGAAATCGGTTTCCAGTTTGCCGTTCTGCCCGGCCGCGAGGGCCGAGATCAGGTAGGACTTGCCGGCCTGGGACAAACCGAAAAAGCCGATGGTCATCGGCGTGCAGGCCACGCGACCGAGGCTGTGAGCCAGGTTGCGGGCGCGATGCAGGCGGATGTTCAGGTTGTCGGCTTCGCTGTCCAGACGTGGCGCGTTGACACGGGTCTGGCCAATCCATTCCAGCGCCTGACCGGCACCTTCATAAACAGCGGCCCAACGGGTAGAGAGCTGATGTTGATCGGGGGTCAGGTCATTCATTTGCGTTTCACACTTCCACTGTCGAGCCAGTACTTGGTCTCGCTCAGGCCGGCGTCGAGCATGGTGTTGAGTTCCAGCTCGAGGTCGCTGCGCGGGTTGAAGTTGACGTTGCTGCAGTTGGATTCGATGTTGCGTACCGAGAGGCGGTCGCTGACCAGATCCTGCTTGCGTGTGTACTTGTCCGCCGGTTTGACCTCGAAGCGCACCTTGAGCAGCGGCGCGCTGCCGTTTTCACCGATCGCACGGGAGAACTTCTCCCGACCGGCCTTGGTGAAACGCAAGGTGTACAGCGGCGAAGCGGCCCAGCGGTCGGCGGCCAGCTGACGGAAACCGAGGCGCAGATCGCCGCGCATTTCCAGCTGAGGCGTGTCGGCGGCGTCGCCCGTGCCGATTTCCGGCAACTTGATTTTGTAGTCTTCGGACTGAATGTCGCGGTACAGCACGTCGGCATCCTTGATCACGTTGTTCAGGTCGATAACGCCGATGTTTTTGACCGTCGAATACGGTTTGAGTGCCGAAGAGCGGAAGTAGAAGTTCGGCACACTGTGGTTGGCGCACAACAGGCACAGCATCGCGCCGACTGAAGCGGTGCTTTTCGGGTCGTCGATCAGGCCGTTCTTGTGGAACGGGTACCAGCCGCCGGTGCGGTAATTCTGCAACGCCAGGATGCGCCCCGGTGGCAGCGGCAACACCTTGCGGATGAACGCCTGAATGCCGGGCAGGCGCGAAGGGCGGCCGGTCAGCAGCAGGACGTCGCACGGGTAATGCGCGACCACTTCACATAGCGCACCGAGGATCTTGGTGATGTTGATCTGATCGTTGAGGAAGGCGGCATGGAGTTTTTGCAGGTCGAAGCTGATCAACGATTCGTACAGGTCAAAGGCGCTTTGGCTGCCGACATCACGACGCACGGCGGCATTGACGTAATCGAGTACGGTCTGGCTGATCGCGTTGTCGCCCAGCAATTGGCGGTACGTCTGGGTGCTCACTTCCTGCTGGTCTTGCGGGTCGTAATGCTCGTAGGCCTTGAGCAGCGCCAGGCCCAGCGGGGCGAATACCTGCAGGTTCAGTTGCTGGCGCAGGATCATGTCCTGGGCGCTGACCGATTCATCGCCACACAGCCGCGACATCAGCGAGACGGGCGATTTGACGCCTGAGATCTGCAAGGCTTTTTCGAAGCTCGGCAGGACGAAGTCCTGAATCACGTCCAGCAGAATGTCGTCGCCGGCCACTTTGAAGCCATCGCGAAAACGCTGCTCGGGCACGATGTGCACGTTGCTGCCGCTGCCGGTGTTGCCGGCGCGGTCGAGGCGATAGTCGGTGATCACCAGGTCGGTGGTGCCACCGCCGATGTCGATGGTCGCCAGGGTGATGCGTTCACGGTCGGTTTTGTCCGGCCGGGCGAGGGTGTCGAAAAACTCTTCCGGGTGCCCGGCGAAGTTCTCGTTGACCTCGGTGTACAGATACACCAACTGGCCGCAGGAGGCTTCGTCCCATTCAACGCGGATGCTCGGGATCGGCGTGCGCGGGCTGACGGCTTGATCCTGATGCGGGTCTTCCTCGCCGGCATGCCAGCCGAGGCTTTTCCATACCAGGCCGATGGCCTGCTGCATGCGTTCGTTGAGGATGCTGCGCTCGGCCTGCGGCATGCCCGGCGGCACGGTCAGGGTGATGCTGTTGAGCTGGCGCGGCACACGGGTGTGACCCTGGCGCGAGCGCTGGGCCGGGCTGTTGATTTGCGACAGCGCCTGGGCCAGGACCTCGGCGAGCATGAACGTCATCAGCGAGCTGCGCGAGTAACGCGGCATGAACACCGGCAGACGATCGTCTTCTTCGAGGCTGTAAAGCGCTTCGCCGGTTTCATTGATCAGGTGCGAGAACGGCGCGGCAGTGGCGTACGGCTCGCTGTCGGTCTTGATGTACGAGCAGTTGAAGCGCCAGCCGTGGCCGTAGGCGTTTTCGTCCCACAGGTAACGTTTCGGGCTGGACAGCCCGGTCGAGCCTTCGGTGCCGCGACGACGGCTGGCCAGACGGCTGGCCTCGTTGCCGACGCGGGCAATCGTTGCCCATTGGAATGCATCGTGCCGGCCGCTTTTGACCGAACAGTGGTCCTTGCCGAAGTACGCCTGGGCGAATTCCACACGGCTTTCGAACGGCAGGTTGTAAGTGTGTTCGGGGGTGATCAGGTCGCGCAGTTCCAGCACGTAGTTCTGTTTCAACCCGGAACCGGCCTGACCGTGGTTTTCGATCAGGATGCCGCAGGTGCGCGAGTTGCCGACGTCCAGCACCAGGTCCACCGGAATCGGTTTGACCAGGCCATTGCTGTCGTTGGCCACCACTTTGAGTTCAGGGATTTCAACTTTCGGCCGGGCAGTCGACTGCTCCGCCGCCGATGGCTTGCTCAGAAGACTCAGCAAGTTGAGGTAGTGCGCCAGGTGATAGTTGGCGCGGATGTCGGTGTCCAGCTCTGCGCGCGAGCGGTGGGCATTGCCCTCGTTGAATACCTCCAGCAGCCACTCGTTGACCCACGGCTGGGCCAGGAACCAGCGGGTTTCGCTGGCCTTCGTCGCCAGTTTGAAGGACACGCCGGAACTGATGTCTTCTTCGTTTGGCGCCAGGTAAGCGGTGCCGTCACGCTTGGGCATAACGCGGCTGTCGAAGGCCATCGTCAGGCGGTGGGTGTTGCCGTCGATGTCGGGCGTCGCCAGTTTGACCAGGCGCATGCGCGACCAGTTGCTCGGGCCTTCGTCGAAGCGGTGCGGCGGCATGAAGCGGAAAAACGGCGTCGGCAGCCAGACACCGTCGAGCAGCTCGAGGCTGCTTTTCATGTCAACGCTGAACGCAGGTTTGGCTTTTTCGACCTTTTCCGGCTCCGGCTCGTAGAAAAAGAAGTCTTTCTCTTCGTTGTATGACAGGCGGCAGATCAACCCGCTGATCATCGGCGCGAACTCGCCCGCCGGTTCTTTGCGAGGGTCCAGGCGCAGGGCGAAATCCATGAACTGGATGCCGGTGTCGCTGACCAGCGTGACGGTGTCTTCGAATTGGGTGACTTCAGGCAACATGTCGGGTTATTCCGTTTTTATTCGGCCACGTGCCGCATGGACATGGGGAATTGTTCTTTGCCGTAACCGCCGGTGCAGTCTGCGACGGTGGTCGCCCCTTTGCGGCAGTTGACCTTGGGCATGTCGTAAGTGCTGCCATCGGCGCACACGGCTTGGCCCTGGCTGTCGATAGCCAAGCTGCCACCCTTCATAGTAGCGCTCACCGGCCCGGTGCATTTCGTGCCGTCGGCCTGGTGTACGGTGACTTCGCCCTTACCGTCCTTGAGCTGGTATTCCAGACGCAGCGGTTTGCCGGTCCGGCGGTCCTGAATACCGGCACCGGCGCGGAACTGACCGTCGAGGAACTTGGCGGCACCGTCGGCGGCGTCTGGTGGAATGCTCAGGGGAGGACCGGGTTTTGCGGCGGCGGATTTTTCGGCCTCGGGCGATGTGATATCCGGCGGCGCGGTTTTGTTTTCGGGTGGGGTGGCGGGCGATTCGGCTGCCGGGTCTTTGGCTGGGTCTTTGGCCAGGTCGGCCGGCGCTGCATCTGCCTCGTTGCCCTCGACCGCCGGCGCTTCCGCTTCTTGGGTTCCGGTCACGGCAGTACCGGTGCCGGTTCCAGTGGTAGAGCCTACAACGGTGCCCGTCACCGGAACGCCGTTCAGCGTCGTGGCATTGCCGGTCAGTTGCGGTTCTTCCAGCTGTTTTTCTACCGGCACGATGCCCTCAGGCAGCAGGTCTACCGCCACCAACGGAATCGGCACGCAACCACGCAGACCAAGCAACAGCCACAAAAGCAGTAGCAGGAACGGCAGCAGCAACAGCCACCACCAGCGACGCCACCACGGACGAGCAACCACCGGCACGACGGGCGCAACTACAGGCGCGGCTTCGACCACAGGGGGCAGCGTAAACGCGGGCGGAACCTGATAGAGGCAGTGCAAGGGATCGCGATTGCCGGTACCGGCATGCTCGAAACCCCAAAAGGTCAGCACCGGCTTGCCTTGCACCAGGTAGACGAAATTCTCATCGGGGAAATGAATCACGCGCTTGAGCAGCTTGCCGAACACGGCTTTGTCGCCTTGCTGCTGTTCGCCGGATTCAGTGCCCAGGAAACGCTGGCTCAATTCCTCGAGCGCGGTTTTCAGCGCTTCAAGTTGGCGGCGGGCAGGGGCGCGTTCTTCTTCGGTCGCACTGCTCCACGGGATCACATCGCCGTCGAGGCCGCTGTACCAGTCGATCTGGTTACCGAGCTCATCGCTTTGAGGGATGGCCAGATGATCGACCATTTCGGGGTTCTTGCGGCGAATGGCTTCGCGCAATTGCAGGGCCGCCCGGTACACCGGTTGACCTGTTTCGCCCAGGGCTGTGAATGACCCGCTCTTGCCGCTGCGTAATAGTGCCCCGCGCATTCAAACTCCATATGTTCTGTTGCGCAAAAATGACAGACAAAGGTGTCTGTTCTTGCTCCTGCAATTAGCTGGCGACCTTAATGTCATAATGATGTCGCCGTCAATCAGCCGGAGGTCCAAAACCGTATGAGACTAGCGTAAGCGTGCGGAGGTTGCATGGGGTCAATTTAAATTGGCTTGGGAAGGCTTGGGTGTAAGCTTTTTAAGCTTGCTGAATCGTTTCATCAGCGCTATAAAAAATGCACAACTCCAAGAAAGGCTTCCCCATGACTCCGCTCAAATTCGTCGTTGCCTTTGGCGCTCTGTCCGCCTCCCACGCCATGGCTTGGGATTACGTCCTGCTCGACAGCGACAAGGCTGCCCAAAACTGGCAGATCACCAGCCAGCAACTCGGTGTGAAAACCGACAAACCCTTCTCCGTGACCCTTCGTAACTTGCACGGCGGTCGGCAGGAGGGCGTCAGCATCGTCGACATCGATAACGGCACGATGAAACTCTCGGTGGTGCCGACTCGCGGGATGAACGTTTTGCAGGCATCGGTCGGCAATGTGCGCATGGGCTGGGATTCGCCGGTCAAGGACGTGGTCAATCCGTCCTTCATTGAGCTCAACGGTCGCGGCGGACTCGGCTGGCTCGAAGGTTTCAATGAACTGGTCGCCCGTTGCGGCTACGAATGGGTTGGCCACCCCGGCGTCGACAACGGCGAACTGCTGACCCTGCATGGCCGTGCTGCCAACATTCCGGCCAGCACAGTCACGCTGCACATCGACGAAAAACCGCCTTATGCCATCAGCCTGCGCGGCGAGCTGAAAGAACAGGCCTTCAAGAAAGTCGACTTCTCGGTGATCACCGAGCTGGTCACTGAGCCCGGCAGCGCAGCGTTCGCTCTCAACGATACCCTGACCAACAACGGCGACTATCCGAAGGAATATCAGGCGCTGTACCACAGTAACTTCAGCACGCCATTCCTGGAGCAGGGCGCGCGTTTCGTTGCGCCGGTTAAACAGGTGTCGCCGTTCAACGACAAGGCCAAAGGCGATCTGCCGGACTGGCAGACTTACCGTGCGCCAACCAAGGACTATGACGAAACGGTTTACAACGTGGTGCCGTATGGCGATGCCAAGGGTGACACGTTGACGGTGTTGCATAACAAGGCAGGCAGCCTGGGCGTTTCCGTCGGCTTTAACACTAAAACGCTGCCCGTGTTTTCGCTGTGGAAAAACACCGATACCCAAGGCCAGGGCTATGTCACCGGTCTCGAGCCGGGGACCAGCTTTTCCTATAACCGACGCTATCAACGGCCGCTGGGGCTGGTGCCGATGATTGCGCCGAAGGAGCACAAGCAGTTTCAGATCAGTTACAGCTTGTTGGCGGACAAGGGCGCTGTGGACCAGGCGCTGAAGCGGGTGAGTGATATTCAGGACGGGCGGGAAACCGAGGTTCGGCAGACGCCGTTGGTGGATCTGACGAAGGAGTGATTTCATCAGCTGGAGGTTGGCCGGTATTGCAGCGCTTCAGCCAGATGACCACGGGTGATGCCATCGACCTGCTCAAGGTCTGCGAGGGTTCGAGCGACCTTGAGCAATCGATGCGCAGACCTCAACGACAGGGTCAGTCGTTCGCACGCTGTTTCCAGCCAGGTTTCGTCGATTGTGGATAACGTGCAGTGTTTGCGCAGGCCCGGCAGATCAAGGAACGCGTTCGCGCAGCCCTGGCGTTTGTGTTGCCGCTCTCTGGCGTCGGCGACCAGCAGCGCGGCTGTGGCGGTGTCATCGCCGGGTTTGAGCGCAGGATTCAGCGCCGTGGCTTCCCGGGCGACGGTCAAGTGCAGGTCGATACGGTCCAGCAATGGCCCCGACAATTTATTGCGGTAGCGCTGGACCATGTCCGGTGTACAACTGCATTTGCCGCTGGGTTCGCCAAGATATCCACAGGGACACGGGTTCATCGCCGCCACCAATTGAAAGCGGGCCGGAAACCTCACGCGATCCTTGGCGCGGGAAATCACGATATGGCCGGACTCCAGCGGCTCTCGCAAAACCTCCAGCACCTTGCGATCGAATTCCGGCAGTTCGTCGAGGAACAGAACTCCATGGTGGGCGAGGGTGATTTCGCCGGGTTGCGGCTTCGAACCGCCGCCCACCAGCGCCGGGCCGGAGGCCGAGTGATGGGGCTGGCGGAAGGGCCTTTGCGGCCAGTGGCTCAAGGGCACGCAACTGGTGACGGATTGAATGGCGGCGACTTCCAGCGCTTCATTTTCTGCCAATGGCGGAAGCAGCCCTGGCAAACGACTCGCCAGAAGGGTTTTTCCGGTGCCCGGTGGTCCGCTGAACAGCAGGTTATGAGCGCCCGCCGCTGCGATCAGCAATGCGCGCTTGGCTGAAAGCTGGCCCTGTACTTCGTTCAAGTCTGGATAGGGTTTGCTGGCATAGAGCAAACCGTTGGAAACGTAAGGCTCGACCGGTGTGTGCCCATTGAAGTGCGCAACCGCTTCCAGCAAATGATCCACCGCGATCACCTTCAACCCCGACGCCAGGCACGCCTCCTCGGCATTCGCTCGCGGCACCATCAGCGAGCGTCCGGCCTTGCGCGCCGCCAGTGCGGCCGGCAACACGCCTCGCACGGCACGTACCGCGCCTGATAGCGCCAGTTCTCCCAGGCATTCCACATCATCCAGTGTCAGCGTTGGCACCTGCACGCTGGCGGACAGAATCCCCAAGGCAATCGCCAGATCGAATCGTCCGCCGTCCTTCGGCAAATCAGCTGGAGCGAGATTCAGGGTTATACGCCGCGCCGGGAATTGCAGGCCTGAGTTGATGATCGCACTGCGCACCCGATCCTTGCTTTCCTTCACCGCCGCTTCGGGTAAACCAACCATGGTCAGCGATGGCAGACCATTGGCCAGGTGGACTTCGACGGTGACGGCGGGCGCATCCACGCCGATTTGGGCGCGGCTGTGGACGATGGAGAGGGACATGGTCGTTCCTTGAGTTTTGCGGGATCGCATCCTGCGGCTTTTCAAGGGTAGACGGGGGAGAGGGAGTTGGAGGGGTGGTTACGCGGCCGAATTTTCACGGGATGTTGCGGTTACGGACCAGGGCATCGGCGAGATAAAAGTAAACCGCCATTGAGACGGTTTCTTTCACGAAAAAAATTCAGCTTCGTCCACCGGCTAACCAACCACCTGGCTCAAGTTCTTTACCGCGAGCGAGGCCGACTTCAATAATGCGTAGTTGATTGGCCGATAAGTTGCCAGCCAGACGACGCGCTTCGGCGTGGAACTCAACAATTTGTAACAGCTTTGCCTTTCGCTTTTTTGGGCTCATACGCACCTCTTGCGCGTCGATTTAAAAGTTTGGTTACGGATTGGGATAGTGGTTGAAGCGTCAAACATTGGAGCTTGTGCGGGCATTCATGAGCTAGTTCGGATACGAAAAAAAACCGCCACTCGGACGGTTTCTTCGGGGGGGGCTAGTCAGCTTCGTGCACCTGCAAGCAAGCCATCAGGTTCGAGCTCTTTGCCATACATTGCTGCCACTTTAAAAAAGCGATTTTGGCTGGCAGAAACGCTTCCGGCGAAACGGAGCGCCTCGGCATGATACTCAGCGATCATTAACGGCTTCGCTTTTTGCTTTTTGCGTTTCATAGACACCTCGCGTGCCTGGATGAGTGGATCGATCTTATTGGTCGTCTAGCGAAAAGACAAGGCGGTTGGTTTTGTCAAAAATGAATCCAAGTTTTTGATAGTAGGAGATGACACCCGGGTCGGGTTCTTGTACCTCAATCTCATCGCAACCCAGCATCCGTGCATAAAATTCGCTAGCCCGTAATGCAATTGGAGCGATCCAGCCCCGCAAAGGGTGGGTGTTTCTTGTATGCCCCTGCAACAGTACTATTTTTATGCAGACAGTACTTTCACGCGGAGTCGCATAGCACAAGCCACAGAGCTCTTCTTCATACCAGATGGCTAAATCCAGTCCCCTTGCATCCTTTCGCTTCCAATCCGGGATGCATTCCCACGGGTACGGGATTGCCTCTTGCCACAGATGACAGGAGCTGATTGCAGCCGCGGTGATTGGATCGAGCCTGAGTGCTGAGACGTTGATTCCCGCGGCACGAACGTCAGGATCATAGGACATTGCTTCGTAAGTGAGATTTCGAGCATCAGACTTGAATATCTGATTGCGGAGTTCTGTGCCTTTTCCCTTTCTTCTCATCGCGTTTGTACTATTGAGATCGAGGCGAAGAAGTTAACGGACGCGGGCGTGGTCACGTAATCAGGCGCAGGAGTTGGCTAATGTAGGACCGTACTGAGATGAATGAAGGACGTCAGAAGCACAGCGGGTGAAATTGGGTTTGGTTATGGAAAAGGACTACGTCTGCCGAGCAGCAAACGTAGTCAATAGACGGCGCAAATGGGTGTTAAAGCGATTGCAGCATCCGCGAAGCTCTCTTCCACCAAGGCGCATTGACCGCACGGTTTGACTCATCCCGGTCAGGTAGAACGTGCGGAACATCCTGCAACCGAATCCACGGCTGGTTATTCCAGTGCAGCAAACTCAGTGACATTTCCGGCCAGTTCAGCAGGCTCAGGATCGGCCGTTCGATAGATATGGGTTGCTGGGCATCCCTTAGGGCTGGCACTACGTCGTGGGTCAGCCATTCGCGCAGGGCTCGGTGTTCGGGGCAGTAGTGGTAGATCAGTAGTGCGTAGACGCCGGATTCGCTGATCAATAGCGTGTTTTCGATGCTGCCGTTGATGAGCATTCGTGCGGACTGGCGCTGGTCGGGGTCGAGTTTGCGGACGGCGCGGTCGTCGAGGTAGAGGCGCAGGAAGCGGCCGAGATCGCGGGCGCTGAACCAGGGTTGGTTTTGGAGGAGGAGGGCGTGGAGGTGGAGTTTGTGGCGGGTGAAGACGTGGGGGATCAGATAGTTTTCGTCCATCGTGCAGTTCTCGGGATCAAATGAAGAAAACTGCCTCTGATCGTCGCCAAACGAAAAGGGTGGCAGCCATGCGCGGGTTGGCGAACCGGTGACGCCCGAGAACCGGCAGACCCGAAGGTCTCCCACGCATAGCCGCCATAATTCGAGATGGGAATAAGTTCCTCGGTCGAATGTGGTCGCGGTGCGTCGGGGTCTTCCGGGTCGCCAAACCCAGAGCTGAATATTCAGCTGGGGATGAGCTTAGAGGCCGGATACTTGGCGACGCAATCGGACGGCGGTGGTTTTGTTGTAGGACGTTGCCGGGATTTTTGCGGGGCTGGAAATCAAAGGATCGCAGCCTGCGGCAGCTCCTACAGATGAATCTGAAGGTCGTGCCGACCTTCAATCGCGAGCAGGCTCGCTCCCACAGGGGATTGGGTTTTTACAGTGGGTTTTGCGTGTTATTCGGTTGGGGGATTGAGCTTTGCTTCCAGCTCGGCAACCTTCGCTTCCAGGCTTTCCAAGCGTGCCCGCGTGCGTGCCAGCACGACCATCTGACTATCAAACTCTTCCCGGCTCACCAGGTCCAGTTTGCTGAAGCCGCTTTGCAGCAACGCTTTGAACTGGCTTTCGATTTCGCTTTTCGGCAGTGGGGTGTCGCCGCTGAAGAGGCGGGAGGCGGTGCCGGTCAAGGCGTCGAGGAAATCTTTGGGCGCGAGCATGGGAAAGGTCCTGGAAACAATGGCGGGCAGTGTATCACGCAGTGTCTATAGTCAATCCCGACCGCAGGGGTGCACGCTTTTCGCGCATGCGGACGGACGGCGCCGCACCGTTGTTGTGCGTAACGCGTCCGGTGTTGCAGCGATGTGGTGGGCATCTACGGCCAAGGGCTTGAAAACTGAGGGTTTTGTGGAGATGGCAAGCTTTCTGCTTAGACGGTAGTGACCCATGCACTGATGCAGTCGATGTGACGAATGCAGTGCGCCAAGCGAAACGGGGGAAGAGTTTCGTGAGGAGCGGTTAGCTGGCGTCGGACGGGCAGGTAAGGCCGACGATGCGTTACAAAGCCAGGCACTGCGCTTAGACTTGAGCCGGGTTTGTTTTCCTGGGGCAAGTCCACCAATTCGGGAGAGAGTTTTCATGAAGCTAGTCACTGCCATCATCAAGCCGTTCAAGTTGGACGACGTGCGCGAATCGCTGTCCGAGATCGGCGTGCAGGGCATTACCGTTACCGAAGTCAAAGGCTTCGGGCGGCAGAAGGGTCACACCGAGCTGTATCGCGGCGCGGAATACGTGGTCGATTTCCTGCCCAAGGTGAAGATCGATGTCGCCATTGACGACAAGGATCTTGATCGGGTTATCGAGGCGATAACCAAGGCTGCCAATACCGGCAAGATCGGTGACGGCAAGATCTTCGTGGTCAATCTGGAACAGGCGATTCGCATCCGTACCGGCGAAACCGATACCGACGCGATTTAAGCCGCCACAAACCCCAACGCCCCAGGAGAAAACAATATGACTCTGCGTAAATTCGCAGGGCTAGGAGCCCTGTTGTCCCTCGTAATGCCCAGCCTGGCCATGGCGGCAGACGAAGTGGCGGCCCCAGTCCTCAATTCCGGCGATACCGCCTGGATGCTGACCTCGACAGCCCTCGTGCTGTTCATGACCATTCCCGGCCTCGCGCTGTTCTACGGCGGCATGGTTCGCTCCAAAAACATTCTTTCCGTGATGATGCAGTGCTTCGCCATTACCGGTCTGATCAGCGTCCTGTGGGTCATTTATGGCTACAGCATCGCGTTCGACACCACCGGCATGGAACAGGGCGTCGTCAACTTCAACTCCTTCTTCGGCGGCATGGGCAAGGCTTTCCTCGCCGGTGTCACCCCCGCCAGCCTGACGGGTCCTGCGGCGTTGTTCCCTGAGGCGGTGTTCATCACCTTCCAGATGACGTTCGCCATCATCACCCCTGCGCTGATCGTCGGTGCCTTCGCTGAGCGGATGAAGTTCTCCGCGATGCTGATCTTCATGGGCATCTGGTTCACTCTGGTTTATGCACCGATCGCGCACATGGTCTGGTCCGGCAACGGCGGCCTGATGTGGGACTGGGGCGTGCTCGATTTCGCTGGCGGCACCGTGGTGCACATCAACGCCGGTGTGGCCGGTCTGGTGGCGTGCATCGTGCTCGGCAAGCGTAAAGGCTTCCCGACCACCCCGATGGCACCGCACAACCTCGGTTACACCCTGATGGGCGCCGCCATGCTGTGGGTCGGCTGGTTCGGCTTCAACGCCGGTTCCGCCGCAGCGGCCAACGGCACTGCCGGCATGGCGATGCTGGTTACCCAGATCGCAACCGCCGCCGCCGCACTGGGCTGGATGTTTGCCGAGTGGATCACTCACGGCAAGCCAAGTGCACTGGGTATCGCCTCTGGTGTGGTCGCCGGTCTGGTTGCAATCACCCCGGCCGCTGGCACCGTGGGCCCGATGGGCGCGCTGGTGATCGGTCTGGCAGCAGGCGTGGTGTGCTTCTTCTGCGCCACCACCCTGAAACGCAAACTCGGTTATGACGATTCCCTGGACGCCTTCGGTGTGCACGGTATCGGCGGTATCCTCGGCGCGATCCTGACCGGTGTGTTCGCCGCTCCGTCGCTGGGTGGCTTCGGCACCGTCACCGACATCGCCGCACAAGTCTGGATTCAGTGCAAAGGCGTGGGCTTCACGGTGATCTACACCGCAATTGTCACCTACATCATTCTCAAGGTACTGGACGCTGTCATGGGTCTGCGTATCACCGAAGAAGAAGAGGCTGTCGGCATCGATCTGGCGCTTCACAACGAACGCGGCTACAACTTGTAAGACGCGCATAAAAAAACTTGCCCGGCTTGCCGGGCATTTTTTTGTCTGGAGTTTGTCAGTGTGGGGACTGCTGAAAGGTTTTTTCGTACACGTTTAGTGGTGTTTACGGCGGGCGTTTTTCTGCGGCCAATGGCTTACATGATTGAAGGAATATTAGGGCCTTTGTTTTTTCCCAGAGCGCGCTAGAATGCGCCCCGAACGTGCGGAGAACTGTATGTGGCAACAGACTCTGATTACCCTGCGGGCGAGGCCCCGGGGCTTTCATCTGGTAACGGACGAGTTACTCGCCGGCCTGCCTGAACTCAAGGCGTGTCGGGTCGGTCTGTTGCATTTGTGGCTGCAGCATACCTCGGCGTCGTTGACCATCAACGAGAACGCCGATCCGGCGGTACGTCGCGACTTCGAACGATTTTTCAATCGTCTGATCCCACAAGGAACAGACGGCTATGAGCATAACGACGAAGGCCTGGACGACCTCCCGGCGCACTTCAAGGCCAGCGTGCTTGGCTGTCAGCTCAGTTTGCCGATTTCGGCGGGCCGACTGGCGTTAGGGACCTGGCAAGGCGTTTATCTGGGCGAGCACCGTGATTTTGGCGGTGCCCGTAAAGTCCTCGCCACCGTGCACGGTGAAGAGGCATGAGCCGCTGGTCACCAGCGGTTATTGAATTTTTCCGGCAGCCTTCGACAGAGGGCAAAGCTGGGCTATAACTAATCTGCTTTTCGCAAGTCATGAGGTAGAACATGAGCGACGATGATCTGGAAAACGACGACCTCGAAGTAGGCGACGACGACGAAACCGAAGAAGGTCTGGAAGCAGCGGCGGAAGACGTCGCTGAAGACGATGGCGGTGAAACGCCCGTTCCGACCGCCAAAGGCAAAGCCAAGGCAGCGGTATCGGTCGATGAGCTGCCGAGCGTCGAAGCAAAAAACAAGGAACGCGATGCCTTGGCCAAGGCCATGGAAGAGTTCCTGGCCAAGGGCGGCAAGGTGCAGGAAGTGGAGGCCAATGTGGTCGCCGATCCTCCCAAGAAGCCTGACAACAAGTACGGCAGCCGGCCTATCTAAGCGTCTGCCCTTGCTTGCTGAAAAAGCCCGCCGTCGCTGCGGGCTTTTTCATGGGCGGAGAAAAATTCTGAAGCCCGGAGCAATCCCTTGTAGGAGCCGGCTTGCTGGCGAAAGATTTTGAAATGTGTGCTGTTCTGCAGGACGCCATCGCCAGCAAGCCGGCTCCTACAGGGTTTGGCGGTGTTGGTTGTTTTACACAGAGCCAGAGTTCCACCGCGCCAACAACGCCGGCAGCTCGGTCAGGCTGCGAATCTCGGCGTCCGGTGCTTTCTGCGCTTCCCACAATTTGCCTTGCGGGTTAAACCAGATCGCCCGCAACCCCGCCTGCTGCGCCCCGGCAATGTCATCGCCCGGATGGTCGCCGATATGCACCGCCGTCGCGGCCGTTGCGCCGCCACGCTTCAGCGCCTCATGAAACAGGCGTGCGTCCGGTTTGGCGATGCCGATGTCTTCGGCGCACAGCGCAAACTTGAAGTAGTCGGCCAGCCCTAAACGGCGCACATCGGCATTGCCGTTGGTGACGACGCCGAGTGCATAGTGTTTGGCCAGCGTCTCCAGTGTCGGCTCGACTTCCGGGAAGATTTCCAGTTGATGCCGGGCATGCAGAAACACTTCAAAGCTCTGATCGGCCAGGTCTGACGCCTGATCATGGCCGTAACCGGCCTCTTCCAGCGCATGAAAAAGCACCCGACGACGCAAGGCACTGATTCGATGCTTGAGGCCCGGTTCGCTGCCCAGAATGCGCTCGCGAATCCCCCACAAATGCTCCACCGGCACCGCGCCCAGATTCGGTGCATGTTCGGTCAGCCATTCACGCAATACGGCTTCGGCGCTGACGATGACCGGGGCGGTATCCCACAAGGTGTCGTCGAGGTCGAAGGTGATCAATTGGATCGTCATGAATCATCGCCCTTAATGCGTTTGGCCCGTGGATGGGCGCTGTCGTAAACCGTCGCCAGATGCTGGAAGTCCAGGTGGGTGTAGATCTGGGTGGTCTTGATGTCCGAGTGGCCGAGTAATTCCTGCACCGCGCGCAGGTCCTGCGAGGACTCCAGCAGGTGGCTGGCGAAGGAGTGCCGCAACATGTGCGGATGCAGGTTTTGTCCCAGCTCGCGCTCACCGGCGGCCTTGACCCGCACCTGAATCGCCCGAGGGCCGAGGCGCCGGCCTTGCTGGCTGACAAACACGGCGTCATCCGCCGGGTTGGTCATGGCACGCAATGGCAGCCACAACTCCAGGGCTTCGCGGGCCTTTTTGCCGACCGGCAACAGGCGCGTCTTGCTGCCTTTACCAAGTACCTGAACCATGCCGTCGGCCAGGTCCAGTTGATCGAGATTGAGCCCGGTCAGCTCCGAAAGCCGCAAACCCGAGGAATAGAACAGCTCCAGAATCGCCTGATCCCGACGCGCCAGAAAGTCATCCTCTACCGCACCTTCAAGCAGTTGCAGGGCACGGTCGGTGTCGAGGGTTTTCGGCAATCGCCGCTCGCCTTTCGGCGGCGCCAGGCCGTTGGCCGGGTCGTGATCGCAAAGGCCTTCGCGATTCAGATAATGATAGAGCCCGCGCACGGCGGAGAGCAGACGCGCCAGGCTGCGCGACGATTGACCTTGGGAATGCAGGCGAGCGATCAGGCTGCGCAGGCGCTGAATATCCAGCGCTGCCCAGCTGCCGATGTTCTGTTTGACACAGAAGCCCAGCACTTTGTCGAGGTCGCGGCGGTAGGCGTACAGCGTGTGGGGCGACACCTGCCGCTCACTGCGCAGGTGTTCGCAGTAAGCGTCCAGTTGCCGTTCCATGATCAGCGTACCGAGCGCAGAGAGCTGTTGACCCGTGGCAGCACGCGGCCCATGACTTCGGCGATGTAGCTGAGGAACAGCGTGCCGACCGAGCTTTTGTAGTGCTGCGGATCACGGCTGGCGATGGCCAGGACGCCGAGAATGCCTTGATGGCTGATGGCGACAACGGCGGTCGAGCCGATCTGCTTGCGCTGCTCTTCGCCGAACAGGAAGTCCAGTTCATGTTCGCGCAGGCTGCCGCTGACGCTTTTGTCTTCGGAAAGTAAACCGCCAATGGCCGTTTGCGCGTCGGCGTGGGTCACCCAGCGCCCAACCGGCATCGGGTTGTCGCCCAGCAGGATCAGGCTGACAAAAGGCACCTGAAAGTCCTGGCGCAGACTGTCTTCGACGCTGATCACCACATCTTCCAGGCTGGTGGCGTCCATCAGCGCGAGGATCAGGCGGCGGGTCTTGTCGAAGAGACGGTCGTTGTCGCGGGCCACGTCCATCAAGTGCGAGAGGCGATGGCGCAACTCGATATTGCGGTCGCGCAGGATGGTCATCTGGCGCTCGACCAGCGAAATGGTGTCGCCTCGCTGGTGCGGAATGCGCAGGGCCGGGAGCAGTTCTTCGTGCTCGACGAAGAAATCCGGATGAGCCTCCAGGTACGCGGCAATCGCCGCTGCCTCAAGGCTTTCGGAAGGGGATTCGTCGGGCTGTAGGGCGGGAACCTGGGGCTTGTCGGTCATGGGTTTGACTCACTCAAAGACGTACTTGTCCTTCATATACACGGACTGCCGGGCCGGTCATCAACACCGGTTGGCCAGGGCCTGCCCATTCAATGGACAGACGCCCGCCGGGCAGGTCGATCAATAGCGGCGAATCCATCCACCCCTGGCTGATCGCGGCCACTGCAGCAGCGCAGGCGCCGGTGCCGCAGGCCTGGGTTTCCCCGGCGCCACGTTCCCAGACGCGCAACTGCGCGCGGTTGCGGTCGATGACCTGGAGAAAACCGACATTGACCCGCGCAGGGAAGCGCGGGTGATGTTCGATTTTCGGCCCCAGCTCATGCACCGGTGCGTTGTTGATGTCGCTGACCCGCAGCACGGCGTGTGGATTGCCCATCGACACAGCGGCGAGTTCCACCGTGGTGCCGTCGACGTCGAGCGAGTAGCTCGGCGCCTGACTGTCGGCAACGAACGGGATGTCGGCCGGCACCAGGCGCGGTGCGCCCATGTCGACACTGATCTGGCCGTCACTGCGGATATCCAGTTCGATAATGCCACTTTTGGTTTCGACGCGAATCTGCCGTTTTGCGGTCAGGCGCTTGTCGAGCACGAAGCGGGCGAAACAGCGCGCACCGTTGCCGCACTGTTCCACTTCGGAACCGTCGGAGTTGAAGATCCGATAGCGGAAATCCACGTCCGGGTTACTCGGCGCTTCGACGATCAGCAACTGGTCGAAACCGATGCCGGTGTGCCGATCGCCCCATTGCTTGGCATGCTTGGGCAGGATGTGCGCGTGCTGGCTGACCAGGTCGAGGACCATGAAGTCATTGCCCAGGCCGTGCATCTTGGTAAAACGCAGCAGCATGGTTTTACTCCGGCAGCAGGCTTTCGCCAGCAAACAACTCGGCTACCGTCTCACGGCGACGCACTTCAAATGCCTGATCACCGTCCACCAACACTTCGGCGGTACGGCCGCGGGTGTTGTAGTTGGAACTCATGACAAACCCATAGGCGCCGGCCGAATGCACGGCCAGCAGGTCGCCTTCTTCCAGGGCCAGCTGACGATCCTTGGCCAGGAAGTCGCCGGTCTCGCAGATCGGCCCGACGATGTCGTAGGCACGAGCGGCGGTGGCGCGAGGGCGCACGGCGGTGACGTCCATCCAGGCCTGGTACAGCGCCGGGCGGATCAGGTCGTTCATGGCCGCGTCGACGATGGCGAAGTCTTTGTGTTCGGTGTGCTTGAGGTATTCGACCTGAGTCAGCAGCACGCCGGCGTTGGCGACGATGAAGCGGCCCGGCTCGAACACCAGCGCCAGGTCACGACCGTCGAGACGCTCGCGCACGGCTTTGATGTAGTCGGCAGCCAGCGGCGGCTCTTCATCGCGATAACGCACGCCCAGGCCGCCACCGAGATCGATGTGGCGCAGGTAGATGCCGCAATCGCCGAGGCGATCGACCAGGCCCAGCAGGCGGTCGAGGGCGTCGATGAACGGCGGCAGGGTGGTCAGTTGCGAGCCGATGTGGCAATCGACGCCGACCACTTCCAGGTTCGGCAGCTGCGCGGCGCGCACGTACACGTCTTCGGCGTCGGCAATGGCGATGCCGAACTTGTTCTCTTTGAGACCGGTGGAAATGTACGGGTGCGTGCCGGCATCGACGTCCGGGTTCACGCGCAGCGAGATCGGTGCGCGAACGCCCAGCTCGGCGGCGACCACTTGCAGGCGTTCCAGCTCATCGGTGGACTCGACGTTGAAGCAGTGCACGCCGACTTCCAGGGCGCGACGCATGTCGTCACGGGTCTTGCCGACGCCGGAGAACACGATCTTGTCGGCGCTGCCGCCGGCGGCCAGTACGCGTTCCAGCTCGCCACGGGAGACGATGTCAAAACCGGCACCCAATCGCGCCAGGACATTCAGCACACCCAGGTTGGAGTTGGCCTTGACCGCGTAGCAGACCAGGTGCGGCATGCCGACCAGTGCGTCGGCATACGCCAGGTACTGGGCTTCGATGTGGGCGCGGGAGTAGACGTAAGTCGGTGTGCCAAAGCGTTCGGCGATGGCGGACAGGGCAACACCTTCCGCGAACAGCTCGCCGTCACGGTAGTTAAAAGCGTCCATGGCGTTCCCTTATTGGTAGACGTCGTGCTTGTGTGCTTTCGACGGCTGCTTTTGCGAGGACTGGGCCTGCTCGGCAGGGTCCTGGGAATCGTCAGGCAGGTACAGCGGACCTTTTTGACCACAGGCCGACAATAAACAAGCAACCGCGACGAGCGCAGCAAAGGAAGAGATCAGGCGCTTCATGGCGAAATCCTTGAAAATGCGTTAATTGCGCCGGAGTATACCGGCCACCCGGCAGCTTGCCTATGCGACCAGGGTCCCGTCCGGCGGGGCTCGGCAGATCATTCGAGATCACGCATTCCCTGTGGGAGCGAGCCTGCTCGCGAAAGCGGTGTATCAGTCAGCATGGATATTGGCTGATACACCGCTTTCGCCGGCAAGCCGGTCTCGCTCCCACAGGTTTAGTGATCTGTCGGTTATCCTTTGCAATCACCGGGGCTCGCCCGTATCTTGCGGCGCTTGAGCGTGAACAGACACTTTTTGAGGTTGCCGCAATGAGTTTGACCGAAGCCCGTTTCCACGATCTGGTCGATGCCACCCAGCAAACGCTGGAGGACATCTTTGACGACAGCGACCTGGATATCGATCTGGAGAGCTCGGCCGGTGTGCTCACCGTCAAGTTCGAAAACGGCAGCCAGTTGATCTTCAGCCGACAGGAACCCCTGCGTCAGTTGTGGCTGGCGGCGGTGTCGGGTGGCTTCCACTTCGACTACGACGAAGAGAGCGAGCGCTGGATGTGCGACAAGAGCGAAGAGCAGCTCGGCGAGATGCTTGAGCGCATCGTCCAGCAACAGGCCGGCGCTGAATTCGATTTCGAAGGTCTGTGAGATCGTGACCCAGCCTGCACCCGTTCGACCGCCCAAGCCGCTTTACAGCAATGTCAGCCCGGCGGTGCCTTCGCCGTGCAGCGGTGTGTGTCGGCTGGATGAGCAGAAGGTCTGCCTGGGGTGTTTTCGCCATGTCGAAGACATCCGTGAATGGCGCTCGGCCGATGATGAGCGCCGGCGGGTCATCTGCGCGCAGGCTATACAACGCAAATCCTTGGCTTGATGCACAGACCTGTAGGAGCAGAGCTTGCTCGCGAAGGCGGCGCATCAGTCGATACCCATGTTGGCTGACACGCCGCCTTCGCGAGCAAGCTCTGCTCCTACAGGTTTCATCGGAGTTACCGAAAAATAGGGTCCATCGCGCCCTGCTTGTATATTTTTTGAGCTGTGATAGTGTCCAGAAACGCCTCAACCCATCGAGGCTCGTGAAAACCCCGCCTTTTTCTGGCGGGGTTTTGCTTTTTCTGTGCAGAAGAAAGGAGTCTGCCTCTATCATGACCGCACCTTCCATCACCCTTACTCGTCTGGACGTTCAACGTCTGGAACGCCTGATCGACAGCCTGGACGACACGCTGCCGGGCGTTATCGCGCTGCAAACCGAACTGGATCGCGCCGATACCGTGGTCGGTCACGAAGAAGTGCCTGCTGACGTCGTGACCATGAATTCCAAAGTGCATTGCCGCGAAGAAAGCAGCGGCAAGGACTATCACCTGACGTTGGTGTACCCCAAGGATGCCAACGCGGACGAAGGCAAGATCTCCATTCTGGCGCCTGTCGGTAGCGCACTGCTGGGCCTGAAGGTTGGCCAGCACATCGATTGGCCCGCTCCGGGCGGCAAAACCCTCAAGCTGACCTTGCTTGAAGTCGAATCGCAGCCGGCCCATGGCGGCGACTTCCCGGAATAACCTTCCCTCAGACCAGCTCGAGCGCGTCGTTCAATGCGCGCTCCAGATCGGCCTTGTAGCGCAGGTACAAATTGCTTGAGCTCTGACCATCACCGAGCAGGCCCGACAGGTCCAGGTCGGTGATGTAGCAGCGATAGCGTTCGGTTTCACGGCGCTGCTCGACGATTTCCCGGGCGACCACACTGAACAGTTGGTCGCCATGCTCCAGCTCTGAAAATTCCCGCTGATTGCAATACAACGTGACTTGCACCTTGCCCGGTGCGGCTTTGCCGACGATCGCCTGCACATCATAGAACGGCTTGTTGACCGGAGTTTGCGGCGCAAGTCGGGCTTCGACCCGGCGCGCTCGTCCGGGACCCGACGGCAGCAGTTGGTAATACAGCGTGTCGAGGCTCAGTGGCTGGGCGGCGTCCATCGGCAGCAAGGCATCGCGCCGGTACTGGATCGATTGCAGGAAGCGTTGCAACGGCACCAGCAGGCTTTGTTCGTCGTGATAGGGCAAACGCTGCTGCCACAAGGCATTGAATTCATCTAGCACGTACAGATCGGCCTGGTCGTCGTGAATCCGGTAGAACACCTGAATGCACTCGGGCTGACCCATGGGCAGAATCAGTGCCAGGTCCTGATCCTCAAGCGCCATTGGGTCCAGGTGCAGCGGGCTGTAGCTCGCCAGCTCTTCGCCGAGGTAGTCGAACAGCGCCGACAGGGTGGCGAGGGCGACGTGATTGACCTGCCCTGGCACCAATTCCAGTACGTGGTAGTGCTGCTGAACCTGAATCAGGTAGCGGTGATTGAGCTTGCTCAGCAGCAGGTTCTGCGCGGTGTCGATCACTTCCTCGACCCGTTGCGCGATGAACTGCGCGCGGTTATGGCAGAAGCAACGCACCCGCAATTTGGGTTGCTGTGGGCCGTTCGGCAGGTTGTTGAGGTAATCGCGCAGGCAGTCGAGCAGGGCGTGAGGGCCATCGAAGCGATTGACCGACACCTCGTTCCAGCTGTTGAGCGTGACCTGATCCAGGGTCAGTACCAGGTTCTCGCGGACTCCGGCGTAACTCAGCGAGTCAGTGCGCTCGGTGGTCATCAGAATGTTCAGGTCGCGGTGATGCTTGAGCGGATCGACGCCGACATTCACCAGAATCAACACCTCGCTCGGCACGCTGGCGCGCAGCAGCGGTTCTTCGGCGACCGTGGGCAGGGGCAGGGCGATGCTCTGTTGCAGGCTGCCGAGCAGGTTGAACAGTTCGAATTCGCTCAGATCACTGTCGCCGGGATGCAACGCCAGACGCGTGCTGCTATCGATCACACCATTGCGGTGGCACCAGGTGAGCAGCTCCAGTAGTTGGCGGCTGCGCTTGATCGGTGCGAAATGCTCCCACTCAAGGGCGGTCAGGCTGCCGTTGTACAAGCCCCACTGGGATTGCCCCGATTCTTTCTTGTCTGGCGCATGCACCAGCGTCAGGGTGTCTTCGGCCAGGTCCGGGGCGATGCCCGGATTGATGAACTCGACTTTGTCGGCCTTGCGCTCGAACGCTGCGTACAGGCGTCGGCCCAGCACGTTGAGGTCGCGCTTGTTGATCAGGCTGACGGTCTGTTCGCTGCGGGCAAACTCCGTCAAAAAGCGGTAGCTGTAATTCAGTTCGTTGACCAACGCCCGGCGTTCGGAACTGACCTGACGGACTTTCCACTGACTGCGGCTATCCAGCAGCGCCAGTTGACGCTGATCCCAATGCCATTCATGGGCCAGGCGTTCAAGCAACGAGCGCTGCCAACTCTGGGTGCGGCTGCCGCCGGTGAGTTTACGATTGACCTTCAGGTAGAGCGCACGTCGCACCAGCTCCAGGCGCTCCGGTTCGCCACGGGCGGTGAGGTATTCCTCGATTCGCCGGTAGACCACGACGTACGGGTCCAGCTCATCGAGGTCGAGTTGGTTGGCGAACACCGCTTGTTTGAAACGCAGACTCAGGCATTGAACCCTGGGGTGTTCGCTGGCGTAGACCTCGGTCAGCAACAGCTTGAGCACTGACTTGTAGGGTGACTCGATCCCTTTGAACAACTGCCAGAGCCCGGCACCGATGAATTCGCCGGGCGGGATGTACGCCAAATGCCCCAGGTCCAGGGTTTCGTCGGCACGAATGAAGCGTTTGGACAGCAGCGTGTGGGTATAGCGATCGTACGCGGCCTCTTCGTATACCGGCACCAGCCACCAGATCGGCGTGCGGCCGGCCAGCCAGATTGCAGTGCGGTAGAACTCGTCCAGCAGCAAGTAATGCTGGGTGGTGCCGCAGTCTTCCGAACTGAGTTGATTGTCCCGCTCGCCGAGCACGAAGCGGGCTGGGTCGATCAGGAAAAAATGCGCCTCGGCGCCCTGGCTCGCAGCCCAGGTTTCGAGCAACTGGCATTTTTTACGCAGCTCGTTGAGTTCGCTTTCGCTCAAGTCCGGTGCGTGACAGACCCACACATCCATGTCGCTTTGATCGGCCTGCGCCAGGGTGCCGAGGCTGCCCATCAGGAACAGGCCGTGAATCGGTCGCGGTGGATTGCTGCCGTGGCGCGGCTTGTATGAAAACGAGCGGGTCAGGCGCTGGGCTTCGGCCAGGGCATTGGCGTCAGGCTCGAAGTTCGACAACCCGGCGGGGGTGCTACCGGAAACGTAACCCGGCAACAGCGGATGATTGACGTGGAAAAACAGCGGCAACAGGGTCAGCACCCCTTGCTGACGGGTCGACAGCCCTTCCATGGCTCGCGCCATGCGGCCCTCGTTGAGCTTCAGAAAACGTGCGCGCAACTGGCCGAGAACCTTGCGGTCGATTCCCTCGTCCAGATCGGGGCGGATTTCATGGGTGCGGGTCATGTCAGCTCAAACCGGCTCGCAGGGCTCGGACGTGGAGGATCTCAGGATGAGGGGCAGTTTAGCGCCTCGGCCCCGGGATATTCAGGCTGATTTGTTTTTTTTGGCGTCAGATTTCTATCGTTGGGCGGCAGTTCGTATCGAAGAGTGCCCGCGGAAATCCCGTAGCAGGGGTTTCCGTGGGCGATACGGTGGGTCAGGCTGTTTCCTGGACGCTCAGAATGGTGAGAACGGTTTGCACACTTTGCGCGGCATCACGACCCAGGCTGGTCAGATAACCGCCATCGGGCTGGTCGATCAGTTCTTTTTCGTACAGGCGTTGAGCGGCAGCAATGGCTTTCGGGGCAGCGGTCTGATGAATTTTCAAACCTTCCTGGGAACTGTCCAGGTTGAAGAGTGCGAGGATTTCCAGTTCGGCAACCAACTCAGGGGTAAGCGACATAAGGACTCCAGACTTTCTAGGAATTGGACGACAGCGCCCCTAAGGTGATCCCACTCGCGCGGCATGTCCAGTGCTCGCGACAGGGTTTTTTCTCCTTGGGAAGCATTCCCCGGCGGGTGGTGCGGCAGCGGGGTGCGTACCAGTGTAGTCAGGGTTCAAAAGAACGATGTATTGATTACCTGTAGGAGCGAGCGGTGCGGCGATCCGACTTGCCCGCGAAGAACGGTAACGCGGTGTTTCAGAGGGACCGCGGTGGAGCTTTCGCGGGCAAGCCTCGCTCCTACGAAGGGCGGGGGATTACTTCTTTTCCGGCGGCAATTCCGGCAATGCGCGCAGCGCCGCTTCGTACCATTCGGTGTTGAACGCGCGGTCTTCTTCGAGGATCGCGTCGATTTCTACCGCTAAAACGTGAGCCATCAGGTTGAGGATTTCCTCACGCTCATAACCCACCAGGGTCAATTTGTTGAAGGTCGCCTTGGCGGCTGGCGGGTTGTCGCTCTCGATCTGGTTTTCGATCGCTTCGATCAAAGTGTTTTCGGTGAATTCTTCTTCGTCGCTATCGATGTCGGTTGGCTCGCTCATGGCAGGCTCCTCAAGGTAAGGCGGGCAGTTTACCTGCATTCAGCGCCATGATGCTGCTGGCGAGAAACGCCTTGGCGTTCTATAAAGCAGGCACTGCCAACCCCGCACGGCCTGGAGGCTTTGTGATGCTCAAGCTTTATGGATTTTCCGTCAGTAACTACTACAACATGGTGAAACTGGCGCTGCTGGAGAAAGGACTGCCGTTCGAGGAAGTGCCGTTTTATGCGGGCACAAGCCCCGAGGCATTGGCCATCAGCCCGCGCGGCAAAGTGCCGGTGCTGCGCGTCGAGCAAGGGTTTGTCAACGAAACTGCGGTGATTCTCGAGTACATCGAGCAGAGCCAGAAAGGCCCGCCGCTGCTGCCGAGCGATCCCTTCGAACGCGCACAGGTCCTGGCGCTGGCCAAGGAAATCGAGCTGTACATCGAGCTGCCGGCTCGCGCCTGCTTCGGCGAAGCGTTTTTCGGCATGCCGGTACCGGACGCGATCAAGGACAAGACTAAAACCGAGTTGCTGCTGGGTTTTGCCTCGCTTGAGCGACACGGCAAGTTTGCCCCTTATGTTGCAGGCGACCGCCTGAGCATTGCGGATCTGTACTTCCTGTACAGCGTGCCGCTGGCCTGCTCGGTAGGGCACAAGCTGTTTGGTGTTGATCTGTTGGCAGACATGCCAGCGGCCAAGGCATTGCTTGAGCGTCTGGAGCAGAACCCGAACGTGCAGCGGGTTGCGGCGGACAAGGAAGCGGCGATGCCAGCGTTCCTGGCGATGGTGGCGTCCAAGAAATAAAGAAGTGGCGGCCATTGTGTGTGTCAGAAGATTCGCAATCTTTTGTCCCATATGGCCGTCGCCCTTGTCCGACGGACCGTTCAGGCATTTTCGTCTTACGCGGTAATAACCGGGTTCTTCCGCGGTCCCGGGTATTGGTTACTTTGAGCATCGATCGTTTTCGATCAGGAAACTTCCACGGTCAAGGAGACCCGA
Source organism: Pseudomonas sp. GT1P32 (assembly GCF_054897805.1). Classification (NCBI taxonomy): domain Bacteria; kingdom Pseudomonadati; phylum Pseudomonadota; class Gammaproteobacteria; order Pseudomonadales; family Pseudomonadaceae; genus Pseudomonas; species Pseudomonas sp. GT1P32. Next base: position 4,652,774 of record NZ_CM142704.1, read on the forward strand.
CGATGCTCAAACTGTATGGCTTTGCGGCCAGCAATTATTTCAACATGGTCAAACTGGCACTCCTGGAGAAAGGCGTGCCGTTTGAAACGGTTCCGTTTCATGGCTGCCAGAACCCGGACATCCTGGCGGTCAGCCCACGCGGGAAAGTGCCGGTACTGGAAACCGAACAAGGGTTCTTGAGCGAAACGGACGCGATCCTCGATTTCATCGAAGAGACTCAACCGGGCATTTCACTGCTGCCGCAATCGCCGTTTGAAAGGGCAGGCGTTCGAGCCATGGCCAAGGAGATCGAGTTGTATATCGAACTGCCGGCGCGAGTCTGTTATGTCGAGGTGTTCTTTGGTGGCAGGCTGACCCCCGAGGCGCTGAAGGCCAAATCCGAGCGAGACCTGATCAAGGGATTTGCCGCCCTGAAACACCGGGCGCGGTTTGCACCGTACGTGGCGGGCGAACAGTTCACCCTGGCTGATTTGTACTTTCTCTACAGCGTCGATCTGGCTGTGGACGTCGGAAAGCGTTTGTTCAACGTCGATTTCCTCGGCGACATGCCCGGCGCCAAAGCGTTGCTGGAGCGCCTGGCCGAAAACCCGAATGTACAAAAAGTCGCCGCTGACCGGCTGGCCGAAGCGCCTGCCTTTTTGCAGCGGGTGGGAGCCGTTGGACGCGCGACAGCCTGAGCATAAAAAGCTCGATGGCCGTTCAGCCATCGAGCTCAGGTGTTGCAGAGATCGTTTAACGGCTGGCGAGCAACGCCTGACCGCGAGCCACCGCCTGCTTGACCTGCGCCGGAGCGGTACCGCCGATGTGGTCACGGGCGTTCACCGAACCTTCGAGGGTCAGCACGGCGAACACGTCCTGATCAATCTGGTCGCTGAACTTGCGCAGCTCTTCCAGGCTCATTTCCGCCAGGTCTTTACCGCTTTCCACGCCGTACTTCACGGCATGGCCAACGATTTCGTGGCAGTCACGGAATGGCAGGCCACGGCGAACCAGGTAGTCGGCCAGGTCGGTGGCGGTGGAGAAACCGCGCAGCGCCGCTTCGCGCATCATCGCGTGCTTGGGTTTGATCGCCGGGATCATGTCGGCAAAGGCCCGCAGCGAGTCGCGCAGGGTGTCGGCGGCGTCGAACAGCGGTTCCTTGTCTTCCTGGTTGTCCTTGTTGTAGGCCAAAGGCTGGCCTTTCATCAGGGTCAGCAGGCCCATCAGCGCACCGAAGACGCGACCGGTCTTGCCGCGAACCAGCTCCGGCACGTCCGGGTTTTTCTTTTGCGGCATGATCGAGCTGCCGGTGCAGAAGCGGTCCGGCAGATCGATGAACTGGAACTGGGCGCTGGTCCACAGCACCAGCTCTTCGGAGAAACGCGACAAGTGCATCATCGCGATGCTCGCGGCCGAGCAGAACTCGATGGCGAAGTCACGATCGGACACGTTGTCCAGCGAGTTGCCGCCCACGGCGTCGAAGCCCAGCAGTTGCGCGGTGTATTCGCGGTCGATCGGGTACGTGGTGCCGGCCAGCGCAGCACTGCCCAACGGCATGCGGTTGGTGCGCTTGCGGCAGTCGACCAGACGCTCGTAGTCGCGGCTGAGCATTTCGAACCAGGCCAGCATGTGGTGCCCGAAGGTCACCGGCTGCGCGGTTTGCAGGTGAGTGAAGCCCGGCATGATGCTGCCGGCTTCGCGCTCGGCCTGTTCCAGCAGGCCTTTTTGCAGGCGGGTGATTTCGCTCAGGATCAGGTCGATCTCGTCACGCAGCCACAGGCGAATGTCGGTGGCGACCTGGTCGTTACGGCTGCGGCCGGTGTGCAGCTTTTTACCGGTCACGCCGATGCGGTCGGTCAGACGCGCCTCGATGTTCATGTGCACGTCTTCGAGGTCGATGCGCCAGTCGAACTGGCCGGCCTCGATTTCACCCTGGATGGTCTTCAGGCCATCGGTGATGCTGTCGCGCTCGGCATCGGTCAGCACGCCGACCTTGGCCAGCATGGTGGCGTGGGCGATCGAGCCCATGATGTCGTGGCGATACAGGCGCTGGTCGAAAGTGACGGAGGCGGTGAAGCGGGCGACGAAGGCGTCGACGGGTTCACTGAAGCGGCCGCCCCAGGACTGATTGGTCTTGTCAGTGCTCATGAATTCGCTCGTATCGGCTGAAGAAAGATGGCGTTGAAAGCTGCGGCGGATAATAACAGGGTTGCCAATCCTGTCGCTGACACTGGTCGACACGTTTTTTTCTCATGCGTCGACCCATACTCAAGGCAGGCATTGTGGAAATTGCGCAACGATATTTTTCAATTGAGCAATAACGTCCCGGCAACCGTCTACAGTTGGACAGTAGGATCAGCGCACTTCCTGGCGCTGCAGCGGACTATAAGAAGAGGGGGTGTTCATATTGTGTATCAGCAAACCCTACGGCGATGCCTCGCCAACCGCCAATTGCCCGGCAAATAAAAATTTAGCGGTCGGACGGGCGGCACTTTTTGGCCCTCGCGCTAGTCTTAGCGTGGATCGCGGTGACAGACGTCACTTCACCTGTCTACGCTATCCTTGTGCGAGACTCACGCAGGAATCCAGCGCAATATGAATGTCCTGATCGTTGATGACGAACCCCTTGCCCGCGAGCGCCTGAGCCGAATGGTCGGTGAACTCGAGGGATACAGTGTCCTGGAGCCGAGCGCCACGAACGGCGAAGAAGCGTTGGCACTGATCGACAGCCACAAACCGGATATCGTGCTGCTCGATATCCGCATGCCGGGCCTCGATGGCCTGCAAGTGGCTGCACGATTGTGCGAACGCGAAACCCCGCCCGCCGTGGTGTTTTGCACAGGTCCCGATGAATTTGCCGTGGAAGCCTTACAGGCCAGCGCCGTAGGCTATCTGGTGAAACCTGTGCGTACAGAACAATTGCATGACGCATTGAAAAAAGCCGAACGGCCCAATCGCATCCAGCTTGCGGCTTTGACCCGTCCCGCCGCCGAAACCGGCAGCGGCCCGCGCAGCCATATCAGCGCCCGTACCCGTAAAGGTATTGAGCTGATCCCGTTGGGGCAGGTGGTCTACTTCATTGCGGATCACAAATACGTGACCTTGCGCCATGAAGGCGGCGAAGTGCTGCTGGATGAGCCGCTCAAGGCCCTTGAAGATGAATTCGGCGACCGTTTCGTGCGGATCCACCGCAACGCGCTGGTCGCCCGCGAACGCATCGAACGCCTGCAACGCACGCCACTGGGGCATTTTCAGCTGTTCCTCAAAGGCCTGAACGGTGACGCCCTGATCGTCAGCCGACGCCATGTGGCCGGCGTGCGCAAAATGATGCAACAGCTTTAATTCGCCACCCGCAGGCGAATTTCTCACCCGATTGCCGGACGTCCGGGGCCAGGGAGGCCAGGCAATTCCTGATTCAAGTCAAAGCGCATTTGGTTGAGCTGTTATTATCTGCCGTATCTATTCAGTACGGATTGATCCATGTCCTCTCGCGAAATCCGCATCGCCACCCGCAAAAGTGCTCTCGCCCTGTGGCAGGCCGAATACGTCAAAGCCCGTCTGGAAGAGGCCCATCCGGGTCTGCTCGTGACGTTGGTGCCCATGGTCAGTCGCGGTGACAAGCTGCTCGACTCGCCGCTGTCGAAAATCGGCGGCAAGGGCCTGTTCGTCAAGGAGCTGGAAACCGCGCTGCTGGAAAATGAAGCCGACATCGCCGTGCATTCCATGAAAGACGTCCCGATGGACTTCCCGGAAGGCCTCGGTCTGTTCTGCATCTGCGAGCGAGAAGACCCGCGAGATGCCTTCGTCTCCAATACCTATGCCAGCCTGGACGAATTGCCGTCAGGCAGCATCGTCGGCACCTCCAGCCTGCGCCGTCAGGCTCAGTTGCTGACCCGTCGCCCGGACCTGGAAATCCGCTTCCTGCGCGGTAACGTCAACACGCGCCTGGCCAAGCTCGATGCCGGCGAATACGACGCCATCATCCTCGCGGCGGCCGGCCTGATTCGCTTGGGCTTCGAGGATCGCATCACCTCGGCGATCAGTGTCGATGACAGCCTGCCGGCTGGTGGTCAGGGTGCCGTGGGCATCGAATGCCGCTCCGCCGACAGCGAAATTCACGCCTTGCTCACGCCGCTGCACCATCAGGACACCGCCACTCGTGTCACCGCCGAACGTGCCCTCAACAAACATCTGAATGGCGGTTGCCAGGTGCCGATCGCCTGCTACGCCGTGCTGGAAGGCGAGCAGGTCTGGTTGCGTGGCCTGGTGGGCGATCCGAGCGGCGGTCTGCTGCTCAGCGCCGAAGCCCGTGCGCCGCGCGGCGATGCCGAAGCGCTGGGTGTGCGAGTGGCCGAAGACCTTCTGAGCCAGGGTGCCAATGACATTCTGAAAGCGGTCTACGGTGAGGCAGGTCACGAGTGACGGGCTGGCGCCTGCTGCTGACGCGTCCGGCGGATGAGTCGGCGGCGCTGAGCGCTGTGTTGGCCGAAGTGGGGATTTTCAGCAGCAGTTTGCCGCTTTTGGAAATTGAACCGATTCCGGCCTCTGCCACAATGCGCCAGGTGATTCAGGATCTGGATCGTTATTGCGCCGTGATCGTGGTCAGCAAGCCCGCCGCCAGAATCGCGGTGGACCTGGTCGACCAGTACTGGCCGCAACCACCGCGCCTGAAGTGGTTCAGCGTGGGCGCGGCGACGGCGCAGATCCTTGATGAACAAGGGTTGGACGTGAGTTTCCCGGCCGAGGGTGATGACAGCGAAGCCTTGCTGGAGCTTGCTTCGTTGCGCGAGGCTGTCGAGCAGCCTGATCCACGGGTGCTGATCCTGCGTGGGGAGGGTGGCCGCGAGTTGCTCGCTGAGCGTTTGCGCGAGCTTGGTGCTAGTGTCGAGTATCTGGAGTTGTATCGCCGCAAGCTTCCACAGTATCCGCCGGCAACATTGCCTGAGCGGATCAAGGCGGAACGCCTGAACGGGCTGGTGGTCAGCAGTGGACAGGGTTTTGAGCATCTGTATCAATTGGCCGGCGATGCCTGGCCACAGTTGGCGCAGTTGCCGTTGTTTGTACCAAGCCCCAGGGTCGCCGAGCTGGCACGTGCCGCCGGGGCCCAAACAGTTGTGGATTGTCGTGGCGCGAGTGCCGCGGCTTTGCTGACGGTGTTACGGGAGCATCCCGAACCCGTTCTCTAATGCAAAGGATGGATACGTGAGCGAAACAGCCTTGCCTAAAGATGACTCCCGGCCAGTGATCGATGCGCCGGTTGAAGCACCGGTAGAAAGTGCGCCACCTGCTGCAGTGCAGCGCCGAGGCAATGGGCTGGCAATCGTCGCGCTGCTGCTGGGCGCCGCCGGTGTGGCGGTGGGCGGTTGGGGCGTCTGGCAGGTGCGTCACCTGCAAGCCAATACGCAGGAGCAGTTGAGTCAGGTGCAGGCGTTGAACGATCAGGCGCAAAGCCTGAAGCTCAACGAGCAGCGCCTTAGCGCACGCCTTGAACAAATGCCTGCCGCCGAAGAACTCGACGCCCGCAGCCGTCTGGTGATTCAGCTGCAAGGCGATCAGCAGCGTTTGAATCAGCGTCTGGAAACCGTCCTCGGCGCCAGCCGCAAGGATTGGCGCCTGGCTGAGGCCGAGCATTTGCTGCGCCTGGCCAGCCTGCGGCTTTCGGCGTTGCAGGACATCAACAGCGCTCAGGCGCTGGTGCAGGGCGCCGACGAAATTCTTCGCGAACAGAACGATCCGGGTTCCTTCGCCGCTCGTGAGCAAGTGGCGAAAACCTTGGTCGCCTTGCGCAGTACCGAACAGCCGGATCGCACCGGCCTGTTCCTGCGACTGGGTGCGCTGCGCGATCAGGTGGTCAGCCTCACCGAGCTGGCTCCCGAGTACAAGGACCGTGGCGATTCGCTGCTGGGCCTGACCGCCGATGGCGACGGCGCCAGTCGTTGGGCGCAGTGGTGGGATCAGATCTCGCGTTACATCCGTATCGATTTCAATGCCGATAAAAATGTCCGTCCGCTGCTGGCAGGGCAGAGCTTGAGCCAGGTGCGCCTGGCCCTGAGCCTGGCGCTGGAGCAGGCGCAGTGGGCGGCGCTCAATGGTCAGGCTGCGGTCTACACCCAGGCGCTGGCCGAGGCGCGGGATGTGCTCAAGGGTAATTTCAACCCGGACAACCCGCAGAGCAAAGTGATGCTCGAGCAGGTTGGCGAACTGAGCAAGCAGCCGGTCACCGTGGTCACGCCGGACCTGACCGGCACGCTGAGCGCGGTTCAGGGCTATCTCGAGCGACGTAATGTCAACGCCGAGGACTCGATCAAACCCATGGCCAAACCTGCCGCAAGCACCGCGCAGGAGGCCACGCCATGAAACGCCTCTATGTGATCGTGTTTCTGGTCATCGCCGTTGCCGCCGCGCTGGGGCTGGCGATTGCCGAGCATGCCGGCTACGTGCTGATCGCCTACAAGAGCTTCCGTTTCGAATCGAGCCTGTGGGCCACCCTGGCGCTGGTGGCGGTACTGTGGCTGGTGTTCTGGGGCATCAAGGCGTTGATCGAATTGGTGACGACCTCCAGCGGCGTGGTCAACCCATGGTCGCGGCGCAATCGCAGTCGTCGGGTGCAAGTGGCGATCGAGCACGGTCAGTTGGATTTGGCTGAGGGTCGCTGGGCCAGCGCGCAGCGTCATCTGCATCGCGCCGCCGAAGCCGAGCGCCAGCCGCTGCTTTACTACCTCGGCGCTGCCCGCGCGGCGAACGAACAAGGTCATTACGAGGAAAGCGACAATCTGCTGGAGCGCGCACTGGAGCGACAACCTCAGGCCGAGTTGGCGATTGCCCTGAGTCACGCCCAATTGCAGACCGACCGTGGCGACACCGACGGCGCCCTGTCGACGTTGCAGGCGATGCATGAGCGTCACCCTCACAACGTACAGACCTTGCGCCAGTTGCAACGCTTGCATCAACAGCGCGGCGATTGGTCAGCGGTGATTCGCCTGCTGCCGGAGCTGCGCAAGGACAAGGTCCTGCCAGCGGCCGAGCTGGCCGAACTTGAGCGCCGGGCATGGGGTGAAAACCTGTCCCTGGCTGCGCGTCAGGAAGAAGACGGGACGGTGGGTTTGCAATCGCTCAACCGCGCCTGGCAACAACTCACCTCGGCTCAGCGCCAGGAACCGCAACTGGTATTGGCGTATGCCGAGCAACTTCGGCAACTGGGCGCGCAGGTTGAGGCCGAAGAGGTCCTGCGAACGGCGCTCAAGCGCAACTACGACAGCCATCTGGCACGCCTTTACGGGCTGGTTCGCGGCAGTGACTCTGCACGTCAATTGCAGACCGCCGAGGGCTGGCTCAAGGATCATCCGGCTGACCCGAGCCTGTTGCTGACCCTTGGTCGTCTGTGTCTGCAAAACAGTTTGTGGGGCAAGGCCCGGGACTATCTGGAAAGCAGTCTACGCGCGCAGCGTAACCCGGAAGCCTGTGCCGAGCTGGCTCGGCTGCTGGCGCAACTGGGCGATACCGAGCGCAGCAACCAGCTGTTTCAGGAAGGCCTTGGCCTGCTGGACGAACGCTTGCTGGCCGCGCCGCTGCCGGCGCCGGTTCATGCCTGATTGTGTGGCGAGGGGGTAAGCTCCCTCGCCACACAGTAGGTGTTGCAGCGACGTTTTCTTACATTCGTAGAGCCTCGACGGCAGAGTCCTACAGAGGACTACACCTGATCCTCTCGCTTCTGTCGGGAATTCCCTACACCTCTGTTGAAGTGTCCTTGCTGGCTTGCCTTGAAAGGCTGCCGCGCTTTCCTCTACCGTAACCACTTGTCTCTACTGGTACGGAAAAGCCATGTCGTTGGCCTGCTCACGCTCCTTGTTTTTCATGGTTTTCATTGCTGGCGCGCTGGCGTTGGGCGTTTCCTACTACCTGGAATATGCAGTCGGCCTCAAGCCCTGCGGGCTGTGCCTTTTACAGCGGATTTGCCTGGCGGTGCTCACGGGTGTCTGCCTGATGGCTTCGGTTCATGGCCCCGGTCGCTTCGGTTCGTTCCTGTACTGGCTGCTCGGTCTGCTGTGCAGTCTGGCGGGTACGGTGACGGCATGGCGTCAGGTGTTGTTGCAAGGCGATCCGGTGCAACAGCTGTCAGCGTGCTCGCTCAGCCTGGCGGACCCGTTCGCAAGCACTCCCTTGGTTTATGTGGTGCAGCAGATGTTCAAAGGCACGGCCGAATGCGCACAGATCTCCTGGACGCTGTTCGACCTGAGCCTTCCCGAGTGGAGTCTGCTCTTCTTCATCGCCATGACGATCCTGAGTGTTTACCAGTTGCTGCGCGTGGTCTGGATCGCTTGTCAGCGACCGCTCAGCGGCACGTCGTCGCACCGGGTGCTGGTCGGCGATTAAACACTTGTATGAACTTTATCTGCTGCGTACCTTGAAGCCACAGTCGCGCGGGCATAATCTGGCCCGCACGTGTCATTGGAATTATGTTGCTCGAATGACGCTCTGCCTGGCCGACTCTTGATCTTCAAGTGTGCGACAGGTGTAGGGCAGCATGACCCACAAGGGAAGAGAGAACGCCATGCTCGAAAGTTGTCAGAATGCTCAAGAACGCTGGGGTGGAGTGAATCTGCTGATCGATCGCTGGTTGCAGGAGCGTCACGAACTGGTTCGGGCCTATGATGCTCTCGGCGCCAAGCCTGAGGCTCTGGGTGAGAACCGCAAGCCATTGCAGGAGTTCTGCGGCGTGCTGGTCGATTACGTGTCTGCCGGGCACTTCGAGATCTACGAACAGCTGACGGGGGAGGCCAAGGCTTTCAACGACAAGCGTGGTCTGGAACTCGCCGAGACCATCTACCCGCGCATCGACGTCATCACCGAGAAGCTGCTCGCGTTCAACGACCTGTGTGACGCAGGCAAATGCGTCGCAGAGAAATTCAAGGAGCTGGGTGGTCTGTTGCATGAACGCTTCGAACTGGAAGACTGCCTGATCGAAGTGCTGCACACCGCTCATAAGGAAGTGGATTCGGTTCAGGCCTGAATCCTTTCCTGCCACACCTCAAAACGGTGCGCTATGCGCGCCGTTTTTCGTTTCCGCTGTTTAGCTGGTGGCGCCGCGCAATTCGACTTCGAATACCAGCGGCGTAAACGGCTCGATCAAGTCGCCGGCACCGTCGGCGCCATAGGCTTGGGCCGATGGAATCACCAGTCGCCACTTCGCACCGACCGGCATGTTTTGCAGCGCGCTGCGCCATCCGCTGATCACGCTGTCGAGACTGAACCATTGCGGCTGAGTGTTCTGATCGAACACGGTGCCGTCGGGAAGACGACCGATGTACAGCACCTGGACCTTGCCATTCGGACCGGCTTTCGCGCCGGTGCCGGGTGTCAGCTCCGTCAGCAATATTCCATCGGCCAGTTCGCGAACGCCGGGTCTGGCTTTTTCCTCGGCGAGAAACCGGTGCTCTTTTTCGAGCGCGGCTTCGCTCTGTGGCGGACTCGGCTGCAAGGCTGTCTGCGCTTCGTGCTCGGTCAGAATCTGTTCGATCTGCTCATCTTTCAGGGCCAGGGGTTTGCCTTGATAGGCCTGCTGCAAACCTTCGATCAGCGCCTGCAGTTGCAGGTCGGGAACCTCCAGGCGCAAGCGTTCGCCGAGGCTTGCGCCCAGGCTGTAAGCGAGATCGTGAGCTTCATTTTCCTTGGTTTTTTCGGCGGCTTGGGCGATGGAAAAAAACACGCACAGCGATAAAAAAAGGTAGCGCGACATGGGCACTCTCCGACCTGAGATGCGGCAGATTATGCCAGTGTGAATGCGTTCGACAGTGAACTTGTTTTGCTCAAGCGCAGAAGATTTTCGATCCGTTGCAACGCGACGCTTTCGATACTGTCAACATGCCCTAGCGGCGGTCCCTGCAGAGGTCTAGTATGAGCCGCACCCACGTCAGCCAGGAGGTAAACCATGTCGGCCACCAAGAAGCCTGTAAATACCCCGTTGCACTTACTCCAACAACTCTCGGGCAGCTTGCTCGAGCATTTGGAAACCGCTTGTTCCCAAGCCTTGGCTGATGCTGAAAAACTGCTCGCCAAACTGGAAAAACAGCGCGGAAAAGCACAAGAGAAATTGCACAAATCCCGCACCAAATTGCAGGACGCTGCGGCGGCCGGCAAAGCCAAGGCACAAGCCAAGGCGAAGGACGGCGTGCAGCAACTCGAAGACGTGCTCGATGCCCTCAAGGATCGTCAGTCCGACACCCGCGCCTACATTCTGCAACTCAAACGCGATGCTCAAGAAAGCCTGAAACTGGCCCAGGGCGTCGGTCGTGTACAAGAGGCTGTCGGCAAGGCGTTGTCCCTGCGTGCGGCCAAGCCTGCTGCGGCCCCTGCGAAGAAAGCCGCTGCCAAACCGGCTGCTGCAAAAGCACCGGCCAAACCTGCCGCCAAGGCACCTGTGAAAGCGGCGGCTAAACCTGCAGCGAAACCTGCGGCGAAAAAACCAGTCGCTGCCAGCGCTGCGAAACCGGCTGCAAAACCAGCCGTTAAAACTGCTGCTGCCAAACCTGCTGCCAAGCCAGCCGCTGCCAAAACAGCTGCCGCAAAACCGGCTGCAAAAACCACTGCTGCCAAACCGGCCGTAGCAAAAACTGCAGCGGCCAAACCCGCCGCAAAACCGGCTGCAAAACCAGCCGCTAAAACTGCCGCTGCGAAGCCTGCTGCCAAGCCAGTCGCCGCTAAAACCGCTGCGAAGCCTGCTGCCAAGCCGGCCGCTACCAGGACTGCTGCTGCCAAGCCAGCCACCGCGGCAAAACCTGCCGCAGCGAAACCAGCAGCCAAACCTGCCGCTGCCAAGCCGGCTGCAAAACCAGCTGCCAAGCCAGCAGCCAAACCAGCCGTGAAAAAACCGGCCGCTGTTGCCAAGCCGACCCCGGTAATTGCTGCCAAGCCAGCGACCCCGGCGCCATCCGCTTCGGCCTCGCCAGCACCAGCAGCCTCCACCTCGACAGCCACCACTGCGCCAACGCCAGTAGCACCGTCGAGCAACAGCTCCACCCCAACCAGCGCTTCCTAAGTGCCGGTTGCCGCGACGCGCAGCTGATGCAGCGCGTCGCGGTCCAGGTGGGCGGCACCCGCCGCCACACCCTCCAGCCAGACCGATAAATCGGTCGCCTCACACTGCGGCCAATTCAACGCCGCTCGCTCCAGCCGCATCAGCAAATGCCGCTCGGCTTCCACCTCCAGCGTTTTTACTTGTTCGCGTAACGCATTCAGTTCGGCGTCCTCAGTCGCGACGACTTTCCATCGCATGCGCAAGGCGCGCAGCGGTTGAACGACATCCGAGTCCCAAGGCTCCGCCACGTTGCGAAGCTGCTGCAGTCGTTGTTCGTTGCAGGCGATCCCCCGCTGGCCCAGCCACAACCCGCACAGCAACAGACACACATTCACCCCCGCCGATTGCAGGGTCAGGCACGCGGCTTCAACGCCGGGACGGGCGTAAGTGCCAAGGGAAAAGCTCCACAGGTCAGAGGACATAGTGCTACTCGCGCCAGTTGCGAGCGAAGCTGGTAGACTCCGCCGCCATTATGATTCGACTTCAGAACCTGACTTTACAGCGTGGCCCGCAACGTCTGCTAGAAGACGCCGAGCTGACCCTGCACGCCGGCCACAAAGCCGGCCTCATCGGTGCCAACGGCGCCGGCAAATCGAGCCTGTTCGCCTTGATCCGGGGCGAACTGCACCCGGACTCGGGTGACTGCTTCCTGCCGGCCGACTGGCGCATCGCCCACATGCGCCAGGAGATCGAGACGCTCGAACGCCTGGCGGTCGACTACGTGCTCGATGGCGACCTGCGCCTGCGCGAGGTGCAACGTGACCTCGCCGCGGCCGAAGCCGCCCATGACGGTGCCGCTCAGGCCCGCCTGCACTCGGAACTCGACAGTGCCGACGGTTACACCGCCGATGCTCGCGCCCGCAAGCTGCTGGCCGGGCTTGGGTTCACCAATGAGCAGATGGATCGCCAGGTAGGCGATTTCTCCGGTGGCTGGCGGATGCGTCTGAACCTGGCGCAGGCATTGATGTGCCCCTCGGACTTGCTGCTGCTCGACGAACCGACCAACCACTTGGACCTCGACGCCATCATCTGGCTCGAAGAATGGCTGAAAAGCTATCCCGGCACCTTGCTGCTGATTTCCCACGACCGGGATTTTCTCGATGCCGTGGTCGATCACGTGGCCCACGTCGATCAACGCAAGATCACCCTGTATCGCGGTGGTTACAGCGCTTTCGAACGTGCCCGCGCCGAACGTCTGGCCCAGCAACAGCAGGCCTACGAGAAGCAGCAGGCGCAACGTGCGCACATGGAAAGCTACATCGCCCGCTTCAAGGCCCAGGCCACCAAGGCCCGCCAGGCCCAGAGCCGGATCAAGGCGCTGGAGCGGATGGAAGAGCTGTCCGCTGCCCACGTCGACTCGCCGTTCGACTTCGTCTTCCGCGAGTCGACGAAGATTTCCAGCCCGCTGATCGATCTGTCCGATGCCCGTCTGGGCTATGGCGACAAAGCCGTGCTGGAGAAGGTCAAGCTGCAACTGACCCCCGGCGCGCGCATCGGTTTGCTCGGCCCCAACGGCGCCGGTAAATCGACCCTGATCAAAAACCTCGCCGGTGAGCTTTCGCCGCTGGCTGGTCGACTGACCCGTGGCGAGAACACCGTCGTCGGTTACTTCGCCCAGCATCAGCTCGATTCCCTCGACTCGAAGGCCAGCCCGTTGCTGCACTTGCAGCGTCTGGCGCCAACCGAGCGTGAACAGACGTTGCGCGACTTCCTCGGTGGTTTCGACTTCCGCGGCGCGCGCATCGACGAGCCAGTGCTGAACTTCTCCGGTGGCGAGAAGGCACGTCTGGCCCTGGCGTTGATCGCCTGGGAGCGGCCGAACCTGTTGCTGCTCGACGAACCGACCAACCACCTCGACCTGGAAATGCGCCTTGCGCTGACCATGGCTTTGCAGGAATTCAGCGGCGCGGTGTTGGTGGTTTCCCACGATCGTCATTTGCTCAAAAGCACTACCGACAATTTCTATCTGGTGGCGGACGGCAAGGTCGAGGAGTTTGACGGCGACCTGGAAGACTACGCCCGTTGGCTGGTCGACTACCGTCAGCGCAATGCCCCGGTCAGCAGCACGCCGGTCAATCCGGACAAGACTGACAAGAAGGCCCAGCGTCAGGCCGCCGCTGCGTTGCGTCAGCAACTGGCGCCGCACAAGCGCGAGGCTGACAAGCTCGAAGCCGAGCTCGGCAAGCTCCACGAGAAGCTGGCGAAGATCGATACCAGCCTCGGCGACAGCGACATTTACGAGCCGGCGCGCAAGAACGACCTGCGTGATCTGCTGGCCGAGCAAGCCAAGCTGAAAGTGCGTGAAGCCGAACTGGAAGAAGCCTGGATGGAAGCGCTGGAATTGCTGGAAAGCATGCAGGCGGAGCTGGAGGCGCTGTCCTGATGGAGGCGTTCAAGCTGCCGCTGCCGGCGGTGTGGGTCGAGCCGATCTGGCTCGTCGTGCAAATCCTGCTGATTCTGTTGGCCGGTTACTTCACCCAGCGCTTCGTCGCGAAAGGCCTGACGCGCCTGGGCGAGCGCTACCCGTTTCCGCCGCAGTTGCTGATGCCGCTGCGGGGCGGTCTGCGCTGGCTGATCATGGGCAGTGCGCTGATTTTCGTGCTGGAACGCCTCGGGGTGTCGGCGACGGTGCTCTGGACCGCGTTGTCCGGCTTCGTCGCGGTAGCGGCGGTGGCGTTTTTTGCCATGTGGAGCGTGCTCTCCAATCTGCTCTGCGCGATCCTGATCTTCACCGTCGGCCCGTTTCGCCTCGGCGATGTGGTCGAGTTGGTGGACACCACTGACAAGCCTGGCGTCAAAGGTCGGGTGGTGGCGATCAATCTGCTTTACACCACGTTGATCGAAGCTGAAGAGCTTGGGACCGGCAGTGCGATGGTTCAGGTGCCTAACAGCCTGTTCTTCCAGCGCTCGGTTCGACGCTGGCGTGGGACTGATGTGTTCCCTTCGAGCGGGTTTGAAAAGTAAGTCTCCTAGTGTCTGACACACCGTTTTCGCGAGCGGGCTCGCTCCCACAGTAAATCGCGTTTCTTCTGAAAGAACTCGATCAACTGTGGGAGCGAGCCTGCTCGCGAAGGGGCCCTAAAGTCGTAACTTCCTGCAAAAAAAACGATGGTCATCAGCCCAAAGCCGCATTAGCTTAGACATCTGTTTACGAGTCTGAGTCGAGGTGTGCGATGGAGCTTCAAACATGGCTGGCGTTTTTTGCCGCCTGCTGGGTGATCAGCCTGTCTCCCGGTGCCGGCGCCATTGCGTCGATGTCCAGCGGTCTGCAATACGGTTTCTGGCGCGGTTACTGGAATGCCCTGGGCCTGCAATTGGGCCTGGCGGTGCAGATCGCAATTGTCGGTGCCGGTGTCGGCGCGATCCTCACGGCGTCGGCCAGCGCTTTTTATGCGATCAAATGGTTCGGCGTGGCGTACCTGGTTTATCTTGCGATCAAGCAATGGCGTGCACTGCCCAGCGACATGAGCGATGACGCGGCGGTGCGTCAGATCGGCAAGCCAATGGCCCTGGTGTTCCGAGGTTTCCTGGTCAACATCAGCAACCCCAAGGCTCTGGTGTTCATGCTGGCGGTGTTGCCGCAGTTCATTGACCCACATGCGCCGCTGCTGGCTCAGTACCTGATCATCGGCGTGACCATGGTCTGCGTTGACCTGATCGTCATGGCCGGTTACACCGGGCTGGCGTCCAAAGTGCTGCGCATGTTGCGCACGCCCAAGCAGCAAAGACGCATGAACCGCACGTTTGCCGGGCTGTTCATTGGCGCTGCGGCGTTTATGGCGACGCTGCGCAAAGCGGCGGTGTAAAACCGTCAGGCACAAAAAAGGCGACCCTTGAGGTCGCCTTTTTCGTTCAAGGGATCAGCGCAAAATGACCGGCTCTGTATCCTCTGGCAGGTTATTGCTCAACGGCGCCTGCTCTTGCTGCTCATTCCCGCTGCCACCCAGTTGTTCGCTCAATTGACGAGCCACATCTTCCCCCAGGGACTTGGACACCTCACGCACCACCCGAGGGCGATTCGGTGAGATCTTCGCGTCCCGGCGCTTCGTCAACTTGGTGTCCTGGCCTTCGCCCATCGCCGTGAAGGCCGAGGTGATTTCGAAGGTTTTGGTGTCGATCAGGCTGAAATCCGCCACCAGGGTCAGTGCCAGCACCGAGGAATAGCTGTCGGTGTTGGGTATCTCGTTGACATCATTGTTGAAGTCTACGTCCGACAAGGTGCCGAACAGTACATAGTCGGCGCCCTCGAAGTTGCCGGCCTTGATCCGCTCGATCACGTCATAGATATCGCCTTTGGACTCGGCGGTGTACGGCGTGCCTTGCACCAGCTGGAACATTCCGGAGCGCAGTATCTGGCCCTTGATGTCGCCGGTGAATTTGCGCAGCTCGGTTTGCTCGATGTAACTGGTTCTGGATTCGAACTCGTCGTAGCTCGAAGAACCGCTGGCGCTGTACTCACCCTCGCGGTAATTGTTCTTGGACGAAACGGTGTGGATGTACTGCTCCACGCGCTCCTCGTACGCCAGGTCGGTTACTGCGACTTTCGGGGCCGCCTGCACGCTGAACGTGCAAGCCAGGGCCATCATCCCAATCCATGCGCGCATTGATTAATGCTCCGTAGTTTTGCGGATATCTTTTTCGTCCATCCACTCGGCCAGACCGCTTTCAACGTCGATCAATTGCAGGCTGAATTTGTAGAAGACGTCCTTGTACTCGCTGCTGCGCTTGACGATCGAGCTGATCGAACCTTCAAGGCGGTATTTGGCGGCGATCATGTTGCCGATCTTGGACACGGTGGCTTTCTTGTACAGACCGCTCTGGTTTTGCAGCTCGATCTGATCAACCTGGCTCTGCATATCGGTGTTGTCGCTGGAGAAGCGTGCCATGCCCGATTTCATCAGTTGGGTCTTGATGGTGGTGGTGATTTCGCGGGTGTCGATGTATTCGCTGGTTTTGTTCTTCACGTCGTAGACCTGGACCACCGGGCGTCCACGCAGAATGCCGGACTGGGCGAGAGAGCGGGTCATGGACTCGGCGATTATCTGCAGGTCGGTGGAGCTGAACTCGTTGGTGATGGTTTCCACAGCCTTGGTGTCGCCATAGCTGGTGTTCTTGCTGCCCAGGATCGGTGGGTTGCTGGCGCAACCACTGGCCAGGAGGGCGATAGCGGCAATAATCGAAAAGCGTACAAACATGGGAATGCTCTCTGAAGCTGAACGAATAGGGTGTTAAGGCGTATTGATTTCCAGGCGGAAATCCACGGCCTTGGGGGTGGGCGCTATGGCCTGAATGTAGCGGGTCTGCTCGCCGTACATCATCTGGCTCTTCCAGGTTTCTTCTTCGGCAACCGGGAAGCCGTCAGGGTCGAGCCAGGCAAAGCGGTAGTAGAAGGTCTTGTTGTCGGAGCTGGTGTTGCTCAGCTGTGTATTGACCGTAATGAAGCCGTTTTCCCGGGCGACACGCATGGCGTCGATCTCAATGTCCCTTAGCTTGCCCAAGGCCACGACCTTGCTGGCGGCTGTTGTGGCGCAACCGGCCAACAAGGCCAGGATGACGACAGCGATGAGTTTGAAGCGCATGGGAAGACTCCGTAATTAAAGTTGTTTGAAGCTGGCCACGGCTGTCGGGCTGGCGCTCGGGGTCGCGTGAACGGCCAGGCCGCTGGCGAAGATCTGGTTGCCCACGGCGCGCAGGCTGATGACTTGATAGCGCTGGTCAACGGTGATCTTGAGCACTGTCGTTCCAACCGCGACCTGGTGCTCGCCTTTCTTCAGGCGCAGGCGCACGACATGGGTGTTGTCCGGGAGGGTGCGCCACGTACGGGTATCGGCACCTTCGAACACGGTTGAACTGAAACCGACTGCCACGCCCGCCAGCTGGCTGACTTGTTTGATCTTTTCCTGCACCACGCCACGGGTAGCTGCACGAACAGTGGTGCGCACAATGATGCCCGGCATGTCGTCACGCAGTGCGCGGCGGGACATGGTGGTAATGCTGTTGAGTTGCGTCAGGGTGAGTTGCTGACCGTCCACGCCAATCTGGGTGAGCGGGGCGGTGGAGAAATCTGGCTTGATGACCGGGAAGGACAGCGGAGCGATCACCACGCCGTTGCTGATTGGCAGAGTCAGTGGCAAGCGGATCGAACCCCGGGCCGGCGCCAGCCCGCTTTGCACGACGATCAGGATGTCGCTGTCTTCGTCCTCGGCACTTTTCTGGTCCAGATCCTTCAATGCCTGCTCCAGCAGCGGAGTGTTCGGGCGCAGTTCGGCTGCTGTGCGGTAACCCGGTGCGGCCAGGCCTTTTTCGCCCAGGGCTTCGTAGACGAAGCCGGCCAGGTAATGGCTGAAGGCACTCTGGTAGCTGTTTTTCAGCCCAACCACTTCAGGTGCGTCGAGGCTGGCGACGGGATAGCCATACAAGTCTTTTAACTCGGTCTTGATGCCTGCCTTATCGGCTTCCTCTTCGCTCTTGAGGTATTCCTTGTCGCGCAGGTCGGCGATCACCGCTTCACGTTCGTGGGTTTTCTTGATCGCGATACGTGCGCCGTCGAAGTCGTTGACGGCCAGCAGATTCAGGGCCATTTGAGTGGTCAGCATGACTTTTTCGTAGTCGTAGCCTTCGTAGCGGCGGACCTTGTCGTTCACCAGGAAACTGCCGAACTGAGCGAGGTACTTGCCGGCATCGAGTTTGACCGACTCTTCCCATTGACCGACCACGAGATCGGCGCTGCTCCAGGCGTTCTGGCTGCCGGACAGATCGCCCTTGGCGCGCAGCAGTTCACCCTTCTCGAAGTAGTAGAGGAGGTCCTTGTCTGCACCGAAGTTGTTCTTTTCCAGCAGGGTGAGCGCCGCGTCGATATTGCCGGAAGCCAGCTGCAGGTTGGTTTGTGCGAGCTCTGAGTCGTAGTTACGGAATGCCGTGCAGCCAGAGAGCAGCGTGACGGTGCTGAGCGCAATCACTGCAAGGGCGCGGGAGGCCATAGGTACTTCTTCCGTGAATGGTGATCAGCCGCGCTTGCTGGTCGGGCTTTTTGGACCTATCGGCGCAGACGGGCGTCCTGCCAATTCCTCATAAGCAGAGGAGCTTTGAGTGCCATATCGATCATTGAGGGCCTGGCATTATAGACAGGGATAGTGGCTCCGTAATGGCTTTTTGATCTGCTTTTAAGCAGAAAGTGCCATCATCTGAAAAAATACCAATCGAGGTCTGCGACGGCGTTTCAGACAACAAAGCTTGAGCGAAACTCATTCGAAGTGAACAATGTGTTACTTCGTATTTCCAATTGAGATTCATTCATGACTGCCCCGTCCCGTTTCCTGGCCTGGCTGGTGTTGCCGCTTTTTGCCTTGTGCAGTTCCAACCTGCTGGCCGACACCGTAGAAGGCGCGCCGCAAGCGCTTCATTTGCTCGATTACATCGGCGCGGACTACCCGGAATCGGTGCAGGCGGGCAAGGTCATTAACGAGTCCGAATACCGCGAGCAGGTGAGCGCCATCAAGGCGTTGCAAGGCTTGATCGCCGCGATGCCGGGCAAACCTGAAAAGGCCGGGCTGGAGCAGGGCGTCAATACGTTGCGCAGTGCCATCGCCGCTCATCAGGACGGTGCGGATGTCGCCCGCCAAGCGCGGCAATTGGGGGCGAAGCTGGCCGTGGCTTATGAAGTCAGCCAAGCACCGATCATCACGCCGGATCCCACCCGTGGTGCGCCGCTGTATGCCCAGCATTGCTCGGTGTGCCATGGCGATGCAGGTGCCGGGGATGGCCCTGCGGGTGTCGGCCTGACGCCGCCGTCCTCCAATCTGCGGGATGCAACGCGCATTGATCACCTGAGCCTTTATGCGCTCTACAGCACCCTGAACCTCGGTGTCGAAGGCACTGACATGCCGGCCTTCGCCGATCAACTGGACGATCGTCAGCGTTGGGACCTGGCGACCTACATCGCCGGTTTCAGTGCCGATCCGGCCGCTGCCGCATCTGAAAAGACCTACAACATCGCCGACCTGGCCCGTCAGACTCCGGCCGAAGTGCTGGCTGCCGAAGGCCCGCAAGCGGCAGCGACTTACCGTGCGCAGCGTGCGCAACCGCCGCAGGTCAAGCGTGGCCCGGCGCAGTTGCTCGATTACACCGCTGCAACGCTGGACAAAAGTATCGCGGCCTATCGTGCCGGCGATCACGACCAAGCCTATGACCTGTCGGTGGCGGCGTACCTGGAAGGTTTCGAACTGGTCGAAAGCTCACTGGACAACGTCGACGCCAACGTGCGCAAGGACACCGAAAAATCGCTGATGGCGTACCGTCAGTCATTGCAGGACGGTTTGCCGGTAGTCCAGGCCCAAGAGCGTCTGGAGGCGGCCAAAGCCAGGTTGAAAGAATCTGCCGGCCTGTTGGGCAGCGATGGCCTGAGTTGGTCCTTGAGTTACATCTCCGGTCTGCTGATTCTGCTGCGCGAAGGCCTGGAAGCGATTTTGGTGCTGGCGGCGATCCTTGCCTTCCTGCGCAACACCGGCCAGCAATCGGCGGTGCGCAGCGTCAACGTCGGTTGGGGCCTGGCGTTGCTGGCCGGTATGGCGACCTGGGCGCTGGCGGCGTACGTGATTGATGTCAGCGGCTCGCAGCGTGAATTGCTGGAAGGTGCGACGGCGTTGTTCGCCGCGGTCATGGTGCTCTGGCTCGGCGTGTGGATGCACGACCGTCGCCACGCGGCGGCCTGGCAGGATTACATCAAGAGCAGTCTGGTGGGCGGCGGTGGCCGTTTCGGTTTTGCGATATTGGCGTTCTTCTCGGTGTACCGCGAACTGTTCGAAGTGATTCTGTTCTACGAAACCCTGTGGCTGCAGGCGGGGCCGGCGGGGCATAACGCGGTGTTGGCGGGCGGGGCGACGGCGCTGGTGTTGTTGGTTGGCCTGGCGTGGGTGATCCTGCGGGGCTCGGCGAAACTGCCGCTGTCGCTGTTCTTTAGCATCAACGCCGGGTTGTTGTGCGCGTTGTCGGTGGTGTTTGCCGGTCATGGCGTGAAGGCGTTGCAGGAAGCCGGGATCTTCGGCACGCGGCCGGTGCCGTTCTTTGACTTCGACTGGCTGGGCATTCACGCGGATGCGTATTCGTTGAGTGCGCAGGCGGTGGCGATTATTGCGATCATTGTGCTGTATGGGCGTAGCTGGATGGCGGAGAAGCGGCGGGTGCCGGTTTCTTAAACGGCATTCGCTGCGCTCACATTCGCGGGCAAGTCGGGTCGCCGCACCGCTCGCTCCTACAGGCTTTATGCAATCCTGTAGGAGCGAGGCTTGCCCGCGAAGCTTTTAACGGAGGAAAACACAATGCGCGTGTGGATCGATGCCGACGCTTGCCCCCGGGCGGCGAAGGATCTGGTGGTGAAGTTCGCCCTCAAGCGTCAGTTCGAGGTGGTGCTGGTGGCGGGGCAGCCGCAGATCAAGCCGGGGCTGGCGCTGGTGAAGTTGATCGTGGTGCCGAGCGGGCCGGACGCGGCGGACGACTATCTGGTGGAACACGCGGTGCCTGGTGAGCTGGTGATCTGCAGCGATGTGCCGCTGGCGGACCGCTTGGTGAAGAAAGGCGTGGCGGCTCTGGACCCGCGAGGCAAGGAGTTCGACGCGCAGAACATGGGTGATCGGTTGGCGGTGCGCAACCTGTTCACCGACTTGCGTGAACAGGGGCAGATGAGCGGCGGGCCGGCGCCGTTTGGCGAACGCGAAAAGCAGGCGTTTGCCAATGCGCTGGACCGGATCCTGACGCGGCTAACCCGCAAATCCTGAATCAGCGCAAAACCCCTGTAGGAGCTGGCTTGTCGGATCGCCGCACCGCAGCGATAGCAATCCAACAGTCAGCAAATGATGCGTTGAATGTTACGGCCTCATCGCTGGCAAGCCAGCTCCTACAGTAATCCGCGTCAGGCGTCGTTTTCGTGGGTCAGTTCGAGCACGCGGTCGACCAGTTTGTTGATGCCGGACGCTGCTTCGCTGATCGATTGCGCCAGCATGTACGCCGGTGTGCTCACCAACTTGCGTGCTTTGTCTTCAACGATGTCAGTGACTGCGCAATCGGTGTGAGTGGCGCCCATCTTGTTCATGGCGGCGGCGGTATCGGCGTCATTGCCGATGGTGCAGGTCACGCCCGGTCCATAAATCTTCGCGGCCAGCGCCGGCGAGATGCAGATCAGCCCGACCGGTTTACCCGCTTCGGCAAACGCCTCGGTCAGGGCGAGAACATCGGGTTGCACGCTGCAGCCAGCGCCTTCGATGGCGAAGTTCGACAGGTTTTTCGCCGCGCCAAAACCACCCGGCACGATCAGCGCATCGAACTCTTCGACGTCAGCTTCGCGAATATCCTTGATGTTGCCCCGGGCGATCCGTGCCGACTCCACCAGCACATTGCGCGACTCGGGCATTTCTTCGCCGGTCAGGTGGTTGATCACGTGCAACTGCGCGATGTTAGGGGCGAAGCACTGCACCTGCGCGCCGCGCTGATCCAGTCGCAGCAAGGTAATCACGCTTTCGTGGATCTCGGCGCCGTCGTAGACGCCACAGCCGGAAAGGATCACTGCAATTTTTTTGCTCATGGGCTTTTCTCCAGATTCATGGCGTTAAATGTCCACTAATTTGTCACTCGTTGCCATAGGTTCAATTCGCGGCTACACCTAGCATCTGTCCTCAAGATTCCGATCAGGGCGCGTCATGGACTTCATTCTGTATGCAGTGCCGTTCTTCTTTGTGCTGATTGCCGTCGAGCTGCTGGCCGACCGTTGGCGCGGGGTCAGCAACTATCGGGTGGCCGACGCGATCAACAGCATCAGCACCGGCGTGTTGTCGACCACCACAGGCCTGTTGACCAAGGGCGTGGGGCTGGTGACCTATGCCTTTGCGCTCAAGCATCTGGCGCTGTTCGAACTCTCTGCCGACAGCGTCTGGGTCTGGGTGTTCGCCTTCGTTCTCTACGACTTCTGCTACTACTGGCTGCATCGCATGGGCCACGAACGCAACATCCTCTGGGCCGCGCATTCGGTGCATCACCAGAGCGAGGACTACAACCTCTCCACGGCGTTGCGCCAGACCAGTACCGGTTTCCTGTTGAGCTGGATTTTCTACCTGCCGATGGCGGTACTGGGCGTGCCGCTGCTGGTGTTTATCAGCGTCGCCGCGCTGAACCTGCTGTATCAATTCTGGGTGCACACCCGGCACATTCCCAAACTCGGCTGGTTCGAGTGGTTCTTCGTCACGCCATCCAATCATCGGGCCCACCATGCACAGAACGCTCTCTACATGGATCGCAACTACGGCGGGGTGTTCATTATCTGGGACCGTCTGTTTGGCTCGTTCCAGGAAGAAGACGACAACGAACCGGTGATTTTCGGCGTGACCAAGCCGCTGGCGAGCTGGAATCCGTTGTGGGCGAACGTGCAGTTTTACGCGCAGCTGTGGGATGACGCGCGACGGGCTGAAAGCACGTGGGACAAGCTGCGGATCTGGTTCATGCGCACCGGTTGGCGGCCAGCGGACGTGGCGGCGAAGTACCCGATGAGCAAGCCGGACCTGAGTCAGTTCCGCAAGTTCGAGGTGCCGCTGGATGGGCGTCAGCAGATTTATGTGCTGTTGCAGTTCTGCGTCTACATCGCGCTGGGCAGTTATTTGATGAACTTCGAGCCGCATCTGCCGACCGCTGCGCTGGTGCTCGGCTGGAGCGCCGTGGCGCTGGGATTGTTTACCTTGGGCGTGGCCCTGGAGAATCGCCCGTGGGCGTTGAAGCTGGAGCTGCTGCGGCTGGCGTCGAACGTGCCGCTGGTGTGGCTGGCGCCGCTGCTCGGGCTGTGGCCGGCCAGCGCGGTGGGCTGGGTCGGCCTGCTGAGTTACAGTCTGCTCAGCGGAATCGGTCTCTACTGTTGCAGAAACCGCTTCACTCGGTTGGCGTCTTGACCTCGGTGGCCTTGGCCTGTTCGGCTTTCAAGGCCTGCTCTTCGGCATAGACCTGCTTGGCCAGGCGCGCATTCTTGAAGCGGCGACGCAGCCACAGGCCGAAGCCCAGCACCAGCAGGGCGCCGAGCACCCACAGCTCATATTTCTTGACGCTGCCCAGCATGCCTTCGAGCACCGCGCCGAAGTGATAGGCCGCAGCCGCCAGTGCGGCCGCCCAGATCGCGGCGCCGATCCCGTTCAGCAACAAGTAACGTCCCGGCGGATAACCCGACAGGCCGATCGCCACCGGCATCACCGTGCGCAAACCGTAGACGAAACGGAAGCTCAGCACCCAGATGTCCGGGTGCCTGCGAATGTGTTCCAGTGCCCGGTCGCCCATCATCTGCCAGCGAGGCTTGCGCGCCAGCAACTTGCGGCCGTGCTTGCGTCCCAGGAAGTACCACAGCTGGTCGCCGGCATAACTGCCGAAAAACGCCACGACCACCACGATATTGATGTCCATGTATCCACGGAACGCGAGGAAGCCTGCGAGCACCAGGATGGTTTCGCCTTCGAAGAACGTGCCGAGAAAAAGGGCAAAGTAGCCGAAGTCATGCAGAAATTGTTGGAGCATTGTCTGGGTGCTGGCGAAATGAACGCGCAGCCTAACCCTTCGTGCACATTCATGAAAGTGTCCAAATGTGTCTCGACGTGAACATTTCCTACAAGGACAATGGAATGCGACTACGTGTCGCGGGGGTGCACACAACTGTAATACCACGGTCATAATGGCCGCTTATAACTGTCACGCTCGCCCGCCAGCGCGGGCTCAGGAGTCTGCCGTGAGTTTTACCCCCGCCAATCGCTTGTTTCCAGCCACCCGCCTGCGCCGCAACCGCCGTGATGATTTCTCGCGTCGACTGGTTCGTGAAAACGTCCTGACCGTCGATGACCTGATCCTGCCGGTGTTTGTGCTGGACGGTGAAAACCGTCGCGAAGCGGTGGCCTCGATGCCTGGCGTTGAACGCCTGACCATCGACCTGTTGCTGGAAGAAGCGGCCAAGTGGGTTGAACTGGGGATTCCAGCCGTAGCGCTGTTCCCGGTCACGCCACCGGAACTCAAGTCGCTGGACGCCGCCGAAGCCTGGAACCCGAACGGCATTGCCCAGCGCGCCACTCGTGCCCTGCGTGCGCAGTTCCCTGAACTGGGTGTGATCACCGACGTCGCGCTGGACCCGTTCACCACCCACGGTCAGGACGGTATCCTCGACGAGGAAGGCTACGTGCAGAACGACATTACCGTCGACGCACTGGTCAAGCAGGCCCTGTCCCACGCCGAAGCCGGTGCTCAAGTGGTGGCTCCGTCGGACATGATGGACGGTCGCATCCAGGCAATTCGCGAAGCCCTCGAACTGGCCGATCACGTCAACGTGCGGATCATGGCCTATTCGGCGAAGTACGCCAGCGCCTATTACGGCCCGTTCCGCGATGCGGTGGGTTCGGCGCTGAACCTGGGCAAAGCCAACAAGGCCTCCTATCAGATGGACCCGGCCAACAGCAACGAAGCCCTGCACGAAGTGGCGGCGGACTTGTCAGAAGGCGCAGACATGGTCATGGTCAAGCCAGGCATGCCATATCTGGATATCCTTTACCGGGTCAAAGAAGAATTCAAAGTGCCGACTTTTGTTTATCAGGTCAGCGGTGAATACGCCATGCACATGGCGGCGATCCAGAATGGCTGGTTGAGCGAAGGGGTTATCCTCGAATCCCTGACCGCTTTTAAACGTGCAGGCGCTGATGGCATCCTGACTTACTTTGCCGTTCGTGCTGCTCAATTGTTACGAGAGCAAAAATAGCCCTCCCAGGAACATTCGATGAATACCGAAGGACTCACTGAAGTTGCAGTACAAGAGGCTCAACCCGTGGTGGAGCCGATCGCCGAAACCCCGCCGGAGCTGGAGCCTGCTCCACCTGCGGTGGTGGTCGAAACCGCGCCGGCGGCGCCAGCGATTGTCATTCCGGGCCTGGATGACAGCAGCCTGTACATCCACCGCGAACTCTCGCAACTGCAGTTCAATATCCGCGTGCTTGAGCAGGCGCTGGATGAGTCCTATCCGTTGCTGGAACGGCTGAAGTTCCTGCTGATTTTCTCCAGCAACCTGGATGAGTTCTTCGAAATTCGTGTGGCCGGCCTCAAGAAGCAGATCACCTTCGCCCGTGAACAGGCCGGCGCCGATGGTCTGCAACCGCACCAGGCCCTGGCCCGGATCAGTGAGCTGGTGCACGGTTACGTCGACCGCCAGTACGCAATCCTCAACGACATTCTGTTGCCGGAACTGGAAAAGCATCAGGTCCGCTTCATCCGTCGTCGTTACTGGACCACCAAGCTCAAAACCTGGGTCCGCCGTTATTTCCGCGACGAGATCGCGCCGATCATCACTCCGATCGGTCTCGACCCGACGCACCCGTTCCCGTTGCTGGTGAACAAGAGCCTGAACTTCATCGTCGAGCTCGAAGGCATCGACGCCTTCGGTCGCGATTCCGGTCTGGCGATCATCCCGGCGCCGCGTCTGCTGCCGCGAGTGATCAAGGTGCCGGAAGAAGTCGGCGGCCCTGGCGACAACTATGTCTTCCTGTCGTCGATGATCCACGCGCACGCCGATGACTTGTTCCAGGGCATGAAGGTCAAGGGTTGCTACCAGTTCCGCCTGACCCGAAACGCCGACCTGGCCGTCGACACCGAAGACGTGGAAGACCTGGCCCGCGCCCTGCGCGGCGAGTTGTTCTCCCGTCGCTACGGTGACGCTGTGCGTCTGGAAGTGGCCGACACGTGCCCGAAACACCTGTCCGACTACCTGCTCAAGCAGTTCAACCTGCACGAGACCGAGCTGTATCAGGTCAACGGTCCGGTCAACCTGACTCGCCTGTTCAGCATCACCGGCCTCGACAGTCAGCGCGACCTGCAATACCTGCCGTTCACGCCGCAGATCCCGAAACTGCTGCAGAACAGCGAAAACATTTTCAGCGTGATCAGCAAGCAGGACATTCTGCTGCTGCACCCGTTCGAGTCGTTTACGCCTGTGGTCGATTTGCTGCGTCAGGCGGCGAAGGATCCGCATGTATTGGCGGTGCGTCAGACGCTGTACCGCTCCGGCGCCAACTCGGAAATCGTCGATGCGTTGGTGGATGCGGCGCGTAACGGCAAGGAAGTCACCGCGGTGATCGAATTGCGCGCGCGGTTCGACGAAGAGTCCAACCTGCAACTGGCCAGCCGTCTGCAAGCAGCCGGTGCGGTGGTGATCTACGGCGTGGTCGGCTTCAAGACCCACGCCAAGATGATGCTGATCCTGCGTCGCGAGGCTGGCGAGATTGTGCGTTACGCCCACTTGGGTACCGGCAACTACCACGCCGCCAACGCCCGTCTGTACACCGACTACAGCCTGCTGACCTCCGACGACGCCTTGTGTGAAGACGTCGGCAAATTGTTCAGCCAGCTGATCGGCATGGGTAAAACCTTGCGCATGAAGAAGCTGTTGCACGCGCCGTTCACGCTGAAGAAGGGCATGCTCGACATGATTGCCCGGGAGACGCAGTTCGCCCTCGACGGCAAACCGGCGCACATCATCGCCAAGTTCAACTCGCTGACCGATCCGAAGATCATCCGCGCGCTGTACAAGGCCAGCCAGTCCGGCGTGCGCATTGATCTGGTGGTGCGCGGCATGTGCTGCCTGCGTCCGGGCATCGCCGGGGTTTCGCACAACATCCACGTGCGCTCGATCATCGGCCGCTTCCTGGAACACACCCGGGTCTTCTACTTCCTTAACGGTGGCGAGGAGCAGATGTTCCTTTCCAGTGCCGACTGGATGGAACGCAACCTCGACAAGCGCGTCGAGACTTGCTTCCCGGTGGAAGGCAAGAAGCTGATCATGCGGGTCAAGAAAGAGCTGGAGCTTTATCTCACCGATAACACTCACAGCTGGAGCCTGCAGGCGGACGGTCGCTACGTCCGCAACACGCCGACCGGCAACCAGAACCCGCGCAGTGCGCAGGCAACGTTGCTGGAGCGGTTGGGCAGCCCGATTCTGGCGGTGCGTTAACCTTCACGCGGCATAAAAAATGGCGATCCCTGCGGATCGCCATTTTTGTTTGTACTACCACCATTCCCTGTAGGAGCCGGCTTGCCGGCGATAGCGCCCTCGAAATCGCCATCGTCGGAACGCCGCCCGCAGCAAGCCGGCTCCTACAGGTGTCGCCTGAGCGCGCAGACCCGTAGGAGCGAGGCTTGCCCGCGAAGGCGTCTTCGAAATCGCCTTCGCCGGCAAGCCGTGCTCCTACAGAACCGTGTACGGCGAGCGTTTTTCGGGGGGTTATCGGACGTTGAGGGTGAAACCCACACGCGTCAGCCATTCAGCTTCCAGCGCAAAGTCAGCCTGGGTCAGCTGGTTGTCGTCCAGCCACTTTTCCGGGAACAACACATCCAGGCTGTCGCCATTGGCGTGCAGCGCCACTTGAGGCATTTCCTGGGTGCCGCGGATGTGATGGAACAGGATCGCAAAGCGCAGTAGCACGCACAGGCGAATCAGCTTGATGCCTTCGTCGCCAAAATCGGCAAACCGGTCCCGGGGAATATTGCGGCGGTGGCCACGCACCAGGAGCGCGAGCATCAGTTGGTCTTCGCGGGAGAACCCGGCGAGGTCCGAGTGCTCGATCAGGTACGAGCCGTGCTTGTGATACTGATAGTGAGCGATGTCCAGGCCCACTTCATGGACCTTGGCAGCCCAGCCGAGCAGTTCGCGCCAGACGCCGTCGTCCAGCTCCCAATCCTCCGCCACCTGGTCGAACGCATGCAGTGCTTTGCGCTCGACCCGTGCCGCTTGCTCCAGATCGACGTGGTAACGCTCCATCAGCGAGCTGAGCGTGCGCTCCCGGACGTCTTCATGATGGTGACGGCCCAGCAGGTCATAGAGCACGCCTTCGCGCAGTGCGCCTTCACAGTGGTCCATGCGTTGCAGTTCGAGGGCGTCGAAGATCGCTTCGAGAATCGCCAGGCCCGCCGGGAAAATCGCCCGGCGGTCAGGCTTGATGCCTTCGAAGTCGATTTTCTCGACGTCGCCGAGCTTGATCAGTTTGCGCTTGAGCCACGCCAGGCCTTGGGCGTTGACCTCGCCCGTACCGTGACCGCCGGCTTTCAGCGCCAGGCCGATGGCGCGGATGGTGCCCGAGGAGCCGATGGCTTCATCCCAGGTCAGGCGGTGCAGGGCGTGTTCGATGCTCATGATCTCCAGCCGCGCCGCCGTGTACGCCTGGGCGTAGCGGGCCGGGGTGATCTTGCCGTCCTTGAAATAGCGCTGGGTATAGCTGACACAGCCCATTTGCAGGCTTTCGCGCAGCAGCGGCTCGAAGCGCTGGCCGATGATGAATTCGGTACTGCCGCCGCCAATGTCGGCCACGAGGCGTTTGCCCGGCGTATCGGCGAGGGTGTGGGACACGCCGAGGTAGATCAGGCGCGCTTCTTCACGACCGGAGATGACTTCCACCGGGTGGCCGAGAATTTCTTCGGCGCGGCGGATGAATTCGACGCGGTTACGAGCTTCGCGCAAGGCGTTGGTGCCCACGATTCGCACGGCGCCGGGCGGCATACCGCTGATCAGTTGGGCAAAACGCTTCAGGCAATCGAGCCCGCGTTGCATGGATTCTTCGTTGAGGTGGCGTTCTTCGTCGATGCCGGCGGCCAGCTGAACCTTCTCCCCGAGACGCTCGAGAATACGGATTTCGCCGTTCTGGGCCTTGGCCACGACCATGTGAAAGCTGTTGGAGCCCAGGTCGATTGCGGCGATCAGGGACAGATTCTTGGCTTGGGATTGCGGCATGGTCAGGGGGTCTCGGTCGATAACCTCGACATCGTGCCACGATCAAACGCTGACGCCAACGCGTAGCGTTCAAAGCCTTGATCCTGAGCAGGAAAGAGTAGTGATCTCGCAGACGCCTTCGCGGGCAAGCCTCGCTCCTACAGGTTGGCGGTGGGTGAATGTTCCGCGAACAGCCTGAATCTGTAGGAGCGAGGCTTGCCCGCGAAGACGGCCTCACAGGCACCGAAGATCTTTCAGGCTGTCGCTTCGACAGTACCGATGAAATTCGCCAACTCCGCCGTCTGCGGGTTCGCGAACAGAATCTTCGGATCCCCGACCTCATGCACCTTCCCCTGATGCATGAACACCAACTTATCCCCAACCTCCCGGGCAAAGCGCATTTCATGGGTAACCATGATCAACGTCATGCCCTCCTTGGCCAGTTGCCGAACCACGCTCAGCACCTCATTGACCAGTTCCGGGTCCAGCGCCGAAGTAATCTCGTCGCACAGCAACACCTTAGGCGACATCGCCAGCGCCCGGGCAATCGCCACGCGCTGCTGCTGCCCGCCGGACAGCCGATCCGGGAACGCATCAAACTTCTCGCCCAACCCGACCCGTTCCAGCATCTCCCGCGCCAACTCCACCGCTCTGGCCTTGGGCACTTTTTGCACCACCTGCGGCGCAAGCATCACGTTTTCGCCCACCGTCAGGTGCGGGAACAGGTTGAACTGCTGAAACACCATCCCGACTTTTTGCCGCAGGCTGCGCAAATCGGCACGCGCGGCATCGAGGTATTCGCCGTCGACTTCGATCACGCCGTCGTTAATCGACTCTAGGCCGTTCAGCGTGCGCAGCAAGGTCGATTTGCCCGAGCCGCTACGGCCTATGATCGCCACCACCTGGCCTTCCTCGACGCTGAGGTCGATGCCTTTGAGCACATGGTGATCGCCGTAATATTTATGCAGGGCGGAAATTCTAAGCAGAGGCATGCAGTCTCCTTTCCAGGTAGCGCGCACTGAGGGACAAGGGGTAGCAGAGCAGGAAGTAGCCGAGGGCGACGAGGCCGTAGACCATGAACGGTTCGAAGGTCGCGTTGGCGAGCATCCCGCCGGTCTTGGTCAGTTCGGTGAAGCCGATGATCGAGGTCACGGCGGTGCCTTTGACCACTTGCACCGAGAAACCCACGGTCGGCGCTACGGCAATGCGCAGGGCTTGCGGCAGGATCACGTAGCGCAGTTGCTCCAGCGGGTTGAGCGCCAGGCTCGACGAAGCTTCCCACTGGCCGTTGGGGATCGAATCCACGCAGCCGCGCCAGATCTCCGCCAGGTAAGCGCTGGTAAACAGGGTCAGGGCAATCGCCGCTGCCATCCACGCCGAGATTTCCACCCCGGCCAGCGCCACCCCGAAAAACACCAGGAACAGCTGCATCAGCAGCGGCGTGCCCTGGAACAGCTCGATGTAGGTGCGTGCAACGTTGCGTGGCAGGGCTTTTTTCGAAATGCGCATGACCATGATCAGCAAGCCGATCAACCCGCCGCCGATAAACGCCACCAGCGACAGCGCCAGCGTCCATTGCAGGCCTGTGAGCAAGTTGCGCACGATGTCCCAAAAGGTGAAATCGCTCATTGGCTGCTCCTGACTATGTATCGACGACCGATCCAGTTCAGCAACTGACGGATCAATAAAGCCATGCACAGATAAAGCAGCGTGGTCAGGGCGTAGGTTTCAAAAGCGCGGAAGTTGCGCGACTGAATGAAGTTGGCGGCAAAGCTCAGCTCTTCGGTGGCGATCTGCGAACAGACCGCCGAGCCGAGCATGACGATGATGATCTGGCTGCTCAGCGCCGGCCACACCTTGCCCAGCGCTGGCAACAGGACCACATGGCGGAAGGCTTCGAGCCGGGTCATCGCCAACGCCGCTGCGGCTTCCAGTTGTCCGCGAGGGATCGCTTGAATGCCGGCGCGGATGATCTCGGTCGAATAAGCGCCGAGGTTGATCACCATCGCCAGCACCGCCGCCTGCCATTCGGAAATCTGCACGCCCAGCGATGGCAAACCGAAGAAGATGAAAAACAACTGCACCAGGAATGGCGTGTTGCGGATCAACTCGACGTAAACCCCGAAGATCGCCGAGAACGGGCGGATATTCCACGCCCGCACCAGCGCGCCGACAATGCCCAGGCCGACGCCGAGCACCGCGCCGATGGCCGTCAGTTCCAGAGTGAACAGCGCACCGCGCACGAGCAGGTCGGTGTTTTGCACCACCGGCAGAAAGTCGAACTGATAGGCCATATCAAATCTCCCGCGCGACGATCAGAGATCGGCCGGCAGCGGCTCTTTCAGCCAGGTCTGTGAGTTTTTTTCCAGCGCGCCGTCAGTCTTGGCGGTGGCGAGGATCTGGTTGACCTTGCCCAGCAACGCCGGCTCGTTCTTGTTTACGCCGACGTAGACCGGCGAATCCTTGAGCTTCACTTTCAGCGCGGGTACTCGTTTCGGGCTTTTCTCGCTGATCGCGACCATCACCACGTTGCCGCTGGCGATCAGGTCAACCTGTCCGGCGAGGTAGGCTGCGATGGTCGAGTTGTTGTCTTCGAAGCGCTTGATGGTTACGCCTTCGGGAGCGACTTTGGTCAGTTCGATGTCTTCGATGGCGCCACGGGTGACGCTGATGGTTTTGCCCTTGAGGTCGTCCAGGCCTTTGATGCTGGCGTCAGGCGGACCGAACACCGCGAGGTAGAACGGTGCATAGGCGCTGGAGAAGTCGATGACTTTCTCGCGCTCGGGGTTCTTGCCGAGGCTGGAGATCACCAGGTCGACCTTGCCGGTGGTCAGGAACGGGATGCGGTTGGTGCTGTTGACCGGTGTCAGTTCAAGCTTGACCTTGAGTTGGTCGGCCAGCAGTTTGGCGGTGTCGATATCGAGGCCGCGGGGTTTCATGTCCGGGCCGACCGAGCCGAATGGCGGGAAGTCCTGAGGCACGGCAACCTTGAGGACGCCGCGTTTGACCACATCCTCCAGACCGTCGGCGTGGGCGGGCACCTGGCTCAGCAGCAGGCTGGCGAACAGGGAGGCGAGGAGGGCGCTGTAACGCAGGGTCATGGCAAATCTCCGGATCGGCGAGGAATGATTTCTGCGGATCGACAGAGCACGGGCCATGCCAACATTGGGTTTTTGCCGTGCCAAGCCACGGTTTTACTGGTGTTGTTCGGTCTTACTGGTCTGAACAGTCGGTCGATGTTTCGCACTCTGATAGCGCATCGTCGGCCATTACCGAACCCCGGTGGGGCACGACTTGCCGGGCGCCGCGAATAGCTTTAAAACTAGCCGCTCATTCGCCTGGTTCGTCCGAAAACCATGAATTCGATCTCCCGAGCTGTACCTGAAGTGGCGCTGCAAGCCATCCGCAAACTGATCGCCGAACAAGGTTTCGGGCCGGGGGATGCCTTGCCTTCGCAGCGGGATCTGGCAGTGCAATTGGGGGTCAGTCGGGCGTCGTTGCGCGAAGCGTTGTCGTCGCTGAGTGCCTTGGGCGTGATCAGCATTCAGCCGGGCAAAGGCGTTTTCGTGCAGGCGCCGGTGGACTTGCCTCGCTCAGATGCGGCGCTGAGCTGGCCGTTCGCGGCACAGGCATCGCCGCTGGATATCTTCCAGTTGCGCTATGCCCTGGAAGGTTTTGCCGCCGGGCTGGCCGCCGTGACGTTGAGCACCGATGAACTCGATGCTTTGGAGGACAATGTCGCCGCGATGCGCAATGAACTGAAGGTGGGTGACTTCGAGGCGGCGGCGCGCCTGGACTTCGAGTTTCACCGGCGCATCCTGCTGGCCAGCGGTAATCAGGCGATGTTGAGCATTCTGACGGCCAGCGCCGACATTTTCCTGGAGAGCCAGAAGCTACCGTTCATCCGGGCCGAACGGGCCATGGAAACCTGGCACGAGCACCGCAAAATCCTCCGTGCACTGGCCCGGCGCTCGTCCGGCGCGGCGCAGAAGGCCATGCACGAACATGTGCGCAACGCCGCCCTGCGCACCGGAATTGCCTTCGTCGCTCCCGCCACATCCTGACTTGAGCTATACCCAAACTCATGCACCACCATAGTGAGACTCAATCATCTGCACCTTCCTGAACGAGGGAAGGGCGGCTATGATGGGCCACGTTTTTTTGCTTACAACCTGGAGACTTCCATGAGCAGCGATCTTATCAAACACGTTAGCGACGCTAGCTTCGAGGCCGACGTACTCAAGGCCGAAGGCGCTGTACTGGTCGACTACTGGGCTGAGTGGTGCGGCCCTTGCAAAATGATCGCTCCTGTTCTGGACGAGATTGCTGAAACCTACAAAGGCAAGCTGACCGTTGCCAAACTGAACATCGACGAAAACCAGGAAACCCCGGCCAAGCATGGCGTGCGTGGTATCCCGACCCTGATGCTGTTCAAGAACGGCAACGTTGAAGCGACCAAGGTCGGCGCACTGTCGAAGTCGCAACTGGCTGCTTTCCTCGACGCCAACATCTAAGCGTCGTTTGTAAAGTGTCCGAAAAAAGGCCCCGCATATTGCGGGGCTTTTTCGTTATTGAGGGCTAGACGCTCCGAAACTCAGGTGTTACATTCGGCCCCGCACTGGTTTCTCCACTGCCCCCTGCTAGCCGTCGCCGACGCACTCCTTTTCGAATAAGTACGCGATCCTGTCGCCTTCTCCGCGGCGCGGCCTCATTAAGCCAAAAGCTTAATTTCCCCCCCTCCATAAATGATTACGTCATTCCTATATGAATCTGACTGAACTCAAGCAAAAGCCGATTACCGAACTGCTCGAATTGGCCGAACAGATGGGCATAGAAAATATGGCCCGTTCGCGCAAGCAGGACGTGATTTTCTCCCTGCTCAAAAAGCACGCTAAAAGCGGCGAGGAAATCTCCGGTGATGGCGTGCTGGAGATTCTCCAGGACGGCTTCGGCTTCCTGCGCTCCGCTGACGCTTCCTATCTCGCCGGCCCGGACGATATCTACGTCTCGCCGAGCCAGATCCGCCGTTTCAACTTGCGCACCGGTGACACCATCGTTGGCAAGATCCGCCCTCCGAAGGAAGGCGAGCGTTATTTCGCGCTGCTCAAGGTCGACACGATCAACTACGATCGTCCCGAGAACGCGAAAAACAAGATTCTCTTCGAGAACCTGACCCCGCTGTTCCCGACTGTGCGCATGAAGATGGAAGCCGGCAACGGTTCCACCGAAGACTTGACCGGTCGTGTCATCGACCTGTGCGCCCCGATCGGTAAAGGCCAGCGCGGTCTGATCGTTGCACCGCCGAAAGCCGGTAAAACGATCATGCTGCAGAACATCGCGGCGAACATCGCGCGTAACAACCCTGAAGTTCATCTGATCGTATTGCTGATCGACGAACGTCCGGAAGAAGTAACCGAAATGCAGCGCACCGTGCGCGGCGAAGTGGTTGCCTCGACGTTCGACGAGCCGCCAACCCGCCACGTGCAGGTTGCCGAAATGGTGATCGAGAAGGCCAAGCGCCTGGTCGAACACAAGAAAGACGTGGTGATCCTGCTCGACTCCATCACCCGTCTGGCTCGCGCCTACAACACCGTGATCCCGAGCTCCGGCAAAGTGCTCACCGGTGGTGTCGATGCTCACGCCCTGGAGAAACCGAAACGTTTCTTCGGCGCCGCGCGGAACATTGAAGAAGGCGGTTCGCTGACCATCATCGCCACCGCGCTGGTTGAAACCGGCTCGAAGATGGACGAAGTGATCTACGAAGAATTCAAAGGCACGGGCAACATGGAACTGCCGCTGGATCGCCGTATCGCTGAAAAACGCGTGTTCCCGGCCATCAACATCAACCGTTCCGGCACCCGCCGCGAAGAGTTGCTGACGGCCGACGACGAGTTGCAGCGCATGTGGATCCTGCGCAAGTTGCTGCACCCGATGGACGAGATCGCTGCCATCGAGTTCCTGGTCGACAAGCTGAAAACGACCAAGACCAACGATGAGTTCTTCCTGTCGATGAAACGCAAGTAAGTCGATAGACCAGCAAAAGCCGGGGAAACCCGGCTTTTTGCTATCTGATTTTTGATGAACGGCACTTCGTTGTTCTGAACAGAGGGGTTCGGCGCTAAACTGCCAGCCCCCGAACGCCACGGCCAACACGAGGCTCACGCATGCAGTATCGCGACTTGCGCGACTTTATCAGCGGCCTGGAACAGCGCGGCGAACTCAAGCGCATCCAGGTTCCGGTGTCCCCGGTGCTCGAAATGACCGAGGTCTGTGACCGCACCTTGCGTGCCAAAGGTCCGGCCCTGCTTTTCGAGAACCCGACGGGCTATGACATTCCCGTCCTCGGCAATCTGTTCGGCACCCCCGAGCGTGTTGCGCTGGGCATGGGCGCAGAAGCGGTGAGCGAACTGCGCGAGATCGGCAAGCTGCTGGCGTTTCTCAAGGAACCCGAGCCGCCGAAAGGCTTGAAGGACGCCTGGTCGAAGCTGCCGATCTTCCGCAAGATCATCGCCATGGCGCCAAAAGTCGTCAAAGACGCGGTGTGTCAGGAAGTGGTCATCGAGGGCGACGACGTCGACCTCGCGATGCTGCCGGTGCAGACCTGCTGGCCGGGCGACGTCGGCCCGCTGATCACCTGGGGCCTGACCGTCACCAAAGGCCCGAACAAGGACCGGCAGAACCTCGGCATCTACCGTCAGCAAGTGATCGGCCGCAACAAGGTCATCATGCGTTGGCTCAGCCACCGTGGCGGCGCGCTGGATTACCGCGAGTGGTGCGAGAAGCATCCGGGCCAGCCATTCCCGGTGTCTGTGGCGCTCGGCGCTGACCCGGCGACCATCCTCGGCGCTGTGACGCCGGTGCCGGACAGCCTTTCCGAATACGCTTTCGCCGGTTTGCTGCGCGGTAATCGCACCGAGCTGGTGAAGTGCCGTGGCAACGACCTGCAAGTGCCGGCCACCGCCGAGATCATCCTTGAAGGCGTGATCCATCCGGGCGAAATGGCCGACGAAGGTCCGTACGGCGACCACACCGGTTACTACAACGAAGTCGACAGCTTCCCGGTGTTCACCGTCGAGCGCATTACCCACCGGATCAAACCGATCTACCACAGCACCTACACCGGTCGTCCGCCGGATGAGCCGGCGATTCTTGGTGTCGCGCTGAACGAAGTGTTCGTGCCGATCCTGCAGAAGCAGTTCCCGGAAATCACCGACTTCTACCTGCCGCCTGAAGGTTGCTCGTACCGCATGGCCATCGTGACCATGAAGAAGTCGTATCCCGGCCATGCCAAGCGGGTAATGCTCGGTGTCTGGTCGTTTTTGCGACAGTTCATGTACACCAAGTTCGTTATCGTCACTGACGACGATATCAACGCACGGGACTGGAACGACGTGATCTGGGCCATCACCACGCGCATGGACCCCAAGCGCGACACGGTGATGATCGACAACACGCCAATCGACTACCTCGATTTCGCCTCGCCGGTGTCCGGCCTGGGTTCGAAAATGGGGCTCGATGCCACGCATAAATGGCCCGGCGAAACCACACGCGAGTGGGGCCGGGTAATCGTCAAGGATGAAGCCGTCACCCAACGGATCGATGCCATCTGGAATCAGTTAGGAATAGATTGATGCGTGTAACTTTGCAGCCCTCCGGAGCAGTGCTAGAGATACTGCCCGGCGAGCGGATTCTCGATGGCGCACGCCGCCTGGGCTATGAATGCCCGCAAAGCTGTCGCAACGGCAATTGCCATGTGTGCGCCGCGCTGCTGGTGGAAGGGCGAGTCGAGCAGGCCGGTGGTGTGCGCGACCATGGCGAGTTCTACACTTGCATAGCAGAGCCGCTGGAAGACTGCATTGTGCTGTGGGATGGCGTGCTCGCGCTTGGAGAATTGCCGGTGCGCAGCGTCTCGTGTCAGGTCATTGAGTGCAAGGATGTCGGCGGCGATACCTGGCGCGTGAGTTTTCGCGCGCCGGCCGGCAAGCCACCGCGTTATCACGCCGGTCAGTACTTAATGATCGAGCGGGAGAACGGCGAGAAATCCGCATTCTCCCTGGCCTCTGCACCTCATGCGGGGCGTGATCTGCAAATTCACGTACTGGCGCGCGAAAGCAGTGCGCTGAGCCTGATCGAGCAACTGCAACGCAATCCGATGGTGCGCATCGAAATGCCCTTCGGCGATACCCATCTGGCAGAGTTGCCGGACGGTCCGCTGGTGCTGATCGCTGCGGGCACCGGCATGGGCCAGATCCATAGCCTGATCGAACATTGCCGGGCGTCGGGTTTCAAGCATCCGGTGCATCTGTACTGGGGCGTGCGTCGCCCTGAAGACTTTTATGAGATCGAGCATTGGGACGAATGGCAGAAACTGCCGAATCTGTTCCTGCATAAAGTCGTCAGCGATCAATGTGGCTGGAAGGGGCGTTGCGGGATGTTGCATGAGGCGGTGTGCGAAGATTTTCCGGATCTGAAAGCGCTGCATGTATACGCCAGCGGCTCACCGGCGATGGTCTACGGCACGCTGGACGCGTTGGTCGAGGCCGGGATGGATGCTCATCAGATGCGTGCCGATGTGTTTGCGTACGCGCCCAGAGGATGACGCCGACCCTGTAGGAGCGAGCCTGCTCGCGATGGCGGTCAACGATAACGCGCTGCAGCAGCATGAACGCGTTGTCCCTGCCTCCATCGCGAGCAGGCTCGCTCCTACATATAACTTCGTATATAGCCGATCGGTATTTATAAATTTAATTAAATGCCGGTAGGTTATAACTCAATCAGGCAATTATTTAAGAACTGTGCCGTGGCACTTAAATTGCCTTAAAACATATGTGCCTTATTGTTACAGCGGTGCGTTCTATTAAGTAATCATTACCCGCGGGGAGCTGAACGCTATTCGCCATGAGCGCCATTGAATCTGCTTTTATGAATCTGGCTTACCCTCCGCGGCTCGATCTGGGGCCGCAGCTTACGCACGAACAATTGCTCAGCTCAATGCAGTCGACCATGGCGCGCCACAAGGGTGGGCCGGTCTGGCTGTTCGCTTACGGCTCGCTGATCTGGCGCCCTGAGTGCGCGGCGGTTGAACGGGTTCGCGGCCGGGTGCATGGCTACCATCGCGGTTTGTACCTGTGGTCTCACGAACATCGCGGCACGCCGGAAGTACCGGGGTTGGTATTTGGCCTGGATCGTGGCGGCTCTTGCAGCGGCTTCGCTTATCGTTTGCCCGAAGAACAACTCGAAGCGTCGCTGTATGCCTTGTGGCAGCGCGAAATGCCATTCCCTTCTTATCGCCCACACTGGTTGAACTGCCGTCTCGAAGATGGCAATCAGGTTCAGGCATTGGGATTTGTGTTGGAGCGACACCTGCCCAGCTATGCCGGCAACCTGCCGGATCACGTGCTGAGCCACGTGTTCGAAAACGCTTGCGGGCGTTACGGCACCACTCGCGATTATGTCGAGCAGACCGCCAACGCCCTGCGTAGCCACGCCATGCCAGACCGGAATCTGGAGGCGCGGCTCAAGCGCTGTAAATCAAAGGTCGATCAGGCGATGGCTTCGCGGGTCTGACTGGCGACCTGCTTGTGCCACAAGGTTGGCGCAAGGAAGGCCATTGCCAGCAGGCACGCGCCGATCAGCAAGACGAAACCGCCGTCCCAGCCGAAATGGTCCACGGTGTAGCCCATGGCTGCACTGGCCGCGACTGAACCACCCAGGTAACCGAACAGGCCCGTGAAACCCGCTGCCGTACCGGCGGCTTTCTTCGGCGCCAGTTCCAGCGCTTGCAAGCCGATCAGCATCACCGGGCCGTAGATCAGGAAACCAATCGAGATCAGCGCGATCATGTCGACCGTCGGGTTGCCGGCCGGATTGAGCCAGTAAACCAGCGTCGCCACGGTCACCAACGCCATGAACACCATGCCGGTCAGGCCACGGTTGCCACGGAAGATCTTGTCCGACATCCATCCGCACAGAAGCGTCCCTGGAATACCTGCCCACTCGTAAAGGAAATAGGCCCACGAGGTTTTATCCACGCTGAAACCCTTGGCTTCCTTGAGGTAGGTCGGTGCCCAGTCCAGCACGCCGTAACGCAGCAGGTAGACAAAGACGTTAGCCATTGCGATATACCAGAGCATTTTGTTGCGCAGCACGTATTTGACGAAGATTTCCTTGGCGCTGAATTCTTCTTCGTGGCTGGCGTCGTAGCCTTCCGGGTAGTCGTTCTTGTACTTCTCGATCGGCGGCAGGCCAACCGATTGCGGCGTGTCGCGCATGGTGGCGAAGGCAAACACCGCCACGGCCATGGCCACTGCCGCAGGCACGTAAAACGCCGCGTGCCAGTCATTGAACAGGCCCATGCCGAGCAGGAACAGCGGGCCGATCAAACCACCGCCCACGTTGTGCGCCACGTTCCACAAGGACACCACGCCCCCGCGTTCCTTCTGCGACCACCAGTGGACCATGGTCCGGCCACTCGGCGGCCAACCCATGCCCTGCGCCCATCCATTGATAAACAGCAGGATGAACATGATGGTCACGCTGGACGTGGCCCAGGGCGCAAAACCGAAAATGAACATCACGCCAGCCGAAACCAGCAAGCCGAACGGCAGGAAGAAGCGTGGGTTGGAGCGGTCGGAAACAATGCCCATCAGGAACTTGGACAAGCCGTAGGCGATAGCAATCGCCGACAACGCCAGGCCCAGCTCACCGCGGGTATAGCCCTCTTCGATCAGATAGGGCATGGCCAGGGAGAAGTTTTTGCGCAGCAGGTAGTAACCCGCGTAGCCGATGAATATGCCGGCGAAGATCTGCCAGCGATGCCGTCGGTAGGCGCTGTCTATTTTTTCTTCAGGCAATGGAGCCTGATGTGCGGCAGGACGAAAGAAAGCAAACATTCAAGAGCTCCAGATTTCTTGTTTTGACTGCGGATGCGAATGTTACAGTTTCGTTACCGAAAATAGCACTGGTTCGCATCGACCAAATAGCGGAAATGTTGGAGATGGCATGTTCTTTTACGAACATGTCGCTCAGGTATAAGTGAAGGGCGCTGTGGGAATTGTTACCTCTCAACCTTTTATGACGCAGCGATGCCCGGTGTAGGGCGGGGCTTTGGGAAATGTCCTGCACCTGAACAGGAAGCCATGGCGTTATGTAAACAATCACCGAGCCTTAACCTTTGTGCTGTTGCCAGGTGTGGCTTTTCAGTGGTGAAGGGGGTGGGGTTTATGCGGTGTTTTGTGTTGGCTTTTTTATTTGTGGTTTCCAGCAGCGTCAGCGCTGAGGCGATGTTTCTGATACCTGCGGACAACCCCAAGCCTAAGTACCCAAAGACACTTTATCGGGCCGGTATCACGGGGGATGTTCGGGTCAGTTTTACCGTTCACGCCGATGGGTCAGTTAGCAAGGTGATGGCGGCTCCGGGCAAAGCTCACGCTGAACTGGTAGACGCATCACTCACAGCGGTGAATCGGTGGCGATTCAAACCATGGGGTGTCACCAGTGACAGGCCGCCAGAGATCGAAGTTGTTGCGCCAATGTCTTTCAGGCTGGACAGTGAGATACCTATCCATGCCAACGAGGAATTGAAGCGGTTGACTTGCGGGGAGGTCAGCAGGGAAGCGCAGCACCTTGCAGTTAATTTTTGGGTGGATATGGTGGTATTCAGGTACACCCGCAGTTATCTGAGCCACTCTTTTTCATCTTCGCAGTTGTCAGACGAAAGACGATTGGCACTCATCGCCAAACTAAATAAAAGCATTCCTTCAATTGTTCGGCGTTGCAATACGCATCCGGCGACCCGGTACGTGCGTTTTCTTCCGGAGGAAATTCGCGAGTTGCTTTGACGAAAAGTATGGAGCGCTGTCTTTTTGCTAGTCATGTAATCGAAAAGGCCAGAACAACCTCATCAGTTGTCCTGGCCTTTTTGTATCCTGCTGCGATTCAGCGAACCTGCACCACCACTTTCCCGACCGCCTTGCGCTGGCCAAGATCATTGATTGCCTGCGCCGCGTTGCTCAGCGGGTACACCTGAGACACCAGCGGCTTCAGCTTGCCCTCGGCGAACCAGCCAAACAATTGCTGGAAGTTCGCCGCGTTGTCCTGCGGTTGGCGCTGGGCGAAGGAGCCCCAGAACACGCCGACCACCGCCGCACCCTTGAGCAGTGCGAGGTTGACCGGCAATTCCGGAATGCGGCCGCTGGCAAAACCGACCACCAGCAAACGGCCGTTCCAGGCGATGGCGCGGATGGCCTGGTCGAACAGGTCGCCGCCGACCGGGTCGTAGATCACGTCCGCACCCTGGCCATCGGTCAGGCGTTTGATTTCGTCCTTGAGGCTGGTTTCGGTGTAGTTGATCAGTTCATCGGCGCCGGCAGCCTTGGCCACGGCCAGTTTTTCGGCGCTGCTGGCGGCAGCGATCACGCGGGCGCCCATGGCTTTGCCGATTTCCACGGCGGCCAGGCCGACACCGCCGGAAGCACCGAGCACCAGCAGGGTTTCACCCGGTTGCAGGTTGCCGCGTTGCTTGAGCGCGTGCATCGAGGTGCCGTAAGTCATGCTGAATGCGGCTGCGGTGTTGAAGTCCATGGAGGTCGGGATCGGCAGCACGTTGTAGCCTGGCACCGCGACCTGTTCGGCGAAACTGCCCCAGCCGGTCAGCGCCATGACTCGATCGCCAACTTTCAGGTGGCTGACTTTTTCGCCCACGGCGCTGACCACGCCAGCCGCTTCGCCGCCCGGTGAAAACGGGAAGGGCGGCTTGAACTGGTATTTGCCCTCGATGATCAGCGTGTCCGGGAAATTCACCCCGGCGGCGTGCACGTCCAGCAGGATTTCATTCTTCTTCGCGACAGGACTGGCGACGTCTTCCAGCACCAGCGATTCGGCAGGGCCGAAGGCTTTGCACAGCACGGCTTTCATCAGGGCTATTCCTTTGGGAGTGATGGCCGATAAGTGTAGGTGTGTGAGTCGACGGGTCAACGAGCATGCCCCGCCCTGATAGTCAGCCATAAGCTTGTGCTTGCGCGGCGGGTCGTTATGCTAGGCCGCAAACCGGATAAGGAGCGAATTGTGAAAGCGTGGATCATGTTGTTGCTGGCCCTGTCTCTGCCTGTGGCAGCAGTGGCTGAAGAAGCCGCCAAAGAAGGTGAAGCCCCGAAAGTCAGCTACCTCACCCTGAGCCCGCCATTCGTGGGCAACTATGGGTTGGATGGCACGCAAAAGTTGAAGGTCTTCAAGGCTGACGTGGCATTGCGGGTCACCGGTGATGAGGCGGCCAAACAGGTGAAGGCCAATGAGCCGTTGATTCGCAATCAACTGGTGGCGTTGTTCACCCAGCAAACCACCGAGGCGATGAACAGCATCGAGGGAAAGGAAAAGCTGCGTCAGGAAGCGTTGAAGCAGACCCAGCAGATCATGAACGATGAAACCGGCAAGCCGGTGGTTGAGGATTTGTTGTTCAACAACCTGATCATCCAATAAGGCATTTGTTGTCCGGGCGGGCCTCTTCGCGAGCAGGCTCGCTCCCACACTGGATCTGCATTCACTGAAGACAACTGTGGGAGCGAGCCTGCTCGCGAAAGCATTCTTGCAGTCACTAAAAGACTCAAGCCCGCAACGCGATAACCGCTGCCCATTGTTCAGCGGTAACAGGCATCACCGACAACCGCGAACCCTTCTGCACCAATGGCATTTCCGCCAACGCCGTCTGCTGCTTCAAATAATCCAGCTTCAACACCCTGGAAAACGTCTCCACATGCGCGACATCAATCGCGCTCCAGGCGTTTTTCTCGGCGCTGGCCTTCGGGTCGTAGTAATGACTCTCCGGCTCCAGCGCCGTCGGGTCCGGGTACGCTGCTTCGACAATCTTCCCGATCCCGGCAATCCCGGGCTCCGGACAGCTGGAGTGATAGAAGAAGAACTCGTCGCCGACCGCCATCGCACGCAAGAAGTTACGCGCCTGATAGTTGCGAACCCCATCCCAGCGCGCTTTGCCGAGCTTCTCCAGACCTTTGATCGAGAGCTCGTCGGGCTCGGATTTCATCAGCCAATAGGCCATGGTTTTTGCTCCTTGCGAGTCAGGTGGACAAGTTGTCGGGCGATTTTATGACAAACCGACAGTCGGTTGACGCCAGCGTTTGCGTGTCGGTTCACGTTGTCGCAAAATGCCGGCCTTCTAAGCTTGACGCTGCTGCACGGCCTACACCTACAACGGAAACCGCTGCTGTCATCGTATTGATGTGCCTTTGGGGGGCAATCGATGAAACGCAAACCGGATTTACTATGGAT
This sequence comes from Pseudomonas sp. GT1P32, assembly GCF_054897805.1. NCBI lineage: Bacteria > Pseudomonadati > Pseudomonadota > Gammaproteobacteria > Pseudomonadales > Pseudomonadaceae > Pseudomonas > Pseudomonas sp. GT1P32. The sequence continues at coordinate 4,695,865 of NZ_CM142704.1, forward strand.
TTTGGTTATTTTGTTCGGCCTTGGCGTCGTGACCACTGGCTATGCCCAAAGCTTGTGGAGCAACAAGACCGATGCGCCGATTGAAATCGCGCAGCAACAACAGCCGTCAGCCTTCAAGCGCTGAACCTGTCTTTTTGACGCCGCTGATTCGAGTGGCGTCTAGTCTGCGAAATACCACGCCTTGTCTGTAACCGTTCCTTGCAACGGCACATCCCAGCTCGCCTGAGCCAGTCTTCCGACCTTCTGACATTCATGGGCCAGGCCCAATAGCGTCGGCTTGCGCCAGCTTTTCCGCCGCGCCAGATATGCCAGGCTCCGGTCGTAGAAACCACCACCCATGCCGAGTCGGCCACCGACATCGTCGAACCCTACGAGCGGCAACAGCACCAGATCGAGCGCCCAGACTTTGCGTTGTCGGGCGAGGTTGTGCCTGGGTTCGAGAATACGGAAGCGATTGGGTTGGAGCTTTTCGCCGGGGCGAATCCGCTGGAACACCATTTTGGTTCGCGGCCAGGCGCTGAGCACCGGCAGGTAAGTCGCCTTGCCCCGACGTTGTGCGGCGCGCAGCAACAGGCGCGGATCGATTTCACCGTCGGTGGGCAGGTACAGAGAGATATGTTTGGCGCGGCGAAACAACGGCTGCTGGGCCAATTGCTTGTACAGCCCGCGAGCGGCCTGGCGCTGCTGACTGGCTGTCAGTGCGCGGCGGGCCTTGCGCAGCATGCGTCGAAGTTGCGGGCGGGGCAGCAGCGCAGGTTCGGTCATGGATTCGGGCTTCGGCAGTGCGGGTACACAAAGCGTACCCGTAAAAAAGCCGATGCCGGTATTTAAACCGGCATCGGACTGGAATCAGGCTCCCCGGATGAACCGCTGCTGACTTAGCCCTTGAACCCGAAAGTTCAAGGTGGAAGATGCAGTAGGCTTTAAGGCTTTCCGTCTAGCGGACATGCACACCAGCCCAACGTGCAGCCTCCAGGGTAGTGCGAATCGGCTCAGGGACGTGGTCAACTGGCAAGCACCCCAGGGAGTGTTGCGAGTATAACCCAAGCGGTCGGACGAATCAGCCCTTGGTGACGTCCGGATCGGTGGCGAGCACCAGATCGACGCGATCCAGCAGGTCGCGCACCTGTTCGCGGGTCGAACCGCTGACCTGAACATCCGGGCTTTCTTGCTTGTGCAGAAGGTCGTGCGTGATGTTCAGCGCGGCCATCACGGCGATGCGATCGGCACCGATGACTTTGCCGCTGCTGCGGATCTCGCGCATCTTGCCGTCCAGGTAGCGGGCGGCGCTCACCAGGTTGCTGCGCTCTTCCTGGGGGCAGATGATCGAATATTCTTTGTCGAGGATCTGCACGGTGACGCTATTGCTTGAACTCATGAGTCTTGCTCCAGGGCCTTGAGGCGCGAAATCATCGATTCGACCTTACGCCGGGCGATTTCGTTCTTTTCAATGAGGTGAGCGCGTTCCTCGCGCCAGGTCTTTTCCTGAGCTAGTAGGAGTCCATTTTGACTCTTAAGTTGCTCGACTCGATCAATTAGCAGTTCGAGTCTGGCCATCAGCGCTTGCAGGTCGGTGTCTTCCATGGTGTCCACTGAATATGTAACTGATGGAGGTAGTCGCGGCCGGACAGCCTTTAATAGTCTTGGCGAGTCTGTCGATGTAGGATACAAGGCCTTCATTCTAGACATAGCGCCGTCTGGCGCCTAGCTGCCCATGCCCATTCAGAATTCTCCGTACCAAGCCTTCGCCACGCTGCTGACTTCCAGCGGTCACAACGTCTCGCCTGCCGAACTGCATGGCCTGCTGCTCGGTCGCAGTTGCGCCGGTGCCGGTTTCACTGCCGAAGAGTGGCTTATCGATGCTGCCGAGCTGCTCGAAGGCGAGCCGCAAGACAACGTTCGCAATGCCTTGATTGGCCTGCAAGAGATGGTCAAGGGCGAACTCACCGGCGACGACGTGACCGTCGTTCTGCTGCTGCCGACCGATGACGCGCCGCTGGCTGACCGTGCCGCCGCACTGGGCCAATGGTGCCAGGGCTTCCTCAGCGGTTTCGGCCTGAACTGCCGCGACAGCAGCATGCTCAGCACCGAGGCCACCGAAGTGTTGCAGGATCTGGCGGCCATTTCCCAGGTGCAAGACGCGCTGGAAGAGTCCGACGACGGCGAAAGCGACTACATGGAAGTCATGGAGTACCTGCGTGTCGCGCCGCTGCTGCTGTTCTCCGAAACCCGCAAGCCGGACGCGCCGGCTGCCGCCAAACCGTCGTTGCATTAATAGCGAGCCAGGAAAAGCCATCTGCCCATGATTCATATCCCGAAATCGGAATACAGCCGTCGCCGCAAGGCCTTGATGGCGCAGATGGAACCCAACAGCATCGCTATTCTGCCCGCCGCCGCGGTCGCCATCCGCAACCGCGACGTCGAGCATGTTTACCGCCAGGACAGCGACTTCCAGTACCTCAGCGGTTTCCCCGAGCCTCAAGCCGTTATCGTGCTGATGCCGGGTCGTGAGCATGGCGAATACCTGCTGTTCTGCCGTGAACGCAACGCCGAGCGAGAACTCTGGGACGGCCTGCGCGCCGGTCAGGAAGGCGCGATCCGCGACTTCGGTGCCGACGACGCTTTCCCCATCACTGACATCGACGACATCCTGCCGGGCCTGATCGAAGGGCGCGACCGGGTGTATTCGGCCATGGGCAGCAACCCCGAATTCGACCGCCACCTGATGGAATGGATCAACGTGATCCGCTCCAAGGCGCACCTCGGCGCTCAGCCGCCGAACGAATACGTTGCGCTGGATCATCTGCTGCACGACATGCGCCTGTATAAATCGGCGGCAGAAGTGAAGGTGATGCGCGAAGCCGCGCGGATTTCCGCTCAGGCGCATATTCGCGCGATGCAGGCCAGCCGGGCCGGGTTGCATGAGTACAGCCTTGAAGCCGAGCTTGATTACGAGTTCCGCAAGGGCGGGGCGAAGATGCCGGCGTATGGTTCGATCGTCGCGGCGGGGCGCAACAGCTGCATCCTGCACTACCAGCAGAATGACGCGGTGCTCAAGGATGGCGATCTGGTGCTGATCGACGCCGGTTGCGAGATCGATTGCTACGCCAGCGACATCACGCGCACCTGGCCGGTCAACGGCAAGTATTCAGCGGAACAGAAGGCGATCTACGAGTTGGTGCTGGCTTCACAGGAAGCAGCCTTTGCCGAAATCGCCCCGAATAAACACTGGAATCAGGCGCACGAAGCCACGGTCCGGGTGATTACCACCGGTCTTGTGAAGTTGGGCCTGTTGCAGGGCAACGTCGACGAACTGATCGCCAGCGAAGCCTATAAAGCGTTTTACATGCACCGCGCCGGCCACTGGTTGGGCATGGATGTGCATGACGTCGGCGAGTATAAGGTCGGCGGCGAATGGCGTGTGCTGGAAGTCGGCATGGCGCTGACCGTGGAGCCGGGGATCTACATCGCCCCGGACAACCAGAACGTAGCGAAGAAATGGCGCGGCATTGGCGTGCGCATCGAGGACGACGTCGTGGTCACCAAAACCGGCTGTGAAATCCTGACCAATGGCGTACCGAAAACGGTCGCCGAGATTGAGGCCTTGATGGCTGAAGCGCGGACAAAAGCAGCATGAGTCGAGTCAATCTGGCAATTATCGGTGGCGGCCTGGTCGGTGCCAGCCTGGCGTTGGCATTGCAGGCAGGGGCCAAGGCGCGCGGCTGGAAGATCGTGCTGATCGAACCGTTTGCCCCCGGCCACACCTATCAACCGAGCTACGACGCCCGTTCTTCGGCGTTGTCCTACGGTGCCAAACAGATTTATCAACGGTTGGGCGTGTGGCAGGAAATCTCCCGCCGCGCCGAGCCGATCAAGCAGATTCACGTTTCCGACCGTGGCCGTTTCTCCACCGCGCGCTTGTCGGCGATGGAAGAGGGCGTACCGGCGCTGGGTTATGTGGTGGAAAACGCCTGGCTCGGCCAATGCCTCTGGCAAGGTCTGGACAAGGACGTGGTCACCTGGCGCTGCCCGGCGGAAGTCACGCGCATGGAACCGCTGACCGACGGCTATCGCCTGACCCTCAACGACGAAACAACGTTGGAGTGCGACCTCGCAGTGCTCGCTGATGGCGGCCGTTCCGGTCTGCGCGAGCAACTGGGGATCGGCATCAAAAAGCGCCCGTACAACCAGAGCGCGCTGATCGCCAACATCACCACGAGCGAAGCGCACAACGGCATGGCGTTCGAGCGTTTCACCGACGACGGTCCGATGGCGTTGTTGCCGTTGCCGGAAAATCGCTGCGCATTGGTCTGGACCCGTCTGGGCATGGACGCGCAACGGCTTGCGGCCCTGGATGAACGCAGTTTCCTCAGCGAGTTGCAGGGCGTGTTCGGTTACCGCCTCGGCACGTTGAAACAGGTCGGCGCACGGCATCTTTATCCGTTGACGCTGATCGAAGCCGAAGAGCAGGTGCGTCCGCATCTGGCGATCCTCGGCAACGCCGCCCACAGCCTGCACCCCATTGCCGGCCAGGGTTTCAACCTGTCGCTGCGTGATGCGCAAGCGTTGGCGGATGCGCTGCTGGCGAGCGAGACTTCGCTCGGCGATTTCGCGACCTTGCAGGCTTACCGCGAACGTCAGCGGATGGATCAGAACCTGACCGTGGGTTTCTCCGATCAGGTCACGCGGTTGTTCGGCAGCACTCAACCGCTGGTTTCGCTGGGCCGTAACATCGGCCTGCTCGGCCTTGATCTACTGCCGCCGGCCAAGCGCTGGTTCGCCCGACAGGCCATGGGCCTGGGTACGCGTCCCGATGCGTAAGTGGTTGACGAGCAGGTTCGGCAAAGCACGGTTGATGCGTTGGTTCATGACCTTCTACCCGCCGTACCTGGGCGCCGGGGTTCGCGTGCGGCACATCAGTGATGATTTCCGGGACGTCACGGTGTCCATGGGCCTGGGCTGGTACAACCGCAATTACGTCGGCACGCAGTTCGGTGGCAGCCTGTATTCGATGGTCGATCCGTTCTACATGCTGATGCTGATGGAAAACCTCGGACGCCACTACATCGTCTGGGACAAAGCGGCAGACATCGATTTCATCTCGCCGGGCAAAGGCCCGGTGTTCGCCAATTTCAGGATCGACGAGACCTTGCTCGACGAGGTCCGCCGGCAAACGGCGAACGGCGAAAAATACCTGCCGCAATTGCAGGTCGATATCCACGACGGCGCCGGCACCTTGGTGGCGCGGGTCCAGAAAACCCTTTACGTGCGGCTCAAGCCGCAAGCGAGACAGGCTTAAAGCATGGACATGCGCGCAGATCTGCTGATTGTCGGGGCCGGAATGGTCGGCAGCGCCCTGGCGCTGGCGTTACAGGACAGCGGGCTGGAAGTCCTGCTGCTGGACGGCAGCCCGATGAGCGTCAAACCCTTCGACGGGCAAGCGCCGTTCGAACCGCGCGTGAGCGCGTTATCGGCGGCCAGCCAGCGGATTCTTGAACGCCTCGGCGTGTGGGATGGCATTGCCAGCCGGCGCAGCAGCCCATACACCGACATGCATGTCTGGGACGGCAGCGGCACTGGGCAGATCCACTTTTCCGCCGCCAGCGTGCATGCCGAGGTGCTCGGGCATATCGTCGAGAACCGCGTGGTTCAGGACGCCTTGCTCGACCGCTTGCACGACTGCGACCTCGGGATGCTGGCCAATGCGCGTCTGGAGCAGATGCGCCGCTCCGGCGATGACTGGCTGCTGACGCTCGCCGATGGCCGCACCTTGCGTGCGCCGCTGGTGATTGCGGCGGATGGCGCCAACTCGGCGGTTCGGCGCCTGGCCGGGGTGGCCACGCGCGAGTGGGATTATCTGCACCACGCGATCGTGACCAGTGTGCGCAGCACCAAGCCTCATCAAATGACGGCCTGGCAGCGCTTTACCGACAACGGTCCCTTGGCGTTTCTGCCGCTGGAACGCGACGGCCAGCAGGATTGGTGTTCGATCGTCTGGTCGACCACGCCGAGCGAAGCCGAACGGCTGATGGCGCTGGACGACACAGCGTTTTGCCTCGAACTGGAACGCGCCTTTGAAGGCCGGCTCGGCACGGTGCTGAGCGCTGACCCACGTCTGTGCGTGCCGCTGCGCCAGCGTCATGCCAAGCGGTATGTAGCCGAAGGTCTGGCGCTGATCGGCGACGCGGCGCACACCATTCACCCGTTGGCCGGGCAGGGGGTGAACCTCGGTTTCCTGGATGCCGCGGTCCTGGCTGAAGTGCTGCTGCAAGCAGCCGAGCGGGGCGAGCGGTTGGCAGATGCAAAAGTGCTGAGCCGTTACGAGCGTCGGCGCATGCCGCATAACCTGGCGTTGATGGCGGCGATGGAGGGCTTCGAGCGCTTGTTCCAGGCAGATCCGTTGCCGGTGCGCTGGTTGCGTAATACCGGTTTGAAGATCGTCGAGCAGATGCCGGAGGCCAAGGCGTTGTTTGTGCGTGAGGCGTTGGGGTTGACCGGGGATTTGCCGGCGTTGGCCAAGGCCTGACAGTTTCGTCGATGCTGATGACCTCTTCGCCGGCAAGCCGGTCTCGCTCCCACATTTGAAATGCATTCCAAATGTGGGAGCGAGCCTGCTCGCGATGGCGTCGGCACATCCACCACACATTTCAAACCACGCAACATCTGGTAACTCCTCCGCAAACTGATCGATTGAGATGGTAAATGTGAGTCCTTATCATTTGCCCTCACTTTTCGAATTGAGAGATCGCTCCCATGTTGGCACCGAAGCGTCTACTGACAGCACTCGCCCTGACCCTGATCGGCAGCACCGTCGCCCAGGCCGCTGACGAGGTGGTGGTTTACTCCTCGCGTATCGACGAGCTGATCAAGCCGGTGTTCGACGCCTACACCGCGAAAACCGGCGTGCAGGTGAAGTTCATCACCGACAAGGAAGCGCCGCTGATGCAGCGCATCAAGGCCGAGGGCGAGAACGCCACCGCGGACCTGCTGCTGACCGTCGATGCCGGCAACCTGTGGCAAGCCGAGCAGATGGGCATCCTGCAACCCTTCACTTCGAAAACCATCGACACCAACATCCCGTCGCAATACCGTGCGGCTTCTCATGCCTGGACCGGCCTGAGCCTGCGGGCTCGGACCATCGCGTACTCCACTGACCGGGTGAAACCGGGCGAGTTGAGCACTTACGAAGGTCTGGCCGACAAGAACTGGGAAGGCCGCCTGTGCCTGCGTACGGCGAAGAAGGTCTACAACCAGTCACTGACCGCCACCATGATCGAAGTGAATGGCGCCGAAAAAACCGAGAAGATCCTCAAGGGCTGGGTCAACAACCTGTCCACCGACGTGTTCTCCGATGATGTCGCGGTACTGGAAGCAATCAACGCTGGCCAGTGCGACGTCGGCATCGTCAACACTTACTACTACGGCCGTCTGCACAAGCAGAAGCCTGACCTGGCGGTGAAGCTGTTCTGGCCGAATCAGGCTGATCGTGGCGTACACGTCAATCTTTCCGGCATTGGCCTGACCAAACACGCGCCGCACCCGGATGCGGCCAAGGCGCTGGTGGAGTGGATGACCACGCCTGAGGCGCAGAAGATCTTCGCTGATGTGAACCAGGAATTCCCGGCCAACCCTACGGTGGCGCCATCCGCGGAAGTCGCCGCCTGGGGCAAGTTCGTCGCCGATACCTTGCCGGTGGAAGTCGCCGGCAAACGTCAGGCTGAAGCGATTCGCATGATGGATCGGGCTGGCTGGAACTGAGTCTGTCGATATACTGCGCCCCGCCTATGCGGGGCGTTTTGATTTTGCGCGAGGCGCCTCCGACCCTGTGGGAGCGAGCCTGCTCGCGAAAAACGCCAACGATAACGCGGTGTGCCTGACGGTCCGCGGTGTCGTGACGTTTTTCGCGAGCAGGCTCGCTCCTACAAGGGGCTTCTGTTGTAATTTCCATCCCTTGAGAGCTTTTCCTTGGCCCACCCCGCCCAACGCCGCTGGTATCCCCTGGTCTTCGCCATCGCTGCGCTGGTCTTGCTGCCCCTCAGCGTTCTGTTGCTCTCCTGGCAAACCGTCGATCATCAAATCTGGTCCCACCTCTGGGACACGCAGATGCCGCGGCTGCTGGGCAACACGTTGACCCTGGTGCTTGGCGTCGGTGCCGGCGTAACGCTGCTGGGTGTCAGCCTCGCCTGGCTCACCAGCCTCTGCGAATTCCCCGGTCGGCGCTGGCTGGATTGGGCGTTGATGCTGCCGTTCGCGATTCCCGCCTACGTGTTGGCGTTCGTCTTCGTCGGATTGCTGGATTTTGCCGGTCCCGTTCAAACGTTGATGCGCGAATGGTTCGGCACGGGCCTGCGACTGCCGCGAGTCCGCTCGACCGGCGGCGTCATCCTCGTTCTGGTACTGGTCTTCTATCCCTACGTTTACCTGCTGGCGCGCACGGCGTTTCTCGCTCAAGGCAAAGGCCTGATGGAAGCGGCGCGAGTCCTGGGGCAATCGCCGTGGCAGGCGTTCTGGCGTGTCGCGTTGCCGATGGCACGCCCGGCCATCGGTGCGGGTGTCGCGTTGGCGCTGATGGAAACCCTGGCGGATTTCGGTGCGGTGTCGGTGTTCAACTTCGACACGTTCACGACGGCGATCTACAAAACCTGGTACGGCTTCTTCAGTCTTTCGACTGCCGCACAACTGGCCAGCCTGTTGCTGTTGGTGGTGATGGTTGTGCTGTACGGCGAGCGCCGCGCACGCGGGGCCAACCGCGCAAGCAATGAACGACCGCGGGTCAAAGCGTTGTATCACCTGCGCGGCTTCAAAGCGCTGGCAGCGATGAGCTGGTGCGGTCTGGTGTTTGCCTGCGCCTTCGTGATCCCGGTGCTGCAATTGGTGGTGTGGTTCTGGCAGCGCGGGCGTTTCGATCTGGATGAGCGTTACACCGGCCTGATCGTCCACACCTTGTACCTGGGCGGCATGGCGGCGCTGATTACTGTCAGCGTTGCGCTGGTGCTGGCATTTGCCCGGCGGCTGGCGCCGACCCGGGCGATCCGCTCCGGTGTCAGCCTGGCCAATCTCGGCTATGCGTTGCCGGGGTCGGTGCTGGCGGTGTCGATCATGTTGGCGTTCAGTTATCTGGATCGCGAGTTGGTGATTCCGCTGTCGGGATGGTTGGGTGGCGCCGGCAAACCGTTATTGTTGGGCAGCTTGTCGGCCTTGCTGCTGGCCTATCTGGTGCGATTCATTGCGGTGGCTTACGGGCCTCTGGAAAACAGCCTGGCGCGAATACGGCCATCTTTGCCCGAAGCGGCACGTAGCCTTGGGGTCGGTGGGCCGCGACTGTTTTTCAAAGTGTATCTGCCGTTATTGCTGCCCGGAACATTGAGCGCTGCGTTGCTGGTGTTCGTCGATGTACTCAAGGAAATGCCCGCGACCCTGCTGATGCGGCCGTTTGGCTGGGATACGCTGGCGGTGCGCATCTTCGAAATGACCAGCGAGGGCGAGTGGGCGAGGGCGTCATTGCCGGCGCTGACCCTGGTTTTGGTCGGGCTGTTACCGGTCATCGGATTGATTCGACGTTCAGCGCATCGAAACACCTAGGTGTCAGTCCTACACCTTGAGGCTACAATGCGCGGCATTCGGTGCGGTCCGTCCTACAGACCCGGTTGCTGAAATCGGCTGAAAGCCTTCTATTTCAAGGCGTTCACTCCGTGCAGCACCGGCCCGCACCTTCGCCACGCCCGGAAGGAGAAACCCATGGGACAGCGTACGCCTCTGTATGACCTTCATCTCGCCCTCGGCGCGAAGATGGTCGATTTTGGCGGTTGGGATATGCCTCTGCATTACGGCTCGCAGGTCGAGGAGCACCATCAGGTGCGCCGCGATTGCGGGGTTTTCGATGTATCCCACATGACCGTGATCGATGTCAGCGGCGGGCAGGCCAAGGCCTGGCTCCAGCATTTGCTGGCCAACGACGTCGAACGCCTGCACAGCCCCGGCCGTGCCTTGTACAGCACCATGCTCAATGAGCGCGGCGGCATCGTTGACGACATGATCGTCTATCGCCTCGATGACGGTTATCGCCTGGTGGTCAATGCCTCCACCCGCGATCAAGACCTGGCGTGGATGCAGGTGCACCTCGACGGCTTCGATGTGCAGCTCAACGAGCGCTCCGAGCTGGCGATGCTGGCCATTCAAGGCCCGCATGCCCGACACAAAATCTCCGAACTGGTCACCCAGTCTCGCGGCAACCTGATCCAGTTGCTCAAGCCGTTCGAAGGCCAGCCTGACGGTGACTGGTTCATCGCGCGCACCGGCTACACCGGCGAAGACGGTCTGGAAATCATTTTGCCGGCCAGTCAGGCGCCGGGATTCTTCAACGATCTGGTGGGTGCAGGCATCTCGCCGATTGGCCTTGGCGCACGGGATACGCTGCGTGTCGAAGCCGGCATGAACCTGTACGGTCAGGACATTCATCAAGATGTTTCGCCGCTGGCCTCGAACATGGCCTGGAGCATTGCCTGGGAGCCGGCCTCTCGCCAGTTCATCGGCCGCGTCGCTCTGGAAGCTGAACGGGCAGGCGGCGTACAGCACAAACTGGTGGGGCTGGTCCTTGAGGAGCGAGGGGTTTTGCGCGCTCATCAAGTGGTCCGCATCGCCAATGTTGGCGAAGGAGAGATCACCAGTGGTAGTTTCTCTCCTACGCTTAGCAAGTCGATTGCACTGGCGCGCGTGCCAATGGCGACTGCCGACCGCGCAGAAGTGGAAATCCGTGGCAAGTGGTACCCGGTCCGAGTGGTCAAACCGACCTTCGTACGCCATGGCAAAACCTTGATCTAACCTTTTCTGGCGGGCAACGACCGCTGACAATTTTCTTGAGGACACAGAACATGAGCGATATCCCTGCCGACCTGCGTTTTGCCGAAAGTCACGAATGGGCCCGTCTGGAAGCCGATGGCACCGTCACTGTGGGCATCAGCGATCACGCTCAGGAAGCCTTGGGCGATGTGGTGTTCGTTGAGCTGACTGAAGTCGGTAATGTGTTTGCAGCCGAAGATCAGGCGGGTGTTGTGGAGTCGGTTAAAGCCGCCTCTGACATCTACTCACCGATTGCCGGTGAAGTGATTGCGGTCAACGAAGAGCTGAGCGCCAATCCGGAACTGCTTAACTCCGACCCGTACGGTGCCTGGATCTTCAAGCTCAAGCCAAGCAATGCCGCTGACCTGGACAAGCTGCTCGATGCAGCTGGCTATAAGGCCGCCATCGGCGAGTAAGCACTGCCGAAAGCAAAACCGCTACAAGAGCGCCGCGTTTTCCTTGCCTGGAGAACGCGGCGTTTTTTGTTTAATGCCGTGCGGTGCGGTCTGGCTGTGAAGGTTTGCTGACCATTCATGCCGCCATTGCTACCGCTTTGTTTACCCTGGCGTGAAGCGCCGTTATTTGGTCTGCTGTCAGAAGTATTGCCGGTTCGCCCGGAACCCAAACACCACTGTCGTTGTAAGTGATCGTTTTGGTTTCTCCGTCATTTACCGTGACGACGTAAGGGTTGGATACATTGCCTGGGATTAAAGAACCCGTCGCCTGAGCTGGGCCAAACCATAGTTGAAACTGGTTTTTTGGCGTCATGGTGGTTGCACCGATACTCATGCCGCCTGAACAGTTCACCCAAATACAATAACCTTTGGAGTCCAGCAAGATTTCCCGAGGATTGGCGGGTAATTGGTTGTTGATTAAAACATCTCCGGGGACACCGCCATTTATGGGAGGAGTGAATACACCATATTCATTGAGTGTCGTTTTTTGCCCCGTACTGATGGGGCGATTTTTTCCTCCTGAAGTAAATGTAATATCGCCTTCTTGCATTGGGGTGCTTGTAAAGTTGACCATAAAAGAGGGGCTGGATATGTCGAATGTATTTTTGTATTGAAAGCTAGGATTGTTTGTTGTGGCTTTGGGGAGCCTTGCTGACCATATGACGGTAAAGGTGTTGTTTACCATTTTTGCAAGGTAAAGGCTGTAATTGTTGGTTTTTTGGGCGATCAGTTGTGCCTCTTCGATATACAGAATAATTTGTTGTTCGCTCATGGCTGTTTTCCATTCATCCAGCGGAGTATTTCATGGCGGGCTTCCAGGCTCACCTGATTCGCTGCGGCGTTTGTACTGTCAATAAAAAACCCTGTAGATCCAGGATTTACAGGGTTTTTTGAACATGTTTGCGCGTTCAAGACTGTCAACGGTAAGACGAAATGCTTTCAGTCCATTGTGCAAACGGTGCTCGATTCGCCCTCCATGCTATGCCGCTATAGCGCTTTCCACCTTGGCATGCAGCGCCGCGACTTCCTTGTCGCTGAGGCGTTTGGCTGGTTCGCCAGTCACCCAGGTGCCCGCGTCGGTATAGGTGAGGATGATGCTGCCTCCATCCTGCAAGGTTGCTACATAGGCATTGGATAGATTCTGAGCAATCAGCGAGCCAGTTTCCTGAATGTTTCCGAACCACAGTTGGTATTGGCTTTTTGGTGTCAGCGTAGCGGTGCCGACGTTCATGCCGCTCGCGCGGTTGACCCAGATATTATTGCCATTGGAATCCAGCAGTATCTCGTGGGGATTGCCTTGCAGTTGGTTGGTGATAAGAATATCTGATGCTACACCGCCGTTTTTGGCCGGTGAAAAAACACCGTATTGATCCAGTACTGTCGTTTGGCCGGTACTGATAGGCAGGTTTTTCCCACCGGAGGTAAAGGTGACATCACCTTGGCTAACCGAATCGTTCGTATAGTTGACATTGAAGGAAGGTGTCGTGATATCGAACAGATTTTTGTATTGATAGCTAGGGTTGAGAACGGTTGCCACAGGACCTTTTGATTGCCAGATAACAGTAAAATCATTATTTACCTTTTTGGCTAGATAAAGGCTGTACTGGTTCTTTTTTTGTGCGATTAGTTGATTTTGCTCGATGTACAAAGTGATTGTCTGACTGCTCATTTTGAACTCCATTTCGAATAAAGCGTAGCTTGGGTTGTTTGTAACTGGGTAGTGGCTTTTTGGTTCCGTTGCCCAGCCCTCAACAAACATAGCATGCGGATTATTGCGCTATAGATCTATTGGCTATGGTTTGATTCTATCTATCGCGATTGGTTTTTGTAAGCGTTTGACTGTTTTAATAAGTGTTGGTTTTTCACCTGTTTGCAGGCGCCGTTTTACGGATATTTATGTGAGGACTTATTTTTGGCGAGAAAAAATAACTTATATAACGATCGGCGATGCATATATCGCTGGAATGAAAGAGCCTGAAGAGACTTGGCGTGTTTTGAATGCTTCAGGGATGGGCCGCGTCCAAAGACGCCATGCCGCGCGCAGGGGAGCTATGCTGGTTTGACCGTGTTGCATCGACGTTGAGCGCCAGTCAAGAGAGAGCCCGTCATGTCCCAGTTGCCGTCCTTGAGCCAGTTACGCGACCCCAATGCCTTCCTTCGCCGCCACCTCGGACCGGATGCCGCCGAGCAGCAAGCGATGCTCGACAGCCTCGGCGTTGGTAGCCGCGTCGAGCTGATCGAGCAGACGGTGCCGCCGGGAATCCGCCTGAACCGGGCGCTTGACCTGCCACCCGCCCTCGACGAACAAGCCGCGTTGGCCAAGCTGCGTGGCTACGCCGAGCAGAACCAGGTCTGGACCAGCCTGATCGGCATGGGCTACCACGGCACGCTGACGCCGACCGTCATTTTGCGCAATGTCCTGGAAAACCCCGGTTGGTACACCGCCTACACGCCGTATCAACCGGAGATCGCCCAAGGTCGGCTCGAAGCACTGCTGAACTTCCAGCAATTGACCATCGACCTCACCGGCCTGGAACTGGCCAATGCCTCGCTGTTGGACGAAGCCACGGCGGCGGCGGAAGCCATGGCCCTGGCCAAGCGTGTCGCCAAGTCCAGGAGCAATCTGTTCTTCGTCGATGAAAACTGTCATCCGCAGACCATCTCCGTGGTGCAGACCCGAGCCGAAGGTTTCGGTTTCGAGCTGATCATCGACGCTGTGGATAACTTGAAACAGCATCAGGTATTCGGCGCGCTGCTGCAGTATCCCGACACCCACGGCGAGATTCGCGATCTGCGTCCGTGGATTGATCACCTGCACGCCCAGCAAGCCCTGGCCTGCGTCGCCACCGATCTGCTGAGCCTGCTGTTGCTGACGCCACCGGGAGAATTGGGCGCCGACGTGGTGTTCGGCTCGTCCCAGCGGTTTGGCGTGCCCATGGGTTACGGCGGCCCCCACGCGGCGTTTTTTGCCAGTCGCGATGAATACAAACGAGCGATTCCGGGGCGAATCATCGGCGTCTCGAAAGACGCGCGTGGCAACATTGCGTTGCGCATGGCCCTGCAAACCCGTGAGCAACACATCCGCCGGGAGAAGGCCAACTCGAACATCTGCACCGCCCAAGTGCTGCTGGCCAATATCGCCAGTTTCTACGCGGTCTACCACGGTCCGGAAGGGCTGAAGCAGATTGCCCAGCGTGTTCACCGGCTGACCTGCATCCTCGCCACGGGTCTGGAGCGCCGTGGCATCACCCGCCTGAACAAACACTTCTTCGACACGTTGACGCTGGAGGTCGGTGGCACTCAAACCGCGATCATCGAAAGCGCGCAGGCCGCGCAGATCAACTTGCGGATTCTGGGGCGCGGGCAATTGGGCCTCAGCCTTGACGAAACCTCTGACGAAAGCACCGTGGCGAAGTTATTTGATGTCTTCCTGGGGGCCGATCACGGGCTCAACGTCGACGAACTGGACGCTGAAACCCTGCCTTCCGGCATTCCTGACGGGCTGCTGCGCACTTCGCCTTACTTGCGTCATCCGGTGTTCAGCGCCCATCACAGCGAAACCGAGATGCTGCGTTACCTCAAGCAATTGGAGAACAAGGACCTGGCGCTCAATCAATCGATGATTCCGCTCGGCTCGTGCACCATGAAGCTCAACGCCACCAGCGAAATGATCCCCATCACCTGGCCGCAATTCGCCAACTTGCATCCCTTTGTGCCGAAAGAGCAGGCGGCCGGTTATACGCTGATGATCGAAGAGCTGGAGCGCTGGCTCTGCGCGATCACCGGTTTCGATGCGATCTGCATGCAGCCCAACTCAGGTGCCCAGGGCGAGTACGCCGGGTTGCTGGCGATTCGTAAATACCACGAGAGTCGGCATCAAGGCGGGCGGGATATCTGCCTGATTCCGTCCTCGGCCCATGGCACCAACCCGGCCTCGGCGCAAATGGCCGGGATGCGGGTGGTGATCGTCGAGTGCGATGAGGCAGGCAACGTCGACCTCGATGACCTGAAAGAAAAAGCGGCGGCTGCCGGAGACAAGCTGGCCTGCCTGATGGCGACGTATCCTTCGACCCACGGCGTGTACGAGGAAGGCATCAGCGAGATCTGTGAAGTTATCCACAGTCACGGCGGTCAGGTGTACATGGATGGCGCCAACCTCAATGCGCAAGTCGGGTTGGCGCGGCCGGCGGACATTGGCGCCGACGTTTCCCATATGAATTTGCACAAGACCTTCTGCATTCCCCACGGCGGTGGCGGGCCCGGCATGGGGCCGATTGGCGTGCGTGCGCACCTGGCGCCGTTCGTGGCCAACCACCCGGTGGTGGCGATTGAAGGCCCGCTACCGGAGAACGGCGCAGTCAGCGCGGCGCCTTGGGGCAGCGCGAGCATTCTGCCGATCAGCTGGATGTACATCGCGATGATGGGGCCGCAACTGGCGGACGCCAGCGAAGTGGCGATCCTCGCCGCGAATTACCTGGCGCAGCATTTGTCGGGTGCGTTCCCGGTGCTTTATACCGGGCGCAACGAGCGTGTGGCCCACGAATGCATCCTTGATCTGCGGCCGCTCAAAGTGCTGACCGGTATCAGCGAAGAGGACGTCGCCAAGCGCCTGATGGACTACGGCTTTCACGCGCCGACCATGTCCTTTCCGGTGCCGGGCACCTTGATGGTCGAGCCGACCGAAAGTGAATCGAAGGCGGAACTGGACCGCTTTATCGGGGCGATGCTGAGTATCCGCGCGGAAATCACCGAGGTGCAAAACGGCAATTGGCCGGCAGAAGACAATCCTCTGAAACGGGCACCGCACACGTTGGCCGACATCACCGGGGTTTGGGAGCGACCGTACACCATCGAACAGGCCGTCACGCCGGACGCGCACACCAAGGCGCATAAGTATTGGCCGGTGGTGAATCGTGTCGATAACGTCTACGGCGACCGGAACCTGTTTTGCGCGTGTGTCCCGGTGGACGACTATCGCTGAAACACACCGCCCCTTGTAGGAGCTGGCTTGCCAGCGATGGAGTGTCAGTCGACATCAATGTGTCTGATACACCATCGCTGGCAAGCCAGCTCCTACAGGGGTTCTGTGTTGGGCAAAAAAAATGCCGCTCATATGAGCGGCATTTTTGTTCAACCGTAAACCTTACTTCGAAGCGACGGCATTCTTCGCCAGGATCGCATTCGCCAGTTCCATATCCGTGGCCTGCAGGCCCGGGTTGTCGGCGCGTACTTTCTGCATCGCGGCTTCCAGGTAAGGGCCGCGAATAGCGCCGTCACTGGCGACAAAGCTGCCGGCGTCGTCCTGGGCGGCGACGATCAGCTTGTGATCCCTGGAGGTCAGGTAGGACGAACCGGTGGTGGCACCGGAAGTAAGGACGTTACGCCAAAAGCTATCGGCCATCGCTGAACCGACTGGAAGGGACAACACGGCGATGGTAGCGACAGCAAGTTTGAAACGCATGATGGGTGACTCCACTGGGTTAACTACGCGGGGTTGGATTGCCAATGACCCTGCCGAGTTCCATCACGGTCGCAGCTACTTCTGCTCACTCTGCGGCGTCACCCGCAGCACCTCCTCGATCGTCGTCAAACCTGCGGCGACTTTCTGAGCGCCCGACAGTCGCAAGCTGCGCATGCCTTCCTTGAAAGCCTGGCGCCGTATCGCCAGCAAGTCGGTGTCGGGGTTGATCAGCGCTTTTAGGCCATCCGTCAGTTGCATGATTTCGTAAACCCCGGCGCGGCCGCGATAGCCGGTATCGCGGCATTCCAGGCAACCGATGGCGCGTTGCGCATTGCCGGGCAACGGCGCTTGCCAGGGTTTGGTCAGGGTTTGCCAGTCTTCTTCACTCAGGGTCAGCGGGGCCTTGCAGTGCGGGCACAACGTACGGACCAGCCGCTGCGCCATGACGCCGAGCACCGTGGCCTTGATCAGGTAATGCGGCACGCCGAGTTCCAGCAGGCGGCTGATGGCGCTGGGCGCGTCATTGGTGTGCAGCGTCGATAGCACCAAGTGGCCGGTGAGCGCGGCCTGAATCGCCATTTCGGCCGTCTCCAGGTCCCGGATCTCGCCGATCATGATGATGTCCGGGTCTTGTCGCATCAGCGCGCGCACACCGGCGGCGAAGGTCAGGTCGATGTTGTGCTGGACCTGCATCTGGTTGAAGGCCGGCTCGACCATCTCGATCGGGTCTTCGATGGTGCAGAGGTTGACCTCCGGCGTCGCCAGTTTTTTCAGCGTGGTGTAGAGCGTGGTGGTCTTGCCCGAACCGGTCGGGCCGGTCACGAGGATGATGCCGTTGGGCTGGCTCGTCATGTCCTGCCAGCGGCGCAGGTCTTCGACTGAAAACCCGAGCTGATCGAAATCCTTGAGCAGCACTTCCGGGTCGAAAATCCGCATGACCATTTTTTCGCCGAACGCCGTCGGCAACGTCGACAGCCGCAGTTCGACTTCGCCGCCATCCGGGGTCTTGGTTTTGACCCGGCCGTCCTGGGGTTTGCGTTTTTCCGCGACGTTCATCCGCCCCAGGCTCTTCAGGCGACTGACAATCGCCATGGTCACCTGCGGCGGGAATTGATAGACGTTGTGTAACACGCCGTCGATGCGAAAGCGCACGGTGCCTTGCTCACGTCGGGGCTCGATGTGGATATCGCTGGCGCGTTGCTGGAAAGCGTACTGGAACAGCCAGTCGACGATATTGACGATGTGCGCGTCGTTGGCGTCCGGCTCCTGATCGCTGGCACCGAGGTTGAGCAACTGTTCGAAGTTGCCCAGGGTGTTGCTCTGCTGGTCGGCGTTGGTCGCGCCGCTGACCGATTTGGCCAGGCGAAAGAATTCCACGCTGAAGCGCTGGATATCCACCGGGTTGGCCACCACCCGTTTGATCGGCAGCTTCAACACATGGGTCAGGTCGGCTTCCCAACCTTTGACGTAAGGCTGGGCGCTGGCCACGGTCACGGCGTCGCGATCGATGGACACCGCGAGAATCTTGTGGCGCTGGGCGAAGGCGTAGGACATCAGCGGCGTAACGGCCGCGACGTTGATTTTCAGCGGATCGATGCGCAGATAGGGCTGACCGGCCTGCTGTGACAGCCACAGGGTCAGGCTTTCCAGATCGAGGTGTTTACCGGGACGGCTGAGGTCGTCCAGTTGTTGGCTGGCGATGAACTCCAGCGGGTGCATCTGGCCATTGGCGGCGTGACGGCGGCGGGCATTCAGTGCGTGCTCGGCCGAGTCCTGGCTGATAAAACCCTGGGCGACCAGCTCGCGCAGCAAATCATTGAGATCCAGCCAGCGGTCCTGAAAGGCAAGTTGAACGGACATGCGGGCTCCTCGTGAACAACAGTTCGCAAAGGATAGTCGCGGACCCGCCGACCGTTGGGCCACTACCCGACGAAGCCGTAACGGGTTTTTTCAGCCCGTCGCCTGAGCGGCTTCAGCCCACGCGGAACCAGACGCTTGCAGGTCCACCGAGCAGACGCTGATCAGGTTACGTAGTTTTTCTGCGATCACTTGAGCGCGGTGCCAGCTCAGTCCTTCCATGACGATGTCGATCGCCAGCAGATCGTCCGTGCGCTGCACGTTGACCTGTTGCGGCGTCAGGAACTGCAGTGCGAACAGGTTGAGTGCCCGACACAGCAGGTCCGGTTCGGCTTCGGCCAGCAGTTGATAGCGCACACGACAATGGGCGTTGCTGGCGTTCCAGGCATCGGCGCGGGTGGGCGGGGTGTTCACGGCTTCAAGATGCGGCATGGTCGGTCTCCAAAATCACTGGAGGAATTTTTACATTCGATGCCGGGCATTTCTTATCTATGATGGGGCTAATTGGCGATTTATCGAATCGTGCTATTCAACAAGACATCGATTACAGGTTTTTCTATGCAAAGCGAGCTGGATGGCTACGACCGCAAGATTCTCGCGTTGCTGCAAGAGGACGCTTCACTCTCCAGCGCGCAGATCGCCGAGCAGGTGGGGCTTTCGCAGTCGCCGTGCTGGCGGCGGATTCAGCGGATGAAGGAGGAGGGGATCATTCGTGGTCAGGTGACGCTGCTGGACCGCAAGAAAATCGGGCTCAACACGCAGATCTTTGCCGAGATCAAACTCAACGCGCATGGGCGTTCGAACTTCACTGAGTTCACCGAGGCGATTCGCGGTTTTCCCGAAGTGCTGGAGTGTTATGTGCTGATGGGGTCGGTGGATTTCTTGTTGCGGATTGTCACGGCGGACATCGAGGCGTATGAGCGGTTTTTCTTTGAGAAGCTGTCGATGGTGCCGGGGATTCAGGAGGTGAACTCGATTGTGGCGTTGTCGGAGATCAAGTCGACGACGAGTTTGCCGGTCTGAGATTTTGTGGTGAATGGGCGGGCCTCTTCGCGGGCAAGCCTCGCTCCTACGGGTTATTGGTCATCTCACGATCACCGCTGAACCTGTAGGAGCGAGGCTTGCCCGCGAAGACGGTTTTACATACGCAGCAGCATTTTCCAGGCACGATTCTGATAAACGGCAATCGCCTGCTGCTTACGCGCATCCAGCAATTCATCGGTGATCGGCTCGTTAGCCAGCAACGCCAACTGTTTCAGCTCGCCGTACAGTCGATCCATTTCCGGGATCTCCAGCACGTTGCGCGCATGGTGCAACCAGGACTGGATGCGCTCGATGCGCGGCAGTTGCTCGGCCAGATCTTCCGGCTGCTGCTGGTAACGCTGCAATTGCAGGGACGTCGCTTCTTCACCGAGCAAGCGCGGCAACCAGCTACCCAGTTGCGCAGCGCCTTGGCGATTGCCACGAACATTACGATCGGCCGCCCAGGTGCGGGCCAGCAACCAGCGCGAGGTGTTCAGCGAGAACAGGCCCCAGCGTGGGTCTTCGAGTTCTTCGAGGAACTGCTCCGGCGCGGCTTTGCGCACGTCTTCGTCGTCCAGACCGGCTTGAACCAGCGGACGCCAGTCTTCAAGCAAGGCATCCAGCGCGAGGCGCAGATCGTGCGTCGATTGACGCGGCGCGGCTTGGCCAAGGCTACTCAGCAGGGCGCGCAATTCAGCGAGGTTTTCGACCCAGTCCTGCAACAGACGCCAGTGGCCATTGAAGCGATATTGCTCGGCCAGGCGCTGGCTGCTGCTCAGCAAGTGCCAGCTCAACGCGGCGAACGCGTCGTCCAGCGGCATTTCGGCGCTGATCTGCGGGGCCGGCAGGCTCAACGAATAGCTGTTGGCGTCGTACAAGCGATAACCGCGTTCGGCCTTGCTGATGTCACACGGCATCAGGGCCAGGGTCGCGGCCAGTTCGGCGGCCAGCTCCAGCAATGCAGCCGGTTCACCTTCGCGCAGTTCCAGTTCCAGCTCGCAAATTTCTTCTTTCTGCTTGCCGACCACCACGTGGCCCAGGTCCAGCGCCGCTTCGATGACCACTTTGGTCTTGCCACGGCCCCAGGCGATTTCAGCGCGTTCGCGGACGAAATCGGTGGTGAAGATCGGCTTCAGGGTTTTCTTGTCCAGCTCGGCCAGCTCTTCAGGCCAGCATTCGCCGTCGAGTTTCTTCACGTCGAGCTTGGCTTTGGGCAGGTTCCAGTCGTATTCGTTACGCTCGGACAAACCGGCGACGCTCTGGCCACGGGTCTTGAGGGTCTGAATGACTTCTTCGCCGTCCTTGCGCAGGCGCAGGGCAACCTTGGCGCGGGCCAGGTCGCGCTCAGGCGTGTCGAAGTACTGGTTCATCAGTTCACGGCGTTCCCAGCCACTTTTGTTGCGTTTTTTCAGGAGCGGGTGCTCGCGCAGTGCGGCGAGGGTTTCGCGGCTGACGCGGAGTTTGATTTCAGTTTCTTTCTGCATGGCCGGAAAATCCAGGATCGGGAGCGCAGCCGGGGGAATGTGTGGCTGCCAAGGTCGTGCAGTGTACAGCACTGCTCAGACCTACGCGCCGCGACGGTTTATTCCTGTCACCGGATGGCTCTATGATGGACTTCAATTCGGGAGTTGGAGTCAGCGATGCCGTTGCCGTCGATGAAAGATCAGTTCGCTGCGCTGATTGCCGCACCATCGGTCAGTTGCACTCAGGCCAGCCTCGATCAGACCAACCGTCCGGTGATCGATTTGCTGGCGACGTGGCTCGGTGATCTGGGTTTTGCCTGCGATATCCAGCAGGTCAGCCCCGGCAAATTCAACCTGCTGGCCAGTTTTGGTTCCGGCCCCGGCGGTCTGGTGCTCGCCGGGCATAGCGACACGGTGCCGTTCGATGGCGCGTTGTGGCAGACCGATCCGCTGAAGCTGACCGAAGTCGATGGCCGCTGGGTCGGGCTGGGCAGTTGCGACATGAAAGGCTTTTTTGCCCTCGCCATCGAAGCCGTCCTGCCGTTGCTCAACCAGCCGTTCAAACAGCCGTTGCTGATCCTCGCCACCTGCGACGAAGAAAGCTCGATGTCCGGCGCGCGTGCCTTGGCCGAAGCAGGACGCCCGTTGGGCCGAGCGGCGGTGATCGGCGAGCCGACCGGGCTCAAGCCGATCCGCATGCACAAAGGCATCATGATGGAGCGCATCGACATTCTCGGTCAGAGCGGCCATTCCTCCGATCCGCGACTGGGTCATAGCGCCCTCGAAGCCATGCACGATGCGATTGGCGAATTGCGCGGCCTGCGCCTGCTGTGGCAACGTGAATTCCGCAATCCGCAGTTCGGCGTGCCGACTCCTACCATGAACTTCGGCTGCATCCATGGCGGGGATAACCCCAACCGGATTTGCGGTCAGTGCTCACTGGAGTTCGACCTGCGTCCGTTGCCGGGCATGGACCCCAAGGTGTTGCGCGCGGAGATTCTGCAGAAACTCCAGCCGGTTGCCGAGCGCCATCAGGTGAAGATCGATTACGCGCCGCTGTTCCCTGAGGTGCCGCCCTTCGAGCAGGCCGAAGACGCCGAATTGGTCCGCATCGCGGAACAGCTCACCGGTCATCGCGCCGAAGCAGTGGCGTTCGGGACGGAAGCGCCTTATCTTCAACGCCTTGGCTGCGAAACGCTGGTGCTGGGCCCGGGTGACATCGCTTGTGCTCACCAACCGGGGGAATACCTCGAAATGTCACGTTTGCAGCCTACCGTGCATCTATTACGGCAGTTGATTGAACATTACTGCCTGACACCGGCCCAAACGCCGATGTCGGTTGGTTGAACACCATCCATGTGGGAGCGAGCCTGCTCGCGATAGCGATCTTTCATTCAACATCCATGTTGACTGGTCTGGCCTCATCGCGAGCAGGCTCGCTCCCACAGGGTCTGTGTCATGACCGACAAAGTGTATAAATTGCCGATGTTTAAACCCGTATTCATGAGGAGAGCGCGCGTGTCGCCAAGCCTGTTCCGACGATAACCATCAGCCCGCTGTGCGTTTTCTGTTTCGCCCATTTTTTGGCTGCTATTTATTACAGGCCCAGGTTCATGCCCGAATACGTTAATTGGCTTCGTCACGCTTCGCCTTACATCAATGCCCACCGCGATTGCACCTTCGTCGTCATGCTGCCCGGCGACGGCGTGGAGCACCCCAACTTCGGCAACATCGTCCACGACCTGGTGCTGTTGCACAGCCTCGGCGTGCGACTGGTGCTGGTTCACGGTTCCCGTCCACAAATTGAAACCCGTCTCGCTGCTCGCGGCCTGACCCCGCATTACCACCACGGCATGCGCATCACCGATGCCGCGACGCTGGAGTGTGTGATCGATGCGGTCGGCCAGTTGCGTATCGCCATCGAAGCGCGCCTGTCCATGGACATGGCCTCGTCGCCGATGCAGGGCTCGCGCCTGCGGGTGGCCAGCGGCAACCTGGTGACCGCCCGGCCGATCGGCGTGCTCGAAGGTGTCGACTATCACCACACCGGCGAAGTGCGCCGGGTTGACCGCAAAGGCATCAATCGTCTGCTGGACGAGCGCTCCATCGTACTGCTGTCGCCGTTGGGCTACTCGCCGACCGGTGAGATTTTCAACCTCGCTTGCGAAGACGTCGCCACCCGCGCGGCCATCGACCTGGGGGCCGATAAATTGTTGCTGTTCGGTGCGGACCTGGGCTTGATCGATGAAAACGGTCGTCTGGTGCGCGAGTTGCGCCCGCAACAAGTGCCGGCGCATTTGCAACGTCTGGGCAGCAACTATCAGGCGGAACTGCTGGATGCGGCGGCTGAAGCCTGCCGTGGCGGCGTGGCGCGCAGCCATATCGTCAGTTACGCCGAAGACGGCGCGCTGCTGACCGAACTGTTCACCCGTGACGGTGGCGGTACGCTGGTGGCACAGGAGCAATTCGAGGTTGTGCGTGAAGCCGCGATTGAAGACGTTGGCGGTCTGCTGGATTTGATCAGCCCGCTGGAAGAGCAGGGGATTCTGGTGCGACGTTCGCGCGAAGTGCTGGAGCGTGAGATCGAGCAGTTCAGCGTGGTCGAGCGCGAAGGCATGATCATCGCTTGCGCGGCGCTGTATCAGATTGCTGATTCGGATGCCGGGGAGTTGGCGTGTCTGGCGGTGAACCCGGAATACCGTCATGGCGGTCGCGGGGATGAGCTGCTGGAGCGGATCGAAACCCGTGCCCGGGCTCAGGGGTTGAAGACGCTGTTTGTCCTCACGACCCGTACGGCTCACTGGTTCCGCGAGCGCGGGTTTGTGCCAAGCAGCGTCGAGCGCCTGCCGTCGGCGCGGGCGTCTCTGTACAACTATCAGCGCAATTCGAAGATCTTCGAAAAAACCTTGTAACCGTGTTGTTCCTATCGCCAGGCCGGCTCCTACGGAATCCTGTAGGAGCCGGCTTGCTGGCGATCGGTTGCAAAGCAACCGCCAAAATTACTCAACGACAAATTTCGCACTGACATACGGCGAATAGTCCGGCAGCACCGTCTCAACCTTGCCTTGTTCCTTCAAGAACTTCGCCGTCTCACCAATCGCCTTCGCCGTGCCGCCCTCCAGCAGCGCGGTGGTTTGTTGCGCCTTGGCATCCGGGAATGCAGAACCTGCCAGCAACTCCGGCACATCGGCGGCATTGGCACCGGTCAGTTTGGCGATTTTCTGTACCGGCACCGAATCGGCAGTCCAGCTGTCTTTATGTGCCGCATAGTCGGCGAACGAGTCCAGCGTCACCTTGGCGAACTTGGCGACGACGTCCGGATGTTTCTCGGCGTAATCCTTGCGCGCCACCCACACTTCAAAAGTCGGCGCGCCCCACTGACCTACCTGTGCGGCGTCAGTCAACGTCTTGCCAGTCTTGCGAATTTCCCCCAGAGCGGGCGACCAGACGAACGCACCGTCGATGTCTCCACGCTTCCAGGCGGCAGCGATTTCCGCCGGTTGCAGGTTCACCACTTTGACTTTCGAGGCGTCCAGGCCCCAGTGCTTCAAGGCACCGAGCAAGCTGTAGTGAGAGGTTGAAACGAACGGTGTGGCGATGGTCTTGCCGATCAGATCTTCCGGTTTATCGATGCCGCTGCCGTTGCGCACCACCAACGCTTCGGCGGCGTTGATCTGGGCAGAAACGATAAACGCGACAATCGGCAGATTGCGCGAGGCGGCCGCGGCCAGTGGGCTTGAGCCGAGGTTGCCAATCTGTACGTCGCCCGAGGCGATGGCGGTTACTACTTCCGGCCCACTGTTGAAACGACGCCAGTCAATTTTTTGGCCAATGGTTTTCTCGTAGAGTCCATCCGCCTGGGGGACTTTGCTGGGGTCAATGCCGGTTTGATAACCCACGGTGAGGTTCGCAGCATGGGCAGAAAAAGAAAATAATACCGATACACAAACTGTAACAATTGGGTTGGATAGTGCGCGCTTGGTCGTCATGGCGTAGGCCTTATCGATAGGAATTATTGCGGAATTGCTTCCAAACCTAATCGATCTAAAAAACGCCTAATAAATACCATTTAGGAATTAGCTTATGAGCTGGCCGCTCTAGTCCGCAGGGCAGCAAACGGTGAGCTAAATTCCTAAACGGTATGAGAAAAGAATCCAGCTATTCTTTTCAGGTTTATGACGAAATCATGACCCTGCACGGACCAAAAACCGGGGATTAGACCATGGTCGTAGACACACATGGTTACGATTGACTTGTGGGTCACGCTCTGGCGCTAATCGCGCATCTTAGGACTTGGGACATTGATTCCGGGCCAGGAATACAAGAATTAGAGACGAGAGGAGTTTAACAATGAACAAGTCCACCTTGGCGCTGGCCGTGGCCGTAGGGGTTATGGCGCAGCAGGCAGGCGCCGCCGGTTTCATCGAAGACAGCAAGGCTTCCGTAAGTTCGCGCACCTATTATTTCGACGCCGATGTCCGTGAAGGCGCCAAGATTCCAGCTAACCGTCAGCGAGAAGCCGCTCAAGGCCTCAAGTTCGATTACCAGTCGGGCTTCACCCAAGGTGTCGTAGGTTTCGGTATCGATGCCCAGGCATTGGTCGGTATCCATCTGGACGGCGGCAAGGGCCATCACCCGGACAACAACTCCTTCAGCCCTAGCGATTCCGATGGTTCGGCAGAGAGTTCGTGGAGCCGCGTGGCGGGCAACGTCAAGGCACGCTTCTCGAAGACAGAGGCCCACTACGGTGGTGCCCTGCAGCCAAACATGCCGATCCTGATCGCGAACGACAGTCGCGTACTGCCGCAAACCTTTGAAGGTGGCACCATCACCTCGAAGGAAATCGACAACGTGACCTTCAACGTAGGTCAGCTGGAGCACGCGACGGGTCGCGCGTCCAGCAACAGCACTGGCCTGTCTGTGGCTGGCGCTACTCAGGACAGCAATCAGTTCCGTTATGCCGGTGCTGACTGGAAAGTCACCAAAGACCTGATGCTGCAGTACTACTACGCGAACCTGGAAGACTTCTACAAGCAGAACTTCCTCGGCCTGGTGCACGTCTACCCGATCGCACCCAACCAGTCGTTCAAGACCGATCTTCGTTATTTCGACAGCAGCTCCGACGGCAAGAACGGTCAGGCTGGCTACCAATTCAGCAACAACGGTGGTTTCGCCAAGAACAAGGGCGAGGTCGATAACAAGACCTGGAGTGCCACGTTCACCTACACCCTGGGCGGCAACGCGTTCCTGCTCGGGCATCAGCGTGTCAACGATGACGGCGGCTTCGTCTTCTTGAACCAGGGCAACGTTGTCGATGGCAACGGTCGCAACGAAGGCGGTGGCGGCGCCAGCTTCTACTCGTTCACCGATGCCACTGTGGGCAGCTTTATCCGTGCCGGTGAAAACACCACGTACGGTCAGTACACCTATGACTTCGCGTCTTTGGGTGTGCCAGGCTTGAAAGCTTCGGCTGGTTACTTGTATGGCCGGGATATCAAGACCGTCAGCGGCTCGGGTGAAGACCTGAACGAGCGGGAAACCGACCTGCGCGTAGACTATGTGATTCAAACCGGTCCACTTAAAGGGTTTGGCACGACGGTGCGTCACGGTGCTTATCGTGGCAACACCAACGCTGACCAAGACCAGACCCGTCTGATCTTCAACTACACCTACAGCTTCCTGTAACAGGATTCGCAAAAAAGCCTCGCCGTTTGGCGGGGTTTTTTTTGCGTTTTTTCTCATATTCTAATTAGGCATTACTTAGGAATTTATTATTCTTTTTGGCTTTTAAAATAAACCCCTAAAGTGCATCCCGCCGGGGCCGATATTAAATGTCCCGCAGCGATTAAAATGCCGTTTTTTATTCCCGCACGGCATGAAAAAGAATGAAATAAATGTATTTACGTTTACCATGCTGGCCCATTCGCCGCGCTTGGACCCTTGACTTAGACACATCAGTTGAGTGGCGCGCGGATTGCGGTTGGCGGTATCCGCACATTTCAGGATCCAGGGCATTCGACTCAGGACCGAAAAAATTAGAAACGAGAGGAGCGAAACAATGAACAAGTCCACCTTGGCCCTGGCTGTGGCCGTAGGGGTTTTGGCGCAGCAGGCAGGCGCCGCCGGTTTCATCGAAGACAGCAAAGCTACTTTGGGGCTGCGTAACTTCTACATCAACACCGATAACCGTGACAGCGATACCAAAGCTGCCAAGGCTCAGAACAAGCTGGAAGAATGGGGCCAAGGCTTCGATCTGCGCTTCACCTCCGGTTACACCCAAGGCACCGTCGGCTTCGGTATCGACGCGATCGGCCTGCTGGGCGTGCGTCTGGATACGGGCGGCGGTACTAACGGCGCCACTTCGACTTCGTACGGCGGCACTGTTTTCCCAAGCAAATCCAACGGCGAAGCGGTTGATAACTTCTCCAGCCTGGGCCTGACTGCCAAAGCCAAGATCTCCCAGACTGAACTGAAGCTGGGCACCCTGCAGCCAAAACTGCCGGTTATCGTGACCAACGACGGTCGTCTGCTGCCACAAACCTTCCAGGGTGGCCAGATCACTACGAACGAAATCAAAGACCTGACACTGGTCGGTGGTCAGATCGAGCACGCCAAAGGTCGTAACTCCAGCAACAACGAAGAGTTGTCGATCGCTGGTGCCAACGCCCACACGGCTGCCGGTCGCGACAGCAACAAATTCATTTACGGTGGCGGTGACTACAAAATCACCAAAGACCTGACTGCCCAGTACTACTACGGCAACCTGGAAGACTTCTACAAGCAGCACTTCCTGGGTCTGGTCCACAACTGGGCCATCGGTCCGGGCGTGTTGAAGTCTGACTTCCGTTACTTCAACAGCCGTGATGATGGCGCCAATGGCCATGACTCTGCCTACTTCACCACCGGTGACTACGGCACTGGCCTCACCAAGGGCAAGGTTGACAACAACCTGTACAGCGGCTTGTTCCTGTACAGCGTTTCCGGTCATACCTTCGGTGGCGGCTATCAGGTCAGCAACGGCAATAGCGACTTCCCATGGCTTAACCAGGGTGACGGTTCGTCGGCTTACCTGACTACCGACAGTCAGATTGCCAAGTTCGCCCGTGCCGGTGAACGCACCTGGCAAGCTCGCTACTCGTACGACTTCGCCAAGGTTGGCATCCCTGGCCTGACCGCCGGTGTGGTTTACCTGCGTGGCGACAACATCGACACCACCGGTAAAGTCGGCACCCGCCAAGTCAGCGTCAACGATACTGGCCGCTCCGAGTGGGAACGCGACCTGACCGTTGGTTACGTCGTACAAGAAGGCACGCTGAAGAACCTGGGCGTGATGTGGAAAAACGCTACCTGGCGCAACGACATCCCTGGTCAACGCGACCAGGACGAAAACCGCCTGATCGTCAGCTACTCGATCCCGCTGTTGTAATAGCGCTCGCGTAACTGCTGAAAAAAAGCCCCGCCCGGCATCACGCCGGGCGGGGCTTTTGCGTTTTCGGGGCGGGGTCACCCCCGTAATCCCGTCCCGAAACGTTCCCTCTTTTGCAGCGACTCAAGGCCTTCTCGAACCTTGGAAGCGATAGTCGTCGCGATGACTTTGCAGGTCCAGTGAACAGATCTTTAATATTCTTTTAAAGTCTAAGAATGGCTTTATTTATTCTTTTTCTAAATTCCCCAACACGAGCTACAGTTGAGTTCTACACCTACTCATCAGGAGCCCACCATGAGCATCAGACTCGGCGACATCGCACCCGACTTCGAACAGGATTCCAGCGCCGGCACCATCCGTTTCCATGAATGGCTGGGCGATAGCTGGGGCGTGCTGTTTTCCCACCCGGCGGATTTCACCCCGGTGTGCACCACCGAGCTGGGCTTCACCGCCAAGCTCAAGGATGAATTCACCCAGCGCGGGGTCAAGGCCATCGCGTTGTCGGTAGACCCGGTGGACTCGCACCACAAGTGGATCGAGGACATCAACGAAACCCAGAACACGATCGTCAACTTCCCGATCCTGGCCGACGCTGATCGCAAGGTATCGGACCTGTACGACCTGATTCACCCGAACGCCAACGACACCCTGACTGTGCGTTCGCTGTTCGTGATCGACCCGAACAAAAAGGTTCGCCTGACCATCACCTACCCGGCGAGCACCGGCCGCAACTTCCATGAAATCCTGCGGGTGATTGACTCGCTGCAACTCACCGACAACTACAAGGTGGCCACCCCGGCCAACTGGCAGGACGGTGAAGAAGTGGTGATCGTGCCGTCGCTTCAGGATCCAGAGGAAATCAAGAAGCGCTTTCCCAAGGGTTATCGCGCGGTGAAGCCGTACCTGCGCCTGACACCGCAACCCAATCGTTGAGCTGAAAACCAATCCCTGTAGGAGCGAGGCTTGCCCGCGAAGGCGTCGTCAAAGCCAACATCAATGTTGGACGTCATGGCCTCTTCGCGGGTAAGCCTCGCTCCTACAGGGCTGTGCAAATCCATATAGCAGGGGAATTTCGGGCCGTTTATACGGCCCATTTTTTTGCTCGGACAAAGCGGTTTCGCATAGAACCACAACGAATAACCAAATGAATAAATATGATTTAAAGATATATAAATCACCTGTTAAGGTCTCTCCATCGAAGCGAGATCGCCCACTGCGAATCGCCTGCACCGTTCAAGGAATCGTCTGAATGCTGGTCGTCTCACTCGGTGGCAGTCCCAGTCAACGCTCCCGTTCCGGGGTGCTGCTGGAGCGCTCTCAACGCTGGTTGCAAGAGCAAGGTGTGGAAGTGGTGAGTTATCAGGTACGGGACTTCCCGGCCGAAGACTTGCTGCACGCACGGTTCGACAGCCCCAAGGTGATCGACCTGTTGCAACAGATTGAAAACGCCGATGGCCTGTTGATCGCCACCCCGGTGTACAAAGCGTCGTTTTCCGGTGCTTTGAAAACCGTGCTGGACCTGCTGCCCGAACGCGCCCTGGCGCACAAAGTGGTTTTACCGATGGCCACCGGCGGCAGCATCGCTCACATGCTGGCGGTGGATTACGCACTCAAGCCAGTGCTGTCGGCATTGAAAGCCCAGGAAATGCTCCACGGGATTTTCGCCGTGGACAGCCAGATCGCTTATGGCGAAGGCAGCGCCCAGGCGCAGCTGGCGCCGGAACTGGAGCAACGACTGAATGAATCGCTGGAGCTGTTCTTCAGCGCCATGGCCCGACGGCCCAAGCCGATCGATCCGAACCTGCTGAATGATCGTTTGTTGAGTGCTCGCTGGAGCATTTAAGCCTCACCCTGACTTGATGTACTCACCTTACTCAGCCGTCAACGGTTCAGCAGGTGCAGCCAAAACCCAACTGCAAAAAGGAGAGCGCTATGCGCACTGTCATTTTGCGTCGTGGTCTGGTCGCTCTGTTTGCTGCGGCTGTAACCTTCGGCGCCATTACTCAAGCACAAGCTGAAACTCTGCGGATCGGCTATCAGAAATACGGCACCCTGGTGCTGCTCAAAGCCAAAGGCACTCTGGAAAAACGCCTCGCTGCCCAAGGCGTCGACGTGCAATGGACTGAATTCCCCGGCGGCCCGCAGCTGCTTGAAGGCCTGAACGTTGGCTCCATCGACTTCGGTGTCACCGGCGAAACGCCTCCGGTATTTGCTCAAGCGGCGGGCGCCGATCTGCTCTATGTCGCCTACGAGCCGCCTGCGCCCCACAGCGAAGCGATCCTGGTGCCGAAGGACTCGCCGATCAAATCGGTGAAGGACCTCAAGGGCAAGAAAGTCGTGCTCAACAAAGGCTCCAACGTTCACTACCTGCTGGTCCGCGCGCTTGAAGACGCTGGCCTCAAATACACCGACATCCAAACTGTGTTCCTGCCGCCGGCCGATGCCCGCGCCGCGTTCGAGCGTGGCAGTGTCGATGCCTGGGTCATCTGGGACCCGTACCAGGCCGCCGCCGAGAAGCAGCTGCAAGCGCACACCCTGCGCGATGGCCAGGGCATTGTCGACAACCATCAGTTCTACCTGGCGACCAAGCCTTACGCACAGAAAAATCCTGAGGTGATCAAGACCCTCGTGGAAGAAGTGCGCGCCGTCGGCGAATGGTCCAAGGCCAATCCTGAAGACGTGACCAAGCAGGTCTCGCCACTGCTCGGCTTGCCGGAAGACATCACCCTGACCTCGGTGAAACGCCAGGGCTACGGCGCGTTGTTCCTGACCCCGGAAGTGGTCGCCGCGCAACAGAAAATCGCCGACAGCTTCTACCAGCTCAAGCTGATTCCGAAGCCGCTGAGCATCAAAGACGTGATCTGGACGCCACCGGCAGCCGTTGCCAAAGCTCAGTAACCAAAAGCCCGGTAATTCGATTCCCCAAGGAGACCACTCCATGAGCCTCAACATCTTCTGGTTCCTGCCTACCCACGGCGACGGCCATTACCTTGGCACCGCCGAAGGCGCTCGCGCCGTTGACCACGGTTACCTGCAACAAGTCGCGCAAGCGGCGGATCGTCTGGGCTTCGGCGGGGTGCTGATTCCCACTGGCCGCTCGTGCGAAGACTCGTGGCTGGTGGCCGCGTCGCTGATCCCGGTGACCCAGCGTTTGAAATTCCTTGTCGCCCTGCGCCCCGGGATCATTTCCCCGACGGTGGCTGCGCGTCAGGCCGCGACACTGGATCGTCTGTCCGGCGGTCGTGCGCTGTTCAACCTGGTGACCGGCGGTGATCCGGAAGAATTGGCCGGCGATGGTTTGTTCCTGACCCACGAAGAGCGCTATCAGGCTTCGGTGGAATTCACCCGCATCTGGCGTCGCGTGCTGGAAGGCGAAACCGTCGATTACGACGGTCAGCACATCAGCGTGAAAGGCGCCAAGTTGCTCTATCCGCCGATCCAGCAACCGCGTCCGCCGCTGTACTTCGGCGGCTCGTCGGAAGCCGCGCAAGACCTGGCCGCCGAGCAAGTGGAAATGGTCCTGACCTGGGGCGAACCGCCGGCCGCCGTGGCCGAGAAGATCGAACAGGTTCGCGCCAAAGCCGCGAAGCTTGGCCGCACGGTGCGCTTCGGTATTCGCTTGCACGTGATCGTCCGTGAAACCAACGCCGAAGCCTGGCAAGCGGCGGATCGACTGATCTCGCACCTGGACGACGACACCATCGCTCGCGCCCAGGCTTCCCTGGCGCGCTTCGATTCCGTGGGCCAGCAGCGCATGGCTGCGCTGCATGGCGGCAGCCGCGATAACCTGGAAGTCAGCCCTAACCTGTGGGCTGGAGTCGGCCTGGTGCGTGGCGGTGCCGGTACTGCATTGGTCGGCGACGGTCCGACCGTGGCCGCCCGCGTGAAGGAATACGCGGATCTGGGCATCGACACCTTCATCTTCTCCGGTTACCCACACCTGGAAGAGTCGTACCGCGTCGCCGAGTTGCTGTTCCCGCACCTGGACATCGAACGTCCGGAATTGCCGAAAAGCGCCGGTTACGTCAGCCCGTTCGGCGAGATGGTCGCCAACGACATTCTTCCCAAAGCTGCGTCCCAGAGCTGAGGCGCGCCATGAAGAGAATCATCCACAACTTGGCGCCCTGGGCGTTGCCGATTTTGCTGTTGGCGGTATGGCAGTTGTCGGTGTCGGCAGGCTGGTTGTCGACACGGATTCTGCCGGCGCCGATTGCCGTGATCGAAGCCGGGGTGAGCCTGGTGCGCAGCGGTGAAATCTGGACGCACCTGGCAATCAGCGGCTGGCGTGCGGCGCTGGGCTTCACCATCGGTGGCGGCATCGGCCTGGCGCTGGGCTTCATTACCGGCCTGTCGAAATGGGGCGAGCGCCTGCTCGACAGTTCGGTGCAGATGATCCGCAACGTGCCGCACCTGGCGCTGATTCCGCTGGTAATCCTGTGGTTCGGCATCGACGAGTCGGCGAAGATTTTCCTGGTGGCGCTGGGCACTTTGTTCCCGATTTATCTCAACACCTATCACGGCATCCGCAACGTCGATCCGGCGTTGGTGGAGATGGCACGCAGTTACGGCTTGTCCGGTTTCAGCCTGTTTCGTCAGGTGATTCTGCCGGGTGCATTGCCTTCGATTCTGGTCGGCGTGCGTTTTGCGCTGGGCTTCATGTGGCTGACCTTGATTGTTGCCGAAACCATTTCCGCGAGCTCCGGCATTGGTTACTTGGCGATGAACGCCCGGGAGTTTTTGCAGACCGACGTGGTGGTGCTCGCGATTCTGATGTACGCGGTGCTGGGCAAACTGGCCGACCTCGCGGCCCGTGGACTTGAACGTGTGTGGCTGCGCTGGCATCCGGCGTATCAGGTTGCCAAAGGAGGTGCCGCATGACTGCTCAACAACCTCCACGCCTGCTGCGCGGGATTCCGCTGGTGGTGCGCAAGCTGCAAAAAACCTTCGGTTCGCGGCAGGTGCTGCGCGAGATCGATCTGCACATTCCGGCCGGCCAATTCGTCGCCGTGGTGGGACGCAGTGGTTGCGGCAAAAGTACCTTGCTGCGGTTGCTCGCCGGTCTCGATAAGCCGACTGGCGGTGAGTTGCTCGCCGGTTCCGCGCCGCTGAGTGATGCACGGGAAGACACCCGGTTGATGTTCCAGGAAGCACGTCTGCTGCCGTGGAAAAAGGTCATCGACAACGTCGGCCTCGGTCTCTCGGGCAACTGGCGGCCACAGGCGCTGGAAGCGTTGGAGTCGGTCGGCCTGGCGGATCGCGCCAATGAATGGCCGGCGGCCTTGTCCGGTGGGCAGAAGCAACGTGTGGCCCTGGCCCGCGCGCTGATCCATCAACCGCGCTTGCTGTTGCTGGACGAACCGCTGGGCGCGCTGGATGCCCTGACCCGCATCGAAATGCAGCAACTGATCGAACGGCTCTGGCAGAAGCACGGTTTCACCGTGTTGCTGGTGACCCACGATGTCAGTGAAGCGGTGGCGATTGCCGATCGGGTGATCCTGATCGAAGAGGGCGAAGTCGGCCTCGACCTGCACGTGGAACTGCCGCGACCTCGGGTTCGGGGTTCGCATCGGCTGGCGGCGCTGGAAACCGAAGTCCTCAATCGCGTCCTCGCGCTGCCCGGCCAGCCGCCGGAGCCGGAACCTGTTTCACCCTTGCCTACGCAATTGCGCTGGGCTCAATAACTCAAGCCTCATCCAACGACAGGAATCAACATCATGACTATCAAAGCCATCAACGTTCGTAACCAGTTCAAAGGCTCGATCAAGGAAATCGTACTGGGTGACGTGCTGTCGGAAATCGACGTGCAAACCGCTTCCGGCATCGTCACGTCGGTGATCACCACCCGCTCGGTAAAAGAGCTGGAGCTGGTGGTCGGTAGCGAAGTGATCGCGTTTGTGAAATCCACCGAGGTGTCGATCGCCAAGTTGTAAGGGCATGCACGGCAAACAACCCCGGAGGGTTCGAACCCTTCGGGGTTTTTTATGGGCGTGATTCAGTGGGGTCGGCGGTGCGGCCTTCGCGAGCAGGCTCGCTCCCACAGGGGAATGCATTCCAAATGTGGGAGCGAGCCTGCTCGCGATGAGGCCGGTGCGGCTGATGAAGAATCAGGCTGAAACAACGCGCTTGTGCAGGTAGGGCGGCAAATACAGCCCCAAATACGCATCAAACACCCGCATCCCTTCCTCGGCCATACGCGGCGTGATCTGCCCATGCTGCTGCACCGAGCGCGCATACACCCGATCACCCAGCTCCATGGCCAGCGCAAACACATCAACGTCAGTCGGCAATTTGGGCAGTTCGAAATGATGATCGAACAGCTTGTGCATCAGGTCGCCCAGCTCAATGTCGTGCTGACGGTCGGCCTGAGTCACTTCGGTCAGGCCATGCTGGGCGAGGATCAATTGGCGAGCGGCGGCATCTTCGTCGTAGATGTCGAGCATGCGTTGTTCCACCAGCCGCGACAGGTCGCGCCAGCCGTTGAGCGCATCGTGGTCGATGGGCGCTTGCAGGCAGGCGCGGAAAGCAGCGTGAACGTCGGCGGTCAGCGCTTCGAGCAGGGCCGGGACGCTGGCGAAAAAGTGGTAGACCGAAGAGGGCGGGATTTCCGCGCGTTCGGCAACGCTGTAGATCGACAGACTGGCCACGCCCTCGGCGGCCAGCAGCGTGCGGGCGGCATCGAGTATCGAATCGATCCGGGCCTGGCTGCGGGCGCGGGGTTTGCGTGGGGTGGCGAGTCGGGTCATTGAAGTCTCCTGCGGGGCAGCGGGCATTGTACGAGCAGGTATCTGTGTTGTCTTGTCGGCCGCCTTCGCGGGCAAGCCTCGCTCCTACAGAGGAAACGTAGATCCCTGTAGGAGCGAGGCTTGGTCTGGGCGGCATTCCGACGAACCGCCGAAGGCGGCCATAAAAAAACGCCGCAAGCTGTGAAGCCTGCGGCGTTGTTTTCACTGCAACCGCTTAAACGGTATGCAGATACCAGTTGTACTCAAGGTCGGAGATGGAGTGTTCAAACTCCTCCAGCTCACTTTCCTTGCAGGCCACGAAGATATCGATGTATTTCGGATCGATGTACTTGGCCATGACTTCGCTGTCGTCCAGCTCGCGCAGTGCATCGCGCAGGTTGTTCGGCAGGCTTTGCTCGTTCTGCTCGTAGGAGTTGCCTTCCACGGGTGCGCCCGGCTCGATCTTGTTGGTCAGGCCGTGGTGCACGCCCGCCAGGACCGAAGCCATCAGCAGGTACGGGTTGGCGTCGGCGCCGGCCACACGGTGTTCGATGCGCACGGCATCGGCGGCGCCGGTGGGTACGCGAATCGCTACGGTGCGGTTGTCCAGGCCCCAGCACGGCGAGTTCGGCACGTAGAACTGTGCACCGAAACGACGGTAGGAGTTGACGTTCGGGCAGAGGAAAGCCATCTGCGCCGGTAGGGTCTCGAGCACACCGCCGATCGCGTGACGCAGTGCGGCGTTCTGCTCGGGATCCTCGCTGGCAAAAATGTTTTTGCCGTCTTTATCAAGAATCGAAATGTGGACGTGCAGACCGTTGCCCGCCTGGCCCGGGTAAGGCTTGGCCATGAAGGTGGTGTCCATCTCATGGTCGTAGGCGATGTTCTTGATCAGGCGCTTGAGCAGGACCGCGTAGTCGCAAGCCTTGATCGGATCGGCCACGTGGTGCAGGTTCACTTCGAACTGCGCCGGGGCACTTTCCTTGACGATGGCGTCGGCCGGAATGCCTTGCTCTTTTGCACCTTCCAGAATGTCCTGGAGGCAGTCGACGTATTCGTCGAGGTCGTCGATCAGGTAGACCTGTGTCGAGTGCGGGCGTTTACCGGAAACCGGCGAGCGAGGTGGTTGCGGACGGCCGTTCACGTTCTCCTGGTCGATCAGGTAGAACTCCAGTTCGAACGCGGCGCAGATGGTCAGGCCAAGTTCGTCGAACTTGCGCACGACATTGGCCAGCACTTCTCGCGGGTCGGCAAAGAACGGCTGGCCTTCGAGTTCGTGCATGGTCATCAACAGTTGCGCGGTCGGGCGCTTCTGCCAAGGCTCATTGCACAGGGTGTCCGGGATTGGATAGCAGATTCGGTCAGCATCGCCGATGTCCAGGCCCAAGCCGGTGCTTTCCACCGTCGAGCCGTTGATATCCAGAGCAAATAGAGAGGCCGGCAGGTTGATGCCTTTCTCGTAAACCTTGTGGAGGCTGGTGCGTTCAATGCGCTTGCCGCGCACCACACCATTCATATCCGCAATCAGAAGGTCAACGTACAGAACCTCAGGATGTTCCTTAAGGAACGCGTTCGCTTCGTTAAGCTGAACGGCACGCGGGGGTACCGACATGATGCAACACCTTTGTTGTTAAAAATATCAATCATTGATCTCTTCGGATTCCAGTCAACCCGAACGGCATGCCGAAGTCAAGCGAGGCCTTTTTTGCCCTAAAAAAGCGCCCATGAGGCTTTTTTGAGGCACTTTGGGGCGTTTTTATGCCTTTGAATGCTTTGCCGTCCGCGGGCTTGAGCGGGCCGTGTTGTATTTTTTACGGGGGTGTTGTGTAAAAAAATGAACAAGGCTAAGCTCGATTCAAACCCATAACAGCAATAATACCGGGGTGCTTCATGTCTCGCCTGCCGTTAATCGGCGTCGCCGTCTGCTCTAAGCAGATCGGTCTGCATGCTTATCACATCAGTGGCGATCGTTACGCTCACGCCAGGGCCCGTGTTGCCAAAGGCGTGCCGTCGACTCTTCCTTCCCCGGCAAACCGGCTGGTTCCGTCCGATATTCTGGACGGTCTGCGCGACATTCTCTTTACGGGTTGTCCTTCCAATATAGAACCGTTTTACCTGGCTGGCCCGACCAACGTGTCGGTCATTGCTCGTGATTCTGCACGCCTTGCATTGTTCCCGTTCACCCATGCCGTCGTCGAGGCAGGTATTTGTGCGCGGCAATTGCAGTGGCAATCTGTACCAAGCGACGCCCGTGCGTCAAACAACGCCTGACTTATAAGAGTCAGGAAACTCAGCCTAAGAGGCATTTATGAGTAACAACCTCGACCAGCTCACCGATTGGTTGAAAGACCACAAGATCACAGAAGTCGAATGCATGATCGCCGACTTGACCGGGATCACCCGGGGCAAGATTTCGCCGACCAACAAGTTCATTGCTGAAAAAGGCATGCGCCTGCCCGAGAGCGTTCTGTTGCAGACCGTGACCGGCGACTATGTCGAAGACGACATCTATTACGAACTGCTCGACCCGGCCGACATCGACATGATCTGCCGTCCCGACTCGAATGCAGTGTTCCTGGTGCCGTGGGCCATCGAGCCTACCGCCCAGGTGATCCACGACACTTATGACAAGCAAGGCAACCCGATCGAGCTGTCGCCGCGCAACGTGCTTAAAAAGGTTCTGAAGCTCTATTCCGACAAGGGCTGGCAGCCAATCGTGGCGCCGGAAATGGAGTTTTACCTGACCAAGCGTAGCGACGACCCCGACTACCCGCTGCAACCGCCAATCGGTCGCTCGGGGCGCCCGGAAATCGGTCGTCAGTCGTTCTCCATCGAAGCGGCGAACGAATTCGATCCGCTGTTCGAAGACGTCTACGACTGGTGCGAACTGCAGGAGCTGGACCTCGACACGCTGATCCACGAGGACGGCACGGCGCAGATGGAAATCAACTTCCGTCACGGCGATGCCCTGTCCCTGGCCGACCAGATCCTGGTGTTCAAACGCACCATGCGCGAAGCCGCGCTCAAGCACGACGTGGCCGCCACCTTCATGGCCAAGCCGATGACCGGCGAACCGGGCAGCGCGATGCACCTGCATCAGAGCATCATCGACATCGAGACCGGCAAGAACGTCTTCTCCAATGAAGACGGGACCATGAGCCAGTTGTTCCTGCATCACATCGGTGGCTTGCAGAAACTGATCCCCGAGCTGTTGCCGCTGTTTGCCCCGAACGTCAACTCGTTCCGCCGCTTCCTGCCGGATACGTCGGCGCCGGTGAACGTGGAGTGGGGCGAAGAGAACCGCACCGTGGGCCTGCGGGTGCCGGATGCCGGGCCGCAAAACCGTCGGGTGGAAAACCGCCTGCCGGGGGCCGATGCCAACCCGTACCTGGCGATTGCCGCGAGCCTGCTCTGCGGTTACATCGGCATGGTCGAAGGCCTGAACCCAAGTGCGCCGGTGGTGGGGCGCGGCTATGAACGCCGCAACCTGCGCCTGCCACTGACCATCGAGGACGCGCTGGAACGCATGGAAAACAGCGCGACCGTCGAGAAATACCTGGGCAAGAAATTCATCACTGGCTACGTCGCGGTCAAGCGGGCCGAGCATGAAAACTTCAAGCGCGTCATCAGCTCCTGGGAGCGGGAATTCCTGCTCTTCGCCGTCTGATGCGCCGGGCGCTGCTGATTCCTGCGGCGCCTTTCACCGAAATCTTAGGAGAGTTCGCATGACCAGCAACAACCCGCAAACCCGTGAATGGCAAACCCTGAGCAACGATCACCACCTGGCCCCGTTCAGCGACTTCAAGCAGCTGAAAGAGAAAGGCCCGCGGATCATCACCAACGCCAAGGGCGTTTACCTCTGGGACAGCGAAGGCAACAAGATCCTCGACGGCATGGCCGGCCTGTGGTGCGTAGCGATCGGCTACGGTCGCGATGAACTGGCTGATGCTGCCAGCAAGCAAATGCGCGAGTTGCCTTACTACAACCTGTTCTTCCAGACCGCTCACCCGCCGGTGCTCGAGCTGGCCAAGGCCATTGCCGACATCGCGCCGGAAGGCATGAACCATGTGTTCTTCACCGGTTCAGGCTCCGAAGGCAACGACACCATGCTGCGTATGGTCCGCCACTATTGGGCGATCAAGGGCCAGCCGAAGAAGAAAGTCATCATCAGCCGCAAGAACGGTTATCACGGTTCCACCGTGGCCGGTGCGAGCCTGGGTGGCATGACGTACATGCATGAACAAGGCGACTTGCCGATCCCGGGCATCGTCCACATCGCCCAGCCGTACTGGTTCAGTGAAGGCGGCGACATGACACCGGAAGAGTTCGGTGTGTGGGCAGCCAATCAGCTGGAAGAGAAGATTCTGGAAATCGGCGTGGACAACGTCGGTGCCTTTATTGCCGAGCCGATCCAGGGTGCCGGTGGCGTGATCATTCCGCCAGACACCTACTGGCCGCGCATCAAGGAAATCCTCGCCAAGTACGACATCCTGTTCGTGGCGGACGAAGTGATCTGTGGTTTCGGCCGCACCGGTGAGTGGTTCGGTACCGATTTCTACGGCCTCAAACCCGACATGATGACCATCGCCAAAGGCCTGACGTCCGGCTACATCCCAATGGGTGGCCTGATCGTGCGTGACGAAGTGGTGGCGGTGCTCAACGAGGGCGGCGATTTCAACCACGGTTTCACCTACTCCGGGCACCCGGTGGCGGCGGCGGTGGCGCTGGAAAACATCCGCATCTTGCGCGAAGAAAAAATTATCGAGCGCGTTCATGCAGAAACGGCACCGTACTTGCAAAAGCGTTTGCGGGAACTGAGCGATCACCCGTTGGTGGGGGAAGTGCGTGGGGTGGGGCTTTTGGGGGCCATCGAACTGGTTCAGGACAAGGCCACGCGCAAGCGTTACGAAGGCAAGGGCGTCGGCATGATCTGCCGCACGTTCTGCTTCGACAACGGCCTGATCATGCGTGCCGTCGGCGACACCATGATCATTGCTCCGCCACTGGTGATCACCAAGGCTGAAATCGATGAGCTGGTGACCAAGGCACGCAAGTGTCTGGACCTGACCCTCAGTGCATTGCAGGGCTAAGTGCTAGGCTCTGAGCGGGAGACATGAAACTTTCGCTCGGAGTCGTCTAAAGGGCGGCCTTTCCTTGAAAGACCGCCTCCGATCTTGCCAGACTAGCCGCGGTTCCAGTTGTCCGGGTTCGGCCGCTGAACAAAGTGGTTCAAAAAAGAAAAATTTGGAGCATTAAACGCATGAAGGCATTAGGAAAAAAGCTTGCTGGCAAGACACTCCTCGCCATGTCCCTGATGGGCATTATGGCGGGTGCAGTTCAGGCGGACGACAAGGTGTTGCACGTCTATAACTGGTCCGATTACATCGCTCCGGACACCATCAAGAAGTTCGAAACCGAGTCCGGCATCAAAGTCGTTTACGACGTATTCGACAGTAACGAAACCCTGGAAGCCAAGTTGCTGGCAGGCAAGTCCGGTTACGACATCGTCGTACCGTCGAACAACTTCCTGGCCAAGCAGATCAAGGCCGGCGTTTACCAGAAGCTGGACAAGTCCAAGCTGCCTAACTGGAAGAACCTGAACACTGACCTGCTCAAAGCGGTATCGGTGAGCGACCCGGGCAACGAACATGCCTTCCCTTACATGTGGGGTTCGATCGGTATCGGCTTCAACGCCGAGAAGGTCAAGGCTGCACTGGGTGCCGATGCACCGACCAATTCCTGGGACCTGTTGTTCAAACCTGAAAACGTCGCGAAGTTGAAATCGTGTGGCGTCAGTTTCCTCGATTCGCCAACCGAGATGA
Organism: Pseudomonas sp. GT1P32; assembly: GCF_054897805.1. NCBI lineage: Bacteria > Pseudomonadati > Pseudomonadota > Gammaproteobacteria > Pseudomonadales > Pseudomonadaceae > Pseudomonas > Pseudomonas sp. GT1P32. The sequence goes on from NZ_CM142704.1 coordinate 4,736,933, forward strand.
TTCCGGTGGCGTTGCACTACCTGGGCTATCCAACCGACAGTCAGGACAAAAAACAACTGGCCGAAGCCGAAGCGCTGTTCCTGAAGATTCGTCCTTCGATTGGCTACTTCCACTCGTCCAAGTACATCTCCGACCTGGCCAACGGCAACATCTGCGTAGCCGTGGGTTACTCGGGTGACATCTACCAGGCCAAAGCGCGCGCCGCCGAAGCCGGTGACAAGGTGAAAGTCAGCTACAACATTCCGAAAGAAGGTGCCGGCAGCTTCTACGACATGGTCGCCATCCCTAAAGATGCCGAAAACGTCGAAGGCGCCTACAAGTTCATGACCTTCCTGCAAAAGCCGGAAATCATGGCTGAAATCACCAACGCGGTACGTTTCCCGAACGGTAACGCGGCGGCCACTCCTCTGGTCGAAAAAGAAATCACCGAAGATCCGGGCGTCTACCCGCCTGCCGATGTGCTGGCCAAGCTGTACGCGATTGCCGACTTGCCGGCCGCGACCCAGCGGATCCTGACTCGCAGCTGGACCAAGATCAAATCGGGTAAATAAGCCGGTTTGAAGCAACAACCTGTTGTCGTCGCCTGCGCGGCGACGGCAGCAGGTGCAATTAAATGACAGAAAGTTTTGCTGGAACGGTTTTTCGAGGGTAAGTTGCGCGCCGGTTTTGTTGCTGGGCAGCTACGACTGTCATGTAACGCGGGGCAACTTGGGCCCAACTAATTTTAGAGGACCTCCACTTGCCTATTTTTTCTTTGTTGCGCAATGCATTGCTGGCCGGTGCCGGACTGACGATGGCTGTCAGTGTCCAGGCTGCCGGCACGGTGCATATTTATAACTGGTCGGACTACATCGGCGAGACCACCCTGGCCGACTTCCAGAAAGAGACCGGCATTAAACCGGTCTATGACGTGTTTGACTCCAACGAAACCCTGGAGGGCAAGTTGCTCGCCGGGCGTACCGGTTATGACGTGGTCGTGCCGTCCAACCACTTCCTCGGCAAGCAGATCAAGGCCGGTGCTTTCCAGAAGCTCGACAAGTCGAAGTTGCCGAACTACTCGAACCTCGACCCCGTATTGCTCAAGCGTCTGGAACAAAACGATCCGGGCAACTTGTACGCCGTCCCTTACCTGTGGGGCACCAACGGCATTGGTTACAACGTCGACAAGATCAAGGCTGTGCTCGGCGTCGACAAGATCGACTCCTGGGCCACGGTATTCGAGCCGGAGAACATCAAGAAGCTGCACAGTTGCGGCGTGGCGTTCCTCGACTCCGCCGATGAAATGATGCCGACGGTCCTCAACTACATGGGCCTGAACGCCAACAGCACCAACCCCGAAGATTACAAAAAGGCCGAAGCCAAGTTGCTGGCAGTGCGGCCTTACGTGACCTACTTCCACTCCTCCAAATACATCGCGGATCTGGCCAACGGCGATATCTGCATCGCGATCGGTTTTTCCGGCGACATGTTCCAGGCCCGCAACCGTGCGGCTGAAGCGAAGAAAGGCGTGAACATCGCCTACACCATTCCCAAAGAGGGCGGTGCGTTGTGGTTCGACATGCTCGCGATTCCGAAGGATTCGAGCAACGTCAAAGAGGCCCACGCCTTCATCAACTATTTGTTGAAACCCGAGGTGATCGCACAGGTCAGTGATTCTGTTGGCTATGCGAACCCCAACCCTGGCTCGGACAAATTGATGGAACAGTCCATCCGCACCGATGAGTCGGTTTATCCACCGCAAGCAGTCCTCGACAAGACCTACGTGTCGGTCGAGTTACCACCAAACATTCAACGTTTGATGACCCGCAGCTGGACCAAGGTCAAGTCGGGCAAATAGCTTCAAAGCTCAAACTATCCAAGGTTGGCTCACCTTGAGCGAACTGCACTCTTTTTTTTGGGAGTTTCGTAAATGGCAGTTGCCTCCGGCGCCTATAAGAAAGCCCTCGAGGGCGACCAGTCACCTAAACAGGTGCTGGTCAAAATCGACCGGGTCACGAAGAAGTTCGACGAGACGATTGCCGTGGACGATGTGTCCCTGGAAATCAAGAAAGGCGAGATTTTCGCCCTGCTCGGCGGTTCGGGATCGGGCAAGTCCACGTTGCTGCGTATGCTCGCAGGCTTCGAACGGCCTACGGAGGGGCGCATTTTCCTCGATGGCGTAGACATCACCGACATGCCGCCCTACGAGCGGCCGATCAACATGATGTTCCAGTCGTACGCCCTGTTCCCGCACATGACCGTGGCGCAGAACATCGCCTTCGGCCTCAAGCAGGACAAGCTTCCGGCGGCTGAAGTCGATGCGCGTGTGGCGGACATGCTCAAGCTGGTTCAGATGAGCCAGTACGCCAAGCGCAAGCCGCATCAGTTGTCCGGTGGTCAGCGTCAGCGTGTGGCCCTGGCACGTTCGCTGGCGAAGCGACCGAAACTGCTGCTGCTCGACGAACCGATGGGGGCGCTGGACAAGAAGCTGCGTTCGCAAATGCAGCTGGAGCTGGTCGAGATCATCGAGCGCGTCGGCGTAACCTGCGTCATGGTGACCCACGACCAGGAAGAGGCCATGACCATGGCCGAGCGCATCGCGATCATGCACCTGGGCTGGATCGCCCAGATCGGCAGCCCGATCGACATCTACGAAACCCCGACCAGCCGCCTGGTCTGCGAATTCATCGGCAACGTCAACATCTTCGACGGTGAAGTGATCGACGATGCCGAAGGCCATGCAACCATTACCTGCAAAGACCTGGATCGGCAGATTTACGTGGGTCACGGCATCAGCACCTCGGTGCAGGACAAATCCGTGACCTACGCGATCCGTCCGGAAAAATTGCTGGTGACGCCGACCATGCCGACCTGCGAGTACAACTGGTCCAGCGGCAAAGTGCACGACATCGCTTACCTCGGTGGTCACTCGGTGTTCTACGTCGAGCTGCCGAGCGGCAAGATCGTCCAGTCGTTCGTCGCCAACGCCGAGCGCCGTGGTCAGCGCCCAACCTGGGGTGATCAGGTTTACGTGTACTGGGAAGACGACAGCGGCGTGGTACTTCGCTCATGAACATGCGCAAATTCAAACGCCGCCTCAATCGAATAATTCCCGGTGGCCGTCAGCTGGTCATCGGGGTTCCGTTCATCTGGCTGTTCATGTTCTTCATGCTGCCGTTCTTCATCGTGTTGAAGATCAGCTTCGCCGAAGCCGACGTGGCCATTCCGCCGTACACCGAAATCTACAACTTCGTTGACCAGAAGCTGCAGGTGCTGCTCAACCTCGGCAACTACGCGATGCTGGCCGGCGACGAGTTGTACATCGCCGCTTACCTCGGCTCGTTGAAGATGGCGCTGATCAGCACCATCCTCTGCCTGCTGATCGGCTACCCGATGGCCTATGCCATTGCCAGTGCCCGCAAAGAGATGCAAACGGTACTGGTGCTGCTGATCATGATGCCGACCTGGACCGCGATCCTGATCCGCGTTTACGCGTGGATGGGCATCCTCAGCAACAACGGTCTGCTCAACGGTTTCCTGATGAGCATGGGCTGGATCGACGAACCGCTGCAGATCCTCAACACCAATCTGGCGGTGTATATCGGCGTGGTTTATTCCTACCTGCCGTTCATGATCCTGCCGCTCTATGCCAACCTGGTGAAGCACGACCACAGTCTGCTGGAAGCGGCGTCCGACCTTGGTTCGAGTACGTTCAACAGCTTCTGGAAGATCACCATTCCGCTGTCCAAGAACGGCATCGTCGCCGGCTGCATGCTGGTGTTCATTCCAGTGGTGGGCGAGTTTGTGATCCCGGAACTGCTGGGCGGTCCGGAAACCCTGATGATCGGTAAAGTGCTCTGGCAAGAGTTCTTCAACAACCGTGACTGGCCGGTGGCGTCTGCCCTGGCAGTGGTGATGCTGGCGATCCTGATTGTGCCGATCATCCTGTTCAACCGCAGTCAGGCCAAGGAAATGGAGGGTAAAGAATGAAGCGCTTCCGTTTCTCGAGTTTCATGCTGATCGCGGGCTTGCTGTTCATCTACGCGCCGATGCTGATCCTGGTGATCTACTCGTTCAACGCCTCGAAACTGGTGACGGTGTGGGGCGGCTGGTCGATCAAGTGGTACGTCGGCCTGATGGACAACACCCAACTGATGGGCTCGGTGGTGCGCTCGCTGGAAATCGCCTGCTACACCGCGATTGCCGCTGTGGCGCTGGGCACGTTGGCCGCATTCGTCCTGACCCGCATTACCCGCTTCAAGGGTCGCACGTTGTTCGGTGGCCTGGTCACCGCGCCGCTGGTGATGCCCGAAGTGATCACCGGTCTGTCGCTGTTGCTGCTGTTCGTGGCCATGGCGCAGATGATCGGTTGGCCGCAAGAGCGTGGCATCGTCACCATCTGGATCGCCCACACCACGTTCTGTGCGGCGTATGTGGCGGTGGTGGTGTCGGCGCGCTTGCGTGAGCTGGACCTGTCCATCGAAGAGGCCGCCATGGATCTCGGGGCGAAGCCGTGGAAGGTGTTCTTCCTGATCACCATCCCGATGATCGCGCCATCGCTGGGCGCGGGCGGCATGATGTCGTTCGCCCTGTCGCTGGATGACCTGGTATTGGCCAGCTTCGTGTCGGGGCCGGGATCGACGACCTTGCCGATGGAAGTGTTCTCGGCGGTGCGTCTGGGCGTGAAGCCTGAGATCAACGCCGTGGCCAGCCTGATTCTGCTGGCGGTGTCGTTGATGACCTTCCTGGTCTGGTTCTTCAGCCGCCGTGCCGAAGAAAGCCGCAAGCGTGCGATTCAGCAGGCCATCGAAGAAAGCGCTGCCGATTCGTGGAAGCAACCGGACGTGCGTCGCGCACAGGCGCCGGAAGCGGCCTGAACCTTTGGGTTGATCGCATTTCTGTGATCAACCCAAATCCCCTGTAGGAGCCGGCTTGCTGGCGATAGCGGTTTAACATTCAACAATTGCGCTGACTGTTACACCGCAATCGCCAGCAAGCTGGCTCCTACAAGGTTTCAGGACACCCAGGGGGATTTGCGGATGATCTCGACGAAGTTCATCGGCTTGAACCCTGGCTCGCTGTCCACCAGCACATCCGCATTCACCGTACCGAACGTGGTATCCGGCTTGTGCTTGAAGCCGTTGGCGAACGCACACAGGATGCACTCCTTGAACCCCTCGCCCCGTGGATGCGCATGCACCACCGCTTCGCGTTGCGCCGTGGGAAACGCCGCGTAGTCGATCCCCAGCACATCCATTTCAACGCCCGCCGTCACCAATGCCACGTTGGGGCGCAGGTGATGCACTACGTTCGGCGTGGTGTGCAGGGCAATCGACAACCACACCTGCTCGATGTCGTCATCGCTCAGCCCGTAAGGCTTGAGGAATGCTTTGGCGGCGTTGGCGCTATCGACTTCGAAGCGTTCGTCGTCAGTGCGATGACCTTCCACCAGACCCAAGTCATGAAACATCGCGCCGACGTATAACAGCTCCGGATTGTAGGCCAGTTGCTTGCGTTCACCGCTCAAAGCGCCGAACAGGAACACCCGGCGCGAGTGGTGATAAAGCAGGTCGGACTCGACGTCGCGAATGTATTCCGTGGTGGCCCGGGCCAATGCGCTGTCAGGGATTTTGATGCCGGCGATGGTGCTGCTCATGGTGCTGTCCTCGTGGGGAACGCCGTGGCGGCGCTGATGGGACAAGTCTGTTCCCGGCCCCAAAACCGGACAATCGATCCATGGCTGCGATCCTTGCCAATGAGCATGCATATCGCGCCAACCTCGCTTGTTGAGCGCGGATTGGCTACGGTTGAGGTCCTGCGCATGGATTTACGTCATGCGCACACCTTGTAGGAGCCGGCTTGCTGGCGATAGCGGACTTCCAGCCGAAACAATCGTCGCCTGATTCACCGCTATCGCCAGCAAGCCGGCTCCTACAAAGTCTGCGTGCATCGAGGGTATTCCCAGTCATGAGTAAAACCGTTGCCATCGTGGTGTTCGCCGGCGTTCAGTCTCTGGACGTCACCGGCCCCATGGATGTGTTTTCCGAGGCCAATCGTTTCCTCGCGCCGCAGGATCACTATCAACTGGAGGTGATCGGCGTCGAGCGCGGGGTAATGCCGTGCTCCAACGGTTTATCCCTCAATGCCCATCGGCATTTCAGCGAGGCGCTGGGGGCGTACGACTTGTTGCTGGTGGCCGGTGGGCCGCAGTTGCCGTTCATGGATTTCGGCGCGGCCTTCGATGCCTGGCTACGTGATGCCAGTGCGCTGGCGCAACGGTTCGGCTCAATCTGCAACGGTGCGTTCATGCTCGCCCGGGCAGGCTTGCTCGAAGGGCGAACAGTGACGACTCATTGGGGCGATGCCGCTGCGCTCGCGGCGTTGTGCCCTTCGACGCAGGTCGAGGCTGATCGGTTGTACGTGCAGGACGGCGAGCTCTATACCTCGGCCGGGGTCACGGCGGGGATCGATCTGTCGTTGTACTTGTTGGCCCGGGATCACGGGCCGGAAGTGGCGCTCAGCGTGGCCAAGCGGCTGGTCGTGTTCACACAGCGCTCGGGCGGGCAATCGCAGTTCAGTCCATTCCTCACGCCCCACGCCGAGCCGACGTCGGCGGTGGCGATGGTTCAGCATTATGTGCTGGCCAACCTGACGGGCGATTTGACCATTGCTGACTTGGCCAGCGCCGCCAACATGAGCGCCCGCAACTTTTCCAGGGTGTTTGCCAAAGAGGCGAAAATCACCCCGGCGGAATTCGTAGAACGGGCGAGGGTGGATGCGGCGCGGGTGATGCTCGAAAGCACCGTCGCGCCGTTGAAGACGGTGGCGTACCAGTGCGGGTTTCGCGATGCGCAGCATATGCGTAGCGTGTTCAATCGACGACTCGGTGTGACGCCGCAGCAGTTCAGGTTGAATTTTGCGGCGATGGTTTGAGCCGATATTTGTGTGGTCAGTCAGGGCCTCTTCGCGGGCAAGCCTCGCTCCTACAATGGATACGCATACTCTGTAGGAGCGAGGCTTGCCCGCGAAGACGTCAGCCCAGCCAACACAAACCTAAGGCGCAGCCCGCGCCGGCAACAGCTTCAACGTACTCCGCGTATTCGCCGTGACCTCTTCATCATTGAGATGCGCCTGGAAATACACCCCTTCGACATACGCCTCAGCCTGATCATCAAAATGTCGGTCAAACGGCACGCCACTCTGGCCCACCGGGTTGACGGTCAGGCTGTGCGCCGGGTCGGCGAAGTCGATCAGGCGTCGGGTCGACGGCCCATAAGTCACCGGCCATGGCGCCGGGCCGATCTTGGCCGAGAGGTTGTTCGGCACTTCGTGAGTGCCCGGTGCCGCGAACGGCCCGACATTGAAAATCCGGTCCAGCGGCTTCTGTTGCCCCAGCGGATGACCATGGGTCAGCGTATGCGCCTTGCCCCACTGCCATTGCGCGAAATCCGCACCCAGCGTGCTCTTGAGGTGCGCGAGGCTCGCTTGCCACGCCACCTTGACCGTGTCGGCGCGGGTTTCCTTGCCGAGGGTGTTGCGGTTGTCCCACCACGGCGAGTCGGCGTTCGCCGCCAGGCGCGGCAGCGCAGCGTCGATCACCCGGGTCGACAGCAGCGTCTCGAAAAAGTCGTTGCCCAGTTCATCGTGCATCGTCGCGTCTGCGAGGTTGAACAGGAACTGATTGAACAGCGTGGCACTGGTGGAATCCAGCGGGTAGTCGCCTGTCCACTGGGCCAGTTGTTCCACCAGTTTCAGTTCGGCGGGATCGCTCACCACCTCACGCAGCACCGGTAACAACGGCGCGAGCAAACGCGGGCCGTAAGCGGTGGTGGTGCCCAGTTGCAGTTTCTGACTGGCCTCCAGATCCCACTTCACGGTCTTGTCGCTGAGCTGACGATTGAGCTGCTGCCCACGATCGGCGAGGTTGTAGTAACCGGGAATCTCGATGCCGGTCGGCGACACGGGCTGGAAGTTGGCCGAGACAATGTAGCCCCGCGCCGGGTTCTCTTCCTGTGGGTTGGCGCTGAACGGGTAGAAGCCGTCCTTGTCCGCTTCGTTGCTGCTGCCATCGAGGATGAACCACGGCCGCACACCCGCCGGACGCTTCGGCAGTTGCGCCGCGGCCCACCAGCCGATGTCGCCCTTGGCGTTGGCCCAGACGATGTTCAGGCCCGGCGCCTGGACCTTGGCGGCGGCACTGCGCGCCTTGGCCAGGGTGTCGGCGCGGTTGAGCTGATAGAAGCCTTCGAGGATCGGGTTCTGGCTTTCGAGAAAACCCCACCACATGGCGATGGGCGTTTTGCCGACGGCGTTGCCCAGCGCATCGTTGACGATCGGCCCGTGTGGCGACTGGCGCAGCAGCAACTTCACCGGCGGCTGACCCTTGACCGTGATTTGCTGTTCGCTGGTGACCATGTCCACCCACTTGCCGCGATACCAGACCTGGTTGGCGTTGTCCGGGTTGACCTTCTCGGCGATGAGGTCGAGGTCGTCGTTCTGGAACATGGTGATGCTCCAGCCGAAGTCGCGGTTCATCCCCAGTGAGGCAAATGGCATCAAGGCCTGATAGTGACCGTAGAGCTCGAAGCCCGGCGCCGAGAGCTGCGCTTCGTACCACACCGACGGCGCGGAGAAGCGGATATGCGGATCACCGGCCAGCAGCGGCTTGCCGCTTTTGGTTCGATTGCCAGCGACCACCCAGGCGTTGCTGCCCTCGAACTGCGGCAAACCGTTGTCGGCCAGTGCTTGCTCGCTCAGGCGGGCGAGGGCGTTGAGGTCTTTCCAGTCGGCGCTGGCGAGAGGCGGCGGGGTGCTGCTGTGGTTGTTCGCCAGCACGCCTTTGGACTGCCAGTCGAGATCGAAGACGTTCAGGTACTCGGCACCCAGTTGATCACGCACGTAGGTCAGCAAGGGTTCGGTGCGAAACGCCGCGGCAAAACTGTAGGCCATGTAACCGGCGATGCTGATGGTGTCCTGCGCGGTGAACGGGCGTTTTGGAATGCCCAGTACATCGAACTCCGCAGGTTTTGCATGGCTGTCCTGATACTGGTTTATGCCGTCCAGATAGGCTTGCAGGGCGATGAAGGCCGACGACTGCTTATCCATGTTCGCCAGGTAGGTTTCGGCGCGTTCACGAATGCGCAGGCTGCGCATCAGCTTGTCGGTGTCGAGTAGTTTGGGGCCCAGCACTTCGGCCAGTTCACCACGGGCCAGGCGGCGCAGGACTTCCATCTGAAACAGCCGGTCCTGGGCGTGCACATAGCCGAGGGAGCGGTACAGGTCGGTTTCGTTTTCGGCGCGGATGTGCGGGATGCCGCGTTCGTCGTAACGGACGGTGACGGAGCCTTGCAGGTGTTGCAGCTCGACCATGCCCTGGCGCGTCGGTTGCTTGCTGTAGATGTACCCGCCGGCACCTGCGGCGAGTGCGACTATCAGCAGTGCGAGAACGGTCAGGCTACGTTTCATGGTGACTCCTTGTTGTTATTAGTGGCAGCAGTTCCCTGGCGCCACTGTTTAACACGGCTTGCCGAATCGGCCCATCGCCCTTAGGAGGGATTCGCGTCTGCGCGGTCTTACTGCTTTGTGTCGGCGGGCCACGGGCAGTAACACCCGACGGCCAGTGTGTGCGTGGCATTGACTGTGCGGCCCGCGTTTAACGCTTGTAGGATCGGCTCAATGAAGCTGTTGCTCGAATTACAGGTCAGGCCTTCGCTGTAAGGGCCGAAGTAGGCCAGTTTGCCGCTGCGGTCCCAGATCGCCACGGCCGGGCTGGCCGGGATCTGTTCGGAGCCTGGGAGGATGGTGATGGTTTTCAGGCTGCTCAGCGTGCTTGGCAACTGGCCGTGGCTGCCGGGTTTTTGTACCGCATAAAACTCGACGCCTTGCGGCACATACTGCTCGACCAGTTCGCTCAGGTGTTGTTGATTGCCGACGTTGCACGGGCAGGCTGGGTCCCAGAAGTGCACCAGGCGAATGGCACCGGGGCCGGCGAGGTTGTCGGGCAGGCGCAACGGGTCACCGGAAAACACCGCCGTGTGTTCGCTGAACGCCCGCAGGTAGCGTCCTTGAAACCAGTCGTACGCCGCCCATAAAACACCGCCGCACACGAGGGCAATCAGGCAGGCAAGCAGTGGGGTGCGGTAGGGCGAACGCATGGGTGTCGATCCTCGAAGGTCGCCCAGCTTGCCATGCTTGCCGCGACAGATGAATATCGCAGGCTTATAAAGTCCGCTTCGTGCTCTGGAATCGCCCATGTCCGCCACTTTCGCCCCCGATCATTTGCGTGCCAGCCTGCGACCCCTGGCCGAGTGGCAGCCGCTGTCCGTGGAGGCGCAGGCGTACCAGCGGTTCTACGGGCTGGATTTTCCGGGGCGTCAGTTGCGCAGGGGCCTGGGTCGTTTTGAGGTGGATGCTTATGACGTGGTCGGCCAGGTGTGGTGGCCGGAGCGGGCGAAGGCGACGCTGTTTGTGTTCCACGGTTTCTACGATCACACCGGGCTCTACCGGCATGTGATCGAGTGGGCGCTGAATCAGGATTTCGCGGTGATTGCCTGCGACTTGCCGGGGCATGGCCTGTCCAGCGGCGAACGCGCGAGCATCAACGATTTCGCCGAGTATCAGGACACGCTGCAAGGGCTGTTCGCCGAGGCGAAATCCCTCGATCTGCCGCAGCCGTGGCACCTGTGCGGTCAAAGCACTGGTGGCGCCATCGTGATCGACCATGTGCTCAACGAAGGGGCGGGCAGCCCGGCCCAGGGCCAGGTGATCCTGTTGTCGCCGCTGGTGAGGCCGCGCGCCTGGGGCTGGTCGCAGCTCAGTTATTACCTGCTCAAGCCATTCGTCAAAGCCATCGCCCGACGTTTCAGCGAGAACTCCAACGACCCGGATTTCCTGCCGTTCCTGCAAGCCGACCCGCTGCAACCGCTGCGTTTGCCGACGGCCTGGGTCGGCGCGCTGGCGCGCTGGATCAAACGCATCGAAGCCGCGCCGGACAGCACTCGGCGGCCGCTGATCGTGCAGGGGCAGGCGGACATGACGGTGGATTGGCAGCACAATCTTGAGGTGTTGAAAGCCAAGTTCGATCGGCCTCAGGTGTTGATGCTGCCTGAGGCGCGGCATCATTTGGCGAATGAGACGGTGGCGTTGCGCGGGGAGTATTTCGGGTTTTTGACGAAGCGGATCAAGGGCCGGAATCTTTAGCGGCAGTTAAGCCCTCATCGCCGGCAAGCCGGCTCCTACAGTGGATCGAGTTGTCCGGAAGAACACGGTCAACTGTAGGAGCCGGCTTGCCGGCGATGGCGATCTAACCGGCGCTGAAAATCATTGGGTCAAATTCGAAGGATTCTGCCCCACCGCCAACCCCGCTCGAATCGCCGCCAACGCCGCCTGGTAATACGCCTTGCCTTCTGCCGACTCGGCAAACGTGGCGAACTCTTCCAGCTCGTCATCCGATAGATCACGATAGACATACAGCAGCGTGTTGTTGAGGTCGCTGCCGATCTGGTCCATCAAGCGTTGACGCTGACCGTTCAACAGCCCCTGCGCCTGACCGCCACCGAGCAGGCCGGGGATCATCGAACTCAGGCTGTCGGCCGCGACGCCGGCAATCGCCAGGCTGACTTCCGCACCGGCCTCCCGCGCGGGCAAGGCCTGGGCTAGGTGACCGATGATCAGCGTGCGGCTGTCGCTGGCTTGAATCTTCGGCAGGCCTTTGGCGTTCTTCGCCAGTTGATCGCGACGGGTCGCCAGCAACTCGGCGGCGACGATCTTCTTGCCCAGCGGCGACTGGAAAAAAGCCAGTGCAGGTTTAGGGTCGGCGAGGGTTTTGCGCATCTGCGCTTCGGCGCGCTGGTCCACGGCCTGCGGGGCAAAACGCTGATTGCTGTTGTTCACCAGCGCCTGAAACACGGCGGGCGGGAGGCTGTTCTGGTAACGCTGCTGAGCGGCTGAAAGGGCATCACTGAAATGCGCGCGTTGTTCTGGCCAGCCGGCGACCTTGTACAACTGGTCGTGGCCGTCTGCCCAAGCGGGCAAAACGCAGAACATCATCAGTGAGAAAAGCAAACGGCGCATAGGGACTCCTGTCAGCAGGCGACTATTCTCCGTGTGGCATAGGGACTTGTCGAGAATTCGTATCAAGCCGCCGCGTGGCTCTGTCGGATTTTCCGGCACAGGAATACTATGCGCGCCATGCCAATACCCTCTGATCACCCGCTGCTGTTACGTATCGTCGACGACCTGGCCGAACACGGCTGGTCGCAGCAGAACATTTTCCTGCCCTTGGGTCTGACCCAAGAACTGGCGGCTGAGTGCCGTAAACGTGCCGCCGAGGGTGAATTGGCCCCGGCCGCCGTGGGCCGCGGGCCGACATCGGAGATTCGCGAGGGGATTCGCGGCGACCGAATCCAGTGGATCGAGCCGGGTCAGGCCCTGGCTTGCGACAACTATCTGCAGTTGATGGACAGCCTGCGCGAGGCATTGAATCGCGGGTTGTATCTGGGCCTCGAAGACTTTGAAAGCCATTTCGCGATGTACCCGCCCGGCGCTTTCTACCTCAAGCATGTCGACCGCTTCCGCGACGATGATCGGCGCATGGTCTCGGCGGTGGTCTACCTCAACGATGCCTGGTTGCCGGAGCACGGCGGTCAGTTGCGCATGTACCTCAAGGAAGGCGTCGAATACGATGTGGTGCCCACCGGCGGATGCCTGGTGGTGTTCCTGTCGGGCGAAGTGCCCCACGAAGTCCTGCCCGCGACCCGGGATCGCCTGTCGTTGACCGGCTGGTTCCGGCGTCGTGGCAACGAGCCGTTCTGATCATGCAGAAAATTCTGGTAAGTCGCTGTCTGCTCGGCCACCGCGTGCGTTACGACGGCGGCGCCAGCGGGCCGTTCGACCAGCTTCAACAGTGGGTCGACGAAGGTCGCGTCGTGCCGTTGTGTCCGGAAGTTGCCGGTGGCTTGCCGACGCCGCGGGCGGCGGCGGAGATTCCGGGCGGGCAGGGTGGTGACGTGCTGGAGGGGCAGGCGGCGGTAATCACCATCGACGGCGAGGATGTCAGCGCGCAGTTTCTGAGCGGTGCTTACCAGGCGCTGGAGCTGGTGCAAAAACACAACATCCGCATCGCCGTGCTCAAGGCCAACAGCCCGTCCTGCGGCAACCTGTTGACCTATGACGGCACGTTCAGCGGTGTGAAAGTCAGCGGCGAAGGCGTGACGGCGGCGTTGCTCAAGCGCCATGGCGTGCAGGTCTTCAGCGAACTGGAACTGGCTGAAGCCGCCGCCGCGCTGCAACTCTAAACGCAAATCCCTGTAGGAGCCGGCTTGCTGGCGATGAGGCCGTAACATTCAATATCTATATTGACTGTTACACCGCTATCGCCGGCAAGCCGGCTCCTACAAGGGATCGTGGTGATCGTCGGTGGCCTTAGGGTTTCGGCATCTCGGCGGCATCCGCCCCAAACCATTTTTTCTCCAGTGCCTCCAGTCGCCCATCTGCCTTGATCCGCTGCAACGCATTCTCCAGGCTGGCGTGAAACGCCGGGTTCCCTTTCTGAAACGGAATGGCCAGGTTCTCGGCCGGGGCGGCTTTCGGCTTTTCTTGCGTCAGCGACTGCACCAACAGGATTGAACGCGGCTCTTCTTTCTGCGCGATCAAATGCGCATCGGTGTGAATGTAAGGTTCGCTGAAGTCGAAACGATCCTTGAGCGCCGGGGTCTCTGTTATGTGATTGAGAGCGATGTCGTACTTGCCGCTTTCAACGCCGGTCAACAGATCGCTGGAGTCGGTGACGACGAAGTCGGCCCTTACATCCAGTTCATTGGCCAGCAATTGGCCCAGTTCGACTTCAAAGCCCGAGAGTTGGCCGTCGTCCTTGAAATTGAAGGGCGGTGTATTAGCCTCAAGGGCAATACGCAATTCACCGCGGTCGTTTACATCGTCAATAAGTTCGGCATGAGCCAAAGGGCTCAAAAGGGGTAGCAGGCAGATCAGGCCAGGCAGAAAGCGCATGGTCACTCCTTTGAATACATTTATCGCGATGCTCTGGTTCAGGCTCGCTTTGCTATGGTTGTCGAGTGCCTTCGACAACGAATGGCCGTGAAGTTGTCATGGTCACGCGGATTTTACGAAAAAACTGGAGAAGAGAATGAAAACCTTTATGTCACGTGCTGCGCTGGCTGGCCTGCTGATGGGTGTTTCGGTGCTGGCCAGTGCGGCTACGCCGGCACCCAAGGGTGCTGAAGTGTCCATCGTTTCTCCTGAAGACGGTGCGACGGTCCCGCAGACTGTCGTCGTCAAGTTCGCTGTCGAGAACATTGCGCTGGCCCCGGCGGGTGATCCCACCGAAAACACAGGCCACCATCACTTGCTGGTTGATGTCGACGAGCTGCCAACGGCCGGGGCGCCGATTCCGAACGATGCCAACCATTTGCACTTCGGCAAGGCGCAGACTCAGGCTGAAGTAAAGCTGACGCCCGGCAAGCACACCTTGCAACTCGAGCTTGGCGATCGCAACCACCTGCCATTCGATCCGCCGATCCTCTCCGAGAAAATTACAGTCAACGTTAAGTAACGTTAGTCGCGCCCAAGAAAAAGGAGACCCGAAGGTCTCCTTTTTTTGTCGCTCAAGTCGCTATCAGAACAACACGCGGCAACGAATGGTGCCGTTGATGTGCTGCAGCTTCTCTTGGGCGATTTCCGAGTAATCGGCGTCGACGTCGATCACCACGTAGCCGACTTTCTCGTTGGTCTGCAGGAACTGACCGGAGATGTTGATGCCGTTTTCGGCGAAGACCTTGTTGATCTCGCTCATCACACCCGGAATGTTCTCGTGGATGTGCAGCAGACGGTGCTTGCCAGGGTGAGCCGGCAGGGCCACTTCCGGGAAGTTCACGGACGATACCGACGTACCGTTGTCGCTGTACTTGACCAGTTTCTCGGCCACTTCCAGACCGATGTTGGCTTGCGCTTCAGCGGTGGAACCACCGATGTGCGGGGTCAGGATCACGTTGTCCAGGCCACGCAGCGGGCTTTCGAACTCTTCGTCGTTGGAGCGTGGCTCCACCGGGAATACGTCGATGGCCGCGCCGATCAGGTGCTTGTCCTTGATCGCGTCTGCCAGGGCTTGCAGTTCGACCACGGTGCCGCGAGCGGCGTTGATCAGGATGCCGCCCTTCTTGATGGCGCGGATTTCCTTCTCGCCGATCATCCACTGGGTCGCAGCGGTTTCCGGAACGTGCAAGGTGACGATGTCGGACATGCCCAGCAGCTCGTGGAGGTTGCCGACCTGGGTCGCGTTACCCAGCGGCAGCTTGGTCACGGTGTCGTAGAAATACACCTGCATGCCCAGGCCTTCCGCCAGGACCGACAGTTGCGTACCGATCGAGCCGTAACCAACGATGCCGAGCTTCTTGCCACGGATTTCGAAGGAGTTGGCCGCGCTCTTGATCCAGCCGCCACGGTGGCAGGAAGCGTTCTTCTCAGGGATGCCGCGCAGCAACAGGATCGCTTCGGCCAGCACCAGCTCGGCAACGGAGCGAGTGTTGGAGTACGGAGCGTTGAACACTGCGATGCCGCGTTCGCGGGCAGCGTTCAGGTCAACCTGGTTGGTGCCGATGCAGAAACAACCTACAGCGACGAGCTTCTTCGCGTGATCGAAGATCTCTTCGGTCAGTTGAGTGCGGGAGCGAATGCCGATGAAGTGAGCATCAGCGATCTTTTCCTTCAGCTGGGCTTCCGGCAGAGAACCCGTGAGGTACTCGATGCTGGTGTAGCCCGCCGACTTGAGAACGTCGACAGCCGATTGGTGGACGCCTTCGAGAAGAAGGAACTTGATCTTGCTCTTATCGAGAGAAGTCTTGCTCATCTGCGTAAACCTGTATCCCGGAGAAAAATGGCAGGAAATGGTCAACAGATGCTGACCCGGACGGCAACTAAGCCGTCGCCGCAGAACGGCCTTGGGCACTATCCTGCGGGGTCGGTATGCTAGCATAAGCGCCCCGCAAACACTCATTCCTGCGACGTGAAGCGTTCTCAGGATGACCATGAATTGTTCGAGAGTTCTGTCGATGACCAATCCTGCCCTGATTGATGAACTGAAGACCCTGGTCGAGCCTGGCAAGGTACTGACCGATGCCGACTCCCTGAACGCTTACGGCAAGGATTGGACCAAGCATTTCGCCCCGGCCCCGACCGCCATCGTGTTCCCGAAGACCACCGAGCAGGTCCAGGCCATCGTTTTGTGGGCCAATAAACACAAGGTGGCGCTGGTGCCGTCCGGCGGGCGCACCGGGCTGTCCGCAGCGGCAGTCGCGGCGAATGGCGAAGTAGTCGTGTCCTTCGACTATATGAACCAGATCCTCGACGTGAACCTCACCGACCGCACCGCCGTGTGCCAGCCGGGCGTCGTGACCGAGCATTTGCAGAACGTCGCCGAGGAAAAAGGCCTGTACTACCCGGTGGACTTCGCTTCCGCAGGATCGAGCCAGATTGGCGGCAATATCGGCACCAATGCCGGCGGGATCAAGGTGATTCGCTACGGCATGACCCGTAACTGGGTCGCCGGCATGAAAGTGGTCACCGGCAAGGGTGATGTGCTGGAACTGAACCGCGACCTGATCAAGAACGCCACCGGCTACGACATGCGTCAGCTGTTCATCGGCGCTGAAGGCACCCTCGGGTTTGTGGTCGAAGCGACCATGCGTCTGGACCGAGCGCCGAAAAACCTCACCGCGATGGTGCTTGGCACTACCGATTTCGACTCGATCATGCCGGTATTGCACGCGTTCCAGAGCAAACTTGACCTGACCGCGTTCGAATTCTTCTCTGACAAAGCCCTGGCCAAGGTCATGGGGCGCGGTGACGTGCCAGCGCCGTTTGAAACCGACTGCCCGTTCTACGCGCTGCTGGAATTCGAAGCGACCACTGAAGAAGTGGCCAACCATGCGCTGGAAACCTTCGAGCATTGCGTGGAGCAGGGCTGGGTGCTGGACGGCGTGATGAGCCAAAGCGAAACCCAGCTGCAAAACCTCTGGAAACTGCGCGAATACATTTCCGAGACCATCTCCCACTGGACGCCGTACAAAAATGACATTTCGGTCACTGTGTCGAAAGTCCCGGCGTTCCTGAAGGAAATCGATGCGATCGTCGGCGAACACTACCCGGACTTCGAAATCGTCTGGTTCGGCCACATCGGCGATGGCAACCTGCACTTGAACATCCTCAAGCCGGATGACCTGAGCAAGGACGAGTTCTTCGCCAAGTGCGCGACCGTGAACAAGTGGGTGTTCGAAACCGTCGAGAAGTACAACGGCTCGATTTCCGCCGAACACGGCGTGGGCATGACCAAGCGTGATTACTTGACCTACAGCCGCTCCCCGGTTGAGATCGAGTACATGAAAGCGGTCAAAGCGGTGTTCGATCCGAACGGCATCATGAACCCGGGCAAGATTTTCGCTGTTTGATTTTCGAACTTAAGCGCTACGAACCAGGAGTCGGTCAATGAGCTATCAGCACCAGTATGTCGACGGTACACGCATCCACTTCCCATTGGGCAAAGTGGTTTGCATCGGCCGCAACTACGCCGAACACGCCAAGGAACTGGACAACCCGGTGCCAACGGAGCCCCTGCTGTTCATCAAGCCAGGCAGTTGCGTCGTGCCGCTGGAAGGCGGTTTCAGCATTCCGACCGAGCGTGGCTCGGTGCATTACGAAGCGGAAATCGCTGTTCTGATTGGCAAGCCTTTGTCGACCAAGCCAAGCCGTGAAGAAGTCCTTGATGCTATTTCCGGTTTCGCTCCAGCGCTGGACCTGACCCTGCGCGACAAGCAGGCCGAGCTGAAGTCCAAAGGCCTGCCGTGGGAAATCGCCAAGTCCTTCGATGGTGCGGCGGTGATTGCACCGTTCGTGTCCGGCAGCACCTTTGCCGACCTGACCGACATCGGCATCCGCCTGACCATCAACGGCGAAGTGCGCCAGGACGGCAACAGCAGCGCGATGCTCAACCCGATCGTGCCAATGATCCAGCACATGGCCGGCTGCTTTTCGCTGCAGGCGGGCGACGTGATCCTGACTGGCACGCCGGTCGGTGTCGGCCCGCTGAATGTGGGTGACGAAATCGTTCTGGAACTGCCAGGCGCGAGCAGCTTCACCAGCAGCGTCCGCTGACACAGACCCCCCTGTAGGAGCCGGCTTGCCGGCGATGACGTTGGAACATTCAGCATAAATGTTGAATGTGATGGCCTCATCGCCGGCAAGCCGGCTCCTACAGGGGATTGTGTTTCGATCTGAAGAAAGCGGCGCCCATGCAGGGCAATCCCGCCATTTCCCGTTTTTTTCACATCTTGTCTGGATAATTCCCGGGCTTCTGGCGTCTGAGCCGGTCCCAATTGTGCTATTACCCTTAGCCTGAATTTCTGGAACGCATCCCCCGATGGCCATCCAATCGCTGCCCACGCTTAAAACTGCCCGTCGCCCGCGCTTTTTCATGCGTTGGTATGCCTGGCTTTTGCTGGTCGCGGCCGCGGCGTATGGCCTCGCCTTTGCAATGCATTGGGATGATCGCGGCGTGCTCTGGGTGCGGGAGCGTTTCGAAAGTCCGGCCGAACGCCAGGAAAGTATCTGGCTTCCGGATTATCGGGCGGTGATCGATGCCAAGCTGTTGCCGGGGATGGAAAAGGACGAAGCATCCGACCTGGCCTACAACCCTCATACCAAAACCCTGTTCTCAGTGATGGGCAAAAACCCGTTCCTGGTCGAGCTGACCCTGCAGGGCGATGTGCTGCGCAAAATGCCGCTGGTGGGCTGGAGCAACCCGGAAGGTGTGACGGTCATGGGCAACGGTCTGCTGGCCATTGTCGATGAGCGTGAGCATTTGCTGACCATCGTCAAGGTCGACGCCGATACCCGCGAGCTGAACATCGCCAACTTCCCCAAGTACGACCTCGGCCCGTCGAAAGACCAGAACAAAGCGTTCGAAGCGGTCGTCTGGGATGCGCACAATCAACAAATGCTGCTGGGTGAGGAGCGTCCACCGGCGCTGTTCACCTGGAAAAGCACCGACGGCCTGACACTCACCGGCGACAAGCAGAAGCTGGCCAGTGACGCGCTGGACATCCGCAACCTGTCGGCCTTGGCCATCGACCCGCGCACCCGCCATACGCTGGTGTTGTCCGCCGATTCCCACTTGCTGCTGGAGCTGGACGAGAAGGGCGAGCAGGTCAGTTTCATGACCTTGCTGGGTGGTTTCAATGGCCTGAAGAAGACCATTCCCCGCGCCGAAGGCGTGACCATGGACGAGGCGGGCACGCTGTATATGGTGAGCGAGCCGAACCTGTTCTACCGATTCGAAAAGCAGCACTGATCCGCGAGCTTGGTTCTCGATCTTGATCCGCGACCTTGGTCCGCGAATGTGTAGGAAACGCGACGCTCAGTTGTAGGGCCAGCCCAACGGCCTTTAAGCTTCAATTCAGACTGCCGTGGTATTTCATCCGCCCGTCCTGATTCCGAGCTTGCCTGAATGCGCCGACTTGCCCGCCCCAAACCCCTGATCCTGATTCTTTCGGTGATTGCGCTGATCGTGCTGGTTGCGTTCGGCCAGCACCTGCGGCTGTTCGAGCGGGCCTGGTTCAATCTGCATACGCTTTGGCAGGCCGAGAGCGCCCAGTCGATCGGGCTGGATCACTATCAGGTTGCGATTGAGGGTCGGGTCATTGAAGGCCTGGACGACGATGTGTCTGCGCTGACCTTCGATCCGGTACGCAAAAGCCTGTTCACGGTCACCAATAAAAATTCCGAGCTGATCGAGCTGTCGCTGGAAGGCCAAATCCTTCAGCGCATCGCGCTGGTCGGCTTCGGTGATCCGGAGGCGGTGGAATTCATCAGCACCGACACTTACGTCATCACCGACGAGCGTCAGCAGCGACTGATCAAGATTCATCTGGAGAAGGACACGACGTTCCTCGATGCGGCGGATGCCGAACAGATAACCCTCGGCGTGCACATGAGCAGCAACAAGGGCTTCGAAGGCCTGGCCTACGATTCGGTGGGCAAGCGGCTGTTTGTCGCCAAGGAGCGCGACCCGATGCTGATCTATGAAGTGCAGGGCTTTCCGCATTACAACCCGGAAAAATCCTATGCGGTGCACGTGGTCAACAACCCCAAGCGCGATGCCGGGATGTTTGTGCGTGACCTGTCGAGCCTGCAATACGACGAGCGCAGCGGCCATTTACTGGCGCTGTCCGACGAGTCGCGACTGATTCTGGAGCTGGATGTGGACGGGCGTCCGCTGAGCACCATGTCACTGAGCAAGGGGCGTCAGGGGTTGCAGAAGACGGTACCGCAAGCGGAAGGGATCGCCATGGATGACGACGGCACGATGTACCTGGTGAGTGAGCCGAACCTGTTCTACGTCTTCAAGAAACCGCCACAACCCTAAAACATAAACACAACCCCTGTAGGAGCCGGCTTGCCGGCGATGAGGCCGTGACATTCAACATCTATGTTGACTGTTAAACCGCGATCGCCGGCAAGCCGGCTCCTACAGGGTTTTGCGTCTGGCTTACTGCGCGCGCAGGGTCTTCACGCCTTCGCTGGTGCCCAGCAACAGCAGATCCGCAGGGCGCGCCGCGAACAAACCGTTGGTCACCACGCCGACGATCGCATTGATCTGCGTCTCCAACTCGACCGGGTTGGTGATCTGCATGTTGAACACATCCAGAATGATGTTGCCGTTGTCAGTCAGCACGCCTTCACGGTAAACCGGGTCGCCGCCGAGCTTCACCAGCTCGCGGGCCACGTGGCTGCGGGCCATCGGGATCACTTCGACCGGCAGCGGGAACGCGCCGAGCACCGGCACCAGTTTGCTGCCATCGGCGATGCAGATGAAGGTCTTGGCCACGGCCGCGACGATCTTCTCGCGGGTCAGGGCTGCGCCGCCGCCCTTGATCAGGTTCAGGTGCTCGTCGCTTTCGTCGGCGCCGTCGACGTAGAACTCCAGGTCGCTGACAGTATTCAGCTCATACACCGGAATACCGTGGCCCTTGAGGCGTGCGGCGGTGGCTTCGGAACTGGCGACTGCGCCGTCGAAGGCGCCTTTGTGTTGCGCCAGTGCGTCGATGAAGCAGTTGGCGGTGGAGCCGGTGCCGACCCCGACGATGCTCTTGTCGTCGAGTTTCGGGAGGATGAAGTCGACGGCGGCCTGGGCCACTGCCTGTTTGAGTTGATCCTGGGTCATGCGGGCTCCGAAGTGCCGAAGAGGGGGAACGAAAGCCCGGCATTATAGGCCCCGGGACGGGTAAGGTCATTGCCCGATTGGCAGACCGCCACCGTGACCTGTAGGAGCGAGGCTTGCCCGCGAAGAGGCCGCTACATCCAAAATAAATGTCGGCTGTAAAAACGCTTTCGCGGGCAAGCCTCGCTCCTACAGGTCCATGATCCCTTCCGGGGAGGGTAAAACCACCTGTTTAGTGTGGTCGCCCGCCCGAAAGCCGGGTTAGACTCCTTGGCCCTGCCCAACCCGCTCAGTGATGCTTTCCGATGCTCGAACAGTACGTCAAAAAGATCCTCACCTCGCGCGTTTATGACGTTGCCGTAGAAACCCCATTGCAGACTGCCCGCCAGCTCTCCGAGCGGCTGGGCAACAGTATTTTGCTCAAGCGTGAAGACTTGCAGCCGGTGTTCTCGTTCAAGATTCGCGGGGCCTACAACAAGCTCACGCAGTTGAGCGATGAAGAACGCGCACGCGGCGTCGT
Source organism: Pseudomonas sp. GT1P32 (assembly GCF_054897805.1). Lineage (NCBI taxonomy): Bacteria > Pseudomonadati > Pseudomonadota > Gammaproteobacteria > Pseudomonadales > Pseudomonadaceae > Pseudomonas > Pseudomonas sp. GT1P32. The sequence continues at coordinate 4,758,658 of NZ_CM142704.1, forward strand.
GACGGCTTCGGCAGGTAATCACGCGCAGGGCCTGGCCCTGGCGGCGAAAGTGCTCGGCGTGAAAGCCACCATCGTCATGCCCAAGACCACCCCGGAAATCAAAGTCGAAGGCGTGCGTTCCCGTGGTGGCAAAGTGGTGCTGCACGGGGATTCGTTCCCGGAAGCCCTGGCTTACTCGCTGAAACTGGTCGACGAAAAAGGCTACGTCTACATTCACCCGTACGACGATCCCCACACCATTGCCGGGCAGGGCACGGTGGCCATGGAGATTCTGCGCCAGCACCCTGGGCGCCTGGATGCGATCTTCGTTCCGGTGGGCGGCGGCGGGCTGATCGCCGGTATCGCGGCGTACGTGAAATACCTGCGCCCGGAAATCAAGATCATCGGCGTCGAGCCGGACGACTCCAATTGCCTGCAAGCCGCCATGGCCGCCGGCGAGCGCGTGGTGCTGCCGACCGTGGGCCTCTTCGCCGACGGCGTCGCGGTCGCTCAGATTGGTCAGTACACGTTCGACATCTGCAAAGACTATGTCGATGAAGTGATCACGGTCAGCACCGACGAGATCTGCGCGGCGATCAAGGATATCTACGACGATACCCGCTCGATCACTGAACCTGCCGGCGCCTTGGGCGTGGCCGGGATCAAGAAATACGTCGAGCAGCACGCTGTCACCGGGCACACCTTTGTGGCCATCGATTCCGGTGCCAACGTCAACTTCGACCGCTTGCGCCACGTCGCCGAACGCGCCGAACTGGGCGAGGGCCGCGAAGCCATCATCGCCGTGACCATCCCCGAGAAGCCGGGCAGCTTCAAGGCGTTCTGCGAAGCCATCGGCAAGCGCCAGATCACCGAATTCAACTACCGCTACAACACCGGCAGCGAAGCGCACATCTTCGTTGGCGTACAGACGCACCCGGAAAACGATCCGCGCAGTGCGCTGCTTGCCAGTCTGACCGAGCAGGGTTTCCCGGTGCTGGACCTGACCGACAACGAACTGGCCAAGTTGCACATCCGGCACATGGTCGGTGGTCGCGCAGCCCAGGTGGTTGATGAAGTGGTGCTGCGCTTCGAATTTCCGGAGCGACCGGGCGCGCTGTTCAACTTCCTCAGCAAGCTCGGCGGGCGCTGGAACATCTCGATGTTCCACTACCGCAACCACGGCGCGGCGGACGGTCGTGTGGTCGCAGGGCTGCAAGTGCCTCACGAGGAGCGTCATCTGGTGCCGGCGGCGCTGGAAGAAATCGGCTACCCGTACTGGGACGAAAGCGACAACCCGGCCTATCAGCTGTTTCTTGGCTGAGCGGCTACGCTGATGGGCAGGTCATAAGGAAGTCGAACAATGGAAACGTTAACCGCCCTGAAAGTGGCGCACATGGTGGCGACGGTTGTGCTGCTGGTCTGTGCGCTGGGCCTGGGGATCTGGGTCTGGCGAACTCGGCGTAATGGCGACGCGACGGCGGGCAGCCGCACGTTGCAACGGCCTCGGGTGTTCATCTGGCTGTTGATGGGGCTGGCATTGCTGAGCATGCCGTTCACCGGCTGGTGGATGGTGCATCTGGTGGGTTGGCCGTTGGGGCAGACGTGGTTGCTGGCGTCGAGTGTGCTTTACACCGTTGCGGCGTTGGCGTGGTTCTGGTTGTTGGTGCGACTTAACAAGTTGCGCAAGGCGCCGGCGGGGAACGGCAAGTTTACCTTCGCCCTGGCGTTGTTCAGCTTCGTCTGCTTTATCGCCATTGCCGGGTTGATGGGTGCCAAGCCTGTTTAACGCTTGAAACCGAGTTGACCCCTTCGCGGGCGAGCCTCGCTCCTACGGGATTTGCGTCATTTTCATAATTGACGCATGACCTGTAGGAGCGAGGCTTGCCCGCGAAGGCGATTTCAGTCGCGCAAAGAGATTACCGGCCAGCCACGCTTCTGCGCCTCGGCGCGCAAATTCGGGTCCGGATCAACCGCTACCGGATTCACCACCTGTTCCAGCAACGGCAAATCATTCATCGAGTCGCTGTAGAAGTAACTGTCTTCCAGCGAATGCCCGGACTCTTCCAGCCAACGATTAAGCCGAGTCACCTTGCCTTCACGGAAGCACGGCACGTCGGTGCTGCGCCCGGTGTAGCGGCCATCGACCATCTCGCACTCGGTTGCGATCAGGGTTTCAACACCCAAACGCTCGGCAATCGGACCTGTGACGAAGCGGTTGGTCGCGGTGATGATCACCAGTTTGTCGCCGGCATCGCGGTGCTTCTTCAGCAGCTCAAGTCCCTTGGGCAGCACGATCGGTTCGATGCAGTCGCGCATGTAATCGCTGTGCCACTGATCCAGTGTGGCCATTTCGGTGCGGCCGAGCACTTCCAGGCAAAAGTTCAGGTAGGCGGCGTTGTCGAGCTTGCCGGCCAGGTAATCCTGATAGAACTCGTCGTTGCGTGTCTTGTAGGCGACGGCGTCGAGGAAGCCGCGTTCGCACAGGTAATCACCCCAGGCGTGGTCACTGTCGCCGCCCAGAAGTGTGTTGTCCAAGTCGAATAAAGCCAGGCGCATTGCAGTTACTCGCTGAAAAGTCTGTAGAAAGGCGCCCAGAATACGGACTTTTCACAAGAGTGCACATAAGGTTGGACGGCTCGTTGCTGCCTTCACAACCTTTGTGGAACAATGCGGCGACATGCGTTTGCGAGGTTGTTGCCGTGATCGACCCCGATGGTTTCCGCCCCAATGTCGGGATCATTCTCACGAATGATGCCGGACAGGTGCTATGGGCTCGCCGTATCAATCAAGATGCCTGGCAGTTTCCACAGGGTGGTATCAACCCCCAGGAGACGCCGGAAGACGCCTTGTACCGCGAGTTGAACGAAGAAGTGGGTCTGGAGCGCGAAGATGTTGAAATTCTCGCCTGCACCCGGGGCTGGTTGCGCTATCGTTTGCCGCAACGTCTGGTCCGTACCCACAGCCAACCGCTGTGCATCGGCCAGAAACAGAAATGGTTTCTCCTGCGCCTGATCTCCAACGAGCAGCGGGTGCGGATGGATTTGACCGGTAAACCGGAATTCGATGGCTGGCGCTGGGTCAGTTATTGGTATCCGTTGGGCCAGGTGGTGACATTCAAGCGCGAGGTGTATCGACGCGCTCTCAAAGAGCTTGCCCCGCGCCTTTTAGCGCGCGACTGACGACGGAGTTCGACCCCGAGCCATGCTCAATACGCTGCGCAAGATCGTCCAGGAAGTTAACTCCGCCAAGGATCTCAAGGCGGCGTTGGGGATTATTGTGTTGCGCGTCAAAGAGGCCATGGGCAGCCAGGTCTGCTCGGTCTACCTGCTTGACCCCGAGACCAACCGCTTCGTGCTGATGGCGACCGAGGGCTTGAACAAGCGCTCGATCGGCAAAGTCAGCATGGCACCCAACGAAGGTCTGGTCGGCCTGGTCGGCACGCGTGAAGAACCCCTGAACCTCGAAAACGCCGCGGATCACCCGCGCTACCGCTACTTCGCCGAGACCGGTGAAGAGCGCTACGCCTCCTTCCTCGGGGCGCCGATCATCCACCACCGCCGTGTTGTCGGCGTGTTGGTCATTCAGCAGAAAGAACGCCGCCAGTTCGATGAAGGTGAAGAAGCCTTCCTCGTGACCATGAGCGCGCAGCTCGCCGGGGTTATCGCCCACGCCGAGGCCACCGGTTCGATCCGTGGCCTGGGCCGTCAGGGCAAAGGCATCCAGGAAGCCAAGTTCGTCGGCGTGCCGGGTTCGCCGGGTGCGGCGGTCGGTACGGCGGTGGTCATGCTGCCACCGGCCGATCTGGACGTGGTGCCGGACAAATCCATCGCTGACATCGACGCCGAACTGGCGTTGTTCAAGACCGCCATCGAAGGCGTGCGCGCCGACATGCGTGCGTTATCAGCCAAATTGGCCTCGCAGCTGCGCCCCGAAGAGCGGGCCTTGTTCGACGTCTATCTGATGATGCTCGCCGACGAGGCGCTGGGCAACGAAGTAACCACGGTGATCAAGACCGGTCAGTGGGCCCAGGGCGCGTTGCGCCAGGTGGTCACTGAGCACGTCAACCGTTTCGAATTGATGGACGACGCCTACCTGCGTGAGCGCGCATCGGACGTCAAGGACCTTGGTCGCCGTCTGCTCGCCTACTTGCAGGAAGAGCGCCAGCAGAACCTGGTCTACCCGGAAAAAACCATTCTGGTCAGCGAAGAACTGACGCCGGCGATGCTCGGCGAGGTGCCAGAAGGCACGCTGGTCGGTCTGGTTTCGGTCCTCGGTTCAGGTAACTCCCACGTCGCGATCCTCGCTCGGGCGATGGGCATCCCGACGGTGATGGGCCTGGTCGACCTGCCTTATGCCAAGGTCGATGGCATCGAATTGATCGTCGACGGCAATCGCGGCGAGGTCTACACCAACCCCAGCGATGTGCTGCGCAAGCAGTTCGCCGAGGTGGTGGAAGAAGAGAAACAACTGGCGCTCGGTCTCGATTCCCTGCGCGACCTGCCGTGCGTGACCCTCGACGGTCACCGCATGCCGCTGTGGGTCAACACCGGCCTGCTGGCGGACGTGGCGCGGGCGCAGAAGCGCGGCGCCGAAGGTGTCGGTCTGTACCGCACCGAAGTGCCGTTCATGATCAACCAGCGCTTCCCGAGCGAAAAGGAACAACTGGCGATCTATCGCGAGCAACTCGCCGCGTTCCACCCGCAACCGGTGACCATGCGTAGCCTGGACATCGGCGGCGACAAGTCGCTGTCGTACTTCCCGATCAAGGAAGACAACCCGTTCCTCGGCTGGCGCGGCATTCGCGTCACCCTCGACCACCCGGAAATCTTCCTGGTGCAGACCCGCGCCATGCTCAAGGCCAGCGAAGGCTTGAACAACCTGCGGATTCTGTTGCCGATGATCTCCGGCACCCACGAACTCGAAGAAGCCTTGCACCTGATTCACCGTGCCTGGGGCGAAGTCCGCGACGAAGGCACCGACGTGCCGATGCCGCCGATTGGCGTGATGATCGAGATTCCGGCGGCTGTTTATCAGACCAAGGAACTGGCGCGGCAAGTGGACTTCCTGTCGGTCGGTTCCAACGACCTGACCCAGTACCTGCTGGCCGTTGACCGCAACAACCCGCGAGTGGCCGACCTCTACGACTACCTGCACCCGGCGGTGCTCCAGGCGTTGCAAAACGTGGTGCGTGATGCCCATGCCGAAGGCAAGCCTGTGAGCATCTGCGGCGAGATGGCGGGGGATCCGGCGGCGGCGGTGCTGCTGATGGCGATGGGCTTTGACAGTTTGTCGATGAACGCCACCAACCTGCCGAAGGTGAAGTGGATGCTGCGTCAGATCAACCTGAGCAAGGCCAAGGAATTGCTCGCGGAGCTGATGACCATCGACAACCCGCAAGTTATCCACAGCTCGCTGCAACTGGCGCTGAAGAACCTTGGGTTGGCGAAGATGGTCAGCCCGGCTGCGGTCAAGGCCCTCTAAAAGGCTGATGGCCTCTTCGCGGGCAAGTCGGAACGCCGCCCGCTCGCTCCTACAGGGATCGCGTAAATCCTGTAGGAGCGAGGCTTGCCCGCGAAGGCGTCCCCTAATGTGCCAACAATCTAAACCCTGACCTCAACTTCCCCCAAATGCCCGCCATACGGCCCGAAACTCCGTTCCACCATCAGCCGCGTTCCATCCGCCTGAACAATCAACGCCGTACTCGCCCGCGTCCCATAACTCTGGCTGGCAATAAACACACTCGACAACAACGACTCGGTCGCCAGACCCACCCCGGTATCCGGCAACTCGGCAAAAGGTGCTGTCTGCGAATCACTGAGCAACGCCAATAACGCCTCAGGCTGCGGATCCTCCAGAACAGCCTCCAGCGCCGCTCGCGCCTTGAGCAACTTCGGCCACGGCGTATCCAGGCCAGCATTCGATAACCCATACACCCCGGCCGGCAGCAGCACCGCTTCAGACTCCCGGGCATTGAAGTGCCACAGTTCATTGGCATTGCCGATCAGCAGGTTAAAACCGGCATATTCCAGCGAACGTCCGACAACGTCTTCCAAATAATCATCTATCGGCATGTCGCCGCTAAGAAATCGCGCAACCAGTTCGCCTCGGGATTTTCGAGCGGCCGGTTGATGGGGATCGCGAATATTGGTCAGTGCCGCAAAGCGCCCGTTGGCGCCGACACCGAGCCAGGTGCCGCCGGCTTCCAGATCGCGACCGGCGTAGACGTGCGGTGCTTCGGGCCATTGCGCCAGGGGCAGGCTGGGCCGGGCATAGAATTCGTCGCGGTTGGCGGCGACGATCAGCGGCTGGGTGTGACCCGGGCGCCAGGCAAAGACAATCAGGCACATAAGGTGGTCCTTGTGTGTTTTTGCCCACTCTACGCAGTCATTGTGCGGGTATCCATCGCCATCCAGTGGAGCCGAAGGCCATGCATCCGTTACCATGCCGCTCTTCTTTGGGGGTCGTACATGGAATTTCTGCTCTATCTGGCGCTCGGCGCCTGTGCAGGCGTGCTGGCCGGCCTGTTTGGCGTCGGCGGCGGAATTATCATCGTGCCGGTGCTGGTGTTCAGTTTCACCTTGCAGGGGTTCGACGCCTCGATCCTGACGCATCTGGCGGTCGGCACATCCCTGGCTACGATCATCTTTACCTCGGTCAACGCCGTGCGTGAGCATCATCGCCGTGGCGCCGTACGTTGGCCGATTTTTGCCTGGATGACTGTCGGCATCCTGCTCGGCGCCGGGTTCGGCGCGCTGACAGCCGAAGCGATCTCCGGGCCAAACCTGCAGAAAATCATCGGCGTATTTGCCTTGGTCATCGCCGCGCAACTGGCGCTGGATGTCAAACCCAAGGCCAGCCGAACGGTGCCGGGTAAAGTCGGTCTGACCGTGGCCGGCAGCGTGATTGGCTGGGCCTCGGCGATTTTCGGGATTGGCGGTGGTTCGCTGACCGTGCCGTTCCTGACCTGGCGCAGCGTGCCGATGCAGCAAGCGGTGGCCACGTCCTCGGCGTGCGGTCTGCCCATCGCGCTGGCCAGTGCATTAAGTTTCATGATTCTGGGCTGGCACGATCCGTTGCTGCCGGCCCATAGTCTCGGTTTTGTTTATTTGCCGGCGCTGCTGGGGATTGCCCTGACCAGCATGTTTTTCGCCCGTATCGGTGCGCGACTGGCCCACAGGCTGTCGCCGAAGTTGCTGAAAAGACTGTTCGCCGCTTTGCTGTTTTGCGTGGGTTTGAATTTTCTGATCTGACGCACCGCACAATCCTGGCTTAATCCTGAGGTGGCAGCGTCGCCCGGGAATTTTGAAGCTTTCAACTCTAACGAGGAGTCGCAATGCTGCCTTACCCGCAGATCGACCCGGTGGCCCTGGCCATCGGTCCGCTGAAAATCCACTGGTACGGCTTGATGTACCTGATCGGCATCGGCGGTGCGTGGCTGCTGGCGTCGCGCCGGCTCAACCGTTTCGACCCGACCTGGACCAAGGAGAAACTCTCCGACATGGTCTTCTGGATGTCGATGGGCGTTATCGTCGGCGGTCGCCTGGGTTATGTGCTGTTCTACGATCTGCACGCTTACCTGGCCAACCCGGCGCTGATTTTCGAAGTGTGGAAGGGCGGCATGTCGTTCCACGGCGGCTTCATCGGCGTGATGCTGGCGGCGTTGTGGTTTGGTAAAAAGAACAACAAGTCGTTCTTCCAGCTGATGGACTTCGTCGCGCCGATGGTGCCGATCGGCCTGGGTGCCGGGCGTATCGGCAACTTCATCAACGCCGAATTGTGGGGCAAGGCGACCGACGTGCCGTGGGCGATGATCTTCCCGCCGTTCAGCGATCCGGCGCAGTTGCCGCGTCATCCGTCGCAGCTGTATCAGTTCGCGCTGGAAGGCGTCGCGCTGTTCCTGATCCTGTGGCTGTTCTCGCGCAAGCCACGGCCGACCATGGCGGTGTCCGGGATGTTCGCGCTGTTCTATGGCATCTTCCGTTTCATCGTCGAATTCGTCCGCGTGCCGGACGCGCAACTGGGCTATCTGGCCTGGAACTGGCTGACCATGGGCCAGGTGCTCTGCGTGCCGATGATCGTCGGCGGGCTGTTCCTGATCTGGCTGGCGTATCACCGCGCCCCGGCGACTCCAGCGGCAGCCGTATAAATTCGAATCCCGGGGGCGACGGCCTCCGGGTTCAAGGACACAGGTAACTCATGAAGCAATATCTCGAACTGGTCGCCCACGTCATCAAGAACGGCACCAAACAGGCCAACCGCACCGGCGTGAACACCATCACCTTTCCGGGCGCGATGCTGCGCTACGACCTGCAAGAAGGTTTTCCGGCGATCACCACGCGCAAGATGGCCTTCAAATCGGCCATCGGCGAGATGTGCGGTTTTCTGCGTGGGGTGAACAACGCCGCCGAATTCCGTGCGCTGGGCTGCAAGGTCTGGGACCAGAACGCCAACGAAAACGCGCAATGGCTGGCCAACCCGTTCCGCCAGGGTGAAGACGACCTCGGCGAGATCTACGGCGTGCAATGGCGCAAATGGCCGGCGTACAAACAGATCCCGGTCAGCAACCAGGCCGCCATCGAGCAGACCCTGAAGCAAGGCTACCGCCAGATCGCTGAAGGCGAAGAAGACGGTCAGGCTTACGTCGTGCTGTACAAGGCGATCGACCAGATCCGCCAGTGCGTCGACACCATCATCAAGGACCCGGGCAGCCGCCGCATCCTGTTCCACGGCTGGAACGTCGCGCAGCTTGATGAAATGGCCCTGCCGCCGTGCCACCTGCTGTACCAGTTCCACCCGAATGTCGAGACCAAGGAAATTTCCCTGACCCTCTACATCCGCTCCAACGACCTGGGCCTGGGCACACCGTTCAACCTCACCGAAGGCGCCGCGCTGCTGAGCCTGATCGGTCGCCTGACCGGTTATACGCCGCGCTGGTTCACCTATTTCATCGGTGACGCGCACATCTACGAGAACCATCTGGACATGCTGAACGAACAGCTCAAGCGCGAGCCGTTCCCGATGCCGAAACTGGTGATCAGTGATCGTGTGCCGGAGTTTGCCAAGACGGGCGTGTATCAGCCGGAGTGGCTGGAGTTGATCGAGCCGGGTGATTTTTCGCTTGAGGGTTATCAGCACCATGCGCCGATGACGGCGCCAATGGCGGTCTAAGTCTGGCACCGCTTCGCGCTGTTCGCGGGCAAGCCTCGCTCCTACAGATTTACACTGGACCTGTAGGAGCGAGGCTTGCCCGCGAAGAGGCCCTCAATGCCCATGACTGCGGCCGACATGCGAATGCTCAACCTCCGTGGCCACAACCCCGCCACTCACTTCCAACCGCTGCAAAATCCCGCATTGATCGATATCCGGCCCTTCGCCACAGCGTTGGCGCAGGTCGAGCAGTTGTGCCTGTAACGCCAGCAACCCGTCGATCCGCGCTTTCACGTGATGAATGTGCTCGTCGATCAGCGCATTCACGCTTTCACACTGATCCTGCGGACTGTCGCGCAAGGCCAGCAGGCTGCGGATTTCCTCGAGCGTCATGTCGAGGGTGCGGCAGTTGCGGATGAAGGTCAGGCGCTCGGCGTGGGCCTGGGTGTAGACGCGGTAGTTGCCGTCGCTGCGGGCCGGTTCCGGCAGCAGGTTTTCGCGCTCGTAGTAGCGAATGGTTTCCACGGCGCAGTCGGTGAGTCTGGCCAGTTCTCCGATCTTCATGACGGCAATCTCCAAAAGGGTGCTTGACCCTATAGTGGCTACAGGGTCTTTACTTGGCAACAGGCACCTTATGGACGCGACCTAATGAGCGATTCCCGACACGATCACACACACGAGGCTGGTCACAGCCACAAACTGCAGCCTGTACAGAAACATGACCATGGCGGTCACGGGGATTCCTGCTGTTCTTCCAAAGCGGCGGCGCCGTCGCTGATCAAGCTCAGCGAAACGTCCACCGCCAACGCGCGGTTGAGCAGTTTCCGCATCGACGCGATGGACTGCCCGACCGAGCAGACGCTGATCCAGAACAAACTCGGCAAGCTCACCGGTGTGCAGCAGCTGGAGTTCAACCTGATCAACCGCGTGCTGGGCGTCACTCACGACTTGCCAAGCACCGCGCCGATCATCGACGCGATCAAGTCGCTGGGCATGGTTGCCGAGCCGCTGGAGCAGGGCGTCGAAGCACCCGCGCCGGCGCCTGAGAAAAAACCGTGGTGGCCACTGGCACTGTCCGGCGTGACTGCGCTCGCTGCCGAAGTGATCCACTTCACCGACGCAGCGCCCAACTGGGCCGTGGCGGTTATCGCGCTGGTCTCGATCCTCAGCGGCGGCCTCAGCACTTACAAGAAGGGCTGGATCGCCCTGAAAAACCTCAACCTCAACATCAACGCGCTGATGAGCATCGCGGTGACCGGCGCGATCCTGATCGGGCAGTGGCCGGAAGCGGCAATGGTGATGTTCCTGTTCACCGTGGCCGAGTTGATCGAGGCCAAGTCCCTGGACCGTGCGCGCAATGCCATCAGCGGTTTGATGCAGATGACCCCGGAACAGGCCACGGTGTTGCAGGCCGACGGCAGCTGGGTTTTGCAGGACGTCAAAACCATCGAACTGGGCGCTCGGGTGCGCGTGCGGCCCGGCGAGCGGATTGGCCTGGACGGTGAAGTGGTGTCGGGCAGTTCGACCATCGATCAGGCACCGATCACGGGTGAAAGCCTGCCGGTCGAGAAGACGCTTGGCGACAAGGTTTTCGCCGGGACCATCAATCAGGCGGGTTCTCTGGAGTATTCCGTCACCGCCGCCGCCAACAATTCGACCCTGGCGCGGATCATCCACGCCGTCGAACAGGCGCAAGGCGCACGGGCACCGACTCAGCGTTTCGTTGACCAGTTTTCAAAAATCTACACTCCGGCCGTATTCGCCCTGGCTCTGGCCGTTGCGGTAATTCCGCCGCTGTTCATGGGCGCCGTCTGGTTCGACTGGATCTATCGCGCGTTGGTATTGCTGGTGGTCGCTTGCCCGTGTGCGCTGGTGATCTCTACGCCAGTGACCATCGTCAGCGGCCTCGCGGCGGCCGCGCGCAAAGGGATTCTGGTCAAGGGCGGCGTTTATCTGGAGGGCGGTTACAAGCTCGATTACCTGGCGCTGGACAAGACCGGCACGATCACCCACGGCAAACCGGTGCAGACCGATTACCTGTCGCTTGACCCAACCGCTGATGCCTCGGCGCCGGGAATTGCGGCGGCATTGGCCGGGCGCTCGGACCACCCGGTGTCGCTGGCCATCGCCAATGCAGCTGTGGATAAATCATTCGTCTCGCTCATTGTGGATAACTTCGAAGCCCTGGCCGGACGCGGGGTGCGCGGTGAAATCAACGGTCAGGTCTACCACTTGGGCAACCACCGTTTGGTCGAAGAGCTGAACCTGTGTTCGCCCGCCCTGGAAGAAAAGCTGTTTGCGCTGGAGAAGCAGGGCAAGTCCGTGGTGCTGCTGCTCGACAAATCCGGCCCGCTGGCGCTGTTCGCCGTGGCCGATACGGTCAAGGAGTCCAGCCGCGAAGCGATCCAGCAACTGCACGACCTGGGCATCAAAACCCTGATGCTCACTGGCGACAACGTCCACACCGCCCAGGCGATTGCCGCACAAGTCGGCATCGACGAAGCCAAGGGCGATCTGCTGCCGACCGATAAACTGCAAGCCATCGAAGCCCTTTATGCACAGGGCCATAGCGTCGGCATGGTCGGTGACGGCATCAACGATGCCCCGGCACTGGCCCGGGCCGAGATCGGTTTTGCGATGGCTGCCGCCGGCACCGATACCGCCATCGAAACCGCCGATGTCGCCCTGATGGACGACGATCTGCGCAAAATCCCCGCGTTCATCCGCCTGTCGCGGCAGACGTCGAGCATCCTCAAACAGAACATCGCCCTCGCTTTGGTCATCAAGGCTATCTTTCTTGGGGTAACCTTCGCCGGGATCGCCACCATGTGGATGGCGGTGTTCGCCGACATGGGCGTGAGCCTGTTGGTGGTGTTCAACGGTTTGCGCCTGTTGCGCAAATAAATGATGAGGAGCGGGTGTGCTGAGTGCCGAGCTGAAGGCGTTTTACATGGTGGCCCGCCTGGGCAGCATTACCCTGGCGGCGAAAAAGCTCGGCCTGAGCCAGCCCACCGTGACCACGCAAATCCGCAACCTGGAAAGCCAGTACTCGGTTGAACTGTTCTACCGTGGCGGTCGCCGCCTCAGCGTCAGTGATGAAGGTGCGCGGCTGCTGCCGATGGTCAAGACGCTGTTGCAGCAGGAAGCCGACATCGAGTTTTTCCTGCGTAACAGCGGCCAGGTCCAGGGCACTTTGCGCATCGCCGCCACGGCGCCGTATTACATCCTCGATCTGGTGAAGACCTTCCGCGAGCGCTTGCCGCAGGTGGAAGTGTCGGTGGAGATCGGCAACTCCCAGCAGGTGCTGGAAGCGTTGGAGGATTACCGGGTGGATGTCGCCGCGTCCTCGCAACTGCTCGATGATGCGCGACTGATTCGGCGGGTGCTCGGCAGCGATCCGCTGGTGTTGGCGGTGCATCGCAATCATCCGTTGGCGGTGCACGATCATGTGCCGCTCAGCGCGTTGGCCGGGCATACGTTGTTGATGCGCGAGTCAGGCTCGACCACTCGGCGTCTGACCGAAGAATTGCTGGCCAGCGCCGGAGTAAGTTTCGGCCCGTTGCTGGAGATCGGCAGCCGTGAATCGATCCGCGAAGCGGTGCTGCGCAACATTGGCATCAGCATCATCGCTCGGCAGGAAGTGCCGCATGATCCGCAATTGCGCGTGCTGACCATCGAGAATGCGCCGCAGATTCCCGAGTATTTGTACTGCCTTAAGGAACGAAAAGGCGCGCGGTTGCCGGCGGCGTTTCTGGGGTTGGCGCAGGAAATGGCCCCGGCCTGAGTTTTGCGGTGACTGTGCTGGCCTCTTCGCGGGCAAGCCTCGCTCCTACAGGGGAACGCATTTCTCTGTAGGAGCGAGCGGTGCGGCGATCCGACTTGCCCGCGAAGGCGCCAGACCAGTCACCATTAACCCCAACCCAAATCCTTGAATACCACTATCAGCCGTTTTGGCCTCACTGCCACATGACGGACGCATTACATCCCTAGGATGGCCTTCATCTGCTTGATGAGGCCCGTCCATGAACCACTCGATCGCAACTGCCCTGACCAACCCCGGCGCCCCGATGAAGGTGCGCGGCGTGCAGAAACGCTTCGGCGCTTTCACTGCGCTGGATAACGTTTCCCTCGACGTGGCGGCCGGTGAACTGGTGTGTCTGCTGGGGCCGTCGGGTTGCGGCAAAACCACCTTGCTGCGTTGCATCGCCGGTCTGGAGAAACAGGACAGCGGCGAGTTGTACCTCGGTGATCGCGACGTTTCGCACCTGGCACCCCAGGCGCGGGACTACGGCATTCTGTTTCAGTCCTACGCGTTGTTCCCCAATCTCACCGTCGAAGCGAACATTGCCTACGGCCTCGCTGGCAGCGGTCGCGATGAAGTGCGCAAGCGCGTCGGTCAGATGCTGGAACTGGTCGGCCTGACCGGCAGTGAGAAAAAGTACCCCGGCCAATTGTCCGGCGGTCAGCAGCAACGTGTGGCACTGGCCCGCGCCCTGGCGCCAGCCCCGTCCCTGTTGCTGCTGGACGAACCGATGTCGGCGCTCGACGCCCGAGTCCGCGAGCACCTGTGCACCGAGCTGCGCCAACTGCAACGCAACCTCGGCATCACCACGCTGATGGTCACCCACAATCAGGACGAGGCCATGCTGATGGCCGACCGTATCGCCGTGATGAACAACGGCAAGGTCGAGCAGTACGCCACGCCGCAGGAAATCTACGACCGCCCAGCCACGCCGTTCGTGGCGGAGTTTGTCGGCCAGGGCAACTGGCTGCCGTTCAGCCGCAGCAGTGACAGCCACGCCCAGGTCGGCGGGATGAGCATGCGCCTGGCGGATGGCAGCGCTAAAACGACATCGGGCCGTCTGTTCTGCCGCCCGGAAGCGATCAACGTCAACCCGCTGGTGCATGAAGAAAACCTGTTCCCGGCCAAGGTTCGCGAAATCACTTTCCTCGGCAACCGCTGCCGCATGAGCTTCGAACTCGATCAACTGCCGGGCCACGCACTGCTGGCAGAACTGGCACCGGAAGCCATGCCGCGCCTCGGCGCGCAGCAGATCATGGTCGCCTTGCCACCGCGCAGCCTGCAGGTGTTTGCCTGATGAGCGCGAACATCGCGCTGCCGATACCGCACAAGCAGGTTCGGCAGACCTCCCGTGCCGAGATCGGCGACCGGGTGTTCGTGGTCGGCGGCAAAGTCCTTTTGCTGGTGTTGCTCGGCGTCGCGGTGTTGATGCCGTTGCTGGCGATCTTCTGGCGTGGCTTCAGTTCGGAGGCCGGGCAGGGCGGTGGTCTGGTGGCTGCCCGTGAACTGGTCACCAGTGCGAATTTCCACTGGTTGCTCGGCAATAGCCTGAAAGTGTCCCTCAGCGTCGCGACGATTGTCGTACCGCTGGCCTACCTGTTTGCCTACGCGCTGCAACGCACCCTGATTCCGGGCAAAGGTATCTGGCGCGGGATGTCGTTGTTGCCGCTGATGGCGCCGTCGATGCTCCCCGGCATTGCGCTGGTTTATCTGTTCGGTAACCAAGGCATGTTGCGCGGTTTGCTCTCGGACAATATCTACGGCTTTTGGGGCATTGTTCTCGGTGAGGTCATCTACACCTTCCCACACGCCTTGATGATTCTGCTGTCAGCCCTGTCTCTGGCGGATGCGCGACTCTTCGATGCCGCCTCCAGCATGGGCGCCAGTCCGGCGAAAGCCTTCCGCAGCATCACCTGGCCGGCGACGCGTCAGGCGGTGTTCGCCGCGTTCTGCCTCGTTTTCACCCTGACCATCACTGACTTCGGCGTGCCCGTGGTGGTCGGTGGCGACTATCAGGTGCTGGCGCTGGAAGCCTACAAAGCCGTGGTCGGTCAGCAACAATTCGGTCGCGGTGCGTTGATCGGCATGGTCCTGCTGCTGCCGGCGCTATTCAGCTTCGGGGTCGATGCGTGGTTGCGTCGGCGTCACGGCGATTCCATGAGTGGTCGGGCGCAGGTCTTCCAACCGGCACCGTCGAAACTGCGCGACGGCTGCTACCTGGCCATCGTGTTGCTGATCTGCGCGGTGTTGCTGCTGGTGTTCGGCATGGCGGTGTTCTCGTCACTGGTGAAATTCTGGCCGTACAACCTGTCGCTGTCGCTCAACCATTACCAGTTCAACGATACGGCGGGCGGCGGTTGGCTGGCCTACGGCAACAGCGTGAAGATGGCCTTGTGCACGGCGTTGATCGGCAGCGTGCTGATCTTCACCGGCGCCTACCTGATGGAAAAAACCAAGGGCCAGCGCGGACTGAATCTGACATTGCGCATGCTCAGTTTCGTACCGATGGCGGTGCCGGGTCTGGTGCTGGGCTTGGGTTATGTCTTCTTCTTCAACCTCAGCGACAACCCGCTGCATGTGCTCTACGGGACCATGACCCTGCTGGTGGTCTGCACCATTGCTCACTATTTGACCACCGCGCAAATGACCGCGACCACGGCGCTGCGCCAACTCGACGCCGAGTTCGAAGCCGCCGCGCTGTCGCTCAAGGCGCCGCTGTACCGGCATTACCTGCGGGTCACCGTGCCGATCTGCCTGCCGGCGCTGCTGGACATCGTGCGCTACCTGTTCGTCTCGGCCATGACCACCGTTTCGGCGGCGATCTTCCTCTACAGCCCCGACACCATCCTCGCGGCGGTGGCGGTGCTGAACATGGATGACGCCGGCAACGTCGGCGGCGCGGCGGCGATGTCGACCCTGATTCTGTTCACCTCGGCGGGCGTGTCCCTGCTGCTGGCCTGGGCCTCGCGCGGTTTGCTGCGCCGCTCCCAGGCCTGGCGGCAGACCGCGCCCGGTCACTGATTTCCAATCCCGCAACCTCAACTCAAAACAGGAAAAGATCATGTTCAAGCCCCTGGCCCTGGCCGCTGCTGTCCTCACCGCTTTCAGCCTGAACGCCTTCGCGGCGAAAACCGAGTTGACGGTGTACACCGCTCTCGAAGCCGAACAACTGAAGACCTACAAAGAAGCCTTCGAAAAAGCCAACCCGGACGTCGAGATCAAGTGGGTGCGCGATTCCACCGGCATCATCACCGCCAAACTGCTGGCCGAAAAAGCCCGCCCACAGGCTGACGCCGTCTGGGGCCTGGCCGCGTCGAGCCTGGCGATTCTCGATCAGCAAGGCATGCTGCAAAGCTACGCGCCGAAGGATCTCGGCAAAATCGGCGGCAACTACCGCGACGCCGCCAACCCGCCAGCCTGGGTTGGCATGGACGTGTGGGCCGCGACCATTTGCTTCAACACCGTCGAAGCCGAGAAGCAGGGTTTGACCAAGCCCGTGAGCTGGCAGGACCTGACCAAGCCTGAGTACAAAGGCAAAATCGTGATGCCGAACCCGGCCTCGTCCGGCACCGGTTTCCTCGACGTCAGCGCCTGGCTGCAAACCTTCGGCGAGAAGCAGGGCTGGCAGTACATGGACGACCTGCACCAGAACATCGGCCAGTACGTTCACTCCGGTTCCAAGCCTTGCAAACTGGCAGCGGCGGGTGAATTCCCGATTGGTATTTCCTTTGAATACCCGGCTGTTCAGTTGAAGCGCCAGGGCGCACCGCTGGACATCATCCTGCCGAAAGAAGGCCTGGGTTGGGAGATCGAAGCGACGGCTGTGATCAAGGGCACACCGCATGAAGACGCGGCGAAGAAACTGGCTGACTTCTCGGCCAGCCCTGCAGCGATGGAGCTGTACAAAGAGAACTTCGCCGTCCTCGCTCAGCCGGGTATCGCCAAGCCGCAGACCGAATTGCCAGCGGATTACGAGCAGCGCCTGATCAAGAACGACTTCGCCTGGGCGTCGAAGAATCGCGATGAAATCCTGACCGAGTGGCGCAAGCGCTATGACGGCAAGTCCGAGAAAGTGGTTGCCAAGTAAGATTTTCATCGGCTGACGGGCCCCTTCGCGGGCAAGCCTCGCTCCTACAGAGAAATGCGTACCCCTGTAGGAGCGAGGCTTGCCCGCGAAGGCGGCTTCGAACTTTGGACAAAACTCCATGACACACCCCAACGACATGCTGATCGTAGGCGCCGGCATCCTCGGTCTGTCCCACGCCTACGCCGCCGCCAGACGCGGTCTCAAAGTCACCGTTTTCGAGCGCAGCGAAACGCCTTTGGGCGCCTCGGTGCGCAACTTCGGCCAGGCTCTCGTCACCGGCCAGCCACCAGGCCCGATGCTTGAACTGGCCAAAGCTAGCCGCGAGATTTGGGGCCAGTGGGCGCAACTGGCCGGCCTGCAACTGAAACGCAACGGCTCATACCTGTTTGCCCGCACCGAAGCCGAAGAACACCTGCTGGAAGTATTTTGCGCCGGACGCGCCGTGGAACACGATTACCGCGTCGACTTGCTGCGCGGTGCCGCATTGCGCGACCTGTACGGCGGCCAGTTCCGCCATCACCGCGCCGCGCTGCACGGGATGGACGATCAGCAACTGTATTCCCGCGAAGCAGTCCCGGCGTTGATCGATTACCTGCGCCGCGAAATGAACGTCGAGTTTCACTTCTCCACCCTCGTGCGCGACATCGAACCGGGCCGCCTGCACAGCACCGCCGGCACCTTCAACGCCGAGCAGATCATCGTCTGCTCCGGTCACGATTATCAGACCTTGCTGGCCGAGTCGATTGCCGCGCTCAACCCGCAAATCTGCCGCCTGCAAATGCTTCGCGCCCGTCCGCAGATCAACCTCAACCTGCAACACGCGCTGCTCACCGGTTTGAGTTGCGTGCATTACGGCGCCTTCGCCGATCTGCCGGAAGCAGCGGCGGTGCAGGCGCAAATCCTGCGCGAAGAACCGCACTTGCATGAAAACGGCATTCACCTGCTGATCAGCCCGACACCTCACGGCGAACTGATCATCGGCGATTCCCACCACTACGGCAGTGATCCGTCTCCGTTCAACGACGAGCAGGTGGATAACTGGATGATCGAACTCGCCGAGCAGACGCTGGGCTGCAAAGTGCAAGTGGTCGAGCGCTGGCAGGGTGTCTATGGTTCCCGAGGGCCAGGGCCGTTTTCGTTCCTGCGACCGATGCCGGGCGTGAGCGTGGCACTGATGCACACTGGCGTCGGCATGAGTGTCGGGCCGGCAATGGCAGAACGTAATGTCGCGACGTTATTGGGAGAGCGTTGATGGACCGCAAGGCGAAAGTGATCGACGAGGTGTTTGGGTTGTATGAGCGCTTTGGCGACAGCGATTACATCGGCGAGCCGGTGTCGCAGATCGAGCACATGTCCCAGGCTGCACAACTGGCCATGGCGGAAGGCTTCGATGACGAAGTGGTGCTGGCGGCGTTCTTCCACGATATCGGGCATATCTGCGCCGAGAGCGCCGAGAACATGGACGGTTTTGGCGTGGTCAGCCACGAACGACTGGGCGCCGATTACCTGCGTCGCGCAGGTTTCAGCGAACGCGTGGCGCGGCTGGTGGAATACCACGTTCAGGCCAAGCGATATCTGACACTCAAAACGCCTGGGTACTACGAGCGACTGAGTGAGGCCAGCCGTCGGACCTTGGAGTATCAGGGTGGGGTGATGACCGAGGCCGAGGCTGAGGCTTTCGAACAGGATCCGTTGTGCGCCGTCAGTTTGCGCATGCGGCACTGGGATGAACTGGCCAAGGATATGTGGGTGCCGGTGATTGATCTGGGGCTTTTGAAGGAAAAAGCATTGCGCTTGTTGGCTGCGTAAAGCTTCGAAACCGCGTTGCTGCCTTCGCGAGCAAGCCCGCTCCCACATTTGATCTTCAGCAGCCGAAGATTTTGTGTACGACGCAGATCTAGTGTGGGAGCGGGCTTGCTCGCGAAGAGGCCGGCAGTACCACCACAGATAACCGGTCAGGCCACTACAACTGCTGCGCCAACACCTCGATCTGCTCCTGCCGTTCCGCCTGATTCAACTTCGCGTGCGGATTCAGCGACGACCATTGCGGATGTGCCCGAGCCTTGTTCAAGGCTTCGGGCAGTTTGCCTTCGCGCCAGCTCTTGTCCTGTGGCGTGGCGACCTGGATGCTGTCCATCGCCGCATGCCCACGCGCATTCAGAGCCTGAAGCAACTGCCGCTGCCGTAATGCCAACAACCGCAACACGCTGTCATCGACCGTCAATTCACGCTGACCTTTGATCTTGCCCAGCAACCGGCTGCCATAGCTGCGCGCGGTTTGCAGGGCGCCGCCGGCAATCGCGCCGGCCAGCGCCGCTGCACCGAGGGTCAAGCCGCCGACCAGCAGATCCACCCCGGCCCCGGCGGCCGCACCCGCCGCGATGCCGCCGCCGACGCGCACGCCCAGTTGCTTGAGGGTTTCCGGGTTGAACAGGTCATCGCCCCAACGGCCATCGAGCAGCGGCAGATCACTGGCCGCCGCGTCCTGCGGGCGGAAGGCGTAGAGCTTGAGCAGCGCTTCGACACAGCGCTGTTCCCGTTGGCGAACGGCTTTGCGCAGTTCGCTGATCGCCTGTTGTTCCTGCTCGGCGTCGCTGACCACGCTGCGCCGACACGCCGCACAATCGATCAACAATTCGGCAATCAACCGCGCCGCGCTTTGTTGCCGGGCCAGACGCTGGGCCTGCTGATCGGCGATCAAACGTTCCAGTTGCTCGCGAGAGTTTTCCAACAGCAGCGCGAGGCTTTCATACAACCGCCGCTCGCCATCTTCCGGCGGTGCCACGCTGTCGAAACGCACCAGGGCATGCAAGCCCAGACGTGCCAACGCTTCACGCCAATCCGGTTCGCGGTGGTTGGCGCTGCTTACGAAGTTCAGCACCGGCAGCAACGGTTTACCGCAGCTGGCCAGCACTTCCAATTCGTCGCGGTACTTGGCCAGCACCGGTTCGCGGGCGTCGATCACATAGAGGCCCGCGTCGCAGGTGAGCAGTTGCCGCAGAACCTTGGCTTCCTGTTCGAACCGCTGCCGCGCTTCGCTGCCTTCAAGAAAACGCGCCAGTCGCGCCGGACCGTCGAGGCGTTCACCGGGACGCTCCAGGCGTTCGAGGTAGTCGAGCAGGGCGATGGCGTCTTCCAGGCCTGGCGTGTCGAACAGGTCGAGCAAGGGCTCGCCGTCCACCGACAACCGCGCGCCTTCGACGTGCCGCGTGGTGCTGGGGCGATGGGAGACTTCGCCGAAACCGACATCACGGGTCAACGTGCGCAGCAACGAGGTTTTGCCGACGTTGGTGTGGCCGACCACGGCAAGCTTCAACGGTGCTTTCCACGGATTAGTCATGACCGGTCTCCAGCCAGTTCAGCGGCGCGCAATCGGCGAAGGGCAGATTCAGTTGCTGCAACGCCACGTGCCAGTCGCCGAGGCGCTCGGCGTCCAGCGCTTCGCCGGGCGGCGCTTGCAGCAACCAGACGCGGGTGGCGCTGGCGTTGCGGGCCAGTTCGGCGATCAGTGCGAGGCTGCCGCGGTCCGGCGAACGCCGTGGATCGCAGGCGATGAGCAGACGGGCCGGGGGGAAACGGCTGAGCTGTTCCAAGAGTTTGTGGCGCGATTCGCGACTGTCGAGGATGCCTGCGTCGTTCACGGTTTTCGGCAGCGGTGGCGGCCATGGCCGTTGATCGTCCAGCTCGATGGCCACCAGCAACGCGCCGTCGCTTTGCAACTCACTGACGCCGCTTTCCACGTGATGAAGTTGCGCAGGTGCCGCATCGCTGATGCCCAGGCGTTCGCTGGTCGGCATCAGGCGTTCGCGCAGTTGCGCGTAGCCGGGCAGGTTCAGGTCCAGACGCAACCTGGCGCGGCCACTTTTCCAGCGCCACAGGCACAACAGCGCCAATAACACCCGCGGCAGAACCCCGTAGACCAGCAACACGCCCACCAGCCACGCGGCCCAGGCCTGACGAGCGCTTTCAATGTTCAGTGCGGCATCGCCACTGGCGCGGATCATTTCCACGGTGGGCACGCTGAAACCCAGCAGCGCCGGCAGGGCGCCCAGAGCCTGGGTCATGGCGACGAAGGTGTCGCCGCCAAGGATGGTGGTTTCCCAGACGAAGCCATAACGCCGGGTTGCCATCAGCATCAGCAGAATCACCAACGCGCTGAGCATCGCCAGCAACCACAAGCCATTGACCAGCGCGCCGAGCGCCCAGCGATTGAGTTTCTGTCGTTGCAGCAGCAACAGCAGGGCGGGCGCCAGTTGCGCGGCTTTGGCGTCGCGGGCGAGTTTTTCGCTGAGCCACAACCACAAGCGTCCCAGCGTCGCGCCGTGATCACCGGCAAACACCAGGCCCAGCGCCCAGCTCAGCAGCAGAATCAGGTTCAGCCCGAGCAAGCTGCCCAAGGCCCAAAACACATTGACCGGCGTTTGTCCGTCGCCCAGCGCGGCAAACGCCAGACCGGCGCCGCTGACCACTGCCAGCGCGGCCAATACCAGCAGCGCCAGTCGCGCACCTTGCAGCCAATGCCTGAGCGCTTCGGTCAGCCCATCGCGCTCGGCCAGCCATAAGGCGCGGCGCGAAATCCGTGTCGGCAGATCGCCGCCCGCTGTGCGAGCCAGTCGGTTGGCTTCCAGATCATCCAGAGGGCCGGCGTATTCTTCACGCAGGCGAATGGTTTCCGTCAGCCAGAGGGTATTCAGTTCAGTCACGCGGCATCCCGTCGCTCAATTGAGCTGTGAGCATAACCGCTGTGGCGCTTGTCGGGGGGCTACGTTGCGAGAAGCCGAGCCTCTGGTATCCTCGCCGGCATGACTAAATCACTCCCCCTCAGCCTGATCGCAGCCCTCGGTGAAAACCGCGTGATCGGCGTCGACAACAGCATGCCCTGGCACTTGCCGGGGGACTTCAAATACTTCAAGGCCACCACCTTGGGCAAGCCGATCATCATGGGTCGCAAGACCTGGGATTCCCTCGGTCGCCCGCTGCCGGGCCGCTTGAACATCGTGGTCAGCCGTCAGGCGGATCTGCTGCTTGAAGGTGCGGAGGTTTATCCGTCGCTGGAGGCTGCCGTGGTTCGCGCAGAGGAATGGGCGAAAGAGCAGGGCGTCGATGAGTTGATGTTGATTGGCGGCGCGCAGTTGTATGCGCAAGGGTTGGCGCAGGCTGATCGGTTGTATTTGACGCGCGTGGCGTTGAGTCCGGACGGGGATGCGTGGTTTCCGGAGTTTGATTTAAAGGAGTGGAAGCTGGTGTCCGATGTACCGAACTCGGCGGAAGGCGACAAGCCGGCGTACAACTTCGAGGTCTGGGAAAAGGCTTAAAAGCTTCGCGGGCAAGCCTCGCTCCTACAGGGTTGTGTCGTACGCAATATTTGCGATCAACACAAAGACTGTAGGAGCGAGGCTTGCCCGCGAAGAGGCCCGCTCAGTCACTGAAAATCTTAAGCGTGAGCCAACTCCGCATGCTCATCCGCATCCAGCAGCGTTCTATCGGTCTGCTGCATGATCTGGCTGGTAATCGCCCCGGCGGTGATCGACCCACTCACGTTCAACGCCGTACGCCCCATATCAATCAGCGGCTCAACCGAAATCAGCAACGCCACCAGTGACACTGGCAAACCCATCGCCGGCAGCACGATCAGCGCCGCGAACGTCGCACCACCGCCCACGCCGGCCACACCGGCCGAACTCAAGGTCACAATCGCCACCAGCGTCGCGATCCACAGCGGGTCCAGCGGGTTAATGCCCACGGTCGGCGCAACCATCACTGCCAACATCGCCGGATACAAACCCGCACAGCCGTTCTGGCCAATGGTCGCGCCGAACGAAGCGGCGAAACTGGCGATGGATTGCGGAATGCCCAGACGGCTGGTCTGCGCTTCGATGCTCAGCGGAATCGTCGCCGCGCTGGAGCGGCTGGTGAAAGCAAACGTCAGCACCGGCCAGATTTTGCGGAAGAACCGCAGCGGGTTGATCCCGGCCACCGACACCAGCACGCCGTGGACCACAAACATCAGGCCCAGGCCTATGTAAGAGACCACGACAAAACTGCCAAGTTTGATGATGTCTTGCAGGTTGGAACCGGCGACCACTTTGGTCATCAGCGCCAGTACGCCGTACGGAGTCAGCTTCATCACCAGACGCACCAGACGCATCACCCAGGCTTGCAGGGTGTCGATGGCGTTGATCACTTTCTGACCTTTTTCGACGTCATCCTTCAGCAGTTGTAGCGCGGCGACCCCGAGGAACGCGGCGAATATCACCACGCTGATGATCGATGTCGGCTTGGCGCGCGCCAGATCGGCGAACGGGTTTTGCGGGATGAACGACAGCAGCAGCTGCGGCACATTCAGGTCCGCGACCTTGCCTGCGTAGTCGGTCTGAATGGTTTGCAGACGGGCCATTTCCTGTGTGCCGGCGACCAGGCCTTCAGCGGTCAGGCCGAACAGGTTGGTCAAACCGATACCGATCAGCGCCGCGATGGCGGTGGTGAACAGCAGCGTGCCGATGGTCAGGAAACTGATTTTGCCCAGTGACGAAGCGTTGTGCAGACGGGCCACGGCGCTGAGGATCGAGGCGAACACCAGCGGGATCACGATCATTTGCAGCAACTGCACGTAACCGTTGCCCACCAGATCGAACCAGCCGATAGAAGCTTTCAGCACCGGGTTTCCGGCACCGTAAACGGTGTGCAGCGAGACACCGAACACCACGCCCAACACCAGGGCGAGCAGGACTTTTTTCGCCAGACTCCACGTCGTGTGACGGGTTTGCGCCAGTGCGACGAGCAGGGCGAGGAACACCAGCAGATTGAGAATCAGCGGCAGATTCATTGGAACTCCCATTAGACATGTGCCAACTGCCTTCCGGGGCAGCTGCGAACCGGTAAGCCTAACAGCTTGATTTTCAATGAATTAATATCAAAAAAGTCTGATGACTGTCGTTTTTGGAATAAGCCGGTGTCGCTTAAAGGAATGCAGCTGGCGCGATAGGTGCGTTGGCCGTCGCTGACAGACGGGGACTGTCACACTTATTTGTTAGCGTCGATGTCTTTAATTCAGGGAGATCTATCGATGAAGTTCGCACCGAAATTTCTGCTCGCTGCACTGTGCATTGGCCTCGCCGGCCAGGCCTTCGCTACGGATTTGAAGCACTGGCCAGCCGATCAGGCCAAGGCGCTGGACGCGATGATCGCGGCCAACGCGAACAAAGGTAACTACGCGGTGTTCGACATGGACAACACCAGTTACCGCTACGACCTCGAAGAGTCGCTGCTGCCGTTCATGGAAAACAAGGGCCTGATCACCCGCGAGAAACTCGATCCCTCCCTGAAACTGATTCCGTTCAAGGACACCGCCGACCATAAGGAAAGCCTGTTCAGCTACTACTACCGCCTCTGCGAACTCGACGACATGGTTTGCTACCCATGGGTCGCCCAGGTGTTCTCCGGTTTCACCCTGCAAGAGCTCAAAGGTTATGTCGACGAGTTGATGGCGTCCGGCAAACCGGTGCCGGCCACCTATTACGAAGGCGATGTGGTCAAGAAGCTCGACGTCAACCCGCCGAAAGTTTTCACCGGTCAAACCGAGCTGTACAACAAGCTGATGGAGAACGGCATCGAGGTCTACGTGATGACCGCCGCTTCTGAAGAGCTGGTGCGCATGGTCGCCTCCGATCCGAAGTACGGTTACAACGTCAAACCGCAAAACGTGATCGGCGTGAGCCTGCTGCTCAAGGATCAAAAGTCCGGTGAGTTGACCACGGCCCGCAAGCAGATCAGCGCTGGCAAGTATGACGAGAAGGCCAACCTCGGCCTCGAACTGACCCCGTACCTGTGGACCCCGGCGACCTGGATGGCCGGTAAACACGCGGCGATCCTGACCTACATCGATGAATGGAAAAAACCGGTACTGGTCGGCGGCGACACCCCGAGCAGCGACGGTTACATGCTGTTCCACGATGTTGACGTGGCCAAGGGCGGCATCCACTTGTGGGTCAACCGCAAGGACAAATACATGACCCAGATTAACGGCATGATGGCCAAACACGCTGCGGCCCAGGCCAAAGAAGGGTTGCCAGTGACGGCGGACAAGAACTGGGTGATCGTGACGCCAGCAGAAATCCAGTAACCGCAACACCGATCAACTGTAGGAGCCGGCTTGCTGGCGATGGCGGACTTCCAGCCGAAAACGTCACTGGCTGACCCACCGCTATCGCCAGCAAGCCGGCTCCTACAGGGATTTGCATACAACGCAGATCTAACGATTGGCAAAAAAATGCCCCGCACTTGGCGGGGCATTTTCATGGGGGCGACTGACGCTTACAGCCCGTCAAGCATCGCCTTGTTACGCACGGCACCCTTGTCGGCGCTGGTCGCCAGCAGGGCGTAGGCTTTCAGTGCGGTGGTCACTTTACGTGGACGTTTCTCCACCGGCTTCCAGCCTTTCTGATCCTGCTCGGCGCGGCGGCCGGCCAATTCTTCATCGCTGACCAACAGGTTGATCGAGCGGTTCGGAATGTCGATCAGCACTTTGTCGCCGTCCTGCACCAGACCAATCGCGCCACCGGCAGCGGCTTCCGGCGAAGCGTGGCCGATGGACAGGCCCGAAGTGCCGCCGGAGAAACGGCCGTCGGTGAGCAGGGCGCAGGCTTTGCCCAGGCCTTTGGATTTCAGGTACGACGTCGGGTACAGCATTTCCTGCATGCCCGGGCCGCCTTTCGGGCCTTCGTAACGGATGATCACGATGTCGCCGGCCTTCACTTCGTCAGCGAGGATGCCGCGTACGGCGCTGTCCTGGCTTTCGAAGATTTTTGCGTTGCCTTCGAACACGTGGATCGACTCGTCGACGCCCGCGGTTTTCACTACACAGCCGTCGAGCGCGATGTTGCCGTAGAGAACGGCCAGGCCGCCTTCTTTCGAGTAAGCGTGTTCAACACTGCGGATGCAGCCGTTTTCACGGTCGTCGTCCAGGGTTTCCCAACGGGTCGACTGGCTGAACGCGGTTTGCGTCGGGATGCCCGCCGGGCCGGCCTTGAAGAAGTGATGCACGGCTTCGTCGTCGGTCTGGGTGATGTCCCACTTGGCGATGCCTTCGGCCAGGGTCTTGCTGTGCACGGTCGGCAGGTCGGTGTGCAGCAGGCCGCCACGGGCCAGCGAACCGAGGATGCTGAAGATCCCGCCGGCGCGGTGCACGTCTTCCATGTGGTACTTCTGGATGTTCGGCGCGACTTTGCACAGTTGCGGCACGTGACGGGAAAGACGGTCGATGTCGCGCAGGTCGAAATCGATCTCGGCTTCCTGGGCGGCGGCCAGCAAGTGCAGGATGGTGTTGGTGGAACCGCCCATGGCGATGTCCAGGGTCATGGCGTTTTCGAACGCCTTGAAGTTGGCGATGTTGCGCGGCAACACCGACTCGTCGTTGTCGGTGTAGTAACGCTTGCACAGCTCGACGATGGTGCGGCCGGCGTGCAGGAACAACTGCTCGCGGTCGCTGTGGGTGGCGAGGGTAGAACCGTTGCCCGGCAAGGCCAGGCCCAGCGCTTCAACCAGGCAGTTCATCGAGTTGGCGGTGAACATGCCGGAGCACGAACCGCAGGTAGGGCAGGCGCTACGCTCGTACTCGGCAACCTTCTCGTCAGAAGCGCTGGAGTCGGCGGCGATCACCATGGCGTCGACGAGGTCGAGACCGTGGCTGGCCAGTTTGGTCTTGCCGGCTTCCATCGGGCCGCCGGAGACGAAGATCACCGGGATGTTCAGGCGCAGGGACGCCATCAACATGCCTGGGGTGATCTTGTCGCAGTTGGAGATGCAGACGATGGCGTCGGCGCAGTGGGCGTTGACCATGTACTCGACGGAGTCGGCGATGATCTCGCGACTCGGCAGCGAATACAGCATGCCGTCGTGGCCCATGGCGATGCCGTCATCCACGGCGATGGTGTTGAATTCTTTGGCGACACCGCCGGCGCGTTCGATTTCGCGGGCGACCAGTTGGCCCAGGTCCTTGAGGTGGACGTGGCCCGGTACGAACTGGGTGAACGAGTTGGCAATGGCGATGATCGGCTTTTTGAAGTCGTCATCTTTCATCCCCGTGGCGCGCCACAATGCGCGGGCACCGGCCATGTTGCGGCCGTGGGTGGATGTTTTCGAGCGGTAATCAGGCATGAAGCACTCCGGGCGGCTAATCAGGTATCAAAAGGGAAGTGAGCTTCTATTGACGTCTGGAACACTCAGAAATGGCCGTGTGTCCGGAAGTTGCCGATAACTTTGCGGGATCGCCGCGCGCTTCAGCTTGAGCTCATAAACCCGCCGGGGGATGACTGGCGATGAATGTCGCGATTCTACACGGCTGGCGGCTGGAGGGAATGCCGGGACGCGCTGATCCGGCGCCGGTGGCGTGCGCCGGATGACGACCGGCGTAAATCAACTCGCGTTCAGTGCCAGATTGCGCTGCATGATCAGCGCGTTCAAACCCAGGCCCGCGCCGCTAAGGATCAGGAAACACAAGGCGAGCGCCGTGGTGAGGTCTTCGGACGCGAGATTGATCACCACGCTGATCAGCCCGCCGCACATGAAGATCATCACCCCGCCGACCGAGGATGACGTACCGGCATCCTGTGGATAGAGGGTCATGGCTTTGGAATTGGCGATAGGCCGGGCAATGGTGGTGCCGGCCGTACAAATGAGCATCGGGATCAGCACCGCAGCGGCCGTCAGCCCGAATTGATTCGCCAGCCACAGCATGACCAGCCCCGACAGTGCGATCAGGCCGAGGCCGATCACTATCTGTGAATTGGCCGGCAGACGCCGATGCAATGCGCTGGCAACTATCCCGCCGAACACATAAGCCACGCCATACAGCAACAATGTCCAGGCGAATTCGTAGGGCGTGAGTGCCAGGCGCTCCATGAAAATGATCGGCGACATGACGATGAATGAAAAATGGCAAGCGAAGGCCAGGGCCGAAATCAGCCAGTAACCCATGAAGCGAAAATCCGCGCATAGCCGCCAGTAGGCACTGAAAAAGTGACCGGGCGCCGCATTGCGACTGCGCGGGGTTTCCTTGAGGAGCACGCCAGCCCTTATCCAGACGAAAACCGCCAGCGCGATAAAGACATAGAAGCTGCCCTGCCAGTCCAGATGCATCTGCAACCAGGTTCCAAGCAGCGGCGAAATGGAAATGAACACGCCGGCGGCGGTGGTCATCCAGATCCTCATTCGTTCCTGTTCCTTGCCGACGAACAAATCCTGAATCAGCGCTTGCGACAGCACAAAGGACCCGCAACCCACGGCCTGAATGACGCGAAATACCAGAAACCAGCTGTATTCACTGGAAAGCAGACAACCCGTAGCGCCGACTATTGAGATGGCGATTCCGGTCAGCAATAGATTTTTTCGCCCCCACCTATCCGACAACGGTCCGACCAGCACCACCGATAGCCCAAGGCCAATGGCAAACAGGCTGACCGAAAGGGCAATGTCGGACGCCAAGGTCCGGAAGTAATCAGAAAGCGCGGGAAAGGACGGGAGTACGACGTCCAGCGGGAAAACACCCAGTAGCGTCATCGTCATCAATAGCAGGATGAGCGACGATTTTTTCGCGGTGTGCGGGGAAGGGTTCATCAACAGCGCTCTCGATCCGTGAGGGGTAGCCGAGAGTCGACTTGATGAATAGGGAAGTCAATGCAGGAGGTGTGGGACTGTTCTCAGACCGTTGTAGGAGCGAGCCTGCTCGCGAAAAACGAGCAGGCTGCGGGGGTGTCAGGCAGCCAGCGTTATCGTTGACGACCATCGCGAGCGAGCTCGCTCCTACAGTAGTTCTGTGTTGTTAGCTGTTTGGCAGCAACCGGCAGGTGATGCTCTTGATGTAGCGGGTTTCAGCGATGGCTGGGTGTACCGGATGATCCGGACCCTGACCGCCACGTTCCAGCATCTGGATGTTGCGATCCAGGTGGCGGGCGCTGGTCAGCAGGATGTTCTGCAGGTCATCTTCCGGCAGGTGCATCGAGCAGGATGCGCTGACCAGGATGCCGTCCTTGCTGAGCAGGCGCATGGCTTGCTCGTTCAGGCGACGGTAAGCGTTTTCACCGTTTTTCATGTCTTTCTTGCGTTTGATGAACGCCGGCGGGTCGGCCACGATCACGTCGAAGCGTTCTTCGCTGGCTTTCAGTTCTTTCAGCGCTTCGAAGACGTCACCTTCGAGGCAGGTTATTTTTTCAGCGAAACCGTTCAGCGCGGCGTTGCGCTCGACGCCGTCGAGGGCGAAGGCGGAAGCATCGACGCAGAACACTTCACTGGCGCCGAATGCTGCGGCTTGCACGCCCCAGCCGCCGATGTAGCTGTACAGGTCGAGGACGCGTTTGCCTTTGGCGTACGGGGCCAGGCGTGCACGGTTCATGCGGTGGTCGTAGAACCAGCCGGTTTTCTGGCCCTGAATGACCGGGGCTTCGAACTTCACGCCATTCTCTTCCAGCGCGACCCACTCCGGCACCAGGCCGAACACGGTTTCGACGTAGCGGTTGAGGCCTTCGGCGTCGCGGGCGGCGGAGTCGTTCTTGAACAGAATGCCGCTTGGCTTGAGCACTTGGGTCAGCGCCGCGATCACGTCGTCTTTATGCGCTTCCATGGTTGCCGAAGCGATCTGCACCACCAGGATGTCGCCGAAACGGTCGACCACCAGGCCTGGCAGCAGGTCGGAGTCGCCGTAGACCAGGCGATAGAACGGCTTGTCGAACAGGCGATCGCGCAGGGACAGGGCAACGTTCAGGCGGTGCACCAGCAGCGATTTGTCCAGCGGCAACTTGATGTCGCGCGACAGCAGACGAGCGCAGATCAGGTTGTTCGGGCTCATGGCGACGATGCCCAGCAGCTTGCCGCCGGCGGCTTCGAGGATCGCCTGGTCACCGGCCTTGAAGCCGTGCAACGGGGTGGCAGCCACGTCGATTTCGTTGCTGTAGACCCACAAGTGGCCGTTTCGCAGGCGACGGTCGGCGTTGGCTTTGAGGCGCAGGCTAGGCAGGGACATGACGTCGCTCCGGAAAAAAGAGCGGGAGTATAGCGTGTTGAGGGTGGTGGCGGGCCGGGTGGGCGATGAAACGCTGACGGCCCCTTCGCGGGCAAGTCGGGTCGCCGCACCGCTCGCTCCTACAGGTTTCGCGTCGTACGCAATTTCCGTGACCGACACAAAACCCGTAGGAGCGAGGCTTGCCCGCGAAGGCAATTTCGAATGCTCCACGGAAATGAAACTTTGGCCGATGTTGTCCGCCGGTATGTCGGATCCAACTTTATAAAGGTTAGAATCGGCGCCTGTCCCAGAGTGTGTACTTATGTCCCAAGAGCTGACCACCGAACAGATCCAACAGTCCCTGCAAGGCATCAGCGTGCCGGCCCAGCCGCAGATCATGGTGGATCTGCAGATGGAGCAGTACATGCCCGACCCGGATCTGGAAGTGATCGCCAAGCTGATCTCCCAGGACCCGGGCCTCTCTGGTGCCCTGCTGAAAATCGTCAACTCGCCGTATTACGGCTTGAGCAACAAGATCGCCTCGATCCAGCGTGCAGTGAATCTGCTGGGCAGCCGTTCGATCATCAACCTGATCAACGCACAGTCGATCAAGGGTGAAATGAACGATGACACCATCGTCACCCTGAACCGTTTCTGGGACACTGCTCAGGACGTGGCGATGACCTGCCTGACCCTGGCCAAGCGCATTGGCGTCCAGGCCGGCGATGAAGCGTACGCCCTGGGCCTGTTCCACGACTGCGGCGTGCCGCTGATGCTGCAGCGGTTCCCGGATTACATGACCACGCTGGAAGAAGCCTACGCCAGCGCCAGTGCCGAATGCCGGGTGGTGGACACGGAAAATCGGGTGTTCAATACCAATCATGCGGTGGTCGGTTATTACACGGCCAAATCCTGGCGCCTGCCGGAGCATGTGAGCACGGCGATCGCCAATCACCACAATGCGCTGGCGATTTTCAGCGATGAGTCTTCGCGCAACAGCCAGCTGAAAAACCTGTTGGCGATCCTGAAAATGGCCGAGCACATTTGTGCGTCCTACCGGGTACTGGGCAACCAGAACGAGGACCGTGAATGGAACACCATCGCGCCGCTGGTACTCGATTACGTGGGCCTCTCGGACTACGACTTCGAAACCCTCAAACAAACGATTCGCGACCTCGGCACTCACCGCTGAGTGCCGTCAGCGCCTGATTCGAGAGCACCATGCCTGAACTGCCGGAAGTCGAAACCACCCGCCGCGGTATTGCGCCGTACCTGGAAGGCCAACGCGTCAGCCGGGTGATCGTGCGTGACCGTCGCCTGCGCTGGCCGATCCCTGAAGACCTGGATGTGCGGCTCTCCGGCCAGCGTATCGTGCTGGTGGAGCGGCGCGCCAAGTACTTGCTGATCAACGCCGAAGTCGGCACGCTGATCAGCCACTTGGGCATGTCGGGCAATCTGCGCCTGGTGGAAGTCGGCCTGCCGGCCGCCAAGCATGAGCATGTGGATATCGAGCTGGAATCGGGCCTGGCCCTGCGTTACACCGACCCGCGACGGTTCGGCGCGATGCTCTGGAGCCTCGATCCGCTTAACCATGAATTACTGATTCGCCTGGGGCCTGAGCCGTTGACTGATCTGTTCGACGGCGAGCGCTTGTTTCAGCAGTCCCGTGGGCGTTCGATGGCGGTCAAACCGTTCATCATGGACAACGCCGTGGTGGTCGGCGTCGGCAATATCTATGCGACTGAAGCGCTGTTTGCGGCCGGTATCGACCCGCGTCGCGAGGCAAAGAGCATTTCCCGGGCGCGCTATTTGAAATTGGCGATCGAGATCAAACGCATCCTGGCCGCCGCCATCGAGCGCGGCGGTACGACGTTGCGCGACTTTATCGGCGGCGACGGTCAGCCCGGTTATTTCCAGCAGGAATTATTCGTGTACGGCCGTGGCAGCCAACCGTGCAAGGTCTGCGGAACAGAGCTGCGGGAAGTCAAACTCGGGCAGCGCGCCAGCGTCTTTTGCCCGCGCTGCCAGAGCTGATATTCCTACGGTCTATAGTCAGTGTTCTCACTGCCTAGTCGAAGGACCGTGCCATGAACCTGTTCCGAACCCTTGCCGTGGTTTTGCTGCTGAGTGCCGGTGCACCGGCGCTGGCAGCAAATACCGGCAGCGGCGACCCGCGCTACACCATCCAGAATCCCCCGGCGTACGCCATGCTCGGCGACTTGCTGATTGCCCGACCCTTGCTGGTCGTGGCAACGGTGATTGGCGCGGGGGCGTTTGTGGTGTCGTTGCCGTTTACCGCGCTGGGCGGCAATGTCGGTGACGCGGGACAGGCGTTGGTGGTTGATCCGGCGAAAGCGGCGTTCGTAAGGTGTCTGGGATGTATCGGGGAGGGGTTTGAGCAGCGGGAGTGAAGCCTAAAAGCTTCGCGGGCAAGCCTCGCTCCTACAATGTTAGCGCTGCTTCTGTAGGAGCAAGGCTTGCCCGCGAAGGCGTCCTCACAGACGCCTCATGGCTCACGCCTTACCGGTAATCTTCCGGTACTTCTCCATCAACTGCTCTTCAGTCTCCGGATGCGCTTCGTCCAGTGGAATGCAATCCACCGGGCACACCTGCTGGCACTGAGGTTCGTCGTAGTGGCCGACACACTGGGTGCACAGGTTCGGGTCGATCACGTAGATCTCTTCGCCTTGGGAAATGGCGGCGTTCGGGCACTCGGGTTCGCAGACGTCGCAGTTGATGCAATCGTCGGTGATGATCAGGGACATGCTAACTCCAGCCGGGGCGGCAGGCCCGGGCGCTAAAAACCAATGCGCAATTGTGCCGCATTGGCGCTGTAGGAGCCAGCTTGCTGGCGATGGGCGGGAGAGCGCCGCGTTCATTCAGGCAGCACTCGTCATCGTTAACATCCATCGCCAGCAAGCTGGCTCCTACAGGTCTGGCGTTATTTTTTAAATCGAAGTGTCAGAGCGTCAGCCACCGCAGGGTGGACGAACTTGGTGATATCGCCGCCCAACGCCGCGATTTCACGGACCAGCGTCGAGGAAATGAACGAATAGCGCTCGGACGGTGTAAGGAACAGACTTTCCACATCCGGCGCCAACTGACGGTTCATGTTGGCCAGCTGAAATTCGTATTCGAAGTCCGACACTGCGCGCAAACCACGCAGGAACACGTTGGCATTCTTCTCTTTGGCGAAGTGCGCCAACAGCGTCGAGAAGCCGACGACTTCAACGTTCGGCAGATGTTTAGTGACCTCGCGGGCCAGCTCCACACGCTGTTCCAGGGGAAACAACGGGTTTTTCTTCGGGCTGGCGGCGACGGCGATGATCACATGATCGAACAGGCGCGCGGCGCGTTCGACCAGATCGCCATGGCCCTTGGTAATAGGGTCGAAGGTACCTGGGTACAACACTCGGTTCATCGCGTCGTCCTGGCGGGAGTCCGTTGGGGAGTCGGATGGTATCGCAGCCTTCCCGGTCGGCCAAGTCGCCTGTTGGGTAAGAAAGCACTATAGACGATAGGAATATTCGCTCTTTTCATGGGTTTTTCAAACGTTCGGCCAACGAAGTCGCCAGTTGCGCCGTCAGCCCGTAGACCGACAATTGCGGGTTTGCGCCAATGCTGGTGGGGAACAGCGAGCCGTCGTGGATCGACAGGTTGCTGAGCTGATGATGCCGGCCGAGGCTGTCGGTCACGGCGTTTTTCGGGTCTTCGCCCATGGCGCAACCGCCCATCACATGGGCACTGCCCAAGCGTGTGCGATACAACTCAAGGCTCAGGCCGTCGATCAGCGTGCGCGCCTCGGCCAGGGTTTTCACATAGCGCGCGTCGGCGTGCATCGGCATCACGGCGTTGGCGCCGCCGGCGAACTGGATCTCGGCCATGCTGTGGAAGGCGCGGCGCAGTCCGTCCCAGGCGTAGGGTGAAACCTGATAATCGAGCACTGGCGTGTTGTCGCCGCGCAATTCGACGCTGCCACCGGGGCTGTCCGGGTGAAAGCCATCGCGCAGCAACGCCAGCATGGCGTGGGTATGCGGCAGGCTTTCCATGTGTCGGGCGCTTTCCTGGCCAAAACCGCCGAGCAATGTGGCGGCCAGGGCTGGGTGCAGGGGTGGCACTTCGAGTTTGTAGGCCATCGGGCCGGTGGTGCCGTTCTGCCATTGGAAATGGTCGGAATAGATCGACTGCGGCGCGCCGTAGAACGGGTTGATCACCTCGTCGAACAGCCCGGCGGACATGTTCACCAAATGCAGGAACGTGCGCTTGCCCAGACGTTTGTGCGGATCGGGCGCGTCGGAACGCAACAGCAACGCGGGGCTGTTGATGCCGCCGCCGGCCAGCACGTAATGCCGCGCCTTGACCGAGATCGTCTTGCCCGTGGGGGCGACGCAGCGATCATCCATCGCCACGCATTGCAGGCCGGTGACCTTGCCGTCCTTGATCATCAGTTTCTCGGCGCGGGCCAGGTAAAGCAGCTCGCCGCCCTTTTCCAGGGTCGCCGGAATCGTCGTGACCATCATCGATTGCTTGGCGTTGGTCGGGCAGCCCATGCCGCAGTAGCCAAGATTCCAGCAGCCGCGCACGTTGCGCGGGATCACGTGCCAACTGTAGCCGAGCTGCTCGCAGCCTTTGCGAATCACATCGTTGTTGGCGTTCGGCGGAACCATCCAGGGTGCGACGCCCAGACGTTGCTCCATTTTCTCGAACCATGGCGCCATCTCGGCCGGGCTGTGGCCTTTGACGTTGTGCTCCCTGGCCCAGTGTTCGAGCGTTGGCTCTGGCGTGCGGAAACTCGAGGTCCAGTTGATCAGCGTGGTGCCGCCCACTGCGCGGCCCTGAAGGATGGTAATCGCGCCGTCCTTGCTCATGCGGCCGATGCCTTCCTGATAGAGGCTGGTGTAGGCCTGGTCTTCAAGCATCTTGAAGTCGCTGCTGGTCTTGAGCGGACCTTCTTCGATCAACAGCACCTTGTAGCCGGCGGCGCTGAGGATTTCAGCGGTGGTGCCGCCGCCCGCGCCGCTGCCGATGATCGCCACGTCCGCTTCGAGGGTCAGGTCCTCGGACAGTTGCGAGCCGTTGTGGGTTTTCCAGCCACGGGCCATGCCTTCGCGGAACGGATCGGGTACGGGCATATTCGGGTTCTCTTGTTTTTATATTGAGAAATGTGTCGTTCATCAGGCCGCCTTCGCGGGCAAGCCTCGCTCCTACAGATCGCATAGGCTTTGTAGGAGCGAGGCTTGCCCGCGAAAGGGCCGACTCGGTCCTAAACGGTTGGCGGTCCGGGATACCCGCAATGCGCCCACGACTCAGCCCGGCTGTACCACGCCATCATCACCAGTTGCAGCAACGAGCTATGCCCCATGCGCAACAGGCTCAACGAGCTGTTTTCCCAGCGATCAAGAAAGTGCCGGATCTCATCGGCACTGGCGTTTTCCCAACTGCCCCAGATCCCGGTCAACGGCCCGCGAGTCACGGCCATCCCCAGCACATCGAACAATTGCCGAGTGAGTTTGAGCATTTCCGGTGACAGGTGATTGAGGCCGTTATCCAGGCAGTGCAAGGTCTGGTCGAGCGCCATCGGCATTTTCCCGGCGACCACGGCGCCATCGAGCATCACCGGAATCAGCGCCCGTAAAAACAATAGATCGCCGCTGCGCAGGATCGCGAAACCGCTGGCCGGGATGCTCGACGAGCACCCGCTGAGGCTCGCGCCGAGTCCGGCCGTGGCCAGAAACGCGCTTGCGCCGAGGCTGAATTTAAGCAGGCCGCGCCGTGACAGCGCGGGTGTATCGGACAGGCTTGGGCTCATTATTGTTATTACCCGGCGGTGAAGGTCGTTAGCGGATAAACAGCTTCTGGATCAGTTTCTGAATGGTTTTTCCGTACGGCGGGTAGATCAGTTTCGCTGCGTTGAAACGCTGTTTGATCAGCACGCCTTTGGCCTTGCTGAACGTCAGGAAACCTTCGTGGCCGTGGTAATGGCCCATGCCCGAGGCGCCGATGCCGCCGAAGGGCATGTCGTCCTGCGCGACGTGCAGCAACGTGTCGTTCAGGCACACGCCTCCGGAGTGGGTTTCATGCAGGACGCGGTTTTGTTCGCGCTTGTCGTAGCCGAAGTAATACAGCGCCAGTGGGCGAGGGCGACGATTGATGTAGGCAAATGCTTCATCCAGATCCTTGTACGGAACGATCGGCAGCAGCGGACCGAAGATTTCGTCCTGCATCACCATCATCTCGTCGGTGACGTTCAGCAGCAGGCTGTGGCTCATGCGCCGGCCCTGGCCCTGGTCGAACAGCGGAATCAGCAGCGCGCCCTTGCTGGTGGCGTCGCTGATGTAGCCGTTGAGCCGGGCCAGTTGTCGGTCATTGATGATCGCGGTGTAGTCCGGGTTGTCAGCCAGTGTCGGATAAAACCCGCGAACCGCCTGACGGTAGGCTTCGACGAAAGAACCCACGCGGTCTTCCGGGACCATTACGTAGTCCGGGGCGACGCAGGTTTGCCCGGCGTTGAGCGTCTTGCCGAAAGCAATACGTTCGGCGGCGTCCTTCAACGGCACATCACGAGAGACGATGGCCGGGGACTTGCCGCCCAGTTCCAGCGTTACCGGCGT
This sequence comes from Pseudomonas sp. GT1P32, assembly GCF_054897805.1. Classification (NCBI taxonomy): domain Bacteria; kingdom Pseudomonadati; phylum Pseudomonadota; class Gammaproteobacteria; order Pseudomonadales; family Pseudomonadaceae; genus Pseudomonas; species Pseudomonas sp. GT1P32. The sequence continues at coordinate 4,795,278 of NZ_CM142704.1, forward strand.
CAGGTTCTCGGCCGCTGCACGCATCACGTGTTTGCCGATGCTGGTGGCGCCGGTGAACAGCAGGTGATCAAAACGCAGGCGGGAGAACGCTACGCCGATATCGGCCTCGCCGAGCACCACGCAAACCAGGTCTTCGGGGAAGATCCGCCCAAGCAATTCCTTGAGCAACAGGCCGGTGGCGGGTGTCGATTCGCTGAGTTTGAGCATCACCCGATTGCCCGCCGACAACGCGCCAACCAAAGGGCCGATGGCCAGATACAGCGGGTAGTTCCACGGAACGATCACCCCGACCACGCCCAGCGGCTGGTAAACGACTTTCGCCGAGGCTGGCTGGAAGGCCACGCCGACCTTGCGTCGTGAAGGTTTCATCCAGCCTTTGAGGTGCTGACTGGCATAGTGAATGCCGTGCAGGCTGGGCATCAGTTCGGCGAGCAGGGTTTCATCGGCGCTGCGGTGGCTGAAGTCCTGGCTGATCGCATCGATCAGGGCCTGACGTTCATTGCTCAACAAATCGCGCAGGGCTTTGAGCCATTGAAGTCGCTGGGCTGCGGGCGGCATCGGGTTGGCGGCATAGGCTGCGCGCTGGTCGTCGAACCGGGATTGGAGCTCCTCCAGGGGCTGCTGCAGGTTCTGCAGATAGGCGATGTCAGCAGTCATGGTCGGCTCCGGATTTATTGTAGTGATGAACTTTTTAGAGTCTATACTCTATAAAGTCAAATGAGATCCTGACATCGCGTTGTTTTATCCGCTCGCGGTTAGGTCGTAAGATGCCCCTCAACGCACTCTGAATTAAAGCTCAAGCCATGGCCCCTCGGATCAAAACCAGCGAGCGCATCGTGCAGAACAGCCTGGAGCTGTTCAACCAGCAGGGTGAGCGCAGCATCAGCACCAACCACATTGCTGCCCACATGGACATTTCTCCGGGCAACCTCTACTACCACTTCCCCAACAAGCAGGCGATCATCGCCGTACTGTTCAGTGAGTACGAAAGCCTGGTGGACAGCTTCCTGCGCCCACCCCAGGGGCGCGCCGCGACGGTTGAAGACAAGCGCTTCTACCTTCAGGAGTTGCTGGCGGCGATGTGGCGCTACCGGTTTTTGCATCGTGATCTCGAGCACTTGCTCGACAGCGATCCGGAACTCGCCGCCCGTTATCGGCGCTTTTCCCAGCGCTGCCTGATCTATGGCACGCACATCTACGCGGGATTCGTCGAGGCCGGCATCCTGTCCATGGATAAGGTGCAGATTGAATCCCTGACGCTTAATGCGTGGATCATCCTCACGTCCTGGGTGCGTTTCCTGTGCACCACGCGGGAAAATTCCAACCACCTGAGCGAGCAGGCGATCAAACGCGGCGTGTATCAGGTGCTGGTGCTGGAGGCCGGTTTTGTCACCGATCAGTCGCGTGATGCGGTGAACGCGCTGTACGAGGAGTTTTACGTGCCGCTGGCCCAGGCACTGGAAGAAGTGCAGTAGGATTCAAAATCGACCACCTCACAGGAGCCCGTTATGCCCATTGCGCAACTGATCAGCCCGCAAGCACTGGACCTGAAAAAGGACCAGCCGGGGTTGGTGATTCTTGATTGTCGTTTTGCCCTCGAAGACCCGGACTACGGCCAGCGCAGCTATGCCGAAGGGCACATCGCCGGGTCGAGCTTCGCTGATCTTGAGCGTGATTTGAGCGGGGCGGTGGTCAAGGGCGTGACCGGGCGCCATCCGTTGCCGCAACCTGCGGACTTGATCGAACGCCTGCAAGCCTGGGGCATCAATGCCGACAGCGATGTGGTTTTGTATGACGACGGCCCCGGTGCCTACGCGGCGCGGGCGTGGTGGTTGCTGGCCTGGCTGGGCAAGCGTGACAACGTGTTTATCCTCGATGGCGGGCTCAAGGCCTGGCACGCGGCGGGTTTGCCCTTGAGCCTTGATGCGCCCGGTATTGAACGTGGCACCTTCGCGGGAACGCCGGACAATACGCTGCTGTTGAACGCCGAACAGCTTCAGCACCGTCTCGGCCAGCCCGATTTGACCTTGCTCGATGCCCGTGCCTTGCCGCGCTTCAAGGGTGAAGTGGAGCCGATCGACCCGATTGCCGGGCACATTCCCGGCGCGCAATGTGCGGCATTCACCGACAACCTGGGCAGCGACGGGCGTTTTCTGCCGGCCGATCAGCTCAAGCAGCGCTTTGCCGCGAAACTCGGCAATCGCGCGCCGATCGATCTGGTGGCGTACTGCGGTTCCGGCGTGACGGCGTGCCATAACCTGTTCGCCTTGTGCCTCGCGGGATATCCGTTGGGCTCGTTGTATGCCGGTTCGTGGAGCGAATGGATCAACGACCCCGCGCGTGGCATCGCCACCGGCGAATAAACACCAATCCCCTGTAGGAGCCGGCTTGCTGGCGATAAGCGCAACGCGGTCAATCAGACAGACCGCATTGCTTCTATCGCCAGCAAGCCGGCTCCTACAGAAGCGCTCTGCGATATGCCCCAGGCCCCACCCCGTAAACCTGCTTGAACTGTCGGCTCAGATGACTCTGGTCGGCAAACCCCAATTGTGTCGCCACTTCCAATGGCAAACAGCCGCCCTGCAACAACGCCCGCGCCCGAGCGATGCGCTGCTGCATCAACCAGGTGTGCGGTGGCATGCCGGTGGCGCTGCGGAACACCCGGGCGAAATGAAAGGGCGACAGATTGACCGCTGCCGCGAGTTCTTCCAGCGACGGCGGTGCCGCCAATTGCGCTTGCAGCAGTTCCTTGGCCTGCGTCACCGCGCGGTGTTCCTTGCCGGGTTTGCCGGCGTCCGGAACGGCGGCGTGACGTTGCAGCAGCGACAACATCATTTCTCGCCAGGCTGTCTGCTGTTGCAGGGCGGTGGAGGGCGTTTCGAGCAGACGATGCAGTTGGCAGAAGCCTTTCACCAGGTCCGGATCGCGATACAGCGTGGCGCCAAATGCCGGCAGGTTATGGGTCGGCAGTTCCAGCTCATCGAGCAGTGACAGAATCTGCCCGCTGTCGGGATAAAATGCCCGGTACAACCAACCGTCTTCCGTGCCTTTGTGACCGGTGTGCAACTCGTCGGGGTTGATCAAAACGAGCGTGCCGCTGCCCGCCAGATGTTCGGCGCCGCGATAGCGGTAACGCTGGGCGCCGGCCATGATCATGCCGATCACGTAACCGTCATGCACATGCGGGGCGAAACGGTGTTCGATGTAGCGTGCGGACAACAACTCGACCCCGGCCAAAGGCGCCGTTTGCCAGAAACGGATCGACTCGCCCTGATCGATGTCCATCGGTTTACCCGCGACCCACGGCGGTCAGCCACTGCGGGATGCGCCGTTCCAGGTAGTAACCCGGCTGCCGGAACGAGCCATCGACGAAGCCGACATGCCCGCCCTTGGCTTGCAGTTCTAATTGAGTGCAGACGGACAGCTCCTCGGCTTGCGGCAGGCTGTGAGGAAATACAAACGGGTCGTCGGCGGCCTGAATGATCAGCGTCGGTGTGCGAATCTCGCCCAGAAAGTAACGGCTTGAGGCGCGGCGATAGTAATCCTGCGCATCGGTGAAACCGTGCAACGGCGCGGTGACCCGGCCATCGAAATCCCAGAACGTGCGCATGTTTTCCAGCGAGCCCAGCGCGGCCAATTCCGCCAGGCCATCCTCGCGTCCGTCATGCTGGAACTGCCGCTGCTTGTTCTTGATGTAGGCGACCATCTCGCGCATGAAGTGCGCCTGATACACCTTCGAGAAACCCTGGCCGATGCGGTCGGCGCAGTGATCGAGCCGAAACGGCACCGACACCGCCACGGCACCGAGCACGCCGCTGTCGCTGCCGGTCTCGCCCAAGTGCTTGAGCAAAACGTTGCCGCCGAGGGAATAACCGACCGCATACAGCGGCGCGAGTGGCCGTTTGGCCCGCAGGTGCTTGATGGTTTCGGCCAAATCTTCGCTGGCGCCGGAATGGTAGCTGCGCGGCAACAGATTCGGTTCGCCGGAGCAGCCGCGCCAGTTCAGCGCGACGCTGGCCCAGCCTTGGTCACCCAAGGCTTTTTGCACGCCGGCCACATAAGGCGAATTGGAAGAGCCGGTCAGGCCATGCAGCACCAGCACCAGCGGTGCATCGGCGCTGTGCGGGCCGTGCCAGTCCAGGTCAAGAAAGTCGCCATCTTCGAGCCACAAACGTTCGCGTTCGCGATCGATGTGCGTGGTTTTGCGCCAAAGCGGTCCCCACAAGGTCTGCAAGTGCGGGTTGCCGAGGCCGAAGGCAGGGGTGAAGCGTTCTGACGGAAAAGACACGATTGCTCTCGATGCAGCGGTGCGCAACCTGTGCGCACCTTTTCAGGCCGGTCGGTTAACCGGCGATCTCTGCCATACGTTGCCACAACGAATAGTAGACGCGCCCGGATTTCTGCTCTCGGTGCAGGCGCCAGTTGGCCGGCAGGCCAAGCGTCGAGGGGGCGGTTTCGCTTTCGGTGTACACCCAGGCATCGTCCGCCAGCCATTGGCGCTCTTCGAGCAGCGTGCAAACGGCGGGCAACAGGTTCTGGTTGAACGGCGGGTCGAGGAACACCACGTCATAAGCGCTCGCGGTCTGGGTCTCCAGATAGCGCAAGGCATCGGCCGTCTGGATCTGGCCGGTGGTGCAGCGCAGGGTACCCAGATGTTCCTTGATACTTGAGACCGCGATATTGCTGGCGTCCAGCGCCTGGCCCATTGCCGCGCCACGGGACAGCGCCTCAAGGAACAGCGCACCGCTGCCGGCGAATGGATCAAGTACCTTGGCGCCGGCGATGTAAGGCGCCAGCCAGTTGAACAAGGTTTCACGCACTCGGTCTGGCGTCGGGCGCAGGCCCGGTGCATCGGGGAAGCTCAGCTTTCGGCTGCCCCATTCACCGCCGATGATGCGCAGTTGGTTCACGCCGTTGTGCACGTTGTGAACAGGCTTTTTAGGACGAGTGGCCATTAATGCTCCGGAACCCCGAGCGGCTGCTCGGCAGGTTTATCAGTAGGGGCCGGTAACGGCTTTTGCGGCACGGTCGGGCCAGCGCTGACGATGACCATTTTATCCGTGCTCAGGTGTTTGTTCAGTGCGGCTTTGACTTGCTCGACGGTCAGGCTCTGGGACTGCTGCATGAAGTCCTCCAGGTAGCTCAACGGCAGATTGTAGAAGCCCATCGCGCCGAGCTGGCCGACGATGTCGGCGTTGCTGGCGGTGGACAGCGGGAAGCTGCCGGCCAGTTCACGCTTGGCGTCGTCGAGTTCTTTTTCGGTCGGGCCGGTTTTAAGGTAGTCGGCGAGCACGTCCTGCACCAGTTTCAGCGTGCCTTCGCTCATCTCGGCGCGGGTTTGCAGGTTGATCATGAACGGGCCACGCGCCTGCATCGGGGTGAAGCCCGAATATACGCCATACGTCAGGCCGCGCTTCTCGCGTACTTCGCTCATCAAACGGGTGCCGAAGCCACCGCCGCCGAGGATCTGGTTGCCCATGGACAGCGCGGCGTAATCCGGATCGTCACGGTCGATGCCCAGTTGCGCGAGCATCAGGTTGGTCTGCTTGGACGGAAACTCGATGTGGCCGATGCTGGCTTTCGGTTCTTCAGGTTGCGGCAGTTTCGCCAGCGCGGGGCCTTTTGGCAGCGCACTGGAGACTTGTGCAGCAATCGCCTCGGCTTCGGCGCGGGACAGGTCCCCCACCAGCGCAATCACCACGTTGCCGGCGGCGTAGGCTTTCTCATGGAACGCCTTCAACTGAGCCAGGGTGATGGCTGGTACGGTTTTCGCCGTGCCATCGCTGGAATGCGCGTACGGGTGATCGCCGTATAAGCGGTTCATCAGCTCGATACTGGCCAGTTTGCCGGGGTTCTGTTTCTGGTACTCGAAGCCGGCGAGCATCTGGTTCTTGATGCGCGCAAACGAATCGGCGGGGAAGGTCGGTTTGCCGACAACTTCGGAGAACAGCTTCAACGCAGGCTCGCGTTTATCCGCGGCACTGAGGCTGCGCAGCGACGCCAGCGCCATGTCCTTGAACGCACCGTTGCCAAAGTCGGCGCCCAGGCCTTCGAAGCCCTGAGCGATAGCGCCGACATCTTTACCCGCCACACCTTCGTTGAGCATCGCATTGGTCAGCACGGCCAGGCCCGGCGCACCGCCGTCCTGGCTGCTGCCGGCGGCGAAGATCAGGCGCATGTCGAACATCGGCAACTCGCGGGCTTCGACGAACAGCACCTTGGCGCCTTCGGCGGTGTTCCAGGTTTGCACGTTGAGCGAGCGGCGGCTCGGTGCCTTGCCGCCGAGTTCGGCCAGCGATTGCAGTTTCTGGCTGGACTTGGCCTTGTCGAGGGCTTCGCTGGCGTTGGAGTGGTCGGTCTTCAGTAAATAGAAGGCAGCGGAGCCAATCAATGCGACAGCGACCAGGCCGATCAAGGCCAGACGTGGTTTTTTATGCTCACTCATGAGTCGTCTCCAGTGGCAGGACATGGGCGACGCTGAGACGTTCGCGGGTGAAATACAGCTTGGCGGCTTTCTGGATGTCTTCTGGCGTGACGCTTTCCAGTTCGGCCAGTTCGGTGTCCATCAGCTTCCAGGACAGGCCGACGGTTTCCAGTTGGCCGATAGCGGTGGCCTGGCTGGTGATCGAGTCGCGCTCGTAAACCAGACCGGCGATCACTTGAGCCCGCACGCGCTCCAGCTCTTCGGCGGACGGCGCGGTGGTTTTCAGCTGTTCGAGCAGCTTCCACAAACCGGCTTCGGCCTGGGCCATGGTTTTGTTTTTCTGGGTGTTCGGCGTTGCCGACAGGGTGAACAGGCTGTCGCCGCGGGTGTAGGCGTCGTAGCTCGACGAACCGCCGGATACCAGCTCTTCGCCGCGCTCCAGTTGCGTCGGGATGCGTCCGCTGTAGCCGCCATCGAGCAGGGCCGAGATCAGGCGCAAGGCGTTGACCGAACGTTTATCTTCGGCGGTAGCGATGCTCGGTACGTTGAAGGCCAGCATCAGGCTCGGCAGTTGGGTCTGCACGTGCAGCGTAATCTGCCGTTCGCCGGGCTCGGCCAGTTCGACCGGTTTTTTCGCCGGTGGCACGTCGCGTTTGGCGATCGGGCCGAAGTAGCGCTGGGCCAGGGTTTTCACTTCGTCCGGTGTCACGTCGCCGACCACCACCAGCGTGGCGTTGTTCGGCACGTACCAGGATTGGTACCAGTGGCGCAGCTCTTCGACCTTCATGCGGTCCAGGTCAGCCATCCAGCCGATGGTCGGCGTGTGGTAACCGCTGGCCGGGTAGGCCATGGCCTTGAAGCGTTCGTAGGCCTTGGACATCGGCTTGTCGTCGGTGCGCAGACGACGTTCTTCTTTAATGACTTCGATCTCGCGGGCGAACTCGTCGGCCGGCAAGCGCAGGCTGGCCATGCGGTCGGCTTCGAGCTCGAAGGCCACGCCCAGACGGTCGCGGGCCAGCACCTGGTAATAAGCGGTGAAGTCGTCGCTGGTGAACGCGTTCTCTTCGGCGCCGAGGTCTCGCAGGATCAGCGAGGCTTCGCCGGGGCCGACTTTCTCGCTGCCCTTGAACATCATGTGTTCCAGGGCGTGGGACAAACCGGTCTGCCCCGGCGTCTCGTAGCTGGAGCCAACCTTGTACCAGACCTGGGAAACCACCACTGGCGCGCGATGGTCTTCGCGCACGATGACCTTCAGGCCATTGTCGAGGGTGAATTCGTGGGTGGGTTGCGGATCGGCAGCAAAGGCTGAAAGTGGCAGACAAACTGTGCTGAGCAGCAGGCCTGCAGCGCGGCGGGCTAGAGCATTCATTCGTTTTTAAACCTGTTGAGCTGCCCGCTTGGTCTTAGCGTCGGCGGGCGAGAGGGTGCTAGGATACTGATCCGTTTTACTGGCGGCCACGCCTATCAGGCCTTTGATCGGTCAGCAGGTTGTTTGGGTTTGCGCCGGAAGCTTTGAGTTTGTCAGCTAAACTCTGCGTTTTCGCCGACGATGCCGTTCCAGTCCTTCGTATTAGTCGACCTTTGAGGCGCTGTTTGCACCTCTACAAAATGTTGCGCGTGAACAAGCTGGGTCAATCGCAGTCTGTTCTGCATCGAATATTTATTTGCCGAGGCGCCTTTTGGCGCGTCGCTACCGTGAGATAGCCGTCCTCCATGTTTGGTTCCAACGACGACAAGAAAGCCCCAGCTGCGGCTGGCGAGAAGAAAAGCCTGTTCGGATGGCTGCGCAAAAAGCCGCAGGAAACCGTCGTCGAACAGCCACAGCCCATTCCTGAGCCAGTACCTGCACCGGTAATAGATGAAGCGCCGGCGCCGGTTGTCCTGCCGATCTCCGAACCGGTGCTGCAACCGGTGGTTGAGGCGCAACCTGACGTCGTGGCTGAACAGCCGCTGACGCCTGCCGCCGAGCCGTGGCTGACCTTGCCGGTAGCGGAAGAGCCGGTATCGTTGGTCGAAGACGAGCTGGCGCCGCACATTACGCCGCCGATTCCGGCGCCGAGTGCGTTTTCTCCTGCGCCCGTTCAGGTGCCAGTGATTGAGCCAGTTGTTGTGGCCGAACCTGTGCCGGCTGTTACAGAGCCTGAGATTCCTGCTTTCGTTGCTCCGGTTGCTCCGGTTGTTCAAGCGCCAGAGCCTGCGCCGGTCGTCGCCCCCGTCGCCCCCGTTGCCGCCGCGCCCGTCGTGCCCGTCGTGCCCGTCGTGCCGGTCGAAACACCCGCCGAGCCTGTGCGGACCGAAGAAACCAAAGCCGGTTTCTTCGCCCGGCTCAAGCAAGGCCTGTCCAAGACCAGCGCCAGCATCGGCGAAGGCATGGCGAGCCTGTTTCTTGGCAAGAAGATCATCGATGACGAGCTGCTCGAAGACATCGAAACCCGTCTGCTGACCGCCGACGTGGGCGTTGAAGCCACTTCGGTGATCATCCAGCGCCTGACCCAAAAGGTTGCCCGCAAAGAGCTGGCCGATGCCGACGCGCTGTACAAGTCCCTGCAGGCGGAACTGGCGGCGATGCTCAAGCCGGTCGAGCAACCGCTGAAAATTACCTCGCAGAACAAGCCGTTCGTGATCCTGGTCGTGGGCGTCAACGGCGCCGGCAAGACCACCACCATCGGCAAACTCGCGAAGAAGCTGCAACTCGAAGGCAAGAAAGTCATGCTGGCAGCGGGCGACACCTTCCGCGCAGCCGCTGTCGAGCAATTGCAGGTCTGGGGCGAGCGCAACAAGATTCCGGTGATCGCCCAGCACACCGGCGCCGACTCGGCTTCGGTGATCTTCGACGCCGTGCAAGCCGCCAAGGCCCGTGGCATTGACGTGTTGATCGCCGACACCGCCGGTCGCCTGCACACCAAAGACAATTTGATGGAAGAGTTGAAGAAGGTTCGCCGGGTTATCAGCAAGCTCGACGCCGACGCGCCGCACGAAGTGCTGCTGGTGCTCGACGCCGGCACCGGGCAGAACGCCATCAACCAGGCCAAGCAATTCAACCAGACCGTCGAACTGACCGGCCTGGCGCTGACCAAGCTCGACGGCACCGCCAAGGGCGGGGTGATTTTCGCCCTGGCCAAGCAGTTCGGCCTGCCGATTCGCTACATCGGCGTCGGTGAAGGCATCGATGACTTGCGTACCTTTGAAGCAGAACCCTTTGTCCAGGCACTGTTTGCCGAGCGGGAGCGTTCATGATTCGTTTCGAACAGGTCGGTAAACGCTACCCGAACGGTCACGTCGGCTTGCATGAGCTGAGCTTTCGAGTCCGTCGGGGCGAATTCTTGTTTGTAACCGGCCATTCCGGCGCCGGTAAAAGCACCTTGTTGCGCCTGCTGCTGGCCATGGAGCGTCCGACCACCGGCAAATTGCTGCTGGCCGGTCAGGACCTCGGCACCATCAGCAACGCACAGATTCCTTACCTGCGTCGGCAGATCGGCGTGGTGTTCCAGAATCACCAGTTGCTGTTCGATCGCACGGTGTTCAACAACGTTGCCCTGCCGTTGCAGATTCTTGGTTTGTCCAAGGCCGAAATCGCCAAACGTGTGGATTCGGCACTGGAGCGCGTGGCGCTGTCGGACAAGACCGATCTGTACCCCGGCGACCTGTCCACCGGCCAGCAACAGCGCGTCGGCATCGCCCGCGCCATCGTTCACCGCCCGGCCTTGCTGCTGGCGGATGAGCCGACCGGTAACCTCGACCCGCGCCTGGCGGCCGAGATCATGGGTGTGTTCGAAGACATCAACCGTCTGGGTACCAGCGTGCTGATCGCCAGTCACGACCTGGCCCTGATCGCGCGCATGCGTCACCGCATGCTGACACTGCAACGCGGCCGATTGATCGGCGACGGGGAGGCGGGCGAATGAGTGCGACACGCAGCCCTAAAGTCTCCGAACGCGTGGCGCCGAAAGCCGCCGATCCGCAACCGCAGAAGAAAAAACGCGACGATGACGACGGTCCGGACTTCGCCACGCTGTTCCGCGCCTGGATTGAAAGCCATCGCGCCAGTCTGCTGGACAGTCTGCGGCGCCTGGGCAAGCATCCCATCGGCAGTTTCTTCACCTGCATGGTGATGGCGGTTGCCCTGAGTTTGCCGATGGGCCTGTCACTTTTGCTAAGTAACGTCGAACGTCTTGGCGGTTCCTGGCAGCGTGCGGCGCAGATTTCCCTGTACCTGCAACTTGAGGTCAGCCCGGCTGAAGGCGAATCGTTGCGCGATCAGATCAAAGGCATTCCGGGCGTAGCGGATGCCGAATATGTCGGTCGTGATCAGGCGCTGGAAGAGTTTCAGCAGCAGTCCGGCCTGGGCGAAGCGTTGAAGGAGCTGCCGGAGAACCCGCTGCCAGGCGTGGTGCTGGTAACCCCGAACGAGGTCGACAAGCCCGCGCTTGAAGCATTACGACAAAAACTTTCCGAGCTGCCGAAGGTACAACAGGCACAACTTGATCTAGTCTGGGTCGAGCGTCTGGCAGCCATCCTCAAGCTGGGTGACCGTTTTGTCTTCGGTCTGACCGTGCTTCTGGTTTCTGCATTACTTTTGGTGATAGGCAATACCATTCGTCTTCATATTGAAAACCGCCGCACAGAGATAGAAGTGATTAAACTCGTCGGCGGCACTGACAGCTATGTGCGCAGGCCCTTTCTGTATATGGGCGCGCTGTATGGCTTCGGTGCGGGGATACTTTCCTGGGGCGTATTGGCGTTTGGCTTGAACTGGCTGAACGAGGCAGTGGTTGGACTGGCCGGTTTGTACGGCAGTAATTTTGCGCTGGCGGGAGTGCCAGTAGCCGACGGTCTGTCTCTCTTGCTTGGCGCGGTGCTGTTAGGGTATATCGGTGCATGGATTGCAGTCGCACGCCACCTGAGGGAGCTTGCGCCTAAGTAGTATCATTTTGCTCGTATTGACCTTTCAGCGTTTATGGGAACTTGTCTTTTGGTTTCCGGTCAATTTTCGCAGTGCTGAACTGCACGAGTTTGTAAGACGGAGGTTTTTTCGTATGACCAATTCTTTGCAACCTGCATATGCTCTGGTCCCGGGTGCGAACCTGGAGGCCTACGTGCACACCGTCAACAGCATTCCATTGCTGACGCCGGAGCAGGAGCGTGAACTGGCCGAGAGTCTCTACTATGAGCAGGATTTGGGGGCGGCTCGGCAGATGGTGCTCGCCCACCTGCGTTTTGTCGTACATATCGCCCGTAGCTATTCCGGCTACGGTCTGGCTCAGGCTGACCTGATCCAGGAAGGTAACGTCGGCCTGATGAAGGCCGTGAAGCGCTTCAACCCGGAAATGGGTGTGCGTCTGGTTTCGTTCGCTGTGCACTGGATCAAGGCGGAAATTCACGAGTTCATCCTGCGCAACTGGCGCATTGTGAAAGTCGCGACCACCAAGGCCCAGCGCAAGCTGTTCTTCAACCTGCGCAGCCAGAAGAAACGTCTGGCGTGGCTGAACAACGAGGAAGTCCATCGTGTGGCGGAAAGCCTCGGCGTAGAGCCGCGGGAAGTGCGCGAGATGGAAAGCCGACTGACCGGCCATGACATGGCCTTCGACCCGGCCGCAGAAGCGGACGACGACAGTGCTTTCCAGTCGCCGGCCAACTATCTGGAAGACCACCGGTACGACCCGGCCCGTCAACTGGAAGACGCCGACTGGAGCGACAACTCCAATCACAACCTGCACGAAGCGCTGGAAGTGCTGGACGATCGCAGCCGTGACATCCTTTATCAGCGCTGGTTGGCTGAAGAGAAAGCCACGCTGCACGACCTGGCGCAGAAGTACAACGTGTCGGCCGAGCGTATTCGTCAGCTCGAGAAGAGTGCGATGAACAAGCTCAAGTTGTCGATCGCCGCCTAAGCTGTGCGAAGGCAATAAAAAACGCCCCGATCATTGATCGGGGCGTTTTTGTTTGTGCTCGAAAGTCTTGAATCCGGCGCTGCTTTTGTAGGAGCCGGCTTGCTTGCGATCGAGGCGATAGGGTGTGTCAGGCATATCGCGATCGCTGGCAAGCCAGCTCCTACAAGGGGCGGCGGTGTTACTGGGCCCAAGGCGCCCGACGCGAATCGTTGAGCCCCAGGAGATAACTGTCACCACCCAACTGGCTCATCTGCTGCCGAATCCACCCGGCACGACGTGCAACATAACTAGTCGGGTGACTCGCGCTCCACACCCGTGGGTTAGGCAATACAGCCGCCAGATAACTGGCCTGCTGCCGGGACAGCGACTTGGCGCTTACACCAAAGTGATGCCGAGCCGCCGCTTCCGCGCCAAACACCCCGTCATCCCACTCGACGCTGTTCAGGTACACCTCAAGGATCCGCTGTTTGGGCCAGAACACTTCGATCAGCCCGGTAAACCAGGCTTCCAGACCTTTGCGCAGCCAGCTACGGCCGGACCACAAAAACAGGTTTTTCGACACTTGCTGGCTCAAGGTGCTGGCACCGCGAACCGAACCACCCAGCTCGTTGTGCGCCAGGGCTGCGCGGATCGCACCGAGGTCAAAACCCCAATGCTCCGGGAATTTCTGATCTTCACCGGCAATCACTGCGACTTTGAGGTCGTCGGAGATTTCATCCCAGGGTTTCCAGGTGCGTTGCAGGTCGATGGGCTCGCCGTCGAACCAGGATTCGATCTTGCGCTCGACCATCAGCGTCGTGCCCGGTGGTGGCACCACGCGGAAAATCAGCACCAGCAATACGCTGCCGCCCGCGAACCAGAGCACGGCCTTTGTAAATCGTCGTAAAAATAAACGCAGCATAGAGATGGCTTGGCCGAACCCATTGAGCGGGCCATTATACAGACCCTGTTGATCGAGTCTGACTGGAGTTCTTCATGCTGCGTGGCTTTCTGATGCTGGCCGCTTTCTTCGGCTTCACCGGCGTTGCCCTTGGCGCATTCGCCGCCCACGGCTTGAAAAGCCGGCTGACGCCTGAATACCTGGCGATTTTCCACACCGGCGTCACCTACCAATTGGTGCACACCTTGGCGTTGCTGGGTGTGGCACTGCTTGCCACGCAGATTCCGGGTCGTTTGATCACGTGGGCCGGCGCCTCTTTTGCCATTGGCATCCTGCTGTTTTCCGGCAGTCTGTACCTGTTGACCCTGACCGGTATCAGCAAGCTCGGAATCATCACGCCCTTCGGCGGCCTGGCATTCCTGATCGGTTGGTTCTGTCTGGGCCTTGCCGCCTGGCGCTTAAACTGACCTTGTAGGAGCGAGGCTTGCCCGCGAAGGCGACAGTCAGCCACCATCATCTTCGTCTGACACGACGCCTTCGCGGGCAAGCCTCGCTCCTACAAGGCCCACGACATGACGAATGGCTTGGGTCGCCAAGACTGATCGGGCTAGAATGCCAGCCCCTAAAAATGATGACGGCATCCGGCATGCGCATTCAGTTGAACGGCGAATCCCTTGAACTGCCCGACGGTGAAACCGTTGCGGCCCTGCTGACCCGTCTGGAATTGACCGGACGCCGGGTAGCGGTCGAACTCAATCTGGATATCGTCCCGCGCAGCCAGCATGCGGACACCACATTGAACGACGGCGATTCCGTCGAAGTGGTACACGCCATCGGCGGCGGCTAGTCGCCCGGCCCGCAAGGGCACAGAATTCTGCAAGAACCTCACCCCTACAGAGGATTTCCCATGAGCATCGTTCGTAGCGACAAGCCCTTCGTCCTGGCCGGTCGTACTTACCAGTCGCGTTTGCTGGTAGGCACCGGCAAATACCGCGACATGGAAGAAACCCGCCTGGCCATCGAGGCCTCGGGTGCCGAGATCGTCACCTTCGCCGTGCGCCGCACCAACCTCGGCCAGACCCCGGGCGAACCGAACCTGCTCGAAGTCCTGTCGCCGGATCGCTACACCTTCCTGCCTAACACCGCCGGTTGCTTCGACGCTACCGAGGCTGTGCGCACCTGCCGCCTGGCCCGTGAGCTGCTCGGTGGCCACAACCTGGTGAAGCTGGAAGTGCTGGCGGACCAGAAAACCCTGTTCCCCAACGTGATCGAAACCCTCAAGGCCGCCGAAGTGCTGGTCAAGGAAGGCTTCGACGTGATGGTCTACACCAGCGATGACCCGATCATCGCCCGTCAACTGGCGGAAATCGGCTGCATCGCGGTCATGCCGCTGGCCGGTCTGATCGGCACGGGCCTGGGGATCTGCAACCCGTACAACCTGCAGATCATCCTCGAAGAGGCCAAGATTCCCGTGCTGGTGGATGCCGGTGTCGGTACCGCTTCCGACGCCACCATCGCCATGGAGCTGGGTTGCGAAGCGGTGCTGATGAACTCGGCCATCGCCCATGCCCAGCAGCCGATCATGATGGCTGAAGCCATGAAACACGCCATCGTTGCAGGCCGCCTGGCCTACCTCGCCGGCCGCATGCCGAAAAAACTCTATGCCAGCGCCTCTTCGCCGCTGGATGGTCTGATCAAGTAAGAGCCATTGATGACTGAATCAAACGACACGCCAATCCAGACGGAAGAAGGCGACGAGCGCCAACACCGCCGCATCAAGAGTTTCGTGATGCGCGCCGGGCGCATGACCGAAGGCCAGCAAAAAGGTCTGGAGCAGGGCACGCCGCTGTTCGTGCTGCCATTGGCCGACGCGCCGGTGGACTTCGACCAGGTGTTCGGTCGCTCGGCACCGCGTTCGCTGGAAATCGGTTTCGGCATGGGCCATTCGCTGCTGGAAATGGCCGCTGCTTCGCCGGAACAGGATTTCATTGGCGTGGAAGTGCACCGTCCGGGTGTGGGCGCGCTGCTCAATGGCGTGCTGACTCAGGGCCTGACCAATCTGCGGGTCTACGATTGCGACGCGATCGAAGTGCTCAACCGTTGCGTGGCCGACAACAGCCTCGATCGCCTGATGCTGTTTTTCCCGGACCCATGGCACAAGAGCCGCCACCACAAGCGTCGTATCGTTCAGGCGTCGTTTGCTGAACTGGTGCGCAGCAAGTTGAAGGTCGGCGGGATTCTGCACATGGCCACTGACTGGGAACCGTACGCTGAATACATGCTGGAAGTGATGAATGTCGCGCCGGGTTATCGCAACCTCGCCGAAGACGGCAAGTGCGTACCGCGCCCGGCCGAGCGCCCGATCACCAAGTTCGAACGCCGTGGCGAACGACTTGGGCATGGCGTGTGGGACCTGAAGTTCGAAAAACAGTCCTAAGCATCACGCTACAAACCTGTAGGAGCCAGCTTGCTGGCGATGGAGTGTCAGACACATCAATGTTGACTGACACTCCATCGCCAGCAAGCCGGCTCCTACAGGTTTTTTTGTGTCTGGAAATCAGCGGCGGTCGGCGACTACGCCGATGAGCACCAGGACCACCAACAACACCGGCGCCAGGCTGTAGTTGTTGAACTGGCTCAAACCACGAACGATCCACGGTGTGGCGTAGATCAGCGCGGCACCGCTGCCGATCATGCATACCAGCGCGAGCAACGGGACGCGCAAAGCGCCGGCGATGCTGCCCAGGCGTTGATCGATCCAGGCTTTGATGTCCGCGCCGAACAGCACCAGCAAACAGCCCACCAGCGCCAGAGAGATTTCCGACAGGTTGCTGCGGCTCCAGCGGGAGACGGTGGCGAGCAGGTCGAGTATCAAATCCATTCGTTTTCCCTTAAGGCTGAAATCAGCTCAGAAATGTTTGCAGCAAGTCATTGAGGAACAATTGCCCGCGCTCGGTGGCCGCCAGACGTGACGGTTCGACCTGCAACAGACCGCTTTGTTCGGCTTCGCGGCGGCCTTCGGCTAGGCTTTCCAGGCTCAGCCCGGTGCGCTCCGGATACAGCCGCGATTCGACCCCCTCAGTCAGGCGCAAAGCGTTCATCAGGAAATCGAACGGCAGTTCATCGTTGGTCAGCGCTTTCTCGCCAGCCTTGAAGCTTTTTGCCGGGTTCAGGTAATCCTTCGGCAGGCGTGTCTTCCAGGTGCGTACGATGCGCCCGTCTGGATGACTGAGCTTGCCGTGGGCGCCGGCGCCGATGCCGATGAAGTCGCCGAAGCTCCAGTAATTGAGGTTATGCCGCGCCGGACGACCGGGCAGGGCATACGCCGAGACTTCGTATTGTGCGTAACCGTGTTCGGCGAGCAGCGCCTGGCCAGCCTCCTGAATGTCCCACAGCGTGTCGTCTTCCGGAAGCACAGGCGGCTGGTTCCAGAACACCGTATTCGGCTCCAGCGTCAGCTGATACCAGGACAAGTGGGTCGGCTTCAGGGCGATGGCCTGGCGCAGATCACTCAGGGCGTCGT
This sequence comes from Pseudomonas sp. GT1P32, assembly GCF_054897805.1. Classification (NCBI taxonomy): domain Bacteria; kingdom Pseudomonadati; phylum Pseudomonadota; class Gammaproteobacteria; order Pseudomonadales; family Pseudomonadaceae; genus Pseudomonas; species Pseudomonas sp. GT1P32. The sequence continues at coordinate 4,811,996 of NZ_CM142704.1, forward strand.
CCAGCGACTGATCGGGCAAACCGTGCATCAAGTCCAGGTTGAAGTTATCGAACCCGGCCTGGCGCGCCATGCCGGCAGCACGCACCGCTTCATCGCCGTTGTGAATCCGTCCCAGAGCCTTGAGTTTCTCTTCCTGGAAGCTCTGGATGCCGATCGATAGCCGATTGATGCCCAGCGCGCGGTAGGCCACGAACTTCTCTTGTTCGAACGTGCCCGGATTGGCCTCCAGGGTGATTTCAATGTCGCTGGCAAACGGAATCCGTTGCTCGACGCCTTTGAGCAAGCGGCCCAAGGCTTCGGCGCTGAACAGGCTCGGCGTGCCGCCACCAAAGAAAATCGAGCTCAACTCGCGGCCGTAGACCGCGTGCAGATCCTGATCGAGGTCCGCCAGCAAGGCGTCGACGTACTCTTCTTCCGGCAGCACCGGGCTGGCGGTGTGGGAGTTGAAGTCGCAATAAGGGCATTTGCGCACACACCACGGGATGTGGATGTACAGCGCCAGGGGCGGCAGCACGGGAAGCGCGGCCCGAGGCGATTGTGCGCCGCCGCCGAAGATCAGCGGTGACGCGGATGAGTCGTGGGTCATATCAAGCCTAGACGCTGGCGCAGCAGATCCATTGCTCGGGCGCGATGACTGATGAGGTTCTTCTCGCTCGGGCTCAGCTCGGCGCTGGAGCAATCGCGCGACGGTACCCAGAACAACGGGTCGTAGCCAAACCCGTGTTCGCCGCTGGCGGCGTGCAGGATACGCCCATGCCACAGCCCTTCGCAGAGGATCGGCAACGGATCGTCAGCATGACGCACCAGCGCCAGCACACAAACGAACTGCGCGCCGCGCTCGGCTTCCGGCACGTCCTTCATAGCGTCGAGCAATTTGGCGTTGTTCGCCGCATCGCCTTTGCCGTCAGCGTAACGAGCCGAGTAGATGCCCGGTGCGCCACCGAGAAAATCCACCGCCAGCCCGGAATCGTCGGCCAGCGCCGGCAGGCCGGAAATGCGCGCGGCATTGCGGGCCTTGAGAATGGCGTTCTCGACGAACGACAGACCGGTTTCTTCAGGCTCGACGCTGCTGAACTCGCCGATCGAGCGCAGTTGCACCGAGTCGCCGAGCATGGCCTGGAGTTCCTTGAGTTTGCCGGCGTTGTGGCTGGCCAGTACGAGTTGCGTGAAATTGATCATTCGCCGGGGAAAAGCTCTTGGTTGAAATTGATGGTGTTGATTTTGTCACCGGTCTGCACCTTGATCTCGAAGGTGCGGATTTCCTGCTGATCGACCGGGTATTGCGCGATGTAGTAGACCGCGCCTTGTTCGGTGATCTGCTTGAATTTCAACGGCACACTTTGGCTGGTGAGGTCTTTGACCGTGCCGCTGACGTCAGAGATCAGCGGTTTGCCATCCTTGATCACCGAAACGTTGATCACGCCCTGGTTCTTGCTGCGGATCAGCTCGGCCGATTTGGCGATGTCCGGTGTCAGGAACGTGGAGTTGAAGGTGTTGTAGTGCACCGTCACATCACCGAATTTTTCCTGGCGCTCACCTTTGATGGCATCGGCGGCCATGGCGGTGACGCTCAGGCAGGCAGTGAGTAAAAACAGCGCTATACGACCCATGATCGTTCTCCTTGGAATGTCGTGGTTCAGACCGCGACCTTGTGATCCTGCAGTCCTGGACTGCTGACGCGGTAAATACCGATCTCACCTAACAGATTAGGCCATAGCTTACTGGCCCACCCGTGCCGATGCTGTTGATCCACGGCAAGCCGATCAATGACCTTGGCTTCACGTTCGCGGCAAAGTGCTTCAAAGTCTTCGAAGGTGCAGAAGTGGATGTTCGGCGTGTTGTACCAGGTGTACGGCAGAAACTCGGACACCGGCATCCGGCCCTTGCTCGCCAGGTACCAGCGGCAGCGCCAGTGACCGAAGTTGGGGAAGGTGATGATGCATTGGCGACCGACCCGCAGCATTTCGTCGAGGATCTTGTCCGGGTAGTGCACGGCTTGCAGCGCCTGGGTCATGACCACGACGTCGAAACTGTTGCTGGCAAAGTTGCCCAGGCCCTTGTCCAGGTCCTGCTCGATCACGTTGATGCCCTTGGCCACGCACTCGGCGATGTTGTCCGCGTCGTTTTCCAGGCCATAGCCGGTGACTTGCTTGTTGTCGCGCAGCCACGTCAGCAGCTCGCCGTCACCGCAACCGAGGTCGAGCACGCGGCTGCCGGCGGGGATCCATTCCTGGATGATTTCCAGATCAGCTCTCATGGCTTTCTCACAACGTAATGCGGTTCATGTAATTGCTGAACGCCTGCAGATAGCGCGGGATCGGAATCAGGAAGGCATCGTGGCCTTGCGGAGCGTCGATCTCGAGGTAGCAGACGTCTTTCTTGGCCGCCATCAGCGCGTCCACCAGTTCCCGCGAGCGGGCCGGGGAGAAGCGCCAGTCGGTGGTGAAGGACATCACGCAGAACTTGGCCGAAGCGCCGGCGAAGGTTTTCGCCAGGTCATCGTCGAAGTTTGCCGCCGGGTCGAAGTAGTCCAGCGCCTTGGTCATCAGCAGGTAAGTGTTGGCATCGAAACGCCCGGAGAACTCTTCGCCCTGATAACGCAGGTAGCTTTCAACCTGGAACTCGACGCTGTGGAAGTCGTAGTTGAGCTTTTCGCTCTTCAGGCCGCGGCCGAATTTTTCGCCCATCGAGTCATCGGACAGATAAGTGATGTGCCCGACCATCCGCGCCAGCATCAAGCCGCGCTTGGGGATCACGCCGGCTTCCTGGAACGAACCGCCGTGGAATTCGGGGTCGGTGAGGATTGCCTGGCGTGCGACTTCGTTGAAGGCGATGTTCTGTGCCGACAGTTTCGGTGCCGAGGCAATGGCCAGGCAGTGACGAATGCGATCCGGGTAGCTGATGCTCCATTGCATCGCCTGCATGCCGCCGAGGCTGCCGCCAATCACGGCGGCCCATTGGCTGATGCCGATCCGGTCGGCCAGACGCGCCTGGCTGTGCACCCAGTCTTCCACGGTCAGCACCGGGAAATCGGCGCCGAACGGCCTGCCGGTTTCCGGGTTGATGCTGCTCGGGCCGGTGGAGCCGTTGCAACCGCCGAGGTTGTTCAGGCTGACCACGAAGAACTTGTTGGTGTCGATCGGTTTGCCGGGGCCGATGCAGCTGTCCCACCAACCGGGTTTGCGGTCGTCGGGGCTGTGGAAGCCGGCGGCGTGATGGTGACCGGACAAGGCGTGACAGATCAGCACGGCGTTGCTCGCCGTGGCGTTCAGCGTGCCGTAGGTTTCGTAAATCAGGTCATACGCTGGGAGCGAACGGCCACAGGCCAAGGCCAGGGGTTCACTGAAGTGCGCCACTTGCGGCGTCACCAGACCAACAGAATCGGCGGGAAAGGCAGTTGGCATCGACCCTGCTCTCGTTGAAATGAGGCGTAAGTCTAAAGACCGGTGGGGTTAGCGGCAAGCAAAGGCCGGGCCTGATTTCATTCAGTTGAATCGAGGTGCTACATTCGCGGGCAAGCCTCGCTCCTACAGGTAATGTGTCGTTCGCCAATATCGCGATCGGCTCTAAATCTGTAGGAGCGAGGCTTGCCCGCGAAGAACGATGACGCGGTATCAGATCAAACCGAGCAGCCCTTGAGGCATGAGGGCAAAGTACGCCAGTCGCGGAATCAGCCAGCTTTGCAGCAACTGGATCACGATAAACGCGAAGATCGGCGAGATGTCGAGGCCGCCCAGGTTCGGAATGATCCGGCGGAACGGGGCCAGTACCGGTTCAGTAATCTGCGCGACCAGCTCGGCGCCCGGATTGTGGCTCCCCGGCGCGACCCAGGACAGAATCACGCTGATGATCATCGCGTAGAACAGGATGTTCAAAAACAGCGAGAACAGCGCAATCAGCGCCCACGGCACCAGCAGCACCCAGTCGACCATGAAGCCTTTGAGCGACACGATGACCGCGATCAGCAGCATCTGCACGATCAGCGCCAGCACCAGTGACGACATGTCCAGCCCGAACATGCTCGGGATGACCCGGCGCAGCGGCTTGAGCAGCGGCTGGGTAGCCTTGACGATGAACTGGCAGAGCGGGTTGTAGAAGTTCGCCCGGACCAGTTGCAGGATGAAACGCAACAGAACAATCAGCAGGTACAGGCTGCCCAGGGTCTTGATGATGAAAATGGCAGCGTCGTTGAGTCCTAGCATCATTTATTCCTTTGTAAGGGCTGATTAGCGGCCGAGCTGCTCAGCCATCTCGGCCGAGCGGTGCGCAGCGGCGCCGAGTGCTTTTTCTACCAGCGCTTCGAAGCCGCCAGCCTGGAACGATTTGATTGCAGCTTCTGTGGTGCCCGCCGGCGATGTCACACGGCGACGCAGTTCAGCCGCGTCGACATCGCTGGCAACCGCCATGTGTGCGGCGCCCAAGGCAGTTTGCAGGGTCAGTTGGGCCGCGATGTCCGCCGGCAGGCCGAGCTTCACGCCGGCGGCGGTCATGGCTTCGATCAACAGGAAGAAATACGCCGGGCCCGAGCCGGAGACGGCGGTGACGGCGTCCAGTTGCTGCTCTTCATTCAGCCACAAGGCGATGCCAACGGCCGACAGCAGTTCTTGCGCCTGTTGGCGCTGTTCTGCGGTGACTTCGGCGGTGGCGAACAAACCACTCACACCCTGACGCAGCAGCGCCGGGGTATTGGGCATGCAGCGCACGATCGGTTGTGCGCCGAGCCAGTTGTTCATGCTGGCGCAGGTGATGCCGGCGGCGATGGACACCACCAGTTGATCCGGTTTCAAGCTCGGGCGAATCGCTTCGCACACAGCTTTCATCGCTTGCGGTTTGACCGCCAGAACGACCACGTCGGCGCCTTGAATGGCCTCGGCGTTGTCAGCGAATACTTCGATGCCGTGTTCGGCGTTCACTTTGGCGCGGGTTTCCGCGCCCGGATCGCTGGCGCGGATCTGCGCGGCGTCCAGACCTTTGGCGCGCAGGCCGCCGATCAGGCTGGCGGCCATGTTGCCGGCACCGATAAAGGCAATACGAGTCTTGCTCATGTCAGGTCCTTATAAAGAAAGCCATCAAGGCTGGCTGTAATCGCGAGCGCCAAACAGGGCCGTACCGATACGGACCCATGTGGCGCCTTGAGCGATGGCCGACTCAAGGTCGTGGCTCATGCCCATGGAAAGTGTGTCGAGCGGCAGGTTCAGGCTGGCTTGCAGACTTTGCACGGCAGCAAAAGCGGCGTCCTGGGCGGCGCGATCTTCCGTCGGCTCGGGAATCGCCATCAGCCCGCGCAGCTTGATGCGCGGCAGTTCGCTGATGGCATTGGCCAGGGCCGGCAGGTCGGCCGGGGTGCAGCCGGATTTGCTGGCCTCGCCGCTGACATTGACCTGGATGCAGATGTTCAGTGGCGGCAGATCGGCAGGGCGTTGTTCGGACAGGCGTTGTGCGATTTTCAAGCGATCCACAGAATGCACCCAAGCGAAGTGCTCGGCGATAGCGCGAGTCTTGTTCGATTGAATGGGGCCGATGAAGTGCCAGATCAAGGGCAGGTCGGCCAATTCGAGCTGTTTGCCCAGGGCTTCCTGCAGGTAGTTCTCGCCAAAGTCGCGCAGGCCGGCGGCATGCGCTTCGCGCAGGGCCTTGGCGGGCTTGGTCTTGCTCACGGCCAGGAGCTGAACGCTGTGTTCGTCACGGTGGGCGGCGAGGGCTGCAGCCCGGATGCGTGAACTAACCAGGGCTATGTTGTCTGCTATCGTGGACATTCAAGAGGCGCCAGCGGGTCTGAGGTTGGCGGCATTCTACTGGAATTGAGGAGTGCTATGGATATCACTGAACTGCTGGCGTTCAGCGCCAAACAAGGAGCGTCCGACTTGCACCTGTCGGCAGGCCTGCCACCGATGATTCGCGTCGACGGCGATGTGCGGCGCATCAATCTGCCAGCCCTGGATCACAAGGAAGTTCAGGAGCTGGTCTACGACATCATGAACGACACCCAGCGTGTGGATTTCGAGAAACACCTGGAAACCGACTTTTCCTTTGAGGTGCCCGGTGTCGCGCGTTTCCGGGTCAATGCGTTCAACCAGAACCGTGGCGCCGGCGCGGTGTTCCGGACCATTCCGTCGAAAGTCCTGAGCATGGACGACCTCGGGATGGGGGAAGTGTTTCGCAAGATTACCGACTCCCCCCGTGGCCTGGTACTGGTCACCGGCCCGACCGGTTCGGGCAAGTCCACCACCCTGGCGGCGATGATCGACTACCTGAACAACCATCGTCATCACCACATCCTGACCATTGAAGACCCGATCGAATTCGTCCACGAATCACGCAAATGCCTGATCAATCAGCGCGAAGTCCATCGCGATACCCGTAGCTTCGCCACCGCCTTGCGCTCGGCGTTGCGGGAAGACCCGGATGTGATTCTGGTGGGCGAGATGCGTGACCTGGAGACTATTCGCCTGGCGCTGACGGCTGCCGAGACCGGCCATCTGGTGTTCGGCACGTTGCACACCACGTCGGCGGCGAAAACCATCGACCGGGTGGTGGACGTGTTTCCGGGGGATGAGAAGGCCATGGTGCGTTCGATGTTGTCCGAGTCGCTGCTGGCAGTGGTATCGCAGACGCTGGTGAAGAAGATCGGCGGCGGGCGGATCGCGGCGCACGAAATCATGCTGGGAACGTCGGCGATCCGTAACCTGATCCGCGAGGACAAGGTGGCACAGATGTACTCGTCGATCCAGACCGGCGGGAATCTGGGGATGCAGACGCTGGATATGTGCTTGAAGGAGTTGGTGACCAAGGGCTTGATCAGCCGCGAGCATGCGCGGGAGAAGGCGCGGTCGCCGGATAATTTTTGACCGGTCCGAATACGCCTTCGCGGGCAAGCCTCGCTCCTACATTGGAATGCGATCACCTGTAGGAGCGAGGCTTGCCCGCGAAGGGGACGGCAGGTTCAAAGCAAAATCCCGGGTTGGGCCCGGGATTTCAGATCAGCGCTGAACAACCTGCAGCGTGTTCTTCTCTTTAGGCAGAACCCGCTTGGCAACCACGTAGTGGCTTTCCCAGTACGGTTTCTTCAAGGTGTCGATGGTCACCGACTTGCCACGGCGTGGTGCGTGGATGAAGCGGTCGTTGCCCAGGTAGATGGCGACGTGATTGACCCGACGGCTCTTGATGTTGAAGAAAATCAGGTCGCCCGGCTTCAGGTCGCCGCGTTCGACTTTCTCGCCATGACCACTGGCCATGGCGTTCGAGGTGCGCGGCAGGTCAAACGTGGCGTCGTTGAACGCGTATTTCACCAGGCCACTGCAATCGAACCCTTTACTTGGGCTGCTGCCGCCCCAACGGTAAGGTGTACCGAGGACGTTGACGGCACGGCTCAGCACATTGCTGCTTTCCTTGGTCGCCATCGGCGGGACAAACTTGCTGTTGGCTTTGCTCAGCGAAGTCGATTGTCTGGCAGTTTGTTTGTTTTTGCTCGAAGGAGCAGAAACATGGGATTTAGGGGTGTAACCATTAACGTTAGGAAGACGTTGCTCACGATTGGTGGCGTGGGCGGCCAGTGGCATCAAAAGGCAAATGGTTAGCCATGTCTTGAAAAATGGACGCATTAGGCAAGGCTCGTGTTGGTTAGCGCGAAACTTTATAACAGCTTTTTTTGTCATTCCGAGGCCGTTGGTCGATTCAACCTGGCGGTCAACGGAGCCCAATACGCGGCAAATAGACGCAATTGTCGGACAGAAGTCAGGTGCTATAAGGGTTTGACGGGAGACACGGTAGCATTTGCCATACGTCGGCCACCTGTAAAAAAGTCACAAAGAATTCAAGAATATTTATCTATCGTGTGATTCGAGGCCATTCATGAACACCTATCAACACCCCGTTCCACATCAAGATACCCACAGCAAAGTGATCGGTTACCTGCTGTGGATTTTCGGTTTTACCGGTGCTCACCGCTTTTATTACGGCAAACCGGTGACCGGGACGATCTGGTTTTTCACCTTCGGTTTGCTGGGTATCGGCTGGCTGATCGACGTGTTCCTGATCCCGGCCATGGACCGTGAAGCGGACCTGCGTTTCACCGCCGGGCCTATCGAATACAACGTTGCGTGGATTCTGCTGACGTTTCTGGGAGTGTTCGGCGTGCACCGGATGTATCAGGGGAAGTGGATCAGCGGGTTGCTGTACCTGGTGACGGGCGGGTTGTTCTTTCTGGGGGTTTTGTATGACTTCTGGACGCTGAATGACCAGGTTTCCGTGCGTAACGCGCAGAATCGCGGCACCTTCCAGTAAAAGCATCGCCAGCAAGCCGGCTCCTACAATGGGTGTGTGGTGTCCGCAATTTCACGGTCAACCAATAAACCTGTAGGAGCCGGCTTGCCGGCGATGGGAGCGACGCGGTCTTAAGCCTGGTGGCTAACCCGCCCATCCACCAACGTGTAACGCACCACACCCGGCAAGCTATGCCCAATGAACGGGCAGTTCTCACCCTTGGACAACCAGGTTTCACCGGCCACGGTCGAAGCCGCTGGATCGAACAGCACGATATCCGCTGCGCCACCCACCGCCAGTTTCCCCGCCGGCAAGCGCAACGCTTGCGCAGGCCCGGCACTCAGGCGTGCCAGCAACGTCGGCAGATCGAGCAAACCGTCTTCCACCAGCGTCATCGCCAGCGGCAGCAACAGTTCAACGCTGCTGATCCCTGGTTCGGTCGCACCAAACGGCGCCAGTTTGGCGTCCCGTTCATGGGGCTGGTGATGACTGGAAATCGCCGAAACCACCCCGGACTTCACCGCCTCACGCAAGCCATCGCGGTCTGCGCGGGTGCGCAGCGGCGGCTGGACGTGATAAAGGCTGCTGAAGTCGATCAGCGCTTCATCGGTCAGAATCAGTTGGTACAGGGCGACATCCGCCGTCACCGGCAATCCGCGTGCCTGGGCCTGAGCAATCAGGGCCACGCCGCGAGCGCTGGTCAGCTGGCTGAAGTGCGCGCGCACGCCACTTTGCTCGACCAGCAGAAGGTCACGGGCCAGCGCCACGGTTTCTGCGGTTTCCGGAATACCCGGCAAGCCGAGGAAACTGGCGGTCGGACCTTCATGAGCCAGGCCACCTTCGGCCAGATCATGGTCCTGCGAGTTGAAAATCACCGTCAGGTCAAAGGTCGCCGCGTACTCCAGCGCCCGGCACAGCGTGCGGGTGTTGCGGAAGCTTTCCAGACCGTTGCCGAAGGCCACACAGCCGGCATCGCGCAGGGCAACGAGTTCTGCCAGTTGCTCACCGTCCAGGCCTTTGCTCAGGGCGCCAATCGGGAACACCTTGGTGTTGCCGGCCTCGCGGGCGCGGTCGAGGATCAGTTCGGCCACGGCCGAGGTGTCCAGCACCGGTTTGGTCTTCGGTGGGCAGCACAGGCTGGTCACGCCACCGGCGGCGGCAGCGCGGGTTTCGCTGACGATCGAACCTTTGCGGCTGTAGCCCGGCTCGCGCAGGGCGACGTTCAGGTCAACCAGCCCCGGTGCGGCGACCAGGCCTTGAGCGTCGATTGTATCGAGGGCAACAAAACCGGCGGGGGCGGCGCCAAGGGCGACGATCTTGCAGGCTTCGATGTGGATATCAGTCACTTGATCCAGCCCGCTGACTGGATCGATCACGCGGGCGCCGAGAATGCTGAGCTTCACTGAACGTTCTCCTGCTCGAATTGGCGCTGGGCAGTCTGCCCGCTCATGGCCATGGACAGCACGGCCATACGAATCGCGATGCCGTAGGTTACCTGGTTGAGAATCACCGAATGCGGACCGTCGGCCACCGCCGACTCAATCTCAACGCCCCGGTTGATCGGGCCCGGGTGCATGACGATGCAGTCCGGTTTGGCCCCGGCCAGGCGCGCGGTGGTCAGACCGAACAGGCGATAGAACTCGCCTTCGCTTGGCAGCAGGCCGCCGGTCATGCGTTCACGTTGCAGGCGCAACATGATCACCACGTCGACGTCTTTCAGGCCTTCGGTCATGTCGGTGTAGACCTTCACGCCGTATTGCTCGATGCCGATCGGCAGCAGGGTTTTCGGCGCGATCACGCGGATGTCCGGGCAGCCGAGGGTTTTCAGCGCCAGCATGTTCGAGCGCGCCACCCGCGAGTGCAGGATGTCGCCGACGATGGCCACGGAAAGGTTTTCGAAGCTGCCCTTGTGCCGACGGATCGTCAGCATGTCGAGCATGCCCTGGGTCGGGTGCGCGTGACGGCCGTCGCCGCCGTTGATGATCGCCACTTGCGGGCATACGTGTTCGGCGATGAAGTGCGCAGCGCCGGAATCACCGTGGCGCACGACGAACATGTCGGCGGCCATGGCTTCCAGGTTACGCAGGGTGTCGAGCAGGGTTTCGCCCTTGCTCGCCGACGATGTCGAGACGTTGAGGGTGATCACGTCCGCCGACAACCGCTGGGCCGCCAGTTCGAAGGTGGTGCGGGTGCGGGTGGAGTTCTCGAAAAACACGTTGCACACGGTCTTGCCGCGCAGCAACGGGACTTTCTTCACCGCCCGGGCGCCGACTTCGAGGAACGAGTCGGCGGTGTCGAGGATTTCCGTCAGTAGCTCGCGGCGCAAACCGTCGAGCGAGAGGAAGTGGCGCAGCTGGCCCTGATCATTGAGCTGCAGCGGGCGCTTGGTTTCTAGAGGCGTCATCGCGAGGGGGACTCTCAATAGGGCGAATTAAAGGGCGAGGTCTTGCAGTTCGAGCTTGAGTTCCGGGCCGGACAGCTTCACGCGCTCGTGGGCGGCCAGCGACAAAGTCGCGCCGACCACGTTCGGGCGGATCGGCAGTTCACCGGCGTCCAGATCCAGCAGGCACACCAGCGTTACGCTGGCCGGGCGGCCGTAGTCGAAGAGTTCGTTCATCGCGGCGCGGATGGTGCGGCCGCTCATCAGCACGTCGTCGATCAGCACCAGGTCCTGGCCTTCGATCTCGAACGGCAGCGCAGAAGGGCGCACCTGCGGGTGCAGGCCGTTCTGGCTGAAATCGTCACGGTAGAAAGACACGTCCAGGGTGCCGAGCGGCGCGTCGCTGCCCAGTTCTTCGAGCAACGCCTGGGCAACCCAGACGCCGCCGGTACGAATACCGATGTAGCGCGGTTCGCTGATGCCACGGTGTTCCAGATGTGCCTTGAGACGGATCGCCATCTGGCTGATCAGTTCGGCGGGATTGGGCAGGCTCATGGTTGCTCCTTCTTGGGCCCGGGCCGGGTGCTGCTGGAGGTGGCTCGGGTTGTCGCTATAGAGAGACGCTTGTTACGGCTCTTCAGGATTCGAACAGTGCGCTGTTTTCATCGAGCCAGCCTTGCAGCAGCAGGGCGGCGGCGATGGCGTCGACCGGGTTGTCGCGGTAACTGCCCTTTTGCCCGCCGCGATCACGTCGTTCGCCCTTGGCTTCAAACGTGGTCAGGCGTTCATCGTGGGTATAGAAGGGCAGGTTGTAGCGGCCATTGAGGCGGCGGGCGAACTTCTCGGCGCGCAGGCACATGTCGCTGGGCGTGCCATCCATATTCAACGGCAGGCCGACCACCACGGCATCGGGTTTCCACTCTTTGATCAGTGCTTCGACCTGATTCCAGTCGGGCACCCCGTTTTGTGCCTTCAAGGTGCACAGCTCGCGGGCCTGGCCGGTAATCACCTGGCCGACCGCCACGCCGATCTGTTTGGTGCCGTAGTCGAAACCCAGAATCAGCCGCAGGGCCATCAGGCGTGTCCCGCCTGGCTGGTGAGCAGGCTGAGGTTGACGCCCAGGTGCTTGGCCGCTGCTTCGAGGCGCAGTTCGCTGCTGGTGTTGAACAGGATGTCGGCATCGAAGGGGCAGGTCAGCCAGGCGTTCTGCGCCAGTTCGGCCTCAAGCTGCCCGGCTTCCCAGCCTGCGTAACCGAGGGCGATCAGGCTTTTGGCCGGGCCGACGCCATCGGCGATGGCGAACAATACGTCCTGGGAGGTGGACAACGACAGGTCGCCTTCCAGATCAACGGTCGCCTGAAACTGCTTGCCCGACGGGTGCAGGACAAAACCGCGATCGGTCTGCACCGGGCCGCCGATGAAGATCGGCACATGCTGGCAGAGCAGCGGCGGCTCGATATCGGGGCGCAATTGCTCGAGGATATCGGCCAGGTTCAGGTCTTGCGGACGGTTGACCACCAGCCCCATGGCACCATTGGCCGTGTGCTCGACGATGTAGGTCAAGGTGTGCGCAAAGTTCGGGTCGGCCATGTGAGGCATGGCGATCAGGAAGTGATGCTTGAGGTAGCTTGGGCTGACGTTCTTCATGAGCGCTAGTGTGGCGTTGGAGGGGCGAACTGACAAGCTGGGGATGCACAGGAAATGCCTGCGCGGGTGTCTTTTTGATGCCTGTTTGCTTGAGGGCCTCTTCGCGGGCAAGCCTCGCTCCTACAGGTTTGGCATGTTCCGCAAACCTGTAGGAGCGAGGCTTGCCCGCGAAGGCGTCGGTCAAAACAACCGCAATCCTTCGGTCAGTTGCTGGAGAGGCGATCCCCGCGTGCAAACTTCCACGTCCTGATGATTTCCAGTCGGTCGATGTCCGACAAATCCCCGGTAAACGGCGAAAACGGCGCAGCCAGCCGCACAATTCGCTGCGCTGCCTGGTCCAGCAGCGGTTGCCCGGATGACTCCAGTACCAAGACTTCAAAAAGCGAGCCGTCGCGGTTGATCGAGACCATCAAGCGCAAATTGCCGTAAATCTGTTTGCGCCGCGCTTCATCCGGGTAATTGAGGTTGCCGATGCGCTCGACCTTTTTGCGCCATTCATCCTTATACCAGGCGCCTTTGTCGCGCATGGTCGAGGCCGCGCTCAGGCGGTGGATGCGCGGGCGCTTGGCGTACAGCTGTTGTTCGTTGGCCAGTTCCGCCTCGAGGCTGGCGATGTCGCTGGACAGTTGCTCACTGTCGAACGTCGGCGCGGCGATGGCGGGTTTGGTGGCAGGTTTGGGCTCTTCGGTCTTGGCCGCTGCTTTCTTCGGCTTCGGTGCGACGGTGGTCACGGCAGCCTTGGGCGCTGCTTCCTGCACTTCAGGCTTGGCGGCCGGCGGTGGCGTGACTTTTTGCACCTTGTTGTCCTGGAACGGCGCGACCTCGGTGGTCTTGGGAATCGCCTTTTTATCCAGGGTGCCGCTGCCTTCCTGATTTTCCTGCGCGAGGAAGTCGGCCTTCGCCGGTTTCTTTTCGCTCTTGAAGGTGGCGAGGGTGATTTCCAGGGTTTTGCTGATTTGCTTGGGTTCGACCATCGTAAAGCCGACGCCCAACAGCAAGGCCAGGTGAATCAACGCCGCGAGAAACAGGGTAAATCCGAGGCGATCGGCCGGGCGCACGCCACGATGGGCGAGTTCAGCGGGCAGATCGGACGGAAGTGTCATGACAAGAAAACCAACATCGCGTTTTTCAGAGGCCGCGCATGATAGCGCAATGTTGGTTTCATCTTGGGTGTTCTATATCAACGGGCCTTGAGCTTCTGATCGATGGCATCCATCAACAGGCCGCCGATGTCGGTGCCGAACGCGTTATCAATCTCGCGAATGCAGGTCGGGCTGGTGACGTTGATTTCCGTCAGGTGCTCGCCGATCACGTCGAGACCTACGAACAGCAGGCCTTTCTCGCGCAGGGTCGGGCCGACCTGGGCAGCGATCCAGCGATCCTTGTCGCTCAGCGGACGGGCTTCGCCACGACCACCGGCGGCGAGGTTGCCACGGGTTTCGCCGGCCGCCGGAATCCGCGCCAGGCAATAATCCACCGGCTCGCCGTCGATCATCAGGATGCGTTTGTCGCCGTCCTTGATCGCCGGCAGGTACGCCTGGCCCATGATCTGCTGGGTGCCCAGCGCGGTCAGGGTTTCCAGGATCACCGACAGGTTCGGATCACCTGCGCGGTGACGGAAGATCGAGGTGCCGCCCATGCCGTCCAGCGGCTTGAGGATCACATCGCCATGTTTGGCGGCGAACTCACGCAGCACATCGGCGCGGCGGCTGACCACGGTCGGCGGCGTGCACTGCGGGAACAATGTGGCGAACAGTTTTTCATTGCAGTCACGCAGGCTCTGCGGCTTGTTGACCACCAGCACGCCCGCGCGCTCGGCTTGCTCCAGCAGATAAGTGGAGTAGACAAACTCCATGTCGAACGGCGGATCCTTGCGCATCAGGATCACGTCCAGATCGCTCAGCAGCGCGTCGGTCTCGTCTTCCAGCTCGAACCATTTTTCCGGGTTGGCGAAAACTTTCAGCGGCCGCATCCGCGCCCGGGCTTCACCTTCGCCTTGATACAAGTCGCGCTGTTCCATATAGAACAGTTCCCAGCCGCGCTTCTGTGCGGCCAGCAGCATGGCCAGCGAGCTATCCTTTTTATAGGAGATGCTGGCAATGGGATCCATGACAATCCCGACGCGAACGCTCATGGGTTTTTCCTCGAATTTGGGGGCCGGAGCGGCTTTGAAAAAGTGGCGTCAGAGTGGCGCTGAGTGTGTTCCCGGTCAAGGAAAAACCACTTCAAAGGACGCCCGATAGATTGCATTTGGAGACTGTGCTAAAAAGGCTGCCATGTCGTGCTGGCCCTTGAGTATCAAGGGTTTCAAGCCGCCGGTAACCGGAAAACGGACAATTTGATTCGCAAAGGCGACGGTAGAGCATTTATGGGCCAGCATTCCAGCGCCTTGAAGGTCATGGTGATCGACGATTCGAAGACGATTCGTCGCACCGCCGAAACGCTGTTGAAGAATGTGGGTTGTGAAGTCATTACGGCCATCGATGGTTTCGATGCGCTGGCGAAGATTGCCGATCATCATCCCGGCATCATCTTTGTCGACATCATGATGCCGCGTCTGGATGGCTATCAGACCTGCGCTTTAATCAAGAACAACAGTGCGTTCAAGTCCACGCCAGTGATCATGCTGTCGTCCAAGGACGGGCTGTTCGACAAGGCCAAGGGGCGCATCGTCGGCTCCGACCAGTTTTTGACCAAGCCTTTCAGCAAGGAAGAACTGCTTAACGCGATCCAGGCCCATGTACCGGGCTTCGCCGCCGTTTTGCCGCAGTAGGACACGCACAGTGACGCTCGGCCAGCGGGCCCGGCGTCGACAAGAATGGGGAAAACCATGGCACGTATTCTGATCGTCGATGATTCGCCGACCGAAATGTACAAACTGACCGGCATGCTGGAAAAGCACGGTCATGAAGTGTTGAAAGCCGAAAACGGCGCCGACGGCGTGGCCCTGGCCCGTCAGGAGAAACCTGACGCGGTACTGATGGACATCGTCATGCCCGGCCTCAACGGTTTCCAGGCGACCCGTCAGTTGACCAAAGACCCGGAAACCGGGCACATCCCGGTGATCATCATCACCACCAAGGATCAGGAAACCGACAAGGTCTGGGGCACGCGCCAGGGCGCCAAGGATTACCTGACCAAACCGGTCGACGAAGAGACCCTGATCAAAACCCTGAACAACGTGCTGGCCGGTTGATCACCCGACCATGACCGAGTCGTTGACCGCCTTCGAACTGCTGCTGCAGATCGACCAGCGCTGTCGTCTGCTGGCGGCGGATCTGCCGTCGCAGCCAACCCGACAGGACAGTTGGAGCGGTATCGGTTTTCGTTTGGGCGAGGCTTGGTACGTCGCGCCGATGGGTGAAGTCAGCGAAGTCCTGCATGAGCCGCGCTTTACCCAGTTGCCGGGGGTCAAGCCTTGGGTCAAGGGCGTGGCCAACCTGCGTGGGCGCTTGCTGCCGATGATGGATTTGAGTGCTTTCTTCGGGCACGAATTGTCGGCGGCGCGCAAACAGCGGCGGGTGCTGGTGGTGGAGCATAACGACGTGTTTGCCGGGTTGATGGTCGATGAGGTTTTCGGCCTTCAGCACTTTGCCCAGGACAGTCTGGAACCGGTGGATAACTTGAGTGGCCCGATTGCACCGTTCATCAAGGGCCGGTTTCAGCGTGAGCAGAATTGGCAGGTGTTCAGCCCGTTCGCGCTGGCGCAGTCACAAAGCTTCATGCACGTAGCGCTGTAACCTTTGTAGGAGCGAGGCTTGCCCGCGAAGAACGATAACGCGGTATTCCTGCAAGACCGCTTCGCCTGCTTCGCGGGCAAGCCTCGCTCCTACAGGGGCTTGGGTGAATTGGGTAGCACAGGCGAGGACCGATGATAAAAGCAAAAACAGGCAAGCCAGAAGGATCGCGCAGCCGCTCGCAGATCATCGCGCTGTTCATCGCGCTGATTGTCTTCATCATGCTGCTGTTCGCCAACTTCGCTTACCTCAACACCCAGGCCTCGTACGATAAACAGTACATCGGCCACGCCGGCGAGTTGCGCGTGCTGTCCCAGCGCATTGCCAAAAACGCGACTGAAGCCGCCGCCGGCAAGGCTGCGGCGTTCAAGTTGCTCAGCGATGCGCGCAACGATTTTGCCCAGCGCTGGGGCTATCTGAAGAAAGGCGACCCTTCCACCGGGCTTCCGCCGGCACCGTCCACCGTGCGCCCGGAAATGCGCGCCGTGCAGCTGGATTGGGAACGCGTGCTGAAAAACACCGACGCCATCCTCTCCAGCGAACAGACGGTTTTGTCGCTGCATCAAGTCGCCGCCACCCTGGCTGAAACCGTGCCGCAGTTGCAGGTCGAGTACGAAAAAGTCGTCGAAATACTCCTGCAACGCGGTGCGCCCGCCGCTCAGGTAGCGATGGCCCAGCGTCAGTCTTTGTTAGCCGAACGTATCCTCGGCGCGGTGAACACTGTGCTGTCCGGCGACGAAAATTCGCAACAGGCCGCCGACGCGTTTGGCCGCGACGCCGCGCGTTTCGGCCTGGTGCTCACGGGCATGCTCCAGGGTAATCCGGCACTGAAAGTCAGCCAGGTCGAAGACCACGATGCCCGTGCCCGCTTGATCGAGATTTCCGAGCTGTTCGAATTTGTCTCGGGTTCGGTGGATGAAATCCTCGAAACCTCGCCGGAGCTGTTCAAGGTCCGCGAATCGGCGACCAACATATTCAGCCTGTCGCAAACCCTGCTCGACGAAGCCTCGCACCTGGCCTCCGGGTTCGAAAATCTCGCCGGCGGGCGCAATACAGACACCATTGGTGGCTACGTACTGGGTCTGGCGGCGCTGATGTCGATCATCCTTATCGGGATGGTGATGGTGCGCGAAACCAATCGTCAGTTGCGCGAAACCGCCGAGAAGAACGAGCGCAACCAGAACGCGATCATGCGCCTGCTCGACGAGATCGAAGACCTGGCCGACGGCGACCTGACCGTGACCGCTTCGGTGACCGAAGACTTCACCGGGACCATCGCCGATTCGATCAACTATTCCGTGGACCAGCTGCGCGATCTGGTGGCAACAATCAACCTCACCGCCGGCCAGGTCGCCGCCGCCGTGCAGGAAACCCAGGCCACTGCCATGCATCTGGCACAGGCCTCGGAGCATCAGGCGCAACAAATCAGCGAAGCCTCCACCGCGATCAACGACATGGCGCAGTCCATCGATCAGGTGTCGGCCAACGCCGCCGAATCCTCGGCGGTGGCTGAGCGCTCGGTGGAAATCGCCAACAAGGGCAACGAGGTGGTGCACAACACCATCCACGGCATGGACAACATTCGCGAGCAGATCCAGGACACCGCCAAGCGCATCAAGCGCCTGGGCGAGTCTTCGCAAGAGATCGGCGACATTGTCAGCCTGATCGATGACATTGCCGACCAAACCAACATCCTTGCACTCAACGCTGCGATCCAGGCCTCCATGGCCGGTGATGCCGGGCGCGGTTTTGCGGTGGTGGCCGACGAGGTGCAACGGTTGGCCGAACGCTCGTCCGCCGCGACACGGCAGATCGAAACCCTGGTGCGGGCGATCCAGGCCGACACCAATGAAGCGGTGATTTCCATGGAGCAGACCACCACCGAAGTGGTGCGTGGCGCGCGTCTGGCGCAGGATGCCGGTGTGGCTCTGGAAGAAATCGAAGGCGTATCGAAAACCCTCGCGGCGTTGATCCAGAGTATTTCCAACGCGGCACAACAGCAGACGACTTCGGCCGGGCAGATTTCCCTGACGATGAACGTGATCCAGCAGATCACCACGCAGACCTCGTCCGGCTCCACCGCCACGGCTGAGAGCATTGGCAACCTGGCGAAAATGGCCAGCCAGCTGCGACGCTCGGTGTCCGGTTTCACCTTGCCGGCCGCCAAGGCGCAGACTGTGGACAAAGTGTGAAGCGCCCGAGGGCGTTCGAACGATGAACGGAGTGGTTATGGGTGATCGGCACGACTATGTGGCCCTCGAATGGGTCAAAGGCGAGATTGCCGAAACACTGAAAGTGGCTCACCAGGCGATTGAAACGTTGCTTGATGACCCTCAGGCGACGCACGCCCTCAGTGAATGCCTGGCGTGCATCCATCAGGTTCACGGCAGTTTGCAGATGGTCGAGTTCTACGGCGCGGCCCTGCTCGCCGAAGAAATGGAGCAACTGGCCGCCGCCTTGCAGCAGAACCGCGTCATTCATCGCGACGAGGCGATCCACTTGTTGTTGCATGCGATCGGTCAACTGCCGATCTATCTCGACCGCATACAAGGCGCGCGCCGCGACCTGCCGCTGGTGGTGTTGCCGTTGATCAACGACCTGCGCAGTGCCCGTGGCGAAAGCCTGTTATCGGAAACCAGCCTGTTCACCCCGCAATTACCGGACTTGCCGCCACTGGATGAAGAGGCGCTGGCGTTGCTGGAGCCGGCGGACCTGCCGAACGTGCTGCGCAAATTGCGCCAGATGTTGCAGATGGCCCTGGTCGGGTTGCTGCGTGAGCAGGATGACGACACTCATCTCGGTTACCTGAGCACTGTATTTTTACGCCTCGAAGGGCTGTGCGGGAATGCACCGCTGAGCCCGTTGTGGCAAGTTGCCTCGGCGCTGGTCGAAGGCATGCGCGGCGGCTCGATCGCCAACAGCCCGGCCCTGCGCAGCCTGTTCAAGGACGCCGACAAAGAACTCAAGCGCTTGCTTGAACAGGGCATGTGCGCGATCAATCAGCCGGCGCCGCCGGAGTTGCTCAAGAGTTTGCTGTTTTATATCGCCAAAGCCGAACACCCCACCGGGCAGATGCTGACCATGAAAGATCGCTACGGACTGGACGATGCGCTGCCTGACAGCGCGATGGTCGACGAAGAACGGGCGCGGCTGGCCGGCCCTGACCGCGATGCCATGCGCTCGGTGCTGGCCGCGCTGTGCGAAGAACTGGTGCGGGTCAAAGAACGCCTCGACCTGTTCGTGCGCAGCGACCGCCAGCATGCCTCGGACCTCGAAAGCTTGCTGGCACCCTT
This sequence comes from Pseudomonas sp. GT1P32, assembly GCF_054897805.1. NCBI lineage: Bacteria > Pseudomonadati > Pseudomonadota > Gammaproteobacteria > Pseudomonadales > Pseudomonadaceae > Pseudomonas > Pseudomonas sp. GT1P32. The sequence goes on from NZ_CM142704.1 coordinate 4,831,315, forward strand.
GCGGCAAATCGCCGACACCCTGGCGGTGCTCGGTTTCGGCCAGCCGCGCAAGGTCATCATTGATCAGCTTGCGGTGGTGTTGAGCCTCGCTCAGGGGCAACGCGAACCCAACGACGCGATCCTGATGGACGTCGCCGGCGCCTTGCTCTACGTCGAGGCGACGCTCGCCGGGATGGTCGGCACGGTCGAACCGGAGAGCCAGGAAGACAGTCGCCTGCCGACCACCGACCTGACGCAGATCCACCAGATCGTGATCAAGGAAGCCCGCATCTGCCTGCAACAGGCCAAGGACATGATCGTCGACTACATCGACGCCGACTGGGACCGCCAGCATTTGCAACCGTTGCCGGCCTTGCTCACCCAGGTGCGCGGCGCGCTGGCGATGATCCCCCTGAGCCGTGCGGCGAGCCTGATCGACGCCTGCAACCACTTTATCCGCGAGCATCTGCTGCTGGATCCGGACCAGCCTGGCTGGCAGGCGCTGGACAGCCTGGCCGACGTCATCACCAGCATCGAATATTACCTTGAACGTCTGAGCGACGACGCTGAAGCGTCCGGTGAACAATTGCTCGACGTTGCGGAAAAGAGCCTGGCAGCGCTCGGCTTTTTCCCCAGCGAACACAATGTCCCTGTGCTGGATGAAGTGCTCAGCCCGAGTGAGGCGCAGGTGATGCAGGGCCAGCAGGAACTGGACGATCCCGACGTCGTCCAGACCCTGGCCGATGTCCTCGCCAACCCGGTGTCGGCGGTCAATCCGCCCGCCCTGAATACGCCGGGCAGCCTGTTGCCACCGCCTCCGGGTGAAGAACCGGTGGACGATGAACTGCGCGAAGTCTTCCTCGAAGAAACCGACGAGGTCCTGGAAATCCTCCGGGAATACTTGCCGCGCTGGGCGGCCAACCCCGAGAGCGAATCGACCCTGGGCGAACTGCGCCGAGCCTTCCACACGCTCAAAGGCAGTGGCCGGATGGTGCGCGCGCTGGTGCTGGGTGAGCTGGCGTGGGCCGTGGAAAACCTGCTCAACCGCGTGCTGGAGCGCAGCGTTGAACCGGGGCCGGTGGTGCAGCAACTGCTCGGCGATGTACTGAACCTGCTGCCGGAGCTGGTGGCTGAATTTGCCGGCAATGCTCAGCGTCAGCGCAACGACGTCGACCAATTGGCCGCCCGTGCCCACGCGCTCGCCAAGGGTGACAAGCCGTTGGCCGATGAGGACGTGCAGGATGTCGCCGCCCTCGATCCGTTGCTGCTGGAGATCTTCCGCAACGAAGCCGAAACCCATCTGGCCAGCCTCAACCGCTTCCTCGATCAGGCCGCCGAACATGTGCCGTTGCAGGCCAGCGACGAACTGCAACGTGCCTTGCACACGCTCAAAGGCAGCGCGTCGATGGCCGGCGTTTTGCCGATTGCCGAGCTGGCGACGCCGCTGGACAAACTGGCCCGTGAATACAAGGCGCACCTGATCGCGCTGGACCTCGACGAAGTCGAGCTGCTGCTGGAAGCCGAAGGCGTGTTCCGCGTCGGGCTGCGACAGCTCAAGGTCGATCCGTTGGCCGAGATTCCCGGGGCCCGTTCGTTGATCGAAAGAACCCAGGCGCTGCTGGCCGAGCGCCTGGAGGCCCTGTTGAGCACGCCGAGCATGGCGCTCAGAACCAAGCGCGATCCGCAGTTGATCAACAACTTCCTGGCCCAGGGCATGGACATCCTGCTGGACGCCGAAAGCCTGTTGCAGCGTTGGCAGCAGCACCCCGGTGAACGTCAGGAGCTCAGCGCGCTTCTGGATGAATTGACCACCCTCGGCGAAGGTGCGCACCTGGCTGATCTGCATCCGGTGGATGAGCTCTGTGAAGCCTTGCTTGATCTATACGGCGCCGTGGAAGAAAGCAGCCTGGCGGTCAGCGAGGCGTTTTTCCATGAGGCGCAAAGTGCTCACGAAGCGCTGATCAACATGCTCGACGAACTCGCTGCCGGTCAGGAAGTCAGCCCGCAACCGGAGCGCATCCGGGCCTTGCGCGGCTTGCTCGATGAGAGCCTCGACCCATCGGCCATGGGCCTGATTCGCAGCGACGGCAGCCGCACACTGAGCATTCGCGAACTGGGCGTCGCCACCGCCGAACTGGAACAGATCTCTGTAGGAGCCGGCTTGCCGGCGATGGACTCGCAGGCGCCGCATTCATCCAGTGAAAACGCATCATCGTTAACGACCATCGCCGGCAAGCCGGCTCCTACAGTTGACCGCGTAGCGGATCTGGACGACGAGATCGTTTCGATCTTCCTCGAAGAAGCGGTGGACATCCTCGAAAGCGCCGGTCAGGCCTTGCAGCGTTGGCTGAAAGACCCGGACAACGCTGCGCCGTTGCTGTCGTTGCAGCGGGATTTGCACACGCTCAAGGGCGGTGCGCGGATGGCCGAGGTCGAGCCCGTCGGTGACCTCGCCCATGAACTGGAAAGCCTTTACGAAGGGCTTGTCGATCGCCGTTACAGCCACAACGAAACCCTGGCGCAGCTGTTGCAGCAGAGCCATGACCGACTGGCGCAACTGCTTGAGCAATTACAGCACCACAAGCCGCTGGGGGATCCGGGTGAGCTGATCGAAGCCATTCGCGAGTTCCGCCAAGGCAACGCCAGTGCGCCAGAAGCCGCCGAGCCTGCGCGGGCCGAGGATTCGCCGGGGCATGATCCGGAGTTGCTGGAGATCTTCCTTGAGGAAGGTTTCGACATCATCGAAAACTCCGGCGCTGCGCTGGTTCGCTGGCAGGCCGAACCTGCCAATCGTCAGGAAATGGAAACCCTGCTGCGCGATCTGCACACCCTCAAGGGCGGTGCGCGGATGGTGGAAATCGGCCCGATCGGCGACCTTGCCCATGAGCTGGAATTTCTCTACGAAGGCTTGTCCGCCGGTGTGTTGAAACCGACCGCTGCGCTGTTCGGCCTGTTGCAAAGCAGCCATGACCGGCTGGCGCAGATGCTCGACGCGACCCGCGCCGGTCAACCGTTGCCACCAGCGGATCGGCTGATCGACGCGATCAGGAATTTCAGCCATCCGGAAGTGCTCGAAGCACCGGTTTCAGTGCCTGCTGTGCCCAAGGTCGAAGCGCCTGCGCCACAAGCCGATACCGGTGCCGACATGGTCAAGGTTTCGGCGGAACTGCTCGACGATCTGGTCAACCTGGCCGGGGAAACTTCGATTTTCCGTGGTCGTATCGAACAGCAGGTCAACGATGCGCGCGTGGCGCTGAACGAAATGGAAACCACCATTGAGCGCATGCGCGATCAATTGCGCCGGCTCGATACCGAAACCCAGGGCAGGATTCTCAGCCGCCAGCAAGTCGACGCCGAACGCTCGGGCTACGAAGAATTCGACCCGCTGGAAATGGACCGTCACTCGCAGTTGCAGCAGCTGTCGCGGGCGCTGTTCGAATCGGCTTCCGACCTGCTCGACCTCAAGGAAACCCTCGACCGGCGCAATCAGGACGCGGAGAACCTGCTGCAACAGCAAGGCCGTATCAACACCGAATTGCAGGAAGGCCTGATGCGTTCGCGCATGGTGCCGTTCGAGCGGATGCTGCCACGCTTGAAACGCATCGTCCGCCAGGTCTCCAGCGAATTGGGCAAGGAGGTGGAATTCGTGGTCGGCAACGCCGAAGGCGAGATGGACCGCAACGTCCTCGAACGCATGGCCGCGCCGCTGGAACACATGCTGCGCAACGCGGTGGACCATGGCCTCGAATCCGCCGAAGTGCGCATCGCGGCCGGGAAACCGGCGCAAGGGCGGATCACCCTCGACCTGTCCCGCGAGGGCGGCGACATCATTTTCGACATTCGCGACGACGGCGCCGGTGTGCCGCTGGACGCGGTGCGGCGCAAGGCAATCAAGCGCGGCTTGCTCGCCGCTGACAGCGACATCAGCGACCGCGACGTGCTGCAGTTCATCCTCCAACCGGGGTTCTCCACGGCCGAGAAAATCACCCAGATTTCCGGGCGCGGCGTGGGCATGGATGTGGTTCATGAAGAAGTCCGGCAACTCGGCGGCACGATGAGCATTGACTCTGTGGCGGGGCAGGGCGTGCATTTCCGCATTCGCCTGCCGTTCACTGTGTCGGTCAACCGGGCGCTGATGGTGCAGTGCGGTGAGGATCAATATGCGATCCCGCTGAACACCATCGACGGCATCGTGCGCGTGCTGCCAAACGAACTCGAAGGGCATTACCGGCTCGATCCGCCGACCTACAAATACGCCGGGCAGCACTATGAACTGTGCTACCTCGGTGAACTGCTGAAAACCAGCACGCGCCCGAAACTGTTGGGCCAGAGCCTGCCGTTGCCGGTGTTGCTGGTGCAATGTAACGAGCGCCACATCGCCGTGCAGGTCGATGCCATGGCCGGCACCCGTGAGATTGTGGTGAAAAGCCTCGGCCCGCAATTTGCGGCGGTGCAGGGTTTGTCCGGGGCGACGATTCTGGGCGATGGCCGCGTGGTGCTGATTGTCGATCTGCTGGCGCCGATTCGTGCGATGCAGGCGCAGGTACCGCAACGACGGCTGCTTCAAGACCCTGAACCCGAGCCGCACAAGCCCTTGCTGGTCATGGTGGTCGACGACTCGGTCACCGTGCGCAAGGTCACCAGTCGTTTACTTGAACGCCACGGCATGAACGTGCTGACGGCCAAGGACGGCGTCGATGCCATGCTGCTGCTCGAAGACCACCTGCCGGACCTGATGCTGCTGGACATCGAAATGCCGCGCATGGACGGTTTCGAAGTCGCCACCCAGGTGCGCGCCGACGAGCGCCTGCAACACCTGCCGATCATCATGATCACCTCGCGCACCGGTCAGAAGCACCGCGACCGCGCCATGGCCATTGGCGTCAACGACTACCTCGGCAAGCCGTATCAGGAATCGGTGCTGCTCGAAAGCATCGCCCTGTGGAGCAAAACCCATGCTTGAACATCGCACCAGCAACCTCACCGGGCTGCTGTTGCCCCTGGCTGACCGCAACCTGATTTTGCCCAACGTCGCGGTGGCGGAGTTGATCGACTATCAGCCGGGGGCCTTCGATCTCGATACGCCGCCGTGGTACCTGGGGCGGGTGAGTTGGCGGGAGCGGCAGATTCCGTTGCTGAGCTTTGAGTCGGCGTGCGGCGATAAAATCGTCATTGGCGAGCGCGCGCGTATCGTGATTCTCAATGCCCTCGGCGGGCGACCTGAACTGAAATTCATCGCCTTGCTGGTGCAGGGGATTCCTCGCTCTTACAAGCTCGACAGCCAGCTCAGTTATGTGGATGTGCCGTTGTGTGCGCTGGAGCAGGCGGCGGTGCAGGTGGGTGAGCAAGTGGCCAAGGTGCCTGACTTGCTGGCGCTGGAGGAGTTGCTTGTGAGTGCCGGGTTGACCTGACTGGCCCCTTCGCGGGCAAGCCTCGCTCCTACAATTGATCGGGACGCACACAAAACCCCTGTGGGAGCGAGCCTGCTCGCGAAAGCAGCCTTCCATTCACCACAAACCTGACGGCTAACCCTTGGCCTGAGCCAAGGATTGAGGATTCCCAAAATGGGACCGATCGGTCCTTTTTTTGGACTTGTCGATCATTGTTCTCCGACATTGAAAATTGTAGGGAGGCTTCTGACGCCTTCGCGAGCAGGCTCGCTCCCACATTGGATCGAGGCGCACACAAAAATCCTGTAGGAGCGAGGCTTGCCCGCGAAGGCGTCGGCACAGACAACCATTACCCTGACCGTAACGATCCGTCTCTCTGCTTGATTGATGCCCCCCACCCAACGCTCCTAAGGTGACTCCCACGACAGCGAACCCGTGGAGTGGTCATGACAACAACAATATCCCCCGACTCGCGATGGACGCGGCGGCGCAGCGAAAAGCAGCGGCGTCTGGCGTTGGTCAAAGGCCTGGCCGACGGTGTGGTTTTGCCCACCGACAACATCGTGGCCGCGCTGGAGGCACTTATCCTGCCGGGCGACCGCGTGGTGCTGGAGGGCAACAACCAGAAGCAGGCGGATTTCCTTTCGCGCTCCCTGGCCAAGGCCGATCCTGCCAGGCTCCACGACCTGCACATGATCATGCCCAGCGTCGGGCGCTCCGAGCATCTGGACCTGTTCGAACGCGGCATCGCCCGCAAGCTCGATTTCTCTTTCGCCGGCACTCAAAGCCTGCGCATCAGCCAATTGCTGGAAGACGGCCTGCTGGAAATCGGCGCGATCCACACCTACATCGAGCTCTACGCACGATTGGTGGTCGACCTGATTCCAAACGTCGTGCTCTCCGCCGGTTTCATGGCCGACCGCGCCGGCAACATCTACACCGGCCCCAGCACCGAAGACACGCCCGCATTGATTGAACCAGCGGCCTTCAGCGACGGCATCGTCATCGTTCAGGTGAACCAGCTTGTCGACGACGTTACTGACTTGCCGCGCGTCGACATCCCGGCCTCTTGGGTCGATTTCGTGGTGGTGGCCGACAAGCCGTTCTACATCGAGCCGCTGTTCACCCGCGACCCACGGCACATCAAGCCTGTGCACGTGCTGATGGCGATGATGGCGATCCGCGGAATCTACGAAAAACACAACGTGCAGTCGCTGAACCACGGCATCGGTTTCAACACTGCCGCCATCGAACTGATCCTGCCGACCTACGGCGAATCTCTCGGCCTCAAAGGCAAGATCTGCCGCAACTGGACACTCAATCCGCACCCGACCTTGATCCCGGCCATCGAAAGCGGCTGGGTCGAAAGCGTGCATTGCTTCGGCACCGAACTGGGCATGGAAAACTATATCGCTGCGCGTCCGGACGTGTTCTTCACCGGGCGCGACGGCTCGCTGCGTTCCAACCGGATGTTCAGCCAACTGGCCGGGCAATACGCGGTGGACCTGTTCATCGGCGCGACCCTGCAAGTCGATGGCGACGGCCATTCTTCCACCGTGACTCGCGGGCGCCTGGCCGGTTTCGGCGGGGCGCCAAACATGGGGCACGACCCGCGTGGGCGGCGTCACGGCACGCCAGCCTGGCTCGACATGCGTCACACCGACGTGCCCGAACCGATGCTCGAACGCGGTAAAAAACTCGTGGTGCAAATGGTCGAGACGTTCCAAGAGGGCGGCAAACCGACCTTCGTCGAAACCCTCGACGCGATTGAAGTGGCGAAGAAAAGCGGCATGCCGCTGGCGCCGATCATGATTTACGGCGACGACGTCACCCACCTGCTGACCGAAGAAGGCATCGCCTATTTGTACAAGGCGCGCTCGCTGGAAGAGCGTCAGGCGATGATCGCCGCCGTCGCTGGCGTGACTGCCATCGGCCTGCGTCACAACCCGAAAGACACCGCCCGGATGCGTCGCGAAGGCTTGATCGCCTTGCCTGAAGACCTCGGCATCCGTCGCACCGACGCGACCCGTGAATTGCTCGCCGCCAAAAGCGTGGCCGATCTGGTCGAGTGGTCCGGTGGCCTCTACAACCCGCCCGCCAAGTTCAGGAGCTGGTAATGCATGCATTCAACCTGCAACCCAAACCTCTGTCGCTGGCCGAACGGCTGGCGGACCTGGCGGTGGACGCGCTGATCGACGAAGCGGACCTGTCGCCGAAACCGGCGCTGGTGGATCGTCGCGGCAACGGCGCGCACACCGATTTGCACCTCGGGCTGATGCACGCTTCGGCGTTGTCGCTGTGGCCGGCATTCAAGGAGATGGCGGAATCGGCCATCGCGTTTGGCGAGGTCGGTGTACCGCTGCGCGAAGCGATTGGACGGATTGGCCGGGAAGGCGAGCAAACCATGCTCGCCACCACTAACGGTGTGAATACACATCGGGGCGCGATCTGGGCGTTGGGCCTGCTGGTCACTGCCGCCGCGCTGGACTGCTCGAATACCCACGCAAGCACGGTGACGTTGCGCGCCGCCCGACTGGCGATACTCGACGACCGTTTCGCTCCGCGTCCTCTGAGCCACGGCGCGCAAGTCGCCCAACGCTACGGCGCGCGCGGTGCCCGTGAAGAAGCCCAACTCGGTTTCCCTTCGGTGCTGCAACGCGCACTGCCGCAACTCAAACGCAGCCGCGCCGCCGGCCATGGCGAACAGAACGCCCGACTCGATGCGCTGCTGGCGATCATGACTCAACTGAGTGACACCTGCGTGCTCTACCGCGCCGGCGAACAAGGCCTGCACACCATGCAACTCGGCGCCCAAGCGGTGCTCGACGCGGGTGGCAGCGCCAGCCTTGCCGGTCGCCGTCGCTTGCATGAACTGGACGAACAATTAATCGCGTTGAATGCCTCGCCCGGCGGCGCTGCGGACTTGCTCGCAGCCTGCCTGTTTATCGACCGCATTGCGTCGGCTGACGGCATCAACCAGGGAGCGTTTTGATGGAAACCTTATCCTTTGAATTCCCCGCCGGGCAGCCGCCACGCGGTCGCACGCTGGTGGGTTGTGTCGGTTCGGGCGATCTGGAAGTGCTGATCGAACCGGGTCAGGCCGGCAAGCTGACCATCAAGGTGCAGACCTCGGTCAATGGCGCCGAACAACGCTGGCAGCATCTGTTCGCACGGATGTTCGACGGCCAGACACCACCGGCAATGGCTATCGATATCCACGATTTCGGCGCGACCCCCGGCGTGGTGCGCTTGCGTCTGGAACAAGGCTTTGAGGAGATCGACCATGACTGACAGTGCAGCGCTCCTCCACAAGCACAGCTTCATCGAACTCGGCGCGCGGCAACGGGCGAAAGCCTTGCTCGACGCTGGCACCTTCCGCGAATTGCTCGACCCGTTTCAACGCGTCATGTCGCCGTGGCTGTCGCGCCAGGGCGTGGTGCCGCAAGCCGATGACGGCGTGGTGATTGCCAAGGGCAGCCTCGGCGGTTTGCCGGTGGTGATCGCCGCCATCGAAGGCGCTTTCCAGGGCGGCAGCCTCGGTGAAGTCGGCGGGGCGAAGATTGCCGGTGCGCTGGAACTCGCCGCTGAAGACAACCGCAACGGCATTCCAACCCGCGCCGTGTTGCTGCTGGAAACCGGCGGCGTGCGCTTGCAGGAAGCCAACCTTGGGTTGGCGGCAATTGCCGACATTCATGCGGCGATTGTCGATCTGCGTCAGTACCAACCGGTGATCGGCGTGGTGGCGGGCAGCGTCGGCTGCTTTGGCGGGATGTCGATTGCCGCCGGTTTGTGCAGCTATTTGCTGGTGACTCAGGAAGCACGGCTTGGCTTGAACGGCCCGCAGGTGATCGAACAGGAAGCCGGGCTTGAGGAATACGACTCCCGCGACCGTCCGTTCATCTGGAGCCTGACCGGCGGCGAGCAACGCTTTGCCAGCGGTCTGGTGGATCGCTTTGTCGCTGACGACGTGGCGCAGGTCCGGCAGCAGGTCAGTGAATTGCTGCAACAGGGCTTGCCGGAACAACAACGCAGTCGTCAAGCCGATCTGTTCCTGCAACGGCTGGCCCGCCTGGACGCCGAACCGCAAATCGATGCGGCGACGGTTCGCGATCTGTATCAAGGAGAGCGCTCATGAGTTCGTATTCCCTGAGAGGTTTGAACTGGTTCAACGCCTTGAGTGCAGGCGCGAAACCGGTGAAGGGTTTGCCTGCATCACTGAAAGCCGCAGATGGTGTGGTGGGCGAACAACCGGTCCGGTTTATCGCGGTGGTGGCAGATCCCGACAACCGTTTCGTCCGTGCTCGCAACGGTGAAGTGGGCTTGCTGGAAGGCTGGGGATTGGCCAAGGCTGTGGATGAAATCATCGTGGCTGACGCTGATAAATCGCATAAGCGCGCCGTGATCGCGATCATCGATGTGCCGAGTCAGGCTTACGGTCGGCGCGAAGAAGCGCTGGGTATTCATCAAGCACTGGCCGCTGCGGCGGACAGTTATGCCCGCGCCCGGTTGGCTGGCCACGCCGTGATTGGTTTGCTGGTGGGCAAGGCGATGTCCGGAGCGTTTTTGGCTCATGGCTACCAGGCCAATCGGCTGATCGCGCTGCGTGATCCGGGCGTTATGGTGCATGCGATGGGCAAGGCGTCAGCCGCGCGGGTGACCTTGCGCAGTGTCGAAGAATTGGAAGCGCTGGCCGCCAGCGTGCCGCCGATGGCGTATGACATCGACAGTTACGCCAGTCTCGGTTTGCTGTGGGAAACCTTGTCGGTGGACCAGATTGAGCAGCCAACATCAGCGGATCTGGCGCGGGTGACGGAATGCCTGAATCTGGCGATTGGCGATGTTGCCGCAAGCGGTCGCGACTTGAGTAGCCGCTTGGGCGCGAGCAATCGCGCTGCGTCGAGCACGGTTCGCCAACTGCTGAGAGAACAGTGGTGAACACGTTTCTGGCTCACGACCTGCTGTGGGGGATGACCCCGGAGCAGTTGCCTGCGCAGGCGCCCGCGTGGGTGATCGAGTCGATCAGTGCGGGTCAGCCGGTGGTGGTTCGGCGTGCGTTGAGTACGCCGGGTTTCATCGCGGTCGGGGTGCGTGGACGGTTGCGTGAGCAGCGGTATGCGACGGAGATGGCGGTCGATGCGGTTCAGCGTCGGGTCACACCGGAAGCGCTGTGTCATGTCTCGATTGATCGGGACTTGCCAGCCGTGCAGGCCCTCAACCAATTGCGGCCGTTGCTCGATGACTGCGGTTGGGTGTGGGGTGTCAGCGGCAGTGCCGGATTTGAATTGGCCAGTGGGATCGTTGCCTTGCATGAGGGCAGCGATCTGGATTTGATCCTGCGTACGCCGCAGATTCTGGAGCGGTTAAAGGCGCAGGAACTGATGAAGATTCTGGAACGCGCCAAGTGCCAGGTGGACATGCAATTGCAGACGCCATTTGGCGCCGTCGCCCTGCGTGAATGGGCCGGTCCTGCGCGTCGGGTGTTGCTGAAAAACGCGAGTGAAGCCTGCCTTGTGATTGATCCGTGGAACCCGCTGGAGCAAGCAGCGTGAGCAGTTTGCTGGTGTTCCCCGGACAGGGCGCGCAGCAGCCGGGCATGCTCCATCGTTTGCCTCGCGAGACGGTGATCGAGGCGAGCGAAGTGCTTGGCGAAGACGCATTGCAGCTGGATTGCGCTGAAGCATTGAAATCGACGCGGGCGGTTCAGCTCTGCCTGCTGATCGCCGGTGTAGCGGCTTCGCGTCAGTTATCGATGACGCCGGATTACGTGGCGGGCTTGTCCATTGGTGCTTATCCGGCCGCCGTAGTTTCGGGTGCCTTGAGCTTCAGCGATGCGCTGCATCTGGTCAGCCTGCGCGGTGAATTGATGCAGCAGGCTTATCCACAGGGCTACGGCATGACCGCGATCATCGGTCTCGATTTATCCACAGTGGAAGGCTTGCTGGCGCAGGTTCACAGCGTCGACACGCCGGTTTACCTGGCCAACATCAATGCCGATAACCAGGTGGTGATTGCCGGCAGCGACGGCGCGATGAAGGCCGTCGCCGAGTTGGCGAAAGGGCGCGGCGCAGGCCTGGCCAAGCGACTTGCCGTCAGCGTGCCGTCGCACTGTCCGCTGCTGGATGCGCCGGCGAAAATCCTGGCCGAAGCCTTCGCCAATGTGAAATTGAAAACGCCGACGGTGGGCTACCTGAGCGGCAGTCGCGCCCGGCCAATCATCAACATCGATGCCCTGCGCGAAGACCTGGCTTACAACATGTGCCGCATCGTCGATTGGCGCGGCACGGTACAAAGCGCCTACGAGCGCGGCGTACGGCTACAGATCGAACTGCCGCCTGGTGCGGTGCTGACCGGGCTGGCGCGCCGGGTGTTCGAGCAGGGCACCGTGATTGCCTTCGACGGGGCGCGGCTCGACACCTTGCAGGCGCTATTGCGTGAGGAGGGAAGCCGCCAATCCTAAATCACCGTCTCTGGCTTCGAACAACAAAAACAACATTCGACGATGCACTTTGAGGACTACAACAATGATTATTTACGGTGTGGCTCTATTGGCGATCTGTACGCTGGCAGGGGTGATTCTGGGTGATGCGCTGGGCGTATTGCTGGGCGTCAAATCCAATGTGGGCGGGGTCGGGATTGCGATGATCCTGCTGATTTGCGCGCGGTTGTGGATGCAAAAACGCGGCGGCATGACCAAGGATTGCGAGATGGGCGTCGGCTTCTGGGGCGCCATGTACATTCCGGTGGTGGTGGCGATGGCGGCGCAACAGAACGTCGTGACCGCATTGCACGGCGGCCCGGTGGCGGTGCTCGCGGCCATCGGTTCGGTGGTGCTCTGCGGTTGCACCATTGCCCTGATCAGCCGGACCCATAAAGGCGAACCGTTGCCTGATGAACCTGCGGAACTCACGCCCGTTGGCACGCCAGTAGGAGGCCGCTGATATGTTGGAAGTCATCGAGAAGGGCTTGGCAACTAACGGTCTGGTCACGGCGTTCGCGTTCGTTGGCGTGATCATGTGGGTGTCGGTGGTGTTGTCCAAACGCCTGACGTTCGGGCGGATTCATGGCTCGGCAATTGCCATTGTCATCGGCCTGGTCCTGGCGTGGGTCGGCGGCACCATGACCGGCGGGCAAAAAGGCCTGGCGGACCTGACACTGTTCTCGGGTATCGGTTTGATGGGCGGGGCGATGTTGCGCGACTTTGCCATCGTCGCCACGGCATTCGAAGTGCAGGCCACCGAAGCGAAAAAGGCCGGGATGATCGGCGTGATCGCGCTGTTGCTGGGCACGGTGTTGCCGTTCATTGTCGGGGCGAGTATTGCCTGGGTGTTCGGTTATCGTGATGCAATAAGCATGACTACCATCGGTGCGGGCGCGGTGACTTACATCGTCGGCCCGGTGACTGGCGCGGCGATTGGTGCCAGTTCCGATGTGGTCGCATTGTCGATTGCCACCGGGTTGATCAAGGCGATTCTGGTGATGGTCGGCACGCCGATGGCAGCGCGCTGGATGGGGTTGGATAACCCGCGCTCGGCGATGGTGTTTGGTGGGTTGGCCGGCACGGTCAGCGGTGTGACCGCCGGGTTGGCGGCGACAGATCGGCGGTTGGTGCCTTATGGGGCGTTGACGGCGACCTTTCACACCGGGCTTGGGTGCCTGCTTGGGCCATCGTTGTTGTATTTCATTGTTCGCGGGATTGTGGGTTAACCCGATGATTCATCGCTGATTGTTCTGACGCCATCGCCGGCAAGCCGGCTCCTACAGGGTTATGTGTTGCACCGGAATTTTACGGCGCACGCAAATCTTGTAGGAGCCAGCTTGCTGGCGATGGACGCGACGCGGTCTTAAGCCTGGCGATTGGCATACATCCGACACTCCGCCAGCAGCGCCAGCAAGTTCGGATCGCGTTCCTTGGCCTTCAAAAACACCACGCCGATGTGCTGCTGCAACCGATACTTTTCCTGCAACGGAATCAGCTTCACCCGGTTCTCATACACCGCTGCAATCCTTCCTGGCAGCAACGCATAACCCACCCCCGAACTGACCATGCTCAGCAGGGTGAAGATGTCGTTGACCTGCATCGCCACCTTCGGCTCGAACCCCGCCTGCTTAAACACCCGATTGCCATCCTGGTGCGTGGCGAAGCCTTGGGTCAGGGTAATGAATGTCTCGTCGCGGACTTCCGCCAGATCGACTTCCGTGCGTTGGGCAAACTTCGAATCCGCCGGGGTGGCCAGGAAAATGTCATCGGAAAACAGCGGGATCTGCTCGCAATCCGGGTCGTTCACGCTCTCGTCCAAAGACACCAGGATCGCGTCGACTTCCATGTTCTTGAGCTTGTACAACAGGTCGAAATTCGAGCCGAGGATCAGGTCGATGTTGAGTTCGCTGCGGCGGATTTTCAGGCCCATGATCAGTTGCGGAACGGTCTTCACCGTCAGCGAATACAACGATCCCAGCTTGAAGCGCTCAGCCGAGAACCCGGCGGCTTCGCGGGTCAGGCGCACGGTTTCGACCACGTCCTGAATCAGCTTTTGCGCCCGTTCTTCCAGAACGTAAGCGCTTTCCAGCGGCGTCAGGTTACGGCCTTCGTGCTTGAACAGCGGGCAGCGCAGGGCACTTTCCAGGGAGTGGATCGCCCGGTGCACACTGACGTTGCTGGTCTCCAGCTCGGCAGCGGCGCGAGCCAGATTGCCGGTGCGCATGAAGGCGAGGAACACCTCGAGTTTTTTCAGGGTCAACTCTTCATCGATCAGCATGGGCGTGACTCTTATTCGAATGGCTCGATTGTGCCCAATTCTCTGGCCTCACGCAGACCTTTGTAGGAGCCAGCTTGCTGGCGATGGCGGCCTTGAATTTATCGTAACGCTTGAAGGCCAATCGCCGGCAAGCCGGCTCCTACAGGGGGCGAAGGTGTACTGAAGAGTTGCGCTTTTACGCTTGAAGCCTGAGCCTTGCGCAACGCTGCATTGGATTGTGAGGTGAGTAACACATGTACCACGGGGAAAGATTGAACGCCTGGACGCATCTGGTCGGGGCGGTGGCGGCGACGGTCGGGGTGGTGTGGATGCTGGTGATCGCAGGCATGGACGGCAGCCCTTGGAAAATCGTCAGCGTGGCGATTTACGGTTTCACGTTGATGGTGCTCTACAGCGCGTCAACCGTTTACCACAGCGTGCGCGGGCGCAAGAAAGCGATCATGCAGAAGGTCGATCACTTTTCGATCTACCTGTTGATTGCCGGAAGCTACACACCGTTTTGTCTGGTGACCCTGCGCGGGCCGTGGGGCTGGACGTTGTTCGGGATTGTCTGGGGGCTGGCGTTGATCGGCATCCTTCAGGAGATCAAACCGCGTTCGGAAGCGCGGATCCTGTCGATCGTGATTTACGCGGTGATGGGCTGGATCGTGCTGGTGGCGGTCAAGCCGCTATTGGCGGCGCTGGGCACGGCCGGGTTTGCCTGGCTGGCGTCGGGCGGGATTTTGTACACCGTGGGGATTATCTTTTTTGCCCTGGATCATCGGTTGCGGCATGCGCACGGGATCTGGCATTTGTTCGTGATCGCGGGGAGTTTGCTGCACTTTGTGGCGATTATGTTTTACGTCTTGTAGGAGCGAGGCTTGCCCGCAAAGCAGTCGCCGCGGTTTACCTGGCGAACCGCGTTATCGTTCTTCGCGGGCAAGCCTCGCTCCTACAGGCGATGGGGTCCTAGAAATCGCCCCACAACTGCTGGGCCACCGCCAACGCCACCACCGGCGCGGTCTCGGTGCGCAACACCCGAGGACCCAGGCGCGCAGCGTGGAACCCCGCAGCCTTGGCCTGATCAACCTCAGCATCGGACAACCCACCTTCCGGCCCGATCAAAAACGCTAGCGTCCCAGGCTTCGCATGACTCACCAACGGCTCAGCCACCGGATGCAGCACCAGCTTCAACTCTGCCTCGGTCTGCTTCAACCAGTCCGCCAACAACACCGGCGGGTGAATCACCGGTACCCGTGAACGCCCGCATTGCTCGCACGCGCTGATTGCCACCTGGCGCCAGTGCATCAGGCGTTTGTCGGCGCGCTCGTCCTTCAGCCGGACTTCACAGCGGTCGCTGAAGATCGGGGTGATTTCGGTCACGCCCAGTTCGGTAGCTTTCTGAATCGCCCAGTCCATCCGCTCGCCACGGGACAGGCCCTGGCCGAGATGGATCTGCAGCGGCGATTCGATTTGCCCGGCGAAGCTTTCGTCGATCTGCACCACGACGCGCTTCTTGCCGACCTCGACCAGCGTCGCGCGAAACTCATGACCCGAACCGTCGAACAGTTGCAACGCATCACCCTCGGCCATGCGCAGCACGCGGCTGATGTAATGGGCCTGGGCCTCGGGCAATTCGTGTTGGCCGGTGCTCAGAGGGGCGTCGATAAAGAAGCGGGACAGTCTCATGCGGGTTCTCTGTAATTCATGTGTAGTTCTTGAGGCCGCCATCGCCAGCAAGCCGGCTCCTACAAGGATTTGTGCATATCGCAAATTTTGTATACGACATCGGACCTGTAGGAGCCGGCTTGCTGGCGATGGCGCCAGCCCAGACTCCCACAGAATCGAGTGAAATCAATCAGCCCGGATCACGGAACCCGGGATGGAAATCCTGCGGCACCGCCACGCTCACACTATTGCGCGTCGCAATGTCGATCCCTTCACTGGCCACTTCCGCCAGAAAGTCGATCTGCTCCGGGGTGATCACGTACGGCGGCAGGAAATACACCACGCTGCCCAGCGGTCGAAGTAAAGCACCGCGCTCCAGCGCGTGCTGGAACACCTTCAACCCGCGTCGTTCCTGCCACGGATAGGCTTCCTTGGTCGCCTTGTCCTTGACCATCTCGATGGCCAGCACCATACCGGTCTGACGCACTTCCGAGACGTTGGGATGATCGGCCAGGTGCGCGGTGGAGGAGGCCATGCGCTGGGCCAGCGCCTTGTTGTTCTCGATCACGTTGTCTTCTTCGAAGATATCCAGCGTCGCCAAGGCTGCCGCGCACGCCAGCGGATTGCCGGTGTAGCTGTGCGAATGCAGGAACGCGCGCAAGGTCGGGTAGTCGTCGTAGAACGCGCTGTAGACATCTTCCGTCGTCACGCACGCCGCCAGCGGCAGGTAACCGCCGGTCAGGGCTTTGGACAAGCAAAGGAAGTCCGGACGGATGCCGGCCTGTTCGCAGGCGAACATCGTTCCGGTGCGGCCGAAGCCGACGGCGATTTCGTCGTGGATCAGGTGCACGCCATAACGGTCGCAGGCTTCGCGCAGCAGTTTCAGGTAAACCGGGTGATACATGCGCATGCCGCCGGCGCCCTGGATCAGCGGCTCGACGATTACCGCCGCAACGGTGTCGTGGTTTTCGGCCAGGGTCTGTTCCATCGCGGCGAACATGTTCCGCGAATGCTCTTCCCAGCTCATGCCTTCAGGGCGCAGGTAGCAATCGGGGCTCGGCACCTTGATGGTGTCCAGCAGCAACGCCTTGTAGGTTTCGGTGAACAGCGGCACGTCGCCCACCGACATCGCCGCCATGGTTTCGCCGTGGTAGCTGTTGGTCAGGGTGACGAAGCGCTTCTTGTTCGGTTGACCGCGGTTGAGCCAGTAGTGAAAGCTCATTTTCAGCGCGACTTCGATGCAGGACGAACCGTTATCGGCGTAGAAGCATCGGGTCAGGCCCTCCGGCGTCATCTTCACCAGACGCTCGGACAACTCGATCACCGGCTGATGGCTGAAACCGGCGAGGATCACGTGTTCCAGCTGATCGACCTGATCCTTGATGCGCTGGTTGATGCGCGGGTTGGCGTGGCCGAACACGTTGACCCACCAGGAGCTGACGGCGTCGAGGTAGCGTTTGCCTTCGAAGTCTTCCAGCCACACGCCTTCACCGCGCTTGATCGGGATCAGCGGCAGCTGTTCGTGGTCTTTCATCTGGGTGCAGGGATGCCACAACACGGCGAGATCGCGTTGCATCCACTGATTATTCAGGCCCATTTCCAGTCTCCTCGAGGCGGTCCGCGACAGGCGCGGACATACAATCGCGCAAGCCTATGCAATGCGTGGCATCGGGACAACCCATTGTGTCGAATGAGCTACTTTGAATAGGGCGATAGACGTCGCTGGCGGCCCTTTGATGGCTAACGTATTCTTCGCGGTTCTTTGAGTCGCCTGACTCGTAAAACTGCTTTTTTCTCGTGTATTTCCGGAGTTCGCTGAATGTCTGCTGGTTGGCTGCGCGCCTGTGCGCTGGTGATGTTGGGGCTGTTCAGCGTGTCTGCGCTGGCCAAGGATAAAACGGCGATCGTGATCGGCGGCGGGCTCTCGGGCCTGACGGCGGCGTACGAACTGCAGAACAAAGGCTGGCAGGTGACCCTGCTGGAAGCCAAGCCGACCCTGGGCGGTCGTTCCGGCATGGCCACCAGCGAATGGATCGGCAACGACAAGACTCAGCCGGTTTTGAACAAGTACGTATCGACCTTCAAGCTGAGCACCACGCCGGCCCCTGAATTCGTGCGCACGCCGAGTTACCTGATCGACGGCGTGTATTACTCCGCCGCTGACCTGGCCACCAAAGAGCCGGCCACCGCTGACGCGCTCAAGCGTTACGAGAAGACCCTGGACGACCTGGCGCGCTCGATCGAAGACCCGCTGAACCCTGCCGCGACCAGCGCGCTGCATGCCCTGGATCAGATCAACGTCTCCAACTGGCTCGACCGTTTGACGTTGCCAGCCACGGCTCGTCAATTGATCAATCAGCAAATTCGTACCCGTTATGACGAACCTTCGCGCCTGTCGTTGCTGTATTACGCACAACAGAGCCGGGTTTACCGCGGCGTGTCCGACCGTGACCTGCGCGCTTCGCGCCTGCTGGGCGGTAGCCCGGTGCTGGCACAAGCCTTCGTCAAACAGCTGAAAACCATCAAGACCAGTTCCCCGGTCTCGTCCATCACCCAGGACAAGGACGGCGTGACCGTCAAGGTCGGCAGCGTCGGCTATCAGGCTGACTACGTCGTGGTCGCGGTGCCATTGCGCGCCCTCAACAAAATCGTGATGACCCCGGCGCTGGATGCCCAGCACATGGGCGCGATCAAAGGCACCAACTACGGTTGGCGCGACCAGATCATGCTGAAGTTCAAGACCCCGGTCTGGGAAAGCAAGGCGCGCATGTCCGGCGAGATCTACAGCAACACCGGCCTGGGCATGTTGTGGGTCGAGCCGGCGCTGAAGGGTGGCGCCAACGTGGTGATCAACCTGTCCGGCGACAACGCGCGGGTGATGCAGGCCTTCGGCGACAAGCAGATGGCCGATCAGGTGCTGATTCGCCTGCACACGTTTTATCCACAGGCGCGCGGTTCGTTCACCGGTTATGAAATCCGTCGCTACAGCACCGACCCGTCGATGGGCGGCGCTTACCTGGCCTTCGGTCCGGGCCAGATCAGCAAGTTCTGGCGCTTGTGGGAACGTCCGCTGCAACGCGTAGCGTTCGCTGGCGAACACACCGACACCTTGTACCCGGGCACTCTGGAAGGCGCGTTGCGCACCGGTCAGCGTGCAGCCAGTCAGGTTGAAGACCTGGCGGCCGGCAAGTCGTTTGAACCGGCGAAGGTCGTTCCGGCAGCGACTGCTGCTGCAGCGGGCGCAGTGGCGGCGAAGAAAGGCAACTTCTTCAGCAACCTGTTTGGTGGTTCCTCGGACGACGACAAGAAGCCGGAGCCCGTAAAGGCGCCAGAACCCGTCACACCGCCAGCCCCGGCACCGGCTCCAGTTGCAGCCCCGGCCCCCGCGCCAGTGGAAGCGCCAAAACCTGCCGCCCCGGTGAAAGCCGAGCCGGCCAAGAAGGCTGCGGCCAAAGCGCCGGCGAAAAAGCCTGCGGCCGAAACCAAAAAGGCCCCGGCGAAACCGGCGCCAAAGAAAGCTGAAGCGGCGAAGAAACCAGCAGCCAAACCTGCTGCGACTCCGGTAGCTGATACCAAAGCGCAGTAAGCGTCTGGATTAGAGAAACGCGGCGTAAATGCCGCGTTTTTTTATGCCTGAAGAAAAGATCTGAATAAATCTCATGGCGCCGGTGTTCTTGATGTGGACGTCATTTTTTTTCACACATTGGTCTTTAATCTTTCCTTAACTCACCGATTTCAGACTCTTGATCGTATTTCTCGATATTTCAAAGCGAAATTTTCCGCTTTAATTCGATAGATAACTCGATAGTCTTGGTCGCAATTCTCACAGGATTTGGGCATGCAGCTACGTAACTCTTCTTCCCGCTACGGTTGGGTCAGCATCTTCATGCACTGGGGCGTGGCGCTGGCGGTCTTCGGTCTGTTTGCGTTGGGCTTGTGGATGGTCGATCTCGACTACTACAGCACCTGGCGCAAAGATGCGCCGGAGCTGCACAAGAGCATTGGCCTGGTGTTGCTGGCCGTGATGGTGCTGCGGGTGCTGTGGCGCTTTATCAGCCCACCACCGCCAACACTGGAAAGCTATGGCCGGCTGACGCGCATGGGCGCGAAGTTTGGCCATTCGTTCCTGTACCTCGGTCTGTTTGCTGTGATGATTGCCGGTTACCTGATTTCCACCGCAGATGGTGTCGGGATTCCGGTGTTTGGCCTGTTTGAAATTCCTGCGCTGGTATCCGGACTACCGGACCAGGCAGACACCGCCGGTGTGATTCATCTGTATCTGGCATGGGTGCTGGTAATTTTTTCCGGTCTCCATGCGTTGGCAGCATTGAAGCACCACTTTATCGATCGTGATGCGACCCTTACTCGAATGCTGGGTCGCAAAGCCTGAAGTTCAACCTCGACTCCAAAGGAATAGAAAGCATGTTGAAAAAGACCCTCGCCGCTCTGGCAATCGGTTCCGCTCTGCTGTCCGCCGGTAACGTAATGGCAGCTGACTATGTCGTCGACAAGGAAGGCCAGCACGCCTTCGTTGACTTCAAGATCAGCCACCTGGGCTACAGCTTCATCACCGGTACCTTCAAGGACATCGACGGCAAGTTCAGCTTCGACGCTGCCAAGCCTGAAGACGCCAAGATCGAGTTCAATGTGAACACCGCCAGCGTCTTCACCAACAACGCCGAACGCGA
Source organism: Pseudomonas sp. GT1P32 (assembly GCF_054897805.1). Taxonomy (NCBI): domain Bacteria; kingdom Pseudomonadati; phylum Pseudomonadota; class Gammaproteobacteria; order Pseudomonadales; family Pseudomonadaceae; genus Pseudomonas; species Pseudomonas sp. GT1P32. The sequence goes on from NZ_CM142704.1 coordinate 4,851,775, forward strand.
CAAGCACATCGCCAGCGGTGACTTCCTGAACGCGAGCAAATTCGCTAAAGCCACCTTCGTTTCCACCAGCGTCAAATCCACCGGCAAAAACGCCGCTGGCAAAGACACTGCGGACGTGGCGGGTGATCTGACTATCGCTGGCGTGACCAAGCCAGTCGTGGTCAAGGCGACTTTCCTGGGTGAAGGCAAGGATCCATGGGGCGGCTACCGTGCCGGCTTCGAAGGCACCACCAACCTCAAGCGTTCCGATTTCGGCAAGCAGAAAGACCTGGGCCCAGCGTCCGACGCGGTTGAGTTGTACGTAACGTTTGAAGGTGTCAAAGCGAAGTAACTTTCGCACCTGACACAAAAACGCCCCCGACCTCACGATCGGGGGCGTTTTTTATTGCCTGCCCAAATCTGCATGACCACCACAAATCCCCTGTAGGAGCCGGCTTGCTGGCGATGGCGGTGTGTCAGCCGATATCAACGTGACTGACACGACGCCATCGTCGGAACGCCGCCCGCAGCAAGCCGGCTCCTACAGGGTTTTTGTCCGGCGTAAAAAATGGGGTTTTGTCAGGCATAAAAAAATGCCCCGAATCGTGAGATCAGGGGCATTTTTCATGGCAGGGTAAAACTCAGCGGTTGCGAGTCAGCAACGCTGGTTTCTCACCACGCGGACGGCCTGGCAATTGATCAAGCTGTTCAGGTGTCGGGAAACGATCGGTTTTCGACTCCTTGTGAATGATCTTCGGAGCCGGGCCGCGCGGGTTCTGCACAGCGGGTTCCGAGCGTGGCTGCTCGTCACGTGCCGGGCGACGGTTGCGACCTTCTTCGCGACGGGCCTGGCCGTCACGAGGTGCACCGTTGCGTGGACCGCTGCGTTTGGCTGGCGGCGTGCCAGTGGTGGCGCCGTCGCTGCTGCGTGGACCGCTTTGGCGACCCTGAGGCTTGCCGCCGGTGCGTGGAGCACCTGCGCCAGCGGCCGTGCCTTGTGCCGGAGCACCCGGACGGCGGCCACGGCCCTGGGCCGGTTTGGCTTGAGGCACGTAGTCGACGCGGTTACCGAAGTTATCGATATCGTCGTCCAGGAACTCGTCCGGAGCGCGATCAGCGGCAGCGCGTGGCGCCGGGCGCTGTTGCTCGCGGGCAGGCGTGCCTTCACGTGGCTTCTGCTCACGTGCCGGGCGCTCGCCACGGCCGCTGGCCGCCGGTTTTTCCTTGCCGCCCTTGTCCTTGCCCTTGTCTTTACGACCGCCGCCACCGCCGCTGCCGTTCGGACCGTCGCCGCGCGGGCCACGTGGGTTGCGCGGGTTACGCACGTCCGGACGCTCGCGCACTTCCGGTTTCTCGGCTTCCACGGCGCTGGAATCGAAGCCCATCAGGTCGCCGTCGGCGATTTTCTGCTTGGTCATGCGTTCGATGCTTTTCAGCAGTTTTTCTTCGTCCGGAGCCACCAGCGAGATCGCCTCGCCCGAACGACCGGCACGGCCAGTACGGCCGATACGGTGCACGTAATCTTCGTCGACGTTCGGCAGTTCGAAGTTGACCACGTGTGGTAACTGGTCGATGTCGAGGCCGCGCGCGGCGATGTCGGTAGCGACCAGGATGCGCACTTCACCGGCCTTGAAGTCGGCCAGGGCTTTGGTGCGCGCGTTCTGGCTCTTGTTGCCGTGGATGGCGACGGCGCTGAGGCCGTGTTTGTCCAGGTACTCGGCCAGGCGGTTGGCGCCGTGCTTGGTGCGGGTGAACACCAGCACCTGTTCCCAGGCGCCCGCGGTGATCAGGTGCGCCAGCAACGAACGCTTGTGGTTGGCTGGCAGGCGGAAAACCCGTTGCTCGATACGCTCGACCGTGGTGTTCGGCGGTGTCACTTCGATGCGTTCCGGGTTGTGCAGCAATTTGCCAGCGAGGTCGGTGATGTCCTTGGAGAACGTCGCCGAGAACAGCAGGTTCTGACGCTTGGCCGGGAGGCGAGCCAGGACCTTCTTCACGTCATGGACAAAGCCCATGTCGAGCATGCGGTCGGCTTCGTCCAGCACGAGGATTTCCACGTGGGACAAATCGACGCTGCCTTGGCCGGCGAGGTCGAGCAGGCGGCCAGGGCAGGCTACTAGCACGTCAACACCACGGGACATGGCCTGAACCTGTGGGTTCATGCCGACGCCGCCGAAGATGCAGGCGCTGACGAACTTCAGGTCACGGGCATAGATCTTGAAGCTCTCGTGTACCTGAGCCGCGAGTTCGCGGGTAGGGGTCAGGACCAGTACGCGCGGTTGGCGCGGGCCGTGACGCTGGGATTTGTCCGGGTGACCGTTAGGGAACAACCGCTCCAGGATCGGAAGGGCGAAGCCACCGGTTTTACCAGTACCTGTCTGAGCCGCAACCATCAGGTCGCGACCTTGCAACACGGCGGGAATAGCCCGCTGTTGCACCGGAGTAGGCTCGGTATAGCCCGCTGCCTCGATGGCGCGGACTAAAGCCTCGGAGAGACCGAGGGAAGCAAAGGACATGAGTAATCCTGTTTTAGTTAGGGCTTGGCCCAATGGGAGTCTTGCCTGGCGCGAATGGCGTTTAAGAGGACGCAATCCCGTCCGGTCCTGCTGGGCCTCGAAGGCTCGTCTGGAGCGCTCGCGCGGGCTGAAAAGCTGCGCTGTAGCGGGGTCGAGATGCCTTGAACAAGTCCGAGCGTCCGGGCGTGAGCCTGGCGGGAAGGCCGGAGTATAACAGAGCAATCACTGCGCGCCGCTTTCCTGCTGCTCAACGGTTTTTTCGCGGGCAGCGGTGGCCCCGGCAGTTTTCGTGCTGGTAGCCGGATCGGCGCCATAACGGGCACTCAGTTCGGCGTACGCGGGTTCGCGCTTGAATCGTTTGAGCTCGGCGCCGAAGCGCTGCACCAGCAAATCCATGCCCGCGTTGCGGCGCACCGCCAGGAACTGGCTCTGCTGGCTGATGATGGTCGGGTTTTCGCTGATCTGGTCGCGGATATTCAATTCGTCGAGCAAATGCTGGCCCACCCGGCGGTCGGTGATCAGCAGGTCGATCCTGCCGCGCACCAGTTTGCCGAAGTTGGCTTCATGGGTGGGCGCCGGTTCGCGCGTGAACAGCGTCGATTCACGGAAGTCCGGGCTGTACAGATAGCCCGGCGAGGTGCCTATCGTCAGGCCTTTCAGATCGTCGAGGGTGCTAAACGGATGCGGGCGTTCGTTGGCATAGAACAGCACGAATTGGACTTCCGAGAGCGGTTCGCCGGGGTAGAGCAGGGTCGCATCGCGCTCGTCGCTGTGAAAAATGTCCAGCGCGCCATCGGCCTGGCCGGTTTCAAGCATCGACAGGCAGCGTTTCCACGGCAGGAACTGCCACTCGACTTCGATCCCCAGGCGCTTGAAGACGATGGCCGTGGTTTCGTAGTCCAGGCCCAGTGATTTGCCGTTTTCCTCGTAGACATAAGGCGCCCACGGTTCAGTGACAATGCGCAGTTTCTCGCCCCGAGCGGCGAAGCTCAGGCAAGTGAAAACCAGCACGGCAATTAACTGTGGGATCAAAGGCATGGGCTTGAGATTACGACGAGAAACGGGAAAGAGCCAGAAACCGACTGCAGATGCTCTATCTCCGTGTGTTGCATCACAGTAAAAGTGCGTAGAAAGCAAAAGATCGCAGCCTTCGACATCTCCTACAGGGATTAAACATGCCCAAATGTAGGAGTTGCCGAAGGCTGCGATCTTTTGATCTTGCTTTAAACGTTTTTCAGCGCGGCAACTTCAGGTTGTTCCACACCGCCAGACTCGCTTCAGCCTGGTTCAGTGTGTAGAAGTGCAGCCCTGGCGCGCCACCTTGCAGCAGGCGTTCGCACATTTCGGTGATGACTTGTTCACCAAAGCCTTGAATGCTCTGGGTGTCGTCGCCGTAGGCTTCCAGTTGCTTGCGGATCCAGCGCGGGATTTCCGCACCGCAGGCATCGGAGAAGCGCGCCAGCTTGCTGTAGTTGGTGATCGGCATGATGCCCGGCACGATCGGGATGTTCACGCCCATCGCCCGTACACGCTCGACGAAGTAGAAGTAGCTGTCGGCGTTGAAGAAGTACTGGGTGATCGCGCTGTCGGCGCCAGCGTTGGCTTTGCGCACGAAGTTGGTCAGATCGTCTTCGAAATTGCGAGCTTGCGGATGCATCTCCGGGTAAGCGGCGACTTCGATGTGGAAATGATCGCCGGTCTCTTCACGAATGAATTGGACCAGGTCGTTGGCGTGGCGCATTTCGCCGCTGGCCATGCCCATGCCCGAAGGCAGGTCACCGCGCAGGGCAACGATGCGCTTGATGCCGGCGGCCTTGTATTGCGCCAGCAGGCCGCGCAAGTCGTCCTTGCTGTCGCCCACGCAGGACAGATGCGGTGCGGCAGGGACTTTGACTTCGCTTTCGAGCTGCAACACGGTGTTGAGCGTTCGATCACGGGTCGAACCGCCAGCGCCATAGGTGCAGGAGAAGAAATCGGGGTTGTACGTGGCCAGCTGACGAGCAGTGGCGAGCAGCTTTTCATGCCCAGCGTCGGTCTTCGTAGGGAAGAACTCGAAGCTGTAGCGACGGTCTTGGGACATGGTCATATCCTTGGAAACGCGTAAGCCTTGCAGTCGCCACGCTTTCTGTAGGAGCGAAGCTTGCTCGCGAAAGCAACAACACGGTGCTTCAGAAACAACGCGGTGATGCTTTCGCGAGCAAGCTTCGCTCCTACAGAGGAGCGTGGTTTCTGCTTAAGTCCGCTCCCATGGGGAGCGGACAGCAGGTCGAATCAGTAGCGGTAAGCGTGCGGCTTGAACGGACCTTCGACAGTCACGCCGATGTAGTCGGCCTGGGTCTTGGTCAGTTGAGTCACGACGCCGCCGAAACCGCGGACCATTTCCAGGGCCACTTCTTCGTCGAGTTTCTTCGGCAGTACTTCAACAGTCAGGCGCTCGGCTTTCTGGGCTGGCGACAGGTCGGCGTACTTCTGACCAAACAGGAAGATCTGCGCCAGAACCTGGTTGGCGAACGAACCGTCCATGATGCGGCTTGGGTGACCGGTGGCGTTACCCAGGTTAACCAGACGGCCTTCGGCCAGCAGGATCAGGTAGTCGTCGTTCTGGGCATCGAATGCGCCAGGACCGGTACGGTGGATTTTGTGAACCTGTGGCTTCACTTCTTCCCATGCCCAGTTTTTGCGCATGAAAGCGGTGTCGATTTCGTTGTCGAAGTGGCCGATGTTGCAGACAACAGCGCGCTTCTTCAGGGCCTTGAGCATGTTCGCGTCGCAAACATTGACGTTACCGGTGGTGGTCACGATCAGGTCGATCTTGCCCAGCAGCGCTTTGTCGATGCTTGCTTCGGTACCGGTGTTGATACCGTCGATGAACGGCGAAACCAGCTCGTAGCCGTCCATGCAGGCTTGCATGGCGCAGATCGGGTCGACTTCGGAGACTTTAACGATCATGCCTTCCTGACGCAGGGACTGAGCGGAGCCCTTGCCCACGTCACCGTAACCGATGACCAGCGCTTGCTTGCCGGACAGCAGGTGGTCGGTGCCGCGCTTGATCGCGTCGTTCAGGCTGTGACGGCAGCCGTACTTGTTGTCGTTCTTGCTCTTGGTCACCGAGTCGTTGACGTTGATGGCCGGGATTTTCAGCTCGCCCTTGGCCAGCATGTCCAGCAGGCGGTGAACGCCAGTGGTGGTTTCTTCGGTCACGCCGTGAACGCGATCCAGAACCTGTGGGTACTTGTCGTGCAGCAGCTGGGTCAGGTCGCCGCCGTCGTCGAGGATCATGTTGGCATCCCATGGCGCGCCATCTTTCAGGATGGTTTGCTCCAGGCACCACTCGTACTCTTCTTCAGTCTCGCCTTTCCAGGCGAAAACCGGGATGCCAGCAGCGGCGATAGCAGCAGCGGCCTGATCCTGAGTCGAGAAAATGTTGCAGGACGACCAGCGAACTTCGGCACCCAGGGCAACCAGGGTTTCGATCAGCACGGCAGTCTGAATGGTCATGTGGATGCAGCCGAGAATCTTGGCGCCTTTGAGCGGCTGCTCACCGACGTACTTGCGGCGCAGACCCATCAGGGCTGGCATTTCGGATTCAGCGATGATGGTTTCGCGACGGCCCCAGGCAGCCAGGGACATGTCGGCGACTTTGTAATCGTTAAAATCTGCAGGCGTGATAACAGCGCTCATGATGAGCCTCCATTCGTAATGTATGCGAATGGGCGCCGTTGTGCGTTTAGTGTCTGGCCGTGGCCAGTCAACGCCCCATCCGAGCCTGACAGGTTGAACCTGCTGCAGCGCCCCTCGGACAGGTGGCGGGAAAACGGTATCAACTGAAGATGACCGTTTTGAAACGGGGGCGATTATAGCGGGCTATGCTGATCTTCCAAAGCGTTTCTGTCAGTCAATGTCCGAACGGTAATCGTGACCATAGACGATGCTTAATAGAGCTCTAGTCCGGGCTCTGCCATGATGGCACCCATCATTCGGCAAGACGCTCAGGAGTGAATATGAATTTCCACACCCGCAAATGGGTAAAACCCGAAGACCTCAACCCCAACGGCACACTGTTCGGCGGCAGTCTGTTGCGCTGGATCGACGAAGAAGCGGCGATCTACGCCATCGTCCAGTTGGGCAATCAGCGCGTGGTGACCAAGTACATTTCCGAAATCAACTTCGTCAGCGCCTCGCGCCAGGGCGACATCATCGAACTGGGCATCACCGCCACCGAGTTCGGCCGCACCTCGATCACCCTGACTTGCGAAGTGCGCAACAAGATCACCCGCAAAAGCATCCTGACGGTGGAGAAGATGGTCTTCGTCAACCTAGGTGAAGACGGCCTGCCCGCCCCACACGGCCGGACCGAGATCAAGTACGTCAAAGACCAGTTCAAGGACGAGTAATGCGAGTTCCGTAGGAGCCGGCTTGCCGGCGATGGCGTAATCAGCATCACCACAGAAACCGAGTCGACCCCATCGCCAGCAAGCTGGCTCCTACAGAAACCAGTCAGTGCACTGAACAAGCGCCGAACCCCGCATGTCGTACCTACATGACACGCCACCGGTTCCGGAGCTCTATGGACGCGCAAAAAGACGGCAAGACCCCGAACCTCTCGGCTGAAGAACGGCATGACGTCGAAAAAAGCCAGCCGCCACGTGCGGCCGTATTGCACGAAATCATCCGGACCCAGGGCGATCAGGAACTCGAACGCAGCGTCGCCGCGCTATGGTGGTCGGCGCTCGCCGCCGGCCTGACCATGGGCCTGTCGCTGATGGCCATGGGGTTGCTCAACTCGCGCCTGCCGGACGGCGAACACTTCAAGGTGATTGCCAGTTTCGGTTACTGCGCCGGGTTCCTTGCGGTCATCCTCGCCCGCCAGCAATTGTTCACCGAGAACACCCTGACGGCGGTGCTGCCGGTCATGACCAAACCCACCCTGAACAATTTCGGCCGGTTGTTGCGGCTGTGGTCGGTGGTGCTGGTGGGCAACCTTTGCGGCACCTTGCTGGTCGCGTATGTGATGTTGCACCTGCCGATTTTCGACACCAAGACCGACCTGGCCTTCCTCGATATCGGACGCAAAGTCATGGAGAACGACGCGAGCAAGATGTTCGCCAAAGGCATTGTGTCGGGCTGGATGATCGCGACCATGGTCTGGATGATCCCGTCCATGGAGAGCGCCAAGATGTGGATCATCATCCTCATCACCTACCTCATGGCGCTGGGGGATTTCACCCACATCGTCGTCGGTTCGGCCGAGGTGTCGTATCTGGTGTTTGCCGGCGAGTTGCCGTGGAAGGATTTCTGGCTGGTGTTCGCAGGTCCCACGCTGGCGGGGAACATCATCGGTGGCAGCTTTATCTTTGCGCTGTTGAGCCATGCGCAGATTCGCAGCGAAAGCGGGCCGCCGAAGCAGTCTGCGGATCGGAAACCCGACCCGCAGCAGGTCAAAAAATAATCAGTGATGCCCGGTCTTCGTGTGCGAGCAGCAGGGTCGTGGTGCCTACGGTCGGGGTTTCGCCGAGTTCAGCTTCTTCGCGGGCAAGCCTCTCTCAGGTTCTACGCGATCCTGTAGGAGCGAGGCTTGCCCGCGAAGGCAATTATTCAGCCGGACACATTGACCGCAGCCACACCGCGACGTTGCAGGTAAATGAAGAAAAGCGCTGTCAGCACCGTCAGGCCACTGACCAACGCCCCGGTCCAAGGCAAGTCCGCCAGGTCCGCGCCGCTGGCGACCACCAGCCCGCCAATCCACGCGCCCGCCGCATTGCCGAGATTGAAAGCGCTCTGGTTCAACGTCGAACCGAGGTTCGGAGCTTCATGCGCCTGATCAATGATCAGCAGTTGCAGAATAGGGCACAGGGCGAAGGCAAAAATCCCCCACAACACCAGCGTGATCGCCGCCGGAATCACCGAGTGACTGGTCTGCGTGAACGCGGCCAGCACGACCACCACCGCCAACGCCATGCCCACCAGCGAAGGCAGCAAGCGACTGTCGGCCAGGCGGCCGCCGAGCATGCTGCCCGCGGTCAAACCGACGCCGAACAACAGCAGCATAATCGTCACGCCGTGCGGGCTGACCCCGGTGATGTCCTGCAGGATCGGCGCGATGTAGGTGAACACGCTGAACAGGCTGGTCGACGCCAGCACGCTCATGCCCAGGGCCAGCAGCACACTGACCTTGCCCAACACCTTGAACTCGCTGGCGAGGTTGGCCTTGTCCATGGCGATGTCCTTCGGCAACCAGACCCACTGTGCAATTGCGGCGATTACACCGATCACCGACACCGCCCAGAACGTCGAACGCCAACCGGCGTATTGGCCGAGCGCGGTGCCCAATGGCACACCGAGCACATTGGCCAGGGTCAGGCCGGTGAACATCATGGCAATCGCCTGCGCCCGTTTGTTCGGCGCGACCAGACCGGCCGCGACCACCGAACCAATGCCGAAGAACGCCCCGTGGCACAACGCGGTAACCACTCGCGCGGCCATCAGCGTGGCGTAGTTTGGCGCCAGCGCGCACAGCACGTTGCCGAGGATGAACATCAGTGTCATGCCCAGCAGAGTGGCTTTTCGCGGCATATTGGCGGTGCCGACCGCGAGGATCGGCGCGCCGAACACTACGCCCAGGGCGTAACCGGTGATCAACAGACCGGCGTGGGGAATGCTGACGGCGAGGTCGCGAGCGACGTCGGGCAGCAAGCCCATGATGACGAATTCAGTGGTGCCGATGCCGAACGCGGCAACAGCGAGGGCAAGCAAGGCGAGTGGCATGCGCAAGGTCTCTGTCGGTAGTCTTGACGCTGTGATCAGGCATACGCAGGCCGACGACCGTTCTCGAAGAGAGCGGGCCATGGCAGAAATTATTGGAATTAGTCTGTGCGCAACTGAGTGCGGCGTGGTCGCTTGCAGTATAAACAGCTGCTGACATATGGCGAATCAATTTCCCCCCCCGACCTTGTGGGAGCACGGCTTGCCGGCGATGGCGTTCTTGAGGATGTCATCGCCGGCAAGCCGGGCTCCTACAAGGGCCGAGGGGGCAAAAAAAGGAGTGTGCCGTGCTTGCGACGGCGTTGGTGTTGGTGGCGGCGTTGTTGCACGCGGCGTGGAACACCCTGATTAAATTCAGTGCGGAACGGTTGTTGGTCGTGGCCTGCATGGACAGCGTGGCGATGCTTTTTGTCGCGCTGATGCTGCCGTTCGTGGCGCTGCCACCGATTGAAATCTGGCCATGGATTCTCGCATCGGCAGCGTTCGAATTGCTTTATCGCTATCTGCTGATTCAGGCCTATCGGGTGGGTGATCTCGGTTTGGTGTACCCGCTGATGCGTGGCTTGTCGCCGTTAGTGGTGCTGGCCTTGACGCTGATCTTTGCCGGGGAGGTGCTGACGAATCAGCAGATCTTCGGAATTCTGCTCATCCCGTTGGGCATGCTGTGCCTGCTGTGGCAGGGCGGTGGCGGTACGCGTTTGCCGTGGTCGATGCTGCCGGTGGTAGCGCTGATTGGCCTGTGCATTGGCTGCTACACCTTTATCGATGGCCAGGCGCTGCGGCGCTGGTCGCATCCGCTGGATTACCTGGTCTGGGTGACGTTGCTCAGCGCCTGGCCGTTTCCGCTGCTGGCGTTGGTGCGCAAGCGGCTGGCGTTCATGCTGTTCTGGCGTGAACAATGGCGCTTGGGATTGGCGGTCGGGTTCTGCGTGTTGTTCAGCTACGCTCTGGTGCTGTGGGCGATGCAGCTGGGGTCGATTGCAGAAGCGGCGGCATTGCGCGAGATCAGCGTGATTCTGGTGGTGCTGTTTGGCATGCGCTATCTGAAAGAACCTTTCGGTCGGCCGCGGCTCTTAGCCTGTGGGCTGGTGCTGATCGGCATGTTGGTGATGAAGTTTTGACCGGAATCCGGATTTTATAACTCGAAGAAAGGGACTGCGATATGACGCTTGCTCTGTGGTGCATTTTGATTGCGATCTTCTTGCCCTATCTCTGCGTGGGTATTGCCAAGGTCAGTGGCCGTTTTGGACTGAAAGACAACCATGACCCCCGGGACTTTCTCGAGTCACTGAATGGTTTGGGCCGGCGCGCCTATGCGGCGCAATTGAACAGTTTCGAAGTGACCCCGGCGTTCGCGGCGGCGGTGATCGTGGCCCACCTGGCCGGCAACGCCGAGCTGGTGACGATCAATGTGCTGTCGGTGTTGTTCATCACCAGCCGTCTGCTGTACATCATTTGCTACCTGGCTGACTGGGCGATTCTGCGGTCGTTGGTGTGGTTTGTGGGGATGGGGTTGATCGTGAGTTTTTTTGTGGTTTCGGTCTGACAATTTGCTGTGTCAGTGATGACCCCTTCGCGAGCAGGCTCGCTCCCACATTGGATTTGCGTCGATTACAAATCTCTTGTGGGAGCGAGCCTGCTCGCGATGACTATCTGACTGCCGATACAAGGCTCAAGGACTGGTCTTCACCGCATCCGCCACCTGAGGCACTTGCGGCAATGCCGCGCCTTTGGGCCAGAGCATCCAGATCTGTCCCTGCTGTTTCATGTCGCCAGCCAGTTGCCCCGCCGCTTCGCCGGTGCCCCAGAACAAATCCGCACGGACTTCACCGGCAATCGCGCCGCCAGTGTCTTGAGCCGCCACCGGACGAACCAGCGCGGTGCCGTCCGGCCGCGTTGTGGATAACCACAACAGACTGCCCAGCGGAATCACTTTGCGATCCACTGCCGCGCTGTAACCCGCCGTCAGCGGTACGTTCAGCGAGCCGCGAGGGCCTTCATTGCTGTCCGGGTTACGGGTGAAGAACACATAGCTCGGGTTGCTGCCGAGCAGTTCCGGAATGCGCGCCGGATTGGCCTTGGCCCAGTCGCTGATTGCGCCCATGGTCACGTCTTCTTTCTTCAGTTCGCCTTGCTCTACCAGCCAGCGGCCGATGGGGCGATACGGATGGCCGTTCTGGTCGGCATACGCAATGCGCAACTGGCGACCATCGTCGAGCTGAATGCGACCGGAACCCTGGATTTGCAGGAATTGCAGGTTCATCGGGTCAGTCAGCCACGCCACGACCGGCGCCTTGACCCCTTTGGTTTCGATGGTTGCCGCATCGTCGTAAGGCTTGAGCACGCGACCTTCGAGCCGTCCGCGCAGGCGTTTGCCTTTGAGCTCCGGGTAGATGCTGTCCAGAGAGACGATGATCATGTCTTCTGGAACCCCGTACACCGGGATGTTCGCCACGGTAGTTTGGGTCAGGCTGCCGGGGTAGACCGGCTCGTAGTAACCGGTGATCAGGCCGTTGGGATTGTCGTTGGCGGCGCGCAGGCCGTAGACGTCGAGGTTCTGTTTGAGGAAGCCGCGAATGTCACTGGCGGTTTGCGGCACGCTGGTGGCAGCCGCACAGGTCGAGCCCCAGATCGGGTCGGCCTTGAGTCGGGTACAGGCGCTGCGCCATGAACCGAAACCGGCGACCAGGTCGTTATCGGACACCGTCGGCAGGGCTTCCCAGGTGGCGCTGGAATAAGTCGCCAGCGCGTGGGTCTTGGGTTTGTTGTTGTCACCGCCGGTGCAGCCTGCAAGCACGGCCACCATCGGGAGGGTCCAGGCGAGGCGGTGACGCCATGCCTTGAAACGGCTGTTCATGGAGTAATTCCTTTGTCGGTTGCCTGAGTGCTCCATGCGCTCAAACAACCCGTATTGATAATAGGGCTATTGGTCTTTGCCGATGACGCGAGGATACTGGCCGCCGTTTCCCGTGACCTGAAGCCACCATGACTCTTAAAAGACTTTCCGTTGTATTGCTGGCCTGCCTGACCTTGTCCGCGTGCGGCGGTGTCGATCCGAATTCGCCACTGGGTCAGCGCAAGGCAATCTTCAAACAAATGCTCAAGACTGGCGAAGACCTGGGTGGCATGTTGCGCGGCCGCATTCCATTCGATGGCCCGAAATTCGCTGACGGCGCGGTGAAACTCGATGCGCTGTCCCAGGAACCGTGGAAGCATTTTCCGCAGGTGCGCGAAGAAGATCACACCAGCGCCAAGGGCGACGTGTGGCAGAAACAGGCACGCTTTCAGGAAATGGCCCGCAACCTTGAAGCCGCCACCGGTGAATTGGTGATTGCCAGCAAGGTTCAGCCTTACAAGGCCAGCAACCTGGGGCCGGCGGTGCAGAAGGTCGAAGATGCCTGCAGTGCCTGTCATAAAGAGTTTCGGGATCATTAACATGCGGTGCTTTGGCTGACGTCTTCGCGAGCAGGCTCGCTCCCACATAGGAATGCATTCCCCTGTGGGAGCGAGCCTGCTCGCGAAGCTCCCTGAAGAACGCTACAAATTCCTGACTTTACCTTTTCTTATTTATCCAGCTCGTCGAGCGCGTCCTGCAGTTCCTTGCGCGACTCGGCGAGTTTGTCTTTACGCTTGTTGATCTTCTCGGGGTCGCCTTTCTTCATGGCTTTGTCGAGATCGGCCTGGCGCTTGCTGACTTCATGCTTGGCGTCGAGGACCTTGTTTTCCCGCTCCTTCTTCAGCGAAGCGTCAGTGCAATGCGCGGTGACTTCGCTCAGTGCCGTTTCCAGACCAGCCTGCTGATCGGCGTTGCCATGGGATTTGGCCAGTTCGATCTGGTTGATGATGCCTTGTTTCTTGGCGGCACAACCGGTCAGCCCCGGGGCCTCTTCGGCGGCCATCAGTGGCGCGGCCATCACGCTGCAAAGGGTCAGCAGGGCGAGCGGTGAAAGAAATTTCATAAAAGCTCCATGTGCAGGTGCAATCGGGTCGATAGGGCGATGGGCGTTTGAGCCCATCGGCCTCTTTGGGTTCCCGGGCGGGCGAGTATCTGCGGTCGCTAAAAACCGTCGATCCCCGCCGCACGTAATGTGTCGCTCAAGGCCAGAACCTGCGGGTCGCGGAAAAATGCGCTCAATTGCGCCGCGCGTCCCGGGCCGATGCCGGCTTCGGCCTGCCATTGTTCGGTGTTTCGTTGTGCCAGTTCCTGCCAGGAGTCGGCGAGGTTCGCCTGGCCGGTCGGCGGTAAACCCAGGGCTTTGAGCCAGCGAGCAAAAGGGCGTTGGCGGGCACTGTTGAAACTGTTTAGAAGACGAGTACTGCTGCGCTCGCCGAAGCCGTTAATGTTAGCAAGCTCTTGAGCATCGAGGGTCAACCAATCCAGCAGGCCGTTCAGGTGGCCTGTTTCGAAAAGTTTCTCCCACGTTCCTGGGCCGACATGAGGCATGGCCAACCCTTGCTTGCCGCTGAGCCAGGTCAGTCGCGCGAGAAATTGGCTTTCGCAGCCCGGCGTCGGTTGCCAGCAACTCAAATGATTAAAGTCGGCTGCCAGCGGCGCGTTCAAGGCTGGGCGTTCGGCGGCGCGTAGTACGACGCCGTCGAGCCGGGGAATGGTCAGCCCCGCGAGGCTGATGGACACCTGATCACCGGGGCGGATGTCCAGCGCCTCCCAGCGCCGCAGTGAGCTGACGCTGACATGCTTGATCTGCCGGTCATCGAGCGTCACCGGTTTCAAGTCCAGCACTGGTGTGATCCGTCCGGTGCGACCGACCTTGAAGTCGACTTTGCGTACTTCGGCCAACGCCTGGGCAAAGGGGTATTTCCAGGCGACGGCCCAGTACGGTGTTTTTGCCTGCCGGCGCTCGGCCGAAGGGCGTTGGCTCTGGCGCAGGACCACACCGTCACTGGCAAAGGGCAGGGGCGAGCGGTACCAGTGATCGCGCCAGTGTTCGGCATCGGCAAATGTCTGTACCGGCTGACTGTAAGGCGCGATGCTCGGCAAACCCAGCTCATCCAGAGTGGCGATGCGAGCAGGCAAACCGGCCGGGCCTTGTGGCCAGTCCCAGATAAACAGGCCGATGCCTATGGCCTGCTTAGGGCTGAGTTCCTTGCGCGCCATCAAACCGGCCACGGTGGCGCGGGCGTTGAGGCTTCCCGCCTTGACTTGAACATGGTCGACCAGTCGCCAATAGAGTTCACCTTGCACCAGCAGGTCCAGCGGTTTCGACAGTTGCCGGGGGATGGCGGGGATCAGTCGCGCCGAGGTTGTCCAGTCTTGCCCGTTTATTCCGTCGCCGCGACTGATTGCCTGGTGCAGTACGCCCTTGCGGTAGATCAGCGTCACCGCCACACCATCGACTTTGGGTTGTACCCAGATGTCCTCGCGGCTGCGCAGCCAGTTTTCGACAGCATGACTGTCCCGCACTTTTTCCAGGCCTGTGTGGGCAATGGGGTGGGCAATTTTGCCGCCAGCCGTGCGTAATGGTTCGGGCGTTAGACCCAGGTCAAAGCAACTGCGCCATTCGGTCAATTGAGCGAGGGCCTGATCATAAAGTTCGTCGGCAACCAACGAGCGGCCATGGCGGTGATAACTGTCATCCCAAGTGTCGATTAGTTTTTGCAGGGTTGTGATTTCTTCCAGAGCCCTGTCGGGCGGCCAGTCGGGACAGTCGGCTGCGGTTGTAGTGAGGCAAAAAAAGCTCAGAGAAAAAACAGAAAACAGGCGCAGAAGCATCGTGAGCGTCCTTGCTCAAGGGGAGTGCTTGAAGGCTAGTCAGTATTTGCTGGCAGGAAGTGTGGGTGTTTTGCCTGGTGTTTCCGGGCGGCCGTAGGTCTCAAACGCAAGACAATAAAAAGCCCCGCACGGCGAACCGTGCAGGGCTTTTGGTACCGCCGGGGAGGTCTTACAGGCCGGCAGCCGAACGCAGGTCGTCGGCGCGGTCGGTTTTTTCCCAGGTGAACGTGGTGAAGGTGTCTTCGCCAACGGTCTTGGTTGCCGGGGTGCGACCGAAGTGGCCGTACGCTGCGGTTTCCTGGTACATCGGGTGCAGCAGGTCAAGCATGGTGGTGATTGCGTATGGACGCAGGTCGAACACTTCGCGAACCAGTTTGACGATTTTGTCGTCGCTGATTTTTCCGGTGCCGAAGGTGTTCAACGAGATCGAAGTCGGCTGGGCAACACCGATCGCGTAGGAAACCTGAATCTCGCAACGCTCGGCCAAGCCTGCAGCGACGATGTTCTTCGCCACGTAACGACCGGCGTAGGCAGCCGAACGGTCAACCTTCGATGGATCTTTACCGGAGAACGCGCCGCCGCCGTGACGGGCCATGCCGCCGTAGCTGTCGACGATGATCTTGCGACCGGTCAGACCGCAGTCACCCACTGGGCCGCCAATGATGAACTGGCCAGTCGGGTTGATGTGGAACTGGGTGTCTTTGGTCAGCAGTTCGGCAGGCAGCACGTGCTTGACGATCAGCTCCATCACGCCTTCGCGCAGGTCTTTGTACGACACTTCAGGGTTGTGCTGGGTCGACAGTACAACGGCGTCGATACCGACAACCTTGCCGCCTTCGTAACGGCAAGTCACTTGCGACTTGGCGTCCGGGCGCAGCCAAGGCAGCAGGCCGGATTTACGGGCTTCGGCCTGGCGCTGAACCAGTTGGTGCGAGAAGGTAATCGGTGCTGGCATCAGCACGTCGGTTTCGTTGCTGGCGTAACCGAACATCAGGCCCTGGTCGCCGGCGCCCTGATCTTCAGGCTTGGCACGGTCAACACCCTGGTTGATGTCAGGGGACTGCTTGCCGATGATGTTCATCACACCGCAAGTGGCGCCGTCGAAGCCGACATCGGAGCTGTTGTAGCCGATGTCCAGAATGACGTTGCGCACGATTTCTTCCAGGTCGACCCAGGCCGACGTGGTGACTTCACCTGCGATGATTGCCACGCCGGTTTTTACCAGCGTTTCGCACGCCACACGGGCGAACTTGTCTTCAGCAATGATGGCGTCCAGCACCGCATCGGAAATCTGGTCGGCGATTTTGTCCGGATGCCCTTCAGACACGGACTCGGAGGTGAAGAGGGAGTATTCGCTCATCTCGATTTTTTCCTGAATTTACCGATGGTGAGTGTCGCCAGTTGGCCGCTGAAAGTGGCGGACCTGAATCTGGAAACCATTACGTAAGCCTACATAGAGGCTTTCCCCGGGAACGAGTCCCGCAGCGGTGGCCCAACGGGCCAGATCGTCCTGTTCAAACCCCAACCAGAGATCACCGCAGGCCTCCCTGGCCCAACTCTGGTTGTGGCTACATAACTCTGTCACAAGCAGGCTACCGCCCGGTTGCAGCAATTTGGCCATGTGCTTGAGCGCATCGGCCGGTGCGGCAAAGTGGTGCAGCACCATGTTCAGTACAACGCAATCGGCCTTGAGGCTTACGCCATTCAATGCATCGGCCAGTTGCAGGCTGACGTTAGCCAGCGTTTCACGTTCGCAGACCTGCCGCGCCAATTCGAGCATCGCCTGGCTGTTGTCCAGCGCGGTGACGTGAGTGAAACGGCGCGCCAGTTCCGGCAAAAAAGCACCGTCGCCAGGGCCGACTTCAATGGCCGTGGCGCCTTCACTGAAGCTCAGTTTGTCGAGCAAGGCCACCACGCTTTCGCGGTACTGCGGCAGGCCGGCAATCAGGTCTTGCTGGGCGCGAAACTTCTCCGCGACCCGTGAGAAAAAGTCCTGGCTGGCCGCTGCGCGTTGCCCGTGGACCTGACCGATCCGCGACTGCACATCGGCAGGCAGGGTCAGGTTGTCCACTTCTTCGAGCAGCGCGGCGTGCAGCTTGCCGCCGAGCAGGTCGGTGTGGGGCAGGGCGCGACGGTAGAAAATCGCGTTGCCTTCACGGCGCGTCGCCACCAGGTCGGCCTGGGCCAGCACCTTGAGGTGATGACTCATGCCCGACTGGCCAATACCGAAGATTTGCGCCAGCTCAAGTACGCCAAACGAGTCGTTGGCCAGCGCGCGCAATACATTCAGCCGCAGAGGATCGCCACCGGCCTTGCACAGGGCCGCCAGCTCATCGCACTCGTCATGTTGAATGGAAGGCACGCGTAAATTCATAGGGCCAGCAGTCTAGTGACGGTCAGAAAGCACTGCAAGAGCAATATCAAAAAGTTTTGATATTGCTCGATGGGTGGCACTTCTGATGACTTGTTCCACTCTACAAACGAATAGCAGAAAGGTTTCACCAGCCGAAACCGTCTTTATCCATTGGAAAAACGCCTTCAGATGACTATCTGTCATTGCCGCGAGGCATGCCTGTGAGGGAAAATGCTCGCCTTTTTTCCGTTTCGTTTTATTCAAACCCTAGGAGATCAGCGATGCCCAGCCGTCGTGAGCGTGCCAACGCCATTCGTGCCCTCAGCATGGATGCCGTGCAAAAAGCCAACAGCGGCCATCCCGGTGCCCCGATGGGTATGGCGGATATCGCCGAAGTACTTTGGCGTGACTACCTGAAGCACAACCCGAGCAATCCATCGTTCGCCGACCGTGACCGCTTCGTGCTGTCCAACGGCCACGGCTCGATGCTGATCTACTCGCTGCTGCACCTGACCGGCTACGACCTGTCGATCGATGACCTGAAGCAATTCCGTCAACTGCACAGCCGTACCCCGGGTCACCCGGAGCTCGGCTACACCCCGGGCGTTGAAACCACCACCGGTCCACTGGGCCAGGGTCTGGCCAACGCCGTGGGTTTTGCCCTGGCTGAAAAAGTCCTGGCGGCGCAGTTCAACCGCCCGGGCCACAACATCGTTGACCACCACACCTACGTGTTCCTGGGTGATGGCTGCATGATGGAAGGCATTTCCCACGAAGTCGGCTCGCTCGCCGGTACTTTGGGCCTGGGCAAGCTGATCGCTTTCTACGATGACAACGGCATCTCCATCGACGGCGAAGTCGAAGGCTGGTTCACCGATGACACGCCGAAGCGTTTCGAAGCCTACAACTGGCAGGTGATCCGCAACGTCGACGGTCATGATCCTGAAGAGATCAAGACCGCCATCGAGACCGCTCGCAAAAGCGCGCAGCCGACCCTGATCTGCTGCAAGACCACCATCGGTTTCGGTTCGCCGAACAAGCAAGGTAAAGAAGATTGCCACGGCGCCCCATTGGGTGACGCGGAAATCGCACTGACCCGTACTGCTTTGAAGTGGAATCATGGTCCGTTCGAAATCCCGGCCGATATCTATGCCGAGTGGGACGCCAAGGAAGCCGGCCGAGCTGCCGAAGCCGAGTGGGACCAGCGTTTCGCTGCCTACTCCGCCGCTTTCCCGACCGAAGCGAACGAACTGATTCGTCGTCTGAGCGGTGATCTGCCGGCCGACTTCACCGAGAAAGCCGATGCTTATATCGCTGAAGTCGCTGCCAAAGGCGAAACCATCGCCAGCCGTAAAGCCAGCCAGAACGCTCTTAATGCGTTCGGCCCGCTGCTGCCTGAGTTCCTCGGCGGCTCCGCTGACCTGGCCGGTTCCAACCTGACCCTGTGGAAAGGCTGCAAAGGCGTCACGGCTGAAGACGCCAGCGGCAACTACATGTACTACGGCGTACGCGAGTTCGGCATGACCGCCATCATGAACGGCGTTGCCTTGCACGGCGGCCTGGTGCCTTACGGCGCGACCTTCCTGATGTTCATGGAATACGCCCGCAACGCCGTGCGCATGTCGGCCTTGATGAAGCAGCGCGTGATCCACGTCTACACCCACGACTCCATCGGTCTGGGCGAAGACGGCCCGACTCACCAGCCTATCGAGCAACTGGCCAGCCTGCGCTGCACGCCGAACCTCGACACCTGGCGTCCAGCCGACGCCGTGGAATCGGCGGTGAGCTGGAAATGCGCGCTGGAACGCAAGGACGGTCCTTCGGCCTTGATCTTCTCGCGTCAGAACCTGCAGCACCAAACCCGCAACGCGATTCAGATCGAAGAGATCTCCCGTGGCGGTTACGTGTTGAAGGACTGTGCAGGCGAGCCTGAGCTGATCCTGATCTCCACCGGTTCCGAAGTCGGCCTGGCGGTTCAGGCTTATGACAAGCTGACCGAGCAGGGTCGCAAAGTGCGCGTCGTTTCGATGCCGTGCACCAGCGTGTTCGATGCCCAGGACGCCGGCTACAAGCAATCGGTCCTGCCGTTGCAAGTCAGTGCCCGTATCGCCATCGAAGCCTCTCACGCGGACTACTGGTACAAGTACGTGGGCCTGGAAGGTCGCGTCATCGGCATGACCACCTACGGCGAGTCGGCGCCTGCGCCAGCCTTGTTCGAAGAGTTCGGCTTCACCCTGGAAAACATCCTGGGTCAGGCTGAAGAGCTGCTGGAAGACTGATCCAGAAGTTGCGTTATCGGGGCTGACGTCTTCGCGGGCAAGCCTCGCTCCTACAAGGGATAGCGTTGTTGGCGGAATTGGGTGCATCCCGATCCCCAACAATCGCAAACCTGTAGGAGCGAGGCTTGCCCGCGAAGACGGCAGACCTGGCGACCACATTCCCAAGCGTCATCGAGAACCCTCATGCCTCAACCGCGTCCCTACAAAGTTGCACTCAACGGCTACGGCCGGATTGGTCGTTGCGTCTTGCGTGCGTTGTTTGAGCGAGGCTCGGCGGCCGGGTTTGAAATTGTCGCGATCAACGATCTGGCGGACATGGCCAGCATCGAATACCTGACACGCTTCGACTCCACGCACGGGCGTTTTCCCGGCGAGGTGAAGGTCGACGGCGATTGTCTGCATATTAATGGCGACTGCGTGAAGGTCCTGCGCAGTGCCACCCCCGAAGGCATCGATTGGGCGTCCCTGGGCGTCGATCTGGTGCTGGAGTGCTCCGGCGCTTACAACACCCGTGAAGACGGCCAGCGTTTCCTCGACGCTGGCGCGCCACGCGTGCTGTTTTCCCAGCCGATGGCCAGCGAGGCGGATGTCGACGCCACCATCGTCTACGGCGTGAACCAGGATTGCCTGACCGGCGACGAGCTGCTGGTGTCCAACGCATCCTGCACCACCAACTGCGGCGTGCCGCTGTTGCGCCTGCTGGATCAGGCCATCGGCCTGGAATACGTGTCGATCACCACCATCCACTCGGCGATGAACGATCAGCCGGTGATCGATGCCTATCACCACGAAGACCTGCGCCGCACGCGTTCGGCGTTTCAGTCGGTGATTCCGGTGTCCACTGGTCTGGCGCGCGGCATCGAACGCCTGTTGCCGGAACTTGCCGGGCGAATTCAGGCCAAAGCCGTGCGGGTGCCGACGGTGAACGTGTCTTGCCTCGATATTACGATGCAGACCGTGAGCGACACCGACGCCACCGAGGTCAACCGGATTCTGCGCGAGGCTGCCACCAGCGGCCCGCTCAAGGGGCTGCTGGCCTACACCGAGCTACCCCACGCAAGCTGTGATTTCAACCATGACCCACATTCGGCGATCGTCGATGCCAGTCAGACCCGAGTTTCCGGCCCGCGGCTGGTGAACATCCTGGCCTGGTTCGACAACGAATGGGGTTTTGCCAACCGAATGCTGGACGTTGCAGAACACTATCTGCAAACAGCAACTTCAAAAAAACCGTAGGAAGTGCGACCCATGACCGTGTTGAAGATGTCCGACCTCGATCTGCAAGGTAAGCGCGTATTGATCCGCGAAGACCTCAACGTCCCAGTCAAGGACGGTGTTGTCACCAGCGATGCGCGAATCCTGGCCTCGCTGCCGACCATCAAGCTGGCCCTGGAAAAAGGCGCGGCCGTGATGGTCTGCTCGCACCTTGGCCGCCCGACTGAAGGCGAGTTCTCGGCCGAGAACAGCCTCAAGCCTGTCGCTGACTACCTGAGCAAGGCCTTGGGCCGCGAAGTGCCGCTGGTTGCCGATTATCTGGGCGGCGTTGACGTCAAGGCCGGCGACATCGTGCTGTTCGAAAACGTGCGCTTCAACAAGGGCGAGAAAAAGAACGCTGACGAACTGGCCCAGCAATACGCCGCCCTGTGCGACGTGTTCGTGATGGACGCCTTCGGCACCGCTCACCGCGCCGAGGGTTCGACCCACGGCGTGGCCAAGTTCGCCAAAGTCGCGGCCGCGGGCCCGTTGCTGGCCGCTGAACTGGACGCGCTCGGCAAAGCCCTCGGCGCTCCGGCTCAACCCATGGCAGCCATCGTTGCCGGTTCCAAGGTGTCGACCAAACTCGACGTGCTGAACAGCCTGAGCCAGATCTGCAACCAGCTGATCGTCGGCGGTGGCATTGCCAACACCTTCCTGGCCGCAGCCGGTCACCCGGTCGGCAAGTCCCTGTACGAACCGGACCTGCTGGACACTGCTCGCGCCATCGCCGCCAAAGTCAGCGTGCCGCTGCCGGTCGACGTGGTGGTCGCCAAGGAATTCGCTGAAAGCGCCACCGCCACCGTCAAGCTGATCGCCGATGTGGCGGCAGACGACATGATCCTGGACATCGGCCCACAGACCGCGGCGAATTTCGCTGAGCTGCTGAAGTCGTCCAAGACCATCCTGTGGAACGGCCCGGTGGGCGTGTTCGAATTCGACCAGTTCGGTAACGGCACCAAAGTGTTGGCCCAGGCCATCGCCGAAAGCTCGGCGTTCTCCATCGCGGGCGGCGGCGACACCCTGGCGGCCATTGATAAATATGGCGTTGCCGAGCAGATCTCCTACATTTCTACCGGCGGCGGCGCATTCCTCGAATTCGTCGAAGGCAAAGTGTTGCCGGCCGTAGAAGTCCTGGAAAGTCGGGCGAAGGCCTGAGGTCGCTGATTTGACCAGGCAAAGGAGTGTTCAGATGGTCAAGACGCTAGCGCTGTTGATCGTTGCCGGTTCACTGGCGGCTTGCGGGAGTAACCCGAAGGCCGCACCGGAACCTGCGCCGCAATCGGTGCAAAAGAGCTGCTACCAGGCTGACTGGCAAGCGGAAACCAACCCGGTGCTCAACAAGCGTTCCGGGCCTGATGGCCTGGACAAATACGAAACACAGACCCCCGCCAAGGAACATGGTTGTCCTTGACGGGTCTGACTCCTTACTCAGGGCTGGCAGCGTGCGCCGTCAGTCGAGGAACACGGATGAAAGGTTTTATCGCCATTACGGCGCTGGTTCTGCTGGCAGGTTGCTCGAATTTTGACCTGTTCAAGCCGGCCCAATCGACGGACAGCTGGGCCACCTGGACCTGCGACAGCCAGGCCAAAGTGGTCTGGCGCTACACTGACGACAGCCACAAGGCCGTCGACGTGCGTCTCGGCGGGGCCGATCAGGTCTATCGCCTGAAGCTCGAGCCGGGCGCCGAAGGTTCGCTGTACAGCAACGACATGCTGGCGTTTCACATAAAAGGTGAGGAAGGCCTGGTTTACTGGGTCGCCACCAACGATTTGATCGGCCGCGGTTGTAAAGCCGAGTAATTGAAGGCTTGTGCCAAGCCTGTAGGAGCGAAGCTTGCTCGCGAAGAGGGCGCCACATTCAACGCATGTGGTGTCAGTTAAACCGCTTTCGCGAGCAAGCTTCGCTCCTACAGGGTTTCTGCGTAATACCGAATGAGCGGACTGGATTAACCCCCGATCTGCAATAACTTGAATAGCCGCCGCCGCTCCGGCAGGCTGGCACGATTAACGACCCAAACCGGGAGAGACACACACAATGGCACTTATCAGCATGCGCCAGATGCTGGACCACGCAGCCGAGTTCGGCTACGGCGTTCCAGCCTTCAACGTCAACAACCTTGAGCAGATGCGCGCCATCATGGAAGCCGCTGACAAGACTGACTCCCCGGTGATCGTCCAGGCGTCGGCCGGTGCTCGCAAATACGCCGGCGCACCGTTCCTGCGTCACCTGATCCTGGCGGCAATCGAAGAATTCCCGCACATCCCGGTGTGCATGCACCAGGACCACGGCACCAGCCCTGACGTCTGCCAGCGCTCCATTCAACTGGGCTTCAGCTCGGTCATGATGGACGGCTCCTTGGGCGAAGACGGCAAGACGCCGACCGACTACGACTACAACGTCCGTGTTACCCAACAAACCGTAGCCATGGCTCACGCCTGCGGCGTATCGGTAGAAGGCGAGCTGGGCTGCCTGGGTTCGCTGGAAACCGGCATGGCCGGTGAAGAAGACGGCATCGGCGCTGAAGGCGTTCTGGATCACAGCCAGATGCTGACCGACCCGGAAGAAGCCGCTGACTTCGTCAAGCGCACTCAGGTCGACGCCCTGGCCATCGCCATCGGCACCAGCCACGGCGCGTACAAGTTCACCAAGCCGCCTACCGGCGACGTGCTGGCCATCGACCGCATCAAAGAAATCCACAAGCGCATCCCGAACACCCACCTGGTAATGCACGGTTCGTCTTCGGTTCCGCAAGAGTGGCTGGCGATCATCAACCAGTACGGCGGCGACATCAAAGAAACCTACGGCGTACCGGTTGAAGAAATCGTCGAAGGCATCAAGCACGGCGTGCGCAAGGTCAATATCGACACCGACCTGCGCCTGGCATCCACCGGTGCGATGCGTCGCCTGATGGCCACCAACCCGAGCGAGTTCGACCCGCGTAAGTTCTTCGGCGCGACTGTCACTGCAATGCGTGACGTGTGTATCGCTCGCTACGAAGCCTTCGGCACTGCCGGCAACGCTTCGAAGATCAAAGCGATTTCGCTGGAAGGCATGTATCAGCGTTATCTGAAAGGTGAGTTGAACGCCAAGGTTAACTAAACCTTCAGCATTTGAGTTGCACAAAAAACCCGCCGAGAGGCGGGTTTTTTATGCGTGCAAGAAAATCATGAGTCGCTTAATTCTCTTGCTCTCGAAAATGTTTATCTTGTGCGACCTTCATTCTACTCATGGCTCCCAAGTAGGCGTTAGTTAGTGTTAGTGCGATGACGTATGTGTGGTGCTGATTATTATTTCGAAATTGTATAAAAAACTGTGATTTTTTACAGGTGATCAGCAGGCTGTTTTTGCCATATCGTTTGTATGTCATATCCGAGGGGTGAGCGATGTGAATAAATCCATGCGTTTACTCTACTGATTTGCAATTATGGAGATGAGTATAATGTTGAATGGGACATATGAAGGCGGTGAAGGTGACACCAAAGCTGTTTTGAAGATCACGGACTCAGATGCTAGTCGCGATGTTATAAATGTCGGAACATATGTGTATGGGGGTAGGGTCTATGACGTTAGGGGGACTTTTCAATACATGAGCCCGCCAAACACGAAGGTTGTTATTAATCTGACATTGGCTTCTCGAGATGACTCTCCGAGTTTTGAAATGAAGTTAATGTCCTCCGATAAAACCTATTCACTGCTGCAAGGTACTGTTTCGTATTTTGGCGGCGGTGCCGCCGTATTTAGTGCAAGTCTTGGTAAGACAGCATAAATTACGGTAAATGCGGTGAGGGGGGTTGGAGCTTTTGAACGCTTCTAAAATGCGGTGGGTCTACCGTGTTAAAAATAAAAGGGACAGAATGATTTAGCCGTTCCCGTTTTAGTCGATCAAATAAATCTGTCCCCTTTGTTCTGTGTTTTTACTGATATTTAATTCTTAATTTTTAACTTTGGAGCGTCGAAAATGAGTGCTGGAGAAGGTGTGGTGACAATGTGGGATAGTAGAAGCGGAGTTGGAGGTATAAAAGGAAAGTATGAAAGTTATGCTTTCCTGATTAAAGACACTGATCCAAGTCAGCAGTTGAAAATAGGGAGTAAAGTCACTTTCAGTGTTCCGGGAGGGGAACTGTTGGCAGGGATGAAGGTTGCAGGCGATATTCGAATTGTGATGTAAATGGGGGGCAGGATCCGGCAATGTACTGCGAGGGCTTTGTCTTCGGACGCAGCCTCGCAAGCTCCACAGCTACTATCGGGATCCCGGTATGGGCTATTTATCGTGATCAATATCCAGTTTGCTAAATGTCACTTTACCGCCTTCACTGGTGTACCCGGTGTTGTCCTGCACATACACCCCGGCCTTGAAGTACAGCGGTTTGACCCGCCACGTCGCGCTGATTTTGGTGTCCCACTGAAAACCCGCAGCACTGATGCCCAGCGCACCACCAGGGCTGAGGTGGATGAGGTAGGAAAATTCCTGATCCAGCTTCACGCCGGTGGCGATGGTGATTACCCGGCCTTCGCCGTCATCGGGGTGCATGCGCACCTTGGCTACGATGTTGCCGGTCTTGGTGGCGGTCTTGTACTGATACTCGACCTTCACCATGGGTTTCTGGCTTTCATAGGCGTGGATCTGGCCGATGACGATTTTGCCGGAGCTCGGCACCTGGTTCACCGCCAGGGTGGCGCGCAGGGAATTGTCGGCGTCCGGGTAGTACCAGTTTTTCAGGGTGCCGTTGCTGTAGGTTTCCCGCAGTTCGGTGCGCGGATACTTAGCGTTTTCGGTTTTTGTGCCGGTTACCGGCGACCAGAAAAACAGTGTGCCGGTGTCGGAGTGGAAGTATTGATCCTTGAACCCATTCACCAGTTTGGCCGTTTCAACGGTGTACGGCGGGTTGCCGACGGGAACACTGAGGTTCCAGGATGCGAGATCGATCATAGGAAAAGCTTCCACGAATTTTGCAGCACGGACGTACCAGAAGCTCTAGCACGCGCCTTGGAGGGCGGTCTTTATAAGCGTAGAAGGCTATTTTGTTAACGTCTGTCTGACAAATGGATGACGTCAAAATCCTGTTAAAAGGCCATCTTTCCCGGTTTTAGCGGCCTGTAGAGGTGACCGTTAGTCGGCAAATGAACCCTTTAGTTACATGATGGCGTACTGATATCTTCTGCTTTCGCGAATCCCGGTCTAGAGTGAAGACGTAACATTTGTCCGGTTTTCACGAGAAACCGGCCTGACGCCCCGACATAGAGAAGCAGCATGGAATGCGCGCAACCCCCGCCAGCCGAAGGCAGCTCAACCCTTTTAATCGTCGATGATTACCCTGAAAACCTGATCAGCATGCGCGCGTTGCTGCAGCGCCAGGACTGGCAGGTCATCACCGCTGCGTCCGGTTTTGAAGCCCTGAGTCTTTTACTCGAACACGATATCGACCTGGTGCTGCTGGATGTGCAGATGCCGGGTATGGACGGCTTTGAAGTGGCGCGCCTGATGCGCGGCAGTCAGCGCACCCGTCTCACGCCGATCATTTTCCTCACCGCCAACGAACAGTCTCAGGATGCCGTGATCAAGGGCTACGCCAGTGGTGCGGTGGATTACCTGTTCAAACCGTTCGACCCGCAGATTCTCAAGCCCAAAGTCCAGGCGCTACTGGAGCATCAGCGCAATCGCCGGGCGCTGCAGCGCCTGAGTCACGATCTGGAGGTCGCGCGCGCCTTTAACGCCTCGGTGCTGGATAACGCCGCCGAAGGCATTCTGGTGGTCGGTGAGGACGGTCTGATCCGCTTTGCCAACCCGGCGATGTCGCGACTGCTAAACGCCACGGTGCAAGACCTGCAAGGCAAAGAGTTTCTGGATTACCTGCAAAAGCCGCATATTCCGGTCTGGGCCGATTCCGAACTGCTGACCGGTTACAAGCGCGGCGAAACCCTGCGCCTGCACGATGCGCTGTTGCGTACGGCGCCGGGCCAGCAGGTGCCTGTCGCACTTTCATGTGCGCCATTGCCCACCGAGCAACACGCGATGGTGGTGACGGTGCTGGACATGTCGGTGGTGCGTCATCTGCATCAGCAGCTGGAATTTCAGGCGGTGACCGACCCGTTGACCGGCCTGCTCAATCGCCGTGGTTTCTATCAGACCGTGGAAAACCTGCTGCTGCGCGGTGAGCGTAACGACAGCGCCTGGGTGTTGCTGTATCTCGACCTCGACGGTTTCAAACGGGTCAACGATTCCCTCGGTCACGATGCCGGCGACCGCGTGTTGCGCTGGGTGTCCGAACAGTTGAAGGCTTGCTTGCGACCCTTCGACATTCTGGCGCGCATGGGCGGCGATGAATTCACGGCGCTGCTCGATCTGGAGTTCCCCGAGCAAGCGGCCAAGATTGCCGAGAAGCTGATTGAGCGGGTGTCGATCTGTCAGCAGATCGATGGGCTGGATATCGCCCTCGGGGCCAGCATCGGCATTGCCACGTATCCGGATTGCGGGGCCAATCTCGATGGTTTGTTGCGAGCGTCCGACATCGCCATGTACGAAGCCAAGCGTGCCGGGCGTCAGCAATATCGCTTCTATGACCATGACATGAACGGTCGCGCGCGCTCACGGCTGATGCTCGAAGAAAGTGTGCGCACCGCCATCGAAAACCGCGATTTCAATCTGGTGTATCAACCGCAGGTGGCCATTGCCGGAGGGCAGATTCGCGGGTTCGAAGCCCTGCTGCGCTGGCAGCATCCGAGCGTCGGCGACGTGCCGCCAGGGTTGTTTTTGCCGTTGCTGGAAGAGGCGCGGTTGATCAGTCGCCTGGGCAGCTGGATTTATCATCGCGGCGCCGGGCAACGCAAAGCCTGGGAAACCTTGTTTGCCGAAGACTTGGTGCTGGGCGTCAGCTTGAGCAGCACACAGTTCGGCATGCCCAACCTGGTCACCGAGTTGCGTCAGGTGCTGGAGCGCCATGGCTTGCAGGCGCGGCATCTGGAGGTCGAGGTCACGGAAGAGGCCTTGATGCACAACCCCGATGAAACGCGGAAACAACTGCGCCTGCTGCGCAATCTGGGGGTGCGGGTGGCGCTGGATGATTTCGGCTCCGGGCCGTGCTCGTTGTCGCATCTGCGGGACCTGGAGCTGGACACGCTCAAGCTTGACCGGCATGTGATCGCCCGGTTGCCGGACTCCTTGCGGGATGCGGCGTTGGTGCGCAATGTGATCGACCTGTGCAAGCAGTACGGGATGCTGGTGATCGCCGAAGGCGTGGAAACCGTCGCGCAATATGAATGGCTGCAAGCCAATGGTTGCGAGTACGTGCAAGGTTTCCTGGTGGCGCGGCCGATGATTGCCGAGGACGTCGGCGACTTTGTGCGACCGTTCGACTGGAGCACGTTGATCGACTGAATTCGCTACACTGGCGGCCTTTCAGTAATTGATGTTGCCTATCCCGATGACCGCGTTGAAATACCTTCAGGCCTATCCCGTAGAGTTGCAGGACCAGGTGCGCTGGCTGATCACCGAGGGTCGGCTGGGCGACTACCTGGACAAGCGCTACCCGCAAAAGCACGACGTGCAGAGTGACAAGGCGCTGTATGCCTATGCCCTGGACCTCAAGCAGGAATACCTGCGTAACGCCCCGGCCATCGACAAAGTGTTGTTCGACAACCGTCTGGACCTGACCCATCGCGCCCTTGGCCTGCACACCACGATCTCGCGGGTGCAGGGTGGCAAACTCAAGGCCAAGAAAGAAATTCGCGTGGCCTCGCTGTTCAAGGAGGCGCCTTGCGAGTTCCTGAAAATGATCGTGGTGCATGAGCTGGCGCACTTCAAGGAGTCGGATCACAACAAGGCGTTCTACAAGCTGTGCGAACACATGTTGCCGGGGTATCACCAGGTCGAATTCGATTTGCGGGTGTACCTGACGTGGCGGGAAATGCAGTAGCCAAGGAGTGTGTGGATGGACGTGAGCAAGACCAAGAGCAGCTTCTATCGCCGTTTATACGTGGCGTACCTGATCGACAGTGGGCTGGCCAGCAGCGTCCCGGCATTGACCGACGTGACCGGCATGCCCCGGCGCACGGCGCAGGACACCATTGCCGCGTTGGCGGATCTGGATATCGTTTGCGAGTTCGAGCAGGAAGAGGGCGCGCGCAACCATGCCGGGCGTTATCGGATTCGCGAGTGGGGAGCGATTGATCGGGGATGGATCGAGCGAAATCTGCGGCAGATTAAAGCGGTGTTGGAATATCCGTGATTTGCGCTGTTGCGGCTGATGCCTTCGCGGGCAAGCCTCGCTCCTACAAGGGCAGAGCAAATCCTGTAGGAGCGTGGCTTGCCCGCGAAGAGGCCCTCAAGAACGACGCATCCCGATATGCGGAATGCCATCTTCCACGTATTCCTCACCCGCCACGACAAACCCGTACCGCCCGTAATACCCCTGCAAATGCGCCTGCGCCGACAGATAAACCGGCACATCAGGCCAACGCTTCTCAGCCTGCTTCAACGCCAGGGCGATCAGCTCATGACCCAACCCTTTGCCGCGCGCTTCCGGTGCGGTAAGCACCCGGCCGATCACCACGTCGCCGCCCTGTAATTCCGGGTCGAGCAAGCGCAGGTACGCCACCAGCCGATCGCCGTCCCAGGCCATCAAGTGGCAGGTGTCACCCTCCAGGTCCTGGCCGTCCACGTCCTGATAGACGCATTTCTGCTCCACAACGAAAACCTCTGAGCGCAGCTGCAGAATGGCGTACAGCTGCTCTTTGCCCAGATCGCTGTGGTGCTTGCAGATCCAATCGATTGTCATCTTCACATTCCGTTGACCTAGTCGCTCCGATACTAATCGCCTGGACGAAAGATGTCTTTATGGCAGAGAAATCTGTGACAAAGGCCAAAATGCCATCATTCAATTCGCGCGGCGTTGTCTTCTTTGTGTAATCTGGGGTGAAGCGCTGTGCAGTGGCTTCGATGAGCTAATGTTAGTACCTGGGTTTTGCCGGTAAGGGACCTTGGAGTTTTGGCTGAAAACACGTCGGGCAGCCGCCCGCTAAGGATTTTCGAGCATGCCGCGATTGCATCGAGCTTTGGCCTTGATCGGATTGCTGTTGCTGACTCAGGGCGCGGCAGCGGAAAAGCTGCGACTGGTAGCCGATGCCTGGCCACCCTTTACCGACGCCACGCTGATCAATGGTGGTTTGGCGACGGACATTGTCAGCACCGCGCTGGCGCGAGCCGGCTATGCCAGTGACTTTGAACAGGTGCCTTGGGCACGCGCCCTGATGGGTGTGGGCGAAGGCCGTTACGATGTGCTGGTGAACGCCTGGTATACCGAAGAGCGCACCAAACTCGGCCAGTTTTCCGGCGAGTACCTGCTCAACCGCGTGCGCTTTCTCAAGCGCAAGGACGCACCGATCGAATACAACAACCTGCAGCAGCTGCACACTTATCCGATTGCAGTGGTACGCGGTTACGCCTATTCACCGGCGTTCGATGAGGACGCTTCGCTACAGAAGATCCCGGTGCACAGCTTCGCCATGGCTGTGCGCATGGTCGCTGCCGATCGGGTCAAGCTGACGCTGGAAGACGAATACGTCGCTCGTTATTACCTGGCCCGGGAGTCCGCCAAGGTGCGCAATGCCGTGGAGTTCCTGCCCAAGCCGTTGAGCGAGAACAGCCTGCACATTCTGGTCAGCCTGAAAAATCCGCACCATGAAGAGATCGTGGCCAGTTTCGACCGTGAGATTGCGGAGATGAAAGCGGATGGCAGTTATGAGCAGCTGATGAAGCAGCACGGGATGTAGTTTTTGCGGGATGGCTGATGACCTCTTCGCGGGCAAGCCACGCTCCTACAGGGTTCGCGGCGATACTTGTAGGAGCGAGGCTTGCCCGCGAAGAGGCCGGCCCACTCACCACAAATCTCAATCCTCGCCGGTGTCCTTGATCAAATGCGCCGCCAACGTCCGTAACGGCCCCAACTGCCGGCAGATCAACGCCAACTGCGTCTGCACCAACCGCTGCCCTTCGTCTATCTCGTCCGGCATCTGTTCCAGCTCATTGGCCAGCGCCTCTTCCTCATCACTCTGAATCGCAATCGGCAGTTTGCTCGCCAACCCTTGAGCGATTTCATCGATGCTCGCCGCCAGTTTCACGCCGGCCCCTTCGATCAATTGTTCGCGCACGTCTGCCGGCAGTTGGGTTTCACGGTGTGCACCCAGTCCTGACAAATAGCTGAGCAAGGTGTGCGACAACACCAGGAAACGGAACCCGACATCCGCTTCCTTACGGAAATGCCCCGGCTCCATCAGCATGTTGGCGAGCGTCGTCGAGAGCGCCGCATCGGCGTTGTGCGCGTTGCGCCGGGCCAGGCGATAAGCCAGGTCGTCGCTCTTGCCGGCGGCGTATTGCTGCATGATCTGGCGCAGGTAAATGCTGTTGCAGGTGAGGGTGTTGGCCAGCACTTTGTTCAAGCGTCGGCCCTGCCAGTCCGGCAGGAACAGGAACACCGCCAGACCGGCGATCAGGCTGCCGAGCAAGGTATCGAACAGTCGCGGCAGGAACAGTCCGTAACCGTCCCCGACCTGGTTGAAGCAGAACAGCACCATCAGCGTGATCGCGGCCGTGGCCAGGGTGTAGCGGGTGGTGCGGTTGGTAAAGAACACCACCCCGGCGGCAATCGCGAAGCAGGACTGGATCAGCGGGTTAGGGAACAGGTCGAACAACGCCCAAGCCAGGGTCAGGCCAATGGCGGTGCCGATGATCCGCTGACCGAGTTTGCGCCTTGTCGCGCCATAGTTCGGCTGGCAGACAAACAGCGTGGTGAGGATGATCCAGTAACCCTGCGACGGGTGAATCAAATGCACCATGCCGTAGCCGATGCTCAACGCCAGGGGCAAACGCAGGGCATGGCGGAACAGCAGCGAGGTGGGTGTCAGCTGCGTGCGCAAGCGAATCCACACATCCTTGAGGCTGCGTGGCGAGCGGTCGAGCAGGCTACTGTCGGTGGCGTCGGCGAGGGCGTCGGGGTTGCTCGCATCGCTGAGCAAACGGTCGAGGGTGCCGAGGTTGGCGGCCAGTGCGCGCAGGGATCGCAGCAGTCCGCGCCAGGCCGGGTTGCTCTGGATACGCAGGTGTTCGAGGGACGCGTGCAGGTCGCTGAGGGCTTCGGCAAAGCTGGCGTCATAGATGAACGGCTGGCGCATCTGGATCGATTCCGCCAGCGCTCGGCAAGCCTTGCCCTGTTGGCGCAGCAGGCGCTGACAGCGGAACAGCACGTCGCTGTGGAAAAAGGCGTCGGCCAGCGCGTTGTACGGATAGTGCGAGGAGCTGGCGCGTTCGTGGATGTCCTGAGCGAGGAAGTAGAGCTTCAGGTAGCGGCTGACTTTCGAGCCCGGTCGACCGTTGCCGACCCGGTGCAGAATG
Source organism: Pseudomonas sp. GT1P32 (assembly GCF_054897805.1). NCBI lineage: Bacteria > Pseudomonadati > Pseudomonadota > Gammaproteobacteria > Pseudomonadales > Pseudomonadaceae > Pseudomonas > Pseudomonas sp. GT1P32. The sequence goes on from NZ_CM142704.1 coordinate 4,884,039, forward strand.
ATTTCCTTGGCAGCGTTCAGGGCCGCTACGACCCGACCGTTCTGCTGGGCCAGTTCCAGTCGACGCGCTTCCACGTCCATCTGCCGGATCGGCTCGAACAGCGACGATTTCAGCTTCAGGTAAAAACCCAATTCGCGGAACAACCTTGCCAGGCTCTGCTGCACCGGCTGGTTGGAAAACATCGCCTGCCATAACACCGAGAGCAAGCCGTACCAGGCCGCGCCGGCCACCAGCAGCACCGGTTCGTGCCAGAAATCGGTCACCGCGCCGCCGCGCTGGTCCACGCCGATCATGGTGTAGACCGACAGAATCAACGTCGCCGAGGCAATCGCGCCATAACGTTCGCCGAGCGCACCGAGCATGGTCAGGCAGAAAGCTGCCAATGCGAAAGCGATGATGAACAGGACGGGGTAGGGGAAGAGCAGTTCGACGGACAGGGCTGCGACGATGAAGCAGACCAGCGTTACGGCCAGCGAATTGAGGCGACCCTGCCAGCTGTCGTCGGTTTCGGCCAGGGCGCTGGCGATGATCCCCAGGAACAACGGGATCAGCAGTCCCATTTCATCCTGATACCAACACAGCGCCATGCTGCCGGTCAGGGCGATGAACACCCGTACGCTGTAACTGAATTTATCCAGCGCCCAGAGGCGACGCAGGGACTGACGAAAAGGGGTCGATGGCATGAAGTGCGAGGGCCTTCCGAGGCAATGACGCTAAATTGAGCCAGTAATGACGCCGACGCAATGGCGCCGATCACATCTGACAGCAAAATCTGTTCCTTTAACGGACAACCCATAACCAATGTGGGAGCGAGCCTGCTCGCGAAAGCGGTCTAACCCTCAACAAAGATGTTGAATGTGCCGACCCCTTCGCGAGCAGGCTCGCTCCCACAGTGTGTTTTGTGTTTGTTAGACGTATTGCGCAGCCGCGTAACCCGATGCCCAGGCCCACTGGAAGTTGAAACCGCCCAGATGCCCGGTCACGTCGAGCACTTCGCCGATGAAATACAGCCCAGGGCTTTTCAACGACTCCATGGTCTTGGACGAGACTTCGTTGGTGTCGACGCCGCCCAAGGTCACTTCGGCCGTGCGGTAGCCTTCGGTCCCGGCCGGCACCACTTTCCAGCTCGCCAGCTTCTCGGCGATGTCGGCAATTTCCGCGTGGGTGTATTGCTTCATCGGTTTGGAGACGAACCAGTTGTCCGCCAGCAGGTTGGCCATCTTCTTGGTGAAGATTTCACCGAGCAGGGTTTTCAACTCGCTGTTCGGACGTTCGGCCTGCTGCTGTTGCAGCCAGCTCGGCACATCGTGATCCGGCATCAGGTTGATCTCTACCGGGTCGCCGGATTCCCAGAACGAGGAAATCTGCAAAATCGCCGGACCGCTGAGGCCGCGATGGGTAAACAGGATGTTCTCGCGAAAGCTCTGATCGTTGCAGCTCACCAGGCAATCCACCGACGTACCGGACAGTTCGGTGCAAAGCTCTTTGAGCTGATCGGTGATGGTGAAGGGCACCAGGCCGGCGCGGGTTGGCAACAGTTCGTGGCCAAACTGCTTCGCGACCTGGTAGCCGAAACCGGTGGCGCCGAGCGTCGGGATCGACAGGCCGCCCGTGGCGATCACCAAGGATTCACAGGTGATCTGGTCCAGTGTGGTGTCCAGCAGATAGCCGCTTTCCAGCTTTTCGATGGTCTGGATCGACGTGTCCAGGTGCAGGCTGACGCCAGCCTGATCGCACTCGTTGAGCAGCATTTCGAGGATGTCGCTGGATTTGTTATCGCAGAACAGTTGGCCGAGTTTCTTCTCGTGGTACGGCACGCCATGCTTGGCGACCATGCCGATGAAATCCCACTGCGTGTAGCGCGCCAGTGCGGATTTGCAGAAGTGTTCGTTCTGCGAGAGGAAATTGCCCGGTTCGGTGTACATGTTGGTGAAATTGCAGCGGCCACCGCCCGACATCAGGATTTTCTTGCCGGCCTTGTTCGCGTGGTCGAGCAACATCACCTTGCGCCCGCGCCCGGCGGCGGTCAGCGCACACATCAACCCTGCGGCGCCAGCGCCAATGATCACGACTTCGGTAGAGCGCAAAACGGTGTCCTCACATAAATCTCAAAAACGACACGGAACCTGTAGGAGCCGGCTTGCTGGCGATGAACGATGACACGGTCCAATTGATAGACCGCAGCGCCTGCATCGCCAGCAAGCCGGCTCCTACAAGGTGATCAGAGGATACGCACGCGCAGCGAGCGGCCTTTGATCTTGCCGTCGTTCAGGCGTTGCACTGCCTGCTTGGCAACTCCGCGTTCCACGGCCACGAACGCCTGGAAGTCGAAAATCGCGATCTTGCCAACCTGCGCGCCCGGAATCCCGGCGTCGCCAGTCAATGCACCCAGAATATCGCCCGGACGCACTTTGTCTTTACGGCCAGCGCCGATGACCAGTGTGCTCATTTGCGGCAGCAACGGACCACCGCCCTGGGACTTGAGGTTGTCCAGCTGATCCCAGCTCAACGGCGACTTCTGCAGTTGCTCGATGGCCTGGGCGCGGTGCGCTTCGGACGGAGCGACCAGGCTGATCGCGATGCCTTTTTCACCGGCGCGGCCAGTACGGCCAACGCGGTGAATATGGATTTCCGAATCACGGGCCAGTTCGACGTTGATCACCATGTCCAGCGCATCGATGTCCAGACCGCGGGCGGCGACGTCGGTGGCAACCAGTACCGAAGTACTGCGGTTGGCAAACATCGTCAGCACCTGGTCACGATCACGTTGTTCCAGATCGCCGTGCAGGCCGACGGCGGAGATGCCTTTGGCGGTCAGATGATCGACGGTTTCCTGAACCTGCTGCTTGGTGAAGCAGAAGGCCACGCAAGAGGCCGGGCGGTGATGCGCGAGGACTTTGACCACGGCGTCCATGCGCTCTTCCGGAGAGATCTCGTAGAAGCGCTGCTCGATCTGCGTGTCGTCGTGGAACGCCTCGGCCTTCACGATCTGAGGGGTACGCATGAATTTCGCCGCCAGTTGCTTGATACCCGTCGGGTACGTGGCGGAGAACAGCAGGGTCTGGCGGCGTTCCGGGGTCTGGGCGATGATTTCTTCGATGGAGTCGTAGAAACCCATGTCGAGCATGCGGTCGGCTTCGTCGAGGATCAGCGTGTTCAGGCCATGGAGCACCAGCGAACCTTTGCGCAAATGTTGCTGAAGGCGGCCCGGAGTACCGACGATGATGTGCGCGCCGTGCTCCAGCGAGCCGATCTGCGGACCGAACGACACGCCGCCGCACAAGGTCAGGACCTTGATGTTGTCTTCGGCGCGGGCCAGACGACGGATTTCCTTGGCGACCTGGTCAGCCAGCTCGCGCGTTGGGCAAATGACCAGTGCCTGGCAGCCGAAGAAGCGCGGATTGATCGGGTTCAGCAGGCCGATGCCGAAGGCCGCGGTCTTGCCGCTGCCGGTCTTGGCCTGGGCGATCAGGTCCATCCCCTTGAGGATCACCGGCAAGCTTTGCGCCTGGATCGGCGTCATCTGGGCATAACCGAGGGAGTCGAGGTTAGCCAGCATGGCGGCGGACAGCGGCAAAGTATTAAAAGCGGTGGCGATGGTGGTCACGGGACTGGCCTGCAAAACAAAATGTCGCGCAGTGTACCAGTCCCATGGCCATTGGCCCTAAGGTTCGATGTGTTCTTCCGGACGCTTGACGCGCCGTCCGTCTTCCTTTGAGAGCTGGGAAAAGATCGTTGCAGCCAGCATCGCCATGATTCCAACGGTCACAAACGTGAGTTGGAACGCGCCCAGCACCGTGTCCACGCCGTCGTTTCCGATCTCTGCCGTGAACCCGCCAAGCAGCGCACCGGCACACGCAACGCCCAGGCTCAGGGACAATTGCGCGACCACCGACAGCAGGCTGTTGCCGCTGCTGGCGCTGGCGTCGTCGAGGTCGATCAGGGTCACGGTGTTCATCGCGGTGAACTGTAACGAGTTGATCGCGCCGAGAATCGCCAGCATGCCCAGCAGCAGCCAGTACGGCGTCTGCTCGCTGACCAGGCCCATGCTTGCCAGCATCAGCCCCAGCGCTAGGGTGTTGCCGGTCAGCACGATGCGATAGCCCAGGCGCTCGATCAGCGGCCGGGCCACCGACTTGGCGACCATCGCCGCCGCTGCCAGCGGCAACATGCTCATCCCCGCCTGCGACGGCGAGTAGCCCAGCGCCACTTGCAGCAGCAATGGCACGAGGAAGGGCAGTGCGCCGCTGCCCAGACGGGCGAACAGGTTGCCGAGGATGCCGACGGCGAACGTGCGGGTCTTGAACAGCGACGGTGCGAACAGCGGATTGTCGATGTGCCCGGCCCGCAACCAGTACGCCGCCAGGCACGCCATGCCACCGAACAGCAGCAACATCACGCGTAGGTGCGGCAGGTGCAGTTCGCCGAGGCCCTCCATGGCGATGGTGATCAGCACCATCGCTGCGCCAAACAGCAAAAAGCCGAGGCTGTCGAACCGCGTGCGTTCAGTACCGCGCAGGTCGGGGATGAATTTCCACACCGCGTAGCAACCGACGGCGCCGACCGGCAGGTTGATCAGGAAGATCCAGTGCCACGTCAGGTATTCCACCATCCAGCCGCCCATGGTCGGGCCGATCAACGGGCCGAGCAGGCCGGGAATGGTGATGAAACCCATGATCCGCACCAGTTCCGAGCGCGGGTAGGCCCGCAGCACCACCAGTCGCCCGACCGGCAGCATCAGCGCACCGCCCAGGCCCTGAATCACCCGGGCGCCGATCAGCATGCTCAGGCTGCTCGACAAGGCGCAGAGCAACGAGCCGAAGCTGAACAGCAGGATCGCGCCGAAGAAGATTTTCTTGGTGCCGAAGCGGTCGGCAATCCAGCCCGAGGCGGGGATCAGCAACGCGACGGTGAGCATGTAGGCGATGATCACCCCTTGCATGCGCAAAGGGTCTTCAGCCAGATCGCGGGCCATGGCCGGCAGGGCGGTGTTGAGGATGGTCCCGTCGAGGGACTGCATGAAGAAGGCAATGGCGACGACCCACGGCAACCAGCGGGCGGTGACAGCGTCGAGAGGCGGGCGGTTGGGCATGGGACCTCTTGGTAAAGGAATATCAGCGTTTCACCGACCCTGTAGGAGCCGGCTTGCCGGCGATGAGGCCGGCAAATTCAACATCAATGGCGCCTGACAGGCCGCCATCGCTGGCAAGCCAGCTCCTACAGGTTTTGCGTCGTTACGGGTTTTGCGGGGTTACAGGGTTAGCGTCAGGCGGCTGATCAGCGCGCCCGGCAACAACGCCGATGCCGTGGCCCGCTGGCTGTAAGTGCTCGCCGACAGCAACAACTCGCGCTCTTCGGTCAACGCTTCCAGCTGCGAACCCAGCAAACTGTAGGCACTGTCATCAAAACGCATGGTGCTGACCGGTGCCTGTATTTCGCCATTCTCGACCCAGAACGTCGCAAACCGCGTCATGCCGGTCATGCGTGCCATCGGTTGGTCCGAGTAATTCAGGTACCAGAGGTTGCTGATGTACAAGCCCGTGCCCAGTTGCTTGAGGATCTCGGCATCGGCAAGCGCGCCTGGCGCCATGTTCAGCGCGGTCGGCGATTCACCGCCGCTGGCGCCGTTGGCTGTCAGGCCGTATTCGGCGGCGCTGCGTGAGCCGACCAATTGCGCGCCGGCCTTGCCGTCGACGATCAGCTTCAGGTCACTGCGTGGATAGCCTTCGCCAGAAAATGCCGGGCTCAACGAACCGCTGACTTGCTCGTCAAGGGACACCAGCGAACTGAACGAATGGTCACCCGCGTAGAGTTTCTGCAACGGACTGCTCTTGCTGGCAATCGACTGCGCCGAAAAGCCACCCCAGGACAACATGCCCATGATTTCTTCCAGCGCGGCCGGTGCCAGGTAAGCGCGATACTGACCCGGTGCCAACGTACGCAATGGTCGACCGAGAAACTCAAGCTGCTCACGCGCCTGCTGGAAGCGCCGGGCAAACCCTTCGCTGTTCCAGTCATGCCCGGCGTAGCTGGCTTTCACCGCCTGGCCGTTTGCATGAAACAGGCTGAAGTCGAAGTTGAAGCTGTTGGCCTGATGCCAGCCGAACGCGCCTGAAGAACTGGCGAAGCCGCGACTGATCGGGCCGGCGGCGTAGAAACCCACCAGATCCAGCCCTTCGGCGGCCCGGGTGATTTCGGCGACCACCTGCTCGGTGTCCGGCAGCGGATGCTCCTGCACATTCTTGCTTTGCCAGCCGGTGTAGTTGAGCAGCAAGTACGGATCCTGCGGCAGCAGCGGCAGGGTGTCGCGCAACTGTTGCAGGCCTTCGGCCAGACGCTGGGAGTCAACGTGAGCATCGCCCGACAGCGTGATGTCGAGGTCAGCGTGGCGACCGTCGTTGATCAGTTTGAGACCGACGCTCGCCTGTTGCACCTGACCGGCCTGCCGCACCTTGGCATGATTGAAACGCACGAAGGCCGACGACTCGGCGGCGTAGCTGAGGGTGAATTGCTCCGGTTCGCGAATCGCCTCGCGCAACCCGCTGACCAAGGCCTTGAACGAATCAGCCTGACTTTTTGAAGTGCTCATCAGGCGTCTCCCCCGAATACATCCACGTTGCTGAACACGCAGGCCGGTGATGCATGGCCGACACGGATCACCTGATTCGGTTCGCCCTTGCCGCAGTTCGGCGTGCCCAGAACCTTGAAGGTGCTGGCGTCGCCGACGGCGCTGAGGTTTTTCCAGAACTGCGCGGAAATCGCCCGGTAATTCGGGTTTTTCACCACGCCTTTGAGTTCGCCGTTTTCGATCAACTGGCCCCATTCGCAGCCAAACTGAAACTTGTTACGCGCATCGTCGATGGACCAGGAACGGTTGGTGCTCATCAAAATACCGTGCTCGATGTTGCCGATCAGTTGTTCCAGCGGCTGATCGCCGGGCTCGATATTGAGGTTGGCCATGCGGTCGATCGGTGGGCGATTCCAGCCGCAGGCGCGGCTGTTGGCAACGCCGTCCATGCCTGCGCGGAACTGCGAAAGTGCACCGCCCAATGGACGCAGGAGCAAGCCCTGCTTGATCAGGAATTGCTTGCTCGCGGCAGTGCCGTCGTCGTCATGACCGTAGCTGGCGAGCTGCTCGGGAATGTCCGGGTCGAAGGTGACGTTCAGCAGTTTCGAACCGTACTGCAAATGGCCGAAGTCTTCGGCCTTGACGAAACTGGTGCCGGCGTAATTGCGCTCGTCACCGAGGATGCGATCGAGTTCCAGCGGGTGACCGATGGATTCGTGGATCTGCAGCATCATCTGATCAGGCATCAGCAGCAGGTCGCGCGGGCCTTGTGGCGTGTTTGGCGCGAGCAGCAATTGCAACGCTTGATCGGCAACTGTTGGACCGGCGCCGATCAGGCCGCAACGGCTGATGACATCAGCGCTGCCCTGCTGGCCGAAGTTCTCGCGGCCGAGGCTGCGGGTCTGGCTGTCGTTGCCGTCGTAGGCCGTGACATCGAGGCCCGGATAGACGAAACGCTGGGCCTGGCGCAGTTCGGCGCCGGCGCTGTTGAGGTAGATCTGTTCGACATGAGTGATGCCGATGCTGACCTGCCAGTTCACCAGTCGCTCGTCCTTGGGCACTGCCGCGGATTCGGCGCCGAGCAGTTGGTAGCAATCGCTCAGGGACGGGAAGGGCTGGTCGAGGTTCGGCGAAAAATAGTCGGCGCGGTCGCTGGAAACGGCTTGCTCGCGCAGGTCGAGCAGCGCGTGAGGCTTGAGCAGGCGAGCTTGTTGCTCGGCTCGGTCCAGCGCCGATTGCAGGCCTTGCGGCGACAGGTCGTTGGTCGCGGCGTAGGCTTCAACGCCGTTGACACGAACGGTCAGCATCGCGCCTTCGTCACGGCTCAGGCTCGGAGGTTCGGCAACGTTCTTGCGCACCGACAGGTACTGGCCGGACTCGCGCACGTATCGCAGAGAAAAGAATTCAGCGCCCGTGCGCAAGGCAGCAAAGCGCTGCTTGAGCTGGGGGTGGAAATCGAACATTCGGGAACCTCCTTGGTCTGGAGTGGCGATGTAGCGGTGTTGCGAAGGGGGGGTGAAACGTTTGCGTGGCGCTAGATTAGGCCTGCGTGGGGGTAGGATCAAGCGCAGAGCTGCGCAGGAAATATTTAATCAGCGTGAAGGCCGAGGCTCGCGGGCAGACCCTGTCGTGATCTGCTCGCGATGGCATTGGTTGCGGTGATGAGAGGGGGCGGGGCTTATTGCCCGCCATAGAGATAGACGACCGCCGTCAGATAAATCATCAGGCTGGCCAAGAAAGCGGGAAGTATTTTTCTGGTTTTGGCGACCACAATGAAGGTCCCCAGCAGCAGGATCAGCTTCAGTGCATCCAGGCTTTCAAACTGTTGTATCAGGCTCGGCGCATCCTGTTTGTTGAACGCCGTGTCATAAATGATTACCCCCAGCATGGCTTGTGCGCTGTAGTTGATAAACCGATAGAACGAACCGTGTGTGCGTGTCAGCGCCGTAGTGTTTTTAAAGGCAAAGGGCAGGGCGCGAAACGCCAGTGCGCTGACGGCGGCAAAGCCGATCAAAAACCAAAGTGTCATTGGGTGCGCGCTCCTTGTTCGGTCCAGGCGTTTTCAATCAACACGGTCACGCCACCGATCAAAAATGGTGTGATGAGCAAGTTGTAATCCTTGAAGAACAACACCAGCACTGGCGCGCCGATGAAGCCCAGCCAGTAGCTGGACACTTCGGCGTAATGCGGCCAGTGTTTGCCGGCCAGTGCGGTGAACTGAAGCGGCAAGAGCATCATCATCACGGCCGTGGTCACCGGCGACGCCAACCCGGCACCGGCGATGAAGCCGATGCAGGTACACACAATCGACACGGCAAATATCGGCAAGCCCACGCCGAGCATGTAAGTGAAGGGGTGAGTGGTTCGTTGTTTGAAGCGGGTCATGCAGGCCGTGAATATCGACGGCGTTATCAGGATCAGCGAGGGCAGTATGTTGCTTGTTGAAACGTGCTTCAGGTACGGCGCCAGCGCGGCCGAGAGCAATAAAAATCGCACGTTGAGCGCCAGAATGACCGGAATCAACAGCCAGCCATCGTTGTAGTTTTGCAGAAGCAAAAACTGTAGCGGCGTAGAAAATATCAACAAGGTTGTTGCCAGGGTCTGCCCCAGGGTTAATGACTGTGCGGCGCCTACCATCCCGATCGACAAATACAGAAACAGGAAGGCGACACCGAAGCTGATCGCATCCCGTGCGCCTTCCTGGAAGACCTTGGCTGACGAATGACAGGGCTGTTCTCCTCCAACCATCAGCGAGTTTCCCGCGGACAGTCGGATGCATTCAGCGCGTAATACTGTTTCCTGGGGCCTTTGCTGCGAAACAGCAGGCGAGGTGTGGTGGCCAGTGTTGACGTGGCGGTCTGGGTGCGCACGGCATCTTCACTCATGTTCAGCATGGGGCGCGCGTGCAGGATCTTATGGTTGGCCACGATCAGGAAGGTTCCGGTCTCGGCTGTCGAGACACCGTGCCTGGCGGTGGGCAACTGGGCTCTGATCTTGTCGAGGACATGTTGGCCACCGTTGACCGCTCGCATGCGCTCACCGTTGTGCGGGTCGATCCGGAAGTCCAGAGAAAACCGGTAGCCGTAGTGGTCGTCGTATTCGACGACATTGCGAATTCGCTCTTTCGAACCCTTGACGTTTTTGCCGGAAATAAACCTGGCTTGCATGCCAAGCAGTATTTCAATGTCTTCGTTTTCAAGGTCGCGGAGCAAATCTGCGGGGAAGTAATAAGCCGTCGGTGTATGAGTAGTGTCTCGACAAACTGTTAATGCCAGGAAGTCTACGCTGAGGTTTTCATACAAGTCGTCGGAATGCGGTGTGATATCTCCATAGCCATTTCCCCATTCGCGATATTTTTCCGCCGCCGGTTTCAGATATAAGGCTTTGTGTTCTTCATAGTCATATTTGATGTCAACCAGATGGAACAAATCGGAGAGCGCTTCATGTACCGTCAGGGCCAGCCTGGGTGAATCGAGGTGGAAGATGTTCTTGATGCACACGGCGGCAACGCCTTCATGTGCCTGCCCTAATTTATCGAAATAGTAGGCATCTTCAGGGCGAAGGTAAGTTGCAAAGATATTGATCAGCTGGATTTTAAGCTCATGAATACTCTGGTCATGATTTTTCATCCACCATGCTTCGATCATGCCGCTGAGGTAATTGAAGTTCAGAGTGATTGTTGTTTCTTTTGCTATTGCTTGCCGAAATAAGCTGGCTGATACAGTTGGGTTTGCATAGTGGGTGTTCATTATCATCCTTGATAATCAGGTTTTTGTTTGGCGCTGATCTTAATGCAACTATTAAGTTTGAAGTGCTCTATAAGTGTTGCGGGTTTTGTTGCCGGCTGGATAGGGTGAGTGGCTTATTCAAGGCAATAAAAAACCGCCAGCCTCCGAAGAGGTGGCGGTTTTCGGTTTTGCAGAGCGGCTATCAGCGTGCTGTCGCGCTCACATCACGCAGCGGCTTGCCTTTCACCGGTGCATCACCGGCCACGAAGTAGCTGGCAGTGCTGCGCGGCAATGGCTTGCGACCACGGATCTTGTCGGCGATTTTCTCGGCGATCATGATCGTCGGCGCGTTCAGGTTGCCGGTGGTGATGATCGGCATGATCGAGGCATCGACCACACGCAGACCTTGCATGCCGTGCACACGGCCTTCGCCATCGACCACAGCCATCTCGTCGGTGCCCATCTTGCACGAGCAGGACGGGTGGAACGCGGTTTCGGCGTGTTCGCGGATGAACTTGTCGAGCTGCTCATCGGTTTGCACTTCAATGCCCGGGCTGATTTCGCGGCCACGGAAAGCGTCCAGTGCAGGCTGTTGCATGATTTCACGGGTCAGGCGGATGCCGTCACGGAATTCCTGCCAGTCCTGCTCGGTGGCCATGTAGTTGAACAGGATGCTCGGGTACTCGCGCGGATCCTTGGACTTGGCCTGGATGCGACCACGGCTCGGCGAACGCATGGAACCCATATGCGCCTGGAAGCCGTGCTCTTTCACACCGTTGCTGCCGTTGTAGTTAATCGCGACCGGCAGGAAGTGGTACTGGATGTTCGGCCATTCGAATTCCGGACGGGTGCGGATAAAACCGCCGGCTTCGAACTGGTTGCTGGCGCCGATGCCGGTGCCGTTGAACAGCCACTCGGCACCGATGGCCGGTTGGTTGTGCAAGAGCAGCGACGGGTACAGCGAAACTGGCTGGGTGCAGGCGTATTGCAGGTACAGCTCGAGGTGATCCTGCAGGTTTTCGCCGACGCCTGGCAGGTCGTGGACCACCGGGATGTCGAGCTTGTTCAGCAGTTCGGCCGGGCCGACGCCGGAGCGTTGCAGAATCTGCGGCGAAGCGATGGCGCCGGAGCACAGCAGCACTTCTTTGCGGGCGCGGACTTCAACGCGCTCTTCAGCGGCGCCGATCAGGTAACGCACGCCGACGGCACGCTTGCCTTCGAACAGGATCTTGTCGGTCAGGGCGTGAGTGACGATGGTCAGGGTCGAACGCTTTTTAGCAGTGTCCAGGTAGCCGCGAGCGGTGCTGGAGCGACGGCCTTTAGGCGTCACGGTGCGGTCCATCGGGCCGAAGCCTTCTTGCTGGTAACCGTTCAGGTCTTCGGTGCGCGGGTAACCGGCTTGCACGCCGGCTTCAACCATGGCGTGGAACAGCGGGTTGTTGCCGGCTTTCGGCGTGGTCACGCTGACCGGACCTTCGCCACCGTGGTAGTCGTTCGGGCCGATGTCGCGGGTTTCGGCCTTGCGGAAGTACGGCAGGCAGTTCAGGTAGTCCCAGTCTTCCAGACCTGGCAGTTTGGCCCAGCCGTCGTAGTCCATCGCGTTGCCGCGGATGTAGCACATGCCGTTGATCAGCGAAGAACCGCCCAGGCCCTTGCCGCGACCGCATTCCATCCGGCGACCGTCCATGTGTGGCTCTGGATCGGTTTCGTACGCCCAGTTGTAGCGACGACCTTGCAGCGGGAACGCCAAAGCCGCTGGCATTTGCGTGCGGAAATCCATGCGGTAATCCGGGCCGCCCGCTTCGAGCAGCAGGACGGTGACGCCTTCGTCTTCAGTCAGACGGGTCGCCAGGGTGTTACCGGCCGAGCCGGCACCGATGATGATGTAATCGAATTCTTGGGACATTGAATGCACCCTCTTTGAAAGTGGTCAGGTCAGGCCTGGGCGAGTGCTGCGCACTCGATTCGCGGGCAAGCCTCGCTCCTACAGGTTTTGCGTCGAGCGCAAAATCTGCGGCAAACCTCGATCCTGTAGGAGCGAGGCTTGCCCGCGAAGGCATCTTCGCGGGCAACACATGACTCGGGGGCTTAGAACACCGAGGCGTAATCGCCCAGCTCAACCTGTACCGATTTGATGCGCGTGAAGTTGTTCAGCGAGCTGATGCCGTTTTCACGACCCACACCGGATTGCTTGTAGCCGCCGACCGGCATCTTCGCGTCGGACTCGCCCCAGGCGTTGATCCAGCAGATACCGGCTTCCAGTTGATGAATCACGCGGTGAGCGCGGTTCAGGTCCTTGGTGACGACGCCCGCGGCCAGGCCGAAGTCGGTGTCGTTGGCACGACGGATCACTTCTTCTTCGGTTTCGTAGGTCAGGATCGCCATCACCGGGCCGAAGATTTCTTCGCGAACGATGGTCATCTCATCGGTGCAATCGGTGAACACGGTCGGTGCGACGAACGCGCCTTTGGCGAATTCGCCGTCGGTCAGACGGCCGCCGCCGCACAGCACGCGAGCGCCTTCTTCTTTGCCTTTGGCGATGTAGCCCAGCACGCTTTCCATGTGGGCGAAGCTGACCAGCGGGCCGAAGTTGGTGTTTTCGTCTTCCGGATTGCCGACGCGGATGCGTGCAACGCGCTCAGCGATCTTGGCTTCGAAAGCGGCTTTCAGGTGGCTCGGTACGAACACGCGAGTGCCGTTGGTGCAGACCTGGCCGGAGCTGTAGAAGTTGGCCATCATCGCGGTGTCGGCGGCGCGATCGAGGTCGGCGTCGTCGAAAATGATCAGCGGGGATTTGCCGCCCAGTTCCATGGTCACGTCTTTCAACGACGAAGCGGAAGCGCTGGCCATGACTTTCTTGCCGGTGTCGGTGCCGCCGGTGAAGGAGATTTTTTCGATGCGCGGGTGCTCGGTCAACCAGGTGCCGACTTCACGGCCGCTGCCGGTCAATACGTTGAACACGCCGGCTGGCAAGCCTGCCTCGGTGTAGATCTCGGCCAGTTTCAGCGTGGTCAGGGAAGTGACTTCGCTTGGCTTGAAGATCATCGCGTTACCAGCCGCCAGGGCAGGAGCGGATTTCCACAGGGCGATCTGGATCGGGTAGTTCCACGCGCCGATACCGGCCACGACGCCCAGCGGCTCGCGACGGGTGTAAACGAACGAAGTGGTGCGCAGCGGGATCTGTTCGCCTTCGATGGCGGGTACCAGGCCTGCGTAGTATTCCAGTACGTCAGCGCCGGTAACGATGTCGACATACTTGGTTTCGGAGAACGACTTGCCGGTGTCCAGGGTTTCCAGGGCGGCCAGTTCATCGTTGCGCTCGCGCAGGATGTCAACGGCGCGACGCAGGATGCGCGAACGCTCCATGGCAGTCATTGCAGCCCAGATTTTCTGGCCCTTTTCGGCGCTGACTACAGCGCGCTCAACGTCTTCCTTGGTCGCACGCTGTACTTTTGCGAGGACTTCACCGTTAGCCGGGTTGATGGCTTCGAAAGTGGCGTCGCTGCTGGCGTCGGAGTAACCGCCATCGATGTAGAGTTTTTGCAGTTCGAAACGGGCCATAGTGTCCTCGCAAGTGCATAAGTGGTTGGCGTTGACCACTGGGCGTGCCGTGTAGCGCTGGCACGCTGGTCAGTGGCGGTTCAGGGGTTGAGCGTTTTATGTGTGCTCTAACTCACCTGCTTGGCCAGTTGGAAATCCATGTATTCGTAAGCGATCCGGTGCGCCTGTTCCGTGTCGAAAGCATCTCCCGACAGCGCGCCGCGCAACCACAAACCGTCAATCAACGCTGCCAGGCCCCGGGCTGCACTGCGCGCGTCATCGAGCGGCAATACGCGGCGGAACTGGCAGCACAGGTTGGAATACAGACGGTGATCGTTGATCCGCTGCAACCTGTGCAAAGACGGGTGGTGCATGCTGGTGGCCCAGAAGGCCAGCCAGGTTTTCATTGCCGGGCCATTGACCTGGCTGGCGTCGAAGTTGCCTTCGATGATCACCTGCAGATGCGCCCGCGGGCTGTCATCTGTCAGCGCCTGACGGCGCGCGGTGACGTTCTCGCTGAGGACACTCATCAGGTACTGCGCCGTGGCAGCGATCAGGCCGTTCTTGTCCTGAAAATAGTGACTGATGATGCCGTTCGAGACACCGGCCAAACGGGCGATCAGCGCAATGCTGGCGTCCCCCATTCCGACCTGATCGACGGCCAGCAAGGTGGCTTCGATCAATTGCTGGCGGCGGATGGGTTGCATACCGACCTTGGGCATCTTGCACATCTCCTTAGGCCTTCCGGCAGACGCAAAACGTCTATCGGATTGAGGGCCAGTCTATTTTGTTTTGATTGAACGTTCAATCAACAAAGAATAAGATCTGCGACAAATCGTCGCTGCTTACAGGTTTTTCCTACGTGTAAATGGCGATAAACCGACGTCCAAAACGGCTCGAAACCCCTGCGCACTGGTGCTTATGGGTTTCGGGCTTTTTTCGGGTTGTCTTTATATCACCCGCCGGTCGGCTGCCAACTAACCGATTGGTCGGGTAATGCGCTGCCTTGTGTTCTTCTCTCGCACTGCCTGGAGCATCTGTGCCATGAGTTCTGCCTCTCTAATAAAGACCCCGCCCGAGAAGGTGACGGTCAACGGTTGGGTGTTCTACACCTCTACCGCGCTGATTCTGCTGTTGACCGCCATTCTGATCATCGCCCCGCAAGAGGCTGGCAGATTGCTCGGTATCGCCCAGGCCTGGCTGTCCCGCAGCTTTGGCTGGTATTACATGGTGGTGATTGCCGCTTACCTGGTATTCGTGGTCGGCCTGGCGTTTTCGTCCTACGGCAAGCTCAAACTGGGCAGCAAGGATGACACCCCGGACTTCAGCTACGGCGCCTGGGCGGGGATGCTGTTCTCCTCGGGTATCGGCATCTCGCTGTTGTACTTCGGTGCGTCCGAGCCGCTGGATCACTACTTCAACCCGCCGGAAGGCGTGTCGGCCAGCAACATGGCCGCACGTCAGGCGGTGCAACTGACCTTCCTGCACTGGGGCCTGCATGGCTGGGCGATTTACGCATTGGTCGGTCTGGCCGTGGCGTACTTTGCCTACCGTCATAACCAGCCGCTGGCGTTGCGTTCGGCGCTGTATCCGCTGGTCGGTGAGCGTTGGGTCAAAGGCGCGGCCGGTCACGCGGTGGACGGCTTCGGCATGTTCGTGACCCTTTTGGGTCTGGTGACGAACCTGGGGATTGGTTCGCTGCAAGTGTCGTCGGGCCTTGAAAACCTGTTCGGCATGGAACACAGCAACACCAACCTGCTGATCGTGATCATCGTGATGAGCACCGTGGCGACCATCGCCGCCGTGTCCGGCGTGGAAAACGGCATCCGTCGTCTGTCCAACCTCAACATCGTGCTGTTCAGCGGTTTGCTGATTTTCGTGCTGCTGTTCGGCCCGACCTTGCACCTGCTTAACGGTTTCGTGCAGAACGTCGGTGACTACCTGAACGGCGTGGTGCTGAAGACCTTCGACCTCTATGTGTACGAAGGCGACAGTGAGAAGTCCGACCGCTGGTTGGGCCTGTGGACCCTGTTCTACTGGGCCTGGTGGATTTCCTGGGCACCATTCGTGGGCATGTTCATCGCGCGTATTTCCCGTGGTCGTACCGTGCGTGAACTGGTGGCTGGTGTGCTGCTGATTCCGTTGGGTTTCACCCTGGCGTGGTTGTCGATCTTCGGTAACTCGGCCCTGGACCTGGTGATGAACCACGGGGCGGTGGAGCTCGGGAAGACGGCGCTGGAACAGCCGTCCATGGCGATCTACCAGTTGCTTGAGCATTACCCGGCGTCGAAAGTGGTAATCGGCGTGTCGATTTTCGTCGGTTTCGTGCTGTTCCTGACCCCGGCGGATTCCGGCGCGGTGATGATGGCCAACCTTTCGTGCAAGGGCGGCAACGTCGACGAAGATGCGCCGCACTGGCTGCGAATCTTCTGGTCCGTCGTGATCACCCTGGTGACCATCGGCCTGCTGTTCGCCGGTAACTTCGAAGCCATGCAAACCATGGTGGTGCTGGCCGGTCTGCCGTTCTCGGTGGTGCTGGTGTTCTTCATGTTCGGCTTGCACAAGGCCATGCGCCAGGACGTGCAGATCGAACAGGAGCAAGCGGAGTTGGCGGCGCGCGGTCGTCGTGGTTTCAGCGAGCGTCTGACTCAGTTGGACCTGCAGCCGAACCAGTCGATCGTTCAGCGTTTCATGGACAAGCAAGTCAGCCCGGCGCTGGAAGATGCCGCGGTGCAATTGCGTACCCAGGGTCTGGACGTGCAAACGTTGCTGGGCAAGTCCAAGCGTTGCATGGGCGTGCGCATCGAGATGGAAGAGGGCAACCCTTTTGTCTACGAAGTGAGCCTGGACGGCTATCTGGCGGCGGCGAGCGACACGGTGTCGGCTGAAAGTGCCGATGAACCTCGCGCCCGTTACTACCGCGCCGAGGTGTACCTGCACAATGGCAGCCAGGACTATGACCTGATGGGCTTCACTCAGGATCAGATCACTCGTGACGTGCTCGATCAGTTTGAAAGCCATCGGCAGCTCCTTGGCCGGGTTTATAGCTAATACGTTGTAAGTGACGCGGTGTTTCAGTCTGAAGCACCGCGTCGTGTTCTTCGCGGGCAAGCCTCGCTCCTACAGGTTTACGCTGTCCTCGTAGGAGCGAGGCTTGCCCGCGAAGGGGCCCGATGGGGCAATACACATCTCCCTCGATACCCCACAAACAAAAACGCCGCGATCCTCTCGCGGCGTTTTTGTGTGTGTTGCCTTATCCCAGGTTCTTGCCGAGCAGTGCGTGATACAGCTCGCTGTCGCCGAGAATCCCGACCACTTTGTTGTTGTCGTGCAGCACCAGTTTGTTGCCGGTGTGATAACGAATCTGCAGCGCATCGCGCATGCCGATGTTGGAGTCCACTAGCGTTGGGCGACGGCCCAGGCCTTCAACGGCTTGCCCCGGGATCCAGTTCTGCAGGTCCAGGCTCGCACCGTTCTGGCGTGCGCCTTTGATGGTGTTGCCTTCCGCCAGGTCCAGCCACGAATCGCCACCCGGATCCAGGCAGACCGAACCGTTGATGCGCTTGCAGTTGTCCAGGGTGCGCATCAGGCTGCGACCGCACAAAACGTTCAGCGGATTGGTGTGGGCGACAAAGGTCCGCACATAGTCGTCCGCCGGGTTGAGAACGATTTCTTCCGGCTTGCTGTACTGGACGATCCGACCGTCTTTCATGATCGCGATACGGCTGCCCAGCTTCAGTGCTTCATCGAGGTCGTGGCTCACGAAGACGATGGTTTTGTTCAGCTTGCTTTGCAGCTCCAGCAGTTCGTCCTGCAGGCCTTGGCGGATCAATGGGTCGAGGGCCGAGAACGGTTCGTCCATCAGCAGAATGTCGGCGTCCATCGCCAGTGCGCGGGCCAGGCCCACACGTTGTTGCATACCGCCGGAGAGCTCGTTGGGTTTCTTGTTGCGCCATTGGGTCAGGCCCACCAGCTCAAGTTTTTCATCGACCAGTCTTTTGCGTTCCTTCTCCGGCCGACCCTGCATTTCCAGACCGAAACTGATGTTCTCGCGCACCGTCAGCCATGGCATCAGGGCGAACTTCTGGAACACCATCGCAATGCGCTTGGTGCGCATCATTTTCAGTTCTGCCGGGGTGCAGGAAGCGATGTCGATCTGCTTGCCTTCGTGCTCGACGAACAACTTGCCGCGGCTCACGGTGTTGAGGCCGTTGATGCAACGCAGCAGGCTGGATTTACCGGAGCCGGACAGGCCCATCAGCACGCAGATCTCGCCTTTCTCGATATCCAGGGTGGCCTTTTCGACGCCGACGATCTGCCCGGTCTTTTTCAGGATCTCGTTACGGGTCATGCCCTGGTCGAGAAGTTTCAAGGCTTCGCGCGGATCTTTGGTGAAGATCACGTCGACGTCTTCGAAGCGAATAATGCTCATGCGTCACCCCCTACTTTAGCGTCGGGTTGTTTGCAGATACGGTCGAGCATGATCGCCAGCAATACGATCGCCAGGCCTGCTTCGAAGCCCAGGGCGATATCAGCAGTGTTCAGTGCGTTGACCACGGGTTTGCCCAGGCCGTCGGCGCCCACCAGTGCCGCAATCACCACCATCGACAACGACAGCATGATGCACTGGGTGATACCGGCCGCGATGCTTGGCATGGCGTGGGGCAATTCAATCCGTGAGAGCAGCTGACGTCGCGAGCAGCCAAAGGCCTTGCCAGCGTCCATCAATTCTTCCGGGACATCGCGAATACCCAGGTAGGTCAGGCGGATAGGCGCGGCAATCGCGAACACCACCGTGGAGATCAGACCCGGGACCACACCCAGACCAAAGAGGGTCAGGGTAGGAATGAGGTAAACGAAGGTCGGTACGGTCTGCATCAGATCGAGCACCGGACGCATCAGGGTGTAGAACATCGGTTTGTGCGCGGCGACGATGCCCAGCGGCACGCCGATGACCACGCAGACCAGGGTGGCGAACAACACCTGGGCGAGGGTTTCCATGGTTTCCTGCCAGTACCCCAGATTGAGGATCAGCAGGAAGGAGGCGATGACGAAGACTGTCAGGCCCCATTTGCGTTGAATGAAGTGTGCCAGTAGCGCGATGAGGCCGATCAATGCCAGCGGGTTGAACCAGGTCAGCGCAAAAGTCACGCCGTGGATCATCGTTTCCAGTGTCACAGCGATTGCGTCGAAGGTGTTGGCGCCGTGTTGCGTCAACCATTCAACGAAGCCCGCGATGTACTGGCCTAGAGGTATTTTCTGATCAATCAGCATGGTAGTGAACGTCCGCATGCAAGGAAATAAACAGCCCGGGCGGGCGAGCCCGCCCGGCGTAAGCGATTACTGCGCGAGCTTGGCTTTAACGGCCTCCAGGCCTGGTTTACCGTCAATGGTGGTCACGCCAGCGAGCCAGGTATCGAGCACCTGTGGATTCTTTTTCAGCCAGGCCTTGGCGGCCGCGTCAGGCTTCATCTTGTCGTCCAGGATGTTGCCCATCAGCGAGCTTTCCATGTCGACGGTGAATTCGAGGTTTTTCAGCAATTGGCCTACGTTGCTGCACTCTTGGGTATACCCCTTGCGGGTGTTGGTCGCAACGGTGGCGGCACCGAAGTCAGGGCCGAAGAAATCATCGCCACCGGTCAGGTATTGGATTTTGAAGCGTTTGTTCATCGGGTGCGGTGCCCAGCCGAGGAAAACCACGGCGGTATCGCGTTTCTGGGCGCGGTCGACTTGCGACAGCATGCCCGCTTCGCTGGACTCGACGACTTTGAAGCCGGCGTCTTTGAGACCGAAGGCGTTCTTGTCGATCATGGTCTGGATCAGGCGGTTACCGTCGTTGCCCGGCTCGATACCGTAGATCTTGCCGTCGAGTTCTTTCTTGAATTTGGCGATATCGGC
Source organism: Pseudomonas sp. GT1P32 (assembly GCF_054897805.1). Classification (NCBI taxonomy): domain Bacteria; kingdom Pseudomonadati; phylum Pseudomonadota; class Gammaproteobacteria; order Pseudomonadales; family Pseudomonadaceae; genus Pseudomonas; species Pseudomonas sp. GT1P32. The sequence goes on from NZ_CM142704.1 coordinate 4,903,773, forward strand.
AAAGTCATGCAGCCCTTTGTCGTACAGCGCTTGCGGTACGGCGAGGGTGTACTTGGCGCCGGTGAGGTTGGTGCGCACGACATCCACGGTACCGGCATCGCGGTAGGCCTTGATGTCGTTCTCCATGGTCGGCATCCAGTTGCCGAGGAAGATGTCCATGTTCTTGCCGTCAGCCAGGGACTTGTAGGTCACCGGCACGGAAATCATGGTGGTTTTGGTCTTGTAGCCCAGGGCATCGAGCACGACGCTGGTGGTGGCGGTTGTCGCGGTAATGTCAGTCCAGCCGACATCGGAGAAGTTTACGGTACTGCACTGAGCGGGTTCTGCGGCTTGAGCCAGTAACGGCAGACTCAGCATGGCGGCCAACAACAACGACGGGGAACCTTTCATGGATGGACTCCTTGGTGTTTTTTTTGGCAGTGTTCCGACTGGACCACCGCACTTATAGGTTGCGGTTGGATGGCGTTTTGGAGACAGCTCTACCACGGCGCCTTGCAATCGAGTCGATACGATCATGTACCAGTGAAAATCTGACGCCTACAGGGTGCGTCGTATCCAGTACAGGGATGGTCGCATCCAGTGTCGGTGACGTCGTTTACAGATTTTTTCAGCCCCGTTTGCCCACCTGAACCGCAAAAAAACGGCGAAAAAGCAGCGTAAAACGCACACGGCGCTGGTGGACAAGAGTGCGTCGGTACTGGACGTCGAGCGACACGGTAAAAGCCTGATGATGCAGCCATACCGGCGGATTGCAGCTTGAGCGTAGCAGCTCCGTCACCGGGCGCTTTTGCGTCTGGAGTTGGCATATCCAGGAGTTCGGCAGTAATGGCTATCAGCGTTTTCGACCTGTTCAAAATCGGCATCGGCCCTTCCAGTTCGCACACCGTAGGGCCGATGCGCGCCGCGGCGCTGTTCGTGCAAGGTTTGCGTGAACAGGGTCTTTTGGAGCAAGTGCGGCGTGTCGAGGTCCAGCTTTATGGTTCGTTGTCGGCCACCGGGATTGGGCACGGCAGCGACAACGCGGTGATCATGGGCCTGATGGGCGAATGGCCGGACGCGATCGACCCGTCGCAAATCGGCATCCGCATTGAAACCCTGCGCGAAACCCACACCCTGTTGCTGGACGGCCGCTTGTCGGTGCCGTTCATCTGGGCCCGGGACATGCGCCTGATCGACGAAAACCTGCCGTTTCATCCGAACGCCATGACCCTGGTCGCCGAAGGCGATGACGGCGAGTTGCATCGCGACACCTACTATTCCGTCGGCGGCGGCTTTGTCGTCGACGAAGCACAAGCCTCCAGCGGTGTGGTGGATCTGGATCGAACGGTGTTGCCGTACGATTTCTCCAGCGCCGCCGAGCTGCTCAGCCTCTGCCAGAAGCACAACCTGCGTGTGGCCGAATTGATGATGGCCAACGAGAAGGTCTGGCGCAGTGAAGACGAAATCCGCGCCGGCCTGATGAAACTCTGGCGGGCCATGCAGGATTGCGTCGAGCAAGGCCTCAAGCACGAAGGCATCCTGCCCGGTGGCCTGAATGTGCGCCGTCGCGCGGCCAAATTGCACCGCAGCCTGCAGGAACTGAACAAGCCCAACGTCATCGGCTCGACCCTGAGTGCGATGGAGTGGGTGAACCTGTTCGCCCTCGCGGTCAACGAAGAAAACGCGGCCGGCGGGCGCATGGTTACGGCGCCGACCAATGGCGCGGCGGGGATCATTCCTGCGGTGTTGCACTACTTCATGAAGTTCAGCGAGGTGGTGACGGACGCCAACGTGGTCGACTATTTCCTCGGTGCCGCGGCGGTGGGGATTCTGTGCAAGAAGAACGCCTCCATCTCCGGCGCGGAAGTCGGTTGCCAGGGCGAAGTCGGATCGGCTTGCGCGATGGCGGCGGCCGGGTTGGCGGAGATTCTCGGCGCCACGCCGGAGCAGTTGTGCAACGCGGCGGAAATCGGCCTGGAACACAACCTCGGCCTGACCTGCGACCCGGTCGGCGGGTTGGTGCAGGTGCCGTGCATCGAGCGCAACGCGATTGCCGCGGTGAAAGCGATCAACGCGGCGCAGATGGCGTTGCGTGGCGACGGCCAGCACTTTATTTCGCTGGACCGGGTGATCCGCACCATGCGGGATACCGGGGCGGATATGCATGACAAATATAAAGAGACATCGCGGGGCGGGTTGGCGGTTAGCGCGGTTGAGTGCTGAGACCGAGTCGATCCCATTCGCGAGCAAGCTTCGCTCCTACAGGGATCGTGCGATGCTCTTGTAGGAGCGAGGCTTGCCCGCGAAGACGTCAGACCAGTCAAAACTGCGCGCTAAGTGAACACCGAATTCAAAACGCGCCACGTTTTGGCGCGTCGCTTACAGATAAGCGCATTGCAACACGTCAGGGATCCAACCCGGCCCTGACCGCCCGTCTCCTGTGCCTGCGGTGACACTCTTTCCGAAGTCGTCGCAGGCCTGTTCCCACAAGTGCTACCGATTTGCTCACACGCAACGCGGCAGAGCGCTTGCCCCTGTGAATGCCACTTATAACCCCTACTCGTGACGCGGCTTATATAGACAGGCTGCGACGTCGTTTTCAGGAGTTATTGAACGCGTATTCAATTTTAGGCATGGCAATTGCTCTGTCATTACAAAGCCCGTCTCCCACGCGAGAACGATGGCAATAACAAGAGCCTCCGCCTGAGGCCATCACCTGCTTTGTGTGAGGAGATACCGCGATGACGACGTTCAACTCCGGGGCTCAACCCCAGAACCGTGCGCCTCAATCCATCGGCTTTTTGCTGCTGGACAATTTCACGCTTATTTCTCTGGCCTCCGCCGTAGAACCCCTGCGCATGGCCAACCAATTGTCCGGTCGCGAGCTGTATCGCTGGACCACGCTCACCGTCGATGGCGGTCAGGTCTGGGCCAGTGACGGTCTGCAGATCACCCCCGACGCCTCCATGCACAAAGCACCCTCCATGGACACCATCATTGTCTGCGGCGGTATCGGTATTCAGCGCACGGTAACTCGCGAACACGTGTCATGGCTGCAAAGCCAGGCGCGTCAATCCAAGCGTCTGGGTGCGGTCTGCACCGGCAGCTGGGCCCTGGCGTGCGCCGGCCTGCTGGACGGTTTCGATTGCAGCGTGCACTGGGAATGCCTGGCCTCGATGCAGGAAGCTTTCCCGCGTGTGGCGATGAGCACTCGTCTGTTCACCCTCGACCGCAACCGTTTCACCAGTTCCGGCGGCACCGCGCCGCTGGACATGATGCTGCACCTGATCAGCCGTGATCACGGGCGTGAACTGTCCGCCGCGATTTCGGAGATGTTTGTCTACGAGCGCATCCGCAACGAACAGGATCACCAGCGTGTGCCGCTCAAGCACATGCTCGGCACCAACCAGCCGAAGTTGCAGGAAATCGTCGCGTTGATGGAAGCCAACCTGGAAGAGCCGATCGACCTCGACGAATTGGCGGTGTACGTCGCCGTGTCACGTCGGCAACTCGAGCGGTTGTTCCAGAAATACCTGCACTGCTCGCCTTCGCGTTACTACCTGAAACTGCGCCTGATCCGTGCCCGGCAGTTGCTCAAGCAAACGCCGATGTCGATCATCGAAGTGGCGTCGGTGTGCGGTTTCGTGTCCACGCCGCACTTCTCCAAGTGCTACCGCGAATACTTCGGCATTCCGCCGCGTGACGAGCGCGTCGGCTCCAACACCACGCAACAGGTGGCGATGATGCCGCTGCCGCAAGCATTGGTGCTGTCGCCGTTGTCCGGGCCGTTGTCGGCATTGAGCCAGGCGCGCAACGAGTCGACCTTCGCCAGCGTAAGGCTCTGATCAGAGCTGGCGCCTGAAAAACACGACGCGCTCGGTTTCCTCGAAACCGAGCGCCTTGTGCGTCTCCTGGCTCGGCAGGTTGTCGACGTCAGTGTCCGAGGCCATTTCCACGCAACCGCGTTCCCGTCCCCATTGCGCCACGTGTTCGATCAGGCGTGCGGCCACTCCATGGCGGCGTTGCTGCGGCACTACGTAGATACCTTCCAGGAACACCACCGGCGAGCTGTCGGTGCCATTGACGTAATCGTGGCGCAATGAGGCTTCGGCCAGGCCGACGGGTTGCTCCCCGGAGTCGTAAGCGACGAAGTTGACATAGCGTTGCGGCTGACGCAGCTGTTCGGCGATTTCGTCCCGATGCTCCTGTTCCGAAGCATCAGGCCAGAGTGTCTGGCGCAAAGGCAGCCAGCCCGCTTGTTCGCCGGACTGGCAGTGTTGGATTCGGAGCATCGGCGATCGCTCGTGGTGGTCAGGAAGCCATCACTCTAGCAAACCGCCGACGTGTCAGGCGCGGTGGCTTTGTTGGTATTCAGCCAATGCCGGCAGCAGCTGCTTATCGATAGCCTGACGCACTGCCGGCAGGATGGTCGCGCTGCTGGTGTACATCTGCTTGACCATGGTGCGCAGCACCGTCGCCCGTTCGTTGTTCAATCCTCTCACCGCGCACTCGCAAGCCTGCTCGGCGGTGGAGCCGCTTGGTACTTGAAAGCCCAACGATTTCAGCTGGCCCAACAGGTCTTCCTGGTCAATCAAATCGGCGTGCATCATGACGCAATCCTTCTTCAGGGAACGGTGTCGTGGTTCGATTCTCGTAGGGGCCGTTGGCGTCGGCAAGGACGATTTGTCGCAATGGCCGCAATACCTATGAACAGGTCGTTTTCGACTAACTCGCGAGAGGGGAGAGTGGGCACACTGGATTCAGCTGGCTTCACGAAGGTTTGGTCACCCTCGCGCAACGGCTCCTCAACAGTACCCACCTCTGCCCCGATCCTGTCACGGCTTGATCGGGGTTTTTTTTGCCTGTGCATCCGGGGAATAGGGGGAGTTTGTGCGGACGCCTTCGCGGGCAAGCCTCGCTCCTACAGAAGCCACGCTAACCCTGTAGGAGCGAGGCTTGCCCGCGAAAAACGATGACTCGGTCTAGCGTTGCAAAACCAGGATCCGCGACAACAATTCATCCCGATCGACATAGCACCCCTGAAAATGCCGGGCACCACTGGCGGGATCAAACGCATTGCGCGCATGCAGCGTGCGGCGATTGTCGAAGCACCACAGCTCCCCGGGGTTGAGCCGTTGCATCAGCCTGAACCGCCCCTCGCGAGTCATCGCAATAAACCGTCGATAAGCGCAATACAGCCGGGGCATCTCCTCCACCGACGCATCGAACGGCCCGCGCAAAAAGTTCGCCATGCGAATTTCAGACACCTGCCCCAGCGCATCCAGAGCGATGATCGGCGCGAGGCAGCGATAGTCGCTGTGACGGTCCTTGTTGCGAAACTCCACGGGGATTTCACACAGGGCCTTGAACGACTCGGGATCTTCCTCGCGCAGCGCTTGGGCGATGGCAAAACCGTCGACGAAAATACTCTCGCCACCGTCGGCGTCATTGACCAGGCAATGCAGAAATTGCAGCCCCGGTTGCAACTCCCGGGTCGGCAAATCGCTGTGCAACGGCAGGTTGAAAGCGGTGTAGGCGTTGCTGTCGGCATTGGCCTTGGATTGCACGTTGAACAGCACGCCGAAATTGCTCTCGCGGATGAAGGAAATCCGCTGGGCGATCAGTTTCAGTGAACCGGGTTCGGTGGGCACACCGCGCACTTGCGTCAGGCCGATATCGCGCACCGCCAACAGCCATTGCAACAAGGCGTCGTTGTCGTCCATCAGCGCTTGATAATCGAACACCGGCAGCGACAAGTCGCTTTTCCACAGCCGGGCTTTTGGCTTGCCGGCGCGGCGTTCGGCGCGGGATTCGTCGTCATAGGCGTGGGCCCGCAACCAGCCCGGATCGAAGCGGCTGAGGTGACCGTCCTGCCACTGGATGCAGAGGCAACCTTCAGGGTCGACGCTCGTCTCTGCGGGCATCAGGTCTTGCGCAACGTCGACGATTTCCAGCACCTGCTCACGGGTCACCGTGTAGACGCACTGCGGGCAGGGGCAGTTGTCACGCAACCATTGATGATGGAAGGGGCTGACACGGTCATCGGCCCATTTCACAAGAACGCGATCCGCCAGGGCCTGCACGCCACTCAGCGCGCTGATCAACGGATAAGTACGGAAGTCAGCAAAAGCGGCGGCGGTGTTCATGGCGATCTCCTTGTTATTTTTTTGGGGGGAACGCGATCACTCGGCCAATGTAGTCAGGGGTGGGCAGGTCGGTTTGTTGCGCAACGATGGCTTGCAGCTTGCCCAGCGTTTCTTCGCTGAACGGCGCGGAGCGGGGACCGGCGAGGTCGACGTGCAGCAACATCTGCTCGTTGCCCGCCAGCTCTTTGTCGTCACCGACCAGGTGCAGGCTGTGATAGAGGTGCAGGCGTTTACTGTCATGAGCGATGATCTGGGTGTGCACTTCTACGTCGGCGTCGAGCTTCACTTCATGCAGGTAATTGAGGTGCAGTTCGAGGGTGAACAGCGAATTGCCGCTGGCTTCGCGGTTGTTGCTGTCCATGCCCAGCCGGTCCATCAGCGCGTCGGTGGCGTAGCTGAAAATCAGCAGGTAAAACGCGTCGCGCAGGTGGCCGTTGTAGTCGACCCAGTCGGGGATGATTCTGGTGCTGTAAGTCGTAAGAGCAGGCATGCGATCGATTCCTGAGATAACGAGAACCTGTAGGAGCGAGGCTTGCCCGCGAAGGCGGTATTCCTGCCACAAGAGATCCGTCGGAAGTACCGGCCTCTTCGCGGGCAAGCCTCGCTCCTACAAGTGGTGGCGGGGCTTAGTCGGCGAACGCCATCCCATGCTTCTCTTTGGTGGTCTTCACCGCCTCCAGCACCGCCAGCAGGCAGTCATCACGATAGCGCTCCAGCGCCGAAATGCTGTGTTTGCCCAACTGATCGCTGGTGCCGTCCACCACATCATCAATCAGCTTGTCGGTCAGTTCCGGTGCCGGCAGATACGTCCACGGCAACTGCAACGCCGGACCGAACTGTGCCATGAAATGGCGCATGCCAGCGTCGCCGCCCGCCAGGGTGTAGGTCAAAAACGTGCCCATGAACGACCAGCGCAGACCCGCGCCAAAGCGAATCGCATCGTCGATTTCACCGGTCGTCGCCACACCGTCGTTGACCAGGTGCAGGGCCTCACGCCAAAGCGCTTCGAGCAAACGGTCGGCGATGAACCCTGGCACTTCCTTGCGCACGTGCAGCGGGCGCATGCCTAGGGATTCGTAGACTTTCATGGCCGCTTGTACCGCTTCGGGGGCAGTGTTCTTGCCACCGACCACTTCCACCAGTGGCAGCAGGTAAACCGGGTTGAACGGGTGACCGACGACGCAGCGTTCCGGGTGGGTCGAGCTCTCGTAGAACTCGCTCGGCAACAGGCCGGAGGTGCTGGAGCCGATCAAGGCATTGGGCTTGGCTGCGGCGCTGATTTTGCTGTGAAGTTCCAGTTTCAGGTCCAGACGCTCAGGAGCACTTTCCTGAATGAAATCGGCGTCGCGAACACACTCTTCGATGGTTGCGACAAAGCGCAGCCGATCCTGTGATGCACCGGGTGCCAGGCCTTGTTTCTCCAGTGCGCCCCAGGCATTGGCGACGCGTTTGCGCAGGGCGGCTTCAGCGCCGGGCGCCGGGTCCCAGGCCACAACATCGAGGCCGTGGGCGAGGGCGCGGGACACCCAGCCGCTGCCGATGACACCGCTGCCCAGGGCGGCGAAGGTTTTGATTTCGGTAATGAAGGTCATGGCAACTTCCTAAAAGAATTCGGTGATCTTTGTAGGAGCGAAGCTTGCTCGCGAAGGCGATATTCCTGCCGCTATATCCATGGCGGGTGTACCGGCCTCTTCGCGGGCAAGCCTCGCTCCTACAGGTTTTTGTGTGGGGGCTTAGCCGCGCTTGGTCAGGCCCATTTTTGCCCGGCCCTCAGCCGGTGTCAGAACCCGGGCGCCGAGGCGGCTGAGGATTTCCGAGGCGCGTTCGACCAGCTGGCCATTGGTCGCCAATACGCCCTTGTCCAGCCAGATGTTGTCTTCCAGGCCGACCCGCACGTTGCCGCCCAGCAGCACCGCTTGCGCCGCCATCGGCATTTGCATGCGACCGATGCCGAACCCGGCCCAGACTGCATTGGCCGGCAAGTTGTCGACCATGGCTTTCATGGTGGTGGTGTCGGCCGGTGCGCCCCACGGGATGCCCAGGCACAGCTGGAACAGCGGGTCGTCGAGCAGGCCTTCCTTGATCATCTGTTTGGCGAACCACAGGTGACCGGTGTCGAAAATTTCCAGCTCGGCTTTTACGCCCAGCTCTTGAATGCGTTTGGCGCCTGCACGCAGCTGCGCCGGGGTAGAGACGTAAATGGTGTCGCCGTCGCCGAAGTTCAGGGTGCCGCAATCGAGGGTGCAGATTTCCGGCAGCAGTTCTTCGACGTGGGCCAGACGGGTCAGCGGGCCGACCAGGTCGGTGTTCGGGCCGAACTCCATCGGGTTCTCGCCGGCGCCGATTTCCAGGTCGCCGCCCATGCCGGCGGTGAGGTTGACGATGATGTCGACGTCGGCCTCGCGGATGCGCTCCATGACTTCGCGGTACAGGGCCACGTCACGGCTGAACTTGCCGGTTTCGGGGTTGCGCACATGGCAATGGACCACAGTGGCACCGGCCTTGGCGGCTTCCACGGCAGCAGCGGCGATTTGTTTTGGGGTGACCGGCACGTGTGGGCTTTTGCTGGTCGTGTCGCCAGCACCGGTAAGTGCGCAGGTGATGATGACGTCGTGGTTCATGAGGTGGTTCCTTACAGGCGTGGTGGTCCCGTTCGCAGCCCGGTCGGGCTGCGAATCGGTGGTTCGGTTCGGGTCTGTTTGCTGAAGAGCTACTTGCTGGTGAGTTGCAGGTTTTCAGCCGCTGGTTTGCCATCGAAAGTGGTCACACCTTCCAGCCAGCGCTGCTTGTCTTGCGGGTGATCTTTCAGCCATTGCTTGGCCGATTCGAAGGCGTCCTTGTGATCCAGCAGCGGCTGCATCATCCGGCTCTCGTCTTCGGCGGTGTAGGTCAGGTTGCTCAGCAAGCGGCCGATGTTCGGGCATTGCTCGGCGTAGGTCGGCGAAGTGACGGTCCAGACAGTCGCCATGCCTTCGTTCGGGCCCAGGGCGTCGTCGCTGCCGGTGAGGTAAGTCATCTGCACGTTGACGTTCATCGGGTGCGGCGCCCAGCCGAAGAACACGATGGCTTCGTTGCGTTTGGTCGCCCGGGTCACCGCCGACAGCATTCCGGCTTCGCTGGACTCGACCAGCTGGAATTTGCCGAGACCGAACTGGTTCTTGGCGATCATCTCTTTGATCTGCGTGTTGGCGCCCGACCCTGGCTCGATGCCGTAGATCTTGCCGCCCAGCTCTTTCTCGAATTTGGCGATATCGGCGAAGGTTTTCAGGCCCTTGTCGGCGAGGTAAGTCGGAACCGCGAGGGTGGCGCGGGCGTCTTTCAGGCTGGGCGCCTCAAGCACTTTGACCTGCTTGCCATCGACGAACGGCGTGATGGTTTGAGTCATCAACGGGTTCCAGTAGCCCAGGAACAGGTCCAGGCGCTGGTCGCGGATCCCGGCGAAAATGATTTGCTGGGAGGCGCTGGTTTGTTTGGTGTTATAGCCGAGGCCATCGAGCAAGACCTGGGTCATGGCGCTGGTGGCGATCACGTCGGTCCAGTTCACGACGCCCATGCGTACGTTCTGGCACGATGCAGGTTCGGCGGCCATGACGCTGGCGCTCAGGAAAGCGGTACCGCTGAGTGCAAGAACACAGCTGCTGATCAGTCGTTTCATCTCAGGTTTCCTCGGCAGTTCGTTATTGTGGGTCCGGTCGTCTTTGTGCGCCGGTGATGCCAAGTTACGCAGCTAAGCGCCCATGAAAACGCACTGCGGCGACCAGCTCTTGCACTGCAGCGACCTGTCCACTTGAATGCCGCTCGCAAGTGGCGTATCAACAGCACACGCTACCCGCGAATCGAGTGCGCTCCATGTCCCAGGATTTCTACTTCATGTTGATGCCGGGTTTCTCGGCCATCGGTTTCATCTCTGCGATCGAGCCGTTGCGGGTCGCTAACCGTTTTCGCGGTGAGTTGTATCGCTGGCATGTGCTTAGTGCGGATGGCGGGGCGGTTTTGGCCAGTAACGGCATGTCGGTCAACGCCGATGCCGCGCTGGAACCGCTGAAGAAAGGCGCGACGTTGTTGGTGGTCGCCGGTTTTGAACCGCTGAAATTTGCTACCCCGGCGCTGGAGCACTGGCTGCGCCGACTCGATAACGAAGGCGTGACCCTCGGCGCCATCGACACCGGCAGCTTCGTCCTCGCCGAAGCCGGCTTACTTGATGGGCATCGGCTGACCCTGCACTGGGAAGCCATCGACGCCTTCAAGGAATCTTATCCACAGCTCAGCGTCACTCAGGAGCTGTTCGAGATCGACCGTCGCCGCATCACCTCCGCCGGCGGCACCGCCTCCATCGACCTGATGCTCGACCTCATCGCCCAGGCCCACGGCCCGGAACTGGCGATCCAGGTCAGCGAACAATTCGTGCTCGGTCGCATCCGCCCGCGCAAAGACCACCAGCGCATGGAAGTCGCCACGCGGTATGGCATCAGCAACAAGAAGCTCGTTCACGTGATCGGCGAGATGGAACAGCACAGCGAACCGCCGCTGACCACGCTGGAGCTGGCGGAGTCGATCAAGGTGACGCGGCGGCAGCTGGAGCGGTTGTTTCGGTTGCACCTGAACGACACGCCGAGCAATTTCTACCTGCGGTTAAGGCTGGAGAAGGCGCGGCAGTTGCTGCGGCAGACCGATATGAGCGTGCTGGAAGTGAGCATTGCGTGCGGGTTTGAATCGCCGTCGTACTTCACCCGAAGTTATCGGGCGAAGTTTGAGCGGTGTCCGCGGGAAGACCGCCGACAAACCCAAAAGGCCTGAAACTACCAACGGAAAAAACCGAATCCTGTAGGAGCGAGGCTTGCCCGCGAAGAGGCCGCCTCAATCGAAATCACCGTCGTTTGACACTCCGCCTTCGCGGGCAAGCCTCGCTCCTACAGGGTGTGTGGCGTTTACTTTTTCATCAGTGCCGAACAGGCGGCTTTGTAAGCCTCATGCTGATACTTGTTCAGCGTCGCCGGCAGCTCAAAATCAAACTTCTTGTTCTGCGCATTGATCGTCTGCGGCGACAGCAGAATCACCTCACAACTCTCCAGCAACTGAAAAACACCTTCGATCTTGAACGTGGTCGGCCCACCGGCGAATTCGCCTTTCTTGCTGCGCTTCTTGATCGCGATCCGATCGATTGAATTCTCACGGACGAACGATGCGACCTGAGCGGCAAAGACTTTGACGTTGGCGGCTTCGTCGTCATCGTCGAGGGCGATTTTCTTGGTGTTCAGCGCGACGTGGCTTAGTACCTGATCGTCTAGGGAGGCCACGGCGATGATTGCTTCGCTGCCTTTGATTTCGATGCCGCAGATTTTCATTTGAGTCCCTTTACCAAATTATGGTGTGCAGCTTACCGCTCGCGTTGGCAGGGTGTAGAAACAATAAGCTCAGCTCTTAATCACTCCTGCCCAATCGACTCCAAAAACTCCGACCGCTCATCACTCATCCGCGCCACGCAATCATTTTGCGCAATGGTGAATGCCTTGCTGCCGCTGGTCGCCGGAAAGGCTTCAACAGTGCAATCCGCATCCCGGGTCTTCAGCCATTGCTGTTGGGCGGCCTTGATTTTGGCGGTGATGTCGGCCAGTTGTGTCGGGTTCTTGCCGTAGAGCGTTTGCATGCGCTCGGTCAGGCTCTTGTAGTTGTCTTTGAGCAGGTCTTCGGCGGTGGTGCGGCTGTAGACCGAGCATTCCAGGGTTTGGACTTCGTTTTCGACCGCATCGCAGGGGTTGTTGTCGGACTCTTCAGCCGCCTGTACGCCGGTCGCTATCAGTGCCATTGCCAGTAAGATCGATTTCATTGCGTCTCAGCCCTTTTTTTGGCCCAAACTCCGTAATGCGGCGAATTCTGGCCCATGCGCAAGTCCTTGAACAGGTGGCTTGCGACGTTCAACGACGACCCTTTGTCGCAGATTGACGCTTTCGGCAAACCCCCTGTCGTTTTTGCACCCGGCTGCACCGGTACTCAGGCATATGCTGGCCCCAAAGCGCCGGCACACGATTCGGCGCATGAATCGCTAATAGGGGACAGCCTGATGAGCCCAGCCGAATTGCACGCCGACAGCATCGTTATCGACGGGCTGATTATCGCCAAGTGGAACCGCGAGCTGTTTGAAGACATGCGCAAGGGCGGTCTGACCGCGGCCAACTGCACCGTGTCGGTGTGGGAGGGCTTTCAGGCCACCGTCAACAACATCGCCGCCAGCCAGAAGCTGATCCGCGAGAACAGTGACCTGGTGATTCCGGTTCGCACCACCGCCGACATCCGTAAAGCCAAGGAGCAGGGCAAGACCGGCATCCTGTTCGGTTTCCAGAATGCTCACGCCTTCGAAGACCAGATCGGCTATGTCGAGGTGTTCAAGCAGCTCGGCGTCGGTATCGTGCAGATGTGCTACAACACCCAGAACCTGGTCGGCACCGGTTGCTACGAGCGCGATGGCGGCCTGTCGGGCTTCGGTCGCGAAATCGTTGCCGAGATGAACCGCGTCGGGGTCATGTGCGACCTGTCCCACGTCGGTTCGAAAACCTCCGAAGAAGTCATCCTCGAATCGAAGAAACCGGTCTGCTACTCCCATTGCCTGCCGTCGGGTCTGAAAATTCACCCGCGCAACAAATCCGATGAAGAACTGAAGTTCATCGCCGACCACGGCGGTTTCGTCGGCGTGACCATGTTCGCGCCGTTCCTCGCCAAGGGCATCGATTCGACCATCGACGACTACGCCGAAGCCATCGAATACACCATGAACATCGTCGGCGAAGACGCCATCGGCATCGGCACCGACTTCACCCAGGGCCATGGCCAGGACTTCTTCGAATACCTGACCCATGACAAGGGCTACGCCCGCCGTCTGACCAGCTTCGGCAAGATCATCAACCCGCTGGGCATCCGCACCGTTGGCGAGTTCCCGAATCTGACAGAGACCCTGCTCAAGCGCGGCCATTCCGAGCGCGTGGTCCGCAAGATCATGGGCGAGAACTGGGTCAACGTCTTGAAAGATGTCTGGGGCGAATAAGCCGCCGCACCTCTGAATTCTTTCCCCCGTCCGTCCGTGCCGGGGGCAACACCAAAATTTTTCTGGAGTTAAGTTTCCATGGCCAAGATCGCCCCGCAATTGCCTATCGAAGTCGACAGCGAAACCGGTGTCTGGACCTCCGACGCCCTGCCGATGCTGTATGTGCCGCGTCACTTCTTCGTCAACAACCACATGGGCATCGAGGAAGTGCTGGGCGCCGACGCCTACGCCGAAATTCTCTACAAGGCCGGCTACAAGTCCGCCTGGCACTGGTGTGAAAAAGAAGCTGAATGCCACGGCCTGGAAGGCGTCGCGGTGTTCGAGCACTACATGAAGCGCCTGTCGCAACGCGGCTGGGGCCTGTTCAAGATCCAGGACATCGACCTCGACAAAGGCACCGCCAGCGTCAAGCTCGAACACTCCGCTTTCGTCTACGTGTACGGCAAGGTCGGGCGCAAGGTCGACTACATGTTCACTGGCTGGTTTGCCGGTGCCATGGACCAGATTCTGCAAGCCCGCGGCAGCAAGATTCGCACCGTTGCCGAACAAGTCTACGGTGGCTCCGAAGAAGGCCACGACGACGGTTTGTTCACCGTCAAGCCGTTGTAAGTCGAGGAACCCGCCATGGCTTTCGAAGCAATGTTCCAGCCGATCCAGATCGGCAAACTGACCATCCGTAACCGCGTGCTCAGCACCGCGCACGCCGAGGTCTACGCGACCGACGGCGGCATGACCACCGATCGGTACGTCAAGTATTACGAAGAGAAAGCCAAGGGCGGGATCGGCCTGGCGATTTGCGGCGGTTCCTCCGTGGTGGCTGTTGACAGCCCGCAGGAGTGGTGGAGTTCGGTGAACCTGTCCACCGACCGCATTATTCCGCACTTCCAGAATCTGGCCGACGCCATGCACAAGCACGGCGCCAAGATCATGATTCAGATTACCCACATGGGCCGGCGCTCGCGCTGGGACGGTTTCAACTGGCCGACGCTGATGTCGCCGTCCGGTATCCGTGAACCGGTGCACCGTGCCACCTGCAAAACCATCGAACCGGAAGAAATCTGGCGGGTGATCGGCAACTACGCGCAAGCGGCACGCCGCGCCAAGGCCGGTGGCCTGGACGGTGTCGAGCTGTCGGCCGTGCACCAACACATGATCGACCAGTTCTGGAGCCCACGGGTCAACAAGCGTACCGACGAATGGGGCGGCACCTTCGAAGGTCGCATGAAGTTCGGTCTGGAAGTGTTGAAAGCCGTGCGCGCCGAAGTCGGTGATGATTTCTGCGTGGGTATGCGTATCTGCGGTGACGAATTCCACCCGGACGGCCTGTCCCACGAGGACATGAAGCAGATTGCCAAGTATTACGACGACACCGGCATGCTCGATTTCCTCGGCGTCGTGGGTTCGGGTTGCGACACCCACAACACCCTGGCCAACGTGATTCCGAACATGAGTTATCCGCCGGAGCCGTTCCTGCACCTGGCGGCCGGTATCAAGGAAGTGGTCAAGGTTCCGGTGCTGCACGCACAGAACATCAAGGACCCGAACCAGGCGACCCGTATTCTGGAAGGCGGTTACGTCGACATGGTCGGCATGACTCGCGCACACATCGCTGACCCGCACCTGATCGCCAAGATCAAGATGGGGCAGATCGACCAGATCAAACAATGCGTCGGCGCGAACTACTGCATCGACCGTCAGTATCAAGGCCTGGATGTGTTGTGCATCCAGAACGCGGCGACCTCCCGTGAATACATGGGCCTGCCGCACATCATCGAAAAAACCACTGGCGTGAAACGCAAGGTGGTGGTGGTCGGTGCCGGTCCTGCCGGTATGGAAGCCGCCCGCGTGGCCGCCGAACGTGGCCACGACGTGACCCTGTTCGAGAAAAAGGAATTCATCGGCGGGCAGATCACCACGGCGTCGAAAGCGCCGCAGCGTGACCAGATCGCCGGTATCACCCGCTGGTATCAGCTGGAACTGGCACGGTTGAAAGTCGACCTGCGCCTGGGCACTGCGGCTGATGCACCGACCATCATGGACCTGCGTCCGGATGTGGTGGTGCTGGCTGTCGGCGGCCATCCGTTCCTTGAGCAGAACGAACACTGGGGCGCGGCTGAAGGCTTGGTGGTCAGCAGTTGGGACGTGCTCGACGGCAAGGTCGCGCCGGGCAAGAACGTGCTGGTCTACGACACGATTTGCGAGTTCACCGGGATGTCGACCGCCGACTTCCTCGCCGACAAGGGCAGCCAGGTCGAGATCGTCACCGACGACATCAAGCCGGGCGTAGCGATTGGCGGTACGTCGTTCCCGACTTACTACCGCAGCATGTACCCGAAAGAAGTGATCATGACCGGCGACATGATGCTGGAGAAGGTCTATCGCGAAGGCGACAAGCTGGTGGCGGTACTGGAAAACGAATACACCGGTGCCAAAGAGGAGCGGGTGGTCGACCAGGTGGTCGTGGAAAACGGCGTGCGCCCGGACGAAGAAATCTACTACGCGCTGAAGGACGGCTCGCGTAACAAAGGCCAGATCGACGTCGAAGCCTTGTTCGCGATCAAGCCGCAGCCATGCCTTGAGCAGAGCGGTGACGGCTACTTGCTGTTCCGCATCGGCGACTGCGTGGCCCAGCGTAACGTGCACGCGGCGATCTACGACGCGCTGCGGCTGTGCAAGGATTTCTAAGAGCTTGTGGATAACCCTGTAGGAGCGAGGCTTGCCCGCGAAGGCGTCCTGACATTCAACATTGTTGTCGGCTGACCCATCGCTTTCGCGGGCAAGCCTCGCTCCTACAGGAATCGGGCAAGGCATCCAGGTAGTTTGGCCTGCAAGACCCTGCGGTCTTTGGGAGCTCCACCATGTTGAACACCCTTCTTCCAATCCTGTTGTTCGCTGCCCTGGGCCTTGCTGTCCTCGGCGCGTTGCGGCGGGTGGCTATGTGGCGCCGGGGCCGAGCCTCCAAGGTCGACCTGATCGGTGGCCTGTTCGCCATGCCCAAGCGCTACATGGTCGATTTGCACCATGTCGTCGCGCGAGACAAATACATCGCCAACACCCACGTGGCCACGGCCGGTGGTGCCGTGGCGTCGGTGGTTCTGGCGATTCTGGTGCACGGCTTCGGCCTGCATAACCGCTTCCTCGGCTACGCGCTGCTGTTGATGACGACGGTGATGTTCGTCGGTGCGATCTTTGTGTACCTGCGTCGACGCAACCCTCCGGCCCGTTTGTCCAAAGGCCCGTGGATGCGTCTGCCGAAAAGCCTGTTGGCGTTCTCCGCGTCGTTCTTCCTGGTGACCCTGCCGGTCGCGGGCATCTTCCCGGAAAACTTCGGTGGCTGGCTGTTGGCGGTGATCCTCGGGATCGGCGTGCTGTGGGGCGTCTCGGAATTGTTCTTCGGCATGACCTGGGGCGGGCCGATGAAGCACGCCTTCGCCGGTGCCCTGCACCTGGCCTGGCACCGCCGCGCCGAACGTTTTGGCGGTGGTCGTTCCACCGGTTTGAAACCGCTCGACCTGAACGATCCAAACGCACCGCTGGGCGTGGAAAAACCCAAGGATTTTACCTGGAACCAACTGCTCGGTTTCGACGCCTGCGTGCAATGCGGTAAATGTGAAGCCGCGTGCCCGGCGTTCGCCGCCGGCCAGCCGCTGAACCCGAAAAAGCTGATTCAGGACATGGTCGTCGGCCTTGCTGGCGGCACCGATGCCAAGTTCGCCGGTAGCCCCTATCCGGGCAAAGCCATCGGCGAACACGCGGGCAATCCGCATCAACCAATCGTCAACGGTCTGGTGGACGCCGAAACCCTGTGGTCCTGCACCACCTGCCGTGCCTGCGTCGAGGAATGCCCGATGATGATCGAGCACGTCGATGCCATCGTCGACATGCGTCGCCATCTGACCCTGGAAAAAGGCGCGACCCCGAACAAGGGCGCCGAAGTCCTGGAAAACCTGATTGCCACCGACAACCCTGGCGGTTTCGCACCGGGTGGCCGGATGAACTGGGCAGCGGATTTGAACCTCAATCTGCTCAGCGAGAAGAAATCCACCGACGTGTTGTTCTGGGTCGGCGACGGCGCCTTTGACATGCGCAACCAGCGCACCCTGCGTGCCTTCGTCAAAGTGCTGAAAGCGGCCAAGGTCGACTTCGCGGTACTCGGTCTCGAAGAACGCGACAGCGGTGATGTGGCCCGACGTCTGGGCGACGAAGCGACGTTCCAGTTGCTGGCCAAACGCAACATCCAGACCCTGGCCAAATACAGCTTTAACCGCATCGTCACCTGCGACCCGCATAGCTTCCACGTGCTGAAAAACGAATACGGCGCCTTCGACGGCAACTACCTGGTGCAGCACCACAGCACCTACATGGCCGAAATCATCGACGCCGGCGCGCTCAATCTCGGCCAGCACAAAGGCAGCAGCGTGACCTATCACGACCCGTGCTACCTCGGTCGCTACAACGGCGAGTACGAGGCGCCGCGTGAAGTGCTGCGCGCCCTCGGGATTGAAGTGAAAGAGATGCAACGCTCCGGTTTTCGTTCACGCTGCTGCGGCGGCGGTGGCGGAGCGCCGATCACCGACATTCCGGGCAAGCAGCGGATCCCCGACATGCGCATGGAAGACATCCGCGAAACGGGCGCCGAACTGGTGGCCGTGGGTTGCCCACAGTGCACCGCGATGCTCGAAGGCGTGGTCGAACCTCGGCCGTTGATCAAGGACATCGCCGAGCTGGTGGCGGACGCACTGCTTGAAGACGCAGCGCCAAGCAAACCGTCCACACCGGCCCAACGTGAACCTGCGGAGGCCCACTGATGAGCGACATTATCCGCCGCGACCCCCGCGCCGAATGGATTGCCCGTAACCGCCTGCACCCGCTGCACGCGGCCATGCAGCCGGCGCAACACAGCTGGATGGGGCCGAACGGCATCATTCGCAAGAACCCGCATGGTATCGGTTTTATCGGTCCTAACGGCATCAAGCGCATCGACCGCAGCGGCGCGCAGCAGGGCGGGGCAACCAAACGCTCGGCCGCTGTTGAAGTGCAATTGCCGCTGCATCAAGTGCCAGCACCTGCGTTTTACATCAACGTGGTGCCGGACATGGTCGGCGGCCGCTTGAGCAGCCACGACAAGGATTTGCTCGGCCTGGCCCACCAGTTGGCCGGCAAGGACGGCGCGGTATTGGCCGTGGTCTTCGGCGAACACAAGGAAAACGCCTTTGCCACCGCCGGCGTCGATCGCTTGCTGGTGCTCGAAGGCGACGAATTCAGTGGTTATGCACCGGAGCAACGTGTCCAGGGCCTGCGGGCTGTGGATAACCAGTTCAGCCCGCGTCACTGGCTGCTGCCGGACAGCCGCAGCGGTGGCGGCGAACTCGGTCGGCGCTTTGCCGCTGCCCTGGGCGAACGCCCGGCCACACGGGTCTGGCAGGTCAAGGATCAGGAATGCATCGGCCGCGCTGGCGCCGGGTTGCAAGACCTTGCGCGTCCGGTCGCACGCTTGATTCTGGCCGCCGCTGAATGCGCCGAGCCGGTCAGCGAAACCCGTCATGAAGCCTTGCCGGTGGAGTTATCCACAACCGTGGCGCGCAGCTTGTCGCGGATCGAGGATCTGGGCGCTGTGGCCGTGGACCCGGCAGCCATTCCGATGGCCGAAGCCGAGTTCATCTTCTCCGGCGGCAACGGCGTCAAGGACTGGGGACTTTTCCACAGGACTGCCGAAGCGCTCGGCGCCACCGAAGGCGCATCCCGTGTGGCGGTGGACGATGGCTTCATGGCCCGTGACCGTCAGGTCGGCGCGTCCGGCACGTGGGTCACCGCGAGGGTCTACGTGGCGGTGGGGATTTCCGGGGCGATCCAGCACCTGCAAGGCATCGGTGCCTGCGACAAGGTGGTGGCGATCAACCTCGACCCAGGTTGCGACATGATCAAACGGGCCGACCTGTCGGTGATCGGCGAGAGCGCCGAGATTCTTCAAGCCTTGATCGATGCGATAGCGGCTTATCGCGACGACGCCAAGCGCGATGCGGCTTAAGGGAAGGAAAGGGTTATGAGCACGAAAATCATCAGCCTGGTGTCCATCGGCGCCCACCCGACCTCCGGCCGGCCACGTCGCGCGGAGCAGGATGCGCGGGCCGTAGAGCTGGGCTTGCAACTGGCTGGGGATAACCTGCAAGTGCTGCATGCCGGCGACGTCGCTGAGCCTGCGCTGCGCGCCTATCTGGGCATGGGCTTGGAACAGCTGCATGTGCTGGAGCAACCATCCGGTGCCGATGCCTTGCCGGCGTTGACCGCCTATTTGCGCGATGCCGGAGCACAAGTCGTGCTGACTGGCAGTCAGGCAGAAACCGGCGAGGGCTCGGGCATGCTGCCGTTCCTGCTGGCGGAAAACCTCGGCTGGCCGCTGGTGGTCGGGCTGGCTCAGGTGGAGTCTATCGATGGCAGTTCGGCGCTTGTCCTTCAAGCGTTGCCCCGTGGTCAGCGCCGTCGTTTGAAGGTGCGGCTGCCATTCCTGGCGACTGTGGATAACGCGGCGCCGAAGCCTCGTCAGAGCGCGTACGGCCCGGCCCGGCGGGGTGTGTTGCAGGCGGATGAAGTCGAAGTGATCGATGATGAGTTGCTGGCCGTATCGACGCTGCAACCGGCCAAACCTCGGCCTAAACGCTTGAAGGTGATCAAAGCCAAAAGCGGCGCGGACCGGATGAAAGCGGCGACAGCCAAGGCCAGTGGCGGCGGCGGGCAGGTGCTCAAGGGTGTAACCGCGCAAGCGGGTGCCGAAGCGATTCTCAAATTGCTGATCGAAGAAGGCGTGGTCCGCTAACCAACACTCAGCACAGATCAAAAAGGTGGGAGCGGGCTTGCTCGCGAAAGCGGTGTGTCAGTCGACATTAATATTGCCTGACACACCGCCTTCGCGAGCAAGCCCGCTCCTACAAGGGACAAAATAATGACCGTTGAATTTCGTTCGGCCTTGCGCAGCGACGCGCGGGATATTGCCCGTTTGTTTCAGATTTCCTCGGAAGGCGCTTCGGATTACATCTGGAGCCAAATCGCCGAACCCGGCCAGGACCTGTTGGACGTCGGCGCCCTGCGTTACGCCCGTGACGACGTGGATTTTTCCTACCAGAACTGCCTCATCGCCGAGGCCGACGGCCACGTCATCGGCATGATGCACAGCTACGTGATGCGCCACGATCCGCTGGCCGAGCCCACGACCGACCCGGTGCTGGCGCCTTACGCCGACATGGAAATCCCCGACACGCTCTACATCTCCAGCCTCGCGCTGCACGAGGGCTGGCGCAACCAGGGCCTTGGCAAGCAGTTCCTCGCCCACGCTCACGAACGCGCCAGCCAGTTGGGGCTCAAGGGCTTGAGCCTGATCGATTACGCCGTCAACACCGGCGCCCGTCGGTTCTATGAGCGGCATGGTTTCCGCATCGTCGATACCTGCCAGATCACGCCACACCCGATGATTCGGGTGACCGGCGACGCTTACCTCATGCAGTGGCCCTAGTGAGCTACATTTCTTAATGAGCGGCCCGAGGCGGCAGCAGCGCTGATTCATAAAACTCGTTTTCAGGAATGGGTTGCTGATGAACACGGTCAGTCGGCGTGAGACATGTCTGATCTGTGGCGTGATGCTGATTGTGATGACTGCGGCCGCTGATACCCGCCAGGGCGATCCGGATTTCTATCAATGGATCGACTCTGCGCAGGGGCGGCACGCCTCCCTGGCACAGATGAAGCAACACTGCGATCAGGTGTTGGCGCCCGATAAAAACCTCAATTGTTCAGTCACCGTTCTCGCCAGAATGTTCGAGACCAAGGCCGCCAACCAGCTGCCCGATTACTACCTGGCAATCAAGCTGCGCCATGCTCAAGCCATCGCCAATGACCCTGAACTCCAACAGTTGTTCTCCATGTTCGGCGGTGAATCAATCGCGACCTTGCGACAGGTCGCCGATTTCTCGCTGACAAAATCACCGCGACGCGAAGTGCTGCCGATTCATCCTTTCCCGAATGATGGCCACGTGACGAATGAGGTGCTGCCGTATCTCGATGTCAAAGCCGCCAACGGTGTTTCGGCGTGCTTCATTCTGGACACGGGCGCCCCGCAAACCCGGGTCAACAGCGAAACCGCGAAGCAGATGGGCATCAAGCTGCTGACCGACTCTGATTACGGCTACAGCACCTTCTACGGCGAGCGGGACCTGGCGGCCAAACTCGGAATCCTTGAGTCCCTGAAGATCGGTGCAAGCGAGTTCAGGAACGTCCTGGTGTTTGTCAGTGAGCGGGATAACTTATTGGGGCTCGATCTGATCGGTAAGCTGGGACGATTGAACATTACGAAAAAGACGCTGGAGATCAACGCTGCGGCGCCCACACGATGTGATTCGCCGGTCACCTTCGTGCGTATCGACATCAATCAACGATTGACCCTCGCTGCGCGGCTGGATCGGCGTGCGACCGTGGCGATTATCGACACCGGCAATGTGGATTACCTGACATCCGCCTCGCCCGGCGCTTCACCTGTTCATGTCATCGATAAGCCGCACCACCTGATCTTCAAGGGCGAGTTGAGCCTGTCCGGGCGTACCCGATTGATCGCCTATAAGTACTATCCGGACTTTACGATCCCGCCATCGATGCTGCTTGGGCAGTACGTGCCGTCGATCTTGCTCGGATGGCGTGCATTCAATGATTACGAGCTGAATCTGGATATTGCTTCGGGCTTGTCCTGTTTCAACAGGGTTTGATCACGGTTACCCACAATCCCTGTTAGCGCTTCTGTGGATAACGTGTTCGCCCATCGCTACACACCATACAAATCAAGCCCTGCGAGCCTTCGTACAAAAAACAACCAGCCTAAGTTGCGGTTTTTTCGAGCTTTTTCCAGAGGGTAAGTCTGTTCGTTCGCCAATACTTGCCCCCAATCTCTGTTGGCGCTTCTGTGGATAAGATGTTCGCTGTCCGCTACAGGCCATATAAACCGGGCTTGTTAGCTGCATGATTAAAAAATGATCAATTTGCCGGTTTGGAGGGGCGAACCTCGGGTAAACCCAGATTTATCGCGGCTTTTGGCGGTTTTCCACAGAGGCAGCGAAGTTGCCCCCAAAGTCTGTTGGCGCTTCTGTGGATAAGGTGTTCGCCATCCGCTACAGGCCACGTATTGCGTGGCTTTCAGGTGTGAGATCAAAAAACAACCAATCGCTGTTGAAAACCCTGCTTCTGGATAAGTCACGGATTTTCTTCGGTTTCTGTGGAGAAAGTTTGGGGTCATCGCACACTTGTCCCCATTAGCTGTGGGTGGAGGTGTGGATAACTTGTTTGCGGAAGGCTGGGAGCCACGAACGGCATAGCGCCGAACGGCATAGATCATATTTCGTACAGTTCTAAGGTCGCGGAGAGTCAGAAGGGGATGTGTTGCGAGGGATGGCGTCATCGCGAGCAAGCTTGCTCCTACAGGTCTGAGGCGTTCACAGAACTTGTGTACGACTCAGATCCTTTGTAGGAGCAAGCTTGCTCGCGATGCTTTTGATCTTTAACCCTGAACCGGAACCCCTTTGAGGTAAGGCGCAGGCTCCGCGCCGAGGTTGTTCAGCAGACGCTCGCTGTACCAGTCCACAAAGTTAACCACACCAAACTCATAGGTCTTGGAGTAAGGCCCTGGCTGGTACGCCGAGGAGTTGATGCCGCGCTGGTTTTCTTCAGCCAGACGACGGTCCTGGTCGTTGGTGGCATCCCAGACCTGGCGCATGCGTTCCACGTCGTAGTCGACACCTTCGACCGCGTCCTTGTGCACGATCCACTTGGTGGTGACCATGGTTTCCTGCGCGCTGATCGGCCACACCGTGAAGACGATGATGTGGTCGCCCATGCAGTGGTTCCACGAGTGCGGCA
Source organism: Pseudomonas sp. GT1P32 (assembly GCF_054897805.1). Lineage (NCBI taxonomy): Bacteria > Pseudomonadati > Pseudomonadota > Gammaproteobacteria > Pseudomonadales > Pseudomonadaceae > Pseudomonas > Pseudomonas sp. GT1P32. Next base: position 4,926,831 of record NZ_CM142704.1, read on the forward strand.
GGTGCAGGATGCGCATCGAGCCCAGGTCCGGGTTCTTGATGCGGCCCATGAGTTTGGCGCAACCCTGTTTGCCGTCCATGGTCATCGACACGGTGCCCTTGAGCAGCGGCATGCGCACGATACGGTTACGCAGGCCGAAGCTGGCGTGGGCGTAAGGAATCTTTTCGGCTTCCCAGGCAGCGGCGGACGCGGCGACGTGGTCCTTGAACGCCTGGTCGGCGCGCGGGTCGGTAACGTCGTCCCATTCCAGCAGGGTTTTCAGCAGCTCCGGGTGCGACGCGTTGCAGTGGTAGCACTCGCGGTTGTTTTCCAGCACCAGTTTCCAGTTGGCTTTTTCCATCAAGGTGGTGGTAATCGCCACCTTGGTGTTCTCCATGTCGTACGGTTCCATGTAATGGTTCAGCGTCGACAGAAAGTCATCGATGGCCGGTGGATTCTCCGACAGGCTGATGAAGATGTAACCGCCGGCGGTCTTCACGTTCACCGGTTTCAGGCCGTATTGCTTCATGTCGAAGTCGGCGCCCATTTCGGTGCCGGCGAACAGCAGGCGGCCGTCCAGCTCGTAGGTCCACTGGTGGTAGTGGCAGACCAGCTTGGCGACCTTGCCTTTTTCACTGGTGCACAGCCGCGAACCGCGGTGACGGCAGACGTTGTGGAAGGCGTGAACCACGCCTTCGGCGCCGCGAATCACGATGATCGGGTTCTTGCCGACTTGCAGGGTCAGGTAGTTGCCCTTGGTCGGGATCTCGCAGGTCATGCCGGCGATCAACCACTCTTTCTGGAAGATCTCCTGCATGTCGATATCAAACAGCCGCTCGTCAGAGTAAAACGGCTGCGGCAGCGAAAAGGTGCGCTCGCGCTCTTGCAGCATCTGTGCGGTGGCCTTGCGTGCGGGTTCCAGCGGATCGCCCAGGCTGATTTTTGCGGTGACGTCCATCGATGTGATCCTCAAGGCCATTCTGTGTGGCCGGCGAAAGTGGCTAATCAGGTTTGCTACGCAAGGTGTAAAGGGTATGTCTTGGTATGGGGCGAGTGTGGGGCCGCCGTTGCGCGGAACCTTATCCATGGGCGACATGGCCCAATCTGTTCCCGACGCGCAACCCCCGGTAGTTGGGGGCTGGTCGCGATAAGTATGTGAATGTCGCAGATAGGTAAATGGGTGGCCTGCGCTATACGCAGAATCGTCAACATAAGGCCGACCATCGGCGGTGGAGAACAGCATGTCCAACAGCTTCCTGAATCCGGTAACCACCCAGACCTGGGCCAATGGCCGACACATCGTCCGTTGCGTCAAAGTCATCCAGGAAACCTGGGATGTGCGCACCTTCTGCTTTATGGCCGACCAGCCGATCCTGTTCTTCTTCAAACCGGGTCAGTTCGTCACCCTGGAACTGGAAATCGAAGGCGTGCCGATCATGCGCTCCTACACCATTTCCAGCTCGCCCTCGGTGCCGTACAGCTTTTCGGTAACGATCAAGCGCGTACCGGGCGGCAAGGTTTCCAACTGGCTGCACGACACCCTGCATGAAGGCCAGGAACTGGCGGTGCACGGGCCGGTCGGGTTGTTCAACGCCATGGACTTCACCGCGCCGAAAGTGCTCTACCTCAGCGGTGGTGTCGGTATTACGCCGGTGATGTCGATGACGCGCTGGTTCTACGACACCAACGGCAATGTCGACATGGTGTTTATCCACAGCGCCCGTTCGCCCAAGGACATCATTTACCACCGCGAGCTGGAACACATGGCGTCGCGGATCGACAACTTCAGCCTGCACCTGATCTGCGAAAAGCATGGTCTGGGTGAACCGTGGGCCGGCTATCGCGGTTATCTGAATCACAAGATGCTCGAGTTGATGGCGCCGGACTTCCTTGAACGCGAAGTGTTCTGCTGCGGCCCGACGCCGTACATGAACGCGGTCAAGCGCATGCTCGAGGCCGCTGGCTTCGATATGAAGCGCTATCACGAAGAGTCCTTCGGCGCGACGCCACCGGAAGCCCGCGCCGATGCGGTGGAGCAAGCCGAACAAGCGGCGGATGCGCCGGAAGTCGACGTGGCGGATCTGCATCAAGTGGAATTCACGGCCTCCGGCAAGAGCATTCGCGTGGCGCCGGGTGAAACCGTGCATGCGGCGGCGGCCAAGCTCGGTCTGTTGATTCCCAAGGCCTGCGGCATGGGCATCTGCGGTACGTGCAAGGTGATGAAGCTGGGTGGCGAGGTCGAAATGGACCACAACGGCGGGATCACCGAGGAAGACGAAGCCGAAGGGTACATTTTGTCGTGCTGCAGCGTGCCGAAGGGCGACGTGCGTATCGAGTTCTAACAGGCTGCTCAATGACCCCTGTAGGAGCGAGCCTGCTCGCGAAGGCGTAGTTTCAGGTGACATCAATGTTGCTGATCCACCTTCGCGAGCAGGCTCGCTCCCACAGGTTTTCGTGTTTCTTCAGTCGATAAACAGATCCGGCATCAGCGTGTCGCTGCTGTCAGGGGCGAACCGATAGTGTTCGAATTCGATTACGCCATTTTCCCGCAGAATTTCCTCGTCAATCAGCAACCGGCCGGTGATGCTGCGACCGCTGCTGTCCAGGATGACGTGGGCGGCGTCCGCCATGATTTCCGGCGTGCGCGCATGTTTGAACGACTCGCGTGAGCCCAATTGAAACTCGATGGCGGCAGTGGCGATCATGGTCTGCGGCCACAGCGAGTTGACGCTGATGCCATAGTTCTTGAATTCCTCGCTCATGCCCAACGTGAGCATGCTCATGCCGTATTTGGTCACGGTGTACGGGCTGTATTGGGCGAACCACTTGGTTGCCAGGTTCAGTGGCGGTGACAGGTTGAGGATATGGCCGCTGCTCTTCTTCAAGTAAGGCAAGGCTGCCTGGCTGCATAGCAATACGGCGCGGGTGTTGATCTGGTGCATCAGGTCAAAGCGCTTGAGTTCGATGTGCTGAACCCCGGTCAGCTTGATCGCGCCGGCGTTATTGATCAGCGCATCGATGCCGCCGAAATGTTCGTTGGCCTGGGCCAGTGCCTCACGCACCGCGACTTCATCGCGCACATCCACTTGCAAGGCCAGCGCCTTGCCGCCTACGGCTTCGACTTCCTTTGCGACACTGAAAATCGTGCCCGGCAATTTGGCGTGCGGCTCGGCACTTTTGGCTGCAATCACGATGTTGGCCCCATCGCGCGCGGCCCGCAGCGCGATCTCACGACCAATCCCGCGGCTGGCGCCGGTGATGAACAGGGTTTTGCCTTGAAGGGACATGCGTACGCTCCTGATTATTGTTACTTGAGCGTTTCAATGTAGACCAACATGCGTGGTGCATCTTGCCATCAGGCATACCGCGTTGTCTGGATCGCCAGCAAGCCGGTTCCTACAGGGTTTGTGTCGTACACGGAATGGGAGGCAGGGCGCGAATGTGTAGGAGCCGGCTTGCCGGCGATGGCGGAGTGTCAGGCACACCGCGTCGTCTGGATCGCCAGCAAGCCGGCTCCTACAGGTTATGTGTCGTACACGGAATGGGAGGCAGCGCGCGAATTTGTAGGAGCTGGCTTGCTAGCGATGGCGGTGTGTCGGGTGTACCGCGTCGCGGCAATCGCCAGCAAGCTGGCTCCTACAGGGTTTGTGTCGTACACGGAATGGGAGGCAGGGCGCGAATTTGTAGGAGCTGGCTTGCTAGCGATGGCGGTGTGTCAGGCACACCGCGTTGTCTGGATCGCCAGCAAGCCGGCTCCTACAGGGTTTGTGTCGTACACGGAATGGGAGGCAGGGCGGGAATTTGTAGGAGCTGGCTTGCTAGCGATGGCGGTGTGTCGGGTGTACCGCGTCGCGGCAATCGCCAGCAAGCTGGCTCCTACAGGGTTTGTGTCGTACACGGAATGGGAGGCGGGGCGGGAATTTGTAGGAGCTGGCTTGCCGGCGATGGCGGTGTGTCAGGCACACCGCGTTGCGGCAATCGCCAGCAAGCTGGCTCCTACAGGGTTTGTGTCGTTAGCGGGACATTACTTCGCGGATATCTGCCGCCAGTTCGCGTACGCGTTCTTCCTCGGTGTCCCAGGAGCACATGAAGCGGGCACCGCCGTTGCCGATGAAGGTGTAGAAGCGCCAGCCCTTGGCGGTCAGTGCGGCGATGGCCGGTTCCGAGAGTTGCAGGAACACGCCGTTGGCCTGCACCGGGAACATCAGTTCCACGCCCTGGATATCGCTGACCAGTTCCGCCAGCAGTTGCGCACAATGGTTGGCGTGGCGGGCATATTTGAGCCAGGCATCGTTTTCCAGAATCCCGACCCACGGCGCCGAGAGGAAGCGCATTTTCGAGGCCAGTTGCCCGGCCTGCTTGCAGCGGTAGTCGAAGTCTTCGGCCAGTTTGTGGTTGAAGAACAGAATCGCCTCACCCACTGCCATGCCGTTTTTCGTGCCGCCGAAGCAGAGCACGTCAACGCCGGCCTTCCAGGTCAGGTCGGCCGGCGTGCAGCCTAGGAATGCGCAGGCGTTGGAGAAACGCGCGCCGTCCATGTGCAGGTTCAGGCCGAGTTCTTTGCAGGTGGCGCTGATGGCGCGGATTTCTTCCGGGGTGTAGACGCTGCCGACTTCGGTGGCCTGGGTCAGGGTCACGACGCGCGGTTTCGGGTAGTGAATGTCCTGGCGCTTGAGGGCCACTTCACGGATCGATTCCGGGGTCAGCTTGCCGTTCTCGGTGCGGGCGACCAGCAGCTTGGAGCCGTTGGAAAAGAACTCCGGCGCGCCGCATTCGTCGGTTTCGACGTGGGCGGTTTCCGAGCAGATCACGCTGTGGTAACTCTGGCACAGCGACGACAGGGCCAAGGAGTTGGCGGCGGTGCCGTTGAACGCGAAGAACACTTCGCAGTCGGTTTCGAACAGTTTGCGGAAATCATCGGACGCGCGAGCGGTCCATTCATCGTCGCCGTAGGCGCGCTGGTGGCCGTGGTTGGCCTGTTCCATCGCCGCCCAGGCTTCAGGGCAGATACCGGAATAGTTGTCGCTGGCGAATTGTTGGCTCTTATCGGTCATGGCCCTGCTTTCCGTGGTCGGGACGCTTATGGTGAAGCGTCTCGTGGTCAATGATGGTGCGCACTTTACCGAAGATCATCCGGCGAGCACACAGGATGCGTCTGACAGAAAAATACAAAGACGACGGGCGATTATGCACATGACTCAACGGGATGGGGCACTGGATCTGCTCAAGTGGCTGGCGCTGCTGAGCATGGTGCTCGATCACCTGCGATATGTCGGTTATTCCCTCGATCTGCTGTATGTGCCCGGACGACTGGCGTTTCCGTGGTTCTGTCTGGCAATGGCGGCGAACCTGTCGCGTTCACGACAAGTAACACATCAATGGCGGTATCTGGGCTGGTTGGTTCTATTCAGCATCATTAGCGAAATCCCCTACAGGATGTTCATTCCTGATCCCGATACCCTCAACGTAATGCCGACGCTGGCGCTCGGATTGCTGGTTGCGCGCGGCTGGCAGCACCCGATGCTGCAATCACGACTGATCGCGGCGGGCGCGCTGATCCTGGCGGCGCTGTTCCCGGAGCGACTGATGTTCGGCTTCTTCGGTGTGCTACTGCCCCTGGTCATGCTGCTGGTGATCCGGCGGTCCTGGTATTTCAGCCTGTTGCCGGGGTTGATCTGTCTGGCCGCCAATCAGTGGGAGGTGCTGTATTACTCCGCCCGGCTGGGGAATCGTGCGGCGATCTTCGGTATAGCCACGTGCCTGATCGCGCCATGGCTGGGGCTGGTCTTGTTGCGACATGGGCGACATATCAAGCCACCGCCAATGCGGCGCTGGGCGTATGCCCTTTATCCGCTGCATTTCCTCTTGCTGTTACTCGTCCGCCAGATCGCCGCATAACCCCTGTGGGAGCGAGCCTGCTCGCGAAGGCGGCGTATCAGCAACATTGATGTCGCCTGACACTCCGCCTTCGCGAGCAGGCTCACTCCTACAGGGGATCTCCGCTGGTTCGGGGGGCGTGTTCGGCATGCCATTTCCCGCCATGTCGTAAACGCACCTTTGCGTGGCGTCCGTAGGCATTTGACCTGTCTGCGCCGGTCATACCATCGCTATCAAAGGGCACTGCCGAAACGCCGTGCCTTACCGAGACGAATGGCGCACAGATGCCGCTGGGAGAGACGCGATGTTCAGCAAGCAAGACCAGATCCAGGGTTACGACGATGCACTGCTGGCGGCGATGAATGCCGAGGAGCAACGCCAGGAAGATCACATCGAGCTGATCGCGTCCGAAAACTACACCAGCAAACGCGTCATGGAAGCGCAGGGCAGCGGCCTGACCAACAAATACGCCGAAGGTTATCCGGGCAAGCGCTACTACGGTGGCTGCGAGCACGTCGACAAGGTTGAAGCGCTGGCCATCGAACGCGCCAAGCAACTGTTCGGCGCCGATTACGCCAACGTGCAGCCACACTCCGGTTCTTCGGCCAACAGCGCCGTTTACCTGGCCCTGCTGCAAGCCGGCGACACCATTCTGGGCATGAGCCTGGCCCATGGCGGTCACCTGACCCACGGCGCCAAGGTTTCGTCTTCGGGCAAGCTGTACAACGCCGTGCAGTACGGCATCGACACCAAGACCGGCCTGATCGACTACGACGAAGTCGAGCGCCTGGCCGTCGAGTGCAAGCCGAAAATGATCGTTGCCGGCTTCTCGGCTTACTCCAAGACCCTCGACTTCCCACGCTTCCGTCAGATCGCCGACAAGGTCGGTGCGCTGCTGTTCGTCGACATGGCCCACGTTGCCGGTCTCGTCGCTGCCGGCCTGTACCCGAACCCGCTGCCGTACGCCGACGTGGTGACCACCACTACCCACAAGACCCTGCGCGGTCCGCGTGGCGGCCTGATCCTGTGCAAGGCCAACGAAGAAATCGAGAAGAAGCTCAACGCAGCCGTATTCCCGGGTGCCCAGGGCGGCCCGCTGATGCACGTGATCGCCGGTAAAGCGGTGTGCTTCAAGGAAGCGCTGGAGCCCGGTTTCAAGGTTTACCAGCAACAAGTGATCGATAACGCCCAAGCCATGGCCGGCGTATTTATCAAACGCGGCTACGATGTAGTGTCCGGCGGCACCGATAACCACCTGTTCCTGGTCAGCCTGATTCGTCAGGGCCTCACCGGCAAAGAGGCGGATGCAGCACTCGGTCGCGCCCACATCACTGTGAACAAGAACGCTGTCCCGAACGATCCACAGTCGCCGTTCGTCACTTCCGGCCTGCGCATCGGCACCCCTGCGGTGACCACGCGCGGCTTCAAGGTGACCCAGTGCGTCACGCTGGCCGGCTGGATCTGCGACATCCTCGACAACCTCGGCGACGCCGATGTCGAAGCGAACGTCGCGCAGCAAGTGTCGGCCCTGTGCGCGGACTTCCCGGTTTATCGCTGAGCGCGGTTTTGGAGTAAATGACTATGCAACGCTACTCGGGCTTCGGCCTCTTCAAACACTCCCTCAGCCATCACGAAAACTGGCAGAAAATGTGGCGCACGCCGACCCCTAAAAAGGTCTACGACGTGGTCATCGTCGGCGGCGGCGGGCATGGTCTCGCCACGGCTTACTACCTGGCCAAGGAACACGGCATCACCAACGTGGCCGTGGTCGAAAAAGGCTGGCTGGGCGGCGGTAACACCGCGCGCAACACCACCATCGTTCGCTCCAACTACCTGTGGGACGAGTCGGCGCACCTGTACGAACACGCGATGAAACTGTGGGAAGGCCTGTCCCAGGACCTGAACTACAACGTGATGTTTTCCCAGCGCGGCGTCTACAACCTGTGCCATACCCTGCAGGACATTCGTGATTCCGAGCGTCGGGTCAGCGCCAACCGCCTCAACGGCGTGGACGGCGAACTGCTCGATGCCAAGCAAGTAGCGGACGAGATTCCGTACCTCGACTGCTCCAAGAACACCCGCTACCCGGTGATGGGCGCAACCGTCCAGCGTCGCGGCGGCGTGGCCCGTCACGATGCCGTGGCATGGGGCTTTGCCCGTGCCGCCGACGCACTCGGCGTGGACCTGATCCAGCAGACCGAAGTGATCGGTTTCCGCAAGGAAAACGGCGTGTGCATCGGCGTTGAAACCAACAAGGGTTTCATCGGCGCCAAGCGCGTCGGCGTGGTCACGGCCGGTAACTCCGGGCACATGGCCAAACTTGCCGGTTTCCGTCTGCCGATCGAATCCCACCCGCTGCAAGCGCTGGTGTCCGAGCCGATCAAGCCGATTATCGACAGCGTGATCATGTCCAACGCCGTACACGGTTACATCAGCCAGTCCGACAAGGGCGACCTGGTGATCGGCGCCGGTATCGACGGCTACAACGGCTACGGCCAGCGTGGTTCGTACCCGGTGATCGAGCACACCATCCAGGCCATCGTCGAGATGTTCCCGGTCTTGTCCCGCGTGCGCATGAACCGGCAGTGGGGCGGCATCGTCGACACCACGCCGGATGCCTGCCCGATCATCTCGAAAACCCCGGTCCCGAACATGTTCTTCAACTGCGGTTGGGGCACCGGCGGCTTCAAGGCAACACCTGGCTCGGGCAACGTGTTTGCCGCGAGTCTGGCCAAGGGTGAAATGCACCCGTTGGCCGCACCTTTCTCCATCGACCGTTTCCACAACGGTGCGTTGATCGATGAACACGGCGCTGCTGCGGTTGCCCACTAACAGGAGAAATCCCCATGTTGCATATCTTCTGTCCTCACTGCGGCGAGCTGCGCTCTGAAGAGGAATTCCACGCATCCGGCCAGGCGCACATCCCGCGTCCACTGGATCCGAACACCTGCACCGACGAGGAGTGGGGCGACTACATGTTCTTCCGCGATAACCCTCGCGGCCTGCACCACGAGCTGTGGGATCACGTTGCCGGTTGCCGTCAGTACTTCAACGTCACCCGCGACACCGTGACCTACGAGATTCTCGAGACCTACAAGATCGGCACCAAGCCACAATTCACCGACAAGACCGATAGCTCGAAAGCGGCTACGACGGCTCTGGGAGAGAAGGTATGAGCCAGATCAATCGCCTGTCCAACGGCGGACGGATCGACCGCAACAAAGTGCTGAGCTTCACCTTCAACGGCCAGACCTACAAAGGCTTTGAAGGCGATTCCCTGGCCGCTGCACTGCTGGCCAACGGCGTCGACATCATCGGTCGCAGCTTCAAGTACTCCCGTCCGCGCGGCATCTTCGCCGCCGGTGCCGAAGAGCCGAACGCCGTGCTGCAGATCGGCGCGACCGAAGCCACGCAAATTCCGAACGTACGCGCCACGCAACAAGCGCTGTACCAGGGCCTGGTCGCCACCAGCACCAACGGCTGGCCGAGCGTGAACAACGACATGATGGGGATTCTCGGCAAGGTCGGCGGCAAGCTGATGCCACCGGGCTTCTACTACAAAACCTTCATGTACCCGCAATCGTTTTGGATGACTTACGAGAAGTACATTCGTAAGGCTGCAGGTCTTGGCCGCTCGCCGACCGAGAACGATCCGGACACCTACGACTACATGAACCAGCATTGCGACGTGCTGATCGTCGGCGGTGGCCCGGCTGGCCTGGCCGCTGCTTTGGCAGCCGCTCGCAGCGGTGCTCGCGTCATCCTGGCCGATGAGCAGGAAGAGTTCGGCGGCAGCCTGCTCGACTCCCGCGAAAGCCTCGACGGCAAGCCTGCCGTGGAGTGGGTCGCCAGCGTCCTCGACGAACTGAAGAACACCCCGGACGTGCTGCTGTTGCCGCGCGCCACGGTCAACGGCTACCACGACCATAACTTCCTGACCATCCACGAGCGCCTGACCGATCACCTCGGCGACCGCGCCCCGATTGGCCAGGTGCGTCAACGCATCCACCGCGTGCGCGCCAAGCGTGTGGTGCTGGCGACCGGCGCTCACGAGCGTCCACTGGTCTACGGCAACAACGACGTGCCGGGCAACATGCTCGCCGGCGCTGTGTCGACTTACGTCCGTCGCTACGGCGTGGCACCGGGTAAAAAACTGGTGCTGTCGACCAACAACGATCACGCCTACCGCGTTGCACTGGATTGGCTCGACGCCAGCCTGCAAGTGGTGGCCATCGCCGACGCCCGCAGCAACCCACGTGGTGCGCTGGTGGAAGAAGCCCGCGCCAAAGGCATTCGCATCCTGACCGGCAGCGCCGTGATCGAGGCCCGTGGCAGCAAGCACGTGACCGCCGCTCGCGTTGCCGCGATCGATGTCAAAGCCCACTCCGTGACCAGCCCTGGCGAGTGGCTCGAATGCGACCTGGTTGCCAGTTCCGGCGGTTACAGCCCGGTGGTTCACCTGGCTTCGCACTTGGGTGGCAAGCCGATCTGGCGTGAAGACATCCTCGGTTTCGTACCGGGCGAAGCACCGCAGAAACGCGTGTGCGTCGGTGGCATCAACGGCGTCTACGGTCTCGGCGATTCGCTGGCCGACGGTTTTGAAGGCGGCGCTCGCGCAGCCAGCGAAGCCGGTTTCAGCGTGGTCGAAGGCACCTTGCCGAAAGCCCTGAGCCGTCTGGAAGAGCCTACGTTGGCGCTGTTCCAGGTGCCGCACGAAAAGAACACCGCACGTGCGCCGAAGCAATTCGTCGACCTGCAAAACGACGTCACCGCCGCCGCCATCGAACTGGCGACCCGCGAGGGCTTCGAGTCGGTCGAGCACGTCAAACGCTACACCGCACTGGGCTTCGGCACCGACCAGGGCAAGCTCGGCAACGTCAACGGCCTGGCCATCGCCGCCCGTTCGCTGAACGTGACCATCCCGCAGATGGGCACCACCATGTTCCGTCCGAACTACACGCCGGTGACTTTCGGCGCGGTAGCCGGCCGTCACTGTGGGCACATCTTCGAACCTGTCCGCTTCACTGCGCTGCATCACTGGCACGTGAAGAATGGCGCCGAATTCGAAGACGTCGGTCAGTGGAAACGTCCTTGGTACTTCCCGAAAAACGGTGAAGACATTCACGCCGCCGTGAAACGCGAATGCAAAGCCGTGCGCGACAGCGTCGGCCTGCTGGATGCGTCGACCCTCGGCAAAATCGACATTCAAGGCCCGGATGCGCGTGAGTTCCTCAACCGCATCTACACCAACGCGTGGACCAAGCTCGACGTGGGCAAGGCGCGTTATGGCCTGATGTGCAAAGAAGACGGCATGGTCTTCGACGACGGCGTCACTGCTTGCCTCGCCGACAACCACTTCGTGATGACCACCACCACCGGCGGCGCTGCACGCGTGCTGCAATGGCTGGAAATCTACTCCCAGACCGAATGGCCAGAGCTGAAGGTGTACTTCACTTCCGTGACGGATCACTGGGCAACCATGACCCTGTCCGGGCCGAACAGCCGCAAGCTGCTCAGCGAAGTCACCGACATCGACCTGAGCAACGAAGCCTTCCCGTTCATGACCTGGAAAGAGGGCCTGGTCGGCGGTGTGCCGGCGCGGGTGTTCCGGATCTCGTTTACCGGTGAGCTGTCGTACGAAGTCAACGTGCAAGCCGACTATGCGATGGGCGTGCTCGAGAAAATCGCCGAGGCCGGCAAGCAGTACAACCTGACGCCGTACGGCACCGAAACCATGCACATCCTGCGTGCGGAGAAGGGCTTCATCATCGTCGGTCAGGACACTGACAGCTCGATGACCCCGGACGACCTGAACATGGGCTGGTGTGTCGGTCGCACCAAACCGTTCTCGTGGATCGGCTGGCGTGGCATGAATCGCGAAGACTGCGTGCGTGATCAACGTAAACAACTGGTGGGCCTGAAGCCGATCGATCCGACCAAATGGCTGCCGGAAGGTGCGCAACTGGTGTTCAACACCAAGCAGACGATCCCGATGACGATGGTCGGTCACGTCACTTCCAGCTACCTGCACAACTCCCTCGGTTATTCGTTTGCCATGGGCGTGGTCAAGGGCGGCTTGAAGCGGATCGGCGAGCGCGTATTCGCACCGCTGGCCGATGGCAGCGTGATCGAGGCGGAAATCGTTTCTTCGGTGTTCTTCGATCCGAAAGGCGATCGCCAGAACGTGTGATTGCCGGATGTGGTGCATCTGATGCACCGCATCGCCGGCAAGCCGGCTCCTACAGGATGTATGCGATTTGTAGGAGCCGGCTTGCCGGCGATGACGCCAGATCAGTCACCGCAAGCCTCACAACAGAATTCAGGAAAGGTGCTTTATGACCGCAGCCAATGTTTACCAACAACGCCCAACCACCGGGGCCAAGGCCGAGTCGTCGTTGCATCATGCCGACCTCGCCAGCCTGGTCGGCAAGGGCCGCAAAAACGCCGGCGTGATCGTGCGTGAGAAAAAACTCCTCGGCCACCTGACCATCCGTGGCGATGGCCACGATGCCGCGTTCGCCGCTGGCGTGCACAAAGCCCTGGGCATCGAATTGCCGAGTGCGCTGACCGTGATCGTCAAGGGTGAAACCAGCCTGCAATGGATGGGGCCGGATGAGTATTTGCTGATCGTGCCGACCGGCGAAGAATTTGCCGCCGAGAAAAAGCTCCGTGAAGCGCTGGGGGACCTGCACATCCAGATCGTCAACGTCAGCGGTGGCCAGCAGATCCTCGAACTGAGCGGTCCGAACGTGCGCCAGGTGCTGATGAAGTCCACCAGCTACGACGTACACCCCAACAGCTTCCCGGTCGGCAAGGCTGTCGGCACCGTGTTTGCCAAATCGCAACTGGTGATCCGCCACACCGCCGAAGACACCTGGGAACTGCTGATCCGTCGCAGCTTCTCGGATTACTGGTGGTTGTGGTTGCAGGATGCGGCGGCCGAGTACGGGCTTAGCGTTCAGGCTTGAGATTGCCTTCGCGGGCAAGCCTCGCTCCTACAGGTCCGCGCCGTACACATCATGTGCGAACGACCCAAAACTGTAGGAGCCGGCTTGCCGGCGATCAACCGCGCAGCGGTTGCCCATAACAACAGGAGTCACCGCACTATGAGCCGCGCCCCAGACACATGGATTCTGACCGCCGACTGCCCAAGCGTCCTCGGCACCGTGGACGCGGTGACCCGCTTTCTGTTCGAGCAGGGCTGCTACGTCACCGAGCACCATTCGTTCGATGACCGGCTCTCGGGTCGCTTCTTCATCCGCGTGGAATTCCGTCAGCCTGATGGCTTCAACGAACAAGCCTTCCGCGCAGGCCTGGAAGAACGCGGCCAGGCCTTCGGCATGATCTTCGAGCTGACCGCGCCGAACTACCGGCCGAAAGTGGTGATCATGGTCTCCAAGGCCGATCACTGCCTCAACGATTTGCTCTACCGCCAACGCATCGGCCAGTTGTCGATGGACGTCGCCGCCGTGGTTTCCAACCACCCGGACCTCAAGCCGTTGGCCGACTGGCACCAGATTCCGTATTACCACTTCCCGCTCGACCCGAACGACAAGCCGTCGCAAGAGCGCCAGGTGTTGCAGGTGATCGAAGAGTCGGGCGCCGAGCTGGTGATTCTTGCGCGCTACATGCAGGTGTTGTCGCCGGAGCTGTGCCGCAAACTCGATGGCAAGGCGATCAATATCCATCACTCCCTGCTGCCCGGTTTCAAAGGCGCCAAGCCGTATCACCAGGCCTACAACAAGGGCGTGAAACTGGTCGGCGCTACGGCGCATTACATCAACAACGACCTGGACGAAGGCCCGATCATCGCCCAGGGCGTGGAGGTGGTGGACCACAGTCATTACCCGGAAGATTTGATCGCCAAGGGGCGGGATATCGAGGGGCTGACGTTGGCCAGAGCCGTTGGATATCACATTGAGCGACGGGTGTTCCTCAACGCCAATCGCACGGTTGTTCTTTAGATCGCCTTCGCGGGCAAGCCTCGCTCCTACAGGGGCATGCGTTCCAAATGTAGGAGCGAGGCTTGCCCGCGAAGGGGCCCTTACAAACAACACAAGACACACAGGCAATAACCCGAGCAATCAACGCGCCGCCGATCCTGGGCGACGCGGCTATTACATAAAAACAACAGCGAGGTGAAAGCATGTCTGGCAATCGTGGTGTGGTGTATCTCGGCGCTGGCAAGGTCGAAGTACAGAAAATCGACTATCCGAAAATGCAGGACCCGCGTGGCAGGAAGATCAACCACGCCGTCATCCTGCGCGTGGTTTCCACCAACATCTGTGGTTCCGACCAGCACATGGTGCGGGGTCGTACCACCGCTCAAACCGGTCTGGTACTGGGCCACGAAATCACCGGTGAAGTGATCGAGAAGGGCAGCGACGTCGAGAACCTGCAGATCGGCGACCTGGTGTCCGTTCCGTTCAACGTGGCTTGCGGGCGCTGCCGTTCCTGCAAGGAAATGCACACCGGCGTCTGCCTCAGCGTTAACCCGGCACGTCCGGGCGGTGCTTACGGTTATGTCGACATGGGCGACTGGACCGGCGGCCAGGCTGAGTACGCGATGGTGCCGTACGCTGACTTCAACCTGCTGAAACTGCCTGACCGCGATCGCGCGATGGAAAAAATCCGCGACCTGACCTGCCTCTCCGACATCCTGCCAACCGGTTACCACGGCGCAGTGACTGCTGGCGTTGGCCCGGGCAGCACGGTGTACATCGCCGGTGCCGGTCCGGTTGGTCTGGCCGCTGCCGCTTCCGCTCGCCTGTTGGGCGCGGCGGTGGTGATCATCGGTGACGTCAACACCGTTCGCCTGGCGCACGCCAAGGCGCAGGGCTTCGAAATCGCCGACCTGTCCCTGGACACGCCGCTGCACGAACAGATCGCCGCGCTGCTGGGTGAACCGGAAGTGGATTGCGCCGTCGACGCCGTAGGCTTCGAAGCACGCGGTCATGGCCATGACGGCGTGAAGCACGAGGCTCCGGCCACCGTGCTCAACTCGCTGATGGGCGTGGTTCGGGTGGCTGGCAAAATCGGTATCCCTGGCCTGTACGTGACTGAAGATCCAGGTGCCGTGGACGCGGCCGCGAAAATGGGCAGCCTGAGCATTCGCTTCGGTCTGGGCTGGGCCAAATCCCACAGCTTCCACACCGGCCAGACCCCGGTGATGAAGTACAACCGCCAGCTGATGCAGGCGATCATGTGGGACCGCATCAACATCGCCGAAGTGGTGGGCGTTCAGGTGATCAGCCTGGATCAAGCACCTCAGGGCTACGGTGAATTCGATGCGGGCGTACCGAAGAAGTTTGTGATCGATCCGCACAAACTGTTCAGCGCGGCATAAGGCTTCACGCAATGCAAAACGGCGACCCTCGGGTCGCCGTTTTTTATGGTGTGTATGCCAAACACTGTAGGAGCCGGCTTGCCGGCGATGGCGGTGTATCTGGCACACCGCGTTGCCTGAATCGCCAGCAAGCCGGCTCCTACAAGGGGCGGTGTGGTCAAAGTGCTGCGAGCGCACCTTGATAGAGAACCGGTCCGGTCGGTTGGCCAGTCGGCGAACCACCCTTCGGCTCAAGACTCACCGCCAGCGCAATCGGCTTGCCGATCAACGCTTTCTGCGCATCGCTCAGCTCGACCCGACCCTTGCCGCCCAGCGGAATCACGCCAAGGGAAATCGGTTTGCCATCCGCCGGGATCGCCCACAACTCCAGGCTGCGTCCCGGATCAACCGCGGCCAGCGTCAGCGGCTCGACCTTCAGATAATCTTCATGCGCTTCAACCTTCAGCGCTGGCTGCGCGTCGGCCGTCAACAACGTAGCGCTGTAACGTGCACTGTCACGGGTATAGAGCACGCCCAAGGTCACCGCGATCACCAGTGAACAGACGGCCGCCGTCATCCGCAGCCAGTTCCAGAAAGGACGTTTCTCAGGCACATGCAGCACTTGCGGATCAATTCGCGCAGTAATGCCGCGCCACACGCGATCCGGCACAGGGGGTTCGGGCAGCGCTTCAGTCAGGCTGGCCAGGCTTTCCTGCCACTGCGCCAGTTCTGCACGCAACGCCGCATCGTCCAGCAACAACTGCTCGAAACGCCGACGGGCGGAAGCGGGCATCAGGCCAATGGCGTAATCGGCGGCGAGGGCGCGGCGCAGGGGCGGGGTTTGATAGTTCATGATTCAAGGCACCGGCGCAGGCGTTCCATGCCACGGCGGATCCAGGATTTCACCGAGCCCAGCGGCGCGGCCAGGTGTTCCGCCAGTTCGGTACACGACAGCCCCTGAAAGTACGCGACAGTGATCGATTGACGCTGCATGCCTTCAAGACTGTCCAGGCAACGGTTCAACGCGCTGGCGTCGCGGGCGCGGCTCAATTGTTCGTGGGCCGAGGGGCTTTCATCCACCAGCGCTTGCTCTTCAAGATCAGTCAGCGGCCGGTCGCGGTGTTTGCGCAACTGGTCAATCGCTTGGTTGCGCGTGATGTTGATCATCCAGGTCAACGGCGCCGACAGATGCGCCTCGTAGCGCGATGCGTTGTTCCAGATGCGCACGAAGCTTTCCTGCAACACTTCTTCCGCGAGATCCGCACGCCCCATGAACCGCAGGGCAACACCGTGCAAACGCGGGCCGACATGACGGTAAAGCGTCTCGAACGCGCGGCGGTCGCCCAGTGAGCATTGGGCCAGAAGCTGCCTGAGCTGATCGGTGTCGGCGAGGGAAATAACGGTTCTCCAGGCGATGGCAGGGCGGCAGCGGGTTCTGCCCGGTTGTTCACAGGCTAGTTCAGCGGGAGCGGTCGTGCCATTCATCGCGCGGCATCCGGGATTTCACGTTTTATATACGCGAGCGGGCTAAAAATGGATGCACGCCTGAGGAACATGCCGGCAGAAGCCGAGTCAAATCGGCAGGTTTTTCCGCTCGTTGCCGGGCGGTTTTCATGGCACAAGAGGATGTCTGGATGAAGGTTTCACGTGGTTTTGTACTGGCATCGCTCATGACTCTGGTGGCCAGTCCGGTCTTCGCTCAGTTCAGCTTGAGCGATGCAGCCGGTGCCATTTCCGGCATGAAGGGCGATAACGCCGCCACAGCGGCAGCGCCGACGGCTGAAACAGCCGATCTGCTGGGTGCGCTCAGCGAGTTGAACCTGACGCCACAACAAATGATTGGCGGCACCGGAGCGATGCTCGGCCTGGCGAAGAATCAATTGAGTTCAACCGACTATTCGGAACTGGCCAAAAGCGTACCGGGCATCGACATGCTGTCCGGCGGCGGTGAACTGGGTGCCATCGCCGGTTTGCTCGGTTCGTCCGGCAAGGTGGCCGGGCTGGACAATGTCTTGGGTAACGTCAAGGACACCAATGACCTGAACAATGCGTTCAGCGCATTGGGCATGGACACCGGCATGATCGGTCAGTTTGCCCCGCTGATTCTGCAATACTTCGGTCAGCAGGGCGTCGCCGGTTCGCTGCTGCAGAACCTGGGCGGGATCTGGGGCGCCGGCACCTGATTCAGCGGCGCTCGGCGCGCAAGGCGTCGATGCGCCGGTCCTTCTCGATCCAGAGCTGGTTGACCCAGTTCTGGACCGTTTCGCGAAACACCGGATCGTTCTCGTAATCGCCCTGCCACAACGCGGGGTCGAGTTCGCGGGTCTTGATGTCAATGATGACCCTCGGCACGTTACCGCTGATCAAATCCCAAAATCCCGGAATCTTCTGCTGCGGGTACACCACCGTCACATCGAGAATGGCGTCCAGCTGTTCACCCATTGCCGCCAGCACAAACGCCACGCCGCCAGCCTTGGGCTTGAGCAAATGGGTGAACGGTGACTGCTGCTGAGTGCTTTTCGCCGCCGTGAACCGGGTGCCTTCCAGGTAATTGACCACCGTCACTGGCTGGCGCTTGTACAGTTCGCACGCCGCTTTGGTGATCTCCAGGTCCTTGCCGGCGAGCGTCGGGTTCTTCGCCAGAAACGCCTTGGTGTAACGCTTCATGAACGGGTAATCCAGCGCCCACCACGCCAGGCCCAGGAACGGCACCCAGATCAGTTCTTTCTTGAGGAAGAATTTGAAAAACGGCGTGCGCCGGTTGAGCGTCTGGATCAATGCCGGAATGTCCACCCAGGATTGGTGGTTGCTGATCACCAGGTACGACGTGTCGACCCGCAGGTCATCGCCGCCCCGCACGTCCCATTGCGTGGGAATACACAGACGGAAGATCAGCTTGTCGATCTCGGCCCAGGTCTCGGCGATCCACATCACGGCCGATGATGCGTAATCACGCAAGCGGCCGGGCAGGACCAGTTTGAGCAGGGCAAACACCATCAGCGGCCCGAACAGGACCAAGGTGTTGAGCAACAGCAGCAGGGTAACGAAACAGCCGGTGAGCAGGCGGCGCATAAGTAACTCTTGAAAGCGTTTGGGCGCGCCATGATAAGCAGCTTCGGGCGACAGGCCAAATCGGGGGTGACGAATGTTTCACGGTTGCGTGGGTATGCTGGAACTGTGGCGATAGTTCCGGCCTCTTCGCGGGCAAGCCTCGCTCCTACTGGGATAGCGGGAAACCTGTAGGAGCGAGGCTTGCCCGCGAAGCGATCCCAAGAACGAACGAATTGCTCACTGACGGTCTAAAATTCCGCTGCCCACTTTCCCAGGATGCCCCTTACGTGAAATCCCTCCTCGCATTGCTTTCCCTCGTGGCCCTGCCGGTCCTGGCCGCTGAGCCGACCCTGTACGGGCGCTACGAATACATTGCGCTGCCGGAAATCGGCGGTGAAGTGCTCAAGGCCAAAATGGACACCGGCGCCCTGACCGCCTCGCTGTCGGCCAAGGACATCGAAACCTTCACCCGCGACGGCGATGAATGGGTACGCTTCCGCCTCGCCACCAAAGACGCGAGCAACAAGGTCTACGAACACAAGGTCGCGCGGATCAGCAAGATCAAGACCCGCTCCGAAGAGGACGAGGATGAAGATGTAGCGGCGCCCACCAAGCGCCCGGTGGTCGATCTGGAACTGTGCCTGGGCAACGTCAAGCGCACGGTCGAGGTCAATCTCACCGACCGCAGCAGCTTCAACTACCCGCTGCTGATCGGCGCCAAAGCCCTGCGTGAATTCGGCGCGGCCGTGAACCCGGCGCGACGTTTTACGGCGGACAAGCCCGACTGCTGATTTCAAGTGGTCTCATTGACGTGACGTGAGGCATGGGGCACCGTTCGCCCACTCAACTGCCGGGCTCGGACGCCATGCCTCATATCCTGATTGTCGAAGACGAAGCGGCGATTGCCGACACCCTGATTTTCGCCTTGCAGGGCGAAGGGTTCACCACGACGTGGCTGAGCCTTGGCGCCGCCGCGCTGGACCATCAGCGGCAGACCCCGGCCGATCTGATCATTCTCGACATCGGCCTGCCGGATATCAGCGGCTTCGAAACCTGCAAGCAACTGCGCCGTTTCAGTGAAGTGCCGGTGATTTTCCTCAGCGCGCGTGATGCGGAAATCGACCGCGTCGTCGGCCTGGAAATCGGTGCCGACGATTATGTGGTCAAGCCGTTCAGCCCACGGGAAGTAGCCGCACGCGTGCGGGCCATCCTCAAGCGCATGGCGCCGCGTGCAGTGGCCGACCCAGTATCTGCGCTGTTTCGCATCGACAACGAGCGGGTACAGATCTGCTATCGCGGCCAGTTGCTGAGCCTCACCCGCCACGAATTCCGTCTGCTGCAATGCCTGTTGGAACAACCCGAACGCGTGTTCAGCCGCGAGCAGTTGCTCGATGCTCTGGGTGTCGCCGCCGATGCCGGGTACGAGCGCAGCATCGACAGCCACATCAAGAGCGTGCGCGCCAAGTTGCGTCTGGTGAAGGCTGACGCCGAACCGATCCAGACCCATCGCGGCCTCGGTTACAGCTACAGTCCGGGGCACAGCTGATGCCCTTGGGGATCCGGATTTTCCTGGTCTATGTGCTGTTCATCGGCCTGACCGGCTATTTCGTGCTCAACACCGTGATGGAGGAAATCCGCCCCGGCGTGCGTCAGTCCACCGAAGAAACCCTGGTCGATACCGCCAACCTGATGGCCGAAATCCTGCGCGATGATTTCAAGGCCGGCACGCTCAATCAGAACCGCTGGCCCGAATTGCTCAAGGCCTATGGCGAGCGGCAACCGAAGGCGAGCATCTGGGGGTTGCCGAAAAATCAGGTCAACCACCGCATCTACGTCACCGACGCCAAGGGCATCGTGGTGCTGGATTCCAGCGGTGTGGCGGTGGGGCAGGATTACTCGCGCTGGAACGATGTTCTGCTGACCTTGCGCGGTGAATACGGCGCTCGCTCCAGTCGCAGCGATCCGAATGATGCCAGCTCTTCGGTGATGCACGTTGGCGCACCAATCCGCGACAACGGTCAGATCATCGGCGTGGTCACCGTGGCCAAACCTAATAGCTCGTTGCAGCCTTACGTCGATCGCACGGAACGCCGATTGCTCGCGTACGGCGCCGGATTGATCGGCCTCGGCTTGCTGTTCGGCGCGTTGCTGTCGTGGTGGCTGAGCGCGGCATTGCGGCGCTTGACCGCTTATGCGAAAGCCGTGAGTGAAGGCCGGCGAGTCGAGGTTCCGCACTATCGCGGCGGCGAGCTGGAGCAACTGGCGACTGCTGTGGAACAGATGCGCACGCAGCTCGAAGGCAAGGCCTACGTCGAGCGTTACGTGCACACGTTGACCCATGAATTGAAAAGCCCGCTGGCGGCGATTCGTGGTGCGGCGGAGTTGCTGCAAGGGGAGATGCCGTTGGCGCAACGGCAGCGTTTCGTCAGCAACATCGACAGCGAAAGCGTGCGGATGCAGCAGTTGATCGAACGGTTGCTGAACCTGGCGCAGGTTGAACAGCGCCAAGGCTTGGAAGAGCGGGTGGCCGTGCCGTTGGCGGGTTTGGTCGATGAGCTGCTGAGTGCTCAGGCCGGGCGCATCGAAGGCAAACGGTTACGCGTGGACCAGGCGATTCCAGGGGATCTGGCGCTGACCGGTGAGCCGTTTTTGTTGCGTCAGGCTCTGGGCAATCTGTTGGAAAATGCGTTGGATTTCACGCCGGTGAATGGCGTACTGCGATTCAGCGCCGAGCGTATTGGGGAACAGATTGAGTTCAAACTGTTCAATCAGGCCGAAGCGATTCCCGAATACGCGTTGCCGCGATTGAGTGAGCGCTTCTACTCGTTGCCGCGTCCGGACAGTGGGCGCAAGAGCACAGGGTTGGGGCTCAATTTTGTAGAGGAAGTGGTGAAGCTGCATGGCGGGACATTGAGCGTTGGCAATGTTGAGGGTGGGGTTGAAGTGACGTTGCGGCTGGCTTAGAACCGAGTCGCGGCCAATCGCGAGCAGGTTCGCTCCCACATGGACTTGCGTTGAACCTGTGGGAACGAGACCGGCTTGCCGGCGATGGGGCCGGCCCAGTCTCCACAAAGTCTCCATATTTCCCCCATAAATCCTCCACACACCCATCCCAGACTCCCCCCATCCAAACAGGGAGAGTCCCATGAACCGAAATCTGACCATAAAACTCGGGGCCATTGCCCTGCTGATTCTGTTGTTGCTGATCCCGTTGCTGATGATCAACGGCGTGATCCAGGACCGCCAGGAACTGCGCGACGGTGTGCTCGAAGACATCGCGCGCAGTTCCAGTTACAGCCAGCGCCTGAGCGGGCCGTTGATGGTGGTGCCTTATCGCAAAGTGGTGCGCACCTGGAAGCTCAACGAAAAAACCAACGAGCGTTACCAGGACATCGGCGAAGAGCGCGGCCGTTTGTACTTCCTGCCGGAGCGTTTCGAGCTCGACGGGCAGGTCCAGACCGAGCTGCGTTCGCGGGGCATCTACGAGGCGCGGCTGTTCCACGCCGACAACCGCATCAGCGGACATTTCTCGGTCCCGGCACAACTGGGTATCAAGGAAGATTTCGCCGACTACCAGTTCGATCAGCCATTTCTTGCCGTCGGGATCAGCGACATTCGCGGCATCGAGAACGCATTGAAACTGGAGCTCAATGATCAGCGCCTGGACTTTATCCCGGGCAGTCAGGTGGGCTGGTTGGGCGAAGGTGTGCACGTGACGCTGCCAGCGCTTGACCCACGTCAGGCCACGGAGCTGGCCTTCGGTTTCGACCTGCGTCTGCAAGGCACCGGCCAGTTGCAGGTTCTCCCGGTGGGCAAGACCAGCAAAGTCTCGCTGGCCGCCAACTGGCCGCATCCGAGCTTCATCGGCAACTACCTGCCGACCCAGCGCGAAGTCTCCGATCAGGGCTTTACCGCGAATTGGCAGACTTCGTTTTTCTCCACCAACCTGCAAGAAGCGCTGAGCAGTTGCGTGTCCGGCGGCGACTGTGAAGCGTTCAGCGGCCGCAGCTTCGGCGTGAGCTTCATCGACCCGGTGGACCAGTACCTGAAAAGCGACCGGGCGATCAAATACGCACTGCTGTTCATCGTCCTGACCTTCGCCGGTTTCTTCCTCTTCGAAGTCCTGAAGAGCCTGGCGGTGCACCCGGTGCAATACGCGTTGGTGGGCGTGGCGCTGGCGTTCTTTTATCTGCTGTTGCTGTCGTTGTCCGAGCACATCGGTTTTGCCCTGGCGTATCTGTTGTCGGCCAGCGGTTGTGTGTTGTTGATCGGTTTCTATGTCTGCCACGTGCTGCGCAGCGTGCGCCACGGCTTGAGTTTTTCGGCAGGGTTGGCGGCGTTGTATGGCCTGCTCTATGGCTTGTTGAGCGCCGAGGATTACGCGCTGTTGATGGGGTCGTTGCTGCTGTTCGGGTTGCTGGGCGTGTTCATGGTGCTGACCCGCAAACTGGATTGGTACGGAATTGGGCAGAAGGCGGCCAAACCGCTGGAATTCGATATCGGGGTGGTGGAATGAGCCGGTCGTTGGGGTTGCGTGAGGATCAGCGGGAGGGGGAGGTGTTGGCGACGCTGATTTTTGGGTTGTTTCCGGTAGATCCGGTGTGGTGCATTCGCGAGCAGGCTCGCTCCCACAGTGGATCTCCAGTGAACACAAAATATATGCACACCACGAATCAAAATGTAGGAGAGAGCCCGCTCGCGAAGAGGCCGGAACAGTCAGCGAAAATCTAGCCCTTCGGCATCGTCGCCACCATCGAAGGCCGCTGGCTCACCTCAAAATACCAGTCCGCCAGCTTCGGATTCACCTCGCGCCATCCCAGGTCCGGATGGCGCAAATCCACGTAACCCAACGCACAGGCCACACTGATCGCCGCCACATCGAAATGGCTGGTCAGCTCGGCAATCGCGTCTTTTTCCAGCAACGCCAAGGCGCGGCGAATCTTGTCGCGCTGGCCATCGAGCCATTCGTCCCAGTGTTTTTCCGGGGCGCGCAGGGCGACTTCGTAACGCACCAGCACCGCAGCGTCCATGATCCCGTCGGCCAGGGAGGCCAGGGTCAGGCGACGCCAGCGCGCGGAGCCTTCGCGGGGAATCAGCGGGTTGCCGACGTGTTGGTGGTCGAGGTAGTCGAGAATCACCCGGCTGTCATGGATGACGTTGCCGTCGGCCAAGCGCAGGGCCGGGATTTTACTCAGCGGATTGTCATCGATCAGGGGCAGGTCCGGGGCGACCGGGGTCAGCACACAGTTTTGCAGGGCGACGCGGTCTTGCTGACCGGTCTCGTGCAGCAGCACCATGACTTTGCGAACGAAGGGCGACAACGGGTTGTGGTAGAGGGTCATGCTCGGGGCGGACATGGCAGCATCTCGGTCGGTTTGCAGTGCCGGGAGCATAGCGCGTGGATCACGTAACTTGTAGGAGCGAAGCTTGCTCGCGAAGGGATCGCCTCGGTCCTTCAGTCAGACCGCGGCGATTCCTTCGCGAGCAAGCTTCGCTCCTACAGGTTTGGTGTAGTTATCGGCGTTGCAGGAGGCCGCGCAGGGCGAGGATTGCAGGAACGCCCAGGCCCAGCCAGCTCAGCGCATCCCACACGCCATCGCCCAGCAAGGCCGCGAATAACCCGGCAGCGCTGAGCAGCGCGATGACCGTCGGTGTGGAGAAGACCTTCCAGAAATTCGACTGCCGCGGCTTCATGCGTTGGCCTCCGCTTGTTCCAGTACAGGCCTGGCCGCTTTGCGCCGCACCACCCACAGGTAAACCCCGCTGCCGAGCACGATGATGGTCAGTACATCGAGGGTCGCCCAGAGGATTTTCATCGGCATGCCGCCGTAATCACCGAAGTGCAACGGCTGCGACATGCCCATGGCGTCCATGTACCACGGCCGTTCGGCCACGGCGGTGACTTGCAGGGTGCTGGCGTCGATCAGCACCGGTGTCAGTAGATGCGAGGTCAGGTGCGTGCTGCCCTTCATGAACACCGCGTAATGATGCTCACTGGAAAACCGCGTGCCGGGGAAGGCGATGAAGTCTGGCTGCATGCCGGGCGCGACTTCCTTGGCGATGTCGAGCAAGCGGGTCGCAGGCGCAAGTTGCGTCAGCGCCGGCGCATCGCGATACGGCGCAACCATCGCGCTCAGGCTGTCATTGCGCCACGCGGCGATCAGCAGATCGGCGCAGGCACTGATGACGCCGGTGACGCCGACCACCAGCGCCCAGGTCAGGGTGACGACGCCGATCAGGTTATGCAGGTCGAGCCAGCGCAGGCGCGTGGATTTGTCCTGGCGTACGGTGGCGAATTTCAACCGGCGCATGAACGGCAGGTACAGCACCGTCCCGGACACGATAGCCACTACAAACAGAATCCCCATGAACGCCAGCAGCAGCTTGCCCGGCAGGCCGGCGAACATGTCCACGTGCAGGCGCAGCATGACCATCATGAAGCCGCCGTTGGCCGATGGCATCTCCAGCGCTTCACCGGTGCGGGCGTCGAGCATGAAGGTGTGCGACGAATTCGGTTCGGTGCCGGCAGTGGCCGCCATGATCGCGATGGCGGCGTTCGGTTCGTCTTCGTCGAAGCCGAAATATTGCATGACCTCGCCGGGCCGATGTTTTTGAGCGGCCTGCACCAACTGCTGCAGATTCAACTGCGGGGTGTCGGCCGGCAGCTGCTGCAACTCGGCGGCATCGCCCAGCAAGTGGTCGATTTCGTGGTGGAAGATCAACGGCAGGCCGGTCAGCGCCAGCATCAACAGGAAGACCGTGCAGATCAGGCTGGTCCAGGTGTGGACGAAGGACCAGCGGCGAATGGTTTTGCTTTTCATGACCCATCCAAATGCAAAAGGGCCACGGCTGTACCGTGACCCTTGTGTGGCTGTAATCCGCTCAGCGGTTTACCACTTGTAGTTGACTGCCGCCACGACGTTGCGCTCGTCGCCGTAGTAGCACCAGGTGCCATCGCAGGTCGACAGGTAGTCCTTGTTGAACAGGTTCTTCGCGGTGACGTCAACCGAAACGCTTGCCAGTACCGGGTTGATGCGGCTCAGGTCGTAATGCACAGCGGCGTCGTACACGGTGTACGAACCCACGTGACCATTGTTGGTGTTGGCCGTGTTGCCGTAGGTGTCGCCGACATAACGCACGCCCGCACCCACGCCAAACCCGTCGAGCACACCGGCGTGCCACGTGTAATCGGACCACAGGGAGGCCTGATTGCGCGGGACCAGTTTCATCCGGTTGCCCTTGTCGTCGCCCTTGAGGATCTCGGTATCGGTGTAGGTGTAGGAGCCCACCAGTTTCAGGTTGTCGGTGACATCGGAGACGGCTTCCAGCTCGATACCGCGCACCTTCAATTCACCGATCTGGCTGGTGACGTTGTTCTGCGACACCGACACGTTCTGCTGGCGCAGGTCGAACGCGGCGGCGGTCAGCAAGGTGCGGCTGCCCGGTGGCTGGTATTTCACGCCGACTTCGGTCTGCTTGCCTTCGGTGGGTTTGAACGACTGGGTCGAACGGGCATCGGCGCCCATCGAAGGCTGGAACGACTCGGTGTAGGAGATGTACGGCGTGATCCCGGAGTCGAATACGTAACTCAGGCCTGCGTTACCGCTGAAAGCCTTGTCGCGCTGGGTGTTGGTGGCATCGCCCAGGTTATTGAACTGCGTCGAGCTGTGAATCCAGTCTTCACGGCCGCCGAGGGTCAGGCGCCATTTGTCCAGGGAGATCTGGTCCTGGGCGTAGAGGCCGGTCTGGTTGGTTTTCTGGTTGTAGTCGTAAAAGGTGTTGTACGCGACGTTGGAGAAGTCCGCACCACGGATCGGGTTGATCACGTTGCTGTTCGGCGCGTTGCCTTCCAGCCATTTGTAATTGGTGTTGGTCCGCTGGTGGTCCAGGCCCAGCAGCACGACATGGCTCAGCGCACCCGTCTGGAAGTCGGCCTGGAAGTTGTTGTCCACGGCAAACTGGCTGATGTCCTCATCAACCTGATCGACCAGACGGCGCAGGGTGCCGTCCGCCGCCACGACGTCACCGAACGACGCATAGGCTTGCTGGAACGACAGATCGCTTTTGGTGTAACGCAGGTTTTGCTTGAACTGCCAGACATCGTTCAGGCGATGGTCGAAGGTGTAACCCAGTGCGTAATAGGTGCGGGCGTAGTGATCGGAGTCCGGATCGCCAAGGTTTTTATGGTGCGAAATTTTCGCCCCGGCCGGAGAAGCCAGCTTGGTGCCTTGCAGAGGCAGGAACTGGCCGCTGACCCCTGTATCGTCGCGGGTGAACTGCGAGAGGAAGGTCAGGTGTGTGTCGTCATCGATGTTCCAGGTCAGGCTCGGTGCGAGGTTGTAGCGCTTGTCATCAATGTGGTCGACCGGCAAGCCGCTGTCACGCACTACGCCGTCGACGCGGTACAAGAACTGACCCTCGTCATCGATTTTTCCGGTGCTGTCGAAGCTGATTTGCTTGCGATTGTTGCTGCCGACTTCGGCTCGCACTTCGTGGCTGGCAATAACATCGGGACGGCGGCTGACCATGTCGAGCATACCGCCCGGTGGCGTCTGGCCGTATACCGAAGAGGCCGGGCCGCGCAGGAGCGTGATGCGTTCCAGGTTCCAGGTTTCAGCCTTCGGGTTGGCGTAGGAGCCTTTTGGCAACGGCAGGCCGTCGAGGAACTGGGTTGGCTCGAAGCCGCGTACGCGCAGCCAGTCGGCGCGGGAGTCGCTGCCATAACTGCTGGCGATCACGCCTGGCATGTAACGCACGGCGTCATCGAGATTCTGTACGCCGCGATCTTCCATCTGGGCGCGGGTGATAACGGACATCGAGCGTGGTGCTTCGACAATCGGCGTATCGGTCTTGGTGCCGGCAGCGGTGCGAGTGGCGACGTAACCGTCAACCGGGCCCCAGGCGTTTTCAGTATTTTCTACACCGATCACGCTGGTTTCCGGCAGGGCCACCACGCCCTCAGGCATGGCCACCAGGCTGTAGGTGCCAGTGCTGCTCTGTTCCAGTTGCAGACCGGTGCCACGCAAAGCCGCCTGCAAGGCGCCAACCGCGTCGAACTGGCCATTGACCGGTGCCGACGTCTTTCCCGCCGCCAGCGACGGATTCAGCGACAGCGCCAGGCCCGACTGGCTGGCGATCTGGTTCAACGTTGTGGCCAATGGCGCGGCCGGCAGGTTATAGGCGCGAACGCTGGACGCTTGTTCGGCGGCGATCAGTTGGCTACTGGCCAGAGGGGCGCAAAGGGCAATGGCGACCGCCAGCAAACTGGGGCGCAACAAGGTGTTTAGCGAACGGGACATGCAACGGCTCCTGAAAGGGAATACTTCTCAATTGCCTAGGTGCCGGACGAGAATCAAAAAGTGATAGGGCTGGATGAAAATAATTTCGATTCAGCAATTGTGGTGAGGCTGACGACGCCTTCGCGAGCAGGCTCGCTCCCACATTTGACCGCGATCCCCTGTGGGAGCGAGCCTGCTCGCGAAAGCGTCCGTTCAAACGACAACAAAATCAGGGCTTGGCTTCCGCCTTCGCCACCGTCACCCACCACGGTGTGTGCTGTTCGATCTGCACCGGCAGCGTCGGCAACAGTGCGCTCAGCGCCAGATCGGTGTCGTGCAACGGGAAACTGCCGGTGATGCGCAGGTCGGCGATCTCGGGCGCTACGCCCAGATGCCCACGCCGATAACGACCGAGCTCGTGAACCAGGTCTTCCAGCCGTGCGTTGTCCACCACCAGCATGCCGCGGGTCCAGGCATCGGCGCCGAGGTTGAGCGCGATGATCGGCCCCAGGCCATTGTTGCGCATCAGCACTTGTTGGCCTTCGTGCAGGATCTGTTCTTCAGGGCTCGACTCGGGGTGGGCGGCCACGGCGGACTGCAACACGCTCAGGCGCGTGCCTTCTTCTTCGCGCTTGACCAGGAACCGCGTGCCCAGCGCGCGCATGCTGCCTTCGCGGGTTTCGACGATAAATGGCCGGGCGTCGCCATGACCGGTTTCGACGAGGATTTCCCCTTCCTGAAGAATCACCCGGCGCTGCTTCTCATCAAAACGCACATCCACGGCGCTGTGGGTGTTGAGGTTGATCAGCGTGCCGTCGCTCAGACGCAGGGTGCGTTGCTCGCCGGTGGCGGTGCGCTGATCCGCCAGCCAATAGTCGACCGGTAGATAACGATCACCGGCAAACAGCGCCAGGCCAAGCACCGCAACGATGCTGGCCACGCCACTGCCGAGTTTGCGCACCCGTCGGCGAATGCTTTCGCGCGATTGCAGCAACGCGGTGCGGGCCGGGCCGCTGGCCACGCTGAAACGCTGGTCGAGCATGCCCAACTGGCGCCAGGCGCGGGCGTGCTCTTCGTGGGCAGAGTGCCATTTGGCAAACTCTTCGCGCTCCACCGGGGTGCCGGAATCCAGCGACAATTGCCAGGCAATCGCCGCGTCCAGCACCTGCGCCGAGACCGGTTTGGAACTGACCGGGTTCACACCGGCTCACCGTACAACGCGATGTAGCACTGACGAATGCCCTGAGCCAGGTACTGACGCACCCGCGGCACCGACACGCCCAGTCGCTGGGCGATTTCCGCGTGACCGAGGCCGTCCAGACGGTTGTAGAGAAACGCCGCCCGCGCCTTGCTCGACAGCTTGCCGAGCAGGCGGTCGATGTTTTTCAGGTCTTCGAGGATCATTTGCTGTTCTTCCACCGACGGTTGTTCGCCTTCAGGGATCAGCATCAGTTCGGTGAGGTAAGCCTGTTCCAGCGCAGCGCGGCGGAAATAGTCGAACAGCAGGCCCTTGGCAATCGCCACCAGAAACGCTCGCGGCTCGCGAGGTTCGTTCAGTTGATCGCGGCCCAGCAAACGCACGAAGGTGTCCTGACTCAGGTCTTCGGCCCGTTGCGGACAGGCGACATTGCGTCGAAGCCAGGCCAATAGCCAACTGCGATGGTCGCGATATAACGCACCGACGAGCTCACTGTGGGGGCTTTGGACTGACGACACGCAGCATCACCGATTGGGAAGTGTTAACTAACGAGAATTGTTCGCGATTGTGGCAGAGGCGGGGGAGGTAAGCAATTGGCCACTGGTCAGGTGGTTTTGGTGGGGGTGTTCAGTTGGACCGCGTTATCGTTCTTCGCGGGCAAGCCTCGCTCCTACAGGATGGTGCGTTGCTCACTGTAGGAGCGAGGCTTGCCCGCGAAGGCGCCAGAACAGACGCCGCGAACTCAGAACGAAGGCACCCGCTGCCTGCGTTTCCACTGACTCACCCGCTGCTGCAAATTCAACGGGCTATGAATCTGCTGCTGCCGCGCGCGGCTGAACAGGATCAGCGCCAGCTCGGCAGTCGCCAGCGCATCGGCACTGGCGTTGTGGCGCTCGAACACCTCGAGCTTGAACCAGTCGATCCACTCATCCAGCCCCGCCTCGCGAATGTGCGCCTGAGGGCAGAGCAGGGGCGCAATATCCGCCACATCCAGAAACGGATGCTGCAACTTGTAGCCCAAATGATCTTTCAGCGCACGGCCGAGCATGTGTTGATCGAACGGCGCATGAAACGCCAGCACCGGGCTGTCGCCCACAAATTCCATGAACTCGACCAACGCCTGCGCCGGATCGCTGCCGGCGGCAATCGCGCTCGGGCCCAAACCGTGAATCAACACGCTCGGCGCCACTTTCATGTCCGCGCATTGCAGGGTGCGTTCGAACTGCTGACTGAAGTCGATCGCCCCGTCCTCAATCACCACCGCCCCGATGGACAGCACCCGGTCCTTGTTCAGGTTCAACCCCGTGGTTTCCAGATCCAGCACCACCCAGCGCTGCTCGCGCAGGCTGCATTCTCTGAGCTCGGCCCGCGCCGGCAAACGTTGCAGACGTTGCTGCAATTCCCCGGACAGCATCGGCCCTGCCGGGCGCAGCCATGAAAACAGGCTCATAACTGATACCGCAGGGTCAGGCTGCTTTGCAGGCGTTGGGCCTGGCGCAGGGATTCACGCAGGATGCGTCGGTCCAGATGGTTAAGGCTGTCGGGATCGACCCGGTTGGAGTAGGGCAAGTTCTCCCGGGTCTGTAGCTGATGTTGCTGCATGCGGGTTTGCTGGATGAAGTGATACGCCTCTTCGTACGCCGCACCGTCCAGCCGTTCGATGACTTCTTTGTCGACCAACTGGCGAAAGCGCTCCAGCGTATTGTTCGCCTCGATGCCGTGGGCCAACGCCAACAGTCGGGCGCCGTCGACAAACGG
Source organism: Pseudomonas sp. GT1P32 (assembly GCF_054897805.1). Classification (NCBI taxonomy): domain Bacteria; kingdom Pseudomonadati; phylum Pseudomonadota; class Gammaproteobacteria; order Pseudomonadales; family Pseudomonadaceae; genus Pseudomonas; species Pseudomonas sp. GT1P32. Next base: position 4,957,297 of record NZ_CM142704.1, read on the forward strand.
GGTCAGGCCTTGGACTTTCAGGTCCAGCGTGGCTTTCTCACCATTCTTGCGCGCCAGCACAAACTCGCGGAAACGCCCTACGGGTGGACGGTTGCGCAGGGCGTTCTCGGCCATCATTCGCTGAAACAGCCGGTTGTCGGCGACCTGATCGAGAATCCCCCGACGCAACTGCTCGCAGCTGTGCTCGTCGCCCCAGACCACACGCAGGTCGAAATAGATGCTCGAACCCAGCAGGTTTTCCGGCGTCGCCTCACGAATAAACGCCGCAAAACGCCGCGCCCATTCGGCCCGGGACAAACACAGCTCGGGGTTGCCGGCCATGATGTTGCCTTTGCACAGGGTGAAACCGCAGAGCGCCAGGCTCTGGTTGATCTGCTGAGCGATGGGCAGCAACTTGCCGCGAATCTCGGCGGCGTGCGCGGCGTCCCGCGCTTCGAACAGAATGCCGTTGTCCTGGTCGGTGTGCAGCGTCTGCTCGCGGCGGCCTTCGCTGCCGAAACACAACCAACTGAACGGCACGCCGGGGTCGCCTTTCTCGGCGAGGGTCAGTTCGATCACCCGGCACACGGTGTGATCGTTGAGCAGGGTGATGATGTGGGTGATCTGGGTCGAGGACGCACCGTGGGCCAGCATGCGCTCGACCAATTGACCGATCTCGCCGCGCAGCGCCACCAGGTTTTCCACGCGCTGGGCGCTGCGGATGGTTCGCGCCAGATGCACCAGGTCGACCCGTTGCAGGGAAAACAGGTCGCGCTCCGAGACCACGCCGCACAGACGCTGGTCCTTGACCAGGCAGACGTGGGCGATGTGCCGCTCGGTCATGGCAATCGCGGCATCGAAGGCGCTGTGGTCGGGTGTCAGGAAAAACGGCGCCTGGGTCATGTGCCGCTCGATGGCTTCGTTGAAGTCGTTGATACCTTCGGCCACCACGTGGCGCAAGTCGCGCAGGGTGAAAATACCCAACGGCGCCTTGTGTTCATCGACCACCACAATGCTGCCGACCTGCTGCTCGTGCATCAGGGTGACCGCTTCCCGCAGCGGCGTGGTCGGGCTGCACGTCACCGGGTGACGCATGGCCAGTTCGCCCAGACGGGTATTCAGCGAGTATTGGGTGCCGAGGGTTTCCACGGCTTTTTGCTGGACTTGCTGGTTGACCTGGTCCAGCAAACTGCTCACGCCGCGTAGGGCAAAGTCGCGAAACGCGTTGGAAAGTGCGAACAGTTTGATGAACGCCAGCTTGTTTAGCTGTAGGCAAAAGGTGTCTTCGGCGGCCAGATGTTCGGTGCGTGTCGCACGCTCACCCAACAGCGCGGCGAGGGGGAAACACTCGCCGGTGGTGATTTCGAAGGTGGTTTCCGTGCCGCCCTTGGCCGTGTGGGGACGTTCACCCACGACCCGGCCTTGTTTGACGATGTAGAAATGCTCAACCGGGCCATCGGCGGGCTTGATGATGCTCTCGCCGGGGGCATAAAAACGTAGCTGACATTGTTCAACCAGGTACGCCAGGTGAGCGTGTTCCATTTGATTGAAGGGCGGGAAGCGCTGAAGGAATTGCAAAGTGCCCTGGATGTTCTGCAATACCGCGGTTTTCCCTGCCTGTGTGAAGGCGTCCGCTTTACTCATAACCATTACCGCAGTCTTTTATGAATTGTTGTTGTCGGGTGACTCAGTCATGGTCGACCCCTGCGCGCAGGGTGCCCATTGGACGTAAGTCTAGGTCGGGCCTTGCGGCGATGAAATTTCGGAAATGCCTTACGCAATCTTGGGAAGAACCTATCCTTTCCCCTATAGGAAACAAATCCGACGAAGTGCACATTGAAGCCCTGCTTAGCGATGTCTCACCACTGTGCTAGGGAATGATATTGGAAACTTAGAGAAAACCATGTCCGACCACGATATTTTGAGTGACGCCGAGCGCGAGGCGCTGAGTGCCGTCATGCTGGAACCCGACCTGCCGCCGCAACGGGTGCTGATCGTCGATGACGATAAAGATGCGCGCGAGCTGTTGTCGGAGATTCTTGGTCTGGATGGTATTCGTTGCATGACTGCCGCCAGCGGTGAAACCGCGCTCAAGATGCTGGCAGAGAAACCCTCGATAGGCCTGGTGATTACTGATCTGCGGATGGGGCACATTGATGGCCTGGAGTTGATCCGCAAGGTCCGTGAGTCCGTTCGGGGCGCCATGCCGTTCATCATCGTTTCCGGCGATGCCGACGTGAAGGACGCGATTGCCGCCATGCATTTGAGCGTGGTGGACTTTCTGCTCAAGCCTGTCGATACCGGCAAACTGCTGGGGCTGGTCAAGCATGAGTTGGGGATGGAGCCCTGATCCAAGCTATCTGTTGCCCATTTGATCGCCTTCGCGGGCAAGCCTCGCTCCTACAGTCATACGCAGACCTGTAGGAGCGAGGCTTGCCCGCGAAGGCCGCACCACCTATTTCAAGCAAACAAAAAAGGCCCTGATCCGAAGATCAGGGCCTTTTTTTGTCACGGCATCAACGCTCAGTTACAGGCCATTGGCAGCCTTGAACTCGCGACGACGACGGTGCAGAACCGGCTCGGTGTAGCCGTTCGGCTGTTTGGTGCCTTCAACCACCAGTTCGACCGCCGCCTGGAAGGCGATGTTGCTGTCGAAGTTCGGTGCCAGCGGACGGTACAGCGCGTCGTTGGCGTTCTGACGGTCAACCACCGGCGCCATGCGCTTGAGGCTTTCCATCACTTGCGCTTCGGTGACGATGCCGTGACGCAGCCAGTTGGCGATGTGCTGGCTGGAGATACGCAGCGTGGCACGGTCTTCCATCAGGCCGATGTCATTGATGTCCGGCACTTTCGAGCAGCCAACACCCTGGTCGATCCAGCGCACCACGTAACCGAGAATGCCCTGGGCGTTGTTGTCCAGTTCGTTCTTGATCTGTTCCGCGGTCCACTGCGGGTTTACCGCCAGCGGGATGGTCAGGATGTCATCCACCGAGGCGCGTGCACGTTTGGCCAGTTCGGCTTGACGGGCGAACACGTCAACCTTGTGGTAGTGCAGCGCGTGCAGCGCAGCCGCCGTTGGCGATGGCACCCAAGCGGTGTTGGCACCGGCCAATGGGTGAGCGATTTTCTGTTCGAGCATCGCCGCCATCAGGTCGGGCATCGCCCACATGCCTTTACCGATTTGCGCGCGACCTTGCAGGCCGGTGCTCAAACCGATATCGACGTTCCAGTTCTCGTAGGCGCCGATCCACTTCTCGGCCTTCATGTCGGCCTTGCGCACCATCGGGCCGGCTTCCATGGAGGTGTGGATTTCATCGCCCGTACGGTCGAGGAAACCGGTGTTGATGAACACCACGCGCTCGCTGGCGGCCTTGATGCAGGCCTTGAGGTTGACCGTGGTGCGGCGCTCCTCGTCCATGATCCCGACTTTCAGGGTGTTGCGCGGCAGGCCGAGCACGTCTTCGATGCGACCGAACAGCTCGTTGGTGAACGCAGCTTCTTCCGGACCGTGCATCTTCGGCTTCACGATGTAGACCGAACCGGTGCGGCTGTTCTTGCGCGAGCTGTTGCCGTTGAGGCTGTGGATCGCCGCCAGGCAGGTCACCAGACCGTCGAGAATGCCTTCCGGCACTTCGTTGCCGTCTTTATCGAGGATCGCGTCGATGGTCATCAGGTGACCGACGTTGCGCACGAACAACAGCGAACGACCGTGCAGGCTCAGTTCCTTGCCATCGACGCCGGTGTAGGTGCGGTCGGCGTTCATGGTGCGGGTAAAGGTCTTGCCGCCCTTGGAGACTTCTTCCGACAGGTCGCCCTTCATCAGGCCGAGCCAGTTGCGGTAGATCACCACTTTGTCATCGGCATCGACAGCGGCGACGGAGTCTTCGCAGTCCATGATGGTGGTGAGTGCAGCTTCCATCAGGATGTCTTTGACGCCGGCAGCATCGGTCTGGCCGACCGGGGTGCTGGCATCGACCTGGATTTCGAAATGCAGGCCGTTGTTTTTTAGCAGAATCGCGGTCGGTGCAGCGGCATCGCCGTGGAAACCGATCAGCTGAGCGTCGTTGCGCAGGCCGCTGTTGCTGCCGCCTTTGAGGGCGACCACCAGTTTGCCGTCAACGATCTTGTAGCCGATGGAGTCGACGTGCGAGCCGGCAGCCAATGGCGCCGCTTCGTCGAGGAAGGCGCGGGCGAAGGCAATCACCTTGTCGCCGCGAACCTTGTTGTAGCCTTTGCCTTTTTCCGCGCCGTCAGCTTCGCTGATCGCGTCGGTGCCGTAGAGCGCGTCATACAGCGAACCCCAGCGGGCGTTCGAAGCATTGAGCGCGAAACGCGCATTCATCACCGGCACCACGAGCTGCGGGCCGGCCATGCGGGCGATTTCGTCATCGACGTTTTGCGTCGTTGCCTGGAAATCGGCCGCTTCTGGCAGCAGATAACCGATGTCTTGCAAGAAGGCCTTATAAGCCACGGCGTCGTGCGCCTGACCGGCACGGGATTGGTGCCAGCCGTCGATACGAGCCTGGAAGTCATCGCGTTTGGCGAGTAGGGCTTTGTTCTTCGGCGCCAGGTCGTGAATGACCTTGTCGGCACCGGCCCAGAATTTATCGGCGGTGAGGCCGGTTCCGGGAATGGCTTCGTTGTTCACGAAGTCGAACAGGACTTTGGCGACCTGCAGGCCACCGACTTGAACGTGTTCAGTCATTGCTTGCCTCACTCTGCTCAGCTATTTCGCTTTTCAGCTCTTCAAATTAACAATGAAGCCTCTGGCTATTTAAACCACAAACCCCTTCCACCAGTACATGCCATTTCGGGCGGCTGGAATGGAACCGATCAACGGCGTTGAGGCCTTGCTGACAGGGCTTTCAGGGCTGCGACCGCGCCTGTGGCAGACATCGATCCAACGTTATGTAGTGCGCGCTGCGGCATACTACATGATGAATTGCGGTTGTGAAAATTAGACTAATTACGTCGTTCTGCGACCCCGTGACGCATTGCAGTCACGTCGGGGATAGGGATGTTCTCAAAAAAGTATGAGATTGTTCCAGTTAAATATAAGAAGTTGTACACGATTTGTTTTTTGGCAGGTTCATCGGTGGTGATCCATTCGCGGGCAAGCCTCGCTCCTACAGGGATGGCGCAGGTCTTGTAGGAGCGAGGCTTGCCCGCGAAGGCGTCAGCCGACTCAGCGCAGCAACATCCCTTGCCTATACTTCTCTTTCTACAACAAAAGAGGGCTGCGCCATGGACCACCTCGTACTCACTGTTTTCGCACCGGACAAGCCTGGGCAGGTCGAGCGCATCGCCCAGTGCATTGCCGAGCACGGCGGCAACTGGCTGGAAAGCCGCATGTCACGCATGGCCGGGCAGTTTGCCGGGATTCTTCGGGTGGGCGTGCCGGCCGAGGCCTACGACGAATTGGTCGATGCCTTACAGGCGTTGTCCGCTCACGGCATTCGTGTGCTGATCGCCGAAAGCGGCATCGAACAATCCTGCACCTGGAAACCGATTGCCATGGAATTGGTCGGCAATGATCGTCCGGGGATCGTGCGCGACATCACGCGTCTGTTGAGTGAGCAAGGGGTCAACCTGGAACGGCTGGTGACGGAAGTGCGTCCGGCGCCTATGAGCAGCGAGCCGTTGTTCCACGCCGAAGCGATTCTTGCGGTGCCGCTGACCTTGTCGCTGGACGTGTTGCAGTCGCGCCTGGAAACCCTGGCGGACGATTTGATGGTGGAGTTGGTGTTGCGCAGCGACCCCTGACAGGGTTATCCAAGTTATACGTGCACCTGCCTGTGGATAACCTGTAGAGACAGCCCGCCAGCCCACGCCGGCCGGGCTTCTTCAAGATCTGATCAAAAAACCATCAGTTTCAACAAGTTGCGCACAAACGCCGGGGATCACGCTGTGGATAACCTTTGGAAGGATCGATGCAGGCCACGAGAGGCGTGGCCTGCAGAGGTTTGTACGATTTTTGATCAGCTGCGGCGGCGCAGACTTATCCACGCATCGATGCTGTAAACCGCCAGGCCTGCCCAGATAAAGATGAAGGCGACCAGTGTGCTGGACGATAGATGCTCGCCAAACAGCAGCACGGCTTGCAACAGCACCAATGTCGGCGCCAGGTACTGGAGAAATCCGAGTGTCGTGTAGGGCAAATGCCGTGCGGCGGCGTTGAAACACACCAGCGGCACCAGCGTTACCGGACCCGCGGCGACCAGCCACCAGGCTTCGGACGTGGTCCAGAATTCGGGCTGGGCGCTGACGGCGGTCTGATTGAAGAGCAGCCAGGCGATGGCAATCGGCACCAGCATCCAGGTTTCCACCACCAGGCCGGGTAGCGCCTTGACCGGCGCCTGCTTACGGATCAATCCGTAGAAGCCGAACGTCAACGCCAGCACCAGCGACACCCAAGGCAGACTGCCGACTTGCCACACCTGTTGCGCGACGCCGACCGCCGCCAGACCTACGGCGATCCACTGCATACGCCGCAACCGTTCGCCGAGGATCAACATCCCCAGCAACACGTTCACCAGCGGGTTGATGTAGTAACCGAGACTGGCTTCGAGCATGCGCCCGTTGTTCACCGACCAGACGTACGTCAGCCAGTTGGCCGCGATCAGCGTGCCGCTCAAGGCCAGGATCGCCAGCCGTTTCGGGTTGTCACGCAACTCGCGCCACCAGCCCGGATGCTTCCACACCATCAGCAGCAACGCGCCGAACAGTGCCGACCAGAGCACGCGATGGATGATGATCTCCACGGCGGGCACGTTGGCAATGGCTTTGAAGTAGAGCGGGAAAAGTCCCCAGATGATGTAGGCACTCAGGCCCAGGATGTACCCGCGACGGGGGTTGGCGGCTTGCATGCAGAATCCTTGCTTAGGCAGCTAACAAAGAGGGGATTGTATAGACATGTCAGATATTTTGTAGGAGCGAGCGGTGCGGCGATCCGACTTGCCCGCGAAGAACGATGATGCGGTATATCAGCTAAACCGCGTCACCGTTCTTCGCGGGCAAGTCGGATCGCCGCACCGCTCGCTCCTACAGGGGTCAGAACAGTTTCAGGGGTTCTTCGTTGAGCGCGGCGAGTTGCTCGCGCAACGCCAACACTTGATCCCCCCAATACCGCTCCGTCCCGAACCACGGAAAACTGTGCGGGAACGCCGGATCATCCCAGCGGCGTGCCAGCCACGCGCTGTAATGCATCAGGCGCAGCGCGCGCAGCGGTTCGATCAGCGCCAATTCCCGCGGGTCGAAATCGTGAAACTCGTTGTAGCCGTCCATCAGTTCCGACAGCTGCCCCAGACATTCCTGACGGTCGCCGGCGAGCATCATCCAGATGTCCTGCACCGCCGGGCCCATGCGGCAGTCGTCCAGGTCGACGATGTGGAACATCTCGTCGCGGCACATCATGTTGCCGGGGTGGCAATCGCCGTGCATGCGGATGTTCTGGTGCGGCGTGGCGTTGTAGACCTCTTCCACACGCTTGAGCAGGTCGCGGGCGACTGACTCGTAGGCCGGCAGCAGGCTTTTGGGGATGAAGTTGCCTTCGAGCAACGTTGTCAGCGAGGCATGACCAAAGTTCTTCACGCCCAGGGCTTCACGGTGCTCGAACGGTTTGGTCGAGCCGACGGCGTGCAGGCGACCGAGCAGTTGGCCCAGCCGATACAGCTGATCGAGATTGCCCGGCTCAGGTGCGCGGCCGCCACGGCGGGGGAACAGGGTGAAACGGAAACCGTTGTGTTCGTGCAGGCTGGCACCGTTGTGAATCATTGGCGCCACCACCGGCACGTCGCACTCGGCGAGTTCGAAGGTGAACTGGTGTTCTTCGAGAATCGCTTCGTTGGTCCAGCGCTGCGGGCGATAGAACTTGGCGATCAGCGGCTCGGAGTCTTCGATGCCGACCTGATAGACGCGGTTCTCGTAGCTGTTGAGCGCCAGAATGCGCGCGTCGCTGAGAAAGCCGATGCTTTCGACGGCATCGAGCACGAGGTCTGGGGTGAGGGTTGCAAACGGGTGGGCCATGCTGACTCCTGCGCGCAGCAGGCTGCCGCGTCCGGCCAAGCATGGTAGCGCAGACGGGCTGTCTTTAGTGGTTGGGGTTGGAATGTGTGTTGTTTGGGCTGACGTCTTCGCGGGCAAGTCGGATCGCCGCACCGCTCGCTCCTACAGGTTATTCGCCATGCTGAAATTGGCGCACGACCTGTAGGAGCGAGGCTTGCCCGCGAAGAGGCCTTATCAGGCGCCGACGATCCCGCCATCCTCGCGGGAAATCGCCATCACCGAAGACCGCGGCTTGCCGTTCGGCAAATGCTCAGGGAACGTCGAGCCACCGTTTTCACCCGGATGCTGAATCCCGACAAACAGCGTCTTCTGATCCGGCGAGAAGCTGATCCCCGTCACCTCGCAACCCACCGGCCCGACCATGAAGCGACGGATCTCACCGGTCACCGGGTCGGCACAGAGCATCTGGTTGTTGCCCATGCCGGCAAAATCACCGGCGTTGCTCGAATCGCCATCGGTCAGGATCCACAAGCGTCCGGCCTTGTCGAAACCCAGGCCGTCCGGACTGTTGAACATGTTCTGCGGCGTGATGTTCGACGAACCGCCCTTCGGCGTGCCGGCGTGGACACCCGGGTTGCCGGCGACCACAAACAGATCCCAGGCAAAGCTTTTCGAGCCGTGATCATCACGGTCGGTGCGCCAGCGCAGAATCTGCCCGTAGACGTTCTTCTCGCGCGGGTTTGGCCCGCCCACCGGTTGACCGTCTTCACCGCGCTTGGCGTTGTTGGTCAGCGTGCAATAGACCTGGCCATCCTTGGGGCTGACGACGATCCATTCCGGACGGTCCATGCGCGTGGCTTTCACCACCGTGGCGGCGAGGCGCGCATGAATCAGCACTTCGGCCTGATCGGCAAAACCGCTGCTGGCGTCGATGCCGTTTTTGCCGTGGGTCAGCTCGATCCACTCGCCCTGGCCTTTCGGGTGATCGGCATTGCCGTCGCCCGCGTCGAAACGCGCCACGTACAGGGTGCCGTGGTCCAGCAAGTCGCGGTTGGCTTTCGGGTTCTTGTGGTTGATCTTGTCGCGGCTGACGAACTTGTAGATGAACTCGCCGCGTTCGTCGTCGCCCATGTACACCACGGCGTGGCCGTCATGGGTTTCGGCCAGGGCCGCGTTTTCATGCTTGAAACGGCCCAGTGCGGTGCGTTTGACCGGGGTCGATTTCGGATCGAACGGGTCGATTTCCACGACCCAGCCATGACGGTTGAGTTCGTTGGGGTTCTTCGCCAGGTCGAAGCGCTCGTCGTGTTGATGCCAGTTGATCTCTTTACTGGTCGCCACCGCACCGTAGCGTTTTTGCGCCGGGTCGAATTTCTGCTCGGCGTTGCTGCTGCCGAAACAGTCAGTGAAGTTCTCTTCACAGGTCAGGTAGGTGCCCCACGGCGTCTTGCCGTTGGCGCAGTTCTGGAAGGTGCCGAGCACGTTCTTGCCGTGCGGGTCGGCGCTGGTTTTCACCAGCGCGTGGCCGGCGGCCGGGCCGCTGAGGCTGATCGGTGCGTTGCCGTGAATGCGGCGGTTGTAGTGCGAGCCCTGAACGAATTGCCATTGGCCGTTCTTGCGCTGCACTTCGATCACCGACACGCCTTCGCAGGCCAGAGCCTTGCGCACTTCTTCGGCCGATTGCGGCATGCCGCCGTGCGGGTAGAGGTAGCGGTAGTTGGTGTATTCGTTGTTGATCGCCATCAGCGCCCGGTCTTTCTCACCCGGAAACTCGAACAGGCTCATGCCGTCGTTGTTGTCGCCGAACTGGACTTCCTGTTGCTCGGCGCTGCCGTTGCCGCTTGGATCAAATGCCGGACCATTCTTTTGCAGCGGCTGGCCCCAACTGATCAGCACCGAAGACTTGTAGCCCGGTGGCAGGGTGATAGCGTCGCTGGTGGCGGCGGGAATGCTGTCAAAACCCAACAGTTTGCTGGTGCCTGCGCTGACACTGGCCGCGAGCACGCTACGGCTCAGCAGGTTGCCGCCGAGGAACATCGCGGCACCGCACAGGGCGCCCGCGCTGATGAAACCACGACGGCTGAGGCCGACCATTTGCTCGAGGTCGGTGGATTGGTTGTCTTCTAATAGGCTCACATCAGGCTCCCTGCTGGTTTTTGCAGTCACCTTAAAGCGCGTTAATGACGCTTGTGTTTCAGAGCGGTGTACCGAGCAGCACGTTGGAGGGGGCAAATTGCACCCGCAGCGCTTTGCCGGTGGCCAGACCGTGGGTTCGCAAGTGCAGCGGTTCGGCCAGCGCGCACAGCGTCTGGCCATTGGGCAGGCCGATGCGCACTTCACTTGGGCCGTCTTCGGCGTCGAGGATTTCTTCGAGGGTGCCGGTCAGGCAATTGTGTCCAGGCGTTGCCTCGTCATCGATACCCAGCAGGTCGAGCCAACCGGCCTTGATCAGGGCGACGACTTCGGTGCCGGTCTGCAGTTCCAGGCGCAGGGTGCTGTCGTGAGTGATCTGCGCCACGAGGATCAAGCCTTCAGCCAGTTCCAGGCGGATCAGGTCGTTGCGTCCCTGAGCTTCGATTTCCACGACTTTGCCGTGCAATTGATTGCGCGCGCTGGTTCTGAGCATCAGGCGGCCGAGCAGGTTGAGGTCGCTGGCGTCTTCGGCCGCTTCCAACACCTGCGCCTGCAACGTTTGCAGCTTTTGATACAGGCGCAATACGCGCTCGCCTTCGCTGGACAGCTTGGCGCCACCGCCACCCTTGCCGCCGACGCTACGCTCCACCAGCGGTTTCTGCGCGAGGTTGTTCAGCTCGTCGATGGCATCCCATGCCGCTTTGTAACTCAGGCCCGCGCTTTTCGCGGCGCGAGTGATCGAGCCCTGTTCGGCGATGTGTTGCAGCAAGGCGATGCGCTGCGGGCGACGGACAATGTGCTGGGATAACAACGTAGGCAAGGACATGGCGAGACGCTTCGGGTTGTGGCGATGGGCACGACGTTGGCGGCTGGAAGCCCGAGAGTCAAGTCGGGCACAAAACCTGTGGGAGCGGGCTTGCTCGCGAATGCGGACTGGCATTCAACAAAGATATCGACTGAGCTGACGCCTTCGCGAGCAAGCCCGCTCCCACAGGTTTGTGCCTGGCTTAAGTCAAGTGTTGTCACCGGGTTTTGGGGTGCGGGCCAGGCAGTAGACGTCGACTCGCGCTGCGCCCGCATCCATTAATAGACGAGCCAAGGCCTGGGCCGTGGCGCCGGTGGTCAAGACATCATCGACCAGCGCCAGGTGACGGCCCTTGATCAGTGCTCCGGGCATCAGGGCGAAGGCGTTACGCAGGTTCTTTTTACGCGCATCAGCCTTCAGCTCCTGTTGCGCGCTGGTGTCCTGAATCCGCTTGAGCAGCCGTTCGTCACAGGGGATATCCAGGCTGGCGCTCAACCAGCGGGCCAGCATCGCGGCCTGGTTGAAACCCCGTTGGCGCAGACGTTTAGCGGCGAGCGGAACGGGGACCAACTCATCTGGCCGTTCCAGCGCTTCATCGAAGCGATGTTGCAGGGATTGAGCAAGAAGTTCGGCGAGCAGGCGACCAAACGGCCACTTCGCGCCGTGCTTGAATCGGGTGATCAGGCTGTCGACCGGAAAACCATAGGTCCACGGGGCAATGACTTGCTCGAAGGGCGGCGGTTGCTGCAAGCACTGGCCGCACGTCAGGCCCGCCGCAGGTAATGGCAGGGCGCAGGTCTGGCAGTGATCGCCGAGCCAGGGCAGCTCGGTTTCGCAGGCCATGCAGATCGGCGTGGCTTCTTCAGTCGTCTCGCCGCAGAGTAAACAGGGTTGGTTGTTTTTTAACCAGATGTAAACCGGTCCTTCGTATCGTGGTTGACAGCGCATCGCTCTTCCTTAAATATGCCGAACATCCGTGTCGCGTCTGTGGGTATTCCGTCCCCCGACCGCTTGCCCAGCATAAAACAAAGGAAACGCCCATGAGCGCCAGCACCTCTGCAACCCTGCGTCATGACTGGTCTTTGGCCGAAGTCAAAGCACTCTTCGTTCAGCCATTCAATGACCTGCTGTTTCAGGCGCAGACCGTGCACCGCGCGCATTTCGACGCCAACCGCGTCCAGGTTTCCACGCTGCTCTCGATCAAGACCGGCGCCTGCCCGGAAGATTGCAAATATTGTCCGCAGTCCGGCCACTACAACACCGGCCTGGAAAAAGAAAAACTGATGGAAGTGCAGAAGGTCCTCGAAGAGGCCGCTCGCGCCAAAGCCATCGGTTCGACGCGATTCTGCATGGGCGCGGCGTGGAAACACCCGTCGGCCAAAGACATGCCGTACGTGCTGAAGATGGTCGAAGGCGTGAAGGCCATGGGCCTGGAAACCTGCATGACCCTCGGTCGTCTGGACCAGGAGCAGACCGAAGCGCTGGCCAAGGCCGGCCTCGATTACTACAACCACAACCTCGACACTTCGCCGGATTTCTACACCAGCATCATCACCACCCGCACCTACAGCGAGCGGTTGCAAACCCTGGCCTACGTGCGTGATTCCGGGATGAAGATCTGCTCTGGCGGTATCCTCGGCATGGGCGAGTCCCTGGATGACCGCGCCAACCTGCTGATCCAACTGGCCAACCTGCCGGAGCATCCGGAATCGGTTCCGATCAACATGCTGGTGAAAGTCGCCGGTACGCCGCTGGAAAACGCCGAAGACATCGATCCGTTCGACTTCATCCGCATGCTCGCCGTGGCGCGGATCCTGATGCCGAAGTCCCACGTGCGCCTGTCCGCCGGCCGCGAAGCGATGAACGAGCAGATGCAGGCCCTGGCGTTCTTCGCCGGTGCGAACTCGATTTTCTACGGTGACAAACTGCTGACCACCGCCAACCCGCAGGCCGACAAGGACATGCAACTGTTCTCGCGCCTGGGCATCCTGCCGGAAGCGCGCGAAGAGCACGCCGACGAAGTGCATCAGGCCGCCATCGAGCAGGCGCTGGTGGAGCAGAAGAGCAGCGAGCAGTTCTACAACGCCGCCGTCTAACCAACGCGAAACCTTGTAGGAGCGAGGCTTGCCCGCGAAAGAGTCACTGCGGTCGTTCAGTCAGGCCGCGGCGTTCCCTTCGCGGGCAAGCCTCGCTCCTACAGGTTATGTATGTTTTCCTTACTCGCGAGGCCTGCATGTCTTTCGATCTCGCCGCACGCCTTGCTGCCCGTCGTGCCGAAAATCTCTATCGCCAACGCCCCTTGCTCGAAAGCCCTCAGGGCCCGGAAGTGGTGGTCGATGGCCAGCCGTTGCTGGCGTTCTGTAACAACGATTACCTGGGCCTGGCCAATCATCCGCAAGTGATCGAGGCATGGTGCGCCGGGGCTTCTCGATGGGGCGTCGGCGGCGGCGCTTCGCATTTGGTCATCGGTCACAGCACGCCACATCACGAGCTGGAAGAAGCGCTGGCTGACTTGACCGGCCGCCCGCGCGCGTTGCTGTTCACCACCGGCTACATGGCCAACCTCGGTGCGGTCACCGCGCTGGTCGGGCAGGGCGATACGGTGCTCGAAGACCGCCTCAACCACGCCTCGTTGCTCGATGCCGGTTTGTTGTCCGGCGCACGTTTCAATCGATATCTGCACAACGATGCAGCGAGCCTGGCCAATCGTCTCGAGAAAGCCACCGGCAATACGCTGGTGGTCACCGACGGCGTGTTCAGCATGGACGGTGATATCGCCGACCTGCCGGCATTGGCCCGTGAAGCCAAGGCCAAAGGCGCGTGGCTGATGGTCGATGACGCGCACGGTTTTGGTCCGCTGGGTGCCAATGGCGGCGGGATCGTCGAGCATTTCGGCCTGAGCCAGGAAGACGTTCCCGTGCTGGTCGGCACCCTCGGCAAGGCATTCGGTACGGCGGGCGCGTTCGTCGCCGGCAGCGAAGAGCTGATCGAGAGCCTGATCCAGTTCGCCCGTCCCTACATTTACACCACCAGCCAACCGCCGGCCCTGGCCTGCGCGACGCTGAAAAGCCTCGAATTGCTGCGTACTGAACATTGGCGACGTGAGCACCTGAAGACGCTGATCCGTCAGTTCCGCCAAGGCGCCGAGCAGATCGGCCTGGAGTTGATGGACAGCTTCACGCCCATTCAACCGATCATGATCGGCGACGCCGGGCGTGCGGTACGACTGTCGCAGATGCTGCGCGAACGCGGCTTGATGGTCACGGCGATTCGTCCGCCGACCGTGCCCGCCGGCAGCGCCCGTCTGCGCGTGACCCTGACCGCCGCGCACAGCGAGGCGCAGGTGCAGCTATTGTTAAATGGACTGGCCGATTGTTTTCAACAACTGGGACCGGAGCCAAGCCATGCGTAATCGCCTGATTCTGCTGCCAGGCTGGGGGCTCGGAATTTCTCCGATGGAGCCATTGGCGGCTGCGTTGCAGGGGCTGGATGAACACCTGCGCGTCGAGATCGAGCCGTTGCCGGATCTGGAGTCCAGCGACCTTGCTGAATGGCTCGACGAACTCGACTCGGCCGTACCTCAGGATGCGTGGCTTGGCGGCTGGTCGCTCGGCGGCATGCTTGCCTCCGAGTTGGCGGCGCGACGCGGTGATCGTTGCTGTGGCTTGCTGACCCTGGCGAGCAATCCTTCTTTTGTTGCCCATGAACAGTGGCCGAGCGCGATGCCGGGCGAGACTTTTGATGCGTTTCTGGCAGGCTGCAATGCCGATCCGCGCATGACCTTGAAGCGCTTTTCGCTGCTGTGCGCGCAAGGCGCCGAAGACCCGCGCGGGCTGTCGCGGCTGCTGCTCGGTGGTGCGCCAAACGCCTCTGCTGCGGTGTTGATGAGCGGCCTGGAGTTGCTGGCACAACTGGATACCCGTCAGGCGTTGCAGGCGTTTCGCGGCCCGCAGTTGCACCTGTTCGCCGGCCTCGACGGACTGGTTCCGGCCGAAGCGGCGGGGGACTTGCTGGCGTTGCTGCCGGACGTCGAAATCGGTCTGATTGAACAGGCCAGCCACGCGTTTCTTCTGGAAGACCCTCACGGTGTGGCGGGGGCGATCCAGGCCTTTTTGCATGAGTCCGGTGATGACTGATTTATCCCTTCCGCTGCCCCTTCCAAAGCAGCCCGGCGGCCTGCCGGACAAACGCCAGGTGGCGGCGTCCTTTTCCCGCGCAGCGGCCAGCTACGACAGCGTGGCCGAATTGCAGCGTGACGTCGGCAGCCAGTTGTTGAGCCGTTTGCCGGACGATTTCGTGCCCGGTCGCTGGCTGGACCTGGGCTGTGGCACCGGGCATTTCAGTCGTGTGCTGGGTGAGCGTTTTCCTGGCGGTCACGGCGTGGCGCTGGACATCGCCGAAGGCATGCTCAATCACGCGCGTCCATTGGGCGGGGCCACGCACTTCATCGCCGGGGATGCAGAGCGGTTGCCATTGCAGGATTCGACCTGTGATTTGATTTTTTCCAGCCTGGCGGTGCAGTGGTGCGCGGACTTCGCGTCGGTGCTCAGTGAAGCCCATCGCGTGCTGAAACCCGGCGGAATGTTTGCGTTTGCTAGTCTGTGCGTGGGCACACTGTTTGAGCTGCGAGACAGTTGGCGTCAGGTGGATGGCATGGTGCACGTCAACCGCTTCCGCGAGTTCGGGGTTTATCAACACCTGTGTGCGGCCAGCGGTTTGCAGGTCGCGAGTCTGCAAACCTGTCCTCATGTGCTGCATTACCCGGATGTGCGCAGCCTGACCCATGAACTCAAGGCGCTGGGCGCGCATAATCTGAACCCCGGTCGGCCGGGTGGTTTGACCGGCAGGGCGCGGATCCTCGGCCTGGTCGAGGCGTATGAGCAGTTTCGTCAGGCCCAAGGACTGCCGGCGACTTATCAAGTGGTGTACGCCGTTTTGGAGAAACCCTTATGAGCGCAGCGTATTTCATCACCGGGACTGACACCGATGTCGGCAAGACCACCGTGGCTGCGGGTTTGCTGCATGCCGCGCGGTTGGCCGGCCTGAGTACGGCGGCGGGAAAACCGGTGGCATCCGGTTGCGACGTGACGCCCAAGGGCTTGCGCAACGCCGATGCGTTGGCGCTGCTGGCGGAATGTTCGGTGCCGCTGACGTATGCACAGGTCAATCCGGTGGCTTTCGAACCGGCCATCGCTCCGCATTTGGCGGCGCGCGAGGCCGGCGTGGCGTTGACGGTGCAATCGTTGCTGACGCCAATGCAGCAGATTCTGGAGATGCAGGCAGATTTCACCCTCATCGAAGGCGCCGGCGGCTGGCGCGTGCCGCTGGCGGATCAGGACAACCTGTCGGACCTGGCCATGGCGCTGGATCTGCCGGTGATTCTGGTGGTCGGCGTACGGCTGGGCTGCATCAATCATGCGCTGCTGACGGCCGAGGCGATTGCGCAGGATGGTTTGCAACTGGCGGGTTGGGTGGCCAACATCATCGATGCCAAGACTGCGCGTCTTGAAGAAAACCTGGCCACGCTGGCCGAGCGGATCCCCGCGCCATGCCTGGGGCGCGTGCCGAAACTCAAGGTGGTGACGGCAGAGGCGGTGGCGGAACACCTTCAGCTGGATTTGCTGGACTGAAGTTTCAAGTGCTGGTTTTACCTATGACAAGGCACTGTGCCATTAGTGTTTTTGTCGGGTGTTTTGGCCGTGCGTCTGGTTCAATGGCCGCTGTTGATCCTTTGTAGGACGAGTTCTCCCATGGAAATCTCAGGAAGTACCGCTTTTTATGCTGGTCTGAGCACTATTCAGACAGGGCAGAACCGTGTCGATCAAGCCTCCGGCCAGATTGCCAGCAATTCGGTCGAGCGTTCGGTGACCAGCCAGTCCTCCGATGCTCAGGTCAATCGCCTGCGTTCGGTTGATCGCAGCCAGCAGTCGGACCTCGCCAGCAACATGGTCGAGATGGCTCAGGGCAAGTTTCAGGTCGAGGCCGGTGTCAAAGTTGCCAAAGCTTCCGATGAAATGCTCGGTACGCTGATCGATACCTTCGCCTGATCATCTGCTGAAACCGCTCTACCAACGCCGCGACCCTTCGCGGCGTTTTTGTGCGTAAGTCCTTCTCGCCCAACTAAACTTTTCTGCAGGACGTGTTGCTCAGTCAACGGCGTTGCGTTGTCGCGTGTGCAGCTTTGCGCGGGGTGCGAAGACGAACGGCAAAAGATCGGCGCTTGACAAGATTTGGGCGTAAACGTATGTTTCAAACAACTGTTTGACCGTCACAACAAATCAACGCGGTCGTTCATTCCCGGTTACATCAGCAGAGGTTTATCGCTATGCCTGACTACAAGGCCCCCTTGCGTGATATTCGCTTCGTTCGTGACGAACTGCTCGGCTACGAAGCGCATTATCAGAGCCTTCCGGCTTGCTCGGACGCAACTCCGGACATGGTTGACGCCATTCTCGAAGAAGGCGCCAAGTTTTGTGAGCAGGTACTGGCTCCGCTGAACCGCGTGGGTGACACCGAAGGCTGCACCTGGAGCGAGTCCGGCGTTAAAACCCCGACCGGCTTCAAAGAAGCCTACAAGCAATTCGTTGAAGGCGGCTGGCCAAGCCTGGCCCACGACGTAGAGCATGGCGGCCAAGGCCTGCCGGAGTCTCTGGGTCTGGCCGTCAGCGAAATGGTTGGCGAAGCCAACTGGTCGTGGGGCATGTACCCGGGCCTGTCGCACGGCGCGATGAACACCATTTCCGAGCACGGCACGCCTGAGCAGCAACACGCTTACCTGACCAAACTGGTCTCCGGCGAATGGACCGGCACCATGTGCCTGACCGAACCGCACTGCGGCACCGACCTGGGCATGCTGCGCACCAAGGCCGAACCTCAGGCCGACGGTTCCTACAAAGTTTCCGGCACCAAGATCTTCATCTCGGCCGGTGAACACGACATGGCCGACAACATCGTCCACATCGTGCTGGCTCGCCTGCCGGATGCACCGGCTGGCACCAAAGGTATCTCGCTGTTCATCGTTCCGAAATTCATGCCGAACGAAGACGGTTCGATCGGTGCACGCAACGCCGTGTCCTGTGGTTCCCTGGAACACAAAATGGGCATCCACGGCAACGCCACCTGCGTGATGAACTTCGACGCGGCCACCGGTTTCCTGATCGGCCCGGCGAACAAAGGCCTGAACTGCATGTTCACCTTCATGAACACCGCACGTCTGGGTACCGCGCTGCAAGGCCTGGCCCACGCCGAAATCGGTTTCCAGGGCGGCCTGAAATACGCTCGCGATCGTCTGCAAATGCGCTCCCTGACTGGCCCGAAAGCGCCGGAAAAAGCTGCCGACCCGATCATCGTGCACCCTGACGTTCGTCGTATGCTGTTGACCATGAAAGCGTTCGCCGAAGGCAACCGCGCAATGGTTTACTTCACCGCCAAGCAAGTCGACATCGTCAAGTACGGCGTGGACGAAGAAGAGAAGAAGAAAGCCGACGCACTGCTGGCGTTCATGACGCCAATTGCCAAAGCCTTCATGACCGAAGTCGGTTTCGAATCCGCTAACCACGGCGTGCAAATCTACGGCGGCCACGGCTTCATCGCCGAGTGGGGCATGGAGCAGAACGTTCGCGACAGCCGCATTTCGATGCTGTACGAAGGCACCACCGGCATCCAGGCACTCGACCTGCTGGGCCGCAAAGTGTTGATGACTCAAGGCGAGGCCCTGAAAGGCTTCACCAAGATCGTCCACAAGTTCTGCCAGACCAACGAAGGCAACGAAGCCGTTCAGGAATTCGTCGCTCCGTTGGCTGCAATCAACAAAGAATGGGGCGAGCTGACCATGAAGGTCGGTATGGCAGCCATGAAAGACCGCGAAGAAGTCGGCGCGGCCTCTGTGGACTACCTGATGTACTCCGGTTACGCCTGCCTGGCCTATTTCTGGGCTGACATGGCACGTCTGGCGGCCGAGAAACTGGCAGCCGGCACCACCGAAGAAGCGTTCTACACCGCCAAGCTGCAGACTGCGCGCTTCTACTTCCAGCGCATCCTGCCGCGTACCCGCACTCACGTTGCAACCATGCTGTCGGGCGCCAACAACCTGATGGACATGAAAGAAGAGAACTTCGATCTGGGCTACTAAGCCTTAACGCAGTCCTTCAAATAAACCGCCGCTCCTTCGGGAGCGGCGGTTTTTTTTTGCGCTTCCATCAGCCACGGTTTACCACGGGGTCGGGTCCAGGGGGCCGACACCTGTCGGTGTGCTGACGCCTTCTCCGTTACGCAGGAACGGCAGGTGCCAGAAGTCGTTCGGGACAACGGGATCGCCAGGTTTCACGCCTTCCGGAAAGATGAACTCAAACACCGGCGCCACATACTGGCCGGCTGTCAGACCATTGGCCACCGCCAGCCTGCTGGCATTTTGGATGCAGCTGTCGACGGCGGTTTGGGAAGCGGTCAATTGAGGAACGCAAAGTGAGCGCGCAACGACACGCAAGGTACGGGTCGGCTGGCTGAGGAGCCCTGTCGGTGCCTTCGTTGCACGAAGCCTGGCGCGTTGTGGCTGAGGACCAGTGTTCTGGGTCGTGATGCCGCCCGAAGCCCCAAGGCAACTTGCAGCAAGCGTCTGGGCAGGGTTGCATTCGCCCGTCATCTCATAGGGGGTAACCCAGCGATTGGTTTGTAAGCCCGTCGAAGGATCGACGTCTATCAGATAGATGTCGACCGGAGTCTTGATGTCGGTGGTCGATGTTTCCAGGAATATCCGGTCCTGCGTTTCCTGCGCTACACCATTGATGGCCGTTGCCGCAGGGTCGGCGGTACCGATACCAAACTCCCCGATAGACAGGTAGCTGGGCTGCGTACCTGGCTGGGTGTAGATCCCGATGTTCGCTTCAATCGTGTGTGCAGAAATGTAGTCCGGGGTACCCGCTGTCGCAGATTTGAACAATGTGCCCGCGTAGCTGATGAAGTCGCCGACTTCAAAGGGCGCCTGTTGCGTCGGGTCGGGGTCTGTCGCCGTACGCGTAGCGTCGCTGAATCTTTTCATGACGTACTGGCTGCAGTAGACCTGACCCAGCGCCGGAGGCGAAAGCTCGCCGCTGGCTGGAGGCGTTACACCGGCCTGGCTGAAGTTCCGGCAGTTGTTGGTGGTGGTCGGAGTCACCACTTTTGGCCGGTTTTTCTGTGGGCAGAGTGTGTCGTCACCGGAAATCGTGCGTGGCACGCACATCGGGTAGCCAGTGGCGGAGTGAATCGTCGGGTTCGCGTCGTCGACGGAGAAACGAGGATCGGGACTTTGGGCGCGGCCAAAGCGCCCATTCGGATCGTTGATCTGGATGATGGTCGGTTGAAGCGGGGTACCGCTGTCAATTTCGATGTTGCCGGTGGTGTAGTCGATCCTGGAAATGTAGCCGCTGCCAGCGTTGGTGGATTGCTGGGAGACAAAGATCAACCCGGCGATCTGCTTGTTGGCGACGGTATTGCCAACCACATGTATTTCGAACGAGGGGTACGACAACGGCGCTTTGTTAAGGGCCAGCGGTCCGCCCCTGACAAAGTCAGCCCAGGTCAGGGTATTGGCCGGCATCTGGAGAACCGTGTTGCAGGGGACTGTGATGGTTACTCCGTTCAGTTGGACCGTGCCCCCGAAACGGCCGGGATCGCTGGTATTCGGGCAGTTCACATTGGAGGGATCCAGGGTCATGTTCTGGATAAAACCCGTGATGTCGAAGCCGTGAATCGCATCCGGGTTGGTGAATACCGGATCGGGCAGTGTGGGGGTCGAGAACGGTGAGGGAGCGCCCTTGACGGGTTTGGCGGTTCCCCCTCCTTTTGCAAATACATCACCTCCTCCTCCAACGGTCAGTGCAACGGCGACTGAACAGGCCAGCAGCGCGTGGCGACCGAGCATAAGGTTAAGTCGTTTGTGGAGCGGCGGTATAGCGAGCGTCTTTGTGTGTACAGATAAGCTCATGGTTCTCTCCAAAATCTTGCAGGACCAGTTTCCGGCCAATCGACTCTCAGGCCTGCTGATGCGCTGAATCCTGCGCAAGAAAGACGGAAAGGCATGAGCGTCGAGTTGGCTCGATCCAGAGGGAGAGTGACGGTGGTGCTGTACGGTCGATACGTGATCGCCACTCACCCTTCAGACTGCATTACGCGATGTGTTGGCCGGTTAGGGACACGATCGCGAGAGACATTTCCTTGAGCCTGGGGCGTACATAGCAGTTGTCGTGCCTGACCGGCACACATAGTTGTTAGTGCATTGAACATACGGGCTGCGCCGCTGTTGCTGGCATTGCGCGAAAGGCTGCCGAGTGATATTCACCAATATAGGGGGGGATATATGCCCATATTAGGGAGTTCAGTAATTGGTTTTTAGTGTAGTTCCTGACTGGTTTTCCATAATTAAGTTAATGAGAAATGTTGTCTATATGTACTCTGAGTGGGAATGGTTGGCAAGCAGTATTCTTGTGGTCTTCGCAATTAAAGTTGTTTTGAATTTTATATAAAAAAAGCCATAGCTCACGCAGTGCAACTTGCGCACGCATGGAACTACTGTGTTTGATACATGCTTGTCCGTGGGTGTAAGCAATAACTCTGCCAGCTTATCTAAAGGGGGCATCGATACGCTATAAGTCTTGTATATCAATATCTTAAGTCTTGTTGTTGGGTTCCGGTCCATGGCTGTTGGGGAATGCCACCCAGATATGGGGGGGGACTACACCGATAATGATGGATAGTGTTAAACGGCTGTTGATGTGCTCCTCGCGGGGGTTTTGCTAAGCGGTTTTTACGGGCGGGCGTCAAAATAAAAAAATATTGATTTTTTCTGCTGAAATGTTTTGTTACAGCTAAAGTTGGATTGAGCGCCTCGAAGGCGCAGCAGCGCAAAGTTTAACTAAAGCCTGAGCCAAGAGAGTACTTTGCCAGTGGTGCTTTGCCCTGCCTGCCAATTTTTTAATTGGTTTGGTCGCAGGTGCAAATAGCAGGATTCATGGCGATGAGTTCATCTCGCAACAGGAAAATCACGGAGCCTGGCTACTCCGTGCTGAATCGAGAACGTCTTCATGGTTAAGTACTTGAGCATCTTTCGAACTCGCCGTCTGGCCTGTGCAATGACGAGCGTTCTGTTTGCCGGTGGACTGCCGGTCATGAGTGCATGGGCCGCCGCCGCGCCCGAGGTCAATCCGCCTGTGCCCGACGTGCCCACTCTGCAATCCTTGCGTGGCATGACACCCCCTGACCCCTCGGGAACCGAAGGCGGACGCAAAGTCGATCTGATGACCGACTATGTCCTCAATCGCAGCGCGGCGATTCGTTTAGGCAAGGCCCTGTTTTGGGACATGGAGGTTGGCAGCGACGGCGCCACCGCCTGCGCGTCTTGCCACTTCCACGCCGGGGTCGATCACCGGATAACCAACCAGATCAACCCCGGCCAGGCGAACACCAATGCCAACGTCGCGTCGATCTTCAACAAGCCTTTTGTAGCCTCGGATATCCCCGGCGACGTGGCGTCATACGTGACCCTGTCCGGCGGCAAGGGCGGCCCGAACTACACACTCAAGAAAACCGACTTTCCCACCCACGTGCTGGCTGATCCGCTCGATCGCAATTCGCCCATCCTCTATTCGACCGACGATGTGGTTGGCTCGCAAGGCGTATTCGACGCCAACTTCGTCAAACCCCGTCAATCACGTTTCGACAAGTGCACGCAGCAGCCGGACGGTATTTTCCAGGTGGGCGGGATCAATGTCCGTCGTGCGACAGGGCGTAACGCGCCGACGGTGATCAACGCCGCGTTCAACGTGCGCAATTTCTGGGATGGTCGGGCCAACAACGTGTTCAACGGTTTTTCGCCGTTTGGCAATCGCGACCCCGATGCCGGGATTTTCGTCACCAGCGATAGCAGCGGGGTAGCGACCAAAGTGCGGCTGGCGCTCAAAGATGCGTCTGCCGCCTCGCAAGCCGTTGGGCCACCCGGCAGCGCGGTAGAAATGTCCTGCGGCGGACGCACCTTTGCGGACATCGGCCGGCGCATGCTCGACACGCTGTTGCTCAAAGGGCAGCAGATTTCCTCCACCGATTCAGTGCTGGGCCCGGTTTCCGGTACATCCCGGCCTACCTATCGTGAACTGATCAAGGCGGCTTTCCATCCACGGCTGTGGAACGCCACGCAACAGGTGTCCCTCGGCGGCGCTCCGTTTACCCAAATGGAGGCCAACTTCTCGCTGTTCTTCGGACTTGCGATCCAGATGTACGAATCGACCCTGATTTCCGACCAGGCGCCGCTGGACGCCTACCTGCAAGGTAATCATCAGGCAATGAATGCCCAGCAAGTCGAAGGAATGAATCTGTTCCTCGGTAAGGGCAAGTGCATCAGTTGCCATGGCGGCGCGGAATTGACCAACGCCGGCAGCCGTTTGCTGTTTCATCCGCGCGAGCGCATTGAACGGATGGTCATGGCCGACAACCTGACCACGCTCTACGACAACGGTTTTTACAACACCGGAGTACGCCCGACGTCGGAAGACCTGGCGCTTGGCGGGACAGACGCGTGGGGCAATCCGCTGTCGTTCACCCGTGAATACAACACGCAAATCCAGGGCGGCAACGTGCCTGACCCGCTTGACGTCGATGTCTGCACTTTCGAAGTGCCCTTGAGCGCGGCACTCCCCTGCGATGCGACGCTTAAACCCAATGTCGGTTTCCGCGATGCGGTGGATGGTGCCTTCAAGACCCCGACGCTGCGCAACATCGCGTTGACCGGTCCGTATTTCCACAATGGCAGCCGGGCGACGCTTAAACAGGTCATGGAGTTCTACAACCGTGGCGGTGACCGGCGTGGCTCGGAAGCGAACAACACCAGCGGCTTCAATCATCCCAGTGTGAATCAGCACAACACCTCGAACCTCGATCCGGACATGACGCCCCTGAACCTGACGCCCGATGAAATCGATGCCCTGGTGAAGTTCATGGAGGTCGGCTTGACCGATCCGCGCGTGGCGTGGGAGCAAGCGCCGTTCGATCATCCATCGCTGGTGATTCATCAAGGCCACGTCGGGGATGAAAATGCGGTCGTGGCAAAACCGGTCAATCCGAAGATTACGACCCAGCGGGCCGTGGATGCGGTGGTGAAACTCAAGTCGGTCGGCGCAGAGGGGCGCAAAGTGAAAGAAGGGCCGTTGCAGCCGTACTACAACGACCTTTGATGCTTCATTCCGTGTAACTGGCGACAGTCAGTTACACGGCGTCAAAAAAACCTTATCAAATCACTCAGAAAATCAGGGGCACTGCCGTTAAAGTGGTGGGCACAATGCCATCTATAGATATGACGGGTCGGAGCTTTACCCTTGCCGCGTTCTTCCGCTGTACGTTTCAGTCATTTCCTACCGTCACTTCTGCTTTTGCTTGCGGGGCTGGCGGCTGCGTACGTCAAGGATCTGAACGTCTTCTTCACTTCGCTGTTCAACGTGCTGCCTACGTTGGTGCTGTTGCTCGGCGGCGCTTATTGCGCGGTTTACCGACGTCAGCGTGAACTGTTTCTGATGGTCACGGTGTACATCGCCTACTACCTGCTCGACACTCAGACCGACTATTACCGCGACAACGGCAGAGTGCGTGAAGACGCCGCCGTGGTCTTTCACCTGTGCTGTCTGTTACTGCCGCTGATGTTTGGCATATTCGCCGCGTGGCAGGAACGCACCCATCTGTTCCAGGACATGATCGCGCGTTTCGCGGTGTTGCTGGCCGTCGGCAGCGTGGCGTTGGGCCTGGAGCAAAGTTACCCACAGGCGCTGTTGATGTGGCTGTCGGAAATCCGCTGGCCAGCCCTGCATGGCGCGTGGATGAGCCTGATTCAGCTGTCCTACCCCGTGTTTATCGCCTCGTTCCTGCTGCTGAGCTGGCAATACTGGCGCAACCCCAGACCTTTGCACGCCGCCCAGCTGGTGGGGCTGCTCGGGTTGTTCTGGGCGTTGCCGAAGACGTTCATCCTGCCGTTCACCTTGAACATCATGTGCAGCCAGGTGATGTTGATGATTGCCGCGGCAGTTGCCCATGAAGCCTATCAAATGGCCTTCCGCGATGAGCTCACCGGTTTGCCTGGCCGCCGCGCGTTGAACGAACGCATGCAGCGCCTGGGGCGCAATTACGTGCTGGCCATGAGCGACGTCGACCACTTCAAGAAATTCAACGACACCCACGGCCACGACGTCGGCGATCAGGTGCTGCGGCTGGTAGCCAGCAAACTGTCGAAAATCGGCGGCGGCGGTAGGGCGTATCGCTACGGCGGTGAGGAATTTGCGCTGGTGTTCGCGGGCAAGACGCTTGAAGAGTGCATGCCGCACCTGGAAGTCATCCGCGAATCCATCGCCACCTACAACATTCAACTGCGTAACCAGGACAACCGTCCTCAGGATGACCAGCAAGGTCGTCAGCGTCGTTCCGGGTCAGGGGCTTCGAGTGTGTCGGTCACCGTCAGCATTGGCGTCGCCGAACGCGTGGAGCAACGCAACCCGGAAAAAGTGCTCAAGTCCGCGGACGAGGCGCTCTACGCCGCGAAAGGCGCGGGGCGAAACTGCGTGGTGGCTTACGGTCAGAACCGTCGTGGTGCAGTGCGCGAGGTGGCTGCGGGTTGAGTGATGATGGCGCATTCAGCGTCTGGACTGTGATTGTGAGGCGTGGTCGGCGGCAGTAGGTTTGATCAATCTGCTGCCGGAGAAATGACCATGCCCGAGTACAAAGCTCCCCTGCGCGACATGCGCTTTCTGATCGACCACGTCTTCGACTTTCACAGCAACTACGCCGCTCTGGGCGCCACGGATGCCAGTCCGGACATGGTCAATGCGATCCTCGAAGAAGGCGCGAAGTTCTGCGAGAACGTGCTCGCACCGCTCAATCGCAGCGGCGACGAAGAGGGCTGCCATTTCGACAACGGCGTGGTGACAACGCCTACAGGCTTCAAGCAAGCCTTCGCACAATACGTCGAAGGTGGCTGGCATGGTCTGGCGGCCGATCCCGCTTATGGCGGCCAGGGCTTGCCGAGTTCCCTGGGACTGGTCATCAGCGAGATGGTCGGGTCCAGCAACACTTCCTGGGGCATGTACCCGGGCCTGACGCACGGCGCGATGTCGGCGATCCACGCCCATGGCACCGAAGAACAGAAAAACACCTACCTTAGCAAACTCACCGCGGGCCAATGGACCGGCACCATGTGCCTGACCGAAGCCCATTGCGGCACAGACCTGGGCATCATCAAGACCCGCGCCGTGCCGGCAGCCGATGGCAGTTACGCGATCTCCGGCAGCAAGATTTTCATCTCTGCCGGCGAACACGACATGAGCGACAACATCATTCACCTGGTGCTGGCGAAACTACCGGATGCGCCTGCGGGCACCAAGGGCATTTCGCTGTTCATCGTGCCTAAATACCTACCCAATGCCGAAGGTGAGGCGGGTGCGCGCAACGGCGTTTCCTGCGGCTCGATCGAACACAAGATGGGTATCAAGGCCTCGGCCACCTGCGTGCTGAACTTCGACGAGGCCAAAGGCTTTCTGATCGGTGAGCCGAACAAGGGCCTGAACTGCATGTTCACCATGATGAACCATGCGCGTCTCGGCACCGGGATGCAGGGTTTGTGTCTGGGGGAAGCGAGTTTTCAGGGGGCGATCAAGTACGCCAATGATCGTTTGCAGATGCGTTCGCTGACCGGTCCGAAAGCACCGGAAAAAGCCGCCGACCCGATCATCGTTCATCCTGATGTGCGTCGAATGTTGCTGACCATGAAGGCCTTCAACGAAGGCAATCGCGCGCTTACCTACTTCACTGCGCAACTTCTGGATGCCGCGCACCTGAGCCCGGATGAAACCGCGCGGCAGGACGCCGAAGACCTGTTGGCGTTCCTGACGCCGATCTGCAAGGCCTTCATGACCGACACCGGGCTGGAAGTGACCAACCACGGGATGCAGGTGTTCGGCGGCCACGGCTTCATTCGTGAGTGGGGCATGGAGCAGTTGGTTCGCGATTGCCGGATTGCACCGATCTACGAAGGCACCAACGGCATTCAGGCGCTGGATTTGCTCGGGCGCAAAGTGCTCGGCAGCCAGGGCAAACTGCTACGCGGTTTTACCAAAATCGTTCACAAGTTCTGCGCGGCGAACGCCGATCATCCGCAACTCGCCAGCTACGTGGCGCAACTCAACGGGCTGAATCAGCAGTGGGGCGAACTGACCACTCAGGTCGGCATGGCCGCGATGAAGAATCCGGACGAAGTGGGTGCTGCGTCGGTGGATTACCTGATGTACAGCGGTTACATCATCCTCGGTTACTTGTGGCTGCGCATGGCGCTGGTGGCTCAGGCGCAGCTGGATGCGGGCAGCGGCGATGCCGATTTCTGCCGGGGCAAACTGGCGACCAGCGAGTTTTACTTCAAGCGATTGCTGCCACGCACCGCCGCTCATCGCGCGGCCATCGAAGCGGGTAGCGATTGCCTGATGAAGCTGCCGGCTGAGTTGTTTGCGCTGTAACGGTTGCGTTTGAAAAGCTTCGCGGGCAAGCCTCGCTCCTACAGGGTTTGCGCCATTTTAAATTTGGCGCACGACCTGTAGGAGCGAGGCTTGCCCGCGAAGGCGTTCTGGCAGACACAAAAATGCAATGACCAAAAATTACAAAACGGTCACGGCCTGACCCTATGTGTCGCAAAAGTTGTTGGGTTACACTCGGACCCAACGAAAACACTCTTCCTACGAATCACCTGTAAAGATCCTGCGAGGTTTGCCATGGCTGACTACAAAGCGCCGCTGCGCGATATGCGCTTCGTCCTCAATGAAGTGTTCGAGGTCGCCAAACTCTGGGCCGAGTTGCCTGCACTGGCCGATACCGTCGACGCAGAAACCGTTGAAGCCATTCTTGAAGAGGCCGGCAAGGTCACCAGCAAAAGCATCGCGCCCCTGAGCCGTGCGGCTGACGAAGAAGGTTGCCATTGGGCGGACGGTGCTGTCACCACGCCGGCAGGTTTCCCACAGGCTTATCAGACTTACGCTGAAGGCGGTTGGGTCGGCGTCGGTGGCGATCCGACCTACGGCGGCATGGGCATGCCCAAGGCGGTTTCGGCCCAGGTCGAAGAAATGGTCAACTCCGCGAGCCTGTCGTTCGGTCTGTACCCGATGTTGACCGCCGGTGCTTGCCTGTCGATCAACGCCCACGCCAGCGACGAACTGAAAGCCGCTTACCTGCCGAACATGTACGCCGGTGTCTGGGCCGGTTCCATGTGCCTGACCGAGCCGCACGCCGGTACAGACCTGGGCATCATTCGCACCAAGGCTGAGCCTCAGGCGGACGGTTCCTACAAAGTCAGCGGCACCAAGATTTTCATCACCGGTGGCGAACACGACCTGACCGAGAACATCATTCACCTGGTACTCGCCAAACTGCCGGATGCACCAGCGGGGCCGAAAGGCATTTCGCTGTTCCTGGTGCCGAAGTTCATGGTCAATGCCGATGGCAGCCTCGGTGCACGTAACCCGGCGACCTGCGGTTCGATCGAACACAAGATGGGCATTCAGGCCTCCGCGACTTGCGTGATGAACTTCGACGAAGCCGTGGGTTACCTGGTCGGCGAGCCGAACAAAGGCCTGGCGGCGATGTTCACCATGATGAACTACGAGCGTCTGGGCGTCGGTATCCAGGGCCTGGCCTCTGGCGAGCGCTCTTACCAGAACGCCGTTGAATACGCCCGCGACCGCCTGCAAAGCCGTTCGCCGACCGGCGCGCAGAACAAGGACAAAGTGGCCGACCCGATCATCGTCCACCCGGACGTGCGTCGCATGCTGCTGACCATGAAAGCCTCGAACGAAGGCGGCCGTGCTTTCTCGACTTACGTGGCCATGCAACTGGACACCGCCAAGTTCAGCGAAGATGCGACTACCCGCAAACGCGCGGAAGACCTGGTAGCGCTGCTGACCCCGGTAGCCAAGGCGTTCCTGACAGACCTTGGTCTGGAAACCACTATTCACGGCCAGCAGGTTTTCGGCGGCCACGGTTACATTCGTGAGTGGGGCCAGGAACAACTGGTTCGCGATGTGCGCATCACTCAGATTTACGAAGGCACCAACGGCATCCAGGCGCTGGACCTTGTCGGGCGCAAGATCGTTGGCAGCGGCGGGGCGTTCTACAACCTGTTCGCCGACGAGATTCGTCACTTCACCGCGACGGCCAGTGCTGACCTGGACGAGTTCACCAAGCCGCTGAACGATGCCGTGACCACCCTCGACGAACTGACGGCGTGGTTGCTGGATCGGGCGAAAAACAACCCGAATGAAATCGGCGCGGCTTCGGTCGAATACCTGCAAACTTTCGGTTACGTGGCTTACGCCTACATGTGGGCACTGATGGCCAAGGCCGCCTTCGGCAAAGAAGCGCAGGACGATTTCTACGCGAGCAAATTGGGCACGGCGCGGTTCTATTTCGCTCGCCTGCTGCCGCGTATTCACTCGTTGAGTGCGTCGGTGAAGGCCGGTAGCGAGTCGCTGTTCCTGCTGGACGCGGCGCAGTTCTGACGATGTAACGTCATGTAAGCATTCTCTTACATGACGTGCTGCTTTTCTCCCATAGATGCAGATTGGATCCACGGCTAATCTACTTCACATGGACGTCGCGCAGGAAGCGCAAAGCAACAACACGGACACGTAGGATTCTGCCAGGACGGCGGAGTGAAATGGATGTCAGGGAAACAGTCTGCAAAGCCCCGCTTCGGCGGGGTTTTCTTTTGCCCGCAGAAAAGTAGTCAGCTCATCCCGTCCAGGGTTGTGGGGGCTTCATTCGGGCCGTTCATCACTTCTTCCAGCAATGTCCGCAACAAAGCCAATGACGCTTGTTGCCGTTGCACATCGCGACACACCAACCCGACTTTCAATGGCACCCGTGGCTCGGTCAGCGGCTTCCAGAGCAGTTCGTCATTGCCCAGCATCTTCTGCGAGCGGCCGGGCAGGACGGTCGCCAACCGGGTGTGCGGCAGGCTGTCGAGAATCCCCGCCATGTTGTTCAGTTCGGCCTGCACCTGCGGGCGTCGTCCCAGGCTGGCCAGTTGTGTTTGCCAGATCTGCCGCACCTGAAACTCTTCACCCAGCAGCAACATCGGCAACTCGGCGGCCTGACTCATGGAGACTTTCTTGAATTCGCGCAGCGGGTGATCCGCCGGGATGACCAGTGTCAGTTCATCTTCGTACAGCATCACGCCGTGTAGCCCCGGCTGACGGGGCGGCAGGTAACTGATGCCGATGTCCAGCGAACCGTTGAGCAACCGCCGTTCGATTTCCAGTCCCGTCAGTTCATAGATCTGCACCACCAGGTGCGGCTGCGCCTTGCGCACGCGTTCGAGCATCTGCGGCACCAGGCTGGTGTGGACGGTTTGCAGCACGCCAATGGCCAGGGTGCGCAGCGCTTGTCCCTTGAAGTTGCCCAATGCTTCACGCGCCCGTTGCAGGCCATCGAGCAAGGGCAGGGCGTGGTTGTACAGCGTGTGCGCGGCCAGGGTCGGCAGCAAGCGTTTACTGCTGCGCTCGAACAGGCTCACATCGAGGTGTTGTTCGAGCTGGCGAATCTGTTGGGAGAGTGCCGGTTGGGAGATTGAAAGCCTCTCGGCGGCCCGGCCCACATGGCCCTCTTCGTAGACCGCGACGAAATAACGCAGTTGTTTAAAATCCATAAGTTTTGCTTATCGAAAATACTGGGAAATCGAAATGGCTCAAGGCCCTGCCTGAGCCTAGTCTAACCGCATTCACAGGGCTTACAGGGCCATAGAACGCGATGATTACCGTTTACGCCGAAGGTGTTTACATAGGTAAGACAAAACACCTCAAACGAGGTGTTTTCGGATGAATTTGTTCAATTTACGGCGCAATGCTCCCAGCCTTGATGACCTGAGCGCGGACACTTTCCTGCCGTACAGAAGTGACAATCTTTCCAGCGAGTGCCTGATGCCCAGTGTCGAGCGGCCGAAACAGATTTTTGTGCGCGGTCAGGGCTCCTGGTTATGGGACAGCGAAGACCGCGCCTATCTGGATTTTTCCCAGGGTGGCGGGGCCAATAGCCTCGGACATAGCCCTTCGGTACTGGTCAACGCAATCACGGCGCAAGCTCAATCGTTGATCAATCCCGGTTTTGGCCTGCACAACCGCGGCATGCTCAACCTCGCCGAGCGGCTCTGCGTCAGCACTGGCAGTGATCAGGCGTACCTGCTCAACAGTGGCAGTGAAGCCTGTGAAGCGGCGATCAAACTGGCGCGCAAGTGGGGCCAGCAACATCGCGGCGGTGCGTCGCGGATCATCGTGGCCAACAACGGTTGCCATGGCCGTAGTCTCGGGACGATTCCGGCGTCGGACAGTTCCAGGCTGACCAACCGCTTCGAGCCGCAACTTCCAGGCTTCAGCCACGTACCGTTCAATGATCTGGCCGCTCTGCACGCCGCCGTTGACGCCCGGACCGTGGCAATCATGCTTGAGCCGATACAGAACGAAGCCGGGGTAATTCCCGCCACCGAGGATTACCTCAAGGGCGTCGAACGCCTGTGCCGTGAGCTTGGCATCCTGTTGATCTTCGACGAAGTGCAAACCGGTCTTGGTCGACTCGGCACCTTACTCGCGGAACAGTCCTACGGTGTGCGAGCCGATATCGTCGTCCTCGGCAAAGGCCTGGGCGGTGGTGTGCCCTTGGCGGCGCTGCTGGCGCGGGGCAAGGCCTGCTGCTTCGACGTCGGCGAGCTGACGGGCACTCACCATGGCAACGCGCTGATGACCGCTGCGGGTCTGGCGGTGCTCGATAGTGTGCAGGACAAGGGCTTTCTCGAGCATGTCAGGGAAACCGGCCAGCACTTGCGCGAAGGCATGGCACGCCTGGCTCATCGCTATGGACACGGCGAACTGCGCGGTCAGGGATTGCTCTGGGGTCTGACCCTGTCCGACGATTCGGCTGACGCCGTAGTCAAAGCAGCGCTGTACGAAGGCTTGCTGCTCGACGCCCCGCAAGCCGATTGCCTGCGATTCACCCCAGCGCTTACGGTCAGCAAATCCAACATCGACGAAATGCTCCTGCGCCTGGCCCGCGCGTTTTCCCGCGTGCGCACCGCACAACTGCAATGCCGCAAAGGGATTGCCGTCTGATCAGAACCGCCCTACACGAATTCCCGAACCGTCTCGCGGTATAACGCATCGCCTCACGTTTGATTCTTTTGACGTGGGGCGTTTTTTTGTCTCTGCGTTTTGCCGGATGCACTTCGTCGCTTGAACGGGAGCTAAATCGGTGGCTTTTTAGAAAAGCCGGCAGGGAGTGCCGGTGCCAGTGAAGGATTCCTGGTTTTGATTTCTATACCACTCAGTGGTATGTTTTTTGGAAGGGATGCCGATGTCACCGAGGTTGTTCAAGACAAAGCGTTTTGCGATGCAGGCGGGTAAGGCCTGGATTGGTGATGATGAGCTTCGGGAGGCATTCACCGAAATGCTCAAGGGCCAGGCAGAAAGTCTCGGCGGCGGGGTTTGGAAGAAGCGTTTGAATGCCAATCGCCACCGCTCGATTGTTGTGGCAAAGGGCGGTCGTTACTGGATCTATCAGTTCCTCTATGCCAAGAAAGATCAGAGCAATATCAGTCAGGCCGATTTGATCGGTTTTCGGAAAGTGGCGAAGACCTACGAGGGGCTAACAGAGTTGCAAGTCCAGTACCTACTGGATTCGAGGGAGTTTTTGGAGATATCTCATGAGTAAAAAATTCAGAAGTGAGGCGTTGGAATCAGTTCACGAATCCGCCAGTGCCTTGTACGCCATTGGCGCAATCAGCAAGGCAACCATGCGCGAATTCGATGAATCCTGTCTTGCGACGGTGCCGGACGCGATTCCTGCGGAGCAGATCAAAGCACTGCGCGAACGCAACAACGTCAGCCAGCCGGTATTTGCGCGTTATCTGAACACCAGTGCTTCGACGGTCAAACAGTGGGAAGCAGGGGCCAAACACCCCAGTGGCATGGCGCTGAAGTTGTTGAGCATTGTTCAGAAACATGGTCTGGAGATACTGGCCTGAGGAACAGTACTGAACCCTGACGAACGGTGTTGGTCGATTAGAAGCAAGGCTCATATGAGCCCACTTCAATTCAGGAGCTGCCCCATGGACTTCATTCGCATCATCATCGCCATTCTGTTGCCGCCACTGGGTGTGTTTCTGCAAGTCGGTTTCGCTGGTGCGTTCTGGCTGAATATTCTGCTGACGTTGTGCGGTTATATTCCGGGGATCGTGCATGCGGTGTACATCATCGCCAAACGCTGAAAGCTGCAGCGTTTTATGGATCGCCTTCGCCGGCAAGCCGGTCTCGCTCCCACATGAAATCGCGTTCCCCTGATAGAACTCGGTCGAATGTGGGAGCGAGCCTGCTCGCGAAGGGAACGACGCGGTGTCAGCTGGCGAGCGCCATCACCCGCCGATAAAACAACCACTCCTGCTCCAGCGCATGGGCCTGATTGCCCGCCTTGCGGAAGCCGTGACGTTCGTCCGCGTAATAATGCGCCTGCACCAGAATGCCGTTTTGCTGCAGCGCCTCGGCCATATCGCGGGTCTGTTGCGGCACGACCACAGCGTCCAGTTCGCCCTGAAAGAAAATCACCGGCACGCTGATGTTGCTCGCATGCAGCAGGGGCGTGCGTGCGGCGTAGCGCTCGGCGTCCAGCTCAGGATCGCCAATCAGCCAGTCCAGGTAATCGCCTTCGAACTTGTGGGTCGCACGGCCCAGGGCAACGGGATCGCTGACACCGTAAAGGCTGGCGCCGGCGCGAAAGACTTTCTTGAACGCCAATGCACACAGCGTGGTGTAGCCGCCGGCGCTGCCGCCGCGAATAAACGCCTGGTCGCCGTCGATCAATCCACGCTCGGCGAGATGGGCGACTACCGCGCAGGCATCTTCCACATCCACTTCACCCCAACTCAAATGCAACGCCTGGCGATAGGCCCGGCCGTAACCGCTGCTGCCACGGTAGTTGAGGTCGGCCACGGCGAAGCCTCGTTGCGCCCAGTACTGGATGCGCGGATCAAGCATCGGGTAGCACGCCGATGTCGGGCCGCCGTGGATGAACACCACCAGCGGCGGTTTCGCTGCGCCGTTCATTGCCGGGTAGAAAAAACCGTGAGCCTCGCCCGAACCGCTCGGGTAGCGCAGGGTTTGCGCGATGCTGATCTGATCCGCGGGCAGCGGCGCGACTCCACCGGCCAATACCCTGACGGCTCGGGTCTTGCGGTCGATGGCGATCACGGCCGACGAACTGACTGGCGAAGCGGCAATGCAGTAGATGAATTGTTCATCCAGTGCGAGATGTCGGAATCGGCTGTAGTCCCCGGTGAAATCTTCTGTAGCGTCACCGCCAATGCCCAGTCGGCCGAATCCGCCTTCGGTCCAACTGGCCAGATAGCTGTTTTCACCTAGGGGCAGCCAAGTGCAACCCCCCAACTGCCAGGGCGCTGGCCCATGATCAGCCTCAGCGCTGGGCAACGGGCGCAACACATCGGAAGACTCCGCCCACGGCTGCCAGTAACCGCCGCGATCCGTCAGACACAACAGCCGGCCACGGTCATCGAATCGCGGTTGTTGCAACGACTCCTGAATATCTTCACCCGCCAGGCAACGCGCTTGAGCGTAACGGCCATCGCTCTGGCGCTCGGCAACCATCAGGCGCGTCGCGGTCCATGGCTGGTCCGGACGGCTCCATTCGATCCAGGCCAACCGCCGAGCATCGGGGCTCAGTGTCGGCGCGGCATAAAAGTCAGCACCCTCGGCCAACAGATGCCGCGTGCTGTCCGCCAGGTCGATGGCCACCAGGCGATGTCGATCCCGATGTTCTTCAACGGCCAACACGTGCCCGTTGGCAAACTGCAGATCGCCGTAGCGGCATTCACCGGACGTCAGCACTTGGGGCGGTTCGCCTGTCAGCGATTGGCGATACAGCTGCTGATCCGCCTCGTTGACGAAAACTATCCCGTCATCTGTCAGACAGAACGCTCCGCCGCCATATTCGTACACCCGACTGCGCACGCTGAAACCCATTGGCGTCAGGCAATGCGCCTGGCCATCACGCCAATGCCAGATTCGACAAGCGGCGTCCTCGGGACGGTACTCGTTCCAGAACAGGCCATGCGGGCCAACCTGCAGTTCGGCAAAGTCGATACCGGCAGCGACCGCTTTGGCGGCGCTGAAGGGTTCAGCTTTTTGCGATGAGTCGTGAGTTTCGTTCATTGCGAAAGGCCAGTTGTTCGATGGTCTGGGTCGCGTGCTCGGCTTCTTCGCGGGCCTTGAGAATCACGCCGTGATGTTCCGATTTGCTGCACACCGGGTCGGCGTTGCTGGCGTCACCGGTGAGCATGAAGGCCTGGCAGCGGCAGCCACCGAAGTCCTTTTCTTTCTCGTCGCACGAGCGGCAGGGCTCGGGCATCCAGTCGTAACCGCGAAAGCGGTTGAAGCCAAACGAGTCGTACCAGATGTGCTGCATGCTGTGGTCGCGCACGTTAGGAAACTGCACCGGCATCTGTCGGGCGCCGTGACACGGTAGCGCGGTTCCGTCCGGGGTTACTGTCAGAAAAATACTGCCCCAACCGTTCATGCAGGCTTTCGGTCGTTCTTCGTAATAGTCCGGCGTGACGAAAATCAGCTTGCACGGATGCCCTTCGGCTTCGAGTTTGGCGCGGTATTCGTTGGTGATGCGTTCGGCACGGACCAGTTGTTCCTTGGTCGGCAGCAGACCGACCCGATTGAGCTGCGCCCAACCGTAGAACTGGCACGTGGCGAGTTCGACGAAGTCTGCCTCAAGGGCGATGCACAGCTCGATGATCCGGTCGATCTTGTCGATGTTGTGCCGATGGGTGACGAAATTCAGCACCATCGGATAACCGTGTGCTTTCACTGCGCGAGCCATTTCCAGCTTTTGCGCGAAGGCCTTTTTCGACCCGGCCAGCAAGTTGTTCACCTGCTCGTCGCTGGCCTGGAAGCTGATCTGGATATGGTCCAGGCCGGCCTTCTTGAAGTCGCTGATTTTCTGCTCGGTGAGGCCGATGCCGGAGGTGATCAGGTTGGTGTAGAAACCCAACTTGCGCGCCTCGGCAATCAGTTCGGCGAGGTCTTGGCGCACCAGCGGTTCGCCGCCGGAAAAGCCCAGCTGCGCCGCGCCCATTTCCCGTGCTTCGCGGAACACCTTGATCCACTGTTCGGTGCTCAACTCTTTGCCTTGCTCGGCGAAATCCAGTGGATTGGAGCAGTACGGGCATTGCAGCGGGCAGCGATACGTCAGTTCGGCCAGCAGCCACAGCGGCAGGCCGATTTCCGGTTTGGGCGGTAACTTGTCCGACACGGAATCAGGCAAGTTCGATCCAGTGCTGAGCACGGGCGACCTCCATGAATTGCTCGATGTCATCACCGAGCTCCGGCACGCCGGGGAACTGCGCGTCCAGTTCGGCGATGATCGCCGCGACGTCACGTTCGCCGTCGATCAAACCGCCGATCAGCGCGGCGCTTTCATTCAGTTTGATCATGCCTTCCGGGTACAGCAGCACATGGCCTTTCTGCGCCGGTTCGTACTGGAAGCGGTAGCCGGGACGCCAGTTCGGGGTCTTGCTGCGATCGAAACTCATAAGCTGATTCCTTTGTGCCAGACCCGTTGCTCGGTCACGCTGTGATACGGCGGGCGTTTTAGTTCGTAGGCCATGCTCATGGCATCGAGCATGCTCCAAAGAATGTCCAGTTTGAACTGGAGAATTTCCAACATGCGCTCCTGGCCTTCCCGCGTCGTGTAGTGCTGCAGGGTGATCGCCAGACCGTGTTCGACATCGCGGCGCGCCTGGCCCAGACGGGTGCGGAAATATTCGTAACCGGCCGGGTCGATCCACGGGTAATGCTGCGGCCAGCTGTCGAGACGCGATTGGTGGATCTGCGGCGCGAACAGTTCGGTCAAAGAGCTGCTGGCGGCTTCCTGCCAACTGGCTCGGCGGGCGAAGTTGACGTAGGCGTCCACTGCGAAACGCACGCCGGGCAACACCAGTTCCTGCGATCGCAGTTGGTCCGGGTCGAGGCCGACGGCCTGCCCCAGACGCAGCCACGCTTCGATGCCACCGTCTTCGCCGGGGGCGCCGTCATGGTCGAGCAGGCGTTGAATCCACTCGCGACGGATTTCCCGGTCCGGGCAATTGGCCAGAATCGCGGCGTCCTTCAGGGGGATGTTCACCTGATAGTAGAAGCGGTTGGCGACCCAGCCCTGGATCTGCTCGCGGGTTGCCCGGCCTTCGTACATCGCCACGTGATAGGGGTGATGGATGTGGTAATAGGCGCCCTTGGCGCGCAGGGCGGCTTCGAATTCGGCGGGGGACAGTGGGGTGTCAGTCATTTCGGTCTCCGGGGGAATAACCGGTGGATTCTGTTGTGTCTGTTCGGACGCTTTCGCGGGCAAGCCTCGCTCCTACAGGTTCGGCGCTATCCCTGTAGGAGCGAGGCTTGCCCGCGAAGGGGCCGTCGGCTACAACACAATACTCATGCCGTCATACGCCACTTCAACGTCCCGCCGAGCCAGCTCGGCGCGCTCCGGCGAATCCTCATCAAGGATCGGGTTGGTGTTGTTGATGTGGATAAGCACCTTGCGCTGCTTGGGCAACTGTTCCAGCACTTCCAGCATACCGCCGGGGCCGTTCTGCGCCAGATGGCCCATTTCCCGGCCGGTGCGGGTGCCGACACCACGGCGCTGCATTTCGTCGTCGTCCCACATCGTGCCGTCCACCAGCAGGCAGTCGCTGCCGGCCATGATCTCCAGCAACGGCGCGTCGACCTTGCCCAGGCCCGGCGCGTAGAACAGCTTGCCGCCGGTGTTCAGGTCTTCAATGATCAAACCGATGTTGTCGCCCGGATGCGGGTCGAAGCGGTGCGGCGAATACGGTGGCGCGGCGCTGCGCAGCGGCAGCGGGGTGAAACGCAGGCTCGGGCAGGCCGGGATGGTGAAGCTGCGGTCGAGTTCGATGCGGTTCCAGTTCAGCCCACCGTTCCAGTGGGTCAGCATGGTGAACAGCGGGAAGCCGGTGCTCAGGTCTTCATGGACCATGTCGGTGCACCAGACGTTGTGCGGGCAACCCTCGCGCAGGCTGAGCAGGCCGGTGGTGTGATCGATCTGGCTGTCCATCAGGATAATCGCGCTGATGCCGGTATCGCGCAGGGCGCGGCCCGGTTGCATCGGGGCAAAACTCTGGAGCTGGGCGCGGATGTCCGGCGAGGCGTTGCACAGCACCCAGTTCACGCCGTCATCGGAAATCGCGATGGACGACTGAGTCCGTGCCTTGGCGTTCAGGCTCCCGTCGCGAAAACCTGCGCAGTTCACGCAGTTGCAGTTCCACTGGGGGAAACCGCCGCCGGCGGCGGAACCTAGAATCTGGACAAACATGGGTGCTCCATCATTTCAACGCTGAAAATAAAAACGCCTCGGCAAACCGAGGCGCTGAACGGCAGGACAAGCTTAGCGGCTTGCGAAGTACATGGTGACTTCAAAGCCGATACGCAGGTCGGTGTAAGCAGGTTTGGACCAGGACATGGGAGCGCTCCTTCAGGTGATGGGACAGTTGAGATCTATACATATAGTCCACCTCCAGCCGGAGATGTTCAGATAGTTAGGTGGCTATGTTACTCAAAATTACAGAGCGATTGGCCTGCAATCTCGGAAAAAGCTAATTGCACCAGCGGTAATGATCATTTTGCCACTTGCCAAGGCGCCTCCGGCTGCGAACTGCTGGCCAGACCGCGCCAGCCGCCCTCGGCGTTGATCAGGTGCTGTGCGGTGGCGCGCAGGGCAGAACGATCGACGTCCAGAATGGCTTGGGGAAGCTGCGTCAGATAATCCGATGAGTGGCCAGCCAGCTTGCCCTGCCAGAGCAGTTCGGCGGCTTGGGCGGCGGGCAATGCAGGAATCTGGAATTGATCGGCCAAGGCCTGACGCTGGGCAATGAAGGTCGCCTCGTCGATGCCGTCGATCATTGCGGGCAAGTCGTTCAGAAAGTCTTCCATGTGTTGCAGCAGGTTCAGAGGCTCGACGCTCGGTGATTGCACGCCGAACAGAACGCCCGTCTGCCCATGGACCTGACGCAGCGCACTGAATACCGCATAACCCAGTTGCAACTCAACGCGCAGGCGCTGGTAGAACGGCGTCTGACAAATGTGCGCCAGCAAACGCCACGCGGCTTCGTCAGAGATTTCCTGCGTGGCCGTCGGACAGAACAGCAACAACGCGTGTTCGCTGGAACCGGTGTCGACGGCGGTCCACAGACGCTGCCCGTTGATCGAGGACGGCAACGACGGTTGAGTGTCCGCAATGCCGGGCACGCGACTCAGGGCGAAACCCATCGCTGCTTGAGTCTGTGCCGACAACCCGATTGCCAGGCCTTCCCAGCGCGCCGTCGACCACAGCTGCTGCAAGTCATCAGCGACAGCGCTGTGCTCAAGGCAATGATCAGGCAGCGCTTTCAACAGTTGTTTAATCGGTATCAACGCGGCGCTGTTCGGTTCTTCCTGTGAGAAACCGGCGTCAGGGTTTGTCAGCTCTTTCAGCGCATGTTCGAGGACGGTCGGCATCGACTCTTGCAGCCCCGTCATTTTCAGCAACCATTCATTTCCTGAAGCGCTGAAAGAAAAGTCGACGCCCGCCTGACGGGCATCCTCGCGCAGCGGCTGCAGGTGGTTTTCCAGACCCTGCTGATGGCAGGGTTGAGGTTTGGACTCTAGTCGCCAGCGCAGATAAATCGCGCCTTCAGCGGTGTTGTCCGGCAGGGCCTGGCTGAATTGCATCGGCGAGTTTTCGCGACGGCTGCGCGAGCGGTCCTGCGCAAATGTCCGCAGGCCACGGTGTTTGCTGGTCTGGCCGCGAATCAGGCCGGCATTTGGGGGCGGCGCCTCGGCGCGCAAGAACGGATTCGGTGTCGGCAGTTGCCATTCACCGCTGAAGTTATCCACAGCGCCGATTTTCTTCAGGATGTCCTTGAGCGCTGCAACGCCCTGCTCGGATAACCCGGTTTCAAGCTGTTCGCTGTCGAGTCGGGCCAGTTGCAGCGCGCTGCTGACTTGTTGCTGGCGCTGAAGCACGGCAGCGTACTCGTCACGCAGAAGGGCCCAATCTTGCTGAGCTGCAAAAAAGCCCAGCCAATCCAGGAGCTTCTCGCTCAGGACGCTCGCCGATGCGGTCGTTGTGAATTCAACGTGCAGCACGGCTTGTCCGGCAAATTGATACAGCGGCTTGGCATTCAGATGCTCAGCCAAACCGCATTCGCGCAATACAGTCAGCAGCCCGCCGGGTTTCGCGGCGTTCAACCAATGGCACAGAAACGCCAATGCTTCGGTCGACGCATTGGGCAGTGCTTCGAAGGTAAACAGCAGATCCAGCCGACGCTCGCCAGCCTGTTGATAACTTGCGACTGGAGATTCCATCAGCGGCACAGGAGCCTGTTGCGGGAGGTTTTCTCCCACGGAAATCACCGCGCCGAACTTCAGCGCCATTTGCTTCAACTCTTCGATACTTTGCGGGCCGGCCAGGCTCAGCGTCATCTGTCCGGTCTGATAAAACCGTTGATGGAAATCCTGCAGCGCTTGCTGAAACTCCGGTTGCTGCACGGGCAGGCTGTCGCGGTTGCCGGCATGAAAGCCGCGCAACGGATGAGTCGGCGAAAGCCCATCGAACAACGCCAGTTGCTGCTGTGCCGTAGGATCCTGCGACCAGGCGACAAACTCCGCGTGCAACACTTCCCGTTCCCGCAACTGATCGTCCAGATTCATACGCGGATGAGCGAGCATGTCTGACAGACGCTGCAGTCCTCCGTTGAAGACTTGAGGCGGCAACTCGAAAAAGAAGTCGGTGGTGCGCTCGCTGGTCCGTGCATTCACCTGCCCGCCATGACCTTGTACGTAGGCCATCAGCCCTTGTTCCGCAGGAAAACGCTCGGTACCGAGAAACAGCAGGTGTTCAAGAAAATGCGCCAGGCCTGGCCATGCCAATGGCACGTCATGACTGCCCGCGGCGACCCGCAACGCGGCCGCACAACGCTTCAGATTCGGGGCATGACGCAGCGTCACCCGCAGGCCGTTGGCCAGGGTTTCAGTGTGAGGGCGAGGGGGATTCAGCGCAGGCATGAGCACTTCCAGAACAGGGAAGCGCTAATGCTAGCGGATTACTGGGTGTCAGCGCTTGTTCAGCTCGCCGTAAAGCTCTGGGCGGCGATCGAGGAAGTAACGATTGGCGGCGCGGGAATCGATCATCAACTGGCGATCCAGCTCACCGACAATCAGCGCTTCATCGAGGCCCGCCTGTGCGATGCGGCTGCCATCCGGCGCGGCGATGCTGCTCTGGCCGCAATAGTGGATGTCGCCTTCGTTGCCGCAGTAATTGGCATAAGCCACGTAACACTGGTTTTCGAAGGCGCGGGCGCGGACGGTGACGTCGGCGATAAAGTCGTAAGGAATCATGTTCGCCGTCGGCACCAGAATCAGCTCGGCGCCGGCCAGGGCCAGACGCCGCGCGTTCTCCGGGAACTCCATGTCGTAGCAAATCAGGAAACCGAGCTTCCAGCCGTTGAGCTCCACCAGCGGAAAATCATCCTGGCCGGCGCTGAACATCGAGTGATCGAGGTCGCCGAACAGGTGAGTCTTGCGGTAGTTGCACAGGCGCTCGCCATTGGCGTCGATCAGTTGCACGGCGTTGTAGATCTGCCCGTCTTCGGTACGCTCGGGATAGCCATACAAAATGGCGATCCCCGCTGTCTTGGCAATGCGCGCGATCTGCTGCGCCGACTCTCCGTTGTGCACCTCCGCCAGGACGCTGACGGCATCGACGCCGATGTTGTAACCGGTCAGGAACATTTCCGGCAGCACCAGCAAATCGGCGCCTTTGGCCTCCAGTGCCAGTTGTTGCAGGCGTTGCAAATTGCCGGCGACGTCCAGAGGTAGCGGTGGACATTGGTAAAGGGCTACGCGCATTTCGAACTCCTTTTACTCGGGCAGGGCAATCGGACCGATCTCGTTGAACACATCTCCTGGACCCGGGTTCTCGGCGTGAGTTTCACCGCCGAAGTGTTTCATGATGCCCCACACCGCATTGAGCGAGGTCTGCACCGCGCCCTCGACCCATGCCGGTGTCCACGAAACGTCGTCGCCAGCGATGAAAATCCCGCGCTGTTCGGCCGGCATCTCAGCCTGCATGAAGTGCGCATACATGCGCTGGTTGTAACGGTAGTGACCGGGCAATGCGCCTTTGAACGCGCCAAGGAAGTGCGGGTCGGCTTCCCACGACACGGTGATCGGATCGCCGATGATTCGCGCTGCGATGTCGACTTTCGGGTAGATCTTTTTCAGCGCGTTCAACGCCAGTTCGACGCGTTTTTCCACTGGGTGTGGAAGCATTTTCAACGCGTCGCTCATCCACGAGTACGACAGGCAAATCACGCCCGGCTTGTCGTCGCCGTTGTCGAACAGATAGGTGCCGCGGGTCAGGCGATCGGTGAGGGTCATGCTCATCAGGTCGCGGCCGGTTTCCGGATCCTTGTCCTTCCAGAACGGGCGGTCGACCATCACGAAGGTTTTCGACGATTGCATGTAGCGGGTGCGGTCGAGGGCCATCCACATCTTTTGCGAGAACAGGGTTTCGTCGCATTCGATCTGGGTGGTCAGCAGCCAGCTCTGGCAGGTGGTCAGTACCGCCGCGTATTCGCGGGTATCGCCGTTGTTATCGGTGACCGCAAAACGGCCGTCCGCGGCGTGAGCGATTTTTTTGACCCCGGAGCGTGGCGCGCCTCTGTGCAGCGACTTGAGGCTGGTGCCTTCGGGCCAGTGCACGCAACGTTCCGGCGCATGGCGCCAGATGCCTTGCGGCACTTGTTCGACGCCGCCGACGACCAAGTGTTGGTGATCGTCGCAGTTGGTCATCACTACGCGGAAGATTTCCAGCATCGAGTTCGGGAAGTCCGAGTCCCAGCCGCCAGTGCCGAAACCAACCTGGCCGAATACTTCGCGGTGATGGAACGACAGCTTGGCGAATGCTTCGGAGGTGGCGACGAAGTCGTAGAAGGTGCGGTCGTCCCACAGCGGAACGAGGGTGTTCCACAACTCTTTGAGGCGTGGCACGTCGCGGTCGCGGATCGCTTGCTGGATATCGGAGAACTGCGAACCGGCTTCCAGTGCGTCCGCCCACGCGTCAGCCACTTCCTGGAACAGTGCAGGAAGATCCGCCAGTTTCTGTGCGTAATGGGTTTTGCCTTCCAGGTCGATGACGGTGCTGCCAGAGGCAGGGGTCAGCGGATTGGGAAAGGGTTTGGTCTCGAGGCCGAGCTTGTCGACATAGTGGTAAAACGCGGTGGACGACACCGGGAAGCGCATGCCGCCCAGTTCGGCGACGATGCCATCGGTCCCGTTGAACGCCTGCGAGCGCAGACGGCCGCCCATTTTCGAGGCCTCATAGACGACGGGCTTGAGGCCCAGTTTCATCAGTTCGTAGGCCGCGACCAAACCGGCGATACCGGCGCCGACAATCGCCACTTCGGCGCCGTGGTTGTGCGCAGGAATGCTGCCGAGGCCGGCCGGGTGTTCGATCCAGTCGTCGAAGGCGAAAGGAAAGTCCGGGCCGAAAATGGTGACTGGTTTTTTACCGTCTGCAGGATGGCGATTGTTCTTGTTCATGGCTGACCTTGCTGGCGACCGGACGCGGAGTGCGCGTCTGAGTATAGGAAAAGATGGCAGCCATTCTAGAGAGCGTAGAACACGTTAATAAGACGCAATGTGTCGTCGTTTTGCTAATTAATTGAGCAAAATGACGAGCTATCGCTACACACCGTCCAGTGTGGGAGCGAGCCTGCTCGCGAAGAGGGTGTGTCAGTCGACATTGATATTGTTTGGTAAATCGATTCGCCGGCAAGCCGGTCTCGCTCCCACCGTGGACCGCATCTAAACCGGCTGGCCGCGATCAATCTTGCTGCTGAGAATGATCGACGTGGTCGTCTTCTCCACCCCGTCCACACTGCCGATCTGATCCAGCAACTGATCCAGCTGCTCCGGCGAATCAGTGCGCAACCACGCCACATAATCAAATTCGCCACTCACCGCACACAACTGCTGAACCTGAGCCATCGCACTCAACCGCCGCAATACCTCCTTGCCCGAGCGCGGTTGCACGGTTATCCCGACGTACGCCTGCAATCCGCCGTCCACCACACGCTGGCCCAAGCGCACGCCATAACCGGTGATGACCCTGGCCTTTTCCAGGCGCGACAGCCGCGACGTTACGGTGGTGCGGGCGATTCCCAATTGCCGGGCGAGCATGGCCACGCTTTCGCGGGCATTGATTTGCAGGGCCGCGATCAATTGGCGGTCGATTTCGTCAAGAACGGGCGGGCGAGTGTCAGGCAATGGTCGTCTCCAGCAACACAAATCAATGGGTCAGCATGTTACAGCACCGCTCGCATACCGGATGTTTGATCTAGCCTCAGTACCGTTCATGCCATTTTTGCCTGCGACAATTTGCCATAAGTAACTAGGTAGTACATTATTCCGCGCTTGTCACAAATGGGGAAAATTACCGACATGAATAATTCTGGGGCTGCCGGCGGCGGCAAATGGTTGCTGTCGGGGCTGGGTGTCCTGATTGCGTTGATCGGACTCGGCCTGGCCGGTGGCGGCGGTTATCTGGTCTCGCTGGGTGGCAGCTGGTATTTCCTGCTGATGGGCCTGGCGATGTTGGTGTCCGGGCTGATGATCGCCCGTCGCAAGCCGCAAGGTGCGTGGCTGTATGGTGTGGCGCTGATTCTTACCGCGATCTGGGCCGTATGGGACACCGGTTTCGAATACTGGCCGCTGGTCTCGCGCGTGCTGACCTTTGCCGTGATCGGTCTGGTCGTCGCGCTT
The DNA here is from genome assembly GCF_054897805.1 of Pseudomonas sp. GT1P32. Classification (NCBI taxonomy): domain Bacteria; kingdom Pseudomonadati; phylum Pseudomonadota; class Gammaproteobacteria; order Pseudomonadales; family Pseudomonadaceae; genus Pseudomonas; species Pseudomonas sp. GT1P32. The sequence continues at coordinate 5,002,141 of NZ_CM142704.1, forward strand.
GTTTACCCGACGCTGGTGCGTGCTTCAGGCGCGACTGCCGACCGTGGCGCTTATGGCCTCGCCGGTATCCTGGGCGTCGGCGTTGTCGCTACGATGGCCTACATGTTCGTGCCGACCCATGTGGTCAAGGCCAGCATTGAACCGGCTGTTACGCCGGTCGCTCCGGGTACCGAGCAGAAAGACTGGGCCCATTGGGGCAACACCACCGCTGGTAACCGCTTTGCTGCGCTGGACCAGATCAACAAAGGCAACATCGACAAGTTGCAGGTGGCGTGGACCTTCCGCACCGGCGACATCCCGCAAAGCACCGGCGCTGGCGCTGAAGACCAGAACACCCCGCTGCAAATCGGCGACACGGTCTACACCTGCACCGCTTACGGCAAAGTCTTCGCGCTGGACGTCGACACTGGCGCCCAACGCTGGAAGTTCGACCCGCAAGGTACTGCGCCAAACTGGCAGCGTTGCCGTGGCCTGGGTTATTCCGAGACCCCTGCGTCTTCGGACATCCAGCCAGCAGCCTGTACGAAACGTCTGTTTCTGCCGACCGGCGATGCCCGTCTGATCGCGATCAATGCCGAGACCGGCAAGCCGTGTGAAGAGTTTGGCAACAAAGGCACGGTCGATCTGACCACCGACATGGGTGAGGTGAAGCCCGGTTACTACCAGCAAACCTCAACCCCGCTGGTCGCAGGTGACGTGGTGATCGTCGGTGGCCGTGTGGCCGATAACTACTCCACCGGCGAACCGCCAGGCGTAGTCCGCGCTTACGATGTACGCAGCGGTGAACTGGTGTGGGCGTGGGATCCGGGCAATCCGAACACCACCAAACGCCCGCCGGCTGGTGAGACCTACACCCGTGGCACACCGAACGTATGGTCGGCCATGTCCTACGACGCCAAACTCGGTCTGGTCTACTTGCCCACCGGCAACGCCACGCCAGACTTCTTCGGCGGCCAACGCACGGCATTCGATGACAAGTGGAACTCGTCCATCGTCGCCATCGACGTGAAGACCGGTCAGGTGCGCTGGCACTTCCAGACCACCCATCACGACCTGTGGGACTTCGACTTGCCGGCCCAACCGTTGTTGTACGACGTGCCGGACGACAAGGGCGGCCTGCAGCCAGCCTTGGCGCAAGTCACCAAACAGGGCGAAATCTTCCTGCTCAACCGCGAAACCGGCGTGCCGATCGCGCGCGTCGAAGAGCGCCCGGTTCCGCAAGGTAGTGTGCCCGGCGAACGCTATTCGCCCACCCAGCCGTTCTCGGTGGACATGCCATCCATCGGCAACAAGACCCTGACCGAAGCCGACATGTGGGGCGCCACGCCGTTTGACCAGTTGATGTGCCGCATCCAGTTCAAAGGCATGCGCCACGAAGGCGTCTACACCCCGCCGGGCATGGACCGCGCGCTGCAATTCCCGGGTTCGTTGGGCGGCATGAACTGGGGCAGCGTTTCGGTTGATCCAAACACGAACTACATGTTCGTCAACGACATGCGCCTGGGCTTGGCCAACTACATGATCCCGCGCAACAAGATCGCCGCCGGGGCCAGCGGTATCGAAATGGGCGTCGTGCCACAGGAAGGCACACCGTTCGGGGCGATGCGCGAACGCTTCCTCTCGGCGGTGGGCATTCCGTGCCAGAAGCCGCCGTTCGGCACCATGTCCGCCATCGACCTCAAGACCCACAAACTGATGTGGCAAGTCCCGGTCGGCACCGTTCAGGACACCGGTCCGCTGGGCATCCGCATGCATTTGCAGATTCCGATTGGCATGCCGACCCTCGGTGCTTCTCTGGCCACCCAGTCCGGCCTGCTGTTTTTCGCCGGTACCCAGGATTTCTACCTGCGGGCGTTCGATACGGGTAACGGGAATGAGATCTGGAAGTCGCGTTTGCCAGTGGGTAGCCAGTCGGGTCCGATGACTTACGTTTCGCCGAAAACCGGTAAGCAGTACATCCTGCTGACGGTGGGCGGTGCGCGTCAGTCGACCGATCGTGGGGACTATGTAATTGCGTACGCCTTGCCCAAGTAAAGGCTGAATTGCAGGTACGAAAAAGCCGCGCGATTGCGCGGCTTTTTTGGCTGAGCGGACGGAATAGACAGCTATCGTCAATCGTAGTCGAATGTGAGGTCGGGGAAACGGGGCGATGAAATGACCAAGAATATGCCCGCCGCTGTACATGATCATGCATTGCAGATCGCCCATCACGAAATGGGCCACTACGTCGTTGCTCGCGCACTGGGGTTTGCAACCGGCGGCGTGACCCTGTCCGTGACCATGGATTTGCGCCATCAAGGAGGCGCTGCCATTACCCTGGCGCACCCGATTTCATCGATGGAAGCAATGAAAGCGCACGTGGAAGCCCGAATGATGGTCCTGATGGCCGGCGCCATGGGGCAGACATTGTCTTCGATGCATCGGTCCGGGAATCGCGTCGACAAGACGAAAGCCGTCACCATCCTGAAAGGTTCGCTGGGGGCGGAACAGGACTACGCAAAAGTAAAAGAGCTTCAGTATTTGCTGCGCAACATCACCTATCCCGATACGGACCCCACGTCATCTGACCTTATTGCGGCTGAGCTTCAGGCGATGACTGATCGCATGTGGGGTCGGACTCAAGCAATCGTCGAGGATCTGGCGGACACGATTACCGAACTGGGACGCGTGTTGGTCGACGCCATGGTCATCGTGGAGCAGTGGGGCAGGGCGGCGGATACGTATGAGGTGGTGTTTACGCGTGAAATGCTTGAGCGGTTGCGGCCGGTGCAGGCCATTCCAGCGTTGGGTGTTTGGGCGTAAGACAGCGCACCACCGATCATCCTGTGAAAGCCCCGAATTCTCGGGGCTCATTCCACGGTCAATCGACCGCTATTTTTTGGACTCCGTATCGGTGCGATCAGGTCCGCGCTCCAGCACCTTCATCACATCATCGACCACGGCCTTGCTCATCGACGTCAGGTAATGCGCGGCCCAGGCGTGGCGGTCGGTGTCTTTGGCGTAGGCGGCGTCCATGGTCAGTTCCTTGGCGAGGTACAACAGATTGGAGGCTTGGGCTAATGCGTCGGCAAGGGGAACGCCGCGACTGACATGGAACAGCGCCTGGTTTGAGCAGTAGATGAAGGGTGTGAGGCCGATGGTTTGTAGTTCTGAAAACGCGGTCGAATCTGTTTTGCTCATAGTCTTGCTCCTTGACATAGGGAGCTGCCGCATTCGTTACCACACGAATGGGAGGCAGCTGTGCGCAGGGTGGTAAACCGGGAGCCAAGGAGACCGGCACGCCCTAGAGCGTCCCACGCACAGCCGCCATAACACAGGATCACAGCCGTAAAGAACTGACTGTTCATGTGATGGAAACGCTGTTGCGCCTTTTCTCGCCGGGTTACCACACCCGATCACTGCATTTGCAGCGACGTCCGGAGACTATCCCGTCGAAGAAAAGCACAACAAGGCATCAAAGTGCCCACAAAACACGATTCGGAGTTTGCCTACAAGGTCTGCGGACGTCATCCGATATTGCGCCACCTGAAGTAAACAAAACCAAACGCCAGAAGCCGAACACTCACATCCCGCTCGAAACCGCCCTTAACAATTGCATTGGCAACCAAGGTGGCCGCACGGCCGCTAACGCCTAAAGTTATTCCCTTGAGATCATATTCCTTGGGTGGCATATTGGTATGGGTTGGGAAATTGAATACACCGATGAATTTGAAGTCTGGTGGGAGAGGTTGGACGCGAAAGAGCAGTCCTCGGTGTCAGCCAGCGTCGATCTGCTTGGGTTACTCGGCCCGGGCCTGCGTTTCCCACATAGCAGCGACATTAAAGGTTCACGACTGGGCAACCTCCGAGAGTTGCGGGTCCAGCATGCCGGTCGTCCCATTCGCGTGCTTTACGCGTTTGATCCACGCCGATGCGCGCTACTTTTAATCGGAGGGGATAAAACCGGGCAAAACCGTTGGTATGACGAGCATGTCCCGCTGGCTGAAAAACTGTATGACGACCATTTGGAAATATTGCGTAAAGAGGGCCGCAACGATGGCTAAAAAATTTGCTGAACTTCAAGCCCGTATGACGCCAGAGTCTCGTGCTAACGCAGAGCGGTTGTTCCAGCAGCACCTGAAAGAAATGCCCCTGCACGAGCTGCGTAAGGCCCAAGAATTGAGCCAGGAAACGCTGGCCAAGATGCTGCACGTCAATCAGGCGGCGATTTCCAGGATGGAACGACGCACAGACATGTACATCAGCACGCTGCGCAACTACATCCGCGCAATGGGGGGCGAGCTGGAAATCATCGCGACCTTTCCTGAGGGCCAGGTAAAGATCGAGAACTTTGCGAACTGAGCGATCCGAAAAATAGAGCTACAAAAAACCAGTCACTCAGACACGCAAAAGCCGCGCATTAAGCGCGGCTTTTTTGTTTGGTGGGCCCACACGGACTTGAACCGTGGACCAAAGGATTATGAGTCCTCTGCTCTAACCAACTGAGCTATAGGCCCTCAGTAGGCCGCGGATTATAGCGACGGTTTCTCGGCTGTGCTATCCGAAAAATCCGATACGGCTATACGAAGAAACGTCGCGGCGAATTCGTCCGCCCGCAACGGCAAGCTGACGATGTAGCCCTGAATCTGTTCGCAGCCTTCTTCGGCGAGAAATAGTTGCTGCGCCAGGGTCTCGACGCCTTCGGCTATCACGGTGAATTGCATGCTGCGACCCAGCGCGATGATGGCGCGAACGATTGCCGCATCGTGGGGATCATCCGGCAGGCCGCGGACGAAAGACTGGTCGATCTTGAGAATATCCAGCGGCAGGCGTTTGAGGTAGCTCAGGGAGGAATAGCCGGTGCCGAAGTCGTCGATGGCCAGTTGCACGCCCAGGTGTTTGAGTTGATGCAGCACCGCCAGCGCCTCCTCGGCCTGGCTCATGATGAAGTTCTCGGTAATTTCCAGTTGCAATAAACCGGGCTGAAGGCCGTTGTCCTTGAGCAGTTGTTCGATTCGGCCGAGCAGGTTGGGTTGACGCAGTTGTGCGCCTGCGAGATTGACCGACAGCGGGCCGAGGCACTCATAGGTCTGATTCCATTCGTACATCTGCCGACACGCGGTCTCGAGCACCCAGTCGCCGATTTGCAGAATCATCCCGTTCTCTTCGGCCAGCGGAATGAAGTGCTCTGGCGGCACGGCGCCGAAGGTCGGGTGATGCCAGCGAATCAGCGCTTCGGCGCCGACAAGGCGATGGTCCTCCAGGCTGATTTTTGGCTGGTAACACAGGAACAGCTCATTGCGCTCGATGGCGCGGCGCAGTTCGTGCTCCAGCGCGATACGCTCGCTGGCCTGGGCGGTCAGGTCGCGGGTATAGCTTTCGACCCGGTTGCGGCCCTTGGCCTTGGAGCGATACATCGCCGCGTCGGCGTTTTTGACCAGTGTGGCGACGTCACAGCCGTCCTTGGGATACAGGCTGGTGCCGATGCTGGCGCTGATGAAGAACTCATGCTCGCCCGCCTGGAATGGCGCGCTGAAGCAGTTGAGCAACTTGGTTGCGATATTGTCGGCGTCGGTGGATTGCTGCAGGCCTGGCAGCAGGATGATGAATTCGTCGCCGCCCAGCCGCGCCACGGTGTCGATATCGCGCAACTGCTCCTTCAGACGCACGGCGATGCCCTTGAGCAGCAGGTCGCCGACCGGGTGGCCGAGGCTGTCGTTGATGTGTTTGAAGCGGTCCAGATCGAGGAACAACACCGCGCCCTGGCCGCCGTTTTCCTGTTGGTTGTTGAGCGCGGTCAGCAGCCGGCTTTCGAACAGTGTGCGGTTGGGCAGGCCGGTGAGCGGGTCGTGGTGCGCCTGATAATCGAGTTTGGCTTGCGCGTGCTTCAGGCTGGAAATGTCTGCGAACACGGCAACAAAGTGGGTGATGAACTTGTCGCGGTTGCGCACGGCGCTGATGGTCAGCCAGCTCGGGTACAACTCGCCGTTTTTGCGCCGGTTGGAAATCTCGCCCTGCCAATGGCCTTCGGCGGTCAGTTGATGCCACATGGCCGCGTAGAAAGCGCTGTCATGCAGGCCCGAGGCTAGCAGGCGCGGGGTGTGGCCCAGTGCTTCGCTTTCGCTGTAACCGGTAATTTCAGTAAACGCGCGATTGACTGCGCTGATGTGTTGCTGCGTGTCGGTGATCAAAACCCCCTCGGCGGTGCTCTCGAACACAGTCGCGGCTTGTTGCAGTTTTTCCTGCATCAGGTGTCGCTCGGTGATGTCCCGGGCGATGGTCAACATGCAGTCTTCATCGCCGATCGGCAGCGGCCGGCTGGACACCTCGCAGAGGCGGATCTGCCCGTCGCTGCGGCGGATATGGCAGCTGAAGTCGCGGACGAAACCGTCCCGGTGCAGCAGGTCGAGCATCTGTTTGCGTTCGTTGAGGTTGACCCAGATCCCCAACTCAAGCGCCGAACGATCCACCGACATCGCACTGTTGAAGCCGGTAATGCGACTGAAGCCTTCATTGACCTCCAGCAGCAAGCCATCGCTCTGCCGGGACAGCAGCAAACCGTCGGGGGACGCGTGGAAGGCTTTGGCGAATTTCTCTTCGGACGTTTGCAGCTGTTGCTGGGTCTCCTTGAGCTTACTGATATCGCGCACGACCACCACCAGCGCCGGGGTCGTGTCGAGGTCGAAAGGTTCGGCGGAGATCAGGCCGGTAAACACTTGGCCATTGCTGCGGCGAAAGGGCATCTCCAGGTTGCGGATGCTGCCGGCCTGCAAGCGTTGCAACAGGCCCGGCCCTACGCCGGGTATGCCCCAGATGTTCAGGTCGGTGGCGGTCTGACCGATGACTTCCTCGGCTTTGAGACCAATCTGCTCCTCGAACGCTTCGTTGACCTCCAGCAGGCAGCCATCCGACAGCCGCGCGATGACCAGAATGTCCGGGCATTGCTGGAACACCGAGGCAAACTTCTGCTCCGACAGGCGCAACGCCTCTTCGGTGCGCTTGGCTTCGCTGATGTCGATCATCAGCCCGCGCATCACCGGTTCATGACCGTGCTCGATCAGGCTGACGATGTCGCGCACCCACAGGCAACGGCCGTCGGCGGTGATGACCCGGTAATCGAGGCTGTGATCACGCCCGGCCAGGACTTCGTGATCGCAAAAGGTCTGGGCGCGGGTCAGGTCGGCGGGGTGGATGATGTTGCGCCAGAACCCCGGAATCAGCCAATGGGACAGGGGATAACCAAGCAATTCTTCGGCGTGGGGCGACACATAGCTGTAGGTGAAATCGGTGATCCGTGCTTCCCAGGCAATGGCCGAAAGGCTCTCCACCAGCCCGCGATAATGGTATTCGCTGCTGCGCAGTTCCTGTTCCAGGTCGACGCGGCGGGAGATTTCCGAACTCAGTCGGCGATTGATCCGGATGACCACCGCCAGCACAGTGATCAGCAACAGCAACCCCGGCAGGCCGTAAACGATCAGGTCGGACCAGAAGGTTCGATGATCGAGGACGTTACCGACCCAATGTTCCTGGATGGCGCTGATTTCTGCCGGTGTCATGTCCGCCAGGACTTTGTCGAGGATGCCGACCAGAATCTTCTTGTCCTGAGGTACGCCCATGGCCAGTTGATAGCGATAGGGCGTCTCGCCGCTGACATAGAGCCCATCGAGCTTGAGTTGACGCAAGCTCCAGACGCTGGAAGCGAGATCGCCGACCACCGCGTCCACTTCATCGGTCGCCAGTGCCTGCAAGGCCGAACTGACGTTGGGCATGCCCACAAGGTTCAGGTCGGGGTGGTGAGTGCGCAGCAGTTCATGAGGCGCGTAGTTTTCCACCACGGCGATTTTCAGACCGTACAAGTCTTCGAGCTTGCGCGGTTGAGCGCCTCCGACGTGGGCAAGAATGACGATCGGAAAGTCCAGGTAGGGGCGCGTAAACGACAGGTATTTCTGACGCTCCGGGGTCGACATGATGCCCGGTAACAGGTCCAGTTTCGCTTGCTTGGCCTGCTCAAGCACAGCCGTCCAGCTCACAGGCTCGATGGGCGTGAGCTTAATGGCCAGGCGTTGGCGAATCAGGTCGATGTAATCCGCCGCAAGGCCCTGATAGCGGCCCTGATCGTCGCGAAATTCAAAGGGTGGCCATGACGCATCGACACCCAGGCGCAAGTCAGGGTGGGCCGTCAACCAGCTACGTTCTTCGTCGGTCAGAGTCAGCGCGCCAGCCGTTGCGGTCCAGGTCATCAGCGACAGCAAAAAAAGCACGGTCGGCAGTCTGGGCATAACGGTCTCGTTATGGCTCGGGGGAATGTTTCGAGTGTAGACGGGCAATTCGGCGGGAGGGAAGTGCGGGGGATTTAATCTGCATAAAGCAAAACCCCCGGCCTGGGCCGGGGGTTTTGTGATCACTCGTCGAGGAAGGAGCGCAGATGCTCGCTTCTCGTCGGGTGGCGCAGCTTGCGCAGCGCCTTGGCTTCGATCTGACGAATCCGTTCACGGGTCACGTCGAACTGCTTACCAACCTCTTCAAGCGTGTGGTCGGTATTCATGTCGATACCGAAGCGCATGCGCAGAACCTTGGCTTCACGGGCAGTGAGGCCGGACAGAACTTCGCGAGTCGCTTCTTTAAGGCTCTCAACGGTAGCAACATCGATTGGCGACTGCATGGTCGAGTCTTCGATGAAGTCACCCAGATGGGAGTCTTCGTCATCACCGATCGGGGTTTCCATGGAGATCGGCTCTTTAGCGATCTTCAATACCTTGCGGATCTTGTCCTCAGGCATTTCCATGCGTTCGCCCAGCTCTTCCGGGGTCGGTTCGCGACCCATTTCCTGCAACATCTGCCGGGAAATACGGTTGAGCTTGTTGATCGTCTCGATCATGTGCACCGGAATACGGATGGTGCGGGCCTGGTCGGCGATCGAGCGAGTGATCGCCTGACGGATCCACCAGGTGGCATAAGTCGAGAATTTGTAGCCGCGGCGGTATTCGAACTTGTCTACCGCTTTCATCAAACCGATGTTGCCTTCCTGGATCAGATCGAGGAATTGCAGGCCACGGTTGGTGTACTTCTTGGCGATGGAGATCACCAGACGCAAGTTCGCTTCGACCATCTCTTTCTTCGCGCGGCGGGCCTTGGCCTCACCGATCGACATGCGACGGTTGATGTCCTTGATCTCGGCGATCGTCAAACCTGTTTCGGTTTCCAGCGCGGTCAGCTTCTGCTGGCAACGAATGATGTCCGGCTGCAGGCGACCAATGGCTTCGGCATATTTGCTTTTGCCTTTGGCCAGAGCGTCGCTCCAGCTTTCGTCAACTTCGTTGCCCGGGAACTGGCGCAGGAAGTCGGCACGCGGCATACGGGCATCACGCACACACAATTGCATGATCGCGCGCTCTTGCTGACGCAGACGATCCAGGGCACTGCGAACACGCTCGACCAGGCCTTCGAATTGCTTCGGCACCAGTTTGATCGGCATGAACAGCTCAGCCAGGGCCAACAGTTCAGCGATAGCTGCCTTGTTGTTGCGACCGTGCTTTTTCAGAGCCTTGCGGGTGATTTCCATCTGATCAGCGACAGCGCCAAAACGCTGTGCGGCGATGACCGGATCCGGACCGCTTTCGGCTTCTTCTTCGTCATCCGAAGCTTCGGCGTCATCATCGTCGGTATCGTCGTCCGCTTTCACGGCTTTCGGATCGACTGGCGGCGGCACTTCTGCAGCAGGCGGCGCAATGCCGTCGTCCGGGTCGATATAACCGCTCAGGACGTCGGACAGGCGGCCACCTTCGGTGGTGACGCGAGTGTATTCGGAGAGAATATGGTCAACCGTGCCAGGGAAGTGCGCGATTGCGCCCATCACTTCGCGGATGCCTTCTTCAATACGTTTGGCGATTTCGATTTCGCCTTCACGTGTCAGGAGCTCTACCGTACCCATTTCGCGCATGTACATGCGCACCGGGTCGGTGGTGCGACCGATGTCGGTTTCGACCGCTGCCAACGCTGCTGCTGCCTCTTCGGCCGCGGCTTCGTCGGTATCGGCGTCGGCCAGCATAAGGGAATCCTTATCTGGCGCAACCTCGAATACGTTGATCCCCATGTCATTGATCATGCGGATGATGTCTTCCACCTGTTCCGGATCTGAAATATCCTCCGGCAGGTGGTCGTTGACCTCCGCGTAAGTCAGGTAGCCCTGCTCACGACCAAGTGTGATCAACTCTTTGATACGAGACTGCTGTTGCGCTTTTCCGGACATAACACCCTATCCACTGAAGGTCTTGGCGGGCAAAAAACAAGCCGAGGATTATACCTGAGCTATGACCTCACGCGCCAGTTGAGGTCGGGTTTGGTGCAGCCATATTGCGTTTTAATAGGTCGCGCATCTGATTTGCGATCTGATTTGCTTCCTCTGCGGTCAATCCCGGCTGTCTTGCTTTTCTGATAAGTGCTTCCAGGCTATCGGTGTGTTGACCGGCTGATAGCCTAGTAATGGTGTCTAAAAACTGTTGTTCAAGGTTGCCGCCTTCAATCAGCCATTCCTTTTCTGCCAATGCTTTGAGAAGACGTCCCTGCTCCGTCCCGTGCCAGCGGGCCATTAACTGAATTGAGTTTAGCTTAGGATTTTTTTGCACGGCCTCGATAAGGGCCACCAGCAATTGCGCGTAGGTGTTGCTCTCATTGGCGAAATGGTCGGCGGTTTCTACCTTGCCAGCCAGTTCCGGGTGATGAATGAGCGTGCGGAGCGCAATCAGGGTCGGGGCTTCCACGGCAATCGGTGTGCGCGGAGCGCTTTGTTGATCGCGATCACCGCCACGCTTGCCATTTTTGTCCCACGGTTTCTTGTCCCATTTCTTGCCGCCGGCGCCGGGTTTCTTCGGCGTCCATTCCTGCTGCGGCACGTACATCTCTTGTGCCTGCGGCTGATGGTAGTCGCTGTAATCCGGCATAGCGTCGTAATCGACGCCCGGATCGTAGGCAGGCGGCGCGTCCTGAGGTGCGCTTTGCACCAGCTGGCTCACGGCTTCGCCACTGAGCCCGGTGATTTCGGACAGGCGCTTGCGCATGAGGATCCGCAGGTTCGCGCCCGGAACCTTGTCGATCAGCGGCGCCGCGAGGGTGGCCATGTGGGCCTTGCCTTCGAGCGAGCGCGGGTCCGACTCCTCGGTCAGTTGCTGGAAAAAGTAGTCTGCCAATGGCTGCGCGTGCTGGTTGATCCGCGCGCGGAAAGCATCGGTGCCTTCGGAGCGGACCAGCGTATCCGGGTCTTCGCCCTCGGGCAGAAACAGAAAGCGCGCCCGTCGCCCGTCTTGCAGGCAAGGCAGGGTGGCTTCCAGTGCTCGCCATGCGGCGTTACGGCCAGCCTGGTCGCCGTCGAAGCAGAACAAAACGTTGGGCACGACGCGAAACAGGCGCTTCAAGTGCTCTTCGCTGGTGGCGGTGCCAAGTGTGGCGACGGCATTGCGCAGGCCTTGCTGGGCGAGGGCGATGACGTCCATGTAGCCTTCGACGACGATGATTTCGTCGAGGTTGCGGTTGTTTTTGCGTGCTTCATAAAGGCCGTAGAGTTCCTGGCCTTTATGGAATACCGGGGTTTCCGGCGAGTTCAGGTATTTCGGTTTGTCATCGCCCAGCACCCGGCCACCGAAAGCAATGATGCGGCCGCGGCTGTCGCGGATCGGAAACATCACGCGATCGCGGAAGCGGTCATAGCGTTTGCCGGTTTCGGCGTTTTCGATCAGCAGGCCGGCATCGACCATGGCTTTCTGTTGCAGGGTGTCGCTGCTCAAGTGCTTGAACAGATTGTCCCAGCCGGGCGGAGCGAAACCGAGGCCGAAGTCCCGGGCGATCTCGCCGGTCAGCCCGCGACCTTTCAAGTAATCCACCGCGGCTTTGCGCGACGGATGGCTTTTCAGTGCCTGGCGATAGAAGTCGGCGGCGGCAGTGAGCAGCGGGTACAGCGGCGAATCGGTTGGCTGCCGCGGTTTGTGCGGCCGGCCGCTTTCTTCGCGGGGGATTTCCATGCCGGCGGCTTTGGCCAGTTCTTCGACAGCCTGGATGAAGTCCAGGTTGTCGTGGTCCATCATGAAGCCGAGAGCGTTACCGCCAGCGCCGCAGCCGAAGCAGTAATAGAACTGCTTGTCGGGGCTGACGCTGAAGGAGGGGGTTTTCTCTTTGTGGAACGGGCAGCAGGCGGTGTAGTTTTTGCCGGCCTTTTTCAGTTGCAGGCGCGAGCTGACCACATCGACGATGTCGGTGCGGTTCAGAAGGTCGTCAATGAAGCTCTGGGGAATTAGCCCGGCCATGGCGGTCTCGTCATCTGCGCTGAAATGGACCCAAAACGAAGGGCCGGCGAACGCGGGTCATTGCTTGAGGCGCGCAAAGTGTGCGGCTCGACCAGTGTCGTCTGCATAATCGCTGTCGGGAAGTGTATCTGCCGAAAATCCACTGACGTTAATACCAATCAGTATTCGACTATTTGAAAGTGTTTCGCTGAATCCGCTGCGGCCAGTCGATGGCCTCGGATAGCTCATAAGCGGGCACGCAAGAAGGTGCCTTGGGCTGATCGTCGTGAGAGGAATCAGTGGGTGTGCTCGTCAGTAGCCTTGGAAGGCTCGTCAGAAAAGACGTGCACCGCTGGCAAAAGAGCCAGGTCTGACGCTGTGAAGCAGGTTTGTCTCGGTCGCGTCTGCGGCTTTGACGGTGAAGCATCAAGCGTTGTCCGCAAATGCCATTAGCCCGGCTGAGGGCCGGGCTTGGCAGAAGCTTGCTACGAACGTCTGTGTATTAGTACAGGCGAACGGCGCGGCGCTGTTCGCGCTGAACTTTCTTGGCGTGACGCTTAACAGCGGCTGCTGCTTTGCGCTTACGCTCAGAAGTTGGCTTCTCGTAAAATTCGCGGCTACGAACTTCAGCCAGTACACCGGCTTTTTCGCAGGAGCGCTTGAAACGACGCAGAGCTACGTCGAAGGGTTCGTTCTCTTTTACTTTGACGGCTGGCATCCAGAGCTACCTTCATTCATTACCGGGGTCAACATCCTCGCGGCAAAAGAGCACTTGAAGACGTCGGTTTTTAAGGGTTGCGGATGTTAACCCCTCATCGCTCGGAATGCAAAGCCTCTGATCGAAAACCGCTAGTCGGGGCATCACATGGCGACTATTATGCGCGCCTTCGAATTCAGCCTAAACAAGGCGCAAACCCATGCTAGTACTGGGATTAGAAACCTCCTGCGACGAAACCGGTGTCGCATTATATGACAGTGAACGCGGCTTGCTGGCCGACGCGCTGTTCAGCCAGATCGACCTGCATCGCGCCTATGGTGGCGTGGTGCCGGAGCTGGCTTCGCGTGACCACGTCAAACGCATGCTGCCCTTGATTCGTCAGGTGTTGGCCGAGGCAGACTGCGTGCCCACCGAGATCGACGCGATCGCCTATACCGCGGGTCCGGGGCTGGTCGGGGCGCTGCTGGTCGGTGCTTCCTGCGCTCAGGCGCTGGCCTTTGCCTGGGGAATTCCGGCGCTCGGCGTGCACCACATGGAAGGTCATTTGCTGGCGCCGATGCTGGAGTCGCAACCACCGGAATTCCCGTTCGTCGCTTTGTTGGTATCGGGCGGTCATACGCAGCTGGTTCAGGTCGACGGGATCGGTCAATACACGCTCTTGGGCGAAACCCTCGACGATGCTGCCGGTGAAGCCTTCGACAAGACCGCGAAGATGATGGGGCTGAATTATCCGGGCGGTCCGGAAATCGCTCGTCTGGCGGAGCAAGGCGTTGCGGGACGTTTCACTTTTCCGCGTCCGATGTGCGATCGCCCGGGCCTGGCTTTCAGCTTCAGCGGCCTGAAAACCTTTGCCCTGAACACCTGGCAGCAGAGCGTCAGCGCCGGGGACGACAGCGAGCAAGCCCGTTGCGACATCGCGCTGGCGTTCCAGCAGGCCGTGGTGGAGACTTTGACCATCAAGTGCAAGCGTGCCCTGAAACAGGCAGGCATGAAGCGTCTGGTCATCGCAGGAGGCGTCAGCGCCAACAAGGCGCTGCGCTCTTCACTGGAGAAAATGCTCGGCGACATGAAGGGCGACGTGTTTTACGCCCGTCCGGAGTTCTGCACCGACAACGGCGCAATGATTGCGTTTGCCGGCTGCCAGCGCTTGCAGGCCGGTCAGCACGAAAGTCTGGCTATCAGCGTGCAGGCACGCTGGCCGATGGAGCAATTGTCAGGGCTGTGATGAACGGCGCTCACGTCCGGTATTTAAAAATGCCGTTCGCGCCCGGCAAACAGGTCGCGTAGATTGCCCCGATGACGCCAGACGATCAGGCCCGTGAGCGCGCTCATGGGCAGCAAGGCCGCCGGTTCCTGCCAGGCCAGCAGCGGCAGGGTCAGCGGTGTGGCGATCAGCGCGGCGAGTGAGCTGGTGCGGGTCAGGTAGAACGTCAGCAGCCAGGCACAGACCGCCAGCAGGGCTGCTGGCGGGTAAAGCCCCAGTAACATGCCGGCAGCAGTGGCGACACCTTTGCCGCCGCGAAAGCGAAAATACAGCGGGAACAGGTGGCCGATGACGGCGCAAACGCCGATCCAGGCCTGTTCTTGCAGCGAAAGGCCCGCAACACCGGCGATCAGCACCGGCAACAGCCCTTTGCAGAGGTCGCCGATCAAGGTCAGGATGGCGAGTTTCTTGCCGGCCAGACGCAACATGTTGGTGGCGCCGGCATTGCCCGAGCCACTCATTCGCGGATCGGGGTTACCGGTCAGGCGGCTGAGCAAAATGGCGAAGGACAGAGAGCCAAGCAGGTAGGCGAGAGTCGCCAGTAACCAAAACATGCTAACTATTCCGGGCGAGGACGCCCTGATTCTAACGGCGCATTGCGCCCTTGTCGTGCAGCGGAGAAAAGTGCTTGGACAGAGTGTTTATCGAGGGCCTGGAAGTCGACACCGTGATCGGTGCCTACGACTGGGAGCGAGGCATCCGACAGTGCTTGCGTCTTGATCTGAGTTTCGCCTGGGACAACCGTCCGGCTGCGGCCGGTGATGACCTGACCCTGGCGCTCGATTACGCGAGCGTTTCGTCGCGCATCCAGGCCTTTGCCGAGCAAGCGCAATTCCAGTTGGTCGAGACCTTTGCCGAACGTCTGGTTGAAGTGCTGATGAGCGAGTTCAACATCACCTGGATGCGTCTCAAACTGACCAAGCCAGGTGCCGTCCCGGCGGCCACCGGTGGTGTGGGCGTGGAGATCGAGCGCGGATGTCGCTGACTCAGGTGTACCTCGGGCTCGGTAGCAATATCGAGCGCGAAACCCATTTGCAGGCTGGCCTGGAAGCCCTGGCGGGTTTTCTGGTGGATATAAGATGCTCGGCGGTGTTTGAAAGCCAGCCGGTGGGGATCAAGAGCGGGCCGTTCTTCAATTTCGTGGTCTCGGCTTACACCGATTTGCCGCTGATAGAACTGGACCGCCGACTGAAATTCATCGAGGCGGACAATGGTCGCTATGCGCCGGACCGCAAGGGTTTGCCACTGGATATCGACGTTTTACTGTTCGGTGATCTGGTGGGCAACTTCGACGGATTGATTCTGCCGCGGGCAGAGATCCTGAAAAATGCCTTCGTATTGTGGCCGTTGTCGCTCATTGCGCCGGATCGTGTGCATCCGGGCGTAGGCAAAAGCTTTGCGACGTTGTGGGGCGAAGCGCAGATTGATCAGGTGTTGGCGCCAGTGGCGTTTGAGTGGCGCGGGGAGCAGCTGACGCCTTCGAATTTGTTGTGAGGCGGATGACGTCATCGCGAGCAGGCTCGCTCCCACACTGAGCTGTATGAGCACCATAGATCCAATGTGGGAGCGAGCCTGCTCGCGATGCTTTTCAGGCAGACGCCGCTTCTTTGTAGGCTTTCAAAGCCTTGAGCCGCTCACGCTTGATCGCCTCACCCAACTCCGGCCCCTTGAATCCCTTTTCCAACAACGGCTGTACCGCCACGCTGCGGGCTGCATTCGCCGCCCCGCGCAAATAATCGGCCTGTGGATAACTTCTCTGCTCCAGCCCTTTGCGCCCGCGCGCGTCCATTTCACACGCCGCGATAAACTCCTCAAACCGCTGCGGACGACGATAGACGTCAAAACTCTGCAACAGCTCCAGCAACGTCGAGGGCTTTAGCTCCAAGGCGCGATGGCCATGGGTGTGATACTGCCCCACCAGCAAAGCCAGTTCCTGGCAGTCTTTCGGTGCCTTGTAGCGTTCATTGACCGCTTTGATCAGCTTCAGGCCAGTGTGTTCGTGGGCGATGTGCCGCGGCCAGTCTTCTTTCGGCGTCAGTCCTTTGCCCAGGTCATGCAGCAGGCAGGCCCAGCGCACAGTCAGTGGTTGTTTGTGCTGCGCTGATTGCTCAAGCACGCTCAAGGTGTGCACGCCCGTGTCGATTTCCGGGTGATGAGCTTCCGGTTGCGGTACGCCGAACAGCGCATCGACCTCCGGCATCAGCACCTTGAGAGCGCCGCACTCGCGCAGCACTTCGATAAACACATGAGGCTGATCTTCCAGCAGTGCGCGGGAAATTTCTTTCCAGCTGCGTTCGGCGGTCAATGCCTCCAATTCGCCCGACTCGCTGAGTTGGCGCATCAGCTCCAGCGTTTCCGGTGCGACGGTGAAGCCCAATTCCGCATAACGAGCGGCAAAGCGCGCAACACGCAAAACACGGAGCGGATCTTCGGCGAATGCGGGGGAAACGTGACGCAGAACGCGAGCTTCGAGATCGCGTTGGCCATGGTACGGGTCGGTCAGATTCTGTTGATCGTCTTCAGCCATGGCGTTGATCGTCAGGTCGCGACGAATCAGGTCTTCTTCGAGGGTGACTTCGGGGCTGGCGTGAAAGGTAAAACCGCCGTAACCGCGTCCGCTTTTGCGTTCAGTCCGGGCGAGGGCATATTCCTCACCACTTTTTGGATGAAGAAACACCGGAAAGTCCGCGCCCACCGGGCGATAGCCCTTGGCGAGCATTTCTTCCGTAGTGGCGCCGACCACGACCCAGTCGATATCGGTGACAGGTTTGCCCAGCAGGCGATCGCGTACCGCACCGCCGACTTTATAAATCCGCATAAAAAACCTCCGTTAGCCCGACAGAATAACCGTTGCGTCGAGCTTGCGGAGGCACGAACAGGATCAAAGATGAATGACGGCCAGGTCCAGCCGGCCGTATTCGCCTTCGCTGTGTTCGCTTCTGGGCGGTACGTGGTGGGTTTTCATCACCTGATCCCCTTGCAGGGTTTCCAGGTGAATGTCGAAGCCCCAGAGGCGGTGCAAGTGTTTAAGCACTTCCTCGGTGGACTCGCCCAGCGGTTTGCGATCGTGTTGCTGGTGACGCAGGGTCAGGGAGCGGTCTCCGCGGCGGTCGATGCTGTAGATCTGGATGTTGGGTTCGCGATTGCCCAGGTTGTACTGCGCGGCCAGGGTTTCCCGGATGGTGCGGTAGCCATCTTCGTCGTGGATGGCTGGCACCAGCAGGTCGTCCTTCTGATCATCATCGAGAATGCTGAACAATTTCAGGTCGCGGATCACCTTCGGTGACAGGTACTGCAGGATGAAGCTTTCATCCTTGAAGCTGCTCATCGCGAACTTGATGGACGACAACCAGTCGGTGCCGGCAATTTCCGGGAACCAGCGGTAATCTTCTTCGGTGGGTGATTCACACATGCGCCGGATATCCCGATACATGGCAAACCCCAGGGTGTAGGGGTTGATACCGTTGTAGTAAGGGCTGTCGAACCCTGGCTGATAAACAACGCTGGTGTGTGATGTGAGGAACTCCATCATGAAGCCATCGGTCACCAGGCCTTCGTCGTACAGGTCGTTCATCAGGGTGTAATGCCAGAACGTGGCCCAGCCTTCGTTCATCACCTGAGTCTGGCGTTGCGGGTAGAAATACTGCGCGATCTTGCGCACGATCCGCACGATCTCCCGCTGCCAGGGCTCCAGCAGCGGCGCGTGTTTTTCGATGAAGTACAGGATGTTTTCCTGAGGTTCGGCGGGGAAGCGTGCGTTGTCCCGGTCGCTGTACTTGTCCGCGCCTTTCGGAATGGTGCGCCACAGATCGTTGATCTGTTTCTGCAAATGCTCCTCCCGGTCCTTTTGCCGACGACGTTCTTCCTCGGCGGAAATCGGGTAAGGGCGTTTGTAGCGGTCAACCCCGTAGTTCATCAGCGCATGGCAGGAGTCCAGCAGGTCTTCCACCGCGTCGATGCCGTGGCGCTCTTCGCACTGCATGATGTACTGCTTGGCGAACACCAGGTAATCGATGATCGAGCTGGCGTCGGTCCAGGTGCGAAACAGGTAGTTGCCTTTGAAGAAGCTGTTGTGCCCGTAGCAGGCGTGGGCCACCACCAGTGCCTGCATGCAGATGGTGTTTTCTTCCATCAGGTAGGCGATGCAGGGGTCCGAGTTGATTACGATTTCGTAGGCCAGGCCCATCTGCCCGCGAGAGTAGGATTTTTCGGTGCTGAGGAAGTGTTTACCGTAGGACCAATGGTGATAACCCAGCGGCATTCCGACGGAGGCGTAGGCGTCCATCATCTGCTCCGCCGTGATCACTTCGATCTGGTTGGGGTAGGTGTCGAGCGCATAGCGAGCCGCGATACGACTGATTTCGCGGTCGTAGGCCTGGATCAGCTCGAACGTCCATTCGGAGCCGGTGGAAATGGGTTGGCGCTTCTGCTCTTTGGCGGTCATGTCACTAACCTGCGCTGGAAGAGTTCACGGAAGACCGGATAGATATCCCCGGCCGAGACCAGTTGTTGCTGGGCAAAGGTGTCAGAAAAGGCTTCGGCGATGCGCTCGTACTCGAACCACAGGGCCTGATGTTCGCGCGGGGTGATCTCAACGTAAGTGTAGTACTGCACGAACGGCATGATCTGGTTGATCAGAATGTCGCGGCAGATCGGCGAGTCGTCATTCCAGTTATCGCCGTCGGAAGCCTGGGCGGCGTAGATATTCCACTCGTTGCTCGGATAGCGTTCGGCCATGATCTCCTGCATCAGTTTCAACGCACTGGAAACGATGGTGCCGCCGGTTTCGCGGGAATAGAAGAATTCTTCCTCATCCACTTCCCGGGCACTGGTGTGGTGGCGGATGAAAACCACGTCAATCTTGTCGTAGTTACGCTTGAGGAACAGGTACAGCAGGATAAAGAAACGCTTGGCGATGTCCTTGGTCGCCTGGGTCATGGAACCGGACACGTCCATCAGGCAGAACATCACCGCCTTCGAACTGGGGTTGGGTTGCTTGACCAGCAGGTTGTACTTGAGGTCGAAGGTGTCGAGGAACGGTATGCGATGAATGCGCGCACTGAGTTTTTCTATTTCCGCCTCGATTTCCTGAATATCGCCGAAGTTGTCCGGTTCTTCCTGCTTGAGTCGCAGCAATTCCTCTTTGGCTTCGCGCAGTTTCGCCCGGCTGCTGCCGGACAGGGCGATTCGTCGGGCGTGGGCCGAGCGCAAGGTGCGGATGATGTTGATCCGCGACGGGTTGCCTTCGTTGCTGATGCCTGCACGAACGGTTTTGAAGGTGTCGGTGCCGGTCAGGTTGCGCTTGACCAGATTGGGCAGTTCCAGGTCCTCGAACATGAACTCGAGGAACTCTTCCTGGGTGATCTGGAAGACAAACTCGTCCATGCCTTCACCCGAGTTGCCAGCCTTGCCGGGGCCTCTGCCGCCGCCGCCTCCGGGTGGACGGGCGATGTGCTCGCCGCTGGTGAACTCTTTGTTGCCGGGGTGCACGACGGTCTGTTTGCCCCCGCGACCGTGGTGAAGCACCGGCTCGTCGATGTCGCGGCCGGGAATGCTGATCTGTTCGCCGTGTTCCATGTCGGTGATGGAGCGCCGGCTGACCGCCTCTTCGACAGCCTTTTTGATGTGATCACGGTAACGCCGCAGAAACCGCTGACGGTTCACCGTGCTCTTGTTCTTGCCATTGAGACGTCGGTCGATCACATAGCTCATGACTGCTCCTTAGAAGCTGTCCTGAAAGGGGCGAGCGGTGATGCAGCATCGGACCGAGTGCCAAGGGGTATTCAACGCTCCCCCAAGCGCTTTGGATGCTGCCTGAACTCGCTACCGACTTTCGAACACCTTCCAAAGGCCTGTGTAACAGAAATTGCGTACACAGGCCTCTGGCTGACGACAACCGGTCTGACCGGCAGCGGGTTATTGTGATTTTCTGACCCGCAGGTACCACTCGGACAGCAGTCGTACCTGTTTGTCGGTGTAGCCCCGCTCGACCATCCGTGTGACGAAGTCGTTGTGTTTCTGCTGGTCCTCTTTGCTCGCCTTGGCATTGAAGCTGATGACGGGCAGGAGGTCCTCGGTGTTGGAGAACATTTTCTTCTCGATGACCACCCGCAGTTTTTCGTAGCTGAGCCAGGTCGGGTTTTTGCCGTTGTTGTTGGCACGGGCGCGCAGCACGAAGTTGACGATTTCGTTGCGGAAATCCTTTGGATTGCTGATACCGGCCGGTTTTTCGATTTTCTCCAGTTCTTCGTTCAGCGCCACGCGATTGAGGATCTCGCCGGTTTCCGGGTCGCGGTATTCCTGGTCCTGGATCCAGAAGTCGGCGTACAGCACGTAGCGATCGAAGATGTTCTGGCCGTACTCGCTGTACGACTCGAGGTAGGCAGTCTGGATTTCCTTGCCGATGAACTCGATATAACGCGGCGCCAGGTACTCCTTGAGGAAGCGCAGGTAGCGTTCGCGGGTTTCAGCCTGGAATTGTTCCTGTTCGATCTGTTGTTCCAGCACGTAGAGCAAATGCACCGGGTTGGCGGCGATTTCGTGCGGATCGAAGTTGAAGACCTTCGACAGAATCTTGAACGCGAAACGGGTCGACAGACCGTTCATGCCTTCGTCGACACCGGCATTGTCGCGGTATTCCTGGATCGACTTGGCCTTTGGATCGGTGTCCTTGAGGTTTTCACCGTCGTAGACCCGCATCTTGGAGTAGATGTTCGAGTTTTCCGGCTCCTTGAGGCGCGAGAGTACGGTGAACTGGGCGAGCATCTTCAGCGTGTCCGGTGCGCAATGCGCCTTGGCCAGGGAGCTGTTGAACAAGAGTTTGTCGTAGATCTTCACTTCGTCGCTGACCCGCAGGCAGTACGGCACTTTGACGATGTAGATCCGGTCGATGAAGGCTTCGTTGTTCTTGTTGTTGCGGAAGGTGTGCCATTCCGATTCGTTGGAGTGGGCCAGCAGGATCCCGGTAAACGGAATCGCCCCCAGACCTTCGGTGCTGTTGTAGTTGCCTTCCTGGGTGGCGGTCAGCAATGGGTGCAGCACCTTGATCGGTGCCTTGAACATTTCGACGAATTCCATCAGGCCCTGGTTGGCCCGGCACAGTGCGCCCGAATAGCTGTAGGCGTCGGCGTCGTTTTGCGGGAATTCTTCCAGTTTGCGGATATCGACCTTGCCCACCAGCGCCGAGATGTCCTGGTTGTTTTCGTCTCCCGGCTCGGTTTTGGCCACGGCGATCTGGTTGAGGATCGACGGATAGAGCTTCACTACTCGGAACTGGCTGATGTCACCGCCGAACTCGGCCAGACGTTTGGTGGCCCATGGCGACATGATGGTGTTGAGATAGCGCCGCGGAATGCCGAAGTCTTCTTCGAGGATCGCGCCATCTTCGGTGGCGTTGAACAGACCCAGGGGAGATTCGAAAACCGGCGAGCCTTTGATCGCGTAGAAAGGCACCTTCTCGATAAGCTGTTTCAGCTTCTCGGCCAGGGACGATTTACCGCCGCCGACGGGGCCGAGCAGATAGAGGATTTGTTTTTTCTCTTCCAGGCCCTGAGCGGCATGGCGGAAATACGAGACGATCTGGTCGATGCATTCTTCCATCCCGTGGAAGTCTTCAAAGGCCGGATAGCGGCGGATCACCTTGTTGGAAAAGATTCGCGAAAGCCTCGAGTTGGTCGAGGTGTCGAGCAGCTCCGGTTCTCCGATGGCCAGCAACAGACGCTCGGCGGCGGAAACGTAGGCGCTGCGGTCCTTTTTGCACAGCTCCAGGTACTCTTGCAGTGAGAGTTCTTCCTGGCGTGTGGACTCGAAGCGTTGTTGGAAGTGGCTAAAGATACTCATGACGTCACCTCGCTCGATACGTGGAGCCGACGCCGGATCAGTCAGTCGATGCTGGCAGCGACCGGATATGCAGTCGCTGTTTACCCCCCAGAACCCTTTCAAAGCGTACCGCCCCGAAAGCTACTCCCGATGACCCGCGCGCCGGTGTACCGGCTCTCCCCTGTTTTGGATGGCCTGCGCTTAAGGATAGTTGCTTATTCGGGAGGTAAAGGCGAGATACGTAATTAGTTGTGGCAGACCGTTCGTCTGCCACCGCGCGAGCCCGCGGCAGCCGGGGCTTGCACGTTACAAAAAAATTATTCGGAAGTGCCTTGCGCGGTTTCCGAAGGATAAGTCGTACGCCACAGCTCAAAACCGCCGTCCATGCTGTAGACATCGGAGAAACCCTGGCTGATCAGGTAGGCCGCTGCGCCCTGGCTGGAATTGCCGTGATAGCAGACCACCACCGTCGGTGCGTCCAGGTCCGCGCCCTGAATGAAAGCATGCAGGGAATGGTTGTCCAGATGCTTCGAGCCGCTGATGTGCAGCGCGGCAAATGTTGCCGGGTCTCGAACATCGACCACCACTGCGCCTTGTTCACGCAGGGCCTGGGCCTGTTCTGGGGGGATACGTTTGAATTCGCTCATGGCGGGCTCCTGTGGCTCGGCTGAAAGCGCAGTCTAGCGCTGGGCGCCGGCTGACGTTTGTTCGGAAATAGGGGAGGCGACTGACGGCAGGAAGGTGTGGCCATGCTCGTCGCATTTGCACTGCAGGCGCTCAAGTGTGTCGACGTTCATCAGGGTCATCGAACCGCCCCAGACGCAACCGGTGTCGAGGGCGAAGATGCCTGGCTCGTTGCACTGGCCTTCGAGCGCTGCCCAGTGGCCGAAGATGATCTTCACGTCCCTGGTCTTGCGCTCCTTGTAAGTGAACCACGGCGCATACCCCGGCAGTGCGGTGTCGACACCTTCCTTGCCCTTGAGGTCGAGTTTGCCTTCGCTGGTGCAGAAACGCATGCGGGTGAAATAGTTGGTGATCACGCGCAGGCGGGTCACGCCTTTGAGATCGCCGTCCCATTTCAGCGGTTCGTTGCCGTACATGCCGTCGAGATAAGGCGCGAAGCGATTGTCGTCGCGCAGGGCCTCTTCGACTTCGGCAGCGCACTTCAGGGCTTTGCGCAGCGACCATTGCGGGGGTATACCGGCGTGGACGAGGGCGATGTTGCGCTGCTCGTCGTAATGCATGAGCTTTTGCTGGCGCACCCATTCCAGCAGTTCCACACGATCCGGTGCTTCGAGAATCTCGCGCAGGGTGTCGGCTTTCTTCAGGCGTTCGATGTTATGCCCGGCGGCCAGCAGATGAAGATCGTGGTTGCCGAGCACGCACACCAGTGATTCGCGAATGCTATAGAGGAAGCGCAAGGTTTCCAGCGACTGCGGGCCACGGTTGACCAGATCGCCCACCAGCCACAGTTTGTCCCGGGCAGGGTCGAAGGCAACTTGCTTGAGCAGGCATTTCAACGGTTCGAGGCAACCTTGCAGGTCGCCAACGGCATACGTCGCCATCAGTGCAGGGCTCCGGGCACCGCCAGGCGGAATGGAGCGATGATGGCGTCGAAGTGTTTGCCGTCATCGGCAATCATTTGATAGCTGCCTTGCATGTTGCCGACCTTGGTCGTCATCACCGTGCCGCTGCTATAGGTATGGCTCTCGCCTGCCTTGATCAACGGCTGTTGGCCAACCACGCCGGCACCGCGAACCTCCTCGACATGCCCGTCACCATCGGTGATCACCCAGTGCCGCGACAACAGCTTGGCCGGTAATTCGCCATTGTTGTGCACGGTGATGGTGTAAGCGAAGGCAAAGCGGTTTTGCTCGGGTTGCGATTGTTCTGCCAGATAACGGGTGACGACGCTGACGTCGACCTGATAACGAGGATCGGACATTCAAGAGGCCTTAAAAACGAAGCGGGACGCGGGGCGTAGCTGATGGAACTCAGTCTAGGCCAAGTATCGGGTAGTAAACCAGACATGAGGGCTGGTGTCCTACCCGATAACGCTTGTTGCCTGTCAGTCGGCGGCAGGCTTCTGTAGGACTTGTTCGCTGAGCTTGTCGGCCAAGCGTACGAAGGCGGCCAGATCGAGCTGCTCCGGGCGCAGGCTGCCGTCGACACCGGCGGCGGTGATTTCGTCGTTGCTCAGCAGCAACTTGAGGGTGTTGCGCAGGGTCTTGCGGCGCTGGTTGAAGGCTTCGCGCACGACGCGCTCCAGCAAGCGGTGATCCTTGGCCGGGTGCGGCAGTACGGCGTGAGGCACCAGGCGCACGATGGCAGAATCGACTTTCGGCGGCGGGTTGAATGCGCCGGGGCCAACGTTGAACAGGTGCTCTACACGACAATGGTACTGAACCATGATCGACAGACGACCCCAGTCACCGCCGCCAGGGCCTGCCGCCAGACGCTCGACCACTTCTTTCTGCAGCATGAAGTGCATGTCGCGAATGATGCTCGCGTTATGCAGCAGGTGGAAAATCAGCGGTGTGGAGATGTTGTACGGCAGGTTGCCCACCACGCGCAGGCTGTTCGGGGCGGCGTTCAGGCTGTTGAAGTCGAACTTCAGCGCATCGCCCTGGTGCAGGTTGAAATTGCTCTTGCCGGCGAACTGCTGGTTGAGGATCGGGATCAGGTCTTTATCCAGCTCTACTACGTCCAGCTGGGCACCGCTGTTCAGCAGGCCTTGGGTCAGCGCGCCCTGGCCCGGACCGATTTCCAGCAGGCGGTCTTCGGGTTTGGCATGGATGGAGCGCAGGATGCGGTCGATAACGCCGGCATCGTGCAGGAAATTCTGGCCAAAGCGTTTGCGCGCCTTGTGTTGGTAATGCTCGGTCATAAACGGGTCTCGGCCATCTGGTAGGCGGTTTCCAGGGCGACTTGCAGGCTGCCGGTGTCGATGTTGCCGCTGCCGGCCAGGTCCAGGGCAGTGCCGTGGTCGACCGACGTGCGGATGATCGGCAAGCCGAGGGTCACGTTGACTGCTGCGCCGAAGCCTTTGTATTTCAGCACGGGCAAGCCCTGGTCGTGGTACATCGCCAGCACCGCGTCGCAGTGCTCCAGATATTTGGGGGTAAACAGAGTGTCGGCGGGCAGGGGACCGCGAAGGTCCATGCCTTCGCCACGCAGGCGCTCTAATGTAGGTTCGATGATGTCGATTTCTTCATGGCCCAGGTGTCCACCTTCGCCGGCATGGGGATTGAGCCCGCACACCAGGATACGCGGCTGGGCGATGCCGAATTTTTGTTGCAGGTCGGCATGCAGAATCCGCGTGACCCGCTCAAGACGCTCCGGTGTGATTGCATCGGCAATCTCGCGAAGGGGCAGGTGAGTGGTGACCAGCGCCACGCGCAATCCGCGGGTCGCAAGCATCATCACCACTTGGGCGGTTTGCGTCAGGTCGGCGAGAAATTCTGTATGCCCGGAAAAGGCGATACCCGATTCGTTGATCACGCCCTTGTGCACAGGGGCCGTGATCATGCCGGCGAAGTGCCCGTCCAGGCAGCCCTGACCAGCGCGGGTCAGGGTTTCCAGTACGAAAGCGGCATTGGCTTTGTCGAGCTGACCGGCAGTCACCGGCGCATTGAGCGGTGTATCCCAGACATACAGGCTGTTGGCTGGCGCGGGGACATCCGGCCAGCTGTCCGGGGTCACCGGCAGCAAATCAACGACCACGCCCAACTGCGCGGCCCGCTCAAGGAGCAGGTCGCGGCTGGTAATGGCAATCAGGGGATGTGGCTGGGCTTGCGAGGCGACCAGCAGGCAAAGGTCAGGACCTATGCCGGCCGGTTCGCCGGGTGTCAGCGCGAAACGTTGGGGTTTCACTGCGCTGCCTGGTCTGCACCAGGGAGTTTGATCTCTACATACGCTTCGTCACGGATCTGACGCAGCCAGGTTTGCAGCTCTTCGTCGTATTTGCGGTTACGCAGTACGGTCATTGCTTGCTGCTCACGGGCCTGGGTGGTGCTGTCAGTGGCGCGACGGCCAAGGACTTCCAGGACGTGCCAGCCATATTGGGTCTGGAACGGCTTGGACAGCTGACCTTGCGGGGTCTTGGCCATCACTTCGCGGAACTCGGGCACCAATGCATTCGGGTCGATCCAGTTCAGGTCGCCGCCGTTGAGGGCGGAACCCGGGTCTTCCGAGAAGCTTTTCGCCAGTTCGCCGAAATCTTCGCCCGATTCGATACGGGTGTAGAGCGACTGGGCCAGAGCCTTGGTTTTTGCTTCGTCGCGGATCGGGCTAGGTTTGACCAGGATATGACGCACGTGTACTTCGTCGCGCGTCTGGGTCTCGCCGCCACGCTTGTCGAGGATCTTCAGGATGATGAAGCCACCCGGCGTACGCATCGGCTGGGTTACATCGCCGACTGACATGGTGCTCAGCATGCGATCGAACGGAGGTGGCAATTGAGCGGCTTTACGCCAGCCCATGTCGCCGCCTTCCAGTGCGGTTTCGCTGGCGGATTTGGCGATTGCCAACTGAGCGAAGTCAGCGCCTTGCTTGAGCTGCTGGTAAACCGCGTCGGCCTGTTTGGCAGCACTCTGAATCGCATCGGAATTAGCGCTTTCCGGTGTAGGAATCAGGATGTTGGCCAAGCGGAACTCTTCGGACAGCTGCATTTTGCCAAGGTCGGAAGCGAGGAAGTTCTTCACTTCCTGCTCGGACACTTGAATGCGCTCAGCCACACGGCGTTGACGCACGCGGCTGATGATCATTTCACGACGAATCTGCTCGCGAGCGTCTTCATAAGACAGGCCATCGCGAGTCAGGGCCGCGCGGAACTGATCGATCGACATGTTATTGCGCTGGGCAATGGTGCCGACCGCCTGGTTCAGTTCTTCATCGGTGATGCGAATGCCGGAGCGTTCGCCGATCTGCAGTTGCAGGTTTTCGACGATCAGGCGCTCAAGCACCTGCTGGTCCAGCACGCTGGCCGGTGGCGCAGCAGAACCGCGTTTGGCGATGGTTTGCTGAACTTCATGAACACGTTGGTCCAGCTGGCTCTGCATGACCACATCGTTATCGACAATGGCCACCACTTTATCGATGGACTGTACCGCGGCATTCGCCGCAGTACCCAGGAACAGCGCGCCCAGCATCAGCGGGCGCAGACAATCAGAAAGCTTGGTCTTCACGTTCACGATAACCTTGGATGCCTTTGTCGAGGAAGCTCTCTACTTTTTGGCCAACAACGCCGCCGAGACCTTTCAGAACGATTTGGAGGAAGATGCCATGGTCGCCTTTTTCGTTTTGCGGAGCTTCCTGACTGAATTCGTCATAGGAAACCCAGTAACGGTTGATCAGGCGCAGTTTCCAGCAGCAGTTGTCGTACTCGAAACCACCGAAGGCTTCCAGGGTACGGTTCTGGTTGTAGTCATACTGCCAGCGGCTGATGGCGTTCCATTGCGGCACGATCGGCCAGATCACCGAGAAATCGTGCTGTTGGATCTTGTAGTAGTCCTTCACGTAACCCGGGGTGCCCGGCGTGCCGTAGTCACCACCGCCCACCGACCATTGACCGGTGTTCTGGTCGTAACGGACCTGGTCATTGCGATAGCGATAGCCGGCGTTGATGACCTTGTTCGGGTTGTCTTCAGGCTGGTAGTGGAACATCGCACTGCCCGAGCGAGGGCTGTGGCTGTCCGGATCCCAGTTGTAATCGGCGGTTGTGCGCCAATCGCGGTTCCAGCGGTATTCGTACTCCAGTGCATACGGGGATACATTGGATTGCGCATCGTCGCGGGTTTTTGCGTCGATACCCGGCAACTGGACTTCGCGATCCTTGAAGTACAAGGCCTGGCCGACGCTGATGCGTTGACGTTCAAAGCCGTTTTCTTCGATCCAGCGGCTGGTCACGCCCAGCGACAGTTTGTTCTCGTCGCCGACGCGGTCGGAGCCCGAGAAGCGGTTGTCGCGGAACAGCGACGCGTAGTTGAAGGTGTACTCGCCGGTGTCGAAAACCGGGATGTCCTTCTGGTCTTCTTCAGGGACATACAGGTAGAACAGGCGCGGTTCCAGGGTCTGGCGATAGTTCTTGCCGAACCAGGTGGTGTTGCGATCGAAATACAGGCCGCTGTCGACGCTGGCGATCGGGACGCCGCGGTTTTGCGAGCTGCCGAACGACTCGCCAAGCGCCGAAGCGTTATTGCGGTTCGTCAGGAGATCGTTTTTACCGGTGCCATCGAGATCCAGGTCGTACTGGGTGTATTGATATTTGAGCGATGGCTTGACGAAGCCATACGTCCAGTCCAGCGGCAGGCTTACGCCTGGCTTGAGGTTCAGACGATTACCGTTGGCACGAGCCAGACCCGCCACGTTGGTGTCCAGACGAGGCGACAGGTTGCCGTCTTCATCGGAGAACGAGCCTGTTTTCAGGTCGCGCTCGAATCGCACGATTTCTGTTTCGTAGTCGAAATTCAAACCGTTCGGGTGCGTTGGCAGCTGACCGTTGAAGGTGAGCTGTGGCAGGCGGTCGTACGGTGTGATGTTCGCTACGGTCGCCAGCTGATAGGCCTGGGCATTGAGGCGTGCAACGTAGCTGTCGCCACGATAGCTGACAGAGCCCTGCTGGTTCACGTAATCGGACGACTTCACGCCAAGCTGGTCGGTCTGCAGATCCTGGAAGTAATACGGATCGCTGATCTTGGTGTAGTCGACCTGCGTGAATACCCGCGAGTCGAGACCACCCTTGTGCTGCCAGTTGTACATGTAGCGGGTTTTTTCGTAATCCGTTTGACGCTTGCGATCGTCGTTCTCGTCGTTGAGGTACGCGGCGCCGAACTGACCTTCGGTGGACTTGGTCAGGTAACGGAACTCGCCTTCCATCAACAGGCCGCGCTTGCTCATGTAGCGCGGGTACAACGTGGCGTCGTAGTTCGGTGCCAGGTTGAAGTAGTACGGGGTGACCAACAGGAAGCCGGTATCGCTGCCGCTGCCAATGGTTGGCGGCAGGAAGCCGGACTGACGACGGTCATCGATCGGGAAGTAGATGTACGGCGTGTACAGAACCGGAATGTCCTTGACCCGCAGTGTCACGTTGGTCGCGGTACCGAAACCGGTCGCCGGGTTCAAGGTGATGTTGTTGCCCTTGAGCTGCCAGGCGTTGCTGTTCGGTTCGCACGTGGTGTACGTACCATCCTTGAGGCGGATGATCGCGTTTTCGGCACGCTTGGCGTACAGCGCGTTACCGCGGACACGGGATTTGTGCATCACGTATTCGGCGTTGTCGACCTTGGCCTCACCAGTGTCGAGCTGCACTTCGGCGTGGTCGCCGACGATCAGCGCGCCGTTGTCGCGAATGCGCACGTTGCCGTCCAGCTCGCCACGGCTCTCGGCCTGGTACAGGTTCGCTTCGTCGGCTTCGGCCTGCATGCTGCCCTGACGCAGGACCACGTCACCGGCCAGGGTAGCGATCTGTTCATCCTGCTTGTAGCGAGAAGCCTTGGCACCGACAAACGTCGGGGCGTCACTTTTATTCGTCTTGTCATTCATGCCAGGACGAATCGGTTCGATATAGGAACCAGAGCAGTAAGGACCGGTTTCGGCCAATTGCGCTGCAGTGAGATTCTCACGCGGAACCCAGTCGAGGTGACTGTAGTCTGCGCTACGGGACTTGAGGGCGCGACCTTTGGATTCGGTGACCAGCACAGGCTTGGTGCCGGTGTCTTCACTGGCGCCGCTTTCGGCTGGTGCTTCACCGGTCGCGGAGACTGCGCTGCCCTCATGGATGGGACGCGGTGGCAAAGCAGCCGCCGACGTCTTGGGCGCACAGTTCCAGGCACCCGAAGCAGAGACTGAGCAGTCATACTGTTCCGCGGCGACCACGAACGAAGTGGCTAGAGGTTGCAGGGCCAGCAGACTGCCGGTGACCAACAACGGAAATTTTTTACGAAACGCGGGGGATTTCAATGCCATCTTATTAGTCCGGGCTTCCTGCGTGCCATCTGCCCGCGGTGTGGGCCGCACGCCTCTCGATGGTCTGAAAAAGATGCTGGATAATAAAGCATGACCCGCTTGACGGCTAGCGCCGTCGGAGACCCTTGCAATGCCTGACCAAGATGTACGTTTGCAACACCTGAAAGTTTGGCTCGATGAGCAGTTGGCGATCCTCTTTGCAGAGCAGAGTTGGGGCGCCGTACCCCCGGCCACGTTGACCGCGGCCAGCAGTGATGCGAGTTTTCGGCGCTATTTCCGTTGGGAAGGTGGCGGCAAAAGTTTCGTCGTAATGGACGCGCCGCCGCCCCAGGAAAACTGCAAACCCTTCGTGGATATCGCTTTTTTGCTGGCGAAATCCGGAATAAATGTGCCGAAAATTTATGCCGAAGACCTCGAACGCGGGTTTCTTTTGCTCAATGACCTGGGCAACAAGACCTATCTGGACGTTATCGACAGCGAAAATGCCGACGATTTGTTCAAGGATGCCTTGCAGGCTCTGTTGGCTTTTCAGCAGTTGCCGATGGTTGCTCCGCTGCCGAGTTATGACGTGGCGCTGTTGCGTCGCGAGCTGGAATTGTTCCCCGAGTGGTTTGTGAAGCGTGAGTTGGGCATCGAGTTCGACGCTGCGCAGCAAATGCTCTGGCAGAACGTGACGGAGTTGCTGATCGACAGCGCCCTGGCGCAGCCGAAAGTCCTGGTGCATCGCGACTACATGCCGCGCAACCTGATGCTCAGCGAGCCGAATCCCGGCGTACTGGATTTCCAGGATGCGGTCTATGGCCCGGTGACCTATGACGTGACCTGCCTGTTCAAGGACGCGTTCCTGAGCTGGCCCGAGGAGCGAGTGCGCGGTTGGCTGCAAGATTACTGGCAGCAGGCGGGCGCCCTCGGCATTCCCGTCCAGCCAGACTTCGAAGACTTCCTGCGCGCCAGCGACCTGATGGGCGTGCAGCGTCACCTGAAAGTCATCGGTATCTTCGCCCGCATCTGCCATCGCGATGGCAAGCCGCGTTACCTCGCCGACGTGCCGCGCTTCTTTGCTTATATAGAAGCAGTGATCGCCCGCCGTCCTGAACTGGCGGAGCTGGATGTGTTGTTGCTGAGTCTGCGTGCTGGAGCGAATGCATGAAGGCAATGATTCTGGCTGCGGGTAAAGGCGAGCGCATGCGCCCGCTGACCCTGACCACGCCAAAACCGCTGGTCCGCGCTGGCGGGGTGCCGCTGATCGAGTATCACCTGCGCGCGCTGGCCGCTGCCGGGTTTACCGAAATCGTGATCAACCATGCCTGGCTGGGACAGCAGATCGAAGACTATCTGGGCGATGGTTCGCGTTATGGCGTGAGCATCCAGTACTCGCCCGAAGGTGAACCGCTGGAGACCGGTGGCGGGATTTTTCGCGCATTGCCATTGTTGGGTGATGAGGCGTTTGTGGTGGTCAACGGTGATATCTGGACCGACTATGACTTCAGCGTCTTGCATCAACCCATCAGTGGCCTGGCGCATCTGGTGTTGGCGGATAACCCGAGCCACCACCCGGCAGGCGATTTCACGCTGGTCGACGGGCAAGTGCACGACGGTCAGGCAGATTCGCCGACCCTGACTTACAGCGGCATTGCAGTGTTGCATCCGCAGCTGTTCGACGGGCACACCGCCGGGGCATTCAAGCTTGCACCGCTGCTGCGCACGGCCATGGCCGCCGGACAAGTTTCGGGTGAGCGGCTGAGCGGGCGGTGGGTGGATGTCGGAACTCACGAGCGTCTGGCGGAAGTTGAAACTCTGATTGAAGCGAGTCGCTGAGATGCTGTGGCCAGGGACTCTGATTGGAGCCGGAGCGGGCTTTGCCATTGCCAGCATTCCGGGGGCCATGCTCGGCGCTTTGTTGGGGCAGGCGCTGGATCGGCACCTGCAATTGCATACGTGGGGACATTTGCGTGAAAAGCTCGGTGGCAGGCCGGTGCTGCGCAACGATGAGCTGCTGTTCGTGTTACTGGGACGGCTGGCCAAATGCGATGGGCGAGTGGTAGACGGGCATATCCAGCAGGCACGCCAGGAAATGCAGGCACTGGACATGACCGAGCCGGCCAAGCGTCGGGCGATTGCCGCGTTCAACCGCGGCAAGTCGGGCCGTGACCGGTTGCGCGGTTATCTGCGACGCTTGAGTGAGCAACCCCATGCGGCGGAAGGCGTATTGCGCGCCTGTTGGCGAATGGTCTGGGCCGATGGTCGCGCCGGGCAAGCCGAGCGCGAACTGATTCGGCAATGGGGTAAATGGCTGGGCTGGACGTCGTATCAGGTGCAGGCGCTGGCGTCTGACTATGAGCCGCATAAGCGATCATCGGCCGGCACTGCCATCACTTATCAGGAAGCGTTGTCGCTGTTGGGTGTGTCCGCCACCACCGAACCGGCGCAGATCAAACGCGCCTATCGGCGCCTGCTGAGTCGTCATCATCCGGACAAAATTGCCGGCAGCGGTGCGACGGCGTTGCAGGTGCGCGAGGCGACGGACAAGACGCGCGAATTGCATAACGCCTATACGTTGATTCGTCAGCGGCGGGATTTCAAGTGATGCGTCGTCAGTGATGACGCCTTCGCGGGCAAGCCTCGCTCCTACAGGTACGATGAAATCCTGTAGGAGCGAGGCTTGCCCGCGAAGGGCGCGACTCGGTCTATCAGTCCGCCGCAGCCTGAGGATTCAACCAGCCCCGCACCCGGCGAACCAACTGCTCTTGCTCTGCTTTCGAGTCACCCGGCAACGCCTTGAGCGATACCTGACTGAACGTCGAACCCTTCAAACGCTTGCTGGCCTGCAAGCGCTCCAGTGCCGCGTTGCGGTCCAGCGGCTTGTCCTTATAGAAGATGTCGGCGGTGGGCAGTTTTAGTGTCGGCGTCAATTCAGCCAGGCCAGGTTTCGCTGCCACGGGCGTCTGCGCAGCGACCATCGCGAACTTCTCGACTTGCGAGGGCTGCCTCTCGCTCAGATAACGCGCAGCCCAGTAAGCGCCGGTGCCATGACCCAGCACCACGATACTGCGAGCGCTCTGCTGTTCGGCGTAGGCAACAGCCGCATCGATGCGTGCGAAAATTCGTTCGGCGTCGGCTTTGACCTGTTCATCGCTGGTTTCAGCAATGGCCTTGTCAGCCACTTCCGCTTCACCGCCCGCCGCCTGCTCGATGGGCGCCGCCGTGGTCGAGTCCTTGCTGCCGGCATCAGGTGCTTTGGGCGATGGCGTTACTTCAACGATACGTGGCGCAATGGCATCGCTTTGCACGTCTGGCAAGGTGATACTCAGGCTGCTCCACTCGGCGTCCGGCAATTGGCGCCGCAACGGGCCGATTGCCTGCGGCCAGTCAACGGTTTCGCCCGCGCCCGGGATGATAATCACCGCACCCTTGGGGTCAGCGGTATTGGCCGGTTTCCACAAGGCCAGAAACGTGTCGCTGCCGGCCTGGAGTTGTTGCTGTTCCTGAGCGGGAATTTTTCGCTCAAGTGCTGCCGCTTCTTCCTGACTACGCTCAAGCAGCGGCTGACGTTCGACCGGTTTTTCGCCTGCGGATTTTTCCGCGGCAGCCGGTGCCGGGTCTGCGGCCTCGACGGAAAAGGCGCAAGGCAGGATCAGCGACAGGCACAATGCTGGCAGTGCCAGGCGGTAGACAGGGGGCATCGGATATTCCAGGCCAGAAGTGGTTCCGGCAGCCTAATGGGTTGGTCAGTATTTGTCAGTGTGTGAGACTTCAATGATGCGTTTTTGCTGCCTGTGGGTTATCGGCTGTTTGTGGTTTCCCTTGATGGGCTGGGCGGCGCCTGCGCCACCGGCGCACGTCGCGCAGTTGTCTGCGAGCCAGCAACAATGGATGGCGCAGCATGATGAGTTGCGCGTCGGACTGGTGTTGCAAGTGCCCTATGCGCAATACGATCGCCGCTTGCAGCGGCTGTCCGGGGTTAACGTCGAGCTGATGAAATGGCTGGCAAAAGCGCTCAAGGTCGAACTGAGCTGGCGTAACTATCCCGACCTTGCGCAACTGGAAGCCGCCGCGCGCGAAGGTGAAATCGACATCGCCCCGGGATTGGCGCAAACCCCTGGCGGTCTGCGCCTGTGGCAGTTTTCCGATCCATACATGCGGGTGCCACAACTGGTGGTCAGCGACCAGAAGGGCGCCGGCGTGGTCGAACTGGAAAAACTCGACAGCCAGACCCGCGTCGCCGTACGCATGCCCAGCGCCACCGCCGATTACCTGCGCAGCAATTACCCGCACTTGAATCTCCAGGGCGTGCCGATCGAGCGTCAGGCACTGCAACTGTTGTTGAGTCAGCAGGCCAGTTATGCCGTGGTCGACGAAGCGCAATTGGGACGTTTGTCTGTCGAACCGGAGTTTGCCGGGTTGGTGGTGGTCGGTGATATTGGCTTGCCGCAACTGCTGCGGGTGGCTACACGGCGGGACTGGCCGGAACTCGCCGGCATTATCGAAAGCGCGCTGCGGGCGATCCCCGCCAAGGACCTGGAGCAACTGCACAATCAATGGCTGCAACCCAAGTACCCGCGACTGACTGAGTCACCGGGTTTCTGGCAGAACCTCTGTCTGCTGTTTGCAGTGTTGATGTTGAGCTGCATGGCGATCGTGGCCTGGCAGCGTCGGCAGCAACACAGTCTTGAGCAACGGTTGTTGGTAGCACGGGAAGACATTGCCTTGCGTGCCGCCAGCGAAGAAGCGTTGCGCCTCACCCAGTTTTCCATCGACCAGAGCACCGTCGGCATTCTCTGGGTCAACTGGGACAGCCATGTGCGCTATGCCAACCGCGCCGCCGAAACCATGCTCGGCTATCCGTCGGGCGGCATCATCGATCGGCCGTTGATCGACTTCGAACCCGGTCTGCACATGGACCGCTGGCTGAACCTTTGGAAACGCGCCCGCGCCAGTGAAGAAGGGCCGCTCAGCTTTGAAACCAATTGCCTGCGAGCCGATGGCAGCATTCTGCCGACGGATGTTTCGTTGAGCTTCCTGCGTTTTCGCGATGGTGAATATCTGGTGGTCTACCTCAACGACGTCACCGAGCGTCGCCGTGCGCTGGCCGCGTTGCAGGAGAGCGAGGCGCGCTTGCAAGGGATTGCCGCGAACGTGCCTGGATTGGTCTTTCGCCTGGAGCGGGCACCGATGACAGGGCAGATCGACTTTGCCTACATCAGTGAGGGCAGCGAGAGCCTGGTGGGTTACTCGCCGGCGACCCTGGCTCATCGTGACAAAGGCCTGCGCAGCCTGGTGCATCCAGACGACAAGGCCAGTTACCACCAGACGCAGGATCATGCGTTGGACACTGACAGTGACTGGTCGTGGCAAGGGCGGATTCTCACGCGCCAGGGCGATCAGCGCTGGGCCGAGATCAAGGCGATTACGCGGCAGCTGGAAGACGGCACCTATGTCTGGGACGGCATCGTCTGGGACATCAGCGAGAGCAAACGCATCGAGCTGGAACTGGCCAGCTCCCGTGAGCAATTGCGTGAATTGTCCGCACACCTGGAGAGCGTGCGAGAAGAGGAAAAGGCGCGTATCGCCCGGGAAGTTCACGACGAGTTGGGTCAGATGTTGACCGTGCTGAAACTGGAAACGTCCATGTGCGAACTGGCCTACGCCCAGCTCGACCCAGGTCTGAATGAACGTTTGAACAGCATGAAGCGCTTGATCGCTCAGCTGTTCCAACTGGTGCGCGATGTGGCCACGGCGTTGCGGCCACCGATTCTCGATGCCGGGATTGCTTCGGCCATCGAATGGCAGGCCCGGCGTTTCGAGGCGCGCACGCAGATTCCGTGTCTGGTGCAAGTGCCGGAGAACTTGCCGGTGCTCAGCGATGCCAAGGCGATCGGCTTGTTCCGGATCCTTCAGGAAGCGCTGACCAATGTCATGCGGCATGCCCAGGCGCATACTGTTGAACTGACATTGACGCTTGAGGGCGACGAGTTGTGTCTGACTGTCAGCGATGATGGCGTAGGATTTGTCGCCGCTACTGGCCGGCCAACATCCTTTGGGGTTGTGGGCATGCGCGAGCGGGTGTTGATCATGGGCGGGCAGTTGTCGCTTGAAAGTGAGCCGGGGGAGGGCACGACCTTGAGTGTGCGCGTACCGTTGGATGAAGCCTGAAGAATTTGTGTTGGTTTTACTGACGCCTTCGCGAGCAGGCTCGCTCCCACATTTGGATCTGTGGCGTTCACAAAATCCCTGTGGGAGCGAGCCTGCTCGCGATAGATCTTGAATCTGGAGAAAGACCGTGATCCGTGTACTGGTAGCCGAAGACCACACCATCGTTCGCGAAGGCATTAAACAATTGATCGGCCTGGCCAAGGACTTGCTGGTGGTGGGCGAGGCGAGCAATGGCGAGCAGTTGCTCGAGACCTTGCGTCATGTGCCTTGCGAAGTAGTGTTGCTGGACATCTCGATGCCGGGCGTCAATGGCCTGGAAGCGATCCCGCGGATTCGCGCACTGAACAATCCACCGGCGATTCTGGTGTTGTCGATGCACGACGAAGCGCAAATGGCTGCCCGGGCGTTGAAGGTCGGCGCGGCGGGTTACGCGACCAAGGACAGCGACCCGGCGCTGTTGCTGACGGCGATCCGCAAGGTCGCGGCGGGCGGTCGATACATCGACCCGGACCTGGCCGACCGCATGGTTTTCGAAGTCGGCCTGACCGATTCGCGGCCGCTGCATTCGTTGCTCTCGGAGCGTGAGTTCTCGGTGTTCGAACGCCTGGCCCAGGGCGCCAACGTCAACGACATCGCCCAGCAACTGGCCCTCAGCAGCAAAACCATCAGCACCCACAAGGCGCGGCTGATGCAGAAACTCAACATCACGTCCCTGGCCGAACTGGTGAAGTACGCCATGGAACACAAACTGCTCTGACACCCCAATCCCTTGTAGGAGCCGGCTTGCCGGCGATGGCACCCTCGAAATCGCCATCGCCGGCAAGCCGGGCTCCTACAGGAGATCGCATGCGCATATCCATTTGCGACATCCCGCCAAATAGCTATTGCCCGTTCCTGTGGGTTGCAGCTGAACACTCGCCGTCGACCTATCCAATCCCGCCATCCTTGTAGGGCAATCCCTACCCCCAACCTTCCATCCGGCTGAGGCGATTCTCTCCTGCGCCCCGATTTGCGTGCTCCCCAGCGTCCACTAGGCTTAGTCCACAGCAGTCATCAATAACAAAGGTGTGGGTATGAGCCAGGTCGATTCAAGTGCAGGGGCCAATGACATTCTGGTCAGCTTTCGTGGAGTGCAAAAGAGCTACGACGGCGAGAACCTGATCGTCAAAGACCTCAACCTGGACATTCGCAAAGGCGAGTTCCTCACGTTGCTCGGGCCGTCAGGTTCCGGCAAAACCACCAGCCTGATGATGCTCGCCGGTTTCGAAACCCCGACCGCCGGTGAAATCCTCCTGGCCGGGCGCGCCATCAACAACGTGCCGCCGCACAAGCGCGACATCGGCATGGTGTTCCAGAACTACGCACTGTTCCCGCACATGACCGTCGCCGAGAACCTCGCGTTCCCGCTGACCGTGCGCGGCTTGAACAAGAGCGACGTCAGCGACCGGGTCAAACGTGTCCTGAGCATGGTTCAGCTCGACACCTTCGCCCAGCGTTATCCGGCGCAACTGTCCGGTGGTCAGCAACAGCGTGTGGCCCTGGCCCGTGCATTGGTGTTCGAACCGCAGCTGGTGCTGATGGACGAACCCCTCGGCGCACTCGACAAACAACTGCGCGAACACATGCAGATGGAGATCAAGCATCTGCACCAGCGCCTCGGCGTGACCGTGGTCTACGTGACCCACGACCAGGGCGAAGCCCTGACCATGTCCGACCGTGTGGCGGTGTTCCATCAGGGCGAAATCCAGCAGATCGCCCCTCCACGCAGCCTCTACGAAGAACCGAAAAACACCTTCGTCGCCAACTTCATCGGCGAGAACAACCGTCTCAACGGCCGACTGCACAGCCAGACCGGCGATCGCTGCATCGTTGAACTCGGTCGCGGTGAAAAGGTTGAAGCGCTGGCGGTCAATGTCGGCAAGACCGGCGAACCCGTCACGCTGTCGATTCGTCCGGAACGCGTGAGCCTCAATGGTTCGAGCGAGTCCTGTGTCAACCGCTTCTCAGGGAGGGTGGCGGAATTCATCTATCTGGGCGACCACGTCCGGGTTCGCCTGGAAGTCTGCGGCAAGACCGACTTCTTCGTGAAACAACCGATTGCCGAGCTCGATCCCGCGCTCGCAGTCGGCGACGTGGTACCGCTTGGCTGGCAGGTCGAGCACGTTCGCGCGCTCGACCCACTTCTAGAGGCGAACTGATCGCCCCCTGCTTCAACCAACCCTGCACGTGGAGAGAACAATAAATGTTGAGATCCCTGAAATTCACCGCCCTGGTCATGGGCATGATCGGTGCGGCACACGCGATGGCGGCGGGCCCGGACCTGACCGTGGTGTCCTTTGGCGGGGCGAACAAGGCCGCGCAGGTCAAAGCCTTCTACGCACCGTGGGAAGCGGCGGGTAACGGCAAGATCGTAGCGGGCGAGTACAACGGCGAGATGGCCAAAGTCAAAGCCATGGTCGACACCAAGAGCGTGTCCTGGGACCTGGTAGAAGTTGAGTCGCCAGAACTGTCCCGCGGTTGCGACGAAGACATGTTCGAGCAACTCGATCCGGCGCTGTTCGGCAAGACCGAAGACTACGTCAAAGGCGCTATCCAGCCTTGCGGCGTAGGTTTCTTCGTGTGGTCGACCGTGTTGGCCTACAACGCCGACAAGCTGGCCTCCGCACCCACCAGCTGGGTGGATTTCTGGGACACCAAGAAATTCCCGGGCAAGCGCGGCCTGCGTAAAGGCGCCAAGTACACCCTGGAATTCGCACTGATGGCCGACGGCGTTGCGCCGAAAGACGTCTACAAAGTGCTGGCCGGCAAAGACGGTCAGGACCGCGCGTTCAAGAAGCTCGATGAGCTGAAACCAAACATCCAGTGGTGGGAAGCCGGTGCACAACCGCCGCAATACCTCGCTTCCGGTGACGTGGTCATGAGCTCGGCCTACAACGGCCGGATCGCTGCCGTGCAGAAAGAAAGCAACCTGAAAGTCGTGTGGAACGGCGGTATCTACGACTTCGACGCATGGGCCATTCCAAAAGGCCTGGACAAGGCACGTGCTGAAGCGGCGAAGAAATTCATCGCGTACTCGGTGGCGCCGCAGCAGCAGAAGACTTACTCGGAAAACATCGCCTACGGCCCGGCCAACACCCAAGCCGTACCGCTGTTGTCCAAGGACGTCCTGAAAGACATGCCGACCACCCCGGAAAACATCGCCAACCAAGTGCAGATCGACGTCAGCTTCTGGGCTGACAACGGCGAGCAACTGGAACAGCGCTTCAATTCCTGGGCTGCGAAATAAGACCACCCCGTGGGCTTATCGACTCCTGTAGGAGCGAGGCTCGCCCGCGAAGACGTCAGCACATTCAACATCAATGTTGACTGACACGCTGCCTTCGCGAGCAAGCTTCGCTCCTACGGGGGGGATGTGTAGTTATCAAGAACAGAGGCGGCCTCGCGGTCAAAGGAGGCCTCCTCTGTAACGATCAAAGATTTCCGGAGTACGCCATGGCCACCGCCATTCCCCTGAACGCGGGCACTGACCCCACCTTGAAGCAGCGGCTCAAGCACGCCGAGCGGATCAACCGCTGGAAGGCCCAGGCCTTGATCGCGCCATTGGTGCTGTTTCTGTTGCTGGTGTTCCTGGTGCCCATCGTGGCGCTGCTCTACAAAAGCGTTGGTAACCCGGAAGTGGTCGGCGGCATGCCGCGCACCGTGGCGGCCATCGCCAGTTGGGACGGCCGTGGTCTGCCCGCTGAACCGGTTTACAAAGCGGCTAGCGAAGACCTCGCTGAAGCGCGCAAGAATCAGACCCTGGGCGACCTGTCCAAGCGCTTGAACATGGAGTTGGCCGGCTATCGCAGCCTGCTGACCAAAACCGCCCGCTCGTTGCCGTTCGCTACCGAACCGGCCTCTTATAAAGAAGCGCTGGAAGGGCTCGACGAGCGTTGGGGCGACCCGGCCTACTGGCAAGCGGTGCGCCGCAACACCAGCAGCATCACGCCGTACTATTTGCTGGCAGCGGTCGATCACCGCATCGACGACCTTGGCGAAATCGCCCAGGCCACGCCCGATCAGGCGATCTACCTCGACATCTTCGCCCGCACCTTCTGGATGGGCCTGATCATCACCGCCATTTGCCTGGTGCTCGCCTATCCGTTGGCTTACCTGCTGGCCAACCTGCCGTCGCGTCAAAGCAACCTGCTGATGATCCTGGTGCTGCTGCCGTTCTGGACCTCGATTCTGGTGCGCGTCGCCGCATGGATCGTATTGCTGCAATCGGGCGGGCTGATCAACAGCGGCCTGATGGCCATGGGCATCATCGATAAACCGCTGGAGCTGGTGTTCAACCGCACCGGGGTTTACATCTCGATGGTGCACATCCTGCTGCCGTTCATGATCCTGCCGATCTACAGCGTGATGAAAGGTATCTCGCCGACCTACATGCGCGCCGCGATTTCCCTCGGCTGCCACCCGTTCGCCAGTTTCTGGCGGGTGTACTTCCCGCAGACCTATGCCGGTGTCGGCGCCGGTTGCCTGTTGGTGTTCATCCTCGCCATCGGCTACTACATCACCCCGGCCTTGCTGGGCAGCCCGAACGATCAGATGGTCAGTTACTTCGTCGCCTTCTACACCAACACCAGCATCAACTGGGGCATGGCGACCGCACTCGGTGGGCTGCTGCTGTTGGCGACCGTGGTGCTTTATCTGATTTACAGCTGGTTGGTGGGCGCCAGTCGCCTGCGCCTGAGCTAAGGGGAGAATCGAAATGCTGAGTCCTTACATGTCGCCCATCGAACGGGTGTGGTTCTACAGCTTGCGGATTCTCTGCGGCTTGATTTTGCTGTTCCTGATCCTGCCGGTGCTGGTGATCATCCCGTTGTCGTTCAACTCGGGCAGTTTCCTGGTCTATCCACTGCAAGGTTTTTCGCTGCACTGGTATCAGGACTTCTTCGCCTCGGCGGAATGGATGCGTGCACTGAAGAACAGCATCATCGTCGCCCCGGCGGCGACCGTGCTGGCGATGGTGTTCGGTACGCTGGCGGCGATTGGCCTGACTCGGGGCGACTTCCCGGGCAAGGCGCTGGTGATGGCGTTGGTGATTTCGCCGATGGTGGTGCCGGTGGTGATCATCGGTGTCGCGAGTTACCTGTTCTTTGCACCGCTGGGCCTGGGTAACAGCTTCTTCTCGTTGATCGTGGTGCACGCGGTGTTGGGCGTGCCGTTTGTGATCATCACGGTGTCGGCGACGTTGCAGGGGTTTAACCACAACCTGGTGCGCGCCGCTGCCAGCCTCGGTGCTTCGCCGCTGACCGCGTTCCGCCGCGTGACCTTGCCACTGATCGCGCCGGGAGTGATCTCCGGTGCACTGTTTGCCTTCGCGACCTCGTTCGATGAAGTGGTGGTGACGCTGTTCCTCGCCGGTCCCGAGCAAGCGACCTTGCCTCGGCAGATGTTCAGCGGTATCCGCGAAAACCTCAGCCCGACGATTGCCGCCGCGGCAACGCTGCTGATCGCCTTCTCGGTGATCCTGCTGCTGACCCTGGAATGGCTGCGTGGCCGCAGCGAGAAACTGCGCACCGCCCAGGCCTGATCAGCTTTTGATTTTGTAGGAGCGAAGCTTGCTCGCGAAGAGGCCAGCACATTCAGCATAAATGTTGACTGACATGGCCCCTTCGCGAGCAAGCTTCGCTCCTACATTAGATTTGTGTTGTTTCCATGTTTGATCATTCACGCCCTGAATAGCAGACAAACCCCAATCCCCAGCTACTATTGTGCCCAGCTCCCCTATCTATAAGAGGCTGCGCACGATGAGTCTTTCCTCTTTCAAAATCGCACACAAACTGATCACCGGCGCAGCTGCCATCGAGCAACTGTCCGCCGAGCTCACACGTCTGGACATCGACAACCCGCTGATCGTCACCGACGCCGCGCTGGTCAAGTCCGGCACGGTGGAGCTGGCGCTCGCGCAGTTGGGGGAGCGTAGCTACGAAATTTTCGACCGTGTACTGCCAGACCCGGAAATCGCCATCGTCGAAGACTGCATGCGCGTTTACCGCGAAGGCGGGCACGACGGGCTGATCGGCCTGGGCGGCGGCAGCGCGATCGACATCGCCAAAAGTGTTGCAGCGTATGCCGGTTATCACGGCGCGCTGGAGGATCTGTTCGGCATCGACCAGGTGCCGCGTAAAGGTCCACCGCTGATCGCCATCCCGACCACCGCCGGCACCGGCTCGGAAGTGACCAACGTAGCGATCCTCTCCGACAAGGTCGCGCAGCTGAAAAAGGGCATCATCAGCGACTATCTGTTGCCCGACGTGGCGCTGGTCAGCCCGCAAATGACCCTGACCTGCCCGCGCAGTGTCACCGCCGCCAGTGGCGTCGATGCGCTGGTGCACGCCATCGAATCTTATTTGTCCCTCAATGCTTCAGCGATTACCGACGCGCTGGCCATCGGCGCGATCAAGTTGATCACCCAGGCGTTACCCAAGGCCTACGCCAATCCCTCCAATCTGCAGGCGCGTGAAGACATGGCCACCGCCAGCCTGATGGCCGGCATGGCGTTCGGCAATGCCGGGGTCGGCGCGGTGCATGCGCTGGCGTATCCGCTGGGCGGACGTTTCAACATCGCCCACGGCGTCAGCAACGCCTTGTTGCTGCCGTACGTCATGACCTGGAACAAGATGGCCTGCGTCGAACGCATGCAGGATATTGCCGAAGCCATGGGCGTGAAGACCGCTCATCTGAGCGCCAATGAAGCGGCCGACAAAGCCGTGGAGGCGATGACCGAACTGTGCGCGGCGGTAGAAATCCCGCCGGGCCTGCGCAGTTTCGGCGTTCCCGAGGATGCGATCCCGGCAATGGCCCTGGAAGCCGCGGGAATCGAGCGCCTGATGCGCAACAATCCACGCAAACTGAGTGCGATTGATATCGAGAGGATCTACCGCGCGGCCTACTGATCATCGTCCTTACGGTGCGCGCGTCAAAGCATGAGGTATACAATGCGCGCCATCGTGATTCTGCTCAGAAAAGGTGCGTCATGCAGCCCTTCGTAATTGCTCCGTCGATTCTCTCCGCCGATTTCGCCCGCCTGGGTGAAGAAGTGGACAACGTTCTGGCCGCCGGCGCCGACTTCGTGCACTTCGATGTCATGGACAACCACTACGTGCCGAACCTGACCATCGGCCCGATGGTCTGTGCCGCGCTGCGCAAGTACGGCGTAACCGCGCCGATCGACGCGCACCTGATGGTCAGCCCGGTGGACCGCATCGTTGGCGACTTCATCGAGGCCGGCGCGACTTACATCACCTTCCACCCGGAAGCCTCTCAGCACGTCGACCGTTCCCTGCAACTGATCCGCGAAGGCGGCTGCAAGTCGGGCCTGGTGTTCAACCCAGCGACCCCGCTGGACGTGCTCAAGTACGTGATGGACAAGGTCGACATGATCCTGCTGATGAGCGTCAACCCGGGCTTCGGCGGGCAGAAGTTCATCCCCGGCACCCTCGACAAGCTGCGTGAAGCACGTGCGTTGATCGATGCCTCGGGCCGTGACATCCGCCTGGAAATCGACGGCGGTGTGAACGTGAACAACATTCGTGAAATCGCGGCTGCTGGTGCCGATACCTTCGTGGCCGGCTCGGCGATCTTCAACGCGCCGAACTACCAGGAAGTCATCGAGAAGATGCGTTCCGAACTGGCGCTGGCCCGCCCATGAGTGGCTTTGAGCAGCTGTTCCCGGGGAGCCTGCCACGGCTGGTGATGTTCGATCTGGACGGCACGCTGGTCGACTCGGTCCCTGACCTCGCCGCGGCGGTGGATAACATGCTGCTCAAACTCGGGCGCCAGCCTGTCGGCATCGAATCGGTGCGTGACTGGGTCGGTAACGGCGTGCACATGCTGGTGCGCCGGGCCCTGGCTAATCACATCGACGCCGAAGGTGTCGATGATGTCGAGGCTGAACATGCCCTGGAATTGTTCAACGGCTTTTACGAGGACGGTCACGACCTGACGGTGGTTTAC
Source organism: Pseudomonas sp. GT1P32 (assembly GCF_054897805.1). Classification (NCBI taxonomy): domain Bacteria; kingdom Pseudomonadati; phylum Pseudomonadota; class Gammaproteobacteria; order Pseudomonadales; family Pseudomonadaceae; genus Pseudomonas; species Pseudomonas sp. GT1P32. The sequence continues at coordinate 5,046,317 of NZ_CM142704.1, forward strand.
CCCGGCGTGCGTGACACCCTCAAGTGGCTGAACAAGCAAGGCGTGGAGATGGCGCTGATCACCAACAAGCCGGAGCGCTTCGTCGCGCCGTTGCTGGATCAGATGAAGATCGGCCGCTATTTCAAATGGATCATCGGCGGCGATACCCTGCCGCAGAAGAAACCTGACCCGGCTGCGCTGTTTTTTGTGATGAAAATGGCCAACATCCCGGCGTCGCAATCGCTGTTTGTCGGCGATTCGCGCAGTGATGTGCTGGCGGCGAAAGCGGCGGGGGTCAAATGCGTGGCCCTCAGTTATGGCTATAACCACGGTCGACCGATTGCCGAAGAGTCGCCGGCGCTGGTCATCGACGACCTGCGCAAGCTAATTCCCGGTTGCCTGGATCCGGCCGCTGAGATAACGTTGGCCGACGCTGTTCAACCCCCTTCTGGAAACGCCATCGTGGTGGTCACCCGCAAACTCTGGATGAAAGTCATCAAGGCCCTGGCCCGCTGGCGTTGGCGCGCCTGACTTGTTCCTGGCCGGTCTACCGGCGCGTTTGCATACCTGACTGTTAGCACCTCAAGCCACGAGGCTACCCCATGATCCGCGAAGAATTCCTGCGTTTGGCCGCTGCCGGCTACAACCGCATCCCGCTTGCCTGCGAAACCCTGGCCGACTTCGACACGCCGCTGTCGATCTACCTGAAACTGGCTGACGAGCCCAATTCCTACCTGCTCGAATCCGTGCAGGGCGGGGAGAAGTGGGGCCGTTACTCGATCATCGGCCTGCCGTGCCGCACCGTGCTGCGGGTTCATGACCATCACATCAGCGTGACCCATGACGGCGTCGAGATCGAAAGCCATGAAGCGCAAGACCCGCTGGCGTTCGTCGAAGAATTCAAAGCCCGTTACAACGTACCGACCATCCCCGGCCTGCCACGCTTCAACGGCGGCCTGGTGGGTTACTTCGGTTACGACTGCGTGCGTTATGTGGAGAAGCGTCTGGGCAAGTGCCCGAACCCGGATCCTCTGGGCGTGCCGGACATTCTGCTGATGGTGTCCGATGCGGTGGTGGTGTTCGACAACCTCGCCGGCAAAATGCACGCGATTGTCCTGGCCGACCCGTCGCAGGACGATGCCTTCGAGCAAGGTCAGGCGCGCCTGCAAGAGCTGCTGGAAAAACTCCGTCAGCCAATTACCCCGCGCCGAGGCCTGGACTTCAGCAAGCAACAATCGGCTGACCCGGTGTTCCGCTCCAGTTTCACCCAGGACGATTACGAAAAAGCCGTCGACACCATCAAGGAATACATCCTGGCCGGTGACTGCATGCAGGTCGTGCCGTCCCAGCGCATGTCGATCGACTTCAAGGCGGCGCCGATTGATCTGTATCGGGCGCTGCGTTGCTTCAACCCGACGCCTTATATGTACTTCTTCAACTTCGGCGACTTCCACGTCGTCGGCAGTTCACCGGAAGTGCTGGTGCGGGTCGAAGACAATCTGATCACCGTTCGCCCGATTGCCGGCACTCGCCCACGCGGGGCTAACGAAGAGGCGGACCTGGCGCTGGAGAAAGACCTGCTCTCCGACGACAAGGAAATCGCCGAACACCTGATGCTGATCGATCTGGGTCGTAACGACACCGGTCGCGTATCGGAAATCGGCTCGGTGAAGCTCACCGAGAAAATGGTTATCGAGCGCTATTCCAACGTGATGCACATTGTTTCCAACGTCACCGGGCAACTGAAAGCCGGGCTGACGGCGATGGACGCATTGCGGGCGATCCTGCCGGCGGGCACCTTGTCCGGCGCACCGAAGATTCGCGCGATGGAAATCATCGACGAACTGGAGCCGGTCAAGCGTGGCGTCTATGGCGGCGCGGTCGGTTACTTCGCCTGGAACGGCAACATGGACACGGCGATTGCGATCCGCACCGCCGTGATCAAGAACGGCGAACTGCACGTGCAGGCCGGTGGCGGCATCGTTGCCGACTCGGTGCCGGCGCTGGAATGGGAAGAAACCCTGAACAAGCGTCGTGCCATGTTCCGCGCAGTCGCCCTGGCTGAACAAACCCCGGAAAGCTGACCGATGAACGTGACCCGTATGCCATGTCGCTTTGGCTGACAAAGCGCTGCGGGTCGCTCCTTCGAAGGCAGCCTTTATAGTCCGTGAATTCAAGAGGTTCTCAAGCCATGTTGCTGATGATCGATAACTACGACTCTTTTACCTACAACGTTGTGCAATACCTCGGTGAGCTAGGCTCCCAGGTCAAAGTTGTGCGCAACGATGAACTGACCGTTGCCGAAATCGAAGCCCTCAACCCTGAGCGCATCGTTGTATCGCCCGGTCCTTGCACGCCGACCGAAGCGGGCGTCTCGATTGACGTCATCAAGCATTTCGCCGGCAAACTGCCGATTCTCGGCGTGTGCCTGGGCCATCAATCCATCGGCCAGGCTTTCGGCGGCGATGTGGTTCGTGCCCGCCAGGTGATGCACGGCAAGACCAGCCCGGTGTTCCACGAGGACAAAGGTGTCTTCGAAGGCCTGAACAATCCGCTGACCGTCACGCGTTATCACTCGTTGATCGTCAAGCGCGAAACCTTGCCGGACTGCCTGGAGCTGACCGCCTGGACTCAGCTTGAAGACGGTTCGGTCGACGAAATCATGGGCCTGCGCCACAAGACGCTGAACATTGAAGGTGTGCAGTTCCACCCTGAGTCTATCCTGACCGAACAGGGCCACGAGCTGTTCGCCAACTTCCTCAAACAAACCGGCGGCACGCGCTAAGGACTTTCCATGAATATCAAGACAGCCCTCAGCCGTATCGTCGATCACCTCGACCTCAGCACCGATGAAATGCGCGATGTGATGCGCGAGATCATGACCGGGCAATGCACGGACGCGCAGATCGGCGCGTTCATGATGGCCATGCGCATGAAGAGCGAAAGCATCGACGAGATCGTCGGCGCCGTGTCTGTCATGCGCGAGCTGGCGGACAAGGTCGAACTGAAGACCCTCGACGGCGTGGTTGATGTGGTCGGTACCGGCGGCGATGGGGCGAACATTTTCAACGTCTCGACGGCTTCTTCCTTTGTGGTGGCAGCCGCCGGTTGCACCGTGGCCAAACACGGTAACCGTGCGGTCTCGGGCAAAAGCGGCAGCGCCGATCTGCTGGAGGCGGCGGGCATCTACCTGAACCTGACGCCGGTTCAGGTGGCGCGTTGCATCGACAACGTCGGCATCGGTTTCATGTTTGCCCAGACTCATCACAAAGCCATGAAATACGCCGCCGGCCCGCGCAAGGATCTTGGTCTGCGTACCCTGTTCAACATGCTCGGCCCGCTTACGAATCCGGCCGGCGTGAAGCATCAGGTGGTGGGCGTGTTCAATCAGGCGTTGTGCCGGCCATTGGCCGAAGTCTTGCAGCGTCTGGGCAGCAAGCATGTGCTGGTGGTGCACTCGAAAGACGGTCTGGACGAATTCAGCCTGGCGGCGCCAACCTTTGTCGCCGAACTGAAGAATGACCAGATCACCGAGTATTGGGTCGAGCCAGAAGATTTGGGCATGAAGAGCCAGAGCCTGCACGGCCTGGCGGTGGAAAGCCCGGCCGCTTCGCTTGAGCTGATTCGCGATGCCCTGGGCAAGCGCAAGACCGAGAGCGGTCAGAAAGCTGCCGAGATGATCGTGCTCAATGCCGGTGCTGCACTCTACGCCGCCGACCTGGCAACCAGTTTGAAAGAAGGCGTTGCCCTGGCGCACGATGCGCTGCACACAGGCCTCGCTCGGGAAAAACTTGAGGAGTTGGGTGCATTTACCGCGGTATTCAAAGTGGAGAATGAGGGATGAGTGTACCGACGGTTCTGGAAAACATTCTGGCGCGCAAAGTCCAGGAAGTCGCCGAGCGTAGCGCTCGTGTGAGCCTGGCCGAGCTGGAAAGTCTGGCCAAGGCGGCCGATGCACCCCGTGGTTTTGCCAAGGCATTGCTGGCGCAGGCCAAGCTAAAGCAGCCAGCGGTCATTGCTGAAATCAAGAAAGCTTCGCCGAGCAAAGGCGTGATTCGCGAGAACTTCGTTCCTGCCGATATCGCCAGGAGCTACGAGAAGGGCGGCGCGACTTGCTTGTCGGTGCTCACCGATATCGATTATTTCCAGGGTGCAGATGCGTATCTGCAACAGGCCCGGGCGGCGTGCAAACTGCCGGTGATCCGCAAGGATTTCATGATCGACCCGTATCAGATCGTCGAAGCCCGTGCATTGGGCGCCGACTGCGTGCTGTTGATCGTCTCCGCGCTGGACGACGTGAAAATGGCCGAGCTGGCGGCGGTGGCGAAAAGTGTTGGTCTCGATGTGTTGGTGGAAGTCCATGACGGCGACGAACTGGAGCGGGCCTTGAAAACCCTCGACACGCCGCTGGTCGGCGTGAACAACCGCAACCTGCACACCTTCGATGTCAGTCTGGAAACCACGCTGGATTTGTTGCCGCGGATTCCGCGTGACCGGTTGGTGATCACTGAAAGCGGCATCCTCAATCGGGCCGATGTCGAGCTGATGGAAATCAGCGACGTGTATGCGTTCCTGGTCGGCGAAGCGTTCATGCGCGCCGAAAGCCCGGGCACCGAGCTTCAGCGTCTGTTCTTCCCGGAGCGTGGTGTTCCGGTGAGTGGTTCGACACTCGACTGAAGACATGTCGGAAACCGCGGTGTGGCCTTCGCGAGCAAGCCCGCTCCCACATTGGATCGCCGTTGTCTGGACGGAAGCGAACTAATGTGGGAGCGGGCTTGCTCGCGAAGAGGCCCTTCAATTCCCCAAAAAATTCATGCTTTGTGGAGCAGTCCATGACCCAGCCGACCAATCTAACCGTTGAAGCGGGCCTGCAAGCCGAACAGGATTTGCTGGCCTCCGTCTGCACCGGCGACTCGGAATTCGGTTTGCTGTTCTGGCAGCCTAGCGATCACGCACTGGTCATGCCACGCCGCCTGAATCGCCTGCCCGGTTTCGATGCCGCTTGCGAAGTATCGGCGGCAGCAGGCTGGCCAGTCCTTTTGCGTGAAACCGGCGGTGAGCCCGTGCCGCAGTCGGCTTCCACCATCAACATTGCACTGGTCTACGCGCCACCGCGTAGCGAGGGCGACCAGAACCGCATCGAATCCGCCTATCGCAGGCTCTGCGATCCGATCTGTCAGTTGCTGGATGAACTGGGCGGCGTTTCGTCCCTGGGCGAAATCGACGGCGCATTTTGCGATGGTCGTTTCAACGTCAATCTCGACGGTCGCAAGATGGTCGGCACCGCCCAGCGCTGGCGCCAGAGCAAGGGCGGCACGCGTCCGGTCGGGTTGGTGCACGGTGCGTTGTTGCTGGATAACGAGCGCGAATCGATGGTCGCCGCGGTCAATCGCTTCAATGAGGCGTGCGGCCTGGAACAACGGGTCCGCGCCGAGAGCCACATCGCGCTCCATGAGAAGTTCGCCGCACCTGACGCATTGGCACGGCTCGACACGCTCTATCGCCAGTTGCTGGCGGAGATGTTCAAGGCTTAGCGCGTCCCGAAGACCACCATGGTCTTGCCTTTGACATCTACCAGGTTGCGTTCTTCCAGATCTTTAAGGACGCGACCGACCATCTCCCGGGAACACCCGACAATCCGCCCGATTTCCTGACGGGTCACCTTGATCTGCATGCCATCGGGGTGGGTCATCGCATCGGGCTGTTTGCACAATTCCAGCAGGCAACGGGCAACTCGGCCTGTCACGTCGAAGAATGCGAGGTCACCGACCTTGCGCGTGGTGTTGCGCAGGCGCTGTGCGATTTGTCCGCTAAGTACGTAAAGAATGTCCGGGTCTTGCTGGGACAGTTCGCGGAATTTGGCGTAGCTGATTTCCGCGACTTCGCACTCGATCTTGGCGCGCACCCAGGCGCTGCGTTCCTGTTCGAGACCGGCCTGTTCAAACAGACCCAACTCGCCGAAGAAGTCTCCGGAGTTCAGGTAGGCAATGATCATTTCACGGCCGTCGTCATCCTCGATCAGAATGGTGACCGAGCCTTTGATGATGAAGAACAGCGTCTCCGAGCGGTCGCCGGCGCAAATGATATTGCTCTTGGCCGCATAGCGACGGCGCTGGCAATGCATCAACAGCTTGTCGAGGTTCTTGATCTTGGGTGTAGGGGCAATAGCAACCATGGTTGTATCCCGAAAAGACTGCACGGTGTGTTTGGTTTTTTTATGAGGCGCTGAGGTTGCTACAAGGCTGGCAATGCGCCAGCGAATTGGCGCCAGCTTAACAGACACTTCCTGCAATATTCGAGATTTTACCTACAAAGCAGAAGGTTATGTCCTAGGACGGTGAGCGCTGTCAATCCAGGGCCCTGTGCTAAGCTGGCGACCCTTTTTTATACAGTGGAGTCTTGGCGATGAAGGCACGCATCCAATGGGCTGGCGAAGCCATGTTCCTCGGCGAATCCGGTAGCGGTCATGTCGTGGTCATGGACGGTCCGCCCGATGCCGGTGGTCGTAACCTGGGTGTCCGGCCGATGGAAATGCTCCTGCTGGGTGTCGGCGGTTGCAGCAATTTCGACGTGGTCAGCATTCTCAAGAAATCCCGTCAGGCCGTCGAAAGCTGCGAAGCCTTCCTCGAAGCCGAGCGCGCGACCGAGGACCCGAAGGTCTTCACCAAGATCCACATGCACTTCGTGGTCAAGGGCCGCGGGCTGAAAGAAGCCCAGGTCAAGCGCGCCATCGAGCTGTCTGCCGAGAAGTATTGCTCGGCCTCGATCATGCTCGGCGCGGCGGGTGTCGCGATTACCCACGACTACGAAATCATCGAACTCGGTTGATTCGACATTCAACTATCATAAAAGCGGTGCAGACTCTGGCGATCCCAAGCTGACGTCTGCATAATGCGCCACTTTTTTCAGGGTAGTGGTCCGTCAACCGACAGGCCGCTCGCCCGAACAGACAACCAAAATCGCCATCGCGAAGAGGTGTTAACCGTCCTACGCAGGTGCGTCGTACGCATCTGACGGGCATGCTTGATCACGCGGCCCGGGCCGCAATACATAGAGAGTTTTTAACGGTGAAAAGCAAACTCAAGCTCCACGGGTTCAATAACCTGACAAAGACCTTGAGCTTCAACATCTATGACATCTGCTACGCGGAAACCCCGCAAGACCAGCAGGCTTACGTCGAGTACATCAATGAAGAGTACAACGCGAAACGCCTGACGCAGATCCTCACTGAAGTTGTCGATATCATTGGTGCCAACATCCTGAACATTGCCAGTCAGGACTACGACCCACAGGGCGCCAGCGTCACGATTCTGATCTCTGAAGAGCCGGTGACCCCGACCGACAGCCAGATCGAAGAGTCTCCGGGCCCGTTGCCCGAAATCATCCTGGCCCACCTCGACAAGAGCCACATCACGGTGCACACCTACCCGGAAATCCATCCGGACGACGGTATCGCGACCTTCCGTGTGGACATTGACGTGTCGACCTGTGGCGTCATTTCACCGCTTAAAGCGCTCAACTTCCTGATTCACCAGTTCGATTCGGACATCGTGACCGTGGATTATCGTGTGCGCGGTTTCACCCGTGACGTCGAAGGCAACAAGCACTTCATCGATCACGAGATCAACTCGATTCAGAACTACCTGTCCGAAGACACCCGCGACGCGTACCAGATGACCGACGTGAACGTGTACCAGGAAAACCTGTTCCACACCAAAATGCTGTTGAAGAACTTCGAACTGGATAACTACCTGTTCGGCGACGCGACCAACAACCTGTCCACTGAGCAACGTGCCCAAGTGACGGATCGTGTGAAACACGAAATGCTCGAAATCTTCTACGCGCGCAACATGCCGACCTAAGATTCTCGCGAGCACAAAAAAAGGCGACTCCCTCACGGCAGTCGCCTTTTTCATGTCTTGCCCTTGTAGGAGCAAGCTTGCTCGCGATGGACGTTAACGATAACGCGTGTTTTCTGGATAAGCGCGTTGCCCTCAGGTTTATCGCGAGCAAGCTCGCTCCTACAAAAAATCTGAAATCAGATCCGATAAGTACTCTTGGTCATCACCTTGGCCATCAAACTCATCCCGAACTTCACCGGCGCCGGAAAACGAAAGCCCCCAGCCTCCAGCGCACTTTCGGCATGTTGCTCTTCATCAACACGCATCTGCTCAAGAATCGCCCGGGACTTTTCGTCCTCGGCCGGCAACTGCTCAAGGTGTTCGTTCAAGTGCTTGCACACCTGGTGCTCGGTAGCTGCAACGAAACCCAGGCTGACCTTATCGCTGATCAACCCGGCCACTGCGCCAATCCCGAATGACATGCCGTAGAACAGCGGATTGAGAATGCTGGTATGGCTGCCCAACTGTTTGATGCGTTGCTCGCACCAGACCAAGTGGTCGATTTCTTCTTCGGCAGCATGTTCCATGGCGGCGCGCACCTGCGGCAACTTGGCGGTCAGGGCCTGCCCCTGATACAACGCCTGGGCGCAGACTTCGCCGGTATGGTTGATGCGCATCAGACCGGCGACGTGCCGGGTGTCTTCGTCGCTCATTTGCGTTTCCGGCTGCACGATCGCAGGGGACGGACGGTACGGCTGGCCGCTGAAGGGCAGCAGGGTACGCATCGCGGCGTCGGCTTGCAGCAGAAGACGGTCAATGGGCGAGTAGTGACGTTGGGTAGTCATGCTGATCTCCGGGAGGAATCTCGGCGGCCAGTTTAACCCAATCGGCCGTGGAAGGTTTGCGCTGGGTCATTGCGACGCAGGCTGCATCTGTAGGAGCCGGCTTGCCGGCGATGGCGCTCTCGATGACGCCATCGCCGGCAAGCCGGGCTCCTACAAGGGCGGGGTATGGATCAACCCGGCGGCCAGTGCATCTGACGCTGACCCAGCACATGCATATGAATGTGGTACACAGTCTGCCCACCTTCTTCATTGCAGTTCATGACAACGCGAAAACCTTTTTCGCAGCCCAGTTCCAGTGCCAGGCGCTGGGCAGTGAACAGAATATGCCCGGCCAATGCCTTGTCGTCCTCGGTGAGGTCGTTCAAGGTACGCACCGGTTTCTTCGGGATCACCAGAAAATGCACCGGTGCCTGCGGGGCGATGTCGTGGAAGGCCAGTACCTGGTCGTCCTCGTAAATGATCTTCGCCGGGATTTCCCGGTTGATGATCTTGGTGAACAGAGTATCCACAGCTGTTTTCTCCGTTGTTTGGGCTGGCCTGAGTGTACTCATGGGGGATCCCCGAGCCCAGCCTTTTGCCTTGAAGCCAGGTCAGCGCGGGCAATAGGCCTTGTTGACCATGCCTGTGATGGTCCTGATCAGCCAGCGTGAGCCGAGCCGTGGCAGGAAAGCGAACCAGCGGTTCAGCCGACCCGGAATAATAATGGCGCGATTCTTATCCAGAGCCCGCACGGTATAGAGCGCGACTTCCTCGGGACTCATCATCAGTTTGCTATCGACCAGTTTGTCGCTGTTCAGTTGTGCGGTGCGGAAAAACGCGGTGCGGGTCGGGCCGGGGCAGAGTACGGAAACCTTGACTGCGCATTTCTTCAGCTCGACGCGCAACCCTTCGGAAAAGTGCAGTACATAGGCTTTGCTGGCGTAGTAAGTGCTCATCCACGGGCCGGGATGGAACGCTGCAACCGAGGCGACGTTCAAAATCTGCCCGCCACCCTGCAAGGCCATGCTGTTGCCGATGGCATGGCACAGGCGAGTGAGGGCCAGAATGTTCACTTCGATCAAGTCTTGTTCGGTCATCCAGTCCTGCGCCAGGAATGGGCCGCAGGTGCCGATGCCGGCGCAGTTCACCAGCAAGTCGATCTGCCGGTCGCCTTCTTCCAGTTCCAGCAGAAACCCGGACAGGCGCAGCGGCTCGCCGAGGTCGCAGGCGCGGAACAATACCTCCACGCCAAAACGTTGGGTCAATTCAATTGCAATACTTTCCAGCTGATCACGCTGTCGGGCCACCAGAATCAGGCTACGGCCACGGCGGGCCAGCGCTTCGGCCATCGCCAGGCCGATGCCGCTGGAAGCGCCAGTGATCAGAGCGTAACGGGTCATGCAGTTCTCCATCGCAACAGCTCCGCGCCGGCGACGCAGGTGTCACGGGCGGGGAGCGCTGTTCATTCTTTCGCAGAGTCTACAGGGGCCAAGGCTTCTTCGGCTTCATCGTCTGTGGAATCCGGCACTTCTTCAGCCTCAGCGGCGGGCTCGACTTCCACTTCTTCGGTGGTTACCGAGCTGCTGTCATAGCTGAGTCCGGCAGCGTCTTCGTACTCTTGCTGGATCGCACTGAAACCGCCAGCCAATGCACCGATAAAGACGATGGCAATGAATACCACCCACAGTGAAGACAACACTTTGACTGCCGTGCTGTTCGGCGGTGGTGGTGGGCCGTAGCGATTGGCGATGGTGTTGCCCGGCACGCACATGATCACAAACGGAAAGAAGCTGCCTATAAATGGCACGAGATTGAGCAGCCAGAGCCAGCCGGACCAGCCGATGTCGTGCAGGCGCTGAACGCTGATCTGAATGCTGACGACCGCGATGGCGATGCACAGGAGCACCACCACCAGGCCGCCGACAATCAGGCCTGCGGTCGAATCGCTGGCGATCAGGGCAATGGCGAAAATGGCGACGACCGACCCGACGCCGAGCATGACCAGCGTCAGCACCATGGTCCAGGCCAGATAGCGCAAACGGCCGATGCGTCCTTCGACGCCAAAAGGCTTGAGCGTGCCGAACGGCGGCAGGTTTTCGCCGACCCTGGCCTGGGGTGGTGCGTACGGCGACTCCGGTTCTGCGAATACGGGTTTGCTGCTGGCGGGGGCGTGGTGGTGTGCATCGGCCAGGTTCAGTTCAATCGAGGGCTCGGCTTCAATGCGGGCGTTTATGCCGGTTTTCGTCAGCGCCTGAAGGTAGGTTTGCGCGTCAGTCTGCGACAGGCCTTGCTTGAGCGTAACCGCTTGCCCGGTGAACAGTCGTTCGACGGCTGCCACTTCGCTTTTGTACAACGCCGCCAGATTGAGTTTCGCGGTGGTGAGGTCGATCCCCGGCAACAGAGCGCCGTCGAATACGATCTTGAAACGGTTGTCGCTCATTGCGAAGCATCCTTGTCGCGAGTGTTTGAACAGTTAGAGAGTTGCGAGCCCGGAGTGTAAGGCCAGTCGACGATGACTGGCCAAATTTCCTGCTAACGCGGCCAGCGTTTCGGCAGTTGTGCTGCCAGCTCCAGCGCCTGGCGGTATTCAGCGTCCAGCCGGGCAACCAATTGATCCACGCTCGGTAAATCGTCTATCTCTCCGACGCCCTGGCCGGCGGACCACACGGTTTTCCAGGCCTTGGCTTCATCGCTCAATGGCTTGAGCTTGGAGCCGAAGTTGACCTCGCCCTTGTTTTGCAGCGCTGCCATGTCGAACCCGGCAGCTTCCAGGCTTTGACGCATGAAACTCGCCGGAACACCCGATACCGCCGGAGTGTGAATGATGTCTGCCGCTCTGGATGTCAGCAGCATCTCCTTGTAGGCGTCAGGTGCATGACTTTCGGTGGTGCCGATAAATCGCGTACCGAAGTAGGCCAGATCCGCACCGAGCAATTGTGCCGCGAGTATCTCGTGACCGTGATTGAGGCAGCCGGCCAGCAACAGCGTCTTGTCGAAGAACTGGCGGATTTCGGCAATCAGCGAAAACGGGCTCCAGGTACCCGCGTGTCCACCGGCGCCCGCGGCAACGGCGATCAAGCCGTCTACGCCTGCCTCCGCTGCTTTCTCTGCGTGGCGACGAGTCGTTACGTCATGGAACACCAGGCCGCCGTAGCTGTGGACTGCGTCGACCACCTCTTTCACGGCGCCAAGGCTGGTGATCACGATCGGCACCTTGTGCTCGATGCAGATCTCCAGGTCCGCTTGCAGGCGCGGGTTACTGTTGTGGACGATCAGGTTCACGGCGTAAGGCGCCGGGTTTTCCAGTGTCGCCAACCCTGCTTCGATCTCTTCCAGCCAGGCCTTGAAGCCGCTGCTCTCACGCTGGTTCAGCGCGGGGAAGCTGCCCACCACGCCATTACGGCAGCAGGCGAGTACCAGTTGCGGGTTGGAAATCAGGAACATCGGCGCTGCCACCACGGGCAGACGCAAACGTTGTTCGAGCAAAGCGGGCAGCGACATTGGAAGTACCCCGGTGAGTGGTGCTGATTGAAGTTAGAACGGCCGAACGACGACCAGAATTACGATAGCCAGCAATATCAGAACCGGCACTTCATTGAACCAGCGATAAAAGACATGGCTGCGGGTGTTCTCGCCACGGGCAAATCGTTTCACCTGCGCGCCGCACATGTGGTGGTAGCCGATCAGGATCACCACCAGCGTCAATTTGGCGTGAATCCAGGCACCTTGGCTGAATATGCCTGGGTTCAGCCCGATCAGCGCAATGCCGAAAACCAGCGTGGCGATCATCGCCGGGCCCATGATGCCGCGATACAACTTGCGCTCCATCAGGCTGAAGCGTTCCTTGCTGACGGTGTCTTCGCTTTGGGCGTGATAGACGAACAGGCGCGGCAGGTAAAACAGGCCGGCAAACCAGCAGACCATGCTGATGATATGAAGCGCTTTGAGCCACAGATAAAGCATTTTTAGTTATTCCCAGGTTCACGGTAGCGAAGATAGTAGAGGGTAGAGCGTCCGCACGTCACCTTGACGGTTGTCGCAGGGCGATACGGGCCCTATTATCGACGGCTTTCCAGTGGGTTCGTTGAGGGCAGGTTTATGGTCAAGGTCGGTATCGTCGGCGGCACGGGTTACACCGGTGTCGAACTGCTGCGTCTGTTGGCACAGCATCCGCAAGCAGAAGTGGTGGTGATCACTTCCCGATCCGAGGCCGGTCTGGCCGTGGCTGATATGTATCCGAACCTGCGTGGCCATTACGACGGCCTGGCGTTCAGCGTTCCGGACATCAAGACCCTGGGCGCCTGCGACGTGGTGTTCTTCGCCACGCCTCACGGTGTTGCTCACGCGCTGGCCGGTGAACTGCTGGCGGCCGGAACCAAGGTCATCGACCTGTCGGCGGACTTCCGTCTGCAAGATGCCGATGAGTGGGCCAAGTGGTACGGCCAGCCGCACGGTGCGCCGCAGCTGCTGGAAGAAGCGGTCTATGGCTTGCCGGAAGTCAATCGCGAGCAGATCAAGCAGGCTCGCCTGATCGCCGTACCGGGCTGCTATCCAACGGCTACGCAATTGGGTTTCCTGCCATTGCTCGAAGCCGGTCTGGCCGATACCACTCGCTTGATCGCTGACTGCAAATCCGGCGTCAGCGGTGCCGGTCGTGGTGCTGCCGTAGGTTCGCTGTACTCCGAAACGTCGGAAAGCATGAAGGCCTACGCCGTGAAAGGTCACCGTCACTTGCCAGAAATTCGCCAGGGTCTGCGTCGTGCTGCAGGAAAGGATGTCGGTCTGACCTTCGTTCCGCACCTGACGCCGATGATTCGCGGCATTCACTCGACGCTCTACGCGACGGTCGTGGATCGTTCGGTGGATCTGCAGGCGCTGTTTGAAAAGCGCTATGCCAACGAGCCGTTCGTTGATGTGATGCCAGCAGGCAGCCATCCGGAAACCCGCAGCGTGCGCGGCGCCAACGTCTGCCGTATCGCCGTGCATCGTCCGCAGGACGGTGACCTGGTGGTGGTGTTGTCGGTCATCGATAACCTGGTCAAGGGTGCGTCGGGTCAAGCGGTACAGAACCTGAACATCCTGTTCGGTCTGGATGAGCGTCTGGGCTTGTCGCACGCCGGCATGCTGCCGTAAGGGTTTAGTCTGCTCAGCAAAAAGGCCCGTTGAACGGGCCTTTTTGCGTTTCGAACCGGCAATCGGGTTTATTGATATACCGTAACAATAGTTGACCGCTTTTCTAGGAGAAGCGGATAATGCTCGTCATCACGCATTATGGCGGCGTAACGCCGGGAGATAGTCAGCATGAGCGTCGAATCCTTCACCCCCACGGCTTTGCAATTCACCCACGGTGCCGCGCACAAGGTGAAGAGCCTGGTCGATGAAGAGGGGAATGATCGCTTGAAGCTGCGCGTATTCGTTACGGGCGGCGGTTGTTCAGGTTTTCAGTACGGCTTCACCTTCGATGAAGAAGTGGCCGATGACGACACCATCGTCGAGCGCGAGGGCGTGAGCCTGGTCGTCGATCCGATGAGCTTCCAGTACCTGGCAGGCGCCGAAGTGGATTATCAGGAAGGTCTGGAAGGTTCGCGATTCGTCATCAAGAATCCGAACGCCAGCACCACGTGTGGCTGCGGCTCTTCGTTCTCGATCTGATCGCGATTCACCGCATTACAAACGCCGCATGGCCTCAGGGCTCTGCGGCGTTTTGCTGTCTGGCGTTCAGGCTGGGTAGATGGCGCCGAGTACGCGCAGGCCGCGAGCGCCGGTGACGCTTGGACGATTGGCCGCGATGCCTTCCAGGCAGCAATGAGCCAGCCAGGCGAAGGCCATGGCTTCGACCCAGTCCGGGTCAACGCCATGAGTGGCGGTGCTGCTGACGTTCGCGTTTGGCAGCAGGCTGGCCAGGCGCTTCATCAGCGTGGCGTTGTGCGCACCGCCGCCGCAGACCAGCAACTCTCGGGTATCCGCTTGGGCGCTTTGCAATGATTCGACGATGGTCAGTGCGGTCAGCTCAAGCAGCGTTGCTTGCACGTCTTCGGCGGCGAAGGTCGGCAAATGCGAAAGATGCTGTGTCAGCCATGGCAGATTGAACACTTCACGACCGGTGCTCTTCGGGCCTTTGGTCACGAAGAACGGATCACTGAGTAGCGCTTTCAACAGAACAGGTTCGACTTGACCGCTGGCTGCCCATTGGCCGTCACGATCAAAGTTTTCGCCGCGTTGCTGATGAATCCACGCGTCCAGCAGTACGTTCCCGGGGCCGCAGTCGAAACCGGCTACGGGTTGGCCGGGTTCGATCAGGCTGAGGTTGCTGAAACCGCCGACGTTCAATACCGCGCGGTTGCCTGCCTGCTCTTCAAACAGCGCTTCGTGAAACGCTGGCACCAGTGGTGCGCCTTGCCCACCGGCCGCAACGTCGCGACTGCGAAAGTCACTGACCACGGTGATGCCGGTCAATTCGGTCAGCAGGGCAGGGTTACCGATCTGTACCGTGAAGCCGCGCGCCGGTTCGTGGCGAATGGTCTGGCCATGGCTGCCAATCGCGCGAATGTCTTCGGGTTTCAGGTTTTGTTGATCAAGAAGGGTATGAATGCCTTGCGCCGCCAGGGTGACCCAGTTTTGCTGGGCGATGGCGGAGCGGGCAATCTCGTCCGGGCCGCTGGCGCACAAGCCAAGCAGCTCGGTGCGCAGGGAATCAGGCATGGGAATGTAGTGCGTGGCGACCAGTCTGATCGCCGGGTTCAGCTCAACCAGCGCGATGTCCAGGCCATCGAGACTGGTTCCGGACATCACACCTATATAGAGCGTCATGGATTAGCGCTTGCTCGAAGCCAGTTGGGTGGATTTCTCTTGATCCATGCGCGCCATCAGAGGCTGACTCTGCGCGAGGAAACGTGCCCGTTCTGCTTTTGAAATTGGATCGGCCATCGCCACTTTTTGACCCAGCGGATCGACGTGCACACCATTGACCTGGAACTCGTAGTGCAGATGCGGTCCAGTGGACAGGCCGGTAGTGCCGATGTAGCCAATCACTTGACCCTGCTTGACGGAGCTGCCGGTCTGGACACCTTTCGCAAAGCCCTGCATATGGCCGTACAGCGTGCGATAAGTGTTGCCGTGCTGGATGATCACGGTATTGCCATAACCGCCGCGACGGCCGGCCAACAACACCTTGCCGTCACCGGCCGCCTTGATTGGCGTGCCGCGCGGAGCTGCGTAGTCGACACCTTTGTGAGCGCGGATCTTGTTCAGGATCGGGTGTTTGCGGCCCATGGAGAATTTCGAGCTGATGCGGGCAAAGTCTACCGGGGTGCGGATAAACGCCTTGCGCATGCTGTTGCCGTCAGCAGTGTAGTAGCTGCTGTTGCCTTGTTTGTTGGTGTAACGCACGGCGGTGTAGGTCTTGCCGCGGTTGGTGAAGCGTGCGGAAAGGATCGGGCCATTGCCGACAGCCTTGCCGTTGACGACTTTCTGTTCGTAGATCACGTCGAACTCGTCACCCTGGCGAATATCCTGGGCGAAGTCGACGTCATAGCCAAACACGCTGGCCATGTCCATGGTCAGGCTGTGGGACAGGCCGGCGCGCGCTGCGGACTGCGACAACGAGCTGTTGATCACGCCGTGAACGTAGGCGGAGCGCACCGTAGGCTTGGCGGTGATGCGGTTGAACACATAACCCTTGTCATTCTTGGTCAGGGTGATGCTTTCGAGGTCGCTGACCTTGCTGTGCAGGTTGGTCAGCTGGCCTTCGGGGTTCAGTTCGAATTCGAGTTTCTGGCCATGTTTGAGTTGGCTGAATTGCTTGGCCTGCTTGTCGCTGGCCAATACTTCATGCACCGAAGTGGCCGGAAGGCCGACTTTCTCGAACAGCGTGGAGAGCGTGTCACCTTTGGCGACTGTCACTTCCCTGTGGTTGGGCCCCTTCTTTTCTTCGACGACCGGCGCGGGTTTGGCCTGGGCAGTTTCCTGGGACTCTTCGGCGCCGTTTTCGATCTGCGCAAAAGGGGAAGTTACCGGCTCATTTGTGGCTTGGGCGGCGTCGGCGGCGTCTTGATCTTGTGTCAGTTGTTCAGCAGGGCTTTCCAGTTCAAGACTCAGGGTCGTCTTTTTGGCTTCTACATCACTGGAAGGAAATACCAGAAGCGCCAGGCTCAGAAGGGCGGCGATACCACTTGCTGCGAGCAGGTGGGTCTTCGGGTAAAGCGGAGGCGCTTTAGACGATTCTTTGGTCATAGGTAATTTTGACTTTGAAAAAGATGAATTGGAAAAGATGAATGACATGATGAAGATGAAATAACTGTATAAAATATAACCAAATCATCTCTGAAGCAAGTCCGTGGTCACTCTGCCAGCGGATTGGCGTCATTGCGCCGGCCAAACTTTGTATTTGACGCGTGATCTTGTATGGTTGGTTCCCTTTGAATTCGAGCCTTGCGGGTCTGTTATGAAGTCGGTTGAAGAGCAGCTAGCGCTGATCAAACGTGGTGCAGAAGAACTGTTGGTCGAGTCCGAGCTGATCGAAAAGCTCAAGCGTGGCCAGCCGCTGCGTATTAAGGCAGGCTTCGATCCGACCGCGCCGGATTTGCACCTGGGCCACACCGTGCTTATTAATAAGCTGCGCCAGTTCCAGGAGCTGGGGCATCAGGTGATCTTCCTTATAGGTGACTTCACCGGGATGATCGGTGATCCGAGCGGCAAGAGCGCTACGCGTCCGCCGCTAACCCGTGAGCAGGTTCTCGAGAATGCCGAGACCTACAAGACCCAGGTTTTCAAGATTCTTGATCCGGCCAAAACCGAGGTGGCGTTCAACTCCACCTGGATGGATCAGATGGGGCCGGCCGACTTCATTCGCCTGACTTCGCAGTACACCGTTGCTCGCATGCTCGAGCGCGACGATTTCGACAAGCGCTACACGACCAATCAGCCAATCGCCATCCATGAGTTCCTCTATCCGCTGGTTCAGGGTTACGACTCGGTCGCCTTGCGCGCGGATGTCGAGCTGGGCGGTACCGATCAGAAGTTCAACCTGTTGATGGGGCGTGAGCTGCAGCGTGGTTATGGGCAGGATCCTCAGTGCATTCTGACCATGCCGTTGCTTGAAGGTCTGGATGGCGTGAAGAAGATGTCCAAATCCTTGGGCAACTACGTCGGCATTCAGGAAGCGCCGGGAGTGATGTACAGCAAGCTGGTTTCGATTCCGGATGCGCTGATGTGGCGTTACTTCGAATTGCTCAGCTTCCGTTCCATGGATGAGATCAATGCGTTCCGCTCTGATGTCGAGGCGGGTGCCAATCCGCGCGATATCAAGATCAAGCTGGCCGAAGAGATTGTTGCGCGCTTCCATGGTGAAGAGGCTGCAGCCAATGCTCACCGTGCAGCGGGCAATCGTATGAAGGATGGCGAGCTGCCTGACGATCTGCCGGAAATCGAATTGACCGCTACTGAAGATATGCCGATCGCTGCTGTCCTTAATAAGGCAGGCCTGGTGAAGAACTCGGCGGTAGCGCGTGATCTGCTGAATTCCGGCGGCGTACGTATAGATGGTGAAGTTGTGGATCGCACCTTTATATACGTGCTGGGCGCGACCCATGTTTGCCAGGCTGGCAAGAAGGCATTTGCGCGTATTTCGCTCAAATCCGAATAAAGCTGGAATTAGGGGTTGACGGCAGATTCTGGAAGTCTATAATTCGCCCCACTTCCGGCGCAGTCGAAACGGAAAACTCCTTGGTAAACAAAGAGTTACGCAGTTTTCGGCGGTGAGTTGCTTCAGGTCATCGAAGCCCAGAAGGAGTTGGTCAAGCGGTGTTGTGTGGCTTGATTGACGGTTCGATCTTCTCGGTCGAAAGCGGAGAAAAAGAGGTGTTGACAGCAGCGAGTAACGCTGTAGAATTCGCCTCCCGCTAACGAGAGATCGGAAGCGCAAGTGGTTGAAGTTGCAAAGGAAACTTTGAAAACTTCTGAAAATAACCGCTTGACAGATACAGAGGACGCTGTAGAATGCGCGCCTCGGTTGAGACGAAAGATCTTAACCAACCGCTCTTTAACAACTGAATCAAGCAATTCGTGTGGGTGCTTGTGGGGTCAGACTGATAGTCAACAAGATTATCAGCATCACAAGTTACTCCGCGAGAAATCAAAGATGTAACCAACGATTGCTGAGCCAAGTTTAGGGTTTCTTAAAAACCCAAAGATGTTTGAACTGAAGAGTTTGATCATGGCTCAGATTGAACGCTGGCGGCAGGCCTAACACATGCAAGTCGAGCGGTAGAGAGAAGCTTGCTTCTCTTGAGAGCGGCGGACGGGTGAGTAATGCCTAGGAATCTGCCTGGTAGTGGGGGATAACGCTCGGAAACGGACGCTAATACCGCATACGTCCTACGGGAGAAAGCAGGGGACCTTCGGGCCTTGCGCTATCAGATGAGCCTAGGTCGGATTAGCTAGTTGGTGAGGTAATGGCTCACCAAGGCGACGATCCGTAACTGGTCTGAGAGGATGATCAGTCACACTGGAACTGAGACACGGTCCAGACTCCTACGGGAGGCAGCAGTGGGGAATATTGGACAATGGGCGAAAGCCTGATCCAGCCATGCCGCGTGTGTGAAGAAGGTCTTCGGATTGTAAAGCACTTTAAGTTGGGAGGAAGGGCAGTAAATTAATACTTTGCTGTTTTGACGTTACCGACAGAATAAGCACCGGCTAACTCTGTGCCAGCAGCCGCGGTAATACAGAGGGTGCAAGCGTTAATCGGAATTACTGGGCGTAAAGCGCGCGTAGGTGGTTTGTTAAGTTGGATGTGAAATCCCCGGGCTCAACCTGGGAACTGCATTCAAAACTGACAAGCTAGAGTATGGTAGAGGGTGGTGGAATTTCCTGTGTAGCGGTGAAATGCGTAGATATAGGAAGGAACACCAGTGGCGAAGGCGACCACCTGGACTGATACTGACACTGAGGTGCGAAAGCGTGGGGAGCAAACAGGATTAGATACCCTGGTAGTCCACGCCGTAAACGATGTCAACTAGCCGTTGGGAGCCTTGAGCTCTTAGTGGCGCAGCTAACGCATTAAGTTGACCGCCTGGGGAGTACGGCCGCAAGGTTAAAACTCAAATGAATTGACGGGGGCCCGCACAAGCGGTGGAGCATGTGGTTTAATTCGAAGCAACGCGAAGAACCTTACCAGGCCTTGACATCCAATGAACTTTCCAGAGATGGATTGGTGCCTTCGGGAACATTGAGACAGGTGCTGCATGGCTGTCGTCAGCTCGTGTCGTGAGATGTTGGGTTAAGTCCCGTAACGAGCGCAACCCTTGTCCTTAGTTACCAGCACGTAATGGTGGGCACTCTAAGGAGACTGCCGGTGACAAACCGGAGGAAGGTGGGGATGACGTCAAGTCATCATGGCCCTTACGGCCTGGGCTACACACGTGCTACAATGGTCGGTACAGAGGGTTGCCAAGCCGCGAGGTGGAGCTAATCCCATAAAACCGATCGTAGTCCGGATCGCAGTCTGCAACTCGACTGCGTGAAGTCGGAATCGCTAGTAATCGCGAATCAGAATGTCGCGGTGAATACGTTCCCGGGCCTTGTACACACCGCCCGTCACACCATGGGAGTGGGTTGCACCAGAAGTAGCTAGTCTAACCTTCGGGAGGACGGTTACCACGGTGTGATTCATGACTGGGGTGAAGTCGTAACAAGGTAGCCGTAGGGGAACCTGCGGCTGGATCACCTCCTTAATCGACGACATCAGCTGCTCCATAAGTTCCCACACGAATTGCTTGATTCATTGAAGAAGACGATAAGAAGCAGCCCGAAATTGGGTCTGTAGCTCAGTTGGTTAGAGCGCACCCCTGATAAGGGTGAGGTCGGCAGTTCGAATCTGCCCAGACCCACCAATTTTTGTGTGGGATCCTGTAGCAATACGGGGCCATAGCTCAGCTGGGAGAGCGCCTGCCTTGCACGCAGGAGGTCAACGGTTCGATCCCGTTTGGCTCCACCACTACTGCTTCTGATTGTATAAAGCTTAGAAATGAGCATTCCATCGTGATGGTGGTGAATGTTGATTTCTAGTCTTTGGCTAGATCGTTCTTTAAAAATTTGGGTATGTGATAGAAAGATAGACTGGATAGCACTTTCACTGGTGTTTATTCAGGCTAAGGTAAAATTTGTGAGTTTAATCGCGAATTTTCGGCGAATGTCGTCTTCACAGTATAACCAGATTGCTTGGGGTTATATGGTCAAGTGAAGAAGCGCATACGGTGGATGCCTTGGCAGTCAGAGGCGATGAAAGACGTGGTAGCCTGCGAAAAGCTTCGGGGAGTCGGCAAACAGACTTTGATCCGGAGATGTCTGAATGGGGGAACCCACCTAACATAAGTTAGGTATCTTAAGCTGAATACATAGGCTTAAGAAGCGAACCAGGGGAACTGAAACATCTAAGTACCCTGAGGAAAAGAAATCAACCGAGATTCCCTTAGTAGTGGCGAGCGAACGGGGACTAGCCCTTAAGTGGCTTTGAGATTAGCGGAACGCTCTGGAAAGTGCGGCCATAGTGGGTGATAGCCCTGTACGCGAAAATCTCTTAGTCATGAAATCGAGTAGGACGGAGCACGAGAAACTTTGTCTGAATATGGGGGGACCATCCTCCAAGGCTAAATACTACTGACTGACCGATAGTGAACTAGTACCGTGAGGGAAAGGCGAAAAGAACCCCGGAGAGGGGAGTGAAATAGATCCTGAAACCGTATGCGTACAAGCAGTGGGAGCCCACTTTGTTGGGTGACTGCGTACCTTTTGTATAATGGGTCAGCGACTTATTTTCAGTGGCGAGCTTAACCGAATAGGGGAGGCGTAGCGAAAGCGAGTCTTAATAGGGCGTCTAGTCGCTGGGAATAGACCCGAAACCGGGCGATCTATCCATGGGCAGGTTGAAGGTTGGGTAACACTAACTGGAGGACCGAACCGACTACCGTTGAAAAGTTAGCGGATGACCTGTGGATCGGAGTGAAAGGCTAATCAAGCTCGGAGATAGCTGGTTCTCCTCGAAAGCTATTTAGGTAGCGCCTCATGTATCACTGTAGGGGGTAGAGCACTGTTTCGGCTAGGGGGTCATCCCGACTTACCAAACCGATGCAAACTCCGAATACCTACAAGTGCCGAGCATGGGAGACACACGGCGGGTGCTAACGTCCGTCGTGAAAAGGGAAACAACCCAGACCGTCAGCTAAGGTCCCAAAGTTATGGTTAAGTGGGAAACGATGTGGGAAGGCTTAGACAGCTAGGAGGTTGGCTTAGAAGCAGCCACCCTTTAAAGAAAGCGTAATAGCTCACTAGTCGAGTCGGCCTGCGCGGAAGATGTAACGGGGCTCAAACCATACACCGAAGCTACGGGTATCACTTAGGTGATGCGGTAGAGGAGCGTTCTGTAAGCCTGTGAAGGTGAGTTGAGAAGCTTGCTGGAGGTATCAGAAGTGCGAATGCTGACATGAGTAACGACAATGGGTGTGAAAAACACCCACGCCGAAAGACCAAGGTTTCCTGCGCAACGTTAATCGACGCAGGGTTAGTCGGTCCCTAAGGCGAGGCTGAAAAGCGTAGTCGATGGAAAACAGGTTAATATTCCTGTACTTCTGGTTATTGCGATGGAGGGACGGAGAAGGCTAGGCCAGCTTGGCGTTGGTTGTCCAAGTTTAAGGTGGTAGGCTGGAATCTTAGGTAAATCCGGGATTCTAAGGCCGAGAGCTGATGACGAGTGTTCTTTTAGAACACGAAGTGGTTGATGCCATGCTTCCAAGAAAAGCTTCTAAGCTTCAGGTAACCAGGAACCGTACCCCAAACCGACACAGGTGGTTGGGTAGAGAATACCAAGGCGCTTGAGAGAACTCGGGTGAAGGAACTAGGCAAAATGGCACCGTAACTTCGGGAGAAGGTGCGCCGGTGAGGGTGAAGGACTTGCTCCGTAAGCTCATGCCGGTCGAAGATACCAGGCCGCTGCGACTGTTTATTAAAAACACAGCACTCTGCAAACACGAAAGTGGACGTATAGGGTGTGACGCCTGCCCGGTGCCGGAAGGTTAATTGATGGGGTTAGCTAACGCGAAGCTCTTGATCGAAGCCCCGGTAAACGGCGGCCGTAACTATAACGGTCCTAAGGTAGCGAAATTCCTTGTCGGGTAAGTTCCGACCTGCACGAATGGCGTAACGATGGCGGCGCTGTCTCCACCCGAGACTCAGTGAAATTGAAATCGCTGTGAAGATGCAGTGTATCCGCGGCTAGACGGAAAGACCCCGTGAACCTTTACTATAGCTTTGCACTGGACTTTGAATTTGCTTGTGTAGGATAGGTGGGAGGCTTTGAAGCGTGGACGCCAGTTCGCGTGGAGCCAACCTTGAAATACCACCCTGGCAACTTTGAGGTTCTAACTCAGGTCCGTTATCCGGATCGAGGACAGTGTATGGTGGGTAGTTTGACTGGGGCGGTCTCCTCCTAAAGAGTAACGGAGGAGTACGAAGGTGCGCTCAGACCGGTCGGAAATCGGTCGTAGAGTATAAAGGCAAAAGCGCGCTTGACTGCGAGACAGACACGTCGAGCAGGTACGAAAGTAGGTCTTAGTGATCCGGTGGTTCTGTATGGAAGGGCCATCGCTCAACGGATAAAAGGTACTCCGGGGATAACAGGCTGATACCGCCCAAGAGTTCATATCGACGGCGGTGTTTGGCACCTCGATGTCGGCTCATCACATCCTGGGGCTGAAGCCGGTCCCAAGGGTATGGCTGTTCGCCATTTAAAGTGGTACGCGAGCTGGGTTTAGAACGTCGTGAGACAGTTCGGTCCCTATCTGCCGTGGACGTTTGAGATTTGAGAGGGGCTGCTCCTAGTACGAGAGGACCGGAGTGGACGAACCTCTGGTGTTCCGGTTGTCACGCCAGTGGCATTGCCGGGTAGCTATGTTCGGAATAGATAACCGCTGAAAGCATCTAAGCGGGAAACTAGCCTCAAGATGAGATCTCACTGGGACCTTGAGTCCCCTGAAGGGCCGTCGAAGACTACGACGTTGATAGGTTGGGTGTGTAAGCGCTGTGAGGCGTTGAGCTAACCAATACTAATTGCCCGTGAGGCTTGACCATATAACACCCAAGCAATTTGACTACTCGAAAGAGCATCAGATTGCGGTGTGTGAAGACGCAATGAACCGAAAGTTCGAGAGCAACACACAAACTATCGCATACCCAATTCGCTGGAACGTCGCAAGACGCGTCAGCTCAAGAATTTCTTGACGACCATAGAGCATTGGAACCACCTGATCCCATCCCGAACTCAGCAGTGAAACGATGCATCGCCGATGGTAGTGTGGGGTTTCCCCATGTGAGAGTAGGTCATCGTCAAGATTAAATTCCGAAACCCCAATTGCGAAAGCAGTTGGGGTTTTGTTTTGTCCGCAGAAAAATCTGCCTGGTACGGTTTCTATGCAACGGCTCAAGGCATGGCTATCATGCGGGCCTCATTGTGAGGCGGGACTTGCATGCTGACGTTGTTAAAGCTTCTTAAGGACGGCCGATTCCATTCAGGTCAGGCCCTGGGCGCCGCTTTAGGTGTCAGTCGGAGTGCTGTGTGGAAGCAGCTTCAGCTTCTAGAGGCTGAGCTTGGCTTGTCTATCCACAAGGTGCGTGGGCGTGGTTATCAATTGGCCTCGCCGTTGACACTGCTCGACTCTGTCGCAATAGCAGAGCAGGCGCCTTCTTGTAATTGGCCCATTCTGGTTTTCGATTCAATTGACTCCACTAACGCCGAGGCGCTGCGTGCAATAGAGCGCGGTCAGGTAGCGCCATTTCTTGTGCTTGCCGAGCGGCAGACGTCTGGCCGTGGGCGCCGTGGGCGTAAGTGGGTGAGTCCTTTCGCGGAAAATATCTATTACAGTCTGGTGCTGCGTATTGACGGTGGCATGCGCCAGTTGGAAGGCTTGAGCCTTGTTGTTGGACTTGCTGTCTTGCAAACCTTGCGAGCGCTGGGCGTATCAGATGCAGGCTTGAAATGGCCCAACGATGTTCTGGTTGGTCAAAAAAAGCTCGCGGGGATACTGCTTGAGTTGGTAGGCGATCCTGCTGATGTGTGCCATGTGGTTCTGGGTGTCGGGATCAATGTGAACATGCAGATGACCGACGAGGTTGATCAGCAGTGGACGTCCTTGCGGCTTGAGTCGGGGCGGACATTCGATCGCAATCACTTGGTCGCGCAGTTGGGGCAGATGCTCCAGGTTTATTTGAGTCGACATCAAGTCGACGGATTTTCCGCTATCCAGGCAGAGTGGGAGCAGAACCATCTGTGGCAGGGTCGGGCGGTGTCGTTGATCGCCGGAGTTAACCACATAGATGGCGAGGTGCTGGGTATTGATAGTCAGGGTGCTCTGCGCTTGAAGGTGGGTGGTGTGGAAAAAGTCTTTAGTGGTGGTGAGCTCAGCTTGAGGTTGCGTGATGATTCTTGAGCTCGACTGCGGAAACAGTTTTATCAAGTGGCGTGTGCTTGAAGCTGATGCTCGCCAGGCGGTCGGCGAGGGCGTCGTCGACTCCAATCTTGCACTGCTGGAGAGTTTGAGCGCGCTCAAGGGGCTCGCCCTCAAGTTTTGCCGATTGGTCAGTGTCCGAACGGCAGAGGAGACCAGTGCCCTGATTGCTCTGCTGACCGATACTTTCGGAGTGTCAGTAGTTTGCGCTGCGCCCGCTCGCGAAATGTCGGGGGTTCGCAATGGCTATGAAGAGTTCGAACGCCTGGGGCTCGATCGTTGGCTGGCGATGCTTGGGGGGTTCCAATTAGCGTCAGGTGCATGCCTGGTGCTTGATTTTGGTACTGCTGTCACTGCGGATTTCGTTGCCGGTGATGGAGAGCATCTCGGGGGGTTTATTTGTCCGGGAATGCCATTGATGCGAAATCAATTGCGCACCCATACCCGTAAAATTCGTTATGGGGATCTGGCGGCTGAGCGCGCCATGGAAAGTCTCATTCCGGGTCGCACAACCGTCGAAGCGGTTGAGCGGGGCTGCTCGCTGATGCTTAGAGGCTTTGTTCTGACCCAGCTGGAGCTTGCGCGTAGCTACTGGGGGGCAGATTTCTCCGTGTTTCTGACCGGTGGGGATGCAGGGTTGGTTTCTGAGATTGTGCCAGAGGCTAGAGTGGTTCCGGACCTGGTATTTGTGGGTTTGGCTATGGCATGTCCTTTGTCCTGAGGTACTTATGCGTTGGTTGTTTCTGCTGCTGCTTGTTTTGAATGTGTTCTATTACATCTGGCACCAACAAGAGGCTCCTCTGCGCGCGAAGGATGTCACTCCTTTGAGTTTGTATAGGGGAGGGCAGCAGGATATTCGCTTGTTGAGCGAGGCGGCTGATCCGGTCCTTGATAAGGGGAAGGCTGCTCTGCCGGACAATAGCTGTTTGTACTTGGGTGGTTTTGCTCGTCAGGATGCGGTTCAGGCCGTTGAGCGGCGCTTGAATGGCATGGAAATCAAGTATCAGCTCCTGCCAAAGGATCATCCTGAATTCGCGGGTTATTGGGTTCGGATCGCCCCTGAAAGCCGGCGTTGGCTGGGTGAGGTTCAGCTGCAAAACCTTTCTAGAGAATTCAATGAGTTAAAACATAAAATAATGCCGTGCGAGGGGGTTGCACCCGCTGAATAGTTTGAATAGAATGGCGCCCGCTTCGCAGTGAACGCCTTTAACGGTAAACACTACGAGGCGATGTCAGCGCAGCTAACCTCAGGTTTTTAATGAGAAAATGCTTGACAGAAGGCTGGCATGATATAGAATGCCGGCTCGCTTAGGAGGGGTTCCCGAGCGGCCAAAGGGATCAGACTGTAAATCTGACGTCTACGACTTCGAAGGTTCGAATCCTTCCCCCTCCACCATTTTTAGCGAGAGCTGCAAGCCTCGCGGGTATAGTTTAGTGGTAGAACCTCAGCCTTCCAAGCTGATGATGCGGGTTCGATTCCCGCTACCCGCTCCAAGTTTGCAGGTCCTGCAAAGTGTTACGCTCTTGTAGCTCAGTTGGTAGAGCACACCCTTGGTAAGGGTGAGGTCAGCGGTTCAAATCCGCTCAAGAGCTCCATATAACAAGGCAGATATGAAAATATCTGCCTTTGTTTTAATGGTTGCGATCGCGTCGTGTTGTTGTTGTCGAGTGATCGCTCGGGCGGTTTTGGTGTTGAATCAAGGCTGTCGAGTAAATTGTTGTAATGTCTTTTTTGGGTCGGCATAATGGTCGGCCTGATTTGTTTTAGGTCAGTAGCTCAATTGGCAGAGCGACGGTCTCCAAAACCGTAGGTTGGGGGTTCGATTCCCTCCTGACCTGCCAGATTCACTTGGTGTGTCTGGCTTTCTTTTCACAGGATCTTCATAGATGACTCCTAAAGCTGAAGCTCAAGGCTCTCGCTTCGATCTGCTCAAGTGGCTAGTAGTAGTCGCTTTGGTGGTTGTTGGCGTTGTTGGTAATCAGTATTACTCTGCTTCGCCGATCCTGTACCGCGTACTTGCATTGCTTGTCATTGCTGCTGTGGCTGCCTTCGTAGGTCTGCAGACAGTCAAAGGCAAGTCTTTCTTTGTACTGGTTAAGGAAGCTCGCACCGAGATTCGTAAAGTCGTATGGCCAACTCGCCAAGAAACCACGCAGACCACGTTGATCGTTGTCGCTGTTGTGTTGGTTATGGCGTTGCTGTTGTGGGGGCTTGATTCCCTGCTCGGCTGGCTTGTTTCCTTGATTGTCGGCTAAGGGTGTCCCGTGGCTAAGCGTTGGTACGTTGTGCATGCTTACTCCGGTTACGAGAAGCATGTCATGCGCTCGTTGGTAGAGCGCGTAAAGCTGGCTGGCATGGAAGATGGCTTTGGCGAAATTCTGGTTCCCACTGAAGAAGTGGTGGAAATGCGTAATGGCCAGAAACGCAAAAGCGAGCGCAAGTTCTTCCCAGGTTACGTGCTGGTTCAGATGGACATGAATGAGGGGACTTGGCACTTGGTCAAGGATACTCCTCGGGTGATGGGTTTCATTGGCGGTACCGCTGATAAGCCTGCACCAATCACAGACAAAGAGGCAGAAGCGATTCTGCGTCGTGTCGCTGATGGTAGCGATAAGCCAAAGCCGAAGACGTTGTTCGAGCCTGGTGAGTCGGTGCGCGTCAACGACGGGCCGTTTGCCGACTTTACCGGCACGGTCGAAGAAGTTAACTACGAAAAGAGCCGGATCCAGGTGGCAGTGCTCATTTTCGGTCGCTCTACTCCGGTAGAGCTAGAGTTCAGCCAGGTCGAAAAAGTCTAGCTGAACAAGCATCCCAACCCCGCAGCCCTAGGCTGTGGGGTTTTGTCGTCACTGGGATAAACGCGCAAGTAACCGGGGAGCCTTTCGAGGCGTTCGAACCCGTAATTGGAGTGCCTCATGGCCAAGAAGATTACCGCTTACATCAAGCTGCAAGTGAAGGCCGCTCAGGCTAACCCAAGCCCACCTGTTGGTCCTGCTCTGGGTCAGCACGGCGTGAACATCATGGAATTCTGCAAGGCTTTCAACGCCCGTACTCAGGGTATTGAGCCAGGTCTGCCGACTCCAGTGATCATCACTGTCTACAGCGACCGTAGCTTCACTTTCGAAACCAAATCCACCCCTGCTTCGGTTCTGCTGAAGAAGGCGGCTGGTCTGACTAGCGGTTCCGCTCGTCCGAACACCGTTAAGGTTGGCACTGTGACTCGTGCTCAGCTGGAAGAAATCGCGAAAGTTAAAAACGCGGATCTGACTGCAGCTGATATGGAAGCAGCCGTGCGTACCATCGCCGGTTCTGCTCGTAGCATGGGCCTTAACGTGGAGGGTGTGTAATGGCTAAGTTGACCAAGCGTCAAAAGGCTATCGCCGGCAAAATCGAAGCAGGCAAGTCCTACAACTTTGTAGACGCTGCTGCTCTGCTGGCTGAGCTGTCGACTGTCAAGTTCAGCGAGTCGTTTGACGTTGCTGTGAACCTGGGTGTTGACCCGCGTAAATCCGACCAGGTCGTTCGTAGCGCTACTGTGCTGCCGCACGGTACTGGCAAGACCGTTCGCGTTGCTGTGTTCACCCAGGGTCCAGCTGCTGAGGCCGCTCTGGCTGCCGGCGCTGACCGTGTAGGTATGGACGACCTGGCTGCCGAAATGAAAGGCGGCGACCTGAACTATGACGTAGTTATCGCATCCCCGGATGCAATGCGCGTTGTAGGTCAGTTGGGTCAGATCCTCGGTCCACGTGGCCTGATGCCTAACCCTAAAGTCGGCACCGTAACTCCAGACGTAGCTACCGCGGTTAAAAACGCCAAGGCTGGTCAGGTTCGTTATCGCACCGACAAAAACGGCATCATCCACACTTCCGTTGGCAAGATTGGCTTCGACGCCGTCAAGCTGAAGGAAAACGTTGAAGCCCTGATCGCTGATCTGAAGCGTATCAAGCCAGCTTCCTCGAAAGGCATTTACGTCAAGCGCGTTACCCTGAGCACCACTATGGGTCCAGGTCTGGTCATCGACCAAAGCTCGCTCGACGCGTAAGACACAGATTGGCGCAAGCGATTGCGCCAATTGAAAGATTGGGGTCCCTGCCTGGCGGGGGCTATCCAAGACCGTAGGCGACGCAAGTCTTAAACCTCAAGCCTACGCAGATGGTGCTCCCGGTTCCTTACCGAATCAGACACCAAAACGACATCCGGCTCCGGCTGGATGAAACGGTAACAAGCAGGAGTTAAACCCGTGGCAATTAAACTCGAAGACAAGAAGGCCATCGTCGCTGAAGTCAACGAGGCTGCCAAAGTCGCTCTGTCCGCTGTCGTGGTTGATGCCCGTGGCGTAACAGTAGGCGCAATGACCGGACTCCGTAAAGAGGCTCGTGAAGCTGGCGTTTACGTACGTGTTGTACGTAACACCCTGCTCAAGCGCGCTGTTGCCGACACTGAATACAGTGTTCTCAACGACGTGTTCACCGGCCCGACCTTGATTGCATTCTCCAACGAACATCCGGGCGCTGCTGCTCGTATCTTCAAGGAATTCGCAAAAGGTCAGGACAAGTTCGAGATCAAGGCAGCTGCGTTCGAGGGCAAGTTCCTCGCAGCTAACCAAATCGACGTACTGGCAACTCTGCCGACCCGTGACGAAGCAATTTCTCAGCTGATGAGCGTGATTCAAGGCGCAACCAGCAAATTGGCTCGTACTCTGGCGGCAATTCGCGACCAGAAAGAAGCTGCTGCAGCCTGAGGCTGAGCGTTTCATCTCTCGCGTATTTTTGTTTATTTCGATGGCCTGCAGGCTATCCCCCAATTCAGGAATTGAGTCATGTCTCTGACTAACGAACAAATCATCGAAGCAATCGGCCAGAAATCCGTAGTGGAAATCGTTGAGCTGATCAAAGCGATGGAAGAAACCTTCGGTGTTACCGCTGCTGCTGCATCGGCTGGTCCAGCTGCTGCTGCCGCCGTTGTTGAAGAGCAAACCGAATTCAACGTCATGCTGACCGAAGCTGGCGAGAAGAAAGTTAACGTGATCAAGGCTGTACGTGAACTGACCGGTCTGGGCCTGAAAGAAGCCAAGGCTGTAGTTGACGGCGCTCCTGCCATGGTTCTGGAAGCTGTTGCCAAAGACGCAGCTGACAAAGCCAAAGCAGTACTGGAAGAAGCAGGCGCTAAAGTCGAGCTGAAGTAAGCATCGACTTTGCTCCTCCAGCCCGAGCGTAAAGCGAAAGGCTGATGGCTGGTGGCTCTTGCCACCGGCCTTTTTCCGTTATTGGCAGCCGACTGGGTCGGTGCTGATAACGAGTTGTAACCACCCGATGCGGTGGCGCAAACCATGGGGTTTGCACGATTTTCTGGCTGCTCCCGTCGGGAGGGGCCAAACAAGCAGGTGACCAAGCTGGGGAACGCTGATGGCTTACTCATATACTGAGAAAAAACGTATCCGCAAGGACTTTAGCAAGTTGCCGGACGTCATGGATGTGCCGTACCTCCTGGCCATCCAGCTGGATTCGTATCGTGAATTCTTGCAAGCGGGAGCGACTAAAGATCAGTTCCGCGACGTGGGCCTGCATGCGGCCTTCAAATCCGTTTTCCCGATCATCAGCTACTCCGGCAATGCTGCGCTGGAGTACGTCGGTTATCGCCTGGGCGAACCGGCATTTGATGTCAAAGAATGCGTATTGCGCGGTGTAACTTACGCCGTACCTTTGCGGGTAAAAGTGCGCCTGATCATTTTCGACAAAGAATCGTCGAACAAAGCGATCAAGGACATCAAAGAGCAAGAAGTCTACATGGGTGAAATCCCCCTGATGACTGAGAACGGTACCTTCGTAATCAACGGTACCGAGCGTGTAATCGTTTCCCAGCTGCACCGTTCCCCGGGCGTGTTCTTCGACCACGACCGTGGCAAGACGCACAGCTCCGGCAAACTGCTGTACTCCGCGCGCATCATTCCTTACCGCGGTTCGTGGTTGGACTTCGAGTTCGATCCGAAAGACTGCGTGTTCGTGCGTATCGACCGTCGTCGCAAGCTGCCTGCATCGGTACTGCTGCGCGCGCTCGGCTATACCACTGAAGAAGTGCTCGACGCGTTCTACACCACCAACGTCTTCCACGTGCAAGGTGAAAACCTCAGCCTGGAACTGGTGCCCCAGCGCCTGCGTGGTGAAATTGCTGTCCTGGATATCCTGGATGACAAAGGCAAGGTTATTGTCGAGCAAGGTCGTCGTATCACCGCTCGCCACATCAACCAGCTGGAAAAAGCCGGGATCAAAGAGCTGCAAGTGCCTCTGGACTACGTCTTGGGTCGCACTACCGCCAAGGTCATCGTGCATCCGGCAACCGGCGAAATCCTGGCAGAGTGCAACACCGAGCTGAACACCGAGATCCTGGCAAAAATCGCCAAGGCTCAGGTTGTCCGCATCGAAACTCTGTACACCAACGATATCGACTGCGGTCCGTTCGTCTCCGACACCCTGAAGATCGACTCCACCAGCAACCAATTGGAAGCGCTGGTAGAGATCTATCGCATGATGCGTCCAGGCGAGCCGCCAACCAAAGACGCTGCCGAGACTCTGTTCAACAACCTGTTCTTCAGCCCTGAGCGCTATGACCTGTCTGCGGTCGGCCGGATGAAGTTCAACCGTCGTATCGGTCGTACCGAGATCGAAGGTTCGGGCGTGTTGTGCAAAGAAGACATCGTCGCGGTTCTGAAGACTCTGGTCGACATCCGTAACGGCAAAGGCATCGTCGATGACATCGACCACCTGGGTAACCGTCGTGTTCGCTGCGTAGGCGAAATGGCCGAGAACCAGTTCCGCGTTGGCCTGGTACGTGTTGAACGTGCGGTCAAAGAGCGTCTGTCGATGGCTGAAAGCGAAGGCCTGATGCCGCAAGACCTGATCAACGCCAAGCCAGTGGCTGCGGCGGTGAAAGAGTTCTTCGGTTCCAGCCAGCTGTCCCAGTTCATGGACCAGAACAACCCGCTGTCCGAGATCACCCACAAGCGTCGTGTGTCTGCACTCGGTCCTGGCGGTTTGACTCGTGAGCGTGCCGGCTTTGAAGTTCGTGACGTACACCCGACTCACTACGGTCGTGTATGCCCGATCGAAACGCCGGAAGGTCCGAACATCGGTCTGATCAACTCCCTGGCCGCCTATGCGCGCACCAACCAGTACGGCTTCCTCGAAAGCCCGTACCGCGTGGTGAAAGACGCTCTGGTCACTGACGAGATCGTGTTCCTGTCCGCCATCGAAGAAGCTGATCACGTGATCGCTCAGGCTTCGGCCACGATGAACGACAAGAAAGTGCTGATCGATGAGCTGGTAGCCGTTCGTCACTTGAACGAGTTCACCGTCAAGGCGCCGGAAGACGTCACCTTGATGGACGTATCGCCGAAGCAGGTAGTTTCGGTTGCAGCGTCGCTGATCCCGTTCCTCGAGCACGACGACGCCAACCGTGCGTTGATGGGTTCGAACATGCAGCGTCAAGCTGTACCAACACTGCGCGCTGACAAGCCGCTGGTCGGTACCGGCATGGAGCGTAACGTAGCTCGTGACTCCGGCGTTTGCGTCGTGGCTCGTCGTGGCGGCGTTATCGATTCCGTGGACGCCAGCCGTATCGTGGTTCGTGTTGCTGATGACGAAGTTGAAACCGGCGAAGCTGGTGTCGACATCTACAACCTGACCAAATACACCCGCTCTAACCAGAACACCTGCATCAACCAGCGTCCGCTGGTGCGTAAAGGTGATCGGGTCCAGCGCAGCGACATCATGGCCGATGGTCCGTCCACCGACATGGGTGAGCTGGCTCTGGGTCAGAACATGCGCATCGCGTTCATGGCATGGAACGGCTTCAACTTCGAAGACTCCATCTGCCTGTCCGAGCGTGTTGTTCAGGAAGATCGCTTTACCACGATCCACATTCAGGAACTGACCTGTGTGGCACGTGACACCAAGCTTGGGCCTGAGGAAATCACTGCAGACATCCCTAACGTGGGTGAAGCTGCACTGAACAAGCTGGACGAAGCCGGTATCGTTTACGTAGGTGCTGAAGTTGGCGCAGGCGACATTCTGGTCGGTAAGGTCACTCCGAAAGGCGAGACCCAACTGACTCCGGAAGAAAAACTGCTGCGTGCGATCTTCGGTGAAAAAGCCAGCGACGTTAAAGACACTTCCCTGCGTGTACCTACCGGTACCAAGGGTACTGTCATCGACGTACAAGTCTTCACCCGCGACGGCGTTGAGCGTGATGCTCGTGCACTGTCGATCGAGAAGACTCAACTCGACGAGATCCGCAAGGACCTGAACGAAGAGTTCCGTATCGTTGAAGGCGCCACTTTCGAACGTCTGCGTTCCGCTCTGGTCGGCCATAAAGCCGAAGGCGGCGCCGGTCTGAAGAAAGGTCAGGACATCACCGACGAAGTTCTCGACGGTCTTGAGCATGGTCAGTGGTTCAAATTGCGCATGGCTGAAGATGCTCTGAACGAGCAACTCGAGAAGGCTCAGGCCTACATCGTTGATCGCCGCCGTCTGCTGGACGACAAGTTCGAAGACAAGAAGCGCAAACTGCAGCAGGGCGATGACCTGGCTCCAGGCGTGCTGAAAATCGTCAAGGTTTACCTGGCAATACGTCGCCGCATCCAGCCGGGCGACAAGATGGCCGGTCGTCACGGTAACAAAGGTGTGGTCTCCGTGATCATGCCGGTTGAAGACATGCCGCACGATGCCAATGGCACCCCGGTCGACGTCGTCCTCAACCCGTTGGGCGTACCTTCGCGTATGAACGTTGGTCAGATCCTTGAAACCCACCTGGGCCTCGCGGCCAAAGGTCTGGGCGAGAAGATCAACCGGATGATCGAAGAACAGCGCAAAGTCGCCGATCTTCGCAAGTTCCTGCACGAGATCTACAACGAGATCGGCGGTCGCAACGAAGATCTGGATAGCTTCTCCGACCAGGAAATCCTGGATCTGGCGAAGAACCTGCGTGGCGGCGTTCCAATGGCCACTCCAGTGTTCGACGGCGCCAAGGAAAGCGAAATCAAGGCCATGCTGAAACTGGCAGACCTGCCAGAAAGCGGCCAGATGCAACTGACCGACGGCCGTACCGGCAACAAGTTCGAGCGCCCGGTTACTGTTGGCTACATGTACATGCTGAAGCTGAACCACTTGGTAGACGACAAGATGCACGCTCGTTCTACCGGTTCGTACAGCCTGGTTACCCAGCAGCCGCTGGGTGGTAAGGCGCAGTTCGGTGGTCAGCGTTTCGGGGAGATGGAGGTCTGGGCACTGGAAGCATACGGTGCCGCTTACACTCTGCAAGAAATGCTCACAGTGAAGTCGGACGATGTGAACGGCCGTACCAAGATGTACAAAAACATCGTGGATGGCGATCACCGTATGGAGCCGGGCATGCCCGAGTCCTTCAACGTGTTGATCAAGGAAATTCGTTCCCTCGGCATCGATATCGATCTGGAAACCGAATAACACGTGACGCGAATCGAGAGCGGGGCAGGATTGCCCGCTCTCTGCTCCGCCAGGAGGAAAGGCCTTGAAAGACCTACTGAATTTGCTGAAAAACCAGGGTCAAGTCGAAGAGTTCGACGCCATCCGTATTGGATTGGCATCGCCTGAGATGATCCGTTCGTGGTCGTTCGGTGAAGTTAAAAAGCCGGAAACCATCAACTACCGTACGTTCAAACCTGAGCGTGACGGCCTGTTCTGCGCCAAGATCTTTGGCCCGGTAAAGGATTACGAGTGCCTGTGCGGTAAGTACAAGCGCTTGAAGCACCGTGGTGTGATCTGCGAGAAGTGCGGCGTTGAAGTCGCGCTGGCTAAAGTTCGTCGTGAGCGCATGGCGCACATCGAACTGGCCTCGCCAGTTGCCCACATCTGGTTCCTGAAATCGCTGCCGTCGCGTATCGGTTTGCTGATGGACATGACCCTGCGTGATATCGAACGCGTTCTCTATTTCGAGAGCTATGTCGTTATCGATCCAGGCATGACCACCCTTGAAAAAGGTCAGCTGCTGAACGACGAGCAGTACTTCGAAGCGCTGGAAGAGTTCGGCGACGATTTCGATGCCCGTATGGGTGCCGAAGCTGTCCGTGAACTGCTGCACGCTATCGACCTGGAACACGAGATTGGCCGTCTGCGTGAAGAAATTCCGCAAACCAACTCCGAAACCAAAATCAAGAAGCTGTCCAAGCGTCTGAAGTTGATGGAAGCCTTCCAGGGTTCCGGCAACCTTCCAGAATGGATGGTGCTGACCGTTCTGCCGGTTCTGCCGCCAGATCTGCGTCCACTGGTCCCGCTGGATGGCGGTCGCTTCGCGACTTCCGACCTCAACGACCTGTATCGTCGAGTGATCAACCGTAACAACCGCTTGAAGCGTCTGCTCGATCTGTCCGCTCCGGACATCATCGTACGTAACGAAAAGCGTATGTTGCAGGAAGCCGTCGATGCACTGCTCGACAACGGTCGTCGTGGCCGCGCTATCACTGGTTCCAACAAGCGTCCTCTGAAATCCCTGGCTGACATGATCAAGGGTAAGCAAGGTCGTTTCCGTCAGAACTTGCTCGGTAAGCGTGTTGACTACTCGGGTCGTTCGGTAATTACCGTAGGTCCGACCCTGCGTCTGCACCAGTGCGGTCTGCCGAAGAAAATGGCTCTCGAGCTGTTCAAGCCGTTCATTTTCGGCAAGCTGGAAATGCGTGGTCTCGCTACCACCATCAAAGCCGCCAAGAAGATGGTCGAGCGTGAGCTGCCGGAAGTTTGGGACGTTCTCGCTGAAGTTATCCGCGAACACCCAGTGCTTCTCAACCGTGCACCGACCCTTCACCGTCTGGGTATCCAGGCGTTTGAACCAGTACTGATCGAAGGCAAGGCTATCCAGCTGCACCCTCTGGTCTGTGCTGCGTACAACGCCGACTTCGACGGCGACCAAATGGCCGTGCACGTACCGCTGACACTGGAAGCCCAGTTGGAAGCGCGTGCGTTGATGATGTCGACCAACAACATTCTGTCGCCAGCCAACGGTGAGCCAATCATCGTTCCTTCGCAGGACGTTGTATTGGGTCTGTACTACATGACTCGTGAAGCGATCAACGCCAAGGGCGAAGGTCGTGTGTTCGCGGATCTGCAGGAAGTTGACCGTGTGTTCCGTGCCGGCGAAGCCGCACTGCACGCAAAAGTCAAAGTGCGGATCAACGAAACCGTCAACGACCGTGACGGTGGCAGCGTGAGCGGCACTCGTATCGTCGACACTACAGTCGGCCGTGCATTGCTGTATCAAGTTGTACCAAAGGGTCTGTCGTACGACGTCGTCAACCTGCCGATGAAGAAAAAGGCGATCTCCAAGCTGATCAACCAGTGCTATCGCGTGGTTGGTTTGAAAGAGACCGTGATCTTCGCTGACCAGTTGATGTACACCGGTTTTGCCTATTCGACTATTTCCGGCGTTTCCATCGGTGTTAACGACTTCGTTATCCCGGATGAAAAAGCCCGCATCATCGGTGCTGCTACCGACGAAGTGAAAGAGATCGAAAGTCAGTACGCCTCCGGCCTGGTAACCCAGGGCGAGAAGTACAACAAAGTGATCGACCTTTGGTCCAAGGCGAACGACGAAGTTTCCAAGGCGATGATGGCCAACCTCTCGAAAGAGAAAGTCATCGACCGTCATGGCGTCGAAGTCGACCAAGAGTCCTTCAACTCGATGTACATGATGGCCGACTCGGGCGCACGGGGTTCTGCTGCGCAGATCCGTCAGCTCGCCGGTATGCGTGGTCTGATGGCCAAGCCGGACGGTTCCATCATCGAAACGCCGATTACTGCGAACTTCCGTGAAGGTTTGAGCGTACTTCAGTACTTCATCTCGACTCACGGTGCTCGTAAAGGTTTGGCGGATACCGCGTTGAAAACTGCGAACTCCGGTTACCTGACTCGTCGTC
The DNA here is from genome assembly GCF_054897805.1 of Pseudomonas sp. GT1P32. Taxonomy (NCBI): domain Bacteria; kingdom Pseudomonadati; phylum Pseudomonadota; class Gammaproteobacteria; order Pseudomonadales; family Pseudomonadaceae; genus Pseudomonas; species Pseudomonas sp. GT1P32. The sequence goes on from NZ_CM142704.1 coordinate 5,083,399, forward strand.
TGGTAGACGTGGCGCAGGATCTGGTTGTGACCGAGATCGATTGCGGCACCGAACATGGCTTGGTAATGACTCCGCACATTGAAGGCGGTGACGTTGTTGAGCCGTTGGGTGAGCGCGTATTGGGTCGTGTCATTGCTCGTGACGTATTCAAGCCAGGTACCGAGGAAGTTATCGTTCCTGCCGGCACCCTGGTAGACGAGAAGTGGGTCGAGTTCATCGAGCTGAACAGCATCGACGAAGTGATCGTGCGTTCGCCGATCAGCTGCGAAACCCGCTACGGCATTTGTGCCAAGTGCTACGGCCGTGACTTGGCTCGTGGTCACCAGGTGAACATCGGTGAAGCGGTCGGCGTTATCGCTGCCCAGTCCATCGGTGAGCCGGGTACCCAGCTGACCATGCGTACGTTCCACATCGGTGGTGCGGCAAGCCGGACCTCCGCAGCTGACAGCGTTCAGGTGAAGAATGGCGGTACCGTCCGTCTGCACAACCTGAAGCACGTTGAGCGAGTGGATGGTTGCCTGGTTGCTGTGTCCCGTTCCGGTGAGCTGGCGATCGCTGATGACTTCGGTCGTGAGCGCGAGCGCTACAAGCTGCCGTACGGTGCTGTGATTTCGGTTAAAGAGGGTGACAAGGTCGACGCTGGCGCAATCGTGGCCAAGTGGGATCCGCACACTCACCCAATCGTTACCGAAATGAAAGGTACCGTGACCTACGTGGGCATGGAAGAAGGCATCACGATCAAGCGTCAGACTGACGAATTGACCGGTATGACCAACATTGAAGTTCTCGACGCCAAAGACCGTCCAGCTGCCGGTAAAGATATCCGTCCTGCTGTGAAGATGGTTGATGACAACGGCAAGGATCTGTTGCTGCCAGGCACTGACGTTATCGCTCAGTACTTCCTGCCGGCCAACGCCCTGGTCGGTGTTGCGGACGGTGCGAAAATCGCGATCGGTGATGTTATCGCTCGTATTCCGCAAGAGACTTCGAAGACCCGTGACATCACCGGTGGTCTGCCGCGTGTTGCCGACTTGTTCGAAGCCCGTCGTCCGAAAGAAGCCTCGATTCTGGCTGAAGTCAGCGGCACCATCGCGTTCGGTAAAGAGACCAAAGGCAAGCGCCGTCTGGTCATCACTCCGAACGACGGTAGCGATCCGTACGAAGAGCTGATTCCGAAGTGGCGTCACCTGAACGTCTTCGAAGGCGAACAGGTAAACCGCGGCGAAGTTATCTCCGACGGCCCGAGCGATCCACACGACATCCTGCGTCTGCTGGGTGTAAGTGCGCTGGCCAAGTACATCGTGAACGAGATCCAGGACGTTTACCGTCTGCAAGGCGTGAAGATCAACGACAAGCACATCGAGACCATCCTGCGTCAGATGCTGCGTAAAGTTGAAATCGCTGAATCCGGCGATTCCAGTTTCATCAAGGGCGACCAGATGGAATTGACTCACGTACTGGTAGAGAACGAGCGCCTGGCTGGCGACGAGAAATTCGTTTCCAAGTTCACTCGCGTGCTGCTGGGTATTACCAAGGCGTCGTTGTCCACCGAATCGTTCATCTCGGCGGCTTCCTTCCAGGAAACCACTCGTGTACTGACCGAAGCGGCGGTAACCGGCAAGCGCGATTACCTGCGCGGCCTGAAAGAAAACGTGGTCGTGGGTCGACTGATCCCGGCTGGTACCGGTCTGGCTTATCACAGCGAGCGTAAACGCCGTCGTGATGCTGACAAACCGTTGCGCGTAAGCGCCAGTGAAGTGGAAGCTGCACTGACCGAAGCGCTGAACTCGAGCGGTAACTGAGTTCTGCGATAAATGAGCCAAGGCCCTGATCGTTCCGTTCATCGAATCAAGACATATTGTCGAGGTTGGATGAGCGGGAAGGTCGGGGCCTTGTCTTGACTGGGGGCAAGATCCTCTTTAGACTCTTGTACCCCTAAATTTGGCGGGAATTCGTTCCTGCCATTTTGCTTTTCTTGCAAGACAATAGCGTCGCAAGACAACAGTGGAGCTAGTAGATGGCAACTATCAACCAGCTGGTACGTCAGCCGCGTAAGCGTATCGTCGAGAAATCCGACGTACCTGCGCTGCAGAACTGCCCGCAACGTCGTGGCGTATGCACCCGTGTGTATACCACTACGCCGAAAAAACCTAACTCGGCACTGCGTAAAGTATGCCGTGTGCGTCTGACCAACGGTTTCGAGGTTTCCTCGTACATCGGCGGTGAAGGCCACAACCTGCAAGAGCACAGCGTGGTACTGATCCGCGGCGGTCGTGTAAAAGACTTGCCAGGTGTTCGTTACCACACCGTTCGCGGCTCTTTGGATACTTCCGGCGTTAAAGGTCGTAACCAAGGTCGTTCGAAGTACGGTACCAAGAAGCCTAAGTAGCAGTGGCTTTTTGTAAAAACTGAATCATCTATTTTTCTGAGTCGATAAGAGTAAGGTCGGAGGCGTCCCGAAAGGGCACCGATTCCGAGCGAACCTGAAGACCGTTTGAGGGCTTATCCATGCCAAGAAGACGCGTAGCAGCCAAGCGCGAAGTGCTTGACGATCCAAAATACGGAAGCCAAATCCTGGCCAAGTTCATGAACCACGTGATGGAAAGCGGCAAGAAAGCCGTTGCCGAGCGTATCGTTTATGGCGCGCTGGAGAAGGTTAAAGAACGCAAGAACAGCGACCCCCTGGAAATCTTCGAGAAAGCTCTCGACGCCATCGCTCCGCTGGTCGAAGTAAAGTCGCGCCGTGTAGGCGGTGCTACTTACCAGGTTCCGGTCGAAGTTCGTCCGTCCCGTCGTAACGCTCTGGCAATGCGCTGGTTGGTAGACTTCGCCCGTAAGCGCGGCGAGAAGTCTATGGCTCTGCGTTTGGCTGGCGAACTGTTGGACGCTGCTGAAGGTAAAGGTGCTGCAGTTAAGAAGCGTGAAGACGTGCACCGTATGGCTGAAGCTAACAAAGCTTTCTCGCACTACCGCTTCTAATTTTAGCGTCACTAATTTTGCGAGGGCTTTATGGCTCGTACAACACCGATTAATCGCTACCGTAACATTGGTATCGTTGCTCACGTGGATGCTGGTAAAACCACCACCACCGAGCGCGTCCTTTTTTACACCGGCAAAAGTCACAAAATGGGCGAGGTGCATGACGGCGCCGCGACCACAGACTGGATGGTGCAGGAGCAGGAGCGTGGTATTACCATTACTTCTGCTGCTATTACCGCCTTCTGGCAGGGTTCCGAGAAGCAGCACAAAGATCAGTATCGCTTCAACGTCATCGACACCCCGGGCCACGTTGACTTCACTATTGAAGTTGAGCGTTCCCTGCGTGTTCTCGACGGCGCGGTCGTTGTGTTCTGCGGTACCTCGGGTGTTGAGCCTCAGTCGGAAACCGTATGGCGTCAGGCCAACAAGTACGGCGTTCCACGTCTTGTTTACGTAAACAAGATGGATCGTGCTGGTGCAAACTTCCTGCGCGTGATCGGTCAGATCAAGCAGCGTCTGGGTCACACCCCGGTGCCAATTCAGTTGGCTATCGGTTCCGAAGACAACTTCCAGGGTCAGATCGACCTGATGTCCATGGAAGCTGTTTACTGGAATGATGCTGACAAAGGCATGACTCCACGTCGCGAGCCTATCCCTGCTGAATTGCAGGAATTGGCTGACGAGTGGCGCAGCAACATGATTGAAGCTGCGGCTGAAGCCAGCGAAGAGCTGATGAACAAGTACCTCGAAGGTGAAGAACTCACCAACGCGGAAATCAAGGCCGCTCTGCGTCAGCGTACTATTGCTGGCGAGATCGTTCTGGCTGTTTGCGGTTCTTCCTTCAAGAACAAGGGTGTTCCCCTGGTTCTCGACGCCGTTATCGACTACCTGCCTGCTCCTACCGACATTCCTGCCATCAAGGGTACTGACCCGGATGACGAGACCAAGGAAATGGAGCGTCACGCAGACGACAGCGAGCCGTTCTCGGCTCTGGCGTTCAAGATCGCTACCGACCCATTCGTGGGTACCTTGACCTTTGTTCGAGTTTACTCGGGCGTGTTGGCCTCCGGCGACGGCGTGATCAACTCGGTTAAAGGCAAGAAAGAGCGTGTGGGTCGTATGGTGCAAATGCACGCAAACGCCCGCGAAGAGATCAAGGAAGTTCGCGCTGGTGACATCGCGGCCTTGATCGGCATGAAGGACGTCACCACTGGTGAGACTTTGTGCAACGCTGACAAGCCAATCATCCTGGTTCGCATGGACTTCCCGGAGCCGGTTATTTCGGTTGCCGTAGAGCCTAAGACCAAGGACGACCAGGAAAAAATGGGTATCGCTCTGGGCAAGCTTGCTCAGGAAGACCCTTCTTTCCGCGTCAAGACTGATGAAGAGACTGGTCAAACGATCATCTCCGGCATGGGCGAGTTGCACCTGGACATCCTGGTTGACCGGATGCGCCGTGAGTTCAACGTCGAAGCCAACATCGGTAAGCCTCAAGTTTCGTACCGTGAGCGCATCACGAAGAGCTGCGAAATTGAAGGCAAGTTCGTTCGTCAGTCCGGCGGTCGTGGCCAGTTCGGTCATTGCTGGATTCGTTTTGCTCCTGCTGACGAAGGTCAGGAAGGTCTGCAATTCCTGAACGAAGTAGTGGGTGGTGTGGTTCCTAAGGAATACATCCCGGCTATCCAGAAGGGTATCGAAGAGCAGATGAAGAACGGCGTTGTTGCCGGCTATCCGCTGATCGGCCTGAAGGCTACCGTGTTTGATGGTTCCTACCATGACGTCGACTCGAACGAGATGGCGTTTAAGGTGGCTGCTTCCATGGCGACCAAGCAACTGGCCCAGAAGGGCGGTGGTGAGTTGCTTGAGCCGATCATGGCTGTAGAGGTTGTTACACCTGAAGACTATATGGGTGACGTGATGGGCGACCTTAACCGTCGTCGCGGCATGATCCTGGGTATGGAAGATACGGTTTCCGGTAAAGTAATTCGTGCCGAGGTTCCGTTGGGCGAGATGTTCGGTTATGCGACCGACGTTCGTTCCATGTCCCAAGGTCGCGCAAGCTACTCTATGGAATTCAAAAAATACAATACAGCTCCGTCGCACATCGTCGAAACTGTAACCAAAAAACAAGGCTGATTCAGTCCTTTAGGCTAGGAGTTAATTGTCGTGGCTAAAGAAAAATTTGATCGTTCCCTTCCGCACGTCAACGTTGGCACCATCGGTCACGTTGACCATGGTAAAACCACTCTGACTGCTGCTCTGACTCGCGTCTGCTCCGAAGTTTTCGGTTCGGCTGTTGTTGCTTTCGACAAAATCGACAGCGCTCCAGAAGAAAAGGCTCGTGGTATCACCATCAACACCGCGCACGTTGAGTACAACTCGAAGATCCGTCACTACGCTCACGTTGACTGCCCAGGTCACGCTGACTATGTGAAGAACATGATCACCGGTGCTGCACAGATGGACGGCGCAATCCTGGTTTGCTCGGCCGCTGATGGTCCGATGCCACAAACCCGTGAGCACATCCTGCTGTCCCGTCAGGTAGGCGTTCCGTACATCGTGGTTTTCCTGAATAAGGCTGACCTGGTAGACGACGCTGAGCTGCTGGAACTGGTTGAGATGGAAGTGCGCGATCTGCTGAGCACTTACGACTTCCCGGGCGACGACACTCCGATCATCATCGGTTCTGCTCGTATGGCTCTTGAAGGTCTTGACGATAACGAAATGGGTACCACTGCTGTTAAGAAGCTGGTGGAAACTCTGGACAGCTACATCCCAGAGCCAGTTCGTCTGACCGACAAGCCGTTCCTGATGCCAATCGAAGACGTATTCTCGATCTCGGGTCGTGGTACTGTTGTGACTGGTCGTATCGAGCGCGGTATCGTTCGCGTTCAAGATCCACTGGAAATCGTTGGTCTGCGTGACACCACCGTCACCACCTGCACCGGTGTTGAAATGTTCCGCAAACTGCTCGACGAAGGTCGTGCTGGCGAGAACTGCGGCGTTCTGCTGCGTGGTACCAAGCGTGACGACGTTGAGCGTGGCCAGGTTCTGGTTAAGCCGGGTTCGGTTAAGCCGCACACCAAGTTCACCGCAGAAGTTTACGTTCTGAGCAAGGAAGAAGGCGGTCGTCATACTCCGTTCTTCAAAGGCTACCGTCCACAGTTCTACTTCCGTACTACTGACGTGACTGGTAACTGCGAGCTGCCAGAAGGCGTTGAAATGGTAATGCCAGGTGACAACATTCAGATGACTGTTACCCTGATCAAAACCATCGCAATGGAAGACGGTCTGCGTTTCGCTATCCGTGAAGGCGGTCGTACCGTCGGCGCTGGCGTCGTAGCCAAAATCATCGAGTAAGCTCTTTTTGAGTAAGCTTTGATGAGTTGAAAAAGCCCCCGCTTAGCGGGGGCTTTTTTATTGGGTTGACACCTATCTGGGGCGTCTATAGAATTGCGCCTCCTTTTAACGGGCGTATTGCGCCCGGTGGGAATAGCAGCCGGAGTCTGAAATCCAATGCAAAATCAGCAAATCCGTATCAGGTTGAAGGCTTTTGACCATCGCCTGATCGACCAATCCACCCAGGAAATCGTGGAAACCGCGAAACGTACTGGTGCTCAAGTGCGTGGTCCAATTCCACTGCCTACCCGTAAAGAGCGGTTCACCGTTCTGGTCTCCCCGCACGTCAACAAAGACGCGCGTGACCAGTACGAGATCCGTACTCATAAGCGCGTTCTGGACATCGTCCAGCCAACGGATAAAACCGTTGATGCTCTTATGAAGCTTGATCTTGCGGCCGGTGTGGAAGTGCAGATCAGCCTCGGCTAAGACTCGGTCTTAGTCGTGTAACGCTCTGAAATGGGCGGCCATAGCGGGTGAAAGCCCCGTACACTCATGAGGTTTACAACATGACTATTGGTGTAGTCGGTCGTAAATGCGGTATGACCCGTATTTTCACCGAAGAAGGTGTCTCCATTCCGGTCACGGTCATTGAGATCGAGCCGAATCGCGTCACCCAGTTCAAAACTGAAGAGACCGATGGCTATCGTGCAGTGCAAGTCACTGTAGGCGAGCGTCGTGCTTCGCGTGTTACAGCTGCTCAGGCTGGCCACTTCGCTAAAGCGAACGTTGCCGCTGGTCGTACCGTAATGGAATTCCGTCTTGAAGAAGGCGAGTACCAGGCCGGCGATCTGATCAACGCTGAAATCTTCGCCGCTGGTCAACTGGTTGATGTAACCGGTCAGTCCAAAGGTAAAGGCTTCCAGGGTACGATCAAGCGTTGGAACTTCCGCGGGCAAGATAATACCCACGGTAACTCCGTGTCCCACCGCGTTCCAGGCTCTATCGGCCAGTGCCAGACTCCTGGTCGTGTATTCAAGGGCAAAAAAATGTCCGGTCATATGGGCGCTGAGCGCGTGACCGTGCAGTCCCTCGAAGTAGTGCGCGTGGACGCTGAACGCAATCTGTTGTTGGTCAAGGGCGCTGTTCCTGGCGCTACTGGCGGCAACTTGGTTGTACGTCCAGCAGCCAAGGCTCGCGGTTAAGGGGAAGCTGACATGCAATTAAATGTAAATGACGCTCAAGCGATCGAAGTTTCCGAACTGACATTTGGCGGCGAATTCAACGAGACGCTGGTTCACCAAGCAGTCGTGGCCTACATGGCCGGCGGCCGTCAAGGTAGCAAGCAGCAAAAGACCCGTTCCGACGTTCGTGGTGGCGGTAAGCGCCCATGGCGTCAGAAAGGTACTGGCCGTGCTCGTGCTGGTACTATCCGTAGCCCAATCTGGCGTGGCGGCGGTACCACTTTCGCAGCTCGTCCTCAGGATCACTCCCAGAAGCTGAACAAGAAGATGTATCGCGCAGCAATGCGTTCCATCCTTGCTGAGCTGGTGCGTACTGATCGTCTGGTCGTGGTTCAGGATTTCGCAGTTGAAACTCCGAAAACCAAAGACCTGCTGGGCAAGCTGAACAACATGAGCCTGACCGACGTTCTGATCGTGTCGGACGCTGTTGATCAGAACCTGTACCTGGCTGCTCGCAACCTGCCGCACGTAGATGTACGTGATGTGCAAGGTTCCGATCCAGTTAGTCTGATCGCATACGACAAGGTGTTGATCACCGTGTCGGCCGTGAAGAAATTCGAGGAGCTGCTGGGATGAACCAGGAACGCGTATTTAAAGTTCTGCTTGGCCCGCACGTTTCCGAGAAGGCTACGGTTCTGGCAGACAAGAAAGGCCAGTTCGTTTTCAAGGTTGCTACTGATGCAACCAAGCTGGAAATCAAGAAGGCCGTCGAAAGCCTGTTCAGCGTGAAAGTTGAGCGTGTTACTACCCTGAACGTTCTGGGTAAGAGCAAGCGCACCGCTCGCGGTCTGGGCAAGCGTAATGACTGGAAGAAGGCAGTTATCTCCCTTCAGCCAGGCCAAGATCTCGATTTCAGCAGCAGTGCTGAGTAAGGAAGGGGTGCATCATGGCAATCGTTAAATGCAAACCGACTTCCCCTGGCCGCCGTCATGTGGTCAAGGTGGTCAACCAGGAGCTGCATAAAGGCGCTCCTCACGCACCGCTGCTCGAGAAGAAATCGAAGTCTGGTGGTCGTAACAACAATGGTCGTATTACCACTCGTCACATCGGTGGTGGCCATAAGCAGCATTATCGTCTGGTCGATTTCCGTCGCAACGACAAAGATGGCATTCCAGCCACTGTCGAGCGTATCGAATACGATCCAAACCGTACTGCTCACATTGCTCTTATGTTGTACGCAGACGGCGAACGCCGTTACATCATTGCCCCTAAAGGCGTGAACGCTGGTGACCAGCTGATTTCGGGTGCTTTGGCTCCGATCAAGCCAGGCAACCAGTTGCAGCTGCGCAGCATTCCAGTTGGTAGCACCGTACACGGCATCGAATTGAAGCCAGGTAAAGGCGCGCAAATCGCTCGTTCCGCTGGTGCTTCGGCTCAGCTGATCGCTCGTGAAGGTGTCTACGTGACCCTGCGTCTGCGTTCTGGTGAGATGCGTAAAGTGCTGGCTGAATGCCGCGCGACCCTGGGTGAAGTCTCGAACTCCGAGCACAGCCTGCGTTCGCTGGGTAAAGCTGGTGCTAAACGCTGGCGTGGCGTTCGCCCAACCGTTCGTGGTGTTGCCATGAACCCGGTTGACCACCCACATGGTGGTGGTGAAGGTCGTACCTCTGGTGGTCGTCATCCGGTATCGCCATGGGGCTTCCCGACTAAGGGCGCGAAGACTCGTGGTAATAAGCGTACCGACAAAATGATCGTCCGTCGTCGCAAGTAAATAGAGGGATACGACAGTGCCACGTTCTCTGAAAAAAGGTCCTTTTATCGATCTTCACCTACTGAAGAAGATCGAAGTGGCGGCGGAAAAGAACGATCGCAAACCGGTGAAAACCTGGTCGCGTCGTTCGATGATCCTGCCACAAATGGTCGGTCTGACCATCGCTGTACACAACGGTCGTCTCCACGTCCCAGTTCTCGTGAACGAAGACATGGTCGGCCACAAACTGGGCGAGTTTGCCGGTACCCGCACTTACCGTGGGCACGTGGCAGACAAGAAAGCCAAGCGTTAAGGGGTTAGGAAATGGAAGTAGCCGCTAAGTTGTCGGGCGCTCGAATCTCCGCCCAGAAAGCCCGCTTGGTCGCCGACCAGATCCGCGGGAAGAAGGTGGGCGAAGCGCTCAACCTGTTGGCTTTCAGCAGTAAGAAAGCCGCCGAGATCATGAAGAAAGTGCTGGAGTCGGCCGTAGCCAACGCCGAGCATAACGAAGGCGCAGACGTTGATGACCTTAAAGTCAGCACCGTTTTCGTCAACGAAGGGCGTTCGCTGAAGCGAATCATGCCACGTGCCAAAGGCCGTGCTGATCGCATCGTCAAGCGGTCTTGCCATATCACTGTCAAGGTTGCTGACAAGTAACGGAGTCGAAGAGATGGGTCAGAAAGTACATCCCATTGGCATTCGCCTGGGAATCGTCAAGGAGCACACCTCCGTCTGGTACGCAGACGGTCGGACTTATGCGGACTATTTGTTCGCTGATCTGAAGGTGCGTGAGTATCTCCAAGACAAACTAAAAAGCGCGTCCGTAAGCCGTATCGATATCCATCGTCCGGCTCAAACAGCACGTATCACCATCCACACCGCTCGTCCAGGTATCGTTATCGGGAAGAAAGGTGAAGATGTTGAGAAACTGCGTCAGGACCTGACCAAGCAAATGGGTGTGCCTGTGCACATCAATATCGAAGAAATCCGCAAGCCGGAACTCGACGGTATGTTGGTTGCGCAGAGCGTAGCTCAGCAGCTGGAGCGTCGCGTAATGTTCCGTCGCGCTATGAAGCGCGCTGTACAGAACGCCATGCGCATTGGTGCCAAAGGCATCAAAATCCAAGTGAGCGGTCGTCTCGGCGGTGCTGAAATCGCACGTACTGAATGGTATCGCGAAGGTCGTGTGCCACTGCACACCCTGCGTGCCGACATCGACTATGCCAACTACGAAGCTCACACCACTTATGGTGTGATCGGTGTAAAGGTTTGGATCTTCAAAGGCGAAGTAATTGGTGGTCGCCAAGAAGAACTGAAACCACAAGCACCAGCGCCTCGTAAAAAAGCTGCTAAGTAAGGGGTACGCCAAATGTTGCAACCAAAGCGTACGAAGTTCCGCAAGCAGATGACTGGCCACAACCGTGGCTTGGCTCAGCGCGGTAGCAAAGTCAGCTTCGGCGAATATGCGCTGAAGTCTGTAGCTCGTGGTCGTCTCACCGCTCGTCAGATCGAGTCAGCGCGTCGTGCACTGACCCGTCACGTTAAACGTGGCGGCAAGATCTGGATCCGTGTATTCCCGGACAAGCCTATTTCCAAGAAGCCACTCGAAGTTCGGATGGGTAAAGGTAAAGGTAGCGTGGAATACTGGGTTGCCCAGATTCAGCCAGGCAAAGTCCTGTATGAAATCGAGGGTGTTTCTGAAGAGCTGGCGCGTGAGGCATTTGCCCTGGCTGCTGCAAAGCTGCCGCTCGCCACTGCCTTCGTTAAACGGACGGTGATGTGATGAAAGCGAACGAACTTCGTGAAAAAGACGCGCCGCAGCTTAACGAGCAACTGCTCGGCCTGCTGCGCGACCAGTTCAATCTGCGCATGCAGAAAGCAACTGGCCAGTTGGGGCAGTCTCACCTGCTCCGGCAAGTTAAGCGTGACATCGCTCGCGTGAAGACTGTGCTCAAACAGCAGGCAGGTAAGTAATCATGGCTGAAGCCGAAAAAACCGTCCGTACGCTGACTGGCCGTGTTGTCAGCGACAAAATGGACAAGACCATCACCGTTCTGATCGAGCGTCGCGTAAAGCACCCGATCTACGGTAAATACGTTAAGCGTTCGACTAAGCTGCACGCGCACGACGAAACCAATCAGTGCCACATCGGCGACAAAGTCACTATTCGTGAAACTCGTCCGCTGGCCAAGACCAAGTCTTGGGCGCTGGTTGATGTTCTCGAACGCGCTGTGGAAGTCTAAGGACTAGGGGTCGGAGAAATTATATGATTCAGACTCAATCCATGCTCGATGTGGCCGATAACAGCGGCGCTCGCCGCGTTATGTGCATCAAGGTGCTGGGTGGCTCCCATCGTCGTTACGCTGGTATCGGTGACATCATCAAAGTTACCGTGAAGGAAGCAATTCCTCGCGGTAAAGTGAAAAAAGGCCAAGTGATGACTGCTGTTGTAGTCCGCACTCGTCACGGCGTACGTCGTGCTGATGGCTCCATTATCCGCTTTGATGGCAACGCTGCTGTTCTTCTGAACAACAAGCAAGAGCCGATCGGCACCCGTATCTTTGGGCCAGTGACCCGTGAACTTCGTACTGAGAAGTTCATGAAGATCGTCTCGCTCGCCCCAGAAGTGCTGTAAGGAGATCCGACATGCAAAAGATTCGTCGTGACGACGAGATCATCGTGATCGCCGGCAAAGACAAAGGTAAGCGCGGTAAGGTGCTTAAGGTTCTCGCTAATAACCGTCTGGTTATCGGCGGTCTGAACCTGGTTAAGCGTCATACCAAGCCTAACCCGATGTCGGGCGTACAAGGCGGTATCGTCGAAAAAGAAGCTCCACTGGACGCTTCTAACGTCGCCATTTTCAACGGCGAAACCAACAAGGCTGATCGCGTTGGTTTCAAAGTAGAAGACGGCAAGAAAATTCGTGTCTTCAAGTCGACCCAAAAAGCGGTTGATGCTTGAACACTGCTAGGTAGATGAGACCATGGCACGACTAAAAGAGATTTACTGGAAAGAAATCGCACCGAAGCTTAAGGAAGAACTTAAGCTTTCGAACGTGATGGAAGTTCCACGCGTTACAAAGATCACCCTGAACATGGGTCTGGGCGAAGCGGTCGGTGACAAAAAAGTCATCGAGCACGCAGTTGCTGACCTGGAAAAGATCACCGGTCAGAAAGTCGTTGTGACTTACGCTCGGAAATCCATCGCTGGCTTTAAAGTCCGTGAAGGTTGGCCGATCGGCGTCAAAGTGACCCTGCGCCGTGAGCGTATGTACGAATTCCTGGATCGTCTGCTGTCGATCTCCCTGCCTCGGGTCCGCGACTTCCGCGGCCTGAATGCCAAGTCCTTCGATGGTCGTGGTAACTACAGCATGGGCGTAAAAGAGCAGATCATCTTCCCGGAAATCGACTACGACAAGATCGATGCTCTCCGCGGTCTGGACATTACCCTGACCACCACTGCCAAGAACGATGATGAAGGTCGCGCCCTGTTGCGTGCTTTCAAATTCCCGTTCCGCAACTGATTGGAGTAGGAAAATGGCCAAGATGAGCATGAAAAACCGCGAGCTGAAGCGTCAGCTCACGGTTGCCAAGTACGCCAAAAAGCGTGCAGCACTGAAAGCTATCATCGTTGATCTGAACGCAAGTCCAGAAGCGCGTTGGGAAGCTACAGTAGCTCTGCAGAAGCAGCCACGTGACGCAAGCGCTTCGCGCATGCGTAACCGCTGCCGCCTGACCGGTCGTCCACACGGCGTTTACCGCAAGTTCGGCCTCGGCCGTAACAAACTGCGTGAAGCTGCAATGCGTGGTGACGTACCTGGTCTGGTTAAAGCCAGCTGGTAAGCACTATCAAAGTCTCGGTGTCCGGGATCGCAAGATCCTGACCACCGGTGACCTTGAACTTGAATCAAGCCCCTTTTGGGGCTTGATTCATTTGTGGGGTGTGTCTAGAATACCCGGCTCGCCTGAGCCCGTGCTTTTTTCGCACGGATGTGCTCGGCGACACGTAGTAGCCGCAAGGCTAATTTTTTGTGTATTAGGAGCGTCTAGCCCATGAGTATGCAGGACCCGTTAGCGGACATGCTAACTCGAATCCGTAATGCCCAGATGGCTGAAAAGTCCGTCGTAAGCATGCCATCTTCTACTTTGAAGGTAGCTGTTGCCAAAGTCCTGAAGGACGAAGGTTACATTGCGGGTTATCAGATCAGCAGCGAAATCAAGCCACTGCTGTCCATCGAGCTGAAGTACTTCGAAGGCCGTCCGGTCATCGAGGAAGTGAAGCGCGTTAGCCGTCCAGGCCTGCGTCAGTACAAGTCCGTCGATGATCTGCCAAAAGTTCGTGGCGGTCTCGGTGTGTCTATCGTCTCCACCAACAAAGGTGTGATGACGGATCGTGCTGCGCGCGCTGCCGGTGTCGGCGGCGAAGTTCTTTGCACTGTGTTCTAAGGGGGGATAAGCATGTCACGCGTCGCTAAGAACCCCGTTAAGCTGCCAGCCGGCGTCGAAGTCAAATTCGCAGGCCAACAGCTTTCGGTGAAGGGTGCCAAGGGCACTCTCGAACTGAACATCCATTCGTCCGTTGAGATCGTTGAAGAAGCTGGTGAGCTGCGTTTCGCTGCTCGCAATGGCGATCAACAAACTCGCGCAATGGCTGGTACCACTCGTGCGTTGGTAAACAACATGGTCCAAGGCGTAAGCCAAGGCTTCGAGCGTAAGCTCCAGCTGGTCGGTGTTGGTTACAAAGCGCAAGCAAAAGGCACAGTGCTGAACCTGGCTCTTGGCTTCTCGCACCCAGTGGATTATGAACTGCCGGAAGGCATCACCGCTGAGACTCCTAGCCAGACCGATATCCTGATCAAGGGCATCGATAAGCAGCTGGTAGGTCAAGTGGCCGCCGAGATCCGCGACTTCCGTCCACCAGAGCCGTACAAAGGCAAAGGTGTGCGCTACGCGGACGAAGTCGTCCGTCGTAAAGAAGCCAAGAAGAAGTAGGGCATAGCAAATGACCGACAAAAAAGTTACTCGACTGCGTCGCGCTCGCAAAGCACGCCTGAAAATGCACGAACTCGAAGTCGTGCGTCTCTGCGTGTTCCGCTCGTCGCAGCACATCTACGCCCAGGTCATTTCGGCCGACGGCAACAAAGTCCTGGCATCTGCCTCGACTTTGGATAAAGAACTGCGTGATGGCGCCACTGGCAACATCGACGCGGCCACTAAGGTTGGCCAGCTGGTCGCTACGCGTGCTAAAGCCGCTGGCGTCTCGCAGGTGGCTTTCGACCGCTCTGGCTTCAAGTACCACGGCCGCGTCAAGGCGCTGGCTGATGCTGCTCGTGAAGCTGGGCTGGAGTTCTAAGTTATGTCAAATAACGACCAAAAGCGCGACGAAGGCTACATCGAGAAGCTGGTTCAAGTTAACCGCGTAGCCAAAACCGTTAAAGGCGGCCGTATCTTCACTTTCACCGCGTTGACCGTGGTTGGTGATGGTAAAGGGCGCGTTGGCTTCGGCCGTGGCAAGTCGCGTGAAGTGCCTGCTGCGATCCAGAAGGCAATGGAAGCTGCTCGCCGCAACATGATCCAAGTTGATCTGAACGGCACCACTCTGCAGTACGCAATGAAGTCCGCTCACGGCGCTTCGAAGGTGTACATGCAGCCTGCTTCTGAAGGTACCGGTATCATCGCTGGCGGCGCTATGCGTGCTGTTCTCGAAGTTGCTGGCGTTCAGAACGTTCTGGCCAAGTGCTACGGCTCGACTAACCCGGTAAACGTGGTTCACGCCACTTTCAAAGGTTTGAAGGCTATGCAGTCTCCTGAATCCATTGCCGCCAAGCGTGGCAAAAGCGTCAAGGAGATCTTCTGATCATGGCTACCGTTAAAGTTACGCTGATCAAAAGCATGACCGGCCGCATCCCTAACCACAAACTGTGCGTTAAGGGTCTGGGTCTGCGTCGCATCGGTCACACTGTAGAAGTACTTGATACTCCCGAGAATCGCGGGATGATCAACAAGGCTTACTACATGCTGCGTGTCGAGGGTTAATCGATGAAACTCAATGATCTGAGTCCAGCGCCGGGTTCCCGTCGCGAAAAGCATCGTCCGGGCCGTGGTATCGGTAGTGGTTTGGGTAAGACCGGTGGCCGTGGCCACAAAGGTCAGTCCTCCCGCTCCGGTGGCACCATTGCTCCAGGCTTTGAAGGCGGTCAACAGCCGCTGCATCGTCGCCTGCCGAAGTTCGGTTTCGTTTCCCTGAAAGCCATGGACCGCGCAGAAGTGCGTTTGTCCGAGCTGGCTAAAGTGGAAGGCGACATCGTCACCGTGCAGTCCTTGAAAGATGCCAACGTGATCAACGTCAACGTACAGCGTGTGAAAATCATGCTGTCCGGTGAAGTGACTCGCGCTGTTACCATCGGAAAGGGAATCGGCGCCACCAAAGGTGCGCGTGCGGCTATCGAAGCAGCTGGCGGCAAGTTCGAGGAATAAATGGCTAAGCAAGGTGCTCTCTCTGCGCTCGGCAAAGGCGGTATGTCTGAACTCTGGGCTCGTCTGCGTTTTCTGTTCCTGGCGATTATCGTCTACCGAATAGGCGCACACATCCCGGTTCCAGGTATCAACCCGGACCGACTCGCGGACCTGTTTCGACAGAATGAGGGGACCATTCTTAGCTTGTTCAACATGTTTTCCGGCGGCGCGCTGGAACGGATGAGCATCTTTGCATTGGGGATCATGCCGTACATTTCGGCATCGATCATCATGCAACTGATGACCGCCGTCAGCCCGCAGCTGGAGCAGTTGAAGAAGGAAGGTGAAGCTGGCCGTCGCAAGATCAGCCAGTACACCCGCTACGGCACTGTCGTCCTCGCTCTTGTTCAGGCAATTGGCATGTCCATTGGCCTGGCAGGGCAGGGCGTTGCGTTCACTGGTGACTTTGGCTTCCATTTCGTCGCGGTATCCACGTTTGTGGCTGGTGCGATGTTCATGATGTGGCTGGGTGAGCAGATTACTGAGCGTGGTGTTGGCAACGGTATCTCGATGTTGATTTTTTCGGGTATCGTCGCCGGTCTTCCGAGAGCGATCGGGCAGTCTTTCGAGTCTGCACGTCAGGGTGATATCAACATCTTCGCCCTGGTTGCCATCGGTTTGCTGGCAGTAGCGATTATCGGTTTCGTGGTGTTCATTGAGCGTGGTCAGCGTCGTATTGCTGTTCACTACGCCAAGCGTCAGCAGGGCCGTAAGGTCTTTGCTGCGCAGACTAGCCACTTGCCGCTGAAGGTGAACATGGCCGGTGTTATTCCGGCCATTTTCGCGAGCAGCATTTTGCTGTTCCCGGCTTCGTTGGGTGCCTGGTTCGGCCAGTCTGAAGGTATGGGCTGGTTGCAGGACATCTCGCAGTCGATCGCTCCTGGTCAGCCGTTGAATATTCTGCTGTTTAGTGCAGGGATTATTTTCTTCTGCTTCTTCTATACGGCGTTGATGTTCAATCCGAAAGACGTAGCGGAAAACCTGAAGAAGTCCGGTGCCTTTATTCCGGGCATCCGTCCAGGTGAGCAGTCTGCGCGCTACATTGATGGCGTTCTGACTCGCTTGACCATGTTCGGTGCTCTTTACATGACGGCCGTGTGTCTGCTTCCCCAGTTCCTGGTGGTTGCGGCAAACGTACCGTTCTACCTTGGCGGGACCTCGTTGCTGATCGTCGTCGTGGTTGTGATGGACTTCATGTCCCAAGTACAATCGCACCTCGTTTCGCACCAGTACGAATCCCTGATGAAGAAAGCCAACCTGAAGGGTTACGGCAGCGGCATGTTGCGCTGAGTACCCATAAGGTTCGAGGAGTTGGTGATGAAAGTTCGTGCATCGGTGAAAAAGCTGTGCCGTAACTGCAAGATTATTCGCCGCGAAGGTGTTGTTCGAGTAATTTGCAGCGCGGAACCGCGTCACAAACAGCGCCAAGGCTGAGTGTGATTGTGCTTCAAGCCCGGTAGCTAGTGCGCTACCGGGTTGATTATTTGTTATTACAGCGATATTATCTCGCGCCCTATTTCTTGGCTTCCGGGGCGTAGGTAGCTGTCAATTGGAGTCCCACTGAATGGCCCGTATTGCAGGCGTTAACATTCCAGATAACAAGCATACTGTTATCTCGCTGACCTACATCTATGGTGTTGGTCGCACTACTGCACAGAAGATCTGTGCAGTGACTGGGGTAAACCCAGCCGCAAAGATCAAGGATCTGAGCGACGAGCAGATTGAACAGCTGCGTGGCGAAGTGGCGAAGTTCACCACTGAAGGTGACCTGCGTCGCGAAATCAACATGAAAATCAAGCGTTTGATGGACCTCGGTTGCTATCGCGGTCTGCGTCATCGTCGTGGTCTTCCAGTGCGCGGTCAGCGTACCAAGACTAACGCGCGTACCCGTAAAGGTCCGCGTAAGCCGATCCGCAAGTAATCGCCCCAGCGAATCGACAGGAAATTAATCATGGCTAAACCTGCTGCTCGTCCTCGTAAAAAAGTTAAAAAGACAGTGGTTGATGGCATCGCCCACATCCATGCTTCTTTTAACAACACAATCGTGACCATCACCGACCGTCAAGGCAACGCTCTTTCCTGGGCTACCTCCGGTGGTTCGGGTTTCCGCGGTTCCCGCAAGTCCACCCCGTTTGCTGCTCAAGTAGCTGCTGAACGTGCTGGCCAAGCTGCGCTGGAATACGGTCTGAAAAACCTCGACGTTAACGTCAAAGGTCCAGGCCCAGGTCGTGAATCTGCAGTCCGCGCTTTGAACGGCTGTGGCTACAAGATCGCCAGCATCACCGACGTGACGCCAATCCCGCACAACGGGTGCCGTCCGCCGAAGAAGCGCCGCGTGTAATCCAGGAGATTGTAAAGAATGGCTCGTTACATTGGTCCAAAATGCAAACTCGCTCGTCGCGAAGGCACCGATCTCTTTCTGAAGAGCGGCGTGCGCGCGATCGAATCGAAGTGCAACATTGAAGCAGCACCTGGTATCCACGGCCAACGCCGCGGTCGCCAGTCCGATTACGGCACCCAACTGCGTGAAAAGCAGAAGGTCCGTCGTATCTACGGCGTTCTCGAGCGTCAATTCAGCGGCTACTACAAAGAAGCTGCTGGCAAGAAAGGTGCAACCGGTGAAAACCTGCTGCAACTGCTCGAATGCCGTCTGGACAACGTTGTATACCGTATGGGTTTTGGCTCTACTCGTGCCGAATCCCGTCAGCTGGTATCGCACAAATCCGTCAGCGTTAACGGCCAGACCGTAAACGTACCGTCTTACCAGGTTCGTGCTGGTGACGTGGTCGCGATTCGCGAGAAAGCAAAGAACCAACTTCGCATTGTCCAAGCTCTCGATCTGTGTGCCCAACGTGGCCGCGTAGAATGGGTAGAAGTAGACACTGAGAAGAAGTCGGGCGTTTTCAAGAACGTTCCAGCTCGCAGTGATCTGTCCGCCGACATCAACGAAAGCCTGATTGTCGAGCTCTACTCCAAGTAAGGGCTAGAAAATAGGTGCATCCATGCAGATTTCGGTAAATGAGTTCCTGACACCCCGCCATATTGATGTGCAGGTTGTCAGTCCAACCCGCGCCAAGATCACTCTCGAGCCTCTCGAGCGTGGTTTCGGCCACACCCTGGGCAACGCGCTGCGCCGCATCCTGTTGTCCTCAATGCCCGGCTGTGCAGTAGTCGAGGCCGAGATTGACGGTGTACTCCACGAGTACAGCGCCATCGAAGGCGTACAGGAAGACGTAATTGAAATCCTGTTGAACCTTAAAGGTCTGGCTATCAAGCTGCACGGTCGTGACGAAGTTACGCTGACCTTGTCGAAGAAGGGTTCGGGGGTGGTTACCGCTGCCGATATTCAGCTGGATCATGATGTCGAGATCGTTAACCCCGATCACGTAATCGCTAACCTGGCGTCTAACGGCGCCCTGAACATGAAGCTCACCGTAGCTCGTGGTCGTGGTTATGAACCGGCAGACTCGCGTCAGAGCGATGAAGACGAAAGCCGCAGCATCGGTCGCTTGCAGCTTGACTCTTCGTTCAGCCCGGTTCGCCGTATCGCATACGTGGTGGAAAACGCCCGTGTCGAGCAGCGTACTAACCTGGACAAGCTGGTTATTGATCTGGAAACCAACGGTACTCTGGATCCTGAAGAGGCTATCCGTCGCGCTGCAACCATTCTGCAACAGCAGTTGGCTGCGTTCGTCGACCTCAAAGGTGACAGTGAGCCAGTGGTTGTCGAGCAGGAAGACGAGATCGATCCGATCCTGCTTCGCCCGGTTGACGATCTGGAACTGACTGTACGTTCGGCTAACTGCCTTAAGGCGGAAAACATCTACTACATCGGTGACCTGATTCAGCGTACCGAAGTAGAGCTGTTGAAGACTCCGAACCTTGGCAAGAAATCCTTGACTGAAATCAAGGACGTTCTGGCCTCCCGCGGTCTGTCCCTCGGCATGCGCCTCGACAACTGGCCGCCTGCAAGTCTTAAGAAGGACGACAAGGCGACTGCCTGATCGTCGTAATCACCGAACGTCGTGTTTGGTAAGGAATGAACCATGCGTCATCGTAAAAGTGGTCGTCACCTGAGCCGCACTAGCTCGCACCGCAAGGCCATGTTTCAAAACATGGCAGTGTCGCTGTTCGAGCACGAGCTGATCAAAACTACACTGCCGAAAGCTAAAGAACTGCGTCGCGTTGCTGAGCCGCTGATCACTTTGGCCAAGACAGACAGCCTGGCTAACCGCCGTCTGGCTTTCGACCGTACTCGTTCGAAAGCTATCGTTGGTAAGCTCTTCAACGACCTGGGCAAGCGTTACGCTACCCGTGAGGGTGGCTACCTGCGCATCCTCAAGTGCGGTTTCCGCACTGGCGACAACGCGCCTATGGCGTACGTCGAGTTGGTTGATCGTGCTACCGGCGGTGAAGCTGTATCCGCTGAGTAAGACGTCAGTCTGAAACGAAAAACCGGGCCTAGTGCCCGGTTTTTTGTGGGCGTCTGAAAAGTAGGCTCGTCGTTAGTAATTTTCTATCGACACTTACAAGTTAATGAATTTGTAGGTGTAACGTTGGTGATCAATACTCCCTCTCAGCCGATTAGCCGGCAGTTCAAGACTGACAGAGGAAGAGATCGCATGAGCCAAAATAAAATACTTACCACCGCCAGTGGCGCTCCTGTCGCCGACAACCAGAATTCCCGCTCCGCCGGCCCTCGTGGCCCATTGCTGCTCGACGACTTCCACCTGATCGAGAAGCTTGCCCACTTCAACCGTGAAAACATTCCTGAGCGCCGCGTACACGCCAAGGGCTCAGGTGCTTACGGTACGTTCACCGTGACGCGCGACATCACTGAGTACACCAGCGCCAAGCTGTTCGAATCCGTCGGCAAGCAAACGCCAACGTTTCTGCGGTTTTCCACCGTGGGCGGTGAGCGCGGCTCGGCTGACACAGAGCGCGATCCACGTGGTTTTGCCCTGAAGTTCTATACCGAGGAAGGTAACTGGGACATCGTTGGCAACAACACACCAGTGTTTTTCATTCGTGATCCGCTCAAGTTTCCGGACTTTATCCACACCCAAAAACGCCTGCCGCAAAGCAACCTGAAAAGTGCGCAGATGATGTGGGACTTCTGGTCGCACTCGCCAGAGGCGCTGCATCAGGTCACCATCCTGTTTTCGGACCGCGGCATCCCTGACGGCTACCGTCACATGCACGGCTTCGGCAGCCACACCTACAGCTTGATCAGTGCCGGCGGCGAGCGTCACTGGGTGAAGTGGCACTACAAGACCCAGCAAGGGATCAAGAACCTGGCACCAGCAGAAGCTGCTCGTCTGGCGGGCACCGATCCGGATTACGCACAGCGCGACTTGTTCGAAGCGATTGAGCGTGGCGACTTTCCAAAATGGCGTGTGTGCATTCAGATCATGACCGAGGCCCAAGCTGCGGCGCACTATGAGAACCCTTTCGATGTGACCAAGACCTGGTCGCAGAAAGAGTTCCCGCTGATCGAAGTGGGTGAGCTCGAACTCAACCGTAATCCGCTGAACTACTTCGCGGAAGTTGAGCAAGCGGCTTTCGGTCCGAGCAACATGGTGCCGGGTGTCGGCCTGTCGCCAGACCGCATGCTGCAAGGGCGAGTATTCGCTTACGCCGATGCGCACCGCTACCGTATTGGCACCAACCATCAGCAACTGCCGGTGAATGCGCCTCGCAGCCCGGTCAACAGCTACCAGCGTGATGGGTCCATGGCGTTTGGCAGCAATGGCGGTGCAGCGCCGAACTACGAGCCGAACAGCTACGTAGAGACGCCAAAACAGGCGCCTCGTTATGCTGAGCCTGCTTTGGCATTGAGTGGTGCGGCTGATCGTTACGATCATCGCGAAGACACGGACTACTACAGCCACGCAGGTGCGTTGTTCCGTTTGATGAGTGATGAGCAGAAGAACCTGCTGATCAACAACATTGCGGGCGCGATGGCAGGGGTCTCCGCTGATGTAGTGGATCGCCAATTGCAGCATTTCTTCAAGGCCGACCCGGCGTATGGAGAGGCAATCGCAAAGGCGCTCAACGTACAGATTAACGAAGTCTAAACGAGAAGCAGAACCGCCCTCATTAGGGCGGTTTTTGCGCTATTTAAACTACTTTTCTCAGAATATCTTCGCTTTTATCGCGCAAACCAAGTGACCAAACAGTCGCTGTGGTTCAAACTACAGACTTTCAAGCAGGGAGATGTAGGGCGATGCAAGGCCACCCAGACGTAATCGATTACCTCAACACGTTGCTGACCGGCGAACTGGCCGCGCGTGATCAATATTTCGTTCACTCGCGGATGTATGAGGACTGGGGATTCACCAAGCTCTACGAACGAATCAACCACGAGATGGAAGAGGAAGCGGGGCACGCCGATGCGCTGATGCGCCGAATCCTGATGCTCGAAGGCACGCCACGCATGCGTCCGGACGATCTTGATGTCGGCACCACGGTTCCTGACATGCTCGCTGCCGACCTGCGTCTGGAATACAAAGTCCGCGCCGCTCTCTGCAAGGGCATCGAACTCTGCGAGCAGCACAAAGACTACGTCAGCCGCGAGATGCTGCGCATTCAGCTGAACGATACCGAAGAAGATCACACCTACTGGCTCGAGAAGCAGTTGGGGCTGATCAAGTTGATTGGTCTGGAAAATTACCTGCAATCTCACGCCTGACATTGAACCGTAGGAGCACAGCTTGCTGGCGAAGGCGTCCTTGATATCGCCATCGCCAGCAAGCTGTGCTCCTACAGTGTGAACAAAAAAGCCCCTGTCACCGACAAAGTGACAGGGGCTTTTTCATGGGCCTGATTCAGGCCTTGTCGCGAGCCAGCAACGGTTTGAGATAGAAACCGGTGTGAGACTGCTTCATCTCGGAGACTTCTTCCGGTGTACCAACGGCAATGATCTGCCCGCCTTTGGAACCACCTTCCGGTCCAAGATCCACCAACCAATCAGCCGTCTTGATCACGTCCAGGTTGTGCTCGATCACCACCACGGTGTTGCCGTGGTCGCGCAGTCGATGCAGCACGTCGAGCAGTTGCTGGATATCCGCGAAGTGCAAACCGGTGGTTGGCTCATCGAGGATGTAAAGCGTCTTGCCGGTATCGCGCTTGGATAGCTCGCGGGACAGTTTCACCCGCTGTGCTTCACCACCAGACAGCGTGGTCGCTGATTGCCCCAGCTTGATGTACGAAAGGCCGACATCCATCAACGTCTGAAGCTTGCGTGCCAGTGCTGGCACCGCGTCGAAGAACACTCGAGCTTCCTCGATGGTCATCTCGAGGGTTTCGTGGATGCTCTTGCCCTTGTACTTGATCTCCAGCGTTTCGCGGTTGTAGCGCTTGCTCTTGCAGACGTCGCACGGAACATAGATGTCCGGCAGGAAGTGCATTTCAACCTTGATCAGGCCATCGCCCTGGCAGGCCTCGCAGCGTCCGCCCTTCACGTTGAAGGAGAAACGCCCCGGCCCGTAACCGCGGGAGCGGGATTCCGGCACGCCGGCGAACAGTTCGCGAATCGGCGTGAACAGCCCGGTGTACGTCGCCGGGTTGGAGCGTGGCGTGCGGCCGATCGGGCTCTGGTCAATGTCGACGACCTTGTCCAGATGCTCCAGCCCTTTGATGCTGTCGTGAGCTGCAGCCTCAAGCGTCGTTGCACCGTTGAGTGCCGTCGCGCTCAAAGGAAACAGTGTGTTGTTGATCAGCGTCGACTTGCCCGAACCGGACACGCCGGTAACGCAGGTCAGCAGGCCAATCGGAATCTCCAGATCGACGTTGCGCAAGTTGTTGCCGCGAGCGCCCTTGAGGGACAGCGACAATTTCTTGTTACGCGGTGTGCGTTTGGCAGGGACGGCAATCTTCACCCGGCCAGACAAATATTTGCCGGTCAGCGAGTCAGGGTGAGCCATAACTTCCGCTGGCGTACCTTCGGCGACGATATGTCCGCCATGAACGCCGGCACCCGGGCCGATATCCACAACATAGTCAGCGAGGCGAATGGCATCTTCATCGTGTTCGACCACGATCACCGTGTTGCCGATGTCGCGCAGGTGCTTGAGTGTGCCGAGCAAACGGTCGTTGTCGCGCTGGTGCAGACCAATCGACGGTTCATCGAGGATGTATAGAACGCCCACCAGGCCGGCACCAATCTGACTGGCCAGACGAATCCGTTGCGCCTCGCCACCGGACAACGTGTCCGCACTGCGATCCAGCGACAGATAATCGAGGCCGACGTTGACCAGGAACTGCAGGCGCTCGCGGATTTCCTTGAGGATCTTGTCGGCAATTTCACCGCGACGCCCGGTCAGCTTCAGCACGCCGAAGTATTCGCACGCATCGCCAATCGGCAGATTGGTCACCGCCGGCAGCGTTTTCTCGCCGACCCAGACATGTCGCGCCTCGCGACGCAGGCGGGTGCCACGGCAATCCGGGCAATGCTGGGTGCTGAGGAACTTGGCCAGCTCTTCGCGCACCGAAGCCGATTCGGTTTCGCGATAGCGACGTTCCAGGTTTGGCACGATGCCTTCGAACGGGTGCGAACGTTTGACGATGTCGCCACGGTCATTCAGGTATTTGAAATCGACGTTCTGGGAGCCGCTGCCGTGCAGGATGAATTTCTGCTGATCGGCCGGCAGTTCGTTGAACGGCACTTCGAGGCTGAATTTGTAGTGCGCCGCCAGCGACCCGAGCATCTGGAAGTAATAGACGTTACGCCTGTCCCAGCCGCGAATCGCGCCTTCGGCCAGGGTCAGTTCGCCATTGACCAGTCGCTTGATGTCGAAGAACTGCTTCACGCCCAGACCATCGCACGTCGGGCAGGCACCGGCCGGGTTGTTGAAGGAGAACAGCTTGGGTTCCAGCTCGCTGATCGCGTGACCGCAGATCGGGCAGGCGAAGCGCGCGGAGAAGATCATCTCTTCGCCGGGTTCGTCGTCCATCGGTGCGACCAGGGCAATGCCGTCCGCCAGCTTCAGTGCGGTCTCGAAGGATTCCGCCAGACGCTGTTGCAGATCGGCGCGGACCTTGAAGCGGTCGACGATGACGTCAATCGAATGCTTCTTCTGCTTGTCCAGCTTCGGCAGTTCGTCCAGTTCGCAGATCCTGCCGTTGACCCGGGCCCGGACAAAGCCCTGGGCGCGCAATTCTTCGAAGACCGAAAGATGTTCGCCTTTGCGCTCGCGGATCACCGGCGCCAGCAGCATCAGTTTGCTGCCCTCCGGTTGGGCGAGGACCAGGTCGACCATCTGGCTGACGGTCTGCGCTTCCAGCGGAATATCGTGATCCGGGCAGCGCGGAATACCGACGCGAGCATAGAGCAGGCGCAGATAGTCGTAGATTTCGGTGATGGTGCCGACCGTCGAACGCGGGTTGTGCGAGGTCGACTTCTGTTCGATGGAAATGGCTGGCGACAAACCTTCAATGGTGTCGACGTCAGGCTTTTCCATCATCGACAAAAACTGCCGGGCATAGGCCGACAGCGACTCGACATAGCGGCGCTGGCCTTCGGCGTACAGCGTGTCGAACGCCAGGGACGATTTGCCGGATCCGGACAAGCCGGTGATGACGATCAGTTTGTCCCGTGGCAGGGTCAGGTCGATGTTCTTCAGGTTGTGGGTTCGGGCCCCACGAATCAGGATCTTGTCCAAAGTGGCCTCGCTCGGCGGGCGTCGAAAACGTAGGAGTATACGGCCAAATACTGGATGGATGCACACTATCAAACGAGTGGTTTACTGTCGTACATGAAGAGTCTGTCAGCGGAGCGCGTCAAAGCGTCGCGATATACCCTGTCAATCGATGGGACTGGTAGAATCGCCGCCGGTTCACATGAGGTTTTTCCATGCACGATCCCCACAGCGAACGCATGAGTGGCAGTGAGACCCGCGCAGCAAGCGGTCTGGCCCTCGTGTTCGCCTTCCGTATGCTTGGCATGTTCATGGTGTTGCCGGTACTGGCGACCTATGGGATGGATCTGGCAGGAGCGACCCCGGCCCTCATCGGGCTGGCGATTGGCGCTTACGGCCTGACCCAGGCGATTTTTCAGATTCCGTTCGGCTTCATTTCCGACCGCATCGGGCGCCGCCCGGTGATTTACCTTGGGCTGATCGTATTCGCCCTTGGCAGTGTGCTGGCGGCCAACGCTGACTCGATCTGGGGCGTTATCGCCGGACGAATCCTTCAAGGCGCCGGGGCGATTTCCGCAGCAGTGATGGCGTTGCTGTCAGACCTGACCCGCGAACAGCATCGGACCAAAGCCATGGCCATGATCGGTATGACGATTGGTCTGTCGTTCGCGGTCGCCATGGTGGTAGGGCCTTTGCTGACTCGCGCCTTCGGGCTGTCCGGGTTGTTCCTCGCCACCGGTGGCATGGCGCTGGTGGGCATCGTGATCGTGATGTTCATGGTGCCGCGCTCCACCGGGCCGTTGCAGCACCGTGAGTCCGGCGTTGCGCGTCAGGCGTTGATGCCGACGCTCAAGCACCCGGACCTGCTGCGCCTGGACCTGGGTATTTTTGTGTTGCACGCGATGTTGATGTCGAGCTTCGTGGCATTGCCGCTGGCCCTGGTCGAAAAAGCCGGCCTGCCCAAAGAGCAGCACTGGTGGGTCTACCTGACCGCGCTGCTGATTTCCTTCTTCGCCATGATCCCGTTCATTATCTACGGCGAGAAGAAACGCAAAATGAAACGAGTTTTATTGGGCGCAGTGCTGACGCTGATGCTCACTGAGCTATTCTTCTGGCAGTTCGGCGATAACTTGCGGGCTCTGGTGATCGGGACGGTGGTGTTCTTTACCGCGTTCAACTTGCTGGAAGCTTCGCTGCCATCGCTGATCAGCAAGGTTTCACCGGCGGGCGGCAAGGGCACGGCGATGGGGGTTTATTCCACCAGTCAGTTCCTCGGATCGGCACTGGGCGGGATCCTCGGCGGCTGGATGTTCCAGCATGGCGGTCTGTCGGTTGTCTTCCTCGGATGCGCCGGCCTGGCTGCCCTCTGGCTGGCCTTTGCTGTTACCATGCGCGAACCACCTTATGTCACGAGCCTGCGCTTGCCGTTGTCGCCCGAGGCGATCCGCGAAGCGGGTCTGGTTGAGCGCCTGAAGGCCGTCGTAGGGGTAACAGATGCGGTAATCGTTGCTGATGAAGCAGCGATTTACATCAAATTGGACACAGAACTATTGGATCGCACTACCCTCGAGCGCCTGGTGAACAACCCGCCCGAGGCAGCGTGCGTAGCCTAGGAGAACGTTATGGCCCGTGGGGTTAACAAAGTCATATTGGTCGGCACTTGCGGCCAGGATCCCGAAGTTCGCTACTTGCCTAACGGTAACGCCGTGACCAACCTGAGTCTGGCGACCAGCGAACAGTGGACCGACAAGCAGACCGGTCAGAAGGTCGAGAAGACCGAATGGCACCGTGTGTCGATGTTCGGCAAAGTGGCGGAAATCGCCGGCGAATACCTGCGTAAAGGTTCGCAGGTCTACATCGAAGGCAAGCTACAGACCCGCGAGTGGGAAAAAGACGGTATCAAGCGTTACACCACTGAAATCGTGGTCGACATGCAAGGCACCATGCAACTGCTGGGCGGCCGTCCACAGCAGGGCGACCAACAAGGCGGGGGCAACAACTACCAGCAGTCCGCTCCGGCTCCACGCCAGCAGCAGGCACCGCGTCCGCAGCAGTCGGCACCGCAACAGTCGCGCCCGGCTCCACAGCAGGCTGCTCCTCAGCCGGCTCCGGATTTCGACAGCTTTGATGATGATATCCCGTTCTAGGATATGGCTTAGGCCTTTGTAAGGTTTAGCCTCGAAACCCCCGATCGGTCCTCTGGACTGGTCGGGGGTTTTCTTTTGCACACTAATTTGTAGGAGCCGGCTTGCTGGCGATGGCGGCAACGCGGTTAATCAGGCGAACCGCGCTATCGTTCATCGCCAGCAAGCCGGCTCCTACAGATTTGCGCTCAACGGGATGAGGTGGTTACGTTGGCCCGTGCCGTATGCAGTTTTTTGTAGCTGTCGATCAGGCGCAGATGTCTGTCGAGCCCCTCCAGTTTCATGCTGGTCGGCGTCAAGCCATGGAAGCGCACGGTCCCGTCCACGGAGCCGATCGCTGCGTCCGTCCGCTCGCTGCCAAACATCCGGCGGAAATTGGCCTCGTAGTCTTCCAGTTCCAGGTCTTCGTCCAGCTTCATCTCCAGCACCACATTGACAGCCTGGTAGAACAAACCGCGCTCAACCGTGTTGTCGTTGTACTGAAGGAACATTTCCACCGCCTCTTTCGCCTCTTCAAACTGTTGCAGGGCGAGATAAATCAGCAGCTTCAATTCCAGGATCGTCAGCTGACCCCAAGCGGTATTGTCGTCAAATTCGATGCCGATCAAGCTGGTGATGTCGGTGTAGTCGTCCAGCTCACTTTCCACCAGACGCTCGACCAGCGCTCGCAGTTCTTCTTCGTCCAGGCGATGCAGGTTCAGGATGTCTTCGCGGAAGAACAGCGCTTTGTTGGTGTTATCCCAGATCAGATCGTCTACCGGATAAATTTCCGAATAGTCCGGCACCAGGATGCGGCAGGCCGTCGCGCCGATATGCTCGTAGACCGCCATGTACACTTCCTTGCCCATGCCTTCGAGAATGCCGAACAAGGTCGCGGCTTCCTCGGTGTTCGAGTTTTCACCCTGGCCGGAGAAGTCCCACTCCACGAATTCGTAATCCGACTTCGAACTGAAGAAGCGCCACGACACAATGCCGCTCGAGTCGATGAAGTGCTCGACGAAGTTGTTCGGCTCGGTCACCGCATGACCTTCAAACGTCGGCTGGGGCAGGTCATTGAGGCCTTCGAAGCTGCGGCCTTGCAGCAATTCGGTGAGGCTGCGTTCCAGTGCCACTTCAAGGCTTGGGTGCGCGCCGAACGAGGCGAACACACCGCCGGTGCGCGGGTTCATCAACGTGACGCACATCACCGGGAATTCACCGCCCAGGGACGCATCCTTCACCAACACCGGGAAACCCTGTTCTTCCAGCGCCTGAATGCCGGCGAGGATCCCTGGGTACTTCGCCAGCACGTGGGCCGGCACATCCGGCAGTGCAAATTCACCTTCGATGATTTCGCGTTTTACCGCGCGCTCGAAGATCTCCGACAGGCACTGCACCTGAGCTTCGGCCAGCGTGTTGCCGGCACTCATGCCGTTGCTCAGGTACAGGTTTTCAATCAGGTTGGACGGGAAATACACCACCTCGCCGTCCGACTGGCGCACGTACGGCAGCGAGCAGATACCGCGCTCTTCATTGCCCGAGTTGGTGTCGATCAGATGGGAGCCACGCAGTTCGCCGTCGCGGTTGTAAATCTTCAGGCAGTACTCGTCGAGAATCTCGGTCGGCAGTGCGTCTTTACGGCCAGGCTTGAACCAGCGCTCGTCCGGATAGTGCACAAATTCCGCGTTGGCGATGTCTTCGCCCCAGAACTGGTCGTTGTAGAAGAAGTTGCAGTTGAGCCGCTCGATAAACTCGCCCAACGCCGACGCCAGTGCGCCTTCCTTGGTCGCACCCTTGCCGTTGGTGAAGCACATCGGCGAGTGTGCATCGCGGATATGCAGCGACCACACATTGGGCACGATATTGCGCCACGAGGCGATTTCAATCTTCATGCCCAGGTCCGCCAGAATGGCCGACATGTTGGCGATGGTTTGTTCCAGCGGCAGATCCTTGCCGGCAATGTAAGTGCTCGCCTCTGAACTGGAAGCAGGCATCAACAACGCCTGGGCATCGGCGTCGAGGTTTTCCACTTCTTCGATCACAAATTCAGGCCCGGCCTGCACCACTTTTTTCACGGTGCAACGGTCGATGGAACGCAGGATGCCCTGGCGGTCCTTGTCGGAGATGTCCGCGGGCAACTCGACCTGGATCTTGAAAATCTGGTTGTAGCGGTTTTCCGGGTCAACAATGTTGTTCTGCGACAGGCGGATGTTATCCGTGGGGATATTGCGTGTGCTGCAGTACAACTTCACGAAATACGCCGCACACAACGCCGACGAAGCCAGGAAGTAGTCGAACGGACCGGGTGCCGAGCCATCGCCCTTGTAGCGGATTGGTTGATCGGCCACCACCGTGAAGTCGTCGAACTTGGCTTCAAGCCGAAGGTTGTCGAGAAAGTTGACCTTGATTTCCATGGGGGGGTACCAGAATAACGGGCTAGACGATTTGGCCGCCATTATCCGGCTTTTCAGCGGTAAGTCTTGTGGTTGTCGGGTCCCTGATCGGGTTTACGCCTGTTTCACCCCGACGCCCGATGCATGGCAACGGGCTTTTCCGCTAACGGTAACTGTTCAGTCGAGTATCAGGTGCGGCAAGAATCGGCTGGAATCCTTGGTAATCAAGCTGTTGTCCTCGCGTACACCGATGCCCGCCGCTTGATCGCCGATCACCCACGAACCGATCAGCGTGTAGCTATCGCCAAACTGCGGCAACGGCGCGAACTCCTGAAGGATAAACGGCGCGTCCGTGTAGGGCCCGTCCTCTTTCACGATCAGACCGTCCGCTGTTTGCAGCTCGATGTTGGCGCCTTCCCGCGAGAAGAATGGCTTGCGCACCCAACCCTTGGGCACTGCCTTGTTCGGGTCGGTATCCAGGTGGGCGGCGAGCAGGTTCGGATGGCCTTTGTTGAATTCCCACAGCAGCGGCAGGATGCCTTTGTTGGAGATGATGGATTTCCAGGCCGGTTCGAAAAACTGCGTATCGCTCTGGGCAATCGCTGCACCAAAAGGCTCGTGGAAGATGAACTCCCAGGCGTGCAGTTTGAACAGGTGAGGAATCCAGCGATCTTCAAGATCGACGAAACGTCCGTCATTGGTGAGGCCAATGTCTTCGATGTCGATGTGGCGGGATTCGATGCCGACTTTTTCCGCAACCAGCCGCAGGTAATCGGTGGTGCCCTTGTCCTCGACCGAGTCTTTCATCGAGGCGAAATAGAAGGGACGCGTGAGCTGCAGTTGAGCAAAGGCCTGATGCAGCTTGGTGTCGATGCTGTTGAACTGGTCAGCGTTCTTGGGCAACAGACCGCGCTCAATGCATTGCTCCAGCCAGCCCCACTGGAACGCCGCCGCTTCGTAGAGGCTGGTCGGCGTGTCGTAGTTGAGCTCCAGCAGTTTGGCCGGGCCGTTGCCGTTGTAGGAAAAGTCCATGCGCCCGTACAGATGCGGATGACCTTCGAGCCATGACGTACGAACTAGGTCGTAGAACGGTGCCGGAATGCTCAGGCGTTCCAGCAGTTCCTCGCTCTGCACCACGCGAGCCACCAGGTCCATGCACATCTCATGGATCTCGGTGGTCGGGTCTTCGAGATCGTTCTCGATCTGCTTGAGCGTGAACTGGTAGTACGCGCTCTCGTCCCAATAGGGTTCGTTGTCGATGGTGTGAAACAGAAAGCCGAGGTTTTCGGCGGTCTGTTTCCAGTCATGACGCTCTGCGCAGAGGATTTTCTTCATGGCCCTGTTTCCTTAACTGCTCGACCCGCCGCCACCCCAGCCGCTGCGCGCACTGGCTTTGCTGCCGAAGCCGCCACGGGAAGTGGACGAGGCAACGGACACCGGTTTGCTGGCGGAACGAATCGAGTCGGCGTAGTTGCTGCTGCCGTATCGCGCCTGATTGGACTTGGTAAAGGTCGAACCTTTCGAAATCCGCTGGCCGAGTGTCGAAGACGAATAGCTGCCACGGTCATCGCGGTAGCGGTACACCGGCTCGGAATAGTAGCTGTTGCGGTTGTTGCTCAGCATGTTGCCGATCAGCAGGCCGGTCAGCAGGCTGGTGCCGGAGAATCCCGAACCGCCACTGTTTGCTTCCGAGGCAGGCAATTGCGCTTTGGCGGCGTCCACCTGGGATTGCGTCACCTCGCCATTGGCGGTCAGTTCAAAGCCGCCGAGCTTGGGGATGAATTTGCCGGCAGAGTCCTGCTGGCACCAATCGGCGACGAAGTCGGCTTCGCAATCGGCCTGGTTGTCGTACACCGGGGCAATGCGCCGGTGTTCAGCCATGGCGGTCATAAAGGCGTCCGAGCAGACGTCCACCGGAAGCTTCTCATCGGCGCATTGTTGCACGGACTGGAAGTTGTACTTTTTCTGCATCGAGTAGGTTTTTTCCGTCGGCCCGCAGCCCGAAATCGCCATCGCGACCGAGGCTGCCAGCGACAGCTGAACGTACTTGCTTCGTTTCATCGGGAGCTCCGTGCGCGATCAGTTCTGGGAAGGGGTCATGCAGGCGGCGTTCAACATGCCGACGCTGATGGCCACGGCTGCCACGTAGATACCGGCGGCGATTTCACCTTTCTTGATGCGCTCGGAGGTGCCCTTGAGCACCAGGCTGGTCATCAGGAACGCCAACAATTGCACGAACGCGGCGATGACTGCCCAGACCACGAAGTCGAGGAGGCTGATCGAGTAGGCGATCACGTTGCTGGCCGGAATCGCGAAACCGATGACCGCACCGCCCAGGGCGATTGCAGCCGCGACGTTGCCCGAACGGATCAGTTCGAATTCTTTGTGCGGGGTAATGCGGGTGTAGATGAACTGGAACAGCGCGAACAGCACGGCGGCGCCGAGGATGTACGCAACAAACCCGAACACGGCGGCTTTGTTCAGGGAGACGGAGAGCGCTTCTAGCATGGGTTTCTTCCTTTTTAAAAAGTGTTCAGGTCGGTGGTGTACAGCGAAATACCCAGCGAAGTGCTCAAGCTGATCGTGCCTTCGGCGTCTTCTTCGACGGAAAACAGCAGGAATTCACGGCGGTCGGTCAGGCCGGTTTCGCGGGCGTACAGCATCGAACGGTGCTCGACACTGTAGGACTCGTCCGGGTTTTTCAGCTGTTCGCTCAACGCCACCAATTCAGTCTGGCCATTCTCGGTGCCCCATTCGCGGGTGTATTCGACGCCGTTGTGGGTGTAGGTCGGCAGCCCGATCAGGCTATTCGGGCCGGCCAGACGGCGCAGCTCCGCTTCGCTGCTGATGGTGATGTAGCTGAGGTAGTTGAACAGGATCACCGACTCGACCTGGCCGGCGATATCGCCGGTGGTGTGCACTTGCAGCCAGTAGTCTTCGTCGTTCATGTAATAGCGCGACAGCCAGGTCGACTGCCCGAGGTCAATGGTGCCGTTGCTCCAGATCTGCTGCGAGCCAGGGATCGCCACGGCGGTTTTTTCGTCGAGCAGCAATTGCAGCGTGCTGTCGAACATCACGCCTTTGCCCAGTGCCAGACCCAGCGGGCCGACGGCCGGCTGGGTTTCGCCGGCGGTCCATTTCGATTCTGAATTCGCGTTCGGGGCCTCAAGCCCCATCAACTGTTTAAACCATCCCATTGGAGATTTCCTTGAGGCGAGTGGAGGCGATGTAGAAGAGCTCGCCGCCCTCGACGCGTGTGGCGCCAGGCGGGTTGATCGATGGTTGTCGGGCGCCCTTGGCGCGGTAGCCGATGAGGGTGGCGTTGTGACGTTCTTTCATCTGCGTGTACAGATCGCCGAAGGTCGCGTTAAACGTCTCGGGCAGTTTCATCAAGTATTGGGTCGCGCCCTGGCCCACGCATAGCAATTCATTGATGACCACGGACGAGCCGGGGTCCTGAGACGCGCGCACAAGCATCTCGATGGCCATGCTTGATGTGCATTCCAGGCTGGGGGCGTAGGCGCTGGCAAGCGCGGCGATTTCACTGTCATTGAAGTGGGCGACCACATGCCCGACAGGCTTAAGTTGATTGACCGCCAGCACGGTGGCCAGGGTCAGGTCGTCTGAATGGGTTCGCACCAGAACGCGTTCGGCACCGGGAACGCCAGCGCGTAGCAGCAGCGCCACCGAGGACAGGCTTTCGCCCTTGATGAAGGCTGCCTGGCCGGGCATGGGGTTTTCTTCAAGGGTGCAATCGCAAATGACGATCAGGTTGTCGTTGGAGGTTTCATCCTGAAGCAATAATTCAACGACCCGTTCGCTGGACGCACCTTCCCAGCCGATGAGCACCGTATGCCCGACATTGCCGGTGTAGTCACCTTTGCCCTTCATGCTTTTTCTCCATACATCGATAACGCTGCTGGTGGTTTTGCCGATGGCAGCCGTCAGCAGCGCAATGCCGCCGAGCATGACCCAGGTGGCCACGAAAATGCGCCCCGCCGATGTCTGTGGCGCGAGATCGCCATAGCCTACGGTAAGCGTGGTAGTGAGATAGAAGTAGGTAAACGTGGCGGGGGCGGTGAGGTGCTGTTCGCCCAGCAACACCAGGCCCAGATACGCCGTGGTCAGGTGCACGGCCAAGGCGATGACCAGTCCTGCCCAACCGAATCGGTGGAAGAGGGACGAGGCATACATGCGCAGTAAAAGGAAAATCGACATTTCGTCCCTGACTCCGTGGGTACTCATTCCTGGCGACGTTATCGCCTCGGCGTCTGAATGCTCAAGTGCGGTTAACCGGCGGCATTAAACCTGCTGCGCGGCGCAGAGAAAAGTACCTTGGCTGCAATAAATCCGGCGAGCGCCCCAAAGAGATGTCCTTCGAAGGACACACCCTGTCGCGGAAGGAAGCCGAAGACCAGGCCGCCATAGAGCAGCGCCACGACGCTGGCCGTGATCAGGTTGCCCCAGCTGCGGTGAAACCAGGCGCGGGACAGGAGATAGGCCCACAATCCGAATACCCAGCCGCTGTCGCCAATGTGCACGCCGGAAAATCCGAACAGCCAGACCAGCGCGCCGCCCAGCAGAATGATGATCGCGCTGACGGCCAGGAACCGGTTGAGCCCGTCGACAATGACCAGGGTGCCCAGAATCAGGAAGGGGATAAGGTTGGCGCTGAGGTGCGCAAAGGACGCGTGCAAAAAAGGCGAGGTGATGATGCCGACCAGTCCGTGGACCGTTCTCGGCACCAGGCCGAATGCCAGAAGGCTGTAGCCGGTCGCGGCGTTGAGCAGTTGCAGCGCCACCATGAAAATGGCGAGGCTGGCGATTGTCTTGAAACCCTTCAGGGCACCCATCCTTGACCTCGATTCAACAAAAAACTGAAACGCATATCCATTGTGGGAGCGAGCCTGCTCGCGAAGAGGAAGTGTCAGTCAACATTAATGTCGCCTGACAAACCGTAATCGCTAGCAGGCTAGCTCCCACAGGTTATGCATCTGCGACTGAGTCGATTACTCAGCCGATTTCTGCTTCAGGCGCTCCAGAATCGCGTTGGCGCTGCCTGCGTCCGGCGTGATGCCGGCTTCGCGCAGCTTGCGCTCCAGGTCGGTGCCGGTCGACGCATCGGCCAGTTGGTCCTGGGCTTCCAGTTCAGCGGCGCGTTGCTGCTGCTTGGCTTGCAAGCGGTTCAGCGTGCCGACTGCGGTTTCCAGTTTGCCGTTGGCGCCGCCGCTGGCGATGGACGCGCTGACCTGGGCTTTCTGCACGCTTTCGCGGGCCTTGGCCATGTCCACTTGCTGGCGCAGGCTCTTGATGCGGTTTTCAGCCTTGGTGATGTCTTTGCGCATGTTGTCCGCATAACCGCCGAATTCGGTGGCCTGCTTCTGCTCGACATCCAGCTCGTTGGTCAGGGTCGAAATGGCTTCGGCCACTTCCAGTGCCAGGTCTTCGCGGTTGGCCTGAATGGCGGCCAGCGCCTTGGATTCCAGGTCCTTGATCTTGGCGTTGTACTCGCTGACGCGATCGGCCGACAGTTTGTGCTTGGCCATGATGGTTACCAGTTCACGCTTGGCGTTGGCCAGCGCGCTGTCGGCATCGCGAATTTCCTGGTCGAGGATGCGCAGGGCCTGTTGGTCGACGATCGATTCGCCGACTTCATTGGCGCCGCCACGCAGTGCGGTGAACAATTTGCTCCAGATGGACTGAGTCATTGGATTTTCCCTGATTCCCGAATAATTAATTGAAAAAACGTTCGAAGGCTTCGCTGGCGCGCTGCACGTTGTCGACGAGGGTTTTGACCTCGGTTACGACGTTGGTCAGGCTCGAGTCGGAGCTGAGCGCGCCAAACATGTTGTAAACGACCTGCCCGTTGGGCATGGACTCGATGCCGATCGAGGACAGCGGGAACATTTCCCGGCTGCGCAGCACGGCATCATTGAAGGCCGGCACGTCCTTGATCGACTCGACGTCGACCAGCACGGTATCGACGATGATCTGGTCGCCCACTACCGCGATGTAAATCGGCAAGCCACCGAAGTCGTTCATTTCCAGCTTGATGCTGGATTCGGAGCCTTGGACGAGGGAGAGGGTGATGTCGTTCGAGACCACTTCGTCCAGGGCTTGAAGGGCGCTGTAGAGGCGATCGATGTTCCAGTTGTTACCTGCGCTCATGTAATTCTCCGACATGAATGAGCCAGCCAGAATCGGTTGGCGTAGCTGTTTCTCCATCTGCTTGAGCAGGCTTCGGTTTTCGGGAAGCACCCAAGTCTCGTGTTTTACATAACCGGCGGCACCCAGGCCCGCGCGCATCTGCTTCATGTAGAAGCTCGACGGTTTTTTCGCGGACGGTTTCGAGCGCTCTCCCTTGCGGCTTGCTGAATCGTTCACAGACCCGGAAGGCGGATCTGATGGAGAGCTGCTGTTCATGGTGCTGACCTCGTTGTGAAAAACTCACGCGTGAGAAACACTACAGGCAATTTTTGCTGGGCTCAATAGCTCACGCGTGAGATTTTTTTATGGGTGGTGGGGGCGGGGATTGGGGGGATATCCGTTTTTTGGGTGATGGCGGATATCGGTTTCGCCCTTACGGCGAGTCACTTGGAAAAGCCCCAAGTAACCAAGGGCTCTTGCCCCTTTCGTTCGGTGCCTCGCCTAGGCTCGGCATGCCCTCGCTCCGGTCCTGCTCCGTGGGCCCGCCGCCATCGGCCATCCATGCCGGGTTGCCCACTGCGCAGAACCTGCGCTCGGCCTCTCGAGGGGGCGCTCAGATCAAAAGCGGAAGGCGAGCTAACGCTCGGCCTGATGAGTGGTGAAAATCAAAAGCGTACGTACCCCCTGTAGGAGCCGGCTTGCCGGCGATGGCGGTGGGTCAGTCGACGCATTTATCGCCTGAAAGGACGCCATCGCCAGCAAGCTGGCTCCTACAAGGGAAATGCATATGTGTTTGGATAAATACGATCAACTGTAGGAGCCGGCTTGCTGGCGATAGCGGTGGGTCAGTCGACACATCTATCGCCTGAAAGGACGCTATCGCCAGCAAGCCGGCTCCTACAGGGGAGCGGTGCACATGTCCGGAATGAGTGAGCGCATCAAAGAAGGACAACGCGGACAACTGAAGAGCCAGGTCGGCTTTCAGGCCGCCTCGGCGGCTGTGGCGGTAGTCGCCCCCTCGAGAGGCCGAGAGGAGGTTCTGCGCAGTGGGCAACCCGGCATGGATGCCGGGTTAGCCGCCCCCGGCCAGGGATGGCCGATGGCGGCGGGCCCACGGAGCAGGACCGGAGCGAGGGCATGCCGAGCCACAGCGAGGCACCGAACGAAAGGGGCAGAAGCGCTTGGTTACTTGGCGCTTCTCCAAGTGACTCGCTGTAAGAGCGAAACCAATAGAAGCCGTTACCGCAGCAACGGATATGTACTCAGCTCCGTTCAGCTCCGTTCAGCTCAGCTCAGCTCACCTCAACCAGCCAGAAACTCGGCAGTAGACACCACACTGGCATAGGCAAAACCCAACGCAGACATGAACGCGGCATGAACATGGGCAGCCGGAACCGTAAGTCCGTTGAACTCCAGATCCCGTGAGGCACAGGCGTCATGGATCACCGTGACGCTGTAGCCGAGGTCGTTGGCCGCACGGGTAATGCCGTCGACGCACATGTGGCTCATGCTGCCGACCACCACCAATTCCTTGATGCCCTGCTCGTCGAGAATTGACTGCAGTTCAGTTTCGCGGAACGAGTTGACGAAGTGCTTGAGCACCACCGGCTCATCGGCACGGTTCAGGACTTTGGGATGCAGCTTTGCGCCCTCGGAGCCCGGGGTGAAGAAGGGCGCTTCGTCGGAAGTGAACTCGTGGCGAATGTGCACCACCGAATCACCGGCATCGCGAAAGGCTTTGAGCAGGCGTACGGCGTTGTCCGCAGCAGCGTCGGCGCCGACCAGCGGCCACTTGCCCTGGGGGAAGTAGTCGTTTTGGATATCAACTACGATGAGTGCTTGCTTGGCCATGACTGTTTCCTCGAAGTGTGTGTTGGTGTGGAATGAAGTATTGGCTCTGGCGGACCGTCCGAGGATCGGCCGCACCGACAATAAAAGGGGG
Organism: Pseudomonas sp. GT1P32; assembly: GCF_054897805.1. NCBI lineage: Bacteria > Pseudomonadati > Pseudomonadota > Gammaproteobacteria > Pseudomonadales > Pseudomonadaceae > Pseudomonas > Pseudomonas sp. GT1P32. The sequence continues at coordinate 5,121,409 of NZ_CM142704.1, forward strand.
AAAACTGACAATGGACGCACAAAGGGCAATCGCCGAGCTGGGCGTACTGATTTATCCCGGCGCGCAGATGGCGGCGGTGCACGGGCTGACAGACTTGTTCGGGGTGGCGAACCGGATTGCCGCCGACTATCAGGCGGCGCAGTTACCGCTGTTGCGGGTCAGCCATTGGCAGGTCGATGGCGATCAGCCCCCCAAACGCGTCTACGACAGCCATCCCGCACCGGACGGCGCATTGGTGGCGGTGTTGATCCCGCCGTCGATTGCCGGTTTTTCCGAAGGCCAGGCGCCGCAAGGCTTGCTGCGCTGGATTCGTCAGCAACATGCACAAGGCGCGACCCTCGGCGGCGTCTGCGTGGGCTCGATTCTATTGGCTGAAAGCGGCCTGCTCGACGGCCGCAGTGCCACCACCCACTGGACGTCGGCCAAGGCGTTCGCCGAGCGTTATCCGGCGATCAAGCTCAAGGCCGATACGCCGATCGTCGATGACGGCGACTTGATCACCACCGCCGGATTGATGGCCTGGTCCGAGCTGGGTTTGCGCCTGGTCGACCGATTGCTGGGGCCGAGCATTGCCACCGGCACTGCGCGGTTTCTGGTGGTGGAACACAGCGACAGTGCGAGTGAATGTGGCAGCAACTTTTCACCGATTCTCAGCCACGGCGACGCCTCGATTCTCAAGGTTCAGCATTGGCTGCAAAGCACCGGCGCGACCGATGTGTCGCTGGCGACCATGGCTGAACGGGCAGGGCTGGAAGAGCGTACTTTCCTGCGCAGATTTCGTGCTGCAACCGGGCTGAAACCTACCGAGTACTGTCAGCATCTGCGGGTCGGCAAGGCCCGGGAAATGTTGGAGTTCACCAACGGCACCATCGACCACATTGCCTGGACCGTCGGTTATCAGGACCCGAGCGCCTTTCGTGCGACGTTCAAGAAAATCACCGGGCTGGCGCCGAGTGATTATCGGGCGCGGTTTGGGGTGACGCCGACTACCGCATCGGTCCGTCAGTGAACATCAATTCAGTGTAGGAGCGAGCCTGCTCGCGAAGAGGCCGTGACGGTCAGCATCTATGTTGCCTGAAAGGTCGCTTTCGCGAGCAGGCTCGCTCCTACAGTGGGTCTATGCAAGGCTTGGATCGTGCAAAATGCCAGAGCTGAAATGAGTGTCGTGCAGAATGAGACAGGCTCATTGCTATCACCGATTCGGCAACTGATTGAATTGCCGATTATTTCAAATCAGCCGCCCTTGGCCTGATCTCTGCACCCCTACAACTACATTCATCAAGCGCCGATTGAAGGGGGGACGCATGACCCCAACAAACCGCAAAAAACTGGTGGTCGCCCATTCGGTGCGGCCCGACGCGCCACAACACGAAGTCGACACCAATCGCGCATTGGCCCGTTGGCTGGCGCAGGTTCTCGGGTTCAAATTCGGCGGCAGCTACGACCCCGAACACCACAGCGGTCGCGATCTTTATCTGCTGCCGACACAAACCATTGTCGGCGCTGCGACCGCGCGGCAATTGGGCGTCAAGGGCCCGGAGGATTTGTGGGGCGGCTACGTCGAGCATGATTTCATCTGCACCAAAGCCATCAGCCACGGCTTGCGCAACAAAAACGCTTTTGCTCCGCACGGCTGGTCGCCGTTGTTTTGCGAACGGGTGCGCAACGTGGTGCTCGAGGGGCTCAGCGTGTTCTCCCTCGACGATGCGCGTCCTGCGGCGGAGCATTTGCTCGATAGCGGACCGGTTCGCCTGAAACCGATCCATGCCTGCGCCGGGCGCGGTCAGGAGGTGATCCAGAGCCTCGACCAATTCGATGCGATCCTCGGCAGACCCGATGCCAAGGCGCTATTCACCGAAGGTGTGGTGTTGGAGCAAGACCTGACCAAGGTCGTGACCCACAGCGTCGGCCAAAGCTTCATCGGCGGCACTGTGCTGAGTTACTGCGGTGATCAGTACTTGACTGCAGACGGTCATGGCGAGCAGGTCTATGGCGGTTCCAATCTGCTCGCGGTGCAGGGCGGCTACGACGAGCTGCTCGAACTGCAACTGCCCGACGACGTGCGGCTGGCCATCCGGCAAGCGCAGGTGTTCGACCGCGCGGCGGACGAGGCCTATCCGGGTTTCTATGCCTCGCGGCGCAACTACGACATCGCGCAAGGCCTGGACAGTAACGGCACACAGCGCAGCGGCGTGCTTGAGCAATCCTGGCGCATGGGCGGTGCCAGCAGCGCCGAAGTCGCGGCGTTGCAGAGCTTCGTCAACGACCCGCAGATGAGCGCGATTCGTGTGTCCTCGGTGGAAACCTACATCGATCAAGCGCTGCCGGCGAACGCCATTGAGGTGTACCGCGGTCCGGCGCACAACAGTGAATTTCTCCTCAAGTACGTAACGGTCAAATCCTATGACGGCTAGAAGCGAAACCATTCAGATCGACATCGACGATGAACAGATGAGCGGGACTTTTCTCAGCCCCAAATCGAAGGTCCCCGGCGTGCTCTTCGTGCACGGTTGGGGCGGCAGTCAGGAGCGTGATCTTGAACGTGCCAAAGGCATCGCAGGTCTGGGCTGCGTGTGCCTGACGTTCGACTTGCGCGGGCACACCGGCGGCACCGGCATTCCACTGACGCGGGTTTCCCGCGAAGACAACTTGCGAGACCTGCTCGCGGCGTACGACCGATTGCTCGCGCACCCTGCGCTCGACACCTCGGCGATCGCCGTGGTCGGCACCAGTTATGGCGGTTATCTGGCTTCGATTCTGACCTCATTGCGCCCCGTGCGCTGGCTGGCTCTGCGGGTGCCGGCGTTGTATCGCGATGAGCAATGGCACACGCCCAAGCGCGAACTGGACAAGCTCGATTTGCGTGATTACCGCAGCACGCTGGTGCGCGCCGACAGCAATCGCGCGTTGCATGCCTGTTCGCAATTTACCGGGGATGTGCTGCTGGTGGAGTCCGAGACAGACGACTATGTGCCCCATGCGACCATCATGAGTTACCGGGCGGCGTGTCAGCAGACGCACTCGCTGACCCACCGGATCATCGACGGCGCCGATCACGCGTTGAGCGAGCCGGTTTCGCAGCAGGCGTATACGTCGATCCTGGTGGACTGGATTACCGAGATGGTGGTGGGTGAGCGGTTGAGCATTATTCAATCGACATAAGATCGGCGGGGATACCTTCGCGGGCAAGCCTCGCTCCTACAAGAAACGCGCAAATCCCGTAGGAGCGAGGCTTGCCCGCGAAGGCGTCCTTACAACCACCCAATCACTTGGGCTTTTTCGCAATCCGCAACGACTTGGCCTTGGCTTCGACAATCAAATACATCACCAACGTAATCAACAACGGCAATATGAAGTAAATCGCCCGATACGCCAGCAACCCCGCCACCAGACTTCCCCGCGAAACCTCATGCTGCAGCAACGCCACAAACACCGCCTCCAACACCCCGAGCCCCGCCGGAATGTGCGTGATCACCCCGGCAATCGCACTGATCAACAACACGCCAAGCACCAGCGGATAATCCAGCTTGCTCGGTAGAAGGGTGAAAATCACCGCCGCCATCAGCGACCAGTTCAGCGCCCCGAGCGCCAGTTGCAGCACCGCCATGCGCAGGGACGGCAGGTTGATTTCGACGCCGCGAATCGCCCACTCCCGTCGCTTGGAATACTGACAGGCCGCCAGGTAACCCGCGCTCACCAACAGCAACAAAACCCCCACGCCCTGCAAGGCGCCACTGCTGAGTTTCCAGCCCGGTGGCATGCGTACTAGTCCGCTGCTGAACACCGCGCCGGCAATCACCATGTAGCCGAACCAGTTGGTCGCCAGGCTCAGGCCGAGGATTTTTGCGATGTTGCTTTTGTTCACGCCGAGCCGCGAGTAAAGCCGATAGCGCATGGCAATGCCGCCGACCCAGGCACTCAGGTTGAGGTTGAAGGCGTAGCTGATGATCCCCACAGGCAGGATCTGTTTCCAGGTCAGGTCCTGACGAATATAGGTGCGGCCAATCAGGTCGAAACAGGCGTACACCAGAAAACTCACCAGCGTCAGCCCGGAGGCGATGATCAGCGTGCGCACCTTGAAATCGGCGAGCGTGTCGAACACTTCGTTCCATTCGATGCGTTGGGCCAGCATCGTGAACAGGACGATCAGCGCCAGGAAAAACAGCATCGTCAGCGGTTTTTTCCAGCGACTCCAATGCGACTTGTGCGGGCTGTCGGCGTGAGGCACCGAGTGGGTTTCAGCGCGGCTCATGGTGATCGCCCCCGGCGAGGTGGGTGAAGGGTTTCAGGCGTGGCTTGTGTGCCGGCAGCCAGCCGGCCCACGCCGGGAAGTGCCGCAGGAAGTGAAACACCAGAAAGCCGACGGTCATGTGCCAGACCCGTCCGCGTGGGGATTTGTCCGCGCACATGGCTTTGCAGTGGTTGTCGCTCAGCCTCTCGAGGCGTTCGAACAAATCGCGGTTGAAGGCGCGATCGCGGATCAGCACATTGGCTTCCAGGTTCATCGACAGGCTCAGCGGGTCGAGGTTGCTCGAGCCGACGGTGCTCCAGTCTTCGTCCACCAGCGCGACTTTGCCATGCAGCGGGCGCTCGCAATATTCGTGAATCTGCACCCCGGATTTGAGCAGGTAGTCATAGGTCATTCGCGCCGCCAGTTTGGCCACCATCATGTCCGGCTGGCCTTGCAGGATCAGTCGCACGTCGACGCCTCGCCGCGCGGCGTTGCGTATTTCGCGCAGCAAGCGGTAACCGGGAAAGAAATAAGCGTTGGCAATCACCACACGACGCTGGGCGCTGCGCAGGACATGTCGATAAACCTCTTCGATATCGGTTTGATGATCACCGTTGTCGCGGTACACCAAACGGACCTGGCCATCGTGATCGTTGAACGCCAGTTCTGAACGCCGCTGCCGCCGGCGTTGCCACCAGTATTTGGCGCGGGCCGGGCGACCGCTTTGCAGCAGGGCGAAATGATGAATGTCGGTCACCGCCGGGCCTTGCACTTCAACCGAGTAATCCTGTTTGGCCTCGGGGCCGAAGTCGGCCAGATGGTCGGCGGAAAAGTTGATCCCGCCGATGAACGCAATCGTGCCGTCGACCACCACGATCTTGCGGTGCAGGCGCCGGAACCAGTTGGTGCGGATGCCCAGGCGTTTCGGTGCCGGATCAAACATTTGCAGGTGCACGCCGGCCTCGCTCAACGCGGTGAGGTAACCGGTGCTCAACTCGCCACAACCAAACCCGTCGAGACTGGCGGTAACCCGCACGCCGCGTTGAGCCGCGTCGATCAGCACGTGCTGCAGCTCGTCGCCAACCTTGTCCTCGAAAACGATGAAGGTTTCCAGGAGGATTTCAGTCTTGGCCTGGCGCATGGCTTCGAATACCCGTGGGAAATACTCTTCGCCGTTTTCCAGCAGTTCCACCCGGTTGTTGCCCTGCCAACCGTATTCAACGTCGACCACGCCGGGCTCGCGCACCGGCGGGTTGGTGGGCACGTGATCCACGGTGGTTTTTTCCATCGGTGCGCTGCTCATAGCTCGATCTCCACCGATAGCGGTGCGTGGTCGGAAAGGTGGGACCAGGGTCGCGCAGCGAGGACTTGCGGATGACTGGCCTTAAGGTTGCGCACGTAGATGCGGTCCAGGCGCAAGGCCGGCAAGCGCGCCGGAAAACTGCGCGCCGGTTTGCCATGGCGTTCGGCGAAGACCTCGCGCAAACCACAGGGCTTGAGCATTGCGTCGGCGCGCTGACGCCAGTCGTTGAAGTCACCGGCGACAATCACCGGCGCGTCGCTCGGCAATTCTGCGAGGCGTTGGGTCAGCAGCTTCAGCTGTTCATTGCGATGGCTTTCGCGCAGCCCCAGATGGACGCAAATCGCGTGCACCTCCGGGCCATCGACGGGCAAGCGCAATACGCAATGCAGGAGGCCGCGGTTTTCGTGTCCGCTGATGGACACGTCGAGGTTGTCGTGGCGAATGATCTGGAATTTCGACAACAGCGCATTGCCGTGATCGCCTGCCGGGTAAACCGCGTTGCGTCCGTAGGCGAATTGCGGCCACAGCGTGTCGGCGAGGAATTCGTACTGCGGCATCGTCGGCCAGTTGCTGTAACGCTGGGGATGGTGCTCGTGGGCACCGTGGACTTCCTGCAAAAACACCACGTCGGCGGACACGCTGCGCACTGCTTCGCGCAATTCCGGCAGGATGAAACGCCGGTTGAGCGCGGTGAAACCCTTGTGCGTGTTGACCGTCAGCACGGTGAAGCGGCGCACCGCGTTCACGGTTCCTGACGCGTCATCGTCGGGGTTGAACTGCTCGGCGCGGTTCATGGCAGCACGCCTTGTGCCGCAGGCTCGCCGGAGGCACAGAAGCGCCAACCTGAAATACCGCTGTGAATCGCCGCCATGTCGCCTCCCGTCTGAGGGTCCCCGGTTGCCCCTGTCTTTTGATGACTGCGGGGCAAGCGAGAAAGTTTCGACGGGACTACGGACGGTAGGAGGGCTAAACCTGTAGGAGCCGGCTTGCTGGCGATAGCGGTGTGTCAGTCACATCCATGTTGAATGTGCCACCGCTATCGCCAGCAAGCCGGCTCCTACAGGGTAATCAGTGACCGGCGACTATGCGGGTAGAACCCGCGGCGTAGACCGGGCCGAGGCGATCGAGGCGACCGCTCCATGCGGTCAGCGCCAGCGCCACCAACACCACCAGACCACCGATCCACGCGGTATGGATCAGGCCCATGTGGGCGACGATCAAACCACCGCCCCACGCGCCGCCGGCAATGCCGAGGTTGAACGCCGCGATGTTCAGGCCGGAAGCCACGTCCACCGCATTCGGCGTGTGATGTTCGGCCTGACGCACCACATACACCTGCAAGCCCGGCACGTTGCCGAAAGCGACCGCGCCCCAGACCAGCACGGTGGCCAGCGCCAGCCATGGGTTGCCGGCAGTGAAAGTCAGCACGAACAGCACGGCGGCGAGCAGGGCGAAGATGATCTTCAGGGCTTTGATCGGGCCGCGTTTGTCGGCCAGTTTGCCGCCCCAGATATTACCGACGGCCACCGAGATGCCGTACACCAGCAACACCAGGCTGACGGTGCCGGCGCTGAAACCAGAGATGTCTTGAAGAATCGGCGCAAGGAACGTGAAGGCGATGAACGAACCGCCGTAACCGACCGCCGTCATGGCATACACCAGCAGCAGGCGCGGTTGCTTGAGGACCTGCAACTGCTCCAGCAGCGAAGCCGGTTTGCTGTGGGTGATGTTTTTCGGCACGTAGAGCAGGCTGCCGATGAACGCAATCACACCCAAAGCAGAGACGGCGAGGAAGGTTTCACGCCAGCCGAAATGCTGACCGATGAACGTCCCCAACGGTACGCCGGTGACCAGCGCCACCGTCAGGCCGGTGAACATGATCGCAATCGCGCTGGCGGCTTTTTCCTTCGGCACCAGGCTGGTAGCGATGGTCGAGCCAATCGAGAAAAACACCCCGTGGGCCAGGCCGGTGACGATTCGCGCAATGATCAGCGATTCGTAGCTCGGCGCTTTCCACGCCAGCAGGTTGCCAAGGGTGAACAGCACCATCAGCGACAACAGCAGCATTTTGCGCGGGACTTTGCCGGTGAGGGCGGTCAGCACCGGGGCACCGATGGCAACGCCCAGGGCGTAGAGGCTGACCAGCAGACCGGCGGAAGGAAGGCTGACGCCGAGGTCGGCGCCGATCGTGGGTAACAGGCCAACGATGACGAACTCGGTCGTCCCGATGGCGAAGGCGCTGAGGGTCAGCGCGAGCAAGGCAATGGGCATGGCTGCAACTCCGGTGGGTTGATTGATGGAGCGCAGTGTCGGGGATTGGGTTGTGCGGAAAAATAGAGGTATTGGCATTTGATATTTGCCCTGAACGCAAATATCACTCCCGCAGAAACACGCAGCCCCTTGTAGGAGCCGGCTTGCTGGCGAAGGCGGCCTCATATACGCCGCCGTTCTCGAGGGCCTCATCGCCAGCAAGCCGGCTCCTACAAGGGTTGTGTGTAGTCCGGGGTTTTTATGTGGTACCGGACCTGTAGGAGCTGGCTTGCCAGCGATGGCGGCCTCAAATACGCCGCCGCTCTTGCGGGCCTCATCGCCGGCAAGCCGGCTCCTACAAGGGTTGCGTGTAATCCAGGGTTTTCATGTGGCACCGGACCTGTAGGAGCCGGCTTGCCGGCGAAGAGGCCGGCCCGGACAGCATCAGTGCCGGATCAGCTTGTTGCGTATTTCACTCGTCGATTCCACCCAGAAAACCTGCTGACCAGCGATCTCGGCAGCCACCGGCAAACCATCGCGGTACACCAACCGATTACTCGTCAGCGCCGGTACTTTCACGCCGGGTAGCAGCGTGCCAGCGAGGTTCAGCGGATCAACCCCGCACACGGCAATCAGACTCCCGTCATGCGCCCGCCGCCGCACTTCGCGCAGCAACGGAATCGCCTCAGGCAAGGCGAACTGTTCACCGGCCAAACCACTGACAAACCGCCCGCCGCGAATCTCGCCGCGAGCCTCCAGCCGATGGAACGTGCGCAGCAATTCGCGCCAGCTCGGCAACCAGTCTGCTTCGCGTTCCAGCAGGCGCCAAAACACCACGCCGTAGCGGCGCAGCAAGGTCATGGCGATGTGTTCCAGGGTGTCGCTCGGCGTTGGATGTTTGTTATCCGCCACCGGCGCTGGCGCCCCGCGTCGAAGCAAGGCCCAGCGTCCGGCGTCGTCCATGCCGCCGATAAACGCCCCGCGCCCGCGTCGGCTGCTATGATTTTGCCGTTTACTGGCCGGCGTGATCAGCGCCCGCAAACCGGCAAAACTGTCGGCGTTCACCAGCCCGGCGCCGACCAGTTCCTGCAAGGCGATTTCCAGCTCCGAGCGCAGCAGATGAGCCTCGTGAATCAGCTCATCGAAAAACAGCGCGCCGTGCTGGCTGAGGGCTTGGTAAACCTTTTGGGTTTTGGGCGACAGATCGCTGACCGGTGTCTGTTCGGTCAGACCGCTCCATAACCCGACCTGACTGCGCGGCAACAGCACAATGGGCGTGCTGCGCAGCGCCGTGCTGGCGCTTTTGTTGTGCGCAGTCAGGCGCGTCCAGACCAGTTTGCCGCTGCGACACAGGTCATCCAGCCAACTCGCCGAATAGCCTTTGATCCGTGCCGCAAGAATGTCGCTGTCCCAGGCTGAAGCGGCGGCGGGATAACCTTCGAACTGAGCGACGATAGCGGGCAGCACCGCATTGCCCTGGCCTTGAGTCGAGACAGAAAGATGCTGCCAGTCGAACAGGAATCGCATGAAATCCTGCAACGCCACCGGCTCGATTTCTCGCCGCAGACGCTTGACCGTGTAACGATGAATTCGCGCCAGCAGATGCCGTTCGCACCATTCTTCCTGATCGGCGCCGGGGGTGAAGTGGCCGCGCAACACATACCCTTCGCGTTCCAGTTGCGCGAGTGCCTGGGTGACGTGAGTCGCAGGTAATCCCAGAGGTTTGGCAATCGCGCTCAGCGGCAACGGACCGAAAGCGCTGAGCCGTGCACGGATAACTTCCAGCACCGCTTCGTCTGCTTCCCAGACGTCATCGAACCCTGGCAGCGCTTCCAGCGGTGGCGACAAATTTGCCTGTGGATAAATGGCGCGCAGGCACGTCAGCCGTTCCACCGCCAGCCACAGCGATTGCTCGGCATCAATCTGCAAACGACAGGCGCGACCGCTCTCGGCAAGGGCATTCAACCAATCAATCCACTGCGCATTGGCCTGCGCCTCGGCCTCGGCGATGCACGCGAGGCTCATCAACGTCTCGTGCATTTCATCGGCATTGGTCGGCGTCGGCCAGGCCTCATCGCGCACCGCTTGAATCGCCTCGGCGTCCAGCGCGCCGAGGTCGTCGGTGGACTGCGGATCGGTCCAGCGCCGGTTGAGCACGGCTTGGGTGCGGCGCTCTTCCAGCGGCGCGTCGTCGAGAAAGGTGTAAGGCCGGGCGCTGAGAATTTCGGCGGCCAGGGGCGAGGGCGCCGGCAGGTCGCGGCTGATCAGGCGAATGTCGCCACTTTCCATGCGCCGCAACAACGTCAGCCAGCCTTCGCAGTCCATGGCTTCGTGGAGGCAATCGTCGAGGGTCTGTTCCACCAGTGGATGATCGGGAATCTCCCGTTCGCCGGCGAGGTTTTCCACGCAGGCGATCTGGTCGGGAAACACGCTGGCGATCAGGTCTTCGCTTTTCATCCGCTGAATCTGCGGCGGGACTTTGCGCCCGCCGCTGTAGCGCGGCAACGCCAATGCGATGCCGGCAGTCCAGCGCCAGCGCACACCGAACAGCGGCGCATCGAGCACCGTCTGAATCAGCAGGTGCTGGGCGCTGTTGCTGTGCAGGTAGCGCCAGACCTCATCGAGCTCAAAGCTGTGGCTGGTGGACAGCGACAACACGATCGCATCTTCGCTGGCGGCGGCCTGCAATTCGAAGTTGAAGGTGCGGCAGAAACGCTTGCGCAGGGCCAGGCCCCAGGCGCGGTTGATGCGGCTGCCGAAGGGCGTGTGGATGATCAGTTGCGTGCCGCCGGATTCATCGAAAAAGCGCTCCATCAGCAGCGTGTCCTGCGAGGGCAGGGCGCCCAATGTCAGGCGCGCGCGGGCGAGGTAATCCACCAGTTGTCCGGCGCTGTCGAGGTTCAGGCCGAGGGTCTCGGTCAGCCAGTCGAGGGCCGGCTGCAGGTTGCCGGGCGTGGCGCCGAGCAGGTCGTCGAGTTGCGCTTGCAGGCGCGCCACGGCGAAGGACAATTCTGCGCTGCGCCCCGGCGCTTCACCGAGCCAGAACGGAATGGTCGGTGGCTGGCCCTGCGCGTCTTCGACGCGGACCTTGCCGGTTTCGACCCGCAGGATTCGGTACGAGGTGTTGCCCAACTGAAAGACATCACCGGCGATGCTTTCCACGGCGAAGTCTTCGTTGACGCTGCCGATGTTCAGCCCTTGCGGCTCCAGCAGCACGCTGTAGTCGGCGTTGTCTGGAATAGTGCCGCCGCTGGTGACGGCGGTCAGTTTGCTGCCGCGCCGACCGCGCAACGTACGCGTCACGGCGTCGCGGTGCAGGTACGCGCTGCGGATGCCCTGGCGACCGTTGTAGCCTTCGGCGAGCATCTGCAGCAGCGCCTGATAATGTTTTTCGTCGAGGTCAGCGTAGGGTGAGGCTTTGCGGAACATCTCCAGCAGCGCGTGCTCCGGCCATTCCTGGCAACTGACCTCGGCGATGATCTGCTGGGCCAGTACGTCCAGCGGCGCTTGAGGAATCTGTAAGGTGTCGAGTTCCCCGCGCCGCACGCAGTCGAGCAGGGCGGTGCATTCGATCAAATCGTCGCGGGTGGTGGCGAACAATCGGCCCTTGGGCGTGCCGCCGACCTGGTGGCCGGAGCGACCGACCCGTTGCAGGAATCCGGCAATCGAACGCGGCGACGAGATTTGGCAGACCAGATCGACATCGCCGATATCGATCCCCAGTTCCAGCGACGCCGTGGCGATCAGCACTTGCAGGTCGCCGCGCTTGAGCCGCTGTTCGGCGTCGAGGCGAAACTCCTTGGCCAGGCTGCCGTGGTGGGCGGCGACGGCTTCCTTGCCGAGACGCTCGCTCAAATGCCGGCTCAAGCGCTCGGCCAAGCGTCGGGTGTTGACGAAAATCAGCGTAGTGCGGTGTTCGCGGGCGAGGGCGGCGAGGCGGTCGTAGACCAGTTCCCAGACATCATTGGCCATCACCGCCGACAGCGGCACCGACGGTACTTCGATGCCCAGATCCCTTGGGCGGGCGTGGCCGATGTCGATGATTTCGCATGCGCGATCACGACCGACCAGAAAGCGTGAAACTGCTTCGATGGGTTTTTGCGTGGCCGACAGGCCGATGCGCATCAACGGTGCTGCGCATAACGCCTGCAAACGTTCCAGGCTTAGGGCCAGATGGCTACCGCGTTTGCTGGCGGCGATGGCGTGGATCTCATCGACGATTACCGTGCGCGTGGTGCCGAGCATTTGCCGGCCGGAGTCGGAGCCGAGCAGCACGTAAAGGGATTCCGGGGTGGTCACCAGAATGTGCGGCGCGGTCTTGCGCATCGCCGAGCGTTCTTTTTGCGGCGTGTCGCCGGTGCGCACGGCGGTGTTGATCTGCAACTTGGGCAGGCCCAGTGCGCGTAACTGTTCAGTGATGCCGGCCAGCGGGTTTTGCAGGTTGATCTGGATGTCGTTGGACAAGGCTTTGAGCGGCGAGACGTAGACCACCAGTGTTTCGTTGGGTAGCCCGTCTGCGGTTTCCAGCCCACGGTGAACCAGATCGTCGATGACGGCGAGAAACGCCGTGAGGGTTTTGCCGGAGCCGGTGGGCGCGGCGATCAACGTCGAACGATGCTGACGGATCAGCGGCCACGCCCGGGCCTGGGCGGCGGTGACCGTCGGGAAGGTGCTGCTGAACCAGGCGCTGACGGCGGGGTGGAAGCCTGCCATGGCCGCGTCCGTGGGAATGGGCAGATTCATGGAGTAATTTATGCGGGCGGGGTGGGGAAGATGCAAGTACCGCTCGGGATCTGTATCGGTGCTGATGGCCTCTTCGCGGGCAAGCCTCGCTCCTACAAGGCCACGCGTGAAACCTGTAGGAGCGAGGCTTGCCCGCGAAGAGGCCATCAGCAGCACCACAAATCCCGGAGATCTACACTTTACGGATGACGGTTGCGCACTAAACCCGCAAAATGCAACGATTCCGGCAACTATCGACGGCACCGCCCGCGAGCGGTGCCGATAAAGCCATTGATCCAATCAGACTGGGCCTGCTGACTCTATGCGAATGCGCCTTATGTTACTGGGCGGCGGAAATGCCCTTGGGCAGGCGCTGATTCGCCTCGGTGCGGAGGAAGACATCGGTTTCCTCGCCCCCCGCCCACCGCAAGACGGCTGGGATGCCGCGAGCCTGACGCAACTGCTCGACGACACGCGCCCGGACGCGTTGATCAACCTCGCCTACTACTTCGACTGGTTCCAGGCGGAGACGGTCAGCGAATCGCGTCTGGCCGGGCAGGAACGGGCAATCGAGCGTCTGGCCGAACTGTGCCAGCATCACAACATCGTTCTGCTGCAACCCTCGAGCTATCGGGTGTTCGACGGCTCGCGGGCTACCGCCTACAGCGAAAAAGACGAGCCGGTGCCGCTGGGCCTGCGTGGTCAGGCCTTGTGGCGCATCGAGCAAAGCGTGCGCGCGACCTGCCCGCAGCATGTGCTGCTGCGGTTCGGCTGGCTGCTCGATGACAGCCCCGACGGCACCCTTGGGCGTTTCCTGTCCCGGGCCGAAAAACCTGATGAGTTGCTGATGGCCGATGACCGCCGGGGCAACCCGACTCCGGTCGACGACGCGGCCCGGGTGATCATTTCGGTGCTCAAACAACTCGATTGCGCGGCGCCGCTGTGGGGCACCTACCACTACGCCGGGCACGAGGCGACTACGCCGCTGGCGCTGGGGCAGGCGATTCTCACCGAAGCCCGCGCGCTGCATCCGCTGGCTATCGAAGCGCCGACCGCCCAGGCTCACGCCGCACGCCCGGACGCTGCCGAAGAGCCGCAACACGCGGTGCTGGCCTGCAAGAAAATCCTTCACACCTTCGGGATCAAGCCCCGCGCCTGGCGTGCGGCACTCCCTGGTTTACTGGACAGGTTTTATCGCCATGGCTGACGGCCCTGTTTTAATCACCGGCGGCGCGGGTTTCATCGGCTCGCACCTGACCGACGCCTTGCTCGCCAAGGGCCATTCGGTACGGATTCTCGACGACCTGTCCACCGGCAAGCGTAGCAACCTGGCGCTGGATAATCCTCGCGTCGAGCTGATGGTCGGCGACGTCGCCGATGCCGCCCTGGTCGCTCGCGCAATGGCCGGTTGCAGTGCGGTCGCGCACCTGGCGGCCGTGGCGTCGGTGCAGGCTTCGGTGGATGATCCGGTGAAGACTCACCAGAGCAATTTCATCGGTTCGCTGAATGTCTGCGAAGCCATGCGCCAGAGCGGCGTCAAACGTGTGCTGTTTGCCTCCAGCGCAGCGGTCTACGGCAACAATGGAGAAGGCCAGTCGATCGACGAAGACACGCCCAAGGCACCGCTGACGCCGTATGCGTCGGACAAGTTGTCCAGCGAACATTACTTCGATTTCTACCGTCGCCAGCATGCGCTGGAACCGGTGATTTTCCGCTTCTTCAACATCTTCGGCCCACGTCAGGATCCGTCCTCGCCGTACTCGGGGGTGATCAGCATTTTCAGCGAGCGCGCGCAAAACGGCCTGCCGATCACCGTGTTTGGCGATGGCGAGCAGACGCGGGATTTTGTTTACGTCGAAGATCTGGTCGACGTGCTGGTGCAAGCCATCGAAAAACCGCAGGTTGAAGTCGGTGCGGTCAATGTCGGCTGGAACCAGGCAACCACGCTCAAGCAAATGCTGGAAGCGTTGAAAGTGGCGGTCGGTGAACTGCCGCCAGTGAGCTACGGCCCGGCGCGTTCGGGTGATATTCGCCATTCGCGGGCGAACAATCAGCGCCTGCTGGAGCGGTTTTCCTGCCCCGCACAGACGCCGATGAGTGTCGGCCTGGCGCGGTTGTTGGGGCGCTGAGTTTTTCGCCAGCAAGAAAAAGGCGCCTGTGAAGGCGCCTTTTTTTGCAGCTCGTTCCCACCACGTGAACGATTTTAGAACTTGTAACCCAGACCGACCATGTAGATGAACGGGTCCACGTCGACATCGACCTTGGCACGGGTGCCTTGTGCCACGGCGTTGTTTTCCACGGTGGCGGTGGTATCGATGTCGATGTAACGCACTTGGGCGTTGAGCATGATGTTGTCGGTGATCATGTAGTCAGCACCGACCTGAAACGCCATGCCCCAGGAGTTGTCTGCCTTGAAGTTGCTGAAGCCATTGGCGCTGGCTTCGCTGCCGACGTGCTCGTCGTAAATCCAGGTGTAGTTGATACCGGCGCCAACGTACGGTTGGAATGCAGACTTGCCGTCCAGTGGGTAGTAGACAACGCTCAAGGTCGGCGGCAGGTGTTTCAGGCTGCCGAGTTTGCCGTTGGCCGCGCCCAGGACGGTGCCTTTGAGCTTCACGTCATGTTCGAATGGCGTGGCCGCGAGCAGCTCGATGCCCCAGTGGCTGTTGAGCATGTAAGCGAAGTTCAGACCCAGTTGGGTGTCGCTGCTCATGGTGGCCTTGCCACCCAGATTGGTACCTGCCAGCGGGCCTTGATCGACTTTGACGTCGGAGCTGTCGGCTTTCGGGTTGACGGTGATTGCACCGGCACGAAGGAGGATGTCGCCGGCTTCGTGGGCATGGGCGAGCGGGGCTGCGAGCGCGAGGGCAAACAGCGAAGCGCTGAGCAAGGACTTGTGCATGGAGGCTCCAGAGGACGTTGAAAATGTTCGATGTCCAATGGTACGGAGCGGTCTGGTCCGGTCTTTTGACTCAGCTCAATGAAACAGTGATGGCACTAATTTTTGCGGAACCTTTGAGGACGCCTTCGCGGGCAAGCCTCGCTCCTACGGGTTAGCGCCACCCCTGTAGGAGCGAGGCTTGCCCGCGAAGGCGTCTACTGAAACAACACATGACTACCGGGATTCACTCCGGCAATTCATACACATAAATCTTGTCCGCCTCCATCTGATACCCCGCATCCGCCAACTCACTGGTCGACGCTTTAACCTGCAACGCCCCCTCGATCCAATAAGGCTGATACAGCTCGTCCAGCTTCACGCCGACTTCGCTTTTCACATGCACGATCTGGTTCGACGGCGGTGGCGGTACATGGATGCAGGCGCCGAAATACGGCACCAGCAGAAACTCCGTAGTGCGGCCTTCTTCGCTCACTTCCAGCGGCACGATGTAGCCCGGCAGGCGGATGTTCTGGCCGTCGAGGCTCTTCACCACCGGTGCATTGGGCATGTCCTGTTTCGCGGCTGGCGCCGACTCGGCGGACAGTGCGCTGCCCATCTGCGAGAGGTCGTGCAGGGGCGTCATGTTCGGCACTTCCGGCGCAGCGTCCGGCGGGATCATTTCCGACCAGGTCAGCTCTTTCGGCTCGGCGGCCCACAGCGGCAAGGCGACCAGCATCAACAGCGCAAGCAGAGCGCGGGGCATCATTAACGTCCTCATAGTCGGATCGACAGGCCATCGGCCAGGGATTGGCGATACGCGCGCCAGGCCGGCACGCTGCCCATCAGCAGCGCGGCGATCAGGATGCCACCGAGCAGCGTCCATTCATATTCGCTGGGCCACGCCAGCGGCAGAAACAGACCGTAATTGGCCTGCACGTAGCCTTGCGCAGCGGCGATGCCCACATAAAGCAGGGCCACGCCAGCGATCACGCCCGACAGCGCCAGGGCAAACGCCTCCAGCACCAGCAGCGTCGCGATGTGCCACGGCCGCGCCCCCACTGAACGCAGAATCGCCATCTCGCGCCGACGTTCATTGAGGCTGGTGAGGATCGCCGTGAGCATGCCGATCAACCCGGTCAGCACCACAAACAGCGAGACCACGAACAAGGCTTTTTCTGCGGTGCTCATCAAGCTCCACAACTCTTGCAGCGCCACGCCCGGCAGGATCGCCAGCATCGGTTCGCCACGGAATTCGTTGATTTCGCGCTGCAGGGCAAAGGTCGAAATCTTGCTGTTGAGGCCCAGCATGAATGCGGTGATCGCTTGCGGCGTCAGGTCCATGTTGCGTGCCTGATCAGCACTGATCCGACCGCTGCCGCGCGCCGGCACACCGTTGTGCCAGTCGATGTGAATCGCTTCCATGCCACCGAGGCTGATGTGCAATGTGCGGTCCACCGGCGTGCCGGTGCGTTTGAGAATGCCGACCACGGTGAACGGTTTATCGTCGTGCTTGACCAGGCTGATCACCGCCACGCCGTGGGCCAGCACCAGTTTGTCGCCGAGTTTGTAGTGCAGTGCATCGGCCACTTCGGCGCCGAGCACCACTTCGAACGGATCGGTGGCGAAGGCGCGACCGTCAGCCAGTTCCAGGTGTTGTTGATGACCGTACTGGTAATGCTCGAAGTACGCCTCGGTGGTGCCCATCACCCGATATCCGCGATGGGAATCGCCCAGCGACATCGGGATCGCCCACTTCACTTTCGGGTTGTTGGCGAAGTGCTCGAAGCTGTCCCAGCGGATGTTGTTGGTGGCGTTGCCGATGCGGAACACCGAGTACAGCAGCAGGTTCACTGAGCCGGAACGGGCGCCGACGATCAGGTCGGTGCCGCTGATGGTGCTGGCAAAACTGGCTTTGGCTTCGGTGCGCACGCGTTCCACGGCCAACAGCAGGCAGACCGACAGGGCGATGGCGAACGCGGTCAGGATCGCGGTGAAGCGGCGGTTAGCCAGGCTGGCCATGGCTAGGCGAAACAAATACATCTCAGACCTCGGACGGAGTGGCGGCGCGATTGAGTTCGGCCAGCGACAGATTGCGATCGAACAGCGGCGCGAGGCTTTGGTCGTGGCTGACGAACAACAGGCTCGACCCGGCTTCGCGGCATTCGGCGAACAGCAGGCGAATGAAGTTTTCGCGGGCGTCGTAATCCAGCGCGGAAGTCGGTTCGTCGGCGATCACCAGTTCCGGCTGACCGATCAACGCACGGGCGGCGGCGACGCGTTGTTGCTGACCGATGGACAGCGAGTCGGCGCGACGGCCGAGGATGCTTTCATCCTTCAAACCCAAATGAGCGAGCAAGGTGGCCGCCGCCTGATCGACGCTGCCATGGCGCTGGATCGCCCGTTCGGCGCGCAGCCTGGAGAAGTGGCAGGGCAGTTCGACGTTCTCGCGCACCGAGAGAAACGGCAGCAGGTTGAACTGCTGGAAGATGTAGCCGGTGTGATCGACGCGAAAGCGATCACGCGCGCCGGCACCGAGTTCGGTCAGTTCCTGGCCGAGCAGGCGAATGCTGCCGCGATCGGGCTTTTGCACGCCACCGAGCAGGCCGAGCAGGGTGGTCTTGCCGCTGCCGCTGGGGCCTTTGAGGAACAGGGTTTCACCCGGTTCCAGGCGAAAGGCCGGGATGTCCAGCAGCGGCGGGTGACCGGGCCAGCTGAAGCCCAGGTCGGACAGTTCGATGAGTGCTTGGGTCATAACACCGGTTTCATGAATGCAGATGACCTGTAGGAGCCGGCTTGCTGGCGATGGCGTTTTATCATTCAACAAATGTGTTGGCTGATACACCGCAATCGCCAGCAAGCCGGCTCCTACAGGGTCGTGGTGGATCAGAATTTCAGGGCGGCCGCCTTGGCCGTCACTTCTACCCCTTGCTGCCCGCTCGGGCTGATCAGTTGTACCTGAATTTTCTGGGTCGCCGGGAACGTGTTGAAGAGGTTTGCCAGATCCAGGGTTTTCAGTGCGCCCGGCGTCGCGCAGGTGAACTGGTAGTGAGCGTGGATTTCGCTGTGGTCGTGGTGATGCTCGTCTTTGGCATCGTCGTCATGATCATCATCGGCCTCCGGCTTGTCACCGAACAGCGGGCTTTCCAGTTCCTGAGTCGCGACCACGCAACCCGCCGCTTTTGGCAGGTTGAACAGGGCCAGCGGTTTTTCAAGTTGCGCACGGGCGGCGGCGACTTTGGCTTTGTCGGCGTCGCTGGCGGCCGCGTGTTCGAAACCCACCAGGTTCATCGCCGGGCTTTCCAGTTCCAGCTCCAGGGTCTGACCGTCCAGCGCTGCGTTCAGGCGACCGACACCATGCTCGTGGGCACCGAGGCTGCCGTGTTCATGGTCGTGGTCATGCTCATCGGCGGCATGGGCGATGGCCAGCGGCAACAGGGCAAACGGCAAAGCGAGCAGCAGACGGCGCATGGCGGGTCTCCGAAAAGTAAAATGAAGAATTTGTTATGTAATCTTATAACGTAAGCGCGAGGAGTTTGACCGGCTACTTGGCGTTGCACAAGTCCCATGGGAGCATGCAGGTCAGAAATGTGCGGGAGCGAAATCATGTTGCGTATACGCGGAAGCATCGGCGACTGGCCGGTGGATTTGACCCTGGAGATGGACGACGCTGACTGGGCGCGGCTCGGCGCGCAGGTGCAGGTGGTCAAGTCAGAGGTCAGTGCAGCGCCGGCCAAACCGGTGAATCAGGATGACGCGCAGTGGCAGGTCGCAAAGGATCTGCTGCGCAAGGCCGGGCAACTGAGCGGGCCGGATTTGCTGGAGCAATTGGAAGGTTTGACTGGCAGCGCAGCGTCGGGCAAGCGTCTGCTGGTGCGGTTGCGGCATAGCGCGGAAGTGAAAGTGTCGAGCGGCGGTGATACGCCGCTCTACAGCTGGATCGAATCGTAGGATCGGGTGTTCGGGAATTTTGTGATGATCCCGATCCTGTAGGAGCCGGCTTGCTGGCGATGAACGATGACGCGGTTTGTCAGTGACGCCGCGTCGGGGCCATCGCCAGCAAGCCGGCTCCTACAGATCAATAAAGCGCGGCAAACAACTTGCGGCGATACGTGGTCACCAACGGGTGATCATTGCCCAGCAACTCGAACACTTGCAGCAACGTCTTGTGCGGCAAGCCTTCGCTGTAGCTGCGGTTACGCACGAACAGCTTGAGCAATGCATCCAGCGCCGCGTCGTACTGCTGACGGGCCAGTTGCTGGATCGCCAGTTGATACACCGCTTCATCGTCCTGCGGATTCTTCGCCAAGCGCGCCTTCAAGTCGGCGGCATCCGGCAAGTCCTTGGCCTGGCCGAGAAACTGGATCTGCGCTTTTGCACCGGCCAATGCAGCCTTGTGTTCATCGCTTTTCACCGCGTCGAGCACGGTTTGCGCTTCACCCAGCTCACCTCGTTCAGTCAGGCAGCGGGCATACAGAATCAGCGCTTTGGCGTTGGTGTTGTCTTCGCCCAGCAGCACTTTGAGAATGGCTTCTGCGTCAGCGAAACGGCTCTCGTCAAACAGCACCTGAGCCTGTTCGAACGGATCAGCCGCCGCCGGTGGCGGCATTTGTACGTGAGGCTCCAGCATGGCGCGAACGGCGGACTCCGGCTGCGCACCGGCAAAACCGTCCACCGGCTGGCCATCCTTGAACAACACCACGGTCGGCAGGCTGCGGATGCCGAAGCGAGCGACGATGTCTTGTTCCAGATCGCAGTTGACCTTGGCCAGCAGCAACTCGCCCTGATAGCTCTCGGCGATGGTCTGCAGCATCGGCATCAGCACTTTGCAGGGCGCACACCATTCGGCCCAGAAATCCACCAGCACCGGTTTGTGGAAAGAGTTCTCGATCACCGACTGGTCGAAATCGGCAGTCGTGGCGTCGAAGATGTACGGCGTTTGCTGACTCATGGGGGATCTCGTAAAAGCGTGAATGTGGCAACTATACGGCTTGGCGGGGTGTGCCTGAAAGTGTGTGCAGTCTGACAGATTGCCTTCGCGGGCAAGCCTCGCTCCTACAGGTTTAGTGCCTCTCTCAATAACGACGCGGACCTGTAGGAGCGAGGCTTGCCCGCGAAGCTTTTAACTACCGCCGCGCGTGATACAGGCTCACATACCGAAACTCTTCAGGCTCGGCCAGATCCGGCAAGGTCATCGCTTCGAGCATTTCGATGCGTTGATACAACGGATGACGAAAATCCCTCACCCGCGAGTCCGCCACCAGCGCTTCCCGGCCGCGACTCAAAAACTCATCGAGCAGCGGCAGATTCTCCCGGTCGTACAGCACGTCAGCCACCAGGATCAGATCAAAGCGATCCGCCTCGGCGAAAAAATCCGTCGAGTAACTCAGTTCCACTTCATTGAGTTCGGCATTCGCCCGACAGGCGGCAATCGCCAGCGGGTCCAGGTCACACGCCACCACTTCCAGCGCCCCGGCCTTTACCGCGGCAATCCCCGCGACGCCAGAACCGGCACCAAAATCCAGCACGCGCTTGCCTTTGACCCACTCGGGGAATTCAGCGAGATAACGGGCCATCGACAACCCGCTGGCCCAGCAGAAACTCCAGTACGGCGGTTCATGCAGAATCCGCCGGGTTTCTTCCGGGCTGAAGGCGCGGTCCATGTTGTCGCCGTCGATCAGCCAGAGCTTCAGTGCGGTATCGGGCAAGGCGACCGGGACAAGCTGTGCATCGCCCAGCAACTCCCCCAACGCCTGTTGCAGGTCGAGCGGTGCAATCATGGCGCTTTGACGAATTGCAGTTGACCCAGGGCCTGGGTCGTCGGCTGGGTGATGACTTGCGACGGCAGGTGCAGAATCAGCTGGCCGGACTGGCTGGCGCGGCCCCGCAGTTCCACGCGGGCACCGGCCGGAAACGAATCCGGGTTGAAGCGCAGGTGAAACGGCAACACCTGATCGGTGCCGATCAGGCTGGAACTGGCGAGCAATTGTTGCGGGCGATCCTTGTCATCGATCACCAGCAGCGCCAATTCGACTTCGGCACCGGCCGGCACGCCTTGCAGGGTGCCGCTCAATTCACGCTGATAAGCGGGCAGCGGACCGAGGTTGGCGGACTCGCGGGCTTTTTTCTGCGCCGCCTGTGGAGCGGGGCCGGGCGTTGGCGGCTGGGGCTTGGGTGCATCGCTGCTACAGGCCACCAACAGGCTGAAAAGGCTGAGCAATACGAGCGGTCTGAGTGACATTTGCGGCTCCAGCAAGGTGAAATCCATGGATCGTTCTCTATAGCCAGTCTGTATACCGCAAACCCTATGGCTTGTCTTGCCACCGGGATGCGCTACCATGGCCCTCCCTTTTTTTGTTGCCTGCCACCATGCACTGTCCCTTCTGCGGTGCCAACGACACCAAGGTCATCGACTCGCGTCTGGTCGCCGAGGGCGAACAGGTGCGCCGCCGGCGCGAATGCCTGGCCTGCGGCGAGCGTTTCACGACGTTCGAAACCGCTGAACTGGTGTTGCCGCGCCTGATCAAAACCGACGGCAGCCGCCAGCCGTTCGACGAAGAAAAACTCCGCGCCGGCATGCAGCGTGCGCTGGAGAAGCGCCCGGTGAGTGTCGAGCGCCTCGAATCGTCGCTGGTGCACATCAAACACAAGCTGCGCGCCACCGGCGAGCGCGAGGTCAAGTCCCTCGTGGTCGGTGAACTGGTGATGGCCGAGCTGCAAAAGCTCGATGAAGTCGCCTACATTCGTTTCGCCTCCGTGTATCGGCGCTTCCAGGACCTCAACGAGTTCCGCGAAGAGATCGATCGCCTGGCCCGTGAGCCGGTGAAAGAATGACCACTTCCCCAGAGCAAGCCATCCTCGACGCCCACTACATGGCCCGAGCCCTGGAACTGGCGCGCAAAGGCCATTACACGACGCATCCCAACCCGCGTGTTGGCTGCGTGATCGTGAAGGACGGGCAGATTGTCGGCGAAGGCTGGCACGAGCGCACCGGCGAACCCCACGCCGAAGTCCACGCGCTGCGCGCTGCGGGCGACAAGGCCCGTGGTGCTACCGCTTACGTGACCCTCGAACCGTGCAGCCACCACGGCCGCACGCCGCCTTGCGCCGATGCGCTGGTGAATGCCGGCCTCGCGCGCGTCGTCGCGGCGATGCAGGACCCGAACCCGTCGGTGGCCGGTCGTGGCATGCAGCGTCTGGCTCAGGCCGGCATTGCCATCGAAAGCGGTGTGCTGGAAGGCGAGGCGCGCAAGCTCAATCAAGGCTTCCTCAAGCGCATGGAACACGGCTTGCCGTTCGTGCGGGTCAAGTTGGCCATGAGCCTCGACGGTCGCACGGCGATGGAAAGCGGCGAAAGCCAATGGATCACAGGCCCGGCAGCACGTTCGGCGGTACAACGCCTGCGCGCCCAGGCCAGCGTGGTGCTGACTGGCGCCGACACGGTGCTGGCGGATAACGCCCGTTTGACCGTGCGCGCTGACGAGTTGGGGCTGGACGCCGAGCAAACCGCGTTGGCAATGAGCCGTCCGCCGCTGCGCGTACTGATCGACGGCCGTCTGCGCGTGCCGCTCGACGCGCCATTCTTCAAGGCCGGCCCGGCGCTGGTCGCCACCTGCATGGCGATTGAAGAACAATACGCCAACGGCCCGGAATGCCTGATAGTGGCCGGTGACGATGGCTTGGTTGACCTGCGCAAGTTGCTGGTCGAACTGGCCAATCGCGGCGTCAACGAAGTGCTGGTCGAGGCCGGTCCACGTCTGGCCGGGGCCTTTGCCCAGCAAGGTCTGGTGGACGAATTCCAGATTTTCATCGCCGGCAAGTTCCTTGGCTCTTCGGCCCGACCATTGCTCGACTGGCCTCTGGCTCAGATGAAAGACGCGCCCGAGCTCAAAATCACTGAAATCCGCGCGGTTGGCGATGACTGGCGAGTCATTGCCATTCCTGCGCCATCGGCGAGCGTATAATTCCGGGCCTGCGCCACGCGACGGCCCTGTTCTCGAGGAGGACTTCATGTTTACCGGCATCATCGAATCCATCGGCAGTATTCGTGCATTGACCCCAAAAGGCGGAGATGTGCGGGTCCATGTAGAAACCGGCAAGCTCGATCTGAGCGACGTCAAACTGGGCGACAGCATCGCGGTCAACGGCGTTTGCCTGACGGCCGTTGAGCTGCCAGGCAACGGCTTTGCTGCGGACGTCAGTCGCGAAACCCTCGACTGCACCGCCATGAACGACCTGAAAAGCGGCAGCCCGGTCAATCTGGAAAAAGCCCTGACCCCGACCACTCGCCTCGGCGGGCACCTGGTCAGCGGTCACGTCGATGGCGTGGGCGAAGTGGTTGCCCGCACCGAGAACGCACGTGCCGTGGAATTCCGCATCCGTGCACCGAAAGAACTGGCCAAGTACATCGCCCACAAAGGCTCGATCACCGTCGACGGCACCAGCCTGACCGTGAACGCGGTCGATGGCGCCGAGTTCCTGCTGACGATCATTCCGCACACCCTGAGCGAAACCATCATGGCGTCGTACCAGCCGGGTCGCCGGGTGAATCTGGAAGTGGACTTGCTGGCCCGTTACCTGGAGCGCCTGCTGCTGGGCGACAAGGGCGCAGAGCCAACCTCCAGTAACATTACCGAAAGCTTTCTGGCCGCCAACGGCTACCTCAAATCCTGACCCAAGGGGGTGCCTTGTGGCGCTCAATAGCATCGAAGAACTGGTTGAAGACATCCGCCAAGGCAAGATGGTCATCCTCATGGATGACGAAGACCGCGAGAACGAAGGCGACCTGATCATGGCCGCCGAGTGCTGCCAGGCCGAACACATCAATTTCATGGCCAAGCACGCCCGTGGCCTGATCTGCATGCCGATGAGCCGCGAGCGCTGCGAAACGCTGAAGCTGCCGTTGATGGCGCCACGCAACGGTTCCGGTTTCGGCACCAAGTTCACCGTGTCCATCGAAGCCGCCACCGGCGTGACCACCGGCATCTCCGCCGCTGACCGTGCGCGCACCGTGCAGGCCGCTGCCGCGAAAGACGCCAAGGCCGAAGACATCGTCAGCCCCGGCCACATCTTCCCGCTGATGGCCCAGGCCGGTGGCACCCTGGCTCGCGCCGGCCACACTGAAGCCGCCTGCGACCTCGCGCGCATGGCCGGTTTCGAGCCGAGCGGCGTGATCTGCGAAGTGATGAACGACGACGGCACCATGTCCCGTCGCGCCGAACTGGAAGCTTTCGCCGCCGAGCACAACATCAAGATCGGTACCATCGCCGACCTGATTCACTACCGGATGATCCACGAACGTACCGTTCAGCGGATTGCCGAGCAGCCACTGGACAGCGAACTGGGCCAATTCAACCTGGTGACCTATCGTGATTCCGTGGAAGGCGACGTGCACATGGCCCTGACCCTGGGCACCGTGTGCGCCGAAGAACCGACCCTGGTTCGCGTGCACAACATGGACCCGCTGCGCGACCTGTTGATGGTCAAGCAGCCTGGCCGCTGGAGCCTGCGTGCCGCCATGGCCGCGGTTGCCGAGGCTGGCAGCGGCGTGGTGTTGTTGCTCGGTCACCCGCTCGATGGCGACGTGTTGCTGGCGCATATCCGCGAAACCGCCGATCACGCCGCGGTGAAAAAACCGACCACCTACAGCATCGTCGGTGCCGGTTCGCAGATCCTTCGGGACCTGGGCGTGCGCAAAATGCGCCTGATGTCTGCGCCAATGAAATTTAATGCGATATCCGGTTTCGATCTGGAAGTTGTAGAATACGTGCCCTCCGAATAATGACCGGTTGTTCCCGGCCCTGTATTCGCGGTTCAAATATCACTGAGGGGCGCGTAGAAGACGCGTCCCGGCTCTTTAAGAGAACTAACGAATGACCCTGAAGACCATCGAAGGTACCTTCATCGCCCCTAAAGGCCGCTACGCTTTGGTAGTGGGCCGTTTCAACAGCTTCGTTGTTGAAAGCCTGGTCAGCGGTGCAGTTGATGCCCTGGTTCGCCATGGCGTGAGCGAAAGCGACATCACCATCATCCGCGCGCCTGGCGCCTTCGAAATCCCGCTGGTTGCGCAGAAAGTCGCTCAGAAGGGCGAGTTCGCAGCCATCATCGCTCTGGGCGCGGTCATTCGTGGCGGTACTCCGCACTTCGAATACGTGGCGGGCGAATGCACCAAGGGCCTGGCCCAGGTGTCCATGGAGTTCGGCGTTCCGGTTGCCTTCGGCGTCCTGACCGTTGATTCCATCGAGCAAGCCATCGAACGTTCCGGCACCAAGGCCGGTAACAAAGGTGCCGAAGCTGCCCTGTCCGCTCTGGAAATGGTCAGCCTGCTGGCGCAGTTGGAGGCCAAGTGATTAGCGACGAAAGCGATCGTTTCAACCCGCGCGATCCAAAGCCTGCGGATGCCGGCAAGCCATCGAAAAGCGTCAAGCGTCGCGAAGCCCGTCAGCTCGCGACTCAGGCGCTGTACCAATGGCACATGGCCAAGCAATCGCTGAACGAGATCGAAGCGCAGTTCCGGGTCGATAACGATTTCAGCGATGTCGACGGCGCCTACTTCCGTGAAATCCTGCATGGGGTTCCCGCGCAGAAAGACCGTATCGACGCCGCACTGACACCTTGCCTGGACCTGACCATCGAAGAGCTGGACCCGGTTGAGCTGGCGGTATTGCGCCTGTCCACCTGGGAACTGCTCGAGCGCGTCGACGTGCCTTACCGCGTTGTGATCAACGAAGGTATCGAACTGGCGAAAGTCTTCGGTTCCACCGACGGCCACAAGTTCGTCAACGGTGTACTCGACAAGCTGGCCCCGCGTCTGCGTGAAGCTGAAGTGAAGGCGTTCAAGCGCTGATTGGCGCTTGAACTCTTTGTCTCAGCCATGGGCGAGTTTGAGCTGATCCGCAATTTCTTCGCCGCCGCGCCTTGTGCGCAGGGCGGCGAAGGCGTTGCCCTGGGGATCGGCGATGACTGCGCCTTGCTCGCTGTTCCCCCCGGGGAACAGTTGGCCATTTCCACCGACACGCTCGTGGCCGGTGTGCATTTCGCAGACCCCTGCGACCCGTTTCTGCTCGGTCAGCGTTCGCTGGCCGTGGCCGTCAGCGATCTGGCGGCCATGGGCGCCACCCCTGTTGCCTTTACCCTTGCCCTGACCTTGCCGACGGTAACCGCCGATTGGCTGGACGCCTATGCCCGTGGTTTGAACCGCATGGCGCAGAACTGCGGCGTCGCGCTGGTGGGGGGCGACACTACCCGTGGGCCGTTGAGCCTGACCATGACCGTGTTCGGCCGTGTGCCAAGTGGTTTGGCGTTGACCCGCAGCGGTGCGCAACCAGGCGACCTGCTGTGTGTCGGCGGTGAGCTGGGCAACGCCGCCGGTGCCTTGCCGCTGGTGCTTGGTCAGCGCACGGCTGAAGCCGCCATCGCCGATCCGCTGCTGGCGCATTACTGGTCGCCGCAACCGCAACTCGCGCTGGGCCAGGCGTTGCGCGGTAAAGCCACCTCGGCGCTGGACATCTCCGATGGCTTGCTCGCCGACTGCGGGCACATCGCGCTCGCGTCGAGGGTCGGCATTCAGGTTGAACGGGACCGCTTGCCGCTGTCGAAGGCTTTAGTGGCCTTCCTCGGTCAATCGGGCGCCGAAAGCGCCGCCCTGAGCGGTGGTGATGACTATGTACTGGCCTTCACCTTACCGTCCGTCGAGTTGCCGGGGTTGCTGGCAGATGGCTGGCCAATCCATGTGATCGGGAGCGTGGTAACGGGGCAGGGCGTTGTGCTGCTGGATGCCGCCGGACAAGACATCACCCCGCAAACCCGGGGCTATCAACATTTTCGGGAGACACCGTGACAGATCACCCCAAACAGGTCCCGGCGGAAAACGTACCGCCGTCGGTCTGGCGTAATCCATGGCATTTCCTGGCGTTCGGCTTCGGTTCGGGCACCTTGCCAAAGGCACCGGGCACCTGGGGTTCGTTAGTTGCGCTACCCTTTATTCCGTTGTGGCAGATGCTGCCCGACTGGGGTTACTGGCTGATGCTGGGCATCACCATGCTGTTCGGCTTCTGGCTGTGCGGCAAAGTGGCCGACGATTTGCGGGTGCACGACCACGAAGGCATCGTCTGGGACGAAATGGTCGGGATGTGGATCACCTTGTGGCTGGTTCCGGAAGGCTGGTACTGGTTGCTCGCGGGTTTTCTGGTGTTCCGCTTCTTCGACATCCTCAAACCGTGGCCGATTCACTGGATTGACCGGCATGTGCACGGCGGCGTCGGGATCATGCTCGACGACGTATTGGCCGGAGTGTTTGCGTGGCTGGCGATGCAGGGGCTGGTATGGATTTTCGCCTGAGTGGCGGAGCAGGGGACTAGGATGGCTCGACGCTGGTTGGCTGTGATGGGTTTCGCACTGTTTGCTTCGCTCGCCCAGGCGGGGGAGGCAGTGATAACGCCATCGGTGATTCATTTGGCCAGCGAAGACTGGGAAGACTACACCGCCGCTGATGGCCATGGCCTGGGTTGGGACGTGTTGCGCGAAGTCTTCGAGCCGGCCGGCGTCAAACTGGACATCCGGACCGAACCCTACATTCGCTCTATCGGCCTGGCGCAGCGTGGCGAAGTGGACGCGTGTGTCGGTGGTTATCGTGATGAAGTCAGCGACCTGCTGTATCCGCGCTGGAATTACGACACCGATCACATCTACGCCCTGGGGCTGTCCAGCAATCCGGCGCCGACGCCGCAGACGCTGGGCAACTATCGGCTGGCCTGGGTCCGGGGTTACGACTTCCAGAACTACCTGCCCAATGTGCGTCGCTATAACGAAGTGATGCGGCGCACCGGCATTCTGTCGATGCTGACCCACAACCGTGCCGACTACTACATCGACGCACTGACCGAGGTGGATTACGTGCTCCGCTGGGCCAAGGATCCATCCCAGTTCCGGCGCACGCACATCGCGGAACTGCCGCTGTACCTGTGCTTTGCCAATACGCCCAAGGCGCGAAAACTGATGGCGCTGTTCGACCAGCGAATGGAAGTGCTGGTCAAAAACGGCCAGTTGAAACCGATTTTCGAGCGCTGGAAACAGCCGTATCCGTTCGACTCAAACTGAACACAGTTACTGCGCTACACCGCGGCCCCCTGTAGGAGCCGGCTTGCCGGCGATGGCGTCCGTCCAGTCACTAAATTAATCGTCTGATCCACCGCTATCGCCGGCAAGCCGGCTCCTACAGGTTCTGATGTGGGGCTGTGATCAAACTTTTAGATCGTTATGCTCCATAATTCAGCCTAAGCGTCTGTAGGAACCTGCTGTTACAATGCCGCGTCTGCGAATCTCCAGTACTTATTGATCAGGAGCACACCGGTGCCTGTCGTTTTTGTCGCCGCTTCCAAGCTGCCAACGCCTTTTGCGCAATTCACCATGCACGGCTTTCTCGATGAAGAAAACGGGCGCGAGCACGTTGTACTGAGCCTCGGTGAGTTCGACGACGGTGCCCCGGTACTCGGCCGCTTGCACTCTGAATGCCTGACCGGCGATGCCTTGTTCAGCCAGCGCTGCGACTGCGGCTCGCAACTTGAGGCTGCCTTGCAGGCCATCGCCCGCGAAGGTCGTGGCGTATTGCTGTATTTGCGTCAGGAAGGCCGTGGCATTGGCCTGCTGAACAAAATCCGCGCCTATGAATTGCAGGACGGCGGCGCCGACACCGTTGAAGCCAACGAGCGTTTGGGCTTCGCCGCTGATCAGCGCGATTACGCCATGTGCTTGCCGATGCTCGAGCACCTGGGTGTGAAATCCCTGCGCCTGATGACCAACAACCCGCGCAAGGTCAAAGCCTTGACCGACATGGGTATCGTCGTCGCCGAGCGCGTGCCGCTGCACACTGGCCACAATCCGCACAACAAACTCTACCTGGCCACCAAGGCCAGCAAGCTCGACCACATGATGGGCAACGAGCATCAGGGTGAGGTAGACCGGGCGTGACCCGCGGTCAAGTGCGTCGCCGACTGTCCGTCAGCTGGTGGCAATACCTGGCGCTGGCCCTGCTGCCGCTGTTCGTGATCAACGGCGTGTTTGGCCAGGGCGAGGCGATCCTGCCGGTGCTGGCGATGCCGTTGTTCATCGCCGGTGTGGCCTCGATGTTTGTCAGCCTGAAGTTTTTCGGTGGCTACAAACACGCGCTGATCGCTACCCAGAAAGCCCTCGATACCCCTGAAGAGCCCGCCGCGTGGATTGTCCTGGCTGCCAAGCGCCGTACCGCGTTTCTGGCCGCCGGTTTACCGGCCTGGATCGGTGCGTTGGCCGTATTCGTTGGGCTTGAAGCGGTGCCGTTGGTGCTACTGGCGCTGTCGACCACGGTGCTGTTCTACCTCTACCGTATCCCGCGTCAACTCGGCTGATGCGCCGCATCGGGCTGGCGGTTTTGCTGCTGGTCGTCAGCAACCTGACCTCTGCGGTCGAGCGCGTCGTCAGCCTTGCGCCGTCTCTCTCTGAAATCGTCGTTGAGCTGGGTTCGGCTGATCTTCTGGTCGGCGTACTGGATGCCGGCGATCGTCCTGCTGAACTCAAAGACCTGCCTTCCGTTGGCCGCTACGGCCAATTGGACATGGAGCGGTTGCTCAGCCTCAAACCCGATTTGTTGCTGCTCTGGCCCGGCAGCGTCGGCCCGGCCCAGCGTGAACAACTCAAGCGCCTGAACATCCCCACGTACGTCGCCGACCCCCACACTCTTGACCAACTGACCGCGCAAATCGAGGCGATTGCCACGCAGCTTGGCCGGCCCGAGCGAGGTGTGTCATTGGCCAGCGACCTGCGTCAGCGCCTCGATGCACTGCGCCAGCGCTATCGGCGGGATGAACCGTTGCGGGTGTTTTATCAGGTATGGGATCGTCCGCTGTACACCGTCGGTGGTGGGCAGATCATCAGTGATGCGCTGGACGTGTGCGGCGCGCGCAATGTGTTTGCCGACCTGACATTGCCAGCGCCGCAAGTCAGCGTGGAGGCGGTTTTGCAGCGTAACCCCGAGGTGATTCTGGCCGGTGATCAGGCGCAGTTGGAGGCGTGGAAGACCTGGCCGCAAGTGGCGGCGGTGGCGCAGGGGCGATTGCGGTTGGTGACGGATAAAGGGCTGGAGCGGCCGAGTGGGCAGATGATCGAAGCGACGGCCAAGCTCTGCCAATTGATAGCGCCTGATCGTTAAACCGCGGCGCGGCCTTCGCGGGCAAGCCTCGCTCCTACAGAGGATCACGGTGCTTTGTAGGAGCGAGGCTTGCCCGCGAAGAGGCCCGCCCGAACACCGAAAATGTCAGATCAGATCTCCGGCGTCCAGGTCACCCCAAACATCCACGCCCGACCTTCCTCGCGATACCCATACTGACTGCCGTCATGGCTGTACAACGCCCGGCTGTAACCCTTGTCCAGCAGGTTATCGACCTTCAGCTCAAGCTTGATCTCACGATTTAGCTCCCAACTGCTGCGCAGCCCCAGCAGCGCATACCCGCCTAACGGCTGCCGATTGTTCTCATCGTCAAAGCTGCTGCTCACCGCTTGTCAACTGGCGCCGAGACCCAGTCGATCAAACTGTCGATCCAGGTCCAGGCTCAACGTCCTCCGTGCACGACGCGCCAGGGTGTGCCCGCTGTCGCGATCCCGCGGGTCGATGATCGCCACGCCAAGGTTGCTCTGCCAACCGAGCAGCTCCTGCTTCAACGCCGCTTCAAACCCGTTGATCCGCGCCGAGGCGACGTTCTGCGGGCGGTCGTTGTTGCCGAAGATAATCGCGTCCTTGAGATCGGTGCGATACAGCGAGGCTTCGAGGCGGCTGTTTTCGGTTAGCTGACTGCGCCATTGCAGCTCGTAGCTTTTCGAGGTTTCAGGCTTCAGGTCCGGATTGCTGAAGTCCGGGTAATACAAGTCATTGAACGTCGGTGCGCGAAAGCCTTCGCTGTAGGTCAGCAGCACATCGTTATCCGGGTTCAACGGCAGGGTGAAGGTGCCGCTCCAGCTGTTCTGGCTGCCGAACTGCTGGTTCTGGTCGCGGCGCAGGCCCAGTTCCGTGGAGAAGCTGTCGGCCTGATAGCGATGTTGGATAAACGCCGCGCGGTTCCAGCGGCTGTCCTCGTCGAATGCGGTGCTGCTGTTGATGCGGTCTTCGTACCAATCACCGCCGAGGATCAGGCTGTTGCGCGCGTCGAGCGTCAGGTCGTTCTGCCAGTTCACCGAGTCTCGGTAGGTGTTGAACACGCTGCGTTCATCGCTGAGCTTGTCGACGGTCTGCTCGCGGTTTTCGCTGTGGCCGAATTCGATGCGGGTTTTCCACCGGTCGTTGATGCGCGCATCGAGGTAACTGCTGAGGCTGCTCACCGTGAATTCGTTGTAAGGCTGCTGCTGGACTGATTCGAAGGTGGTGGTGTCGAAGCGGCCGAACGGGTTGTCGAACGCGCCTTTGCCTCGGTTATCCAGCAAGTTGGCGCCGATTTCGAGGTCATCGGTGAGGGCGTGACTCAGGCTCAGGCTCACCGACTTGTTGCGATACTCATCGTGATCACCATCGCTGGGGTACGACGCGTGGGTGCGATTGATCCCGGCCGTCTCATCGAGACTGGCGCCCAGGTTGAAGCGGGTTTGCTCATCGCCACCGGACACGCCAAGGCTGCGCTCCCACGTCTGGTTGCTGCCAAAACCCATGTGCAGACGCGGTTGCAGACCTTGTTCGGCGCCACGACGGGTGAAAATCTGGATCACCCCGCCAATCGCATCGCTGCCATAAATCACCGAACGGGAGCCGCGCAGCACTTCCACGCGCTCGACTTGTTCGATGTTGATGTGTTGCAGGTTGCTGTCGCCGGAGGTCGAGTTGCCGATGCGTTGACCATCAACCAGCACCAGGCTCTGAGCGGATTTGGTGCCGCGAATGTAAACCCCTGGCAAACTGCCGCGCCCACCGGTCTGCCCGACTTGCACGCCCGGCACGCGACGCAGCAGATCGGTGACGCTGCCCGGTTGCAGGCGGTCGATGTCGTCGCGGGTGAACACGGTGTTGGCGGCGCTGCTGTCGTTGCGCGCTTCGACCTGGCGGTTGGCGCTGATCAGCACGTCGGGCAGCTTCAGGGCTTGATCGCGTTCGAAGGTGTCGGCCAGGAGCGGGCCGGACGGCAGAAGGGTCAGCGTCAGGGCGAGGCGGGAGAAATTCATCGGTAATCCGTAGCAAACACGGGACTTGTAGGAGCGAGGCTTGCCCGCGAAGAGGCCATAACATTCAACATTTATGTTGACCGTTAGATCGTCTTCGCGGGCAAGCCTCGCTCCTACAGGGGGAGGGGTTACTGAGCTAGCAGTTGCAGGCGTTCGCGGATCGAGGCCTCGATCCCGGCCTCATCCAGCCCACACTCGGCCAGCATTTGCGCAGGCTTGGCGTGTTCGACGTAAAGGTCCGGTAAGCCCAGGTGCAGCACCGACTTGAGGATGTTCTCGCGGGCGAGGAATTCGCTGACCGCGCCACCGGCACCGCCCATGATTGCGTTCTCTTCGATGGTCACCAGCAACTCGTGGCTGCCGGCGATTTCGCGAACCAGCTCTTCATCCAGCGGTTTGACGAAACGCATGTCGATCACGGTGGCATCCAGCGTCTCGGCGACTTTCAGCGCCTCGGCCAATTGCACGCCGAACACCAGCAGGGCGACTTTGCTGCCCTGACGGCGAACCACGCCTTTGCCGATTTCGATTGGTTGCAGGTCTTTCTCGATCGTTGCGTTCGGGCCATTGCCGCGCGGGTAACGCACCGCCGCCGGACCGTTGTACAGATGGCCTGTGGTGAGCATTTTGCGCAGTTCGTTTTCGTCGCTAGGGGTCATCACCAGCATGCCGGGGATGCAGCGCAGGAACGACAGGTCGAAACTGCCTGCGTGCGTCGGGCCGTCTTCGCCGACCAGACCGGCGCGGTCGATGGCGAACAATACGTCGAGGTTTTGCACCGCCACATCGTGAACAAGCTGATCGTAGCCGCGTTGCAGGAACGTCGAGTAGATCGCCACCACCGGTTTCGCGCCTTCACAGGCCATACCCGCCGCGAACGTGACGGCGTGCTGTTCGGCAATCGCCACATCGAAATAGCGCAACGGGAAACGCTCGCTGAAGGCCACCAGGTCGGAGCCTTCTTTCATCGCCGGGGTGATGCCCACCAAGCGTGGATCGGTCGCGGCCATGTCGCACAGCCATTCGCCGAACACACCGGAATACTTCGGACCGCTGGCTTTTTTCGGCGCAGCGGCCGGAGCGTCCAGCGGTTCGAGTTTGGTGATGGCGTGGTAACCGATCGGGTCGACTTCCGCCGGGGCGAAGCCTTTGCCTTTCTTGGTGACGATGTGCAGGAACTGCGGGCCTTTGAGATCGCGCATGTTGCGCAGAGTGGCGATCAGGGTCGGCAGGTCGTGGCCATCGATCGGGCCGATATAGTTCCAGCCCAGCTCTTCGAACAGCGTGCCGGGAACCAGCATGCCTTTGGCGTATTCTTCGGTGCGACGGGCGATTTCCCAGGCGCCGGGCAGGCGCGACAGGACCTTTTTGCTGCCTTCACGCATGCTCGCGTAGGTGCGGCTGGAAAGGATCTTCGCCAGGTAATTCGACAAGCCACCGACGTTGCGCGAGATCGACATGTCGTTGTCGTTGAGGATCACCAACATGTTGGCGTCCACTTCCGGCGCGTGGTTCAGCGCTTCGAACGCCATGCCGGCGGTCAACGCGCCGTCGCCGATCACGGCAATGGCCTTGCGGTCACTGTTTTGCAGGCGGGCGGCAATGGCCATGCCCAGCGCTGCGCTGATCGACGTGCTGGAGTGGCCGACGCCAAAGGTGTCGTACTCGCTCTCGGAGCGGCGCGGGAAAGCGGCGACGCCGTCCTTCTGGCGCAGGGTGCCCATGCGCTCGCGACGGCCGGTGAGGATCTTGTGCGGATAGGCCTGATGACCCACGTCCCACACCAGCCGGTCGTCCGGGGTGTCGAAGACGTAATGCAACGCAATGGTCAGCTCGATGACGCCCAGGCCGGCACCGAAATGCCCGCCGGTCTGACCGACCGTGTAGAGCAATTCCAGGCGCAACTCATCGGCCAGGGTTTCCAGCTCGGCTTCGCCTAACCGGCGCAGGCCGTCCGGCGTGTTGGCACGGTCGAGCAGGGGCGTGGTCGGGCGCTTGCGGGGAATCTCATGAAACGTCGTGGGCATCAGGCGAATCGTTATAGGTATAGAAGAGGCGGCAGTTTACCTGATGCATCGGCCCCTGCCCACGCGTTGCTCTTTTTTGGCGGATACGCTGTCAGCTGCGCCGTTCGACGATATACCGGGCCAAATCGCGCAATGGCTCGGCGGCCGCGTCAAACGGTCGCAGCGCATGCAGGGCCTGATCGCGCAGTTCCAGCGCATAGGCTTTGGCCGCATCGAGGCCGAGCAGGGCCGGGTAGGTCGGCTTGTCGCGCGCGATGTCGGCGCCCTGGCGTTTGCCGAGGGTTTCGGTATCGCTTTCGACGTCGAGAATGTCGTCCTGCACCTGGAAGGCCAGGCCGATGGCCTGTGCATAAGTCTGCAAGGACTTCAGTTCGTCTTTCTCGGCCCGGCCGCTGGCGAGGGCGCCGAGTTTGACGCTGACCTCGATCAGCGCGCCGGTCTTGTGCCGATGCATGTATTCGAGGGCTTTCTGATCGAGCTTCAAGCCGACCGAACCGAGGTCGATGGCTTGACCGCCGACCATGCCGGCCGGCCCTGCTGCCAACGCCAGCGCGCTGACCATTTGCAGGCGGATCTCAGCATCGGACGTGCTCAGGCGCGGGTCGAGCAGGGCGCTGAAGGCCAGGCTCTGCAAACCGTCACCGGCGAGAATCGCGCAGGCTTCATCGAATTTTTTGTGGGTGGTCGGCTGGCCGCGACGCAGATCGTCGTCGTCCATCGCCGGCAAATCGTCGTGCACCAGCGAATAAGCGTGGATCAGTTCCACCGCGCATGCAGCGCCGTTGGCTTGCTCGGCCTTGCCGCCCAGCGCTTCGCACGCAGCGTAGGCCAGCAACGGACGCACGCGCTTGCCGCCGTTCATCACGCTGTAGCGCATGGCTTCGTAGAGCCGCGCGAGTTCCGGGCTTGGTGCGTTGAACAGGGTTTCCAGTGCCGCGTTGACGCGGGCCTGGCTCGTCGCCGAATACGCTGCAATCATTCTGGCTGATCCGCGTCGAAGGGTTCCTCGGCCAGCTCGCCATCACGTTCGAGCAGCACTTGAACCTTCTGCTCGGCCTGGGCCAGCGCTGCCTGGCAATCGCGGGTCAGACCGATGCCTTGCTCGAAAGCCGTCAGCGAGTCTTCCAGCGACAGTTCGCCGTTCTCCAGTCGCTCTACCAGCGTTTGCAGGTCGGCGAGGGATTGTTCGAAATCCAGTGCAGCTTTTTTGCGGGCCATGGCGGCGATTTCCGGTTGACGTTAAACCGGCGCGACACTAGCAGACATGGGGGTTATGGGCAAATGAGGGCATTGTCTGATGCGCGGTGGGTTGGGGGTATATCCGTTTTTGCGGTAACGGCTGATATGGGTTCCGCCCTTACGGCGGGTCACTTGGAGAAGCGCCAAGTAACCAAGCGCTTTTGCCCCTTTCGTTCGGTGCCTCGCTAAGGCTCGCCATGCCCTCGCTCCGGTCCTGCTCCGTGGGCCCGCCGCGATCGGCCATCCATGGCCGTGCGCGGCTAACCCGGCATCCATGCCGGGTTGCCCACTGCGCAGAACCTGCGCTCGGCCTCTCGAGGGGGCGTGTACCCCAAGATCAAAAGCTTAAGGCGAGCTAACGCTCGGCCTGATGAGTGGTGAAAATCAAAAGCGTACGCGATTCCCTGTAGGAGCCGGCTTGCCGGCGAAAAGCGTTTGGACAACGCGTTCATTCAGACAGCCCGCGTTATCGTTGACGTCCATCGCCAGCAAGCTGGCTCCTACAGGGGAATGTGCAAACATCCTAAATTAGTGCGGCAACCACAGTGCGGGAGTGTGCACACGACCGAAGAGCCAGGTCGGCTGGCAGGCCGCCTCGTTTTTGCTTTGGCTTTTGATCTTGATCTGCCCCGTCGGAAGGCCGAGTGGAGGTTCTGCGCAGTGGGCAACCCGGCATGGATGCCGGGTTAGCCGCCCCCGGCCATGGATGGCCGATGGCGGCGGGCCCACGGAGCAGGACCGGAGCGAGGGTATGCCGAGCCTAGGCGAGGCACCGTACGTCAGGGGCGCGGGCGCTTGGTTACTTGGCGCTTTTCCAAGTAACCCGCCGTAAGGGCGGAACCAATAGCCGCCGTTACCTCAATAATGGATATGTACACCATCAAAAAACTCGTCACCAGACACACAGCCTTCGCGAGCAAGCCCGCTCCCACAAAGGTGCCGGATACATCCGCAGGACTGCTTTCTCAGGTAACAGCACTACTGCAGTGACGAGGATTATTCGGCTCACCCCCAACAATCATCGTGATCCCCCCCGCAATTCAAGATGTATCCGATTGTTAAAAACCCGCCAAATGGCTAACCTTCGCGCCTTCTACGACCCAATAGTCACGGGTCTTTCTGACGAAACGCAGTATTTGGATCTGTAACGCGCCGAGGATCAGGCGCAAGGTTTCGTTATGCATGGCAGGAGGCATCACATGCGTTCATTTCTTCTATTGCTGATGGGGTGGGTCTGCGCGACCGCAGCCTGGGCTGAGCCGACGGCCGAGCTGTCGGAACCGGTGGGCGGCTGGCGCTACAACGGCCTGCTCGATCGCAGCGAAAACCCGCAAGTCGCCTACCCAACGCCGCCCATCGACCGGGGTGTGCAGCGCAATCGCACGATGATCGAAGGCCAGCTCAAGGCCATCGGCACTCAACGCGGGCCGCACACGCTGGCGGTCAACGGCAATCCTCTGAACCTGTACACCGACGACCAGGGGCGTTTCGCCCGGCCGTATGCGTTTGGCGCGGGCTCCAACAGCGTCGAAGTGCGCAGTGCCGAAGGCCAATCGCTCAAGCGTGTCCAATTCTATGAAGCCAACAACCTGCGTACCCCGGCGCGGATTCGCGTGGTGCTGGGCTGGGACGATCCGAAAGCCGAACTCGACCTGCACATCATTACCCCCGACGGCCAACATGCGTTCTGGGCTCGCCCGGCGATGAGCAACGGCGGCGGCCTCGACCCGGACGGCGTCGACGGCCCCGGCCCGGAAATGTTCACCATGACCGCGCCGCTGCATGGCACCTATCTGGTTTACGTGAACTATTGGGGCAACTTCGGCAGCGGCGGCTATAACTTCGATGAGACCAGCAACCAGAACGAGGTGATCACCTCGCAGATCAACCTGGTGCTGAACGAAAACACCGTCGACGAAAAACGCGAGACCTTCATCGTGCCCCTGCGCGCGATCGGTGACCTGCTGCTGGTCAAGACTTTCAACTATTAAGCATCCCGCACCACGGATGAAATGGGCTTTGTGAACATGAGCGATAACACTGTTACCCCGGCCGCCGACGCACCTGCCGCCAAACCTTCTCGACGTTGGCCACTGCTGTTGGGCGGGCTGATCCTGGTGGCTGGCGTGGCGGGCGGATTGGGCTGGTTCATGCACAAACCCAAGGCGCCGGCGGCGCAATTGGCCAGCGACAAACTGGGCATGAGCCGCCCGGACGGCCTGCTCGAAACCCATTCCTTGAGCCAATTGCCCAAGGACTTGCTGGCGGTGCCGTTCCTCAAGGAAACCCTGACCGAAGATTTCGTCTTCTATTACGAAGCCCATGCCGATCGCCTCGGCTTGATCGGCAGTCTGCGGCGGATCATCTACGAACATGACCTGAAGCTGCAGGACAGCCTGATCGAGCAGCTTTTCGATCAACCGGCGGATGTCGCGTTGTGGCGCGGGGCGGATGGTCGCCTGAAAGACTTTTTGTTGGTGATGGATCGCGGTGGTCTGGCCAAGGTGCTGGAGCCGCTGGCCAAAGTGGCGCTGGATGATTCGCAGCTGACGCAACTCGGTGACATCAAGGTCGTCGGCGAGACGGTGCCGCTGTTTCAGCTCACCTACAACAACAGCAAGGCGCTGCTGTTTGCCTCTCATGGCGACAAGCTGGTGGTGCTGTCCAATCCTTCGAAACTGTACGACAACAGCAATGGCCCGATCGATGAGCCTGGGATGGTTTCGACTCAATCGCTGGAAGCATTGCTCGGCGGTCAGAAACTCTTCCCCGAAGCCTTCGGCCTGCCACTGCGCGCGCCGGAAGTGAAACAACGTCTGTCGGTCAGTTCCAGCGTGCTGGCCATGGGTTACCAGCGGTTCATCCCGAACTTCGCCGGCCTGCGTTTCGACATGGACGACAAGGGCTGGCACAGCTTCCTCGCCATGGACGAACTGGAAAACCAGCCGGACTTCGATTTCAAACCGATCTGGCAAGCCATGCCGATGGGCGCCAGTGCTTGTGTGGCCCTGCCGCTCGCCGCCGAACAACAGAAGCCGTTGCTGGTGAAGCTCGGCGCCGAAGAAACCGTGGCCCAGGCGCTGACCGAACACATGGCCGGTGCCGCCGGCCTGTGCTGGTACGCCGATTCGCGGCTGTACACGCCGCTGCTGGTGGCCAGTCTGAATGACGACGACAGCGCCAAACTCGACGGTGACCTGGGCAGCTTGTTCAGCTCGATGGTCGGCGCCTACGAAGGCAACGTCGAAGAGCACGCGTTCCCGGTGGTCGAGAAGCAGGAAGGTAAAAACCACCAGTGGCAGCGTCAGGTCAGTTCCAATTTCGGCCCTTACAAAGCCAAGGACGCCGAGGACCCGGACGCGATCACCGGCAAAGCGTTCATGCGCGTGAGCCTGGCGCGCCACGGTTCGACGCTGTTGTTCTCCCTCGACGACAAACTCGTGGACAAAGCCCTCGGCACCCTCGATAAACGCTTCCCGCCGATGGCCGACGTGGTACCGAAAGACCTGTTGATGCCGGTCTACTTCGGCCCGGACTCCATGGCGCAGCTGATGCAACAGGAAACCCTCGACAGCCTGCCGCAAGACATGGAGCCGGTGTTCTACAACGCGGCGCAAACCTACCTGATTCCGAAACTGCGCAAGCTCGGCGGTTACGGCAAATACGCGCTGACGTTGCCGGAAGGCAGCGAGCCCGACGGCCATTGGCAATGGCTGCCGCTGGAATGGAAAGCGCTGTGACCGCACTTATCCGAGGCCTCGGCTTGCTGGCGATGTTGCTGGGCAGTCGGGTATTTGCCAGTGACGCCGCGCCGCTCGACGTGCAGCAATCCCAGGTGTTCCGCGCCTGGTTCGTGCGCATCGCCCAGGAACAGTTGACCCAAGGTCCGAGCCCGCGTTGGTATCAGCAGGACTGCGCGGGTCTGGTGCGTTTTGCCGCCAACGAAGCGCTGAAAGTCCATGACGACAAATGGCTGCGCAGCAATGGCCTGTCCAATCGCTACCTGCCGCCAGAGCTGCAATTGAGCGAGGCGCAACGCGGTCTCGCCCAGCAATGGCAGCAGGGTGGCGGCAAGGTCGGGCCGTACGTCAACGCGATCAAACTGATTCAGTTCAACAGCCATCTGGTTGGCCGCGACCTGGCGCAAGCCCGGCCCGGCGACCTGATGTTTTTCGATCAGGGCGACGACCAGCACCTGATGATCTGGATGGGCCGCTACATCGCCTATCACACCGGCACCACCACCCCCACTGACAACGGCATGCGTTCCGCGAGCCTGCAGCAACTCATGACATGGAAGGACACCCGATGGATACCCGACGCAGCCAACCCCAACTTCATCGGCGTCTATCGACTGAACTTTCTCTCCCAATGACCGGTGCCCGCATGCTGCGTTTTCTGTCTCTACTGTTGGTATTGGTCCTGCCTTTTTCGGCGGTGAATGCCGAAGACACCGTCGAACCGAGCGGCTACACGCCGGTGGCCGGTGAAAGCTTTTTCCTGTTGGCGGACAGCAGTTTTGCCAGCGACGAACAGGCGATGGTGCGCCTCGAAGCACCGGGCCGCGACTATCGCCGCTTCCGCATGGAGCCTTACGGCGGCGCGGACATTCGTGTGTACCGCATCGACAAACCGCTGGATTTCCTCAAGCGCCAGAAGAACCTGCACCGCGTGGTCAGCGACGGCCAGTTCAAGGGTGAAGGCCTGTCGAACACCCTCGCGTACCTGTGGGACAACTGGTACCGCAAATCCCGTCGTGTGATGCAGCGGGCGTTTTCCTACGAGTCCCGCAAACAAGTCACCGAGGAAGTGCCGGAACTGAAGATGGGCACTGCGATTGCCGCGCCAACGCCTTACGACGCGCAGCCGCAATTCGCACTGATCCCGGGCCTGCCGGTGGTCAGTCAGCTCCGTTATCCACTGTGGCAAGCCAAACCGATCCAGCCGCCTGAGGGCGTGAACCTCGCCGGTTCGTCCAGCGAGTTCGTCACTGTCGCACCGGGCAACGTGTACATCCCGTTGGGCAACCTGAAGCCGGGCCTGTATCTGGTGGAAGCGCTGATCGGCAAGTACCGCGCGACTACCATGGTCTTCGTTTCCAACACCGTGGCCGTGAGCAAGATTGCCGGTGATGAGCTGGTGGTCTGGGCGGCACGCAAACACGAAGGCAGTTCGGTGCCGAAGGTTAATGTGTTGTGGACCGACGGCCTCGGCGTGATGAGCAGCGGTGCCACCGATGCTGATGGTTTGCTGCGCCTGAAACACGTCAGCCCGGAGCGTTCGTTCGTGATCGGCGAGGACGAAGAGGGCGGGGTGTTTGTCTCCGAGAACTTCTATTACGACAGCGAAATCTACGACACCAAACTCTATGCGTTTACGGACCGGCCGCTGTATCGGCCGGGG
This sequence comes from Pseudomonas sp. GT1P32, assembly GCF_054897805.1. NCBI lineage: Bacteria > Pseudomonadati > Pseudomonadota > Gammaproteobacteria > Pseudomonadales > Pseudomonadaceae > Pseudomonas > Pseudomonas sp. GT1P32. Next base: position 5,162,640 of record NZ_CM142704.1, read on the forward strand.
GATTGGGTGTCGCTGAAAATCGTCGGTCGCGAGTTCAAGAATGCCCGTGATTCGGTGTTGCCGACGGCGGCTGATGTGAATGTCACGGTGCTCGATGCCACCGGCACTGCGCTGCAAACGCTGGCGTTGAAACTCGATTCCAAGGCCGGCACACAAGGTCGTTTCCAGCTGCCGGACAACGCGGTCGCGGGCGGTTATGAACTGCGTTTCAGCTACAAGGATCAGGCCTACAGCAGCGCCTTCCGCGTGGCTGAATACATCAAGCCGCACTTCGAGATTTCGCTGAACCTGGCCAAGCAGGATTACCGCACCGGCGAGCCGGTGAAAGGCAGCCTGGTGCTGCTGTACCCGGACGGCAAACCGGTGACCGACGCCAAGTTGACCCTGAGCCTGCGTGCCCAGCAACTGTCGATGGTCGATAACGAGCTGCAATATCTCGGGCAATTCCCGGTGGAGCTGACCAGCACCGAACTGACCACCGACGCCAAAGGCAACGCGACCCTCGACCTGCCCGCCGCCGAAAAACCGAGCCGTTACATGCTCACCGTTTTCGCCAGCGATGGCGCGGCGTATCGGGTCAAGACCACCAAGGAAATCCTCATCGACCGTGGCGCCGCGAGTTTCCGCTTGAACGCGCCGCAGCGCTTCAGTGCGGTGGGCGACAAGGTTGCATTCAGCTACGCCAATGAAGGTGGCAGCGAGCAAAGCAAAGCGGTCACGCCGAGCGGCTACAGCTGGGTGCGCCTGGAAGATCAGACCACGGGCGAAGGCAAACTGGCTGCAAGCGATAAAGGCTTCACCTTGGCCTTCGAACGTCCGGGCACTTACAACCTGACGTTGAAGGATGACCATGGTCGCGTGGTCGGCGCGACCGGGCATTCGGTCACTGGCGATGGCGTCAAAGCCGTGCCCGGCACCGTGGAGATCGTCCTCGATAAACCCGAGTACAAGGCGGGTGACGAAGCCCTCGCGCTGATCACTTTCCCCGAGCCTGTCAGCGATGCCTTACTGTCGCTGGAACGCGACAAGGTCGAGGCCACCGCGCTGATGTCGAAGGGCGGCGACTGGCTGAAAATGGAAAAACTCAGCGACACCCAATACCGCGCGCGCATTCCGGTGAAGGATAATTTCGCGCCGAACCTGACGTTCTCGGTGTTGTACACCAAGGGCGGCCAGTACAGCTTCCAGAACGCCGGGATCAAGGTGATTGCGCCGCAAATCGACGTAGCCATCGTCACCGATAAAGAGGTGTATCAGCCGGGGGATACGGTGTCCGTGGACCTGACAACGCAGTTCGCCGGCAAGCCGATTCCGGCGCACCTAACGGTCAGCGTTGTCGACGAAATGGTCTACGCGCTGCAACCGGAAGTTGCGCCAACCATCGACCAGTTCTTCTATCACCCGCGCCGCAACAACGTGCGCACCAGCGCCAGTCTGTCGTTCATCAGCTACGACGTCGCGTTGCCGGGCAGCCCCGGTGCACCGGGCAAAGCCAATCGCAGCGAGCGCGGTGTGAAAGTGCTGGAGCGGCCGCGTCGTGAGGACGTCGACACCGCCGCGTGGCAGCCGGAATTGATCAGCGACGCCAACGGCAAAACCCGCTTCACCTTCAAAATGCCGGACTCGCTGACCCGCTGGCGCATCACCGCGCGCGCCATCGCCGATGACGGTCAGGTCGGGCAGAAAAAGCAATTCCTGCGCTCGGAAAAACCGCTGTACCTGAAGTGGAGCGGCCCGACCAAATTCCGCACCGGCGACAAACCGGATCTCGGCGTGTTCGCCTTCAGTCAGGCGGAAAAACCGGTCAAGGCTGAGCTGGTGATTCATTTCGCTGGCGCCGAACAGCGCGTGCCCGTGACGCTAAACAACGGCATCAACTACATCGCGTTGCCGGCGTTCGCCTTGGCCACTGGCGAGTGGACCGCCGAACTGGTGCAGGACGGTAAAACCGCCGACGCCCTGGCCGTGCGTCTGACCGCGACCGGCGAAGGTTGGCTCGTTACGCAGAGTCAAAGCCTGGACGTGGCCAGCGGTGATACGCCGCTGACCTTGCCGGCGGACGCCACCGATATTCGCCTGCGTCTGGATGACAGTCCGCAAGCGCTGTTCCGTTCGGCGCTGGATGATTTGCTCAGCTATCCGTACGGCGGCGTCGAGCAGACGGCCAGTCGTTTGTTGCCGTTGAGCATTGCGTACCCGACCTTGTCGTCGAACCCACAGATCCGCGATCGCTTGCGCCTGATCATGCAGAACAGCCGTCTGCGTCTGGTGCAAATGGCCGGGCCATCGGCGAGTTTCACCTGGTGGGGCATGGACGGTGAGCCGGACGCGTTCCTCACCGCGTATGCCTATTACGCCGACTGGCACGCCAGCAAAGCGCTGGAACTGAGCCTGCCGCCGGAACATTGGCAGCGGGTGCTGGAGGTCTATTCGAAACAGGCGAAAAACACGCCGCTGTTGCAGCGTGCGTTGATCCTGTCGTTCGCCAAACAGATGCAATTGCCGGTCAACACGTTGCTCAGCGGTTTGATGGACGACCTGGCAAAAGCGGGCGTGGGCAATGCCGCGACTCTGATGGAGGATGGCGAAGACAGTATTGTCATGAGCGATCCGGATTCAGCGTTGGGCCTGGCGGCGGCGCGTGCTTTGACCGCTTCTTTGGCGAAGCAGTCAAAGGTCAATCTGCCGGATGCTTTCAACCGACAACTGGCCGACGCGCAGCAGCGTCTGGCCGTCAGTTCGCAGCCGTTTGCCGAAGCGTTGAATCTGTCGCTGCAAAGCTTCGATCAGGCTCATGCGCAAGCGTTGTTGCAGCGCTTGCTGCCGCAGCAATCGACCCTGGAGCGCGCATTGGCGCTGACCTGGTTGCAACGCAGCATCGAGCAGGCTTCGCCCACCATCGCACTGGCACCGGGTGAAGGCTGGAAGAAAAATTACGGTGATACCGGTGAGATGTATTGGACGTGGCAGGGCACTTCGCCGGTGCCGGCAGTGCTGTCTCTGACCGGGACACAAGAGCGCCCGTTGCGGGCGGCGTTGAGTTTCCAGACTAAACAACCGCCGGTTGATCCGATGGCTGTGACCATCACCCGTCGCTTGTCGCGTCTGGTGCCGGGTGATGAAGCCTTCACCTTCAAACTGGAAGCGGTTGGCACCAAACCGTTGTCCAGCGACAGCCTGTATCTGGACGAAGTGATCATCACCAGCAAAGCCGCGAAACCGCTGCGCTACGGCATGATCGAAGTGCCGCTGCCACCCGGCGCGGATGTCGAGCGCACCACGTGGGGCATCAAGTTGATGGGCAAGGCCGGCACTGAACCGACGGCGCTGGAGAAGGCGCGCTTCGAACCGGGGCAGATGGCTTACGCGATTCCGGTGGATGCCTTGAGCGGCGAATTGCGTTTGCGCCACCTGGTGCGTTTCTCGCAGAAAGGCCAGTTCAACCTGCCGCCAGTGCGCTTCACTCAGGTCTACGCGCCGCAGCATCAGGCTCAGGAGCAGAAACCGGCGCTTGGTCAGGTCACGGTCAACTGACATGACCCGGCGTTTGCTTTGGTGGCTGCTGTGTTTGATCCCTGCGCTGGCGACGGCGCAGGACGAGCCGCTGCGTCTGGGTTTCAAGGGTGAATTGCTGTCGCTGAGCCGGACTCAGGTGATTGCTCGTGAGCCGTTGCCTTCGGATTTGCAGACGCCATTGGGCAGTCTGTGGAAGTTGTTTGTGTACGGCTGGCTGGTGGAAACCGGCGCCCGTGAGCCAGCGTATGAGTGTCGCGGGCAGTCAAAAGAAGAAGTCTATTGCTGCACCGCAGGCGGCAAGATTGAGCGCGATCAGGCGCTGGTGAAGTCGTGTGGCTTGTACTTCGAGCCTGCGCGGTTGGGCATTGCTGGCGCTGAGTGGCGCACGTATTGGCAGGCACGGCAGGCGCCGGAGTGGTTGCTGGACTTGCCTTCGTTGCAGCCATCCACGCGGGTGTCGGTGGTTGAATTGCTTAAAGTGCTGGCCGTGATGCCCGCGCAGGATCAGGCACGGCGAGTGTTGCTGGATGTGGTGTTGAACGCCGCCGACGGCAATGTCGTGGGCGAACTCGGTGGTCGGTTGCGGGTGAAAACCTGGAGCTGGTTGGGCGACCAGGATCCATCGTCGCGTCAGGGTGGGTTTGCCGGTTGGCTGGCCGATGGCACACCGATCTGGGCGGGCGGGCGCGGAACCAGTCAGATGGTGCTGCGCAATTATGGTGAGGCGTTGGCTTCGGTGCTGCCGGTTGATTGGCCTTTGGATGCGGGGCGCTGCGTCGAGGTTGGGTTGTTTTCTCGTTATCCGATCGGGCGGGTTCTGGCGGGGGATCGTGTTGTTTCTTCCGGACCACTGCAGGGCGATTTTCGCGTCGAGTTTTCTAATGGCAACCAACTCGATATCCACAGCGACGGAGAACTGTTTTTGGTGGGCGATAAATTGATCGCCCGTCTGGACCGCGAAGAATATGTCGCTCGCGTCCTGCAACGAGAAGCCAAACCCGAACCTGCTGAAGCCGCCAAAGCGTTGGCCATCGCCATCCGCACCTACCTGCTGCAAAACGCCACCCGCAACGGCGACTGCCTGAGCATCGACGACAGCAGCAGCCGTCAACGCGTCGCCCCGCGCCCTGCCACCGCCGAATCACGCAACATCGCCGCATGGACCAGCGACCTGGTACTCGCTGGCAGCACCGTCACTTATCACTCCGATCAACCCGGCCCGGACAAACTCTCCTGGCAGCACGCCGTCGAACAAGCCAACGCCGGCCAGCGCTACGACGCCATCCTGCTGCACGCCTACCCGCGCGCGAGCCTCAGCCGCTGGGACAACCCCGTCGCCTCCTGCGAAGCACTGCCCGCCGCCCAAGACTGGCTGCAAACCCAACGACGCGGCTGGCGCCAGCGCCTCGAAAACGAAACCGGCTACAACGAAGTCAGCACCTTCGCCGTCTGTCGCCTGGCCTTCGGCCGCCCCTACGTCGACCGCGAGCGTCAGCGCATTTACGTGCGCGGCGTGCTGTCGCTGCAAGACCGCCTCGACCTGACCCACGAATACCTGCACCTGGCCTTCGAAGCACACCCCAACGGCCAGGATGAAACCTACATCGAAGGGCTCGCCCGCCACCTCTTGCTGGAATAGGCCATGAAACTCCGTTATCCACAGGTCTTCCTGTTCCTTTGTTCTGTTTGCGTATTGCCGACGCTTTTTGCGGCTGAAAGCGCCGTCAAACTCGACACCCCCGTCGGCGGCTGGCGCACGGGCGCGGCCGAGGGCGAAGGCGAAAACTTCCGCCAGACCGTCAACTACCCGGCCTCCTCGGTGAACACGCCAGTGGGCCAGGCCAACACCGCACGCATCACCGGCCAGATCAAAGCCACCCCCAAGTCCACTGAACCGGGCCGGTTGATCGTCAACGGTGTCAGCATGCCGCTGAAAATCGATCCCGCTGGCCGCTTTGACCGACCGTTCTCGTTCCCCAACGGCAGCAACAGCGTCGAAGTCCGCAGCCCCGATGGCCAACAACGCCATCGCACACAGTTCCTCAACGCCAGCGGCGGCGCCACCCCAGCGAAATTGCGGGTGTTGTTGGCGTGGGACAGCGACGGTACGGATCTGGACTTGCACCTCATCACCCCCGATGGCGCACACATCTGGTATGGCGATCGTGTTGCGCCCAATGGCGCGGCGCTGGATGTGGACGTTACGACGGGGTATGGGCCGGAAATCTTCGCCATGCCGGCGCCGATCAAAGGGCAGTATTTGGTGTATGTGAATTACTTTGGCGGTGGGTATCGGAGTGATGAAGAGGGGCAGGAGGATGCGGTTCAGCCGTTGACGACGGCGCAGGTGACGGTGATTACGGAGGAAGGGACGCCGAACGAGAAGATGGAGACTTTTCTGGTGCCGATGCGGGCGGTGGGGGAGTTGACGTTGGTTAAGGGGTTTAGTTATCCGTGATCAGCATTGCTAGATTTTTCATAAGCCGTGGCTGAAAAAGATTGCAATTGGTTTTGGTTTGATCAGCTGAGTGGAGGATAGATCGCCAAGAGAATTCAGCGCGGTACTGGCAATACTGATTTGACAGTAGCGAGACAAGCACCTACTCTTGCCTTACTGCATGAGCAGTACCAGCAGTACAGGCCTCTGTGGGCGCCGCTGATCTTGTTAAGCGATGGGTGGAGCAAAAAATGAAAAAGAAACGATCTAAGAAATTTTCTACTCACGCCCTGACGGTGGCGATTTTTCTTGTCCTAAGCCCGAGCATTAATTTCGACTTCAGACAGTCCCTGTCAACCTCGATTGACGGTTCACACATCAGTAGCATAGAGGTAGCGCTAAAAAAAGACGCTGTCGACCAGAGCGGACTCCTAAAAAAATGATTCAGAAAAAAAAACTTTCATCGGTTGCAAAAATTTCTGTTGGGCAGACTTTCAGAGAAAAAGCAGAAGCGATAAGCGATGAGAGTGGCATACGCTTGATTCAAATAAAAGATATTCGTGAGGGGGCTCTGATAGATGCTGACGAATTGTCTTTTGCGGAAATTGATCCGGCCAAAATTAAAGCACCTTTGACTTTTGGTGATGTCCTGCTACCTCTGAGAGGGAATAGGAGTGAGGCTATGCTTTATAACGTGAAGAACTCTGATATTTTAGTCGTCACGACAAATCAAGTGGCAGTAATAAAGTCGTTGGATCAGGGTGTTGGTTCTGCATATTTTCATTGGTATTTAAATTCGCCTTTTGGTCGTAGAGCGCTGGATTCAATTCGTGGCGGTGCGACGATTCCAAACATAAGTATAAAAAATTTATCTGAAATAGAAATTCCGATTCCGAGTCCTGAAGATCAGGGGATGATTCTGCAAATCTATGATAGTTGGTGTAAGCAGAAATCAGTGTTGCAGGAGCTTTTGGTGAATGGTGAAAGCTTGATGGCCAGTGCTTGTATGCAAGTATTGGGAGGTGGAGTAAAGTGATAGCCAACTTGCAGCAGGAATTTGTTCGTGTTGTCTCTCCCTCGATTGAACGGCTACGGTCGCGTTTAAGTGGTTCAGAGTTGGTTGAGCAAATAGTGTTGTTGATGGTCTTGAGGTTTTATTTTTTAGATTATAATTTTGCCAAGAACGTACCCTTGTTAAATGGGCGAGAGGATTTTGATCGATGGTTAATGGTCACCGTAGAAAATAGTGGTCGTGACTCGAGTAGTTTTAAAAAGTACTTTGTTTCGGTTTGTCTAAAGTCCATTGCTTCTATGAGGACAGATGCACGTTTGCAAGCGGATCTGTATGAGTTGTGGCAAGGGCTGAGCCACTTGCCATTCGAAGGAATGGATGGTCGAGTAGCGCTTGGGGAGTGTTTCGAATTGCTCCTTTTTATATTTGCAGAAAATAGTATCGACAGTGCAGGTTACTCTTATACTCCACGTGGTGTGGTGCATTTGGTGACGGAGATGCTAAAGGCTCAAGAATCGGAGAGTGTGTATGATCCGGTATGTGGGTCCGCCGGGTTTTTGATAGCAGCAGCAAGGCGCGTTAGTGAGGATTTAAGTGGTGGTCAGTTAAATTTGTACGGTCAAGATATTTCATCTGTCTCACTTTTTATTGCAAAGTCAAATATGCTGTTGCATGGGTTGGATGAAGAAAGTATTGAGCTTTCAAATAGTATGTTCAGCGTTCATGACGGTAAAGGGAAGTTTGGGCGTTTTGACGTGGTCACTGCGAATCCTCCGTTTTCCCTCCGCTGGGATGGCAATGCGAGTGGTGTTTTTTTTGAGTACGGCATTCCACCTAGATCTAATGCAGATTATGCCTTTCTTCAACGAGCGTTATTTAGTCTGAAGGAGAATGGCCGTGCTGCAGTTATTGTACCCACTGGGGTTCTCTCTCGAGAGGGTGTTGAGAAGGCTATTAGAGTAAAGTTTTTAGCTAATCATCATGTTGAAACGGTCGTGGCTGTGCCGCCGAATACTTTTTACGGCACTGCTGTCCCTGCAAATATTTTGGTTCTTCGTCGAACTCGAAAAGAAAGTGATGTGCTTTTTGTAGATGCATCTAGTTTTTTTTCGAAGGACCGCAACCGGAATGTTATTCTCGGTGAGGCAGTGAGTAAGGTTGTTGCTCTTTGTGATGCCAGATCAGATTATGAGAATTTTTCTAAATTGGTGCCATTGGCCGATATTGAAAATAATGAATGGAATTTGAGCGTTTCCAAATATCTTGTGCGTGAAGTGCTCGATGATATTGATTCCTTGGAAACACTGGTTGAACGTCAAGTTGACCTGGAAAGACAATTGGCAGACCTGCAGGCAGAAATGACAGGGCTAATATTAACTTTGAAGAAGAAAACTTGAACGTAGTAGTCAAATTTGGTTTTTTAAAAACGGCCCCGTGAGACCTGGAATCGGTGAATGCCGGTCGTGAGTGCAAGGTGAAGGACGTCCTTTTCGAGCAGCCGCAATTTCAGACCTAAACCACTGGAGATCAGGCGTTTGAGAGCAACATCAAGCGCCGAATCGTCAAACAGTATGCTTTTGCGGGCGGCAACCCCGGCAACCCCGGCTACGCAATCCCAATGCTTTAACGCTTCACGCACAGTTGCGCTGCTGAACACTCCACCCGGCTACACAAATCGCCGCTACCAGATCAGGCTGATGAGGTCATCAGAACTTTGTTGCGAAATAAGCCGTGTTTTGGATCCTTGCACCAGTTGAACTGAGCCAACTGACCGTTCGCGAATCACTCTTCGGCAAAGTAATCGCTGTCGAGCTGTTTTACCTCGTATACCTGCTTAACGCTCACGCCCAAGTTATGCTCGACCATCAGCCGAGCGAGCTCGACACCATCGATCAGTACCACCTTGATATCAAGGCCAAGTGCAGCGTCCCTTGCTCCCATGGAAAAGTCCGAGGTGGTAATGAACACACCCTTGCGGGCCCGCTGGCGAGTCAGTGCGCCGATGAATTTGTCGATTTCAGGGCGATGCACGGTGTTGTTCCAACGCTTGGCCTGCAGGTAGATCACGTCCAAGCCAAGTTTGTCTTCTTTGATGATGCCGTCGATACCGCCGTCATTGGTGAGCTGAGTGGCTTTGCCGGCTTCCTTGCGTGAGCCACCGTACCCCATGGCCAGCATCAGATCGACCACCACTTGCTCGAAAAAGCTCGGCGTTGCTGCCCGCACCTGAACAAGAAGCTCATCAGCAAGTGATTGCACAAGAGCTTGATGGGCCTCGGCCATTTGCTCATCTGGAGTGGTTTCCGATGTAGTGATATCCATCACAACAGGTATGCCCGCTGCGTGTGGCTTGGCGGTATGGAAATCGGCGAATTCGGGGAATTGCTTTAGCCAGCTCACGGTGATTCGCTCTGGTCCATTGGACAAGGCATCGAGGCCGCGCGGGGTGATTTGCACCATGCCCTTCGCTGGAATGGTCAGTAGGCCTGCCTTATTTAGATAAGTCCGAGCCCAGCCTACGCGGTTGTTGATCACCGTCTGATGCCCGGAAGGCAGGTGCTCCTTGCGCTCTTCTTCGGTCAGTTGGAACTGATCAGCAATCTGCTCGCGCAGTGCATTGAGCGGTAGTGGTGCGCCGTTCTGCACGGTGGTCAGCACCGGCCGCATCACGCTTTGAAAATCCGGAATTGGCATTGTCACTCCTTACGCCTGTGGAATGTCTCATCAAGGCTCACTGCCGATTTCAGCATCTTCAAAATCACCAGTGCAAACGCCCGGCTCTTCGTTTCGTTATCCAAAACTTCCAGCGACAGCTTCTCGTGGTCTGTCATGGCGTCCAATACGGTATCGAGAACGCGCTTAGGAAATAGGCCATGCATCACTTGATCCACGGAGTGGTTGTTCACCTGGGCCATCACATCTTCCTGGCGCCTGATACGCTGGGCGATACCGGTGAGGAACTGCAACTGATCGTCATCGCTCACCTCTGCACCGAAGATATCGTTCAGCGCCTCGATAATTTCTGACAAGCGCTTCTTCTCCGGATCATGAGGCTTACCACTACCCACATCACTGCCGGGCTTGAGTGTGTATTCGCCGTTTTCCTCGTTCAGGCGCAACTGATGCTCGGCGCGCTTGCTCAGGCGGTAGTGGCTCAGTTGCAGCTCGCCCACGTCCACGTCGTCTTGTTGCAGGCGATCGAAGCGCAGCAGCGGGTGTAGATGTTTGGCGTACACGCAGAGCTGCTCTAGTTCGCGGTCCTCATAGGGCACAATCTGCGAGAGGAACTCGTACAGGCGCACGAAGCTCTGCAGATTCTTTCGGAAGAGGTCCAGTTGATCGATCTGTTCGCCGGTCTCTTTCAGCGCATGCTCGGCTTTTTTCAGGCCGGCGCTGTCACCGTTCGCCTCGGCCATGCGCTTGTAATCCAGCGCCTGCTGATGCGACTCCACCGAGAAGGCATAACGCTTGGCAAAGCGCTCCTTGGCCGGCGCGCAGTAATAGCTGAGCTTGCTGGCCGCCGCCTTGCGGTCGAAGAAGGACATGGCGAAAGCCTCGACTTCCTGCCAGTGATAGATCCCCTCGGCATCCAACTTTTTCTGCAGGTCATAGATGATCTGCGGGTCGGTTACATCGGTCAGCTCGGCCTTGGTGTAGTACGGCAAGAAGGCGTCGAGAATATCCTGCGGCTCATTGAAGAAGTCGAGGATGAAGGTTTCCTTGCTGTCACCGAAAGTGCGGTTCAGCCGCGACAGGGTCTGTACGCAGTCCACGCCTTGCAGCTTCTTGTCCACGTACATGGCACACAGCTTGGGTTGATCGAAGCCAGTCTGATACTTGTTGGCCGCGATCATCACGTTGAAGTCTTGGGTGTCGAACGCCACTGCCAGGTCGCGGCCATTCAGGCCAAGGTTGAGCAGGCTGCTGTTTTCCGTCACCTCTTCGGGGATCACCTCATCCGGTAGCACGCTGCCGGAAAACGCCACCAGCGGGTGGACATCGTTGTAACCCATCTGCTGTACGTAGGCTCTCACCGCCAACTGGTAACGCACAGCCTCCTGGCGGCTGCTGGTCACCACCATGGCCTTGGCCTGGCCATTGAGCAAATTGCGAATATTGGCGCGGAAGTGCTCGACGATCACTTCAACCTTTTGACTGATGTTGTATGGATGCAAACGCACCCAGCGCGCTAGCTTGATGCGCGCCTTCTTGCTGTCCACCTCGTCGTCTTCGCCATCTGGGTGGGCGATCTTCCAAGCGGTGCTGTAGGTGGTGTAGTTGCGCAGCACGTCGAGGATGAAACCCTCCTCGATAGCCTGGCGCATGGAATACAGATGAAAAGCCTCCGGCTTGTTGCTGGAACTGGCCGGCAGCGTGGGGTCGACCGGGCGACCGAACAGCTCCAGGGTCTTGGCCTTGGGTGTGGCAGTGAAGGCGTAGTAACTGATGCGCTCATTCGGTTGGCGCGCCTGTACGGCTGCGTCCAACAACTCTTCGGCGCTGACTTCCTCGGCGTCCAGCGCATCGCTGCCTAGGATCTGTTTCAGCTTGCTGGCTGACGTGCCAGTTTGGGATGAATGCGCCTCGTCAGCGATTACCGCATAACGCCCGCTAGCCAGCTTGGGGTACTGGTCTAGGGCATCGAACAGCGCAGGAAAAGTCTGGATGGTGACGATGATGATGCGCGTCTGCTCAGCCAGCGCCTCAGCCAGTTGTTCGGACTTGCTCTGGTTGCCGACATCACGACTGATCGGTTTGACCACGCCCTGGGCATGCTCGAACTGGTAGATGGTGTTCTGCAACTGGCTATCCAGCACCGTGCGGTCGGTGACCACAATCACCGAGTTGAACAGGCGCTCGCCGGCGTCGTTGTACAGCGAGGCCAGTTGATGCGCAGTCCAGGCGATGGAGTTGGACTTGCCCGAGCCGGCGCTGTGCTGGATTAAATAGCGCTTGCCAGGTCCTTCGGCGCGGGTGGTGTTGACCAGTTTGTTGACCACTTCCCATTGGTGGTAACGCGGGAAGATCATCGTTTCCTTGGTAACCAGCGAGCCGTCGAAGCCTTCGCTGGTTTTTTTGTCCAGGTGCAGAAAGCGCCCCAGCACCTTGAGCCAAGCATCTGGTTGCAACAGCCTTTGCCACAGGTAGCCGGTGGAGTACTGGCTGTCGTCGGTAGGCATCGGGTTACCAGCGCCGCCTTCCTCGCTGCCGAGGTTAAAGGGCAGGAAGAAGGTGTCCTTGCCCGCCAGTTTCGTGGTCATCGCCACCTCATACTGCCCTACGGCAAAATGCACCAGCGCGCCACGCTTGAAGGTCAGCAGCGGTTCGGGCTTGCGTGTCAGCGGGTCTTTCACAGGGCGGTCGTAACGGTATTGACGCTTGGCGTTCTCGACCGACTGCTTGAACTCGCTTTTCAGCTCCAGCGTGGCTGTGGGGATGCCGTTAACGAACAGCACCAGATCCAGCCGTGGATTGTAGCTCTGCCCACTGCTGCCAGCCTCACGCGCATGCGGCGAGTAGGACACCTCCGGTACCACGCGCAGGCGGTTGCACTGGTAGCGCTTCAAGGTATCCGGGTTCATACCGTGGTCGGGCTGGAAGCTGCACAGCTCCACCTTCACCGCCGGCAACTTGAAGCCATGGCGCAGCACATCCAGGGTGCCGCTCTGCTCAAGCTCGCGCACCAGCTTCTGTACCAGCACGTCATCTGGTGCATTCGGGTTGGCCTTGGCGAACTTGTCCCAGCGCTCCGGCCAGGCCTCCTTGAAGTAGCCCAGCACATCTTCGGTATACAGCGCCGTACGCCGGTTGTAGCCGCTGGCAGTACCAACTCGCCAGCCTTGAGCGGCCAGGGCGTCGATAATGTCCTGCTGAAACTGAGCTTCCTTGCTGTCCGCCATTACACGGCCTCTTGTGCTAATTCGGGGGATGGCGCGCTGGCCGGAGGCTGCCAGCCGCGCACGTCGATTTTGCCGGTGACGGCGGCGGAGATTAGGGCGGAGCGGCGTTCTTGGAGTAGGCAGCGTTGAATAGTGACATCCGCAACTAGCTCATCGGAGTATTTCAGTGTGTCACCTAGGAGTCGCAAGATGGCCTCCTGCTCGCCGACTGGCGGCAAGGGCAGAGGCATATCCATAACTACTGACTGCGATATATTTTGCATCGAGTCACTTGCGCCACTTGCAGCCAATTCAATCTGACTCCTCGGAGCGCTTGATCCGAGGTATAGCGCCAAGAACTCGGGAGCGACTCTCTTAGCGTTCAAACGCAATCGATAAAGTTTGTCGCAGAGCATTAGCCATGGATAGTCGCTGACAGCAACAGCAGCACTGCCAACAAGTTCTCGGGTGTTTGCTCTTGATATCAACATGTCCCCTTTCTTTATCGCTAATCTCGCATCTGGTTCAAGCTCATCCGGTAGGCGCTTATTTTCAGCTGGATTAAATACTCCCCCATTTACACACCCAACTTTTAATACACCCCACTCGCAATCCTCAGCCGGATAATTGTCGCACTGAGGACTCCATCCTTGACTCAGGCTCTCAACTACATATTTCACGGCGGTTAATTCCCAATGCGCTGGCACCTCGCCTAACCACTCCACGGCCGAGTCTTTCATCGGCACAGTAGGGTCGAGGCCTTTAGTGACGGCGTGGGAAATCACAGCCTGGCGCTTTTCCTTGAGCAGTTCGATCAGGCGCTGCTGCTCTTCGATCAGCGCGTCGATGCGGGCTGTCTCGTGGTCGAGAAAGCGGGCGATTTGGTTTTGCTCTGAAATTGTTGGTAAATAGAGCTTTAGCTTTTGAAAATCGGCGTTTGAAAGATGGGTTTGATGCACGCCATCGTCATTTTGCATAAGTCCAGGGTGACGATCTAACAAGTAAAACAAGAAACGAGGATATGCCTTTTCTGCGGTGATTCGACACACCCGCTGATTCACGGCGTACTTGCCATGATCACCAACGTAATATGCCCGAGCAAGTGCCCGCCCATTGGGCAGGTCGCTCATTACCATCAATATATCGTTTAACGAAGCAGGGGTTAGATTGATATTGCATGTCTTAATCGTTTTTCCCGAGGTCGAAACAAACCTAGAGTTAACGCAGATGTAGTCGCCGTCATCGTCAATATACGGCTCATGCGCCTTGCCCTGAGCAAAAGCAACAAGATCGCCAAGTCGCTTTAATGACCAATGATTTGGAATTTTGCCCAAATACTCAATACCTGACGGTTTCAGCTTCTGATATGCAAGCAAGCTCATGCCGACAGCCCCTCAATCATACGTTTGATGCTGTCGGTACAGATTTTCAGGTCGCGGTCAATTTCGGCTAGCGGGCGCGGCGGTAGGAACACGTAGAAGTGCCGGTTAAAGGGAATTTCGAAACCGACAATGCCGACGTCGCCATCCTGAGCGTCGGTTTTGGTTTCGTCGATCCAGGCCTCCGGCACATGGGGGATGACTTCGCGCTGGAAGTAGTCATACACCGACTCGCCCAGCGGCACGTTCTCGTTGTCACGCAAGCCAGCGTCCGCTTCCGGCTGGCCCTTGGTGATGCAGATATCCGCCTCGGGGTCGCGCTCGCTCAGGGCATTGAGCAGGGCTTTGAGCTCCGGCAAGTTGAGGCTGACGCTGTGCGTAGCGAGGGATTTTTTCAGAACCTTGGTGAACTGTTCGCGGTTTCGGTAGAGTTGGCTTGCGTCTATGGCTTGCAGAGCGGTCATCAGTTGCTGCTGAGCGGTGCTGTCGAGCTTTTGCAGGGCTTTTTCTTCCAACACCTTGTCGAGGCGCTCGGCACTTGTCTGGAAACTCAGCCGTAGCGGGCGCTCAACAGTGATGCGGCGGTAGCCGAAGGCATCGATGGGGAGGATCTTGCTCTGTGCTGTGTGCTCGAAGCTGCCATACAGGCGCACCAGTTCGCTGATTTGATCTTCGGTGATGTACTGGCGCTTGCTGCCCAGCGACTTACGCATCTTGGCGAAGTGCTGGCTGCCATCGATCAACTGCACCTTGCCCTGGCGTTCCGCGGCCTTGTGGTTGCTTAGTATCCAGACATAGGTGGCGATGCCGGTGTTGTAGAACATGTCCGTTGGCAGCGCGACGATGGCTTCGACCAGATCGTTTTGCAGCAGGTAGCGGCGAATCTCCGACTCACCCGAGCCCGCGCCGCCGGTGAAAAGTGGCGAGCCGTTGAGGATGATGCCAATTCGCGAGCCTCCGTCGCGTGGGTCACGCATTTTGCTGACCAGATGCAGGAGGAACAGCAGTGAACCGTCGGACACTCGTGGCAGGCCGGGGCCGAAGCGGCCATCGAAACCTTTGTGACTGTGCTCGTCGGTGATCTGTTTTTGCACCTTCTTCCATTCCACGCCGAACGGCGGGTTGCTGAGCATGAAGTCGAAGTGCTTGTTGGTTAATTGGTCGTTAGAAAGCGTGTTGCCGAGCTTGATGCTGGCCACATCCTGGCCCTTGATTAGCATGTCTGCTTTGCAAATGGCGTAGGACTCGGGATTTAACTCCTGCCCGTGCAGGGAGACGCTGACCTTTTCGCTTATGGATTGGATGTACTCGTCGCCTTCGGACAGAAAGCCACCCGTACCCGCCGTTGGATCGTAGATGGTGACAATGCTGTTGGGCGCGAGTTTATGGTCCTGATCGGTGATCACCAGCGAAGTAGTGAGGTGCACGATATCGCGCGGGGTGAAGTGCTCACCCGCAGTTTCGTTGGAGCTTTCGGCGAACTTGCGGATCAGTTCTTCGAAGATGATTCCCATACCGAAGTTGCTAATACGCTCGGGGCTCAGGTCCGTGGCAGCAAACCGTTGCACCACCTGATAGAGCAGGTTAGCGCTGGCCAGTTGCTGAACAAAGTCTTCAAAGTGGAAGTGTTCGAATATCTCGCGGGCGTCCTTGCTGAAGGACTGCACGTAGCTCATCAGGTCGGCTGGGGTCTGGGTATCGGACAGAGTGCCGAGGGTCAGCGGCGAGGCGTTGAAGAACTGCAGGCCACCTGCCGCACGCAGCATATACATTTCACGTACGGTGTCTGGGCGGCCTTCCTGGGCGTAGAACTCGCGAATCACGGCATCCTTGGTCGGCGCCAACACACACTCCATGCGCCGCAGCAGAGTGAATGGCAGGATGATGCGTCCGTACTGGGACTGCTTGAAATCACCACGCAGCAGGTCGGCAATCGACCAGAGAAAGGCGGCCGTCTGGGAATGGTTTTCCGTATTCACGCGACAGTTCCTTCGGGTAGGCAAAAAAGCCGAGTTTAACCCGTCGAGCTGCCTACATGTCATAGGCAATGCAGGGGCGATAGGTCTTTGAGGATCCGCTTGTGGCTAACCAGGGCTCATTTGCAGGAAGTGTCCCAGGTGTTTGCCATGACCCAGAGCTCGTGATTTGTGATCTGCGATCTGCGATCTGCGTTTAGATATGGACTGAAGTATGGGCTGGAATAGGGGCTTGCGATAAAGGCCATATTTTATAAAGGCTTCAGGCATTAAAAAGCCGGCTTGTGGCCGGCTTCTCGGGGACTGGCTTGGTTCATTTTTGGTAAACCGCGCCAGCCTTCAAAACGTACACCCGGATCTTGCGTCCGGCTGTGGGACTCGGCGAGAAAATCATCTGCCTTGTCAGTGCGATCGGAGCCGCGGGGCGGGTCGATGCGTAAATGTGGGGCGCAGCATACTGATTTTTTTGGGGAATTCCCAGTGTGGTGTGCGGGGTAGAGCTGTTAGTTGCTTGGGATCGGGTAGCTGATCCGGGTTTTGAGGTGAATGTTCCACCGCCTTCGCGGGCAAGCCCGCTCCCACAGGTTCTACGTAATCCCTGTGGGAGCGGGCTTGCTCGCGAAGGGGCGCGGCGCGGTGTTACAGGAACGGAATGGGCGGGCGACGCTTGTTTAGCGTCGAACACCAAAACACCCACCCCAACACCCGGATGTTCTGCTCTTCGATTTGCACCGCCCTGAACGTCTCATCCGGGTACTCAGCGCTGTTGTGGCTGCGCAATCGCAATCCATTCCCTGGCATCCGGTGCAGGTACTTGATGCGAAGCATCCCGTCGTGTTCGATCGCGTAAATTTCTCCATCGACAATCTGGGTCAGGCCGCGATCGATGGCGATGGTTGAACCGTCTTCAATTTTCTCGGCCATGCTGTTGCCGATCATGTAGGCGCAGATGGCATCCGCTTGGTTGATTTCCAGGGAGTCGAGGTGGCTTCGGGGTAGGCGGATGGGGTGGCTGGTGTCCTCGATCACGTGGGTTTTGCTGGAGCCGGGAGCGACGGGCGCTTCTTTGTAAAAGGGCAATTCGACATCGGTGGGTTCGATGACGGTGTAGATGCCGCGGAGGGCCTGGGCGTCGAAGGTGTTGCCGGTGTCGCTGACCAGACGCAGGTGTTTGGCGTCTTTCGGGCCTTCGAGATATTTGAGCCACTCGCTGTTGACCGAGAGCTTTCTGGCGACGGCTTCCATGCAGTGATCGGGCACACCGCGGGTGTACCAGTTGTGGACGTTTTGCGGCGCCGTGCCGAGGAATTCGGCAAATCCGGTCGTCGTGATGTTCGCTACTTTGAGGAGCGCTTTAAACCGTGGACCGCTAGTGTTTTTTTTCTTCATGGGCACGAGTTTACGGGCCTATGGCGAGGCTTTGAATAAACGAACCGTTCAAAATACGAGGGAAATTTAAGACCGGATGTAAGACGTATCGAGTAAAAATTAAACAAGAAAAAACCGATTCACCGGATGGTTAAACGGCACGTTTAAATGCTTTTCTGCGGGCACAAAAAACCCCGGATTAACCGGGGTTTTTTCAAGTCGTCAGTGGCGTAAGGCCAGTGGCGTCTCAGCCTTTATAGGCAGCAACCGACTTGGTGATCGCTTCGCGGGCGGCGTCTGCACCGGCCCAGCCTTCGATCTTCACCCATTTGCCTTTTTCGAGATCTTTGTAGTTCGCGAAGAAGTGCTCGATCTGCTGAATCAGCAGCGGTGGCAGGTCGGTGTATTCCTTCACGTCGACGTACAGCTGGGACAGCTTGTCGTGTGGGACTGCGATGACTTTGGCATCGCCGCCGCCGTCGTCGGTCATGTTCAGGATGCCGACCGGACGAGCGCGGATGACCGAACCTGGAGCAACCGGGTAAGGGGTCACGACCAGCACGTCGAGGGGATCACCGTCGTCAGCCAGGGTGTTCGGGATGTAACCGTAGTTGGCCGGGTAGAACATCGGGGTGGCCATGAAACGGTCAACGAACAGGCAATCGCTGTCTTTGTCGATTTCGTATTTGATCGGCGCGTGGTTGGCCGGAATCTCGATCGCGACGTAGATGTCGTTCGGCAGGTCTTTGCCAGCCGGAATCTTGCTGTAGCTCATTGGGCGGTGCCCCCGTTAGTTGACCAAAAACACTTGGCCGGATTGACCAAAAAGTGGCGGCGATTATAGGCATATTCCGCCGATCACGCTACGGACCAGAGGTTGTGTAGACCTTAGTCGTGTGCCTGATAGACAGGGTTCTCGGCCAGAAGTTGCCGCAGACGCGCCAGTGGATCCTGCCGGTAAAACAGCCTCAACTGCTCATACACCTGTGGATAAGCCTCGTGCAGCAAATCCGGGGCGCTGAAGAAGTATTCGCTGGTGACCGCGAAGAACTCGGCGGGGTTTTCCGCGGCGTAGGGGTCGATGGCGGTTTCGGCGTCCGGGTTGCGCTCCAGTTGTCCGTCGAGATCGTCGTAGGCCTCTTGCATGACCCTGGCCCAGTCGCTGACGCGCATGTCCGCGTGCAGCGGTGGCAGGCCGTTGGCGTCGCCGTTGAGCATGTCGAGCTTGTGCGCAAGTTCGTGGATCACCAGGTTGTAGCCTTCCCAGCCACCACTGGCCATCACGCCGGGCCAGGCCAGAATGATCGGGCCTTGCTGCCAGGCTTCGCCGCTGTGTTCGCCGTCCCACTCGTGTTCAACGCCACTGGCGTCGCGATGGCGCTGCGGGCTGAGGAAGTCGTCGGGGTAGAGGACGATTTCGTGAAAACCCTGATACCAGTTCAGATCGCCCAGCTTCAGCAACGGCAATTGCGCCTGGGCGGCGAGCAGCAAACGCTGCTCCTGGTGGAGTTCGACGCCGGGCAGGGCGGTCAGGTGTTTGTCGTCGAGAAACAGTACGCAGGCTTCGCGCAACCACTGGTCCTCAGCCGCGCTGATGCCGTCGAGAAAACTCAGGTGATGGCGCACCCGCTGCCACATATCGTCGGCAATCGGGTGTTTGGCCAGGATGCGCCGGCGACGCCAGGCGCTGAGCGACCACATCGTTCAGTGTGGTTCGGCTTTGGATGCGGCGCTGCCGAAGCGGCTGCGAATCACGCCGATGATCATCGGCAACAGCGAAAGCAGAATGATGCCCACTACCAGCAGCGAGAGGTTTTTCTTGATGAACGGCACGTTGCCGAAGAAGTAACCGAGGGTCACCAAACCACCAACCCACAGGATGGTGCCGAGGACGCTGAAGAAGAAGAATCGTGGGTAAGGCATTTTTGCCACGCCGGCGACGAACGGTGCAAAGGTGCGAATGATCGGCATAAAACGCGCCAGCGATACGGTTTTGCCGCCGTGCTTGTCATAGAAGTCGTGGGTTTGTTGCAGGTAATCGCGGCGGAAAATTTTCGAGTTCGGGTTGCTGAACAGTCGCTCACCCGCCGTTCGTCCGATGATGTAGTTGGTGCTGTCCCCGAGGATCGCCGCCAGCATCAGCAGGCCACCGAGCAATACCGGGTCCATGCCGCCACCGGCCGCCACGGCGCCGGCGATGAAAAGAAGGGAATCGCCCGGCAGGAAAGGCATCACCACCAGGCCGGTCTCGCAGAAAATCACCAGAAACAGGATGGCGTAGATCCATGGCCCGTAGTTATTTACCAGCAAGTCGAGGTAAACATCGAGATGCAGAATAAGGTCGAGCGGGTTGAAATCCATGGGGGCACCTGTGGTGACGGCCCGACTCGGCAGGCCTGTGCGGATGACTTCATGTAAGGCTACAAGCGAATGTAGTTTTTCTTACAAGCCGGAAAGATCGGGATTATACGGACTGAAAAGTGAAAATCGCGTCGAGTTTGTAGCGAGGAGTGTCGCGCAAGACCGGCGGCGCGGTCTGCTTTTTTTGTAGGGGCGGCCGGTCGACGCTCGATTGCTCGCGAAAGCGGTCTGTCATTCAGCATATCCGCCGGATGTCCGACCGCTTTCGCGAGCAAGCTTCGCTCCTACGAGGGCTCGGTGCGGATCAAAGCTCGTCGCTGATCGGCAGCACGTAGTTTTTGAACTCGGTGTCTTCCTTGAACCCGATGGATTCGTAGGTTTTCTGTGCGATTTCGTTGTCGCTGCTGGTGGAAACGCGCATGCGCACGGCATTGGTTTCCTTGGCCATTTTTTTCGCGGTGCGCATCAGGTTGTCAGCTACTAACTGCCGGCGGGCGTCTTCGGCGACATAAATGTCGTTGAGGATCCACACGCGTTTAAGCGAAAGCGACGAAAAGCTCGGGTACAGCTGACAGAAACCCATCAGCTTCTTGTCGTCGTCATCGGCCAGGGCCAAGTAGATCACCGACTCCTTGCGACGCAGGCGTTTCTCAAGGAACGCCCGGGACGAGTCCGGATACGGCAGGGAACCATAAAACTCGCGATATTTGACGAACAACGGGGTCAGCAGGTCCAGGTGTTCGAGGGTCGCTTGAATAATCCGCATCGGTAGGTCTCGTCTTCAAGTGGCTGTCTTCACGTGCTCTGACGGCGAACGGTTCTTCACTCGGGCAGCCGTGTTTCGATCCTGCCTGAAATCCAATCAGAAACGCAATGCGGAAACGGTTCAGGCATCCGGCAGACTCAGTAGGAAATTACCTTTCATGTCCGCACCTGCATCCGATTCCAGCGTCTGAAGCTGCGCTTCGTCCTTCAGGTTGACCCCCGACAACTGCCGCCGACAGGCTTCGCGCATCAGATAAAGCAAGCGGTGTGCCGCCATGCCATAACTCAAGCCTTCCAGTCGCACATTGGAGATGCAGTTGCGGTAGGCATCCGTCAGACCAACCTTTGGATTGTAGGTGAAATATAATCCCAGACTGTCTGGCGAGCTGAGGCCAGGGCGTTCGCCAATCAGGATCACCACCATTTTTGCGCCCAGCAGCTCACCGATTTCGTCGCTTACCGCGACCCGGCCTTGTTCTACCAGAATCACCGGTGAAACCGTCCAGCCATCGACTTCGATCTGCTCTCGCATGCGCGAAAGGAAGGGCACGGTGTGACGGTGCACAGCCAGTGCCGACAAACCATCGGCCACGACAATCACCAGATCGACGCCGCCGGGATAGGCTGAAGCATGGTTGCGCAGGATTTGCGCGGACTCATCGCTCAATTTTCGCCCCAGGTCAGGGCGCTGCAAGTAACTGTCGCGGTTGGTGGCGGCGCTGTGGAGGAGCACACTTTCGTATCCGCATTCGGCCAATTGCGCGCTGAGCCCGGCATGGTCGAAGGGCAGGTGCACCGCGTCCCGAGCCTGGGCGTGGGCGTACTGGAAATCCAGCTGTGCGCTGGTCGGCATGCTGGTGCCGGTGCGGCCGAGGGCAATCCGTGCCGGGGTCAGGCGCCGCAGTTCCAGCAAAGGATTTTCTGAATCAACAGGCGGTTTATCCATCTCGACACTCATCCCAGTTGCCCCATCGCCTGGCGGAAGGCTGGCGGCAGGCGCTCGCCGAAATGAATCTTGCCATCGGCCTGAGTGAAAATGCCCATCTTGGCCAGCCACTGTTCGAACTCCGGCGCCGGCTTCAAGCCCAGGGTTTGTCGGGCGTAGAGCGCGTCGTGGAACGAAGTGGTCTGGTAGTTGAGCATGATGTCGTCGGAACCGGGGATGCCCATGATGAAGTTGATCCCGGCCACGCCCAGCAGGGTCAGCAGGGTGTCCATGTCGTCCTGGTCGGCTTCGGCGTGGTTGGTGTAACAGATGTCGCAGCCCATCGGCACGCCCAGCAATTTGCCGCAGAAGTGGTCTTCCAGGCCTGCGCGGATGATCTGTTTGCCGTTGTAGAGGTATTCCGGGCCGATAAATCCTACGACGGTGTTCACCAAAAACGGTTTGAAATGTCGGGCAACCGCGTAGGCGCGGGTTTCGCAGGTTTGTTGATCGATGCCGTGGTGGGCGTTCGCCGACAGGGCGCTGCCCTGGCCGGTCTCGAAATACATCAGGTTTTGCCCAAGCGTGCCGCGATTCAGGCTCAAACCGGCGTCGTAACCTTCCTGCAACACGTTCAGGTTGATGCCGAAGCTGGCATTGGCCGCTTCGGTGCCGGCGATCGACTGGAACACCAGGTCCAGCGGAACGCCGCGATTGATCGCTTCGATGGACGTGGTGACGTGGGTCAGCACGCAGGCCTGTGTAGGAATTTCGTAGCGCTGGATGATCGCGTCTAGCATTTCCAGCATCGCGCAAATCGAGGCAATGCTGTCGGTGGCCGGGTTGATGCCGATCATCGCGTCGCCGTTGCCGTACAGCAGACCGTCGAGAATGCTCGCGGCGATACCGGCCGGTTCGTCGGTGGGGTGGTTGGGTTGCAGGCGGGTGGATAAGCGTCCCCGCAGGCCCATGGTGCCGCGAAAGTGCGTGACCACGCGGATTTTCTGCGCGACCAGCACCAGGTCCTGCACGCGCATAATTTTCGACACCGCTGCGGCCATTTCCGGCGTCAGGCCCGGTGCGAGGGCGCGCAGGCTCTGTTCGTCGGCGGCATCGCTGAGCAGCCAGTCGCGAAACCCGCCGACGGTGAGATGGCTGACCACGGCGAAAGCTTGTTTGTCGTGAGTGTCAATGATCAGTCGAGTGACTTCATCGGCCTCGTAAGGAATCAGCACTTCCTGCAGGAAGTGAGTCAACGGGATATCAGCCAGGGCCATTTGCGCGGCGACGCGCTCGCCATCGTTAAGGGCGGCGACGCCGGCCAGGAAATCCCCGGAACGTGCCGGGCTGGCCTTGGCCATGACCTCTTTGAGGCTGGCAAAGCGGTAGGTCTGGGCGCCGATGGAATGGGCAAATGTGGCCACGGTGTCCTCCTGATCAAATCAATAACTCAAATACACCACCGAACCTCCTGTGGGAGCGGGCTTGCTCGCGAATGCGGTATGTCATTCAAAATATGTACTGAATGACACACCGCATTCGCGAGCAAGCCCGCTCCCACATTTGAATCTGTGTGCACTTCAATAAAGCAGGCACCGGGAAGTTAGCCCGGCGCCGGTGCAGTTCAGACGCCTTCAAGCATCGCATCCGCCGGCGCATCGAAGCGCTGCTTGGCGGTCAATTGGAAATACAGGTAGCCGGCCGCCATGAAACCGAGGAACACGCAGCCGATCAGTGTGTTGAACCACGCCATCGCCACCAGGCACACCACCGCCAGGAACAGCGCAATCCCCGGTACGATCGGGTAACCCGGCGCGCGGAAGCTGCGTTCCAGGTTCGGCTCGGTCTTACGCAGCTTGAACAGGCTCAGCATACTGATGATGTACATCACGATGGCGCCGAATACCGACATGGTGATCATCGCTGCCGTCAGCGTCATGCCTTGCAGGTTGACCAGGCCGTCGCTGTAGATTGCCGCGATGCCGATCACGCCGCCGGCCAGGATGGCGCGGTGCGGGGTCTGGAAGCGTGACAGTTTGGCCAGCGAGCGTGGCAGGTAGCCAGCACGGGCCAGGGCGAAGAACTGACGCGAGTAGCCGAGAATGATCCCGTGGAAACTCGCCACCAGCCCGAACAGGCCGATCCAGACCAGCATGTGCATCCAGGTCGAATTGTTGCCGACCACGGCTTTCATCGCCTGAGGCAGCGGGTCGTTGATGTTCGACAATTGACGCCAGTCGCCCACACCGCCGGCCATTACCATCACGCCGATCGCGAGGAACACCAACGTCAGAATGCCGCTGACGTACGCCTTGGGAATCGTGCGTTTCGGGTCCTTGGCTTCTTCGGCCGCCATCGCCGCGCCTTCAATCGCGAGGAAAAACCAGATCGCAAACGGGATCGCCGCAAAGATGCCGGGGATTGAGGCGATGGTGAACTCGTTCGAGCCCGACCAACCGTTGAGCACGAAATTGCTGAAACTGAAGCCCGGTGCGACCACGCCCATGAACACCAGCAACTCGGCGACGGCCAGCACGGTCACCACCAGTTCAAACGTGGCGGCAATGCTGACGCCAAGGATGTTGAGCGTCATGAACACGAAATAGGCGCCAACGGCGGCAATCTTGGGGTCAAGTTCCGGGTATTGAACGTTCAGATAAGCGCCAATGGCCATGGCAATGGCCGGCGGCGCAAAGACGAACTCAATCAGCGTGGCAATGCCGGCAATCAAGCCGCCTTTCTCGCCGAAGGCCCGTCGGCTGTAGGCAAAGGGCCCGCCAGCGTGGGGAATGGCGGTAGTCAATTCGGTGAAACTGAAGATGAAGCAGGTGTACATCGTCGCCACCATCAGGGCGGTGACGAGGAAACCCAGAGTGCCTGCGGTGCCCCAGCCGTAACTCCAGCCGAAGTACTCGCCGGAAATCACCAGGCCGACGGCAATACCCCATAGATGCAGGGTGCCGAGTGTGGGTTTGAGCTGTGTGGAAGAAGTCATAAGTCCTCGCTGTCTTTTTTATTGTTTGATCTGTTGGACTTTCGGGAACTGCATTTTGGTGTGGAGCGGGCACGCAAAGCCCGTGCCAGAGCGGCAGGGCGATGTTTGGTGTGTCATTGAGGATGTCTTCGCGGGCAAGCCTCGCTCCTACAGGTACAACGCAATCCTTGTAGGAGCGAGGCTTGCCCGCGAAGGCCGTTACGCGGTTTCGCGCCGGGTTAGAAGAAGCCCAACGGATTGATGTCGTAGCTCACCAGCAGGTTTTTGGTCTGCTGATAATGATCGAGCATCATTTTGTGGGTTTCACGACCGACGCCGGATTTTTTGTAGCCACCGAACGCGGCGTGCGCCGGGTACAGGTGATAGCAGTTGGTCCACACGCGACCGGCCTTGATGGCGCGGCCCATGCGATAGGCGCGGTTGATGTCGCGGGTCCAGAGGCCGGCGCCGAGGCCGAACTCGGTGTCGTTGGCGATGGCCAGGGCTTCGGCTTCGTCTTTGAACGTGGTGATGCTCACCACTGGGCCAAAGATTTCTTCCTGGAACACACGCATTTTGTTGGTGCCCTTGAGCAGGGTCGGCTGGATGTAATAACCCGTCGCCAGACTGCCTTCGAGTTTTTCCACCTTGCCGCCGGTCAGCAGCTCGGCACCTTCGCCCTTGGCGATTTCCAGGTACGAAAGGATTTTGTCGAATTGCTGCTCGGACGCCTGGGCGCCGACCATGGTGTCGGTGTCCAGCGGGTCGCCGCGTTTGATCGACAGGACTTTTTTCATCACCTCTTTCATGAAGTCGTCGTAGATCGATTCCTGAACGAGCGCGCGGGACGGGCAGGTGCAGACTTCGCCCTGGTTGAAGAAGGCCAGCACCAGGCCTTCAGCGGCTTTCTCGATGAAGGACGGTTCGGCTTTCATGATGTCTTCGAAGAAGATGTTCGGCGATTTGCCACCCAGCTCCACGGTGGACGGGATGATGTTTTCGGCGGCGCACTTCATGATGTGCGAGCCGACCGGGGTCGAGCCAGTGAAGGCGATTTTGGCGATGCGTTTGCTGGTGGCGAGCGCTTCGCCGGCTTCTTTGCCGAAGCCTTGAACAATGTTCAGCACGCCCGGTGGCAGCAGGTCGCCGATCAGCTCGACCAGTACTGTAATGCCCAGCGGTGTTTGTTCTGCAGGCTTGAGCACCACGCAGTTACCCGCCGCCAGCGCCGGGGCGAGTTTCCACGCGGCCATCAGGATCGGGAAGTTCCACGGGATGATCTGCCCGACCACGCCCAGCGGTTCATGGATGTGATAGGCCACGGTGTTGCCGTCGATCTCGGCAGCGCTGCCTTCCTGCGCGCGGATGCAACCGGCGAAATAACGGAAGTGGTCGGCGGCCAGCGGGATGTCGGCGTTGAGGGTTTCGCGAACGGCTTTGCCGTTGTCCCAGGATTCGGTGATCGCCAGCAGTTCCAGGTTCTGCTCGATGCGGTCGGCGATTTTCAGCAGAACCAGCGAGCGCGCCTGGGCGGACGTAGCGCCCCAGGCATCGGCAGCGGCGTGGGCAGCGTCCAGGGCTTTGTCGATGTCTTCGGCCGTGGAGCGCGGGAATTCGGCAATTGGTTGGCCATTCACTGGCGAGGTATTGGTGAAGTACTGACCTTTGACAGGCGCGACGAACTCGCCGCCGATGTAGTTACCGTATTTGGCTTTGAACGAAACGATAGCGCCTTCAGTACCGGGGTGAGCGTAACGCATGGTGTTTTCTCCTTGGCTTTTGTACTTATTAGAGAGGCGCATGTGCGCTTGCTATAAGCGTAGAGCAAAGGTCGGGCCACTGCCCTGCAGGTCAAGCAAATCAAGGCCTTGCGTAGTTTCTGTCGGACAGGCGGGCGGCGCCCGTGACGGATTCGGTACAGTCCCAGTGACAGTTTGTACCGCTTGTGGCACAGCTTGTGACTGGCCGGTCTTGCCAGCATTGCAATGCGGGCTAGGCTGGAGGATGCTCGAACCTCCCTGTAGGAGCGAGCGGTGCGGCGACCCGACTTGCCCGCGAAGAACGATAACGCGGTGCATCAGGCAAACCGCGTCATCGCCTTCGCGGGCAAGTCGGGTCGCCGCACCGCTCGCTCCTACAGGGTCGGCGTAAACCTCTCGGGGAGAATAATAAGAAATGCACGACAACCATTTGAGTCGCCATGCCCAGCAAGTGCTGACCGTGACCCAGGGGAAATCCCACCTGCACGGTCCCGGCAGCGATCCGTCCATCGCCCGTTCCTGGCTGCGCTGTCTTGAGGACTATCACCTCGACCCGGCCCTGACCATGGCGCCGACGGTGCTGGAGCACGGCCGTGTCCTCGAAAGCCGCGAACGCTTGCAGCAAGTGCTGCACATCGCCGGCAACGAAATGAGCAGTCTTCATCAGCAGCTGTCCGGCGCCGGCCATGCGGTGCTGCTGACGGATGCGCGGGGGGTGATCCTTAATTGTGTGACGGCACCCGCCGAGCGGAAGA
Organism: Pseudomonas sp. GT1P32; assembly: GCF_054897805.1. Lineage (NCBI taxonomy): Bacteria > Pseudomonadati > Pseudomonadota > Gammaproteobacteria > Pseudomonadales > Pseudomonadaceae > Pseudomonas > Pseudomonas sp. GT1P32. The sequence continues at coordinate 5,189,747 of NZ_CM142704.1, forward strand.
TTTTCGAACGCGCCGGCCTCTGGCTCGGTGCCGACTGGAGCGAAGCCTGCGAAGGCACCAACGGCATCGGCACCTGCCTGGTGGAGCGTCAGTCGCTGACCATTCACCAGGACGAACATTTTCGTGGTCGTCACACTGGGCTGACTTGCTCGGCGAGCCCGGTGTTCGATCCGCATGGAGAACTGTTGGCGGTGCTCGACGTGTCCTCGGCGCGGCACGAGGTCTCGCGGCAGAGTCAGTTCCACACCATGGCCCTGGTCAATCTCTCGGCGAAGATGATCGAGAGCTGCTATTTCCTGCGTTACTTCGACAATCAATGGTTGCTGCGTTTTCACCTGCAGGCGGAATCCGTCGGGCTGTTCAGCGAAGGGCTGCTGGCGTTCGACGGCGAAGGTCGGATCAGCGCGGTCAATCAGAGCGCGCTGAACCTGCTGGGGCATAGTCGCGGCGGGCTGCTGGGCAAACCGGTCGAGGCGTTTTTCGATTGCTCGCTGGATGAGTTGCTGGGCCGCGCGAGTGTGAATGCCAGCGCCAGTTGGCCGTTGCGAACACGTGACGGGCGCAGCCTGTTTGCCGTGTTGCGCGGTCAGCCGCGCAGTATTCCGGTGCCGGTAGTGCCCAGTCGGGTCATTGCCGAACCTGCGCGCCTGTCGGGTATTTGTCTGGGCGATACGGGGTTGCAGGAAGACTTCCGCAAATCCCTGCGCGTCTTCGAACGGGATGTGCCGCTGTTGATCAACGGCGAAACCGGGTCCGGCAAGGAGGCCTTCGCCAAAGCGGTGCACCAGGCCAGTCAGCGGGCCGAAAAAGCCTTTGTCGCGCTCAACTGCGCGGCCATCCCGGAAAGCCTGATCGAGAGCGAGTTGTTCGGCTATCGCGGCGGCAGCTTCACCGGCGCACGCAAGGAAGGCATGCGCGGCAAGTTGCAGCAGGCGGATGGCGGGACCTTGTTTCTCGATGAAATCGGCGACATGCCGCTGGCGTTGCAGACCCGGCTATTAAGAGTGCTGGAAGACCGACAAGTGGTGCCGATTGGCGGCGAGCCGGAGGCGGTCAACGTGCGGATCATCAGCGCGACTCACCGTAATCTTCTGGAACGGGTGCAGGACGGAAGCTTCCGCGAGGATTTGTATTACCGGCTCAATGGGCTGGAGATTGCGTTGCCGGCGTTGCGCGAACGCAGTGACAAATCGCAGTTGCTCGACTTTCTGCTGGCGGAAGAAGCGGGCGGGGAGACGGTGCTGATTGATGAGCCCGCACGCCAGGCGTTGCTGGGTTTCGCCTGGCCCGGGAACGTGCGGCAACTGCGCAACGTGCTGCGCACCTTGGCGGCGTTGTGTGATGGTGGGCGGATCGGGCTGGAGGATTTGCCGGTGATGATTCGACAGGCGCGACCGGTGCCGATTGTTGCTGTTGAACAGCCTTGCGAACATCCGCTGGACGATGCCGAACGCCTGGCGTTGCTGAATGCGCTGGAGCAAACCCGTTGGCACATGACCCATACCGCCGAGCAGTTGGGTGTCAGCCGTAACACCCTGTATAGAAAGCTGCGTAAACACGGCATCGCCCGGTAATTGCACCGGCCCCGTAGGAGCGAGGCTTGCCCGCGAAGAACGATAACGCGGTGCATCAGGTGAACCGTGTGATGGCATTCGCGGGCAAGTCGGGTCGCCGCACCGCTCGCTCCTACAAACACAAGGTGCGATTTTCGCCTCCCTACGCTAACCTGCGGCCATGTTTTACGAGGTCGACTAATGCACATTCATATTCTTGGTATCTGCGGCACTTTCATGGGTTCGATGGCGGTTCTGGCCAAAGAGCTGGGCCATCACGTGACCGGCTCCGATGCCAACGTCTATCCGCCGATGAGCACTCAGCTTGAGGCGCAAGGCATTGAACTGACCCAAGGTTATGATCCCGCCCAGCTCGATCCGGCGCCGGATCTGGTGGTCATCGGCAACGCCATGTCCCGCGGCAACCCGGCTGTTGAATACGTACTGAACAAAGGCCTGCCTTATGTCTCCGGTCCGCAATGGCTGGCCGATCACGTGTTGCAGGGCCGCTGGGTACTGGCTGTCGCCGGTACGCATGGCAAAACCACCACCAGCAGCATGCTGGCCTGGGTGCTGGAACACGCGGGCATGAGCCCCGGTTTCCTGATCGGCGGCGTGCCGCAGAATTTCTCGGTGTCGGCACGTCTGGGCGGCACACCGTTTTTCGTGATCGAAGCCGACGAGTACGACAGTGCGTTCTTCGACAAGCGCTCCAAGTTCGTTCACTACCGCCCGCGTACGGCGATCCTGAACAACCTGGAGTTCGATCACGCTGACATCTTCCCCGATCTGCCGGCCATCGAGCGACAGTTCCACCATTTGGTGCGGACCATCCCGAGCGAAGGCCTGGTGATCCATCCGACCACCGAACCGGCGTTGCAGCGCGTGATCGAGATGGGCTGCTGGACCCCGGTGCAAACCACCGGCGCCGGTGGCCAGTGGCAGGTCAAACTGCTGAGCGAAGACGGTTCGAAATTCGAAGTGATGTTCGAAGGCGTCGCTCAAGGTGTGGTCGAGTGGGACATGACCGGCCAGCATAACGTTGCCAACGCACTGGCCACCCTGGCAGCCGCGCGGCATGTCGGTGTTGTGCCGTCGATGGGCATCGCCGCGTTGAGCGCGTTCAAAAGCGTGAAGCGCCGGATGGAAAAGGTCGCCGAGGTCCGCGGCATTACCATCTATGACGACTTTGCCCATCACCCGACGGCCATCGCTACGACCCTCGACGGTCTGCGCAAACGCATCGGCGACGCGCCGCTGATCGCCATCATCGAGCCGCGTTCCAACTCCATGAAACTTGGCGCGCACCGCGATGGTTTGCCGGAAAGCGTCGTCGATGCCGATCAAGTGATCTGGTACGCACCGGCCAACCTCGGTTGGGATTTGGGCGCGACCGCCGCGCTGTGCAGTGTGCCGTCGATCGTCAGCGAATCGCTGGAAGGCATCATCGACCGTGTGAAGAGCCAGGCGCAGCCCGGCACTCACGTGGTGATCATGAGCAACGGTGGCTTCGGCGGCCTGCACGGCAAACTCGCCGAGGCGCTGCAATGAACAACGGCCCGGAACGCATCACGCTGGCGATGACCGGCGCTTCGGGCGCCCAGTACGGTTTGCGCCTGCTGGACTGCCTGATCCGCGAAGACCGCGAGGTGCACTTCCTGATTTCCAAGGCTGCGCAACTGGTGATGGCCACCGAGACTGACGTCACGCTGCCGCCGAAAACCCAAATGATGCAGGCCTTCCTCACCGAATACACCGGCGCTGCCGCCGGGCAGATTCGGGTGTACGGCAAGGAAGACTGGATGTCGCCGGTGGCCTCGGGCTCCGGCGCGCCGTCGGCGATGGTGGTCGTGCCGTGTTCGACCGGCACGTTGTCGGCCATTGCCACCGGTGCCTGCAACAACCTGATCGAGCGCGCCGCCGATGTCACGCTGAAGGAGCGTCGCCAGTTGATTCTGGTGCCGCGTGAAGCGCCATATTCGAGCATTCATCTGGAGCACATGCTCAAGTTGTCGAACATGGGCGTGACCATTTTGCCGGCGTCGCCGGGCTTTTATCATCAGCCGCAGACCATCGATGACCTGATCGACTTCGTGGTGGCGCGGATTCTCAACCTGCTGAACATTCCACAAGACATGCTGCCGCGTTGGGGCGAACACCATCTGACCAGCGATGAATAAGCTGCTGACGATTGTGCTCGCGTTGCAACTGGCGGGTTGCGCCACGGCACGCACGCTGGATGCTGCCAAACCGGGGGCGCCGGTGGTGTATTCGGGGACGCGCCTGGATTTGTACGCCCTGAATGGCGGTTGCTGTGCGATGGATCGTTTTGGGGCGCAGGCGCCGAGCTATCCGGGTGTCGATCTGCCGGCCAGCGCGTTGCTTGATACGCTGTTGTTGCCGTTGTCGGTGCTGACGGTGATCGGTGTGAGTTTTCAGGCGACGGGTGGATTGTAGGAGAGCGCTTCGCGCTCTATCGCGAGCAGGCTCGCTCCCACATTGGATTTGTGAACGACACAGATCCGTGTGGGAGCGAGCCTGCTCGCGAAGGCGTCATTACAGACGCCACAAAATTACTTGCCTAACTTGCGCAACTCATCCGACTCGACAATCCGTATCCCATCCTGCTCCTCCAGCGCCAGTCGCCACATCGCCCGGGCCAGTTGGCACGCTTCGATGCCGCGGTATTTGCCAGGGATCAAGCGGGACAACGGACCGGCGAACTGCTCGGCCAGGCGCGGTTCGAGGCGTTCACCCAGCAACACCGAAGGTCGACAAATGGTCAGCTGTGGCCAGTTTTGTGCGCGCAATGCGTACTCCATCTCGCCTTTGACCCGGTTGTAGAAAACCGAGGATCTGCGATCGGCCCCCAAGGCGCTGATAACGATCAAGTGTCGCGCACCCATTTCCCGCGCCCGTTTGGCGAAGGCCACCACCATGTCCAGGTCGACCGCGCGGAACGCCGCTTCCGAGCCGGCCTGTTTGATCGTGGTGCCGAGGCAGCAGTAGGCGATGTCGACGCGACCGCTAAGTTGCGGCAGGAACATCGCCGGGTCGCCGACCGGGTTTTCCAGATGCGGATGCTCGGCCAGCGGCCGGCGTGAGGGGGCCAATACGCGCGTGATCGTGGGCTCGTTGAGCAGGCGATCAAGCAAGTGTTCACCGGTTAACCCGGTAGCTCCGGCAAGCAATACATGCTGAGGCGTCAAGTACATAATATGTCCCCCTTGATACTGATCAGCTTAGTTGCTCTTTGCGTCCTTGCTGTCGATAGAGACACTTTGTAGCGCTTTTCGTGCCTGCTGTTTGCGTAACAGCTGCCAATGGGAGAGAACGGTTTTCGGCGCCCAGATTTGCGGTTCAGAGGCTTCGAAGCTGTCCGCCAGTTCACGCTCGGCCACGGTGGCCTTTGCCAGCTTGAAGGCTTGTTCCAGGTCGTCGGTCTGGTTCAGGGCCTGGGCGAACAGCGCGTCACCGAAGTAGGTGAAGTTGGCTTCTTCCGAGCACCCGAAGGACACGCGGTCGGCACGCGACGCGGTCATGATCAGGGTGCGTTCGTCCTTGAGGGCGGGGATGAAACCACCGGAGTAGCAAGACGAAATCACGATGATCTTGTCGCGGTTTTTCAGCGGGGCGAGCACGGCGCCGAGTTCGTTGGCCGGCAGGTCGGACAGCTCCATGCGTGGCTGGTCGAGCACCAGTTCGTGTTCGCTGGTGCCGTGGCTGGTCAGGTAGATGAAGATCAGGTCTTCCGGGCCGCTGCGCTCGGCCAGCGTCAGCGCCGCACGGCGCAGGTTTTCCCGGGTGGCCATCGGCCGGTCGACGAGGTGGTCGCGATGGTTCACCAGGCGGATCTGGCCAAACGCACCGAAACGGCTGGTGAGCATGTTGCTGACATAATCGGATTCGCGCAGGAACACGCTCTGCTTGCCGTCACCGCCGACGGTCAAGGTGTACAACTCGATCGCCGGGGTCGAAGCCGGCACATTGGCCAGCGCGTCTTCGAGCAAGCGGCCCTGGGCCAGCAAGCCGAGTTCAAGGCTGTCGGGCAACAGCTTGCCGTCGGCATCGCGCACTCGCTGACCATTGGCCCAAGTGCCGCTCTGCACGGTGCCATCGGTCAGCACCAGCGTGCCGCGCCCCTGATAACTGTCGCCGTCGAACTGGCCGATGTAGAAACTGCCGTCGGGCAAATTCAGTCGGCCCTGACCGGTGAAGCGCCAGTCGCTGAACTGGCCGATGTAGTGGCTGCCATCCGCGCCGATCAACTCGCCTTTGCCATTCAGCGAGCCTTCCTTGAACTGGCCGAGCCAGACATCACCGTCGGCGTTTTCGTAGCGGCCCTTGCCGTGCAGTTGGTTGTTCTTGAAGCTGCCGACGTAAATGTCGCCTTCAGCGCTGTTGAATGTCCCGTTGCCTTCCAGCTGACCGTCCTTGAAATGACCGGTGAACTGATTGCCGCTGGCGTCGCCACGCTGGCCTTCGCCGTTGGGTTTGCCATGGGTGAACTGGCCTTGATACGAGCTGCCGTCTTCGAGCTCCAGACGGCCGAGCCCAGAATATTGATCGGCCTTGAATTCGCCGCGGTAGGTCATGCCGTTTTCTTTGAGGGTGCCTTCGCCTTCGCGCCGACCCGCCTTGAAGCCGCCGGTGTAGCTGCTGCCGCTGGTGGTCAGCGTGCCCTGGCCGTCGAACAGCCCCAGGTTGAAATTGCCGCGATACAGCTCGCCGTTGCTGCCGTGCCATTCGCCCTGGCCGTGCCACTGGCCCTTGTCGAAACTGCCGGCGTACCAGCTGCCGTTCGGGTAATCGACGCGACCCTGACCTTGCAGCAATCCGTTGACCAGGTCACCGCGATAGCGGCCGCCGTCCGGCAGGCGCGCATCGGGCGGCAACAGCGATTCGCTGTCGCCGCAAGCGGTGAGCATCAGGGTCAAGGCAATGAGTGCAAGTGAGCGCATAGCGGGATCCGGGCAATTAGGCGACCGAGTATGCCGCAGCTCTATGACTGAGATATAGAGAGAGGTCGCGAAACAGCGTGAGCTGCTTCGCATCCGGGAGGGTTTACACGAAGCAGAGCGACAGCGGCTCGGCGATATAGGCCGGTTTTTCCGAACCTTCGATCTCGAGCGTGGCGGTGGCCTTGAGCAGCCATTGGCCGGGCTTCTTCTCGGTGACTTCGGTCAGATCGACCTTGAGGCGCACTTTCGAATCGACCTTGACCGGCTGAATGAACCGCACGCTGTCGAGGCCGTAATTGACCACCATCTTCAAGCCTTCAGGCAGGATGAGGATGTCTTCCATCAGTTTCGGGATCAGCGACAGCGACAGGAAACCGTGGGCAATGGTGCTGCCAAATGGCGTTTGCGCGGCTTTGACCGGGTCGACGTGGATGAACTGATAGTCTCCAGTGGCTTCGGCGAACAGGTTGATGCGCTCCTGATCGATAGTTAGCCATTCGGAACGTCCAAGTTCCTTGCCGACATAATCTTTGAGCTCTGCAACAGGAACATAGGGCATTGAGACTCTCCTTGGGTTCATCGGTTTTATAGTTTTGAGGTGGGGGGATTTGACCTCCCGGATTACCACTTTAGATCAACATGGCAAATTGCTCCGGTCAACTGACCATGCTTTTGGCGAATGCCGGTCTATAGCGTTGGCATGCTTATAATGCCGGGCGCGATTTTTCGGGGGAGAGGACGGATGCTGTTACGTGGCCTGACCTGGCTGGTGTTGTTCCAATTGCTGGGCACCGCCATCAACCATTTGTTTTTGCCGGTGCTGCCGGGGCCGATCATCGGCCTGCTGCTTCTGCTGGTGTACCTGATCAGCCGTGGCCAGGTCGGCGAACCGCTGAGCCTGGCGGCCGGCAGCCTGCTGCGTTACCTGCCGTTGCTGCTGGTGCCGCCGGCCGTGGGCGTGATGGTTTATGCCAAGGACATTGCCGCGGACTTCTGGGCCATCGTCGGCGCACTGGTGTTGTCGCTGCTGCTGTCCATGGCGTTCGCCGGTGTGCTGATGCAGCGCATGGTCAAACGCCACGCGCACCGCGAGGACTCGCAATGATCTTCGACTGGCAGGGCGCCTGGGTGTCGGTGATTCATCATCCGTTGTTCGGCATCGGCATCACCCTCGGCGCCTATCAGCTGGTGTTGGCGGCGTTCGAGAAAACCCGCTGGATTTTTCTGCAGCCGGTGCTGGTCTCCATGCTGTTGGTCATTGGCGTGCTGGTCGGCTGCGGCCTGACCTACGCTGAGTACCGCAAGAGCACCGAGATCCTCAGTATTTTGCTTGGCCCGGCCACTGTTGCGCTGGCCGTGCCGCTTTACCTCAACCTGCGGCGGATTCGGCAGTTGTTCTGGCCGATATTTACTACGCTGGTGATAGCTGGCGTGATTGCCACCGGCATGGGCGTGTTGCTGGGGTGGTCGTTTGGTGCCGAGCACATGATCCTGATGACCATGGCGCCGAAGTCGGTGACCTCGCCGATCGCCATGCTGGTGGCCGAACAGATCGGCGGCGTCGCGGCGCTGGCGGCGGTTTTTGTGTTGATCACCGGCGTGATCGGGGCGATTTTTGGGCCGAGCCTGCTGAACCGGCTCGGCGTCCACAGCCCCGAGGCGCGTGGCATGGCGCTGGGCATGACCGCCCATGCGGTGGGCACGGCCGTGGCGATGCAGGAAAGTGAAGAATGCGGCGCCTTCGCGGCGCTGGCGATGAGTCTGATGGGCGTGGCCACGGCGGTGTTCCTGCCGTTGGCGGTGTCGATGGTGGTGTAAGGAAATGTCTATGAGCTTGCCGCTTTTCCCGCTGAACACGGTGCTGTTCCCTGGCTGCATCCTCGATTTGCAGATCTTCGAGGCGCGCTACCTGGACATGATTGGTCGCTGCATGAAACAGGGCGGCGGCTTCGGCGTGGTGTGCATCCTTGAGGGTGAAGAGGTCGGCATCGCCCCGTCAGGTTATGCGCTGGTCGGGTGTGAGGCGCTGATCACCGATTTCAAGCAGCAGGACAATGGCCTGCTGGGCATTCGGGTGCAGGGCGGGCGGCGTTTTCACGTGTTGCGCACCGAGGTTCAGCGTGATCAGTTGACCGTCGCCGAGGTCGAGTGGCTGGAAGACGAACCGGAGCAACCCTTGCAGGATGAGGATGCCGACCTCGTCGCACTGCTCAAGGCCCTGGCCGAACACCCGATGGTCGAAGCGCTGAACATGGGCACCGAAGCGACCGGGCAACAGTCGCTGGCCAATCAGTTGGCGTACCTGCTGCCATTCGCCGAGGTGGACAAGATCGACCTGCTGCAACTCGACGATCCGCAGCAACGACTGGATGCGATCCAGGCGCTGCTCGATGAGTTGCAGGGTGAGTTGTTTGCTTGAAAGCGAAGGATTGATGAACGCATTTGGTAGCAGTTTGGGCTTCAGGCCAGCATTGTCGGAAGCTACGGATGCGCATAGTTTCAAGTCTGCCCACAGGAAGTGGGTTCACACTTGAAAAGGAAGATGTAAATGGATTCCGACGCAACACAAAAACAGGCTATCTGGGATCAATGCGCCGTTGAGGTCATGCTGGTAGTGCTGAAGAGTCAACAGCGATTCAACTATGAAGTCGCTGCTCAGGCTGCCGTCGATGCCGCGGATGCACTGATCGAAAAACGCGAAGCTCGACGTACTTGAACAATTTCGCTGGATAAAAAAAGCCCGAGCAATGCTCGGGCTTTTTGTGTTCGATCAATAGGCATACCGCAACATCGCGTGCGGCAAATGCCGCAGCGCAAAGAAGCCGAATAGCACCGCCATCGCCGGCAACACCAGCCACCAGACTTTGGGCGGCATGGCGTTGAGCGGTGTCTGGCGTTGACTCAACCCCAGGCTCGCCGCACACACGCACGCCGCCAGCATGGCGCCGGCCAGCACATCCGTTGGCCAGTGCGCGCCCAGGTACACGCGTGACAAGGCAATCGCCAGCGCCGGCAGGCAACCCAGCAGCAACCAGGTCAGGCGCATCCGTGGCGGTTGTCCGCGACCGGCCAGCACGGCGAGCGTCAGAAACAGCGCGAAAGAACCCGAGGCATGGCCGCTGGGCATGCTGTAGCTGGTGAGCGGGTCGCTCAGGACTTCCGGGCGCACCCGGGCGAAAAACTGCTTGGTGAAGGTGTTGCCGAGTGCGGTGATCAGCAGCGTGCTGCCGGCGAAAATCGCCTGGCGCCATTGCCGGGTCAGCAGCAGCAAAACGGTCAGCAGGGCGCTGAACATCAGCATGTTGCGGAACTCGCCAATCAGCGTGAAGGTGACGGCGACTTCATCGAGCATCGGGCTGCGGTGTTCCTGCACCAGTGTCATCAAACCCTGGTCGAGAGCGGTGAGGTGCGGGTAGCCGATAAACAATCCGGCCAGAATCAACAAGCTCATGCCGGCAATCAGTATCGTGGCCTTGCGATGACGGCGCAGGCTGCTGGTCGCGCTGAGGCCGATCATCACGGCGATGCTGCCGGCGACGATCCCGGCCTCAGGCCAGAAACCTTCCGGTAATGGCAAGCGAATCGCCGCGCCCGTGGCCCAGCCGGGCAACAGGTAGGCGACGCTCCAACCGGCGGCGGCCAGCAGGCTGACGGCGACGAAGCGCGGGAATGGCATGTCGAACATCCCGGCGACCATCGGCAGCATCGGCCTTAGCGGCCCGATGAATCGTCCGACCAGCAGGCTGGCAATGCCATAGCGCTGGAAGTAAGCCTCGGCACCGGCGATCCACTCCGGGTGATGGCGCAGACCGGGAAGGCGCCGGATGTTCTGATGGAAATGTCGCCCAACAAAGTAGGAAACGATATCGCCCAGCACGCCGGCGACGAATCCCAGCAGCAAGGTTTCGCTCAGCGACAATGCGCCGCTGCCGGCCAGAACGGCGACGGCAAACAGCAACACTGTGCCGGGTACGATCAGTCCGGCAATCGCCAGGCATTCCACGAAGGCCACGATGAACACCGCCGCAGCCAGCCATTGCGGGTTGACCGTCAGCCATCCGGTCACGCTATCGAGCCATGGGCCCATAAAAACAACTCCATTGAATAATCAATTGGCCTCAAAGGCCGAACGCACTCTTCAAAACACTACAGACCCTTGTAGGAGCAAGCTTGCTCGCGATGGCGGAGTGTCAGGCAACATCTGCTTCGGCTGTCAGACCGCTATCGCGAGCAAGCTTGCTCCTACAAGGGATTTTCATTGTTCAAGTGAGCAAAAAATAATCGCGACCTTCGACCTGCCCCCGTCGCAGCGGGTTCCGCGTGCAATACGGCGCGTAAGCCGCATCGACGAAGCGGTACATCAGATGCTCATCGCGCCCATGGGGAATACCCAAGCGTGTGGTTTGAATGATGTGGCCCGGCGCCGGGCCGACATCCTCCACCAGCAATACTTCATGATCGAAACGCTTGGCGTCCCAGACCGGCACCTTCAAACCCAGCGCCTTGCACAACAGCGTTTGCCCGGCACAGAGTTTTTGCGACGGGCGAGGGCGGCCCTGGGCGTCGGGATTGTTCAGCAGCATCTGCGCCAGGCTTGCCGGGCCGCTCAATTCATCGACCCATGGGTAAGCGGACTTGATCAAAACCGCATTGCCCGGACCTTGAGCGCTGAAATTCAGGGAATCGCCGCCCCGGGCGTAATACATATAGATGTGGCCGCCATCCAGAAACAAAGCCTTACGCTTTTCTGTGTAGCCGAGAGAGGCATGGCTGCCTTTTTCTTCAAAGTAATAGGCTTCGGTCTCGATGATCCGGGCGCTGAGCCACAGTTCACCGACCCGATGCCGGATGACTTTGCCAAGTAAATCCCGGGCCAGCGTTTGCGCATCCCGGTCGAAAAATGCGTCCGGGAGCCCGGTGGGCAGGCCCGCAGCGGTCGCACGAACAGTCAGGTTGGACATGATGAACGGCATTTATCAAAGCTGATTGAGTCGTGATGATAACAATTTGCAGCTTAATCACGGCTGAACGTCGGCAAATTGCCCTCCATTTCGACCATCCGCCCGTCACCGCTGTTAGTCAGGGGACGCGACAGCTATAATCTGCCGCTTTCATCTTTGCCAAGATCACAGCAGACAATGACTGAGTCCGTTCTCGACTACATGACCCGCCTGGGTCGCGCCGCCCGTGAAGCGTCGCGCATCATCGGCCGTGCCAGCACCGCGCAGAAAAACCGCGCCTTGCAGGCGGCTGCCAATGCGCTGGATGCCGCACGTGCCGAGCTGACGGCCGCCAATGAGCTGGATCTGGCGGCTGGTCGAGCCAATGGCCTGGAACCTGCACTGCTGGAACGTCTGGCGCTGACCCCGGAGCGTATCGACGGCATGATCGTCGGTTTGCGCCAGGTTGCAGCGTTGCCGGACCCGGTCGGCGCCATTCGCGACATGAGCTTCCGTCCGTCGGGGATTCAGGTCGGCAAGATGCGTGTGCCGCTGGGCGTGATCGGGATCATTTACGAATCCCGGCCCAACGTGACCATCGACGCCGCCAGCCTGTGCCTGAAGTCCGGCAACGCGACCATCCTGCGCGGCGGTTCCGAAGCGATTCATTCCAACCGTGCCATCGCCGCCTGCATTCAGCGCGGTCTGGCCGAAGCCGATCTGCCGGCCGCCGTGGTTCAAGTGGTCGAAACCACCGATCGCGCTGCTGTGGGTGCGCTGATTACCATGCCTGAATACGTCGATGTCATCGTACCCCGCGGCGGCCGTGGCCTGATCGAACGCGTCAGCCGTGATGCGCGCGTGCCGGTGATCAAGCATCTGGACGGTATCTGCCACGTTTACGTCAGTGCCCACGCCGATCTGCCGAAGGCCCAGCGTATTGCCTTCAATGCCAAGACTTACCGTTATGGCATTTGCGGCGCGATGGAGACGCTGTTGGTGGATCAAACCGTTGCCAAAGATTTCCTGCCATCGATGGCTGCCCAGTTCCGCGAAAAAGGCGTTGAACTGCGGGGATGCGAGCGCACGCGGTCGATCATTGATGCCGCCGTGGCCACTGAAGAAGACTGGCACACCGAGTACCTGGCTCCGATCCTCTCGATCCGCGTGGTTGACGGGCTGGACCAGGCCATCGAGCACATTAATAAGTACGGCTCCCATCACACCGATTCGATCGTCAGCGAAAACCTTGCGGACACCCGGCGTTTCGTCGCGGAAGTCGATTCGTCGTCGGTGATGATCAACACCCCGACCTGCTTCGCTGATGGCTTCGAATACGGATTGGGTGCCGAGATTGGCATTTCTACTGATAAGCTGCACGCCCGCGGCCCGGTGGGTCTCGAAGGTCTGACCTGCGAGAAGTACATCGTGGTCGGTGATGGCCAGTTGCGCGGCCAGGCGTCGGTCTGACTTGGGCGACCTTAATCCGTCGGCCCCGGTAACCACCAGCGAACCTGCGCCTCGACGTATCGGTATGCTGGGCGGGACGTTCGACCCGGTGCACATCGGCCATTTGCGCGGTGCGCTGGAAGTCGCCGAATCGCTGGCGCTCGACGAGTTACGCCTGACACCGAGTGCCAGGCCGCCTCATCGCGGTACGCCGCAGGTGTCGGCGAAGGACCGTCTGGCGATGGTCGAGTGCGCGGTGGCCGGTGTGGCGCCGTTGGTGGTGGACGCCCGCGAATTGCAGCGGGACAAGCCGTCCTACACCATCGACACCCTGGAACTGATGCGTGCCGAACTGGCCGCTGAAGACCAGGTTTTTCTACTTTTGGGCTGGGACGCATTTTGCGGCCTGCCCACTTGGCACCGCTGGGAAGAGTTGCTCCAGCATTGCCACATCCTGGTGCTGCAACGCCCGGATGCCGACAGCGAACCGCCGGATGCCTTGCGCAACCTGCTGGCAGCGCGCTCGGTGAGCGACCCGCTGGCCCTTAAAGGGCCGAGCGGACAGATTGCATTCGTCTGGCAGACGCCGCTCGCGGTATCCGCCACCCAGATCCGTCAACTGCTGGCCAGCGGTAAGTCGGTACGTTTCCTGGTGCCCGACGCGGTCCTGGCCTACATCGATGCGCACGGACTTTACCGTGCGTCGAACTGAAAAAGGGTGCGCTTCAAGGCACGTGAATGCGTGTAGCGAAGCGCCCGAACATACGAGCAAAACGAGTTTTATATGACTGACAAAGACGTAGCTAAAGTAAAGCGCAAAGGCACATTCAAGAGCGCCCCGCTGCCAGTAGTAGCTCCAACCGGCCCTGAGCTGGCTGGCGAAGCGCTGGTCAAGGTTGCCGTGGCAGCCCTGGAAGACGTGAAGGCCCAGGACATCCAGGTCATCGACGTTCGTGAAAAGCAGAGCATCACTGACTTCATGATCATCGCTACCGGTACGTCCAACCGCCAGATCGGCGCCATGCTGGACAAGGTCCGCGAGGCCGTCAAAGCCCAGGGCGTCAAGCCTTTGGGTGAAGAAGGCAAGGGCGACAGCGACTGGGTCCTGCTGGATATGGACGACGTCATCGTGCACATGATGACCGCCTCGGCTCGCCAGTTCTACGACCTGGAGCGCCTGTGGGCCGGTGCAGAGCAGAGCCGTTCGGCCAGCGCTGCGCATCACAGCCCGGAAAACACCCACGAGCATTTCACCAAGCTCAACAAAGACCAGCTGTAAGGGATTGCTGTGCGACTGCGACTGATCGCCGTCGGTTCACGCATGCCCAAATGGGTGGAAGAAGGCTGGCATGAATATGCCAAGCGTCTTCCGTCCGAGCTGGCGCTGGAACTGGTGGAAATACCGCTCAACACCCGTGGCAAGAACGCCGACGTGGCACGCTTCATCCGTCAGGAAGGCGAAGCCATGCTGGCCAAAGTCGGGCCTAATGAGCGTGTTGTCACCCTCGAAGTCCATGGCAAGCCCTGGAGCACCGAGCAGTTGGCGGTCGAGCTCGATCGCTGGCGGCTGGACTCGCGCACGGTGAATTTCATGGTCGGCGGCCCCGAAGGGCTGGCGCCGGAAGTTTGTGCGCGGGCCGATCAGCGCTGGTCGTTGTCACCGTTGACGTTGCCGCACCCGCTGGTGCGGATTCTGATCGGCGAACAGCTGTACCGTGCCTGGACAGTTCTGTCCGGTCACCCTTACCACAAGTAGTTCTGCCTCATGTCCCAGCCGATCCGCATCAAGGACCACGAAAAAGACGCCCGTCTGGTGCGTGGCCGCGTCGTGTTCGGGGCCATTGCAGTGGTGGTGCTGATCGGCGTGCTGATCGCGCGCCTGTATTTCCTCCAGGTGATCCAGTACGAGTACCACTCGACCCTGTCGGAAAACAACCGCGTCCATGTGCAGCCGATTCCGCCGACCCGCGGATTGATCTTCGACCGCAATGGCGTAGTAGTGGCCGACAACCGGCCGAGTTTCAGCCTGAGCATGACCCGCGAGCGTTCCGGCGACTGGCAGCAAGTGCTCGACGTGATCGTCGAAGTGCTGGAGCTGACGCCCGAGGATCGGGTGATCTTCGAGAAACGCATGCGTCAGGGGCGTCGGCCATTCGAGCCGGTGCCGATTTTGTTCGAGCTGACCGAAGAACAGATCGCCCGCATCGCCGTGAACCAGTTCCGCCTCCCGGGTGTGGAAGTGGTTGCGCAACTGGTGCGGCATTACCCGCAGGGCGCGCACTTTGCGCACTCGGTGGGTTACATGGGGCGGATCAACGAGAAAGAGCTGAAGTCTCTCGATCCGGTCAATTACAGCGGCACCCACCACATCGGCAAGACCGGCATCGAGCGTTTCTACGAGCCCGAACTGCATGGCCAGGTGGGTTACGAGGAAGTCGAAACCAACGCACGAGGCCGCGTGTTGCGGGTGCTCAAGCGTACCGATCCGATTCCCGGCAAGGACATCGTCCTGAGCCTGGACATCAAATTGCAGGAAGCGGCCGAAGCGGCACTCGGCGGTCGCCGTGGTGCGGTGGTCGCGCTGGACCCGAAAACCGGTGAAGTGCTGGCAATGGTCAGTCAGCCGAGTTTCGACCCGAACCTGTTTGTGACCGGCATCAGCTTCAAGGCTTATTCCGAACTGCGTGATTCCATCGACAGGCCGTTGTTCAACCGCGTGCTGCGTGGTCTTTACCCGCCGGGTTCGACCATCAAGCCAGCGGTGGCCATCGCGGGCCTGGATTCGGGCGTTGTCACCGCGTCGACCCGGGTCTTTGACCCCGGCTACTACATGCTGCCCAATTACGATCACAAGTATCGCAACTGGAACCGTACAGGTGACGGCTACGTCGATCTGGACACGGCGATCATGCGGTCCAACGACACCTACTTCTATGACCTGGCCCACAAGCTGGGGATTGATCGCTTGTCGGCCTACATGGGCAAGTTCGGCATCGGCCAAAAGGTCTCGCTGGACATGTTCGAAGAGTCGCCGGGGCTGATGCCGTCCCGCGAGTGGAAGCGCGCGACCCGGCGCCAGGCCTGGTTCCCGGGTGAAACGCTGATTCTCGGGATCGGTCAGGGCTACATGCAATCCACGCCGCTGCAACTGGCCCAGGCCACGGCGCTGGTGGCCAACAAAGGTGTGTGGAACCGTCCGCACCTGGCCAAGACCGTCGAAGGCGAGCGGCCGAAGGATGAAAACCCGATGCCGGACATCATCCTGCGTGATCCGTCCGACTGGACCAAGGTCAACCACGGCATGCAGCAGGTGATGCACGGTGCCCGCGGTACGGCGCGCAAGGCCTCGATCGGCGCGCAATACCGGATCGCCGGCAAAAGTGGTACAGCCCAGGTGGTCGCGATCAAACAGGGCGAGAAGTACGACCGCTCGAAGGTTCAGGAGCGTCATCGCGACCACGCCTTGTTTGTTGGCTTCGCGCCGGCCGACGACCCGAAAATCGTGGTGTCGGTGATGGTCGAGAACGGCGAGTCCGGTTCCGGTGTCGCCGCGCCTGTGGTGCGTCAAGTCATGGACGCCTGGCTCCTCGACCAGGACGGCCGACTGAAAGCCGAATACGCCAGCCCTACCAGTGCGGAGGCTACGGCCCGTGAAGAGTAATTTCGATCGCATCCTCTCCAGCGAGGATGTGATGCGTCGCCGTGCGACGCTGTTGCAACGCATGCACATTGACGGCCCGCTGCTGATCCTGCTGCTGACCCTCGCCGCCGGCAGCCTGTTCGTGCTGTATTCGGCCAGCGGCAAGAGCTGGGATTTGCTGGCCAAGCAAGCCACTTCGTTCGGCATCGGCCTGGTGTCGATGATCGTCATCGCCCAGTTCGAGCCGCGCTTCATGGCCCGTTGGGTGCCGGTCGGTTATGTCGTCGGCGTGCTGTTGCTGGTGGTGGTGGACGTCATGGGCCACAACGCTATGGGCGCCACGCGCTGGATCAACATTCCGGGGGTGATCCGCTTCCAGCCTTCGGAGTTCATGAAGATCCTGATGCCGGCGACCATCGCCTGGTACTTGTCCAAACGCACCTTGCCGCCGCAGCTCAAGCATGTGGGCGTCAGTCTGTTCCTGATCGGTTTGCCGTTCATTCTTATCGTACGTCAGCCCGACCTCGGCACTTCGCTGCTGATCCTCGCGGGTGGCGCATTCGTTTTGTTCATGGGCGGGCTGCGCTGGCGCTGGATCATCAGCGTGCTGGCCGCCGCTGTGCCGGTGGCCGTGGCGATGTGGTTTTTCATCATGCACGACTACCAGAAGCAACGAATCCTGACGTTCCTCGACCCGGAAAGCGATCCGCTGGGCACCGGCTGGAACATCATTCAGTCGAAAGCCGCCATCGGTTCCGGCGGCGTGTTCGGCAAGGGGTGGCTGTTGGGCACCCAGTCGCACCTCGACTTCCTGCCGGAAAGCCACACCGACTTCATTATTGCGGTGATGGGTGAAGAGTTCGGCCTGGTGGGCATCTGCGCACTGCTGCTGATTTACCTGCTGTTGATCGGTCGCGGGCTGGTGATTACCGCCCAGGCCCAGACATTGTTCGGCAAACTGCTCGCGGGCGCCTTGACCATGACGTTTTTTGTTTACGTTTTCGTCAACATCGGTATGGTCAGTGGCCTGTTGCCGGTTGTAGGGGTGCCGTTGCCGTTCATTAGCTACGGAGGAACTTCGCTGGTAACGCTGCTGTCAGCGTTTGGGGTTTTGATGTCGATCCATACCCATCGTAAGTGGATCGCACAGGTTTGAATAAGGTGAAGATT
Organism: Pseudomonas sp. GT1P32; assembly: GCF_054897805.1. Taxonomy (NCBI): domain Bacteria; kingdom Pseudomonadati; phylum Pseudomonadota; class Gammaproteobacteria; order Pseudomonadales; family Pseudomonadaceae; genus Pseudomonas; species Pseudomonas sp. GT1P32. Next base: position 5,207,460 of record NZ_CM142704.1, read on the forward strand.
TCAATGCAAGTAATGCGTGGCTGGGCGACTCGAAATGCGCCATGGGTCAGCCTGGTAAGCATCCTTGGCATCGCGCAGGACGCGTTGGCCGGCGATTACGAAGGCACCCCCCAGGTGGCCGAATTCGTCGGTGAAATGACCCGCGACTACGGTTTCGCCGGTGAACAGCTGATGGGCGTGTTCCGCGAGGCCGAGCGCAAGCAGTCGATTCTGGACGCGATCTCCAAGCCCGCCGAACGGGTCAAACAGTGGAAAGAATACCGCCCGATGTTCATCACCGACGCGCGCATCGCACGCGGCGTGGATTTCTGGCGGCAGCACGAGGCGGTACTTGCCCGTGCCGAGCAGGAATATGGCGTGCCGGCCCAAGTGATTGTCTCGATCATCGGCGTTGAGACGTTTTTCGGTCGAAATACCGGCAATTACCGGGTAATCGACGCCTTGTCGACCCTGGGTTTCGACTATCCTCCCCGTGCCGAATTTTTCCGTAAGGAATTGCGTGAATTCCTGTTGCTGGCCCGGGAAGAGCAGGTTGATCCATTGACCCTAAAAGGCTCCTACGCCGGGGCGATGGGCTTGCCGCAGTTCATGCCGAGCAGCTTCCGCGCCTATGCGGTGGACTTTGACGGTGACGGCCACATTAATATCTGGACCAATCCGGACGATGCCATCGGCAGCGTCGCCAGTTATTTCAAGCGTCACGGCTGGGTGGCCGGCGAACCAGTGGTCAGCCGCGCCGATGTGCGTGGCGATCAGGTCGACGAAGGTTTGACCACCGGTATAGAACCGACTAAAACCGTCGGGGAGTTGCGGGCTCTAGGGTGGTCAAGTCATGATGCGCTGCGCGATGATATGCCGGTCACGGCATTCCGCCTGGAAGGTGACAATGGCCCTGAATACTGGATGGGTCTGACGAATTTTTACGCAATCACGCGTTATAACCGCAGCGTGATGTACGCCATGGCCGTACATCAACTGTCTGAACAGCTGGTCCAAGCACGGGGCGTCAAGTAATGCGGGCATTGCCTATGAATAAACCCCTGAAGCTGATGGCATTCGCCGCGTTGGCAGTGCTGGTCGCCAGTTGTTCGACCAGCCGCGCACCGTCGCAGAAATCATCCACCGCCGTGCGCTCGGCGCCGGGGCTGGACATCAACCGCGCCCACAAAGATGGCGCACCGTGGTGGGACGTCGACGTGTCGCGCATCCCGGATGCCACGCCGACCCTGCACACCGGCCCTTACAAGGCCAACCCGTACACCGTGCTGGGCAAGACTTACTTCCCGCTGCAAGAATCCAAGACCTACGTCGCCTCGGGCACGGCGTCGTGGTACGGCACCAAGTTTCACGGTCAGAACACTGCCAATGGCGAGGTTTACGACCTGTATGGAATGAGCGCCGCTCACAAGACCTTGCCACTGCCGAGTTACGTTCGGGTGACCAACCTGGACAACAACAAGTCAGTGATTTTGCGGGTCAACGATCGCGGGCCGTTTTACTCGGATCGCATCATCGACTTGTCCTACGCTGCCGCGAAGAAACTCGGCTACGCCGAAACCGGCACCGCACGGGTCAAGGTCGAAGGCATCGACCCGCAGCAATGGTGGGCGGCCAAAGGCCGTCCGGCGCCTTTGATGCTCAACGAGCCGCAAGTAGCGCAAAATGCGGCGCCGACGATTACCGCATCGGCCGGCACGGTCGAGCAATGGACACCGCCGCCGCAGCAACACGCTGCGGCCGTCGTGCCCGTGCAGATCGATGCAAAAAAAAACGCTTCTGTACCAGCCTCTGGCCAGTATCTGCAGGTGGGCGCGTTCGCCAACCCGGACGCTGCAGAACTCCTGAGATCGAAGCTCAGCGGGATGGTGAGCGCTCCGGTGTTCATCAGCTCGATCGTGCGCAATCAACAGACACTGCATCGGGTGCGCCTGGGGCCGATCGGCTCGCCGGGTGAAATCCAGCAAGTGCAGAACAGCGTGCGCCTGGCCAATCTCGGTTCGCCGAGCGTGGTCACCGCCGAGTAATACGTAGTACTTGATTGACGGTTCACTTGCGGTTTTGAGGGGTGAACCTGGTTGTTGGCTCGTTGAAGAACAAAAGCCCGGCAAGGGTTCTGAGTGAACGACTGAACACGCGACAGCTCGTTAGAAAGCTGTCTGATTAGTTTTGCCTTCGGGCAGTTTCCATTAGCGATTTCGAGAGACGGATGAACATCACCACCTTTGCCAAACGCCTGTGCCTTCTAGTCCCGCTGCTCCTCTCGCCTGCCGCTTTTGCGGTCGAGATGATGCCGTCGCCGCCACAACTGGCCGCCAAAGCCTATGTGCTCATGGATGCCAGCAGCGGCAACGTGCTGGTCGAGAACAACGGTGACCAGCGTCTGCCACCAGCCAGCCTGACCAAGCTGATGACCGCGTACATCGCGACCCTGGAAATCCGTCGCGGCCAGATCGGCGAAAACGACCCGGTGACCGTCAGCGAAAACGCCTGGCGCACCGGCGGTTCGCGGATGTTCATCAAGGTCGGTTCGCAAGTGACCGTCAGCGACCTGCTGCACGGCATCATCATTCAGTCGGGTAACGACGCCAGTGTTGCGCTCTCCGAGCACATCGCCGGCAGCGAAGACGCTTTCGCCGACATGATGAACAAAACCGTGGCCGACCTGGGCATGACCAACAGCCACTTCATGAACCCGACCGGTCTGCCGAACCCTGAGCACTACTCGTCGGCTCACGACATGGCCGTGCTGGCTCGCGCCATCATCCACGAAGACCCGGCTCACTATGCGATCTACTCGCAGAAAGAGTTCTTCTGGAACGGCATCAAGCAACCTAACCGTAACCTGCTGCTGTGGCGCGACAAGACCGTCGACGGTCTGAAAACCGGCCACACCGACGAAGCCGGCTACTGCATGGTGTCTTCGGCCGTACGTGATGGCATGCGCCTGATCGCCGTGGTGTTCGGCACCAACAGCGAAGTGGCTCGTGCGTCGGAAACCCAGAAGCTGCTGACCTACGGTTTCCGTTTCTTCGAAACCCAGACCTTCTATCAGAAAGGCGCCGAGCTGGCTCAGGCCCCTGTCTGGAAAGGCTCCACCAATCAAGTCAAGGCCGGCCTGGCTGAAGACCTGACCATGACCCTGCCAAAAGGCCAGCTGAAAAAGCTCGCTGCCAGCATGACCATGAACCCGCAACTGGTTGCGCCAATCGCCAAGGGCGACGTGATCGGTAAAGTCGAAGTCAAACTGGACGACAAGGTGGTGCACAGCGCTGACCTGATCGCTCTGGATGGCGTCGAAGAGGGTGGTATCTTCCGTCGCATGTGGGATAGCATCCGTCTATTCTTCTACGGCTTGTTCAACTGAATTAGTGTGCACCTGCATGGTCCCGCGCTCATCCGGCGCGGGGTCATGCCCGTCGCCACGGCTTACGCTTACGAGGCCGTTACGCCATGACCGATACTGAAGTAAAGGCGCCCAAGATCGAATTCCCCAACGTTGATTACCCGGTTAAGGTGATCAGCGATACCGGTGTTGGCAACAAAGACAGGATCATCGAGATCGTCAAGAAACACGCGACGATCAACCATGACCGTGTGGATGAACGCCAAAGCACCAACGGCAAATACACCACGATTCAATTGCACATCGTCGCCACCGACCAGGACCAGCTGTACAACATCAACAGCGAACTGCGGGCTACCGGCTTCGTGCACATGGTGCTGTGATGTCTGGCACGCTGGGCTTTCGCGAGCTCGGCCAGATGGCGTACGAGCCGGTCTGGCATGCCATGCAACGCTTCACCAACGAACGCGGCAGCGATGCCGCGGACGAGATCTGGCTGGTTGAGCACCCGCCGGTGTTCACCCAGGGCCAGGCCGGCAAGGCCGAGCACTTGTTGCTGCCGGGAGATATTCCGGTGGTGCAGGTCGATCGCGGTGGTCAGGTGACCTATCACGGTCCCGGCCAGTTGGTGGCCTATCTGTTGCTCGATGTGCGCAAGCTGGGTTTCGGCGTGCGTGACCTGGTCACCCGCATGGAACACTGCCTGATCGAGCTGCTGGCCAGCTACGGCGTGACGGCTGCGGCCAAGCCGGATGCACCGGGCGTCTACGTCGATGGGGCGAAAATCGCTTCCCTGGGTCTGCGGATCCGCCACGGTTGTTCCTTTCATGGCCTGGCCCTGAACGTGGACATGAACCTGGAACCGTTTCGACGGATTAATCCCTGCGGCTACGCCGGGCTGGCGATGACCCAGCTGAGCGATCACGCAGGATCGATTGAATTTGCCGAGGTAAGTGCCCGGCTGCGCGCGCAGCTCGTCAAACACCTCGACTATGCTGAGCAGACGACCCTAACGGGCGGAATCGACTGATATGACTACTGATGCAGTGCAAACCATGATCCCGACGCTGGATGTCACCGAGCGTCCGGCCCCGCGTGCCAAGGTTGAAGCCGGCGTCAAGCTGCGCGGCGCCGAGAAGGTTGCACGCATCCCGGTAAAGATCATTCCTACCACCGAACTGCCGAAGAAACCTGACTGGATCCGCGTGCGCATCCCGGTTTCCCCGGAAGTCGACCGCATCAAGGCGTTGCTGCGCAAACACAAGCTGCACAGCGTGTGCGAAGAAGCGTCCTGCCCGAACTTGGGCGAGTGCTTCTCCGGCGGCACCGCGACCTTCATGATCATGGGCGACATCTGCACCCGTCGCTGCCCGTTCTGCGACGTTGGTCACGGCCGTCCGAAACCACTGGACGTGAATGAGCCGGAAAGCCTGGCCATTGCCATCGCCGACCTGAAACTGAAATACGTAGTGATCACTTCGGTTGACCGCGACGACCTGCGTGACGGCGGTGCCCAGCACTTTGCCGACTGCATCCGCGAAATCCGCAAGCTGTCGCCGAACGTGCAGCTCGAAACCCTGGTCCCGGACTACCGTGGGCGCATGGACGTGGCGCTGGAAATCACCGCCGCCGAGCCACCGGATGTGTTCAACCACAACCTGGAAACCGTGCCGCGCCTGTACAAGGCTGCGCGTCCGGGTTCGGACTACCAGTGGTCGCTGACCCTGCTGCAACGCTTCAAGCAGATGATGCCGCACATTCCGACCAAGTCCGGCCTGATGCTGGGTCTGGGCGAGACCGACGAAGAAGTCATCGAAGTCATGAAGCGCATGCGCGAGCACGACATCGACATGCTGACCCTCGGCCAGTACCTGCAACCGTCCCGCAGCCACTTGCCGGTGCAGCGTTTCGTGCACCCGGACACCTTCGCCTGGTTCGCCGAGGAAGGTTACAAGATGGGCTTCAAGAACGTCGCTTCCGGTCCGTTGGTACGTTCTTCGTACCACGCCGACGAGCAGGCGAAGCTGGTTAAAGCCGAACTGATCTCGTCGTTGTAACAAAACGCCCGCAAGGCTTTTCAGCCTTGCGGGCTTTTTTTGGCCGTGCCTACGGCAACTACAGTCTTTTCCTGCACGCTGTGGGGCGACTGTCCCTCTTCTGTTTATTCCCGTTCCTGACTACTGTGTGCAGAAGCTTTCGCGCAGGGAGATTCATGGATGACCGTTCGACCGACCCACACTCTTTTTCCCCACAAACCTGTTCCGGCCTTGCCCTCGCAAGGGCTGATCGGTGTCATTGCGCCCGCAGGCCCCGCGGCACTGGACACCGATAAAGCCATCAGCTGGATGCGCGCGCGCGGTTACGCGTTGCGGATTTTCCCTGGTGTGTATGAGCAGGAAGGCTACCTGGCCGGCAGTGACGACGTGCGGCTCAATGACCTGCATGCCGCGTTCGCGGACAGCGAGGTCGATGCCATCATTTGCCTGCGCGGTGGTTACGGCACGCCGCGTTTGCTTGATCGCATTGATTTCGAACTATTGCAGAACAACGCCAAGCCGTTCATCGGCTACAGCGATATCACGGCGCTGCACCTGGCGATCAGCCGTTATGCCGGGTTCGTGACTTTTCATGGTCCGCTGCTCAACGCTGATTTGTTGGGGGACAAGCAAAAGCCTACCGAGTCCTCGTTTTTCAACATGCTCAGGGGGCAGGTGAAGGCGGGCAGTGTGTTGACGCACCCGGTGGCTTACCCGTTGACCACAATCGAGCCCGGCATCGCTCACGGGCGGTTGCTGGGCGGTAATCTGTCGATGATTGCCGCGACCATGGGCACGCCTTATGAAATCGAGGCCGAGGGCGTCATCCTGCTTATCGAGGACATCAACGAGCCGTTGTACCGCATTGACCGGCTGCTGACTCATCTGCGTCTGGCCGGCACGCTGGGCAAGTTGCGCGGGGTTCTGGTGGGGGATGTGGCGGGAGTGGATACGGTGGCGCTGGAGCGGTTGCTCAAGCAGACGTTCGAGCCGTTGCGGATTCCGGTACTGGCCGGGTGGCGCAGCGGGCATTGCGATCCGAACCTGACATTGCCGATGGGGGCACTGGTCCGGTTGGATGCGGGCAATAAGGAATTGGTGTTGGAGCAGGATGTTGTGATCAGGCGATAGTTTTACAGCGCCTGATAGTCAGTCTTCGCGGGCAAGTCGGATCGCCGCACCGCTCGCTCCTACAGGAGTTACATATCCCTTGTAGGAACGAGCGGTGCGGCGATCCGACTTGCCCGCGAAGCTTTTAGCGGTTGCGCAGGCCTTCGAGCAACTTGTGCGTCGGATACCCGTCCGCCGGCCAGCCAAACGACTGCTGGGCGCTGCGGATCGCTTTGCGGGTGTTGGCGCCGATGATTCCGTCGGCGGTGCCCGCGTCATACTTCTGCGCGCTCAGCAGGTTTTGCAGCTCGATCCGTTCGGTACGGCTCAGCGGCAAATCATCCTTGGGCCAGGTGCCATTGATGAAACCCGCGCCGTTGAAGCGCCCGGCCAACAAACTGACGGCCAGCGCATAGGACGACGAGTTGTTGTACTTGAGGATCGCACGGAAGTTGTCGAGCACGAGGAATGCCGGGCCACGATAGCCCGCCGGCAGCAGCAGGGCCGCCGACAGGTGTTCCGAGCCGGCCGGAACCTGGCCACCGTTAGGCAGCGTGACGCCCAATTGCTGCCATTCGGCGACGCTCTTGCGAATCGAGCCATCGGCCAGCACGTAGTTGAAGCTGCCCGGCAACTGCACTTCAAAGCCCCAGGGCTGGCCTTTCTGCCAGCCAGAGCTTTGCAGGTAGTGCGCGGTCGACGCCAGGGCGTCGGCGGAGCTGCCCCAGATGTCGCGACGGCCGTCGCCATCAAAGTCCACGGCGTGGGTGTTGTAGGTGGTCGGGATGAACTGGGTCTGGCCCATGGCGCCGGCCCAGGAGCCGAGCATTTTCTCCGGCGCGATGTCGCCCTGTTGCAGGATCTGCAGGGCCGCGATCAATTGCGCGTGGGCGAAACCAGGGCGCCGACCTTCGTAGGCCAGGGTCGCCAGGGAGTTGATCACCGACTTGCTGCCCTGAAACTGGCCGAAGTTGCTTTCCATGCCCCACACCGCGACCAGTGCCTGCCGATCGACGCCGTAGCGTTGTTCGATGCTTTGCAGGATGTCGGCGTATTGGCCGACCAGTGCCTGACCTTTGCGCACGCGCAGCGGCGACAGGGCGCCATCGAGGTATTCCCACACCGGGCGGGAAAACTCCGGTTGGCTGCGGTCGGCACGGATCACGCTGGTGTCCAGGCTGACATTGGCGAAGGCGCGGTCGAACAGATCAGCGCGGATGCCGGCTGCCAGCGCATCCTTGCGGAAACCCGCTTGCCATTCGGCGAAGGTCTGGGTTGGCTGGATGTCGAGATTTTCACCGGTCGGCACCACGGACGGGATCACCGCAGGGGCTGTCGCGACGGGAAGGGTCTGAAGCGGTTGGGCGTCGGCGGCGGTCGGTTTTTCCGCGCAGGCGACAAGCAGAACGAGGCTGGAGGCAGCAATCAATTGGCGCAAATGCCAACGACGGGAAATACAAAGGGGCATGCACGGGTCCAGGGAATACGGATCAGGTGCAGACCTTAACATGTTGAGCGATGGCTTGCCTTTCAGGCCGCCAGAAAGTAAGAAGCCTCCCAGTTGTCAGACTGGAAGGCTTCGCGGCGGTAGCTGCCTTTGCCCTTGCCGGCTCGTTCCTGACGGCTGCGGAACAGTGGCTGGGCGATGATGGATTTGGCCTTGTTGGGGCCATGTTTAGATGGCTTTTTGCTCATGATCGGATCTCTCGATTGAGTGGGGTTTTGCGGGGGGAAATAATCTGCCGAAGTTGGGGTTCTGTCTAGACCCCACATTGCGTAGGACCTTTCGGACGCCTTCGCGGGCAAGCCTCGCTCCTACAGATCCGATGCTAAACCTGTAGGAGCGAGGCTTGCCCGCGAATGGCTGTTATGCGGTCGAACGCCTTACTCGGCAGGCAATGTCAGCCGCTGCCCAGCCATCAACAACGACAACCGACTCAAACTCATCCACGGCGAACCCGCCGCCTGACCTTTGATCTGTGCGTCGATGCGCTGTGCTTCCAACAACAACTGTGCCCAGCGTTGCGCCGAGTAACGTTGCAGGGCTTTGCTCATCAGCGGTTTGCGTTTGTCCCAGACCGGCGGTCGAGCAGAACTGAAGGCTTTGTCCAGCGGCACGCCCTGGCTGTATTGCAGCGAGAGGTTGGCCAGCAAGCGCAGTTCCCGGGCCAGCGCCCAGAGAATCACCGGCGGTTCGACGCCTTCACCGCGCAGCCCTTCGAGCATGCGCAGGGCGTGAGCAGCCTCGCCGTTGAGAATCGCATCGGTCAGGCCAAAGACATCGAAGCGCGCGCTGTCGGCCACTGCGGCTTGCACGGTTTCGACGGTAATCTGCCCGCCTTCGGCCATCAGCTTGAGCTTTTCGATCTCTTGCGCGGCCGCCAGCAAGTTGCCCTCAACTCGCGCGGCGATCAGTTCCACGGCGTCCTGGCTGGCGGACAGGCCAGCCTGGGACAAGCGCTGCCGGATCCAGCCCGGCAACTGGCTGGCGTCAACCGGCCAGATTTGCACGAACTGAGTGTGCTGACCTTCGACCAGCGCCTTGCCCCACTTGGTTTTCTGCGCGCTGCCGTCGAGCTTCGGCAGGCTGATCAGTAACACGGTGTCTTCGGCCGGTCGCGAGCAGTACTCGATGAATGCAGCTGCGCCTTTGTCACCGGGCTTGCCGGACGGCAGACGCAGTTCCAGCAGGCGTTTTTCAGCGAACAACGACATGCTTGCGCCGGCTTGCAGCAGCGTTCCCCAGTCGAAACTGGCGTCGGCGGCGAACACTTGGCGTTCATCGAAGCCCTGTTGACGGGCGGCTGCACGAATGGCGTCGGCGGCTTCCTGACACAGCAGCGGATCGTCGCCACTGATGATGTAGACCGGCGCGAGTGCACCTTGCAGGTGTTTGGCGAGTTGGGCGGGGGCGAGTTTCATAGGCGAGGGCAAACGGGGCGCCTGAGCGCCCCGTAAGTCTTATTGCTGCGGGATTTCGATAGGCGACTGACGCGGCGTTTCCGCTTCAGCCTTTTGCGCTGCTTCCAGTGCCGCGGCTTCAGCCTTGGCCCTGGCTTCGGCGGTCTCTTGCAACTGATCCAGCTGAGCTGGGGTGAGCTGTTGCATGCGGATCATCATGCGTTGAACCATTTCACGACGCGTGTCCTTGCGGGCATCGGCGGCTTCCTGGTCGGAACCCACCAGGTTGTTGCCGTCGTGAATGAAGACTCGCTGCATTTCAATCTTGTCGCTCACCAGCAGCAGGTCGTTCCGACCCAGGATGACGTAGTCGAGCACGGTATTCAGCTCATACTCGCCAGTACGGCCGGCACCTGCGTAGCTGAGAATGCGCTGGGTTTCTTTTTCGTCGGCCAGCACCAGTTTGTAAGGTGCGCCGGGGTGGACATTGATGCCGCTGTTTTCCATCACCTGACGCATGAGCGTCACGGTTTCACCGTAGGAATTGCGCGCGCTCAGGTCGATTTCCTTGATCGCCATTTCATAGGTGCCGGTGCCGCGCAGCTGGAAACCGCAGGCGCTCAACAGGACCGCGAGGCCCATCACCAGCAAATTGCGTTTGATCATCTTGTTGCTCCCCTTGAAACCATGTGGGCCGATCATGCGGCCCGAAAGGTTTTACTCGGCGCCAGGCTCACCTGGCGCCTGATCCAATTAGCTGGCGACGATATTGACCAGTTTCCCGGGCACTACGATCACTTTTCGAATAGTCAGGCCATCGACAAAACGCAGCACGTTTTCGTTGATACGGGCAGCGGCTTCGATCTCTTCACGAGTCGCGCTGGCCGGCATTTCGATCTGGCCGCGCAGCTTGCCGTTGACCTGGATAACCAGTGTCAGGCTGTCCTGCACCAGTGCGCTGTCGTCCAGCACTGGCCAACCGGCGTCGATCACCGGATCGGCGTGACCCAGGCGATGCCACAGCTCATGGCTGATGTGCGGGGTGATCGGAGCCAGCAGCAGCGTCACGGTTTCCAGACCTTCGTGAACCAGCGCGCGATCCTGTTCGGTCGCCTGCGGGGCTTTTTCCAACACGTTCATCAGCGTCATCACCTGAGCGATGGCGGTGTTGAATTTGTGGTTCTGGCCAACGTCGTGGCTGGCCTGCTTGATGGCCTGGTGGATCGAACGGCGAATGACTTTCTGTTCGTCGTTCAGGCTGGCGATGTCCAGTTTGCCCGGCAGGCCCTGAGTCACGTGCGCTTGGGCCAGACGCCAGACGCGCTTGAGGAAGCGGTGCGAACCTTCTACGCCGGAGTCGGACCATTCCGCGCTCATGTCAGGCGGCGAGGCGAACATCATGAACAGGCGGCAGGTGTCTGCGCCGAACTGGTCAATCATCGACTGAGGGTCGACGCCGTTGTTCTTGGACTTGGCCATCTTCTCGGTGCCGCCGATTTCCACCGGCAGGCCGTCGGCGATCAACTTGGCGCTGATGACCTTGGCCTTGCTGTCGCGTTCGAGTTCGACGTCCGCCGGGTTGAACCAGGTGTAAGCACCATTGGCTTCGCGACGATAGTAAGTCTCGGCGATCACCATGCCTTGGGTCAGCAGGTTCTTGAACGGCTCGTTGGAGCTCACCAGGCCTTCGTCGCGCATCAGCTTGTGGAAGAAGCGCGCGTAGAGCAGGTGAAGAATCGCGTGTTCGATGCCGCCGATGTACTGATCCACCGGCAGCCAATGGTCGGCTGCGGATTTTTCCACCAGGCCGCCTTCATAGTGCGGCGAGGCGTAGCGGGCGTAGTACCACGAGGACTCGACGAAGGTGTCCATGGTGTCGGTTTCACGCTTGGCCGGTGCGCCGCATTTCGGGCAAGTGCACTCGTAGAACTCGGGCATGCGGGCCAATGGCGAACCGGCGCCGTCCGGCACCACATCTTCCGGCAGTACGACAGGCAGCTGGTCTTCCGGGACCGGCACGTCACCGCAGGTGCCGCAGTGGATGATCGGGATCGGGCAGCCCCAGTAACGCTGACGGCTGATGCCCCAGTCGCGCAGGCGGAACTGGGTACGCGAGGCACCGAGGTTTTTCTTGATCAGCGCGACTTCCATGGCGTCGAAAGCGCCTGCGAAGTCGAGGCCGTCAAATTCGCCGGAGTTGATCAGCGTGCCGTGTTCGCCGTAGGCGTCTTGCCACGGCGCCGGGTTGGTGTCACCTGAACTGGTGCGCACCACCGATTTGACCGGCAGGTTGTACTTGTGGGCGAACTCGAAATCACGCTCGTCGTGAGCTGGAACCGCCATGACGGCGCCGTCGCCGTAGTGCATCAGCACATAGTTGGCGACCCACAACGGCAGCTTCTCGCCGGTCAGCGGGTGCTCGACGAACAGGCCGGTCGGCAGGCCTTTTTTCTCTTGAGTGGCGACGTCGGCTTCAGCGACGCTGCCGCCCTTGCATTCAGCGATGAACGCTTGCAGCTCAGGGTTGTTCTGCGCGGCCAGGGTGGCCAAATGGTGTTCAGCGGCCACGGCGACGTAGGTCGCGCCCATCAGGGTGTCCGGACGGGTGGTGAAGACTTTCAGCGTGCCAGCTTCGCCGATGGAATCGACGTTGTACGGGAACTGCACTTCCATGCCGCGGGACTTGCCGATCCAGTTGCGCTGCATGGTCTTGACCTGTTCAGGCCAGCCCGGCAGATCGTCGAGACTCTCCAGCAGTTCATCCGCGTACGCGGTGATCTTGAAGTAGTACATCGGGATTTCGCGTTTTTCGATCAGCGCGCCGGAACGCCAGCCGCGGCCGTCGATCACTTGCTCGTTGGCCAGGACGGTCTGGTCGACCGGGTCCCAGTTCACGGTGCCGCTCTTTTTGTAGATCACGCCTTTTTCGAACAGGCGCGTGAACAGCCATTGTTCCCAGCGATAGTAATCGGGCTTGCAGGTGGTCACTTCACGCGACCAGTCCACCGCCAGGCCGAGGCTGCGCAGCTGGTTTTTCATGTAGGCGATGTTTTCGTAGGTCCACTTGGCGGGCGCTACGTTGTTCTTCATCGCGGCGTTTTCCGCCGGCATGCCGAAGGCGTCCCAACCCATGGGTTGCAGGACGTTCTTGCCTTGCATGCGCTGGTAGCGGGAGATCACGTCGCCGATGGTGTAGTTGCGCACATGCCCCATGTGTAGCTTGCCGCTGGGGTAAGGGAACATCGACAGGCAATAGAAAGTCTCCTTGCCTGGCTGTTCACTGACTTCAAAGGACTTTTGCTCGTCCCAGAATGACTGGGCGGCGGCTTCGATTTCACGGGGCTGATATTGTTCGTGCATGGCTACTTTTGAACTGAATAGGGGTGGCCTAATCCTCTTCAATGCGACGCTGGACGGTGATCACGCCAAATCGGCGTTTCGGTGCCCAGACGAGCTGGAAGTGGAGTTACAGGAAGCGCCGTAGCATACATGACCGCACTCTACCGAGGGAAACCCTGATTACTGCCGCGCGTCTCGCAGAAATGGCTGCGAGGGCCGTTGGTCGCGGCGTTCAGCCGGTTTGTTCATGGAAGCTAAGCTCTAAATGGGGAGTGAGTCTTATCTTCAATGAGGTGAGGGATGGTTGAGTCACGGCAAAAAGTTACAAAACCGGAGTTGTACGAAAGACTGATCGATCGTCTGGGATTGGCCTTGGACGCGGCAAAAACCGCTGGCCAGTTGCGCGATGAGCGCCCCCTTGAGCTGGAGTTGCGTGGCCTGAGCCCCGCAGAATTTGCACTGGTCAAGGCGTATCTGGACCGCAGTGAACGTGAGACACACGGATGCTTGTCAGAAGCAGTGAAGCAACTCGACGCACCACGTTCGGCCAAGATCATCTGGCTCAAGGACAAGGCACCTGGCAAAGACGCGGTAAAGGTCCGGTCTCTGCAATTCAAGTAAGGGCACTTGAGCCCATGACGTATGTTTTTTTAAAGCATAGTCCTTTCGCATTTGTTGTCGCATTGCGTCAACCCACTTAGGCTTCGGGCATCTTCAGGAGATGCTCGATGCCTTTTCGTTACTTCGTTAAACACCTTCTCATGCCGCCCGGCATTTTGTTGCTGTTGCTGGTGCTTGCCTGGTGGTTTCGCCGCTCAAGACCGCGACTTGCCGGTGTGTGCTTTGTGCTGGGGGCGGGCGGCTTCTGGCTGATGAGCCTGCCGGTGGCTGTGCAATGGGGCGCCAAAGCCCTGGAGCGCGAGCCGCCGCTGGCTCGCGAGGAGTGGGCAACCCTGGCTCAGCGCGCCGACGCGATCATCGTGCTCGGTGCGGGGCGCGAACGTGGCGACCTGGCCTGGGGCGCCGACCAGCCGACCGGTGTCGCGCTGGAGCGCGAACGCTATGCGGCGCGGTTGGCGAAGGCGTCGGGCTTGCCGATCCTGACCAGCGGCGGATTGCATTATGGGACACCACCGAGCGAAGCCAGGTTGATGGCCGATTCGTTGCGCGATGATTTCGGCGTGACCGTGCGCTGGCAGGAAGAGCGCAGCCGCACCACGTGGGAGAACGCTCAATTCAGCGCTGAGGTGTTGTTGCCGGAAGGCGTCAAGCGCGTGGTCGTTGTCACCCAGGCCTGGCACATGCCGCGAGCGGTCTGGAGTTTTCAGAAGGCGGGTTTTGAGGTGGTGGCGGCGCCGATGGGGTTTCTCGGGGTGGATAATGCCCGGCCGTTGGCTGGCTGGGTCCCGGAATTCAAGTCGGTGTGGCAAAGCGGGATGTTGTTGAATGAGGCGGCGGGGCAGATCGGGTATTCGTTGTTTTACCGCTAAAAATCAAAAGATCGCAGCCTGCGGCAGCTCCTACAGGGTGTACAGAATCCCATGTAGGAGATGCCGCAGGCTGCGATCTCTTTGCAGGCTCCGCGATTAAACGGTTTTCGCCATCCGGTTCGCGACCAGTGCCCAGCCAAACAACAACACGCACACGATGATCAGCGGCCACGAACGCCATTCAAGATACGGCGTCAGGTTGTGCATTGGCACCACTTCGCCATACAGAATGCCGCGTTCGAACTGTGGGATCTGGACAGTGATCTGCCCAAACGGGTTGATCAGGCCGGTGACGCCGTTGTTGGTGGCGCGGATCATCCAGCGACCGGCCTCCAGCGCGCGCATCTGCGCCATCTGCAAGTGTTGCAGCGGGCCGATGGAGGTGCCGAACCAGGTGTCGTTGCTGATGGTCAGCAACAAATCGCTGCGAGCGGCAAGGCTGGCGGCGAATTCCGGATAAACCACTTCGTAGCAGATGAACGGCGCAATCTGATAACCCTTGGCTTGCAGCATCGCCTGATCGGCGGGGCCGCGGGCAAAGTCCGACATCGGCAAATCGAAGAAGGCGATCAGCCCGCGCAGCACTTCCTGCAACGGCACGTACTCGCCGAACGGCACCAGTTTCTGCTTGAGGTACGTGCCATCGCCTTCACCCACTACGGTAATGCCGTTGTAGAAGCGCTTCTGGTGGTGAACCTCTTCACGGATCGGTACGCCGGTAATCAGCGCGCTCTTACGTTCCGCGGCGAAGTTTCCCATCATGTTCAGGTAGCCCTGGGCGGACTCCTTGAGCACCGGGACGGCGGTTTCCGGCCAGATCAGCAGGTCGACCGGCTTGGAGCTGAAGCTCATGTCGCGGTATAGCGCCAGTTGTGCGTTGAGCTGCGCCGGGTCCCACTTCATGCTTTGTTCGATATTGCCTTGAATCGCCGCGACGCTCAGCGGTTCGCCGGCCGGGGAGGTCCAGGCATGGCCCTTGAGTGCGATGCCGGCGACCCAAGGGCCGAGCAACAGCAATACGCCGGCGGCGATGAAGCCTTTGCGACCCGCTTTCACCAGGCGCAAGGCGTTGTAGATCAGTGCGGCGGTCAGGGCCAGGGTGAAGGAAATCAGCCACATCCCGCCCACGGGGGCGAGCCCGGCCAGCGGGCCGTCGAGCTGGCTGTAACCGGAGTAGAGCCACGGGAAACCGGTCAGGAACCAGCCACGAAACGCTTCCTGGCCGACCCACAACGCCGCAAACGCCAGGGCATCGGCCAGCGGCGCCTCGTTGCGTCGCAGCCAGCGCGCCCAGACCCAGGCGGGCAGGGCGAAGAACCAGGCAATCGCCGCGGTGAAGATCAGCATCAGGAAACCGGCCAGCAGCACTGAAGCGCCGCCGAAGTGGTGAATGCTGTAGTAGATCCAGCTGGTGCCCGCGCCAAACAGGCCAAAACCGAAGCACCAGCCACGGCCCAGGGCCTGACGTGGGTTCAGTTCGCGCAAACCGGCATAAAAGAACCCGACCGCCAGCAGTGCCAGCGGCCAGATATCGAACGGCGCCAGGGCCAGGGTGGTGAGTGCACCGGCCGCCACGGCCAGCAGGTTACCGGGCCAGCCGGGGCGGGTTACGCGGAGCATGTCAGTCCTTAACGGGCAATTGGAGTCAGGCGCAAAAGGTGGATCCGACGGCTGTCCGCATTGAGGATGCGGAAGCGATAAGGGCCGATTTCAGTGATTTCATTGCGTTTTGGCAAGTGCCCGAACGCGCTCATCACCAGGCCGCCAACGGTGTCGAATTCGTCGTCGGAGAATTCGCTGTCGAAAAACTCGTTGAAGTTCTCGATCGGCGTCAGGGCCTTGACCAGGAAATCACCGCTGGGCAGCGGCTTGATGTAGCTGTCTTCCTCGACGTCATGCTCGTCTTCGATGTCGCCGACGATCTGTTCCAGCACGTCTTCGATGGTCACCAGACCCGCCACGCCGCCGTATTCGTCGATGACGATGGCCATGTGGTTGTGGTTGGCGCGGAACTCGCGCAGCAGCACATTCAGGCGCTTGGACTCGGGCACGAAGGTGGCCGGGCGCAGCAGATCCTTGATGTTGAAGCTGTCACCGTTCTCCCTGAGGATCAACGGCAGCAAGTCCTTGGCCAGCAACACGCCCATCACGTCATCGTGGCTTTCGCCGATGACCGGGTAACGGGAGTGGGCAGAGTCGACCACGGCGGGCAAAAACTCGCGGGGTGTCTGGGTCGCCTTGATGCTGATCATCTGCGAGCGCGGGACCATGATGTCCCGTACTTGCAGGTCCGCAACCTGGATGGCGCCTTCGACGATGGCCAGCGCTTCGCTGTCCAGCAACTTGTTTTGATGTGCATCGCGCAGGAGCTCCAGCAGCTCCTGACGGTTCTTCGGCTCGTGGGCAAAAGCCTGGGTGAGCTTACCCAGCCATGACTTCTGCCCGTTGCTCGATCGATCTTCGCTCATAGCGATTACTCTGAATCCTTTGTTGTAACGATAGGGGATGTTTCTGTTTCGTCGTCTGCGTACGGATCGGGATAGCCCAATTCAGCAAGCAACGTTCGTTCCAGTGCTTCCATTTCTTCGGCTTCGTCGTCATCTATATGGTCGTAACCCAGCAGATGCAAGCAGCCGTGAATGACCAGATGTGCCCAGTGTGCCTTGGGTTCCTTGCCTTGTTCGGCGGCTTCGCGCTCGACCACCGCCACGCAGATCACCAGATCGCCCAGCAGCGGGATGTCGAGAAACTCGTCAGGTACATCGGCAGGAAACGACAGCACGTTGGTGGCGTAGTCCTTTTGCCGCCAGGTGTGATTCAGCTCGCGACCCTCGGCTTCGTCGACCAGTCGAATGGTCATTTCGGAGTCGGCGGTGCGCTGGCGCAGGGCCAGTTCACACCATTGGCGGAACTCGGCTTCACTTGGCGCAGATGCTTCGGTGGCCAGTTGCAGATCAAGCTCAAGCATCGCGGCGGCTGTCCTTTGGTGTTTCGTCTGCCACGCGATTCTCGAAGCGCTCGTAGGCTTCGACGATCCGCTGCACCAGTGGATGGCGCACGACGTCCTTGGGCATGAAATGGGTGAAGCTGATGCCCGGCACGTCTTTCAGCACTTCGATCACGTGGTGCAGCCCGGACTTGGTGCCTTTCGGCAGGTCGACCTGGGTGATGTCACCGGTGATGACCGCTGTGGAACCGAAGCCGATCCGGGTCAGGAACATCTTCATCTGCTCGACGGTGGTGTTCTGGCTTTCGTCGAGGATGATGAAACTGTTGTTCAGCGTGCGACCGCGCATGTAGGCCAGCGGCGCGACTTCGATCACCTGGCGCTCGATCAGCTTGGCGACGTATTCGAAACCGAGCATTTCGTAGAGCGCGTCGTAGAGAGGGCGCAAGTACGGGTCGATCTTTTGCGACAGGTCGCCGGGCAGGAAGCCGAGTTTTTCGCCCGCTTCAACCGCCGGGCGCACCAGCAGGATGCGGCGGATCTGCTCGCGTTCCAGCGCATCGACCGCGCAGGCGACGGCAAGGTAGGTCTTGCCGGTGCCGGCCGGACCGATGCCGAAGTTGATGTCGTTGCCGAGGATTTCCTTCACGTAGCGCAGCTGATTCAAGCCGCGAGGGCGAATCATGCCTTTTTTGGTGCGCAGGGCCACGGAAGGTTCGGACGGCGAAACGTTGTCCAGCTCTTGGACGGCCGATTCCTGCAGGAACAGGTGAACCATGTCCGGCGACAGCTCGGTACCCTTGGTTTCCCGGTACAGGCGGCGCAGGAGGTTTTCCGCGGAGGTGGTGTGTTTGGGATCGCCGATCAGCTCGAACTGATTTCCGCGGTTGCGGATTTCGATGGTCAGGCGTTGCTCGATCAGGCGCAGGTGTTCGTCGAACATCCCGCACAGATTGGCAAAGCGGCGAGCCTCAAAGGGCTCGAGGATAAAACGATGTGGTTCTATGGGTGCGTTCAAGGTCGTATTTAGCCGCCCTGGGGCAATTAAGATGAAATCAAGGATAACGCCAGTGGCCTGGGTGCGAAAGCTCTTAAATATCTCTCCGTCGAACACCGTCCCTGTAGGAGCGAGCGGTGCGGCGATCCGACTTGCCCGCGAAGAACGATAACGCGGTTTGTCAGGCAGACCGTGGCGCGGCCTTCGCGGGCAAGCCTCGCTCCTACAGGTTTTGTGGTGTCATTGAATTAGAGAACCGCGCAGCGAGTGCGGTTGTGCCGCAT
This sequence comes from Pseudomonas sp. GT1P32, assembly GCF_054897805.1. Taxonomy (NCBI): domain Bacteria; kingdom Pseudomonadati; phylum Pseudomonadota; class Gammaproteobacteria; order Pseudomonadales; family Pseudomonadaceae; genus Pseudomonas; species Pseudomonas sp. GT1P32. The sequence goes on from NZ_CM142704.1 coordinate 5,225,907, forward strand.
CGATGTGCACGTCGGCGAATTGGCCGATCAGGGTTGGATTGTCGCAGCGGAAGTTGACGATCCGGTTATTCTCGGTCCGGCCCTGCAGCTCGCCGGGGTCTTTTTTCGAGTAATCGGTGACCAGGATCCGCTGGACCGAACCGACCATTTGTCGGCTGATCTCGAAACCTTGCTGGTTCAGGCGATGTTGCAAGGCGTTCAGGCGTTCTTTTTTCAGTTCTTCCGGCGTTTCGTCGGCCAGATCGGCCGCCGGCGTGCCTGGGCGCTGGCTATAGACGAACGAATAGGAGAAGTCGAAGCCGACGTCTTCGATCAGCTTCATGGTCTGTTCGAAGTCTTTTTCGGTCTCGCCCGGGAAGCCGACGATGAAGTCCGAGCTGATGCAGATCCCCGGTACCGCGGCGCGCAGCTTGCGCAGTTTGGATTTGTATTCCAGCGCCGTGTGGTTGCGCTTCATCGCCGACAGAATGCGGTCCGAACCCGATTGCACCGGCAAGTGCAGGTGTTTCACCAGTTCCGGTACCTCGGCGTGGGCCTGGATCAGGCTGTCGGAGAACTCCAGCGGGTGCGAGGTGGTGTAGCGAATCCGGTCGATGCCATCGACAGCAGCGACCACGCGGATCAGTTCGGCGAGGTCCGCCAGGCGACCATCGTGGGTTGTGCCGCGATAACCGTTGACGTTCTGGCCCAGCAACGTCACTTCACGCACGCCGTTCTCGGCGAGGTGGATGATCTCGGCAATCACGTCATCGAACGGGCGGCTGACTTCTTCGCCGCGGGTGTAGGGCACCACGCAGAATGTGCAGTACTTGCTGCAACCTTCCATCACCGACACATAAGCGCTCGGGCCATCGATGCGCGGCTCGGGCAGGTGGTCGAATTTTTCGATTTCCGGGAACGAGACGTCGACTTGCGGCAGCTTGGTAGCGCGGGCGGCGTCGATCATTTCCGGCAAGCGGTGCAGGGTTTGCGGGCCGAACACCACGTCGACATACGGGGCGCGATCACGGATGGCGGCGCCTTCCTGGCTGGCAACGCAACCGCCGACGGCGATCACCATGTCCGGGTTGGCCAGTTTCAGTTCACGCCAGCGGCCGAGCTGGGAATACACCCGGTCCTGGGCGCGTTCGCGGATCGAGCAGGTATTGAGCAGGATCACGTCGGCGTCTTCAGCGCGAGCGGTGACTTCCAGGGCCTGATGTTCACCCAGCAGATCAACCATGCGCGAGCTGTCGTACTCGTTCATCTGGCAACCGTGGGTTTCGATGTAAAGCTTCTTGGCCATGGATACAGTCATCACGTGATTCAAAGAACCGCGCATTATAGGGAACATGTCCCAAGGTTCCTACCGTTGCGCGTCCGGTGGCTATGCTATAGTTCGCGCCCTCATTTTTATCCCCCGATGTGTTGCTCGCCCACCATGACCAAACGTGAAGCTCCAATCTACAAGGTGATTTTCCTCAATCAGGGCCAGGTGTACGAAATGTACGCCAAGCAGATCTATCAAAGTGATCTGTGGGGCTTCCTGGAAGTGGAAGAGTTCGTCTTTGGCGAGCGCACGCAAGTGGTCGTCGACCCGAGCGAAGAGAAGCTCAAGGCTCAGTTCGAGGGCGTGGTGCGCAGTTTTGTGCCGATGCATTCGATCGTGCGCATCGACGAAGTCGAGCGTCTGGGCACCCCGAAAATCAGCGAAGCCCGTGGCGCGGTCGGCAATGTGATGCCGTTTCCGATGCCAATGCCTGAGAAGTAAGATCGAGTCGCGCCCTTCGCGGGCAAGCCTCGCTCCTACAGGTTATGTGTGCGCATAAGACTTGTAGGAGCGAGGCTTGCCCGCGAAGGGGCCAGAAAGATCGAGGCAGAAATCAGGGAAGCGGCGAGAAAGGCGTGCGCCCATCGGCGCTCTGCAATTCCATCAGGTACTTGCGGAAGATCTGTCCAAGCACCTGGGTCGCAACCTCAAGTTCTTCACGCGGCATCTTCTCGGCGACTTCATCCGCCGTATCCAGCGCTTCTTCCGCACCATTGACCGCCGCCATTTTCAGCACGATGTACGCCTGAACGTTATTGGCCGGTACGCCTTCGCCGTGGAAAAACATGGTGCCGAGTTTGAATTGCGCCTGGGCATGGCCTTGCAGCGAGGCCTTTTCGAAGTAATCCAGGGCTTTCTTGAGATCGCGCGGGGAGTTTTTGCCGTCGTAGTAGAACTCACCCAACTCGTATTGCGCTTGCGCATCCCCTTCATCCGACGCTTTCTGACAGGCGGCGAGCGCCTGTGCCAGGTCTTGCGGCTGGGTATTGAGGGTGCAGCGACCCATCGCTGGGATTAACAACGAGTTGCCGCCTGCTTGTGCGAGCGCGAGCAGGGGCTGAAGGAGCAACAGGCAGCCCATTGCAAGGGCGCGGCCGGTGCGGTTCATGGGAATCGACTTACCTCTGAAGGGCGCGCGGACCCAACGAGGGGATCCAATAAGCGCGCATTATGAAATAAGCAGGGCCAACCTTACAAAGTCTTTACTCGTTTTTCTGCTGCACGGGGAATATATCGCCCACTTTGCGGGGGATTATCGGCAGGTGAGTAGGAAAAGAGGCGGGAATGTAGGTGAAAGCTGACGCTGGCAATCGCCAACGTCAGCGGCACAACGTTATTTCAATGCAGCGAAAGCGCGCTCGGCGGCATCCAGGGTCAGTTTCAACTCGGCTTCGCCATGGGCGATCGAGGTGAAGCCGGCTTCGAATGCACTTGGCGCCAGGTACACGCCACCTTCGAGCATCAGGTGGAAGAACCGGCCGAACAGCTTCGCGTCGCTGGCCATCACGTCATCGAAGGTGACGATGTCGTCGGCGCCGCTGAAGTACAAGCCGAACATGCCACCCGCCTGGGTGGTCACGAACGGAATGCCGGCGGCGTCGGCGCGCTGTTGCAGGCCATCGAGCAGGCGGCTGGTGTAGTCGCTCAGTTCGGCGTGGAAGCCTGGGCGGCTGATCAGGCGCAAGGTCGTCAGACCGGCCGCCATTGCCAGCGGGTTACCCGACAAGGTGCCCGCCTGGTAAACCGGGCCCAGTGGCGCGATGTGCGACATGATTGCGCGTTTGCCGCCGAAGCAGCCAACCGGCATGCCACCACCGATGATCTTGCCGAACGTGGTCAGGTCTGGCGTAACGCCGTAATGCGCTTGAGCACCGCCGAGGGCAACGCGGAAACCGGTCATCACTTCGTCGAAAATCAGCACCACGCCGTGCTTGTCGCACAGGGTCCGCAGGCCTTCGAGGAAACCCGGCGCCGGCGGTACGCAGTTCATGTTGCCGGCCACCGGCTCGACGATGATGCAGGCCACGTCCTGGCCCACTTCAGCGAGCATGGTTTCCACTGCGTCGATGTCGTTGAACGGCAGGGTCAGGGTGTGTTTGGCGAAGGCCGCGGGTACACCGGCCGAGCTCGGCACGCCTTGGGTCAGGGCGCCGGAACCTGCTTTAACCAGCAAGCTGTCGGAGTGACCGTGATAGCAGCCTTCGAACTTGATGATGCTGTCTCGACCGGTGAAACCACGGGCCAGGCGAATCGCGCTCATGGTCGCTTCGGTGCCGGAGCTGACCATGCGCACCATTTCCATCGATGGCACGATCGAGCAGACCAGGTCGGCCATCTCTGTTTCCATCTCGGTCGGGGCGCCGTAGGACAAGCCGTGTTCCAGCTGTTTGCGCACCGCGTCCAGCACGTCCGGATGGCTGTGGCCGAGGATCATCGGCCCCCAGGAACCGACGTAATCCACATAACGCTTGTCGTCTTCGTCGGTGACGTAGGCGCCTTCAGCGTGTTTGAAAAACAGGGGGGTGCCGCCAACGCTCTTGAACGCGCGAACAGGCGAATTCACGCCACCGGGAATGTGTTTCTGGGCATTGGCAAACAGCGTTTCGGAACGAGACATGATGGGGCTCTCAAATCAGATTTTTAGTAATTCGTTAAATGCGCGGGCGCGGCGGGTCACTTCAGCCGTGCTCTCGGCGCCAAACAGGCCGTGGACCACCGCCAGCAGATCGACCCCGTGGGCCACCAGCGGGGCGGCGTTTTCCAGGGTAATGCCGCCGATCGCGCAGATCGGCAGTTGCAATTTGCTGCGGGCCTGGTCGAGCAGTTCGAGGCTGCAGGCCGGTGCGCCGGGTTTGGTGCTGGAATTGAAGAAGCGGCCGAAGGCGACATAACTGGCGCCTTCTTTGGCCGCTTGTTCGGCGAGTTCGAGTTGCGCGTGACAGGTCGAACCGATGATCGCCTGGCGACCGAGCAACGCACGCACCGGCATCAGCGGGCCGTCGGTCTGGCCCAGGTGCACGCCGACGTTCAGGCGTGCGGCCAGTTCGGCATCGTCATTGATGATCAGATGGGTCTTGTAGCGTTCGCACAGATCGCGCAGGGCTTCAGCTTCACGCAGACGGCGGGCCTCGTCGCTGCTCTTGTCGCGGTATTGCAGCAGGGTGACGCCGCCTTCCAGCGCCGCCTCCACGTACGAAAGAAATTTACCGGCCAGTAACTGGCTGTCGGTAATGGCGTACAGGCCACGTAGTTTCATCGGGCAAGCCTCATGGCGTTACGAACAGAAATCCAGTGGCAGGCGGCGCGGCACGAACTGGCCTTTGCCCAACTGCTCGGCATCGCGCAGGGTGCGCCACGTGTAGTTAAGCGCGCTCTGCACGGCGCTGACGAGGTTTTCACCCTGGGCCAGACGACCGGCGAGGGCGCTCGCCAATGTGCAACCGGAACCGTGGTAACTGCCGGGCAAACGCTGGCAGGTATAGGTTTCGCGCAGACCGTCGCGGCTGTAAAGGCGATTGTGTATTTCGTGTTCATCACCGTGGCCGCCGGTGATCAGCAGGTGTTTGACGAACGGCAGGAGTTTTTCAGCGCACTCGTCGGCGGTGCCTTCTGGCAGTTCAGCGAGGATGCGGGCTTCGGGAAGGTTAGGGGTGGCGATGATGGCCAGGGGCAGCAGGCGTTCGCGCATGGCGTAGCCGACTTCGTCCTTGCCCAGTCGTCCGCCACCGCCGGCGCGCAGCACCGGGTCGCAGACCATCGGCAAATGCGGGTGCGCCTGAAGCAGTTCGACGACGGTGTCGACCATTTCCAGGGAACCGAGCATGCCCAGCTTGACGGCGGCGACTTCGGAGTCGTTGAGCACGGCGTTGGCCTGAGCCAGCACCCACTCACGGTCGAGGACGCGGAAATCCGTGACATTGACCGTGTCTTGCACGGTCAGGGCGGTGACGGCCGGAGCCGCATGACATCCCTGGGCAAGCAGGGCTTCGATATCTGCCTGCAAGCCGGCGCCACCACTTGGGTCGTGGCCGGAGAGACAGAGGACAACGGGGCGAGAGCTGTAGATATTCATGGTGCGCGAGCTTACCACCAAACATCGATTTTCGGGTGCAGTGCCCGCCAGGTCTGCCGATAGAGAGTCATGGGCTGGCAATGCAGCCGTCCGGGATTGTCACAATCTGACCGAGCAAACAGCTCTGACTTGACATTCTTCGCTGTAACGCCCGTTCTAGAGCCTTTCCAAGAAAAATTTCAATGGTGTTCAATGGCCATCAACGGCTATGCTAGAGTGGATCCAAACCAATAACAGGTAATGCCGGTTTTACGTCTACTCAAAAGGAATGAGGGGCTTCCTGAGATAACCGGACAGGCCACGCTGGGGCTTAAATGCGCTATTTGCTGATGTTGCTGTTTTGCTTGCCCCTCATGGCAAGCGCAGTCGAGTTCGATGAGTTCACTCAAAGCCTGCCCTTGGGCCGAACCCTGCAAGTGTTCGAAGACGCCGATGGTCAGGCGAGCATTGCCGATGTCCGCGCGCAAGCCGCTGCTGGTCACTTCAAACCCCACGACAAGGCCACCCTCAACGCCGGTTACTCGCGTTCGGTGTTCTGGCTGAAAATCGACCTGCATTACCGCCCGACCAATCCCGCTGCACAGCGGACGTGGCTGCTGGAACTGGCCTATCCGCCCCTCGATCACCTTGATCTGTATTTGCCTGATGCCGGCGGTGGCTATCAATTGGCTCGTCAGACCGGCGACGCCTTGCCGTTCAGCAGTCGCGAGATTCGCCAGAACAACTACCTGTTCGATCTGAACTTCACGCCCGATCAAACGCAAACCGTGTACTTGCGCCTGCAAAGCGAAGGGTCGATCCAGGCGCCGGTCACGTTGTGGTCGAGCACCGCGTTTCTCGAAGAACAGCCGGTGCGGCTATATGTGTTGGGCCTGATTTACGGTGTATTGCTGGGGATGCTGGTCTATAACCTGTTCATCTACCTCAGCGTGCGCGACACCAGCTACCTCTATTACATCTTCTATATCGCCTCGTTCGGCCTGTATCAGCTGTCGGTGAATGGCGCGGCCGTCCAGTATTTCTGGCCGGACAACCCATGGTGGGCCAACGCCGCGACGCCGTTTTTCATTGGTTGCGCAGGGCTGTTCGGCAGCCAGTTCGCCCGCAGCTTCCTGCAAACGGCGACCCTCAGCCGCTGGCTCGATCGCTTGCTGCTGGCGTTGATTGCGTTCAGTGCGGTAGTCGTCGGGTTGTCATTGATGACCAGTTACGCCCTGGCCTTGCGCCTGGCGACGACGCTGGCCCTGTCGTTCACCGTGGTGATTTTCGCCGCAGGGTTTTTCGCCTGGTGGCGCGGCTTGCGTGTGGCGCGCTATTTCATCATCGCCTGGTCGGCGTTTTTGCTCGGCGGCATCATCAATACGATGATGGTGCTGGGTTACCTGCCGAACGTATTCCTGACCATGTATTCCAGCCAGATCGGTTCGGCCATCGAGGTGGCGCTGCTGTCCCTGGCCCTGGCCGACCGCATCAACGCCATGCGCGAGCAACAGGCGCAAACCTTGTTCGATGCTGGCCAGAAGCTTGAAGTGCTCAACCAGCAACTGGCGCACAGTAACAAGCTCAAGGATGAATTCCTCGCCACGCTGACCCACGAATTGCGCACCCCCATGAACGGCGTGATCGGTTCGCTGGAATTGATGCAAACCGTCGAGATGGACCCGGAGCTGGAGCAATACCAGCAAACGGCTGCCGGTTCGGCACGCGACATGATGCGCATGGTCAACGGCATACTTACCCTGACCGAATTGCAGGCCGGCAAGCTCAAGGCTTCGGCGTCCACCTTCAGTTTGCGCAGCGTGGTCGATACCTTGCGCGTGCAGTTCGAAGGCAACGCGTCGGGCAAGTCGCTGGACTTCAAGGTCGAGGTGACACCAGGCCTGCCGGACCGTTTGTACGGCGATAACGTCAAGTTGGCGCAATGCCTGGAATGCCTGCTGGATAACGCGATCAAGTTCACGCGAGTGGGCGGGGTGGCGCTGCGGGTCACGGGTAAAAATGCGGAGCCCGGCAAGCTGGCATTGTCCTTTGCGGTGATCGACACCGGTATCGGTTTCACCGATCTGGGCGAGGCGACGCTGTATCAGCGGTTCTTCCAGCTCGACGGCTCGATGACCCGTGAATATGGCGGCCTCGGTGTCGGCCTGGCGATCTGTCGACAACTGGTCGAACTGCTCGGCGGGAACCTCACGCACCGTTCCGAGCCAGGTCGCGGCAGCCGCTTCCAGCTTGACGTCGAGTTTGAATTGCCGGTGGTAGAGCGCGTGACAACGCCATTGATGACCCGGGAATTCCCGCGCCTGCGCTTGCCTCAGGACTGCACGGTGCTGCTGGTGGACGACAACAGCATCAATCAATTGGTGATGCGCGGCATGTTGCTCAAGCTCGGGTTTCGGGTCCGTACGGCGGACAACGCGGTGACCGCGCTGGAAGTCCTGCAGCGTGAAACCTTCGACGCCGTACTCCTCGATTGTCAGCTACCGGCCCTCGACGGGGTGTCTGTCTGCTGCCAGATCCGGGCCTTGCCGGGTTGTGCCGAGTTGCCGGTGTTCATGATTGCCTCGGGTGCTGATCGGGAGCGCTGCCCAACCGGTGCATTGATCGATTACCTGAGCAAACCAGTGAAATTCGAAGATTTGCAGGCCGCGTTGTATCGACGAGTGCTTTGTCCAAAACAAGGCGAAAGCGCCGACAGTTAGGCGGATATGCCACTTTGTTCGGCCTCGGGGCAGTGCTTAACTGAACTCCTTGGCTGACCAAAGGAGCACCGTCATGAACCTGCATCAGTTCGCCGAAACCCACGAAGTCACCAACCAGCCGCCGTCGCTGGACGGCGCCAACCTGTATCGTATCGACCTGCCTTTGCAGGAATGGTCGCGGCGTTTCGGGGCCGGTTGGGCCGAGTCGCGGATCGACGCTTACGGCGCGCTGGCCGGCGGGCCGCTGATGGAAGCGGGGTTCCTGGCCAACCAGAACAAACCGGTGTTCAGCAGCCACGACCGTTACGGTCACCGCATCGATCTGGTGGAGTTTCACCCGGCGTATCACGAGCTGATGCGCACGGCGATCGAGCACGGGTTGACCTCGCTGCCCTGGGCGCATCCACAGGACGGCGCCCATGTCGCCCGCGCTTCCATGACCTACCTGCACAGCCAGGCCGAAGCCGGCAGCGGTTGCCCGCTGACCATGACCTTCGCCAGCGTGCCGGCGATGCGCCTGCAAGAGGACCTGGCCAAGCAGTGGCTGCCGAAAATCCTCGCCACCGAATATGACCCGCGCAATGTCGGCATGGCCCACAAGGCCGGTGTCACCATTGGCATGGCGATGACCGAGAAACAGGGCGGAACCGATGTGCGGGCCAACACCACCAAAGCGTATCCGGTGGGTGCCAGCGGACCGGGCCAGGCCTACGAACTGGTGGGCCACAAATGGTTCTGTTCCGCGCCGATGTGCGATGCCTTCCTCACGCTGGCCCAGACCGACAAAGGTTTGACCTGCTTCCTGTTACCACGCCATCGCCCGGACGACACGCGTAATCAGTTCTACATCCAGCGCCTGAAAAACAAACTTGGCAATTGCTCCAACGCCTCCAGCGAAGTCGAGTTTCGCGGTGCGCTGGCGTGGATGGTCGGTGAAGAGGGGCGCGGCGTTCCGACCATTATCGAAATGGTTGCCATGACCCGCTTCGATTGCATGGTCGGTTCCAGCGCCTTGATGCGTCAGGCGCTGACCCAGGCCAGTCATCACTGCGCCCATCGCAGCGTCGGTGGCAAGCTGCTCAGCGAACAACCGTTGATGCAGAACGTCCTCGCCGATCTGGCCTTGGAGAGTGAAGCGGCGTTGGCGTTGAGCCTGCGCATGGGCAAGGCGCTGGATCATCTGGATGACGGGCACGAAGCCAAATTCGCCCGCCTGGTGACCGCAGTGGGCAAGTACTGGATCTGCAAACGCGCGCCCGCGATGATCAACGAGGCCGCCGAATGCATGGGCGGTGCCGGGTATGTCGAAGACAGCATCCTGCCGCGCTTGTACCGCGAGGCTCCGGTCAATTCGACGTGGGAAGGTTCCGGCAACGTGCAATGCCTAGATGTGTTGCGGGCGCTGTCGAAAGAGCCGGGTGTGCTCGATGTGCTGTTCAGCGAGTTGGGCGATGGTCACGGCGACCAACGGCTGGCCGCGCACATCAGCCAATTGCAGGCGGCGTTCAAGGACACCAGCGACATTCAGTATCGTGCGCGGCAGCTCACCGAAGACATCGCGTTGGGGCTGCAAGCCAAGCTGTTGCTGGAGGCCGGCAATTCGGCGGTCAGCGATGCGTTCATCGCCAGCCGCCTCGGCGACGCCGGTCGCGTATACGGTGCGTTGCCGCGTGGGTTGGATGTCGAAGCAATCGTGGCCCGCTCGACCCCGCTTCTATAACCAACACAAAACCCCTGTGGGAGCGAGCCTGCTCGCGATAGCGGACTGGCAGTCAACTTATTCATTGACTGACACACCGTCATCGCGAGCAGGCTCGCTCCCACATTGGATCTACTGTGGACTTGGCATTTGTGTAGCCACCACTGTTCCCGTGAAGCGACGATGCAGGCAAGATGAAGGCCTGCAAGTCAGAACACAGGATGCTGATCGTGACCGAAGCTTTTATTATCGTTCAAACCGCCGAGCAAGCCGTGGACCGGCTTGCTCACTTGCACAATCGCGCAACCACCGCGCTGAGCCAGGCGCTCAAGCGTTACCTCAAGGATCGAGTTGAACCGGACGCCGAACAGCGTGCGATGTTTCGTTATCCTGAATTGCGTCTGACCTACCACTGCCAGGGTGAAGTCCCACAAACCACCCGCGCCTACGCCAAGGTGCAGTTGCCGGGGACCTACAGCGTCACCGTCACCCATCCGGCGGCTTTCCGTAAATACTTGCTGGAACAGCTCGTGCCGTTGATGCACGACTTCACCGTGACCGTGGAAGTCGGCATCAGCCAGCAGAACATTCCTTATCCCTACGTGGTCGAGCAGGGCGATGAACTGGCCGGCTCCGGCGTGACCGCAGCCGTGCTGGCGCGGGTGTTCCCGAGTACCGATCTGTCCGCCGCGACCGATGGCATCGCTGACGGTTTGTACGATTGGGAAAACACCGATCCGCTGCCGCTGGCCCTGTTCGATGCCGCGCGGGTGGATTTTTCCCTGCGCCGTCTCGTGCATTACACCGGCAGCGACTGGCGCCATGTGCAGCCGTGGATTCTGCTGACCAACTACCACCGCTACGTTGACCAGTTCATTGTTCATGGCCTCGAGCAGTTGCGCAGCGATCCGCGTTTCGTGCGCATGGTGCTGCCGGGCAACGTGATCATCGAAAAGAGCATGGATCACGGCGAAGCGTCGGCGATTGCTGCCGGCGTGGTCTGGCATCGCTATCAAATGCCGGCCTATCACCTGATCGCCAGCGACGGTCACGGCGTGACCCTGGTGAACATCGGCGTCGGCCCGTCCAACGCCAAGAACATCACCGACCATTTGGCGGTATTGCGTCCGCATTGCTGGCTGATGATCGGTCACTGCGGCGGTCTGCGTCAGTCGCAGACCATTGGCGATTACGTGCTGGCTCACGCCTACATGCGCCGCGACGGGATTCTCGACCGGGTCGTGCCGCCGAACATTCCGATTCCGGCCCTGGCGGAGGTGCAGATGGCGTTGCAGCAAGCGGCGGCCAACATCACCGGAGAGAAGGGCGACGAGCTGAAAAAACGCCTGCGCACCGGTACCGTGCTGACTTACGACGACCGTAACTGGGAATTGCGCTGGGCCCAGGAACGTCCGTTGATCAACCTGTCCCGCGCCGTAGCGGTGGACATGGAAAGCGGCACCATCGCGGCGCAAGGTTATCGCTTGCGGGTGCCGTACGGCACATTGCTTTGCGTCTCGGACAAACCGTTGCACAGCGAAATCAAGCTGCCGGGTTCGGCCAACGCCTTTTATGAACGCGCGGTCAGCCAGCACTTGAAGATCGGTATCGAGGCGGTGGACTTGTTGCGCACCGAACTCAACTCGTTGCACTCGCGCAAACTGCGCAGCTTCGACGAGCCGCCGTTCCGCTGATTGAGAGTTGTCATGGTCATTTGGCGGTCAGGGCACTAGCATTAGCAGCCCTGACCGCTAGATGTTCCTTTGCTCATGTCCCGTCCCCAACGTCCCGTGTCCCGCCGCCCCGGCGCGAACACCCCGCCATCAGCCCCGCGCCGTGTCGCCAAGGCGCCTCCGGCCGAGCCGAAGCTGATCCTGTTCAACAAACCGTTCGATGTGCTGACGCAATTCAGCGACGGCGAAGGGCGGGCGACGCTCAAGGATTTCATCGAGATTCCCGGGATTTACCCGGCAGGCCGTCTGGATCGCGACAGCGAAGGGTTGCTGCTGCTGACCAACGACGGCCAGCTCCAGGCGCGGATTGCCGACCCCAAGCACAAACTGGCCAAGACGTATTGGGTGCAAGTGGAAGGTGAGCCGAGTGCCGAGCAGTTACAGCGTTTGCGTGATGGCGTCGAGCTGAATGACGGCATGACCTTGCCTGCTGAAGCACGGCAACTGGATGAGCCGCAACTATGGCCGCGAAACCCGCCGGTGCGCTTTCGCAAAAGCGTGCCGACCAGTTGGCTGGAACTGGTGATTCGTGAGGGGCGTAACCGTCAGGTCCGGCGCATGACCGCAGCGGTCGGCTTGCCGACGTTGCGGCTGGTACGGGTCAGGATCGGCGACTGGTCGATCGAAGGGCTCGATCAAGGCCAGTGGAAAGAAGTGCCGGCGCGCTTATAACGTGCCGGATTCGATCAGGCCGATCACCACGCTTTTGATCACGAACGCGGCCACGCCCAGGCCGAGCACGAAGAACAGGATGAACGAGCCAAAGCGCCCGGCCTTGGATTTCTTTGCCAGATCCCAGACGATGAAACCCATGAAAATGATCAGAATGCTGACCAGTCCGGTCATCATCCACTCTTCGAATACTGCAGGATCCATCGGACATCTCCAGCGGGGGCGGGGCTAAAAGGCGCTGGAGTATACGGCATGGGGGATTGGCGCGGCATTGACCTGCGGCAGCGTGTCGCAGCTATTCGTCGCCTTCGCGGGCCCTATCGCGGGCAAGCCCGCTCCTACAGGTTTTGCGGCGATCACGATATTGCGACCGTCATGACCCTGTAGGAGCGAGGCTTGCCCGCGAAGGCGTCGTCAGCTGCGCAGGTGAGTTAAAGGCAACTCGGTGCTGTTGAGCACCTGATTCAACACAAAACTCGACCGCACACTCGTCACCCCTTCAATCCGCGTCAGGTGCCCCAGCAGCAACTTCTGATAGTGATCCATGTCCGGCACCACCACCTTGAGCTGATAGTCCGCATCCATCCCCGTCACCAGGCTGCATTCAAGCACTTGCGGCAAGGTGCGAATCGCCGCTTCGAAGTTCTCGAATCGCTCCGGTGTATGCCGGTCCATGCCGATCAGCACGTAAGCAGTCAGGCTCAGGCCAAGCATTTTGCGATCCAGCAGGGCCACCTGGCGGGTGATGTAGCCGTCGTCTTCCAGTTGCTTGACCCGGCGCGAGCACGGTGAAGGTGACAGGCCGATGCGTTCGGCCAGCTCCTGGTTGGAGATGCGCGCGTCGCGCTGCAATTCCGCCAAAATGCTCAGGTCGTATCGGTCGAGTTTGCTCATCAATCAGGCCTTTGTCATATCGATTGCGGCAGATTATCTATCCAGGGTTAAAAATTGCGCAAGTCATGTTTATTTGAGCAATCTTCGCAATCCTCTGCCGGCGCCCCAGGCCTATTCTTATCACCAGAATCACTGCTCGGACAAACAGTCCACAGCGGCTCGCCCAATCAGGCCAGTCGCGGCCGCCACCCCCACCGGGGATGTGCCGGCCCCCGAGCTGCACACTGTCCAGAAGACGGCGTGAGGTGAGCCGACGTCATAAGCGTCGAGCACGGACGAAGTTCTCAAAGGGAGGCCGACGGGTCTCCCTTTTCTTTTTGTTCTTCACGCAACCCCGGGAATGCAATACCTGTAGGAGCCAGCAAGCCGGCTCCTACAGGGGATTTGTGTACACCCGAACAACCAACCTTTCTTTTGCCTGTCCCTCAATAAATAAGTTGCGCGACTGATAACCTGTTGCAGAACCGGCCTGTGCTTTCCCAGTCTTACGTACAGGCCCTAACCCGCAGTGAGGAAAAGCATGAAGTCGCGCATCTGGCGTTTGGCCGGTGTTGGTTTGCTGTGTGTCAGTGTCACTGCGCAATCGCTGGCCGATGAGCCGCAGAACCGGGGTTCCGACAACGGACAACGTGGGGACGGTCATCAGGGCAACAATCAGGGACATGGCGGTAACAATCAGCCGCGCCCGCAAAACGATCCGCAGCAGAATAATCAACCACGTCCGCAGAACAACGAGATCATTCGTGGCGACAACAGTCGTCAGTTCGAGAACAACGGCCAGTCGCGCAATGGCGGTCAGTGGCAAAACAATCAGCCGCGAGACAATCAGCCACGCGACTTCAACAGTCCCGTCCGGCCGCCACCGCCGCCGCCACAATTGCCGGCCAACGACCTGCCGATCCAGGGCCGGCCCGACACCGTGCGCCAGACCCAGCAGCCGCAACGTGGTTACTATCAGGACATCCCGCGAAACAATGGTTACAACCAGCAATGGCAGACCGGCGGGCCGGGTTCACGTCCCGACGATCATCATTGGGCCGGTCGCCCGAACGGCCACGGTAACGGCTGGGGCCCTGGCCCGCAGTACCGTCCCGGGCATGTGATCGACCGCTTCCCGGACCGCGACTATCGCGTGCCGTATCGTGGGCAGGATTATTTCTTCTCCGGCGGCTACTGGTATCGCCCGCTCGGCCCGCGTTATGTCGTGGTGCAGCCACCGCGCGGGATTCGCGTCAGCTACCTGCCTGATTACGCCCGTGAAGTGTGGATCGGCGGCACGCTGTTGTTCCTGGCGGCGGGCTCGTACTACGCCTATCAGGAAAGCTCTCAGGATTACGTGGTGGTCGAGCCGCCCGTGCAACAGCAGCCGCAACCGACCGGCAATGGCTATGACGTGGTGGCGTATCCCGCCAACGGGCAGTCGCCGCAGCAGGTCGATCAGGATGGCTACGAGTGTTATCAATACGCAGTGCAGCAGAGTGGCTTCGATCCGCGCACGGCCACCTACCAGCCGGATCCGTCGGTGGTGCAAGCCTACCGCCAGGCCCAGGGCAACTGCCTGAGCAGTCGCGGGTATCAGGTGAGTTTCTGATTCGCCCTGGCTGCCTTCACCACTTCCTGCGGGTCGGCGTGCACCAGCACCTCGGCTCGCGGGTAAGCGGCGTGAATCGCATCCGCCGCCTGATCACTGATGCCGTGGGCGACTGACAGGGTCAGTTCCCCCGGCAATTCCAAATGCAATTGCACAAACCACTGATTGCCGGAAACCCGTGTGCGCAGGTCATGCGCGCCCAACACACCCGGTACGCTGCAGGCCAGTTCGAGCATGTGTTGGCTGACGTCCGGCGGCAGCTCCTCGTCCATCAGCACGGTAAAACTTTCCCGGGCGATCTGGATGGCGCTCCAGAAGATGTAAGCGGCGATCCCCAATCCAAACCACGCGTCCATCTGATGCCAGCCAAACCCGGCCAGCACCAGCGCAACCAGAATGCTGCCATTGAGCAGCAAGTCCGAACGGTAATGCAGGGAATCGGCACGCACCGCGTTGGAGCCGGTGGCCTTGACGACCCGATGCTGCAACATCAGCAGCGCCAACGTCAGCGCCAGGGAAAACACGATCACGCCGATGCTGATCCACGGCGCACCCACCGGTTCCGGATGCTTGAGCCGATCAAACGCCTGCAACGCAATCAGCACCGCACTGCCGCCAATGAACAGCGCCTGCGCCATGCCCGCCAGCGATTCGGCCTTGCCGTGCCCGTAACGGTGATCTTCATCGGCGGGGCGCAAGGCGTAATGCACTGCCAGCAGGTTGAGCAGCGAGGCGATACCGTCGAGGGCCGAGTCGGTCAACCCGGCGAGCATGCTCACCGAACCGCTCAACCACCACGCGATGGCTTTGGCGACGATCAACGTGCACGCCACCGCCACCGAGGCACGGGTCGCCAGCCGCAGCAGGCGGGCGTGTTCGGAGCTGGAAATCATAAGTGCGGCTATTCCTTTATGTGCACGGATTACGCGGCAGGCTGCAGGCCGAGCAGGGCCAATTGCTGAGTGCTGCCCTTGTGTTGAATCAAACGTGGGTCGTCCAGCGGGAAGCTGCGGCCCAGTTCGGTTTCAAGAATAGTCTGCAACTTGTGGGTATCGACCTTGCCGTCGGCACCGATCGCTTCCTTGAGTTTTTCCGGCGCCACCTGCGCGGTCTCGCCCGGTGCGTAGTAAATCGCGCCGGTGGCGAAGTCCACGGCAAACGCGATCAGGCCGGGGATGATGTAGAACAGCAGGCCCACGGCATCCAGCGCGGCGATGGCCGGGTCAATCTTGCCTTCGATCTGCCCACGGCGATCAGGGTAGAAGATCGATCCGCAAGCGGTAACCTGGGTCAGCAGGGTTGCAACCAATACACCGCCAATCAGGCGAAAGGGAACACGCATATGAAACCTCCTGAGTCATCTGGAAAACGAAGCGTCGTCGTTATGAATTAGGACCGCGACGAACGCCAGGCAGTTCGCCGTTATACTCGGCCCTCTGTTTGGGAGCCAGCATGATTTCTTTGCCGATTGATGAAGTTTTACCCGCCCTGCGTGAAGCCTTGGCGACACGCCACGAAGCCGTGCTCGAAGCACCGCCCGGCGCCGGTAAAACCACCCGTGTTCCATTGGCCCTGCTCAACGAGCCGTGGCTGGCCGGGCAGACCATTCTGATGCTTGAACCGCGTCGGTTGGCTGCACGTGCGGCGGCGGAGCGCTTGGCCAGTGAGCTGGGCGAGAAGGTCGGTGAAACCGTCGGCTATCGCATTCGGCTGGACAGCAAAGTCGGGCCCAGGACGCGCATTGAAGTGGTCACCGAAGGCATTCTCACCCGGCGCTTGCAGGATGATCCGGCGCTGGACGGCGTGGGTTTGCTGATCTTCGACGAATTTCATGAACGCAGTCTTGATGCCGATCTGGCCTTGGCCCTCAGCCTGAATGGCCGGGAACTGTTCCGCGATGATCAGCCGCTGAAAATTCTTTTGATGTCGGCCACCCTTGAAGGTGAACGCCTGGCCGGGTTGCTCGATGATGCGCCGATCCTGCGCAGTGAAGGGCGCATGTACCCGGTGGCGATGCGCTGGGGCCGACCGTTCCAGCCCGGTGAATTCATCGAGCCGCGGCTGGTGCAAACCATCCTCGAAGCCTTGAACGATGAAACCGGCAGCCTCCTGGTGTTCCTGCCGGGGCAAGCGGAAATCCGCCGGGTGCATCAACAACTGGCCGATGCGTTGGGCGAGAACACCCAGGTGTTGCTCTGCCCGTTGCACGGTGAACTGGACCTCGCCGCGCAACGCGCCGCGATTGATCCAGCCCCGGCGGGCGAGCGCAAAGTGGTGCTGGCGACCAACATCGCCGAGACCAGCCTGACCATCGACGGCGTGCGTGTGGTGATCGATGCCGGGTTGGCGCGGGTGCCGCGTTTCGATCCGGGCAGCGGCATGACCCGCCTCGACACGCAGCGCATCTCCCGCGCCAGCGCCACGCAACGTGCGGGGCGGGCAGGGCGGCTGGAGCCGGGCGTGTGTTATCGCTTGTGGTCGCAGGATCAGCACGAGCAACTGGCGGCGTATGCGAGTGCGGAAATTCTTTCGGCGGACCTTGCCGGTCTGGCTTTGCAGCTCGGCCGCTGGGGCGTGACACCGACGCAACTGGTGTGGCTCGACGTGCCGCCCGCCGCCGCGTATGCCCAGGCTCAGGACTTGCTTGATCGCCTCGGCGCACTGGATGGCGAAGCGCTGACCCGCCACGGTCAAGCCATGGCCGAACTGCCGGCGCATCCGCGCATCGCTCATTTGCTGCTGCGCGGTCAGGCGCTGGGCTTGGCTGACATGGCGTGCGATGTCGCGGCGTTGCTCGGCGAGCGGGATATCTTGCGCGGTGCCGGCGCCGATCTGCACAGTCGACTGGTGCTGTTGTCCGGCGAAGAGCGTGCCGCACGCGGTGCTCAGGGCGGTGTTCAGCGAGCGCGGCAACTGGCGCGTCAATACCGTGGTTATCTGCGTGGCAAGGCGTCGGAGCCGGTCAGCGATCCGGAGCACCCGCGCTGGCTCGGTGCCTTGCTGGCGCTGGCCTATCCCGACCGTGTTGCGCAGCAACGTCGAGCGGGTGGTGCGGAATATCGCCTGGCCAACGGTCGTGCTGCGTTGTTCGCCGAAGCCGACAGCTTGATGAAGCAACCGTGGCTGGTAATCGCCGATCTCGGCAGCCGTCAGGGGCAGCGTGAGGAACGGATTTATCTGGCGGCGGATTTCGATCCGGCGTTGTTCGATTCGGTGCTTGCCGAGCAGGTGCGCGTGGTCGATCAGCTGGACTGGGACGAGCGTGAAGGCGTGTTACGCGCCGAGCGTCAGCGCAAGGTTGGCGAGTTGATCCTCAGCCGTGAACCGTTGACCGGGCTCGATGAAACCGCGCGCAGTCAGGCGTTGGTGAATCTGGTGCGGCGCAAGGGGCTGGAGCTGTTGCCGTGGACGCCGGAGTTGCGTCAGTGGCAGGCGCGGGTCGCGTTGTTGCGGCAGTTGGACATTGCCGGCAAGGGCGAGAGCGAGTGGCCGGATGTCAGTGATGCTGCGCTGCTCAAAAGCCTTGAACACTGGTTGATGCCGTATCTGGGGAAGGTCTCGCGGCTCAGTCATTTTGCCAATCTGGATCTCTCAAGCATTGTTCATAACCTATTGCCGTGGCCGCTGCCGCAACGGCTCGATGAGCTGGCGCCGCATCATTTGAGCGTGCCGTCGGGGTCGTCGATTCGTCTGGATTACAGCGAGCAGCCGCCGATTCTGGCGGTGCGGTTGCAGGAGTTGTTCGGCCTGGCCGAAACCCCGCGCATTGCCGGTGGCCGGCAGGTGGTCAAACTGCATTTGCTGTCCCCGGCGCGACGGCCGGTGCAGGTGACGCAGGACCTGGCGAACTTCTGGCGCAGCACGTATGCCGAGGTGAAAAAGGATTTGAAGGGGCGGTATCCGAAGCATTACTGGCCGGATGATCCGTTGGTGGCCGAAGCCACCGCACGAATCAAACCCCGCAAGTAAGGACGTACGTGCCCGGTCTCAGCCGGGCGACGTGTCGTCCGAGATTTGCAATCGTTCAGGCCTCCCCGTAGAGAGCCTGCGAAACACTGCGTTTGTGCTTGATGCCATGGCAGATCCACATCAACGCAATCCATATCGGTATCGCATACACCGCCATCTGATAGATGGGGTCCAGCAGCATGACGCCCAATATGAACACCACGAATGCCAGGCAAACATAGTTGCCGTAGGGGTACCACAGCGCCTTGAACCGCGAGGTCTGTCGGGTGTTGTTCATGTGCTGGCGAAATTTGATATGGGACAGGCTGATCATCGCCCAATTGATCACCAGCGTCGCAACCACCAGAGACAACAGCAATTCCAGGGCATGCTGCGGGATCATGTAGTTCATCAGCACCGCGATCAGGGTCACGGCCGCCGACGCGAGGATGGAGCGCACGGGGACGCCGCGCCTGTCGATACTGACCAGGCTTTGCGGGGCGTCACCTTGCTCGGCCAGGCCCAGCAATATGCGGCTGTTGCAGTAGGTGCCGCTGTTATAGACCGACAGGGCGGCGGTCAGAACCACGAAGTTGAGAATATGCGCAGCGATGGCACTGTCGAGCATCGAGGCCGCCTGGACGAATGGGCTTCCACTGTAGCTATCGCCGGACGCGTTGAGCGATATCAGCAGACTGTCCCACGGCGTCAGCGACAGCAGCACGACGAGCACGCCGATGTAGAAAATCAGAATGCGGTAGATCACCTGGTTGATGGCTTTGGGGATCACGGTGCGAGGTTTTTCCGCCTCGGCAGCGGTGAAACCGAGCATTTCCAGACCGCCAAAGGACAGCATGATGATTGCCATGGACATCGCCAGTCCGCCCAGCCCATGGGGGAAAAAACCGCCGTGTTGCCACAGGTTGCTCACCGAGGCTTGTGGCCCTGCGTTGCCGCTGACCAAGAGATAGCTGCCCATGGCAATCATGCCGATCACGGCCAGGACCTTGATAATGGCAAACCAGAATTCGGCCTCGCCAAATATTTTGACGTTTGTCAGGTTGATTGCATTGATCAGCACGAAGAAGACTGCGGCCGATACCCAGGTCGGAATCTCTGGCCACCAGTAGTGCACGTATTTGCCGACGGCTGTCAGTTCGGACATGCCAACCAGGATGTACAAGATCCAGCAGTTCCATCCCGACAGGAAGCCGGCAAACCCGCCCCAGTACTTGTGGGCGAAATGGCTGAAGGAGCCGGCGACGGGTTCTTCAACAATCATTTCGCCCAGTTGTCGCATGATCATGAAGGCGATGAAACCGCAAATCGCGTAGCCGAGGATGATTGAGGGGCCGGCGGACTTGAGTGCTCCCGCCGAGCCCAGGAACAGGCCGGTCCCCACTGCCCCACCCAGGGCGATCAGTTGAATGTGTCGATTTTTCAGGCTGCGCTTCAGCTCGCCCGGGCGCGCATTGGGTCCACTCATGAGAAGGGGCTCACGTAAGGTTTGATGGGGAGCGTTGCAGGGGGCTTGAGGAGGCAATCACTCAGTACCGATGAAGCGCCTGCGCATACAGCGAGTGATTGCGGCTTTTCCATGGTCATACGATCTTCGATTCCTTGAATTATTTTTCATATGTATCAACAAGTTGGGTTGTTTTCTCGGAGCGACCTACGGCGAGTTTGCGTGCTTAGCTGTAAAACATCTTACGGAAGAAACATATTTCTATTTGTTGAATTTGTAAATGGGGAGTGGTATTCAATGCATCGCAGACGGAGATGCCGACGATTCCAGGGAAGTGAGGAGTGATGAAAGTGAAGGGCAGTGATACACAAGGGACATTCGATTTCGTGGCCAGCGGATACGCTGATCCGCACCGCTATTTTTCAGACGCAGCGAACGACATCCATGCACGCCTGCTGAATGACGGGGCCGTTGTCATTCGCGGCGCCGGTCAGTGTCGGGACCCTGGCGTGTTTGAAAAGGCCATTGGCGCACTGGGCTTCCAGACCCGGGATTACGTCGGCGGGAGCTCTCCACGCTCGACTATTCAGGGCAAGGTCATGGAAGCGACCCGCACACCACCCGCGTGGTCAGTCATCCTCCATCAGGAAATGGCCTATGTGAAAAGTCCGCCCGAGATCATCGCTTTCGTATGCGTTGAGCCTGCCGGGAAGGGCGGCGAATCTGTCATCGGGGACATGCGCAAGCTGGAGCATCTGGTTGATCAAGTGACATTGAAACGACTGACCGATCGCGGCCTTAAATTGCGCAGGACCTTACCCTGCGAGGCGCGGGTCAATCTCAAGCCCGGGGTCAAGAAGAGCTGGCAGGAGACGTTCTCCACCAACTGCGAGGCCGAAGCAGAAGTGCTCTGCCGAGCGCGGGGTTGGGACTTCGAATGGAGCGACAAAGACCTGGTCCTTTGGCAGGACTGTATCGCTCCGATGCGTCAGCATCCTCGTAAAACGGCAAGCATCTGGTGCAATCAAGCGCACTTCTGGGGTGCGGCAGCCATGATCGAATGGGCGCGTATCGATGGTCGAGAGCAGGACGCCAGTGAACTGATAAACGCGCGCAGCAAGAGCCCGGAACTGCTGGAAGCCATGTGTTTTGGCGATGGTGAACCGCTACCGGAAGATCTCACCCTCGAGCTGTTCCACACCGTCAGAGGGTTGGAACGAGATGTCGATCTGGGGGAGGGCGATCTTTTATTGCTCGATAATTTTCAGTTCGCTCACGGCCGGCGCGCATTTTCGGGCAATCGAAAAATCAACGTGATCATCGCCGATTGGGCTGATGGTCAGTCACATGTAGCTCAGGGATGAAAAGATGACGATTCAGGAAAAAAACTTCACGTCGGATAGCACGTTTGTACTGACTCCCGGCGTCGATGTCTGCCTCAAGGACCTGATCAGGTTTGCCGCGCCCGGAAAAAAAGTGGTCGCGTCGCTAGCCACCCGGCAAAGGGTCCAGGCGTCGAGAGAAGCCTTGGAAAACCTCGTCGCGCAAGGGGCGGTCATCTATGGCGTGAATACCGGAATGGGGGGCTTCGTTGACCACCTTGTGCCAATCGAGAAAGCCCATGAACTCCAGTCCAATCTGATTCAGGGTGTCTCGACAAACGTCGGCGAGCGCTTTCCGGACAGCGTCGCCCGCGCAACGATGTTTGCGCGAATCGTATCCTTGTCGCGCGGAAACTCGGCGATCTCGCTGGAGAATTTTGATCGCTACATTGCCATCTATAACGCCGGTCTCATTCCCGAAATTCCGAGCAAGGGCTCTCTCGGTACCAGCGGCGACCTGGGGCCGCTGGCGGCTGTCGCGCGGATGCTGACCGGGGACGGATATGCCTATCTCGAGGGTGCCCGCATCCCTGCGG
Source organism: Pseudomonas sp. GT1P32 (assembly GCF_054897805.1). Classification (NCBI taxonomy): domain Bacteria; kingdom Pseudomonadati; phylum Pseudomonadota; class Gammaproteobacteria; order Pseudomonadales; family Pseudomonadaceae; genus Pseudomonas; species Pseudomonas sp. GT1P32. The sequence goes on from NZ_CM142704.1 coordinate 5,247,907, forward strand.
CGCAGGCGCTTGAGCAGTTGGGCCTGGCACCGCTTCACCTGAGTTACAAAGAAGGGCTGGCGCTGATCAACGGCACTTCCTGCATGGTCGCGGTCGCAGCGATGAATGTGGTCGAGGCCAGGGACCTGCTTGAGCAATACACCTCGATTTCCGCCTTCTCTTTCGAAGCGTTGCAGGCGCGCGTGCGTCCGTTCCACCCTGACGTTCATCAGTTGAAACCGCATCTGGGCCAGCAAAAGATTGCCCAGGCCATCTGGGACGATCTTCAAGGGTCGGAACTGGCGATCGATGATATTGAATTGTCGTCGCAACTGAGCGCGCTGCGTACGGACCAGGTTCGCCAGGAAGATATGCCCATCGAGGATGCATATTCCATTCGCTGCACCCCACAGATTCTGGGTCCGGTTCTGGAGACCATCGAGTTCGCCGAACGCGTGGTCACCAACGAACTGAACTCATCGAACGACAATCCATTGATCACGCCCGAGAATGGCCAGGTTTTTCACAATGGCCACTTTCACGGGCAGTACATCGCCTCGGTCATGGACTATCTGACGATCTCCATGATCACGATGTGCAACCTCTCCGATCGCCGAATCGATCGCTTCCTGACGAAAGCAAACAGCAATGGTCTCCCGTCATTCCTGTGTGCGGAAAATGGCGGCCTGCGTTTCGGCCTCATGGGGGGGCAATTCATGTCCGCTTCCCTGACGGCAGAAAACCGTTCCCTGGCTACGCCGGTCTCGATCCAGACCTTGACCACCACGGGGGATTTCCAGGACGTGGTTTCATTCGGCCTTGTGGCCGCGCGGCGAGTGGCCGAGGTGCTTCAGAACACGCGCTATGTCATTGCCTTCGAGTTGATATGTGCTGCCCAGGCCGCGGATATCAGGGGTTGCACGAAGCTGGGAACTCAGGGCCGCTCCTGGCACGGGCGAGTGCGTGAACTTATCCCTTATCTGGATCGGGATGTCGCCTTGACCGGGTATCTGGAAAAAATTGTCGCCCAGGTTCTGGGAGGGCAGGGCCGATGAGTTCGTCAGTCAAGGAGTCTGTGCTCGCGGGCAGGGAGCCTTCGGCAGTGGTCGCCAATAGTGTCCGACTGCACGCCAACGAAAATCCGCTGGGCGCGTCTGGCCTGGCACTGCATCTGTGCATGTCGATGCCATCGTTATTGAGCGAATACCCAGAGGTGACTTACAAGTCTCTTCGCTCGGCAATCGGAGAGCGCTGGAATGTTGATTCCGAGCGGGTGGTTGTAGGGGCAGGTTCTGATGAGTTGATCGATATTTCTTTGCGGGGCTTGTTGAAACCAGGCAGCCGCATCGTGGCTCTGCACCACAGTTTCAAAATGTACAAAATCAGATCAGCGTTACTGGGGGCCGAATACAGTGAGATTTTTCCAGCCGCCGGTCAGGGCTATGAAACCGCGCTGAACATCGCCCTTGAGAAAAAGCCCGATGTGGTTGTGCTGGTAAATCCATCCAACCCTCTGGGTGACTATTTATCGCCATCGGAACTGTTGGCACTTGTGGCCGCCATTCCGAAAAGTACCACGGTCATTATCGATGAAGCGTACGCGGAGTTCGCGCCGGATCGGGAAAACTCCGCAGGCGTTCAGATAGTGAACACTCGGGAAAACTCGATATGCCTGCGGACGTTTTCAAAAGCGTACGGCATTGCCGGATTACGTCTTGGTTGGGCTTTTGCCAGCGCTGATCTGGTCCCGGTACTTCAAGCGCGGCGCTCGCCCTACAACGTCAGTTCGTTTTCTGCCCTCGCGGGAGAATACGTGCTTCAGGACTCTGATCATCTGGACAAGACTGCGGCGCATTGTCTTGCCTGGGGGCAGGAAATTGTGAGCCTGTTCAAGGCCTATGGCATTCAAGCCAGAAGCCAGTACGTCAACTTTGTATTCGTGGAGTGCGTCAGCCAGCACAACTGCCAGGATTTGCATGGCTATCTGGAAGGTGAAGGCTTCCTGACTTCTCAGTTGACCGACTATGGCCTGGATACATGCCTCAGGATCTCGTTCGGGAGTGAGGATCAGATGACAAGACTGTGTAATGTCCTGAGGAAAAAACTGGAAACCCATAAGCGCCGCTGAGGCCAGCAGGCCATGGAAGCCCTCGATGATTCGCGCGGGCTTCCAGCGCAACCCGGTGAGACTTTACTCGAGGTAAAAATGAGCGAAACGCAGCCTTTATTTCACGAAAAACCGTATCTGAAGCAACTGGAATGTCGAGTCGACTCGCTTGAACGCGACGACGCGGGTCTTCCTTTTGCGCTCCTTGGCGAGACAGTTTTCTACCCGCAAGGAGGCGGACAGCTCGGAGATCGAGGCGTGTTGAATATCCCGGGCCCAGGGAAGGATGAGGCATTACGCGCGTTGGAGATTGTGTCGACCAAGAAAAGGGATGATCAGATCAGGCATTACTTGAGCGTTGACGATGAGGCGTTCACGCTGCTGAGAGCGCGCGCGATTGGCCAGCAGGCTACGGCAACGCTTGATTGGCCATTGCGATATCATCAGATGCGTCTTCATTCGGCCATGCATTTGATGCACTGCATGCTGGAGCAGACGCTTGAGCGGTCCATTCCACACCCGGTACGTTCTCCGTTGAGTGACGACGGTGGGGAGAATCAATACGAGTTTATCGCAGAGTTCGACGAAGACAGTCTGAGGCGGGCGACGGATGCCTTGAACGAGTTTTGCTCTGCAAGTCATGAGATTCGTACGGAGTCGGATACGAGCAAAGGACATGGATTTCGTTGGTGGCAATGCGAAGACTGGTCAATTCCCTGTGGGGGAGTTCATGTGCGTAATACGCAGGAAATAGGCGTGGTAACTTCCAGTATGAAAATCAAGAAAAACACGACCAGAGTGGTTGTCACTCTGTCGGCAGAGGCTGATGAGCTTGGATAGTAAACGAGCGTTTGGTGCGTTTCTCATGCAGTTGCGGATCGAAAAGGGACATTTGAAGGTTTCAACGTTTCTCGATGAGGTCAATATTCCATTTTCGGCCAATTACTATCGTGACGTTGAGGCCGGAAGGAAATACCTGAGTATTGATGCCGCAGTGGAGTTGCATGACCATCTTGGTATCGACGCCTCAAGCAAAGTCAGTTTTGATTATTTTTGGCATTACTTCAGAGACTTGCTGCCCGCTAACGTCCACGAGATGTTGTTTGGCAAAGGTGTCGAAGTCACGGATCTTTCTTCCAGGCTTGAGCTGAGAGAGCATGATTCGAAAATTTTACGTCGGGCGCTGAGTTTAAGTCGGTATGAGCGTGAGTTCATCATCACCGAAGAGGTGATCGCAGCATTTGAAGCGAACTTTGAACTGCTGCCATTGATGACTTACCTCTATATGGTGGACAGTGCCTCCGTTGCTGAAATCCAGTTGGTGTGCCAGCAAATTGGCCTTGCCTACGATCAACAGACGGAAGCTTTCTTGAGCCTTGTCTCAAAAGAACGAACAGCACCTGAAGATCCCTTTGTTCGTCATGCACCAACGCTGAGGATGCCCAGAACAGTTGATGCGTTGAGGTTAAAGGATCAGTTCCTGCGCCATGAAGTGGAAAGGTCGCTGCTCAAGCCTGAAAAAAGTGAATACTTTGATGTTTCAGGTTCTTTCAAATACAGCTCGATGGTGACACTGAAAGACGCGGAAATAGAACAGATTCAAGACCGTCTTGTGGATCTTTTCTCTCTCATTGAAGTGCATAACAAGTCAGGGCATCAGCTCGAGGACTCAGGCGCCCAGCCTTATTTCTTCGGGTTAATTGTTTCTGGCCGTTCGGAGTACGACGGGCGTGCGGCCCGAAAGACCAAAAGTACCAAGGAATGAACATACAGGAGGCGGGTGTCATCGCCTTCTTTGTTCGCTGATTCGCGACCGTCGACCGCTCACAGGAGTGTGCGGGATAGCGCGGTGATCCGGCAGATAAAAAGAAACCTGGCAGTGATCAGTCAGAACAGGGATGAGACTAATGAATACTCTGGTTGTTGAAAAACTCCGTCAGCTGTTTGGCGAACGTTTAAGGCTACAACAAGGCATCAGGCAACAATTCTGCCAGGCCCCCCCTGGTATCGATCTGAGCCCTCCCGATGCCGTCGTTACCGTGCGCAGCGAGGAGGAAATCGTTCAGGTTGTACGGCTCTGTCGTGAATATGGCGTTGCGGTGATCCCGGCGGGCGCCCGCTCATCCCTCGAGGGGCAAATCAACGCGCCATGTGGTGGCGTATGTGTCGATTGTTCAGAGATGAACGCGATCCTCGGCGTAAACGTTACCGACATGAGCGCAACTGTTCAGCCGGGTGTCACCCGTGAACAGCTGAACAGTTATTTGCGTGATACGGGGCTGTTCTTTTCAGTCGATCCCGGCGCCAACGCTTCCATGGGGGGAATGGCGGCGACGCGTGCATCGGGTACCAACTCCGTTCGATACGGGACGATGGCTGGCAATGTCAAAGCCGCACGCTGGATCATGGCGGATGGGGCAGTGGCTGAAATTGGCTCCAGAGCGCCCAAGTCAGCCATGGGATTGGACCTGCTGGCGATCGCTGTGGGATCGGAGGGAACCCTTGGCGTATTCAGTGAGCTGGAAGTCAGGTTACATCCATTGCCGGAGGCCATCGTTGCAGGCGTCTGTTCGTTTGACTCTGTCGACAGCGCGGTACAGACGGTGGCAAGTGCGCTCGGGCAAGGCCTCTTGATTGCACGGATCGAGTTGTTGGATGTCACCGCTGTTCGCGCGTGCAACGCCTATTCCCCCTCCTTGTGCTTGCCGCAAACACCCCATCTTTTCCTGGAGTTCCACGGGGATAAGTCCTCGGTTGCCAGTAGCGTTGAAATGTTCACGGTTTGCGCTCGTGAGCACGGGGGGCAGGTCAAGGTTTCTGATCGCCTTGAAGAACGCACGGCCTTGTGGAAGGCCCGACATGACGCCTGGTGGGCATTTCACGCGTTCTACAAGGGGCGCAAGGGGCTGGCCACCGATGTCTGTGTTCCGCTGTCGTGCCTGAGTGCATGTATCAGCGCCACCGCGGCAGACATCGCCGCTTCCGGGCTCGACGCACCGCTCATCGGCCATGTAGGGGACGGTAATTTCCACTTACTGGTCATGCTTGAGGAAGGTCAGGATGAAAGTGTGGAGATTCAGGCTTTCCTCAGTCGATTGTCGAATCGGGCGTTGTCGTTCGGCGGCACGGTCAGTGGCGAGCACGGCGTAGGGCAAGGAAAAGTGAAATGGATGTCGGCACAACACGGCACGGCGCTCCAGATCATGCGGGCAATCAAATCGGCATTGGACCCGGAGAACATCCTGAACCCCGGAAAGATGTATCGGCCGTTAACCGTTGAAGCTCAATAATCGTCGTTTTTTCATTTTTATGGATGGAGGTGAAAGATATGCGTCATGTTTTGATAGTTGGTATTAACAAGGTATCCATCAAGTATGTTTGCGATGCGATTCGCAGTGCAGGGTTCGAGCCGATACTTTCCGTTGACCCTTCAGGTTTTCACGGAGCAGCCAAAGCTGTATTCGAGGGGGTAACCTGCATTCCTGCATTTACCGACACAGATGCCCTGTCCGGTTACTTGAAGGCCAATGAAGCGCTGGTTGGCAAGATCCACAGCATTACAACCTTTTTTGACGAGCTGTTCCCGGTTGTCTCGGCGATTGCCGAAACGTTTGGCTTCAACGCGCCGCCAGCGGTATTTGCAAGACTGTCATCAAAGGAGTTCGTGGGCGGCTTGATACCCGAGCACGTTCCAGCCGAGTCCTGTGTTGCACTGGCTGATGGCGACTTCGTGCTTCCCTGGCTGACGCCAGGTGTGAAAAATGACGTTGTCCTCAAGCCCGCGGTCGGCTCCGGTGCGGTGGCAACGACCATGCTTTCAATCGCGGCGGACGTTGATCCTGCCAGTGTGATCAAATCGGCCATTCTGGAGAGCGGAATCGACGATCCCGAAGGCATTGCGTGGATTGTCCAGGCGCACTGCGTGGGTGACCTCGTGAGCATGGAGGGCTTCGTTCAGGACGGACGGGTTGTCTTCCTTGGGCTGTCCAGACGCGATCGTGTCGGGTTCACTGAAGTCGCCAATCAGTTTCCTGCCAACCAGCTTATTGCCCTATCCGTTCGTTCGAAAATCGAGACAGCAGTGCGCGATCTGGTTTCGCGTTCGGCGTTTGATAACGGTTTCTTTCATTGCGAGTTCATCGCAACACCGTCCACGGCCTATCTGATTGACGCCAATATGGGGCGCCTGGGTGGGGCGAGTATCGTCGAGCAGATTGCATTGGCCTATGACCTGCCGCCTGCAACCGTTCTACAACACGTTGCGCTGCTGCCGCTGGGATTGCTGGATGCCACGCTGGAATACAAACCGGTTGAAGAGTGCCGGCAGACCTTGAGCTATTGGTATTGCCTGGACCACGAAGCAATCGTGCATGACTGGGAGGTTCCGCAAATGGCTTCCATTCATACGCCGATCGCCAACGTCGGCAGCGTGATCCAACCCATCGGCACTTCCGATTATGCCTGGATCGGCATGCTCACCGGCTATGCAGAAGTCGTCGTGCGCGAGATCGGTCAAGTGCTGGTCCATACTGATCGTGGCCCTAGAAGACCGGTATTCAAATGATCTACATCGTCCGGTTTCTATCGTCCGCCGCATGGAGTTGCTTTTATCCATTCATGGCTATCTGGCTCAATGCAGCTGTGGGCCTCAGTACCAGTGCTGCCGGCATCGTCGTCGGCTTTGCAATTGTTTCAAACCGCATAGGTGCACTGGCCTTTCAAGGTGTTCTGGACAAGGTTGATCGCCGCCTGGAAATTGCACTGGCATTACTGTGCGTGGCGGTGGCCGCGTTATTGATGCTTGTTACGGCAGCGATGGGAATCACCAACGTATTGATCTGGGTGGTGCTTGTCGTGGTGTTCGGCGTGGCCAATTCGATCGCTACGATTTCGCAGATCTCCTACATCGTCCAGTACTTCCGTGAGGGCGAACACGAGCGCGTACTCTCCTACGAGAATGTTGCAGCGAACGCCGGCGCCGGTGTGGCCCCCTTCATCGCATCGTTGATACTGGCCGGGGCGGGTTACTGGTTTGTTGCCTTGCCATTGCTTTTAGGTGTGCTTGCAACCGCTTCCACCACGCTGATTCCTCACATGGCACGCTCGGCAGGTCTGGAGTTTGGCGATCGTTCTTCCACAGTGGACGGTTCCGAGGCGTCCCCTAAAGTTGTTGCATTCATGGCAATCAATTTTTTGACCATGATTGGCTATGCGCAGTTTTATTACGTGTTTCCAACCTATGCGACCGAGCGCTTCTCCAGTGAGTTGGTGGGGGTACTTTTCCTGGTGGCCAGCGGGATCATCATTTTCAGCCAGGTTTATATAACGTCGCTCTCGCAGCGAGTGTCTCGCTTGTGGCGTGTCATCGTTTCAAACATGTTGATCGGGACGGGATGCCTGCTGTTGATCATTTCATCGCAAGCTCAGGCGATTCTGTTTGTCGTGGTGGTTTTTATCGTTATTGGCGAGATGATCTGTGGCCCGTTGTATCAAGCCCAGGCCGTCAAGATATGGAAAGGGCGCAGCTCTGTCGCGATGGCCGTCCAGACCTGTGTCTGGGGGGCGGCCGAGGCAACCGCAGCGGTGCTTGGACTGCTGGCTGTCGCGCAAGAGCTCAGCTTCATGTCCTTCCTGTTGGGATTTGCCGCATGCGTGATCGCAGCCTTGGGGGCATGGGTATCGATTGCCTTGAAGCGTCCACTCATCGGCATCGAAATCGAGCGCAGGTCACCTCAGGTTTCCTGAAAGGGGCCGGGGCATTCAAGCACCGGCCTTGGCCGTCAACTGCTCCCGGCAATAGTCGGCAAACAACTGCGCGGGTTTGGTCAACTGCCCGCGCTTCAGCCACGCCGCCACCAATCCTGAGCCGGTGACGTCTTCGACGATGTCCACGCACACCACTTTCTGCCCGTCGTAGGTGCATTCCGAGTGCGGGCGGGTGACCAGGATCGAAAAGCCGAACCCTTGCCCGACCATGCCCCGGACCATTTCGATCGACGGTGAGCTGAACGCAATGTTCGGCGACAGGCCCAGTTCTTCGAACAGGCTGACGAAGTAGGTCCGGCTCGGTTGCACGTCCAGCAGGATCATCGGCTCCAGGCACAGGTCGCGCAGGGACACTTGCTTGAGTTGGGCGAAGCGATGGTCCGCCGGCAGCAAGGCATAAGGCCGCTGCGCCGGCATCAAGGGTTCGGTTTCGATGGTGGCGTCGAGGTCGTGTTCATAGAGGATCGCCAGGTCGAAGGTGCCCGAGGTCAGGCCTTGCACCAGCTCTTGTTGCTCACCGTCGCGAATTCGGATTTTCACGCCGGGATACAGCGCCGAGAACCCGGCAATCAATTGCGGCAGGTACAGCGGCGCGACGGTTTCGAAGCAGCCGATGTCGATTTGCCCGGCCACCACGTCGTTGTCGGCCAGGGCGTTCTGTTCGAACTCCTTGGCCATGCGCAGCAGTTCCTGGGCCTTGCGGTAGAAGCGTGCACCACTGGGGGTCAGGGACACGCCTTGGGCGTGATGACGGATCAGCAATTGCACGCCGAAGCTGTCTTCCAGGCCTTTGATCGCCGTGGAGATCGCCGGCTGGGCGATGTACAGCTTGCGCGAGGCCTCGGCGACGCTGCCGCATTCGACGGTGGTGATGAAGTACTTCAATTGACGCAGGTTGTAGGCAGCCACGGCAAACCTCGGGGTGGATGGACTCGACATCCAGGCAATTTTTGCGCCGACTGCATCCGTTCTGACGACGGTGTTGTTGTGCCTGAACAATAACCACATACCGCACGACCGGGGAGATGGGCTGCCCAGTTTTTTCATGGTCTGCGAAGACATTTTTACTATTTTTCCTCGACACGGGCCTGGGCCACCATCCAATTCACAAGAAAAGCCCATGGAGCATCTGAACGTGTTCGAGCTTACCTACTGGCAAAACAAGGCCGCTGCGCTGGCGTTTCCCGACCAGGCCCTGATTGATGGCAAACCCCGTTCGGCGCAGTCGGGGCAAACCTTCGCCGCGATCAACCCGGCCACCGGCCAGCGCCTGGCCAACGTGACAGCGTGCGGTGATGAAGAAGTGAACGCCGCCGTCAAAAATGCGCGGCAGGTGTTCGAGGCCGGCACCTGGTCGGCGCGTTCGCCAAACGAGCGCAAGCAAGTGCTGCTGCGTCTGGCCGATCTGATCATGACCCACCGCGAAGAACTGGCGCTGCTGGATTCTCTGAACATGGGCAAGCCAGTGATGGACGCCTACAACATCGACGTGCCGGGCGCGGCCGGGGTGTTTCGCTGGTACGCCGAAAGCCTCGACAAACTCTACGACCAGATCGCGCCGAGCGCGCAAAACGTGTTGGCGACCATCACCCGCGAAGCGCTGGGCGTGATCGCCGCCGTGGTGCCGTGGAACTTCCCGCTGGACATGGCCGCGTGGAAGCTCGCGCCAGCACTGGCGGCAGGCAATTCGGTGATCCTCAAACCCGCCGAGCAATCACCGTTTTCCGCCCTGCGTCTGGCCGAGTTGGCGCTTGAAGCCGGCTTGCCAGCAGGCGTGCTCAACGTGCTGCCGGGCCTCGGCGAGCAGACCGGCAAAGCCCTCGGTTTGCATCCAGACGTCGATTGCCTGGTGTTCACCGGCTCCACTGAAGTCGGCAAATTTTTCATGCAGTATTCCGCGCAATCGAACCTGAAACAGGTGTGGCTGGAATGCGGTGGCAAGAGCGCCAATCTGGTGTTCGCCGATTGTCAGGACCTGGATCTGGCGGCCGAGAAAGCCGCGTTCGGCATCTTCTTCAATCAGGGCGAAGTGTGTTCGGCCAACTCGCGGTTGCTGGTGCAGCGTTCGATCCATGACGAGTTCGTCGAGCGCCTCAAGGCGCAGGCCGAACGCTGGCTGCCGGGCGATCCGCTGGACCCGTCGAGCAGCGCCGGGGCGATCGTCGACAGCCGTCAGACCGCGCGCATCATGAAGTTCATCGAGCAAGCCCAGCGCCAGGGTGCGACCAAGGTGTGCGGCGGTCGACAGTCGATTTTCAACGGCTCCGACAACTTCATCCAGCCAACGATTTTCACTAACGTGAGCCCGGACATGCCGCTGTTTCGCGACGAAGTGTTCGGCCCGGTACTGGCCGTCACGGCGTTCGATGACGAGGCACACGCCTTGCAACTGGCCAACGACAGCGTCTACGGCCTGGCCGCTTCGCTGTGGACCGACGACCTCAATCGCGCCCACCGCGTGGCGCGGCAATTGCGCGCCGGCACGGTGTCGGTGAACAGTGTTGATGCGCTCGACGTGACGGTGCCGTTCGGCGGCGGCAAGCAGTCCGGTTTTGGCCGTGACCTGTCGCTGCACTCATTCGATAAATACACCCAGTTGAAGACCACCTGGTTTCAACTGCGCTAATAACAAAACGGAGAACTGGCGATGACCACACCACGTGAAACCCGCGACTACCAGGCCGCCGACGCTGCGCACCACATCCACGCATTCGTCGATCAGAAAGCGCTCAACGATGAAGGACCACGGGTGATGGTCCGTGGCGAGCGCCTGCACCTGTGGGACAACGATGGTCGGCGCTACCTCGACGGCATGTCCGGGTTGTGGTGCACCAACCTCGGTTACGGTCGCAAGGATCTGGCGGCGGCAGCGGCTCAGCAGCTTGAGCAACTGCCGTACTACAACATGTTTTTCCACACCACTCACCCGCAGGTGATCGAGCTTTCGGAGCTGCTGTTCAGCCTGTTGCCGGGGCACTACAGCCACGCGATCTACACCAACTCCGGCTCCGAAGCGAACGAGGTGCTGATCCGCACCGTGCGCCGTTACTGGACCATCCTCGGCAAGCCCGAGAAGAAAGTCATGATCGGTCGCTGGAACGGTTACCACGGTTCGACACTGGCGGCGACGGCGCTCGGCGGCATGAAGTTCATGCACGAAATGGGCGGCATGCTGCCGGACATCGAGCACATCGACGAGCCGTACTTCTTCGCCCACGAAGGCAACCTGACCCCGGCTGAATTCGGCCTGCGGGCGGCGCAGCAACTGGAAGCGAAGATTCTCGAACTGGGCGCCGACAAGGTCGCCGGGTTTATCGCCGAGCCGTTCCAGGGTGCGGGCGGGATGATCTTCCCGCCAGAAAGTTACTGGCCGGAGATTCAGCGGATTTGCCGCAAGTACGACGTGCTGTTGTGCGCCGATGAAGTGATCGGCGGCTTCGGTCGCACTGGCGAATGGTTCGCCCACGAGCACTTCGGTTTCGAGCCGGACACGCTGTCGATTGCCAAGGGGCTGACCTCCGGCTACATCCCCATGGGCGGGCTGATCCTGTCGAAAAAAATGGCGCAGGTATTGGTGGAGCAGGGCGGGGTGTTTGCCCACGGCCTGACCTATTCCGGACACCCGGTGGCGGCAGCGGTGGCCATCGCCAACCTCAAGGCGTTGCGCGATGAAGGCGTGGTGACGAGGGTCAAGGACGACATCGGGCCGTACCTGCAACAGTGCTTGCGCGAGGTGTTCGGCAACCACCCGTTGGTGGGGGATATCCAGGGTGTCGGGATGGTGGCGGCGTTGCAGTTGGCCGAAGACAAAACCAGTCGCAAGCGCTTTGCCAACGAGAACGACATTGCCTGGCGTTGCCGCACGATTGGGTTTGAGGAGGGGGTGATCATTCGTTCGACGCTGGGGCGGATGATCATGGCGCCGGCGTTGATTGCCAGTCGTGAGGAAGTGGATGAGTTGGTTGGCAAGACGCTGAAAGCGGTCGATCGTACGGCGCAGGAATACGGGCGGCTCTGATGTAGCCGAAGGTCCTGCGGACCTTTTCGCGGGCAAGCCTCGCTCCTACAGGTTTATTGTCGGCCTCGGATTTTAGGCCTGACACATAACCTGTAGGAGCGAGGCTTGCCCGCGAAAGCTTTTGTCGATTCACCACACCTCTCACCTTTTGCACAAAGCCCGTGCACCCCCGCCAACCCCGCCCTTTTACCGCGCACGCTACCCAGTTTTTTCATCACTCCCATCGACATATTTCCTAATTTTCCTAATCCCCACCTTGGTCCAACATCGACCTCGCCAGTCAGCCGAGCGCTGCCCACCAAAGGTCCATCAGAGACCACAAGTGGCAGCGCTTCACCAGGGCTGCTGGCCGTACTGCCCATGACAAAACTAAATCAACAGCTTTGGGAGTGCTCCATGATCAAGTCCTTGCTAACCCGCGTCGCTCATCCACTGGCGATCACCGCCATCGCCGCCACGGTCGCCACCAGCGCCCAGGCCGGCACCCTGTCCATAGGCCATACCACATGGGTCGGTTACGGCACGCTCTACCTCGCCCAGGACCTGGGCTACTTCAAGGAAGGCGGTTTGACCGTCGAGTTGCCCGTCGTCGAAGAGGCTTCGATGTACATGGCCGCGCAAGCCTCGGGCGAATTGTCCGGCTCGGCGTCGACCATCGACGAAGTACTGAAATACCGTCCGCAATTTTGCTTCAAGGCCGTAGCCGCACTCGATGACAGCCATGGTGGCGACGGTGTTCTGGTGGGCAAGGACATCAAGAGCCTGCAGGAGCTGAAAGGCAAAGCCGTGGCGGTGAACGAAGGTTCCACTTCGCAGTTCTGGCTCTCGTACCTGCTGAAAAAACACGGCATGAGCATGAGCGACATCACCGTGCAGAACATGACGGCTGACGACGCCGCCACCGCGTTCATCGCCGGTCGTGTGCCGGCCGCCGTGACGTGGGAACCGCACCTGTCGATGGTGCGTGACAAGAAACAAGGCAAAGTCTTGATCGACAGCAGCAGCACACCAGGCGTGATCGTCGATGTGGTCGCGCTCAACTGCACGGTCATCGAGAAACAGCCGGAAGACGTCAAGGCGTTGGTCGCCGGTCTGTACAAAGCAGTGCAGTACACCAAGGACCATCCGCAGGAAGCCTACAAAATCATGGCCAAGGGCGTCGGCGGCTACCTCGCCGATCCGAAGGAACTGGAAGCCGCCGCGCAAGGCGTGCGCTTCTACGATCAGGCCATGAGCGAAAAACTCCTGGGCTCGCCGGGCAATCCGGGTGACAGCGAACCGTTGATCAAACTGGCCAACGAAACCGCCAGTGAATTGCAGGGCAAACCCTACAGCGTCAGCAATGACGACCTGATCGACAACCGTTTCGTCAGCCCGCTGTAGGAGGTTCGCATGTTCAAGCGCAATTCATGGCTGAGCCGTTGCATCACGCCCAAGACCGGCTTGCCGGTTTCGGTGATCTGGAGCGCGAGCGGCCTGGCCTGGGTGTTGTTGGTTGGCCTGTGGGCCGGGTTGTCTTACGGCGGCGTGGTGCCGGGCATGTTCTTGCCGACGCCGGGCGCGGTGGTCGAAGCCGCCGTGCGCCTGAGCCGCGACGGCACGCTCGGTTTGCACGTGTGGGCCAGTCTTGAAGTGGTGGTGGTCGGTTTCGTCGTTTCGTCGCTGGTGGCGGTGCCGTTGGGGTTGCTGATGGGCAGCTTCCGCATCGTTCAGGCGTTCCTCGAACCGATGGTCAATTTCATCCGCTACCTGCCAGTGACCTCGTTCGTGCCGCTGTTCATTCTGTGGATCGGTATCGGTCTGGAGCAGCGTGTCTCGGTAATCATCTTCGGCGTGTTCTTCCAGCAACTGGTGATGATCGCGGACGTGTCAAAAGGCATCTCCAAAGACCTGATCAATGCCTCTTACACACTCGGTTCGAACCGCCGCGATGCGGTGTTGCATGTGATCGCACCGGCCTCGTTGCCGGGTGTGCTCGACACCTTGCGCGTGACCATGGGCTGGGCCTGGACGTACCTGGTGGTCGCCGAACTGGTCGCCGCTTCCAGTGGCCTGGGTTACTTGAGTCTTAAGGCCATGCGCGGCTTTCAGGTGGATGTGATTTTCCTCGCCATCGCGATCATCGGCCTGTTGGGCCTGGTCACCGATCAACTGTTCCGTTTCCTTCGTCTGAGGATTGCCGCATGGGCTCAGTAACCGCCGTCAACCCGCGTATCGTCACACCGATGGCTGCCCCGGCCTACGCCGCGCCTCGTTTGCAAGTGGACAAAGTCAGCCTGCGTTACCAGAAGCCCGACGGCGGCGTGTTCACCGCGCTGGATCAGGTTTCGTTCGAAGTTCCGGATCAGCAGTTCGCGGTGCTGGTCGGGCCATCGGGTTGCGGCAAGTCGAGCTTGCTGTACCTCACCGCCGGTTTGAACGAGCCCACGGAAGGCGAGATCTACGTCGGCGGTCAGCAAGTGCAGGGGCCGGGTGCGGATCGCGGCATGGTGTTCCAGAGCTACACGCTGTTCCCGTGGCTGACTGTGCGACAGAACGTCGAGTTCGGCCTCAAGCGTCGCGGCATGGCGGCGGCGCAGCGCAAGGACATCGTCGATTACTACGTCAACGAAGTCGGTCTCAGCGGGTTCGCCGACAACTACGCCAAGCAGCTGTCGGGCGGCATGATGCAGCGGGTGGCGATTGCCCGCGCACTGGCCAACGACCCGCAAATCCTGCTGATGGACGAACCCTTCGGCGCCCTCGACAGCCAGACGCGCCTGCAAATGCAGCAGCTGTTATTGCGCGTCTGGGGCAACAGCAAGAAGACTGTGCTGTTCGTGACCCACGATATCGACGAGGCGATTCTGCTGGGTGACCGGGTCTACGTGATGGGCGCCAGACCAGGGCGGATCAAGCAGATTCTGGACGTGCCAATCGAACGCCCACGGACCCTGGACATGGTCATGGAGCGTTCATTTATCGAGATGAAGCGCGATATTTTCGGGCTGCTGCATGACGACCTGGAGGAGGTGCATTGAGTGTCACGCAATCCCCTGTAGGAGCCGGCTTGCTGGCGATGAGGCCATCACATCCAACATCTTCGTTGACTGACCCACCGCTATCGCCAGCAAGCTGGCTCCTACAGGGTTTTGCGTTTAGCCTGGGATTACGGTGCTGCCGGCAGGAGGAACCGCGCTATCACCGGTAAGTGATCGGAGATCCGCAAGGTATCGTCCTGTCGCACCGTCGCCTCGACCCGTTTGATCCGAGGGCTGTAAAACAGGTAATCGACGGTGCGGTCCGGGCCGTTCAAGCCTGGATCATTCGGGTAGTGCGTCAACCAACGTGCCCGATCGATGCCGCTGGCTTCATTGTTGGTCGGGATCATCGGGTACTTGTCCCACAACAGGTGCAACGCGCTGTCGGCGGAGTAGGGCGTGCGTTGTTCGGTGGGAAGGCGTCGATATTGCCCCAGCGGCAACAGGTTGAAGTCGCCGCCGATCAGCCACGGGGTGCTATGGCTTTCGTATTTGTCGAGGACTTTGGCCACCGCCGTCACCTGGGTCTGTAGCGTTTCGTCAGGTTGGGTCGCACGGTCCAGATGGGTGTTGAGGACCGCCAGTTGCCCGCCGTCGCTCAACGGCAGGTAAGTGGCCAGCAAGGCATTTTTCGGCTGGAACTGGCGACTGATGAAGTTGGCCGGCGCGACCGGCAGTTGCAGGCGTTCGGCGTGTTCGATCCGGTAGCGGCTGAGGGTTGCCAGTTGCCGGCCGACACTGCCGAAGATGTGCGGTTGCGGCACGAAGTCGGCTTTCCAGTCGAAGGCATGGGCGCTGCACGGATAGAGGTCGGCGAGGCGTTCCTGAAGCAGTTTGAACTGGTTCTGGTAATCGCTGGCCTTGGCGTCGTCATCGAGCTCTTGCAGCAACACGATGTCCGGTTGTTCGTCACGAATCACCCGCGCCACTTCATCGAGGCTGAAGGCCATGTCTTCAGGCGTCGGTTTTTCGTCGTCGCCGGCGGCCAGGTCATTCCAGAACACATAGCGCTTACCCGCCAGGTACTGAACGTTCCAGGTCATCACTTTCAGCGCCTGGCCGGGCACCAGTGTCGGTGCTTGAGCGTTGCAACTGACGGGCAAAACTTCCTTGGCTTCGGGGCGCCAGGTCAGGCTGTAGATCAGCAAGGCAATCAGGCCGATTGCTATCAACAGGCCCAGCAGGGTGTAGCGCAGTAGTCGGGTCATGGCTCGGCTTATAGCGTTACAAAAGATGGATCCGAGCATAACCGAGTGTCGGGCCGAAGCCCACGATCAGAGCGGGCGGTCGATTTTCTCGGGAACGTCGCTGATCAACATGAACAAACGGAACAACACCACGCTGGTGAACAGTTGCAGGAAGCTGTGGGCGCTGTCGATCAGCAGGGAAATCACCGGGTTCTGCGGTTCCGGATACACGTTGACTGTCACACCCTTGAGCACCCACAACGGACCCATCACACACAGGATGCATACCAGAATGCGCAGGAAATGACCGCGGGTCATGCGCAGGCTTTCTTTCATTGCCGCCAGTGGCGCCAGGCCGCGCAGCACCAGCAGGTATTCGCTGAACGCCAACGTCACCATCAGCCAGATGCCCGGCAGGAAGTACAACGACAGGCCGAGCAGGATCATCAAGGTATTGAGCGCCGTGAGCAGTGCAAAGCGCGGCCACAGCCACGCGGCTCTTGTCAGCAGGTCACGGTTTCGCGGTGATTCGCCACGGCTGCGCGCGTCGAGAAACAGGATCAGGGCGGCGGTGTACAGCGGGTACACCAGCAGGCCAACGATCACGCTGACGCCGGGAAAGCTGTCCGGCACGGTGTTGTGGTCGACCACTTGTTGCAGCAGCGCTTCGAAAATCACCAGCGGCAGGCACAGCCGCACGATCTGGCTCAGATTGCGCTTAAAGAAATACAACGAGTCACGCAGTACATCGAACGGATTCATCAGTCGGTATCGCAGGTTGAAAGCAGTGGCCCACTTTAACCGATGCAGCGCTTCGGGGCGCAAACGTAAACGTTCGGTAAAGCTCATTGAAACAACTTGTTTCAGCCTCCATTAAGGTCGAGCACCGTATCCTCCTTCGAGAAGGTCAACGATTTTCCCCGGCAATCTACGAGGTCGCCATGAACACTGAAGAACAAACCCTGATCGATGGACTGTTTTCCCGGCTGCAACAGGCCGAAACGGACGCAGCCCCGCGCGATGCCCTGGCCGAGGCGCGGATCAAGGAACACCTGACTCGCCAACCCGCGGCGGGCTACTTCATGACCCAGGCGATTCTGGTGCAAGAGGCAGCAATCAAGAGCCTCGACGCACAGAACAAGCAACTCACCGAGCAAATCCAGCAATTGCAGGCCGAACTGCAATCGGCCAAGTCCCAGGCACCTGCTCCGGCGCCGAGCAGTGGTGGGTTCCTGTCGAGCATTTTCGGTGGCAGTTCCCGTGAGACGCCTGCGCCAAGTGCACCGCCGTCCAGCGGCGGCTGGCGTGAGCCGGGACGGCCGTCGTTCAACGCGCAGCCGCCACAGCAGAATTTCGGTGCACCGCCACCGCAGCAGAACTACGCGCCGCAACAGCCGGCACCGGCGGTTGGCAGCGGTTTCCTCGGCGGCGCGCTGAAAACTGCAGCGGGTGTGGCGGGTGGCGTGATGCTGGCACAAGGCATCAGCAGCCTGTTCCATCACAACCAGCAGCCGGAAGTGGTTGAAGTGATCAAGGAAGAGCCGGCGCAGGTCAACGACCACGGCGGTGACAACGGCTGGGGCGATGACCAGCGCGTGGCTGACAACTCCCAAGACTATGCCGACACCGACTACAACGATGACAGCTCATCGTTCTTCGGCGGCGACGACGATTCCTTCGTCTGACACGCCATTCGTCCGGAGCGCTGCGGCGCTCCGGGCTGATTATTCGCGGAACAATCCTCCGGGCTGGCATACTGGGCAACTTTTCGGGCCCGGTGCCTGATCCCGCCTGCGCGAAAGAGGATGCACGGTGAAAAAAATTGCAGTGTTCGCCGATGTCCAGAACCTCTACTACACCGTGCGCCAGGCCTATGGTTGCCACTTCAACTACGCCGCGCTGTGGGCTGACATCAGCAAGCAGGGCGATATCGTCGAAGCCTATGCCTACGCGATCGATCGCGGCGACAGCAAACAGCAGCAGTTCCAGCAGATCCTGCGCAACCTCGGCTTCACCGTGAAGCTCAAACCCTACATCCAGCGCAGCGACGGCTCGGCCAAGGGCGACTGGGACGTGGGCATCACCCTCGACATCATGGACGCCGCCGATCACGTCGACGAAGTGGTGCTGGCCTCCGGTGACGGTGATTTCGACATGTTGCTGGAACGCATCATCGCCAAGCACGGCGTACAAGCGGTGGCTTACGGCGTACCGGGCCTGACGGCCAACTCGCTGATCCGCGCCGCCAGCCGCTACGTGCCGATCGAAGGCGCGTTGCTGCTCAAGAATTGATTTTTACGGAGTTGAAACAGGTTTGGAACGCATAGCAGTCATCGACTTTGAAACCACCGGGATCTCCCCGAGCAGCAGCTGCCGGGCCACGGAAATTGCCGTGGTGATCCTTGAACAGGGGCGCATCGTCGAGCGTTACCAGAGCCTGATGAACGCCGGCGTACGCGTCCCGGCCTTCATCGAACAACTCACCGGCATCAGCAACGCCATGCTGCGCACCGCGCCGTCGGCGGAACAGGTGATGAACGAGGTCAACGAGTTTGTCGGCACCACGCCGCTGCTGGCCCACAATGCCGCGTTCGACCAGAAGTTCTGGGACTTTGAGCTGGGGCGAATCAAACGCACGCGGTTGCAGAACTTTGCCTGCTCGCTGCTACTGGCCCGCCGCTTGATGCCGGCTGCGCCGAATCACAAACTCGGTACGCTCACCACTTTCGCCCAGTTGCCCCACACCGGCCAGGCTCACCGGGCGATGGCCGACGCCGAGATGGCGGCCAACCTGACGGCGCATCTGGCGCAGGAACTGCGGCAGAAGCACGGGCTGCGGGAGTTGTCCCATGATTTGTTGGTCAGCCTGCAGAAAGTGCCGGCGGCCAAAATCAACGAACACCTCAAGCGCCATCGCGGGTTTTAAGTTCAGCGGTGTTCGGACGGGCCTCTTCGAGGGCAAGCCTCGCTCCTACGGGTACGATGAAATCCTGTAGGAGCGAGGCTTGCCCGCGAAGGCGTCAGTCGCATCACTACTTACCGTTCCCCTCCAACTGCCCCAACGGCACGCGCTTCTCTATCGCGCTCGACAATACGATCGACGTCTTGCTGAACCCGAACGTGGCAATCCGGTTGATCAGCTCTTCCAGTTCCGGCATCGAACCCACCGCCGCTTGCATGATCACGCATGGATCACCTGTCACTCGGTGACATTCGGTCAGCTGTGGGATTTTGATCAGGTCGTCGTAGGCCTTTTGATTACCGTGCTGGTTCAGGCGCAGTTCGATCACGCATTGAATCGGCAGCCCTAGCTTGGCCATGTCGACTTTCGCCTGATAACCGGTAATCACCCCGCTGGCCTCAAGTTTGGCCACTCGCTCGGCCACGGCCGGGGCGGACAGGTTGACCTTGCGCGCGAGGTCGGCGTAGGACGCACGACCGTTTTCCAGCAGGGCGCTGAGGAGCATGCGGTCGTATTTATCCATGAGCGAATTCCTGAAAAATGGCTGACTTTCGAAAACACGGTATATAGCGCTGATCTCCGTGATTTGAAAAGTGTACTGGCGCTATAAACAGGTTTTGTAACTTATTTTCTGCTGTTCGCCTTTCTAGAATAGCTGTTCATTTGTCCTTGCCTGCGAGCTGCCCCCATGCCTGGCCTCCGTCGTTTTCCCCTACCGTTGATCGCTGCCTTTTTCGCCTTGTACGTGATTTGGGGCTCGACTTATCTGGTGATCCGTATCGGCGTGGAGTCTTGGCCGCCGTTGCTGCTCGCCGGTATTCGCTTCGTCATCGCCGGCACGTTGATGTACGCCTTCCTGCGCTGGCGCGGGGCGCCGGCACCGACCTGGGCGCAGTGGAAAGCGGCGGGGATCATCGGGATTTTGCTGCTGGCGTGCGGTAACGGCGGGGTCAGTGTGGCGGAACACATGGGTGTCGCTTCCGGCGTCGCGGCATTGGCGGTGGCGACGGTGCCGTTGTTTACCTTGCTCTGCGGCTATTTCTGGGGCGCGCGTAATACCCGTCTCGAATGGGCGGGGATTGTGCTCGGGCTGATCGGCATCGCCATGCTCAACCTCGGTTCCAACCTGCAATCGAGCCCGCTGGGTGCGATGTTGCTGATCTTTGCGGCGGCGGCATGGGCGTTCGGTTCGGTCTGGAGCAAACACTTGCCGTTGCCCCAAGGCGCGATGGCCAGTGCCGTGGAAATGCTGGTGGGCGGCGTGGCGCTGCTGATCGGCAGTGCGCTGAGCGGCGAACATCTGGAAGCCATGCCACCGATTGAAGGATGGGCGGCCTTGGCCTATCTGACCTTCTTCGGCTCGATCATCGCGTTCAACGCCTACATGTACCTGTTGAAAAACGTGCGTCCGGCAGCGGCCACCAGTTATGCCTACGTCAACCCGGCGGTGGCGGTGTTGCTGGGGATCGTGTTTGTCGGCGAGACCATCGGTATCGAAGAAGCCTTGGCTATGCTGGTGATCATCAGCGCGGTGGTGCTGATCGGTTTGCCGCAGTGGCGTCGGACGCCTGTGCAGCCCGCCGTAGCGGTGCCGACAGAATCCCGTGTGAATTAGGGTAAACTGCGCGCCATTGCATACCCGCTCTGATTTTTCCTACGGTAATCCCATGACTTTCGCCACCCTTGGCCTGATCGAACCCTTGCTGCGCTCTCTCGAGACGCTCGGCTACCAGACCCCGACGCCGGTTCAGGCGCAAGCCATTCCGGCGGTGCTGGCCGGTCGCGACCTGATGGCCGCCGCCCAGACCGGTACCGGCAAGACCGCCGGTTTCGCGCTGCCGCTGCTGCAATTGTTGGCCATGGAAGGGCCGAAAGTCACTGCCAACTCGGTGCGCGCATTGATTCTGGTGCCGACTCGCGAACTGGCCGAGCAGGTTCACGAAGCCGTGCGTCAGTACGCCGAGAACCTGCCGCTGAGCACTTATGCGGTGTATGGCGGTGTCAGCATCAACCCGCAAATGATGAAGCTGCGCAAAGGCGTCGACCTGTTGGTGGCGACGCCGGGCCGTCTGCTCGATCTGTTCCGCCAGAACGCGCTGAAGTTCAACCAGCTGCAAACCCTGGTGCTGGACGAAGCGGACCGCATGCTCGACCTGGGCTTTTCCGAGGAGCTGGGGAACATTTACCGCGTGCTGCCGAAGAAACGTCAGACACTGCTGTTCTCCGCGACCTTCTCCGATGCGATTCGCCTGCTGGCCGGGCAAATGCTCAATGACCCGCTGAGCATCGAAGTCAGCCCGCGCAACGTTGCTGCCAACACTGTTAAACAGTGGGTAGTGACGGTGGACAAGAAGCGCAAGCCGGAACTGTTCATCCACCTGCTGCGCAAGGGCAAGTGGAAGCAGGTGCTGGTGTTCGCCAAGACCCGCAACGGCGTGGACGCGTTGGTGGAAAAACTCCAGGGCCTGGGCATCAACGCCGACGGCATCCATGGCGACAAACCTCAGGCTACGCGTCAACGTGCGCTGGACCGTTTCAAGGCCAGCGAAGTGCAGATCCTGGTGGCCACCGACGTCGCGGCCCGTGGTCTGGACATTGAAGATTTGCCATTGGTGGTCAATTTCGACCTGCCGATCGTGGCGGAAGACTACATTCACCGGATCGGTCGTACTGGCCGTGCGGGTGCCACCGGGCAGGCCATTTCGTTGGTCTGTGCCGATGAAGTGAATTTGCTGTCGGCCATTGAGACGTTGACGCGTCAGACGTTGCCTCGGCAGATGGAACATGACTTCGAACCTGAGCACCGCGTGCCGGACACCGATGCCAGCGGCCAGGTGGTGAAGAAACCGAAAAAACCGAAGAAGCCGAAGACGTCCAGCGGCGGTAAGCGCAATTTGGGTAAATGGGTCGAGAGCGGGGATGCTTCTGCGCCGGAGCCTTCGATCAAGCCTGTGCGTAAGGTGCCGGTGTTTAACACTGGGCCGCGTAAGAAGAAGCCTTGATTTACTGCGGCGGCTGTTAGGCCGCCTTCGCGGGCAAGCCTCGCTCCTACAAGGCACCACTAATCCGTAGGAGCGAGGCTTGCCCGCGAAGGGCGCGCCCCGGTCTCAAGACCTGCGCTTGAGCCAATCCACCATCCCCAACCCCGCCGCACGCCCACTGGCGAAACACGCGGTCAGCAGGTAACCGCCCGTCGGCGCTTCCCAATCCAGCATTTCCCCCGCGCAGAACACGCCAGGCAACTGCTTGAGCATCAAACGTTCATCCATTGCCTCGAACATCACGCCACCGGCAGTGCTGATGGCTTCGTCCAGTGGGCGGGTTTTCATCAATGTCAGCGGCAACGCCTTGATCGCTTTAGCCAACAGCGCCGGATCGGCGAAGCATTCTGCCAGCGTCAGTTCCCGCAGCAGTGCCGCTTTCACGCCATCTATCCCGAGCTGACTGTGCAGATGTTTGGACATTGAACGAGACCCGCGCGGTTTGCTCAGCGCAGTCTGAACTTTATCCACAGGCCGGCCCGGCAACAGGTCGAGGTGAATGGTCGCCGAGCCATGCTGATTGATCGCTTCGCGGATGGGAGCCGACAGGGCGTAGATCAAACTGCCTTCAATCCCGGTGGCCGTAATCACACATTCGCCGAGGCGCGGAACATCGTCATTGAGTCCGATAGCGATATTTTTCAGCGGCGCGCCGGCGAATTTGCTGACCATCAATTCGCTCCAGGCCTGCACCTCGAAGCCGCAATTACTCGGTTGCAGCGGCACCAGTCCTACGCCGTGCTGCTCCAGTGGCAGCATCCACGCGCCATCCGAACCCAGGCGCGACCAACTGCCGCCACCGAGGGCGAGCAGCGTTGCTTCGGGCTTCAGGGTTTTTTCACCCTCAGGACTTTCAACACGCAATCCACCGTTGTTATCCCAGCCGAGCCAACGATGGCGGGTGTGGATAACTACGCCGGCCTCTCGCAGGCGTTTGAGCCAGGCGCGTAACAGCGGCGCGGCTTTCATGTCGGTCGGAAAGACCCGGCCGGAGCTGCCGACAAAGGTTTCGATGCCAAGGTCATGAATCCACTGACACAGCGCCTCGGCACCAAAGGCACGCAGCAGCGGTGCAATCTGCGGTGCACGCTCGGCGTAGCGTGAGAGGAATGCCGGGTAGGCTTCGGAATGGGTGATGTTCATGCCGCCCACGCCAGCGAGGAGAAATTTCCGACCTACCGAAGGCATGCCGTCGTACAGATCGACCTTGATTCCGGCCTGGCTCAACACTTCGGCCGCCATCAGGCCGGCGGGGCCGCCGCCGATGATGGCGACTTTAGGGGGGAGGGCGGCGGAAGATTGGGTCATGGAATGCGCTGCGGTTCGGCGGAATAAGCCGGGCATTCTACCAGCCCAATTCCCTGTAGGAGCGAGCCTGCTCGCGAAAGCGGTGGTTCAGTCGACATCAATGTGACTGTTAAATCGCTTTCGCGAGCAGGCTCGCTCCCACAGGGGATTTATGTCGGGTTCAAGAGTTGGTTAAAAAACAACCACCCCTTTGCAGGCTATATGCTGCATGGCCTGTAGGCCCTTTCGCTCAGGTTATCCACAGGCAGTTCCACAGGCATTGTGGGTAAAGGCGCACACCTCAATGACAACCTGATGACGCCCACACCCGCTGCGCGCTGTGATGCAGGATGCCGTGCCGCCGCGCCAGCGCCTTGCGGTCCTTGCTGTAGCCGCCGCCAATCACCCCGACCACCGGAATATCCCGCCCGAGGCAATGGCGCATCACGCTTTCATCCCGAGCGGCCACGCCTTGGTCTGTCAACTTCAGGTAGCCGAGCGCGTCGTCCTTATGCACATCGACCCCGGCGTCGTACAGCACCAGGTCCGGCTGGTAGAGCGGCAGCAAATAATTCAGCGCGTCGTCCACCACCTTCAGGTAATCCGCATCACCCATGCCCTTGGGCAGCGGAATGTCCCAGTCACTTTCGGCCTTGCGTGCAGGAAAGTTCTTCTCGCAGTGCAGGGAAACGGTCACCGCGTCCGGGGTGTTGTGCAGAATCCGTGCAGTCCCATCGCCCTGATGCACGTCGCAATCGAAGATCAGCACCCGATTCACACGACCGCTTTCCAGCAGGTAATGGCTGATCACCGCCAGGTCATTGAAGATGCAGAACCCCGCCGGGTAATCGTAATGCGCGTGATGCGTGCCGCCGGCCAAGTGACAGGCCAATCCATGTTCCAGCGCCTGTTCCGCCGCCAGTAACGAACCGCCGACCGCCCGCACCGTGCGCCGGGCCAGGGCTTCGCTCCATGGCAGGCCGAGGCGCCGCTGATCTTCGCGGGACAACTCGCCGCTCATGTAGCGTTCGATATAGGCAGCGTCATGTGCGAGGGCGAGAATTTCCGGCGGGCAGAGTTCCGGTCGCAGCAGGTCGGCGTCCCGGGTCAGCCCGCTGTCCACCAGGTGATCGCGCAGCAGGCGAAACTTGTCCATGGGGAAGCGGTGGTCCGCCGGGAACTCGGGGCTGTAGTCTTCGTGGTAGATCAGTGGCAGCGGCATGACGGGCTTTTATGAGTACGGCGTGTAGGAATGAGTGAACGATCCTACCAGCGATGTAGACTTGCGGCATGGAAACGGAGGGGCACGATGGAGCCGATACTGGAACTCGAGAGCGCGCGACTGCTATTGCGGCAGTGGCGTGACGAGGATTTGCCGGCGTTTGCGGCGATGTGCGCCGATCCACAGGTGATGCGCTATTTTCCGGCGCCTTTGAGTCGACTGGAAAGTGCGTCGCTGATCGGGCTGGTTCGTGGGCATTTCGCCGAGCATGGTTTTGGTCTCTGGGCGCTGGAGCGCAAGGACACCGGTGCATTCATCGGTTTTACCGGGCTCGGCGTGGTCGGTTTCGACGCGCCTTTCACGCCGGCCGTCGAGATCGGCTGGCGCCTGGCCCGCGAACACTGGGGCTTGGGTTACGCCAGTGAGGCGGCGTGGACCGCTCTGCGCTGCGGGTTTGACCGGTTGGCGCTGCAAGAGGTCGTGTCCTTCACCACGGAAACCAACACGCCATCGCAGAAAGTCATGCAGGCCATCGGTATGCACCATGATTCAGCCGGTGACTTCGACCACCCGAAACTCGCGGTCGATCATCCCCTGCGTCACCATGTGCTGTACCGCATCACCCGTGAACAATGGCTGCAAACCTTGCATGGATAAGACGGCCCGGACGTTTACAATGGCGCCAATGATGGCCCCGGCCGGAAACTGAACCGACCGCCGCAGCCAAGACTGCGCGGCATTGCGTTGTGTGAGGAGAGTCTGAATGAGCCAAGTGTTGGATGATCTGGTCGACTTGCTGACCCTGGAACCGATCGAAGAAAACCTGTTCCGTGGCCGCAGCCAGGACCTGGGCTTTCGTCAGTTGTTCGGTGGCCAGGTGATCGGTCAGTCCCTGTCGGCGGCCAGCCAGACGGTCGAAGTCGCGCGTCATGTGCATTCGATGCACGGTTATTTCCTGCGTCCGGGCGATTCCACGTTGCCCGTGGTGTATCAGGTTGATCGGGTTCGCGACGGCGGCAGTTTCAGCACACGTCGGGTCACGGCGATCCAGAAGGGCAACCCGATTTTCACTTGCAGCGCATCGTTCCAATATGACGAAAAAGGCTTCGAGCATCAGGCCCAGATGCCGACGGTGGTCGGGCCGGAAAACCTGCCCTCGGAACTGGAACTGACCCATCAGCGCGCGCACCTGATCCCCGAGCACATGCGTGAAAAACTGCTGTGCCCGAAGCCGATCGAATTCCGCCCGGTCACCGAGAAAGATCCCTACAACCCGCAACCATCCGATCCGGTCAAGTACGTCTGGTTTCGCGCCGACGGCGCGTTGGCCGACTCCCCGGCGCTGCACAAATACCTGCTGGCCTACGCGTCGGATTTCAATCTGCTGACCACCTCGATGTTGCCCCATGGCAAGTCGGTCTGGCAGAAAGACATGCAGGTCGCCAGCCTCGATCACGCGCTGTGGTTCCACGCGGACCTGCGTGCCGATGACTGGTTGCTGTACGCGATGGACAGCCCGTGGGCCGGTAATTCCCGTGGGTTCAGCCGTGGCAGCGTGTTCAACCGCGCCGGGCAACTGGTGGCGTCGGTCACGCAGGAAGGCCTGATCCGTCACCGCAAGGATTGGGCATGAGCCTGGCCGAGGTGCGGCACTGGGTGTTCGACATGGACGGCACCCTGACGGTGGCGGTGCATGACTTCGCGGCGATTCGTGTGGCGCTGGCGATCCCGGCCGAAGACGACATCCTGACCCACCTCGCCGCGCTGCCGGCCGCTGAAGCCGCGGCCAAACATGCATGGTTGCTGGAGCATGAACGGGATCTGGCGCTGGGTTCGAAACCGGCGCCGGGTGCTGTGGAACTGGTGCGCGAGTTGGCGGGGCGCGGTTATCGCCTGGGCATTCTTACGCGCAATGCTCGGGAACTGGCGCACGTGACGCTGGAGGCCATTGGCCTGGCGGACTGCTTCGCGGTGGAGGATGTGCTGGGGCGTGATGAAGCGCCGCCCAAGCCGCACCCCGGTGGTTTGTTGAAATTGGCCGAGGCCTGGAACGTGCCGGCGAGCGAGATGGTGATGGTCGGTGATTACCGGTTTGATCTGGATTGCGGGCGAGCGGCGGGGGCGCGGACGGTGTTGGTGAACCTGCCGGATAACCCGTGGCCGGAGCTCACCGATTGGCATGCGGCGGATTGTGTGGCGTTGCGGGAAATGTTGTTGGCTTGAGGGACCCTTCGCGGGCAAGCCTCGCTCCTACAGGGGATACCCGCGGTCCTTGTAGGAGCGAGGCTTGCCCGCGAAGGCGTCATCACTGCCCGAACAAAACCTTCTGCCCCTCCGGCGACGTAAACATCCCATCCCCGTTATGCCCAACCCCGGGCACTTCGATCAATTGCTGATTCAATCCTTGCGGATGGCTACGCTTCAAAAACTCAAAAAAATTGCGCCCGCGAATCAATCGATTAGCGCCCTGGGCTTTCGCCTCACAACCTTTATCCAGCGCCGGATGGTTCGGATCAATGTCCTGCTGCCCCAGTAGATAAACGATGTCACGCTGAACGTAGTTTTCCTCCAGTTGCGCGGGCGTTTGTCCGTCGGCGTAAGCGGGCAAATCTCTCAGGCCGTACTTCCAGCGATCGAACTCCGGGCAGCCGGCGTGACTGAACGCCACTGGCCGCCGCTCATCGAAATACGCGTAGGAAGACGGATTGGCGATGACGTAGCGCATGTGCACGCCAGCCGCCTTGAGCTCCGGTTGATCGTGACTCAACAACGCATAACGCTGAACCACCTGAGCACCGCCCGAGTGGCCCGCGATGATGACATCCTTCACGTCCGGAAACTGTCGACGATCGCCGAGCCGGGCGATGATTTGGTCGAGTGCCGCGTAGGAACTCAGCGCAAACGGAGCGGTGGATAAACCGCCGGCCATCCAGTCATTGCCCTGCCAGCGCAACACGGTGTCGGCGACTGGATGGAGTGCCACGTCGGTTTCATTGAGAAATTGCGGAGCGATCACCAACGTGTTGGCGCTTTGCCCTGCTTGCTCTGCCGCCCGCTCGGCACTCTGGCGGTAGGTTTCAGCATTGCGCAACCGACCGTGGATGATGATCAGCACACGTTCGATTTTCGTCGGCGCCGGGCCGATGCCCACCGCCATCTCACCTTCTTTCAACAAGAGTCGGCCGGGGCTGATCTCCTTGACCCCATGCTCGGCAGCCTGGGTACATGTGCAGGTAAGCAACAACACCAACAGCCACTTTTTCATTTACAGATTTTTCGCCGCAAAGGTATCGCACTGGCCCACCTGGCCTTGCGCAAATCCGGTTTTGAACCAGCGCACCCTTTGCGCCGACGTGCCATGGGTAAACGAGTCCGGCACCACGCGACCCTGGCCTTGCTGCTGCAAGCGGTCGTCGCCGATGGCATTGGCGGCATTCAAGGCTTCTTCGATGTCGCCCGGTTCCAGCCAGTTCAGGCGTTGCTGTGCATTGTTGGCCCAGACACCCGCGAGGCAATCCGCTTGCAGTTCCTGACGCACCAGCAAGCCACCGTCGCCTTCCATTTGCCGGCCTTGCTGACGGGCTGCCTGAATTTTCGCTGAAACACCGAGCAAGGTCTGAACATGGTGTCCGACTTCGTGAGCGATCACGTAGGCCTGAGCGAAATCACCCGCAGCGGAAAAGCGTTGCGACATTTCCTGGAAGAAACTCATGTCCAGGTAAACCTTCTGGTCTGCGGGGCAATAGAACGGCCCGGTCGCCGAGGTGGCCAGGCCGCACGCCGAGTTCACCCGGTTGCTGAACAGCACCAGCGTAGGATTCTTATACTGCCGGCCGGCCTGCTGGAAAATCTGGCCCCAGGTGTCTTCGGTGTCACCGAGGATCGAACGTACGAATTCCGCCCCTTCATCATTGGCTGGCGGTGCCTTGCGGGTTTGCGTCGGTGCCGGTGCCGATTGCTCGGTCATCTGCCCGGTGAGTTGGCCGAGGATCTGCAACGGGTCCTGGCCGGTGATCCAGCCGATCCCGACAATCAGAATGATTGCGGTCAGGCTCAGGCCCTTGCCGCCACCAAAACGCATCCCGCCGCCACCGCCGCCGACATCATCACCACGGGCATCGACCACGTTGTCGCTGCGTCGGCCTTTTTTCCATAGCATGTGGGAATCCTCTGATTATCGTGGGGATGAGTGTTGCTGGTGAGTGGGAGCGGCGCCAGTCCGGTCGTCCGGCTTTTATGCGGGCGGGAACATTACTGAGTGTATTGAACGTGGATAGCCCATCGAATTCCGTCAGGTGATGGGTTTTTTATGACGTCAGGGCGAACGCCCTATGACTTGTAGGAGCCGGCTTGCCGGCGATGGCGATCTTACGGACGACATCGCCGGCAAGCCGACTCCTACAAAAAGCAGTCCGGTGCTTACCGGTCGAATGCATCCCACACTGGCGCAAAGTCAGGGCTGACCAGTCGTTCGCGTTTCGACAACCCGGCAATCAACGCCCGGTCTTCGTCATCGAGCTGGACGTCCAGCGAGGCCAGGTTGGCCAGTTGATTGGCCTCGCTGCTGGCCTTGGGGATCGCCGCAACGTTTGGTTGATCAAGCAGCCATTTGAGTGCCACTTGTGTCGGCAGAACCCCGTGTCTGGCGGCGATCTGCTGGATTTGCGGGATGTCCGAGACCTTGTTGCGGGCCAGCGGCGAGTAGGCCGTCAGTGCCAGGTCATGTTGACGGGCGTAATCCAGCAGCGCGTTTTGTCCGAGCAGCACGTGGTATTCAACCTGGATGGCTGACAGCGGCGCACCCAGTTCTTCGACGACTTTACGCAGCAGCGGCAGCGGAAAATTCGCCACGCCGATGTTGCGCGCCAGGCCTTGCTCCTTGAATGACACCAGGGTTTCGATCGTGCGTGGCAGGTCCCAATCGGTGGTCGGCCAGTGGACCATGAACAGGTCAACGTAATCGCTGCGCAAGGCCTTGAGGCTGCGGTCCATGGAATGGCGCATGGCATCGGGTTGCAGTTGATCCCACCAGACTTTGGTGGTGACGTGGATCTGCTCGCGAGGCGTAGGACTGTTCACCAGCGCCTGACCGACAGCGTCTTCGTTGTTGTAGGCGGCAGCGGTGTCGATGTGCCGATAACCCAACTTCAACGCCTGTTCAACGGCGCGTGTGCATTCTTCGCCGAGCATCGGCCAGGTGCCGAGGCCGAGTTTGGGCATGTTCAAACCCTGTGCATTAACGATGCGCTGCATGGTCGATCTCCTGTTCGTAAGCAGTGATGCCGGCGATATGTCGCGCGGCGATGTAGCCGAACGTCAGCGCCGGGCCGAGATTAATGCCGCCGGCGGGGTAATGCCCGCCCATGATGCTGGCCATGTCGCCGCCCGCGGCGTACAGCCCGGTGATGGCCTGGCCGGATTCGCCGAGGACTTGGGCGTGTTGATTGACCTTGAGCCCGGCGAAGGTGCCGAAGCAGCCGGGCTGGACCTTCACCGCGTAAAACGGCCCTTGCTCGATGGGGGCGACGCACGGGTTGGGTTGCTGCAAGGCGTCACCCTGTTTGCGGTTGTAAGGCGTCGAGCCGCGGCCAAACAAGGGGTCTTCACCGTTGCGCGCATGCTGGTTGTAGTCCGCCACAGTGCTGCGCAACCCGTTTGGGTCGATGCCGCAGGCGTGGGCCAATTCCTCGATCGTGTTGCCGGTTTTCAGATAGCCGCTGCGGATAAAGGATGACAACGGAACCGGAAACGGCCGAGAGATGCCCAGCCCATATCGGCGTTGAAAACCATGGGTGCAAATCAGCCAGGAGGCAACCTCTTCGCCGGCAGGCGCAGCGGCGACCATGGCCGTTACATAGTCGTAGTAGCCGTTCGCTTCATTGACGAAGCGCTGGCCGTTGCTCAGTACGCCGATGATCCCCGGTTTGCCCCGCTCGATGATGTGCGGGAAGTGACCGATGCTGCCATCCCTGTGTGGCACTTGCGAGACCGGCGCCCACGCTACGGGAGAGGCCATGTCGGTGTTGACCCGGGCACCGGCGCTTTCGCCCAGGCGTAAACCGTCACCGGCCACGCCGAGTGGTGGCAGCGCCCAGTGCTCGTTGCCGGTCGGTGTGCGCGGGAACAGTGCCTTGCGCCGCTCGATGTCATTGGCAAACCCACCGGCCGCGAGCACAACAGCCTTGCGTGCATGGATGCGGACCTTGCCTTTGGCGGTGCTCACCAGCGCGCCCCGGACCTGATCGCCATCGCGAAGCAACTCGCTGACAGGCGCTGATTCCCAGAGCAGAACGCCAAGGTCTTCGGCAGATTTTGCCAGACGTGCGACCAGCGCCACGCCGTTGACCAGTTGCATCGCCCGGCCATGCACAATGAGGTCGAGCAGGTGCCGGGTGAAGCGCCGGGTGACGTGCCACGCGGCGGGCACCGAACGGGTCAGGTTGAGAAACGCGGCCAGGTCTGCCCCCGCCATGATCGGCATGCCCATGAACGAAGTTTCCCGCATGGTTTTGCGAAGACGCCTCAGCAGCTTGCCGACTTTTCGCCCGTCATAGGGCGCTGCGATCACCGAGCGTCCGCCCGTTCCGGCACCGGGTGTATCGCCATGTATGTCGGCGATGGCATTGCCATCGGCGAATTGCAGCGAGGTGTGCTGTTCGAAGAAGGCGACCATGCGTGGGCCCGCCTCGAGGAACGCATCGATCATTGCCGGTTCGTAGCGCTCACCGAGTTCATGCTTGAGATAGGTGCGCGGCAACTCGACGTCTTCGACGATGCTGGCGCGGCGGGCCAGAGGATTGCACGGCACCCAGGCCCAGCCGCCGGACCACGCCGTGGCTCCGCCGAATACCGGGTCTTTCTCCACCACGATGACTTTCAATCCGTGCCATGCAGCGGTAACCGCTGCCGATAACCCGGCTGCACCGGAGCCGACGACCAAAACATCGCAGTCGATGTCTGGAGAGCTGTGGGATTCGGCAGGCATTGTTTAAAACTCCAGTGCATATTTTTAGAATTGGATTCCAGAAAATATAGCGACGTGAATCCGCTCGGCAACCACTCAGCCGATAAAACGGGCGGTTACCGAACAAGCAGTTCCAGATTTCGCATTAGGCGGTTTGTCTTCTAGAATCGGGCAAATTTCAGGCGGAACCTTCCATGGCCGGCAGTCAGATCGAACGTGTTTTCAGCGTGCTGGAAAGCCTCACCAGTGACCCTCGCGGCCTGCCGATGCAGACGCTGGCAGAGCAACTGGACATCCCTAAAAGCGCGACGCATCGCTTGCTCGCCGAGCTGATTCGGCTGGGTTACGTGCGGCAGAATCCGGATAACCTGCGCTATCACCTGTCGACCAAACTGGTGGCCATGGGGTTCCGTTATCTGTCGGGAAGCGGCGCCGATATCGTGCAGCCAGTGCTTGATCGCCTGGCCCAGGAAACCGGCGAACTGGTGCGCCTCGGGGTCATCGAGGGCGAGCGTCAAACCTGGATCGCCAAGTCCCAGGGCGCCCGCTCCGGTCTGCGATACGACCCGGACATGGGCCGTGATGCGCCGCTGTTTTACACGGCGTCGGGCCATGCGTGGCTGGCGTGCATGAGCGATGCCGAAGCGTTGTCGCTGGTGGAACGCCAGGGCGGCGAGCGGCCAAAAGACCTAGGGCCGAACGCGCCGCGTTCCAACATTGAATTGCTCGAGCGCCTGCGTCTGGCGCGGGAGCAGGGCTACGCCTGGGTCGAAGAGAGTTCGGCGGTGGGCACTTCGGCGATTGCGGCGGTGGTGCGGCACCCGAGCGATGGGCGAGTGATCGGGGTGCTGAGCATTGCCGGGCCGAGCGCGCGGATGCCGGGGGCGCGGCTGCATGAGTTGGCACCGCTGTTGTTGAGATTTGCCGAAGAGTTGTCGGCGGCGAGTCTCGCGTCGGAATTCTTCAGTTAACCACCGCCGCACAGGAATCTTTGTTCGCCGGAAAGTTGTGCGTTGTTCGCACGCTTTCGTGAATCGCTTGTGTAAGAATCTGGAACCAGGTTCTAAATTGTTGAGCGTCAACCAACAATAATCACAAGAGGACCGCACCATGACTTCGCCCGTTCGCATCGCCCTGATCGGTGCCGGCAACATGGGCCAGCAGCATTACCGGCATTTGCACACCCTGAAAGACGCGACCCTGTGTGCGGTAGCCGACCCTGGCCCGCAAACGGCAGGCCTCGCCGCCGAATGGGGCGTGGGGTATTTCTCCGATCACCGTCAGATGTTGGAGCAGGTGAAGCCGGACGCGGTCATCGTGGCCAACCCGAACACGCTGCACGTCAGCACCGCGCTCGATTGCCTGGCTGCCGGCGTGCCGGTCCTGCTGGAAAAACCGGTCGGCGTGCACCTGGATGAGGCGCGCGAGTTGGTGGCTGCCTCGAAAGCCACCGGCGTCCCGGTGCTGGTCGGCCATCATCGTCGGCACAATCCACTGATCGTCCGTGCCCGCGAACTGGTGCAAAGCGGTGCTTTGGGACGGCTGACGACGGTGACCGCGCTCTGGCAATTGCGCAAACCCGACAGTTATTTCGAAACGCCGTGGCGCCGCGAACCAGGCGCGGGAATGTTGCTGACCAACCTGATCCATGACCTCGATCTGCTGCGCCATCTGTGCGGCGAAGTGCGGCAGGTTCAAGCGATCACCAGCAATGCCGTGCGCGGGTTTGCCAACGAGGATTGTGCGGCGGTGTTGCTGCAATTCGACAACGGCGCACTGGGCAGCCTGACCGGTTCCGACGCGGTGGCGGCGCCCTGGAGTTGGGAGCTGGATTCCGGGGAGAACCCGGTGTATCCGCGTCAGGCGGATCAGCCGTGTTACTTGTTGGCCGGAACCGGCGGCGCGTTGAGCATTCCGCAACTCAAGCGCTGGCATTACGCCGACGCTGATGGGGGATGGCATCAACCCTTGTTGCCGGTGCAGGAAAGCGTCAGCGCCGATGAAGCGCTGGGTTTGCAGTTGCAGCATTTCGTGCGCGTGGTGCGTCGGGAAGTCGAACCGTTGGTCAGCGCTGCCGATGCGGCACGCACACTGGCGTTGATCGAAGCCATCCGCGAAGCCGCCGACACCGGTCGCGCCTGCACCCCGATGGTGATTGAGGAATGAACATGAGTGAACGGATCTTTTCCTTGGCCAGTCTGACGGTACTGGAATTGTCACCGCCGCAGATGGTGGACGTCGCGGCACGCGTCGGGTACAGCCACGTGGGACTACGCCTTGAGCCGGCGACATCCGAAGAACATCACTTCGCGCTGGTAGCCGATGTCGGTTTGCGGCGTGAGACGCTGGCGCGGCTGCGCGACACCGGTGTTCGTGTGCTGGATGTTGAAATCCTGCGTCTTAAACCGGACACCGTCGTCGCCGACTTCGAGAAAATTCTGGCAGTCGGTGCGGAGTTTGGTGCCAGTGAATTGCTGGTAGCGGGTAACGATTCTGACGAGCAACGGCTGACGGAAAACTTCGCCCGGCTCTGTGATCTGGCGGCGCCTTACGGACTGCACCCGCACCTGGAGTTCATGCCCTGGACTGATGCGCGCAATCTTGAACAAGCGGTGCGCATCGTCGAAAACGCCGATCGTGAAAACGGCGCGGTATTGGTTGATGCTTTCCATTTCGACCGTTCGGGTTCGCGGCTGGAAGATCTGGCCAAAGTCGCCCCGTCACGGTTACGGTATGCGCAGTTGTGCGATGTGGCGGGGCGCCGGCCGACGGACATGGCGGAGATTTTGCGTCAGGCCCGCAACGAGCGACGTTTTCCAGGTGATGGCGATTGTGATCTGGCGGGGTTGTTGCAGTGTTTGCCTGCCGATATTCCGCTAAGCCTGGAGATTCCAACGGCGAAGTTGTTGGAGCAGGGCGTGAGCGGGTTGCAACGGGCGCAGATGGCGCTGGATAAGGCCCGGGAATTGTTGGCGCGCATCTAGACGGTGCTGCGCACCTTTCGCGGGCAAGCCTCGCTCCTACAGGGTTTTTCATTGCTCTTGTAGGAGCGAGCGGTGCGGCGACCCGACTTGCCCGCGAAGCTTTTGACTTTCGAAGTAAAAAAGGATCCCCAATGACCGTCAGCACCCCGCTCTCCGGCGTAAACCAACCCTTCAAAGGGATTTTGCTGATCGTCTTCGCCACCTTTCTCTTCTCCAGCCATGACGCCTTGTCGAAATACCTTTCGGGGTTCTACCCGATCGTCATGGTGGTGTGGGCCCGGTATGTGGTCCACACCTTGTTGATGGCCGGGATTTTTCTGCCGCAATCCGGGCTGCGAGTCCTACGCACCAAACGGCCGTTGCTGCAGCTGCTGAGGGCGTTGTGCCTGCTGGGCACCAGTCTGTTTTTCACCACCGGCTTGCAGTACATCCCGTTGGCCGAAGCCACGGCCGTCAACTTTCTTGCACCGGTCCTGGTGACTGCGCTGTCGGTGCCGCTGCTGCGTGAGCGCGTCACCCGTGGCCAATGGATCGCGGTGATTTGCGGATTTATCGGCGTATTGATCATCGTCCACCCCGGCGGTGATCTGTTCACGCCAGCGGTGCTGCTGCCGCTCTGCTCAGCGTTGTTTTTCTGCTTCTATCAATTGCTCACCCGCAAGCTCAGCAGCATCGACAGCCCGACCACCAGCAACTTTTTCGCCGGGTTGTGCAACACCCTGGTGATGAGTGCGCTGGTGCCGTTCTTCTGGCAAGTGCCGAGCCTTGGGCATGGATTGATGATGGTGGCGCTGGGGGCATGCGGGATGA
Source organism: Pseudomonas sp. GT1P32 (assembly GCF_054897805.1). Lineage (NCBI taxonomy): Bacteria > Pseudomonadati > Pseudomonadota > Gammaproteobacteria > Pseudomonadales > Pseudomonadaceae > Pseudomonas > Pseudomonas sp. GT1P32. The sequence continues at coordinate 5,283,254 of NZ_CM142704.1, forward strand.
CGGCGCACTTGTTTCTGACTCAGGCATTCCGCTACGCCGCTCCGGCGCTGTTGGCGCCGTTCGGCTATTGCCAGATTGTTTTCGCCGGTTTGCTCGGCTGGTTGCTGTTTTCCCACACGCCGACCCTGACCACGGTGGTCGGGATCGCGGTGATTTGCTGCAGCGGTTTGGCGGCGGCCTGGCAGCAAAGCCGTCGCTGAACAGGGTCAGAATCTGAAGCGCACCACCAGGTTTTGCAGGCCGGTCGCCAGTTGCGACAATTCCTGGCTGGTGGCGCTGGTCCGGGTCGAGGCGTCAGCACTTTCCAGCGACAGGTCGCGGATGTTCAGCAAATTGCGATCCACCTCGCGGGCCACTTGCGCCTGTTCCTCTGACGCGCTGGCGATCACCAGATTACGTTCATGGATCTGCTCCATTGCCCGGGTGATTTCTGCCAGTGCCAGACCAGCCTGTTCGGCAATCGTCAAGGTATCGGCGACGCGCTGACTGTTGTCGTGCATCGACAGCACCACGCTGTCGGTATCGCCCCGCACCCGGCCAATCATCTGTTCGATTTCGCGGGTCGATTGCTGGGTGCGATGAGCCAGCGCCCGTACTTCATCGGCCACCACTGCAAACCCACGCCCGGCTTCCCCGGCGCGCGCGGCCTCGATGGCGGCATTGAGCGCGAGCAGGTTGGTCTGTTCGGCGATGGCGCGGATCACGTCCAGCACCTTGCCGATTTCCCGGGATTGTTCGGCCAGCGTCTGCACCTGTTGCAGAGCAATGCCGGCATTGCTGCTCATCGCCTGAATCGAATCCAGTGTCTCAATGACCCGCGTCTGGCCCTGGTTGGCTTGCTGCGTGGACAGGCGAGTGCTGTCGGAAGTCGACACCGCGTTACGTGCGACTTCTTCCACCGCGACCGTCATCTCGTTGACGGCCGTGGCGGCTTGCTCGATTTCATTGTGTTGCTGTTGCAGCCGAGCGGAATCCTGCCGAGTGTTCTGATTCATCTGCAGCGCAGCCGCCGCCAATTGCGTCGAGGTGCCGCTGATCAACTGCAGGGTTTCGCGCAGGCTGGTTTGCATGGCCGACAAGGCCTTGAGCAAACGTGCGGTTTCATCGCTGCCGTGGCTGTGGATCGGTTTACTCAAATCCCCGGCGGCGACTTGCTCGGCCACGGCGACGGCCTGACGGATCGGAACGACGATGCTGCGAATCAGCAGCCAGGCCAGGCACAAGGTCAGGAGCGCAACGGCGATCAGCGCACCGATCACGGTGAACTTCACCTGGTTGTAAAGCGAATCGGCCTGGTTGGCCGACAGGCTGACTTCATTGGCGGCAAGGGCCATCAATTCAGCGAACTGGTCACCGGTCTGGGTGGAGTACTCCTGGATTTTGCCGTTGAGCAGCGCGGTCATGTCTTCGCTGCGGTTCTCCCGCGACAGCGCTTCGTATTGCGCCAACGCCTGACGGTAACGGGTGACGGTGGCAACGAACTTTTCGTACGGCTCCCGGTTGTAATCACCGACCAGCGGGGTGAATTTTTCCAGCGTCTCGCCCAGCCAGCCTTGTACTTGATGCAGGCGTGTGACGGTAGCATCGAGCACTTTCGGGTCGCGGTTGAGTGCCATGCGCAGGCTGAGTACGCGAATGCTAAGAACGTAGTCGCGGATTTCACCCAGGTAGCGAACGCTCGGCAGGGAGATGTTTTCCGTGTGCTGGCCGGTGGCGCGGACCTGCGCAACCTGTTTGAGGGCGAACAATCCCTGTAACAGAACCAGCAGGGCGATAACGCCGAAGCTGATCACGGCGCGTTTGGCAATGCTCAAGTGACCTGGCGACATGGTGGGTCTCTGTGGTGTTGAGAAAAAAGGGGGCATTCATAAATCCTGCGCATAAAAAAACGCAGGCCCGGAATCAGGCCTGCGTTTGGGGTGTATCAGTTTTCGACAGTCGGAATCTTGCGCGGCGCCATGAAGTACATCCAGGTCAGCGCGATGAAGTACATCGCCGGAATCATGGTGAACAGCACGGTGTAGTTGTTGTTGGTGATGGTCAGAATGTGGCCGACCAACTGGGTCATGAACATCCCGCCGATCGCGGCGCACATGCCGCCGAAGCCGAACACCGTACTCATCATGTGTTTAGGCGTGTAGTCCATCACCAGGCTCCAGATGTTCGCGGTCCAGGCCTGGTGTGCACCGATGGCCAGGGAGATCGCAAACACCGCCACCCACAGGCTGCTCGAACCGGCGGCCATGATCACGCCGATGATGCAGCAGGCGAACAGGAACATGGACATCAGGCGCGCCTTGATCGGGTTGATCCCGCGACCGATCAGGAACGAGGACAGGATGCCGCCACCGACGCTGCCGAAGTCGGCAGTGAGGTAGATGATGATCAGCGGGATACCCATCTGGGTCACGTTGATCCCCAGGTTGTATTGCTGATTGAGGAACGGCGGCAGCCAGTACAGGTAGAACCAGAACACCGGCGCGGTGATCGAGTAGGCGAGGGCGAAGGCCCAGGTGCCACGCATGCGCAGGATTTTCGAGAACGGTACGCGGGATTGTTCCGGTTCGACTTCCTTCTGGATGTAGTCCAGTTCCGATTGTTTAACGCTTGGGTGATCTTCCGGGTTGAAGTACTTCAGGCCCCAGAACAGCAACCAGATACCGCCCAGTGCCGACATGCACAGGAACGCGGCCTGCCAGCCCCACACATGCAGGATCAATGGCAGCAGCATCGGGGTGAACATCGCGCCGACGTTGGTGCCGGCGTTGAAGATGCCGGTGGCCACGGCGCGCTCGCCGGCCGGGAACCACAACCGCGTGGTTTTCACGCAGGCCGGGTAGTTCGCGGCTTCGGTCAGTCCGAGGATAAAGCGGCAAACCATGAAGCCGACCGCTGACGTGGCCAGGCCGTGGGCGCCGGTCGCCAGGCTCCAGAGCAACACCGCGCAGAAGAACACACGCTTCACGCCGACCCGGTCGATCAAGCGGCCTTGCAGCACGAAACCGATGGCGTAACCGACCTGGAACCAGAAGTTGATGTTGGCGTAATCCATCGCCGTCCAGCTCATTTCCTTGGCCAGGATCGGCTGCATGACGCCCAGTGCGGCGCGGTCGATGTAGTTCAGGGTGGTGGCGAAAAACACCAGCGCCAGCATGCCCCAACGGGTCTTGCCGACGGCCATGGCGCCGCGGATCTTGTCGCCGATGCCGCCGACGGCAGGAGTCGTGGAGGAACGCTCCACGGGAGAGCTTTGAGAAGGAGTCATGTAGGCCACCGATTATTTTTATGTGGTGTTCTGATTCTTGGGTCACCGAGACCGATGGTTGTGACCGGACTCAATGTGTAGTGGATGGTGGGCAGTGGACGAAAAATCGTCAATTCGCCAAAGGCCATTGTGTTCGATAATCGCACGGAAAACTAACCGGATAGTACACTTTGAATTGCTGTGCTCGATACTACAGCCAATAATTTACTCCATGAAAAACGCGGTCCCTGTAGGAGCCGGCTTGCCGGCGATGGCGCCCGCAAGATCGCCATCGCCGGCAAGCCGACTCCTACAAAAACCTCTAACAAGACAGTCTCCACCACCGGGAGTCGAAACATGCAGCGTTCCATTGCCACCGTGTCCTTGAGCGGTACCCTGCCGGAAAAACTCGAAGCCATTGCCGCCGCCGGTTTCGACGGGGTGGAGATTTTCGAGAACGACCTGCTCTATTACGACGGTAGTCCTCGGGAAATCAAACAGATGTGCGCCGATCTCGGGATCGCCATCACGCTGTTTCAACCGTTCCGCGATTTCGAAGGCTGCCGCCGCGACCGCCTGCCGCGCAATCTGGAACGGGCCGAGCGCAAGTTCGACCTGATGCAGGAGCTGGGCACTGACCTGGTGCTGGTGTGCAGCAACGCTTCCGCCGATTCCGTGGGTGATGAGCAAATCCTCGTCGACGACTTGCGCCTGCTGGCCGAACACGCCGGTGCGCGTGGCCTGCGAATCGGTTACGAAGCGTTGGCCTGGGGCCGGCATGTCAACACCTGGCAACAGGTGTGGAACATCGTTCGCCAAGCGGACCACCCAAGTCTGGGCGTGTTGCTGGACAGCTTCCACACGTTGTCGCTCAAGGGCGATCCGAGTGCCATCGCCGACATTCCCGGCGACAAAATCTTCTTCGTGCAAATGGCCGACGCGCCGATCCTGGCCATGGACGTGCTGGAATGGAGCCGGCATTTCCGCTGCTTCCCGGGCCAGGGCGAATTCGATTTACCGGGGTTCCTCGCGCCGATCATCAAAAGTGGCTACACCGGGCCGTTGTCGCTCGAGATCTTCAACGACGGCTTCCGCGCCGCACCGCCACGGGCCAACGCCGCCGACGGATTGCGTTCGTTGCTGTACCTGGAAGAGAAGACCCGCGAGCGGCTGGCGCAGGAAACCCAACCCGCGGCCAGCCCGGACATTCTGTTCGAGACGCCGAAGGCCAGTGAATACAACGGCATCGAATTTCTTGAGTTCGCCGTGGACGAAAGCCTCGGCGCCAGGCTTTCTCATTGGCTGGAGCGGCTGGGCTTCGTCAAGGCCGGCCAACACCGTTCAAAAAGCGTGAGCCTGATGCGTCAGGGCGACATCAACCTGATTCTCAACTCCGAGCCCTACTCGTTTGCCCACAGCTTTTTCGAAGCTCATGGCCCGTCGCTTTGCGCCACGGCGGTGCGGGTCAATGACAGCGCCAGCGCGCTGGCCCGGGCCGTGGCTTACAAAGGTCAGCCTTATCGCGGACTGGTCGGCCCCAATGAGCTGGAACTGGCTGCGGTGCGCGCGCCGGATGGCAGCCTGATTTACCTGGTGGACCAGGACGCCGACGTCTACGGCACCGACTTCAATCTGCAACCGACGGAAACGGCCAGCGGTGGCCTCAAGCGCATCGACCACATGGCCATGGCGCTGCCGGCCGACAGCCTCGACAGTTGGGTGCTGTTCTACAAGAGCCTGCTGGATTTCGAAGCCGACGACGAAGTGGTGTTGCCTGACCCGTACGGTCTGGTGAAGAGTCGGGCGCTGCGTAGCCGCGACAGTTCGATCCGCTTGCCGCTGAACATTTCCGAGAACCGTAACACCGCGATCTCACACGCGCTGTCGAGTTATCGCGGCTCTGGTGTGCATCACATCGCGTTTGACTGCGACGATATCTTTGCCGAAGTCCGTCGGGCCAAGGAGGCGGGCGTACCGCTGCTGGATATCCCGCTCAACTATTATGATGACCTGGCGGCGCGGTTCGATTTCGACGACGAGTTCCTCAGCGAACTGGCTTATTACAACGTGCTGTACGACCGTGATGCCCAGGGCGGTGAGCTGTTCCACGTTTACACCGAGCCGTTCGAAGGGCGGTTCTTCTTTGAAATCATCCAGCGCAAAAACGGCTATGCCGGTTACGGCGCGGCGAATGTGGCGGTACGGCTGGCGGCGATGGCTAAATCCCGCAGCGGCGCCGTTCGTCAGGCTAAGTTGTAGCAATTTCGTAAACGCGAGGTTAAACCGCTGCCGCGCGGCTTCCTTCACTGTGCCGTGCGGCTCATAATCGCCAGCCTGTGCAGTGATGGCCGTGAGCCCGCAATGACAATGACATCAGAACTCTCCGTAGCGCCCGACGAACCGTTGGCCGAGCCACGCAAGAGTCGCAAGAACAACCCGGAAAAGACCCGCGAGAACATTCTTCAAGAAGCCATTGTCGAGTTCGTCCAGCAGGGGCTTTCCGGCGCTCGCGTCGATGCGATCGCCGAGCGCATCCACACCTCAAAACGCATGATCTATTACTACTTCGGCAGTAAGGAACAGCTCTACATCGAGGTGCTGGAGAAACTCTACGGCGATATCCGCAGCACCGAAAACCGCCTGCACCTGGCCGAACTGGCACCGGTGGAGGCGATTCGGCGGCTGGTGGAGTTCACCTTCGATCACCATGATCGCAATGTCGATTTCGTGCGCATCGTCAGCATCGAGAACATTCACAATGCCGAATTCGTGAAGCGCTCCGATGCGATCAAGGCGATGAACAACACCATTCTTGATTCACTGGGCGTGATATTGCGTCGCGGGGCTGAAGAAGGTGTGTTCCGGGCGGGGCTTGAGCCCTTGGATGTGCATCTGTTGATCAGTTCGTTCTGCTTCTATCGCGTGTCGAACCGCCATACTTTTGGTGAGATTTTTCAGATCGACCTGCCGGACGAAAGCATCAAGCAGCGTCATCGAGAGATGATTTGCGAGTCGGTGTTGCGATACCTGCAGGCCTGACGCCTTCGCGGGCAAGCCTCGCTCCTACAGGTTTTACGTTGATCTGTAGGAGCGAGGCTTGCCCGCGAAGCTTTTCAGCCATTCATGCTTTGAAAATGCGCCAGCATTCGCTGCGCATCCGGCACCACGCCGCTGAACAATTCAAACGCTTTCACCGCCTGAAACACCGCCATGTTGCCGCCATCCAGTGTCCGGCATCCCAAGGCGCGTGCGTTGCGCAGCAGTTCGGTTTCCAGCGGGAAGTACACAATCTCCGCCACCCACAACTGCGGCCTTAGCAACTCCACCGGGACCGGCATGCCCGGCAGCTTTTTCATGCCCATGGGCGTGGTGTTCACCAGACCGTCAGCCTGAGCCAACGTGTTCGGCAAATCATGACCCGCCACGGCTCGGCCAGCGCCGAAATGCTGGTTGAGATTGTCTGCCAGACTCTGCGCGCGACTGATTTCCACATCGAAAATGCTCAACCGCTGTACGCCTTCGCTCAATAGCGCGTGGGCCACCGCCGCACCGGCACCACCGGCGCCCATCTGGACGACACGCTCAAGGGCAACGCCCTGCAAGCCACGGCGAAAACCTTCGGCAAAACCCAGGCAATCGGTGTTGTGGCCGATGCGTTTACCGTCCTTCAACACCACCGTGTTCACCGCGCCGATGCCGCGGGCTTCTGGCGACAACTCGTCGAGCAGGGGGATGATCGACTGCTTGCACGGAAAGGTGATATTCAGGCCGGTGAAGTTCATACGTTCCGCCGCCATCAACAGGTCGGGCAGGGCGCTGCTGTCGAGTTTCAACTGATCGAGATCGATCAGGCGGTAGAGGTAACGCACACCCTGGGCGTCGCCTTCATGTTCATGCAGTGCGGGCGTACGGGACGCCTGAATGCCGGCGCCGATCAGCCCGGCCAGTACCGCGTTGTTCTGAGTCACGGCGTTCACCCTTTCAAGCGCAGGCTGAAATGCTCCAGCGCCAGGCGATAGCCGTGGCTGCCGAAACCGGCCATTACAGCGGTGGCAATGGCTGAAACAAAGGAGTGGTGGCGGAAAGGTTCACGAGCATGGACGTTGGACAGGTGGACTTCGATCACCGGCAATTCGCTGGCGACCAGGGCATCACGAATGGCGACCGAGGTGTGGGTCCAGGCGGCGGGGTTGATGACGATCCCGGCGCAACGACCGCGGGCGGCGTGAATCCAGTCGAGCAGTTCGCCTTCATGGTTGGTCTGGCGAAACTCCACCGCCAGGCCAAACTCTTCGGCGGACCGGCCGCACAACGCTGCGATATCCGCCAGGGTTTCGTGGCCGTAAGTTGCCGGTTCACGGGTGCCGAGCAGGTTCAGGTTCGGGCCGTTGAGCACCAGAACGATAGGGTTCATCAGGGTCTCTCCACATATTATTTTTGGCATGGGCTGATGTTTCAGCCTGTGGAGATAAATTGTACTAGATGGTTAATTTGGTCAATTGAACAGGCGCCGAGACGGAGGTTTGTGTGCGGTGATCGGACGGTTTCGGCATCTCAGCGCGGCAAATGCTCTATCAGAAAATCAATAAACGCCCGTAATCGCAGAGGCACATGACGGCTTTGCGGGTAAAGCAGGGTGAATGGTCGTGACCGTCCGCCGTAAGGTTTGAGGATTTCCACCAACGAGCCATCGGCCAGTTCTTTTTCAACGATAAAACGATAGGTCTGGAATAGACCCGCCCCATGTTTGGCCAGGGTCACACCGCCCAGCACGTCGTCGGAACAACTGAGATCGCCCTCGGCGAGAATCTCGCGCTGCACGCCATCGTCGTTGAACAGCCAGGCAATTCGCCGACCGCTGCTGGGCAAATCGTACTGGATGCATTCATGATTTTTCAGGTCATCCAGGGTTTGCGGCGTGCCCGCGCGCTTCAGGTAATCGGGGCTGGCGATCATCACCAGATCCGCGTCCTCCAGTTGCCGGGCGATCAGCCCGGAATCCGGAATCGCCCGCACGCGGATGGCCAGGTCATAGCCTTCACCGACGAAATCGATGTTGCGATTGCTGATGTGCGACTCGACTTTCACCTGCGGAAAACGCTCCCGAAACGCCGGCAGCAAAGGCAGGATCCGGTGATGCGCATACGTCGTGGGAATACTGATGCGCAAGGTGCCGGAAGGCTCTTGCTGCTGGCCCATCACTTCGCGTTGGGCCTCGACCAATTGCGCCAGCGCCTGACGACATTCTTCGTAATACCGGCGCCCGCTATCCGTCAGTTTGACGCTGCGAGTGGTACGCGCGAACAGCCGCACGCCCAGGCGTTCTTCCATGCGCGACACGGACCGACTCACCGCTGCCGGCGTCACGCCAGCGACCAGCGCGGCGGCGGTAAAACTGCCAGCTTCAGCGGCGAGGCAAAACAGTTCGATGCTGCCGAGCTGAAGGTCGTCGAATGTTCGCTGCATGATTGATTACACCGGGGATCAAATGAAGGACTTGATGCAGTGTTTATCAAATTGCGGAAAGGATTGCTTACCATTTTTGCAGCTTATCGCCATGCCCGATGCGAGTTGGAACGCTAGCCTCAAGTTCGGGCGATAACGTGCAGGCTTGCACCGGTTATCGGATTTTCAAGGGAATGACGGGTCATAGGGCTCATTAACCTAACGGATGGGTTAGCATGAAATTGTTCCTCCAGTGCGACCAACATGATTTATTCGGCTTGCTATGAGCCCGAGACGAACAAGACCTTGCTGGCGCTGTTTGGCGTTTCGGAGGGTGTGGAGATCAAGTTATGAAATCGATAGAGGCGAAAACACTGGCGGATCGGCCTGTGACAGAAGCCGCGCTGGATACGGCCATCCGTCGTGGACAAGCGCGTCACAAAGGTGGTTTTCAGGTGACGGCCGTGTCCTTTGTGGAGCCGTGTCTGGCAGTCAGTTTCGTTGATGGCAGTGGCGTGCTGCTGCCGGTGCAGCACTATCCGGAGTTCGATGGATTCGAGGTCGAGGATTTCGCCGACCTGAAAGTCGGTTTTTCCGGAACCGCCCTCTGCCATGAGGGCAAGGATTTGCATGTATCCATCGCCAGCATGATCTCGGCGAGCAAGCCGCTGATGGACATGGCCGCCTCGGTCATTGCTTCGCGCAATGGTCGCCAAAGCAGCGCCGCCAAAGCAGAGGCTGCGCGGGCCAATGGTCGCAAGGGCGGACGTCCGCGCAAGCCAGAAATCACCGAATGAGCACGCACAAAAAAGCCGTCGAAATGACGGCTGTTTTGTATCGCTCAGCAGCAATCAACGACGGGTCAACAACACCCCGGATTCCATGTGGTGAGTCCAGGGGAACTGGTCGAACATTGCGCATTGGGTAATGCAGTGGGTGTCGTGCAACTGGGCGATGTTGGCCGCGAGGGTTTCCGGGTTGCAGGAGATGTACAGGATATTGTCGAAGCGTCGGGTCAGTTCGCAGGTGTCCGGGTCCATGCCGGCGCGAGGCGGGTCGACGAAGACGCTGCCGAACTCGTAGCTCTTGAGGTCGATGCCATGCAGGCGACGGAACGGGCGAACCTCGTTCAGGGCTTCGGTCAGCTCTTCAGCGGACAGGCGCACCAGCGTGACGTTATCCACCGCGTTTTCGCTGAGATTGCTCAGCGCCGCGTTGACTGAGGTCTTGCTGATCTCGGTGGCCAGCACTTTGCGTACGCGGGTCGCGAGTGGCAGCGTGAAGTTGCCGTTGCCGCAATACAGCTCCAACAGATCGTCGGGACGATCGCCGAGTGCGTCAAAAGCCCAGTTCAACATTTTCTGGTTCACGGTGCCGTTGGGCTGGGTGAACGCGCCTTCTGGCTGGCGGTAGCTGAACGTGCGGCCACCGACTTCCAGTTTTTCGACCACGTAATCGTGACCGATCACTTCGCGTTTGCCCTTGGAGCGGCCGATCACGCTGACGTTCAGGTCTGCCGCCAGTTTTGACGCCGCCGCATGCCAGTGTTCGTCCAATGGGCGGTGGTAGCACAGCGTGATCATTGCATCGCCGGCCAGCGTGGTCAGGAACTCTACCTGAAACAGCTTGTGGCTCAGGGCCGCACTGGCTTTCCACGCGGCCTTGAGCTGCGGCATCAGTTGATTGATGCGCAGGCTGGCAATCGGTAACTCTTCAATCAGGATCGGCGTGCGTTTGTCTTCCTGAGAAAACATCGCGTAGTGACGCTCGCCGGCTTCACGCCACAGGCGGAATTCGGCACGCAGGCGGAAGTTCTTCAGCGGCGAATCGAACACCGCCGGCTCCGGTGCATCGAACGGGGCCAGCAGGTCGCGCAGGCGCGAGACCTTTTCTTCGAGCTGAACGGTGTAAGCCTGGGAATCAAAAGTCATGCGTTGAACCAACCCAACTTGATCACAAACAGAATCGACAGAATCACCAGCGCCGGGTTCAGCTCACGGCCGCGACCGGACAGCAGCTTGATGGCGGTCCAGGAAATGAAACCGAAGGCGATGCCGTTGGCGATGGAGTAAGTGAATGGCATGGCCAGCGCAGTGACCACGACCGGTGCGGCAACAGTGATGTCGTCCCAGTCTATTTCGGCCAGGCCGGAAGTCATCAAGACTGCGACGAACAGCAGTGCCGGCGCCGTGGCAAATGCCGGAACACTGGCGGCCAGTGGCGAGAAGAACAGTGCCAGCAGGAACAGGATCGCCACCACAATGGCCGTCAGACCGGTGCGGCCGCCGGCGCTCACGCCTGCTGCGGATTCGATGTAGCTGGTGGTGGTCGACGTACCCAGCAACGAACCGGCCATGGCCGCGGTGCTGTCCGCGATCAGCGCACGGCCCATTTTCGGCATGTGGCCGTCCTTGCCCATCAGACCGGCGCGCTTGGCGACGCCGATCAGGGTGCCGGAGTTGTCGAACAGGTCGACGAACAGGAAGGCGAAGATCACGCTGACCAGACCGATGTCCAGTGCACCCTTGATGTCCAGTTGCAGGAAGGTCGGCGCCAGCGATGGCGGCATCGACATCACGCCGCCGAACGGGGTGAAACCGAGGGCAATCGACGCAATGGTCACGACCAGAATCCCGATCAGCACCGCACCGCGCACAGCGAGGGCTTCAAGGGCAACGATCAGGGCAAAACCCAGGGTGGCGAGGATCGGTGCCGGTTGTTTCAGGTCACCGAGGCCGACCATGGTCGCCGGATTGCTGACCACGATGCCGGCGTTGTGCAGGGCGATCAGCGCCAGGAACAGGCCGATACCGGCAGCAATCGCCGAACGCAGCGGCAGCGGGATGCTGTTGATGATCCATTCCCGGATGCGGAAGATCGACAGCAGGAAGAAGCACACTGCCGAGATGAATACCGCGCCCAGCGCCACTTGCCAGGTGTGGCCCATGTGCAGGACCACGGTGTAGGTAAAGAAGGCGTTCAGGCCCATGCCCGGTGCGAGGGCGATCGGGTAGTTGGCGATCAGGCCCATGGTCGTGGAGCCGATGGCGGCTGCCAGACAGGTGGCGACAAACACCGCACCTTTGTCCATGCCGGTCTCGCCGAGGATGCTCGGGTTGACGAACAGAATGTAGGCCATGGCCAGGAAGGTCGTGACGCCCGCAAGAATCTCGGTCCGCACGTTGGTGTTGTGTGCCTTGAGTTGAAACAGCCTTTCCAGCATGTCTGCTCCCCGTGGCGCGCCCGGCGCCGTGAATGTATCGACCTCAACAGCAAAGCACAGACCGCTGCAGGCGCCTGGTAATTTTCTGTGGGTCGGAAAAAGCCGCGCATCATACCAGCCGCGTGGGGTTGTGGCTGCTTATGGTGGTGATCGTCGTCGATGTTTTGCGTTAAAGCCAAGTGCGCCATACTGCGCGCTGGTTTTGAGGGACATGGGGATTGCATGAAAAAGCGTCTGGTTAACGTATTCGGAGTATTGATTGCCTTGATGCTGGGGGCGCAAACCGCTTCGGCTGCCTCGGCGGCGCCGTTGAGCCAGGTCAAGGTGCTCAAGGTCGAGTCGCCAGCCTGTGGGTTTGAGGACATTGGCGAGGGGCAGGAGACAACACGCTGCGATCACAGCGGGCCGAACATCAAGATCTACGTGCTGGAAGTCGGCTATGGGCGCAAGGCGCAAGTCGGGCTGGACGGTTTTGATGTGGACGGCACCCGGACCCCGATCTGCGCCTTTGATAACGGCAACCTTACCGATTGCACCGTCGGCAGAAAAACCGTGGGTTACCTGTATGTCTTCGATCTGGCCGGCAAGCAAGAAGGCACGTTCACCTTCAGCAACACGTCCATCAATGCGCCGGGCAACACGCTGTCGACGCAGCTTTACATCAAGTAACGGCCGGCTCGAACAAGGGTCAGGAAAGCTGACTACGCTTTAAAGATCATTCTGTGGACTGCGCCCATGACCTTTAGAGCCCTGATTACCCTCGCTGAGGGCATCGATGACCTGCAAACCGTGACGCTGATCGATGTGCTGCGCCGCGCCAAGGTTGAAGTGGTGGTGGCCAGCATCGAGGGCCGGCGCATGCTCACCTGTGCTCGCGGCACCCGCGTGACGGCCGATGCAATGCTGGTGGATTTGCTGGCTCAGCCGTTCGACCTGATCGTGCTGCCCGGCGGTGCCGTCGGCGCGCAACATCTGGCCGGCCATCAACCTTTGCAGCAATTGATCAAGGATCAGGCGGCAGCCGGCCGTCTGTTCGCCGGCATCGCCGAAGCCCCGGCGCTGGCACTTCAGGCCTTTGGCGTCCTGCGTCAACGGCGGATGACGTGCCTGCCGACTGCCAGCCATCAACTGTCGGGTTGCAACTTTGTCGATAAACCGGTGGTTGTCGACGGCAACTGCGTGACCGCTCAAGGTTCAGGGGGCGCACTTGAGTTTGCCCTGACACTGGTGGAACAACTTTGCGGCAAGGCCATGCGGGCGACGGTGGCGGGGGAGTTGGTGGTTTAACGAATGTCAGGCCGTCGCTTCTTCCACTGGCACATGCATACGATCCCGGTTGGCCAGGGTCGGGAACAGTTTGATCCAGACCCCAGTCACCACCAGCGTGCCGATGCCGCCCATGACCACCGCAGGCACGGTGCCGAACCAATGGGCGGTAAGACCGGATTCGAACTCGCCCAACTGGTTCGAGGCGCCGATGAACAGGCCGTTGACGGCGCTGACCCGGCCACGCATTTCATCCGGGGTTTCCAGTTGCACGAAGGACGCGCGGATCACCATGCTGATCATGTCTGCTGCGCCCAACACGACCAGCACCGCCAGCGAGAACCAGAATGAAGTGGACAGGCCGAACGCAATGGTCGCGACGCCGAATACACCGACGGCGGTAAACATCACCCGACCAACCTTGCGATCCACGGAGAACCGCGCCAGCCATAGCGACATCAGCAACGCGCCCACTGCCGGAGCCGAACGCAACAAGCCCAGGCCCCATGGCCCGGTCAGCAGAATGTCCTTGGCAAACACCGGCAGCAAGGCCGTCGCGCCGCCGAGCAGCACGGCAAACAGATCCAGAGAAATCGCCCCGAGAATGTCCGGTCGGCTGCGAATGAAGCGGATACCCGCCAGCAGCGAGTCCAGGGTGGCCTTGCCTTTGTTCAACGGCGTTTGCCGCGCAGGCAGGTTGAGCATCAGCAGGCAGGCAATCACATAGAGAATCACGGTCGGGCCGTAGACCCAGACGCTGCCAAAGGCATACAGCAAGCCGCCGAGGGCCGGCGCGACGATGGTCGCCGATTGTTGGGCAGACTGTGCAGCGGCGACGGCGCGGGGGAACAGCGCGGAGGGAACGATACTTGGCAGCAGCGCCTGGGTGGTCGGCATCTCGAAGGAACGCGCGGCGCCGAGCAGAAACGCGAGGATGAAGATCATTTCCCGGGTGACATGGCCGGTGGCGCCGCCAATCGCCAGCGTCAAGGCAATCAAGGCTTGCAGCGACTGACAGATCGCCGCGACTTTACGCCGGTCGTAGCGGTCGGCGACATGCCCGGTGTGCAACATGAACAGCACGCGCGGGGCAAACTCCACCAGACCGACCAGGCCCAGATCCAGCACGTTGCCGGTCAGTTGATACAGGTTCCAGCCGATGGCCACGGTGAGCATCTGAAAGCCACTGGCGGTAAACACCCGAGCCAGCCAGAACGCGATGAAAGGGCGGTGATGACGTAACAGCAAGGGCGCTTGGCTGGGCATCTGAGGCGGATCTTGAGCGAGGAGAGGTCCGAGATTATCACCAACCTGTAACCAGAAGTTGCAGAGGCGGGAAATTTAGTTAGCTAGACACCGATCCAGAAAACCCGCAAATCCCCCTGTGGGAGCGGGCTTGCTCGCGAAGACGTCGGCGCATCCAACATAAAGGTGACAGACAGATCGCCTTCGCGAGCAAGCCCGCTCCCACACGGAATGTGTTGCAGCTGATTGCCGAACCTATGAGGCAACCTGTCACGCGGCAAAAGACCACACCGTCCATCGCCAAAAACCGGACTACTCTTTTACCCATGCTTGATCCAGATCAAGGCCTTTGTGGAATTGATCTGGTGGCCAGATGGCCAGACTCCCTACGTGTGATGTTTGTAAAAAGAAGAACGAATTCAAATTCGCCACACTCCTATTCGTGGGGGCCGTGGGTGTAGGCCGCAAGCCTTCAGCCGGTATTACCTGACAGAGGAAGACTTATGTTCGGTTTGGAGGCGCTTGATCTCGCCCGAATTCAGTTCGCGTTCACCATCTCGTTCCACATCCTGTTCCCGGCCATCACCATTGGTCTGGCGAGTTACCTGGCGGTACTCGAAGGCCTGTGGCTGAAAACCAATAACGACACCTACCGCGATCTGTACCACTTCTGGTCGAAGATCTTTGCCGTCAACTTCGGCATGGGCGTGGTCTCCGGGCTGGTCATGGCCTATCAGTTCGGCACCAACTGGAGCCGTTTTTCGGACTTCGCCGGTTCCGTCACCGGGCCGTTGCTGACGTACGAAGTACTGACCGCGTTTTTCCTTGAAGCCGGTTTCCTTGGGGTCATGCTGTTCGGCTGGAACAAGGTCGGGCGCAATCTGCACTTCTTCGCCACGGTCATGGTCGCCATCGGCACGCTGATCTCGACCTTCTGGATTCTTGCGTCCAACAGCTGGATGCAAACCCCGCAGGGCTTCGAAATCGTCAACGGCCAGGTCATTCCAACCGACTGGCTGGCGGTGATCTTCAACCCGTCGTTCCCGTACCGCCTGATGCACATGGCGACGGCCGCGTTCGTCGCGACCGCATTCTTCGTCGGTTCCTCGGCGGCCTGGCATTTACTGCGCGGCAAGGACAACCCGGCGATCCGTACCATGCTCTCGATGGCCATGTGGATGGCCTTGATCGTCGCGCCGATTCAGGCGGTCATCGGTGACTTCCACGGTCTCAATACGTTGAAGCATCAACCGGCGAAAATCGCCGCGATCGAAGGCCACTGGGAAAACCACGGCGATGAACCGACCCCGCTGATCCTGTTCGGCTGGCCGGACATGAAAGAAGAGAGGACCAAGTTCGCCGTCGAGATTCCGTACCTGGGCAGCCTGATCCTCACGCACTCGCTGGACAAACAGGTGCCGGCGCTCAAGGAGTTCCCGCCGGAAGACCGGCCGAACTCGACCATCGTGTTCTGGTCGTTCCGGATCATGGTCGGCCTCGGATTCCTGATGATCTTCACCGGTTTGTGGAGCCTGTGGCTGCGCAAACGCGACAGGCTCTATACGTCGCGACCGTTCCTGTACCTGGCATTGTGGATGGGGCCGTCCGGCTTGATCGCGATCCTCGCCGGTTGGTTTACCACTGAAATCGGTCGTCAGCCTTGGGTCGTCTACGGCCTGATGCGCACGGCGGACGCGTCCTCCAATCACAGCTTCATGCAGATGAGCATCACGCTGATCCTGTTCGTCGTGGTCTATTTCGCGCTGTTCGGTGCCGGTCTGGGCTACATGATGCGCCTGGTGCGCAAAGGGCCGAAGATCGACGAAGGCAAGGAAACCAACGACGGTGGTCCCGGCCAGAAACGCACGCCGGCGCGTCCGCTGTCTGCGGCTGACGATGATGGCGCCGAAAACGACCACAGCCCCAGCCTGACCAAGGAGATTTGAGTCATGGGTATTGATCTTCCGCTGATCTGGGCCGTGATCATCATCTTCGGCATCATGATGTACGTGGTCATGGACGGCTTCGACCTGGGCATCGGGATTCTCTTCCCGTTCATCCCGGGCAAGACTGACCGTGACGTGATGATGAACACCGTAGCACCGGTCTGGGACGGCAATGAGACCTGGCTGGTGCTGGGCGGCGCGGCGTTGTTCGGTGCTTTCCCGCTGGCCTATTCAGTGGTGCTCTCGGCGCTGTACCTGCCGCTGATTTTCATGCTGATCGGGCTGATCTTTCGCGGCGTGGCGTTCGAGTTCCGCTTCAAGGCCAAGGACGACAAGCGCCACCTCTGGGACAAGGCGTTCATTGGTGGCTCCATCGCCGCGACCTTCTTCCAGGGCGTCGCGTTGGGTGCGTTCATCGATGGGCTGCCGGTGGTCAACCGTCAGTTCGCCGGCGGGTCACTGGACTGGCTGACACCGTTCACGATGTTCTGCGGCGTGGCGTTGGTGGTGGCTTATGCGCTGCTCGGTTGCACTTGGCTGATCATGAAAACCGAAGGCAAGTTGCAGGAGCAGATGCACAACCTGGCGCGGCCGCTGGCGTTCGTGGTGCTGGCGGTGATTGGTATCGTCAGCATCTGGACGCCGCTGGCTCACGCGGAAATCGCCGCGCGCTGGTTTACGTTGCCGAATCTGTTCTGGTTCCTGCCGGTACCGATTCTGGTGTTGGTGACCATGTACGGCTTGATCCGCGCTGTGGCTCGCAATGCGCACTACACGCCGTTCCTGCTGACGCTGGTGCTGATCTTCCTCGGCTACAGCGGTCTGGGCATCAGCCTGTGGCCGAACATCGTGCCGCCGTCGATCTCGATCTGGGACGCCGCCGCACCGCCGCAAAGCCAGGGCTTCATGCTGGTCGGCACCTTGTTCATCATCCCGTTCATCCTGGGTTACACCTTCTGGAGCTACTACGTGTTCCGCGGCAAGGTCACCCATGAAGATGGTTACCACTAATCCTGTAGGAGCCGAGCTTGTTCCGGGCGGCACTCCGACGATGGCGTCATCACAGACGCCATCAACCTTGAAGAGGAGGTCTTGAACGCCATGACTGGTAAACACACTTTGGAAGAAATCCAGGCGGCAGAGAAAAAGCCGCTCTGGCAGCGGCTCGGCTGGCTGGCGATGATCTGGGCTGGCAGCGTGGTGGCGCTGTTCATCGTTGCGAGCCTGATGCGCATGTTCATGAATGCCGCAGGCCTGTCGACCCACTGAATTCGCAAAATCCCATCCCGATGTCTTGCGGCACGGATTTACAACCCTCCTGCGCTGGAGGGTTTTTTTTGCCCGGGATTATTTTCGGGCTTTGAGGATCACGAACTTCGGTGTGGCCGCCACTTGTTCGACGCCACGGAACAACCGCGCCAGTTTGCTGTGATAACCCAGATGACGGTTGCCGACGATGTACAGCGCGCCGCCCACCACCAGCGCTTCGCGTGCTTGCTGAAACATCCGCCAGGCGAGGAAGTCGCCCACGACTTGTTGCTGGTGAAACGGGGGGTTGCACAGCACCACGTCCAGTGACTGCGGTTCCTGTCCGGCCAGACCATCCCCGGCACGCACTATCACGTCCCGGTCACCCAGCGCCGCGCGCCAGTTTTCGGCGGCCGATTGCACGGCCATGAAGGATTCGTCCACCAGCGTGTAGTGCGCCTGAGGGTTTTGCAGAGCGCTGGCAATGGCCAAAACGCCGTTACCGCAGCCCAGATCAGCGACCCGTGCCGCGCCGAGGTTTGTCGGCAAGTGCGGCAGAAAGGCTCGCGTACCGATATCCAGCCCTTCGCGACAGAACACATTGGCGTGGTTGAGCAGTTCAATCGCCGGCGCATCGAGCTGATAGCGAGTCGGGTAGGGCGATGTCGCGGGGGCTTTGGCTTCAGCGGTGGCCATCAACAGCCGAGCCTTTTTCACCGCCAGCGAGGCTTGAACCGGACCGATGTAGCGCTCCAGCAAATCCCCGGCGGCGCGTGGCAGATGCTTGATCATGGCGCCGGCAATCACTTGGGCGCCGGGCGCCAATTGGCTTTGCAGACGGATCAGTTGTTCCTCCAGCAAGGCCAGGGTTTTCGGCACGCGGATCAGGACCCGATCAAACGGGCCGGTCAGCGCATCGCTGGCAGGCACGCGAGGCACGGCATCAAATGCCTGAGCGTTACGGATCAGATTTTTTTCCAGGCCCTGAAAGGCCAGGAACGAGTCGCCGCTGCTGGTCACCTGAACCTTGCCTGCGAGGCTGGCCACCAATGCGCCAAAGCTGTCGTTGAGCACCAACACTCGAGTGTTCGCGCCCGGTTGTTGTTCGGCCAGGTGATTGAGCAGGTATTCGTCGGCGGCATCAAACGCTTGCAGCGGTTCGTTCTGCTGTTCTGGCTGGCGGATCAGGTCGAGGCGGGCGAAGGATGTTTCGAGCAAAGGCATGGGGCGGGGCTCTGGGTAAATCAACGGGTATCCCGCGGCCCAGGGGCGTTGTAGCGGGCGAGACCGTCCGAGTGCACTGCGTCGTGAAGGTTCACACGTCAACACTCAGGAGGAATCACAAATGGTACGTTACTCGCAGGTTTTAATCGATCAACGTGTCGAGGTGCTTTTGAGGTGACCGGCCTTGATCGCGGCGATGATCGCGGCAATCTTGTTGCTGACCCCGAGTTTCAAAATCACGCTTTGAATGTGGAAATGGATGGTCCGTGCGCTCAGGTTGAGAATTCGCGCGCTTTCTTCAGCCGTCTTCCCGGCTGCCGCCAGTTCCAATACGTCGATTTCCCGTGGAGATAAATGTGCAGCGGGTGGTTTCAGCATTTTCTTGGGCAATGATTGTGCGATCAACGCATGAAGATGGCGGCACATGAACACCGAGAAACCGAGATTTTCATACAACTCCAGGGCCGTGATCGGGCAATGGCTCCTTGCCAGCCTCAGAATACTGCACAGGCCGCTCTCTTCGTCATGCAGCGATTGTGACCAGCCGTGCTGCAAACCTTGTGCTTCAAGGGCTTCCCACAGTGAAGGAACCTTGGAAAAAAGATTTTCGCTCCACAGAATGGGCAGCATCGAGTGATTGCAATGAGCTACTACCGGGTCCACCAAGCTTAAGTTTTTCTGTTCATAATATTTGTTCCAGACGGTTGGGTAATTGTTGTGTCGGATAGTGTTGAACTGGTTGTTTTTTGTTTGATAAGTAGTTGAAAAAGCGAAAAATTTAAACCCGATATTTTTCGCGAATTCAAGTGCGATCGGGTACGCTGCATCAATATGCTTCGTGCTCGATAGTTGGTTGAGTTGTGACTCCTTCCACCGCTCCATCATGTATCTCCATTTTACAATCTGCCGGGGTGCTGATTGGATCCGAAATCCTGCACGAGCCGAGTGTAGGATGAATCCTACATAAAAGTGAGATTTTTTGGCTTTACTACGCTTTAAAAAATAGATATCAAGTTCTAATAGAGTTTTTAAAAATACGGCGGGTTTTGAATGTTGAGTTTAATTTCATTGGCTGTTTTATTAACTGAATGGTACGTCTAGAAAGATCGAATACTATTTGTAATGTTCAGGTTGATAATAAAAGGCACTACAAATCGTCGGTGTTTGTTTTCCCTGCTTTGCGGGACACTGGATGCTATCTGTTGAATGGAGCGCACCATGACTGCCAGTGCAGAAAAATTCACGCGCCAGACCCTGCTCGACGTCAAGCCGTTGACCCCAAACCTGTTCACCCTGCGCACGACACGGGATCCGGGCTTTCGTTTTCGTGCGGGGCAATTCGCCCGGCTGGGCGTGACCAAGGCTGACGGCAGCGTTGTTTGGCGTGCCTATTCCATGGTTTCTTCACCTTACGACGAGTTCCTCGAGTTCTTTTCCATCGTGGTGCCGGGAGGCGAGTTCACCAGTGAGCTGAGTCGGCTGGGCGTCGGCGATACGCTGCTGGTCGACCGCCAGGCCTTTGGATACCTGACGCTTGATCGCTTCATCGACGGGCGGGATCTCTGGTTGTTATCCACCGGCACGGGCGTGGCGCCGTTTCTGTCGATCCTGCAGGACTTCGAGGTCTGGGAGAAATTCGAGCGAATCATTCTGGTCTACAGCGTGCGCGAAGCCCGGGAGCTGGCGTATCAGGAACTGATTGCGGAGTTGGTGCAGCGTGACTATCTGGCCGAGTACGCGCACAAGTTTCAGTACATTGCCACCGTTACCCGCGAGCAGCATCCAGGGGCCTTGAATGGCCGGATCACCACCTTGATAGAGAGTGGCGAACTGGAGCGGGCGGCAGGCGTGGCACTGACGGCCGAGCATTCGCGGGTCATGCTGTGTGGTAACCCGCAGATGATCGATGACACGCGAAAACTGCTGAAACAGCGTGACATGCACTTGAGCCTCAGCCGACGCCCCGGGCACGTGGCGGTGGAAAACTACTGGTAAAAAAAACGGCGCCACGAAGGCGCCGTTTTTTATCTGCATCAGATCATTAAGGCCGATTGTTCTGGGCCTTCAGCAGATCGCGAATTTCACCCAACAGCTCTTCTTCCTTGGTCGGAACCGGCGGCAGGGTGGGCGCAACGGCCTCTTCGCGCTTCAAGCGGTTGATGGCTTTGACGCCCATGAAAATCGCGAACGCGACGATGATGAAGTCGATCATGCTCTGGATGAATTTGCCGTACGCCATCACCACTGCGGGGGCGTTGCCGCTGGCGGCTTTGAGCGTAATGGCGAGATCACTGAAATCCACCCCACCGATCAGCAGGCCGATTGGCGGCATGACCACGTCGCCGACAAACGACGAAACGATCTTGCCGAAGGCGGCACCGATGATGATACCGACGGCCATGTCGACCACGTTGCCTTTTACCGCGAAGGCCTTGAACTCATTTAGCACGCCCATAGGTTATTTCCTTGTTACAGATGAGGTTGGTAATGCAGTGTAAATCAGCCAAATGGTTCTTGCCCGAAACAACTGCTTACAGCGCTTGCCTGCTATCGACCGGGGCAACGGTAAAAGGTTTTCAAAATGCCATCACTGATGCGCAGATCTGCGTGTTCCAGGCTTGCTCTCGCTATCCATCTGAGGTGGCGTTGTTCGTCATTCAGCGATGGAGGTGGTGGTTGTCAGTAAAAGTGTGTGCGTCTCAGGAGTGTTTTATTGAGTGCAATGGGAATGTGCGCTATTAGTTTTACAGTACTGAATTTCAGGTATAAGTTCTTGGTTCAGAAAATAGTGGCTGGAAAAACACAGAGTGGATGATTCCGTAAAGCCATCGATTTGATTATTTGTATTAAACTCTTGGTCTGTTGGGTAATGTTGTACGTTAAGTTCGCAGAGTGTTAAGAGTTGTACAGCTTTGTGGGTTTTAGATTTAACTTTTGCAGAGTTGTTTGGGCGGCGTGTTGTACAAGTTGTAAAATTTATAACGATGTCGTTGTCTCGAGAGCCGAGCAAGTTGCCGCACAACTCCATTGGGTAACTCCGTCGCACTGATCCAGTCCAGCTGAGCTATCATCGCGTTTTTTTGCCGGGAGTTCAGATGGCCAAGGCCAAGCGCATGTACGGCTGCACCGAGTGCGGCTCAACCTTCCCCAAGTGGGCCGGCCAGTGCGGCGAGTGCGGGGCCTGGAACACCTTGACCGAAACCATGGTCGAGAGCGGCGGTGCCGCAGCCCCCAGCGGTCGCACCGGCTGGACCGGCCAGCAGGCACAGATCAAGACCCTGGCCGAAGTCAGCGTCGAAGAAATACCGCGCTTTTCCACCGCCTCCAGTGAACTCGATCGCGTCCTGGGCGGCGGGCTGGTGGACGGTTCGGTGGTACTGATCGGCGGTGATCCGGGCATCGGCAAATCAACCATCCTGTTGCAAACCTTGTGCAACCTCGCCAAGAGCATGCCGGCGCTGTACGTCACGGGCGAAGAGTCCCAGCAGCAAGTGGCCATGCGCGCCCGACGCCTGGGATTGCCGCAGGATCAACTGCGGGTCATGACTGAAACCTGCATCGAAACCATTATCGCCACCGCTCGGGTCGAAAAGCCCAAGGTCATGGTGATCGACTCGATTCAGACGATTTTCACTGAACAGCTGCAATCGGCACCGGGCGGCGTGTCCCAGGTGCGGGAGAGCGCGGCCTTGCTGGTGCGCTATGCCAAGCAAAGCGGTACGGCGATTTTCCTGGTTGGCCACGTGACGAAAGAAGGTGCGCTGGCAGGTCCGCGCGTGCTGGAGCACATGGTCGATACCGTGCTGTATTTCGAGGGCGAGTCCGACGGTCGCTTGCGCTTGCTGCGGGCGGTGAAGAACCGTTTTGGCGCGGTCAACGAATTGGGCGTGTTCGGCATGACCGACAAGGGTTTGAAAGAAGTCTCCAACCCTTCGGCGATTTTTCTCACTCGTGCACAGGAAGAAGTCCCGGGCAGTGTGGTCATGGCAACGTGGGAAGGCACCCGACCGATGCTGGTGGAGGTTCAGGCGTTGGTGGATGACAGCCATCTGGCCAACCCGCGTCGGGTCACGTTGGGGCTGGATCAGAACCGACTGGCGATGTTGCTGGCGGTTTTGCATCGACACGGCGGTATTCCGACCCACGACCAGGACGTGTTCCTCAACGTGGTGGGCGGCGTGAAGGTGTTGGAAACCGCTTCCGACCTGGCGCTGATGGCGGCGGTCATGTCCAGCTTGCGCAACCGACCATTGCCCCATGACCTGCTGGTGTTCGGCGAAGTCGGTTTGTCTGGCGAAGTGCGTCCGGTGCCGAGTGGGCAGGAACGCTTGAAAGAAGCGGCCAAGCACGGCTTCAAACGGGCCATCGTGCCCAAGGGCAATGCGCCGAAGGAGTCTCCTCCGGGATTGCAGATTATTGCTGTAACCCGCCTCGAACAGGCCCTCGACGCACTCTTCGAGTAACCCCAATCCTTGTAGGAGCCAGCTTGCTGGCGATTGAAGTTCACGCGCGTTCGTGTGTGCCGCAATCGCCAGCAAGCTGGCTCCTACAAAGGGAGGTTCACACTTCTATAAGCGCACCCAATTCGCGCTCCAGCTCCTGCGGATCCCCCAGGTTGAGCTCGATCAATCGCCGCAGCCGCTCGATGGATTCCAGGCTGATGTACCGGCAAACGAATCCCAAATGGCGAGGATCGTCGTGCGTCAGTTGCACGTCCATCTTGATGTCAACGTCGTTGCTGAGATGAATGTCGACGGAAAAGATCTTTTCCGGGTCGCCCAGCCATGGCTCGGGCCGCTCGATCAGCAAACCCTTGAGCGACAAGTCAATCAGCTGTACTGGCCAGATGTACTCTCCCTGGCTCAGCTCGGTTCGGGCATCGAACGCAATACGTTTGAAGCGGCGGCGATTGGCAGGGTGTTCGCTCATGGCGCAATCCTCTGAGATGTTCGCTGACTATAGACCCGCATTGTCAAAGCCTGCCAGCCGACACAGGCGTCTAGACCAATGTCGGGGTATGGCCTTTGCCGTCAGGAGAGCTAAACTCGGGGTGGCTGTCTTTCTTGTCCACCCTGGCTGGAATAAAAAAATGAAAAATAATAATAGCCCGCTACGCCACCTACCCTGGCTACTGCTGGCAATCGTCGGAGCGTGCGCCCTTGGTGTAGTGGCATTGCGCCGCGGCGAGGCAATCAACGCCTTGTGGATTGTGGTCGCCGCCCTGGCCATTTATCTGGTCGCGTACCGTTACTACAGTCTGTTCATCGCTAACAACGTGATGCAACTCGATTCGCGACGGGCCACCCCCGCCGTGCTCAACAATGATGGTCTGGACTACGTCCCTACCAACAAACACATCCTCTTCGGTCACCACTTCGCAGCCATTGCCGGTGCGGGGCCGTTGGTCGGTCCGGTGTTGGCGGCGCAGATGGGCTACTTGCCCGGCACACTGTGGCTGATCGCCGGTGTGGTGCTGGCCGGTGCGGTTCAGGACTTCATGGTCCTGTTCATGTCCACCCGCCGCAACGGCCGCTCCCTGGGCGACATGGTCCGTGAAGAAATGGGCCGCATCCCCGGCACCATCGCGCTGTTCGGCTGCTTCCTGATCATGATCATCATCCTCGCGGTGCTGGCGCTGATCGTGGTCAAAGCCCTGGCCGAGAGCCCGTGGGGCATTTTCACGGTGATGGCGACCATCCCGATCGCGATGTTCATGGGCATTTACATGCGCTACATCCGCCCGGGCCGCATCGGTGAGATCTCCATCGTCGGCGTGCTGTTGCTGCTCGGTTCGATCTGGCTCGGCGGGCAGATTGCCGCGGACCCGGTCTGGGCCAAGGCCTTCACCTTCACTGGCGTGCAGATTACGTGGATGCTGGTCGGTTACGGTTTCGTGGCCGCTTCGTTGCCGGTGTGGTTGATTCTGGCGCCGCGTGACTACCTGTCGACGTTCCTGAAAATCGGCACCATCATCGCCTTGGCGATCGGCATCCTGGTTACCATGCCCGAGCTGAAAATGCCGGCGCTGACCCAGTTCATCGATGGCACCGGTCCGGTATGGAAGGGCGGTCTGTTCCCGTTCCTGTTCATCACCATTGCTTGTGGCGCGGTCTCGGGTTTCCACGCGCTGATCTCTTCCGGCACCACGCCAAAACTGCTGGATAACGAGGTCAACGCCCGTTACATCGGTTACGGCGGCATGTTGATGGAATCGTTCGTGGCCATCATGGCGATGGTTGCCGCTTCGGTGATCGAGCCAGGTGTGTATTTCGCCATGAACAGCCCGGCCGCCGTTGTCGGCGGTGACGTGGTGGCTGTGGCGCAAACCGTCAGCAGCTGGGGCTTTGCAATTACCCCGGAAGCGCTGCAAGCGGTGGCCAAGGACATCGGTGAAACCACCATCCTGGCCCGCGCCGGCGGTGCGCCGACCCTGGCGGTCGGTATCGCGCAGATCCTGCACAGTGTCCTGCCGGGTGAAAACACCATGGCGTTCTGGTACCACTTTGCGATTCTGTTCGAAGCGCTGTTCATCCTGACAGCGGTGGACGCCGGTACCCGTGCCGGTCGCTTCATGTTGCAGGACTTGCTCGGTTCCTTCGTGCCGGCGCTGAAACGCACCGAATCCTGGACCGCCAACCTGATCGCCACCGCCGGTTGTGTGGCGATGTGGGGCTGGTTGCTGTATCAGGGCGTGATCGATCCGCTGGGTGGCATCAACACCTTGTGGCCGCTGTTCGGTATCTCCAACCAGATGCTGGCCGGTATTGCGCTGATGCTTGGCACCGTCGTGCTGATCAAAATGAAACGCCAACGCTACGTCTGGGTGACCATGCTGCCTGCGGTCTGGCTGCTGATCTGCACCACCACTGCCGGCTTCATCAAGCTGTTCGACGCCAACCCGGCGATCGGCTTCCTGTCGTTGGCCAAAAAATACAGCGATGCGCTGGCCAACGGTCAGATCCTCGCCCCGGCCAAGGACATCACCCAGATGCAACACGTGATTTTCAACGCCTACACCAACGCAACGCTGACCGCGCTGTTCCTGTTCGTGGTGTTCAGTATCCTGTTCTATGCGCTCAAGGTCGGCATTGCCGCCTGGGGTAAAAAAGAACGTACGGATAAAGAATCGCCATTCCAGGCCTTGCCGGACGCGTAATCGAGGATTGCAGCATGTTCAATGACCTGAGTCGCCTCGGTAAATACCTCGGTCAGGCCGCACGCCTGATGGTCGGCATGCCCGACTACGACAACTACGTCGAGCATATGCAGACCAAACACCCGGACAAACCGGTGATGAGCTACGAAATGTTCTTTCGGGAACGTCAGGAAGCCCGTTACGGTGGCAAGGGTGGGCCGAAGTGCTGTTGATGCACGAGGCTTAAGCAACACACCACTGTAGGAGCCCGGCTTGCCGGCGATGGCGTCTTTAAATTCGCTATCGCCGGCAAGCCGGGCTCCTACAGTTTTTTTAGCGTATGGGAGATTTTCGATTGTTCACACCAATCCCGGTCACGATCCTCAGCGGCTTCCTCGGCGCCGGCAAGACCACGCTGTTGCGCCACCTGCTCAAAGCCGAGCACGGCCTGAAAATCGCCGTGATCGAAAACGAATTCAGTGACGCCGGCATCGACACCCAACTGTTGGGCGACGAGCCGGTGCAAGTGATGACGCTGTCCAACGGCTGCGTCTGCTGCACCATCCACACCGACCTGACCAAGGCGCTCTACCTGTTGCTTGAACGGCTGGACAGTGGCGAAATCGCCTTCGACCGTCTGGTGATCGAGTGCACCGGCCTGGCGGATCCGGCACCGGTGGCGCAAACCTTCTTCATCGACGAGGAATTGCGTGAGCGTTACATCCTCGACGGCATCATCACGTTGGTCGATGCAGCGCACGCCGACGTACACCTGACCCAAACCATCGCCCAGGCGCAGATTGGTTTCGCCGACCGCTTGCTGGTGAGCAAGCGCGATCTGGTGGACGAGCCGACCTTCACCGCGTTGAGCGAGCGCCTGACCCGCATCAACCGTCGCGCGCCGATTCGCGTGGTCGACCACGGCCAGATCGATCTGGCCGAACTGCTCGATGTGCGCGGCTTCAACCTCAATGCCGACCTGGGTGGCGGCGTGAGTTTGCGCCCGGTCAGCAAAGCGCCTTCCATCGACCGCATTTCCAGCCTGGTGCTGCGCACCGATAAACCGCTGGATATCGACAAGCTCAGCGAGTTCATGAACGAACTGCTGGAAGAACATGGCAAGCAGTTGCTGCGCTACAAAGGCGTGCTGAACATCCTTGGCGAGCCGCGGCGCATGGTGTTTCAGGGTGTGCTGAAGTTGTATGGCTTCGACTGGGACACGGAGTGGGCAGAGGGCGAGGCGCGGGAAAGTGTGATTGTGTTTATTGCCGATGAATTGCCGGAAGAGAAAATTCGCGAGGGGTTTGCGCGGGTGGCGGCGGATTGAATCATTTCGTTCGTCAGTGATAACGCCTTCGCGGGCAAGCCTCGCTCCTACAGATAATGCATGCCCTCTGTAGGAGCGAGGCTTGCCCGCGAAAGCGATCTAACCAGCAACACGATCCTGACTAAGCCCAAGTCCTGAGTTCAGCAATATTTCCTCAAGATCATCCAGGTGCCCGCTCAGCAGCGAGACCGCCTTCACCGCATCCCCACGCTCTACCGCCTCCAGAATCCTCGTATGCACCCGCCAATCGCAATAACCCTCCACCGACACATCAAACTGCGCAATCGCCAGCGAAGTCAGTGGCACAAGACTGCCCAGAAAATGCGCCAACGGTGCATTCCCCGCCATTTCGGCCAGTTGCAGATGAAACTCCCCCGCCAACCGAATCGCCGAGCCACGCGTGGCACATTGGCGCTCGCTATCAATCAACCCACGCAGACACTTCAAGTCTTGCGCACGGGGCTGCTGACACGCCAGTCGCACCACCGTGGTTTCGGTCAGCCGCCGCGCATGCAGCGTCTGCCGGACTTGCTCATTTTCGAGCGCAGCGACTCGGGGACGATGGTGAGTGCGCAACACGATGATTTGCTGATGGGACAACTGCGTCAGCACCCCACGCATGTCACTGCGGCGAACGCCGAACATCTGCGCCAGGCTTTCTTCGGTAAAGCGACTGGCCGCATCGATGCGCTGTTCAAGAATGGCGTCGAAGACTCGCGAGTAGAGATCATCCGTCGGCGCGGGAAAGGGCAGGGCAACAAGAGTTTGCGCTGAAGCGAAGCTGTTCATGGCCTGTCTCCGGTTCCAAGAGGGTTCAACTGCCGAGGTTGTCGTCCGGGATATTCAATTCGATGCCCATCCGCTGGCCTTCGCGAAGAATGTGCCGACGCATTTCGGCACTGGCCTGGGCGCTGTTTTTGCTGCGGATCGCGCGCACCACGGCTTCGTTTTCTTCGAGGCGTTCGGCCAGATGTTCGGGGGAGTTGCGCAGCACCTCGGCGCTTTGCTTGAGGGCGTTACTGGTCTGCTGAACCACGCTCTGGAAAATCGGATTCGAGGTCAGCGTGAACAGCTCTTCGTGGAACGCGATGTAGGCGTTGACCCCGGCTTCGCTGTCGTTCGCCTCAAGGGCTTCGCGCATGTCCATCAGGGTCAGGCGCAATTGCCCGACTTCCTTGCTGCTGATCGACTGCGCCACCAGGCCGACAATAAACGGCTCAAGGGTGTAGCGCAGTTGCAGCACGTCTTCCAGGCTCGCGCCGGCCACTGCACTGTCGTGGCTTTGGCTGTCTGTCAGTTGGGCATCGAGCACCACCACGCCTTTGCCCGGCATCGAGCGCACCAGGCCGAGGGTTTCCAGGACGATGACCGCCTCGCGCAGGCTCGGGCGGCTGATGCCCAGTTGTTCGGCCAGTTCACGTTGCCCCGGCAGCATTTCGCCGGAGCGCCATTGCCCACGTGCCAGCGCGGCACGAAGTTTTTCCACTACTGAATTTACGACGGTTGACGAGGTAATCACTGTTCGCTCCAAGTCGCGATAATGTGCCCGCCCAAAGGCAGGCACACGTTGTTTAGAATTCCTGCTGGTGCGCGGGTGCGACCGGTTTTCGAGGCTGGAAGGTATAACCCACCTGACCGGAAAGCACCTTGTTTGCGCGTTGGATATCGATGTCTTTTTCCCATCGGGCGATGGCCACGGTGGCGACGCAGTTGCCGATCAGGTTGGTCAGCGCGCGGCCGATGCCCATGAACCAGTCCACCGCCAGTACCAGCACCAGACCGACCACTGGAATCGCCGGGATGGCCGTCAGTGTCGCGGCCAGAATCACCAGTGCCGAGCCGGGAATGCCGTGAGCCCCTTTGGAGGTGATCAGCGACACCAGCAGAATGGTCAGCAAATCAGTCATGGCCAACGGCGTACCGGTGGCATTGGCGATGAACACAATGGCCAATGTCAGGTAGATCGAAAAGCCGTCGAGGTTGAACGAGTATCCGGTGGGAATCACCAGCCCGACCGTCGAACTGCCGATGCCCAGGTGTTCGAGCTTGCGCATGATTTGCGGCAGCACGGCGTCGGACGATGCGGTGCCCATTACAATCATCAATTCTTCGCGCAGGTATTTGAGCAACGGCCACATGCGCAGGCCGGACAGACGCATCACCAGGCCGAGAATCAGTGTCACGAACGCGACACAAGTCAGGTAGAAAAGACCGACCAGACTGCCCAGGTGTTGCAGCGAGTCCAGGCCATATTTGCTGGTGGTGAAGGCAATCGCGCCGAACACGCCGATCGGCGCCAGGCGCACGATCATGCCCATGATGCGGAAGATCACGTGGCTCAGCTCATTGATCAGCCGGGAAATACCCGACGCGGCTTCGCCCACCAGGTTCAGTGCGCTGCCGAACAGCACTGAAAACAGCAGGACCTGCAGGATGTTGTTGTCGGCGAAGGCGCCGATCACCGAGGTCGGAATCAGGTCCATCAGGAACTGCGTGGTGGTGTGCATGTGCTGGCCGCGCTGGGCGATGTCGCCCATGTCGGCGGCAGACAGCTGCTCCAGATGAATGTTCGCGCCGCTGCCGATGCCGGTGCTGAAGGCGAACACCAGGCCAATCACCAGGGCGATGGTGGTCAGCACTTCGAAGTAGATCACCGATTTCAGGCCGATGCGCCCGACCTTCTTCAGATCGCCGGCACCGCTGATGCCGCTGACCACCACGCAGAACACGATCAGACCGATGAGCATCTTGATCAGTTTGATGAAGCCGTCGCCGAGGGGTTTGAGCTGGGCGGAGTATTCGGGAAGGGTCAGCCCGCAGACGATGCCGAGCACCAGTCCGAGAACCACTTGAAGGAAGATTGAACGCGAGCACCATCTGAGCATGGGAGGAATCCTGGTCGGTGTCCTGGCTGCCGACGCTTAAGCGCATCAGATTCAGGACTTAATTATTGTGGTCTTACCGGTATGTCCAGTGCAGGCGCAGTCTACGCCGGATTTTTTTACGATTACAAGTGAAAACCTGAAAATTGGCATGACCGGTCTGACCAGCGAAGCTGGGTGTGTAGGAGCCGGCTTGCTGGCGATGGCGGCCAAAAGATCAATGCAAGGCTCTAGAACGGATCGCCAGCAAGCCGGCTCCTACAAATCGCAGGCGAAAAAAAACCGGCCATC
The DNA here is from genome assembly GCF_054897805.1 of Pseudomonas sp. GT1P32. NCBI lineage: Bacteria > Pseudomonadati > Pseudomonadota > Gammaproteobacteria > Pseudomonadales > Pseudomonadaceae > Pseudomonas > Pseudomonas sp. GT1P32. The sequence goes on from NZ_CM142704.1 coordinate 5,313,730, forward strand.
ACTGGCCGGTTTTTTTCCAACTACGGTCTAGCGGTGCAATTAAGCGCCGTACACCGGCAGCTTCTTGCAGATGGCCTTGACCTTCTCGCGAACGGCGTCGATCACCGCTTCGTTGTTCAGGTCAGCCAGGATGTCGCAGATCCAGCCGGCCAGCTCTTTGCACTCTGCTTCCTTGAAGCCGCGAGTGGTCACAGCCGGAGTGCCGAAGCGCAGGCCGGAGGTGACGAACGGGGAGCGTGGATCGTTTGGCACGGAGTTCTTGTTCACGGTGATGAATGCTTTGCCCAGAGCGGCGTCAGCGTCTTTACCGGAGATTTCCTGCTTGATCAGCGACAGCAGGAACAGGTGGTTTTCAGTACCGCCGGAAACCACGTCGAAACCGCGCTCGATGAAGACGCTGGCCATGGCCTGGGCGTTTTTCACCACTTGTTGCTGGTAAGCCTTGAACTCAGGCTGCAGCGCTTCCTTGAAGCAGATCGCTTTAGCAGCGATCACGTGCTCCAGCGGGCCACCCTGGGCGCCCGGGAATACTGCGGAGTTCAGCTTCTTCTCGATGTCGGCGTTGGCGCGTGCCAGGATCAGGCCGCCACGTGGACCGCGCAGGGTCTTGTGCGTGGTGGTGGTCACGACGTCAGCGAATGGCACCGGGTTCGGGTAGACGCCAGCGGCGACCAGACCGGCCACGTGGGCCATGTCGACGAACAGGTAAGCGCCAACCTTGTCAGCGATTTCGCGGAAGCGCGGGAAGTCGAGGATCTGCGAGTAGGCAGAGAAACCGGCCACGATCATTTTCGGCTTGTGCTCGACGGCCAGGCGCTCGACTTCGTCGTAGTCGATCAGGCCATTGGCGTCGATGCCGTACTGAACGGCGTTGTACAGCTTGCCGGAGGACGAAACGCTGGCACCGTGAGTCAGGTGACCACCGTGAGCCAGGCTCATGCCCAGGATGGTGTCGCCCGCTTGCAGCAGGGCCAGGTAAACGGCGCTGTTGGCTTGCGAACCGGCGTGCGGCTGAACGTTGGCGTAATCGGCGCCGAACAGTTCTTTGGCACGGTCGATGGCCAGTTGCTCAACGACGTCGACGAACTCGCAACCACCGTAGTAGCGCTTGCCCGGGTAGCCTTCGGCGTACTTGTTGGTCAGTACCGAGCCTTGAGCTTCCATCACCGCAGGGCTGGTGTAGTTTTCCGAAGCGATCAGCTCAATGTGTTCTTCCTGGCGCTGAGCTTCTTGCTCCATGGCGGCAAAGAGATCGGCGTCGTACTTGGCAATAGTCAAATCACGGCTGAACATGGCGGTCCTCAAGGATCGGGGCAGAAAAGGGGGGCATTCTAACCCAATGGGATTTAGATGGCATATGAAAGGGCATCATGTCGCAGACAAGTGGGCTTCATGTCGGGATCAGCGGTGATCATGCCGGCCTCATCGCCAGCAAGCCGGCTCCTACAGTTGGAATGCGATCCCCTGTAGGAGCCGGCTTGCTGGCGATGGCGTCATTTGCCTCACCACAAAACCTCAATCGAACATGAACAACGCATCATTACTGAACTGCGCTTCAAACCGGCCCGCCGGCATCGGCCGTCCGAACAGGTAACCCTGAACCTCATCGCAGCCGTGCTCACGCAGGAAGTCCAGCTGCTCATGGGTTTCCACGCCCTCGGCGATCACCGCCAGGTTGAGGCTGTGGGCCATGGCGATGATCGCCCGGGCGATCTGTGCATCCTGTTCACCCGACGGCAAGCCATCGACAAAGGTGCGGTCGATCTTCAGCACGTCGATCGGGAACTGCTTGAGGTAGTTGAGCGACGAATAACCGGTGCCGAAGTCGTCGACTGCGATGCTCAGCCCGAGGTTCTTCAGTCCGGCCAGAATCTGCATAGCCTCGCTGACTTCGCGCATCAGGATACTTTCGGTCAGCTCCAGCTCCAGGCACGCCGGCGGCAGGCCCGTTTCCTTGAGGATGGTGGCGATCCGCGTGCCGAGCTGGCCGTCGGAGAACTGCCGGGCAGAGATGTTTACCGATACCTTCGGCACCCGCACCTTGGCCTGATGCCAGGTCTTGAGCTGACGGCACGCCTCGCTGATCACCCAGTCGCCAACGTCCACCACCAGACCGAGCTCTTCGAGCACCGGAATGAAATCCCCCGGCGGCACCAGGCCACGGCGCGGATGGCGCCAGCGCAGCAAGGCTTCGGCGCCGGTCAGGCGTTTGCCGTCGCCGCTGAATTGCGGCTGGTAGTACAGAACGAATTCGTTTTGCTCCAGGGCGTGACGCAAGTCGCTTTCCAGCTCCAGGCGCTCGAGGGCACTGGCGTTCATGTCCGCCTGATAGAACTGGAAGTTGTTCTTGCCGCGCTCCTTGGCGTGGTACATCGCGGTGTCGGCGTTCTTCATCAGCTGACTGAGTTCGTTGCCGTCCTGCGGGCTCAGGGCGATGCCGATACTGGCGGTGACGAAGAATTCGCGGCCTTCAAGCACGAACGGTTTCACCAGGCTGGCGAGAATCTGTTCGGCCACGTGAATCGCCCGATTGAGGGCGATTTCGCGGTTGGCCCGCGGTTGCAGGAGCAAAGTGAATTCGTCGCCGCCCATGCGCGCCACGGTGTCGTCGTCATCGACGCAACCGAGCAGGCGCGTGGCCATTTCCTTGAGCATGCGATCGCCGGCGGCGTGGCCCAGGGAGTCGTTGATCGGCTTGAAACGGTCGAGGTCGAGGAACATCAGCACCACCCACGACTTCTGCCGTTCCGCCGATTGCAGCGCGGTGTGCAGACGGTCCTGGAACAGCGTGCGGTTGGGCAGGTGCGTCAGGGCGTCGTAATAGGCGAGGCGGTGAATCCGTTGTTCACTGGCCTTGCGCTCGCTGATGTCGCTGAAGAAACACACGTAACTGGCCAGATCGCCTTCATCGTCGAGCACCGCCGTGATGCCGACCCACGCCGGGTAATGCTCGCCGTTACGACGCCTGAGCCAGACTTCGCCTTCCCAGGTGCTGTGCTGATTCAATTGCTTGAGCACATAGCGCAGGTGCGCTTCCTGCTGCTCGTCGACGGTCAGCATGTTCGGCAACTGGTCGAGCACTTGCTCCACCGCATAGCCGCTCACGCGACTGAACGCTTCGTTGGCCTGCACGATGTAGCCTGCCGGGTCGGTGATCAGGATCGCCGACGTCGAGTGTTCGAATACCGTGGCCGCCATGCGCAGGTCTTTCTCGGCGCGACGTTGCTGGCTGATGTCGCGACCGACACCGAGCACGCCTTCGAAGGCACCGTGTTCGTCCCAGACCAGCACCAGCCGCAACTCGATCGGAATTTTGCGCCCATCGGCACGCAGGCAGTCGAACAGGAACAGTTGGGTCTGCACCTGACTGCGCAGCAGCGCCAGTTGGTCGGGTTTGCCCAGCGCTTTGCTGACGCGGTCCATCAGGTTGTAGATGCCGGTCAATTGTTGCGGGTTGGCAATGGTCGACTGCCAGCCGTTCTGGAAAATCCAGTCGGTGTCGTAGCCCAGCACGGCTTGCACCGACGGGCTGACGTAGTTGAGCGAGAGCTTGCTGTCGGTGGAGAAAATCACGTCGCTGATGCTTTCGGCGAGCATCCGGTAGCGCTGCTCGCTGTCGCGCAGGGACTCGCTGGCCTCGATCTGCTCGGTGATGTCCTTGGCCACGCCGATGATCCGTGTGACCTGGTCGTGTTTGTCCCGCGCCAGCGCCTGTTCACGAATATCGAAACGCCGCCATTTGCCGTTGCGGTGACGGAAGCGCAGTTGGCATTGCAGCAATTGCGTATAGCCCGCGTGCCGCTGGGTCTGGCGCGCGCGGTGGTAATGGTCGGCATCTTCGGGGTGCAGCAGGATTTCCCAGAAGTACTCGCCCATCTGGTGCAGTTCGGTGCGGTTGTAACCGAGTGTCTGGCCCAGATGGTGGTTGCTGAAGATCATGCGCTGGCTGATCACGTCCTGGACGTACAAATGATCCGGCACGGTGCGCACCACGTCGGACCAGAACCCTTCACGCTCAAGCAGCGACAGTTCGATGAGCTTGCGACTGGTGATGTCGCTGATGCTCAGGATCACTGCTTTATAGTCGTCCTGGTTTTCCGGCAGGCGCATCACCAGCCACAGGTGCTGATCGCGGCCATTGGCGTCTTGCAGTTTTATTTCCAGCTCAAACTGTTTCTGCTGATTGAGTACCGCTTCGAGCACTTGATTGCCGATGGCGGTGCCATCCAGCGGATTGCCGTCGATCAGCAACTTCCAGGCTTGTTCACAGGAATTGACGTTGAGCAGTTGCAGCGCAACCTGGTTGACCTCAGTGATGCGCAGTTCCTGCAATAGTTGCTGGCGCTGTTCCGGGGTCTCCAGCCAGGCTTGCAGGTTTTCGGTGCTGTGCAACTCGGCTTTGTCGAAGACGTTCTTGAGGCCAGACACATCGAGCACACACAGGGCAACGCCGGTGCCTTCGAAAATATCCTGATAGCGCCGGCGACCTTCAGTCACCTGGCGCTGACGGCGGCGCATGTTCAACAGGGCGATCAGCGGCAGCAGAGAGAGCGCCAGCCCCAACAGGCATTTACCGATAAACGCCGGCAGCAGTTCTTCGATCACGCGTTGGCGGTCGAACAACCCGCGCAGTTGCCAGTCGCTGCTGGTCAGGGGAACCGTCAGCACACTGTTGGCCACATCATTGGCGGTCAGCTCGCTCGACTTGGCCAAGGGCAGTGAATCATCGCGGCTGATGACCTGGTGATTGACGCGGTTTTCCACCAGCCACATTGGGCGGATACCGGCCTCACTTGGTTTGGTCAGTGACGAGAAAAAGCTCGGCGTCAGGCGCAGGGCCCAATAGCCCCGAGAGCTGCCGCTGGCCTGATGCAGCAGCAGGTGCACCACCGAACCGTTATCGGCGTTGCTGAAATAATGCGCCTGGGCACGGCTGCGGCGTACCAGTTCGACGAGGTAGTCGGCGTCCTCGCTGTCGACGGCGCTGTCGCTGATGACTTTCCCTGAGGGGCTCAACAACGCGAGGCTGCGCAGGTCGGGCAAGGATTTTTGCAGCTTGCGCAGCAGCTCCTGCTGTTCGTCGGCGCTTTGCGGCTGTTCGACGATCGGTAGCAGGTTGAGGGCGATCTGCGCATTGAGCGACATGTTCAGGCTGACTTGCGCAGCCAGATCGGCGGTGTAGTCGATGGTGTATTGGCGCTGGTTTTTCTGGGTTTCACGCAGCTGATCCAGCAGTTGCCAGAACAGCAACGCGAGCAGCAAAAGCACGAGTGTCGCCAGCGCGCCCTTTAATGTTCCGCGCAGGGGAGTACCGGACACCGCAGTCGGTGCAGGGGTGGTCAAGGGCGGAGTGACATTAGACAAACTGTAATCCTGCGGTTTAGCTGGACTGGCGCGACGTGCACTATAAGCCGGACGCCCAGAGGGCGGCTAGCATGCCTTGAGTTGTGGCAAAGTGCCAGACCCTCCCGGCTGGACTGCCTTCTGTCAATAAGGTAGCTTTGCCGGTTACGCGGGAGCGTTCCAGCTCCTAGAATCAGGCTTTTTCAGCGCGCACGCATTGATAACTATCAATCGGACGACGCGCACGGTCTGGCCGGGCATCGCCTGCGCTTCAATCATTCATCTGTCACTGACCCAAGGTTCTCCATGGCTCAATACGTCTTCACCATGCATCGGCTGGGCAAAGTTGTTCCGCCGAAGCGGGAAATCCTGAAAAATATTTCGCTGTCCTTCTTCCCCGGCGCCAAGATCGGCGTGCTCGGCCTCAACGGTTCGGGTAAATCCACGCTGCTGAAAATCATGGCCGGCGTCGACACCGAGTTCGAGGGCGAAGCCCGTCCGATGCCGGAGCTGAACATCGGCTACCTGCCACAGGAACCAATCCTGGACCCGACCAAGACCGTGCGTGAAGTGGTCGAGGAAGCGGTCAGCGTGATCAAGAACGCCCAGGCACGCCTGGACGAGGTCTACGCGGCTTACGCTGATGAAGATGCCGACTTCGACAAACTGGCCGCCGAACAGGCCAAGCTCGAAGCCATCCTGCAAGCCAGCGACGGTCACAACCTGGATCGCCAACTGGAAGTCGCCGCCGATGCGCTGCGCCTGCCGGCCTGGGACGCCAAGATCGAATTCCTTTCCGGTGGTGAAAAGCGTCGTGTGGCCCTCTGCCGCCTGCTGCTGTCCGCCCCCGACATGCTGCTGCTCGACGAACCGACCAACCACCTGGACGCCGATTCCGTCGCCTGGCTGGAACACTTCCTCCACGACTTCCCGGGCACTGTCGTTGCGATCACGCACGACCGTTACTTCCTGGACAACGTTGCTGGCTGGATCCTCGAGCTCGACCGCGGCGCCGGTATCCCGTACGAGGGCAACTATTCGGGTTGGCTTGAAGCCAAGTCCGATCGTCTCGCTGCCGAATCCAAGCAGCAGTCGGCCCACGAAAAAGCCATGAAGGAAGAACTGGAGTGGGTGCGCAAAGGCGCCAAGGCCCGCCAGTCCAAATCCAAGGCACGTCTGCAACGCTTCGAAGAAATGCAATCGCAGGAATTCCAGAAGCGTTCGGAAACCAACGAGATCTACATCCCGGCCGGTCCGCGCCTGGGTGACAAGGTCATCGAGTTCAAGAACGTTTCCAAGGGCTACGGCGATCGCGTGCTGATCGACAACCTGTCGTTCTCCATGCCAAAAGGCGCCATCGTTGGCGTGATCGGCGGTAACGGTGCCGGTAAGTCGACGCTGTTCCGCATGCTGATGGGCAAGGAAACACCGGATTCGGGCAGCATCGAAGTCGGCGAAACCGTGCAACTGGCCTGCGTCGATCAGAGCCGCGAGGACCTGGACGGCAGCAAGACTGTATTCCAGCAAATCTCCGACGGTTCGGATCAGATCCGCATCGGCAACTACGAGATCCCGTCGCGTACCTACGTCGGTCGCTTCAACTTCAAGGGCGGCGATCAACAGAAGTTCGTCAAGGACCTGTCCGGTGGTGAGCGCGGTCGCTTGCACCTGGCCCTGACCCTGAAAGAGGGCGGCAACGTCCTGCTGCTCGACGAACCGTCCAACGACCTCGACGTTGAAACCCTGCGTTCCCTGGAAGAAGCCCTGCTGGACTTCCCGGGCGCCGCCATTGTGATCTCTCACGATCGGTGGTTCCTTGACCGCGTCGCGACGCACATCCTGGCGTACGAAGACGATTCGCAAGCGGTGTTCTTCGAAGGTAACTACACCGAGTACGAAGCTGATCGTAAGAAACGCCTCGGCGAAGCGGCTTCCCAGCCGCATCGTGTACGGCACAAGAAACTGGCCTGATTTCGGGTTGGTTGCATAAAAAAACGGAGCCTTCGGGGCTCCGTTTTTTTATGGGTTTTTTCAGGTATACCGAGGTGGATTCATCGCGAGCAAGCTTTGCTCCTACAGGGGGACGCGATCAACTGTAGGAGCAAAGCTTGCTCGCGAAAGCGGAATCACTACTGGTGCATGATGCAATTTGTGAATCCCTTTTTAGGTGCGAAAACTGCCTGAAAACAGGGTTTATTTATATCCTGTGCACCATTTAATTTCATAAACGCGACATTTTGCTCTGTTACTGTGCGCGCTCCGTTTGCTAAAGTCCGGCCCAATCTCTTCCAACGACAATAAATTTGCCGAGACTTTTCCATGATCGAATCCGTCGAAACCTTCCTTGCCCGACTGAAAAAACGCGACCCGGATCAACCTGAATTCCACCAGGCCGTCGAAGAGGTCCTGCGCAGTCTGTGGCCGTTTCTCGAAGCCAATCCGCATTATCTGACCTCCGGCATTCTGGAGCGTATCTGCGAGCCGGAACGGGCGATTGTGTTCCGCGTTTCCTGGGTCGACGATCACGGCAAGGTGCAGGTCAATCGCGGTTTCCGCATCCAGATGAACAGTGCGATCGGTCCGTACAAGGGCGGCTTGCGTTTCCATCCTTCGGTGAACCTCGGCGTATTGAAATTCCTCGCCTTCGAGCAAACCTTCAAAAACTCCCTGACTTCGTTGCCCATGGGCGGTGGCAAGGGTGGCTCGGACTTCGACCCGAAAGGCAAAAGCGACGCGGAAGTCATGCGCTTCTGCCAGGCGTTCATGAGCGAGTTGTACCGCCACATCGGTGCAGACGTTGACGTGCCGGCCGGTGACATCGGCGTCGGTGCCCGCGAGATCGGTTTCCTGTTTGGCCAGTACAAGCGCCTGAGCAACCAGTTCACCAGCGTGCTGACCGGCAAAGGCCCGAGCTATGGCGGCAGCCTGATTCGCCCGGAAGCCACCGGTTTCGGCTGCGTGTACTTCGCCGAGGAAATGCTCAAGCGCGGCGGTGAAGCCGTCGAAGGCAAACGCGTAGCGATCTCGGGTTCCGGCAACGTTGCGCAGTACGCGGCGCGCAAGGTCATGGACCTGGGCGGCAAGGTGATTTCGCTCTCGGATTCCGAAGGCACGCTGTACTGCGAGGCCGGTTTGACCGAAGAACAGTGGCTGGCGCTGTTGGAGCTGAAAAACGTCAAGCGTGGACGGATCAGCGAACTGGCCAATCGTTTCGGTCTGGAGTTCCGCGCAGGCCAGTGCCCATGGGATCTGGTGTGCGACATCGCGCTGCCCTGCGCCACTCAAAACGAACTGGATGCCGAGGCCGCGCGCACGTTGCTGCGCAACGGCTGCATCTGCGTGGCGGAAGGCGCGAACATGCCGACTACCCTGGAAGCCGTGGACCTGTTTATCGAGGCCGGGATTCTGTTCGCGTCGGGCAAGGCGTCCAACGCCGGCGGTGTCGCGGTGAGCGGGCTGGAGATGTCGCAGAACGCGATGCGTCTGCTGTGGACCGGCGGGGAAGTGGACAGCAAACTCCACGGGATCATGCAGTCGATCCACCATGCGTGCGTGCATTACGGCGAAGAGAACGGCCGCATCAACTACGTCAAAGGTGCGAACATTGCCGGTTTCGTCAAAGTCGCCGACGCCATGCTCGCCCAGGGCGTGGTTTAAGCCGGTTCAATGCGGATGATTTCGATCTTCTGATCGCCGGCCGGGCGTTGCCACAGCACCTCGTCGCCGAGTTGCGCCCCAAGCAATGCCCGGCCCAGCGGTGAACCCCAGTTGATCAGGCCCGCAGACGCGTCGGCCTGGTCTTCACCGACCAGTTGCACGGTTTGCTCGGTGCTGTGCTCGTCGGCGAAGGTCACGCGGCTGCCGATCTGCACCTTTTGCGTTGAACTGGCGGCGGTCACGACTTGAGCGCTTTGCAGGCGCTGATTGAAGTAGCGCAAATCCCGCTCAAGGTCCGCCAGCCGTTGCTTGTCAGCCTGTTCGCCTTTGGCCGATTGGTCGTTGTGCATTTGTTGCAACCCGGCGACTTTTGCCTGCAACTGAGCAAGGCCTGTGGGCGTGACGTAATTGGGCTGCGTGCTGACCTGCCGTTCGACGGGCTGATCGGCTTGCGCGGCGGCGTTATCTTCATTGACGAAGGCACGACTCATGGTTTCCTCCCGTTATGAGGTTTAGGCCATGGTCACAGGCTTTTAGTTTCGGCGGATGTCTGTCAGCGACTCATTGCGAGCGAAACGCACGGGCGGCGTCCTGATCTTTCTGCTGTTGCCAGGCTTTTTCACGATCGTCCCAATGGTGGCTGCGATAGTCCTCGCGGTCTTCGCTTTCGCGCATGGCCTGGCATTGGCGGAAGCCATCGCTCCAGCCTTCGGCGTATGGCTTGTCCTTGAGATACCGCGGCACGTTCTTGCGAAATTCACCGCTGATCGCCCCGGCAGCCTGTCGACCACTGCTGCAGCCGTCATCGAAACCATCGGCGAAGGCCGGAGGATAACCCTTGGCGATCAGGTCTTCGTGAGTCGTCTGGCAACCCGCGCATAACAGCACCAAACCCACCACACCCACGCAACGCCACATCTCGGACTCCCGGCCGTTCAACGGCCTATGGTTCAAGTCTAGGAGTGCATTCGTGAGACCTTCGTGAAACGCCTGTGATCAATCCGTTGAACAACACAGATCCCTTGTAGGAGCCGGCTTGCCGGCGATCGCATCAACACGCTCGCTCAGTTACACCGCAGTGATGCCATCCCCTGTAGGAGCCGGCTTGCTGGCGATCGCATCAACACGGTCGTTCAGTTACACCGCAGTGATGCCATCGCTTGTAGGAGCCGGCTTGCCGGCGATCGCATCGACACGGTCGCTCAGTTACACCGCGATGACGCCATCCCCTGTAGGAGCCGGCTTGCCGGCGATGGCATCAACGCGGTTTTTCAGATTCACCGCAGTGATGCCATCGTCGGAACGCCGCCCGCAGCAAGCCGGCTCCTACAGGTCAGTAGTGATACCACTTCAGCTCAAGCATCACTTCATTCTCGGGGGAGGCCAGATGGCTGAATTCGCGCTGGGCGCTCAGACGCACACCCAGGTTACGCGACAATTCCCACTGCTGGTTCAGACTCACGCTACGGCGCACTTCGCCATTGGTGAAAAAGTCCCCCTTGGCCTCCAGGCTGAAATTGCCCAGCGGGTTGTTCCATAGCACACCGCTGTTGAAACCCGCCGCGGGGGCGATGAAACCGGCGAAGTCGTTATTGTGTTCGACGCGCACGGTGCCCAAGGCAAAACCGAGCATGTCGTCGCCCAGTTGCCACGTACCGCCGCCACCGCCGTTGACGTGACTGACCAGCGTCTCATCGTCATGTTTACCCGGCACCCGCTCCAGGCCGCCGGTGACCTGCCACGACAGAGGTTGCAGCAGCTCGTTGCGCGGAGTCAGGGAACGAATGGTCGCCAGATCCAGTTGCTGCAACTGCCACTGATTGCCTTCGTACTGACGCAGTTTCATCTGCAGGATTTCGATCTGCGCGCCGAGGGGAAAGCTTTCCGAGTTGTCGTTGAGATCGTGATACGCCATGCGCAGGCCATATTCGCCAAAGGCCTTGTCGCCCCGGGTGCCGAGGCCGGCCTGCCAGGTGCGCGATTCATGGCCGTCCTCGGGCAAGCCCGGTTGGGGGATGTCCAGCTCCGGCGCCGGGTTCTGGTTGATCGCCCGCAGCAATTCAAAACTGCGCTGAGCCCGCTGCGGGTCGCGTTCCTGGCCGTTGGCGCGGTAGCGTTCGAGCCGGTAAGCCGCGTCGATGATCAGCGCCTGACGGTCGCGCGGTTGCGCCTTGAACGCCGGTTCCTGCAACTGTTTCTGGTCGGCGCTGACTTTCAGCACCCACTGCTGTTCTTCAGGATTCAACGGTTCGGCGCGGCTCAGCAGTTCGCGTTCGCGGGACGGCCGATACTGAATGGATTCCACCAGGCCGGCTTCTTTCACCGCTTTGACCGTGTCGGTGGGGATTGCGGTCAGCGGGAATTGTTCGGTCAGGCGCAAGCTCGGACGCGCCACTTGCAGCAGTTCCAGCAGGCGATAGGAGCAGTTTTCGTCAAAGAAGAAATAGTCGAACTGGATCTGCTTGAGTTCCCAGACGTGCTCGACCATGCGCTCGGTTTCCTGCTGCGTCAGGTTCAGCCGGTATTCCCACAGGTCACGGTTTTCGAGGCTGCGGTACTCCGAGAGTTTTTCCTGATACGGCACCAGCGCAAACAGGCCCGGATAGCCGCCCATCAAACCTTTCCAGGCGTAGAGGATGCTGTTGTCCGAACCTTCGATGTAGGCGCCGAAGTTGATGGCGTAGCTGAGCAATGACGTCTTGTCGCTCTGCACATCCGCCTGATCGATGCGTAGCAGCGTGTGGCCGAACATCGATGACGGACTGTTCAAGTAGGCTGCCGGGAAAATCATCACCGCGCTGTGGGGCGAGACATCCTTGAACCATTGCTTGAATTCTGCACAGTCCAGGGCCGGCAAGTCAGTCAGGTTGAGTTGCGCCTTGAGCCAGCGGGTACGCGCCGGGTAGACGCATTGCGCATGTTTTTCGCCGGCACTGGCCGGGGCGTACAGCGCCTGCACGGTGGCCGCCAGTTCGCGGTCGGGGTGTTCGTTGCCATCGGGCGCCAGAAAGAATTTCCTGTCGCTGACATAGCTGCGCCAGCCACCGAGCTTGGCGGTTTCGTAATGCCCCAGGGAAATCCAGAAGGGGTCGTTGGCCAGTTGCTGCAAACGTTGATTGTCGATGTGAGGCGCGGCGGACAGCGGGGCGCAGACACAGAGCGCCAGCCAGGCAAGGCGTTTGAGCATAGTGGGCAACTTAAGTCGAAAAAAATAAAGACCCAGCGCGGTAGACGCCGTCAATGTAGGAGCTGGCTTGCCAGCGATGGTCTCAAAGGCGCCGTGTTTATCCAGTAAGCACGCGTCATCGTTAACGATCATCGCTGGCAAGCCAGCTCCTACAGTTAAACAGGATTACCAAAGAGGGCAGGTCCAAAAAATAAAACCCGCTCCCCGAAAGGAACGGGCGGGTCGAGCTTAAGCTTGAGTTGCGTACTTGGCCAGACGAGGATCGGCCTTCAAAACGGCCAGGGTGTTGGTATGCACATCTTCTGCAGTCACGTCAGCCTTGCTGAAGATCTGCTGGAAGTGCTCGTGAGTCACAGCTGCGAAATGCGCACGGTCTTCCGGCGCCACGCCCAGTACCACGGCGTAGGTCGTCAGCGCTTCGCCGTTGCCTTTAGCCATGTCTTCGGACAGCTCGTTCATCATGCCATTCATGGCAAACCAGGATTTGCCGCCATAAGTCAGCGACGCATTAGTCGCGCAACCGTTGGTACCAGAGGTCATACCGAACGTTGCGTTGCCGGAAGTGCCGTTGGTGGTGGATGCCAGGAAGTGAGCCGGGGTGCCACGCTGACCTTCGAACAGCATGTTGCCCCAACCGCAATCCGGACCGCCTGGCGCTTGTGCCATGGCGTTGAGGGATACAACGGTGAAGAGAGTACCGAGAAGAATCCGTTTCATAGCTTTGTTCTCTTTATGTGCATACCAATGGACAGGGTCTGGCCCGATCTGGCGCCAGTGGGCCGGTTATTGTTCCAGCCGCGCAGTTTGGAGTTTAGGCACGTTCCAGGGGTTCCGTGATTTTTTACGAAACATTCGTTGAAAACATTGATTTAGACCCGGCCCGCCTGGGGATGCCCGTTTGGCTATGCTTTGGCGAAAGGCGCGCCTTGCAAGTGGGGTATGGGCAGCGCCAGAATGCCGCTATCTGCCCCGCCTGATGTAAGGAAGCCCGATGCCTGATCCTGTTGCTGCCAGCTTGCGTCTAGCGCCCGAAGCGCTGACCCGTCCGTTTTCCGCTGAACAGTTCAGCTTCTCTACCACCAATGATCTGGAGCCCTTCCGCGGTGTGCTTGGCCAGGAACGTGCGGTCGAAGCCTTGCAGTTCGGTGTGGCCATGCCACGCCCCGGTTACAACGTATTCGTCATGGGCGAGCCTGGCACCGGCCGGTTTTCGTTCGTCAAACGCTACCTGAAGGCCGAAGGCAAACGCCTGCAGACCCCGGCCGACTGGGTCTACGTCAACAATTTCGATGAGCCCCGCGAGCCGCGCGCCCTGGAATTGCCATCGGGCACGGCCGGTGCGTTCATCGGTGATATCAACGGTTTGATCGACAACCTGCTGGCGACTTTCCCCGCCGTGTTCGAGCACCCGTCCTACCAGCAGAAGAAAAGCGCCATCGACCGTGCCTTCAACCAGCGCTACGACAAGGCGCTGGACATCATCGAGCGCCTGGCGCTGGAGAAAGAAGTCGCGCTGTACCGTGACGCGAGCAACATCGCGTTTACCCCGATGAGCGAAGGCAAGGCGCTGGATGAAGCGGAATTCGCCCAGTTGCCGGAAGCCGATCGCGAGCGTTTCCACGAAGACATCTCCGGCCTGGAAGAGCGACTGAACGAAGAACTAGCCAGCCTGCCGCAGTGGAAGCGCGAGTCGAGCAATCAGCTGCGCCACCTCAACGAAGAAACCATCACCCTGGCCTTGCAGCCGTTGTTGTCGCCGTTGTCGGAAAAATACGCCGAGAACGCGGCGGTGTGCGGTTACCTGCAAGCCATGCAGGTTTACTTGCTGAAAACCGTGGTCGAGCAATTGGTCGACGACAGCAAGGCCGATGCGGTGGCGCGCAAGATGCTGGAAGAGCAATACGCGCCGAGCCTGGTGGTCGGTCACTCGGCCAGCGGCGGTGCGCCGGTGGTGTTCGAGCCGCACCCGACCTACGAAAACCTGTTTGGCCGCATCGAATACAGCACCGATCAGGGCGCGCTCTACACCACGTATCGCCAGTTGCGTCCCGGTGCGCTGCACCGCGCGAACGGCGGTTTCCTGATTCTTGAAGCAGAAAAAATGCTCAGCGAGCCGTTCGTATGGGATGCGCTCAAGCGCGCCCTGCAATCGCGCAAACTGAAAATGGAATCACCGCTGGGTGAGCTGGGCCGTCTGGCCACCGTGACCCTGACACCGCAACACATTCCGTTGCAGGTCAAAGTCGTCATCATCGGTGCCCGGCAGTTGTATTACACGCTGCAAGACCTCGATCCGGACTTCCAGGAGATGTTCCGCGTTCTGGTGGACTTCGACGAAGACATCCCGATGGTCGACGAAAGCCTGGAGCAGTTTGCCCAGTTGCTGAAAACCCGTACCTCCGAAGAAGGCATGGCACCGCTGACCGCCGACGCCGTGGCGCGCCTGGCGACCTACAGCGCGCGTCTGGCCGAGCACCAGGGGCGTTTGTCGGCGCGGATCGGTGACTTGTTCCAACTGGTCAGCGAGGCGGATTTCATTCGTCACCTGGCCAGCGATGAAATGACCGACGCCGGGCACATCGAGCGTGCGCTCAAGGCCAAGGCCACCCGCACCGGGCGCGTTTCGGCGCGGATTCTCGATGACATGCTGGCCGGGATCATCCTGATCGACACCGATGGCGCAGCCGTGGGCAAGTGCAACGGGCTGACGGTGCTGGAAGTCGGGGATTCGGCGTTTGGTGTCCCGGCGCGGATTTCCGCCACGGTGTATCCGGGTGGCAGCGGCATTGTCGACATCGAACGTGAGGTTAACCTCGGTCAGCCGATTCACTCCAAAGGCGTGATGATCCTCACCGGGTATCTGGGCAGCCGTTACGCCCAGGAATTCCCGTTGGCGATTTCCGCGAGTATCGCCCTGGAGCAGTCCTACGGTTATGTCGATGGCGACAGTGCGTCGTTGGGCGAGGCGTGCACGTTGATTTCGGCGTTGTCGAAAACGCCGCTCAAGCAATGCTTTGCAATCACCGGTTCGATCAACCAGTTCGGCGAAGTGCAGGCGGTGGGCGGGGTCAACGAGAAGATCGAAGGCTTCTTCCGTCTCTGCGAAGCCCGCGGGCTGACCGGTGAGCAGGGGGCGATCATTCCTCACGCCAACGTGGCAACGCTGATGCTGGACGAGAAGGTGCTGGCGGCGGTGCGCGCAGGGCAATTCCACGTTTACGCGGTGCGCCAGGCTGACGAAGCGCTGAGCCTGTTGGTCGGCGAGCCTGCCGGTGCGCCAGATGAAAATGGCGAATTTCCAGAAGGCAGCGTGAATGCGCGGGTGGTGGAGCGCTTGCGGGTGATCGCGGAAATGATCAGCGAAGAAGACCTGAAAGAAGCCGAGAAAGAAGCGGCACAGGAAGCCTTGGTCGAAGCCAAACCGGCCTGATACGCAACAAAACTGTGGGAGCGAGCCTGCTCGCGATAGCGTACTTTCAGCCAACAGAGATGTTGAATGTTAGTGCCTCATCGCGAGCAGGCTCGCTCCCACATTTGTTTTGGGCCTATCCAGAAGAATGTGCCATCACTCTGGCGTCAACATTCACACAATGACCATTCGGCGCCTTCTGGTCTCAGTTGGCGTGCGGGTCTGACTTTTCTTCTATTCTCAGCTCAAGGACATCGACAGTAATCACTGGATCGAGACAGTTCTCCCGTGGGAGCTGAATACCGGATCTACCGAGGGTCGCCGCCATGTCGCGCAACCTCTGCCTCACCCGTCAATGCCTGGGCCTTGTGACCCGTATCGAATGTGCCATCAAGCCATTGGCTGGTGATACGGGCATGTGGACTTTGCTTTTCGCCGCCGGAATGGCTGGCGAACAACCCTCAGCCATCAAAGCCCAAGGTCCGTTTCCCGGGCCCTTCGCGGCTGAATCGATCCTCGATACCATCGTTGAAAGCCTGACGTTGCACGGCTATGAACTGGCCGATGACCCGCAAATCTGGTGCCTGCACCTGCAAGCCCAGCTACGGGAAATCAATGGTGGGCGCTGCCGCAACATGGGCGGCTTCGAGTTCCGCCCCGATCACTGAGACGGCTATTGGGCGAGGTTGGACATATCAGCCTTGTCGAGCTTGACCTCGAATCCATATTGCACCGTGGTGAGATCGGTTCGCTGGTAGGTTTCCAGCTGCGCCGGCTGGCCGTAGAAGTAATGCACGCTGAATAACGCCGGGCCCTGTGCACTCGCATCGTGAATGACCGAAAGAATCTCCTTGAGATAGTGGCCGCTGTCGTCCCTGGCGAAAAAGCGCCAGTCCTGGGCGGGAAACAGTTTCAGATCAACCACCAGTGCATTGCCTTTCAATTCCAGGCCTTTGGGCAGCCGGTCGGTTTCAAGTGTTTGCTTGTCGACCGTGGCCAGGAACAGCGGCATGGAACCCACCGCAAACGCCGGCGTTTGCGCGAACAGGTTCAGGTCATAAGTGATGATGCCGCGCAGGGGATCGACCTGGTAAGCCTCAGGCGGCAGTTCGATCGGCTCATCGCGTTGACCGCTGCTGTCCTCGGTAAAGAAACTGACCGGGCTATCGCCAGGGCTGAAGGACGTGCCAAGCAGTTCATCGTTGAAGCTTCGGGTGTGATCGAACTCGATGCGCGCCGCGCTCGGGTCGTCCACCGATTGCCGGATGCTGACGCTCTTCTTCAGTTGTTCCTCGCTGAGCGTTGCGCCTTTGAGCCAGGTCGGTGCCTGATCGTCGTACACGACCACGGGCAAAGTCAGTGGCTGGATGGTTTTTGCCGTGGTGTGTTGATCGAAGCGACGGATCGGCAGGTCCAGGTCCTTGCGCGTGACCGTGGCCACCGAAAAGTCCAGCAGGCTGACTTCGAGGGTCTCGATAGGTCCGTTGAAATACACCTTGGAGTAATGCCTGGTTTGTTGCTTCTCAAACGCACGTTGTTCTTCATTGAGCTGCTTTTCGAAGGCTTCGCTCCAGCTCTTCTGCTGTTGCATTTTCGCCAGTTGTTTCTGGTAGAAGGCAATTTGCGCGGCGGTTTGGTTGATCGAACCCGAGCGTGAGAGAAATTGCCCGGTGGCGTCCCTGGCCTGGACGACCAACGGGTTGAAGGGTATCTCGCTGACTTCCGGGGCCAGCGGCGCGCTGTTGCTGAACTCGATTTCGGCGTAGTTGTTTGTCAGCTTCAGCAGCGTGACGCTGAGGTTGTCATTGCTGCGAGCCTGGCCAACGTCCTTTTTGGTCAGGTCGAAGCTATAGAGTCTGCGCGGGGCGATGACTTCGACCTTGCCTCGCAGGCTGACGGGCTGCGGCTGGTTCTTGTTTTCCACGTCCAGGCCGTCGATGAAGGGGTAAGTCACCGTGAGATCGTCGGGGCTGGTCAGGTTGGAGCTCGACGGGCTCAGTTGAATGCCCGGATCGGTTTCCGACCACTCCGGCTGGAACGGGATCACGCGTTTGTTGCTCAAGGTCACCGACTGCCATTCCAGGCCATGAGGAAAGAGAAACTCGGCCGGAATGTTGAAATTGAACGGGAACACCGGTTGCAGATCGGTCAGGTAGTCGGAGCTGGAATCCTTGTGCAGCACGAACAGGCCGTTAATGTACGTGTCGACCAGCGCCTGTGGCGTGGGGTAGTGCTTGAGCACGGCGAGGACGTCTTCGCCGTACTCGGTTTCCACCGGTTTGCTGTCGAGTCTGAGTTGCGCACGTTCGAGCAGCAGCAGGGAGCCACCGAGTTCGGCCACGGCATCCTTGAGTTTCGGGTCCTGGATCGCGTCGAGAGACGTTTCGAACTGCGCGGTCTTTTCCTCGAGGCTGACCTGGCGTTTGTCATCGTCCGGTGAGCAGCCGCTCGCCAGCAGGGCCAGACAAATCCCGGCGCTCATTAAAGGCAATCGCACATCCATTTCCCGTCTTCCTGTCCGATGTCGCAGAGGTGTCAATGGTTTGGACACTAGCAGAAAAACCTTGTCACACACGCGCAGGTCGCGGATTTTCCGACTGTTTCTGGCTGCTTCTGGGGATAGCCGGGCGGCTGGTATACTCGCGGCCATTTCCAAGCCCACGTGTGAGATTCAATGGAACGCTTTATCGAAAATGCAATGTACGCCTCCCGCTGGCTGCTGGCGCCGATCTACTTCGGTCTGTCCCTCGGGCTGCTGGCCCTGGCGCTGAAATTCTTCCAGGAAGTCTTCCACGTCATCCCTAACGTGTTCTCGATGGCCGAATCGGACCTGATTCTGGTGCTGCTGTCGTTGATCGACATGGCGTTGGTGGGCGGTTTGCTGGTGATGGTGATGATTTCCGGCTACGAGAACTTCGTCTCCGAGCTGGATATCGATGACCACAAGGAAAAGCTCAACTGGCTGGGCACCATGGATTCGTCTTCATTGAAGATGAAGGTCGCTGCGTCCATCGTGGCGATTTCGTCGATTCACCTGCTGCGGATCTTCATGGACGCCAAAAACGTCGATCCCGAGCATTTGAAGTGGTACGTGATCATCCACATGACCTTCGTGGTATCGGCGTTTGCCATGGGGTATCTGGATAAACTCACCAAACACTGATCCGCACCAGGCACTGTAGGAGCGAGGCTTGCCCGCGAATAGGCCGGGTCAGTCGACATAGGTGTTGTCTGTCACGCCGCCTTCGCGGGCAAGTCGGATCGCCGCACCGCTCGCTCCTACAGGGGCGGTGTGAAACAGACGGGCGGTGGCGTTTATGGCTTGTACTTTGATGCAGTGAGGCCTATGCCTGTAAGGATGCTGGCTCGCCACTGCGTGAGGTGCGTTCATGAATTTTGTAGAGTTACGTGCTTATGCCATCGCAGGGAAGATCGATGAGCTTAACCTGATCTCCATGGAAGGCGGGATCTACCTGTTGGAGGCGCGCATGCATGGTTCTGCGTACCCCTTGAGTGATTCCCACGGCCAGGCCGTTCACCTGCGTTCGGTCGAACATGCGCGTGAAGTGCTTCATGCCTTTCCCACCTTGCAGTTCAACCTTGTACACACTTCGGTTCATGATGAAATGTGCGGGCTGGTTGCGAATGCAGAGGAAAGCCTGAAGGTGCCGATCAACATCGGTACTGCCTGGCGACACTGACGCCCCTCATCAGCGCATCGACATCTGTGCTAGTCTGCTGGCCCTTTTGGTTCCGGGCGCTCCGGGACGCGCTGTGCACGCACGGCAAGTTCCAGGGCCGTCCGCACAGCGGAGCAGTGTCATGTCCGAAGTAAATCTGTCCACCGACGAAACCCGCGTCAGCTACGGCATTGGCCGTCAGTTGGGCGACCAACTGCGCGACAACCCGCCGCCGGGCGTTAGCCTGGACGCAATCCTGGCAGGCCTGACTGACGCTTTCGCCGGCAAGGAAAGCCGTGTAAGTCAGGAAGAAATGTCCGCCAGCTTCAAGGTTATCCGTGAAATCATGCAAGCCGAAGCAGCTGCCAAGGCTGAAGCGGCTGCTGGCGAAGGCCTGGCATTCCTGGCTGAAAACGCCAAGCGCGATGGCATCACCACCCTGGCTTCCGGTCTGCAATTCGAAGTGCTGACCGCCGGTGAAGGCGCCAAGCCGACCCGTGAAGACCAAGTGCGTACTCACTACCACGGCACTCTGATCGACGGCACTGTGTTCGACAGCTCCTACGAGCGCGGTCAGCCTGCAGAATTCCCGGTAGGCGGCGTGATCGCTGGCTGGACCGAAGCCCTGCAACTGATGAACGCTGGCAGCAAATGGCGTCTGTACGTGCCGAGCGAACTGGCTTACGGCGCTCAAGGCGTTGGCAGCATTCCGCCGCACAGCGTACTGGTCTTCGACGTCGAGCTGCTCGACGTTCTGTAATACATGAGCCTGTAGGAGCGAAGCTTGCTCGCGAATGCATCACCTCGGTTTCAAGTCGGAACCGAGTTGTCGGGTTCGCGGGCAAGCCTCGCTCCTACAGGTTTTGTGGTGTTTCTCATATTTCTAGCTTGTGATGCAGTTCATGCGACGGGCGCAACGCCCGGGCATAGCAGAACAGAAACAGATTACGCACCAGTTCCTTGAGCACTACCGGCTCGCTGGAACTCAAGCCGTTGACGTCCAGGTCACCCTGATCCTGCAGCTCGTTCAAGGCTTCTTCTTCAAGCACCGCACAGACTTCCCCGGTTTCCCGATGCAGGATCCTGAGGTAGGGGTGTGGGCGGTCCAGCCAGGCATCGATCAAATAAGTCATGGGTCTCATCTCCATTGATTGGTTTCAATGAGAATAATTCTTATTCATCAAATAGCAAGGGCCTATTGGCGGTTTGTGATTTTTTCCGGGTAAAGATTGCGTAAGGTCAAAACGGCTGGCGTTTGGCTATTGCGAGGAAATGCGGGGCGAAGCGGGGGAGGGCGAAGCACCATCCCACGCCGGGCGCGGGATGGAATACAGCAGATTCAGACTTTTCTGACGAACTCGGATTTGAGCTTCATCGGGCCGATGCCGTCGATCTTGCAGTCGATGTCGTGATCGCCATCGCACAGGCGGATGTTCTTGACCTTGGTACCGACCTTGACCACCAGCGATGTGCCTTTGACCTTGAGGTCCTTGATCACGGTGATGGTGTCGCCGTCTTGCAGGACATTGCCCACCGAATCCTTTTTCACAGCGTCATCGGACGCCGCTTCAGCTTCGCCGCTGGCGGACCACTCGTGGGCGCACTCCGGGCAGATCAGCTGCGCGCCGTCTTCATAGGTGTATTCGGAATTGCATTTCGGGCAGGGTGGCAACGTGCTCACTAAAGCTCCTTGGATTCAGGATCGCTAAAAAGCGCACATTGTATAGGGTTTTAGGCGGGGAGAGGTGACCTGTAGGAGCCGGCTTGCTGGCGATGGCATCACCGCGGTGTTTCTGGAACACCGCGGCGACTGGATCGCCAGCAAGCCGGCTCCTACAAAAGCGGATCAGTGAGTGCGGGCGACCGCGAATTCACTCAGCTCGACCAATGCATCGCGGTATTCGCTGGCGGGCAGCGCGTCGAGGCATTTGATCGCACGGGCCACGTAGTCGCGGGCCAGTTGCGCGGTGTACTCAAGCGAACCGGAAGCATCAACGGCCTCGCGAATGCTTTCCAGGTCCTCGATGCCACCTTTCTGGATCGCCTTGCGCACCAGGGCAGCCTGTTCCGGCGTGCCTTCGCGCATGGTGTAGATCAGCGGCAGGGTCGGCTTGCCTTCGGCCAGATCGTCACCGACGTTCTTGCCCAGGGTCTCTGCGTCACCTTTGTAGTCCAGCAGGTCGTCGACCAACTGGAAGGCTACGCCCAGGTGATCGCCAAACGTGCGCAGGGCTTCAGCCTGTTCCGGCGTGGCTTCGCAGAGGGCTGCGGCGCTGTGGGTCGAAGCCTCGAAAAGCATCGCGGTCTTGCCGCGGATGACTTCCATGTAGGTTTCTTCGGTAGTGCTCGCGTCACGAACCTTCGACAGCTGCAACACTTCGCCTTCGGCGATGATGCGCGTGGCTTGCGAAAGGATCTTCATCACCGGCATGGAGCCCAGTTCGACCATCATTTCGAAGGAGCGCGAGTACAGGAAGTCGCCCACCAGCACGCTTGGTGCGTTGCCCCACATGGCGTTGGCGGTCGAACGGCCGCGGCGCATGCCGGACATGTCGACCACGTCGTCGTGCAGCAGGGTGGCGGTGTGCAGGAACTCGATGGTCGCGGCCAGCAGACGCAGGTCGTCGCCTTCGCGGCCAAGGGCCTTGCCACACAGCAGCACTAATAAAGGACGCAGGCGTTTACCGCCAGCCGAGGTAATGTAATCGCCGATTTTCGAAACCAGCGGCACTCGGGAAGTCAGCTGCTTCTTGATGATGCCGTCGACGGCGCTAAAATCGTCCGCCACCGCGCGGTAGAAAGCTTGGGGTTGCATCAGCGACAGTCGCTCCAGAAGGGTTGCGCGGCATGCTAGGACCCACGTCGGCGGGTGTCAAGGCGCGATGGACGGCCTCTTGCAACGCCACGGCAGCTTGCGTACAATCGCGCACCCTGAACTTCCTGGGCAGCACCTGCCTTACGCAATTGCAAACTGGCCTTCCAGCCATATGCAGCCATGCCAGCCAATACCTCTTCTTATAAAGAGCTGGGTGAGCAGGATTATCGGAGAAATACCATGTCGTACGCAGTAATTGTTACTGGTGGCAAGCAATACAAGGTCGCCCCAGGTGAATACCTGAAGATCGAAAAACTGGAAATCGCTACCGGCGAATCCGTTACTTTTGATCGCGTTCTGTTGGTCGCCAATGGCGATGACGTGAACATCGGCGCTCCAGTTGTTGCTGGCGCTACCGTTGTGGCTGAAGTGATCTCCCAAGGTCGTCACGATAAAGTCCGCATCATCAAGTTCCGTCGTCGTAAGCACCACATGAAGCGTATGGGCCACCGCCAGTGGTACACCGAGATCAAAATCACCGGTATTCAGGCTTAATTTCAGCCTAATTCCTCACTAGGAGAATTGACTCATGGCACACAAAAAAGCTGGTGGTAGTACCCGTAACGGTCGCGACTCAGAAGCCAAACGCCTTGGCGTGAAGATGTATGGCGGCCAGGTTATCATTCCGGGCAACATCATCGTGCGTCAGCGCGGCACCCAATTCCACGCCGGTTACGGTGTTGGCATGGGTAAAGATCACACTCTGTTCGCTAAAATCGACGGCGTGATCAAGTTTGAAGTAAAAGGCGCTTTCAACCGCCGTTACGTGAGCATTGTCCCGAAGACTGAAGTCGTCGCGGCATAATTACGTAGATGCTGGAAAAGCCCTGTCTCGCGACGGGGCTTTTTCGTTTGTGGGGTGAGTCTCTTGCAAAGCTGTTTGTAATGAGCTCCAGCGCTGGATTTGCGGTCGTTGATTGAGGTCGCTGCGCTCATTTTTGCAAGAGTCTTATGTCTGGATTTTTTCGGCTCGTCCGTATGGCGAGAGGCGTTTTGTTATGAAGTTTGTTGATGAAGTATCGATTCGAGTAAAGGCCGGTGACGGCGGCAACGGTTGCATGAGCTTCCGTCGCGAGAAATTCATCGAAAACGGCGGCCCTAACGGCGGCGACGGTGGTGACGGCGGCTCGGTCTACATGATCGCCGATGAAAACCTCAACACCCTGGTGGACTACCGTTACACCCGGCATTTCGATGCCGAGCGCGGTTCCAACGGCGGCAGTACCGACTGCACCGGCAAGAAAGGTGAAGAGCTGGTGTTGCGCGTTCCGGTCGGCACCACGGTCATCGATGCTGCCACTCAGGAAGTGATCGGCGACTTGACCAAGGCCGGTCAAAAGCTGCTGGTGGCCCATGGCGGCTGGCACGGTCTGGGTAACACTCGTTTCAAATCCAGTACCAACCGCGCTCCGCGTCAAACCACTCCGGGTAAGCCGGGTGAGGCGCGTGACCTGAAGCTGGAAATGAAGGTGTTGGCGGACGTTGGTTTGCTGGGTTTGCCAAATGCTGGCAAAAGTACCTTTATCCGTTCGGTATCGGCCGCCAAGCCGAAAGTCGCCGACTACCCGTTCACCACGCTGGTGCCGAACCTGGGTGTGGTCAGCGTCGATCGCTGGAAAAGCTTCGTGGTTGCGGACATTCCGGGCCTGATCGAAGGTGCCTCTGACGGTGCTGGCCTGGGGATTCGTTTCCTCAAGCACTTGGCGCGTACCCGTTTGCTGCTGCACCTTGTGGACATGGCGCCACTGGATGACACCAGCGCTCCGGATGCGGCTGAAGTGATCGTCAGCGAGCTGACCAAGTTCAGCCCGTCCCTGGCTGAGCGTGATCGCTGGCTGGTGCTGAACAAGTGCGACCAGATCCTTGAAGAAGAGCACGATGCTCGCGTCAAGGAAATCGTTGATCGCCTGGAGTGGACCGGTCCGGTTTACGTGATCTCCGCCATCTCCAAGCTCGGTACCGAGCGTCTGTGCCACGACATCATGCGTTACATGGAAGATCGTGCTGACCGCCTGGCGAACGACCCGGCTTACAAGGAAGAACTGGCCGATCTCGATCAGCGCATCGAAGACGAAGCGCGCGCTCAGTTGCAGGCCCTGGATGACCAGCGTGCCCTGCGTCGCAGCGGCGTGAAGTCGGTCCATGACATCGGTGACGATGATTGGGATGAAGAAGATGTGGATGACGAAGACGGTCCGGAAATCATTTACGTGCGTGACTGATCTGTTGCGATAAACTTGAACGCCGCTCCCTGGAGCGGCGTTTTAGTATCTGGAAATCGATTGTTGGTAACAAATAGCCACGATTAACGTCACGGGCAGCGCTGGGTCGCGCTGCCCTCAAGCTAAGGTTGAAGATGATGCGGAGCAAGGTGACAGGTGCGCAGCGTTGGGTCGTGAAAATCGGCAGCGCGTTGCTGACGGCGGACGGCAAGGGCCTGGATCGCGCGGCAATGGGTGTCTGGGTCGAACAGATGGTGGCCTTGCATGAGGCGGGCGTCGAGCTGGTGCTGGTGTCCTCCGGGGCGGTAGCAGCGGGCATGAGCCGTCTGGGCTGGACCGTGCGACCCAGTGCAATGCACGAATTGCAGGCAGCTGCCGCCATCGGTCAGATGGGGCTGGTTCAGGCGTGGGAGTCGAGCTTTGCCGAGCATGGCCGGCACACTGCGCAGATTCTTCTGACTCATGACGATCTGTCCGACCGCAAGCGCTACCTGAATGCCCGCAGCACCTTGCGTGCCTTGGTCGAGTTGAAAGTGATCCCGGTGATCAACGAAAACGACACTGTGGTCACTGACGAAATCCGTTTCGGCGACAACGACACGCTCGCGGCGCTGGTGGCCAACCTGGTCGAGGCTGATTTGCTGGTGATCCTGACGGATCGCGACGGTATGTTCGACGCCGATCCGCGCAACAATCCCGATGCCAAGCTGATTTACGAGGCGCGTGCTGATGATCCGGCGCTGGATGCAGTGGCGGGCGGTACCGGTGGTGCGTTGGGTCGTGGCGGCATGCAGACCAAGTTGCGTGCGGCGCGCTTGGCGGCCCGTTCCGGTGCGCACACCATCATCGTCGGTGGGCGCCTTGAGCGTGTGCTGGATCGCCTGAAGGCGGGCGAGCGCATCGGCACCTTGCTGTCGCCAGAGCGCGGCATGCTGGCGGCGCGCAAGCAGTGGCTGGCCGGGCATCTGCAAACTCGCGGCACGCTGGTGCTGGATGCTGGTGCGGTGACGGCGCTGTCCCAGGGCAATAAAAGTCTGCTGCCGGTGGGTGTCAAACTGGTTCAGGGCAGTTTCCGTCGCGGTGAAATGGTGGTGTGCGTGGCGCCGGACGGTCGTGAAATCGCCCGTGGCCTGGCTAACTACAGCGCGCTGGAAGCACAAAAAATCATCGGTCAGTCGTCTGAGGCGATTGTCGGTCTGTTGGGTTACATGGCGGAGCCGGAACTGGTTCACCGCGATAACCTGATCCTGGTCTGAAGGAATATTTGAATGCGCGTGGCAAAAGGATTGTTGGGCTTGCTGTTGGCAATGCCGCTGCTGGCTTCGGCCGAGGAAATTGGCCAGGTGTCGACGGTGTTCAAGTTCGTCGGTCCGAACGACCGCATCGTCGTTGAGGCATTTGATGATCCGAAGGTCGAAGGCGTGACGTGCTACCTGTCCCGAGCCAAGACGGGCGGTGTGAAGGGTGGTTTGGGCTTGGCTGAAGATCGAGCGGAAGCGTCCATTGCGTGTCGTCAGGTCGGTCCGATCAACTTCAAGGGTGAGTTGAAGGATGGCGAAGAAGTGTTCAAGGAGCGTACTTCGCTAGTGTTCAAGACCATGCAGGTGGTGCGCTTCCTCGACAAGAAGCGCAATACGCTGGTGTATCTGGTCTACAGCGATCGCTTGATCGAAGGCAGTCCGCAGAATGCGGTGACGGCGATTCCTATCTTGCCTTGGGCGCAGGCTCAATAATCTGGCGCGATTCGAAATGTAGGAGTGAGCCTGCTCGCGATGGCGGGGTGTCAGTCGGCATTAGTGCTATCTGATACACCGCCATCGCGAGCAGGCTCACTCCTACTTTTTTGCGCGGCGTTTGTTAAATCGCAGGCAATAAAAAACCGACCCTGGGGTCGGTTTTTCAACAAGCTTATCGCTTATGCGGCAACAGCAAGGTTCAGAGCCTTGACGTGACCGTTCAGGCGGCTCTTATGGCGAGCAGCCTTGTTCTTGTGGATGATGCCTTTATCGGCCATACGGTCGATAACTGGCACGGCCAGAACGTAAGCAGCTTGAGCTTTTTCAGCGTCTTTTGCGTCGATGGCCTTAACTACATTCTTGATGTAGGTACGAACCATGGAACGCAGGCTGGCGTTGTGGCTGCGACGCTTCTCAGCCTGTTTTGCACGTTTTTTGGCGGAAGGTGTGTTGGCCACCGTCGAGCTCCTCGAAAGACTTTTTAGGAAATAGCAAACAAAATAGGCCGCGAATCATGCCGATGAGTTGATGTCTTGTCAAGGGCGGTTGAGACGTTCCGCTAAGTGGTAGGTATAAAGAGGCGGGATATTTATTTCCGGCGCTTGACCTGTAAACTCGCGAGCTTTGGCTCTGTGCTGCTGCGGCGCGGAGTATCGCATAAGTGGGCGCTTTGTTCGCCTGCTGTTTATCGACAGGCACAAACTCTTTCAATGAATCTGCTCAAATCGTTGGCCGCCGTCAGCTCTATCACGATGCTTTCCCGGATTCTGGGGTTCGTCCGTGACACCCTCATTGCGCGTATTTTTGGTGCGGGAATGGCGACCGACGCCTTCTTTATCGCCTTCAAACTGCCCAATCTGCTGCGCCGGATCTTCGCCGAAGGGGCGTTTTCCCAGGCGTTTGTGCCGATTCTTGCTGAATATAAAAGCCAGCAAGGCGAAGAGGCGACTCGAACCTTTATTGCCTACGTCTCCGGACTGCTGACCCTGGCGCTGGCAGTGGTCACTGTGTTGGGCATGCTCGCTGCGCCGTGGGTCATCTGGGTGACCGCGCCCGGTTTCACCGATACCCCGGAAAAATTCGAGCTGACCTCCAGCCTGTTGCGGGTGACATTCCCTTATATATTGCTGATCTCCCTGTCTTCATTGGCCGGGGCGATCCTCAACACCTATAACCGTTTCTCGGTGCCTGCCTTCGTGCCGACCTTGCTCAACGTCAGCATGATCATCTTTGCGGTGTTCCTGACACCGTATTTCGATCCGCCGGTCATGGCGCTGGGTTGGGCGGTGCTGGCGGGTGGTCTGGCGCAGTTGCTCTATCAACTGCCGCACCTGAAAAAGATCGGCATGCTGGTGCTGCCACGCCTGAACCTGCGTGACAGTGGCGTGTGGCGGGTCATGAAACAGATGCTGCCGGCGATTCTCGGCGTTTCGGTGAGCCAGATTTCGCTGATCATCAACACCATTTTCGCGTCGTTCCTGGTCGCCGGCTCTGTGTCGTGGATGTATTACGCCGACCGCCTAATGGAATTGCCGTCCGGCGTGCTGGGCGTGGCGTTGGGTACGATCCTGCTGCCGACCCTGGCCAAGACCTACGCCAGCAAGGATCGCGCAGAGTATTCGCGGATTCTCGATTGGGGGCTGCGCCTGTGCTTTGTGCTGGTGCTGCCGTGCTCGCTGGCGTTGGGGATCCTGGCTGAGCCGCTGACGGTCTCGCTGTTTCAATACGGTCAGTTCAACGCCTTCGATGCGTCCATGACTCAGCGGGCGCTCATTGCATATTCGGTCGGGTTGCTTGGGATTATCGTGATCAAAGTGCTGGCGCCGGGCTTTTATGCGCAACAAAACATTCGCACGCCGGTGAAAATCGCAATTTTCACCCTGGTGGTTACCCAGTTGTTCAACCTGGTGTTGATCGGGCCGTTGGCTCACGCCGGTCTGGCTCTGGCGATCAGCGCCGGTGCCTGCCTTAACGCCGGGTTGTTGTTCTATCAGCTGCGCAAGCAGCAGATGTATCAGCCGCAGCCGGGCTGGGCGAAGTTCGGTGCAAAACTGGTGGTTGCGGTCACCGTGATGTCCGCGGTGTTGCTGGTAGGGATGCACTTCATGTCGGCCTGGGATCAGGGCCACATGCTTGAGCGATTCCTGCGTCTGGGCGCTCTGGTAGGGGCTGGCGTGGTCTCCTATTTCGGCATGTTGCTGTTGATGGGCTTCCGTTTGCGCGACTTCAATCGCAAGGCGCTGAACTGAGGCTTTTGCCTCGATAAACACGGGCGGGCCGACGGTTTTGTCGGTTCGATCACTTTGGGTTACGGTGTTGCCTGTCGTCGGCCGCCGGGTGTGGTTATAATCGACCACTTTATGAGCAAGAAGCGCGTTATGCAGCTGGTTCGAGGCCTCCACAATCTGCGCCCCCAGCATCGGGGCTGTGTCGCCACTATTGGCAACTTTGACGGTGTTCACCGTGGTCACCAGGCTATCCTGGCCAGGCTGCGTGAGCGTGCGCTCGAGTTGGGCGTGCCCAGCTGCGTGGTGATTTTCGAGCCGCAGCCGCGGGAGTTTTTCGCCCCGGAGACAGCGCCGGCCCGCTTGGCGCGACTGCGCGACAAACTTCAGCTTCTGGCTGACGAAGGCGTCGACCGGGTCCTGTGCCTGGCCTTCAACCAGCGCCTGAGCAAGCTCAGCGCCAGCGAATTCGTTGATACCATTCTGGTGGACGGTCTCGGCGTGCAGCATCTTGAGGTCGGTGACGACTTCCGCTTCGGCTGTGACCGGGTAGGGGATTTCGATTTCCTGCAACAGGCCGGCGTCATGCAGGGCTTCACCGTCGAAGCGGCGCAAACCGTTGAGCTGGACGGCATTCGCGTCAGCAGCACCCAAGTGCGAAATGCCCTGGCCGCTGCCGATTTTGCCTTGGCAGAGCGCCTGCTCGGTCGGCCGTTCCAGATTACCGGGCGAGTCCTGCATGGCCAGAAACTGGCGCGCCAGTTGGGTACGCCAACTGCCAACATTCAACTCAAGCGCCGTCGTGTGCCGCTCACCGGGGTTTACCTGGTCGACGTCGACATCGACGGCAAGACCTGTCCAGGCGTCGCCAATATCGGCGTGCGGCCCACGGTCCAAGGGGATGGCAAAGCCCACCTCGAAGTACATCTTTTAGATTTTGCCGGCGATCTGTATGACCGGCGTTTGACGGTGGTTTTCCACCACAAGCTGCGTGAAGAGCAGCGTTTCGCCTCTCTGGAGGCGCTTAAGACGGCGATCAATGCGGATGTCGCCGCCGCCCGTGCCCTGTCGCACCTAGCGCCAATCGCTAATGAAGAGCCATAAATGACCGACTATAAAGCCACGCTAAACCTTCCGGACACCGCCTTCCCAATGAAGGCCGGCCTGCCACAGCGCGAACCGCAGATTCTGCAGCGCTGGGACAGTATTGGCCTGTACGGAAAGTTGCGCGAGATTGGCAAGGATCGTCCGAAGTTCGTTCTGCACGACGGTCCTCCGTACGCCAACGGCACGATTCACATCGGTCATGCGCTGAACAAGATCCTCAAGGACATGATCATCCGCTCGAAAACCCTGTCGGGTTTCGATGCTCCTTATGTTCCGGGCTGGGACTGCCACGGTCTGCCGATCGAGCACAAAGTCGAAGTGACCCACGGCAAGAACCTGGGCGCGGACAAGACCCGCGAACTGTGCCGTGCCTACGCCACCGAGCAGATCGAAGGCCAGAAATCCGAATTTATCCGTCTGGGCGTGTTGGGCGACTTCGCCAACCCGTACAAGACCATGGACTTCAAAAACGAGGCCGGTGAAATCCGCGCGCTCGCCGAAATCGTCAAGGGCGGTTTCGTGTTCAAGGGCCTGAAGCCTGTGAACTGGTGCTTTGACTGCGGTTCGGCCCTGGCTGAAGCGGAAGTCGAGTACGAGAACAAAAAGTCCTCGACCATCGACGTGGCGTTCCCGATTGCCGATGAAGCCAAGCTGGCTGCCGCTTTCGGTCTGCCATCGCTGGGCAAACCTGCTTCGATCGTGATCTGGACCACCACCCCGTGGACCATCCCGGCCAACCAGGCGCTGAACGTTCACCCGGAATTCAACTACGCCCTGGTCGATGTCGGCGACAAGTTGCTGGTGCTGGCTGAAGAGCTGGTTGAATCCTGCCTGGTCCGTTACAGCCTGGAAGGCTCGGTCATCGCGACCACCACCGGTAAAGAACTGGAACTGATCAACTTCCGTCACCCGTTCTACGACCGTCTGTCGCCGGTTTACCTGGCCGACTACGTTGAACTGGGCGCTGGCACCGGCGTGGTTCACTCCGCTCCGGCCTACGGCGTGGACGACTTCGTGACCTGCAAGAAATACGGCATGGTCAACGACGACATCCTTAACCCGGTGCAAAGCAACGGCGTATACGCGACCTCGCTGGAATTCTTTGGCGGCCAGTTCATCTGGAAAGCCAACCCGGCCATCGTCGACAAGCTGACCGAAGTCGGTGCGCTGCTGCACACCACCATCATCGAACACAGCTACATGCACTGCTGGCGTCACAAGACCCCGCTGATCTACCGCGCCACCGCGCAGTGGTTCATCGGCATGGACAAAGAGCCTGTCAGCGGCGATACCCTGCGCAAGCGCGCTCTTAAAGCCATCGAAGAAACTCAGTTCGTTCCGGCCTGGGGCCAGGCGCGCTTGCACTCGATGATCGCCAACCGTCCGGACTGGTGCATCTCCCGTCAGCGCAACTGGGGCGTGCCGATCCCGTTCTTCCTGAACAAGGAAAGCGGCGAGTTGCACCCACGTACCGCCGAGCTGATGGAAGAAGTCGCCAAGCGCGTTGAAGTCGAAGGCATCGAAGCCTGGTTCAAGATGGACGCTGCCGAGCTGCTCGGCGACGAAGCGCCGCAGTACGACAAGATCAGCGACACCCTGGACGTCTGGTTCGATTCGGGCACCACGCACTGGCACGTCCTGCGCGGTTCGCACCCGATGGGCCACGAAACCGGTCCACGCGCCGACCTGTACCTGGAAGGCTCGGACCAACACCGTGGCTGGTTCCACTCGTCGCTGCTGACCGGTTGCGCCATCGACAACCACGCGCCATACCGCGAACTGCTGACCCACGGCTTCACCGTCGACGAGTCCGGCCGCAAGATGTCCAAGTCGCTGGGCAACGTGATCGCGCCGCAAAAAGTCAACGACACCCTGGGCGCCGACATCATGCGTCTGTGGGTAGCATCCACCGACTACTCGGGTGAAATGGCGGTTTCCGAGCAGATCCTGCAACGCAGTGCGGACGCCTACCGGCGGATCCGTAACACCGCGCGCTTCCTGCTCTCCAACCTGACCGGTTTCAACCCGGCCACCGACATCCTGCCGGCCGAAGAAATGCTCGCGCTGGACCGTTGGGCCGTGGATCGCACCTTGCTGCTGCAACGCGAGCTGCAAGAGCACTACGGCGAATACCGCTTCTGGAACGTCTACTCCAAGATCCACAACTTCTGCGTGCAGGAGCTGGGCGGTTTCTACCTCGATATCATCAAGGACCGTCAATACACCACTGGCGCCAACAGCAAGGCCCGCCGTTCGGCGCAAACTGCGCTGTACCACATCTCCGAAGCGCTGGTGCGCTGGATCGCGCCGATCCTCGCGTTCACCGCCGACGAACTGTGGGAATACCTGCCGGGCGAGCGTAACGAATCGGTGATGCTCAACACCTGGTACGAAGGCCTGACCGAGCTGCCGGAAAACGTCGAACTGGGCCGTGCCTACTGGGAGCGGATCATGGCGGTGAAGGTCGCTGTGAACAAAGAAATGGAAATCCAGCGCGCGGCCAAAGCCGTCGGTGGCAACCTGCAAGCCGAAGTGACGCTGTTCGCCGAAGACGCCCTGAGCGCCGACCTGGCCAAACTGAGCAACGAACTGCGCTTCGTACTGATCACCTCGACCGCCAGCGTTGCGCCGTTCGTACAGGCTCCGGCCGATGCAGTGGTCACCGAAGTCAGCGGCCTGAAGCTGAAAATCGTCAAGTCGGCCTTCGCCAAGTGCGCCCGTTGCTGGCACTGCCGTGAAGACGTCGGCGTGAACCCGGAACATCCGGAAATCTGCGGTCGTTGCGTCGATAACATCAGCGGCACTGGCGAGGTTCGTCACTATGCCTAACGCCATTGGCCGTTTTGGACGGCTGGGCTGGCTCTGGTTGAGTTTGCTGGTCCTGGTCATCGACCAGGCCAGCAAGTTCTACTTCGAAGGCTCGCTGAAAATGTACCAGCAGATCGTGGTGATCCCCGATTACTTCAGCTGGACCCTGGCCTACAACACGGGCGCGGCATTCAGCTTCCTGGCCGACAGCTCGGGCTGGCAGCGCTGGTTGTTCGCCCTGATCGCGGTCGTGGTCAGTGCGGTGCTGGTGGTGTGGCTCAAGCGTCTGGGGCGCAACGAAACCTGGCTGGCCATCGCGTTGGCGCTGGTCCTGGGTGGTGCGCTGGGCAATCTGTACGACCGCATAGCCCTGGGCCATGTGATCGATTTCATTCTGGTGCATTGGCAGAACCGCTGGTACTTCCCGGCGTTCAACTTCGCCGACAGTGCAATTACTGTGGGTGCGGTAATGCTGGCGCTGGACATGTTCAAATCAAAGAAGACCGGAGAAGCAGTTCATGACTGAACAGGTATTGGCTGAGCAACGCATCCGCCAGAACACGGAAGTCACCTTGCACTTTGCACTGCGCCTGGAGAATGGCGACACCGTCGACAGCACCTTCGACAAAGCCCCGGCGACCTTCCAGGTCGGCGACGGTAACCTGTTGCCAGGTTTCGAAGCGGCCCTGTTCGGCTTCAAGGCCGGCGACAAGCGTACGCTGACGATTCAGCCGGAAAACGCTTTCGGTCAGCCGAACCCGCAAAACGTACAGATCATCCCGCGTTCGCAGTTCAAGGACATGGACCTTTCACCGGGTTTGCTGGTGATCTTCAACGATGCGGCGAATACTGAGCTGCCTGGCGTGGTGAAAGAGTTCGATGACGAGCAAGTGACCATCGACTTCAACCATCCGTTGGCCGGCAAGACATTGACCTTTGACGTGGAAATCATCACCGTCAAATCGCTGTAACTGACTGAATGCGGTCAAATGTAGGAGCAGAGCTTGCTCGCGAAGGCGTCATCACATTCAACATCAATGTCGACTGACACACCGCTTTCGCGAGCAAGCTCTGCTCCTACAGGATGTAATGTTCTAATTTCCTGCGCGCAAGACACGAGGCACAGCATGCAAATCAAACTCGCCAACCCCCGTGGCTTCTGCGCTGGTGTGGACCGGGCGATCGAAATCGTCAACCGCGCCCTGGAAGTCTTCGGGCCGCCGATCTATGTGCGCCACGAAGTGGTCCACAACAAATTCGTCGTCGAAGACTTGCGCGCTCGCGGCGCGATCTTCGTTGAAGAGCTGGATCAGGTGCCGGACGACGTCATCGTGATCTTCAGTGCACACGGCGTTTCCCAGGCTGTGCGTACCGAAGCCGCCGGCCGTGGCTTGAAGGTGTTCGACGCCACCTGCCCGCTGGTGACCAAAGTGCACATCGAGGTCGCGCGTTACAGCCGCGATGGCCGTGAATGCATCCTCATCGGCCACGCCGGTCACCCGGAGGTCGAAGGCACCATGGGCCAGTACGATGGCAGCAATGGCGGCGCGATTTACCTGGTCGAGGACGAGAAAGACGTCGCCGCGTTGCAGGTGAATAACCCCGAAAAGCTGGCGTTCGTGACCCAGACCACCCTGTCCATGGACGATACCAGCCGCGTCATCGACGCCCTGCGTACACGCTTCCCGGCGATTGGTGGCCCGCGCAAGGACGACATCTGCTACGCCACGCAAAACCGTCAGGACGCCGTCAAGACGCTGGCCGACGAATGCGACGTGGTGCTGGTTGTCGGCAGCCCGAACAGCTCCAACTCCAATCGCCTGCGTGAGCTGGCCGAACGCATGGCCACTCCGGCCTACCTGATCGACGGCGCTGAAGACCTGCAAAAGAGCTGGTTCGACGGTGTCGAGCGCATCGGCATTACCGCAGGTGCCTCTGCACCGGAAGTACTGGTGCGTGGCGTGATCCAGCAGTTGCAGGCCTGGGGCGCCACCGGTGCCGATGAACTGGCGGGTCGCGAGGAGAACATCACGTTCTCCATGCCGAAAGAGTTACGCGTCCGTTCGCTGCTTTGATTTTTTTCCTTTCTCGCACAACGCCTGCACAGCCTTGATGCTGCGCAGGCTGACGCGACCGCTCGGGGCCAGCACCACTTGGTGCTGACTCACTGGCTCGAGTTTTGCGCAAACATGCAATGTCCCCGCTTGAAAGCCTCCGTGCTGCGGTTCGCCGAGATGGCTGAATCGTACTGAAGTCCTGACATAGTAATTGCCGACAACCGGTACCCGAGTGTCACTCCGGCGCTCTACCAGCAGCGGATTGCTGCTGTCCTCATGTCCCTTGCCATTTAAATCCAGAATCATCCGCCAGCCTTGGCCCCAATCGTCGTTTATCCCGTGTATGACGACAGCCTGGTTTCGCGTGATCGCCTCGCTTCTGGCGCTGCGCATGCCACTGACAAGTGACTTCGCTGCCTCCTCTTGATGGTTCGATTCCGTGAGCGCTGCAAACGCCGGACTGACCAGATGCAGAACAATCCCGACAATCGTCAGTCCCATGAGCAGTTCAATCAGACTGAAACCCTGTTGACGCATGACATCTCCTTCCCTGGAGTGCGGTGGCCCGCGCAATCCTTGCGCGAGTAATGGCAAAACAACCGACATCTGTCGGTCGGATGTTCTAGCGTGTAACAGCAGGTATAGCCGACGGCAACGGAGGGCATCGATGGATCATCGTACAAAAGGTTTCACGCTGATCGAGTTGCTGGTCGCGCTCGCAGTCTTTTTGATTCTGATCACCCTGGCAGTACCGGCGTTTACCCGTTCGGTGCAAGGCACCAAGGCCGATACCGAGATGGGCGACCTGCAGCGCGCTTTGAATTTCGCCCGGCTTGAAGCCATCGACCGCGGCATCACCACCCGGGTGCGGCCGACGGCAGGTGGCAGCGTCTGGACCGGAGAATTGGCGGTCTATGACAGTACTGGCACGGCGCCCAATGTATTGCGGGTTGTTCCAGCGATGAGCAGCGGCGCGACTCTGACGCTAACCTCAGGAGTGACCGCCATCGATTTCAACAATCTGGGCGGTCTGTCGGCACCGTCCACGGCGGTGGTGATCAGCTACGTACTGGGGGCGCAAAGCAGGACGCTGAATGTGTGTTTGAACGGACGAATTCTATTGGGTGGAAGTTGCGGATGAGGGGATGGAGCAAGCGTGCACAGGAGGGCATGACGCTGATCGAGGTTCTCGTGGCGTTGTTGATTTTGAGCGTGGGCCTGTTGGGGGCGGCGGCGTTCCAGCTCAATGCGCTGAAGTACACCGACAGTTCGCGGATGACCAGTCAGGCCAGTTTTATCGCCTACGACATGATGGACCGCATCCGCGCCAACGCCGGCGCCGATTACACGGTCACGCCGCCGACGTCGGGCAACCTCAACGTTGCCAGGGATCAGGACCTCTACGACTTCACCTCCAATATCGTCAGTATGCTCGGCGCCACCGCTACGGGCAGCGTCACCCTCAATCAGCGGGTGTACACCATCACCATTACCTGGGACGACTCGCGGGCTGCCAATGCCGCCAATTCCCGTCGCAGCTTTGTGCTGACCAGTCGCGCCGCCGTCGATCCGGTGGCGACGCCATGAACCGGCTCAACAGAGGTTTCGGCCTGATCGAAATGTTGATCGCGTTGGCATTGAGCCTGGTCGTGGTGCTCGGTGTGGCGCAGATTTTCATAGCGGCCAAGAACACTTATGTCAGCCAGAACGCGGCGGCGAACATGCAGGAAGATGCACGTTTCGTGCTGAGCAAAATGATTCAGGAAATCCGCATGGTGGGGATGTTTGGTTGTCTGGGGACGATCACCGATGCAAGCGCCGGTGCGAGTTTTACTGCCAGCCAAATAACGCCGATCAACTGGGACAATGCCAACCTCAAGCTGACCCTGGTGACCGCCGATGTCGGAGCGGGTGGCGGTACGCCGACCTGGACGGTGGTTTCGGATTGCCGAAACACGGCGACGGCTTACTCCAATGTGCAGGCTCCCGCCACAGGGCAATTGGCGTTTCCGATTCGACGATTGATCTACAGCCTCAAGAACGGCCAACTGACGATGGGCAGTGGCATCGGCACGCCGACTCAGGCAGTGCTTGTCGACAACGTCAGCAAATTCGACGTGAGCTTCGGCCTCGCTGCGTCGACCACCGATACGGCCGCTTCCAGTTACAGCACCAACCCGTCCGACCCTGCGCGAATCCGTAGTGTGCGCCTGACGCTGACACTGAGAGATCCGAACAGCCGGGTCCGCGATCAAACTTTCAACGTGGTTGCCGCTTTGCGCAACCGCTTGCCATGAGGGGAGGGTCGATGAATTTTTCTCCCGCGACCTCTCACGCCCAGCGCGGCATGGCGCTGCTGGTCAGCCTGGTGTTCCTTCTGTTGCTGACGCTGATTGGCATTTCATCGATGCAGAACGCAACCCTGCAGGAAAAGATGGCCAGCAGCGTGACCCTGCGCAATCAGTCGTTCCAGATCGCCGAAGCCGCGTTGCGCATCGGCGAAAGTGCGGTTCAGCTCGATACCTATACATTGCCGGTTTGCAGCGGCAATCAATGTTTGCCGCCCGCCGAGTCATCGATCATCACGGCTGCCGGTCTCAATTCCTCCTCGGGTGTCACCTGGATCGCGGCCGCCAACGGTTTCTATGGGGTACAGAACATCGGCACCACGTTGAATGCCGTGAATGTGCCGAGCAACACCTCTGCGACGCTTTATCGGGTCACGGCTGTAGCCATCGTGGGCAACAACGTGCGCAGTGTGGTGGAGAGCATCTATGCCAAGTACTAATAGCTGCTCAAGGATCTGGCGGTTGCTGACGGGCGTTGCATTGGGCCTGTACCTGACAGCCCCTGCGTACGCGTTCACACCCTCGGACTCGCCCCTGCTGAGCGCTGCGGCGGTTGCGCCCAACGTGATGCTGCTGATCGATGATTCGGGAAGCATGAACAACATCATTTGGGCGCCGGGTTTCGATCCGACGATCAGTCGCCCGCAAATTGCCAATTGCAGTTCGAACGGCTCGTGTCTGAGCGGTCAGAACCTGGACATGGACGATACCAACATCGCCTTGTCGAGCCTGAATCGTGGCGGGTGCTCCACCAGTGGCAACTGGTACGGTTTTTATCGGGGCTTCCTGGGGCTGTCATCGATATGCCTGAAGCTGCCCGACCCGGTGGGCAACGAAAACACGCGTTATACGGCTAACTATCTGTCTTATCTGGTGACACTGGCCAACGGTTCAAACAGGGATTTCACCACCGGCACCGGTGCGATCCCCAATGATTACCGCATCAGCGTTGCGCAAGATGTATCCACCAATCTGGTCACCAGCAACCGCTCATTGAGAATAGGCCTGGCGACATTCAACCCTTCTGTCAGTGGCAACTCCGGCCCCGGCGGTTTTATCGCCCGCGCGGTCAGTGATCTGTCTCCCGTCAGTGGTAGCGTTACTCAGGCCCAGGCGGACACCAACTACAACGCCTTGATCTCTTCGATCAATGGTTTGAGTGCAATCGCCAGTACCCCGTTGGCGGAAACCTATTACGAGATCACGCGGTACATGCGCGGCATGGCGCCGTACTACAACTCGACGCCAACCACTTACACCAGCCCGATCCAGTATCGCTGCCAGAAAAACTATGGCGTGGTGATCACCGATGGCCTGCCTACGTTCGACCGGACCTTCCCGACCAACGATCCGCTCGGTGGCACCCGCTTGCCGAACTGGGACGGCAACAGTGCGAACGATGGCGACAACCTCTCCGGTGATGGCGAGGGGGATACGTTGTACCTGGACGACATCGCCAAGTTCGCCTTCGACATCGATATGCGCACCACCGGTACCGACGCCGGTGGCAAAAGCTGGAACGCCGCAGATTTCCCCAAACAGAACATGAACACCTACACCGTGGGTTTCACCGCCGCGAACCAGATGTTGTCGGACGCCGCTGGTTACGGGCAGGGCAAGTACTACCAGGCGACGGACAGTGCCGGTCTCAATACCGCGTTGTCATCAGCACTGGGCGACATCACGTCGAAAGCCGGTTCCGGCGGGAGCGGCACCACCAGCAGTGCAATCGTCGGGGTCGGTTCCGCTTACTACCAGACCAGCTACGACCCCAAGGATTGGCGCGGCACCATCAAGTCTTACGGGTTCACCGCCACCGGCTCGGTCAATACCTCCACGGTGCTCTGGACGACTGATACGGCCATCGTGCCCGGCGCCACAGCGCCGACTTACCAGTCGTGGAACAACGTGAGCAACGCTCCCGTCACGCTGGCCTTCGCCAATTTCGCCCCGGCACAGCAGACGGTGCTGAATCAGGGCCTGCCCACCGGCATCACCGGTAGTGACCTTGTGGAGTGGAGCAAGGGCACCAACAAGACCGGGTTGAAAGTACGCAGCGTGTTGCTCGGCGACATCATCAACTCGCCTTTGGTGCTGGCCTCGCCAACGGAAAAAACCGCCTCCGATCTGGTCAGTGACACCAGCTACAGCACCTATCTGGCCACCAAATCCAGCAACATGAACACCAGTCTGGTGGTCAATGCCAACGATGGTTTTGTCAGCGTCATCAATTCGGGTAACGGCGCCAGACGTTATGCCTACATGCCATCCAGTGTTTTGCCATCGTTGCGCTATATCGCCGATACCGCCTACATCAACGGCGTCAGTCACAGGTTTCTGGTCGACGGTCAGGTTGGCGTTTTTGATGCACAACTCAACAGTGCCTGGAAAACCCTGGCGCTCGGCGGAACAGGCGCGGGGGGCAAGACGTTCTACGCCTTGCAGCTGTTTGACGCCTCGGCCGGCAACGTGACCAAGGCGTTGTGGGAAATCAGTGCACCTGCCACAGCAAACACGGCGAACGTTTTCAATGATCTGGGTTATGCCTACGCCCGTCCGGAAGTGGCACGCTTGGCGGATGGTCGTTGGGCGGCGTTCATCTCCAACGGCTACGGCAGCAATTCGGGTGTGGCCGCGTTGTACGTGGTGGATATCCGCGATGGCTCGCTGATCAAGAAAATCGTCATCGACAGCACGGAAACCACCAACGGTTTGTCGTCGGTGAAACTCAAGGTCAACTCGCAGAATGTGGTGCAGGCCGCCTATGGCGGGGATCTGAAAGGGCGTTTATGGAAGTTTGATTTGAGCGGCGCCACCACGGACACCTGGGGCGTGGCGTTTTCCGGCAAACCGTTGTTCACGACAGCGGGCGGCGCCACCCAGCCAATCACCGCGCAGCCGTTGTTGGCGGACAATTCACTGGGCGGCAAAGTGGTGTTTTTCGGTACCGGCAAATTCAATGAGACGGTCGACAAGACCAACAAGGATCTGCAGGCGTTCTATGCGGTGTGGGATGCTGACGGCGGCTCTGGACAGATCACTACGTCCAGTTTGCAGATCCAGTCAGTGACGGGAGTGTTCTCGGGAAGCACGGGGCAGTTCATCACCACCAGCCAGAACGAAGTGACCTATCCGGCGGAGAAGGGCTGGTATTTGCCGCTGGTCTACAACAGTGTTTTGACCGGCGAGCGGGTGATTAACCAGGCAGCCCTGGTGTTGGGGCGAATCGTATTTACCACGGCCATTGTGGACACCACGGATCCTTGTGCCAGTTTCGGCACTGGTAAAGTGGTCGAGCTGGATGCGTTCAGCGGTAAGATGCTCAACTATGCGGTGCTCGACACCACTGGCGATGGGCTAGTCGACAGCAACGATGCGATATCCAGCGGGGTGATTTTCACTAGCGGGATGCCATTCTTGAGCGCCGTTACCAACGGCGGCACCGGCAAGATCGTAACCGATACAGGTTCAACGGTGACCAAGCTGACCGAAAAAGGCGGCGGTGGCAGCCGTCGCATCATGTGGCGACAAATACAGTAAGTGAGAGTTGAGGCATGCGCAGATCCAACCGAGGTTTTACCCTGATCGAAATCATGATCGTGATTGCGATCATCGGGATCGTCATCACCATTGGCTACCCGAGCCTTACCGAATACGTGAAAAAGGGCCGCCGGGCTGAAGTGGCCGGGCTTCTCTCCGAGCAGGCGCAGGTTCTTGAACGGTTTTACTCGAAGGGTAATGTCTACACCGGTGCCACCGGCCTGAGCGTCGGCAATGACTATTACACCATCACCCCGACCCTGACCGACCAGACCTTCCTGCTGACCGCTACACGCAAGGCCGGCAGCATGGCGACTGACAAGTGTGGCGATTTCACCATCACCAACACCGGTGTCAGAAGCATGGTCAACGCGACGGCCGGACTGACCACCAAAGATTGCTGGGGTCGCTGAGTTTTTTTCGGGCGCCTTTTGCGCCTCCTGTCTCTTTAACGGTTGGATCGGAACATGACCATGCAACAGCAAGTGGTGATAGTCGGCGGCGGTGTGATTGGCCTGCTGACAGCGTTCAATCTCGTGTCGCAAGTACAGAGCGTTGTGCTGCTGGACCGTTCGAATGTCGGTCAGGAATCGTCCTGGGCCGGTGGCGGCATCGTTTCGCCGCTCTACCCATGGCGCTACAGCCCGGCAGTTACCGCGCTGGCCCATTGGTCTCAGGACTTTTATCCACAGCTGGGCGAGCGCCTGTTTGCCGCGACCGGGGTTGATCCTGAAGTGCACACCACCGGCCTGTACTGGCTGGACCTGGACGATGAAGCCGAGGCGCTGGCCTGGGCCGAGCGGGAAAACCGTCCGCTGCGGGCTGTGGATATCTCGGCAGCGCACGATGCGGTGCCGGTCCTGGGTGGCGGTTTCACCCGCGCGATCTACATGGCCGACGTGGCCAACGTGCGCAATCCGCGACTGGTGAAATCCCTCAAGGCTGCCTTGCTGGCGATGCCGAACGTGACGATTCATGAGCAGTGCGAAGTCAGCGGGTTCGTTCGCGAAGGCGAGAAAGTCGTCGGCGTGCAGACTTCGGCAGGCGCGATCCACGGAGAACAGGTGGTGCTGACGGCTGGTGCCTGGAGCGGTGATTTGCTCAAAAGCCTGGGCCTGGCGTTACCGGTTGAGCCTGTGAAAGGGCAGATGATTCTTTACAAGTGCGCGGCGGACTTCCTGCCGAGCATGGTACTGGCCAAGGGGCGTTATGCGATTCCTCGCCGGGATGGACACATTCTGATTGGCAGCACGCTGGAACATGAAGGCTTCGACAAGACGCCGACCGGCTCTGCGCTTGAGAGTCTGAAAGCGTCTGCGGTGGAATTGATTCCAGCGCTGGCGGATGCCGAGGTGGTCGGGCATTGGGCGGGGCTGCGACCGGGTTCACCGGAGGGCATTCCCTACATCGGCCGGGTGCCGGGCTTCGATGGGTTGTGGCTCAACTGCGGGCATTACCGTAACGGTTTGGTGCTGGCGCCGGCGTCGTGCCAGTTGTTTGCGGATGTGATGCTGGGCAGGGCGCCGATCATTGATCCGGCGCCGTATGCGCCGGCCGGGCGGATCTAGTCGCGAAACATTCGTCGCCTTCCAGAACGCTTTCGCGGGCAAGCCTCGCTCCTACAGATGTCAATCGTCGTTGATCTTGTAGGAGCGAGGCTTGCCCGCGAAGGGGCCCTCAATCCAGCCCGAATTTCTTCAACCTGTAACGCATCGACCGAAACGACAAATTCAATCGCTGAGCCGCCGCCGTGCGGTTCCAGCGGGTTTCCTCCAGGGCCTGGAGGATGAGTTTGCGTTCTACGTTTTCCAGATAGTCTTCCAGATTGTCGATCTGCGTCAGGTCCGGCGCACCGCTGTCGGCGCTGCAATTGCCTTCGGCCAGTCGCAGGTCACTGGCTTCGATCTGCTTGTTGTCGCACAAGGTGTGCGCGCGTTCGAGCATGTTCTCCAGTTCCCGCACATTGCCCGGAAAGCGATAGCTTTTCAGCGCTTCAAGCGCTTGTGGGTGGAGTTTCGTGGCGGGTTGGCCGCTGGCTGCCGCCAGACGCTTGAGCACATGACCGGCCAATGACTCGATGTCGTCGCGGCGTTCGCGTAAAGGCGGAACCCGCAGTTCGATCACATTCAGCCGGTAATACAAATCCTGACGAAAGCGTTCAGCGGCGACTTCGGCGTCGAGGTCTTTGTGGGTGGCGCAGAGGATCCGCACATCGACCACGGTTTCCTGCTGGCCGCCAACGCTGCGAACGGCTTTTTCCTGAATCGCCCGCAGCAGTTTGACCTGCATCGACAGCGGCAAGTCGGCCACTTCGTCGAGGAACAGCGTGCCACCCTGCGCGGCCTGGAACAGCCCGGGCTTGTCTTCGATAGCGCCGCTGAAACTGCCTTTGCGATGGCCAAAAAACTCGCTTTCCATCAGTTCCGACGGTATCGCCCCGCAATTGACCGGGACAAACGGCTGGTTGGCGCGCGGTCCTTGTTCGTGGATCAGTCGGGCGACCAGTTCCTTACCGCTGCCAGACTCGCCGCTGATGTAGACCGGCGCCTGACTGCGGGCCAGTTTGTCGATTTGTTTACGCAGGTTACGCATGGGCAGCGAATCGCCCAGCAACCGTCGGTCGATGGCTGCGCCCGGTGCCGGCATGCGCA
The DNA here is from genome assembly GCF_054897805.1 of Pseudomonas sp. GT1P32. Taxonomy (NCBI): domain Bacteria; kingdom Pseudomonadati; phylum Pseudomonadota; class Gammaproteobacteria; order Pseudomonadales; family Pseudomonadaceae; genus Pseudomonas; species Pseudomonas sp. GT1P32. The sequence goes on from NZ_CM142704.1 coordinate 5,356,575, forward strand.
GGGCGCTGGTGACCAGTTCGCGCAATCGCGTGAGGTCCACCGGTTTGGTCAGGAAGTCGAAGGCGCCGGCCTTGAGGGCGTTGATCGCCGTTTCGAGGCTACCGTAGGCGGTAATCATGGCCACCGGCAGGTTTGGGGCGCGTTGCTGGATATGTTGCACCAGCTCAAGACCGGTGCCGTCCGGCAGGCGCATGTCGGTCAGGCACAGGTCGAAGGTCTCACGCTTCAACAGCGCTTGGGCTTCGCCGAGGTTACGGGCGCTGAAGGTGTCGAGTTTCATCCGTCCCAGGGTGATTTCCAGGAGTTCGCGGATATCCGGCTCGTCGTCGACGATCAGGACTTTTTGCCGTGGGCTCATGTTCAACTTTGTTTCCGTCCGTGAGCAAAGGTGATGCGAAAGCAGCCGCCATCATGGCGTGGCTTGAAGTCTAGGCGGGCCTGGTTGCTTTCGCACAGCTCACGGGACAGATACAGCCCCAGGCCTGTGCCTTGGGCGCTGGTGGTATAGAACGGTTCGAACAAATGCACCTGCTGGTCCGGTGCTACGCCGGGGCCATCGTCCCGAACCTCGATGATCGGCAACTGGCTGTCGGGGTCGACAAACAAATCGAGCCAGACCTGTGCCTGATCGTGGACCTGAGCGCTATGACGCCAGGCGTTGCGCAACAAATTGTCGAGAATCTGGGTGAGCTGGTTCGGGTCCATCAGGGTTTTGACGTCGCCTGAACCGATGCGCAGGTGAATCTGCTGACGATCGAGCGCACTTTCGCGACTGTCCGCAACGAACTGCTCCAGCCACGGCTTCAGATCGAGTCGTTGCGGTACGGTTTGCTGGCGGCGGGACAGTTGCAGGACGTTTTCGATAACCCGATTCATTCGCTGAGAGTGGTCTTGAATAATCTGGGTCAGACGCCGATCCGCGCCGTTCAGTTCCTCCGATTCCTGCAATAGCTGAGCGGCATGACTAATGGCGCCCAAAGGATTGCGAATTTCGTGGGCGATACCGGCCGTCAGGCGACCCAAAGCGGCGAGCTTCAGTTGTTGGGCCTGTTGGGCGATTTGTGCGAGATCTTCCAGGAAGACCAGGGTTTGGTGGTGCGGGCTTTGGGCCAGGGCAATGAAGCTCGGTTGCAGTTCCAGGCCGCTGTTGGCGATTTTCAGGCTCTGGGGGCGCAGCGTCGGATTGTTCCGCCACAGTTGCAGGCGTTCGACCAGAATGGGCGAGCAGTCGTCGATCCGTTGGCCTTCGAGAGTGTCTCGACCCAGTAAGATCAGCGCGCTGTGGTTGGCCAATTGCACCCGCAGTTGCCCGTCGAGCACCAGGATGCCAGTGCGCATGCGTTGCAGGATCAATGCATTGAGGGCTTCGAGGCCCACCACTTCGCTGGCCCGTTGTTCGGCGAGGGTTTCGCTGACTTCCAGGCGTTGGATCAAGCCTTGCACCAGCAACGCTGCAGCAAAGCACAGCGCACCGAGGGTGCCGGCTTGCAGGTAATCGTTGGGGCTGGCGGGATGGTTGAAGCTCAGGAGAAAGCTCAGCCCGACGATGCCGAGCGCGCCGACGGCGGCGATCAGCAGGCCGATGCGGTTTCGCAACAAGGCGTTGCTGATGGCCACCGAGACGATCAGCAGGTTGCCGATGGCGCTGGCGACACCGCCGGCGGCGTAGAACAAGCCACACAACAGCAGGACATCAATCAGCGCCAGCCCGAACAGTTGCGCCGGGCGGCGGGTGTTCTCGAAGAAGACCACCAGCAAGATGTTCAGCACCAGGTACAGCCAGCTGCCACTGCGCAACAGGCTGTCATTGGCGAACGTCAGCAACTGGTTGTCCAGGTTGCTGGAGATCAGCAGCACCAAGGTGATGCCGACGCTTAGACGGTAGAGGTGATAAAGGCGCAGCAGTCGCTGAGCCTGTTTGCTGCCGGGACTGGACGTCTCAGCGATCACTGGAGCCCGGGCCTTGCTCGAGGTGAGCCTGGCTGCAATACCACTGTTGTTGAAGGCTCAGCGCGCGGTCGCGGGGCAGGTGTACGCCGCAATGGGCGCAGCGGACCATGGGCGCGGCTTCCAGTTCGGCAGGGGACTTGGGCACAGAAGCCTGGCCCTTGAACTTGCGCCAGAACCATACCGCTGCGGCAATCAGGGCGATCCAGAACAGTAAACGAAGCATGATGAGCTGCTTTATGACGAGTGATTAAGCAGTTTAGCCAAGGACATGACGGGCGCACAGCGTAATAAAAACCGCGCAATAAAAAAGGGAGACTCAAGAGTCTCCCTTTTTGCACCACCGGTCGTATCAGTCGAACACGCCGAAGGTCATGTAGCTGAACCACGAGCGGTCGCTGTTGTTGCCTTCCGCTTCGTGATTTTCTTCTTCGATCACGTCGCCATTTTCATCTTTAGGCTTGAGATCGTTCGGAATCGCGTCTTTGGCGTCCCGGAATTGTCTCTGCACGTCCTGGTTGGCGCGGGTTTCGCCCGGCGGCAGCGGTGGGCGGGATTCGATCAGGCCCAGAGTCGCCTTGCTCAACCACGAACGGTTGTCGGCTTCGTCGACCGTTGGCACGAACTGACCGTCTACCAGCGTTGGGTGGTTCGGGTAGTTGAGCTTCAGGGTTTCGAGGCTGGTGGCTGCCAGGTCGTCCAGGTGCAGACGCTGGTAGGCTTCAGTCATCACCGCCAGGCCGTCGCCGACCGATGGGGTTTCCTGGAAGTTTTCCACCACGTAACGACCACGATTCGCGGCAGCGACGTAGGCCTGACGGGTCAGGTAGTAGTCGGCGACGTGAATCTCGTAGGCCGCCAGCAGGTTGCGCAGGTAAATCATGCGCTGCTTGGCGTCCGGCGAGTAACGGCTGTTCGGGAAGCGGCTGGTCAGCTGGGCGAACTCGTTGTAGGAGTCGCGGGCAGCACCCGGGTCACGCTTGGTCATGTCCAGCGGCAGGAAACGCGACAGCAGGCCGACGTCCTGGTCGAAAGAGGTCAGGCCCTTGAGGTAATAGGCGTAATCCACGTTCGGATGCTGAGGGTGCAAACGAATGAAACGCTCGGCGGCAGACTTCGCAGCCTCAGGCTCGGTGTTCTTGTAGTTGGCGTAGATGAGCTCGAGTTGAGCCTGATCGGCGTAGCGACCGAACGGATAACGCGACTCCAGCGCCTTCAGCTTGGCTGTGGCGGCGGTGTAGCTATTGTTGTCCAGATCTTGCTGAGCCTGCTGGTACAGCTCGACTTCGCTAAGGTTTTCGTCTACGACTTCCTTCGATGAGCAAGCAGCGGTCAATGCGAGGATGGCGATCAGCAGCAGGTGTTTCACTTGCATGGCGGCTTGCGTCCCTATGACGGCCGCTGTCTTGGGCGGGGCCGTCCTGTTATGATGAGCGCCCCGTTGAATAGCCTCGGGGCAAAAGACGCCGTATTTAACCACAAGCGCGCAGCCGAAACCAAAGGCTGTGCCGACGCCTAGTCTGAGCATGTCCGATAAAATTGAACTTCGCGCAGAGGTGCCGTCCGAATTGGGCGGCCAACGCCTCGATCAAGTCGCCGCACAATTATTCGCTGAGCACTCGCGCTCGCGCCTTTCCGCCTGGATCAAAGACGGCCGCCTGACTGTGGATGGGGCGGTTATCCGCCCGCGAGACATCGTTCACGGTGGCGCCATTCTTGAACTGACTGCCGAGCAGGAAGCTCAGGGCGAATGGATCGCTCAAGACATTGAGCTGGACATCGTCTATGAAGACGACGACATCCTGGTGATCAACAAGCCTGCGGGCCTGGTGGTGCATCCGGCTGCCGGTCACGCTGATGGCACCTTGCTCAACGCCTTGCTGCACCACGTGCCGGACATCATCAATGTGCCCCGCGCCGGTATCGTGCATCGTCTGGACAAGGACACCACCGGTCTGATGGTGGTGGCCAAGACCATTCAAGCGCAGACGCAGCTGGTTACACAGTTGCAGAGCCGTAGCGTCAGCCGGATCTACGAGTGCATCGTAATCGGCGTCGTGACGGCGGGCGGCAAGATCAACGCGCCGATCGGTCGTCACGGCCAGCAACGCCAACGCATGGCCGTGATGGAAGGTGGCAAGCAAGCCGTCAGCCATTACCGTGTGCTTGAGCGTTTCCGCTCCCACACTCACGTGCGGGTGAAGCTGGAAACCGGTCGTACGCACCAGATTCGCGTGCACATGGCGCACATCAACTACCCGTTGGTCGGAGATCCTGCCTACGGCGGTCGTTTCCGTATCCCGCCAGCCGCCAGCCAGACCATGGTCGATTCCTTGAAGACGTTCCCGCGCCAGGCGCTGCATGCGCGGTTCCTGGAGCTGGATCACCCGACTACCGGTAAACGCATGAGCTGGGAATCGCCACTGCCGGACGATTTCGTCTGGTTGCTGACGCTGCTCAAGCAAGACCGTGAGGCGTTCATCGGATGAGTGACTGGCTGATTCCCGACTGGCCTGCGCCTGCCGGGGTGAAGGCCTGCGTCACCACCCGTGCGGGCGGCGTCAGTCTGGCGCCGTTCGACAGCCTCAACCTCGGCGATCACGTCGACGACAGCCCCGAAGCTGTTGCCGAAAACCGCCGTCGCCTCACCGATCATTTCTCCATGCAGCCGGCCTGGTTGAAGCAGGTTCACGGCATCGCCGTGGCTCATGCGGACCCAAGCCTTGTGGCCACCGCCGATGCCAGCTGGACGGCAACGCCCGGCATTGCCTGCGCGGCGATGACGGCTGATTGCCTGCCCGCGTTGTTTTGCGACCGTGCCGGCACTCGCGTCGCTGCCGCCCACGCCGGTTGGCGCGGGTTGGCGGCGGGCGTGCTCGAAGCGACGCTCGATGCGCTGGCCGTGCCCTCGGAAGACGTGCTGGTCTGGCTCGGTCCGGCCATTGGCCCGCAAGCCTTTGAAGTCGGCCCGGAAGTACGGGATACCTTCATCGAGCAATTGCCCGAATCCGCCAAAGCCTTCGTCCCAAGCCAAAACGCTGGCAAATTCATGGCTGACATCTATGAGCTGGCGCGTTTGCGTCTGGCGGCTCGTGGTGTCACTGCTGTTTATGGTGGCGGTTTCTGCACCGTGACCGATCCCCGCTTCTTTTCTTACCGCCGCAGCCCTCGCACCGGTCGGTTTGCCTCCCTTGTCTGGTTGGATCGCTAGACTTCCCTGACCTGCATCAACGTCACGACGCTTGAAACTCCCAGAATCGACCACATCTATAGCGGTATCTGGCAGGTTTCTTCATTCAGGATGTTTTATAGGTCCGGCCTGCTCAAAAGGAAGGTGACCCATGCGTATAGATCGTTTAACCAGCAAATTGCAGTTAGCTCTATCCGACGCCCAATCGCTGGCCGTCGGCCTTGACCATCCCGGTATTGAACCGGCGCACTTGATGCAAGCCATGCTTGAACAGCAGGGTGGTTCGATCAAACCCCTGTTGATGCAGGTTGGTTTTGACGTCAACAGCCTGCGTAAAGAGCTGACCAAAGAGCTCGACCAGCTGCCAAAAATCCAGAACCCGACCGGCGACGTCAACATGTCGCAGGACTTGGCGCGTCTGCTCAATCAGGCGGATCGCCTGGCCCAGCAGAAGGGCGATCAGTTCATTTCCAGTGAGCTGGTGCTGCTCGCCGCCATGGACGAGAACAACAAACTCGGCAAATTGTTGCTCGGTCAGGGCGTCAGCAAAAAAGCCCTGGAAAACGCGATCAACAACCTGCGTGGCGGCGAAGCGGTCAACGACGCCAACCACGAAGAGTCGCGTCAGGCGCTGGATAAATACACCGTCGACCTGACCAAGCGCGCCGAAGACGGCAAACTCGATCCGGTAATCGGTCGTGACGACGAAATTCGCCGGACCATTCAGGTGCTGCAACGCCGCACCAAGAACAACCCGGTGCTGATCGGTGAGCCTGGCGTGGGTAAAACCGCCATCGCCGAAGGCCTGGCCCAGCGCATCATCAACGGCGAAGTGCCGGATGGCCTGAAAGGCAAACGCCTGCTGTCCCTGGACATGGGCGCGCTGATTGCCGGTGCCAAGTACCGTGGCGAGTTTGAAGAGCGCCTGAAATCCCTGCTCAACGAACTGTCGAAGCAGGAAGGGCAGATCATTCTGTTTATCGACGAACTGCACACCATGGTCGGCGCCGGTAAAGGCGAAGGCTCGATGGATGCGGGCAACATGCTCAAACCTGCGTTGGCCCGTGGCGAGTTGCACTGCGTCGGCGCGACCACGCTCAACGAGTACCGTCAATATATAGAGAAGGACGCGGCCCTCGAGCGGCGCTTCCAGAAAGTGTTGGTGGACGAACCGAGCGAAGAAGACACCATCGCCATTCTGCGTGGCCTGAAAGAGCGTTATGAAGTTCACCACAAAGTGGCGATCACCGACGGCGCGATCATCGCCGCGGCCAAACTGAGTCATCGCTACATTACCGATCGTCAGTTGCCGGACAAGGCCATCGACCTGATCGACGAAGCCGCCAGCCGCATCCGCATGGAGATCGACTCCAAGCCGGAAGTGCTGGACCGTCTTGAGCGTCGTCTGATTCAGCTGAAGGTGGAATCCCAGGCGCTGAAGAAAGAGAGCGATGAAGCGGCGATCAAGCGTCTGGAAAAACTCCAGGAAGAAATCGTTCGTCATGAGCGTGAGTATTCGGACCTCGAAGAAATCTGGAACTCGGAAAAAGCCGAAGTCCAGGGTTCTGCGCAGATCCAGCAGAAAATCGAACAATCCCGCCAGGAACTGGAAGCCGCCCGCCGTAAAGGCGACCTGAACCGCATGGCCGAGCTGCAATACGGGGTGATCCCGGATCTGGAGCGCAGCCTGCAAATGGTCGACCAGCATGGCAAAAGCGAAAACCAGTTGCTGCGCAGCAAGGTGACCGAGGAAGAAATCGCCGAAGTCGTCTCGAAGTGGACCGGCATCCCCGTGTCGAAAATGCTCGAAGGCGAGCGCGACAAGCTGATGAAGATGGAAGGCCTGTTGCATCAGCGCGTGATCGGTCAGGACGAAGCGGTGATCGCGGTTTCCAACGCGGTGCGTCGTTCGCGGGCCGGTTTGTCCGACCCGAATCGTCCGAGCGGTTCGTTCATGTTCCTCGGCCCGACCGGTGTCGGTAAAACCGAGTTGTGCAAGGCGTTGGCCGAGTTCCTCTTTGATACCGAAGAGGCGATGGTGCGGATCGACATGTCCGAGTTCATGGAGAAACATTCCGTGGCCCGGTTGATCGGTGCGCCACCAGGCTACGTAGGGTATGAAGAGGGCGGTTACCTGACCGAGGCGGTGCGTCGCAAGCCTTATTCGGTGATCCTGCTGGATGAGGTCGAGAAGGCCCACCCGGATGTGTTCAACATCTTGCTGCAAGTGCTGGAAGATGGCCGCCTGACCGACAGCCATGGCCGCACGGTGGATTTCAAGAACACCGTGATCGTCATGACCTCCAACCTGGGCTCGGTACAGATCCAGGAACTGGTCGGTGATCGTGAGGCTCAGCGCGCAGCGGTGATGGATGCGATTTCCACGCACTTCCGGCCGGAGTTCATCAACCGGGTCGACGAAGTGGTGATCTTCGAACCATTGGCGCGGGATCAGATTGCGGGCATTACCGAGATCCAGTTGGGTCGTCTGCGCAGTCGCCTGACTGAGCGCGAACTGAAACTGGAGCTCAGCCCTGAGGCCATGGACAAGCTGATCGCGGTTGGCTACGACCCGGTGTACGGCGCACGGCCACTGAAACGTGCGATTCAGCGCTGGATCGAAAACCCGCTGGCGCAGCTGATTTTGTCGGGTCGTTTCATGCCCGGCGATACCGCCAAGGGTGTGGTGGAAAACGACGAAATCGTCTTCGCCTGATCCGCGTTAGCAACAAAACTGAAGAGGCCTCGCGTTGCGAGGCCTTTTTTTCGTCAGGTTGTTGAACTCAAAGGAAAAGGCTTGTAAAGTGCGCCCCGCAGTAAGTCACCCGGAAGGGTTTCTGCTCCCCAAGCAGGAATCTGAAATAAGTTGCAAATCATTAACTTGAATGCAATTTAGGGGGTTGACAGAGGTGCTTAAGATTGTAGAATAGCGCGCCTCAGACACACGAACGCAGCGATGCGAACGGGTCGAAGAGAACGCAGTAAAGCTTCACCGTTGTAAATTGAAATATGTAGTTCCGTGATAGCTCAGTCGGTAGAGCAAATGACTGTTAATCATTGGGTCCCAGGTTCGAGTCCTGGTCACGGAGCCAATTTCAAACCGGGGTATAGCGCAGTCCGGTAGCGCGCCTGCTTTGGGAGCAGGATGTCAGGAGTTCGAATCCCCTTACCCCGACCATTTTTGGGTCGTTAGCTCAGTTGGTAGAGCAGTTGGCTTTTAACCAATTGGTCGTAGGTTCGAATCCCACACGACCCACCATTTTTGAAACCAGTTAGCGCTGGAATCGAATCTTAAGATCAGAGGCCAAAAGCGCTGATCGAAGAAGGCGCCTTTAAAAGGTGCCTTTTTTTTACCGGGGTATAGCGCAGTCCGGTAGCGCGCCTGCTTTGGGAGCAGGATGTCAGGAGTTCGAATCCCCTTACCCCGACCATATTAAAAATCCTCGTATCGAAAGATACGGGGATTTTTTTTGCCTTTTAAAAAGCCGAATCCTTTCAAGTCATCGTACAACTAGCCGATAACGAGCTGTCGGGGCGCACTCGCGACCTCTCATTCAAGCCAACAACAAGAAAGGCACTCGTTATGTTTCTTCGTCAGCTGAATATTGCCCCTCGTGCTGCGCTGGGTTTTGCCTTGATTGCCGTGCTGGTGGCGTTGCTTGGAATATTTGCCCTGGGGCAGATGTCGAGCATTCGCGAGAGCGAGGTGGCGGTGGAGAAACAATGGCTGCCGAGCATCCGTGGTGGTGACGAGATCCGCGAACTGATGCTGCGCATCCGTACCATTTCCCTGCGCATGGCACTGGATCAAGACCCAAAGAACATTCCAACCTACCGCGGCCAGATGGACACCCGCGACAAGGAACTGAGCGAGAAGATTGCGGCTTACGACAAGTTGGTCGACACCGCTGAAGGTCAGGCCTTGTATGACCAGTTCAAAACCACCTTCGCCGCCTATCGCACCGGCATTGCCCAGTCGTTCACCCTGGCCGAGCAAGGTCGCCGTGACGAGCTGACCAAACTGCTGTTGATCGACATGAAAACCGTGGTCGATGGTTCCGGCAAGCAGCTCAATGACCTGGCGGAACTGTTCGCCAAACAGGTCGCCGTTGAAAGCCAGAAATCCGCAGCGCACTACGAAACCTCGCGGTCCATCGTCAGCCTGTTCATCGCGCTCGCGGCGTTGGCGACTGTCGGCCTGGCGATGTTGCTGACTCGCAGCATCGTCCGTCCGCTGAACGAAGCCTTGAGTGCGGCGGAAAGCGTGGCGCAGGGCGATTTGACCCGACCTATCGCGACCCATGGCAATGACGAAGTGAGCCGTTTGCTCAAGGCGCTGGCGACCATGCAGCAGAACCTGCGGGAAACCCTGCAAGCCATCAGTGGCTCGGCGACGCAACTGGCCACGGCGGCAGATGAGCTGAACGCCGTCACCCTCGACAGCACCCAGGGCCTGCAACAACAGAACAACGAGATTGAGCAAGCCGCCACGGCGGTCAACGAAATGACCTCCGCCGTCGAAGAAGTTGCGCGCAACGCAGTGTCGACTTCCGATGCCACTCGCCAGTCCAGCGAGTCGGCGCATCTGGGGCAGGAGCGGGTCAGCGAAACCGCGAGTGCCATCAGCGCCCTGGCCAATGATGTGCAGCACACCGGCGAGTTGGTGCAGTCGCTGGCCAATCAGTCTCAGGACATCGGTAAGGTGCTGGATGTGATTCGGGCCATTGCCGAGCAAACCAATCTGTTGGCGCTCAACGCTGCAATTGAAGCGGCGCGTGCGGGTGAAAGCGGGCGCGGTTTTGCGGTGGTGGCCGATGAAGTGCGTGCACTGGCGCATCGCACGCAGCAATCGACCCAGGAAATCGAACAAATGGTCCAGGGCATGCGCAGCGGCTCGAGCCTGGCGCTGGACTCGATGAATGCCAGCGCTTCCCGTGCCGCCAGTACGCTGGTGCTGGCCGAGCGGGCTGGCGACGCGTTGCAGACCATCACCGCCTCGGTCCACGAGATTCACGAGCGCAATCTGGTGATTGCCAGTGCCGCTGAAGAACAGGCCCAAGTGGCCCGGGAGGTGGATCGCAATCTGGTGAACATTCGTGATCTGTCGGTGCGTTCCGCTACCGGCGCGGATCAGACCAGTGCCTCCAGCCACGAGCTATCGAAACTGGCCAATGCGTTGCAGGGGATGGTGCAGCGTTTTCGGGTGTAAATGTGCCGGACATGAAAAAGCCGCGCTTTTCGAAGGAAAAGCGCGGCTTTTTTATTGAGACTTAGGCGCCGTCTTGATCTTTCAGGTGTTCGAACAGGCCTTTTGGCATTTTCTTGCCATTGGCTTCGTAGTTGGCTTTCACGTTATCGAACGCTTCTTGTTCGTCGATGAAACCGTCGTGGTTAGTGTCGATCTTGTCGAAGTTGGACTTCGGCGCGACTTTCAGGAATTCGGCGCGAGAGACCTTGCCGTCACCGTCGGTGTCGGTTTTTGCCATCGACGCATCGCCACACTTGCCTTCGCCGCATTTGCCTTCAGGGGTTTTCACCACCTGTTCGGCCGAGGCCAGCAGGTAGCCCTGGGTCAGAGGCTGCGCGGCGAAAACGGTGCCGGTCAACATCATGCCGCCAGCGAGGACAGCGCCGAGCAAACCGATAGTGTTCTTGGTGGTACGGGACATTTCAAATCTCCTGGGTTGCGCAACACAACCACTCGATAAAGGTTGCCACGTAAGTGCGGCGTTAGCCGAAGCGGGCGGGGTGCCTTGCTTGGATGTGGCCATTTAACGGGCGAGGTGTATCGCTACTGTGTCGCGCAAGGGGGGAGTTTGTAAGCGAAGGGGCAAAATCGTGGGGTGAGATACAGTGAGACACACAAGTGTTTTCAGGTTGGACCGAGGCGCCCCATTCGCGGGCAAGTCGGATCGCCGCACCGCTCGCTCCTACAAGGTCACCACCAACCTGTAGGAGCGAGCGGTGCGGCGATCCGACTTGCCCGCGAAGAGGCCCGAACGAGCGCCGAAGAACTTAGTGCAGCTTGAGTCGAGGCTCAGTCCCGCGACCAATCTTGCTGCCCAGCATCAACATCGCTGTGCGGAACGCGCCATACAGCGCCATCTGGTGCATGCGGTACAGCGACACATAAAACATCCGCGCCAGCCAACCCTCGAGCATCACGCTGCCGGTCAGGTTGCCCATCAAGTTACCCACAGCCGAAAAACGCGACAGCGAAATCAACGAGCCGTAGTCGGTGTACTTGTACACAGGCAAAGCCTTGCCCTCGATCCGCAGCTTCAGCGATTTGGCCAGCAACGACGCCTGCTGATGCGCAGCCTGGGCGCGCGGCGGCACATTGCGATCGGTGCCCGGTTGCGGGCAGGCCGCGCAGTCACCGAAGGCGAAGATGTTTTCGTCGCGGGTGGTTTGCAGGGTCGGCAGCACTTGCAGCTGGTTGATGCGGTTGGTTTCCAGACCGTCGATGTCCTTGAGGAAACCCGGCGCACGAATCCCGGCGGCCCAGACTTTCAGGCTGGCGTTGATCACTTTGCCGTCGGCGGTGATCAGGCTGTCTGCGGTCACTTCGCTAACGGCCGCGTTGGTCATGACATTGACCCCGAGTTTCTCCAGGGTTTTATGCACAGGCCCGCCGATCCGCTCCGGCAATGCTGGCAGCACCCGTGGACCGGCTTCGATCAAGGTGATGTGCATGTTCTCCGGTTTGATCCGGTCCAGACCGTAAGCCGCCAGTTCATGCGCGGCGTTGTGCAGTTCGGCGGCCAGCTCGACGCCTGTGGCGCCAGCGCCAACGATCGCGACGCTGATCTGCTGCACCACATCCGTCTGCCCGGCGTGCGCGCGCAAATAATGGTTGAGCAGTTGCTGGTGGAAACGCTCGGCCTGTTTACGCGTGTCGAGGAACAGGCAATGTTGCGCCGCGCCCTGGGTACCGAAATCGTTGGTGGTGCTGCCGACGGCGATCACCAGCGAGTCGTACGGCACTTCACGCGCCGGCACCAGTTCCAGACCGGCTTCGTCATAGGTGGCGGCCAGCTGGATTTTCTTCTGTGCCCGATCAAGCCCGCTCATGCGCCCCAGCTGGAACTCGAAGTGGTTCCATTTCGCCTGGGCAACATAGTTGAGTTCGTCTTCGGAAGAGTTCAGGGAACCGGCCGCCACTTCATGCAACAGCGGTTTCCAGATGTGGGTCAGGTTCGCGTCGACCAGCATCACACTGGCCGTGCCGCGCTTGCCCAGAGTCTTACCCAGACGGGTAGCCAACTCCAGACCGCCGGCGCCGCCGCCAACGATGACAATACGATGAGTCATGGGGATATCTCGCAAGGCTAAAAGAAATCGGTGCAATTATCCGAGCGAGCGCGATGCAGCTCATAGCGTCAGGTAACTGATAAATCGGCTCAACAGGCCCAGGCCAATAGTCACTGCCAGCACCACCACCAGGAGCATCCACGGCCGGAAAGGCCGGCGCTCGACTCGGTGCTGGGACAGGTGCAGGTACTCTTCGACATGCTTTTGGTCGTCGGGGTTCAGGCGGCTGGTCATATCGGACCTCGTCAGGGGTAGACGTTGCTTAATGTGAAGAAGCTACAAGCAGGCTTTTGTGCAAAACGTTAGCCCGCGTTGAACGGAGCATAGCCGCTCTCCGGAACAGGCTCGACGCTGACCGTATCGTCCAGGCGAATGATTCCACTTTGTAACACTCGGGCGGTGATTCCGCCATGTCCGCGAACGGCCTGAAAGGTACCAGGGCCGAGGTTGTTTTGCAGACGCGCGCAGGGCTGACACCAACCGGTGGTTTCGAAAATCGCCTGGCCGATTTTGAAACGGCGACCCTTGAGGCTGAACAGGTTGATCCCACTGATAACGAGGTTGCGCCGCAAATCATTAGGCAACAGCGGATTATCTTCCGAGCGGCCCATCAGCGAGTTGATCACTGCCAGATGCTCCCACTGAATCAGCGTCACCTGCCGCGCATTGCGCACGCCGGGGCGAGCGCGATCGCCGGTCAGCCCGGCCTCGAGTCGTGCCTCCACGGCCGCCAGTTCGATCATCGGCACGTGTGGCTGCGGGCGCACGCCGATCCAGCGTACGCGGCCGGTTTGAGGGACTTCAGCGATCAGTTCCTGCAATGGACTCACAGGCTGATCCCGACATCGAAAACGATGCTGCGACCGAGGTTGCTGCGCAGGAAATCCGGAGCGTCGGGATGCGCAAATAAAACACGGGCGAAGGTCGGACCCACCAGCGACAACGAGCGCCAGCCCTGACGCAAGTATTCGGTGGGCGGTGGGAAATGGCTATTGAGGTCGAGCACTTCGCGCTTGAGGCTGGCGAAGGCGATGATGTCCAGCTCGCCCAGGTCCATGCCGCGCTCTTTGTAGTTGTGCGCTTTTTTGCGCAAGGTCGGCGCCAGTCTCAGCAGGAATTCATTGGCCGGAATGCGCCTGGGTTTGGCTTCGCGACGCACCAGCGAACTCAGCGAAAACGCACTGCGTCGGCGTTGCAGTTCATCGCGCCACTCATCGTTGAGGCGCCGGCCTTCGTCGAGCACGAAAAACACTTCGAAATTCGCCTCGCGAAACAGCACGTCCGGCGGCTCCCCGGCAGGCGCGAACTCGTCGGTGCGGTAAGGAATGTTCAGCCCTTGCAGCAGGCGCTGGCACACCCAACGCTCACGCTCCCATTTGCGGGCATTGGAAAGGAACGCGTTGGCTTGCTCGGCCGCAATGGTCAGCAGGCGTAAATAATCTGAGTCATCCATAGGCCCAAGCTTAGCGTTCAAATGCGTTCGAAAAGAAGACAGTTTGTCGGAGAAGAACAAAAGCCTGTCACGCCATTGCCCCATCCCGCGCCCGTTTCAGGGCCCTGCACAAAACGGATAGCGATCTGCGCAAAGCGGATATTGCCCCATGCCTGGCAGCTTTACCCTCGGCTTTACGGGACGTTAGCCGCTTTACCGACGCTCTGAATAAAACAACAACAAGAGATGAATGCCATGCGCAAGATCGACGTACATGAGGTTATCGACAACGCTCGATTCAACCGCTTCCACTGGATGGTGCTGTTCTGGTGTGCCCTGATCATCATTTTCGACGGTTACGATCTGGTGATCTACGGCGTGGTGTTGCCGATGCTGATGAAGGAGTGGGGGCTCAGTCCCTTGCAGGCCGGCGCGCTGGGAAGTTACGCATTGTTTGGAATGATGTTCGGCGCGCTGTTTTTCGGCCCGCTCTCGGACAAGATCGGCCGCAAGAAAGCCATCACCATCTGCGTGATGCTCTTCAGCGGTTTTACCGTGCTCAACGGTTTTGCCCGCAACCCCACCGAGTTCGGGATTTGCAGGTTTATTGCCGGGCTCGGCATCGGCGGGGTGATGCCCAACGTCGTGGCGCTGATGAACGAGTACGCGCCGAAGAAAATCCGCAGCACGCTGGTGGCGATCATGTTCAGCGGCTACTCCGTGGGCGGCATGCTCTCGGCGGGGCTGGGTATCGTGCTGATCCCGAGCTTCGGCTGGCAGTCGGTGTTTTACGTCGCGGTGCTGCCGTTGGTGTTGTTGCCGCTGATCATGTACTTCCTGCCCGAGTCGGTGGGTTTCATGCTGCGTCAGGGGCGCAATGAAGAGGCGCGGGCCATTCTTCAGCGGGTCGATCCGGCATACGTCGCGCAGTCCGGCGATCAACTGCAGATGAGCGAAGTGAAGGGCACCGGCACCCCCGTGCTGCAACTGTTTCGCGAGGGGCGCGCGCTGCGCACGCTGATGTTGTGGCTGGCATTTTTCTGCTGCTTGCTGATGGTTTACGCCTTGAGTTCCTGGCTGCCGAAACTGATGGCCAACGCCGGTTATAGCCTGGGTTCGAGCCTGTCGTTCCTGCTGGTGCTCAACTTCGGCGCCATTTTCGGCGCGGTCGGTGGCGGCGTGCTGGGTGACAAATTGAACCTGCCGCGGGTGTTGGCGGTGTTCTTCACCGTGGCCGCCGTGTCGATCACCTTGCTCGGTTTCAACAGCCCGATGCCGCTGCTGTACCTGCTGATCGCCATCGCCGGCGCCACCACCATCGGCTCGCAGATTCTGTTGTACGCCTGCGCCGCGCAGTTCTACTCCATGACCATTCGCTCCACCGGTCTGGGCTGGGCTTCGGGTATCGGACGCAACGGTGCGATTGTCGGGCCGCTGCTGGGTGGTGCCTTGCTCGGGATCAGCCTGCCGCTGCAACTCAACTTCATGGCGTTTGCCTTGCCCGGCGCGGTGGCCGCGATTGCCATGACCGTGTTTGCGATCAGCAGTCAGCGCAGTCACAGGCAAGCGCTGTCGGGCCTGCGCAACGGTTCGCCAGACGGGTCTGTCGGCGAAGCTTCATGAAAACGTTTGTCCGGGATTTTTCCCTGTCGGCGGCCGTCGCCGGATTTATCGCCACGGTGATTTCCTATGCCGGCCCGTTGGTGATTATTTTCCAGGCGGCCGAGACCGCACACCTGTCGCGGGAAGTGTTGTCGTCTTGGGTCTGGGCGATTTCCATCGGCAGTGCGGTGCTCGGCATCGGTTTGAGCCTGCGTTACCGCGTGCCGGTGATCATCGCGTGGTCGGCGCCGGGCTCGGCTTTGTTGGTGGCTCTGTTGCCGGGGATCTCGATGCCGGAGGCGGTGGGCGCGTATCTGGTCAGCAGCCTGATCATCTTCCTGGTCGGGGTGTCGGGGGCGTTTGACCGGATCATCGGCAAACTGCCGGCGGCTGTTGCGGCGGCGATGCTGGCGGGGATTCTGTTCAGTTTCGGCACCGGGTTGTTTGTCTCGTTGCAGGGCAAACCGTTGCTGGTGCTGGCGATGTTTGCCACGTACCTGATCTGCAAACGGCTGATGCCGCGTTATGCGGTGGTGATGGTGCTGCTGGTGGGCTGTTCGGTGGCGTTTCTCGCCGGTGATTTGCACAGCGAAGCGCTGGTGATCGGGTTGGCCACGCCGGTGTGGATCACGCCCGTGTTCAGCCTCAGCGCGACGCTGAACATTGCCTTGCCGCTGGTGATGGTGGCGCTGACCGGCCAGTTCGTGCCCGGCATGGCGGTGCTGCGGGCCAGCGGTTATGCGATGCCGTCCGGCCCGATTATCGCCAGCAGCGCGTTGGGCACGGCGCTGTTGGCACCGTTCGGTTGCCACGGGCTGAATCTGGCGGCGATCACCGCAGCCATTTGTACCGGTCGCGAGGCCCATGAAAATCCCGGCAAGCGCTACGTGGCTGGGGTGGTCGGTGGGCTGTGTTACCTGCTGCTGGGCATCTTCGGCGCCACCCTGGTTTCGCTGTTTTCGGCGTTCCCCAAAGAGCTGATCGCGGCGTTGGCCGGGCTGGCGCTGTTCGCCGCGATTGCCGGGGCGCTGGCCGGCGCAATGGCGGTGCCGGCAGATCGCGAAGCCGCGCTGGTGACCTTTCTCACCACCGCTTCGGGCATGTCGTTGTTGGGTTTGTCCGCGGCTTTTTGGGGACTGATTTTCGGCATGGTCACCCATGTGTTGTTAAACGCCCGTCGCGAAAGCGCGGCGGCTGAAGCACTTCCAACTGTCGATCAATAAAAATAAGAGAAAAAACGATGAAACAGATTCTTCCAACAACCGGTTCCGTGTTGTCCATGGCGCTCGTCTCGGGTTTCTCCACCGGAGCGATGGCGGCCGAGGGCGGCTTTATCGAAGACACCACGGCCACCTTGCAGGCACGCAATTACTACTTCAGCCGGGACTTCTCCGACATCGTCGGGGCGAACAAACAATCGAAGGCCGAAGAGTGGGCGCAGGGCTTCATCCTTAACGTCAAATCCGGCTACACCCAAGGGCCTGTCGGTTTTGGTGTGGATGTGATCGGCCTGCTCGGCCTCAAACTCGACAGCAGCCCGGATCGGGTCAATACCGGTTTGCTGCCGGTCAAGGATGACGGGCGCGCGGCGAATGATTACAGCCGTCTCGAAGCTGCGCTGAAGATGCGTTACTCCAAAACCGAGCTGAAGGTCGGGGAGTTGCAACCCAACCTGCCAGTGCTGGCGTTCAGCGATATCCGCCTGCTGCCGCCCAGTTACCAAGGTGCAAGCATCAGCTCCAATGAGATCAATGGCCTGACTTTGCAGGGCGGTCACTTGAACACGACCAGCCTGCGCAACGAGGCGGGCGACGAAAAAATGCAGGCCATGCTCGGCCACGTGCCGCAGCGCCAGGTCAGCAGTGATGGCTTCAACTTTGCCGGCGCCGATTACGCCTTCAACGATAAACGCAGCTCGGTCAGCGCCTGGTTCGGGCAACTGGAAGATATCTACAACCAGCGTTTTCTCGGTCTCAAGCACAGCCAGCCGATGGGCGACTGGACCCTGGGCGCCAACCTTGGTTATTACGATTCGCGCGAAGACGGCAAGAAGCTGCTGGGCAACATTGATAACCAAGCGTTCTTCTCGCTGCTGTCGGCCAAGCGTGGTGGTCACACGTTTTATGTCGGTTATCAGGGGATGTTCGGTGACAGCGCATTCCCGCGGGTCTTCGCCAACATCTCGCCGCTGGGCAACGAGGTACCGACCTACGAGTTTGCCTTTACCGACGAGCGCTCCTGGCAAGCGCGTTACGACTACGACTTCGCCGCCCTCGGTGTGCCGGGGCTGACCAGCACCGTGCGTTACATTTCCGGTAATAACGTCGACACAGGGAAGGGCTTCGAGGGCAAGGATCGCGAGCGTGATCTCGACCTCGGCTATGTGCTGCAAAACGGCAGCCTCAAAGGCCTCGGGATTCGCGTGCGTAACGTGATGGCCCGATCCAACTACCGCAGTGATATCGACGAAAACCGCCTGATCCTCAGTTACACCTGGACGCTGCTATGACCATTGAAAAAGAACAACTGCCTTACAACATCGGCTTGCAGAACAAGCTGGAGCAATTGACCGAGTCGGTGCTGCAAACCGAGGAAGACATGCGCTTTGCCAATCAACTGGCGCGCACGGCCGGCGATCGGGTCAAGGCGAGTGCGCAGAGCATGCAGTCTTCGGCCAGTGTGCTGGAGGACCTGAACCTCTACATGCAGCGTCTGGATCAGGTGTTCGATGAGCTCGGCAGTCAGTCGATGCGCATCGGTGCGATTGTCGGCAGCATTCAGGACATCGCCCGTCAGACCAATCTGCTGGCGCTCAACGCAGCAATCGAGGCGGCGAGGGCGGGCAGTCATGGCCGAGGGTTTGCGGTGGTCGCCGACGAGGTGCGCAATCTCTCGCGTCAGGCTGCGGACTCCAGTGCGCAGATCCGGCAAATCGCCACGGGGCTGGAACAGTCGGCGGAGCATGCACGCCAGGGGATTCAGCAGTTATCCGGCTCCACCCGTCTGGGGCTGGAAAAGGCTGGAGTGGCTTTGCATTCGATGGGGGAATTGCAAAGCGGTGCGGTGGCCAGGGTCGAGGTGGTCGAACGGATCATGGCGCGTTTGGCCGGCCTGCATGATTTGGCGTTGCAGGCGAAACGGCTGATCGTGTGATGCCGGGTGTTACAGGTTGCTTGTGCAGTTGCCCATGACTTGGTAGGTCACGCGATGGGTCTGGCCCTGATGGTCGATGTAGACCATGGTTGCCGGCACGACGTCGCACGCGGTTGCGGTGTCGGTGACGGAAACCACCTTGGCGATGTCCAGCGGTTGCGCCGGGTTGTACGGGGTGGCAGCGGGTTCGCTGGCGGCCATGGCTGAGGTGGCGATCAGGGTCAGAAACAGGGTGGTCAGGGTTTTCATTTTTGTGCCCTCGGTGTTGGTTTTGATGCTTGAAGTTTAGTCCTTGGCGGTGATGGATAAAGGGGGCTGGGGCTGATTCAGCTTTGCAGAAAACGTAACAATCGTGGGTGCATATCCGTTTCTGCGGTTATGGCGGCTATTGGTTTCGCCCTTACGGCGAGTCACTTTCGAAAAGCCTGCGCGGCCCGGCGGAAAGTAACCAAAGCGCTTCTGCCCCTTTCGTTCGGTGCCTCGCTAATGCTCGGCATGCCCTCGCTCCGGTCCTGCTCCGTGGGCCCGCCGCGATCGGCCATCCTTGGCCGTGCGCGGCTAACCCGGCATCCATGCCGGGTTGCCCACTGCGCAGAACCTGCGCTCGGCCTCTCGAGGGGGCGACTACCGCCACAGCAGCCGAGGCGGCCTGAAAGCCGACCTGGCTGATTTGCGTACGCGTTCTCCTTCACTGCTGTGGCCACTCATTTTGGACATGTACACCGATCCCCTGTAGGAGCCGGCTTGCTGGCGATGGCGTCCATTCAGTCGAAAAGGAGGGTGACTGATCCACCGCTATCGCCAGCAAGCCGGCTCCTACAGTTGATCGTATCTATCCAAACGTATCTGCATTTCCCCTGTAGGAGCCAGCTTGCTGCGGGCGGCGTTCCGACGACGGCGTCCGTCCAGCCAATACATACGTTGACTGACCCACCGCTATCGCCGGCAAGCCGGCTCCTACAGTTGATCGTATTTATCCAAACGCATCTGCATTTCCCCTGTAGGAGCCAGCTTGCTGCAGGCGGCGTTCCGACGATGGCGTCCGTCCAGTCGAAAAGCAGGGTGACTGACCCACCGCTATCGCCAGCAAGCCGGCTCCTACAGGGATCGGCGTGCGCTTTTGATTTTCACCACTCATCAGGCCGAGCGTTAGCTCGCCTTCAGCTTTTGATCTGAGCGCCCCCTCGAGAGGCCGAGCGCAGGTTCTGCGTAGTGGGCAACCCGGCATGGATGCCGGGTTAGCCGCCCCCGGCCAGGGATGGCCGATGGCGGCGGGCCCACGGAGCAGGACCGGAGCGAGGGCATGGCGAGCATTAGCGAGCCACCGAACGAAAGGGGCAAGAGCCCTTGGTTACTTGGGGCTTCTCCAAGTGACTCGCCGTAAGGGCGAAACCAATAGCCGCCATCACCGCAAAAACGGATATGCCCACCAACCAAAGGCCAACCAAACACCGGTGTAAACTGATACCCACCCTATTCCGGCAAAGACAAGGGAGCCCACCCAGCCATGATTGGCGCCGAGCTGCTGTCCCCCGAAACCCTCACCGTCGGCTGGCTGATCTACATTCCAGCCCTGATCTGGGCCATCGCACGTGCCCCGTGGGTCGAGCTGTTCAGCGACAGCCGCCGCCAGCATCTGTTGTTCGGCACCGTGTTCGCGCTATTCATGCTGTGGCTGGTACGACGGGATTTCGACACCGGCGTGTCCTATCACTTCATCGGCATGACCGCCGTGACACTGCTCCTGGACTGGCCCTTGGCAATCGTCGGCGGACTGGTCGCACAAGCAGGCCTGGTACTGCTCGGACGCCAAGACCTCGCCGCCGTCGGCGTGAACGGCGCCTTGTTGATTCTGCTGCCCGTGCTGGTCACCGAGTGCTGCGCAATCCTGGTCGAGCGCGCGCAGCCGCGTAATCCCTTCGTGTATATCTTCGTTTCCGGTTTCTTCGCCGCGGCGCTATCGGCCTTGCTGTGCCTGCTGCTGGCCCTGTGGCTGCTGTGGTTCAACGAGCTTTTCGTCATGCCTTACTGGCTGGAAGATTTTGTCGGTTACCTGTGGCTGATCATCTTTCCCGAAGCCTTCATCAACGGCATGGTCGTCAGCGCACTGGTGGTGTTCAGCCCCGAATGGCTGGAGACCTTCAACCGCACACGCTACCTATCGGCACCCTGGAAGGACGACGATCCGAAATCTTGATCCACATCAAATCCAAAAAACGTCGACGAATCCATGCTCCGACAAACCTTCAGGAGCATCGAAAATGAGTGTCTACGAATGGGCAAGGCAGGAGTTGCGCCACAGTCTGGATGCAGCGCAGGAAGTCGGGTTTGATCCGGGGTTGAGCCTGCGCGCCCTGCTCAGTGCGGTGGTGCAGCAGAGCAAGGCCGTGCGCAGTGTCGAGGATCTGGCCGATGAGTTGCAGTTTCTCGCCGAGAACCTCGATGACGGTCAGGACTACGGCTTCATGCGGCCCTGAACCGTCACTTAGTGACGCGGGTCGAAATCACCACTGAACAACTCGTCCTCGGCATCGGGTGCCACTGGAATCTTGTGCTCTTCTGACGCCCACGCACCCAGGTCGATCAGTTTGCAGCGGTCCGAACAGAACGGCCGGAACGTGCTTTCCGGGGTCCATTCCACAGGGGCGCCGCACGTTGGGCATTCGACGGTTGGGATCTGGCTCATGACTGGCCTCCACGCAATGTAAGGTAAAAGTGATGCAGGCGTTCGACCTCGCTGTGCAGCCAGGCGAGGTCGCGGTCGTTGACCACCACATCGTCGGCATGGCTCACGCGATCCTGGCGACTGGATTGCGCCTTGAGGATCGCCTGAACCTGTTGTTCGCTGGTCTGGTCGCGCTGCAGGGTGCGTTCGATCTGTAGTTGTTCGGGCGCATCGATCACCAGCACTCGCTGGGTCATGGCGTACTGCCCGGACTCGATCAGCAACGGCGAAACCAGAATCGCGTAAGGCGATTGTGCCTTGCCCAGGTGATCGGCGATTTCCCTCGCGATCAGCGGATGTAAAAGCGCCTCGAGCCAGAGGCGTTGCTCAGGCACTTCGAAGATCAATTTGCGCAACGCCGCGCGATCGAGTTGCCCGTCGGCTTGCAACACGCCGGGGCCAAAATGTTCGGCGATTTGTGCCAGCGCCGGACGACCAGGCTCCACCACCCAGCGCGCCGCATGATCGGCATCGACCACGTGCACACCGAGGTCGATGAAGTGCTGGGCGGCCGCGCTTTTGCCGCTGCCGATGCCGCCGGTCAGGCCGAGAATCCAGGGTTTATCCACAGGGGTATTCATTTCAAACCGACAAACTGCCAATAGAAGTCGGTTATTTGACCACCCCAGAGCAATGCAATCCAGCCGGCAATCGCCAGATAGGGACCGAAGGGGATCGGGGTCGAGGTTTTCGCATTGCGCAGGCTCAGCAAAATCATGCCGATAATCGCGCCCACCAGAGACGACAATAGAATGGTCAGCGGCAAAATCTGCCAGCCGCCCCAGGCGCCCAGCATGGCCAACAGCTTGAAATCGCCATGGCCGATGCCTTCCTTGCCGGTGATCAGCTTGAACAGCCAGAACACCGACCACAGCGCCATGTAGCCCGCAATTGCGCCCCATAGCGCCTCGTGCAACGGCACGAACAATTTGAAGCTGTTGACGATCAGTCCCAGCCACATCAGCGGTAGCACCAGCACATCCGGCAACAGTTGATGCTCGGCGTCGATCAGGCTCATGGCCAACAGGCCCCAGCTCAGGACCAGCACCATCCCGGCTTGCCAGCCGAAACCGAAGTGCCAGGCAATGAACGCCGACAGCAGGCCGCAGGCCAGTTCGGTCAACGGGTAGCGTTTGCTGATGGGCGTTGCGCAGCTTGAGCATCGTCCACGTAAAAACACGTAACTGAGCAGCGGGATGTTTTCCCGGGCGCGAATCCGGTGCCCACAGTGCGGGCACTGGGAGTGGGGCAGCATCAGGTTGTAGGTCGCAGGCGGTGTTTCGCCAGGCAAACCGAGAACTTCCCGGGCCTGCAATTGCCACTCACGCGCGAGCATTTTCGGCAGGCGCCAGATCACCACGTTGAGGAAGCTGCCGACCAGCAAGCCGACCACCAGTGCAACGACGACAAACGCCAGCGGGTACACGGTCAGGATTTCGTTCAAGGGCATGTCAGATCGCATTGCCGAGTTGGAAAATGGGCAGGTACATCGCAACCACCAGGCCGCCGACGATCACACCCAGCACCACCATGATGAATGGCTCCATCAGACTGGTGAGATTGTCGACCATATTGTCGACTTCCGCCTCATAGAAACTGGCGACCTTGTCGAGCATGTCGTCCAGTGCGCCGGACTCTTCGCCAATGGCTGTCATCTGGATCGCCATGTTCGGAAAGACGCCGGCGGTGCGCATGGAGAAATTCAGCTGCATCCCCGTCGAAACGTCCTGCTTGATACGCAGCACCGCCCGCTTGAACACAATGTTGCCGGTCGCGCCTGCCACTGACTCCAGCGCTTCGACCAGCGGCACACCCGCGGCGAAAGTGGTCGACAGCGTACGGGCGTAACGGGCCACGGCGGACTTGTACATCAACGTGCCAATCAACGGCAGTTTCAGCAGCCAGGTGTCTGTCCGGTCCCGAAAGCCTTGCGATGTCTTGAAGGCGTGGCGCACACCGAATATCGCCGCGATCAGCACGCCAAGCATCAGCCACCACCAATCCTGCATGAACTGCGACAGGCCGATGACCATCACCGTGAACGCCGGCAGTTGCGCACCAAAACCTTTGAACACCGACTCGAACTGCGGCACCACCTTGACCAGCAGAATCCCGGTGACGATGATCGCGACGAACACCACCGCCAGCGGATAAGTCATGGCTTTCTTGATCTTGGCCTTGAGGCTTTCGCTCTTTTCCTTGTAGGTCGCGACCCGCTCCAACAGGGTGTCCAGCGCGCCGGCCTGTTCGCCGGCATCCACCAGATTGCAGTAGAGCTCATCAAAATACTGCGGCTTTTTGCGCAGGGCCGCCGCGAAGCTGTTACCCGCCGCGACTTCCTGTTTCACCTCGTCCACCAGTTTGCGCATGGCCGGGTTTTCGAAGCCTTCTCCGATGATGTCGAACGACTGCAACAGCGGCACGCCGGCTTTCATCATGGTCGCCATCTGCCGGGTGAACAGGGCAATGTCATGCGCCTTGATGCGTTGACCGAGGCTGAAAAGCGAGGCGGATTTCTTGCGCACCTTGCCGGGGTTGATGCCTTGCTTGCGCAGTTGCGCCTTGATCAGCGCCGGGTTCTGACCGCTGAGTTCGCCGGTTATTCTGCTGCCTTTTTTGTCGGTGCCTTCCCAGGCGTACACACTGATTTTTGCTGCCTTGACCGCCATGTTCAGTCCTTGGTGACCCGGTTGATTTCTTCAAGGCTGGTGATACCTTGCATGGCCTTGATCAGCCCGGAAGTACGCAGGTCATTGAAGCCGTCCTTGCGCATCTGGATATCGATTTCCAGCGAGTTGCCTTCGGCCATGATCAGCCGTTGCAGGTCTGCTGTGTTCTTCACCACTTCATAAATCCCCACGCGCCCCTTGTAGCCGCCGTTGCACTGATCGCAACCGACCGGCTCATAGATCGTGAATGCGCCAATCCGTTCCTCGGGGAAGCCTTCCTTGATCAATGCCTCGCGGGGAATATCGATGGGCTTCTTGCACTGGCTGCACAGTTTGCGCGCCAGGCGCTGGGCGATGATCAGGCTGACGGACGTCGCGATGTTGAACCCCTGAATGCCCATGTTGTGCAGGCGGGTCAGGGTTTCGGCGGCGCTGTTGGTGTGCAGGGTCGACAGCACCAGGTGCCCGGTCTGGGCGGCTTTGATGGCAATTTCGGCGGTTTCCAGGTCGCGGATCTCGCCGACCATGATCACGTCCGGGTCCTGGCGCAAAAACGAACGCAGCGCCTGGGCAAAACCCAGCCCCTGCTTGGCGTTGACGTTGACCTGGTTGATGCCTTCCATGTTGATCTCCACCGGGTCTTCGGCGGTGGAGATGTTGATGTCCACGGTGTTGAGAATGTTCAGCCCGGTGTAGAGCGACACGGTCTTGCCCGACCCCGTGGGACCGGTCACCAGAATCATCCCCTGCGGCTGCTTCAGCGCGGCCATGTACAGGTCTTTCTGGTCCGGTTCGTAACCGAGGGCGTCGATGCCCATTTGCGCGCTCGATGGATCAAGTATCCGGATCACCACTTTTTCGCCCCACAGGGTCGGCAGGGTGTTGACCCGGAAGTCGATGGACTTGCTCTTCGACAGGCGCATCTTGATCCGCCCGTCCTGGGGTTTGCGCCGCTCGGAGATGTCGAGGCTGGCCATGACTTTCAGGCGGGCGGCGATGCGGTTGGCCAGTTGAATCGGCGGCTTGGCGACTTCACGCAGCATGCCGTCGGTGCGCATCCGCACGCGGTAGGTTTTTTCGTAGGGCTCGAAATGCAGGTCGGAAGAGCCACTCCTGATCGCGTCCAGCAGCATCTTGTGAACGAAGCGCACCACCGGCGCGTCGTCGGCATCCTGTCCGGCGATGGCGTCCTGTTGGTGGTCATCGATCGACTCGATGTCCATGCCATCGAGGTCTACGTCGGCCATGTCTTCCAGTCCGCTGGCATGGCTGTCGAAGAACTTCTCGATGGCATCGCTGAGCTTGTCGTCCTCCACCAGGATGGCTTCGGTGTTCAGCCCGGTGCTGAACTGGATGTCGTTGATGGCCTGGTGATTGGTCGGGTCGGAAACCCCCACGAACAACTTGTTGCCGCGCCGCCAGAGGGGCAGGGCGTGATGCTGGCGAACCAGTTTTTCGCTGACCAGGCCCTTGGGTTGGGTTTCCTTGTCCAGGCAGTTGAGGTCGAGCAGCGCCATGCCGAAATGCTCCGAAGCGATCTCGGCGACCTGGCGACTTTTCACCAGTTTGTTCTGCACCAGATAACTGACGAGGGAGATTTTATGACGTTGGGCTTGCTGATACGCCTGTTGCGCGCTTTGGTCGGTGAGCAGCTCGGCAAGAACCAATTGCTTGGCCAGACCGCTAAGGGCGATGTCATTCATGGGGATACCGGACGCAGACAGTTCATGACTTATAGCCTAGTCAACCGGTGGCGCCAAACCAGCGCTGCTCTGGTGACAAAAAGTGTCAGATAGTGCGGATCCTGGGGGCTGGAAAAGGCCTTGCTTCGTTCCCGCGTCCCGCTAACAGGGGGCAACGGGCTTGGCATGGGCTGTGCTGAGACTGGTTCAGGTCATGAGATTTCGACTCATGCATGGAGCTTGTCTATGAATACTCAGAAAGGTTTTACGCTTATCGAACTGTTGATCGTGGTGGCGATCATCGGGATTCTGGCGACGTTTGCGTTGCCGGCTTACTCGAAGTATCAGGCCCGGGCAAAAGTGACGGCGGGGTTGGCGGAGATTGCAGCGCTGAAGGTTTCGTTTGAAGACCTGATGAATGCCGGCACTGCAGAACCCACCACACTGACGGGCGCCGGCACGACGACGCAGAACTGTGCAATTGCTGTCACCGGCACGGTTGCCTCAGGCGCTGGCACCATTGTCTGCACCTTGCAGAAAGCACCGGCCCCTGTGGCAGGTAAAACCATCACGCTGACTCGCAGCGCCACAGCAGGCTGGTCATGCGCGACCGGCGTGACTGCCGATTACGCACCGCCTGGTTGCACAGCCTCAGCAACTTAATGCTGCAAACGGGTAAATAGAAGAATGCCCCATCGTTGGATGGGGCATTTTTTTGGGGGGAAAAAACTCCCAGTTCGCTGTGCTTCTTGGTGAGATTTGGAAAACCCCACAAATTCATGGCCTTAGGCCAACGGTAAAACCCGCAACTTGCATGTAGATATTGCCGAAGTCATGCAATTTGCATGATTTCGAAAATCAGTCATTTTTTTAACTTGCTGATTTATAAGGAATTAATGACTGTTTCAAAGTTGGCACAGCGTTCGCACTATACCCAGTAACCCTGCTGACAAGACACGCAGCAGACTTTATGAAAAAACAGGAGTTACTCGTATGAAGAAGTTCGCTATCGCTGCCGCTGCTGCTACCGCTCTGACCCTGACCATGGCCAACGCTGCATTTGCACAGACCCAGGCTACCCAAGCGCCAATGACCCTGGCTGCCGGTGAAGTGGCCAAGGCTAAAGAAACCACTTCAGACACCTGGATCACCACCAAAGTCAAAGCTGACCTGGTAACTGAAAAAGGCATTCCTGGTACCGATATCAAAGTCGAAACCAACAAAGGTGTTGTATCCCTGTCGTCCACCGTCGCGGTGACTGACGCGCAGAAAGCCACCGCTGTGGCCATCACCAAGAAAATCAAAGGCGTCAAAGCGGTCTCCGCTGACGGCCTGAAAGCCGAGTAAGGCAAGACTTCTCGCCTGAACGGGAGAAGGCGCGGTAGACGAGCCGAGTCATGCGTCTGCCGCCACTTGAGAGTTCATGCGACGGCCACAAGGATGTGGCCATTACAGGCCCCAGACATTCGTGTCCGGGGCCTGTTCTATTCCGGGCCACCACAAAACCAAACTGTAGGAGCCGGCTTGCTGCGGGCGGCGTTCCGACGATTGCGGTGTGTCAGTCGACGAAACTGATTACTGACACACCGCAATCGCCAGCAAGCCGGCTCCTACAAAGGGCCTGTGTGTCAGTTACCGCGCTTGCTGGTGATCTGCCTCAGGCGATTCCCTTCAAACCGTAGGTATTGATACATCCCGCCGTTGGGCCCGTAGGTCCATTCCTCGACCTGGAATTCTTCCCGACGGTTGGCGCTGCGCTTGTAGCCCAACAGGTCTCGACTGACTGGCTCACCGCACTTCTGCAGGACCTCGCTGGACCGGTCGCCGACGCTGACCAACTGACTGCCGCAGCGCAGGGTATCGGCGGCCGTGGCCGGACTGGCCGCCATTGCCAGTGCCAGGCTGATCAGCAACCGACTGATCATCACTCGGCATCCAGGTGCAACGGCGTTACCACCCGACCGTCACTTTCCGCTTCGCCGAGACTGGCATCGATGAAGTACACGCGGTCATCGGCCAACTGACCCTTGTCGACCAGATAATCCTTGATGCTGCTGGCGCGATCCTGGCCCAGCTGGCGCAAGAGCACGTCGCTGGAACTCCAGAACTTGATCACGTCCGCGCGCATTTTTGCAGTGCGTTCTTCCTTGCCCAGGTCCTTCCATTCGGCCGGTGGCTGGTTTTTCAGGCGGGTGCGGTAGATGCCTTCCAGCAGCGGGCCTTTCTCGCCGTCCGGTACTTGCAGCAACGAGGCCTGCGCCGGCACCCTGTCGCCGCGACGCTGGAGCATTTTGTAGTAGTTGTACTGGTATTCCCGTTCCAGGCGTTGCTCGGCGATCAGCGGGCCATCGCTGCTGGCGGCAGCGGTGCCTTCGATCTCCAGGCGCAGGGCCGGACGTTCCTTGAGTGCATTGGACAGTTTGACCAGCGAACCCTCGGCGTCCTTGCTCAGGTCGCTTGAACCCGGTGCGAACGACACCGTGCCGAGGTCTTCCGAACCACCGCCACTGACCAGCCCGCCAATCATTTTGAACGGTGCGGCAGCGGCTTTGACGATCAGGTTACGCAGGGTCTGCCAGACAATCGGCATGACGCTGAACTGCGGATTGTTGAGGTCGCCGGTGACTGGCAGCTCGATGGAAATCTTGCCGTCGACATCCTTGAGCAGGGCAATCGCCAGTTTCAGCGGCAGGCTGACAGCGTCGGGGCTGTCGACCTTTTCACCCAGTTGCAATTGCTCGACCACCACTTTGTTTTCAGCCTTGAGCTGGCCTTTGGTAATCAGGTAATGCAGGTCGAGATTGAGTCGGCCCTTGCGGATACGGTAGCCGGCGAATTTGCCGGAGTAGGGCGTCAGTGTGGTCAGTTCCACCCGTTTGAAACTGGTGGCGATGTCGAGGCTGGCCATCGGGTCGAACGGGTTGACCGAACCTTTGATGGTCACCGGCGCGTAGCGATCGACCTTGCCCTTGATGTCGACGGTCGCCGGTTTTGCCTGACGGCTGTCGATGGTGCCGATCTGCCCGTTGAGCTGTTGCACGGCGGTGGCGAAGTTCGGGGTCAGGCTGAAGTCGGCGAAGTTGGCCGAACCGTCATTGATGGCAATGCCGCCGATGTGGATGCCCAGCGGCTTGTCCTTGCTGGCAGGTTTGGCCGCAGCGGTTTTGGCGCCGGAATCGGGTGGTTGCGGGATCAGCAGGTCATCGACGTTGGTGGTGCGGTCATCGTTGATCATGAAACGCACGTAGGGCTGGAGCAGGTTGACCTTGTCGATCGACAGGCTGTCGCCGTGCTGATAATTCAGGCCTTCGACCACCACCTGTTGCCACTTGAGAAAGTCGCGGGTTTTCAGGGTGTCGAGGGTGTGCAACTGATCGATCTGCGCCCGTCCTGTGACGCTGAACGCCAACGGCTCGGTGCTTTTCAGGTTGACCGCCAGATCGCTGCCGAGCATGCCGCTGCGCAGTTCAAGGCGAATGAACGGATTGATGTAGGACTGGGCGACCCGCAGGTCGATGTCCTTGGTGTGCACGTTCAATTTGGCGCTGACGGGAGCGAGATTGACCTCGCCATCCGCAGAGATCTTGCCTTGCTTGCCCACGCCGGTGTCGAGCTTGAGGGTAAAAGGCGAGCCATTGAGGCTGTCGAAATTTTGCAGGTCCAGGTTCAGCGGGTTCAAATCCAGCGTCACGGCGGGCTGTGTTTTGCGGTCAGCCAGGTGCACCTGGTAATTGCGCAACTGCACATCTTTCAACAGCACTTGCCAAGGTTTGCTCGGCGGCGTCGGTTCTGGTTTTGGCGAGTCGGCGGCCGCTGGCGTGCTGGCCGGTTCGGCTTTGGCTTTGGCGGCGGCCTTGGACGGTTGGCTGGCGAACAGCTTCTGCCAGTCGAGTTGCCCGTCGGCTTCCAGTGCCGCCCAGGTTTCCAGTTTGTTGCTGCGGATCTTGCCGACGACAACTTGCTGCTTGGCCAGGTCGACCGTGGTTTCAGTCACGTCCAGGCGTTCGAGTTTCACCAATGGCCGACCGTCCGGAGCCTTGATGGCGAAGGGCGCGACGCTCACTGCGACGTTGTTCAGCAGCAGCTCGGTTTCCTTGGACAGGTTGAGTTTGTAGTCGGTGCTCAGATTCAGCACGCCGTTTTCCAGCACCAGCGGCAATGCGTCACGCACATAGGGCCAAAAGGTTTTCATCTGCCCGTCGGTGATTTTCAGCTTACCTTCGGAGGCGATCGGGATGAGGCTGAAGTTACCGGTCCAGTCGATCTGCCCACCGTTCGGGCCGATGGCCACAAGGGTCATGTCGGCATTGTCATCGGGCAGAGTGCTGAGGTTGTTCAGCTCGAAATCGAGTTTGTCGTAGAGGAACTCGATGGCTTCGCTGGGACGTTCATCCTTGAAGTGCACGGTACCGCCGGCCAGTTTGATCCGCTCTACGCGCAGCGGAAACGGTTTGGCGTTCGGGTCGGCCGGCGTCGGCTCGCTCGCCGGCAGTTTGAACATACCAAGCAAGTTGAGTTTGCCGTCCTTGCCGAAAAGGATTTCGGTCTTAGGCTTGTCCAGTTCGATATCGGACAGGTGCAGCGCCTTGGTCCAGAGGCTGTCGATCTGCAGGTTGGCGTACAGGCGTTCGAAGCCGACCTGTTCCTTGCCCGGTTCGCCGATGATCAGGCCCCACAGGGTGACTTCAAGGCTGAACGGGTTGAGTTCGATTCGCTGAATAGTGGCGGGCGTCGTCGCGTAGTTGGCCAGTTGCTGGTTGGCCACCCGCAATGCGATGCCCGGCAAAATCAGAAACCCCAGCAGGCTGTAGAGGGCCAGAGCAGTCAACAAGGCGCCGATAGCGCGGATCAATCCTTTGGGCATGTGCGGCTTCATCTGTCTGAATCGGAGTGCCTTGGAGTATGGCACGCCAATCCGGTTCCGAAGTATTCGCTCAGCCCAGGATTTTTCAGATTTATCTGTCGTGATTCAGAGCTGCAGGATCAGTGTTTTCAGCGGCGGCTGCTGATCCATGGACGGGAAGTCGGCGCCCGGTTTCATCACCGTCCACTCGCGCACCGGGCGGCCGGCCTTCTCCGCGCAGCGCAAAACCTGTTCGCGCCAGTCGTCCATGCTGACTTTTGCCAGGTTGTTGCAGCAGATCAGCACGCCATTGTCGGCGGTGGTCAGCAGTGCGGGCTTGAGCAGGCTCTGGTAGTCGCGTAGCAGGTCGACGGTGCCGAAAGCGCTCTTGGCCCAGGCCGGTGGGTCCAGCAAAACCAGATCGTATTGACGTTGTTCCAGGCGTTGATAGCTCGGCAGTTTCTGCCCGCGACGCTGGCTGATGGGCAGGCCGGCGAGTTGGCGAATGGCCGGGAAATAATCGGACTGGATGAACTCCATGGTCGGCAATTGCGGATTGAGCAGACCGTTTTCGCGGCCGACCGCCAGATTGCCCTCGGCGAAGTCCAGGTTGCACACCTCGCTCGCGCCACCGGCCGCAGCGCTCAGGCCGACGCCGCAGGTGTAGGCAAACAGGTTCAGCACGCTTTTGTTCTTGCTGTGATCCTTGACCCAGCCGCGGGTGTTGCGCAGGTCGAGAAACAGCAGCGGATCCTGGCCGGCGTGGCGGCCGCGAACCCGGTAATTCAGGCCCCATTCGTGACCGACCAAGTCTTGCAGGGCGGCTTCGTCGGCGCGGTAGACCGTGTCTTCACGGTCGATGCGCGAGTTGCCCCGGGAGCGGTCGTTGTAGACCAGCAGGGTATCGAGGCCCAGATGTTGGTTGATCGTTTCATGCACTTGCAGCAGGGCGTCGCGCTCCAGCGCCTGATGAAAGCTCTGCACCAACAACTGTGGGCCGTAGCGGTCGATGGTCAGGCCGCCGGCGCCTTCCTGGCTGCCGTGGAACAGGCGATAGCAATCGGTGCCTTGCTGATGCAGTTCGGCAAGCAGGTCCTGGCGATGTTCGAGGGCGGCGCACAGCGCCTGATTCAAGGAAGACATGCTGGGCGCCTTGCAGGGGAGGGAATTTGGCGCGGGAGTTTAACAGCTTGCGCTCAACCTGTAGGAGCCGGCTTGCCGGCGATGAACGATAACGCGGTTTGTCTGATGAACCGAGGTGTGGCCATCGCCGGCAAGCCGGCTCCTACAAATATGAGTCAGGTCAATAATCCCATCCGTCGCTTCGCCCGATGCACCGAGCCATTACGCACGGCCCAACGCAGCATCGGTGCGCTGCGGTTGACGCTGGCGCGGATCAGTTTGCGTTGCAGGGCACTTTGGCGCACGCCGAGCATGTCGCTGGCCCAATCCGGCAGCAGGTCAATGCCTGCCTGCATCATCAACCCACCGAACGGCTTGGCCAGACGGCTCGGGGAGGGGGCGTTCAACAACAGTCGCAACACCTCGCGACTGCGTTCGTCGCACAGCAATTGCGGACGAATGCGCTCAAGGTATTCGGCCGTTTCCTGTCGCGAACGTGGTACGTCACGCGCGCCCAGGCGTTCGGCGACCAAGGCGATTTCATCGTAGTAACGGTCCTGATCGGCCAGTGAAAGGTGCGGGTTGCGATAACGCAAATGCGCCGCGAGGAAGTTGCTGACTTCGGCCACGTGCACCCAGGTCAACAAGTCGGGATCACTGGCGGCGTAAGGCCGGCCATCCGGCGCGGTGCCGGTCACTTGCAGGTGGATGGTGCGGACTTTCTCGATCAGCCAGTCGGCATCTTTGCGCGAGCCGAAGGTGGTGCCGGAAATGAACTGCCCGGTGCGGCGCAGGCGACCGAGCATGTCCTCGCGAAAATTCGAATGGTCCCAGACCCCGGCCAGCGCCAAGGGGTGCAGGGCTTGCAGCATCAACGCGCTGATGCCGCCGATGAGCATGCTGCTGAAGTCGCCGTGGACTTGCCAACTGACCGAATCAGGGCCGAACAGGCCGGGATCACCCTTGGGGTTTTCCAGGTCGAGCTTGCCGAGGGACAGGCCAGTGAGGCTCATGACCTGGGTTTCGATGCGGCTGCGGATGAATTCCATGGCGACTCAATGGTGAAAAAAAGGGGAGCGCTAATGTCCCCCTGTAGGAGCCGGCTTGCCGGCGATAGCGGCGTATCAATCGACAAAAATGTTGAATGACACACTGCTATCGCCGGCAAGCCGGCTCCTACAAGGGTAAGGCGTGCACACGTTATTGGTTCAAGCGTTTATCCACCAGATCCTGAACCACGCTAGGATCGGCCAACGTCGAGGTGTCGCCCAGACTGTCCAGCTCATTGCAGGCGATCTTGCGCAGGATCCGTCGCATGATCTTCCCCGAACGGGTTTTCGGCAAGGCCGGGGCCCACTGGATCAGGTCCGGTTTGGCGAAGCTGCCGATTTCCTTGCTGACGTGGGCCAGCAGTTCCTTCTTCAGTTCGTCGGTGGGATCGGTGCCGTTCATGGGCGTGACAAAGGCATAGATGCCCTGGCCTTTGACGTCGTGAGGGTAACCGACCACCGCCGCTTCGGCGATGCTGTCGTGCAGCACCAGCGCGCTTTCCACTTCGGCGGTGCCGATGCGGTGGCCGGAAACGTTGATCACGTCGTCAATGCGCCCGGTGATCCAGTAGTCGCCGTCCTCGTCACGCCGCGCGCCGTCGCCGGTGAAATAGTAGCCAGGGTAGGGTTTGAAATAGGTGTCGACCATTCGTTGCGGATCGCCGTAGACACTGCGGATCTGCGCCGGCCAGCTGGATTTGATCGCCAGAACGCCGCTGCCGGCGCCTTTGATTTCCTTGCCCACTTCGTCGAGCAACACCGGCTGCACACCGAACATCGGTTGCGTGGCGCAGCCGGGTTTGATCCGCTGCGCGCTCACCAGCGGGCTGAGCATGATGCCGCCGGTTTCGGTCTGCCACCAAGTGTCAACGATCGGGCAACGCTGCTCGCCGACGACGTTGAAATACCAATCCCACGCTTCCGGGTTGATCGGCTCACCGACGCTGCCGAGTAATCTGAGGCTCGCGCGGGACGTTTCCTTCAGCGGTTCGGGGCCTTCGCGCATCAGCGAGCGCAGGGCGGTGGGGGCGGTGTAGAAGATGTTCACGTGGTGCTTGTCGATCACCTGCCAGAAGCGCGAGCTGCTCGGGTAGCTCGGCACGCCTTCGAAGATCAGCGTGGTCGCGCCGTTGGCCAGCGGGCCATAGACGATGTAACTGTGGCCGGTGACCCAGCCGACATCGGCGGTGCACCAGAAGACTTCGTTGTCGCGGTAGTCGAGTACGTATTTGAAGGTCATCGCCGCTTGCAGCAGGTAACCGCCGGTGGTGTGCAGCACGCCTTTGGGTTTGCCGGTGCTGCCGGAGGTGTAGAGGATGAACAGCGGGTCTTCGGCGTCCATGGGTTCCGGCGGGCAATTGTCGTCGACGTCGCGCAGGGCCTGGTGATACCAGAGGTCGCGGCCTTCGACCCAGTCGACATCGCCCTGGGTGCGCTCGACCACGATCACGGTGCTGACGTTCGGGCAACTTTTCAGCGCCTGGTCGACTTTCTGCTTGAGCTGTACGAATTTGCCGCCGCGCACGCCTTCATCGGCGGTGATCACGGTGCGGCAGTCGGCATCGAGAATACGGTCGCGCACCGAGTCCGGGGAGAAACCGCCAAACACCACCGAATGCACCGCCCCGATTCGCGTGCAGGCGAGCATGGCGTAGGCGGCTTCGGGGATCATCGGCATGTAAATGCACACGCGGTCGCCTTTCTTCACGCCACGGCTTTTGAGCACATTGGCCAGGCGGCAGACGTTGTGATGCAGTTTTTTGTAAGTGATCTGGGCCGATTCGGCGGGGTCATCGCCTTCCCAGAGGATTGCGATCTGATCGCCGCGTTTTTCCAGGTGGCGGTCGATGCAGTTGTAGCTGACGTTCAGCTTGCCGCCGGCGAACCAGCTGGCTTCGCCGGTTTTCAGGTTATAGCGCTGGACGGTATCCCACGGTTTGCTCCAGTCAAGAAAGCGTGTGGCCTGCTCAGCCCAGAATTCACTGGGGTGCTCGATGGATTGGCGATACAGGCGCTTGTAGTCGTCTTGACTGAGGTGTGCGGCCCGGCGGACGGCATCGGCTTTGGGGAACGTGCTGATATCGAACATGACGGTTCCTTCTTCTTGTTTTTGCGACAAGAGGGGAGCTACGCGACCCTCGTAGGAGCCGGCTTGCTGGCGATGGCGGCGTATCAGTCAACAAATCCGTCGACTGAAACACCGTCATCGCCAGCAAGCCGGCTCCTACAAGGTTAGTACCGTCTGTAGGAGTGGCGTCAGATTAACCGCGGTGACGACCGCGGAAGTAGTTGATCAGCCCTTGGGTAGAAGCATCGTCAGCCGGAGTTTCTTCGCTGCCGACCAGGCGGTTGTAGACGCCTTTGCCCAGCTCTTTGCCCAGCTCCACGCCCCACTGGTCGAAGGCGTTGATGCCCCAGATCACGCTTTGCACGAAGACTTTGTGTTCGTACATCGCCACCAGTGCGCCGAGACGACGCGGGCTGATGCGTTCGACCACCAGGGTGTTGCTCGGACGGTTGCCCGGGATCACCTTGTGCGGCGCGAGTTTCTGCACGTCGGCTTCGGCCATGCCTTTGTCACGCAGCTCGGATTCGGCCTCGGCGCGGGTCTTGCCGAGCATCAATGCCTGGCTTTGCGACAAGCAGTTGGCGTACAGCCACTGGTGGTGATCGGACACCGGGTTGAAGCTGACAATCGGCACAATGAAGTCGGCCGGAATCAGTTGGGTGCCCTGGTGCAGCAACTGGTGATACGCGTGCTGACCGTTGCAGCCCACGCCACCCCAGATCACAGGACCGGTATCAGTGGACACCGGTGTGCCGTCCTGGCGCACGCTCTTGCCGTTGGATTCCATGTCCAGTTGTTGCAAGTGTTTGGTGATGTTGCGCAGGTAGTGGTCGTACGGCAGGATCGCGTGGCTCTGCGCGCCCCAGAAGTTGCCGTACCAGACACCGAGCAACGCCAGCAGCACCGGCATGTTCTGTTCGAATGGCGCGCTCTGGAAATGCTGGTCCATGGTGTAGGCACCGGACAGCAGTTCCTTGAAGTTCGACATGCCGATGGCCAGGGCAATCGGCAAACCGATGGCCGACCACAACGAATAACGACCGCCAACCCAATCCCACATCGGGAAGATGTTTTCTTCGCGGATACCGAACGCCACGGCGGCGGCGTTGTTGCTCGATACCGCGATGAAGTGACGATACAGCTCGGCTTCCGAACCACCCTGAGCCAAGTACCAGGCGCGAGCGGCCTGGGCGTTTTTCAGGGTTTCGAGGGTGTTGAAGGACTTCGACGAAACGATAAACAGCGTGGTCTCGGCGCGCAGCTTCATGGTCAGTTCATGAAGCTCGGTGCCGTCGATGTTCGCCAGGTAATGGCAGCGCACGCCTTTCTGGGCGTAGGACAGCAGGGCTTCGGAAACCAGCTCTGGGCCGAGGAACGAGCCACCGATGCCGATGTTCACCACGTCGGTGATCGGCTTCTCGGTGTAACCGCGCCACAGACCGTCGTGGATACGGCCCACGAGGTCGGTGATCTTGTTCAACACCTTGTGTACTTCGGGCATCACGTTGACGCCGTTGACCGACAGCTTCTCGCCCACTGGACGGCGCAGCGCGGTGTGCAGGGCGGGGCGTCCTTCGGAAGAGTTGACGATTTCGCCTTCGAACAGCGCCTTGATTGCGCCCTGGAGGTCGACTTCATTGGCCAGGCCCACCAGCAGATTGCGGGTCTCGGCGTTGATCAGGTTTTTCGAGTAGTCGAGAAACAGGCCGCAGCTGCTGAGGGTGAATTGGGTAAAGCGCTGCGGATCGGCATTGAAGGCTTCGCGCATGCTGAAATCCTGCATGGCTTGGCGGTGGTCATTCAGCGCCTGCCAGGCGGGCAGAGCGGTCACGTCTTGAGGAGTGCGGTAGTACGCCATCGCTGCGGGTTTCCTTTTTACTTGAACGGCCTTTTGAACACTAAAAATCCCGGAGCGCTGTGGGTGGGCGTCCGGTCAACTGCGTCGACACGATTTCATGGCACAGGGCGAATACAGTAAACCTCGCGCTGCGATCTGTCTTGACTTTGTCTGACCCGTTCCCGGTACTTTTTTGTACATGAAGCAGGGAACGGTCCGACAAACGGAAGAGAAGGTTCGGTCAGGCGACCTGAACCGGAATGGCATTGCTGGTGTGGCTCAGCTCGTTACCCGGTGCCATGTAGAGCATGCGTGGCTTGAAGTTGAGCAGCTCGGCTTCGCTGTAGTGAGCGTAAGCACAGATGATCACACGGTCACCGACCTTGGCCTTGTGGGCGGCGGCGCCATTGACCGAGATCATGCGCGAGCCTTCTTCGCCACGAATGGCGTAGGTGGTGAAGCGTTCGCCGTTGTCGACGTTGTAGATCTGGATCTGTTCGTATTCACGGATGCCGGACAAGTCCAGCCATTCGCCGTCGATGGCGCAAGAACCTTCGTAATCGAGTACTGCGTGGGTGACTTCGGCGCGATGCAGCTTGGCCTTGAGCATGATGGCGTGCATGAGTGTTTTCCCAGGTCGGAATCGAACGGCGGGCAGTTTGCCCGAAGCGATTGTGGGCAGCAATACAGGGGCGAGGCAACGCAACTCCCTGTAGGAGCGAAGCTTGCTCGCGAAGGCGCCGTGTCAGTCGATGCAGATGTCGAATGACGCGACGCCTTCGCGAGCAAGCTTCGCTCCTACAGAGGAATTGTGGGGTTCAGGCGGGTGTGTCGAGGTTCAGGTGCAGGTTGTCGATCAACCGCGTGGTGCCGAGGAATGCCGCCACCAGAATCACCAGGTCCCGATCTTCCGCCGTCGCCGGGCGCAAGGTCAGCGCATGGCGGATTTCCAGGTAATCGGTACGCAAACCCGCAGCTTCGAGCTGCTTGGTCTGTGCTTCGATCAACGCAGGATAATCACGCTCACCCTGTTTAATGGATTCGGCAATCGAGGCCAGCGTGCGATACACAACCGGCGCCACGGCCCGCTGTTCTTCACTGAGAAACCCGTTGCGCGATGACAATGCCAGCCCATCGGCCGCACGAACCGTCGGTTCGCCGATGATCTGGATCGGCATGTTCAGGTCATGCACCAGCGCGCGAATCACGGCCAGTTGCTGGAAATCCTTCTGGCCAAAGATCGCCAGGTCCGGCTGGACCATGTTGAACAGTTTGCTGACCACCGTCGCCACACCTTCGAAATGCCCCGGACGGCTGGCGCCGCACAAGCCTTCGGACAGTTGTGGAACGCTGACGCGGGTCTGGCCGGTCATGCCGTCGGGGTACATTTCTTCTACGGCGGGTGCGAACAACAAGTGGCAACCGGCCTCGAGCAGTTGTTCCTGATCCGCTGCCAGGGTGCGCGGGTACTTGTCGAGGTCTTCGCCGGCGCCGAACTGCAGCGGGTTGACGAAAATACTCGCGACCACGAAGTCCGCCCGCTGGGAGGCTTTGGTGATCAGCGCAATATGACCGCTGTGCAGGTTGCCCATGGTCGGTACGAAGGCGATGCGCTTGCCTTCACTGCGGGCGCGGGCCACGGCGGCCCGCAATTCGCGTACGGTTTTTACGGTGTTCATGCAGAGAATCCGTGTTCGATACCTGGGAAAGTCGCTGCTTTGACTTCAGTGACATAAGCGCTCAGGGCCGCTTGAATGCTGGTTTGACCGTTCATGAAGTTCTTCACGAACTTTGGCA
Organism: Pseudomonas sp. GT1P32; assembly: GCF_054897805.1. Lineage (NCBI taxonomy): Bacteria > Pseudomonadati > Pseudomonadota > Gammaproteobacteria > Pseudomonadales > Pseudomonadaceae > Pseudomonas > Pseudomonas sp. GT1P32. Next base: position 5,395,005 of record NZ_CM142704.1, read on the forward strand.
CTCGGCCAGTGATCGACAGGCCGAGCATGTCGTGCAGCACCAGGACCTGGCCGTCGGTACCGCTGCCGGCACCGATGCCGATCACCGGAATCCCCACAGCCTGGGTAATTTCCTGAGCCAGTTCGCTCGGCACGCATTCGAGCAGCAGCATGGCGGCACCGGCCTGTTCCAGGGCGATGGCGTCGGCGCGCATCTGCCGTGCCTGGTTCTCGTTACGGCCCTGGACTTTGTAGCCGCCCAGAATGTTCACCGATTGCGGTGTCAGGCCCATGTGCGCGCACACCGGGATGCCGCGCTCGGCCAGCAGACGGATCGAGTCCGCCAGCCACAGCGCACCTTCGACCTTGACCATGTGCGCACCGGCCTGCATCAACTGGGCGCTGTTGGTCATGGTTTGTTCGAGAGTGGCGTAGGCCATGAAGGGCAGGTCGGCGAGGATCAACGCGTCGGTGTTACCGCGTTTGACGGCGGCGACGTGGTAAGCCATCTCGGCGGTGGTCACCGGCAGGGTGCTGTCGTGACCTTGCAGAACCATGCCGAGGGAGTCGCCCACCAGCAGCACTTCGACGCCGGCTTCATTGCAGGCGTGGGCGAAGGTCGCGTCATAGCAGGTCAGCATGGTGATTTTTTCACCTTTTTGCTTGAGACCTTGCAGAGTGGTCAGGGTGATGGCTGGCATGAAAAGTTCCTCATTCAGGCGCTGTGGAAACTACTGCGAGTAACGCGCGTGATTCTTCGTTAAATACAGGCGCACGGTCTGTTGTCGTGCTTTTAAGGCCTGGATTGCGCCCTTTAACGCCGTGTTGGCGGCAGCGGGACGCCTATAGTCGTGAGGAGAACTCGGGAAGTCAATTGCGTGTGTTACCGCATTGTTACGCGTGGGGTGTTACCGAAGTAACTGATGCGATTCAGCAGCCGCAATCTAGCGGGGCGTTAGATTTTGTAGGAGCGAAGCTTGCTCGCGAAAGCGGTGTGACATTCAATATTTATGTCGACTGTTACACCGCTTTCGCGAGCAAGCTTCGCTCCTACAGGGGGATGGCGGAGGTCAGGGCAAGCGTTCCAATCCGACGAACGGGCAGGCTGCAAGGAGATCAGTCAGCGCACGGCCATCGGCCAACCGCAAATCCACCGGCGCCAGTTCGGCCAGTGGATACAGAACGAACGCGCGTTCCTGCATGTGGTAGTGGGGCACTTTGAGGCGTGGTTCGTCGATCAGCCGATCACCGAACAGCACGATGTCGAGGTCGAGCGTGCGTGGCCCCCAGCGCTCAAGACGCTCGCGGCCCTGTCCGTTCTCGATGGCTTGCAGCGCATCGAGCAGCTCCAGCGGGGCAAGCGTGCTGTCGAGAGCGGCCACTGCGTTGGTGTAACGCGGTTGGCCAGGCAGCAGCGAGTCGCTCTGGTAAAACCCGGAAACCCCGACCAGTTCAGTCTGCGGCAACCGCGCCAGCGCTTCGACGGCGCTGCGCAATTGTTCGGCAGGGTCAGCCAGATTGCTGCCCATGCCGATGTAGATGCGTTCCATCGATTACTCGCCCGTGGTGCTCGGCGCGCCGGCTGCACGTTTGCGCTTGGCACCGCCGCTGCGGCGACGTTTGCGTGGCGCGCCAGTGCCGTCTTCTTTACCACTGAGGTCGCGGATCATGTCACGACGTTCGCTGTCGTTGGCGTCCTGATAATCCGTCCACCATTCGCCCAGGCCATCGGTCTGTTCGCCAGCGCTTTCGCGCAGCAGCAGGAAGTCGTAACCGGCGCGGAAGCGCGGGTTGTCCAGCAACAGGTCGGCGCGTTTGCCGCTGCGGCGCGGCAGGCGTTCCTGCATGTCCCAGATCTCGCGGATCGGCATGGTGAAGCGTTTTGGAATCGCGATCCGCTGGCACTGTTCGGCAATCAGCTCGTGCGCCGCTTCCTGCATCGCCGGAATCGGCGGCATGCCACGTTCCTGCAAGCGCAGCACGCGAGCCGGCAGGGCAGGCCACAACAGGGCTGCAAACAGGAACGCCGGGGTCACCGGTTTGTTCTGCTTGATGCGCAGGTCGGTGTTGATCAGCGCGTCGCTGATCAGGGTGTGGGTGTACGTCGGGTTGTATTCCAGCGCCTCGGCACTGGCCGGGAACAGCGGATCGAACAGCTGCAGGTCGACCAGCATCTCGAAGGTGTCCGCGGCGTGGCCGGAGAGGAACAGCTTGAGCACTTCTTCGAACAGACGGGCCGACGGGATCTCGCGCAGCATCGGTGCCAGGTCGCGGATCGGCAGGGCGCTGTGTTTTTCGATGCCGAAATTCAGCTTGGCGGCGAAACGCACGGCACGCAGCATCCGCACCGGGTCTTCCTGGTAGCGTTGTTTCGGATCGCCGATCAGGCGGATCAGGTGGTTGCGGATGTCGTGTACGCCGTTGGCGTAGTCGAGGATGCGCTCGCTGACCGGATCGTAATACAGGGCGTTGATGGTGAAGTCTCGGCGTTGCGCGTCCTCTTCCAGCGTGCCGTAGACGTTATCGCGCAGAATGCGCCCGCTCTCGTTGCGGGAAGACTGGTTGCTGTCTTCCTCTTCATCGTTTTGCGGGTGATTGGCACGGAAGGTCGCGACTTCAATGATTTCGCGGCCAAAGTGGATATGCACCAGTTTGAAGCGGCGACCGATGATCCGCGCATTGCGGAATTCGGCGCGCACCTGTTCTGGGGTGGCACTGGTGGCGACGTCAAAGTCTTTCGGTGTGATGCCGAGCATCATGTCACGCACACAGCCGCCGACCAGGTAAGCCTGGTAACCGGCGTTCTGCAGGCGTTCGACGATATTCACCGCGTAACGGCTGAATTGCGCCTTTTGCAGCGAGTGTTGGCCGCTGTTAAGCACTTCAGGCGTGCTGCGGATGTGTTGCGTATGACGCTTGGGAGAACGGAATGACTGGAACAGCTTCTTCAGCATGGGATGCACTGTTTGAAGGAATGTTCGGCCAAAACGAAGAATGACCGCATGATGGGCGGGGATTCTAGCATTTAGTCGGGGGATGGTGTAGGAAGCTGCGCAAGCGCTTGAAGGGCGTGTCTGGCACGGGCGTAAACGCCAGAAACTACAAGGGGAGCCGAAGCTCCCCAAGAAGTAGTTGCATGTTCTATTTTTGTTATTGGTTTCGGGCTTCTTGTTTTTGTTGAGTGCCCGCGTCATGAAGTTTCCCTTCATGACCCTCCCAATCGGGAGCCAAGAGCAAACGGATTGCTTTGGTCGCTGTGCTGCAGTGATCTTGCGATCCAACCAGTTCAGGCTCTGTCTCAAGACAGTTTTTTGTTGTTCTCAGCCTGGTCGTGGGGCAAGCCCCAAATACAACGCCTCTCCAAAAGAATCAGTTAGCTGCGCCTCATGCCGTCTTGTTTTTATTGTGCGTGAGTCGATTCGTCTTATTTTTATTGTCTTGTACATTGCTTGTTATTGTTCTTGTACCAAACATATAGCAGGGTGCGTGCCAACTTTTGCGAAGCCTAGCAAAACAAGGGGTTACGTCACTTGGTGGGCTTTTTCGAGGCCAAAAAAAACCGGGGCTTCGTTACCGTAAGCCCCGGTTTCTGTTACGTGAAAAAACTGGGGTAACAGTTTCTTCACACAGTCATGTGTTACCCGCTCAGCTCTCGCTGGCCACCCCGGTCTTGCGCCGCGGAATGCCCAGGCGTTGGCGGCGCTCCCACAGGCATTTACGGCTGACGCCCAGTTTGCGTGCCAGCTCGGTTTCAGTCATGTGGTCCTGATGTTCGAGGACGAAGTGCTGGAAGTAGTCTTCCAGTGACAGGTCTTCGGTCGGCTCATGATTGTTGTTGCCGGCGCCGTTGCCCTGTTGCGGAGGCAGGCCGATGAACTCGTCGTCCTCCAGGTCGCTCAGCTCGATGTCGATGCCCAGCAGCTCGGCGGAAATTTCCGGGCTCTCGCACAGGATGACCGCGCGTTCGACCGCGTTTTCCAGTTCGCGCACGTTGCCCGGCCAGGAGTAATGACGAATCGCCTGCTCGGCGTCTGCGGCGAACTTCAGATCGGTGCGGTTGACCCGCGCGCTCTGCCGCGCCAGGAAGGCATTGGCGATTTCGTTGACGTCGGCACCGCGCTCACGCAGGGCCGGCAGTTTCAGGGCGATCACGTGGAGGCGGTAATACAAGTCCTCACGGAACTGGCCGATCTTCGCCAGGCTCTTGAGGTCCCGGTGAGTCGCGGCGATCAGGCGCACATCGACTTTCTGCGACTGGACCGAGCCGACCCGGCGAATTTCGCCTTCCTGCAACACGCGCAGCAAGCGGGCCTGGGCTTCCAGTGGCAGTTCGCCGATTTCGTCGAGGAACAAGGTGCCGCCATCAGCCGCTTCCACAAGGCCTGCACGCCCGGCGCTGGCACCGGTGAACGCGCCTTTTTCGTGGCCGAACAGTTCGGACTCGATCAGGCTTTCCGGAATCGCCGCGCAGTTCACCGAAATCATCGGTGCCTTGGCGCGCCTGGACAGGTTGTGCAGGGCGCGGGCCACCAGTTCTTTACCGGTACCGGACTCGCCCTGGATCAGGACATTGGAATCGGTCGGCGCGACTTTGCGGATCTTGCTGTACAGATCCTGCATCGGCGGGCACGAACCGATGATGCCGATTTCGCCGTTGCTGTTGTCGACACCCGGTTTCGCCGCGCCATTGGCGGCTTTGCCGACGGCAGGTTCACCGCTGGCCTGTACCGATTGCCGGTCACGCAGGATGCGTGCGACGGCCTGGAGCATTTCGTCGTGGTCGAAAGGCTTGGCGATGTAATCCACCGCGCCCATCTTCATGGAGTCGACCGCCGAACGCAGGCTGGCGTAGCTGGTCATGATCAGCACCGGCGTGCCCTGGCCGAGCTTGATCAACTCGGTGCCCGGCGCGCCAGGCAAACGCAGGTCGCTGACGATCAGGTCGAACGTGGGAATGGTGAAGCGTTCTTGTGCTTCCTGCACTGAACCGGCTTCGCTGACCTGGTACTGGTTGCGTTCCAGCAGGCGGCGCAAGGCGGAGCGGATAATTGTTTCGTCTTCGACGATCAAAATGTGCGGCATTGATTCGATACTCTCGACGGTCTCAGTTCACAGCGGACGTCGCTTCGACATGACGCGGCAAGGTCACCCGGATACGGGTGCCGCGTTGGCTTTGAACATCAGCCGGGCTGTCGATGGTGATTTGTCCATAATGCTCTTCAACGATGGAATAGACCAGTGCAAGGCCCAGACCGGTGCCTTCGCCAGGATCCTTGGTGGTGAAGAAGGGTTCGAACAATCTATCCATGATGTTTTTCGGAATGCCGCTGCCTTCGTCCTCCACGATCAGGTCGACCGTGTGTTCGCCGGCTTCGCTTTTTACCCGCACCGCGCTGCCGGGAGGCGAGGCGTCACGGGCGTTTGAGAGCAGGTTGATCAGTACCTGGGCGAGTCGCTGCGGATCGCCTTCGACCCAGTGATCGGGGTCGCACAGGTTGTAGAACTGCACTTCGAAATTGCGTCGGTTCAGGGCCAGCAAACCAATGGCGTCCTGGGCGACTTCGGCCAGACAGACGGGCTCGTCGTTGTGCTGATGACTGCCCGCGTGGGCAAAACTCATCAGCGACTGGACGATGCGCGATACGCGTTTGGTCTGTTCCAGAATCTGCCCGCTGATTTCCTTCAGCTCGCCATCGTCTTCGCGTTCTTCGCGCAGGTTCTGCGCCAGGCAGGCAATGCCGGTGATCGGGTTGCCGATTTCATGGGCCACGCCCGCAGCGAGGCGGCCGATACTGGCCAGGCGCTCGGAGTGCACCAGTTTGTCTTCGAGCATCTGCGTTTCGGTGAGGTCTTCCACCAGCAATACCAAGCCACTGTTACCCGGCGCGAGCGGTTCGTCGATCGCCGCTTTGTGCAGGTTCAGCCAGCGGGTCTGGCCATCAAGTGCCAGATGTTGCTTGTGCAAATGCTCGTCCGGCAGATTGATGAAGCCTTGCAGCAGCTCTTTCCACGGATCGGCGATGGTGCTCAGGCGCGAACCGACCACGCGCTGCGCGGCGATTCCGGTCAACTCCTCCATGGCTTTGTTCCACATGAGGATTTCCTGATCCTTGGCCAACGAGCAAACGCCCATCGGCAATTCCTGCAGGGTCTGGCGGTGGTAGCGGCGCAGGGCATCGAGTTCGGCAGCCAGGCCGGTCAGGCGCGAGTGGTAATCCTCAAGGCGGCTTTCGATGAAGTGAATGTCTTCGGTGACGTAGTTCTCGCCGCCAGCCTTATAAGGCAGGAAGGTCTCGACCATATCCTGCGCCACGCTCGGGCCCATCAGGCCGGAGAGGTTGGCTTCGATCCGGTCGCGCAAGCGGCGCAAGGCATAAGGCCGGCGCTCGTCGAACGGCAGGTAGAGGTCGCGCAGCGCTTGTTCGACTTCTTTCTGCGCAGCCTTGGCACCCAAGGGTTTGGCCAGTTGCGTGGCGAATTCCTGGGGGGAGGCGGCGTGCAATTCCCGGCGTTGCGGACGACGCACGTTGTCCACGGCGCAAGCTTCGGCGGCACTGGCTTCTTCGGGGCTGGCGTTGGTGAACAGCGAAATCAGGGTGAACATCAGCACGTTGGCGGCCAGCGAGGCGATTGCCGCCATGTGCCAGCTGGTGTCGTCCAGCACGTAGATCATGTTCAACAGCGGAATGTAGAACCCTTGCAGGTTGCCGACCAGCGGCAACAGCATGGTCACCAGCCACACCAGAATCCCCGCCAGCAAACCGGCGATGAAGCCACGGCGGTTGGCGGTCGGCCAATACAGGACGGACAGCACGCCCGGCAGGAACTGCAACGTCGCCACAAACGCGACGATGCCGAGGTTGGCCAGGTCCTGCTCTGCGCCCAGCAGCAAATAGAAACCGTAACCGGCCATGATGATCGCGACGATAAGCGCCCGGCGTGTCCACTTCAACCAGCGGTAGATGTTGCCTTCGGCCGGCGGCTGATAGAGCGGCAGCACCAGGTGGTTCAGCGCCATCCCGGACAGGGCCAGGGTGGTGACGATGATCAGCCCGCTGGCTGCCGATAGTCCGCCGACATACGCCAGCAGCGCCAAGGCTTTGCTGTTGGCGGCGATACCGATACCGAGCGTGAAGTATTCCGGATTGGTCGTGGCCCCCAGTTTCAGGCCCGCCCAGAGAATCAGCGGCACCGCCAGGCTCATCAACAGCAGGAACAACGGCAAGCCCCAGCTCGCACTGACCAGCGAGCGCGGGTTGAGGTTTTCGGTAAACGTCATGTGGTACATGTGCGGCATCACGATCGCCGAGGCGAAGAACACCAGCAACAGCGTGCGCCATGGGCCTTCCTGCAATGGCGTGTGCAGCGCGGCGAGGGCGGTCTGGTTTTGCAGTAGCCACAGTTCCAGCTGTTGCGGGCCGTCGAACACGCCGTACAGCGCATATAAACCAACGCCGCCAATGGCGATCAGCTTGATCACCGACTCGAAGGCAATGGCGAACACCAGGCCTTCGTGTTTCTCGCGGGTGGCGATGTGGCGCGAACCGAAGAAAATCGTGAACAGCGTAATCAGTGCGCAGAAGCTCAGGGCCACGCGATGCTGCACCGGTTCGCGGGTGAGGATGCCGATGGAGTCCGCCACGGCCTGAATCTGCAAGGCCAGCAACGGCAGCACGCCGATCAGCATGAAGATCGTGGTCAGTGCGCCGGCCCAGGTGCTGCGGAAGCGGAACGCAAACAGGTCGGCCAGCGACGACAGTTGATACGTGCGAGTGATTTTCAGGATCGGATACAACAACACCGGCGCCAGCAGAAATGCCCCGGAAACCCCGAGGTAGCTGGAGAGAAAACCGTAGCCGTACTGATAGGCAAGGCCCACCGTGCCGTAAAACGCCCAGGCACTGGCGTAAACGCCCAGCGACAGGGTGTAAGTCAGGGGGTGGCGAATGATCGCCCGGGGGATCATGCCCCGTTCGCTGATCCAGGCAACGCCGAACAGCACCGCCAGGTACGCGGCGCTGATCAGGATCATCTGGGTCAGGCTAAAGCTCATCGGCATCTTTTTGGCTCTGCAGGATGAAGGTCACGACGATCAGAATCAGCCAGAGCAGATACGGGCGATACCAGGCGCCAGTGGCGTCGATCCACCAATCCATGATGGCCGGGGAAAACAGGTAAATCCCCACTACCAGGAGCAGGACCAAGCGATAGATGTACATCCCGGCCTCTCTTTTTTATGCGCGTGCCCGAAAACGTGCGGCGATGGTAACGGATGGGCGCGCCACTGCAAGTCTGATCACTGTAGTTGCGCTTCGGGCAGGTTGAGTGTGCGCGGGATCTTCAGCGCGTCCCAGTGGGCAATGCCCCAGTTCAGCACTTCCCGTGGTGTGGCGTACGCCAGCTCTGTGCCGGGATTTTGCCCGAGTGCGCGCAATGCGCGCAGCAACAACGGTGTTGCCTGGTCTTCGGTCAGCGGTGGCGAACGGTAGGACTTGCCGAGCTTGTTGCCGTCAGGCTGGGTAATCAGCGGGATGTGCAGATAGCGCGGTTGCGAAAAACCCAGCAGTTCTTGCAGATAGAGCTGACGTGGCGTGGAGTCCAGCAGGTCGGCGCCACGGACGATGTCGGTAATGCCTTGCCAGGCATCATCGAGCACCACCGCCAGTTGATAGGCATAGAGCCCGTCGCGGCGGCGGATCACGAAATCACCGACGTCCCGCCCCAGGTGTTGGCGGTACTCGCCCTGCACGCGGTCGATGAAGTGGTATTCCAGCTCAGGCACGCGCAGGCGAATGGCGGCATCTTCAGTGCCATGGCCCGCATTGCGACACAAACCCGGATAAATGCCGTGATACGGCTCCAGTTGTTTGCGCGAGCACGTGCAAGCGTAGGCCAGGCCGTGATTAAACAGGCGATTGAGCACTTCGGCGTAGGCGTCGTGCCGGTCGCTCTGCCGGACCATTTCGCCGTCCCACTCGAAACCGTAGCTTTCCAGCGCCTTGAGAATGGCCGCTTGGGCGCCGGGTTCTTCCCGTGGCGGATCGAGGTCTTCCATGCGCATCAACCAGCGCCCGCCCACCGAGCGCGCGTCGAGGTACGAGGCCAGCGCTGCGACCAGCGAACCGAAATGCAGATGGCCGCTTGGCGTGGGGGCGAAGCGTCCGATGTAGGCGGGGGCGATGGCGGTCATAAGACGATTTCAGGCTGTCCAATCGTATTGAGCGTGGCTTGAAGCCGTCTTCGCGAGCAAGCTTCGCTCCTACAAAGGCCGGCGCAATCTCCTGTAGGAGCGAAGCTTGCTCGCGAAGGCGATTCCGAAGACGCAATAAACATCAGCAAATATCAGAAACAAAAACGGAGCGTTCGCACGCTCCGTTCTTCGTTCAAGTCGCAATTACTTGCCGACTTGCTTTTCCTTGATTTCCGCCAGGGTCTTGCAGTCAACGCACATGTCGGCGGTAGGGCGTGCTTCCAGTCGCTTGACGCCGATCTCGACGCCGCAGGACTCGCACCAGCCATATTCTTCGTCTTCGATCAATTGCAGCGTCTTGTCGATCTTCTTGATCAACTTGCGCTCGCGGTCACGGGCGCGCAATTCAAGGCTGAATTCTTCTTCCTGGCTGGCACGGTCTGCCGGGTCAGGGAAGTTGGCCGCCTCGTCTTTCATGTGATCAACCGTGCGGTCGACTTCCTGCATCAAGTCCTGTTTCCACTTGTTCAGGATCTTGGTGAAGTGAGCGCGCATGGGTTTGCCCATGTACTCCTCGCCCTTTACTTCTTTGTAGGGTTCGAAGCCGCTGATCGACTGATTTTGCTGCTTTGCTTGGGTGGGCATGAAATGGACCGCCTCTACTCTTGTAATCCATCTGCGCAGGATTGCTCCATCACCGACACCTGCCGGCCCTGCGGCTGCAAGCGGGCGAACTTACCAGATCAAATCGGGCCGCGCTACTCCCGGATGTCGAGGTAGTGGCCCGAAGGGCTTGCAAATGATTGCAAAGCCTTGGCTGGTGGTGCTGGAGACCTGATCAATTAATGATTTTAGTCAAACCTTGCGCACTCGCATGGGTCGTTTGTGGCCAGGGTCTTAACGCGTCTGACCGCTTTAGGTTCTCGCTCGTTCCTGCGCTTGGGTAGAATCGGTTTTTTCCCCTCGTAGAAGGAAGGCTAATGGCTCAGTCCTACAGTGCCCGCAGTCGCGCGATCGAACCGTTCCATGTCATGGCGCTGCTGGCGCGGGCCAATGAACTGCAAGCTGCCGGCCACGACGTGATCCACCTGGAAATCGGCGAACCGGACTTCACCACCGCCGAGCCGATCATTCAGGCCGGTCAGGCCGCACTGACGGCGGGGAAAACCCGTTACACCGCCGCCCGTGGCATTCCCGAACTGCGTGAGGCCATTTCCAGCTTCTATCAGCAGCGTTACGGTTTGAACATCGATCCGCAGCGAATCCTCATCACCCCAGGTGGTTCCGGCGCGTTGCTGCTGGCCAGTGCCTTGCTGGTGGATCCGGGCAAACACTGGTTGTTGGCGGACCCGGGTTATCCGTGCAACCGGCATTTCCTGCGGTTGGTGGAAGGTGCGGCGCAGCTTGTTCCTGTCGGTCCGGAGGTGCGTTACCAGCTGACACCGGACTTGATCGACCGTCATTGGGATCACGACAGCGTCGGCGCGCTGGTGGCGTCGCCGGCCAACCCGACCGGGACGATTCTGACCCGCGACGAATTGGCGGGCCTGTCTACCGCAATCAAGGCGCGGCATGGCCATCTGGTGGTGGACGAGATTTATCACGGTCTGACCTACGGCACCGATGCCGCCAGCGTGCTGGAAGTCGATGACAGCGCCTTCGTACTGAATAGTTTTTCAAAGTATTTCGGCATGACCGGCTGGCGACTCGGATGGCTGGTGGCGCCGGAAGCGGCGGTCGGCGAACTGGAAAAACTCGCACAGAACCTCTACATCAGCGCCCCGAGCATGGCCCAACATGCCGCACTGGCCTGTTTCGAGCCTGCGACCATCGCCATTCTTGAAGAGCGTCGCGCCGAGTTTGGTCGGCGCCGGGATTTCCTGCTGCCTGCACTGCGTGAGTTGGGTTTCGGCATCGCCGTTGAACCCGAAGGCGCGTTCTATTTGTATGCCGATATCAGCAAGTTCGGCGGCGATGCCTTCGCGTTCTGTCGGCATTTCCTTGAAACCGAACACGTGGCGATTACACCGGGCCTCGACTTCGGACGTTATCAGGCCGGCCATCACGTGCGGTTTGCCTACACCCAAAGTCTTCCGCGCTTGCAGGAAGCGGTCGAGCGCATCGCTCGCGGCTTGAAGAGCTGGCAAGGCTGATGCGGTTCAATCCTCCTCTCGAAGAAGGTCGCTTGATTCGACGTTACAAGCGTTTTCTCGCCGATATCGAAACCGTTCACGGCGAGTTGCTGACCATTCACTGCCCGAACACCGGCTCGATGCTCAATTGTCAGGTGGAAGGCGGGCAGGTCTGGTTCAGTCGCTCCAATGATCCCAAGCGCAAATTACCCGGCACCTGGGAAATCGGCGAAACCCCTCAAGGTCGCTTGTTCTGCGTGAACACCGGGCGGGCCAATGGTTTGATCGAAGAGGCTCTGCGGGCTGGCGTCATTACTGAGCTCAACGGCTTCAGCGAACTGAAACGCGAAGTGCCTTACGGGCAGGAGAACAGCCGTATCGACTTTCGCCTCGATTACCCGAGTGGCCCGGCGTATGTGGAAGTCAAAAGTGTCACGTTGGGCTTCGATGGGTCATCGGTGGCGGCGTTTCCCGATGCGGTCACCCCGCGTGGTGCCAAGCATTTACGGGAACTGGCGCATCTGGCGCGGGACGGGATTCGTGCGATGCAGTTGTATTGCGTGAACCTCAACGGCATTGATGCCGTGCGTCCTGCTGAGGAAATCGATTCGGCCTACGCGGCCGCTTTGCGAGAGGCGGTGGCGTGCGGTGTTGAAGTCCTGGCTTACGGCGTGCGGTTGACCCACGAGGAAATGCGGGTCGAGCGGCGTCTGGAGGTGTTGCTCAACGGTTAAAGGCTGACCCAGATTCCTTGAGCGTCTTCGCGACTTTCAATGGTGGTCAGGGATTGCCCGGCGCATGGGCCGGCGACGCACTCGCCATCTTCGATCAGGAACAGTGCGCCGTGGGTGGCGCACTGGATCAGGCTGTTGCTGGGGTCGAGAAAGCGGTCGGGTGTCCATTCCAGCCCGACGCCACGGTGCGGGCAACGGTTGATATAGACGTAGACCTGACCGTTGCGGCGTACGGCGAATAGCTTCTCGCCGTCGATCTCGAAACCGCGGCTGCTGGATTCGGCCAGCTCAGCGCCTGCGCAAAGAAACTTCATGTCTATCCTCAAGTGCGGCGGCTCGTGACTGGATATGTCCGAGCTTGACGTTCAAATGCAAACAATTATCAAATGGCCGCTTCGCCCGTCGGGTGCAGGTGCCGGATGCCGAGGATACTTGGCCTGTCACTTCAATGCCTGGGAAAACCTTTAAAGGAAGCTGTTTATGCGCCTGAGTACCCGCGTTGCTGCGCTCTGTGCCGGACTTCTCGTCAGCCACCACGCCGCAGCGGCCGAGTTGCCACAACGCTGGGTCAGCGCCGGTGGGGCCTTGTCGGAGTGGGTCAGCGCGCTGGGCGGCGAATCGAAACTGGTCGGTGTCGACACCACCAGCCAGCATCCGGAATCGCTCAAGGCGTTGCCGAGCATCGGTTATCAGCGGCAGCTGTCGGCGGAGGGCATCTTGAGCTTACGCCCGCAGATCCTGGTCGGCACCGAAGAAATGGGGCCACCGCCGGTGATTTCGCAGATTCGCACGGCGGGGGTGCAAGTCGAACTGTTCTCGGCTCAGCCGGATCTGCCGACGTTGCACGCTAACTTGCAGCATTTGGGCAAATTGCTCGGTGCCGAGGACAAGGCTGCCCAACTGTTCCAGGGCTATCAACAGCAGCTCGATCAGCAAAAGGTTCGGGTCACCCATGCGCAGCTGACGCAACCCTCGCCGGGTGTGCTGGTGCTGCTCGGTCATGCGGGCGGCAAGCCTCTTATCGCTGGCAAGGACACCGCCGCTGATTGGCTGATCCAGAAGGCCGGTGGGCACAACCTGGCGACGCATACCGGTTACAAACCTTTTTCCAACGAATCCTTGATCAGCCTGGACCCCGAGGTGCTGGTGTTTGCCGACCGCGCACTGACCGGTGAAGCGGCGCGCGCGGCGCTGTTCAAGGAAAACCCTATTCTGTCTTCCACTCGCGCCGCCAAGGATGGGCGCGTCATGGAGCTCGATCCAACGCTGCTGGTGGGTGGGCTTGGCCCGCGGTTGCCCGAGGCGTTGAAAAAGATCAGTGACGGCTTTTATCCCGGCACTGCAGCTCAATGACCGTCCTGGTAAAACCCCGGGCGTTGTTCATCGGCCTGAGCCTGCTGTGTTTGCTGGCGATCTGGTTGTCGTTGGCGCTCGGGCCGGTGAGCCTGCCGTTGCTCGATACCTTGCGCGCGGCATTACGCATGATCGGCCTGCCCTTTGCACCTGACGGACTGGAGCAGGCCGAGCTGATCCTTGGGCAGATTCGCCTGCCGCGTACCTTGTTGGGATTGGCGGTGGGGGGTGTGCTGGCGTTGTCGGGCGTGGCGATGCAGGGCTTGTTTCGCAACCCATTGGCCGATCCGGGGTTGGTGGGCGTTTCCGGTGGCGCGGCATTGGGCGCGGCCATTGCAATTGTCGGCGGCTCGGCGTTTGGTGGATTGCCGGAATCCCTCGGGCCGTACCTTTTATCGCTGTGCGCGTTTCTCGGCGGTCTCGGCGTGACAGCGATGGTGTATCGACTGGGTCGGCGTAACGGGCAAACCGATGTCGCAACCATGCTGTTGGCGGGTCTCGCTTTGACGGCGCTGGCCGGCTCGATCGTGGGGCTGTTTACCTACCTGGCAGACGACACGACTTTGCGAACGCTGACCTTCTGGAATCTGGGCAGTCTGAACGGTGCCAGTTATTCGCGACTCTGGCCGTTACTGTTGATCAGTGCCGGCGTGGCGCTGTGGCTGCCGTGTCGCGCCAAGGCGTTGAATGCGTTGTTGCTGGGAGAGTCGGAGGCCGGGCACCTGGGCATCGACGTCGAAAAGCTCAAGCGTGAATTGGTGTTTTGCACGGCGTTGGGCGTCGGCGCGGCGGTGGCAGCGGCGGGGATGATCGGCTTTGTCGGGCTGGTGGTGCCGCATCTGGTGCGTTTGCTGGCCGGTCCCGATCATCGGGTGCTGCTGCCGGCCTCGGTGCTGGCGGGCGCCAGTCTCCTGTTGTTCGCGGATCTGGTGGCGCGACTGGCCTTGGCGCCGGCGGAGTTGCCGATCGGAATAGTCACCGCGATGATCGGTGCGCCGGTCTTTCTTTATCTATTGCTGCGAGGGCGTGCCTGATGTTGCGAACGCAAAATCTGCACATCCGCCGAGGCCGCAAGATTGTCCTGATGGATATTACGCTTGAACTCAAACCGGGAGAGGTCCTCGGCGTGCTGGGGCCTAACGGTGCGGGCAAAAGCACGTTGCTGGGCGCCTTGTGCGGCGAGTTGCAGGCTGATCACGCCAGCGTGTGGCTCGATGAGCGCGAGTTGCGTGACTGGACCGGCGCGCAACGAGCGCAACGCCTGGCGGTATTGCCACAAGTCTCGACCTTGAACTTCGCCTTTCGCGTCGAGGAAGTCGTCGGCATGGGACGCTTGCCGCACCAGACCGGCCGGGTCCGCGATGACGAAATCGTCGCCGCCGCGTTGCAGGCCGCCGATGCCGGGCATTTGAGTGGTCGAAGCTATCTGGCGTTGTCCGGCGGCGAACGTCAGCGCGTTCATCTGGCGCGGGTGCTGGCGCAACTCTGGCCGGGCGAGGCGGGGCAAACGCTGTTGCTCGACGAGCCGACTTCGATGCTTGATCCGCTACATCAACACACCACCTTGCAAGCGGTGCGCGAGTTCGCCGATCGTGGCGCGTCCGTGTTGGTGATCCTGCATGATCTGAACCTGGCGGCGCGCTATTGTGATCGCCTGTTACTGCTCGAAGGCGGGCGCCCGGTCGCGCTCGATACCCCGGAGCAAGTGTTGCGACCGGAACCGCTCAAGGCGGTATTCGGGCTGGACGTCTTGGTGCAACAGCACCCGGAGCGTGGGCATCCGCTGATCATCGCCCGCTGAGTCATTGATAGAGGGTGTGGGCATGCGTGTGATGTTGATTCTGGTGGTGCTGATGCTGAGTGCTTGTCAGCATGTTTCGACGCCGCCGGTCACCGGCGAGATTCGCGATTTGCGCAGTGGTCAGGCGCTGACGGCGCAGGAGCTGCTGGCGCGTCTGGCCAAGCCATCGCGATTGATCGTGGGGGAGCAGCATGACAATCGCGATCACCATGAGCTGCAACGCTGGTTATTGCAGGCGCTGGGACAGCGGCGTCCGCAAGGCAGTCTGCTGCTGGAAATGCTCACGCCGGATCAACAGCTGCGCGTCGATGACGTTCGCCACGCCTCGACGTTGCCCTCGGACTTGCCTGGTGCATTAGCCTGGCAACCAGGCTGGGACTGGAATCTGTATGGGCCGATCGTTCGTTTCGCCCTGGCCCAACCGTATCCGCTGCTGGCCGCCAATCTGGACACTGTCGAGGTGCGTGCTTTTTACGCCCGGCCGCCGACATTAAGCGGCGCTCGCTCCAATGCCACGTCGGTCAAGGATGAGTTGCTGGCACAGATCAGCGGTTCCCATTGCGGCCTGCTGCCCGAATCGCAAATGCCGGCGATGCTCGCAGTCCAGCAGCAACGTGACCGGCGCATGGCCGAGCGGCTGTTGGCTGCACCCACTCCTTCATTGCTGTTCGCCGGCGCTTACCACGCGCGAAAGGATGTTGGCGTGCCGATCCACGCGCTTGATCTGGGAGCGCCCGAAGCACCTGTGGTTTTAATGCTGGCGCAGCAGGGCGGCGAAGTCACAGCGGCGATGGCCGATTACGTCTGGTACACGCCTGCCACGCCAGCGCCGGATTACTGTGCAGAGATGCGCAAGGGCCAGCCAAAATCAAAACCCTAAGCAACGGCAACAGAACCCCTGTAGGAGCTGGCTTGCCGGCGATAGCGATGTATCAGTTAACGCATTTAATGACTGACCCACCGCTATCGCCGGCAAGCCGGCTCCTACAAGGGATTGATGTGATGCCGGGGACTTTTCCGCAGGCAAAAAAAGACCCGGCAAGAGCCGGGTCAAATAACCGTGATTAGCCTGATGAGGAGATATCTGAGAGTCCGAACCAAGGGCTGTTCAAATATCGACCAGTCTCGCGACCAGTTGTGATAATCATAGCGATTCTCATTACCAAGTCAACCGCTGATTTTTCATTTCCTTGAAATTGTCAGTTGCTTGGCGAAAAGCCCCGTAATCATTGGGCTTCAGACTATGTTCCTGATGAACTCAACTGCGTGATCTGTTTGTTCAGCAGGTCAATGCGTCGGTTCACGCTCTCGATCAGGCTGTAGGCGATCTTCGGATTGCTTTGAGTGAGGCTGAGAAACTCTCCTTCGCTCCCGTTCAATTCTTGTGGCGTGACGAGATCGCCTCCAACTGTTTATTCAGGGCTTCCTTGCGCTCGGCTGGGATGTCGTTCCAATGCACATCCATCAGCGCGCCTTCGATCGCATATAACAACACCTTGGATGCCCGGAACCCGCGCGTGCGCACGGCCCGATAAGCATCCACCGCCCCGAGGCGACGCAAGTCCGAGGCGCTGTGGATGCCCACGGCATGCAGCCACTGCGCCGATGTCTTGCCAAGATTCTTCAGGTGCTGCAGTTCATCATTCATCAAGCCTCCTTGCGACGGCCGAACGGTGCGTGGGCAAGCTTCTGAGGAGTGTAGCCATCAGTAGGAAAAGCGTGATTGTTTGGTCGGTTTCGGAGCAAATGCTTCTAAGAAGAAACTCCGATGAGCGGCGTAAAAGTACGCGAACGCGGTAGGAAAAGGTGGAAGGGCGTCAGGTTCTTGAGCTGAAAATACCTACAGTCCAGCGCAAGGCGGGGGGGCGCTGGACATGTCCGATATCGGTCGTTTTTAACGGGTTCGATAACGCAGGCGTGTACCGAAATTCATCGACATCAGAATTTCGTCGGCACTCAGCTCTCGCGGAAAGTAGACGCCGGAGATCTGCGCGTGGGCCAGGCTTGCGCCTTCCAGGTTTGAGTTGCTGAAATCGATGCCGCGCAAGTCGGCGGAGCGGAAGTAAGCATCGGTAAAGTCAATGCCGTCGGCATTCAGTTCACGCAGGTCCAGGCCTCGGAAGTCACCACCGACCATGTCGATAGGTCCGTCTTTTGGACGTTCATTGTTGAAACCTGTGATGTCGTCTTTGTGCAGTAAGGCATAAAGCGGGGTGTCGAGAAGTTTCGGCTGGCTCATGTCACATCACCTGTTGGTTTTATGACGCCAGTATAGTGCCACTGTTTGACAGCCGTGAAGCCGGCGAAGGCTTCACGGCTGAAATACTTTCTTACAGGCCCGGCAGGCGTTGGCGAATTTGCGCAACGACAGTGTCGAGGGTCCCGCTTTCATTGGTCTGCACGCGTTTGCTGCACAGAATTTCTTCTGGCGTCAGGGGTTCACGATTGGCTTGCTGCGCTTCGATAACGGCCAGGTTGGCGTCGGACGGATCCTTTTTGTCTGCCTGACGCAGGGCCAGCCAGCTTTCGATCACCGCTTGTGGCGCGTTGCAATCAAGGATCAGGAACGGCGCGCCGGTGGCTTCGGCAATTTTCGCCGCGCCGTCGCGCTGGTCGCGCTTGAGGTAAGTGGCATCGACCACCACCGGGAAACCGGCACGCAGGATTACCGCGGCGATTTCATGCAGGCGAGTGTAGGTTGCGGCGCTGGCGTCGGCGCTATAAATGCCGGCCTGCGGATCGTTGGCGACGGTTTGTTCGCCGAACAGGCGTTTGCGCTCGACATCGGAACGCAGGCGAATTGCGCCCAGCGCTTCCACCAGACGCATGGCCACGTGGCTTTTGCCAACAGCAGAAACGCCGTGGGTGATGGCCATGAAGCGCGAAGGAATGGTGCTGTAGCTTTCCGCCAGGTTCGCATAGTTGCGGTACTGGCGCAGGGTAGTGGCGCGCTGCACCGGGTCGGCCTCGGCCGGCATGCTGAACAGGCTGACCTTGGCGCGAACCAGCGCACGGTAGGCTTTATAGAAGTTCAGCAGTTCCAGGCCCTGGTAATCGCCGGTCAACTCCAGGTACTGGCTGATAAAACGACGGGCCAGGCTCTTCAGGCCACGGTCTTCAAGGTCCATCGCCAGGAAGCCGGTGTCGGCATAGACGTCGGTGAAGCGGAACGGCTCGTTGAATTCGATGCAGTCGAAGATCACGACCTTGCCATCGATCACGGTGGCGTTGCCCAGGTGGATATCACCGTGGCACTCGCGGATGAACCCCTCGGTCTTACGCTGGGCAAACAGTGGCTTGAGGCGTTCGAAGCTGCTTTCGGCCCAGGCTTGCAAGGCATCGAGTTGCAGCAGGTCCGCCTTGTCGCTCAGGAACGGGCGGATCTGCTCGAAGTTCTGCCGCACCGGCGCTATGACGCTGTCCGGTGTGCCGGCTTCGTGTTCCGCAGGCACTTTTGGTGCGGTGAGGTGGAATTGCGCAATCTGTGCGGCCATCTCGTCGATGTGCGCGGTGGTCAATTCGCCGTTGGCTTGCAGCGTGCTGAGCAGTTGGCTTTGTGGGAACTGACGCATTTTCAGCGCATATTCGATGACCGGGCCGTCGCCGCCCAGTTGTGGCGCTTCGGCGCTGCCGGTAATCGGCAATACTTCGAGATACAAATCATTGGTCAGGCGCTGGTTCAGGCGCAGTTCTTCACCACAGAAATGCTCGCGGGCATCGAGGCTGGTGAAGTCGAGGAAGCCGAAATTGACTGGCTTCTTCACTTTATAAGCGAAAGCGCCTGTGAGAATGACCCAGGAGATGTGGGTTTCGATGAGCTGAAACCCGTCTACCGGGTGCGGGTAGAGGGCCGGGTTTTGCAGGGCGGCGATCAGGGACTGGCTCACAGGCGTTCCTTCAGAGTCTGGGGAAATTCACGGCCGCCATTATGGCCGCAAGTCCGCCCGACGCAAACCTCGGCGGGCTCCTGTTGAGTATGAATAAAGTGCGTATAATCCGGCGCCATGACTCGTACTCGATCCCCCCGTACCCCCAAAAAACCACCTTCCAGGGGCCTGCGCCCTTGGCTGGGCTGGGCCCTTAAACTCAGTCTGGTCGGCCTTGTGGTGCTCGCCGGGTTCGCGGTTTACCTCGACGCTATTGTCCAGGAGAAGTTCTCCGGCAAGCGCTGGACTATCCCGGCCAAGGTGTATGCGCGGCCGCTCGAGCTGTTCACCGGCCAGAAGCTGAGCAAGGAAGACTTCCTCACCGAACTCGACGCCCTGGGCTATCGCCGCGAAAGCGTGAGCAACGGCCCCGGCGCAGCAGCGGTCAACGGCAACACCGTTGACTTGAATACCCGTGGTTTCCAGTTCTATGAAGGCATGGAGAACGCCCAGCCCGTGCGCGTGCGCTTCTCCGGCGACTACGTGGCCGAACTTTCGGCGACCAACGGTTCGAAGCTTTCTGTGGTGCGGCTGGAACCGCTGCTGATCGGCGGGATTTATCCGAAGAATCTCGAAGACCGCATTCTGATCAACATCGATCAGGTGCCGCCGTATCTGCTGGAAACCCTGGTCGCTGTAGAAGACCGGGACTTCTATAGCCACTGGGGCGTGTCGCCGAAGTCGATTGCCCGCGCCATCTGGGTCAACACCTCTGGCGGCAAGATGACCCAGGGCGGTAGTACGCTAACGCAACAGTTGGTCAAGAACTTCTACCTGACCAGCGAGCGCAGTCTGACCCGCAAACTCACCGAAGCCATGATGGCGATGCTGCTTGAGCTGCATTACGACAAACGGGAGATTCTTGAGGCTTACCTCAATGAAGTGTTTGTCGGTCAGGATGGCCAGCGCGCGGTGCACGGTTTCGGCCTCGCCAGCCAGTTCTTCTTCGGGCAGCCATTGTCCGAGCTGAAACTGCATCAAGTCGCGATGCTGGTGGGCATGGTCAAGGGGCCGTCCTATTACAACCCGCGTCGCAATCCGGAACGGGCGCTCGAGCGGCGCAATCTGGTGCTCGATGTGCTTGAGCAACAAGGCGTCGCCTCCGCCGAGCAGGTCGCTGCGGCGAAGAAAATGCCTTTGGGCGTGACGACGCGCGGCAAACTGGCCGACAGTTCGTTCCCAGGGTTTCTCGATCTGGTTAAACGTCAACTGCGCGAAGACTATCGCGACGAAGACTTGACCGAAGAAGGCCTGCGGATCTTCACCAGTTTCGATCCTATTTTGCAGATGAAAGCTGAAGCGTCGGTCAACGATACGTTCAAGCGCTTGTCCGGCCGCAAAGGCTCCGATGATGTTGAAGCGGCGATGGTCGTGACCAACCCGGAAACCGGTGAGGTGCAGGCGATGATCGGCAGTCGCCAGGCGAGCTTCGCCGGTTTCAACCGGGCGCTGGATGCTGTGCGACCGATCGGTTCGTTGATCAAGCCGGCGGTTTATCTGACAGCCCTTGAGAAGCCAAGCCAGTACACGTTGACCAGTTGGCTGTCAGACGAATCCTTCTCGGTAAAAGGCGCGGACGGGCAGGTCTGGAAACCGCAAAACTATGATCGCCGCTCCCATGGAACTGTTTTCCTTTATCAGGGCCTGGCGCACTCCTACAACCTGTCGACCGCGCGTCTCGGGTTGGCGGTGGGCGTGCCGAATGTCTTGAAGACGCTGGCTCGCCTGGGGGTGAGTCGCGAGTTTCCGGCATTCCCGTCGATGCTGCTGGGTGCCGGCGGCATGACCCCGATCGAAGTGGCGACCATGTACCAGACTCTCGCCAACGGTGGCTTCAATACGCCGATGCGCGGGATTCGTAGCGTGCTGACAGCGGAAGGCGAACCGCTCAAGCGCTATCCGTTCCAGATTCAGCAGCGTTTCGATCCGGCGTCTATTTACCTGATTCAGAGTGCCATGCAGCGGGTCATGCGCGAGGGCACCGGCAGTTCGGTTTACAACGTGTTGCCGAAAACCCTGACGCTGGCGGGCAAGACCGGTACCAGTAACGATTCGCGAGACAGCTGGTTCGCCGGTTTCAGTCAGGACTTGCTGGCGGTGGTGTGGCTGGGTCGCGATGACAACGGCAAGACACCGTTTACCGGTGCCACTGGTGCGTTGCAGGTCTGGACCAGTTTCATGCGCAAGGCTGATCCGTTGCCGCTGGACATGCCGCAGCCTGATAATGTGGTTCAGGCCTGGGTCGATTCACGTACCGGACAAGGCTCTGATGCCAACTGCCCAGGCGCTGTGCAGATGCCGTATATTCGCGGCAGCGAACCGCCTCCCGGCGCTGCTTGCGGTGGCGAAAGCCCTGTTAACGGTGAAACGGTGATGGATTGGGTCAAGGGCTGGATGAATTAAGCAAAGAGGGTTTCAAGTGAATAAGTGGTTGATTCCAGCGGTTGCCGCCGTGGCTTTGCTCAGCGGTTGCTCCAGCGTACAACGTGGTTCGATTCCGGTTGTGGATTCCGGCAGTGCCGTTTCCAACAGTGAACGTGTTTCGGCCAATGGCGGTTTTCGTCAAACGACGGTTAAACGTCCTGTGCAATCCCAGACCCAGGCGATCCCGCAAGGTGACACCGGCGTCGTGGTGATGGTGCCGGGTGGCGGTGCAGTTGCATCGGCACCGATCAGCACTTCGCCGATTACGCCAGGCCCGATCACTTCGGGTCCGATCGACACTTCGCCAGTCCAGTCGGCCCCGATCAATCAAGGCAGCTACAGCATGCCATCGACACCGAGCGGAATTCCTTCGTCGAGCGCCGGTGGCCTGTCAGCCGATGAACAACTGGACGGTCCGGTATTGGCGCTGCTGACCACTGCTCAGCAGCAACAGGCTAGCGGTGACCTCAACGGTGCTTCTTCCAGTCTGGAGCGCGCCCAGCGTGTTGCGCCGCGTGAACCACAAGTGCTTTATCGTCTGGCGCAGGTTCGCATGGCTCAAGGTGATGCAGCACAGGCCGAGCAGTTCGCTCGTCGTGGTCTGACCTTCGCCAATGGGCGTCCGGCACTTCAGGCCAGTCTGTGGGAATTGATCGGTCAGGCACGTGAGAAACAGGGTGATTCCGCTGGCGCTACACTGGCCCGTCAGAAGGCCAAGGTTTCGCTGTGATGGACGCACGCTTTCCGAAAATTGCCGAGCAGCTGCTGTTGATCGAGCGCGAGTTGCGGGTTCAGGGGTGGTGGGACGAGGTCTCGCCATCGGTTGAAGCGCTGTCCAGTGTCGAGCCGTTCTCGGTCGATACGCTGGATTTCGAGCAGTGGCTGCAATGGATCTTCCTGCCGCGCATGAAAGTGATCCTCGAGCAGGATTTACCGCTGCCCAATGCCTCGGGCATTCAGGAGATGGCGGAAATGGTCTTCGCCAGCCGCAATGTCCAGGGCAAGGATCGGCAGTTGCAGGTTCTGCTCAAAGAGTTCGACCAACTGATCACCGCTTCCCGCTGACCTCGATCCCCTGTAGGAGCAGAGCTTGCTCGCGAAGGCGGCGTTACATTCAACATATCTTTTGAATGTAACGCCGCCTTCGTCGCAACGCCGCCCGGAGTAAGCTCTGTTACTACAAGTATCTACTGGCAGTTCTCTGTGATCTGTCGCTGCGCTTCGGTGATGCGCTCCTGACGTTGCTCGTCGGTCAGGCGCCGCATCTCACCCTCGACATCCTCCCGTATCCGCGGATTGTTCTGCAGTTGAGCCAGGTTCGTCCGCGCCTGCTCGCAGAATACCTTTAGCTGGGCTTGCTGCTCGGCGACCTGTTTTTTAACGGTCTTATCGATGGCCTGTTGATCGCCAATGGCGTTACTGCGAGGCAGCGTAGCCGGCTTGCTCGCAGAGGAGGGCGTGACCACGGTCGTGGCTTGCCGGCCCTGGGGTGGTTGCGCGTCGAAGTGGGTAACGCCTTGTTCATCGACCCACGTGTAAATCTGAGCGGCCATGCACAAAGGGCTGATGCTGATCAGCAGGCTGGCGGTCAGGAAAAACGTTCGCATGCCATTTCCTTGTATTGGGTTGCGCAATTGAAGCTAACACAGTTGCTGTTTAGCGGTTTTTTCTTGCTTTCTCATGTGCTTACTTCAATAAAGCACATTGACGACTTGACTTGCAGGGGACGAAACAGAAGAATCCAAAGTCCGCTGTAGAGGGACTGCCAGAAGCAGACCCACTCGGCAGATCATGAGGCGCACATCCGCGCCGACCTGTTACACCCGCAACGCGTTACCTCGCGCTGGGTGGGAAAGCCCCGCAACACTTGGGACGATCCCAATACTTGCTCAGTCAGTGCTGACGTAGTCGGCGACCACCGTCGCTCATGCTCTGCCGAGAAGTAAACCTATTAAGACCCGTCCTCTTGTATGTGGGCGGTATTCTGGCGTTTTAGAGGTGAACAACGTGGAGCTTTTATCTGGCGGTGAGATGCTCGTCCGCTTTTTGCGTGACGAAGGCGTCAAGTACATCTACGGGTACCCGGGTGGTGCTCTTCTTCATGTCTACGATGCCCTGTTCAAAGAACCGGAAGTGACCCACATCCTGGTTCGTCACGAGCAGGCTGCGACCCATATGGCTGACGGCTATGCCCGTGCCACCGGTAAAGCCGGTGTGGTACTGGTGACCTCCGGCCCGGGCGCAACCAACGCCATTACCGGTATTGCCACGGCCTACATGGACTCCATTCCGATGGTGGTCATTTCCGGCCAGGTGCCTAGCAACATGGTTGGCACCGATGCGTTCCAGGAAACCGACATGATCGGTATCTCCCGGCCGATCGTGAAGCACAGCTTCATGATCAAGCACGCGTCGGAAATCCCGGAAGTCATGAAGAAAGCGTTCTACCTGGCGCAATCCGGTCGTCCTGGTCCGGTCGTTGTCGATATCCCGAAAGACATGACCAACCCGGCCGAGAAGTTCGAATACATCTTCCCGAAAAAAGCCAAGCTGCGTTCCTACAGCCCGGCCGTTCGCGGTCACTCCGGACAAATCCGCAAGGCAGCCGAAATGCTCCTGGCGGCCAAGCGCCCTGTGATGTACGCAGGCGGCGGTGTGATTCTCGGTGGTGGCTCCGCGCCGCTGACCGAGTTGGCGAAGATGCTCAACCTGCCAGTGACCAATACCCTGATGGGTCTGGGTGCCTACCCTGGCACCGACCGTCAGTTCATCGGCATGCTGGGCATGCACGGCAGCTACACCGCCAACCTGGCGATGCACCATGCTGACGTGATCCTCGCAGTCGGCGCACGCTTCGACGATCGTGTCATCAACGGCGCGTCGAAGTTCTGCCCGAATGCCAAGATCATTCACATCGACATCGACCCGGCTTCGATCTCCAAGACCATCAAGGCCGACGTGCCGATCGTTGGTCCGGTCGAGAGCGTCCTGACCGAAATGGTCGCGATCCTCAAGGAAATCGGCGAGACCCCGAACAAGGAGTCCGTTGCCAGTTGGTGGAAGCAAGTTGATGAGTGGCGCGGTGATCGCGGCCTGTTCCCTTACGACAAGGGCGACGGCAGTGTCATCAAGCCGCAGACCGTGATCGAAACCCTGTGCGAAGTGACCAAGGGCGATGCCTTTGTTGCCTCCGACGTGGGTCAGCACCAAATGTTCGCGGCGCAGTACTACAAGTTCAACAAGCCGAACCGCTGGATCAACTCCGGTGGCCTCGGCACCATGGGCTTCGGTTTCCCGGCGGCCATGGGTATCAAGTTGAGCTTTCCGGATGCCGACGTCGCCTGCGTAACGGGCGAGGGCAGTATCCAGATGAACATTCAGGAACTGTCCACCTGTCTGCAATATGGTTTGCCGGTCAAAATCGTCATCCTGAACAACGGCGTTCTGGGTATGGTTCGTCAGTGGCAGGACATGAGCTACGGTAGCCGTCACTCGCACTCCTACATGGAATCGTTGCCTGACTTCGTCAAGCTGGCAGAGGCGTATGGCCATGTCGGCGTGCGCATCACCGACTCGAAAGATTTGAAGTCGAAGATGGAAGAAGCATTCGCCATGAAGGATCGCCTGGTGGTCATCGATATTGCGGTCGACACCAGCGAGCACGTCTACCCGATGCAGATCAAAGACGGCTCCATGCGCGATATGTGGCTGAGCAAGACGGAGCGTACTTAATCATGCGGCACATTATTTCCTTGCTTCTGGAAAACGAACCCGGTGCTCTGTCGCGTGTAGTCGGCCTGTTCTCGCAGCGCAACTACAACATCGAAAGCCTGACCGTGGCACCAACCGAAGACCCGACTTTGTCGCGTCTGACGCTGACCACCGTTGGTCACGATGAGATCATCGAGCAGATCACCAAGAACCTGAACAAGCTGATCGAAGTGGTCAAACTGGTCGACCTGTCGGAAAGTGCTCACATCGAGCGCGAACTGATGCTGGTCAAGGTCAAGGCCACCGGCGCCCAGCGCGCCGAGATCAAGCGCACCACCGATATTTACCGTGGGCAGATCGTCGATGTCAGCGCTAGCGTGTATACCGTTCAATTGACCGGTACCAGCGACAAGCTCGACAGCTTCATTCAGTCCATCGGCACCGCGTCGATCCTGGAAACCGTCCGCAGCGGCGTAACCGGTATTGCTCGCGGCGACAAAGTACTCAGCATCTAAACCAAATTAGCGAATGGCCTGAACGGCCTGGATATATAGGGGAATTTCATGAAAGTTTATTACGAAAAAGACTGCGACCTGTCGATCATCCAGGGCAAGAAAGTTGCCATCATCGGTTACGGTTCCCAAGGCCACGCTCAAGCGTGCAACCTGAAAGACTCCGGCGTTGACGTCACTGTTGGCCTGCGTAAAGGTTCGGCGACTGTTGCCAAGGCCGAAGCTCACGGCCTGAAAGTGACCGACGTTGCTTCCGCTGTTGCGGCTGCCGACCTGGTCATGATCCTGACCCCGGACGAGTTCCAGTCTGCCCTGTACAAAAACGAAATCGAGCCGAACATCAAGAAAGGCGCCACCCTGGCCTTCTCCCACGGCTTCGCGATCCACTACAACCAGGTTGTTCCGCGCGCTGACCTCGACGTGATCATGATCGCGCCGAAAGCACCGGGCCACACCGTGCGCTCCGAGTTCGTCAAAGGCGGCGGTATCCCTGACCTGATCGCTATCTATCAGGATGCTTCCGGCAACGCCAAAAACGTTGCACTGTCCTACGCTGCCGGCGTTGGTGGCGGTCGTACCGGTATCATCGAAACCACTTTCAAGGACGAGACCGAAACCGACCTGTTCGGCGAACAAGCCGTTCTGTGTGGTGGTACCGTTGAACTGGTCAAAGCCGGTTTCGAAACCCTGGTTGAAGCTGGCTACGCGCCAGAAATGGCCTACTTCGAATGCCTGCACGAACTGAAACTGATCGTTGACCTCATGTACGAAGGCGGTATCGCCAACATGAACTACTCGATCTCCAACAACGCTGAATACGGCGAGTACGTGACTGGTCCGGAAGTGATCAACGCCGAATCCCGTCAGGCCATGCGCAACGCCCTGAAACGTATTCAGGACGGCGAATACGCCAAGATGTTCATCAGCGAAGGCGCAACCGGCTATCCTTCGATGACCGCCAAGCGTCGTAACAACGCCGCTCACGGTATCGAAATCATCGGCGAGCAACTGCGCTCCATGATGCCGTGGATCGGTGCCAACAAGATCGTCGACAAAGCCAAAAACTAAGTCGCGCACTTGTACGGAAAACGCGGCCTAGGCCGCGTTTTTTCGTTTAGGGGGCCGGTTCTGGTATAAAGCTGCATCGTTTGTGGTCGAACCGTCGTCCCAGACACCTGTCGAAACTTTCCACCCCGTTGCAAGGTAATGTCCATGAGCGAACGTCCCGAAGAGCCAAACCAGGCTTCTGACGCCGAAAGCCTGCTGCCCATCGATGAACACGTCGAAGAAGGGCATGACGCTGAAGGCCGTAAAGTCCGGCATCGTGGTATCTATCTTCTGCCGAATCTGTTCACCACTGCGAACCTGTTCGCAGGGTTCTACTCCATCATCAATTCAATGAGTGCCCAGAGTGCCTTGAGTGCAGGTGATGCGATTGGCGCGAGCAAGTATTTTGCGTTTGCCGCGATCGCCATTTTTGTCGCCATGGTGCTCGACGGTCTCGACGGCCGCGTTGCCCGTATGACCAACACCCAGAGTGCCTTCGGTGCCGAGTACGACTCGCTGTCCGATATGGTCGCCTTTGGTGTCGCGCCGGCGCTGCTGGCATTTGGCTGGGCCTTGGGTGATATGGGCAAGGTCGGCTGGATGGTCGCCTTCATTTATGTCGCTGGCGCTGCGTTGCGCCTGGCACGCTTCAACACCCAGGTGGGCACCGCCGACAAACGCTACTTCATCGGCCTGGCCAGTCCGGCTGCGGCGGGTGTGGTTGCGGGTATTGTCTGGGCGTTCAGCGATTACGGGATTCAGGGTTCCAAGATGTCTTTCCTGGTGGCGCTGATGGTTGCAGCTGCCGGCATGCTGATGGTCAGCAACATCAAGTACAACAGCTTCAAGGAGCTGGACCTGAAAGGGCGTGTACCTTTCGTGGCGATCCTGGCTGTGGTGTTGGTGTTTGCCGTCGTGTTCAGTGATCCGCCGCGCATCCTGCTGCTGGTTTTCCTCGCCTATGCAGCGTCTGGCCCGGTTCAATACCTGTTACGTCTTCGTCGGCACAAAAGCGTGTAATTTCCCTCATACTCCGCAGTCTATTGGTGCATCTGTCCTCCAATGCTGCGGAGTTGCCATGCTGATCAAAGTCCCCAAGTCATCCGACTGCCATGAGTCGGATGTCACGCCTGAATCCCTCTATCTATCTCGTCGTAATGTCTTGGGCGCCGCCGTTGCCGGCTTGGCTGTGAGCAGCTTGCCGCGTTGGGCCGGTGCTGAAGATGCCGCGCGATACGCGGATGTCGAGGCGGGCAACGCGCCATCCTGGTTTGCCGAAAAACTCCCTTCTACCAAGTGGGGGGTGGTCACCGTCAAGGATGAAGCGATCACGCCGTTTAAGGACGCGACCCACTACAACAACTTCTATGAGTTCGGTACCGACAAGGGTGATCCGGCCGCCAACGCCGGTTCTCTGAAAACCGAACCGTGGAGCGTGGTGGTGGACGGGGAGGTGACGAAGCCGGGGCGATATGCGCTGGAGGACTTCATGAAGCCTTATCAGCTGGAGGAGCGTATCTATCGCCTTCGCTGTGTAGAGGCCTGGTCGATGGTCATTCCATGGATCGGATTTCCCATCTCTGCGTTGCTCAATGTTGTTGAGCCAACCTCCAAGGCAAAATTCATTCGCTTCGAAACACTGCAGGATCCTAAGACCATGCCAGGGCAGCGTTCTGGTTTTGCCTTGATCGACTGGCCTTATGTCGAAGGGCTGCGTCTGGACGAGGCGATGAATCCGTTGGCGATTCTTGCATTGGGCATGTACGGGCGTGAGCTGCCTAACCAGAACGGCGCACCTCTGCGCCTGGTGGTGCCGTGGAAGTACGGCTTCAAGAGCATCAAATCCATCGTGCGGATCAGTCTGGTCAGCGAGCAACCGAAAACCACTTGGCAAAGCATTGCTGCGGATGAGTACGGTTTCTATGCCAACGTGAATCCTACAGTCGATCATCCGCGCTGGACGCAGGCTCGGGAGCGTCGTTTGCCAAGCGGTCTGTTCAAGCCCAATGTGCGTGACACGCAGATGTTCAACGGCTACTCGGACGAAGTTGCTTCTCTATATACAGGGCTCGATCTGCGGAAGAACTACTGATGCGATATCCGTTCTGGCGAGTGAGTGTCTTCATCGCTGCTGCGGTGTGGCCGCTGCTTTGGCTGTATCAGGCTTGGGCGGATGTGCTGGGGCCGGATCCAGGCAAGGTGCTGGTTGATCGGTTGGGGTTGGGGACGCTTGTACTGCTGCTTATTACTTTGAGCTTCACGCCGTTGCTGAAGCTCACCGGTTGGGCGGGGTGGATTGCTGTCCGACGGCAGCTGGGTTTGTGGTGCTTCGCTTACGTAGTACTTCATCTGAGTGGCTATATAGCGTTCATTCTTGGCTTTGATTGGTCGCAGCTGGGTGTCGAGTTGCGCAAGCGGCCGTACATTATTGTCGGTGTGCTGGGGTTCCTTTGTTTGCTGGCGTTGGCGATAACCTCCAACCGCTACAGTCAGCGTCGGTTGGGGGCTGGCTGGAAGAAGCTGCATCGACTGGCTTATGGTGTTCTCGGTCTTGGCTTGCTGCATATGTTGTGGATCGTGCGTGCTGATCTGAAGGAGTGGGCGGTCTATGCCTCTATAGGCGCACTGCTATTGGTGTTGCGGTTACCGCCTGTCGCTCGTCGAATTCCGCGTTTAATAGCTAAAAAGACACCTTCTGCAAGAAAAGCATAATTAGGGGTTGACGGCAGATTCTGGAAGTCTATAATTCGCCCCACTTCCGGCGCAGTCGAAACGGAAAACTCCTTGGTAAACAAAGAGTTACGCAGTTTTCGGCAGCGAGTTGCTTCAGGTCATCGAAGCCCAGAAGGAGTTGGTCAAGCGGTGTTGTGTGGCTTGATTGACGGTTCGATCTTCTCGGTCGAAAGCGGAGAAAAAGAGGTGTTGACAGCAGCGAGTAACGCTGTAGAATTCGCCTCCCGCTAACGAGAGATCGGAAGCGCAAGTGGTTGAAGTTGCAAAGGAAACTTTGAAAACTTCTGAAAATAACCGCTTGACAGATACAGAGGACGCTGTAGAATGCGCGCCTCGGTTGAGACGAAAGATCTTAACCAACCGCTCTTTAACAACTGAATCAAGCAATTCGTGTGGGTGCTTGTGGGGTCAGACTGATAGTCAACAAGATTATCAGCATCACAAGTTACTCCGCGAGAAATCAAAGATGTAACCAACGATTGCTGAGCCAAGTTTAGGGTTTCTTAAAAACCCAAAGATGTTTGAACTGAAGAGTTTGATCATGGCTCAGATTGAACGCTGGCGGCAGGCCTAACACATGCAAGTCGAGCGGTAGAGAGAAGCTTGCTTCTCTTGAGAGCGGCGGACGGGTGAGTAATGCCTAGGAATCTGCCTGGTAGTGGGGGATAACGCTCGGAAACGGACGCTAATACCGCATACGTCCTACGGGAGAAAGCAGGGGACCTTCGGGCCTTGCGCTATCAGATGAGCCTAGGTCGGATTAGCTAGTTGGTGAGGTAATGGCTCACCAAGGCGACGATCCGTAACTGGTCTGAGAGGATGATCAGTCACACTGGAACTGAGACACGGTCCAGACTCCTACGGGAGGCAGCAGTGGGGAATATTGGACAATGGGCGAAAGCCTGATCCAGCCATGCCGCGTGTGTGAAGAAGGTCTTCGGATTGTAAAGCACTTTAAGTTGGGAGGAAGGGCAGTAAATTAATACTTTGCTGTTTTGACGTTACCGACAGAATAAGCACCGGCTAACTCTGTGCCAGCAGCCGCGGTAATACAGAGGGTGCAAGCGTTAATCGGAATTACTGGGCGTAAAGCGCGCGTAGGTGGTTTGTTAAGTTGGATGTGAAATCCCCGGGCTCAACCTGGGAACTGCATTCAAAACTGACAAGCTAGAGTATGGTAGAGGGTGGTGGAATTTCCTGTGTAGCGGTGAAATGCGTAGATATAGGAAGGAACACCAGTGGCGAAGGCGACCACCTGGACTGATACTGACACTGAGGTGCGAAAGCGTGGGGAGCAAACAGGATTAGATACCCTGGTAGTCCACGCCGTAAACGATGTCAACTAGCCGTTGGGAGCCTTGAGCTCTTAGTGGCGCAGCTAACGCATTAAGTTGACCGCCTGGGGAGTACGGCCGCAAGGTTAAAACTCAAATGAATTGACGGGGGCCCGCACAAGCGGTGGAGCATGTGGTTTAATTCGAAGCAACGCGAAGAACCTTACCAGGCCTTGACATCCAATGAACTTTCCAGAGATGGATTGGTGCCTTCGGGAACATTGAGACAGGTGCTGCATGGCTGTCGTCAGCTCGTGTCGTGAGATGTTGGGTTAAGTCCCGTAACGAGCGCAACCCTTGTCCTTAGTTACCAGCACGTAATGGTGGGCACTCTAAGGAGACTGCCGGTGACAAACCGGAGGAAGGTGGGGATGACGTCAAGTCATCATGGCCCTTACGGCCTGGGCTACACACGTGCTACAATGGTCGGTACAGAGGGTTGCCAAGCCGCGAGGTGGAGCTAATCCCATAAAACCGATCGTAGTCCGGATCGCAGTCTGCAACTCGACTGCGTGAAGTCGGAATCGCTAGTAATCGCGAATCAGAATGTCGCGGTGAATACGTTCCCGGGCCTTGTACACACCGCCCGTCACACCATGGGAGTGGGTTGCACCAGAAGTAGCTAGTCTAACCTTCGGGAGGACGGTTACCACGGTGTGATTCATGACTGGGGTGAAGTCGTAACAAGGTAGCCGTAGGGGAACCTGCGGCTGGATCACCTCCTTAATCGACGACATCAGCTGCTCCATAAGTTCCCACACGAATTGCTTGATTCATTGAAGAAGACGATAAGAAGCAGCCCGAAATTGGGTCTGTAGCTCAGTTGGTTAGAGCGCACCCCTGATAAGGGTGAGGTCGGCAGTTCGAATCTGCCCAGACCCACCAATTTTTGTGTGGGATCCTGTAGCAATACGGGGCCATAGCTCAGCTGGGAGAGCGCCTGCCTTGCACGCAGGAGGTCAACGGTTCGATCCCGTTTGGCTCCACCACTACTGCTTCTGATTGTATAAAGCTTAGAAATGAGCATTCCATCGTGATGGTGGTGAATGTTGATTTCTAGTCTTTGGCTAGATCGTTCTTTAAAAATTTGGGTATGTGATAGAAAGATAGACTGGATAGCACTTTCACTGGTGTTTATTCAGGCTAAGGTAAAATTTGTGAGTTTAATCGCGAATTTTCGGCGAATGTCGTCTTCACAGTATAACCAGATTGCTTGGGGTTATATGGTCAAGTGAAGAAGCGCATACGGTGGATGCCTTGGCAGTCAGAGGCGATGAAAGACGTGGTAGCCTGCGAAAAGCTTCGGGGAGTCGGCAAACAGACTTTGATCCGGAGATGTCTGAATGGGGGAACCCACCTAACATAAGTTAGGTATCTTAAGCTGAATACATAGGCTTAAGAAGCGAACCAGGGGAACTGAAACATCTAAGTACCCTGAGGAAAAGAAATCAACCGAGATTCCCTTAGTAGTGGCGAGCGAACGGGGACTAGCCCTTAAGTGGCTTTGAGATTAGCGGAACGCTCTGGAAAGTGCGGCCATAGTGGGTGATAGCCCTGTACGCGAAAATCTCTTAGTCATGAAATCGAGTAGGACGGAGCACGAGAAACTTTGTCTGAATATGGGGGGACCATCCTCCAAGGCTAAATACTACTGACTGACCGATAGTGAACTAGTACCGTGAGGGAAAGGCGAAAAGAACCCCGGAGAGGGGAGTGAAATAGATCCTGAAACCGTATGCGTACAAGCAGTGGGAGCCCACTTTGTTGGGTGACTGCGTACCTTTTGTATAATGGGTCAGCGACTTATTTTCAGTGGCGAGCTTAACCGAATAGGGGAGGCGTAGCGAAAGCGAGTCTTAATAGGGCGTCTAGTCGCTGGGAATAGACCCGAAACCGGGCGATCTATCCATGGGCAGGTTGAAGGTTGGGTAACACTAACTGGAGGACCGAACCGACTACCGTTGAAAAGTTAGCGGATGACCTGTGGATCGGAGTGAAAGGCTAATCAAGCTCGGAGATAGCTGGTTCTCCTCGAAAGCTATTTAGGTAGCGCCTCATGTATCACTGTAGGGGGTAGAGCACTGTTTCGGCTAGGGGGTCATCCCGACTTACCAAACCGATGCAAACTCCGAATACCTACAAGTGCCGAGCATGGGAGACACACGGCGGGTGCTAACGTCCGTCGTGAAAAGGGAAACAACCCAGACCGTCAGCTAAGGTCCCAAAGTTATGGTTAAGTGGGAAACGATGTGGGAAGGCTTAGACAGCTAGGAGGTTGGCTTAGAAGCAGCCACCCTTTAAAGAAAGCGTAATAGCTCACTAGTCGAGTCGGCCTGCGCGGAAGATGTAACGGGGCTCAAACCATACACCGAAGCTACGGGTATCACTTAGGTGATGCGGTAGAGGAGCGTTCTGTAAGCCTGTGAAGGTGAGTTGAGAAGCTTGCTGGAGGTATCAGAAGTGCGAATGCTGACATGAGTAACGACAATGGGTGTGAAAAACACCCACGCCGAAAGACCAAGGTTTCCTGCGCAACGTTAATCGACGCAGGGTTAGTCGGTCCCTAAGGCGAGGCTGAAAAGCGTAGTCGATGGAAAACAGGTTAATATTCCTGTACTTCTGGTTATTGCGATGGAGGGACGGAGAAGGCTAGGCCAGCTTGGCGTTGGTTGTCCAAGTTTAAGGTGGTAGGCTGGAATCTTAGGTAAATCCGGGATTCTAAGGCCGAGAGCTGATGACGAGTGTTCTTTTAGAACACGAAGTGGTTGATGCCATGCTTCCAAGAAAAGCTTCTAAGCTTCAGGTAACCAGGAACCGTACCCCAAACCGACACAGGTGGTTGGGTAGAGAATACCAAGGCGCTTGAGAGAACTCGGGTGAAGGAACTAGGCAAAATGGCACCGTAACTTCGGGAGAAGGTGCGCCGGTGAGGGTGAAGGACTTGCTCCGTAAGCTCATGCCGGTCGAAGATACCAGGCCGCTGCGACTGTTTATTAAAAACACAGCACTCTGCAAACACGAAAGTGGACGTATAGGGTGTGACGCCTGCCCGGTGCCGGAAGGTTAATTGATGGGGTTAGCTAACGCGAAGCTCTTGATCGAAGCCCCGGTAAACGGCGGCCGTAACTATAACGGTCCTAAGGTAGCGAAATTCCTTGTCGGGTAAGTTCCGACCTGCACGAATGGCGTAACGATGGCGGCGCTGTCTCCACCCGAGACTCAGTGAAATTGAAATCGCTGTGAAGATGCAGTGTATCCGCGGCTAGACGGAAAGACCCCGTGAACCTTTACTATAGCTTTGCACTGGACTTTGAATTTGCTTGTGTAGGATAGGTGGGAGGCTTTGAAGCGTGGACGCCAGTTCGCGTGGAGCCAACCTTGAAATACCACCCTGGCAACTTTGAGGTTCTAACTCAGGTCCGTTATCCGGATCGAGGACAGTGTATGGTGGGTAGTTTGACTGGGGCGGTCTCCTCCTAAAGAGTAACGGAGGAGTACGAAGGTGCGCTCAGACCGGTCGGAAATCGGTCGTAGAGTATAAAGGCAAAAGCGCGCTTGACTGCGAGACAGACACGTCGAGCAGGTACGAAAGTAGGTCTTAGTGATCCGGTGGTTCTGTATGGAAGGGCCATCGCTCAACGGATAAAAGGTACTCCGGGGATAACAGGCTGATACCGCCCAAGAGTTCATATCGACGGCGGTGTTTGGCACCTCGATGTCGGCTCATCACATCCTGGGGCTGAAGCCGGTCCCAAGGGTATGGCTGTTCGCCATTTAAAGTGGTACGCGAGCTGGGTTTAGAACGTCGTGAGACAGTTCGGTCCCTATCTGCCGTGGACGTTTGAGATTTGAGAGGGGCTGCTCCTAGTACGAGAGGACCGGAGTGGACGAACCTCTGGTGTTCCGGTTGTCACGCCAGTGGCATTGCCGGGTAGCTATGTTCGGAATAGATAACCGCTGAAAGCATCTAAGCGGGAAACTAGCCTCAAGATGAGATCTCACTGGGACCTTGAGTCCCCTGAAGGGCCGTCGAAGACTACGACGTTGATAGGTTGGGTGTGTAAGCGCTGTGAGGCGTTGAGCTAACCAATACTAATTGCCCGTGAGGCTTGACCATATAACACCCAAGCAATTTGACTACTCGAAAGAGCATCAGATTGCGGTGTGTGAAGACGCAATGAACCGAAAGTTCGAGAGCAACACACAAACTATCGCATACCCAATTCGCTGGAACGTCGCAAGACGCGTCAGCTCAAGAATTTCTTGACGACCATAGAGCATTGGAACCACCTGATCCCATCCCGAACTCAGCAGTGAAACGATGCATCGCCGATGGTAGTGTGGGGTTTCCCCATGTGAGAGTAGGTCATCGTCAAGATTAAATTCCGAAACCCCAATTGCGAAAGCAGTTGGGGTTTTGTTTTGCCCGCAAAAAAGCACACCCCGGACAAGCACAAATTTGCACAGTTATTTTCGACTCAGGACACTAGAATAGGTCCAACTTTTTCGGAGTCAGTGCCTTTATGCCAGATCCGGTTGACGCCCCCGGGCTGTCAGAATTACCGCTGGACGACTTGGTGGCGTGCCATGAGTGCGACTTGCTGATGCGCAAGCCCAAGCTCGCCAATGGCGAGAAAGCCCTGTGTCCACGCTGCGGCTACGAGCTCTACGCTCATCGGCACAACGTTGTGCAACGCAGTCTCGCCTTGGTCATCGCCGCGCTGTTGTTGTACATCCCGGCGAACTTTTTACCCATCATGCAGCTCAATCTACTCGGGCAGTCGTCGCAAGATACTGTCTGGAGCGGCGTTGTCGGCCTGTTTGATACCGGTATGCAAGGCGTCTCAGTGATTGTGTTCCTGTGCAGCATGGGGATCCCGTTGCTCAAACTGCTTTGCCAACTGGTCGTGCTGCTGAGCATTCGTTTTGATATCGGCCGTAGTTACGGTTTGTTGCTCTATCGGATTTATCACCATCTACGCGATTGGGGGATGCTCGAGGTCTACCTCATGGGCGTGCTGGTGGCGATCGTCAAACTGGCAGATATGGCAGCAATCACCGTCGGTCTCGGCCTGGCGTGCTTTATCGGTTTGTTGTTGGTCCAGGTCTGGTTGGAGGTCGTGATGTCGCCCCATCAGATCTGGCAGGCTTTATCAGGAGAGGATGCCCATGCGGGCGATTGATGCAGGCATTCTGATTTGCGCCGAATGCCATGAATTGAACAAGCAGGAAGCTGACACCGACGAGCAGGTTTGCACCCGCTGCGGTGCGTTGGTTCACGCCCGCCGCCCCAACAGCCTCGTACGTACCTGGGCGTTGTTGATCACGGCGGCGATTCTCTACATTCCGGCCAACGTACTGCCGATCATGACGGTCAGTTCCCTCGGTCAGGGCGATCCCAGCACCATCATGTCCGGTGTAATCCAACTGGTTCAGCACGGCATGATTCCCATCGCCGCCGTGGTTTTTATCGCCAGTATCCTGGTGCCTACGTTCAAATTGGTGGGCATCGCGTTGCTGCTGTTTTCGGTGCAGCGCCACCAGCCGCTTTCGGCTCGTCAACGGATCTGGATGTACCGCTTTATCGAATTCATCGGTCGCTGGTCAATGCTCGATATCTTTGTGATTGCCATCCTGGTGGCGGTCGTGAATTTTGGACGGCTTGCCAGTGTCGAAGCCAATCTTGGCGCCATCGCTTTCGCCAGTGTGGTGATTCTGACGATGCTTGCCGCAGTAACTTTCGATCCCCGACTGATTTGGGATAACACGGAGTCGGACGACGACCATGACTGATTTGCCCACAGCGAAAACCCGACCGGCCTCGAACTGGTCAGCCATTTGGGTGTTGCCCCTGATCGCCTTGATCATCGGCGGCTGGCTCGGCTGGCGCGCCTACAACGAGACTGGCATCGAGATTCAGGTGCGTTTCGAAAGCGGTGAAGGCATTCAGGCCAACAAGACCGAAGTGGTCTACAAAGGCATGTCAGTCGGCAAGGTGAAAACCCTCACGCTTGATGACGAAGGCGCCTCCAAAGGGGTGATCGCCACCGTTGAGATGAACAAGGAAGTGGAGCAATACCTGCGGACCAGCACGCGCTTCTGGCTCGTCAAGCCGAGCGTGACCCTGGCGGGTATCACGGGCCTGGAAACCCTGGTCTCCGGTAACTACGTCGCGATCAGTCCGGGGGAAGGCGAGCCCACACGCAGGTTCAAGGCCCTGGCTGAAGAACCGCCGCTGTCGGATGCCCAGCCCGGTCTGCACCTGACCATCAAGGCTGACCGCCTCGGTTCGCTGAACCGTGGCAGCCCGGTGTTCTACAAGCAGATCAAAGTAGGTCAGATCAAAAGTTACTTGCTGTCCGAAGACCAAAGCACAGTTGAGCTCAAAGTGTTCATCGAGCCCACCTACGCCAAGCTCGTACGCAAACACACACGTTTCTGGAATGCCAGCGGCATCAGCATCGACGCTAACCTGTCCGGTGTGAAAGTGCGCAGTGAGTCCCTGGCCAGCATCGTCGCCGGCGGTATTGCGTTTGCCACGCCGGAAAACCGCAGGGACAGCCCGCCCACCGATCCGAGCCTGCCGTTCCGTCTCTATGAGGACTTCGATGCGGCGGCGGCCGGTATACGGGTCAAGGTCAAACTCACCGATTTCGAAGGCCTGCAGGCCGGTCGTACGCCGGTAATGTACAAAGGCATTCAGGTCGGCAATCTGAAAGCGTTGAAGATCGATCCCGATCTGTCCGGTGCTACCGCTGAACTGACCCTTGATCCACTGGCTGAAGATTACCTGGTCGAAGGCACTCAATTCTGGGTGGTCAAACCGTCGATCTCCCTGGCCGGTATCACCGGGCTTGAAGCGCTGGTCAAAGGTAACTACATCGCTGTGCGTCCCGGCGATAAAGGCGCAGCGCCACAACGTGAGTTCGTGGCACGGGCCAAGGCGCCGCCGCTGGATTTGCGTTCGCCGGGCCTGCACCTGGTGTTGTTCACCGAAAATCTTGGTTCGCTGGAAGTTGGTAGTCCGATTCTCTACAAGCAGGTCAAGGTCGGTTCGGTCCAGAGCTATCAGTTCTCGCACAAGAAAAAACAGTTGGTGATCGGTGTACACATCGAAAAGGAATACGAAGGGTTGGTTAACGCCTCGACCCGATTCTGGAATGCCAGTGGCATTACGCTCACGGGCGGATTGACTGGCGGAATCCAGGTCAAAAGTGAATCGTTGCAAAGCCTGATGGCTGGCGGTATCGCCTTCGAAACCCCACTGGCCAAAGCCCCGCTGCAAAAGAAAATTCCGCGTTTCCGTCTGTTCGCCAGCCATGACGAAGCCAACCAGAAAGGCGCCGTGATCACGATCAAGGTCGATCGCGCCGATGGCTTGCGCAGCGGCACCCCGGTGAGATTCAAAGGTCTGGACGTTGGCAAGATTGAAGACGTCGACCTCACCGATGACCTGCAATCGGTGATGCTCACCGCGCGGATCACCGAAGTGCCGGAGCGTATCGCTCGGGTCGGCAGTCAGTTCTGGGTGGTCAAACCCGAGCTGGGTCTGCTCAAAACGTCGAACCTGGAAACCCTGGTGACCGGCCAATACATCGAAGTGCAGCCGGCCGCGAAAAACCTCGGGCCGCAGAATAACTTCGTAGCGCTGGCCAATCCTCCTGAAACCGCCAAACAGGAAGCCGGGTTAAGTCTGGTTCTCAGCGCCGCTCGCCGCGGTTCGTTGAAAACCGGCGTGCCAGTGACGTATCGCGAAGTCACCGTGGGCAAGGTGACGGGGTATGAACTGGGCCAGACGGCTGACCGTGTGTTGATACACATCCTGATCGAGCCGAAGTACGCGCCGTTGGTGCGCAGCGGCACACGATTCTGGAACACCAGCGGTTTCGGTTTCGATTACGGTTTGTTCAAAGGCGCGACGGTTCGTACCGAATCGCTGGAGACGCTGATTCAGGGCGGCATCGCTTTCGCCACGCCGGATGGGGATCGCATGGGTAACCCGGCGCGAGCGGAGCAGACGTTCCCGTTGTTCGACAAGTTTGAAGATGAATGGCTGACTTGGGCGCCGAAGATATCGCTCGGCAAGTAATTCATTGGTGTCTGGGACGACGCATTCGCGGGCAAGTCGGATCGCCGCCCGCTCGCTCCTACAGGTTCGGTGTTGATCTGTAGGAGCGAGGCTTGCCCGCGAAGAGGCACTCAAATGCACTGAAAAACCTAAAAGACATGTGCACAAAAAAGGCCGCGATCCATTTGGATCGCGGCCTTTTTTATTGCTTCGGATTTAACTCAGATCAAACCGCATCCAGCTCCGGTTCATCCGCTTCAACATTAACCACCGCCTTCACCTCATCGTGACGACGGATGTACTTCCAGTCCGCCTCATCGATATAGATCCCGTTCGGCCCGCTACCCCCTTCCAGGTCAATCGCCACACTGGCGCAGACCTGCGGCTTCACACTCGCCAGAATCGGCACGAAGCCCAGTTGCAGACTGGTTTCCAGCAACGCTGCCTGGTTCTTCTCATCGATGTCCGCCGCCTCGTCGAGGTAGTACGGCAGGCGCACGCGACCGGCCTGGTCGCGGTCCATCAAGTGCAGCAACAAGTACATGTTGGTCAACGCCTTGATGGTCATCGTCGTGCCGTTGGACGCGGCGCCGTCGATGTCGGTGTGGATCACCGGTTGACCGTTGACCTTGGTGATCTCGAATGCCAGTTCGAACAAGTCCTTGAGACCAAGCTGGTTGTGGTTCGCCGCTACCAGGCGCGCCAGGTATTCCTTGGCTTCTTCGTTCTTGTTGTCCTGATCGGCGCTTTGGCTCAGGTCGAACACGGAGAGGGTTTCGCCTTCTTCGTACTGACCGGCGCTGTGGATGATCTGGTCGATGTGCTTGAGCGCTTCCTTGTTCGGCGCAAGCACGATGCGGAAGCTCTGCAGGTTGGAGACCTGGCGCTTGTTGATCTCGCGGTTGAACAGCGCCAGTTGGTGCTCGAGGCTGTCGTAGTCGCTGCGGATGTTGCGCAGGGTCCGGGCGATGTCGGTAACCGCGGCACGGCGTGCCTTGCCGAGGGTCAGGGCTTCGTCGGTGCGGTGCGCATACGCGTTGATCAGCAGTTGCAGGCGACGCTCCATATCGTCTTCGCTGTCGAACTTGGCCACGCCCTTGAGGCGTACCTGAGCGTACAACGCGTCGATCTGGCCATCGCTGCGCAGCAAGCCCTGCCAGCTGTCCTGATAGTCGTTGAGCAGCGGCAACAGGTTGTCCATGGAATCGTCGATCGGGTCCATGAACGGCGTGCCGAACGGCAGGTCTGCCGGCAACAGCTGACGGCGGCGCAGGGCGT
Source organism: Pseudomonas sp. GT1P32 (assembly GCF_054897805.1). NCBI lineage: Bacteria > Pseudomonadati > Pseudomonadota > Gammaproteobacteria > Pseudomonadales > Pseudomonadaceae > Pseudomonas > Pseudomonas sp. GT1P32. The sequence goes on from NZ_CM142704.1 coordinate 5,435,226, forward strand.
CGTCGAGGGTGCGTTGCTTGGCTTCCATGTCGCCGATCTGCCGGCCGACCAGTTGCAGCTTGGCCGACAGTTGTTGGACACGTTCGGTGAAGGCGTCGCTGGAACGTTTCAGTTCTTCCTGCGCCGCTTCCATCTGCGCCAGTTGCTCAAGTTTGTCGTCTTCCTCGGCGCTCAGGGTTTGCGCGCGACGGAAATCTTCCAGGGCTTTCTGCGCGTCCAGCACTTGCTGGTACAGCGCTTCGGTCTGGGTCTTGCTCGCTGCGCGGTCGGCGACCACGGCAGCCTGAGTTTTCAGTTGCTTGAGTTCTTTTTCCAGACGGTCTTTCTGATCGCGCAACGCGGCACGGTCCGCCAGGGCCTGCAATGCCGGAGGCTCAATGTGCGAGATGTCGATGGACAAGCCCGGTACTTCGAAGCGCTCGCCTTTGAAGCCGTCGAGGATCAGCTCCATGGATTTGACCCACTGACCGTCCTCGTCCAGCGTGATGCCATGCTCGCCCAACGGCAGGCTGAACAACGCGCTGTTGAACAAGCGCATCAGACGCTCGACGTCCTGTTGCGAGAACTCTTCACGCAGACGGGCGTAGCTGTTGTTGTCGGCGTGATCGAGTTGCTGTTTCACCGACTTCAAACGTTTTTCCAGATCGCGCAGACGCTCTTCCAGGTCTTCGGCAGAGAACTGCCGCGACTGTGCCAGCGCACCGGCCAGTTCATCGTGCGCGTCCTTGGCCGCGAGCAATTGCTGCTCAAGGACCTTGACGTCAGTCACCAACGCGAAGCGATGCTTGAGCACCGACAACTCGCCGAGCCAGCGCTGGATACCAGTGATTTCCCGCTCCAGACGCATCAGCTCCTGCGTGCCGCCACGCTGATCATTCTGCAGCGCGTCCTGCTCGTTGCGGTAATGTTCGGCCTGAATCGTCAGTTCTTCCTTGCGCGCACTGGCGTAGTCCGACCAGGTGCCGAGCAATGAATCGAGCAGCGGCGAGATCCGGTGCAGTTTGCCGCGCAGGATATTGCGCTGGGCAACGCCTGAGGCCAGCGCTTCAACCAGCGGGCCGGCGGTGACCAGCGAGTTGTAGTCCTGCTCCATGCGTCGTACATCGCGGAAGGCTTCTTCGCACGCAGCGATGTAATCGACACTGCCGGAACGCAGGCTGTGTTCGAAAGCATCGAGGAACAACTGCTTGAGCTTGGCCGCGGTGATTTCGCGCATGTGCAGCAGGTTGATGAACAGCGCGCGGAAGGTCTTCAGGCTCTGCTCGCTGGTGGAGCGCAGCGGAATCAGGGTCAGGTCCAGCGGAATTGAGGTGTGACCACCGACCAGCAAACGACGCAGTTCATCCGGCTTGAGTTCGTAGGCTTTCAGGCCTTCGCGCTCAAGATTGGTGAACAGTTCTTTCTGACGCAGGCAGGTGTCGTTTTTCTGGTAGTGGGCCAGGTCGAGTTTGCCGGCGTAGGCAAAGAACTGGTGGCCGAAACCACCTCCCGGGCCGCGACCGACCACGCCGATCACGTGCGGGCCGTGGGGCAGCGAGACTTCAACCAGGATGTAACTGGTGTCCGAAGCGAAGTAGAAACGCCGGGATTGTTCCAGGCTGTACTTGCCGAAACTCATGTCCGACATGCGCGCCAGAATCGGGAACTGCAAGGCGTTGATCGACGCGGATTTACCGAGGTTGTTCGCGCCGTAGACCGACAACGGTTCTTCCAGCGGAAACAGGCCGAGGCTGTAACCGGCGGTGTTCAAAAGGGCAAAGCGGCGGATGCCGTAGCGTTCCTTGCTCATGCATCGGTCTCCTGTTCTTCAGCAATGGCGCGGGCCAGGGCGTCTTCTTCGCTTTCTTCTTCGAAGTCGCTCAAGTCCAGCGGGTCATCGGTTTGCAGCAGTTTCTCGTCGCTGTCGTCGTCGATCAGTACCGGAACCGGCAGCGGCAGCACGCTGTGCAGGCTGGCAGCCAGGTCGCGGTCTTGCTGAACCGACAGGCACACGTCGAGGAAACGGTGCATCGGCGGCAGGAAGCGGTAGACGCCGTTTTCTTCACCGGCGAACCCAAGCTGCGTCATGCGGCGCATGATTTTTTCTTCGAGTTCTTCGACGGTCTGCACTTCGGCCTGGATGAACAGGTCGCGGTACTTTTCCAGCAGCGACGGCAGTTCATCGCGACCGAGGCTGCCGCCGTCGAGCACGGCAATCGGGTCACGGCCCTGATCGGCCAGATGCTCGACGAGGATGAAGGTGAACAGCGCCAGACGCTGCGCGGTCTTGTTCACGGCAGCGGCGGCGAGGTCCGGCACAAAGTAGTAGAAACCGCGGGTGTCGCAGACCAGTTCAAAACCCAGCGCCTTGAACAGCGTGCGGTACTGGTCCTGGAAGTTCGACAGTTGCGCGTACAGCTCCGGGTCGCGGCGGCTGACGTGGTAGCCCTTGAACAGCTCGCGAAAGATCGGCGCCAGCTGGGACAGTTCGGATAGATCAAGATGCATGTGGAGTGCTCGCAGAATCCTCGGCGGCGGTGTCGCGGGCCGAGAGCAGGGCGAAGGAGCGCAGGCTGACCTGGTGCTCGTGAGTGTGGTAATCGCGGCGTTCCAGACGCTCGCGTTTGAAGCGTTTTTCCCGCGACAGGCGCGAGAACCAGTACAACAATTCGTCGGTGGCGCCGTCCGGTTCCTGCTCCAGCAGCCAGGTCATCAGGTCTGGCATCGGCAGCGCGTCTTCGCAGCGTTCAAGCATTTCGCGAACGGTGCGTGGTGCGCGCGGCGCTTCGCCTTTCTGGGTCTTGTGGGCCTTGGGGAAACGCGCCGGTTTCGGCTCGAAACGGGCCAGCGCGTAGACGTAGGCTTCGACCTGACTGGCGCTGCCGAGAAAGGTGCTTTGCGGCCGGGTGAACATCGGCATCGCTGCTTGTGGCACCGCGTCGATACCTTTGCGACGGATGGCCGACAAGGCCAGCGCTGCGCCACGGGTCACGGCGTTGTGCCGGCGGGCTTCTTCACGCAGCGGCAGCAGCAGTTCGCGGGCATGACGCAGCGTCAATTGAGCGCTGGTCTGCATTTCGAGGATGCGTGCGTGGGTGCGCAGCAGCATGTCGTCGTCGACCAGGTGGCCGAGGCGTTGCTGCTCGGTGAGCATCTTCAACAGGACGTTTTCGACCTTGCGTACGCCTTGTTCGAAGGCGCCGTCGGCGTTCACCAACTGAATCATTGGCTCGACGTATTCGTCCCAGGTCGCCAGTACTTCGGCGTAACGCTGACGCAGCGGGATCTGCCGGTCGCTGGTCTTGGCACGTTCGGCGACGGCCACCAGCGCCTGTTCGTCGTTGGCGAGTTTCTTCAGTACATCGCGCACACGCATGTCGAGCAGGCGCAATTGGCGCGCCAGGTCGTGGCCGTCGCGGATGTCGAAGGCGTCCTGGATGTAACCGGCCAGACGTTCGAGGTGGCGCAGATAGGCTTCGATTTCCAGGCACAGGCCCAGGCGGTGCTCACGGCGCAGGTAAGCGAGGAAGTCGTGGATCTGCGCGTTGAGCTCGAAACGGTTCGGGCTTTTCGCCACGGGAACCAGAATGTCGAGGCGGATCCACACGTCCAGCAGGCTGGTGATGTCCTGCGGCGTACTGTCGAGTTGCTGGGCGGCCAGTTGCGTGCGCAGTTCGTTGAGGCTCAGTGTGCCTTGGTCGAAGTGCTCGCACAGTGGCTCCAGAAGTGCCCAGTGTTCAGCGAGGGCGCGCAAGACGCGCTTGGGTTCGATCATCGGAATGGCCGGCTGGTTGGCGATTAAAAGCCGCGATTGTACTGCATCGGGACCGATGCGATTCACTCTCGGGACGGGCTGTAGCTGTTTCTAAGGGAAAGAGTATCGATCAAGCGCGGGCGATCTTGAGCGAAGGGCGGTAGAATCAGCGCACTTTAGTTATCCACAAGTGGCCGACCTTTGCTAATCGAGTCCCGTCGCCGCGCTTATTTGACCGCCATGCAGGTGGTCAACTGGCTGCCGCGCACCGAATTGCCCTTCGCCGCGCCTTCACGGCCCGAGCTGCTGGAGATGCCCGAGCCGTTGGTCGTCGCCCCGGTGGTGCCGGTGCCAGTGGCCGATGCGCCTGCGGAACCTGTGGTCAAACCGGCCGAACGGGTAAAAATCGAGGTGCCGCGGCCATCGTTGGCCAGCACGCGCACCAACGCCAAGGTCGAAGAAGAGGAGGCACCGGTCGCGGTCAAGGCGCCGATCGTGCCGCCACCGCGTTTCGCCCTGCAATTGCTGCGTGCCGGTCGTTGCCTGCTGCTGGTGGAGTTACCCACAGGCGAAACCTTCCAGACCCGCGATCCCGCCTATCTGCTGCTCAAAGACATGCTGCGCGCCGCCGGTCTGCCGGACAGCCCGCAAATTGTCGGCGAACCGGTGCGCTGGCCATTGTTGGTTCGCGGCACCATGGATCAAGGCCCGGAAGCGGCTCGTGATTTCGTACAAGGTTTTCTCTCGGCCCGGCTGGAAGACGCACCGTGCGTCTGCGTGTGGCTGATCGGCCTGCCGGCGGTGCGTTTTGCCGGCGAGGCCAACGCCGAATCCTTCAATCGTGAACTTCAGGTCGAAGGCCTGGGCGCGGTCTGGGCCCTGCCGGGCCTGGAATTATTAATGGAAGAGCCACAGCGTAAGGCTGATGTCTGGCAAGCCATGCGTCGGCTGATGGCGCGCTGGAAAGAATCGAATGAGTGACGCTGTATCGTTTCGCCCGATGACCGAGGCGGACCTGGACGCTGTCCTGAAAATTGAATTCGCGGCGTACAGCCATCCCTGGACCCGCGGGATTTTTCTCGATGGGCTGGGCAAGTACCAGATCTGGCTGATGTTCGAAGGTTCACAGCAGGTCGGGCACGGCGTGGTGCAGATCATTCTGGATGAAGCGCACCTGCTGAACATCACCGTCAAACCGGAAAATCAGGGCCGTGGCCTGGGTTTGACGCTGCTGGAACACCTGATGTCGATTGCCTACAAAGCTGAGGCGCGGGAATGTTTTCTGGAAGTGCGCGACAGCAATCGCTCGGCGTTTCGGTTGTATGAGCGGTACGGGTTCAACGAGATTGGCCGGCGTCGGGATTATTATCCGGCGGTGGGTGGGCGCGAAGATGCCGTGGTCATGGCCTGCACCCTGGTGGATTGAGCCTTAAAAGCTTCGCGGGCAAGCCTCGCTCCTACGTCTGCAATGCAATTCCCCGTAGGAGCGAGCGGGCGGCGATCCGACTTGCCCGCGAAGGCGTCCTCATTGACTCCCACGATCACCGATTCCCATCCAGCGGATCCAGCCGCGCCAGTTCTTCTTCATCCAGCCCATTGCCCCCGCCGATGTCATCTTCATCGACGATGCTCAAATCCCAATCGGCCCGGCGATCTTCACCCGCCTCGTGGGCGTCCCGCACACCGTCTTCACGGATCAACGTTTCCGGGCTCATGTCATCATCGGTGGACTCATGGTCAGCGGTAGAGGCGCCGGTCATGCCGGCTTCACGCACGCGGTTTCGCGGCATCAGTCGCTCGCGTTCCGTTTGCGTCAGTTCGTCGCCGATTTTCGCGCTGGGTTCTTCCTCGTCGAAATCCAGCTCCTGCAGCGAACCCATGCGGTCTTCGTTGTCGTCGATGGGCTCGGGTTGCACCGCATCGTACGGACGTCGTGAATCATTCATGGTAATTCCTCATACTGTGAGCCTTACTACGGTAGACCCACTGGGCGGCCGGGAATTCCGCCGGCAGGGAACACCGGTAATATGCCTCATCGGCAATCTGCATCTTGCGCGTGACCCCGACGGGCGGTTGTCTGTCAAAGCAGCGCATCATTCTCGAGGCTTCATTGCATGAACGACTTACAAGATCTGATTGATAACAACGAGCGCTGGGCTGACGCGATCACCAAAGAAGATCCTGATTTCTTCGCCAAACTGGCGCGTCAGCAAACGCCGGAATTCCTCTGGATCGGCTGCTCCGACGCCCGTGTACCGGCGAACGAGATTGTCGGCATGCTGCCTGGCGACCTGTTCGTCCACCGCAACGTGGCTAACGTGGTGCTGCACACAGACCTCAACTGCCTGTCGGTGATTCAGTACGCGGTGGACGTGCTCAAGGTCAAACACATCCTCGTTACCGGCCACTATGGCTGCGGCGGTGTGCGTGCTTCGATGCAGGATCGCCAGTTCGGCTTGATCGATGGCTGGCTGCGGTCGATTCGTGACCTTTACTACGAAAAGCGCGAAGAACTCTCCAAACTGCCTACCGAAGAGGAGCAGGTTGATCGCCTTTGCGAACTCAACGTGATCCAGCAAGTGGCCAACGTCGGGCATACCAGCATTGTGCAAAACGCCTGGCACCGCGGACAGAAACTGTCGATTCACGGCTGCATCTACGGCATCAAGGACGGTCGGTGGAAGAGCCTGAATGCCACCATCAGTGGTTTCGAGCAGTTGCCGCCGCAGTACCGCCTGCGTCCATTCGAGCCGCTGTAAAAGCCCCCGGCGTCATCGGCGCCAATTCTGGAAGAACAACTGGCCAGCGGCATTCGGCGATTCGTCGTAGCCGGTGATCCAGCCACGGCAGCAAGGACAACCACAGCGGCAGGCAAACTGCCGCTGCAGCCTGTCTTCCGTCGTGGCGAAATCCATCGTCAGTCGATCGCCTTTTTTGATGTCTTTGAGCGCCCATAACCACAGTTCACTCATGTCGAGAAAGGCGTTGGGGTCGCAGGCGTGGTTAAGCAATCCGCAGAAGCGCGGGTCATAGACATGAATGCCCGGCGCCATTTGCCGAGTGCGTCGGCAGCGATAGGGCAGCAAATGCCCGGAAATACGGCAGATTCGGCTCAGCCGCGGGAATTCGCGCAAAGCGGCGACAGCGATTGGCTCTCCCTGAGCATTGTTGATGATTTGAAAGTCTTCCGTGGTAGGGAATCCCAGTCGAGGGGGCAATTCCATAAACGGATAGATGCCATTGAATGGCGGTGAGGTGATTCCTTGCTCAGCGTGGGGTTTCATCACAATCCTTGTCGGCGGGGCGCTGCGACCTCCGTCAGCTGACATCCTGTCAGCCCTGCAGCACATGGGTACGCCTCAAGACTCTCGCAAAAAAAACCACCGGTCTACTGTCATAACTGACAGAGGAAAAGCGCGCGCTCCCACGTCAGCCAAGGCTCACGCAGGAACGCCGTTCAGTTTTTTACAGATGCGTAGCAGGCACTGCGGTCGCAGGCGTGGGGACCTTGAGCTGTTTGAGTTGAGCCTTGATCGGCGTCGTCGCGCATTTGGCCGTGGCTTGCCCAGGCGTCAGGTTGCGGATCGAGGTGTAGAACAGTTCGCAGGTTTTATCTGCCTGAGCCACCTGCCAGGTCTGGGTGCAGCTTCTTAGTTCGATGTCTGGATTGCTGTCGAGGTCGCGGCCCATTGTGGCCTGCCAGCATGCGGCACTCAAGTCCTGGCCCATGACTTTAAGGCCCGCCGCGTCGGCCTGGGCCTGGGCATCTTTACCGGTGTAGCTGGCCGGGTCGGCGGCGTACCAGATGTAGCTCGGGTGGTTGGAACCCAGTACTGGCACTTTCACCCCTTCCTTCGGACTGATGGTTGCCAGGCCCAGTACGTTCACGGTCGGCCCGTATTGCTGCTTGATCCAGTTACGCACCGGCGCACCGAACGCGACCATCGGCAACGCAGCACCGCTGGCGTTCTGGCTGACTTCCTTGACCATGGTGGTCTGGTAGTCCTTGAAGTAGTCGTAGACGCCTTCGAGATCCTTGCCTGCGTTGGAGGGCGCGGCGATCGGGGCGATGTCGATGATGGTCTGGAAAGCCGGCGTATGATCGGCAGGGATGCCATTGATCGTCAGCAGCGTGGCCCAACGATCGGTGGTCTTGGACTCCAGATAGTCCTGGGCCTGTGTCAGCGAGTAATCCGGCGGGAAGTGCAGCAACTCGACACTTCTGCGGTTCTCCAGGGCCATGCCCAGCGGCAGGAACAAGTACCAGCTATAAGCCCACTTGCCGTCGGCATTCAGCTTGCTGGCGCCGGTATAAGCCAGATCGCCGGCATCGAGCAGCGCTGCCAACGGCTTTTCATAGCCCCTGGGCACACCGGTGATTGCGGCATAGAGCTGATCGTTATCGGTTTTGACCTGCACCTTCGCATCGCTGTAACCATCACGCTGCACGCTTTGCGTCAGGTAATGCTCGACGGTTTGCTCCAGCGTCCAGTTGCGAAAGCAGATCACGTTGCAGTTGTTGGGGTAAGCGAACAGCCGGGTGACGCGCTCGGTGCTGCCCAGTTTCAGATCGGCATCCGCCTGGGCGGCGGTGCTCAGGGTGAGGGCGGCGAGGGTGAGTGCTGCGAGTTTGAACATGCTCAGATCCTTTTCAGCGTGTGGGCCCTCGAGAACGGGCGAAGACATACTGAAACAGAAGAGACCGAACGAGAAGTAGGGGCCGATAGAAATATCGGCCCCTTTTTGCATTACGGCATCACCGGCGCCGTATACGTCAGCGTCGTCCCCAACGCCCACAGCAGAAACAGCACCAGCGGCGTATGCACCAGCAGTTGTACGAACGAAAACCCGATCAAGTCCCTAGCCTTCAAACCCAGCACGCCCAGCAGCGGCAGCATGTAGAACGGGTTGATCAGGTTCGGCAAGGCTTCGGCGGCGTTGTAGATCTGCACGGCCCAGCCCAGGTGGTAGTTCAGGTCGGTGGCCACTTGCATCACATACGGCGCTTCGATGATCCACTTGCCGCCGCCCGACGGGATGAAGAAGCCGAGGATCGCCGAGTACACGCCCATCAGCAGCGCGTAGGTGTCGTGGGACGCGATTTGTACGAAAAAGGTCGAGATGTGGTGCGCCAGAGTCTGCGCGTCAGTGCCTTTGACCGTGGTCATCAGTGCGGCGATCGAGCCGTACAACGGGAACTGGATCAGCACGCCGGTGGTGGTCGGCACCGCGCGGGACACCGCATCGAGGAAACTGCGCGGGCGCCAGTGCAGCAGGGCACCGAGCATGATGAACAGGAAGTTGTAGGTGTTCAGCCCGGAAATCGCACTGATTGCCGGTTTGGTCGAGAACTCGTGGAACAGCCACCCGGCCGCCAGCAGCACCAGCAGAATCGTCAGCAGCGGGCTGTGTTCCAGCCATTCGCCGGGGCGAGTACGCGGTTGCAGCGGTGGCAGGTTGAAGCTCGGGTCGATGCCGCAGGCTTTGGCATCGCGGGCCGAGTTGGGGCCTGGGGCGGTGGCGTAGGCAATGATCAGCGAGATCACGATCAGCGCCAGCAACATGACGCCGGACTGCCAGAGAAAGATGGTTTGCGTGAACGGAATCACCCCGGTGATCGACAGGATCGACGGCGGCAAACTGGCCGGGTTGGCCTGCAACTGCGCAGCCGACGACGACAGGCCCAGGGCCCACACCGCGCCAAGGCCCAGGTATGCGGCAGCACCGGCGGCGCGATAATCCATTTTCAGATCGGTGCGGCGGGCGAGGGCGCGCACCAGCAAGCCGCCGAACACCAGCGACAACCCCCAGTTCAACAGCGATGCGACCATGGAAATCAGCGCCACCCACGCCACGGCGGAGCGGCCGTTCTTGGGGATGCGCGCCAGACGGTCGATCAGCTTGACGGCGGGCGGCGAGCTGGCGACTACATAACCGCCGATCACCACGAACGCCATCTGCATGGTGAACGGAATCAGGCTCCAGAACCCGTCACCGAAGGCCATCGCGGCATCGGTGGGTTTCGCGCCCATGAACAGGGTGGCCACGGCGACGATGATCACCGCCAGCGCAGCAAACACCCAGGAATCAGGAAACCAGCGTTCGGCAAAACTTGAACAGCGCAGGGCAAAACGGGCGGAGCGGGTATCTTCGATATCAGCAGCCACGGGAGTACCTCGAATTTTTATGTTTGTTATGGTCTTCAGGGCTGCAAAGGCCCGTCTGGACAGGTGCCAACAGTAAATCAATCGGTCACGATTTGTGACGAAGTTTTACCCATACGGGACTATGGTCTAACGGGTTGTCCGCTGGCGCGTTTGCGTAGACCATGTGCGCCTTGGTTTTTTGCCCATGCCAGAGTTCTTTTGATGACTGCCCTTAACGATTCGCGCCCGGCACCGTTCAGCCGCTCGGACTACAAGACCCTCGGCCTAGCGGCCCTCGGCGGCGCGCTGGAAATCTACGATTTCATCATTTTCGTGTTTTTCGCCCTGACCCTCAGTCAGCTGTTCTTCCCGCCGGAAATGCCCGAATGGCTGCGCCTGCTGCAAAGTTTCGGGATTTTTGTCACCGGTTACCTGGCGCGGCCGTTGGGCGGGATTCTGATGGCGCATTTCGCCGACCGGCTGGGGCGCAAGAAAGTCTTCAGCCTGAGCATTCTGATGATGGCGCTGCCGTGCCTGCTGATCGGCATCATGCCGACCTACGCCCAGATCGGTTACTTCGCACCCTTGCTGTTGTTGGTCCTGCGGGTGCTGCAAGGCGCGGCGGTCGGCGGTGAAGTGCCGAGCGCCTGGGTGTTCGTCGCCGAGCACGCGCCGGCCGGGCATCGCGGTTATGCACTGGGTTTCCTTCAAGCCGGGCTGACCTTTGGCTACTTGATCGGAGCGCTGACAGCGACCTTTCTGGCGCAGGCGTTCACCCCGGCGGAGATCCTCGATTTCGCATGGCGTTACCCGTTTCTGCTGGGCGGCGTATTTGGCGTGATAGGCGTCTGGCTGCGCCGCTGGCTCAATGAAACTCCGGTGTTCATGGCGATGCAGGCGAAGCGTGATGCCGCCGTCGAACTGCCACTGCGCACGGTCCTGCGTGAACATCGCCTGGCCATTTTGCCGGCGATGATCCTCACCTGCGTGCTGACTTCAGCCGTGGTGGTGTTTGTGGTCATCACCCCGACCATGATGCAGAAAACCTTCGGCATGACCGCCAGCCACACCTTCGGCCTGAGCGCATTGGGCATCGTGTTCCTGAACATCGGCTGCGTACTCGCCGGTTTGCTCGTCGACCGTATCGGCGCCTGGCGCACCGTGATGCTGTACAGCCTGCTGCTGCCGCTGGGCATCGGCGTGCTTTATACCTGCCTGATCATCGGTGGCAACTGGATCGGTCTGGCGTATGCGATTGCCGGCCTGAGTTGTGGCGTGGTCGGCGCGGTGCCGTCGGTGATGGTCAGCCTGTTCCCGGCGCGGATTCGCGTCTCGGGGATTTCCTTCACGTACAACATTGCCTACGCCGCGTGGGCGAGTGTCACACCGCTGTTGCTGATCGGTCTGATGCCGTGGAGCCCATGGATCTGCGTGATTTTCTGCGCGGTGATGGGCGCGGTGGGCGTGAGCAGCGCGCTGTATTTCGGCGCTCGTACGCCGAACACAGGTAATTGCCCGGCGGCTGGCGCCATCTGATTGAAGGTGGCGCTGCGCCCATGACAACTATTTTTGTAGGACAACCCTGAAACACTCTTCAGAAAATATCCCCAAGGCCGATGGCTAGGCTGCATGCCGCTTTTTTCTCCCTGCCATCGGTGCTTTCCCATGTTCAACAAACGCTTGAAGCAAGAGTTGTCGGCTCTTCGCGAAGAACTCTCCTGCCTTCAGCAAGTGAAGGAAAGTCTGGAAAGCGAAATGCTGGCCCTGACGCTCCACCCCGATGGCCGGATTCAATCGGCCAACCAGAACTTCCTCAGCGAGATGCTCTATAAGAGCCACGACCTGATCGATCGTCCGATCGAAGACATCGTGCCGCCCCACGTGAAGTCCGATGAATTCCATCACCGTTTCAAGGCTGCGCTGACCCGTGGCGAGCACTTCGCCGGTGCGGTGCGCCTACTGCGTGGCGATGGCCAGGAAGCCTGGTTGCGCTCGATCGTGCAGCCGGTGCGATCCTCGGACGGACGGATCAAGCATATTTCGATTTACTCCAGTGACCTGACCCGCACCATCGAGGCATCCCGTGAACACGAGAACCTGATCGGCGCGCTGGTACGCTCGACGGCGGTGATCGAGTTCGACCTCGCTGGCAACGTGTTGTCGGCCAACGACCGCTTCCTCAACGGCATGGGTTACAGCCTGGCGCAGATCAAGGGCAAACATCACCGTACCTTCTGTGATGCGCAGGAGTACAACAGCGCCGAGTATCAGGACTTCTGGCGTCGCCTGAATGCCGGCGAGTTTGTCGCCGGCCGCTTCAAGCGCGTGGATAACCACGGGCGTACGGTCTGGCTGGAGGCGTCCTACAACCCGGTGGTCGACGCCAATAACAAACTCTACAAAGTGGTGAAGTTCGCCACGGTGATTACCGATCAGGTCAATCAGGAACAGGCTGTCGCTGAAGCGGCGAACATTGCCTACGGCACCTCGCAGCAAACCGATCAAAGCGCCCAGCGCGGCACGGCGGTAGTGACACAAGCGGTGAACGTGATGCGCGACCTGGCCAAGCATATGCAAACGGCCGGCGAGGGCATCGAGGCCTTGAACGAGCAGTCGCTGGTGATCGGCACCATCGTCAAAACCATCAGCGGCATCGCCGAGCAGACCAACCTGCTGGCACTCAACGCGGCGATCGAAGCGGCCCGTGCCGGTGAACAAGGTCGTGGTTTTGCCGTGGTCGCGGACGAGGTCCGGCAATTGGCTTCGCGCACCAGTCAGGCCACCGATGAAATTGTCGTGGTGGTGCGTCAGAACCAGGAAATGGCGCGTAACGCGGTGTCTCTGATGACCGACGGCAAAACTCAAGCGGAGCAAGGGCTGGCGCTGGCGGCAGAGGCGGGCACGGTGATTGTCGAGATTCAGGACGGCGCGCAGAAAGTGGTGAACGCGGTCGGGCAGTTTGCCAACCAGCTAACGACTTGATGCCTGCGAACCGGGCGGATATCGCTACAATCGGCTCTTTTCCCCAGGAGCAGATCCCATGAGCGCTTCCCACCGCCGTCCGGTTCCCTTGTCCAAGGCTTATCGCCTGCTCAACCATGGGCCGACCGTGCTGGTCAGCGCGGCCCATGACGGGCAGCGCAACATCATGGCGGCGGCCTGGGCCATGCCGCTGGATTTTGAACCACCGAAAATTGCCGTGGTGCTCGACAAGTCCACCTGGACCCGGCAACTGCTGGAAGCGTCGGGCACGTTCGTGCTGAACGTACCCTGCGCTGCCCAGGCCGATATCGCGCAAACCGTCGGCTCGACCTCGGGCCTGGAGCTGACTCAAGGCCAGGGCCGGGACAAGTTCCAGACCTATGGCTTGCAGACCTTCAACGGCGAGTTGATCGACGCGCCGATGCTCGAAGGCTGCGTGGCCTGGCTCGAATGCCGGTTGCTGCCGGAACCGAACAACCACCAACAATACGATCTGTTCCTGGCCGAAGTGATTGCGGCCCAGGCGGACGAGCGCGTGTTCAGCGACGGACGTTGGCATTTCGAGGGGCACGATGCGTTGCGCACCTTGCACCACGTGGCGGGCGGGCATTTCCTGACCATCGGTGATCCGGTGGACGGCAAAGCCTTGCAGCCGTAAGACTTCAGACCCAGAGGTCATTCTCCGCCGTGCGCTCGCCACCCTTGTCGCCGGTGTTCAACACGCCCCGGGGTTCGATCAGCAGGAGTTTCACCTCCTGCTCGGCGAACGGCTTGTGCTCGACGCCCTTGGACACCACGAACATTTCGCCGGCGTTCACCAGCACGTGGCCATCACGAAAATCGATGCGCAACTGGCCTTCGAGCACGATGAAGGCTTCGTCGGTATCGAGGTGGTCGTGCCAGATGAAATCCCCCAGCAGCTTCACGACCTTGAACTGGTAGTCGTTCATTTCGGCAATGACGCGCGGTGTCCAGTGCGAGTCGATCCGGGCGATTTTTTCGGCGAAGTTCAGGCTTTCGTAAGCTTTCATGAAGAAGCTCTCGTGGTTGATCGTAGAACCACGGTAACCAGCGCAACGGCGCACTTCTTGTACGATTGTGCGTGGCTCAGCGCCGGTGCATTTTCATCCAGCGCGCCGGTGACAAGCCGTAGGTTTTGCTGAACTGGCGGGTCATGTGGCTCTGGTCGGTGAAGCCGGCGATCAACGCGGCACTGACCAGCGACTGGCCCTGAATCAGCAGCGAGCGGACCAGGTCCAGGCGACGCATGGTCAGGTATCGATAAGGGCTGGTGCCGAACAACAGGCGAAAATCCCGTGACAGGCTCCAGCGATCTCGCCCGCTGTGGTGCGCCAGCTCTTCCAGGGTCACGGTGCGATCCAGGGCGCTGTGCATGTACTCCCGCGCGCGTTCCGCTGCCACATAGTCGAAGCTTGGGCGCGTGTCGGTCACTCCGCCTACGCTGTTCAAGGCTTGAGCCAGATCGAACAGCGCGTCCTGTTCTTCCAGCGGTTCGAGCGGGCAATCGAGACTGCGCAGCAGCACTTCGGTGGCGGCGAACAGGCGTGGGTCGGTCGACAGCCCGTTCTTGATGAACGGCAGCGGTTGACCGCCGAGCATCTGCTGGATCAGCGCCGGTTCGATGTACATCATCCGGTAGTGGAACCCGGTCTCGGTCCCGGCCTCACCATCATGGATTTCGTCCGGGTGCAGCACCATCGTTCCGCCGGGCAGGCTGTGGCGCCAGGCGCCGCGGTACTGATAACTCTGCACGCCGGCCAGGGTGTGACCGATGGCGTAGGTGTCGTGGCGGTGCAAGTCGTAGCCATGACCGGCAAAAAAAGCTTCGAAACGCTGCAGGCCAGAAACGTCGGGCGCGCGGTGGAACCAGTCATTGCGAGGCGGGTGAGGGGCCATGGTGATCGTTGCCTTGAGTTTTATGCAGAACACGTTAGCCCAGTGACCGGTCGTCTGTCTGCTGGCGGATGGAAGGTCTCGCACGAGTAGAAAACCGAGTGCAAATGTTGCAATGTGTTGCGCATCCTCTGCAGCCAAGAAGGCGACCCACATAATGGAAATATCCCACCTGAGCTACGCCGCTCCGTTGTTGTCGCTGGCGCTGTTGTGGACGGTTGCGGTGGTGACGCCGGGGCCGAACTTCTTCAACATCGCGCAGTTGGCAGCCAGTCAATCCAAACGTCACGGCGTGGTGGCTGCGCTGGGCGTGGCCACCGGCACGGTGCTCTGGGGGCTGGCGGGTGGGTTGGGCATCAAGTCGCTGTTCAGCGCGGCGCCGACGCTTTACCTGAGTTTCAAGATTGCCGGTGGTTGTTACCTGATCTATCTCGGCTTGAAGCAGTTCAAGCGCAAACCGCCGGTTGCTGCGGGCGACAGCCGCTTGCTTGACGGCGCGGGGCGCACATTGTGGTCGGTGTATGGCCAGGGTTTTCTGGGCAACATGACCAACCCAAAATCCGCACTGTTCGTGGCGACGATCTTCGCGACCGCCATGCCCGCGACGGTGCCCCCGACATTGCTGGCGCTGGCCGTATTGACCATGGCGACGTTGTCGTTCAGTTGGTATTGCAGCGTGGCACTGGTTTTCTCCAGCCGTCGGATGGCGCGGGTGTACGACCGTTCGCGCCAATGGCTGGATCGCTTTGCCGGCAGTTGCTACCTGTTGTTCGGTGCGCATCTGGTGGCCAGTCGCTGAGGAGTTCTGAATGAGCAAACTGCGGGTAGGCATTATTTTTGGTGGCCGTTCGGCGGAGCACGAAGTGTCGCTGCAATCGGCGAAAAACATCGTCGACGCGCTGGATCGTTCGCGCTTCGATCCGGTGTTGATCGGTATCGACAAGCAGGGTCATTGGCACTTGAACGATCCGTCGAACTTCCTGTTGAACCAGGAAAACCCGGCGCTGATCGCCCTCAACCAGTCCAACCGTGAACTGGCCGTGGTGCCGGGCAAAACCCGTCAGCAACTGGTGGAGACTTCCAGTCAGGAGCTGTTGGGCCACGTTGATGTGATTTTCCCGATCGTCCACGGCACGCTGGGTGAAGACGGTTGCCTGCAAGGGTTGCTGCGCATGGCCGATCTGCCGTTTGTCGGCTCCGATGTACTGGGCTCGGCGGTGTGCATGGACAAGGACATCAGCAAGCGCCTGCTGCGCGATGCCGGGTTGGCGGTGACGCCGTTCGTGACCCTGACCCGCGCAACCGCCAAGCGCACCGGGTTCGCCGAGGTCCGGGGCAAACTCGGGCTGCCGCTGTTCGTCAAACCGGCGAATCAGGGCTCTTCGGTGGGCGTGAGCAAGGTCAACGATGAAGCCGAGTACACAGCAGCGGTCGAACTGGCCCTCGGTTTCGATGAAAAAGTGCTGGTCGAATCCGCCGTCAGCGGCCGCGAGATCGAATGCGCGGTGCTCGGCAACGAAGACGCTATCGCCAGTGGCTGTGGCGAAATCGTCGTGCGCAGTGGGTTTTATTCCTACGACAGCAAGTACATCGACGCACAGGCCGCGCAAGTGGTGGTTCCGGCTGACATCAGCACCGAAGCCAGCGAACGCATTCGGGCCCTGGCCGTCGAGGCGTTTCAGGTGCTCGGCTGCTCCGGGCTGGCGCGGGTCGATGTGTTCCTGACGGACAGCGGTGAAGTGTTGATCAACGAGATCAACTCGCTGCCCGGTTTCACCCGCATCAGCATGTACCCCAAGTTGTGGCAGGCCACGGGCATGACGTACAGCGAGCTGGTCAGTCGTCTGATCGAGCTGGCGCTTGAAAAGCACAAGGCACGGCAGGCTTTGAAAATCTCTCGCTAAGTAAAACTAACTATTTGTGGAGACAACATCGTGAAAGTCAGCGCACGTAATGTATTCAAAGGCACCATCAGTCAATTGCAACCAGGCGCGGTCAATGCCGAGGTATCGCTGAAACTGGCGGGCGGCAATCAGTTGGTGGCGGTGGTTACCATGGAAAGCGTGAAAAGCCTCGGCCTGGCGGTCGGCAAGGACGCCATCGCGCTGGTCAAAGCGCCGTGGGTCATGTTGATGACCGAATCCAGTGACATTCGCCTGTCGGCGCGCAACTGCCTCGAAGGCAGAGTCACCAGCGTCATCGACGGCGCGGTGAACGCCGAAGTAGTGATCCAGCTCGATGGCGGTGACGAGGTTTACTCGATCGTGACACGCCAGGCTGTTGCAGAACTGGGCCTGGCGCCGGGTGTGAGTGCGACGGCGGTGATCAAGGCGTCGCATATTATTTTGGGTGTGCCGGCGTGATTTGAGGTTTCAACTGCAGACAGGATGAAGGTCAAGCCTGCTTCACAGGCTTGATCAAGCTCTCGGCAGGTATGCCGAATAGATCATGAAGTTTCCAGATCATAGGAAGCGTTAATGCACGCTTGCCGTTGAGCACTTCGTAGACTCGGTTTGTCCGGCCTATGGCGGGCGCAAGGTCTGCGGCGGACAGACCAGATTGCTCCATGCGAAATTTGATTGCATCGATCGGATTGGGCAAATCGACAGGAAACTGCTTCGATTCATACGCTTCAATAAGCGTGATCATGATGTCGAAGTAGTCACCCTCAGGGGTGCCAGGCTCTGGTTCATTGTCGAACATTGCTGACACGCTCTTGAGGGCTGCACGGTAGTCCTCGTCGGTGTGAATCGGACGAATATTCATGGGTTACTCCATCTCGACAGTGTTGGCGTCGATGGGACAGGCCTGGTCGGCTACGGGAAAATCGGTCTTCAAACTCTATCTTGGAAGCATTCATCTGCGGGTAGGAAAAGGCTGCGCAAGCTGGACGATCAGGATGGGTTCTCCATTAAAAAGGCTTACCTCCCGGTAAGCCTTTTCCCTGCCATGTAGGACTCAATCCCCCAACGCTTCCCCCTCACGCCTTGGATCCGCTCCACCCGCCAGCGACGCTTTCCCCAGCGCATCCCTGACCCGGACAATCGCCTGCGTCCCGCTGGTCATGTCGATCTCGCTCACGTTGTGCCCTTTGTCCTTCAGCGCCTGAATCAGCTCGGCGCTGAACTGCCCGCGTTCCAGTTCGGTCGGGCCGTTGCGGCTGCCGAAGTTGGGCAGGTTGATGGCGGTTTGCGGGTCGAGGTTCCAGTCGAGCAGGCCGAGGGTGGATTTGGCCACGTACTCGATGATTTGCGAGCCGCCGGGAGAGCCGATGGTGGCGAGGAATTCGCCGCTCTGGCGGTCGAAGATCAGGGTCGGCGCCATGGAGGAGCGCGGGCGTTTGCCGGGTTCTACGCGGTTGGCGACCTTTTGCCCGTTTTCTTCGGGGATGAACGAGAAGTCGGTCATCTGATTGTTGAGCAGAAAGCCCTGGACCATCAGGTGCGAGCCGAACGCGGATTCGACCGTGGTGGTCATCGACACTGCACCACTCTGGTCATCGACCGCCACCACCTGAGAGGTGGAAATGCGCAGTGGCGAGCGGTCCGGCGCGTAGGCGACCTGAATGCCTGGCGGCGTGCCGGGTTTGGCCGTGCCCATGCTGCGATCACCGATCAGAGCGGCGCGGCTGGCCAGATAGGTCGGGTCCACCAGACCTTTGACCGGGACGGGCACGAAGTCGCTGTCGGCGACGTACTGTGCACGGTCGGCGTAGGCGAGGCGCTCGGCTTCGGAGATCAGGTGCACGGCTTCAGGGGGCGGTTCGATGCCAGCGGGTTGGGCGCTTTTGACTGGCTTCAGTGGCGCCAGGGCATAACGCGGGTCGCGGGCTTCCAGCGCCTGCAAGGTGCCGAGAATCTGCGCCACGGCGATCCCGCCCGACGACGGTGGCGGCATGCCGCAGACCTGCCAGCGTTTGTAATCGGTACACAACGGCGCGCGTTCCTTGGCGGTGTAACCGTTGAGGTCGTTCAGTGACAGGGTGCCGGGGTTGGCGTGGCCCTGAACCTTGGCGACGATTTCCTGCGCGATGGGGCCTTTGTACAGCGCATCGGGACCTTCCTTGGCGATGCGTTTGAACACGGCGGCCAGTGCCGGATTTTTCAGTGAGGTGCCGACGGCTTTCGGGCTGCCATCCGCGTTCAGGAAGTACGCCATCATGTCCGGCGAGCGCTGCATGGACGAATCCGAAGCAATCAGCTGATACAGGCGCGGCGAGATGGCGAAGCCTTGTTCCGCGAGTTTGATCGCTGGCTCGAACAGCTGCGCCCAGGGCAGGCGCCCGTGTTTCTGATGAGCCAGTTCCAGCGCCCGTAACACGCCCGGCGTGCCGACCGAGCGACCGCCAATCTGCGCCTGAGTGAACGGCATCGGTTTGCCATCGGCCTGCAAGAACAGCTTCTCGGTGGCGCCGGCCGGCGCGGTTTCACGACCGTCGTACGTGCGCACGGCTTTGCCATCCCACAACACAATCAACGCGCCACCACCGATCCCCGACGATTGCGGCTCGACCAGCGTCAGCACTGCTTGCATGGCGATGGCGGCATCAATCGCCGAACCGCCCTGGCGCAGCATCGCCCGTCCGGCTTCGGCGGCGAGTGGGTTGGCTGCTGCTGCCATGTGTTTCGAGGCGTGGCGGGTTTGCAGGTCGGTGCGATAGCCCGAGGCGGTTTCCGGTGCGACCGGTAAGGTCGAGGAGGGCGGGGCACTGCACGCCGCGAGGATTAATGCACTGGCAATCAGCGAAAGGGCTGACAGGCGATAGCGGCTCAAATGAAGGGTTGAGAACACGCGGGGCACTCCGTCCGTGGGAAAAGTTCAGGGGACTTTATCGGCCGACAGGAAGCGACGCAAACCACAGGGCGTTTTGTCCTTCATCCAGTGACGGATTTTCTGTAGGGTCGAGGGCAACAGGCAGGCCAGAAAACAAACAAGAGGCAGACATGCAGACCGACTTTCCCACCCAGCCCGGCTATCGCACCCAGCGTGAACAATTTCTGGCAGCAGCGACCATGGCCGGCGCGACGCTGACTGAGTACCCGCACCCGCTCAAAGGGCCGTTCGGTGAGCCGTTGAGCACCGATGTGGCGGTGCTCGGTGATCCGGGCGCCAAACGCTTGCTGATCGCGTTGAGTGGCACTCACGGGGTCGAAGGTTTCTATGGCTCGGGCTGTCAGATCAAATGGATGCAGGAGTTGGGCAAGCGTTCTCTGCCGGCCGATGTCGCCGTGGTGTTCGTTCATCTGATCAATCCCTGGGGGGCGGCGTGGTTGCGCCGGGTCAACGAAGACAACATCGACCTGAACCGCAATCACCTGAACTTTGAACATCCACTGCCGGACAACCGGGCCTACGCCGCGCTGCATGAAATCTATGCCTGCACTGAGTTGACAGGCCCCGAGCGTGATCGCGCCGATGCGCTGCTTAACCAGCAGATCCACGATCACGGCTGGCCGGCGGTGATGTCGATTGTCGAGGGCGGCCAGCACAGTCATCCCGATGGTCTGTTTTATGGCGGGCGGGCGCCGAGTTGGTCGAACCGCACGTTGCACCAGATCCTGCAAAAGCATGTCGCCCACGCCGAGGTCGCCATGTGCTTTGACTTGCACACCGGCGCCGGGGAGTACGGCCATCCGATGTTGCTGACCATCACCGAGTCCGCTTATCCAGCGTTGCAGGATGCGCAGGCGATCTACGGGCCATGGCTCTACACGCTGCTGACCGGTGCCGATACGCTGAGCGAAACCGGTGTGGCCGCGACGGCAACCGGCTACACCTCGCAGGCGCTGATCGATGCGTTGCCGCAGGTGCGCCTGATGCCCTTCGTGATTGAGTGCGGGACGTATCCGGGGGCAGAGGTTCATCGTCATCTGCGTGACGATCATTGGTTGCATCTGCACGGCAATCCTGGCGATGCCGTGGGGCGCGAGATCAAACTGAATCTGCTGGAACAGTTCTATCCTGCCGACAGCGACTGGCAGGCGATGGTCTGGTTGCGTACGTGGCAGATATGGGAGCGGGCGTTGTCGGCGTTGGCGGCAATGCGTTCCTGACAGGCGTTGTGGTCCGGCTGAGGTTTTGTGGTGCCTGTCAGGCCGCCATCGCCAGCAAGCCGGCTCCTACAGGTTTTGCGTTGATCGAAGAGTTTGCGTACGACACATGCCCGTGTATGTGTCGGCCAAAGAATTCGTGCACTTTTCTCCGGGCATAAAAAAACGGCCTACCTTTCGGTAAGCCGTTTTTAGTACTTGGTGGCTACACAGGGACTTGAACCCCGGACCCCAGCATTATGAATGCTATGCTCTAACCAACTGAGCTATGTAGCCAAGTGGCGCGCATTATTCACCGGTAATGCAGATGCGTCAAGCGTAAATCTAAAATATTTCTCTACGCTTTCAACCGCTTATCCACCTGAGCCGAAAAAACGGACCGGAGGAGGGCGTCAACCGAGCTGGAATCTCCCGGTATTGGCACTCAGGGCCTTGCTGCCCTGGCTCAAGGTGTCCGCCGCCAGGTTCACTGCCCGCGCACCTTCGAGCAAGCGGACAGCCGCCTGATCGACCTGCTGGATGTTGCCGCTGACTTCGTCGGCGGTGGTCGCTTGCTCGTCGACCGCCGTGGCAATTTGCGCCAATGTATCGGTGACACTCTGCACGGCGCTGGCGATTTCCCCCAGTCTTTCGCCGAGGCCAGTGACCGCTTGTGCATCGGATTGTGCCTGGCCACAGGCGGCTTCCATCAGGCTCACGGCTTCATTCACTGTGTTACGCAAACTGTCGACGGTGCCGGCAATCTGCGCGGTCGACGATTGGGTGCGTTGCGACAGGCTGCGCACTTCATCGGCCACCACCGCAAAACCACGGCCCTGTTCACCGGCGCGAGCGGCTTCGATCGCTGCGTTGAGCGCCAACAGGTTGGTCTGCTCGGCGACGCCGCGAATGGTGTCCACAACCAACTGAATCTGCTGCCCTTGTTCGCTGACCCGTCCGAGTGCAGCCGCCGTGTCGTTCAAACGCTGGTTGAGCTGCTGGATGCTCGCCGTTGTGCGCTGGCTGTCACGGCTGCTGTCGGCGGCGATGCGCTGGGTATGCTGAGCGCTGCCAGAGGCCTGTTCGCAACTCTGGGCAACCCCTTGGGAGGTGGCGGCCAATTGCGTTGCCGCTGCCGCGATCTGGCTGATCTGCAATTGCTGCGCCTCTACCTCGCCCAAGGCGCCACTGGAATGGTGATTGAGCGTGCGCACCGCGTTACTCAGCTGCAAGGTTTCGTGATCGACCCCCAACAGACTGTTGCGCAGTTGCACCACCGCAACGTTGAGCGCGGTGCTGATCGCTGCCAGTTCGTCGCGGCCTTCAACCGGTACTTGCAGGCTCAGATTGCCGTCGCGCAGGGCTTCGGCCAGCAGCGTGATGCCGCTGGCGCTGCGGCGAATCGAGGCCTGCAAGCAGATGAACAGGTACAGCGCGGCCAGCAGCAGGCAGCCAAAGATCACGGCCACCAGAATGAACTGGCGGATCGCCGAGCCATGGTAGTAATCCAGACGCTGATCCAGCGAGACCAACGACTGCTGACGCAGCGAAGCGAGGTCGGTGAGCAGACTGTCCAGGCTGCGTTCGAACTCCTCGGGTTTGAGTTTGATGCTGCCGCCAAACACGCCGTCATCGAGGACTTTCAGCTCGGCGTCGAGGTGTTTGAGGTTGTCATGGTACTGCCCGGCCCACGTCTGCAAGGCACTGGGCAGGCGCGCTTCCAGCAGGCCTGCGGTTTTGACAAGCTGCTCACGGGCGTCGCCGATGCGGCTGCGCAGGTCGCGCAATTGCAGGCGGCTTTGCAGGGTGAATTGCCCGGACACCACCGACGCCTGGCCGACGCTGGCCAGACGGCCGACGCGCTCGATCAGGTCCGGCGCGTGTTGCGTCGAGATCTGCGTCAGCAGGTAGGTTTCCAGCCACGGCGCGAGGGTCAGGCGATTGTCCATGGCGATCTGCTCGCGCAGGGCCTGCAGAGCACTCAAGGCGTTGGTGAAACGGTCGTAACCGTCCGGCCACCAGCCGACGCTGCTCAGGCTTTTCGAATCGAGGCCGTTGAGCGCGGTTTGCAGCGCTTGGTAGCGAGTGAGGGTTTCGCCCTCGGCGCCTTCGGTTTGCAACGCGTTGCCAAGGTCCGTGGTGGCTTGCGCGACCGCCGGCTGAACGGCATCGAACGCCGCCATCGCGGCGAGGGTGGCCGGTGTCGGTTGGCGATTGGTCTCGGTGGCACGCCAGCGCGCGGCGCGGTCACGCTGGGCGGCGAGCAGGTTATCCAGCGCATCCAGTGCGAGCAACTGCCGGACCCCGGCACGCTCGCCGGAAATCAGGTTCAGTTTGGCGCGATAGTCCTGGCCGATCATCAGCAGGCTACCCGCCAGTGGCAGGATAAACAGCAGAAACAACAACTGAAATTTACGGGCGAAGCCGAAACGCCCCAGCAACCCGATCCCCGGAGATAAAAAAGCCTGCATGCCCCATGACTCCTCTGGACACCACGCACTAATCGCGTGCGTCGAGGTCGTTGCGACCGCGACTTGTGCCCTTTTTAAAGGCCTCGAAAGTTCACCCTCGTCAGCTCTGTAGGCTGACTCTGTAGCGAAACTTCCCATTCTCGGCACCCTTTGTAAGGGCGCCGCGTTGAAGGGGATTAACAAGGCAAGATTCAGACCATGGCGTTGCGCTATTACTTGGGATTTTAGTTCGTTAGCTGGCTAAGGGGATGGCGCTGCTGCACTGAAAAATGGCACATTGACGCACCTGCCCGTGTGCACCCATCTGTTGTACGGAAACTCCCATGGCTATCAGCAATGCCCAGACCGGCGCGACGCCGGCATCCGCGACGTCACAAAGCAGCCCTCTGGTCATGCGCATCATCGGCGCCGTGGCGCTGGCGCATTTGATCAACGACCTGATTCAGTCGGTGCTGCCGTCGATCTACCCGATGCTCAAGGCCAACTACGGCCTGACCTTCACCCAGGTCGGCCTGATCACCCTGACCTTTCAACTGACGGCCTCGCTGTTGCAACCGTGGGTTGGTTACCACACCGATCGTCATCCCAAACCCTGGCTGCTTCCGGCCGGTACGGTGTGTACGTTGATTGGTATTTTGATGATGTCGGTGGTCGGCAGCTTTCCGATGATCCTGCTGGCGGCAGGGCTGATCGGCATTGGTTCCTCGACCTTTCACCCGGAAGCTTCCCGTGTGGCTCGACTGGCTTCGGGCGGGCGCTTCGGTCTGGCGCAATCGACGTTCCAGGTGGGCGGTAACGCGGGTTCGGCCTTCGGTCCATTGCTGGCGGCGGCGATCATCATTCCGTTCGGCCAGGGCCATGTGGCGTGGTTCGGCTTGTTCGCGTTGTTTGCGCTGTTCGTGCTCTACCGGATCAGCCGTTGGTACGCCAATCACTTGAACCTGTTCAAGCTCAAGCAAGGTCAGGCGGCCACTCATGGCTTGTCGAAGGGCAGGGTCACCAGTGCGCTGGTGGTGCTGGGGCTGCTGGTGTTCTCCAAGTATTTCTACATGGCCAGTCTGACCAGTTACTTCACCTTCTACCTGATCGAGAAGTTCGACCTCTCGGTGGCCAGTTCGCAGCTGCATTTGTTCCTGTTTCTGGGGGCGGTGGCGGCGGGGACGTTCTTCGGCGGGCCGATTGGCGACAAGATCGGGCGTAAGGCGGTGATCTGGTTTTCGATCCTTGGGGTTGCGCCGTTCACCCTGATCCTGCCGCATGTTGATTTGTTCTGGACCAGCATTCTGAGCGTGGTGATTGGCTTCATCCTGGCCTCGGCATTCTCGGCCATTGTGGTTTATGCACAGGAATTGGTTCCGGGTAATGTCGGGATGATTGCCGGGGTGTTCTTCGGGCTGATGTTCGGTTTCGGCGGGATTGGCGCGGCGTTGCTGGGGCATCTGGCGGACGTGCACGGCATCGAATACGTGTACTTCCTGTGCTCTTTCCTGCCGTTGTTGGGTGTGTTGGCGATCTTCCTGCCAAGAACCAAAAAGGCCTGAACACCACTGAACTGTAGGAGCGTGGCTTGCCCGCGAAGAACGATGACGCGGTGATTCAGGTAAACCGCGTTATCGTTCTTCGCGGGCAAGCCACGCTCCTACAGGATTGGGTGTTGCCCGGATTTCAGGTACAAAAAAGCCGCGTATCAAACGCGGCTTTTTTATTCAGCGGGTGCCTTACACGTTGAAGCGGAAGTGCATCACGTCGCCGTCTTTCACGATGTAATCCTTGCCTTCCAGACGCCATTTACCGGCTTCTTTGGTGCCGGCTTCGCCTTTGTACTGGATGAAGTCGTCGTAGGCGATGACTTCGGCGCGGATGAAGCCTTTTTCGAAGTCGGTGTGGATCACGCCAGCGGCTTGCGGTGCGGTGGCACCAACGCGGACAGTCCAGGCGCGGACTTCTTCGACACCGGCGGTGAAGTAGGTCTGCAGGTGCAGCATTTCGTAGCCGGCGCGGATCACGCGGTTCAGGCCAGGCTCTTCGAGGCCCAGGGCTTCGAGGAACATGTCTTTCTCTTCGCCGTCTTCCAGTTCGGCGATTTCGGCTTCGATCTTGTTGCAGACCGGAACCACCATGGCGCCTTCTTCTTCGGCGATGGCTTTGACGATGTCCAGCAGCGGGTTGTTCTCGAAACCGTCTTCAGCGACGTTGGCGATGTACATGACCGGCTTGGTAGTCAGCAGGTGGAAGCCACGGATCACCGCTTTGTCGTCGGCGGCCATGTTCTTCATCAGGGTACGAGCAGGCTTGCCGAGAGTGAAGTGAGCGATCAATTGCTCCAGCAGGCCTTTCTGGACCACGGCGTCCTTGTCACCACCCTTGGCGTTGCGGGCGACTTTCT
Source organism: Pseudomonas sp. GT1P32 (assembly GCF_054897805.1). Taxonomy (NCBI): domain Bacteria; kingdom Pseudomonadati; phylum Pseudomonadota; class Gammaproteobacteria; order Pseudomonadales; family Pseudomonadaceae; genus Pseudomonas; species Pseudomonas sp. GT1P32. Next base: position 5,460,887 of record NZ_CM142704.1, read on the forward strand.
GCAGTTGCTTCTCGCAGCTGTCGAGGTCGGCGAAGATCAGTTCCAGGTCGATGATCTCGATGTCGCGTTTCGGGTCGACGCTGTTGGAGACGTGAATCACGTTCTCGTCTTCGAAGCAGCGGACCACGTGAGCGATGGCATCGGTCTCACGGATGTTGGCGAGGAATTTGTTGCCCAGGCCTTCACCTTTCGAGGCGCCGGCAACGAGGCCCGCGATGTCGACGAATTCCATGGTAGTCGGCAGGATGCGCTTTGGATTGACGATGGCCGCCAGGGCGTCCAGGCGCGGATCCGGCATCGGCACGATACCGGTGTTCGGTTCGATGGTGCAGAAGGGGAAGTTCTCGGCCGCGATCCCGGATTTGGTCAGGGCGTTGAACAGGGTGGACTTACCGACGTTAGGCAGGCCGACGATGCCGCAATTGAATCCCATGGTGTTTTCCCCGAGGAGTAGAGTCAGGCCTTCTGGCTGTGCAGGTTTTTCATCGCGCGGTTCCATTCCCCGGCGAGGATATCCGGCAGCACGCCGAGGGCAAAGTCGATGCTGGCATCGAGTTTTTCCTGTTCGGCGCGTGGCGCACGACCCAGGACGAAATTTGAAACCATACTGGCTACGCCCGGATGGCCAATGCCAAGCCGCAAGCGGTAGAAGGTATTCTGATTGCCCAGTTGCGCGATGATGTCGCGCAACCCGTTGTGACCGCCATGGCCGCCGCCCTGTTTGAGTTTGGCAACGCCCGGTGGCAGGTCGAGTTCGTCATGCGCCACGAGGATTTCTTCAGGCTTGATGCGGAAGAATCCGGCGAGTGCCGCCACGGCCTGGCCGCTGCGGTTCATGTACGTGGTGGGAATCAGCAGACGAACATCCTGACCCTGATGCGAATAGCGCCCGGTCAGGCCGAAATATTTGCGGTCCGCTACAAGGTTGACGCCTTGTGCGTTCGCGATGCGCTCAACAAAAAGGGCCCCTGCGTTATGCCGGGTCTGTTCGTATTCAGCGCCTGGATTTCCCAGGCCAACGATCAGTTTGATGGCAGTCACGATAGGGGCCCTTCTTTGGAGTGGTGGATAACATCGCCGCAATCCGGGTGTGCGGCGAAAGTGGACGACAAGTGCTCATTTACCATTATGTAAACTCCGCGTTCTCGCCCGCTTTCTCGCTACGTTCCAGTCCGCGATGTTACCGGGTCACTCCGGCATCACAGAGTGAATTACTCTGCAGCGCCTTCAGCAGCTTCTGGAGCAACACGTGGAGCGTGGACGTTGGCAACAGCCTTGTCATCGCCGTGTGCCAGAGCAACAAACTCAACGCCTTTAGGGGCTTTGAGGTCGGACAGGTGAATGATCGAACCGATTTCGGCGTTAGCCAGGTCGACTTCGATGAATTCAGGCAGGTCTTTTGGCAGGCAGGTCACTTCGATTTCAGCAACAACGTGCGAAATCTCGCCGCCTTTCTTCACTGGTGCTTCTTCGTTGATGAAGTGCACTGGAACGATAGCGGTCAGCTTTTGGCCGGCAACTACGCGTACGAAGTCAGCGTGCAGCACGTGGCCTTTGGCCGGGTGACGTTGCAGAGCTTTGATGATTACGTTTTGCTTGGTGCCGCCAACGTTCAGCTCGATGATGTGGCTGTAAGCCGCTTCGTTTTCGAGCAGTTTGGCAACTTCTTTAGCCAGCATGCTGATGGATTCAGGGGCTTTTTCGCCACCGTAAACTACAGCTGGTACCAGGCTTGCGAGACGACGCAGGCGGCGGCTCGCACCTTTCCCCAGGTCGGAACGCACTTCAGCATTCAGAGTAAAATCGTTCATGTTGTATCTCCAAAATAACCACATTCGCCCCAGCGTTTGCGACCAGCGCTAAAGGCGATATGGGCAAAAAAGCCCCGCCCCGACAGGAATGCCGGGGCGGGGCGCTTTTCGTCAACGAGCGGTTCGAGAAGGGCAGGGCCCTTAACGGAACATCGCGCTGATCGATTCTTCATTGCTGATGCGGCGGACCGCTTCGGCAACAACCGGCGCGATATCCAGTTGACGGATACGCGAGCAGGCTTGAGCAGCAGCGGACAACGGGATGGTGTTAGTCACCACCAGTTCGTCCAGCATGGAATTTTCAATGTTTTCGATCGCCCGACCGGACAGCACAGGGTGTGTGCAGTAGGCGAAAACCTTGGCAGCGCCATGCTCTTTCAAAGCCTTTGCCGCGTGGCACAGAGTGCCGGCGGTATCGACCATGTCATCGACCAGAATACAGGTACGCCCTTCGACATCACCGATGATATGCATCACTTCAGAGTGATTGGCTTTCTCACGGCGTTTGTCGATGATCCCGAGATCCACGCCCAAGGATTTGGCAACAGCACGTGCACGCACGACGCCGCCAATGTCCGGGGACACGATCATCAGGTTTTCGAAGCGCTGATCTTCAATGTCATCCACCAGAACGGGGGAGCCGTAGATGTTATCTACCGGAATATCGAAGAAACCCTGGATTTGGTCAGCATGCAGATCAACCGTGAGAACACGGTCGATGCCGACTACGGTAAGCATGTCAGCGACGACTTTCGCGCTGATAGCCACACGTGCGGAACGCGGACGGCGATCCTGACGGGCATAACCAAAGTAAGGAATAACAGCAGTAATACGAGTAGCCGAGGAGCGGCGGAAGGCATCAGCCATCACTACCAGTTCCATCAGGTTATCGTTGGTCGGAGCGCAAGTCGGCTGAATAATGAAGACATCTTTACCGCGGACGTTTTCATTGATCTCGGCTGTGATTTCGCCGTCGGAAAACTTACCGACAGAGATGTCACCGAGAGGGATATGCAGCTGACGTACGACACGCCGAGCCAGATCGGGGTTAGCATTCCCCGTAAAGACCATCATCTTGGACACGCGCAGTACCTAGAGGCTGAGGGTAACCTGGATGAGTATAGAAAATGGCAGGGGCGGCTGGATTCGAACCAACGCATGGCAGGATCAAAACCTGCTGCCTTACCGCTTGGCGACGCCCCTGTATCTGTTGCAACGATTACCCAGTAATCGGTTCCTTTAGAGCAGACTTTGCAGCTTGCGATGCAACATCGAAACGTTGCTTCCTTTTGCTACAAACCCTGTAAGGGTCTCTGTAAGAAGGGCCGAGACTTTATCAGCTTCAGCTTTGCTTGGGAAGCCCCCAAACACACAACTTCCAGTTCCGGTGAGTTTTGCTTCGGTAAAATTACCTAACAAATTCAATGCGTTACGTACATCTGGATAACGCCTTGCTACCACCGGTAAGCAGTCATTTCGACTGTTTCCCTTGGGAACGGGGCGCACTTTAATGGGAGAAGAGTTACGTGTCAACAACGGATCTGAAAAAATTTCTGCTGTACTTACAGATACTTGCGGCACAAGCACGAGATACCACGGTTCTTCGGGGTCTACAGGGGTGAGTTTCTCTCCCACACCCTCGGCGAAAGCCGCGTGGCCACGCACGAAAACCGGGACGTCGGCGCCCAGCGTCAGGCCCAGTGCGGCCAGTCGATCTTCATCCCAACCCAATTGCCAGAGGTGATTGAGTCCGAGCAAAGTCGTCGCGGCATTTGAACTGCCGCCACCGATGCCGCCGCCCATGGGCAGGATTTTTTCGATCCAGATGTCGATGCCGAGCGAACAACCGGATTGCTCCTGAAGTTTTTTTGCCGCTCGAACAATCAGATTGCTGTCGTGCGGTACGCCGTCGAATTCGGTGTGCAGTTGAATCACACCGTCGTCGCGCACGGCGAAAGTGATTTCATCGCCGTAGTCGAGAAACTGAAAAATCGTCTGCAACTCGTGGTAACCGTCTTCACGGCGACCGAGGATGTGCAGCATCAGATTGAGTTTGGCCGGGGAGGGCAGCGTCAAGCGTGGGGTCGTCATGTTCATTGCCCCAGTTTGCGCGGTTGCCATTCCTTGATCACCAGCGTGACGTCAAGGTCGGTGCCATGCAGTTTGATCCGCTCGGGCAGCCAATAGCCGTTTTGCTCGGCGTAACTCAGGTATTCGACTTGCCAGCCATCCTGTTCCAGATTGGCCAGGCGACTGTCCGCGTCCAGGGTCAGGCGGCTCTTGCTGTCCGGCGCCGGGAGTCCGCGGACCCACCACGCCAGGTGGGACACCGGCAACTTCCAGCCGAGCTGTTCTTCGAGCAGCACTTCCGGCGTCGGCGCTTCATAGCGCCCCTGATTGGCGACTTCCAGCGAGACCTTTCCGGGGTGTCCGGTCAGGCGTGCGGCGCCGCGACCCAGAGGCCCCGAAAGGCGAATGTCGTAATACGCCTGGCGCTGCAACCAGAACAGCGTGCCGCTGCCCGAGTCTTTTGGCGCGCGAATGCCGATCTTGCCGTTGATCTGCCAGCCGTCGAGGCCGGTCAGTTGTTCTTTGTGAACGCGCCACAGGCCGGCGTCACCCTGACCCTGTACCGATTCGCGGGCACCGAAGCCCGCGCAACCGGCGAGCAGGGCGATGAAACTGAAAACGATGAAGTGGCGCAAAAACATATTCTTAAAGAGTCTCTGATCCGGTCAGGCGCTTGATGGTGCCGCGCAGGATTGGGCTGTCGGGTTGTTCCTTGAGGAACTTGCCCCAGATTTGTTTGGCTTCGCGTTGTTTGCCATTGGCCCACAGGACTTCGCCGAGGTGAGCGGCCACTTCCTGGTCGGGAAAGCGATCCAGTGCCTTGCGCAGCAGTTTTTCCGCTTCGTCGAGATTGCCCATGCGGAAATTCACCCAGCCGAGGCTGTCGAGTACCGCCGGGTCTTCCGGATTGATCTGGTGTGCCTGTTCGATCAGGGCCTTCGCTTCGGCATAACGCGTCGTGCGGTCGGACAAGGTGTAGCCAAGGGCGTTCAGCGCCATGGCGTTGTCCGGGTCGCGCTTGATGATCAGCCGCAGGTCTTTTTCCATCTGCGCCAGGTCATTGCGTTTTTCCGCCTGCATGGCGCGGGTGTACAGCAGATTCAGATCGTCCGGGTATTGCTGCAAGGCTTTGTGCAGAACATTCCAGGCCTTGTCCCCCTGTTTATTGGCAGACAGGGTTTCGGCTTCGATCAGATACAGCTGAATCGCGTAATCGGGTTGTTCGTCACGCTCGGCCGCCAGGCGGCTTTGCGCTTCGGCGGTCTTGCCGTTATTCATCAGGATATCGGCCTGACGCAACTGTGCCGGCAGGTAGTCGTTGCCCGGACCGACCTTGGCGTATTCGATCAGGGCGCCCTGGGGATCGTTGCGCTCTTCAGCGATACGGCCGAGGTTCAAGTGTGCCGAGTCGACGTGGCTTTCACGGGCGATCAGGTCTTCCAGGTAACCCTTGGCCTCGTTCCAGGCCTTGGCTTCCAGGCACACCAGCGCCAGGGAGTAACGCAATTCGTCGTCTTCGGGGTACTGCTGAACCAGGCTTGAGAACTCGGCTTTGGCGTCGTCCATCCGGTCCTGTTCGACCAGCATGCGGGCATATGTCAGGCGCAGGCGTTTGTCGTCCGGGTATTTCTTGATGCTTTTTTGCAGCAGCGGCAACGCTTCATCACCACGATTGAGCGTTTGCAGCAGGCGTGCACGCAGCAGAATCGGGGCTATTTCGCCGTCGTCCGGCGGGTTGTCTTCCAGCAGCGTCAGTGCGCCTTTGCTGTCGCCATCCTGTTGCATCAACAAGGCCTTGCCGAAAATCAGCTGGCTGTTGTTGGGATGACGCTGCAACAAACGGTCAAAACTTTTCATCAGACCGTTGCGGGTTTCCTGATCGGTATCGGCCGCGGACAGGGCCAGGAAATCGAAATGCGTGTCGCCCTTGCCTTGAAGGACTTTCTCCATATAAGCCATGGAGTCGTCATAACGCCCGGCGCGAGCCAGTTGCACGGCGGCGGCCCGTTGCGCCTCGAGGTCGTCCGGGGCGTTTTTCGCCCAGATCAGCGCGGTGTCCAGGGCGGCCTGATCGGCGCCCAGGTACTCGGCGATGCGAAACGCCCGTTCGGAGATGCCCGGATCCTGGGTGTTGATGGCCTGGGTCACGTAGTTGTCCAGCGCAATGTCGAAACGATTGCGTTGGCCAGCCAGTTCGGCGCTCAACAGGCTGAAGATGGTTTCTTCGCTGAATGAGCTGTAGACCTTGGGCTTTTCAGGGGCCGGAGTGCTGTCTTCGACCGGCGGCGTACCGTCCGACGAAACGGGTGCCAAGGCTTGGCAGCCGCTGAGGAAGACAAAAGCGAGGAGCAACGCGGAAGATCTATTCATATAGGAAGAGGACGACTAACCTGCGGTCAGATCATCATGACACAAGCCTTCGGCCAAACATAACCGGCCGGGCAATTTACCCTTGCACGTACGGAACGTGTCGGACAACCCCTGTAGGAGCCGGCTTGCCGGCGATGGACTGACAGGCGCCGCGTCCTTTCCAGAATAAATGCATCATCGTTCACGACCATCGCCGGCAAGCCGGCTCCTACAGTAGGGCGGTGTGCGGGACAAAGTGTGTGTAAACGAGAACCGCTCGCAACCCCTGGCGCCACCTACCGGACCAATAGAGATCGAGTAGTTGTTCTGAATCTGTCGAAGTAGGACAATTGCCGGCTTCACGTCACCATCAGCGACCTTGAATGGCCTTCCTTGCACTCGGTATTAACCACAAGACTGCTTCAGTAGACGTCCGCGAGCGCGTGGCCTTTACCCCTGAGCAGCTGGTGGAGGCCTTGCAGCAGCTCTGCCGACTCACCGACAGCCGCGAAGCTGCGATCCTCTCCACCTGCAATCGCAGTGAACTCTATATAGAACAGGATCACCTTTCGGCGGACGTCGTGCTGCGCTGGCTGGCCGATTATCACCATCTGAGCCTCGACGAGCTGCGCGCGAGCGCTTATGTGCATGAAGATGATGCGGCAGTTCGTCACATGATGCGGGTCGCCTCCGGGCTCGATTCGCTGGTGCTGGGCGAACCGCAGATCCTCGGCCAGATGAAGTCCTGCTACGCCGTGGCCCGCGAGGCCGGCACCATCGGTCCGCTGCTCGGGCGTTTGTTCCAGGCCACGTTCAATGCGGCCAAACAAGTGCGCACCGACACCGCCATCGGCGAGAACCCGGTGTCCGTGGCGTTTGCCGCGGTCAGCCTGGCGAAACAGATTTTCAGCGACCTGCAACGCAGCCAGGCCTTGCTGATCGGCGCCGGCGAGACCATCACCCTGGTCGCCCGCCATCTGCACGAGCTGGGGGTAAAACGCATCGTCGTCGCCAACCGCACCCTGGAACGCGCAAGCATTCTGGCCGAGCAGTTTGGCGCCCATGCCGTGTTGCTCTCGGACATTCCGGCCGAACTGGTGCGCAGCGATATCGTCATCAGTTCCACCGCCAGCCAGTTGCCGATCCTCGGTAAAGGCGCGGTGGAAAGTGCCTTGAAACTGCGCAAGCACAAGCCGATCTTCATGGTGGACATCGCCGTACCGCGCGATATCGAGCCTGAAGTTGGCGAGTTGGACGACGTTTACCTTTATAGCGTCGACGATCTCCACGAAGTGGTCGCCGAAAACCTCAAGAGCCGTCAAGGCGCTGCGCAAGCGGCGGAAGAGATGGTTTCGGTCGGCGCCGAAGATTTCATGATCCGTCTGCGTGAACTGGCAGCGGTGGATGTTCTCAAGGCCTATCGCCAACAAAGCGAGCGCCTGCGTGACGAAGAATTGCAGAAGGCCCAACGCATGCTGGCCAACGGCAGCAGCGCCGAAGACGTGCTGGTGCAACTGGCACGTGGCTTGACCAACAAACTCTTGCACGCCCCGAGCGTGCAGTTGAAAAAGCTCTCAGCCGAAGGTCGCCTCGACGCACTGGCCATGGCCCAGGAACTCTTTGCCCTCGGTGAGGGCTCATCGGATAGCTTTTCGGATAAAAAACCGCAATGAAAGCGTCACTGCTCAATAAGCTGGACATCCTCCAGGACCGTTTCGAGGAATTGACCGCCTTGCTTGGCGACGGCGAGGTCATTTCCGACCAGACCAAATTCCGCGCCTATTCCAAGGAATACGCGGAAGTCGAGCCGATTGTCGACGCCTATAAACAGTTGCTAAAAGTACAGAGCGACCTCGAAGGCGCCCAGGCACTGCTCAAGGACAACGACCCGGACATGCGTGAAATGGCCGTGGAAGAAGTCCGCGAAGCCAAAGAGCAATTGATCGAGATCGAAGCCAGCCTGCAACGCATGCTGCTGCCCAAGGACCCGAACGACGGGCGCAACGTGTTCCTTGAAATCCGCGCCGGCACTGGCGGTGACGAGGCGGCGATCTTCTCCGGCGACCTGTTCCGCATGTATTCGCGTTACGCCGAGCGTCGCGGCTGGCGTGTGGAAATCCTCTCGGAAAACGAGGGCGAACATGGCGGCTATAAAGAAGTCATCGCCCGCGTCGAAGGCGACAACGTCTACGGCAAGCTGAAATTCGAATCCGGCGCGCACCGCGTGCAACGGGTTCCGGCCACTGAGTCCCAGGGGCGTATCCACACCTCGGCGTGCACCGTGGCCGTATTGCCCGAGCCGGACGAGCAGGAAGCGATCGAAATCAACCCGGCGGATTTGCGGGTCGATACCTACCGTTCTTCCGGTGCCGGTGGCCAGCACGTCAACAAGACAGACTCGGCGATCCGCATCACGCACTTGCCGTCCGGTATCGTCGTCGAGTGCCAGGAAGAACGTTCCCAGCACAAGAACCGCGCCCGGGCGATGTCCTGGCTGTCGGCCAAGCTCAATGATCAGCAGACCAGCGCCGCAGCGAATGCCATCGCCAGCGAGCGTAAGTTGCTGGTCGGTTCGGGTGATCGCTCCGAGCGCATCCGTACCTACAACTTTGCCCAGGGCCGGGTCACCGACCACCGGGTCAACCTGACGCTGTATTCCCTCGACGAAATTCTCGCGGGCGGTGTCGATGCAGTGATCGAACCGTTGCTGGCCGAGTACCAGGCCGACCAATTGGCAGCGATAGGTGACTAAATGACGATCATTGCCAGTTTGTTGCGCGCCGCTGATTTACCCGACTCGCCGACGGCGCGTCTGGATGCCGAATTGCTGCTGGCGGCGGCGTTGGGCAAGTCCCGCAGTTTTCTGCACACCTGGCCGGAGCGCATCGTTCCGAGCGACGCCGCGCTGAAGTTTGCCGAATACCTACAACGCCGTCGTGGCGGTGAGCCGGTGGCTTACATTCTGGGCCAGCAAGGTTTCTGGAAGCTGGATCTGGAAGTTGCGCCGCACACCTTGATCCCGCGCCCGGACACCGAATTGCTGGTGGAAGCCGCGCTGGAATTGTTGCCCGCCACCCCCGCGAAGGTCCTCGATCTCGGCACCGGCAGCGGCGCCATTGCGTTGGCCCTGGCCAGCGAGCGTCGTGCGTGGAGCGTCACCGCTGTGGATCGTGTACTCGAAGCCGTGGCCCTGGCCGAGCGCAATCGTCAGCGTTTGCACCTGAACAACGCCACCGTGCTGAGCAGTCATTGGTTCAGCGCCCTGGAAGGTCAGCGTTTTCAACTGATCATCAGCAACCCGCCGTACATTGCATCCGCCGATCCGCATCTGGTGGAAGGCGATGTGCGCTTTGAACCGGCCAGTGCCTTGGTGGCTGGCGTCGACGGGCTCGACGATCTGCGTTTGATCGTCGCCCAGGCACCGGACTATCTGGACGCGGGCGGCTGGCTGATGCTCGAACACGGTTATGATCAAGCCGAAGCCGTGCGCGATTTGTTGCAGACACGCGGCTTTGAAGAAGTCCACAGCCGCACCGATCTGGGCGGCCACCAACGGATCAGCCTGGGGCGCCTGCCGTGCTGAATGATCAGGAATTGTTGCGCTACAGTCGGCAGATTCTGTTGCAGCACGTCGACATCGACGGCCAGTTGCGATTGAAAGAAAGCCGCGTGTTGATCGTCGGTCTCGGCGGTCTCGGTTCGCCGGTTGCGCTGTACCTCGCCGCCGCTGGCGTCGGTGAGTTGCATCTGGCGGACTTCGACACCGTCGACCTGACCAACCTGCAACGCCAGATCATTCACGACACCGACAGCGTCGGCCAGACCAAGGTCGATTCGGCGATCCGCCGCCTGAGCGCGATCAACCCCGAGATCAAGCTGCTCGCCCATCGTGCCGCGCTGGACGAAGATTCCCTGGCCGCTGTGGTGGCCACAGTGGACCTGGTCCTCGACTGTTCCGACAATTTTTCCACCCGCGAGGCGGTCAACGCTGCGTGCGTGGCGGCCGGTAAACCGTTGGTCAGCGGCGCAGCGATTCGTCTTGAAGGGCAATTGTCGGTGTTCGACCCGCGTCGTCCGGACAGTCCGTGCTACCACTGTTTATACGGGCACGGCAGCGAAGCTGAATTGACGTGCAGTGAAGCGGGCGTCGTCGGTCCTTTGGTGGGATTGGTCGGCAGCCTTCAGGCGCTGGAAGCGATGAAACTGCTGGCCGGTTTCGGCGAACCGCTGGTAGGGCGCCTGTTGTTGATCGATGCCTTGGGCTCGCGCTTCCGTGAATTGCGCGTCAAGCGTGATCCGGGCTGCAGCGTCTGCGGGCCGAAACATGCGTGAAGCGCCCATTGGCGTGTTCGACTCCGGGGTCGGTGGGCTGTCGGTGCTGGCCGAGGTCCAGCGTTTGCTGCCCAATGAGTCTCTGCTGTACGTCGCCGATTGCGGCAATATTCCCTACGGCGAGAAAACCCCGGAATTCATTCGTCATCGTTGCAGCGTGATGGCCGAATTTTTTCAGCAGCAAGGCGCCAAGGCCCTGGTGCTGGCCTGCAACACGGCGACGGTGGCCGGTGTTGCCGATTTGCGGCGCGACTTCCCCGAGTGGCCCATCGTCGGCATGGAGCCTGCGGTCAAACCGGCCGCCGCCGCGACCCGCAGTGGCGTGGTCGGTGTCCTCGCCACCACCGGCACCTTGCAGAGCGCCAAGTTCGCTGCGCTGCTCGACCGTTTCGCCACCGATGTGCGGGTGATCACTCAGCCGTGCCCGGGGCTGGTGGAGCTGATTGAAAACGGCGATCTGCACAGTCCCGCCCTGCGTGAGTTGCTGGCCCGCTATGTCGGGCCGCTGCTCGCCGCAGGCTGCGACACGATAATTCTCGGCTGCACGCATTACCCCTTCCTAAAGCCGTTGCTTAAGCAGATGATCCCCGAGGACATCAGCCTGATCGATACCGGCGCCGCCGTCGCGCGACAACTTCAGCGGCTGTTGGCCGAGCGTGAATTGCTCGCTGAAGGTCCGGCTCGCGCAGCCCGATTCTGGACGAGTGCCGAACCGGAACATTTCAGAAATATCTTGCCGATACTGTGGAATACCGCTGGCGTTGTGCAAAGCTTCAATAGGTAGTTCGGGGAAGCGGGTAATTGGGGTGAACTTCTGATTAAGCGTCGACTTCTATTGCTGTAAGCAACAAAAAAACCATACGAAATCGTACGGAAAAGGATGTTTCTATGAAGCGACTATTCTGCTTGGCCGCGATTGCGGCCGCATTGATGGGGCAAAGTTTCACCGCACAAGCGGCAGGCGTGGAGTTCGGGGTCGGCCAGACCAGCGATTCGACCATGACCTATCGATTGGGCATGCAATTCGATTGGGACAAGAGCTGGTTGCAAAGTGACGTCGGTCGTTTGACCGGTTACTGGAGTGGTGCCTACACCTATTGGGAAGGCGACGAGACTTCCAGCAACCACAGCCTGTCTTTCTCGCCGGTGTTTGTTTATGAGTTTGCCGGTCAGAACGTCAAGCCCTATGTAGAACTCGGGGTTGGCGTGGCGTTGTTCTCCCATACCGAACTTGAAGAAAACAAACTGGGCACTGCCTTTCAGTTCGAAGACCGTTTCGGGTTTGGTCTGCGTTTTGCGGGCGGGCATGAAGTCGGGATTCGTGCGACGCACTATTCCAATGCGGCGCTCAGCAGCCCGAACGATGGTGCAGAAAGTTACGCGCTGCACTACACGATGCCGTTGTAACGCTAAAAGCTTCGCGGGCAAGCCTCGCTCCTACAGGTTTCATGTCGTACTCACCGTTACGACATACCGCAAAACCTGTAGGAGCGAGGCTTGCCCGCGAAGGCATCAGATCAGGCAACACATTTCTAAACTAACGATACGCCGTGCTAATCCCCTGGCGCTCTTCGATGCACTCCGGTGCGCCCATCTCGAACTCCCGGCAGATCAGCGGGCGTTTTTCGTAGATGGTGCACATCATCGTGTTGCGATCCAGTGCGGCGCACCAGCCGTCGTCCAGGCGCAGCATGACTTCCCCACCCCAATCATCGGTATCGATAAAACGTTCGGGCACGCCCGTGTCGGTGATCAGCATCACTTCGAGCTGGCAGCAACAGGCCGCGCAGGTCGAGCATGTGACCGCAGGCTCGGTGATTTGCGTGTGGGGAATGGTTTTCATGGCACGCAGTGTAAGTCAGTCGGTCGGTGCTGTGTGAAAGGCCGGACGGACGCTCAGTCGTGGGTGTCGGACGACGCCAGGCGCTGGGCCATGAAATGCAGCGTGGGAAACAGCAGCGCCCAGAGTAATCCGATGCCGATCAGTGTCGGTAATTGGCCGTAAGGGAATTGCACCCCGGCCAGTTGTCCTCCCGCGTAATACGACAACGGCCCACCCACAGCGCCCAGCAAGCTGCCCAGCCACCAAGGCGTTGCGGTCCATTGCAGGCAATGGCGCAACGTCGTGGCCAGCAACGCCCACAACAGCATCAGCCATAGTGGAATCAGCGGCGCGACATCGTTGAACTCGAACACCCCCAGCCAGCGCAATGAACTGTCGACGGTCGTGCCCAGCAGCACCACGCTGAGAATCAGCCGGCCTTCGTCCGCCCAGCGACTTATCCACAGCAGGTGAATCACCAAAGCGCCCAACGCCACCAATAACCACAGACTGTTGCCGCCGACCACGCAGGCAAGCCAGCCGAGCTGGAACAGCATGGCGTTGGCCAGGCGTTCAAGCATCGAAACGGCCAAGCAGCGGCGCGGTGATCGCCGAAGGTTTGGCCAGCAACAACTGCGCGGTGCCGATGGTGCGCTCCAGGAAACCACCTTCGCAGTAGCACAGGTAAAACTCCCACAGCCGCAGGAAATAATCGTCGTAGCCCAATTCGCTCAAGCGGCCTTGGGCGCGGCGAAAATTCTCATGCCACAGGCGCAAGGTTCGCGCGTAGTGCAGGCCGAAATCCTCCATGTGCAGCAAGTTCATGTCGGTGTCGCGGCTGACGATCTCGAGCATTTTCTGCACGCAGGGCAGAGCGCCGCCGGGGAAGATGTAGCGCTGAATGAAATCGACACTGCCCTTGGCCTGCTCGTAGCGCTGCTCGCGGATGGTGATCGCCTGCAACAGCATCAAGCCATTGCTCTTGAGCAAGTGCGCACACTGCTTGAAGTAGGTCGGCAGAAAGCGATGGCCCACGGCTTCGATCATCTCGATCGACACCAGTTTGTCGTACTGCCCGGTGAGGTCGCGGTAATCCTTGAGCAGCAACGTGACCTGGTCTTGCAGCCCGAGGGCTTCGATCCGTTGCGCGGTAAACGTGTACTGCTCCCTGGACAGCGTGGTGGTGGTGACTTTACAGCCATAATTCTGCGCCGCGTAGAGCGCCATGCTGCCCCAGCCGGTGCCGATTTCCAGCAGGTGATCGCTGGGTTTGAGGTCGAGTTTCTGGCAGATCCGCTCCAGTTTGTTCAACTGCGCCTGTTCCAGACTGTCCTCGGGACTCAGAAATTGTGCGGCCGAATACATCATGGTCGGGTCGAGAAACTGTTCGAACAGGTCGTTGCCCAGGTCGTAGTGAGCGGCGATGTTTTTCTGCGAACCCTTGCGTGTGTTGCGGTTGAGCCAGTGCAGGCCTTGAACGAAGGGCCGGCCGAGTTTCGCCAGGCCGCCTTCCAGCGCATCCAGCACGTCAAGGTTGCTGACGAACACGCGAACCACCGCCGTCAGGTCCGGCGAACTCCAGTAACCGTGGATAAACGCTTCGCCCGCGCCGATCGAACCGTTACTCGCCACCAGCCCCCACGCAGCGGCGTCGAGGATGTGAATTTCCCCCAGCAAATGACTGCCAGCGGTGCCGAAGACCTGCCGTTCGCCGTCCTCGACGACCACCAGTTGCCCGTGCTTGAGGTGCGCCAGTTGCCGCAGCACACCGCGACGCAGCAACGTCCCGGTCAGGCCGTTAGTGCTGAACAGAGTGGCTTTGGCCGAGACACTAGAGGATTTCATGGCGGCGATCCTTGGGCGGAACGGTGGCGGTTTGAAAGCTGCCGTCGGCAGCTTGATGAGCAAATATCGGCGCGCGTTTGAACAGCAGGCGCAGGGCTTGCCAATAAATCGCCAGGCAGGTTTTTGCGGTCATCCATGGGAAACGCCGCAAATATCGGTGCAGGCTGGCGCGGTCCAGGGCTTCGCGTTTCAGGTTGAGCGTGGCGTCGAACAGCTTCAGGTCGCCCTGCCAGTCGGCCATGTGCACACCGAGTTTTTTCGCGACAGGGCTGAAGCTCATGCGGTGTTCGAGATCGCGTGGCAGAAACGGCGACACATGAAAGGCCTTGGCCACGGCGAAATGCTGATGGAAATCGCGCAGGTCTTCCGGCGTCCTGGCCGGCAGAACGTAGTGATAACGCTCGCGCCACGGGGTATTGGTGACTTCGGCAAGAATCGCCGCCAGTTGGCCGTCGGCTTCGTAACAATAAAAAAAGCTCACCGGGTTGAACGCCAGGCCCCAACTGCGAGGCTGGGTCAGCAGGCAGACCGAACCTTGTGGCGCATGACCAATGGCCAGGCGGACCTGTTCACGCACCGCATCGATCAGGCGCATGCCGTTGCCGGTGAAGGCTTTGAGGTAGTCGCTTTCGCGAAACGAAAACGGCGAGAAACGGCGGTTGCCCGACAGCGGCGATAACCCGAGTACGGCGTCCTGTTCATCGAGATCGAGGTACAGCAGGCCGATCCGGTAACGGAATTCATGGCGCCTTGGGGCAAACCGCCGATGGGCGATCCAGCCGCTGTAGAGCGCGCTGTTCACAGCACTTCCCCGAACGAGCGGGCCACGCGCAACGCGCTGACCACACCATCCTCATGGAAACCGTTGGCCCAGTAGGCGCCGCAATAAAAGCTGTGTTGCGCGCCGTTCAATTCTTCCCAACGCTCCTGCGCCGCCACTGCGGCCAGGCTGTATTGCGGATGGGCGTAGGTGAATCGGCCGAGCACCATGGCCGGGCTGATGCCGGCGCTCTGGTTGAGGCTGACGCAAAACGTGGTATCGCTCTGGATGCCTTGCAGGATGTTCATGTCGTAGGTGACCGCAGCCAGCGTATGGCCGGCACCACCGAGGCGGTAATTCCAGCTGGCCCGGGCGAGTGTGCGCGATGGCAGCAGGCGCGTATCGGTGTGCAGCACCACTTCGTTGTCGGCGTAGGGCAGGGCGCCGAGGATCGACTGTTCGGCATCGCTCGGTTTGGCCAGCAGTTTCAGCGCCTGATCGCTGTGGCAGGCGAACACCACTTTGTCGAAGCGTTCGCTGCCGGCGCTGCTGTGGATCACGACGCCATCGGCATCGCGCTCGACCCGCATCACGGGACAGTTGAGGCGGATCTTCTGGTTAAAGGTTGCGGTCAACGGTGCGATGTAAGCACTTGAACCGCCTTCGATCACACGCCATTGCGGACGATTGTTGACCGACAGCAAACCGTGGTTCTTGAAAAACCGCACAAAGAATTGCAGCGGAAAATTCAGCATTTCGGCCATCGGCATCGACCAGATCGCCGCGCCCATCGGCACGATGTAATGCAGGATGAACCGCTCGCCGTAACCGCCGGCCTTGAGGTATTCATCGAGCGTGGTGTGCGCCGCGATCCGGCCCTCGGACAGGTCGAGTCGAGCGCGCTTGTTGAAGCGCACAATGTCGCGCAGCATGCCCCAGAACCCCGGCGACAGCAGGTTGCGGCGCTGGGCGAACAGGCTGTTGAGGTTGTTGCCGTTGTACTCCAGGCCGCTGTCCGGATCGGTGACCGAGAAACTCATCTCGGTCGCTTTGAAACCCACGCCGATCTGGCCCAGCAGGCGAATGAAATTCGGGTAGGTCCAGTCGTTGAACACGATGAACCCGGTGTCCACGGCATGACGCTCGCCATCGACCTTCACGTCCACGGTGTGGGTATGGCCGCCGACCCGGTCGTCGGCCTCGAACAGGGTGATCTCGTGGCGGCGATTCAGCAGGTAAGCACTGGTCAGCCCCGAGATGCCGCTGCCGATGATGGCGATGTTCACGGCACGTCCTTGATCGGCGGACTGCTGCGGACCATGCGTTTGCCGATGGCGAGCTTCACCCGGTTGGGCATTTTCGACAGCGGCCAGAGCGCCGCCATGAACAGCGCCGGGAACGCGATCTCCAGTGGCCGATGCTTCAGTTTGGCGAAGATGTGCCGCGCCGCTTTGCCCACCGGCCAACTGAGCGGCATCGGGAAATCGTTCTTCGCGGTCAGCGGTGTTTCGACGAACCCCGGGCTGACCACAGTGACTTCGATGCCTTCGGGCGCCAGGTCAATGCGCAACGATTCGAACAGATAACGCAGCCCGGCCTTCGACGCGCCATACGCCTCCGCCCGTGGCAACGGCAGGTAAGTCACCGAACTGGCGACGCCCACCAGATGCGGCGCGAGGCCTTTGCGCAACAGCGGCAGAGCGGCTTCGATGCAGTAACTGCTGGCCAGCAGATTGGTGCGCACCACGTGCTCGACGAGCGACGAATCGAACTGCTGAACGTCGACGTATTCGCAGGTACCGGCATTGAGAATCACCGTGTCCAGCGAGCCCCAGTCATGTGCGATTTGCTCGCCGATTTCGCGTACGGTCTGGCTGTTGGTCAGGTCTCCGGCCACCACCAGCACTTGACCGGGATAGCGTTGCGACAAGACTTTCAGCGGCGCCAGCGAGCGTGAACTGACCGCCAGATGGGCGCCGGTTTTCAGAATTTCCTCAGCCAGCGCGGCGCCAATGCCGCTGCTGGCCCCGGTCAGCCAATATCGTCGTGGAGGTGTAAGACTCATCCCATTCTCCTTTTCAGCCAGGCAATTGCCCGACCCAATACGGGTACATGTTCGTAAAGCAGTGCCCCGGCATCGAAGTAATCCCGGTGCTGATAAACCTTGTCACGCCAGAGCAGGTGCGAGCAGCCCTCCACCCGAATCAAGCGCCCGCCAGCAAGGCGCGGATGGCGGTAACTCATGACCCAGCGCAGATAACCTTCGCCTTCGCCGATCTGGTCGAAGCCGTAAAAATCGAAACGCAGTTCATTGACGTTGGCGTAGAGCTCACTGAAATAGCTGCGCAAATGCGCGATGCCCTGTACTTCGTGCAGCGGATCGGTGAAGTGCACGTCGGTGGCGTACAGCTCATTCAGGCGCTGCAGGTTGTCTTTGTTCAGCTCGGCAAACTGCCGGGCGAAGCGGCGCAGGAAATCACTCATAGCCACCTCCGGCATTTTGTCGCGATGGCAGGTTTTTGAACGCCGCCAGCGCGCGCGCGCGACTCGTACTTAGATTGACGATTGGCGACGGATAACCTGCCACGCCAAACAGCCCGCCGAGGTTCGCCGGGTTGTGCACGTCTTTCTTGTTCAGCCCGGCCAGCTCCGGCAGCCAGTGCTTGATGAACAGGCCTTCGCTGTCGAATTTTTCCGATTGGCTGAGCGGGTTGAAAATCCGGAAGTAGGGCGCCGAATCGGTGCCGGTGGAAGAACTCCACTGCCAGCCGCCGTTATTCGCCGCGAGATCGCCATCGATCAGGTGCCGCATGAAAAAACGTTCACCTTCACGCCAGTCGATCAGCAGGTTTTTGGTGAGGAACATCGCCACCACCATGCGCAAGCGGTTGTGCATCCAGCCGGTTTCAAGCAGTTGGCGCATCGCCGCGTCGATGATCGGCAGACCGGTGCGCGCTTCTTGCCAGGCCGCCAGTTCGTCGGGGGCATCGCGCCAGGCCAGGGCTTCGGTTTCCGGGCGGAAGGCGCGGTGACGGGAGACGCGCGGGTAGCCCACCAGAATGTGTTTGTAGAACTCGCGCCACAGCAATTCGTTGATCCAGGTGACGGCGCCGACTTTGCCGCTTTCGAACTCGCCCTGATTGCTTTGCAGGGCGGCATGCAAGCACTGGCGCGGGGAAATGACGCCGGCCGCGAGGTAGGCCGAGAGCTGACTGGTGCCGGGTTTGGCCGGGAAGTCACGCTCACTTTTGTAGTAGTCGATCTGCGCATCGGCGAAGGTGTCCAGACGGCGTCGGGCTTCGGCTTCACCGGCGGGCCAGAGCGTGCGCAAGGTGTCGCTTGGCGTGTCGAAGCCTGCAATGTCTGAAGGGATTTCATCGCTGTCGATGTTCAGTTTCGATTGCACCGCTGGCGCCCTGACGAGACTCGGCAACGAACGGTGCAGACGGTCGTAGCAGACTTTGCGGAACTGGCTGAAAACCTGGAAATACGTGCCGGTCTTGGTCAGCACGGTGCCGGGGCTGAACAGCAACTGATCGAGGTAGCTATAGAAGTCGATGCCTTTGGTTTTCAGTGCTTCGGCCACCGCCGCATCACGACGGCTTTCGTGAATGCCGTACTCCTCGTTGACGTGCACCGCGTCGATCTTCAACTGCTGGCACAGGTCGAGCAGAACCTTCGGCGCTTCATCCCAGCGAGAGGCCGTGCGAATAAGCAGCGGAATGTTCAACTCGCCGAGTGCACGGCTCAGTTCACGGAGGTTGCGCAGCCAGAAATCCACTTTGCACGGCGCGTCGTCATGCTCGCGCCATTGTTCCGGGCTCAACAGGTACACCGCCACGCTTGGCCCCCGGGAAGCGGCGGCCGAGAGGGCGGTGTTGTCATGTAGACGCAAGTCGCTGCGCAGCCAGATCAATTGCATGGTGGTGTCCGTACGATTCATTTAAATAAGCCCGCGCTGTACCAGGTCCTGATGCGCCGATAACGGATCTTCGGCCAGGAACAATTCAGCAATTTCTGTGGTTTTTACGGACAACTCGGCGTGGTGGATGCATACCGTTGGTCCGGCAATCATTTTTGGGCAACTGACACCGTTGAAAAGTTTCGGCAGCTGCGCAAGGTTCATGGCTTTGCTGGAATACAGCAGTACGCCGCGGGCTTGCAGGTGATCGACCGCCAGTGCGAGCTCGCCCGCCGGCAACGGCCAGTCGAACACTTCCACCGGGCAATCGGCGCTGCTGATCAACCACGCTGTGAGCCACAGATGCGGTTCCAGCGGCAGGTCTGAGTGATTGATCAACAGCAGCGGTGCGGTGCGCAGCTGACGGTTGTTATGGTAGATGCGCGCGCCGAATTTGCTGCGTAACCAGGAATGAAAAAACACGCGCTCCATCTGCGCGCCAAACTGGCCTTGCCAGCGTTGTTCAAGCTCGGCCAGCAACGGCATCAGCAGTTGTTCACACAAGGTCCGCGGCGGGTACAACGCGATCGCCTGGTTGACGGTGTCATCGAGGGTGCGTTCGTTGAGCTGAGTGACCGCTTGCAGCAGCGTGTTGCACAGCACCTGCCAATCATTTTCGACCGTTTCGCCAAAGGCTTGCGGGGTGTCGAGCAGTTGCTTGACCTGGCTGACGGCCACGCCGCGATTGAGCCAGGTGAGGATTGTCAGGATGCGTTGCACGTGTTCGGCGCTGAACAGCCGATGCCCTTTGGGCGTGCGTTGCGGCACGATCAAACCGTAACGCCGTTCCCAGGCGCGCAAGGTGACGGCGTTGACGCCGGTCTGCCGGGCCACTTCACGAATCGGCAGCCAACCTTCATCGAGGGCTTTTTCGAAGTCGGTGCCGAGGTCTTCGCGGGCACTGGTGTCGAGTGGGGTTTTCATCAGATCGCGTTTCGCAGGCTGAGGTTTTCCGGGTGCGGTTGCAGGTAAACCTGTTGCGCAATGTACGGATCCGGGTGTTGGCGAAAGTGATGTTTGAGCAGCGTCAGCGGTACCACCAACGGCACGATGCCGTGGCGGTACTGGCCGATGACGTGTTGCACTTCCTGTTTGTCATCAGCGCTGATGACCTGCTTGAGGTAACCACTGATGTGTTGCAGAACGTTGGTGTGGGTGCGGCGCGTGGCGCACTTCTTCAAAGCCGCCATCAGTTCGCTGAAATAGCGTGGGCCGAGTTCTTTCGGGTCGATCTGGCCCATGTTGCCCAGCAGATTGCCCAGGGTTTTGTATTGCACCGGGTTGTGGGCCATCAGCAGGTATTTGTAGCGCGAGTGAAATTCCGTCAATCCGCGACGAGTCAGGCCTGCTTGCAGCAACTGTTGCCAGGCACTGTAGGCGAACACGCGGGTGAGAAAGTTTTCCCGCAGCACCGGGTCGTTGAGCCGGCCGTCTTCTTCCACCGGCAGGTCCGGGTGCAGCGCACAGAAAGCCTGGGCATAGATGCCACGGCCACCGCCGTCTACCGGTGCACCGTTGGCGTGGTAGACCTTGACCCGATCCAGTCCGCACGACGGCGACTTCTGCATGAAGATGTAGCCGCAGATATCGTCCAGCTCGGCGGCCATCTGCCGGGCGTAATCGGCCAGCGGCCGGGTGACATTCAGTTCGGGGTGAACAGTGCCGATGGCTTCGGGGCGTTCAGCGTCGCCGACCAGTCGAATGGGCTGGCGAGGAATGCCCAGGCCGATGGCGACTTCCGGGCACACCGGGACGAAATCGAAATACTCGGTGAGGGTGCGGCTGCACAGCCGCGATTCCTTGTGCCCGCCATTGAAACGCACCTCGGCGCCCATCAGGCAGGCGCTGATGGCGATTTTCGGTTTCGCGCTGGCGTGGAGCATCGGAGCACCTCGAATCCAAACCTGTACAGGAATTAATTTCTGTACAACATATGTTTCATCATAGATTCAAAGGTGTACAAGTCAAATTGTTTGTATAAGTATTTGGCGTGTTGTAGGAGCCGGCTTGCCGGCGATGAACGATGACGCGGTTTACCTGCTAAACCGCAGGGCCTGAATCGCCAGCAAGCCGGCTCCTACAGGATCTAGTTCCAGCCCTGCATCCAGGCGTTGCTGTTTTTCAGGGTTTGCCACGTGAGGCGTTGATTGCGCTTGGTCAGCACCGCCTGCAATTCGACGTCCAGCACCGTGCCTTCCTCGTCGCGGAACAGCTCGATGACCAGAAAATGTTTTTCGCGGTTTTGCGGGAGGGCTGCTGTCCATTTCGACAGCAGCAATTTGCTCGGGTTGATGCGGTTCACTGCAGGTGTTCGTGCAGGCGGCGGGCGGCTTCCTGACCGCTGAGCCAGGCACCTTCGACACGACCGGACAGGCACCAGTCGCCACACGCGTAAAGACCCAGATCGGCATCGGCCAGCGTGCCCCATTCATGGCTGCTGGCGGGGCGGGCGTAGAGCCAGCGATGCGCGAGGCTGAAGCTCGGTGCAGGCATTGCGCTGTGGAGCAGTTCGGCGAACGCGCCGTGCAATTGCTCGATCACGGCTTCCTTGGACAGGTCGATATGTTGCCGGCTCCAGGTGCTGGTCGCGTGCAATACCCAGGTGTCCTTGGTGTTGTCGCGCCCCGGTTTGCTGCGGTTTCGCGCCAGCCAGTCAAGTGGGCTGTCCTGCACGAAGCAGCCTTCCATGGGCGTATCCAGCGGAGTATCGAAGGCCAGTGCAACGGCCCAGGTCGGGTCCATTTTGACCCCGGCGGCGGCACCCGCGAGTTTCGGTGCGGAGGCCAGCAGGGCGGTCGCTTGCGGTGCCGGCGTGGCGACGACCACGTGACTGAACGGGCCATGAGTGAAACCTTCGGCATCCTGCAGATGCCAGTGTTCTTCACCGCGATAGACCTCGGTAATGCGGCAGGCAAAATGCACTTCCAGATCGCCAATCAGGCCACGGGTGATGGCGCTCATGCGTGGCGTGCCGACCCAGCGTGTCTGCTCGTCCGGCGACAGATTGAGCTGGCCGCCGTGGAAGGTGTAGAGCTGCGGTGTCCATTCGGCGACCCAGCCTTTGGTTTGCCAACGCTGGACTTCAGTGACAAAGCGGCGATCACGCGCAGTGAAATATTGCGCGCCCATGTCCAGCGCACCCGCATCGCTGCGCTTGCTCGACATGCGCCCGCCACTGCCGCGGCTTTTATCGAAAAGTTGAACGACATGCCCTGCGTCCGTGAGGGCCTGGGCGGCTGAGAGTCCGGCAATGCCGGTGCCGATGATTGCGATAGGTACAGTCATAGGGGCCTCGTTTACCTTTCTGTACAGACTACGCCGTGGTTGAAACCTGTACAATATTGTTTTTCGGTATAACTTTTAGCGTTCTCGTTCTGACAGCTTGGCCTATTGTTAAACACAGACCCTGCCCGATATCAAAGATCCCTGCTTATAAAAATAGACTAGTGATCAGGGTAAAACGCCACGCGAGGAAGAAGTCATGCACATATTGCTGACCGGCGGTACTGGTTTGATAGGACGTCAGCTTTGCCACCACTGGTTGAGTCAGGGACATCGTCTGACCGTCTGGAGCCGGACACCGGCCAAAGTCGCGAAAGTCTGTGGCGCTCAGGTGCGCGCGGTGGCCCGACTTGAGGACCTCGGTCAGGAATCGGTGGATGCGATTATCAACCTCGCGGGGGCGCCGATTGCCGACCGGCTCTGGACCCATCGACGTAAAGCCTTGCTGTGGAGCAGCCGCATCACCCTGACGGAAACCTTGCTGGCGTGGCTCGAAAACCGTGAACAGAAACCGCAGGTGTTGATTTCGGGTTCTGCCATTGGCTGGTATGGCGACGGCGGCGAGCGGGAGTTGACTGAACATTCCCCTCCGGTGATCGATGATTTTGCCAGTCAGTTGTGCATTGCCTGGGAGGAAACCGCCCAACGTGCCGAAGCCTTGGGCATTCGCGTGATCTTCGTTCGCACCGGCTTGGTGCTGTCGGCCGAGGGCGGCTTTTTGTCGCGGCTGTTGCTGCCGTTCAAACTGGGGCTGGGCGGGCCTTTGGGCACTGGTCGGCAGTGGATGTCGTGGATCCATATCAAGGATCAAATCGCCCTGATTGATTTTCTTCTGCATCAGAAAAACGCCAGCGGTCCTTATAATGCCTGCGCGCCCAAACCGGTGCGCAATCGCGAATTTGCCAAGACGCTGGGCAGCGTGCTGCATCGCCCGGCGTTCATGCCCATGCCGGCCCTGGCGTTGAAGGTGGGCCTGGGGGAGTTGTCATTGCTGTTGCTGGGCGGCCAGAAGGCTGTTCCGGCGCGCTTGCTGGAAGCGGGTTTCACCTTCCAGTTCACTGACCTGCGTGCGGCTCTGGACGACTTGTCCAGCCGCCTCTGAAATAGGACGTTGCATGACCGATCACGCGTTGCTTCTGGTCAACCTGGGTTCACCTGCCTCCACCTCGGTGGCGGATGTGCGCAGCTACCTCAATCAATTTCTGATGGACCCGTATGTGATCGACCTGCCATGGCCGGTGCGCCGTTTGCTCGTCTCGCTGATTCTGATCAGACGCCCGGAGCAGTCGGCCCACGCCTACGCCTCGATCTGGTGGGAGGAGGGCTCGCCACTCGTGGTGCTCAGCCGCCGCTTGCAACAGGCCATGAGTGCGCAGTGGAGCCACGGGCCAGTGGAACTGGCGATGCGTTATGGCGAGCCGTCGATTGAGTCGAAACTGCTGCAACTCGTCGCCCAGGGCCACAAGCGAATTACCCTCGCGCCGCTTTATCCGCAGTTCGCCGACAGCACCGTGACCACGGTGATCGAGGAAGCCAAACGGGTGGTGCGCGAGCACAAACTCGACGTGCAGTTCTCGATACTCGAGCCGTTCTACGATCAGCCGGAATATATCGATGCCCTGGTGGCCAGCGCCAAGCCGCATCTGGAGCAGGATTTCGATCATCTGTTGCTGAGCTTCCATGGCTTGCCGGAGCGGCATCTGAAGAAGCTCAACCCGGGGCACAGTTTCGAAGGTGGCGGCGATTGCTGCGCCGGTGCGCCGCCGGAAGTCGTCGCGACCTGTTATCGCGGTCAGTGCCTGCGCACCGCAAAGGAATTTGCCAAGCGCATGGGCCTGCCGGACGGCAAATGGTCGGTGTCGTTTCAGTCGCGGCTGGGGCGGGCGAAATGGATCGAACCCTACACCGAAGCGCGTCTTGATGAGTTGGCGGGAATGGGCGTGAGGAAGGTGCTGGTGATGTGCCCGGCGTTCGTTGCCGATTGCATCGAGACGCTGGAAGAGATTGGTGATCGCGGGAAAGAACAGTTCCGCGAAGCGGGAGGGGAGGAGTTGGTGCTGGTGCCGTGTCTCAACGATGATCCGCAGTGGGCGAAGGCGTTGAACGCCTTGTGCGAGCGAGCGCCGCTGGCGCTCTAAAAGCTTCGCGGGCAAGCCTCGCTCCTACAGGTTTTGAGTCGATCCCATCATCGTGGAACGACTCAAAACCTGTAGGAGCGAGGCTTGCCCGCGAAGGCGATCTAAAGGCTGGTTTACAACAACGGCTCATCCGCCTTCTTGTGCTTCCAGCTGTCATTCCCCGGCAGCAACAGGTTCAGCGCAATCGCCACCACCGCGCACAGCGCGATGCCTTTGAGGCCGAAGTCGTCCGGGCCGGTGCCGGTGCCGACCAGCACGCCGCCAATCCCGAACACCAGCGTTACGGACACAATCACCAGGTTGCGCGCCTCGCCCAGGTCGATCTTGTGGCGAATCAGCGTGTTCATCCCCACCGCCGCAATCGAACCGAACAACAGGCACAGAATCCCGCCCATCACCGGCACCGGAATGCTTTGCAGCAACGCGCCGAACTTGCCGATGAACGCCAGGCTGATGGCGAAGATCGCCGCCCAGGTCATGATTTTCGGGTTGTAGTTCTTGGTCAGCATCACCGCGCCGGTCACTTCGGCGTACGTGGTGTTGGGCGGGCCGCCGAACAGGCCGGCTGCGGTGGTGGCAATGCCGTCGCCGAGCAGCGTGCGGTGCAGGCCTGGCTTCTTCAAGTAGTCGCGACCGGTCACGCTGCCCACGGCGATCACGCCGCCGATGTGCTCGATGGCCGGGGCCAATGCCACCGGAACGATGAACAGAATCGCCTGCCAGTTGAATTCCGGCGCAGTGAAGTTCGGGATCGCGAACCACGGTGCAGCGGCAATCTTCGCGGTATCAACCACGCCGAAATAGAACGCCATCGCAAAACCGACCAACACGCCGGAGATGATCGGTACCAGGCGGAAAATGCCTTTGCCGAACACCGCAACGATCAGCGTGGTCAGCAGCGCGGGCATCGAGATCAGCATGGCTGTCTGGTAATGAATCAGCTCGCTACCGTCGCCAGCCTTGCCCATCGCCATGTTGGCGGCGATCGGTGCCATGGCCAGGCCGATGGAGATGATCACCGGACCAATCACCACCGGTGGCAGCAAGCGGTCGATGAAACCGGTGCCTTTGATCTTCACGGCGAGGCCGAGGAAGGTGTAGACGAAACCCGCCGCCATCACGCCGCCCATGGTCGCCGCGAGGCCGAACTGGCCTTTGGCGAGAATGATCGGGGTGATGAAGGCGAAGCTCGACGCCAGGAACACCGGCACCTGACGCCCGGTGACGATCTGGAACAGAATCGTCCCCAAACCGGCAGTAAACAGCGCCACGTTCGGGTCGAGGCCGGTAATCAGCGGCATCAATACCAGCGCGCCAAAGGCCACGAACAGCATCTGTGCACCCGACAGCACCGTGCGCCAGAGCGGATCGTTGAACTCTTGCTGCATGCTCAAGCGTCCTTCTGCTTGGTGCCGAAGATCTTGTCACCGGCATCGCCCAGGCCCGGGATGATGTAACCGTGTTCGTTGAGTTTCTCGTCAATGGAAGCGGTGTAGATGGTCACGTCCGGGTGAGCCTTCTCCACTGCGGCGATGCCTTCCGGCGCGGCGACCAGCACCATGGCGCGGATGTCGCGGCAACCGGCTTTTTTCAACAGGTCGATGGTGGCAACCATGGAACTGCCGGTGGCGAGCATCGGGTCGATGATCATTGCCAGGCGTTCGTTGATTTCCGGAACCAGTTTTTCCAGATAAGTGTGGGCTTGCAGCGTCTGTTCGTTGCGGGCCACGCCCACGGCGCTGACTTTGGCGCCCGGGATCAGGCTCAGCACGCCTTCGAGCATGCCGATACCGGCGCGCAGGATCGGCACCACGGTAATTTTCTTGCCGGCGATTTTCTCGACCGACACGGTGCCGCACCAGCCTTCGATGTCGTAGGATTCCAGCGGCAGGTCTTTGGTGGCTTCATAGGTCAAAAGAGCACCGACTTCCTGAGCGAGCTCGCGGAAATTCTTGGTGCTGATGTCTGCGCGGCGCATCAGGCCGAGTTTGTGACGGATCAGCGGATGGCGGATCTCGAGGATGGGCATGGGAAAGGCTCCGGCGGCGGGCAAAAAAACCGGCCTAGATTAATCTATCCGAGGGTGTTGTCCTATAGACAATAGAGTACGTTAGTCCACAAACGCTTGATCTGGCCGTGCGGGATGCGTACCTTTGCCCGCTTTTCCTGAATGCCACCCCTTGGAGAGCGCCATGTCCGCTGATCTCGAGCATATCCGTCAAATCATGCGAGAGGCTGACTGCCTGTACACCGAAGCTGAAGTCGAGGCGGCCATCGCCCGCGTTGGTGCACATATCAACGAACAAATGGCTGACACTAACCCGGTGGTGTTCTGTGTGATGAACGGCGGCCTGATTTTCGCCGGCAAGCTGCTCACCCATCTGCAATTCCCGCTGGAAGCGTCCTACCTGCACGCCACCCGTTATCGCAACGAAACCAGCGGCGGCGACCTGTTCTGGAAAGCCAAGCCTGAAGTGTCGTTTATCGACCGTGACGTGCTGATCATCGACGACATCCTCGATGAAGGTCACACCCTGGGCGCGATCATCGACTTCTGCAAACACGCCGGCGCGCGCAAAGTGCACACCGCCGTGCTGATCGACAAGGACCACGACCGCAAGGCTCGTCCGGACCTGAAAGCCGATTTCGTCGGTTTGCCGTGCATCGACCGTTACATCTTCGGTTACGGCATGGACTACAAAGGTTACTGGCGTAACGCCAACGGGATTTTTGCCGTTAAAGGGATGTAAGCACATGGCCGCGCCGAGCTTTCTTGATCGAACCCTGTTCACTGAGTTGGCCGAGAAAGCAGCGGCCAATCCGCGTGGACGCCAGCACCACAACTTTCATCAGATGGAAGACGCTTGCCATCGCATGGCGGTGGGTTTGCAGCCGGCCACGTACATCCCGCCTCATCGGCATCTGGGGGAGAACAAGGCTGAAACCTTGCTGGTCCTCAAGGGACGGCTGGGTGTGTTGATCTTCGACGAGTCCGGCGCGGTGGTGCGCAAGCAAGTCCTGCAGGCCGGTGGCGACTGCGTCGGCGTGGACCTGCCAACCGGTGTGTTCCATGGCCTGGTGGTGCTGGAAGCCGACAGCCTGATGTTCGAGTGCAAGGCCGGTCCTTATCGCCCTGTCGGTGACGGTGAACTTGCTCACTGGGCACCACGCGAAGGCGAGCCGGGCGTGGCCGAGTATCAGGCCTGGATGCGCGCACAGTTCGATTGATACCCGACCCTTGTAGGAGCGAGGCTTGCCCGCGAAGGCGGTGTGTCAGTCGAAAACCAAGGGACTGACACACCGCCTTCGCGGGCAAGCCACGCTCCTACAGGGACGGTGTGCAGCCGTGATAAAGTGCCCGGCCCCGCCTTTCGGAGCCCGTCATGAGCCTTTTGATCCGCAGCTGCGCCGCCCTGTTGCTGACCCTCAGCCTGCCGCTGGCCGCCGCGCCGGCGCTGATGCACGGGCAGTTTCTGCCGCCTGACGACCTGACTCTGCGTGATGCCGAACCGGAGCAGCAACAATTGCTGCAGGTCACCGAGTATTCGGTGGTGGTCGGCAGCCAACGGCAGTCCACCCAGCAACCGATCCCGGTAACGTCTCCGCTGATGATCCGCCTCAAGGGCAAATCCTTGAACAAGGGCGCGACCATCAATCAGGTGCTGGTCAACTTCGATGGCGAAAGCAAAAGCCTGAAAAAGCCGATCTACGACGAAAAGAACAAAACCCTGACGCTGTTTTACCCGATGGCGCAATACCGCGTGGTGATCGACTTGCTGCGCAATGACACGGTGTATTGCCAGTTCCTCAGCTACGCCAACGGTCATGTCTGGGCCGATCTGCACACCGGGGCCGTTCGTCCGCGTTGAGCCCGGCGGCCACTGAGGGGTAAACTGCCCGCCCCGTGAAATGTCTGCGAGCTGGAGTCGGCAATGCGTAAAGATAAGAAACAAGTGATTGGTGACGAGATCGGCGACGAGCAGATCAAGTTGTTTCTCGATTTCGAACCGGTCGACGCCACTTCGCCGTCCCTGCACAAACTGATCAAGGCTTACCGTGGCCTGCGTATCGACGACTTCGAGCGTTTTCTGACGTTCTTCGTCGAGGCCGGTTTTGATCTGGACGGCAAGGACGAGCACGGCAATGACTTCGTTGCCCTGATCAAGGATCAGCGCAACGCCCCGGACTACATCGAACTGATCGAAAAGGCCCGCGGCTGAAGAAATCCCTGTTCTTGTAGGAGCCAGCTTGCTGGCGATGGGCGCAACGCGGTGTGTCAGAGCTACCGCCATCGCCGGCAAGCCGGCTCCTACAAAATCAGATTTACCATGAAACAGGCATAAAAAAACGCCCCGCTCTCAATGAGAACGGGGCGTTTTTTATGCGCGACGATCAAGCGAAGCTTGGTGTCTCGCTGCTTTCTTCAACCAGTTCCAGCGCGATGTTGTTCTGCGCGTTGATCTTGCGATACAGCGCAGCATCGGTTTCCAGAACCTTTTCCCGGGCCGGGAAGATTTCCGCCAGTTTGGCTGCCCACTCGCCGGACGCTTGGGCCGGGAAGCATTTTTCGATCAGTTCCAGCATGATCGAAACGGTCACCGACGCGCCTGGCGAAGCACCCAGCAGGGCAGCAAGGGAACCGTCCTTGGCCGCGACCAGTTCGGTACCGAACTGCAGAACGCCGCCCTTTTTCGGGTCTTTCTTGATGATCTGCACCCGTTGGCCGGCCACTTCCAGGCGCCAGTCTTCGGCTTTTGCTTCAGGGTAGAAGCGACGCAGGGAGTCCAGACGCTGCTCCATCGACTGCATCACTTCGCTGACCAGGTACTTGGTCAGGTCCATGTTGTTTTTCGCCACGGCCAGCATCGGGCCGATGTTGCCAGCGCGAACCGACATCGGCAGATCCATGAAGGAGCCGTGCTTGAGGAACTTGGTGGTGAAACCGGCGTAAGGTCCGAACAGCAGGGACTTCTTGCCATCGACCACGCGAGTGTCCAGGTGCGGCACCGACATCGGTGGCGAACCCACGGCAGCCTGGCTGTACACCTTGGCCTGGTGATGCTTGACCACTTCCGGGTTGTCGCAACGCAGCCACTGGCCGCTGATCGGGAAGCCGCCGAAGCCTTTGCTTTCTTCGATGCCCGAGGCCTGCAACAGCGGCAATGCCGCGCCACCCGCGCCGAGGAACACGAATTTGGCGTCGACTTCACGGCTGTTGCCGCTGTTGACGTCCTTGATGCTGACGGTCCAGCCGCCGTTGTTGCGCTTCAGGCCGGTCACGCGCTTGCAGTACTTGACCTGGGCATCGGGTGCGCTGGTCAGGTGCTTGAGCAACTGGTTGGTCAGCGCGCCGAAGTTGACGTCGGTGCCATTGATCACACGGGTGGCGGCAAGGGTTTCGCCAGCGTCACGCCCCGGCATCATCAATGGCATCCAGTCGGCCATTTTTGCCTTGTCTTCGGTGTATTCCATGTCCGCGAAGGCGTGGTGCTTGCTCAGCACCTTGAAGCGTTCCTTGAGGAAGGACACGCCGCTGTCGCCCTGGACGAAGCTCAGGTGTGGCACCGGGCTGATGAAGGTCTTGCACGAGCCGAAGGTGCCTTTTTTGGTCAGGTAGGACCAGAACTGCTTCGACACTTCAAACTGAGTGTTGATGTGCACGGCTTTCTTGATGTCGACGGTGCCGTCGGCGGCCTGCGGCGTGTAATTGAGCTCACACAGCCCGGCGTGACCGGTACCGGCGTTGTTCCACGGGTTGGAACTCTCCGCGGCACCGGAATCCATCAGCTCGACGACTTCCAGCTTGATCGCGGGGTCGAGCTCTTTGAGCAGTACAGCGAGGGTGGCACTCATGATGCCGGCCCCAACCAGTACTACGTCGACTGCTTCGTTATGCGCCATTTAACGCGTCTCCAAAATCTGCAGCACCAAATTGTCGGCATGGCTGCCAGGCGTTCCGGGGCGAGTCAGTGATGCCCCTGGTACCCATGGCAGTGTCGCCATGTCCGAATCTTCGCAATTTATCGCAACTTCGACGGACGCTACCGGCCGGGTTTATGAGGTCTATGAACTCATTTCAACGCGCGACTGGCAATTCGACTTATGGTCGAGACATCCGTTTGTGCAACCAAATCCGTAGCGGACAGGCTTCAGGCTCCGGTGTTCGAGGAATACTCGGTCCTGTGTCGTTGGGCTGTTTCAGACGCTAATGGTGCATGTTCAGACGCAAAACTATTCATTTGCTCGCCACACTCTTGTGAAGTTGTGAAAACCCGTTTTTTTCACGCTCTTTTGAAGACGTGAACCTCAAAAAAGGGCTGTCCCAGCCTGGCACCGTGCCCGGATGGATCGCCGCCATGGAATACATGACAGGCAAAACGGGCAAACAGCTCAGTGACCGAGCGTAATGACAGCTCTGCAGATTCGCGAAAAGTGGGGTTTTTGCTCAAGGAACAGCAAGCGCGCCAGCTTCACTCGATCTGTGTGGGCGGCTCTCTGTGGGCGGTGCGGGGTGCCAATACCGAAGCATTGACGATTGCTGCGAGGCCCGATCAGGAGACGTCCTTATAATCGGGGGGAGATTGTATCTAAGAAACGCGGGGAAATGGACGTGTTTAATGACTTTTATTAGGCGTCTGGTCAGGTCGCCAGCAGTTGTTGAGCGCGAGCGCGGGGTTGGCGCTGGTTGACATGGGCGCTGGCGGGCAGGGGATGGTGCAGCCAGTTGAGGCGGATTTCTTCGATTTCGACCCAGCCATCGCCCATCGGCTGGAGGCTGCACTGCTTGAATGCCTGGCAATGGCCGTTGCGGTCGAGCAGGGCGAAGCAGCGATGCAGCGGGCGCGGTGTGAACAGGGAGACGAGAAGGCGCATGGGGAATTCCTCGTGGGATTTACCGCATACGTTGTCAGTAAGTCGTGACGCGCAGGTGAAAGGAGGGTGAACGATGTGTGACAGGAACCGCGGTCCACAGGGTTTGTCTGAGATTCCGGTATTCGTTGCATGATGCTAGTTACCCGCAGTGGCGCACCGCTATACTGCCGGCCTGTTTGTGCCTGATTCTGGAGAGAAGAGCATGTTGCAACGCTTGTTGTTCGGTTTGATCACTGTGACCAGTTTGACCCTGGTCGGCTGCGCCCACAGCCCGCAACAACTGAGTCCGGAGCCGAAGCTGACCACTCAGCTGGCACCGGTCGGCCATGGCCAGCCAGTCGTGGTGCGTGTGGTGGACGGTCGTCCGTCGCCAACCCTGGGCACCCGTGGCGGTCTGTATCCGGAGACCAGCGCGATCACGGTGCAGGGCGCGCAGATTCTGCCGAAGTTGCAGGCCCAGGCCGAAGCGGCCGTGCGTCTGCTGGGCTTCACCCCGTCCAACGGTGCGATGAACGCTCCACAACTGACCGTGACCTTGACTGAACTGAAATACCAGTCGCCGAAAGAAGGCATGTACGTGACCGAAGCCACCATCGGCGCGACCTTCCGCTCCGACGTGCAGAGCGGCAACCGCCGCTACAGCGGTCGTTACGGTGCATCCCTGGATCAGCGTTTCGGCATGGCACCGAACCAGGAAACCAACACCAAGCTGGTCAGCGATGTGTTGAGCGATGCGTTGACGCGTCTGTTCAAGGACCCGACCGTGGGTCAGATTCTCGGCGAGTAAATTTTCGCTGAAATCAAAAAGCCCGGTGCCATTGTTGGCCCCGGGCTTTTTTGTGCCTGCGCCGCCACTTTGTAGGAGCGAGGCTTGCCCGCGAAGACGACCTTTCATTCAACATTGATGTCGCCTGACACACCGCCTTCGCGGGCAAGTCGGACTGCCGCACCACTCGCTCCTACAAGGGGGTTGCGGTGTCAGGCGGCTTGCGAGTAAAACTCCAGCACACTCACCCCTGTCAGCAAATCCGCCTCCGGCAGATCCGCATGTTGATGCCCGCCCAGCGCGCAATACACCAGCCAATGACGATCCTGAACGTTGAAGGCAAGGCTGCCGACCAGGGTTTGTTGTTCGTCGCTTTGAGCAATGAGGTAGAGGCGATCCTGGTTTTCAGCGTGCAGCATGACGGTATCCGTGTCGGTTTCGGTGGGCCGAGAGATTGGCGCATTCAGATGACGAAGCCGTGACGCAGGGCAGGAATCTGCCAAATGGTGAGTTTTTTATCGTATAGCGGCGGGCAGGAGGGACGGCTTTCGGTAGAATCCGCGCCGCGGCCGTCGATCTGGCTTCCGCCACACCTGTTTTGTCCGAGGTTCGTGATGTCGCTGCATTTGATGACGCTGTTTACCGCCCATCCCGCCAAATTGATCAACCTGCTCGCCTTGCTGCTGGCCTTTCCGGGCAGCTGGCTGCTGCACGCCACGCGTCGTCGCGAACAACGCGCGTTGGCCAGCCTCGAAGCGCAGAGCCAGAGCCGTCGCATCGATGAGCCGATGTTGATGCTGGATGGCGCGACCTTGCGCATGAACCGGTTTTTCTACCGCTTCGGTTTCGCCTGCCTGGGGTTGGCGCTGCTGGTGTCATGGATCAGCACGCGGGTCTGAGCACACCGTAACCCCTGTGGGAGCGGGCTTGCTCGCGAAGGCGGCGTGTCAGTTAACATCAATGCAGCTGACACTCCGCTTTCGCGAGCAAGCCCGCTCCCACAGTTTTACAGCGGCAACCCGGCCTTCACACGGTACTGATTACGCACCGGCGTGGCGTATTGCAGCACCAGGAACGGACGATGTTCTTCCGGGCAGGCGTCCAGGCGCTGTTGCCATTCTTCCTGGGCTTTCGCCAGTTCGTCGGCAGCAAACACATCAGACGCTTTCGGCACCTGCAACTGCGGGTCGGCATCCTTCCACTGCGCGTAAGCCAGGTAATGCACCGGGAACAAGCGGTAGCCGCCGAGAATCTGCTTGTCCATCTCGATCGCCAATTGCTTGGTGTCTTCGAACAGTTCGGTGATCGGCGCGGCGAAGTTCACGTGGACACGGCCCTTGTAGCCAGTGATGCCCTTGGCGATGCTCACATCGTCCTCGCCCGGCACTTTGGTGTAGCTGCCGGTGGTGGCGCGGATGTAGAGTTCGCGGGCCTTGGCCTGGTCGCACGGGTCATATTCGTAGCTGATCGACACCGGGGTGACGTTCAGCGAACGGATGACTTCGCCGAACGGCTCGTCTTTTCGGCTCATGTGGAACATCTTGAGGATCGCCGACTCGGTGCGGTCGTCGCCGTCCTTGGCCCGGCCTTCGGCCTGCGCGATCCAGATGGAGGCGCAATCGTTGCGGATCGAGTGGTTGATGTACGCCGACAACAGCTGATAAGCCGCCATTTTTTCGCGGCGACCGGTGATCGAACGGTGCACGATGAAGCTCTTGTTCAGGCGCATCAGGTCGCTGACGAAGGGCTTTTGCAGCAGGTTGTCGCCAATCGCGATGCGCGGCGTCGGCAGGCCAGCGTGGTACACGGCATAGTTGACGAAGGCCGGGTCCATGACGATGTCGCGGTGGTTGGCGATGAACAAATAGGCGCTGCCGGACTTGAACTGCTCGACGCCGGTGTACGTGACACCGTCCGTGGCGCGCTCGATGGTGTGGTCGACGTAATACTCGACTTTGTCCTGCAGCGTGGCCACCGAATCGATGCCGGCGAACTCACGGCGCAGCCGATGAGCTATAAGAGGTTTGAGCATCCAGCCGAAGGCACCGGCAAAACGCGGGAAGCGGAAGTGGGTGAGGATATCTAGAAACGCCTTGTCGCCGAGCAAGCGTGCCAGCACCGCTGGGACTTCGCTGTCGTCGTAAGGTCGGATGGCATCGAATTCGCCCATCATGCTCTCTTGTTAGAAACGGCTAGGGTAAGTAAAGGTTTTGATCGAAAACCAACGGGGCACGGTCTGAAAAGTTAGCCAGACAAAAATAGCCCTGCAAATAGACCGGCGATTATACGCACAAGTCACTTGGGAGACCGCGATGCTGGAAGCTGCAGAGTATGAATGTCCGTATTGTGGTGAAGAGGTCGAGACGACTGTGGATTTATCGGCGGGCGATCAGACCTATATCGAGGACTGTCAGGTGTGTTGTCGGCCAATTACGTTTGTGTTGCAGGTTCATGGAGAGGAGTGGCATCTCGAAGTGTTCAGCGAGAACGAGTGAGGGTATCCATGCAGCGAATCTACGAACCGGAAAACCTGATGGAAGGCGAGTTGCTGCAAAGCATGTTGGCCAGCGAGGGCGTCGAGGCGCATCTGGTCGGCCGCGATTTGCTCGGCGGCACCGGCGAATTGCCGATCTTCGGCCTGCTGGGATTGTCGGTGGATAACGACCAGGCCGAATACGCCCGTGAGTTGATCACCGCGTACAATGCCGCGCTGCCGATGCCCGGCGATGAACCGGAAAGCTTTCCTGGCACGCTGGTCTGTTAGGCTGACGTTCGTTTGATCAAGAGTCGTGTTGCCCCATGTGTGGACGTTATGCCCTGTTTCGCTGGAACCCCGCCTTCGCGGCCCTGCCTGGCTTCCCCGCCGATCAGCAGGCCCAGTGGAATATTTCTCCCAATGATTCGGTGCTGATGCTGCGTGCCGGCGCCGACGGCGAGCGTGAATTGGCCCGCGCCCGCTGGGGTTTGACGCCGCCGTGGCTCACCGATCTGTCCCGCACGCCGGCCCATGCCCGCGCCGAAACCGTGGCCGAGCAACCGATGTTTCGCCAGGCCCTGCGCGAGCGCCGCTGCCTGTTGCCGGCCAACGGTTTTTACGAATGGCGCGGCACCACTCGCAAGCGCCCGTATTGGCTGACGCCGGGGGAGGGCTCGACGTTGTTTTTCGCGGCGATCTGGGAGGCGTATCCGGTGCAGGAGCAGGTGTGGCTGAGCACGGCCGTGATCACGCAACCGGCGGCGAGTCAGCGTCGGCCGTTGATCCTGGATGCGGCGGGGCAGGAGGCGTGGCTCGATCCCGAGACGCCGTTGCATGTGTTGCAGGGATTACTGGCCAGCGAACCCGCGGCATTGCGCGAGCGGGTGTTGGCGAATCTGGTGAATGATCCGAAGTTGAATGGGCCGGAGTGTTTGACCCCCGGCTGATGGGTTGTCTGTGCTGACGTCTTCGCGGGCAAGCCTCGCTCCTACAGGTTCGATAATCCCCTGTAGGAGCGAAGCTTGCTCGCGAAAGGGCCTTTGGATTAAACCTTGAACTGATTGATCAATCGGCGCTGCTGCTCGGCCAGCTTGGTCAAACCCGCACTCGCCGCGCTTGATTCATCCGCACCGCCCGCCACTTCATTGGCCACTTGCCCAATGTTGACCACGTTCCGGTTGATGTCATCCGCCACCGCACTCTGTTCCTCGGCCGCGCTGGCAATCTGCGTGTTCATGTCGTTGATCACCGACACCGCCTGAGTGATCGCATCCAGCGCTTCGGCCGCTTTCGCCGCATGCTGTACGCTTTCGTCGGTGCGGTTCTGGCTGTCTTCCATGACCCGCACCACATCGCGCGTGCCTTGTTGCAGCTGCTGGATCATGGTCTGGATTTCTTCGGTGGCCTTCTGGGTTTTCTGCGCCAGGTTGCGCACCTCATCGGCTACGACCGCAAAGCCACGGCCCTGCTCGCCGGCGCGTGCCGCTTCAATGGCGGCGTTCAAGGCCAGCAGGTTGGTCTGCTCGGCAATCCCGCGAATGGCGGTGAGGATCGCGTTGATGTTCTCGCTGTCCTTGGCCAGGGCTTGCACCACACTGACAGCCTTGCCGATTTCCACGGCCAGCACGCCGATCGAGTTCGACGTATCCCGCACGATCTGTTTGCCCTGAGAGGCCGCCTGATCCGCATGGCTGGCCGCTTGCGCCGCCTGGGTCGCGTTGCGCGCCACGTCCTGGGCGGTGGCGGTCATTTCATGCACCGCCGTGGCGACCTGATCGATCTCGACCATTTGTTTCTGCACGCCAATGTTGGTGCGAATCGCGATGTCAGCGGTGTGTTCCGACGAATCGCTGACGCTCTGCACCGACGTCACCACTTGGGTGATCATC
The DNA here is from genome assembly GCF_054897805.1 of Pseudomonas sp. GT1P32. Classification (NCBI taxonomy): domain Bacteria; kingdom Pseudomonadati; phylum Pseudomonadota; class Gammaproteobacteria; order Pseudomonadales; family Pseudomonadaceae; genus Pseudomonas; species Pseudomonas sp. GT1P32. Next base: position 5,497,261 of record NZ_CM142704.1, read on the forward strand.
GCCTGCAACTTGGCGAGGAAAGTGTTGAACCCTTTGGCGATCGAGCCCAGTTCGTCGGCGCGATCACTGGTCAGACGGCGCGTCAGGTCGCCTTCACCTTTGGCAATGTCATCGAGCATGGCCACCATTTGTTTCAGTGGGCGAGCAATGCCGTGGCCCACCAGCCAGATCACCAGCAAGCCGACGCCGGCGATCAGCAGGCCCACCATGGCCATGCCGAAGGTGTCGGATTTGCGCTGGGTATTCAGGTCGGCCTGGAGTTTTTGCAGGTCGGCCATCACCGCGTTCAGCGGCAGTTGCAGCATCAGCGTCCAGCGAGCGTCGGTCTGGCCGATGCCGAACGGCAGGTACAACTCGATCCGGCCCTGGGCCTTGTCGACGGTGTAGGTGACTTCGCCGCGCTTCAGATTGGCCATGTTGGCGATCTGCTGGCTGTCGAGGATGTCACTGACCTTCTCTCCGAATTTGCTCGGGTCCTTGGTGTAGGCAACGATCCGGCCGTTACCGCCGATCAGCGCCATGACGCCCGAACCGTTGTACAACTTCTGGTTCGCGCCCAGGAGCATTTCCTGGATGAAGTTCACCGAGAGGTCGGCGCCGACGATGCCCTGGAACGCACCGTTGAGCATGATCGGTTCAATAAAGGACGCGAGCATGACGATTTTGTCGCCGACCTTGTAGGGCGCCGGGTCGATTACGCAGGATTTTTTGGTTTCTTTCGAGCACAGGTAGTACTCGCTGGCGCGCACACCGGTGGACAGGGTTTTCTGGTCGTCGACGTCCACCAGTTTGTCCAGGCCCAGGCTGCCGTCTTCGTTGCGGAACCACCACGGCAGGAAGCGCCCGTTGCTGGCGTCGATGCCGACGACCTTGGTGTCGACGTAGGCTGCGTCGTTGTGGTCGAGGGCGTTTTTTTCCCAACCGATGTAGGTGCCGAGAATCTTCGGGTTTTTGGCGACGTTTTCCTTGATCAGGCTGATCAATTGCTCGCGGCTCAGGTTCAGTTGCGGCTGACCATCGGCGCCCGGCGTGCCGATCAAGGCGTTGACCCGCACCAGTCCACCGGCAATCAGCAGCGGCGCTTCGAGTTCACGCTGGATCTGGCTGACCTGGGTTTGCGCCAGGGACGTCAGGCGCTGCTCGATGACTTGCTCGAATTGCGCCTGGGTCCGCTCCTGAACCATGTCTTGCGTCCGTGCGCCGGAAAACAGCGCGTACAGCACCAGGGCTGCCACGACACTTAATACGATGGCGCCAGCGAGGGCCGCCACGGAAAACTGGATGGACTTGAATTTCATTGTTGCTCCGCACGCAAGAGGACTTCTGCGGTGCTGTATCGGCAGGGGGCTCGAGGGCCATGAGTGAGGTGCGACGAAATGGCTGTTTTGGAGCCGTCGATGTCGCAAATGAATCATTGCCGGCCGTTACTGGCCGTGGCGGGGACGGTTATGTGAATTTTTTCCTACGGTGATAGGAGCTTTATCCGAAATTTGCGTCTGTATGTCTGTTGTATCTGGCGTCGATACAATTCGGCGCCTACGATACGCGGCATGTTTTCAGGGAGTTTTTTGATGAGCAAGCGATTGGTTTTGTGTGCACTGGGCGCGGGTCTGTTGCTCGCCGGTTGTCAGTCGGTCAACACCACCAGCGGCGGCGCCGTGGGCGTCGAGCGCAAGCAATACATGTTCAGCATGTTGTCCACGGATGAAGTCAACCAGATGTACGCCCAGTCTTATCAAAAGACCGTTGGCGAGGCGACCAGCAAAGGTGTGCTGGACAAGACCAGCAACGATGCCAAGCGCATCCAGGTGATCGCCGATCGGCTGATAGCCCAGGCGCCGATTTTCCGTCCGGATTCGGCCCAATGGAAATGGGAAGTCAACCTGATCAAGAGTGACGAGCTCAACGCCAACTGCGGGCCTGGCGGCAAGATCATTTTCTACACCGGGCTGATCGACAGCCTGCAACTGACCGACGATGAAATCGCCGCGATCATGGGCCATGAAATCGCCCACGCCCTGCGTGAGCACGGTCGTGAAGCGATGTCCAAGGCGTACGGCATCGAAATGGCCAAGCAGGGCGCGGGCGCCTTGCTCGGTCTGGGCCAGGACAGTTTGGCTCTGGCGGACACCGTGGCCAACTACGGTATGACGCTGCCCAACAGTCGCGCCAACGAAAACGAAGCGGACCTGATCGGTCTGGAACTGGCGGCCCGCGCCGGTTACAACCCGAACGCCGCGATCACCCTGTGGAACAAGATGAGCAAGGCTTCGGAAGGTTCGCCACCGGAGTTCATGAGCACTCACCCAGCGTCGTCCAGTCGGATTGCTTCGTTGCAGGCGGCGATTCCGAAGGTGATGCCGTTGTACGAGAACGCGCGGAAATCCTGATCGATATGTGTTGATGCCGCTGACGCCTTCGCGGGCAAGCCTCGCTCCTACAGATTTACGCTGACCTGTAGGAGCGAGGCTCGCCCGCGAAGAGCGATAACGCGGTCTAACGACCTACGACGTCAAACCCACCCACTACTCTGCATCGCCTTGTACACCGCGACAATCGCCAGGACGAAGAACGCCGACGCTGCCAGTCGACGAATCAGGGTCAATGGCAATTTGTCCGCCGCAAAGTTACCCGCCAAAACCACTGGCACGTTGGCAATCAACATGCCCAGGGTGGTGCCGATGATCACCAGCCACAGTTCCGGGTATTGCGCGGCCAGCATGACGGTCGCTATCTGGGTCTTGTCACCGATTTCCGCGAGGAAGAACGCGATCAATGTCGTCAGGAACGGCCCGAATTTGCGGGCGGTGCTGGCTTCATCGTCATCCATCTTGTCCGGCACCAGGGTCCACAATGCCGTCGCAGTGAAGCTCGCGGCGAGGATCCAGTGCAACACCGCATCCGAGAAGAAACTGCCGACCCAGGCACCTACCGCACCGGCTGCCGCGTGGTTGGCCAGGGTGGCGGCGACGATGCCGGCGATGATTGGCCACGGTTTGCGAAAGCGGGCAGCAAGGATGAGCGCGAGCAGTTGCGTCTTGTCGCCGATTTCGGCCAAGGCAACGATTGCGGTGGGAACGAGAAGTGAATCCAGCATCAGGGTTTTCCTAAGGGGCGGGTCGACACGGCTATGACACGTACAGCCTTCCCGCCCCGGGTAAGGTGTTCGTGTCATAGGTCTTGTCAAACCCTGGCGATCCGTCTGATGCGGACGCTTGGGTCGCATACGCCATGGTCTGAGGACCAAGTATGTTGACGTATGCCGGACGAGCATGGCGCTCGTGGGAGACTACTCCCCTAGGACGGAGCGGATTCTGCCTAGGCAAATCCGATAGGGCAAGTACAAATTGCTAACCGCGTTTGGCCCGGTAGATTCGGAAACCCTGACCTTCGGCCTTGATTGCACACACGCCGAGGTGTTCTTCGATCAGCGGTTGGTACTTCAGGAAGCTGTTCGCAACCAGGCGCAGTTCGCCGCCGTTTTTCAGATGTTTGGCTGCTTTTCGCAGCAAGTTCTCAGTGGCGAAGTAATCGGTGTGCACGCCGACATGGAACGGCGGGTTGCTCAGAATTGCACTCAAACCCATCGGTGCGGCATCGATACCGTCACCGGTAATCACCTCGGCTTCCAGACCATTGGCAGCCAGGGTCAAGCGACTGCTGGCGGCGGCAAACGCATCCACGTCGAGCAGCGTGACCTGATTGTGCGGGTAACGACGTTTGACCGCCGCGCCCAAAACACCGGCGCCGCAACCGAAGTCCAGCAAATGGCCGCTTGGCAATTTGTCCAGGTGCTCCAGCAAAAGCGCGCTGCCGCGATCCAGTCGGCCGTGGCTGAACACGCCCGGCAGGCTGATGACTTTCAGTGGACCTTCGGCCAGCGGCAACTCGTAGGTCTGGGCCAGGCTTTCCAGGGATTTGGCTTGCGGCGCATCGGCCACGGTGACCAACCACAACTGGCAATGACGCGCACTGTCGAGCTTGCGCGGTTTGCCGAACGGGTTCAGTTGCTTGGCCGCGCCTTCGATGCCGCTGCGTTTTTCACCCACCAGGTACAACTCGCGTCCGGCCAGGCGCGAGGCGAGGGCGTTGAGGATGTAATCGGTGAGGTCCTTGGACTTGGGCAGAAACACCACGGCGGTGTCGAATTCGCGCTCGGGCGCAGTCACGCCAAAATGGCTGCGCTCGGTGAAGCGGGCATCCAGCGCGGCCTGATCGCCGGCGTGCCAGCACCAGCCGTGGGCGTCGGGCAGACGCCCGAGCAAATCATCGGCGGGCAAACCGGCCAGCAGCACCGAACCCTGGAACAACTCGGCCTGACGAAGCAGTACTTCACTGCGCGGATCCATACTCTGCTCCTTGAAAAAAAGTGCCGCAGTTTATCAACTGACGACCCGCAGCGCCTTACCGCTGAAGTATCCCTGTGCGTTTTCGGTCAATTGGCCAACGATCCGCTGCCGCGCCTCGCGACTGCCCCAGGCGTTGTGCGGCGTAACGATCAGGCGTGGAATGTCGGCGGCGAGCAACGGGTTGCCGGCGCTCGGCGGTTCGACGCTCAACACGTCGGTGGCCGCACCGCCGAGGTGGCCGCTACGCAAGGCATCGGCCAGCGCCTGTTCATCAATCAGGCCGCCACGGGCGGTGTTGACCACGAAAGCGCCGGGTTTCATCGAGGCCAGTTCGCGGGCACCGATGAAGTGGCGAGTATGTTCGTTGAGCGGGCAGTGCAACGTCAGCGCATCGATTTGCGGCAGCAGTTCATCCAGCGGCAAACGGTCCGGCCGGGCGGGGCGCCCTGGAATCTGCCCAAGCAGCACGCGCATGCCGAAGGCTTCGGCCAGTCGTGCGACCGCACCGCCCAGTTCGCCATGACCGAGCAAGCCGAGGGTTTTGCCTTCCAGTTCGACGATCGGGTAGTCCAGCAGGCAGAACTGTTTCGCCTGTTGCCAGCGACCTTCACCGACGGCTTTCTGATAATCGGCGAGGCGCGTCGCCAGGTTCAGCAGCAGCATGATCGTGTGCTGCGCCACCGATGGCGTGCCGTAACCCTGGCAGTTGCAGACGGTCACGCCATGGGCGCGGGCGGCGGCGAGATCAACGTTATTGGTGCCGGTGGCGGTGATCAGGATCAGCTTCAGTTCGGGGCTGGCGGCGATGGCGGCGGCGTCGATCAGGATTTTGTTGCTGATGGCGACGGTGGCGCCCTTGAGGCGTTCGATCACTTGATCCTGAGTGGTCTGCGCAAACAGTTGCAAATCATCGAAGCAGGCGCGCAGCGGGCTGAGGTCGAGATCGCCGAGGTCCAGCGATGGATGGTCGAGGAAAACGGCGCGGCGAGAGTTCGTCATCAACTGTACCTTTTGTGCATTGAACTGAAGGCGTAATCTGCCGAGCCTACCAGATGAAACAAATCGTTACGCAATGCCAGGTCTGCGCCGAACCTTGTGGGAGCGGGCTTGCTCGCGAAGGCGTTGTGTCAGTCGACATTGATGTTGTCTGACTCCCCGCCTTCGCGAGCAAGCCCGCTCCCACAGGGGCGATGTCAGCCTGGAAGTGATAATTCGACCGTTCAGCCTCCAGAGGAGCCCCCATGTACTGGACAGAGTTCTTGACCGTTGCCTTGATTCACCTGCTGGCCGTCGCCAGCCCCGGCCCGGATTTCGCCGTGGTGGTGCGTGAGAGCGTGACCCACGGTCGTCGCGCCGGCACCTGGACGGCGATGGGTGTCGGTACGGCGATTTTCCTGCATGTCGGCTATTCGCTGCTGGGTATCGGCCTGATCGTGTCCCAGTCGATCGTGCTGTTCAACGCCTTGAAATGGGCGGCCGCCGCGTATCTGCTGTACATCGGCTTCAAGGCCCTGCGCGCGCAACCGGCCAAACCGGTGACTGACGATCTGCACAAGGAGGCAGGTGAGCGCACTGCTCGTGGCGCCTTCACCTCGGGTTTCGTGACCAACGGTCTGAACCCGAAAGCCACGCTGTTCTTCCTGTCGTTGTTCACCGTGGTGATCAATCCGCATACGCCATTGGCGGTGCAGGCCGGTTACGGGGTTTACCTGGCGGCGGCGACGGCTTTCTGGTTCTGCCTGGTGGCAATGCTGTTCAGCCAGCAACGCGTACGTGCCGGTTTCGCCCGCATGGGTCACTGGTTCGACCGGACCATGGGCGCCGTGCTGATCGCCATCGGAGTGAAACTCGCGTTTACCGAGATGCATTGACCGACGAACACCACCATCTGTAGGAGCCGGCTTGCCGGCGATGGTCTTTAACGATGAAGCATCTGTTCCTGGAAGGACGCGGCGCCTGCAAGTCCATCGCCAGCAAGCTGGCTCCTACAAGGAAAGAGTTCGGCAAATGGGTGAAAATGCTGGCGCAACGCTAGCATTTGCTGAATGTTGCAAATCATTCCTTCGGCTGATTTGGTTGTCATGGAAGGGCACTAGAGTGCTTACTTTCAGCCACGACCGTGCAGTCAGAAAAGGGATTCTTATGTTGCAGACTCGCGTTATCCCCCCAGCCGAAGGCGCTTACCAGTATCCGCTGCTGATCAAACGGCTGCTGATGTCCGGCGCGCGCTATGAGAAAACCCGCGAGATCATTTACCGCGATCAATTGCGCTACAGCTATCCGACCCTGATCGAACGGGTCGCACGCCTGGCCAACGTGCTGACGGCGGCCGGCGTCAAGGCAGGCGATACCGTGGCGGTGATGGACTGGGACAGCCATCGTTATCTGGAATGCATGTTTGCCATTCCGATGATCGGCGCGGTGATCCACACCATCAACGTGCGCCTGTCGCCGGAACAGATCCTCTACACCATGAATCACGCCGAGGACCGCTTCGTGCTGGTCAACAGCGAATTCGTCGGGCTGTACAACGCGATTGCCGGGCACCTGACCACGGTCGAGAAAACCCTGCTGTTGACCGACCTGCCGGAAAAGACCGCCGACCTGCCGAACCTCGTCGGTGAATACGAGCAGTTGCTGGCGGCCGCAAGCACGCAGTACGACTTCCAGGATTTCGACGAAAATTCGGTCGCGACCACCTTCTATACCACCGGCACCACCGGCAATCCCAAAGGCGTGTACTTCACCCATCGGCAACTGGTGCTGCACACCATGGGCGTGTCGACCATCATGGGCGCCATCGACAGCGTGCGGCTGTTGGGCACCAACGACGTGTACATGCCGATCACCCCGATGTTCCATGTGCACGCCTGGGGCTTGCCGTATGTGGCGACCATGCTCGGGCTCAAGCAGGTTTATCCGGGGCGCTACGATCCCGAATACCTGGTGGAGCTGTGGCGCAAGGAAAAGGTCACCTTCTCGCATTGCGTACCGACCATCCTGCAGATGGTTCTCAACGCCAAGGCGGCGCAAGGCACCGACTTCGGCGGCTGGAAAATCGTGATCGGCGGCAGTGCATTGAATCGTGCGTTGTACGAAGCCGCCAAAGCCAAAGGCATTCAGCTGACCGCCGCGTACGGCATGTCGGAAACCGGCCCGCTGGTTTCCTGCGCGCACCTCAACGATGAGCTGATGGCGGGCACTGAAGACGAACGCACCACGTACCGGATCAAGGCCGGCGTGCCGGGGCCTTTGGTGGAAGCGGCCATTGTCGACACCGACGGTAACTTCCTGCCCGCCGATGGCGAGACCCAGGGTGAACTGGTGCTGCGTGCGCCGTGGCTCACCGAAGGCTATTTCAATGAGCCGCAGAAGGGCGCCGAGCTCTGGGCCGGTGGCTGGCTGCACACCGGCGACGTGGCGACGCTGGACAGCATGGGAGTGATCGACATTCGCGACCGGATCAAGGACGTGATCAAGACCGGCGGCGAATGGATTTCCTCGCTGGACCTGGAAGACCTGATCAGTCGCCATGCAGCGGTACGCGAAGTAGCAGTGGTGGGCATTGCCGATCCGCAGTGGGGCGAACGCCCGTTTGCCTTGCTGGTGATCCGCGAGGGCCATGTAATCGGGGCCAGGGAACTCAAGGAGCACCTCAAGCCATTTGTGGAACTGGGGCACCTGAGCAAGTGGGCCATCCCGAGCCAGATCGCCCTTGTTACTGAAATTCCCAAGACCAGTGTCGGTAAACTCGACAAGAAGCGGATTCGCCTCGACATCACTGAATGGCAAGCCAACAACAGCACCTTCCTCTCGACGCTTTAAGCGTCTTCCGGCGTGCCCGAAATGGCACGCCAGCCCCACCAAGCAAGCGCTTGGCTTGTGAAATCAGAATTTTCAGCCATTCTTCCCGTGCCGACAGGTGTCGGCCTGGCGAAAGGACTGTTCCAGAGTGGCCGGCAGCTGCAAATCACACTTTAGAGGGATCAAGCAGTACTACCTGCTGGCTATAGTCCGCTCAAGGATTTTTAAGAACGGGGCAAACGCACAAAACGGGGCGATGCAACTTTGGAGTGAATTCGGAATGCCTTGGCTTCCGGTCAACCACAGCGTTTTTAAAAGTACTCACTGCCATAACAATAATGCACATGGAGTAGCGTCGATGACATCAGTAAACCAGTTCTGGCGCCGGGCAAAACTGCCTCTGGCTGTCAGTCTTGCCTCTACGCTCGCCGGGCCCGCATTCGGCGTCAGTTTCAACGTTGGTGAAATCGAAGGTCAGTTCGACTCATCCCTGTCGATTGGTGCCAGTTGGTCTACCGAGAACGCCAACAAGAACCTCATCGGCGTCAACAACGGTGGCAATGGCCTGTCCCAGACCTCCGATGACGGCCACTTGAACTTCAAGAGCGGGGAAACCTTCTCGAAGATCTTCAAAGGCATCCATGACCTTGAATTGAAATACGGCGACACCGGCATCTTCGTCCGGGGCAAATACTGGTATGACTTCGAACTTCAGGACGAAAGCCGTCCGTTCAAGGACATCAGCAACGACAACCGCAAGGAAGGCGCCAAGTCCTCCGGCGGGCAAATTCTCGACGCCTTCGTCTACCACAACTACTCGATTGCCGATCAGCCGGGTTCCGTGCGTCTGGGCAAGCAGGTAGTCAGCTGGGGTGAAAGTACGTTCATCGGCGGCGGCATCAACTCGATCAACCCGATCGACGTTTCTGCGTTCCGCCGTCCAGGTGCCGAGATCAAGGAAGGCCTGATCCCGGTCAACATGTTCTACGTGTCCCAGAGCCTGACCGAGAACCTCTCCACGGAAGCGTTCTATCAACTGGAATGGGACCAGACCGTTACCGACAACTGCGGTACGTTCTTCTCGCAACCGGACGTGATTTCCGATGGCTGCGATAACAACCTGGCCGTGCTGCGGACCCGTAACAGTCTCAGCAACTCGTTGCGGGCTTTGCCGGCCGGGTCGCGTAACGCGGTCCTCAACACGCTGGCTGCCAGGGGCGTGAACTGGGGTAACCCGGACGAAGGTGCGATCGTTCGTCGCGGTCCGGATCGCGATGCGCGTGACAGTGGCCAGTTCGGTGTGTCCTTCAAGTACATGTTCGAGCCGCTGGACACCGAACTCGGTGCCTATTTCATGAACTACCACAGCCGTGCGCCGATTTTCAGCGGCAAGGGGGCTCCGGCGAGCGCCTATAACGCACAGGCACTGGGTGGCGCTCTGACTGGCGCACTGGTTGGCACAGGCATCCCGCTGGGAACCGCGGCTGGCATCGTGGGGGGCGCGAACGGACTGGCGGCGCAAACCCTGCCATTGGTGGTAGCGGGTAACTCCAGCTACTTCGTCGAATACCCGGAAGATATTCGGCTTTATGGCCTGAGCTTCTCCACCACGTTGCCTACCGGTACCGCGTGGAGTGGTGAGTTCAGCTATCGTCCGAACGCACCGGTACAGCTCAACACCACCGACATCCTCTTTTCCGGCCTGACGCCACTGAACCCTAACGTTTCCGTGCTGCAAGGGCAGCCAGGTGCGGATCAGCATGGCTATCGTCGCAAGGAAGTGTCTCAACTGCAGACAACCTTCACTCACTTCTTCGATCAGGTGATGGGTGCCGAGCGACTGACGTTGGTGGGCGAGGTTGGCTGGACTCACGTCGGCGGCCTGGAAAGCACTTCGAAAGCCCGTTACGGGCGTGACCCGAGCTACGGCCCAGGTCCATTGCCAAACGGTCAGTGCCAGGCATTGAACGCTTCGACCCTGGCAGGCGGTCCGCAAAACAACGTCAGCCGCTACTGCGAAAACGAAGGCTTCACCACGACAGACTCCTGGGGCTATCGCGCTCGTGCGATCTGGGAATACAACGACGTGATCGCCGGTGTGAACTTCAAGCCGAACATCGCCTGGTCCCATGACGTCGACGGTTACTCGCCTGGCCCTGGCGGCAACTTCGAGGAAGGTCGCAAAGCGGTCAGCCTGGGTCTTGATGCCGAGTACCAGAACACCTACACCGCGTCCCTGGCCTACACCAACTTCTTTGACGGCAAGTACACCACCGTGGATGACCGCGACTTCGTTGCGCTCAGCTTCGGCGTGAACTTCTAAGCACTGCATTTTCAGGACGAACACACCTATGAAAACAACAAAGAGTCTGTTCCACGCCGGATTTCTGGGGCTAACGCTGCTGGCGACCAGCGTGATGGCAGCGGTCCCTGCGGCCGAAGCGGACAAGCTGGGCAAGAGCCTGACGCCAATGGGCGCCGAGATGGCAGGTAATGCCGACGGTTCGATTCCAGCCTGGAAGCCGTTGCCGAAAAACGCTGGCGCTGTCGACAGCAAAGGTTTCCTGTCCGACCCGTACGCCAGTGAAAAACCGCTGTTCACCATCACTGCGCAGAACGTTGACCAGTACAAGGACAAGCTTGCCCCGGGCCAGTACGCGATGTTCAAGCGCTACCCGGAAAGCTTCAAGATGCCGGTCTATCCGTCCCATCGCGGCGCGACCGTGCCGGATGACGTGTTCGCTGCCATCAAGAAAAACGCCACCGCCACGGAGCTGGTGTCCGGCGGCAACGGCCTGAAAAACTTCGAAACCGCGGTACCGTTCCCGATTCCGAAAACCGGTGTCGAAGTCATCTGGAACCACATCACCCGTTATCGCGGTGGCAGCGTGACCCGTCTGGTGACCCAGGCCACGCCGCAGCCGAACGGCTCGTTCAGCCTGGTGTACTTCGAAGATCAGTTCGTGTTCCGCGACAAGATGAAGGACTACGATCCGGCGAACCCGGGCAACATCCTGTTCTACTTCAAGCAGAAAGTGACCGCACCAGCACGTCTGGCAGGTGGTGTGCTGCTGGTACACGAAACCCTCGACCAGGTAGCGGAACCGCGTTCGGCGTGGGTTTACAACGCCGGTCAACGTCGTGTGCGTCGTGCACCGCAAGTGTCCTATGACGGGCCGGGTACTGCGGCTGACGGCCTGCGTACCTCCGACAACCTGGACATGTACAACGGTGCCCCGGATCGTTACGACTGGAAACTCGAAGGCAAGAAAGAGATGTACATCGCCTCCGACAGCTACAAGCTCGACGATCCGAAGCTGAAGTACAGCGACATCATCAAGGCCGGTCACATCAACCAGGACCTGGCTCGTTACGAGCTGCGCCGGGTCTGGCATGTCGTGGCAACCCTGAAGGAAGGTCAGCGTCACATCTACGCCAAGCGTGACTTCTACATCGACGAAGACACCTGGCAAGCAGCGGTGATCGATCACTACGACGGTCGCAACCAGCTGTGGCGTGTGGCGGAAGCTCACTCCCAGAACTACTACAACGTTCAAGTACCGTGGTACACCCTGGAAACCCTGTACGACCTGCAGTCTGGTCGTTACCTGGCACTCGGTATGAAGAACGAAGAGAAATCTGCGTATAACTTCGGCTTCACTGCCACCACCAGCGACTTCACCCCGGCGGCATTGCGTCAGGATGGCGTTCGCTAAGCAACATTGAGCTGAGGCCGCATCCTCGAAAAACGCCCCGACTGGTTCGGGGCGTTTTTTTTGCGTATCAATAAAGGCCCTTCGTAGTGGCCGTCCAATCGCAGGCATGTAGTATTTTTGTAGCCATTTGTAGCAATAACCTTCATTACCTCTTCGTTTACCGCTAGTCTGCGGACATCTGCAACGCCGCCAACAGCATTTCAAACAAGAGCCGGCCATGACTGATCTGTCCCCACTCCCGGGCCCTGCAAACGTTACCGTCGCGACATTGGACGGGCGTTTTTTTCGGCCTCCGCTACCCGACGGCCATGTGCTGCGACCTCGTTTATGCGAGCGCCTCAGTGCCGGTCTCGGTGGCCGGCTGTTACTGGTCAGCGCGCCGGCGGGGTTTGGCAAGAGCTCATTGGCTGTGGAGTTCTGTCAGGGGCTGCCGGTACATTGGCAAAGTCTCTGGCTGGGGTTGAGTCCGCGGGACAACGATCCAGGCCGTTTTCTGGAGCGATTGCTCGAAGGCCTTCAGGACTTTTTTCCGCAGTTGGGCCGCCAGTCTCTGGGGCTGCTGAAAATGCGTCAGCGGCATCAGCCGTTTGCTTTTGAAGAATGGCTGGACGGCCTGCTCGATGAGTTGGCCGTGCACCTGTTGCCGACGGCGCCATTGCTGCTGGTCCTCGATGACTATCATCTGGCGCAGGGGCCGGTACTCGATCGTTGCCTGCAGTTTTTCCTCAATCACCTTCCCGACGGCTTGCTGGTGATGGTTACCAGTCGCCAGCGTCCGGACTGGCATCTGGCGCGGCTACGGTTGTCGCGACAATTGCTTGAGTTGCATGAGCAGGATCTGCGCCTGACCCACGACGAAGCCTTGACCCTGCTCGATCGGCACAGCAGTTCGTTGCGTGGCGAAGCACTGGAAAACCTGATCCAGCGCAGCGAAGGCTGGGTTGCCGGCCTGCGTTTCTGGTTGCTGGCGGCCTCCGAAGCGGGCTCCGACGGTGCGTTACCCCAATCCCTGCACGGTGGGGAAGGGCTGATTCGCGATTACCTGCTCGAAGAAGTCATCGATTGTCTGCCCGCCGAGGTGCAGTCGTTCCTTTATGACACGGCCCCTCAAGAGCGTTTTTGCAGCGAGCTGTGCGATGCCGTTCGCGAAGCGCATGACAGCGCCGAGATCCTACGTTTTCTGCTTGCGCACCAAGTGTTCCTCGTACCGCTGGACGAACATGGCCACTGGTACCGCTATCATCATCTGTTTTCCGACCTGCTGCGCACCCGGCCAACCTCACAGGCGATGGTGCCGGCGGCTAGCCTGCATCTGCGTGCGTGTCGCTGGTTCAATGCCCAGGGCCTGCTCGATGAGGCGGTGGAGCAGGCGTTGCGCGCCGGGCATCTGGACGTCGCGGCCAACCTGGTGCAGAACCTTTCCGAGGAACAATTGCTGGCAGAACAGAATGTCGGCATGTTGCTGCGCTGGAAAATGGACTTGCCCGACAGCCTGCTGATCAGCACGCCGCGGTTGATCGTGCTTTACAGCTGGGCCTTGGGGCTGGCCTGTCAGCTCGACGCCGCCGAAGAGTTGGCCAGTCATCTGAGCCGCTTCCTGCCGGCACCGTCGGCCACTGCGCAGAAATCCATGCTGGCGCAATGGTTGGCATTGAGCGGGATCATTGCCCGCGGGCGCGGCAACCGCGAATTGACGCTGCTGTATTGCACCGAAGCGCTGGAAAGCCTGCCATCGAAACGCTACGGCCAGCGCCTGATGTGTCTCTCGACCCTTTCCAACCTGGCCATTGCCGACGGCGACTTGTGGCGTGCCCGTGGCTTGAACCGCGACTCGCTTGAACTGGCGCAACGGGTGGGTAATCCGTTATTCGAAGCACTGGCCCATTACGACCGGGCGCGTGTGTTGCAGGCGCGAGGGGAAATCCTGCGTTCGCTGGACGAAGTCCGTCAGGGGCTGCAACGCTTGCAAGGGTTGTCGCCGCAACGGCTATACGCCGTGCGCGCTCGATTGACTTTGTACGAAGGATTTCTGCTGGCCCTGCGCCTGCAGCCACAGACCGCTCGGCTGCGTTTGCAGGCCGGTTTGACTGAGGCTCGCGCCTGTCGCGACATCAGCGTCCTGATCGGCCATTGCGTGATCGCACGGCTCGAAGGTAGCTGCGGCGAGTTCGCCAAGGCCTTTGCCGAACTCGCCGAAGCCGAGCGGCTGATGCACATCTGGGACGTCCCGCCGATCTACTACCTGGCGATGATCACCCTGGTCAAATGCGAACTCTGGCTGGCCCAAGGGCGCACCGATCTGGCGGAAGCCTGGCTCACACGATTGGGCCAGACCTATAACGGCGAACAGCCGGCGGCGCCTCCGGAATTCCATCCGCAACTGCCACTGCATATCGAGTTGCAGCAGGCCTTGCTTGAGGTCATTCAGGCGCAGCCGATGCTGGCCGAAGGGCGATTGAATGCGTTACTCGAGCATGGTCAGCAAACCGGTCGGCAGTTGCTCAGTGTGATGGCGCTGACGCAGAAAACCGAACTGCTCCTTGCGCACAACCGCGAGCCTGAAGCCCGGCAGGCCTTCGCTCAGGCCCTCGAAGCGGCCAGTGGCGGCGCGCTTCAGCCTTTTGATGGTTTGTTGAACAAATGCCCCGACTGGCTTCGCGAGCAACTGCAGAACTGCGCGAAAGCGACGGTATCGCAGAGCCTGTCGGAGCGACTCCCCGTTATCGCTGCACGCATTGCTCCGGAGCCCTCACAAGCCTGCGAGCAACTCAGTTCCCGTGAACTGTCGGTTCTGAAACTCATTGCCCAAGGCTGCTCGAACCAGGAAATCAGCGATCAGCTGTTCATTTCCCTGCACACGGTTAAAACCCACGCCAGCCACATCAACAGCAAGCTCGGTGTTGAGCGGCGCACGCAGGCGGTGGCGCGGGCCAAGGCATTGGGAGTGTTGGGCTGACGTAGTGTGACGATACACAGGCGGTCAATGGCTGGACGCAATTGTGTGCGAAAATCCCTCGTCCCCGTTTTTTACGAGCATGCCCCGATGTCCCAGCAACCGACCCTCATCCGCGAAACCTTCCCCGTCGGCCCTTTGCAGTGCAACTGCACGATCATCGGCGATCCGGTGACGAAGAAGGCGATCGTGGTCGATCCGGGCGGCAATCACGAATTGATCCTCGCCCGGCTCGATGCCCTGGGCCTGAAGGTTGTCAGCATCATCCATACCCATGCGCACCTCGATCACTTCCTGGCCTCCGGTCAGTTGAAGGAGAAAACCGGCGCGACCCTGCACTTGCACAAAGAGGATCAGTTCCTCTGGGACAATCTGGAGATGCAATGCCAGATGTTCGGTGTGCCCTACACGCCGGTTCCATCGCCGGATCGCTGGTTGGCCGACGATGAAGAGCTCGCCTGCGGTTGCGGTGTGGCGCTGCACACGCCAGGTCATACGCCGGGTTCCATGAGCTTTTGGTTTTCAGAGGCTAAGCTGCTGATTGCCGGTGACACGTTGTTTCGTCGCGGGGTAGGGCGCACGGACTTGTGGGGTGGCGATCAGGCGACCATCGTGCGTTCGATCAAACAGCGTCTGTACACCCTTGATGAAGACGCAACGGTGGTGACTGGTCATGGTCCGGATACGCGTCTGGGTGATGAAATGCGCGACAACCCTTTTGTGCGGGCTTAAGGGGGCGACGGAATTTTCTGCGTCCGAAATGATCAAACGCCCGCAAAGAACCAATGCCTAAGTCCCGTTGCATCCCAGAATGCAAAAAGTAGGAGCTCTTCATGTTCACCAAGCAGCGTTTGATTATTGTCGCTACGGCTGTGGCCTTGCTGTCAGGCTGCGCCTCGCCTAACCCATATGACAGCAGCCAAGGGCAGGCCGACGGTGGTTCCACGGGCATGAGCAAAACCGCCAAGTACGGCGGCCTCGGCGCTCTGGCGGGTGCGTTGGCCGGTGCCGCCATCAGCCACGATAACCGTGGCAAGGGCGCGCTGATCGGCGCCGCGGTGGTAGGTGCTTCCGCCGCCGGATATGGCTACTACGCCGACCAGCAAGAGAAAAAGCTGCGCGCCAGCATGGCCAACACCGGTGTTGAAGTGCAACGCCAGGGCGATCAGATCAAGCTGATCATGCCGGGCAACATCACGTTCGCCACCGATTCGGCGAACATAGCTTCGAGTTTCTACCAGCCTTTGAATAACCTGGCGGGTTCTCTGAAAGAGTTCAATCAGAACCAGATCGAAATTGTCGGCTACACCGACAGCACCGGCAGCCGTCAACACAACATGGACCTGTCCCAGCGCCGAGCCCAGAGCGTCGCGACCTACCTGACGTCGCAAGGGGTGAGCGGTACCAACCTGAGCGCCCGTGGCGCCGGCCCGGATAGCCCGGTTGCCAGCAATGCCGACGCCAATGGCCGGGCACAGAATCGCCGCGTCGAGGTCAACCTCAAGGCGATTCCGGGTCAGGAGTATCCACAGCAGTAAACGCAGTCCCTTTACCCACCTGACTGAACCCCAGGCGTAAAAAAAACCGCCCGATCCTAAACAGATCGGGCGGTTTTTTTGTGTCGCCAAGTCTGGCCTCTTCGCGAGCAAGCCCGCTCCCACAGGGGAGCGCATTTCAAATGTGGGAGCGGGCTTGCTCGCGAAGGGGCCAGAACAGGCAACAAACATCAGCAACAAAAAAGCCCCCGGACAATCACTCATCCGGGGGCTTTTTCATGTCGCGCGAAACCTGATTACTTCTTCAGGCCGTAATGCTCATCAAGCATGCCCGGCGCGTTCGGGGCTTTGGGGGCGTAGTCGCGAGGCGGCTCCTGATTGCGCGGTGGCGTCAGGCGTTCCCGTGGGGCCGCTGCCGCGTCGGCGTGCAGCGAAGCCAGCAGGCGTTGGCGGGTTTGCTCGTCCAGGGCCAGGCGGTTGGCACCCTCGGCGAGGTGATCCTGCACTTCCTGATAGCTCTGAGTCAGTTTCTTGACCAGGTTTGCAGTGCTGTTGAAGTGGGTAACCACCTCGTTCTGATAACTGTCAAAACGTTCCTGAATGTCATCCAGCTGACGTTGGGTACTGCTCGGCGCGGCGTTCGGCACCAGGCGAGCGATCAGGAATCCAATGGCGACACCCACAACCAGGGCAAGAGTCGGCAACAACCAAACTAAGAGCGAGTGTTCCACGAGTCCTTCCTCTATAAACGGCTTTGCTTTACGTTAACGGCTCGAACCTGCGCTGTATACCGCGATTCACTCGCAATACATCGGCACAGACAATTTGCTAGACGAGTCGACCCGATTCGAGGTCACGGAGTTCCTTCCTTGCTTATGCGCGAAACCCCTGTAGTGATTGACGGCCCGGTCGGGCAATTGGAAGCACTTTACCTGGATATCGAGCAGCCGCGCGGCATCGCGCTGATCTGCCACCCGAACCCGGTGCAGGGCGGCACCATGCTCAACAAAGTGGTCTCGACCCTGCAGCGCACCGCGCGCGATGCTGGTTTGATTACTTTGCGTTTCAACTACCGTGGCGTCGGTGCCAGCGAAGGCTCGCACGACATGGGCACCGGTGAGGTTGACGACGCTCAGGCAGCGGCCGAATGGTTGCGGGCGAAACATCCCGACTTGCCGCTGACGTTGTTCGGTTTCTCCTTCGGTGGTTTTGTTGCAGCAAGTCTCGGCGGACGCCTGGAAGCGCAGGGCGAACAGCTCAAGCATTTGTTCATGGTGGCCGCCGCTGTTACCCGGCTCAATGGTTACGACCTGCTGCCGGTGAACTGCCCGCTGACCCTGATCCAGCCGGAAACCGATGAAGTCATTGACCCGCAAGCCGTCTACGACTGGTCCGAGAAACTCGATCGTCCCCATGAGCTGCTGAAAGTGGCAGAATGCGGACACTTTTTTCATGGCAAGCTGACCGATCTCAAGGATCTGATCCTGCCGCGCCTTTCGAATTGATTGCAGTCTGACAAGCGATTACCCATGACGACTCGTACCCGCATCCTCACCGGCATCACCACCACCGGCACGCCGCACCTGGGCAACTACGCCGGCGCCATCCGCCCGGCGATCCTTGCCAGCCGCGACAGCAATGCCGATTCGTTCTACTTCCTGGCCGACTACCACGCCCTGATCAAATGCGATGACCCGCTGCGAATCCAGCGCTCGCGTCTGGAAATCGCCGCGACCTGGCTGGCCGGTGGCCTGGATGTGGACCGCGTGACGTTCTATCGCCAATCCGACATCCCGGAAATTCCGGAACTGACCTGGCTGCTGACCTGCGTTGCCGCCAAGGGCTTGCTCAACCGCGCCCACGCCTACAAGGCTTCGGTGGACAAGAACGTCGAAACCGGCGAAGACCCGGATGCCGGTATCACCATGGGCCTGTACAGCTATCCGGTGCTGATGGCCGCGGACATTCTGATGTTCAACGCGCACAAGGTGCCGGTCGGTCGTGACCAGATCCAGCACGTGGAAATGGCGCGCGACATCGGTCAGCGCTTTAACCATCTGTTTGGCCAGGGCAAGGAATTCTTCACCATGCCCGAGGCGCTGATCGAAGAAAGCGTGGCCACGTTGCCAGGTCTCGACGGTCGCAAGATGTCGAAGAGCTACGACAACACCATCCCGTTGTTCAGCAGCGCCAAGGAAATGAAGGACGCGATCTCGCGGATCGTCACTGACTCCCGCGCGCCGGGCGAAGCCAAAGATCCGGACAATTCGCACCTGTTCACGCTGTTCCAGGCCTTTGCCACCCCGGCACAGTCCGACGAATTCCGCAGCGAATTGTTGCAGGGCCTGGGTTGGGGCGAGGCGAAGAATCGTCTGTTCCAACTGCTCGACAGCGAACTGGGCGAGTCCCGCGAGCGTTATCACCAACTGATCGAACGCCCGGCTGATCTGGAAGACATCCTGCAAATCGGTGCGAAAAAGGCCCGTGCCGTAGCGACGCCATTCCTCAACGAGCTGCGTGAAGCGGTCGGCCTGCGTTCTTTCGTGGCCCAGACGCAAGTCGCGGCGACCACCAAGAAGAAAGCCGCGAAAGCTGCGCGTTTTGTCAGCTTCCGCGAAGACGACGGCAGTTTCCGCTTCCGCCTGCTGGCGGCCGATGGCGAGCAACTGCTGCTGTCGCGCAACTTCGCCGACGGTAAAACCGCTGGCCAGGTGACCAAACAACTGCAAGCGGGCCAGCCTCTGGACGTGCGCAATGAAGACCTGAACTTCAGCGTCTGGCTGGAAGGCGAGTGCGTGGCCGATAGCCCGGCGTTCGCCGACAGTGCGGCCCGTGACGTTGCCATCGACGCTCTGCGGATTGCGCTGACGCCGGTTCAGGAATAATCAACGGCTCGGTCCGACCAAGGGCCGATTGCCATTCCCACGGGCCATCGCTACAGTGGCGGCCCGTTTTTGTTGCCTTGCTAACGAATTATGACGCCCCTAGAACGATATCAAGCTGATCTGAAACGCCCGGAATTCTTCCATGACGCCGCGCAGGAAACCGCCGTGCGCCATTTGCAGCGCCTGTACGACGATCTGGTCGCGGCCTCGCAGAACAAACCGGGCCTGCTCGGCAAACTGTTTGGCAAGAAAGAACAGGCGCCGGTCAAGGGCCTGTATTTCTGGGGCGGCGTAGGCCGTGGCAAGACTTACCTGGTCGACACCTTCTTCGAAGCGCTGCCGTTCAAGGAAAAGACCCGGACTCACTTCCACCGCTTCATGAAGCGTGTGCACGAAGAGATGAAGACCCTCGGCGGCGAGAAAAACCCGCTGACCATCATCGCCAAGCGTTTCTCCGACGAATCGCGAGTGATCTGTTTCGATGAATTCTTCGTCTCCGACATCACCGACGCGATGATTCTCGGCACGCTGATGGAAGAGCTGTTCAAGAACGGCGTGACCCTGGTCGCCACTTCGAACATCGTCCCAGACGGTTTGTACAAGGACGGTTTGCAGCGTGCGCGCTTCCTGCCGGCCATCGCGCTGATCAAGCAGAACACCGAGATCGTCAACGTCGACAGCGGCGTCGATTATCGTCTGCGTCACCTCGAGCAAGCGGAACTGTTCCATTTCCCGCTCGACGACGCGTCCCACGAAAGCCTGCGCAAGAGCTTCCGCGCCCTGACGCCGGAATGCACGGCGGCCATCGAGAACGATGTGTTGATGATCGAGAACCGCGAAATCCGTGCCTTGCGCACCTGCGATGACGTGGCCTGGTTCGACTTCCGTGAGCTCTGCGACGGCCCGCGCAGCCAGAACGATTACATCGAACTGGGCAAGATCTTCCACGCCGTGCTGCTCAGCGGTGTCGAGCAGATGAGCGTCACCACCGACGACATCGCCCGACGCTTTATCAACATGGTCGACGAGTTCTACGACCGTAACGTGAAGCTGATCATTTCAGCCGAAGTCGAGCTCAAAGACCTCTACACCGGTGGTCGCCTGAACTTCGAGTTCCAGCGCACCCTCAGCCGTCTACTGGAAATGCAATCCCACGAATTCCTGTCCCGGGCACACAAGCCGTAGGAAATTTCGGAAAATGAAAAAGGCCTGCAATTGCAGGCCTTTTTTTTGCGTTGCAGATCCCCTGTAGGAGCACGGCTTGCCGGCGATGGCTATCTCAAGGGCGCCATCGCTAGCAAGCTGTGCTCCTACAGGGTTTGCGGGGTTTTACGCCGCTTGCTGAAACTGCTGCCGATACTGGTTCGGCGACAACTCAGTGTGCTGGCGGAACAGTCGCGCAAAGAAGCTCGCATCGTCGTAACCGACTTCATAACTGATGGTCTTGATGCTCTTGCGACTGCCGGACAGCAAGCCCTTTGCCGTTTCAATGCGCAGGCGTTGCAGGTAATGCAGCGGCTTGTCGCCGGTGGCGGTCTGGAAGCGGCGCATGAAGTTGCGGATGCTCATGCCATGCTCGCGCGCAACGTCTTCGAAGCGAAACTTGTCGGCGAAGTGCTCTTCGAGCCAGTGCTGGATCTGCAGGATGATCACGTCCTGGTGCAGCTTCTGGCCACCGAAGCCGATGCGTCCCGGCGAGTAGCTGCGCTGCACTTCATAGAGAATGTCGCGGGCCACGGCCTGGGCCACGTTGGCGCCGCAGAAACGCTCGATCAGGTAGATATAGAGGTCGCACGCCGACGTGGTGCCGCCGGCGCAATAGAGGTTGTCGGCGTCGGTCAGGTGTTTGTCCTGATTGAGATAAACCCTCGGGAAGCGCTCGGCAAACGCGTTGAAGAAGCGCCAGTAAGTGGTCGCTTCCTTGCCGTCGAGCAACCCGGCTTCCGCGAGCCAGAACACCCCGGTGGCCTCGCCGCACAGTACTGCCCCGCGCGCATGCTGCTGGCGCAACCACGGCAGGATCTGTGGGTAACGTTGGCAAAGGGTTTCGAAATCGTCCCAGAACGCCGGGAGGATGATGACGTCAGCGTTTTCCAGGCCGCCGTCCACCGGCATGATCACGTCGCTGAAGCTGTTGACCGGTTTGCCGTCGGGGCTGACCAGGCGCGTTTCGAACGCGGGTGTCAGGCCCTGGCCCAGTTGTTTGCCGTAACGCAGGCTGGCCAGGTGGAAGAAATCCTTGGCTTGCATGAGGGTGGAAGCGAAAACCCGGTCGATAGCCAGGATGCTGACGCGCCGCAAGGGCGTGGAGACTTGGTTAGACATAATTCAACTTTATTCTTATAGGGGAAAGTGGTCACCAGACGGCTGGATCGTCTTATTTTTTGTCGGATGTGTCCAGTGTCCTGTATCGGAAGCGAGGCTTAGTCTCTGAAGGTCTATTCCTTCTAACAATAACGACAGGTGCCGCATGATCCCCAGAACCTTGTTCAGTTCCGAGCACGAACTTTTTCGCGACAGCGTGCGAACCTTCCTCGAAAAAGAGGCTGTGCCGTTTCATGGGCAATGGGAAAAACAAGGCTATATCGACCGCCAGCTCTGGAACAAGGCAGGGGAGGCGGGGATGCTCTGTTCGCACCTGCCGGAAGAGTACGGCGGGCTGGGAGCGGATTTTCTCTACAGTGCGGTGGTGATCGAAGAGGTGGGTCGTCTGGGGCTGACCGGGATCGGTTTTTCCCTGCATTCCGACATCGTCGCGCCGTACATCCTGCATTACGGCAGCGAAACGCTGAAACACAAATACCTGCCAAAACTGGTGTCCGGCGAGATGGTCACCGCGATTGCCATGACCGAGCCGGGTGCCGGTTCCGACCTGCAAGGGGTGAAAACCACGGCGGTGCTCGATGGCGATGAATATGTGATCAACGGTTCGAAGACGTTCATCACCAACGGCTATCTCGCGGACCTGGTGATTGTCGTGGCCAAGACCGATCCGAAGGCGGGCGCGAAGGGCACCAGCCTGTTTCTGGTCGAGGCCGACACACCGGGTTTTGCCAAGGGCAAGCGCCTGGAAAAAGTCGGCATGAAAGCGCAGGACACCTCGGAGCTGTTCTTCCAGGATGTTCGCGTGCCGAAAGAAAACCTGTTGGGCCAGGCCGGGATGGGGTTTGCGTATCTGATGCAGGAATTGCCGCAAGAGCGTCTGACGGTTGCTGTTGGCGGACTGGCATCGGCTGAGGCTGCGCTGCAATGGACGCTGGAATACACCCGCGAGCGCAAGGCGTTCGGCAAGGCGATTGCCGACTTCCAGAACACCCGTTTCAAGCTGGCGGAGATGGCGACTGAAATCCAGATTGGCCGGGTCTTCGTCGATCGCTGCCTGGAGCTGCACCTGCAAGGCAAGCTCGATGTGCCGACGGCGGCGATGGCCAAGTACTGGGGCACGGACCTGCAATGCAAGGTGCTCGACGAGTGCGTGCAGTTGCATGGCGGCTACGGGTTCATGTGGGAATACCCGATCGCCCGGGCGTGGGCGGATGCGCGGGTGCAGCGGATTTATGCGGGCACCAACGAAATCATGAAGGAGATTATCGCCAGATCATTGTAGGAGCCGGCTTGCCGGCGATCGGTTCGGCGCGGCACCGCGTCGTCTTTGATCGCTGGCAAGCCAGCTCCTACATGTGCGGGTTACGGTGCTGGATTCGGGTGATCCTTGTGGATCGCCTCAATCCCCGCCAGCACTTCATCGGAAAGTTTCAGCTCGAAGCTGGCAATGTTGCTGTCCAGCTGTTCCAGCGTCGTTGCGCCGATGATGTTGCTGGTTACGAACGGCTGCTGCGTCACAAACGCCAAGGCCATTTGCGCCGGGTCCAGACCGTGCTCGCGGGCCAGTGCCACGTAACGGCTGCAGGCGGCTTCCGACTGTGGATTGAAATAGCGGCTGAAGCGGCTGTAGAGGCTCAGGCGACCTTTCGGCGGACGCGCGCCACCTTCGTACTTGCCCGACAGGAAACCGAACGCCAGCGGCGAATAGGCCAGCAGGCCGCACTGTTCGCGGATGGCGATTTCCGCCAGGCCGACTTCGAAACTGCGGTTGAGCAGGTTGTACGGGTTCTGGATCGACACTGCACGCGGCCAGCCACGGGCTTCGGCCAGCGCCAGGAAACGCATGGTGCCCCACGGTGTTTCGTTGGACAGACCGATGTGGCGGATCTTGCCGGCCTTGACCTGTTCGTCCAACGCTTCGAGGGTGTCCTCCAGCGGCGTCAGGTTCGCTTCGCTCTTGTGTTTGTAGCCCAGTTGACCGAAGAAATTGGTGCTGCGCTCCGGCCAGTGCAATTGATAGAGGTCGATGTAGTCGGTCTGCAGGCGCTTGAGGCTCGCATCCACGGCTTCGGTGATGTGCTGGCGGTTGTGGCGCAGGTTTTTGTCGCGGATGTAGTCGATGGTGTTGCCAGGACCGGCGATCTTGCTGGCCAGGATCCAGTCGGCGCGATCACCGCGGCTTTTGAAGTAATTGCCGATGTAGCGCTCGGTGGTGGCGTAGGTTTCAGCTTTCGGTGGTACCGGGTACATCTCGGCGGTGTCGATGAAATTGATCCCGGCGCTTTTGGCCCGTTCAATCTGAGCGAAGGCTTCAGCTTCACTGTTTTGCTCGCCCCAGGTCATGGTTCCGAGGCAGATGGCGCTCACGTTCAGATTGGTTCGGCCTAGCTGTCGATAGTCCATCGGGTGCTCCTTGGGCAAAACAATCATAAAAGCAGGTTGAAATATTTTTCGCAATCTGCATAATTGCGCACCTCTTTCTGCAGTGGAAGTGATGCGCCGCCGCCGAAGAATCTTGCCGTTGAACGGACGCGCCGACCCGAGCCCCCGAAAGCGTCTGTATCCGGCTGCCTTTGACTTGTCAAAGTACGCACTATTCAGTAAGATCCGCCGTCTAATTTACAGGGCGGCCCCTGAGGCTATAAAGAATGAAAACTTTTACTGCTAAACCGGAAACAGTACAGCGCGACTGGTTTGTCGTCGACGCTGCAGGTCAGACCCTGGGTCGTCTGGCCACCGAAATCGCGAGCCGTCTGCGTGGCAAGCATAAAGCTGAGTACACTCCTCACGTTGACACCGGCGATTACATCGTCGTTATCAATGCCGAGCAGATTCGTGTAACCGGTGCTAAAACCACCGACAAAATCTACTACTCCCACTCCGGTTTCCCGGGCGGCATCAAGTCGATCAACTTCGAAAAGCTGATCGCTAAAGCCCCTGAGCGCGTGATCGAGACCGCGGTCAAAGGCATGCTGCCTAAGAACCCGCTGGGTCGCGACATGTATCGTAAGCTGAAAGTCTATGCGGGCGCTGTACACCCTCATACTGCTCAGCAGCCCCAAGAACTGAAGTTTTAACGGAATAGTTCATTATGTCGGCGACTCAAAATTACGGCACTGGCCGTCGCAAGACCGCAACCGCACGCGTTTTCCTGCGTCCGGGTACTGGTAACATCTCCATCAACAACCGTTCGCTGGATAATTTCTTCGGCCGCGAAACTGCCCGCATGGTAGTTCGTCAGCCGCTGGAATTGACTGAGACTGTCGAGAAGTTCGACATCTACGTCACCGTGATCGGCGGTGGTGTAAGTGGTCAAGCTGGCGCAATCCGCCACGGCATCACTCGCGCTCTGATGGACTACGACGAAACCCTGCGTGGCGCTCTGCGCAAAGCTGGCTTCGTTACCCGCGACGCCCGTGAAGTTGAACGTAAGAAAGTCGGTCTGCGTAAAGCGCGTAAGCGTCCGCAGTACTCGAAGCGTTAATTCGCTTTCACGTTCAAAAAGAACGCCCAGTTTCCTCACGGAGCTGGGCGTTTTTTTATGGGTGCGATTTATCAAAGAATTGCTCTGTGACAACTTGCCACATCCGCAGAGCCCCTATACTACAAGGCTTGGCAGTGGAGCCCTTCGGTAATTACCTTGTCAGAATTGGGGCTTTTCATTACCATTCGGCAAAATTTTTATAAGTACATAGTTTTACTTAGTAGATGCCTGATTTAACAGGCCACAAAGCTGATGGGAGAGGACTGAATGAGCAATGACGGCGTGAATGCAGGCCGGCGTCGCTTCTTGGTAGCAGCCACATCCGTGGTGGGTGCTGCAGGAGCGGTGGGGGCTGCGGTCCCGTTCGTGGGGTCATGGTTTCCCAGTGCCAAGGCGAAAGCCGCAGGTGCACCGGTGAAAGTGAATGTCAGCAAAATCGAGCCAGGCCAGCAGATGATTGCTGAGTGGCGCGGTCAGCCGGTGTTCATTGTCCGCCGTACCGTGGAAATCCTGGGGAATCTGAAAAAGATCGAGGGCCAGCTGGCTGACCCGACCTCCAAGAACTCGACACAACCGACCTATGTCGACCCGGAAACGCGTTCGATCAAGCCAGAGGTTCTGCTGCTGATCGGTATCTGTACGCACCTGGGTTGCTCGCCGACCTTCCGTCCTGAAGTGGCACCTGCTGATCTGGGCAAGGACTGGGTAGGCGGCTATTTCTGCCCGTGCCACGGTTCCCACTACGATCTGGCTGGCCGCGTCTACAAGTCGCAACCTGCGCCTTTGAACCTGCCAGTTCCCCCGCATTCCTATGAGACCGATGAGATTATTGTCATTGGCGTCGATACGGAGAAAGCGTGATGAGCAAGTTCATGGATTGGGTTGATGCGCGCTTTCCCGCGACCAAAATGTGGGAAGACCATCTCAGCAAGTACTACGCCCCGAAGAACTTCAACTTCTTCTACTTCTTTGGTTCCCTGGCGCTGCTCGTTCTGGTCAACCAGATCGTTACCGGTGTCTGGCTGACCATGAGCTACACCCCGTCGGCGGAAGAAGCGTTTGCTTCCGTCGAATACATCATGCGCGACGTCGAGTACGGCTCGATCCTGCGTCTGCTGCACTCCACCGGCGCTTCGGCGTTCTTCATCGTGGTCTATCTGCACATGTTCCGTGGCTTGCTCTACGGTTCGTACCAGAAGCCGCGTGAGCTGGTGTGGGTGTTCGGCATGCTGATCTACCTGGCGCTGATGGCGGAAGCCTTCATGGGTTACCTGCTGCCGTGGGGCCAGATGTCCTACTGGGGTGCCCAGGTGATCATCTCGCTGTTCGGTGCGATCCCGGTCATCGGTAACGACCTGACTCAGTGGATCCGTGGTGACTACCTGATTTCCGGTATCACGCTGAACCGCTTCTTCGCCCTGCACGTTGTTGCCCTGCCGATCGTGATTCTCGGTCTGGTGGTGCTGCACGTTCTGGCGCTGCACGAAGTCGGCTCGAACAACCCGGACGGCGTGGACATCAAGAAATACAAAGACGAAAACGGCGTACCGCTGGACGGCATTGCCTTCCACCCGTACTACACCGTGAAAGATATCGTCGGCGTGGTGGTGTTCCTGTTCATCTTCTGCTCGATCGTGTTCTTCTTCCCGGAAATGGGCGGCTACTTCCTCGAGAAGCCGAACTTTGAAGTGGCGAACGCGTTCAAGACCCCAGAGCACATTGCTCCGGTCTGGTACTTCACACCGTTCTACGCGATTCTGCGGGCGGTTCCGGACAAGCTCCTGGGCGTTATCGCCATGGGTGCGGCCATCGCTGTACTGTTCGTCCTGCCATGGCTGGACCGTAGCCCGGTCAAGTCGATGCGTTACAAGGGCTGGCTAAGCAAGATCTGGCTTTGGGTGTTCTGCATATCGTTCGTGATTCTGGGCGTGCTGGGTGTTCTGGCGCCGACTCCAGGCCGTACGTTGCTGTCGCAGGTGTGTACTTTCCTGTACTTCGCCTACTTCATTCTGATGCCTTTCTATACCAGGCTCGAGAAGACCAAACCGGTTCCGGAAAGGGTGACTGGCTGATGAAAAAGCTATTTGCTGTACTGATTCTTGCTGCTTTGCCTGTACTGTCCTTCGCTGCCGAGCACGGTGGCCCCGAGCTGGAAAAGGTCGATATCGACGTTTCCGACAAGGCCGCCATGCAAGATGGCGCGCGTACATTCGCCAACTACTGCATGGGCTGTCACAGCGCCAAGTTCCAGCGCTATGAGCGTGTTGCTGACGATCTGGGTATTCCTCACGATCTGATGCTGTCGAAGCTGGTGTTCACCGGCGCCAAGATCGGCGACCACATGAGCATCGGCATGCAGCCGGCTGACGCCAAGACCTGGTTCGGTGCTGCACCGCCCGACCTGACCCTGGTGGCTCGTGTTCGCGGTACGGACTGGCTCTACGGCTACTTGAAGTCGTTCTACGAAGATCCGTCGCGTCCTTGGGGCGTGAACAACAAGGTTTTCCCGAACGTGGGCATGCCTAACGTCCTGGTGGGCCTGCAAGGTCGTCAGGTTGTCGGTTGCAAACAGGTCCAGATCGTCGAAGACGGCAAGAAGCAATATGATCCGCTGACCGGTACCGCGCTGACTCATGAAGCGTGCGATCAGCTGACCATCGTGCCGAAGAGCGGTGCTCTGACCGAAGAGCAGTTCGATGAGAAGGTCAAGAATCTGGTAACCTTCCTCGCTTACTCGGCTAACCCGGTTAAGCTGCAGCATCAGCGCATTGGTACCTACGTCTTGCTGTACCTGGCGTTCTTCTTCGTATTCGCCTACTTGCTCAAGCGCGAATACTGGAAAGATGTGCACTGATAAAGTTTCAAGCAATTGCTGTTAATCGCGCGCGCCCAAGGGCGTCTCTGAAGGTGTAACGAGTCTGGTGATCCAGGCGTTACGGGAGGCGTCCTCTGGGCGCGCTCGTTTTTCCGCTTCCGATAATTTCAACAAGCGAGGAGGACCGCCATGGGCGTGACCAATCGGTTGGCCTGTTACTCCGACCCCGCCGACCACTATTCCCACCGAGTGCGCATCGTACTTGCAGAGAAGGGTGTCAGCGCCGAGATCATTTACGTGGAAGCTGGCCGCCAGCCGCCTAAACTGATTGAGGTGAACCCTTACGGAAGCCTGCCCACCCTGGTCGATCGTGACCTGGCGTTGTGGGAGTCGACCGTGGTGATGGAATATCTGGATGAGCGTTACCCGCATCCGCCTTTGCTGCCGGTTTATCCAGTGGCGCGTGCCAACAGCCGTTTGCTGATTCATCGTATTCAGCGTGACTGGTGTGGTCTGGTGGATCTGATTCTGGATTCGCGGACCAAGGAAGCTGCCCGTGTCGTTGCTCGTAAAGAGCTGCGCGAAAGCCTGACTGGCGTGTCGCCGCTGTTCGCCGACAAGCCGTTTTTCCTCAGCGAGGAACAAAGTCTGGTGGATTGCTGCCTACTACCAATACTCTGGCGCTTGCCGATTCTGGGTATTGAACTGCCACGGCCCGCCAAGCCGTTGCTTGATTATATGGAGCGCTCGTTTGCGCGTGAGGCTTTCCAGGCGAGTCTGTCTGGTGTCGAACGCGATATGCGCTAAGGCTTAAGGAGCCGCTATGAACTCCAGTCGACCTTATCTGGTCCGCGCGCTCTACGAGTGGATTGTGGACAACGATTGCACCCCGCACATGCTGGTCAATTCCGAGTATCCGTCGGTGCAGGTGCCTCAGGGTTTTGCCAGTGACGGACAGATTGTCCTGAACGTATCGCCGGCTGCCGTGCGTCATCTGCACATGGACAACGAAGCGGTCAGCTTCGAGGGGCGCTTCGGTGGTGTGCCGCACACCCTGTACGTGCCTATCGCATCGATCCTGGGCATTTACGCCCGGGAGAACGGTCAGGGCATGGTGTTCGATCTGGAATCGCCTATGGAAGACGAGGAAGAGATCGAGCCGGATGATGATCTTCCGCCGCCAGACAGTGAGCCACCGCGCCCAAGCGGTCGGCCAAGTTTGAAAGTGGTGAAGTAATAAAAAAGGCGATCCGAAAGGATCGCCTTTTTTAGTACGGCAATATTGCAGTAACTGGCTTGCCGGCGATGGCGTCCTTGAAATCGCCATCGCCGGCAAGCCGGCTCCTACAAGGGTGATGGCGTTCTCAAGAATGCCGTCACCGAGCAGCAATTATCAGTCGATGTATTCAAACAGCTTCACAATCTTCTGTACCCCGGAAACACCCTGCACCAGATTGGTCGCCTGGGCGGCTTCCTGCTTGGTCAGCAGACCCAGCAAATAGACGATGCCGTTTTCAGTGACTACCTTGATGCGCGAGCCCGGGATGTTCGCATCGGCGAGCATCTGGGTCTTGATCTTGGAGGTCAGCCAGGTGTCGTTCTGGCGGGCGAGGAAGCCGGAAGGCGGCAGCACCTGCAGTTCGTTGTGCACCGTTTTTACGCGCTGAACGGCGGCGGCGGCCTGTTCAGCCTTGGCCTTGAGGTCTGCGCGCGGCGTTTGGCCGGCGAGCAGTACGACGCCGTTGAAGCTGGTGACAACGATGTGCGAATCGTTGTCCAGGGCTGGGTCGGCCTTGGCAATGTTCACGCCGACCTTGGTGTCGATCAGGGAGTCGTCGATCTTGCTGCCTAAGGTGCGTGTGCCGCGGTCATCATCGATCGGCGCTTCACGGCTGGCATTCACCACCGAGGTGCAGCCGCTGATACCGAGGCACAGGGTCAAGGCCAGAAGGCCTAGGCGATTAGGGGTCATTCTTCACTCCCGAACAGTTGGCTGTCGATCAAATCGCAAAGGCAATGGATCGCCAGCAGGTGGACTTCCTGAATACGTGCGGTGACGTTGGCCGGTACGCGAATCTCGACGTCCTCCGGCAATAGCAGCGACGCCATGCCGCCGCCATCGCGACCAGTCAATGCTACGACAATCATTTCGCGATCATGTGCGGCCTGGATCGCTTGAATAATGTTCGCCGAGTTGCCGCTGGTGGAAATCGCCAGCAGTACGTCGCCCGGCTGGCCGAGCGCGCGGATCTGCTTGGAGAAGATTTCGTTGTAGCTGTAGTCGTTGGCGATCGAGGTGATCGTCGAACTGTCTGTGGTCAGCGCGATGGCCGGCAGGCTCGGACGCTCACGTTCGAAGCGGTTGAGCAGCTCGGACGAGAAATGCTGGGCATCGCCCGCAGAACCGCCGTTGCCGCAGGAGAGCATTTTGCCCTCGTTGAGCAGGGCGTTGACCATCACTTGGCTGGCTTGCTCGATGTGCGGTGCAAGTACGTCCATCGCCATTTGCTTGGTGTCGATACTGGCCTGAAAAAGCTGGCGAATTCGGGATTGCATGTCCATCTGTGTGACCTTAATTAGCGCGGCTACTCGGCACATGAATGTGCAGCCCGCAAAGCAAAGAGCAAAATTGTCGGGTGAAAGTGTCCGGTTCGGGACGCACGCGATCAGCTGTCGAAGGCATTCTGCAGCCAGTTCAACTGATCGAGGCTGCTGTCGATGGCAACCACGTCGAAACGGCAAGGGGAATTGGCCCAACGCGACTCGCGCTGAAGAAAATACTGCGCGGCAAAAATCAGTTTCTGCCGTTTGCGCTCATCGATGCTATCGAGCGCGCCACCCCATTGAGTGTTTTTTCTGTAGCGAACTTCAACGAATACTACTGTATCGCCATCAAGCATGACCAGATCAAGCTCGCCGCGTTTACACAACCAGTTCTGCGCCAGCAGGCGCAGACCCTGTTGTTGCAGATGCTCGAGCGCATGGCGCTCGGCATCTTTACCGCTTTGCTGGCGTGACCTGTCAGGCATCAGCGCGGGGTGTCCGGCAGGCGTTGAACCTGGCCGTTGGCGAACTGTGCCCACGGCAACTGGCGCACGACGCGCTGGTTCTGAGTCATGCCCAGGCTACCCGATTGACCTTCGATGCGGCTGTCCGGCAGCGCCTTGAGTTGCCCCAGGCGCGGAGCCAGGCGGTAGGCGTCGACGCCCATCGCATACAAACGACCCAGGCTGCCGGCGGCTTGTGGCCATTGTGTGGTCACTTGCTTGCGCAGCGGGTCATTGGCGTCCAGCAGCCATGGGGTTTCGCAGAAGCGAATGCCGTTCATGTCGTTGTACTGGTTCACGTCGCCGCTGGCACTGAATACGTGGGACGTGGCGTAAACCGGCACATCGCCTGCGTATTGGAAGTTCAGGGTCGGTTTGATCTGCTGGGCTTGCTGAGGTGTGGCGGCCAGGAAGATGAACTCGATGTCCTGGCGACGCGAAGGCTGGGCAGCGACCTGAGAACCGACGGTGCTTTGCAGACTCTTGGCGCGGCCTTCGCTCTGGCGCAGCTGGAACATGTCGGCAATCTGCTGGGCCAGTTGCACCGGCTGATCAACGCGCTCGGTGGCAACGATGCTGCCGCCGTTGGCTTGCCAGTCCTGGCTGAACGCTCTGAGTACGCGGTCGCCCCATTCGCCTTTCGGCACCATGATCGCGGCGCGATGCAGGCCATCGGCGCGAGCGCGACGGGATACTTCGCGGGCTTCGTCTTCAGCGGCAAGACCGAACTGGAACAGCTGGGCCGGGCCTTGTTCGCCTTCGCTGTAGTTCAGTGCCAGGGTCGTGATCGGCAGTTGTGGACGGGTGCTGAGCTGTTTGACCAGCGGCTTTTCCAGCGGACCGACGACCAACTGAACGCCATCGGCCTGGGCCTTGCGATAGAACTCATCCATCGAGGTCAGGCGCGAACTGTCATAGAACTCGATGGCAGGCGGCTTCTGGCCGGCCTGTTGAGCCTGGTAGTGCGCCGCCATGAAACCTTCGCGAAGCGCTTTGCCGACCGATGCCAGCGGGCCGTCTTGCGGCAGCAGCAGGGCGATTTTGCTCAGAGGCTGGCTGGCCAGTTCCTTGAGATTGGTCAGTGACAGCGGCAGCTGGATGGCGGCCGGGTGTTTAGGGTTCTGGGCGCGCCAGTTGTCGATCGCGGCTTGTTGCTGCTCAAGCGTGCCGGCCGTTTTAACCGCCAGCGCCAGGCCCATCCAGCCGCCGAGGTCGTCCTTGGTGGTTGGCTGCAATTGGTCGGTTGGCAGCGAAGCGATCAGAGTCCAGATCGCTTCGTGGTTTTTGCCTGCCGCTTCACCGCTCAACATCGGCGCGATGAAAATACGCTCCCGTGCGGCGGCGAGGGTCTGGCCATCGGCCTCAAGGGCGCGGGCGTGCACGGTGCCGGTGCGAACCTGTTGCTCGACAGGCAGTTCACCCAGGCGTTGCAGGCTTGGATGGCTCAATGCCGTCAGGGCTGCTTTCGGCTGATTGCGCACCATGGCCAGTTCGGCTGCCAGCGTGCTGGCGAAGACCTGTTGGCCGGGCTTGAGTTGCTCGACCGGCACTTGTTGCAGGATTTGCGCGGACTGGCCGGCATTGCCCTGGCGATAAGCGAGGTCGGCCGCACTCAGGCGAAACAGCGCGGCTTGTTCCGGCGTTTTGCTTTTGGCGGCCTGATCGAGCAGTTGCTCGATACTGGCATCCGGGGTCCGTGGAAGTTCGCCAAGGCTGGAAGAGGGCGAGCTGGCGCAAGCCGCCAGCAAGGCAGCGAGGCAGAGGGCAGTGAACAGCCGCAGGCAAGCGATCATGTAGTGTTCCTGATACTCGATCAAATAAGCATGGAATTGTACCCAAGCACTGGCCGGGGCGCGATGTTACTGGCGTGAATCGATCAATTTAGCTCGTACAAATGTTGCAGCACTGCACCGAAGCCTGAAAAAACCGGGGTTGCTTGCGCGTATCGCAAACGTCGCTACGCGCTACAATGGCGGCTTTTACCGATCATGAGGTGTGCGCTTTGACTGCTCCAGGTGCTTTGAATTCCGCTGCTGGCTCGCTTTATGTGGTGGCGACGCCCATCGGCAACCTGGACGACATCAGTGCGCGCGCGCTGAAGATCCTGCGCGAAGTGGCATTGATCGCTGCTGAAGACACCCGTCACTCCCAGCGGTTGATGCAGCATTTCGGCATCCCCACGCCGCTGGCGGCTTGCCACGAGCACAACGAGCGGGATGAAGGTAGCCGCTTTATCACCCGCCTGCTTGCCGGTGACGATGTGGCGCTGATCTCCGACGCCGGGACGCCGCTGATCTCCGATCCGGGTTATCACCTGGTGCGTCAGGCCCGTGCGGCCGGAATCAATGTCGTGCCAGTCCCGGGGGCCTGTGCATTGATTGCGGCGCTGTCGGCAGCGGGTTTGCCGTCGGACCGTTTTATCTTCGAAGGCTTCCTGCCGGCCAAGGCGGTCGGTCGTCGGGCTCGTCTGGAACTGGTAAAGGAAGAGCCGCGCACGCTGATTTTTTACGAGGCTCCGCACCGGATCCTGGAATGCCTGCAAGACATGGAGCTGGTCTTCGGTGGCGAGCGTCCGGCGTTGCTGGCGCGCGAACTGACCAAAACCTTCGAAACCCTGAAAGGCCTGCCATTGGCCGAGCTGCGCGAGTTTGTCGAGTCGGACAGCAATCAGCAGCGCGGTGAGTGCGTGGTGTTGGTGGCGGGCTGGTCCGCCCCCGAGACCGAAGATGCCGTCAGCAGTGAAGCCATGCGCATCCTTAACCTGTTGCTCGAAGAAATGCCGCTCAAGCGGGCCGCAGCATTGGCGGCGCAAATTACCGGCGAACGCAAGAATGTCCTGTATCAGGTCGCGCTGGATAAGCAGAAGGGCGAGTAAAACCCGACGTGCAGGCGTGGCTGATGGCGTTTAACGCTTGTTCTTCGGCCGCTCTGCCGTTAACCTTCGCGGCGGAGAGTCGATCGGACAGTCGCTGCCCTCTATGAAAATTAGGGGGGGGAGGAAAGTCCGGGCTCCATAGGGCGAAGTGCCAGGTAATGCCTGGGAGGCGTGAGCCTACGGAAAGTGCCACAGAAAATAACCGCCTAAGCGCTTCGGCGCCGGTAAGGGTGAAAAGGTGCGGTAAGAGCGCACCGCACGTCTGGCAACAGTTCGTGGCTAGGTAAACCCCACTTGGAGCAAGACCAAATAGGGTCCCAAGGCGTGGCCCGCGCTGGGACCGGGTAGGTTGCTAAAGATGTCCAGTGATGGCCATCGTAGACGAATGACTGTTCAAGACAGAACCCGGCTTACAGATCGACTCTCCACCTTTTTCCCTCCCTGTTTGAATCGTTGAGCAGGGCGCTCGTAATGGCAATTTCCCTCCTGCACAATCAATCGCATAACCTCTTTTGTAATACCGAAAAAATCTTACTCTTAACAAACTACTTTAACTTCTGAACGCAGCCTTCTGTGCTGATTCAAGTTATCGAGCAAATTCATCCGCCAGATTGCCGTTACCCCTCCCAATACGCTCCTAAATCTCAGTTCTGTAAGGGTTTTCCTTTAATCCGCGCCTTGACGGTGCGGTGGCCGCATTCCTATAGTGTGCGCAAGTGGCGGAAAGTGGCATGAAGTGGGTTTTTTGAACGCAAAACGCTAATATTTGGAGAAACGCTGACGTGTTTCGCGGAGCTAACGCTATCAGTCTCGACGCAAAGGGCCGTCTCGCCATGCCGAGCCGGTACCGTGACGAGCTCGTTTCGCGTAGTTCCGGTCAGCTGATCGTCACAATTGATGCCGTTGATCCGTGTTTGTGTGTTTACCCCCTCGATGAGTGGGAAATTATTGAAACCAAACTGCGCGCACTGCCTTCGCTTCGCGAAGAGAACCGCCGCCTGCAACGTTTACTGATTGGTAATGCCGTCGACCTCGAGCTCGATGGCAGTGGTCGTTTCCTGGTTCCGCCGCGTCTTCGTGAATATGCCCGGCTGGATAAGCGCGCGATGCTGGTAGGCCAACTGAACAAGTTCCAATTGTGGGACGAGGATGCCTGGGATGCGGTTTCTGCCGCTGACCTGGCTGCTATTCAACAACCGGGCGCCATGCCTGATGAACTGCGTGATTTGATCCTGTGACTATTGATAGCGGCTTTAACCACATCACCGTACTGCTTGACGAAGCCGTCGAGGCTCTCGCCGTACGTCCTGATGGCTGCTATCTGGACGGCACGTTCGGGCGCGGCGGACACAGCCGGTTGATCCTCAGCCAGCTCGGTCCCGAGGGTCGGTTGCTGGGATTCGACAAGGATCCTCAAGCGATTGCCACCGGGCAGACGCTAGCGGCCGAAGACGGCCGCTTTGTCGTTGTGCAGCGCAGCTTTGCCGAGCTCGGTTCGGAAGTCGCCGAACGCGGTCTGGCCGGCAAGGTCAGCGGCGTTTTGCTTGACCTGGGCGTGTCTTCGCCACAGCTCGACGACCCTGAGCGCGGTTTCAGTTTCCTCAATGATGGCCCGCTGGACATGCGCATGGACCCGTCCCGTGGGATCAGCGCTGCCGAATTCGTCAACACCGCGCCGGTGGAAGAAATCGCCCGGGTGTTCAAGGAATACGGCGAAGAACGTTTCTCCGGTCGCATGGCCCGTGCCGTGGCCGAGCGTCGTGACATCAAACCGTTCGAACGCACCGGCGATCTGGCTGAAGTCCTGAAAGTCGCGAACCCGGCATGGGAAAAGGGCAAGAACCCTGCGACCCGTGCATTCCAGGGCCTGCGTATTCACGTCAACAACGAACTGGGCGATCTGGAAGCCGGTCTTGAAGCCGCGCTGGAATCCCTGGAAATCGGTGGCCGTCTGGTGGTCATCAGTTTTCACTCGCTGGAAGACCGCATCGTCAAACTGTTCATGCGCAAGCTGGTGAAAGGCGAAGCCGACAACCTGCCGCGCAACCTGCCGGTTCGTCACGTCGCGTTTGAACCGAAAATCAAAATCCATGGCAAAGCGCAGTCCGCCTCCGAGGCCGAACTCAAAGCCAACCCACGTTCCCGTAGCGCCGTCATGCGCGTGGCGGAGAAGCTGCGGTGAGCAAGCTTTTCGCCAAGCCACTTCCCGGCGGAAGCTTTTTCATGCTGCTGCTGTTTGTTGGCGTGCTCGTGTCGGCCATCGGCGTGTCGTACAGCGCCCACTGGAACCGTCAGCTGTTGAACTCGCTTTACAACGAGTTGAGCGTGCGCGACAAGGCGCAGGCGGAATGGGGCCGGTTGATTCTCGAGCAGAGCACCTGGACTGCGCACAGCCGCATTGAAGTCCTGGCCACCGAACAACTGAAGATGCACATTCCTGGCGCCGCTGACGTGCAGATGGTGGCGCCATGATGAAACTCGAAGGCGCACTCTTTCCATGGCGGTTTCGCCTGGTGGTCGGCTTGCTCGGCGTCATGGTCACAGCAATTTGCTGGCGCATCATTGACCTGCAAGTGGTCGACCGTGCCTTCCTGAAAGGCCAGGGCGACGCGCGCAGCGTTCGTCACATTCCTATTCCGGCTCACCGTGGTCTGATCACCGACCGTAACGGCGAGCCTTTGGCTGTCAGTACCCCGGTCACCACGCTGTGGGCCAACGCCAAGGAAATGCAAACGGCCAAAGAGAAGTGGCCAGCATTGGCGGCCGCGTTGGGTCAGGATCCGAAGGCCCTCGCCGAACGTCTCGAAGCGCAGGCTAATAAAGAATTTATCTATCTGGTGCGCGGGCTGACGCCTGAGCAAGGCCAGTCCGTGCTCGACCTGAAAGTGCCGGGCGTCTACGGCATCGAAGAGTTCCGCCGTTTCTACCCGGCCGGTGAAGTGACTGCTCATATGGTCGGCTTTACCGACATTGATGACCACGGTCGTGAAGGTGTCGAGCTGGCCTATGACGAATGGCTCGCCGGTGTCCCCGGCAAGCGGCAGGTCATCAAGGACCGGCGCGGTCGACTTATCAAAGATGTTCAGGTGACCAAAAACGCCAAGGCCGGTAAGCCCTTGGCGTTGTCCATTGACCTGCGTCTGCAATACCTGGCCAACCGCGAGCTGCGTAACGCGATCATCGAGAACGGCGCGAAAGCCGGCAGCCTGGTGATCATGGACGTGAAGACCGGCGAGATCCTCGCCATGGTCAACCAGCCGACCTACAACCCGAACAACCGTCGCAACCTGCAGCCGGCGATGATGCGTAACCGCGCAATGATCGACGTGTTCGAACCGGGTTCGACCATGAAAGCGATCTCCATGAGTGCCGCGATCGAAACCGGCCGCTGGAAACCGACCGACACCGTCGAGGTGTACCCGGGCAGCCTGCAGATTGGCAAGTACACCATCAAGGACGTTTCCAAGACCGAAGGTCCGGTACTCGACCTGACCGGCATTCTGATCAACTCCAGTAACGTCGGCATGAGCAAGGTCGCGTTCGATATCGGCGGCGAAACCATTTTCCGTCTGGCGCAGAAAGTCGGCCTCGGCCAGGACACCGGCCTCGGTTTCCCGGGCGAGCGCGTGGGCAACCTGCCGAACTACCGCGAATGGCGCAAGGCTGAAACCGCCACGCTGTCCTATGGCTACGGTATTTCCGTGACCGCGATCCAGTTGGTCCACGCTTTCTCGGCACTGGCCAACAACGGTCGCCTCGCGCCACTGACCCTGATCAAGACCGACAAGGCGCCGCAAACCACGCAAGTGCTGCCGGAAGCTGTCGCCAAGACCATGCAAACCATGCTGCAACAAGTGATCGAAGCACCGCGCGGTGTATTCCGTGCGCAAGTGCCGGCGTATCACGTCGGCGGCAAGTCCGGTACCGCGCGTAAAACGTCGGTCGGCACCAAAGGCTATGCCGAGAATTCCTACCGCTCGCTGTTCGCAGGCTTCGGCCCGATGAGCGATCCGCGATACGCCATCGTCGTGGTGATCGATGAACCGACCAAAGCCGGCTATTTCGGTGGCCTGGTATCGGCGCCGGTGTTCAGCAAAGTGATGTCCGGGACCCTGCGCCTGATGAACGTCACGCCGGACAACCTGCCGCCGGTGCAACAAGCCAACGCAACACCGGTTGTTCCGCTGAAAGCCAATGGAGGGCGCGGCTGATGTCTCTTAGCCTGAACAAGATTTTCGCCCACGCCGGCCGCGATCTGTTGATCCGCGAACTGACACTGGACAGCCGCAATGTGCGGGCTGGCGATCTGTTTCTTGCCGTTCCTGGTGGCAAGTTCGACGGTCGCGCGCATATTGCCGACGCCTTGCAGCGCGGTGCTGCAGCCGTAGCGTATGAAGTCGAAGGCGCAACCGTGCTGCCGATCACCGACGTGCCGCTGATTCCGGTCAAAGGCCTGGCGGCGCAGCTGTCCGATATCGCCGGGCGTTTCTACGGTGAACCGAGCCGCCACCTGAACCTGGTCGGCGTGACCGGCACCAACGGCAAAACCAGCGTGACTCAATTGGTTGCGCAAGCACTGGATTTGCTCGGCCAGCATTGCGGCATTGTCGGCACACTGGGCACCGGTTTCTACGGCGCGCTGGAAAGCGGGCTGCACACCACGCCGAACCCGATCGCCGTGCAAGCGACCCTCGCCGACCTGAAAAAGGCCGGCGCCAAAGCCGTGGCCATGGAAGTGTCTTCCCATGGTCTGGATCAGGGCCGTGTAACGGCATTGGCGTTTGATGTGGCGGTGATGACCAATCTGTCCCGCGATCATCTGGATTACCACGGCACCATGCAGGCCTACGGCGAAGCCAAGGCCAAGCTGTTTGCCTGGAACGACTTGAAATGCCGGGTGGTGAACCTCGACGACGAATTCGGTCGGCAACTGGCGGCAGAAAAACGCGAGTCGCGCTTGATCACCTACAGCCTGCTCGACAGCAGCGCCTACCTGTTTTGCCGTGAAGCGCAGTTCGACGACGAAGGCGTGCGCGCCACGTTGGTCACGCCGCAAGGCGAGCATCATCTGCGCAGCACCTTGCTCGGTCGCTTCAACCTGAGCAACGTCCTGGCAGCGGTCGGCGCCTTGCTCGGTCTCGACTACGCACTGGACGAAATTCTCAAGGTCCTGCCAAAACTCGAAGGCCCGGCCGGCCGCATGCAGCGCCTGGGCGGCGGTAATCAGCCGCTGGTAGTGGTCGATTATGCCCACACGCCTGATGCGCTGGAAAAAGTATTGATGGCCCTGCGCCCGCACGCCAAAGGTCGCTTGCTGTGCCTGTTCGGCTGCGGCGGTGATCGCGATCGCGGCAAGCGCCCGCTGATGGCTGAAGTGGTCGAACGTCTTGCTGACGGCGTGCTGGTCACCGATGACAATCCGCGCACCGAAGACCCTGCAGTGATTTTCGATGACATCCGCGCCGGTTTCACCAACGTGGATAACGTGACGTTCGTCGCCGGTCGTGGCCAGGCCATTGCGCAATTGATCGCCAGTGCTTCGGTGGATGACGTGATTGTCCTGGCCGGTAAAGGTCACGAGGACTATCAGGAAATCAACGGCCAGCGTCATGACTTCTCTGATCTGGTCGAGGCTGATCACGCACTGACCGCGTGGGAGGTGGCTCATGCTTAAACACTTGAAACTGAGCGAACTGACCGGCGCCCTGAACGGCCGCCTGATCATCGCCGATGCCACGTTCGATGGCGTCAGCATCGACAGCCGTGCGATCAAGCCGGGCCAACTGTTTATTGCCTTGACCGGCCCGCGTTTCGACGGCCATGACTATCTGAACGACGTGGCGAACAAAGGCGCGGTGGCTGCCCTGGTCGAGCGCGAAGTGCCCGACAGTGAGCTGCCGCAATTGCTGGTCAAGGACGCCCGTCAGGCCCTTGGGCAACTGGGGGCGATGAACCGTGCGGCGTTCACTCATCCTGTAGCCGCCATTACCGGCTCCAGCGGCAAGACCACGGTCAAGGAAATGCTCGCGAGCATCCTGCGCACACGCGGTCCGGTGTTGGCGACCCGTGGCAACCTGAACAATGACCTCGGCGTGCCGCTGACCTTGCTTGAACTCGCGCCGGAGCATACCGCCGCCGTGATCGAGCTGGGTGCTTCGCGGCTCGGCGAAATTGCCTACACCGTTGGCATGACCAAGCCCCACGTGGCCGTGCTCAACAACGCCGGGACCGCCCACGTTGGCGAGTTCGGCGGGCCGGAAAAAATCGTGGAAGCCAAGGGCGAGATTATTGAAGGGCTGGCGGCCGATGGCATCGCCGTGCTCAATCTCGACGACAAGGCATTCGACATCTGGAAGACCCGCGCCGCCGGTCGCAAAGTGCTGACCTTCGCCCTGAGCAACGTCAGCGCCGACTTCTACGCCAGCGATCTGGACCGCGATGCGCGCGGTTGCCCGGCGTTCAATCTGCACAGCCCTGACGGTGTGGAGCGCGTTCAACTGAACCTGCTCGGCACCCATAACGTCGCCAATGCCATGGCCGCCGCCGCTGCCGCGCACGCCTTGGGCGTGTCGCTGTCCGGCATTGCCACCGGCCTCGGCGCGGTGCAGCCGGTCAAGGGTCGCACCGTCGCGCAACTGGCCAGCAATGGCATGCGCGTGATCGATGACACTTACAACGCAAACCCCACCTCGATGTGCGCGGCCGTTGATATACTCGCCGGCTTTTCCGGCCGCACCGTTCTGGTGCTCGGGGATATCGGCGAGTTGGGCGATTGGGCGGAGCAGGGGCACCGCGACGTGGGCGAGTACGCCCGTGGCAAGGTTTCTGCGCTTTACGCGGTCGGGCCATTGATGACTCACGCCGTAAACGCTTTTGGCGAGCAGGCTTATCACTTCACCACTCAGGCTGAACTGATCAAGGCCCTCGGCGCCGAGCAAGACACAAACACCACCATTTTGATCAAGGGCTCGCGCAGCGCTGCGATGGAAAACATCGTCGCCGCTTTGTGCGGGTCCAGTCTGGAGAAGCATTAATGCTGCTGCTGCTAGCGGAGTATCTGCAACAGTTCTACAAAGGCTTCGCGGTCTTTCAGTACCTGACCCTGCGCGGGATTCTCGGTGTGCTGACCGCGCTGGTTTTGTCGCTGTGTTATGGCCCGTGGATGATCCGCACCTTGCAGAACCGTCAGATCGGTCAATCCGTTCGTAACGACGGCCCGCAATCGCACTTGTCCAAATCCGGCACCCCGACCATGGGGGGCGCGCTGATCCTGTCGTCCATCGGCGTCAGCACCTTGCTCTGGGCTGACCTGAGCAACCGCTATGTGTGGACCGTGTTGCTGGTGACGTTGCTGTTCGGTGCCATCGGCTGGGTCGATGACTATCGCAAGGTCATCGAGAAAAACTCCAAAGGCCTGCCGAGCCGCTGGAAGTATTTCTGGCAGTCGGTGTTTGGCCTCGCCGCGGCGATCTTCCTTTACAAGACCGCTGCGACTCCGGTCGAGACCACCCTGATTCTGCCAATGCTCAAGGACTACAGCATTCCGCTGGGCGCAGGTTTCATCGTGCTGACTTACTTCGTGATCGTCGGTTCGAGCAACGCGGTCAACCTGACCGACGGCCTCGACGGCCTGGCGATCATGCCGACCGTGATGGTCGGTGGTGGCTTGGGGATTTTCTGCTACCTGTCGGGTAACGTGAAATTCGCCGAATACCTGCTGATCCCTTACGTACCCGGCGCCGGTGAACTGATCGTGTTCTGCGGTGCGTTGATCGGTGCGGGCCTCGGCTTCCTCTGGTTCAACACCTACCCGGCACAAGTCTTCATGGGCGACGTCGGCGCGCTGGCGCTGGGCGCGGCCCTGGGCACCATCGCGGTGATCGTCCGTCAGGAAATCGTCCTGTTCATCATGGGCGGCGTGTTCGTGATGGAGACCCTGTCAGTCGTCATTCAGGTTGCCTCCTTTAAACTGACCGGTCGCCGTGTGTTCCGCATGGCACCGATTCACCACCACTTTGAACTCAAGGGCTGGCCCGAGCCGCGCGTGATCGTCCGTTTCTGGATCATCACCGTGATTCTCGTGCTGGTCGGCCTTGCCACTCTGAAGCTGAGGTAGAAACTCGTGTCTCTGATCGCTTCTGACCACTTCCGCATCGTTGTCGGCCTCGGCAAGAGCGGCATGTCCCTGGTTCGCTTCCTGGCGAACCGGGGCACGTCGTTTGCCGTGGCCGATACGCGGGAAAATCCACCGGAACTGGCCACGCTCAAGCGTGACTATCCGCACGTGGAAGTGCGTTGTGGCGAGCTGGACGTCGAATTCCTGTGCCGCGCCGACGAGCTCTACGTGAGCCCCGGCCTGGCGCTGGCGACCCCGGCCCTGCAGGCCGCCGCCGCTCGTGGCGTGAAGTTGTCCGGCGACATCGAGCTGTTCGCGCGTAACGCGAAGGCGCCGATTGTCGCCATCAGCGGCTCCAATGCGAAAAGCACCGTGACCACGCTGGTGGGCGAGATGGCGGCTGCGGCCGGCAAGCGCGTCGCTGTCGGCGGCAACCTTGGCACGCCGGCGCTGGACCTGCTTAGCGATGACGTCGAGTTGTACGTGATGGAACTGTCGAGCTTCCAGCTCGAAACCACCGACCAGCTCAACGCCGAAGTGGCGACCGTGCTCAACGTCAGCGAAGACCACATGGACCGCTACAGCGGTCTGCCGGCCTATCACCTGGCCAAGCACCGGATTTTCCGTGGCGCCAGGCAGTTCGTGGTCAACCGTCAGGACGCCCTGAGCCGTCCGCTGATGGGCGAAGGTCAGCCTTGCTGGACCTTCGGTTTGAGCAAACCCGATTTCAAGGCGTTCGGTATCCGCGAAGAAGACGGCGAGAAATACCTCTCCTTCGAATTCCAGAACCTGATGCCGGTGCGCGAGCTGAAAATTCGCGGCGCCCACAATCAGTCCAATGCCCTGGCGGCACTGGCCCTGGGCCACGCGGTCGGCCTGCCGTTCGACGCCATGCTGTCGAGTCTGCGCACGTTCGCCGGTCTCGAACATCGCTGCCAGTGGGTCCGTGACCTGGACGGCGTAAGCTACTACAACGATTCCAAAGCCACCAACGTCGGCGCCGCACTGGCTGCCATCGAAGGCCTGGGCGCGGACATCGACGGCAAGGTCGTGCTGATCGCCGGTGGCGACGGCAAGGGTGCCGAGTTCAATGATCTGCGTGATCCGGTGGCGGCCAACTGCCGCGCCGTGATCCTGATGGGCCGTGACTCCGACAAGATCGGTGAAGCCATTGGCGATGCCGTGCCGCTGATCCGCGCTGCTTCGCTGGTCGAAGCGGTGGAGCAATGCCGCGCCGCTGCGCAACCGGGCGACGTGGTGCTGTTGTCGCCGGCCTGCGCCAGCTTCGACATGTTCAAGAATTATGAAGACCGTGGTCACCAGTTCGTCCAGGCAGTGGAGGAACTGGCATGAGCCTGCTCAACATCATCAAGCCGTTTCCTTCGCCGCTCATCACCGGGCGCGGCATCGACCTCGATTTTCCGATGCTTGCCGGTTGCCTGGCCTTGCTCGGCCTCGGACTGGTCATGATCGCCTCGGCTTCGACCGAAGTGGGCGCCGTGCAGTCGGGCAGTGCCCTGTACTACATGACTCGCCACTTGATCTACGTGGTGCTGGGCCTGGCTGCCTGCATCGTCACCATGATGATTCCGATCGCCACCTGGCAACGCCTGGGCTGGCTGATGCTGATCGGTGCGTTCGGTTTGCTGGTGATGGTGATCATCCCGGGGATCGGCCGTGAAGTGAACGGTTCGATGCGCTGGATCGGTTTCAGTTTCTTCAACGTTCAGCCTTCCGAGATTGCCAAGGTGTTCGTGGTGATCTACCTCGCCGGTTATCTGGTGCGTCGCCAGAAAGAAGTGCGTGAAAGCTGGATGGGTTTCTTCAAGCCGTTCATCGTGTTGCTGCCGATGGCGGGCCTGTTGCTGATGGAACCGGACTTCGGTGCCACCGTCGTGATGATGGGCGCGGCTGCGGCGATGCTGTTCCTCGGCGGAGTCGGGCTGTTCCGGTTCTCGTTGATGGTGGTCCTTGCGGTTGCGGCGGTGGTGTTGTTGATTCAGGTGCAGCCATACCGGATGGCGCGTCTGACCAACTTTGCCGACCCGTGGGCCGACCAGTTCGGCGCCGGTTATCAGTTGTCGCAAGCATTGATCGCGTTCGGTCGCGGCGAGTGGCTGGGCGTAGGCCTGGGCAACAGCGTGCAGAAACAGTTCTACCTGCCGGAAGCCCACACTGACTTCGTGTTCTCGGTTCTGGCCGAAGAGCTGGGCGCCGTGGGTTCCCTGTGCACCGTGGCGCTGTTCGTCTTTGTCTGTATTCGCGGCATGTACATCGGTTATTGGGCCGAGAAGGCCAAGCAGTTCTTTGCTGCCTATATTGCGTACGGTCTGTCGTTCCTGTGGATTGGTCAGTTCCTGATCAACATCGGGGTGAACGTCGGCCTGCTGCCCACCAAAGGCCTGACCTTGCCGTTCCTCAGTTATGGCGGCAGTTCGTTGGTGATCTGCTGTGCCTGTCTCGGTTTGTTGCTGCGCATTGAGTGGGAGAGTCGAACCCATCTGGGCAGTGAGGAGATGGAGTTCCATGAGAGCGACTTCGCCGAGGAGCCGACCCATGGGCGCTAACGTATTGATCATGGCGGGCGGCACCGGCGGACACGTGTTCCCGGCGCTGGCTTGCGCTCGCGAGTTCCAGGCCCGCGGTTACACCGTGCATTGGCTTGGCACGCCGCGCGGCATCGAGAATGACCTGGTGCCGATGGCCGGCATCGAGCTGCACCGGATCAACGCCAGCGGTCTGCGCGGCAAGGGCAAGTTGTCCCTGCTCAAGGCGCCGTTGATGTTGCTCAAATCCGTCTGGCAGGCGCGGGC
The DNA here is from genome assembly GCF_054897805.1 of Pseudomonas sp. GT1P32. Taxonomy (NCBI): domain Bacteria; kingdom Pseudomonadati; phylum Pseudomonadota; class Gammaproteobacteria; order Pseudomonadales; family Pseudomonadaceae; genus Pseudomonas; species Pseudomonas sp. GT1P32. The sequence continues at coordinate 5,541,939 of NZ_CM142704.1, forward strand.
GATCATTCGCCAGTTGCAGCCGGTGTGCGTGGTCGGTTTCGGTGGTTATGTGACCGGTCCTGGCGGCGTTGCAGCCAAACTGGCCGGCGTGCCGGTGATCGTTCACGAACAGAACGCCGTGGCCGGTACCGCCAATCGGTTGCTGGTGCCGTTGGCCGCCCGAGTCTGTGAAGCGTTCCCCGACACCTTTACCCTGTCGGACAGCCGACGGACCACCGGTAACCCGGTGCGCACCGAGCTGTTCCTCGACACACCGCGACCTGCCCTGGCCGGTCGCAAGGCGCGTTTGCTGATCCTCGGCGGAAGCCTGGGCGCAGAACCGTTGAACAAATTACTGCCTGAAGCCCTGTCGCAGGTCGCCCCCGACCTGCGCCCGGACGTGTTCCATCAGGCCGGCAAAAACCACGATGAAGTGACTGCAGAGCGCTATCGCGCGGCTGGCGTCGAGGCGCAAGTGCAGCCTTTCATCAAAGACATGGCCCACGCCTATGGCTGGGCCGACCTGGTGGTGTGCCGCGCAGGCGCGCTGACCATCAGTGAACTGGCTGCCGCCGGTCTGCCCTCGATGCTGGTGCCTTTGCCCCACGCGATCGACGATCACCAGACCCGCAACGCCGATTATTTGGCCCGTGAAGGCGCTGCCTTCCTGATGCCGCAAAGAACGACTGGCGCAGCGGATCTAGCCGCACGCCTGACAGAGGTCCTGATGCAACCACAACGACTCACCGACATGGCCACTGCGGCACGCCGCCTGGCCAAACCCGATGCGACCCGTAACGTGGTCGATACCTGCCTGGAGGTGGCCCATGGTTGAGAATCAGAAAGCCATGCCACAACCGGAAATGCGCCGCATCCGTCGCATCCACTTCGTCGGTATCGGCGGCGTGGGCATGTGCGGGATCGCCGAAGTGTTGCTGAACCTGGGCTATGAAGTGTCCGGTTCCGACCTGAAAGCTTCGCCGGTCACCGAGCGTCTCGAATCATTCGGCGCCCAGATCTTTATCGGCCACCGTGCCGAGAACGCCGCTGCCGCCGACGTACTGGTGGTATCGAGTGCGGTGAACACCTCCAACCCGGAAGTCGCCACTGCGCTTGAACGCCGTATTCCGGTGGTGCCGCGTGCCGAGATGCTGGCCGAGCTGATGCGCTATCGCCACGGCATCGCCGTCGCCGGTACACACGGCAAAACCACCACCACCAGCCTGATCGCTTCGGTATTTGCTGCCGGTGGCCTCGATCCGACGTTCGTCATCGGTGGTCGTCTGAATGCCGCGGGCACCAATGCCCAGCTCGGCACCAGCCGCTACCTGATCGCCGAAGCCGACGAAAGCGACGCCAGTTTCCTGCACTTGCAGCCGCTGGTGGCCGTGGTCACCAACATCGACGCCGACCACATGGCGACCTACGACGGTGACTTCAACAAACTGAAGAAAACCTTCGTCGAGTTCCTGCACAACCTGCCGTTCTACGGTCTGGCGGTGGTGTGCCTGGACGATCCGGTGGTTCGCGAAATCCTGCCGCAGGTCAAACGTCCGGTCGTCACGTACGGTTTCGGCGATGACTGCGATGTGCGCGCGATCAATGTGCGTCAGCAGGGCATGCAGACTTTCTTCACCGTGCTGCGTCCTGACCGCGAGCCGCTGGATGTCTCGGTGAACATGCCGGGCAACCACAACGTGCTGAACGCGCTGGCCACCATCTGCATCGCCACTGACGAAGGCGTCAGCGATGAAGCCATCGTCCAGGGCCTGTCCGGGTTCCAGGGTGTCGGCCGACGCTTCCAGGTCTATGGCGAACTGCCGGTTGAAGACGGCAGCGTGATGCTGGTCGACGACTACGGTCACCACCCGACCGAAGTCGCCGCCGTGATCAAGGCCGTGCGTGGTGGCTGGCCGGAGCGCCGCCTGGTGATGGTCTACCAGCCGCACCGTTACAGCCGCACCCGCGACCTGTACGACGATTTCGTCAATGTACTGGCCGATGCCAACGTGCTGTTGCTGATGGAAGTCTATCCGGCCGGCGAAGAGCCGATCCCGGGTGCCGACAGCCGCAAGCTGTGCAACAGCATCCGTCAGCGCGGTCAGCTCGACCCGATTTACATCGAGCGCGGTGTCGATCTCGCGCCTGTCGTCAAGCCGCTGCTGCGTGCCGGCGACATCCTGCTGTGCCAGGGCGCCGGTGATATCGGCGGTCTCGCACCGAAACTGTTGAAGAGTCCGTTGTTCGCTGGCGCCGTTGCCGCGCCAAGCGTGGGGAAGTTGAAATGACTGCTGCTTACGCCAACCTCGTCTCCACTGTCGCGCCGAAAGATTTCGGCCGCGTTGCCGTGCTGTTCGGCGGCAAGAGTGCGGAGCGTGAAGTTTCCCTGAAGTCGGGCAACGCGGTTCTCGCAGCGCTGCAAAGCGCCGGTGTGGACGCGTTCGGTCTCGATGTCGGTGATGACCTGTTGCAGCGTTTGCTCAACGAGAAAATCGACCGTGCGTTCATCATTCTCCACGGTCGTGGCGGTGAAGACGGCAGCATGCAAGGCCTGCTGGAATGCCTGGGCATTCCGTACACCGGCAGCGGCATTCTGGCCTCGGCACTGGCCATGGACAAGCTGCGCACCAAGCAGGTGTGGCACAGCCTCGGCATTCCGACGCCACGCCACGCGGTACTGAGTTCCGAGGCCGATTGTATTTCGGCGGCGACGGAACTGGGCTTCCCTTTGATCGTCAAACCGGCCCATGAAGGTTCAAGTATCGGGATGGCCAAAGTGACTTCCGCGCCGGAGTTGATCGACGCGTGGAAAGCGGCCAGTACCTACGATTCGCAAGTGTTGGTCGAGCAATGGATTCAAGGTCCGGAGTTCACCATCGCCACCCTGCGTGACCAGGTGTTGCCACCGATTGCCCTGGGCACGACGCACAGTTTCTACGACTACGACGCCAAGTATGTGGCCTCCGATACCCAGTACCGGATCCCGTGCGGCCTCGACAGCAACAAGGAAAAAGAACTGATGGACCTCACGGCGAAAGCCTGTGAGGCGCTGGGTATCGCCGGTTGGGGCAGGGCTGACGTGATGCAGGACGCCGACGGGCAGTTCTGGTTCCTGGAAGTCAACACCGCACCGGGCATGACCGATCACAGTTTGGTCCCGATGGCGGCCCGTGCCGCCGGTCTGGATTTCCAGCAATTGGTCCTGGCGATCCTGGCCGCCAGTGTTGAGGCACGAGGGTAAGACCATGCAAGGCGCACAGCTAAGACATCAGCCCCCTCCAGCACCCGGCCGCAAGCCGGTGCCGCGGGGTGCCAGCCGAATGGTGGCCAAAGAGCCGATGTCTGCGCGCCTGCCGAAAGCCAATTTTGGTTTTCTGAAAAGCCTGTTCTGGCCCGTGCTGCTGGTCGCGCTGGGGTTTGGCACTTACGAAGGCGCACAGCGTTTGCTGCCGTACGCCGACCGGCCAATCACCAAGATCGCAGTGCAGGGCGACCTGAGTTACATCAGCCAGCAAGCGGTGCAGCAGCGAATCGCCCCGTACGTGGCGTCGAGCTTCTTCACCATCGACCTGGCGAGCATGCGCACCGAGCTGGAACAGATGCCATGGATTGCCCACGCCGAAGTGCGTCGGGTGTGGCCGGATCAAGTGGTGATCCGCCTGGAAGAACAACTGCCGGTGGCCCGTTGGGGCGATGAATCGCTGTTGAACAACCAGGGTCAGGCGTTCACCCCGCGTGAGTTGGCGAACTACGAACACTTGCCACAGCTGTTCGGCCCACAACGGGCTCAGCAGCAAGTGATGCAGCAATACCAGGTGCTGAGCCAGATGCTCAGGCCGTTGGGCTTCTCGATTGCACGCCTGGAGTTGCGTGAACGAGGCAGCTGGTTCCTGACCACCGGCGCCGGCAGTTCGGGCCCGGGGATCGAACTGCTGCTGGGCCGCGGCAACCTGGTGGAAAAGATGCGCCGCTTCATTGCCATCTACGACAAGACGCTTAAAGAACAGATTACGAACATTGCGCGCATCGATCTGCGCTACGCCAACGGCCTCGCTGTTGGCTGGCGGGAACCTGTAGCGCCTACGACAGCCCAACCCGCTGTCGCGAAGAATTAAGAGAGGCAGGACCCATGGCAAACGTGCAAAGCGGCAAAATGATCGTCGGTCTCGATATCGGCACCTCCAAGGTGGTGGCGCTGGTAGGCGAGGTCTCGGACGACGGCACGCTGGAAATCGTCGGGATCGGCACTCATCCGTCCCGCGGCCTGAAGAAAGGCGTGGTGGTGAACATCGAGTCCACCGTGCAATCGATCCAGCGCGCCATCGAAGAAGCGCAGCTGATGGCCGGTTGCCGGATCCACTCGGCGTTCGTCGGCGTGGCCGGCAATCACATCCGCAGCCTGAACTCCCACGGCATCGTGGCGATTCGTGATCGCGAAGTCAGCTCCGCCGACCTTGAGCGCGTCCTCGACGCTGCCCAGGCTGTGGCAATCCCGGCTGACCAGCGCGTGCTGCACACCCTGCCGCAGGATTACGTGATCGATAACCAGGAAGGCGTGCGTGAGCCTCTGGGCATGTCCGGCGTTCGTCTGGAAGCCAAGGTTCACGTGGTCACCTGCGCCGTCAACGCCGCACAGAACATTGAAAAATGCGTGCGCCGCTGCGGTCTGGAAATCGACGACATCATTCTCGAGCAACTGGCGTCCGCGTACTCGGTACTGACCGACGACGAAAAAGAGCTGGGCGTGTGCCTGGTGGACATCGGCGGTGGCACCACCGACATCGCGATCTTCACCGAAGGCGCGATCCGTCACACCGCAGTGATCCCGATTGCGGGCGATCAGGTGACCAACGACATCGCCATGGCGTTGCGCACCCCGACCCAGTACGCCGAAGAAATCAAGATTCGCTACGCCTGCGCCCTGGCCAAACTGGCCGGTGCCGGTGAAACCATCAAGGTCCCGAGCGTTGGCGACCGTCCACCGCGCGAGCTGTCCCGCCAGGCCCTGGCCGAAGTGGTCGAGCCGCGTTACGACGAGCTGTTCACGCTGATCCAGGCCGAACTGCGTCGCAGTGGCTACGAAGACCTGATCCCGGCCGGCATCGTGCTGACCGGTGGTACGTCGAAGATGGAAGGCGCGGTCGAACTGGCCGAAGAGATTTTCCACATGCCGGTCCGCCTGGGCGTGCCGCATGGCGTGAAGGGTCTCGACGACGTGGTGCGCAACCCGATTTATTCCACCGGCGTCGGCCTGTTGATGTACGGCCTGCAGAAGCAGTCCGACGGGATTTCGTTCTCGGGCATCAGCAGCCGCGACAGCTACAGCAATGACGAACCGAAAGCCGCCTTGCTCGATCGCATCAAGAGCTGGGTACAAGGCAACTTCTGAAGAATTACCGCAGCACCGTTGTAGATACAGGCAGTAGGCGAAAAAACTAGAGAATCAAAGGAGAGGGAAAATGTTCGAACTCGTAGACAACATCCCCGCAAGCCCGGTCATTAAGGTTATCGGTGTTGGCGGAGGCGGCGGCAACGCTGTCAATCACATGGTCAAGAGCAACATTGAAGGCGTTGAATTCATCTGCGCCAACACTGATGCCCAGGCGCTGAAGAGCATCAGCGCGCGGACCATCCTGCAACTGGGCACCAGCGTGACCAAAGGTCTTGGCGCCGGCGCCAACCCTGAAGTAGGTCGTCAGGCCGCTCTCGAAGATCGCGAGCGCATTGCCGAAGTCCTGCAGGGCACCAACATGGTGTTCATCACCACCGGCATGGGCGGCGGTACCGGTACTGGTGCTGCGCCGATCATTGCTGAAGTGGCCAAGGAAATGGGGATCCTCACCGTTGCGGTGGTGACCCGTCCGTTCCCGTTCGAAGGCCGCAAGCGTATGCAGCTGGCCGACGAAGGCATCCGCCTGCTGTCCGAAAGCGTCGACTCGTTGATCACCATTCCCAACGAGAAGCTGCTGACCATCCTGGGTAAAGACGCCAGCCTGCTGTCGGCTTTCGCCAAGGCAGACGATGTACTGGCCGGTGCCGTTCGCGGTATCTCCGACATCATCAAGCGTCCGGGCATGATCAACGTCGACTTTGCCGACGTGCGTACCGTGATGAGCGAAATGGGCATGGCGATGATGGGCACTGGCTGCGCCAGCGGTCCGAACCGTGCACGCGAAGCTACTGAAGCGGCCATTCGCAACCCGCTGCTGGAAGACGTGAACCTGCAAGGTGCACGCGGCATCCTGGTGAACATCACCGCCGGTCCTGACCTGTCCCTGGGTGAGTACTCCGACGTGGGTAGCATCATCGAAGCCTTCGCTTCCGAGCACGCGATGGTCAAGGTCGGTACCGTTATCGATCCGGACATGCGCGACGAGCTGCACGTAACAGTAGTTGCCACCGGTCTGGGCGCGAAAATCGAGAAGCCTGTGAAGGTCATCGACAATACCGTTCACACTTCCATGGCGCCGCAACCGCAACAATCGGCTCCCGCTCGTCAGGAAGCTCCAGCGGTGAACTACCGTGACCTGGACCGTCCGACCGTCATGCGCAACCAGGCTCAGGCCGGTGCTGCGACTGCCGCGAAGATGAATCCGCAAGATGATCTGGACTACCTGGACATCCCGGCTTTCCTGCGTCGTCAGGCCGATTAATGGAATGTATCAGGGCTATGAAGGTGATTGGTGTTCAGCAAAGGTCTGGTCTGCTATCATCGCCAGCCTTTGTTGATACCAGTTCGCAATTTGCGCTGAAGCGGCCCAAGCCATGATTAAACAACGCACACTGAAAAATATTATCCGTGCCACCGGTGTAGGTCTGCACTCCGGGGAGAAGGTATACCTGACCCTCAAGCCTGCACCGATCGACACCGGAATCGTCTTTCGCCGTGCCGACCTCGATCCAGTGGTCGAGATCCCGGCTCGTGCTGCCAACGTCGGCGAGACAACAATGTCGACGACGCTGGTCAACGGTGACGTGAAAGTGGATACGGTTGAGCACTTGCTCTCGGCCATGGCTGGCCTGGGCATCGATAACGCCTACGTCGAGCTCTCCGCGTCCGAAGTCCCGATCATGGATGGTAGCGCTGGACCTTTCGTATTCCTGATTCAATCGGCCGGCCTGGAAGAACAGGACGCACCGAAGAAATTCATCCGGATCCTGCGGGAAGTGACAGTGGAAGACGGCGACAAGCGCGCCACTTTCGTCCCTTTCGAAGGCTTCAAGGTGAGTTTCGAGATCGATTTCGATCACCCGGTTTTCCGTAACCGCACACAAAGTGCAAGCGTGGATTTTTCCAGCACTTCGTTCGTAAAAGAAGTCAGCCGCGCCCGTACCTTTGGTTTCATGAGTGACATCGAGTACCTGCGCAAGCACAACCTCGCACTCGGCGGCAGCGTTGAAAACGCTATTGTGGTCGACGCGGATGGTGTACTGAACGAAGACGGCCTTCGCTATGAAGACGAATTCGTGAAGCACAAGATCCTCGATGCAATTGGTGACCTCTACCTGCTGGGCAATAGCCTGATTGGTGAGTTCAAGGGCTTCAAGTCCGGACATGCATTGAACAACCAGCTGCTGCGCAAGTTGATTGAGCAGACAGATGCTTGGGAAGTCGTGACTTTCGAAGACGCCAGCACTGCACCGATCTCTTACATGCGTCCGGTTGCGGCGGTGTAAGTAAAAACCTCTCTAGTTTTTAAAGGCTGCCTTCGGGTGGCCTTTTTTTATGCCTGCGGGAAAGTCGTGTGGTGGTTGTGATGACGCCTTCGCGGGCAAGCCTCGCTCCTACAATGGCAATGCGTACCCTGTAGGAGCGAGGCTTGCCCGCGAAGAGGCCGGCCGCTACAGCGAAGATCTCACTCCGTAGCCACCACCCGATTCCGCCCACTTTCCTTGGCCTGATACAGCGCTTTGTCCGCCGCAAACAGCAACTGTTCAAGGCTGGTATCGGTGGTCGAAGTCCAGGTACTGATGCCGATACTGACAGTAATCGGCGATTCCACGCCCGCCACAAACGGCAGTTGTTCCACCGCAGACCGAATGTGTTCAGCAATTTGCCGCGCGCCTGCGCTGTCCGTTTCCGCCAGGACCACCGAGAACTCCTCCCCTCCGTAGCGGGCGACCAGATCCGTCGGTCGCCGCACATTCTCGGCGATCACCTTGGCCAGTGCCCGTAGCGCATCATCACCCGCCTGATGGCCATGTTGATCGTTGAACGCCTTGAAGTGGTCGGCATCGATCATCAACACCGACAGCGGTTTGCCGGAGCGTTGCGCGCGAAACCACTCATGGCGCAGGGTTTGATCGAGCATTCGGCGGTTGGCTACGCCGGTCAAGGCATCGGTGGCGGCCAGTTGTGCGAGTTCCTGCTCGGCGTTGTGCCGCAGACGCAGTTCCCGGCACAGCAACCACGTCAGCCAGAGCAGGCCGATGCACAGAATGCCGGTGGCGAAGCTGATCACGATCGCTGTGCGTTTCCAGGTGGCGAACACTTCGTTGCCGGAAAGGGCGACGATCACCGTCAACGGCAGGTTGCCGACCCTGGAAAAGGTATAGAGGCGTCGCTGCTGGTCGACGCTCGACACGCTGTCGAAGCTGCCGCTGCCCTCGCGCAGGATGCGCATAACGTTCGGGCGGCTGGCGAAGGTTTTGCCGATCGAGTCGTTTTCCAGAAAGGGCTTCTGCGCCAGCAAAATGCCTTCGTCGTTGATGATGGACAGCGCACTGTCGGTGCCGATGTTCAGGCTATTGAACAACTGATCGAAGTAGCTCAAGCGCATCGACGCCATGGCGACCCCCAAAAACTCGCCGGTGGCCGAGGAGATGCGCCGGCTGAAGCTGATGCGCCATTCGTCGCTGTCTTCACAATCGCAACGGGGCTTGAACGGTCGACTGATGAACATGCCGGTGTCGCGGTTGAAGGCGTGCGCGAGAAAGTAATCGCGGTCGGCAAAATTGCCGGGCTTGGGTTCGATCAACGATGAATCGGCCAGCACCTCGCCATGCTTGTCCAGCAGCAGAATGTCACCCTTGAAGCGTGCCGTTGTAGAGCGGTCGAACAGCACGAGGTGACGAATTTGCGCTGACACCTGTTTCAGGTCGTCCCGCTGCGAGGCGGCAATCAGACCTTGCAGGGTCAAGTCGTAGAGTTCGACGGTACGCAGCACGTCGGCATTGATCAGTTGGGCAATCGTGGTCGCACCGCGCGTGGCCGTCTGCTGGGCGTTGGCGTGTTCGCGGATCAGCAGGAAGGTGACGATGCTGAGAATCGCAATGACCGTCAGGGAGCTGCCGAGGATCACCATGAGCTCCGGGCGACCGGTCTTGGCTGAAACGAGTGGGGGGCGGCTCACGAGCATGGGGAGAATGTCTGTTTGAGGAGCAAAAAAAAAGGCCAGCAAAACGCGCTGGCCTTTACTGCCTAGAGCTTAGAAGACATTGAGCGGGTAGTCGACGATCACCCGGTATTCATCGGTGTCCTGATCCAGTGCGCCGTAACCGTTGCCCCCACGGTTGGTGGCCCATTGCAGGCGCACCGCCAGGTCCTTGGCCGTGCCGTCCTGGACCACGTATTTGAGGTCGATATCACGTTCCCAATGCTGGGCATTTTTGCCATCGACGCTATACCACGACGCATAACCGCGACTCTGCGGGTCAACCTTGGTCAGGTCCAGCTCGCCCCGGGAGTAAGACACTGCCGAGGTCAGGCCGGGTAGGCCGAGTCCGATAAAGTCGTAGGCGTACTTGAGTTTCCACGAGCGCTCATTCGGACCATTGAAGTCGGAATACTGCTGGGAGTTGTCGAGAAAAATGCTGTCGCCCTGGCTGATGTAGTCGAACGGCGTGTTGCCGTTGACCCGCTGGTAAGCGGCGGTGACGCTGTGATTGCCCACGCCGACGGTGAAATGCAGGCTGTAAGTGTTGTTGTCGATGTTGCCCAGCAGCGCATCGCCGGTGTCCTGCGTGTGATAAACGTGCAGGCCCGGATTGAGACTGACCAGTTCGTTCAGCGCGTAGGTGTAATCCAGGTCGTAGTAATACTGGTTCCAGATGTCCTTGAGCTCGGCGGCGTAAAGGCTGCTGGTCAAGCCCGGCAGGCCGCTCCAGGCCACGCCGGCCCAGTTCAGGTGCTGGCTTTCGTCGCCCTCGGCGAGGCTGCCATAGGACGTGCCGATGCGCGTATGACCGCTTTGGTTGTAGGGCTTGGTGAAACTCGCCTGGCCACCTTCGATCAGAAAACCGTCGAAGCTGTGATTGGTCAAACTGACGCCGCGAAAGGTCTGCGGCAGCATGCGCGTCTCGCCGCCGGCGATCACCGGGTTGGCGAGAAACAGGTCACCGGCCTTCAGTTCGGTATCGAAGGCGCGCATTTTCAGCGTGCCACCCGCTGTCGAAAACGACCCCGGCGCTTTGCCGTTGCCATCGCCGATCGGCAGGATGCTCGAATTATCGGTACCGCCTCCGCCATCCAGCTTAAGCCCGAGCATGGCGTGGGCATCGAGGCCGAAACCGACGGTGCCTTCGGTAAAGCCCGATTTGAATACACCCAGGAAACCCTGGCCCCATTCAATGTTGTCGTCCGCCTGCTGCAGGCGGTTGCGGTTCATGTAGTAGTTGCGGGCATTGAGGTTGAGGCTCGAACCTTCGACGAAACCTTCTTGATCGGCTGCCTTGGCGTTGATCGGCATCGTTACGGCGATTGCAATGAATAGCGGATTGAATCTTTGAGGGAAACGCACTAGCGGTACAGCTCCTTGGGTCAACTAAACACTTCACTGTTTTGAAGTGCGGGATGTTTCTTGTAAGGGAAGACGAACCGGACAGCGTTTGAACCACAACAAAAAAAGCCGCTGATAGCAGCGGCTTTGAAGACAACTTTTCAACAGGAAGAGCCGATGAAAAGTGTCGAGGGAAATAGAGCGATGTGAGCGATCAGCTATCTTTCTCGACCTGTGGCTGGGCCTGAGTGGTCGACGCTTGAGGGGTTTGCGCAGCGTCCTGTGCTTTGGCCGTCATTTCGCTCTGATGTTCTTCATACGCTGCAGCGCGCGCTGCGTTGTGTGCGACGAAGGTCTGCGACTCTTCAGCCATGGCGAACGGTGAGAGGAACAAAGAGGACAAAACGAAAGCGCTGGCAATACCCATAGTGTTGGACATCTTTAAAACCTTCTTGCTTGGCAAGTGCTGTTTGGTGGCGCAAAGATAAGGATCCTGGCCGATGGGAAACAGAGCCAATTCAATAAAGGACTGTTGCGGGATAAGCAAAGATCACAACCCTGTAGGAGCCGGCTTGCCGGCGATCAGTCTTCAGTTTTGCGCTGTTTTCGAAGACGCCATCGCCGGCAAGCCGGCTCCTACAGGGGTAATCAGACAGGGAGGTGAATACCGAAGGTATTCATGCCGTGATCACTGCGCACAAACACATCCCCGCCGTGCATCAACGCAATCGCCTTGACGATCGCCAGCCCCAAACCGTGGTTGTTGCCACTGTTGCTGCGCGACGCATCGACCCGGTAGAAGCGCTCGAACAATCTCGGCAGATGTTCGTTGGCAATCGGTGCACCGGGGTTTGCCACGCCGATGCTGACTTGATGGTCCTCGACGTCGATCTGCACCTGAATCACCTGCCCAGGCTCGGTGTGTTGCACCGCGTTGCTCAGCAAATTGATCAGCGCCCGACGCAGATGCGCGATCTCGATCCGTACCTGCGCATCGCCGCTGACCTGCACTTGAACCTGCGCGTCTTCAAGAATGAAATCCAGATACTCCAGCGTCGTCGCCACTTCATCCGCCAGCGAGGTGGACGTCAGTTTGGTGGCCTTGCTGCCCTGATCCGCACTGGCGAGGAACAGCATGTCGTTGATGATCGAACGCAGTCGCTCAAGCTCCTCGAGATTCGATTGCAGCACTTCGAAATAGTGTTCCGCCGAGCGTCCGCGCGTCAGCGCGACCTGGGTCTGACCAATCAGATTGGTCAGCGGTGAGCGCAGCTCATGAGCGACGTCGGCATTGAACGACTCAAGCCGCGAGTAAGCCTGTTCGACCCGCTCCAGCGTGGAGTTGAACGAGTTGACGAACTGATTGAGCTCCGGTGGCAACGACGATAAGCGCAAGCGCCCGGAACGCAACGGCGGCGCCAGGCGCTGAGCCTCCTGAGACAACTTGATCAACGGCTTGAGGCCGATCCGCGCCACCCAATAACCGAGTGCCGAGGCCAGCAGCACGCCGACAATCGCCAGGCTGATCAGCGCAATCAGCAGATGATGCTGGGTTTGAAAAAACGTCTCGGTGTCGATGCCGATCATGAAGCGCAGCGGCGGGCGTTGATCCTTGGCCGGGAACTGGCTGACCAGCACTTTCATTGGATAAGGCTGGCCCGGCAACTGCAAATCGCGCATGCCCAGCGGGCCTTCGGCGAAGGCGCGGATCTGCGGCGTCGGGTTGCCATATTCGTAGTGCGGATCGCCGCTGGTGATCCAGAAACTGATGCGTTTGTCTTCTTCGCCGAGCAGCTTGAGCTTGTTGTTGATCTTCACCCAATGCTCAGGCGTGCCGTAACGGCCGACGGTGGATTCGAGCACGCTGTAACGTGCGTCCAGCTCGGCTTCGGGCAACAAACCCAGGCCTTTGTCGACCTGCTGATAAAGCGCCCAGCCGATCAGCAGAAACACCAATAGCGCCACCAGCGTGAACATTCCACTGAGGCGCAGGGCAATCGAATTACTGGACACCACGGCTCTCCAGCACATAACCCATGCCACGAATCGTGTGCAGCAGTTTCTCGTCAAACGGCCCGTCGAGTTTGGCGCGCAGGCGTTTGATCGCGACTTCGACGACGTTGGCGTCACTGTCGAAATTGATGTCCCAGACCATTTCCGCAATCGCCGTTTTCGAGAGGATTTCCCCTTGCCGACGGGCCAGCACGCTGAGTAGCGAGAACTCCTTGGCGGTCAGGTCCAGACGCGTACCGGCGCGGGTGGCCTTGCGGCTGATTAAATCTATCCACAGGTCGGCGATGCTCACTTGCACCGGTTCATGGCCACCGCTGCGCCGGGTCAGCGCTTGCAGACGCGCCACCAGTTCAAGGAAGGAAAACGGTTTGCCGAGGTAATCGTCGGCGCCATCGCGCAGGCCCTTGATCCGGTCTTCGACACGCTCGCGGGCGGTGAGCATGATCACTGGGGTTTGCTTGCGCGCACGCAAGGCGCGCAGCACGCCGAAGCCGTCGAGGCCCGGCAACATCACGTCGAGGACGATCACCGCGTAGTCGCTTTCCAGCGCCAGGTGCAGGCCTTCAACGCCGTCCCGCGCCAGGTCCACGGTGTAACCCTGTTCCGTCAGGCCGCGGTGCAGATAATCCGCGGTTTTTTCCTCGTCTTCGATAATCAGAACGCGCATGACCCCGCCTCAGTCTGTGGTCGCCAGCACCGGTACGGGCGCTGGTTTTTTGGGCCGATGAAATAGTCGCTCCAGCCACAAGTATATGACCGGAGTGGTGAACAGCGTCAGCGCCTGGCTCACCAGCAAGCCGCCGACCACCGCGATCCCCAATGGCTGGCGCAGTTCGGCGCCGGTGCCGTAGCCGAGCATCAGCGGCAGCGCGCCGAGCAGGGCGGCGAGGGTGGTCATGATGATCGGCCGGAACCGCGTGATGCAGGCCTGGAAAATCGCCTCTTCCGGCGGCAGGCCACCGTTGCGCTGGGCGTCGAGGGCGAAGTCGATCATCAGGATGCCGTTCTTCTTCACGATGCCGATCAGCAGCACCAGCCCGATCAGCGCCATGATCGAAAAATCCTGGCCGCAAATCCACAGCATGATCACCGCCCCGAGCCCCGCCGAGGGCAGCGTCGAGATGATGGTCAACGGGTGGACGAAGCTCTCGTAGAGCACGCCGAGAATGATGTACACCGCCACCAGCGCCGCCAGAATCAGCCACGGCTGGCTGGCCAGCGAACTCTGGAACGCTTGGGCCGCGCCCTGGAAGTTGCCGCTCATGGCGGCCGGCATGCCGATCTCGGCCTTGGCCTGGTTGAGCATGATCACCGCATCGCCAAGCGCCACGCCGGGCGCCAGGTTGAACGACAGGTTGGCGGCCGGGAACATCCCGTCATGGGCGATCGACAACGGGCCAACCGTCGGCGCATCGAATTTCGCCAGTGCCGACAACGGCACCATTTCCCCACTGAGCGGCGAGCGCAGGTAGAAGTAATTGAGGCTTTCGGCTTTGCCGCGTTGCCTGGTGTCGAGTTCCAGGATCACGTTGTACTGGTTGATCTGGGTCTGGAATTCGTTGATCTGCCGCTGGCCGAACGCATCGTACAGCGCTTCGTCGACATCGCTGGCGGTCAGGCCGAAACGCGCGGCGGCGCTGCGGTCGATGCTGATGTGGGTGATGCTGCCGCCCAATTGCAGGTCGTTGGAAATGTCGCGGAACGCCGGGTTGGCGCGCAGTTTTTCCGTGAGGCGCTGGGTCCAGGTGCTGAGGGTCGCTCCGTCGTTGCTCTTGAGCACGTATTGGTACTGCGCGCGACTCGGGCCGGAGCTGAGGTTGATGTCCTGGCCGGCACGCAGGTACAGCACAATGCCCGGGACTTTCATCAGTTGTGGACGGATCCGGTCGATGAACTGGCTGGCCGAGACGTCGCGCTCGCTGCGTTTTTTCAGGGAAATCCAGAAGCGGCCATTGGCGATGGTCTGGTTACTGCCGGAGACACCGACGGAGTGGGAAAACGCCTCGACAGCTGGATCTGCCGCGACGATTTCTGCCATCGCCAGGTGTTTTTTCACCATGTCGCCGTAGGATATGTCGGCGGCGGCTTCGGTGGTGCCGAGGACAAAACCGGTGTCCTGCACCGGGAAGAAACCCTTCGGAATGAAGATGTAGCCGGCGATGGCCAGCCCCAGAGACAAGCCGAACACCCCGATCATCAATTTCTGGTGGGCGAGGGCGCGGCGCAGGAGCTTTTCGTAGCCGGCCAGCAAGCGTTCGCCAAAGGTTTTTTTGCTGTGGGCGTGATGCACCGGCGCACGCATGAACAGCGCGGCGAGGGTCGGCGCCAACGTCAGCGAAACCACCACTGAAATCATGATCGTAGACGTGGCCGTCAGGGCGAATTCCTTGAACAGCCGCCCGACTACGCCGCCCATGAAGAGGAGCGGAATGAACGCCGCCACCAGCGAAAAACTGATCGAGACCACGGTAAAACCAATCTCGCCGGCGCCTTTGATCGCCGCCTCACGCATGCCGTCGCCGGCCTCCAGGTGTCGGTGAATGTTCTCCACCACGACAATCGCATCGTCGACCACAAACCCCACGGCCACCACGATCGCCACCAGTGTCAGGTTGTTCAGGCTGAAGCCCATGATGTACATCAGGGCAAAACTGGCGACCAGCGAAACACCCAGCACCGCCGACACGATCAGCGTCGCCGACCACTGACGCAGGAACAGCGCCATCACCGCCACCACCAGCATGATCGCGATCAGCAGGGTGACTTCCACCTCATGCAACGAGGCGCGGATGGTCTGGGTCCGGTCAACCAGCACTTTGACCTGCACCGACGCCGGCAGCATCGCTTCGAGAGCGGGCAGCGCGGCTTGAATGCGATCCACGGTCTCGACGATGTTGGCGCCCGGTTGCCGGGAAATCACCAGGTTCACCCCGGGCTTGTCCCCGGCCCAGGCTTGCACGTAGGCATCTTCCGAACCGTTGACGACTTTGGCGACATCCTTCAGGTGAACCGGTGCACCGTCCTTGTAGGAAACGATGAGCTGGCTGTACTCCTCGGGGTGGAACAACTGATCGTTGGTCGACAGCGTCGAGATGCTCGACTCGCCATACAACGCACCTTTGGCCAGGTTGAGGCTGGTGTTTTGGATCGCCAGGCGAATGTCCGCCAGCGTCAGGCCTATGGCGGCCAGTTTGTCTGCCGAGGCTTGAACGCGAATCGCTGGACGTTGCTGGCCGGTGATGTTGATCTGGCCTACGCCGTCGATCTGACTGATCTGACGGGACAGCAGGGTTTCCACCAGATCGCTGAGTTCGGGGCCGGGCATCAGGGTCGAGTTGATGCTGAGAATCAGCACCGGGCTGTCGGCCGGGTTGACCTTGCGCCAGGTCGGAAGGTTCGGCATGTCCTTGGGCAGTTTGCCGGCGGCGGTGTTGATCGCGGCCTGCACTTCCTGCGCGGCGGTGTCGATGCTTTTGTCGAGGGTGAATTGCAGGGTCAGGTTGGTCGAGCCGAGGGCGCTGCTCGAGGTCATCTGGGTCACGCCGGGGATGGCGCTGAATTGCACTTCAAGCGGCGTGGCCACCGAGGAAGCCATGGTTTCCGGGCTGGCGCCGGGAAGTTGCGCGGCCACCTGGATGGTCGGGAATTCGGCTTCCGGCAGCGGCGCGATGGGCAGCCGTGGGAACGCAATGACGCCGAGCAATACCAGGGCAAACGTCAGCAGGATAGTCGCTACCGGATGATCGATGCACCACGCGGAAACCGAGCCGTGGCCCTTCATGGTTTCGACTCCGTTTGCACCATTTGCGCGGGTTCAGTCAGCACCTGAACCGTCGAACCGGGCTTGAGTCGTGACTGGCCGTCGCTGACCAGCACGTCGCCCGGTTTCACGCCTTTGATGATGTCCTGGCCGCTGCCTTGATAGACCATCTGCACCTGGACGGTTTCAACCTTGTCACCTTTGACCCGGTACACGAAGTGTTGATCGAGGCCACGTTGTACGACAGTGGGCGGCACCACCAGCGCATCCTTTTCCAGCGCTGTCTGAATTTTTACCGTCACCAGCAGGCCCGGCCACAGCTTTTGCCCGGGGTTGTTGAATTCGGCCTTGGCGCGGATGGTCCCGGTGTTGGCGTTGATCTGGTTGTCGATCAGGGTCAGGTGGCCTTCGCCCAGAAGGTTGCCGGTTTCACCGTCGGTGTCGGCACCGATGTAGGCCTTCACCTGGGCGTGCTCCGGATCGTTGATCAGGCCTTGCAGGGTCGGCAGCATTTGCTGCGGCAGGGAAAACTCCACGGCAATCGGGTCGATCTGCGTCACCGTGAACAAGCCTTGGGTGTCGGTCATGCGCAGGAAGTTGCCTTCGTCCACCGTACGAATCCCCACGCGACCGCTGACTGGGGAGCGAATCTGTGTGTAGGAAAGCTGCACCTGAGCGGCGTCAATCGACGCCTGATTGCCCTGGGCGGTGGCTTTGAGCTGGTTGACCAGCGCTTGTTGCTGGTCGTAAGTCTGTTTGGATACGCCGTCGTCGACGCTCAGCAGTTTGTAACGCTTGAGGTTGACCAGCGCCACTTGCAGCTGCGCCTGGCTTTCGCCGAGCTGTGCGCGGGTCTGGTCGAGGTTGGCGCGGATCGAACGGTCGTCGATGGTGGCCAGCAGGTCACCCTTGTTCACCAACTGACCTTCCTTGACCAGGATTTTAGTGAGGATGCCGTCGATCTGCGGACGTACCACCACGCTGTGCAGGGACAGCACCGAGCCGATGCCGCTGACGTAACGAGGGACGTCTTTTTCGGCGACGTTCACCACCCGAACCGGGATCGCCATGGGCGCGGCAAGTCTGGCCGTGGCCGGTTTGGTGGCGTACCACACACCCAGCGCTGCCAGGACAATCAGAAGGGCGGCGAGCAGGGCGGGTTTTTTCTGAATTCGCATGCGAGTGGGGCGCCGGGGCTGGGAGGACGGAATTTTGTCAGGGTTATACCTTCCTTTATAAACCTGTTCGCCGGTCAGGAAGGTGACTGCTAACTGACGGCGCTGTCAGTTTGGGGTTTGTGTTGCCTGTTCTGGCCTCATCGCCAGCAAGCCGGCTCCTACAAGGGGCATCGTGAAACCCTGTAGGAGCCGGCTTGCCGGTGATGGCGTCAGGCCGGCCAACACAAAACCCGACAGACTCACTCGCCACGTGAAGCCTGTCGCCCCCGACACAGGTATACTGCCGCCTTTCGCGGCTCGCTGACCGGGCCCGACTCTTTTGCATCACCCGGAGCTTTCATGACTTCCCCGACACAACCGCCGGTTGCCGACGCTTTGAGCGACGACCAGGCAGACCTGCCAGACAGCGTCGACTCCAGCGCAGACAGCGAAACCAAAGCCGCGATCCCGGCATTCAAGTTCCCGTTCAAACCGGGTGAACTGGCCGCCGCGAAGGCCGCCAGCCAACCCTGGTACAAGAACGGCGCCAAGAACGGCCACACCAAGACCCCCGGCGCAGCGCCTCCCGGTACCCGTCGTTCGATGGGCAAACGCTGAGTTTTAACGCCACCCCGCGATTGGCCATCGGCCGCGGTTTTCAATCGCGGTGATGGCTAAGTGCTCATATCCTGAGCCAGATCAACGTTTGTGGAATCAGTGCGCTTAGAGTCAGCAGCCCTGCCGACTCTTTCCATCCAACGAGCGCGCTTTCCATGAAGATCAACCTCCCGGTGACCGGCCGTAATGTCGACGTTGCGGCTGATGCGAATATCCTCTCGACCACTGATCTGACCAGCGCGATTACCTACGCCAACGACGACTTCATCAACATCTGCGGCTACAGCCGCGAGGAGTTGCTGGGCTCGACGCACAACTTGCTGCGCCACCCGGACATGCCGGCGGCGGCTTTCGCGCATATGTGGCAGACCCTTAAAAGCGGCCGCTCATGGATGGGGCTGGTGAAAAATCGCTGCAAGAATGGCGATCACTATTGGGTGAGCGCGTACGCCACGCCGGTGACGCAGAACGGTAAAGCCGTGGAGTATCAGTCGGTCCGGACCAAACCCTCGGTACGGCAGATCGAAGCCGCGGAAAAAGCCTACACACAGCTTCGCAGTGATCGCACATCGCTATGGCAGCGGTGGCCGGTGCTCGGTCCGGGTCTCAAGGTGACGGCGCTGTTCAGCGCGACATTGGCCTGCGTGGTCGGCATCGAAGCGTGGCTGAACCCTTCGTCAGCCGTTTTCGGCGTACTGGCGTTTGTCGTGGGCAGTGGTTTGGCAGCGGTCGGAACCGGATTCATGTTGCGTCCGCTGAAAGCGTTGACCGAACGCGCCCGGCAGATTGCCGACAACCCGTTGAGCCAGGCTGTTTACACCGGTCGCCGCGATCAGTTCGGCCAGATCGAGTTTGCCTTGCAGATGCTCGAAGCGCAGATCGGCGCGGTGGTGGGGCGCATCGGCGATGCGTCGCAGCGTTTGGCCGGGCATGCGGCGGAACTGGTCGAGCACCTGCAAGGCAGTCATAACAGTACGCTGGCCCAACAGGCTGAAACCGATCAGGTGGCGGCGGCGATTCACCAGATGTCTGCCAGCGTGGCCGAGGTTGCCAGCCATGCGCAGCAAGCGTCCCAGGCGGCCGATCTGGCCGGCAACGAAACCCGCGAAGGTCATCAAATGGTGAGTGAGAGTCGCCAGGCGGTACTGCGTCTGGCCGAGGAACTGGCGCGCGCCACCGAGGTGATTCATCAATTGGAGGGGCACAGCAGCGAGATTACCGGCGTGCTGGATGTGATCCGCAGCATCGCCGAGCAAACCAATCTGCTGGCCCTCAACGCGGCCATCGAAGCGGCGCGTGCCGGGGATGCCGGGCGCGGTTTTGCGGTGGTGGCCGACGAAGTCCGTGGCCTGGCCCAGCGTACCCAGCAATCGACCAACGAGATTCAGCGCATGATCAGCACCCTGCAAAACGGCACGCGGGACGCGGTGGTGGTGATGCAACAAAGCAGTGAACAGGTGGACAACAGCGTCGAACAGGCCCGACGCGCCGCCGATTCGCTGGACGCGATCAGTCGGCGGGTCAATCAGATCACGCAAATGAGCCTGCAAATCGCTTCGGCGGTGGAAGAGCAGAGCAGCGTCAGCGAAGACATCAACCGCAACATCATCAGCATTCGCTCAGCCTGCGAGGTCACGGTCAGTGAGGGGCAGCAAAGCCAGGCGAATTCCACCGATGTGGCAGGGCTGGCGGGGGACTTGCGGTTGTTGGCGCAAGAGTTTTGGCGAGCCCGCCGTTAAGCCGCGCGCAACGAAATGAAGGCATAGTTGAGCGGCGTCTCGGTGGCCACGTGCGCACCCGCCGCCAGCACTTGCCCGGCGATATCGTCACCCGATACGTGGAACTGCCAGTCACTGTCCGATTCAGTCAGCGGCTGTTGCGCCACTTGATCGACGACTGTGGCGAACGCGCTCATGTCCGGTAGATACGCAGTGAATCCATCGCCCTTCAGGGCCGTGGTCCGAATCCCCAGTGAAGCGCAAATCGCATCTTTGGTGCGGATATCGTCGCGATCCGCTTGGCGGGAGCGCTGGATGAGTCCTGCGAGCTCGTGATCGACCAATTCACCGCCAATGATCAGATCCGGGCCTTTTTCCCACGATTCCGGCGGGCATTCCTTGATCGCCGGGTTGAGGGGGATGTGCGGATTGATTTCCATCGGATAGATGCGGCACACCAGCGGCCGACGTTCGTAGATGCGGCAGAGGTTGTCTTCGTCAAGATTCCGGCAGGGACCGACGTTGTACGCCGCAAACGTGATGGCCACGTAGGCCTCGCAGTCGCCGCTTTGAACCACCACCGAACGCCGCTCGGCATGTTCGCGTTGCTGCACCGGCAGGCCAAGGCCATTACCGAGGAAACCTTCCACCAGCACGATCACCTGACCGCCGTCGGCCGCCCACATCCGGGCTTCGGCCAAGGTCAGGGGGACGTGATGGTCATTGCAGCATTTACCACAACCTACGCAGGAAAACGTTGTATTCATCGAAGGATCAGTCGCTTGTCAGGGCCCGAAATGGCGACAGAATGCCACCGCAGAAGTCAGCGACGAAGCAAGTTATGCGCCATTTACCGGGATTTGGCGGGTAGGCGGATGGAGTCCCACTCGGTCACGTAGGCAGTTTTGGTTTTCTTGTTGTAGAGGCACAGCTCGGTGCCTTGCTGGCCTTTCATGTGTTTTTGCGGGTAGCGGCCTTGCAGGAGCACGGCGGTGTAGTCGACACGGTCATCGAACTGTGCGGCTTTGCCGACGGGTGAAGCGTCCGCCAGGCCGCTGGCCTTGATGCAACTGGCGAGCATGGCTTTGTCGAAAGCGGCCCAGGCGTCCGGGCTGGAGGCGTGGGTTTGGGTGGCGAGGGCGGTGAGGCAGAGGAAGGCGAGGGTGGTGGCTTTCATGGGGCAGGCATCCTTGTGCATGGGTGGGCCGAGTATGCCTGATGGGATGAGGTTGAATGTGTCGGCCCCTTCGCGGGCAAGCCTCGCTCCTACATTGTGATCACCGTACCTGTAGGAGCGAGGCTTGCCCGCGAAGGCGGTGTATCAGGCCGGAACCGGCTCCCGGCGGACCACAGTCATCCCGGCACTTTCGTACAACCGCTGCGCCCGAAGGTTGTCTTCCAATACCTTCAAATCCACAAAACCTTCGCGACGCTGCTGAAACACGTTGAATGCATTCAACAGCAACGCCCGGCCCAAACCCCGACCCTGAGCTCGCGGGTGCACCACCAGATTCTTGATGTAGGCGCTGGTCCAGCACTGGCATACACCCACGATACCGTCGGCATCCTGCGCAATGAAGCACAGGGAGGGATCGTATTCAGGGTCCGTCTCAAACCGCTGCTGCCAGATATCCAATGCCGGCACGCGACCGCCACCGTCCAGGTAACCCAGTTCCATCAAACGATGAACGTCTTCAGCCAGTTCTGGGCGATATTCGTGCAGGACAATGCCTTGAGGCCAGGTGATTGCGGGCACAACCTCCGCCAGGTTGCGCCGCATCAGAAAACAAAAAGCCTCGGCCAACTCAGTGACCTTGTTCGGCGACCGCCTTGGCCGCTTCGATCAGGCACTTGGTCAGGTCCGGCGAAGAGAACTTGGTCAGCACCGCGTTGGCGCCGGCCAGACGCGCTTTCTCGCTGTTCATCGCGCTGTCCAGCGAGGTGTGCAGCAGCACATACAGGTGCGCAAAATCCGGGGTTTCGCGCAGGGTGCGGGTGAAGGCGTAGCCGTCCATCTCTGACATTTCGATGTCTGAAACAATCAGGTTGATCTGCTGGGCGGTGCCTTGCAGGTCCAGCAGGCAATCGATGGCTTCCTTGGCACTGCGCGCGGTATGGCATTGCAGGCCGAGGTTGCGCAGGGTGTGCACCGATTGCTGCAGGGCCACCTGGCTGTCGTCGACCACCAGGATGCGCGCGTTGCCGAGCACTTCCGCGTCTTCCATGCTCAGTTCGGTCGGGGCCGTTTCGATCTGCGCCGGGGCGATGCCGTGGATGACCTTTTCGATGTCCAGCACCTGCACCAGCGTGCCGTCGACCGAGGTCACGCCAGTGATGTATGAGCGCACACCGCCGGAGCCGAAGGGCGGCGGACGGATGTCGGTGGTCAGGCAGTGGACGATCTTGCTCACCGCCTGAACATGCAGGCCCTGTTTGGAACGGCTGACGTCGGTGACGATCAGGCAACCGCCGTTCGGGTCTTCCAGCGGCCGCTCGCCGATCGCACGGCTGAGGTCGATCACCGACAACGACGCGCCGCGCAGGGTGGCAATGCCTTTGACGTGAGGATGTGATTCCGGCAGCTTGGTCAGCGGCGGGCAGGGAATGATTTCACTGACCTTGAGCAGGTTGATCGCCATCAACTTGCCGCTGCGCAAGGTAAACAGCAGAAGCGAAAGTGAGTCTGCGCGGGCTTTGGTGGTGGACATAAAAACCTTCTGTGGAAAAAGGTGATGGGCGAATGGAAGTCGCCAAAAGCTATCGATGCCGGGTTATCGACTTGATGGGGGCAGGCTTTAGGCTAAATGCCGATGTACAGGAAAATGCTGTCTCGTACCTGTAGGAGCCGGCTTGCTGGCGATAGCGGTTTGACTGAATACCGCGTCGACTGGATCGCCAGCAAGCCGGCTCCTACAAAAAAAGTTCATTTCATGCCCAGTCTTTTGGCCATTCTTCCGAGATTCGCCCGATCCAAGCCTAGCTCACGCGCCGCGCTCGCCCAGTTATTGTGGTGCCGATCCAGGCAAGCGCTGATCAATTGCCGCTGATAACTTTCAGTCGCCTCGCGCAAATCCCCTGACACCAACGTCACTGGAGTCGCGGTCGGTGGCTCGGACGCTACCTCAACGCTGGCGCTGGGTAAATCCAGATCCGCTGCACTCAAGCTGAGAATCTTCGGCCGTTCCCTGCAGTTACCCAGCGCTTTCAACGCGCTGCGCCCAATCAAGTGCTCCAGCTCCCGCACATTGCCTGGCCAGTCATACGCGAGCAGCGCCGCCTGGGCATCGCTGTTCAGGCGCAGGCTGTTGAGACCCATGCGCGAACGGTTCTGCTCCAGGAAGAAACCGCTGAGCAGCAGCACATCCCGCCCGCGATCCCGCAGGGCCGGCACCAATAGCGGGTAAACGCTCAACCGGTGGTAGAAGTCGGCACGATAACGGCCGCTGCGCACTTCTTCGGCCAGGTCGCGATTGGTCGCGGCGATGAGCCGCACATCGACTTGATGCTCTTTGTCCGACCCCAGCCGCTGCAATTGACCGCTTTGCAGCACACGCAGCAATTTGGCCTGCACCGTCAGCGACAGTTCGCCGACTTCATCGAGAAACAGCGTGCCGCCATTGGCCAGTTCGAATTTGCCGCGACGGTCGCTGGTCGCCCCGGTGAAGGCACCGCGCACATGGCCGAACAATTCGCTTTCCACCAGCGTGTCCGGCAGCGCGGCACAGTTGAGGCTGATGATCGGCTTGTCGGCTCGGGGCGAGGCGGCGTGAATCGCTTGGGCCACCAGTTCCTTGCCGACCCCGGTTTCACCGGTGATCAACACGGTCAGGTCACTGCCGCCGACCAGACTGATCTCTTCCACCAAGCGCTTGTGGGCCTTGCTCTGGCCGATCATCTCGCGGTTCTGCTGGCCGCTGGCCTGTCGGTACACCTCGGCGCGCTGATGCTCGTCTTCGACACGATTGGCCAGCCGTTCGATGCGCTCGGCGGCATTGACCGTGGCGGCGGCGAGGCTGGCGAAGGCTTGCAAGGTGTCCAGTTCGATCGGTTCTAAACGTTCCGGGTCGAGGGCGTCGAGGGTCAGCAAACCCCACGGACGTTCGTCGATAAACAGCGGGCAACCCATGCAGTCATGGACTTCAAGGTGATCGTCGAGGCCATCGACCAGTCCGTCATAAGGATCGGGCATGTCGCTGTCGGCGGCGAAGCGGGTCGGGCCGGGGCTGCTGAGCAGGGCTTCGAAGCGTGGGTGCTCGCTGACTTTGAAGCGTCGGCCGAGGGTGTCGGTGCTCAACCCGTCGACGGCCAGCGGCACCAGCCACTCGCCATCAAGGCGCAGCAGCGCGGCGGCGTCGCAGGGGAGCAAGGCACGCATGGCTTCAAGCAGGCGCCGATAGCGCTCGCCCTCGGGGAGTTCGCGGGACAGGTCCGAGACCAGGGGAAGCAGTGTGGTGAGCAAGGATTTTGCAGTCATAGTGACTCCATGTAGTCGGTATGACTATAAGTCAGGGGGTGTCGTTATGACTAGAATGTTTTTAACTTATTGATTTATAACGATTAAATAACTGGCACGGAAACTGATAAGCATAGGGCAATCAGTTAGAAAACCAAGTAGCTCAGGAGTCACCTTATGCTTAGCGTTCAAGACCGTGCAATCGTCAAATCCACTGTGCCGTTGCTGGAAAGCGGTGGCGAAGCATTGATCACGCATTTTTACCGCATGATGCTCTCCGAATACCCGGAAGTCCGCCCGCTGTTCAACCAGGCGCACCAGGCCAGCGGTGATCAACCCCGCGCCCTGGCCAACGGCGTGTTGATGTATGCGCGCCACATCGATCAGCTCGACCAGTTGGGCGACCTGGTGGCCAAGATCATCAACAAACACGTGGCGCTGCAAATCCTCCCGGAACATTACCCGATTGTCGGCACCTGCCTGTTGCGTGCGATTTCCGAAGTGCTGGGTGACGAGATTGCCACACCGGAAGTGATGAGCGCCTGGGGCGCGGCGTACGGTCAACTGGCCGAGATCCTGATCGGCGCTGAAACCAGCATCTACGACCAGAAAGAACAGGCCCCGGGCGGCTGGCGCGGTGCGCGGGAGTTCATCGTTGCGGCCAAGGTCGAGGAAAGCGCGGAAATCATTTCGTTCTACTTCGAACCGGCAGACAAAGGTCCGATCCTCGCGGCAGAACCCGGCCAGTACATCGGCATGAAACTGATCCTCGATGGTGAAGAGATTCGTCGTAACTATTCGCTGTCGGCCCTGGCGAACAAAGGCCAGTACCGCATCAGCGTCAAGCGTGAACACGGTGGCCGTGCCTCGAACCATTTGCATGATCAACTGCACGTAGGCGCCAGCATTCAGTTGTTCCCGCCATCGGGCGAATTCACCCTGACCGACAGCGAAAAACCGTTGGTGCTGATCAGCGGCGGCGTCGGCATCACCCCGACCTTGGCCATGCTGGAAGCGGCGCTGGAAACCAAGCGGCCGGTGCATTTTATCCACTGTGCACGCAATGGCAGCGTTCACGCCTTCCGTGACTGGATTGATGGATTGGCCGAGCGTCACCCGCAACTCAAGCGTTTCTACTGCTACGACGAAGATGACGGCGTGAGCCCGGCGGCGCACAAAGTTGGGTTGTTGAGTCAGGAGCAACTGGGCGAGTGGTTGCCACAGCAGCGTGATCTGGATGCGTACTTCCTGGGGCCTAAAGGCTTCATGGCGGCGGTGAAACGTCACCTGAAAGCCTTGGGTGTGCCGGAGAAGCAAAGCCGCTACGAGTTCTTCGGCCCGGCTTCGGCGTTGGAATAAACACAAAACCCGTAGGAGCACGGCTTGCCGGCGAAGGCGATCTTGAGGACGCCATCGCCGGCAAGCCGGCTCCTACAGGTTCTGCGTAAGCCACACAATTCTGATGCGCACCCAAATCTGTAGGAGCCGGCTTGCTGGCGATGGCGGTATTGAGGACGCTTTCGCCGGCAAGCCGTGCTCCTACGGGGGGGCATGTGTCAGCGGTAATCGAGGGGGTTCAGCCTTTCAACTCTTTCAAATGCTTGTACACCGTCGCCCGTCCCATGTTCAGCACGTTGGCCACATAGTTCGAGGCGCTTTTGCCTTTGAAGGCGCCTTCGGCGTGCAGGGCCAGTACCAGTTCACGTTTGTGGTCGCGGGTCAGCAGGTTCAGGCTCAGTTGACGTTCGCGCAGCCAGCCGTGAAGGAAGGTATTGATGCGCTCCTGCCAGTCATCGCGGAACAGTGAGTCCGGTTGCGGAATCAGCTTGCTCGGCGACAGGAACAGGTCCAGCGCGGCCTTGGCATTTTCGAACAGCGAAATATTCAGATTGATGCACAGCACCGCCAGCGGATGACCGTCGCTGTCGCGCAGCACGCTGCTCAGGCTGCGAATTTTCTGACCATCCCAATTCAACTTTTCGTACGGCCCGATGTTTCGTTCGCTGATGTCATCGCTGAGCATGTCTTCCAGCGCCGAGTCGTCACCCACTTCCCGTTTCGACAGGTTGTTGGCGATGTAGTCGACTTTCTGTGTGCGCAGATCGTGCAGCACCACCTCGGCGTGGGGGAAGAACAACGTAGCGATGGCATCGGCGATCGCGCGGAAGTTGTCCAGGGCCGGGTCTTTTACAGGTGCGTTCATACAATGGAGCTCCAGGCAGCGTCAGCGCCCTGCAAAAAGGGCGCTGGAAGTTTGCCGTAATCGTGTCGACACGTCACCTGAGGACGCCGGTCAGCCCAAGCGAGCAGGGGACAGCATCCCGGCGTCCAGGCCAAAACGCTTGAGTTGCTCGGGCAGTGCTTCACCGCGTACCAGGGCGGCGCTGGCCTGGCCCATGGCGGGCGAGGTCTGAATGCCGTAACCGCCTTGCGCCGCAACCCAGAACAGCCCCGGCACCTGCAGATCGAAACCGGACAGCAAATCGCCATCGGCCACGAAGCTGCGCAGACCGGCCCAGGTGCGGGTCGGGCGGCGGATGGTCAGGGTGGTGGCTTCTTCGATCTGGTAAATGCCCATGGCGATGTCCAGTTCTTCGGGCTGCACGTCGTGTGGTTCAACCGGGTCGGCGTTGGCCGGCGAGCCGAGGAACATGCCGGCGTCCGGCTTCATGTAGAACGACTCGTCGAGGCTGACCAGCATCGGCCAATGGTGGATGTCCACGCCTTCCGGCCCGGCGAAGATGAAGGCTGCACGGCGCTTCGGTTGCAGGCCCAGAGGCTTCGCGCCGGCCAGTTCGCCGATCTTGTCGGCCCAGGCGCCGGCAGCGTTGATGATGACCGGGGCGCTGAAGGTCTGGCCGTTGGTTTGAACCTGCCACACACCTTCGCCGTCGCGGGTCAGGTTCAGGACTTCAGTGTCGGTATGCACTTCACTTTTATTGCGTCGGATGCCACGCAGGTAACCCTGGTGCAAGGCGTCGGTGTCGATGTCGCTGGCGGTCGGATCGTAGATCGCGCCGTGGACTTTTTCCCGGCGCAGGATCGGCAGGCGCGCGCAGGCCTCGTCGGCGCTGAGCAGTTGCATCTCCGGCACCGTGGCTTTGGCGCTCAGGTATTGGTTGTTCAGTTCGGCCGGGTCGCCGGTGAAGTCCACGGTCATTTCGCCGCGCGGGGTCAGCAACGGGTGTTCGCAGAAACCGGCAGGCGGGGCGTCGAAGAAGTCGCGGCTGGCCTGGGTCAGCGCCCGGACCTGCGGTGTGCCGTAAGCGGCGGTGAACAGCGCCGCCGAGCGTCCGGTGGAGTGGTAGGCCGGATGGGATTCGCGTTCGAGCACGATCACTCGGGCGTGCTGCGACAGCCAGAAACCGGTGGAAGCGCCGGCGATCCCGCCGCCGATGATGATGAAGTCTGCCTGGCTCATGAACGTCTCCTGATGGGGCGCAAATGCCAATGGTTCGATGATCTTTGTAGGAGCGAGGCTTGCCCGCGAATGGAGCGCCGCGGTCTGTCATTTGCACCGCGTTATCGTTTTTCGCGGGCAGGCCTCGCTCCTACAAGGGTTTTGTGGTGTCAGGGTTTCAGGTGGTAGATGGCATTGGCCAGTGCGATGTCTTCCAGGCCCAGGCCGATCGAGCGGAAGAACACGTGACGGTCATAGCCGGGACGCTGGACTTTTTCGCTGATCAAGTCCGGCAGGTCGCCGACGATGGCGCTTGCGTCCCAGCCATGCTGTTCGCCGGCAATCAGCATTTCACCCGCCGAGCCCGGCGTGGTCAGACGATAGTCGCAGAACACCTGCATGTCATTGAGGCTCTGTGGCGGCACTTCATGGGCGCGTGGGGCATTGGTGCTGATGGAAGTGATCAATGCCGGTTTGGTCAGGCTGGAAGGGTCGATCACCGGGCCGGCGGACGATGTGCACAGCATGATCACGTCGGCGTCCTGAACGGCCGCTTCGCGCGTGTCGACAAGAGTCAGTCGTGGATCGAGAGCTTTAATCTGCGCCAGTGCTTCAGCACTCAATTCGTTCAAGCCGGGCGAGTAGAGATTGATGCTTTCCCAGTCGCGCAGGCCTTTGACGTAATGCAGATGCGCCAGCGCAACCTTGCCACTGCCGATGATCGCCAGGCGCTGCGCATTCAACGGAGCCAGGGCGTCGACAGCGACGGCGGTTGTCGCGGCGGTGCGCGCGGTGGTCAGTTCGCCGGCATCGCACAACAGCAGCGGCTCGCCGGTCTGCATCGACATCAGCAAGGTCCATGCGGTCACCAGCGGGCCTTGTTCGCGGACGATGTAAGGCGAGGTCTTGACCCCGTAAACCCCGTCTTCGGCGAGCACGCCTAGGTAGTTGATGAAATCGCCGGCGCCCTTGGGAAACTCCACCAGTTGTTGCGCCGGCTGCACCGCTTGCCCGGCCGCCAGGTCGCGGAACAGCTTGCGCAGGATCTGCGGAACGTCGACCTGTGCCAGCAGTTCGCGGGCCTGGGGTTGGGTGATCACATAGGGCGTGCTGGACATGGTCGGCTCCGGGAGCGGAAATTAAACTAATTTGTCCATTATGGACTTTTAGTTCTGTCGGGCAAGCTCCTGTTGAAAAAAAACGACGAACGAAAAAAAAGCGCAGTCCGTTGCCGGCTGCGCTTCTTTTATTGCGACCCGCTGTTACGGACGCTTGCGCTCAACCGCGCGCAATAGATGCGTCGGTGGCGTTTCGCAGCTGATTTTGCGACCCAGCAGCGCCTCGATGGACGGTAGCTGGTAGGAGTCGTCTTCACCGGCAAAACTGATGGACACGCCATCGGCGCCGGCACGGCCGGTACGACCGATACGGTGTACGTAGTCGTCCGGGACTTCCGGCAGGGTGAAGTTGATCACGTGGCTGATGCCGTCGATGTGAATGCCGCGACCGGCCACGTCGGTGGCTACCAGTACGCGGATCTTGCCTTCGCGGAAGCCTTCCAGGGTCTTGATGCGCTTGTGCTGCGGCACGTCGCCAGACAATTGCGCGGCGTTGACGCCATCGCGCACCAGGCGTTCTTCGATGCGCCGCACTTCATCCTTGCGGTTGGCGAAGACCATCACCCGCTCCCAACCGTTGTCGTTGACCAGGTTGTAGAGCAGTTTGTATTTGTCGGCACCGGCCACCGCGTAGATGTGCTGCTCGACGTTTTCGCTGGCCACGTTCTGCGACTCGATCTCGACGATCGACGGGTCGGTGGTCCATTGCTTGGCGAGGTTCATCACGTCTTCGGTGAAGGTCGCGGAGAACAGCAGCGTCTGACGCTCGTTCTTCGGCGGTGTCTGGCGAATGATTTGGCGTACTTGCGGGATGAAGCCCATGTCGAGCATACGGTCGGCTTCGTCCAGGACCATGACTTCGACCATGTCCAGGTGCACGTCGCCGCGCTGGTTGAAGTCGAGCAGGCGGCCCGGGGTGGCGACGAGGATGTCGCAGTGACGCGCTTCGAGGTGCTTGAGCTGCTTGTCGAAGTCCATGCCGCCGACAAACGTCATGACGTTGAGGCCGGTGTACTTGGTCAGGTCGGCGGCGTCCTTGGCAATCTGCACCACCAGTTCACGGGTCGGCGCGATGATCAGCGCCCGTGGCTCACCCATGTAGCGCTCTTTCGGCGGCGGGGTTTGCAGCAGCTGGGTGATGATCGAAATCAGGAACGCCGCGGTTTTGCCGGTGCCGGTCTGGGCGCGACCGATGGCGTCTTTGCCCGCGAGGGTGAAGCCCAGCACTTGCGCCTGGATCGGCGTGCAATACGGAAAGCCGAGGTCCTGGATGGCGTGCATCAGTTCCGGGGCAAGTTTGAAATCGTGGAAACGGGTTTTGCCTTCCTGGGGTTCGACGACGAAGTCTTCGAGTTTCCAGGGGATGACCGGCGCTTTGGGCTTGGGTTCACGACGCGGTTTGGCGGGCTTCGGCGCTTCGCTGCGTGGTTGCTCGGCAGCAGCCTCTTCAACAGGCTGGACGGCCGGTGTCGCCACAGGCTCTTGTTTCGGTGCCGCTACGGGGGCGGTCCGGCCAGGCTGATTACCGTCGGTGCGGTGGCTGGGGCTGTGAGACGGAGCGCTGGAGACTGGCGCGAGCTGCTCAGTCTCGCTTTTACCGAACATTTTCTTGAGTGCTTTGAGCACGGTCATCTCATCAATTGGTTAAGGAATATACGGCGGCCAGTGTAATGCAAGAATCGGGCGCGGCGTAGGGGGATGGATCAATGGGCTGTTTTTCAGCTGAACCGTTAGCGCAAGCGCTCGCCGAGCCAGGCGCCGATGTCGCGAATCTCCTCGGGTAACACTTCGTGACCCATTGGGTATTCCTGCCATGTCACGGTGACACCATGCTGCTTTAAATACTCGTAGGCGGTCCGTCCCATCGAGTTTTGCACCACGTCATCGTACTGACCGTGCAACGACAACACCGGAATCCGCTGCTGGCTGGCGGATAGCTCGAGGTCGTCACTGAAAGTCGGTGCATAAGTAGAGAGGGCAAGTACGCCACCCAGCGGCCCCTGCCATTTCAGAAATGCGGTGTGGAACACCACGGCACCGCCCTGGGAAAAACCTGCCAGGAAAATCCGCGAAGCGTCTATTCCAACGGCTCGCTGCACTTCGATCAATTTAATGATCCGGTCCGACGACTCTTCCAGCTGCTCGCGGTTGATCGCGCGTGCAGGGCTCATGGCCAATATGTCGTACCAGCTCGGCATCTCGTAGCCACCATTGATGGTGACGGCGCAGGTCGGTGCCTGCGGGAGAACGAAACGAGTGGTCAGCAGGGTTTCCTGTAACGCTTCGGCCACCGGCAGGAAGTCGTAACGGTCGGCGCCCAGGCCGTGCAGCCAGATAACGCAGGCGTCTGCGGGCTTGACGGGTTCAAGAATCAAGGGCTCGGTCATGGCTGCTCCAATTTTGTGCGTGCGCTCTCATTGAGTGCGAGAGATGAGGGCGCGTCTGGTTGATCCGTTAAGAAGATGTCGCAAGGCTACAAGTTTTGCTATTGACCTGTCCCTTAAATGCTTTGGCAAGCGGTCTGGTACGGGCTTTGCTATAGGAAGCCTGTACGAAAAATCCCACGCCTGTCGGTAACACTATCAGGCCATTGTTCGTGGTGGGATAGCAAAAAATCCGGTGATGGATGTTCGCCAGTGGCCGCTACGGGCTTCGCGAACGTGAAAGGGCTACAGCCCGTTCGGCCGATTGGTGAGAAGTGAGCGGTCCATGATTTGGATTTTCTCCTACTAGACTCATAGCGCAGGTCCTACGTCGGTTGACCCTAAAAAAAGCCAACACGGGTCGACTACGCCTCATAAGGGTGCGACTGGACTCAAGCTCCGACACAACAAGAGCAAAACTGGAGGTTTGAATGAAGATGTTGAAATCCACCCTGGCTATCGTGTCTGCAGCCGCAGTACTCGGTGTCAGCGGGTTCGCTCAGGCGGGTGCAACCCTGGATGCAGTGCAGAAGAAAGGTTTCGTACAGTGCGGCGTCAGCGATGGCCTGCCTGGTTTCTCGGTTCCGGACGCCAATGGCAAGATCGTCGGTATCGATGCTGACTACTGCCGCGCTGTGGCCGCTGCCGTCTTCGGCGACGCGACCAAGGTCAAGTTCAGTCAGTTGAACGCCAAAGAGCGCTTCACCGCGCTGCAGTCTGGCGAAATCGACATCCTGTCGCGCAACACCACCATGACCAGCTCCCGTGATTCGGGCATGGGTCTGAAATTCCCTGGTTTCATCACTTACTACGACGGCATCGGTTTCCTGGTAAACAGCAAGACGCTGGGCGTGAAAAGCGCCAAAGAGCTCGACGGCGCCACCATCTGCATTCAAGCCGGTACCACCACCGAGCTGAACGTTTCCGACTACTTCCGCGGCAACGGTCTGAAATACACCCCGATCACTTTCGACACCTCCGATGAAAGCGCCAAGTCGCTGGAATCCGGTCGTTGCGACGTGCTGACCTCCGACAAATCCCAGCTCTACGCACAACGCAGCAAGCTGGCGACCCCGAACGACTACACCGTTCTGCCGGAAACCATCTCCAAGGAGCCTCTGGGCCCGGTCGTACGTAATGGCGACGACGAGTGGCTGGCCATCGTGCGCTGGACTGGCTACGCCATGCTCAACGCTGAAGAAGCCGGCATCACTTCGAAAAACGTCGAAGCTGAAGCCAAAGGCACCAAGAACCCGGACGTCGCTCGTCTGCTGGGTACCGACGGTGAATACGGCAAAGACCTGAAAGTGAAGAAAGACTGGGTCGTGCAGATCGTCAAGCAAGTCGGTAACTACGGTGAAGTGTTCGAGAAAAACCTCGGCAAGGACACTCCGCTGGCCATCGACCGCGGGCTGAACGCTCTGTGGAACAACGGCGGCATTCAATACGCACCACCAGTGCGCTGATGGTTCTATCACCCGGTGGGCCAACCGCCGGGTGATGTTCTGTTCCATTACATCCGGGGCACTTCATGCAAAATTCAATCGGCGCACCAAAGCAAAGGCTCAGCCTCAGCGATCCCAAAGTGCGTGCGTGGCTATTTCAGATCATCACCATTGTGGCGGTGGTCTCGATGGGCTGGTACCTGTTCGACAACACGCAGACCAACCTTCAACACCGGGGCATTACCTCCGGTTTCGACTTTCTGGAGCGCAGTGCCGGTTTCGGCATCGCTCAACACTTGATCGACTACACCGAATCGGACAGTTATGCCCGGGTGTTTGTCATCGGCCTGCTCAACACGCTGCTGGTGACCTTCATCGGCGTGATCCTGGCGACAATCCTCGGGTTCATCGTCGGCGTGTCACGGCTGTCGAAGAACTGGATCATCAGCAAGCTGGCGACTGTTTATGTGGAAGTCTTCCGCAATATTCCGCCGTTGCTGCAAATCCTGTTCTGGTACTTCGCGGTGTTCCTGACCATGCCGGGGCCACGCAATAGCCATAACTTCGGCGACACCTTCTTCGTCAGCAGTCGCGGCCTGAACATGCCGGCCGCGTTGACGGCGGACGGTTTCTGGCCGTTTGTGGTCAGTGTCGTCATCGCCATTGTCGCCATCGTGCTGATGTGCCGCTGGGCCAACAAGCGATTCGAGGCCACTGGTGTTCCATTCCACAAGTTCTGGACTGGCCTGGCGCTGTTCCTGGTGATCCCGGCGCTGTGCGCATTGATCTTCGGTGCGCCACTGCACTGGGAAATGCCCAAGCTGCAAGGCTTCAACTTCGTCGGTGGCTGGGTGCTGATCCCGGAACTGCTGGCGCTGACCCTAGCCCTGACCGTGTACACCGCGGCGTTCATCGCCGAGATCGTGCGTTCGGGCATCAAGTCGGTCAGCCACGGCCAGACCGAAGCGGCACACTCGCTGGGTCTGCGTAACGGTCCGACCCTGCGCAAAGTGATCATCCCGCAAGCCCTGCGCGTGATCATTCCGCCGCTGACCAGCCAATACCTGAACCTGGCGAAAAACTCTTCGCTGGCGGCCGGTATCGGTTATCCGGAGATGGTCTCGTTGTTTGCCGGTACGGTGCTGAACCAGACCGGGCAGGCGATCGAGGTGATTGCCATCACCATGAGCGTGTACCTGGCGATCAGTATCAGCATTTCCCTGCTGATGAACTGGTACAACAAGCGCATTGCGCTGATCGAGCGGTAAGGAAAAGCGCATGAGTACTCATACTTTCAAGCCTGACATGCCTCCACCGAGCAGCAGCATCGGTGTGGTCGCATGGATGCGCGCAAACATGTTCTCCAGCTGGCTCAACACCCTGCTGACCCTGTTTGCGTTCTATCTGATTTACCTGATTGTCCCGCCGATCCTGGAATGGGCAATCATCGACGCCAACTGGGTCGGCACCACCCGCGCCGACTGCACCAAGGAAGGCGCCTGCTGGGTGTTCATTCAGCAGCGTTTTGGCCAGTTCATGTACGGCTACTACCCGATGGACCTGCGCTGGCGCGTAGACCTGACCGTGTGGCTGGCGGTGATCGGCGT
Organism: Pseudomonas sp. GT1P32; assembly: GCF_054897805.1. Taxonomy (NCBI): domain Bacteria; kingdom Pseudomonadati; phylum Pseudomonadota; class Gammaproteobacteria; order Pseudomonadales; family Pseudomonadaceae; genus Pseudomonas; species Pseudomonas sp. GT1P32. Next base: position 5,576,348 of record NZ_CM142704.1, read on the forward strand.
GGCGCCATTGTTCATCTCGCGCTTTCACCGTAAAGCCGTGTATGGCCTGAGCTTCCTGGTGCTGTACCCGATCATTGCCTGGTGCCTGTTGCATGGTGGCGTTTTCGGTCTGACCCAAGTGGCGACCAGCCAATGGGGCGGCCTGATGCTGACCCTGGTGATCGCCACTGTCGGCATTGCCGGTGCGTTGCCGCTGGGCATTGTGCTGGCGCTGGGCCGTCGTTCGAACATGCCGGCGATTCGCGTGGTCTGCGTGACCTTCATCGAATTCTGGCGCGGCGTGCCGTTGATCACGGTGCTGTTCATGTCCTCGGTGATGCTGCCGTTGTTCCTGCCTGAAGGCATGAACTTCGACAAATTGCTGCGTGCGCTGATCGGCGTGATCCTGTTCCAGTCGGCCTATGTGGCTGAAGTGGTGCGCGGCGGTCTGCAAGCGATTCCAAAAGGTCAGTACGAAGCGGCTGCGGCGATGGGCCTCGGTTACTGGCGCAGCATGGGCCTGGTGATTCTGCCGCAAGCCCTGAAGCTGGTAATCCCTGGCATCGTCAACACCTTCATTGCGCTGTTCAAGGACACGAGCCTGGTGATCATCATCGGCCTGTTCGACTTGCTCAACAGCGTCAAACAAGCCGCCGCCGACCCGAAATGGTTGGGCATGGCCACTGAAGGCTATGTGTTCGCGGCCCTGGTGTTCTGGATTTTCTGTTTTGGTATGTCGCGCTATTCCATGCATCTGGAACGCAAGCTCGACACTGGCCACAAGCGTTAGGAGTTCTGTAATGAGCGAAGCAATCAAAAAGCCTGTGAGCCCTGAAGGCATTATTCAGATGCAGGGCGTGAACAAGTGGTATGGCCAGTTCCACGTGCTGAAAGACATCAACCTGAACGTCAAGCAAGGCGAGCGTATCGTCCTGTGCGGCCCGTCGGGTTCCGGTAAGTCGACGACCATTCGCTGCCTCAACCGCCTGGAAGAACACCAGCAGGGTCGCATCGTGGTCGATGGCGTGGAGCTGACCAACGACCTCAAGCAGATCGAAACGGTCCGCCGTGAAGTCGGCATGGTGTTCCAGCACTTCAACCTGTTCCCGCACCTGACCATCCTGCAGAACTGCACGCTGGCGCCGATGTGGGTGCGCAAGATGCCCAAGCGCCAGGCCGAAGAAATCGCCATGCATTATCTGGAGCGCGTACGCATTCCGGAGCAGGCGCATAAATTCCCGGGGCAACTGTCCGGCGGTCAACAGCAGCGTGTAGCGATTGCCCGTGCCTTGTGCATGAAGCCGAAAATCATGCTGTTCGACGAACCGACTTCGGCCCTCGACCCGGAAATGGTGAAAGAGGTGCTGGACACCATGATCGGTCTGGCCGAAGACGGCATGACCATGCTCTGTGTGACCCACGAAATGGGCTTTGCCCGCACCGTGGCCAACCGCGTGATCTTTATGGACAAGGGCGAAATCGTTGAACAGGCCGCGCCGAACGACTTCTTCGACAATCCGCAGAACGAACGCACCAAACTGTTCCTGAGCCAGATCCTGCATTGATCGAAGCCTGGCAGTGAAAAAACCCCGGACGCTGTTCCGGGTTTTTTTTGCCCGAAAAAACACACCACGATCCCTGTAGGAGCCGGTTTGCCGGCGATGGCGGTGTGTCAGGCGATAGCCATGTTGGATGTCAGACCGAATCGCCAGCAAGCCGGCTCCTACAGGGTTTGCGCAATGCACGAGATGGCGAGCCGGGCGCGGAATTGTAGGAGCCGGCTTGCTGGCGATGGCGGTGTGTCAGGCGATAGCCATGTTGGATGTCAGACCGAATCGCCAGCAAGCCGGCTCCTACAGGGTTTGTGTCATGCACGAGATGACGAGCCGGGCGCGGAATTGTAGGAGCCGGCTTGCTGGCGATGGCGGTGTGTCAGGCGAAACCTATGTTGGATGTCAGACCGTAATCGCCAGCAAGCCGGCTCCTACAGGGGGGGTGTCATGCACGAGATGGTGAGCCGGGCGCGGAATTGTAGGAGCCGGCTTGCTGGCGATAGCGGTGGGTCGGGCGACATCCATGTTGGATGTCAGACCGTATCGCCGGCAAGCCGGCTCCTACAGGGTTTGTGTCGTGTGCGAAATGGCGAGCCGGGCGCGGAATTGTAGGCGCCGGCTTGCCGGCGATGGCGGTGGGTCGGGCGACATCCATGTTGGATGTCAGACCGAATCGCCAGCAAGCCGGCTCCTGCAGGGTTTGTGTCGTGTGCGAAATGACGAGCCGGGCGCGGAATTGTAGGAGCCGGCTTGCCGGCGATGGCGGTGGGTCAGGCGATATTCATGTTGGATGTCAGACCGTATCGCCAGCAAGCCGGCTCCTGCAGGGTTTGCGTCGTGTGCGAAATGGTGAGCCGGGCGCGGAATTGTAGGAGCCGGCTTGCTGGCGATGGCGGTGGGTCAGGCGATATTCATGTTGGATGTCAGACCGTATCGCCAGCAAGCCGGCTCCTACAGGGTTTGTGTAAACCGTTTGCCCTGTGGGGAGATGCTGACTAACATGTCAGAAAATTCATCCTATGATTGGATGAAAGGGCGAATCCTATGTCAGACATGTCTCCACTCATTAAACGTTCCCTGGTTGATCAGGCTCTGGACGAGTTGCGCCTGCGTATCACCGAAGGCGTCTGGTCTGTCGGTCAGCGCCTGCCCACCGAGCCTGAGCTGTCTGCCGAATTGGGCATCAGCCGTAACACCGTCCGCGAAGCCATGCGCGTGTTGGCGTTTTCCGGTTTGATCGAAATCCGTCAGGGCGACGGCAGTTATCTGCGGGCGGTGATCGATCCGCTGGACACCCTGAAAGCGTTGTCGCGCTGCTCGCTTGAGCAGGCCAGGGAAACCCGGCACATCCTTGAAGTCGAGGCCATTGGCCTTGCCGCACTGCGCAGGACCGACGAAGACCTCGTGGCCCTGCGTGAAGCGCTCAACATCAGCGGCGATCACTACCACGGCGATCTCGACAGCTACATCGCCTGCGACCTGGTGTTTCACCGTCGTTTGGTAGACGCCGCGCACAACCCCACCCTCAGCGAGTTGTATCGCTATTTCTCCAGCGTCGTCGGCGCACAACTGCGCCAGACCTTGAACATCACGCCACGCCGCCAGGAAGTCTTCGATCTGCATATCGAACTGCTCGATGCCGTCGAGCAACGCGACCCGGAACGCGCGAAAGCCTTGTCGAGGCAGTTGATCAATGAACCTTGAAACCGAGAACGCCATGTCCAGCAGCCACAGCCCGATCACCGAAGCCAAACGCACGGCGGAGCTCGAAGAGCTGCTGATCGACGCCGAGGCCGATGACGAACAGGTCCAGCAAAGTCAGCCAATCCTGCGCCGACCGTGGTTGTTGTTGCTGGGGCTGATTCTGGTCGCGCTGAACTTGCGTCCGGCGCTGTCGAGCATGGCGCCGATGCTCAGCGAGGTGTCGAAAAGTCTCGGCCTGTCGGCGGCACAGGCCGGTTTGCTGACGACATTACCGGTGCTGTGCCTCGGCCTGTTTGCGCCGTTGGCGCCGATTCTGGCGCGACGATTCGGCGCTGAACGCGTGGTGTTGGGCATTCTGCTGACGCTGGCTGGCGGGATCATTCTGCGCAGTTCGTTCGGTGAAATCGGCTTGTTTGGCGGCAGCGTGCTGGCCGGCGCGAGCATCGGCGTGATCGGCGTTTTGTTGCCGGGCATCGTCAAACGCGACTTCGCCAAACACGCCGGGACCATGACCGGTGTCTACACCATGGCCCTGTGCCTGGGGGCGGCGATGGCGGCGGGCGCGACGGTGCCGTTGAGCGAACACTTCGACAAGAGCTGGGCGTTGGGCCTTGGCTTCTGGGTAATTCCGGCGCTGGTGGCGGCGATGTTCTGGTTGCCGCAAGTCGGTCAGAAACACGGCGCACACAACGTGGCTTACCGGGTTCGCGGTCTGTTGCGTGACCCGTTGGCCTGGCAAGTGACCTTGTACATGGGCCTGCAATCCTCATTGGCGTACATCGTGTTCGGCTGGTTGCCATCGATCCTGATCGGTCGTGGCCTGACGCCAACCCAGGCCGGTCTGGTGCTGTCGGGTTCGGTGATCGTTCAACTTGCCAGTTCGCTGGCCGCACCGTGGCTGGCGACGCGCGGCAAGGATCAACGCCTGGCGATCGTCATCGTCATGGCGCTGACCCTCGGCGGTCTGTTCGGTTGCCTCTACGCACCGATCGAAGGCCTGTGGGGCTGGGCGATCCTGCTCGGCCTGGGGCAGGGCGGTACGTTCAGCCTGGCGTTGACCCTGATCGTCTTGCGCTCGCGGGACTCGCACGTCGCCGCCAACCTGTCGAGCATGGCCCAGGGCTTCGGTTACACCCTGGCATCGATGGGGCCGTTCGCGGTCGGCATCGTGCATGACTGGACCGGCGGCTGGAATGCCGTGGGCTGGATCTTTGCTGTGATCGGCCTCGGCGCCATCCTTGCCGGCCTCGGTGCCGGGCGTTCGCTGTACGTGCAGGTGGTCAGCGAAAAGGTCTGACTACAGGTAAACAACGTCCAGCGTTGCCGAACCGTCGAGCTGCACCTCCGTGCTGAGGTCCAGCTCGGAGGTGGGCGCGATGACCGTTTCCACCGTCACCCGACTGGTCAGCGTGCGGATGGCAATCGGGCCGGCGCTGCTCCCGGCAATGTCAGTGAATCCGAGATAACTTCGGGCGCCAATCGGAATGGCCTGGCTGTTCGACGAACTCCAGGCCCTGCCTGCCGTGGTGGAATCGGTTCGATAGACCTGCGTCAGGTCGTCCACCACGGTGCTGGCCGGATCAAAACTCAGTGAATACAAACCGATTTTATTGTGGCTGTGGTCGTGGTTCAGTCCGTAGTAAATCTCGCTGTTGACGATCGCCGAGCCGTCGCGGTTGTCACGCATCAGCAGGGCAAAACGCGCGGGGGCGTTGCACTGAATAGTGAGGTCGAGCGACTGGTCGCGCAGTCGCGTGCGTTTGTCGACGCTGAGGTCCTGCCGGGAGATTTTTCCGTAGTCGACGAGGCCATTGTTGGACAGCATCGGTGTGCAGGCGAGCGGGGTGAGGGTGCCTTTAACGCTCAGGTCAACCACCGATGCAGCAAGAGCGATGGGCGTGATGCTGATGAGTAAAGTTGCCGAGAAGGCTGCGAAATACTTGTTCATTCATGAAAATCCTTTTCGTGGGTTTGCCGTGTACCGGTGCCGCATCACCGTTGCCGATAATGCGGCGCCCCGATTTACAGGTAGTTCATCTCAAGCGTTGCAGAACCATCGATCAGGACTTCGTTGGTCAGGTCCAGCCCGTCGGCCCGCGCAATCGAAGTAGCGATTCCCAGTTCCAGGGTCAGGTCCTGAATGGGGATCGGCAAGCTTGGATTACCAATGGCCGCCACTGACATGTATTGTCCGGGCCACATGAAAACTTGGGCCCTCCAGTCGTTCTTTCCATCCACGGACTTGATGGTCTGTACGGCTTCGCCATCGGCGACGGCATGTATCATCGTCAGAAAATAACCACCCAGTTTCTGGGTTTCATTGATCTTGCCCAAGCCGAAATACAAGCTGGATGCAGACGAAGCCGAGCCGGCGCGATTGTCCTTGGCGAACAGGGCGAATGGCGTGGGACCGTCGCATTTCACGTCCAGCGTCAGTGTTTTTTCTCCGAGTGGAGTGGACGTGTTCTGTTTCAAATCTTTGGCCGGAATCTTTCCATAATCGACGATGCCGGCGCTCGACAGGCTTGGTGTACAAGCGTTCGGGGTGATGAGGCCTGTGACTGTCAGGTCCGTCGACGAGGCGGCGAAGGTTAGCGGCGACGTCAGGACGATGAGGGCCATCGTCAGCGCGTGTGGAATTGTTTTCATGGGACAGGTTTCACTGTGTCGGGTGAGCGGAATCAGTCCTTGCCCGAGGCATGACCTCGGACAAGATTGGCTACGGAGTTATGGGTAGGCGATGGTGAGGGTGACCGAGCCGTCGAGAGCGACTTCGTTGGTCAGGTCCAGTGAGTCGGCGCGGGCAATTGCGGTGCTTACCCTAAGGTCTGCCTGCAGATCCTTGACGGCAATCGGCGTGTTCGGGCCCCCTACAGCACCGAACGCCGAAAGGATTCCATGGTTCAAATCAGTGCCCCTGTTCCAGGTACCGCCATTGTTACTGGACCACAACGGCTGCACAGCAACACCATCCGCCATGGGGGTCATGAGTCGCGCTGTGAAACCGCCAAGCTTCTGATCACCATTGATAAAGCCAAGGCCGAAATCGTTGGGACCAGTAACCGTGCCGAGTTTGTTGTCGGTTGGTAACAGCCTGAATGCGGTCGCTGCGTCACAGTTCACGGCTAGCTGCAATGTTTCGAGAGGTAGGAACGTGTTCTTGTCCAGATTCAGGTCTTTGGCTGAAAGCTTGCCATGATCAACAATCCCGCCACCGGAAAGCGTCGGGGTGCAAGCATTCGGGGTAATAAGGCCTGTGACCGTCAGGTCCGTTGACGAGGCGGCGAAGGTGAGCGGCGAAGTCAGGACGATAAGCGCCATCGTCAGAGCGTGTGGAATTGTTTTCATGGGACAGGTTTCGCTTTGTGTGGTTAGCGGAATCAGTCCTTGCCCGAAGCGTGACCTCGGGCAAGGTCGGGCTTCGGTGTTAGTAGAGAATTTCCAGGGTTGCCAAGCCGTCCAGAGCGACCTCGTTGGTCAAGTCAAGGGCGTCGGCACGGGCAATGTAGGTGTCGACCTTCAAGTCCGTGAGTAAATCCTTGATGGCTATCGGAGTGGTTGTGCCTAGTGCTCCGTAGGAGGAAACGCCGAGAGCGTCGATCTGGGCAGATCTGAACCAGGTGCTGCCGTTATCGCGCGAGTGCAAGGGGACGACACTCACACCATCCGCCATTGGCGCTATCGATCGTAGCTCGGAGTACCCAAGTTTCTGATCGGTATTAATAAAGCCCAGACCGAACCCATTACCGTCCGTTGACGAAGCCGCACGGTGATCGATCCCGCGCAGCTTGAACGTTGTCGCGGCATCGCAATTCACTGCTAGCTGCAATGTTTGGGAAGGCAGTGGTGTTTCTCTGTCCGGACGTAGATCCTTGGCTGAAAACTTGCCGTGATCGACGATCCCACCACCGGACAGCGTCGGCGTGCATGCGTTCGGGGTGATAAGGCCCGTCACCGTCAAATCAGTGCTCGAAGCCGCCAGTGCAAAAGGTGCAACGCTAATCAGCGCAATGGCGGAGAGTGCTGCAAAGTACTTTTTAATCATTTCTTACTCACTTCTATGGTTATTGTCCTGACTGCCCCGAGGCGCTCAAACGCACCCCGGATCCAGCAGGATCGGGTTGGGTGTTACAGGTAAATAATCTCGATCGTCCCCGCGCCATCGAGCTCGATGGCGGTGCTCAAATCCAGGCTGTTGGTGGGGGCGATGACCGCGTCGACGGTCACCGTGGCGCTGAGGTTCTGGATCAGTACCGGGCCGGCGCTGCTGCCGGCGTTGTCGGTGAACGCCAGGTATCGGGTCTGGCCGATGGGGATCGGGTTGGCGCTGCCGGTGCTCCAGGCCGTGCCGGCGGTGCTGGAGTCGGTTCGATAGAGGCGGGCGAAACCGTCGGCATTGGCGTCAACCGGGTCCACGTTCAGTGAATACTGGCCAATCTTGTTGCCGCGACTGTCCTTGCCCAGGCCGTAGTAAAACTCGCTGTTGAGCGTCGCCGAGCCTGAGCGGTTGTCATGCATGATCAGGGCGAAGGAGGCCGGCGCGTCGCAGCCGACCATCAGCGTCAACGATCTGGGCGGCAGGCGCGTGTCCTTGTCGGCGTTGAGGTCTTTTTTCGACAGGGTGCCGAAGTCGACCACGCCGCCGTTGGACAACACCGGCTCGCAGGCCGCCGGGGCGAAGCGGGCGCGCAAGGTCGCCTCGCGGGTGCGTCCGGCGCCGATGGCATCGAACACCCCAAACGCTTCCCAGATCACCGCGTCACGCACCTGCATGCCTTGCTCTTGAACCCAGGCGGTCAGTTCAAGCTGCGCCGAGAAACTGCGGCCCTGTACCGGCACGCCGGCCTGCACCGGCACGATCCCGTGTTCCGGTCGCCAGATCAGGTTTGATGCCGTTTTGCTCGGCGGCTGACCGGCTCCGGCAATCAAGCCGATCTCCACCGACTGGCCGTCTAATACGGCGTCGCGAATGCGTACCTGATAAGTGCCGCGTTCGGCAAAGTGAAAGCGTTCGGCGGTCGCGGCCATCGCCCGGTAGAACAGGCTCATGTCGATGGGCTGCGCACAGCTCAGGGTCAGGCTGAGCGGGCGCTCGCCGAGGTGTCGTTCCGCTGCCGCATCGGGGCGGATCGCACGGTTCATCAAGCCGTAATCGAGCACCGGCTGGCTCAGGTTGAACTGACAGTCATCGGTGGACGCCGAGGCCAGTGGCGTGAGTCCGCTCAGTGCCAGGGGCGTGAGGGTCAGCAGCAAATAGCGTGACAGGTTCATGAAGTCATCCTCAGAGGGCTCGGCACTTGGCGGGGGCGGTTTCGTAGTACGCGTTGGCGTCGGCGTCGGCGGGCAGTTCGAAGCGCAGTTCGCAGCGTTCCAGCCCCGGCGCGCTGATCCACAGCGCTCGGCGGTCGAGGACGTTGGGCAAAAACACCAGGCCACCGTCCTGCACCAGGGTCACGAACTCGCCATCCTCGGTGTTCACGGAGGCACCGCGCGGCAAGGGCGCGCCGTTGGCGGTGGTGGCCTTGAGCAAGGCTCGACGGGTCATCGTGATGCCGAATTCAACGGTGTCGACGGCGCCGCGACCGGCCGAAATCACCGCCAGCCCGTTGTGGATGTCGGCGTTGCGCGGCAGGGTTTTGGTGTCGACTTCCACCGGGCTGCGGCCGTACGCGGCCACTTGCGGGATCACCGCCTGACCTTGCCAGTCGGTCCACACCGGACCACTGGGCGTCGACACTTTGATCGAACCCATGTCGCCCACCGACAGCAGCGCAAAGGTGTCGCTCACCGGGTACGGCGACAGCGTCACGCCACCGCCGTGCAACACCGCGCCGCCGCGAGCGCTGGCCTGATAACTGGAGCGTTCGTCGTCGGCGCGGGTGTAGTTGAGGTCGAGTTGGGCGTAGCGCGGCAGCAGTGAAACGCCGGCCGTGGATTGCACCTGTTTGTCGCGTGTGTCGTGTTCGACGCCGACCCGGTAACCCAGTTGATCGTTGACCCGCTCACTCAAGCCCACGCCGCTGCGGTATTCACCGGCGGAACTGCGCACCCAGGTGCGCGCCCGGCGGTTCTCGCCCAGCGGAATGCTGAGGTTCAGGTAAACGCTGTCATCGTTGCGGCTGGCGCCGCTGACCTGCCATTCGGCGGTCGCCGAGACCGACACGCCAGCGATGCTGGTGCCCCAAGAGGCGAGGGCGCGGCTGCTGCTTTGGCCGTCGAACGAACTGGAGCGGCTGAAGCCGCTGCTGAAGGCGCCGAGCCATGGATGCGACCACGACAGGGCTGCGCTCTGCTGATCGCGGTAACGGGAGTTGCTGTTGTCGGACGTGTTGTCGAACACCGCCTCTTCGAGTTCCCGGTAGCCGAGGGTTCGGTAAGAACTGCCGGCATTGAGCGCCCACTGCTCGTTCAACCGGTGCGAGACGCTCAGGTCCGCCTGAAGTCCCTGACTGGCTTGTCTGCCGCTGGCGTGCGCGCCGGTCAGCGTGGCTTGCACTTGAGTGGCGGGCGAGGGCAACAGGCCGACGCTGGCGCCTGTCGCGCGATAGTCGGCGGCGCCGGTCAGGCCGGCGCTGAGCAACACTTGCGGGGTGAGCGCACCGCTCCAGCCGCCGCTGATCACCCAAGGATCGCCCGCTTGCGCATCACCGACACTGCGCACCTGACCGGCCCCCAGCGAGTAACCAGGCGCTGGCAAACTGACTCCCAGCATCGCGGCCTGCACGGTAAAACTGCGCTCGCTGCCATCGGCCTCCTTGATCGTGACTTCCACGTCGGAACGCGTGTTGAGCCGCCGCACATTGGTGAGCGCGAACGGGCCGGCGGGCACCACCGTGGAATGGATCAGCGAACCGTTCTGGCGAACCTCGATCTGCGCCTGACTGTTGGCGATCCCTTCAATGACCGCGCTTTGCCCTTCGACCTGCAGCGCTTGCTCGTTCAGCACTTGCACGCCGGTGATCTGCGCACCGGCGAGCACCGGGTTGTAGAGGTTGATCTGACCCGCCTGCAGCACCGCTTCCTGACTGGCGAAAGTGCGCTGGGCGTAGGCCGCAATGTGCGTGGTGCGGGAGATGTCGTCCTGCCAGGTCTGTACCTGACGGCTGCGCACGATCCAGTCACCGGCATTGAAACCGAGTTCGGTGTTGGCCGAGGCGTAGCGGCTCGAACTGTCCCCTGAACGGCTATGCAAACCGGTGACGTCGTAGTTGATCAAACCGGCAATGCCCCCGGTTTGATAACCGGAAAAATCCCGGGCCGTGGGGCGTATCGCGTCGGTGGGCACGATCAACGACAGGGCAAGGTTCGCGGGGTCCGGTTCGATGACGGCCTGCGGCGCGCTGCCAAGAAAATCGTGGCACTGACCATCGTCCAGCGTAAGCGCGGGCACCGTAAGGTTCGCCGCATCAAGCAGCGCACGATCGAAGCACAACGCCCCTTCGCGATTGAACGTGACGTCGACCCGGCCATGGCGCTGACCGTTGACCGTCAGCGTGACCGGGTGCCGGCCGGCCGTGAACTGCGGCGCCTGCATCAGCAACGTCGCCAGCGCCGGATCGATGCCGCGCTGCAGCAACGTGTCCTTGTCGAACGACGCCTCACCGTGGGCGTCGAGCACCATCAGCGCGTTGCTCAGCAGCAATGCCGCAGTGGTTCGCCGCCGCCATGGATGAGGGCGAGCGACGGCCCGAATAACGGGCACGGCTTCGCCATCACGGTAAATCGATACTGTGTTCATCGGGTTCACTTGGGTTATTGCGGCGTGCGGTTACAGGCACGCCTGTGGCAACGACCAGATGGCCGTCGCCTTGAAACATGGGCGCTCATCCGTCCGTGATGATGCCGTCAGGGTGGTTCAGGACTGGATGGGCGCCTCGTAATGCGGCACCGCAAAACCGTAGACCGTTGCCGGTTGAAAGCGCACCTGCGTGGCGGCGCCTTCGGGCACCTTGATGCTGATGTGCTCACCGGGCAACACGTAGGTTTTCGGCAACATCGCGTTGCCCGCCGCTGGCAACAATTGCACTTCCTGGCCCAGGCGGACCACATAAGGCGTGTCGTTGCGCACGGTCAGTTGGCCGTCCTTCAGCGACCATTGCAGGTCGGTCCACGGCGTGCGATTGGGCGCCAGGCCTTTGGGGTGCAGGATCACCGGCAAGTTCTGGCGCACCGTCACGCCGACACGTGCCTGACCCGCCTCGGCGGGGGCTTTGCCCTGGGGGATGCCTTCAAAGATCACCCGCTTCAAACGCTGAGTGAGCAGGGGTTTTTCTGATTGCAGAATGAACCGCACCAATTGGGTTTTGCCCGCTTCGACGCGCGCCAGCGGCGGCGTCACGAACACCAGCGATTCGCTGTCCTCGGCAATGTCTTCAAGGGTGACGTGCATCAACGCCAGGTTGGCATCGGTGTTGGTCACGGACACGGACGCTTCGCCGTCGGCCTCGTTGACGATGACCACGGAAGTGTTCGGCACCATGCCGTCGGCCTGAGCGTGTGCGCTCAGCAGCAGGGCAAATGCACCGAGGCCGGAATGGAACAGATGACGGGTGACTCTGGAAAACATCGTCATGACGTGTCTCGTTGAATATTCGAAAAAATGGAGCCGGGAACACCGACCTATCAATAGTTCAGCTGCACCGTGACGTGCCCGTCGATGGGGATTTCGTCGGTCAGCGTCAAGTCGTTCGTGCGAACGATGGTGGTAAACGCTGTGAGCCGCGCACGCAGATCCTTGATGGCGATCGGTGTGCTCAAGTCGGTCAACGCCGCGAACGCGGTGCGGCCGGCGTGCCCCAGGTAGGAAGACACTCGCCAGGTGGCTCCGTCGTTGAGAGAGATGATGGTTCTCACCGCCGCCCCATCGGCCACCGCATCGAACAGGCCGAACGCAACGCTGCCCAGGTTCTGGTCGTCGTTGACGACGCCCAGCCCGTGGCTGTTGGGGTGAAAGGCAGAAGAGCCTTCGCGGTTGTCGATCGTCGTCAGGGTAAATGGCGTGGCGCCATCGCAATTCACATCCAGGTACAGCGTGCCGTTTTTCAGGGCTGTAGGCTGGTCCGGTTTCAGGTCTTTCACTGTCACTTTGCCGTGGTCGACGATGCCGCCACCGGACAGGCTAGGTGTGCAGGCGTTGGGGGTGATCAGGCCGGTGACACTCAGGTCGGCGCTGCTGGCGGCGAAGGTCATGGGAGCGCAAGCGATCAACAGGGGCGTCAATAGAGCGAGGGAGCATCTTTCCATGATGGGTCGTCCTTTGAGTGAGCGGGCAACGCTACGGGGCTGGCGTTGCCCGTTGATGACGGAGGGTTACAAGTACTCGATCTGGAGCGTTGCGGAACCGTCGAGTGTGACTTCGTCGGTGAGGGTCAGGCTGTTGGCGGGAGCGATTCGGGCATTTACCGCAATATCTACCGTGACGTTTTGGAGGAAGTCAGGTGTCCAAGCGCTGCCGGTGCGGTTGCCAAACGCGACCCACTGGTTTGGTGGAACTGAATCGCCATCAATTAAATCGGACCAAGTGTCGCCCTTATTTGGTGACCACAAAGCTTTCACCGGGATGTCGGCGACCGGGTTTAAAAACTCGATGTCGTACCCGCCTAATTTCTCATTCACGTTGATCATGCCCAAGCCGAAGCTACCACCGTTTGCTGTGTTCGTTCGGTTGTCGGAGGGAATGATCGCAAACGGTGTTGCTGCATCGCAGTTCACTGTGAGCTGAATGGTCTCGCGTCCGAGTGGTGTGTGGGCGGTCGGATTCAGGTCTTTCGCGGATCTTTTTCCGTAATCGACGACACCACCGTTGGCCAGGCTCGGTGTGCAGGCCGTAGGCGTGATAATGCCCGTTACGGTCAGATCAGTACTGGACGCCGCGAACGCCGACGAGGCACCGGTCAGCAGCAAAGCGGCAGTCAGAAGTGATAAACGCTTGTTCATGTGTGGCTCTTCCTTGATGAACGATTGTTGGGAGTTGCCCTGTACGGACAGGGCGCAATCTATCGATCGAAGCAGCCAGGCGGAATGCAACTAATACGAAAACGAACAGCCCGGTGTATGAAAGCGTGTTGCGGGCTACAAATCGCCCTCCTGCATCGCGTTGTCTGTAGTCCTTCTGTGTGGCCGATGTAGCTTGCAAACGTAGGGCGGTTCTTTTTGTTTTATAGGAGAAAGAACACCCCCCCGATTACATTGGGCGAAGTAGTTTTACGGTCGGGAACGGGCGTTGTGGTAGGAACAGGACGGCGCTATTTTTCGCGCATTCCAGTCACCAAACAGGATAAATCCGACAATGCGCGTAATCATTGCTGACGACCATCCGGTCGTTCGTATCGGCTTGCGGATGCTCGTCGATCTGAACCGGACATGTGTGGTGGTGGGGGAGGCCGATGGTCCCGACAGCCTGTTGAGCCTGCTGTGCAAGACGCCTTGTGATCTGTTGATCACCGACTTTTGCATGCCGGGCAACTTGCAGGCCGACGGGCTGAAGATGCTGAGCCGGGTGCGACGTGGCTACCCGACGATGCCGATCATTCTGGTCACGATGTTTGCCAACGTCACCACGCTGAGGGCTGCGTTCGCACAAGGCGTGGTGGCGATCATCGCCAAAGGCGCGTCGGCGAAGGAGTTGCCGATGGCGATAAAATCCGTGTCTGAAGGACGACGTTACATCAGCGAGTCGTTGCGCACGGCGCTGCTTCAGGCCGAGGCGCGGGCCCGGTCGAGTTGCGCTGCACTGTCAGCAAAAGAGCACGAAGTGGTCAGAATGCTCGCCAGCGGAATGACCGTCAGTGAAATCGCCGGCCACTTCAAACGCAGCGTTTCGACCATCAGCAAACAGAAAAACATGGCCATGCAGCGGCTGGGCATTTCCACGGATGTGGACCTGTTTTCGTATGCTCGTGAGAGTGGCATGGTGCATTAGGCTTCGGCACAACTGAGGGTATTCCCACCACGAATGCCGGTAGTGTTTCGAACATTAGTTGACTATCGTGCAGGCAATTCTACGAAACCAGTTTTCAAACCAGGGAGCTTGCCCATGAGTGATGCCCACAACGCTTTGATCACCCGGTTCTATGAGGCCTTCCAGCGCCTGGATGCCGAGGCCATGAGCGCCTGCTACACCGACGACGTGGTGTTCAGCGATCCGGCATTTGGCGAATTGCGCGGGCGCGACGCGGGTGACATGTGGCGCATGCTCACCACCCGGGCCAAGGATTTTTCCCTGACCTTCGATAACGTGCGCAGCGATGAAAGCAGTGGCGGCGCGCATTGGGTGGCGACGTACCTGTTCAGTCAGACCGGCAATACCGTGGTCAACGATATTCAGGCCCGTTTTGTGTTTCGCGACGGCAAGATCTGCGAGCACCACGACCGTTTTGATCTGTGGACCTGGTCGCGTCAGGCGCTGGGGTTCAAGGGCCTGCTGCTGGGCTGGACGCCACTGGTGAGAAACGCCGTTCGCGCTCAGGCCTTGAAGGGGCTGAAGGCATTTCAGGCCAGTCGCTGATAAGATCGCGGCTTGTTTCCTCTCAAGCCCTGATCGTCACGTGAACACGCCGAGCGAACCCGCCGCCATTGCCGCCGAACCGACGCTGCCCGTCAGCAAACCCTGGTTCGTCTACCTCGTTCGCGCGGCCAACGGTTCGCTCTACTGCGGGATCAGCGACGATCCCGTCCGCCGCTTCGCCACTCACCAGAGCGGCAAAGGCGCGCGGTTCTTCCTTTCCAGCCCGGCGGTGGCCTTGGTCTACACCGAAGTCTGCCGCGACAAAAGCGAAGCGCTGCGTCAGGAGCGGCTGATCAAAAAACTCAAGAAAAGCGCCAAGGAATGTCTGGTAGCGACCTTTGCTGCGGGCTTATCAATCTGATTGATCAGTTGCCATCAGGCAGATCTGTAGGCTGCTTGCGGATTGCGCGCTAAGCTGCGGATTCATTATCCGTGCGGCGGAGCCGAGCATGTCCGAGTTGATTCTTCATCATTACCCGACGTCCCCTTTCGCCGAAAAGGCCCGCCTGCTGCTGGGCTTCAAGGGACTGTCCTGGCGCTCGGTGAAGATCTCGCCGGTGATGCCAAAACCCGATCTGACGGCTTTGACCGGTGGCTATCGCAAGACGCCGGTGTTGCAGATTGGTGCGGATGTTTATTGCGACACGTCGCTGATCGCCCGTCGACTGGAGCAGGAAAAAGCCTTGCCGGCGTTCTTCCCGGAAGGTCAGGAAATGATTGCCGCGAGCTTCGCTGCCTGGGCGGATTCGGTGGTGTTCCAGCATGCCGTAAGCCTGGTGTTTCAGCCTGCGTCGGTCGCGGTGCGTTTCGGCCATTTGCCGCCGGAAGCAATCAAGGCGTTCCTCGCCGATCGCGCCAGTTTTTTCAGCGGTGGCAGTGCGACAAAGTTGTCGGCCGAACAGGCGCGGCATCAATGGCCAACGATCATGACGCGTCTGGAGCAACAGCTGCAGCGCGAGCAGGGCGACTTTCTGTTCGGTGAACCGTCGATTGCCGACTTCGCCCTGGCTCATTCGCTGTGGTTCTTGAAAGCGACACCGGTGACTGCGCCGCTGGTCGATGCGTACCCGGCGGTTGCCGCGTGGCATGCACGGGTCTTGGGTTTCGGGCATGGTGCGTTCAGCGAGATGACATCCGAGGACGCGCTGGCGGTGGCGCGTAATGCCACGCCTGCCGCGTTGCCGGATGAGCAGTTCGAAGAGCCGAACGGGTTTGAGATGGGGCAGCAGGTGGTTATTACAGCAACCGATTACGGTGTTGATCCGGTGGCCGGTGAGTTGCTGTTTGCCGGGCGTGAGGAATTGATTCTGCGCCGTGAAGACGAACGTGGCGGGGTGGTGCATGTGCACTTTCCGCGGTTCGGGTTTCGGATCGAAAAACGCTGACCGACCCCGCTCCGGAGACCTGCCACGGTTCCCGGAAACGATACAATCCCCGTAGGAGCGAGCGGTGCGGCGACCCGACTTGCCCGCGAAGAACGATGACGCGGTACAACAGTTACATCGCATTATCGTTCTTCGCGGGCAAGCCTCGCTCCTACAGAGGAATGCATTCATTTCAATGCAGAGAGAATCGCATCCGGGTCATACCCGCGAATCAGCGTTCCGTTGACGTCGATGATCGGAATCCCGCCACCACCCAACGCTTCATAAGTCTTGCGCGCCTCGGCGTCCTTCTCGATGTCGAATTCCTTGTACGGAATGCCTTTCTGATCGAGAAACCGTCGGGTCAGTTTGCAGTAACCACACCACTCAGTGGCGTAGAGCACGACGTTAGCCTTGGCCTGAGTCTGTTCCGACACCACCTGCGAGGGGTTGAACACCCGCTCGATCTTGCCCCAGTTCTGATAAACCATGACCACCAGCAGTATCAGCAGGAATTTCTTCAGCACGCTGCCTAGCATCAGTTGCGTCGCTTGAGCTGGTCAGTCAGCTGAGTCGGCAGGCCTTTGATGATCAGCGTGCCGGCTTCTTCGTCGTATTCGATCTTCGAGCCCAGCAGGTGCGCTTCGAAGCTGATCGACAGACCTTCGGCGCGACCGGTGAAGCGGCGGAACTGGTTCAGGGTGCGTTTATCCGCCGGAATCTCTGGCGAAAGCCCGTAGTCCTTGTTGCGAATGTGATCGTAAAAGGCTTTCGGACGCTCTTCGTCGATCAGTTCGGAGAGTTCTTCCAGGCCCATTGGCTCGCCGAGTTTGGCCTGGCTGCTGGCGTAATCCACCAGGGTCTTGGTTTTTTCGCGGGCGGACTCTTCGGGCAAGTCTTCGCTTTCCACGAAGTCGCTGAACGCTTTGAGCAACGTGCGGGTTTCACCCGGGCCGTCGACGCCTTCCTGGCAGCCGATGAAGTCGCGGAAATACTCCGAAACCTTTTTGCCGTTCTTGCCTTTGATGAACGAAATGTACTGCTTGGACTGTTTGTTGTTCTGCCACTCGGAGACGTTGATTCGCGCCGCCAGGTGCAACTGGCCCAGATCGAGGTGGCGGGACGGGGTCACGTCCAGCTGATCGGTCACGGCAACGCCTTCACTGTGGTGCAGCAGCGCGATCGCCAGGTAATCGGTCATGGCCTGCTGGTAATGCGCAAACAGCACGTGGCCGCCCACCGAGAGGTTCGACTCTTCCATCAGCTTCTGCAGATGCTCGACCGCCACACGGCTGAACGCGGTGAAGTCCTTGCCGCCGTCGAGGTATTCCTTCAGCCAGCCGCTGAGCGGGTGCGCCCCGGATTCGGCATGGAAGAAACCCCAGGCCTTGCCTTGTTTGGCGTTGTAGCTCTCGTTGAGGTCGGCAAGCATGTTCTCGATGGCGCTCGATTCCGCCAGTTCAGAGTCGCGGGCGTGGAGAACTGCGGGCGTGCCGTCGGGTTTTTTGTCGATCAGGTGGACGATGCAATGACGGATCGGCATGGGCTTCTCGGCTGTTTGATACGGCTGGTTGGAGAGAGCAGGGCAGGCTCCCAAAAAAGTGCCAAGTGTACCGCAACCACTGGTTTTGGCGCGGTGCGAAGGGCAATTCGTAGCCGACCGACGGCCCTTATGCAGTTTTTTCCTGTTTTAGAGCAATAAAGCTGACCAAATGGGTAGCAAGAGGCGGATATTTCCCCGTCTCTGTGCTAGTTTTGCCCCGTCTTACGCGAAGTCACTGCGTTAAGCGTGCATTCAGCATTTGTCAGGTCGAACCAAACCCTGATTTCGGTATCTATAACCCCGATCCCGTGGTTATTGGCCGAGGGTGCCAGATCCAGAAGATCGGGCTCGATGGCTGACACTGCACTCTGCAATCCATATGAATTTGATAGGGAAGGAACACTACATGGCTCTTACTAAAGACCAACTGATCGCCGACATCGCTGAAGCTATCGACGCGCCAAAAACCACCGCGCGTAACGCTCTGGACCAACTGGGCCAAATCGTTGCCGATCAGCTGGAAAACGGCGGCGAAATCACTCTGCCAGGTATCGGCAAGCTGAAAGTGACTGAGCGTCCTGCCCGTACCGGCCGTAACCCTTCGACTGGCGCTGCCATCGAAATCGCTGCCAAGAAAGTTATCAAGCTGGTTGTGGCCAAAGGCCTGACCGACGCTGTTAACAAGTAAGACGCAGTAAAAAAAACCGTGCTCCGGAGTGATCCGGGCACGGTTTTTTTGTGCCTGTGATTTGGCGATTGTTCGCCAACACCGCAAAACCAATTGTAGGAGCGAGACCGGCTTGCCGGCGAAAGCGGTCTGACATCCAGCATCGATGTCGCCTGACACGGCCCCTTCGCGAGCAGGCTCGCTCCTACAGTTGATCTGCGTTGGTCAGTTACTCAGCTTTTTTTAACCCAACGCTCGCGCCAGACCTGCTGTTCGCTCTTGGTCTGGAAGGTCCACGCGACGAAGCGGCTTTGCTTCTGCCCTTGGGACATTTCCACGACCTGGCTTTCCAGAACCCCGGCCTTTTTCAGCGCCGTCTGGATCGAAGGCAAGTTTGAGGCTTTCGAGACCAGGGTGCTGAACCACAGCACTTTGTGTTGAAAATGCGCGCTCTCGGCGATCAGTTGCGTCACAAAACGTGCTTCGCCACCTTCACACCACAATTCGGCCGACTGGCCGCCGAAGTTCAGCACCGGCAGTTTGCGTTTCGGGTCGGCGCGGCCCAAGGCGCGCCATTTGCGCTCGCTGCCTTTGGTCGCTTCGTCCATCGAAGCATGGAACGGCGGGTTGCACATGGTCAGGTCGAAGCGTTCGCCGGGTTCGAGCAAGCCCAGCAGAATGTGCTTGGGATTAGTCTGCTGGCGCAACTGGATGGCCTTGTTCAGGCCGTTGGACTGGACGATGGCTTTGGCGGCGGCCACGGCCGTCGGGTCGATTTCCGAACCGAGGAAGTGCCAGCGGTAGTCGCTGTAGCCGATCAGCGGGTAGACGCAGTTGGCGCCCATGCCGATGTCGAGCACCTTGACCGGCGCGCCACGCGGGATTTCGCCGTCATTGACGCTGGCCAGCAGGTCGGCCAGGAAGTGCACGTAGTCAGCACGGCCCGGCACTGGCGGGCAGAGGTAATCGGCCGGAATGTCCCAATGGGCGATGCCATAGAACGATTTCAGCAGCGCCCGGTTGAACACCCGCACCGCGTCCGGGCTGGCGAAGTCGATGCTTTCCTTGCCGTACGGGTTGATGATCACGAACTTCGCCAGTTCCGGCGTGGTTTTGATCAGCGCCGGGAAGTCGTAACGACCCTGATGGCGGTTGCGCGGGTGCAGGCTGGCCTTTTCACGCGGTTCCACGGCTTTGGCCGGGGTGGCGGGGTCAGGCTTCTTGCGCGCAGGGCGGGGTGTGCGGGGGGCGGTCATGGGCGTTGTCGATTCGGGTATGGCTGAAAGTGGCGGGTATTGTCCCACAGTCAATGGTCTGACGGGGGACCTGTAGGAGCGGTGCTTGCCCGCGAAGGCCGCGACACGGTCAATCAGATACACCGCGTTATCGTTCTTCGCGGGCAAGTCGGGTCGCCGCATCGCTCGCTCCTACAGAAAGCAAAAAGTGGCGGGCACAAAAAAGGGAGGCCGTTGCGGGCCTCCCTTTTTCATTGCGATTTGCCGTTACAGGCTGGCAATCCGCGCATGCTGCTCGGCCAGTTTGCCCAAAGCCTGTTCGGCTTCAGCCAGTTTGGCGCGTTCCTTCTCGATGACTTCGGCCGGAGCCTTGTCGACGAAACCGGCGTTGGACAGCTTGCCGCCCACGCGCTGGACTTCGCCCTGCAGACGCAGGATTTCCTTGTCCAGACGCGCCAGTTCAGCGTCCTTGTCGATCAGGCCGGCCATCGGCACCAACACTTCCATCTCACCCACCAGCGCGGTGGCGGACAGCGGTGCTTCTTCGCCGGCAGCCAACACGGTGATCGATTCGAGACGAGCCAGTTTCTTCAACAAGGCTTCGTTCTCGGTGAGACGACGCTGGTCTTCGGCGCTGACGTTTTTCAGGAAAATGTTCAGCGGCTTGCCCGGACCGATGTTCATCTCGCCACGGATGTTGCGCGTGCCGAGCATCAGTTCCTTGAGCCACTCGATGTCATTCTCGGCCGCCGGATCGATGCGCTCTTCATTGGCCACTGGCCAAGGTTGCAGCATGATCGTCTTGCCTTCGATACCGGCCAGCGGCGCGATGCGCTGCCAGATTTCTTCGGTGATGAACGGCATGAACGGGTGCGCCAGGCGCAACGCAACTTCCAGTACGCGCACCAGCGTGCGACGGGTGCCGCGCTGGCGCTCGACCGGTGCGTTTTCGTCCCACAGCACAGGCTTGGACAGTTCCAGGTACCAGTCGCAATACTGGTTCCAGATGAACTCGTACAAGGCTTGTGCCGCGAGGTCGAAGCGGAACTGGTCGAGTTGACGGGTCACTTCGGCTTCGGTGCGTTGCAGCTGCGAGATGATCCAGCGATCCGCCAGCGAAAGTTCGTAGGCTTCGCCGTTCTGGCCGCAGTCTTCGCCCTTGTCCAGCACGTAGCGCGCGGCGTTCCAGATCTTGTTGCAGAAGTTGCGATAGCCTTCGACGCGGCCCATGTCGAACTTGATGTCGCGACCGGTGGACGCCAGCGAGCAGAAGGTGAAGCGCAGGGCGTCGGTGCCGTAGCTGGCGATGCCGTCGGCGAACTCGTCGCGGGTCTGCTTCTCGATCTTCTTCGCCAGTTTCGGCTGCATCATGCCGGAGGTGCGTTTCTGCACCAGGTCTTCCAGCTCGATACCGTCGATGATGTCCAGCGGGTCCAGGACGTTGCCCTTGGACTTGGACATCTTCTGGCCCTGTCCATCGCGGACCAGACCGTGAACATAAACGGTCTTGAACGGAACCTGCGGCGTGCCGTCTTCGTTTTTCACCAGGTGCATGGTGAGCATGATCATCCGGGCAACCCAGAAGAAAATGATGTCGAAACCGGTCACCAACACGTCGGTGGAGTGGAATTTCTTCAGGAATTCGGTCTGCTCAGGCCAGCCGAGCGTCGAGAATGTCCACAGGCCCGAACTGAACCATGTGTCGAGAACGTCGTTGTCCTGTTGCAGCGCAACGTCCGGACCGAGGTTGTGCTTGGCACGCACTTCGGCTTCGTCGCGACCGACGTAGACTTTGCCCGACTCGTCGTACCAGGCCGGAATCCGGTGGCCCCACCACAGTTGACGGCTGATGCACCAATCCTGGATGTCGCGCATCCACGAGAAGTACATGTTTTCGTACTGTTTAGGCACGAACTGGATACGGCCGTCTTCAACAGCAGCAATCGCCGGTTCAGCCAAAGGCTTGGTGGACACGTACCACTGGTCGGTCAGCCACGGCTCGATGATGGTGCCGGAACGGTCGCCTTTCGGCACTTTCAACGCGTGATCGTTGACGCTGACCAACAGGTCGGCAGCGTCGAACGCAGCAACGATTTGTTTGCGCGCTTCGAAGCGGTCGAGGCCGACATATTCAGCCGGGATCTTGCCGTCGATGCTTTCGTTCAGCGTGCCGTCGAGGTTGAACACCTGGCAGGCCGGCAGTACGGCAGCATTCTTGTCGAAGATGTTCAGCAGCGGCAGGTTGTGGCGCTTGCCGACTTCGTAGTCGTTGAAATCGTGGGCCGGGGTGATTTTCACGCAACCGGTGCCGAATTCAGGGTCGCAGTAATCGTCGGCGATGATCGGGATGCGGCGGCCGACCAGCGGCAGCTCGACAAATTTGCCGATCAGGGCTTTGTAGCGTTCATCGTTCGGGTTAACCGCGACGGCGGAGTCGCCGAGCATGGTTTCCGGGCGAGTGGTCGCGACGATCAGGTAATCATTGCCTTCAGCAGTCTTGGCACCGTCGGCCAGCGGGTATTTCAGGTTCCACAGGAAGCCTTTCTCGTCGTGGTTTTCCACTTCGAGGTCGGAAATCGCCGTGTGCAACTTGGTGTCCCAGTTGACCAGACGCTTGCCGCGATAGATCAGGCCGTCTTCGTGCAGGCGCACGAACGCTTCTTTCACCGCTTCCGAGAGACCGTCGTCCATGGTGAAGCGCTCGCGGCCCCAGTCCACGGACGAGCCGAGACGGCGGATCTGACGGCTGATGTTGCCGCCGGACTGATCCTTCCATTCCCAGACTTTCTCGAGGAACTTCTCACGGCCCAGGTCGTGGCGATTCTGGCCCTGGGCTTCGAGTTGGCGTTCCACCAGCATTTGCGTGGCGATACCGGCGTGGTCGGTGCCCGGCTGCCACAGGGTGTTGCGACCCTGCATGCGGCGGAAACGGATCAGGGCGTCCATGATCGCGTTGTTGAAGCCGTGACCCATGTGCAGGCTGCCGGTGACGTTCGGCGGCGGGATCATGATGGTGTAGGACTCGCCCGCGCCTTGCGGGGCGAAGTAATTCTCAGACTCCCAGGTGTTGTACCAGGAAGTTTCAATGGCGTGCGGCTGGTAGGTCTTATCCATGCGCGGCGGGACCCTATTGGCATTAATTCAGGAAAAGCCGACGAGTATAGCGGGGCAGCATGGATAGGGCGAGCAGGTGCAGACAGGGCGCAGTGTTAAAAACCGCGCATACCCTTGTAGGAGCGAGGCTTGCCCGCGAAGAGGCCATCATGTCCAGCATTGATGGCGGCAGACACACCGCCTTCGCGGGCAAGCCTCGCTCCTACAGGGGGGGAGGTTCAGTCGTTGTACTGGCTCAATAACCGCTCAAGGCGCGCGCTGAGGCGGCGTTTGATTTCGGTTTCGATGTGCGGGGCGAAGTCGTCGATCACGTCTTGCATGATCAATTGCGCGGCGGCACGCAGTTCGCTGTCCAGGTGCAGCAGGTCATCGGGACCTTTGGTTGCGGCGGGTGCCGGTTGCGCGGCAGCGGCGACTGGCGTCGGTGCGACGGTGGGCTGACTGGCGCTGACCGTGTCGAACAACATCGGAATCTGTTCCTGCTCTCCGTCCTCGACCGTGTCGGTCAGCAGCGGTGGTTGCAGGTTGTCATCGCCGAGCAATTGGCGGATCGACTCAAGGTCGTCCAGCAGGTGCGCGGACTTTTGCAGCGGTTTTGGAGTGTCCATCGGAATGCTCAGAGTCGCTGTAAACGGTGATCTTGCAGAGGATAGCCCTGTTCGCGGTAGAAACGGAAACTCTCCCGCGCAGCCGTGCGTATCGCCGGATCCTCCACCACGACTTCCGCCACCCGGGCGAATTTGTTGGCAAAGGCCGGGACTTTCAGGTCGAGATTGACCAGCAAATCCTGATGTTGACCGCAGTCATCGCCAAGACCCAGCACAATCAAACCGTCCGGCTCGCTTTCGGCGGGACCGTGGGGCACGAAGCTTTCGCCCTTGAAGGCCCACAGGCGCGCATCGAGATCGTCACGCTGGGCGGCATCGCTGCAATGCAGGTAGATGCGATGGCCCATGCGCCAGGCTTTATCGGTGAGCTTGCAGGCGAAATCCAGCCGTGCCGAAGGATCAGCGCTGGGCAGGATATAGAAGTCGACTTTGGTCATTGCGGTTCCTGAGCCCCAGGCGGCGTCGCCCGAAAGCAACGCCGCCCGAGGTCATCGGTTTCAGGCTTTGGCGCGGTCCAGCAGGTACTGGGTCAGCAATGGAACCGGACGGCCAGTGGCGCCCTTGTCCTTGCCGCCGCTGGTCCAGGCGGTGCCGGCGATGTCCAGGTGCGCCCAGTTCAGGTTCTTGGTGAAGCGCGACAGGAAGCAGGCAGCGGTGATGGTGCCGGCTTTCGGGCCGCCAATGTTGGCGATGTCGGCGAACGGGCTGTCCAGTTGCTCCTGATACTCGTCGAACAACGGCAGTTGCCAGGCGCGGTCGTCAGCCGATTGGCCGGCGCTCAGCAGTTGGCCGATCAGTTCGTCGTTGTTGCCCAGCAGGCCGGAGGTGTGCGCACCCAATGCTACGACGCAAGCGCCGGTCAGGGTTGCGATGTCGATCACGGCTTGCGGCTTGAAGCGCTCGGAGTAGGTCAGGGCATCGCACAGCACCAGACGGCCTTCGGCGTCGGTGTTGAGGATTTCCACGGTCTGGCCGCTCATGGTGGTGACGATGTCGCCCGGACGCGAAGCGTTGCCGCTCGGCATGTTTTCGGCGCAGGCGAGGATGCACACCAGGTTGATCGGCAGCTTCAGTTCGAGCACGGCGCGCAGGGTGCCGAAGACGCTGGCAGCGCCGCCCATGTCGTACTTCATTTCATCCATGCCGGCGCCCGGCTTCAGGCTGATGCCGCCGGTGTCGAAGGTGATGCCCTTGCCGACCAGTGCGTACGGCTTCTCGGATTTCTTGCCGCCGTTGTATTGCATGACGATCAGGCGCGGCGGCTGGGCGCTGCCCTGGCCGACGGCGTAGAACGAGCCCATGCCCAGTTCCTTGATTTTCTTCTCGTCAAGGACTTCGACTTTCAGGCTTTTGAATTCTTTACCGAGGTTTTTCGCTTGTTCGCCGAGGAACGTCGGGTGGCAGATGTTCGGCGGCAGGTTGCCCAGGTCGCGGGTGAACGCCATGCCGTTGGCGATCGCGGTGGCGTGGGCCACGGCGCGCTCGACTTCAGCCTGGGCCGCCTTGATGGTCACCAGGGTGACTTTCTTCAGGGCGCGAGGTTCGGCTTTCTGGCTCTTGAACTGATCGAAGGTGTATTCGCCGTCCACCAGGGTTTCGGCCAGCAGGCGGGTTTTGCCGTAGCTGTCGCGACCCTTGACGATCACTTCGTCAAGCGCCAGCACAGCATCGCTGCCGCCCAGGCCTTTAAGGGTGTTGAGGACGCCGGCGATGATTTTACGGAACGGGCGGTCACCCAGTTCTTCGTCCTTGCCCACGCCGACCAGCAACACGCGCTCGGCCTTGAGGTTCGGCAGGCTGTGCAGCAACAGGCTCTGGCCAACCTTGCCGGCCAGGTCGCCACGCTTGAGCACAGCGCTGATCGCGCCGCCGCTCAGCTCGTCGAGTTGTTTGGCAACGGCGCCGAGCTTGCGGCCTTCGCCGACGGCGACCACCAGGGTGGAGGTTTTCAACGTTTCTGGGTTAACGCTTTTTACAACCAGTTCCATGTCCGGGTCCCTGAATGATGGGTCAACACGCAAGTGCTCGACGACAGACGTTCGAGCCTGCTTATTTATAGAGTGAAAGACGCAAGTCACGGCTTGCGACAAAGGCCGCAGTTTGAACCTCGCTACCGGCGCCTGACAACCCTCGGTTGTACGATCTTCTGCGCTTTGGCCGCCTGCGTAACCATGCGCAGTGACAGGCGCGTCCAATCACAGGATAATGCGCCAACTTTTTTCGGCAGCTCTGTCTTGCGGGCTGCCTGATACGTTTGCTTGTTTGGCCGCCTTAGCCTGACAACCCTGGAGTGTCTGGTTTGATTGTCTTCCGTTACCTATCCCGCGAAGTCCTGTTGACCTTGAGCGCCGTCAGTGCCGTGCTGCTGGTCATCATTATGAGCGGACGCTTCATCAAATACCTCGCCCAGGCGGCGGCTGGCCTTCTGGATCCGGGCTCGCTGTTCCTGATCATGGGCTTTCGCCTGCCAGGCTTTCTGCAACTGATCCTGCCGCTGGGCCTGTTCCTCGGGATCCTGCTGGCCTACGGTCGCCTGTACCTTGAAAGTGAAATGACCGTGCTCTCTGCCACGGGCATGAGCCAGCAGCGCCTGTTCACCATGACCCTGTTTCCGGCCACCCTGGTGGCACTGGTGGTGGCATGGTTGAGCCTGAGCCTGGCGCCACAAGGGGCCAATCAGTTTCAGTTGCTGCTGAACAAGCAAGACGCGCTGACCGAGTTCGATACCCTCGAGCCAGGCCGCTTCCAGGCCTTGCGTGACGGCACCCGGGTGACCTACACCGAAACCCTGTCGGATGACCGCATCCACCTCGGCGGCGTGTTCATTTCGCAAAAGAACGTCTCGTCGGACAAGAAGGACCGCGGGATTTCCGTGCTGGTAGCCGAGAAGGGCCGTCAGGAAATCCGCCCGGACGGTAACCGCTACCTGATTCTCGACAACGGTTATCGTTACGACGGTAATCCAGGGCAGGCCGACTATCGTGCGATCAAGTACGAAGAGTACGGTGTATTGCTGCCTAAACCGGACGTCAGCGACGAAGTCACCGACCGTGATGCAATGCCCACCAGTTCGTTGCTCGGCAGTGATGACCTGCGTTCGCGCACCGAGCTGCAATGGCGCCTGTCCTTGCCCTTGCTGGTCTTCATCGTGACCTTGATGGCGGTGCCGCTGTCGCGGGTCAATCCGCGCCAGGGCCGTTTCCTCAAGCTGCTGCCGGCGATTCTTCTTTATATGGCTTACCTGAGCATCCTGATTGCCGCTCGCGGCGCCCTCGAAAAGGGCAAGATCCCGCCCGCGCTGGGTTTGTGGTGGGTTCACGCGATCTTCCTGGCCATCGGCCTTGGCTTGCTCTATTGGGAACCCTGGCAGTTGAAGCGGGCAAGTCGCCGCAGCGCGCTGGAGGTGGCCCGTGGTTAAGCTCGATCGCTACATCGGTAGCAGCGTCTTCATCGCGATCCTGGCGGTACTGGGGATCATTCTCGGTCTGGCCACGCTGTTCGCTTTCATCGACGAGATGAGTGAAGTCAGCGATACCTACACCTTGGCCGATGTCTTGAGTTACGTCTTGCTGACCGCGCCGCGCCGTCTTTACGACATGTTGCCGATGGCGGCACTGATCGGCTGCCTGATCGGCCTTGGCAGTCTGGCCAGCCACAGCGAGCTGACCATCATGCGCGCGGCGGGTGTGTCGGTCGGCCGGATCGTCTGGGCCGTAATGAAGCCGATGCTGATCCTGATGGTGGTGGGCGTGTTGATTGGCGAGTACATCGCGCCGGCGACCGAAAGCACCGCGCAGGCCAACCGCTCGCTGGCTCAAGGCAGTGGTGATGCGCAAAGCGCCAAGCATGGCCTGTGGCACCGTCAGGGCGAGGAGTTCATCCACGTCAACTCGGTACAACCCAACGGCGTGCTGTACGGCGTGACCCGTTATCGCTTCGACGATCAGCGGCACATGCTGTCCTCGAGCTTCGCCAAGCGCGCGAAGTTCGACAAGGATCACTGGCAGTTGAGCGATGTCACGACCACGCTGTTCCATGACAAGAGCACCGAAGTGGTCACGGCCCCGGTCGAGCGCTGGAACGTGGCGCTGAGCCCGCAACTGCTGAGCACTGTGGTGATGTCGCCGGATTCGTTGTCGATCACCGGTCTGTGGGGTTACATCCACTACCTGGCGGATCAGGGGCTGAACAATGGCCGTTACTGGCTGGCATTTTGGGTCAAGGTGTTGCAACCGCTGGTCACTGCGGCCCTGGTACTGATGGCGATCTCCTTCATCTTCGGTCCGTTGCGCTCGGTCACCCTCGGTCAGCGGGTATTCACCGGTGTGCTGGTGGGCTTCACCTTCCGCATCGTCCAGGATCTGCTGGGGCCTTCGAGCCTGGTGTTCGGGTTCTCGCCGCTGTTTGCGGTGCTGGTGCCGGCGGGTGTGTGCGCCCTGGCAGGTGTCTACCTCCTGCGCCGAGCCGGTTGAAACACACGAACCTGTAGGAGCCGGCTTGCTGGCGATAGCGCATCACCGCGGTCATCCAGGCCTACCGCGACGCCCGTATCGCCAGCAAGCCGGCTCCTACAAAAGCCTTCAAAAACGCCCCTGTCGCAAGACCGGGGCGTTTTTTGTAGGTGCCGTCTGACCTGCGAACGTGACGCTTGCGCCGTGGATCAGGTACAATTCCCGGCTATTTTTCGGCGGGCTATGCCTGCAGCCTTTTTGAGTGTTGATCCGTGAGTGATTTGAGTCATATCCGCAATTTCTCCATCATCGCCCACATTGACCATGGCAAGTCGACGCTGGCCGATCGCTTCATCCAGATGTGCGGCGGCCTTGCCGAGCGCGAAATGGAAGCCCAGGTGCTGGACTCCATGGACCTGGAGCGTGAACGCGGGATCACCATCAAGGCCCACAGCGTCACCCTCTATTACACCGCTCGCGATGGCATCAAGTACCAGCTGAACTTCATTGACACCCCGGGCCACGTTGACTTCACCTACGAAGTCAGCCGGTCGCTGGCGGCCTGTGAAGGTGCCTTGCTGGTGGTCGATGCCGGTCAGGGCGTTGAAGCGCAGTCGGTTGCCAACTGCTACACGGCGATCGAGCAGGGCCTGGAAGTCATGCCGGTCCTGAACAAGATCGACCTGCCACAGGCCGATCCGGAGCGCGTGAAGGAAGAAATCGAAAAAATCATCGGCATCGATGCCACCGACGCGGTCGAGTGCTCGGCCAAGACCGGTCTGGGCGTCGTTGAAGTGCTCGAGCGCCTGGTGACCACCATTCCTGCGCCGACCGGCAACATCGAAGATCCGCTGCAGGCGTTGATCATCGATTCCTGGTTCGACAACTACCTGGGCGTTGTTTCCCTGGTACGCGTGCGCCACGGTCGTGTGAAGAAGGGCGACAAGATTCTGGTCAAGTCCACCGGCAAGATCCACCTGGTGGACAGCGTTGGTGTATTCAACCCGAAACACACCCCTACCGCCGACCTGAAGGCCGGTGAAGTGGGCTTCATCATCGCCAGCATCAAGGATATTCACGGTGCGCCAGTGGGCGACACCCTGACCTTGAACTCGACGCCGGACGTCGACGTGCTGCCAGGGTTCAAGCGCATTCAGCCGCAGGTTTACGCCGGCCTGTTCCCGGTCAGCTCCGATGACTTCGAAGATTTCCGTGAAGCCCTGCAAAAGCTCACGCTCAACGACTCGTCCCTGCAGTACACCCCGGAAAGCTCCGACGCCCTGGGCTTCGGCTTCCGTTGCGGGTTCCTCGGCATGCTGCACATGGAAATCATCCAGGAGCGCCTGGAGCGCGAGTACGACCTGGACCTGATCACCACGGCGCCGACGGTAATTTTCGAGCTGTTGCTGAAAACCGGTGAAACGATTTACGTCGATAACCCGTCGAAGCTGCCGGACCTGTCTACGATCGAAGACATGCGCGAGCCGATCGTGCGGGCCAACATCCTTGTGCCGCAAGAGCACCTGGGCAACGTCATTACCCTGTGCATCGAGAAGCGTGGCGTGCAGCACGACATGCTGTTCCTCGGTTCTCAGGTCCAGGTGACCTACGATTTGCCGATGAACGAAGTGGTCCTGGACTTCTTCGACCGTCTGAAATCCACCAGCCGTGGCTATGCTTCGCTGGATTACCATTTCGATCGTTATCAATCGGCTAGTCTGGTGAAACTGGATGTGCTGATCAACGGTGACAAGGTCGACGCCCTGGCGCTGATCGTGCACCGTGACAATGCGAACTACAAAGGTCGCCAGTTGACCGAGAAGATGAAAGAACTGATTCCACGGCAGATGTTCGACGTGGCAATCCAGGCCGCCATTGGCGGTCAGATTGTGGCGCGGACAACCGTCAAGGCACTCAGAAAGAACGTATTGGCCAAATGCTACGGTGGTGACGTCAGCCGTAAGAAAAAGCTGCTGGAAAAGCAAAAGGCCGGTAAGAAACGCATGAAGCAAGTCGGCAACGTGGAAATTCCACAAGAAGCCTTCCTTGCAGTGCTCAGGTTGGATAGTTAGGTCCTATGTCACTAAATTTCCCGCTGTTGCTGGTCATCGCCGTGTTCGTCTGCGGCCTGTTGGCGTTGCTTGATCTGGTTTTCCTGGCGCCGCGTCGGCGTGCCGCCATCGCCTCCTATCAGGGCAGCGTCAGCCAGCCAGATGTGGTGGTGGTCGAGAAGCTGAACAAAGAGCCGCTGC
This sequence comes from Pseudomonas sp. GT1P32, assembly GCF_054897805.1. Lineage (NCBI taxonomy): Bacteria > Pseudomonadati > Pseudomonadota > Gammaproteobacteria > Pseudomonadales > Pseudomonadaceae > Pseudomonas > Pseudomonas sp. GT1P32. The sequence continues at coordinate 5,606,324 of NZ_CM142704.1, forward strand.
TGGTCGAATACGGCAAGTCGTTCTTCCCGGTGTTGTTCATCGTGCTGGTCCTGCGTTCGTTCCTGGTGGAGCCGTTCCAGATTCCTTCCGGCTCGATGAAACCGACGCTGGATGTCGGCGACTTCATTCTGGTGAGCAAGTTTTCTTACGGGATCCGCCTGCCGGTGATCGACAAGAAAGTCATCGAAGTCGGTGATCCGCAGCGCGGCGATGTGATGGTGTTCCGTTACCCGAGTGATCCGAACGTCAACTACATCAAGCGTGTGGTCGGCCTGCCGGGCGACCAGGTTCGCTACACCGCCGACAAGCGCCTGTTCGTCAACGGCGAGTCGATTGCCGAGCAACTGGTCGGCTCCGAGCCGGGCACGCTGGGCAGCGCCGAGCTCTACAAGGAAAAACTCGGCGCCGCCGAGCACTTGATCCGCAAGGAAATGAGCCGTTATCGCGCATCGCCTGACCATACGTGGACCGTGCCTGCCGGGCACTACTTCATGATGGGCGACAACCGCGACAACTCGAACGACAGTCGTTACTGGGATGATCCGACTATTCCCAAGGATCTGCTGGGCATGGTTCCCGACAAGAATATTGTCGGCAAGGCCTTCGCAGTCTGGATGAGCTGGCCGGAACCCAAACTCAGTCACCTGCCGAATTTCTCGCGGGTTGGCCTGATCAAGTAATCACATACGGCGCTGTTGAACACAGCGCCGAATGCATTTCTGGAACTGCCACAATCGGCGCCAGACGCATGAAAACAATGATATTCAGGACGTAATTTTTGAACACAGCGTTAATTGTCCCAAGCCTGCGCCGCACCACGGCGATGGCGGTGGAATCCAGCCACGAACTCAGCGTGGGTAAACCGTGAGCGTCTCCTTAAGCCGTCTAGAGCGTCAGCTCGGCTACACCTTCAAGGATCAGGAACTGATGGTCCTGGCCCTGACTCACCGCAGCTTTGCCGGGCGTAACAACGAACGCCTGGAATTCCTCGGTGATGCCATCCTCAACTTCGTCGCTGGCGAGGCGCTGTTCGATCGCTTCCCGCTGGCTCGCGAAGGCCAGTTGTCGCGTTTGCGCGCACGCCTGGTGAAAGGTGAGACTCTGGCTGTACTGGCCCGCGGTTTCGATCTGGGCGATTACCTGCGTCTGGGTTCCGGCGAGTTGAAAAGCGGCGGTTTCCGTCGCGAGTCGATTCTGGCCGATGCCCTGGAAGCGCTGATCGGTGCGATCTACCTGGATGCCGGCATGGACATGGCACGCGAGCGCGTGCTGGCCTGGCTGGCCGGTGAGTTCGAAGGCCTGACACTGGTCGACACCAACAAAGATCCAAAAACCCGCCTGCAGGAATTCCTGCAGTCCCGTGGTTGTGAGCTGCCGCGTTACGAAGTGGTGGATATCCAGGGTGAGCCGCATTGCCGGACGTTCTTCGTCGAATGCGAAATCACCTTACTGAATGAAAAAAGCCGAGGTCAGGGTGTGAGTCGTCGTATTGCCGAACAGGTAGCGGCCGCCGCAGCACTGATAGCCCTGGGTGTGGAGAATGGCAATGACTGATTCAACCGCAACACGCTGTGGCTATGTTGCCATCGTCGGCCGTCCCAACGTGGGCAAGTCCACGCTGCTGAACCACATCCTCGGCCAGAAGCTCGCGATCACTTCGCGCAAGCCTCAGACCACCCGCCACAACATGCTGGGCATCAAGACCGAAGGCGCCGTCCAGGCGATCTACGTCGACACCCCGGGCATGCACAAGGGCGGCGAAAAGGCCTTGAACCGCTACATGAACAAGACTGCTTCGGCGGCGTTGAAAGACGTCGACGTGGTGATCTTCGTGGTGGATCGCACCAAGTGGACCGACGAAGACCAGATGGTGCTCGAGCGTGTCCAGTACGTGACCGGCCCGCTGATCGTGGCGCTGAACAAGACCGACCGCATCGAAGACAAAGCCGAGCTGATGCCGCACCTGACCTGGTTGCAGGAACAGCTGCCGAACGCGCAGATCATGCCGATCTCGGCCCAGCACGGGCATAACCTCGACACGCTGGAGCGAGTGATCGCCGAGCACCTGCCGGAAAACGATCACTTCTTCCCGGAAGACCAGATCACCGACCGCAGCAGCCGCTTCCTCGCCGCTGAACTGGTGCGTGAGAAAATCATGCGTCAGCTGGGCGCCGAGCTGCCGTACCAGATCACCGTGGAAATCGAAGAGTTCAAGCAGCAGGGGAAAACCCTGCACATTCATGCGTTGATCCTCGTCGAACGTGACGGCCAGAAGAAAATCATCATTGGCGACAAGGGCGAGCGCATCAAGCGCATCGGCACCGAGGCGCGCAAGGATATGGAGCTGCTGTTCGACTCCAAGATCATGCTCAACCTTTGGGTCAAAGTGAAAGGCGGCTGGTCCGACGATGAGCGCGCATTGCGTTCGCTGGGTTACGGCGACCTGTAAACCTGAGCCCAGGTGATAAAACTGTGGGAGCGAGCCTGCTCGCGATAGCGGTCGGTCAGTCAACAATTTTGTTGAATGTCAGTCCCTCATCGCGAGCAGGCTCGCTCCCACAGTGGTTTTGGGGTGTTAGTAAAATCGCGATCCGTCATTGAGAGCTCCATGTCCCAGCCCATCGGCCAACCCGCCTACGTCCTCCACTCCCGCGCCTACCGCGAAAACAGCGCACTGGTGGATTTCCTCACGCCGCAAGGTCGGCTGCGGGCGGTGTTGCGCAGTGCGCGGGGCAAGGCCGGGACGTTGGCGCGGCCGTTCGTGCCGCTGGAAGTCGAGTTCCGGGGACGTGGTGAATTGAAGAATGTCGGACGCATGGAAAGTGCCGGTACGTCGACATGGCTCATCGGCGAAGCGTTGTTCAGCGGTCTTTACCTCAATGAACTATTGATTCGCCTGTTGCCATCAGAGGATCCCCATCCCGCTGTCTTCGATCACTACGCCGCGACTTTGCTTGCGCTGGCCGAAGGCCGCCCGCTGGAGCCGCTGCTGCGTTCCTTCGAATGGCGCTTGCTCGACGATCTCGGTTACGGCTTCGCGCTGAACACCGACATTCACGGCGAACCCATCGCGCCGGACGGTCTGTATCGTCTACAGGTGGATGCCGGCCTGGAGCAGGTCTATCTGCTGCAACCCGGTCTGTTCAACGGCACCGAGTTGCTGGCCATGGCCGACGCCGACTGGTCGGCTCCCGGCGCGTTGTCCGCCGCCAAGCGTTTGATGCGCCAGGCATTGGCCGTTCACCTGGGCGGTCGTCCCCTGGTTTCCCGAGAGTTGTTTCGAAAGCCGTAGGGTCTTGATCTTTGCTCCTGGTGGGAGCGAGCCTGCTCGCGAAAGCGCTGTGACAGCCAGCATCAATGCTGAATGTTACATCCTCTTCGCGAGCAGGCTCGCTCCCACCAAGGATCAACAGACCCTGTTGCCCCGTGTATGCTGTGCACCGAACTTTCTCTTCTTCTGGAGCGCTTCCGTGACCACCAGCAATCGCATTCTTCTTGGCGTGAACATCGACCACGTTGCCACCCTGCGCCAGGCCCGGGGCACTCGCTATCCCGATCCGGTCAAGGCCGCACTGGACGCGGAAGAGGCGGGCGCTGACGGCATCACCGTGCACCTGCGTGAAGACCGTCGGCACATCCAGGAACGTGACGTGCTGGTGCTCAAGGATGTGCTGCAAACCCGCATGAACTTCGAAATGGGCGTCACCGAAGAAATGATGGTGTTCGCCGAGCGTATCCGTCCGGCGCACATTTGCCTGGTGCCGGAAACCCGCCAGGAACTGACCACCGAAGGTGGCCTGGACGTAGCGGGGCAGGAAGCGCGGATCAAGGCTGCGGTGGATCGCCTGGCGAAGATCGGTTGCGAAGTGTCGCTGTTCATCGATGCGGACGAGCGTCAGATCGAAGCGTCCCGTCGTGTCGGTGCTCCGGCGATTGAATTGCACACCGGTCGTTATGCCGATGCCGAGACACCGACGGACGTGGCTGAAGAGCTGAAGCGCGTGGCCGATGGCGTGGCGTTTGGTCTGGCGCAGGGTTTGATCGTCAACGCCGGTCACGGTTTGCACTATCACAACGTCGAAGCGGTCGCGGCGATCAAGGGCATCAACGAACTGAACATCGGCCATGCGCTGGTGGCGCATGCGTTGTTTGTCGGGTTCAAGTCGGCGGTGGCTGAAATGAAGGCGTTGATTCTGGCCGCAGCGCTAAAAGGCTAAGACCGCGGCGCTGCTATCGCCGGCAAGCCAGCTCCTACAAGACCGTGTCGTTGCGTAAATTATGTGTTGAACACGATCCTGTAGGAGCCGGCTTGCCGGCGATAGCGTCCTCAAACATCACACAAATCTAAAGCTGCGGGGTTTCCTGGGGCGGCTTGGTCTTGTCGACCCCCGGCACATGCAGATTGCCTTCGGCCACCTGATTGCCTTCCAGCTGAGGCTGCGTCACCCAGGTCAGGATGTCGTAGTAGCGACGGATGTTCGCCACGAAATGCACCGGCTCGCCGCCGCGGGCGTAGCCGTAACGGGTTTTGCTGTACCACTTCTTCTCGGACAGGCGCGGCAGGATTTTCTTCACGTCCAGCCACTTGTCCGGGTTCAGCCCTTCCTTGGCCGCCAGTTTGCGCGCGTCATCCAGGTGACCGCTGCCGACGTTGTAGGCCGCCAGCGCAAACCAGGTACGGTCCGGTTCCTGGATCGACTCATCCAGCTGTTCCTTCATGTAGGCCAGGTACTTGGCGCCGCCCATGATGCTCTGTTTCGGATCGAGGCGATTGGACACGCCCATGGCTTGCGCGGTGTTCTGGGTCAGCATCATCAGGCCACGCACGCCAGTCTTCGACGTGACGGCCGCTTGCCACAGGGATTCCTGATAACCGACCGCCGCCAGCAGGCGCCAGTCGACCTTCTCTTTCTTGGCGTAGGTCTTGAAGTGTTGCTCGTACTTGGGCAGTCGTTGCTGCAAATGCTGGGCGAAGGTGGTGGCGCCCATGTAGCCGAGTACGTCGACGTGCCCGTAATAACGGTCCTTCAGGCGTTGCAGCGTGCCGTTCTTCTTCACCTTGTCGAGGTAGGCGTTGATCTCGTTGAGCAGGCTGTTGTCGTCGCCGGCGGCCACGGCCCAGCTCTGGTCGCTGGCGTCTCCGAGGTCGAAGGCGACCCGAATATTGGTGAAGTAGACCTGGTTCATCGCCACTTCGTTGGAGTCGACCAGGGTCAGATCGATTTGGCCTTCATCGACCATGCGCAACAGGTCGACGACTTCAACCGCGTCGGACTCTTCGTATTCAATGCCGGGAAACTTCTGCTTCAACTCCGCCAGTTGCCCGGCGTGGGTGCTGCCCTTGAGCACCATGATCTTCTTGCCGACCAGATCCTTTGCCTCGGTCGGCCGCGACTGGCCGTTGCGATAGATGATCTGCGGGGTGACTTCCAGATAAGAGTGGGAAAACCGAACCTGCTGTTTGCGCGCTTCGCTGCTGACCAGGCCGGCCGCAGCGATCACCGGACCGTTGGGCTTGCCCACCTGGCTGTACAGGTCGTCAAGGTTGTCGGCGGTTTCGATTTTAAGTTCGACCCCCAGATCGTCGGCGAAGCGCTTCACCAGCTCGTATTCGAAGCCGGTTTCACCGTTGCGATCCTGAAAGTAGGTAGCGGGGCTGTTTCGGGTAACCACCCGCAGCACGCCATCCTCCTTTACGCGCTCCAGCGTGTTGGGTTTATCAACACAGCCACTGAGCATCAGGAAGAGTCCGGTTGCGATCAGCCATTTGGCGTACCGCGGACGCAAAGCCGTTGGGGAAAACATCTGCGCAGTATACGCAAAGGACCACGAGCGCCATATCTCGACAGCGAAGGCCTTGTCTGCTAGAGAGCGGAAAACCGCTCTGGAGCCCGCAGGAATGGGCTCGAATGGCTTTTTGTGACACAAAAAATAACACCTGGCCGACCGCTGTTTCAGCCCCGGATACCCGGCCCGACGTCTGGGTGACGCCGCCCGTACCGTTTCGGGTGATGTCGCGGGCGGTTTAGGCTAGAATGCACGGCCTCAAAGCACACCCCTTCCCGAGGCTGTCCCGAAGATGTTGATCCTGCGCGGCGCTCCTGCCCTTTCTGCCTTTCGCCACAGCAAACTCCTTGAGCAACTGAGCCAGAAGGTTTCGGCTGTCAGCGGCTTGTATGCTGAATTCGCTCACTTCGCCGAAGTTACCGGCGTCCTGACCGGCGACGAACAGCAGGTGCTCGCGCGCCTTCTGAAGTACGGTCCAAGCGTACCGGTTCAAGAACCGACCGGTCGCCTGTTCCTGGTGTTGCCGCGTTTCGGCACCATTTCGCCATGGTCCAGCAAGGCCAGCGACATCGCTCGCAATTGCGGCCTGAGTAAGATCCAGCGCCTGGAGCGCGGTATCGCGTTCTACGTCGCCGGCCAGTTCAGCGACGCCGAAGCGCAGCTGATCTCCGATGTTCTGCATGACCGCATGACCCAGATCGTGCTCGCTAACCTTGAACAGGCCGCCGGCCTGTTCAGCCACGCCGAACCGAAGCCGCTGACCGCGATCGACGTGTTGGGTGGCGGCCGCGCCGCGCTGGAAAAAGCCAACACCGAGCTGGGCCTGGCCCTGGCCGAAGACGAGATCGACTACCTGGTCAACGCCTTCGTTGGTTTGAAGCGCAACCCGCACGACATCGAACTGATGATGTTCGCCCAGGCGAACTCCGAGCACTGCCGTCACAAGATCTTCAACGCCAGTTGGGACATCGACGGTCAGAGCCAGGAAAAAAGCCTGTTCGGCATGATCAAGAACACTTACCAGATGCACAGCGAAGGCGTTCTGTCCGCTTATAAGGACAACGCTTCGGTGATCGTCGGTAATGTCGCCGGCCGTTTCTTCCCGGATCCTGAAACCCGCCAATACGGTGCGGTGCAGGAGCCGGTGCACATTTTGATGAAAGTCGAAACGCACAACCACCCGACCGCGATTGCCCCGTTCCCGGGTGCGTCCACCGGTTCCGGTGGCGAGATCCGCGACGAAGGCGCTACCGGTCGTGGCGCCAAGCCAAAGGCCGGCCTGACCGGTTTCACCGTGTCGAACCTGCAGATCCCTGGCTTCGAACAGCCGTGGGAAGTGCCGTACGGCAAGCCTGAGCGCATCGTCACCGCGCTGGACATCATGATCGAAGGCCCACTGGGTGGCGCCGCGTTCAACAACGAATTCGGTCGTCCGGCCCTGACCGGTTACTTCCGTACCTTCGAACAGTCGATCACCACCCCGCGTGGCGACGAAGTTCGCGGTTACCACAAGCCGATCATGCTGGCCGGCGGCATGGGTAACATCCGTGCCGAACACGTACAGAAAGGCGAGATCACCGTCGGCTCCAAGCTGATCGTGCTCGGCGGCCCGGCGATGCTGATCGGTCTGGGCGGCGGCGCAGCTTCCTCCATGGCCACCGGCACCAGCTCGGCTGACCTGGACTTCGCTTCCGTACAGCGCGAAAACCCTGAGATGGAACGTCGCTGCCAGGAAGTTATCGACCGTTGCTGGCAACTGGGTGACAAGAACCCGATCAGCTTCATCCACGACGTGGGTGCGGGCGGTCTGTCCAACGCCTTCCCGGAACTGGTCAACGACGGCAACCGTGGTGGCCGCTTCGAACTGCGCAACATTCCAAACGACGAGCCGGGCATGGCCCCGCACGAAATCTGGAGTAACGAATCCCAGGAACGCTACGTTCTGGCCGTCGGCCCTGCTGACTTCGAACGCTTCCAGGCGATCTGCGAGCGCGAGCGTTGCCCGTTCGCCGTGGTCGGCGAAGCCACCGCCGAGCCGCAACTGACGGTCACCGACAGCCACTTCGGTAACAGCCCGGTGGACATGCCACTGGAAGTGCTGCTGGGCAAAGCCCCGCGCATGCACCGTTCGGCCGTTCGTGAAAACGAGCTGGGCGACGATTTCGATCCGTCGACCCTTGAGATTGCAGACTGCGTCGATCGCGTTCTGCATCACCCGGCCGTGGCGAGCAAAAGCTTCCTGATCACCATCGGCGACCGCACCATCACCGGCCTCGTGGCCCGTGACCAGATGGTCGGCCCGTGGCAGGTTCCGGTGGCCGACGTTGCCGTCACCGCCACCAGCTTCGACGTCTACACCGGTGAAGCCATGGCCATGGGCGAGCGTACTCCGCTGGCTCTGCTGAACGCTCCGGCGTCGGGCCGCATGGCCATCGGCGAAACGCTGACCAACATTGCCGCTTCGCGCATCAACAAGATCTCCGACATCAAACTGTCGGCGAACTGGATGTCCGCAGCCGGTCACCCGGGTGAAGACGCGCGTCTGTACGACACCGTGAAAGCGGTCGGCATGGAACTGTGCCCTGAGCTGGGCATTACCATTCCGGTGGGCAAGGACTCCATGTCCATGGCCACGCGCTGGAACGACAACGGCGAAGACAAGACCGTCACCTCGCCAATGTCCCTGATCGTGACCGGTTTCGCGCCAGTGGCTGACATCCGTCAGACCCTGACCCCGGAACTGCGCATGGACAAGGGCACTACCGACCTGATCCTGATCGATCTGGGCCGTGGCCAGAACCGCATGGGCGCCTCGATCCTGGCCCAGGTTCACGGCAAGCTCGGCTCGCAAGCGCCGGACGTCGATGATGCCGAAGACCTGAAAGCCTTCTTCGCGGTGATCCAGGGCCTCAACGCCGATGGTCACCTGCTGGCCTACCACGACCGTTCCGACGGTGGTCTGCTGACCAGCGCCGTGGAAATGGCCTTCGCCGGTCACTGCGGCCTGAGCCTGAACCTCGACGGCCTGGCGGAAACCTCCGCCGACATCGCGGCGATCCTGTTCAACGAAGAACTGGGCGCCGTGATCCAGGTTCGCCAGGACGCCACCCCGGACATCCTCGCGCAGTTCAGCGCTGCTGGCCTGGGCGACTGCGTGTCGGTGATCGGTCAGCCGATGAACAACGGCGAGATCAGCATCACCTTCAACGGCGAAACCGTGTTCGAAGGTCAGCGTCGTCTGCTGCAGCGTACATGGGCTGAAACCAGCTACCAGATCCAGCGTCTGCGTGACAACGCCGACTGCGCCGAGCAAGAGTTCGACGTGCTGCTGGAAGAAGACAACCCGGGCCTGAGCGTCAAGCTGAGCTACGACGTCAACCTGGACGTCGCCGCGCCTTACATCAAGAAAAACATCCGCCCACAGGTTGCCGTGCTGCGTGAGCAGGGCGTCAACGGTCAGGTGGAAATGGCGGCCGCGTTCGACCGCGCCGGTTTCAACGCGATCGACGTGCACATGAGCGACATTCTGGCCGGCCGTGTCGACCTGAACGACTTCAAGGGCATGGTCGCTTGCGGCGGCTTCTCCTACGGCGACGTACTGGGCGCCGGTGAAGGCTGGGCCAAGTCCGCGCTGTTCAACAGCCGCGCCCGCGATGCGTTCCAGGGTTTCTTCGAACGTAACGACAGCTTCACCCTTGGCGTGTGCAACGGTTGCCAGATGATGTCCAACCTGCACGAGCTGATCCCGGGCAGCGAGTTCTGGCCGCACTTCGTGCGTAACCGTTCCGAGCAGTTCGAAGCCCGTGTGGCGATGGTTCAGGTCCAGGAGTCGAACTCGATCTTCCTGCAAGGCATGGCCGGTTCGCGCATGCCGATCGCCATCGCACACGGTGAAGGTCATGCCGAGTTCTCCAGTGAAGAAGCGTTGCTGGAAGCTGATCTGTCGGGTTGCGTGGCGATGCGTTTCGTCGACAACCATGGCAAGGTCACCGAGAAGTACCCGGCCAACCCGAACGGCTCGCCGCGCGGGATCACCGGTTTGACCAGCCGCGACGGTCGCGTGACGATCATGATGCCGCACCCGGAACGTGTGTTCCGCGCTGTGCAGAACTCGTGGCGTTCGGAAGAGTGGAACGAAGACGCGCCATGGATGCGCATGTTCCGTAACGCTCGCGTGTGGGTGAACTAAGCGCCGTGTACAAGCTCAGCTTCTTTGTTCCGGCCAGCCATGTCGAGGTGGTCAAAAGCGCTGTGTTCGCTGCCGGTGGCGGGCGGATCGGTGCTTACGAGCACTGCGCATGGCAGGTGTTGGGCCTGGGTCAGTTTCGTCCGATGGAGGGCAGTCAGCCGTTCATTGGCGAAGCAGGGCAGGTCGAACAGGTTGAGGAATGGAAAGTTGAGCTGGTGGTGGCGGATGAGTTGATCCGTTCGGTGGTGGTGGCTTTGAAGCAGAGCCATCCCTACGAGACACCGGCTTATGAAGTGTGGCGGCTGGAGGATTTCTGATCCGCTGACCGCTGCAACAAAAAACCCGCTACGGCGGGTTTTTTGTTGCCCACAATTTAACGGACCTGCACCACCCTTGTAGGAGCCGGCTTGCTGGCGATAGCGGTTTAACATTCAACGTTGATGTTGGCTGTACGTCAGCGATCGCCAGCAAGCCGGCTCCTACAGGGGGGCGATCACAAAAAAGGCGACCCCCTCGCGGGAGTCGCCTTTGCTTTAACCGCCGCTAAAACTTACTCGGACAGTTTGTACGCAATCACATAGTCACCTTGCTTGGTGCCCAGCGATCCATGACCGCCCGCCACGACGAGCACGTATTGCTTGCCGTCCTTGCCGGTGTAGGTCATCGGTGTGGTTTGCGCGCCCGCAGGCAGGCGACCTTCCCACAGTTGCTTGCCGTTTTTCACGTCGTAGGCACGCAGGTACTGGTCGAGGGTGCCGCTCAGGAAACCAACGCCACCAGCGGTGGTGAAGGTGCCGCCCAGGCTAGGCACGCCCATGCTCAGCGGGATCGGAACCGGCGAGCTGTCGCGCACGGTGCCGTTCTTGTGTTTCCACAGGACTTTGGCGGTGGTCAGGTCAACCGCCGCTACATAACCCCATGCCGGCGCCTGGCACGGCAGGCCCATTGGCGACAGCAATGCTTCGAGGACTACGCCGTACGGCGCGCCTTTGTTGGGCTGCACGCCTTCGGTTTCGCTTTTACGCGGGCCTTGGGCTGCGATTTCGGCGGCCGGGATCAGTTTCGATTTGAACGCCATGTAGCTCGGGTTCACGAAAGCGATCTGACGCACCGGGTCAACCGAGATGCCGCCCCAGTCAAACACGCCGAAGTTGCCTGGATACACGATCGAACCCTGCAGCGACGGCGGGGTGAACGGGCCGTCGTAGCGCATGGACTTGAAGTCGATCCGGCAGATCAGTTGGTCGAACGGCGTCACGCCCCACATGTCGCGCTCTTGCAGCGGCGGTGGCATGAGGTTGAGGTCGGATTTCGGTTGGGTCGGCGAAGTGTGATCACCTTCGACAGCGCCTTGCGGAACCGGCACTTCGTTGATTGGCACAATCGCGTGGCCAGTGCTGCGGTCGAGTACGTAGATGCTGCCTTGCTTGGTGGACGCGAGTACCGCCGGCTTCACGCCGTCTGCGGTTTTCAGGTCCATCAGGGTTGGCTGGCCACCGACGTCCATGTCCCACAGGTCATGGTGGGTGAACTGGAAGTGCCAGCGCACTTTGCCGGTGCCGATGTCGAGGGCGGTCAGGCCGGCGGCGTGCAGTTCCGATTCCGGGGTGCGAGCGCCACCGAACTGGTCCGGCGTCTGGTTGCCCATCGGCAGGTACAGCATGCCGAGTTTTTCGTCGACGGCGAACATGGACCACATGTTCGGCGAGTTACGGGTGTAGACCTTGCCTTCGGCAATCGGCGTGGTGTCGTCCGGGTTGCCGCTGTCCCAGTTCCACACCAGTTTGCCGGTGTGCACGTCGAACGCACGGATCACGCCGCTCGGCTCGTCGGTGGAGACGTTGTCGGTGACGTGACCGCCAATCACCACCAGGTCCTTGGTGACCGCTGGAGGCGAAGTGGAGTAGTAGCCGCCGGCGGTGAAACCACCGATGTTGGCGCGCAGGTCGACCTGGCCTTTGTCGCCGAAGTCTTCGCACATCTTGCCGGTGTCGGCGTTCAGGGCGATCAGGCGGGTGTCGGCGGTCGGCAGGAAAATACGGCGTGGGCAGACGCTGGCGACAGGCGCACTGGCGCTGCCGGTCGGGCTCTGCTCGGAGGCGTAAGCGGCGTCATCGTGATACGTCACGCCACGGCAGGTCATGTGCGCCCAACCCTTGAAGTTCGCCGCGTTTTGCGTGGAGAGCTTCGGATCGAAACGCCAGATTTCCTTGCCGGTGTCCGGGTCCAGCGCGATCACCTGGCTGTGCGGCGTGCACACGTAGAGCATGCCGTTGGCTTTCAGCGGGGTGTTTTCAGCGGTGGTTTCACCCGGATCGTTCGGCCCCGGCAGGTCGCCGGTGCGGTAGGTCCAGGCCGGAACGAGCTTGTTGACGTTCTGCGGGGTGATCTGCGCCAGTGGCGAGTAACGATCACCGTGAGCGCTGCGGCCGTAGGAGTTCCAGTCACCGTCGGGCATGGCCGGGGCGGTGTTGGTCATGCCCGGTACGCTGTCGCGGTCCAGTTGGCCTTTGATTTCACCAGGGTTGGTGAATTGGCTGGCCAGTGCGGCCACGCCAGCGAGCACCACGGCCACGCTCAGCGCGCCGGTGCCTTTCGGTGCGGCGCCTTCGCGCAGCAGCGGACGACGGAACCACGGCAGCAACATGACGATGCCCAGCGCAAACAGCAGCGCCAGACGCGGCACCAGTTGCCACCAGTCGAGGCCGACTTCCCACAAGGCCCAAACGGTGCTGGCGAACAGCACCAACGCGTACAGGCCCAAGGCTGCGCGGCGAGCGACAATCAGCAGCACGCCGGTCAGCGCCAGGCCGATACCGGCCAGCAGGTAATACAGCGAGCCGCCGAGCATGCTCAGCTTGATCCCCCCGGCCAGCATGGCCAGGCCCATTAGCAGAAGCAGAATGCCGAGCAGGGTCGGCAATAGACGGCTTCGACTCAAAGCACCATCAGTGCTCATAGTGTGGTTCTCCGTGACGTTTCAAGTAGTCCCGCGCAAGTTCACTGTAGATGACGATCCGGCGCGGGCAGGGTTCATATAAAGAAGTTCGGTTGATGCGGTCCCTGTAGGAGCCGGCTTGCCGGCGATAGCGGTGTGTCAGTCGACATCTGTATTGGCTGATACACCGCCATCGCCGGCAAGCCGGCTCCTACAGGTTTTGCGGTGTTTGTTAGAACTGCGACTGGATCTTGATCCCGCCAATCAGCGCGTCATCGACCTTGTCCACGCCACCGGGGTGGCGGATGTATTGCAGGTTCGGGCGCACCGTCAGCCAGTTCGTGACGTGCACGCCGTAATAGAGTTCGGCGCTGTATTCGGTGTCCTGCGGCGGCAGGAAGGACGGATCGTCGAAGTCGGAGACCGCATGGGCCTGATTGCTCGCCTCGGCATTTTTGCGATAGGCCGGGTTGACGTGAACCCGGGCGAGGGCGAAACCGATGTCGTCCTTGGCGCGCGCATCGAACAAGCCTTTGTAGACGACGCCCGCCTGGACATAGTTGTCGATGGCGTTGGTCTTCTTGTCGTGCATCGTGCCGTTGGCGAACACGCTCAAACCACGAGAGTTGTCGCTCGCACGGCTGGTGATCTGCTGCTGCACACCGAGCCAAACGCCGTGCTTGCTCGACGCGCTGCGATAGGCCTCGCCACTCAGGGCGGCGGGCTGGCCATTGCTGTCCTTGTAGGCATCGGTGGCGTTGGCGTTGCTGTAGTAATAACCGGCGCGGTATTCGCCCGGCAGGCCGTTGAGCTTCGGCGTCCACACCAGCTCCACCGGCAAAATTGCGCCCTGGGTGCCGCTGCCGCTGAGCTTGAAACCATTGCCGCGATCGAGGTTCGACGGGTTCTGCTCATACGCGCCGACCTGCGCGTACAGCTCTGGCGTCAGGTGGTACTTGACTCGCATCGCCCACTGGCTGACCGGCCAGTTGTACCAGATGCCCCCGACCCAGTTACCGACCTGGGAGCCGCAGAACGCCAGGTTCTGGAAGTCGCAGGGGAAGCTGTTGAAATCCTCGCCTTCGCCAAAACGGCCGACCTTGATGTCGAGCTTCTGATCGAAGAATTTCTGCTGATACCACATCTGCGTCAGGCGCCAGGTTTGCCCGCGACCCCAGACTTCCTGCGCTGAAGTGAAACCGCCGACCCGCGGATCGTTGATCCGGTCATTGCTGATGTTGTTGCCGTTGCGTTCGGTGATGGTCAGCTGAAATTCCGCGTCGTCCCAACCCAGAATTTTCTGCAGATCGAGATGCGTGCCGAGGCCGAACTGATCGCTGTAGCGCGCGGTGCGATCGTGGTCGTAGCCGCCGTGCAGATTACTGCCCATTTCACCGGTGTAATCGACTTTGAAGTCGTAGCCTTTTTCAGAAAGTTCGGTGCGCGTGCCGTTCCAGTCGCCGAGCATCCACGGCGATTCGCTATCGAAGGCCGGGGCGGCCTGAGCGCAGGTGGCGAGCCCCAACGCGGTGAATCCGCCGATCAGGTTAAGGACTTTTCGCTGGGAAACAGGCGCGAAGACAGCGCTGTCTCGCAAAAATTGAACATAAGGCATAGAGAGGGAATTCTTGGTCTTTTTCTGGGAAGTGAGGGGCGAAGCGGCTAGCGGAAGCGTTTCAGCAGGTTCGGGCGTAAGGATAATGTTCTGTTACAAATAGAGAAAGGCCTTTTGCCGAGATGAATTTTTGTTGATTCGGTAACAGTCAGCACACCACAACACCCTGTAGGAGCCGGCTTGCCGGCGATGGCGGTCTCACGTTCTATGCAAGATTCAATGGCCCCATCGCTGGCAAGCCAGCTCCTACAAGGGATTGCGTGATCGCATTCAAATGTTTTGTCCCGTTTCGCCTACATTCAACAGATAGCGCACAGAACCCTTCCACCCGAACACCCCCTCGGCTAAGGTGCGCGGCTTCCAATTCACACATCGCTCGAAGGCCCGGCATGACCGAACAGAACAACAACCCGCTGCACGGCGTGACACTGGAGCAAATCCTCAACGCGCTGGTTGAACATTACGAATGGTCGGGGCTGGCCGAGCGCATCGATATCCGCTGCTTCAAGAGTGATCCGAGCATCAAGTCGAGCCTGACCTTCCTGCGCAAGACCCCGTGGGCGCGGGAGAAGGTCGAACGCCTGTACGTCAAGTTGATGCGTACCAAGCGACCGCTCTGAACATGATCATGCAACCTGCCGTGCGCCGTCGTTTTGTGGCCGTGGCTGCTGTCCTCGGTTGGGCGGGATTGAGCATTCAGCTGTACCTGATTTTCTATTCGCGCTGGACGCTGGGCGCCAGTCTGCTGGGCGGACTGCTGAGTTTTTTCAGCTACTTCACCGTGCTCAGCAACACGCTGGTGGCGACCGTGCTGACCTGCACACTGACGTCCCGCGAGTCGGCTGCGCGACGCTGGTTTTTGCAGCCGTCGGTCAGCAGCGGGGTTGCCGTGAGCATCGCCGTGGTTGGCCTCGCCTACAACATTCTGTTGCGCCATCTGTGGCATCCCGAAGGCTGGCAATGGCTGGCCGATGAACTGCTGCACGACGTCATGCCGTTGCTGTTTCTGGCCTGGTGGTGGTTGTGTGTGCCCAAAGGCACCTTGCGTCTGCGGCACATTGCGCTGTGGGTGATTTACCCGTTGCTGTACTTCGCCTATGCGCTGCTGCGCGGGCATCTGCTGGCGGTTTATCCCTATCCGTTCATTGATGTCGACAAGCTGGGTTATCCACAGGTGTTTGTGAATGCGGGCGGATTGTTGGCGGGGTTTGTGGTGATTGCGTTGTTGGTGATCGCGTTGGATCGGTGGCGGCGATACGCCTGAATCACACGGACCTGTAGGCGCCGGCTTGCCGGCGATGGCGGCCTCGAGATCGATGCAAAATTCAAGGGCCCCATCGCCAGCAAGCTGGCTCCTACAAGGTCTGTGTTTATTCTTCGTCGGTGTCGTCCAGTCGCCAATAGCCGACGGCTTTGACGAACTGCTCGTTCAGCCCGTGCTCGTCCAGCAGCACCCGACGAATCTGCCGCGACACTTTGGTTTCGGTCGCCACCCACGCGTATAGATTGCCGCTAGGCACTTGCAGCTGTTTAACGGTGGTCAGCAAGTTGTTTTTGCCACCCTCGCGCAACACCCAGATCACATTGACCTGCGCCGGGCTTTCGAGCTTTTGCTGTTCCGCGCCGTTCTCCACTTCAATGATCACCAGCGCCTGGCGATTGGCCGCCAAACCCTCCAGACGCCGCGCAATTGCGGGGATCGCCGTCTCGTCACCGATCAGCAAATAGCTGTCGAACATGTCCGGCACGATCATCGATCCCCGTGGCCCGCCAATGTGCAGGAACTGTCCCGGTTTTGCCTGTTCCGCCCAGGTCGAAGCAGGGCCGTCGCCGTGCAACACAAAGTCGATGTCCAGTTCCAGCGTGTCGAGGTCGTAGCGACGCGGCGTGTAGTCGCGCATCGCCGGCATCGGGCCGTTGTCCTTGCCGGCACCGAGCACCAGGGTTTCCAGCGCCGCTTGTTCTGCCGCGTTCTGCGGGAACAGCAGTTTGACGTGGTCGTCGGTACCGAGGCTGATGAAGCCTGCCAGTTCAGGGCCGCCCAGGGTAATCCGGCGCATGCGCGGTGTCAGGTCAACCACGCGCAGCACTTGCAGGCGACGGCGTTTGATTTCATGCATGACACGGTGAATGGTGTGCTCGATCACTTCAGTCATTCAGCTTTCTCCTGAGCGGGTTGAATGATGGGGCCATCGACGATGGCTTTGGCGGTGTTGTTGAGCAGGGCGGCGACCCGAATGATTTCTTCCGCGCTCCAGCGACCGTGGTGCAGTTGCAACGCATGACGCAGGTTATGCACCGCTTCGTGGATCTCGGGCGGACGGTCATGGCCGCGCAATGAGCGCTTGCTGACATCGATGCGCATGCGCACGCCGTCCAGTGCAACCGCTTGCTCACTTAAAGACAGACGACCGGCGTCGGTCACGCTGTAGCGTTTTTTTCCACCTTCGGCATCGCCCTGGATCATTTCGCTTTCTTCCAGAAAGGTCAGGGTCGGGTAGATCACGCCGGGGCTGGGGCTGTAGGCGCCGTCGAACATGCCTTCGATCTGGCGGATCAAGTCGTAGCCGTGGCAGGGCTGTTCGGCGATGAGCGCCAGCAGCAGCAATTTCAGATCTCCGGGGGCAAACACCCGCGGGCCGCGACCGCCGCGTTCGCGACTGGGACGTTTCTCGAAGCCGTCGCGGCCGTCACCGTGTTCGCGGTGGGGGGAATGATGGTCTCTCATTTTTCCTTCTCTCTGTCGTGTTTAGATACAACTTAAGATATATCTTATTGAGAAGGCAAGCGAACAGGACCAACGGTCGCCGCCGAAGGACGCCGTAGCGGATTTCAGTGCAGGGGCGGGAAAAAGCCGTTTTGCAGCTTGCTGTTTTAGAGTGATTGATCTAATTGTGCGTAACTAACAGAGAGTGATTATTAATAATTAAGCCTAAGTAGTCTTTGTCTTACAGAGACTGTATTTAGTTTCACTGTGTGCTTTTTTTGTTAAAACTGTTTGTAGTATGTTTCTGTCGGGTGAATGGTTTAATTATTGATTTATCAGGTTTTTTCTACTTGCTCGTGGACGGTTGTTACTACAAGTTCTTCGGAAGTTACGTACTTACTTTCTCAGGTAATTGGCCGATCATTCTCTCCGTCGAAAGTTGAGCCAAATTGCCACTATTTAAACCGGCGATAGGGACGATTCACGCTTTCCACGGACCAATCCTTTGAAAAAGACAGGTACTAAACAATGTTCAAGAAGTTTGCAATCGCCGCTCCGATGACCCTCCTGGCCCTGAGTGCTTCGATGGCGTTCGCTGCCGATGAGTCGCGCACCTCCATCAACATCACCGCGGAAATCCCGAGCAAAGTGTTTCACGCTCAACCCGTGGACCTGAACTTCGGTAAAGACGAAAAAATGCAATACATCATTGGCGCCGGCACCCTGTCGGAGGTCCGTGGCACTTATGACATCCAGCACACCAACGGCTCGGTGGGCGCATACGTCGTCGGCGGCCCGACGCCGCTGTTCAACGGTAATGCGACCTTGAACATTCCGCTGACCTACACCTTCAACGGCACCGTACTGACTGCCGATTCGAAGGAAGTGGTCGGCGACGTCGAGTCCAACGGTGGCATGCGCGCCGACCTGGTGATTACGGCCGACAAGCCGGGTAACAATCAGGTCGGTACTTACACCGCCAATCCCGTCGTCATGTTTGATGCCATTCCGCGCATCTGAATGACAGCGTTCTGTCAGCAAGTTCTTGCTTGATAACGCTCACCGATCGATAGGGCCGTAATCCCTGTCGATCGGGTTTCACCGTCTTTATCCACAGAGTATTTCTTTCATGTTCCCGATGACTCCCATCGCGACGGCGCTTGCCTTGTGTTTTTGCGCAACTGCCCTGGCCGCGCCAGCGGACAACGGCCATACACCTCGAAGTTTGCTGGCGCAGGCCAAGGGTTTGCCGAGCGAATTCGAAGAGCACTTCTTCGATGTACCGTTGGCGGTGCGCGTGGAACTTGACCAACAATTTCTGGGGGAGGCGATGGTCGTGTTAACCCGCGACGACCGCATCACCCTCGTTGACTTCACCGATGTCAGCGACAGCACGATCAAAGCCAGTGAACGCGACACCTGGTCTAACTATTTGAAGCAAGGCGTGGCGCTGGGCAACTGCGAGGCGAAATGCCCCGAGCGGCTATTGGCCGTGCACTACAGCCTGGAAAATTCGCTGGTGTCGATCCTCACGGAAAACGCCGAGCGCGACGATCAGGTCCAGCGTTATTACAACCAGCCCGAAGGCGGCAGCACCGGGTTGATCGTGCGCAACCAGTTGAACCTCAACGGCGGGCAAAACCAGGACCTGGGTGGGCGCTATGGTCTTGAAGCCAGCAGCAGCCTCGGCAACTGGACTCAAGCGGTGAACCTGCAACTGTCGCGACTGGGCGGTGTGGATAACCAGACCTATCACGCCGTGCATGAGCTCTATACCCAGCGTGAACTGGAAGGCAGCTTTGTGCGCCTGGGCTATTTCACCCCCACCTCCGAAGGGCTGACTCGCCAGCCGCGTTCCTTCGGCGCGGCTCCCGACACGGCGCTGGGTGTGATGTACGGCAGCTCCGACAGCCTGGCCATCAATCAGCCGACACCGGCGGTCTACCCAATCTACGTCACCGCCAATCGCCAGGGCTCGGTCGAGATCTACCGCGACGGTTTGCTGATCAATACGCAGGCGATGCCCGCAGGCCTGCAAACCCTCGACACGCGGCCGTTGCCCGGCGGTATCTATGAAGTGGAAGTGCGCCTGATCGAAGACGGCCAGATCACCTCCAGCACCCAGGAACTGGTCTACAAACCGAACAACTGGCGCAACCACGACGAGCAATGGCGCTACAACCTGTTCGCCGGACGTGAGTCCAAATTGCTCAGCAACTGGGACGATCAGAACGACGGCGACATGACGGCCGGTGCCGCCTTCAACTTTCTGCTGCATCCGCGTGTCATCCTCGGCCTGTCGGGTCGACAGGTGCGTGACAGCCTGCAATACGGCACCTCGGTCGATTGGGCCGTCGTCAACAATGCCAGCGTCTATGCCAACGTCTACCAGACCGAGGACTACGGCACCGGACTCGATGTGCAGGGGCTTTATTCCTATGGCAGCGGCAGCATCGTCGCCAGCCACAACCGCAGCTGGCTCGACACCACCCGGCTCTACGACACGCTGCCGGACGGCACGCGGGTGCGACAGCGCAACGTGTTTATCGGCCAGACCAGCAACTCGTCGTTGTCGCTGAACCATCGGCTCACCAGCAAAAGTTCGGTCAATGCCAGGGTGTCCCACAGCGAGGGCAACACCGAAGGCGTCGGTGTGGATCTGGGGTGGAGCCAGCGCGGCCGATTGTTCGGCAGCGACGCCAACTGGCGTTTGTCGCTGTTCGACAGGCCGGGCAGTTTCAACTCGGGCAATGACCGCAATCGTGGCGTCGACCTGAGCGTCAACATCGCCTTGGGCGGGCCGGGCGAACAGATCTCCGGCAGCATCGGCACCCGCACCGATCGAGACGGCGGACGCGATAACAATGCCTCGGTCACCTACCGCAAAGACTTGCAGGATCACCTGCTGCAAAGCGTTTCCGCCACGGCCATCACCGACACCTATGGCATCGGCATGAACGCGATGGCGACGATGCAATCGGAGCGGGTCAACGCTGACGGTTTTATCCAGCGCTCCTCATTCAACAACGATTTCACCGGTGGCCTGAACCTCGACAGCACCGTCGCCGTCGGCGGGCAAAAAATGGTCGTGACCAGCCAGTACCACCGCAACGGTGCCGGCATGATCATCGATGTCGAATCGGACATCGATGACATCGCCCTGCGCGCCGACGATTTGAGCGGTGGCAGCGCGGTGCTCAGGCCGGGGCGCAATTTCGTGCCGATCACCGCCTACAAAAGCAGCTCGGTCAGTTTCGATTTCGAGGGCAATCACGTACCGGCCGCGACCATCCAGCCGGCCCGTTCCAGCTATCACCTGAACAAGGGCGGCGTCGAGTATCGCCAGATTCGCGTGATGAAAACCCTCACCGTGCTCGGTCGCCTGGTGGACTTCCAGGGCAGCCCGCTCAAAGGCCACCACATCATCAACCACGCCAGTCGCGGGGTCAGTGAAGTGGACGGCTTCTTCTCCATGGAAATGAACGCCGGTTCACCAACCCTTGAAGTGCGCCACGGCAACCAGTTGCTGTGCCAGTTCCGCCTCGACCCGAGCCGCGGCCGCACGGAAAACAATGTGCTGATGATCGGCGACCTGCGTTGCACGCCGGATACGTTGGCGGACGCAGCGACAGGGACGCCGACGGCAGGCTGATGCCCGGCAAAACGCACTTTATCTACGAGGTAAATGACGATGAAACGTCGGTTGGCACTGATTGGTTTTTGTTTGTTCACGCAGACGGCACACGCCGGGCCGAGCATCAATATCGGCACGGTTTACGACTATTTGGACGGCGATAAAAGTACTTACCTGAAACGCGTCTTCAATGGCGGCGACAGCACCGCTTTCGTCAAGGTCAACATCCTGGAAATCCTTTACGACGCTGACGGCAAGTCGCAGGAAGTGCCGCTCAAATCCAGTGCCGACGGCAGCGCCCGGGACGGTTTGATGGCCAGCCCGGCGCGGCTGATCGTGCCTGCCAGTGGCATGCAAGGTACGCGGTTGCTGTACATGGGCGAGCGTGACCGCGAGCGCTATTTCCGCGTGCGTTTCGTGCCAGTGGTGCCAGAGAAAGAAGACGAGTTCGCGGTCTCGGGTGAAGAGCGTGAGGAATACAAGAAAACCCTGTCCGCCGGGGTCACGGTGCTGGCCGGGTATGGCGCGGTGTTTTTCGTCCGTCCCAAGGACACGCGTTACGCCAGCGTGATCGAGAACGGCGCGAAGGATTACCGCATCCGCAATAACGGCAACACCGTGGTGGTGATCGATGAGTTCAAGGATTGCTCGGTCAACAACGAGCAGGACTGTATGCCGACCACCAAGCATCACATTCTGGCGGGTCGCAGTTTCGAGTTTGAAAAGCAGGCCGGTCGCGAGTACCGCTTCACGCTGGTTGAAGGCGAGAGCAGCAAGAAGCTCGATGTGAAGGGTTGATGACTATGTTCAGAAAACTGACGGTTCTGATGGTGTCGGCAATGGCATGCCATTCAGCATTTGCCGCTCGCGAAGTGCAGCACTTCGAAGTGTTCGTGACGATTCCGAGCCAGGCGTTCTATGTCATTCCCGCAGACACCGGCTGGATTCACCGCGAACAGCAGTTGCCGTGGAATCTGGCGACCTCGACCCTGGGTGGCTTGCGCAAGTATTTCGATGTGAAGAATGAAGCCGGCTCCATCGAAGCCCGGCTTGAGGGCCGGCCTTACCTGTCCAACGGGACGCCGGCCCATGACATTGGTTTGCGTGTGCTGTTCAACGGCAAGTTATTGAGTGAGCTGGAGAGTAGCGAGGTGGTGTCGATGAGCGAGGCAGCGCCGGGTAAACGTGTGTTGCTGGAGATTGTGCCGGTGCCGCCTGTCGATGGGGTGTACAAGCCCGGCATTTACTTTGGCAGCGTCATTATGGTTTTTAATGCGGTGTTGCCGACATGGTAAATGAATTGAACAGACGAATTGCCCGGACACTGATTGGCTGTTTGACCGGCCTGCTGTGCGCCGTTTTTACTCTCTCGGTGCAAGCATTTGACCTGGATGTCGAGGCCAGCTTCAAACCTGACTCGAGCAACCCGCAAAAGAACGAGTTCGTCAATCAGACGCCGCCCCAGGGGTTCTGTGAGCAGGTGCCGGCGGCCTGCGAAGCGTATAAGTTTTCCAGCTTGCGCGCGCTTATTCGATTCACCGCCAACGCGCCGATCCTGGCCAATCATACGGACCCTCGCCAGGGCGGCATGGCTCGGGTGCCCTCGGAGTGGAGGACCGTGCGCGTCACTCATGAATCGGGCGATTCGACAGATCTTTCGATTCGGATTGCCGGGATTGGTCACGAAGCGCAACTCCCACGCTATGTCGACGCAATAACCAACGGAGGGTGGTGGGACCAGCTGTGGGGCGGTGGGGGATGGGTTTATGCACCTGTTCCTTGTCTAGGTGTTGGTACTTATACGGTTGGCAGGCAAGGCTACAACAGCTTCTGGAGAGTCCCGGTAGGCGCGGGGGTATGCAGCAAGAAAGCGCTTTTCGACATTCCGATGTCGTTCGTCTATCAGTACTTTGTATTTGCCTATGAGCTGCGCACGCCAGACCCGTTGAACATGAAGGCGGGTCACTACACCGGTTTCATCACCTACACGGTCGGCCCCAATCAGGATTTCGACATGGGTGATGTGATGATTCCGAATGACAACCAGCTGACCCTCAATTTCTCTTTGGATGTGCAGCACACGCTCAAGGTGGAAATTCCACCGGGCGGCAATCGCGTCGAACTGGTCCCGCAGGGCGGCTGGCAAGCCTGGCTGACACAGGGGCGCAAGCCGACACGGCTGTTTCGGGATCAGACGTTCAATGTCTCTTCATCGAGCCGTTTCAAGATGAACCTGGACTGCCAGTACAGCATGGACGGTCAACGCTGCTCGGTGCGCGACCCGGCTTCAGGTCATGTCGTGCCGCTCGACGTCAGCGTGACGCTGCCCAATGGCCTGGTGGATGCCACCGCACAACCGGTCAATCGCCGGCCATTGCGGCGCGACGGCAGTGGCACCGAGCTGTTCCAGCCGCGCTTTTATGTCGATCGCAAACCGGGAACGTTGCACTTCGAGATTGCCCAGGACGAAGTCGGCGAAATGCTCAAGCCCGGCGTCGCCCGATCCTACTCAGGCCTTGTCACGGTGATCTGGGACTCGGAAGTGGGTTAAGGGTTAAACCCTGATGCATCAACCGATGCATCAGGGCTTTCCGATTACTGCTCTGCGGCCTTTTGCAGCGCTACGCGGGTCAGCTGTCTGCTCAGCTCTTTTCTTTCGTAGCCCATGTCGTCAAGCAATCCGCTGTAAACCTCATCGGACATCTCTTCATCGGTGAGCACCACACTGTCATCGACATTCAGTCGCCGGGCGAGGTCTTGCAGGCGCTGTTTGAGGGCTCGTCGCTGTGCAATCTCCAGGCCTTTCGAGTTAGCCCAGGTATGTTGTACTTGGCGCAATTCACCCATCAGGTCGCTCTTGGTGTCGAACAGTCGGCTATTGCGCCGGAATTCGTTCGGGTAAGTGTCCAGTAAGTATTTCTCCCAGAACGACTGTTGGATCATGTCGTTGATCAAACCGTCGCCTGCCTCCATCGACATCACCGTATCGAAGGCGGTGTCGAGGGTTTGGGCGCTCACACCGGCCAACGGGCGATACAACATCGATTCCGATTGCCATGGTAAACCGAGGCGTTGAGCCAGGCCGGTTTCGTAGGCGAGGTACACCTCCACTTCATCAGGATTGCCTTCACGACTGCCAAAATCGGCACGGGCGATGTCATCCACGCGCGCGAGGCGAGCGGCACCTTTTGCCAGGTTCACCAGTTTGTTTTCGAGGACGGCGTTGGACGTTGACAAGGCATAGGCTTCAGAGGCGAGCACCTTGATGCCCATGTGGTTGAACACCTGAGCCCCGGCATCGGCGCAGGAGGTGGGGGCCTTGGCCATTTCGAACAGTTCATTGCGCAATGGGGTGTCCAGGTCGATGGCTTCGACCATGCGCCATACCCGGCTGCTCAATTGTTGGCGCAATTCACCGCCGGCCCGGTAATCGGCCGAGCGTGTCTGTTTCTGGATCAGGGCAAAAAAATCTTCGGAGCCAGGCTCGGTCATCAAATCGTGCCAGGCGTCCTCACGGAAAGTACCCAGCCCCCCGACCTCGGCACTCCACCAGACAGAGTCGTCCTTCGTCGGCCATTGGAGCATCGTGTCGGCGGCGGCGTCGATATACGGCTGCTCGGGAGCGAGGCCGACCGAGCGCCGATAGGCCTTGAACGTAATCAGGTTTGCCTCCGAAAGACTCTTTGGAAACAAGCGGGTCCGCGCCACGAGGAAGGCCTCCTCCGAGCCAGGCACGACCGTTGGAATGACGCTGATCGGGTTCTCCTGCAAATCCAGAAAGAAGCCCCTTGGTCGACGTTTGCTGAAGGGCCCGAACAGGCCATCGGGCCAAGTGGTTGCCCCTGTGTTGCTCAAACTAAGGATTCTCAGTTTGGGCATGCGTCCGACGTTCGGAAGCATGCCCAAC
The DNA here is from genome assembly GCF_054897805.1 of Pseudomonas sp. GT1P32. Lineage (NCBI taxonomy): Bacteria > Pseudomonadati > Pseudomonadota > Gammaproteobacteria > Pseudomonadales > Pseudomonadaceae > Pseudomonas > Pseudomonas sp. GT1P32. The sequence goes on from NZ_CM142704.1 coordinate 5,631,101, forward strand.
TGCCTATTGTCATCGAGCCTGATTGTTTCCAGGTGGGTCAGGTTTCGCAGTTGCTCAACGGCCGACGGCGTTAATGTGATGTCATTGTTCATCAGCCGCAACGTCCGCAGGTAGTGCATCTTGCCGATGGTGTCGGGGAGTCGCGTCAATCCGCAGTTGCGGGCGCTCAGTTGCCGAAGGTGAGGGAAGTCGCTTAACAGGCCGGAGGCGTTTTCGGAGAAGTTTGTGCGATCCAGATTCAAGGTGCTGATCTGATCGACGTAATGTTTGATATCCGAAGGCAGTTCCTTCCACCAGCGTTCGAGGTCGGGCACATCGAACTCAACGGACAGGTCCAGCGCATAACCGCCGTCGACCGTGGTACTGCGCTCACCGAACACGGTGGGTTTTCTTGAGAAACAATCGATGAGCCGCTCGGCAATGTGCAGCCCGCCACCGCGCACGAACCCTTGTCGGTCAGGTCCCCACGTATCGGGTCGCTGGTATTGCCACCGGTTGAGCAGCTTGCGAAGGTCATACCGCTCTCGGTCAAGCCTCGTCAGTGTCTGATGCCCTTGCTCTTGCGAGCCCAGGGACCGAACGAAGGCATCGACCTCTCGTTCGTTGAAGTGCGGGTACAAGTCCTGCACCCGTTCAGGGAGTGTGGCGGCAGTGGTGGACAAGACAGGACCACGCAACAGCATCATGTCTTCGTGGTTCGCCATCGGGCGGATCGGCGGGGCGGCGAGCGCGGTGCGGCGTTCGGCGGGAGTATCGGTCCTGGCCATGACCCACTGCTTGAAAAACGCCCCTTGGCCCGGCCGATAACCCAACTGCGCCTGTTTGTTTTTCGGCAACGCCGTGAGCACTGCTTCGAAAAAATCAGCGGCGTCGTGCAGTTTGTGGTTGTCGGCGTCCCAGACTTCGAACCGGTTGGCCTCGTCCTTGACCAGCACCCGGACCGTCGCCGCATCATGTGCCCCCACGCTGCTGCGCAGTGGTCCGGCATCGCTGCCTTCACGCACCTCGATACGCAATTGCGCGAAGGTGTCGGTATGAATCCTGAGCGCGTTCAGCACCAGGCTTTCGGTTTGCGCCACCCACTGCGCGCCGTCGTGAAAACCCTCGTACGCATGGTTGGCCCGGGCTTCGAAGGCGGCTTCACGGGCGCGGCTCTTGAGGCTCAACGGCAGGCGTTGCTCCTGATTCATGCGCGTGAGGTCGGCCGCGTCGGAACTGTTCAGCAGCGCCTGTGCCGCGCGGGTCGGCAGCTCGGGGAATGTCTGGCGAATGAGTCGGACCTGCGGGTCGTCGGACGCTTCTGCACCTTGGTAAAGCTGATTGACGATGTCAGCGTTCAGTCGATTGGCTTCGTCCGCCAGTCGATTGCGCAGGGCTTGCACCTGTTCACTTTTGGCGGTTGACCGACCGAGCATCGCTTGCAGCTCTTCTTCACTGAGAAACTCGACAAGCCTCGGTGCAAACTGTTCGCTCATGAGCTGCGACTGGCTGGTGGACAGCGTCTGTGCCTCGGTCGCTTCGGGATTGCCGTACTGGCGAAAGCGCCCCGTCATGTCGGCGTCTTCGTAAACCTTCAGGGCTTTATCCACAGGCCAGCCGTCCAGATAAGTCGCCAGGGGTTCAAACCACCAGGAGGCAGGGTCCAGGGGCTGACCGGTTCGAACCCGTTCAATGGCCTGGCGGGTGCGGTGCTGGATTTTCAAGCGTATGAGGCTGTCGTCCAGCAGCGGTGGCGGGGCCGTGTTGTCGACGTACATCCGGCGTAGCGCAGCGTCGTTGGTGCCGCTGGCGATGCGCACGTTGTTCAGTTCTGCGTCGCTGAAGCCGTCCACGGAATGGCCGAGGCGACGCATCAACGTCGGGTGTTGCCACGCTCGCGGGTTCTCGGCCTCGTGGGTCCAGGCGCCCTGGCCGTTATGTTTCAACTCGGGTAAATAGGCGTTGTCGCGGTGCGGGTGCTTGACGCGGTAGTTGCCGGTTTGCGGGTCCTTTTGCACGGCATAGTGTTTGTCATCCAGCGGCAAAATGTCCTGGCCTTCGTGGGCATGGAGACCCAATGCGTCAGGTTTGGCTTCAGCGGGTAGTTTTACATCCGGCCTCTCATAAGGCTTGAGATCGGGATGCCAAAGCCGTGGTTCGCCATTGGGCAGAGCCACCGGTTTCATGCCTTCGATCAGCGGCGAAAGCTTCAGGCGCGCAACGTTGCCAATCTTCACCCCGGCGGCGAACGCCACCAACTGAATGAAGTCGGTCACCACGCCGACGATGTGTTCGGCAGCTTCGGTCCACAACCCCATGGTCATATCGACGATGCCTTCGATGACGTCACTGGCCATCTGATACGCCGTGTAGACCATCATCAATTCACCCAGCCCCGGAACGAACGGCGTGACGACCATCAGCGCGACGTTGAAGATGTCCGAGACTATTTTCTTGAAGTTTTCCCACCAGGCCCATCGGGCATTGCTATCGCTATCGGCGGTGGACACGGCAATGTGTCGGGCGTCGTTCAGCACCTTGTTGAGCTTCTGCTGGAAGAGGTATTCCCAGAGTTCGCCGGGGATCGGTGCCGCCTTGAAATGCAGATTGGGGTTGTCGATTGGTACTTCCCGCCAGCTAGGTCCTTGGTCCAGCGGCGCTTTCTGATGCCATTTCACCCTGAACAGACGCTGCTGAAGCCCACCGAAAAAATGCCCGCGCTCCGATTGATCGACGAACCGGCTGAAATACTGTTGGTAGGTCATGCCGGTGGACGAAACGACATCGTTGGCGCGCAGTTGGCGCGTCAGTTCATTCATGAAGGCGACGGTCGAGGGGTACTCTTTCAGCGGATGCTCAGGGTCCTGCGGGACGTAAACAATCACCGGCGTCACCTCACGGATGTGTTGTTCCGGCCTGGGTGTGATCAACACGATTCCGCTCAGCGGACTGTCGAGAATCGACAGCTCGGCGAATTGCATCACCCGGCCTTTACGGGTGAGGTTGCGCTGGCCGGCGAGCATGTTCAGGATCAGGTCACTGGCCTCGGCGTCGATGTCGCCCGTCAGGACAGCCAATTGGACGGCAGCTTTGAACGCGGCTTTCTCGCTCTCGACGATTTTGAACTTCAAAAAACCTTGGGCGAGACCGTCGCTGGGCAGCAACTGTTCTTCGAGGTATTTCGTGTAGCGCGCGCCGATGTCCAGTTCGCGGCAGAGGTTCTGGAACTGGGCAATGGACATTTTGCGTTTGATCGGCAGGACGTCAAAGTGCCCACGTGCATCGGGTTGGCTGATGAAGTCCGAGTCCGGTTCGCAGGTTTCGTGACGTGCGAAGTTGTGCAGGGCGGCGTCCAGCAATGAGACGGTTCGGGTAACAACACCGCCGGAGACGTCGAAGACATACCACGGGCGTGCTTTGGGCAAGTACAGATGCAGGAACGTGCTGGTGACATCGACTTCGACATTGAATTTTTTCTGTAGCGCGTCGGTGAGTAACGGTTCGGCGAACGTGTAAACGTCCTGCACCTCATCCATGAACCGGTCGACTGCGTTCTGCGTGGACCAGAGTTCAAGATTGGCTTCTTGTAACGGCGTGTGGTCGAAATCTCTGGCGCTCTGTATCCATTGCCCTGACGCCGTTTGTGTGAGGCTCAGTTCATGAACCCGTCGCACTGAAGCGCCTTTGAAAACGGGGTGGATACGGTTCTTGATGAACGCGTAATGGTGACCTTTATTGTCGTTGGCCACGGGTGACGGTAGCGCTGATATACGTCCGTGTAAGTCAGTCATGCTTTCAATAAACCTTGAGCATTAAGTGGAGTGACCAGCCTAACGCCCGAGGTTCAAAGTAAAAGTCTGAATTCCCGCTGTTTGAGAAGTGTTCTTCCCGGTAACGCATTGGAATTTTCAATGCCGAAAATAATTAATTACCGCCACCGTTTTTCAGCGTCGCACTACCTCCACGGGCAGGCATTGCGTATGCGTGCCCGGTTGCAGATACGGCGTGAGAATCGGTGCCATGCCCTTGAGCACTTGCACCGGTAAGGCCGAGGTGAACTTGAAGGCTTCGGCCGTGCGACCGGGTACGAATGCGGTCAACGTACCAAAGTGGCTATCACCGATGTAAAACACAAAGGTGGCCGTGCGGTTGATCGACTTCGAACTCAAGATTCGCCCACCGGAACCAATGGCTTCGATGCGGTTGTCGCCGGTCCCGGTCTTGCCGCCCATGGCCAGAGGTTTGCCATCGGGGGTGATGAAACTGCCGGAAACACGTTTGGCCGTACCCGCGTCCACCACGTGCGACAAGGCCTCACGCATGGCCGCGGCCACTTCGGACGGCATCACCCGTTTACCCACATCCGGGTCGTTGATCAGCTTGGTTTCATAGGGCGTATTCGCCGCAAAGTGCAGGCTGTCGATGCGCAGTGTCGGCATGCGCACGCCGTCGTTGAGGATGGTGCCGATCAGTTCCGCCAACGCGGCCGGGCGGTCGCCGGAACTGCCGATGGCGGTGGCCAGCGAAGGCACCAGATGATCGAACGGATAGCCGACTTTCTGCCAGCGCGCGTGAATTTCGAGAAACGCCTCGATCTCCAGCATGGTGCGGATGCGGCCATCACGGGCACCCTTATGTTTGCTTTTGAATAGCCAGCTATAGACTTCCTGGCGTTCAAACTGGCTGGCCTTGACGATTTCGCTCCATTTGGCGTCGGGGTGATTCAACAAATAACCGATCAGCCACAAATCCAGCGGATGGACCTTGGCGATGAAGCCCTGATCCGGCAAGTCGTAGATGCCGGGGCTGTAATTTTCGTAAAGCCGTTGCAGGCGTTCGTCCGTGAGTTTTTCGGTGAGCTTGGCGCCTGAGAGGTGCGAGCGTACGAAGGTGTTGAAGCTTTCCTGACTGGCTTGCGGCAAAAGATAGCGATGCACCGCGGCCATGCGAATCGGTGTTGGGCGCATGCTGTCGAGGAAGGTTTCGAGCCGTTCCTGAGTGTCCTTGTTTTTGTATCGCTTCCAGAACTTCAGCAGGAACGAAGTGCCCTCGCGGTCGGCGAACTCGGCCAGGTATTCCTGACGCCGAGGATCGCGGTCGTCCCCGAGCAGTGCAGCGCTGTTGTTCGGGCCGGAGTAGGTGGTGTAGCGCACCAGATCACGCATCAGCCGAATGAACGGCAGGTTGATCGATTCGCGCAGGGCGTCGCGCAAGGTCGGTATGCGACCGTTATCTTCCTTGCGGAAGTTGACGAAGGTATGCAGCCCGCCGCCGGTAAAAAAGGCTTCGCCGGGGCTGGCCGAGTATTTGCGGTCCAGCGCGGCGCTGAGCATCGCCGCCAGGTTGCGGTCCTTGTTCTCGATCAGGTAATCGACGGCCCAGCGGCTCAGGCGATCCTGATCCGGGACGTCGACTTTCTTCAGTTCCGGGACGGTCATTTCGGCGTACTTGTCGTGCAGCTCGGCGATGATTTGCAGATAAGTCGTCAGCACCCGCATTTTCGCGGTGGAGCCCAATTCCAGTTTGCTGCCTTCATTGATATCGAATGGCTGATCGGTGCTGTCGGTTTGCACGCGCACCCGCGAACCGTCCGGGGTCAGTTCGAACAATGTGAAGCTGTAGCGCACTTGCGTGGTGCTGGTGGGGGTGAGCAGGCGTTCGCCCATCAAACCGATCTGCGTTGCAAACGCCGGGTCGGCCAAGTGCTTGAGGTACTCGGTGACCTGGGTTTGCAGATCGCCTTGCAGGGTGCTGGTGGCCGAGAGATCCAGGCGATCGAGGTCGTACAGCGGACGATTGAGCAACCCACCCAGGCGACTGCGCGCCACGCTGATGCCTTTGTTGGTTTCGATCGGTTGAATGGTCGGCTGGGTCTGCCAGTCGCGATAGGTCACTTTGCTGGCCAGTGCGGCGGCGGCGAACGGCGCATCGATCACAAAGTTTTGCGCCAGCAGGCGAATGTGACTGTCGGTGAGGTCGGCCAGTTCATCGTGGCCCTTGGTCAGGTAGTGGGAAGGGCGGCGCTGGGCAATCATCAATGAGAGCATCTCACGCAGGGCCAGGCCTTTTTCCGCCAGGGTCTTTGGATCCGTGTCGGTACTGGCCAGAGTTTCGTTGGCCTTGTTGAAATCGGCGCCGTACCAGACGCGCAAACCTTCGGCCATGCCGTGCACTTCCCCATGGCCCGGCACGGCGGACAGGGGCACGCTGTTGAGGTAATCACGCACCACGTTCTGGCGAGCCACAAGCGTTTCCGGCCCGGCCTGGTAGGCGCGCACGCTGGCGGAAATCATCTGGCGGATTTTTTCCCCGCCGGACACGGTCAAGCCGTCGGGCGAGTGTCGATACTTCTCGAGTTGCGTCGCGAGGGTACTGCCGCCCGCCGATTGGCCAGGCATGTGCAGCATTTTGGCGACCTGCGACCAAGCCGCCATGCCGAAGCGTGGCCAATCCACGGCGGGGTTGGCCCGGGGCTGACGAGGGTCGAGCAGGAAGCGGTTTTCGATGAACAGCAAACTGCTGACCACCACCGGCGGAATCGCGTCAAAGCTTGAATAGAGTTGCTGTGGATATTTGTACTGATACAGCGGCGCCGCACGGCAATCGGTGATCGACAATCCTGCCTGGATCTTCTCCGCATAGGGCACGAAAAAGCCCTTGTCGGTGTAGTCCATCAACGGTTGGGAAAAGCGGGTTTGTGCCGCAACGACGTAGTCGCGCTTGATCAGGCGTGGCAGGAACTCACCCAGAGAGCTGTAGCCCAGACGCAAGTCAAAAGGGCCGGCCCCTGGATAGCGAATGGAATCGCTTGGGCCAGGCTTCAGTTCGTAACTCAGGGTCGCGGCATATTTGCTGGCTTCCCGGGATTGGAACTTCGAGGTACGCATTTCCCTGGCAGCGGCCAACCCCAGAGCAATCAGGATAATCAACACCAGTAACCAAAACGCCTTCCACCCGTGTTTGGTACGACTACGACGGGGTTTTTCGGGGATAGGCGCTTCATCCACACGTTCAGTCGGGACCACATTTTTACTCGTATCGGTTTGCCATAACGCGCCCATAGTCGACTGATCCATTCACGCAGATTGATCGGACTTGTTTGAAGCTTAGACGGTGGATGCTGCCGGTGAAAAAATTGTGAACACCCGGATATCGAATATTCACCCTGACGGGGGATGAGCGAATGGTCTCTTTGCAGGGGGCTGGCTTGTTGGCGATGGCGGTTTCATGGACGCCATCGCCAGCAAGCCGGCTCCTACAGGGGGGAGGTGAGCCCGATATTTGGACAGCGCCCCGATCCGTAGGGGCTGGCTTGCTGGCGATGGCGATTTCATGGACGCCATCGCCGGCAAGCCGGCTCCTACAGGGTTGAGGTGAGCCCGATATTTGGACCGCGCCCCCGATCCGTAGGGGCCGGCTTGCCGGCGATGGCGATTTCACGGGCGCCTTCGCCGGCAAGCCAGCTCCTACAGGGTTGAGGTGTGCCCGATATTTGGACAGCGCCCCGATCCGTAGGAGCCGGCTTGCCGGCGATGGCGATTTCATGGACGCCATCGCCGGCAAGCCAGTTCCTGCAAGATGGCCGTACTAGAGCCATCGCCGCGTAAATGCGGCCTAGGTAGGGGCATGACGATGCACCAATGCTGTGCAATACTCCGCGGCGTTTTAGCGGTAAAAATTCCTACAAAAAGTCAGGTAATGCACCTCCAAAAACCGCGCTTTTGCCGAGAGTTCTCGCTGAATATTGTGGGTTGTAGAGTGAAATATCCTGCTGGAAGGTTTTTAGACTGCACGCCCCGCTGATCTTGGAGGGTTTTGCCCTGCAGGATGGTTCTGCCCACGAAGCAGGTCCGGTTTCAGGCAAGCAATGGCTTATCGGTCAGCGCTTCGACACTCGGTGGTCATATCCAATAACAAGACGAGGTTGTACCCCTATGCCAGTCGGCAATCACCTGCCCCACGGCGAGACCGCTCAGGGCGGCCCGCTTAAACGCGAACTCGGCGAACGGCATATTCGCTTGATGGCACTCGGTGCCTGTATCGGTGTCGGTCTGTTTCTCGGTTCGGCCAAGGCCATCGAAATGGCCGGCCCCGCCATCATGCTGTCCTACATCATCGGCGGTCTGGCGATCCTGGTGATCATGCGCGCCCTCGGCGAAATGGCTGTGCACAACCCGGTCGCCGGCTCCTTCAGCCGTTATGCCCAGGACTACCTTGGCCCGTTGGCGGGGTTCCTGACGGGCTGGAACTATTGGTTCCTGTGGCTGGTGACCTGTGTTGCGGAAATCACCGCAGTGGCGGTGTACATGGGCGTCTGGTTTCCCGAGGTGCCACGCTGGATCTGGGCACTCGCCGCATTGGTCAGCATGGGCTCGATCAACCTGATCGCAGTAAAAGCCTTCGGTGAATTCGAATTCTGGTTCGCCCTGATCAAGATCGTCACCATCATTGCGATGGTGATCGGCGGTGTCGGCGTGATTGCGTTCGGTTTCGGCAACGACGGCGTGGCGTTGGGGATTTCCAATCTCTGGGCTCACGGCGGCTTCATGCCGAACGGCGTGCAAGGCGTGTTGATGTCCCTGCAAATGGTGATGTTCGCCTACCTCGGCGTCGAGATGATCGGCCTGACCGCCGGTGAAGCGAAGAACCCGCAGAAGACCATTCCCAACGCGATCGGATCGGTGTTCTGGCGGATTTTGCTGTTCTACGTCGGCGCGTTGTTCGTGATTCTGTCGATCTACCCGTGGAATGAAATCGGCACCCAGGGCAGTCCGTTCGTGATGACCTTCGAGCGTCTGGGTATCAAGACCGCCGCTGGCATCATCAACTTCGTGGTGATCACCGCTGCACTGTCGTCCTGCAACGGCGGCATTTTCAGTACGGGGCGCATGCTCTATAGCCTGGCGCAGAATGGTCAGGCTCCGGCCGGTTTTGCCAAAACGTCGAACAACGGGGTACCGCGTCGCGCGCTGCTGCTGTCGATTTTCGCCTTGTTGCTGGGGGTGCTGCTCAATTACCTGGTGCCGGAAAAGGTCTTCGTCTGGGTGACGGCCATCGCTACTTTCGGCGCGATCTGGACTTGGGTGATGATCCTGCTGGCCCAGCTCAAGTTCCGCAAAGGCCTGAGCGCCAGCGAACGGGCCGGGTTGAAATACAAGATGTGGTTGTACCCGGTGAGTTCGTATCTGGCACTGGCGTTTCTGGTGTTGGTGGTTGGTTTGATGGCGTACTTCCCGGACACTCGGGTGGCGCTGTATGTGGGGCCGGCGTTCCTGGTGTTGCTGACGGTGTTGTTTTATGTGTTCAAGCTGCAGCCGACTGGTGTGTCGCAAGGTGCGGTGCGCTCGGCGTCTTAGGGGTTGGATGGGGGGCATATCCGTTGCTGCGGTGACGGCTGCTTATGGTTTCGCCCTTACGGCGAGTCACTTGGAGAAGCGCCAAGTAACCAAGCGCTTGCGCCCCTGACGTACGGTGGCTCGCTAATGCTCGCCATGCCCTCGCTCCGGTCCTGCTCCGTGGGCCCGCCGCCATCGGCCATCCCTGGCCGGGGGCGGCTAACCCGGCATCCATGCCGGGTTGCCCACTGCGCAGAACCTGCGCTCGGCCTCCCGACGGGGCAGATCAAAATCAAAAGCCAAAGCAAAGCAAAGCAAAAACGAGGCGGCCTGCCAGCCGACCTGTCTCTTTGATCGTACGCATTCCCCTGTAGGAGCCGGCTTGCTGCGGGCGGCGTTCCGACGATTGCGTCTGTCCAGCCAATACATACGTTGACTGACCCACCGCTATCGCCAGCAAGCCGGCTCCTACAGGGATCTGCGTACGCTTTTGATTTTCACCACTCATCAGGCCGAGCGTTAGCTCGCCTTCAGCTTTTGATCTGAGCGCCCCCTCGAGAGGCCGAGCGCAGGTTCTGCGTAGTGGGCAACCCGGCATGGATGCCGGGTTAGCCGCCCCCGGCCAGGGATGGCCGATGGCGGCGGGCCCACGGAGCAGGACCGGAGCGAGGGCATGCCGAGCCTAGGCGAGGCACCGAACGAAAGGGGCAAGAGCCCTTGGTTACTTGGGGCTCTTCCAAGTGACTCGCCGTAAGGGCGAAACCAATAGCCGCCGTTACCGCAGCAACGGATATGTACACCTGAAAGAAAATGGTCGCCAGATAGACCGCTATCGCCGACAAACCAGCCCCTACAGTGGGATCCGTTCAGCTGCCGAACGCTGCGACCTGTTGATCGGCTGGTTCAACCGTTTATTGAGCTCCAGCCAAGCCCCCAGCAACGCCATCAACCCCGCACCCACCAAGGCTGTGAATATCTGCATGGCAAACGCATCGTCGGTCATGGCATTGACCATGTCCGCCAACGGCGCCAACAACACGCCGAGGCAGAAGATTTCCAGCGAATAACGCCCCATGCGACAACTTTGCTGCGCCAGCCAGTTTTGCGTCCAGCCGGTATCGGGCAACAGCTTCGCCGTGACATACGCCAGCGCCAGGAAGTGCAGCAACCGCACTGGCGACAAGTCAGTCTTGCTGATCGGGTACAACAGGTTGCTCAGCCACGCGGGCATCAGCGCATCATGAATTTCCGGCCATCGCCAGGAAACGGTCAGCACGCCAGTAACCACCACATACACCACGGCACTGACAAACAACGGCCGGCGCAGCAACGGGCGCGCGTCAGGTAACCGGGGGCGCTGCCCGTAAGTCGCCGCCGCGCCGCCCAGCACAAACAACAGTTGCCAGACCACGGGATTGAAGTACCAAACGCCATCCTTGATGGCCGCCAGGTTCCAGCCGAACCACGGCGCCAACAGGTACACGGTCAATGACACGGCCACCACCGCCCACGGTTTGCGCACCAGCATCGGCAGCGCCAGCGGCAAGCCGGCCAGCAGCACGATGTACAGCGGCAGCGGGTCCATGAGGTTCGGTTTGAAGCGCAGCAGCAGTTCATCGACCAGGGCTTGCTGCGGGTTGGTGATGAAATGGTGCATGCCCATTTCCTCCACCAGATCCCTCGTTTCCACGTGGCTGTTGGCGAAGAACACGATGCCCATCAGCATCGCCAGCAAGAAAATATGCACCACGTAGAGCACCCAGGCGCGGCGCAGAATCTTCACGCAGGCAATCAGATAACCGTCCCGTCGGAAGATTTTCCCGTAGGCCAGGACGGCCGCGTAACCGGCGAGAAACACGAAAATTTCCGCGGCATCGCTGAAACCGAAGTTACGCGGGGTGATTTGACCGAGGGGGTTGTGAGGCACGTGATCCCAGAAGATGAAGATCAGCGCCAGGCCTCGAAAAAAGTCGATTCGGTGATCGCGTTCAAACGTCATGACAGCGGGCTCGTGAACGGGTGTTGAATAAAGAGTGGTCAGCGCGGCAAAAGGTGCGCGCCGCGCATCGGCGGCGCGCAGGGTGGCGCGATTCGACGACAATTGCAAAAAACACGCTATTACTGAATGTCTCAGATGTGACTGGCTGAAAGAAACCATCCACTGGTCTGCCAGCTCGATGGCGCGCCCGAATAATGGTGCACGGCAGCTGTCGAATCTTTACCGAGCATGCTTCAGGAGCGTGAAACGTGAAGGTTTCGCTGATCGTTCCGGTCTTCAACGAAGAGCAAGCGATCAGCCTGTTTTATCAGGCGGTGCAGCGCGAGTTGAGGCTGGGCGGCGACGAAGTCGAGATCGTATTCATCAACGATGGCAGCTCCGACCGGACGGCCGAGCAGGTCAAGGCACTGGCGCAGGTCGACGAGCGTGTGTTGCTGATCAACTTTTCGCGCAACTTCGGCAAGGAACCGGCGTTGTTCGCCGGCCTGGAATACGCTTCTGGCGATGCGGTGATCCCCATGGACGTCGATTTGCAGGACCCGATCAGCGTCATTCCACTGTTGATTGACGAGTGGCAAAAGGGCGCAGACGTGGTGCTCGCCAAACGCCGCAACCGGGCCACCGACGGTTACCTCAAACGCCACAGCGCGGCGCTGTTCTACCACGTGCTGAACCGTATCGCGTACACCCGGATCGAAGAGAACGTCGGTGATTTCCGGTTGATGGATCGCAAGGTGGTCAACGTGATCCGCGCACTGCCCGAGCATCAATTGTTCATGAAAGGCGTGTTGTCGTGGGCCGGGTTCACCACCGCGGTGGTGGAGTACGAACGCGCCGGGCGCGTGGCCGGCAGCAGCAAGTTCAATGGCTGGAAACTGTGGAACCTGGCACTCGAAGGGGTGACGTCGTTCAGCACCGTGCCGTTGCGTTTGTGGACGTACGTCGGCGGCGGCATTTCGATTTTCGCGGTGCTTTACGCGGTGTACATGGTGCTGGACAAGATTTTCTTCGGCAACAGCGTACCCGGTTATCCGTCGTTGATGACCGCCATTCTGTTTCTCGGCGGCGTGCAGCTGATTGGCATCGGCATCCTCGGTGAGTACGTCGGCCGGATCTACATCGAGGCCAAGCACCGGCCGCGCTACGTGGTCAAAGACATCGTCGGCGGCAAAGACCGGCTCGGGCTTTAGCATGGGCCGATTCAGCGATGTGCTCGGCAAGGAACTCGGCGGCCGACAGGTCTGGCTGTTTTTTCTGCTCGCGACGTTGCTGTATGTGCTGCCGCTGATTATCGCGGACTACCCGTACATCGATGACAACTGGCGATCCCTGTCGGCGGGCATGGCCTGGGCGGAGCAGGGGCGCCTGTTTACCCAGCTGTTCTACAACCTGCTGACCTTCGGCAACGCGGCGCCGAACATCTTTCCATTGCCGCTATTGATCGCCACGCTGGCCATGGCCTCGGCACTGACCCGGCTGACGTTTCATTACTTTACGCAACCGACGCTCGCCTGTTGCCTGGTGCCCTTGCCACTCTGGTACAACCCGTTTTTTCTGCAAAACCTGTCTTATCAATATGACGGTCCCGCCATGGCCCTGAGCCTGGTGGCGGTGATCTACGCGATCACCTTTCGTCATCCTTCGCGCAGCCTGCAATGGCTGGTGCCTTCGCTCCTGATTGCACTGGCGCTGGGGCTGTATCAGATCAGCCTCAATGTGTTTGTGGGCTTGTGTTGCCTGGAACTGCTGCGAGGCGCAAATGAGAGATGGACCTGGCCGCAGTTGTACGGGTTGATCGGCTGGAAACTGGCGCAGGTCACCATGGGCTGGTTGATGTATTGCGTCAGCGCCGTAATGTTCATGGCGCAGGATCGCGCGCTGCTGTTGAACTGGACCGCCGCGCCGCTGCTGCAACTGCAGATCAACATCGGCAGAGTGCTGGAAAAAGTCGTGCTGCTGTTTCATGGCGGATTGACCTGGGTGTTCGCCACGCTGCTGCTGTGCGCCCTCGCCGGCGCTGTGCAATTGGGGCTGAAGGTGTGGAAGCGTCAGGACAGCGGGCCGACGAAAGCGTTGATCGGCCTGTTGTGTCTGCTGACCTTGCCGGTCGTGACGCTGCTGGTGTCCGGCGTCGCGCTGTTTTTCCGCGACTTCAACGAGGGCGCTCGAACCCTGATGGGCTTCGCGGTTTTACTGATGCTGTTGTTCTACTTGAGCCATCTGGCGCTGGCGCGGATCCATCAGCGACTGCCGCTGTTGTTGGCGGTTCCGCTGCTGGCGATGCTGTCGCTGTCGTTCGCTTACGGTCGGGTGCTGACGGTGCAGAAAGCCTTCAGCACCAGCGCGCTGTTCAGCCTTGAGCACGACATTTCGACGCATCGAGAATTGCGCGAGGCCAAGCGGATTTACATGTCGGTGACGTATTCCGATCACTGGTTGTCAGGGGCCGCAGGTACGTTCAAGCAGATGCCGGTGTTGCACTATCTGCTGAACATCGACTTTTTCATGCTGGCCGAGAATCTGCCGAAGCTCGGCATCACCAACGTGGTTGCGGAAAAGGAGCGCCGCAATGCGACGCGGGTGGGTTATCTGGGGTATCCGGCGCTGCTGGAGCGCCCGCACTACCGGATTTACTTGCTGGGGGACTACGGCTTTATCGTCATCAAAGAGCCGGCCCCGATCAAGGCGCTTCGCTGGTGACGATGGGCGTCAGAACGCATCCATCAGCACGATAATGCAATCCCGGGCCTGGAAACGGTTGATCTGCGGCACCAACCGCCGAAAGTGCTCAGACTGGCAATGAGCATCCAGTGCCGCCTGATTCGGCCATTGTTCGACGAAGATAAAGTGGCCGGGGTCTTTTTGATCGATGAACAGGTCGTAAGCGATGCAATCGGGCTCCAGTCGAGTCTTCTCGACCAGTTCGGTGTACCACGGGCGAACCGTTTCAATGTATTCGGGTTTGATGAAGTCCTGAGCGATTACTTTCAGCATGATGTTCTTCCTTGATGTAAAGCCAGCCTTCCTATGAGACTGGCGTTCAAACAGTGTTTACGCCACAGCCAACTCATTTGGCTCAAAGCTGTCCGCCCGCGCCATCTGCCACATGCGTGAGTAAAACTCGCCGTTGACCTCGCCGGTGAGCAATTCCCCCGGTTTCAAAAACACATGCAACTGCGAGAACAGCTTGATCTCGGTTGCCGACATGCGCCGCACCAGGTGCTTGGCCGACAACTGCGACGGGTGTTCCAGGCCAGCGGCGGCGAGCATTTCCGCGAGTGCCTTGAGGGTGTTGCGGTGGAAGTTGAACACCCGCTGAGCCTTGTCCGGGACGACGAGGGCGCGCTGGCGCAGGGTGTCCTGCGTGGCGACGCCGGTCGGGCATTTGTTGGTGTGGCATGACTGCGACTGGATGCAGCCGATGGCGAACATGAAGCCGCGCGCCGAGTTGGCCCAGTCGGCGCCGATGGCCAGCACGCTGGCGATGTCGAAGGCGCTGACAATCTTGCCGCTGGCGCCGAGTTTGATTTTGTCCCGCAGGTTCAGGCCCACCAGCGTGTTGTGCACGAACAGCAGACCTTCGCGCATCGGTACGCCGATGTGGTCGGTGAACTCCACAGGCGCGGCCCCCGTGCCGCCTTCCTTGCCATCGACGACGATGAAGTCCGGGAGGATGCCGGTTTCCAGCATGGCCTTGGCGATGCCCATGAATTCCCACGGATGGCCGAGGCAGAACTTGAAGCCCACCGGTTTGCCGCCGGACAGTTCACGCAATTGCTGGATGAAGTGCATCAGTTCGATCGGTGTGGAAAACGCACTGTGCCGCGACGGCGAGATGCAGTCTTCGCCCATCAAAATGCCGCGGGTTTCGGCGATTTCCTTGGTGACCTTGTGCTTGGGCAGGATGCCGCCGTGGCCGGGTTTGGCGCCTTGCGACATCTTGATTTCGATCATCCGCACCTGCGGGGTTTGCGCTTGGGCGGCGAAGCGTTCCGGGTCGAAGCGACCGTCTGCGGTGCGGCAACCGAAGTAGCCGCTGCCGAGCTCCCAGGTCAGGTCGCCACCGTTTTCCCGGTGATACGCGCTGATGCTGCCTTCACCGGTGTCGTGGGCGAAGTTGCCAAGCTTGGCGCCCTGGTTCAAGGCGCGAATGGCGTTGGCGCTGAGGGAGCCGAAACTCATGGCCGAGATGTTGAACACCGATGCCGAGTACGGCTGGGTGCACTGCGGGCCGCCGACCAGGGTTCGGAAACTGCCCGGATCGCTCAACGGTGCCGGGCGCATCGAGTGGCCGATGAATTCGAAACCCGATTGATACACATCGATCAACGTGCCGAAGGGTTTATCGGCGCTTTCGTTCTTGGCGCGGGAATAGACCAGCGAACGCTGGGCCCGGGAGAAGGGCAGGGCGTCGCTGTCGGATTCGAGCAGGTACTGGCGGATTTCCGGACGGATGCCCTCCACCAGATAGCGGATGTTGCCGAGGATCGGGTAGTTGCGGCGTACGGCGTGAGGGCTTTGCAGCAGATCAAACAGGCCCACGAGGCTCAGGACGCCGGTGACTGCGGTGATCGGCCAGAGCCAGTCGTGTTCCAGGAACGGCAGACTGGCGAGGGTGAAAATCACACAGACGGCAAAGAAGGCGTAGCGGCTCAGGAGTGACAGGCTCATACGGTTTCCTTGGGTTCGGACTCGGTTGTGTTCGGCACACCTATCCCTGTAGGAGCGAAGCTTGCTCGCGAAAGCAACGTTTCAGCCAACATCAATGTTGAATGTGATGGCCTCTTCGCGGGCAAGCTTCGCTCCTACGGGACCGTGCTATGTCAGGCATTCTGCGCCTGGAGGAAAATCGAAAACAGCTCGGACTGGGACTTGATCCCCAGCTTGCTGTACATGTGTTTCTTATGGACTTTCACGGTTTCGACAGAGATTTCCAGCTTACGGGCGATTTCTTTACTGGAGCAACCGCTGAGCATCAAACGCCCGACATCCAGCTCCCGGGCGGTCAGTTGCGCGCCTTTGAGTTGTTGCACCGAGGCTTCCAGCTGAACGCGCCAGTCACCTTGGACCGGTGCCGGCGCGAGAGCCACGACTTCGTTGATTTCGTAGGGCAGGCGCTGACGCAACAAACCCAGCACCCACGGCTGGATCAACGACAGCAACGCGATCTGCTGGCCGCTGAAACGCTGTTTGCTGCCCAGCGACAGGCACAACGTGCGGTCGCCTTCGAGCTGACAATTGAACTGGATTTCATCGGCCACCACATTCAGACGAAAGTAGCGCTGGTAATACTCGGTCAGCTCAAAGTGCTCCGGCGCCACTTCCGACAGGCGATACAGCCCGGTGCGCGATTGCTCGCGGCAGGCAATGTAGAACGGGTCGAGCAGGTACAAACCGCGCAGGTAATCCTGGAACAACTGATCCGGACTGCCGTCTTCACCCGGGCATTCGGCGAACACTTGGGGATGCTGATCGGCGCTGAAAAGCAGCGCCACCCAACTGTCGAAGGTGACGTATTGATCCAATAACCGGACAAGCTGCGTCCAGAAATTCGGCTTGTCGAGGGCGTCGATCAGTTGCCCGACCGAACGGTGCCAGGCGATGTCGTCTAACGAAAGTGTCATGCATCTACCCCTATCGGGTTACCCCAGCCGCGTGATTCCCTGGCCGGTTGCTTGCTGCGCATACTGGCGCACAGACAACGACCGGGCAATCTTTCTGCCGCCCGGCCACTAGAACAAGGACTACCCATGAAGGTCGAACTCGCCCAACTGGCGGGCCGTGACAACGACACGGCTTACAACCTCGAACGCGCGCTGGCGGCGATTGCGGCCTGCGCCGCCGACACGCAGCTGATCATGTTTCCCGAAAGCCACTTGATGGGCTTCCCGTCGGCCGAGACCGTGGCAGCGGTTGCCGAACCGCTGAACGGTCCGACCGTCAGCGCAATCGTCGCCGCGGCCCGCGAGCGCAACATCGCCGTGGTGATCGGTACGGCGGAAAACGACAACGGTCGTTTTTTCAACACCACGCTGCTGATCACCCCCGAAGGCATCGCGTTGAAATACCGCAAGACGCACCTGTGGGCGTCGGACCGTGGCGTGTACGAGCCGGGCGACCGCTACGCCACGTGCCTGTGGAGCGGCGTGCGGGTCGGCCTGCTGATCTGCTACGACATCGAATTCCCGGAAACCGCCCGCGCCCTGGCGCAACTGGGCGCCGAACTGCTGATCGTCACCAAC
The DNA here is from genome assembly GCF_054897805.1 of Pseudomonas sp. GT1P32. Taxonomy (NCBI): domain Bacteria; kingdom Pseudomonadati; phylum Pseudomonadota; class Gammaproteobacteria; order Pseudomonadales; family Pseudomonadaceae; genus Pseudomonas; species Pseudomonas sp. GT1P32. The sequence continues at coordinate 5,648,656 of NZ_CM142704.1, forward strand.
GGCAACATGGACCCGTACGGCCCGACGCACCGCACCGCGATCATGGCCCGCGCCCAGGAAAACCAGGCGTTTGCGCTGATGGTCAACCGAGTGGAAGAGGGCGATGGCGGGTTGTTGTTTGCCGGCGGCAGTGCGCTGGTCAATCCGCTGGGCACGCTGTTGTTCGAGGCCGGGCGGGAGGAAGGGCAGTTTGCGGTTGAGCTGGATCTGAATCAGCTGACCTCCGCACGGCAGGATTATCGGTACCTGGATGATCAGCGGCTGAAGTTGCCGGGGGAGATGGTTGAGCATGCTTCTGGATTGCGGGAGCTGCTGATTCCTCAGGGCTGATCCGTTTTATGTGTCGTTCGGGCTGACGCCTTCGCGAGCAGGCTCGCTCCCACAGGGGATCGTCGGCGAACACAGAATTTGTGAACGACAAAAATCAAATGTGGGAGCGAGCCTGCTCGCGAAGAGGCCATTGCAAACAACATAACTGTTTGACGATTCACCCAAAACAACAAACGCAACACCCGTAATTTGCGCCGAACTCGGCTCTGCCATAAATCCAATAAAATTCGGAGTAGTCGCTCATGGCTCGTTTGCAACGCACCCTGTCATTGGGGTCGGTGGTGCTGTTTGGCATCGCCTACATGACGCCGATCATTGTGCTCGGCACTTTCGGCATCCTCGCTCAATCCACCGCTGGCATGGTACCGGCCGCGTACCTCGCGGCGCTGGTGGCGATGTTCTTCACCGCCATGAGTTACGGCCGGATGGCCTCGGCATTCCCTGTCGCTGGCTCGGCCTATAGCTACGTGCGCAAGGCGATCAGCCCGAAACTCGGCTTCATCGCCGGATGGGCGGTGCTGCTCGATTACCTGTTCCTGCCGATGGCAATCTGGCTGATCGGCGCGGCTTACCTCAACTCCGCATTCCCGGCGGTGCCGCAATGGATCTGGGTGCTGGCGTTCATAGGCATCACCAGCGCGATCAACATCGTCGGCCTGAAACTGGCCAACGGCATCAACGCCTTGCTGATGCTGGTGCAGTTTCTGGTGCTGATTGCCTTCGTGGCGCTGTGCGTGCATTACGTCGGTGGCGATGCGAGCACGCCATTGTGGTCGGTGAAACCGTTCTTCAACGGCGACATGCAGATGCCACTGATCATGAGCGGTGCCGCCATCGCCTGTTACTCGTTCCTCGGTTTCGACGCGGTCAGTACCCTGACCGAAGAAACCCGCGACCCGCGCCGCACCATCCCGCGGGCGATCATGCTGATCACCCTGATCGGCGGGCTGATCTTCGTCGGCGTGTCGTACTTCGTGCAGATCGCGCACCCGTCGTTCCAGTTCGACAGCGTCGATTCGGCGGCCTATGAAATTGCCCGCAACATCGGTGGCGACCTGTTCGTGTCGATCTTCCTGATCGGCTTGATCGTCGGTCAATTTGCCTCGGGGCTGTCGGCTCAGGCCAGCGGTTCGCGCCTGCTCTACGCCATGGGCCGCGATGGTGTGCTGCCGAAATCCTTCTTCGGTACGTTGCATGAGCGCTTCGGGACGCCGATCAACAGCATCCTGCTGTGCGCAGTGGTGGCGTTGCTGGCGCTGAAACTGGACGTCACCACCTCGACCTCGTTCATCAACTTCGGCGCGTTCCTGGCGTTCAGCCTGGTGAACCTGTCGGTGATCTTTCATTACTGGATTGGCGGCGAGAAAAAGGGGCTGCGTGAGTTGGTGCTGTTCCTGATCTTCCCGTTCATTGGCCTGGCAGCAGATTTGTGGCTGATGGTCAGCCTCGATCACCTGGCGATTTACCTGGGCCTGAGCTGGCTGGCGATTGGCGTGGTGTACCTGGCGGTGCTGACCGGCGGATTCCGTCGCCAGCCGCCGGAGATGGATTTCCAGGAAGCCACGTAACGCATACCGAACACCTTTGTAGGAGCCGGCAAGCCGGCTCCTACAGGGGGCTGTGTTCAGGCTGCGGGTTTTGATTGGTGGATCGGCAATTCGACGCGGAAAGTGCTGCCAACGCCGACTTCACTCACCACCGAAATATCCCCCCGGTGTTTCTTCACGATGCCATAGGACAGGGACAACCCCAGCCCGGTCCCCTGGCCCACCGGTTTGGTGGTGAAAAACGGGTCGAAAATTTTCTGCAGGCTGTCCGGCGGGATGCCGGTGCCGGTGTCGGCGACTTCGATCCACGCCGTTTCACCGTCGGTCCCCGTGCGCAGGGTGAGGGTGCCGCGTTCCGGGCCGATGGCCTGCGAGGCGTTGACGATGAGGTTCATGATCACCTGGTTGATCTGCGAGGGCAGGCATTCGATGTCGGGCAGGGGCTGATAGTCCTTCACCACATCGGCCTTGTACTTCAGTTCATTGGCCACGATGTTCAGCGTCGATTCGATGCCTTGCTGCAGATTCGCCCACTGCCATTCCTGATTGGAGTCCACTCGCGAGAAGTCCTTCAGGTCTTTGACGATCTGCCCGACGCGGCTGATGCCGTCCTTGGATTCCTTGATCAGCAACGGGATGTCGTCGCGCAGGAATTCCAGTTCGATCCGGTCACGCAGCTGTTGCAAGCGTTCGACCAGCTCGCCGGAACCGATCGCCTCTTCCGCATCCCGATAAGCGTCGAGCATTTCCTGCAGCTGTTTGAAATAACCATCGAGGGTGCCGAGGTTGGAAGAAATGAAACCGATGGGGTTGTTGATTTCATGGGCGACGCCGGCCGCCAGTTGCCCCAGTGACGCCAGTTTTTCCGACTGCACCAGTTGCGACTCAAGCTGTTTGCGTTCGTCGATTTCCCGTTGCAATGCCTCACTGGCCTGTTTGAACTGTGTCGTTCTCTGGTCCACCAGATGCTCCAGATGGCTCATCTGCACAAGGGCCCGTTCGGTCATGTCCCATTTGGTCAGCAGGGTATTGGCCATCTGCTGGACTTCAATGTTGTCGAACGGCTTTTTCAGAATCAGCAGGCGGTCGTGCGCCTGCAAACGGTCCAGCAGTTCATCCCAGGAATAGTCGGAGTAGGCGGTACACACCACCACTTGCAGGCGCGGGTCTTCCTGCCACAGATGCTCGATGGTTTGTGCGCCGTCCCAGCCTTCGGGCATGCGCATGTCGACGAAGGCCAGCGCGTAGGGCAGGTTTTGCTGCAAGGCTTCCTTGAGTTTGCCCAGACCCTCTTGGCCGCCATACGCCGAATCCAGCTCGAACAGCGCGCGGGTGGATTTCACTTCACTGCCGAACAGCGCGGCCTCCATCTCGTCCAGTTCGACGGTCTGCACGGGCGTCGGCGTGAGGATCTTGCGGAAATCCACATGAATGGACGGCGTGTCATCGATCAGCAAAATGCGACGGTTCGACAGTTCGCTCATGCCTCCTCCATGACGGTTTTCAGCGGGATCTGCAGGGTGAACAGTGCGCCCTTGCCCGGCCCGTCGCTGTGGGCGGTGAGGTGGCCGTTCATCTCGATGGCCGCCAGTGCGCAACTGTGCAGACCAAAGCCGTGACCTTCTTTGCGGGTGGTGAAACCGTGGGCAAAGATGCGCGTCATGTTTTCCGGGGCGATGCCTTCGCCGTCATCCTTGACGCTGACTTGCAGCGTGGCGTCGTCGACGACTTTGACCCCGAGGGTCATCTGTCGCGGGCGGTTGCTGAGGTCGGACATCGCGTACTTGGCGTTGCTGATCAGGTTGATCAGGATCAGCAGCAACCGGTGCTTGTCGCCCATGACCTGCGGCACCTCGCCGTACTCCTTGACCACCGTGACGTGATGCCGGGTCAGCGCGCCGGAATTCATGCGCAGGGCATCCTCCAGCAATTCGCTGATGTGCAGCGGCTCCATCAGGCTGTTGGCGCCCGCGTAGGATTGCTGGGTGGCGACGATGTCCTTGATGTGGTCGACACTTTTGGTCAGTTGGGCCAGTTCGTCGCTCATGCCTTGCTGTTCGAGGGCGATGGCCTCGACCAGTTGGTTGAGGTAGCCGGGCAGCAACTTGCCTTTCTCGTCCTGGGTCAGGAAGGTGCCGAGGTCGCCGGGGTGTTCGTTGATCAGTTGCATGGCTTTGCCCAACCCTTGGGCCTTGCTGGCGCGCAGTTTGCGGCTGACCAGGTCGGCCGAGATGTTGACGCTGTTGAGCACGTTGCCGACGTTGTGCAGCACGTTGGTAGCGATCTCGGCCATGCCGGCCTGGCGCGCAGTGTCGAGCAGCTCGCTCTGGGTATCCTTGAGTTCACGGGTGCGTTCTTCTACGCGCAATTCCAGGTCGTCATTGGCGGTTTTCAGGGCTTTGTTGACGCGATTGATGATGGTGAAACTGCGCATCAAGTGAATGGCCAGGTACACCAGCAACAGGACCAGCAGCACAGAGAACACCAGCATGTAAAAGTGATAGCGCTGCTCGACCGCATCGGCCTGTTGCTGGTCCTTGTTCAACAGGCTGGTGATGTCGTCCAGACGCTTGGCGACGGGAATCGCTTCGATATTTCCCAGCAAGCGGTTGACCACCGGTTGTTCGCGCAGAATCAGTGAAATGTGGGTGCTCAGAATATCGATCGGGCTGTGAAACTGCTCGGGCAGGCGCAGCTTGTTTACCGCTAGCTTGTTCAGCCCGAGCAGAATGTCGGCGGCTCTGTCGTCGGAAGTGACCTGGGCGAATTCCAGGCTGCTGAGCAGCAAATCGTAAGTGTCGGTGGCGATGTTCTGCAGTTGCAGTTTGTCGCCATCGACCAACCGGGCCAATTGCTCCTGAATGTCGTCCTCGGCAGTGGGCAGGAACGCCAGTGAGTTGCGCAGCAGTGCGTTGTGGGACTTGAACTGCTCCACCAGCCGGGTCTTTTCCTCGATGGCAGCCAGGTACGCATCATGGCTGGCGCGCCAGATCGGCGAGTCGTTGCGGCCGTGGTTCGACTCCATCGTGTCGAACCGCTCCCACAGCTGTGTTATCTCGGTCAGCGGCGTGACCAACGGATCGTAGTTGTGGTTGGTGGCGATCCTGGCCTTGAGAATCTCGGTTTCCCATTGCGCGTTGAGCTGTTTGATCCGGCCGATCAGGTCCCGGGATTCGGCGTAGGTCGACGTCTCGTTCGAATTCGATTTGAGGTACAGGAACAACAGCGTCGAGGCCAGTAACAAAGCGACGGCGCCCAGCAGTGCGAGGCTGCGACGGTGGGACATTTTCATAAGGGTTTGCCTCCCCATTCACCGGTCAGGGTCTTGAGGAATTTGATGATCAGGGTTTTGTCCTCGGCGGAAGGAATGCGGCCGAGCTGGAACTTGAACATCACGTCCACCGCCTCTTCCAGCGTGTTGGCCGAGCCGTCGTGAAAATACGGTGCAGTCACCGCGACATTGCGCAGGCTCGGTACCTTGAACACGTTGCGGTCCTCTTCATCCTTGGTCACCAGATAGCGACCCAGGTCGGAGTCGGTCGGGTTGCCGCGAACCTTGAAGTAATCCCCCATGACGCCGAACTTCTGGAACATGTTGCCGCCGATGTTCACGCCCTGGTGACAGGCGATACAGCCATAATCCTTGAAGCGTTGGTAGCCGTACTTTTCCTCGGTCGTGAGGATGTCGGTGTCACCCAGCAGGTATTGATCAAATCTTGAGTTGCGGCTGAGCAGCGTACGTTCGTAGGTGGCCAGGGCGTTTTGCACATTGTTCATGGTCACGCCGTCCGGGTAGGCGTCAGTAAATGCGCTGCGGTAACCCGTGTCTGCGGACAGCACTTGCACCACGTGCTCCCAGTTGCTGCCCATTTCGCTGGGGCTTTTCACCACTTCATGGACCTGGGATTCCAGGGTGTCGGCGCGCCCGTTCCAGAACTGCCGGAAGTTCAGGGTGGCGTTGAACACGCTGGGGGTGTTGATCGTCACTGGCTGACCGGCGAAGCCGATGGAAAACGCCTGGGTATCGGCCCCACCGTTTTCCAGGCGATGGCAACTGGCGCAGGACAGCGTGTTGTTGACCGACAACCGCGTTTCATTGAACAACTGGCGACCGAGTTCGACGCGCAGAGGATTCTGTGCAGGCGCCTCAGGCAGTGGCTTGAGCGGTTCATCGAGCGGCGCGGCGATGGTGCTCAGACAAAACCCGAGCAGCGGCACCAGGAGCAGGTAGTGAATGGACGGCGACATCTGATGATTCCTTGGCTGATAGCCCATGTGTCGTTGCGCATCGTTCACGTGGCGGTAAATGGAGCAGGTTTCACCGACTCAAGGTATCGGGCGAAGGCGTCCGGTTCGACGGCTTTGCTGAAGTAGTAACCCTGGCCTTCTTCACATTGATGGGCCTTGAGGAAATCCAGCTGTTCGAGGGTTTCCACCCCTTCGGCGATGATGGTCAGCTTGAGGCTGCGGCCCAGGCTGATGATGGCGCTGACCAGGGCGGCGTCGTTGCTGTCGGTGCTTAAGCCGCGAATGAACGACTGGTCGATTTTCAGCACGTCGATGGGAAAACGCCTTAAGTAGCTGAGGCTGGAGAAGCCGGTGCCGAAGTCATCGATGGCCAGCCGAATACCCATGACCTTGAGTCGGGTCAGGGCGGTGACGGTGGTGTCGATGTTTTGCATCAACACGCCTTCGGTGATTTCCAGTTCCAGCAACGCCGGTTCCAGGCCGGTTTGCTCGAGGGTCTGTCCGATGCCGTCGACAAAGTCGCGCTGGCGGAAATCGATGGCCGACATATTCACCGACATGCATATTTTTGGCAGCCCTTCGGCTTGCCAGGCGCAGGCCTGTCGGCAGGCCTCGGCCAGCACCCATTTGCTCAGCGGCACGATCAGACCGCTGTCTTCGGCCACACCGATGAACTCCGAGGGGTAGATCAACCCGTGCCCCGGTTTCTGCCAGCGGATCAACGCCTCGGCGCCAACCACCTGACCGCTGTTCAGGTCCAGTTTGGGTTGGTAGTGCAGGACAAACTCTTTGCGCTCCAGCGCCAGGCGAATACCGGTTTCGATACTTTGCTGATCCCTGGCACGCTGGTTCATTTCATCGATGAAAAAGCTAAAATCATTCGGGCCGCTTTCCTTGATGTTGCGCATCGCGGTCTCGGCTTTTTTGATCAGCTCGATGGCTTCGAAGCCGTCATCGGGATAAATGCTGATGCCCAGGCTCGCGGTCACGCTCAAGTCGTGGCCAGCGATATGCAGGGGTGTGCGAACGGCGTTCAAGAGTTTTTCGGCGATGCCCCTGGTCTGTTGGGGGTGGCGAATGTCGGCGAGGATGACCACGAATTCGTCGGAGCCATAGCGAAACACCGAATCCGACTCGCGCACAGTGGCCACCAGATTGCGGCTGACCTGTTTCAACATCTCGTCACCGGCCGGATGGCCGAGCGCATTGTTGATGCGCTTGAAGCGGTCGAGCCCCAGAAACATCACCGCCAGTTGTTTGTCATTGCGTCGCGAAAGGGCCAGCGACTGGTTCAACCGGTCACCCAGCAACGTGCTGTTGGGCAACTCGGTCAACACGTCGTACTGCAGCAGATGCGACACCTTGAGCAGCTCGTGAACCCGCGCCTCGATGGTTTGCTCCAGGCTCAGCACTTTCATCGCCGCGTCCTGCGCCATCTGCCACTTCCAGGTCAGGGCACTGGCCATCTGGCGGATTTCCAGGCTGTCGAAGGGTTTTTTCAGCACCAGCATCTGGTCGCCGAACTCCAGTCGTTCGGTCATGGCTTCCCAGGTGTAATCCGAAAAAGCGGTGCACAGCGCGATTTCCAGGTGCGGGTCGGCCTGCCACAGTTGCTCGATGGTTTCCAGGCCGTCCCAGCCGGGCGGCATGCGCATGTCGGTGAACACCAGCGCATAGGGGCGACCTTCGGCCAATGCGCGTTTGACCAGTTCGAGGGCTTCCTGCCCCTGGTACGCCGAGTCCAGCTGAAAGGTCAGCCGACCCATCTGCGGCGTGCCGAACAGTGCGGCCTCCGTGCCGGCCAGTGTCTGTTCATCGTCGGTTTCGGGGCCGAGGATCTTGCGAAAATCATCATGAATCGAAGGCGTGTCGTCGACGATCAGAATGCGCCGGTTGGTCCGCACGAAAGGCACTTTCATCCTTTGTCCTCCGTGGACCGGTTCGGGTTGTCCCGGATCGGCCCGATGTCGTGCCTTGTCGGCACGATGCTTCCGGCTTTCAGCAACTCGGCGGCCTGCTGGCTGCTGACCGCTTTGCTGAAGAAGTAACCCTGGGCGTTCATTGGCGACCCGGTGGCCATCAATGAACTGCGCTGTTCCTGGGTTTCGACACCTTCGGCGATGATTCCGATCCCTACGTCCCGAGCAAAATTGATAATGGCGCGCAAGGTGTTGGCACTGGCCGGGTCGCGGGCGGCGGTATCGATGAAAGGTTGAGCGAGCTTCAGGTGATTGACCTGGTAGGTCTTGAGGTAATCGAACGACGAATACTCGGTGCCGAAGTCGTCGATGGCAATCTTCACCCCCAGCTCCCGCAGGCGCGGCAGCACATCGTTGTGGGTCCATTTGGTCTGGGCCAGCGTCGCCTCGGTGACGTCGAAGCGCAGGTCCCAGGCGCAGAGCTCCCAGCGCGCGGTGGTGCGCAGCACGTCATAAATCAGCTCCGGGCCGCTCTTGAGCTGGGCCAGGGACAGCTTGATCGCAATCACCGGTGGCGCGACACCTTCATCCCGCCACTGGCGCATTTGCTGGCAGGCGCGATTGAGCACCCAGTGACCGAGGGCGATTATGGTGCCGGTCTTTTCGGCGGCGGGCAGGAACGCGGGGGCTTCCAGCAAGCCGCGCCCGGGGTGATTCCAGGTGACCTGCGCTTCCATCCCGAGGATCTTGCCGCTGCTCAGGTCCACTTCCGGCCAGTAACGCAGTTCGAGTTCATCGTGCTCGATGGCCTCTCTCAACTCGCTGGCGATGGTCATGCGCTCGACCATCTCCTGATTGATCTCTTCGGAGTGGAAGTGGTACTGGTTGCGGCCCTTTTCCTTGGAGCGATAGAGCGCCATGTCGGCCTGGTTCAGAAGGCCGTCGGCGCTGGTGCTGGCCGGGCTGTAGCTGCTGATGCCGATGCTGACCGACACCCGGACATCGTTACCGGCCAGGGAGTAGGGGAGCACCAGCGCGTCGCGGACCTTGGTGGCCAGGGCTGCGGAGTGGGTCGGTTCGCTGACATCCAGTTGCAGGATCGCGAACTCGTCGCCGCCAAGACGAGCGACGATATCGTTCTCACGAACGCAAGCCTTGATCCGCCGGGCGACTTCTTGCAGCAACAGATCGCCCACCGGGTGCCCGAGGGTATCGTTGATGCGTTTGAAGTGATCCAGGTCCAGATAAAAGATGGCAAACGGGGTCGCGCCGCGACGCGCAGCGGCGAAGGCCTGGTGCAGCCGTTCGATCAGCGTCGCGCGGTTGACCAGTCCGGTCAGCCCGTCGGTGCGCGCCAGCAGGAAGATTTTCTCCTCGGCCAGTTTGCGCTCGGTGATGTCGATGATGATGCCTTCGACTTCCAGCAGGCGGCCTTCATCGTCGCGCACCGGGATGTAACGGTTTTCCACCCAGCGCCAGGCACCTTCGCCAGTGCGCATCCGAAACTCGATGGAAGCACCGGCGGCATGACGGTCCAGCACCCGCGCCATCGCCGTGTCGACTTTCGCTTGATCGTCGGGATGAATCAGCTCCCGGGCCCAGTTGGCCGAGGCCACCAGTTTCGCCGCGACATGCCCGTATTTGGTGATGTTGTGCGAGATATACATCAGTGGAAACGACGGCTCGCCCCGCAGCCGATAGAGAATGGTCGGGCTGTTCTGCACGATGATGTTGGCATCGGACAGTTCCCGTGTACGCTCCTCGACCGCTTGTTCGAGCAGCGACATCTTCAGCGCCGCGTCTTCGGTCATTTGCCACTTGGCGGTCAGGGCGCTGGCCATCTGACGGATTTCGATGGCGTCGAAAGGTTTCTTCAGAATCAGCAGGCGATCGCCCAATACCAGGCGCTCGTCGATGTCCTCCCAGGAGTAATCGGAGTAGGCGGTGCAAAGCGCCACTTGCAGCTTCGGATCGACCTGCCACAGCCGTTCGATGGTTTCCAGGCCGTCCCAGCCCGGCGGCATGCGCATGTCGATGAAGGCCATCGCATAAGGCAGGTCGTTGGCCAGGGCCGCCTCGACCTTGTTCAGCGCTTCAAGGCCCTGAAACGCCGAGTCAAGGATGAAACTCTGCAACGTGACGGCCGCCGTGGTGCCGAACAGGGCATTTTCAGCGCTGGTCAGGCTGTCGTCGTCAAACGAAGGCGGGCTGAGGATCTTGATGAAATCCTCGTGGATTGAAGCGGTGTCGTCGACGATAAGAATCCGACGATTGGTCCGCGACAGGAGCGTATTCATCGCCATATACCGGGACCGGCGGCGATTTGGTTCACCGTGCTCATAAGGGGCATCCTTTCCCTGACCACCTGGCCGAACGTGCAGATTGTGGATCCGAGTGACGTGAGCATAGTCGCCCTGATCAAACTTCGCGCAACTGACTGAAACGAATCATTGCAGTGGTGGGTCGAAAATCATCTAGCCTGTAGGTCAGGATCCGGCAATAGGGGATGTTTGCCCGGTTCCCGACATATCGCTGTAACCGTTTTCGCCCGAGGTTATGCCATGGAAGAGCAACTCCCCACGACCTATAAACCCAAAGTGCTGCTGGTCGACGATGAGGAGTCCATCCTCAACAGCCTGCGTCGACTGTTGCGCGGCCAGCCCTACGACGTGTTGCTGGCCACCAGCGGCGCCCAGGCCCTGGAAATCATGGCGCAGCAGCCCATCGACCTGGTGATGAGCGACGCGCGCATGCCCAACATGGACGGCGCCACGCTGCTGGCCCTCATCCACCAGCGTTATCCCGACACCGTGCGCATCATGCTGACCGGTTATGCCGATCCGTCAGCCATTATCAAAGCCATCAATGACGGGCAGATTCACCGTTACATCAGCAAACCCTGGCACGATGAGGAAATGCTGCTGGTACTGCGACAATCACTCGCGTATCAGCATTCCGAACGTGAACGGTTGCGTCTGGTCCAGGAAACGTGGGATCAGAACCAGGAATTGAAGCTGCTCAACATCACCCTGGACAAACGCGTCGCCTCCCGTACCGCTGAGCTGCAGCAAACCGCCGACATGCTCGACCTGGCCTACGAAGAGCTCAAGCACAGCTACGTCACCGGCACCGAAATGTTCTCGCTGCTGGCCAACCTGCGCATGCCGCCGGCCAAGCAGACCAACCGCCAGATCATCGAGCTGGTGCGGGTGTACTGCAAACTTCATGACCTGGACGAAGGCACCAGCCGCGACCTGACCATGGCGGCGGCGCTCTACAACATCGGCAAGCTGAGCTGGACCGACAGCATGATGACCGCCCCCGCGGACCTGTTGCATCACAATGATCGCGAGCGTTATCGCAATTACCCGAAGCAGAGCGAATCCCTGTTGATGACGCTCGATCCGATGAAGGACGCCGCCCGTCTGATTCTTCACCATCAGGAGCGTTGGGACGGCAGCGGTTTTCCCGACCGGCTCAAGGGCGAGGCGATACCGGTCGGTTCCCGGCTGTTGAAACTGGCAGTGGATTTCATCGAGTTGCAGCGCGGGTTGATCCTGGAACGGCAGATGAACAGTGATGAGGCGCTGGTGTATATCCGCAGCTATGCCGGAAAACTCTACGACCCCGAGATGGTGGAGGATTTCATCAAGGTGTGCGCCGCGTACCTGAGTGATGTGTCCCTGGCCGATCCGATGGTCAAGGTCATGACCACCCGGGAATTGGCAGCGGGGATGGTCCTGGCGCGCAACCTCAACGCCGACAACGGCATGCTGTTGCTCAACGCCGGCAAGGAGCTGAACGGACCGCTGGTGGAAAAGCTGATCGCTTTCGAGGCCATGGAGGGCGCGAAATACAGCATTTTCGTGAAGGTGCCGGAAGAAGTGAACGGCGCGATTCTCGAGATGGAGCAGATTCCCCAGGCTCAGCACTGATCCCCCTGTGGGAGCGGGCTTGCTCGCGAAGGCGGCGTCACATCCGACATAGAGGCGACTGACACACAGCTTCGCGAGCAAGCCCGCTCCCACAGGGGGCTGTGTTTTGCAGAGAATTTTTCGGCGTGACGACCTACCGATACACATGTGATGCTTGCACCTTTTAGCCAAGGCCACGCCTCACCCATGACGCCTGCATCCGCCACTTCCCCCCGCATCCTCCACATCGCCGCCGCCCTGTTGATCGGCCCCGACGGTCGTACGCTGCTGGTGCGCAAGCGCGACACTGAAGCTTTCATGCAACCGGGCGGCAAGATCGAAGCCCATGAACAACCGGTTCACGCCCTGGCGCGTGAGCTGGAAGAAGAATTGGGATTGGCCATCGATCCGGCGCACGCCACTTATCTGGGGCAGTTTTCGGCACCGGCCGCCAACGAGCCGGGATTTGTCGTACAGGCTGAACTCTTTCAACTGACCATCGATTCAGACGTATCGCCTGCGGCGGAAATCGAAGAGGTGCGCTGGATTGACCCCGCCACCGATGGCGATGTGACGCTGGCGCCATTGACACGCGACCTGATCCTGCCGTTTTATCGAGCCTCGCTGAACGCAATCGCCTGATCATTCATGCCAAGGAACCGCCATGATCCCGCTTCAAGACTTGCTGATCTTCGCCGCTGCCGCGTTGCTGATGGTACTGACGCCGGGGCCGAACATGATCTACCTGATCTCTCGTTCGATCTGCCAGGGGCGCAAGGCCGGAGTCACTTCGTTGCTCGGTGTGGTGGCGGGTTTTTTTGTGCACCTGTTCGCCGCGGCAGCGGGTTTGACCGCGGTGTTCCTCGCGGTGCCGATGGCTTATGAAGTGTTGAAGTGGGCCGGTGCGCTGTACCTGGTTTGGCTGGCCTGGCAGGCGGTCAAACCGGGCGCGCGTTCGCCGTTCGAAGCACAGCAGTTGCCGCCGGATTCCTCGCGCAAACTGATCACCATGGGCTTTTTGACCAGTGCCCTGAACCCTAAAATCGCGGTGTTTTACCTCTCGGTGTTTCCGCAATTCATCACCCCTGAACACGGTTCGGTGTTCACCCAAAGTGTCATCCTCGGCTTGACCCAGATCAGCGTCAGTTTTTGCGTCAACCTGTTGATCGCGCTGTTCGCCGCCGGCATCGCGTCGTGGTTCGTCAACAACCCGACCTGGCTGGCGGTGCAGCGCTACTTCATGGGGTTTGTGTTGGCTGCGCTGGCCGTGCGGCTGATGCTTGAGCAACGGCGGACGGCGTGAACATGTGGATTGAACGGCTTGATGCCAGCCATGCCTTGGACTATCGGGCGTTGATGCTCGAAGCCTACGACCTGCATCCGCAGGCGTTTACCTCCACCGTGCGCGAACGCGCCACGATGCCGCTGAGCTGGTGGGAATCGCGTCTGAACAACAAACTCGATGTGGTGTTCGGGGCGTTTGAGGAAGGGAAGTTGGCGGGCATCGTCGGCCTTGCTTTCGATCCTCGGGAAAAGGCCCGGCACAAGGCGACGCTGTTTGGCATGTACGTATCCGGTCAGGTCCGCCAGCGCGGGCTCGGTTATCAACTGGTGCAGGCGGTGTTGGCCGAAGCGCAAACCCATCCGGGCTTGAGGCTGATTCAACTGACCGTTACCGCCGGCAATGACGCGGCGTTCAACCTGTACCAGCGTTGCGGCTTCATCCAGTTCGGCCTCGAACCGCTGGCGGTACGGGTGGGCGAGGACTACTTCGACAAGATTCATATGTGGCGCGAAATCTAAAGATCACCGAATCCCCTGTAGGAGCGAGGCTTGCCCGCGAAGAACGATAACGCGGTCTGTCCAAATAACCGCATCGTTCCTTTCGCGGGCAAGCCTCGCTCCTACAAGTCCGTGTTGTGCTAACGGACGGCGCTGACACCATCGAGTGTCGAGAACGACGTGTCCTTGGCCGTCAGCAGGAAGTCGCGCATATACGGCGCATCCAGCATGTCCGTACGAACCGCCGCGTACAACGTCGCAAACAATCCCTTCTCGCCCAGCCGCTTGGCCTTCACGTAACCCCGTGAACTGTATTCATGCAGCGCCCAGTGCGGCATGCCACACACGCCACGACCGCTGGCGACCAACTGCATCATCATCACCGTCAGTTCCGAGGTGCGGACCTGGGCCGGTTCGATGTCGGCCGGCTCCAGGAAGCGGGTGAAGATGTCCAGCCGGTCACGTTCCACCGGGTAAGTGATCAGGGTTTCCGTGAGCAAATCCTCCGGAACGATGTACGCCTTGTTCGCCAAACGGTGCTGATTGGCAACCGCGAGCATGGCTTCATAAGTGAACAAAGGCACATACGTGATCCCGGCCAGTTCCAGCGGATCGGAGGTCACCACCAGATCCAGATCACCACGGGCCAACGCCGGCAGCGGTGCGAAAGAGAAGCCCGAGGCCAGGTCCAGCTCGACTTCCGGCCAGGCATCGCGGAACTGGTCGATGGTCGGCATCAGCCACTGAAAACAGCTGTGGCACTCGATCGCCATGTGCAAACGCCCGGCGGTGCCACCGGCCAGCCGCGCGATATCACGCTCGGCGCCGCGCAGCAGCGGCAGGGTGGCGTCGGCCAGTTGCAGCAGGCGCAAACCGGCACTGGTGAAGCGCACCGGTTTGGTCTTGCGCACGAACAGCGGCATGCCCATGCGCTCTTCCAGCTCCTTGAACTGGTGGGACAGCGCCGACTGCGTCAGGTGCAGGCGGTCGGCGGCATCGACCAGGCTATCGGCTTCGCGCAAGGCGTGCAGGGTCTTCAAGTGACGGATTTCAAGCACCGGAGGGCTCCATGAGGAAAACTTGTGATCAACACGAAAAGGTTGAGTTTGTCTCATGTTGGGTTGGCTGTCGACAATAGCGCCATCTTTTACAAGGAGGAACTCACCATGGCTCTGGCCCACACACTTGGTTTTCCGCGCATCGGCGCTGACCGCGAACTGAAAAAAGCCCTCGAATCCTACTGGAAGGGCGATCTCGATCAGGACGCGCTGAAAAGCGTCGGCCGCCAATTGCGCGCCACCCACTGGCAATTACAGAAAGACGCCGGCATCGACCTGCTGCCGGTTGGCGATTTCGCCTGGTACGACCAGGTCCTGACGCATTCCCTGACCTTCGGTGTGATCCCGGAGCGTTTCGACAGCACCAAGGATGCCAGGGGCCTGTCGACGCTCGACACGCTGTTCGCCATGGCCCGTGGTGCCACCACCACTTGCTGCGGTGGCGAACACAGCAAAGCGCAATACGCCCAGGAACTGACCAAGTGGTTCGACACCAACTACCACTACCTGGTCCCGGAATTCAGCGCTGACCAGCAGTTCAAGCTGAGCTGGGAACAGCTGTTCGACGAAGTCGACGAAGCCAAGGCCCTCGGCCACAACGTCAAACCGGTGATCATCGGCCCGCTGACTTACCTGTGGCTGGGCAAGGCCAAAGGCAACGACTTCGACAAGCTCGACCTGCTGGAACGCCTGCTGCCGATCTACGGTGAAATCCTCGGTCGCCTCGCGGCACAAGGTGTGGAGTGGGTGCAGATCGACGAACCGATCCTGACTCTCGACCTGCCGCAAGAATGGAAAAACGCCTTCGAACGCGCCTACCACATCCTCCAGTATTCGCCGCTGAAAAAGCTGGTGGCGACCTACTTCAGCGGCCTGCAAGACAACCTCGGCCTGGCCGTTGGCTTGCCCGTACAAGGCTTGCACATCGATGCGGTGCGCGCCCCTGACCAACTGCTGCACGTGCTCGACCGTCTACCGACCTACAAGATTCTCTCGGTGGGCCTGGTCAACGGCCGCAACGTCTGGCGCTGCGAACTGGAACCGGTGCTCGCACAACTGCAATTGGCCCAGGAACGTTTCGGCGACAACCTGTGGGTCAGCAGTTCCTGCTCGCTGCTGCACAGCCCGGTAGACCTGGAACGCGAAGACAAACTCGATCCGGAACTGAAAAGCTGGCTGGCGTTTGCGGTGCAGAAGTGTGGCGAAATCGCCGTGCTGCGCGATGCCCTCAACGATCCGCAATCGCCCAAAGTGCAAACCGCGCTGGCGCAAAGCCGAGCGATCCAGGCCAGCCGTGCCGAGTCGCCGCGTATTCATAAAACCGAAGTGCAGGCACGCATCAATGCCATCAGTGCAGCGGACAGCCAACGCCAATCGCCGTTCGCCAAACGCATCGAGCAACAACGTGCGCGCTTGAAACTGCCGGCGTTCCCGACCACCACCATCGGTTCGTTCCCGCAGACCGGTTCGATCCGTCTGGCGCGACAGGCCTACAAGCAAGGCAAGCTGTCTGCCAACGACTACACCGACGCCATGCACCACGAAATTCGCCACGCCGTGCAGGTCCAGGAACGTCTGGGGCTGGATGTGCTGGTACACGGTGAAGCCGAACGCAACGACATGGTCGAATACTTCGCCGAGCAACTGGACGGCTACCTGTTCACCCGCTTCGGCTGGGTCCAGAGCTACGGCTCGCGCTGCGTGAAACCGGCAGTCATCTATGGCGACCTGAGCCGTCCGAAAGCCATGACGGTCGACTGGATCAGCTACGCGCAGAGCCAGACCGACAAGGTTATGAAAGGCATGCTCACCGGTCCCGTGACCATGCTGATGTGGTCGTTCCCGCGTGAAGACGTTTCGCGCAAAGTCCAGGCGCAGCAGTTGGCGTTGGCCCTGCGTGACGAAGTGGTCGACCTGGAAAACGCCGGCATCAAGATCGTGCAGATCGACGAAGCCGCGTTCCGCGAAGGCTTGCCACTGCGTCGGGCGCAATGGCAGGAATACCTCGACTGGGCGGTGGAAGCGTTCCGCTTGAGCGCCTCCGGCGTGCGCGATGAAACCCAGATCCACACGCACATGTGCTACAGCGAATTTAATGACGTGATCAAGGCGATTGCCGACATGGATGCCGATGTAATCACCATCGAAACCTCGCGTTCGGACATGGAATTGCTGGAAGCCTTCGAAGCGTTCGACTACCCGAATGACATCGGTCCGGGCGTCTACGACATTCACTCGCCACGCGTGCCGGACACGGCCGAGATGGTCAAGTTGATGAGCAAGGCCGTGAAGCGCATTCCGGCAGAGCGGTTGTGGGTGAATCCGGATTGCGGATTGAAGACCCGGGCGTGGCCGGAAACTGAAGCGGCATTGGTGAACATGGTGGCGGCGGCGCGGCAACTGCGCAGTCAGTTGGCCTGACACCGTCCTTGTAGGAGCCGGCTTGCCGGCGATGGCCGCACCGCGATGATTCGCACTCACCGCGTTATCGTTCATCGCCGGCAAGCCGGCTCCTACAGATCGTTGCCTGCCGCGACGAATACGACCGTTCAGCACTCTTCATCAAACTGTCACGTAACTGTGGCAGCGCGCTTGAACAAACTTCATCAGACTCGCGCTCTACTGGGGTTCTGCGTTTCGGTGTTTTTCATGCGTGCACGATTTTTATCAACGGCGGTCTTCCTGGCCGCGTTGTTCTTTGGCCTTCCGTCCTTTGCGGCGTCTCGATGCGATGTCAATGTTCCGACCGAACGGGTCGATCTGGCGCAGGTGAGCCTGGCGTACCAGAGCATCGGCCGTGCCTCCGATCCGGCGTTGCTGTTGGTGATGGGCTTGGGCGGGCAGTTGATTCACTGGCCGGACGAGGTGGTGGTCGCGCTGTGTCAGCAGGGTTTTCGGGTCATTCGGTATGACAATCGCGATGTCGGCCTGTCCACCTGGCGGCAATCGCCTGCCGACGCCAATCTGACCTTCGAAGTGCTGCGCTACAAACTCGGCTTGCCGGTATCGGCGCCGTATTCCCTGACCGACATGGCCGACGATGCGCTGGGTTTGATGGATGCCTTGCACGTCGAGCAATTCCACGTGCTGGGCGCGAGCATGGGCGGGATGATCGCCCAGCACATGGCGGCTATGGCGCCGCAGCGGGTCGAGAGCTTGACGCTGATCATGACCAGCTCCGGCGCCGAAGGCTTGCCGGCGCCGAACGCGGCGCTGGTGCAACTGCTTTCGCGGCGTGGCGCGCCGAATCGTGAAGTGGCGCTGGAGCAGCAGGCTGATTTGTTGGCGGCGCTGGGTAGCCCGTCGGTGAGTGATGATCGGCAGGCGCTGTTGCATCAGGCGGCGCTGTCCTATGACCGTGCGTTTAACCCCGAGGGCGTGAAGCGCCAGATCATGGCGATCCTCGCCGAGCCGAGCCGGGTGGCATTGCTCAATCAACTGCGGGTGCCGACGCTGGTGGTACATGGCACTGCCGATCCGCTGTTGCCGGTAATGCATGGCGTGCACCTGGCGGCGCATATTCGTGGCAGCCAGTTGAAGCTGATTCCGGGGCTGGCCCATCGTTTTCAGGAAGCCTTCAAAGCGCCATTGCTCGCGGCCGTGCTGCCCTATTTGCAGGCTCACCGCGAGGACACTTCGCATTGGGCGCAGATCGATCCGGTGGTCGAACACAACCTCCTGTAACCCCCAACCCTTGTAGGAGCGAGCGGTGCGGCGATCCGACTTGCCCGCGAAGGCGGCCTCGACAACGACGCAGGGATTGAAGGCCCCATCGCCAGCAAGCCGGCTCCTACAGACCGGGTTGATACGCCGAACCTTGTAGGAGCTGGCTTGCCAGCGATGACGGTCTGACAGCCGACCAATTTCTGGCAGATATACCCAGTTCCACAGGTGTATCGTTCAACCTTTCCGGCCGTATCCAGCCTGCGAGGTGAGTGATGAGTACCCCCCTGAAAATCGATTTCGTCAGCGACGTGTCCTGCCCCTGGTGCGTTGTCGGTCTGTACGGCCTGACCCGTGCCCTGGATCTGCTGGGGGACGAGGTCCAGGCCGAGATCCGTTTCCAGCCGTTCGAGCTGAACCCGAAGATGAGCCCGGAAGGGCAGAACATCACCGAACACATCACCGAGAAATACGGCTCGACCCCCGAGCAGTCGCAGAAGAATCGCGAAATGATCCGTGCGCGTGGCGCCGAAGTCGGGTTCGCCTTTCGCACCGACGGCAACAGTCGCATCTACAACACTTTTGATGCGCATCGGTTGTTGTTCTGGGCGGGGTTGGAAGGGTTGCAGTTCAATCTGAAAGAGGCGTTGTTCAAGGCGTATTTCACGGAGGGCGGCAATCCGTCCGACCATGTTCAGTTGGCGCAGATCGCGCAAAGCGTTGGTCTGGACCGGGAGCGGGCTGAGGCGATTCTGGCCTCGGACGCGTTCGCTAAAGAGGTACGCGAGGAAGAGCAGTTGTGGCTGTCGCGCGGGGTGAGTTCGGTGCCGACGGTGGTGTTCAACGGGCAATATGCGGTCAGTGGCGGGCAGCCGGTGGAGACGTTCGTGGGAGCGATTCGGCAGATCATGAGCGAAACAAAAGGCGGGACCGTAAGCTGATCGCGGGGTCGCCGAATTACTGTGGGAGCGAGCCTGCTCCCACAGGTAATGCTGTTCAATTAAGAATTTTTTTGGATTGGATTGGGGGCATATCCGTTGCTGCGGTAATGGCGGCTATTGGTTTCGCTTTTACAGCGAGTCACTTGGAAGAGCGCCAAGTAACCAAGCGCTCTTGCCCCTTTCGTTCGGTGCCTCGCTGTGGCTCGGCATACCCTCGCTCCGGTCCTGCTCCGTGGGCCCGCCGCCATCGGCCATCCATGGCCGGGGGCGGCTAACCCGGCATCCATGCCGGGTTGCCCACTGCGCAGAACCTGCGCTCGGCCTCTCGAGGGGGCGCTCAGATCAAAAGCTGAAGGCGAGCTAACGCTCGGCCTGATGAGTGGTGAAAAGCAAAAGCGTATGCGATTCCCTGTAGGAGCCGGCTTGCTGGCGAAAATCGTCTGGGCAACGCGTTCATTCAGACAGCCCGCGTTTTCGTTGACGTCCATCGCCGGCAAGCCAGCTCCTACAATTTTGAACCCTGTAAACCCGATCCCGTGTAGGAGCCGGCTTGCTGGCGATGGCGTCCGTTCAGTCAACAAGCAGGTGTCTGACCCACCGCTATCGCCAGCAAGCCGGCTCCTACAGGGGAATGTGCAAACATCCAAAATGGGTGGGGCCACCACAGTGTGGGAGCGCGCGCACGACCAAAGAGCCAGGTCGGCTTTCAGGCCGCCTCGGCGGCTGTGGCGGTACACGCCCCCTCGAGAGGCCGAGTGGAGGTTCTGCGCAGTGGGCAACCCGGCATGGATGCCGGGTTAGCCGCCCCCGGCCATGGATGGCCGATGGCGGCGGGCCCACGGAGCAGGACCGGAGCGAGGGCATGGCGAGCATTAGCGAGCCACCGAACGAAAGGGGCAAGAGCGCTTTGGTTACTTTCGCGCTTTTCGAAAGTGACTCGCCGTAAGGGCGAAACCAATAGCCGCCGTTACCGCAGCAACGGATATGCCCCATTCAAAACCCACGGTTAGCGCCCAAGTGAACAGCATTGCGCTCCCACAAGCAGGGATTAGCGGACAATTTTGTCCACATGAATCCCCAGCTTCTTCAGCCGATACCAGAAGCTGCGCTCAGAAATCCCGATCAGCTGCGCTGCGGCTGCCTGCACGCCGTTGCTCTGTGCCAGCGCCGCCAGAATGTAGGTTTTTTCCACCTCCGCCAGCGCCGCTTCCAGGTCCGCCGGCACGCTGCCCTCAGCGATCAAAGTGCCGCCGCCGTTGGCACTTGAAGCAAACAGATACGCCGGCAGGTCTTCCTCTTCAATCACCGCGCCCGAGGCGACAATGGTCGCCCGTTCCACGCAGTTCTGCAGTTCGCGAATATTCCCGGGCCACGAATACCGGGCCATGGCCTGCAACGCCTGCGGGCTGAAACCGCTGAAACGTTTACCGGCCGCAGCCCCCAGCGTGTGGGCGAAATGCCGGGCCAGCGGCGCAATGTCTTCAACCCGTTCGCGCAGGGCCGGCAGCGGAATCGGGAAGACGTTCAGGCGGTAGTAAAGGTCTTCGCGAAACTCCTTGTTGGCCACCGCGTCCAGCAGGTTTTTGTTGGTCGCCGCGATCACCCGCACATCGACCTTGCGCTCGCGGGGATCGCCCACCGGTTCGATCACTCGCTCCTGTAAGGCCCGAAGGATTTTTGCCTGCAAGGCCAGCGGCATTTCGCCGATTTCATCGAGAAACAGCGTGCCCTTGTCGGCCTGCTGGAAGCGCCCGACGCGATCCGCCACCGCGCCGGTAAACGCGCCTTTGCGGTGGCCGAACATTTCGCTTTCCAGCAGCCCTTCGGGGATTGCCGCGCAGTTCACCGCGACGAAAGGCTTGTCGGCGCGATTGCCGTGGGTGTGGATCGCCCGGGCGACCATTTCCTTGCCGGTCCCGCTTTCGCCGGTCAGTAGAATGGTCGCGTTGCTTTCGCGCACTGAGTCGATGGCGTGCAGCACCCGCCGAAAGCTTGGGCTGTCGCCGATCAGGCTGTCGATCTGCCGGTGTTCGTCGAGCTCGGCGCGCATGCGCTGGTTGTCTTTGAGGATGTCGCGAAATTGCAGGGCCTTGTTGACAGTGATGTCCAGCTCATCGATGTCGAACGGCTTGGCGATGTAGTCGAAGGCGCCGTTGCGCATCGACTGCACGGCGTTTTTCACCGTGCTGTAGGCCGTCATGACGATCACCGGCAACTGCGGAAAACGGCTTTTGATTTCCGCCAGCAGTTGCGGGCCGTCCATGCCGGGCATGCGCCAGTCGCTGATCACCAGGTCGATGTCTTCAGCCTCCAGCACCTTGAGTGCGTGCAGGCCGTTGCCGGCGGTGAACACCACAATGTCGTTCTGACTGAGCGCCGAGGCCAGCAGGTCGCAGAGCTTGGGCTCGTCGTCGACCACCAGTACGTTATGTGTCATCGCTGCCCTCGTCGAAGTCTTCACCGTTGGCCGGAATGTACAGGGTGAATGTGGCCCCGGCATCTTTTTCGCTGACGCATTCTATGCGCCCGTCATGACTCTCCATGATCGAGAACACCTTGGCCAGACCCAGCCCGGTGCCCGAGGCCTTGGTGGTGACGAACGGTGTGAAGATCCGTTCGAGCATGTCCGGTTCGATGCCTTGGCCGGTGTCGCTGATGCTGATCACTGTGAAGTGCCGGTCGCTGCTGATTCCCAGGGTCAATCGGCCGCCGTCGGGCATGGCGTCGATGGCGTTGACGATCAGGTTCAGGCCGGCCTGCTTGATTTGCCGCGCGTCGGCGTAAAGCGTCGCGGTGGGCGATTGATCATCGATTTGCACATCAATGTTGTGGCTGGCCAGTTCCGGCGCGCAGAAGCCGACCAGTTCATCCACCAGCGGGCGTGCCAGTTGGGTCGAGCGCATCGGCGCGCTGGGTTTGGCGAAGTCGAGAAAGTCGGTGATCAGGTCGTTGATCCGGCTGACTTCGCTGACCACGTACTCCAGATGACGCTTGTCGGTCTCGGGCAAATCGGCGCGCCGGTGCAGCAGTTGCGTGGCGGTTTTGATGATGCCCAGCGGGTTGCGGATTTCGTGGGCCAGGCCCATCGCGACTTCGCCCAGCGCATGCAGGCGGTCACGCCGACGCAGTTGCGATTCCAGATGCTGCAACTCGCCGAGGCGTTCGCTCATGTGGTTGAAGGTGCTGCTCAGTTCCGCCAGTTCGTCGCCGCCGGTGACTGGCAGGCGTTGGCGATAATCCCCGGCGATCACCGCTTGCACGCCTTTGGACAACCCGCGCAACGGCTTGGTCAGGCGCTGCGACACCAGCCAGCCGACCGCCAGGGACGCCGCCGAGCTGAGCAGGAAAATCAGGATGAACAGGTTGCTCTGATTGACCAGCCCGACCAGGCTGGAGTGGCGCAGCAGGCCGCTGAAAATCACCCCTTGCAGCTCGCCGTTCTCGTTGAGGATCGGCCGGTAGATGCCGCTGTAGCGGTTGGTGAATTGTTCGATTGGCTGTTTGGTGCTGCGCAGGATCTGCTCGATTTTTTCCGGCACGGCCGCCGGGTGATCCTCGAAGCGCTGGGTGGAGAAAATCTCCGAGAAGTCATTGGCCTTGGCCAGATACAGGCGCAGGTCCAGCGAGTGCACGTCAGCCACGCTGGTGAGGAAACTGCTGTCGAGGTAGGTGGCAATCACCAGTTTGTACTCGACGCCGTCCTGATCCGTTTCGAAGGTCGAGACCACCGTGCCGGTCGCCACGCCACCGACTTGCAGGGTTTGCAGCACCGCCTTGGGGGCGGTGCTGATCTGGCGGACGATGTCGTCGGCGGCGGTGCTGAACACCACTTTGTGATCGCTGGCGCGCACCAGCGCCACGACGTCGATGCCCATGGAGTCGGCGATGTCGGTGGTCAGCTTGTCGTGTTTGTTTGCCAACCGATCGGTGGGTGGGCGCGTGTAACGCAGGAACAGCTGCGCGACCCGGGCGTTGTCGCGCAGGATTTCGCTGATCTCGTCTTCGACGATCTTGGTCGATTCCTGCAGCCAGATGCGCACGTTGCTGTCGAAAATCTGCGACAGCGTGGTGGCCGCCAGTTCGGCGGCGATCATCGTCGGAATGACGCTGACCAGCCAGAACGCCAGCACCAGTTTGCGCTGCAGGCTCCAGCCGGAGAGGGCGAAAGGTCGAGCGTTGGTGCGTGAGTCTTTGGTCATTGTGCTTCGCTTATTGCTGCTCGCTGATGGCGGCTGCCATGGCAGGGTCGGAACGGTCCGGTCGGATAAACAGTTTCACCACACGCAACAGGCTATCGAGCAAGCGGTTGCGATGGCGGAAAAACACAGTGTTGCCGGTAAACAAGCAACCCAGGCGCAGCTTACTGGCATAACCGGCCTGGCCGCACGCGTAGATCGGGATGCCGTGCTCAATACAGTAGTCGACATTGGCCAGCCAGCTGCGCACGTAGAGATTGTGTTCACGGGTCCGGGCCAGGTCGTGGGCGAAGAACTTGTCGACCAGTCGCTGTTCGTCGAACAGCACAAGGTTGAACGCCACCAGTTCTTCGCCGACCCAATACAGCACGCACGCGGCACGTTCATCGAGGTGTTCCAGGACCTGGCGGAAGTAGCCGGGCGGCAGGCGTTCGAAGGTCAGGTCGCTGCGGCTCAGCGTGGCCTCGTAAAGCGCCATCATGCGCGGCAGCAGGTCATCGACCGAGCGCCGCCACTCGATGCGCGGCCCCTGGCCACGCAGGGTGCGGCGCAGGTCTTTGCGGGTGGATTTGCCGAGCGTGCCGAGGTAAGCGTCCACCGAGCCAAAGCTGATCGGCAGTTCGGCGCTGGGCAGGCCGGGCATGCTTTGCAGACCCGCGTCCTGACACACCTGCAACCATTGCGGGTCGCGGTGAGAAGCATCCTTGACGGCCAGCAAACCGACCCCGGCCTGAT
The DNA here is from genome assembly GCF_054897805.1 of Pseudomonas sp. GT1P32. Taxonomy (NCBI): domain Bacteria; kingdom Pseudomonadati; phylum Pseudomonadota; class Gammaproteobacteria; order Pseudomonadales; family Pseudomonadaceae; genus Pseudomonas; species Pseudomonas sp. GT1P32. Next base: position 5,672,989 of record NZ_CM142704.1, read on the forward strand.
CGGCATCGTGGCGCGCCAGCCGTAATAATTGCTGAAGCAGGTCCACGCGCCGGGCCGGGTCGATGTGCGGTGCGGTCCCGACGTGGCACTGCTCGGCCACCGGCGAACCGAGGGCATACAGGTGCACGTCGAACAGCCCCGGCCACACGCGGCGCAGCCGTTCGCTGATGCGTTTGCCCAGCCCCTGAACGGTGGTGTCCAGCGAGTAAGCGGTGGTGAACGCCACGGCCGCCGCGATCAATACCTCATCTTCGTACAGCGCCAGATAGCGCCATTGAAAGTCTGCGATGTCGGCCCGTTCAACCGCCCGGTAGTAATTCCAATCTTCCAGCTCGGCAGGGAAACAGGCATTCCAGGCATCGCGGTCGATGGCCTCGATCGTCGAAAAGGCAAGGGCTGTGATCACATCGTTTCCTTGGGTCAGGCCAGTTGCCGATAGTCCTGGCGCATGGGTTTGGGGGCGCGGCGCTGTTGAATGAAACGTTGCTGGATGAAGTCCGCGCTCAGCTCCACCACGCGGCGGTATTGCAGGTCGACGGTGATCATGTGGTAGCAGTCGTCGAGCAGAACCTTCACCACCGGACCGCCGAGTTTGCGTTCCACATAATCGGCGTTCCAGCGGCTGGTGATGTCGTCTTCGCGCGAGTGCAGCACCAGCGTTTGCGTGGTGATCTGCGGCATGCGTTTTTTCACCGTCGCCACCAGTCGATGCAGTTCCCGGACACTCACTCCGGACATGGTCAGCAGCCCGGCATTGCTGCTCTCGCCAGCCTTCATCTGCCGCTCGACGATCGCTCGCAAGCGTTCGTCCTTGATGCCAAAAGGTGATTTTTCGTTGAAGCGACACAGGTGCACGCCAAACGGAATCGACATGACCAGGCCGCTTAATTTCGCCACCCAAGGCATGTTCCAGCCGTCGTAGCGCAGGGTCGTCGAATACAGCAACAAGCCTTCGATCTGCCCCGGATGTTCGGCGGCGAGGTACATCGACAGCACCGCGCCCATCGACAAACCGCCGACGAACACATGCTCGTGTTTGCGCCGCACGCCGATGAACGTGTTGCGTGCGCTCTCGTACCAGTCACGCCAACCGGTGGCTTGCAGGTCGGCGTTGTCTCCGCAGTGCCCGGCCAGCGTCGGCACGTACACCGTGCAGCCGGCCTTGGCCAGGCCCATGGCGACCCGACGCAACTCGGTCGGGGTGCCGGTGAGGCCGTGGATCAACAGCACCGCGACCTCCCCGTTGCCGAGAACGAAACCGGCGCTGCCTTCGCCCATGTCGATCTCATGCTCGTTCATCGTGTCATCGCCCGATGCAGCAAGCGGTCGAGCAGGGCGATGCCCAAATCGATTTCCGGATAGCTGATTTCCAGCGACGGCGCGAGGGTGATGACGTTCTTGTAGTAACCACCTACATCGAGAATCAGGCCCAGGCGTTTGCCGTCGATTTCGATGTCGCCCTTCATGCCTTCATCGACCATGAAATCGAGCGTGGCCTTGTCTGGCGTGAAACCGTCCGGGCCGCAGATTTCGCAGCGCAGCGCCAGGCCCAGGCCGTCGACGTCGCCGATGATCGGGTAGCGTTTCTGCAAGTCTTTCAAGCCTTCGAGGAAGTACTTGCCCTTGTTCATGACCATCGCGCCGTAGTCGACTTCGCTGGTCATCTTGAACATTTCCAGGCCCACCGCCGTGCCCAACGGGTTGGAGGCGAACGTCGAGTGGGTCGAGCCTGGCGGGAAGATTTTCGGGTTGATCAGCTCTTCTTTTGCCCAGATGCCGCCCAGCGGATTGAGGCCGTTGGTCAGCGCTTTGCCGAAGACGATGACGTCGGGTTTGACGTCGAAGTGCTCGATCGACCACAGCTTGCCGGTGCGATAGAAGCCCATCTGGATTTCGTCGACCACCATCAGAATGCCGTGCTGGTCGAGCACATGCTTGAGTTCGCTGTAGAAGTTCATCGGCGGAATCACGTAGCCGCCGGTGCCCTGGATCGGCTCGACGTAGAACGCGGCGTATTCGCTCTGGCCGACTTTCGGGTCCCAGACGCCGTTGTATTCGGTCTCGAACAGGCGGGCGAATTGCTGCACGCAATGGCTGCCGTATTCTTCCTTGGTCATGCCTTTCGGGCCACGGAAGTGGTATGGGAACGGGATGAAATTGGCGCGCTCGCCGAAGTGGCCGTAGCGGCGGCGATAGCGGTAGCTGGAGGTGATCGACGAGGCGCCGAGTGTACGCCCGTGGTAACCGCCCTCGAACGCGAACATCAGGCTCTTGCCGTTGGTGGCGTTACGCACGACTTTCAGCGAGTCCTCGATGGACTGCGACCCGCCGACGTTGAAGTGCACGCGACCGTCGAGGCCGAATTTTTTCTTCGCGTCGACCGCGATCATTTCCGAGAGCTCGATCTTGCCTTTGTGCAGGTACTGGCTGGCGATCTGCGGCAGCGTATCGATCTGCTGTTTCAGCGCATTGTTCAGGCGCGGGTTGGCGTAGCCGAAGTTGACCGCCGAGTACCACATTTGCAAATCGAGGTAGGCCTGGTCTTCGGTGTCCCAGACGTAGGAGCCTTCGCATCGGCTGAAGATACGCGGCGGGTCGATGTAGTGAACGGTGTCGCCGTAGGAGCAGTACTTGGCTTCTTTATCCAGGAGGATCTGGTCTTCTGCGGTGGCGATTCGAATATCAGACATGGTGGAGGAGTTCCTGTGTTTCTACATTGAAAGAGGTGGCGTTGGCGGCGCTGGCGTTTGGCAGCTGCGCCAGCAACGCAGGCAGTTCGGCGAAGCTGTCAAAGCGCGCATAGGCGATGCCGTTGCGCTCGCAGTGCTCGGCCAGGCGATCCTTGGCGAACACGAAATCGGCGGTGGCGGCCACGCACATGTCGGACTGGCCGTCGCCGATCACCAGCACCCGTTTGGCGCTGGGGGTGGATTTGCATTTGCAGTTGCCGGAGGCGGCGCGGCAGGCGTCGCTGGCATGCGGGAAGTCGATGCGCCAACTGTCGTGATCGAGCTGGCGCAGGCGATTGGCGAGGATCGGCAAGAGGCTGACGTAGTTGCGCGCCAGGATCCGTGCGATGCCTTGCTCGATGCCGTCGCTGACCACTTCGAGGGAAGCGCCGAGGCCGATCACGTGGTCGACGAAGTCGGGGAAGTCCGGGTCGATCTCGACCGTGTCGAAGAACCCGAGCAGCTCGGACGGTGTGGCCTTGACCAGCGAGAGCTGGCGGCTGAGGCATTCACGGGAACCGATGTCGCCCGCCAGCCACTCGTTTTCGATCGCTTCCCAGCTCGGGTCGGCGAACCGTTGGAGGATGCTGTCGATCACGTCGGTGCGGGTGATGGTCCCGTCGAAATCACACACGATATGCCAGTCAATCATCTGCGTTACCTATCTTGTAAAAAGTGTGCGCCGGGTGTGCTGTCTGCGCTGCACAGGGGGTAGAGCAGGGACTGTGCCAACCGGGTTTGGCCCAGCGGGGCCGGGGTTCTGGCGTGTGTTCGTGTCTTCGAAGCTACAATTTTTGTAGGTCGCTACAAACAACATGAGTGCTTGCGCCGGGAGCGCGATCCGGGGATTGATGCGCGCATGTCCCGTTCAAGGAATTGCCTCATGTCGAGGATTACTGTTGCTCTATTCGCCGCGCTGACGTGCCTTTCGGCCAACGTTTCAGCAGACGGCATCACCGGCGAAGCAGGGGTTGGCCTCAGCTATCAGCCGCACGACCCAACCGGTAGCCGTTACGAAACCCGGCCCGTGCCGTACCTCGATCTGGACTGGGGCGATGTCAGCCTGAGCACCGATGACGGGCTGACCTGGGACGCGTTCAAGGCAAGCGGCTTAAGCGCCGGGCCGTTCCTGAATTACCTGCCGGGACGGACCTCCAACGGTGAGCTGCAAGGCTTGCGCGATGTACCGGACATGGGCGAAGTGGGCGGGTTTGTGCAGTACGCGCCGGCCGACTTCTGGCGGGTATTTGCCTCGGTTGGCCAGGCGGTTGGCGGGCGAGGCGGGCAGGGCGGGGTGTTGGGGCGGCTGGGTGGGGAGGTGGGTTATCCACTGGGTGGCGGGGTGATCGGCAGCTCAAACCTGACCGCGCATTTTGCCGATGCCCGGCAGAACCAGACGTTCTTCGGCGTCAGTGCCGACGAGTCTCAATCCTCGGGGATCCGCCCGTACAACGCCGGCGGTGGCTTGCAGAACGTGGCGCTGACCCAGAGCTTCGAATTTCCCCTGGCGCCGCAGTGGTCACTGCTGACGAGCGCGAGCTGGATTCACCTGACAGGGTCGGCGGCGGATAGCAGCATTGTCAAAGCGGTTGGGGATACCAACCAGGGGGAGGTGCAGGCTGCGGTGGCCTATAAATTCAACTGAAGGTTCTTGGTTGGCCTGTCTGACGCCATCGCGAGCAGGCTCACTCCTACAGGGGAATGCAGTCCAATGTAGGAGTGAGCCTGCTCGCGATGGGGCCCTTGAGATCACAGAAATCTAGGTTTCTTCACCTTCAGCCAGCAACGCAATCCCCCCCATGATCACCGCCACCCCCACCCAATGCAGCACGCTGATCTGCTCGCCCAGCCCCAGCCAAGACCCAAGCAAAACCCCGACAAACACCAGCGAGCTCAGTGGAAACGCCAGCGACAGACTGCTGCGTCGCAATATCAGCATCCAAACAAAAAACGCCCCGATGTAGCAGGCAATCGCCAGCCACACCCCCGGATTCACCGCCACGGCCATCAGCCACTTCAGGTTGAAATCCATCTGCCCCAGTTGATCGCCGCCGACCTTCGTGGCGATCTGCCCGGCACTTTCAAAAGCGATCAACAGCGCCCACAGCACGATGGTGCCGAGGCGCTCATGCAGCCAGTCGGTCTTGCCTCTGATCATCGATTGAGCCTCATGCATGGGCGACACACACGAGCATCACGCCCGCCGTAATCACTAAGGTGCCGAGCCAGCGCCGACGACTCACGGTTTCGCCAAGGATCAGTTTGCCGGCCAGCACCACGCCGCAATACGCCAGCGCCGCAGCCGGAAACAGCAGGCTCAGCGGCGCGCGGGAGAGAGCTTCCAGCCAGACAAAAAACTCGATCACGTAGGCGCCGATCCCGCACCACAGCAGCGGCGCGTTGAATACCTGGCCCCAGAACGCATTCAGGCGAAAACCGCCTTCAAGTTCCGGCAAACGGTCGAGTCCGAGCTTGAAACAGAGCTGGCCAATGACGTCCAGCACGATGGAAAACGCCACCAGCACAATCACGGTAATGGTCATGGGAACAGCTCCTCGAACAGCTCGATCAGTGCCTGATTGGTGGCCGAGTTTCGCAGCAGATCGTCTGCGCTCCAGCGTTCCGCCGGCGGCTGGTCGGCCTTGGCTTCCCAGCGTTTGAAGGCGTTGCTGAAGGCGGGGCGGGCGTATTCGCCGCAGATGTCGATGCCGAGGATCCGCTTGTTCGCGGCCAGCACGCGTATCGCTTGCAGCAGATGGCTCAGGCGCATGCCGCCCTGATCCCAGTTGGTCGCCGCGTCTTCGCAGGCCAGGACGTCTTTGTCGATGGTGATCCACACCGCCTCGGTGGGCAGGCTGGTGATCAACTGATCGAGAAACACCGGCCAATCCAGCTCGGCGAGGTTGCGCCAGTGCAGCTGGTTTTCCAGTTGCTGATGCCCGGCGCCATCGCCGACCCGGCCCCAGACTTTCGAAGGCGGATGCTGCCACGGAAACAGCTGCAAGACCCCGCGTTTCAGGGCGCTGAGGTTGCCGCCCTTGAGCTGTGGATTTTGCAGGTCATCGCTGCACGGGCCGAGGGTGACGATGCGCTGGACGTTCGGCAGTTTCAGCGCCTGGTTGACCCACGAACCGCAATGCCGACGCGGGGCGAAGTGGACCCAGTCGGGGTGATTGTCGAAGTGGATCAGGCTTGTGGGCACCGGCAAGTCAGTGAGAAAGGCCGGGGTCAAGTGGTGGTAATCACCGGAGCCGACGAAGAAGATTTCCGGTTGCGGACCGCTGTGGCGTGGACGTTGTTGCAGGCGTTCGACGAAGCGGCGCCAGGTGCGTTCGCTGGACCAGAGTCGCAATTTCGGGCCGAGGTCGAGCAGGTCCAGGCGTTTCGCGCGGCCGCTGTCGAGCAACCGTGCGATGGGGGCCTGGGCAGTCAGGCTGTGGTCGAGATCTAAAATGTTCAAGGTCGCAATTCACCCTTGGCAGACCCTCCCAGACACCGGCTCCATCCATCATGAAGGCCGGCCGAGGGGGCTTTTGGGGGTAAATGCAAGGGGCGGGCCAGCCATCGGCAACTGTAGTGATCCCCTGTGGGAGCGAGCCTGCTCGCGAAGGCGGTGTACCAGCCAATGCATATATCGACTGACACGACGCCTTCGCGGGCAAGCCTCGCTCCTACAGGATTGGGGTGTTTAGGTCTGGAAGCGCACCCAGACGCTGACGAGGATCGTCGCCGCGATCAACCACGCCACCGCCGCCACCGCGAGCGAAGCCTCCAGCCGCATCCGATCGACCATCACGTACAACGTCGCCAGGTAGATGAAGTACGGAATGATCGACCACATGCCAAACACAATCGTGGTCTTCAAGTCATCCAGCGAGCGGCCCTTGCCGACGATGTAGTGCGCAATCAGCGCAAAGGTCGGAAACAGCGGCACCAGGCCGGCGATGTAATAGTTTTTGGTCTTGGCCAGGGCAGCGAGGATCAGCACCACCGCTGCGCCCAGGGTTGCCTTGAGCATCAGGTCCATCAGTGGCTCAGTCCGTACTTCTTCACTTTGTCGAACAGCGTGGTTTTGGCCATGCCCAGTTCCAGACTGGCCTGGGTCAGGTTGCCGCCGCTGCGTTGCAAGGCGTCGCCGAGCAGGTTGCGCTCGAAGGCTTCCACTGCTTCGGCGAAGGCCAGGCCCTGATTGTTGCCGCTGGCGCCGGACTTCTTGAAGGCCGGCAGACCGAGGGCATACCGCTCGGCAACGTTGCGCAGTTCGCGGACGTTGCCCGGCCAGTCGTGGCTCATCAGGTTCGACACGGTCTGGTTGTCCAGCTCCGGCACGGCACGGTCAAAGCGCAAGGACGATTGCTGCAGGAAGTATTCGAACAGTTGCAGGATGTCTTCGCGGCGCTCGCGCAGCGGCGGCAGTTCCAGGGTCACCACGTTCAATCGGTAATACAAGTCGCTGCGGAATTCGCCGGCCTTGCTCGACTCGTCGAGATCGGACTTGGTCGCCGCGATCACCCGGCAATCCACCGCCACGCTCTGGTTCGAGCCGAGGCGTTCCAGGGTGCGTTCCTGCAACACCCGCAGCAGTTTGATCTGCAACGGCAGCGGCATGCTTTCCACCTCGTCGAGGAACAGCGTGCCGCCGTCGGCGTGTTCGATCTTGCCGATCCGCCGCTTGCCGGCGCCGGTGAAGGCGTTGGCTTCGTGGCCGAAGATCTCACTTTCGAACAGGTTCTCCGGCAGGCCACCGCAGTTCAGGGCGACGAACTGTTTGGTGTGACGCCGACTGAAGTCGTGCAGGCAGCGCGCGACCAGTTCTTTACCGGTGCCGGTTTCGCCTTCGATCAGCACGTTGGCCGAAGTATCGGCGACGTTGGCGATCAATTCCCGCAAGTTCTGCATGGCTGGCGAACGACCGATGATCCGGCCTTCCAGGGAATCCCGTTCCGCCAATTGCCGGCGCAGCGAAGAGACTTCCCGGGCGAGGCTACGTTGCTCCAGCGCGCGACGGGCGACATCCACCAGGCGTTCGGGAGAGAAAGGTTTCTCCATGAAGTCGTAGGCGCCTTTCTGCATCGCGCCGACGGCCATGGAAATGTCACCGTGGCCGGTGATCAGCACCACCGGCAGGCTGCGATCACGGGCCTTGAGCCGGGTCAGCAATTCCAGGCCATCGATGCCCGGCAGGCGAATGTCGCTGATGACGATGCCGGCAAAGTTATCGCCGACCCGCTCCAGCGCTTCTTCGGCGCTGCCCACGCCGACGCAGGGAATGTCTTCCAGGGTCAGCGCCTGTTGGCAGCCGAGCAGCACATGAGGGTCGTCTTCGACGATCAGCACACTAAGGTCGTTGTTCATATTGGCTCGGCTTGAAGGGGGCTTACCAACGGTAAACTGAGGACGAAGGTGGTACCACCGCTGGCCGGGTGTTCGACACCCAGGTGTCCGCCGGTGGCGGCGGCCAGGCTGGCGGACAGGGTCAGGCCGAGGCCCAGGCCTTGCTCGCCGGGTTTGGTGGTGAAGAACGGTTCGAACAGATGCTTGCGCGCTTCGGCATCGATGCCGTGGCCGTTGTCGCGTACTCGCAGGCGATACTTGCCATCGAACGCTTCGCCTTCGAGCCACAATTCCGGTTGGGGCTGCGACTGCATGGCGTCGAGGGCGTTGCCGATCAGGTTGACCAGAATCTGCTCCAGCCGGGTCTGGTCAATCTGCACCTGCACGTCGGCGAACTCGCGATGCAAGTGCAGAGGGACACTTTCCACGCGTCCACCGAGCAGTTGCAGCGCGGCGTCCACCGCTTTGCCGAGGCAGGCCTGGCCTTTGTCGTCGCCGCGCCGGGCGAAGGAGCGCAGGCTTGCGGTGATCCGGCCCATGCGGTCGATCAGTTCGTTGATGGTCTTGAGGTTGGTGCTGGCCACATCCAGTTGCCCGCGCTCGAGAAAGCGCACGGTGTTGCCGGACAAGGTGCGCAGCGCCGCCAGCGGCTGGTTCAATTCGTGGGCGATGCTGGTGGACATCTGGCCGATGGCTGCGAGTTTTCCGGCCTGCACCAGTTCATCCTGGGCGCGGCGCAAGGTCTCCTCGGCCTGACGGCGTTCGCGGATCTGGCCCTTGAGCCGTTCGTTGCTGGCGCGCAGGTCGGTGGTGCGTTCGGTAATCCGACGCTCCAGTTGATTGTTGGCTTCCTGCAAGGCCTCCCGGGCGGCGAGTCGGGTGGCGATCACCTTGCGGCGCTCGTTCCACGCGATCAGCAGGAACGCCACCAGGGCAAACGCCACGGCCACCAGAATCCCTTGATTGATCGCTTCGCGACGCAAATCCTGCAGCGGCGTGAGCAGGGTGAAATTCCACGGAGTGTCGCTCAAGGGACGGGTTTGCGAGAGGTAACTGATGTCCTCTTGGTCGGACTCCACTTCGCTGTTGGCCGGGAAGGTCAGTTTTTCCTCGCCTTCGGCCAGTCTTTCACGGGCCAGCGGTTGCAGCTCGTTCAGTGGAAACCAGTAGTACTGAAGGCTGCGGGCGAGTTTTTCCTTGGTTTCGTCGCTCAATGGAACGACTGATTTCAGCCGTCGCGCCGGATCGCTGGAGAGAATGATGATGCCGTTTTCGTCGCTGACGAAGGCTTCCAGGCGCGCGCGCTGCCAGCGTTCTTCCATGGCTTCGAGGCGGACTTTGACCACCGCGACACCGATGATCTTGCCGTGTTCTTCCAGGCCATGGGCCAGGTAATAACCGGGTTCGCCGTTGGTGCTGCCGATGCCATAGAAGCGGCCCGGCTGACCGCGCACGGCGTTCTGGAAGTAGGCGCGAAAGGACAGGTCTTCACCGAGGTAACTGTCGACGTCGCGCCAGTTGCTGGTGGCCATGACGCGGCCGGTGGTGTCCATCACGTAGATGGCCCGACTGCGGCTGCGCCGGTTCAGGCCTTCGAGGTATTCATTGACCGTTTGCCGGTGTTCCGGCGACGGGTCGGCCAGCAGCTTCGAAACGCTGGTTTCGAGTTCCAGCAGGCTGGGCAGGTAGGTGTACTTGCTGATCTCGCTCTCGACGGCGCGGGCGTGCAGTTCGAGCTGACGCTGGCCGTTCTCGCTGAGGCTGCGGATCCCGTAGTGCTCGCTGACCCAGAAGCCGAGGTAACCCAATCCGATCATCAGGGCGATGACCAGCGGCGGCAGGAACAAATGGCGGATCAGACGGGGTTTCACGACGAGTGATGGCGGCGCTGCGCGATAGAGAGTGGGGTCGCATTTCATCACAGATGCCTTGGGTCAACCACAACACAAATCTCAAAACCACCACCGACCCCCGTAGGAGCCGGCTTGCTGGCGATCAACGATAACGCGGTGTTTCAGGTAAACCGCGGTGATGCGATCGCCAGCAAGCCGGCTCCTACAGGGGAGCGGTGTTTTTTTAGTGTTGCAGAATCTTGTTGAGGAAGTGCTGGGTACGCTCGGCGCGGTGGCTGATGTCGCCGAAGAACTCCTCTTTCTTGCAGTCTTCGATGATTTTGCCGGCGTCCATGAAAATCACCCGGTCCGCCACTTTACGGGCGAAGCCCATTTCGTGGGTCACGCACATCATGGTCATGCCTTCGTGGGCCAGTTGCACCATCACGTCGAGCACTTCGTTGACCATTTCAGGGTCGAGCGCCGAAGTCGGTTCGTCGAACAGCATGACGATCGGGTCCATCGCCAGCGCACGGGCAATCGCCACACGCTGTTGCTGACCACCGGAGAGCTGGCCCGGATGCTTGTGAGCGTGCGCCGAGAGACCGACGCGCTCCAGCAGTTGCAGGCCTTTCTTGGTGGCTTCTTCCTTGCTGCGGCCCAACACCTTGATCTGCGCGATGGTCAGGTTTTCGGTGATGGTCAGGTGCGGGAACAGCTCGAAATGCTGGAACACCATGCCCACGCGAGAGCGCAGCTTCGGCAGGTTGGTCTTCGGGTCCGCAATGGACGTGCCGTCGACCACGATGTCGCCTTTCTGGAACGGTTCCAGGGCGTTGACGCATTTGATGAGGGTGGATTTGCCGGAGCCGGACGGCCCGCACACCACGATCACTTCGCCTTTTTTGACCTCGGTGCTGCAGTCAGTCAGTACCTGGAAGTCGCCATACCACTTGTTGACATTCTTGATAGAGATCATACGGCAAACCTTTTTTGCAGACGCTTGACCAGCAGCGAGGCGGCAAAGCTGATTGTGAAGTACACGAGACCTGCGAAGATCAGGAACTCATTCGAGCGGCCGATGATGTCGCCACTGGCACGCGAGGCATTGAGGAAGTCCACCAGGCCGACGGCGTAGACCAGCGAGGTGTCCTGAAACAGGATGATGCTCTGTTGCAGCAGCAGCGGGGTCATCTTGCGGAACGCTTGCGGCAGGATGATCAGACGCATCATCTGGCCATACGACATGCCCAGGGCCTGGGCAGCGCCCATCTGACCTTTGGGAATCGACTGCACGCCAGCGCGGACGATTTCGCAGAAGTACGCCGCTTCAAACATCATGAACGCCACGATGCACGAGGCGAATGCGCCGATCGGTGTGTCTTCGCCGGTGATCCAGCGCAGTACGAACGGCACCGCCAGGTAGAACCAGGTGATAACCAGCAGCAGTGGAATCGAACGGAAGTAGTTGACGTAGGCGCCGGCGAGGTTCGACAGCAGCTTGCTGTGGGACAGGCGCATCAGCGCGAGGATGGTGCCGAGGATGATCCCGCCGACGACGCCCAGCGCCATCAGTTGCAGGGTCATGACCATGCCGTTCCACAGGCCCGGCAGGGACGGGATGATGCCCGAGAAGTCGAATTCCATCATTTACCCCCTACGGAGATCAGGCCCGGTACGGCCACTTTCTTCTCGACCAGGCGCATCAGCAGCATCAGGCTCATGTTCAAGGTGAAGTAGATCAGGGTCGCCAGGGTGAACGCTTCGAACAGGTTCGCGGAGAACTCGGCGGTCTGTTTGGTCTGTGCGAGCAGCTCCATCAGGCCGATCAGCGAGGCGACGGAGGTGTTCTTGAATACGTTCAAGAATTCCGAGGTAAGCGGCGGAATGATGATCCGGTAGGCCTGGGGCAGCAGCACGTTCCAGTAGATCTGCGGCAGCTTGAAGCCCATGGCGCGAGCGGCGGATTCCTGGCCTTTCGGCAACGCCTGAATACCGGTGCGCACTTGTTCGCAAACGCGAGCCGTGGTGAACAGACCCAGGCAGACAACCACGCTGAGGAACGCCGAGGTGGTCGGGTTCAGGTCCTGCTTGTACCAGTCCTGCAGGTCTTGCGGCAGCAGGTCGGGCACCAGGAAGTACCAGATGAACAGCTGCACCAGCAGCGGTACGTTACGAAACAGTTCGACGTAGCAGGTCGCGATGCCCGACACGATACGATTCGGTACGGTGCGCATGACGCCCAGAATCGAGCCCAGCGTCAGGGCGATGATCCAGGCCACGATGGCGATGGCGATGGTCCAGCCCAAACCGGTGAGGTACCAGTCGAAATAAATTTCGCTGCCCACGCCGGTGGACTTGAAGAACACGCCCCAGTCCCAGTTGTAATTCATTAGGGTCTCCCCTCGGATTCGATCGATGTACTAGTGCCCGCCTGGGGAGATCCTTTCCCGCCCGACCTTGACGGTCAGGCACACGCGATCGGCTCGACAGCCACCGGTTCGAGTGTTTCCAAAAATGCCAGCAGGGAGTGACAACCTCCTGAAAGGGCAGTGGCCCTCTCAGGAGGTAAGGTTAGTCAGAAATCAGGATTTCTTGTCGTCAGCCGCTTTATCGGTCGGATTGGCGATCAGGGCCTTGAGCTCGTCGCTCATCGGGAAGTTCAGGTTCAGGCCTTTTGGCGGGATTGGCTGCATGAACCATTTGTCGTAGATCTTGTTGATCTCGCCCGACTTGTAGGTCGCCACGATGGCGTCGTCTACAGCCTTCTTGAACGGCTCGTCGCCCTTGCGGACCATGCAACCGTAGATTTCGTAGGACTGTGGAGTGCCGGTGACGGCCCAGTCATCGGCCTTCTTGGCCTTGGCCGCTTCACCGGCCAGCAACGCGTCGTCCATCATGAACGCGACGGCACGACCCGATTCCAGCATCTGGAAGGATTCGCCGTGGTCCTTGGCGGAGATGACGTTCATGCCCATCTGCTTGTCGGCGTTCATCGACTTGAGGAGGCGCTCGGACGTGGTGCCCGCGGTGGTCACGACGTTCTTGCCTTTCAGGTCGTCGAAATCCTTGTACGCCGAGCCTTTCTTGGACAGCAGGCGAGTACCGATTTCGAAGATGCCGACGGAGAAGTCAACTTGCTGCTGACGCTCGACGTTGTTGGTGGTGGAACCGCATTCCAGATCCACGGTGCCGTTCTGCACCAGCGGGATACGGGTTTGCGAAGTGACCAGGTTGTATTTGACCTGGAGGTTAGGCATGTCCAGGTCTTTCTTGATCGCTTCAACGATTTTCAGCTGCAGATCGTGGGAGTAGCCAACCGGTTTGCCGGAAGCGTCCGCGATATAGGAAAACGGAATGGAAGCGTCACGATGCCCGAGGGTGATGGTGCCGGACTCTTTGATCTTCTTCAGTGTGCCGGTGAGTTCGGCAGCGAAAACTGGAGTGGTAATCAGAGCGGCAGCAATGGCTGCGCCCAGGATATGGGGAACGATGCGCATCAAATTTTCCTCGACATTGTTTTTTTTATGGAGCCAGTTCATCGGCCCTTTTGTGCTTCGAATGTCTGTCGGCTTCTCAAGGTCCGCGCAACAAGCATTCGTCCAAGAGTGTAGAGCATGACTCGTGCCAGACCAGTCGGCTGAGGATAAATTATTGATTTATAAGGATATTAAATATTTATGGCGTGTTTTTTTGAATTAGTTAATCCGGTTAACCGAATAGACCGGTGAGTCGCGTTCGGAAAACCGAATGCCGGGCTCTCAGGTGTGCTCGACCACCAACTGATTGAACCAGGGCCGCAGTCCGCCCAGGGTGAATCCACCGTCGACCAACAGACTTTGCCCTGTCACGAAGCGCGCATCCTCGCTCAATAGCCAGGCGACGACATCGGCGACGTCTTCCGGCTGGCCGACGCGCTGCAGGGGCGTGTGCTTGATGAAAGGTAACGCCAACCGTTCGTTGGCCAGGACATCACTGGCCATTGGCGTTGCGATCAAGCCTGGGCAGACGTTATTGACCCGGATCTGCTGCGGCCCCACTTCTTGCGCGACGGTGCGCATCATTGCATCCAGCGCGGCTTTGCTGGCGGCGTAGGCAGCCAGTCCCGACATCGAGCCATGAGCGGTCCAGGACGACGTATTGACGATCGATCCGGCAATGTTGTGTTTGAGCATCGCCGCGATTTCATATTTCAGGCAGGCGAATACGCCGCGAAAGTTGGTGGCGATCAGCGCATCGAAGTCTTCGAAACTCAGGTCCTGAAGCGGCATGAACGGCCCCAGGACACCGGCATTGTTCCAGGCCATATGCAGGCCGCCGAACGTCTGCAGCGTGGTGTCGATCAGTGCTTCGACCTGCTCGGGGACGGACACATCGGTGACCACGGCCAACGCCCGGCCTCCGCCTTCACGGATTTGCAGGGCGACGCCCTCCAGTTCGGCGCTGCGGCGTCCGGCGATCACTACATTGGCTCCCTCTCGCCCAAGGCGCAGGGCTGCGGCCTTGCCCATGCCGGTTCCGCCACCGGTGATCAGGACGGTACGGTCGATAAAACGCTGTTCAGTGGTTGTCATGTTGATGCTCTCGGCGAATAGGTAAAAAGTGCTGGCCTGAATCAGGCCTCGGTGCTGGCACGGCGATCACAGGGCTTCAGTGCGCAATGGCAACCTTGCCGAAATGCCGGCCACCGCTGGCGAGGTGCGCATAGGCTCGACTGACCTCATCAATGGAGTGGATGCTGTCGATCACTGGCAGGAGGCGATTAGCCTCGATCGCTCGAACGGCTTCACCCAGATCCGCGACAGAGCCGGTGTTGTTACCGATCACTTTCAGCGCCTTGATAATGATCGGCAGCAAGTCCAGCGCGGGCTTCGTACCGCTCAAAAAACCGACCGTGAAAACCGTTCCTCCGTACGCAGCGGCATTCAGCGAGCGACCGATCGTTGCCTCTCCAACCGTATCGACAACCAGGTCTGCACCTCGGCCCTCGGTGAACAGCAACACCTGTTGGTCCCATTCGGGAAAAGCCCGGTAGTTGATCAGGTAGTCCGCGCCCAGCTGACGTGCCCGTTCCAGTTTCTCGTCATCGGACGATGCCAGGATCACCGTGGCCCCGGCGGCCTTGGCAAACTGCAAGGCAAAAATGCTGACGCCGCCGGTGCCCAGTATCACCACGGTCGATCCGGGACGAATCTGTGCCGCACGTTGTGCGTTCCAGGCTGTGGTGGCGGCAATCGGCAGGGCTGCGCCTTGAGCGAAACTCAAGTGCTCCGGCAAGCGCACCAGGCTGCTGGCGGGGACCACGACGTATTCGGCGAGCGAGCCGGGCAGCGTCACCCCGCGCATGGCCGCCACGTTGGCGGCGCTGATCGGGCCCGTCTGCCACTGCGGCATAAAATGCGGAATCACCCGATCGCCCGACGTAAAACCCGGGGTGTCCGGGCCTGACTGGACAACCTCGCCGGCACCATCGGCGACCGGAATAAAGGGAAACGCAGGGCCTGGAAACTGCCCCGTGGCGATTGCTACGTCCACATAGTTCAACGTTGCCGCGCGTAACCTCACCAACACCTCACCCGGGCCTGGTACTGGGTCCGGTAAAACACTGGCGCGAAAAGACTCGAGCGAGGGGGCAAACAGTTCTATGGCTTTCATGGGGTGACCTTCTATGTCGAAGGTTTTGAGTCTATTGAGAAATAAATAGAGATAAACTGAGCAAAAATTTATGCAGTAACAATCAGGGCTGTGCAATGGATACGCTGGAAAGCATGCAAGCCTTCGTCGCCATCGTTGAAAAAGGCAGCCTGGTTGCGGCGGCGAAAGTCTGCAACATCTCCGCAACCATGGTGGGCAACCACTTGCGCGCCCTGGAAAAACGACTGGGGGCCCGGCTGATCAATCGCACCACCCGCAGCGTGCACCTGACCGGATTCGGCGAGGAGTACTTCCCCAAATGTCAGCAGATACTCAGGCTGATTACCGAAAGCGACTCCCTTGCTCAGGACCAGTTGCAGGTACCGGCCGGGAAGTTGCGTATCAGTGCTCCCGTCTCGTTCGGGACCCAGGCGCTGGTGCCGGCATTGTCTGAGTACATGTCCCGTTATCCCGAGGTCCGAGTTCAGCTCACCCTGGCTGATCGCGTCGTCGATCTGGTGGAGGAGGGCTTTGAGGCGGCGATACGCATCGGTACCTTGCCCGATTCGGGCCTGATCGCACGCCCACTGGCGCCTTACCGAATGATCATTTGTGCATCGCCCGACTACTTGCAGCGTCGCGGGACGCCACGAGAGCCGGAGGAGCTTGGCCAGCATGAATGCCTGTCCTTCAGTCAGTCGGCGTTGACCGATTGGAGCTTGAAAAGTCGAGAGCGGACTGTGCGGGTGGCGATCGACGGGCATTTGCAGATTAACAACGGTGAGGCCCTGCGAGTTGCCGCGCTGCATGGCGTCGGGATTGTCATGCAGCCTGCCGTGCTGCTGGAAGCCGATATCCGCGAAGGACGGCTGGTGCAGCTGTTCGCCGACTATGAGTTGACCAGTCGCCCCATGCACCTGGTGTACCTGCCAGACCGATACCGCTCCTCCACCCTGAGCAGTTTCGTCAATTTCATGCTGGAGCGGTTTGCCTGACCTTCGCGGTTCCTGATCTTCTCTTGTGCATAAAAAAAGCCCCTGAATCGTGAGATTCAGGGGCTTTCGTTTAAGCGGATTACCGATCAGGCCGCTTCGATCTTGCTGCGGTTCTGCTCGACCTTGCTCAGATAGTCCGCCAGCGCTTGCTGCTCGGCCAGGGTGGTGAACAAGCCCAGCTTGCTGCGACGCCACAGAATGTCGTGCGCTGTGGTTGCCCACTCTTCGCTGCACAGGTAATCGACTTCGCGGGTGTAGAGACCGCCGCCGATGTGCTCGCCCAGGTCGCTGAGGCTTTGCACGCCTTCAAGCATGCGCCAGGTGCGGCTGCCGTAAGTGGTGGCCCAACGACGGGCGATTTCGGTCGGTACCCAGTCGAACTGGTCACGAATGCGTGAGCTCAGCGCCTGCGGGGTGGTCATGTCTTCGCCGCCCGGCAGGGTGGCGCTGGCGGTCCAGCTCGGCTTGATGTGCGTGAAGTAAGGCGCCAGTTGCGCCAGCGCCGACTCGGCCAGTTTGCGGTAGGTGGTCAGCTTGCCGCCGAACACCGACAGCAACGGCGCTTCTTCGCCCGTGCCCGAAAGCGCGAGGGTGTAGTCGCGGGTGACGGCCGACGGATTGTCGGATTCGTCGTTGCACAGCGGACGAACACCGGAATAGCTGTGCAGGATGTCGTCGCGGCTGATCTGCTTCTTGAAGTGGGCGTTGACCACTTTCAACAGGTAATCGGTTTCGCCTTCGGTGATCGCCACTTTAGCCGGATCGCCGGTGTACTCGCGGTCGGTGGTGCCGATCAGGGTGAAATGGTTCAGGTACGGAATGGTGAATACGATGCGCTGATCTTCGTTTTGCAGAATGTGCGCGTGATCGCCTTCGTACAGTTTCGGCACGATCAGGTGACTGCCCTGGATCAGGCGGATGCCGTACGGCGATTCCATCTTCAAATCATCACGAATGAACTTGGCAACCCATGGGCCGGCCGCATTCACCAGCGCCTTGGCGCGGATCGAAAGCAGGCTGCCGTCGGCGCGTTCCAGGTGCAGATGCCAAAGGCCTTTGGTGCGACGGGCGCTGACGCAACGGGTTTGGGTGTGCACATGGGCGCCGTTTTCGCGGGCCGCCATGGCGTTCAGGACCACCAGGCGCGCGTCGTCGACCCAGCAATCGGAATATTCGAAGCCTTTGGTGATTTCGCTTTTCAACGGGCTGTCCGGGCCGAACTTCAGGCTTTTCGAACCTTCCAGTTTTTCCCGTTTGCCCAGGTTGTCATACAGGAACAGGCCGGCGCGGATCATCCAGGCCGGACGCAGGTGCGGACGGTGCGGCAGGACGAAGCGCATTTGCTTGACGATGTGCGGCGCCTTGGCCAGCAACACTTCGCGCTCGGCGAGGGCTTCGCGGACCAGGCGGAATTCGTAATGTTCGAGGTAGCGCAGGCCACCGTGGATCAGTTTGCTGCTGGCCGACGAGGTGTGGCTGGCCAGATCATCCTTTTCGCAAAGGAACACCGAAAGACCGCGGCCGGCGGCATCCGCTGCGATCCCCACGCCATTGATCCCGCCACCGATGACGGCGATATCGTAGACCTCGGCGAGTGGGGGCGTAGGCAAGGTAGAAGTGGGCATCGGCTGGCCTCGGTTTTTTTGATTGTCGATATTGGATTTCGAACATTAATGTTCATTTGCGAAAATGGTAGCCCATAAAGCCGCCCACAGCCAGTTAACTTCGATTGAAAATACTGATCGAAGGGCCGTTAAAGGAAAATTTACGAACATTAATAGAGAAAGAGAGGGTGTTGCGGGACACACATTTGTAGGAGCCGGCTTGCCGGCGATGGCGTCCTCAAGTACGCCATCGCCGGCAAGCCGGCTCCTACAAGGAGGTTGTTTAGCAGTCAGGGGGGTTAAACGACCTCAAGCCGAATCTTGTGCTGACTCAACAACTGCGCCAGCGCCGGCACTGGCTGCTGATCCGTCACCAGGCAATCGATCAAGCTGATCGGCCCCAGGCGAATCATGGCATTGCGCCCGAATTTGCTGGAGTCCGCCGCCAGAATCACCTGCCGCGCATTGGCGATGATCGCCTGCGACACCCGCACTTCCTGATAATCGAAGTCCAGCAGGCTGCCGTCTTCATCAATACCGCTGATGCCGACCAGGGCGAAGTCGACCTTGAACTGGTTGATGAAGTCGACACTCGCCTGACCGACCACGCCACCGTCGCGCCGCACATTGCCACCGGTCAGCAGAACGTCGAAGTCGTCCTTGGCGCTGAGCATCGAAGCCACGTGCAGGTTGTTGGTGATGATCTTCAGGTGGTTGTGGTTGAGCAGCGCCCGGGCAATCGATTCGGTCGTGGTACCGATATTGATGAACAGCGAGGCGTGATCGGGGATCTGTGCGGCAATGGCTTCGCCGATACGCTGCTTTTCATCGCGCATCTGATCGGCACGCATGGCGTAGGCGGTGTTTTCGACACTGGAATCGTAGGCTGCGCCACCATGGTAGCGACGCAATAAATTGGATTCCGCGAGCTGATTGATGTCGCGGCGGATGGTCTGCGGTGTAACGACGAACAGCGTGGCCATTTCCTCGATGCTGACATAGCCGCGTTCGCGGACCAGTTCGAGGATTTGCTGCTGACGGGGAGGCAGATTCATGGGGCTTCCTTTGGGCTGCCGTGCAAAATTTGCCCATGATGACGCAGGAATCTGCTCCCTACCAGTTTCCAAACAACGTGAAAGCTACTGCGCTCGGCAATCCTGCGTTAAAAACAGGCTCGGACTGCTCATTTACAACCTCGTAAACTCCGCGTCCTCGCCTGTTTTTGCCTTGTCTTGCCTTCGCTCGCTACGCTTTCACGTTATTTGGACATACAGATACGAGTACTTACGTTGGCTTATTCAGCGCCTTCATGAGGTTCCCAGTCACGCGTGCGGCTGACCGCTTTTTTCCAGCCAGCGTAGAGTTTTTCCTTGGCTGTTTCGTCCAGTGCCGGCTCGAATTCGCGCTCGATCACCGCCTTGCCGCGCAGTTCTTCCAGGCTACCCCAGAAGCCACACGCCAGACCGGCCAGGTACGCCGCACCAAGTGCGGTGGTTTCGCGCATTTGCGGGCGCTCGACCTGAGTGCCGAGGATGTCGGCCTGGAATTGCATCAGGAAGTTGTTTGCCACTGCGCCGCCGTCTACACGCAGGGCTTTGAGGCGTTCGCCGGAATCCTGTTGCATGGCGTCGAGCACGTCGCGGGTCTGGTAGGCAATCGACTCCAGCGCTGCACGAATAATGTGATCCACGCGTACGCCGCGAGTCAGGCCGAACAATGCGCCACGGGCATACGGGTCCCAGTACGGAGCGCCCAGGCCGGTGAAGGCTGGCACCAGGTACACGCCGTTGCTGTCCTTGACCTTGTTGGCGAAGTATTCGGTGTCGTGGGCGTCGTTGATGATTTTCAGTTCGTCACGCAGCCACTGAACGGTGGAGCCGCCGTTGAACACCGCGCCTTCCAGCGCGTAGGCCACTTCGCCACGCGGGCCGCAAGCGATGGTGGTCAGCATGCCGTGCTTGGACTTCACCGCTTTGTCGCCGGTGTTCATCAGCAGGAAGCAACCGGTGCCGTAGGTGTTTTTTGCCTGGCCTGGCTCGACGCACATCTGGCCGAACAGGGCAGCCTGCTGATCACCGGCGATACCGCCGATGGCGATGCCGCTTTTGGTGTGGCCGTAGATTTCTGACGAGGACTTAACTTCCGGCAGCATCTCGCGTGGAATATCCAGCACCTCCAGCATCTTCGCATCCCACTCCAGGGTGTGGATGTTGAAGAGCATGGTGCGCGAGGCGTTGGTGTAATCGGTGACGTGGACTTTGCCGCCGGTAAATTTCCAGATCAGCCAGCTGTCCACGGTGCCGAACAGCAGTTCGCCTTTGCGCGCACGCTCGCGGCTGCCTTCGACGTTATCGAGGATCCACTTGAGTTTGGTGCCGGAGAAGTACGGGTCGGTGACCAGGCCGGTGGTGTCGCTGATGTATTGCTCGTGGCCGTCACGTTTGAGCTGCTGGCAGATCTCGGTGCTGCGCCGGCACTGCCAGACGATCGCGTTGTAGATCGGGCGGCCGGTGGTCTTGTCCCAGACCACAGTGGTTTCGCGCTGGTTGGTGATGCCGATGGCCGCGACCTGGTCGTGATGCAGGCCGGCTTGCGCCAGGGCCTCGACCATCACGGCGCTTTGGGTGGCGAAGATTTCCATCGGGTCGTGTTCGACCCAACCGGCTTGCGGGTAATGCTGGGCGAATTCGCGTTGGGCGGTGCAAACCACGTTCGC
This sequence comes from Pseudomonas sp. GT1P32, assembly GCF_054897805.1. Classification (NCBI taxonomy): domain Bacteria; kingdom Pseudomonadati; phylum Pseudomonadota; class Gammaproteobacteria; order Pseudomonadales; family Pseudomonadaceae; genus Pseudomonas; species Pseudomonas sp. GT1P32. Next base: position 5,693,833 of record NZ_CM142704.1, read on the forward strand.
GTCGCGGTCGAAAATGATCGCGCGGGAGCTGGTCGTACCCTGATCGAGGGCAATGATGTAGTTCTTATTCTGAATGTCGGTCATGTCGATTGCCTTGGACGAAATAAGGGAGTGAGGTCAGGCGCGGGACCAAATGGGCAGGATCACGCGCCTACGGTATCAAGAAGTTCTTGGTTTGCCGTCAATGGCCGGTGTTGCGTCCTTTGTAGCAGGTTCGGCGCTGGGCAGATGACGGGCAATCAGCCCGCGATACGCTGCAGCACCGAGGCAAGCACCGGCAATCGGTGCAAAAATCGGGATCAGGAAATACGGGATATCGCGCCCGCCGGTGAAGGAAATTTCACCCCAGCCAGCGAAGAAAGTCATCAGTTTGGGACCGAAGTCACGCGCCGGGTTCATCGCAAAACCGGTCAGCGGGCCCATCGAGCTGCCGATCACTGCAATCAGCAGGCCGATCAGCAGCGGCGCCATCGGCCCGTTTGGCAGACCGTTGTTGTCATCGGTCAGGGACATGATCACGCCCATCAGGACCGCGGTGATGATCACTTCAACCAGGAAGGCCTGGGCGGTGGACAAGACCGGGTTGGGGAACGTGGAGAACACCGACGCCAGTTCGAGGCTGGCTTGAGTGCCACGAACCATATGGTGAGTTTGTTCGTAATCGAAGAATAGATTGCTGTACAGCGTGTAAACCAACAACGCACCGCAGAAGGCACCAGCCACCTGGGCAAGAATATAGAACGGCAGTTTGCGTTTTTCGAAGTCGGCGAAAATGCTCAGCGCGATGCTCACGGCAGGATTGAGATGAGCCCCCGAAACCCCGGCGGTCAGGTAGATCGCCATGCTGACGCCGACGCCCCAGATGATGCTGATTTCCCACAAGCCAAAACTGGCACCCGCGACCTTGAGCGCGGCAACGCAACCGGTACCAAAAAAGATCAGCAGTGCAGTGCCCAGAAACTCGGCCATGCATTGGCTCGAAAGCGACGGTTGTTGTAAAGCAGTTGTCATTGAAAACCTCTTTGTTTTTGTTGTCTGGCGCTTTTTTCGTCATGGCCAAAGCGCGATTTTCACCAGGGCAGGATCCCCATCCTGTTCCTGGCTTACTGCTGGGTTTTGCATTGTCACGTTTTACGGTATTCAGATTCGAAAAAATATAGACAAGAAACACTGCTGTCAAAGGTCGAAAGTGAACTATCAGTCACAATGCAACTATTAGTCACATGAATGATCGTTTTGTTTTGTGGGCGGGACGAACTCTGACGAGCGGTAAAGAATCGCGCCAAGCGCCGGAAACGCTGCCGTGATAGAGCCTTTTATGGAGCAATGTCCTAGAATCCAGCGCAGTATTTTTTCTCTGCCGCCCAGTCTGGAGCTGTCATGACCCCCGCATTGGATTTGTTGAAAAAAGTTCGTGCCGAACATCGCGTGCACAGTTACGAACATGATCCGAAGGCGGCGTCCTATGGGTTGGAGGCCGCGGAGAAACTGGGGTTGGACCCGGCGCAAGTGTTCAAGACGTTGCTGGCGGCCAGCGAGAAAGGGGAATTGCTGGTGGCGGTGGTGCCGGTCGTCGGAAGTCTGGACTTGAAGGGCCTGGCGCATGCCGCCGGGGTGAAAAAAGTCGAAATGGCCGACCCTGCCGCTGCGCAGCGCTCGACAGGTTATCTGTTGGGTGGCATCAGCCCGCTGGGACAGAAAAAGCGCCTGCGCACCTTTATCGATAATTCGGCCCAGCCCTTTGCCAGCATTTTTGTCAGTGCCGGTCGACGTGGTCTGGAAGTGGAACTGGCCCCCGCGGTACTGGCCGAACATACCCAGGCCAAGTTCGCCGATATCGGCCGCGCCTGAATCAGGGAGAAGGTTATGCAGCTTGAGTTTCATCAGGTCGATGCGTTCAGTGAGCGACCGTTCAGCGGTAATCCGGCGATGCTCTATCGCCTCGATGCCTGGCTCGCCGATGAGTTGATGCAGAAAATCGCCGCTGAACATAACCTCGCCGAAACCGCCTTTGTAGTGCGTGAAGGGCAGGGTTGGCACATCCGCTGGTTCACTCCGACCACCGAGGTGCCTTTGTGTGGGCATGCGACCCTGGCCAGCGCTTATGTCTTGTTCGAGATCTATAAAGAGCCGGTCGAACGCCTGGACTTCATTTGTAAATCCGGCCCGCTGAGCGTGAGTCGTGAGGGCGGTCGCTTGTGGCTGGATTTCCCGGCAATCGTGCCGTCTGCAGTCGGCGTGACCCTGGATGTCGAACGCGCCTTGGGCGTCGACGTGGTCGATGTGTTGGGTTCGAATGAATTATTCGTGGTGCTGGAGTCGGAGCAGGCCGTGCTCGACTGTCAGCCCGACATGGTCGCGTTGGCCAAACTGCCGTGGCCGGGCGCCATCGTCACCGCCAAGGGCAGCAAGCATGATTTTGTGTCGCGGTACTTCGCGCCGGCGATCGGTATCAATGAGGATCCGGTGACCGGTTCGACCCATTGCAGTTTGATCCCGTATTGGTCGAAGCGTTTGGGCAAGTCGAGCCTGACGGCGTATCAGTGTTCGAAGCGAGGCGGGGAGTTGTTCTGTCGGCTGGAAGGCGATCGGGTGAAGATCGGCGGGAATGCGACGCTGGTTGCGAGTGGAATGCTGATGTTGGGTTAACCCCAATCCCGTAGGAGCCGGCTTGCTGGCGATGCAGACAACTCGGTGCAACGGGAAGACCGAGTTGCCTGCATCGCCAGCAAGCCGGCTCCTACAGATTTAGGTATCAGCTAGCGGTGCTGTAACGCCGAACGCCGGATTCGACCGTCGGGATCTGCGCGGCGATGCTGCCGGACGCCTGGAACAACACCAAGTGTTCAGCGGCAACCCGAATGCCAACTTCTGCACCGACCAGATGATCGGCATGGCTCGGGAAGATCGATTCCAGTTGCGCGCCCGTCGGCATCTGCAACCGATACAACGTCGACGCACCCTGGAACGACTTGCCGACAATCCGCGCCTTCAAGTCACTGTCCGGTGCATAAACGATATCGTCCGGGCGCAACAATACGTCCACGGCGCCACCAATCGGCCAGGTGTAGGCCCGATTGCCGCGCAACTCACCCAATTCGGTCTGCACCGATTCCGGGCTGCTCAGCTGACCACGAATGAAGTATCCCTGACCGATGAAACTGGCCACATAGGGCGTCAGCGGTTCGTGATACAGGTTGTAGGGCGTGTCCCACTGTTCCAGGCGACCTTCCTTGAATACCCCGACATGGTCGCTTACCGCAAAGGCTTCTTCCTGGTCGTGGGTCACCAGAATCGCGCTGGTGCCACGGGCCTTGAGGATGTCGCGCACTTCGTGGCTGAGCTTGCGCCGCAGTTCGCCGTCGAGGTTGGAGAACGGTTCGTCGAGCAGCAACAGTTGCGGTTCCGGAGCCAGGGCGCGAGCCAGGGCAACACGCTGTTGCTGACCGCCGGAAAGCTCGTGCGGAAAGCGTTTGCCGAGGTTTTTCAGGTTGACCAGTTCCAGCAGCTCTTCGGTCACGCGATCCTTTTGTGGATGCTTGCGAATCCCGAACGCGATGTTTTCGGCCACGCTCAAATGCGGAAACAGCGCGTAATCCTGGAACACCATGCCGATCCGGCGTTTCTCCGGCGCGAGGGTGAAACCGGCGCTGGAGATCGTCTCGCCCGCCAGGGTGATTTCACCTTCGTGCACCGGTTCGAAACCGGCAATCGCCCGCAGGGTTGTGGTTTTGCCGCAGCCCGAGGAACCGAGCAGGCAACCGATGTCGCCGGCATTCAAATGCAGGTTGAGGTTCTGCACAACGCGCTGGTCTTGATAGCCGCAAGCGAGGTTGCGCAGATTTAGCAGTAATGGCTGGCTCATGCGTGGTGGTACGAAGGCGGGACGAGAAACTCGAGCAGGGCCTTTTGTGCGTGAAGACGGTTTTCCGCTTGATCCCAGGCGACTGAGCGCGGGTCATCGAGCAGGTCGAGGCTGATTTCCTCGCCACGGTGGGCGGGCAGGCAATGCATGAACAGCACGTCATCGGCGGCCAGGTCCAGCAGGGCACGGTTGACCTGGAACGGCGCGAACAGCTTCAGGCGCTTGGCGGTTTCCTCTTCCTGGCCCATGGAGGTCCAGACGTCGGTGCTCACCAGGTGCGCGCCGCGCACGGCGTCCTTCGGATCCCGGACGATGGTCACCCGGTCACCGGCGCTGGCCACGAACTCAGGATTGGGTTCATAGCCTTCAGGGCACGCGATGCGCAACTGGAAGTCGAACTGGATCGCCGCTTCTATATAGCTGTTGCACATGTTGTTGCCATCGCCGATCCAGGCAACGGTCTTGCCCTGGATCGAGCCGCGATGTTCGAGGAAGGTTTGCATGTCGGCCAGCAACTGGCACGGGTGCAGGTCATCGGACAGGCCGTTGATCAGCGGGACGCGCGAATTGGCGGCGAATTCGGTCAGGGTGCTGTGGGAAAACGTACGGATCATCACCGCATCGAGCATGCTCGACATGACGATGGCGGCGTCGCCAATCGGTTCGCCACGGCCCAGTTGCGTGTCGCGCGGCGACAGGAAGATCGCCTGGCCACCGAGCTGGATCATGCCGGCCTCGAACGAGATCCGGGTACGGGTCGAGGACTTCTCGAAAATCATCCCGAGCACGCGGTTTTTCAGAGGCTCGAACAGTACGCCGCGGTTACGCAGGTCTTTGAGCTCAACGCCTCGACGGATCACGCTGACCAGCTCTTCGGGCGTGCAATCCATCAGGGAGAGAAAGTGCCTTGCGCTCATCATTGACTACCTTTTTGCTACAAACCGCAGATGCTCAAAGCCTTGTTTAACTGGAAAACGGGCGAGACCTGCGGCGTAAGCCGCACAGGGCGACGAAATAGGGGAAGGCGCGATCTTATAATTAAATGTCGCGTCTTACCAATAGGGCTACGGTTTTTAGGGGATTTCAGAGGGGCTATGGGGTGACCGCAGTAGCGCTTTTGAAGCCTGTTTCCTGACAGCAGCCGCTCATTTGTACACTGCGGCTGCGGGGCTTTGCAATCAAACAGGGCGGGCATGGTGCGCTGATGGTCGGTTTCTGACCCGGCATTCCAGCCTACTGATGGCAATGTGCCTCGTTTGTAACACTTGCTAATGCAATGTGCTGGGTTATAACTAAGTCACGAGCGACGCAGGAAGCCTTCGGAATGGAATCGAAAGAACAGCAATTGATGGAATTACTAGGTCTCACGGCCCGCTCACTGACGCATCTCACCGCTTCCATGACCTCAATGTCCTTTGAGCTTTTGCGAAGTAACGACGAGGTGACAAAGGCCGCTGGCCGGCGGATGATCGACCGCATGGCCACCATCAGCGCCGGGCTCGACGAGCACTGGCGACTGATCGGCGAGCTCACCGGCGTGCATGTCGCCCACGAACAGATTGAAACCATCCAGGAGATTCAGTTGCAGGCGCCGCCGAGGCTGCCGTCGAACTGATCCCGAGCGGTCATCGGCTGGCCTGATGGCCACCGATTCACAAGACGAACGTCGCTGGCGCAGTGGCGGGGCAGGCGCCATAGTTTTGTTCCCGCGGCCGTTATTGCCCGCCCAGAACAAGACAGAGACTGGCCATGACCAAGACTCTCCATCACCGTGCGTGCCACCTGTGTGAAGCCATCTGCGGCCTGACCATCGAGACCACCGAGCTCGATGGCGATGTGCAGATCACCTCGATCAAGGGCGATGCCCTCGATACGTTCAGCCGCGGGCACATCTGCCCCAAGGCCGTTGCCCTGCAAGACATCCAGAACGATCCTGACCGTCTGCGTCAGCCGATGCTGCGCGTCGGCAGCGAATGGCAACCTATCGAGTGGGAAGATGCCTTCAACCTTGTCGCCGAACGTCTGGCGGGGATACAGGAGCGCCACGGCCAGAACTCGGTGGCGGTTTATCAAGGCAACCCCAGCGTGCACAACTACGGGCTGATGACCCACAGCAATTACTTTCTTGGCTTGCTGAAAACCCGCAACCGGTTTTCCGCGACCTCGGTCGATCAGTTGCCTCATCACCTGACCAGCCATTTGATGTACGGCCACGGCTTGCTGTTGCCGATCCCGGATATCGATCACACCGATTTCATGTTGATTCTTGGTGGTAATCCGCTGGCCTCCAACGGCAGCATCATGACCGTGCCGGATGTTGAAAAGCGCCTGAAAGCGATACAGGCCCGGGGCGGCAAAGTGGTGGTGGTCGATCCGCGTCGCAGCGAAACGGCGGCGATTGCCGATCAGCATCTGTTCGTCCGTCCGGGCGGAGACGCAGCATTGCTGTTCGGGCTGCTCAACACGTTGTTTGCTGAAGGTCTGACCCGCGACAGCCATTTGCCGGTCGACGGCCTGGATGACGTGCGCGAGGCCGTCGCGGCTTTTACCGCCGAAGCCATGAGCCCGCTGTGTGCCGTGCCGGCCGAGCAGATCCGCCAATTGGCGCGGGACTTCGCGGCGGCGCCGAGTGCGGTCTGTTACGGGCGCATGGGCGTTTCCACCCAGGCGTTTGGTACGTTGTGCCATTGGCTGGTGCAGTTGATCAACCTGGTCACCGGCAACCTTGATCGTGTCGGTGGCGCGGTGTGTACCGAGCCGGCGGTGGACCTGGTGGCGTCTACCTCGGGCGGGCATTTCAATCTGTGGCAGAGCCGCGTGTCCGGGCGTCCGGAATACGGCGGCGAGCTGCCAGTGTCGGCGCTGGCCGAAGAGATGCTCACTGAAGGGGAGGGGCAGGTCCGCGCGCTGATTACCGTGGCCGGTAATCCGGTGCTGTCGACGCCTAATGGCCGGCAACTGGAGCAGGCGCTGGACGGGTTGGAGTTCATGGTCAGTGTTGACTTGTACATTAACGAAACCACGCGCTATGCCGACCTGATCCTGCCGTCCACTTCAGCCCTGGAAAACGATCACTACGACACCACGTTCAACATGTTTGCGGTGCGTAACGTCAGCCGGTTCAACCGCGCGATCCTGGCCAAGCCGGAAGGCGCGTTGCACGACTGGGAGATTTTCGTCGGGCTGGCCAAGGCCTTTGCCGCGAAGACCGGCAAGGAACTGAAACCGACGATTCCCCCCGCGCAGATGATCGATCGTGGCTTGCGAATGGGGCTGTATGGCGACGCCTCGCCGCACAAGCTGTCTTTGGCGACGCTGTTTGATCAACCGCATGGCGTTGATCTTGGCGCACTGAAATCCAACCTGGCACCACGCCTGAAAACCGCCAACCAGCGCGTTCAGGCAGCGCCGGCGGCGATCCTTGCCGACCTCTCGCGATTTGCAGCGTTGCAAGCACCGGCGGCCGATGAACTGCTGATGATTGGCCGTCGTCACGTGCGCAGCAATAACTCGTGGATGCACAACTATCATCGACTGGTGAAGGGCAAGCCGCGTCATCAATTGCTGATGCATCCGGACGATCTTGCCAGTCGCGGGCTCAGCGATGGGCAGCGGGTGCGGGTCAGTTCCCGGGTCGGCATGATCGAAGTGGAAGTACTGGGCAGTCAGGATATGATGAAAGGAGTGGTCAGCCTGCCGCACGGTTGGGGCCATGCGCGACCTGGCGTGCAGATGACGATTGCCAGCGGCCAGCCGGGTTCCAGTGCCAATGACCTGACCGACGAGTGTCAGCTCGATGAGTTGTCGGGGAATGCGGCATTGAACGGTGTGCCGGTGACCGTAGCGGCGGCTTGATTGAGTCTGTCGGGGAGACAGAGCATGGCGCTCGGCTTTCCGTTACAATGCGCCACCGTGCCGACCCCCGAGTCGGAAAGTTCAGCCGAGGTGCTTCATGGATATCATCGAAACGATTAAAGAGCAGATTGCTAACAACACCATTCTGCTTTACATGAAAGGTTCGCCGAATGCCCCGCAGTGTGGCTTCTCCGCGAAAGCCGCGCAGGCCGTGATGGCATGTGGCGAAAAGTTTGCGTACGTGGACATCCTGCAGAACCCGGAAATCCGCGCCAACCTGCCAAAATACGCCAACTGGCCAACTTTCCCGCAACTGTGGGTCGGTGGTGAGCTGGTCGGCGGTAGCGACATCATGACCGAGATGGCTGCAGACGGTTCGCTGCAAAGCACCATCAAAGCGGCTGTTGAAGCTGCTGCTGCCAAGACCGAAGCCTGACCCGACTTGTAGGAGCGAGGCTTGCCCGCGAAGGCGTCGTATCTGACACACTGCTTTCGCGAGCAAGCTTCGCTCCTACAAGAGCAGGCATAAAAAAGCCCCGCCTCTTAAAAGAGAGCGGGGCTTTTTATTGTCTTGAGTTTAACGGGCGCTAACTTACTCGTCGTCGCCCATCTGCGATTGCAGATAGTTCTCAAGACCGATTTTGTCGATCAGGCCCAGTTGGGTTTCCAGCCAGTCGATATGTTCTTCTTCGGATTCAAGAATATCTTCGAGCAGTTCACGGCTACCGTAGTCGCCAACGGTTTCGCAATGAGCGATCGCGACTTTCAGGTCTGCATGGCCGGTGCGTTCGATGCGCAGGTCGCACTCAAGCATTTCCTGAGTGTGCTCGCCGATCTGCAGCTTGCCCAGGTCCTGCACGTTAGGCAGGCCTTCCAGGAACAGGATGCGCTTGATCAGCTTGTCCGCGTGTTTCATCTCGTCGATGGACTCGTGGTATTCGTGCTTGCCGAGCTTGTTCAGACCCCAATCTTCATACATGCGCGCATGCAGAAAATATTGATTGATCGCGACCAGCTCATTGGCAAGGATCTTGTTGAGATGCTGGATGACTGTAATGTCGCCTTTCATGATGGGGTCCTGCCCTGTATTAGCCGTCTATAAAGTAGAGTTTGAGCCGCACAACTAAGAGTGTCAAACCTAAGTTATTGAAACTTAAGTGAAAATTAATCGGAATAAGAATGTTTGTGTTCCGCGTCTAGGGCGTAACCAATTGATTTTCAGGCATAAAAAAACCGGACATGAAGTCCGGTTCTTTGGAATAGGGTATTTACGCGGCAGTAAATTCTACAGGGAAAGGAATCGCAGCCTGGGCTGTTTGCAATTTGGTCAGGGTTTCACGCACCACTTCCTTGGCAAGGCAGGCGCATTTGCCGCATTGGCTTGCTACGCCGGTAGCTTGGCGGACTTCCTTGTAGCTGCAGCAACCTTCATAGATTGCTTCGCGGATTTGTCCGTCGGTGACGCCAGTGCAGAGGCAGACATACATAACTGAAACCGTCGCTGGTTATGACTCAATTGCGATGGATCTTAATGTTAACGAGAATGATTGTCAAAGTGGTTTCTGAAAGCTTTGCGTTATAAGCGAGGGTGACTGACGAACGGTTTTCTTCGGGCAATCTGCCAGTAAGCGTGTCGCCGGGAATTTAGCCTGTCGGTGAAAATCCGTTGAGGACAGCTCAAAAACGCAGTGTATGATGGCCGGTCCTTATGAAGCGGGTGGGTGTCACAGGGCTGTCGCCTGAGGGTGGCAGGCTGGCGCAAACCCGGAACTTCACGTTTTTACACCAGGAGATATTCAATGAGCGTACTCGTAGGCAAGCAAGCCCCTGACTTCACCGTACCGGCCGTACTCGGCAATGGCGAAATCGTCGACAGCTTCACCCTGTCGTCGGCCATCAAAGGCAAATACGGCCTGGTGTTCTTCTACCCGTTGGACTTCACCTTCGTTTGCCCATCCGAGCTGATCGCTCTGGACAACCGCATGTCCGACTTCAAGTCCCGCAACGTTGAAGTGATCGCTGTTTCGATCGACTCGCACTTCACCCACAACGCGTGGCGCAACACCCCGGTCAACAATGGTGGCATCGGCGAAGTTCGCTACACCATGGCAGCCGACCTGAAGCACGAAATCGCCAAGGCCTACGACGTTGAATCCGAAGGCGGCGTGGCTTTCCGTGGCGCGTTCCTGATCGACGACAAAGGCGTTGTCCGTTCGCAGATCATCAACGACCTGCCACTGGGCCGTAACATCGAAGAGCTGATCCGTCTGGTCGACGCTCTGCAATTCCACGAAGAGCACGGCGAAGTTTGCCCGGCCAACTGGAAAAAAGGCGACAAAGGCATGACCGCTTCGACCGAAGGCGTCGCGGCTTACCTGACCGAGAATGCTGCTGCCCTGTAAGGCGCATTCGAGGCACAAAAAAACCGGCCGTTGAGGCCGGTTTTTTTATGGGTGGAGAAACGGTGATTCCTGTAGGAGCCGGCTTGCTGGCGATCCAGGCACCTCGGTAATCAGACAGACCGCGGTGGCTGAATCGCCAGCAAGCCGGCTCCTACGAAAAGCCGATCAGTCGTTGTAGTCTTCCCAGCCGCCCATCTGTTTCCAGCGATTGACGATGCCGCAGAACAGCTCAGCCGTCTTCTCGGTGTCGTAGCGAGCCGAGTGAGCCTCGCGACCATCGAAGTCGATATCGGCGGCCTGACAGGCTTTCGCCAGCACCGTCTGACCGTACGCCAGACCGGCCAGGGTGGCCGTGTCGAAGCTGGAGAACGGATGAAACGGATTGCGCTTCATGTCCAGACGCGCAACCGCCGCGTTCAGGAAGCCCAGATCGAAGCTGCTGTTGTGCCCGACCAGAATCGCCCGCTTGCAGCCGTTGGCTTTCAACGCCTTGCGGATGCCGCGGAAGATGTCTGTCAGCGCCGCTTCTTCACTCACCGCCATGCGCAGCGGGTGATCGAGTTTGATCCCGGTGAACTCCAGCGCGGCCGCTTCGATGTTGGCGCCTTCAAAAGGCTCGACGCGGAAGAAGTAGGTGTGGTCAGGGTATACAAAACCCTTCTCGTCCATGGCGATCGTGGTAGCGGCTATTTCCAGCAAAGCGTCAGTGGCAGAGTTGAAACCACCGGTTTCAACGTCGACAACGACTGGCAGGTATCCACGGAATCGAGCTGCCATCGGGTGGCGTGGACCACCTCCGCCGCCTTGACCGTCCTGTTCGTCGTCGTAATGGTCTTCACTCACGCGTGTTCCTCCAGCAGGCGCCAGCGCAGTTTTTCACCGGCGCGCAGCGGGATAACGGTCAGCTCGCCAAATGGCAGGCTGGTTGGGGCGGTCCACTCGTCGCGGACCAGAGTAATGCGATCGGTGTTCACCGGCAGGCCATAGAAGCGCGGGCCGTTGAGGCTGGCGAAGGCTTCGAGCTTGTCCAGTGCGTTACGTTGTTCGAACGCTTCGGCGTACATCTCGATCGCCGCATAAGCGGTGTAGCAACCGGCACAGCCGCACGCGGCTTCTTTGGCATGCTGGGCGTGAGGCGCCGAGTCGGTGCCGAGGAAGAACTTTTCGCTGCCGCTGGTGGCGGCGTCGAGCAGGGCTTCCTGATGCGTATTGCGCTTGAGGATCGGCAGGCAATAGAAGTGCGGCCGAATCCCGCCCACCAGCATGTGGTTGCGGTTGTACAAGAGGTGATGCGCGGTGATGGTCGCGCCAACGTTGGCCGAAGCCTCGTTGACGAACTGCACGGCGTCCGCGGTGGTGATGTGTTCGAACACCACTTTGAGCGTCGGGAAACGCTCGACCACTCGACGCATGTGCTCATCGATGAAGATTTTTTCGCGGTCGAACACGTCGACATCGCCACGGGTGACTTCACCGTGCACCAACAAAGGCATCCCGACTTCGGCCATGGCCTCAAGTGCAGGGAAGATCTTGTCGATGCTGGTGACGCCAGAGTCCGAGTTGGTGGTCGCGCCGGCCGGGTACAACTTGGCGGCATGAATGAAACCGCTGGCCTTGGCCTCGCGAATTTCTTCGGGCTGGGTGCGGTCGGTCAGGTAAAGGACCATCAACGGTTCGAAACGGCTGCCGGCCGGACGTGCAGCGAGAATCCGCTGGCGATAGCCGTCGGCTTCAGCGGCGTTGCGCACCGGAGGTACCAGGTTGGGCATGATGATGGCGCGACCAAAGGTGCGCGCGACATCCGCAACGGTATTGGTCAACACGGCACCATCGCGAAGATGAATATGCCAGTCGTCGGGACGCAGCAGGGTCAGGCGGTCGGACATGAGGGGATTCCAGGCGGGTCAAACTGAAGGGAATGCTACCGGAAAAGACTCTCTCAGGCACTCGCTATCAAGTTTTGCAGGAAGCTTCCGATATCCAACAGGTATGCCGTAAACATGTGTGTGTCGGTCTTTTTGTTGTAGAAGCCAGTGGAGCCTCCCGTGCGCCAGCGTTATTTAGCCTTGCTCAGCGTGTTTGCCAGCCTTCCCGCGATGGCGCTCACTTTCCAGACCCGTCTGGAGAGCATCGAGTGGACGGTCGAAGGGGACAAGTTCGAGTGCCGCCTGACTCAACCGATCACCGATTTCGGTTCGGGTGAGTTCGTGCGCCGCGCCGGCGAGCAGGCGACGTTTCGTCTGAAAGCCTATAACTCGATGGTCGGCGGCGGCTCGGCGACCCTGCTGGCAGCCGCAGCGCCCTGGCAGCCGGGACGGGGCGACATCAATCTGGGCTCCGTGCAGATTGGCAGCGGCAATGTGCTGTTCAACAGCTCGCAAGTTCAGGCCGGGCGCCTGATCAGTGGCTTGATGGATGGGCGCAGCCCGGTCGTTCGACATTATTCGGGCGATGGCCGGGTGTCGGAAGTGCGGTTGTTGCCGGTCAAGTTCAGCAAGGCGTTTAACGATTATCAAGGCTGTGTGGCGAAGCTGCTGCCGAAGAATTTCGAGCAAGTCAAACAAACGCAGATCGGCTTTCCCGGCGACGGCCTGGATCTCGACGCGCAAGCCAAGGCTCAGTTGCAGGTCATGCTGGAGTTCATGAAGGCCGATCCGACGGTCAATCACATCGAACTCGACGGCCACTCCGACAACAGCGGCAATCGCCTGGCCAATCGTGACCTGTCGCGGCGTCGGGCCTTGGCGGTCATGGAGTTCTTCAAGGCCAACGGTTTTCAGGAATCGCAGATCACCGTGCGTTTTCACGGCGAGCGTTATCCATTGGCACCCAACACCAATGCCGCCAATCGGGCGAAGAACCGTCGGGTCAATGTGCACTTGGCGCGGGTCGCACCCACCGAGCAACCGGCGCCTCAGACAACCGCATCGGCGAGCCCCGCGAAGACATCCTGAACCGGCTGTCATCGTCGCCCGCTCGACATAATCTGTCGCTTCGTCGTCATAAGCTGTCGCGCCTCTGTAAATTATCCTGCATGACCGGTAGACTTGACGGCTTTCCGTAGAACCCCGTGGAGTGATGGCATGGCGGACGTAAACAAGGTCGTTCTGGCGTATTCCGGCGGCCTGGACACTTCGGTGATCCTCAAGTGGCTGCAGGATACTTATAACTGTGAAGTGGTGACCTTTACCGCTGACCTGGGTCAGGGCGAAGAGGTCGAGCCGGCTCGCGCCAAGGCTCAGGCCATGGGCGTAAAAGAAATCTACATCGACGATCTGCGCGAAGAATTCGTGCGTGACTTCGTATTCCCGATGTTCCGCGCCAACACCGTTTACGAAGGCGAGTACCTGCTGGGTACTTCCATCGCTCGTCCGTTGATCGCCAAACGCCTGATCGAAATCGCCAACGAAACCGGCGCTGACGCCATTTCCCACGGTGCCACCGGCAAGGGTAACGACCAGGTTCGTTTCGAACTGGGCGCTTATGCCTTGAAGCCAGGTGTGAAAGTGATCGCTCCGTGGCGCGAATGGGACCTGCTCTCCCGTGAAAAGCTGATGGATTACGCTGAAAAGCACGCGATCCCGATCGAGCGTCATGGCAAGAAAAAATCCCCGTACTCGATGGATGCCAACCTGCTGCACATCTCCTATGAAGGCGGCGTGCTGGAAGACACCTGGACCGAGCACGAAGAAGACATGTGGAAATGGACCGTCTCCCCGGAGAAGGCTCCTGACAAGGCGCAATACCTCGAACTGACTTACCGTAACGGCGACATCGTTGCACTGGACGGCGTCGAAATGACTCCGGCCACCGTGCTGGCGACCCTGAACCGTATCGGTGGCGAACACGGTATCGGCCGTCTCGACATCGTCGAGAACCGTTACGTGGGCATGAAGTCCCGTGGCTGCTACGAGACCCCTGGCGGCACCATCATGCTGCGCGCCCACCGTGCGATCGAATCGATCACGCTGGATCGCGAAGTGGCTCACCTCAAAGACGAGCTGATGCCTAAATACGCCAGCCTGATCTACACCGGTTACTGGTGGAGCCCTGAGCGTCTGATGCTGCAACAGATGATCGATGCGTCCCAGGCTCACGTGAACGGCGTCGTGCGCCTGAAGCTGTACAAGGGCAACGTGATCGTCACTGGTCGCAAGTCCGACGAATCGTTGTTCGATGCCAACATCGCGACCTTCGAGGAAGATGGCGGCGCTTACAACCAGGCCGACGCGGCGGGCTTCATCAAGCTCAACGCGCTGCGCATGCGTATCGCGGCAAACAAAGGTCGCAAGCTGTTCTGAGATCTTTGACACGCTGATGGAATGTGTGGCCTTGTCCAGGACAAGGCCACACATTTGAAAACAGGGATTTTCTATCTGACATTGCGATTCAACATTCTTGTTGTTTTAAATACCTTCCTGTCCTCTCCCATTGATCTTAAAGAGCGACTGCCTGCTGTGTGTCAGCCCGGCAATATTGATCAATGACAGTCACATCACGTGAACTCAAATTGTAGGCAATACAGAACGTTGCGCTGCTGCGTTTTTTTGCGTTTCGGCAAAACTTGAGTGCGCTTTCTTTCAGTAACGTCTCCGATTCGCCAACAACGAGAAACACGACAACGTGTGCCGGATTCCCCTTGGGCTGGCGAAGCTTTTCCAGAAGGGCACGGAACTCATTTTTTTTGTTCATCCACCGTGCATCAATGATATGCAGGTCCTTGAGTGACTCGGGCAGCCGAATAGGGTACTGAACCGAGAGACTTGGCTGTAAGCCGATCTCGTCGGGCGGACCTTGCGCGTTACCTGGGCGCTCTGCGTTGTCCATCACCTTTATGAAATGCTTTCCCTTTTCAAAATCGGAAGGCGCGTAAAGCGATCGATAATTGAAGTTAAGGGTGGCGAAGAAAAGAAAAAGCAAATAAAAGGGAAAGCTGATCAAAAACCAGATGTAGATCTCTTTGTCTTCGTCATCGAGGAAGGGCAGAGAGATGGCGGCTGATGTTTCAGACAGTGTTGCGAATATCGCGATGACTGTCATGGGGTTGGTGATTCGTTGTTTGAGTTTTATCATATTTTTTACTCATATTAGTTCGTCTTTTCTCATTATGTTAGTGGGTGGTTGTTAAGGTGTTGAGTTGATATGGTAGCGGTGGATTTATAGTTCGGATATATCTGTTTTGCTATTCATTTATTGTTAATTGACTTTTGGTGTAAGGTTTTGTGTTTGATATTTCTGGTGTAAGGGGCGGCCGGGAAATATCAATTACCCTACAAGGGTAGACTAATCGTTGGCGTGTGTCGGATCATCTTGGTCAACTGTTGTTGTGTGGTGCGCTGGTTGTAAATCGAAACAAAAAACTGTTGAATACTGAAATATCATGAGACAGATAAAGTTTCTGGTGCGCTGTGTTTCAAGATTTTTTGTAAGATTATTCCGCGTTGTTTGTAGGGAATGTCTCTCGGTGTAGGTGGCCGGGGGGAGCGGCATGCCATGGGTGAAACGACTAGGCTATTGTGCGGGCTCTAAAAATTCGAACAGCGAAAATTGGACTTGCCCATGAATAAAGTGCTGATCGTGGATGATCACCCCGTCATTCGTCTTGCGGTACGTATGCTGATGGAGCGTCATGGCTACGAAGTCATTGCAGAAACAGATAATGGCGTGGATGCATTGCAACTAGCTCGTGAACATATGCCGGATATTGTCATCCTGGATATTGGAATACCCAAACTGGATGGGCTGGAAGTCATTGCACGTCTGGCATCGGCAGCGATGCCAATGAAAGTACTGATATTGACTTCACAGGCTCCCGGGCATTTTTCGATGCGTTGCATGCAATCCGGTGCTGCAGGATATGTTTGCAAACAACAGGATCTCACTGAGTTGCTCAGTGCAATAAAGGCTGTATTGTCGGGCTACAGTTACTTTCCCAATCAAGCCTTGCATACCGTGCGCTCCAGTCTGGGGAATGCCAGTGAAGCCGATATGGTGGATCGTCTTTCGGGGCGGGAGATGATGGTCTTGCAACAGTTGGCTCGCGGCAAGACCAACAAGGAAATTGCCGATGGAATGTTTCTCAGCAATAAAACCGTCAGTACTTACAAGACGCGGCTGTTGTTGAAACTCAATGCGCGGTCCCTGGTTGACCTGATCGAACTGGCTCAACGCAATGGGTTGGTATGACTGCGCCAGTGCTTGAAGGGGCGTAAAGAGTGGGCGTTTTCAAGGTTTCGCACCTAGTAAAAAGCCTCCGTTTCGGGAGGCTTTCAGGTGTCATAGGTCAAAATCGTAATCGGCCAATTGCTTTTGCAGTCGGCGCTCCTCCAGCAGATTGTCGATGGTGCGGCGTTTGCTCAGGTTGGTCTTTGCCACTTCAACCACCGGTTCCGCGTCATCGGCCTCAACGGGTGTGAAGTCGTCTTCTACGTCCAATTGCTCTTTGCCAGTGCTCATAAGGTTAACTCCAGGCTAAGACTGCCTTTGGCGCTCCTTATATCGATAATCGCCTCGCGGGTAAAAAAGATTTTTTCAATCGATAAATCAAAAAACCTAATAGCGCCTCAATCGTCCGAAGTCTTGTGCTTGTATTCGCACAGGTCTTCTATCCGGCAACTGCCGCAGCGCGGCTTGCGAGCCAGGCAAACGTAACGCCCATGAAGAATCAGCCAGTGATGGGAATCGAGCAGATATTCCTTCGGCACGAACTTCATCAGTTTTTTCTCGACCTCGACTACATTCTTGCCGGGAGCGATGCCGGTACGATTGCTGACCCGGAAAATATGCGTATCCACGGCCATGGTCAATTGGCGGAAAGCAGTATTGAGCACAACGTTGGCCGTCTTGCGGCCGACACCGGGCAACGCTTCCAGCTCTTCACGGGTCTGCGGCACTTCCCCGCCATGGCGTTCCACCAGCAAGCGGCAGGTTTCGATCACGTTTTTTGCCTTGCTGTTGAACAGGCCGATGGTCTTGATGTACTCGGACAGACCTTCCACGCCCAGCGCGTAAATCGCCTGCGGCGTATTGGCCACCGGGTAGAGTTTGGCGGTGGCTTTATTGACGCCGACATCGGTCGATTGTGCCGAGAGAATCACCGAGATCAGCAATTCGAATGGCGAGGAGTAAGCCAGTTCGGTCTTCGGCTCCGGGTTGTCTTCATGCAGCCTGCGGAAAATTTCCAGACGTTTTGCGGCATTCATGGGCAGTGCGTTTCCTCGAAAGCGATCAATGTGAGGGAGTCGGGCGGGTCCAGGCTTGCCAGGCGGCGATCAGCAGTCCCAGCAGAATGAATCCGCCAGGTGCCAACGTGGCCAGGCGCAAGCCTGCGTCGCCGAGGAGTTCGCGCAGCAGGCCCAGGCCGACCATCAGCGCGCCGAACAGGACACACAGGCGCAGGCGTTCACGCCATGCACTCTGGAAAAAACCGCTGTGTTCCAACACGACGCACTGCAAAGCGATCAGTGCTGCATAAAATCCCGAATGCTGGTGCCATTGAAGTGACCAGACCTGCGCAGCGAGTTCCGCGCAGCTGGTCAGCGTGGCCGCCAGCAGGATGCCGGCCAGCAAGCGTGATGCCGGGATCAGTCGGGATCGCAAGGCGGCCATGCTTGCTCCAAACGCACTGATCACCACGATGAACATCAGCCACACACCCAGTGCGGTCACTAACGAGTCAGTGGCGCCAATCAGAGGCGCGAGCATCAGCGAGTTCTGTAAATTCGCGGACTTATTCATGCAGGCTGCTCCCGATCAACTGACGCGAGCGTTCATCGAAGTAGCGCAGAGCATCGTGGATCGCATTGATCACCGCTCTAGAGGTAATGGTCGCGCCAGCGATTTGATCAAATTGACCCTGATCTTTTTTCAACGCCCAACCGCTGTCGGCGGGTTCATTCAAGGATTTGCCAGTGAACGCCTGAAGCCAGGTATTGGGCCAGTCGGCGATACGCGCACCCAACCCCGGGGTTTCCGATTGTTTCAGGGTCTTGACCCCCAGCAACTTGCCGTTCGCGTCAATGGCGATCAGCAAGTCTATGGCGCCCGCATACCCGATCGTCTGGCTGCGCAGCAAGACCGCAACGGGTTGACCGGCCTTGGTTGCGAGGTAGCCGCCCAGCAAGGTGCTGTTGGTCAATGCCGTGTTGCCGAGGTGCAGCGGCTGCTCCAACGGTTGATTGTCGTAACTGTCGGAAGGCAGCAGATCCAGCAGGTTGCGGCTGTCGATCCGTCGCTGTTCGGCTGCGATACGTGGCGCGCTGCTGTACTGCACAAGGTAAGTCGCGCCAATCCCCAGGCCTGCCAGCAACAGCAGAATCACAACGCTCGATGTTCGGCTCATGGCGAAATCGGCTCCCGCCTGGACGCGACAAACCGCTCCAGCGCCGGCACGCAAAGATTCATCAACAACACTGCAAACGCAACGCCGTCCGGATAGCCGCCCCAGGTTCGAATCAGGTAAGTCAGCAATCCCACGCCCGCACCGAACAGCAGTCGGGCGCTTGGGTTTTTTGCGCCGGACACCGGCTCCGTGACGATAAAAAATGCGCCCAGCATGCTCGCGCCCGTGAGCAGATGAAACAAGGGGGAGCCATGGGAGTCGGAGCCCGAGCCGTTCCAGCACAGCAGGCTGATGACGAACAGGCTGGCGAGCATACCCACCGGCGCGTGCCAGCTGAACACCCGCCGTTGCAGCAGAAACAAACCGCCCGCCAGAAACGCCAGGTTGACCCATTCCACGCCGCGCGCGCCGAAGTGGCCGAACGCCGGATTGCCGGCGAAGAGTTCGTCCATGGTCAGGCTTTTGTTGATTCGCAAGCTGTCCAGCGCCGTGGCCTGGACCCACGCATCCGGCGTCTGGCTGAGGCTGAAACCGAACACTTGCTGCAGACCACCGAGCAGGTCCATGCCGTGGGACGAAGGCCAGTGAGTCATTGGTTGGGGAAAGGTCACCAGCACCAAAGCGAAACCAAGCATCGCCGGGTTGAACGGGTTTTTCCCCACGCCGCCATACAACTGTTTTCCGAGCAGCGCGAATGCTGCGGCGCAGACCGTCAGCCACCATGGGCAATACGGCGGCAAGGCCAGGGCCAGCAGCGTCGCGCTGACCAGCGCGCTGCCATCGCTCAAGGTCGGTTTGAGCTGGCGTTTGCGCAGCCACAACACGGCCGCTTCAGTGGCCAGCGCGGTAACGCCGGCCAGCATCAAATTGATCAACACGCCCCAGCCATACAGCCAGAACAGCACCAGCATTCCCGGCACGGTGGCCAGCAACACCAGCTTCATGGCCTGCTGAAGGCGCTCGTCGACCGATTCAAGGGGCGACATAGGCATCCACCTGGTGCTCGGCTTCTTGCAGGCGGGCGCGCGCCTTGTCCAATAACTCAGCGGGTGTGTCGGTGCGACGTTCGAGTTTGCTGACATCAGCCCGAGCGTAAGCCAATTCGGTTTTCAGCTGTCGAAGCTGGCTGTCGATGGGGCGTTTTTCGATACGCGTCAGGTCAGGTAAAGGCTGCTCGCTTGCAGTTTCTGCCGCGTGCAGGGCTTTTTCAGCGTCGCCGAGTGCACGCTCCAGCGCTTCGATCTGCTCGGCCGGCGCGTCATTGGTTTGCGCTTTCTTGAGTTCGGCGCGGCGCATGGCCAACTGTATTTTCGCCCGTTTCAGCTCCGCGTCCTTCACTGGCGCCGCAGGCGCAGCGGCGGGTGGTGCGCTGTTTTCCAACTGCGCCAAGGCGTGTTCGGCGGCGTCGAATTGCTGTTGCAGGACGATCAGTTGCGACTGCTGTTCGAAGGTCGGCGGATGGCCGAACGCCTTGAGCGATTTGTTCAGTTGCGCGCGGCTCATCGCCAGATCTATTTTGGCTTTTTTCAACGCCGCGTCGGCATTGGCCGCTTTCTGCGCACGAACTCTCTCCAGTGCGGCTTGAACCGGGTCTAGCGTTGTCACTTCACTGTGCTGCTGTTGCGCGGCGCGATGTGCCCGGGCCTGACGCTCGGCGAGTTTCTGTTCTTCTTCGCGGTGCAAGCGGGCGTTGCGCTGTTCAAAGCGACGCCGGGCGTGATTGCGTTTGGCGGTACGCGCCTGTTGCTCTTCAGGGCTGATCGCCAGGCCACCGACAATCGGCAACACCGTGGCCAGCGGCAACGGCCGCATTTCGATGCAGTCCACCGGGCAAGGAGCCACGCAAAGGTCGCAACCGGTGCATTCGTCGATGATCACCGTGTGCATCAATTTCGCTGCGCCGACGATGGCGTCTACCGGGCAGGCCTGAATGCACTTGGTGCAACCGATGCACTCGGCTTCGCGGATGTAGGCGATTTGCGCCGGGGCCGAACCGCGACTGACGTCCAGCTCCAGCACCGGCACTTTCAGCAATTGAGCCAGGGCTGCAATGGTTTCGCTGCCGCCGGGCGGGCACTTGTTGATCGGCTCGCCGCTGGCGATGCCTTCTGCGTACGGCTTGCATCCGGGATGACCACATTTGCCGCACTGGGTCTGCGGCAAGAGGGCGTCGATGCGTTGAATCAGACTCATGTTTTGATCAGTCCGCTGAAACCGAGAAAAGCCACTGCGATCAGTCCGGCGCCGATCAGGTCGATCGGCAGGCCGCGAAAGGGCAGGGGAACATCGTTATCGAGGGTGCGCTGGCGCAAGTCGCTGAACAGACTCAGCACCAGCCAGAACCCCAGCCCGGCGCCGAGGCTCAGGGCTGTGGCGTGGAAAAATCCGTGGTTTTCCTGGGCGTTGATCAGCGCCAGACCGAGCACGCCGGCATTGCCGAGCAGCAGCGGCCAGAGCCCTTTGAACGAAAGCGTCGAAAACACTTTCGGCAGCAGCTTCAGCAGCGGTGTGATCAACAACACGCTCAGCGGCAGAAACGCGAACAAACGCAGCGAAGTCAGCTCAAGCGGCGCCAGTAGCCAGTGGTAGAGCGCGTAGCCGAGCATTCCGACGATCAGCGTCAGGCACGTCGTCGCAATGCCCAGCGCATGCACCTGACGGCGCTCGGAGCCCAGCAGCGGATCGACGCCCAGCGGCCAGTGCAACACGACGTTGTTGATCAGGGCAGCGCTGATAAGCGTAAGAAGCATCTCGGTCATGATCGTGCCGGAAGAAAGAAGCCTTGCTAACAAGGTTAGGCATTATCCGGCAAGGAAGGAGGGGGGGCCAGACATGAAAATCCCACAGTCGCGCCGGGCACGACTGTGGGATCGGTTTACCGCAGGATCTTACTTGATACGCTGACCTGGCTTGGCACCGCTGTCGGGGCTGAGCAGGTAGATTTCTTCACCGCCAGGACCGGCTGCCATCACCATGCCTTCGGAGATGCCGAACTTCATTTTCCGTGGCTTGAGGTTGGCGATCATCATGGTCAGGCGACCATCGAGCTTGGACGGATCCGGGTAAGCGCTCTTGATCCCGGAGAACACGTTGCGTTGCTCGTCCCCGATGTCGAGGGTCAGGCGCAGCAGCTTGTCGGCGCCTTCCACGGCTTCGGCCTTGACGATCAACGCAACGCGCAGGTCGACGGCGGCAAACGCATCGAATTCGATCTCTGGCGACAGCGGATCCTTCGCCAGTTCGCCGTTGCCGGCCGGTGCCGCGTCGCCGGTGTCGGTCTGGCTGGCGGTCAGGTCTTCTTTCGAAGCGTCGGTCATGGCTTGCACTTTCACCGGGTCGATGCGGGTCATCAGCGGCTTGAACTCGTTCAACTGATGGTTGCTGAGCAAGGTCGCGTGATCGTTCCAGGTCAGCGGCGCGACGTTGAGGAACGCCTCGGCGTCGGCGGCCAGCAGTGGCAGCACCGGTTTGAGGAAGATCACCAGTTGGCGGAACAGGTTGATGCCCAGCGCGCAGATCGCCTGGACTTCGTCGTGCTTGCCTTCCTGTTTGTTCAGCGACCACGGTGCCTTGTCGGCGATCCAGGCGTTGGCGCGGTCGGCCAGGCCCATGATTTCGCGCATGGCACGGGCAAAGTCGCGAGCCTCGTAGGCTTCGGCAATGCTTGGCGCTGCGGCGAGGAAAGCTTCGGTCAGTTCCGGTGCGGCGTTACCGGCCACCAGCACACCGGCGTTGCCTTTGTGGATGAAACCGGCGCAGCGGCTGGCGATGTTGACGACTTTGCCGACGAGGTCGGAGTTGACCTTCTGCACGAAGTCTTCGAGGTTCAGGTCGAGGTCGTCGACACCACGTCCCAGCTTGGCCGCGTAGTAATAACGCAGGTATTCCGGCGACAGGTGATCCAGGTAGGTCCGGGCCTTGATGAAGGTGCCACGGGACTTGGACATTTTCTGGCCGTTGACGGTCAGGTAGCCGTGCACGTTGATGCCGGTCGGCTTGCGGAAGCCGGCGCCTTCGAGCATTGCAGGCCAGAACAGCGCGTGGAAGTTGACGATGTCCTTGCCGATGAAGTGGTACAGCTCGGCGGTGGAATCCTTGCCCCAGAACGCATCGAAATCCAGCTCCGGCGTGCGGTTGCACAGGTTCTTGAAGCTGGCCATGTAGCCGATCGGCGCGTCCAGCCAGACGTAGAAGTACTTGCCCGGCTCGCCTGGGATTTCGAAACCGAAGTACGGCGCATCGCGGGAGATGTCCCACTGTTGCAGGCCGGCATCCAGCCATTCGGCGATCTTGTTCGCGACGGCGTCTTGCAAAGTGCCGCTGCGGGTCCAGGTTTGCAGCATTTCCTGGAAGTCCGGCAGTTTGAAGAAGAAGTGCTGGGAATCCTTGAGCACCGGGGTGGCGCCAGAGATGGCCGACTTCGGATCCTTCAAGTCAGTCGGTGCGTAGGTCGCGCCGCATTTCTCGCAGTTGTCGCCGTACTGGTCTTCGGTGCCGCATTTCGGGCAGGTGCCCTTGATGAAGCGGTCGGCCAGGAACATTTTCTTTTCCGGGTCGAAATACTGCGTGATCGAGCGCGTGGCGATGTGCCCGGCGTCGCGCAGCTTCAGGTAGATCTGGCTCGACAGCTCACGGTTTTCTTCAGCGTGAGTGGAGTGGAAGTTGTCGAAGTCCACCAGGAACTCGGCAAAGTCGGCGCTGTGTTCAGCCTGGACGTTGGCGATCAGTTGTTCCGGGGTGATGCCTTCCTTTTCCGCGCGCAGCATGATGGCCGAACCGTGGGCGTCGTCGGCGCAGACATAAATGCATTGGTTGCCGCGGTGCTTCTGGAAGCGCACCCACATATCGGTCTGGATGTATTCCAGCATGTGGCCAAGATGGATCGAACCATTGGCATAGGGCAGGGCGCTGGTGACGAGGATCTTGCGTGGCTCGGACATGGGGCTCGGCTACTTGATGAAACGGAGGTCGGCCACTATAAAGCGCCGGCGCATATTTTTCACCCCGTGCGCCTGTTTCATTGGATGACTGACGTGGATTCATGCGATGCGCCGCGTTCCTGTAGGAGCCCGGCTTGCCGGCGATGGCGTCCTCAAGTCAGCTATCGCCGGCAAGCCGGCTCCTACAGAACTTTTCGGCATGCCGCCAAACGATCAGAACAGGTACGATACCCGCCTGATTTTCCAGTCTTGCTATCGGAGTTGCCCATGAGCGCCGTCAATCGCGCAGCGGTGGAAGCCGTCCTTCGCCAATACACCGACCCTTACCTGAACCAGGACCCGGTCAGCGCCGGGTGTGTGCGCAACATCGACATCCAGGGTGATCGCGTCAGCGTCGAGCTGGAGTTGGGTTACGCCGCCGGCCTGTTCAAAAGTGGCTGGGCGCAGATGCTGCAAATGGCCATCGAAGGCCTTGACGGCGTCACCAGCGCCCGCGTTGATATCACCAGTGTGATCGCTGCGCACAAGGCTCAGGCACAAATCCCGGGCCTGGCCAACGTCAAGAATGTCGTGGCCGTGGCGTCCGGCAAGGGCGGCGTGGGCAAGTCCACCACCGCCGCCAACCTCGCGTTGGCCCTGGCCCGCGAAGGCGCGAAGGTGGGGATTCTGGATGCGGACATTTACGGTCCGAGCCAGGGCATCATGTTTGGCATTCCCGAAGGCACCCGACCAAAGGTCAAGGATCAGAAGTGGTTCGTGCCGATTGAGTCCCATGGCGTCGAAGTGATGTCCATGGCGTTTTTGACCGACGACAACACGCCGATGGTCTGGCGCGGGCCGATGGTCTCTGGCGCACTGTTGCAACTGGTGACACAAACCGCCTGGGGCGATCTGGATTACCTGGTCATCGACATGCCGCCCGGCACCGGTGACATCCAGCTGACCCTGGCGCAGAAAGTCCCGGTAGCGGGCGCCGTCATCGTCACCACCCCGCAAGACCTGGCGTTGCTGGACGCGCGCAAAGGCGTGGAGATGTTCCGCAAGGTCAACATCCCGGTGCTGGGCGTGGTGGAAAACATGGCGGTGCACATCTGCTCGAACTGCGGGCATGCCGAGCATTTGTTCGGTGAGGGCGGTGGTGTGAAGCTGGCCAATCAATATGGTGTCGAACTGCTGGCGTCGTTGCCGCTGGCGATGGCCATTCGCGAGCAGGCCGATGGCGGCAAGCCAACGGTGATCGCCGAGCCGGACAGCCCGATTGCGCTGGTGTATCAGGAACTCGCCCGCCATGTCGGCGCACGGATCGTGTTGCAGGAAGCGGCGACCCCGGCGATGCCGAACATCACCATCAGCGACGATTAAACGCGATCCAATTGTGGGAGCGAGCTTGCTCGCGATAACGGTGTACCAGTCAACGCATCTGTTGAATGTTGATCCGCCATCGCGAGCAGGCTCGCTCCCACATTTGTTTTGCGGTGTTGGTCAGATCCGCAACCCGCCATCCATTTCCAGAATCCGGCCGGTGTAATAGTCGTTCTCGAAAATGTACGCCGCCGAATGGGCGATCTCTTCCGGTTTGCCCATGCGCTTGAGCGGAATCCCGGACGTCATTTTTTCCAGCGCTTCAGGCTTCATGCCCAGCGTCATCTCGGTCTCGATAAAGCCCGGTGCAATGCCCGCCACGCGAATGCCGTAACGCGCCAATTCCTTTGCCCAAGTGACGGTCGCCGCCGCAACCCCGGCCTTGGCCGCCGAGTAGTTGGTCTGGCCGACGTTGCCGGCGCGGGAGATCGACGAGATGTTGATGATCGCGCCGCTATTCTTCAGTTCGACCATTTTCGCCGCGACTTCGCGGGTGCACAGGAACACGCCGGTCAGGTTGACGTCGATGACCGCCTGCCATTGTGCCAGGCTCATCTTGGTCATCTCGCCGTCCTTGACCTTCAACAGCAGCCCGTCACGCAGGATCCCGGCGTTGTTGATCAAGCCATGGATCGCGCCGAAATCTTCGGCCACCTGAGCGACCATGTGCGTCACTTGCTCTTCATTCGCGACGTTGCACAGGTAGGCGCGGGCCTCGACACCCTTGGCCTTGCACGCGGCAACGGCGTCATCGAGCTTTTCCTGGTTCAGGTCAACCAGCGCAAGCTTCGCGCCTTTGCCGGCGAAATACTCGGCCATCGAACGGCCTAAACCCTGGCAACCGCCGGTGATAATGATTACTTTGTCAGTGAGTTGCATTCGCATGCCCCAGTTGCAGGTTGGAGTGGTCTTCCTTCTAGAGAGCCTCTCGATCTGCACCTGATGTGGCCTGGTTGCACATGAGAACTGCCCCGATGGCGGACTGGAACTTTCACCAGTCGCCTGTCCGTTTTTTTGACGGATTCTATTTAAGGAGTCATAAATTGAGCGTAGAAGCGGCCAAGAATGCCCGAGAATTGCTTCTCAAGGAATACCGCGGAGTGCTGTCGACGCACTCCAAGGCGATGCCCGGTTTCCCGTTTGGCTCCGTGGTTCCTTACTGTCTGGACGAGCAGGGCCGGCCGCTGATCCTGATCAGCCGCATCGCCCAGCACACCCACAACCTGCAGAAAGACCCGAAGTGTTCGCTGTTCGTCGGTGAGCGCGGGGCCGAAGACGTGCAAGCAGTCGGCCGCCTGACTTACCTCGCCGAAGCAGAAAAACTCGAGGACGCGGCTGCAATTGAAGCGGCCGCCGAGCGCTACTACCGCTACTTCCCGGATTCGCAGAATTATCACAAGGCCCACGATTTCGATTTCTGGGTGCTCAAACCCGTGCGTCACCGTTACATCGGCGGCTTCGGCGCGATTCATTGGGTCGATCAACTGACGTTGGCCAATCCGTTCGCCGGCAAGGCCGAAGTGAGCATGGTCGAGCACATGAACGCCGATCACGCCAAAGCCATCGCCCACTACGTCGAACTGGCGGGGCTGCCGAAAACCGAGCCGGCGCAACTGGCCGGGATCGACACTGAAGGCATGCACCTGCGCATTGGTCAGGCGCTGTACTGGCTACCGTTTCAAGCCCCATGTAATACGCCGACACAAGTTCGGGAGGCCTTGGTTTTCCTGGCTCACGCCGAACATTGGCCGAAAAATGAAGTGGCCGGTGCTTGAATTCACGAAAGGGCGACGTCATCTAGGGAAGACTGGCAAGGCATTCTTGCGTTGAGGAACCATTTGATGCGCCCTTTTTTATTGCTCTTTGTACTGTTTCCGGTGTTGGAGCTGTTCGTATTCGTCAAGGTCAGCGGTGCGATCGGGTTTTTCCCGGCGCTGCTGCTGGTCATTCTCGGCTCGATGCTCGGCGTGTTCGTGCTGCGTATCGCCGGCCTGGCAACTGCGCTGCGTGCGCGTGAAAGTCTGAACCGCGGCGAACTGCCAGCCCAGACCATGCTCGAAGGCCTGATGCTGGCCCTGGCCGGTGGTCTGTTGATTCTGCCGGGCTTCGTCACCGACGTGCTGGGCCTGATCATGCTGCTGCCGATCTCGCGTCGACTGCTGGCCAATAAAATGCGCCAGCGCGCCGAAGAGGCGGCGATCCGTCAGCGCGCGTTCGCCGATGATCTGCAGCCGCGTGGCGGTCCTGCCCCGCGCGAGCCGTTGGGCCGAGAGCCGAACGTGATCGAAGGTGAGTTCGAACACCGCGATTCCAAGTAAATCGTTTCACCTGCACGGCACCTTCGGGTGCCGTGTTCGTTTTCGGGGCATCAACGTAAAAAATTTCGATCCCCGCCCTTGTAATAAGCTTATGCGCCCTTATGTAACGGTCACCGCAAGGTTTCTGGCAATCACGCCAGACAGACTTCCGCGTCACGCTCGTCGAGACGCACCCGGCACCGCCGGATTTGTTAAACCCGCCGGGATTACACCGGCCGATGAAAACCACAATTAGGAGAGATCGACAATGAAGCTTCGTCCTCTGCATGACCGCGTCGTCATCCGTCGCAGCGAAGAAGAAAAGAAAACCGCTGGCGGTATCGTCCTGCCAGGTTCGGCTGCTGAAAAAGCCAACAGCGGCGAAGTGCTCGCTGTAGGTACCGGCCGCGTGCTGGACAACGGTGAAGTGCGTGCGCTGGCCGTGAAAGTGGGTGACAAGGTTGTGTTCGGCCCGTACTCCGGCAGCAACACCGTGAAAGTCGACGGCGAAGACCTGCTGGTAATGGCTGAGAACGAGATTCTCGCTGTTATCGAAGGCTGATTCCCCGCTCATTTTCCCGCTACTACAAAGTATTTAAGGAATATCGATCATGGCTGCTAAAGAAGTTAAATTCGGCGACTCCGCCCGCAAGAAAATGCTCGCCGGTGTAAACGTCCTGGCTGACGCAGTAAAAGCGACCCTGGGCCCTAAAGGCCGTAACGTGATCATCGAGAAGAGCTTCGGCGCTCCGACCATCACCAAGGACGGCGTATCCGTTGCCAAAGAAATCGAGCTGAAAGATCGCTTCGAAAACATGGGCGCGCAGCTGGTCAAAGACGTTGCCTCCCGTGCCAACGATGACGCAGGCGACGGCACCACCACCGCTACCGTTCTGGCTCAATCGATCGTCAACGAAGGCCTGAAAGCCGTCGCTGCCGGCATGAACCCGATGGACCTCAAGCGCGGTATCGACAAAGCGACCATCGCGATCGTCAAAGAGCTGAAAGCCCTGTCCAAGCCATGCGCTGACACCAAGGCAATCGCTCAGGTCGGCACCATCTCGGCCAACTCCGACAACTCCATCGGCGACATCATTGCCGAAGCCATGGAAAAAGTCGGTAAAGAAGGCGTGATCACCGTTGAAGAAGGCTCGGGCCTGGAAAACGAACTGTCGGTTGTTGAAGGCATGCAGTTCGACCGTGGCTACCTGTCTCCGTACTTCGTCAACAAGCCAGAGACCATGACTGCCGAGCTGGACGGTCCGCTGATCCTGCTGGTCGACAAAAAAATCTCGAACATCCGCGAAATGCTGCCAGTACTGGAAGCCGTTGCCAAAGCCGGCCGTCCACTGCTGATCGTGGCCGAAGACGTTGAAGGCGAAGCCCTGGCGACTCTGGTTGTGAACAACATGCGTGGCATCGTCAAAGTCGCAGCCGTCAAGGCTCCAGGCTTCGGCGACCGTCGCAAGGCCATGCTGCAGGACATCGCTGTTCTGACTGGCGGTACCGTTATCTCCGAAGAGATCGGTCTGAGCCTGGAAAGCACTACCCTGGAACACCTGGGTAATGCCAAGCGCGTGATCCTGTCCAAAGAAAACACCACCGTGATCGACGGTGCCGGCGTTGAGGCTGACATCCAGGCTCGCGTTCTGCAGATCCGTCAGCAAGTGGCCGACACTTCGTCCGACTACGACCGTGAAAAACTGCAAGAGCGTCTGGCCAAGCTGTCCGGCGGCGTTGCAGTGATTAAGGTTGGCGCTGGTTCCGAAGTTGAAATGAAAGAGAAGAAAGCCCGCGTTGAAGACGCCCTGCACGCTACCCGTGCAGCCGTTGAAGAAGGCGTGGTACCTGGTGGCGGCGTGGCACTGGTTCGCGCTCTGCAGGCTATCTCCGAGCTGAAAGGCGACAACGATGACCAGAACGTTGGCATCCAGTTGCTGCGTCGCGCTGTAGAAGCTCCACTGCGCCAGATCGTTGCCAACTCCGGCGACGAGCCAAGCGTAGTTGTGGACAAGGTCAAGCAGGGTTCGGGTAACTACGGTTACAACGCTGCGACCGGCGAATACGGCGACATGATCGAAATGGGTATCCTGGACCCGGCCAAAGTGACTCGTTCGGCTCTGCAAGCGGCTTCGTCGATTGCCAGCCTGATGATCACTACCGAAGCCATGATCGCCGAGATCAAGGACGACGCTCCAGCTGGCGGCGGTATGCCAGACATGGGCGGTATGGGCGGCATGGGCGGCATGATGTAAGCCAGCCTTACCCCGTACGAAAAAACCCCGCCTGCGAAAGCAGGCGGGGTTTTTTATTGCGTGCCGGAAAGTTGTGTTGTCTTTGAGGACCCCTTCGCGGGCAAGCCTCGCTCCTACAGGTTAATCACACACCGTAGGAGCGAGGCTTGCCCGCGAAGGCGTCAGATCAGGCGCTGACTGGTTCTGCCTTGGCTGCTTGTTCGACTTTCACCACAGGCCGATACAGGAGGAAGTAATACGACCCGAGACAAATCAGCCAGCAGAAAATCGCTGTCCACACGTTGTGCGAGAAAAAATGCGCGCCCTGCAGCATCCGGCCGATAGAAAACACCGTGCCCAGCGCAAACGCGAATACCAGCGCCTTGCTCGCCAGACGCGGACGTCGGTCGCGCAGCACGAAAAACAGCGCAAACAACGTGAAACCGGTGGCGGCATGACCCCCCGGCCAGCAACGGCCAGGTTTGTCGGTAGGTGGGCGCGGGCTGAGCAGTTCGCTGTAGGTTTCATGACCGCCGAATTGCTCCAGGCTCCATGGGCATTGAACTGCGGTTACCGCTTTGACGGGCGTGACAAAAGAGGTCGCCAGGCCTAGAGACAGCACCAGGCAGCCCAGTTCCCGTTTGAAGGGTTTGAGCCGGTCGATGAAAAAGGCGCCGATGAAGCCGAAGATGGCCAACACCGAAAACGCGATGACCACTTGCTTGGCGCGGTCATGCAGGATGTTTTCGAGGAAGTAACTGTGTCGTCCGATGAAATCCCCCGCAGCCGGGTCGTAAAACATCCTCGCCAGGTCCATGTCCACGGGCGTCAGTTCGAGCAGCACCAGAATGATCGCCGCAACGGCGGGCACACCCAGGCACACCCAGAAGTTTAGAGGGCGAGAGGCGGGGCGGGCAGTGGTCGAAACCATGGCAGTTCCTTGGTTGGTTAAATGTTCTTGAGAGCGCAGCCGCGCGGAGTTTGGGCCTGTTTCTGTCGCTGCTGTGTGAATCGATAGTGAAAAAATCGTCAACGTCACACCCGGCTTATCAATGGATTTGACCACTGCACACAGTTCTGGCTCTGCGCCACGCCAGGCCTTAAGCTGCGCGGGCCAAGACGGCCGTTACTGTGTACGGAGGAGGTGCCCATGCGAATTCTTTTGGTTGAAGACAACCGCGATATCCTGGCCAATCTGGCTGATTACCTGGGGCTCAAAGGCTACACCGTGGATTGCGCGCAGGACGGTTTGTCAGGCCTGCACCTGGCGGCCACCGAGCACTACGACTTGATCGTGCTCGACATCATGTTGCCCGGCATCGACGGTTATACCCTGTGCAAACGCCTGCGCGAAGACGCTCGTCGTGACACCCCGGTGATCATGCTGACCGCTCGCGATCAACTGGACGACCGGCTGCAAGGCTTCAAGTCCGGGGCCGATGATTACCTGATCAAACCTTTCGCCCTGTCTGAACTGGCCGCGCGGATCGAAGCGGTGATGCGCCGGGCGCAGGGCGGCGGTCGTCGTACCCTGCAAGTCGGGGATCTGAGCTACGACCTCGATACTCTGGAAGTCACCCGCGAAGGGCGCTTGCTGAAACTCAACCCGGTCGGCCTGAAACTGTTGGCCGTGCTGATGCAGAAAAGTCCGCACGTCTTGCGTCGGGAAATTCTCGAAGAGGCCCTGTGGGGCGATGACTGTCCGGACAGCGACAGCCTGCGCAGCCACGTCCACCAATTGCGTCAGGTGATCGACAAACCGTTCGCCAAACCGTTGCTGCAAACCGTACACGGTGTGGGTTATCGCTTGGCCGAGGGCCGTGATGGAGTTTAAACAAAGCCTTGCTCAGCGGATCATCATCGCCTTTGCGCTGATGAGCGCATTGGTGGCGGGCGCCTTCGCCATGGGCATTGTGGCAACCGTGCACCTGGTGGAAGAAAAACTGATTTCGGCAGGCCTGGGTGGCGATCTGCAACGTCTGTTGTTGATGGACAGTGTCTCGGACTGGAGCCATCGTCCGGAACCAGACCAGCTGTTCTACTTCAGCGGCGGGCCGGGCGATTTCGACTTGCCTAAGGATTTACGTCATCTGGAGCCGGGTTTTCACGAGGTGTTCCGGGAGCAGCTGTCGTATCACGCGATGGTCGAAGTCGTCGACGGCCGGCGTTATGTGCTGCTGCAAGACCAGAGTGATTTCGAAGAGCGCGAGCGGGTGTTGTTCGCGGTGGTGCTGGTGGGCTTCGTCCTGAGCCTGGCGTTGGCGGTCTTCCTCGGCTGGATCCTTGCGCGCAAAGTGATGGCGCCGGTGGTGCGTCTCGCCCGGCAGGTGCGTCACCGTGATCAGCTCCTGGGGCTGGCGCCTCCGTTGGCACCGGACTACGCCGCTGATGAAGTGGGCGAGCTGGCGGTCGCCTTCGACGCCACCCTCGGGCGCTTGCGGCAGGCATTGACCCGGGAGCGATTGTTCACCAGTGACGTCAGCCACGAATTGCGCACCCCGTTGATGGTGCTGGCCAGTTCCTGTGAGCTGTTGCTGGAAAACCCCGGCATCGACCAGCGGGGGCGGGCTCAGGTAGAACGAATCGCCCGCGCCTGCGAGGAGATGCGTGAGCTGGTGCAAACCTTCCTGATGCTGGCCCGCGCCCAGCATGAAGACGCCAGCATGGCGCCGCAGCAGTCCTTGAGCCAGGTCGCCGACGGGCTGCTCAATTTATGGCGAGAACCGATCGAGGCAAAAAGGCTGTCGCTGATATTTGAACCGGGCAATCCGGTCAGCACCTGCTACAACGCAACCCTGTTGCACGCAGTCATGGGTAACCTGCTGCGTAACGCGCTGCATTACACCGAACGGGGCTTCATCCGTTTGACGCTGACGACCACCGGTTTCACGGTCGAGGACAGTGGTGTGGGCATTCCCGAGGAAAAACGCGAGGCGATGTTCGAGCCGTTTGTGCGTGGCAACGAGAAACGCGGTGAAGGCCTGGGGCTGGGCCTGTCGCTGGTGCAGCGGATCTGCGAGAACCAGGGGTGGAATGTCAGCCTGACGACCATGGAGCCCAATGGCTGTCGCTTTCAGGTGACGTTGAGTCAGCGCGACAGTTGATTTCGTTGGTGGCCCTCGGCCACCGCCGTCAACCTGTAAAACTTCGAAATAATTCGGGGTTTTACACCACGATTTTTTCACGAAGGCATGACCTGACGCTGACACGCCATCCCCTAGGATAGTGGTCATCAGAAACGCAGGAGTCCTTCGTGATGGCGGGCCCGATCAAACTTGATTTTTCCGAAAAATACGACGATCAACACGCTCAGAAAGACCTGCACAAACATCAGGACGGACTCGGTCGCCGACTGTCTCACTGGCGTGACGAGCAACTGGTGCGCAAGGCTTTGGCACTGGCCGGTGAACCTGGCCTGGTTCTCGATTTGCCCTGCGGTGCCGGGCGCTTCTGGCCACTACTGGCGGAAAAAACCAATCGGGTGATTATCGGTGCGGACAACTCCGAGTCCATGCTGAAGATCGCTTTGAAGGCGCAACCGGCCGATGTGGTGAAACGGGTACAACCCTTGCACACATCTGCATTCGACATTGCCTTGCCTGATAATGCCGTCGACAGCATTTTTTGTATGCGCTTGCTGCACCACATCGGTGAAGCCGAGCATCGACTGGTCATTCTGCGTGAACTCGAACGCGTCACGCGTGATAGCGTGATCCTTTCGTTGTGGGTGGACGGCAACTTCAAAGCCTGGAAACGCAGGCGGCTTGAAAAAACACGTGGGCATCTCGGTTACCAAAACCGATTTGTGTTACCTGTGGCTACGGTCGAAAAGGAGTTCGAGCAGGCGGGTTTTCGAATCCAGGAACAACTGGACTTTCTACCGCTCTATGCCATGTGGCGGATTTATGTATTACGCAAGAGGTAACTCAATGGCAGTGCAGTGTGCAGCAGAAACGGACGTCGCTTCCCAAGACCGCTTTGACTATTTCTGGAATCAACGCGGTGAATGGGTTGAAGAACCCAATGTCCGTCGCGGCGGGGAAAGTGGCGTGCAGCGTATCAAGAGCAGCAAGGGACAACTGCTCTACGTCAAACGTCAGACCGGACATACCTATCGGAGTTGGCTGCATCCTTTCGGTCGGCCGACGGTGTTGCGTGAGCGAGATGCGCTCCTGGGCATGCGCCTGATCGACGTGCGCGTTCCGGAAATCGTTTTCTGTGGTGCGCAGCATGACCCGGTTCACAAGTGGCGCGCATTGCTGGTGACCAAGGCACTGGACGGTTTCGAAGAAATCGAACAATGGTATGCAGGCGGTGCTCGCGAGCGTCATGGCGAGGCGGTGCATGATCGGGTCCTGAAGGATCTGGCCGAGAATCTGGCCCGCATGCACAAGAACCGCTGGCAGCACGGCTGCCTCTATATGAAGCACGTATTCGTACGCGTCACTGGCGAGGGCGAGGCCGCGAACGTCGAGGTTGCCATGCTCGATCTGGAGAAGAGTCGGCGGCGTTTGACCGCCCGTCGCGCCGCTACCCATGACATGAGGCAACTGCGTCGCCACTCGTCGTTCAGCGATACGGACTGGAAAAATCTCGTCTACCTTTATGAGACGGCGTTTGGCAGCGCTATCAAAGGTTTATAGCAATGAAACTCGAAATTGCTAGAGGTTTGTTCTTGATAGGAGCCTTGGCAGTTGCTTCACTGGCGGTGGCGGCTTGGGAGCAGCCCCGCACGCAAGTCCTCAGTTCAGTGAACGGGGACGCGCGTTGTCCTATGCCGCGGGTTGCGAAGGCGACCGTTGCAACCCAACCCGATCATGATTTATTGCTGTTCATGTTCGGACTTTCTCAAGGACTGAGGCCGCAGAGTTGACCAGATTGAAGCCCAAATAAAAGGCCTCGCATATGCGAGGCCTTTTTCATGCCCGTTATTGTAGGAGCGAGGCTTGCCCGCGAAGGCGTCGTGCCTGACACACCGCTTTCGCGGGCAAGCCTCGCTCCTACACAGCTTTTTATGGTTTATCGGGTTTAGCCAGTAACGTGTACACGCACGGCAGCACAAACAGTGTAAACAACGTCCCGATCGACATCCCCGTGGCGATCACCGTGCCGATGTCGAACCGGCTGACAGCTCCCGCCCCCGTGGCAATGATCAACGGCACCATGCCAAACACCATCGCCGCGGTGGTCATCAGCACCGGCCGCAGACGAATGGCCGCCGCTTCTTCCACCGCTTCGCGCGGCGTCAGGCCCTTGTCCTTGCGCAACTGGTTGGCGAACTCGACGATCAGGATCCCGTGCTTGCTGATCAACCCGATCAACGTCACCAGCCCGACCTGGGTGTAGATGTTCATGCTCGACCAGCCGAGGAACAGCGGAATCAGTGCGCCGCAGATCGACAGCGGCACGGTCACCAGAATCACCAGCGGATCACGGAAGCTTTCGAACTGCGCCGCCAGCACCAGGAAAATGATCGCCAATGCCAAGGCAAAAGTGACCCACAGCGCACTGCCTTCCTGCACGTACTGCCGCGATGCACCGGCATAGTCGACGGCAAAACCCGCGGGTGCCTCTTCCCGGGCAATCTGACGCACCGCGTCGAGGGCTTCACCCATGCTCACCAGCGGGACCCCGGACAGGATCGCCGAGTTGAGTTGCTGGAACTGATTCAGTTGCCGCGGGCGTGCCCGGTCGGTCACGGTAATCAGGGTCGACAGGGCCAGCAGTTCGCCCTTGGTGTTCTTCACGTAATAGTTGTTCAGCCAGTCGGGGTTGTCCCGGAAGGGCCGTTCGACCTGCGCGATGACTTTGTAGCTGCGACCTTCAATGGTGAACCGGTTGATCTCCGCCTCGCCCAGCAACGTCGCCAGCGTGCCGCCCAAATCCTGCATGGACACGCCCATTTGCGCGGCCTTCGCTCGGTCGATATCGACCACGACTTCGGGTTTGTCGAAGGCCAGGTCAACGTCGACGAAGGCAAATTTGCCGGACTCCATCGCGCGTTTTTTCACCCGGTCCATCACTTGCAGCAGCGACTCGTAATTGTTGGCGGTATTGACGACGAATTGAAACGGCAGCCCTTCGCCGGTCCCTGGCAGGGAAGGCAGGTTGAAGCCGAAAATCTGCAACCCTGGAATGCTTTCCAGTTTGCTCTGGACCGCAGGCAGGATCTGCATTTGCGTGCGGTCACGCTCGTTCCACGGTTTGAGCAGGAAACCGCCAATCCCCGATTGCACGCCGTTGAAGCCGTTGATCTGGAACGAGGAGTAGTACTCGGGAAACGCCTTGAAGATGCTGACGAACTCGTCGGTGTAGGTGTTCAGGTAATCAAGGTTGGTCGGCTGCGGGGCGCTGGCCAGCATGAAAATGACGCCCTGGTCCTCGTCCGGTGCCAGTTCCGATTTGGTGAAGGTGAGCAGCACCGGAATCAGGCACAGCACGATCACCGCGAACACCAGCACCACCGGCCGAGTGTTGAGCGTGCCGTGCAGCATGCGCTGGTAGCGGCGCTTGAGCCCTTCGAAAATCAGGTCCAGCCGGTGAGCAAGGCCGCTGGGGTTTTCGTCGTGGCGCAGCAGAAAGGCGCACATCATCGGCGACAACGTCAGGGCGACGATGCCGGAGATCACCACCGCCCCGGCCAGTGTCAGGGCGAACTCCTTGAACAGCGCCCCGGTGAGGCCGGTCAGGAAGCCGATCGGGGCGTAGACCGCCGCCAGTGTGATGGTCATCGAGACCACCGGCATGGCGATTTCCCGGGCGCCTTCAATGGCGGCGTCCAGCGGCGTCTTGCCTTCTTCGATGTGGCGGTGGATGTTTTCCACCACCACGATGGCGTCGTCCACCACCAGGCCAATGGCCAATACCATCGCCAGCAGGGTCAGCAGGTTGATCGAGTAGCCCATCATCTGCATGAAGAACATCACGCCGATCATCGACAACGGAATGGTCACCACCGGGATCACCACCGAACGCAGCGCACCGAGGAACAGAAACACCACGACGATCACGATCAGCACCGCTTCGAACAGGGTTTTCACCACTTCGTCGATCGAGGCCTGGATGAACAGCGTGGCGTCGTAGGCAATTTCACCCTTGAGGTTCGGCGGCAGCTGGGCTTCCAGGTCCGGCATGATCTTGCGCACTTCCTTGATCACGTCCAGCGGGTTGGCGCCGGGCGTGGCCTTGATGCCGATGTACACCGAGGGCGTGCCACCGAAGGAGCTGATGGTGTCGTAGTTTTCGGCGCCCATCTCGACCCGCGCGACATCGCTGAGCAGCACCCGGCTGTCACCGTCGACCTTGAGCGGAATCGCGGCGAAGGCTTCGGCGGATTTGAGCTCGGTGTTGGCGTTGATGCTGGTGACCACGTACTCGCCTTTCACTTCGCCGGCGGCGGAGAGGAAGTTGTACTTGCGCACGGCATCGGTCACATCGCTGGCGCTGAGGCCGAACCCCGCCAGTTTCACCGGGTCCAGCCACAGGCGCATGGCGAATACCTGGTTGCCGAGAATCTCGGCCTCGGCCATGCCTGGCAGGGTCGCCAGTTTTGGCTGAATCACTCGCGAGAGGTAGTCGGTAATCTGCGGGTTGGTCATTTCCTTGCTGAAGAAGCTGATGTACATCAGCGCCGACGCATCGGCGGCTTCCTTGCTCAGTACCGGGTCTTCGGCGTCCTGAGGCAACTGGTTTTTCACTTCGTTGGCCTTGGCCAGCAGCTCGGTGAACAAGCGGTCGCTGTTGGAACCGATGCGCGCGTAGATCGAGATCACCGAGAAGTTCTGGCGACTGACCGAGGTCATGTAGTCGATGCCCTCGGCGCTCGCCAGACTCTGTTGCATCGGTTGGGTGATGTAGCCCTGAATGGTTTCGGCGTTCGCCCCGGGGTACGCGGTGGTCACCGTGATCAGGGCGTTTTCCATTTGCGGATATTGGCGCAGCGGCAGCTTGCTCCAGGCCTGAAAGCCCAGCAGCACAATCAACAGGCTGACCACGGTGGCGAGCACCGGGCGGCGGATGAACGGGTCGGTAAAAGCCATGGGGATTCCTTGATCAGTCCGCGCGTGGCGGGCTGTTCTTCTCGGCTAAAGTCTTGTCGTCGCTGATGGCAATGTGCGCGCCGTTGTCCAGTTTGATCTGGCCGGCGGTGACCACTTTTTCGCCGCTCTGCACGCCTTTGGTAATCATCACCTGCCCATCGCGTCGCTCGCCGGTTTCGATGAAACGGCGTTCGGCAATCAGGATCGGTTGGCCCTTGTCGTCTTTTTCCAGCTTGCCGTCTTCGGTTTTTTTCTGTGCGACGACGTACAGCGAGTTGCCGTACAGCGTGTACGTGATCGCGCTTTCCGGCACGACGATGCGGGGCTGCGGGTCGGGCAGCATCACCTGGAGGCTGGCGAACATGCCCGGTAACAGTTTGCCGTCGGGGTTGGCCAGGGTCGCGCGGACCTGCATGTTGCGCGTGCTGTTCTCGATTTTCGGATTGATCGCGCTGATGGTGCCGGGGAAGGTCTGCGCCGGGTAAGCCGCGACGATGATTGCAACCGGCTGGCCGATGGCGATCTTCGGCACCGACTGTTCGGGCACGAAAAAGTCGACGTAGAGACTGCTGAGGTCTTGCAGGGTGGCAATCATGGTGCCGCTGGCAAGATAGTCGCCAACGTCCACCTGCCGAATGCCGATGGTCCCGCTGAAGGGGGCAACGATGCTTTTTTTGCCGAGCGCAGCCTTGAGTTGATTGACCGTGGCTTTGCTCTTTTTCAGCACCGCCGAAAGTCGGTCGAATTCACCTTTGGAAATGGCCTGGCTGCCCACCAGTTGGCTACCGCGACCGTAATCGAGCTGGGCCAGCCCGAGGTCGGCCTGGGCGGTTTCCAGCAAGGCACTTTCCACGGCGCTGTCGAGGCGCAGGAGTGGTTGACCGGCCTTGACCTTCTGCCCTGACTCGAACTGCAAATCGATGACGGTGCCGTCAGTCTCCAGGCTCAGGTCCACGCCTTGCAGCGCCTTGAGCGTGCCGACGGTAGGCAGGCGTTCCTGCCACGGTTGCTCGGTAGCAGTAGCCACGGCGACGCTGATCGGCGGTTTCGGCACAGCGAAGCCTTGAATCATCGTGTAGATGGAGAAGGCTTTGTAACCGGCCAGGACCAGCACGATCAACAGAACAACACCCAACATGATCAGCATGCGGCGACGCAGCATATTTCCACTTCCTTGGAGAAAATCAGGTGAGACAGTCGGGCACATTACTCCGAGTGTGCCGGGTATTCCAACTGCCACTTTTTACAGGCCACCGCAAAACCTGTAGGAGCCAGCTTGCTGGCGATTTGGCCGTTAAACGGTGCGGTGATCTCTAGATCGCCATCGCCAGCAAGCCGGCTCCTACAAGGGGTACGTTTGCTGAAGGAACCGGGTCATTACGCCATCAAATGCAGGTGGTTATCCCAGAGCCCCGCAGGCAGTTCGAGGGGTTTTGCAACAAGATTTGTCTGACGGCAATCGTAGTACCGGCATCGGCCTTGACCCGAGGTCACGACAAAACCATCGGCCACCGCACCCACCCCGGCGCAATCGGGAAGCGGCGCATCCAGGCGCACTTCACCGCTGTCCATGTCCCAGATGAAAAAGCGATTGCCCCGTGGCGCCGTCAACGCGATCAGGCGCAAATCACTGTGCACCGCGACGCTGGCGGTGTAATGCCCCATGGCCTGCAATTGATGCTCGGGCACCGGGAACGCCACGAACGGTTGCCCCGGACGCTTGATCGCCAACAGCTCCGACGACTCATGGGACGGCCCCATGAATTGCTGACTGGCGACGATGGTGCCATCGCTGGCGATCCCCAGGTGCCGCACGCTGTTCATCGGCTGGACGAGGGTTTCCTTGCTCAGCAAGGTACCGTCGCGCTGCATCAGCACCAGGCTCGGTTCCATGGCGTTGAGGTTCATCTCGACGCGGCTTTCTGCCTCGGTGCGAATGCCTCCGTTGGCCACCACCAGGGTTTCGCCATCGGGCATCCACGACACCTGATGCGGACCGATGCCGTGGGTCGAAATCTCGCCGCTGTGCACCAGACGCTCGCCTTCGAACTTGTACACACCGAGCAAGCCGCGACCGGGATCGGACGTGTTGTTCTCGGTGGCATACAGCCAGTCGCCGCTCTGGTGAATCACCGCGTGACCGTAGAAATGCCGGTTCGGTTGCGAGACCACGGTTTGCAGCAGCGTGCCGTCGCGCAGGTCGATCAGATAGCTTTCGGTGCCCGGGCGCCGGGCGACGAACAGCGCGATCGGCAGCGTCGGGTGGTTGATGATGTCGTGGCAACGCTGGCCGACCTGGGTGGCGAACACCCGCGTACCGTCCAGCCGATAACCGACGGCGTAGTGCTTGCCGTCGCCATCGTCCCGCGCCGAAAGCAGCAGCGGGCTCTTGTCCTTTTGCTTGAACAGCGTCCAGCCGCCCAGTGTCACTGCTCCCAGCAGCAAACTACCTAACGTCAGAGCCTGTCGTCGCAGCATGGCACTCGCCCTCATCAGTCACCGTCGTTGGCGTTGAAGCCCAGTTGGATGCCCAGCGCCTTGGCCAGTTCGCCTTCGTGCAGGCGGTGGACCACGTTGAGGCTGTCGTAGATGTCGTTGAGTTGCTGGCGACCGGCGTCGTCGTTGAGCATCTCGGTCAGCGAGCGCTGATTACTGGCGAACAGTTTCAGGGACGCGGCATAAGCGGCGTCGATCTTGTCGGCCAAAGGCTTCTGCTCGCTTGGCAGCAAGCCGCGCAGGCCTTTGTTGTCGACGCCTTCCCACACGGTTTTGGCGGCGGCGAGGCTCGCTTCCATACTCGTCAGGGACGACTGGCTGCGCCACAGGTCAGCCTGGAATGGTTGCGGAACACCCTTGGTCTGGCGGCCCATCGGCGTGCCGAGTTTTTTCTTCAGGCTGTCGAGAGCGGTGACCTGTACACGCAGGAGATCGGCAATCGCTTCGTGGGAGTCGGCGTAGCGCTGGTTCGGGAATTTGCTCAACTGCGCGAGCATGCCGTCGGTGTTGTTCCAGGTTTTCAGAATCTCTTCGGCCAGCTGTTTCTGGCGCTCGCCAATGGCTTTCAGCAGAGGGCAATACTTGGCTTTTTGCGCCTCGTTGGCCACGTCAGGCTTGCTGTCGAACAGGATGTATTCGTAGGCCGAAAGGCCTTGCACCACAACGCTGGATTTGGCCAGGGCGGCGGCATCGATCTGTGGTTGGGCGGTGACCAGTTGCTCGACCTGACGGCCCACCAGGTTTTTCTTGTCCGGCCAGAATTGCACCTGCCAGGCGCGATTGCCTTCGGCCAGCGGCCCGATCAGCAGCGGTTGCAGTTCGGCCCAGGCTTTCTGCGCATGCAGGAAATCGGCGCGGGCGGTGTCGAGGTTTTCCTTGCCTTCGCAATAGGCCAACGCACTGACGGCCAACTGGCGATCGGCTTCAACCCAGCGCGTGTAGGTCGGCAGGATCACCGACTTGGCGATGGCCGCCGACGTGACAGCCTGTGGATCCTGCGGTGAGCAGGCGCCGAGGGCGAGTGCGGCAAGGCTGGTGAACAACAACTTGGGACGGAACATTTAGGGCTCCCGCTAAGGAATACGTTTAAAGGGAATTCAAAAACGCCAGCAACGCAGCGCGCTGCTCGGCATTGAAAGACAAAACCTGTTGCTGGGCCGCTTTTGCTTCGCCGCCATGCCAGAGCACGGCTTCGAGCAGATTGCGGGCGCGGCCGTCATGCAAGAACTGGGTGTGGCCACTGACTGCCTGCGTCAGGCCTATGCCCCACAACGGCGGCGTGCGCCAGTCGCGGCCACTGGCCTGGAATTCGCTGCGGTTGTCGGCCAGGCCGTCGCCCATGTCGTGCAGCAGCAGATCGCTGTAAGGGCGAATCACTTGATTGGCCAGTTCAGGTTCTGCCGCGTTGGCGGCGGTGGTGTATTTCGGTGTGTGGCAGGACTGGCATCCAGCCTGGAAAAACAGGGTCTTGCCGGCCAGCACTTGCGGTGTGCCGACATCGCGGCGAGCCGGTACGGCAAGGTTACGGCTGTAGAACAGCACCAGACGCAGAATGTTATCGCTGACTTCCGGTTCGCCGTCCGGGCCGTTGCCGTTCGGCGCCTGTTTGCAGGCGGTTTGCGCATCGGTGCAGTCATCAAAGGGTCTCAGGCTGGTCGTGAGGCCCATATCACCAGAAAACGCGTGAACATTCTGTTGATTGAGGTTCGGTTGCCCGGCCTTCCAGCCGAATCGGCCGAGGACAGTTTTCTGTTGTGCGTCATCCCAGACCTGGTTCGGTCGGCCATTGATGCCGTTTTTCTCTTTGGCCTGCGCGGCGGCATTGGCCAGGATCGCTTCTTCCGGGATCGCCTCAAGCAAACCGAGGCCAATCATTGGAGGGGCGACGCGCGCCGAGAAACGCGTGTCCGGGTGCATCGGGCCGTAGCCGAGTTGGGTGATCTGCAATGTCGGCTTGCGCAACTCGACTTCGGTGCCGTCCTTGAAACGCACCGGCACCGGCGTGTAATCGACCCGCACCTTGCCTTCCGGAGTCACGCCGGGCACCGACATGTCCTGGAACTGGCCGCCGTAGACCGGCTCCGGCACGACACCTTGCTGCTCGATGATTTTGGCGTAGGTCGGTGAGTCGGGTATCGACAGGCGCACCAGCATCGAAACGGCATTCACTGCATCAGGTGCAGGCGGGTGACCGCGACCGTCCTTGATATGGCAGCCCTGGCAAGCGTTGGTGTTGAACAGTGGGCCGAGGCCGTCGCGGGCCGTGGTGGTCGACGGGGCGATCACCCAGGGGTTGCGGAAGAAACTGTTGCCGACGCTGAAGTCCACGCGCCGTGAAGGCGGCAGGTTGGCGGAGGGCAGGGAAAAGGCGTTCTGATCGGTCTTGCGCACGGTCGCGCTGCCACCGGACCTGGCTTCACCGGGTTCGGCCTGGGTAAAACGCGGGGCGTCATCGCAGGCACTCAGGCCCAGGGCCAGAAACAGTGCGGACAAGCGAAGAGGCAGCGAGGGCATCAGACATCCTGCAAGACGAGCAAAACAAGGGCGTAAAGTCTAACAGGGCAGGGGAGATTGAATAAGAGGAATTATCGTTTGGTTGATGTGGGGCAGGGTTTGGAGATGATCACTGCATCAGGTTAATCGAAATTCCTGTGGGAGCGGGCTTGCCCGCGAAAGCGGTGGGCCAGTAAATACATGTGTTGAATGTGCTGCCGCCATCGCGGGCAAGCCCGCTCCCACAGGGAATGCATTCAGGCAGGCATGAAAAAGGCGACCCGAAGGTCGCCTTTTTATTCAGCCAGCGTTGATCAGAATTCGTGATCAGCGTTGTCCGGGTTCAGGTCGCTGATGCCCAGCTTGCCAGCGGCGGCTTCGATCGAACCGGTCTGCTTGACCAGCGAAGCGATGGCGTCACGAACGATCTGGTTGCCAGCGGTGTTGCCGGCGGCGATCAACTGGTCGTAGTGCTCACCCTTGTTGGCGTGATCGACAATGACCTGCATCTTGGCTTCGGTTGCAGCCAGGTCGGCTTTCAGCGCGGTGTCGGCCGCCGGGTCCGCCTTGGCCACCAGGGAGGACAGGCTGGCGCCGGTCATTTTGGTGCCGTCGACACGGGTGTATTCGCCCAGGTACACGTTACGAATGCCTTTGGCATCGTAGAACTGCGAGTTGTGGGTGTTGTCGCTGAAGCAATCGTGTTCGTCTTCAGGGGAGTTGGCTTCCAGGGAAACCTTCATGCGCTCGCCCGCCAGTTCGCCCAGGGACAGGCTGCCCATGCCGAACAGCATTTTGCGCAGGCCGGAATCCACTGGTTCCGCTTCCAGGGTGGCGCGGTAGTTGTCGGCCACGTTCGGCTTCCAGTTACCGACCATTTCTTCCAGGTCGCTGACCAGCAGTTGGGTCACGGACTTCAGGTAGGCGCGACGACGATCGTTGTGACCGCCGGTGGCGCCTTTGCCTTCCAGGTAGTCGGAGGCTGGACGGTTGCCGGCGCCAGGGCCGGTGCCGTTCAGGTCCTGGCCCCAGAGCAGGAATTCGATGGCGTGGTAGCCGGTGGCGACGTTGGCCTCGGAACCACCCAGCTCGTTCAGGCTGGCGAGTTTTTCCGGGGTGATGTCTTTCACGTCGATCTTGTCTTCGCCGACCTGAACTTCAGTGTGGGCGATGATGTTGGCGGTAGCGCCCGGATTACCCAGTGCGTGCTCGTAGGATTTATCGACGTAGTCGATCAGGCCTTCGTCCAGTGGCCAGGCGTTCACCTGACCTTCCCAGTCGTCGATGATGGTGTTGCCGAAGCGGAACACTTCGCTCTGCAGGTAAGGAACGCGAGCAGCGATCCAGGCAGCCTTGGCGGCTTTCAGGGTTTCGGCGTTCGGCTTGGCAAGGAAGGCGTCGACGGCGGTTTGCAGGGTTTTCGCGGTGGATTCGGCATCGCTGTAAACGGCGAAGACGATGTCGGCGTAATGCGCGACAACGGCTTTGGCAGCGGCTTCGTCGACTTTACCGGCAGCAGCTGGCGCAGGTGCGGCAGCGGGGGCAGTGGTAGTGGCGGCTGGCGTAGGCGCTGGGGCGGCAGCTTTGTCTTTGCCTTCGCCACAACCGGCGAGGGAAATAGCGATGGCCAACAGACTGGCGGTAGCCAGAGGCATACGAATCATGGCGAACATCCTGCTTCGAGAGGGGGTGGAATGGCGCAGCTAGCGCGCAAAACTGCGACATAATGCAAATCTTTCGCATTATGTGTAAAGGGTTGTTCTTGGAAATATTTCTTATTCAGACAGGGATTGTGTCGCAGATCAAAAGATCGCCGCCTCGTTTCACTCGACAGCTCCTACAGGCGCACGAGGTCCAATGTAGGAGCTGTCGAGTGAAACGAGGCGGCGATCTCTTTTGATTTTTACAAAATAGCCGCGTTGCTGCGCTGGG
Organism: Pseudomonas sp. GT1P32; assembly: GCF_054897805.1. NCBI lineage: Bacteria > Pseudomonadati > Pseudomonadota > Gammaproteobacteria > Pseudomonadales > Pseudomonadaceae > Pseudomonas > Pseudomonas sp. GT1P32. Next base: position 5,738,089 of record NZ_CM142704.1, read on the forward strand.
CCTGCTTGAGATAGGCGCCCAGTTCTCGCGCCGGCAATGGCTTGCTGTAAAAGTAGCCCTGACCTTCGTGGCAGCCTTCGGAAATGATGTAGGCCTCTTGCTCGACGGTTTCCACCCCCTCTGCAATGACCTGCATGCCAAGGCTCTTGCCCAACTGGATGATGGCCCGAACGATGGTTGCATCGTCGTCGTCATCGAGCAGGTCTTGTACGAAGCTCTTGTCGATCTTGATCTTGTCCAGCGGCAGGCTTTTCAGGTAACTCAGCGATGAGTAACCGGTGCCGAAGTCGTCGATGGCGATCAACGCACCGGAGCGACGCAGGCTCAGCAGGTGCTGGGCGGCGGTGCTGATGTCTTCCATCAGGCCGGTTTCGGTGACTTCCAGCTCCAGGCTGCGCGGTGGCAGGCGGTACATTTGCAACAGGTTGTTGACCACCCTCGGCAGCTCGGCGTGGTGCAATTGCACCGTGGACAGGTTCACCGCCATGCGCAGGTCGGTGAAGCCCTGGTCATGCCAGTCGCGCAATTGTTTGCAGGCCTGATCCAGCACCCATTCGCCAATGGCAATGATGGTGCCGTTCTGCTCGGCCAGCGGGATGAACAGGTCCGGCGGCACCAGCCCGTGTTCGGGATGTTGCCAGCGAATCAATGCTTCGACGCCCACCACCCGATGATCGCGGTAGCTGATCTGCGGTTGGTAGACGAGGTAGAACTGGTTGCGGATCAACGCGTCGCGCAGGTCCTTTTCCAGTTCGCGACGACGACGCATCTCGGTGTCGACACTGGCGATATAGAACTGATAACGGTTGCGCGAGCGAGTCTTGGCCAGGGTCATGGTCTGCTCGGCTTTTTGCAGCAGCTTCTCGGTGCTGTCGCCATCCTCGGGGAACAGGGTGATGCCGATGGTGGCGCGCAGGCGAATCTCCTGATGATCGAGGGCGAATGCCGCTTCCAGGTCATCGAGAATGCTTTGCGCCAGTTCGGCGGCTTCGTAGGGTTGTTCGATATCGGCCTGAACCAGGGCGAACTGATCGCCACCCAGTCGGGCGAGGGCGCCAAGGCGACCGCTGTGGCCCCGCAGGCGATCAGCCAGCGCCAGCAGCAGTTGGTCGCCGGTCTGATAGCTGAACTGTTCGTTGATGCCCTTGAAGTCATCGAGGCCAACACACAACACCGCGACCCGGCGTTGCAGTTTGCCGGCGTCGACGAGGATCTTGTCCAGTTGCTGTTGCAATTGCTGGCGGTTCGGCAGGCCGGTGAGGAAATCGTACTGGGCCATGCGCAGCAGGCTGTTTTCCGCTTCGTGGCGCAGGTGGGTGTTGCGCTCGATAGACTCGAGCAACTGGTTGGCGGTGTTGATCCAGATGCCCAGTTCGTTTTTCTCGTGGCCTCTGAGCTGTGGAATCTTGTGCTCGCTGGGGCGGTCCGGGTTGATTTCGGTCAGGTGCTCGATGATCCGCGACAGCGGTTTGGTCAACAGCCAGTGGTAGACCAGATACAGCACCAGCCCCATGGCGAGGGCGCGCAATACCCCGGAAATGAAGATGATCACCGAGCTGACGATGAACCCTTGTCCGTAGGTGGCGGTGTCGAGGGTGATGCTCAGGTCGCCGTAGTACTCGCTGTACGGGCCGCGACCCACCAGTTGAGTGGTGAAGGTGCGTTCCTTGCCGAGGATCAGGTCGGTCAGCCAGCGGCTGCTGGACTGCTGCAACTCGCGGGATTTTTGCGCGAGCATGGCTTCATTGGGGTGGCCGATGGAGGCCTGGCGGACGGCGTCGTCCTGAAACAGGCCTTCAATCACCTGCATGCCCATCTCCCGGTCCAGGCTGTAGACGGCCTGGGTCGAGGGGTCGCGGAACATGTCGAGGATGCGCTGGGCATCGCCTGCCACGGCCTGGCGTGTTTTATAGGCATCGAAAACGATCTGCGCGCAGCTCAAGACCACGCCGACGATCAATGCCGACAGGAGCACGACCCGGAGCAACTTCACCGACAAGCTGTTCTTGAGTTCCAGCTTCAAAGAGTCATTCCTTGTTCCGTGCAGGTAGCATCAAGTTGCCATGAGTATTGGCAATCCCGTGATGGCAGTCAAAGGGACAATCAAACACAGGGGAATTTGCCTGTGGGTTGGCCGAAATGCTGTTGCCTGGAGTATTTGCCCTATTAGTACTGTGTCGGTAGTCGAGTCCTTCAACTTGAGGGGGATTTGGACTTATTTTCCATTTGGTTGATGGTAGACGTCTGTGGTGTTGGGGCAAGGGGCTTAACGCTTGTTTCATTGCCTGAAATCACCCCTCTGTAACACCTCGATCTCCTGTAGGAGCCGGCTTGCTGCGGGCGGCGTTCCGACGATGGCGGCCTAATGGCGGACCATTTTCTTTCGGGTGTACATATCCGTTCCTGCGGTAACGGCCGCTTATGGTTTCGCCCTTACGGCGAGTCACTTTTGACAAACGCCTCAAAAGTAACCAAAAAGTCTTGCCCCAGCGTCCGGCCCCTCGCTAAGGCTCGGCGTTCCCTCGCTCCGGTCCTGCTCCGTGGGCCCGCCGCCATCGGCCATCCATGGCCGGGGGCGGCTAGCCCGGCATCCATGCCGGGCTGCCCACTGCGCAGAACCTCCACTCGGCCTCCCGAAGGGGCGCTCAGATCAAAAGCTGAAGGCGAGCTAACGCTCGGCCTGATGAGTGGTGAGAAGCGAGTGGTGGGCGCCTGTCTGCTTTTGTAGGAACCGGCTTGCCGGCGATGACGGCCTGGCAGCCAACCTGCTTCCACGACTGTACCCACCCCCTGTAGGAGCCGGCTTGCCGGCGATGGCGGCCTGACAGCCGACCTGTTTTCACGGCTGTCCCCACCCCCCTGTAGGAGCCGGCTTGCTGGCGATGACGGCCTGACAGCCGACCTGTTTTCTCGACTGTACCCAGACCTTGTAGGAGCCGGCTTGCTGCGGGCGGCGTTCCGGCGATGGCGGCAGAGCTGCCGACCCGTTTTACGGGAACACCTGGCTTTGTACGTTTCCAAACCCATAAAAAAACCCGGCAAAAGCCGGGTTTTTTGACTGGCGTCGAGCTTAAGCGGTGAAGGTTTTGCCTTCGAACTGCTCAGCCACGAATTTCCAGTTGACCAGGTTCCAGAACGCTTCGACGTATTTCGGACGAACGTTGCGGTAGTCGATGTAGTAAGCGTGTTCCCAGACGTCGCAGGTCAGCAGCGGGGTGTCGCCGTTGGTCAGCGGGTTGCCGGCGCCGATGGTGCTGGCCAGGGCCAGGGAACCGTCAGCCTTTTTCACCAGCCAGCCCCAACCGGAACCGAAGGTGCCGATGGAAGTCTTGCTGAATTCTTCCTTGAACTTGTCGAACGAACCGAAGGAAGCATTGATGGCTTCAGCCAGTGCGCCGGTTGGTTGACCGCCGGCGTTTGGCGCCAGGCAGTTCCAGTAGAAAGTGTGGTTCCAGACTTGAGCGGCGTTGTTGAAGATACCGCCCGAGGAAGACTTGACGATTTCTTCCAGGGTCTTGCCTTCGAACTCGGTGCCTGGCACCAGGTTGTTCAGGTTCACGACGTAGGTGTTGTGGTGCTTGTCGTGGTGGTACTCCAAGGTTTCCTTGGAAATGTGCGGCTGCAGGGCATCGTGTGCGTAAGGCAGCGGCGGCAATTCGAAAGCCATGATGATTCTCCTAATCAGGTCAGTTGCGGTGAGCGCAAGGCCGATCACGGGCGGCCAGACAAGCGCCGGGGAGTTTGTACTCTTTGCGGCGCATCGAACCGGATCATAGCACCGGGGGTGCGGCATAACCACGCAACAACTGTGTGGAATAGAGGTTCCAGAGCCATTTGGAATATCAGGTAGCGATGATCAGTTGGCCGGCTACGGCGAACATCATGACGGCCACCAACAAATCAAGGATCCGCCATGTGCTTGGTCGAGCCAGCCATGGCGCCAACCATGCGGCGCCCAGCGCCAACGTGAAAAACCAAAGCAGCGAAGCGCTGGCCGCACCGACCACATAAGCCCCTGGCTCGGTTTGTTGCGCACCGAGAGAGCCAATCAGTAAAACGGTATCCAGATAAACATGCGGGTTGAGCAAGGTCACCGCTAGGGCGCTGAGCATCACCGCGCGCAGTGAACGGACCGTCTGGTTTTCACCCTGTTGCAGACTTTGCTTCGAGCAGGCCCGGCGCAGCGCGAGGCTGCCGTACCACAGCAGAAACGCCGCGCCGCCCCAGCGAGCGATGGCCAGCAATGTCGGGTTTTGCGCCAGCACGGTCGCCAGACCGAATACGCCGGCCGCCACAAGCAACGCATCGCAGGTCACGCAGAGCGCTGCCACCGGCAGGTGGTGTTCACGTCGCAGGCTCTGGGCCAGCACAAACGCATTCTGAGTGCCGATCGCCATGATCAGCCCCGCGGCCACCAACAGGCCATTCACATAGCTTTGCCACATAAGTTTTACTCCGCGTTGGCTGCCAGATCCCGCAACACTTGCAGGGCGCGTTCGGCATCGGCCTGGCCGACGAGTAAATGATCGTGGTAGTAACCGGCGATCACGTTGCAACTGATCCCGGCCTGGCCCAGCGCGGTGGCGAACGCGGCGGTCAGGCCGACGGCTTCGAGGGCCGAATGCACGTTGAGGGTGATCCAGGCTGCGACGTAGTCGAAGCTGAAACCGGCCTGTTCTGCGTGGGAACGTTCCAGAATCACCGTCAGTCCTTCCTGCTCGCGAAAGCTGCCGACAATCTCAAGGTTCGATGGCAATTGACCGTCCCGCAGGGTGCAGAACACGTATTCGCCGGCGTTGAGTTGCGGGCTCATGCTGCGTAGCAATGTTGCCAGTGAAGTTTCGCCAGCCATGTCGGTAATCCTTGTTCAAGAGTTCTTGCCGCGCATTCTCTGCTGCTAACCTGTATAAGAAAAACCAATCATGCTGATCGCTCATTAGGAAAACTGATGTTCGACTATAAATTGCTGTCTGCCTTGGCCGCGGTGGTTGAACAGGCCGGTTTCGAACGTGCCGCGCAGGTGCTCGGGTTGTCACAATCGGCGATCTCCCAGCGCATCAAACTGCTGGAAGCACGGGTCGGCCAACCGGTGCTGGTGCGGGTTACGCCGCCGGCTCCGACTGAAATCGGTCGGCGCTTGCTCAACCACGTGCAGCAGGTGCGCTTGCTGGAGCGCGATCTCCAGACACTGGTGCCGGCGCTGGATGAAGAAGGCCTGCCGGAACGTCTGCGCATCGCCCTGAACGCCGACAGCCTCGCCACCTGGTGGGCCGAGGCGGTCGGCGATTTTTGCGCCGAGCAACACTTGCTGCTGGATCTGGTGGTCGAGGACCAGACCGTCGGCCTCAAACGCATGCGTGCAGGCGAAGTGGCGGCGTGTGTCTGTGCCAGCGAACGTCCGGTGGCCGGGGCGCGCAGCGTCCTGTTGGGCGCCATGCGTTATCGCGCGCTGGCCAGTCCTGCGTTCATCGCCCGGCATTTTCCGCACGGCGTTCGCGCCGATCAGTTGTCGAAAACGCCGGCGCTGGTGTTTGGGCCGGACGATTTCCTACAGCATCGCTACCTCGCGTCCCTCGGCGTTGACGGCGGTTTCGAACACCATTTATGCCCGTCATCCGAAGGCTTCATTCGCCTGACGGAAGCCGGCCTCGGCTGGGGCCTGGTGCCGGAATTACAGGTGCGCGAGCAACTTGAGCGCGGCGTTCTGGTGGAGCTTTTGCCAGATAAGCCCATCGATGTGCCGCTGTACTGGCATCATTGGCGCAATGGCGGTCAGTTGCTGGGGTTGCTGACCGATCAATTGGTGCGCTCGTCGAGGCAATGGCTGGTGCCGTTGACCTGACCGGCAGCGTCAAGACCTCACGCACTACGCAAAACGAAATATTCGGAGCACTACATGAAGATTCTGGTCACCGGCGCAAGCGGCTTCATCGGCGGGCGCTTTGCGCGTTTCGCCCTGGAGCAGGGCCTGGACGTGCGGGTCAACGGTCGCCGGGCCGAAAGCGTCGAGCATCTGGTGCGCCGTGGCGCCGAGTTCATTGCGGGCGACTTGAGCGACCCGCAACTGGCGCGCGACCTGTGTTCCGATGTCGAAGCCGTGGTGCATTGCGCCGGTGCTGTCGGCGTGTGGGGACGTTATCAGGACTTCCATCAAGGCAACGTTCAGGTCACCGAAAACGTGGTCGAAGCCTGCCTGAAGCAACGTGTGCGGCGACTGGTGCATTTGTCCTCGCCGTCGATCTACTTCGACGGCCGCGATCACCTCGGATTGACCGAAGAACAGGTGCCCAAGCGCTTCAAGCATCCCTACGCCGCGACCAAATTCCTGGCCGAGCAAAAGGTCTTCGGCGCCCAGGAGTTCGGCCTCGAAACCCTGGCCCTGCGCCCGCGTTTCGTGACCGGTGCCGGCGACATGAGCATCTTCCCGCGACTGCTGAACATGCAACGCAAAGGTCGCCTGGCAATCATCGGAAACGGTTTGAACAAGGTCGATTTCACCAGCGTGCAAAACCTCAACGAAGCGTTGCTCAGCAGCTTGCTGGCCAGCGGTTCGGCGTTGGGCAAGGCCTACAACATCAGCAACGGCACGCCGATTCCATTGTGGGACGTGGTCAATTACGTCATGCGCAAAATGGACGTCCCACAGGTGACCCGCTACCGTTCCTACGGTCTGGCCTACGCTGTGGCGGCGCTCAACGAGGGCGCGTGCAAGCTGTGGCCGGGTCGCCCCGAACCGACCCTGTCGCGCCTGGGCATGCAGGTCATGAACAAAAATTTCACCCTGGACATCAGTCGCGCGCGGCATTATCTGGACTACGACCCGAAGGTCAGTCTCTGGACTGCGCTCGATGAATTCTGCGGCTGGTGGAAGGCTCAGGACATTCACTGACAAATCCCGTTACTGAACGCAGAGTGGGGTTCAGGGTCAATCGATGCGGCTGACGGGTTTATACTTCGCCCCATCAAGCCATCACCGCGTTCCACAAAGGTTGACTCAATGTCCATGCGTAACGATGCCAACGACGACTTCGACGATGTACCGAGCCTGCGCGCCGACAGCCTCGACGACGATGATTTTGTGCCCACCGCCCGCACCGCCGTGCATTCGCGCACGCCGCCGGTGGTCAAGGTCAGGGCGGCCAGCACCGGCCCGTTGTGGGCGCTGGTCGGCGCCTTGTTCTTTGCGTTCGCCGGCCTTGCGTGGTGGAGCTTTCAGCAGATCTCGCTAATGGAACAGCAACTGGTGGCGACCCAGGAAAGTTTCGCGCGTATCAGTGAGGATGCAGCGGGGCGCTTGCAGGACATTTCCGGCAAGGTGGTCGCCAGTCAGACCAACGTCACCAGTGACAGCGAAGCGCTGAAACTGCAGATCAGGCAACTGGAAAGCAAACTCCAGGACCAGAGCAAACAGCAGCAGGGCGTTGCCGGCCAGACGTCGGACCTGGACAAGCGTCTGGCGCAAATGACTGCGCAAACCGCCGACCTGGACAAGCGCCTGGCGCAAGCCACCGCCCAGAACACCGAGCACCAGACCGCCAACACGCAATTGCAGGCCCAGGTCAAAGCCCTGAGCAGTGAACTGGCCGCCCTGAAAAGCGCCCCGGCGGACACTGAAAAATTCGACGCCCAGCTAAAAAGCCTCGGTGCCGACATCGTTGCGCTGAAAAAACAAGGCAACCCGAGCGCCGCCATCGAACGTCTGGAACAAGACATGATCGTGCTCAAAAGCGAGCAGGACAACCGCCCGGCCGCCGCGTCAGGCTCGTCCAACACCGCCGAGTTCGACGCCTTCCGTGGCCAGGTCACCCGCAACATCAACACCCTTCAGGCGCAGATTCAGAATTTGCAGCAGCAGTTGCGGGCCAAGCCTTGAGGCTGAAGGCGCGGTAATGCGCTGCAATACCATTTTGCAGACTGCGGTTCGCTGAATATCCATACATGCCCCATTGCCGTCTACGCTCTTCAAACACCGAAGAGAACGAGGGATGCGCAATGGGGTTTTTGCACAGGTTGGCCCTGCTGGGCGGGATGCTGTTGCTGTGCCTGGGGCAGGCGCAAGCCGCCGGGACCGAGAAGGACGACAGCCAGGCCGCCATCGCCTTGCTGGAAAAAGCCCTGGCCTATTACCACGACAACGGCGACAAGGCGTTCGCGGCCTTCAGTCGTCAGGGCGAGTTTGTCGACAAGGACCGCTACGTCTTCGTGCTCGATACCAAAGGCGTAATGCTCGCCAGCGGTGGGCCTTCTTCGGCGTTGATCGGGCGTGATGTGTCGGATGTGCTCGGGCCGGATTTGCAAAAGGCCTTCAAGGACGCATTGAAAGTGCCGGAGGGCAATGGCATTCAGCAAGCGGAGTATCGTTGGCAGAACTGGTCCGACGGCAAGGTTGAACGCAAGCATGTCTACTATCAACGGGTCGGCCAGCGGATTCTGGCGGTGGGTTACTACTTGCCACGGGCGTCGGCGGAGCAGGCGATGGCGTTGCTGAACAAAGCGGCGACCGATCTGGCCAAGGACGAGAAGGGCACGCTCACGTCGATCAACTCGCTCAAGGGCGGTTATTTGCAGGATGACTTGTATGTGTTCGTCGTCGATTTGAACACCCAGCGTTATGTCGCCCACGGTACAAATCTGCGCTTGATCAACACCGATTTCGGCAAGATCAAGGACCCTGAAGGCAAACCGGTCGGCGAGCCGATCCTGGCGTTGATGGCCGGGCAGGATTATGGCGAGTACGCGTATCGGTGGAAAAACCCGGTGACCGGCAAGGTCGAGGACAAGCATGCGTACCTGAGGAAGGTCGGGCATTTTCTGGTGGCTGTGGGGTATTACAGCCCTTGAATCTCTATCACATGGGATGACGTCTTCGCGGGCAAGTCGGATCGCCGCACCGCTCGCTCCTACAAGAGCAATGCAAACCTGTGGGAGCGAGGCTTGCCCGCGAAGGCCGCGACTCGGTTCAACTACCGAGCCTTGTCTTCCCGCCCACGCAACACCCGGTTCGGCATGGCAATCGCCGCCGCCAACCCAAGCAACGATACCGCCGCACTGACCATCAACAAATGCCGGAAGGTCAGCAGCAGCTCGGCGCGCAAGGCGTTCTGCGCATCCCCCGGCGCGGCGTTCAGGCCATCCAGCAAGACGTTCCCGGAGCTGCCCTCGGCAATCAGCGTCGAGCCGGCCAGATGGGCGAAACTTGAGTCTTGCAGCAATGCCAGCAACAACGCCGACATCAACGCCACGCCCACCGCGCCGCCTAGGGAGCGGAACAGGTTGGTGGTGCTGGTCGCTACGCCGATGTCCCGTTGTTCCACCGAATTCTGCGTCCCGACCAATGACGTCGGGAACTGCATGCCGGAGGCGATCCCGCTGAGCACCATGAACAGACTGCTGAGCACCACCGCCTGTGGCGGGCTGAACGCCATCCCGAGGATCGAGATCGGCATGAGGAGGGCGCCCGCGAGGATCATCGGTTTATAGCGCCCGGTCACCGAGGTTCGGCGCCCGGCGAAATACGCGCCGATCGGCAAACCCATGGCCAGTGGCAACAGGTGCAGCGCGGCACTGTCGGCCCCGGCGCCGGTCACGCTCTGGAAGCGCAACGGCATCAGCACAATCAACGAAATCGCCTGGAAACTGGTGAAGAAAATCGTGCACCAGCACAGGATCGCGTTGCGGTTGGCGAACAGGTGCATCGGCAGCAACGGCTCCCGTGCACGGCGCTCATGCCCGACGAACAACGCCAGGACCACCACCGCACAACCCAGCAAACCCAGCACCTCGGCGCTGCGCCACGAATGCCCTTGGCCGACCTGAGTAATGCCGAGCAACAAGGCGGTCAAACCGATGATCATCAACACGGTGCCGAGGTAATCGATGATCGGTTTGCGCTGCGGCACCGGGAGCCCGACGAGGGTGTGACGGGCGACCAGCCAGGCGCCAAGGCCCAGCGGCAGGTTGATCAGGAACACCCAGCGCCAGGACAGGTATTCGGTCATGTAACCGCCGAGTACCGGCCCGGCGACGCTGGCCACCGCGTACATGCTGCTGAAATAGCCTTGATAACGACCGCGTTCGCGAGGCGGCACGATGTCGCCGATGATCGCCTGGCTGACCGAAATCATCCCGCCGGCGCCAATGCCCTGAAGAATCCGCGCCAGCACCAGTTGCTCCATGCTCTGGGCCATGCCGCAGAAGAACGAAGCAATCGTGAACAGCCCCATGCCGAACAGCATCAACTTGCGCCGACCGTACAAATCGCCGAGTTTGCCGTAGATCGGCACGGCCACGGTCATCGCCACCATGTAGCCGGAAATCACCCAGGCCAGCAGGCTGACATCCTTGAACTGCGCGGAGATGGCGGGCATCGATACAGCGACGATCGTCTGATCCAGCGCCCCGAGAAAGATGGCCAGCATCAGGGCGATCAGCACGCTCCGGATGGCCGGTTTGGGCGTTTCAGGCTGGTTGAGATTGGTCACGGGAGAACCTGCGGGCAGTGAGGGTCCCGCAGGAAGCAAGGGCGAGCGGGGATGCTCGCCAGTGTAAGTCGGTAGCAGGCTATTCGATAGCCTCATACGGAAGTCCGACGTAATTTTCTGCAATGGTTTTCCGACCCGCTTCGGAGCTGACGAAGTAGTCCAGCTCCGATGCGCTGATTCGCTTGCTGAACGCATCGTGATCGTCAAAGCGGTGCAACATCGAGGTCATCCACCAGGAAAATCGTTCGGCTTTCCAGACCCTGCGCAGGCAGACCTCGGAGTATTTCTCCAGCAAGTCGACACGGCCTTCGCGGTAAACCTTCAGCAGGATATTGAACAACGTACTGACGTCGCTGGCCGCCAAGTTCAGGCCTTTGGCCCCGGTCGGCGGGACGATGTGCGCGGCGTCGCCGACCAGAAACATCCGCCCGTATTGCATCGGTTCGACCACGAAACTGCGCAACGGCGCGATGCTTTTTTCGATGGACGGCCCGGTCACCAAAGACTCGGCCAGCGCAGCCGGCAGCCGGGATTTGAGCTCATCCCAGAAACGCTGATCGGACCAATTATCGACAGACTCGTCGGCAGGGACCTGAAGGTAATACCGGGTGCGAGTCGCCGAGCGCATGCTGCACAGGGCAAAACCGCGTTCGTGACGGGCGTAGACCAACTCATCGTGAACCGGTGGCGTGTTGGCGAGAATCCCCAGCCAGCCGAACGGATAAACCCGTTCGAACACCTTCAGGTTGTCGGCGGGAATCGATTGCCGCGCTACACCATGGAAACCGTCGCAACCGGCGATGTAGTCACAATCGAGCCGATACGCTTCGCCGTCCTTTTCGAACGTCACGAACGTTTCATCGGTTTTCATACCGTGAGGCACGACGTTGCTGGCTTCATAGATCGTCTGCGCGCCGGCCTCCCGACGAGCGGCCATCAGGTCGCGAGTGACTTCGGTTTGCCCGTAGATCATCACGGTTTTGCCCCCGGTCAGGGCGTGCAGATCGATGTGCACCTGGCGCCCGTCGAGGGCCAGTTCGAAGCCGCCATGAACCAGCCCTTCGGCGTCCATGCGCTGGCCGACGCCGGCCTGACGCAGCAGCTCTACCATGCCTTGTTCGAGGACACCGGCACGGATTCGCCCGAGCACATAGTCCGGGGTCTGGCGTTCGAGAATTAGGGTGTCGATACCGGCGTTGTGCAGCAATTGGCCGAGCAGCAAACCGGAGGGGCCGGCGCCAATGATGGCGACTTGGGTTTTCAGCGTTTTCATTGTTTTTATGACTCGCAAGCTCCACACGACCTGCGTCGGTGAATTATTTTTATGGATCGAGTGCTTGCATTTTTCACTTGCGGGTCTGTCAATTGAAGGTGAAAACTGAGCCGATAGCTGTACTTTCTGCCAATCGGTGCGATTATCGCCCGTCACCTCCCGAGGCCTGGATTGAAGTTATGAACAAGCCTGCCCTGCCTTCGATACCGGTGTTCAAGCTCTACGGTGAAAGCCTGGACTGGCCGACCCCGGACTTGCTGCACTGTGAAACCATTTCCAAACGCAGCCGCGAACACCAATGGGAAATCAAACCCCATCGCCACGCCGATTTATGCCAATTACTCTTCGTGTTCAAAGGTCAGGCAGAGCTTGAAATCGAAGGCAAACGTACGCAATTGGGCGAACCGGCGATCCTGGTTCTGCCGCCGTTATCGGTGCACGGTTATCGTTTTTCCGAGGATGTCGAAGGCTTTGTCGTGACCCTCGCCGCGCCGCTGGTCGCCCATCTTCAGGCGCAACTGGGCAACTCGGTGAATGCCCTGGCCCAGGCCGAAAGTTATCCGGCCGGCAACGACAGCGAGTACCTCAACAGCCTGCTTTCTGCGCTGCAAACCGAATACACCGGCCATCAACCGGCCCGGGAAATGCTCATGCATTCGCTGGTCAGCGTGATCATGGTGTGGGTCAGCCGGCAGGCGCTGCAGCGTCGCTCGGCCAGTCAGCGTCCGCAGCGCGCGCGGGAGTACCTCAACGGGTTTATCCAACTGGTGGAAGAGACGTATCGCCAGCACGTCAAGGTCGAAGACCTGGCGCATCGGCTGGGGATTTCGGTGTCGCATCTCAACGGCACGTGTCGTGAATTGGCGGGACAACCGGCGTTGCAGATCATGCACGAGCGGCAATTGCTGGAGGCCAAGCGTTTGCTGACCTACACCAGCATGACCATTTATGAAATGTCCGATGTGTTGGGCTTTTCCGATCCGACCAACTTCACGCGCCTGTTCCGGCGTCGTGTAGGGATCTCACCCAAGGCGTTTCGCGACCGCTTGAAGGCCGATCAGGACAACGAGGCCTGATCCCCTTCATCACCGGAGGGCGTTGAGGGTCGCGTTGTGGGGAATGCAGCGCTCGAAGTTGCAGCTCGCGTACTCACGGGGCAGGTTTCGCAATTGCTCAACGCGCCACGCCGCGGTGCCGTACAGCGCCAGCGTCGCCGCGCAGGTGATGAAAATGGCGAGGTATCTTCTTGTTTTCGTGTTCATGGCGTTGACCTCTGAACGAATACCCTTCGGTACTAAGTTCAGCATAGGTCAGCGGCGGTGAGTTGCCAGTCATGCATTACCCCCTGTAGGAGCCAGCTTGCTGGCGATGAACGTAAAGGCACCGCGTTCATCCGGTAAGCCCGCGTTATCGTTAACGACCATCGCCGGCAAGCCGGCTCCTACAGGGTTTGGGTTGTTAACGAATGCGCGCGTTTACAGGGCGTGTTTACAGGCCGATATCCCATTCCGGTTCTTCCGGAAACCGCAGCACCAGAAAATCCAGCACGCTGCGCAATGCCGCCGGCATGTGCTTGCGTGAGGCATACACCGCGTAGATGTTCATCTGGCGCGGTTCGGCCTGGGGCAGCAGGCGGATCAGTTCGCCGCTGTGGATATGCACACCCGCCTGATAACTCGGCAGCATCGCCACCCCGGCGCCAGCGATTGTTGCGCGCAGCAGGGTGCTCGCTTCGTTGGCGCTGATATTGCCCTGCACCGGCACCGAGACCGGTTCGCCGTCCTGCTCGAAATGCCACAGGCTTTTGCCGAAGTAGGAGTGGGTCAGGCAGTTGTGCTGGCTCAGGTCTTCCACCCGCATTGGCGTCGGGTGCTCTTGCAGGTAAGCGGGGGCGGCGCAGATCACCGAGCGGCAGACCGTCAGCCGCCGCGCAATGAGGTTCGGGTCCAGGTCATTGCTGGTGCGAATCGCCAGATCGATGCGCTCATCCACCAGGTTCACCGTGCGGTCGAGCATCTGTAGATCGATGCTGACGCCGGGGTAACGTTTGACGTAGGCGGCCATCGCATCCGCCAATTGCGCCTGGCCGAACGAAGTGCTGACGCTGATCCGCAGCAGGCCGCGCGGCGCATCGTCCGGCTCGCTGACGGCGGCCTGCATGTCCGTGGACAGGTCGAGCATCTGCCGACAGCGCGGCAGGATTTCACTGCCAGCGGCAGTCAGGCTCAATTTGCGCGTAGTGCGATGCATCAGGCGCGCGCCGACCCAGTCTTCCAGTTCCGCCAGATACCGCGAAACCACCGGTCGCGACAGGTCCAGGTGATCGGCGGCGGCCGACTGGCTGCCGAGGTCGACCACCGTGACGAATACGCGCATTGCTTGTAGACGATCCATGATTTGCCCGCTTTCAGAAACAAACTATGTCTAAGCATCGCATTTTTTGTAATGAATAAGGCAACTAAGCTCTGTTCCATCGCCAAACATGGCACTCGGACAACGGAGCAACAGATGATCGGTTTCACCCTCAAGCGTATTTTGCTGGCCACGGCCACCCTCGGTTTCGCGGCCCACGCGGCGGCATCGACGCTGACGCTGGATGTTTACAACCCCGGCGAGAAAGCGATCTTCCCGGTGACGTCGGTGCTGGTCAGCGGCGAGAAAGACGCGATTCTGGTGGACGCGCAATTCGGCAAATCCCAGGCCGAGCAAGTGGTGGAAAAAATCCGCGCCAGCGGCAAGCAACTGACCACCATCTACATCAGCCACGGTGACCCGGATTACTACTTCGGCCTCGACACCCTGACCGCCGCGTTCCCCAACGCCAAGGTGCTCGCCTCGCAACCGACCGTGGACCACATCAAGCAAACCGTCGACGGCAAACTGGCGTTCTGGGGGCCGAAAATGGGCGCTGACGTGCCGGCCAAAACCATCGTGCCGGGCGTGCTCAAGGGCGACAGCCTGATGCTCGAAGGGCAGAAGTTGCAGGTGGTAGGTCTTGAGGGCAAGCAACCGGATCGCACCTTTGTGTGGATCCCGTCGATCAAGGCAGTGGTCGGTGGCGTGGTCGTCGCAGAAAACATTCACGTGTGGATGGCCGATACCCAAACCGCGCAGTCCCATGCTGATTGGCTGGCTACGCTGCATTCCATCGAAACCCTGAAACCGCACACCCTCGTGCCGGGTCACTACCTCGGCAAAAGTGCCCGCTCCCTGGCCGCCGTGCAGTTCACCGCGGATTACATCAAAGCCTTCGACGAAGAAACTGCCAAGGCCAAAGACGCCGCCGCGCTGATCGCCGCGATGAAAAAACGCTACCCGAAACTGGGCGAAGAAAGCTCGCTGGAGCTGAGCGCCAAAGTCGCCAAGGGCGAGATGAAGTGGTAACCCGATTCACCCACTCACACTGATCCACACTGGAGAACGTCATGAGCAACATCGCAATCATCGGTGCCACCGGCCGTGCCGGCAGCCAACTGTTGGAAGAAGCCCTGCGTCGTGGTCATAGCGTTACGGCCATCGCGCGCGATACGTCGAAAATCGGCCAGCGTGCCGGGGTGGTCAGCAAGAATGTCGACGTGCTGGATGGCGACGCCTTGCAAGCCGCTGTGACGGGGCATGATGTGGTCATCAGCGCGGCACATTTCGCCACGATTCCCGCCGCTGCCGTTGTGGCGCCGGCGAAGAAAGCCGGGGTGAAACGTCTGCTGGTGGTGGGCGGTGCAGGTTCTCTGTTGCTGCCGGACGGCACCCGCGTTATCGACAGCGAGGGCTTCCCTGAAGCGTACAAAGCCGAGGCGAGCGCCGGTGCCTTGTTTCTGCAGAACCTGCGTCAGGAACAGGAGCTGGACTGGACGTTTGTGTCGCCGTCGGCGGAGTTTGTCGAAGGTGAGCGCACGGGTACGTTCCGGGTTGGCAAGGATGATTTGCTGGTGAGCGAGGCGGGGCGCAGCTGGATTACGTTTGCTGATTATGCGATTGCGATGTTGGATGAAGTGGAAGTGCCGAAGCACTCCCGTCAGCGGTTTACTGTCGGGTATTGATGGCGCGGCTTAAACCTTCGCTGGCAAGCCAGCTCCTACAGGGATTTGCCCTTGCAGGAGCCGGCTTGCCGGCGATGCTTTTGGGCCTTCACCGACTCTGCGCCTGCTCCACCAACCACCCCATCAATTCGCGCAACTTCGGCGAAGGTGCAGGTTTCTCCGGGAATACCAGGTAATACGCCAACCCGGTTTTCACCTTCAATTCAAACGGCATGACCAGCCGCCCGGCACTCAGGTCATCGCCAATCAACGACCAATCGCCAATCGCCACACCTGTCCCCTGAGACGCCATCGACATCGCCAGGTCCAGGGTTTCGAAATGCTGACCCTTGCTGACATTGCTCAGTTGAAGATCCGCCGCTTTCAGCCAGGCATTCCAGTCGCGCTCATCCCGCGTCGGGTGCAGCAGCAAGTGCTGTTGCAGGTCCGCCGGTGACTGCAAGGCCTGTGGCCCTTCCAGCATCGGTCGTGAACACACCGGCGTCAGTTGCTCGTCGAACAGCAGATAAGACGTCAGCGCGTTGTCCGGCGGCGCGCCATACATCACCGCCGCATCGAATTGCTCGCGATGAAAATCCACGCCGTGCTTGACCGTGGTGGTCAGCTCCACCGGCACATCCGGACGCTCCCGTTGCCACTGCAACAGACGCGGCAACAACCAGCGCATCACACAGGTCGGCGCCTTGAGTTGCAGGGTTTCGCGCTTCTCGCCGATCTGTTCGACCGCCTCGTCGATCAAGCCGAAAATCTGCTGCACCCGTGGCAGCCACTCCCGTCCTTCAGCCGTCAAATCCAGGCCGCGGGCCTGGCGAATGAACAACTCATAACCCAAATGTTCTTCCAGCCCGGCGATCTGTCGACTCACCGCGCCCTGGGTGATGAACAGCTGTTCGGCCGCACGGGTGAAGTTGCAGCACTGCGCGGTAATCAGAAAAGTGTGCAGCGCCGGCAGGGGAGGCAATCGTTTCATTGGGATCCAAGGTATGACGTGAGGACATGGCTAGTATGACTTTTTATCCATTGTTGCGGCTACGTGTCGCCCGTTCCAATGAGGCCATCCCTGGACCTGCCCGCTCATCATAAACACTGCGCAGGCCCGGCGTCTCAAACGAACAAAAAGGGCAAAAGACATGGCGACGTGCGGCGAAGTATTGGTCAAGTTACTCGAAGATTACGGGGTTGAGCAGGTGTTCGGCATCCCTGGGGTTCACACCGTGGAGCTGTATCGCGGGCTGGCCCGTTCGAGCATCAACCACGTCACTCCGCGTCACGAACAGGGTGCCGGCTTCATGGCCGACGGTTATGCACGCACCAGCGGCAAACCGGGTGTGTGCTTCATCATCACCGGTCCGGGCATGACCAACATCACCACCGCCATGGGCCAGGCCTACGCCGATTCGATCCCGATGCTGGTGATCTCCAGCGTACAGACCCGCAGCCAGTTGGGCGGTGGTCGCGGCAAGCTCCACGAACTGCCGAACCAGAGCGCATTGGTCGGCGGCGTGGCGGCGTTCTCCCACACTCTGATGTCGGCGTCCGAATTGCCGGGCGTGTTGGCCCGCGCTTTCGCGCTGTTCCAGGCCGGTCGTCCGCGTCCTGTTCACATCGAAATTCCACTGGACGTTCTGGTTGAAGAAGCCGACGACCTGCTCAGCAGCCTGCCGGTCAACATCGACCGCGCCGGTGCTTCGCCAAGCGCGATCAGCCGCATGACCGAACTGCTCGCCGGCGCCAAGCGCCCACTGATTCTCGCCGGTGGCGGTGCCATCGATGCCGCTGCGGAATTGACTGAACTGGCTGAATTGTTGGACGCGCCAGTCGCGCTGACTATCAACGCCAAAGGCATGCTCGAATCCGGCCATCCGCTGTTGATCGGTTCGACCCAGAGCCTGGTCGCGACGCGCGCCCTGGTTGCCGAGGCCGATGTGGTTCTGGCCATCGGCACCGAGCTGGCCGAGACCGACTACGACGTCACTTTCGCCGGTGGTTTCGAAATTCCCGGCAAGCTGCTGCGCATTGATATCGACCCGGATCAGACCGTGCGTAACTACCCGCCGCACATCGCACTGGTGGCCGATTCGCGCAACGCTGCCCAAGCCTTGCTGAGCGCGCTGTCCCACAAATCGCTGGCCGAGCGCCGCAACGATTGGGGCCAGGTCCGCGCTGCACGTCTGCGCGAAGACCTCGCCGCCACTTGGGACGCGCCGACTCTGGCCCAGACCCGTTTCCTGGAAACTGTCCTGCACGAATTGCCGGACGCGGTGTTCGTCGGCGATTCGACCCAACCGGTGTACACCGGCAACCTGACCTTCAACCCGGAGCGCCCGCGCCGCTGGTTCAACTCGTCCACCGGCTACGGCACCCTCGGTTACGCCTTGCCGGCAGCGATTGGCGCCTGGCTCGGCGGTAGCGTTGAAAACGGCGCGCGTCCTCCGGTGGTGTGCCTGATCGGCGACGGCGGCCTGCAATTCACCCTGCCGGAACTGGCCAGCGCCGTTGAAGCGCGCACCCCGGTGATCGTCCTGCTGTGGAACAACCAGGGCTACGAAGAGATCAAGAAATACATGGTCAACCGCGCCATCGAGCCGGTCGGCGTAGACATCTACACCCCAGACTTCATCGGTGTCGCCAAGGCATTGGGTTGTGCGGCCGAAGCGGTCGACGGTGTCGAGCAACTGCGCGGTGCATTGCGCTGCGCGGCTGATCGCCAAGGCCCGACCCTGATTGAAATCGATCAGACTGTGTGGATGAAGGCGGTGTCGAAATGACGTTCCCTACCACCCTCGACGGTCTGTTCATTGACGGGAAATGGTCAGCGGGCAGCGAACACCTGCGCGTGATCAATCCGGCCACCGAAGCGCTGCTGACCACCGTGAATGGCGGTGATGCGCACTCCGTTGATCAAGCCGCAAACGCAGCCACCGAAGCCTTCAAGGCCTGGTCGCAAACCACCGGTGCCGAGCGCGGTGCAATCCTGCGCAAAATCGCTGCGGGCGTGCAGGCCGGTCGCGACAAGTTGATGCACTTGCAGTCGAGCAACAACGGCAAACCGTTGTTCGAAGCGGCCATCGACGTCGATGACGTGATCGCTACGTTCGAGTACTACGCAGGCCTGGCCGAAGGCCTCGACGCCAAACAGGACAGCAACGTCGAGCTGCCCACCGACGACTTCAGCGCCCGTGTGCGCCGTGAGCCGTGCGGTGTGGTCGGCCTGATCGTGCCGTGGAATTTCCCGATGGTCACCACCGCCTGGAAACTCGCCCCGGCCTTGGCCGCCGGTTGCTGCGTGGTGCTCAAGCCTTCCGAAGTGACGCCGCTGCCGGAGCTGGAACTGGCGGCGATCATCGCCGACGCCGGGCTGCCGAAGGGCGTGTTCAATGTGGTCTGCGGCACCGGTCTGGCGGTCGGCGCACCGATGTCGGCGGACCCGCGCATCGCCAAGATTTCCTTCACCGGCAGCAATGCGGTCGGCGTGCAGGTGATGCAACGCGCAGCAGAAACCGTGAAGGGCGTGAGCCTGGAGCTGGGCGGCAAATCCTCGCTGCTGGTGCTGGCCGATGCCGACATCGAACTGGCCGTGGAAGTGGCCTGTGGCGGTGGTTTCTTCAACGCCGGGCAGATGTGTTCCGCCACCAGCCGCGTACTGGTCGCCGATGAACTGGCCGACGAATTCCTCTTGCGCCTGAAGGCGCGTACCGAAGCCATCCGCGTGGCCGACCCGTTCGACCCGAACGTGGAAATGGGCGCACTGGTCAATCAGGCGCAATACCAACGCGTGCTCGGCCACATCGATCGTGGTTTGAGTGCTGGCGCCAAGCTGATTTGCGGCGGCAATCGCCCCGCAGACTTGCCGCGCGGTTATTTTTTGCAGCCGACGATTTTCACCGAAGTGCCCCTCGACAGTGCGCTGTGGTGTGAAGAGATTTTCGGCCCGGTGATCTGCGTGCGCAGTTTCGCCACCGAGGCCGAGGCGATTGCCCTGGCCAACGACAGCCAGTTCGGCCTGGTCGCCAGCGTGGTGACGCGCGATGCCGAGGCGGCGGATCGGGTTGCCAACGCTTTGCAGGCGGGGCTTGTGTGGATCAACGCACCGCAAGTGATCTTCCCGCAGACCGCCTGGGGCGGCTACAAGCAGAGCAGCATCGGCCGCGAATTGGGGCCGTGGGGCTTGCAGGCTTTCCAGGAAATCAAACACGTGATTCGCGCCGTCTGACGGCACGAAAAAGGTGAGCGCATGCCTTCAAAGGAGGCATGCGCTGGCGTCATGGCTTCAATGAATTTTTATCGATAGTCAGGTGTTTTACGCGACCTCAGGATGAACTCACTGGTTCAGCCAAGCCCCCGAAAATACGAGGGATAACACTGATCCGGCCGCGCGGATGCAACAGTTTCGACCTGCCTTATACCTACAAAAACAAAGGGAGTCCGTAATGGGCGAGCATGATCTGAACAGACGTCAATTCATCAAAACCGTAGGCGTGGCCTCGGTTGCTGCGGCAGCCATGAGCTTGCCCTTCGTCAAGGCCAATGCCAGCGACACGCGCTTCCAGGGCAAGACCCTGCGCCTGCTGACCTGGTCCGATGACACCGGCCTGGCTGCACTGCGCAACATCGCCGCAACGTTCGAAGACAAGTACGGCTGCAAGGTCATCGCTGACCGCACCGGCAGTACCTCGGAAATGGTCGCCAAACTCAAGGCCGGCGGTGATCGTCCGCAATACGACATCATCACCCTGGCCGGCGTTGGTGCCGAAGGTCTGGCCGCCGCCAACCTGCTGGAAAAACCCGACCTCAACCGCATCCCCAACCTGGTGGATGTCCCGGAGAAATACCGCACCGGCGCCAATGGCCACGGGATCGGTTACCTGCTCTGGTGCAACAGCCTGGTCTACAGCACCCGTACCATCAAGGAAGCACCGGACAGTTACGCCGCCCTGTGGGACGCCGAGCTGTCGCCGAACATCTTCCTGCCGCCGCCGAACTGGACCGAAGCGATGGACCTGATCATCATCGCCGCCAAACTGGCCGGTGGTGACGAACACAACATCGAACCCGGCTTCAAGAAACTCGCCGAGCTGAAGGATCGTGTGGTGACCCTGGGTGAAAACCCGAACCAGATCGCCGAGCTGTTCCGCACCGGTTCCCTGGACATGGGTGGCCTGTACGCACCGGCTTTCTTCCCGAAACAGATCCGCGATCCGGCCTACGGTCTGGGCGCCACGTTCGGCATGAAAGAAGGTTTCTACACCGACCTGATGCTGTCGGTGATGCCGAAAAACCGTCCGGGCGATACCGACCTGACCTACGCGTTCATCAACCACTCTCTGGACCCGCTGGTGCAGGGCAAGATGGCTGAGGACATTTACAACGGCCCGGTCAACGCCAAGGCGATCATCTCCGCCGAAGCGCGCAAGAGCCCGTACATCCTCACGCCGGAGCAGATCGCCGAGAAGGCGATCATGCACGACAACGCCTTCCTGGCTACCGTGCATGACCAATGGATTCGTCGCTACACGGAAATCTTTTCTTCCTGATCGAGTGGCGAACACAGGGTCTTCAACCACTGAAGATCCCCTGTGGGAGCGAGCCTGCTCGCGAATGCGTCGGCACACCCAGCATTGATGTGACTGACACACCGCTTTCGCGAGCAGGCTCGCTCCCACAGGGGGCGAGGTGGATTCAGAATTTGTGTACGCCAGCTGCTTTCCATTGACGAGACCCTTGCTATGGAACACCAACCTCTGACTCATCCGGTCGATGCAGCTCCGGCGCGCGCCAATCGGGGTGTTTCGCCGACGACCCGCGCCTGGTTTTTTCTTACGCCGTCGATGCTGTTTCTCGGCGTGCTGATTGCCGCCAGCCTGCTGGTGCTGCGCATGAGCGTCGGCACCAAAGGCGCGGAATGGACCGGGTTCAGCCTGGCCAGCTACGCCCAATTGCTGGAACCGTATTACCTCAAATCCTTGCTGCTGACCTTGCGCCTGGCGCTGATCAGCGCAGTGATCGCCGTGGTGCTTGCGATCCCGGTGGCCTACACCATGTCGCGCCTGACGTCGCCGTTTGTGCGCAGGATCTTCCTCGCTGCGGTGCTGCTGCCATTGCTGGTCAACCTGCTGCTGCAAAGCTACGGCTGGCTGGTGATTCTCGGCCCGGGCGGCATGCTCAATCAGGCACTGATGGGCCTGGGCCTGATCAAGCGTCCGATCATGCTGCTGTACAACCAGAACGGCGTGTTGATGGGCCTGGTGCAAACCGCGTTCCCGTTGGCCGTGCTGCCGATTGCCAGCGCCATGCGCGGCGTCGCCCGCACTTACGAAGAGGCCGCCGCCACCCTGGGCGCCAGTCGCTTTCAGGTGTTCCGCCAGGTGGTTCTGCCGATGAGTTTTCCGGGGATCATCACCGGCGCGACACTGGTTTTCGCTTACAACGCCAGCAGCTTCGTGGTGCCGTTGCTGCTGGGTGGCCGACGCGTGCCGATGCTGGCGGTGATGGTCCATGACCAGATCGCCCCGCTGATGAACTGGCCCGCCGCGTCCGCCGCCGGTGTGGTGCTGATTGTCACCACGCTCGCGATCATGACTTTGTCCGAATACATCACTGGCCGTCGTCGGCGCATGCTGGAGGCTTCGCAATGAGCTCTGTGATCAAGAAGCGTTATTCGCTGCTGCCAGGCGAAACCGGCAAGTTTGCCGGCATCCTCTCGGGTTTCATTTTGCTGCTGGCGGTGTTGCCGATCCTGACCATGATCGTCATGTCGTTCAGCGGTTCGTCGAACCTCGACTTCCCGCCGAGCAGCTACAGCCTGCAATGGTACAAGGCCGCCTGGCACACCTTCGTGTCGCCGGACGCGAGTGATGTGCTGAGCCTCGGCAAAGCCATGACCACCAGCCTGATGGTCGCGTGCCTGACCATGGTCTTCGCCACGATCATCGCGGTGCCGGCAGCTTATGCGCTGACCCGTTGCGAGTTCCGCGGCAAAGCGGTGGCGCTGCAACTGATGTCGCTGCCGCTGGTGTTTCCGATGGTGGTGTTGGGCCTGGCATTGCTGCTGGTGTTCGACAGCCTGCCGTTCCAGATGACCACCTCGCGGCTGGTGATTGCCCACGTGATCCTGGCGCTGCCATTCGTGGTGAAAAACTGCACGGCGGCAATGCTGTCCATCGGCAGCGAAGTCGAAGAGGCCGCGCAAATGCTCGGTGCTTCGCCAACGCGGGCGATCATCGATGTGGTGGTGCCGCTGATGAAATCGGGGATTCTGGCGGGGATGCTGTTGGCGTTCATCGTCTCGTTCAACGAATTCACCGTGACCTATTTCCTTTACACCATCGACGTGATGACCGTGCCGATCTGGATGTACAGCCGCACCGTGTCGTCGCTCGACCCTACCGTATTTTCGTTTGCCGTGCTGATCGTGCTGATCGACTTCGTGCTCATTTGGGCGCTGGAAAAGTTGGTTGGCGAAGGCGGCGTTTCGTTCTGATTTCTTGAGGTGATTTATGTCTGGTCTGATTCTGGAAAACGTCGAGAAACATTACGGCTCGGCCTGCGCGGTAAAGGATGTGAACCTGCATTTGCCGGAAGGCAAACTGGTGTGTTTTCTCGGCCCTTCGGGCTGCGGTAAAACCACCTTGCTGCGGATGATCGCCGGCCTCGAAACCCTGACCGGCGGCGAGATTCGTCTGGACGGTGAAGACATCGGCCAAACCCCGGCGCATCTGCGTAATTTCGGCATGGTGTTTCAATCGTTGGCGCTGTTTCCGCACATGACCGTTGGGGAAAACATCGCCTATCCGCTGAAACTGCGCGGGGTCAGCAAGGCTGATCAGCACAAGCGCGTAGTGGAATTGCTGGAACTGATCCAGTTGCAGGAAATGATTGATCGCCCGGTGGCGAAACTGTCTGGCGGTCAACGTCAGCGTGTGGCGATTGCCCGGGCGATTGCCAACCACCCGAAAATCCTCCTGCTGGACGAACCGCTGTCGGCGCTGGACGCCAAGCTGCGCGAGTCGATGCAGGTAGAGATTCGTCAGCTGCAACAGCGCCTGAACATCACCACCATCATGGTCACCCACGACCAGCGTGAGGCGATGACCATGGCCGATATCGTCGTGGTGCTGGGTGAGCATCGCGTGCAGCAAGTGGGCACGCCGATCGAGATCTATCGTCATCCGGCCAATGAGTTTGTCGCGGACTTCATCGGCTCGGGCAACATCTTCCCGGCGACCGCGCTGGGTAACGGCCAGGTCAGCCTGCCGGGGGGCGATGCGCTGCAAGTGCCGATCTGCACGAGCATTGCGGCGGGGGAGAAGGTCAAGATGCTGATCCGCCCTGAGGACCTGCAACTGTCGCACCCGCAGGCGACGGCAGGGAATCGCTTGTTGGGCACCGTGACGTTCGTGCGTGACATCGGCGCGACGATCGAGACGACCGTGGAGTGTTCCGGGGTGTCGTTTACCGCGTTGAGCACGCCGTGCCAGGGGTTTGGGTTGAGCATTGGCAACCCGGTGTCGGTGACCCTTCCGGCGGAGGCGTGTCGCGTACTCGGCGCGTAAAAAGCGCATCCCCTGTAGGAGCGAGGCTTGCCCGCGAAGAACGATAACGCGGTCATTCAGATATGACCGCGGTGACCCCTTCGCGGGCAAGTCGGATCGCCGCCCGCTCGCTCCTACAAATGTGCGGTTGAATTCGGCTAAACAGTCAACCGCAACCGCGCCAAATCCCGCAACGGCGGCGCCCCGAACAACCGGCTGTACTCCCGGCTGAACTGCGACGGGCTTTCATACCCGACGCGATACCCTGCCGCCGATGCTTCCAGCCCTTCGGCCAGCATCAACCGCCGCGCTTCCTGCAAGCGCAGTTGCTTCTGATACTGCAACGGACTCATCGCCGTCATCGCCTTGAACCGGTGATGCAAGGTCGACACGCTCAGATTCACTTCCTTGGCCAGATCATCAATGCGCAGCGGCTGCTCATAATTGCCGTTGAGCCATTTGATCGCCTGGCTGATGCGGTGGCTCTGGCTATTGGCAATCGCGATCTCATACAAGCGATGGCCCTGCTGGCTGCGCAACAACCGATAGAGAATCTCCCGGCGAATCAACGGTGCGAGCATGGCGATGTCTTTCGGCGTGTCCAGCAATCGCGCCAGGCGCAATACCGCATCGAGCATCGCGGTGTCGATCCGTTCGACATACAAACCGCGACCGGTCGGGCGGGTCGGCACGCCCAAAGGACCGGCGTCGGCTATCAGCGCGGTGATTTCCGCCGGATCAATGTCCAGCCGCACCGAGAGGATCGGTTCTTCAGAGGTGACGTTCACTATCCGCCCGCTCAGGGGCATGGAGACCGACACCACCAGGTAATTCAGCGGGTCGTAATTGAAGTATTCGTCGGCCAGCCTGACCTCTTTGCGCCCCTGCGCCATGATGCACAACGCCGGTTGCGCCAGCACCGGGGCGAATTCATGGGACTGGCTGTGTTTGCCCATGAACAACGAGGCGACAGCAGTGGCATAAGTGCCATCCTCCATCGTGTTGCGACGGATGATGGCGGCCAGTTCCGCGCGCTGTTTCTCCATGTCGGCGTCCAGCGGGGCTTGAAAGTGATCGAGCGACGACATGCAGGGCATCCTCGGCGAAACAGTGGGAATGAGCTGAGCTTAAGTTTGTGCAAGGCGCAGCGGTAGACACATCCTGCGAAAAGCTTGCCTGATTCTGCACGGGGTTGAAGAGGTGTGCTGCCAGGGCAGTCTATGGCAGAGAAAACTTGCTCGAACCTCGTGTTTCAGGCCTGTGACAGTATTAACACATTGTTACAGGTACCGAATGCAGCCGCGCAGGATTGTGCAACAAGCCGGCAGGAATCGACTAACGGGGCGGCGTGCAGGGGCTTAATCTTGGATCCTGTCGCAGCCCGTCCCACGGCTGCCACTCGAGTACCTGGGAGGGTTGAACATGTCTAAGCAGATCCCCGTCAGTCATATGGCCTTCGTCCGGGCCCGCGCCGGGTGTTCGGCGGAACTCGGTGCGCGCCTCAGCGCCTTGATCGAACCGTCGCGCGCCGCGCCTGGCTGCCTGAGTTTTTCCCTGCAGCATTCGCAGTGCGATCCGCAATTGTGGCTGGTGTCCGGTTTCTGGACCCATCAGCAAGCCATGACGGCCTATTTCAGCACGCCGGCAATGGATATTTTCGCTGAGCTGGTGCAAGAGCTGGTGGTCAACAGCCTGGATTTCCATACCTTCAAGGACGTGTCGGCGGCCCAGGCGCTGGGGCAGTCCCGGTCGCGGGTACACAAACTGGCGGGTTGAGGGTTTAATGACGCCATTCTCAATCAGCCAGGATCCGCGACATGGCACGCAAAGCCTTTGAAACCTTCGAAGCCGTATCCGCCGTAGTGCCCCGCGAGGGCGGTTACTATGCGGCGATTGCCACCAAAGCCATCGGTGGCTCGGGCGCACCGCGCTTTAACAAATTGCTGGAAGACCAGACTTTCAAGACCGCCAAAGAAGCGGACGAAGCTGCCGCCCTGCAACTGACGCACCTCAAGGGCGTCGGCGAAGACGGCGAGCTGATCTGGTAATTACTTGACCGCTCCCGGGCGGAACATCTTGAACAAGGCCTCCGGGCCCAGTTGAAAGTAATCCGCTGGTCCGCCACCGCGCAGAATCGGTTCTGCCGCGGCGGTGTCGTACACCCCGTCCTTCAACAGCCATTTGGCGATATGCACGGCGACCACTTCGCCGAGAATCAGCCAGCTCGGCACCACGTTGCCGTCGGCGCGCTGCAACTGGATGATCTGCGTGACCTTGCACTCGAAAGACACCGGGCTTTCGGCGACCCGTGGCACCTGAATGATTTTCGACGCGACAGGCGTCAGCCCGGCCAACTCGAACTCGTTGACCTCTGGCCCGACCATCGCGCAGCTCTGGTTCATCTGCTCGGCCAGCGGCCGGGTTGCCAGGTTCCAGGCGAATTCGCCGGTCTGCTCGATGTTGTTGAGGCTGTCTTTGCGTCCGACGCTGGAAAATCCAATGATCGGTGGAATGTAGTTGAAGGCATTGAAGAAACTGTAGGGCGCCAGGTTCAGGCGGCCGTTGGCATCCTGCGAAGAAATCCAGCCGATGGGGCGCGGGCCGACGATGGCATTGAACGGGTCATGCGGCAGGCCGTGGCCGTTGGCGGGTTCGTAGTAGTGGATGTCGTCGGGCATGGCGGGGATTCCTGGGCTGTATTCTGGATGCGCCAATAGTGCAAGGACGAACCCACAATTTCCAGTCGACTCGATCCTTTGTAGGAGCCGGCTTGCTGGCGATGGAGTGTCAGACACGTTGATGCCGACTGACACACCATCGCCAGCAAGCCGGCTCCTACACGGACTGTGTCGATTTGTGGGTGTGACAGATTTTTCATAAAGCCCCGACCTAATTTTCACCGCTTCACCTCCAGTCTTCGCGGCACCGGCCACACCCCTTGCACACGGGCCGTCATGACCACTGGAGCTTTACCCTCAATGAACAAACTTCCACAAATCACCCTGGCCTTCTGGGTGATGAAAATCTGCGCGACGACCCTGGGGGAAACCGCGGGTGATTTGCTGTCGATGACCCTTAATGTCGGTTACGCCATCAGCTCGCTGATCTTGATCAGCGTGTTCGTGCTGACCCTGGTCACGCAACTGATGTCCAAGACCTACAAACCGGTGCTGTACTGGATCGTGATTCTGTCGACCAGCACGGCGGGTACCACCATGTCCGACTTCATGGACCGTACCCTCGGCCTGGGTTATGCCACGGGCTCGATGATCCTGATTGCGATCCTCATCGGGATTTTTGCGGCGTGGCGCCTGAGCGGCGATTCGCTGAACGTCACCAAGGTCCAGACCTTCCGTGGCGAGATGTTCTACTGGATGGCGATTCTGTTTTCCAACACCTTGGGCACGGCGCTCGGCGACTACCTGGCCGACGATTCGGGCCTGGGTTTTGCCGGTGGCGCGCTGTTGATCGGCTCGACCATTCTGGTGGTGGTGTTGTTGAAGTACCTGACGAAGATTTCGTCGGTGGCGTTGTTCTGGGTGGCGTTTGTGCTGACCCGACCGTTCGGTGCGACCCTGGGGGATTTCCTGACCAAACCTCATGAAAAGGGTGGTCTGGATTTCGGCACGATCGGCTCGTCGCTGGTGTTGGCGGGGATTCTGGTGGTGCTGATTGCGGGGGCTTCGTATGCGCAGAACAAGTACGCCAGGCCGGCCGCTGCCGAGTTGAGCTGAGACCGAGTCGCGGCCATCGCCGGCAAGCCGGCTCCTACAGATTGAAGTCGTATACACATTCAGTGAACGACCCATACCTGTAGGAGCCGGCTTGCCGGCGATGAATTCACCACGGTTTATCTGAAGCGACGCACGATCAGTCCGTCTCGATCCGCGAATGTTTGCGGGTGTCTTTCATGGTGATGTACACCAGCAACGACACGGCAATACACGCGGTGACATACCAGTAGTAGCCGGTTTCCATGCCAATGCTCTTGAACCACAGCGCGATGTATTCAGCGGTGCCGCCGAAGATCGATACGGTCAGGGCATACGGCAAACCAACGCCCAGTGCGCGGATCTCGGTCGGGAACAGCTCGGCTTTCACCACTGCGTTGATCGAGGTGTAACCGCTGACGATGATCAGCGCCGCCATGATCAGGAAGAACGCGCCCCACCACGACTGGATGGTGTGCAGCGTGGTGAGGATCGGTACGGTGAACAGCGTGCCGAGGACACCGAAGGCAATCAGGATCGGCCGACGACCGACCTTGTCCGACAGCCCGCCGATGATCGGTTGCAGGCACATGAACAGGAACAGCGTGGCAGCGGAAATGGTGGTGGAGTCGGAGATGCTCATGCCGACGGTGTTCACCAGGTATTTCTGCATGTACGTGGTGTAGGTGTAGAACGCCAGGGTGCCGCCCATGGTCAGGCCGACCACGGTCATCAGTTCCTTGGGATGGCGCATCAGCGTGCGCATGGCGCTTTCTTTTTTCTCTTTCTTGACCTTGGTGAACGACTCGGTCTCTTCCATGCCACGACGCAGATACAGCGCGACTACGGCACACAATGCGCCGATGGCGAACGGGATGCGCCAGCCCCACGCGTACAGCTCTTCGGTGGTCAGGATGTTTTGCAGCACGATCAGCACGCCCAAAGCGATGAGCTGGCCGGAGATCAGGGTCACGTACTGGAAGCTGGAGAAGAAACCGCGACGGTCCTTGGTCGCCATCTCGCTGAGGTAGGTGGCCGAAGTGCCGTACTCGCCACCGACCGACAGGCCTTGCAGCAGACGGGCGAAAATCAGCAGGATCGGTGCGCCGATGCCAATGGTTTCATAACCCGGGCTCAGGGCGATCACCAGCGAGCCGAAACACATCAGGTACACCGAAGCCATCAGTGCTTTTTTGCGACCGGCCTTGTCGGCGTAGAGGCCCATCAGCCAGCCACCGATCGGGCGCATCAGGAAGCCCACGGCGAAGATTGCGGCGGTATTCAGCAGTTGGGCGGTGGTGTCGCCTTTGGGGAAAAACGCTTTGGCGAAGTACAGGGAGAAGGCGGCGTAGACGTACCAGTCGTACCACTCGACCATGTTGCCGACCGAACCGCTGAAGATCGATTTTATGCGACTGGCGGTGGTTCTTTCTTTGACCGGCACGGCAGCCGACCCAAGGGGCAGGGCGTTGGAGTTATCCATTGAAGGATCCTTCGTTTAATTGTTTTTGTGGAGCGCGTTTAAACGCAGCCTGCGGGGGCTATAGCAGGAGGTGTGCCAACGGGGGGAGGGCTGGTTTAGAGGGGTATTGAGGTTGGGGTGAGCGGAAATCCGCTTACTAGGTCGGGGGGCACAAGCGGATTTCCGCGTACGCACACAATCCTGTAGGAGCGAGGCTTGCCCGCGAAGAATCCAACGCGGTGTAACTGGAATACCGCGTTATCGTTCTTCGCGGGCAAGCCTCGCTCCTACAGGTTTTGTGTGAACATTTCGCGGGTCAGGCCATGCCGCTGCATCTTTTCATTGAAAGTCCGACGCGGCAGTTGCAGCTCTTCAAGCACCGCTTTCACATCGCCCTTGTGCCGCGTCAACGCCGCGCGCAGGCAATGCGCTTCGAACGCTTCCTGCTGCGCTGCCAGCGACTGCCCCGGATCGATGCCCGCAGGCGTGGGCTCTTCCAGCCCCAACACTTGCCGTTCGGCCACGTTCGCCAGTTCGCGCACATTGCCCGGCCAGTCGTGGCTCAGCAGATGGCTCAACTGCGGGCCACTCAGCGGCGCAAACGTGCGGCCCAGTCGCTCGGCAGCCTTGTGCGCAAACGACTCGAACAACAACGGAATGTCTTCGCGTCGATCACGCAACGGCGGCAAGCGCAACTCGGCAACGTTCAACCGATAGGCCAGATCCTCGCGAAAACGCCCGGCCCGCGCCTCATCCAGCAAATCCGGTTTGGTCGCAGCGATGATCCGCAGATCCACGCGAATGCTCTGATTGGAACCCAAGCGTTCCAGCTTCTGCTCCTGCAACACCCGCAGCAATTTCACCTGTTGGGCCAGCGGCATGCTTTCGATTTCATCGAGAAACAGCGTGCCGCCATCGGCGTATTCGAGCTTGCCGATGCGTTTGCCCTGAGCGCCGGTGAACGCGCCGCTCTCGTGGCCGAACAGCTCGGCCTCGAACAATTGCTCGGGAATCGCCGCACAGTTCAGCGCGACAAACGGTTTGTCGGCGCGCGGCCCGAAATCGTGCAGGCAACGGGCAACCAGCTCCTTGCCGCTGCCGGTTTCACCGCGAATCAACACGTTGACCGGTAACGCCGCCAGATCCAGCACTTGCCGACGCAAGGTCTGCAAGCCACGGGACACGCCGAGCAAGGTCGCGTCGAGTTTGGCGCGGTTATCGGCCTGCTCGTGCAACGCGCGGTTTTCCAGCACCAGCCGACGCTTGTCCAGCGCACGACGCAGGCTGCCGAGCAGGGTTTCCGGGCTGAAGGGTTTTTCGAGAAAGTCGTAGGCGCCATCGCGCATCGCATCGACCGCCATTGGTACATCGCCGTGGCCGGTCAGCAGAATCACCGGCAAATCGGCATCGCGGCGCTGCACTTCGGCGAGCAGTTCCAGCCCGGTCATGCCGGGCATGCGCACGTCGCTGAGGATCACGCCGGGGAAGTGCTTGGGCAACTGCGCCAGGCATTCATCGGCGCGGCTGAACAACTGCACCTCGAAACCCGACAGGCTCAGCCATTGCTCGACGGCACTGCGGATGCTGCTTTCGTCGTCGACCACCATCACAGAATTCAGCATGCGCCAGGCGCCTCCTGATCGATGGGCAGGGTGAGGGTGAACACCGCGCCGTTGTCGTGATTATCGGCGCTCAGGCGTCCGCCCGATTCGTGAACGATGGCAAAGGATACGGCCAGACCGATGCCCAGGCCATCGCCCACCGGTTTGGTGGTGAAAAACGGATCGAAGACCTTCGACAGATTTTCTTCGGCGATGCCGCCACCGTTGTCGATGACGCTCAGGCGCCACAGTTGTTCGTCGGCTTCGAGGCGGATTTCCAGGCGTTTGCAGGGTTTGTCCTGCATCGCATCCAGGGCGTTGCGCAGCAGATTGATCAGCACCTGTTCCAGACGAATTGCATCGCCGCGCACCCACGCCGGGCGCGTCAGGTGCAGCACGGTGCTGACCTGTTCATCGCGCAGACGCGTGTCGAGCAGTTGCAGCGATTGGTCCACCACTGAAGCCAGGTCCAGGCGTTCGCGCAAGCCGCTGGGACTTTTGCGGGCGAAGGTTTTCAGGTGGCCGGTGAGGGCGGCCATGCGCGTCAGCATCTCATCCACCGGTTTCAGTGCCTTGTAGGCGTCGTCGACCCGGCCGTGATCGAGCAACAGCCGCAGCGTCGCCAATTGCATGCGCTGGGCGGTCAGCGGTTGATTGATTTCATGGGCCAGCGCCGCCGACATCTGCCCGAGGGCGGCAAGTTTGGCCGATTGCACCAGACCGTCCTGCGCCGTGCGCAGGTCGCGGGTGCGTTCTTCCACTAACTGTTCGAGCTCTTCACGACTGCGCTGACGCATCTTGGCCAGACGCCAACGCTGGTTGAGGAACAGCAACAGAAACACCAGCGTCAGCCACAGACCGGCAGCGGCGAGGGCGGCGTTGCGACTGTCTTCGAACGCCACTTGCGGACGCCGCAGCAAGTGCAGCGTCCAGCCCTCGGCGGTCAGCGGCAGGGATTCCCACAGGTAATCCGCTTTGCCGTCCGGGCCTTCGACACGTGCCAGTTCGCTGTTGTCGTCAAAGCGCCGCAGCGATTGATAGCCGAGCAGCGTCAGCGGTTGCTTGTCGTATTGGCGGGTGGCCTTGAGCTCGGCGTGATCGCTGTCACTCAGCGGTTTCAACTGGCGATAGCGCCAGCCCGGCTGATTGGCGATGAAGATGATCCCGCGTGCATCGCTGACCAGCAGCGTGTCGCTGCCCTGACGCCATTCGCGCTCCAGTTCGGGAAACTCGAGCTTCACCACCATCGCGCCGAGAAACTGCCCAGCGTCACTGGTGACGGCGCTGGACAGGAAGTAACCGGGAATCCCGCTGGTCACGCCCACTGCATAAAAACGCCCGGTGCCCTGGGTGCGGGTCTGGCTGAAGTAGGGGCGAAAACCGTAGTTGTGACCGACGTAACTGCTGGGCAAGCGCCAGTTGCTCGCCGCCACGGCGAGGCCGGTGTGATCGAGCAGTTCCAGGGTCGAGGACTCGGCGGCGCCGTTGATTTTTTCCAGTTTGCGGTTCAGCGCGTCCTGCTGTTCCGGAGTGACGGGACCGTTGAGCGCCGAACGCAGCTCCGGGTCCAGCGCCAGCACGGCGGGGAGGGCGCGGTAGCGTTCGATCAGGGTGTGCAGGGACGTGGCGTACAGGCCCAGTTGCAGATTGGCGCGGGCGGCGTCTTCCACCAGAGCCTGGCGCTCGGCGTGACGCATGGCCAGGGTGGCTGCGATAACCGCCCCGGCGAGGATAACAAAGGTGTATAGCGTCAGGCGCACAGCGCGGGCAGTCTGGATCATGCAATGAGTAATACGCAGCCGTATGGGCGGGCACAATAGCATGTGTTTGAAGAGGGTTCATTTCTTTACCAGGTGCCCATTCCGCCGCTTTTTATATGTCGGGAGAGAGGCATTAGTATGTCTGATTGCGCTATAAGATCTTGGTCGATTACCTTGGTTCTACCCGCCTGGAAATCAGCGAAGTGGGTGACAATGCTATTGAATACAGGATCTCGTTGGCTGAGAACATCTGTCAGAACACCGGCGCCTACCATTGAGATCAGAAGGTTTGTCCTGTCCAGTTTTTCGTCATTAAGCGTCATGAACCCTAAACCATTGGGATCTAGCCTTCCAACATTTGCGACTGCTTTGTCATAACGTACAACCATTTCATCCAATATGGCTTTCAAAGATGCATTGTTCGCATGGGCGGCGAATGAACTGTTGTTTACATGAGGGATTTCGTTCCATTCGGTTGTGTTGGGTAACAAAGTCAGCACTTGGTCGGGTTCTGCTTCCAGTGATGTGTTTCCTAACTGTGTATATTTTCCCTCCTTACTGTCGTAATAAATGTCGTCCGAGTCGGAGTAAAGACCGCCACGTTCGTTTAATAAGTGCACTCTTAATACATCTACTGCAAATGCCAGGTTTTTTTCACCATAATTTCTAAAGTCGTCGTAAACGCTGGATGCGGGGGTGGCATAGAACCTATTAAATTCTTCGCTGCCTTGCAAATGGTGCACCTCATGCACCTTTAGATCTTTAAGGGTCTCATTGAAGGTGTCTTCGGCGTAAGTATCAATGTAGAGATTTACCTTGTAGCCGTCAGCTTGTGTAACGATATTGTTAATGTTTTCCGCTCTATCTTTCAGCTTGCCCGGATTTTCACCAGCCCATATTAAAATGATCTCTTTGTTGACTGGGGTTTTTTCCCGTCCTTGCAAATCTCTGTACACAAGTGGGTTGTTGCCTACCATTTTAAATAGATTGAGCCCATCCACATGCCCCGCAGGATCCGGACTCACCCACCGCCCCAACCACGGCGCAAAATACCGAAACCCATAGTAATAAAGCCCGCACGCATCCCGTTCCTTGCCCGAATACCGAAGGGTCTTGTAATCCGCATCGACCTTCGAGCGCGCCGCCCACCACGCTGTCCCGCCATTGGTGTAGTAACCCTCGTGGCTGATGACGGCCGCGTGTTTATCCAGTTCCAGGCTGCAAGACCCCAGATGATCGTCAACGCTGTAGCGCAACTGATCAGCCTCGATATCGCCGGGTTTGCCCTTGACCCAATGCAGGCACCGCACGCTGCCACGGGCCAGAGGAACGCAGATCACCTGAAGTTCTTCGGCGTCATCGGTGGTGCGCACTTCCAGCCCCGGAAGGTAATGAACGACACGTCGATGAGCCACGGCACGGGCCTGTTGGGTGCTGAACTTGACCACCCGTTCACCGGCCGCGTTGTAGCGAAACCCCTCAGCGTCATCGGCCTCGGTCGGGCGGCCGACGGTGGTCACGCTTTGCAACTGATTCAACGCGTCCCAGGTCATCGGCTGTGCCCCGGGGGCCAGATATTGCTGGTTGCCGTTTGCGTCGAAATTACGCGGGAAGTCCGGCTCGTCTTCACCCTCGTTCCAGGGCAGGGCGCGGTTGCTCTGTGGATCGACGCGCAGCTGTTGCCTGAACGGATTTTCATCGCGGACATGACGCAGTTCGGTGCGGTTGCCGCTCGCGTCGTACTCATAGAATTCGGTGTAGTTGAGCAGCCGCCCGGGGTCGATGGGACTGGGCGTGATCAGCTCCGGCAAGCCGGGGTTCTGACCGGCATTGGCAGTCTCACGACCCGTGGCGCAGGTCAGTTGGTAACGACTGTCGTAGGTGTAAGTGTTTTCTGCCGCTACACGCTGGTTGGAGAAAAACGTGACGGGTTGGGTATGGTCCACCAGTCGCAGGATGTTGCCGACCGGGTCGTACTCATAACGCAGGTCCTGCAAACGAATACTTTCCTGCGTGGTGGCAGTCAAGCGCTTCAACCGGCCGCTCGCCGCCTCGTAGGTCGCGCTGCTGGTGACGTCGTTACCGGTTACCTGAGTCAGCAGTTGTCCTTCGGCGTTGTAGCTCGCCGCTTTCAACAGCGGTTGCAGGCCTTGAGAGTCGAGGGTCAGGTCAATGCGTTGCAATTGCCCGGCGCGATCAATGCTGAAGTGTTGTCGATGGCCAGCGGCGTCGGTCTGCTCAAGCACTTGCCCCAACGGCCCGATGCGGCTCGCGGTGATGTACCCCGCGCCGGGTTGCAGCAGGGTGTCGCGCTCCGCTTCGATGACGGGCCAGTGGGGATGGTCGTTCGGCTGATCCGGCAGAAATCGTCGGCGTTGGCGGATGACGCCGCCATTGAGCGCTTGCTGGTCGAGCCAGACCACACCGGCCCGATCATCGTGGCGGATCAATTGTCCGCACTGATTGCGCTCGGCGAACTCACCAGCGTTGTCGGCGTAGGTCAGGCGTTCGACAGTACGTAAGGTCGAGCCCCGGGTTTGTTCATGGACTGCGGTCAGCCGTCGCTGTGCGTCGTACTCATTCTGCCAATGACTGCCACGACCGTCCCAATGCTCGCGCATTTGCCCGGCCCTGTCCGGTAAGCCCAGGCGCCATCCGGCGTCGCGACTATCAGTGCACAACGCAGCGCCAGACAGGCTGTAAACCGTGGCCATGTTCGGGCGGGACGCGGGCGCGAGGAAGCGTGGATCCCGTTGCGCCACCAGGCGACCGGCGCCGTCATGTTCCTGAGCCGTCACCAGCGCTTCGGGCCTGAGCTCACCGGCGTCTCGCCGCCAGTACGCGACCTGACGGACTGGCAGGCCGCGGTTGTCGATGACTGCCAGTTGTGGCGTATGCGAATGGAACCCCTTGTTCAATGGAGCGTCCTGTTGGTTCGGCGCTTTTCGGGTGGCGGCGGCTCAAACAGGTCATTCTCGTCAAACGCCACGGTGCACCAGATCCAGTACCACATTTCCCGGCGCAGCGGTTTCAGCTCCGGTGGATCACCTTGCAGCATTTTTTTCGCCAGCACGGTTTCGGTCGGACGCCCTGCGGCATCGTAGAACTGCTGGTCGTGATAGGCGTGTTCACGCATCGAGTGGTCTTTGATATTTATCCACCTATCCGCAAAGTACGGCCGGTAGATCCGTACTTTTTCACCCTTGTTGTTGTATTCGACCGGCTCGCTGACCCGCCAGCGTCGTGCGGCTTCGGCTTCCTGCGGGGTGCCATCGTCCTTGAGTTTCAAGGTGCCGTCGTCCAGCACCACCCAAGCCTTGCCCGGTTCGACCTCCTGCTTGGTTTGCAGTACCCGACTGAAGCCGTCCTGATGGCTGATGGCGATGCGAATCTGCAACTCCGGATCGCCGGGATAACGGTCTGCTTGCAGGATCGCGATGTGCACCGGCTCACGATGGGCGGCATCGACGTATTGCTGGAGAAGCAGCTCGAAGGCAGTGGGGTTTTCTAGTTGGTGAAGATGCTCGCGAGCGTGATCGCAAAGGTGGCCGCTGGGTAGCACAAACCCTTCTGCCAGCGCCCAGGTCAGCCATTGCGCAGTGGGCGGCTCGGTTGTCGGCAGACGGCCCATCCAGCTGAACGCGTCGCTGAACATGGCCATGGCGTAATTGCCGATGGCGGCAAGGGGCGATTCGATGGCATGGGCCGGACTGTGGTCGTCGGGGCGCACGTAGTCGCTCAGCGGGTCGAAGCCCACCGCCTCACCCAGTTCGGTGCCATAAAAACTGGTGACCAGCACTTCGCCAAAAGCGTTGTAGCGCGCTTCCTGGGTATTCTGATTAGGGTCTTTGATCGCTGCGGGCAGAAACGTGCAGTAATCAGTGTCGAGGATCTGAGTGATGCAACCGTCCGGCAACTCGATGGCCGTGTGAAGGCACCAGTAAGGGTCGTAGGTGACTTTGGTGATGCCGTGGCTTTGGGTTTGCTGGAAGTGCCGGACGTTGTAAAAACCGTCTGCAGCGTAATAGCTGGGGAAACCACGGTGCACAGACCACAGGTAGTTTTTCGCGTCAGTCGGGTCGGTGGGTTCCGACTGCTCAACTTCAGGCAAGAACCACTTCATGATGTGGTAACCCACCTCGGGCGATTCGAGCTTCTCCTTGAGGTTGAAGGGCATGTTGCCGTCTTTGTCCATGAGCTTGTCGTAAGCGCTCAAGGCCGTGGCATCGAGTTCGGCAATCACCACATGGGCCGGTAGCGCATGGACCGTCGCCGAGCCTTGTTCCAGGGTCTGACTGTTGAGAGGATCGGTGTAGAGCTGCATCGACATACCGGCGAGTACCGACTGCTTCGCCCAATCTCCGTCGTCCTTGCTCCATTCAAGGAACTTCTCGTGGCAGATATCCCTGGCGCTCAGTTGCACCTTTTCCAGCACCAGCGCATTACTGCGCTCCCGATACGGCAACCCCAGACGGAAAGGCGTGCCCGGTTTCCAGGCCGCTTCGTCGTACACATGAATGGATTCGGCCTTGGACTCGGTTAAATACCAGCGCTGCTGCGCCTCATCGTGAGCGTCCTTCCAGTACCGGTTTTTATGCTCGTCATCAAAAGGTGGTGACTCGTCGGTTTTGCGCCGGGCGTAGTAGACAGTCATTGCGTGGAGCACACTGCCGAACTCATCCCATTTCAGGCTCAGGCTGTGTTCGCAGCGTGGATCGTCCGGCAGTTCAGGTTCGTACTGATAACTGATCGATTCCAGCGCCATGGGTTGCAGCACGGCATAGGGGTAATGCTCGTTTTTTGCACGCAGCAGGCGTACCTGAAAGCGAGCTTCCGTGACCGCATATGGCACAACCGGGTTATCCCGAGCGAAAATTTCAGAGCGCAACGTCGAGCCACTCAGCGCACGTGCGATCTGGCGGGCCGTTTCTTCGTCAGGCTCAAGCGGTTCGCCGGCCCTGTCGCGTACGTGAAAACGTTCCAGTTTGGTGGCTTTCAGCGCAACAGCCTGCGCATCGCTGCTGTAATACCCGACCCTTGGCTGATCAATGGTCTTGCCCGTGTGAAACCAGGTTTTACTCAGGATCGGCGCGGTGAAGCCCAGGCTTTTTCGTTCTGCCTCGGTGGCTTCGGTATCGGTCTGCAATAACAAGCCAAAACCACGGAACTCCCGTTCGAAGGGGTCGTAATAACCCTGGCGGTAACTCATGAGCTGGGTCAGTTTATTGCCGGTGATTTCATCGATCTGGGTCTGGCGCGTGACCAGATGCATGGCGAACGGCACACCGGACTCGATGACTTTGTCTTTATCGATCTGATGGTGCTCGTATTCCTCGTCAAGGAACTCCTGTGCCGAACTGCGATAGTCGATGAGGCTGAGCGTGCCCATGTTGTTGTTGCTGCGGTTGACCAGGTACGGTTTGGCTTTGACGAAATCGTAGCGCCAGTGCCGAGGCGACATGTGCGGTACGGTCAGGATCACGCTGGTGCAGCCCAGTCCCAGCAGGTCCGCAGTGGTGACTTGGCACAATCGGTCGTAGCGCACACCTTCAGGCCAGGGCAGATCAATCGACTCGCTGGTGAAACCCTTGCCGCAGTGGTTCATGAACACCCGCATCCGGTCGGATTCCAGATAGATCAGGTCAGTTGCACCCGAGCCATCGAGGTCCGCCAGCAAGACTTGCGAAGCATTGAATGACTCGTAAGGAAACGTCGGGGTGCTGAGCACGATTTTTTTTCCGAAGCGCCCATGACCGAGGTTGGGCCAGCACTCCAGGCTGTTGTGACGGAGACGGAACAGGTGCTGTTTGCCGCTGCCCAGCACGTCACTGAAGCCCACCACTTCGGTTTCAGAATTGCTCGGCAGTGGCAGGGCATCGTCGTTGTCGTGTTCTACATTTCGGCCGGCGCTGAACCCCTTGTCATCGCCCAGATTGGTGTACAAACGCACGCTGTTGCTGCCGATCAGGGCCACGTGAGTGCGACCGTCACCTACCAGGTCGGTCATCTGTGCCTGAGGATGGAAATACTCCAGCGGGAAGGCTTTGTAGGGGACAAATCCTGACCACTGGCGGTCGGGGTTCATGGTGAAACAGCCATTCATGGTCGGGGCGTGCACACCCCATTCGAGCTTGCCGTCACCGTTCAGGTCGGTGAGCGTCTGACGCAGCGGTTTACTGCTGTCGGCCAGCGGAATGTACGGCAGTTCAGTCAAGTCGCCGTAGCGAACGTCATCGCTGGGGTAGTTATCGCGCAACGGTTCGCGGTAGAACCAGGCCTTGTCGTAGCGACATAAAATGCCGGGCATGCCTTTGCCGTACAAATCCACCAACTGGTAACGCTGACCGTCATTGAGGCCTGGCATCTTCGGAAACGCTTTCCAGCCGGGTTGATCGGCTTTTTTCAGATCGAAGGGCGCGTAGCTGAATTCGAACGGCGGCCGGCTCTCGACATTGCCTTGTTTATCGTAAGCCTGAAGATGAGCGGCAGTCAGGTGGTTGTATTCCAGCGCACCCTGGCGGTGTTGCAGAAAAAGTCGTTGAACCAGCTTTGGTGAGTCACCCAGTTCGTTGCGGAAATGGTGAAACATCAGCACTTGTCTGCAGAGGCGCCGATTGCCCAGTTCGAAACCGTAATCGTGATTCCAGAACGGGTCGCTGCGTTCGAGCCAGTCGCCGTACTGATCGCCGATCTGCGTGTAAGGCGGGCCGTAGACCGGTATTTGCATCAAGTCGTGGCTGCGTTCGCCGTAATCGAACAGCAGATGAAAGTGGAAATCGACGTCTTTCCAGCCACCGTCTTTCAACGAATACAGCTCTGACTCCGCCTCGGCATTGCCGTAAAGCACTCGCTGCAAATAACGCTGGGCACGGTAGTCGCGAAAATCGGGCGCGACCGGTTTCTGCGTTTCGGCCTTGTACTCATAGACGATGTGCTCACCCCGAGGCGTGACGGTTTCGTCCAGCAGCCAGACCCCGACGCGTTCAGGCTCCTGAGGTTTGTTCTCGTCCCTGGGTTCCGCCCGGCGCGAGGCCAGCGTCTTGCCATAGACATGGCGATTGCCATCGGCGCTATGAATCAGCCAGAAACCGGCCGCATCGTCGTCGCTGATCAACCGTTCGATTTTGGCAAAACCGCCCTCGATGCGTGGCTGATAGCGAATGGCTCGATAGCTTGTTGTCCCCAGAGTGACGGTTCTGTCAACGATCTCGCCCTGGGCATCCAGTTCCGGCATCCAGGTTTCGCCGTCGGCGCCGACCATCAGATCCTTGCGCTTGTCGTAAAGCGGAACGCCCTTGCTCGTGCGCACCGTTATCGCATTCACGGTCAAATGCCAGCCGATACCGAAAATACTGTTGCCCACGTGGCTGCTGTAGCTCAGCGAAAGGGCCGGCACCATTTCCCGATTGGGAGCCTGGGAAATGGGCACCGGTATGGCCAACGAGGCCGAACCTGTAGTCCCCACTGCTCCCCAGCCGCCAAAACTGGCAATGGCGCCGCCGATTTTCGGTTGGGCGGGGGCTGAAATATTGATAGTGCCTTTTTGTTCTTCCGTGGCCATTTCCGTTTCCACCTGACAAGGACGCACAAGTGCATTCAACTTATCAGGGGCTACGGCGGCTGTGACCTGTCAAATCTGACAGGTCAGATCTATTAGTCAGGGAAATTCCGGTATTCCCCCAGGCGAAAAAAAACCGGTCTGTCGTCGCCGACAGGCCGGTTTTTTCAGAGGCGTTTCAGCGCAACTTACTGCACTTCCACCGCCAGACTCTCACTGATCTTTTTCTGCCAGATGGCAGGACCGGTGATGTGTACCGATTCACCTTTGCTGTCGACCGCAACCGTCACCGGCATGTCCTTCACGTCGAACTCGTAGATGGCTTCCATCCCCAGTTCAGCGAAGGCCACCACGCGGGATTTCTTGATGGCTTGTGCCACCAGATAAGCCGCGCCGCCAACCGCCATCAGGTAAACGGCCTTGTGGTCCTTGATCGCGTCGATCGCGGTCGGGCCGCGTTCGGATTTGCCGATCATGCCCAGCAGGCCGGTTTGCTCGAGGATCTGACGGGTGAACTTGTCCATTCGCGTCGCGGTGGTCGGACCAGCAGGGCCCACCACTTCTTCGCGCACCGGATCAACCGGGCCGACGTAGTAGATGAAGCGACCTTTCAGGTCCACCGGCAGGGTTTCACCCTTGTTGAGCATCTCGACCATGCGCTTGTGCGCAGCGTCGCGACCGGTGAGCATCTTACCGTTGAGCAGGACGGTTTCGCCCGGCTTCCAGCTCTGCACGTCTTCCGGGGTCAGGGTGTCGAGGTTGACGCGACGGGCCGACGGGCCGGCTTCCCAGACGATTTCCGGGTAGGCGTCCAGTGGCGGCGCTTCCAGGGATGCCGGGCCGGAACCGTCGAGCACGAAGTGCGCGTGACGGGTGGCGGCGCAGTTCGGGATCATGCACACCGGCAACGAAGCGGCGTGGGTTGGGTAATCCATGATCTTCACGTCGAGCACGGTGGTCAGGCCACCCAGGCCCTGGGCGCCGATGCCCAGTTGGTTGACCTTCTCGAACAGCTCCAGACGCATCTCTTCGATACGGTTGGACGGACCGCGCTTCTTCAGCTCGTGAATGTCGATGGATTCCATCAACACTTCCTTGGCCATGACGGCGGCTTTCTCGGCGGTGCCGCCGATGCCGATGCCAAGCATGCCCGGTGGGCACCAGCCGGCGCCCATGGTCGGAACGGTCTTCAGTACCCAGTCGACGATCGAGTCGGACGGGTTGAGCATGGCCATTTTCGACTTGTTCTCGGAACCGCCGCCCTTGGCCGCCACGTCCACTTCCACGGTGTTACCCGGAACGATGGAGTAGTGGATCACGGCCGGGGTGTTGTCCTTGGTGTTTTTACGAGCGCCCGCCGGGTCGGCGAGGATCGAGGCACGCAGGACGTTTTCCGGCAGGTTGTAAGCCCGGCGCACGCCTTCGTTGATCATGTCGTCGAGGCCCATGGTGGCGCCATCCCAACGTACGTCCATGCCCACGCGAACGAACACGGTGACGATGCCGGTGTCCTGGCAGATCGGGCGGTGGCCGGTGGCGCACATGCGCGAGTTGATCAGGATTTGCGCCATCGAGTCACGGGCCGCTGGCGATTCTTCGCGCAGGTAGGCTTCGTGCATCGCCTGGATGAAATCCACGGGGTGGTAATAGGAAATGAATTGCAGGGCGTCGGCAACGCTCTGAATCAGGTCGTCTTGCTTGATCACGGTCATGAGTCGCGCTCCTCTAAAAGACGGGAACATTCAATAAGGTGCTTGCAGCTTGGGTGCATCGGTCGGTTGCAAGCACCTTTCAAGGCACGCCGGGCATGCTGGCGCGACGCTAAAAAGGCGCGGCAGTATAACGCGCCTCGCAGGCGGGCACACGCGCCGGCAGTCAATCGTTGGTCGTACAGATCAAGCTTGCGAACGCGCACTCACCTGTAGGAGCCGGCTTGCTGCGGGCGGCGTTCCGACGATGGCGGTCTGACATTCAACATTAACGTCGACTGTTACACCGCTATCGCCAGCAAGCCGGCTCCTACAGTTTGGTGATGTTTGTGCACAAATTCAGGGAGGGTCTAAAGTCATGCCCTTGACGCCGGTTTTCCGGCCTGAAAATTGAATG
This sequence comes from Pseudomonas sp. GT1P32, assembly GCF_054897805.1. NCBI lineage: Bacteria > Pseudomonadati > Pseudomonadota > Gammaproteobacteria > Pseudomonadales > Pseudomonadaceae > Pseudomonas > Pseudomonas sp. GT1P32. The sequence goes on from NZ_CM142704.1 coordinate 5,780,611, forward strand.
GTCATTTATCAGACACGCCACTAAAGTGGCATTCGGTCTGTAGAGTAGGACACTCGATCAGCCTCCTTTCGCACGGTGAGTCAACGATTGACCCATAACGCTATCCAGCGCCTTTTGCTCAAACGTTTTGCCCTTGCGGCCGGCACCTATGCCCTGGCTCTACTGCTGCTGTGGCTGGCGTTTTTCACCGGTCATTACGATGAACCCCTGGCGAATGTCGCCGTCGGCAGCGCACTGGTGGTCATCAGTCAGGCGGCACTGTTCGCGGTGTTTTACAGCGGTTGCAACCTGCGTTTTTCCGACCCCAGCCTGACCGAGGCGCAAGTGTTGCTGGGGCTGGGCTGGCAAACCTGGCTGATCGCCAATCTGGATGAGGCACGCGGCGCGTTCCTGGTGTTCTACGTGCTGATTCTGTTGTTCGGGCTGTTTCACCTGTCGCGTCGGGCCTTTGTGCGGTGCGCTTTGCTGGTGTTTTTCAGTTTCAGTGCGATCACGCTGTGGGAGGGCTACCACTTCCAGTTGGCCGACCCGGCGCTGGCGGCATTGCAGGTGTGCGTGCTGTTCATCGTGCTGGTCTGGCTGGAGCTTTACGCCCGTTACGTCCAGGCCTCACGCCTGCGGATGCGCCAGCGCCGTTTCGCCTTGCAGGCGCATCAGGACACCCTGCGCGGAATGATGCGCCAGCTCGAAGACCTGGTGGCCACCGACGAATTGACCGGGCTGTTCAATCGCCGGCATTTCCTGCGCCTGGCCTCCCGCGAACTCAACGCCATGGAACCCGGCGTGGTGCATGGCCTGGCGCTGATCGACCTCGATCACTTCAAACGCATCAACGACATGCACGGCCACGCTGCTGGCGATCAAGTGCTGCAAGCCTTCGCCGGTGTGGCCAGCGCCTGCCTGCGCGAGGGCGATGTACTGGCCCGTTATGGCGGCGAAGAGTTCGTGGTGTTGCTGCCCGATTGCAGCGGCGAACGCCTGACCTCCTGCTGCGAACGGCTGCGCATTGCCTTTACCGATGTCGAGTTGATCGGCCTGAAGGTTGGCAATCTCAGTCTGTCGGCGGGCATGACGCTGCTGGAGCCGGGCGACGATCTCGACGATGCCTTGCAACGTGCCGATCAGGCGCTTTATCGCGCCAAACGCGACGGCCGCAATCGTTGCGCAGCGGCGTGGGAGAACGTCGATGCCTGAGTTGCGGGTCGGCGATCGTCAATGGTCGGTGGCAGTGGGCAGCAACCTGCTCGACGCGTTGAATCAAAACGGCGTGTCCGTTCCCTACAGTTGCCGCGCCGGCAGTTGTCATGCGTGCCTGGTGCAATGCACGCAAGGATTGCCGAGTGATAGCCGCCCCGATGCCTTGAGTGCAGAACAGCGTCAGCAAGGCTGGCGCCTGGCGTGCCAGTGTCAGGTGGTCGAGGATTTGCAGGTGCATGCCTTCGACCCGCTACAGGACGGCAGCCCGGCCGAGGTCGCCGCCGTCGATTGGTTGAGCAGCAGCGTCTTGCGTTTGCGCCTGACCCCTCAGCGTCCGTTGCGCTACAGCGCCGGGCAGCATCTGGTGTTGTGGGCCGGTCACGTGGCGCGGCCATATTCCCTCGCCAGCCTGCCGGGAGAAGACCGGTTTCTGGAATTTCACCTTGATTGTCGCCAACCCGGTGCATTCAGTGACGCCGCGCGTCAGTTGCAGATCGGCGACTCGCTGCGTCTCGGCGAACTGCGTGGCGGTGCGCTGCATTACGACGCCGACTGGCACACCCGCCCGCTGTGGCTGATGGCCGCCGGCACCGGTCTTGGCCCATTGTTCGGCGTTTTGCGCGAAGCCCTGCGCCAGGATCATCAGGGCACCATCCGCGTCATTCACCTGGCTCATGATGCCGATGAGCATTATCTGGCCAAACCCCTGCAAGCCATGGCCGCCAGCCGCCCGAACCTCAGCATCGAACTGTGGACGCCGACCGAGTTGCCCGCGGCTTTGGCGCAACTGCGGCTTGTTTCCCGGCAAACCCTGGCCTTACTCTGCGGGTCCCCCGACAGCGTCGACGCCTTCGCTCGGCGCCTGTACCTGGCGGGACTGCCGCGCAATCAACTGCTGGCCGACGTCTTCCTGCCTCGCGGTTGAGCGCTGATTTCCAGACGCGAGACCGACCATGACTGATGCCATCCAGATTGAACGCGAACGCGGCCTGCTGACCCTGCGCCTCAATCGTCCCGACAAGAAAAACGCCCTGACCCGGGCGATGTACAGCCACTTGGCAGAAGCGTTGAAACAGGCTGACACCGACCCCGAAATCAACGCCGTGCTGATCACCGGTTCTGCCGAGTGCTTCACCGCCGGCAACGACATCGCCGACTTCATTCAACAACCGCCGAGCAACCTCGACAGCCCGGTGTTCCACTTCATGCTCAACTTGCTCGAATGCCGCAAACCGGTGGTCGCTGCCGTGGCTGGCGCCGCGGTGGGAATCGGCACGACGTTGCTGCTGCATTGCGATCTGGTGTATGTCGCCCGTGATGCGCGATTGCGCATGCCCTTCGTCAATCTCGGACTCTGCCCGGAGTTCGGTTCCAGCCTGCTTTTACCTCGATTGCTGGGGCATGCCAAAGCGGCGCAATTGTTGTTGCTCGGTGAAGGTTTCAGCGGTGAGCAAGCGGCCGAGTGGGGCATTGCGACCGAAGCGCTGGGCAGTGGCGAAGCGGCGTTGGCCAAGGCGCGGGAGATGGCATTGCGGTTTGAGTCCTTGCCACCGGAAGCGGTGCGCATCAGCAAGCAGTTGATGAAAGCCCCGGATCGGGAGCAATTGCGCAAGGTGATAGAAGAAGAGGGCGCGTTGTTCACCCAGCGATTGCGTTCGCCGGAAGCGATTGCGGCGTTGTCGGGGTTTATCAATCGGCATTGAGTTTGCGGTGCCTGATCTGGCCTCATCGCTGGCAAGCCAGCTCCTACAGGGTTATCACCGCTCTTGTAGGAGCTGGCTTGCCAGCGATGGGGCCCGCGAAAACAACATACCTTCCGGATCAGAAACCACAAAGCCCCGCCATTCATATGGCGGGGCTTTCTTTTTTCAGCAACCGATCACTCAGACGATCAGATCGCCAGCGTGCAGGATCTTCATGCGGTTGGTGCCACCGATGGTGTGGTGTTCAGGAAGCGGGCGATGAGCGCTGCGTCGCTGACGCCGCCACCCCAATCGCCTAGTACCAGCACCTTCCCGTCTTTTTGCAAGGTCATAGTGTTAGCAACCGTGGAATGATTTTCGAACCGGGTTGAGCTCCAGCCTTTGCCGCGGCCAAAAACGGTATCCAATGTGCCGTTAATCAGGTAGCGCACCACCACGAATTCGGGGATTTTGTCTTCTTGCCAAAACCTGCCTGATGCAATGATTTTTCCATCAACCAGTCCAACACCAAAAAACATCACACCTTCTCCGAGGGGTTGAAGCAGCACCTTTGCGTTATTGAATGTGGATTCAAACTCACCGTTTTCGGTGAGGCAGGCCAGTACGCCATGGCGTGGAGTTAACCCCCAACCTGCAACAAGAACACTTTTATCGGAGTACGGGGTGAGCTTTTCGAACGCGACGCCAAGGTTGTCGAACACTTTGAAACCCTTGTCCGCGAAGATGTGGTCGAAAGAGCCATCCTCAGTTACACGAGCCACCATGCCATGACCCGCCAGTGTTCCGCACACGGTGATTTTTCCGTTGTGCACCAGAATGTCGCTGATGGTGCTATTGCCCCAGTGTTGATTGGTCACGGCGACATAGCCACTCTTGTTGAAGCCGGTATCATACGAGCCATCAGGGTTGAGCCGGATCAGTAATGCGACCCTGGCAATCCAGATCGGCATGTACATTTCCATGACCACATAGATTTTCCCCTCCGCCACCGTGCAAGGCCCCGAGGCGCCGCTGCTGGTTGTCGTCAGCGGTGTAGAACCCAGTCCAAGGCTCTCGGAAAGGTTGGCGGGCAGTTTGACCGTTAGCAGACCTTTCACGCCAAAGCGTTCATCCACACGCCCGTCGAGATGAAGGCGAGCAAGTACAACCTCGCCTTTTTTCGTATCGATACCGGACAGCAGGATTCTTGTTTCACCCCCGACCGTCACAAACAGGATCTGCCGCAGGTGGGTGTCCTGCATAGGGCCAAAACGTACGATTACGTACCCTTTGTTGCCAAAATCGACGTTCGGAGTGCCATCTTTGTGCAGGCAGGCAATGCCTAACTTGTGAATGATGTCATCGCCGTCTGCATCGACGGCGCCGCCGACATAGATATTGCCGTCGGGGCCTTCGACAATACATTCGCCTGAAGTATCTCGGGCATCGGGGAAACGTAGAATCTTCTTACCGTCTTCATCGTCACCAAATGTCGGGTCGAGATCACCGTCGGCGCGAGCGGTCAGGGCTGTGTACTGGCTCATCGTTCTATTCCTTTATTTGGAGTTTCGGAGTGAGTTATCCATGGAGAACTGCCAATGACAGGCCGCAACAGCCAAGCGTGAGAAAACCTTGATGACAGCGATAGCAGGTGGACGGAATCGATTAAAGGGGCTGAACGCAAGGGCGTCTACTGTCAGATCTGACAGGTAAGAAGCGGTAAATCATCTATCAGACTGTCTTTAAACAAAAAAAGCCCCGCCATTCACACGGCGGGGCTTTCTTTTTTCAACAACCGATCACTCAGACCATCGGATCGCCAACGTGCAGGATTTTCATCCCGTTGGTGCCGCCAGTGGTGTGGTAGCTGTCGCCCTTGGTCAGGATGACCCAGTCGCCTTTTTCCACTACGCCACGCTTGACCAGTTCGTCGATTGCCGCCTGGCTGACTTCGTTTGGAGCCAGCGAAGCCGGGTCGAACGGAATGGTGTACACGCCACGGAACATCGCGGCGCGCGCCTGAGCTTCGCGGTGTGGGGTGAACGCGTAGATCGGCACCGAGGAACGGATGCGCGACATGATCAGCGGGGTATAGCCGCTTTCGGTCAACGCGATGATGGCCTTCACGCCCGGGAAGTGGTTGGCGGTGTACATGGTCGCCAGCGCAATGCTCTCGTCACAGCGCTGGAACTCTTTGCCGATGCGATGGCTGGAGGTCTTGCTGGTCGGGTGCTTTTCAGCGCCGACGCAGATGCGCGCCATCGCTTGCACGGCTTCCAGCGGATACAGACCGGCAGCGGATTCGGCAGACAGCATGACGGCGTCGGTGTAGTCGAGGACGGCGTTGGCTACGTCGGACACTTCGGCGCGGGTCGGCATCGGGTTCTGGATCATCGACTCCATCATCTGGGTCGCGACGATCACTGCCTTGTTGTGGCGGCGTGCGTGCAGAATGATCTTCTTCTGAATGCCCACCAGCTCGGCGTCGCCGATTTCCACGCCCAGGTCACCACGGGCCACCATCACGGCGTCGGACGCATTGATCAACGCGTCGAGGGTGTCGTCGTCGGCCACGGCTTCGGCGCGTTCGATCTTCGCCACCAGCCAGGCGGTACCGCCGGCTTCGTCGCGCAGTTGACGGGCGTATTCCATGTCCGCCGCGTCACGCGGGAAGGACACGGCGAGGTAGTCGACTTCCATCTCGGCAGCGAGCTTGATGTCGGCCTTGTCTTTCTCGGTCAGGGCTGGCGCCGTCAGGCCACCGCCGCGACGGTTAATGCCTTTATGGTCGGACAGCGGACCGCCGATGATCACGGTGCAATTCAGTTCGGTGGCGGTGGCGGTATCAACGCGCATCACCACGCGGCCGTCGTCGAGCAGCAGCTCGTCGCCCACGCCGCAGTCTTTGACCAGGTCCGGGTAGTCGATGCCGACCACTTGCTGGTTGCCTTCGGTCAGAGGATGGCTGGTGGAGAAGGTGAATTGATCACCGATCTTCAGCTCGATCTTCTTGTTGGCGAATTTGGCGATACGGATTTTCGGGCCTTGCAGGTCACCCAACAGGGCAACGAAGCGGCCGTGTTTGGCAGCGAGGTCACGCACCAGCTTCGCACGAGCCTTGTGCTCGTCGGGGGTGCCGTGGGAGAAGTTCAGGCGGGCGACGTCCAGGCCAGCCAGAATCAGCTGTTCGAGAACTTCCGGCGAGTTACTGGCCGGGCCAAGGGTAGCGACGATTTTGGTACGACGGACGGACATGCAAAGACTCCTGAGTTCAAGCGCTGAGTGAGGCTACTATGCTCCGTGGGTGTAGTCATTGTTCATGTGCACTACTTTTTGTGAGGAGCTTTGTTATTCGTTTCTTTCTTTAACCGAACAATCCTGAAGATTTTCGCCCAAGGGTCGATACAGAGCTCAAGACAGGAGAACCCCCATGCGATTCGTGCTCATAGCCGCCCTTGCCCTCAGTGTCGTGGGCTGCACCCGTTTTTCGATGAACCATCATTTGAATAATGCCTACAGCGCTTATGACCGTGGCAATTGCGAGCAAGTGACGCTCGAACTGTCCAAAGTCGAACGCGCCAGCCGCGCGCGGCCTTATGTGTGGCCGGAAGTGTCAATGCTGCGCGGCTTGTGTCTGGAACGGCAGAAAATGTTCGTGGATGCGGCGCAAACCTACCAGTTCATCCAGGCATCGTACCCGCAAAGCGAGTACGCCTACCGCGCCCGCGCCCGGCTGGAAACCTTGCAGTCGCTGGGTCACTACCCGCTGCGCAGTGCGGCGGCGGTGCGCCCTACGCGGTTCTGACTGCAGCTGTCATTCAACCGCTGGCTCAGCGCCGGTGGTGAGCTATAGTCGAATAAACCGGTTTAGAGCCCTGTTTCTAAATCGACGTAACACCTGTGATCGGCAGGCGTAAGCGGCAGCGGTTTCATGGACTGTCGCACCGGGATCGGGGAGAGCGCGCTTATTGCCTGGCCCTTGCTTGATTGCGGCAGGCAGGCCCGTTCCGAAGCATTAGTGCGGCTCTGCTTAAGGGCCTTGCGTAGCGAAATCAGCATGTTCACTGACCGCCGGATCGAGCGGCATCAACTGCCGTATTTTCTGAAAGTGTTCAACAGCGTCACCGACAAACCGATTGGTTTCCTGGGCAACGTCTCTGAAGACGGGCTGATGCTCATCAGTCAGTTACCGATGATGATCGGTGCCGATTTTGATCTGCGCCTGAAAATCCCCATGGCCGATGGCTGCCAGCAGGTCATCGACCTCAAGGCCTGCTGCCTGTGGTGCCATGAAGACGCGACACCTCACCACTATGACGCCGGGTTCAGCCTGCAATGGGCACCGCCGGAGTTTGGGCAATTGGTGGAGGCGTTGAAGCAGTACTTCAGTTTTCAGCCGTTGCCGGCGTCTGCGTGAAATCTGCGGTGCATTTGTGATCGCTTTCGCGAGCAGGCCTGGCAACACATCCCTAACTCGGAGACTTTAAGCCGCGCTGTCGTCGAGGTTGTCGGACAGATGGAACAGAAGGGAATTGTGGGAACAAAAGTCTTACTGGCAAGTGGGTCTTACGGATCGGTGACCAGTGCTGATCTTTGATCAAAACCGACAGGCGGTAGCAATTTTTCGGGGTGTCGAGTAACTACCTGTTATTTCTGACAGTAGCCAGACGCTTTAGTAAGGAGGCTAAATAGCAACAACAATAGTGCGCTGCATTTTTTTCCGGAGCACTGCATGTAAAAAGGAGAAACCCATGGTAGCCCCTCGCGTCACGCCACCTAAAGAATTCAACTCCGCGGAATCGTATCCCTACCCGCCCGATTCATTACCTCAACCAAATACGTTTGTAGCCAATCCCCTTAGATTTACAGGGCTTGCTTATTTTTTTGGGTCTCCGAATTCAACTGCCGGAGTATTAGTCCATTACGAAGATGAACGACAATACGCCGTCCGCTTTGACGGTTCGCCTTATGATGTTTCGGTACCGGTAGATCCAGGTCCTATGCAGGTATTTGTACATTTCATGTGGATAGAAGGTAATAAGGGGGATAAAGCGGAGTTTATTTTCGATATATATGTTTTGACCCCTCCCTCCTAGTTCCACTCCCGCAAACTTTTCTTTCAGATATCTGCGGGTTAATTGAATTTCCAGAAACATCACTTTGCGGAGTAGCCCGTAAGGAGTTCTATTGCGCGTCACGTTAATAATACCGTTCGTCATGACTGTCAGTATTAACAGGTAGGAATTGTGGTGCACGCAACGTAAAAAACAACTCAAGACGACAACAGATTTGCCTTTCGCATTCCGTTCCTCCCAGCCTTGCTCGCAGGAGAAGTTCAATGAGTAATAACCATTCCAACCCTGCCCTTGAGCAGCTTTTCAGGCTTACTCTTGACACTGGCGAACCCTCGGTAATGAGTCGGTGCCAGGGTTTCATTCAGGAAGGTGGGACGGTATTCGACCTATTGGACATGGGGCCACAGGGCATTGTAAAAAAGTTCGACGTGCACCTAAAGGACACCCATGGACTCCTGGAACAGGCCACGGTCCTGGCGGTCCATGCTGCTCGCGAATTCAGTGAGCATCAATTGGTTCTTCAAGGCCCACCCAATCCGCTCCACCATACGGGGATCAGGCCGCCAGGAGACTCGCCGACATTCGATGGTCTGTTCGAGACTGACTGGGAAAACTGCACGCCTGCGCAAAGTCCGGATGCACATAATGGCCCGTGCGCTTATCTGGTCAGGTTGTATGAGCTGGCCCGTCAGCTGGAAGCTGCTGCGGGTGGCGCTCCAATTAAAATCAGCAGTCGCAGGCCGGATATCGGCACTATGCGACTCGACCCGACAAGCCTGTATCAGGTCAAACGAACGATCTCGATCGTCAACGAAGTCATGGAATCAATCATTGAAGCCTCTGTACCGCTTCAAGCTGATCATGTGGTTGATGATTTGATGCTGGAGTCGCGGTACCCGTTCCCCAGTATGCCGTTCGAGTGGTACTTCGTGCAGTGGAGTCAGGTGCTCCAGCAATTCAATATATTGTTGGGTGAGGTGGTGCGGACCATTGATCCTTCAGCTCCGTATTTCAAACAGAAAGGCGCGCACGGGGCGTCTTCCGATGTGGCACTTCGTCAATCCAGTTGCGTGGGCCCTGTGGGGCAGCTATTGCTGACAGAGAATTTCAAGTTTCCCCAGACTAACCCTGCCGAGAACGATGATGCCGTGCCCGACGCTGGCAAGCAGCGAAAAGTAACGCTGGGTACACCGTATGAGGATTTCATAAAAGAGAATTTCGACACGACCCCTTCAGCCCTGCTGGACTCAGTGCACTTTTGTCATAAAACGTCCATTGCTGCTGAGGCGTTGACTGTCTTTTTTTCAATCGAAAACTACGCAACTAATCGATCAAAAAATCAGACAATCCTGACTAATCCAGCCTTCGGGCCCGCGCAATTTGGTTCTGTCTTCATCAACGATGGCAAGGATCCTGCCTTGGGTTTGAGTCCTGCAGTAAAAGGTTCGACCCGTCAGTTGACCAATACCAGCGAAAATCGCCTGGAACGCATCAACCGAATGTTGCGTCTGGCACGTTGGCTGAAGTTGTCCTACCAACAGTGCGACCAACTGGTAGTTGCCGCCAACAGGGCCGAGCAACGACTGGACTTGCAAAGTAGCGCTGATCCGAAACCCAAGCCATTGCGGATTACCAACAATACGCTGCGAGCGATTGGACTGTTTCAGGAGTTCAATAAGGAGTTCAAATGTACCGCTGAAGAATTCGCAGCGATGATTGACGAAGTATCCCTGTTTGGTGCTGGAAAGGAACCCTCTCAGTTCGACCTTATTTTTAACGAGAAGGCTTACTTTGATGCTCCGTTGATAGTTGACGATGGTGCTTTTTTTATCGATGCGCAGACGCGTGCGGACAGGCGCACCGTCGATCAAATATGCAGTGCTTTGGGGCTGAACCAGGAAGCCTGGCGTTACTTGGCTCGAGTGGTTGCCAGAGGGCACAATTTGACCACGCAGCTAAAGCGCAGTCTGCCCATTCTTTCATCGCTCTATCGCATCGTGAAGTTGGCTTCCTTGCTGAAAGTGACCCCAATTGAAATGGTCGCCTTGCTAGAAACACTCAGTGATCGTGGTGCGGGCGGGGTACTTCAGAAAGTCACCGGAGAGGCGCGTATCTCGGTAAGCGGGATCACGGGAGATGGTGACATTTTAAGTGTGATGCGAGCCGCAGCAGATTGTGTTCAGTGGTGCAGGGAGAATGATCTGAGCGTGCTCTTCGTCGTTCAGATGCTGTCACCTCTAACACCACCGCAATTGCCTACCGCAGCCGAAACAAGTTTGCTTGAGACTTTACATAAACGTTTGCAGCCAGTGTTGTTCACAGAAGACAAGTTGCTGGAAGCCGGTGTCCCTCCTAGTCAGAATTTCGACTATGCGGGTTGGCTGGATTTACTGAAAGAGTTGGTCGATTCCCGCGGAATGGTGATGGCTTCTGCCGCTAATGACGGGGAGGAATACGAGCGGCTTGCCCGCGCAGAAATCGAATTCGCGGTGAGTGAAGAAAAACTTCATCGAGATGAAGCCGAGCGTGTGGTTTCGATCATTTTGGCCATACTGCTGCAAATCCAGGCTGCCCAAAGTGCTGTGGTACAGGAAACGCTGTCGGTCTATCTGGATTGTTCTCAGGACTTGACGTTGCCACTGCTCAAATGGGTGAGTCAGGGTGGCGTTCCACTCTTGCTCACGGAAGCTGCACGAGCCCTGAATGCGGTGACTTCAGGTGCCGACAAAGTCAGGATCGGTGACGAGGTGTTGTCGTTGCTGGCGCATTTGGTGCGTCGCGCGGCAGTTGTAAAAAAACTGGACTTGAGCTCGGCGATGCTTGTCACGCTGACCACCCGTGAAAACTGGAAATGGTTCGGCCTCCTGCAAGCCAAAGACCTGACGCTGCACACGATGTACAAACTGACGTTGTATCGGCGTGCAGTGATTCATACCGAGCAACCTGCCGAACGATTGCTGGACTATTTAAAGCTGGTCAACAGTTTGCCGAGCATTTTGACCGCCGAGGATCTGCGGTTGATTCGCGACTCTGCTGCGACTCAACTGGCCCATGTGTTGAGGTGGGGGGTAAGGGAAGTACTCGAATGTATCCTGTTTCTTCTTCCTGCCAGACCGGTTGTTCAAAGTTTTGATGTTTTGGATACGTTGCTACGTATTCGCGGTCTGGCTGCGCGCAGCGGCCTCGATGCGAAGGCCATCATCAAGTTGGGCGAGCTAACGCCTGACAGTGGCAAGACTGCTTATCGCGCTGCGGCAGAACACATGATGGAGTCCTTGTCCGAAACGTCGGTCAAGGGGGGCGACCAGTCGTTTGGCGAGTTGGGGCAAAGCAACACTGCAGAGATCAACTGTATCGGTACTCCGCTTATTGCCAATGCCGGTGAGCAGGTAGCCTTGATCGAGTTGAAAGTGCGTGACTTGACCGACAAACCTTATGTAAATCTCACCGTGAGATGGAGCTGCGATCGTCCAGGTTTGCTCGATGAAGAATCCTTTACTGATCAAGACGGACGTGCCGTGGCGCGGTTCAAGGCTGGCAGCTGGATGGGAGTCGCGCATGTGAAAGCCGTCTATGGCTTGCAACAGGTAGCGATTGCCGAAGTCGTGATCGATTGTGATGAGCGATCGCTAGGGTTTGATCTGGACAGCCTTCGCGTTGACACCAGGGACTATCTGGCGGGTGGTGTTGACTTCATCCCTGTCGAAGTGAAGTTGGTAGATGATCACTCTAATCCCGGTGTCGGTCGTACTGTGGAGTTTGGCGGTCTGGGAATCCTCGCCGATAAGTTGTCGGCGACAACGGATGACAAAGGGATTGCCAAGGTGCGCGTCACAAGTATGGAACCCATTGAGAAGGCGACGTTGCTTGTTCGTTACAGCACGCTCAGCCCGAAACTGATACGCAATCTAACGTTCGTTGGCCAGCCTTCCATCAGATTGTTGGTGGCCGAGAGTATGGCCGTAAAAGGGATGGAACTGATCCTGCGATGCCATGTGATTTTGTTAAGTGGAGCGGTCGCGCCCGACGTCGATGTAACGCTCAAGTACGGGGACAAGACTCTTGGCCCATTCAAAACTGATGCAGACGGAGTTGTTCGGTTCACCGTGCCCGGGTTTGAGGTGTCAGGCATGCAAACATTCACCGCCGCGGTCGGAGCAAGTGAGCAAGCCTTGAAACTCTACGTCGCCGATGGCGCAGTAATACATGGCCAGGCGACAGATTATCTCTATCCGGTAGCCGGAAAAGAGTCCTCTACTTTGCTGTGGGTGAAAGTGCTTGAGAAACCGGATAATCAGGCCCGTCCTGTGCCCAATTGTTCAATTGCATGGACGGTAGAATCGATCGATGAACCTGAAACTAAGCGTTGGGCCTCTATTTTCATCCTGACGGATGAAAATGGGCGTTCTGCCTATCCGTTTGAAGCCATGGATCCGGGAAAATACAAGGTCACCGCGCAGCGCACGGACAAAGTTGAAGAAACCGTTTCGTTCTTGCTGGATGTAGTGCCCGCCATTGACTGGCGTTATCAGTGGGTCGATCTGAGCCTGCCTGACAAACCTTGCCTGGAAGCGCCTCTGTTGTTCGTCAGAGGTCATGAGTATCGCCTTGATGTTCACTTGCCAAAAGACGTGGATCTTGCAAATGCCCGCGCGATGCTGAGTTGGACAGGCGATTTTTCCGCCAAGGCACTGGGCTTGAATTTCACGCCGCTGACAGGCGCATACGTACAGATCAAGTCCGATGACCTGATGCTCAGCTGGATGATCAAGTGTGCTGATGAACGTAACGGCAGTTTCAAACTGACGTTCTTCTGCAACCGCCTTAACCAGCGCCTGGAATTACCGGGACGCCTGGATGCTCCGCCTCCTGTCCTGACCTATCCAGAAGATGGGGACCAGGCGGTTGAAGTCCAGCCACTGCTGACCGGCTCTGGTAGTGCCTACGCGGAAATAAGCGTATTTGAAGGGCGGAACAGTAAGACGCGTCTCGCACAAACCAGTGTGAATGCCCAAGGTGGTTGGTCGGTGAGGCTGGCAGAACCGGTACTTCTTGATTCCCATGTGTTCTCGGTCATGCAACGTCATTTCGATGGAAGTACAGCTTGGGCGCCGGACGCGCATGTCAAGGTGACGAACTTCATCGATAAACCACACATCATCAGTCCGCTGATGAACGCTAGGGTAGGGCCTTCGTCCTGGGTTGATGGGGTGGGATTACCAGGGGCGGAAATCCGATTGTTGAGTAATGAGGGTGACGTTGAAGTTGCCAAAGGCATTGTTGCTAAGGACGGTCATTTCAGGGTGCAGTTTTCTCCGCCGCTCGAGAGTGGGACCTTAACATTCAAAGCGGTATTGCGCGCGGATGAAGTAACTTCGGAATACTTGGAAAACTATGTCGTAGAGGTGGTTGATCGAGGTTGATCGACTGCTGCAATACAGTGTGGCCTGGATTAGCGTATTTCATGAATGGTATTCAACTGAATGCTACGGTAGCGTTTTTTTCAAATTCCGAAGAAGGTATTTTCGAAAGGGATTATAAAATGGAAAAGTCCATTATTGGTGTGCTTGATGAGTATCGCAGCGTAGCCCTGGCCGACTTTTATCGTGCAAAGGTCGCTCCCGCAAAACCTGAAATTCCAGAGCTGTCTTCGCTGGAAGATCTGTTGCAGTATTTGTTGCTGGATACTCAAGTCAGCTCATTAGTGGACTCATCCCGAGTGGCTGAAGCCATCGCTGCGATGCAGGTCTATATTGGTGCAATTTACTGCGGTATGGAGACCGGTCACCAAAGGGATTTTTCCAAGGATGAATTGGACGCCTGGCATAAGCGTTATTGCAATATCAGTGATTGGGCGGGTTATTCAACTCTTGAATATTATCCGGAGAACTATATAAGTCCGAAGATGCGCTTGAACAAAACAGCTTCCTTCAAAGCTCTTGAGGACGATCTGGCTCAAGCCAGTGTGAGTAATACGGCTGTGCAAAAGGCCCTTTATGAACACCTCAAAAGGTTTGTGGAGACCTGCAATCTCGATCTGATATCTGCTTATATAGATGAAGCCGAGGATGGCAGCGAACAGTTCAAGAACGCGGTGTATTATTTTATAGGTCGTCGTCGGGAAGAGCCCTGTGGTTATTATTGGCGCAAGACAACTGTTGAGCTAAAACAGGAAAGCAAGTATTTGCATCCGGCATGCTGGAGTGAATGGCTGCCTATCGATCTACCGCTAGGCCCTGACGTATTGGCCATCCGGCCTGTTTTTTTTGCAGGACGGTTGATGGTCGTGTACGTCGAGGGCATTCGTGATCCGGATCTGCACTTTGAGAACGGTACAGTCGCTCCGGGTCAGTGGCATCTGGAAATGAAACTGGCCCAGTTGGCGATCAATGGCCGTTGGTCACTGCCCATCAGTCTCGGAAAAAAGGACTTCTCGGTTGTACCCAAGGATTCCGCACGTCTGCTGGCGGTCACTTTTGGAGGGGCGCGCAAATACGTGGATGATGTATTAGCCGTTTGCTTTACGACAACGGATGTTCCCATCGAGTCGTCAAAGGACGCCATGTGGAGGGCTGACGAAGAGAAACCAGGGTGGATGTTTGCGTCATTGAACTCAAGGTTCGAACCGCAAGATGCTCAGGAGGAAAGTCTCGAAGTATTGATCAATGGGAGATTTGCGAATCCCATGGCATTGCAGCATCAGTTGCACATCAACGAGCGTTCCCTCGTACGCCAGTCGCTTGTTCCGGCATCGGTGTCCACAACAGGTGACTCCACACAGGAAGGATTAATCAGTAAGTACATATCGACCAATATAAGTTTAAAAAGTCGATTGGATGTAGTAGGAGGGGAGGAGGTTATTACCAATGTGTTGCAGGTTCAGGGTGTGTGCGAAGTTGACAGGCCTGACTACACATTGAATCAATTGGTTTTTGCAGCTAGTGCGAATGTTTTATCGTTGATGACCTATTTTGAGCTTTCAAAAGTCGGGGCGAAAGGCATCAAGCTGACTTGCCATCATCAGGGTGAGATAGGCTTTGATTTTTCTTTGTGTTTAGAAAATGAAGGTGCGGAGACTGCCGATGTATTGGCATCGATTACCAAGACTGAGTTTGTCAAAACGGCGTTTGGAGTTCAGTTGGTAAAAGATATTGCGCTGACTCATGCGCAACTGGAAAGACTATGGATGCTGTCATCCAGTAGTGTTCGTAGCGGAGCTGGATTTTTTATTGCTCATGGTTTGTCCAGTGCTGCCAATGAGGTGTTTTTAGGTAATTCCGTCAATAGATTGGAGGTGCAAAAAAAACCAGAGACAGTGCCGATGGCGCTGAAAATAATTGATGGAGGCATTGTTACGGCGGATACCTGGGAAGGTACAGTTGAATTGAATGGTTGGGCGCAGACTGTTTGGATTGAATATCGCTGGACAGGTAATCCTGTCAACAAGAGCTTCGATATAGTATGGGGTCAAAGCAGCGGCGGAGAGTATGGTCGCAATCGTTATAAGCTGGAAGTGTTGCAAGTGCCTAATACCAGTCCTGTGCCGTTGATCAGCAAGCAGGATTCCGGAGGGCAGTTTCTGGACCTGCGGCCATTGGGTACCGAGTTGAAATGGGTCCAGCTTAACTCTACCTTTGGCGATAAACTTGTCGCTAAAGCGGCGATTTCCATTGACGAAGTATTGTCCAGATCTACCCAGTTTACTCACGAGCCAGCGCCTTGGGAGTCGCCCGATAAGGCACCGAATCCATTGACCATTCCTATGGACTTCAACAGTGCCCATGGCATGTTTTATTGGGAGCTATTTTTTCACCTGCCGTTTTTGATCGCCTATCGGCTGGCTGAAGAGCGCAACTATCGAGAGTCACAAAACTGGTATCACTACATTTTCAATCCACAGTTGCGGATGAACCGTCCTGGCGCAATGGTTAACAATGAACGTTATTGGCTCTGTCGGCCTTTGCTGGAACCGGGTGATATCAGTTTCGTTGCCAAAGACCTGGTAGACCCCGACGCCATCGCGTTTGCAAAACGCATTCATTACCGTAAAGCGATTTTTATCGCTTATGTACGGTGCATCATTGCCCATGCCGATTCGCTTTACCGGCATTTGACCCGCGACAGTCTGGCGGCGGCAAAACTGCAGTACATCCGTGCTCTGTTTCTGATGGGGGATGCTCCCAAAGCGAAGGCTATGAGCCATTGGGAGCCGACTAGTGTGGACATGATTCTTTCCCCTCGCCAGGCCGGCACTCACAGTGCATTGGAAAACTTCAGTCGTACCCTGGACGTACAGGTGGCAAATTTGCCGGCCCGAGTTTCCGGGTTAACTGATTTTTCGATTATCAGAAGAGATGTTTTCCGTCCCACAGCCAATGAAGATGTACTGGGTATATGGAAATACATCGACAACTGCCTTGGCAATATGCGCAATAACTTGACGATCGATGGCAAGCAGTCGTCTATCCCTCTATTTGCTGCACCGACAGACCCGAAGAAGTTGCTTCAAGCCCAGGCGGGAGGATCGTCCGGTGCATCCCGCAGTGCGGGGGGCTGGCGCAATATTCCGCACTATCGGTTCCGGGTCATGTTGAGCACGGCCCAGAACGCGGTGCAAACACTCATCGGTTTCGGTCGCGAAGTCAGACTATGCATGGAAGCGCGTGACCGAAGTTTGCTTGAGGAGCAGTTGCAAAAGCAGCAAATTGAACTGGGAGCCTACGCCACGGCGATCCAACAGGAGTCGCTGAAACAACAGGAGGAGTCACTGAAGTCACTGCAGGAAAGCAAGAAAGTGATTGATGGGCGCATCGATCATTATCGCCAGTTGCTTGAGCAGAACGTGACTGCGGGGGAAGTCGCTGCGCTTGAGGACCAGATGGCAGCCAGGACTGATATGAGCGATGCGAGCCAGGCTTACGTTGCAGAAGGCTACGCTAACCATGCGCCGAATATGGTGATCATGGGCGTAGCTGCGGGTACCGGCGGCATCGTACTCGGTGGTTCATTTCGAGCAATGGGACTATTGCTGGGAGGCGCGGCGGAAAAAGAACTGATTGCGGCGGACAGGTCAGCGACCAGCTCTCACTATGGACGCAGATCGGAAGAGTGGGGACTGGCGCTCAATCAAGGTGAGCGTGAAATGCAGGTTTTGGACGCGCAAATAGAAGCACAGATGCATGCGGTCTATGCTGCGCGATCCAGCCTGGAACATGCGGAGAAAGCCAACGCTCATGCTCAGGATGTGTACTCGTTCTATAAAACCCGTTCAACCAATGTCGAACTGTACCGCTGGCTATTGAGCCAGATGGCTGTGCTGTACTTCCAGGCATACGATGCAGTCGCCGGATTGTGCCTGAGTGCCGAAACCTGTTTACAGTACGAAATGGGCGACTTCGATTTGCAGATCATTCGACCCAATATGTGGATGGATAACTACTACGGTTTGTGCGCTGGCGAGTCCATGCTGTTTGACTTGATGTCGCTTGAGAAGGAGTTTCTCAGTCGAAACGAGCGTCGCCTGGAATTGATCAAGACAGTTTCTCTGCGTCAGCTGTATGAAACGGGCGAGTTTGTTAAGCCGAAAGAGGTCTGGGATAAAGTACTGGATGGAATAAAAAAGACAGGAAAACTTGACTTCGAGTTTACTCAACAACTCTTTGATTGCGATTATCCAGGGCATTACTGTCGCCAGATTGTCAGCGTTTCAATATCGCTCCCGGTAGTGCTTGGCCCTTACAAGGATGTATGCGCCACACTGACACAAACTTCCAGTACTACGGTGCTTAAGCCACACATTGGGATACTCGATTACTTTTACGGTGACAAGGATCAAATGCCGCCACCGTATGTTCTTTTGAATCTGCGTAGCCATCAACAAATAGGTGTGAGCCGCGGAATTGAAGATGCCGGTTTGCATCAGATGATGTTTGGTGATGAGCGTTATTTGCCCTTTGAGGGGACGGGTGCCATATCCCGGTGGCAGCTGCACTTTACACGGCACGACACGCGGCAGAAGGCTTTGATTGACAGCTTGACAGATATCATTGTCGAGATTCGTTATCTGGCGAAGGCGGGAGGAAACGACTACACAAATGCTGTGATGGACCTGTTGCCTGGCTGAGCGGCCCTATCAAATTCGAAGCGTATTCGAATACTACAACAGTAGTTAACAGAGAAAGGTGAGCATCATGAGTGCAGAAAAAATCCGCGGTCGCAATCTGGTAAAAAGTGGGAGGTTTCCTAGTGGCTGGGACACGAATTGGCAACGCGTTGGTAATGGCGGTGGGGAGGGATGGTATGAAAGTATTTTGTACGGAAACTTTTTGATGTTGAATGGGAAAAGAGTCTACTCGCAGTCTGTTTCAACGGCATACTTTACGGAGCCGCAATTTGCGCAAGTGGAGTATTTGTTGGGCTTTCAATATGAAAACAAGGGTGATGGTCCAGGCTCGAAAGTTATTCTAAGGTTCAGTAATGGTACAGAGGATCCGATTGATTTAAGTGGGAAGAAAAAAGACTTGGTGGATGACGAAAGCTGGAATCCTTATCTAAGGCACCCCCTCACTGTACTTCAGGCTGATCAATCTGTTGATCTTCAGATTCATGGTGCCGACATTACGGGTGCAAGAGGATTGCGGACTACCGATTTTGATATTCAGATCGAGCTGCCTCCATTGGAGTTAAAGAGTCTCACCGTAGATAAAGTTGAGTATCGGAGACCGGATTGATGCGTCGATATGAGTGATATCTACCCATTCGCCCAAGCGAAAATTTTATTGCTGAATTGGCAGCAGTCAAGGAGCTCCACTGCGTTTCCAGGCCAGGTAATGTGTCACCAATTCTGGTCCCAGCTCTCTGGGGCGGACATCCTTTACCGGAACTCCATGGGCGACCAAGCGTTCATGGAGTTCTGCTCGTGAGTTCAAATAGTCAACTGTTCCGCTGTAGTTCAGCGCATCCGACAAGGTTTGCACCATCATTTGTCGTGTGGTGTCGAGGACCTCTTCGCGCATGCTTGCTATCAATACGCGGTGCTGCTTGCTCAGCCGTTGAACAGCGCTTATCAGTTCCTCATTGTCTTCATCCCGCAGGTTGGTGACCAATATCACCAATCCTCGGCGCTTCTGTCGAGCCATTAATTGGCTGGCGGCAGCCTGATAATCAGAGGGGCGCTGGCTGCTGTCCAAATCGTAAACAGCATTGAGTAGCACGTTGAGCTGACCGGCACCTTTCACCGGGGCGAGATAGCGCGGTTGATCGCTGGCAAAGGTGCTCAGACCCACCGCATCACCCTGGCGCAACGCCACGTAACTCAACAGCAGGCACGCATTCAGCACATGATCGAAATGTGCCAGTTCGCCGTCGTGACTGCGCATGTGCCTTCCGCAATCGAGCATGAACATGATCTGCTGATCGCGCTCGTCCTGATACTCCCGGGCAATCGGTGTGCGTTGCCTGGCGGTCGCTTTCCAGTCGATCTGGCGCAGGCTGTCGCCTTCGCGAAATTCCCGTAGCTGATGAAACTCCATACCCAGGCCACGTCGTTGCCGCTGGCGTACGCCGAGCTGGCTGAGCCAGTTGTCCACCGCCAGCAGTTGGCCGCCGTAGAGGCGGGCGAAGTCGGGGTAGACGCGGGTGTGGTCGGTGACGCTCAGAAGCCGTTTGCCGGACCACAGGCCCAATGGGCTGGGCAGGTTGATTTCGCAGTGATCGAAGCTGAAGTGGCCACGTTTGAGCGGGCGCAGGCGATAGCCGACCTGGCTGTGCTGGCCGGGCTGAAGTTCGACTGACAGGGGGAGGTTTTCGAAGTTCAGGCCGTCGGGGACGTGGTCGAAAATCTGGATCGTCAGTGGTTGGGGAGAGTTGTGCTCGACTTCCAGTCGCACTTCGCTCCAGCGACCGAGTGCCAGGCTGCCGGGCATTTGTCGTGTTATCCGGGGCGAGTGCAGGCGCGCGAGGCGGACAGCATCGAGTATTGCCAGGGCCAGTAGCGCCAGTAATAAACCCCATTGGATCGACAACAGGCTTGAGGGCAGCGCAATGTCCAGTGCGCGCAAGGTGCCCAGCACGATGCCGATGGCCAGCAGGATTGCGAGCCAGATCAGCAGCAAACGCGAGGGTTTCACAGACGTGGCGCCGGCACTTGATCGAGCAGTTGCCGCAGCACGTGATCGACCTCCAGCCCTTCGATATCCAGCTCCGGTGCGATGCGTACGCGATGGCGCAACACCGACAGCGCGCAGCCCTTGATGTCATCCGGAATCACGAATTCGCCGCCGCGCAACAAGGCGCGTGCTCGTGCGCAGCGCACCAGTGCGATGGACGCCCGAGGCCCGGCGCCGAGGGTCAGGCCGGGCCAACTGCGGGTGGTGCGGGCCAGGCGCACGGCGTAGTCGAGGACCTGATCGTCCAGCGGCAAATCACTGGCGATACGTTGCAAGGCCAGCACGTCCTTGGCTTGCAACACGGTGCGCAGTGGTTGCACATCGAGCATGTCGGCCCGGGTCGAACGGCTGACCTGACGCACCATGTTGAGCTCTTGTTCGGCGTCGGGGTAATCCATGCGTACCTTGAGCATGAAGCGGTCGAGCTCGGCTTCCGGCAGCGGGTAAGTGCCTTCCTGTTCGATGGGGTTTTGCGTGGCGAGCACCATGAACGGTTGCGCGATGGGCAGGGCGCGGCCTTCGAGGGTGACTTGCCGTTCCTGCATGGCTTCGAGCAGCGCCGCCTGGGTTTTCGCCGGGGCGCGGTTGATTTCGTCGGCGAGCAACAGGTTGGTGAACAACGGCCCTTTGCGCAGTTTGAATTGCTCGGTTTGCAGGTCGTACACCGCGTGGCCGGTCACATCGCTGGGCATCAGGTCCGGGGTGAACTGAATGCGCGCGAATTCGCCACCGAAGCAGCGGGCGAGGGCGCGCACCAACAAGGTCTTGCCCAACCCCGGCACGCCTTCGAGCAGCACATGACCGCCGGCAATCAATGCGGTGAGTACGTCATCGATTACGGTGTTCTGGCCGATCACGGCTTTTTGCAATTCAACTCTTATCGCTTGGGCCAGGTGACTGGCGCGTTGGCGTTGCTGCTCGGCGTGGCTCGGCGCGCCGGGCTCGATCTGTTCACTCATAAGGCGTTCCTCAAGGTTTGCAGGTGAGCGACCTGACGGCTGAATTCAACGCTGGACAGCCGTTGCTTCGGTCGCGGGCTCATGGCCTGGCTGATAGCGCGTGTGGGTTGGCCGGTCAGGCGTGCGAGCACCAGCCATTGTTCGGCGACGCCGAGTTGTTCAAAACCGGGATGACGGCGCCGCACCCGGCGCAGGATGTCTTGCTGCAAGGCTTGCAGCAGACTGTCCTGACCGCTGCGGCGCAAGATGAAATCGGCGCTGGCACGCAGGTGTTCCTGAAGTTGCCGACGGGCTCTCGGCGCCGGTTCAATCAATGGGCCGTGGCGCACGCCGACATGCCAGAGGCCAAGGCCGATCAGGGCGATGAGGGCGACAAGCGCCTGAGGGAAATAGCGCAGTAACAAGGTCAGCAGGCTGTCGTGATCGGTGTTGAACAACAGCGTCACCTGAGTGTCCGCGGTCAGGTACCAGAGCAGCCAGGCATTGTCGTACTGGTCGATGGCCGGGGTTTTCCACAGGTCGGCGTCGGTGACCACGATGATCGAGCCGAGCCCGTGGCTGAGCTGCATCATGTGCGTGGCCTTGCCGCTGTTGGCCCAGGCTTGCGCGAGATTTTTCGGGTCTTCGAGATGGAACGCGGTATCGAAGGTGGCGTAGGCCGGGGCGTCTTCATCCTCAAGATACAGTTTGGTCAGGTTGGGGTAAGGATCCTCACCGGTAGCGGGTGGCGGGTCCTTGAGGTCTTTGCTCAGTGACTGGTGCACCTGCACCCGGTCGAGCAGCAGGTCATTGCTTTGGCCGAGTTTTTCATCCCACAGTGATTCGGCGATGAACAACAGACGCCCACCGGCGCGGGTCCAGTTCATCACTTGGTCAATCTGCCGTGGCGTCATGTTGTACCGGTCGCCTAGCAACAACAGGCTGTGCTGGCGCGGGTCCAGCGTCGGCAGCACGTCGAGGCTGTTGGCATGGCCGACGGTCAGGCCCTGTTTGCGCAGGAAGTGTTCGGCGGCCAGATAAGGGTTGGCCTGGGCTTCGGGCGAAGGGCCGTGATCGATGTCTGCCTGATAGGGCGTTGCCTTGAAGAACAGATAAACACTCAACACAGCCAACAGCGCAGCGATGAACACGCCGACCGCCAGCCAGAGCCGCCGGTTCAATGCGTCACTCCCGAGCCGAACAGCGCCCGCCAGCCATCACAGAGTTCCTGTTGCACATGCGCGGGGGGCAGGCGATGCCCGTAGGCCATGTTCTGCCAGTGCCCCGTCAGCTTTTTACTGAAAGTCAGCAACGCGGGTTGTTGCAGGTGTTCGACGCGCTCCAGTACTTCGCCTTCGGTGTCGGCCGGTTTCAGCGCCATGTTGTAGTCGTGCAGCAAGTGACTGAGCAGGGCGCGATAAAGCAATCCGAGTGCTTCACGCGGGTTGGTTTGCCAGAGGCTTTCAGCGCTGGCGGCGATGTCGGCAGGCAGGGTTTCTCGGTTGAGGTCCAGGCCGAATGCTTGCTGTGGCAGCGACCGTGCGACTTTGCGCGGTAACGCCGGTCGGCGACTGACAAACGCCTGCAACCAGTCGCGGTAACGCCAGATCAACAAACCGATAGCGCCGATCACCGTACCCCACAGCAGCACTTCAATCAGGGTCGCCATTGCACCGAAACGCTGGTTATCCAGCAACTTCAGTAGTGCCTTCAGCCACTCGGGAGCCTTGCCATCGTCCGGGGTTTCGGCGGCGGGTTTGTCTTCGCCGCCAAAACGATAGCGGGTGACCGTTTCCTTGTTCTTGAACGGCGGCTGATCGAGGATCGCCTTGATGCTGTCCCGGGACGCCTGGCTGGTCAGAGGCTGGTCCAGCAGACGCGGGCTGTCCGGTGAGGTCGCAGGCTCGGTGGCCCACACGGTTTGCACCGCAGGCACCAGCAAAAATGCCGCCAGCAGCAAGGCGACAGCGGTACTGCTCAAGCGTTGGCGCAGACGGCGGAACACCAACTCGATATCCCAGGCTTCCAGCACCGTGCGCCGGTTCAGATAAAGGCTGAAGCCGCAGGCCACGTAAATCGGTTCCCACACCACCAGCACCAACACGTAAAACACGTTGGTCAGGTGTTCCAGCCAGCGCCAGTCTTGTGTGGCGGCGGACAGCAACGTCTGCCAGCTCCAGTCGAGTTCGACCTGTTGCGGCAGGAACAGATAAAACAGCACCATCAGGCCGATCCACAATGCACTTTCCAGATGCACACCGATGATCGTCAGCCAGCGCGCCGCGCTGCTGTCGCGTTGCAACAGCACCTGCAAGCGCTGTTGCCGCGCTTGCCCACTCAGGCCTTCGAGTTGCACCACCGGCATCAGGAAACTGCGACTCAGACTCAAGCGTCGCCAGGTCAGGCTGGCGAGCAATTGTGGCTTGAGCAGTCGCGGCCAATGGCGCAGCGCCTGTTTCAAGGTGGGTGTTTCACCGAACATGGCTTTGGACAGGATGTACAGCGGCAGGCGTTCGAACGCCGGTTTCAGCCACCAGAAAATGAAGACGGCGAGGGACGGTGAATCCCACAGCAACAAGCTGAGCAAGGCGAAAACCGGCAAGGTCACGATGGCCCAACTGGTCATCAACAGGCGTCGGTGCCGCTGACTCAGCAGGACACCGAGGTCCATGGCTTCCCAGGTTGTTCGAGGGCGGATCACCACGGTCGCGTCACTCAGGCGCATGACGAGTCCGTCCGGCAAACAGCAGATACATTGCTACCAAAAACCACAGCGTTGCGCCGACCAGATATTTGGTCATCGGCGCCGGCCCGGTCATGGATGACCAGTAGGCTTCGATGAATGCAGCGATCAACAGAAACAGCATGACCCCGCAAATCAGTAATACGCTTTTGCGTGCCGCGACTCGCAAGGCTTCGGCGCGTGGCAGACGCCCCGGTGCGATTAATGCCCAGCCCAGTTGCAGGCCGGCGGCACCCGCCAGGGCAATGGCGCTGAGTTCGAAAGCACCGTGGCCGATCACGAATGACCAGAAGGTTTGCCCGTAGCCGATCTGCGTCAGGTGCCCGGCCACCGCGCCGATCATCAAGCCATTGAAGAACAGGAAAAACGCGCTGCCCAGGCCAAACAGCAAACCGCTGGCGAACGTCTGAAAAGCGATGCCGATGTTGTGCATGATGTAGAAGCCAAACATCACCCAATCTTCACTGGCCGCCCGTTCCGCCGAGCGACCCAGGTGTCCGGCGTTGGGGTCGTACATGCTTTGCATGTCGCTGACCTGTTGTGCCGGAATCAGGTTGTAGACCAGGTCCGGGAACAGATACACCAACAGTGCGAAGCCGATCAGGCTGCCGAAAAACATCAGGCTGGCGGCCAGCACGAAGCGCCACTGTTCGCGCACCAGTCGCGGAAAATCCGCGAGGATGAAGCCGAGCACATTGGCCCCCAGGCGGCTGCGATGTCGATAAAGTTGTTGATGTCCGCGCAGGACCTGTTGCTGCAACGAGTCGATCAGGAAACTGCTGTATCCACGCTCCTGAGCCAGCGCCAGGTGCTGGCAGAGCCGGCGATAGTCTTTCGCAAAACTGGCAACACGTGAGGTGTCTTTATTGCGCTCCAGCCTGTCGAGCATGAGGGAAAACTGCGCCCATTCAGCCTTGTGGCGATTCTCGAAAAGACTTTGCTTCATGCGGGGCCCAACAAGCCGCGGGCGATGCCGTTGAGTTCCGCCACCGCCCGAGGCGCTGCGACGTTCAACGGTTGGGCGAGGATAGAAGCGAGTTCATTGACCCGCGCTTCGGAGAGTTCACCCTGGCGTTCGGCAAACCCGAGGATGGCGCGTTGCTCGATCAGCGTCATGGCGAAGGCCGGACGTCGCGGTTCGGCGTCGGGCACTTGCGGTCGGGTGAGCGGCTGTTCGCGGTAGATGACCAGCGTGCCGGCGGCCAGGTCGCCGAGGCGTTTGAAGCTGGGGTGTTGCAGGCAGCTGATGGCGCCGAGGAAATAGCCGAACGGCAACAGGTCGACAAATCGCAGCAGGTTGCGCAACAGCGAAGCGGACCAGCCGATCGGCGTGCCGTCATCCTGCACCACCCGCAGGCCCATCCATTGCTTGCCCGGCGAGCGCCCTTGATTGAGCACTTCGAACAACACCATGTACCACCAGCTCACTGCGAACAGCAGGATCGAGCCCAGCCCTGCGCCGAGTTTCCCCAGAAACGCGAGGACGATAAACAGCAGACCCAGAATCAGCCCGCGCAGCCCGAGGTCGATGGAGAACGCCAGCGCACGGACCATCAACCCGGCCGGGCGCAGTGGCAAGTCGATGCCTTCCGGCGTTTCAACCTGATACCGCGTATCCAGTGGCGGGGACAGCGTCGCTTTCCTTTGCAGTGCTGTGGTCTCGAGCATGGGCAACCTGATGATGTGGCCTGATCGGGATTCTCTGTGCGTCCGATGCTAGCAGCCTCACGGGGGGAAACGACATAACTATGTATTGCACGATGCGTGGTCATAGGTGATTGAATGCAAGATTACTGGCCGGGGCGGGATGTGAACGCCTAGACTTCGCCGATCTTCAGTTCAGGAATAGCCCGTGACCTCGATCTTCTGGTACGACTATGAAACCACCGGCATCAATCCGCGTTGCGACCGTCCGCTGCAAGTGGCGGGGCTGCGCACTGACTTTGATCTCAATGTCATAGACGAGCCGGTCAATCTTTATTGCCAGCCCAGTGAAGACATCCTGCCGCATCCGGCGGCCTGCGCGATCACTGGCATCACGCCGGGCCAACTGACCGAACACGGTTTGAGCGAAGCCGATTTCATGACGCGGGTACACGCGCAACTGGCGGCACCGGGCACTTGTGGCGCGGGTTACAACACCTTGCGTTTCGACGACGAGATGACTCGTTACAGCCTGTACCGAAATTTCTTCGACCCCTATGCCCGCGAGTGGCAGGGCGGTAACAGTCGCTGGGACCTGATCGATGTGGTGCGTGCGGCGTATGCCTTGCGGCCCGATGGCCTGGTTTGGCCGACGGATGACGAAGGGCGGGTGACGCTCAAACTCGAACGCCTGACCGCCGCCAACGGTATCGATCACGGCAATGCTCACGAAGCGCTGTCGGACGTTCGCGCGACCATCGCACTGGCACGTCTGATCCGGGAAAAACAGCCGAAGCTCTACGACTGGCTGTTTCAGTTGCGCAGCAAACAAAAGGTGATGGATCAGATTCGACTGTTGCAGCCGATGGTGCACATTTCCGGGCGTTTTTCGGCGGCACGCAGTTATGTCGGCGTGGTGTTGCCGCTGGCCTGGCATCCGCGCAACAAGAACGCGTTGATTGTCTGTGACCTGCACCTGGATCCCCAGGGATTGCTCGACCTGGATGCCGAGACCTTGCGCCAGCGTTTGTATACCCGTCGCGATGAACTCGCCGAAGGCGAACTGCCGGTACCGCTCAAACTCATCCACATCAACAAATGCCCGGTGGTGGCGCCGTTGTCGGTGCTTCGTCCCGATGATCAGCAACGACTGGGGCTGGATATGGCGCTTTATCAGGAGCGCACACTGCGGCTAAGTGCCGCACAAACAATTTGGCGAGATAAAGTTCAGGCCATTTATGCCCGAGAGGATTTCGCCCAGAGCCAGGACCCTGAACAACAGTTATACGATGGTTTTATCGGTGATCGGGACCGGCGTCTTTGTGAGCAAGTCCGGGCGGCTGACCCGGCGCAATTAGCGCAAGAGCAATGGCCGTTCGATGATGAACGTTTACCTGAATTATTGTTTCGATATCGCGCACGTAACTTTCCCGACACGTTGAGTTTCGAAGAGCAAGAACGCTGGCGAATATTCTGTCAGCAACGTTTGTCAGCGCCCGAGTGGGGGGCACCCAATACCCTGGAAGCATTTGTAGAAGCCGCAGCCCAATTGAACATTACTGCGACGCCATTCCAGCAAGAGGTGCTCGATGAGTGGAGCAATTATGTCCAGACATTGCGCAAACGTTTGAATCTTTGAAAATGAAAATGCACGGGCCTGAGTTTCGGGCATAAAAAAACGCCAGCGATTGCTGGCGTTCTTTTTTGTCGCGGATTGCTCTGCGACAGGCTTGCGGCTTAGCCCAGCAGGGTAGCCCAGCCTTCAACCACGTCGCCGCCCCACTTGGCTTTCCACTCTTTCAGAGTTTTGTGGTTGCCACCTTTGGTTTCGATGACTTCGCCGTTGTGCGGGTTTTTGTATTGTTTAACTTTGCGAGCACGCTTGGTGCCAGTAGTTTTTACTGCGCCGCCGCGTGGTGCTTTGGTTTTGGATTCTGGATCCAACAGCGCAATGATGTCACGCAGGGACTTGGAGTATTCGCCCATCAGGGTGCGCAGTTTGCCTTCGAATTCCAGCTCGGTTTGCAGTTTGTCGTCTTGGGACAGGTTCTTCAAACGGGCTTGCAGCTCTTTGATAGCTTCTTCGGTGGCACGATATTCGTTGATCAAGGACATGGGGACTACCTTATGTTGTGCGCTGGATGGCAGGTGACAGTGCGGCAATAATAGTCAGGGTGTTTCATCAAGTAAACATTTAACCGGGGTTTATTTAAATTAGTTGCGATGAATAGGGCGCAAATTGGATGTACAGTTAAATAGTGTGACGCAGGTATCACAGATATTCACAATTGAATGCTTGAAGAATGCTGACAGGATCACCATCGCGCAGGTAACCGACAACCCCCAACGCTTGTGCCAGCGGCCCTCGCGCAACGCGAGGTGTCATCTATACTGCAGTTTTTTCGCGCAATCGCTAGAATGGCGGCCTTTGCGAAGTTCTGGAGTTTCCCCCTCATGCGCACTTTTCGGCTGGTGATTGCTTGCCCGGACCGCGTCGGCATCGTTGCTAAAGTCAGTAACTTTCTGGCGTCACATAACGGCTGGATCACTGAAGCGAGCCACCACTCGGACAATCTCAGTGGCTGGTTTTTCATGCGTCACGAAATTCGTGCCGACTCGCTGCCTTTCGGTATCGAGGCTTTCCGCGAGGCGTTTGCGCCGATTGCCGAAGAGTTCTCGATGAACTGGCGCATTACCGATACCGCGCAGAAGAAGCGCGTGGTGTTGATGGCAAGCCGTGAGTCCCATTGCCTGGCCGACTTGCTGCACCGCTGGCACAGCGATGAGCTGGATTGCGAAATCTCCTGCGTGATTTCCAACCATGATGATTTGCGCAGCATGGTCGAGTGGCACGGCATTCCTTACTACCACGTACCGGTCAATCCGCAGGATAAAGAGCCGGCGTTCGCCGAAGTCTCGCGACTGGTCAAACAGCACGATGCCGAAGTGGTGGTACTTGCCCGCTACATGCAAATCCTGCCGCCCGAGTTGTGCAGCGAGTATGCGCACAAGGTCATCAACATTCACCACAGCTTCCTGCCGTCGTTCGTTGGCGCCAAGCCGTATCACCAGGCCTCCATGCGTGGGGTGAAGTTGATCGGTGCGACGTGTCACTACGTGACCGAAGAGCTGGACGCCGGCCCGATCATCGAGCAAGACGTTGTGCGCGTCAGCCACAGTGACAGCATCGAAGACATGGTGCGTTTCGGTCGCGATGTCGAGAAAATGGTGCTGGCCCGCGGTCTGCGTTATCACCTGGAAGACCGGGTGCTGGTGCACGGCAATAAGACTGTAGTGTTCTGACTGCCACGCGACGCGGTTGAAATTCGAAGGGCCTGGGCGTTCAATCGTTCCAGGCCCTTCGCCGTTTCTGCACTGAGGACATGACCATGGCCGATCCACTGGACAAAGCTACTTCCAAGGCTCCCGCGACATTGGGGGAGGGGTGTTTGAGCCGTTATGATCCGGATGACATGAGTGCCGAAGACGGCACGGAGTTTCCCGGTGCGGCGGAGTTGTGGGAGCAGTTGAATCCTGAGCCTCGTACTGACCCTGACCTTGTAGGAGCCGGCTTGCTGGCGAAGCGGTCTTGAGGTCTGGTGCGCGCTCGTTTTGATTGTGTACATATCCGTTTCTTCGGTAACGGCGGCTATTGGTTTCGCTTTTACAGCGAGTCACTTGGAGAAGCGCCAAGTAACCAAGCGCTTTTGCCCCTTTCGTTCGGTGCCTCGCCTAGGCTCGGCATGCCCTCGCTCCGGTCCTGCTCCGTGGGCCCGCCGCGATCGGCCATCCCTGGCCGTGCGCGGCTAACCCGGCATCCATGCCGGGTTGCCCACTGCGCAGAACCTCCACTCGGCCTCTCGAGGGGGCGCTCAGATCAAAAGCTGAAGGCGAGCTAACGCTCGGCCTGATGAGTGGTGGAAATCAAAAGCGTACGCCGATCCCTGTAGGAGCCGGCTTGCCGGCGAAAAGCGTCTAGGCGACGCGTTCATTCAGACAGCCCGCGTTATCGTTGGCGTCCATCGCCGGCAAGCCAGCTCCTACAATTTTGAACCCTGTAAACCCGATCTCGTGTAGGAGCCGGCTTGCTGGCGATAGCGGCCGTCCAGCCAACACATTCATTGCCTGACCCACCGCTATCGCCAGCAAGCCGGCTCCTACAGGGGGGCCGTGTCCACATCCGGAATGAGTGGTCGCAGCCAAGAAAGACAACGCGGTCGACCAAAGAGCCAGGTCGGTTTTCAGGCCGCCTCGGCGGCTGTGGCGGTAGTCGCCCCCTCGAGAGGCCGAGTGGAGGTTCTGCGCAGTGGGCAACCCGGCATGGATGCCGGGTTAGCCGCCCCCGGCCATGGATGGCCGATCGCGGCGGGCCCACGGAGCAGGACCGGAGCGAGGGGATGCCGAGCCTAGGCGAGGCACCGAACGAAAGGGGCAAAAGCGCTTGGTTACTTGGCGCTTCTCCAAGTGACCCGCTGTAAGAGCGGAACCGATAGCCGCCTTAACCAAAAAAACGGATATGTACACCATCAAAAAACCCGCAAGCCCTAAGCCTGCTTAAACCTCATCAACTTCTTCAACAACGGCCGCCCAACCATCAACAAAAACACCGGCCCCCCCACCACCAGATAAAAGTAATAAGTCACCGCCCGCCAAATCAGAATCGCCGCCGCCGCAGTAGATTTCCCCACCATGGGCGCCAGCAATGCAGCCGAGGTCAATTCCGCCGCCCCGGCGCCCCCCGGCAACAGGCTGAACTGCCCCGCACTCAGCGAAAGCATCTGAATCAAAAAGCTCCAGGCCCACTGCAAATCCGCGCCAAGCCCGCGCAACGCCAGGTACAACACGCTATAGCGCAGCACCCAATGCACACAGGTCAGGGCAAACACCTTGATCAATGTCTGAAAGGGCAACTTCAGCGTGTCAGTGAACGCCGCAAGAAAGTGCAGGAGTTTTCGCGCCCAGCGCATGCGCGTGGTGCCTTTGACATTGAGACGTGCGAGCAGCCGCCCGCTGAGGCGAATCAGCAGCCGATGGTAGCGCGCGATCACCACACAACTGAGCAGCCCGCCGAACATCGATATCGCACTGACGGTCAGTAGCCACTCCATGCGCTCGCTGAGGTGCTGGAACAGCGCATAAATCAGAATCCCGCTTAACGCACAGAGAAAGAACAGCAGATCGCTGAGTTGGTCCATGGCGAAAACTGCGCTGCCCCGTGCCGGCCGAACCCCGTTGCGGGCCAGCAGCGCCATGATGGTCAGCGGTCCGCCGCTGCCGCCCGGTGTGGCGCAGTAGGCGAACTCGGCGGCCATTACCACGCCGAGGCTTTTGATCGGGCTGACCTTGTCGCGCTCATCACCCAGCAACAGGCGCAAGCGCATCGTGTTCACCACCCAGCACAGCAGGATCATGCCGAACATGATCAGCAACCAGCTCAGTGGAAAGCTTTGCAATCGCGACCAGGTCTGGTTGCCACCCAGCAGCAGCGGAATCAGCACCGCCGCGAGCAGCGCGACAAACAGCAGAATCCCCCGGCTCATGCGGCGCGACCGACACAGTCGCTGTGCAGCGCGAGCCAACGAGCCTTGGTCATCGGCATGCGGCCTTGGTCGAGCAATCGCTTGAGGGTTTGCAGCCAGTAATCGCGCGCAAACCGATGACGCATGTCCACCGGGTGCAGGCCCAGACGAATTACCGGCGCCTGGCGCCAGCGTTGTTCGCGCTGATCGCTGACGAGCTTCGACAAACCTCGCCGCCATGCGCTGCGCGCACTCCAGACCAGTCCCGGCGCATCGACCGGGGTGAAATCCGGTAGACGAAACAGATGCTGTGGATCGCTCGTGTAACTCAGGGGTAACTGGCGCAAGGCCTGGCGCGTACCTTCGCTCATCAACCAGGCCGGAGCGACGAACCCTTCGAGCGGCCAGTCATAGCGATGAAACAGCTCGATACCTGCGCGCAGACGCACGAGAGCCGCGTCCTGAGACAGCGTGTAGAACTCGCCTTCGTGGGTATAAATGCGGCGCATGAACCAGTTTCGTGGCGTGTTGGGCGGCGGCTCATCATCACAATGAAAATAGCCGTGCAGTGCCAATTCGTCACCTCGGGCGACTCGACCGGTCAGCAGGCGGCGCAACCCCGGGTGTGCCTCCAGATCGTTGTGTCTGTGGAAATCCGGCACCACCAGCCAGGTCATCGGCACCTCGCCCAAGGCGTCGACGGCTTCGACAAAAGGTTGGTAATCGGCCCAAGTGTGCGGCGCGACGTCATGCAGCACGAGTAACAGGCAGGGCGCAGTCATGTTTTCAACCATTGGCGGCCAGCGGCCATTGGTTGCCGAGGACGGCGTGATAGTGGCCCAACAGGCTGTTGACCACCGTGTCCCACGAGTAATGCCGTTCGACATGGAGGCGCGCTTGTTGGCCGAGCGCGGCACTGCCTGAACTGAACAGCTCCCGTACCGCATTGGCCATCGCCACCGGGTCGTTCGGCGCGCACAGCAGCCCGCATTCTGCGCTGATGATTTCTTCAAAGGCTCCCGCCGCCACGGCTACGACCGGAATGCCGCTGGCCATGGCTTCGAGGACTACCAGGCCAAACGTTTCCTGGTCGCCGGCATGCAGCAGCGCATCGGCGCTGGCCATCAACTTCGCCACCTGCGTGACGGGGCAGAACTCATGGATGACGGTGACGTTGTCCGGGACCACGACCGGCATCGACGACCCCAGCAGCAACAGGTGATAACGCCGCCCCAGGCGTCGCATGCATTCCAGCAACACCGGCAGGTTTTTTTCCTTGGAGCCTCGCCCGGCAAAAATCAGCAGGTGTGTATTTTCATTGATGCCCAGTTGCGTCCGCAGGCTTGGATCCCGGGCCTCGGGATGAAAGGTTTGCAGGTCGACGCCCAGGGTTTGGACGAAAACGTTGTTCACGCCCAGGCTGGTCAGTTTGTCGGCCATGATCCGGCTCGGCGCCAAGACCCGGTCGAAGTTGCCGTAGAGCTTTTTGACATACGCTTCGACGTTGGTTGTGACCCAATTGCCCATGCGATTGCTGACCAGCAGCGGCAAGTCCGAGTGATAGAAGCCGATCACTGGCACATCGAGTTGGCGGCGGGCATCGAGCGCTGCCCAGGCTGTGAGGTACGGGTCACCGACTTCGATCAGATCGGGCTGCAAATCCTGCAGGACATTTCGCCAAGGGGCGAGACGGAGAGGGAAACGATAACCCTTGCCGAAGGGCAGGGCAGGGGCCGGAACCGTGTAAACGCCATCCTGTTCACTCAAGTGTGAGCCGGGGATCAGCAGGCTGTGGCGAATGCCGGGCTTGACGCCCAGACGACGGTGTTTTGCATCCAGATACGTGCGCACGCCACCGCTGGCAGGGGCGTAGAACATGGTTATGTCCGCGATGTGCACGATGAACATCCCTCCGGTCCGTTGTACTCCCTTGGTTGACCTTTATGAAGAATAGATGTTCGGCTGGGGTTTTGTGGTGTGTTACAGACCGCCTTCGCGGGCAAGCCTCGCTCCTACAGGTTCACGTAAAACCTTGTAGGAGCGAGGCTTGCCCGCGAAGGGGCCCTCAGAAGCGCATCAGATCCGGAAACTACCTACCAATTGCTTGAGACGTGCCGCCTGCTGCTCCAGGTCCGAACACGCCCGCAACGTCGCTTGCAGGTTTTCCACCCCTTCCTGGTTGAGCGTATTGATCTCGGTAATGTCGACGTTGATCGACTCCACCACCGCCGTCTGTTCCTCGGTCGCCGTCGCCACGGACTGGTTCATCCCGTCGATTTCACCGATGCGCAACGTCACGCTGTTCAGGCGTTCGCCCGCCAGGTTGGCGATTTCCACGCTGTCCTGACTGTGGCGCTGGCTGTCGCTCATGGTGCTGACGGATTCGCGGGCGCCGACTTGCAGCTCCTCGATCATGGTCTGCACCTGCTGCGCCGATTCCTGCGTGCGGTGTGCCAGGTTGCGCACTTCGTCGGCCACCACGGCAAAACCACGTCCGGCTTCACCGGCACGGGCCGCTTCAATCGCGGCGTTCAGCGCCAGCAGGTTGGTTTGCTGGGAAATGCTGGTGATCACTTCGAGAATCTGCCCGATGTTTACGGTTTTGCTGTTCAGCGATTCGATGTTGGTGCTCGAAGCGCTGAGCATGCTCGACAGTTGGTTCATCGCGACGATGCTGCGATCCACCACCTGTTGGCCGTCTTCGGCGAGGCTGCGGGCATCGCTGGCCTGGCTCGACGCCTGGGCGGCGTTGCGCGCGATTTCCTGGGCCGCGGCACCGAGCTGATTGATCGCGGCGGCGACGCTGCTGGTGCGCGAAGCTTGCTGGTCGGAGTTGTACATCGACGAGTTGGAAGCCGCGACTACACGCAGCGCCACTTCGTTGACCTGGCCGGTGGCCGAAGACACTTCGCGGATCGAACCGTGAATGCGCTCCACGAAACGGTTGAACGCGGTGCCCAGGAGGCCGAATTCATCGTTGTTCTGGATAGTCAGGCGTTTGGTCAGGTCGCCCTCGCCATCGGCAATGTCGGCCATGGCGCGGGTCATGACGTGCAGCGGCTGAATCAGGATACGGATCAACATGCCCAGCAAGGCAATGATGATCGCAACTGCGATGACGGTCGCAACGACCGCCGAGGCGCGGAAATCGCTGAGCTTCGCGAAGGCTTTGTCTTTATCCACCGACAGACCGATGTACCAGTTGACGGAAGACAGGCCTTTGATCGGAGTGAACGTGACGATGCGGGTTTTGCCATCGACTTCCACTTCACTGAAGTCGCTGCTGATGCGTGGCGTGTTTTTCGGGTACGCCTCAGCCAGGGATTTCATCACCAGCGCTTTGTCCGGGTGCACCAGGATCTTGCCGTCGGCGCTGATCAGGAACGCATAACCCATGCCATCGAAATCCAGCGCATTCAGGCTGTCGGCGATCACTTGCAGGCTCAGGTCACCACCGACCACACCGATGTTTTGGCCATCCTTGAGCACACTGTTGACGATGGAGATGACCAGTTGGCCAGAGGCCAGATCGATGTAGGGTTCGGTCAGCGCCGAGCCGCTGGTGCTTTGGGCACTTTTGTACCAGGGGCGGGCGCGCGGGTCATAGCCATCCGGCATTTTGCTGTCCGGGCGGATGATGAAGGTGCCATCCTTGTTGCCAATGTAAGCACCCATGAAGGTCGACGTCACCGCCTTCTGCTCCAGCAGCTTGGTGACGTTGCCGATGTCCGCGTTCAGCGCGGCGTTTTGTGCGAGGTTTTCGATCAGCAGACTGCGCCCGGTCAACCAGGTCTGGATGTTGTTGGCAGTCACGCTGCCCATTTTTTGCAGATTCTTGTCCAGATCCTCGCGGATGGCGTTGCGCTGCAAGTAGTCGTTGTACAGCGTGAACGAGGCGAACGCGGCAATGACGATGAGAGCGGCGGCAAGCAGGATTTTATGGCTGAAGCGCAGATTTTTGTTCATGGCTTGGGGTTCCGCTAAGGTCTTAATGCTCAAGGCGTGCTTTTATAAAGAAGCGCGCAGTGGGCGGTCATGAAAACAAGCTGATATTTCCGTCCTCTCCTTGGGGGGATTACCGAAGCTTTTCAGTCTTTTATATCGGCCGTGCAGAATTAAAGATTAACCATGGGTGACCAAATGCCTGATTCATCGCAACTCGTTATCGGTGCCGATCTCGCGGGGCAACCGATCGCCCAGGCCATGCGCCTGGCGAACCGTCACGGTCTGGTCGCGGGCGCTACCGGGACCGGCAAGACCGTCACCCTTCAACGACTGGCCGAAGCATTCAGCGATGCTGGCGTGGCGGTGTTCGCAGCGGACATCAAAGGTGACCTGTGCGGCCTCGGCGCTGCCGGCAACCCGCAGGGCAAGATCGCCGAGCGAATCGCCGGGATGCCCTGGCTGAATCACACGCCGCAGGCGTACCCGGTCACTTTGTGGGACATTCACGGCCAAACCGGTCATCCCTTGCGCACAACCCTGAGCGAAATGGGCCCGCTGTTAATTGGCGCCCTGCTGGAGTTGACCGACAGCCAGCAGTCGGCGCTGTATGCCGCGTTCAAGGTCGCAGATCGCGAAGGCCTGTTGCTGCTGGACTTGAAGGACCTGAAGGCACTGCTCAATCACCTGCGCGACCACCCCGAATTGCTGGGCGACGACGCCGCGCTGATGACCACCGGTTCCAGCCAGGCCTTGTTGCGCCGATTGGCGACCCTGGAGCAACAAGGTGCTGAGGCCTTGTTCGGCGAGCCGGCGCTGCAACTCGAAGACATTCTGCAACCGACCGCCGAGGGACGCGGGCGCATTCACTTGCTGGATGCCAGTCGTCTGGTGCACGAAGCGCCGAAGGTCTACGCGACGTTTCTGTTGTGGCTTCTGGCTGAACTGTTCGAGCAACTGCCGGAGCGCGGCGATGCCGACAAACCACTGCTGGCGCTGTTTTTCGACGAAGCCCATTTATTGTTTGCCGATACGCCCAAGGCGTTGCAGGAGCGACTGGAGCAAGTGGTGCGGTTGATTCGCTCGAAAGGCGTGGGCGTGTATTTCGTCACCCAATCGCCGGGCGACCTGCCGGATGACGTGCTGGCGCAGCTCGGCCTGCGTATCCAGCATGGCTTGCGTGCGTTCACCGCCAAGGAGCAGAAGTCCCTGCGTGCGGTGGCCGAGGGCTTCCGGCCGAACCCGGCGTTCGATGCCTTGTCGGTGCTGACCGAACTGGGGATCGGCGAGGCGCTGGTCGGCACGTTGCAGGACAAAGGCACGCCAGAGATGGTCCAGCGCGTTCTGGTGGCACCACCGCAATCACGGATCGGGCCGCTGAGCGAAACCGAGCGCTCGCTGCTGATCGCCGGCTCGCCGTTCAAAGGGCGGTACGACAAACCGGTGGATCGCGAATCGGCCTATGAAGTGCTGATGGGACGCAAAGGCCTGGCGCCGGAACTCGAAGCGGCACCGGGCAAACCTGCGCCAGAGGAACCGAGCTTCACCGACAAGGCCGGGGAGTTCCTCGGCACGGCGGCAGGGCAGGCGCTGAAGTCGGCGATGCGACAGGCGGCCAATCAGCTTGGTCGGCAATTGGTGCGTGGGTTGATGGGGTCGTTGCTCGGCGGCAGCAAACGCCGCTGAAAGTCATTGAATACACACCATCCCTGTAGGAGCGAGGCTTGCCCGCGAAGCTTTTGGCTGCTTCAAGGGCCTCTTCGCGGGCAAGCCTCGCTCCTACGAAGGTCCCGGCGATTTCAGTCCTTGGGTTTTGCGTGAGCGGCCAGTCGCTCCAGCGCCGCCCGCAGGTTGGGATCGCTGATCCCCTCAGCCGTAGCCTGAATCGTCGCGCCCGCATCCGTCGACAAACTGATGGTATGCCCGGCTGCTCCTTGCTGAACGGTCGGCGGCTGCACCTTGAACAGAATCCGCGTCAGGCTGGCGAACTCATCAAACATCTGCAACTGCCGTTGCAGACGTTTCTGTTGATAGCGCAGACGCGTTGCCCAATGTCCGTCGGTGACAATCAGCAACAGACTGCCTTCGCGCCACGACGCCACATGGCAATGTTTGCGCGCAGCGGGCTGCAATTGGCTTTCGAGCAGACGTTGTAAATGACCCAGGCGTTGAGCATGGCCAAAAATGGCTTTCAGCGGTTTGGCTTCGCGAAGCAGAACGGCGGGTGCTCTGGCCGTAAGAGGGCGAAATGCCATGATCAGACACCTGAAGTAACAGAGCTGCCATGGTAGCAGAAAGCACTGGATGCGCCCGACCCATTGCTTTGCGCGCGCTTTACCCATTAAATCAACAAGTAACTTCTGCCGTCAGTGGCTTGAAGTTCAGCAAAAAGCCCTTATTTTAAGTGAGCCCCGTAACAGCGCAGTGCATGCATCGTGGAATAACGCCACTTTCCTCACCATCGTTTCCGGGTAGAATGCTCGTTCGCATGCGGCCATGAGGGCTGCACGGGCGACTCACGGGGCCGCCCTCCATCCCTTTAGTGTGGAAGATCCTGCCGATATGTTTGCGCCTTTGTTAAAGAAACTTTTTGGAAGCAAGAACGAGCGTGAAGTCAAACGCATGCTCAAGACGGTGCAACTCGTCAATGCCTTCGAAGAGCAAATGGTGGCCCTTTCGGACGATCAATTGCGTGCCAAGACGGATGAGTTCAAGGCCCGCATCGCCAAAGGGGAAACCCTCGACAAGCTGCTGCCAGAAGCCTTTGCGGTCGCCCGCGAAGCCGGCAAGCGCGTCATGGGTATGCGCCACTTCGATGTCCAGCTGATCGGCGGCATGACCTTGCATGAAGGCATGATCGCGGAAATGCGTACCGGTGAAGGCAAGACCCTGGTGGCTACACTGGGCGTTTACCTCAACGCGCTGTCCGGCAAAGGCGTGCACGTTGTTACCGTGAACGACTATCTGGCCCGCCGTGACGCCAACTGGATGCGTCCGCTCTACGAATTCCTCGGCATGACGGTCGGTGTGGTTACACCTTTCCAGCCGCCGGAAGAGAAACGTCAGGCCTACGCCGCCGACATCACCTACGGCACCAACAACGAATTCGGTTTCGACTACCTGCGCGACAACATGGCGTTCAGCATGGAAGAAAAATTCCAGCGCGAACTCAACTTTGCCGTGATCGACGAAGTCGACTCCATCCTCATCGACGAAGCCCGTACCCCGCTGATCATTTCCGGTCAGGCCGAGGACAGCTCGAAGCTGTACATCGAGATCAACAAACTGATCCCGCAGCTGCAATTGCACGTCGAAGAAGTCGAAGGCGAAGTCACCAAGGCCGGCCATTACACCGTCGACGAGAAGACCCGTCAGGTCGAACTCAACGAAGCCGGTCACCAGTTCATCGAAGACATGCTGACCCGCGTCGGCCTGCTGGCTGAAG
Source organism: Pseudomonas sp. GT1P32 (assembly GCF_054897805.1). Lineage (NCBI taxonomy): Bacteria > Pseudomonadati > Pseudomonadota > Gammaproteobacteria > Pseudomonadales > Pseudomonadaceae > Pseudomonas > Pseudomonas sp. GT1P32. The sequence goes on from NZ_CM142704.1 coordinate 5,818,963, forward strand.
GCGAGAGCCTGTATTCGGCGCATAACCTTGGCCTGCTGACCCACGTTTATGCCGGCCTGCGTGCGCACAAGCTGTTCAACCGCAACGTTGAATACATCGTGCAGGACGGTCAGGTTGTCCTGGTCGACGAACACACCGGTCGTACCATGCCGGGTCGCCGTTTGTCCGAAGGCCTGCACCAGGCTATCGAAGCCAAGGAAAACCTGAACATCCAGGCCGAAAGCCAGACGTTGGCGTCGACCACGTTCCAGAACTACTTCCGTCTGTACAACAAGTTGTCCGGCATGACCGGTACCGCAGACACCGAAGCGTTCGAATTCCACCAGATCTACGGCCTGCAGGTCATGGTGATCCCGCCGAACAAGCCTTTGGCACGTAAAGACTACAACGACCTGGTGTTCCTGACCGCCGAAGAGAAATACGCGGCGATCATCAACGACATCAAGGAATGCATGACTCACGGCCGTCCGGTGCTGGTGGGTACTGCAACCATCGAAACTTCCGAGCACATGTCTGCGCTGCTGCAGAAGGAAGGCATCGAACACAAGGTCCTGAACGCCAAGTTCCACGAAAAAGAAGCCGAAATCATTGCCCAGGCCGGTCGTCCAGGCGCACTGACCATCGCCACCAACATGGCCGGTCGTGGTACCGACATTCTGTTGGGCGGCAACTGGGAAGTGGAAGTCGCGTCTCTGGAAGACCCGACGCCGGAGCAGATTGCCCAGATCAAGGCCGACTGGCAGAAGCGTCACCAGCAAGTGCTGGAGTCGGGTGGCTTGCAGGTGATTGCGTCCGAACGTCACGAATCGCGCCGTATCGACAACCAGTTGCGTGGTCGTGCAGGTCGTCAGGGTGACGCCGGTTCCAGTCGTTTCTACCTGTCGCTGGAAGACAGCCTGATGCGCATCTTCGCCTCTGACCGGGTGAAGAACTTCATGAAAGCATTGGGCATGCAGTCCGGTGAAGCGATCGAGCACCGCATGGTGACCAACGCCATCGAGAAGGCTCAGCGCAAGGTTGAAGGCCGCAACTTCGACATTCGTAAACAACTGCTCGAGTTCGATGACGTCAACAACGAACAGCGTAAAGTGATCTATCACATGCGCAACACGTTGCTGGCCGCCGACAACATCGGTGAAACCATCGCCGACTTCCGTCAGGACGTACTCAACGCTACCGTCAGCGCCCACATTCCACCGCAATCGCTGCCTGAGCAGTGGGACGTGGCCGGTCTGGAAGCGGCATTGCAGAGCGACTTCGGTGTGGCGCTTCCGATCCAGCAATGGCTCGACGAAGACGATCACCTGTACGAAGAAACCCTGCGCGAGAAGCTGATGCAGGAGCTCATCGCGGCGTACAACGAGAAAGAAGACCAGGCGGGCGCCGACGCGCTGCGCACCTTCGAGAAGCAAATCGTGCTGCGCGTGCTGGACGACCTGTGGAAAGACCACCTGTCGACCATGGACCACCTGCGTCACGGCATCCACTTGCGTGGCTATGCGCAGAAGAACCCGAAGCAAGAGTACAAGCGCGAGTCGTTCACGCTGTTCTCCGAGCTGCTGGATTCGATCAAGCGCGACTCGATCCGTGTGTTGTCGCACGTTCAGGTCCGCCGCGAAGATCCGATCGAAGAAGAGCAACGCCTGCGCCAGGAAGCCGAAGCACTGGCGGCGCGCATGCAGTTCGAGCACGCTGAAGCGCCTGGTCTCGAGCAACCGGAACTGCTGGGTGAAGAGGTCGATGTAGCCCTCGCCGTAGCGCCGGTACGCAACGAACAGAAGCTGGGCCGTAACGAACTGTGCTACTGCGGTTCGGGCAAGAAGTTCAAGCATTGCCACGGGCAGATCCAGTAAAACCCGTTTCATACGCTGAAATACCCGCGCCGCGACCGGCATCAGCCGTCGCGGCGTTTTGCCATTTACACCACCGTTCTTCCTGAAAGCGGTGCAGACATCATTTATTAAGGAGCGCATTCATGGCTGTTGGTCTTGGTCCTTTGCCAACGTTGCACCCGGTTGCCGGTTTTGAACTCGGTATCGCCTCGGCCGGCATCAAGCGCCCTGGGCGCAAGGATGTCGTGGTCATGCGCTGCGCCGAAGGTTCCACCGTGGCGGGCGTGTTCACCCTGAACGCCTTTTGCGCTGCTCCGGTGATCCTGGCCAAGCAACGTGTGCAAGGTCCGGTGCGTTACCTGCTGACCAACACCGGCAACGCCAACGCCGGCACCGGCGAACCGGGTCTGGCGGCCGCCGAGCGTACCTGCGCGAAACTGGCCGAACTGACCGGCGTCGATGCCAGCCTGGTGCTGCCGTACTCCACCGGTGTGATCGGCGAACCGCTGCCGGTCGAGAAAATCGAAGGCGCGCTGCAAGCCGCTCTCGACGACCTGTCGGTCAACAACTGGGAAGCTGCCGCCACCGGCATCATGACCACCGATACCCTGCCGAAGGGCGCCAGCCGCCAGTTCAAGCATGACGGCGTGACCATCACCGTTACCGGCATCAGCAAAGGCGCGGGCATGATCCGTCCGAACATGGCGACCATGCTCGGCTACATCGCCACCGACGCCAAAGTCTCCCGCGACGTGTTGCAAAACCTGTTGCTGGACGGCGCCAACAAGTCGTTCAACCGCATCACCATCGACGGCGACACCTCGACCAACGACTGCTGCATGCTAATCGCCACCGGTCAGGCGGCACTGCCGGAAATCACCTCCGCCAGTGGTGAACTGTTCGCCAAGCTGAAACAGGCTGTGTTCGAAGTGTGCATGGACGTGGCCCAGGCCATCGTGCGTGACGGCGAAGGCGCGACCAAGTTCGTCACCGTTGAAGTCAACGGCGGCGGCAATCACCAGGAATGCCTGGACGTCGGTTACACCGTGGCGCACTCGCCGCTGATCAAGACCGCGCTGTTCGCATCCGACCCGAACTGGGGCCGCATCCTGGCTGCCGTTGGCCGTGCTGGCGTACCGAACCTGGACGTGAGCAAGATCGACGTGTTCCTCGGCGAAGTCTGCATCGCCAGCCGTGGCGCCCGCGCATCGACCTACACTGAAGCCCAGGGCGCAGCGGTGATGCAGCAGGAAGAAATCACCATCCGTATCGAACTGGGTCGCGGCGATTGCAGCGAAACCATCTGGACCACGGACCTGTCCCACGAATACGTGAAGATCAACGCCGAATACCGTACGTAAGACAGATCGCTTTCGCGGGCAAGCCTCGCTCCTACAAGGATCGCGCAATCCCTGTAGGAGCGAGGCTTGCCCGCGAAGAGGTCCGATCAGACACCAAAGATTCTGGCCTGTACCCCCTATCAAAAGGTCCCGAACATGAGCCTCCACCTGATCATCGGCGACAAATTGCATTCCTCCTGGTCCCTGCGCGGCGCCCTGGCCCTTGACCTGGCCGGCGCCCCGTACACCGAAGAATTGATCAAACTGAACCAGCCGGACACCCGCGAGCGTCTGCTCAAACATTCGCCGACCGCCAAAGTCCCGTTGCTGAAAACCGAGCACGGCACCATCGCCGATTCCCTGGCGATTGCCGAGTACCTGGCCGAACAATTCCCTGACGCCGACCTCTGGCCAAAAGACGTTGCGGCCCGCGCCCAGGCACGTTCGGCATGTGCACAGATGCACGCCGGCTTCTTCGCCATGCGCGGCAACATGCCGTTTGACCTGAGCCGCGACGCACCTTTGTCGCCGGTCCCGGCTGACGTCCAGGCGGACATCGAACGCATGCTGGCGTTGTGGGCCGAGTGCCGCGCAGCCGCGACCGAAACCGGTCCATACCTGTTTGGCCGCGCGACCCTGGCCGATGCCTTCTTCGCACCCATTGCCGTACGCCTGCGTACCTATCAGGTGAAGTTGCCGGCGGCGGATGAGGCCTACGTCGAAACGATCTACCAATGGCCAGCCTTCAAGGCTTGGCAAAAGGCGGGTCTGGAGGAGGTCGGGCAGTGAAACGAGTACACGTAGCCGCCGCGGTTATCCGCGATAGCAGCGGCAAGATCCTTATCGCCCGGCGTGCCGACACTCAGCATCAGGGCGGTCTTTGGGAATTCCCGGGTGGCAAGGTCGAGGCAGACGAGTCCGTGGAAACTGCGCTGGCCCGTGAGCTTCATGAAGAGCTGGGGATTGTGGTCAATGCCGCTCGACCGCTGATCAAGGTCCGCCATGACTACCCGGACAAACAAGTGTTGCTGGATGTCTGGGAGGTCTCGGACTTTTCCGGTGAACCTCACGGTGCCGAAGGCCAGCCTTTGGAATGGGTGGCGCCGCGTGATCTGCCGGGCTATGAGTTTCCGGCCGCCAACCAGCCAATCGTTGCGGCGGCGCGGTTGCCTTCGGCTTACCTGATTACGCCTGAAGATCTGGAAACCCCTGCGCTGCTGCGCGGTATTCAGAAAGCCATCGCCAACGGCATCAAGTTGATCCAGCTACGGGCGCCCAACGGCTACGACCCGAAATACCGTGATCTGGCGGTGGACGCGGCCGGGCTGTGTGCCGGTAAGGCGCAGTTGATGATCAAGGGGCCGTTCGAATGGTTGGGCGATTTCCCGTCGGCCGGTTGGCACATCACCTCGGCACAGCTGCGCAAATACGCAGCGGCCGGTCGTCCACTACCGGCGTCGCGCTGGTTGGCGGCGTCCTGCCATAACGCCGAGGAACTGGCGCTGGCCGAGCAGATGGGCGTGGACTTTGTGACCCTGTCGCCGGTGCAGCCGACCCTGACGCATCCGGGGGCTCAGCCGCTGGGTTGGGAGCAGGCTGCAACGTTGATCGAAGGTTTCAGCATGCCGGTGTTCTTGCTCGGTGGTGTTGGGCCGGCGGAACAGCAGAAGGCTTGGGCGGCAGGCGCCCAAGGCGTGGCGGGGATACGGGCGTTCTGGCCGGATTCTTTGGTGTAGCCACTGGCCTATTCGCGGGCAAGCCTCGCTCCTACAGGAATATGCATTCTCCAGTAGGAGCGAGGCTTGCCCGCGAAGGCGTCCTTAAGGGCGCCAATTAAACTCCAGGTTTCGCAGCAGGCTGCCACAAAATCTCCGCAATCCCCTGACGCCTGGCAATCACCCGCGCCACCACAAACAACAGATCCGACAACCGATTGATGTACGCCAGGCCAACCCCGGCCAACGGCTCAAGCGCATTCAAATGCTGACACCGGCGCTCCGCACTGCGCGCCAGGCTTCGGCACACATGCGCTTGCGCAATCAGCGCCGAACCGCCCGGCAGAATGAAATTCTCCAGCGGCCCCAGCTCTTCATTCCACACATCGATCGCCGCTTCCAGGCGTTCGATTTCTGCCGCATTCAACGCCTGATATTCCGGCATGGCCAGTTCGCCACCGAGGTCGAACAACCGATGCTGGCAAGGCGCCAAAACCTCGATCACTTCGTTTAATCCGGGAAATTTTCCACGTTCCGCTTCGAGCCCGGCCAACAGCACGCCGACCTGGCTGTTCAATGAATCGACTTCGCCAATGGCCTCGATCCGCGGGTGGTCCTTGGGCACGCGGCGGCCGTCGCCCAGCCCGGTTTCGCCTTTGTCGCCGGTGCGGGTGTAGATCTTCGACAAGCGAAAGCCCATGGTTACCTCGAAAGCTGATTGAGTTCTTGAGAAACGAGCGGGGTGCTCGTCAACGGCAGGCGCAAGGTGAAACACGTGCCCTGGCCCAGGGTCGATTGCACTTCCATCTGACCCTTGTGGTTGTTGGTGATGATGAAATACGAAACCGACAAGCCAAGCCCGGTGCCCTGACCGATTTCCTTGGTGGTGAAGAAGGGTTCGAAGGTGCGTTTGCGCACGCTCTCGCTCATGCCGATGCCATTGTCCTCGACCTGGATTTCCGCCCACGGCGGATTGAGTCTGGTCCGCAGGATGATCCGTCCCGGCTCGCAGCCGTCCTCGCGCTGGTGAATGGCTTGCGCGGCGTTTTTCAGCAGGTTGAGCAGCACCTGCTCAAGTTCGTTGGCGGTGCCGGGCACGGGACCCAGAGCGGGGTCGAACTGACGAATGATCGCCTGACCCTTGAAGTCAAAGCCAATCGCCAGGTCAAAGTCGTTGCCGGCAATTTCCACGGCTTGATCGATCAGCGCCGGCAAATCGCACGGCGCCATTTGCCGGGTGCTGCGGCGGCTGAAGCTAAGCATGTGGGTGACGATTTTCGCCGCCCGGGCGCCCGCCTGTTGAATGCCGTCGAGCAACTGCGGCACCTCACGTACTTTCAGGTACTCGTTGACCGTATCCAGCTCAATGCCGATCTGTTCGGCCTGTTCGAGGTTTTTTGGCAAGTCCGGGGACAAGCGTCGACGAATGTTCTGCACGTTGTGCAGGATCGCGCCGAGCGGGTTGTTGATCTCGTGGGCCATGCCAGCGGCGAGGCCACCCACCGAGAGCATTTTTTCCGACTGCACCATCATTTCTTCCAGCGACAGGCGCTGGGTGATGTCGTCGATGCGGATCACCACGCCACGACCGGCACCGCCCATCAGTGGGTAAAAGGTCAGAGCGTAATGCTTGGGTTCATCGTCCTTGAACCAGGTCACGCGTTCAATCTTCGCCACCGTGTGCTGCTCGACGGTTTGCTTGAGCTGCGGCAAAAACGGTTTGAGCGGTTCGAAGGCGAGGAAGATCGGTTGATTCAGCGCTTCATCCAGGCGTGTGCCGGAGAGGGCGCTGGCCTCCTGATTCCACTGCGTCACGTAGAGCTGCTCGTCGAGGGCGATCAGCGCCGACGGCATGGAGTCGATGATGCTGTTGAGGTAATTCTGGAACCCGGTGAGTTTCTTCTCGATCTTGCTGCGCACCTGGACCTCGAGTTCCAGTTTGCGGTTGGTGTGGCGGGTTTCTTCGGCCAGGCCCTGGGCCTGATCGTAAGCGGCCTGGGATTCGTCCCGTGCCCGTTTGAGTTGCTGCTCCCGTGCCTCGATACGCGAGAGCATGGTGTTGAACGCCTCGGCCAGGCTGCCGATTTCGTCATGGTTGCCGCGTGAGGCGCGCAGGGCGTAGTTTTCTTCCCGGGTCACTTGTCGGGACAGCTCTTCGAGTTGATGGATTGGCCGGGTAATCAGGCGTTTGATCTGCCGGGCGATCACCAGCCATAACAGCACGCTGAAAATCAGAATGCCGAGGCTGGCAGTCAGGGTCCCGGTGTAGAAGGCCATCGGCAGTTCGCTGCTGGCGACCAGCAGCAGATGGCCAGGCGAGGTGCCGGGGCGGGGCAGGGTGATCACTTGGTTGCTGCGAAATTCGGTGGCTTGCCAGGATTCGATGTGGCGGTAACGCTCAGGCAGGCCCAAATGATCGCCACGTTGCAACTGCGCCAGCCTTTCGCCCTTGCCGTCATACAGGGCTGCCGCGCGCAGCGGTGAATAACTGTTGAGCTCATTGAGCAGCCGCTCGGCATTTTGTGGTGACTGCAGCGCTTCAGCCACCAGGCTCGGGTTGGACACCAGTCGGCCAATGGTCTGCAAGGCCTGGGGCGCCATGCTCTCCTGGGAAATGTAGTACGCGGCGCTGATAAAGGTCAGGTTGGCGACCAGCAAAACGGTGGTCAACAGCACCAGCAGGGCGGCCAGCAGTTTCTGGCCGACGGGAAGGTTTTCAAGGCGCTGGCGCAATGGCATCAGGTTTATCGCTGAAAAGGAACAAGTGGCCAGCGTAGCCGCTGCTCAGTCGCTGGGCAATCCAAGGCTGTGCAGATGGGCGATCAAGCGTGATTCAAGCTGATTGAGGTGCGGCAGGTTCAGTTGGTGCCGCGAAGCCACTTTGCAGACGTAGCCCAACAGGTAGCTGATTTCCGTACGGCGTTGATTCGCGACGTCCTGGTACATGGACGAGAAATTGGCTGCGGTGGCGTGGATCACCCGTTCCACTTCCGGCTGGAGATTTTCGGCGGCAGCCGGCTGGCCGCAGCGTTCAAGCAGCTCGGTCAGTTCGCCGCAGAGGGTCGCGACTTCGCAATGGTGGTCCTGCAAGCCGCCATTGCGGCAATCGTGCAACACCGTCAGTGGGTTGATCGCGCAGTTGAGCGCCAGTTTTCGCCAAAGCCGGGTCAGAATGTCGGTGCTCCATTCGTGGGGAATCCCGGCGGCGCTCACGTCATCCAGCCAGATCGGCGCGACGGGATGACCGGCATCCCCCAGCCAGGTGTAACCATGACCGGCGAATACCACGCGCCAGTCACCGTCGCGAAACGCGCCTTCGGTGCTCGAAGCAAAAATGCAGCGCGCTTGCGGCACCTGCGCGGCAACGGCGTCCTGACTGCCAAGGCCGTTCTGCAACAGGATCAATTCGGCGCCGGACGCGAGGCGCGGCGCCAGTCGGGCCACGGCCTGCTCGGCATCGTAGGCTTTGCAGGCCACCAGCAGGCGGTTGATCGGCTCATCGCTGTCGGTAGTTTCGCCGGGAATGGCATACGTTGTTGCTTTGCCGTGCTCCACCAGCGTCAAGCCGCCCGCAGCCTGATAAGCCTGCAAGCGCGGCGCATCCCGGACGATCAGCCGGACCGGCACCCCGGCCCGCGCCAGACGTGTGGCCCATAAGGTGCCGAGGCTGCCGGCGCCCAGAACATGCCAGGTGGTGGACATCAGCTTTTTGCTCTGTTTGAGGCGCGCATCGGACGCTCGCAGTGAATGATGGGAAAGACCCGTTATAATCAGCGCGGATTTTAACCGCAAGCCAGGCGTGCTCCATCTTGATCGAGCGCGCCCTTTATTGGAGAGATTACATGCCGTCGTTCGACGTGGTATCCGAACTGGACAAACACGAAGTCACCAACGCGGTCGAGAACGCCGTCAAGGAACTCGATCGTCGTTATGACCTGAAAGGCAAGGGCACCTTCGAGTTCAAGGAAAAGGACCTGACCGTCAACCTGACCGCTGAAGCCGATTTCCAGCTCGAAGCAATGATTGAGATCCTCAAGCTGGCGCTGGTCAAGCGCAAGATCGACGTGCAGTGCCTTGAAGTCAAGGACGCCTATGCGTCGGGCAAGCTGATGAAGCAGGAAGCCGTTCTCAAGGAAGGCATCGACAAAGAGCTGGCGAAGAAAATCGTCGCTCACGTCAAGGACGCCAAGCTCAAGGTGCAGGCCGCCATTCAGGGCGAGCAAGTGCGCATCACTGGCAAGAAGCGTGACGATCTGCAGGAAGCCATTGCGGCCCTGCGTGCCAAGGCGTTCGACATGCCGTTGCAGTTCAACAACTTCCGCGACTGACTTCTCAGGCGGGAACCTCTCGGCGTTTTCGGCGTCCGAGGCCCAAGCAGCGGCAGAAAGGCTGCCCCCGAACGGGAGCAGCCTTTCTGCCGCTTATTTTTTTCGCGTGCCGTGTGGCCGGAAATCAGGAGAACGTAGATGGACTTGAATGCTGAAGTGGACAACCTGGTCAAGGCGTCCCAAGCCTGGATTCCGATGATTATGGAATACGGCAGCCGGGTGCTGCTGGCGATCATCACCCTGGCCATCGGCTGGTGGTTGATCAACAAAGTGACGCAGAAACTGGGCGGCCTGATCGCGCTGCGTAACGCTGACCTTGCGCTGCAAGGGTTCATCAGCAGCCTGGCGAACATTATTCTGAAGATTTTGCTGATCGTCAGCGTGGCGTCGATGATCGGTGTCGAAACCACCTCCTTCGTTGCCGCAATCGGTGCGGCCGGTCTGGCCATCGGTCTGGCGTTGCAGGGCAGCCTGGCGAACTTCGCCGGTGGCGTGCTGATTCTGTTGTTCCGTCCGTTCCGTATCGGTGACTGGATCGAAGCTCAAGGTGTTGCCGGTACGGTCGACAGCATTCAGATTTTCCACACCGTACTGCGCACTGGCGATAACAAGACCATCATCGTCCCGAACGGCAATTTGTCGAACGGCATTATCACCAACACCAACCGTCAACCCACCCGCAAGGTTGTGTTTGATGTGGGCGTGGATTACGAAGCGGACCTGCAGAAGGCCCGTGAAGTATTGCTGGATCTGGCCAAGGATGAACGCATTTTGGCTGAACCGGCTCCGCAGGCCGTCATTTCTACCCTGGGCGACAGTTCGATCACTGTTTCCCTGCGAGTGTGGGTGAAGACGGCGGATTATTGGGATGTGATGTTCATGTTTAACGAACAGTCCCGTGACCGGTTGAAAACGGCCGGCATCGATATCCCGTTTCCACAGCGGATGATTCGAGTGGTTCAGGAATCTGCGGTGCAGTAAGCAACAAGCAGGCAACAAAAAGGCCCATCCGAAGATGGGCCTTTTTTATTTGTTACCGCAAACTAACTGGATGCGATTACAAAATCGACAGTGGGTAGTCGACGATCACACGGAACTCTTTCACGTCGCCTTCACCTTCGTCGGCGTTAGCAAAGTGCCAAGCTTGACGGAAGCGAATGGACAGATCTTTTGCCGGGCCAGACTGAACAACGTACTTGGCTTCGAAGTTGGTTTCGTTGTGTTTGCCGTCTTTTCCGTACAGCGGGTCGCCGTCGTTGTTACGGTATTTGCTGTTGGCAGCCAGACCGGTGCCATCGATGTCCCAACCCTTAACGTAACGGGTCATGAAGCTCAGACCAGGAACGCCGTACTCAGCCATTTTCAGATCGTAGCGAATCTGGGCAGACTTCTCGTTAGGAGCGTTGAAGTCGGAGTACTGGATGGAGTTGGCGAGGAAGATCGAGTCGCCACCGCGGTTGTTCTTGCCGATACCGACGTAGTCGAACGGGGTATCGCCATTAACCTTTTGGAAGGCCAGGGTGATGGTGTGTGCTTTCAGGAACGAGAGAGCAGTTGCCAGCGAGAATGCGGTGTTGCTGATGTCACCGACTTTCGAATCACCGGTATCGGTGGTGCGATAGATGTTGAAGTCAGTGTTCAGCGACGTGTCACCACCAAATGGAGTGGTGAGGTTCACGTTGGCGTAGTACTGGTTCCAGATGTCTTCCAGCTGGGCACCGTACAGCGACACGCTCAGGTTGTCGTTGATGCCGTACTTGCCACCGATGTAGTCGATGCTGTCGGCTTGCACGCCGGCGTAGTTTGCAAACAGGTCGCCGTCACGGGCGTTTTTGTCCTGGCTGGAACCCGAGTAGAAGTGACCGCCTTCGAGGTCAAGGTCTTTGACTTCGCTGCTCTGCAGTTGGATACCGCTGGCAACTTGAGGAAGGATACGGGAACCACCAACAGCAAACACTGGAGCAGTGCTTGGCGACATGTCGCCGAGTTTCAGCTCGGTTTTGGAGACGCGGAATTTAATGGCCGCGCCGGCTTTACCCTGGCTGTCGTTGACTTCGTGGGCATAACCGTTGGCCTTGACGGCGTTGCTACGGCTCATGTTGCCCGAACCGGAAGTGCCATCGCCGCCATCCAGTTTGATGGCCAGGTAACCGAATGCATCAACGCCAACACCAACGGTACCCGCGGTGTAACCGGAGTTGAAGGTGCCCCAGATACCTTGGGTCCAGTCTTTGACGTCGTGGCCGCCGTCTTTGTTGTCACGGTTGAAGTAGTAGTTGCGAACCAGCAAGTTCAACTTGGCGTCTTCAACAAAACCTTTGGCTTCAGACTGGTCGCTTACAAAAGGTGCGGCCGTAGCCATTTGGGTACTGGCTGCTGCTGCAACTGCCAGTGCGATCATGCTCCACTTCATCACGCGCATCGTGATTTGCTCCTTTGGTTTTAGAAGAGTACTGCCGTCCCACCTGATTTATTATCTGGGCGGCTCTTTCTTTTTGTGTCGGCGCAAACTTATATCACGCCGACCATATTGGCGATACTTGCGTACCTAACCTTTCAGCTTCTTTACGACCCTGTCGCAAACGGCTTGGTAGATGTCGCAAATTTACAGCCCCAATGCAATAGGAATGACAACTTCAGCGCTGTTTTCCGGGGGCTTGAGCATCGGTAAAAAGAGTCCTTGGTGAAGCGTTTGAATCTCCATCGGGCAACCCTGCCACTGTTTTTATTGCCTTGAAGGCTTCCACTTCCAGTGGTTGCCTTGCAGGCGATGTGAGTGTGAATGCAACAAGCGTGCACAAATCAGCAATTTGCTGTTTTTTTTTCTGAACGCCTGCGTGTTACCGTAAAAACCTCATAAAACCGGGGGTTACAAGCACCTTTTAATGGGGCTTGACGCCACGGTTTGCATCGTGTTGCGCCCTCTTGGCCGACTGCGTGACAACCAAAAATGTTACCGGTTCACCCCGTCAGTGGGTAATTGGCGGATACCCGACGCACTCAGCGTAGACGCACTGTGCGGTTTTGGTGCAAAAAATTTTAATCGCTGTACTGAATTCATACAGCATGACTGTTGGGTGAATGCGAACAGGTCGTTGTCTGTCAGTCATTTCAGCGTTTTTTGCATGATGATCGGTTCTGTAATGGTGCGCCCTTGCGAAAAATGTCTCATGTCGGGGCGAGCATTCTGCAGGTCGCTCGAATTTCGATGGGCCTTCGACCGTGGTTCGTCGTGAAGGCGGTGGTGTTCACAGGTATGCTGCCGTCCTGTCGCTTGGTGCGTCGCCCTGCGTGGAGGGGCGCTAAGCTGAAAATGATGACCAGAGGGGAGTGCGCGCAGTGTTCGCTTTAGATCCACGACTTCAACAAGACACGTTACCGATCGGGGATTTCCCGCTCAGCCGGTTGCTGTTGTCCAATGATTCGAACTACCCGTGGTTCATCCTGGTACCTCGTCGCGACGATATCAGCGAGATATTTCAGTTGGATGTCGCTGATCAGCTGCAGCTCTGGAAGGAAACGACCGAGCTGGCGGAAATGCTCAAGGACTCGTTCGACGCGGACAAATTGAACGTCGCGGCCCTGGGTAACGTCGTCAGTCAGTTACACATGCATGTGATTGTGCGCAAACGTGAGGATGCCGCCTGGCCGGCTCCGGTCTGGGGCAAGCACCCGGCGAAGCCTTACAGTGCAGAGCAGATCGCGGTGATTCGCGAGCGGCTGCGTCTGGTGTTGACCGATGATTTTACGTTTCTGGAGGGTTGAGCCATGAGCCTGGAAGAACGCGTTACCGATCTGGAGAGCCAACTGGCCTTTCAGGATGACACCATCCAGGCATTGAGCGATGTGCTGGCGACGCAGCAGCGTGCCGTTGAGCGTCTGCAACTGCAAATGGCGGCCTTGCTCAAGCGTCAGGAGGAAATGGCCGGCCAGTTCGAAACGTTCGAAGAAGAAGCGCCACCGCCGCATTACTGAACATGCAGGCATAAAAAAACCGCGATCAGCCAGGCTGTTCGCGGTTTTTTTTAGCCTTGAATCAGCGTCGCGGGAGAGCAGCGATCACGTCTTCGGCTTGCAGGCCTTTGTCACGATTCATGACGGAGAACTCCACGCGCTGGCCTTCGACCAGGACGCGATGACCTTCGCCACGAATGGCCCGGAAATGCACGAAAATATCATCGCCGGAATCACGGGAAATAAACCCGAAGCCTTTGGAAGTGTTGAACCACTTCACGGTGCCGGTATCGCGGTTGGTCATGTCATAGCTTGGCGAAGCGGTGGCCGGTGAAGATTTGTAGAAGCTGATGGCCAGATGAAGAAGCACGGCGATCAGGGCCGCCACCAGGCTGAACAGTACGGCAGGTTGACCGGCGATGACAGGCATCGGCGCGAGCAGCGTCAGGGTTTGCAATACGACAGTCAGAACCAGCAGGGCGCTGACCAGGTTTTGCAGTTGATGACGCGGGCCTTTGTTCCAGTAAGGGATTACAGGTGCGAGGGTGAGGTTGAGCAGGCCGAAAAAGGCCAGGTAAAGCGCATCGGGTTGTTGCAGGTAAGGAACAGCTTCGGATCGCAGGCTAGGGATGAAGGACAGCAGCAGGGCTGCTGCGCCCATTAGCAGGTGGACGATTTTCAACATTTTGATTAACTCACGTTAAGACGGATCACAAGGAAGAGCTGATGGAGCACGGTTCGCTTCAGAACAATAAGAGGCGTTGGGCACGTACTCGTTATCAGCCTATGCGCAACGCCCGGAAAAATAGGGCCTCGCGACACACTGTCTATTTAACAGCAAAGCTTGCGGCTACTCAAATCAGGGAGTCCAGCGGTGCATCGGGGGCGATTTGTCGCAGGGACTGGGGGCAATCCCGCCTGCGGTGTGGCGACAGGCTTGCTAGAGTGGTCCTGCACCTGTCGGATGAATTTGATCACCTTTAGGGGAAAAGCATGGCAATCGATATCGGTATCAGTGAAGAGGATCGCAAGTCCATCGTCGACGGACTTTCACGTCTGCTGTCGGACACTTATGTACTTTATTTGAAAACCCATAATTTCCACTGGAATGTCACCGGTCCCATGTTTCGGACCCTGCACCTGATGTTCGAGGAGCAATATAACGAGTTGGCCCTGGCGGTCGATTCGATTGCCGAGCGCATTCGCGCGCTGGGCTTTCCTGCTCCGGGTGCCTATTCCATTTATGCGCGCCTTTCTTCTATTAAGGAGGAGCCGGGCGTGCCCAGCGCAGAAAACATGATCAAGCAACTGGTCGAAGGGCAGGAGGCCGTCACGCGTACCGCGCGGGGGATCTTTCCCCTGCTCGACAAAGTCAGCGACGAGCCCACGGCGGATCTGCTGACCCAGCGCATGCAGGTTCACGAGAAAACCGCATGGATGTTGCGCGCCTTGCTGGATGAGTAACGCGCTCAGTGCGCGGATGGAGCCTTGCAGGCTTTGTCCGCGCGCTGTCGTTTCGGCCTCTCTTCGTTGAATGATTTTGCGCCGATGTGTGTAGGAGATTGTCCGGACTAGGACGGTCTCCATGATCCGCCTTCAGTTGTTGGCTTATCCTACGTGGATGGTCAAAAAGTCATCTGGATATAACTTTGCGCCTGCGCTTTTATAAGAATCACAGCATGACTCTTATAAGAACCAGGTATGGCAAAGGAGTGTCAACGGTATGGTTTATGAAGACAGGCGAAGCGAGGGGAGGAACGGTTCATTCAAGGATGTAAGGATCGATCCGTTTGTCAGTGAGTTCGATATGGGCCTGGCCCAGCCATTATCCCGATCCGTACGCTTGAATGGCTTTGCCACCTGCTTGCGGCTTGAGCAGGTGTATTGGGATATCTTGGGGGAAATGGCCAGGATCAATTGCTGCTCGGTCAGTGCGTTGTTGTCTCACGTGGATCGAGAAGTGCATTTGCGCCACGGCGGGGTGAAGAATTTCAGCGGGCTGGTGCGGGTTGTCTGCGTTGTGCACAGCCTGAAGGAGGGGAGTTGCGTCGTCATGGCCTAGCCGTGATGGCGGAATGCATCGTGTGTCAGTCTGTGCAGTCTTACGGCTGCACAGGCTGCATTTAATGGATATAATCCCGCTCTTTGCCGCAAAACCCAGCGTGCGCGGTAGCAATCTGATCGCCGAGACAACCCCCATGCCGATGTACGACTATCAATGTGCTTCCTGTGGTCATCAGTTGGAAGCCATTCAAAAGATCAGCGCAGCACCGCTGGTCGACTGCCCTGCCTGCCAGGCGCCAGAGCTTAAGAAGATGCTGTCCATGCCGGGCTTCCGCCTTAGCGGCACCGGCTGGTACGAAACCGATTTCAAGACCGGTTCCAAGAAGAACCTGGCCGGCGGCGATAAAGCCGACTAGGGTCTGGAACCTGAGTTGAACGACACGTGCGAGCTCTTGCGCCAACCCGTGTGCAAGGCCTCTAACCGAATTTCGAATTACGAGAAGTGAAACCACTACCATGATGCGCAGCCATTATTGCGGCCAACTGAACGAAAGCCTGGAAGGCCAGGAAATTACCCTTTGCGGATGGGTTCACCGTCGCCGTGACCACGGTGGGGTGATTTTCCTCGATATCCGTGATCGTGACGGTCTGGCCCAGGTGGTGTTCGACCCGGACCGCGCTGAGTCCTTCGCCGCCGCCGACCGCGTGCGCAGCGAATATGTCGTGAAGATCACCGGCAAGGTTCGTCTGCGTCCGGCCGGTGCCACCAACGCCAACATGGCGTCGGGCATGATCGAAGTGCTGGGCTACGAGCTGGAAGTACTGAACGAATCGGAAACCCCGCCGTTCCCGCTCAACGAATTCTCCGACGTCGGTGAAGAAACCCGCCTGCGCTATCGCTTCCTCGACCTGCGTCGCCCGGAAATGCTCGAGAAGCTGCGTCTGCGTTCGCGCATGACCACCAGCATCCGTCGTTACCTCGACGAAAACGGCTTCCTCGATGTCGAGACACCGATCCTGACCCGTGCCACCCCTGAAGGCGCACGTGACTACCTGGTGCCGAGCCGTACTCACGCCGGCTCGTTCTTTGCGTTGCCGCAATCGCCACAGCTGTTCAAGCAGCTGCTGATGGTGGCCGGCTTCGACCGTTACTACCAGATCGCCAAGTGCTTCCGCGACGAAGACCTGCGTGCCGACCGTCAGCCTGAATTCACCCAGATCGACATCGAAACCAGCTTCCTCGATGAAAAAGACATCATGGGCCTCACCGAAGGCATGATCCGCCAGCTGTTCAAGGAAGTGCTGGATCTGGAATTCGGTGAATTCCCGCACATGACCTTCGAAGAGGCCATGCGTCGTTACGGTTCCGACAAGCCGGACCTGCGTAACCCGCTGGAGCTGGTGGACGTTGCCGATCAGCTGAAAGAAGTCGACTTCAAGGTCTTCAGTGGCCCGGCCAACGATCCGAAATGCCGTATCGCCGCCCTGCGCGTTCCTGGCGCGGCGAGCATGCCGCGCAAGCAGATCGACGACTACACCAAGTTCGTCAGCATCTACGGTGCCAAAGGCCTGGCGTACATCAAGGTCAACGAGCGCGCCAAAGGCGTTGAAGGCCTGCAGTCGCCAATCGTCAAGAACATCCCTGAAGCCAACCTCAACGTGATCCTCGATCGCGTTGGCGCAGTTGATGGCGACATCGTGTTCTTCGGTGCCGACAAAGCCAAGATCGTCAGCGAAGCCCTGGGTGCGCTGCGGATCAAGGTCGGCAACGACCTGGACCTGCTGACCTGCAAGTGGGCGCCAATGTGGGTCGTCGACTTCCCGATGTTCGAAGAAAACGACGACGGCAGCTTCACTGCCTTGCACCACCCGTTCACCGCGCCGAAATGCACCCCGGAAGAGCTGGAAGCCAACCCGGCGACCGCTCTGTCCCGTGCCTACGACATGGTTTTGAACGGTACCGAGCTGGGTGGCGGTTCGATCCGTATCCATCGCAAGGAAATGCAACAGACGGTATTCCGCCTGCTGGGTATCAATGAAGCGGAACAGGAAGAGAAATTCGGCTTCCTGCTCGACGCCCTGAAATACGGCGCGCCGCCGCACGGTGGTCTGGCCTTCGGTCTGGACCGTCTGGTGATGCTGATGACCGGTGCCCAGTCGATCCGTGAAGTGATTGCCTTCCCGAAAACCCAGAGCGCGGCTGACGTCATGACTCAGGCTCCGGGTGCTGTAGATGCCAAGGCATTGCGCGAACTGCACATTCGTCTGCGCGAAACGCCAAAGGCTGAGTAAGGCTGACCCTGAAGGCGCATCCTCATGGGATGCGCCTTTTCTTTAGGTCGAGATTTTTTGTTTGCTGGCCGGCACTCCGTGTGCGGCGGGCAATGTTTCAAAGAGAATTCGGAGCGAGTTATGGCGGGTCATTCCAAGTGGGCGAACATCAAGCACCGCAAAGAACGTCAGGATGCCAAGAAGGGCAAGATTTTCACCAAGTGGATTCGTGAACTGACCGTTGCTGCCCGTCAGGGCGGCGGTGATCCGGGCTCGAACCCGCGTCTGCGACTGGCCCTGGACAAGGCGCTGGGCGCGAACATGAGCCGAGACATCATCGATCGCGCGGTGGCTCGCGGTGCCGGTGCTGCCGATACCGACGACATGGTCGAGCTGAGCTACGAAGGTTACGGCCCGGGTGGCGTGGCGGTAATGGTCGAGTGCATGACCGACAACCGCAATCGCACTGCAGCGGCTGTTCGCCACGCATTCAGCAAGTGCGGTGGCAACCTGGGGACGGACGGTTCGGTGGCTTATCTGTTCGAGCGCAAAGGGCAGATTTCCTTCGCGCCGGGCGTGGATGAAGACGCCTTGATCGAAGCGGCCATGGAGGCGGACGCCGATGACGTGGTCACTAACGAAGATGGCTCCATTGACGTGTTCACCTCGTTCGCCGGTTTCTACTCCGTGCGTAATGCGCTGGAAGCCGCCGGTTTCAAAGGTGATGATGCGGAAATCGTCATGCTGCCGACCACCAGCGCCGAACTGGACCTGGAAGGTGCCGAGAAAGTCCTCAAGCTGATCGACATGCTCGAAGACCTGGATGACGTGCAGAACGTCTATTCCAACGCGGATATCCCGGAGTCGGTGGCCGCACAGCTCGGTTAAGGGCTCACACCATCATGTAGGAGCCGGCTTGCCGGCGATGAGGCCCTCAAGTCTTGCGCTGCCTTAAGGCCGTCATCGCCAGCAAGTCGGCTCCTACAGATCGGGTCGCTTTCCCGTAATGTGTCATCAGCAGGCCCCACCCTCTTAAGCCGCAGGCGTTATGACTTTAATTCTTGGTATCGACCCCGGTTCGCGCATCACCGGTTATGGCGTGGTACGCGATACCGGGCGTGGCTGCGTGTACGTGGCGTCGGGCTGTATTCGTACCGGTTCCGGCGAGTTGCCTGAGCGTTTGCAAATTGTCTATCGCGGCGTGCGTGAAGTCATCCAGACCTACGGGCCGGTGACCATGGGCATCGAAAAGGTGTTCATGGCGCGCAACGCCGACTCCGCGTTGAAACTCGGTCAGGCCCGAGGCGCGGCAATCGTTGCCGGTGCGGAAGAAAACCTGGAAATCGCCGAATACACGGCCACCCAGGTCAAGCAGGCAGTGACCGGGACCGGCGCGGCGAATAAAGAGCAGGTGCAAATGATGGTGATGCACATGTTGAAACTCACCAGTAAACCGCAAATCGACGCCTCGGACGCCCTGGCCATTGCCATTTGCCATGCTCACACCCGTTCCAGCCTGTTGCCTCATGGTCTGGGCACGGCACGCAGTCGTGGCGGGCGCCTGCGTCTCTGATAGCATCAGCAGTCATTTTTACGGAATGAGGGTTTTGTGCCTGTGTTGTCGGCGCAACACCCTTGTCCTGTCAGTCGCCAGCCACCGAACTGGCCAACGCTCAAGGATCTGAAACGTGATTGGACGCTTGCGCGGCACACTGGCTGAGAAACAGCCGCCGCACCTGATTCTGGATGTAAACGGTCTGGGGTATGAGCTTGAAGTGCCCATGACCACGCTGTATCGCTTGCCGTCGGTCGGTGAACCGCTGACGTTGCACACCCATTTGGTCGTACGCGAAGACGCGCAGTTACTCTATGGTTTCGCCAGCAAGCGTGAGCGAGACTTTTTTCGCGAGTTGATCCGTCTCAATGGTGTAGGGCCGAAATTGGCCCTGGCGTTGATGTCGAGCCTGGAAGTCGATGAGCTGGTACGTTGCGTGCAGTCTCAGGACACCTCGGCCCTGACCAAGGTGCCGGGCGTGGGCAAGAAGACCGCCGAGCGTTTGCTGGTGGAACTCAAGGACCGCTTCAAGGCGTGGGAAACCGTGCCGGCGATGTTCGCCCTGGTGCCAAACCAGCCAGGCGGGCCGGATATTGCGCCGGTCGCTACTGCGGAAAATGACGCCGTCAGCGCGCTGATTTCCCTGGGCTACAAGCCGCAGGAAGCCAGCAAGGCGATTTCCGCGATCAAGGAGAAAGGTTTGAGCAGTGAAGACATGATTCGCCGTGCCCTGAAGGGAATGATCTAAGTGATTGAAGCTGATCGTCTGATAGCCGCCACGCCCGGCCCGCGCGACCGCGAGGAAGTCCAGGATCGGGCGATTCGTCCTGTCAGTCTGGCCGAATACATTGGCCAGCCGACCGTTCGCGAGCAAATGGAGTTGTTCATCCAGGCTGCCCGTGGGCGTAACGAATCCCTGGACCACACGCTGATCTTTGGTCCGCCGGGTCTGGGTAAAACCACTCTGGCCAATATAATCGCCCAGGAAATGGGTGTGTCGATCAAAAGCACCTCGGGCCCGGTCCTTGAGCGTCCGGGTGACCTGGCTGCGCTGCTGACCAACCTCGAGCCGCACGACGTGCTGTTTATCGACGAGATCCATCGGTTGTCGCCGATTGTCGAAGAAGTGCTGTACCCGGCCATGGAAGATTTCCAGCTCGACATCATGATCGGCGAGGGCCCGGCTGCCCGTTCGATCAAGCTGGATCTGCCGCCGTTCACGCTGGTGGGGGCGACGACACGCGCCGGCATGCTGACCAACCCGCTGCGTGACCGCTTCGGCATCGTCCAGCGTCTCGAGTTCTACAGCACGGCTGATCTGGCGACGATTGTCAGCCGTTCGGCGAACATTCTTGGCTTGCCGCTGGACCCGGAAGGCGCTTTCGAAATCGCCCGCCGTGCTCGTGGCACCCCGCGGATCGCCAACCGACTGTTGCGCCGGGTGCGTGATTTCGCCGAAGTTCGCGCCAAGGGCCACATCACCAAGCCGATTGCCGATCTCGCCTTGAATCTGCTGGATGTCGACGAACGTGGCTTCGATCACCAGGACCGGCGTCTGCTGCTGACCATGATCGAGAAGTTCGACGGTGGCCCGGTGGGCGTCGACAGTCTGGCCGCCGCGATCAGCGAAGAACGTCACACCATTGAAGACGTGCTGGAACCGTATCTGATCCAGCAGGGCTATATCATGCGCACGCCGCGGGGGCGGGTGGTCACCCGGCATGCGTACCTGCACTTTGGTTTAAACATTCCGTCACGATTGGGCGAGATGCCCGTGGTAGACGAGTTTCTTGATGCAGTGGACGATTAATTAACCTTTGCGCGCTGATTTTTCGGGCATTGTGCTGTCCCAGGACCGTACTTTCGCGAGAAAGCCGCAGATCAATGAAAAACAGTTGCCTGGCCGGATTGGCAACCTGAGGAGTAAGCACTAGAGTATGCGCGCGCAAAACGGGCTTGAGCCTTTCGCACATCGTTGTCGCGTTTATTACGAGGACACCGATGCGGGCGGCATCGTGTATTACGTTAATTACCTCAAGTTTATGGAACGGGCTCGAACCGAGCGGCTCCGGGAGCTGGGCTTTGCCCAATCCCAGCTGGCAGGGGAGGACCTGTTGTTTGTCGTGCATTCCAGCGAAGCGCGTTACCACGCGCCGGCGCGACTGGACGACGAGCTACTGGTAAGCGCTGAAGTAATCGAATTGAACCGTGTCAGCCTGCGCTTTAAACAGCAGGTCAGGCGAGCCACGGATAATGCGCTGCTCTGTGAAGGGCAGTTTTTGGTGGCCTGTGTGCGCACTGAAAGTTTAAAACCCCGGGCCATTCCCGAAGCTCTACGTGCGGCCTTTGCCGACGTGAGCGGCGCGGGTACACACTCAAAGCAGGAGATAAAGCGTGGAAGCTAACGTCGTCGACCATTCCTCCATGTGGAGCCTGGTCAGCAATGCCAGTATCGTGGTGCAACTGGTAATGCTGATCCTGGTAGCCGCATCGGTGACCTCATGGATCATGATCTTTCAGCGCAGCAACTTGCTGCGCGCCGGTCGACGCGCCCTGGAGAGCTTCGAGGAGCGCTTCTGGTCGGGTATCGACCTGTCCAAACTGTACCGTCAGGCCGGCAGCAACCCGGACCCGGATTCGGGCGTCGAGCAGATCTTCCGTGCCGGCTTCAAGGAATTCTCCCGTCTGCGTCAGCAGCCAGGCGTTGACCCGGAAGCGGTCATGGAAGGTGTGGCCCGCGCCATGCGCGTCGCCATCTCCCGCGAAGAAGAAAAGCTCGAGCAGAGCCTGCCGTTCCTCGCCACTGTCGGCTCCGTCAGCCCTTACATCGGTCTGTTCGGTACGGTCTGGGGCATCATGAACTCCTTCCGTGGCCTGGCAACTGCCCAGCAAGCGACGCTGGCCACTGTGGCTCCAGGTATCGCCGAGGCACTGATTGCAACTGCAATCGGCCTGTTCGCCGCCATCCCTGCCGTTATCGCTTACAACCGTTTTGCCGCTCGCAGCGAAACGCTGATCGGCCGTTACTACACCTTCGCCGATGAATTCCAGGCGATCCTGCACCGCAAAGTGCACACCAGCGAAGAATAAGCAGGTAATTTCCAATGGCTTTAATCGCTCGAGCTCGCAAAAAGCGCAAGCCGGTTGCCGAGATGAACGTAGTGCCTTACATCGACGTGATGCTGGTACTGCTGGTCATCTTCATGGTGACCGCGCCGATGCTCAATCAGGGCGTGAAAGTTGATCTGCCCAAGGTTTCCAGCGAAGCCTTGCCGCAGGACAACAACACCCAGGTCCTGACCATTTCGATCAAGGCTGACAAGACCTACTACTGGAACCTTGGCAGCGAAGTCGACACTGAAAAGCAGCAGGACAGGGCAATGACCTTGCCTCAGATGACTGATGCGGTGACCAAGATCATTCGCGCCGGGACTGAAGGCGGCAAACGTACCCAGGTGTTCATCCGCGGCGACAAAACCGTCGATTACGGTTCCGTCATGGGTGCCATGGGCGGATTGCAGAAGGCCGGGGTCGGTAATGTTGGCTTGATTACCGAGGCACCCTGATGCAGCAAATGCGAGAGCCATCCGCCTCGGAAAGCTACTTCTGGCCTAGTGTCCTGGCGATTGTCTTGCACGTGCTGGTTTTTGGCATGCTGTTCGTCAGTTTTGCCTTCACACCGGAGCTGCCGCCGGCCAAGCCGATTGTCCAGGCGACCCTGTACCAACTGAAGTCCAGAAGCCCGGCGACTACCCAGACCAATCAGAAGATTGCAGGTGAGGCGAAGAAATCCGCCGCGCGCCAGACCGAAGTCGAACAGATGGAACAGAAAAAGATCGAGCAGGAAGCGATCAAAGCCGCGGAACAAAAGAAGGAAGATGCGGCTCAAAAAGCCGAGGAATCCAAGAAGGCCGACGAGACGAAGAAAGCGGACGAGGCAAAAAAGGCTGATGAAGCCAAGAAAGCCGATGAAGCGAAGAAGACCGCCGAAGCCAAAAAGGCCGAAGAGAAACAATTGGCTGATATAGCCAAGAAGAAGTCTGAAGAAGAAGCCAAGAAAGCAGCTGAAGAAGAGGCCAAGAAAGCGGCCGCTGAAGAAGCGAAGAAAAAGATCGTCGAAGACGCGAAGAAGAAAGCCGCGGAAGACGCCAAGAAGAAATCTGAAGCTGAAGAGGCGAAAAAGAAAGTCGCCGAAGACGCGAAGAAGAAAGCTGCCGCCGATGCTGCGAAGAAAAAATCGCAGGAAGCGTCGCGTAAATCCGTCGAAGACAAAAAGGCTCAGGCCCTTGCAGATTTGCTTTCCGACACGACTGAGCGTGAGGCAACCGTAGCCGACGAGCAGGGCGATAGCGTCGCCGGTAGCATCGACGACTTGATTCGGATCCGCGCTTCAGAAGGCTGGGCTCGTCCTCCATCGGCACGCAAAGGCATGTCGGTCGTGGTGCAAATCGGCATGTTGCCTGACGGTACAATCACGTCGGCCAGCGTGCTTAAGTCCAGCGGCGACGGTCCGTTCGATGCTTCGGCGGTCGCGGCGGTCAAGAACATTGGACGATTGATTGAAGTACAGAAAATGAAACCGGCTGAATTTGCGCCCTATCGGTCATTCAAAGTGACATTCACACCTGAGGATCTAGCCTTGTGAGAAACCTTCTTCGAGGAATGCTTGTCGTGATCTGCTGCCTGGCAGGGATCGCGACGGCAGATGAAAAAAACATTCTGGTCACCAGCGGCAGCGATCGGGCTACTCCGATCGCCGTCGTACCGTTTGGCAACCAGGGCGGCAGCGTGTTGCCGGACGACATGGCCGAAATCATCGGTAACGACCTGCGCAACTCGGGTTACTACTCGCCGATTCCAAAGCAGAACATGATCAGCCAGCCGAGCCAGGCCAGCGAAATCATCTACCGTGACTTCAAGGCGCTCGGCGCCCAGTACGTTATGGTCGGCAGCATTGCTCCGGCGGGCGGTCGCCTGCAGGTTCAATACGCTCTGTTCAACGTCGCCACCGAACAGCAAGTGCTGACCGGCAGCGTGTCGGGCAGCGTTGATCAACTGCGTGACATGTCGCACTACATCGCGGACCAGTCGTTCGAAAAACTCACCGGTATCAAAGGTGCGTTCTCGACACGTCTGTTGTACGTGACTGCAGAGCGTTTCTCCGAGAAGAACACGCGCTACACACTGCAACGTTCTGACTATGACGGTGCCCGCGCCGTGACCCTGCTGCAATCGCGCGAGCCGATCCTGTCGCCGCGTTTCGCACCGGATGGCAAGCGCATCGCTTATGTGTCGTTCGAGCAGAAGCGTCCGCGCATCTTCATGCAGAACATCGACACCGGTCGCCGTGAGCAGATCACCAACTTCGAAGGCCTGAATGGCGCGCCAGCCTGGTCGCCGGATGGCAATCGCCTGGCGTTGGTTCTGTCGAAAGACGGTAACCCGGATATCTATGTGATGAACCTGGGTTCGCGTCAGCTGACCCGTGTCACCAACGGTCCTGGCATCAACACCGAACCGTTCTGGGGCAAGGATGGTAATACCCTTTACTTCACCTCCGACCGTGGCGGCAAGCCACAAATCTACAAAACCAGCGCCAGTGGCGGCGGTGCGGAGCGTGTGACTTTCATCGGCAACTACAACGCCAACCCGAAGCTTTCGGCTGATGAAAAGACCCTGGTGATGATTCACCGCCAGGATGGCTTCACTAATTTCAAGGTGGCGGCCCAGGATTTGCAGCGCGGAAGCGTAAAAATCCTCACTGATAGCACTCTGGACGAGTCGCCTACTGTTGCGCCCAACGGCACCATGGTAATCTACGCCACCCGCCAGCAGGGCCGGGGAGTCTTGATGCTCGTGTCCATTAATGGACGCGTAAGGCTCCCGCTTCCTACCGCACAAGGCGAAGTCAGAGAACCTTCCTGGTCCCCTTTCCTGAACTGACGCGGCGCTACACGTTGTACTTAACACACTGGGGTTCATTAGGAGTTTCACGATGGAAATGCTGAAGTTTGGTAAATTTGCTGCGCTGGCTCTGGCCATGGCTGTAGCTGTAGGTTGCTCGTCCAAAGGCGGCGACAACGCCGGTGAAGGCGCTGTTGATCCAAACGCTGGTTACGGCGCTAACACTGGTGCCGTTGATGGCTCCCTGAGCGAAGAAGCTGCTCTGCGCGCAATCACCACCTTCTACTTCGAATACGATAGCTCGGACCTGAAGCCAGAAGCCATGCGCGCTCTGGACGTTCACGCCAAAGACCTGAAAGCAAACGGCGCTCGCGTTGTTCTGGAAGGCAACACCGACGAACGTGGTACTCGTGAGTACAACCTGGCACTGGGCGAGCGTCGTGCGAAAGCCGTTCAACGCTACCTGGTACTGCAAGGTGTTTCCCCAGCTCAGCTGGAACTGGTTTCCTACGGCGAAGAGCGTCCAGTTGCTACCGGCAACGACGAGCAGTCCTGGGCTCAAAACCGTCGCGTCGAACTGCGTAAGTAATTCGTCATGCGAACGTGCCGTCGTGCTGTAACTGTTTTGGCTCTCAGCCTCGCACCGCTTGCGGTGTGGGCTGCGGTTCCTGTGGTCGATAATGACTCCGGCTATAACAATAGCGGGAGTAGTTATCCGCCTGCGGGTTACGGTACGAACGGCGCCTATGCCGGGGGAGGGGTTTCGGCCCCTGTCTCGGCACAGGGCGAGCTGTTCAACCAACTGCAATCGATGCAGGAGCAGATCTCGCGCCAACAAGGTGTGATTGAAGTTCTGCAAAATGATGTAGCGCGCATGAAGCAGGAAAACCTGGAGCGATACCAGGATCTTGATCGGCGCATAGGAACCGGCGTTGCACCAGCCGCGACTCCTGAGAATTCTTCTACCGGTGGCGATCTGAATGCCCCCGGTGCAGCAGCGGGTGCAGGGGCGGCAGCTGCTGCCACTTCCACACACGCGCCTGCCGCAGGTAGCGAACCGGCGGATCCGGCGAAGGAAAAACTGTATTACGATGCAGCCTTCGACTTGATCAAGGCCAAGGATTTCGACAAAGCCAGTCAGGCTTTCTCCGCTTTCCTGCGCAAATACCCGAACAGCCAATACGCGGGCAACGCCCAGTACTGGTTGGGCGAAGTAAACCTGGCCAAAGGCGATCTGCAAGGTGCAGGTCAGGCATTTGCCAAGGTTTCGCAGCTGTACCCAAAGCACAACAAAGTGCCTGACTCGCTGTACAAGCTGGCTGATGTAGAGCGCCGCCTCGGTCATCCCGACAAGGTAAAAGGCATTCTGCAACAGGTTGTGTCCCAATATCCGGGTACTTCCGCCGCTCAGTTGGCCCAACGCGATCTGCAACGCATGTAAGCGTGCTTGACCCATTTCGAAGAAACCCGCGCTTGTCGCGGGTTTTTTCGTTAGAATTCACGCCCTTTTTATGAAATACGCTTTTTGGGGCCTGCGCGTTGGCGGGGTTCCTTGAAGTGCTGACGGAGGCGGACAGCCTGTTTAGCTGTTACGCCCGTGGCGACTATGCAAGACACATTGAGAATCACCGAAGTTTTCTACTCGTTGCAGGGGGAAACGCGGACTGCCGGGCTGCCCACAGTATTTGTGCGCCTGACCGGTTGCCCATTGCGTTGCCAATACTGCGACAGCGCCTATGCGTTCTCTGGTGGCACTGTCCGAACGCTCGACGACATCCTCGAGCAAGTGGCCGGTTTCCGCCCGCGTTATGTGTGTGTCACCGGCGGCGAGCCGCTGGCGCAACCCAATGCCATCCCATTGCTCAAGCAGTTGTGCGACGCCGGTTACGAAGTGTCACTGGAAACCAGTGGTGCGCTTGATATCTCGGCGGTAGATTCACGCGTAAGTCGCGTTGTCGACCTGAAAACCCCGGGTTCAAAGGAAGCGCATCGCAACCTCTATGAGAACATCGAACTGCTCACCCCCAACGACCAGGTGAAGTTTGTCATCTGCTCGCGGGAAGACTACGACTGGGCCGTGTCGAAGCTGATTCAGTACGGTCTGGATCGCCGAGCCGGTGAAGTGCTGTTCTCGCCAAGTCACCATGACCTGAATGCTCGGGATCTGGCTGACTGGGTGGTGGCGGACAACCTGCCAGTGCGTCTGCAACTGCAGCTGCATAAATATCTTTGGAATGACGAGCCGGGGCGCTGATATGACTGAACAACCGAATATTGCTGAAAAACGTGCGGTCATCCTGCTGTCCGGCGGCCTCGACTCGGCGACGGTCGTGGCCATGGCTCGCGCTGAAGGCTACAGCTGCTACACGATGAGCTTCGATTACGGTCAGCGGTCTCACGCCGAATTACACGCCGCTGAGCGTGTTGCCCGGGACTTAGGTGTGGTCGAGCACAAGGTCATCGGTTTGAACCTGAATGGCATCGGTGGCTCGGCACTGACCGACAGCAGCATTGATGTACCGGAAGAGGCAGGCGAAGGCATCCCTGTGACTTACGTGCCTGCTCGCAACACCGTGTTTCTGTCCCTGGCGCTAGGCTGGGCCGAAGTGCTCGGGGCGCGCGACATCTTCATCGGCGTTAACGCTGTCGATTACTCCGGTTATCCGGATTGCCGTCCTGATTTCATCGAGTCCTTCGAGCGCATGGCCAATCTGGCGACCAAGGCCGGTGTCGAAGGCAATGGCTTCCGCATTCAGGCGCCCCTGCAAAACCTGAGCAAGGCGCAGATCGTCCAGGCGGGCGTGAAGCTGGGCGTCGATTACGGTCTGACCGTTTCCTGCTATCAGGCGGACGATAAAGGCTACGCGTGCGGCAAATGCGACAGCTGCCGACTGCGTGCGGAAGGCTTCGCAGCAGCCGGAATCAGCGATCCAACACCTTATTTTTGATTTATTTCAAATTAGGTGTTGAATAGTCCTTAAAAATCAGTATTATACGCGCCACCACACAGCGGGTCGTTAGCTCAGTTGGTAGAGCAGTTGGCTTTTAACCAATTGGTCGTAGGTTCGAATCCCACACGAC
This sequence comes from Pseudomonas sp. GT1P32, assembly GCF_054897805.1. Taxonomy (NCBI): domain Bacteria; kingdom Pseudomonadati; phylum Pseudomonadota; class Gammaproteobacteria; order Pseudomonadales; family Pseudomonadaceae; genus Pseudomonas; species Pseudomonas sp. GT1P32. The sequence goes on from NZ_CM142704.1 coordinate 5,846,947, forward strand.
CCACCATTTTTATAGCAGTTTTAAAAGTCTGGAAGGCCCACGAAAGTGAGGATTTCCGGATTTTTTTTTGCCCGGAAGAAAGTGCGCGGCGCGGTCGGGTCAGTTGTGTATGGCTTTCGTAGGCGTGTGACTTCGTAAGGGCCACGGCAGGCGCCAATTTCGACATGGATGTTCAGAATGACGGGCTCATCTGACATACTGTGACGAAGTGGAAGTGGCAGAGACATAAAAGATGAAAGCCCGGACCGGGGCGTCTCCTTCTGTCGTCCAGGCAGTAGGGGGTTCAACTTTTTCTCACCGTAGTTTTCATTGTGATTCCGAAAACCTACTGAGCCAGAGCCAAAACTTACCCAGTCGGAGCAGGCATGAACACTGAAAAAATATTCTTCAATCGTCCATACATGACGGGTAAAGAGCTGTACTACATCGCAGAAGCCAAGTTCGGGAATATGCTGGCGGGTGATGGCTCCTTCACCAAGCGTTGTCATCAATGGATTGAACAAAGCACAGGTTGTAATACCGCGCTCCTCACTCACTCTTGCACCGCCGCGCTTGAAATGGCCGCATTGTTGCTGGACATAGAGCCTGGCGATGAAGTGATCTTGCCATCCTATACGTTCGTTTCAACCGCCAATGCCTTCGTGCTGCGTGGTGCGATTCCTGTATTTGTGGATATTCGTAAAGATACATTGAATCTGGATGAGAAGCTGATTGAAGCAGCTATTACTCCCCGGACCAGAGCTATTGTTCCCGTTCATTATGCGGGAGTGTCCTGTGAGATGGATACGATCATGCATATTGCTCGTAAGCATGGTCTCAAAGTAGTGGAGGATGCTGCCCAGGGTGTAATGTCCAGCTATAAGGGGCGTGCACTCGGGAGTATTGGTGATCTCGGTGCATTCAGCTTTCACGAAACAAAGAATGTGATTTCGGGGGAGGGCGGTGCGCTTTTAGTTAACGAACCACAGCTTTCGTTACGCGCTGAAATTATTCGTGAGAAAGGCACTGACCGCAGTCGCTTCTTTCGTGGGCAGGTAGATAAATATACCTGGCAGGAAGTAGGTTCTTCATTCTTGCCGGGAGAGTTGATTGCCGCATTTCTTTGGGCACAACTTGAAGAAGCTAAAAGTATCACCGATCGACGATTGGCAGTCTGGGACTACTATCATGCTGCCCTTGCTCCTTTGGAGCAGAAGGGCTTGTTGCGTCGTCCAATAGTGCCGGAAGACTGCCAGCACAATGCGCATATGTACTATGTGTTGCTGGCGCCAGGCGTTGATCGACAGGCTGTCCTGGAAGAGTTGAAGCGAAACAATATATCCGCCGTATTCCATTATGTTCCTCTTCATTCGTCACCGGGCGGTCTGCGCTACGGAAGAGTTCATGGTTCCATGGACAATACCGATGCACTTTCAGAGTCTTTATTGCGACTACCCCTTTGGGTCGGCCTGACGTCAGAGCAGCAAGATCAAGTTGTGGACGTCTTGGCGCGAGCCATTGGTTAGGCTACGTTTTTTTGCGAAGAGCTGTACTGGGATTCAATGGGGGACAGGGTGCCATTCGTGGCATCCGTGCCAATGATGCGTGAGGTTTTTATCTCCGGAACAGGCATATTGAAGTTCGTTTTCATGACGGGGATTTAGGCATTATGTTTTTTGCGGCGCTAAAGCAGGCATCTGAAAGAATATCGGCCAGTTTGGCTCTTAAGATAGTTTTTGTGGCGCTGGCATATTTGTCTTACGCCTTTCCCATGCTTTATGCGTACTTTGAATCTGTCAATTTTATCTATGTAAACGCCTGGGATGAAGAGACCTATCTAAGCTATCAAGGCGCGTTGGGCTCTTTGACGGTGCCTGGTTACTGGGCTTCCGGAGCGATCGTTTATACCCTCCAACATCTAGGGTTGAGTGGGGGGGAGATCAATATTCTGTTTGATTGTCTCTTGACCCCGGCCACATTTTTCCTTCTTGTATTTATTCTTCATAGGCTGAATGTCGACTATGGGCGGGCGTTAATTTATGCCGCGATAGTTTTGTTTTCTCCCATTATTTTTAATTTTGGGAATCCGCTTATAGCGCACCTGACCAGAGACTATGGCGTATTCGGTTACGGCTGGGAATATTACCAGTCGGCGCTGAGAACCCCGGAGCCGCAGTTGTCTTATTTTTTTGTTGCGCTGGCGGTTGCGGGTTTTTTAAAAACCGGGCGCTTGCTTTGTTTGTTTGTGTTGTTGCCATTGTTATATTTTTATGTGGGTATATCTTATGCCTACTTCCTGGTCAGTGGCTTTATCTTGCTGCATTCATGGTTTTTTAATAAGAGCCTGAACTATTGGCGGATAGGCATCGCTTGCGTCGCTTCTTATCTGGCTATATCTTTCGGGTTCGTGTTTTTTGATTTTCTGTTTTTGTCAAAAGATCCGTTCATTCTCGCGATGCCGGATGCCTATATAAAAAGCCACGTGCCAATGTTGCCGATTTCCGGCGTTGTAGCGCTGGGTCTTTTTGTGGTTCAGATTGCTCTTTCCCGTCAATTCGCGATAAAAGACACTTGGCATGCGTATAGCCAGTTTTTTATTGTGCTTTCGTTGTTTCTTGTCTGTAATGTGCATGTCGTCTCTGGGGTTATGCTGTCCTACAAGAATTATATTGATTACTCATCCAGTCTTGTGGCTGGGTTGGCAGTTATTGTTTTTCTTGATTTTCTAAGGTGTCATGCGATCAAAGGTGCGGGGCTTGCTTGTTTTGCTGTTGCCTCGATTATTTTATACCTTACGTTCAAAGCTTATGGATTCAGCTTCAGCAGACTGGAGTACACGTATTTTCGCGGTTTGCAGTTTAATTCGGTTGAAGAATATAAGGCCGCCTCCAGCGATCCGATGTCGATCGTTATTCAAGACAGTGATTTGTCTGCCAAGTTGCCTTACTCGGTTTCGATGATGGCGGTGCCACTATTCTCCTATCAGTACAACTTTCCTTTGGTTGCTAACGGATGCCGTGCTGTTCTTGAGCGAATGGAAGCTGTTACCGATATTTTGAAGAGCCGTTCGCAAGGCAACTCAACGTTGAAAGTTGATTATTTTGAAGCTTCGATCAAAGCGTTTTCGGGACAGAAGTATGTGCCGCTTGAAAAGCAAAGGGATTTCCCCACGAACGTAGTTTGCAAAAAACTGCCCATGGATGGGGATGTCAAAGTGCTAGACGCTCAATTCAAGGATAACGGCTGGATCACCATCAAGTTATTTTGATTCGTGCACCGAAAAGCGGTGGTGGCCGGGTTTTTAATCGTCCGTCACCACTCAATCTGTTAGTACTGGCAAATTTCTCGCTTCAAGAATCATGACCTGCAAGGCGTTGTGTATCGGAATCAGCTTGAAATGGTCTTTTGTCTCCAAGGGATATTCTGTAGCCTTGCGCAGCTTCAACGCTGTCCATGCCTGATGAATACTCACTTTCCCGGCGGTACCCCTGAAGGGTCCGGAGCCGGGTGTATACTCGACTTTCGCGCGTAAGCGCTTGCAGGTCTTGCGAACATGACGCAGATTTCCGAACGCCTTCTGGTTCAAGCCCACCTCGACGCCAAGCAGCCCAAGCCGCTGACGGTCGAGGAAGAGGCTTATTATCGCGCTGCCATTGCTGCCGAGCTCAAGGCTCAGGACGCGGTGCTGGTCGCACACTTCTATTGTGATCCGGTTATTCAAGCCCTGGCTGAAGAAACCGGAGGCTGTGTCTCCGACTCGCTGGAGATGGCCCGCTTCGGCAATGCTCACCCGGCCAAGACCGTTGTGGTAGCCGGTGTGAAATTCATGGGCGAAACCGCCAAAATCCTCAACCCTGAAAAACGTGTGCTGATGCCGACCCTGGAAGCGACCTGCTCGCTGGACCTGGGTTGCCCGGTGGACGAGTTCTCGGCGTTCTGCGATCAGCACCCGGAACGTACCGTGGTGGTGTATGCCAACACCTCGGCAGCGGTCAAGGCCCGGGCGGACTGGGTTGTCACATCAAGCTGCGCGCTGGAAATCGTTGAAAGCCTGATGGATAACGGCGAAACGATCATCTGGGGCCCGGACAAGCACCTGGGCACCTACATTCAGCGCCAGACCGGCGCGGATATGCTGCTGTGGGACGGTGCCTGCATCGTTCACGAAGAGTTCAAGTCCAAGCAGCTTGAAGACATGAAAGTGCTGTATCCGGACGCGGCGATTCTGGTGCACCCGGAATCACCGACCTCGGTGATCGAGCTGGCGGACGCTGTCGGTTCCACCAGTCAGTTGATTGCAGCGGCGCAGAGTCTGCCGAACAAGACGCTTATCGTTGCCACCGACCGTGGCATCTTCTACAAGATGCAGCAGTTGTGCCCGGACAAGGTGTTCATCGAGGCGCCAACAGCGGGTAACGGCGCGGCGTGCCGCAGTTGCGCGCACTGCCCATGGATGGCGATGAATACGCTTGAGCGCACGCTGAAGGCCTTGAAAGAAGGTGCGAACGAGATCTTTGTCGATCCGGCGTTGATCCCTCAGGCGATTCGCCCGTTGAAGCGGATGCTCGACTTCACTCAGGCTGCGCGGATGAAGCTGGCCGGGAACGCTTAAAAGCTGTCAGCCAACGCGCAAAACTGTGGGAGCGAGCCTGCTCGCGAAGAGGGGGTGTCAGTCGACATTAATGTTTACTGATACACCGCCTTCGCGAGCAGGCTCGCTCCCACAGTGGTTTTTGTGCTGTGCGAATTTACTTGGTTTTCTTCGGGATCCGCACCAGCTGGGTGCCCGAATACATGTCATGCCAGCTGCGTTTCTGTTTGTCGAACAGCGACCAGATGAATCCAAGGCCGACGCACAGCAAGGATGCGATCGACACGACAAAGCGCAGCAGGGCCTGCCAAAGGCTGATGGATGAGCCATCGGCGTTCTGCACGCGGATGCACCATACCTGCATGCCCAGTGTCTGGCCGGACCAGGTCCAGAACTTGGCGAAGAAGCCGAACAGCACGAACAACAACACCGTCGACAGCAACGGGTCACCGTCCAGTGCGCCAGCTTCGGTCAGGGTACGCATTTTGTCTTCGCCGATGATCGCCATCTGGATCATCTTGTAGAGGCCGCTGGTGACGATCAGCAGGGCAGTGCACAACAGAAAGTCATAGAACATCGCTGCCAGACGACGGCCCAGGGTCGCGGCGGGAAAGTCGCCCTGAGGGTTGAGCAGGTGTTTCGACATGGCAGGGCTCTCGACGGAAAAAGAAGCCATTTTACGGATTTACGCGCACAAAAAAGCCCCTGATATCAGTATCAGGGGCTTTTTCGTTACAGAAGGTTAGGCTTCTGCTTGTACTTCGTCAGCCTGCATGCCTTTCTGGCCTTGCACGGCGATGAAGGTCACTTTCTGGCCTTCTTTCAGGCTCTTGAAGCCGTTGCCCTGAATAGCGCGGAAATGCACGAACAGATCCGGACCGCTTTCTGGAGTGATAAAACCAAAACCTTTCTCGTCGTTAAACCACTTGACGGTACCGCTCTGACGTTGGGACATTTCTTATTTCCTTTGACGCAAAAATTAATGACAGTCTCCTTCTCATGAAAGAGTACTGGGGCTGGTTGCAGGAGAGTAAGAAGACGTCGAACGGGATGTAGCTAACTTGTAGGCTACTGCCCAGGTCACGATTCCAAGCGACCCATGCAAACACAGTGAACAAACTCTACGCCAACTACGGGAGAAAAAACAAGCCCCGTGAGAGGCCCGGATTTACTCAGGTTGCTGGCCATAAGTGTTTCACTAGTTCCGGCTTATTCGATGCGGCGGTTCAATTGTTTTCGATTGTTATAAGCAGCGTTCATAATCGAAAGCTTGCACTGTTTTATGGCGGTTGCGTTACACATTAGTGCACTGTTAACGCAACCGCGTTACTTATAGAAACAGTCAATCAACCACGATAGTAGCGTTGTGCAACGAATGGCATTTTGCTTACAAGCAAAGGCACCTTTTTCCCACGAACGATTGCGAACACAGGTGTGTCGATGGCGATATAAGCGCTATCGAGGTAACCCATGGCCAAAGGACCGCTCAGGGTCGGACCGAAACCGCCGCTGCAAACGCTACCGATGATGTCGCCTGCTTCGTTGACGATCTCTGCACCCTCGCGCACCGGTGTACGTTCCTGCGGTAACAGGCCTACACGCTTGCGGCTGACACCGGCTTGCTGCTGGGCGAACACGGTTTCAGCGCCAGGGAAACCGCCGGCCCGCGCGCCATCGGCACGTCGAGGCTTGGAGATGGCCCACAGCAGGCTCGCTTCAATCGGAGTGGTGTCGGTGTTCATGTCATGGCCGTAGAGGCACAGGCCGGCTTCCAGACGCAGCGAATCTCGAGCGCCCAGGCCAATGGCCGCAACTTCTGGCTCGGCCAACAGGGCGCGGGCCAACGCTTCGGCGTTGGCAGCCGGTACGGAGATTTCGAAACCGTCTTCGCCGGTGTAACCCGAGCGGCTGACAAAGCAGTCCACGCCCAGCAACTTCACGCGGGCGAACTGCATGAACGTCATTTTCGCCACTTCAGGCGCCAGGCGCGCAAGCACCGTGACGGCGGCTGGACCTTGCAGGGCCAGCAGTGCGCGCTCTTCGAACAGCGGCTCGATGGTGCATTGGTCGCCGATGTGTTTGCGCAGGTGCGCGAGGTCCTGATCCTTGCAGGCCGCGTTGACCACCAGGAACAGTTCGTCGTTACCGAGGTTGGCGACCATCAGGTCATCGAGGATGCCGCCTGTCTCGTTGGTGAACATGGCGTAGCGCTGCATGCCCACCGGCAGGTCGATAATGTCCACCGGCACCAGGGTTTCCAGGGCCTTGGCGGCATTGGCGCCGGTCAGGCGGATCTGGCCCATGTGCGAAACATCGAACAGCCCGGCCTGATCACGGGTGTGCTGGTGTTCCTTCATGACGCCCAGCGGGTACTGCACCGGCATGTCATAGCCGGCAAACGGCACCATGCGGGCGCCGAGTTCGATGTGCAGTGCGTGCAACGGAGTTTTCAACAGTTGTTCGGTGGACATATCCAGCTCCTGAAAAAGTGTGCAGATGCAGTGAGCGCGCATCAGCACTCGATAATGTTGACCGCCAAACCGCCACGGGCGGTTTCCTTGTATTTGCTTTTCATGTCGGCGCCGGTCTGGCGCATGGTGCGGATGACTTTGTCGAGCGAGACGAAGTGCTGACCGTCGCCACGCAGGGCCATACGCACGGCATTGATGGCTTTCACCGAACCCATGGCGTTGCGCTCGATGCAAGGCACTTGCACCAGCCCGCCGATTGGGTCGCAGGTCAGGCCGAGGTTGTGTTCCATGCCGATTTCGGCGGCGTTTTCCACTTGCTGCACGGTGCCGCCAAGCACTTCGCACAACGCGCCGGCCGCCATCGAACAGGCCACGCCGACTTCACCCTGACAGCCGACTTCAGCGCCGGAGATCGAGGCGTTTTCTTTATAGAGAATGCCGATGGCGGCAGCCGTCAGCAGAAAACGTACAACGCCGTCTTCGTTGGCGCCGGGGATGAAGCGCATGTAGTAGTGCAAAACCGCCGGGACGATGCCCGCTGCACCGTTGGTAGGCGCGGTGACCACGCGCCCGCCATTGGCGTTTTCTTCGTTGACCGCCAGGGCGTACAGGTTGACCCAGTCCAGCACCGACAACGGATCGCGCAGCGACGATTCTGGGTTCTTGCACAGTTGCCGATGCAGCGCTGCCGCCCGCCGCTTGACCTTCAAACCGCCGGGCAGGATGCCTTCGTTGCGGCAACCGGCGTCGACGCAATCCTGCATCACTTGCCAGATTTTCAGCAGGCCGGCGCGGGTTTCCGCTTCCGGGCGCCAGGCGCTTTCGTTGGTCAGCATCACCTGGCTGATGGACAGGCCGTAGGTGGTGCAATGACCGAGCAGGTCCTTGGCGCTTTTGAACGGGAAGGTCAGGGGGGTTGAATCTTCGACGATACGGTCGGCTCCGGCGGCGTCTTCATCGACCACAAAACCACCACCGACCGAGTAGTACTCGCGACTGCGGATCTGCAGGCCCGCGGCGTCGAACGCGCGAAAGATCATGCCGTTGGGGTGATAGGCCAACGGTTTGCGGATCATCGCCAGGTGTTCTTTCTCGTTGAACGCAATGCTGTGTTCGCCGAGCAGGTTCAAGCGACCGTTGCCACGAATGTCTTGCAGGCGGGCGGCGACGGTTTCGGTGTTCACGGTGTCCGGGTGTTCACCTTCCAGGCCGAGCAGCACAGCCTTGTCGCTGCCGTGGCCCTTGCCGGTGGCGCCGAGCGAGCCGTAGAGCTCGACTTTGACGCAGGTGGTCGCGGCCAGCAGCCCTTCACGGCGCAAACCTTCGACGAAACGCGCAGCAGCACGCATCGGGCCGACGGTATGGGAGCTGGAGGGGCCGATGCCAATCTTGAACAGGTCGAACACGCTTAACGACATGGTTGTTCTCCGGTTTCTTGTTATGAGGAGCACCGCGACCCCGTAGGAGCGAGGCTTGCCCGCGAAGCTTTTGGCGACCTTGATGGCCTCTTCGCGGGCAAGCCTCGCTCCTACGGGGTTTTGTGGCGTCCTAGTGGGGCGAGAGAATCCGCCCCCTATAGATCAAGCGTAGCTTTCGATCGACGGGCAAGCGCAAACCAGGTTGCGATCACCGAAGACGTTGTCGACGCGACCGACCGGCGGCCAGTATTTGCCTTCAATCAGCGACGCAACCGGGTACACCGCTTGCTCACGGCTGTACGGATGGGACCACTCGCCGACCAATTCCGCTGCAGTGTGCGGGGCGTTTTTCAGCGGGTTGTCGTCCTTGTCCAGGGTGCCGTTTTCCACTGCGCGGATTTCTTCGCGGATGCGGATCATGGCGTCGCAGAAGCGGTCCAGTTCTTCCTTGGATTCGCTTTCGGTCGGCTCGATCATCAGCGTGCCCGCCACCGGGAACGACATGGTCGGGGCGTGGAAGCCGAAGTCGATCAGGCGCTTGGCAACGTCATCGACGCTGATGCCGCTGCTGTCTTTCAACGGACGCAGATCAAGGATGCACTCGTGCGCCACCAGGCCGTTGCTGCCGGTGTACAGCACTGGATAGTGCTCTTCGAGGCGACGGGAAATGTAGTTGGCATTCAGGATCGCCAGTTGCGAAGCACGCTTGAGACCCGCGCCGCCCATCATCCGAATGTACATCCAGGTAATCGGCAGAATGCTCGCGCTGCCGAACGGTGCTGCGCAGACCGCGCCTTCCTTGCGATCCATCTGGGCGTGGCCCGGCAGGAACGGGGTCAGGTGCGATTTCACGCCGATCGGGCCGACACCCGGGCCGCCACCACCGTGAGGGATGCAGAAGGTCTTGTGCAGGTTCAGGTGGGACACGTCGCCGCCGAACTTGCCCGGCGCACAGAGGCCGACCATCGCGTTCATGTTGGCGCCGTCGATGTACACCTGGCCGCCGTTGTCATGAATGATGCCGCAGATTTCGCGGATGCCTTCTTCGAACACGCCGTGGGTCGACGGGTAAGTGATCATCAGCGCAGCGAGGTGTTCGCGGTGCTCGATGGCCTTGGCGCGCAGGTCTTCGATGTCGACGTTGCCACGTGCGTCGCAGGCGGTCACGACAACGCGCATGCCAGCCATGTTGGCGGTGGCCGGGTTGGTGCCGTGGGCGGACGACGGAATCAGGCAGATGTCGCGGCGGTCTTCGCCACGGCTCTGGTGGTAAGCACGAATGGCCAACAGACCGGCGTATTCACCTTGCGAACCGGCGTTTGGTTGTAGCGAGATCGAGTCGTAACCGGTGGCGGCGCAGAGCATCGCTTCCAGTTCGTCGGTCAGTTGCTGGTAACCGGCGCTTTGTTCGGCTGGGGCGAACGGGTGCAGAGCACCGAACTCGGCCCAGGTCACCGGGATCATTTCGCTGGCGGCGTTGAGTTTCATGGTGCACGAACCCAGCGGGATCATGGTGCGATCCAGGGCCAGGTCCTTGTCCGCGAGCTTGCGCAGGTAGCGCATCAGCTCGGTTTCCGAGTGATAACGGTTGAACACCGGGTGGCTGAGGATCGGCGATTGGCGAACCAGCGCAGCCGGGATGGTGCTTTGCACGGAAGCGGCGAGGGCGGCGAAGTCTGGCAGCGCCTTACCGTCGGCAAACAAGGCCCACAGCGTTTCGACGTCAGCTTGCGAAGTGGTTTCGTCGAGGGACAGGCCCAGACGCTCGCCATCGATCACGCGCAGGTTGATCTGCTGTGCACGCGCCTTGTCATGCAGTTTGGCGGTGTTGGCGCCGGTGTTCAGGGTCAGGGTGTCGAAGAAGCTGGCTTGCTCGACGGTCAGGCCCAGTGCGCTCAAGCCCTTGGCGAGGATCGCGGTCAGGTGATGAATGCGGTTGGCAATCTGCGTCAGGCCTTTCGGGCCGTGATACACGGCGTACATGCTGGCGATGTTGGCCAGCAGAACCTGCGCGGTGCAGATGTTGCTGGTGGCCTTCTCGCGGCGGATGTGTTGCTCGCGGGTTTGCATGGCCAGGCGCAGGGCCGGCTTGCCGAAACGGTCCACGGAGACACCGACCAGACGGCCCGGCATGTCGCGCTTGAACGCATCTTTGGTAGAGAAGTAAGCCGCGTGCGGGCCACCGAAGCCCAGCGGCACGCCGAAGCGTTGTGCGCTGCCGATGGCCACGTCAGCACCGAACTCGCCCGGCGGGGTCAGCACGGTCAGGGCCAGCAGGTCTGCGGCGACGGCAACCAGTGCGTTGGCGGCGTGGAAGCGCTCGGTCAGTGCGCGGTAGTCGAAGACGTCACCGTTGCTGGCCGGGTATTGCAGCAGGGCGCCGAAGAACGGCGTCACGTCAGTCAGTTCAAGCTCGTCGCCAACAACGACGTCGATGCCCAATGGCTCGGCACGGGTGCGCAGCACGTCGAGGGTTTGCGGGTGGCAATGCACGGAGGCGAAGAACGCGTGGCTGCCTTTGTTCTTGCTCAGGCGCTTGCAGAAGGTCATGGCTTCGGCGGCGGCAGTGGCTTCGTCGAGCAGCGAGGCGTTGGCGATCGGCAGGCCGGTCAGGTCGCTGATCAGGGTCTGGAAGTTCAACAGCGCTTCGAGACGGCCCTGGGAAATTTCTGGCTGGTACGGGGTGTAGGCGGTGTACCAGGCCGGGTTTTCCAGCAGGTTGCGCAGGATCGGCGACGGTGTGTGAGTGCCGTAGTAGCCCTGGCCGATGTAAGTCTTGAACAGCTGGTTCTTGGCCGCGATGCCTTTGATCAACGCCAGGGCGTCGGCTTCGCTCAGGCCGTCTTCGAGGCCGAGCACGCTGGTGCCTTTGATGCTGTCCGGAATGACGCTGGCGCTCAGGGCTTCGAGCGAGTCGAAGCCGAGGCTGTTGAGCATCGCTTGCTCATCGCCGGATCGCGGGCCGATGTGGCGCGCGATGAACTCGTTGGCAGTGCTCAGATTGATTTGAGTCATGTGCGTGCTCCTCAGGCTTCGGCGTTGGCTTTGATCAGACGGTCGTAAGCGTCCTGATCCAGCAGTTTGGCAACAGCCGAGGCGTCAGTTGGCTGGAAGCGGAAGAACCAGCCTTCGCCCAGCGGATCTTCGTTGACCAGTTCCGGGCTGCTGTCCAGCGCCGGGTTTACTTCCAGCACTTCACCGTCGAGTGGCATGTACACGCCGCTGGCGGCTTTTACCGATTCCACGGTGGCGGCTTCTGCGCCTTTGTCGTAGGACTGCAGCTCAGGCAGTTGTACGAAAACCACGTCGCCCAAGGCGTTCTGCGCGAAAGCGGTGATGCCGACAGTGACGGAACCATCAGCTTCGGTACGCAGCCATTCGTGATCTTCAGTAAAACGCAATTCGCTCATGGAAACTCCTAAGGGGGCCAGACTCGTCTGGTGGACGCGATTGAATGCTTGGGCGTAAGCCCTGATTTATGAGTGGTTACTAAGCAATTTCGCGGCCAATTTGATTTTATTGTTATAAATCAATTAGTTATAGAGTTTTTGCGGGCGTGACTGTTTGACCGGTGTAGCGAAATCGCTACAGTCGAATGCGGACAAAAAAGTATAGGTGGATCAAAGCCTTGTACAGCGGTGATCCGAAGAGGGTGTATCGATATCGTTCCGCTGTAGCGCTTTCAGTACAGGTGGAGGTCGTTTTCAGATTGTCCACGATCTGTAGGAGCCGGCTTGCTGGCGATGGCGTACTTCAGCATCGCCATCGCCAGCAAGCCGGCTCCTACAGGTCGAGGTTTATCGAAAGAATCCGTTCGAACCAACAGCGATTACGGCTTATTGGGAATGCCGTACTTGCGCAACCGATGGGCAATCGCGGTGTGGGAGGTTTGCAGGCGGCTGGCCAGTTGCCGGGTGGAGGGGTAGCTGACGTAGAGTTTTTCCAGCAGGGTCTTTTCGAACTCTTCCATCGCCTGCTCCAGGCTGTCGACTTCTGTGTCGCTCTGGCGCGCCACCGAGGTGCCGGCGATGTCGAGGTCGCCGATGTCCACCAGGCTGCTTTCGCAAATCGCCGCGGCGCGAAAGATCACGTTCTGCAATTGCCGCACGTTGCCCGGCCAGCGGTTGCCCAGCAGCGCCGGGTAAGTGCCCGGCGCCAGGCGACACACCGGTCGCTGAATCTGCGCGCAGGCCTGCTGCATGAAATAGCGCGCCAGCAGCAGAATGTCCTGGCCGCGTTCGCGCAGCGGCGGGACTTCGACATTGAGCACGTTGAGGCGATAGAACAGGTCTTCGCGGAACGAGCCTTCGCTGACCATTTTTTCCAGGTCGCGGTGCGTCGCGCTGAGGATCCGCACGTTGACCTTCACTTCACGATCACCGCCCACCCGACGGAAGCTGCCGTCGTTAAGGAAACGCAGCAATTTTGCCTGCAAGTACGGCGACATCTCGCCGATCTCATCGAGAAACACCGTGCCCTGGTTGGCCAATTCCATCAGCCCCGGTTTGCCGCCCCGTTGTGCACCGGTGAAGGCGCCGGGGGCGTAGCCGAACAGTTCGCTTTCGGCGAGGTTCTCTGGCAATGCCGCGCAGTTCAGTGCCAGGAACGGTGAGCTGTGCCGCGCGCTGATGGCGTGACAGGCCCGGGCGACGAGTTCTTTGCCGGTGCCGGTTTCGCCCTGGATCAACAGCGGCGCATCGAGGGCTGCTACCCGCTGCGCGCGGGCCTTGAGCGTACGAATCGCCGGGGATTCGCCGAGCAGCGCATCGAACCCTTCGGCATGGTCGTGGTGCAGCGCCGAGAGGCGTTCGCCGATGCGGTTCGGTTGATACAGCGTCAGCAGGGCGCCGGCATCGGTGATCGGCGTGGCGTCCAGCAACAAGGTCTGACCGTTGACGGTGATCTCCCGCAGCGGCAAGCGAAAGCCGTGCTCCAGCAGGGCGTCGAGCAATGCCGGATCGGCAAACAGGTCAGCGACACTTTCCCCGGCCGGTTCGCGACCGTACAAGGCAATCAATGCCGGGTTGGCCAGCAGCACCTTGCCGGCGCTGTCCAGGGCCAGCACCGGGTCGGTCATGGCCGCAAGCAGCGCGTCGAGCTGCAAGTGCCGACGTTGGCCGGGAAGGATGTCGACCACCGTCATGGCCTGCACGCCGCGTACGCTGAGCAAGGCGTCGCGCAGTTCTTCGAGCACGTCCGGGCTCAGGGTCGGGGCGTCGATGTAGACGTTGGGCGGGACCATTTCCACCGCATCCAGATTGAGATTGCGCCCACCGAGCAGGGCCAGGACTTCCTGGGTGATGCCGACGCGGTCGATGAAGCTGACGTGGATACGCATGGGGCGGTTTTTTTATCTGACGTGCGGAGGGTGGCAAGTATGCCTTGGAGGAGGGGTTCAGGTGAAATCCGCTGATGCGCACGCAACCTGTAGGAGCCGGCTTGCTGGCGATCGCATCGCCTCGGTGAGTCAGGCAAACCGAGTTGATGCGATCGCCAGCAAGCCGGCTCCTACAGGTACAGCGTTCATCCAGGGGAATAGGGCTATTCGAAGTGTTCGATGTTCACCGGGTCGCCGGATTTCATATCCAGCTGCTTGCGGATGTCTTCGAACATCAGATCGTAATGCTTGTGGACCGAGCCGATCTGGCTGTGGGTCTTCGGAATCCCGTATTTCTCGGCGATTTTCGTTACGTTGTTGGCGAAGTTGTAGGCTTCCTCCTTGCGCAGAAAGAACGGCTCTTTCACGTCCTTTCCTTGAATACTGCCATGCAGGGTGAATTGAATCCCTTTTTCCCCCTTGGGATTCTTGCTGACTTCATAGTCGAGGTGCACGTTGTAGCTGACATCGTCCGGTGTCAGTGCGTGGCGCTCAATGTGCAGGTGACCGGGCTCGAACTGTGCCATTGACGGTTCTCCTTACAAATAAGTAATGCCAGGTTTTGCCGTGCTGATGCGGGTGCCGGCCGTGCCCTGGACGATCGCCTCGATGTCCGAGAGTGAACCGATCACCGCGACTTTTCCAGTATGGCGGGCAAACTCGCAGGCTGCCTGAACCTTGGGTCCCATGGAGCCGGCGGCGAAGCCGAGTTTTTCCATTTCGTCCGGGTGCGCCTGGCCGATGGCTTTTTGCGTGGGTTTACCGTAGTCGATGAAGGCCGCGCTGACGTCGGTGGCAATCACCAGCAAATCGCTGTCCAGTTGTTCGGCCAGCAGCGCCGAGCACAGGTCTTTGTCGATCACCGCTTCCACACCTTGCAGCTTGCTGTGGGCACCGTACATCGTTGGAATGCCGCCACCGCCGGCGCAAATCACGATGCTGCCTTTTTCCAGCAGCCACTTGATCGGGCGGATTTCGAAGATGCGTTTCGGTCTCGGGCTGGCCACCACGCGGCGGAATTTGTCGCCATCCGGGGCAATCGCCCAGCCTTTTTCGGCGGCGAGTTTTTCTGCTTCGGCCTTGGTGTACACCGGGCCGATGGGTTTGGTCGGGTTCTGGAAGGCCGGGTCGTTGGCGTCGACTTCGACCTGGGTCAGGAGCGTGGCGAAGGGCACTTCGAAGTCCAGCAGGTTGCCCAGTTCCTGTTCGATGATGTAGCCGATCATGCCTTCGGTTTCGGCACCGAGCACGTCCAGCGGGTAAGGCGACACCGAGGTGTAGGCCGCCGCCTGCAACGACAGCAGGCCGACCTGCGGGCCGTTGCCGTGAGCGATGACCAGTTCGTTGCCGGCATGGATCTTGGCGATCTGTTCGGTGGCGATCCGGATATTGGCGCGTTGGTTGTCCGCGGTCATGGGTTCACCACGGCGGAGCAGGGCGTTACCGCCCAGAGCAACGACGATACGCATGATTCAGTCCTTCTAAAGCAGAGAGGTTGCGGATGTCCTTGTAGGAGCCGGCTTGCCGGCGATGACATCACCGCGGTGAATCTGACAGACCGAGGAGATGCCATCGCCGGCAAGCCGGCTCCTACAGGAGGCCGGGTCAGCCGTTACAGGTCAGCCAGGGTCGACACCAGGATCGCCTTGATCGTGTGCATGCGGTTTTCCGCTTGCTCGAAGGCGATGCACGCTGGCGACTCGAATACGTCATCGGTAACCTCGATGCCGTTGGACAGGTGCGGATACTGCTCGGCAATCTGCTTACCGACCTTGGTGTCGCTGTTATGGAACGCCGGCAGACAGTGCATGAACTTGGTGCGCGGGTTGCCGGTGGCTTTCATCAGTTCCGCGTTGACCTGGTAGGGCAACAGTTGCTGGATGCGTTCGGCCCAGGCTTCGACCGGCTCGCCCATTGACACCCAAACGTCGGTGTGGATGAAGTCCACGCCCTTGACCGCTGCTTTCGGGTCTTCGGTCAAGGTGATGCGGGCACCGCTTTCTTCCGCGTATTTCTTGCAGCGCGAGACCAGATCGTCAAGCGGCCACAGGGCTTTCGGCGCGCAGATGCGCACGTCCATGCCCAGCTTGGCGCCGATCAGCAGCAGCGAGTTGCCCATGTTGTTGCGCGCGTCGCCGAGGTAGGCGTAGCTGATCTCGTGGATCGGCTTGTCCGCGTGTTCACGCATGGTCAGCACGTCGGCGATCATTTGCGTCGGGTGGTACTCGTCGGTCAGTCCGTTGAACACCGGCACGCCGGCGAACTTGGCCAGTTCCTCGACGATTTCCTGCTTGAAGCCACGGTATTCGATAGCGTCGTACATGCGCCCCAGCACGCGGGCGGTGTCCTTCATGCTTTCCTTGTGGCCGATTTGCGAGGAATTCGGGTCGATGTAGGTGACGTTGGCGCCCTGATCGTAGGCCGCGACTTCGAAGGCGCAACGGGTGCGGGTCGAGGTTTTTTCGAAGATCAGCGCGATGTTGTTGCCTTTGAGGTGTTGTTGCTCGGTGCCGGTGTACTTCGCGCGTTTGAGGTCGCGGGACAGGTCGAGCAGGTAACGCAGCTCACGGGGCGTGTGGTGCTCCAGGCTGAGCAGGTTACGGTTGTGAATGTTGAACGCCATGATGATTCTCCTTGAGTTCGGTAATCGGCCCGGCCGCTACCGGGTCAGTGCGGCCGGGGGGATGGTCGTTTAGTAGTCGATAGGGTCGCGGATGATCGGGCAGGTCATGCAGTGGCCGCCGCCACGGCCGCGTCCCAGTTCACCGGCGCTGATGGTGATGACTTCCACACCGGCCTTGCGCAGCAGGGTGTTGGTGTAGGTGTTGCGGTCATAACCGATCACCACGCCGGGTTCCACGGCCACCACGTTGTTGCCGTCGTCCCACTGCTCGCGTTCGGCGGCGAAGCTGTTGCCGCCGGTTTCCACCACGCGCAACGCTTTGAGGTTCAATGCCTTGGCCACCACGTCGAGGAAGTTGCCTTCTTCGCGACGGATGTCGATGCCCCCTTGTTTGCCTTCGTCCGGGCGCAGGGTGAAGCCGACGATCTGGTTCACCACTTCCGGGAAAATCGTCACCAGGTCTCGGTCGCAGAAGCTGAACACGGTGTCCAGGTGCATGGCTGCGCGGGACTTCGGCAGACCGGCGACGATGACTTTTTCGACGGCCTTGTTCTTGAACAGGTTCAGGGCCAACAGGCCGATGGCTTGACGGGATGAGCGTTCGCCCATGCCGATCAACACCACGCCGTTGCCGATCGGCATGACGTCGCCGCCTTCAAGGGTGGAACTGCCGTGTTCCTGGTCCGGATCGCCGTACCAGATTTCGAAGTCGGCGTTGGTGAACTGCGGGTGGAATTTGTAGATCGCGGTGGCCAGCAAGGTTTCCTGACGGCGCGCCGGCCAGTACATCGGGTTCAGCGTCACGCCGCCGTAGATCCAGCACGTGGTGTCGCGGGTGAACTGGGTGTTGGGCAGCGGCGGCAGAATGAAGCTGGAGTGGCCGAGGAAATCGCGGAACATCTGGATGGTCTTGCCGCCGAAACTGTCCGGCAGGTCATCGGCGGAGACGCCGCCAATCAGGAACTCTGCAATCTTGCGCGGCTCCAGGCTGCGCAGCCATGACTTCGTTTCATCGATCAACCCCAAACCGACCGAATTGGCGGTGACCTTGCGTTCCAGAATCCAGTCGAGGGCTTCAGGAATCGCGACGATGTCGGTCAGCAGGTTGTGCATTTCCAGCACGTCGACCCCGCGTTCGCGCATTTTGGTGACGAAATCGAAATGGTCACGCTTGGCCTGGGCAACCCACAGCACATCATCGAAAAGCAGTTCGTCGCAGTTGTTCGGGGTCAGCCGCTGGTGGGCCAGGCCGGGGGAGCAAACCATGACTTTGCGCAGTTTGCCGGCTTCGGAATGTACGCCGTACTTAACTTTTTCCGTGGTCATTACAGTGATCCTCCAGATGACAAAACAATCGGGTGTTACAGGGTCAGGAAGCCGTCATACAGCCCGTAAGCCGCCACCAGGGCGCCCACGATGACGGCTGCAAAAATCAGCTTCTCGACGTTGGTGAAAATCGGTTTGCCGAGTTCTCGCTTGGCCTTGGCGAACAGGATCACGCCGGGCGCATAGAGCAGGGCAGACAACAGCAAGTATTTGGTGCCCCCTGCGTAGACCAGCCAGACCGCGTAGATCACCGCAATGGCACCGATGAGCAAATCCTTCGAGCGTTCGCCCGGGTCGTTTTCATAACTCTCGCCGCGCACCGCCAGCAGCAGTGCATAAGCCGCGGACCACAGATACGGCACCAGAATCATTGAAGTGGCGAGGTAGATCAGCGACAGGTAAGTACTGGCGGAAAACAACGTGATGATCAGGAACAGCTGCACCATCGCGTTGGTCAGCCACAAGGCATTGACCGGCACATGGTTGGCGTTCTCCTTGCGCAGGAATTCCGGCATGGTGTGGTCCTTGGCGGCGGCGAACATGATCTCCGCACACAGCAGCACCCATGACAGCAACGCACCAAGCAGGGAAATGATCAGGCCGACGCTGATCAGCACCGCGCCCCAGTGACCGACCACGTGCTCCAGCACCGCCGCCATCGACGGGTTCTGCAGTTTCGCCAGTTCCGGTTGGGTCATGATGCCCAGCGACAGCACGTTCACCAGCACCAGGAACAACAGCACGGTGATGAAGCCGATCACGGTGGCTTTACCGACATCGCTGCGCTTTTCCGCGCGGGCCGAGAAGATGCTCGCGCCTTCGATGCCGATGAACACCCAGACGGTGACCAGCATCATTTTGCGCACCTGGTTCATCACGCTGCCCAGATCGGGGTTTTTCACGCCCCAGATGTCAGCGGTGAAGATGTCGAGCTTGAAGGCGAAAATCGCGATCAGCACAAACAGCAGCAGCGGCACGACCTTGGCGACGGTGGTCACCAGGTTGATGAACGCCGCTTCCTTGATCCCGCGCAGGACGAGGAAGTGCACGCCCCAGAGCAGCACCGATGCGCCGATTACCGCGGCAACGGTATTGCCTTCGCCGAAGATCGGAAAGAAGTAGCCGAGGGTGCTGAACAGCAGGACGAAGTAACCGACGTTACCGAGCCAGGCACTGATCCAGTAACCCCACGCGGAGGAGAAACCCATGTAGTCGCCGAATCCGGCCTTGGCGTAGGCGTAAACACCGCCGTCCAGATCCGGTTTGCGGTTGGCGAGTGTCTGGAACACGAAGGCGAGTGTCAGCATGCCGACAGCGGTGATGGCCCAACCGATCAGCACCGCGCCGACGTCGGCACTGGCGGCCATGTTCTGGGGCAAGGAAAATATCCCGCCACCAATCATAGAGCCGACAACCAACGCAACAAGTGCACCGAGTTTCAGTTTTCCGGGGGATTCAGACATTGCATGACTCCAATGCAGGAGAAGAGAGACAACAGAGTAGTTCTGTTAGCAATTCAGTCAGCTGACTTAGATCAGTGCATGGCTACATTCCATTGTTAATGAAAGACTTATGAACCTTTTCCGGGCATAACTGTTTTTCCGGAAAAGCCCGGTCCAGAGGCCTTGATTCATACAAAAGGAATAACTCCAATTGCTTGGAACTTTTACGCTAGTTCGTTTTCTGCTTTCCGCAAATTTTTGACGCCGGTTTCAGTTAGGGAATCGATTAATTAAGATTGACCCACAAATTCGCTCTTTGCCAAGACGCTAATAGAATCATCCGCTATAAATAAAGGACATGACTTGGCGTTTTCTAATAAACGTTATTACGCTGTACCTATTTAGTTAAAACCAACCATGTGACGGTTTCCCGAGCGTGGTCATTCCCCGGCTGCATCGGGAAAAATGGAGACGCAGGCATGTCGCAACCGACGCAAAAACTTCACCTGAGCGCACTGATCGCGCTGGTGGTTGGATCGATGATTGGTGGCGGGATATTTTCCTTGCCGCAGAACATGGCCGCCCGTGCCGATGCCGGCGCGATATTGATCGGTTGGGCCATCACCGCCGTCGGAATGCTGACGCTGGCCTTTGTGTTCCAGACGCTGGCCAATCGCAAACCCGAGCTGGACTCCGGGGTGTACGCCTACGCGAAGGCAGGGTTCGGCGACTACATGGGGTTCTCGTCCGCGTGGGGGTACTGGATCAGCGCGTGGCTGGGCAACGTCGGTTACTTCGTTCTGCTGTTCAGCACCCTCGGCTACTTCTTTCCGGTGTTTGGCCAGGGCAACACGCCCATCGCCATCGGTTGCGCCTCGGTCCTGCTGTGGGCCGTGCATTTTCTGGTGCTGCGCGGGATCAAGGAGGCGACGTTCATCAATCAGTTGACCACCGTGGCCAAGATCGTGCCGCTGATCATGTTCATCGTCATCGCCGCCGTGGCGTTCAAGGCCGACATCTTTACCCGTGACATCTGGGGCCGCAGCAACCCGAATTTCGGCGGCGTGATGGATCAGGTGCGCAACATGATGCTTGTCACCGTGTTTGTGTTCATCGGCATCGAGGGCGCCAGTGTGTATTCGGCGCGGGCGGAGAAACGTTCGGATGTCGGCCGGGCGACGGTCATCGGTTTTATTGGCGTGCTGGCGCTGTTGGTGCTGGTGAACGTGTTGTCGCTGGGGATCATGAGCCAGCCGGAACTGGCCAACCTGCAGAACCCGTCACTGGCGGCAGTGCTGGAACACATCGTCGGGCCCTGGGGCGCGTTGTTGATCAGCATTGGCCTGGCGATTTCGCTGCTCGGCGCGTTGCTGTCCTGGGCGCTGCTGTGTGCCGAAATCCTCTTCGCCACGGCCAAGGACAAGACCATGCCGGCCTTCCTGAAAAAGGAAAACGCCAACCATGTGCCGGTCAATGCGCTGTGGCTGACCAACGTGATGATCCAGTTTTTCCTGCTGATCACGCTGTTTTCCGCCGGGACTTACACCAGCCTGATCTACCTCGCGTCGTCGATGATTCTGGTGCCGTATCTGTGGTCGGCAGCGTATGCGGTGTTGTTGAGCGGGCGCGGCGAAACGTACGAGCACGCGTCGGCGGAACGCACCAAGGACTTGCTGATCGGCGGCATCGCGTTGAGTTATGCGGTGTGGCTGTTGTACGCCGGCGGGGTCAAGTATTTGCTGCTGTCGGCGTTGTTGTATGCGCCGGGGGTGATTCTGTTTGCCAAGGCCAAACATGAGCAGGGCGAACCGCTGTTTACGCTGATCGAGAAAGGGATTTTTACCGCGGTCATCAGCGGCGCCGGGTTGGCGGCGTATGGCTTGTACAGCGGATTTCTGTCGTTGTGAGGTTGCGGCTGGCCTATCAGCCGCCCTATGACTGGCCGGCAATGCTGGGGTTCTTGTCGGCGCGGGCCGTGGCGGGAATGGAAACGGTGGTTGATGACGTGTATTCGCGCAGCATCGGCCTGGACGGCGATCACGGAACGTTTTCGATAAGGCCAGTGGCGGGCGATGCGCTGGAAGTGACGCTGGATTTTCCTGACCCGGCGGCGGTGCCGGAGATCGTTGCGCGGTTGCGGCGAATGTTTGATCTGGATGCGGATTTAGCGGCGATTCATCGGCCGCTGGAGGCTGATCCGTTGATGGCGCGGTTGATTGCCGAGCGGCCGGGATTGCGGGTTCCGGGGACGTGGGACGGTCTGGAACTGGCGATTCGTGCGGTGTTGGGGCAGCAGATCAGCGTGGTTGCGGCGATCAGGTTGGCGGGGAAACTGGTGGTGCAATATGGGCAGCCTTTGGCGTCGGTTTTGCCCGGTATCACGCATGTGTTTCCATCGGCTTGCGTGTTGGCGCAGGCGGATCTGGCGACGTTGGGTATGCCGAAAAGCCGGGGCCGGACGTTGTCGGGTGTGGCCCAGGCGTTGCTTGATGATCCGTTGTTGTTTGAACCGGGGCGTGAGGGTGGTGTGGCTCGGTTGCTGGCGTTGCACGGGATTGGCGACTGGACGGCGCAGTACATTGCCTTGCGACAATTGCGCGAGATGGATGCGTTTCCGAATGGGGATGTGGGGTTGATCAATGCGTTGTCGGCGCTTGAGGGGGAGCGGGTGACGGCTCGGGAGCTGTTGGCGCGGGCCGAGGGGTGGCGACCTTGTCGAGGGTATGCGGCGCAGCTTTTGTGGACATCACTGAGTCGGGCGGACTGAGCTGATCCGGGATTTTTGCTGACTGTTCGGACGCTTTCGCGAGCAGGCTCGCTCCCACAGGTTTGTGATCGACGCTGATCCAGTGTGGGAGCGAGCCTGCTCGCGAAGGGGCCGGAACGGTCACCACCACTGCGCGCGATGTGAACCCAATTCAGAAGCCGGAATCGCCCACTGCAACGGCGTCCCGGTGATCTTCAATGGCACATGCAGCCGATGCGCCGGCCCCCAGGGCGTCTGCTCTACCAACAGGCCCTGATCGTTTTCATCCTCTGCCCGCAACGGCTCATTCGTCCCCGCACCCTGTTCAATCAACAACTTCGCCGTCCGCGCCAGCGACAACCGCGCCGACCCGCCCCGTCCCAACAACGTGATCGCCGCAGCCGCCATCAAATACCCGGTGGCATGATCCAGCGCCTGCACCGGCAACGGTGTCGGCTGGTCCGCCTTCTTCCATTGCATCCCCGCTTCAGCAATTCCGCTGCTCATCTGCACCAGGCTGTCGAAGCCGCGGCGGTTCTGCCATGGCCCGCTCCAGCCGTAGGCATTCAGGCAGACGTCGATCAGGCCGGGCGCGAGTGCCTGTCGTTCGGCGACTCCGTAACCCAGCCGTTCCAGGGCATCGGCGCGGTAGCCGTGGAGCAGAATGTCGGCGTCCTTGAGCAGGCTTTCGAACAGGATGCGATCTGCCTGGTCATGCAAATCCAGGCGTGCGCAGCGTTTGCCCAAGGTGACTTCCGGCACCACGCCGGGCTCGTTCCAGGTCGGTGGGTCGATGCGCAAAACGTCGGCGCCGAGGCCGGCGAGAAAGCGACTGGCGACCGGGCCGGCGAGCACGCGGGTCAAATCCAGCACCTTGATCCCGGCCAGCGGTCGCGCCACCGATCCTTGCCACGATCGCGGCAGTTCAGGGTTGCCGGCGCTGAACTGAATCAGTGGCTCAGAGTTCACCGCCTGGCCCTGGGGATGCGCCTGCCATTGCGCCCAGCTGCGCATTTCGGCGGCACAGCCACCGGCCTCGACCACGGCGTGTTCCAGATTGGTTTTCGCCCATTGCGCGACCTTGCTCGCCACGGCGGCGCGGTCGGCACAGGCACCGAGCACTTTTTCGGCCGCCGCACGGTGATAAGGCGCGTTGGTGTGCAGGCGGATCCAGCCGTCGCTGGTCGGGTAGTCTCCGGCCACCGGGTCCCAGAGTGGAGGAACGCTCCAGCCGACGGGACGGATCGACGTCGCGAACCAGAAAGACGCGAGGCGACGGTCGACTTCAAGGCCGGGCAAACGACCGGTGTGCTGATGCAGTAACTCGCTGACCGCCTGGCCGGCAGCGGCAATGCTGGCGCTCGCCAGGTCAGTGACGGCGAACGCCGAGGGCAGGGCGCCCTTCGAGGTGAACGGAATCGGGGTGTGGGGCAAGCCGAGTGCGGCTTGAATGGACGTGAGTAAATCAGTCATCGAAGGCCCTCCGGAAGAGGGCCTGAGCATAGAACAAAACACCGCTCAATCAGATACCCACCTGTAGGAGCGAGCGATGCGGCGATCCGACTTGCCCGCGAAGAACGATAACGCGGTCTGCCTGACACACCGCGTCGACACATTCGCGGGCAAGCCTCGCTCCTACAGGGTTTTGCGGTGTAGCGTTAAACGCGGAACTGATCCATCAGTTTCATCTGGTGGGTGGTCAACGAGTTGAGATGGCTGCTGATGTGCGCCGATTCGGTGGCCTGGCCGGTCAGGGTTTCGGTGACGGTGCGGATCGCCGAGACGTTGCGGTTGACCTCTTCGGCCACGGCGCTTTGCTGTTCGGCGGCGCTGGCGATTTGCAGGTTCATGTCGCTGATCACCGTGACCGCGTCGCTGATTTTGCTCAAGGCTTGCACCGCTTGCTGGATCTGTCCGGCATTGCTGTGCGCCTGGGTCTGGCTCGAATGCATGGTGGCGACCACGCCGCGGGTGCCGCTCTGGATGCGCTCAATGACGATGCGGATCTCTTCTACCGAATCCTGCGTGCGTTTGGCCAGGTTGCGCACTTCATCGGCCACCACCGCAAAACCGCGACCGCTTTCCCCGGCACGGGCGGCTTCGATGGCCGCGTTGAGTGCCAGCAGGTTGGTCTGCTCGGCGATGCTGCGGATGACTTCCAGCACCGAACCGATCTGCTCGCTGTTGACCGCCAGCGCTTCGACTTCGGTCACTGCCTTGCTGACTTCGTCGGCCAGTTGATTGATGTCGCGGGTGCTGCGTTCGATGATCGACATGCCATCGCGAGCCGACTGGTCAGCGCCCTTGGCAGCGTTTGCCGCGTTCGACGCACTGTTGGCGACGTCATGGGCTGTGGCGCTCATTTCGTTGGATGCGGTGGCAACCTGGTCGATTTCGCGGAACTGCACCTGCATGCCTTCGCTGGTCTGGCGAGCGATTTCAGAAGACTGGTCGGCGGTGCCACGGGCATCGGTGATGCTCTGTTTGATCTGCGCGATGGTCGGTTGCAGCTTGTCGAGGAAGCGGTTGAACCAACTCACCAGTTCGCCCAGTTCGTCCTGCTTGCTGTAATGCAGACGCTGGGTCAGGTCACCGTCGCCGCTGGCAATCGCCTTGAGCATCTCGGCGACGCTGTTGATCGGCCGGGTCACGCCCGAAGCGGTGAGCCAGATCAGCAGCAGACCGACGAGGCCGGCAGCAACTGCCCCCAGCACGGCTTTGATCGTGCCGCTTTGCTGGGCATCATCGAGCACCGTTTGCAGCTTCACCGAATCGGCCAGCAGCACTTGCTTGGGCAGGTCGATCACCACGCCCCAGGCTTTGGAATCGCTGATCGGGCTGACCGGGTACACCGCACGAATCAAATCACCTTGTTCGAGGATTTTCGGGGCGCCACCGCTGAGCAATTGCAGGACATCTTTGCCCTCTGCGCCCAGGGTCTCACCGATGCTTTTGCCGACCTTGCTTGCGTCGACGCTGTAAGCGGCGAGCACGCCGCTGCCAGAGACAATCAGCATGTGCCCGGCGCTGTTGAACAGATCACGCTGGGAACCGACAGCCGCTGCCTGCAAGGCGTCGAGGGCGATGTCCACGCCAACCACGCCGATGGATTTGCCGTCCACCAGCAGCGGTACGGAAATGGTGGTCATCAGCATTTCCTTGCCGCCGACGGTGTCGGCGTACGGGTCCAGCAGGCAGGTGCGCTTATTGTCGCGAGGGCAGGTGTACCAGCTGTTGTAAGGTGTGCCGCTGAGGCTCAAGGTGGTTTTGGTCATGTCGTCTTCGACCATGATCGTGTTGAGCGCGGTACCACCGGCGCGGCTCCAGTAACTGGCGAAACGACCGACTTCGTTGGACTGGCGAGCGGCGTCATTGGCGAACTCGCTGTCCTTGCCGTCCAGCCCGTTGGGTTCGAACGCCAGCCAGATCCCCAGCACTTTGCTGTTGCGCTCGAAGGCGGTTTTCAGGCTCTGGTTCAACTCTTCACGCAGGGCGCCCGCCTCAAGCGAGCGCTTGGCGGCCAGGGTGCGCATGTCCTTGATCTGGTCCGCCAGGGCGGTCACCACCAGCAGGCTTTCGCCAAAGGTTTTCTGCACCCGCACCGCTTGCTCGGCGGCCTTGGCCTGAAGCAGGTCTTGCACGCTGTCGGTGAGCATTTTGCTGCTGGAGGCGTTGACCAGCTCATCGTTCTGGTTGGTCTGGTAGAAGTTCATGCTGACGATCAGGACGACCACGCCCAGCAGGCATAGACCGGAGAGCAGAACGATTTTCAGGCGGATGGACAGAGAGTCGAACATAGGACGAACTCGCGAAGGGATGAAGTGTTGGCTGCGAGTCGAGATCGACCCGGTTCGCCAAATCCATTCAGCGCCAATCTCTGCGCATCGGCGTGGGGCGAGGATGCATGAAGGTGACTCCGACGAACGGTCATGGTTGAACGTTTGCGCGGAAAAATGTGCCGAAAAGGGGATTAAAACGGGGGAAAATCGCGGAGTGTGTCAGGTGGTTTGCGGCAGTGATTCCGGTCGTGACCAGATCCACAGATTGCCCAGACTCATGCCGGCGATGGCGAGGTAAACCGGCCAACCGTGATCGAGCATGACCAGCATCAACCCGGCGCACAGCAGCATGCTCACGGTGGCACTGACCTTGGCTCGACGCGCGACGATTTTACCGTTGCGCCAGTTGCAGAGGACCGGACCGAACAGCCGATGGTTTTCCAGCCAGGCACTCAGGCGCGGCGAACTCTTGGTCGCGGCCCAGGCGGCGAGCAGGACGAACTCGGTGGTCGGCAGGCCTGGCACGACGATGGCGATCAGGCCGATGGCTAGGCTGACGTAGGCGAGAGCGCCGAACAGAATGCGGGCAAGTTTGGAGGAGGAGGGAGTCATAAGGTCGACTTGTAACCTGTAGGAGCCAGCTTGCTGGCGATGGCGTCATTGAAATCGCCATCGCCGGCAAGCCGGCTCCTACAGGTGGGGTGTTATCAGGCGAGTTCGGGGGTGGTGGCGTAAGCCTGTTCCAGCAGAACGGTGAAGCGGTTTAACGCATTGATTGCGCCTTTATCCAGCTCGGCTTCTTCCTGCTCGGTGAGTTCCAGACCGTCCAGCGTCTTGACGAAGCTTTTCCAGCCTTCAGCGCGGCCACCGGCCGGCTCGCCAAGGTGACGGGCGCCGAAGGTTTCGCTCAGGCCCAGGCCGACAGCCCGCTTGATCAGGAACGCTGCACCCAGTTTCGAGCCTTCGGACACAAACAACCAACCCAGCGCTTCGGCTTTGCTCGGGTTGTTCACTGCGCCCGCGACAGGCGTCGGCACTTCGGTGTCCAGATCGGCCAGGTCAGCCTTGGCCGCTTCTGCACGGCAGCGCGCCGCCAGATCGGGAACGATGGCGATCAGTTCGGCATCGTTGTACAGCGCCACCAGCTCCGACTGGAACAGATACTGCGCCACCACGAAACGGGCGAAATTGGCCTGGGTTTCGAACGGCGCGTGGGCTTTGACCAGCGCATCGAGTTTGGTGTGGGGCTCATGGGTGATCTGGTTCAAGCGTTGCGAGCGTAAAGCCGGGCGTTGAGCAGTGTCCTGGAGAGTCATGAGAAATCCTTGAAGAAAAGAGGCGCTTGGTAACGAGACGAACAAGAAGACGCCTGACAGTAAAAAAACCTCACTGTGCGGCTTTATAAAAAGCCGCGCAGCGAGAGTGCGGGGTCAGATGTCCCAGACCAGATTGACCGCGAAGTTGCGACCCGGCTGAGTCAGGCGATCAAGGTTGGCCGGGCTGATGACCGAGGCCTCGCCGACGCCGTCGTAACCGCGCACGTCATCCCACAACCAGTACTTCTTGTCGGTCAGGTTGTAGACCCCGGCGCTGACGGTCACCTCGTCCGTCACTTTGTAGAAACCGGTCAGGTCCAGCACGCCGAATCCCGGTGACTTGAACTGGTTGCTGACACCGTCCGGCGACTTGAATTTGGTGTCGTCGACGCGATCCTTCTTCTTCACCAGTGTCCAGCTGAGCAAACCACCGTAGTTGTCCTGGTCGTAACCGAGGCCGAACACGCCGGTCAGCGGGTTGACGCTGTTGATCGGTTCGCCGTTGTCGTTGTTGCGACCGTAGGCGTAGGCCACCGAGCCCTGGGTATACAGACCTTGTGGCGCGCCGAACGCGTCGAGGTTCAGACGTCCCTTGACCTCTGCGCCCTTGATCGTGGCGTGCTTGATGTTGGCGCTCTGGAAGGTCAGCTCGTTGTAACCGGGGGAAATGGCATCCTCTTCGATGAAGTCGCGGTACTTGTTGTAGAACACGGCCACATCGAAGGAGCCCGATTCGAATTGACCTCGCAGGCCGGTTTCGAAGCCTTTGCTGGTTTCCGGTTCGAGGTTCGGGTTGGGTTCCACGCGATAGCCGGTGGTGGTGTTCTCGAAGCGCCCGAACAACGCTTTGGCGGTCGGTGTGCGGAAGCCTTCGGAGTACTGGCCATACCAGGTGTACTGGTCGGTCAGGGCGTAGGTCAGGCCGAATTTCGGCGACACACGATGCCAGGTCTTGGCGTCGTTGCTGACGGTGCCGCGACCATCGGCCGCCACGGTGTTCAAGAACTCCTGGGTGATGTGCGGCTTGAGCTCGGTGTAGTCGTAGCGCAGCCCCGGCAGGAAGGTCCATTTGTCCCAGCTGATCTGATCCTGGGCGAACAGGCTGTAGGTGTTGACGGTCGGGTCGGGGAAGTCGCTGGATTTTTTCAGTACGTCTGCGGTGCTGACGGCGCCGATAGTTCGGCAGGAGCCAAAGACCGCGAGGCAGGTGCCGTTGCCGCTGCGCGAGCCAGTGACTTTCTGCTGCTTGATCGTGGTGCCGTAGGTCAGCAGGTGCTCGGTGTCGGCAAGACTGAAAGCCTTGTCCAGTTGCGCGTCAAACACCCACTGTTTTTCTTCATAAAGGGTTTCGCGGGTGCGCAGCACTTTGCGCGAGAACGGGAAGTAGAACTCTTCGGTGCTCTGGTCGGTCTTGGCGACCTGGTGGTTCAGGCTCCACTTGACGTTGTCTGCCAAAAGGCTGTCGAGAGCGAAGCTGTGTTCCAGGCCGAAACGCTCGCGGGTGACGGTGTCGTTACCGGTGCGCCACTGGTACATGCCGCCGGGCAACGCGCTGTTCGGAACGGTTGGTGCGCCTTGGAAGTAAGGACCGCCGTAGGCGCTTTTCTGATCGGTGTCGCGGTCGTCCTTGTACTTTTCATACGTCAGGCCCAGGCGCGAATCTTCGTTGTAGTTCCAGCCGATCTTGGCCAGCACGTTGTAGGTACGCACGTCTTCCGGGTTGGCCGCAGTGCGCGCCAGGCCGGTGCCGTTGTTGCTGCCGTAGGATTCGGTTTCATGACCATCGCGCTGGCTGTAATGCAGCAAGCCATCGAACTGATCGGCGCGGCCAGCCACCGTCGCGGACTTCAGCCAGCTCTCGTCGGCGGAGCTGTAACCTGTTTTCAGGCGGGCGCCGACGTCTTTGCCGGGTTTGATGATGTCGTCCGGATCGAGGGTGAAGTAACTGACCGCGCCACCGATGGCGTTGCTGCCGTACAGCACCGAGGCCGGCCCGCGGAGGATTTCGACGCGTTTGATGATCTCCGGGTCGACGTAGTTACGCTGAGTCTTGGCATAGGGGCCGTTGAAGAAATCGTTCGGCACTTCGACGCCATCGACCTGGGTCAGGATCCGGTCGCCGTCGATGCCGCGGATGTTGTAGCCGCTGATCCCGCCGCGCTGGCCCGCACCACCGACCGAAACGCCCGGTTCGTAACGCACCAGGTTCTTGATGGTGTTGACGTTGTTGCGGTCCAGCTCTTCGCGGGTGTGGACGGTGACGGTGCCCGGCACGCTTTCCACGGTTTGTTCCTGGCGGGTGGCGCTGATGGTCACCTGTTGCAGGTTGAGGGCGCCGCTGCTCGGGCGCTTTTCCAGGACGATGTTGTTGTTGCCCAGTTTGCGATAGCTCAGGTTGGTCCCCACCAACAGGCGATCCAGGGCTTTCTCCGGCGACAAGGACCCGCGCACACCCGGCGAGGCCACGCCTTGCCCAAGTTCTGCCGGCAAGCCGACCTGCCAGCC
Organism: Pseudomonas sp. GT1P32; assembly: GCF_054897805.1. Taxonomy (NCBI): domain Bacteria; kingdom Pseudomonadati; phylum Pseudomonadota; class Gammaproteobacteria; order Pseudomonadales; family Pseudomonadaceae; genus Pseudomonas; species Pseudomonas sp. GT1P32. The sequence goes on from NZ_CM142704.1 coordinate 5,876,520, forward strand.
CGTCACCGCGGTAAAGGCATTGAGTGCCGAGACGAGCGACTGTTGCGGGATCGCAAACGCGTAATCGCCCATGTTGCGCGTCGGTTGCTCGGCGGCGGTGGCGGCCATCAGCGGCGCGCTACCCGCCATGAGGATGGCGGCGGTCAACAGCGAGAGCACGCGGGACGGTGAAGAGGAGTGGCGGGTAAGGCGAGAGGACATCGATAGCGCTCCGAGTCGCACGAATCTTTATAGGTGCTGATTGGCATATGAAGATGCGAATCAATTGCATTGGCTATAACGAGACGTACGAGCTTCAGCTATCGAGTAAAAATAATTCTCATTTAGTTCAATATCACCAGCGCCGGATATTCCTGGAGCCGTGCCGAGGTGATGTGCGCCAGCGAGCGGACCACGTCCAGCGGCTGGTCGAGACGGTAATTGCCGGTCACGGCGACGTCGGCCAATTGCTCGTTGTTGTTGATGATCCAGCCTGGATAGTAGCGACGCAGCTCCGCCAGCACCTGGCTCATAGGGCAGTTTTCGAACACCAGTCGGCCCTGGACCCAGGCCAGGTCAGTCGCGGCATCGAGCCTGGCCGGTCGGTCGAAACCGTTGGGGCCGATGCGGATGCTTTCGCCGGCAGACAGGCGAATCCGTGCGTCGTCGCGGGTCGCCCGCAAGTCGACATCACCACGCTGCACTTGAACCTGCGCCACGCCATCGAGGTAGCGCACCGCAAACGCCGTGTCGTGCACGCTGGCCTTCACCGGTCCGGCGTCGATTTCCAGCGGCTGGCCGCGATGGGCCGGCACTTCGAAAAACGCTTCACCCTGATAAAGACGGGCGACGCGCTGCTGATCGTTGATGGTGCTGGAAAACGCCGAATTGGTATTGAGCAGGACTTTCGAGCCGTCCTCCAGTTGCAGGCGCTGACGTTCGCCGACCACCGTCAGGTGATCGGCCTGGAGGCGCAGAGGCAGGTTGCTGAAACTGAACAGGCCGAGGATCAAAACGGCAGCGGTGGCCAACGGTTTCCAGTGCGGGCGCAGGCGCGACAGCACGGTGACTTTGGGTGGCAGCGCGGCCAAGTGTTGCGCGCATTGCACGACTTGCGGGCCGTCCCAGATGGCCTGGGCCTTGGCGAACGCTTGCGCATGCAAAGGGTCGGCGTCCAGCCATGCCTGGAACTGGCGAGTCTGTTCCTCGCTCGGACTGCCCAGCACGATCAGCCAGTCCAGGGCCTGGTCCATCGCACTTGCGGGGTCCCGCGCCGGGGAGGGCGGAGGGGAGCGGTGGGTGTCCGTCACGGTGTTTCCTCGGCAGTGTCTGTGCACGGCTGTTTTTTTAGTGAAGCTTGAAAGTGGGCAAGGGTAGCAAAGCCTTGCTTGCTCAGTCGCCGTTTAACCGTTCGGCGACACCGATGCAGATGGCCATGATCAGCTTCAACTCCTTTTGCACCGTGCTCAATGACACGCCGAGCTTCTCGGAAATCTCCAGATAGCTGTGTCCGTGCAAGCGGCTGAGAATGAAAATCTGCTGCTGACGGGAGCTGAGTTCACTGAGGCTCACGTTCAAACGCTCCAGCAATTGTTTGGCATGGGCAGCGTCCTCGGCACTGCTGGCCGGCGCGGCAATGCTTTCCACCACGTCCATCGGCACGTCGTCGAGCATCGTCCGTGACTGAATGCGCCGCGCACGCAAATGGTCCAGCGCCAGGTTGCGGGCAGTCTGGAAAACAAAGGGTTCAAGGTGGTCGATGGCCCGTTCGCTGAGCGCACGGGTCACGCGCAGGTAGGTCTCCTGCAAGAGGTCTTCGGCGGTGCTGTGATTGTTGACCATCCGCTCCAGCGTGCGCAGCAGAGAGACGCGCTGGGCGATGAAGACGTGATTGAAGCGCGATTGACTCACGGGAGGACCTGATCCATTTCGATCAAATGATAATGCTTATCATCCGCTACGATGGTCAAGTCCTGATTTGTGAAGGTTTATGCGCGGACCAGCAAATAGGTCGCGTAATCGGGAATGCGATGTGAATGCGCCTGATCCATCAACGGGCTGCTGAGCAGGTAGTCGGCGCTGCATTCATTGCAGGCGACGGGAATGTTCCAGACTGCCGCGACCCGCAGCAACGCCTTGATGTCCGGGTCGTGGGGCTGCGGTTCGAACGGGTCCCAGAAGAACACCAACATGTCGACCCGCTGTTCGGCGATTCGCGCGCCGAGTTGTTGGTCGCCGCCCAATGGGCCGCTGATCATGCTTTCCACGGGCAGGTCGAGGCGTTGTTGCAATAACAAACCCGTGGTGCCGGTGGCGACCAGTTCATGTTGCGCGAGTTTGTCTTTGTGCCGCTCGGCCCAGTCCAGCAAAAACACTTTGCAGTGGTCATGGGCGACCAGGGCGATGCGTTTGCGCGCGGCGACGGTTTTTTGCGTGAAGCTGATACCGATCATGGGGTGTTCCGTAGGCAGGTTACCGACGATGGTGTTCATGAGGCCGCCATCGCCAGCAAGCCGGCTCCTACAGGGGATCGGGTACGCCGCAACCTTGTAGGAGCCGGCTTGCCGGCGATAGCGATCTCGAGGCCGCCATCGCCAGCAAGCTGGCTCCTACAGAATCGGGGACGACGTAACCCCTGTAGGAGCCGGCTTGCTGGCGATAGCGGTATCACGGACGCCAACTTACTCAGCGTTGCACAGCGCCAGGCAGTTATCGAGCATGCGGTTGGAGAAGCCCCATTCGTTGTCGTACCAGGCCAGAACCTTGAGCAGCTTGCCGCTGGACTTGGTGTGGTTGGCGTCGAAGATCGACGACAGCGGGTTGTGGTTGAAATCGCTCGAGACCAGCGGCAACGTGTTGTAGCCCAGAATCTTCGAATGCTGGCTGGCTTCCTTCAGCAGCGCATTCACTTCATCGGCCGACGCCTCGCGTTTCAGTTGCACGGTCAAGTCCACCAGCGACACGTTGATCACCGGCACACGCACGGCCATGCCGGTCAGTTTGCCCGCCAGTTCCGGCAGCACCAGGCCGACCGCTTCGGCCGCACCGGTCTTGCTCGGGATCATGTTCTGGGTGGCCGAACGGGCGCGGTACGGGTCGGTGTGGTAGACGTCGGTCAGGTTTTGATCGTTGGTGTAGGCGTGGATCGTGGTCATCAAACCACTTTCGATGCCCAGTTCGCGGTGCAGCACCTGGGCCACCGGGGCCAGGCAGTTGGTGGTGCACGACGCGTTGGAAATAATCTGGTGCGATTGGCGCAGAATGTCGTGGTTCACCCCATACACCACGGTGGCGTCGGCGCCTTTGGCCGGTGCAGAGATGATCACTTTGCGCGCGCCGGCCGTAATATGCGCGGCGGCTTTGGCCCGGTCGGTGAACAAACCGGTGCATTCGAACACGACATCAATCTTTTCCGCAGCCCACGGCAGCTCGGCCGGGTTACGAATGGCGCTGACGGAAATCCGGTCGCCGTTGACAGTCAGGCTTTCCTGATCGTGCTGGACATCGGCGTCGAACGTGCCGTGAACAGTGTCGTACTTGAGCAGATGAGCGTTGATCGAGCTGTCGCCCAGGTCATTGATTGCAACGATCTGCAAATCCTGGCGGTAGCCTTGGGTATACAGTGCGCGAAGGACGTTGCGGCCGATACGGCCAAAACCATTGATTGCGATTCGAAGAGTCATTTAACAGGGCCGCCGTCGTTTTGTTGTTGGAATTACAAGATTATTCGCATAAAAATAGAAAACAAGCCTTTTTAGTGGCAATATTTTGTTCAATCTACAACGAGTGACCTGAATCAACTGGTCCGAATGATCAAGAAAGCCGTTTGTCATCCCATCAACAACGGCTCTTGTTCAGCATAGACAATCAGGTCGCCACATCCGTTAGCCTGGAGTTCTACACATGCATCCCCGCGTCCTTGAGGTCACCGAACGGCTTATCGCCCGCAGCCGCGCAACCCGCGAGGCTTACCTTGCGCTCATTCGCGGTGCGGCCAGCGACGGTCCGATGCGCGGCAAGCTGCAATGCGCCAACTTCGCCCACGGCGTGGCCGGTTGCGGCACCGAAGACAAGAACAGCCTGCGAATGATGAACTCCGCGAACATCGCGATTGTTTCGTCATATAACGACATGCTCTCGGCGCATCAGCCGTACGAAGTCTTTCCTGAACTGATCAAAAAAGCCCTGCGCGAAATCGGCTCCGTCGGCCAGTTCGCCGGCGGCACCCCGGCGATGTGCGATGGCGTGACCCAAGGCGAGCCGGGCATGGAACTGAGCCTGCCAAGCCGTGAAGTGATCGCGCTGTCCACCGCTGTTGCCCTTTCTCACAACATGTTCGATGGCGCGCTGATGCTCGGCATCTGCGACAAGATCGTGCCGGGCCTGATGATGGGCGCGTTGCGCTTCGGTCATCTGCCGATGATTTTCGTACCGGGCGGGCCGATGGTCTCGGGCATTTCCAACAAGCAGAAAGCCGATGTGCGTCAGCGCTATGCCGAAGGCAAGGCCTCGCGCGAAGAGCTGCTGGAATCGGAAATGAACTCCTACCACAGCCCTGGCACCTGCACCTTCTACGGCACCGCCAACACCAACCAGTTGCTGATGGAAGTCATGGGCCTGCACTTGCCGGGCGCCTCTTTCGTCAACCCTAACACGCCGTTGCGCGATGCCCTGACCCGCGAAGCGGCGCATCAGGTCACGCGCCTGACCAAGCAGAATGGCAACTTCATGCCGATCGGCGAAATCGTCGATGAGCGTTCGCTGGTCAACTCCATCGTGGCACTGAACGCCACCGGCGGTTCGACCAACCACACCTTGCACATGCCGGCGATTGCCATGGCGGCGGGCATTCAACTGACCTGGCAGGACATGGCCGACCTCTCCGAAGTCGTGCCGACCCTGAGCCACGTCTACCCGAACGGCAAAGCCGACATCAACCACTTCCAGGCGGCGGGCGGCATGTCGTTCCTGATCCGCGAACTGATGGAAGCCGGCTTGCTCCACGAAAATGTCAACACGGTTCTGGGCCACGGCCTGAGCCGTTACACGAAGGAACCGTTCCTCGATAACGGTGAGCTGGTATGGCGCGAAGGCGTCACCGACAGCCTCGATGAAACCATCCTGCGCCCGGTGGCGCGTGCGTTTTCGCCCGAGGGCGGCTTGCGCGTGATGGAAGGCAACCTCGGTCGTGGCGTGATGAAAGTCTCGGCGGTCGCCTTGGAAAACCAGATTGTCGAAGCACCGGCGATGGTGTTCCAGGATCAACAGGATCTGGCCGACGCGTTCAAGGCCGGTTTGCTGGAGAAGGACTTTGTCGCGGTGATGCGCTTCCAGGGGCCGCGCTCCAACGGCATGCCGGAACTGCACAAGATGACGCCGTTCCTCGGCGTGCTGCAGGATCGCGGTTTCAAAGTCGCGCTGGTCACTGACGGGCGCATGTCCGGTGCCTCGGGGAAAATCCCGGCGGCGATTCACGTCAGCCCCGAAGCTTACGTGGGCGGCGCTTTGGCGCGAGTCCAAGAGGGGGATATCATCCGCGTCGATGGCGTCAAAGGCACTTTGGAGCTTAAGGTGGACGCCGAAGAATTCGCAGCGCGCACGCCGGCCAAGGGCCTGTTGGGCAACAACATTGGCACCGGTCGCGAGCTGTTTGGTTTCATGCGCATGGCCTTCAGCTCCGCAGAGCAGGGCGCCAGCGCCTTTACTTCTGCCCTGGAGACGCTTAATTGAAACTGGCTTTGGTCGGTGACATCGGTGGGACCAACGCACGTTTCGCGTTGTGGAAAAACCAGCAGCTGGAATCGGTCCAGGTGCTGGCAACGGCAGATTTTCCCAGCCCGGAAGAGGCGATCAGTGTCTATCTGAACGGGCAGGGGCTGGCGCCGGGTTCGATTGGTTCCGTGTGCCTGTCAGTGGCCGGCCCGGTGAGCGGTGATGAATTCAAGTTCACCAACAATCACTGGCGCCTCAGTCGCAAGGCGTTCTGCCAGACCTTGCAAGTGGAGCAACTGCTGCTGGTCAACGACTTCTCGGCGATGGCGCTGGGCATGACCCGTTTGCAGCCGGGCGAATTCCGCGTGGTTTGCGAAGGTACGCCGGAACCGTTGCGCCCGGCGGTGGTGATTGGTCCGGGCACGGGGCTGGGCGTCGGTACTTTGCTTGATCTCGGCGAAGGGCGTTTTGCTGCATTGCCGGGCGAGGGTGGTCACGTCGATTTGCCGTTGAGCAGTCCGCGTGAAACTCAGTTGTGGCAACACATCTTCAGCGAGATCGGGCATGTCAGCGCTGAAACGGCGTTGAGTGGCAGCGGCTTGCCGCGCGTCTATCGGGCGATTTGCGCGGTGGACGGGCACACACCTGTGCTCGAAACGCCGGAAGCGATCACCGCCGCCGGCCTGGCGGGTGATCCGATTGCGCTGGAAGTGCTGGAACAGTTCTGTTGCTGGCTCGGTCGCGTGGCGGGCAACAACGTGCTCACCACGGGCGCGCGCGGTGGTGTGTTTATCGTCGGTGGAGTGATTCCGCGGTTTGCCGATTTTTTCCTCGAAAGCGGTTTTGCGCGGTGCTTTGCCGACAAGGGTTGCATGAGCGACTACTTCAAGGGGATTCCGGTGTGGCTGGTGACGGCGCCGTATTCCGGGCTGGTGGGTGCGGGTGTGGCGCTCGATCAGGCTTGAAGCCGCGTCGCAACCTTCGCGGGCAAGCCTCGCTCCTACGGAAGCACCGAAGCAACCTGTAGGAGCGAGGCTTGCCCGCGAAGAGGCCGGAACAGACACATAGATTTATGATCGATCAGGCATAATCCGCCCAATTCAAACAACAAGGACGCCGCCCCGTGAGCTCAGTCAACAAGTCGATTTTGTTGGTCGATGACGATCAAGAGATACGCGAGTTGCTGGACACCTACCTGACCCGCGCGGGTTTCCAGGTACGTACCACGCCCGACGGCGCCGGTTTCCGCCAGGCGTTGAACGATGCGCCGAGCGATCTGGTGATCCTCGATGTGATGCTGCCCGACGAAGACGGCTTCAGCCTCTGTCGCTGGATTCGCCAGCACCCGCGTCAGGCGCAAGTGCCGATCATCATGCTCACCGCCAGCTCCGACGAAGCCGACCGCGTCATCGGCCTGGAACTGGGCGCCGACGACTACCTCGGCAAACCCTTCAGCCCTCGTGAATTGCAGGCGCGGATCAAAGCCTTGTTGCGTCGTGCGCAATTCGGCCAGGAGCGTTCCGGCAGTGAAGTGCTGGCCTTTGATGACTGGCGACTGGACATGGTCAGCCATCGGCTGTTCCACATCGATGGCGAAGAAGTGATTCTCTCCGGCGCCGATTTCGCCCTGCTGAAACTGTTCCTCGATCACCCCCAGGAAATCCTCGACCGAGACACCATCGGCAACGCCACCCGTGGACGCGACCTGATGCCTCTCGACCGAATCGTCGACATGGCCGTCAGCCGTTTACGCCAACGCCTGCGTGATACCGAAAAACCGCCACGACTGATTCGCACCGTGCGCGGCAGCGGTTATCAGTTGGCGGCCAATGTGGTTGCCAGCAATGGTCACTGAGGTTTTGCGCAAGCTCGCGGCAAAGATTCCGGTCCCGCGTTCGCTGCTCGGGCGGATGCTGCTACTGACCTTGCTGGCCGTGTTGTTCGCGCAGACGTTGTCGAGCGTGATCTGGGTCTCGCAATTGCGTGCCACGCAGCTCGAAGGCCTGGTCACCAGCGCCCGCAGCCTTGCCCATTCGATGACCGCCAGCGTCAGTTACTTTCGCTCGTTGCCGGTGGCGTTCAGGCCGCTGGTGCTCGATCAGTTGCGCAGCATGGGCGGCACCCGTTTCGTGGTGACCCTCAACGACAAACCCTTGGGCATGGAAGTGCTGCCGATCACGCCGCGCAAAGAGGCGGTGCTCAAAGCCGTGGACGAAGTGCTGCGCCAGTCGCTCGGACAGGACACCGATATCTCGGTGACCTTCGTCAGCCCCGAAGACCTGCGGATCTTCAACGGTGGCCTGAAACTGGATGAGCTGCCGCGTTCCTGGGCGCATTACGCACTGACCCTTGAACCGGTGAATCCGCCGGTGCTGGTCACGCAAATCCAGATGGCGCCGGGCGAATGGCTGTACATCGCCTCGCTGTTGCCCGAGCCCTACACCAGCCTTGAAGAGCAAGGCCTGCCAGCGCAGCAAGTCTGGTTCATCGTCCTCACCAGCGGCTTTTTGCTGTTGTTCATCGGCTTGCTGGTGCATTGGCAGAGCCGGCCGCTCAAGCGTTTGGCGCGGGCGGCGCGGGATATGTCCCTCGGGGCGGAAGTCGAGCCGGTGGCGGAGGGCGGCGGCAGTGAAGTGGTCGAAGTGGGGCGCGCCTTCAATGCGATGCGCGAACGTATCAGCCGTTACCTGACTGAACGCAGCCAGTTGTTCAGCGCGATTTCCCATGATTTGCGCACGCCGATTACCCGCTTGCGTCTGCGTGTCGAATTGCTTGAGGACGAAAAGCTGCAAGCCAAATTCGGTCGTGATCTCGATGAATTGGAGCTGCTGGTCAAAGGTGCGCTGCAATGCGTGAAAGACACTGACATTCACGAAAACATCGAACAGGTGGACCTCAACCATGTGCTCGATTGCCTGGTGGAACCGTATCTGGCGCCTAACGGCAACGGTCGCGTGACCCAGCAGGGTCGGGCGCTGGCGGCGTATCCGGGCAAACCGCTGGCGCTCAAGCGCTGCATCGGCAACCTGATCGACAACGCCTTGAAGTACGGTCAGAACGCGCACCTGCACATCGATGACGACGAGAACGCGTTTGTCCTGCATGTCGATGACGAAGGGCCGGGTGTGCCGGAGCAGCGGCTGGAGCAGGTGTTCGAGCCGCACTTTCGTCTGGCCGGGCAGCAGCAGGGTTATGGCTTGGGGTTGGGCATTGCGCGCAACATTGCCCATAGCCATGGCGGGGAAGTCAGCCTGCAAAACCTGCGTGAGGGTGGGTTGCGGGTGACGCTCCAATTGCCTCGATCAATCGACTGACACACAACCCTGTAGGAGCCGGCTTGCTGGCGATAGCGGCGTGCCTGACACACCGCGTTATCGTTGATCGCCAGCAAGCCGGCTCCTACAAAAGCAAATAGGCGCCACGCCCTGCAATTGTCACGGCTTGGTGACATAACTCGCCCCCTTCGTTACAAGCCCGCCACCGCCCGTTGTTTAGACTGCCCGCAGTCATAACAACAAAAAAGGCACCCCATGGACACCTTCCAACCCGCGTTCAGCAGTTGGCTGAACGCACCGTCCCATCAGCAATGGCTCGCCGCCGAAGGCTTGCGCCTGCTGGCATTCGCCAAGGCTTCGAAGCTTCCCGAGGGCTTCGGCAATCTCGATGAAAAAGGCTGTCTCCCGGCCAACGCCCACGCTGAAACCATGAACACCGCGCGCATGACCCACAGCTTCGCCATGGCGCACATCCAGGGCCTGCCGGGTTTCGCCGAGCTGGTGGATCACGGCATCAATGCCCTTCGCGGGCCGTTGCGCGATGCTGAGCATGGCGGCTGGTTCGCCACCGCGCATCCTCTTGACGACAACACCGGCAAGGCCGCGTACCTGCACGCCTTCGTTGCCCTGGCCGCCAGTTCCGCCGTGGTGGCGCAGCGTCCCGGCGCACAGGCCTTGCTTGATGACGCGATCCACATCATCGACACGTATTTCTGGAGCGAGGAGGAGGGCGCAATGCGCGAATCCTTCAATCGCGACTGGCGTGAAGAGGAAAGTTATCGCGGCGCTAACAGCAACATGCACGCCACCGAAGCCTTCCTGGCACTGGCCGATGTCACGCAAGACAATCGCTGGTTGTGCCGTGCGCAACGGATCGTCGAGCGCGTGATCCATGGTCACGCAGCCGCCAACGATTACCTGGTGGTCGAGCATTTCGACCGCGACTGGCAGCCGTTGCGCGACTACAACCACGACAACCCGGCCGACGGTTTCCGTCCTTACGGCACAACGCCAGGCCACGGCTTCGAATGGGCCCGACTGTTGCTGCACCTCGAAGCTGCGCGAGTACAGGCCGGGATGCTGACGCCCGGTTGGCTCGCGAGCGACGCGCAAAAACTCTTCGAGCACAACTGCCGCCACGGCTGGGATGTCGACGGGTTACCCGGGATTGTCTACACCCTCGATTGGGATAATCGCGCGGTGGTTCGCCATCGCTTGCACTGGACCCATTGTGAAGCCAGCGCCGCCGCCAGCGCGCTGCTTAAACGCACGGGCGATGAGCAATATGAAACCTGGTACCGACTGTTCTGGGAATTTTGTGACAGTCATTTCATCGACCGCTGCGAGGGCAGTTGGTATCACGAGCTCGATCCGCAGAACCGTCCGAGCGCCGATATCTGGGCCGGCAAACCCGATCTCTATCACGCCTGGCAAGCCGTGTTGATTCCGCGCCTGCCGTTGGCGCCGAGCATGGCCAGTGCCTTGGCGAGTCTGTCCCAGAGCGGTTCTATGTAACCATGCGGTGACATTCACGCGTCCCTTCGTTACCTGCGAAGGGATGACTCCTGTTTAAAATCCTATGCAGCGCAAGCACCAGACTTGCATGCATAACAACAAGAAAGGTACTACTAGATGAATGCGATTTCTCGCCTCGCTACTGTCATTTCTCTCGCGTCGCTGCTTCCCCTCAGTGCATTTCCCCTCAGTGCCCTTGCCGCCGATTCCAAAGGTTCGGTGGAAGTTGTTCACTGGTGGACGTCGGGTGGTGAAAAAGCAGCGGTCGATGTCCTCAAGGCCCAGGTCGAAAAAGACGGCTTCACCTGGAAGGATGGCGCAGTCGCCGGTGGTGGCGGTTCCACGGCCATGACCGTACTGAAAAGCCGCGCTGTCGCCGGTAACCCGCCAGGCGTTGCCCAGATCAAAGGCCCGGACATCCAGGAGTGGGGCAGCACTGGCCTGCTCAGCACCGACACCCTGAAAGACGTTTCCAAGTCCGAAGGCTGGGATAACCTGCTGATCAAGAAAGTCTCCGACACCGTCAAATACGAAGGCGACTACGTGGCCGTTCCGGTGAACATTCACCGTGTGAACTGGCTGTGGATCAACCCGGAAGTGTTCAAGAAAGCCGGGATCGACAAAGCACCGACCACCCTCGAAGAATTCTACGCCGCCGGCGACAAGCTCAAAGCCGCCGGCTTCATCGCGCTCGCCCACGGTGGTCAGCCTTGGCAGGACAGCACCGTGTTTGAAGACGTGGTGCTCTCGGTCATGGGCGCTGACGGTTACAAAAAAGCGCTGGTAGACCTGGATCAGAAAACCCTGTCCGGGCCGGAAATGACCAAGTCGTTCACCGAGCTGAAAAAACTCACCGGCTACATGGACCCGAACCGCGCCGGTCGTGACTGGAACATCGCTGCCGCCGACGTCATCAACGGCAAGGCCGGTATGCAGATGATGGGCGACTGGGCGAAAAGCGAATGGACTGCGGCGAAGAAAATCGCCGGCAAGGACTACCAGTGCGTGCCGTTCCCGGGCACCGAAAAAGCCTTCACCTACAACATCGACTCGATGGCTGTATTCAAGTTGAAAGCTGATCGCAAGGGTGACATCGCCGCCCAGCAAGACCTGGCCAAGGTTGCTCTGGGTACCGATTTCCAGAAAGTCTTCAGCATCAACAAGGGGTCGATCCCGGTCCGTACCGACATGCTGAACGAGATGGACAAGCTCGGTTTCGACGCCTGCGCTCAAACCGCCGCCAAGGACTTCCTGGCGGACGAGAAGACCGGCGGCCTGCAACCAAGCATGGCGCACAACATGGCCACTTCCCTGGCCGTGCAAGGCGCGATCTTCGATGTGGTCACCAACTTCATGAACGACAAGGACGCTGACCCGGCCAAGGCCAGCGCCCAACTGGCATCGGCTGTCAAAGCCGCCCAGTAATCCCTGAGGCCGCGGGCTCGCCTGCGGCAATTTTCTGGGACCGTTCCCCTTGTAGGAGCGAGGCTTGCCCGCGAAAGCAGTCTGACATTCAACAGAGTTGTCGACAGTTACGCCGCCTTCGCGGGCAAGCCTCGCTCCTACAGATACTCACTTCTCCAATGGATTATCCCGATGAGCTCTGTGGCGGTTTTCAGCAAAGCCTCACCGTTCGATGCGCTGCAACGCTGGTTACCCAAGTTGGTACTCGCGCCAAGCATGCTCATCGTGTTGGTTGGTTTCTACGGTTACATCATCTGGACATTCGTACTGTCCTTCACCAATTCCAGCTTCATGCCGAGCTACAAATGGGTCGGCCTGCAGCAATACATGCGCCTGATGGACAACGATCGCTGGTGGGTCGCGAGCAAGAACCTCGCGCTCTTCGGCGGCATGTTCATCGGCATCAGCCTGGTATTGGGCGTGTTTCTCGCGGTGCTGCTGGACCAGCGCATTCGCAAGGAAGGCTTCATCCGCACCGTTTACCTGTACCCGATGGCGCTGTCGATGATCGTCACCGGTACCGCGTGGAAATGGCTGCTCAACCCAGGCCTGGGCCTGGACAAGATGCTGCGTGACTGGGGCTGGGAAGGCTTCCGTCTCGACTGGCTGGTGGATCAGGATCGCGTGGTGTACTGCCTGGTGATCGCTGCCGTGTGGCAAGCCTCCGGGTTTGTGATGGCGATGTTCCTGGCCGGTCTGCGCGGTGTCGATCAATCGATCATCCGTGCCGCACAAGTCGACGGTGCGAGCCTGCCGACCATCTATTTGAAGATCGTCCTGCCGAGCCTGCGCCCGGTGTTTTTCAGCGCCTTCATGATCCTCGCGCACATCGCGATCAAGAGCTTCGATCTGGTGGCGGCGATGACGGCGGGCGGTCCCGGCTACTCGTCCGACCTGCCGGCGATGTTCATGTATTCCTTCACCTTCAGCCGTGGCCAGATGGGCATCGGTTCGGCCAGCGCCATGCTGATGCTCGGTGCCGTGCTGACCATCCTCGTGCCGTACCTGTACTCCGAGCTGCGAGGCAAACGCCATGACTAATCAACTCGGAAAACCGACGCTGAGTTTCAGCCGCATTGCGATTTACGCCACGCTTCTGCTGGCCGCTGCGGTGTACCTGATTCCGCTGATCGTGATGCTGCTGACCAGCTTCAAATCCCCGGAAGACATCCGTACCGGCAACCTGCTGAGCTGGCCGACCGTCATTGACGGCATAGGCTGGATCAAGGCCTGGGACGTGGTCGGCGGGTACTTCTGGAACTCGGTGAAAATCACCGTGCCGGCGGTTTTGATCTCGACCTTCATCGGTGCCATGAACGGCTACGTGCTGTCGATGTGGCGCTTCCGTGGCTCGCAGTTGTTCTTCGGTCTGCTGCTGTTTGGCTGCTTCCTGCCATTCCAGACCGTGCTGCTGCCGGCGTCGTTCACCCTCGGCAAGTTCGGCCTGGCCAACACCACCACCGGTCTGGTGCTGGTGCACGTGGTCTACGGCCTGGCGTTCACCACGCTGTTCTTCCGCAACTACTACGTGAGCATTCCGGATGCGCTGGTCAAGGCTGCACGCCTGGATGGCGCAGGCTTCTTCACGATTTTCTGGAAGATCCTGCTGCCGATGTCGATCCCGATCGTGATGGTCTGCCTGATCTGGCAGTTCACCCAGATCTGGAATGACTTCCTGTTCGGTGTGGTCTTCGCCAGTGGCGATGCCCAGCCAATTACCGTGGCCCTGAACAACCTGGTCAACACCAGCACCGGGGCCAAGGAATACAACGTTGATATGGCCGCCGCGATGATCGCCGGGCTGCCGACACTGCTGGTCTACATATTCGCTGGCAAGTATTTCCTGCGTGGGCTGACGTCCGGCGCGGTCAAGGGGTAGAAACATGGCAACTCTCGAATTACGCAACGTCAACAAGACCTACGGCGCCGGTTTGCCGGACACCCTGAAAAACATCGAACTGAAGATCGATGACGGGGAATTCCTGATCCTGGTCGGTCCGTCGGGCTGCGGTAAATCCACGCTGATGAACTGCATCGCCGGCCTGGAAAACATCAGTGGCGGCGCGATCCTGGTGGATGACGCCGACATCAGCGGCATGAGCCCGAAAGATCGCGACATCGCCATGGTGTTCCAGTCCTACGCGCTGTACCCGACCATGAGCGTGCGCGACAACATCGCCTTCGGCCTGAAGATTCGCAAAATGCCCGCCGCCGAAATCGACGAAGAAGTCGCTCGCGTCTCCAAGCTGTTGCAGATCGAGCACCTGCTCAGCCGCAAGCCCGGCCAGCTCTCCGGCGGTCAACAGCAGCGTGTGGCGATGGGCCGTGCCCTGGCGCGGCGGCCGAAGATTTACCTGTTCGACGAACCGCTGTCCAACCTCGACGCCAAGCTGCGCGTCGAGATGCGCACTGAAATGAAACTGATGCACCAGCGCCTGAAAACCACCACGGTCTACGTGACCCACGACCAGATCGAAGCGATGACGCTGGGCGACAAAGTGGCGGTGATGAAGGACGGGATCATTCAGCAGTTCGGCACGCCGAAAGACATCTACAACAACCCGGCCAACCTGTTCGTGGCGAGCTTCATCGGTTCGCCACCGATGAACTTCATTCCCCTGCGCTTGCAGCGCAAGGACGGTCGTCTGGTGGCGCTGCTCGACAGCGGTCAGGCGCGCTGCGAATTGCCGTTGGGCATGCAGGACGCCGGTCTGGAAGATCGCGAAGTGATCCTCGGCATGCGCCCGGAGCAGATCGTGCTGGCGGGCAGCGAGCCGAATGGTTTGCCGACTATTCGCGCCGAAGTGCAGGTCACCGAACCGACCGGTCCGGACACGCTGGTGTTCGTCAATCTGAATGAAACCAAAGTCTGCTGCCGCCTGGCGCCGGACGTTGCGCCGGCCGTGGGCGAGACCCTGACCCTGCAATTCGATCCATCGAAAGTGCTGCTGTTCGATGCCAAGACCGGGGAGCGCCTGGGGGTGGCCGGTCAACCGCAAGCTGAGACACGAGCTGCCAACGTTACCCAATTCAAAGGCCGATGAAGATCAAATGTAGGAGCCGGCTTGCTGCGGGCGGCGTTCCGACGATAGCGGCGTGTCATTCAACGCAAATGTCGACTGACACACCGCCATCGCCAGCAAGCCGGCTCCTACAAGGGGGATATGCGGTGGGCGGCCTGTCGCGCATCGCAACTGATGTAACCGCGTTAGATAAAAACAGTTAATAACAATAAAACGAGGATGTAGGGATGAAGAAGAACAACAACGCTCAGCTTATCTGCCAGTTGTCGGCAATTGCGGCAATGATGCTGGCCGGTAGTGTGCACGCGGCTGACGCGTTCAGCGCTGATTCCGAATGGATGACCGGTGATTGGGGTGGTGAGCGGACCAAGCTGATCGAGCAAGGCATCGACATCAAGATGGACTACGTCGGTGAAGTGGGCGGGAACCTTCACGGCGGCTACAACAACGACAAGACAGCGCGTTACGCCGACCAGTTTGGTTTGGGCGTGGCACTGGACCTGCAAAAACTGTGGGGCTGGGATAACACCCAGGCGAAGATCCAGCTGACCAACCGTAACGGCGAGAACATCTCCAATGACCGTGTCGGCGACCCGCGTGCCGGCACCTTGAGTTCTTCCCAGGAAGTCTACGGTCGCGGCCATATGGTCCGTCTGACCCAGCTGTGGATCAAGCACCAGTTCCTCGACGGCAAACTGGACGTCAAGGCCGGTTACTTTGGCGAAGGCGAAGACTTCAACACCTTCCCTTGCGAGTTCCAGAACCTGGCGTTCTGCGGTTCCCAAGTGGGTAACTGGGCGACCAACATCTGGTACAACTGGCCGATCAGCCAGGCCGCGATCCGCGTGAAGTACAACATCTCGCCTGAGTTCTATGCGCAGATCGGCGCGTACAACCAGAACCCGACTCAACTGGAGCACGGTAACGGCTTCAAGCTAAGCGGCAGTGGTACAGAAGGCACCGTGTTGCCGGTGGAGCTGGTCTGGTTGCCTAACCCTAACAACCTGCCGGGCGAATACCGTGTCGGTTACTACAAAAGCACGGCCAATGCCGATGACGTTCGTGAAGACGACAACGGTGCTGATGCAGCCACCAGCGGCAACGCCTACCGCAGCCACAACAGCAAGTCCGGCTACTGGTTCGTGGCGCAGCAACAGCTGACCGACCACAACGGTGACAAGAGCCGCGGCCTGACCGTTTCGGCCAACGCCACGTTCCACGACAAGGACACCAACTTCGTCGACAACTACCAGTCGTTGATGTTTGTGTACAAAGGCCCGTTCGATGCTCGTCCGAAAGATGACGTCGGTATCGGTTTCGCGCGTATCCATGTCAACGATGACGTGAAGAAAAACGCCGAGCTGGTCAACGCCGCCAACAATGTCACGGACTACAACGATCCACGGTTCTCGCCACTGCGTACCACCGAGTACAACTACGAGATCAACTACGGCTTCCACGTTACCAACTGGCTGACCGTGCGTCCTAACCTGCAATACATCACTCACCCGGGCGGTGTGGATGAAGTCGATAACGCGCTGGTCGCCGGCCTGAAAATTCAGTCGGTGTTCTAACGCTGTTGCGATAAGCTCCTCTCTATGTGCGCATTTTTGCGGACAGCCTAGGCTGTCCGCTTTTTTTTGGGGGCGGCACACCCCGGTGACAGCTGATTTTCAGGACCGTGGCACATGCATGAGCATCCGCTACAACGCTTCTTCAAATCCTTGCGCGAACGTCCGGTGTTTGCGTGGGAGCGCTATCAGATGCGCGACGTTTTGGTGATCGATCACCCGCTGTGTCAGGCGGTGTTCAGTCGTCAGGGCGCGCAGTTGCTGCATTTTCAGCCCAAGGATCAGAAGCCCTGGCTCTGGTGCGCGGCGAAGTGGCCGCATGTCGGTGCGATTCGTGGCGGCGTGCCGGTGTGCTGGCCGTGGTATGGCCGCCATCCGAGCGAAAACGCCTGGCCGTCCCATGGTTGGGCACGCTTGCTGGACTGGAAGCTGCTCGACAGCCGTCATGACGACGACGGCGTGCGCCTGCACTGGCAATTGCAGTTGTGCGACTGGCAAGTGGACCTGCATGCGCACCTTGGCGAACGCATGGAGTTGCGCCTGAGCACCGAGCATCAGGACAGCCTGCCGTGCCAATTGAGCCAGGCATTGCACGCCTATTGGCGTATTGGTGATGTCGGTGAGATAGCGCTGTCTGGGCTCGACGGAGCGCACGGTTACGACCAGTTGAACCGCCAGGTTTGTCAGCAGGAAGGCGAGTTGCGGGTAGAGGGTGGCTGCCAGCGGGTGTTCCAGCATGACGGCGAATTGCAGCTCAAGGACCACGCGTGGCAGCGGGAATTGTGCATCGATACCGGGGATGATGCGGACACGGTGGTCTGGCACCCGGGGACGCGTCCATTGCTGGGGGTGAGCTGGAATGAGATTTCCGAGTTTGTGTGTGTCGAGGCGGCGAGCGGCGGGACCGATAGCCTGAGCCTGGCGCCGGGGCAGAAAGCGCATTTGAGTTTGCAGGCGCGGGTGGGTGCTTGATTCAGCTGTGTTGCGGCTGACGCCTTCGCGGGCAAGCCTCGCTCCTACAGGTCACCCTGAACCTGTAGGAGCGAGGCTTGCCCGCGAAGACGGACTATCAGCCGACAAACTACTCAAACCTGATTAATTAAACTCATCCCCAATCGGATACCGACTCGCATTCAAACTCTCTTTGATCTTGCGCAAATGCGGCTGGAAATCCACGCCACGGCGCAACGTCATGCCGGTCGCCAGCACGTCCAGCACGGTGAGCTGAATGATCCGCGAAGTCATCGGCATGTAGATGTCGGTGTCTTCCGGTAGTGGGATGTTCAGGCTCAAGGTACTGGCCTTGGCCAGCGGCGAACCTTCGGCGGTCAAGCCGAGCACCGACGCGCCGTTTTCCCGGGCGATACGCGCCACTTCCACCAGTTCGCGGGTGCGGCCGGTGTAGGAAATGATCACGAACAACTCGCCGGTGTGGGCCACCGAGGCAATCATGCGCTGCATCAGCACGTCCGCATGGGCGGTGACGGCCAGGTTAAAGCGGAAGAATTTGTGCTGCGCATCCAGCGCCACCGGGGCTGAGGCGCCGAGGCCGAAGAAGTGAATCTGCCGGGCCTGGATCAGCAAGTCGACGGCGCGGCTGATCAGGTTCGGGTCCAGCGCCTGCAAGGCACTGTCCAGCGACGCGATGGCGCTGCCGAAAATCTTCTTGGTATAGGCTTCCGGATTGTCGTCGGCCTCGACCGCGCGGCTGACATACGCCGCGCCACTGGCCAGGCTCTGGGCGAGCTGAAGCTTGAGTTCCGGGTAGCCGCTGACGCCGAACGAACGGCAGAAACGGTTGACCGTCGGCTCGCTGACCTTGGAGGCCTGGGCGAGGGCGGCGATGCTGAACCGGGTAGCCTGCTGTGGGTTGAGCAGGATCACTTCGGCGACTTTGCGTTCCGCCTTGTTCAGGTCTTCAAGGCGATTCTGGATCTGTTCCAGTAAATTTCGCACGCGGTCCATATGATTTCCTTGGTGCACCTACAAGAGTGCACTGCGATGCAAATAAGGGTGTTGCTATGCAAATTGGGCCTTTGATAGGGCCCCAAGCGGTGGCCTATCCTACTGATGGCTCCAACCGACCACCACTCGGAATCTGTATTTTGCGAAAATGTTGTGGTTATTACTACATTTTCTCTTGAGCGATGCCTTGAAAAAAGGTATTTGTAGCTTAACTTGATAAAAGAACAAACATCATGCCTTCGATTACGGTTGAACCGTGCACCTTTGCCTTGTTCGGCGCGCTTGGCGATCTGGCCCTGCGCAAGCTGTTTCCTGCCCTCTATCAACTCGATGGCGCAGGCCTGCTGCACGAGGACACGCGCATCATCGCGCTGGCCCGTGAGCCCGGTAGCGAACAGGAGCATCTGGCGTTCATCGCTTCCGAGCTGCGCCGCTACGTCGGTGCCAAAGAGCTGGACGAGGCGGTGGTCGAGCGCTTCCTGTCTCGTTTGAGCTACCTGCACGTCGATTTCCTCAAGGCTGACGATTACGTAGCCCTTGCCGAACTGGCTGGCAGCGCCCAGCGGGTGATTGCCTACTTCGCCACGCCGGCCGCCGTTTATGGCGCGATCTGCGAGAACCTGGCGAAGGTCGGTCTGGCCGAGAACACCCGCGTAGTGCTGGAAAAGCCTATCGGTTCGGACCTCGAATCCTCGCGCAAGGTCAACGACGCCGTGGCGCAGTTCTTCCCGGAGAACCGCACCTACCGCATCGACCACTACCTGGGCAAAGAGACCGTTCAAAACCTCATTGCCCTGCGTTTCGCCAACAGCCTGTTCGAAACCCAGTGGAACCAGAATTACATTTCCCACGTGGAAATCACCGTGGCCGAGAAGGTCGGGATCGAAGGCCGCTGGGGCTACTTCGACAAGGCCGGTCAGCTGCGGGACATGATCCAGAATCACCTGCTGCAACTGCTCTGCCTGATTGCCATGGACCCGCCGGCCGACCTGTCCGCCGACAGCATCCGTGACGAGAAAGTCAAAGTGCTCAAGGCGCTGGCGCCGATCAGCCCGGAAGGCCTGACCACGCAAGTGGTGCGCGGCCAGTACATCGCCGGTTACAGCGAAGGAAAATCAGTTCCTGGCTACCTGGAAGAACCGAATTCCAACACCCAGAGCGACACCGAAACCTTCGTCGCCCTGCGTGCCGACATCCGCAACTGGCGTTGGGCCGGCGTGCCGTTCTACCTGCGTACCGGCAAGCGCATGCCGCAAAAGCTGTCGCAGATCGTCATCCACTTCAAGGAACCGTCGCACTACATCTTCGCCCCGGAGCAGCGCCTGCAGATCAGCAACAAGCTGATTATCCGCCTGCAACCGGACGAAGGTATTTCCTTGCGTGTGATGACCAAAGAACAAGGCCTGGACAAGGGCATGCAGCTGCGCAGCGGTCCGTTGCAGCTGAATTTTTCCGACACCTGGCGCAGCGCACGGATCCCCGATGCCTACGAGCGGTTGTTGCTGGAAGTGATGCGTGGCAATCAGAACCTGTTTGTCCGTAAAGATGAAATCGAAGCTGCGTGGAAGTGGTGTGACCAGTTGATCGCCGGGTGGAAAAAATCCGGTGATGCGCCCAAGCCGTACGCGGCCGGGTCCTGGGGACCGATGAGCTCCATTGCTCTGATCACGCGGGACGGGAGGTCGTGGTATGGCGATATCTAATTTGCAATTGCCGCAGGGCGTCAGCGCCCATGCGTTCAAAAGCCCGGTGCTGCTGGCCGAAGGCCTGGCACTGCAGGTGGCCAGGCAACTGAGCGATGCGATTGATGCTCAAGGCACGGCCACGCTGGTGGTGTCCGGCGGGCGCAGTCCGGTGGCGTTTTTCCAGCACTTGGCCAAGCAGTCGTTGGACTGGTCGAACGTGGTGGTCAGCCTGGCGGACGAGCGCTGGGTGCCGGTTGAACATGCTGACAGCAATGCCGGTCTGCTCAAGCGTTACCTGTTGCAAGGCCCGGCGGCGAAGGCTCAGTTCCTGAGCCTGTACAGCGCCACCGCGAACCTGGAGCACGCGGCCGAACAGGCTGATCGCCTGCTCGCCGAGCTGCCGGCGATTGACGTGCTGGTGCTGGGCATGGGCGACGATGGCCACACCGCGTCGCTGTTCCCGAACAGCCCGAACCTGGCCGACGCCTTGAAAGTCGACGGCAAGCGTCGTTGCTACCCGATGCTGGCGCCAACCGTGCCGCATCAGCGCCTGACCATGAGTCGTGCGCTGCTGGCCTCGGCCAAACACAAGATTCTGTCGATTTCCGGTCAGTCCAAGCTGACCACCCTGAGTTTCGCGCTGGCCGGTGACGATGTCGCCGAAATGCCGGTGCGCGCCTTTCTGCAACCCACGTTAGAGATTTACTGGTGCCCATGAGCCAAGGAACAGCCGCTATGACAACCCCATCCCCGACCGTTTCCATGGCGGACAAAGTTGCCCTGATCGACAGCCTCTGCGCCAAGGCGCGGATTCTGCCGGTGATCACCATCGCTCGCGAACAGGACGTGCTGCCATTGGCCGACGCCCTCGCGGCCGGTGGCCTGACAGCCCTGGAAGTGACCCTGCGTTCGCAGTTCGGCCTCAAGGCCATCCAGATCCTGCGCGAGCAGCGTCCGGAACTGGTGACCGGTGCCGGCACCGTGCTCGATCGCCAGATGCTGGCCGCTGCCGAAGCCGCCGGTTCGCAATTCATCGTGACGCCGGGCATCACCCGTGACCTGCTCGAAGCCAGTGTCGCCAGCCCGATTCCACTGCTGCCAGGCATCAGCAACGCCTCGGGCATCATGGAAGGCTACGGTCTGGGCTATCGCCGCTTCAAGCTGTTCCCGGCGGAAGTCAGCGGCGGCGTTGCGGCAATCAAAGCCTTGGGCGGCCCGTTCGGCGAAGTGAGATTCTGCCCGACTGGCGGCGTCGGCCCGGCCAATATCAAGAGCTACATGGCGTTGAAAAACGTGATGTGCGTGGGCGGTAGCTGGATGCTTGATCCGGAGTGGATCAAGAACGGCGACTGGGCCCGCATTCAGGAATGCACCGCCGAGGCCTTGGCGCTGCTGGACTGACCTGCTTTTACCCAACACTTCGTTGTGTGTTCTACGGCTTTACGGTGCGCTTGGTCGGTGCACCGTTTTTTTTTGCCCGCAAAAAAACTGATCCTGTAGGAGCGAGCGGTGCGGCGGTCCGACTTGCCCGCGAAGGCGTCAGCCCAGTCACATCCGATGCTGACTGTACCGACGCCTTCGCGGGCAAGTCGGACCGCCGCACCGCTCGCTCCTACAGAGACATCATGCGATACATAGTTACCGCATCTCGCCGCTGATCCAGCGTTAACCTGCGTTCATCTTATGGAAGAGAGAACGTCATGGACGACAACACCTCAGTTACATCGGCACAACCGGCTTACCTGCTGTCACCCGAACAGATCGCCGGTCCGTATTTTCGCAACCCGAAACTGATCAGGCGGAACATCAGCGAAGGCCTGGACGGCATTCCTCTGGTGCTGCGGCTGACGATCATCGATGCGATGACCCGTGAGCCCGTCAACGGGGCCATCGTCGATATCTGGCATTGCAATGCCCGCGGCGCCTATTCGGGGTGGAGCAAAGTCAACCCGGACAAGGAAGTCGATGTCGGCGATATCGGCGCGATCCCGCGTACCGACGACGACACGTATCTGCGCGGCGGGCAATTCACCGACCAGAAGGGCATCGTGCGTTTCACCACGATCTATCCGGGGTTCTATGCCGGTCGCGCGCTGCACATACACGTCGCGATTCGAGTGACCGCCGGCAACAACTATCTCGAAGAGCGCCACGTTGCCTGGGTCGGCCAACTGTACTTTCCTGAAGTGGCCTCGCGCTCGGTACTCAATGCCAGGGAGTACAGCGGCCGAACCGTCACCGCGCTGACCAACGACGAGGACTATTTCTACAACACCATGGGCGGCGAAGCCTCGACCCTGAACGTTCACACCCTCGGTCGAGATTCGAAAGAAGACGGTTTTTTCGGGCAGATGACCATTGGCATCGACACGTTCGCGATTTCATCACAGATCATGCCGGAGGACTTCGACAAGTACACCGTGTGATGTCAGCGCAGCTCGTTCAGTGCCGCGCTCAGCGCATCCATGTCGGCTGCGGTGGTGGTCAGCCCCGGCGTAATGCGGATGCACGGACCACTCGCTGCACCGCTGCGCGCCACGGTAAACAGGTTGAAGTCCTTGAGCAGCCGCCCAGCCATTGCTTGCTGGTCGGTATGCCGGGTAAAGCGCATCGAGGTGATGCCGCAATACAGTCGCGGATCATCCGGGGTCATGACGTCGATGCCCGGCAAATCGCGTACGGCGCTGACCCAGCGGTTGCGCAGGTAATTGAGCCGAGCGCCCTTGGCGGCGGAACCGCCCATCGCCCGATGTTCTTCGAACACCAGCGGCAGGGTTAGCAACGCCGGAATGTTGGGTGTGCTGTACGGCGTGCGGGCGCGAATGTCGGTGATCGGGAAATGCATCTCGCCCATGTCCGGGTCGATGTCGGCGAGGCGCTCCGGGGCGATGTAGATGAAGCCCAGGGTCAGCGGCGCACCGATCCACTTGTGCAGGTTGAAACCGGCGAACGCGATGCCGAGGTCATCGAGATTGAACTCGATCTGGCCGAGCGCATGGGCACCGTCGAGGATCACGTCGATCCCGTGCTCCCTGGCGGCGGCCGCAATCGCCTGCACCGGCATCACCAGGCCGGTGCGGTGAGTGACGTGAGTCAGGGCCATCAATTTGAGCTTTGGGTAACGCACGAAGGCGTCGCGGTAAGTCGCCAGCAGGCTGTCGAAACTGGCGGGGTGGGCGTGTTCGATCTCGATCACTTCCACGCCGCGATGCCGGGCCAGCCAACGCATGGCGCCTTTGACCGTGTCGTATTCCAGGTCGCAGATCAGCACCTGGTCACCGGGTTGCAGGCGATTGTAATTGCGGATCAGCGATTGCAAGCCGTCCGAGGCGTTGCGGGTGAAGGCGACGGATTCGGTTGTTACGCCCATCAGGTCGGCGAGACGTTCCACGATCGCCAGGTTTTCACCCTGTTCGAAACGCTGGCGCACATGCACCGAGTTGCCGCGATTGATGAGTTCGATGTTGCGCTGGTATTCCTCGACCACCGTGCGCGACATGCGGCCGAAGTAACCATTCTCGAGGTTGATCGGGCCGGGTTCGACGGCATAGCGGTCGGCAAAGGTTTGCCAGAACATTTCATCACGGGCACGGCGGGTGTTATCGGGCATGGGGACGGCTCAGTGGCGAGGGGCGGGTTTGCCGTGTTTGGCGCGCAGCGGTTCAAGCAGTTCCGACAAGCCGTTGTGATCGATTTCCTGCATCAGGGCCAGCAGTCCGCCCAGTTCGCCATGGGGGAAACCTTCCCGGGCAAACCAGTTCAGGTAGGGGCCGGGCAGGTCGGCAATGATGCGGCCCTTGTATTTGCCGAAGGGCATTTCGCGGGTAATCAGCAGTTCGAGTTTTTCAGGGTTCATCAATCGATCGTCTTGATTCAACAGCCTTGGAAAATACAGGCATTCTGCATGCAGGCCAATTGACAGATCATGCAAAAAAAGCGGATACAGATTTTCTCTGTAAAGCTAAGTTATTGAAAATTAACCAATAAATTATCAATTCAAGGCTGGCATGCGGGGTGCAATACCTATTGCATCTTTCATCAACCCGCAAGGAATTGAAAAATGACTGACATTAATAAAGAAGCGATCTCTGTACTCAACGACCTGATTGAAACCAGCAAAGACGGTCAGGAAGGGTTCAAGACTTGCGCTGAAGACATCAAGCATCCAGAACTGAAAACACTGTTCGTCTCTCGCTCCGCCGACTGCGCCACTGCGGCTTCCGAACTGCAGGCTGCGGTGCGTTCGATGGGTGGCGATCCGGAAACTTCCACCAGCGTCAGTGGTGATTTGCATCGCCGCTGGGTCGACGTGAAAGCGGTGTTCACCGGCAAGGATGAAGAAGCCGTGCTGAATGAAGCCGAACGCGGTGAAGACCATGCATTGAAGGCTTACCGAGAAGCCATCGAGAAAATCAACAAACACAACCTGGTGGGCATTCGTGACCTGGTTGAACGTCAGTATCACGGCGTGCAACGCAATCACGATCAGGTGAAAGCCCTGCGCAACCAGGCTCGCGCACGCTCGTAAGCGCGCAAAGCCTGTCAAAAACGCCAGCCAGCCTGGCGTTTTTTTGTGCCTGGGTTTTAGCGCTGGACGCCTGATAGATAGCCAGCTAATAATTTGATTTCCCGGTCACTTCGATGAACCCGACTATCGTTAAATCGTCCTTTCAAGAGTGCTTTACGTGCCTATCACTTTGCAGGCTTTATTCGCGCCTGACCGCCGCGCCTTGCAGTTCTCGATCAAGACGTTGCTCGGTGGCGGCCTGGCATTGTGGCTGGCATTGCGCTGGGGCCTGGAGCAACCGGCCTGGGCGTTGATGACAGCGTTCATCGTCGCTCAGCCGTTGTCCGGGATGGTCGTGCAAAAGGGTTTGGCACGGTTGCTGGGGACGCTGATCGGGACGTTCATGTCGGTGGTGTTCATGGGCCTGTTCGCCCAGACGCCGTGGCTGTTTTTGCTGGCATTGGCGTTGTGGCTCGGGTTGTGTACGGCGAGTTCGACGCTGCTGCGCAGTGCCTGGTCCTATTCATTTGTGCTGGCCGGTTACACGGTGGCGATCATCGCATTACCCGCCATCAGCCACCCGCTGACGGTGTTCGACCAAGCCGTGGCGCGCTGCACGGAAATCTGTCTGGGCATTCTCTGCGCCACCGCCGCCAGCGCGCTGCTATGGCCGATGCGCGTCGAACGGCAACTGGCGGATCAGGCGCGAACGGCGTGGCAGAGTGGGATGAACGCCGCACGCGCAACCCTGGCCGGCGACGGTCAGGCGCGCAAGGGACTGCTGGAGATCCTCGGCCGCATCGTCGCGGTGGATGCCCAGCGCGAACATGCCTGGTTCGAAGGCGGGCTGGGCCGGCAGCGTGCGCGGGCCATCAGCGGATTGAGCCAGAAACTGTTGATGTTGCTGCGCATCGCACGCTCGGTGCGCCGGCAGTGGAAGCAACTTGAACCGCAAGAAGCCGAGCAGTTGATGCCGTGGATGACCGAGGTTCAGCAAGCGCTCGCCAGCCCGGACACCGCAATGTTGCAAACCTTGCGCCCGCGCTTGCTCGACGCCAGCCATGACCCGCAGATCAGCTCTGCGCAGAGTTACTGTCTGGTCCGTTTCACCCTGCTGATGGATACCGCGATGGCGGCGAGCGCGGCATTGACGGCGGTGGAGGAGGGCAAGGAAACCGTCGACCCGCCGCGTACCCTGACACCGCATCGCGACCTGTCGTTGGCGCTGGTGTTCGGCGCGCGCAGTGCGTTGGCGTTTCTGGTGGTGTCGTGTTTCTGGCTGGCCACTGCATGGCCCGCCGCTTCGGGCGCATTGGTGCTGACGTGTGTGGTGTGCAGCCTGTTCGCCAGTCGCGAAAACGGCGCGCAAATCGGCATGAGTTTCATGCGCGGGATTTTCCTGGCGATCCCGGCGGCATTCTTCGTCGGGCAGATTCTGCTGCCGCAATGGAGTGGTTTTGCGCTGCTCTGCATGGGCATGGGCGTGCCGTTGTTTTTCGGTGCGCTGGGCATGGCCAGGCCGCAGATCGGCGCCACGGCCACGTCGTTCTGTCTGCATTTCATCGTGCTGGTGTCACCGCTCAACGCGATGAAGTTTGATGTCGCGACGTTCTTCAACAGCGCTCAAGCCATGGTGGTGGGCGTTGGTGCGGCAGTGCTGGCCTTCCACTTGCTGATCCTGCGCAACCCGACGTGGCACGGTCGGCGTTTGCTGGCGGCGACCCTCGACGACCTGGTGCGCCTGACCCGGCGCAACCTGCGCGGTGCCGAAAGCTGGTTCGGCGGACGCATGGCCGATCGCTTGCTGCAACTGGCGCGGCACTACCCGGAGCTGCCGGAGCCGGCGCGCAGTCGCTGGGACGACGGCTTGCTCGGTCTCGACATCGGCGACGAGCTGCTGCATTTGCGCTTGAGCCTGGCGGCGGCGCAGGCACCGGTCAGTGCAGCGCAGCGGCGTTATCTCGAACAACTGGAAAACGTCCTCGAACAAGGCCCGGCCGGCCACTGCGCGGATGCGCTGGAACAACCCAGCGAAGATTTCTTGAAAACCTTGTACGCATTGCCACCCAGCGACCCGGTGAAACTGGCCCAGGGCGCGGTGCTGCAATTGCAGAACAGCTGGCGCGCCTGGTGCCGTCAACAGGAGCAAAGCCATGGGCTTGCGTGAATGGTCGGTGGGCGGCGTGCTGCTCAGTCCGTTTCTGATTTATGTGGTGCTGGCGCTGCTGGTCACCGGGGGCTTGCGCCTGCTGTTGCGCCTGACCCCGGCCGGTCGCTGGATCTGGCACGAAGCGTTATTCGATTGCGCCTTGTACGTCTGTGTATTGACCCTGATCACCGTCGTTCTTGGACCTTTATAAGGAGTTGAACATGCGTACACCCGTGCGTGTCGCGGTAACCCTGTGCCTGGTGGCGCTGGCGATTTTTGCCGGTTTCCATTTGTGGCAGTACTACATGCTCACGCCGTGGACCCGGGACGCGCGGATTCGCGCCGACGTGGTGGTCATCGCCCCGGATGTGTCGGGCTGGGTGCGTGAACTCGAGGCCTTCGACAACCAGCCGGTGAAGGCTGGCGATCTGTTATTGAGCATTGACCGCGACCGTTTCGAAGCGGCGCTGGAGAAGGCGCAAGCGGTGGTGCAAACCCGTCAGCAACAACTCAACCTGCGCGAGCGCGAAGCCAGTCGTCGCGCCAGCCTCGGCCCGCAAGCGATCAGTGCCGAGCTGCGCGAGAACGCGCAAATCAACGCCGGCATCGCTCGTGGCGAACTGCGTGAAGCCCAGGCCGAAGCCAAGGTCGCCGAACTCAATCTCGCCCGCAGTCAGGTCCACGCGCCCCGCAGCGGCCACATCACCAACCTGCGTCTGGCCCAGGGCAATTACGTGAATGCGGGACAACCGGTGATGGCGTTGATCGATGATTCAACGTTTTATGTGCAGGCGTATTTCGAAGAAACCAAACTGCCGCGGATTCGCGTCGGCGATCCGGTGAAGGTCTGGTTGATGAGCGCGGGAGAGGCGCTGGAAGGGCAGGTGGAAAGCATCAGTCGCGGGATTACCGATCGCAACACCACGCCGGATGGGCAGTTGTTGGCGGAGGTGGAACCGACATTCAACTGGGTAAGGTTGGCGCAGAGGATTCCGGTGCGAATCAAACTGGACAAGGTGCCCGAGGGGATCAACTTGAGTTCGGGGATGACGGCGAGTGTGCAGGTGCAGGAGGGGCCATAGGATCAAAAGATCGCAGCCACTGTAGGAGCCGGCTTGCTGGCGATGGGATCAACGCGGTTTCCCTGAGATACCGAGGCGTACGCATCGCCAGCAAGCCGGCTCCTACAGTCAAGCGCCGGACTCAGCCGATGCTGATCGCCGGCAGATTAGTCAACGTCACGGTCTGCTGTTTACGCGGCGCCAGAATCTCCGCCTCGCCATCCACCACCAACTCATCGCGCTGGTTGAACACGCGGGTGGCAATGCGCACACGAAACTTCGGCAACTTCTCCAGAATCTCCAGGCGCACTGTCAGCGTGTCGCCAATCTTCACCGGCTTCTGAAAGCTCATCTGTTGACCGATATAAATAGTCCCCGGCCCAGGCAACTCGCAGGCAACCGCAGCACTGATCAATGCGCCACTGAACATGCCGTGCGCGATGCGCTCCTTGAACATGGTGCCGGCGGCAAATTCGGCGTCCAGATGCACCGGGTTGTGGTCACCCGACATGGCGGCGAACAACTGAATGTCACGCTCTTCGACCGTCTTGCTGTAGCTGGCGGTCTGGCCGACTTCGAGGGCTTCGTACGGGGTGTTGGTAACCTGGGTCATCTGTTTCAATTCCTGTGACAAATAAAAAAACCACAAAAAAACTATTCGGATCGGGGCGGGCGGCGGTGGCTCAGGGCTTGTGCGATCCAGCCCAGCACATCGGCCGTCACCTCATCGCGGTTGCTCTCGTTGAACAGTTCGTGCCGTGCCTGCGGATAAATCGTCAGTTGCAGGCTCTGGCTGCCAGCGACGCGTAGCGCATCGGCCAGATCTTTCAGACGCTTGCCTTCGCTCACCGGATCACATTCACCGCCAATCACCAGCAACGGCAGGCCCGGATCGATCTGAGCGAGATTGGACGCTTTGCTGATTTGCTGCAAGCCGCCGAGCAAATCGATCCACAGTTGGTTGGTGCAGCGAAAGCCGCAGAGCGGGTCGTTGGCGTACAGATCGACCTCCACCGGGTCGCGGCTGAGCCAGTCGAACCGGGTGCGGGCCGGTTTGAAGGCCTTGTTGAACGAGCCGAACGACAGCCATTCGATCAGCGCGCTGCGGCCCTTCGGCCCCTGGCGCAGTCGTTCCAGGCGGGCAATCTGCCGCGCCGCGCGATAAAGCGCCACGGGCTGGAAGTTCGAACCGCTGAGCACCGCGCCGTGCAGGCTGGCGCTGTGATGCAGCAGATAAGCCTGGGCGATGTAGCTGCCCATGCTATGGCCGAGCAGCACGATCGGCACGCCGGGATGCTGCTGGCCAATGTGCTGATTGAGGCTGGCGAGGTCA
This sequence comes from Pseudomonas sp. GT1P32, assembly GCF_054897805.1. Classification (NCBI taxonomy): domain Bacteria; kingdom Pseudomonadati; phylum Pseudomonadota; class Gammaproteobacteria; order Pseudomonadales; family Pseudomonadaceae; genus Pseudomonas; species Pseudomonas sp. GT1P32. Next base: position 5,905,759 of record NZ_CM142704.1, read on the forward strand.
CCGACCACCTTGCACCAGCCATCGTCGTCGGCGAAATGACCGAGCGTCCCGTTTTCGGCAGTTTTGCCATGTCCACGCAGGTCCGGCGCGTACACACCGTAGTCCTGTGCGCAGCACTTTTCTGCCAGGCGCGCATAGCGACCGCTGTGTTCGGCCATGCCGTGGGCCAGCAGGATCACCGCTTTCAACGGCGCTGCGGGCAGCCACTGGTTGACGAAGAGGCGGCTGCGGTCACTCGCGGTCAGCCAGAAGGTGTCGTGGATCATGGCGATTCCTTTGCATGGGCTCGGCCCATTGTATAGCGCATCCTGCGCTTGCCGTCTGATCAGGCCGCACCACGGCACCGAGATTCACACGGTCAATGACGGTTGTTGGCATATTTGCCTGATTCGCTATAGCTGCTAGTGTCCGTGAAGCTCCGCTTTTTCAAAGGTGACACAAAAGCGGCCCCGGATAGGTTCAGGTAAAGAGGACAAGAACAATGCAACCTGATTTCTGGAATGACAAACGCCCGGCCGGCGTACCCCTGGACATCGATCAAGGGGCTTACAAGTCGGTGATCGAGGTGTTCGAGCGTTCCTGCAAAAAATTTGCTGACCGCCCGGCCTTCAGCAACATGGGCGTCACCCTGACCTACGCCGAACTGGAACGCTACAGCGCCGCGTTCGCCGGTTACCTGCAAGCCCACACCGACCTGGAGCCCGGCGATCGCATCGCGGTGCAGATGCCCAACGTCCTGCATTACCCGATTGCCGTGTTCGGTGCGTTGCGCGCCGGGCTGATCGTGGTCAACACCAACCCGCTGTACACCGCGCGGGAAATGCGTCATCAGTTCAAGGATTCCGGTGCCCGGGCACTGGTTTACCTGAACGTATTCGGGCAGAAGGTCCAGGAAGTGCTGGCCGACACCGACATCCAGTACCTGATCGAAGCGAAGATGGGCGACCTGATGCCTGCCGCCAAGGGCTGGCTGGTCAACACCTTGGTCAGCAAGGTCAAGAAAATGGTCCCGGACTACGCCTTGCCGCAGGCCATTTCCTTCAGGAGCGCGCTGCGTCTGGGCCGGGGGCTGGGCATCAAGCCGTTGAACGCCGGCCTCAACGATATCGCCGTGCTGCAATACACCGGCGGCACCACCGGGCTGGCCAAGGGAGCGATGCTGACCCACGGCAATCTGGTGGCGAACATGCAGCAGGCGCGCGCCTGCCTCAGCCAGTTCGGTGACGACGGCCAGCCGTTGTTGCGCGAAGGGCAGGAAGTGATGATCGCGCCGCTGCCGCTGTACCATATCTATGCATTCACGGCGAATTGCATGTGCATGATGGTGACGGGCAACCACAACGTGTTGATCACCAATCCACGAGACATCAAGGGCTTCATCAAAGAGCTGAAAAACTGGCGGTTCTCGGCGTTGCTGGGGCTCAACACGCTGTTCGTCGCGTTGATGGACCACCCGGATTTCAAGACCCTGGATTTCTCCAGCCTCAAGCTCACCAACTCCGGAGGCACCGCGCTGGTCAAGGCCACCGCCGAGCGCTGGGAGCAACTGACTGATTGCCGCATCACCGAAGGTTACGGCCTGACCGAAACCTCGCCGGTGGCGTGCACCAACCCGTACGGCGACAAATCGCGGATCGGCACGGTCGGCCTGCCGGTGCCGGGCACCACGCTGAAAGTCATCAACGATGAAGGCGTCGAGCAACCGTTGGGCGAGCGCGGTGAACTGTGCATCAAGGGCCCGCAGATCATGAAGGGCTACTGGCAGAAACCCGAAGCCACCGCCGAAGTGCTGGATGCCGAAGGCTGGTTCAAGTCCGGCGACATCGCAGTGATCGACCCGGACGGTTTTGTGCGCATCGTCGATCGCAAGAAAGACATGATCATCGTCTCGGGTTTCAACGTGTACCCGAACGAAATCGAAGACGTGGTGATGGCTCACCCGAAAGTCGCCAACTGCGCCGTCATCGGTGTGCCGGACGAACGTTCGGGCGAGGCGGTGAAGTTGTTTGTGGTGGCGCGTGAATCGGGGGTCAGCCTTGAAGAGTTGAAGGCTTACTGCAAGGAAAACTTCACCGCGTACAAAGTGCCCAAGCACATCGTGTTGCGTGAGTCGTTGCCGATGACGCCGGTGGGCAAGATTCTGCGGCGGGAGTTGCGGGATATCGCCTAACCGATAAATGGCCGCGCTTCGCGCGGTTCGCGGGCAAGCCTCGCTCCTACAAGGTCAGTGTTGTTCATAAGGTAATGAACGACACAAAACCTGTAGGAGCGAGGCTTGCCCGCGAAGCTTTTAAGAATCGAAAGCCCCGTTTTTCGGGGCTTTCAGCGACATATAGGTTTTTTGCTCTAAAATGACCGTTTGTCATTCTTGAGTCACGAATGTGACTGTAGAGGCCGCTTTTGGCTCTAGTCGGCCCTTGGCAAAGCTGCTACTCTCGGCGCGCTTTGTGACCTCTCGGCCTCTGTAAAAAGCCCAGACTCACCAATAATCAAACACCAATAATAATCGCATCAAATGCGGTATTTGAATTCGCGTTGCTGAGGAGTGGGCTTCCATGATCGAAGACTTCTGGAAGGATAAGTACCCTGCCGGGATTGCTGCCGACATCAATCCGGACGAGTATCCGAATATTCAGGCAGTGTTGAAACAGTCCTGCCAACGCTTCGCCGACAAGCCGGCATTCAGTAACCTGGGCAAGACAATCACCTACGGTGAACTGTACGAATTGTCCGGTGCCTTTGCCGCTTACCTGCAACAGCATACCGACTTGCAGCCGGGCGATCGAATCGCCGTGCAACTGCCCAACGTCTTGCAGTACCCGGTCGCTGTGTTCGGTGCCATCCGCGCCGGGCTGATCGTGGTCAACACCAACCCGCTGTACACCGCGCGGGAAATGGAACACCAGTTCAACGACTCCGGTGCCAAAGCCCTGGTCTGCCTGGCCAACATGGCGCATCTGGCCGAGGCCGTCGTGCCGAAAACCGGCGTCAAGCACGTCATCGTCACCGAAGTCGCCGACCTGCTGCCGCCGCTCAAGCGCCTGCTGATCAACAGCGTTATCAAGTACGTGAAGAAGATGGTCCCGGCGTATCACTTGCCCAAAGCCATCAAGTTCAACGACGTGCTGAGCAAGGGCCATGGCCAGCCAGTGGCTGAAGCCAACCCGGCCAGCAGCGACGTGGCGGTGCTGCAATACACCGGCGGCACCACCGGCGTGGCCAAGGGCGCAATGCTGACCCATCGCAACCTCGTTGCCAACATGTTGCAGTGCAAGGCGCTGATGGGTTCCAACCTGAATGAAGGTTGCGAGATCCTGATCACGCCGCTGCCGCTGTACCACATCTATGCCTTCACCTTTCATTGCATGGCGATGATGCTGATCGGCAACCACAACATCCTGATCAGCAACCCGCGCGACCTGACGGCGATGGTCAAGGAACTGTCGAAGTGGAAGTTCAGCGGCTTCGTCGGCCTGAACACGCTGTTCGTGGCCCTGTGCAACAACGAAGGCTTCCGCAAGCTGGATTTCTCGGCGCTGAAAGTCACCCTGTCGGGCGGCATGGCCCTGCAACTGGCCGCGGCCGAACGCTGGAAAGCGGTCACCGGTTGCGCCATCTGCGAAGGTTACGGCATGACCGAAACCAGCCCGGTGGCCACCGTGAACCCGATCCAGAATATCCAGATCGGCACCATCGGCATTCCGGTGCCGTCGACCCTGTGCAAAGTCATCGACGATGCCGGCGTTGAACAACCGTTGGGCGAAATCGGCGAACTGTGTGTGAAAGGTCCGCAGGTGATGAAGGGTTACTGGCAGCGTCAGGAAGCCACCGACGAAATGCTCGACAGCGAAGGCTGGTTGAAGACCGGTGACATCGCGCTGATCCAGCCAGACGGCTACATGCGCATTGTCGATCGCAAGAAAGACATGATCCTGGTGTCCGGTTTCAACGTGTATCCGAATGAGCTCGAAGACGTGCTCGCGACCCTGCCGGGCGTGCTGCAATGCGCGGCCATCGGCGTGCCGGACGAGAAGTCGGGTGAGGCGATCAAGATTTTCATCGTCGCCAAACCGGGCGTGACCCTCACCAAGGAGCAAGTGATGGAGCACATGCGTGCGAACGTCACCGGCTACAAGGTTCCGCGTTCGGTCGAGTTCCGCGATGCGCTGCCGACCACCAACGTGGGCAAGATCCTGCGCCGTGAGTTGCGGGATGAAGAGCTGAAGAAGATCAACGCGAAGAAAGTAGGCGCGTAACAAACAAAAGCCCCGCAGATGCGGGGCTTTTTGTTGATGGACCTGTAGGAGCCGGCTTGCTGGCAATTGCGGTGTATCTGACACATCGTTGGTGACTGATACACCGCAATCGCCAGCAAGCCGGCTCCTACATGCGGAACGGCGCGAAATTGACGTTGGTGCCCGCCGGGCGCATGTCCTGCAGGTACGAATCCTTGTCCGCACTCAACTCCAGGCTCAGCGCAGCCTTGCGCTTGCCCTGGTTACGCACCACCAGCCCTTCGAGCTTCTCGCGCAGGAACACCGTCGGCACTTTCAGGTGCAGCAGTTCGTCGGTGTCCGGCGTGTGCATCAGCAGGTGAATCCATTCGTACTGACCAATGGCCAGGCGCGCCACCGGGAGATCGAACCACCAGATGTTGCGGTTACGGTTCAATTCGGCGAAATGGCAGTTGTTGACGCCAAGCACAGCACCGCCGAGTTCCTGGTTTCTGCGGGCAATGGCCTGCTTTTTATCGAGTTTCATAACATTCCTACGGGATTGGATCTTCAGGGCCGTGGCCTGAATACGTTGCGCATTCTCGGGGGTTGGTCGGCAAACATAAAGCCCAACCTGCACGGAACGATGAAATGTCGCGCTGAAAATAAATGAAACTCCGCGCAAACGCCTCCGGTCAATCCTTGTGTAACGACTTATCTCATTGATTTGTTCACAGGAGAAACACCATGAGCAGCACTGGCGATAAAGTAAAAGGCCTGGCTAACGAAGCCGTCGGCAACGTCAAGCAAGGCATCGGCAAGGCGACTGACAACAGCAGACTGCAAGCCGAAGGCAAACTGCAGGAAAAGAAAGGCGAAGCTCAGCAAGCAGTGGGCAAAGCCAAGGACGCGATCAAGAAAGGCGTCGACAAGGCTTGATTTGGTTGTTGGTAAAAATCAGAAACGGCCATCCACGGATGGCCGTTTTTGTGTCAGCCTGAACTTGCGCACGGAAATTGTTTCAAAGTCGCCAAGTAGGCTACTTTGATGTAGAAAACGGCCCCTGAGTCGCCACGACTTCAACCCCATTGCGGCGAAAGGAGACGCTAATGATTTTCCCGGACATGAAAGGTCTGCCCCTCCATCGCGTGATGGTGCGCACGGTCACCGAGTTCGTCGCCGACGAGATGTCGACCTATGCCTCGGCGTTGGCCTATCAAATGCTGTTTTCGTTGTTCCCCTTCATTCTTTTTCTGATCGCCCTGATCGGTTTCCTGCACTTGCCGGACTTCTTTTCCTGGCTGCGCCTGCAATCGGAACTGGTCCTGCCGCCCCAGGCACTGGAGCAAGTGAACCCGGTGATCGACCAGCTCCAGCAATCCAAGGGGGGCTTGCTCTCGGTCGGTATCGTCATCGCGCTGTATACGGCCTCGGCCGGCGTGCGACTGATGATGAGCGCGATGAACGCCGCGTACGACGTGGTCGAAGGCCGTCCGTTCTGGAAGCGTTTTCCACTGTCGGTTTTCTACACGATCGGCATTGCCGGGATGTTGCTGATTGCCGCCGCGCTGATGGTGCTCGGGCCGCAAGTGATGGGCTGGATCGCCGCGCAGGTTGGTCTTGAAGACTTTATTGTCACGGTCTGGACCATCGCTCGCTGGCCGGTCATCGTGATCCTGATGATGATTGCCGTGGCGCTGATCTATTACGTCATGCCCGACGTCAAACAGGAGTTTCGTTTCATCACTCCCGGCTCGGTGCTGGCGGTGGTGGTGTGGATCGTTGCGTCGTTGGGCTTTGCGTTTTACGTCAAGACCTTCGCCAACTACAACGCCATGTATGGCAGTATCGGCGCGATCATCGTGCTGTTGCTGTACTTCTACATTTCCGCCGCGGTGCTGTTGCTCGGCGCGGAAATGAATGCGGTGATCGAACACATGTCGACCGAAGGCAAGGACCCTGGCGAAAAGGTCCCCGGCGAGCATGGTCCTGTCCACGAAGAGAAACATCACGTTTCCGGACTGGGCCGGGATCACTCGGTGAAACCACCCACTGACGAAGTCATCAAATGATCCGAGAAATCCTGAAAATGGGCGACGAGCGCCTGCTGCGCATTGCGCCGCCGGTCCCCGCCGAGATGTTCGACAGCCCCGAGCTGTGGCAACTGATCGACGACATGTTCCAGACCATGGAAAGCGTCGGCGGGGTGGGCCTGGCCGCGCCGCAGATCGGCGTCGACCTGCAACTGGTGATCTTCGGTTTCGAGCACAGCGAGCGTTATCCGGACGCTGAAGCGGTGCCGCAGACGATCCTGATCAATCCGCTGATCACGCCGTTGAGCCCGGTGATGGAAGAGGGGTTTGAAGGCTGCCTGTCGGTGCCCGGATTACGCGGCGCGGTGAGTCGGTACCAGCAAATTCGCTATGAAGGTTTCGACCCGAAAGGCGAGCCGATCGTGCGCATCGCGTCGGGGTTTCACGCCCGTGTGGTGCAGCACGAATGTGATCACCTGATCGGTCGGTTGTACCCGTCGCGGATTACCGACTTCAGCAAATTCGGGTTCACCGAAGTGATGTTCCCGGATCTCGATCCCAACGCTGACGACTGATCTACGCGTAACCCTGTAGGAGCCGGCTTGCTGGCGATTGCGGTATGCCCGGCACCATCATTGTTGATTGATACACCGCCATCGCCAGCAAGCCGGCTCCTACAAGGTTGCGTCTATTTCTCGGGTTTGACGAACCGCAACGTCATCCGGTCCGACTCGCCAATCGCCACATACTTCGCCCGATCCTTGTCCCCCAGCGTCAGCGCAGGCGGCAGCGTCCACACGCCTTCGGGATAATCCTTGGTGTCCTTCGGATTGGCGTTGATCTCGCTCTGCCCCTCAAGCTTGAATCCGGCATCGGTCGCCAGTTTCACCACGTAATCGGTGGCCAGGTAACCGCTGTGCTTGATGTCATCCAGCGATACCCCGTCCTTGGCCCGGTGATCGACCACGCCGAGCACGCCGCCCGGTTTCAACACCTTGAAGAATGCTTCGAACGTCTTCGATGCGGTATCGGCCAGCACCCAGTTGTGCACGTTGCGAAAGGTCAGCACCGTATCCGCCGAGCCGGGTTTGCCGAACACAGGGGCTTTCGGGTCGAACTCCAGAACATCCGCCTTCGCATATTGCGCAGGGGCAGCGGCGAATTTTGCCTTGAGCTTCTCCTCGTTCTTGCGTGCGTAGTCACTGACCGTCGGCGCCTGGACCGCAGCAACGTACTGTCCGTGATCCTTGAGCAACGGCGCGAGCCATTCGCTGTACCAACCGTTGCCGGGGGTGATTTCAATAACGGTCTGTTTTGGTCCCAGACCGAAGAACTGCAACGTCTGTTGTGGATGACGATAGCCATCGCGCGCGACGTTCTCCGGCGCGCGCCAGGTGCCTTTAGACACCTCGGCATACTGCTCGGCGGAAACTGTTGTCGGTTCGGCGGCATGGCTGGACACGGGGACAAACAGGGCAAGCGTCAAAGCGAGAAGGGCGGGTTTCATGGAGCATCCCAGAGAGGTCGAAGTCGACCCCGAGGCTAGCACGCAGCAATCCTGGCCCGATCACACATTATCAATGGTCGACCTCACCAACGGTTCTAAGCCCATGGCGATCATCGGTTTGCTGCGCGCATAGCGGCTCAAGCGTTCGACCATGGCGTAAGGCATGGGCGGATCGAAGGTAAACCCGCGACGCTCATAAAAGTCCCGCAAGTCCGGGTGGCAGAACAGCCAGACCGGTTGGTCGAGACCGTTCACCGCTTCGGCAATCAGCGTTGCTGCGATCCCTTGTTCACGACAGGCCGGATCGACAAACAAACCGGTCAACCAATGCCCGCCCGAGACCGGACGCAAGCACAGCGCCGCAATGATTTCGTCGCGTCTGGCCACCCACAATTGAGCGTCGCGGACCGCTTTCATCGACGATTGGTGGGCGCGATAAAACTTGTTCATCAGGGGCCATAACGGCTCGGCGAGCAAGGTGTATTGGGTGTCGGGCATGGGTTGGGTCTGTGTGTGCGCAAAGCGGGTGATTATAAAAGAACGCGCGGCGGGGGATAGGTGTATACCTGATCTCACATCCCGTATGAGTGGAGTACGTATCATGGCCAAAGGCATGGATTCAAAAAAAGCAGCGAAGAAGAAACCGGCGAAAACCGCCGATGAAAAACGTGCGGACAAGAAGGCCAAGAAGGTGGATGTGTTCGGCCATTAAGCGGTAAGCATGAAACGCACGTCCCCCCTGTAGGAGCCGGCTTGCTGGCGATTCAGACCACTCGGTGTGTCAGGCAGACCGCGTTGCCTGAATCGCCAGCAAGCCGGCTCCTACAGACAGCGAAAAAATAATCTGCAAGATTTCCCGATGCCATTGCACAGAAGGGGACTGGTCCCCGATCTGAGCAACGCCATGCCCCATTACTTCGATAACGCCCACCGAGAAGAAATCGAAACCCTGCGCCAACGCCTGACCGCTCGCACCGAGTGGCCGACCTGGTTGCTGCTGATCGGCGTGTACGGCGGCTGGTTCAGCATCATGCTGGCCAGCAATCGATTGGGCGTCTGGTGGAGCACGTTGCTGCTGATTCCGCTGGTGGTGCTGTGGTTGTCGGTGCAGCACGAATTGCTCCACGGTCATCCCACCCGCTGGACCACGCTGAACAAAATCCTCGGCTACGCACCGTTCGCCGTCTGGTACCCCTACACGTTGTATCGCGACAGTCATTTGCAGCATCACCGCGACGAAGACCTGACCTTGCCGGGCATCGATCCGGAAAGCCGTTACCTGAGTGCCGAGCGGTGGCAGGGCAGTTCCGTGTTTGAACAGAGCCTGCATTGGTTGAACAAAACTGTACTCGGACGCTTCATCATCGGTGCGCCGCTGGCCTTGCTGGCGCTGGCGCGCGAAGAACTGCAGCGCCTGAGATCGGGTGATCGACAGGCCTGGTTGATGTGGCTGACCCACGGCGCACTCACTGTGTTGATGTTGCTGTTCATCGCCCATTACAGCGTGGTGCCGGTGTGGCATTACCTGTTGCTGATCAGCGTGCCGGCGCTGTCGATTGCAATGATCCGTTCCTACTATGAGCACCGTCCCCATGCGCAACCCGAGCAACGCACCGTGCTCAACGAAGCCGGCTGGCCGTGGCGCTGGCTGTTCCTGAACCTGAATTTTCATCTGGTGCATCACGACTTGCCGAGCCTGCCCTGGTATGACTTGCCCCGCGCCTACCACGCGCGCCGCGAGCAATGGGTGGCGCGCAGCGGCGGGTTTCTGGTGCAGGGTTATGCTCAGTTATGGCGTGAGAATGGGATAAAGGCGATCGACAGCCCGAAACACCCCTTCCACTGATGGCCAATACGATCTCCTGTAGGAGCCAGCTTGCTGGCGATGGCGGTGTGTCATGTTGCATTGATGGGACTGATATACCGCCATCGCCGGCAAGCCGGCTCCTACAGTAGATGTTTGTTGTTTGAGAGATTTTGATGACTCAACACATCACCGAATTACTGATGTACGTCGCCCCCGAACCCATCCGCCAGGCCAACGAGCGTTGGCTGACGCGAATCCTCGAGCGCTTGGGCGCCACCCGCCGCAACGCCGAAGGGCTGTCGCTGATGGACCTGTGGCTGTCCCCGCAGTTGCTGCTGACCCAAACCTGCGGCTATCCGCTGATGACCGCATTGCGCGGCCAGGTTCGGGTCATCGGCCGGCCTCGTTACGAACTGCCGGACAGCAGCGGCGGCAACCATTGCAGTCTGCTGCTGAGCCGTGCCGATGATTCACGCCGGACCTTGCCCGCGTTTTTCGGCAGCCGTGGCGTGATCAACGGCGAAGACTCCAACAGCGGCATGAACCTGCTGCGTCAACGACTCGCGCCGTTGCACCGCGACGGACAGTTCTTCGCCAGCGTCGGCATCAGCGGCAGCCACCGCGAGAGCTTGCGCTGGCTGCGTGAAGATCAAGCCGACCTCGCCGCCATCGACAGCGTGACCTTCGCCTACCTGGCGCGGCACGCCGAAGAGGAAGTGGCGGGATTGCGCGTGGTGGTGCGTAGCGCGTTCAGCCCGACCTTGCCGTATATCACCGTTGCGACGGCGACCGATGAACAGGTGGAGGCGCTTCGGCAGGTGATGAACGAGACGTTGCGGGAATTGCCCGATGTCGCCGAAGTCCTCGGGTTGCACGAGGTGTTGCCGGCCAGCGAGAGCGACTATCAGGTTGTTCTCGATTATCAGCAGGAGGCCGAGGCGTTGGGGTTTGGGCGGTTGCGTTGACTGGAGATCGCCTTCGCGGGCAAGCCACGCTCCTACAGGTTCTGTGTCGATCATCAATCCAGAGATCGACACAGAACCTGTAGGAGCGAGGCTTGCCCGCGAAGGCGATCCATCAAACACCACGTTAATTCCTTAAATGAATATAAAAATGCATTTTAAGTATTATTAAAGAATAAGGCTCCTTGCTAGGATTCGCGTCACCGGACCACCGGACATTCAGCGACCCTAACCCTTGGAGCCTCTATGTCCGGCACCGACGTATCCCATCGAAACGACGTGGGCGGATTGTTCCGCGCCCATTACCCCTGGCTGTGCGCTCGGTTGCGCCAGTTGCTCGGGGCCAGTTCCAGCGTCGAAGACATCGCCGCCGAGGCCTTCGTGCAACTGCTCGAATCGCCGGGTCTGACCCCGATCCGCGAGCCCCGCGCCTTGCTCACCACCATCGCCCGCCGGTTGATTTATCAGCTCTGGCGCCGTCGCGATCTGGAGCGTCAGCACCTCGATCAACTGCAACACCTCGATCAGCCTCAAGCGTCCTCGCCCGAGGAATTGCTGCAACTGACCCAGGCGTTGCACCGCCTCGACCGAACGCTTGAGCGTTTGCCGGGCAAAGTCCGGGCGACGTTCCTGTTGTCGCGCATCGATGGCCTGACCTACCCGCAAATCGCTGCCGAACTGGGCATTTCCCAGCGCTCGGTCAGCGTCTACATGACCCGCTCCCAAGCGTTGTGCGCCCAGCACAGCGCCAATGAACCCTTGCACCAGAGGTCCGCATGAAATCGATCAAAACCCTGCTCGGCAGTTCGCTGCTGGCCCTGAGCCTTGTGGCGACCCACGTTCCCGCCGCGGAACAAACCAAGCCGATCCACTTCGGTGACATCACCTGGGAAAGCGGCAGCCTGATCACCGAGATCCTGCGGCTGATCGTCGAAAAAGGTTACGGCTACCCGACCGACACTTTGCCGGGCAGCACCGTCAGCCTCGAAGCGGCATTGGCCAAGAACGACATTCAAGTGATCGGCGAAGAGTGGGCCGGGCGCAGTCCGGCGTGGGTCAAGGCTGCGTCGGAAGGCAAAGTGTTCGGGCTGGGCGACACCGTCAAGGGCGCCACCGAAGGCTGGTGGGTGCCGGAATACGTGATCAAGGGCGACCCGGAGCGCGGGATCAAACCGCTGGCGCCGGAGCTGAAATCCGTCGCCGATCTGGCGCGCTACAAAGACGTGTTCCGCGACCCCGAAGACCCGAGTCGCGGACGCTTCCTCAATAGCCCGACCGGCTGGACTTCGGAGATCGTCAACAGTCAGAAACTCAAGGCTTACGACCTGACCACCAGCTTCGTCAACTTCCGCACCGGCTCCGGCGCGGCGCTGGATGCCGAAGTGGCCTCGTCGATCCGTCGCGGCAAACCGGTGCTGTTCTACTACTGGTCACCGACGCCGCTATTGGGTCGCTTTAAACTGGTGAAACTCGAAGAGCCGCCGTTCGACGCCGAGGCCTGGAAGACCCTGGCCGATGCCAACAATCCAAACCCCAAAGGCACGCGCTCGATGCCGGCGAGCCTGGCGATCGGCGTGTCTGCGCCGTTCAAGACGCAGTATCCGGACTTGGTGTCGTTCTTCGAGAAAGTCGATTTCCCGATCGATCTGCTGAACCAGACGCTGGCGCAGATGAGCGAAAAACGCCAGCAACCGCGTCAGGTGGCGGAAGCGTTTTTGCGCGATCAGCCGCAGATCTGGAAGGGTTGGGTACCGGGGGAAGTGGCGACCAAAGTGAGTGCAAGTTTGTAAGTTTTTCGGCGCCTGTTACATCGCCTTCGCGGGCAAGCCTCGCTCCTACAGGTAAAGCGCTAGACCTGTAGGAGCGAGGCTTGCCCGCGAATCAATCTGAAACCTTACACCAACTCCACGGCCAACGCCGCTTGCACCGCCGGGCGCAAATCAATCCGCGCCTGAAACCGCACCAACGCCGGCCATTCATTCAAATGCGCCACCGCAACACTGTAAACAAGTAAGCATCCGCAACGCTGAACCCACCCGTCAGCCCATACACCTGTCGCTCCAGCGCCCGGCAACACCGCAAAGCGCTCGAACAGTTTCTCCTTGATCTGCGCTTTCGCAGCGCAAGCGTTGTTGAACAGCCCGGCTGAACAATAAATCAGGCGTCAGCTGAACCGTTTTTGTCCCCAATACTGGCCGACTAGTGGCCTTGCAAGCCTATTGCGGCTGGCTATGCTCAGTCCTGACGAACCATGTCGGTCGCCATGTGAAGGCCGGCCTGCAGCTCCAGAGTGCGCACCCCAAGGCACCTTTTCGAGCAACCAGGAGTTTTACGGTAGAGGGAGTTACTTATGAAAACGTTAGGGCTGGCCCGGTCCCGGGCTATCAAGAGACGGATGTCTTGATAAGAGCGTTGCCACATGGACTCTCCGATTCAACATCATTGATCACCTGACAATTCCTCCCTTGGAGGAATGCGTGTGCCTGTTCCATGGAACGTTGTGGTGGATACGTTGAAAGACCGAAGAACTTTCATCAATCAAACGACCGCGCTTAGGGTGATACGACCATGTTTAACCTACATCACAAGGCTGACTTGCAGGAAATCGAGCGCTACAGCTGTGCGCTGACCGAGGCCAACGCCAAGTTAGCGGCCGTCAGTCGTTCGATGGCGATGATTGAGTTCACCCCTGACGGCATCGTGCTTGATGCCAACGACAACTTTTGCAAAGCCATGGGTTACAGCGCCGAAGAAGTGCGCGGCAAACATCACCGGATCTTTTGCGAGGAAACGTTTTATCGCAGCGAGGCCTACGCCAAATTGTGGCGTGACCTGGCCCGTGGCGAGCCGATCAGCGGGACTTTCTCGCGCTTGAACAAGGGCGGCAAGGAGATCTGGCTCGACGCCAGTTACATGCCGGTTTTCGGTGCCGACCGGCAAGTCAGCAGTGTGATCAAAGTCGCCACCGACATTACGGACAGGGTGAACAAGGAACACGAAAACGAAAGCATGCTCGCGGCAATTGGTCGTTCGATGGCGGTGATCGAATTCACCCCCGCTGGCAATGTGATCACCGCCAATGAAAACTTTCTGAAGACCACGCACTACGCGCTCAACGAAATCGTCGGCCAGCATCACAGTCTGTTTTGCCACCGCGCCGAAGCCGAATCGCAGTCTTACAAAGGGTTCTGGGCTTCACTGAATCGCGGCGAATATCACTCGCGCCGTTTCGAACGCAGAGACAAGCACGGTCATACAATTTTTCTCGAAGCGTCCTACAACCCGTTGTTCGACGCCAAGGGCCGTCTGTACAAAGTGGTGAAGTTCGCCAGCGACATCACGCAGCAAGTGACCACGCTGCAAACGGCTGCGGAGTCGGCCCACAGCACTTCGGTGCAGAACGACGCCTGCGCGCAAAAGGGGTCTCAGGTGGTGCAGCAGACGGTGCAGATCATCCAGGACATTTCCAGGGACTTGAACGAAGCGGCGCTGAGCATCGATGCGGTGAGCAAACAGTCCGACATCATCGGCACCATCGTTCAGACCATTCGCGGCATTGCCGACCAGACCAACCTGCTGGCGCTCAACGCGGCCATCGAGGCGGCGCGGGCCGGGGAGCACGGCCGAGGGTTTGCCGTGGTGGCGGATGAGGTTCGCAGCCTCGCCGCACGCACGAGCCAGGCGACGCTGGAGATTGTCGACGTGGTGCGCAAAAACCACGATTTGTCATTGAGCGCGGTGTCGAGCATGCAGTCGAGTTTGAGCCGCACCGGTCTTGGGGTGGAACTGGCGAACGAGGCGGGGGAGGTGATCCTGGAAATCCAGCAAGGCTCGCGGCACGTGGTGGACGCGATCAGCCAGTTCAATTCAACGCTGCAATTGAATTGAAACGCTGACCTGTAGGAGCCCGGCTTGCCGGCGATGGCGATCTTGCGGACGCCATCGCCAGCAAGCCGGCTCCTACAGTTCTTGGGTGAACCCACAATCCAGAATCCGTCACGATCCCTGTAGGAGCTGGCTTGCCGGCGATGGCGTCCGCGAGATCGCCATCGCCAGCAAGCTGGCTCCTACAGATTTTGGGTGAGCCCACAATCCAGAATCCGTCACGATCCCTGTAGGAGCTGGCTTGCCGGCGATGGCGTCCGCAAGATCGCCATCGCCAGCAAGCTGGCTCCTACAGAAGCATCCGCGTGGTTACAGCGACGCGAGGAACTTGTCGACCACCTGGGCGCTGCCTTTCTCACTGCTGCTGCTGCCGTTTTCTTTCTCGGCCTGCGCCAGTTTCATCTTGTCTTGCAGACGCTCGGCAATCTCTTTACCGACCGCCAGTTGTTTCTCCGGCGGCATGGCTTTCAGGTCTTCTTCGGTAATCCCCATCTCTTTCAGAATACTGTCGCGCAACCGCTGTTCCGGGGTTTTGCTCATGTAGTCCTTGAAGTCGGCCATGGCGGTGCTTTCACCGGCCTTTGGCACTGTCGAGGCATCGGTGGCTTGCAGCGCGACACGGGTCTTGGCGAACGCTTCATCGACGTTGTCGCTGATTTTATTGGCGGCGTTGACCTGTTCCGTGGCGAGTGTGGAGGCAGACCCCACGACCTTCCCATCGTTCTTCACGTTTTGCAGCTGGATATTGTTTTGCACGCTCTGCATCAAAACGGCTTGCAGGCCACCTTGAAGACCCGCGGTGGCGTCCGCGGTCGGTTCGTCGCCCGGCTTTTTGGGAAGCGGCGTCATTAGGTTTTGCTTTGCACTGACCAACATGATGAGTAGACCTTGTAGGTGTTTGCGGTGCAGCGATTTGAGCAATTAGCGTGCCCATGAAATAAAACATAATATTTTCAATTGGTTATGTTTTTTCTTGAACAGAAAACGAAAGAGTTGCGGTCAACCTTTGCCGCCCGACGGCAGAGGTCGACCGATCAAGGCAGGCCGTTGCAGCCGTGTTTGAGGAACCCGGGGCGTTGCGCCAGGCGTTGGAAATATTCGTCGATGGCCGGGAAATCCGGTCGATCCATCGGCGTCATCAGCCAACGGTTGACTGAAAGCCCGATGACGATATCGGCCAGCGTGAACCGTTGTCCGGCAACATAGGCTTTGGTGGTCGCGAGCTGATGTTCGAGGATGCCCATCTTCTGATTCCAGCCGCGCAAGCCCGTGGCAATCCGGTGCGCGTCCTGGAACTCCGGGTCTTTGCGTACCAGCGCCGTGAACGCGTAGCTCCAGGACGAATTGAGATCGGTGGCTTGCCAATCCATCCACTGCTCCACCCTGGCGCGCGCCGCCGGTTCGTGCGGCAGCAATTCAGCGTGTGGGTGTTTGCCGGCCAGATAACGGCAGATGGTATTGGACTCCCACAGCACGCCGGCCTCATCGATGATCACCGGCACCTGCGCGTTGGGGTTGAGCCGGACAAATTCGGGACTGTGGGTCGAGGCATACCCGCTGCCCCAGTCCTCGCGTTCGTAGGAAAGGTCCAGCTCGTCACAGGTCCACAGGACTTTTCTGACGTTGATGGATGAGGCTTTGCCGAGAATCTTCAGTGCATGTTCCATTGAGCTACTCCGTTAGCGATTCGACGCTTCGGGACTCTAACAGTATGCCGGCCCTGCGAGGCGATAAGCGGGACAGGGAGCACCCACAAGATTAGTTGAAAACCTGCGGCATGGGCGATGCGCCGCTTGACGGTGCGGACCACACAACGTGGGAATGATCAAACAAAGGAGGAGGACCTAATCGAGTGTTATCAGATCTGTCCAGATTGGAGTCGAGCAGGCACTGGGCGTGTGCTGATTGAGGATGGGTTGCCTGAGGATCCAGCCTTGAAGCTGTTGATCGATGAATACCGGGGTGGGCTCGATGCACTCGCCCTTGGGGGCGACCTTGACTTGATCCACTGATACAAACAGCGGACCTGGCAGGTCGAAAACGGTCTGGGATCGCACCTGCGCGCCAGTATCCTTACTGGAAAAACACACATTTCTGCGCCCGCTCAGGTCGGTGGTCATGACGTAAGCCTCTTCAAGACTGGCATGCCCAACGCTCATTACGACGGCAGGCCCCTGACCTTTCGGGTGGGCGGCAAGACAGCTTTTGATCGCTGGCATGAAGCGAGGGTCGTTCAGGAAATGAGTCCAGTCGTCTGGCTCAGAGGCCTGCACCTGAAGCGTCTGTCCAAGTGAGACGGCTAGCAGGAAGGCCGTGATGATCATTTTGCGCATGTACACGTCCGCCGGGAATGGAGAGGGCGGATTTTGCACGCTGCCCGCCTGGAGGAGGGGGTAAAAGGTGTAACTGATCGTTCCCGTTCAGCCCTCAGAGCGTGGCAACGATCAGTCCTGGACTACGTACTCTCGCGTACCTTCAACTCAAACCCCATGTCCTGCACCGGTTTCGCCACCGTGTTGCCCGCCATCAACGTCAACATCTGCTCTGCCGCGCGACGGCCAATTGCCTCGCGCGGGGTATTTATGCTGCTCAGGCGCGGGACCATGTGCGCCGAGGCCGGCAGGTCGTTGAAACCGAGGACCGCCACTTGTTCGGGGATTTTGATTCCGCAGCGCATCGCTTCCAGCAGCGCGCCCTGGGCCAGGTCGTCGTTGCCAAAGAAGATCGCGTCGACATCGGGATGACTGGCGATCAGTTGCAGGAACAGCTCGCCGCCCAGACCGACGGAGGAGGCGCGGGGCGTCAGCACTTCCAGGTCCGGGTCATACCGACCGGCCTTTTGCAGGGCTTTGCGAAACCCTTCGCCACGCAGCAACGTGCGTTGATCCAGTTGCGCACCGATGTACGCCAGGCGCTTGCGACCGCGGGACAGCAAATGCTCCGCCGCCGTTTCGCCGGCCGCCAGTTGCGAGAAACCCACGCAATTGAGGCCCGCAGCGCTGTCGAGTTCCATCATGTAGACGCAGGGAATATTGCTCGCCTCGATCATCCGCCGCGAACTTTCGGTGCGATCAAACCCGGTCAGCAGCAAACCGCGCGGCTGATAGGCCATGTAATTGCGCAGCAGGTTTTCTTCTTCATCGCGCGAGTAATGGAAGTTGCCGATCAGCACTTCGAAGCCCTTCGGTCGTAAAACCTGATGAATGGCTTCCAGGGTGTCGATGAACAGCAAGTTGGACAGCGACGGCACCAAAACCACCACGGAATGGCTCTGGGCCGAGGCTAACGCACGGGCGGCGGGGTTGACCACGTAGTTGAGTTCAAGCGCGGCTTTCTGCACTTTTTCCACCAGTTCGGTGGCCACCGTGCTCACGCCGCGCAAGGCGCGGGAGGCGGTAATCGGGCTGACGCCGGCCAGTCGGGCTACTTCATTGAGGGTAGGACGGCCAGTGGTTCGCGTATTTTTATCGTTTTTAGGAGAGGTCATCGGGCGGCTTGCCAAACAAAATTCAAGGCACTAAGGTAGCGCTGTCCCGATGCAGCTGCAAATGCGTAAGCGAGTTTTGCCTGAACCTCGCTTTTCGGCGTCCGGAACGAACATGCTGCAACCCACAAAAATGACAAGAAGGCGTCGGCAACTTCTACTTTTCGTCTAGTGTCATAACTGGCAAAGGTAGCGCTGTCTGCGCGCTGAGGTGTTACATGAATCATCCCATCACCGCCCTGGTCATCATGGGCGTTGCCGGTTGCGGCAAGACCTGCGTCAGCGAAGCCTTGTGCCAGCTCAGCGGCGCGACTGCCATTGAAGGCGATACTTTCCACCCTGCCGCCAATATCGAAAAGATGAGCGCGGGTATCCCCCTGAACGACGACGACCGTGCCGGCTGGCTCGACAGCCTGTGCGATGAGCTGCGCCGCGTCGACGCCACGGGCCAGCGCCCGGTGTTGACCTGCTCGGCCCTCAAACACAGTTACCGCGAAGTTTTGCGCAGCGCCTTGCCGGGCCTGGGCTTTGTGTTCCTTGAACTCACGCCTGAAGTGGCGGCCGATCGTGTCTCCCATCGGCCGGGCCATTTCATGCCGTCGACCCTGATCGACAGCCAGTTTGCGACCCTCGAATCCCCCGTTGGCGAGCCGCTGACCCTGGCCCTCGACGCCTCGAACCACAGCGTCGACCAGTTGGCGAAGCAAGCCCACGCCTGGTGGCTGGAACACGGCTTGAAACGCGCCGGTTAAATTTTGCTTGAAGAGATAGCGCTGTCCCTATGGCTTTCGAATTACCCGCTTTAATAACAACAACAACCAGGAGACACCCCTAATGTTTGGCATGTCCCACGAGACGTTCCTGCTGCTCGATGCAGTGGTCACGGTGATCGGGCTTATCGTCCTGATCACCAAGTTCAAATTTCACCCGTTCATTGCCCTGATCATTGCCGCAGCCTTTCTCGGGCTGACTTCCGGCATGCCGATTGGCACCATCATCAAGGCGTTCCAGGACGGCTTCGGTGGCGTGCTCGGTTTCGTCGGCATCATCCTCGCGCTGGGCACGATGCTCGGCAAAATGATGGCCGAGTCGGGCGGGGCGGATCAGATTGCCCAGACGCTGATTCGCGCGTTCGGCAAGGACAAAGTGCAGTGGGCAATGATGTTCGCCGCGTTCCTGGTCGGCATTCCGCTGTTCTTCGAAATCGGTTTTGTACTGCTGATCCCGCTGGTGTTCATCGTCGCCCGGCGTACCGGCGTGTCGATCATCAAGATCGGTATCCCGCTGCTGGCCGGTCTGTCTGCCGTGCATGGCCTGGTTCCGCCACACCCGGGCCCGCTGCTGGCCATCGGCGTGTTCGGTGCCGACATCGGTAAAACCATTCTCTACGGCCTGATCGTTGCGCTGCCGACGGCCATCATCGCCGGCCCGATCTACGGCACCTTCATTGCCAAATACATTCCCGGTCATCCCAACCAGGAACTGGTGGATCAACTGGCCCGCGAGACGGATTCAGCTGAACTGCCGAGCTTCGCCATCACCCTGGTCACCGTGCTGTCGCCGGTGTTCCTGATGCTGCTCAAGACCTTTGCCGACGTGGTGCTGCCGGACGGCAACTTCTTCCGCACC
The DNA here is from genome assembly GCF_054897805.1 of Pseudomonas sp. GT1P32. Taxonomy (NCBI): domain Bacteria; kingdom Pseudomonadati; phylum Pseudomonadota; class Gammaproteobacteria; order Pseudomonadales; family Pseudomonadaceae; genus Pseudomonas; species Pseudomonas sp. GT1P32. The sequence continues at coordinate 5,925,280 of NZ_CM142704.1, forward strand.
TTCATGGACCTGATCGGTCACCCGATCTCGGCTCTGCTGCTGGCGTTGCTGCTGTCGCTGTACACCTTCGGTTACAAGCAGGGCATTGGCTCCAGCCAGATGCTCAAATGGCTGGATGCGAGTCTCGCGCCAACCGCCGCGATCATCCTGATCATCGGTGCCGGTGGTGGCTTCAAGCAGATGCTGGTGACCAGCGGCGTGGGTAATGTCATCGGCAACATGGCGGTGGCCGCGCAAATCTCGCCGATCCTGCTGGCCTGGCTGGTGGCGGCGGTGATCCGTATTGCGACTGGTTCGGCGACCGTGGCGACCATTACTGGCGCAGGCATTGTGGTGCCGGTGGTGGGGATGATTCCGGGTGTGAACCGTGAGCTGCTGGTGCTGGCGACCGGTGCCGGTTCGTTGATTCTGTCTCACGTCAACGACGCGGGTTTCTGGCTGGTGAAGCAGTACTTCAACATGACCGTAGCGGAAACCTTCAAGACCTGGACGGCGATGGAAACCATCCTGTCGGTGGTCGGCCTGGGCTTCATCCTGCTGCTGTCGTTGTTCGTCTAAACAAGGCTTTTGTAGGAGCCGGCTTGCTGGCGATTGCATCGACTCGGTTAGACGTTAAACCGAGTCGATGCAATCGCCAGCAAGCCGGCTCCTACATGGATTGTCGAACCCCCGTAGACGCTGGTTTCGATCATTACCGATAACAAAAAAACCGCATTTATGCGGTTTTTTTATGGGCAGGAATCTGCGACAAGCCAAATCTTTTGGGTACCGATGACACAACCGCTTGTCGGAACTGTCATTTCTCACAGGTAGACGACCAGCGTAGACGCGTCGAACATCCCTGCTTGAAAGGAACGCCAGTCACAGGGTTCCTGTTTGATCGTTGAATCATGGATGAGGAGCAGACTCTATGAGCACGCCTATTGTTGAGAAACCCGAAATTATCCTTCCTGCTGAAGGTGGTGAGTCAAATCTAAGACCCTCGTTTATTGGGACGGCGATCATCGGGGGGAAGGTAACTGTTGCGCTACATGATGGAACGGTGCTGGGTTCGGCTGACGTGATGACTTCAGGTCAATGGCAAGTGCTTTCACCTTCTCCTTGGCAACAGAGGAAGTACCAAGTCAAGGCTAGACAAAACGTGGGGGGCGTCGATTCGGAGTGGACAGAATTGCGGACCTTTACTGTTGCCGGCTAACCGTTTGCTTTCAGGGACAGGTTTTTTCCAATAATGCCTGAAGACAATTGAATCAAATCGGGAGCGGACACGGACGTGGCCGCTCCCGAGATTGTTTCTCTAGCCGGTGGTTTTGCTTACCAGCCCATCCGCCCTGAACATCCCGCGAATCCCGCGTACGGCCTGACGAATCCGGTCCTGGTTTTCGATCAGCGCGAAGCGCACATGATCATCCCCATATTCCCCGAACCCGACACCCGGCGAGACGCAAACCTTGGCTTCTGCGAGCAGTTTCTTGGCGAACTCCAGCGAACCCAGGTGCGCATACGCTTCGGGAATCTTCGCCCAGACATACATCGACGCTTTCGGGTTTTCCACCATCCAGCCCAGTTCATGCAGGCCTTTGACCAGCACATTGCGCCGCTGACGATACTGCTCGGCGATGTCTTTCACGCATTGCTGATCGCCTTCCAGTGCGGCAATTGCCGCGACTTGCAGCGGTGTGAAGGTGCCGTAGTCGTGGTAGCTCTTGATCCGCGCCAGGGCGTTGACCAGTTCCGGGTTGCCGACCATGAAGCCGATGCGCCAGCCCGCCATGTTGTAGCTCTTGGACAGGGTGAAAAACTCCACCGCAATGTCCTTGGCGCCAGGCACTTGCATGATCGACGGGGCTTTCCAGCCGTCGTAGACGATGTCGGCGTAGGCCAGGTCATGCACCACCAGTACGTCGTACTGTTTGGCGAGGGCAATCACCCGTTCGAAGAAGTCCAGCTCAACGCACTGCGCGGTGGGGTTGGACGGGAAGCCGAGGATCATCATCTTCGGTTTCGGAATAGAGCCGCGAATCGCCCGTTCCAGTTCGGCGAAGAAGTCCACGCCCGGAATCAGCGGCACCGAACGCACCTGGGCGCCGGCAATCACGGCACCGTAGATGTGAATCGGGTAGCTCGGGTTTGGCACCAGCACGGTGTCGCCCTGGTCCAGGGTGGCGAGCATCAAGTGCGCCAGGCCTTCTTTGGAACCGATGGTCACGATGGCTTCGCTTTCCGGGTCGATGTCGACCTCGTAGCGTTCCTTGTACCAGTTGGAAATCGCCCGGCGCAGACGCGGAATGCCCTTGGACGTGGAGTAACCGTGGGTGTCTTCGCGCTGGGCGACGGTGACGAGTTTTTCGACAATGTGCGGCGGCGTCGGGCCGTCGGGATTGCCCATGCTCAAGTCGATGATGTCTTCGCCACGACGACGGGCGGCCATCTTCAGCTCGGCGGTGATGTTGAATACGTAAGGGGGGAGTCGATCTATGCGCGCAAAGCGGCGCGGCGAACCTTGTTCGGCCATTGTTGCCTCGGATAACGTAAGCGCCCGGAACCGTCCGAGCGACGCTGGTCACTGCGGTGACCTGTGGCGGAATGTAAGGGCAGCTGTGGCAGACTGTCCAGCCTCCACGTAAATAATTTTTTTTCCGAAGGAAATCGGTCGATGGAATTTAGCAGCGGCTTTTTGCTGAGCCTTTCTCTGTGCCTGGACATCGGCGTAGCCAACATCGCGATGATCACGCTGGCCATGCAGCGCGGCTATTTTCAAGGCTTTGCGCTGGGGTTGGGCACCTGCGTCGGCGACCTGATTTACGCCGTGCTGGCCCTGGCCGGCATGACCGTTTTGCTGCAATACGAAACCGTGCGCTGGGTGTTGTGGATTGGTGGTTCGGCGTTGCTGATCTATTTCGCGGCGAAGATGATCTATTCGGCGATCCACCATGAGGCGCTGTTGGCCGAGACCGCCGACGTGGGCCACAACTCGCACCGCAAGGAGTTCTTTCGAGGGATCTTCCTGGCCATGTCGTCACCCAGCGCCATTCTCTGGTTCGCGGCGGTGGGCGGCACGCTGATCGCACGGTCCGGCGGTGGCGGGGCGCTCAGCTCGGCATTGTTCCTCGGCGGATTTCTCTGCGCCGGACTGTTGTGGTCGGCAGGCCTGTGCTTCGCCGCGAGCCATGGCGGCAAGTTGCTGGGCGACAAGCTGCTGCGTTATTCATACATGGCATCGGCGGCGATCTTCTGCTATTTCGCGGTGTACGTGATTCTATCGGGGTACAACGAGTTTATTGGCGCTGGAGCGGTCGAGGCGTTGCATACGCTGTAATTGGGCGAATCGGGTTTGGCTTCTATACTCCTAGCCGAACCCACTTTTTGTACCAGGAGCCGAGTCATGGATGATAATAAAAGCGTCGAAATCCCGGAACCACGCTTCGAACACGGGCACTTCCAGCTCATTGCAGGGCTTAGTGGAAAATTTACTCAGGAAACCACCCAGGGCATTCCAGCACTCTGGGACAAATTCATTCCGCACATCGGAAACGTTCCGGGCCAAAAGGGCGAAGTTACCTACGGTGTGTGTTTCAATTTCGACGGCAAGGGCGGCTTCGACTACATCGCCGGCGTCGAGATCAGCAAGCTCGACGATTTGCCGGACCTGTACCGTTGGGTAGAAGTCCAGCCTCAGTATTACGCGGTGTTCGAGCACAAAGGGCCGCTGGATACCTTGCCGCAATTGTTTCAGTACATCTTTGGCACCTGGCAGCCGCAGTCAGGGCATGAGGTGCTGGATGCGCCGGAACTGGAGCGCTACAGCGAAGACTTCAACCCGAAGCTCAACACCGGGAAACTGGAAATCTGGGTGCCGATCAAAGCGTAATGAACCAGGCCTGGAACGGGCACTTCACAGTGCCCGTTCGTGCCTGTCGTTGGCCCCTCGCATCACCTCCCGCCTATCGCCCGTTTCGCTCGATCTATACGCCGTCTTAATACCGCTGCCCCCAATCAGTGTCCGTCCTTGATACCCCCTCACATAACCTGCACTGCGCAGATAAGAGCGCGTATTCAGTGCGTTTTGTGCTCTGACGCGCTCTGCCGGGACCCGATTGCGGGTGCCCATTCGTTATGTCAGGGGGAGCTGTCTTGTTAACACTCGAGTTCATTTACATCGCCAGCGGCCTGTGCGCCGCCCTGTTGTTCGCCTACCTGGGTTACGCCCTTATCCGTGCAGAGAAGTTCTGATGGCCGCAGTCATTGCGGCACAGGCGTTTTTATTCGCCCGCCAGGGCGGTCTTGAGAAAGGAAACCGGCAATGTACGACCTGATTTTCATGGGGGTTAGCGTGGTGTTTTTTGCTGCGACAGCCATGGTCATCGTCGCCATGGGCAAGATTTGAACGGAGCATCGACATGTTGAGCACTATGCTGGAATTTGCGGTGATTCTCGGGTTGATGACCGGACTCGCCGTCTTGATGGGGAAGTGGCTGACGCGGGTATTCACCGGGCAAAACCATGCCTTGGCGGAGCGCGCCACGTATCGTTTGTTGGGGATCGATTCAACCGAAACCATGGGCTGGGCACGTTACGGCTCGGCCCTGTTGCTGTCGAACGCGGCAATGATGTTGCTGGGTTACATCGTGTTGCGCCTGCAAGGTTTCATGCCGCTCAACCCGTTGGGGCTGAGCGCGCAATCACCGGACCTGGCGTTCAATACCGCGGCGTCTTTTATCACCAACACCAACTGGCAGGCTTATTCAGGTGAAACCAGCCTGTCTAACTTCAGCCAGATGGCGGTCATCACCTTCCTGATGTTCGTCGGCGCAACAGCGGGCGTTGTGGCTGCTGCGGGTTTCATTCGCGGCCTCAGCCGATCGAATTCCGCTGACATCGGCAACTACTGGGTGGATTTCACTCGCACCCTGTACCGGGTGATGCTGCCACTGTGTTTTGGCATGGCGCTGGTTTATGTCTGGCAAGGCATGCCACAAACCCTGAGCTCCCAAGCCCTTGCCACCACCCTGGAAGGTGCGCAGCAGCAGTTGATCGTTGGCGCGGTGGCGAGCTTCGAGTCCATCAAGCACATCGGCACCAACGGTGGCGGTTTCTTCAGCATGAACGCCGCGCACCCGTTCGAGAACCCGACCCCGCTGACGAACATGCTGCATATCCTCAGCATGCTGCTGATCCCGTCAGCGCTGACGTACACCTTCGGCAGCATGTTGATGCGCCGGCGTCAGGGCTGGGTGTTCTTTGGCACGTTCCTGGTGATGTTCGTCGGCTTCCTGAGCATCGTTTACACCGCCGAACAAAGTGGCAACCCGCTGTTGACCCGCGTGGGCGTGGATCAGGTGCTGTCGGCCACCCAGAGTGGCGGCAACATGGAAGGCAAGGAATTGCGCTTCGGCATTGCTGACACCAGCCTGTTCGTGACCACCACCACCGGCGCAACCACCGGCTCGGTGAACGCCATGCATGACTCGCTGACGCCCATGGGCGGCTTCGTACCGCTGGCGCAGATGATGCTCAACTGCGTGTTCGGTGGCGACGGCGTGGGGTTTATCAACCTGATCCAGTACGCGCTGCTGACGGTGTTTCTGGTGGGCATGATGATTGGTCGCAGCCCCGAATTCCTCGGCAAGAAGATTGAGGCACGGGAGATCAAGCTGGTCATGCTCTCGGTGCTGGCGCATCCCATCTGCATTCTCGGCTTCACCGCCCTGGCGGCACTCTGGCCCGACACCCTCAATAGCCTCAACAACCAGGGGCCTCATGGCTTCAGCGAGGTGCTGTATGCCTACACCTCGGGCACAGCCAACAACGGTTCGGCGTTCGCCGGGTTGAATGCCAATACGCCGTTCTTCAACACCACCATCGGTCTTGCCATGTTGCTCGGACGTTTCTTCACGATGCTGCCGATGCTCGCGGTCGCCGGTTCCCTGGCGATGAAAAAGAACATCCCGGCCGGTGCAGGCACCATTCCGACCGCCACGCCGCTGTTTATGTTTCTGGTGGTGTTCGTGGTGTTGGTGGTGGGCGGCCTGACTTTCCTGCCGGCGCTTGCGCTCGGCCCGCTGGTCGAGCAACTGCAGTTGCTGTCCGGCCAGACCTACAAGTGAGGGGGATGTGATGACTCAAGTACAAACACAAACCAAGGTGCAATTTCTGTTTGTCGGCCTGTTGCGCCCGGTGCTGATTTCGGCGGCGTTCTTCATGTTGCTGACCGGGCTGGTGTATCCGTTGTTCACCACGCTGGTGGCTAACGTGCTGTTCCCGTATCAGGCCCGGGGCAGCCTGGTTGAACGGGACGGGTTGGTGATCGGTTCGGCGGTGATCGGCCAGCATTTCACTCGCTCCGAGTATTTTCAGGGGCGTCCAAGCATGACCCTTGGCGCTGATCCACTGGACCCGAGCAAGAGCGTGGCACAGCCGTACAACGCAGGTTCCAGTGGCGCCAGCAACCTTGGCCCTACCAGCCAGAAGTTGATCGACGCCGTGGCCATGCGCGTCGAAGCCTACCGCCGGCAGAACGGCCTGGCAGCCGATGCCCAGGTGCCGGTGGATGCGGTCACCTCGTCGGCGTCAGGACTGGACCCGCACATCTCGGTGGCCAACGCACAGATTCAGGCGTCGCGCGTCGCACGCCTTCGTCACCTGCCGGAAGCCGATCTGCTGAAGCTGGTGAATGCCCACACTGAGCAGCGCACCTTTGGCTTGCTCGGTGAGCCCCGAGTCAATGTGCTGCAACTCAACCTTGCGCTGGATGCCTTGACGCCTGTGCATCAGCCATCCCTTGCGGCCAGTGAACAAGAGAAACAACCATGAGTAAGCAAGTTCGTTTGCCGTTGTTCGACCGTGGGTTGTTACTCACGGCGTGCCTGGATGCTTTCAAGAAATTGCTGCCCCAGGCGCAGTGGAAGAACCCGGTGATGTTTGTGGTTTACCTGGGCAGCATTCTCACCACGCTGTTGTGGTTTCAATCACTGGGCGGTGAGGGCGAAGCCCCCAGTGGTTTCATTCTCAGCATCACGTTGTGGCTGTGGTTCACCGTGCTGTTTGCCAACTTCGCCGAAGCCCTGGCCGAGGGGCGCAGTCGGGCCCAGGCGGCCAGCCTGCGCGGGATGAAGCGCCAGACCCTGGCCAAGCTGTTGCAGCAACCCCGACATGGTTCCGCCTGGAGGCCAGTGCCTTCCAGCGAACTGCTCAAGGATGCCGTGGTGTTGATCGAGGCGGGTGATCTGGTGCCCCTCGATGGTGTGGTGATCGAAGGTGTGGCGTCGGTGGATGAAAGCGCGATCACCGGGGAGTCGGCACCCGTGATTCGAGAGGCGGGCGGCGACTTTTCATCGGTCACCGGGGGCACAAAGGTGCTGTCGGACTGGCTGGTGGTGCGTATCAGCGTCAATCCCGGCGAGTCGTTTCTGGATCGCATGATTTCCATGGTCGAATCCGCGAAGCGCCAGAAGACGCCCAACGAAGTCGCGTTGACCATTCTGCTGGTGGGGCTGACGTTTCTGTTTCTGCTGGTGATCGTGACGCTGGGCCCGTACTCGATGATGGCGGTGACCATGAGCGGCGGCGACGTGGTCAGCGCCACCGTGCTGGTGGCGCTGCTGGTCTGTCTGATTCCGACGACCATTGGTGGCCTGCTGTCGGCGATTGGTGTGGCGGGCATGAGCCGGATGATGTCGGCCAACGTCATTGCCACCTCCGGGCGGGCCGTGGAAGCGGCGGGTGACGTAGATGTCCTGCTGCTGGACAAGACCGGCACCATTACCTTGGGTAATCGCCAGGCCAGCAGTTTTCTGCCGGCGCCCGGTGTCAAGGAATCGGAACTGGCGGACGCCGCGCAGTTGGCCTCGCTGGCCGACGAAACGCCGGAAGGACGCAGTATCGTGGTGCTCGCCAAGCAGAAGTTCGACCTGCGGGCGCGGGACCTCAATGCCCTGGGGGCGAGCTTCGTGCATTTCACCGCGCAAACCCGCATGAGCGGCGTCGATCTGGCCGGTGGCCGGAGCATCCGCAAGGGCGCTGCAGATGCCATTCGCCAGCACATCGAGGCGCTGGGCGGCAGTTTCCCGCCGGCATTGCAGAGCAAGGTTGATGAAGTCTCGCGCCGTGGCAGTACGCCGCTGGTCGTGTGCGATGGTCAACAGGCATTGGGCGTGGTCGAGCTCAAGGACGTGGTCAAGGGTGGTATCAAGGAGCGCTTTGCCGAACTGCGGCGCATGGGGATCAAGACGGTCATGATCACCGGCGACAACCGCCTGACAGCGGCGGCGATTGCCGTGGAAGCCGGTGTCGACGACTTTCTGGCCGAGGCCCGGCCGGAAGACAAGCTGCAACTGATCCGCGACTACCAGGCGCAGGGCAAGCTGGTGGCGATGACGGGAGATGGCACCAACGATGCGCCGGCACTGGCCCAGGCGGACGTGGCCGTGGCCATGAACAGCGGGACTCAGGCCGCCAAGGAAGCGGGCAACATGGTCGATCTGGACAGCAACCCGACCAAGCTTATCGAGGTGGTTGAAGTCGGCAAGCAGATGCTCATGACGCGTGGCGCGTTAACCACCTTCAGCGTGGCCAACGATGTGGCCAAGTATTTTGCTATCGTACCGGCCGCATTCGTCGCGACCTATCCGCAACTGGGTGCCCTGAACGTGATGCACCTGAGCAGCCCGAGCTCGGCGATCCTCAGCGCGGTGATTTTCAATGCCCTGATCATCGTGTTTCTGATCCCGCTGGCGCTCAAGGGTGTGACTTACCGAGCCATCGGCGCCGCAGCGTTGCTCAATCGCAACCTGCTGATCTATGGGTTGGGTGGCGTGCTGGTGCCGTTCGCGGGGATCAAGGTGATCGACATGCTGTTGGCCGGGCTTGGCCTGGTTTGAAAGGACTGACTGCGCGGCGCCCTGTGTGGCGCCGTGCGGTTCAAAAGGATTGCCATGCTCGTAACTGATACGTTCACCGCTTCACGTGACGGCCGCCCTGATCCCGACGCGCTGCTGGAGAAGCTGCAACAAGACGAACAGGCCGCCCTGCGCGGGAAATTGCGCATCTATTTCGGCTCCAATGCCGGGGTGGGGAAAACCTGTGCCATGCTCATCGCGGCCCAGCGTGAAGTAACCCAGGGCCGTGACCTGGTGGCGGGCGTGGTCGAAACCCATGGCCGCCGGGAAACCGCGGAACTGCTCACCGGTCTGGAACTGCTGCCGCGCTACAGCGTGATGCATCGCGAGTGTGCTCTCAGCGAGTTCGATCTGGATGCTGCGCTGGCGCGACGTCCGGCGGTGCTGCTGGTGGATGAACTGGCCCACAGCAACGTTCCCGGTTCGCGTCACCCCAAACGCTGGCAGGATGTCGAAGAACTGCTGCGCGCCGGCATCGACGTCTGGACCACCCTCAATGTCCAGCATCTGGAAAGTCTCAACGATATCGTCAGCGGGATCATCGGCATCCGTGTGCGCGAGACCGTGCCCGATCATCTGTTCGACGCGGCCCATGAAGTGGTGGTAATCGACCTGCCACCCGATGACTTATTGCGCCGTCTCAAGGAAGGCAAGGTCTATCTGCCGCCCCAGGCCGAGCGCGCGTCCCGGCACTTCTTTCGCAAAGGCAACTTGCTGGCCTTGCGCGAACTGGCACTGCGGCGTACGGCCGATCGGGTCGATGCACAGATGCGCGACTATCGCCGCGAGCGGTCCATCAACACTCTTTGGCCCGCGCGCGAGCGTCTTCTGGTCGGCGTGGCAGGCTACCCGTCGGATGAACGTCTGGTTCGTGAAGCGGCGCGTCTGGCACAGAAACTCGAGGCGGACTGGATTGTCGTCCATGTGCCCTCGGTTCAGCGCCGTGAAGGCGGCGCGAATCGCTATGCCGCCGCCATGAAAACCCTGGCGCTGGCCGCTGAGTTCGGTGCCGACACGGCCACGCCGTCAGGCATGGACGTGGCCGAGACGCTGGTGGCGTTTGCCCGTGAACATAACGCCAATCGCCTGGTGCTCGGGCATTACCCGCGCAAGGTCTGGCAGTTCTGGCATCAGTCGATCAGTGACCGTATCAGCCGTCGTCACCCCGAGATCGATCAGATTGTCATCGCTCATGGCCCGTTGCCCGTCGTGGTTGCGGTGGCGGTGAACACGGATGCCGCGTTGCCGCCGAGCAGGGCTGCGGCGTACCTGTGGGCCAGCCTTGCCTGTTTTGCCGCCACGGCGGTGGCCGCCTTGTTGTTGCAGGTGTTTGATCTGGCCAACGTGGTCATGCTGTTTTTGCTCACGGTGGTGTTGGTCTCCCTGCGTTACGGGCGCGGGCCGGGTGTCTGGGCGGCGATGCTGGCGGTGTTGTGTTTTGATTTTTTCTTCGTCCAGCCACGCTGGTCGTTCACGGTCAATGACACCCAGTATTTCTTTACCTTCGCCTTGATGCTGGGTATTGCGTTGATCACCGGTCAACTGACAGCCCGCTTGCGTCATGAGGCTCGCACCGCTGCCGGCCGTGAACGGCGCGCGACGTCATTGGCCAGGCTTGCTCGCGACCTGTCGGCGGCGCTGACGGTGGAGCAGATCACGGAGGTGGCGCTGCGCACGTTCAGTGGCGTGTTTGAAGCGCGGGGCGGGCTGGCACTTCCGGACGATAAAGACAGTGTCCATTCCTGTGGCGCCGGTGCATTCCCGATCGATGAAAGCATTGCCCAATGGGTTTACGACCACGGTCAACCCGCCGGTCAGGGCACCGATACGCTGGCGGCCGCTCAAGGCCGCTATTTACCGTTGAAGGCGCCCATGCGCGTACGTGGCGTGTTGGTGCTCGAACTGGCTGAACCCGAGCGATTGAACGAGCCGGAGGAACAGCGTTTGCTCGAAGCGTGCATGAGCCAACTGGCGATCGCGCTGGAGCGGGTGCATTTCGTCGAAGTGGCGCAGAGCACCTTGGTGCAGATGGAGGGCGAGCGCATGCGCAATACGCTGCTGGCCGCGATCTCTCATGACCTGCGCACGCCGCTGACCTCCATTATTGGCGCGGCAGATGCGGCGGCGCCCCACGCGCCGCCCGGAACGCTGACACAGTTGCTTGACGGCATCCGCGATCAGGCCAGCTCCATGCAGCGGTTGATCGAAAACCTGTTGGACATGGCCCGGATGCAGGAACGCGGTGTGCGCCTGAACCGGCAATGGCATTCGCTGGAGGAAATCGTCGGCAGCGCCTTGCGTCAACTGCGCGAGCCGTTGGCGCGGCACGTCGTACGCACCGCGCTGTCGCCACAGTTGCCGTTGGTGGAAGTCGATGCGCTGTTGATCGAGCGTGTGCTGGTCAACCTTCTGGACAACGCCGCCAAGTACACCCCGGCCGGAACGCTGGTGCAGGTCGCGGCCCGGCACGAGGAGGACAGCATTGTGCTGGAGGTGATCGACGCCGGTCCCGGTTGCCCTCCGGGCAGCACACCTCAGAGCCTTTTCGAGCCGTTCTCGCGGGGGCAGCAGGAGTCGGCCGTGGCCGGTATCGGCCTTGGGCTGGCGTTGGCAAAGCGCATTGTCCAGGCCCACGGCGCAACGATCGAGGCCCAACCTCAGGCCACCTCGGGTATCCGCTTTGTCATCACTCTACCGGCGGGTCATCCGCCTTCCATGGAATCGCTATGACCAGTGCACGCATCCTCATTGTCGAGGACGAGGCCAACATCCGCCGTTTCATCGGTATCGCGCTGCAGGATGAAGGTTTTCAGGTGTTCGAAGCCGACAACGTCAAACGCGCCCTGATCCACGCCGCCAGCCGTCAACCGGATCTGGTGATTGTCGATCTGGGCTTGCCCGACGGTGACGGCAAGCAATTGATCAGCGAGCTGCGGGGCTGGATGACGGTGCCGATTCTGGTGCTGTCGGCCCGTGATCGTGAAGAGGAAAAAGTGGCGGCGCTGGATGCGGGCGCCGACGATTACCTGGTCAAACCCTTCGGCGTGCCAGAGTTGCTGGCGCGTATCCGCGCCCAGTTGCGTCGACATGTGCAGAACGGAACCGCCGCCGTCACCAGCAAGGTGACGTTCGGCATGATCGAAGTGGACCTGTCCACGCACGAGGTCCGGCGCGAGGACCAATCGGTTCATCTGACGCCCATCGAGTATCGCCTGCTTTGCGCATTGATTCGCGGACAAGGCCGGGTCATGACCCATCGCCAGTTACTGCTGGAAGTGTGGGGGCTGGATTACGTCGATCGTGCTCACTACCTGCGGGTGCACATGGCGCACCTGCGGCAAAAACTGGAGGCCGATGTGGCCCAGCCGCAGCATTTCATCACCGAATTGCAGGTGGGTTATCGCTTGGTTGGGCTGTAGAGAAGGCCAGGCGCTGGTTGCCGCGCCGGGCCTTGTCATTCGAGTGCCGGGTATCGAGCATTCGAAGGCCAGCCAGTCTTGTTAGAATCGGCGAGCGATACTCTGTCATCTCACTTGCCCCAAGGTGCTGTTCTGCCATGAACTCGTCGAACCCCGTCATCCGAAACGTCCTGCCTGCTGATCTGGACCGCTGCTTCGCCATCGAAACTGTTGCCTACGAAGGCGACGAAGCCGCCACCCGAGAAAAAATCGCCACCCGCATCGCCACCTGGCCCGAAGGTTTCATCGTCGCCGAAGTGGACGGCGTTGTAGCCGGTTTCATCAACTCCGGTGCGGCGTTTCAGGTCGAGATGTCGGACGAAGCGTTCAAGGAACTGATCGGCCACGACCCGGCCGGCCCGCACGTGGTGATCATGTCGGTGGTGGTGCATCCGGATTATCAGGGGCAGGGTTTGGCGAAACGCTTGATGGGCGAGTTCATCGAGCGCATGCGTGGGCTGGGCAAGACCAGCATCAACCTGATGTGCAAAGAGCGGCATATTCCGTTGTACGCCGGGTTCGGGTTTGCCTACATCAAGCCTTCCGCGTCGGATCATGGCGGTATGGCTTGGCATGAGATGGTGTTGGTGTTGTAACCCCATTTACCCAACACAGAAGATCCCCTGTAGGAGCCGGCTTGCCGGCGATAACGGTGTGTCAGGCGCCATCAATATTGATTGATACGCCGCCATCGCCGGCAAGCCGGCTCCTACAATGGTCAGGTTTCGTGTCAGTAGAGACTGTCACGCACTCTCAGCGGAGCCTCCCGGTCATATGTCTCCGAATCAAACTGCCCGTCATTCAACCGCTTGTGAAACGCACCCGCCGTCGGCAGCGCCGAGCGATCCAGGTGCTTCTCGGGGTTCCACAAATCCGAACGCACAATCGCTTTCGAGCAGTGGAAAAACGCCGCCTCCACCGTCACCAGCATCACCGTGCGCGCCGGTTTGCCATTGACTGCGAAGCTCTCCAGTAACCCCGGTTCATTGCTGATCTGCGCCGTGCCGTTGACCCGCAACGTCTCGCCGATCCCCGGGATGATGAACAGCAGCGACACCCGCGAATCGAGCACCACATTGCGTAGCGTGTCGATGCGGTTGTTGCCCGGGCGATCCGGGATCGCCAGGGTGCGCTCATCGATGATTCGCACGAAACCCGGCGTGTCACCGCGTGGCGAGCCGTCAACGCCGTCGGGGCCGACGGAGCTGATGATCACCAGCGGCGAGGCGCGGACCATCGCTTGATAATCCTCGTTCAAAAAGGGGATTTGCTTGCGCACCGCGCGTTCGTGGGGGTGGCCGTAAATCGCTTCCAGTACTTCGATGCTGTCGAGCATAACCACCTCAGAAAATCAGGCCCATGCGCCGTTCGTAACCGATCCGGCCCTTGTAGGCTTCGCCGCTGTCGACCCAGCCGAATTTTGCATACAGCGCGATGGCGGCTTCGTTGTCCGCGTCCACCGACAACTCCAGCCCCCGTATTTCCGGAAACGCCTGACGCGCGACCTCCGGTAAGGCTTGCAGGCAGGCCTTGCCATAACCTTTGCCTTGATGACGCTGATCGACTTGCAATGCATGCAGGGTGGCGCTGTGTTCGTCGGCCCAGGCCGGCAGCACCGGCGGGCGTTTGAGCAGCAGGAAAGCCACCGGAACATCCTCGACCAGCAGGGCAAATCCTTTGACGCCGGGGCCGGGTTTGGACAGCAGGGTGTGCAACGCACCGTGGATGTCACCGGAGAACTTGATCTGTTCCTGATGAACTTCGATGGCCTCGACCTGCTGGCGCTGGTGCGCGTTCAGGGTTTCGTAAGGCACGAGTCGGGTTGTCACTGGAGTGTCCTTTTTCCAACAGAAATGAGCCTCGGATTCTAGCGAGTTTGCGCCCATGGATTATTTTTAATTTGACTGTCGATCTGGCGTCTTGCCGGACGACTAAGGGTGTCTTCACAACAAAAACCACGGAGAACCACCATGAACGCTACCCACGAAATCCAGGCCCTGATCGACACCTATCGTCAGGCGGTCATCACCAAGGATGTCGAGAAAATCATGGCGTTGTATGCCGAGGACATCGTCTCCTACGACGCGGTCAAGGCCCTGCAATTTCGCGGCAAGGCAGCCTACCGCGCGCATTGGCTGGAATGCATGGAAATGTGCCAGGGCCCGCACACCTTTGATTTTGACCAGATGAACATCGTGGCCGACGAGCACATCGCCTTCGCCCATTGGCTGGCTCATTGCGGCGGCACCAACGAGAAGGGCGAAACCCAGGCCTGCTGGATGCGCGTGACCGGCTGCTATCGGCGCGAGGCCGGGCAATGGCGCATCGTCCACGAACACTGGTCGGCACCGTTCGACATGACGAGCGGCACCGCGCTGTTCGGTCTGCAGCCCTGATCGTCGGGAAGTGCCCCCCATGCGCCAAACTGCAGCCATAGTTGATCAGTTCGATCCGGAGAGCCCCATGAAGTATTTATGCCTGGTCTACAGCAACGAACAGGAGTTGCACTCGCTGCCCGAAAGTCCCAACGACGCCGAGTGCATGGCCTACGCCGAATCGATCCAGGGCAGCGGCCGCATGCTCGCCGCCGAAGCGCTGGAGTCGGTGCAGACCGCGACCACCGTGCGCATGCGCAACGGCAAAGTGTCGATCACCGACGGCCCGTTCGCCGAAACCAAGGAGCAGTTGGCCGGCTTCTACCTGATCGACGCCAAAGACCTCAATGAAGCGCTTCAGGTCGCCGGCAATATTCCGGCGGCCCGGGTCGGCTGTGTCGAGGTGCGACCGGTTCGTCAATTGAATCCCTGATAAGGAGGTTTGCGTGGTGATGTGGGTGACTGAAGGCATTCGGGACTGATGGCTGACGTGTCGGTCAAGGCTCGGGTCGAGCAGGTTTACCGCGAAGACTCGCGGCGAATCCTCGCGACCCTGATCCGTTTGCTCGGTGATTTCGATCTTGCCGAGGAGGCCCTGCACGAGGCTTTTTTCATTGCGGTCGAGCGTTGGCAGCGTGACGGTGTGCCGGGCAATCCGCGTGCCTGGCTGGTGTCCACCGGGCGCTTCAAGGCCATCGACGGCTTGCGTCGGCGCGCGCGGTTTGCCGCGTCCCGGCCGATACTGATCGCGCAACTGGAAGCGCTGGAGCAGGCCGACTGGAGTGACGAAGACGTGGAAGACGATCGCCTGCGTTTGATCTTCACCTGCTGTCACCCGGCACTCGCGGCGGATGCTCAAGTGCCGCTGACGTTGCGCGAAGTCTGCGACCTGACCACCGAAGAAATCGCCCGGGCGTTTCTCTCGGCACCGGCCACCATTGCCCAGCGCATCGTGCGCGCCAAGGCAAAAATCCGCGACGCGAAAATCCCTTATCAGGTGCCGACCCTGGCGGAATTGCCCGAGCGCCTCGACAGCGTGCTGCGGGTGATTTACCTGGTGTTCAACGAAGGTTACTCGGCGTCCATCGGTGCTGAACTGACTCGCGAGGATCTGACCCGCGAGGCCATCCGCCTCGGCCGATTGGTCATGGAATTGCTGCCCGAACCCGAAGTGATGGGCCTGCTGGCGCTGATGCTGTTGCATGAGTCACGACGCCTGGCGCGAACGTCGGCGAGTGGCGAGCTGATTGTGCTGGATGAGCAGGACCGTTCGTTGTGGGATGCCGGGTTGATTGCCGAAGGGTGCGCGCTGATTGCGCGAGCGCTGACCTCGCGGCGATTCGGACCTTACTGCCTGCAAGCGGCGATTGCGGCGGTGCATGCCGAAGCGCCGACGGCGGGGGAGACAGACTGGGCGCAGATTGCGGGTTTGTATGATGTGCTGTTGGCGGCGGTGCCTTCACCGGTGATTGAGCTGAATCGCGCGGCAGCGATCTCCAAGCGCGATGGACCGTTGGCGGGGTTGACGTTGGTTGAAGGGATTCTGAATCGCGGCGAATTGCTGGATTACCACCTGGCGCATTCGGCACGGGCGGAGTTTTGTCGGCAGTTGGGCAGGGTAGAGGAAGCGCGGGTGGCGTATGAGCGGGCGCTGGAATTGACGCAGCAGGTGCCGGAGCGGCGGTTTATCGAGGCGCGGATCAGGGCGTTGGAATGAGGTGATTTGGCGGGCCCCATCGCCAGCAAGCCGGCTCCTACAGTGGATCGCGTCGGTCACAAATTTGTGGACACCACCAATCCCTGTAGGAGCCGGCTTGCTGGCGATAAGGTCCGCAGGACCTTCATTCCAACATCTTGCCCAACAACCAGCTCCCCGCCGGCCCCGGCGGATGCAGCCGCGACCACAGCGCATCGACGAACAGCGGCTTCGGCCACCCACGCACGTTCAACTCCTGCAACGTCCCGGCACCAAACCGCCCCACCAGCCATCGCGGCAACGGTGCCCAGCCGAATCCGCCCTGAGCCATTTCCAGCAGCATCAAGTAACTCGGTGCCGACCACACGCGCCCCTTCGCCCGGCTTTCATACGGATTGACGATGGTCGCCAGACGCAGCTCCCGGTGCTGCTGCAACAACTCCTGATCGATTCCGCTCAGGGTCGCCAGCGGATGCTCACGCGACACGAACAAAGCGATTTCCGTGCGTTCCTGCACCGTCGAACTGACCAGGTCCGGCGGGTAACTGTCCTGTTGCTCGGCGAACGCCACATGCGCCCGACCGCTTTGCACCAGCGCCACCAGGTCATCGCATTCGGCGATCAGGCATTCGAGTTCCAGGTCCGGGTAACGCTGCTCGAACGCACTGAGCGCCGCTTCGAAACGGTCGGACTGATAGGTGTCGGAAATCGCCACGGTCAGCTTCGGCTCGACACCCTGAGAGAGTTGGCTGGCGGTCATTTCCAGGCGGCTGGTGGCCGCGAGGATTTCCTCGGCCCGTTGCAACATCACGTGCCCGGCCGGCGTCAGCGTGGGCTTGCGGCTGCTGCGGTCGAACAACACCAGATTCAGATCGATTTCCAGGCTTGCCACCGCAGCGCTGATGGTCGACTGACTGCGCCCCAGTTTGCGCGCCGCCGCGGAAAACGAGCCCTGGGTCGCCGCTTGCACAAACGCTTGCAACACTTCCTGAGAGGCCATGAACTATCGCCTTGATCGATGGTTATTGGTTATGAAGTATCGGTGTGAGGATGGATCATGGCAACCACAGTCACTCAGGGAGTTCTGCTCATGAACGCCAACAAATCCATCACTGAACGTATTTTCCAGGCCATCGGCTTTGAACTGCTGGCCATCGTGATCTGCACCCCGTTGCTGGCGTGGATCATGGACAAGCCGATGCTCGACATGGGCGTCGTCACCGTTGTCATTGCGGCACTGGCCCTGGCCTGGAACGTGATCTTCAACGGGATTTTTGACCGCGTGCTGACGCGATTCGAGATTGCGCACAACGCCTGGACGCGAGTCGTTCATGCGCTGCTGTTTGAAGGCGGGTTGGTGGCGGTCGGCGTGCCGCTGATTGCCTGGTGGCTCAACGTCAGCCTGTGGCAGGCGTTCTTGCTGGATATCGGGGTGTTGTTGTTTTTCCTGCCGTACACCTACGTTTACCACTGGGTGTATGACGTAGTGCGCGAACGAATGGTGATGCGAGAGTCTTGCGAAACCTGAAAACAAACCCTGTAGGAGCCAGCTTGCTGGCGATGGTGCGTCAGTCAGAGTGGTATCGACTGACACACCATCGCCAGCAAGCCGGCTCCTACAGGGGTTATGCGTTAGACGTGGAAGTAGCCTACGCAGCTGTCAAACGGCAGACGCTTGAGTTCGATCTTGTTCAGGTCGAGCACTTCACGCAGGGCTTTGGTTTCGCCCGGGAAGTTGCGATAAGCGACTTCGTCCAGCACCACGATGGCGCCTTTTGGCATGTACGGCAGGAAGGTTTCCAGCGCGACTTTGGTCGATTCGTACAGGTCGGTGTCGAGGATCAGCATGGCCACGACCAGGTCCGGACGGGTCTTGACCCACTCCGGTACGGTCTTGACGATGTCGCCCTTGACCAGTTCGCAGCGCGGGATGCGGTTGACCGGGCGCAGCAGGTCGTTGGCGTCGATCATGTCCTGGATCAGCGACTGGTCGGTGTCGGCGAACATGGTCTCGTTGACGTCGGCCGGGTCTTCTTTCTTGTCGATGCTCTGGAAGCCTTCGAAGGTGTCGAAGCCAACGATCGAACGGTTGATCGCGTACGGTTCCAGGATCATCGACAAGTGCATGTACAGCATCAGCGAGTTGCCCTTGTACACGCCGCACTCGATGATCGCGCCCGGTACTTCAGCGACTTTCTTGAAGAGTTCCATACGCGACAGTGCAGCGGTCACGCCGATGCGGTTGGCAAAGACGAACGGTGCGTCGGCCACGTACTCGGCATCGACCCGTTTCAGAACGTTGGCACGGGTTTCGTTGTACTGGGCCTCGGCAGGCGTGATGCGACGCTTGGTCATGCTTCGATTCCTTGGAAATTAGAAAAGTCGTGGGCGTGGAAATAGTCTTTGAAACCTGCGCCGACGTCAGGGCAGGCGCTGTCGACGTTGATCGCGCCGCGCTTGTGCTTGAGGTCGTCGAGGTGCATCAGGCGGAAATCCACGCTGAAGCGGGTTTGTTGCGTGTAGTTGGGCACCGTGCCGTGCAGGTGTGAGCCCGAGAAAACCAGCATCTCAGCGGTGTTGCCGGCGATGCGAATTTCGGACGCGGTGTTGATCGCTTCGGTGGGCACCGGGTGTTGGCGTGCCTCTTCCTTGACGTTGTCCTTGGCGCGTTGACGTTGTACGTCAATCCAGTCCGACAGGCTCCATTGCGCCGAGGTGTTTTTCACCGGGGCATCGAAGTAGGCCGGGTTGATCATCATGGTCTGGTCAGGCTGGATCGTGTAGACCGGCATCCAGGTATTGATCTGGCAGTCGACGCCGCCGTACCAGGTATCGCGATGCGGCTTGTAGGCATAGCTGACGCCCGCATGCAGGTAGTCGTAGTTGGGCACGACGCGGATACGCGGTACGTCGAAAATGAATTCTTCGGGGGCGGCACCGATCTCTTCGGTGAAGCTGCGGATCAGTTCTTTGGCACGCAGGCTGTTGGTGAACTGGCCTTTGAGGCGCGTCACCAGTACGACGAATTCTTCCACCGGCATCAGCGTGTGCAGCGCCTGGTGGTTGGTCTCGCCGTCGAAGGCAGCGGTGATGCTTTCCTGGGCGAACGCGCACAGCTCTTTGGCGGCGCGCAGTTGTGTGTTCAGGAAGATGTCGCCGCCATAGATGGCTTCTTTGAAGTCAGCTTTGTGTTGAAGCTGATTGATGTACAGATTCACGGTTCCTCTCCTGAATACATCGAGTCTCTTAAGAGTCGGCCACACGTTAGCAAACTGAAGAGCAATCCGGTGGGCGGAGGACCAATAAAAGCGCAATCCCCTGAATTTGCGACGAAAAGCATTCTCCAGACGAAAAAAATCCTGTGGCTGACTGCGCAATGTGGGAGCGAGCCTGCTCGCGAAGGCGTTGTGTCAGTCGACATAAATGCAGCTGACATAACGCTTTCGCGAGCAGGCTCGCTCCCACAGGGGCCGTCCGGCACAGGGGGTTGTGTTGACGCTAGAAAATCTGGGTGAACAACCAGTACAAACTGCCCGACAATAGAATCGCCGCCGGCAAGGTCAACACCCACGCCATCAGCAGATTGCGGATGGTCTTCATCTGCAAGCCGCCACCGTTGGCGACCATGGTCCCGGCCACCCCTGAAGACAACACGTGGGTGGTCGACACCGGCAATCCGAACATGTCCGCCGCGCCGATGGTCAGCATGGCCACGGTTTCAGCCGAGGCGCCTTGCGCGTAGGTCAGGTGGGTCTTGCCGATCTTTTCGCCGACGGTCACCACGATGCGTTTCCAGCCGACCATGGTGCCCAGGCCCAGCGCAATCGCCACCGCGATCTTCACCCACAACGGGATAAACCGCGTCGAGTTGTCGATCTGCTGCTTGAACAGTTGCAGCTTGCCGCTGGTGTCGGCGTCGAAGTTGCCGACCTTGTTCTTGTCCATCAGGCGAATGGTTTCGCTGGTCAGGTACATGTCGTTACGCACGTTCCCCACGGCTTCGGCGGGCACTTTGGACAACGAGCCGTAACCCTTGACCTCGGCGCCGATACGGCCGGTGAGCGCGGCGAGGGCCGGGATAAGTTGCGGCGTGGCTTCCTTGCTGCGCACGTAGTCGGACAACACCGCACGCGGGTCGGCCGGTGCCGGCAGCGGCGAATTTTTCACCAGCGCTTGCTGGGTGACTTCGGCGACGGCGGCGAACTGCAAAGCCTGATCGGCCGGCATGGTGCGGTTCAGCGCATAAGCCATTGGCAGCGTGCCGACCAGAATCAGCATGATCAGGCCCATGCCTTTCTGGCCGTCGTTGGAACCGTGGGCAAACGACACGCCGGTGCAGGTCACGATCAGCATGCCGCGAATCCACCACGGTGGTGGCGTGTTGCCTTCTGGCGCCTTGTACAACGCGCGATTCTTGACGAAGGCGCGCAAGGCCAGCAGCAACAGCGCGGCAAAACCAAAGCCGACCAGCGGTGAGAGCAGCAGCGCGTAACCGATCTTGGTGGCTTGCGCCCAGTCCACGCCGCTGGTGCCATCGCGGCCATGCATCAGGGCATTGGCCACGCCGACACCAATGATCGAACCGATCAGCGTGTGCGACGACGACGCCGGCAAGCCCAGCCACCAGGTGCCGAGGTTCCACAGAATCGCGGCGATCAACAGGGCGAAAATCATCGCGAACCCGGCGGACGAACCGACTTGCAGAATCAGTTCCACCGGCAGCAGGGCGATGATGCCGAACGCCACCGCGCCGCTGGACAGCAACACCCCCAGGAAGTTGAAGAACCCGGACCAGGCCACCGCGAAATTCGGCGGCATCGAGTTGGTGTAAATCACCGTGGCCACCGCGTTGGCGGTGTCGTGGAAACCGTTGACGAACTCAAAGCCCAGCGCGATCAGCAGCGCCACGCCCAGCAACAGAAACGGCGTCCAGGTGGTGACCACCGTGCCGAGTTCGCTCATGTCGTGCATCAGGCTGTACGCGGTGAACAACAGTCCACTGGCCAGCACGCCGAAGAAAATCACCAGGGTGAACAGGCCGGGTTTCTTGTCGAGCTGCGGTCTGGCGCTGCTGGCGGGCGCCTGGGCGGCGGTGTAGGAAGGAGTAGCCATGACGGACAATCCTGAGGAGGGAAGTGTGTCGGTCATGATCGTTGCTAAATATTACAGGGAGGCTGCGTTGGGTCAGTGTTTGGGGTTTTTGCTGATACCACCGATCCGAACACACACCGTCCCCTGTAGGAGCGAGGCTTGCCCGCGAAGAACGATAACGCGGTCATTCAGTTAAACCGAGGTGTTCCATTCGCGGGCAAGCCTCGCTCCTACAGGGGGTGGTGGTTGCTTAATAATCCTCGCGTTTTTTGAATGCCCAACGCCCTGCAATCACCGTAAACGTCGCGACCAAGGCCACCAGGATCCAGAACCCCTCAGGGTCCTGCGATAGCGGCACGCCCCCCACGTTCATGCCAAAAAAACCGGCAATGATGTTGATCGGCAACGCCAGCACCGTGACCACGGTCAAGGTAAACAGCGTGCGGTTGCTTTGCTCGTTGAGGTTGGCGGCAATCTCTTCCTGCAACAGCTTGATCCGCTCACCCAGCGCCGTGAGGTCGTTGATGATCAGCGCAAATTCCTCGGTGGATTTGCGCAACTCCTTTACGTCTTCCTTCTGCAACCATTGCGGCGGGCGATTGAGCAGGCGCAGCAACGAGCCCGGCTCCAGCGCCAGCAGCCGTTGCAAGCGCACCAGCACCCGGCGATTGGCGCCCAGCTCCGCGCGGTTGGTCGACAGCCGCGAGGACAGCAATTCATCTTCGATCTGATCGACGCTGAGGCTGGTCTTGCGCACGATCTGCGTCAGCACTTCGCCCTGGTCGCGCAGCAAATGCACGAGCAATTCCAGCGGCGAGCGAAAACGCTCACCGGCTTTCACCGAGGAACGCAACTTGTCCACCGAGTGCAGCGGTTGCAGGCGCGCGCTGATGATCAGCCGACTGCGCGCACACACCCACAGCGTCGACACATCCGAGGAGACCATGCTGCTGAGGTTGAACACCACGTCGTTGACCACCGCCAGCAATGCCGAATCGACATGCTCGATGCGCGTCGAACGCGAGCCTTCATGCAAGGCTTCGAAAAACTCGTCGGGCAATTCCAGATGACTTTTCATCCAGCGCTCGCACGCGGCGTGAGCGAGGTTCAGGTGCAGCCAGAGAAATTCGTCGCTGTCGTCCGATTGTTGCAGGGACCGCAGCGCCATGGCCGAATCGATTTCCCGACCGCGTTCGCCGGGACGAAAACTGAAACCGTACAGCAGACCGAACAGGTCCGGGTCGCGATGGCTTTGGTCGATGCTGTGGTTCATGAGGTCTCGCTGTGAGGAGGCGGCCTGTCGCGGGTTTCACAGGTTCACTTGAGCCGCATCATCGCAAGGCGTCTTGACAGTTTTGTGACAGCTTCGTGGAGCTGGCCAAGTGCCTTCTACCGGCTGTCGGAACCGCTCAAGAACGGCCCTGACACGCCGATCTCGTAGGAGCCGGCTTGCTGGCGATAGCGTCTGGGCAGTCGACCTATTTCCCGACTGGCCGGACGCTATCGTCGGAACGCCGCCCGCAGCAAGCCGGCTCCTACAAAGAGCATGCGTTCGACGCTGTAGACAGGGAATGTCCGGATTACTTTCACGCCACCCCAAGGCGTGCCTCATTCCTGTCACGAGTACCTTCCGATGTCTTTGCAAAAGTCCTTGAGAGCGCAAATTCTCGCCCTGTTGAGCGGCAGCCTGTTTGCGATGCTGTTGATCGCCCTGGCCTGTTTTCACTTTCTGTCGAATGGCGTTCAAAGCTACGCGAATCTCATTGACGGCCCGCTGCACACCTCTCAATTGATCGATGAAGCCAACCTTCAATTCAAGGTGCAGGTGCAGGAATGGAAAAACGTCCTGCTGCGCGGCAAGCAGCCGGCAGACCTGGACAAATACTGGAAGCAATTCGAAGACCGTCAGCGCGAGGTGCAGGGCATCCTCGGCGAACTGGCCGGGCAGAAGGGCATCGAGCCGCAACTCAAGACCCGCATCGAACGCCTGCGTGACGAGCATCGTCAGTTGGGCGCGGCATACCAGAAAGGTCGCGATGCTTACGTGGCGGCCGGTGCCGATCCAACGGCGGGCGACACCGCAGTCAAAGGTGTCGACCGTGCAGCCAGCGACCAGATGAGCGAACTGGTCAGCGAACTGCGCAAACAGGGCGTCGAGCAGTCGAAGCTGATCAGCGCCAGCGCCGATCGCACCGTGTTGTTGGGCATCATTGTGATGCTCGCTTCGGGCTTGTTGATCGGGCTGTTGAGCCTGTGGCTGGTCAACCGCAACCTGGTCGAACCGATCCGCAAATTGATCGACTACGTGGCGCAACTTAGCCAGGGCAAGTTTGCCGAACGCGTGGCCAGCACCCGTCAGGACGAGCTGGGCAAGTTAGCGGTGGCGGCCAACACTTTGCGTGATTTTCTCGCTGAAACCTTCAGCCGTTTGCAGGTCAGTGCCAAGGATCTGGACAGCGCGAGCGGTGAGCTGAATTCGATTGCCAGCCTCATGGCCAGTGGCACCAACGAGCAGTTCAACCGCACCGACCAAGTGGCCACGGCGATGAACGAAATGTCTGCCACCGCGCAAGAAGTCGCGCGCCACGCCGCCGATGCGGCACGTGCCGCCGACGATGCCGACCAGTCCGCCCAGCAGGGCGAAAAAGTCATGCAGGGCACCATCCACACCATCACACGCATGCGCGGCGAAATCGCCAACACCGCCACGGTCATCCGCCAACTGGAAACCGACAGCGGACGCATCGGCAAGGTGCTGGAAGTGATTCGCGGCATCGCCGAGCAAACCAACCTGCTGGCACTCAACGCGGCAATCGAGGCGGCGCGTGCCGGTGAGGCGGGCCGCGGTTTTGCCGTGGTGGCCGATGAAGTGCGCAGCCTCGCGCAGCGCACGGCGGCGTCGATCATCGAGATCAACCAGATCATCCAGACCGTGCAAACCGGTGCGGTGGACGCGGCCCAGGCGATAGAAAGCGGCCAGTCGCGCAGCGAAGAAAGCGTTCAGCAAGTGACTGAGGCCGGCGCCATGCTGGAGCGCATCACGCATGCCGTGGAAGCGATTCGCGACATGAACCGCCAGATCGCCACCGCCGCCGAAGAGCAGACCTCGGTCGCCGAAGACATCTCGCGCAACCTTACCGAGATCACCAGCATCGCCAGTACCAACCTCGACAACGTGCAGCGCACTGAAGCGGCCAGCCACAACCTGCACGGGTTGTCGGGGCAGTTGAACGAGGTGACGGCGCGCTTGAGCGCGTAAGGGAAATGGCTGTGTACCGGCTTGCTTACCGAGTGGGTACACAGTCGATCTCAAGTCCGCTGACCCGATGTCGATGATGAGCGTATACCCATCACCTCAATGGAAAACGCCATGGTTAACATCTCGTCTGTTTCGATCATCCAGCCCGTCGCCACTGCTTCGGCCAAAGCCACAGCAAGCACTGACGACACGTCTGTCACCGCCAGCGCCGAGGCGTCCAGCGACACCACCAAGGTGTCCGCCGACGGCGCACCGGCGGCGAGTGGCGGCAGCTCCAGCAGCAGCGAAGAATCGGATTCGGTGAAAGCCCTGCGCAAGCAGATCGCCGAGCTGCAAAAGCAATTGCAGGAACAACAGCAACAACTGCAAGCGGCCCAGGCCAAACAGGAAAGTGCAGACGCCAAGGCCGCCGATGTGGCGGCGGCTCAGTCGCAGATTGCGACGACCTCCGGTTCGTTGCAGACCGCAACGGCGGCGTTGTTGGCGGCGTTGCAGGAAGAAGGCAGCAGCACTGCGGGATCGATGGTCAGTACGTCGGCCTGATTCGAAAACACAAAAAAGCCGCACGATCCGAAAATCGTGCGGCTTTTTCTATGCGCGTATCAGGTGTCTTGTTTGTTCTTCAGGACTTCGCCAGTGGCGGCGTTCAAGTCCACGTCCCACTCAATGTTTTTGGCATCACGCAGTTCAACTTCGTACTCGTAGATGTTGGAGTGTTTGTCGAGGTCGCTGTCAGTGATCGTGGCGCCCGGGTGCAACTTCAGAACGATCTGGTTCAGCTCTTCCAGCGGCTTGATCTTGCCGTCTTTGACCAGCTGTGGGATCTGATCGACAGGAACATCAGCCGCCTGGGCCAGGCCAGCAGTGAGGGTCAGGGCGGCAGCGGTGAACAGGGCAGTCAAAGTCTTCATGAGGTTCTTTCCTTGGGGTGATCTGTTTAAGTGGGATCAGACTAGCTTCCAGACCTTAACTGACCCTTAAAAACGCGCTGGAGTTCGATTGCGTCGTTTGTTCAATTGCACCACCCGGCGACGTTTCATGCTGTGACCTCAATCAATCGAGGTGCTTATGAAACGAATCGTCGCGCGGATCTACGCGCCATTGTTTTGGGCCGGGTTCATCGGTGTCGGGGTATGGTTGGTGGGCTACATCAGGTTGTCACCGGGCTGGTTGTTGCCTGTATTTCTGACCGCCCTGGCAGTGTCGTTCCTGGCCGAGTGGGCCTTGCCCTATGAAGTGCGTTGGAATCGTTCAGCCGGTGATCGCGCCCGTGACATCGTTCACGGGCTGGTCAACGAGACGTTGAATGCGCTCGGTCTGCTGGCGTTACCAGGTCTGGTAGCGTTGCTGTCGTTCGATGGCGCATGGCCAAGGGAGTGGCCGCTGTGGCTGCAACTGGCGCTGGCGATTTTTATCGCCGATGGCGGGCTCAGCCTGATGCATTACGCCAGCCATCGCGTGAAGGGATTGTGGCGTTTGCATGCGGTGCATCATAGCGTTGAACGGCTCTACGGCTTCAACGGGTTGATGAAGCATCCGTTGCATCAATTGCTGGAAGCTTCGGCCGGACTCTTGCCCTTGTTACTGCTCGGTATCCCGCCGGACGTGGCGGCACTGCTGGTATTCGCCATCGCCATCCAGTTGTTGCTGCAGCATTCCAATGTCGATATGCAGCTGGGGCCGTTGCGTCGAGTGTTCGCCTGGGCGCCGGTCCACCGTTTTCATCACATGAAATACGGACGTGCAGGTGATGTGAATTTCGGGTTGTTTTTCAACTGTTGGGACCTGTTGCTGGGCACCGGGTTTTACACCACAGACCATGAGATTCGTCACGGCGATTTGGGCATCGGCAGTCGTCCGGACTTTCCTCGGGGTTATGTGGCGCAATTGCGCGATCCATTTACTTCGGTGAAGTTGAGCGAAGAGCCAGCGGTGCCTGAGCCGTTGCGGCGCTAATCCAGCAAGCGCAAGTCGATGTGGTGCAGCGCCTGGCGCGCGGTCACGCCAAAGAGTTTTTTCAGGCTTCTGGAGAAGTGCGCCGAATCGGCAAACCCGGCTTCGTGCGCGGCCTCGGTCACCGTGCTGCCATTGAGGATCAGCACCATCGCCAACCGCACCCGCCGCCACACCACCAGCCGACGAATCGGCAGGCCGAGCTGGCTGGCGAACAGGCGTTGCAATTGACTCAACGACAGGTGCGCTTCAGCGGCCAAGGCACTGGCCGGGACTTTGCGGGTCAGCAAGCCGTCGAGGGTGGCCAATGCACGTTCGATTCGCGGATCATTCAACGCTCTTCGCGGGCAATGGCGAATGGCGTTATCGAGGCTTTCCAGCGATGACCCGGCGTTGAACACGCAATCGCGCAATGTCTGGCCATCGAACATCAGCGGCTCGGCATACACGGTGAACACCGCATCCTTGGCTTCGACAATGCTGTGGCTGAGTTGAGAGGGGATGAACAGGCGATGGGCCGTTTGGGGGACGCCGTCGAGAATGACGGTGACCGGACGATCCGGCGCGAGGATCAGCTGATGGGCGTAATGGGCATGGGGCGCGGTGCGCCCCAGCTCACCGTGGATCAGGCCATAGTCACGTCCCAACCACAGACGGCCCGTCCACTCGGTGTTTTGCGTCACTCAGTAGCCGTTGTTCTGCAACAACTGCGCAACCGTACCCGCCGCCGGGCGTTTGTAGAACTTCAACAGCTCGCTGGCGCGGTTGGTGAAGATGCCATCGACGCCGGCGTCCATGACTTTCTGGTAATCCACCGCATCATCGATGGTGTAGACGTGCACCAGCAAACCCTGATCGTGGGTGTACTGGTTCATCCACGGTTTGACCAGGTCCGAGTAGCTCTGATCGCCACCCTTGGTCAGTGCGGCAGAAGGGCCGGTGCCGATTGCGCCTTGAGCCTTGGCGTACTCGACCCATTGCTGGAATTCGGCTTTGTCCTTCGGTTCCTGCTTGGCGTAGTACGTGGCTTTGTCCTTGTCGCCGGACTCGGCGAACGTCACCTTGGACTTGGGTTCGATGCTGCCTTCGCCGACCCACAACAGCAGGATCTTCGGCACTTGTGGCATTTCCTTTTCCAGCAGTTCGAGGCTGCTCTTCTCGAAGGTTTGCAGCACCACTTTCCCTTTGCCCTGGCCGACGGCGAGTTCGCTTTTCGCCAGTTTCGAACCGGCCGGGCTCAGCCATCCGCGATCCTGCAATTTATCTTTGAGGTCGCGCTCGAGGCCGGGGAATTGCTTCGGCTCCTTGGTTTCGATGTACAGGCCGGGCTTGTGCAGCGGGTTACCTTGGGCGATGTCGATGATTTCGTCGAGGGTCAGGATTTTCAGACCGGCAAAAGAAGGACGCGCGCGATCCGGGTAAGCCGTGTTGAACCAGCTGCCAGCATCGAGGGTTTTCAGCTCGGCGATGGTGAATGCGTTGGCCGGGCTGTCCTTGCGCTCAGGGAATTTGCTGGCGACGTCGGTGGTGCGTTGCAGGTTGTTGTCGTGCAGGGCAAACAGCACGCCGTCCTTGCTGCGTTGCAGGTCGAGTTCGAGGTAATCGGCACCCAGGTCGCGCGCCAGTTTGTAGGCGGCGGCGGTGGATTCCGGTGCATCGAAGGACGCGCCACGGTGGGCAATCACCGCCGGGTGCGGAATGCCTGCACGGGTGGCCAGTGAAGTAGGGCTTGGCTCGCTGGCGGCCTGCGCCTGGCCGAGGCCGAGCAGCACGCTCAGCAGCAGGGCGCTCTTGGTGAAAGTTACAGGCATGGTCGAGATCCTTTCGCAGAGTGTTTTCAAAGACGTCTCTTTTAACAACTGAACGCCGCTTGCGCTATCGCGAGACCGACATAAACGTGTTTAAAGCGGATTTTTTCAGCGCATTTGTGCGGTTCTTTGCAGTACTCTTGGCCCCGGCAGCTTCCCCGGCAGAGGGAACGCCCTTCATCTTGCCCTGCGTGTAAACCATCGATCACTTGTGTGAGGTTTATATGCGCATCACTTCCGAACTCATCTGCCAGGCCGCCGACCAACTCAAAGGCTTCGTCGGTCTCAATCGCAAGACCGGCCAATACATCGTGCGTTTCAGCGAAGACTCCTTCGGCATGGACGTGGCGGATGACGGCATCATTCCTGTGAGTGAATTCGTCTGGGCGTCGGGGCCGGAGCAGGCCATGACGCTGAAGCGCGAGTTGATTCAGTTGTTGCTGGACCAGAACATTGATGACCGGATCAACATTACCGAGCCGTTGCGGGTGTACATGAATCGGCGGGAAGTGCCGGAGATTTCGGCGGTGCGCAGTTTGGTGCGGGGCTGAGTTTTGCGGTGTTTGTGATGGCCTCATCGCTGGCAAGCCAGCTCCTACAGGGTTTTGTGAACGGCACATATCCCTGTGGGAGCGGGCTTGCCCGCGATGGCGGCCTAAAAAACACCGCATGATTTACTGCTTGAACTCATAGGCCCGCTCAACCTTGCACACCCGCGTACTGCACGCCGCATACCAGGTCGAGCGCCCACGCTCACGAATCGCGCTGTGCTCGGGATGATGTTTCCACGCCACAATCGCCGCCTCACTGGCCCAATAGGACACCGTAATCCCGAGCCCGTCCTCACCCCGCGCCGACTCCACACCGAGAAACCCCGGCTGCTCACGCGCCAGTTCAACCATGCGCTCGGCAGCTTCGGCGTAACCCTGATCGCCGTCGGTGCGCAGCGACGTAAAAATCACCGCGTAGTAAGGCGGTTCCGGTGTCTGGGCAATCATGATTTCTGCCTCGCACACGCGTCGATCAATGCACTCACCAGCGGCGGCAGAATTCCTTTGAGCGCGGCACGTTCAGGTTGAAACAGCGTGGCGACAAAAAACGGATGCCCGCGTAATTCCACCGCTCGCAAATCCCCCGTCGAATCGTGCCCCACCGCGGATAATTCCTGGCTCAGTAGATCCCGCTCAAACTCCGGATTCACACCATAACGGCAGCGATAGCCTTCACGAATCACCGAGTTTTCGTACGCCTTGGCGATCAACGAACCTTCAACCAGATGAATGTTGTCGATGGCTTCGACAAGCGAGCAAGTCAGCGGCGTGAGCAACGCTCGCGTGGCATCGGGTGATGTCTCGCCGTGCTCGGCATCTTCCCACCCCAGAACGTTGCGGGCGTATTCGAGTACGGCGTGCTGAAAGCCGCCACACGTCCCGAGGAAAGGTCGCTGTTGTTCGCGGGCAAAGCGGATCGCTCGCAGCGCACCGTCCGTGTCGCGGTAAGGGCTGGCGGGCACGCACCAGAACCCGTCGAAGTCTTGCAGCGGGTTGTCGTCGTTGATGTGGTCGGTGGCCAGCCACTGGAACTGCACGTCCAGTCCGGTGTGTTCGGCAGCCATGCCGAGGGCGACGGGAATCGCCTGGTGGGCGGTGACTTGCGGGTCGTAATCGCCGATCAGGGCGATGCGGATGGCGCTGTTTTCCATGAGGGCTCTCGACGCTTGTTGATTCCTGGAGCCCACTATAGATTGGCGTTCACGCACTCAACATTGGCGTTATCCCAAGTGATCAATGCAGCAACGCACTATCGACTGGACTACCCCGACTTGTCCCTGATCCTCGCCCTTGTGCGCGGCGGCTCGCTGGCCCGGGCTGCGGCACTGTTGAAGGTCGACGTTTCGACGGTGTTCCGCGCCGTGCGCCGACTGGAAGCCGCGCTGGGCCAGCAACTGTTCGAAAAAAGCCGCGCCGGCTACTTGCCCACCAGTCTTGCGCAGACCTTGGCCGAACAGGCCGAGCGCGCCGAGCAAGCGCTGGAGGCTGCGCGCATCGGCGTGGAGCAGGGCGGTGAAGTCATCAGCGGCACTGTACGCCTGACCTGCACCGATTCGGTTTTACAAGGTTTGTTGCTGCCGGCGCTGGCGCAGTTCATGCCCGGCTATCCGGCGCTGACGATCGAGTTGAGCACGTCCAACGACTTCGCCAATCTCAGCCGCCGGGACGCGGACATCGCCTTGCGCCTGACCCGGAATCCGCCGGAACACTTGGTGGGCCGATGTCTGGCGCAGGTGTCGTATCGCGTCTGTGCGAGCACGGCGTATCTGAAATCGGTTGATGCCGAAGACTTGGCTGCGCTGACATGGATCGCCCCGGACGACTTCCTCCCCGATCACCCCACCGTCGCGTGGCGTCGTCAGCAATTGCCCGGCGTCACACCGGGTTATCGTTGCAACAGCATGTTGTCGGTGACTGAGCTGGTGCGGGCCGGGCTCGGTGTCGCGGCATTGCCGGACTTTCTGATCGGTGACGGGCTGCAACCGTTGAGCGAGCCGTTGCACGGTTACGACACCGCGCTGTGGTTGCTGACCCGCCCGGACTGTCGTGCGTTGCGTTCGGTGGTGACGTTGTTCGATGAGTTGGGGCGGGCGTTGAAATTGCCTTGAACAGTGTCAGACCTTGCGCACGAAATGCTGATGCATTTCCGACGTCAGGCTTTCGATACGTTCAGTGAGGGTCTTGGTCATCTCGGTGAGGCGGGTGTTTTGTTCAAGCAATTCGAGCAATTGCGCAGTGTTATGCGCCGCTTGGGCCTGACGTTCACTGTTGGCCACGGCCAGTGCTTCGCGGTGTTGTGCGTCGGCGTCGGATTGAGCTTTGTCCCGCGCGGCTTGCCGGGTCTGGGCCAGCAGAATCAGCGGCGCGGCGTAGGCCGATTGCAGGCTGAACGCCAGGTTAAGGAGGATGAACGGGTACAGGTCAAAGTGCGCCACGCCGAACAGATTGAGGCACACCCACAACACCACGATCAGTGTCTGCGCACCGAGAAAAGTCGGTGTACCGAAGAACCGCGCAAAGGCCTCGGCGCGCAGGGCGAACTTGTCATTGCCGAAGGTCGGCGCCAGGTGAGCGTGAGGACGGTGGAAACGCAGGTGATCGACGGGCGCGGTGGCTTTGGTTTCGGTGGTCATGATGCTCTCGGCAGGGCGCGGGGACTGAGGCCCACTATAGCGCCACCGCCCGGTGATCCGCGCAGCTGTGGCTAAATCTCCAGCGCGGCAGCGGTATTGCGCTCGGTATCGCTGGTGGCTAAACAGATTTTATTGCGGCCGGTATTTTTGGCGGTGTAGAGGGCTTTGTCCGCGTCATCGAGCCAGGCGATGGCATCGAAGAAGGACGGATGATAAGCAGCCAGGCCGATACTCAGGCTGACCCGCAGCTCGGGTATTTCCTGATGCCGGTAGTTGTTCAGAACTTCACGCAAGCGTTCCATGACATCCCGCGCCTGATGCAACGGCAGGTCGGGCAGGATCACGCAGAATTCATCACCGCCATAGCGCCCGGCCAGATCGCATTCGCGCAGATTTCGTTTGAGCTCGGCGCTTAACTGACGCAGCACCGAGTCACCGACGATGTGCCCGTAAGTGTCGTTGATGGGTTTGAAGTGATCGATGTCGATCAAGGCAATTACGGCGGGTTGTTGATGTTCGCAACAGTGCTGGAACTGCAGTTGCAGCAAGTCTTTCCAGGCGCCGTGGTTGAGCAGACCGGTCAGGCTGTCAGTACGACTCAGGGCACTCAAGGCACGTTTGTGTTCGGACAGTTTTATTGCCAATCGATAGCAGACCATGCCCACCGCCAGTGGGTAGAGCGTGAGCATTGGCAGACACGCCCACACCTGCATCTGCGTGGCAGCCGGGGTAAAGGCTGCGCCAAACAGCAGCAACGAAATTGTCCCTCCTGCCACTTGAGCGAGGGAGCCCTGAATGAACAGGCGCTGACCTCCGGCCGCGACATTGTTCATTGCCATCATCGCAAGGATGGTCACGGTGGTGAGCGGGTTGAACTGAAAGGTCGCCACCCAGAAACCGCCACACAGCGAATCGAAGAGTAGGTTGTGGCGTTCTGCCTTGTAGGGAAAAGTCGAGTGGGTCGACAGTTGATAGGCAAGGTGAGGCCAGACAAAACCATTGAATAGCAGCAGTACCCAAACCCAGATCGGCAGGTTTAACGGGTAGAGTGCGGCGGCCACGCTGATACAGCCGATGCCCATGCCAATGGTTCGAGGCAAGTAAATGCGTCTGGTAAATGACAGGCCCTTGCCGCGTTGATTTTCCATAATGTCCTGCACCAGATTCATTCTGAAACACATTGCCGTGTTTTATTCAGAGCTACCGTTCATCGGTAAACGACAGACAT
Source organism: Pseudomonas sp. GT1P32 (assembly GCF_054897805.1). Taxonomy (NCBI): domain Bacteria; kingdom Pseudomonadati; phylum Pseudomonadota; class Gammaproteobacteria; order Pseudomonadales; family Pseudomonadaceae; genus Pseudomonas; species Pseudomonas sp. GT1P32. The sequence goes on from NZ_CM142704.1 coordinate 5,958,229, forward strand.
TGTCATTTATTCCAACGGGAATAATCAGTGTCCTTCGAAGCCATTTAACGGTGCCAGGGCGCAGCGAAAGCTTGATTTAGAGCTGGTAGCAGGCGAGGAACATGTCCAGCGCAGAGTCCACGACGGTGGTCTGCATTTCAGGCGACAGGCCGGGCAGCCCCATGGAAATCTGCGGCCAGAACGCAAAGGATTTGAGCATCCCCTGAATCTGTTGCGCGGCAAACTCCGGGTCGACCGGCTTCAATCGCCCATCGGCCTGAGCGGCGCGAATCCACAGGGTCAAACCTTCTTCGCGCTCGCCCATTCGCGCGACCATGTTCTGCGCGCGCTCGGGGGAATGGATGGTGGCCGCGATGGCGACCCGCGCCAGATCAAGAAAATTGTCATCGCCCAGCATCTGCAATTTCGCCATCAGCATGCGGCGCATCTGGTCGCGTAGCGGCAAGTCAGGGCGGTAGGCTGTTTCCTGTTCCGCCGTGACCCGCGCCCATAACTGATTGAGGATTTCGGCGAACAACTCTTCCTTGCTGGGGAAGTGGTTGTACACCGTGCGCTTCGACACGCCAGCGGTGGCGGCAATCTTGTCCATGCTGGTGATGTCGAAACCGTTGGCCCGGAATTCGGCAATCGCCGCTTGAATGATCGCTTCGCGTTTTCGGTCGGTCAGGCGCTGTGGAGCTGTCATAAGTACGCTTCGGCAGAAGAAATTAAGAATTACACTCAGCAGTTTACTTGTGATCAGCTTTGATGCAACCTAGAAACTACACTGTACAGTGTAATGTTTCGTTAATCCTGCACAGTAAAAAATAGAGTGTCCGGCTGATGCGTGCGTGCCTTGGCCATTTATCGTCCCACCGCAGAAGCTGCACATCGTGCGGTTTCCTGGAGTCATTCAGTCATGGCCAATTCCACTAACGCCTCTGCACCTGAAGCGTCCCGTCAGGCCGAAGGGCACTTCCGCAACCATGCACCCGTGCAACGCGAAGGCTTTCGCAAAATGGTGCGCATCATGTGGAACATGATCTTCCACAAACCCCGTAACACCCGCCCGACGGCGGCCGTTCCGGTGCAACGCCTGACCCACGACGCGTTGATCGCCGCGCCCAACCACAGCGTCTATCGCCTTGGTCATTCCACGGTATTGCTGAAACTGCGGGACAAATTCTGGATCACCGACCCGGTCTTCGCCGAACGCGCTTCACCGGTGCAATGGGCCGGCCCCAAGCGCTTTCACCAGCCGCCGATCAGCCTCGAAGAACTACCGCCGATTGAAGCGGTAATTCTGTCCCACGATCACTACGACCACCTTGATTATCAGGCCGTGCTCAAACTGGCGGACAAAGCCAAATACTTCCTAACGCCGCTGGGCGTCGGCGACACCCTGATCAAGTGGGGCATCGACACCAGCAAAGTGCGTCAACTCGACTGGTGGCAAGGCACCGAAGTCGACGGCATCCAATTCGTCGCCACCCCGTCGCAACACTTTTCCGGCCGAGGCCTGTTCGATGGCAACAGCACGCTGTGGGCCTCGTGGGTGATGATCGACGCCGACACGCGGATCTTCTTCAGCGGTGACAGCGGCTACTTCGACGGCTTCAAACGTATCGGCGAACAGTACGGCCCGTTCGACCTGACCCTGATGGAAACCGGCGCCTACAACGTCGAGTGGCCACATGTGCACATGCAACCCGAAGAAACCCTGCAAGCGCACATCGACCTGAAAGGTCGCTGGTTACTGCCGATTCACAACGGCACCTTCGATCTGTCGATGCACGCCTGGTTTGAACCGTTTGACCGGATACTGGCATTGGCCTGGGAACGCAGTGTTTCGATTACCACGCCGCAGATGGGTGAGGCGTTTAATGTGATGTATCCGCAGCGGGGGAGTGCTTGGTGGTATGAGGTCGAGCAGCAGGTTTACCAGCAGAGCGTCGGCTGAACTACGGATTGAGGCGAATATTCATACACGATCCAGCGCCAGGAGATGACGGACATTTCCAGCAGCGTCTGTAGGCTGGGAAAACGAGCGAGCTCATTCACTTGCTATCAGCCATCACAAGGATCTTTTAAACATGGATGTCACGTTGAACCGCTATGCGCAAATGCCTGCACGCGAGTCGGGTCTGGAGTATTTAAGTGTCGATGAAATCACCCAGAGAATGGAGCGTTTTCAGCTGAGCGCTGTAGCGCTCGTGCAGTACCTGCTGCAACGGATCGAGGCGTTGGATAAACAAGGCCCGATGATCAACGCGATCATTGAGCTCAACCCCGATGCATTGGCCATTGCCGAGTCGCTGGATGAAGAGCGACGAAGTGGACACGTCCGGGGGCCTCTGCATGGCATTCCGGTGTTACTCAAAGACAATATCGATACGTCCGATCAGATGCAGACCAGCGCCGGGTCATTGGCCATGGTCGGGCAACCAGCCCCAAAGGATGCGTTCATCGTGCAGCAACTCAGAGCGGCCGGTGCGGTCATCCTGGGGAAAACCAACCTCAGTGAGTGGGCCGGTTTTCGTGAGCCGGGCATTCCTGAAGGTTGGAGCAGCCGTGGCGGACAAACAAAAAACCCGCATGTATTGAGCGTCACGCCACTGGGTTCAAGCTCTGGTTCCGGTGCAGCGGTTGCCGCAGGATTTGCACCGTTGGCCGTCGGCACGGAAACCGCAGGCTCGATCATTGCGCCGGCGTCCATCAACGGAGTGGTGGGCCTCAAGCCTACCGTGGGCCTGTTGAGTCGCAGTGGCATCGTACCGGTCAGTCATAAAGTCGATACTCCCGGGCCGATGGCGCGTACCGTTCGTGAAGCAGCACTGCTATTGAATGCTATGACCGGCAGCGACGATGCTGAACCGGTCAAACAACCCTTCGCCATCAGTGGCGTGGACTACACGGCGTTATTGCTTCCGAATGCGCTGGTTGGACGGCGAATCGGTTATCCAGTCAAGTTCGATACAACAAGCGAAGCGGCACAGAGCGATCCTCAGTTTTCCCGAGCGCTGGAAGTCATGCAGTCCGCAGGGGCCACACTGATTCCGGTGGATATCAATGACCCTGAATCGCAAACCCCAGAGGAGGTGGACAAGGCATTCTCTATGGGAATCAAGCGGCATCTTCCCGAGTACCTTGCGACGCGAACCGGTCTTGCAATCCAGAGCCTGGATGATCTTCTGCACTATAACGAGCACTCGCCCGGGGCTGAAGGTTACGGGCAAGCCACGTTGAGTGCGGCCAGCAACGTTGATTTTAACGAGCACACGTACAACGAACTGTGGCAAAAAATTCAAAGCGAAAATGCGGCTGTCATCGATGATTTACTGGTAGCGCATCAACTGGATGCTTTGGTATTGGATGTTGGTTCACCTGGTTTGAATGTCATACCTCTGGCAGGGTATCCCGGCATCATGATCCCATCCGGAGTGGGCGATGACGGAGTACCGACGTCGTTGTTGTTTTTCGGAACTCGCTGGAGCGAGGCCACGCTTCTGGCATTGGCTTATGGTTATGAGCAAGCTTCAAATGTGCGGCCAATACCTGCGTTCAAGCCCTAGTCAATAACCAATGCAAACCAGATCGCAACTCGAACGCTGACAAGTGTTGGAGCTGCGATCTGTCACGTCACTCAACCATCGCAAAATCCGCCCGGCCCACCGAATTCAATGCAGACCCTTTAACACTCATCCCGCGCCCCGGCGCAAACCCCGGGAAAAACACCAACCCCTCCGACTCAAACCGATACGCCAACGCCAGCCGGTGTTCATCCGGCACATCACGCCTGGCCTCAAATCGCTCAATCACATCAACCAAAACGCCAGACTCCCGAGACAGCTCATCAACGCTCCAACCCAACATCGCCCGGGCCTGGGCGCAATGGGCGGGGGTGAATTGGAAGAGGGCGATACGTTCCAGGGTGATTTTCATCGCATAAGAGGCCATGGTGTTCTCCGGGCTCGAGAGTGCTGATTCAAAATGTACTGTGTTTTTGTACAGTTGTTTTGCACCCGGATCAAACTCATTTTTTGAATTCTGCTATTTCGCCCCTGCCAACCAGACGGACGGTGCCTGACCCAACACTCGGCGAAACATCGTCGAAAACGCCGCCGGGCTGTCATAACCGAAATCCAGCGCAATCCGCGTCACCGGCTCACCCACCGCCAATCGCGCCAGCGCCAGCACCACGCAGGCACGCTGGCGCCACTGGCTGAAACTCAGGTCGGTCTGCTGGCGGAACAGCCGATTGAACGTGCGCAGACTGACGTGCATCTGATCCGCCCATTGCTGCGGCGATTGATGAACATCGGGTCGCTGCAAAAAGCCCTGGCACAACCCAAGCAGCCGCGCATCGACCGGCAACGGAATGTGCAGCGGCAAGTGAGCACTGCGCGCCAACTCATGCAGCAGCAAGTCGATCAACGCTCCATCGCGCCCGGCCTCGTCGTACGTCAACGGAACCTCCACCGCCTCCATCAGCAAATGCCGCATCAACGGCGAAACGCTGATCACCTGACAACGCTCGCCCAAATCCACGGCACCCGGCTCGATGTACAAGCTGCGAGTGCTCACCCCCAGCATCAACACTTCATGCGCCACCCCCGCCGGAATCCACACCGCCCGCTGTGGCGGCACCACCCAGTTGCCGTCATGCGTGCCGACCTGCATCACCCCGGTGGCGCCGTACAACAACTGCGCCCGTCGGTGTGTATGACTAGGCAGCACATGACCGTAGGAATAATCCGTACCGATCGCCACCACCGACCGTGGCGTGTCATCCAGCACATTAATCGAAACATTGCGCATCAAGCGGCTTCCAGCAGTTGGCGTAAACGCAAACATTATTGGCTCACTTGCTGAAGCAGGCCAAGCCACATCGCTCTATCGTCGACCACTCTCAACCAACGGACGACGCGCAATGTTCTACCTCCTGCTGACACTCTTTGGCTGCATGACCGGCATCACCGCCGTGCTGTTCGGCTTCGGCGGCGGCTTTGTCGTCGTGCCATTGCTGTACCGCATGCTCATGGCCAGCCACGGTTCAGACGACCCCATCGGTCAATCGGCGATGCACATCGCCGTCGCCACCTCGACCTGCGTGATGATCGTCAACGCTCTGGTCGCCACCGGAAAACATCACCGCGCCGGTAATCTGATTCGCCATTACTTGTGGCCGTTGGGTGGGTTCATTGGATTGGGGGCGGTGGTCGGAGCTGTGGCGGCGATGTGGGTGAGTGGCGAGGTGATTCGGTATGCGTTCATTGCCTACCTGGGCGTGACCATTGTGGATTGCCTGTTCAGACGCGGTTTTCTTACACACGCAGGTAATGGAATCTCACGGCGATTGGGGAGGGCGGAAGTGTCCGGTGGAGGTGTAGGAATCGGCGGCATCGCTACGTTTCTCGGCGTGGGTGGTAGCGTCATGACCGTGCCGTTGTTGCGGCGATGCGGGTTGAGCATGTCGCAGGCAACATCCATGGCTAATCCGCTAAGCCTGCCCGTGGCGTTGGCCGGGACGGTGACTTATATGGCGATGGCCGGGTTTAGCGATTTTGATTTGGGAGCGTGGTTTGTCGGTTATGTAGATCTGCTGGCGTTTGCAGTTTTGACGATGGGGTCGTTGGTGGGGATTCGATTGGCTACGCCGTGGATCGGGCGGATTCCGGATCGGATACATGCGCGTATCTATATTGGTTTGCTGGTATTGGTGATGGTCAGCATGTGTTGGAGTTAATCGCTATCAAGCTAGCTTTTCATCGATTCGCAGACGAAGCTTCGCCATAATTCGCGGCTATTTCCCGCGAACCAATGTTCGCTGCATTCAAGGATGATTTGATGTTTAAAGGATTGATTCGTCTGCCTGGCGTTGTCGTGTTGATGTGCTCAACGTTTTCCACACTGTTGTGGGCTGACAGCGGCAAGCAGGTCTACACCGGGACGCTGGGCAAAATGCCGATTGTGCTGGAGGTGAACGCCGATGGCAGTGAGGGCCGCTACTTCTATCAAAAGTATCGCAAGGACTTGGTGCTTAGTGGCTCAAAGGAAGGGGAAACGCTTGTGCTCGAAGAGGGTGACCAGCGTTATGGAGAGAACAAACCTCTTCCGACAATTCGCTTGCAACCCAAGCCCAATGGCTGGGCCGGAGAATGGACCAGCCCCAAAGGCAAGGTCTTGAAGGTCGAGTTGCAGCAAGCAAACTTTCCTCAAGTTCCTGCCGAAACCTTGCCCTATCTCGTCAGACTTCACGACAAGGCACCGTACGAATACCTGCGCCTGCAAGGTATAAAACTCACACAAGGCAAAACCGAAACCTTCATGGGCTACACGTTGCAATGGTGGAGCGAACCCCAATCAAAAGCCGAGTTGTTTGAGGTGGTTTCGGGTTACAGCGCCGAAGAGCGTCAACGCATCAATCAGCAACTGAAGGGCCGTTTGTGGCAAGAGGTCGTGGGCTATTACGGATGCTTCGCCAATTACGCTGACGCCTATTACTCACAAATCAGTCAGCCGCTGTGGATGACGCCGTCCGTGATGAGCGTCCGTGTTTCAACCGAGTACTTCTGTGGCGGCGCATACCCAGATCAGACCAATGAAGCACTCAACCTCGATACCAAGACAGGTAAATCACTGACGCTTGATGATGTGCTTTGGGTCGGGCAGGGCAGACCGCTGCATTACGAGGAAAACTACGACGCCTATATTTCTTCGTCTGATTCATTCACTGCCTACTCGGATTACCGCAGCAAAGAGCTGGCGCCGTGGCTGGTGGCGCAGTTACTTAAGCTTTATCCCAATGAAATGACCATAACGCTTGAGGGGGAGAACGACTGCGGCTACGACGAGGACGACCGTTGGCAATTTCCTTCCTGGTACTTCACCGAGAAAGGCATCAAGTTGGAACCGTCCTTTCCTCACGTCGCGGCGGTGTGCGGAAATGTGGGCTGGAGCGTCCTGCCCTATAGCCTGGTCAAGCAACATCCTGGTGGAGTAGCACTGCAGTTGCCCTGATGTTGGATTACTTATCCGACAACCCCGGCGCCTCACGAATAATGAAGTGATCCAGGTTCTCGATATTCGCACTGAACACCCCGAACGTCTGCTCGGGGGTTTTCTTGCTCGGCACCTGCTTCAACTCCGGCGTCACGCCATAAAAGAAGCAATACAACTCGGCACCACTGTCGATGGCATGCTTGATCTCCTCCAGAAACGCTTTGCGCTTGCGGTAGTTCTCGATCAACTTCTTGCTCAGGTAAACGTTGACCGAATAAGGCTTCTTCTTCGCCTCATCCGCTTGCTTGAACCAGACCTTCTGCTCGAAATCGATGCGAAAGCTCTGCGTGTAATCCTTGATCTCCTTGATCTTGCCCCAGTAAATCAGCCCCTTGTTGTCCGTCAGGTATTCGATCTTCTTGAAGAACGACCCATAAGGCGCAGTGTGCTCGCCAATCTTCAGCGGCACGCGCTTGAGCAACTCCTTGTCCTCGAAGTTCGACACAAAACACTCCACCGGGTGGGCGAAGACACTGGTCTTGTCCGGCGCTGATTCGTGGCTTGGGTGCTCGGTATCGCTGGGCTGTGTAAGAGGATTCGGATCGTCCCGCACCACATCCGCCGCCACCGCCGGGTTCGACGGCTTACGCACATACTGACGCCGAGTCAGTAACAACTCCGACGGGAAATGTTCCTCGCGACTGTCATCCGTTTCTGTACCGTCCGAGTCCACACCCGACGCCGACGCCTTGAGACTGACATAAGGACAGTCCACCACATGCCGGGTGCTGGGCGTGTTCTTGAAGTGCGGAGTGCGGACGTAATTCACGTTCTTGGCGTTGAATGTTGTCAACACATTCGCCGCATCGAAGGCCGCCCTGCATGCGTCATTGGGGCATTGGAAGTGTTCCTTGGCGGAATCGAACTCCATGGTCTCGTCGAAATTCAAATCGCGCACGTCATAGATCGACAGTTTGTCGTCGAGGCTGAGGCAGTAGGCGAGGTCGAATTTCATGGTGGGCTCGGGTCCTTGAGTGGGGAACGGTATTAATAGCGGGAGGCGGGTGATGGCGCACCTTTTAATTCATCTTAGTCGCGCCAACATCTTCATTTTCCACACGATGTCATAGCCTGGTGAGAGCTGTAGGTGCGACGTATGCGCCGCCGCTGCTCTCGAGATTCTGGATTGAACTGATTGCGAAATCTTTCCGCTAATCGTGTAGGAGAATTCCGTATTTTTGGTAGTCTTCATCCTCTTATAGGGGGATGAGTGGATGCCAGCTGTCATTGCCGAAAATGATGAATCGAAGTGGGCCGATGAAACCGGTGTCCTATATCACTTTCCGAAACAGTATCGAGCAATTCTGACCGAAGGAACGGCGGTGCTGTATTACAAAGGGAAGATGACAAACAAGGCTTTTTCGGATCAGCGTCTGAGTGCCAGCCCTCATTATTTTGGTGTTGCTCGAATCGGAAAGGTTCATGCGGATGAGAACAGCACACGAGGTGATTTGTTCGCTGTCATTGAGGGCTTCAGGCCCTTTGAATCTGCGGTTCCCATTAAACTCGACGGAGAATACCTTGAGCAGATTCCCGAAAAACTGAAGAGTAATTACTGGCGTAATGGTGTCCGGTTTATTGACCAGATGGTGTTTGACGACATTTGTTCCCGTGCGAAGCTACAGGTGGAGCAGGCCTTCGATTTCAGCCTAATCGATAGTGCGCAGGAATTTGAGACTAGTGTTATCGGGACTGAAGGGAAAAAAATCGCCTATTACGGTGTGAGGTATGAGCGCAGCCCAAAGCTTCGGCTTCAGGCAATCGCTATTCATGGGCTTCGATGCAAAGCCTGTGATTTTGATTTCGAGAAAGCGTATGGCGCACATGCAAAAGGCTTTATTCATGTGCACCATGTGAAGCCCATTTCCGAATTTGACGAGGACCAGGTTGTCGATCCAGCGACTGACTTGATTCCACTCTGTGCGAATTGCCACGCGATTGTTCATAGGAAACCCCAACAGTTGCTGAGCGTTGAGCAACTGAAAAGTCTTCTCAATGGTCGATGGGTTTTCGACGATTTAACCTAGGTAAATGCTTCGACGATAGAAGCATTTGCACAACCCTCCACCACCAAGGATCAACCCCCATAACCTGTAGTTGCGGCTTATCGTGCAAGAGGTAGGGCATGTCCCGCAGCCGAATCCAACCTTCATCCTGCCAATGCAACAGACTCAACGACATCTCCGGCCAATCCAACAAACTTAACATTGGCCGATCCGTATTCTTCGGCTGGTCCGCATCGCGCAAGGCCGGGACCACTTGGTGGGTCAACCACTCACGCAACAACCGGTTCCCCGGCGCGTAGTGATACACCAACAGCGCATAAGCCCCTGATTCGCTGAGCATTAACCGCTGCTCAAATTGTCCGTAATATTCAATCCGCAAGGTCCGCCGCTGATCCTGATCCAGTTTGTTGACTACACGATCACTCAGATGGAATCCCATCAGCCGACCCAGATCGCGGGCGCAGAGCCATGGCTGGTTTTCCAGAAGGAGCGCATGGAGGTGGAGGTTTTGGCGTGCGAAACGTGTTGGAATGATCGGATCAGACATGACCGATCTCCGGGAAGGAGGATGAGCGGAGTGGTCTTTGTGTCGGCATATCCATTACCTCTACGTGTGAATTTTGAGAGGGCCAAAACCCGACGTAGAGGACTTAAAAAAATCCCAACAAGCGTTCTCTTCAAACAGAAAATCGTACGTAAGTCTTCGAGACATGCGCGATTACTGTTTGACGGAGTAGCTTCTACGTTGGGCGTTTCTTAGGCACCTGCAATTGAGCTTAGAGGTGCTTTGAGTGGACATCAATACGGAAGTGGCTGGAAGATCTGTAGGAGTTTTGGCGTAGCGACGTAGGGATGAAAAAGGTTATTCATTCCCCAATAAAAAAGCCCCGATCAGATCGGGGCTTTTGCTTTTTCGATTCGCCGATTCAAATTGCAATCATCAAATCGCGGCGAGCTCGGAAATCAATCCCAGCTAAGCGCACCACCGGTTTGGTATTCAATAACCCGAGTCTCAAAGAAATTCTTCTCTTTCTTCAAGTCCATAATCTCGCTCATCCAAGGGAACGGGTTAGTCGTCCCCGGATACTCTTCCTTCAACCCAATCTGCGACAAACGACGGTTAGCGATGAACTTCAGATAGTCCTCCATCATCGCCGCATTCATGCCCAACACCCCACGAGGCATGGTATCCCGAGCATATTCAATCTCCAGCTGAGTCCCCTGCAGAATCATCTGCGAAGCCTCTTCCTTCATCTCGGCGTCCCACAAGTGCGGGTTTTCGATTTTGATCTGGTTGATCACGTCGATGCCGAAGTTCAGGTGCATGGATTCGTCGCGCAGGATGTATTGGAACTGCTCGGCGACGCCGGTCATTTTGTTGCGGCGGCCCATGGAGAGGATCTGGGTGAAGCCGCAGTAGAAGAAGATGCCTTCCAGAACGCAGTAGTAGGCGATCAGGTTGCGCAGCAGTTCTTTGTCGGTTTCGACGGTGCCGGTTTCGAACTTCGGATCGGAGATCGAACGGGTGTACTTCAGGCCCCAGGTGGCTTTTTTCGCGACCGATGGGATCTCGTGGTACATGTTGAAGATTTCGCCTTCATCCATGGCCAGCGATTCGATGCAGTACTGGTAGGCGTGGGTGTGGATCGCTTCTTCGAAAGCCTGGCGCAGGATGTACTGGCGGCATTCCGGGTTGGTGATCAGGCGGTACACGGCCAGGACCAGGTTGTTGGCAACCAGGGAGTCGGCGGTGGAGAAGAAGCCGAGGTTGCGCATGACGATGCGGCGCTCGTCGTCGGTCAGGCCTTCCGGGTCTTTCCAGAGGGCGATGTCGGCGGTCATGTTGACTTCTTGCGGCATCCAGTGGTTTGCGCAACCGTCCAGATACTTTTGCCAGGCCCAGTCGTACTTGAACGGTACGAGTTGGTTGAGGTCGGCGCGGCAGTTGATCATGCGCTTTTCGTCAACGGCGACACGGGCGGAGGCGCCTTCGAGTTCGGCGAGGCCTTCGGCGATGTCGAGGTTGTCGAGGGCAGCCTTGGCGCGAGCGATGGCGGCGGAGTCGGACGCGGTTACAGCGCGAGCTTCTTGAGCGGCAACACCACCGGCGGTGTCGAGGCGGTCCATGTTGGCTTCAGTCGCGTGGCCGGCGTTGGCGCCTTTTACCACGGTCTCGCCGCTGTCTTCTTTGTCGAATTCGTCCCAGCTCAGCATGACGTGTCGTCTCCTGCGTGAGGGCCAGATGCCCGTGTGAAAACTGATTGGTTGGTTTTTCACACGACCGGTCTGGCCGCGTTGGATAGCGTTTTTTGCAGCGGTACACGCAGGCAAATAAACATAATTTTGTACGGGGTTCCGAGAGCCGCTGATGGCGCTGCAGTCGTTGACGACGTCGGCCTGGGCTTCGGACTGGCTGTCATCCCTGTAAGGGAATATTGCAGGCCCGTTTAAGGCGGCATTATAGGGAAATTTTTGCGGCCGTGGTGGGGCGAATCCGCGCATGGAGCGGTCGAGAAGGAGGGTTTTTCGGTCGGAGCGAGGGTTTATAGGGCTTTGGCTGGTGATCGCGGGAGCAGATTTTTTTTCTTAAATTTTGACGTGCTACTTTTTTGTTCAAAAAATAGCCAAAAAATCGGGTTTTTCACTACATGTTGTGTTTTGAGTCGGTTTTCGCTGGCCCCAGACACAACTAAGCCCGACCGAAGTCGGGCTGTAAGTCACGCTCGATGATCAGCTCAGGCGAGCGGCACCGACGTGATCTGCGCCATCGGCGGCGACTTTGGCGGAACCGACGTGATCGGCACCATCGGCAGCGACTTTGGCGGCGCCAGTGTGATCAAAACCATCGGAAGCGAGTTTGCCTGCACCGATGTGATCGGCACCATCGGCGGCGACTTTGGCCGAGCCGGTGTGGTCGTAGCCGTCAGAAGCGACAGCGGCTTCGGTGGTGAAAGTGGCCGAGCCCGTGCGGTCGTAACCGTCGGCGGCGAAGGTGTTGGCGGCCAGTACAGACAGGGTCAGGGCGAGGATCAGTTTGGTTTTCATGGTCGTTGCTCCAGGTTCGTTGGCGTTGTTTGCCTTGGTGTGGGATTCATACTACGCCGATAGATTCGATTAAAAAGCGCAAATAAATGCTGAAAGCTATCGTGTAAATCGATCTATACGGTTCGGCGCTTTGACTGCCTTGAACATTGCGTCGACTGCTATCGTCGGAGCGCCGCCCGCAGCAAGCCGGCTCCTACAGGTCGGTGTGATGATCGGGCATTGGGTCGAACCGTTTAGGGGAGTGCGGGTGATCAGCCGTTGGAGCAGCCGTTACCCATGATGCTGTAGCGCAGGATGTGGCGTTGGCCTTTGGAGTCGTCGTATTCCATTTTCATGGGGACAACTTCGCACACATTGGGGATTTCACTCATGGAGACAACTTTGGCGATATCGAGGTGAGTGGAGTAAGTGTATTCCTCGATAGCGGGTTGTTGCTGTGCGACATCAGTCGGGACCTCGTCTGCCATGGCGGTTGCGCACAGGCTGGAGAGGGCCAGAACTAATAAAGCTTTCATTTCGGTTTTACCTTTTAGAGGTCGAGTGGGGTCACGCAACCTTTTTGGGGTTGCGTGTGGAACTTGGTTACCGGTGTTTTGATTAACTGCCTTCGTGGGGGCTGCAACTTGGTTAATCAGGGTTTGCCTTGTTGGCGAGGTGGATTTTAGGCGTGGGGTTGGCATTCATATAGGTGGGGTTTTGATAAACACCTTTGACAGATTTCGTAACAATCGTGGAATACGGTTGTAGGAGCCGGCTTGCTGGCGATGTTGGCGACGCGGTTTTCAGGTTGACCGCGTTATCGTTCTTCGCGGGCAAGCCTCGCTCCTACAGGGGTTGCGTACATTTGTGCGGGGTTATCACGATAATTTGTAGGGGCTTGTTACTACCATCGTCGAATGGTTCTATAGGCCCGGCCCGGGCTACAACAGGGCCATACAAAAACAACTATTCCACCGAGGTAAGAAAGATGAGTGCGGCTTCTCTGTATCCCGTTCGTCCCGAGGTAGCGGCCAACACGCTGACCGACGAGGCAACCTACAAAGCCATGTACCAGCAGTCGGTCGTCAACCCTGACGGTTTCTGGCGCGAGCAAGCCAAGCGCCTCGACTGGATCAAGCCTTTCACCACGGTGAAGCAGACGTCCTTCGACGATCACCATGTCGACATCAAGTGGTTCGCCGATGGCACCCTGAACGTTTCCTACAACTGCCTCGACCGTCATCTGGCCGAGCGCGGCGATCAAATCGCGATCATTTGGGAAGGGGATGACCCTTCCGAAAGCCGCAACATCACCTACCGCGAGCTGCACGAACAAGTCTGCAAGTTCGCCAACGCCTTGCGCGGCCAGGATGTGCACCGCGGCGACGTGGTGACTATCTATATGCCGATGATTCCCGAAGCCGTGGTCGCCATGCTGGCCTGCACCCGGATCGGCGCGATTCACTCGGTGGTGTTCGGTGGTTTCTCGCCGGAAGCCCTGGCCGGTCGCATCATCGACTGCCGCTCGAAAGTGGTGATCACTGCGGACGAAGGCATTCGTGCTGGCAAGAAAATCCCGCTCAAGTCCAACGTCGACGACGCGCTGACCAACCCGGAAACCAGCAGCATCCAGAAAGTCATCGTGTGCAAGCGCACCGGTGGCGACATCAAGTGGAACCAGCATCGCGACATCTGGTTTGAAGACCTGATGAAAGTGGCGGGCAGTGTCTGCGCGCCGAAAGAAATGGGCGCCGAAGAAGCGCTGTTCATCCTTTACACCTCCGGTTCCACCGGCAAGCCGAAGGGCGTGCAGCACACCACCGCCGGCTACTTGCTGTATGCGGCCATGACCCATGAGCGCGTGTTCGACTACCGCCCGGGCGAAATCTACTGGTGCACCGCCGACGTCGGCTGGGTCACCGGCCACAGTTACATTGTCTACGGCCCGCTGGCCAACGGCGCGACCACGCTGCTGTTCGAAGGCGTGCCGAACTACCCGGACATCACTCGGGTGGCGAAGATCGTCGACAAGCACAAGGTCAATATCCTCTACACCGCGCCGACCGCGATCCGCGCGATGATGGCGTCGGGCAAGGCCGCTGTTGAAGGCGCTGACGGCAGCAGCTTGCGTCTGCTCGGTTCGGTCGGTGAGCCGATCAACCCGGAAGCGTGGGACTGGTACTACAAAAACGTCGGTCAATCCCGTTGCCCGATCGTCGATACCTGGTGGCAGACCGAAACCGGCGGCAACATGATGAGCCCGTTGCCGGGCGCTCACGCACTGAAGCCAGGTTCGGCGGCACGTCCGTTCTTCGGCGTGGTGCCGGCGTTGGTGGACAACCTGGGCAACATCATTGAAGGCGTCGCCGAGGGTAACCTGGTGATTCTCGATTCGTGGCCAGGCCAGGCGCGTACGCTGTATGGCGACCATGACCGTTTCGTCGACACCTACTTCAAGACCTTCCGCGGCATGTACTTCACCGGCGACGGTGCGCGTCGTGACGAGGACGGTTACTACTGGATCACCGGCCGTGTGGACGACGTGCTCAACGTGTCCGGCCACCGCATGGGCACCGCCGAGATCGAGAGCGCGATGGTTGCGCACCCGAAAGTCGCTGAAGCCGCCGTGGTCGGTGTGCCGCACGACATCAAGGGGCAGGGCATTTATGTCTACGTCACGTTGATCGCTGGCGAAGAGACGAGCGAGCAATTGCGTCTGGAACTTAAGAACTGGGTGCGTAAAGAGATCGGCCCGATTGCTTCGCCGGATGTGATCCAGTGGGCGCCGGGGCTGCCGAAGACGCGTTCGGGCAAGATCATGCGCCGGATTCTGCGCAAGATTGCGACCGCTGAATATGATGGGTTGGGGGATATTTCGACCCTGGCGGATCCGGGTGTGGTGCAGCATTTGATTGATACGCACAAGACGATGAATGTTGCGTAAGTAGCGTTTGGCGTTATTGGAGCCCTGCCAGGTGTTGAGTCTGGTGGGGCTTTTTTATGCCTGAGGGTTTTGTATTGGCTGTTCGGGCCTCTTCGCGGGCAAGCCTCGCTCCTACAGGGGTTGAGGTGTACCTGAATCCTGTAGGAGCGAGGCTTGCCCGCGAAGGCAATCTGTCAGACACCCAATAAACACCAGCCAATAATTATCGGCTTCCCCCGTAGTCCATTTCCTACTGTTACCCACGACCCTTCAAGTAACTGAATGTGTAACCGCCCGCGCCGATACGGGGCATTGCGAAACGCCATAACCCCGCATCCGTGCATTTCAGCCCCGCAAAAAAATAAGAACCCACGCTGCGCTTGCCGGATTAGAAGGGTTTGCCAATAATAGGCCCGCAATTTGCAATATAGATCGGTTCACTGTCTTTTGCTCTTGCATGAAATTGCAAGGCTGTCAACGTGCCTAAACGGCTTTCTCGGTGCTTCTGTAATTTGTTGTCGCATTGAAGAAATATCGGCTTCGGGCCTGTCGTTAGAATGCCGATCACTCGCTCGTCGTTGCCCGCGTTGAAAACAACGCCGGTTTCCCAGGACGCAGCAACCGCTTTCCGGTTTTACTCATTCGCATATTGGGCTGTTGCTCACTCTGCCGTTTTAGCCCTTTACCGATGGAGTCCCAAGATGAAGAAACTCGTGCTGCTTGGCGCCCTGGCACTGTCCGTGCTGTCCCTGCCAACCTTCGCCGATGAAAAGCCTCTGAAAATTGGCATCGAAGCGGCATACCCTCCGTTTGCTTCCAAAGCGCCGGACGGCAGCATCGTTGGTTTCGACTACGACATCGGCAACGCACTATGCGAAGAAATGAAGGTCAAGTGCGTGTGGGTCGAGCAAGAGTTCGACGGTCTGATCCCGGCACTCAAAGTGCGCAAGATCGACGCCATCCTGTCGTCGATGTCGATCACTGAAGACCGCAAGAAGTCCGTGGACTTCACCAACAAGTACTACAACACCCCGGCTCGCCTGGTCATGAAGGCCGGCACTCAAGTCAGCGAAGGCCTGGCCGAGCTGAAGGGCAAGAACATCGGCGTGCAGCGTGGTTCGATCCACGAGCGTTTCGCCCGCGAAGTCCTGGCTCCGCTGGGTGCCGAGGTCAAGCCGTACGGTTCGCAGAACGAAATTTACCTCGACGTCGCTGCCGGTCGCCTCGACGGCACCGTGGCAGACGCTACGCTGCTGAATGACGGTTTCCTGAAAACCGACGCCGGCAAAGGTTTTGCTTTCGTGGGCCCGGCCTTCACCGACGTCAAATACTTCGGCGACGGCGTAGGTATTGCTGTTCGCAAGGGTGATGCGCTGAAAGACAAGGTCAACACCGCGATCACTGCCATTCGCGAGAACGGCAAGTACAAGCAGATCCAGGACAAGTACTTCGACTTCGATATCTACGGCAAGTAACACGTCCCGGCGACAAGTCCGAATGGCGCAAGCAACAGGATCTCTGAGGTTTGCGCCATTTTTTCATCCCAACTTTCGAGGATCTGAATCATGTTGAAAGGCTACGGGGCTGTCATCCTCGATGGCGCATGGCTGACGCTTCAGCTCGCCTTGTCGTCCATGGCCCTGGCCATCGTCCTGGGGCTGATCGGCGTTGCGCTGCGTCTGTCGCCGGTGCGTTGGCTGGCCTGGCTGGGCGATCTGTATTCCACGGTAATCCGCGGGATTCCCGATCTGGTGCTGATCCTGCTGATTTTCTACGGCGGTCAGGACCTGCTCAACCGCGTCGCACCGATGCTCGGCTATGACGATTACATCGACCTGAACCCGCTGGCCGCCGGTATCGGCACCCTGGGTTTCATCTTCGGTGCGTACCTGTCGGAAACCTTCCGTGGTGCCTTCATGGCGATTCCGAAGGGGCAGGCCGAAGCCGGTATGGCGTACGGCATGAGCAGCTTTCAGGTGTTCTTCCGGGTGTTGGTGCCGCAGATGATTCGCCTGGCGATTCCGGGCTTCACCAACAACTGGCTGGTACTGACCAAGGCCACCGCGCTGATTTCGGTGGTGGGTCTGCAAGACATGATGTTCAAGGCCAAGCAGGCGGCAGATGCCACCCGCGAGCCTTTCACCTTCTTCCTCGCAGTGGCCGCGATGTACCTGGTGATCACCAGTGTCTCGTTGCTGGCATTGCGTCACCTTGAGAAGCGCTACTCGGTAGGCGTAAGGGCGGCTGATCTATGATCTTCGACTACAACGTCATTTGGGAGGCCCTGCCGCTGTACCTCGGCGGCCTGGTGACCACCCTCAAATTGCTCGCACTGTCATTGTTCTTCGGTTTGCTGTGCGCCTTGCCCCTGGGCTTGATGCGCGTCTCGAAGAACGCGGTCGTCAACATGACTGCCTGGCTCTATACCTACGTGATCCGCGGCACGCCGATGCTGGTGCAGCTGTTTTTGATCTACTACGGTCTGGCGCAATTCCAGGCGGTGCGTGAAAGCTTCATGTGGCCGTGGCTGTCCAGCGCGACGTTCTGTGCGTGCCTGGCCTTCGCGATCAACACCAGCGCCTACACCGCAGAAATCATCGCCGGCAGCCTGCGCGCTACGCCGAACGGTGAGATCGAAGCGGCCAAGGCCATGGGCATGTCGCGCTTCAAGATGTACAAGCGGATTCTGCTGCCATCGGCCCTGCGCCGGGCGCTGCCGCAGTACAGCAACGAAGTGATCATGATGTTGCAGACCACCAGTCTGGCGTCCATCGTGACCCTGATCGACATCACCGGTGCCGCGCGCACGGTCAACGCTCAGTTCTACTTGCCGTTCGAAGCGTACATCACCGCGGGTGTGTTCTACCTGTGCCTGACCTTCATTCTGGTGAAGCTGTTCAAACTGGCCGAGCGCCGCTGGCTGGGCTACCTGGCCCCGCGGAAGCACTGATATGGAACGCATCGATCATTCATTGCCGTGGAGCCACCTCGGTAGCGAACGCCAGATTTCGGTGTTCCGCTTCGGTAGTGGCGAGCGCAAGGCCTACATCCAGGCCAGCCTGCACGCCGACGAATTGCCGGGCATGCGCACGGCCTGGGAGCTGAAAAAGCGCCTGACCGAACTCGAAGCCCAAGGCTTGCTCAACGGTGTGGTCGAGCTGGTGCCGGTGGCCAATCCACTGGGCCTCGGTCAGCTGCTGCAAGGCGGTCATCAAGGGCGTTTCGAAGCGGGCAGCGGCAAGAACTTCAACCGCGATTTCGTCGAGCTGAGCGCGCCAGTGGCCGCCCAACTTGAAGGACATCTGGGTGACGATCCGCACGCCAACATCCGCTTGATCCGTCAGGCCATGAGCGATCACCTGGCGGCACTGCCGGAGGCGAGCAGCCAGTTGCAAGGCATGCAGCGCGTGTTGCTCAGCCATGCCTGCACCGCTGATGTGGTGCTTGATCTGCATTGCGATTGCGAAGCCGCGCTGCACATGTACGCCTTGCCGCAACACTGGCCGCAATGGCGTTCGCTCGCCGCGCACCTGAATGTGAAAGTGGGCCTGTTGGCGGAAGATTCCGGCGGCAGTTCCTTCGACGAAGCCTGTTCGCTGCCGTGGCTGCGTCTGTCGCGTCAGTTTCCGGATGCGCAGATTCCACTGGCGTGCCTGGCGACTACTATTGAATTAGGTGGTCAGTCTGACACCGGTCGCGCTGAAGCCGAGGCTTACGCCGAAGGCATTCTCGCGTTCCTCGCCGAGCAGGGATTGATCAGCGGCGAATGGCCAAAACCTGCGCAGGACGCGTGTGAAGGCATGCCGTTCGAAGGCACCGAATTGCTGTTCGCGCCGCATCCGGGCGTGATCAGTTTTCTGCGTAAACCCGGTGAGTGGATCGAAGCCGGCGACGAGATTTTTGAAGTGATCGATCCGTTATCGGATCGGGTCAGCACGGTGTGTGCTGGTACGTCCGGGGTGCTGTTTGCCATTGAACGGCTGCGTTATGCCCAACCCGGTTTCTGGCTGGCCAAGGTGGCGGGGCGCGAAGCGCTGCGTCACGGGCGCTTGCTCAACGACTGACTGACTGTTTTTGTGAGAACCGACCGCATGTACAAACTTGAAGTCCAAGACCTGCATAAACGCTATGGCAGTCACGAAGTGCTCAAGGGCGTGTCCCTGAAAGCGGCGGCTGGCGATGTGATCAGCATCATCGGCTCCAGTGGCTCCGGCAAAAGTACCTTCCTGCGCTGCATCAACCTGCTGGAGCAGCCGCACGCGGGCAAGATCCTGCTCAACAACGAAGAGCTGAAACTGGTTGCCAACAAGGACGGCGCGCTGAAAGCCGCTGACCCGAAACAGCTGCAACGCATGCGTTCGCGTCTGTCGATGGTGTTCCAGCACTTCAACCTGTGGTCGCACATGACCGCGATGGAAAACATCATGGAAGCGCCGGTCCACGTGCTCGGCATGTCCAAGGCCGAAGCCCGCGAGAAAGCCGAGCACTACCTGAACAAGGTCGGCGTGGCACATCGTAAAGACGCCTACCCTGGCCACATGTCCGGTGGCGAGCAGCAGCGCGTGGCGATTGCCCGTGCACTGGCGATGGAACCTGAGGTGATGCTGTTTGACGAACCGACCTCGGCCCTCGACCCTGAACTGGTCGGCGACGTGCTGAAGGTGATGCA
The DNA here is from genome assembly GCF_054897805.1 of Pseudomonas sp. GT1P32. Classification (NCBI taxonomy): domain Bacteria; kingdom Pseudomonadati; phylum Pseudomonadota; class Gammaproteobacteria; order Pseudomonadales; family Pseudomonadaceae; genus Pseudomonas; species Pseudomonas sp. GT1P32. The sequence continues at coordinate 5,977,892 of NZ_CM142704.1, forward strand.
AGCCCTGGCCCTCGAAGGCCGGACCATGGTGGTGGTGACCCACGAAATGGGCTTCGCCCGTGAAGTGTCGAACCAGCTGGTGTTCCTGCACAAAGGCGTCGTCGAAGAAAGCGGCAACCCGCGTGAGGTGCTGGTCAATCCACAGTCCGAACGTCTGCAACAATTCCTCTCTGGCAGCCTGAAATAATCAAGACTGCCGTTGTGCACCGGGATAGTGCATGCTTCGCAAATTAACGGCCGCCCCCGATTCCTTGTAGGAGCCGGCTTGCCGGCGATAGCGGTGAGCCAGTTTGCATATCTGGCACAGGCATACCGCCATCGCCGGCAAGCCGGCTCCTACAGGTTTTGAGATTTGCGTTCATTTACGGGCTAGCATTGGCCCATGCCTTCATCACTGTTTCGTTTCGGATTGCCCGCCATGACTGCCCATCGAATTGGTTTCCTGATTTGGCCCAGCACTAAAGCACTGACGCTTGCGCTGGCTGAGGAGGCCTTGCGTGTTGCCCAGCGTGTGCATCCGGACGTGGTCTACGAACTGTCGTTCCTGCAGGCCGAACCGTCGACCGAAGGCGCCTGGCAATTGCCGGGTGAACCCTGGGCCGGCAAGCTCGAAAACTTCCAGAAGTTGTTCCTGCTCGCCGATGAGCCGCCGACCACCCTCGCGCCGGCGCTCAGCAGTGCGCTGAAACAACTGGTGCGTGCCGGTTGCGTGATCGGTGGTCTGTCCGCCGGTGTTTATCCGTTGGCGCAACTCGGTTTGCTCGACGGTTATCGCGCCGCCGTGCACTGGCGCTGGCAGGACGATTTCGCCGAGCGTTTCCCGAAAGTCATCGCCACCAGCCATCTGTTCGACTGGGATCGCGATCGCCTGACGGCGTGCGGTGGCCTGTCTGTTCTCGACCTGTTGTTGGCAGTGCTGGCCCGTGATCACGGCGCCGAACTTGCTGGCGCCGTGTCCGAAGAGCTGGTGGTCGAGCGCATCCGCGAAGGCGGCGAACGCCAACGCATTCCGCTGCAGAACCGCCTCGGTTCCAGCCATCCGAAGCTCACCCAGGCGGTGTTGCTGATGGAAGCCAACATCGAAGAACCACTGACCACCGACGAAATCGCCCAGCACGTGTGCGTGTCCCGTCGCCAGTTGGAGCGGATCTTCAAGCAATACCTCAACCGCGTGCCGAGCCAGTACTACCTGGAACTGCGCCTGAACAAGGCCCGGCAGATGTTGATGCAAACCAGCAAGTCGATCATCCAGATCGGCCTGTCGTGCGGCTTCTCCTCGGGGCCACATTTCTCCAGCGCCTACCGCAACTTCTTTGGTGCCACGCCGCGGGAAGATCGCAACCAGCGACGCAGCAGCAGTCCGTTCGAGTTGTCGTCGGTGCCGTCCGAGCGCGGCTGATCTATTCGTCGATCTCGGAACCCTCAGAGGTGGATACGTTCATTTCACCTCGATTGATCACCTCTTCCACGCCAAAGTCCGCACGTGTGCGTTCGAAGTAACTGATCAGCCGCAACAGGCTTTCCTCCGTAAACGGATTGCCCCTCAGCGTAATGTTCTCGGCCACTTCCACGGGCAACTCCAACAGGTCGCTGGGTACGTTGGTGATTGCATTGCCGCTCAAGTCTGCCCAGTCCAGTTCGGCCAGTTGTAGCAGGCCATCGGGTATGTCGGTGATGCCGGTGTCGTTGAGCAGAATGGTCGCCAGGTCCGGCATCTGACTCAGGTCGGGTGTCAGCCCCAAGGGGTTGAGGCCCAGATCGAGGTATTCGAGCTGTTCCATTCCCGCCAATGCGCCGACCGACTGCACTGACAGGCTGACGCGGCAGTTGGGAATCGACAGCGACCTGAGTTGCCCCATCTTGAACAGCGCATCGGGAATGTCACCGAGGTTGCAGTCACGCAGCCTCAGGCTTTTCAGGTTCGGGAAGGATTCCAGAAAACGCCCGATGCGCGTCACGCCATCGACACTGTGCAGCTCCAGTGCAGAGACATGGCTGAAGTCGGCGCTGAGGGTCGGCAGTTCCCCGATGATGACCGGGCGGATGGAGAGTTCAAACGACGGCTCAAGCGAGTCATTGAAATCATCCAGTTCGGCGTCATGCCGCCAGCAGCGTTCCAGTGCCTCTTTGAATTCATCGCGATTAGCGTGTTCGACAAACAGCTGGGAGGCATCGAAGGGTTCGCCCGTTAGCGGGTGGTGCGGCGGCAGATCGGCTGTCCATGTCGCCAGATCGTTGCTCAATTGAGCCAGTTCTGCCTCCAGTTGGGTCAGCGCCTCTCGGCCCTCTTCCAGTGTGCCGGGCAGTTCGTAGACGAAGTCGCTGGCCTGCTCGACTTCCATGTTCGGGTAGAGCGCCCTGGCTCGTTCGATATCCGCTTCGGGGGCATAGACGCCCAGATCGTATGAGGTTTCGAGGTAGTGCAGCTTGACGAGTTGCCGAGCGCTGTCGACGAGCGGGTTGTCCGACAGGTGCACGCCGCGCTTGTCGTAGACTACGCTGTCGAACACCCCTTCGGGTAGCTCGGTGATCCGGTTATTGATCAGCATGAGCGTATCGAGTTTGGGGTGCGTGATAGCACTGGCGGGGATTTCAGTCAGCCCGGTTGCGCTCAGGTCCAGGTGCACGAGCTCGGTAAATGCGCCGACATCGGGTACCACATCAACCGGATTACGGAACAGGTCCAGCATCACCAGTTTGTTCAATGAGGACAGTTTCGACCACGCGTCTGCATCAATCCTGATCGCGCATTCGTTCAGCACCAATGTGTCGAGGTTGGTCATCCGTGGGATGGCGTCGGGCAGGGTGGTCAGGGAGAAGCGCCGCAAATCGAGGCGACGAAGGTCGCTGAAGTTTTGCAGGAAACCGTGAACACCTTGCTCCGCGTGACTGCCTTCAAGGGCGACCAGCGATACGTGACTGAAGTCCGCCGTCAGCACCGGCAGCTCACCCAGAATCGGCTCGTCGAATCGCAGCACATAGCGGTCACTGTGCTCTGCCGAGTCGAGATCCCGTTGCGTTTGCCGACGCCAACTCTGCTGGATCTCCTGAGCCAGCAACCGGCGGTTGTGCTGCTGGGCCTGTTGTTCCAGCTCGCTCAATGGCTGTCTGGTTTCGGGGTGGACGGTGGGGGCTTCCTTTATCCAGGTGTCCAGATCTTCATGCAGCCGTTCGAGTTCATTGCTCAGGCGCGAAAGCTCCACGCGAGCGCCATCGGGGTGGCGTTGCAAGCGGGCGACGACGACGCGGAGTTCATCCTGGGGCAGGCCTGGATAGACCTCGCGAACCCTGTCATTCAGCGTTGGGGTGGGGCGACCTGTTCGGTGGTAACCCTCCGATCCGCCGGGCAGGCGCATGGTCGCCGGGTCATAGAAGGGTTTTCGGTTGGGATGCTTCACCAGCAGCGTGCGCAATGCGGGATTGTTCTGCGCATGCTCGGCAATGCGTTGTTTGAGTAGCTGACCGTCTTCAGGGGAAAGACCCAATGCCGTGCGCTCAGTGTCGGGCAGTGCCAACAGGATGGCCTGATAAAAGTCGCCCGGCAGAGCCGTGTTTTCATGGAGCCGATACGTGTCGTCCTCGGTGTGCACCAATGTCTTGAGGAGCGGTGCGTCGGGCTGGCCAATGCTGTCGCGCAACGTCCCCTCGTGGGAAAACTCCCTGACTTCGATGCGCAGGCGAGCAGGCCAGCCAGGCAGTGACTCAAGGCTGTGCAGGGCCAGACGATGGGTGTCCGCCGTTTCCATGCCCTCCAGATAAAACCCCTCATAGGCTCTGGCGACACGCACCGCGTCCATGGCTTTCAGCGCTACATCCTTGAGGCGCTGGGGCAAGCGGCCGCTGTGCATTTGTTTCAGTTCGGTGCCGCTTGCGTTGCTCACCAATTCTTGCGCGATGTCTGTGGGCAGTCCCTGTACTTCGCCTTGCAGTAGCAGAACGTGGCGATCGGCGGTTTTTTCAAGTTCACGGTAGCGCGACTGGAACAGCGATCTGCGCTGGTTCAGCGCCTGATAGCGGTCGGGATGGTCACTGCCGGTCTGCTCGACCAGCGCCTGAATGTCGCGGTCGATCTTGAAGCGCTTGATCGTGTCGGTCAGCAGCGAAGGTGGGCGCTGATTCTCGACGTGGATCTCGCGCAACACGTTGTCGTGAAAACCGCTGATCTGCAGGAGTTGCTCGCGCTCGGCAGCATTGAACGATTCGACGCTCTGGCCGAGGCGGCGCAGCACGGTTTCCCGGTCCCACGTCAGCGGTCGCTCCAGTGTGGTCTGCCAGGCACCATGGTTGTTGTGTCGCAGAGCCGGCTGATAGGCGTCGGCCCGACGCGGGTGTTGAATCTGAAAGCGGCCAGTCTTGCTGTCCGGTTTTACCGAGTAGAGTTTGCCTTCAATGCGCGCCAGCGTTTTGTCCTCATGCTGATACAAACCGAGAGGGTCGGGGCTGGCAGCGTCCGGCAGATCAACGGACTGTTCGTACGGCGCGAGATCCGGTTTCCAGTATCGGGTTTTGCCTGTGGCTGTCTTGATGGGTTTGAGCGGGGAGATCAGCGTCACCGCCTCGCGAGACATGAGGCCATTGAACGCACCGGCCGCCATGACGCCGCCCACCGCGAACGTCCCGAGTTCAACCACCGTCTCGGCGATCGTCATCAAGTGTCCGAACGCTTCGGTTTTCAGGCCTTCGGCCCAGTCGATGATGCCTTCGAACGTGTCATCGAGCACTTGGTAGGCCATGTAGGCGAGCATCAATTCGCCCAGAAACGGAACAAAAGGCAGGGCAACGAACGACGCCACTTCAAGGATCTTTTTGGCGACATTGCTGAAGGCGTCCCACGCCGCCCATCGTGCCGCTCGGTCGGCACTGGCGGTAGAGATCGCAAGGGGGCGTGCGTCATTGAGCAGTTTGTTCAATTGCTGCTGGTAGAGGTGAGTCCACAGATCGTTTCTGATCGGGCCCACCGAGAATTGCAGGTTGGGCTTGTCGATGGGAGTGTCGCGCCAGCTTGGCAGCGGATCACCGCGCTGGTGTTCATGCCAGGTCACTGCGCGCAGGCGACTGTTGAGGTCGGCGAAAAAGTGGCCTCGTTCCTGATGATCGATGAACCGGCTGAAGAACGCCTGGTAAGCAGGCGAGCGCAGTTTGCGGGTCAGCTCGGTCATGAACGCCAGGGTGTCGGGGTACTGTTTGAGCGGGTGTTCCGGGTCGTCGGGGATGTAGACGATGATCCGCGACCGCTGGGAGGTGAGTTCAAGTCGCGGCGCGAAAATGACGATGCCGGTCAGCAATGAAGACATCAGGCTCAGGTCGTGACAGTGCAGTCGCCAGTTGTCCAGGCCCACGTTTTCGCGGCCCTCGATAATGTCGAGAATCGATTGCCCTGCATCTAGCGGCAGGTCGCCCCGGACTTGAGCCAGATGCAGGGCCGATAGCAGGGCGGCCTTGTGCGTCTTGATCACGCTCGACTTCAACACGGCAGCGGCGACCGGGTTGGTGAACCCCAGGTTTTCCTTGAGGTGGGTCTCGTATCGACCGCCGATATCCAGCTCCCTGCACAACCGGGTGAAGTGCTGAATGGAGAGTTGGCGCTTGATCGCCGGCAATGTATCGAATTGCCCGGTGGACGAGGGTTCGGTGATGAACGTCGAAGCTGATTCGTAAGCCTGCGCTTCGGTTTCCGAATCCTGAAAGTTGTGCAGGGCGGCGTCGAGCAGCGAGACCGTCCAGGTGCGCGCGGCACCGGTCTTGATCGGGAACCACGGAACGGTCTGCGGGATGTACAGGCGCAGGAAGGTCGTCTTGACGTCCAGTTCCAGGCCGTACCGGGTTTTCAGTGCGTCACGCAGAAGCGGTTCGGCAAAGTCCCGGGCGTTCTGCAATTTATCCAGCATGGATTCCAGGTGGTTACGCTGGGCCAGGTAGTGCGTGTTGGCCGCTTTCAATGATTGGTGCTGCTGGCGGGTTGCCTGGGCGTGCCATTCAGGGAGGTCCAGCCGCGCGCTTTTCAGCGCAGTGCGCGTAGCGGGCGATGCTGTTAATAGCCAGTCGGGCAGATTGTGGAACGCATGCTGGAAATGCGCGTCTGGCTGAGCCGTAAGCTCGGGGTCATGCTGAATCATGGCGCTAGTCCGTTAGCGTTTGGATGGAGCCCAAGGAAAACAAACGATGAAGCACGGTGTGCGGTACATATTTACCGCACCGCTCGACAAGCCTGCCTATAACCTGTGCCGCCGGTTTAAACTGCGCCTTTGCGACGCTATATGTCGCATTGCCGTAAACCCGGCTGAAACCGGGGTTTGCGCTATAAGAAGTTGTCGCTTGGCGGCAAGGCCGGGCTGAAAACTGTCCTTACAATCCCCCCATCGCTCGCCAGTTTCCGGCGAGTGTTCCTCTTCAGGAGACTCCGATGTCCGTTGAGCACGCTGCGGTAGAACGCGCCGATTTCGACCAGGTAATGGTTCCCAACTATGCGCCTGCCGCCTTCATTCCTGTGCGTGGCGCCGGTTCCCGCGTATGGGACCAGTCTGGCCGCGAGCTGATCGACTTCGCCGGCGGGATTGCCGTTAACGTATTGGGCCATGCGCACCCGGCGCTGGTCGGTGCCTTGACCGAGCAGGCGAACAAGCTGTGGCACGTGTCCAACGTGTTCACCAACGAGCCTGCCCTGCGCCTGGCGCACAAGCTGATCGACGCAACCTTTGCCGAGCGTGCGTTCTTCTGCAACTCCGGCGCCGAAGCCAACGAGGCCGCGTTCAAGCTGGCCCGTCGTGTCGGCCATGATCGGTTTGGCAGCGAGAAGTACGAAATCATCGCCGCGCTCAACAGCTTCCACGGCCGTACCCTGTTCACCGTGAACGTCGGTGGCCAGTCGAAGTATTCCGACGGTTTCGGTCCGAAAATCACCGGCATCACCCACGTGCCGTACAACGATCTGGCCGCGCTGAAAGCCGCCATTTCCGACAAGACCTGCGCTGTGGTTCTGGAGCCGATCCAGGGTGAGAGCGGTGTTATCCCGGCCGAACTCGAATACCTGCAAGGCGCCCGTGACCTGTGCACCGCGCACAACGCGCTGCTGATTTTCGACGAAGTGCAGACCGGCATGGGCCGTACCGGCCATCTGTTTGCCTACCAGCATTACGGCGTGATCCCGGACATCCTGACCAGCGCCAAGAGCCTGGGCGGCGGTTTCCCGATCGCAGCCATGCTGACCACCGAAGACCTGGCCAAACACCTGGTCGTCGGCACCCACGGCACCACTTACGGTGGCAACCCGCTGGCGTGCGCCGTCGCCGAAGCGGTGATCGACGTGATCAACACCCCTGAAGTGCTGGCCGGCGTCAACGCCAAGCACGACAAGTTCAAGGCTCGCCTGGAGCAGATCGGCGAGAAATACGGCCTGTTCACCAAGGTTCGTGGCATGGGCCTGTTGATCGGTTGCGTGCTGAGCGAGGCCTGGAAAGGCAAGGCAAAAGACATCTTCAACGCCGCCGAGCGCGAAGGCCTGATGGTCCTGCAAGCCGGCCCGGACGTGGTGCGTTTTGCGCCAAGCCTGGTGGTTGAAGACGCCGATATCGATGCCGGCCTGGATCGTTTCGAGCGCGCTGCGGCAAAACTGACGCAAGCCTGATAGACCCTTCGACGCCTGATGATTTCAGGCGTCGAACCCAATTTCTATGCCGGCCCGGTTCAAATGTGGGAGCGGGCTTGCTCGCGAAAGCGGTGTATCAGTCAGCATCATTGTTGTCTGACACACCGCTTTCGCGAGCAAGCCCGCTCCCACAGGGTTCGGCTTATTTTCCTCAAAGAGTATGAGAAAGGAGTGACACCATGCTGGTGATGCGCCCCGCGCAAATGGCTGATCTGGGCGAGGTACAGCGTCTGGCTGCGGACAGCCCGATTGGTGTCACTTCCTTGCCGGATGACGTTGAACGCCTGAGCGACAAGATCGCCGCGAGCGAAGCTTCGTTCGCTGCCGAAGTCAGCTTCAACGGTGAAGAGAGCTATTTCTTCGTCCTCGAAGACACCGCCACCGGCAAACTGGCCGGCTGCTCGGCCATCGTTGCCTCGGCCGGTTATTCCGAGCCGTTCTACAGCTTCCGCAATGAAACCTTCGTGCACGCTTCCCGCGAGCTGAAGATTCATAACAAGATTCACGTGCTCTCCCAGTGCCACGACCTGACCGGCAACAGCTTGCTGACCAGTTTCTACGTGCAGCGCGAGTTGGTGGGTTCGCCGTGGGCCGAGCTCAACTCCCGTGGCCGTTTGCTGTTCGTGGCAAGCCATCCGGAGCGCTTTGCCGATTCCGTGGTGACCGAGATCGTCGGTTACAGCGATGAAAATGGCGACTCGCCGTTCTGGGACGCCATCGGTCGCAACTTCTTCGACCTCAACTACGCCGAAGCCGAGCGTCTGTGCGGTCTGAAGAGCCGCACGTTCCTCGCCGAGCTGATGCCGCATTACCCGATCTACGTGCCGTTGCTGCCGGACTCCGCGCAAGAAGCGATGGGCCAGGTGCACCCACGGGCGCAGATCACTTTCGACATCCTGATGCGTGAAGGCTTCGAGACCGATCACTACATCGACATTTTCGACGGCGGCCCGACGTTGCATGCGCGTGTTTCGGGGATCCGTTCGATCGCCCAGAGCCGTGTCGTGCCGGTGAAAATCGGCGAGCCGGTCAAAGGTGCCGGTCGTCAGTACCTGGTGGCCAATGCGCAGTTGCAGGATTACCGCGCAGTGTTGCTCGAGCTCGATTACGCGCCGGGCAAACCCGTGACCCTGGATCTGGAAGCGGCCGAAGCCCTGGGCGTCGGTGAAGGTGCAAGCGTGCGCCTGGTGGCGGTTTAACGCCTGCTTTTCAACCTAGAAAGCAGCAAGTGTTTCGCGGGTGGCGCAAGCGGCCCGTTTGAGGAGATAGCATGATCGTTCGTCCCGTACGCAGCAGCGATTTACCCGCTCTGATCGACCTGGCCCGCAGCACCGGTACCGGCCTGACCACTTTGCCGGCCAACGAAGAGCGTCTGGCCCATCGGGTCGGCTGGGCCGAGAAGACTTTTCGCGGTGAAGCCGGGCGCGGCGATGCGGACTACCTGTTCGTCCTCGAAGACGACAACGGTCGTGTGGTGGGCATTTCCGCCATTGCCGGCGCCGTCGGCCTGCGTGAGCCCTGGTACAACTTCCGGGTCGGCCTGACGGTCAGCGCTTCGCAAGAGCTGAACATCTACCGCGAAATCCCGACGCTGTTCCTGGCCAACGACCTGACCGGCAACTCGGAATTGTGCTCGCTGTTCCTGCACGCCGATTTCCGCACGGGCCTCAACGGCCGCATGCTGGCCAAGGCGCGGATGCTGTTCATCGCCGAGTTCCCGCAACTGTTTGGCAACAAGATCATCGCCGAGATGCGCGGCGTGTCTGACGAAGCCGGGCGTTCGCCATTCTGGGAAAGCCTCGGTCGTCATTTCTTCAAAATGGAATTCAGCCAGGCCGATTACCTGACCGGCGTGGGCAACAAGGCGTTCATCGCCGAACTGATGCCGAAATTCCCGCTGTACACCTGCTTCCTGTCGCCGGATGCGCGCAACGTGATCGGTCAGGTTCACCCGGACACCGAGCCGGCTCTGGCCATGCTCAAGAGCGAAGGTTTCAGCTATCAAGGCTACGTCGACATCTTCGACGCCGGCCCGGCAGTGGAATGCGAAACCGGCAAGATCCGCGCCGTGCGCGACAGCCAGGCGCTGGTGTTGGCCATCGGCACGCCGGGTGACGACGCCACGCCTTTCCTGATTCACAACCGCAAGCGTGAAGACTGCCGGATCACTGCCGCGCCAGCACGCTTCGCCGCTGGCACTTTGGTCGTCGATCCGCTGACCGCCAAACGTCTTCATCTCAACGCCGGCGATCAAGTGCGCGCCGTTCCGTTGTCTGCTGCTCGGGAGTCGAAATAATGAATTCGCTATACATCGCAGGTGAATGGCTGGCCGGTCAGGGTGAAGCCTTCCAATCGCTGAACCCGGTGACCCAGCAAGTGCTGTGGGCCGGCGAGGGCGCTACCGCCGCTCAGGTTGAGTCCGCCGTGCAAGCCGCGCGTCAGGCGTTTCCGGGTTGGGCCCGTCGTACTTTGGAAGAACGTATTTCGGTGCTGGAAGCCTTTGCTGGCGCGCTGAAAAACAACGCTGACGAACTGGCGCGTTGCATCGGTGAAGAAACCGGTAAACCGCTGTGGGAAGCGGCGACTGAAGTGACCAGCATGGTCAACAAGATTGCGATTTCGGTGCAGAGCTACCGCGAACGCACCGGCGAGAAGAGCGGCCCGCTGGGCGACGCCACCGCCGTGTTGCGCCACAAGCCACACGGCGTGGTCGCGGTGTTCGGTCCTTACAACTTCCCGGGTCACTTGCCCAACGGTCACATCGTGCCGGCGCTGCTGGCCGGTAACAGCGTGCTGTTCAAACCGAGCGAGCTGACCCCGAAAGTCGCCGAACTGACGGTCAAGTGCTGGATCGAAGCCGGTTTGCCGGCCGGCGTGTTGAACCTGCTGCAAGGCGCTCGCGAAACCGGTATCGCCCTGGCGGCGAACCCGGGTATCGACGGTCTGTTCTTCACCGGTTCGAGCCGCACCGGCAATCATCTGCACCAGCAGTTTGCCGGTCGTCCGGACAAGATCCTAGCGCTGGAGATGGGTGGTAATAACCCGCTGGTGGTCGATGAGGTCGCTGATCTGGATGCCGCGGTGTACACCATCATTCAGTCCGCTTTCATTTCTGCCGGTCAACGTTGCACCTGTGCCCGCCGCTTGCTGGTGCCGCAGGGCGCCTGGGGCGACACGCTCCTGGCGCGTCTGGTGGCGGTCAGCTCGACGATTGAAGTCGGTGCGTTCGATCAGCAGCCTGCGCCGTTCATGGGCTCGGTGATTTCCCTTGGCGCTGCGAAAGCGCTGATGGATGCGCAGGAACATCTGCTGGCCAATGGCGCCGTGACGTTGCTGGAAATGACTCAGCCTCAGGCACAAGCCGCGTTGCTGACTCCAGGTATTCTGGACGTGACCGCCGTTGCCGATCGTCCTGACGAAGAGCTGTTCGGCCCGTTGCTGCAAGTGATCCGCTACGCTGATTTTGAAGCGGCGATCGCTGAAGCCAACGACACCGACTATGGCCTGGCGGCCGGTTTGCTGTCGGATTCCGAAGCGCGTTATCAGCAGTTCTGGCTGGAAAGCCGTGCCGGTATCGTCAACTGGAACAAACAGCTGACCGGTGCTGCAAGCAGCGCACCGTTCGGCGGCGTCGGCGCCTCGGGCAACCACCGCGCCAGCGCCTATTACGCGGCAGATTACTGCGCGTACCCGGTGGCCTCGCTGGAAACGCCGAGCCTGACCTTGCCAGCGGCCCTCACGCCCGGCGTGAAGATGGCGTAGCGCCCATTCGCGGGCAAGCCTCGCTCCTACGGATCCCATTGAACCTGTAGGAGCGAGGCTTGCCCGCGAAGGCCGCAACTCGGTCGTACTGAATTGTTACCTGAAGCCTATAAAAACAGATTCTCGTGGAGCCTCGCTGATGAAATCCTATGAAGTCAATTTTGACGGTCTAGTGGGGCCGACCCATAACTACGGCGGCCTGTCCTACGGCAACGTCGCGTCCCAGAGCAACAGCCAGCAGTCTTCGAACCCGAAGGAAGCTGCGCTGCAAGGCCTGGCGAAAATGAAAGCGCTGATGGAAATGGGCTTTCAACAAGGCGTTCTGGCTCCGCAAGAGCGTCCTGATGTCGCCGCCCTGCGTCGCCTGGGCTTCAGCGGCACCGACGCGCAAGTGATCGAGCAGGCTGCGAAAGACGCGATGCCGTTGCTGGTCGCCAGTTGCTCGGCGTCGAGCATGTGGGTAGCCAACGCCGCCACGGTCAGCCCGAGTGCCGACACCGCCGACGGTCGCGTGCATTTCACCGCCGCCAACCTCAACTGCAAATACCACCGCAGTATCGAGCACCCGACCACCAGCCGCGTGCTGGGCGCGATGTTCGCTGACCAGAAACATTTCGCTCACCACGCCGCGTTGCCGGCCGTGGCGCAATTCGGTGACGAAGGCGCAGCGAACCACACGCGTTTCTGCCGTGAATACGGTGAAGCCGGCGTCGAGTTCTTTGTGTTCGGTCGCAGCGCGTTCGATAACCGCTACCCGGCACCGCAGAAATACCCGGCGCGCCAGACCCTCGAAGCCTCGCAAGCCGTTGCTCGTCTGCACGGTTTGAGCGATGACGGCGTGGTCTACGCCCAGCAGAATCCTTCGGTGATCGATCAGGGCGTGTTCCACAATGACGTGATCGCGGTGGGTAACGGCGAGGTGCTGTTCTATCACGAGGACGCGTTCCTCGACACCGAGCAGATGCTGGCCGAGCTGCAAAGCAAACTCGCCAAGGTCGGCGGGAAATTCCAGTCGGTGTGTGTACCCCGTTCGGCGGTTACCGTTGAAGACGCGGTGCGCTCCTACCTGTTCAACAGCCAGTTGCTGTCGCGTCCTGACGGCTCGATGCTGTTGATCGTGCCGGAAGAGTGCCGTGGTAATGAACGCGTCTGGCAGTACCTGCAAAGCCTGACCAGTTCTGGCGGCCTGATCCGCGAAGTCAAAGTCTTCGATCTGAAACAAAGCATGCAGAACGGCGGTGGCCCGGCGTGCCTGCGCTTGCGCGTGGCGCTGAATGAAACCGAACTGGCGGCCGTCAACCCAGGGGTTATCATGACGGCACCGTTGTACGGCACGCTGACCGAATGGGTCGAAAAGCACTACCGCGACCGCATGGCCGAAACCGACCTTGCGGACCCGCAATTGTTGCTTGAGTGCCGGACGGCACTGGATGAACTGACGCAAATCCTTAAACTGGGCGCGGTTTATCCATTCCAGATCAATTGAACGTCGAGAGCGTAAAACACATGAGCGATACCCTGCAGCTGATCCTTGAAGACACCGACGGCACGCAACTGGAAACTTCCTGCACCCGCGTCGCTGTCATTTGGCAAGGCAAAGAGCTGTGGATTCAGCACGATGGCCGCGGCCAATTGCTGATCGGCGTGGACGTCGAAGAAGGTGACGCTGAATACGCCAACCTGCTGCTGCGCCCATTGGCAACTAATCTGGTAAGTCTGCAACTGGAAATGGAACCGGCTGAAGTCGGCGACGAAGACCACGTGCACGGCCCGGATTGCGCCCACGACCACTAAGGAAACCGCTCTATGCTCGCCCTCGGCAAACTGCTTGAACTGACCCTCGCCGGCCGCGAACCGGCGGAGAAGACTCAACTGACTGTCGAAGGCGTGCGCATGCGCTGGTTGAGCGAAGGTGCGCTGGAAGTCCGGCCACCTGAGGCTCGCGACAATGGCCTGGACCTGCTGCTGTCAGCCGGGATCCATGGCAACGAAACAGCGCCGATCGAGTTGCTCGATCGCCTGTTGCATGACATCGCTCGCGGCGACTTGAAGCCGCGCGCACGTATTCTGTTCCTGTTTGGCAACCCGGAAGCGATTCGCAAGGGCGAGCGCTTCATCGAGCAGGACGTCAATCGGCTGTTCAACGGCCGTCACGAACAAACCAGCGGCTCCGAAGCCCTGCGCGCCTGTGAACTGGAGCGGCTGGCCGCCAGTTTCTTCAGCCTGCCGGATCGCGAGCGTCTGCATTACGACCTGCACACCGCGATTCGTGGCTCGAAAATCGAGCAGTTTGCGTTGTATCCGTGGAAAGAAGATCGCCAGCATTCCCGTCAGGAACTGGCTCGCCTGCGTGCCGCCGGTATGGAAGCGGTACTGCTGCAAAACAAGCCATCCATCGTTTTCAGTTCCTACACCTACGACAAGCTGGGTGCCGAGTCTTTCACCCTGGAGTTGGGCAAGGCGCGGCCGTTCGGGCAAAACGACGGGGTCAACGTCTCCCTGCTGGAAACCCGCCTTAAACAGATCATCGAAGGCACCGAGCCAGAGATGACCGAAGAGGCGCTGGATGGGTTGCAGTTGTTCAGCGTGGCGCGGGAAATCATCAAGCACAGCGATAGCTTCCGCTTGAACCTGCCGGCGGACATCGAGAATTTTTCGGAATTGGAAGTGGGTTATCTGCTGGCCGAAGACATCGCCCAGACGCGCTGGATCATCGAAGAAGAGGGCGCGCGGATTATCTTCCCGAACCCCAAGGTCAAGAACGGCCTACGCGCCGGCATCCTGATCGTGCCGACCACCGACGAAAACCTGGCCTAAACACAGCTCATAACCAATGTGGGAGCGGGCTTGCTCGCGAATGCGGTGTGCCAGTCAACGTATTTGTCGACTGATACACCGCATTCGCGAGCAAGCCCGCTCCCACAGTGGGTTTGGGTGAGGTCATAAAACCGCACCCAAGCAGCAGATTTCGGGTTTAGACGGCTACTGCACGCGGCTCAGTACGACGCAACGCCCGAATCTTGCTCAGCGTATCCGCGCATGTCTTCGCCGCTTCCTGGCCTTTGTGCACGAAATGCTCGAAGAAGAATTTCTGATGCTCTTCACCGGCATGGAAGTGGTGCGGGGTCAGGGACACCGAGAACACCGGCACTTCGGTTTCCAATTGAACCTGCATCAGGCCGCTGACCACAGACTGGGCGACGAATTCGTGGCGGTAGATCCCGCCGTCCACCACCAGGGCTGCCGCGACAATACCGGCATAACGGCCGGTCTTGGCCAGCAACTTGGCGTGCAGGGGCATTTCAAAGGCGCCGCCGACTTCGAAGAAGTCGATGTCGGATTCCTGATAACCCTGAGCAATCATTTCTGCGACGAAGCCCTTACGGCTCTGATCGACGATTTCCTTGTGCCAGCAGGCCTGGATGAACGCAACGCGCTCGCCCTGATGGTGTTTGCTTTTGCTGTCGATTGCGGTGGGTTGCATGTTCTGACTCCTGTTTATGTAAAAAACAGGGCATATGAATCGAATGGGATTTAAGGGTACGCACGCTCGCACGAATGCCTGCGGACGGTCCTTTGGCGCCAATCCCGTTCTCTCTTCATCCGGACTATGACCGTCGGCCCCGGGATCACACCGGGTCTGCTGACCTTGCCTTCAAACACCGCCGAAGCCGTGCCTGTCGCCAAGCGCTCGCGGGCTATGCGCATTGCGCGCAATTACCGCCGGTGGGGAGTTGCACCCCGCCCTGAGAACGTTTTGCCGACAGATTGTCTGGCGGCGCAGCGTTTTTAACACATATTTCTCAGCCGTGCATTGCTGCTATCTGATGATTGCTATCGACTTTTTCGCTCACTTGCTGCGTCTTTTCCTCGCCCAAGGGTTGATTATTCGTCGACATGACCGCAGTAACTCCATTCCGAAAGGGATTTTCCCCTGCTTACCGAGGCCAGATTCATGAGCGTTATCGATCTTCGCAGCGACACCGTCACTCAGCCGACTCCAGGGATGCTCGACGCAATGGCCAACGCGGCCATCGGTGACGACGTCTACGGTGAAGATCCGACGGTCAATCGTCTGGAAGCCGAGTTGGCGAAACGCCTGGGCTTTGCCGCGGCGCTGTTCGTGCCGACCGGCACCATGAGCAACCTGCTGGGCCTGATGGCGCACTGCGAGCGCGGTGACGAATACATCGTTGGCCAACAGGCGCACACGTATAAGTACGAAGGTGGCGGCGCGGCGGTGCTTGGTTCGATTCAGCCGCAACCGCTGGAAGTGCAGGCCGACGGCTCGCTGGACCTGACTCAGGTGGCTGCCGCGATCAAACCGGACGATTTCCATTTCGCCCGCACCCGCTTGCTGGCGCTGGAAAACACCATGCAGGGCAAGGTTCTGCCGCTGGAGTATCTGGCCCGGGCGCGCAGTTTCACTCGCGAACACGGGTTGCAACTGCACCTCGACGGCGCTCGCCTGTACAACGCGGCAGTCAAACTGGGTGTCGATGCCCGGGAAATCACCCAGCATTTCGATTCGGTGTCAGTCTGCCTGTCCAAGGGGCTGGGCGCGCCGATCGGTTCGGTGTTGTGCGGCTCGGTCGAGCTGATCGGCAAGGCGCGCCGTCTGCGCAAGATGGTCGGCGGCGGCATGCGTCAGGCCGGGATTCTGGCGGCGGCGGGGTTGTACGCTCTGGACAATAACGTCCAGCGTCTGGCCGACGACCATGCCAACGCGCAATTCCTCGCGGACGGACTGCGAAAAGCCGGTTACGAAGTCGAGCCGGTGCAAACCAACATGGTTTATGTGCAGATGGGCGACAAGGCCGAGGCGATCAAGGCCTTTGCCGCCGAGCGCGGGATCAAACTCAGCGCCGCCGGCCGCCTTAGAATGGTCACGCACATGGACGTCAGCCGTGCGCAAATCGAGCAAGTCGTCGCGACATTCGTCGAGTTTTCGCGCAACTGACCGCGTTAGCCGTCCAATTGACCGTTTCTATCGTATAAACACGCTGTACCCCGCGCGCTGGGCCGATATAATGCGGCCCTTTGCCGTCGCTTCGTCTGTTGACGTTTCGCACAGGCCTTTGGCCGCAGCCTCCGTGGAAGAACCTAATGAAAAGCGCAGAAATCCGTGAAGCCTTCCTTCGCTTCTTCGAAGAGCAAGGCCACACTCGTGTAGCCTCCAGCTCTTTGATTCCGGGCAACGACCCAACCCTGCTGTTCACTAACGCGGGGATGAACCAGTTCAAGGACTGTTTCCTGGGCCAGGAAAAACGTGCGTACACCCGTGCGACCAGCAGCCAGAAATGCGTGCGTGCCGGTGGCAAGAACAGTGACCTGGAAAACGTCGGTTATACCGCTCGTCACCACACCTTCTTCGAAATGCTGGGTAACTTCAGCTTCGGTGACTATTTCAAGCACGACGCGATCACCTTCGCCTGGACCTTCCTGACCGGCGTCCTGAAACTGCCGAAGGAAAAACTCTGGGTCACCGTCTACGCCTCCGACGACGAAGCGTATGACATCTGGACCAAAGAGATCGGTGTACCGGTCGAGCGCATGATCCGTATCGGCGACAACAAAGGCGCGCCATACGCGTCCGACAACTTCTGGACCATGGGCGACACCGGCCCGTGCGGCCCTTGCACAGAGATTTTCTACGATCACGGCGACCACATCTGGGGCGGCCCACCGGGTTCGCCGGAAGAAGACGGTGACCGTTACATCGAGATCTGGAACAACGTCTTCATGCAGTTCAACCGCACCGCCGATGGCGTGTTGCATCCGTTGCCAGCGCCGTCGGTGGATACCGGCATGGGCCTGGAGCGGATCAGTGCGGTGATGCAGCACGTCAATTCCAACTATGACATCGACCTGTTCAAGAACCTGCTGAAAGCTTCGGCTGAAGCCATCGGCTGCGAAAATGGCGACCAGTCTTCGCTCAAGGTTGTTTCCGACCACATCCGTTCGTGCGGTTTCCTGATCGCCGATGGCGTGATCCCGTCCAACGAAGGTCGCGGTTACGTCCTGCGCCGGATCATCCGTCGTGCGTGCCGTCACGGCAACAAGCTGGGCGCGACCGGCAGCTTCTTCTACAAGATCGTTGCCGCGCTGGTGGCCGAGATGGGTGAAGCCTTCCCGGAACTGCACAAGCAACAGGCCAACATCGAGCGCGTGCTCAAGGCCGAAGAAGAGCAGTTCTCCAAGACCCTGGAGCACGGCCTGAAGATTCTCGAGCAGGATCTGCTGGAACTCAAAGGCACCGTGGTGCCAGGCGACGTAGTGTTCAAACTCTACGACACCTACGGTTTCCCGATGGACCTGACCGCGGACATCGCCCGCGAGCGCAACCTGACCGTCGACGAAGCCGGCTTCGAACGCGAAATGGAAGCCCAGCGCGTCCGTGCCCGTTCCGCCAGTTCGTTCGGTCTGGACTACAACACCCTGGTCAAGGTTGACGTGGCGACCGAATTCACCGGCTACAAGGCCACCAGTGGTTCGGCGAAAATTGTCGCCATCTATAAAGAAGGCAAGTCCGTCGACGTCTTGAGTGAAGGCGAAGAGGGCGTGATCGTTCTCGATCAGACCCCGTTCTACGCTGAATCCGGCGGTCAGATTGGCGACTGCGGTTACCTGCAATCGAACATCGGCCGTTTCGATGTGCGCGACACCACCAAGACCGGTGGCGCGTTCCTGCACCACGGTGTGCAGGCATTGGGCAGCCTGACTGTCGGTTCGCCGGTCGAGACCCACGTCGAAGCCGACGTGCGCCACGCGACATCGCTGAACCACTCGGCCACTCACTTGCTGCACGCTGCATTGCGTCAGGTGCTGGGCGATCACGTCCAGCAGAAAGGCTCGTTGGTCGACAGTCAGCGCCTGCGCTTTGACTTCAGCCACTTCGAAGCCATCAAGCCTGAGCAGTTGAAGGCACTGGAAGACATCGTCAACGCCGAGATTCGCAAGAACACGGCTGTTGAAACCGAAGAAACCGATATCGAAACCGCCAAGCAAAAAGGCGCCATGGCGCTGTTTGGCGAGAAGTATGGCGACAACGTGCGCGTACTGAGCATGGGCGGCGATTTCTCCGTCGAGCTGTGCGGCGGCATCCACGCCAACCGTACCGGTGACATCGGCCTGCTGAAAATCATCAGCGAAGGCGGTGTGGCTTCCGGTGTGCGTCGTATCGAAGCGGTCACCGGCGCTGCGGCGCTGGCATACTTGAACGCTGCCGAAGAACAACTCAAGGAAGCGGCCAGCCTGGTCAAGGGCAGCCGCGACAACCTGATCGACAAGCTGTCGGCTGTGCTGGAGCGCAACCGTCTGCTGGAGAAGCAACTCGAGCAGTTGCAGGCCAAGGCTGCCAGCGCGGCGGGCGACGATCTGTCGGCTTCCGCCCTGGACGTCAAAGGCGTGAAAGTACTGGCCGTGCGTCTGGACGGTCAGGACGGCAAGGCGCTGCTGGCGCTGGTCGATCAACTGAAAAACAAACTCGGCCGCGCAGTGATCCTGCTCGGCAGTGTCCATGAGGAAAAGGTCGTTCTGGTTGCAGGCGTAACCAAAGACCTGACTGGCCAACTCAAAGCCGGTGATTTGATGAAGCAAGCCGCTGCGGCAGTGGGCGGGAAGGGCGGTGGTCGTCCAGACATGGCGCAGGGCGGTGGTACTGACGCTGGCGCACTGGATGCGGCATTGGCCCTGACTGTTCCATTTGTAGAGCAGGGTTTATAAGGCAGTGTCTGCGGCCCACAGTCTAGTGGTGGGCCGGAACGCTGTTTGAGTGATTATTTGGGCGCCCTTCATGGGCAGAGGCGGCTTTGAAATGGCTTTGATCGTACAGAAATTTGGAGGCACCTCGGTCGGCACTGTCGAGAGAATCGAGCAGGTCGCCGACAAGGTTAAGAAATTCCGCGATGCCGGCGATGACCTGGTGGTTGTGCTGTCTGCAATGAGCGGCGAAACCAACCGTCTGATCGATCTGGCCAAGCAAATCAGTGGCGACGGCCAACCGGTTCCGCGTGAGCTGGATGTGATCGTTTCCACCGGTGAGCAGGTGACGATTGCCCTGTTGGCCATGGCGCTGATCAAGCGCGGCGTGCCAGCGGTGTCCTACACCGGCAACCAGGTACGGATTCTGACGGATAGCGCGCACAATAAAGCGCGTATCTTGCAGATTGATGACCAGAAGATTCGCGGTGATCTGAAAGCAGGTCGTGTGGTGGTTGTCGCCGGTTTCCAGGGCGTCGACGAGCACGGCAACATCACCACCCTCGGTCGTGGCGGTTCCGACACCACCGGCGTGGCGCTGGCGGCAGCCTTGAAGGCTGACGAATGCCAGATCTACACCGACGTCGACGGCGTCTACACCACCGACCCGCGTGTGGTGTCCGTGGCCCAGCGCCTGGACAAGATTACCTTCGAAGAGATGCTGGAAATGGCCAGCCTCGGTTCCAAGGTGTTGCAGATCCGTGCGGTGGAGTTCGCCGGCAAGTACAACGTTCCGCTGCGCGTACTGCACAGCTTCAAGGAGGGTCCGGGCACCCTCATTACTATTGATGAAGAGGAAACCATGGAACAGCCGATCATTTCCGGCATCGCTTTCAATCGCGATGAAGCCAAGCTGACCATCCGTGGCGTGCCAGACACCCCGGGCGTTGCATTCAAGATTCTCGGCCCGATCAGCGCCGCGAACATCGAAGTCGACATGATCGTGCAGAACGTTGCGCACGATAACACCACCGACTTCACCTTCACCGTGCACCGCAACGACTTCCAGGCCGCGCAAACCGTGCTGGAAAACACCGCTCGCGAGATCGGTGCCCGTGAGGTCGTTGGCGACATCAAGATCGCCAAGGTCTCGATCGTCGGTGTCGGCATGCGCTCCCACGCAGGTGTGGCCAGCCGGATGTTCGAATCCCTGGCGAAAGAAAGCATCAACATCCAGATGATCTCGACCTCGGAAATCAAGGTTTCCGTGGTGATCGAAGAGAAGTACCTGGAACTGGCTGTGCGCGCCCTGCACACGGCTTTCGAACTGGACGCGCCGGCCCGAACGGGCGAGTGATGCGTTTGCCGAAGGGCGCGGTCTGACCGCGCCCTTTTGTTTTTTGAATGGTGCGGCTCGAAGCTGTTCTTTTGCCCGCGCTAGTCAATACTCAGGCATGTAGGGCTGCGATCTTTCAGGTTGTAGGTCGAGTGCCTTTTTTTTGCAGACTGTTGTCCCTGAAATGAAATGCGTGAGGAGAAAGGTATGCTGATTCTGACTCGTCGGTGCGCAGAAAGCCTGATTATTGGTGATGGAGAAATCACCGTGACCGTGCTCGGCGTTAAAGGAAATCAAGTGCGTATCGGTGTCAACGCCCCGAAAGAGGTTGCGGTCCACCGTGAGGAAATTTACCTGCGTATAAAGAAAGAGAAGGACGAAGAACCAAGCCATTAATTTTTATCGTTTTTTATGTTTGCAAACGGGGAAGAAGCTGGTTAATATACGCCCCGTGTTGCGGAGAGCTGGCCGAGTGGCCGAAGGCGCTCCCCTGCTAAGGGAGTACACCTCAAAAGGGTGTCGGGGGTTCGAATCCCCCGTTCTCCGCCATTATTTGCGTAGTACGTTGTAATCTGGCTTCTTCGGTAAGTTGTTGAAATTACTAGAAAAAAGCGCTTTACAAAAAGATTCGACGGCCTATAATGCGCGGCAACAAATGCACTCGTAGCTCAGCTGGATAGAGTACTCGGCTACGAACCGAGCGGTCACAGGTTCGAATCCTGTCGAGTGCACCATTTAAGAGTTGTTTGCAGTAATGTGAGCTACTCTGCTTCAACCAGTTGTGATCTGGTCTAAAAACACAAATTGCACTCGTAGCTCAGCTGGATAGAGTACTCGGCTACGAACCGAGCGGTCACAGGTTCGAATCCTGTCGAGTGCACCAAACAACAAAAAGCCCGCGTTTAACGCGGGCTTTTTGCCGTCTGGGATTTGGCTTTTCCTCTGGTACATCCTCTCTCATCGAACTCGACGTGTGCGCTACGACCTCGCTTGGTGTCGTATCGGTAACTCGTGGCCGAATTGCGAATACTGATCTTGTCTGGCTTGCCGAGGGCGCTTTCGACGTCTTGCTGGCTCATGCCGGCGACAATCCGCTGATTGATGATTGCTTCCCTGCGTTCCCGGGCATCGATCAGATTTCCACAGTTGTCCTCTGTCTGGCCGACGACCGTTGGCTCCCTCCTTTTGATATTCATACGTGATGTTTCGCGAAAGTCCGCTTCCGGCATAAGCGACACCGTGCTGCCGGGGGTAAACGTGCGCACTTCCTGGAGCGATAGGCTTTCCCCGGTCGTGCAACTCAGCGTGGTGAAGGTGATGCGGCCGTTTGCTGCCTCGCAGCGGTGAACGGTTGAGGCAAGTGCCACGGGGGGCAGGCAGAGCAGGGCGATCAGCAGAAAATAACTGGCATTCAATGGCATCAAACGTCCTCCATGACGGTCTGACACAAGGGTAGCCGCTACATTTTTCAGCGCTGGTGTGTTTTCTTTTCAGAATGAGTCGTCGCATTTTTACGGATCAGGGCGGCGCTCAGGTTTGTCTCGCAAGCGCTTGTTTCAGCCGCGATTTTTTAACATTTAAAAACGTTGGGCGGTGTATCATTGCGCCCGTCAGCCCCGCCGGGGCTTGTGGAATACCTCCATGGACTTACCCAGTAGTAACTCAGTAAACCGCTTTTCCAATCATGAATTGACTGATTGATCCTTCCGGCGTGCCCCGCTGCTGGGAGTGGAGTTCGCCTATGTCCGAAGTTGAAGTAAAGAAAACGCAAGAAAGCCTGCAGGACCGCCTCGCTCAAGTGATTGAGCTGTTGCAGCGTCAGCGGGTGGTCGAAGACCTGACTCATCGCCAGGAAGGTCCGCATCACGACCGGGTCGAGAACCTGGTTCACCGGCAGAACCTCGTCGAGCTGCAACGCAAGCTCGATGACCTGCACTCCGCTGACGTTGCCTACATCCTTGAAGCCTTGCCGCTGGACGATCGTCTGACGCTCTGGCAATTGGTCAAGGCTGACCGCGACGGCGACATCCTGCTCGAAGTGTCCGACTCGGTACGTGAAACCCTGATCGCCGACATGGACGATCACGAGCTCCTGGCTGCGGCCAAGGACATGGATGCCGACGAACTGGCTGACCTGGCCTCCGAGCTGCCGCGAGACGTCGTCCACGAGCTGATGGAAACCCTCGACGGCCAGCAGCGTGAGCGCGTTCGCTCCGCGTTGTCCTACGACGAGGAGCAGGTCGGTGCGCTGATGGACTTCGAGATGGTGACGATCCGTGAGGATGTCAGTCTCGAGGTGGTTTTGCGTTACCTGCGTCGGCTCAAGGAGCTGCCGGGCCATACCGACAAACTGTTTGTGGTCGATTACGACGGCGTACTCAAGGGCGTGCTGCCGATCAAGCGTTTGCTGGTCAACGACCCGGAAAAACAAGTATCGGAAGTGATGGCCAGCGACCCGGTGAGTTTTCACCCGGACGAAGACGCCTACGATGCCGCACAGGCGTTCGAACGTTACGACTTGATCTCGGCCCCGGTGGTCGACAAGAACGGCAAGCTGATCGGCCGTCTGACCATCGATGAAATGGTCGACCTGATTCGTGAAGAGAGCGAAAACGAAGTTCTCAACATGGCGGGTCTGCGGGAAGAAGAAGACATTTTCGCGTCAGTCTGGAAGTCCCTGCGTAACCGCTGGGCCTGGCTGGCAATCAACCTGATCACCGCCTTTATCGCCTCTCGCGTGATTGGCCTGTTCGAAGGCTCGATCGAGAAGCTGGTGGCGTTGGCGGCCTTGATGCCGATCGTGGCGGGCATCGGTGGTAACTCGGGTAACCAGACCATCACCATGATCGTTCGCGCCATGGCGCTGGACCAGGTGAGTACCGGCAATACCTCGCGTCTGATGCGCAAGGAGTTGGCCGTCGGTTTGATCAACGGTTTGGTGTGGGGTGGGGTGATTGGTGCAGTGGCCTACCTGCTTTACGGCAGTTGGTCCCTCGGCGTGGTGATGACCGCCGCCATGACGCTCAACCTGTTGCTCGCGGCGTTGATGGGTGTGTTGATCCCCATGACCCTGGCGAAGATGGGGCGCGATCCGGCGATGGGCGCCAGCGTGATGATTACGGCCATGACCGACAGCGGTGGTTTCTTCATCTTCCTCGGGCTGGCGACCATCTTCCTGCTCTGATTACCCTCTGCCTGAAGCCCGCAAATCAGCTCGTAGGAGCCAGGCTTGCCGGCGAAGGCGATCTCAGGGCCGCCTTCGCCGGCAAGCCTGGCTCCTACAAGTGCAACTAACCCGCCAATCGGCGGGTTTTTTGTGCCTGAATTTCAGGCAAAAAAAAGCCAGCGATTAAGCTGGCTTGAGCGTTCGGATGAATCAGGAGGCGTCTGCGGCCATTTCGGCGTCGTGGGCAATCAGCGAAACGAGTGCGTTCTGCTGACGGTGGGAGAGTTGGCGGAAGCGCTGCAGCAGTTCGCGTTCGTGCAGTGACAGCTCCGGGCTGTCCAGTCGCATGCTCAACTCTTCACCCAGTGCGCCTTCCTGAATGAGACTCTGCTCCAGGCGCGCAATGATTTCGGAGTTCATGCTGCGATGATGATTGCGAGCCACCTCGGCAATGCGTTCACGCATTCCGTCTGGCAGACGTACGACGAACTTGTCAGCCGTACGGCTGGAATAAATTGCCTGTTTCAATGGGCGCATATATTTAACCGGTTAGTTCAGGGGAGCGGTTCTCGGGATTGGCCGCGCGATGTCTGATAGGACAAGGACTCTGGCCAAATGTTCAACCTGAATTGATAGAGGCTCGCATCATGCCTCAAAGAAGCCAGATCATTGGCGTCAATTCTGTGACAAATATTGAACTGGATAAAGGCGTTATGCCAGCACCAATTATCAGAAATGCGGACTGGTTTGAAAAGACTACCCATGTCCGTATCGCTGGCCGCGTCCTATTGCCCGACAGGAGGTGTCCGAGGACGCCTGAAGGTGCATGCTGTGCGGATTTCGATCACGATTCCTTACTTTATACAGGATAGTGGCAAATGGCCGATTTACTAGTGGCAACCACGTCATGGGGGGCTGATTCAGGATGGATGGCAGATTGATTTACCTGATGGGGCCTTCCGGGTCCGGCAAGGACAGCCTCATCGAGGCCGCTCGTGCGCCTTTGCAGGCAATCAACTGCGAAGTGGTACGTCGGGTCATTACGCGTTCAGCCGAGTCAGTGGGCGAGGATGCCGTCGGAGTTTCCCGTGAAGAGTTCGCGCGTCGAAAAGAAGAAGGCGACTTCGCGCTGTGCTGGCATGCCAACGACCTGGATTACGGCATCCCTATCGTGATCGATCAATGGCTCAAGGAGGGCAGGGATGTCCTGATCAACGGCTCCCGCGGGCACTTGGCCCAGGCGCTACGCCGCTATCCAGCGCTGGTGCCGATTCTGTTGACGGTCAAGGAGGACGTGCTGCGAGAGCGCTTGCTGCGGCGGGGGCGTGAAAGTCTGGCGGAGATTGAGGCGAGACTGCGCAGAAATGAACTGTTCACGGCTGACGCCTCAGTCGGTGAGACGCCAATCCACCGACTCGATAATTCAGGCGAACTTTCGGACACAGTGGCCGACCTGTTGAAGCTGATACAAGTCAGCGCAACACCGGATCAAACTTGATCTTGCGGCCAGCGACCAGCGCCAGTACGAACAACGCACTGAAAACGCCGCAGGCAATCAACGGCAGAGTGACGATTGCGTCCTCTACCAATGACAAATGAAGAATGCCACTGAGCAGGGCGAGGACGAAAAATCCTGCGGCTGGTTTGGACATGCTGTGCTCCTGAAGGGTTGTTCAAAATACCAGGCGTTCTGAAGACCGCGCCGGCAGCAGGATATTTTCCTGGCTCACTTCTTGACCGACAAAACCCTGCCGATCACTCAACACCGCCAATTGAGGCGCCTTCTGTACCTGGAGGTAATGAGGCATTCGTTGGGCAACCGGCTCGGCACCGCTCTCGGGGGCAAAATGAAAACCCACAAAAACCGCCAGAGCGATCGCGTTCGAGAGTAAAAGGGCGCGGTTCATGAGGGCTGACCTCCGTTGTTCTTTGAGAACAGCTGAAGCAGCCGACGTGCCAGGAGTCTAACGGCTATTAAATCCTTTAAAAACAAACAATTAAGATAATCGTGCAAGGTGACCTCATTGCAATTTGCAATGATGGCTTTTTGCGGTGATGCAATTTGCACGGTTAACAAATCCCGTGCTGTCGAGGGGCATCTGCCTACACTTAAAAAGCCTACGGACGACATGACAAAATCGGACCCGCCCGTTAACATGCACGCCGTCCATCGCATCGCATTTCTCGCGGGCGACTTGTGTCTCAGTAGCTCAATTGGATAGAGCATCCCCCTCCTAAGGGGAAGGTTGGCAGTTCGAACCTGCCCTGGGACACCATATTTTTCAAGGCCTACAGCGATTTAAGCTCTCCGACTTAAACCCCCATGGGTGCAGGGCGGGTGCAGCAAGTATCTCCGGTATGCCTAAAAAGGCTCCGCCTGACATCTGTTGGGCGGGGCCTTTTGCTAATAACCGGTAGGTGAGACCGTCTAGGGCCTGGTCGAAAGAGAAAGTAGACTTCAGGCGTTTAGGAAAAGTGCGGCGTACCTAAGTGACGGGTGTCTTTGGAGGCTCTCCAGAGGCGGTGGGCTGGACACGAATGTTCAAGTGGCCTTGGCCTGACAAGATCTCCAAGAGCCCAGCTTGTAGCTTCAGCTGAGAATTCGTCATGTCATCACTGAAAGGAAATCCAGTGACGTTCATGCTTATCGGCTGTTTTCCTGAAAGAACATTTATCGCGAAGTGCCTGAGATTTTGTTGCTCTAGCTCAAGATCCGTATGCCCCTTTGGAATGTATGCCCCATTCCGCAGAAGTACTCGGTCATACCGAAGATTTAGATCGGTAGCCATTGCACTCAGCATCAAAACTAAAAGCTCTTGTTGCTTTTCGACCCACCGTTCCGAGTTTCCCTCATTTACCGTCAATGAGAGATGTTCAAGGTAGTCCCGCCAGGTATCCAGCACGTCGGTTTCCGTGGCTTTCCGGCGGCGTGAGCTGCCACCGTTGAACGCTAGATCGATCATATTGAGTGCGCGTACATGATCCGGTGACAATCTAGCGGCTCGAGTTGCCATCAGAGTGCTAAAGATCCAGTTCTTTTGGTTTCTAGATTCGTTAATCCGCTCAAGATATTTCTGTGCTTGCACCGCAAAAATTGGTCCAAGCAAGGTGGCAATGATCGTACCTATTCCGAAAACCCAGTTAGCTTCCATTCCTTTTCCTGCGCAGTTGTAGGTGTGAGCTCAACTTTAGCGTCGAGCGTTTTCTGAGAGTATGGCTACTTTCCGGAGAGTGCCAAGGTGAGCGAAGCGGATAGTTTTTTGCCCACCCGAGAACCATCTCTAGATCAAAGTGAGCTGGTCCTTGATGCGAAGGACGGTTGTAGTTGAGCAACTCGCGTGCCGCGCGGTAGCTCGGATACCCAAACCGGCGTTGAGCAGCTCTTTAATCCGTTTATGTAGATTTTCGTCTATCGGTCGGCCTTGATACTTGCCGGCGGCCTTGGCTTTCACGATGCCTTGGGCCTGGCGTTCGCGGCGCTGTTCGTAATCCTTGCGAGCAACGGCGGCCATCATTTCCACCAGCATTGAATTTATGGCCCCCAGCATCCGGCCGGTGAACTCGTCGCCTTTGGTGTCCTTCATTCCCTGGTGGCTGGTTGGCAGGTCCAGAGCGACGATACGCAACCCCTTGGAATCGATCGCAGCCTCGAGCTTCTGCCAGTCCTCCACCGGCAAGCGGGAGAGGCGGTCTATCGACTTCACCAGCAGCACGTCGCCCTTGCGCGCATCCTTGAGCAGGCGCAGCAGCTCAGGCCGATCTGTAGTCGCTCCGCTGGCATTCTCTAGGTACACACTGGCAATCGTCTTGTCGTGATCGGCAGCGAACTGCTCGAGTGAATCGCGAGCGCGGCCGGCGTGCTGTTCTTCGGTCGATGCTCGGAGGTATGCGCGGATGAACATGATAGGTGCCTGTATCAGTTACGGTGTTCTCCTAATGCTGTTTCACTTTGGGTGTTACTTATCAAGCGAAAAGGCTGAAAAAGGCAAAGTCTGCCCGTATCTGGATAGGCATTCCTAAGGTGCTACACGTAACCGGATTAAACGGGACTGAAATAGTTAGTTTTCAGGGGATAAAGGAAGAGGATTTCGTTGCAGTAAATCGGTGGTAGGCAAAGTGATACAGGGCTAGGTTTTCGGCTCAGTCACTCACCTTCAATCTGAGGTCGTGTAACTACTGGGGGGGCTTCGGAGGATGGTGGGGGGGCGAGTTGGATTTGAGATTCGAGTGGCGGACTGACCTGCCCTCCCATTTCGGTATGGCAGGTATCGCGACACGTTTTGCGAATTATGAAAACGTGTCGCGAAAGAGATGCCACGGGGGGATATCTCGCAGCGGCTGGTGGCGTTTGATGGGGTAGCGTTTCACTATCCCATGGCTCAAATATGAGCCAGGATCACAATTGAGTTGCGTCTGCTCCAGCCTGCTGCCAGGTGCTCTTTACTCTAAGCGTATGAAGCCGGTTTAAGGTCGTTATATCGAAAATCAAGTAATGGTTCAAACTGGGCGCTGGGACTTTCTTCCGAAATTACTCCGGCAACAATGTAGAGGTTGTCTTTTGAGTTTTTAACGATGTCTGTTCTTAAAATATCGATTAGAATGTTTGCTTCTGATTCGTTCTTAACAGTAAATATTACTGTTATGGCGTCTAGGTCGAATGCCTTTGCGACCGTATAAGCGTAATAAATTGCTGAAATTGCCAATGTTTTTGAGTTGTCGCTGAGTTGAAAGCGTTTCAGTTGAAAACCGTGATTTCCTATCTCTGATTCATAAAGATAGTCTACTGGAATTCTTTCATTATATATAGGTGTGTACCCCTGTGTAACTATCCAGTTGCATATGATGTGCTCTATGGCTGTTTCTGACAAAAGAAATGTTGAGGGGGGCAGTTGAGTAGGGTTTTGTTTGTTGTTTTTGGATACGTCCCGAACCTCGCTCAGTGTTTCTTCTGATACTTTCGCCTTGAGGAACTCCTTGGCATATTGTAAGAAGCCTTCCGGCTTGTACATCAGGAAAGATTCGATTCCCCCTAACATCGCTGCCTCTTCGATTAGCTCGGGCCTGGCGCCTATCGTTTTGACTCCATTGAACTCTACTAAGGACCACCAATCTTCTTTGCCGTCATCAGTGATGAAAATGACACTTTTACGATTTGTTTTTTTTGCGTAATCTAATATCTGAGTCCATGTAAAGTAATCGCCATACTTTCTTTTATATATTAGACCGCTATGGGAAAATTCATCAGGCCCATCTTTGTCTTTTCCTGAGTCTTCATAGCCTGGCGGGATTTTGAATTTATACCGGTTTTCGGCTGTTTTGCTCAGTGTGTCAATTTTGTTTTGGTCTGCGAAGGGGATTCCTACTTTTTCGTGAAAAAGCTCTTCGATTCTATATTTTAATGGGTCTTTTTCTGTTGGTCTTTGTTGTGAGTGCTGTTGTTGGTCTAATTGGTCTAAGAATTTTTTTACTAGTTCATCAAACTCAGAGAGAAGGGATTCGGTGTCTATTAGTGCGTGCCTTTTTTGTAGGCTCAGTTTTGATATTTCAGTGAATAGTCCGGTTTTTGCTTTTGTGAGGATGTTCCTTATGTCGCTAAATTTTCTTCCTTGGGCAGCTATAACAGATAGGCGGTTTCGTTGGAACTCAAGCGCAACATGATGTGGTATCCAAATTCGTTCAGAAAGCTCTTTTATAACAGTGATCAACTCTTCGCAAGTGTTTGATTGATACCTATATAGGTTTAGTAATATGTTAGTGTCAAAAACAAAAAGTGCTGTCTTCCACGTCTCGCTAAAATTGACTACATTGGCATTGTCATACTGTGGAAAGAGTCCCTTCATAAGCCCTCCAGGCAAGGTGACACCCAAAGAAAGCGGGTGGCCATTTAAATGGCATCATCTTGCCGGCTTTTCGCGCACTTGTCGAAAACCTCCACCAGCGCTGATATGCCCTCTCGGTTTTGACGGTTCTGCCTGAAACGGTCGGCTCTGCAATTCCTTGTCTGATGAAATCAAGGTTTTCGTCTAGCGTGTATAGCGCTCCGCGCACGTTTTCGGCTACGTCGGCCGAGCCGCGCTGTTCAACCCAATTGGAAAGTTCCTCCATGGCAGCGCTCAGGGCGATCTGGTTTTGATTCAGTGCGTTGAGCAGGCCGGCGATCAGTGTGTTGTTCATTTCATCCCTCCATGTGAGCTGGAAGGGTAGCTGGGCACACACCGAGGGATGACTTGCAGGAGTTTGATGTCGAGGATAGGGCGCCCGGGCAGATTGGCTGAAAACGCCCGAACAGTGAGACGAGATCAGTCTCACTGAGACCAAAACATCACACATCGCGATATTTCACTGGAGGAGCGAGACATTGCATGGTTTTACCTGCGGTGTAAGGTACCCTCAAAATTGA
The DNA here is from genome assembly GCF_054897805.1 of Pseudomonas sp. GT1P32. Lineage (NCBI taxonomy): Bacteria > Pseudomonadati > Pseudomonadota > Gammaproteobacteria > Pseudomonadales > Pseudomonadaceae > Pseudomonas > Pseudomonas sp. GT1P32. Next base: position 6,007,902 of record NZ_CM142704.1, read on the forward strand.
AGTTTTCTGGCCGAACGTCCATGCACTCATTCATTTCTCGCCCGGTTCTCTACGTGTCAGTATGATTGCCCCCCCAAAGCTCATGCTGACTCGTTTCATGTGTGCTTTCAGAGATTCCTCAGCATCGGATGCCGATCATGCAGCTCCCTCCAATTCTCTATAAATACACCCCAGCATCTACTGCCTTCTTAATCCTGGAGAACTCTAGGCTACGCTGGTCTAGCCCATTGCTTTTCAATGATATTGCTGAGTTTCAGCGGATGCCGCGATTTCATCCGCGCGTGGCTGATTCTTATCAACTGCTAACCGCTTCAATTGTTGCTGCGGTATTTGATGGTGTTGAACTCGATGAGGCCCGGCTAACGCACCAAACACGTTTACTGTTGAATCTTGTTAGGTGGATGGCCTCTGAGGGCTGCATCGCACGTGAGGACATCTTGAAGGCCTTAACTGGTGAGGTTTCTGACGCCGATCACAAAATTGAGATGTCGCTTCGAGATTACGTCGACAACCTTGGACTTAGCACTGCACGGGTTCTATGTGTCACTTCTGAGAATGATAACAACGCAATGTGGGCTAATTACGCTGAGAATCATGCCGGCTGTGTCTTCGGCTTTCGACATATCGCTAGGTATGATACACCTCTCCAAGAGGCTACGCGGGTATCTTATTCAGCTGAACGCCCAATAGTAGGGTCAGGTCTCGACTTTTTGTTGTATGGAAACACCCCCGAACTTAGAAAGAGTACGTTGCACGCTATTTTTTATACCAAAGACCAGTCTTGGGAGTATGAGCGTGAATGGCGTGTTATCACGTGGCGGCCAAATGAGGCAGAAAAACAGGTTAGCGATTTCTTATTCTTTTCTGAAGAGTTAGCGTCAGTGACGCTTGGTGCTCGTGTGACTGTCAAAACTGAACAACGAGTTCGCCAGTTACTTGCTGGGAAATACCCGGATGCCAGCCTTTACAGAATGGAGTTAAGGGCGGGTAAATTAGAACCCAATCTGCTGAGTTTAGCTGAGTGAAGTGGGAGGTTCGTGATGTTTTGCTGGAGATGCACTCAAAACTGAGTACATCTCCCGGAGTTCATATGTCTGTCATCGATTGCGATTATCTGCCAAACCCATCCAAGGCTACATTCCCGCCCGAGCTGGCTTTGCTGATCGTGCGCAAAGCGGGCTCGATGGCTGAAGCATTCGAGCAGTAGGCCCTGGACCAACTGACAAAGGATGCCATCTCAGCGATATCCGTCGGAGTCGATCTGCGCTAGGTCGATAAACAGATACGGCTTTAACCGCTGGGCTCCCGATTTACCAGACCACCCGGCTGAACGCTGCCATCTTCCGGCACCCCGGAGCTAATCGCACGCGTTGGAAAATGCAATGAGTAGTAATCAATGTACAAGTCGCTTGCATTTATGATTTTAAGAACTATTCGATGGAGTGTCAGTTTTAATAGCTTTGTTTCTTTAATGAGGGAGATATAGTCGTCATTTGGTATGGGGTTTCCGTGAGCAGCATCGTTTCTTCTTTGCCAGGCAGATAGCTCAAGCGTACCCATATCTAACCCTAACTGCTCAAAAAAACGTTGGGAACGAACTTTTTGAGATATGGTGTTCCCGTTGCTTAGTTTTTCGAGAAGTACTTTTTTCTCGTTTGGAGATATTTCGATTTCTTCGGTGGCCTTTAGGATGACGTTCTTGATTTTTTTATATTCTGGTTTGCTAAGTATAGTGTTGTTGAATTTACTGCCTTGTTCATCTATGTATTTGTTCTGAATTGACTCAATTATTGCTCCGAAATATGCGGGGGCCATATGTGTAGGCGCTGTGACTGCATGCCAGTATTCCCAGTTTAAGCTGCTCAGTCCGTAATGGTCATACTTCTCACAAAAAGAGTTTAGCATCTGCTCAAGTTTGTTTGAGTCGATTTCGTTTTCTATATATCCCGATGAGATGGGGGCTGGGGGGAGAGTGGGAGTCTTGAATGCTCTTGAGTCCATGCTATATGCATTAACCGCTTTGAAGCTTAAGAGTCGTTGGGCCGAGTTGAAGGTTGAGAAGCCTAAGTACACGATTGGAAAACCCAAAAAAAATGACAAGCTGTCTCTGATTTTTTTTCTTATGTTTTCTTCAGGTGCGCCAATGAATAGCAAGTATCCTGGCTTTATATGTGCGTCGTGGTCGTCGTGCTTTGAAGCACCTAAAATAATATCGTAGTTGCAGATTTTTAATCGGATACAGTTTCTGCCGAAGTTTTCAGTTGTGGACTCGGATTCAAAGGATATCTGGTCGGCCCCCGCTCCAAATGTTCGGGTTGGAGTTGAAACTAGTTTGTCTTTCGTTAGGTCGGGCCACAAATAATGGCGGCTGTCGATGTTTGCGAGCCATTCAAATACATAGGAGGTCGGGCCGGGTTCTAGAGTTTTATATTCGAAATGGTTTATTGAAGATTTTTCGAGGTTTTGGTAAGTGTTAGTCTGAGGGTTGTATTTGCTGTTCCTATTTAATGATTGAACTCCTGAGGCGAATGCCGTGCTTCCCATTGGATTCTCGAAATGCACTGCGTCGGTGTTCATTCGGACAGTACCTGGTGGGCGCTCTTTCTGTTCGGTGATGCCCTTTGTATGAGATACCGTTTCTAGGTTTAACTTGAGGTTTTTGTCTCTGGTGATTGTAAAAGATGTGATTGGATTTAAAAGCTTTCCTGGGTCTGTTACAAACAATAGGTTTTTTTGCAGATAATTTTCTAGTCTTTCCCATTCCCAGAAAAACATTCTCATAACTCCTTTTTATAAAAATACGATCCTGACACTAAGGTGAATTGTAGGGCTAGTAAAGCCCAATGCAGGCGAAGCAGGCCAGATGATCCGGCGGATGTGGCAGTAGTAATGGGGGTGACCAAAGCGACTCACCCAATTTCGCCTGGGTCAATTATTTTGCACTCGTCTATTGTGTCAGCACTAACGGCGCGACACTATCTCGTCTGTCAGCACTACGGGAGATCGAAATGGCAAACACGAATAGCGAAGTTGGCAAGCGCACCGGCGCAGATCGGCAGCGGGACTTTGCGGAACGACAGAGAGCAGCGGGTTACAAGCGGACAACTGTCTGGATTCACGAAGAGACGGCAAAGGAAGGAATCAGGGCTGCGCGGGACGGCAAGCCGCTCGAACCGATGGAGTCGAAAGACCCATTGAGCTGGGCGGCAGGTTGGATCAGTGAGAAAGGTAAGCAGTAATCGGCTGAATATTTAGCCGATTGGAAAGAGGTGCCAAGCCGCCGGTATTCAGCGACACCAGCACCATGGGCTTCAGGTGGTCAGTGAAGGGCAGCTGCAGCAAACTTTGCATCTGCTCTTTGCCGCGGTCTGCTCGCCACTTGTTTGCAGTTTCGCGCTCGGCCCGCGCTTCGTCTTGGCGCGCGTCCAGCGCTTCGCGCAGACGCTTGGTCTCGTCGGCATCTAGATAGCGGACCAGCCCCATGGAATCGACCTTGAGAGCCTTGAGCCTGTCCATTGGATGGGAGCCGATGTACTCCCATTCAACGGCTCTACTGAATAGGCCGCTGATCGACCCCATTTTGCGGTTTACCGTTGAGGGCTTGTTGCCTGACTGCATCCATCCGGTGCGGATCTGGTCCAGGTCGCGGCTGGTGATCGCGTCGAGACGCTGGGACATGATTGCCTCGAAGCTGTTGTCGAGCGTGTACAGGGTTTTCTCATGCCCTTTGTAGTGCGTCTTGAACCAGGGCATATAGGTGTCGTCGATGAACTGGCGCAAGGAGGGCAGGGCGACGCCTTTTCGCCCTTGTGCGATAGCCAGTGGCTCCCCGTGGGCGTGCGCATCGGGCGGCTTCGGTGCGCGCTTGATCAAGCGTCACGACACCAACGCGGCCGAGGGTGGCATTCTTGTTGCGACACCAGGTGACCATGTACGATTTATGCCCGCTCGGCAGCACGTGGATGAATAGGCCGGGCTGTACAGTGTCATGCACCCGATAGGCTTTCGCCTCCGCGGGTAGGCCGTTGATGAGCTTTTGAGTGATCTTCGCTTTCAAGCAATCCAGCTCCGTGACAGTACCGTGGCAGCAAAAATAACTAAACGGGGCCGTTTTCACTGACGCAACCGGACGATAAGCCCCGTAATTGCTGGCCTGTCTCAAGCCTAGTTGCCTCTAAATCGCCCCTCCTAAGGGGAAGGTTGGCAGTTCGAACCTGCCCTGGGACACCATCAATTTCCAGCCCTGTGGCTGTCAAAAAAGCCCCGCCAGGATCTCGCATCCGGCGGGGCTTTTTCGTGTGCGATCACCTGACGACCAACATTTGATAGACGCTCATTGCTGTGCCTTACTCCAAAGACCACTCAAGGAGCGAAATCGATGCGACGCAGGGGCGCCCAATTCTGGTTGTGGACCAACACGCGATTGCCTCTGCACACCCACGAAGAAGTGCTGGGCAGTGGCGTGCAAATCGAGGTGCAGGCGCGGATCAGTGTTGAAGGGGTTACCCAGATTTTTGTAGGTGTCTACGGCGTTGATGGCTGGCCGATTCGCGAGGAGCATCATGACCTCAAGGCTGGTGAACATTACTGTGCAGCTTTGAAGTGGGGTACCCAGCGGGCGAGGGAGATTGTGGCGGATACTGTGGCGTTCGTTGCGCCGCACCGGGTGCAATTGACGTTGAGTCCGGTGATTACCGATGAGTCGGTCGTCGCGTTGCGCCGGATGGAGATGACCGAGCGTGAACGCTTGAAGCTCAGGTCTGCCGATGCCTGGTCAGAGTACCTGGCCGCCAAGGAGGCCATGCTCGTCTTGATGCGCTCCACCAAGGTTGATCCCATCGTCTGGGCCGATCACAAGGAGCGGCTCAGGCAGGCGATCGATCGGCGCGCCTGCGTGCAGCGCGCCTATTTGAACTGAGCGCGCTTCAGCGCTGGCGACGCAGCGTCTCGATGGTTTGGATCAGGTCATCGTAGGACACCGGTTTGCCAATGTGCTGGTCAAAGCCCGACTGTCGTGATTTCTGAATATCGCTGTGAGCCCCGTAGCCGGTCAGTGCGATGGCTGGTACGTCCTTTGCGAGCGGCAACTCACGCAGTGCGCTCATCAACTCGTGGCCATTCATGACCGGCATGCCGAGGTCGGAAATGATCAGGTCGAACCGGGTGTTTTTTGCCGCGTCCAGCGCCGCCACCGGGCGGTCAAAGGCAATCACTTGCGCATCTTCCATCTCCAGCAGCATTTTCAGGGTTTCCAGCACATCCGCGGAATCGTCCACCAACAGAATCGTCAGTCCGCTCAGCCTGCCGCAGGCCTCTTCGGTCTGGGCTGCGGCTTGCGCTTCGCCGTTGGTTTTGGCCAATGGCAGGTAGACGGTGAACGTGCAGCCTGTGCCTACGCCGGCAGAATTCACCTCGACCGTACCGCGTTGCGCCTCGGTCAACTGGCGGACCAGTGACAAACCAATCCCGAGCCCTTCGCGGGTGTGGGTGACATGTTGCTTTTCAGCCTGGCCAAACAGGTCGAACACGTGATCGAGGTTTTCCGGGGCAATGCCGGCGCCATTGTCTTTGATGTCGAGCCGCGCCATGTCCCCAGCCTGGCTGGCGATCAATTGCACACGACCCTTGGCCGGGGTGAATTTCAGTGCATTGTTCACCAGGTTCCAGATGATTTGCTCCAGCCGTGTCGGGTCGGCCTGGACCATCAACGCATCGGATGGCACGAGCAGTTCGACCGTGACGTCATGCTGGTCATTGAGCACGACAGTGTGGACATCACGCAGCACGCTGGTGAGGTCGATGGCGACCGTTTGCAGCTTGAGCTTGCCGGTGCGGACCCGGGCGACATCCAGCAGGTCGTCGATGATCCGCGCCTGGCTGGTGACTGCGTCGCAAATGGTGTTTACCGCCCTGGCCGCCGGTGCCAGCGACTTGGTCACCGGCAAGCGCCGCAGCAATTCTGCGTTGAGCTGGATCAGGTTTAGCGGATGCTTGAGTTCGTGGGACATGACCGCAAAGAACTCGTCCTTGAGGTTATTGGTGTTACGAGTTTCGGCCAGCTCCTGACTCTGTTCTTCGTGCTGGCGTTTGTGGCCAGTCAGGTCACGGGCAATTTTCACGTAGCCCTGCAGGTTGTCGCCGCTGAGCAGGGTCACTTCGCCGCTGCAAAAGAAGCGGCTGCCATCCTTGCGCAGATGCCAGCGTTCATCGTCGCTGCGGCCGTGGCTGCGCACTGTCAGCAGCTCGTTTTCCGGCACGCCCGTCGCACGGTCCTCGGGGGAGAAAATGAAGTCGTAGTAAGCGCCCTCGGCCTCAGCCTTGCTGTAACCGAAGATCAACTCCGCACCTTTGTTCCAACTGGTGATCACCCCTTGTTCATCGAGAGTAATGATCGCGTAGTCGCGGGTACTTTCAGCGACCAGGCGCATACGCTCTTCGCTCAGGCGCAGCTCTTCTTCAGCCGCCCGACGCTTGGTGATGTCGATGAACGTCAGTACGGTGCCGTCGATGTGGTCTTCGCTGGAGCGGTAGGGCAGCAGGCGGGCGATGTACCAGCGGTCGTCGGTGCTGCTGACTTCGCGCTCGATCATGTTCAGCGATTCGAACACCAGCGCCGCGTCACCGGTCAGGTTGTCGTAATGCAGGCGATGGGTGATGTCGAGCAGGGAGCGCCCGGTGTCCACCGGCAGCATGCTGAAGATGTCGGTGGCGCGCGGGGTGAACCACTTGATGCGCATGCTGCGGTCGACAAACACCGTGGCGATGTCGGTGGAGGCGATCAGGTTGGTCAGGTAGTCATTGATCTTGTCGGTTTCTTCGACCTTGGTCTTCAACTCGAAATTGACCGTCAGCAACTCTTCGTTGATGGATTGCAGCTCTTCTTTACTGGTCTCCAGCTCTTCGGTGGCCGAGCGCAGTTCTTCGTTGATCGCCTGCATTTCCTCGTTGGAGGCCTTGAGCTCTTCGCTGGAGACTTCCGATTGTTCGATGGTGTCCTGCAAATGCAGCTTGGTGCGTTGCAGTTCGCGTTCGAGGTTGGACAGCACCTGGTTTTCGTTCTGCAGCACGGTGGTCGCCGCCAGTTCTGAAGGATCGACTTCGACCTCCTCGAAAATCACCAGCACGTACTCGCTGTCCGAGCCTTCATCCTTGTAGGGATGAGCGACCAGATCGATCAGATAACGCCGCTCATCACGCTTGATCGACACCTCGCGGGATTTGACCGACAGACTGCTCTGCTGAACCTGGAACAACGTGGTGCGCAGTTCCAGGCGCAGCTCCGGAAGAATCAGCGTCAGCAAATTGCGCGACATCTCACCACCGACGTGCCGCAGGAAACGCCCGGCACTTTCACTCATGTGCAGAATGTCGGCGTTGGCATCGACGATCACGCTCGGTGGCGCGGACTGTTCGAGGGCGCGTTGATGGATATCGGCAAAAGACGTTTTGCGCTGCACACCGCTGTGCGTCGGCTGCTGGGAAATATTGGTCCGCACATAGCCTCCACGCGGCATGGTCGGCGTGCGGCGACTGTTGGCCGTGCCGGTCTTGGCGCGGAAGATCCGGTTGCGTTTGTCCACCGGGGCGAACAGTTCGTGGCATGCGTCCGCGCTTTCGGAGGAGCCGAGAAACAGGAACCCGCCGGGGCGCAGGGCAAAGTGGAACATTTGCAGGATTTCGCGCTGCACTTCGCGATCGAGATAGATCAGCAGGTTGCGGCACACGATCAGGTCGATCTGCGAGAACGGCGGATCGGACAGCAGACTGTGTTTGGCGAACAGGACCTTTTCGCGGATTTCCTTGCGTATCCGGTAATGGTCATCTTCCTTGAGGAAGTAATGCCGCAGTCGAGTGGGCGGCACGTCGGTCACGATGGCTTGCGGGTACAGCCCGGCCCGGCCGACGCTGATGGCGCGCTCGTCAATGTCAGTGGCAAACAGTTGCAGCGATGCCGCACTGGCGTCCAGTTGCAATTGATCGCTGAGCAACATCGCCAGGCTGTAGGCTTCTTCGCCGGTGGAACAACCCGCGGACCAGACACGAATTTCTTCTTTCTCGGGCTGCGCTGACACGGCGGCACTGACCAGTTGCGGCACGACATCGCGCTCCAGCGCTTCGAAGGCCTCGCGATCGCGGAAGAAGTTGGTCACGCCGATCAGCATGTCGCCGAGCAGGGCCTTGGTTTCTTCGGGATTGTCTTGCAGATAGTGATAGTAGGCCGCCAGGTCCGGCTGGGCTGTGACCTGCATCCGCCGTTCGATCCGGCGCAACACGGTGGCACGTTTGTAGTGCTTGAAATCATGGCCGGTGCCGGTACGCAGCTGGATCAGAATGTCGTGCAACATTTGCTCCGCGAGCAGCGCTTCGCGTTCGGAGATGGCGACTATGGTTTGCAGTTCGGGGTCGTTGGCTATGGGCAAGCTGATTTCCTGAGAGTTACGCCACAGCTCCAGCAGTTTTTGCGGCATTTCAACGACCGGCAAAACCAGGTCAACCATGCGGGTATCGATGGCGGCGCGGGGCATGCCGTCGAACTCGGCGTCTTCCGGCGCCTGGGCCAGTGTGACGCCGCCCTGTTCCTTGATCCGCGAAAGACCGACGGCACCGTCGGAACCGGTGCCCGACAGCACCAGGCAGAAGGCTCGTTCCCGGTGGACATCGGCCAGGTCGCGAAAGAACAGATCGATCGAGGCGTGACGGGTTTCCCGGGTATCGCTGGTACTGACCTCAAGAAAACCATCGTTCATCGACAGGCGTTGCGCCGGTGAAATGACGTACACATGGTTTTTCTCGATGGACACCCTTTCAGTGACTTGCAGAACCGGCATCGCGGTCGATTCCTGGACGATCCTGTCGGCAATGCTCTGGTGATCGGGGGAGAGGTGAAGAATGATCACGAACGCCATGCCGTTGTCCTGCGGCATGTTTTCGAAGAACAGCTTGATGGCTTGCAGTCCACCTGCCGACGCGCCAATACCCACCACCGGAAAATCCAGGGTGCTGGGGATCAGGGTCTTTCGCTCATTGGAATTCGCTGAGCGATCGGGAGTGGTGGTCATAACTTCTGCCTGTGCCAACGACGGGAGGGTCTGGACCTGAAAGGGGGGGAGCAGACGCGATGTAATAAATCAGGATAATCCCGTTTTTCAATAACACCTTCAAATATTTAGCCCGCATTCGCGGCCCTTTGAAATTTGGACTTCAACGGCGTAAATGCATTCCAATTCTTCAAGTGAATGGCCCTGCTGGCCGATAACCCAGACAGTCATGATCTTCTTCTAAAAACTGCCTGGAAATCTTCGATGCTGTCGTATCACCAAAAGCGTTTTTTGATCGTCGATGATTTCTCGGATTTCCGCAGTTCCGTCAGGTCCATGCTGCGTGAGCTGGGCGTCAAGGACGTGGACACCGCCGACACCGGCGAGCAGGCGCTGCGCATGTGTTCGCAGAAGTCCTACGATTTCATCCTGCAGGATTTCCACCTCGGCGATGGCAAGAAGAACGGTCAGCAGGTTCTCGAAGACCTGATGGTCGAGAAGCTGATCAGCCATGAAGCCGTGTTCGTCATGGTCACCGCCGAGACCAGTCAGGCGATGGTGCTCAGTGCCCTTGAGCACGAGCCTGATGCTTACCTGACCAAACCCTTCAACCGTTCCGGCCTGGCCCAGCGCCTGGAGCGTCTGGAGCAGCGCAAGACCTTGCTCAAGCCGATCCTGCAGGCGCTCGATCGCGGTAAGCCGGTTGAAGTGCTCAACGCCTGCATCGCCTTGTGCAAGCAGGACATCCGTTACTCGCCGCTGTGCCTGCGCTACCGTGCCGATGCCTTGCGCGACTTGAATCAGAACGAAGCGCTGGAGCGTCTCTACGACGGCATCATTGCCGACCGGCCTTTGCCATGGGCGTTTGCCGGGCTGGGCCAGTTGCTGTTCAAGCGGGGTCAGGTCAGCCAGGCCAAGGGCGTCTACGAAAAAGCGTTGAAAGTGTTCCCGATGATGCCGGCGCTCTATGACGGCATGGCCGATGTGCTGGTCGCCGAGGGCGACACCAAGGCGGCGCAGCAGGTGTTGGAGGAGGCGATTCGTTTGTCCCCGCTGGCCGTACGCCGGCAAGCGCTGCTGGGTAAGCTGGCGATGACCAACGAAGATTTCGAGACCGCGTCCAAAGCTTACCGTCAGGCCGTCAGCCAAGGTGCCCAGTCACGTTTCAAGGACGCCGAAAGCAACCTCGGTCTCGCCCATGCGTTGATCAGCAAGGGCAGCGAAAAGGGCCTGGACACCCGGACCCGGCTGGAAATCAACACCACGCTGAGTGCCGTGGCCAAGGAAAACCCTTCCGACCCGGGCCTGCAGATTCGTGCGCGGCTGATGAAGGCCACCAGCCTGTTGCTCAACGACGCCGAAACCGCGGAAAAGCTCACCGAGCAAGCGATGTTGCGCCTCGATGGCATGGAGCAATTCATGAGTGCCGAAGCCGCGCTGTTGGTGGCCAAGCAACTGCAAATGCTTGGGCAGGCTGACGCCGGCAAGTCGATGCTGAAAAACTGCGCAGAAATCTACGGCGACGATCCGACGGTGATGCAGGGCATCGCCAAGCTGACCGACGACCCGAGCATCCTCAACTCCGGCAACGATGCGGCGGAACTCAACCGCCAAGGCGTGCGGGTGTACAAGACCGGCAACCTGGTGGAAGCGCGGGCGGTGTTCCGCAAAGCCCTGGCGTTGCAACCGAAGAACATCAGTATTGCGTTGAACATGGCGCAATCGCTGCTGCATGGCACCGACACCAGCGTGCCATCGGCGGAGCTTGAAGAATGTCGCGCCTGCCTGAAAACGGTCGGCCTGATGCCCGACACCGATGCGCGATATCCGCGTTATCAGAAACTGAAAATCAAGGCGTTCAGCGGATGAACCAAGACAACCCGGCACTGGATTTCTCCACGGTGATTGCTTCCACCGTGCACGACATGAAGAACTCTCTGGCGATGCTGATGCAGGCCCACAGCCAATGGCTGGCGCGCTTGCCCGATCCGGCGCGGCACACCCCGGAGCAGGGCGTGATCGAGTTCGAGTTCGCCCACCTCAACGGCATGCTGGTGCAGTTGCTGGGGCTGTACAAACTCGGCGTCAACCAGATGCCGTTGCAGCCGGCTTACCACGAACTGGATGACTTCATCGAAGCGCAACTGGCCTGCCATCAGGACGTGTTCGCCAGTCGCGGCATCATGGCGACCTATGAAGTGGACCCCCTGAGCCCGCTGGGTTTCTTCGACCGTGAGCTGATTGCGTCGGTGCTGGCCAACAGCATCAACAACGCCATCCGTTACGCCCGTCACGCACTGTTGATCACGGTGAGCGACGAGGCCGGGCAACTGGTGTTGACCATCAACGACGATGGTGAAGGTTATCCGGCCGAGATGATTGAGCGTCAGACCGATTACGTGCAGGGCATCAACCACAGCAGCGGCAGCACCGGCCTGGGCCTGTATTTCGCCGGACGGATTGCCGCGTTGCATCAGCGCAACGGGATCGGTGGGCGCACTGAAATCAGCAACGGCGGCCCGTTGGGCGGTGGTGTGTTCAGCCTCTATCTCCCCTGAATACACCGCATCCCCTGTAGGAGCTGGCTTGCCAGCGATGAGGGCTTTGAACTCTGCGGCGTTCTTACGAACGCCATCGCCGGCAAGCCGGCTCCTACAAGGGTTGCGGTGACGGTTATTCCGGCGTTGTTGTTCGCCATGGCGTTTTTGTTAGTCGCTGCTTGATATTCCGAACACGCGGAGCCTATTTTGTACGGTCGCCGTTCGCGGCTTGCACAACTACAAAGGATTGCGTCATGACAACCGATGGCCAGCGTTCACTCGCGCAGCGATTGACGGGCATTGATGAGATTGAATGTGTTACGCCGGATTTGAACGGCGTGCCCCGTGGCAAGGTCATGACAGCCGAAGGCTTTCTTGAGGGGCGGCGTTTGCAGATGGCGCGGGGTGTGCTGCTGCAATGCATCATGGGCGGATATCCGCCAGCGCGTTTTTACGGCAGCGATGACGGCGATCTGGCGCTGGTGCCCGATCCTGCGCAGATCCACCGCTTGCCCTGGAGCAAGCAGCCGCGTGCCTTGGCCATTTGCGATGCGGACGAACTGACCGGCGAAAGCTCTTCTCTCTCGACTCGCGGTCAACTCAAGGCGGTTATCGCGCGTTACGCCGCCCTTGGGCTGGCGCCGGTGGTGGCCACCGAGCTTGAGTTTTTCGTCTTTGCCCCCAACACCGACCCGACGCAACCATTCCAGCCGCCGGTGGGCCTGGACGGTCGGCGCGAGGACGGTCATTCGGCGTTCAGTGTCAGTTCCAATAACGGCTTGCGGCCGTTTTTCAGTGAAGTCTATGAGTGCATGGCGGCCCTCGGTTTGCCGCGCGATACGTTCATGCACGAGATGGGCGTCAGTCAGTTCGAGATCAACCTGTTGCACGGTGATCCATTGTTGCTGGCCGACCAGACATTGCTGTTCAAGCATCTGCTTAAAGAAGTGGCGCTCAAGCATGGGCTGACGGTGGTCTGCATGGCCAAGCCACTGGCGCACACGCCGGGCAGCTCGATGCATATTCACCAGAGCATCGTCGAGATCGCCACCGGGCGTAACGTGTTCAGCGACGAGGCCGGTGAGCCGACGGCGACCTTCCGTCACTTCATCGGTGGCCAGCAGGCCGGGATGGCGGATTTCACTGCATTATTTGCACCGAACGTGAACTCCTATCAGCGCTTGTGCCATCCGTTCGCATCACCGAATAATGCCTGCTGGTCCTACGACAATCGGGCGGCCGGTTTGCGCATTCCAGCCAGCTCGCCGGTGGCGCGTCGGGTGGAAAATCGCCTGCCGGGGGCAGATGCCAACCCGTATCTGGCGATTGCGGCGAGTCTGGCGGCAGGGTTGTATGGCATTGAAAACAGGTTGGAGCCAAGTGAAGCAATCCAGGGCGAATTCGAGGTTCCGGATAATCTTTCGTTGCCGTGTACCTTGCATGCCGCACTTGAGCGTCTGAAACGTAGCCAATTGGCGAAGGAACTGTTCGGCAAGGAGTTCATCGAAGGCTACGTCGCTTCGAAGACCATGGAGTTGACCAGCTTCTTTGATGAAATTACGCCCTGGGAGCGCCGTGTTTTAGCCGCCCAGGCCTGACGAACCTTCGTCTTCGGGCTATCTTTTCGGATAGCCCGTTTCTTACCGCAAGGAGCCGCTCGGAACGCCGATGCGCCAAATCTGGAAACCCTTTCGAGCGCTGTATTTCGCCTCGCTGATGATGTTGATCGGCTCCGGCTTGCTGAGTACTTACCTGGGCTTGCGCCTGGCGGCCGACCATGTCGACAGCCTGTGGGTCGGTGCGTTGATGGCGGCCAACTATTTCGGCCTCGTGCTGGGGGGCAAGATCGGTCACCGGTTGATTGCGCGGGTCGGGCATATCCGGGCTTATTCGGCCTGCGCCGGGATTGTTGGCGCGGCGGTGCTGGGCCATGGTCTGGTGGACTGGCTGCCGGCGTGGATATTCCTGCGGGTCATCGTCGGTCTGGGCATGATGTGCCAGTACATGGTCATCGAAAGCTGGCTCAATGAGCAGGCCGAAGCCTCGCAACGCGGCACGGTGTTTAGCGGTTACATGATCGCTTCTTATCTTGGCCTGGTGCTGGGGCAACTGATTCTGGTCATGCACCCGGCGCTCGGTCTTGAGCTGTTGATGCTGGTCGCCCTGTGCTTCGCACTGTGCCTGGTGCCGGTGGCCCTGACGCGGCGGATTCACCCGGCGGCGCTCCACCCGGCGCCGATGGAGCCGCGATTCTTCATCAAGCGTGTGCCGCAGTCGTTGAGTACCGTGCTGGGGGCGGGGCTGATCATCGGTTCGTTCTACGGTCTGGCGCCGCTGTATGCCTCGCAGCAAGGGTTGTCCACGGAGCAGGTCGGTCTGTTCATGGGTAGCTGTATTTTTGCCGGCCTGCTGGTGCAGTGGCCGTTGGGCTGGTTGTCCGACCGTTATGACCGGGCGCTGTTGATCCGCTGTTTTGCGCTGGTACTGGCCGTTGCCGCGTTGCCGCTGGCGGTGATGCAGCAGGTGCCGCTGGAGGTGTTGTTCATCACCGGTTTTATCTGCTCATTGGTGAAATTTTGCCTGTACCCGCTGGCGGTCGCGTTTTCCAATGACCACGTCGAGGCTGATCGGCGGGTGTCTCTGACGGCGATGTTGCTGGTGACCTACGGTGTCGGCGCGAGTATCGGGCCGTTGGTCGCGGGGGTACTGATGAAGATGTTTGGCAGCCAGATGCTCTACGCCTTCTTCAGTTTCTTCGCGTTGGTGCTAGTGTGGCGGATCCGCCCGAAAGCGGTGACCAACCTGCATCAGGTGGACGACGCGCCGCTGCATCACGTCGCCATGCCGGACAGCATGTCGAGTTCGCCGCTGGTGGCTTGCCTTGATCCACGGGTCGATGAGCAAGTGGTGCAGGACCAGATGCAGACCCCGGTCAATCCTGATCCGGCTCCTGAGCAGGAGCCTGAGGCACCAACCGCTCCACCTCCGGAGGACCCTGACACGGGGCGCGAGCAAAGCTTCACCGAGGCCAGGCCTTAAACCCGGGCATAAAAAACGGGCAGTCACCGCAAGGGACTGCCCGTTTTTTATTGGCGCTCGAATTACAGGTCGTCTTTGTCGAAACGTCGTGCTTCGCGCTGAAGCTGATAGACGAAGCGCTCGACCTGACGCTGCACCAGGCCGCTCATGTTGTGAAAGCGGATGCCGGCGAAGGTGGTGGAGATTCTTTCTTCGAAATGCAGGTAACGCAGCTCGACCGGTGCCGTCATTTTGCCAAAGGGCAGGGCGGCGGCGAAGCGGTCGTAGACCTGGCCCAATTGCAGGCTGCCGGTGATGTCGCCGTCAAAGCGTAATTTGCAGCCGGTGGCGGAGATGTCCAGCAGCTTGCCGCTGATCGGCGCCTTGAGCTTTTCACCGTCCAGATCGACGTTGACCAGTTGGGCCAGCTTCAAAGCTGCACGGAAGGCATTGCGGCGCTGGTGATAAACCACTTCATCTGGCAGCGAGCCACGATAGCAGCGGGTGTCACCGGATTCGTCGATGGTCAGCTGACCGTTGCTTTCCCAGGCAATGCGCACGCCTTCGTGAAAGCCTTCGACCTTGAACGGTTCGCCGGCCAGCATGAAGCGCTCACCGTCACGCGGGATCATTTCGTCGAGCGCGATGGTGCCGCGCTCGCGGTCCACGTCCACCAGATAGCTCTGGAAGCGCTGGGTGCGCTCATGGAAGGTGATGATCAGCGGATCATGGCTTTCTTGCAGTTGGCGCAGGTTGCCGGAGATTTCCAACGGTGTGGTAAGCACCTTGGGTGGCTGCGGGGCATCTTCCGCGGTTAAGGCATTGGACACGGTTCATCAATCTCCAGACAAAATATGACTACGGCTGGCCAGTATATTGCCAGCATGTTGCGAGTCTTGATAGGGCGTGGTCATTTGCAGGCTCAAGCCTGACTGAGCGGGCGCGGCTTCGCAAGCTTGGCGGTTGATCCGCGGGCATCATAAAGCGCTGGCGGTTCACCGCCGGTCAGGATTTTCAGCTGATTGGCCGTGGCGGCCTGCTGGACCAGGATTGACTGGCCATTATTGACGTTCGCCGCCTGGCATTGAGCCAGTAGATCGGTCAGCACATCGCTCTGGGCCAACAACTCATCGCCAATGCTCGAATGGCTGGCGAGTTGCTCCAGGCCGTTGCGATTGGTCGGCAGGTTGAGGCTGGCGAGGATTTCGCTGCGCTTGCGGCCATGCTGTTCAAGCAGAATGATCAATGCCTGTTTCTGCGCCAGAATTTCTTCGAGCAGTGGCATGTCCCGACCGTGCAAGGCGAGGGACTCGGTTTGCAGTAACTCAAGCAAGTGTTGCGCTGGAGCAAAGTCGTCGGTGATCAGTTGCAGTAAATTAGTGTCTTGCATGGCTGGCCTTGGGTTTTAAGCGTCCAAAAGCCTGGCGCGGGCCGTAGCCTAGCGCTGGGCTTCGAAGTTGAGCAGTTTGCTGGCTACACGGCTGCTGTCGACTTTATAGCTGCCATCGGCAATCGCTGCTTTCAACTCGGCCACACGGGCGTTGTCGACGGCAGGCTGATCGCGCAGCTTGTCAGTGACCTGTTGCAACTGTTGAGCCTCATTGCTGAGGTGTACCGATTCCCCGCTTTTGATGGCAGTGGCCTGTTCGGCCGGGGTATTCAGCGGCGCGGATTTGCCAGCTTCGGCAGTTTCCTTGGCAACGCTGGTACGTGTACTGCCCGTAAGTGGCGAGGAGCTGTTCAAACGGCTGAAATCGATGACCATGGTAAAAAACCTCTGAGTATTTGGACGCTTGCCATGTTTTCGGCTCTCCCTGTGAAAACTTTAGACCCATTTATCAAATGGGCCCGCATGCGCCAGCACTTCTCCTGCATGCGGCACAGTTTAGGGAACAGCCTCGGGCAACGCCACATCTTCACGAACAGAGAATCCTACATGGACACTTCCACCTGACCTGGCGCGGTAACCTGCGCCTTGATGACCCGTCTGGAATTGAGGTTTTTCACCCGTATCTGCTCGGCCATACCGCCGTTGGACAGGGCCTCGCCGGGCATTCGCACGCTGAGCGTACCACTGCGGGCGGTAATCACCACCTGATCGCCTTTGCGAATGACTTCCGCCTGTTCGAGATGAACCAGGGTAATCACCTGGTCGGTGACCATTGGTCGGGTAAGTCGCTGGCCGATCGCCTGGTCTACGGATGTGAAGTAGCCCTGGCCGATCAGGCTGATGTCACGCTCGCGCAGCGTCACGTCATCGGGCTCGACAATCCCTGCGCGGCGCAGGGGCCGGGTGACGGTCACAACGTCGCGAAACAGGCGGACTTGAGCGGGTACGAAGACTGTCCAGGGCGATGCCCCCTCGCAGCGAACCTTGACCGTGACCCGGCCCAGCGGCTTGGCCGGACTCTCGAGGCTGGCTGTCAATTCCTTGTCGCACATGGGCATGCGCAGTCGCTGGTCGAGCTGGTTGACCTGGATTTCGTAGCGACCTTCCGTTTGACTGGTAGCCAGATAGTCTTCTACGGTGAATTCAAGAAAGCCCTGGGTGACGCCGATAAGCATGTCAGGCAAGGTAACTGCGTCAGCAAAGGCAGGGCTGCCAGCGTTGAACAGGCAAACGGCCGACACTGCACAGAGCAATCTGCGGATAGGTGATGTCAGGCGTCGGAAAAATGTCGGTTCTGTGTTCATAAGAGTTAAAAAGCAAGCGCCGTGCCGTTTAGTGATGAATGTGCGTCGCAACACACTTAGCGTTGGTGTAGGAGTCTGGGCATGGCTGGTGTAATGGATTCGGTAAACCAGCGCACGCAACTGGTAGGGCAGAATCGCCTGGAGCTGTTGTTGTTCCGTCTCGACGGCCAGCAGCTTTACGGGATCAACGTGTTCAAGGTTCGCGAGGTGCTGCAATGCCCCAAGCTGACCCTGATGCCCAAGTCCAGTCCTGTCGTGTGCGGTGTGGCAAATATCCGGGGGGCGACCATTCCGATCCTTGATCTGGCAATGGCGACCGGTTCGGGGGCGCTTAAAGATCAAAGCAATCCGTTCGTGATCATCACGGAGTACAACACCAAGACCCAGGGTTTCCTGGTGCGCTCGGTGGAACGCATCGTCAACATGAACTGGGAGGAGATTCATCCGCCTCCCAAGGGCACCGGACGCGATCATTACCTGACGGCTGTGACTCGGGTCGACAATCAGTTAGTCGAAATCATCGACGTCGAGAAGATCCTGGCGGAAGTGGCGCCGACACCGGAAGCGATTTCCGTCGGCGTGGTCGATGTCGAGACCCAGCACAAGGCGTTGTCGTTGCGGGTGCTGACGGTCGATGACTCGTCGGTGGCGCGCAAGCAGGTCACGCGCTGCCTGCAAACGGTCGGCGTCGAAGTGGTGGCGTTGAACGACGGACGGCAAGCGCTGGAATACCTGCGCAAACTGGCCGATGAGGGTAAGAAGCCGGAAGAAGAGTTCCTGATGATGATCTCCGACATCGAGATGCCGGAGATGGACGGGTACACCCTGACGGCCGAGATCCGCAACGACCCTCGCATGCAAAAGCTTCATATCATCCTGCATACTTCGTTGTCGGGCGTATTCAATCAGGCGATGGTCAAGAAAGTCGGTGCCGATGACTTCCTCGCCAAATTCCGTCCTGATGACCTGGCATCCCGGGTAGTTGACCGGATCAAAGCAGCAGACATCAGCTAGGGGCCTTTTGCCCCTGGTGATTAACACGATTTAAGAGGCGGCATCTTTGTCTACGGGTAATTTGGATTTCGAACAATTCCGGGTCTTCCTGGAAAAAGCCTGTGGCATTTTGCTCGGTGAAAACAAGCAGTACCTGGTTTCGAGCCGTCTCAACAAACTGATGGAACAGCAAGGCATCAAGTCCCTGGGTGAGCTGGTTCAGCGCATCCAGACCCAGCCGCGCAGCGGTTTGCGCGAGTTGGTGGTCGATGCCATGACGACCAACGAAACCCTGTGGTTTCGTGACACCTATCCGTTTGAAGTCTTGAAGAACAAGGTACTGCCCGAAGCGATCAAGGCGGCTCCGGGGCAACGCTTGCGAATCTGGTCGGCGGCCTGCTCGTCGGGTCAGGAACCGTATTCGCTGTCGATGTCCATCGACGAGTTCGAGCGGGTCAATATGGGCCAGTTGAAGATGGGTGTGCAGATCGTTGCCACTGACCTGTCCGGCACCATGCTGACCAACTGCAAGACTGGCGAGTACGACAGCCTGGCCATCGGCCGTGGGTTGTCGCCCGAACGTCTTCAACGTTATTTCGACCCGAAAGGGCCGGGGCGCTGGGCCATCAAGGCGCCGATTAAGAGTCGGGTGGAGTTTCGCTCGTTCAACCTGCTGGACAGTTACGCGAGCCTCGGCAAGTTCGACATCGTGTTCTGCCGCAACGTGCTGATCTACTTCTCCGCCGAGGTGAAGAAAGACATCCTGTTGCGCATCCACAGCACGTTGAAGCCTGGCGGTTATCTGTTCCTTGGCGCGTCCGAAGCGCTGAACGGTTTGCCGGATCATTACCAGATGGTCCAGTGCAGCCCGGGGATCATTTACCAGGCGAAGTGATGGGTTGGCGGTAGTTTGAAAAACGGGAGTCCTTTGGGGCTCCCGTTTTTTTTGTCTGCTGTTTTGGTGTGTATATCCGTTTCTGGGGTTATGGCTGATATTGGTTCCGCTTTTACAGCGGGTCACTTGGAAAAGCGCCAAGTAACCAAGCGCTCTTGCCCCTTTCGTTCGGTGCCTCGCCTAGGCTCGGCATGCCCTCGCTCCGGTCCTGCTCCGTGGGCCCGCCGCGATCGGCCATCCCTGGCCGTGCGCGGCTAACCCGGCATCCATGCCGGGTTGCCCACTGCGCAGAACCTGCGCTCGGCCTCTCGAGGGGGCGCTCAGATCAAAAGCTGAAGGCGAGCTAACGCTCGGCCTGATGAGTGGTGGGAATCAAAAGCGTACGCCGATTCCTGTAGGAGCCGGCTTGCCGGCGAAAAGCGTTTGGACAACGCGTTCATTCAGACAGCTCGCGTTATCGTTGACGCCCATCGCTGGCAAGCCAGCTCCTACCATTTTGAATCGTGTGAACTCAATCCATTGTAGGAGCCGGCTTGCTGGCGAAAAGCGTCGGGGCAACGCGTTCATTCAGACAGCCTGCGTTATCGTTGACCTCCATCGCTGGCAAGCCAGCTCCTACCATTTTGAATCGTGTGAACCCAATCCATTGTAGGAGCCGGCTTGCTGGCGATAGCGGCCGTCCAGCCAACACATTCATTGCCTGACCCACCGCTATCGCCAGCAAGCCGGCTCCTACAGGGGGAATGCGTAAAAGTCCGAAATTGGTGGGGCCATCACATTGCTGGAGCGCGGGCACGGCGCATGAGCCAGGTCGGCTATCAGGCCGCCTCGGCGGCTGTGGCGGTAGTCGCCCCCTCGAGAGGCCGAGTGGAGGTTCTGCGCAGTGGGCAACCCGGCATGGATGCCGGGTTAGCCGCCCCCGGCCATGGATGGCCGATGGCGGCGGGCCCACGGAGCAGGACCGGAGCGAGGGCATGCCGAGCCTTAGCGAGGCACCGAACGAAAGGGGCAAGAGCCCTTGGTTACTTGGGGCTTTTCCAAGTGACTCGCCGTAAGGGCGAAACCAATAGCCGCCGTTACCCCAACAACGGATATGCCTACAAACCCCGGTCACAACCCGAGCCCAAACCGAAAGCGGCAGAAAAGCGGCAGACGGCGGAAACCCGTTGCCGCTTTTCTGGCATTGCCGCTTCGCCCCTTGCCCGCAAAGCCCCGGTTTACGGGCTTTTTTGAATTGGCACGCCGCTTGCTATATCCATCGTACGAAAAATCAGGTCACCCGAAGGTTTCCCGACATGAGCATCAGCTTCGATAAAGCGCTCGGTATCCACGAACAAGCCCTGGGCTTCCGCGCCCAGCGTGCCGAAGTCCTGGCCAACAACATCGCCAACGCCGACACCCCGAACTACAAGGCTCGGGATCTGGACTTCTCGAAAGTGCTCGCCGAGCAGAACGAGAAAACCAAGAGCGGCACATTCGCCTTGAACATGACCAACAACCGTCATATCGAAGCCGAAGGCATGGGCAATGGCGACGAGTCGCTGCTGTATCGCACGCCGATGCAACCGTCGATTGACCAGAACACCGTGGACGCCCAGCTGGAACAGTCGAACTACGCGGAAAACGCGATCAACTTCCAGGCCAGCTTCACCCTGCTCAACAGCAAATTCAAAGGGCTGATGTCAGCCATTCGCGGAGAGTAAGTCATGTCTCTATCCAGTGTTTTCAACATTGCCGGTAGCGGCATGAGTGCGCAAACCACGCGCTTGAACACCGTGGCCTCGAACATCGCCAACGCCGAGACCGTCTCGTCGAGCATCGACCAGACCTATCGCGCACGTCATCCAGTGTTCGCCACCATGTTCCAGGGCGGGCAGAGCGGCGGCAGCGATTCGTTGTTCCAGAACCAGGAAGCAGCCGGTCAGGGCGTGCAAGTGCTGGGCGTGGTCGAAGACCAGAGCAATCTGGAAGCGCGCTATGAGCCGAACCACCCGGCGGCCGACGCCAAGGGCTACGTCTACTACCCGAACGTCAACGTGGTCGAAGAAATGGCCGACATGATTTCCGCGAGCCGTTCGTTCCAGACCAACGCCGAAATGATGAACACCGCCAAAACCATGATGCAGAAGGTCCTGACCCTCGGTCAGTGATAAGGGGCGACTCAGATGAGTGTTACCGATACCACCAGCGGCATCAGCCTCAAAGACATCCTGGCCAACTCTTCGATCAAGACCAACACCAGTGCCGATGGCCTGGCGTCCGCCACGAACAGCGCCACCGGCAAAAAGGCCTTGGGCAAGGATGCGTTCCTGCAGTTGCTGGTGACACAGCTGAAGAACCAGAACCCGCTGGAGCCGCAGGACAACGGCGAGTTCGTTGCCCAGTTGGCACAGTTCAGCAGCCTGGAAGGCATCACCACGCTCAACACTACCGTGAGTGGCCTGGCCAGCAATTACAACTCGTCCCAGGCCTTGCAGGCTTCGTCGCTGGTCGGGCGTTCGGTCATCGCCCCGAGCGACAAGGCCGTGGTCGATACCTCCAAGAGCTTCAACGGGACCATCGCGGTTCCGGCGTCGGTGGATCCGGTGAAAGTGAAGATTACCGACGCCGATGGCAAGGTCATCCGCACCATCGACTTGGGCAGCCAAAAAGCCGGCAGCACCAGTTTCATCTGGGACGGCAAGAACGATGCGGGCGAAGTGGCCAAGGCGGGTACGTACACCTTCGGCGCCACCGCAACTTACGACGGCAAGGCGACTTCGCTGGTGACGTACCTGCCGGCAACTGTCAGCAGCGTGACCATCAGCCAGACCGGCGGTGAGTTGATGCTCAATCTCGCCGGGGGGGGCAGCATCGCCCTGTCCAAAGTACAAACAATTGGTATGTAGAGCCGACTAACACGGCACAAAGGAGTGGAATATGTCTTTCAATATCGGCCTTAGCGGTCTCTATGCAGCCAACAAACAACTGGACGTGACCGGCAACAACATCGCCAACGTCGCGACCACCGGTTTCAAATCGTCCCGTGCGGAATTCTCGGACGTTTACTCGGCGACCAAGCTGGGTTCCGGTAGCAAAACCATTGGTAACGGCGTGCGCCTGGCCAACGTTTCCCAGCAGTTCACCCAGGGCGACGTCAACAACACCGGCAACGTGCTGGACATGGGCATCAACGGTTCCGGCTTCTTCGTGCTGAACGACAACGGCTCGATGTCCTACACCCGTGCCGGTACGTTCAAGGTCGACAAGGACGGTTACGTCACCAACACCGACGGCACTGCGCGTCTGCAAGGTTACGGCGTGGACGCCAACGGCAAGATCATCAACGGCGTGTTGACCGACCTGCGTATCGATACTTCGAACCTGGCGCCAAAAAACACCTCCACGGTGTCGTCGACGATCAACCTGAACTCCACCGCACCGGTTATCGATCAGGTTGCCACCCCGTTTGATTCGACCAAAGAAGCCTCATTCACCAAACAGTTCAGTACCCCGATTTATGACACTCAGGGTAACAAGCACGTCATGGACCAATACATGGTCAAGACCGGGGCGAACACCTGGAAAACCTACACCCTGATTGATGGTCGCAACCCGAATGGCACCGACCCTAGTCCTACCGCGGTTCCGTTGAACCTGCCGGTCGCTTCGACCATGGTGTTCGATACCTCTGGCAATCTGGTTTCGGTCACCACACCGGCCGTTCCGGCGCCGATCGTCAGCCCTGACCTGAAGGTCACCGGCTGGATTCCCGGTGACGTGAAAAATGGCGTGTGGACAGCGAACGGCGCTACTTCCGGCGTCGTTACGATCTCCATGGCCAAAACCTCGCAGTACAACGCCGATACCGCGCGTTCGATTCCTTCGCAGAACGGTTACGCCACGGGCCAGATCACCAACCTGACCATCGATGGCAGCGGTATCATGCTGGCCAACTTCAGCAACAGCCAGACCAAGGCCATCGGCCAGATCTCGCTCGCCAGCTTCACCAACGAGCAAGGTCTGCAGCCAGTAGGCGGCACCAGCTGGAAAGAAACCTACTCGTCGGGTATCCCGGGCTACGATGCGCCGAACACCGGCACCTTGGGCGAGATCCACTCCAACTCCCTGGAAGAGTCCAACGTCAACCTGACCAGCGAACTGGTCGACCTGATCAAGGCGCAGAGCAACTACCAGGCGAACGCCAAGACCATCTCGACTCAAAGCACCATCATGCAGACCATCATTCAGATGACCTGATGCGGGTTGGTTGATTGCTGCACAAAGAACCCCTCGCAAGAGGGGTTTTTTTATGGCCGGGATTTGAGGTGTGGGTGGCATGGACTACTTCGCGAGTCAGCCTGACCGCTACATTCCTCAAGGCAAAAGAAAACTATCGGTACGCTAGAGGCTTGATCAAGGGGTGGAAAAGCGGTTCGCGGAGCCTACCGCGCCCAAAGCCGTCCTTTCGGTAGGGGCAGAATTTTTACTGGTGGCGACTGGATATTATGATGGCCATAGGCTAGACCAAACCCAGATACATCCATTTCAAAGGGATTTGGCTATGAAGCTTAGTTTTTTCCTGTCTCTGCAAATATCCCTATCTTTAGTGATTTTAGCTCTTGCCGTGCAGGCGGAAGAAAGTACAAGCATTCCCCGAGAAAGTGCTGCAGGCGCTAAAAGTTCCAATGGTGATTTACAGCTGGAATTAATAAAGGCTCTAACTAAGCCGAATGTCAGTGCCTCACTGAAATTGGACAATAAACTTGCGGGGGATATGGTTTTAGCCATTAAAGATGGGAGGCCGATAACTGACGAAATGGTGATCTCTCCAGCAAGTATTAAAATGAGTTTTCTTGAAGCCTTAAATAGGGCGGTTGTCCGTGAGGCGATATCTTATGGGCCGAAGCTGGGGATAAAAGTGTTTAACGAATACCCGGATTTCAAAAATGAAATTGATGGGGTTTCAATAAAAATTCCGGCATCGGCCGTTTTGACAATGGCAGAGCAGGCGGAGGGGTGCCCAAATAACCTTGATACAATTAGTGTGTCGGAGCTTAAGGCGTATGCTGGGAAATGCTTTTTGTCAGTAAATAAACAGGCTGCTATTGTTTCGACAACAAACTCAATTGATAAAACCTACCTGAAAGCGCTACCGCTTGTATCTTCATTGGTCGATCGTGACAATAAGCATTTGTGCATGATTTCAGTATATAAAAAAGACCTGTGGATTACCGCGGAGCACTGCTTGCCAAAGTCTCAGGAAGGGCTGGAGAGGTATGTAATAGTCGATGGAGGCAAACAAAAATTAATATGGGGCAAGGTATCAAGATGCAAAATTAAACCTTGTGATGTGGCCTATGTGTCCATGCCAACACCGAAGTTGGTCGATAACAGCCTGCCTAACATAAATGCGCCAACAAAAGATTTGAGTTGGATGACGCCATTATTCATTCCCGGAATTATCTATCAGTACGACATGTCGGATAGTTTGCAGAAACAATCAGCAAATTCCATTGCGTCCCAGATTGACTTTCTATGGAGTCCGGTCGGGAAGGGGTTCTGCAGAGCCGTGGAACTTTCGAAAAATGGATGTCTATCCCATACCTGTAATACGGTGACTGGCTTTTCCGGGGCGCCAATATATACATACGATGAAAAAGCAGGTGTTATCGATTTGATAGCCATACATTCGGGGAGGGATAAAGAGTCGAACAACTGTAATGAGGAAGCTAAAACCAACTACGCACATCTCGCCAATTTCAAGGGAATGTAATGATGAAAGCAAAATTAACGGCCCTGACTGCTTGCATTGTGCTCTCAGCGTGCAAAACCCTAACCCCTAATTCATTCAATGTTGGTGAAGTTGATTACGATAAGCTTAACGGTCTGAATGATGTTGATAGGCCGGCAATAGCAGGTGCGCGGGTTTTTTCGAAGAATGGCAGCGCTTGCTACAAAACCGCTGGCGGAGACGAGAGTGGTGTGGCCATAGCAGTTTCCGCAGCAGGATTTCTTATTAAAGAGGGCGTTGCGTATGGCAAGAGCCAGTTAGAAAAAAGGGCGGCATACCTGAATTCTGACATAGTTATTAGCGGGTCAACCTTTGTTCAGGATATTCCGCGCAAAGACCCGACTGGAAAAGAAGTAACGGCTAAAGCCTGGCCCGCCATTGAGGTAGCAAACAGATATGAGATAGACAAGGCTGACAAAGTGGCTAAGGCAGAGCAAAAAGCTCAGAGTGCCCTCAAGAAAAATGCAACCAAAGACGAGATTAGAGAGGCGAGAAAGAATGCGGCAGATAGTGCAGCAAAAAGCTACGATCTGACGAATGCATCGCCTGAGTTTAAAACAGGTGAAGATGATCTTTGTGTGTTGATAGTGGCGGGTGAGTATCAAGAAGGCGCTACGGGATTAGAGGCATGGAACAGGTTTGCGAAAAAGAACGACCTCACTGAAGTTTCAAATGTTACAGAGCTCGAGACGGCGGGTGAGTACAGTGGGTATAGTCTTTCTGTTCCAGGCTCTAAAGATAAAAAACCATTTCAAGATCTAAAAAAAGATCCAAGCTTCATTGCTGAGTTGCACATTATCCCCACGTCGGTAAAGGGCGGGGTTATGTACACAATTAAGCCGACCTATATTTTCTATCCGTACCCCTTGCATAAGGGGACCGCCAATGGTCTGGAACGTAAGTTGACAATCGAAGTTGGTCTTGGTGAAGGCAAACCGACGATGTTGTTTGAACATATTGTCAGTGGCAAGCAATATAGAACCCGGGACATATTGTCCAGCTGGGTGGCCTACAAAACCGATGGTGCCAAGCAGTATCAGGAAGTGTCGGTGAAGGTTAGTGAGGGCCCGGATTCGATGCCAACGGCTAAAATCATGACGGATCTGGCTGCGAAGGATGCAGCTATAGAGAAGTACCTCATCGACAAGCTTGAGGCAAAAGCCAAAAAAGAAGGTTGGGTCGATGCGGAAGAAACGAAGTAAGAGCATTAAAGTAAAAGCCCCGCTATCGCGGGGCTTTTTTTTACCTTTGCAAGGCATCAGCTAGATTGCCAAGGTATCCCCTGTAAAGCTACGTAGTTTAGCGTTTACAGGGGATACAGGTTTTGATGTGTAAGGTTTTACCTTGCCAGCATCATTGGCAAGCTTCGCAATCCGGCTCGTCGATGGCGCAAGCCTTCGGCACTGGAGCAGGACCGGCAGGAGCTGCCAGGACCGAATCTTCACCGTGGTTGCCGCCGCTGGAAACAGCGTTCAGCTTGCCGGTGTTGATGGTCGACTTCTCGGTGCTGGTCGCGGCCAGGGCACGGAGGTAGTAAGTGGTTTTCAGACCACGGTACCAGGCCATGCGGTAGGTCACGTCCAGCTTCTTGCCCGAGGCGCCAGCGATGTACAGGTTCAGCGACTGAGCCTGGTCGATCCACTTCTGGCGACGGCTTGCCGCGTCGACGATCCACTTGGTGTCCACTTCGAAGGCAGTCGCGTAGAGCTCTTTGAGTTCTTGCGGGATGCGCTCGATCTGCTGCACCGAACCGTCGTAGTACTTCAGGTCGTTGATCATGACCGAGTCCCACAGACCGCGAGCCTTGAGGTCGCGAACCAGGTACGGGTTGATCACGGTGAATTCGCCCGACAGGTTCGATTTCACATAGAGGTTCTGGTAGGTCGGTTCGATCGACTGCGATACGCCAGTGATGTTGGCGATGGTCGCGGTCGGTGCGATGGCCATGA
Organism: Pseudomonas sp. GT1P32; assembly: GCF_054897805.1. Taxonomy (NCBI): domain Bacteria; kingdom Pseudomonadati; phylum Pseudomonadota; class Gammaproteobacteria; order Pseudomonadales; family Pseudomonadaceae; genus Pseudomonas; species Pseudomonas sp. GT1P32. The sequence continues at coordinate 6,034,802 of NZ_CM142704.1, forward strand.
TGTTGGAGTTACGAATGCCTTTCTGTACACGGGCGCGAACCGGTGCCCAGTCCAGGGATTCGTTCAGGTCAACGTCGATGTACTTCTGGCCGCGCTGCTCGATCAGGATCTGTTGCGAATCCAGCGGCAGGATGCCTTTGGACCACAGCGAACCCTGGAACGTCTCGTACGCGCCGCGCTCGTCGGCCAGGTCGCAGGACGCCTGGATCGCGTAGTAGCTGACCGCTTCCATCGACTTGTCGGCGAACTCGACGGCAGCGTCGGAACCGTAAGGGATGTGCTGCAGGTACAAAGCGTCCTGGAAGCCCATGATGCCCAGGCCGACCGGACGGTGCTTGAAGTTGGAGTTCTTCGCTTGCGGCACCGAGTAGTAGTTGATGTCGATAACGTTATCGAGCATGCGAACAGCGGTGTTCACGGTGCGTTCCAGCTTGGCGGTGTCCAGCTTGCCGTTGACGATGTGGTTCGGCAGGTTGATCGAGCCCAGGTTGCAAACGGCGATCTCGTCCTTGTTGGTGTTCAAGGTGATCTCGGTGCACAGGTTCGAGCTGTGGACCACGCCAACGTGCTGCTGCGGGCTGCGCAGGTTGCACGGGTCTTTGAAGGTCAGCCATGGGTGGCCGGTTTCAAACAGCATGGACAGCATTTTGCGCCACAGGTCTTTGGCCTGGATGGTCTTGAACAGCTTGACCTTGCCCGGGTACTCGGTCAGGGCTTCGTAGTACTCGTAACGCTCTTCGAAAGCCTTGCCGGTCAGGTCGTGCAGGTCCGGTACTTCGGACGGCGAGAACAGGGTCCACTTGCCGTCATCGAAGACGCGCTTCATGAACAGGTCAGGGATCCAGTTGGCGGTGTTCATGTCGTGGGTACGACGACGATCATCACCGGTGTTCTTGCGGAGTTCGATGAACTCCTCGATGTCCATGTGCCAGGTTTCCAGGTAGGCACACACAGCGCCTTTGCGCTTGCCACCCTGGTTAACGGCAACGGCGGTGTCGTTCACCACTTTCAGGAACGGAACCACGCCCTGGGATTTACCGTTGGTGCCCTTGATGTACGAACCGAGTGCACGAACCGGGGTCCAGTCGTTGCCCAGGCCGCCGGCGAATTTCGACAACATGGCGTTGTCGTGGATCGCGTGGTAGATGCCCGACAGGTCATCCGGCACGGTGGTCAGGTAGCAGCTGGACAGCTGTGGACGCAGGGTACCGGCGTTGAACAGGGTCGGAGTCGACGACATGTAGTCGAAGGACGACAGCAGGTTGTAGAACTCGATCGCACGGTCTTCTTTCTGCTTCTCTTCGATCGCCAGGCCCATGGCCACGCGCATGAAGAAGATTTGCGGCAGTTCGAAGCGGATACCGTCCTTGTGGATGAAGTAACGGTCGTACAGGGTTTGCAGGCCCAGGTAGGTGAACTGCTGATCGCGCTCGTGGTTGATCGCCTTGCCGAGTTTTTCCAGGTCGAAGGTGGCCAGGACCGGGTTCAGCAATTCGAATTCGATACCCTTGGCGATGTACGCAGGCAATGCCTTGGCGTACAGGTCGACCATTTCGTGGTGGGTCGCGCTTTCGGCAACGTTCAGGAAGCTCAGGCCTTCGGCACGCAGGGTGTCCATCAGCAGGCGGGCAGTCACGAACGAGTAGTTCGGCTCACGCTCGACCAGGGTACGGGCAGTCATCACCAGGGCGGTGTTGACGTCGGTCAGGGCCACGCCGTCGTACAGGTTTTTCAGGGTTTCGCGCTGGATCAGGTCGCCGTCGACTTCTTCCAGGCCTTCGCACGCTTCGGTGACGATGGTGTTCAGGCGACCCATGTCCAGCGGTGCAAAAGTGCCGTCGGCGCGGGTGATGCGGATCGACGGGTGAGCGTTGACCGCTTCTTCTGCCGGGGCGTGGGCAGCGCGTTGTTTCGAGCGACCGTCGCGGTAGATCACGTAGTCGCGAGCCACTTTCTGCTCACCGGCACGCATCAGGGCCAGTTCGACCTGGTCCTGGATTTCTTCGATGTGGATGGTGCCGCCCGATGGCATGCGACGCTTGAAGGTCGCGGTGACTTGTTCGGTCAGGCGGGCCACGGTGTCATGGATTCGCGACGAAGCGGCAGCGGTGCCGCCTTCAACTGCGAGAAACGCTTTGGTGATCGCGACGGTGATCTTGTCATCGGTGTAAGGAACGACAGTGCCGTTACGCTTGATCACGCGCAGTTGGCCAGGCGCGGTGGCGGACAGATCCGAAGTCGAATCAGCGGCCTGCGGCAAGGTGCCCTGCGGGTTCTCGCGAGTTGTGTCGGTTTGCATGGGGGGTTGTCTCCACATTCTCTATGTTTGTTTGGGCACCATCACGGTGCCCACCGTTCCGTCCTGAAGCACTACAACCGGCTGGGCCGGGCATACCAACTTCGGGACAGATCAGGAAGGGGGCTGTTGGGGCGCCGCTTCCATGCCGAAGTCTTTGGTCCCAGGCCTTGAGCCTGACACCAGGATCCTTTTGGGTGACAGTAATCGACTGCAACACCCGTACCGTTAACGCCGTTTCCGGATCAAAAACAGTAGCCATCCGCACGCGCGGTTTGGTCTTTCGAAAATACGTTTGGTTCAACCGGAAAGAGGCAATAAAAGCGCTTGAAATCGGTATCCGGTTTGTGTTTGGTTTTTGGCGTAAAACCCTACATGTAGGGTTTTTTTCGCGCCGGGGTACAAGATAATGCGTTTCGGAGGGTGTTGCAACGTACTACCTGTGGATAAACCTGTGCGTAAATTGTGTGTGAAAGGTGGAACGAGCGTGTAGGCCAGCGACCTAGCTGGAGCGGACTGTTTTTCACTGATTTTCAGCGATTGAAAACAGTCATTCGGATTTTTAAGGGCGCGAACCCTATCACAAAAAACCGGGTTGTCCGAACGCATTTGCCGGCTTGTGTTCTCGGCGGGCGACGTTTATACAATCGGCCGATAGTTACGCATTCTTATCCTCCCCAATCATTACAAAAAGACGGGCGGATCCTTCCTTATAAGTGTTGTTGGCAAGCAGAGGTCACCGTGGAGCAAGAAGCCTGGCAGGTATTGATAGTGGAAGACGACCAGCGTCTGGCCGAACTGACCCGCGAATACCTGGAGGCCAATGGCCTGCGTGTGTCGATCGAAGGCAATGGCGCCCTGGCGGCCGCGCGCATCATCAAGGAGAAACCGGACCTGGTGATCCTCGACCTGATGCTGCCGGGCGAAGACGGCCTGAGCATTTGCCGCAAGGTCCGTGACAAGTACGACGGGCCGATCCTGATGCTCACCGCGCGTACCGACGACACCGATCAGATCCTCGGCCTCGACCTGGGCGCCGACGACTACGTCTGTAAACCGGTTCGCCCACGCCTGCTGCTGGCCCGCATTCAGGCCTTGTTGCGGCGCAGTGAAGCGCCTGAACCCGTCCCGGAAAAACAGCGGCGCCTGCAGTTCGGCCCGCTGGTGGTGGACAACGCCTTGCGTGAAGCCTGGCTGCACGACAACGGCATCGAACTGACCAGCGCCGAGTTCGACCTGCTGTGGCTGTTGGTGGCCAATGCCGGGCGCATCCTCTCTCGTGAGGAGATTTTCACCGCACTGCGCGGCATCGGCTATGACGGCCAGGACCGCTCCATCGACGTGCGCATTTCGCGCATCCGGCCGAAGATCGGCGATGACCCGGATCATCCGCGCCTGATCAAAACCATCCGCAGCAAAGGCTACCTGTTCGTGCCGGAAGCCTGCGTAGATCCGTCGCTGTGAACTCGATCTTCCTGCGCATCTATGGCGGCATGTGCGCGGCGCTGATTCTGGTGGCGGTGCTCGGCGTGCTGGCCCTGCACATGCTCAACCAGGTGCGCAGCGAGCAGTACCGCGAGCGCCTGGCCCATGGCACGTTCTCGCTGATGGCCGATAACCTGCAACCGATGAACGAAACCCAGCGTCACCGCGCCTTGCTGGTGTGGGAACGCCTGCTCGGGATTCCTTTGGCGCTGAAGACCTTCGCCCAGACTGACCTCGATCTGACTCAGCGCACCCGCGTGCTGCGCGGTCAGGCACTGGTGGAGCAGACCGGTCCGCATGCGGCGAAGGTCTATCGACTGATCAGCGACAAGGAGCAGTTGGTGCTCACGGGGGAGGTGCAGCAGATCAGCGAGCAACTGGCCCGCGCGACCATTTACCTGCTCGCCGATGAGCTGGTGCGCGTGCCGGTGGCCGAGCAGCCCAAGCGTCTGGCGCAATTGAAAAAAGACAAGGGGTTTGGTTTCGACTTGCGGCTGGTCACGGCCGACGAAGCGGACATGGACGAAGACCAGAGCCGTCGGGTGTCCGAAGGCGATACGGTGATGGCGCTGGGTAAGGGCGGCGATTCGATCCGGGTGTTTGCCGGCATGGTCGGCACGCCGTGGGTGCTGGAAATCGGTCCGTTGTATCAGATGAATCCTTACCCGCCGGAGTGGCTGGTGCTGATCGCGGCGCTGGGCTTGAGCCTGATCGGGTTGATCGTCTATCTCTTGGTGCGGCAACTGGAGCGGCGTTTGCGCGGGCTCGAAGCGGCCGCCACGCGCATCGCCAAAGGCAGCCTGGAAACCCGCGTGCCGGCGCGTGGCGCCGACTCGGTGGGACGCCTGGCCTCGGCGTTCAACGGCATGGCCGAGCACTTGCAGCAGTTGCTGGCGATCCAGCGTGAACTGGTACGCGCGGTGTCCCACGAATTGCGCACGCCCGTGGCGCGGCTGCGTTTCGGCCTGGAGATGATCGGCTCGGCCACCACGCCGCAGGCGCTGGAGAAGTACCGCGAGGGCATGGATCACGACATTGAAGACCTTGATCGGCTGGTGGACGAGATGCTCACTTATGCGCGGCTGGAACAGGGTTCGCCCGCGCTGAATTTCCAGCGGATCGACCTGGATGCGTTGGTCAATCAAGTGATCGAAGAATTGGCACCGTTGCGTGCCGAAGTTACGGTACAGCGCGGTCTGTGCCTCTCGGCCGCCGATTGCGATGATGCCTGGGTCGAGGCCGAGCCCCGTTACCTGCACCGGGCGATCCAGAACCTGGTGAGCAACGCCATGCGTCATGCCTCATCGCGGGTGACCGTCAGCTATCAGGTCGGGCAGCAGCGTTGTCGGGTGGACATCGAGGATGACGGGCCGGGTGTGCCGGAATCCGCGTGGGAGAAAATCTTTACGCCGTTCCTGCGTCTCGATGACAGCCGAACCCGTGCTTCGGGCGGGCATGGGTTGGGGCTGTCGATCGTGCGGCGGATCATCCATTGGCATGACGGGCGAGCGTTGATCAGCAAGAGCAAGAGCCTGGGCGGGGCGTGTTTCAGTTTGAGTTGGCCGCGCAATCAGGAGAAGCGTTGAGATTGGCGGTGAATGATCTACCGCCATCGCCGGCAAGCCGGCTCCTACAGGTTCACGCAAACCTTGTAGGAGCCGGCTTGCCGGCGATGGCGTCCTCAAAAGCACCGAATATCTTCAGGCCTTGATACTCACCAAACTCAACAACTGCCCATCCTTCACCCCGAACTGCGCATCCAGCTCGGTGCCATGGCGCCATTCACTGGACAGGTCCGTCAGCAATCGCAACCGCACCTCACCCGCCTCGGACCACTCCAACACCTCGGCATGCTCGAAGTAGAAGCGCTGCTGAACAATCGGATACAGCGCCTTGAACAGACTCTCTTTCACCGAAAACGTCAGCGTCACCAGCAGCGCCAGTTGATCGCGATGGCCTGCCGCCATGCGTTGTAACTCCGGCGGGGTGAGAATTTCCCCGGCCAGGCGCTCGGCCCGTTCAGGGTTGAGCAGGTTTTCCAGGTCCATTCCCAGGCCGCGCCAGTGGGCTTTCTGCGCGACAATCGCCGCCGCCCGGCCGGTGCTGTGGGTGATCGAGCCGCAGATGTGCGCGGGCCAGACCGGCGCCCGGTCTTCGCCAATGGCCGGGATGAAATTCAACCCTTCCAGCCGCTGCAATGCGGCGCGAGCGCAAACCCGGCCGGCGAGAAACTCGGCCTGACGCTTGGCCACCGAACGCTGGATGGTCGCGGGCGGCTCGATGGCGCTGCGCTGAAAGTCATCGACGGCCAGTTGCGAGGTGTTGAAGTGCGTGCTCAGCAGCACCGTATCGGGCAACACGAACGGCAGCGGCCAATGGGCATCGAGTGGGGTGCAGCAGGCGGGCAGGGCGGGGACGGGATTCATGTCGGGCATTTTGCCGGGTTGCCTTGGAACTGGGTAGTGCAAAGGTTCAGAACCGCAGCGCGGCCATCGCGAGCAGGCTCACTCCCACATTGGAATGCATTTCAAATGTGGGAGCGAGCCTGCTCGCGATGGCCGCGCCTCGGTCTACCTGCTCAACCAAAAATCTTCCTGAAAAACGCCTGCATATCCGCCCACGATTTCTCATCGGCCGCTTTGTTGTAACCAATATCCGGCCCGCCATGATCGCCATGACTCAAGCGATCCGCGTCCGGATTACTGAACCCATGCTTGGCGCCCTCAAGGCTGACGAATTGATAATCGGCCCCGGCCTTGTCCATTTCCGCCTTGAACGCCGCCACGTTTTCCGCCGTCACCATGCTGTCCAGCGCGCCATGCTCCACGAGGATTTTCGCCTTCACGCTGCCTGGTGTTGCAGGCGCTTTGGTCGCCAGCGCCCCGTGGAAACTCACCACGCCCGCCAGCGGCAAGCCCTGACGTGCCGCATTCAGCACCACTCCGCCGCCGAAGCAGTAGCCAATCGCGGCGATTTTATCCGGATCGGTTTGCGGTTGTTTCTTCAGCAGATCCAGCCCGGCCTGAAACCGCGCACTGGCCGCGTCGCTGTCCTTGATCGCCGCTTGCATGAACGCCATGGCGTCCTTGGGGTGTTCGGTGTTTTTGCCGTCGCCATACATGTCGATGGCCAGGGCGCTGTAGCCCAGGCCGGCGAGGTCGCGGGCGCGGCGTTTGGCGTAATCATTGAGCCCCCACCACTCGTGAACCACCACAACGCCAGGGCGGGGGCCTTTAACCGCGTCGTCGTAAGCGTAATACCCGATCAGCTTTGTGCCGTCGGGGCTTTGATAGGGGATTTCCTGGGCCTTGATGGCCGCCTGGCTGAGCCCGCTCACGGCCAGCAAAAATAGAGCGAGGAATAAACGCATGGTCGGATCTCCTGAAAAAAGTCGTCAACACAGCCTAGTCGATCTGGTTCAGCTCAGGTTCAGAGTGCGTTCAGGGGGAGTTCAGGGGCCGGTGCGTAATGTAGCGCTGTACCCAAAGCACCTGCGCATGAGGACATTCCCCTATGACTGGCTTTAAAAACCTGCTGCTGGCATTCACCGTTTTGAGCGCGAGCACCGCGGCGTTCGCTTCCGACGATAATGTCGCCAGCCTTGCTCTTGGGAAGACCGGCGAGAGACCCAAAAAGTCCCTCACCCTGCACAGCATCGGCACCAACGGCGTGGTCAGTCATGACAGTGCCTGGGGCGCGCAGTTGGGCCGCCCGAACCCTCAGGCCGATTACTGCGCTGCTTACGCCAACGTGTCGGTCTTTCACAATGGCATTAAACTCCGTCAGGAGAACCTCATGGGCCGCTATGATCTGTCTTGAAATACGCCGTTGCACCTCTGGAGAGGTTGAATTGCCCGGGAGAGCGTTATGAAATTGCTGGTCGTCGAAGATGAAGCGCTGTTGCGCCATCACCTGCAAACCCGCCTGACGGACAGTGGCCACGTGGTCGAGTCCGTGGCCAACGCCGAGGAGGCGCTGTACCAGACCGAGCAGTTCAACCATGACCTGGCGGTGATCGACCTCGGCCTGCCCGGCATGGGCGGGCTGGACCTGATCCGTCAGCTGCGCTCCCGGGGCAAGACCTTCCCGATCCTGATCCTCACCGCGCGCGGCAACTGGCAGGACAAGGTCGAAGGCCTCGCTGCCGGCGCCGACGATTACGTGGTCAAGCCGTTCCAGTTCGAGGAGCTGGATGCGCGCCTGAATGCCTTGCTGCGTCGCTCCAGCGGTTTCACCCAGTCGACCATCGTCGCCGGGCCGCTGCTACTCGACCTCAATCGCAAGCAGGCATCCCTCGATGAACAACCGCTGGCGCTGACTGCCTACGAGTACCGGATCCTCGAGTACCTGATGCGCCATCACCAGCAAGTGGTGGCCAAGGACCGCTTGATGGAACAGCTCTACCCGGATGACGACGAGCGCGATCCGAACGTGATCGAAGTGCTGGTCGGCCGCCTGCGCCGCAAACTCGAAGGGCCGGCCGGGTTCAAGCCGATCGACACCGTGCGCGGCCTCGGCTACCTGTTCAATGAGCGCTGCACTTGATTCGTTCGCTTCGTGTCCGCTTGATGCTCGCCGCCACCCTGTTGGCGGTGTTGTTCATGCTGGCGTTGCTGCCGGCGATGCAGGGCGCGTTCAGCCTGGCGTTGCAGGATTCCATCGAGCAACGCCTGGCGTCGGACGTCACCACGCTGATCTCCGCCGCCCGGGTCGAAGGCAACCGCTTGCAGATGCCGACGCAGTTGCCCGACGAGCGTTTCAACCTCACCGACAGCCGTTTGCTCGGCTACATCTATGACCGTGAAGGTCACCTGGTCTGGCGCTCGAAGGGCACTCAGGAAGAGGACATCAACTACAAACCGCGTTACGACGGGCGCGGTAACGAGTTTGCGAGGATCAGCGAAGCCAACGGCCAGGAATTCTTCGTCTATGACGTCGAAGTCAAACTGCTCGGCGGCAAAAGCGCGGCGTTCAGCATCGTCGCGCTGCAACCGGTGCGCGAGTACGAAGACACCCTCGAAGGCCTGCGGGAAAATCTGTATCTGGGTTTCGGCGCCGCTTTGTTGGTGCTGCTGGCGTTGCTGTGGATCGGCCTGACCTGGGGCTTGCAGGCGTTGCGCCGACTCAGTCAGGAGCTCGACGAAATCGAAAGCGGCACCCGCGAAAGCCTCAGCGAACAGCACCCGCGTGAACTGCTGCGCCTGACCGGCTCGCTCAACCGCTTGCTGCACAGCGAGCGCGAACAGCGCAGCCGCTATCGCGATTCCCTCGACGACCTGGCCCACAGCCTGAAAACCCCGTTGACCGTGCTGCAAGGTGTCAGCGAAGACATGGCGCAGCGCCCGGCGGATCGCGATCAGGCCTGGGTGCTGCAAACCCAGATCGAGCGCATGAGCCAGCAGATCAGCTATCAGTTACAGCGCGCCAGCCTGCGCAAAAGCGGCCTGGTGCGCCATCAGGTGCGTCTGCGTCCGGTGCTGCAAAGCCTCTGCGACACGCTGGACAAGGTCTACCGCGACAAACGCGTACGGGTGGCCTTCGATCTGCCGGAGCAATGCTACGTGCCGATCGAACAGGGCGCCTTGCTGGAAATGATGGGCAACCTGCTGGAAAACGCCTATCGCCTGTGCCTCGGCGAAGTGCGCATCAGCGTGCGCGAGACCTTGAGCGGGGTCGAATTGTGCGTTGAGGACGACGGGCCGGGTGTGCCGCCGGATCAGCGCGCGCGGATTCTGCAGCGCGGCGAACGGCTGGACCGTCAGCACCCGGGGCAGGGGATCGGGTTGGCGGTGGTCAAGGACATCATCGAAAGTTACAACGCGAAGCTGACCTTGGGCGATTCGCCGATGGGCGGCGCGGCGTTCCGGATACATTTTCCGGTGGTTTGACCTGAGTTCTTCAGCGTTCTTACGGGCCTCTTCGCGGGCAAGCCTCGCTCCTACGGGGAATGTGATCCTGTAGGAGCGAGGCTTGCCCGCGAAGGGGCCGGCGAATTCACCAAAAAATCAATTCTCCTGCGCGCGATATGCACCGGGCGTAAGCCCGGTCCACTTCTTGAACGCCCGATGAAACGCCGAAGGCTCGGAAAACCCCAGCTGCTCGGCAATCTGTTGCAACGACAGGTCCGCGCGCCCCAGGTGATAAATCGCAATGTCCCGGCGTAACTGATCCTTCAACTCTTGAAAACTCGAACCCTCTTCGCGCAAATGCCGGCGTAGCGTCTGCGGGCTGATGTGCAGGTGCGCGGCCACCGCTTCCAGGTCCGGCCAGCGCGCACTGTCGCGGCTGAGCAAGCGGCGCAACTGGCTGCTCAGGCTGTCGCCGTCATCCGGGCGCGACAACAGGTCGGCGGGGGAGTGTTCGAGGAAATGCTTGAGGGTCCGCTCGTCCTGCAGCAACGGCATGTTCAGGTAGCGACTGTGGAACAGCAGGCTGCTCTGCGACGCGGAAAACTCCATCGGGCAGGGGAACAGCAACTCGTATTCGGCGCCGTGCTCGGGCTTCGGGTAGCTGAACGTCGCCTGTTCCAGGCGAATGCGCTGGCCGATCAGCCAACTGCCGAGGCGATGCCAGACCATCAACTGGCTCTCGGTGAGGAAATGGTCGGGATCCTGAAACTGCGAATCGTCCAGGCTCAGGCGGATCATTTCGTTTTCGCGGGTCAGGGTCAGGCGCGGGCCGCCGGGGAATAGGCTATAAAACAGTAAGCCGCGATGCAGTGCCCTATCGAGATTGCGGCAGTGAATCACCGCGTGGCACATCATCGCGAAACTGCCGGTTTTACTCGGGACCGGCCCTAAGCCGAGGTATTCGTCGTCGAGTGCCAGCCACAATCCCTGGATCAAACGGGTGAACTGCTCAGGCGCAATCCGCGCACGCGGTTCTTCCAGCAACTCGGGGCTGATGCCGAGTTGTTGCAACAGGTTTGAACAGTCATGACCCAGCCGACGCGCACCACCGAGGGCGGCACGGGCGAAATGGCTGGCGATGGTACGTTCGCGCATAGAAGGCAGGTCCGTCTATTGAACGACGGATGGTAGTCGTCGGGTCAGGGAATGGACAAGGCGGATATCCGCCAAATTGCAGGACGAGGTTTGGCGGATGGGCGGAAATCCGCCACTGTTTTGTAACGCACCCATGGCACGTTGAACCTGTAACCCCTGATGTCAAAAGGCTCGCAGCGGATTTTGCAAAAGTGGCACGCCGCTTGCGATGTAACGAGCAGATGCCTGCCGTCGCGCAGCTCGAAAAAACAAATCCCTCCAGTGCAGGAGGGTTCGCAATTCAGGTGTCGTGGGCAACAGATGGATGTTGTTAGCGCGCACTCTTGAGGAACTTTGCAATGACGACTCGTCAGCCACTGTACAAATCCCTGTATTTCCAGGTGATCGTTGCCATCGCCATCGGCATCCTGCTCGGTCACTTCTACCCGCAGACCGGTGTGGCCCTCAAGCCGCTGGGTGACGGGTTCATCAAACTGATCAAAATGATCATCGCCCCAATCATTTTCTGCACCGTCGTCAGCGGTATCGCGGGCATGCAGAACATGAAGTCGGTCGGTAAGACCGGCGGTTACGCGCTGCTCTACTTCGAAATCGTTTCGACCATCGCATTGCTGGTCGGTCTGGTGGTGGTCAACATCGTCCAGCCGGGCAACGGCATGCACATCGACGTGACCACACTGGATGCCTCGAAAGTGGCTGCCTATGTCGCTGCCGGTGCCGATCAAAGCGTGGTTGGCTTCCTGCTGAACGTGATCCCGTCCACCATCGTCGGCGCGTTCGCCACGGGTGACATCCTGCAAGTGCTGATGTTCTCGGTGATCTTCGGTTTCGCCCTGCATCGCCTGGGTGCCTACGGCAAGCCGATCCTGGACTTCATCGATCGCTTTGCCCATGTGATGTTCAACATCATCAACATGATCATGAAGCTCGCGCCTATCGGTGCCTTCGGTGCGATGGCGTTCACCATCGGTGCCTACGGTGTGGGTTCGCTGGTGCAACTGGGTCAGTTGATGGCCTGCTTCTACATCACCTGCCTGCTGTTCATCCTGATCGTGCTGGGCGGTATCGCTCGCGCTCACGGCTTCAGCGTCCTGAAAATGATTCGCTACATCCGTGAAGAGCTGCTGATCGTGCTGGGTACTTCCTCTTCGGAGTCGGTACTGCCACGCATGCTGATCAAGATGGAACGTCTGGGCGCGAAGAAATCCGTGGTGGGTCTGGTGATCCCGACCGGTTACTCGTTCAACCTCGACGGTACCGCGATCTACCTGACCATGGCGGCAGTGTTCATTGCTCAGGCAACCGACACCCACATGGACATCACGCACCAGATCACCCTGCTGGTGGTGTTGCTGCTGTCCTCCAAAGGCGCTGCTGGCGTGACGGGTTCGGGCTTCATCGTCCTGGCCGCTACCCTGTCCGCTGTTGGCCACCTGCCGGTTGCCGGTCTGGCGCTGATCCTCGGTATCGACCGCTTCATGTCCGAAGCCCGCGCCCTGACCAACCTGGTCGGCAACGCCGTTGCCACCATCGTTGTGGCCAAGTGGGTCAAGGAGCTGGACACCGACGTGCTGCAATCCGAGCTGGCCTCGGGCGGTCGCGGTATCTCCGACGAGCGTGAAGAAGACGACCTGGGTGTGGCCGAAGGCCCAACCCCAAGCAACGTCAAGTAAGACGCGCTGCAACATGAAAAACCCGCTTCGGCGGGTTTTTTCATGCCTGGAATTTGAGCATAACGGTCACAGTTGCTGACACATCAGGTGATTGCTGCAACGCGATTGGCTGCCTAGGCTGGAGGCATCGATTACGGAGATCGCTCATGCTCGGCCCATTGGCATCACTCAAGGTTCTGGATTTCTCGACATTGTTGCCGGGGCCGTTCGCCTCGCTGTTATTGGCTGACATGGGCGCCGAGGTCTTGCGCATCGAATCACCGACCCGCATGGACCTTTTGCGCGTGCTGCCGCCCCATGACCAAGGCGTGTCGGCCAGCCACGCGTACCTCAATCGCAACAAGCGCAGCCTGGCGCTGGACCTCAAGCAGCCCGAGGCGCTGGCGGTGATCAAGCAGCTGTTGCAGGACTACGACATCGTCCTGGAACAATTCCGCCCCGGTGTGATGGAACGATTGGGCCTGGGGTATGAAGCGTTGAAGGCCATCAACCCGAAGCTGATTTACGTGTCGATCACCGGTTACGGGCAAACCGGCCCCTACAAGGATCGCGCCGGCCACGACATCAATTACCTGGCGCTGGCGGGGCTGGCGAGCTACACCGGCCGCGCCGACAACGGCCCGCTGCCCTTGGGCATGCAAGTGGCGGATGTCGCCGGCGGTTCGTTGCACGGCGTCATCGGCCTGCTGGCGGCGGTGATCGCCCGGCAGCAAAGCGGGTTGGGGCAGCATCTGGATGTGAGCATGACTGACTGCGCGTTCAGCCTGAACGCTATGGCCGGGGCCGGGTACTTGGCCTGTGGCGAGGAGCCGGGCAGGGAAGATCAGATGCTCAACGGCGGCAGCTTCTACGACTATTACCGGTCGCGGGATGGCCGCTGGTTATCGGTGGGTAGCCTGGAGCCGGGCTTCATGAAGCAACTGTGCACGGCATTGGGGCTGGAGGAGTTGGCGACGTTGGGCCTGTCACCTCAACCTGCCCAGCAAAAGAAGCTAAAGGACGCGCTGCAGACTGAATTCGAGAAACACGACTTTACCGAGTTGTGCGCGCTGTTTGCCGAGCTCGATGCGTGTGTCGAGCCGGTGCTGACCTTGGGCGAGGCGGTTCGGCATCCGCAGTTGCAGGCGCGGGAATTGGTGACCGACGTGCCGCGAGGGGATGGCACGAGCCAGGCGCAGATGGCGTGTCCGTTGAAGTTTTCGCAGGGGTTGCCGGAGCCGAGGCATATCGGTGCGGCGCTGGGTGAGCATACGGATCAGGTGTTGGGGGAGCTGGGGTTTGGTGCCGAGCGGATTGCCGAATTGCGGCGTGCCAAGGTGATTCTCTAGCGCCTGTGCAGGCCTCTTCGCGGGCAAGTCGGATCGCCGCATCGCTCGCTCCTACAAAAACATTGTAATACCTGTAGGAGCGAGGCTTGCCCGCGAAGGGGCCCGCCAAAACACCACAAATCCGACTTATTCGACCCGCATCTCCCCACTGAACACCAACGTGCTCCGACACCGCCGACACAAATACCGCCGCCCCTGCCGCACCAAGCCATGGCGCTGCGCCGAAAACGGGAAATCACTGTCGGCGCACGGGCATTTGTAGATATAGCGCGTCACGCTGCGGCGCTTGACGTCGTAGGTGTGGCAGCGATTGGGCGGCAGTTCGTACACGCCACGCATGATCAGTTGCCACTCTTCGCCGTGGGGCTGGATGCGATCGCCAAACAGCTGGTGAGCGATCAGGTGGGCGACTTCATGAGCCACGGTCTGCTTGAGGAAGTCTTCAGTGTTCTCGCGGTACAGCTGCGGATTGAAGCGCAGCAGGTTCTCGTGCAGATGCGCGACACCGGCTTTTTGCCCGCGCAGCTTGAGGCTCACCACGGGGCGTTTGAAGGTTCGTTTGAAAAAGGATTCGGCTTGTTGGTAACAGTCTTCGACGCGGGTATTGAGTTGCTCGGGCATGCTTGATGGATCTCCAGAGACGTCGAGTATGCCGCAACGCTCGGGCCTTGCGAATCGCTCAGGCGCCGAATGGTCGTTACCCTCCACATTGAAAGGCCGCCTTGCGGCGGCCTGTATTGGCAGATCTTGATTTTGGGTAGAGAGCGTAACTAATTCGTGTAGACCGGCCCCACGCCGAGTCCCCAGACAATGACAGTGAACGCCATGATCGCCACCAGTACGACTAAACCGACGGCGAGCACCGAACTTGAAAACAGAAATCCCTCGTCAGATGGAATGTTCATGAAAGTTGGAAGCCCCACATACAGCAGGTACACCGTGTAGCAAATGGCCGCTGTCCCGACGATCATCCCCAGCCACATGTGTGGGTACAGCGCCGCAAGGCCGCCTATGAACAGCGGGGTCGCGGTGTAGGTCGCAAACGCAACGCAACGTGCCAGACTCGGGTTGGCGTCATAGGTGCGGGCCATCCAGTGGATGAACGCGCCCATTACGGCAACGCCGCCGAGCATCGCCACGTACGACATGATCGTCATCCATAGCGCGCTTTCCTGCGTCAGCATCACCGGTGCCCGGCTGCCAATTACCCAGCCGACCTGCGTGGTGCCGATAAACGCCGACACGGCGGGGATCGCCGCCAGAATCAGCGTGTGGGTCAGGTACATGTGGCTGATGCTTTCCTCTTGGTCGCCACGGATTTCTTTCCATTCCTGGTCGGGGTGGGTGAAGAGCCCCACTACGTGATGGATCATGCCAGTCACTCCTCTTGTTTTTACCGTCGCCCCCCAGTGGAGCGCCTACAGGCCAAAGTGGCCTCGTAAGTAAAGGTCTGGATATGTGTGCGACCTTATGACGCAGTATAGAAAGGTCTTTACCCCGCGGGTTGTAGGGCGTTAGAGCAAATCGCGCTGTAAACAAGGCTGTTAATCGCCGCTGGGACTGTCAGCCACAATTCCCTTTGGGCTCTTCGCCGCAGACGGGTTTTTGCGTAAAATGCCGGCCTTTCGTCACACCTCACGGATCTCGCGTCATGGGCACTCTCACGGTCAACCAGAACAAACTGCAAAAGCGCCTTCGCCGTCAGGCCGGTGAGGCTGTCGCCGATTTCAACATGATTGAAGAGGGCGACAAGGTCATGGTCTGCCTGTCGGGAGGCAAGGACAGCTACACCATGCTCGATGTGCTGATGCATTTGCAGAAAGTTGCCCCGATCAAGTTCGAGATCGTGGCCGTGAACATGGACCAGAAGCAGCCGGGTTTCCCAGAGGACGTGCTGCCGGCGTACCTCAAAACGCTGGGGATCGAATACCACATCGTCGAGAAAGACACGTATTCGGTGGTCAAGGAGCTGATTCCGGAAGGCAAGACCACCTGCTCGCTGTGCTCGCGCCTGCGTCGCGGCACGCTCTACACCTTCGCAGACGAAATCGGCGCGACCAAAATGGCCCTCGGTCATCACCGCGACGACATCGTCGAAACGTTCTTCCTCAATATGTTCTTCAACGGCTCGCTCAAGGCCATGCCGCCGAAACTGCGCGCCGATGACGGCCGCAACGTGGTGATCCGCCCGTTGGCCTACTGCAACGAAAAAGACATTCAGGCCTACTCGGACCTCAAGCAATTCCCGATCATCCCGTGCAACCTCTGCGGTTCCCAGGAAAACCTGCAACGTCAGGTGGTCAAGGAAATGCTGCAGGAATGGGAGCGCAAGACGCCGGGCCGCACCGAAAGCATTTTCCGCAGCTTGCAGAACGTGATCCCGTCGCAATTGGCGGACCGCAACCTGTTCGACTTCACCAACCTGCGGATCGACGAAACCGCGATGTCGCGGTTCGTTAACGTAGTAAACCTCTGATCAAACCAGTGGGAGCGGGCTTGCTCGCGAAGGCGATGTGTCAGTGACATCAATTCAATCTGACACACCGCCTTCGCGAGCAAGCCCGCTCCCACATTAGTTTCTCGATTACCTCAGGAGAGGGCATGCGCGATTACAAGTGGCTGCACGAATACTGTCTGAACCGCTTCGGTTCCGCAGCCGAACTGGAAGCCCATCTGCCCGTTCCGAAGACTGCGGCGCAATTGCGCGATATCAGTGACGATCGCTACCTCTCGACCATGGCGCTGCGTGTGTTCCGCGCCGGGCTCAAGCACAGCCTGGTGGACGCCAAATGGCCGGCCTTCGAAGAAGTGTTCTTCAAGTTCGACCCGGAAAAAGTCGTGCTGATGAGTGCCGAACACCTTGAACGCCTGATGCAGGACGCGCGGATCATCCGCCACCTGGGCAAGCTCAAGAGCGTGCCGCGCAATGCGCAGTTCGTGCTGGACGTGGCCCATGAGAAAGGCAGTTTTGGCGAGTTGCTCGCCGATTGGCCGGTGACCGATATCGTCGGCTTGTGGACCTACCTGAAAAAACACGGTCATCAATTGGGTGGCTTGTCGGCACCGAGATTTTTGCGGATGGTCGGCAAGGACACCTTTGTACCGAGTTATGACGTGGTGGCGGCGCTGAATGCGCAGAAGATCGTCGACAAAGTGCCGACCAGCCTGCGGGATCTGGCCACGGTGCAGGGCGTGTTCAATCAATGGCATGAAGAAAGCGGCGGTCGGCCGATGAGCCAGATTTCGATGATGCTGGCGTACACCGCCAATCATTGAGACCGAGTGATGTCCTTCGCGGGCAAGTCGGAACGCCGCCCGCTCGCTCCTACAGGTTTCTCAGATTCCTGTAGGAGCGAGGCTTGCCCGCGAAGGGGCCCGATCAGGCGACGGAGATTTCGCCCTCGCCAGCCAGTTTGCGATTCAACTGAAACCGCCACCGCACATACAGCAGCGCCGAGCAGAACACCGCCAGGCTCGCGCCCATTTCCAGCAAACCGAACAGCTGCCGGTTCGGGTCATACGCCGCCAGTGCGCCCTTGATGAAATACAGGTTCACTACAAAACACATCCACGAATGCCCGCGCGCGCTGCCGACGATCATCCCCGGCGCCAGCAACAGCAGCGGCACCAGTTCGATCAGCAGAATCACCCACGGCCGCGCGCCATGCAGGTCGGCGACCACCAGGTAATAAGCGCAGAGCAATCCCACCAGGCCGAAGTAGCACAGCAGACTGATGACGCGCATCGCCCGAACCCGTGGTTCGAGCCATTCAATGGAAGGCAGGATCTTCGGCTTTTTCGCCATCTCAGCTCACCAACTTTTGCGCGGTCTTCGCCAGGCGCAGACCCAAGGCCCGGCACAGCGCCACTTCATGTTCATTCAAGCCGCTTTTGCCATCGGCGCCGGCGTGATGGCTGGCGCCGTACGGCGTACCGCCGCCACGGGTTTCCAGCAATGCGGATTCGCTGTACGGCAGGCCGGTGATCAGCATGCCGTGGTGCAGCAGCGGCAACATCATCGACAGCAGCGTGGTTTCCTGACCGCCGTGCAGGCTCGCGGTGGAGGTGAACACTCCGGCCGGTTTGCCGACGAGGGCGCCGGTCAGCCACAGGTTGCTGGTGCCGTCGAGGAAGTACTTGAGCGGTGCGGCCATGTTACCGAAGCGCGTCGGGCTGCCAAGGGCCAGGCCAGCGCAGTTCTTCAGGTCGTCGAGGCTGGCGTACAGCGCGCCTTCGTCGGGAATATCCGGCGACACCGCTTCGCACTCGGTGGAAATCGCCGGCACGGTGCGCAGGCGCGCTTCCATCCCGGACTGCTCGACACCACGGGCGATCTGCCGCGCCATTTCGTTGGTCGAGCCGCTGCGGCTGTAATACAGAACCAGAATGTACGGCGCGCTCACGGCAGCAACTCCAGCACGTTCTCCGGCGGACGGCCGATGACGGCTTTGTCGCCGACTTCGAGAATCGGCCGCTCCATCAGTTTCGGGTGCGCAGCGATGGCGGCGATCAATTGCGCCTCGCTCAGGCTCGCATCGGCGAGGTTGAGGGTCTTGTACTCGTCCTCACCGGTGCGCAGCAATTGCCGGGCGCCGAGGCCGAGCTTTTTCAGCAGGCTCTGCAATTGCGCGGCGTCCAGCGGGGTCTCGAGGTAGCGCACCACGGTCGGCGTCAGGCCACGGGCTTCGAGCAGTTCGAGCGCACCGCGGGATTTCGAGCAGCGCGGGTTGTGATAAAGCGTCAGATCGGTCATGTGCGGGTCGCATCTTGCGTAAGGTGACGGCTATTCTAACTGTGCAGCGCGTAATCCAGAACCTTGGGAGGCGATGGGTCGCAGGCGCATTCAATTTTGAACAAGGATCACGACATGACAAGGCGATTGGCAGCGGCATTGGCGATCTTCGGTGCGCTGATGTTGGGGGGCTGCGGCAATGACTATGGCATCGATCAGAATGGCCATAAAGTCGCCGCCGACCGTCTGGACAAACAATGGCTGGTGCTTAATTACTGGGCCGAATGGTGCGGCCCGTGCCGGACCGAGATCCCGGAATTGAACGGGCTGGCCGAGCAGTTGAAGGACAAGAAGATCGGTGTGTTCGGGGTCAACTTCGACAACGTGCAAGGCGAAGAGCTGAAAAGCGCCAGCGAGAAACTGGGGATCAGGTTCACCGTATTGGCTTCGGATCCGGCAGAGTTGTTTGAACTGCCGCGCAGCGAGGCGTTGCCGGTGACGTACATCATCGATAACAAGGGCAAGGTGCGGGAACAGTTGATGGGCGAGCAGACAGCGGCGGGGGTGATGGCAAAGCTTGAGGCGTTAAAAGCAACGAACTGATACACGCGGACCTGTAGGAGCCGGCTTGCTGGCGATGGCGGTGGATCAGGCACCGTCAATGTTGTCTGATCTATCGCTATCGCCAGCAAGCCGGCTCCTACAGGGGGAACGCGTATCAGGCGGAATCGATGGTGATTGACCCGCCGTCATTGCCGGTAAGGGCTTAGCCTTCTTCAAGCCACCAACGCAGAGGTTTGCCTTCGGCCGGCCAGAAGCGCATCTGGTCGATCGGCGAAACATCCCAGCGCTGCACGTTTTCCAGGGCCTGGAGGAAGCGCTTTTCCTGTTCCATCAACGCCGGCGCGCACAGTTTGCGCGTGCTGCCGACCTTGCCGAAGCTCAGCTTGTCGCCTTCGAGCGTATACGGTGCGAACCAGTGGTTGCAGCCGCCATTGCCATAGGCCCGGCCATCTTCGCCGAGGGTGACGGTCAGGTGGCTGTAATCCATCAGCGGGCGTTCGCCGATCCATTCCAGAATGTAGCTGCGGTTCTGCTGCAATTTTACCGGCTCGGCGGCACAGCCCAGCAGGCTGGCGCCGACCATTGCGGTCAGAGCAAGGCGTTTCATCACGCAGGCTCCTGGCATTTCGGGCACAGGTGCTTCTCACCGACGGCGGTCCAGCCCAGCTCGGCGATCCGCGCAGTGGCGGCAGGCTTTTCAGCCTTGTTACCCAGTTTGGCATCCACCGCGAACTCGAAGCTCAGCTCTTTGGCGCAGCTGTCGCAGTTGACTTTCCAAGTGTGGATCGCCAGTTCACCGAACACCGGGCCACTGGCCACCGCGACCCATTGGCCGGGCGGGTTGATCAGGTGGCGAACCGTTTCGACGGTCAGGCGCATGGACAAGTCCTTGGCACCTTTAAGGGTCACGACCAGCACGTCATTGTTGCGAATCGAGCCGCCGTTGCCGGTGACTTGATAACGCCCCGGCACGAGGGCGCGGCATTCGGTGAGGGTGTGTTGCGGGTTCATCAGGTTATAGCGGAAATCGTGTTCGACCATGGGTCCTCCAAATATGCGCGGTATGCTAGCACGGGCCTGCACGCAGCATTGCGCAAGCAGATGACCTTCGATCAGGTTCAAATGACCTGCCGACTCATGGCAAACTGCTGCTTTTGCATTTCTAAGGAACGGACATGGCGTTAATCGAATGTTTTGAGTGCAAGCAACGCATCAGCTCAACGGCGCCTGCTTGCATTCATTGCGGTGCGCCAAAAGCGAAGCCTTCGACGACCACGCCTGCGCAGGCACCGCTTTCTTTCGGGAGGTTACCGAGCAATGAGAACGTGCCCAGGGTGACTCCGGCCGCGTTCGGGCGTAAACGCAAAGCCGACGTCGAAGCAGCGGTTCCCGCTCCGACGCTCAACGGTCCGCGTCCGGTTGAGCTGTGGCTGAAACTGATGATTTTCTTTCTGCCACCGTTTTTTGTCTGGTTCCTGCTGCGTCGCGGACATTCAACAGGCCAGCGCTTGCTCGGTTTTGGCTGGCTGGCCTTGATGATCCTGTTGTCCAAGATCTGATCCGCTCAGCCCTCGACCTGATTTTGCGGCGTGCCGGCCGCCCAGGCTGCAATGTTCTGCAACGTCGTCGCGGCAATTGCACCCAGGGCTTCACGGGTCAGGAAGGCCTGATGCGCGGTGACGATCACGTTCGGGAAGGTCAGCAGGCGCGCCAGCACATCGTCCTGTAGCGGCAGGTCGGAACGGTCCTCGAAGAACAGCTGCGCCTCTTCTTCATACACATCCAGCCCCAGATAACCGAGTTGGCCGTCCTTCAGCGCGTCGATCAGCGCCGGTGTGTCCACCAGGCCACCGCGACCGGTATTGATCAACATGGCGCCGGCTTGCATGTGCGCCAGTGACTCGCGGTTGATCAGGTGTTTGCTCTGCTCATTGAGCGGGCAGTGCAGACTGATGATCTGCGATTCGGCCAGCAGCTCGGGCAAACTCAAATAACGTGCGCCGAGGGCTTCGACCTGTGGGTTGGGGTAAGGATCATAGGCCAGTAGCCGGCAGCCGAAACCGTTCATGATTTTCGCG
The DNA here is from genome assembly GCF_054897805.1 of Pseudomonas sp. GT1P32. Lineage (NCBI taxonomy): Bacteria > Pseudomonadati > Pseudomonadota > Gammaproteobacteria > Pseudomonadales > Pseudomonadaceae > Pseudomonas > Pseudomonas sp. GT1P32. Next base: position 6,055,962 of record NZ_CM142704.1, read on the forward strand.
AAGGTCGCGCCGATTTGCCCGGTGCCGACCACGCCGACCGTTTTGCCCACCAGGTCGAAACCCGTCAGCCCGTGGAGGCTGAAATCCCCTTCGCGGGTGCGATTGTAGGCACGGTGCAAACGACGGTTGAGCGCCAGGATCAGCGCCACCGCGTGTTCGGCCACCGCGTGGGGCGAGTAGGCCGGAACCCGCACGATCGACAATCCCAGGCGCTTCGCCACCGCGAGGTCGACATGGTTGTAACCGGCCGAGCGCAGGGCAATCAGGCGTGTGCCGCCCGCCGCCAGGCGTTCGAGTACCGGGGCGCTGAGGTCGTCATTGATAAAGGCACAGACCACTTCGTGATGTTCCGCCAGCGCTGCCGTGTCGAGGCTGAGTCGCGCCGATTGAAAGTGCAACTCGATGCCGGCAGGGAGGTCGGCGCCGAGAAAACTGTCGCGGTCGTAGGTCTGGCTGCTGAAAAGAATGGTGCGCATGGCGTCCTCCTGGAAAAATCACGCTGTATGCCTGTTGCCGAAAACTTCAGGCCCGCCCGGATCCCTGTAGGAGCATGGCTTGCCAGCGAAGGCGTCCTCCAGAATGAAGAAGGGTTTGAGGGGCCCTTCGCTGGCAAGCCATGCTCCTACAGGGATTGCGGTGAGCTTACGCCCGTGGCAATCAAACGGATTGCGTTGCATCAAGCATTTATACGCGCATGCGCCGCCAGGCGATTGATGGCCCGGTCGAGGTCTTCCAATGCGCCCGGAGCCTTCGGGTCCTGTTGCTTTAGCAGGGTTTCGCTGCGCTGGCAGGCGGCGCGCAGCTGCGGTACGCCGCAATAACGGGTGGCGCCGTGCAGGCGGTGCACGCGTTCGATCAACGCGTTGTGATCGTTGGTTTCCCGGGCGAAGCGGATGGCTTCGCGGTCGGCTTCCAGCGATGCCAACAACATCGCCAGCATGTCCGCCGCCAGATCCGCCTTGCCCGCCGCCAGCCGCAACCCTTCTTCGTGATCCAGCACTTGCAGCTCGTGGCTGCCGCCGTGACTGTCACTGGAGCGTTCGGGCCCCTGATTGCGCAACGCCAGGCCGGTCCACTTCAAGACCACCTGCGCCAATTGCCGCTCGCTGATCGGTTTGGTCAGGTAATCATCCATGCCGCTTTGCAGCAACGCGCGTTTTTCGTTGGCCATCGCGTGAGCGGTGAGGGCCACGATCGGCAGCGGCGTGCAATGCCGTTCGCTTTCCCACTGGCGAATGGTTTCGGTGCTCTGACGACCGTCCATGCCGGGCATCTGCACGTCCATCAACACCAGATCGAAGGTTTCGGTCTGCACCGCTTTGACGGCGGCATAGCCGCTTTCCACCGCAAGCACCTTGGCGCCAAGGTCTTCTAGCAGGGTTTGCACCAGCAACAGATTGGCCGGGTTGTCGTCGACGCAGAGCACCTTCGGCGCGCGGCTGGACACCGGCTCGCCGGGATCGCTGCGCTGCTGGCGCGGATTGACCAGATCGGACAAGGCCCGGCGCAACTTGCGCGTGCAGGCCGGTTTGGCCTGGAGCTGGCTGTGCGGGTTCGGCACCGAGAGGTGGAACAGTGTCTGTTCGGTGGTCGGGCACAGCACCAGCACTTTGCAGCCGAGGTGCTCAAGGTCCCAGATATGCTGGTTGAGGCGCTCCGGCGGCATGTCGTTGCTGGTGATGCCGAGCACGGCGAGGTCGATCGCCTGATCGGTCTGGTGTGCGCCGGTCACGCCATTGGTCAGGCTTTCCAGGGTATTGAACGGGGTGACTTCCAGGCCACAGTCTTCCAGTTGATGCTGCAACGCCTGACGGGCCAGTTCGTGGTTTTCCAGCACGGCGACGCGGCGTCCGAGCAACGGCGGAGCGGGCAGGTCTTCGGCGTCGTCGCGGGTTTTCGGCAGGCTCAGGCTGATCCAGAATTCCGAGCCTTCGCCCGGCGTGCTGTCGACGCCGATCTCGCCACCCATCTGTTCGATCAGGCGCTTGGAAATCACCAACCCCAGGCCGGTGCCGCCGGGTTGCCGGGACAGTGAATTGTCGGCCTGGCTGAAAGCCTGGAACAGGGCGCGCACGTCCTCGTTCGACAGGCCGATGCCGGTGTCCTGAATGCTGATGCGCAGTTGCACGCTGTCTTCATGCTCGTCTTCGAGCATGGCGCGGGCAACGATGGTGCCTTCGCGGGTGAACTTGATCGCATTGCTCACCAGGTTAGTGAGGATCTGCTTCAGGCGCAGCGGATCGCCGACCAGCGACAGCGGCGTGTCGCGATAGACCAGGCTCACCAGTTCCAGTTGTTTGGCGTGGGCGGCCGGGGCGAGGATGGTCAGGGTGTCCTGCAGCAAGTCGCGCAGGTTGAACGGAATGTGGTCGAGCACCAGTTTGCCGGCCTCGATTTTCGAGAAGTCGAGGATCTCGTTGATGATCCCCAGCAGGCTGTCGGCGGATTTTTCGATGGTGCCCAGATAGTCGAGCTGACGCGGGGTCAACTCGCTTTTTTGCAGCAGATGGGTGAAACCGAGAATGCCGTTGAGCGGCGTGCGGATTTCATGGCTCATGTTGGCGAGGAATTCGGATTTGATCCGGCTCGCTTCCAGGGCTTCCTTGCGTGCCAGATCCAGTTCGATGTTCTGGATCTCGATGGTTTCCAGGTTCTGGCGCACGTCTTCGGTGGCCTGATCGATGCTGTGCTGCAATTCTTCCTGGGCGTTTTGCAGGGTGCCGGCCATGCGGTTGATGCCGGACGCCAGTTCGTCCAGCTCCTGACTGCCGAGCGGCGGCAGGCGGGTTTCCAGATGACCGTCCTTGAGCTGCGCCACTGCTTGCTTGATCTGGCTCAGCGGCCGATTGATCGTACGGCCCATGCGCAATGCCAGCAGCGCCGCACCGGCGAGGCCCGCGCCGATCAACAGCAGGCTGGCGAACAGGCTGCGATAACCGCGCAGCAGCATGCCGTTGTGGGACAGTTCGAGTTCGACCCAACCCAGCAGGCGGTCAGATTCATCGGGTATCAGGTCACCGGCCAGGTTGCGGTGCTTGCCGAACACCGGCAGCAGGTAACGCGTCGCATCGTTGCCGCTGCGGCGCAGCATCTGCGAACCATTGCCCAACGGCGCCGGATTGAGCATGGTCGGGCCGGCATGCGCCAGCGACGTGCGGTCCGGGGCGAGGAGCGTCACCGCGCGCACATCGGGCGTCTCCAGCGCTTGGGTGGCGATGCGTTCCAGCAGTTCGGTGTCCTTGTGCCCCATCGCCGGGGCCACGAGGGGCGCGAGCTGTTCGGCGATCATTTCGCCACGCTGCATGAGTTGGGTTTGCAGGTCGGATTGCTGCATCCAGGTGAAATAGCCGCCCAGCACCAAGGCCATCAGGCTGGTCGGAAGCAAGGTCAGCAACAGCACGCGGCCTTTTATTCCCAGTTTCTTGAGCACGCATCTCTCCCGCATCCAGCCATTTAAGAACCTGCGCATACATCCGGTACACGCCACTTGCGCAGTGTAGCGATTTGCTTGCGGGCAATCCTCGTAAAATTGATGACGTCATTCGTCGGGCAGTCCAGCGCTTTTGCGTGGCTGGCAAACCTTGGGTTGCCCCCGGCGAGGCAATCTTGAATAATCATCAACTGAGAATTATTTGCAGATACTCATGACTCCCATCTCTGTTGGCCATCCCCGAATCCTCTCCATCGAAGACGACCTGGTGCTCGGTGCTTATGTGCACGAGCAACTGGGCCGCAACGGTTTCCAGGTGACCTGGTGCCAAAATGGCCAGGAAGGCCTGGCGATTGCCCGTGAGCAAGCCTTCGATGTGGTGCTGATGGACATTCTGCTGCCGGGCATGAACGGATTGAACGTGCTGACGCAATTGCGCCAGAGCCATTCCACCCCGGTGGTGCTGATGTCGGCACTGGGCGCCGAAGCCGATCGCATCAGCGGTTTCCGCCTCGGCGCCGATGATTATTTGCCCAAGCCCTTCAGCATGGCCGAGCTGCGCGTGCGCATCGAAGCGATCCTGCGGCGCGTCGCACTGGATCGTCGACCGGCCGTGGCGCCGGTTGCCTTGGTGACGGACAGTCTGCGTTTCGACGATGAATGCTTCGAGGTGTTCTATGGCGAACACGCCGCCGGCCTGACCCGCAGCGAGTACCGGTTGCTGGAAACCCTCCACCGCAACGGCGATGAGGTGCTGAGCAAAGCCTTCCTTTATCAGCACGTGCTGCAACGGGGTTACGCGGCTCACGACCGCAGCCTCGACATGCACATCAGCCAGATCCGTCGCAAGCTCAAGGCCATCGGCTACACCGAGCGGGAAGTGCGCACGGTATGGGGCAAAGGCTATGTTCTGAGTGCTGACCATGAAGTGGTCTGATCTGCCGGGCAGGCATTCGCTGTTCTGGAAACTCGCCTGTCTGCTGGTGGCGTTCTGTCTGCTGATGATCTGGCTGAGCTGGTCCTGGGGCCGCTACATGGAGGAGCGCAACCAGTTCCTGTCGGACGAGGCCCGAGGCACGCTGACGCGTTATGCGACGGAAGCCGAACAGGCATGGCAGCAGGGGCAGAGTGCAGGTGTCGATGCCTGGCTGCAGGAGATGCGACAGCGTGAAAAAGGCTGGGTAGGCGTGATTGGCGGCGATTTGCAGTCGTTGAGCAGTCAGCCGCTGACGGGCCAGGAAATCCAGCACCTGACTTTTCTGCGCGGCCTGGACTGGCCTATTCACAAAAAACGCCTGCCGTGGCTGCGCGTGCCGTTTCCCGGCGACTCATCTGTCGGCAGCCTGGTGATCGAACTGCCCCAGCGGTTCATGCCGGGGCGCTACCGGGTGTTCTGGCGCGTCATCACTAACGGCGTGATTCCCGGACTGTTCACCTTGCTGTTGTGTGTCGGGCTATATCGATTGCTGGTCGTGCCCCTCAATCAACTGCGCGAGCAGGCCAATGCGTGGCGCGCCGACCAGTTGGGTGTGCGCCTGTCGAGCCGCACGACCAATCGTTCCGATGAACTGGGTGAGCTGGGCCGCGCGTTCGATCACATGTCCGAGCGCCTGCAAAGCACGGTGGCCCTGCAACAACAGCTGCTGCGCGACCTCTCCCACGAATTGCGCACGCCCTTGAGCCGTTTGCGCGTGGCGAGCGAGGGCGAGCAAAGTCTGGTGCAACTGCGCGAACGCATCGGCCGCGAAGTCGATGGCATGCAGCGGCTGGTCGAAGACACGCTGCAACTGGCCTGGCTCGACACCGAGCGCACACCCTTGCCCGACGAGGCGATCCAGATTCAGGCGTTGTGGGAAATGCTCACGGACAACGCCTGCTATGAAAGTTGCTGCCCCACCGACCAATTGCAGTGTGCGGTGGAGTCATCCTGCTGGGTGCGCGGCAATCTCAACACCCTGGCCCAGGCCCTGGAAAACATCCTGCGCAATGCCATTCGCCATTCACCGAAGGGCGGCGTTGTGCGTCTGGATGGACGGCGCGATGGCGACTTCTGGCATCTGTGGCTGGAGGATGAAGGGGGCGGGGTGGCGGAAGAGGATCTGGAACGGATCTTCTCGCCGTTCACTCGACTCGATGGTTCGCGGCCCGGGAATGGCGGGTTCGGGTTGGGGCTGAGCATTGCGAGGAATGCGGTGCAGCGCCAGGGCGGGAGGCTTTGGGCTGAGAACACCGGGGCAGGGTTGCGGCTGAACATGCGGTTGGTGGCTGATGACGCCATCGCGAGCAGGCTCGCTCCTACAGTGGATGTGTGCCGGCCGCAAATGGTGTGATCACCCCCTGATTCCCTGTGGGAGCGAGCCTGCTCGCGAAGAGGCCCTCCCATCCACCACCGCTCTGATTTTGCCGGAGCGTTCCCGAGATTGTGTACGACATTTCCCAAAGGGTATCACCGGTCATTTCAAACGTCCTTGACGGTTTAAGCTCACGCTTTAACTCATGTTCAAGGAATCAGGCATGACTGCAATCCACGTTCCCGGCAACACAACCGACGACCGTTTCAATGAAGTGCTTGCACTGATTCACGGTGCCAGGCAACAGGCGATACAGACGGTGAATACCCAGCTGATCGAGTTGTACTGGCAGGTTGGTGGTTATATCAGTCGCAAGCTGGAACTGGCTGAATGGGGAGATGCCGTGATCAGTCAGTTGGCTGAGCATCTGGCCCGGACGCAGCCCGGGTTGCGTGGTTTTACCCGTCCCAATCTGTTTCGCATGCGCCAGTTCTATGAGACTTATCGGGGCGACGTAATTGTCTCACCACTGGTGAGACAATTACCCTGGACTCATAACATGATCGTCCTAAGCCAAAGCAAACACCCGGAAGAGCGTGAGTTTTATCTGCGTATGGCCGTTCAGGAAAAGTGGTCGAAGCGCGAGCTGGAACGCCAGTTAAAGGCTGCACTGTTCGAACGCAGTATCACCCAACCGGCAAAAGCCTCCGCCGCGCTGAAACAAACTCACCCCTCGGCGCTTGAGATATTCCGCGACGCCTACATGATCGAGTTTCTCGACCTGCCCGGCGCCCACGCCGAAACCGATCTGCATCAGGGTTTACTGGCACGCCTCAAGGAGTTTCTGATCGAGCTTGGCCGCGACTTCTGCTTTGTCGGTTCCGAATACCCGCTGCAAGTTGGCGGCCGGGATTTCGCTCTGGACCTGTTGTTCTTCCACCGTGGGCTCAACTGCCTGGTGGCCATTGAACTAAAGGTCGGTCGTTTCGAACCGGAGTACCTGGGCAAGCTGAATTTCTATCTGGAAGCGCTGGATCGTGGTGAGCGCAAGCCCCACGAAAACCCTGCCATTGGGGTATTGCTTTGTGCCAGCAAGGAAGATGAAGTGGTCGAGTACGCCCTTAATCGCAGTCTGTCGCCAGCACTGATTGCCGAGTACCAGGTTCAGCTACCGGACAAACAATTGCTTCAGGCCAAGCTGCATGAGTTCTATGCCTTGAATACTGCGCAGGCGAAAGAAGGCTGAACCAGTCGCTTATTCCCATAAGCCATAAGCACCGCACTTTGCGTGATATGGCCTTCCAACGTTTGCCGGTATGATAGGCGCCCCCGCAGTCTGGATTGCGAATACGCCATGACCTTGCAGTACCCAACCATCGCCGATTGCGTCGGCAACACTCCGCTGGTCCGTTTGCAGCGCCTGCCCGGCGCCACCAGCAATACCCTTTTGCTCAAGCTCGAAGGGAACAACCCGGCGGGTTCGGTCAAGGACCGGCCGGCGCTGTCGATGATTACCCGCGCCGAGTTGCGTGGGCAGATCCACGTCGGCGATACGCTGATCGAAGCGACCTCGGGTAACACCGGGATCGCCCTGGCCATGGCCGCCGCGATCAAGGGTTACAAGATGATCCTGATCATGCCGGACAACTCCAGCGCCGAGCGCAAAGCCGCGATGACGGCGTATGGCGCCGAGCTGATCCTGGTCACCCAGGAAGAAGGCATGGAAGGCGCACGCGACCTCGCCCAGCGAATGGAAGCCGAAGGCCGTGGCAAGGTGCTGGACCAGTTCGCCAACGGCGACAACCCGGAAGCGCACTACACCACTACCGGCCCGGAAATCTGGCGTCAGACCGAGGGCACCATCACTCATTTCGTCAGTTCGATGGGCACCACGGGCACCATCATGGGCGTGTCGCGCTACTTGAAAGAGCAGAACGACAACGTGCAGATCATCGGCCTGCAACCGATGGAAGGCTCGGCGATCCCGGGCATCCGTCGCTGGCCGCAGGAATACCTGCCGAAGATTTACCAGGCCGATCGCGTGGACCGCATCGTCGACATGGCGCAAAGCGAAGCCGAGGACGTGACCCGTCGTCTGGCTCGCGAAGAAGGCATTTTCTGCGGCGTGTCCTCGGGCGGTGCCGTGGCAGCGATGCTGCGCCTGTCCAAAGAAGTTGAAAACGCGGTGATCGTCGCGATCATCTGCGACCGTGGCGACCGTTACTTGTCGACCGGCATTTTCGACGCGCCCAACTGATGGCCAAGCACGAGAGAGGCCTGCGCTTCCAGCCCACCGGCGGCAGCAAGGCCCCGCAAATTCCGACCGGCAAAAAGCAGCGCCTGACTATAGAGCGCCTGGCGAATGACGGTCGCGGTATCGCGTTTTTCGAAGGTCGCACCTGGTTCGTCATCGGCGCATTGGCCGGTGAAGAGGTCGAGGCGCGCGTGTTGGGCGCCCACGGCAAAGTGGTCGAGGCGCGCACCGAGCGTGTGTTCCAGGCCAGCGAACTGCGTCGCCCGGCACCGTGTCCGCATGCCGGTCGCTGTGGCGGTTGCAGCGTGCAACATCTGCCGCACACCGAACAACTTGCCCTGAAACAGCGCATGCTCGCCGAGCAATTGTCGAAGGTCGCCGGTGTCGAACCCGAAGAATGGGCCGCGCCGTTAAGCGGTCCGGAATTCGCTTACCGCCGTCGCGCCCGTGTAGCGGTGCGCTGGGACATGAAAGCGAAAAAGCTCGAAGTCGGTTTCCGCGCCGCTGGCAGTCAGGACATTGTTGCGATCAACGAATGCCCGGTGCTGGTACAGCCCTTGCAACCGATCATGACCCGCTTGCCGGAAATGCTCCGCCGCTTGAGCAAGCCTCAGGCGCTGGGGCATGTGGAATTGTTCAGTGGTTCGTCGTTGGCGGTTTTGCTGCGGCACATGGCGCCGTTGTCTGAATCCGATCTGACGATCCTCAAGGATTTCTGCTCGTTTCATGAAGCTCAATTGTGGCTGCATGGAGAGGGCGAACCACAACCGGTTCAAGCCGATCAGTCTTTGGGCTATCGCCTTGAGCAGTGGGATTTGAACCTGGCGTACCGGCCGGGAGACTTCATTCAGGTCAACGCGGCGGTCAACGAAGCGATGGTTGCCCAGGCGCTGGACTGGTTGAAGCCGACAGCGGATGAGCGTGTTCTCGATCTATTCTGTGGGTTGGGTAACTTTGCCTTGCCGCTGGCCAAAGCGGTTCGCGAAGTGGTGGCAGTCGAAGGTGTGCAGGCGATGGTCGAGCGGGCAGCCGCGAACGCCGCTAGCAACAATCTTCATAATGCGAAGTTTTTTCAGGCCGATTTATCCCAGCCTTTGACCGATGCCGAATGGGCGCGCGAAGGCTTTTGTGCGGTACTCTTGGACCCACCCCGTGACGGTGCTTTCGAGGTAGTGCGCAAGCTCAAGTCGATGGGTGCCGAGCGGTTGGTGTATGTGTCATGCAATCCGGCAACGCTGGCGCGCGACACAGTGGAATTGATCAAGCAGGGCTACCGGTTAAAACGTGCCGGGATTCTCGATATGTTTCCTCAGACGGCACATGTCGAAGCCATGGCGTTATTTGAAGCGAGCTAGGAAGGCTCGTCTGGTCCGACTGGCCCGCCCGTGCAGCCGCGTACCAGCCCGACGTGGGCTCATGGGCAACGAAGGTCAGCGATTTGACGCATTGAATCTGCGTCGTAGGGAAGGTAAGCAAGATGGTACAGGTGAGAGCACACCAGCCGATCAACACCGACGGCAGTATCAATCTCGAGGCTTGGCTCGATCATGCGGTCAGTGTCGATCTGGCACTGGATCGCGAAGCCTTGAAGGAAGCCTGCGAGTACGCTCGCGAGGCCGAACAACAAGCCAATGCGGCAAAGAATTTGTGGTCCGAGGGAAACTCCAGTTTCCGCACCGGCCTTGAAATCGCCGAGATCCTCGCCGACCTCAAGCTCGATCAGGATTCGCTGGTCGCCGCGGTCCTGTACCGAGGCGTGCGCGAAGGCCAGATCCAGTTGCCGGCGGTCAGCCAGCGCTTTGGTCCCGTGGTGGCCAAACTCATCGACGGCGTGCAACGCATGGCGGCGATCAGCGACAGCCTGAGCCCGCGCAAATCCATGGTGATGGGCACTCAGGGTCAGGTGGAAAACCTGCGCAAGATGCTGGTGGCCATGGTCGACGACGTGCGTGTCGCGCTGATCAAACTGGCCGAACGCACCTGCGCGATCCGTGCGGTGAAAACCGCCGACGACGAGAAGCGCAACCGCGTCGCCCGGGAAGTCTTCGACATCTACGCGCCGCTCGCCCACCGTCTTGGCATCGGTCACATCAAGTGGGAACTGGAGGACTTGTCCTTCCGCTACCTCGAGCCCGATCAGTACAAGCAGATCGCCAAGTTGCTGCACGAGCGGCGCCTGGATCGCGAGCGTTTCATCGCCGATGTGATGAACCAGCTGAAAGTCGAATTGCAGGCCACCGGCGTCGACGCCGACATCAGTGGCCGGGCCAAACACATCTATTCGATCTGGCGCAAAATGCAACGCAAGGGTCTGGAGTTCAGCCAGATCTACGACGTGCGTGCCGTTCGCGTGCTGGTGCCGGAAATGCGCGATTGCTACACCGCGCTCGGCATCGTCCACACCTTGTGGCGGCACATCCCGAAAGAATTCGACGACTACATCGCCAACCCGAAAGAGAACGGCTACCGCTCGCTGCACACAGCAGTGATCGGGCCTGAAGGCAAGGTGCTGGAAGTGCAGATCCGCACCCATTCCATGCACGAAGAGGCCGAGCTGGGCGTTTGCGCGCACTGGCGCTACAAGGGCACCGACGTCAAGTCCGGCTCCAACCACTACGAAGAGAAAATCTCCTGGCTGCGTCAGGTGCTCGAGTGGCACGAAGAGTTGGGCGACATCGGCGGCCTGGCGGAACAGCTGCGGGTCGATATCGAGCCGGACCGGGTGTACATCTTCACCCCCGACGGTCACGCCATCGACTTGCCGAAAGGCGCGACGCCGCTGGACTTCGCCTACCGCGTGCACACCGAGATCGGTCACAACTGCCGTGGCGCGAAGATCAACGGGCGCATCGTACCGCTCAACTACAGCCTGCAAACCGGCGAGCAAGTCGAGATCATCACCAGCAAGCACGGCACCCCGAGCCGCGACTGGCTGAACCCGAACCTGGGTTACATCACCACCTCGCGGGCGCGGGCGAAGATCGTTCACTGGTTCAAATTGCAGGCGCGCGATCAGAACGTCGCGGCCGGTAAAACCCTGCTCGAACGCGAACTCAGTCGCCTTGGCTTGCCAGCGGTGGATTTCGACAAGCTGGCCGACAAGGCCAACATGAAGACTGCCGAGGACATGTTCGCCGCGTTGGGCGCAGGCGATTTGCGCCTGGCGCAACTGGTGAACCTGGCGCAGCAACTGGTCGAGCCGGAACGCGGCAGCGAGCAGCTGGAACTGATTCCGCGCAAGGCCACCGGCTACAAACCGGGCAAGCGCGGCGACATTCAGATCCAGGGCGTCGGCAACCTGATGACGCAAATGGCAGGCTGCTGCCAGCCGTTGCCGGGCGATGCCATCGTCGGTTACATCACCCAGGGCCGTGGCGTGAGCATTCACCGTCAGGACTGCGCCTCGGTGTTGCAACTGGGCGGGCGCGAGCCTGAGCGGATCATCCAGGTCAGTTGGGGCCCGGTGCCGGTGCTCACCTATCCGGTGGACATCATCATCCGCGCCTACGACCGTTCCGGATTGCTGCGTGACGTCTCGCAAGTGCTGCTCAACGAGCGGATCAACGTGCTGGCGGTCAACACCCGCTCGAACAAAGAGGACAACACCGCGTTGATGTCCTTGACCATCGAGATCCCGGGGCTGGATGCGCTTGGGCGGTTGCTGGGGCGGATATCCCAGTTGCCGAACATCATCGAAACCCGGCGTAACCGTACGCCGTGAGAAACCTTCACGGAAATTGATGGTGATACCTGTAGGAGCGAGGCTTGCCCGCGAAAACGGTGTGTCAGACATGCAGCTTTCGCGGGCAAGCCTCGCTCCTACAGGGCGTAGAGATTGAGAAAAGATGTATTCACTTGAAGACTTGCTACACCTGATGAGCCGTCTGCGCGACCCGCAGTTCGGCTGCCCGTGGGACATCAAGCAAACCTACGCGACCATCGTCCCGCACACCCTTGAGGAAGCCTACGAAGTCGCCGACGCCATCGAGCGTGGTGACTTCGATCACTTGCAGGGCGAGTTGGGCGATCTGCTGTTCCAGGTGGTTTATTACAGCCAACTGGCCCGGGAAGAAGGGCGCTTCGAATTCGCCGGCGTCATCGACAGCATCACCCGCAAGTTGATCCGTCGTCATCCCCACGTGTTCCCCACCGGCGATCTGTACGCGCCGCTGGATGTTCCGCGTCTGAGTGAAGAGCAGGTCAAGCAGCGCTGGGAAGAAATCAAGGCTGAGGAGCGCGCCGAGAAATCCGCGGCGCCGCAGCAACTGTCCTTGCTCGACGACGTGCCCGCTGCGCTGCCGGCGTTATCCCGTTCGGCCAAGCTGCAAAAGCGCGCAGGGCAGGTCGGTTTCGACTGGCCGGATGCGTTGCCGGTGCTGGACAAAGTCCGCGAAGAGCTCGATGAAGTGCTCGAAGCCATGGCCGACAACGACTCGGCAGCGATTGCCGATGAAGTCGGTGACCTGCTGTTTTCCGTGGTCAATCTGGCGCGTCATTTAAAGGTCGATCCGGAAACCGCCTTGCGCGGTGCCAACAGCAAATTCGAAAGACGCTTCCGTTTTATCGAACAGGCATTGCGCGACACCCACCGTCCCATAGAAGATTGCACCCTCGAAGAGTTGGACGCCTTGTGGGGCGAAGCCAAACGTCAGGAAAAGAATTTGCCCAGCTGCGGTTGAGCAGTGGCCTAAGTGAGAAATAAGCACCATGAGCATTTCCCTTCGCGACCAGTTGCTAAAGGCAGGGCTGGTCAACCAAAAGCAGGCCAAACAGGTCGGCAAAGAGAAGCAGAAGCAGCAGCGTCTGGTCCATAAAGGCCAGATCGAACAGGACGACACCCAGCAGCGTCTGGCGCAGGAAGCACTGGCCGAGAAGGTCAAGCGTGACCAGGAGCTGAACCGTCAGCAGCAAGAGAAGGCCGAGGCCAAGGCCCGTGCCGCGCAGGTCAAGCAATTGATCGAAGTCTCGCGCTTGCCGAAGCTGACCACCGAGGACTACTACAACTTCGTTGACGACAAGAAGGTCAAGCGTCTGTCGGTCAACGCGCTGATGCGCAACAAGCTCAGCAACGGTTCGCTGGCGATCGTGCACCATGCCGGCGGTTACGAGGTGATCCCGCGTGAGGCGGCCCTGAAGATCCAGGAACGCGATCCGCAGCGCATCGTGCAGCTGAATGTGCAGACCGAAGAAGCGGCGGCTGAAGACGATCCGTACGCGGCCTATCAGATCCCTGATGATCTGATGTGGTAAGCGGTTAACGACTGCTACAACGACAAACCCCGCTCATGGCGGGGTTTGTCGTTTTCAATGCTGTCGTTGCTTATGCGGATCGGAGCTCTCGTTGTTGCTCCAGTGTTTCCAGTTCGGCCTTGTAGCTGTGGGCGTCGGTTTCGGAGTGGAACATCCCTACCAACATGCCTTGTTGGTGTACGTCCCAGATCCGGATGCCAGCGGCTACGCCTTCGTGGGATTTATGTGAATCGTCGCGTTCAGTTACTTTTACAGTCATCTGCTAGCTCCAATCTCTGTGATATCTGCAGCAAGGCGTGTGCAGGACTCAGTTATATGTTTGGTTAGCTTGCTAAGTAAACGATTGCATTTGGTAACGCACTCTTGCCAATTCTGTAAAAGTGCTGCAGCCCGCGTAATACGCGACATTCGGTCGCAGGGCTTTGAGTTTCATGACAAAAGCTTCATGTTTTCTGGCCCGTGCGCCATACACAAAACCTGTAGGAGCCGGCTTGCCGGCGATGACGTATGCACCTCAGCATTGATGTTGGCTGACCCACCGCAATCGCTGGCAAGCCAGCTCCTACAGGTTGTGTGTTGTGCCTTTTGTTCAGGCATAAAAAAACGCCCCGAACCAGTCGGGGCGTTTTTGTGTGCAGCGTAGCGGCGGGGTATTACTTACCCTGCCAGCGCTTCAGTACCAAAGTAGCGTTGGTACCACCGAAGCCGAAGCTGTTGCTCATCACGGTGTTGATGGTGGCGTTTTCGCGAGTCTTGGTCAGGATCGGCATGTCTGCCACCGCCGGGTCCAGCTCGTCGATGTTGGCGGAACCCGCCATGAAGTTGCCTTCCATCATCAGCAGGCAGTAGATCGCTTCGTGAACGCCGGCGGCGCCCAGGGAGTGACCGGACAGGCTCTTGGTAGAGCTGATGGCCGGAGCCTTGTCGCCGAATACCGCACGCACGCCTTCCATTTCCTTGGTGTCGCCGACCGGAGTCGAGGTACCGTGGGTGTTCAGGTAGTCGATAGGAGCGTCAACGGTGGACATTGCCATCTGCATGCAGCGGATGGCGCCTTCGCCGCTTGGAGCAACCATGTCGTAGCCGTCGGAGGTCGCGCCGTAGCCAACGATTTCCGCGTAGATTTTCGCGCCGCGAGCCAGAGCGTGTTCCAGCTCCTCGACCACTACCATGCCGCCACCGCCGGCGATGACGAAACCGTCACGCTTGGCGTCGTAGGCGCGGGAGGCCTTTTCCGGGGTTTCGTTGTACTGGGTGGACAGGGCGCCCATGGCGTCGAACAGGAACGACTGGCTCCAATGTTCTTCTTCACCGCCGCCGGCAAATACGATGTCCTGCTTGCCCAACTGGATCTGCTCGACCGCAGTACCGATGCAGTGAGCACTGGTGGCGCAGGCGGAGGAGATCGAGTAGTTCACACCCTTGATCTGGAACGGCGTGGCCAGGCAGGCGGAAACGGTGCTGCCCATGGTCCGCGTCACGCGGTATGGACCAACGCGCTTCACGCCTTTCTCGCGCAGGATGTCCAGCGCTTCCATCTGGTTCAGCGTGGAGGCGCCACCGGAACCGGCGATCAGGCCGGTACGCGGGTTGGAGACTTGCTCATCGGTCAGACCGGAGTCGGCGATGGCGTCTTTCATGGCCAGATAGGCGTAAGCCGCCGCGTGGCCGACGAAGCGATAGATCTTGCGATCGATCAGCTCTTCGAGGGGAAGGTCGATGGAGCCGGAAACCTGGCTACGCAGACCCATTTCGGCATATTCCGGGTTGAACCGGATGCCAGGGCGGCTTGCACGCAGGTTAGCGGAGACGGTCTCTTTGTCATTGCCCAGGCACGAAACGATGCCCAGACCAGTGATAACGACGCGGCGCATGCGGATAACCCTTAGAAGTTGTCAGTGGAGGTGAAAACGCCGACCCGAAGGCCTTCGGCGGTGTAGATCTCGCGACCGTCGACAGTCACCGAACCATCGGCGATGGCCAGGTTCAGCTTGCCTTTGAGGACGCGCTTGATATGAATGTTATAGGTCACTTTTTTCGCGGTCGGCAGAACCTGACCAAAGAACTTCACTTCGCCCGAACCCAGGGCGCGGCCACGACCCGGCAGACCTTGCCAGCCGAGGAAGAAACCGACCAGTTGCCACATGGCGTCGAGGCCCAGGCAGCCTGGCATCACCGGGTCACCTTCGAAGTGACAGGCGAAAAACCACAGATCCGGAGTGATATCCAGCTCGGCGACCAATTCACCTTTGCCGTACTTGCCGCCTTCTTCGCTGATCAGGGTGATGCGGTCCACCATCAGCATGTTCGGGGCGGGCAGTTGCGCGTTACCTGGGCCGAACAGCTCACCGCGACTGCAGCGCAGCAGGTCTTCCCGAGTAAAGGCGTTTTGTTTGGTCATGCGAGCTCCTCAATAGTCCCATGCGGCAGGTGGGGCAAATCTTCCCGACCGATCGAAGCGTTCATGCCTCGAGTCAGCAGCCTACTCATAGACTATTGCGTTGTGGTGAAAGTCACAGCACCAAGGACATGAATGTACACTTGTGCACTGAAATTATTATTCAAGCCCCTTTTCGGGCCTGTTCGGGTGCCTAAGACTGCCGCACTTTCGCCTTTCACGCCAGTCGCAGATGGTCGAAAGGCCTGCACTACTGCACCCATCGCTGCAGAATCTGCTGCAGATCAGTGCGTTTGAAGGGCTTGGCCAGGTAATCGTTCATTCCCGCCGATAAACAGGCTTCGCGGTCGCCCTGCAAGGCGTTGGCGGTCAGCGCGATGATCGGCAGGTCAGTGCAGCCGGGCAATTGGCGGATCTGGCGGGTGGCCTCGTAGCCGTCGATGATCGGCAGTCGGCAGTCCATCAGAATCGCTTCGAAAATCAGACTTTCGGCACTTCGCACCGCTTGAGCGCCATCGGTGGCGACGCTGACAGTAAAGCCCAGACTGCGCAACATTGCTTCGATAACGGTCTGGTTGACCGGGTTGTCCTCGACCAACAGCACATTGCGCCCCTCACCATCGCCGCTGCCGGTCGGTGTACGCGGTGTCAGTACCGGCAGCTTCTGTTTATACAGCGCCAGCGGGATTTCCAGGGTGAACACCGAGCCTCGACCTTCCTCGCTCTGGGCGCGCAAGGTTCCGCCCATGCGTTCTGCCAGGGTGCGGGCAATCGGCAGCCCCAGCCCGGTGCCGCCGTAACGCCTTGAAATAGAACTGTCGGCCTGCTGGAACGCGTTGAACATCAATTCCAGGCTTTCGGCCGAGATACCAATCCCGCTGTCGCGCACGGTGCAGGTGAACCACAACAACTCGTGATCCAGCGACTGCCACTGCGGCTCGATGCTGACGCGTCCCTTTTCGGTGAACTTCAGCGCATTGCCCACGAGGTTCACCAGGATTTGCCGGATCCGCGTCGGGTCGCCCTGCACCTGCAATTCACGCATGTCCTCGGGAATCAGCAACGCGAGGTCGAGCCCGCGTTGCACCGCGCTGTGCGAGAACGACTGGGCGCAACTGCCGATCAGGTCCGCGAGGTTGAACGGGATGTGCTCCAGTTCCAGCTCCGAACGTTCAATGCGCGAGAAGTCGAGAATGTCGTTGATGACTTTGAGCAAGTGTTCGGTGGACTCCGAGGCCAGCGCCGCGTACTCGACCTGCTCCGCGGTCATATCGGTGGTTTCCAGCAGCTGCAACATGCCGAGCACGCCATTCATCGGTGTGCGCAATTCATGGCTCATCATCGCCAGGAAGTCCGATTTGGCGTTGTTGGCTTTTTCCGCCTCTTCGCGCGTCTGGATCAACTGCGCCATGGCCTGATGCTGTTCGCGGCTGGCCTGTTCCAGACCGCTGGCGAGGTTGTTGATGTGCTGCGACAGCGCGCCAAGTTCGGTGTCGTCGACAATCGGCAATGGCGTTTTGTAGTCGCCGCTCTGGATCGCCTTGACCGCATTGCCGATGTCGCGAATCGGCTGCGACAGGCTGCCAGCCAGGCGCCGGGCAATCAGGAAAGTGAACAGCAAGGCGAACAGCGCGAGGACACCGGCCTTGAAGAGGATTTCCTGTTGGCGCTTGCTGAAGGCGTCATTCGACAGACCGACGATCACCCGCCCCAGATAATCCTCGGCGGGGGCGGCGCCAGTGACTTTGCCGCCCTGGAAGAAATCATTGTGCAGTGCGATGCGCTGCAAGCGCACCGGCGCCTGGAACACTTCGACCTGTTGCGATCGGGTGTAGGTTTCCGAGGGGTGCTCGACGTACACCAGAATCCGGTTGGCGCTGTCCTGGACTTCCAGAAAGCGCACATTGGGCGTGGCCAGGGTGGCCTTGAGCAAACTTTCAAGCACCTCGTTGTTGCCGGAAATTACCCCGTACTCGGCGGCCGGCGCCAGTTGGTTGGCGATCAGTTGACCGGTGTGATTGAGCTCCTGACGCAGGTCCTGGATCCGCACGAAGGTGAAGAAACTGATCAGCAACAAAGTCAGCAGCAGGGCAGGGCCGAGGCTGATGATCTGGGTTCGCGTGTTGATGTCCCAACGACGACGGAAAGTCATGGGCGGCTTTCTCCTTCGGCCAGCTGTGTTGCGACCAACGCTTCATTAATCTGTTCAATGCCTAACGAACGAGCCACTTGTGGGTTACTCAATACTTTGAAGCGATTGGCGTAGTGCGTGCGCGGCCACGTGGCCGGTGGCCGGTCGAGCAGATTGTCGAGAATCGCCAGCCAGTCGCTCTGGTCGCTGTAGGTGCTGGTCAGGCTTCCGGCCTTGACGAACCCGGCGTTGGGGCCGATCAGTGCGGTTTGCCGTGTGTAGCTGCTGAGCAGCAGGTTTTTCGCGGTTTTGGGGTTGTACAGGTCGGGATCGTCGAGGCCCAGCAGCACGTCACTGTTTTTCAGCAGCGTCTGCAACGGTCGGCTGTCATGGGTATTGTCCCAGCGCTCGGTGACGATTTCGAAACCCAGGGGCTTGGCGATCTCTCGCAGTTCGCCCAGGAGAAACTCGCTGTGACTGTCGTAAAGCACCCCGACCCGTTTGACCTGAGGCAAAAGGATTCGAGTCAGGCGTAATTGCCGATCCAGCGGTGGATCGCTCCACAACAGGCTCAAATGCGCCGGCACAGTTGCCCCCAGGCGTTGACGGGCTTGCAGGCGGCTGATGCGCAGCACCAGCGTCGCCGGGCCTCGGGCGTCTTGCAGGCGCCAGTCGAGGCTCGGCAGATCCAGCAGGATCAACCGGGTGCCGGCGGGCAACTTGTCCGGTGTCGGCAGACTGGCCAGTGGCTGAAAGCGAACGTTGTCAGCCGGGCGCAGGTCGCTCAGGGCCTTGGCGAAAGACTGCATGCCAGCGCTGTCATCGGCGCCGGCCAACAGAATCTCGGCAGCGTTGACCGAAAGGCTACCCAGCCACCCGGCAAACACCAGGCACAACCCGGCCAGCAGGCGGCCAGGGTTTGGCATCATCCGTGATAGAGAGCGCAACATTTAGAACGCCAGCTCCGCGCTGAAGTAGAGCACTCGCCGCTCGTCATAGCGGTTGTCGATGAACGTCGTGGGTTGATTGTCCAGGCGCTGTTGAAGCACGCCGGCCAGTTCCAGGCTGGCCTTGCCCAGGCCAACGCGCTTGGCGATGCGCGTGTCGACCCGCTCAAAGCGATAGCCGTTGAGCGCGTCGTCACCATAGTAGAAGAGCGCGCTGTTCCAGCCGTGGCCCCAATCGCGCAGCCAACCGGCGGAGCCGCTGTTGCGCGCGGTCTGTTGCGCATCCAGCGGGTTGCTCGCCTCGGCATCGACGTAGGCGTAGGTCAGGCGCAAGCGATCGGCACTGCTCAGGCGCCAGTCGAGCTGGGTTTCCGTACCGGTGAAGCGCGAGTGGTTGGCGTTGCTGGCGATGTACTGATTGTTGCGTAGCGGTTCGCTGATCATGCCGGTGATTTCGTCGTGAAACACCTTCACGTCCACCGCCAGTCCCCACTCGGCGAAGTACCCGTTGTAGCCCAGTTCCCGCGAGCGCATGTGTTCCTGGTCGAGATTGCCGGGGCCGCGGGTCTTGACGAAGTAGCGGGCGCTGCTCTGGCCGAAGGCAGCGGGTTGCAGGTTGGTCACCCGGTAACTCCAGTTGACGTTGTTCTCGAACATGTCCGGCGAGCGGATGGCTTCCGAATACACCGCACGCAAGCCGTGGCGCGGATTGATCAGATAGTTGACCGCCACGCGCGGTGTCAGCGAGCTGCCGATCAATTGCGTGTCTTCGAACATTGCACCGCCCTGTAACAGCCAGTGTTCGCTGGCGCGCCATTCGAGCTGGCCGAACGCGCGCCATGTCGTGTCGTCGAGCGTGCCATTGAAGTAGGTCTCGGAATCTGCCCGGTCGTAACGATAGTTCAGGCCGCTGACCAGTCGCAGACTGTCGGACAGGCTGAGGGTGTCTTGCAGTTCGAGGTCGTAGCGCGTCTCGCGGGTGCTCTGGTCGATGTCGCCGCACAAGGTTTGGCGGGCGCCGTTGCGCCACTGGTCCAGCACTTTACTGGCCAAGGCTTGTTCCGCCGGCGTGCCGGACGGTGCGCCGGGGCCGACGTAGCGCTCAATGTTGCGCGCCAGGCGCTCGGTGTAATTCGGATTGAGCTGCCAGAGCTCGGTCAGTTCAGGGCTGAATGAAACCTCGGCGTCGCAGGCGCGCCAGGTCTGCTGACGATCCCAGTGCTGGGCCGAGCCCTGGATATAAAGGCTGTGATCAGGATTTACATCGAGGTTCCAGCGCAGGGAGCCGGCATAGTCCTTGGCCACAACGTCGGAATTGTTCCCGGCGGCGGTAATCCCCGAAAACACCGGGCGGTAGGTATAAGGCCGCTGGTTGCTCCCGTCCTTGGCATTCAATTGCCAATCGAGGCTTTGCTGTTCGTTGAGCGTCTGGCTGACGGCGAGGTTGAAGCGGTTCAAGCGGCGGCTGTCGCGGTAATCGGCGCCGCGGCGGTCCGAGTCAAAGCCGTCGTCTTGCTGGCCGGACAGCGACAGGCGCATGTCGCCACCGTCCCAACCCACGCCCTGACTGGCGTAAAAGTCATCGATGCCGCGCTGGCCACGGGTGACTTTGACCCGCGTGCCATGGCTGTCGGCCGGGTTGCGGGTAATGATGTTGACCACCGCCATCAACGCATTGGCGCCATAGCTGACCGTGTTCGGGCCGCGGAAAACCTCGATGCGCTCGATGTCTTCCATGGCCACCGGAATGTCGCTCCAGTCGACCGTGGCCAGGCCGGCGCGGTACACCGAGCGCCCGTCGATCAGCACCTGCATGCGCCGCGCTTCGCTGGCGTTGGTGCCGTGATAGTTCACCGCCGCCTGATTGCCGCTGATGTTGCCGACCATCATCCCCGGCACCAGTCGCAGCAATTCACTGATGTCACGGGCGCCACTGGCGTTGATCAGTTCGCTGTCGATCACCGTCATGCTCCCCGGAACCGCCGCCGGCGACTGTTTGAGACGCGTAGCCGTCAGCACTTGCGGCAGCGGCTCGTTGTCGAGAAACAGGTCGTCGGCCAGCAATGGCGGGCTGAATATCAGCGCCAGGACCAGCGGCGAGCGAGGTGCAGCGGGGCCAAACGACACAACACATCCTTGATAGCGATTAATTGGCGCGCATGTTAACCGAGCGGGTCGACTTTTTCAGTCACGATACCGGCATTTTCCTCGGTTTTATCCGTCTTCTTTCTACAAGTGTCGGTAATTGACGCGGGGGCTGGCCGCCACTGGGCCGCTCCGTATAATGCCGACATCGCCACTGGTATGGATTAACGGATTGCATATGACTGAACAGCGCCCAATTGCGGTCCTGGGAGGCGGAAGTTTTGGTACCGCCGTGGCTAATCTGCTGGCCGAGAACGGGCATCAGGTCCGGCAGTGGATGCGTGACCCCGAGCAGGCCGAGGCCATTCGGGTCAATCGCGAGAATCCGCGTTACCTCAAGGGCATCAAGATTCTGCCGGGAGTGGAAGCGGTCACCGACCTGCAAGCCACGCTGGACGCCTGCGATCTGTGTTTTGTCGCGCTGCCTTCCAGCGCGCTGCGCGCGGTGCTGGTTCCACACGCCGAACGCTTGAGCGGCAAGTTGCTGGTGAGCCTGACCAAAGGCATCGAAGCCCACACCTTTAAACTGATGAGCGAGATCCTCGAAGAAATCGCCCCGCAAGCGCGCATCGGCGTGCTGTCCGGACCGAACCTGGCCCGTGAAATCGCCGAGCACGCGCTGACCGCCACGGTCGTCGCCAGCGAAGACGAAGAACTCTGCCAACGGGTTCAGGAAGCGCTGCACGGGCGCACCTTTCGCGTGTACGCCAGTGCCGACCGCTTCGGCGTGGAGTTGGGCGGGGCGCTGAAAAACGTCTACGCGATCATCGCCGGCATGGCGGTGGCGCTGGGCATGGGCGAAAACACCAAGAGCATGCTGATCACCCGGGCGCTGGCGGAAATGACCCGCTTCGCGGTGAATCAGGGCGCCAACCCGATGACGTTCCTGGGACTGGCCGGGGTGGGGGACTTGATCGTCACCTGCTCGTCGCCGAAAAGCCGTAACTACCAGGTCGGCTTCGCCCTCGGTCAGGGCTTGAGCCTGGAAGACGCGGTGACACGCCTGGGCGAAGTGGCCGAAGGCGTGAACACCCTGAAAGTGCTCAAGGCCAAGGCTCAGGAGGTGGGCGTGTATATGCCGCTGGTCGCCGGGCTGCACGCGATCCTGTTCGAAGGGCGCACGCTGAATCAGGTCATTGAACTGCTGATGCGCGGCGAACCGAAAACCGACGTCGACTTTATTTCCACCAGTGGTTTTAACTGATCACGCTCCTCATAAGGAGCAGGAGAGCGAGACATGAACGATCCGAAAACAGAAGCCCGATACGAATCCATCCTGCTGCGGGTGTTGTGGATGATCGTCTTCCTGCTGGTCTGGCAGGTGGCGCAGTTCATCCTCGGCGCCGTGGTGCTGGTGCAACTGGTCTATCGTTTGATCTATGGCGCCCCGAGCGCCAGCCTGATGAATTTCGGCGACAGCCTGAGCCAGTTCCTGGCGCAGATCGGTCGTTTCGGCACGTTTCACAGCGACCAGAAACCCTGGCCGTTCGCCGACTGGCCGACGCCGCGTACACCGGAAGGTGAAGCGCCACACGTCGTGGCGCCTGCGCCTCATCCGGCCCGAGATGAGGAACCCAAGCTATGAAACTCTGGGTATTGCGTCATGGGGAAGCCGAGCCTTACGGCTCGCGTCCGGACTCCGAACGGGCATTGACTACCCACGGTCGTGAAGAAGTGCTGCGCAGTGCTGCGCGGCTGATGGGGCAGCCCGTCACCGCGATCTATGCCAGCCCTTACCTGCGAGCGCAGGAAACTGCGCAACTGGTCCGTGAAGCTCTGGGCTTCGAGCCGGAAATTCGTACAGTCGAATGGCTGACCCCGGAAACCGACCCGGACAAAGTGGCCGAGCAGTTGGTGTCGGTGAGTGACGTCCTTTTGGTCAGTCATAACCCGCTGGTGGGTAACTTGCTGAGCTACCTGCAACATGGCGCCGGCTATCCACCGGAAAAAGTCAGCACCGCCGGCCTGGCCGAACTTGAGCATAGCGAGTTGTTGATTGGGTCGATGACGCTCAACAGCCTCAAACACCCATAACGCTTTTTGCTGCTTTTGTTTTTGTAGGAGCGTGGCTTGCCCGCGAAGCTTTTAGCGGTGTCACGGGCCCCTTCGCGGGCAAATCGGACCGCCGCACCGCTCGCTCCTACGGTTCGATGTTGGCCCTTATTTTTTGTAATGAAATAGTCAACCAAGCAACCGCTTGGTTGACTACGCTTGCTCCAGACCAAAAATAAAGGAGCGAGTCGCATGTCTGCTGCTTTTCGTTTGCCGCTGGACGTCTTCTACGAGCGCGAATCCCGTCATCCCCGCCAACGCTTTCTGGTCCAGCCCACGGGTGGCGGCCAGGTCGAGACCCTGACCTGGGAAGACGTCGGCCATCAGGCTCGCTGCGCCGCGCACTGGCTGCGCGCCCGTGAACTGCCGCAAGGCAGCCACATCGCCCTGATCTCGAAAAACTGCGCCCACTGGATCATCGCCGACCTGGCGATCTGGATGGCCGGGCATGTGTCGGTGCCGTTGTACCCGAACCTCACTGCCGAATCCGTCGCGCAAGTACTTCAACACTCCGAAGCGGCGCTGGCGTTCATCGGCAAACTCGACGACTGGCCCGGCATGTCCCGCGGGGTCAATCCCGACTTGCCGACCATCAGCCTGCCGTTGCACCCGCCGGGTACCTTCGATTTCAGCTGGGCCGACCTGCAAGCCTGCTCACCGATCCAGGACGACCCCAAACCTGCCGCTGACCAACTGGCGACCATCATTTACACCTCCGGCACCACCGGCATGCCCAAAGGCGTTATGCACAGCTTCAGCAATCTGGGGTTCGCCACCACCCGTGGCACGCAGTTATTCGGCCTCAATGAGTCGGATCGGTTGCTGTCTTACCTGCCGCTGTGCCACGTCGCCGAACGCATGTTCGTCGAACTGGCGTCGATCTACACCGGGCAAACCGTGTTCTTTGCCGAGAACCTCGACACCTTCCTGACTGATTTGCAGCGGGCGCGCCCGACTGCGCTGTTCGGCGTGCCGCGCATCTGGACCAAATTCCAGATGGGCGTGTACAGCAAGATCCCGGCAAAACGCCTCGACTTTTTGCTCGGGCTGCCCTTCATCGGCAAACGGGTAGGGCACAAAGTGCTCGCCGGGCTGGGGCTGGACGCCCTGCGCGTCGCGTTGTCCGGCGCCGCGCCCGTGCCGCAGACGTTGTTGCTGTGGTACCGCAAACTCGGGCTGGACGTGCTGGAGGTCTACGGCATGACCGAAAGCTGCGGTTATTCCCACATCGGCCGGCCCGGCGACAACAAACCGGGCTGGATCGGCAAGCCTTGCCCCGACGTTGAAGTGCGGATCGCCGAATCGGGCGAGGTCATGGTGCGCAGTGGCGCAACCATGCTCGGCTATTTCAAGGAACCGGAAAAAACCGCCGACACCATCACCGAGGACGGCTTCCTGCGCACCGGTGACAAGGGCGAACAGGACGCCGAAGGCAACCTGCGCCTGACCGGCCGCCTGAAGGAAATCTTCAAGACCAGCAAAGGCAAGTACGTGGCACCGGCACCGATCGAAAATCGTTTGGCGGTGCATTCACGCATCGAGCAAGTGTGCGTGGTTGGCGATGGCTTGAGCGCGCCGCTGGGATTGTGCGTGCTTTCGGCAGTGGGGCAGCAGGACGCCGGCGGAACCGCGCGTGCAGGCCTGCATTCAAGCCTGGAAAAACTTCTCGATGAGGTCAACGGCGCCCTCGACAAACATGAGCGCCTGCGCCGGCTCGTTGTCGTCAAAGACAGCTGGGCCGTGGAAAACGGCTTCCTGACGCCAACCCTGAAGATCAAGCGCAACGTGATCGAAGCGGCTTACGGCCCCCGGTTCGAAGAATGGAGCGAGCATAGCGAAGCGGTGCTGTGGCAGGATTGAGCCACGAATAAAACCAACAAAGGATGTGTGCAATGAGTTTGTGGCGTACCACTCCCAACATCGAGCAGTTGAACGCGATCCAGAAAAACACCATCGGCGAAGTGCTGGATATCCGCTTCGAAGCCTTCGACGAAGAGTCGCTGACGGCGAGCATGGTCATCGATCATCGCACTCACCAGCCGTATGGTTTGCTGCACGGTGGTGCCTCGGTGGTGTTGGCCGAAACCGTCGGCTCCATGGCCAGTTACCTGTGCATCGATGCCAGCAAGTTTTACTGCGTGGGCCTTGAGATCAACGCTAACCATTTGCGGGGGCTGCGCAGCGGACGGGTGACGGCGGTGGCCAAACCGATTCACATCGGGCGCACGACCCATGTCTGGGACATTCGGTTGACCAGCGATGAGGGCAAGGCCAGTTGTGTGTCGCGGTTGACCATGGCGGTGGTGCCGTTGGGGGAGAGCCCGCCGGCCCGATAATCCTTTCGAACCGAGGCTCGACTGACGGCTTCAGACGTTATGAACGCTATGGCGCCGGACGACAGAACGGCTGCTGAATCTAGGCGCCGTTGACTGGACGTCTGGACTAATGCGAGCTGCGATCTGCGGATTAAATACACTGTATCCCTCTAGAGCGGCTGGCATGATCAGAGCTCGATAGTCAGCGAGCCCGATGAAGGCGCCGGCGATGGCTCCACTTAGCATGTTCACCGAATCCCCGCGTTCGGAGCCACTCAGGCCGGTGATGCTGGCCGTCGCAGCTTCAACCGCGGTATTCACGCCGTAAATGAACAGGCTGGAGGTAATCCTGCCGGTCGCCCCTAAGGCTGTATCGAGGAGCGGTGGACTCTGAATCGGCGAAGTACCGGCTGTATAGTTTGTTTCTGGATGATTTCCCCGCAGCCACGTGCCGACAACGCCATCCGCCCCCTCAATCAAAGGACCTAGCCAACTGCGAATGGACTCTGGGACAAATCGACCGAACGCGCCATTGAGTGCGTTAGTTACCGCATAGGCCGAGACTGTTCGATGAAAGGTCGGCGCCCGATCCCCCAGGCTGACATTGCCCCAGGAAAAGTTTGCTCCATGCCCCCTGAGTACCTGTTGTAAGAGTTCTCGAGTGATAGCGCCTGCAGCTGCGCCTATTCGGTTGATGGCTGTCTGGTTCAGTTCTACCTCTGACTCGTCCGTTGAATCACTGTCATGACTCAACGCGGCCGGTAAAGCGCCTATCAAAACGCCGCCGATGGCACCGAATACCATTGCGTTACGATGAAACCGTGCAGCCAAACCACCACCGACAATCCCGACGGCAATCCCATCAAGCAGGCCGGCGGTTGCCTCCAGGGCAGTGTTGGTAGCACGACTGGCTGGCAAGGTGTTCAACGCCGCAATGGTCGACATTTGCACCAGGCCGGACATACCTCGGGAAACGAAATCACGCACAAAGGCTGATGAAGACGCATCGCGCAGGTTTCTGGTTTGTACCGTGTGGTCATCTATCAGTCCGGCGATATCTACATGCCCCACCGGATTTGCGTGAACCATCGCATACAGATTCAATCCGTCCGCGGTCCCCGCTGGATCCGCACTCAGCCACCGCTGACACCAAGGCATGTAGTAGCGAAACCCGTAGTAATACAAACCCGTGGCATCCCGTTCCTGCCCTGAATAACGAATGGTTTTGTAACTGGCTTCCAGCTTGCAGCGCCCCGCCCACCAGCAGGTTCCGCCGTACGGGTAGTAGCTTTCCCACGTGATCAATCGCGCAGCTTCATCCAGCTCGACGGTGCTGGACTTCAGATGATCGGTGAAGCTGTAGCGATGCTGGTCCTGGGGAATGCCTGACGCTGGTTTTTTCTCCCAATGAAGTACCTGCACCTTGCCGCGCCCGGCCTCCACCGTGATGACATGAAGGATTTCGTCAGCGGACGAGCGAATTTCCACACCCGGCAGGTAGCGGGTTTCGTGGGTGCGGGTCAACGTGCCGGTGTAGGCCTGACGGATCTTTCGCAGGCGTTGGCCGCTGCCGTCGTAGAGGTAAATCTCGGTGTCGTGGGGCTTGTCCTCGCGCACCACTCGATCGACCTGGCGCAATTGATTGCGCAGATTCCACAGCAAGTCTTGTCCCGGTTGGAGGGTCATGCGGTTGCCGTTCAGGTCGTAACCGGCGGCAATGTCGTTGTCGTCGGGTAACTCGTCATTGGTCTTTTGAGGCAGGCTGCGATTGCTGGAAGCGGCGATGGCGGTACGTTCGGTGCGGCTGGCACTGTCGGCCTGATGCTGCATGACCTGCAGGTTGCCGGCGGTATCGTAGGTATAAATACGCGTGTAATTTTCCAGTTGCCCGGGATCGGGCGCAGATTGGAACACCGGCAACTGCGGCCCGCCACAGGCGTTGCGAAGCTGTCGGCCGGTGGCGGCTATCAGTCGGTAGAGGCTGTCATAACGGTAGTGGTGGGTGTGTTCGATTCGCTGATTGCGGTGATAGCGAGTCGGGTCGGCAGTGTCGGTCAGGCCCGTGATGTTGCCTGTGGCGTCGTACTCGTAAGTCAGGTCCTGGATCGCAGGTTGATCTGGCACGTAAGCCTTCAGATGTTCCAGTCGCCCGTCTTCAGGGCGAAAAGTCGCACACGAAATAACGCCATTCCCTGCACGTTGCCGCTCGATCTGGCCGAAAGCGTTGTGCTGGATGTCACTGACCAGGGTTTTTTCCTCGGTCTGCCCGGCCAGTGTCAGGCGAACTTCTTTCAGCTCGGCTGCACGGGTCTGAATGTACGCTTGAGTATTACCTTTTGCGTCGGTCTGCCTGATAGGGTCGCCCACGGCGTTGCAGTGAAGGAGAGTGATCGCTGGATCATCCTCCAGAAAACCATCGCGTTCGCTCTCCGTCGCTGGCCAATCCACGGACCAGTGCGGATCTTCGACAAAAGTACGGCTGTGTTGCAGCGGTGTGCCGCCAATGCCGAACGAGAGGTAGCGCAAAGTGCCTGCGGTGTCGTCCTGGCGAATCAGTTGGCCACACCGGTTAAGGCTTTCATCGGCGCTGGCAGCAGCGTAGGCAAACCTTGCGATACAGCGTTGCGCTTCACCGTGGGCGTTCTCGAATGAAGCGATCGGCCGGCGCTGCCCGTCGTAGTGCAGGCGGCTATGGGTGAGCTTCTGATCCCATCCTTCGACGCCTTGTCCGTCCTCGCCGAGCAAGCCCAGGCGCCAACCGGCATCACTGTTTTCGGACAACAACAGGGCGCCCGACAGGCTGAACACGCTGATTTGATTGGCAGCGCTCTGGCCTGCCTGATGTAAAAGAAACAACCGTGGATCGCGGCTCAGCACGGCACGCCCGGCAACATCGTGGACCTGCTGGGTGATGCAGCTTTCGGCTGCAGAATTGTCGCGGCGGTGATACGCCACGGCACGCACACCCAGTCCGCGGGAGTCGATCACTGCAATAGCGGGCGTGTTGGCGTGGGTCATGACAGGCATTGCCTGAGGCTTGGCGACAGTGCTCTTATCCGCGTCATGAAGATTGACTGTCAACTGTCATAAATAACAGGTCCGACCCACCGTGCCGCTCATAGCCACGGCACGACTGTCATCATTCCTGGCAGTTACGGTCATTGCGGTTCCCGGTGGGCTTGCGGACAATCGGGTTCTGTTTTTCGTTTGATGGAACGACCGGTATGTCGCAGCAGATATTTTTCGCCCACGCCAATGGGTTCCCCTCCGGGACCTACGGCAAGTTGTTCGCGGCGCTGGCGCCCGAGTATCAGGTGACGCATCTGGAGCAGCATGCCCATGACCCGCGTTTCCCGGCGGATGACAATTGGCACAACCTGGTCGACGAGCTGATTCATCACCTCAAGCAACAGGCGGAACCGGTGTGGGGCGTCGGCCATTCCTTCGGCGGCGTGCTGCACCTGCATGCGGCATTGCGTTGTCCCGAGCTGTATCGCGGCGTGGTGATGCTCGATTCGCCGGTGCTGACCCGCGCCGATCAATGGGTGATCCGCGCGGCCAAGCGTTTCGGTTTTATCGACCGCCTGACCCCGGCCGGTCGCACATTGGGGCGGCGCGAAGAGTTCGCCGATATCGAGAGTGCGCGCCGTTATTTCGCCGGTAAAACGCTGTTTCGCGGTTTCGACCCTGAATGTTTCGACGCTTACCTGCAACACGGCCTGCATCAGGTCGGCGATAAACTGCGTCTGCGTTTCGACCCCGCCACAGAAATCAGCATCTACCGGGGCGTGCCCCACACCAGTCCCGGTCGCGCACGGCAACTGAAAGTGCCACTGGCGGTGGTGCGTGGGCACAAAAGCCGCGTGGTGATGCGCCATCACGCCAATTCTGTCGGGCGCATGCCGTTGGGCGAATCCCTGACCATGCCCGGCGGCCACATGTTTCCCCTCGAACGTCCCCAGGACACCGCCATGCTGCTGAAAAACCTGTTCAGCCGCTGGGACGCTCGTCATCAGCAGGATTGCGCATGAACCATGCCGTCGAGGAAGTTCGCCTGAGCCTGCCGCACATCGAGCTGGCGGCACACCTGTTCGGTCCCGAAGACGGTTTGCCGGTGATTGCATTGCACGGCTGGCTGGATAACGCCAACAGCTTTGCCCGGTTGGCGCCGAAGCTCAAAGGGCTGCGCATCATCGCGCTGGACATGGCCGGTCACGGTCATTCCGGGCATCGCCCGACGGGTGCCGGCTACGCGATGTGGGACTACGCCCATGACGTGCTGCAAGTCGCCGAACAGCTGGGCTTGAAGCGTTTTGCGCTGATGGGGCACTCCATGGGGGCGATCGCTTCGTTGATCATCGCCGGGTCGATGCCCGAGCGGGTTACGCACCTGGCGTTGATCGACGGCATCATTCCCCCTACAGACAAAGGCGAAAATGCTGCCGAGCGCATGGGCATGGCCCTGCAAGCGCAACTGGACCTGCGGGAGAAAAGCAAACCGGTCTACAACACCCTGGATCGCGCCATCGAAGCGCGTATGAAAGGCCTGGTGGCGGTCAGTCGCGAGGCCGCCGAATTGCTGGCGCAACGCGGCTTGATGCCAGTGCCGGGCGGTTACACCTGGCGCACCGATAGCCGTCTGACGCTGCCATCGCCGTTGCGTCTGACCACCGAACAAGCCATGGCTTTCGTCCAGCGTGTCAGTTGTCCTGCGCTGCTGGTCGTCGCGGCCGACGGCATGCTCGCCAAACATCCCGAGTTGCTGGAGCGTCTACCCTTTAGCCGTGAACAGCTGCCTGGCGGTCATCATTTGCACCTGAATGACGAATCCGGTGCCGACCTTGTCGCAGACTGTTTCAATCGGTTCTTCGCCGTTCCTTGACTTGCGCCGGGCAACTGTCGAGGCTGGGCGGGTTGAAATGGGAGACAACCATGATAGATCTCTACACCGCTGCGACCCCGAATGGCCACAAGGTCTCTATCGTGCTCGAGGAACTCGGCCTGCCCTACACGGTGCACGCCTTGAGTTTCGACAAAAAGGAACAGAAGTCCGCGGACTTCCTCAAGATCAACCCCAATGGCCGGATCCCGGCGATTGTCGACCGCGCCAACGGCGATTTTGCCGTGTTCGAATCCGGCGCCATCCTGATTTATCTGGCAGAACTGAGCGGCAAACTGCTGCCCAAAGACCCGAAGGGGCGCTCGGTGGTGTTGCAGTGGCTGATGTTCCAGATGGGTGGAATCGGTCCGATGCAGGGCCAGGCCAACGTGTTTTTCCGTTACTTTCCGGAAAAGCTCCAAGGCGCCATCGACCGCTATCAGCATGAAACCCGCCGCCTGTATGAAGTGCTCGACACGCGCCTGCAAGACGTAGAGTTTTTGGCGGACGAGTACAGCATTGCCGACATCGCGACCTATCCGTGGGTCCGTGGTCACGAGTGGTCCGGTGTGGCAGTGGACGGCTTGTCTGCATTGCAACGCTGGATGGCGACGATGGCGGCGCGCCCGGCGGTGCAGCGAGGTTTGCTGGTGCCCGAGCGCATCGACGACGCCAGTGTCGTCAAGGGTGCCCAGGCCATGCTGATCCGATGAGCCTATCCATGCGTTCCATCAGTCTGCTGGCGCTGTGCAGTTTCAGTCCTCTATTGTTTGCCGCCGATGTGCCGGGCAGTCAGGACCTGCCAATCGTGCCGCGCCTGGCCGATTCGCAGATCGTCGACTATCGCCCCTCGGCTGAACTCGAACGGATCTACCCGTTGGGCTCGATCCGCAAGATCAGCGGGCAGTTGCGTTTCGACGGTCAGGTCAGCGCCCGCGGCCAAACCACGTCGGTGACCTACGAGTTGCCTGCGGAGCATTCCTCCACCGAAGCCTTCACGGCGGCTCGCGAAGCCTTGCAGAAGCAGGACGCCCAGTTGCTGTTCTGGTGCCAGGCCCGCGATTGCGGCGAGAGCAGCCTGTGGGCCAATGAGGTCTTCGGCAATGCCAAGCTCTATGGGGCCGACGATCAGCAGGCCTACCTGTTGTTGCGTCTGGCGGCGCCGAGGGACAACACCCTGGTGGCGCTCTACAGCATCACTCGCGGCAATCGCAAAGCCTATTTGCACGTCGAGCAGTTCGACGCCGCAGCACCGCTGGGTGATTTGCTGCCGACTTCCGCCACCTTGCTTCGAGAACTCAAGAGCACCGGCGAGCTCGATTTCCCCAAGCTGACCGGCGACCCTGACGATACCTGGCTGCGCCTGATCTCCCGTGGGCTGAACCTGGACACCACGTTGCGGGTCAGTGTGTCCGGGCCGAAGGCCGAAGCCTGGCGCCAGGCCCTGATCGGCCAGGGTGTGCGTACGGCCAGGATGGAAACCGGCAGCGTCGAAGGCTCTGGCCTGCACATTGAACTGTTGCGATAAGCTGTGGCAGGCGGACGTGCTTGCCGCGTTCGCCTACTCTTATTGGCTGACTGACATTTTTTCGAGACGTGGATGATCAATAACGATCGACTGTTGGTGCAGATCCTGCTGCTGGTGCTCTTTGGTGCGAGCTTCTGGGTGATGGCGCCGTTCTGGTCGGCCATGTTCTGGGGCGCGGTGCTTGCGTTCGCCAGTTGGCCGCTGATGCGCTTGCTGACCCGTTGGCTCAATGGGCGAGAATCCCTGGCGGCGGCATTGCTGACCCTCGGCTGGATGTTGCTGGTGGCGGTGCCGCTGGTGTGGCTGGGTTTCAACCTCGCGGACCATGTGCGTGATGCCACGGCGTTCATCAAGGACGTGCAGATGGATGGCCTGCCCGAGGCGCCGACATGGCTGGGCAGTATTCCTTTGGTAGGCGCACGTCTGGTGGTGATCTGGAACAGCATCGATCAGCAGGGCGCGGCGATGATGGTGTCGCTCAAACCTTATCTGGGGCAGGTCGGCAACTGGTTGCTGGCGCGCAGTGCACAGATTGGCGGCGGCATTCTCGAGCTGACACTCAGCATTGTGTTCGTGTTCTTTTTCTACCGGGACGGGCCGCGTTTGGCGGCGTTTGTCCATGGGCTGCTGCAACGGTTGATCGGTGACCGTGCCGGTTACTACATCGAACTGGTGGCGGGTACGGTGCAACGGGTGGTGAACGGCGTGATCGGGACTGCGGCGGCGCAAGCGGTGCTGGCGCTGATCGGCTTCCTGATTGCCGGGGTGCCTGGCGCGCTGGTGCTGGGCATCGTCACCTTCCTGCTCAGCCTGATTCCCATGGGGCCACCGCTGGTGTGGATTCCGGCCACGGCGTGGCTCGCCTGGAAGGGCGAATACGGGATAGCGGTGTTTCTTGGAATCTGGGGGACATTCATCATCAGCGGGGTCGACAACGTGCTCAAGCCTTACCTGATCAGCCGCGGCGGCAATTTGCCGTTGGTGATCGTGCTGTTGGGCGTGTTTGGCGGGTTGATTGCGTTCGGGTTCATCGGCCTGTTTATCGGGCCGACGTTGCTGGCCGTGGCGTACAGCCTGTTGACCGACTGGAGCAAGAGTCAGGCGCGGGTGGAAGACCGCCGGCCGTGAATGCATGGCCGATCAATTGTAGGAGCCGGCTTGCTGGCGATCCGATCACCACGGTGTTTCAGGTGAAACGCGGTGATGCCATCGCCAGCAAGCCGGCTCCTACAATTAGCTTGTAACGTTCAGGTACTTGCCCACTGTCGCCACCTTGTCGAGCGAGTACTGCTTGCTCAGGTTGGCGATCATTTTGTTCAGCGCTTCCGTCACGTTCGCCTGATCGGTTGTGCTGTTGCTGTTTTTCTCGCGACCGGCTTGCAGCGCGGCTTCCAATTCGTCGCTGCTGACGCCGCCACTGCTGTCGCTGTCCAGCACCTTGAGCAACGCCGCACTGGTGTCGCTGTTGGTGGATGAAGTGCTGCTGGCCTGCAGCGCACTGCTCAATTCGCTGGCGCTGACACTGCCATCGCTGTCCGCGTCGAGTTGGCTGAACAATTCGTCACTGGACACCTGTTGCGGCGGCGGTGGCGGCGGGGCGAGGCTGGCGGCGAGTTCGTCCTTACTGACGACGCCGTCTTCGTTTTTATCCAGCGCCGAAAAAATCTCTGTGCTGTCGGCACTGCTGCCGGCGTTGGTCAGGCCGCTGCTCAGCTCATCGCTGCTGATGGCGCCATCACTGTCGGTGTCCAGTGCGCTGATCAGCGCGTCGGCCAGTTCGGTGTTCGGTGCCTGATCACGCGGTGGCGGTGGCGGTGGTGCCATCGCAGCCATTTCTTCGCTGCTCAGGCTGCCACTGTCGTCACTGTCCAGATCGGCGAAGTTCTTGCTCAGGCTGACCAGCAGACCGTCCTCGGTTTTCTGTGACAGAGCGCTGGTGAGCTCGTCCTGATCCACCGAACCGTCGCTGTTGGTGTCGAGCCTGGCGAGCAGTTCTTTCTGGAATTGCTGGCTGCGAGCATTGCTGGTTGTGGTGCTGCTGGTGCTGGTATAGCTCGTGTAGTTGCTGACGCTACCGATCATTGGGCTCACTCCCTGGAATGGAAAACCGGTGGGTGCACCGGCTTATGCAGCCTCAAGGAGCAAGTTGTCGCAGGTATGTGGGGTTTGTACCGATTGGTACACACAGGTCAGACTCAGACCCTGTGGGAGCGGGCTTGCTCGCGAAAGCGGTGGATCATTCAGCATTGATGTTGACTGACCCACCGCTTTCGCGAGCAAGCCCGCTCCCACAGTGAATTTATGTGGGGATTCAGGTGCGGGGCAACCAGATAACGGCGGTCAAACCGCCACCGGGAGTTTCTTCCAGATTCAATTGACCACCCAATCGTTCAGCCGCCTCACGGGCAATGGTCATGCCCAGACCGACACCGCCGGAGTTGCGATTGCGCGAACCTTCCAGGCGGAAGAACGGTTCAAACACGGCTTCACGTTTATCTGCTGCAATCCCCGGCCCATGGTCGATGACCCGGATCATCAACTGTTCGCGATTATCTTCAAGCACGATCTGCGCCTGCCCGGCATAACGCAGCGCGTTATCCAGCAAGTTGTTAATGCACGAACGCAAAGCCATCGGCTGAACCTGCAACGGTGCGCAATGGCCGCTGGCCTGGACATCGGAGCCCTGGTCCTGGGCGTTTTCACTCAAGGATTCGACCAGCGCCTGCACGTCCATCCACTGCGGTGCCTCACTGGTACGCTGCTCGTGCAGGTAGGTGAGGGTGGCGTCGAGCATGCTGATCATGTCGTCCAGATCCTGGCGCATCTGGCCTTGCAGTTTGTCGTCGTCGATCTGTTCCAGCCGCAGCTTGAGGCGTGACAGCGGCGTGCGCAGGTCGTGGGACACCGCGCCGAGCATCCGCGAGCGCTGCTGCATCTGTTCGATGATGCGTTTTTGCATCAGGTTGAAGGTGTAGGCCGCTTGCCGGGCCTCCCGTGGGCCGGACTCATCCAGCGGCGGGCTGTCGAGGTTCTCGCTCAGGCGCTCGGCGGCGTCGCTCAGGCGCTGGATCGGCCGACTCAACAGTTTGGCGCCGTACCAGGCGGCGATGATCAGCGAAATCAGCTGGAAGGTAAGGGGCACCAGCGGCCCGCCGAACCATGGCCGTGGTGGCCGGTTTTCGAAACGTGGGTCCGGCGGCGGGCGTGGTCCGTCGAAGCCTTGGGCGAACTCGGGCGGGGGCGGTGGCGGCGGTGGGCCGTAATGATGAAACCAGGCAAACGCCAGCAGATGCGCCAGGATGATCGCCACCAGCAGCACGCCAAACAGGCGACCGAACAGCGTATCGAAGCGCGCACGCATCAGCCGATGTCTCGTGCGTCGAACAGATAACCCTCGCCGCGAACGGTCTTGATCAACTGTGGGGCTTTCGGGTCATCCCCG
The DNA here is from genome assembly GCF_054897805.1 of Pseudomonas sp. GT1P32. NCBI lineage: Bacteria > Pseudomonadati > Pseudomonadota > Gammaproteobacteria > Pseudomonadales > Pseudomonadaceae > Pseudomonas > Pseudomonas sp. GT1P32. Next base: position 6,091,024 of record NZ_CM142704.1, read on the forward strand.
AGTTTCTGTCGCAGACGCGAGACCAGCAGGTCGATGCTGCGATCAAAGGCTTCTATCGAACGACCGCGCGCCGCATCCAGCAATTGTTCACGGCTGAGCACCCGGCGTGGACGTTCGATGAACACCCAGAGCAAGCGAAACTCGGCGTTGGACAGCGGCACCACCAGGCCATCCGCCGCGATCAACTGGCGCAATACGCTGTTCAAGCGCCAGTTGTCGAAGCGAATATTCGCACGCTGTTCGGTGCGGTCGTCGCGCACCCGACGCAGAATGGTCTGAATCCGTGCGACCAGCTCCCGTGGTTCGAACGGTTTGGCCATGTAATCGTCGGCGCCCAGTTCCAGGCCGATGATCCGGTCGGTGGGTTCGCAACGCGCGGTGAGCATCAGGATCGGAATGTCCGATTCGGCGCGCAACCAGCGGCACAGCGACAGACCGTCTTCGCCGGGCAGCATCAGGTCGAGCACCACCACGTCGAAATGCTCCGCTTGCAGCGCCAGGCGCATGGCCGCGCCATCGGTGACGCCGCTGGCGTGGATGTTGAAGCGGGCCAGGTAATCAATCATCAGTTCGCGGATCGGGACGTCATCGTCGACGATCAGGGCGCGAATGCTCCAGCGTTTGTCGTCGCCGGGCGCTTTTTGATCGTCGTTCACAGGTGCGTGGGTGTTGTGCATGCGTGCGTTCATCTGCCAGGTAGGCTGCCAACCACAAAGATAGGCTGCGAGGTTGTGGCTTCAGCATAGGCGTCCGGCCCGGAGGCGGGAAGTGCTGTAAGGACGTGTTGCGGCTGCCGAGGGTAGCGGGGAAGGGTGTTGTGGGCGTGTCGTGAGTGTATCGGTCTCGACACAATCGGCGAAAGGGCTAGGCTTGGCTGAGCGCCGACGACGATTTACCGATCATCGGGTCCCGCAGCCGCGCTGGTTCCGCTACAATGCGCGCCGATTTCGTCCTGCCTGAGAGCCCGCACATGTCCGTCTGCCAGACTCCTATCATCGTCGCCCTGGATTTTCCCACCCGTGACGCCGCACTGAAGCTGGCCGACCAGTTGGACCCGAAACTGTGCCGGGTCAAAGTCGGCAAGGAACTGTTCACCAGCTGCGCGTCGGAAATCGTCGGCACCTTGCGCGACAAGGGTTTCGAAGTGTTCCTGGACCTCAAGTTCCACGACATCCCGAACACCACCGCCATGGCAGTAAAGGCGGCTGCGGAAATGGGCGTGTGGATGGTCAACGTGCACTGCTCCGGTGGTCTGCGCATGATGGCGGCTTGCCGTGAAGTGCTCGATCAGCGTACCGGTCCGAAACCGCTGCTCATTGGCGTAACCGTGCTGACCAGCATGGAGCGTGAAGATCTGGCGGGCATCGGTCTGGACATCGAACCGCAGGAGCAAGTGTTGCGCCTGGCTGCGCTGGCGGAAAAAGCCGGGATGGACGGTCTGGTGTGCTCGGCGCTGGAAGCCCAGGCCCTGAAGTCGGCTCACCCGTCGTTGCAACTGGTGACCCCGGGGATTCGTCCGGCGGGCAGCGCCCAGGACGATCAGCGCCGCATTCTGACGCCGCGTCAGGCACTGGATGCCGGTTCCGATTACCTGGTGATCGGCCGCCCGATCAGCCAGGCGGCGGATCCAGCCAAGGCGTTGGCTGACGTCGTAGCCGAAATCGCTTAAGCGGCGCCTGCTAAAACCATTCGCGGGCAAGTCGGATCGCCGCACCGCTCGCTCCTACAGGTATCACGTCGTGCACGTACTTCGCGAACGACATTGACCTGTAGGAGCGAGGCTTGCCCGCGAAGCTTTTTATACCTTCAACACCAACTTGCCGAAATTCTCGCCGCTGAATAACTTCATCAGCGTCTCCGGGAACGTCTCCAGCCCTTCGACAATATCTTCCTTGCTCTTGAGCTGCCCCTTGGCCATCCACCCGGCCATTTCCTGCCCGGCCGCTGCGAACTGCGCGGCGTAGTCCATCACCACAAAGCCTTCCATGCGTGCGCGGTTAACCAGCAGCGACAAATAGTTGGCTGGCCCTTTGACCGCTTCCTTGTTGTTGTACTGACTGATGGCGCCGCAAATCACCACCCGTGCCTTCAGGTTGAGACGGCTCAGCACGGCGTCGAGAATATCTCCGCCGACGTTATCGAAATACACGTCCACACCTTTCGGGCATTCGCGCTTGAGGCCGGCGACGACGTCTTCGCTCTTGTAATCGATGGCACCGTCAAAACCCAGTTCGTCGATCAGGAACTTGCATTTGTCCGCGCCGCCCGCAATGCCGATCACGCGGCAGCCTTTGATCTTGGCAATCTGCCCGGCAATGCTGCCTACAGCGCCCGCAGCACCCGACAGCACCACGGTGTCACCTTCCTTCGGTGCGCCGACATCGAGCAGGGCGAAGTAGGCCGTCATCCCGGTCATGCCCAGCGCGGACAAGTAACGTGGCAGCGGTGCCAGTTTCGGATCGACTTTATAGAAGCCACGCGGCTCGCCGAGGAAGTAATCCTGCACACCCAGGGCGCCGTTGACGTAGTCCCCGACCGCAAACCCCGGATGGCTGGACGCTACGACTTTGCCTACACCCAGTGCGCGCATGACTTCGCCGATACCGACCGGCGGGATGTAGGACTTGCCCTCGTTCATCCAGCCACGCATGGCCGGGTCCAGGGACAGGTATTCGTTTTTGACCAGGATCTGACCCGCGGCCGGTTCGCCGACCGGGACTTCCTGATAGGTAAATGTCTCGCGGGTCGCCGCGCCCACCGGGCGTTTGGCGAGCAGGAACTGGCGATTGGTCTGGGTAGTCATGACAGGCACTCAAGATGAATGAAGCCTTGTTGATAGACCTTCATGGACGACCCCGCAAGTTTGGCTGATGCGGCGAATGCACATCGATCCAGTGCAGTGATAGTCGGTCTGGTGGTTTTATCACTGCAACTCATGGTCACTTAACCGGGCTTCTGATAGTGCTGCCGCGCGGGTCGTGCCTGTGACTAGACTGGTCGCACGCTAACCTGCACATTCTTCACTTCGAGGGCATCACAATGAGCATGACGTTTTCCGGCCAGGTCGCTGTAGTCACGGGCGCCGCCAATGGTATCGGCCGCGCGACCGCCCAAGCGTTCGCCGCCGAAGGGTTGAAAGTGGTGGTGGCCGACATGGACACCGCAGGCGGTGAAGGCACTGTGGCGCTGATTCGTACGGCGGGCGGCGAAGCGACCTTCGTGCGTTGCAACGTCACCCTGGAAAGCGATGTAAAAAATCTGATGGACGAAGTGGTGAATACCTACGGCCGTCTCGACTACGCCTTCAATAACGCGGGCATCGAAATCGAGAAAGGCAAACTGGCCGAAGGCACGATCGACGAATTCGACGCGATCATGGGCGTCAACGTCAAAGGCGTCTGGCTGTGCATGAAGTATCAGTTGCCGTTGTTGCTGGCTCAGGGCGGTGGCGCGATCGTCAACACGGCTTCGGTGGCTGGCCTCGGCGCCGCGCCGAAGATGAGCATCTATGCGGCGTCGAAGCACGCGGTGATCGGCCTGACCAAATCGGCAGCAATCGAATACGCCAAGAAAAAGATTCGCGTGAACGCGGTATGCCCGGCGGTGATCGACACGGACATGTTCCGTCGCGCCTATGAAGCGGATCCGAAGAAGGGCGAATTCGCCAACGCCATGCACCCGGTGGGTCGCATCGGCAAGGTCGAAGAAATCGCCAGTGCCGTGCTGTATCTGTGCAGCGACGGTGCTGCATTCACCACCGGTCATTCGCTGGCGGTGGATGGTGGTGTCACGGCGTTCTGAAGCCGGGCCATGCAGCGCAAGAAAACCCGCACGTGTGCGGGTTTTTTTTGCCTGGTGAATGGCTCGGGCAATGTGTTTCAAATGGTTAGAACCATGAGTTTTGGCGGCGTTGTCGCACAGCCCATCCAGGATTGCTGTGATTAACTGTTTTCCGCCAAACGAACAGGAGTTTGCTTGCTCATGGAATTGAGAATCGATCGACAGGCAATGGTGCCGGTCGTACAGCAAATCGTCGACGCGCTGGCTTGCTGGCTGCGTCAAAGCGAAATAGAGCCGGGGACGCGTTTGCCTTCTGCGCGGCAAATCGCACAGGTCAACTTGCTCAGTCAGGTCAGCGTCGTTGAGGCCTGTGAGCGGTTGGTGGCTCAAGGCATGCTGGCGCCACGTCATGGTGCGGGGTTCGTCGTCGCAACCCCGGCGTTGGTCGCTGCGGACTCGCCGTGGTCCGAGGGGGCTGAGCTTAATCCGCGCGGAAATGTGGGTGATCTGCCGCTGGGGAGTGGCGGGCTCCCCGAGAGCTGGCGCGAAACCGACGACCTGAGCTACGCGATCCGTGAGGTCAGTCGCACTGACATGGCTGCGCTGTTCAATTACAGCGCGCCGCTGGGTTTGCGGGCGTTGCGTCAACAAATCCTCAAGCGCCTGAGGCTGCTGGATATCGCCGCAGAGGAAAGTCGAATCATGACAACGGCGGGCGCCAGTCAGGGACTTGACCTGATCGTGCGCACCTTGCTCAAGCCAGGTGATTGCGTGGTGGTGGAAAGCCCCGGTTATTCCTTGCTGTTCGAGTTGCTCAGGCTGCGCGGTGTCAACATGCTCGAAGTACCGCGCACGCCGCGCGGGCCAGACATCGAAGCGCTCACGGTACTGCTGCGGGAGAACAAGCCCCGGGCATTGTTCATCAACAGCTTCTATCACAACCCGACGGGCAGCAGCCTGGCGCCGGCGGTGGCGGAGCGGGTCCTGCAACTGGCGAAAACCCATGGCGCGCTGGTGATCGAAGACGATGTCTACGCGGATTTGCACAGTGGCCCGGGCGTGCGGCTCGCCGCCCTGGAGACCGATGACAACGTGATTTACCTCGGCAGCTATTCCAAGATTCTCAGCAGTTCGTTGCGGGTCGGCTTTGTAGTGGCTGGCGCGGAAGTCATTTCAAGGCTGGCCGAGGTCAAGAGGATCAGCAGCCTGGGCACCTCCGGGTTTTGCGAGTCGGTGCTGGCCTGCCTGTTGGCGAGCGGTGCCTATCGCAAGTTGGTGCTGCGTCTGCGGCAACGTTTGAATGGTGACCGAGAGGCCGCATTGCAGATGCTGGAAGACGCCGAGTGGGAGGTCTTCGGCAAACCCGTCGGGGGCCTGTTCATCTGGGCGCGATCGCGCAAGTCCGACTACGCTCACCTGCGGGCACAGGCTCGGCGCTACGGTGTCCTGCTGTCTTCTGCGACAGCCTTCAGTCCCGCCGGCGAGGCCGGTGACTGGCAGCGTATCAATGTGGCCTACGCCTGTGATCCGCGAGCCCGGGCGTTTTTTCAGGCCACCGCTTCGGATCGACCTCAAGCGTTCTGAAAACGACGTTGGCGTAGCTTTTTGCCATTATTCCGACGCCAGAGACTTGTGTTGACACAGGCCCGTTGCGAATCTGCGTTAACAGACTATGTCAGGGGACTAAGTGCAATGATTTCGGCCGTGCAAGGACGTTTTGCCAACCTCGGTATGGCAAAAAAACTGGGTGTCGGGTTTCTGCTGGTGCTGCTGTTGACAGCCCTGGTGGCGGCCATCGGCGTATGGTCCCTGCAAACCATCAGCCAGCGCTTCGACGGGCTCAAGCAGATGTCGTCGCTCAACAGTGGCCTGCTCAAGGTGCGGTTGCTTGAGCAGGAATACGCCTTGCACGGCAACCCGAAAATCGTCACTGCGTTGCATGAAGGTGTTGACGGCCTGGTGGCCCTGGCGAACCAGCTCAAGGCGCAATCACCGGCCAACGTTCCGGTGATGAACGACGTCGAGCAATCGTTGGGAGCTTACCGCAAGGCGTTTGACGAATTTGTCTCGCTGAGTCAGGCCAAGGACCTGGCGCTGGAAATGGCCAGTTGGTCGGTGTCCAGCGTAGCGAACAACCTTGATGTGTTGCAGGCCGGTCTCGCCGACGATGGCGCTTATACCTTGAAGGACTCCGAGGGCAAGGACGGTAGCCAGTTCATCGAACAGGCCAATCAAGTCAGCCAGGTATCGCGGCTGATGTTGCAAGCCATGAACGAGGCGCGCGTGCGTCTGGACCAGAGCCGCAAGGGCGATGACAGTGCCGGCCAAGGCAAGATCGAGCAGGCCGACCAGGCGCTGGCTCAGGCCGAGCAGTTGAAAACCACGGTCAAGGATGAGGGCTATCAGACGGTCCTCAATGAGGTGGTCGGGCACATTGGCGGTTTCAGCGAAAAACTTGCCGAGTACACCGGCCTGCTGGCGCAGGAAAAAACCGTCTATGAACAGCTGCATCAGCGCGCCGCGCAGGTGGTGGAGCGGGTGGATCAGGCCTATGTCGCCGAAGACCAGTCGATGCAGACCGAGCTGAAAAAGAATTCGCTGCTGATTATCGGTTCATCGGCCCTGGCATTGCTGGTCGGCCTGATCGCGGCGTGGGTGATTACCCGATTGATCGTGGGGCCGTTGCGCAGTGTTATCCGCGTTGCTCAGCAGATTGCCGCGGGCGATTTGAGTGCGACGGTTGAAGTGACCCGCCGGGACGAGATCGGCCAACTGATGCAGGCCATGCAGCAAATGGGCGCGGGGCTCAGCAGCATTGTCAGCGGTTTGCAGGCGGGCATCGAGCAGTTGGCCAGTTCCGCGCAATCGCTGTCGGCGGTGACCGAGCAGACCAATCTTGAAGTCAGCAGTCAGAAGGAAGAAACCGAGCAGGTCGCAACCGCAATGAACCAGATGACCGCCACCGTGCACGATGTTGCACGTAACGCGGAAGAGGCTGCCCAGGCGGCGCAGACGGCGGACGACAAGGTCGAAAGTGGCCAAGTGGTGGTGCGCCAGAGCATGGCGCGGATCGAACAACTTGCCGACTCGGCGTCCTCGGCCAGTTCCAGCATCGAGAGCCTGAGTGCGGAGATCCAGAATATCGGCACGGTGCTCAGCGTGATCAAAAGTGTGGCCGAGCAGACCAACCTGTTGGCGCTGAACGCGGCCATCGAGGCGGCACGGGCTGGCGAGCAGGGCAGGGGTTTTGCGGTGGTCGCCGATGAAGTGCGGGCCCTGGCGAAGCGGACCCAGCAATCGACTGAGGAGATTGAGCGTCTGGTCAGCGCCTTGCGTTCGGCGGCGCAGTCGTCGGTGCATCAGATTCAGAGCAGTGGCGAGTTGGTGAAACTGGCGGTCAGTGATGCGCTTCAGACCGAAAGTGCCTTGGGCAGTATTGCTGCGGCGGTGTCGTTGATTCAGCAGATGAACCAGCAGATCGCAGCGGCTGCGGAGGAGCAGAGTTCCGTGGCGGAGGAGATCAACCGCAGTGTGACCAGTATTCGTGCGAGTGCGGATCAGTCTTCGTTGGCGATGCAGGGGAATGCGGCGTCGAGTATCGAGTTGGCGCAGTTGGGGGTTGAGTTGAAGGGGATGGTCGGGCATTTCCGGCTCTGATCGGTCTGGCTCTTGTAGGAGCCGGCTTGCCGGCGATGGCGGCCTGACAGCCGACCTATCTCTTGTTGGTGTACATATCCATTCTTGGTGTAACGGCCGCTCACGGTTTCGCCCTTACGGCGAGTCCCTTTTGGAAAACGCCCCAAAAGGAACCAAAAGGTCTCGCCCCGGCGTCCGGCCCCTCGCTAAGGCTCGGCGTTCCCTCGCTCCGGTCCTGCTCCGTGGGCCCGCCGCGATCGGCCATCCCTGGCCGTGCGCGGCTAACCCGGCATCCATGCCGGGTTACCCACTGCGCAGAACCTCCACTCAGCCTCCCGAAGGGGCGGGCAGATCAAAATCAAAAGCGCAAGGCGAGCTAACGCTCGGCCTGATGAGTGGTGAGAAGCAAAAGCAAACGCGATTCCCTGTAGGAGCCGGCTTGCCGGCGATGGCGGCCTGACAACCAACCTGATTCTCGAGGATGTACCACGCCCTTTGTAGGAGCCGGCTTGCTGGCGATGACGGCCTTACAACCAACCTGATTCTCGCGGATGTACCACGCCCTTTGTAGGAGCCGGCTTGCCGGCGATGGCGGCCTTACAGCCGACCTGACTCTCGCGGATGTACCACGCGCTTTGTAGGAGCCGGCTTGCTGCGGGCGGCGTTCCGACGATGGCGGCCTGACAGCCGCCCAATCTTCCCCGGATGTACCCGCCGCTAAAACCCAACGCAAAAAAAAGCCACCTTGTCGGTGGCTCTTCATCTTTCCGTGATCAGTCGTAAATCACTCTCTTCTTCCAGTCCGCATCCGCCTCGACGTCTTTGAGGCCTTCGGTCAATTGGTTCACTTCGCCTTCAGCCGGCGCAGTTTTGTCCATGACTTGTGCATTCGCGCGGGCTAGGAGCTTTTCCAGGTATTCGAGTTGTTCGGCGTAGACCTGAGGCTCTTGCTGTTTGCGCAGGTATTGCACACCACGTTCGAACGCCAGGCGAGCCTGGCCAGGCTGGTTTTGTTGCAGGGAGTGCTGGCCGAGGTTGTTGAAGAATTCGATGTGCAACAGAACCAGGATGTGGCGAACTTCGCGGATCCAGCGTTTGGCTTCGTTGGTCGGCAGGAAACCGTCCTGTGCCGCGCGGGTGACCTGACCGTGCAGGGCCTCGAGCAGGAAGCGTACATCCTTGGCCTTGGCTTCGGTCTGGATCGGTGCCGGCGGGTTGTTGACCGGGATCGATTCGCCCTGCGCGACCAGGGTGTTCAGTTCGCTGATCCGCACTTTGAGGTTGGCGCTGGATTTTTCCAGATTCAACAGGCGCTGGCAGACGTTCAGTTCCAGGCGAGTCAACAACAGCTTGAGAGCCGGAGTCATCAGCTGGCCAGGGAACGTTTCGGTAATTTCACCGCAGCGACGCAGGCGGTCGTTGAGCTCAACCTTGGTACGGGCCTTTTCCAGTTTGTTGTTTTCCACCACATGGTTCATGTACCCAATGGCGATCAATAGTGCGATCCCGGCTACGACTAGCAGGGTGATCATGAGTGGTGTCACCGGTAAGACCTCTTTATGGGATTCGCGTGCGAGTGTAGTGGCTTGGCAGGGGAGCGCATAGGGCCGCTCGACGGGTTAAAATAATCAGGCTTATGCCTGTATCGACCGCAAACCTGCTTATATAAGTAATAGCGTGCGTGGTGCACATTGCCATCATCTGTTGCGTGGGTGGACTATAACGTCTTGGCGGGTGTCAGAATATAGGCGTCAAACACCGGGCGAGCAAAAAGCCGTATTCGCCGCCCAAAGCAGGGCGAAGTCATTGATTTAAATAAATTTATATCTGGGGGTTGACGACCCCTCAATCCATCCATAGAATGCGCGCCACTTACAGCGTAAAGCACACAGCGAAACGCGGTAGGGAGTGAATGTTGTACGTGTGTCCCCTTCGTCTAGTGGCCTAGGACACCGCCCTTTCACGGCGGTAACAGGGGTTCGAGTCCCCTAGGGGACGCCAATATGCGGGAATAGCTCAGTTGGTAGAGCACGACCTTGCCAAGGTCGGGGTCGCGAGTTCGAGTCTCGTTTCCCGCTCCAATTTTAAACAGCGTTGCTTTCGGGCAGGGCTGAGTGAAACCAGAACCAAGTCTTCGGATGAGGGTCTGGGCACCGAAACACACACCATGTGTTCCGGGCAGCGTGTCCCCTTCGTCTAGTGGCCTAGGACACCGCCCTTTCACGGCGGTAACAGGGGTTCGAGTCCCCTAGGGGACGCCATTTGCGGGAATAGCTCAGTTGGTAGAGCACGACCTTGCCAAGGTCGGGGTCGCGAGTTCGAGTCTCGTTTCCCGCTCCAAATTCACAAAAACGCCGCTCATTGAGCGGCGTTTTTGTTTGTGCGAAATTTGTATCCAAGCCTGAAAAAAAGGCCCGCCAGTCAGACTGAGCGGGCCTTTTGCATGGGCGGGTTTTTACATCGACAGAATCAGGCGCCCGGCGAACAGGATCAGAATCACCCCCATGGTGCGTTCGAACCAATGCCCCATGCGCATGAACAGCACGCGCACCCGGCTGCTGGAGAAGAACAGGGCAACGATGACAAACCACAGTGCGTTCACGAAACACATCCAGAGGCCGTAAAGCGCCTGAATGTTCAGCGGCGTCGTGGCGCTGATGAGGGTGGTGAAGATCGCCAGGAAAAACAGTGTGGCCTTGGGATTGGTCGCGTTGGTCAGAAACCCGGTGGTGAACGCCTTCAGCAGCGTTTGTTCGACGAGCGGCTCGTCGGCTTCTTTATCACCTTCCAGCGCGGATTTGGGTTTGCTGCGCAACAGGCTCACACCGAGGTACAAAATGTAGGCACCGCCGATCACCTTCGCCACGGTCAGCAGCCAGGGCGTGGTGTGCATCAGCGCGCCGACGCCAAGCAGGGTGTAAAGCACGTGCACGGAAATGCCCGCGCCGATGCCCAGCGCCGTGCAGATGCCTACCCACCGACCGAAACGCACGCTCTGGCGGATGGTGACCGCAAAGTCCGGTCCGGGGGCGACCACGGCCAGAAAGTGAATTGTCGCCAGCGCCAGGAACTCGCCCAGGTAATTCGAAAACTGCATCTCAACTCCAGAAAGTAAGGGGTGAAGCATTGCCGCGATAGCCGACAAAGAAAGAAAGGCTCAGGCGCGGATCGGCCACGCCCGGTGTCACCGAGTGCATGCAGCGCGAATTGAACATGATGAAATCACCGGGTTCCGGAAGGACCTCCAGGACTGGAGCGCCGAGCAGCGCCGGATCGATGCCGTAACTGTCGCCACGCATTTCGTCGAACTGGTCGGGAGAAATGTCGTGGTCCCACATCTGCAGTGCGCCGCCTTGGGTGGGCATGTTCAGGTAAACATTGCAGGCGAACTGCGCATCGAGGCTTTTGGCCTGGTAACTGTCGGGAGCGTCCTTGGCGAAGATGTCGTGGTGGGCCAGAAAGCACACGCCGGGTTTCACCACTCGGGACAAGCCGACATACATCTTGCGGCCGTAGAGGTTTTCCAGATGAGCACCCGCCGGCCAGGACTCGTCGAGCATGCAGCGCAGGGTGTCGACCGGGGACGAGTAGGGCGCGCAACGGTTGCGTAACTCCGCGATGTTGCGCGTGGCGCGTTCGAAATAGTCTTCGATCAGCAGTGGCTGGTTTTCAGCCTCATAAAACGCCATGCCGATACGACCGATGCTCGGTGCGTTGATATAGCCTTCGAAACCGGGCTCGAGAATCTTGTCGCCGATCTGAATCGCCAGCGGCGGGGCCAGGAAGCTTTTGACCCGGATGGCGAGGACTTCTTCGTTGGCCAGTTTTTTTATGCACGTCTCATCGAGACGCTCGACGTCAAGCATCATGGTTCAGGTCCATCTATCGGATAGTCAACGGAACCCGCGAATGCAGGCCCCCCGGCGCCAGGCGATGCCGGAATCGGCATCACCCAAATGCTCAGTCCACGCTGTAGTGGACTGACAGCGTTCCTTTCTTCTGCGAAACGGAAGCGATCGTGACCGTGCCCAATTCCTTCAGGCTACGTACATGGGTGCCGCCGCAGCCATAGGCGGGCAGTTCACCGAAACCGATTTCCCGGGCACCTTCGCGCAACGATGTCAGGCGCGGCAGGTCGTGGGCGATCCATTGTTCAATGCCGGACTCGATGGTCCGGGCGTCAACTTCCTGCGCGCAATCCACCGGTTGGAACTGCACGCGTCCCTCGCCCGGCCAGTGATGCGCCTTGATCGGCATCCAGCCCATGGCCTGGACGAAATGGCCGATCAGATGGCCGGCGGAATGCATCCGTGCGTTGAACTGGCGACGTTGCTCATCGATGCGAATCTGGGTCATGCCGAGAGGGACGGGGCGGTCGACGAAATGGATGATCCGGTCCGGGTCCTGGACCACGCGCAGTACCTGGCTTTCGCCGATCCAGCCGGTGTCAAAGGGTTGCCCGCCGCCCTGAGGGTGGAACAGTGTGGCGCGCAGCACCACGGCGAATTCGTTCTCGTGCGGCGTGCAATCGAGGACTTCCACGTTAGCCTTGAGGTCATCACTATGGAAAAAGAGGCGAAGCGTCATATTCCATGCCCTCATTAAAGATTCTGTTTTTTATTATATGAAGCGTGGAATTGCGTGATAATCCGTTCAAACCTCAAAGGACTGTTGCGCTGTGAGCATAAATCTTCCTCTGCCGTTGCTCGGTGAAATGGCGATATTCGTCAAGGTTGTCGAGACCGGCAGTTTCTCCGAAGCCGCGCGCCAACTGGGCTCTTCACCGTCGGCGGTCAGTCGCAGCATTTCGCGTCTGGAGAAGGCACTCGCCACGCGCCTGTTGCAACGCACCACACGCAAACTGCGGCTGAGCGACGGAGGCGAGGAGGTGTTCAAGCGTTGCCAGGAGATGGTCAGCGCGGCCAAATCGGTGATGGAAATCAGTGGTCAGTTCACCCATGAAGCGGAAGGGCTGGTGCGAGTCAGCGTGCCCAAAGCCGTAGGACGATTCGTGATTCACCCGCATATGCCGGAATTTCTGCGGCGTTATCCCAAAGTGGATGTGGAGCTGTTACTCGAAGACCGTCAGGTGGATTTGATCGACGACAACGTCGATCTGGCGATTCGTATCACTGATCGGCCGCCCGCCGGGCTGGTAGGGCGGCAATTGCTGACCATCGACCATTTGCTCTGCGCCACCCCGCAGTACCTGGCCGAGCACGGCACGCCGACCCATCCCCATGACTTGCTCAACCACAGTTGCATCTACTTGGGTGAGACTCCGAGTGATGCACGCTGGAAATTCAAGAAAGGCACCAAGGCCGTCACCGTCGGTGTGCGTGGGCGCTATGCCGCCAATCACACCGGTGTGCGACTGGGCGCGGTGTTGCAGCACATCGGGATTGGCAGCCTGCCGTACTTCACCGCGCGTTATGCGCTGGAGCAGGGCTTGATTGTGCAGGTGTTGCCGGACTGGACGTTTCTGGCGTCGTACCACGGCGGGGCGTGGTTGCTGCATTCGCCGACCCGATATATGCCACCCAAGCTGCGGGTGTTGATCGACTATCTGGTGGAATGTCTTGGGAAGGAACCGACGTTGAGCAAGCCGGGTAAACCCGGTGTGGCAGGCAAGGTCGCGGCGGAGTATGAGTTACCCGAGAGTGATGGGTTGCTTTGAGGGGCCTCTTCGCGGGCAAGCCTCGCTCCTACAGGGGCCGCGCAGGACCTGTAGGAGCGAGGCTTGCCCGCGAAGGCGTCCGCCCAGACACCACATCTCTGCGCAATGCCACAAAAAAAGGCCCGCATGTTCAACCATGCGGGCCTTTTTGCATTTCTGACCGGGGATCAGTGCTTGCTGTCGTCGTTCGACATCGCCAGCAACTGCTTTTCCTGACTCCAGTCGAACGGTTCGTCGTTCTGTTCAGCTTCGAAGCGACGTTCTTCCAGCGCCTGATACAAGTCGATTTCATCATCGGGCATGTAGTGCAGGCAGTCACCGGCGAAATACCACAACAGGTCACGCGGGACCAGGTGAGCAATTTGCGGGTAACGGGTGATCACCTGGCACAGGATGTCCTGGCCCAGGTATTGGCTTTCGATCGGGTCGACCGGCAGCAACGCACGCAGTTCGTCGAAGCGCTCCAGGAACAAGGCATGGCTTTCTTCGGGAACCTGATCGGCCTCACCCACGGCGACCAGGATACTGCGCAGGTGGTCGAGCAAAACGAGATGATCGGCAACGATGTTGGACACGAGATAAGTCCTCAAGAGCAAAACGGGCGCGGGAGTATAAAGCTCCTGCGCCCTTTTTTACATCGCAAGCAGGATCAGCGGACCTTTCCTTTAGCCAGCTTCAGCTCTTCTTTGTCGAAATCGTCGACATCGATCACCTTGCGCCGCGCCACTTCGGCATTGCGCAGGTTGTGCGCTTCCACCGGCTGCAACACGCCAGCCTCCAGCGCGGCTTCAATAACGTTTTCCCCGGCAACCGGTTTGACCTGACCGCTTTTGAGCGCCATGTGGAGTTTCTTTTGCACGGGCTGCACCGCGTTCAACAGGTCACACGCGTGTTGCAGGGCACCAACGGCGTCATCGGCCGACTGCGGACGGAAGCAGCCACCGAGCAACTCTTCCAGGGTTGGATCGCCCTTGGCCCGGCCTATCACCGCGGCCACTTCTGCACCGAGTTTGTCCGACGGCCCTTTGTGACGGCGACCGAGCGGGAACACAATCACCCGCAACAGGCAGCCCAGAACCTTGTTCGGGAAGTTGGTCAGCAGTTCATCCAGTGCGCGTTCCGACTGACCAAGGCTTTCTTCCATGGCCCAGGTAAACAGCGGCGCCATGTGTTCCGGTGAGTCGAGATCGTGGTAACGCTTGAGCGCGGCGGAGGCCAGGTACAGGTTGCTGAGCACATCTCCAAGGCGTGCCGACAGACGTTCGCGACGTTTCAGTTCACCGCCCAGCAACATCATGCTCAAGTCCGCGAGCAGGGCGAACGCAGCCGCCTGACGGTTGAGCGCACGGAAGTACCCCTGGCTGAGCTTGTCTCCCGGTGCATGTTCGAAGTGACCGAAACCAAGGTTCAGCACCAGTGTGCTGGCAGCATTGCTCACGGCAAAACCGATGTGCTTGAGCAGCAGGCCATCGAATTCGGTGAGGGCTTGATCCTTGTCTTCACGCCCGGCGAGGGCCATTTCTTTCAGGACGAATGGATGGCAGCGAATCGCCCCCTGGCCGAAGATCATCAAGTTGCGCGAGAGGATGTTCGCGCCTTCGACGGTGATGAAGATCGGTGCGCCATTCCAGCTGCGCCCCAGGTAATTGTTCGGCCCCATGATGATCGCCTTGCCGCCATGCACATCCATGGCGTGGCTGATGCACTCACGGCCGCGTTCGGTAAGGTGGTACTTGAGAATCGCCGACAGCACTGACGGTTTCTCGCCGAGGTCCACCGCGTTGGCGGTGAGCATCCGTGCCGCGTCCATCATCCAGGCGTTGCCGCCGATGCGCGCCATGGCTTCCTGAATACCCTCGAACGCCGACAACGGTACGTTGAACTGTTCACGAATCTGCGCGTATTGACCGGTCACCAGGCTGGTGAACTTCGCCGCGCCGGTGCCGACCGCAGGTAATGAAATGGAACGCCCGACCGACAGGCAATTCATCAGCATCATCCAGCCTTTGCCGAGCATGTCCTGGCCGCCAATGAGGAAGTCCAGCGGAATGAACACGTCCTTGCCGGAGTTCGGGCCGTTCATGAAGGCTGCGCCCAATGGCAAGTGACGACGGCCGATCTCAACACCGGCGGTGTCGGTCGGGACCAGCGCCAGACTAATGCCCAGGTCTACTTCATCGCCCAGCAAGTGATCCGGGTCATACGCCTTGAAGGCTAGGCCGAGGAGGGTGGCGACGGGGCCGAGGGTGATGTAGCGCTTTTCCCAGTTCAGGCGCAGGCCGAGGGTTTCCTTGCCTTCCCATTCACCTTTGCAGATGACCCCGGTGTCGGGCATCGAGCCGGCGTCGGAGCCGGCCAATGGTCCGGTCAAGGCGAAGCACGGAATGTCATCGCCGCGTGCCAGTCGGGGCAGGTAATGGTTGCGTTGATCGTCGGTGCCGTAATGCAGCAACAATTCAGCCGGGCCGAGGGAGTTGGGGACCATCACAGTGGACGCGAGGTCGCCGCTGCGGGTCGCCAGTTTCATGGCCACCTGGGAGTGGGCGTAGGCAGAAAAACCCTTGCCGCCGTATTCCTTGGGAATGATCAGGGCGAAGAAACCGTTTTCCTTGATGTGGGTCCAGGCTTCGGCCGGCAGGTCCATGTCCTGGCCGATCTGCCAGTCGGTGACCATCGCGCACAGCTCATCAGTCGGGCCATCGATGAAGGCCTGTTCCTCTTCGGTCAGTTGAGCTTTGGGATAGGACAGCAGTTTGTCCCAGTCCGGGCGGCCGCTGAACAGTTCGCCGTCCCACCACACCGTGCCGGCGTCGATGGCATCGCGTTCGGTTTCCGACATCGGCGGCAGGGTTTTCTGGAACCAGTTGAACAGCGGCGCGCTGAAAAATTTACGCCGCAGGTCGGGCAGCAACAGGGGCGCCGCGACTGCGGCGATCAACACCCAGAGCACAAGCAGCAGCCAGCCTGGCGCACGGCTGAAGGCGCCCATCGCCACCACGTAAACGGCAACGATGCACAAGGCAGGCAGCGGGGCGATGCGGCGGTGGGCCAGATAAGCAATTCCGACGATCAGAACCAGTATCCACAACAACAGCATATTTAATCCTCCGTGAAACCAGGGCAAAACCAACCTTCAGAGCTTAGACGGCATCCGCAAAACAGGGTGGTCAGAGCGAGGTGATTGAAATCGTGGGAAACCTTCGATGAGTTTTGTAGGACCGATTGGTATCGGCGGGGCAAATCGTTCGCCGGGCGGGCGGCAAAGCGTCCATGTTTGGCCGAAACGTCGTTATCTCTGTGCTGAACCTGTCGCTAGACTCGTGGCTTCCCCAGGAGATTGTCCTCATGCACGAGTATCTGCGTCCCGGCCGCTTCATTGATAGTGACCACCCGTCGGTGGTGGAGTTCGCCGAAAAACATCGCGGCAGTAACCGCGACCCGCTCGAGCAGGCGATCAATCTCTATTACGCGGTGCGCGAGGCCGTGCGTTACAACCCATACACGTTCAGCCGCGATCCAGACACCTTGTGCGGCAGTTACGCGCTGGCGGCCGGCGAAAGTTATTGCGTGCCCAAGGCCACGCTGCTCGCCGGTGCGGCCCGGCATTGCGGGATCCCCTCGCGGATCGGCCTGGCAGATGTGCGCAATCACTTGTCGACCCCGCGTTTACTGGAATTGCTCAAGAGTGACGTGTTCGCCATGCATGGTTATACAGAGCTGTACCTGAACGATCGCTGGGTCAAAGCCACTCCGGCGTTCAACCAGAAACTCTGCGAAATGTTCAACGTTGCGCCACTGGAATTCGACGGGATCAACGACAGTGTTTTCCACCCGTTCAATCGTGACGGCGAGCAACTGATGGAGTACCTGATCGATCACGGTCAGTTCACCGATGTGCCGGAGGCGTTCTTTTTCGAACACCTGGAAAAGTGCTATCCGCACTTGTTCAGTGAACAGTTGCCGTCGCTGTTGGGGGACATGCAGAGCGATTTGAGTCGCGGCTGATCCGGCGTATGCTGCCTGCGCATTCATCTATCAAGAGACGGTCATGCTGAAGATCTGGGGTCGGAAAAATTCGTCGAATGTCAGAAAACCTTTGTGGGCCGCCGAAGAACTGGGCCTGGCCTATGAAGCCATCGATGCGGGCGGCGCCTTTGGTGTGGTCGATACGCCCGAGTATCGTGCGATGAACCCCAACGGTCGCGTACCGGTGATTGAAGACGACGGCTTCGTGCTGTGGGAATCCAACGCCATCGTGCGTTACCTGATGGCTCGCCACGCCAACGACACCGCCTGGTATCCCTCGGACCTGAAAGCCCGCGCCACTGCCGACAAATGGATGGACTGGACCACTTCAAGTTTTGCCGGGCCGTTCCGCACGGTGTTCTGGGGCGTCTTGCGCACACCGGCAGACCAGCAGGACTGGTCCGCCATCAACGCCGCAATCAAAGAGTGCAATGGCTTGCTGGCAATGGCCGATCAGGCACTGGCGGCCAAACCGTACTTGTCCGGCGATGAAATCGGCATGGGCGACATTCCTCTCGGCAGCTTCATTTATGCCTGGTTCGAGATGCCGATCGAGCGTGCCTCGCAGCCACATCTGGAAGCCTGGTACGCACGACTGAAGCAGCGTGCGGCGTACAAGAAAGCTGTCATGACCGCGTTGACTTAATACTCACTATCGACACACTTGACTGTACTTGTGTGGCGGCGACAAGCACCATTGCGCTCATGCGCCGCGGTTGCATTGCTCGCCGCCCGCCCTTATTGATCCCTTTCTTCCCTTCTTGGTGCGTAAATCCGATATGAGTTCCGCTCTGTCCATCCGGCAGCTAACCAAAACCTACGGCAACGGTTTCCAGGCCCTGAGTGGTATCGATCTGGACGTCGCCGAAGGTGACTTTTTCGCCTTGCTCGGCCCCAACGGCGCCGGCAAATCCACGACCATCGGCATTCTCTCGACCCTGGTGAACAAAACCAGCGGCACAGTGAATATCTTCGGCAACGACCTGGACAAGAATCCTGCGCAGCTCAAGCGCTCCATCGGCGTGGTGCCGCAGGAATTCAACTTCAACCAGTTCGAAAAAACCTTCGACATCGTCGTGACCCAGGCCGGTTATTACGGCATCCCGCCGAAAATCGCCAAGGAACGCGCCGAGCAATACCTGACCCAACTCGGCTTGTGGGACAAACGCGATGTGCCGTCGCGCTCGCTGTCCGGCGGCATGAAGCGTCGCTTGATGATCGCCCGTGCGCTGGTTCACGAACCGCGTCTGCTGATCCTCGACGAACCGACGGCGGGGGTCGATATCGAGCTGCGTCGTTCGATGTGGACGTTCCTCACCGAGCTGAACCAGAAAGGCATCACCATCATCCTCACCACGCACTATCTGGAAGAGGCTGAGCAGTTGTGCCGCAACATCGGCATCATTGACCACGGCACGATCGTCGAGAACACCAGCATGAAACAGCTGCTTGGCCAGCTGCATGTGGAAACCTTCCTGCTCGACACGAAAAACATGCTGAGCGTTGCGCCGCAGTTGCTGGGTTACCCGACCCGTTTGCTCGACGGCCATACCCTTGAAGTCCAGGTCGACAAGTCCATGGGCATCACCGCGCTGTTCACTCAACTGGCGCAGCAGAACATCGAAGTGTTGAGCCTGCGTAACAAAACCAATCGCCTTGAGGAGTTGTTCGTGTCCCTGGTGGAGAAAAATCTGTCGAAGGTGGCGGTATGAGTTCCGAGCTGCAGCCCAATCTCGTCGCGCTCAATACCATCGTTTACCGTGAGGTCAAACGCTTCACACGGATCTGGCCGCAGACGCTGCTGCCGCCGGCGATCACCATGGTTTTGTACTTCGTGATCTTCGGCAATCTGATCGGCCGGCAAATCGGTGACATGGGTGGTTTCACCTATATGGAATACATCGTGCCGGGGCTGATCATGATGTCGGTGATCACCAACTCCTACGGCAACGTGGTGTCGAGTTTCTTCGGCAGCAAGTTCCAGCGTTCCATCGAGGAATTGATGGTGTCGCCGGTGTCGCCGCACACGATTCTGATCGGCTACACCCTGGGCGGCGTGCTGCGCGGGTTGATGGTCGGGCTCATTGTGACGTTGCTGTCGCTGTTCTTTACCCAGTTGCAGGTGCATCACCTGGGCGTGACCATTCTGGTGGTGGTGCTGACGGCGACGATCTTCTCGTTGCTGGGGTTCATCAACGCGGTGTTTGCGCGCAACTTTGATGACATTTCGATTATCCCGACGTTTGTGCTGACGCCGCTGACCTATCTGGGCGGGGTGTTTTACTCGATCTCGTTGTTGCCGCCGTTTTGGCAGACGGTGTCGTTGGCGAACCCTGTTTTGCATATGGTCAATGCGTTTCGGTACGGGATTTTGGGTGTTTCGGACATCAGGATCAGTGTGGCGATTACGTTCATGCTGGTGGCGACGGTGGTGTTGTATATCGGGTGTGCGCGGTTGTTGGTGAGTGGGCGCGGGATGCGTACTTAAGCGTACATATCCATTTCTGCGGTTGCGGCGGCTATTGGTTTCGCCCTTACGGCGAGTCACTTGGAGAAGCGCCAAGTAACCAAGCGCTCTTGCCCCTGTCGTTCGGTGCCTCGCCTAGGCTCGGCATGCCCTCGCTCCGGTCCTGCTCCGTGGGCCCGCCGCGATCGGCCATCCATGGCCGTGCGCGGCTAACCCGGCATCCATGCCGGGTTGCCCACTGCGCAGAACCTACGCTCGGCCTCTCGAGGGGGCGACTACCGCCACAGCAGCCGAGGCGGCCTGAAAGCCGACCTGGCTCTTCAGCTGTCCGCGTTGTCCTTCTCGGCTGCAACCACTCATTCCGAATCTGTACACCGCTCTCCTGTAGGAGCCGGCTTGCTGGCGATAGCGTCCGTCCAATCAATAACAGGTGACTGACCCACCGCTATCGCCAGCAAGCCGGCTCCTACAATGGATTGGGTTCACACGGTTTGAAATTGTAGGAGCTGGCTTGCCAGCGATGGACGCCAACGATAACGCGGGCTGTCTGAATGAACGCGTTGTCCGGACGTTTTTCGCGGGCAAGCCTCGCTCCTACAGGGAATCGCGTGCGCTTTTGATTTTCACCACTCATCAGGCCGAGCGTTAGCTCGCCTTGGCTTTTGATCTGGCTTTTGAGGTGCACGCCCCCTCGAGAGGCCGAGTGGAGGTTCTGCGTAGTGGGCAACCCGGCATGGATGCCGGGTTAGCCGCCCCCGGCCATGGATGGCCGATGGCGGCGGGCCCACGGAGCAGGACCGGAGCGAGGGCATGGCGAGCATTAGCGAGCCACCGAACGAAAGGGGCAAGAGCCTTTTGGTTACTTTGGGGCTTTTCCAAAGTGACTCGCTGTAAAAGCGAAACCGCCAGAAGCCGTCACCGCAGAAATGGATATGTACCCCGATCAAATCCCGCCAAGCTACCGCATTCACAACATCCGCTTTTTCTTGCGCCGAGCCCACTGCCGACTCACCCACCACCGCCAATACATCATCACCAGGCAATAAGCGAGCGCCCCCAACACCAGCCCCACCACAACCGACCCCAGCAAAAACGGCTGCCACAGCGTAGACAGCTCGCCGCTGATCCACTCCCAGGTCAACTCATCCGGCAGATGACGAGCCGGGACATCCATCAACCACGCCCCAGTCTGATACGTACAAAAAAACACAGCAGGCATGGTGATCGGATTAGTCAGCCAGACCAGACTGACCGCAATCGGCATATTGCCGCGAACGACGATGGCGAGGATGGCCGCCACCAGCATCTGCAACGGAATCGGCAGGAACGCCGCAAACAAACCCACCGCCATCGCCCGTGCGACCGAGTGACGGTTGAGGTGCCAGAGGTTCGGGTCATGCAACAGCGTGCCGAGAAAGCGTAAGGATTTGTGTTCCCTGATGCTGATCGGGTCTGGCATGTAACGTTTGAATAAGCGCCGGGGCATAGGGCTTCTCGGTCGGTTAAGGCGGCAAGTATGTCTGGATTCTATGAGCCGCCTATTCAGACTTTGTGACAATTAATAACGATGCACGTGCCGTGAGCCGGCTATGCCTAGGAGGGGACTCTCAAGGACGGGCGTATGCGCACAGGGATGATGGCGCTGGCGTTGGGTCTGCTGGCCCTGCGTTTTTTGCCGGTATTACCGCCGGTCTGGTTATGGCTGGTGTTGCCCGTAACGGGTTTGATGGCGCTGCCGTTCCGCACGTACCCATTGGCGTTTTTTCTGTTCGGCTTCAGTTGGGCCGGCGCAAATGCGCAGTGGGCGCTGGATGATCGTTTGCCAGCGCATCTCGATGGCGAAACCCGTTGGGTCGAAGGCCGGGTGACTGGTTTGCCGCAGAACAATGACGGGGTTGTGCGTTTCGAGTTGGCGGACGCCCGGTCGCGACAGGCAAAAGTGCCGCAACGGATGCGCCTGGCCTGGTATGACGGACCGCCGGTCAACAGTGGTGAACGCTGGCGGCTCGCGGTGAAGTTGAAGCGTCCTGCCGGGCTGCTCAATCCTCATGCCTTCGATTACGACGCCTGGCTGCTGGCACAACGCATCGGCGCTACCGGAACGATCAAGGACGGTGAGCGGCTCAGGGAGGCCCGATGGGCCTGGCGCGACAGCATCCGCCAGCGATTGCAAACCGTGGATGCCCAAGGGCGAACCGGGGCGTTGATTGCGCTGGTGCTGGGGGATGGCGCCGGGCTGAGTCGTGAAGATTGGCAGGTGTTGCAAGACACCGGCACCGTGCATTTGCTGGTGATTTCCGGGCAGCACATCGGTTTGCTGGCAGGGGTGGTGTACTTGCTGATTGCCGGACTCGCTCGTTATGGGTGGTGGCCGAACCGCTTGCCGTGGCTGCCATGGGCCTGCGCACTGGCATTCGCCGCCGCCCTTGGTTACGGACTGCTGGCGGGGTTCGAAGTACCGGTGCGGCGGGCCTGCGTGATGATCGGCCTGGTGCTGTTGTGGCGTCTGCGATTTCGTCACCTTGGCGCCTGGTGGCCGCTGTTACTGGCGCTCAACGCTGTTTTGTTGCTGGACCCGCTGGCGAGCCTGCAACCAGGTTTTTGGCTGTCCTTCGCCGCAGTGGCGGTGTTGATCTTCACCTTCGGCGGTCGCTTGGGCCCTTGGCGATGGTGGCAAACCTGGACCCGTGCTCAGTGGCTGATCGCGATCGGCCTGGGCCCGTTGCTCTTGGTGTTGGGATTGCCGATCAGTCTCAGCGGGCCGGTCGCCAATCTGCTGGCGGTGCCCTGGATCAGTTTGCTGGTATTGCCACCGGCCTTACTGGGAACCCTGTTGTTGCCGCTGCCTTATGTGGGCGAGGGCTTGTTGTGGCTGGCAGGTGGGCTGATCGACTGGCTGTTCAAGGGCCTTGGGTTGATGGCCGGTCAATTGCCCGCGTGGGTGCCCGTGGCGATTCCATTGTGGATATGGGCACTGGGTATGCTCGGTGCGTTTCTGCTGTTAATGCCGCGCGGCGTACCGATGCGCCCGTTGGGTTGGCCGTTGTTGCTGTTGCTGGTTTTTCCACCACGGCCACTTTTGCCCGAGGGCATCGCCGAAGTCTGGCAGCTGGATGTCGGCCAAGGGTTGGCGATTCTGGTGCGAACTCGCCATCACACGCTGTTGTATGACACCGGACCACGCTTCGGCGACTTCGATCTAGGCGAGCGAGTGGTCCTGCCAACGTTGCGCAAACTCGGCGTGAACGAACTCGACCTGATGTTGATCAGCCACGCAGACGCCGATCACGCTGGTGGTGCGCGAGCGGTTGCCATTGGTTTGCCGATAAAGCAGGTGCTCAGCGGTGATCCCTTGGCGTTGCCTGCCGAATTGCGCGCCAATGCCTGCGAGAGTGGCCAGCAATGGACCTGGGACGGAGTGAGGTTCCAGCTCTGGCAATGGTCTTCGGCCACGGACCGCAATCAAAAGTCCTGCGTGTTGCAAATCGAAGCCAATGGCGAGCGATTGTTGCTGACCGGTGACATCGACAGCGCCGCCGAGCGCGCCATGCTCGACAGCCCGCTTGCTGTGCCCACTGATTGGTTGCAGGCGCCGCACCACGGTAGCCGCAGCTCGTCGTCGATGGCGTTGCTCACTGGGTTGCAACCCAAAGCCGTGCTGATCTCGCGCGGCAACGGCAATTCGTTCGGTCACCCGCACCCCACGGTCATGGCTCGTTATAAAAAACGCGGTATGGAAATCCATGACAGCGCCGAGCAGGGCGCCATCCGTCTGCACCTCGGACGCTTCCATCCCCCGTGGACGATGCGTCAAGAACGGCGTTTCTGGCGTTCCACGCAATAACCGCGAGTTATGAAAGCCCGACCGGATGCGACATCACGGTCTTCGGTGCGCCGACCCCCTATGTTAGAGTGGCGCACTTTTTCGAGGGGACTGTCACTGTGTGGGAATTGGTCAAATCCGGCGGCTGGATGATGCTGCCGATCATTCTGAGTTCCATCGCGGCCATGGCGATCGTCGCCGAGCGTCTCTGGACCCTGCGCGCCAGTCGTGTGACCCCGGAGCACTTGCTCGGGCAGGTCTGGGTGTGGATCAAGGACAAGCAACTCAATAAAGAAAAACTCAAGGAATTACGCGCCAATTCGCCATTGGGCGAGATTCTGGCGGCGGGCCTGGCCAACTCCAAACATGGTCGCGAGATCATGAAAGAGTGCATTGAAGAAGCCGCCGCGCGGGTGATTCACGAACTCGAACGCTACATCAATGCGCTGGGCACCATTGCCGCCATGGCGCCGTTGCTGGGTTTGCTCGGCACCGTGCTGGGCATGATCGATATTTTCAGTGCGTTCATGGGCTCGGGCATGACCACCAACGCCGCGGTGCTGGCGGGTGGTATTTCCAAGGCGCTGATCACCACGGCTGCGGGCCTGATGGTCGGTATCCCCTCGGTATTCTTCCACCGTTTCCTGCAACGCCGGATCGATGAGCTGGTGGTGGGCATGGAGCAGGAAGCGATCAAGTTGGTCGAGGTTGTGCAGGGTGACCGTGACGTGGACCTGTCCGAGGGCAAAAGAGCGTGAAATTCCGCCGCAAGCAACGGGAGAATGTGGACATCAACCTCGCGTCGCTGATCGACGTGGTGTTTATCCTGCTGCTGTTTTTCGTCGTGACCACTACCTTCACCCGTGAAACGCAGTTGCGCGTCGATCTGCCGGAAGCGGTCAGCGGTTCGCCTGCCGAAGACCAGCAGGTCAAACACCTGGACGTGGCCATCAGTGCCGAAGGTGTGTTCTCGGTGAACAACCAATTGTTGCCGAAGAATGATCTGGCGACCCTGATGGACGCGTTGCAGAAAGAGTCCAGCGGTGACACCAACCTGCCGCTGTCGATCAGTGCGGACGGCAAGACCCAGCATCAATCGGTCATCACCGCCATGGACGCCGTCGGTAAACTCGGCTTCAGCCACCTGCGCATGACCACTGTCGAGGCGGCGCCGCCCGCGCCCTGATGGCCATGTCCGATCGCTTGCTCGCCGCGTGGTACCAGGGTCATCCGGCCCTGAAGCTGTTGCAGCCGCTGGAGTGGCTGTACCGGCGCGTGGTCACGAACAAGCGCAAACGCTTTCTGGCGGGTGAGGGCGAGATTTATCAGCCCCCGGTGCCGCTGATCGTCGTCGGCAACATCACCGTGGGCGGTACTGGCAAGACGCCGCTGATTCTGTGGATGATCCAGCATTGTCAGCGCAGCGGCTTGCGGGTCGGCGTGGTCAGCCGTGGTTATGGCGCCAAACCGCCGCAACTGCCATGGCGCGTCGAGGCCGATCAAAGCGCCGACATCGCTGGCGACGAACCGCTGCTGATCGTCCAGCGTACTGGCATTCCGTTGATGATCGACCCGGACCGCAGCAGTGCGGTCAAAGCGCTGCTGGCGAGCGAACCCCTGGACCTGATCCTCTCCGACGACGGCATGCAACATTATCGTCTGGCCCGCGATCTTGAGTTGGTGCTGATTGACGCCGCCCGAGGCCTGGGCAACCAGCGCTGCCTGCCTGCGGGACCGTTGCGCGAACCGGTCGAACGCCTGCAAAGCGTTGACGCGGTGCTGTACAACGGCGCCACCGATGATCGCGACAACGGTTTTGCCTTCCAGCTGCAACCCACGGAACTGGTCAACCTGCACAGCGGTGAACGCCGTCCCCTCGACCACTTTCCCGCAGGCCAGGCGCTGCATGCCGTGGCCGGGATCGGCAATCCGCAGCGTTTCTTCACGACCCTCGAAACGCTACACTGGCAGCCAGTCCCGCATGCATTTGCCGACCACGCCGAGTACAGCGTGCAGGCCTTGAATTTCACACCGTCATTGCCGTTGGTGATGACCGAAAAGGACGCGGTGAAGTGCCGTGCCTTCGCCGCCGCCGATTGGTGGTACCTGGCGGTCGATGCTGCGCCATCGCCGGCCTTCGTGGCCTGGTTCGATACGCAGTTGATGCGCCTGTTACCGGCTCGACTTTTGCCTTAAACCATTTTTATCCAGGGAATGCTCATGGACACCAAATTGCTCGACATCCTCGCTTGCCCGGTCTGCAAAGGCCCGCTCAAGCTCAGCGCCGACAAAACCGAGCTGATCAGCAAGGGCGCCGGCCTGGCGTACCCGATTCGCGATGGCATCCCGGTGATGCTCGAAACCGAAGCTCGCACCCTGACCACCGACGAGCGTCTGGATAAATGACCACAGCCTTTACCGTTGTCATTCCATCGCGTTACGCCTCGACCCGCCTGCCGGGCAAACCGCTGCTGCTGATCGCCGGCAAGCCGATGATCCAGCACGTCTGGGAACAAGCGTGCAAAAGCAGCGCCGAGCGTGTGGTGGTTGCCACTGACGATGCGCGCATTGTCGAGGCGTGCATCGCGTTTGGTGCCGACGTGGTGCTGACCCGCGAAGACCACAATTCCGGTACGGACCGTTTGGCTGAAGTCGCCGCAAAACTCGGTCTGGCGTCCGACGCAATTGTGGTCAACGTGCAGGGTGACGAACCGCTGATCCCGCCGAGCGTGATCGATCAGGTCGCGGCCAACCTCGCGGCCCACACCGAAGCGCGCATGGCCACGCTGGCCGAGCCGATCGAAGATGTCGAAACCCTGTTCAATCCCAACGTGGTCAAGGTGGTCAGCGACCTCAATGGCCTGGCGCTGACGTTCAGTCGCGCGACGTTGCCTTGGGCTCGGGACGCGTTCGCGAAAAATCGCGACGTGCTGCCGGAAGGCGTGCCGTATCGCCGCCACATCGGCATCTATGCCTACCGCGCCGGTTTCCTGCATGACTTCGTCAGCTGGGGCCCGTGCTGGCTGGAAAACACCGAATCCCTGGAACAGCTGCGTGCGCTGTGGCACGGCGTGCGGATTCACGTCGCCGACGCGCTGATCGCACCGCCCACCGGCGTCGATACGGCTGAAGACCTCGAGCGCGTTCGTCGCCTGCTGGAGGCCTGATGCGGGTTTTGTTCGTTTGCCTGGGCAACATCTGCCGTTCACCCACGGCCGAAGGTGTGCTGCGGCACAAATTGCGCGAAGCGGGGCTGGCCGATGAAGTCGAAGTCGCCTCCGCCGGCACCGGTGACTGGCACGTCGGCAGGGCTCCGGACAAACGCAGCCAGGCCGCGGCCAAGCTGCGCGGTTACGACCTGTCGATGCAGCGCGCCCAGCAAGTGACCCGCGCCGATTTTTCCACGTACGACCTGATCCTGGCGATGGACAACAGCAACCTGAGTGACCTCATGGCGCTGCAACCTGCCAAGGGCAAGTCCAAGGCCGAGCTGGACCTGTTCCTGCGCCGCTACCAGTCGCAGGTCGATGAAGTGCCGGACCCTTACTACGATGGCAACCAGGGCTTTGAGCAGGTGCTCGACTTGATCGAAGTCGCCTGTGATCGACTGGTGATCGAATTGAAGGGCCGGTTATGAGTTTGCAGGTTCAGCCACAAGTTTCGCTCAAGCCTTACAACAGCTTTGGCGTGGACGTTCAGGCGCGCTTGTTTGCCGAGGCTCACAGCGATGCCGACGTACGCGAGGCGCTGGCCTATGCAGTAGAGCATGACGTGCCGCTGTTGGTGATCGGTGGTGGCAGCAACCTGCTGCTGACCGCCGATATCCAGTCGCTGGTGTTGCGCATGGCCACCCGCGGGATTCGTATCCTGAGCGACGACGGCAGCAAGGTCGTCATCGAAGCCGAAGCCGGCGAGCCTTGGCATCCGTTCGTGCAACACACCCTGGCGCAGGGTTTGTCGGGTCTGGAAAACCTCAGCCTGATCCCCGGCACCGTCGGCGCGGCACCGATGCAGAACATCGGCGCCTATGGCGTGGAGATCAAGGACGTGTTCGCCGGCCTGACCGCGCTGGACCGCCAGACTGGCGAGCTGCGCGACTTCACGCTGGCCGAATGCAACTTCGCTTACCGCGACAGCCTGTTCAAACAGGAACCGGGGCGGTGGTTGATCCTGCGGGTTCGTTTCGCCCTGAACCGTGCCGAGCACTTGCATCTGGAGTACGGCCCGGTGCGTCAGCGTTTGACCGAGCAAGGCATCGATCACCCGACCGCCACTGACGTCAGCCAGGCAATTTGCAGCATCCGCAACGAAAAGCTTCCGGACCCGGCGGTGCTCGGTAACGCCGGCAGTTTCTTCAAAAATCCCTTGGTTCCGGCCGCACTGGTCGCTCGGCTCAAAGGCGAATACCCGGACCTGGTGGCTTACGCGCAACCCGACGGGCAGATGAAACTGGCTGCGGGCTGGCTGATCGAGCGGGCAGGGTGGAAAGGTTTTCGCGAGGCTGACGCGGGCGTGCATAAATTGCAGGCGCTGGTGCTGGTCAACTACGGCGCCGCGACCGGCCTGCAGTTGCTGAGCCTGGCACAGCGCATCCAAAAAGACATTTCAGAACGCTTCCATGTCGACCTGGAAATGGAGCCCAATCAGTATTGAGGCTACGCTTTCAAGGCTGATTTCAAAGCCCTGCACATCTTCGGTTGTGCAGGGCTTTTTTGTTAATGCTGGGTTAACTTAGCCCCCTAACGATGCAAGCATTTGCTCCACCAAGGGCCCGATGCAGACGTCTCCGTCCGCATAAGAGAGCCTCATTAGCCTGAGTCGATCTGCGTGATGCCAACCGCTAATCCCCCTGCGGCAGATTGCTCGACCCCATAACCCATACCACTATGCGGGCGTGCCCATGATTACCCTGAAACTCAATGGTCAAGACCATCAACTTGATGTCACCGAGGACATGCCGCTGCTCTGGGCCATCCGCGACGTGGCCGGTTACAACGGCACCAAGTTCGGCTGCGGCATGGGCCTGTGCGGCGCCTGCACCATTCACATCGAAGGCGCCCCGGCACGCAGCTGCATCACGCCGATCGGCTCGGTGGTCGGCCAGAACGTCAGCACCATCGACAATCTGCACGCCGACCCGGTCGGGCAAATCGTCCAGCAAGCCTGGCTCGACACCGCCGTCGCCCAGTGCGGTTACTGCCAGGGCGGGCAGATCATGTCCGCCACCGCACTGCTCAAGATCAACCCGAACCCGAGCGACGAACAGATCGAAGAGGCGATGGTCGGCAATATTTGCCGTTGCGGCACCTACAACCGCATCAAGATCGCCATCCGCCAGGCATCCACTCACCTGAAGGAAGCCAAGGCATGAGCCAGTTCCCGAATGATTTCGCCCTGAGTAACCTCAGCCGTCGCGGTTTCCTCAAAGGCGTCGGTGCCACCAGTGCACTGGTGGTCGCCGCGAGTTGGGGCTGGCAGGACGCGTTCGCAGCCGAGAAGGAAAAGAAATTCGGCGCTGACGGCATGCCCAACGGCTGGATCGATGATCCAAAGGTGTACGTCAGCATCGCTGCAGATGGCACCGTGACCGTGGTTTGCAACCGCTCGGAAATGGGCCAGGGCGTACGCACCAGCCTGACCATGGTCGTGGCCGATGAACTTGAAGCCGACTGGGCGCTGGTGAAAGTGCAGCAGGCGCCGGGCGATGAAGTGCGCTTCGGCAACCAGGACACCGACGGTTCGCGCAGCATGCGCCACTGGTACGAGCCGATGCGCCGCTGCGGTGCTGCCGCGCGGACCATGCTCGAACAGGCCGCCGCCGAACAGTGGAAAGTCCCGGTCGGCGAGTGCCACGCGCAATTGCACAAAGTCATCCATAAACCGAGCGGTCGTGAACTGGGTTACGGCGCGCTCGCCGTCGCTGCCGGTGCGCTGGCGGTGCCCGCGCGTGACAGCCTGCGGCTCAAGGAACCGTCAGAATTCCGCTACATCGGCAAGGAAGGCACCAAGGCCATCGACGGTGCAGACATCGTCAACGGCCGCGCGATCTACGGTGCCGACGTGCATATCGACGGCATGCTTTACGCCGCAATTGCACGTCCCGCGGTGTACGGCGGCAAGGTCAAATCCGTGGATGACAGCGCGGCGCTGAAAGTCCCCGGGGTAGTCAAAGTCATCCAGATCGAAGGCCGTCCGCTGCCCTCGGAGTTTCAGCCGTTGGGCGGCGTGGCGGTGGTGGCCAGTAATACTTGGGCGGCGATCAAGGGCCGCGATGCACTGAAAATCGAATGGGACGACGGCCCCAACGCCAGTTACGACTCGATCGCCTACCGCAAGGAAATTGAAGCAGCGTCGCTCAAACCCGGCAAAGTGGTGCGCAATACCGGCGATATCGACCAGGCCATGAGCGGCGCCGATAGCACCCTCGAAGCCTCTTACTATCTGCCGCACCTGACGCAAGCGCCGATGGAACCGATGGTCGCCATCGCCCGTTTCAAGGATGGCGTGTGCGAAGCCTGGGCGCCAAGCCAGGCGCCGCAGGTCACCCGTAAACGAATCGGCGAGCGCCTGGGCATTCCGTTCGATAACGTCACCTTCCACGTCACCCTGCTCGGCGGCGGTTTCGGCCGCAAGTCCAAACCGGACTTCATCATCGAAGCGGCGATCCTCGCCAAGGAATTCCCCGGTAAGGCGGTGCGGGTGCAATGGACTCGTGAAGACGACATCCACTGTTCGTATTTCCACACTGTCTCGGCTGAATACCTGAAGGCCAGCCTGAACAAGGACGGCCTGCCGTCGGGTTGGTTGCACCGAACGGTAGCGCCGAGTATCACCGCGCTGTTCGCGCCGGGCATGAACCATGAGGCCGCTTTCGAGCTGGGCATGGGCTTCACCAACATGGCTTACGCGATCCCCAACGTGCGCCTGGAGAACCCGGAAGCGGCGATTCATACGCGGGTTGGCTGGTATCGCTCGGTGTCGAACATTCCTCACGGCTTTGCGATCCAGTGCTTTGTCGATGAGTTGGCGCACAAGGCCAAACAGGATCCGCTCAAGTACCAGATCAAATTGCTTGGCCCGGACCGTCAGATCGATCCGCGTACGTTGAGTGAAGAGTGGAACTACGGCGAATCGCCCGAACGTTATCCGATCGACACCGGGCGCATGCGTACCGTCCTTGAAACCGCCGCGAAAGCTGCGGGTTGGGGCCGAGAGCTGCCGAAGGGCCGAGGCCTGGGACTGGCGGTGCATTACAGCTTCGTCACTTACGTGGCAGCGGTGATCGAAGTCGAAGTCAAAGATGACGGTACGTTGATCGTGCACAAGGCCGATATAGCGGTGGATTGTGGTCCGCAGATCAACCCTGAGCGAATTCGCTCGCAGTTCGAAGGCGCTTGCGTGATGGGGCTGGGCAACGCAGTCCTGGGCGAGATCAGTTTCAAGGACGGCAAGGTCCAGCAGGACAACTTCCACATGTACGAAGTGGCGCGCATGTCCCTGGCGCCGAAGGAAGTCGCCGTGCATCTGGTCACGCCGCCGGGCGTGGTGCCGTTGGGCGGTGTCGGTGAACCTGGCGTGCCGCCGATTGCGCCGGCGCTGTGCAATGCGATCTTCGCCGCCACCGGCAAACGCATCCGCGACTTGCCGGTTCGTTATCAACTGCAAGGTTGGCAGAAGGCTGAGGCCTGATGGACAGCGTCGATCTGAATGTCCTGCGCAGCGTGCTGGAATGGCGCCGTGCCGGTCAACGAGTGGTGTTGTACAGCGTGGTCCAGACCTGGGGCACCGCGCCCCGGGCCCCTGGCGCGATGTTGGCCTTGCGCGAAGACGGGGTGGTGATCGGTTCGGTGTCCGGTGGGTGTGTCGAGGATGACTTGATCGCCCGGCTGCACG
Source organism: Pseudomonas sp. GT1P32 (assembly GCF_054897805.1). Classification (NCBI taxonomy): domain Bacteria; kingdom Pseudomonadati; phylum Pseudomonadota; class Gammaproteobacteria; order Pseudomonadales; family Pseudomonadaceae; genus Pseudomonas; species Pseudomonas sp. GT1P32. The sequence goes on from NZ_CM142704.1 coordinate 6,122,326, forward strand.
ATGGCCGGATTCCGGCTGACGGGCCGCCGGTGCAGTTGATCACTTACGGCGTCACTCGCGAGGAGGCCGCACGGTTTGGCTTGCCGTGCGGCGGCACGTTGCGCCTGACCGAGGAGCGAGTCGGCGACCCGGCTTGGGTTGCCGGGTTGCTGGCGAGTTGCGAGGCCCATGAAATCACGGCGCGTTCGCTGGATATCGCGAGCGGTGAAGTGACGTTGCAGTCGGCGACCAAGAACGATGCGCTGAGTTTTGACGGCACCACGCTGCGCGCCATTTACGGTCCGCGTTGGCGGTTGTTGTTGATCGGCGCGGGGCAATTGTCCCGTTATGTCGCCGAGATGGCACGGCTGCTGGATTTCGAAGTGCTGATCTGCGATCCCCGCACCGAGTTCGTCTACGGCTGGGAAGAGCAGCACGGGCGCTTCGTGTCCGGAATGCCGGACGAAGCGGTGCTGAACATCCAGACCGACGAACGCACTGCCATCGTCGCGCTGACCCACGATCCGCGCCTGGATGACATGGCGTTGCTGACGGCGCTCGATTCCAGGGCGTTTTACGTCGGTGCGCTGGGTTCGCGGGTCAACAGCCTGAAGCGCCGGGAAAACCTCGCTCAGCTAGGTTTGTCGCAGGAGGCCATCGAACGCTTGCACGGCCCGATCGGCCTGCACATCGGCAGCCATTCCCCGGCGGAAATCGCCTTGTCGTTGCTGGCGGAAATTGTCGCGATCAAGAACGGCGTCGAGCTGAAACAGAAGAAGCCGTTGCAGGAGCAGGCATGAGTGGGCCAATCGGCGTCATCGTGTTGGCGGCGGGGCAAGGCACTCGGTTTCGACAGGTGGCGGGTGCCGACAGGGACAAGTTGTCGGCGGACTGTACGGGGCGCGATGGCGGCGTTCGTTCGGTGATCGAGCAGGTGCTGGTAAGTTTGCCGGCCACGCTGGCGAAGCGTGTGCTGGTGACGACCGAAGATCGCCCGCAAGTGGCTCGTATGGCTCAGGCGTATGGTTTCGATATTGTGCTGGTGGAATCCTCCGGCATGGGTGACAGCATTGCGGCTGGGGTGGCGGCGTGCCCGCAGCTCGGTGGCTGGTTGATTGTGTTGGGGGATATGCCGTTCATTCTGCCGTCGACGGTTGAGCAGGTGTTGGCCGGGATTTCTGATGATGGGATCAGTGTTCCGGTGATGAACGGCGAATACGGCCATCCGGTCGGTTTCGGGCGTACGTTTGGACCGGGTTTGATGGCGTTGTCGGGGGATCGTGGGGCCAAGCCGTTGTTTGCCTCGGCGCGGGTGGTTGAGGTGGCAGTGGAAGATGCCGGGGTGTTGTGGGATGTGGATGTACCTGAGGCGTTGGTCTTCGCCTGACACGCCGCCTTCGCGGGCAAGTCGGATCGCCGCACCGCACGCTCCTAGAGGTTTTGCGCCGATCACTGTAGGAGCGAGGCTTGCCCGCGAAGAACGATAACGCGATCTACCTGATAAATAGCCGACATAAAAAAGCCCCGCCTGGGTTACCAGGCGGGGCTTTTTAGTGGCCGATGGAATCAGACGAGGGGTTTAGGCTCGTGCTCTTTTTCCAGGGCTTGCTCGTGTTGCTCTACCGCTTCCTGAACGGAGCGTGGAGCTTCGTCGATCACGGATTCAGCAGGCTCGGCAGCCACTTCAGCAGCCGGGGCAGGAGCAGCCTCGACGACTTCAGCAACAACCGGTGCCACTTCGACAGCGGCCGGAGCAGCAGCGGCAGCCAGTTCGGCTTCCTTCTGCAGACGCTCTTCTTCACGCTTGCGACGACGCACTTCACGCGGGTCGTTAGGTGCGCGGCCACTTGGTGTCAGGGCGCTGGCCGGGGCAGCTTCAACCACTGGTGCAGCCACTTCGGCGACAACAGGGGCTTCAACAACCGGAGCCACTTCTGGTTCAGCAGCCACAACAACAGGCTCGACAACCGCAACTTCAGCGACTGGCGCTGGCGTTTCGACCGCTACCGGCTCGGCAACCCAGTTGAAAGCGGTTTGCTCTTCGCGAACTTCACGAACGGTTTCGGTCACGGTTTCAGCGACGGTTTCAACAACCGGCTCTGCAACCACGGCAGGCGTTTCAGCAACGACGGCAGGCTCGGCGGCAGCTTCGACTTCAGGCTGTGCTTCACGAACCGGAGCCACTTCGACTTCTGGAGCAGCAGTTACTTCTACAGGCGTGGTCGCTTCAACGACTGGCGCTTCGACTGGAGCAGTTTCCAGTGTGGCGGCAGTGGCGCGTTCGGCTTGCTCGTTGGCCTGTGCTTCGGCCGGAGCGCTGATCACAGTGCTGGCTACGGCTGCGGTAACAGCCAGGCCAGCGGCCAGATCGGCAGCGCCTGGCGCTTCGGCGCCTTCGTTACCTTCGGCGGACTCGGATTCTTCCGAACCTTCGATCACGTTGCCGTTGGCATCGCGTTGACGCTCGCGACGGTTGCTGCGACGACGCTGGCCACGGGAGCGGCGGCGTGGACGATCGCCTTCGGCGCCTTCCTGACCGTCTTCCTGCAGTTGCTCTTCGTTGCCGGTCAGCTCTTCTTCAGCAACGGCGGCAGCGGCTTGCTCGGCGCGTGGTTGACGCTCTTCACGCGGTGGACGTGGCGCACGCTCTTCGCGTGGCTGACGAGCTGGACGCTCTTCAGCAGTAGCAGTAGCAGTAGCAGTAGCAGTAGCGGCAGCAGCAGCCGGAGCGGCGGCGTCCAGCGGTTCACGCAGTTCACGAACACGTTCTTCACGCTCGCCACGTGGCTTGCGATCTTCACGAGGCGCGCGCGGTGCGCGTTCTTCGCGAGGGGCGCGTGGTGCGCGCTCTTCACGTGGAGCACGTTCTTCGCGAGCGACTGCCGGGGTTTCTTCACGGGCTTCGCGTGGCTCACGTGGTGCGCGTTCTTCACGCGGTGCACGTTCCTCGCGAGGCTTGCGCTCTTCATCGCGGCGACCGTTACGGTTGCGGCTCTGCTGACGACCGTTGCGACGCTCTTCGTTGCGAGCCGGACGCTCGGTGGTCGCTGGTTTTTCAACCACAACCGGAGCGGCAGGCTCTTCCTTGGTAGCGAACAGGCTGACCAGCGATTTCACCAGGCCTTTGAACAGGCTTGGCTCTGGCGCGGCGGCTGGTGCAGCAACCGGTGCGGCGACGACTTCGGTCGGAACCGGAGCGTTGGCGCGGGCCGGTGCAGTCTTGACCGCGGCTTCCTGGCGAACCAGGGTGCGGGTCGCAGCGGCTGGCTGGACTTCTTCGACTTCGGCAGCGGCAGCAGCGATTTCGTAGCTGGACTGGTTGATGCTGGCTTCCGGGCTGTCATCACGCAGGCGCTGAACTTCGAAGTGCGGCGTTTCGAGGTGATCGTTCGGCAGAATGACGATGCGGGCACGGGTGCGCAGTTCGATCTTGGTGATCGAGTTGCGTTTTTCGTTGAGCAGGAAGGCTGCGACCGGAATTGGCACTTGTGCGCGAACTTCGGCGGTGCGGTCTTTCAGGGCTTCTTCTTCGATCAGGCGCAGGATTGCCAGCGACAGCGATTCAACATCACGGATGATGCCGGTGCCGTTGCAACGCGGGCAAACGATGCCGCTGCTTTCGCCGAGCGATGGACGCAGGCGCTGACGGGACATTTCCAGCAGGCCGAAGCGCGAGATGCGACCGACTTGCACGCGAGCGCGGTCGGCTTCCAGGCATTCGCGGACTTTCTCTTCCACGGCGCGCTGGTTCTTGGCAGGGGTCATGTCGATGAAGTCGATGACGATCAGGCCGCCGATGTCGCGCAGGCGCAACTGACGGGCGATTTCTTCGGCGGCTTCAAGGTTGGTCTGCAGGGCGGTTTCTTCGATGTCGCTGCCTTTGGTGGCGCGTGCCGAGTTGATGTCGATGGACACCAGGGCTTCGGTCGGATCGATAACGATGGAACCACCGGAAGGCAGCTCGACGACGCGCTGGAAAGCGGTCTCGATCTGGCTTTCGATCTGGAAACGGTTGAACAGCGGAACGCTGTCTTCGTACAGCTTGATCTTGCTGGCGTACTGCGGCATCACCTGGCGGATGAAGGTCAGGGCTTCGTCCTGGGCTTCAACGCTGTCGATCAGCACTTCGCCGATGTCCTGGCGCAGGTAATCGCGGATGGCGCGGATGATCACGTTGCTTTCCTGATAGATCAGGAACGGCGCGGAGCGATCCAGCGAGGCTTCTTTGATGGCGGTCCAGAGTTGCAGCAGGTAATCGAGGTCCCACTGCATTTCTTCGCTGCTGCGGCCCAGGCCGGCAGTGCGCACGATCAGACCCATGTCGGCTGGTGCAACCAGACCGTTCAGGGCTTCACGCAGTTCGTTGCGCTCTTCACCTTCGATGCGACGGGAGATACCGCCGGCACGCGGGTTGTTCGGCATCAGAACCAGGTAACGACCGGCCAGGCTGATGAAAGTGGTCAGGGCGGCGCCCTTGTTGCCACGTTCTTCTTTTTCGACCTGAACGATGACTTCCTGGCCTTCGCTCAGGACGTCTTTGATGTTGACGCGGCCTTCAGGGGCTTTCTTGAAGTATTCGCGGGAGATTTCTTTGAGGGGCAGGAAGCCGTGGCGCTCGGAGCCGAAATCGACAAAGGCAGCCTCAAGGCTTGGTTCGATGCGAGTAATCCGGCCTTTATAGATGTTGGCCTTCTTCTGCTCGCGTGCACCGGATTCGATGTCCAGGTCGTAGAGGCGTTGGCCATCTACCAGTGCAACACGCAACTCTTCGGGTTGAGTTGCGTTAATCAGCATTCTTTTCATGTAGTACCGTCGGTTTCCGGGCTGCCGGAAACGGCGTTCGGCACACACGACTTCTCATGGTCGGTGTCAGGTGCGTCGGGAGTGGTTGGCCATTCCCGTGTCTAGCGAAGTCCGGCCAATGTGGGCCTTCGTCGCGACGTACGCGTCCTGCTTGCTGTGGCTACTTAAGCACTCAGTCAGGAGGAGGAATCAACCGGCGGCTGTGGACGAGATGAAGCGTCTTGATAAAGCCTATTGCTACACAGTCCAGCGGTTGTGCATCTCCACCCTACACGTATCCCTGATAATTCGGGTGCTGCCGCGCGCAGAATCCGCAGCGGGTTGGCATTTACCGTGAGCTCCGAAAGGGGAGGTCACGCATCATGGCTAATTTAGGCGTTGTTTCCGAAGCGTTCGCTCGGGGTCATTCGCAGCTGACTGCACTTTGTGAACTGGCCGTGAATATGGGCTCGCTCAGCGAGTGAAAACTCTGCTTTGCGGCGTGATTCAGGCCTCATGTCACCTGCGCTCGTTACACCTGCAAACTCCACCGTTACGTAGCGAAAGCGCCGTAGGACGGCCTCGCGTCCTGGTGAATTGCATTGGTCAGGGCCGGTTTTTGACCGTTGGTCCGCTGTCCAGGCCGCTTTTGGCGGCGTTCGCGACTATAGCAGTAATGATTAAGTGCTTCAATTCCATAAAAAATTGATATCATCCGCACCATGACGACTACTGCCCCCTCGACCCCAGCCGTACAACTGCTTGAGGTCTCGCCGGAATATGCCGGCCAACGTATTGATAACTTCCTTCTCGCTCGGCTCAAAGGCGTGCCCAAGACCTTGATTTACCGCATTTTGCGTAAAGGCGAAGTGCGAGTGAACAAAGGCCGGATCAAGCCTGAATACAAGCTGCAGGCGGGCGATATCGTGCGCGTGCCGCCGGTTCGCGTGCCTGAGCGCGACGAACCTGTGCCGCTGGCCCAAGGCCTGCTGCAGCGACTTGAAGCCTCGATTGTCTATGAAGACAAAGCGCTGATCGTGATCAACAAGCCTTGCGGCATCGCGGTTCACGGCGGCAGTGGCCTGACTTATGGCGTGATCGAAGCCTTTCGTCAGTTGCGTCCGGATTGCAAGGAGCTCGAGCTGGTTCACCGCCTGGACCGTGACACCTCCGGCCTGCTGATGATCGCCAAAAAACGCAGCATGCTGCGTCACTTGCACACGGCCCTGCGCGGTGATGGCGTGGACAAGCGCTACATGGCACTGGTTCGCGGCAACTGGGCGGCATCGATCAAGCAGGTCCGTGCGTCGCTGGGCAAGAGCAATCTGCGTTCCGGCGAGCGGATGGTCGAGGTCGACGAGGAGGAGGGCAAGGAATCGGTGACCGTGTTCAAGGTCCTGCGTCGATTCGGCGACTTTGCCACCCTGATCGAGGCCAAGCCGATCACTGGCCGGACTCACCAGATCCGCGTTCACACCTTGCACGCCGGGCATTGCATCGCCGGCGACACCAAGTACGGCGATGATGATTTCAGCAAGGAGATCCGCGATCTGGGCGGTAAACGCCTGTTCCTGCACGCGTACATGCTGACCGTGCCGCTGCCGGATGGCGGCGAACTGAAGTTGCAGGCGCCTGTCGACGAGATGTGGGCCAAGACTGTGGAGCGCCTGAGTGCACCCCTCTGACTACAAACTGCTGATTTTCGATTGGGACGGCACGCTCGCTGATTCCATTGGTCGGATTGTCGAAGCGATGCACGTTGCGTCCGAGCGTTCCGGTTTTCAGTTGCGCGATGACTTTGCTGTCAAAGGCATCATCGGCCTGGGCCTGCCGGAAGCGATTCGCACGCTGTACCCCGAGATCAGCGATACCGAACTGGTGGCGTTTCGCGAGTATTATGCCGACCACTACATCGCCTCGGAAGCCGTGCCTTCGCCGTTGTTCGAAGGGGTTGTCGAGTCGATGGAGGCGTTCCGCGCCGAGGGTTATCATTTGGCCGTTGCCACTGGCAAGGCGCGTCGTGGACTGGATAGGGTACTGAAGGCGCACGGCTGGGAAGATTATTTCGACATCACCCGTGCCGCCGACGAAACCGCCAGCAAACCCCATCCGTTGATGCTTGAGCAGATCCTCGCCCATTGCGAAGTTCGCCCGGAGCAAGCGTTGATGGTCGGCGATTCGTCCTTCGACCTGCAGATGGCGCGCAACGCCGGCATGGATTCGGTGGCGGTCAGCTACGGCGCGCAATCGATTGAAGCGCTGAAATTGTTCGAGCCGGCACTGGCCATTGATCGTTTTTCAGAATTGCATGCCTGGCTGAGTCAGCGGGCTTAATACGTTTTTGCTGGGGTAGATGGCATGACCGACGAATGGAAAGCGCCCGCCAAGCCGAGCGCAGAGAGCGGTGACGAGAAAAGCTGGAAGCTGTTGGAAAAGACTCTGCTCGCCAGCGTGCAGGAGCAGCGTCGGTCGCGTCGCTGGGGGATTTTCTTCAAGTTACTGACCTTTGTGTACCTGTTTGGCGCGTTGATTCTGTTCACGCCGCTGATGGACATGGAGAAAGCCGCCACTCGCAGCGCCAATTACACCGCGCTGATCGACGTGACGGGCATGATCGCGGACAAGGAGCCCGCCAGCGCTGACAACATCGTCGGTAGTCTGCGTGCCGCCTTTGAAGACAAAAAGGTCAAAGGTGTCATCCTGCGCATCAACAGTCCGGGCGGTAGTCCGGTGCAGTCCGGCTACGTGTATGACGAGATTCGCCGGTTGCGCGGCTTGAACCCGGACACCAAGGTTTACGCGGTCATCTCCGATCTGGGGGCTTCCGGTGCTTATTACATCGCCAGTGCGGCGGATCAGATCTACGCCGACAAGGCGAGCCTGGTGGGTTCCATTGGCGTGACGGCGGCCGGTTACGGGTTTGTCGGCACCATGGAGAAACTCGGTGTCGAGCGCCGGACCTATACGTCTGGCGAGCACAAGTCGTTCCTCGATCCGTTCCAGCCGCAGAAGCCTGAGGAGACTCAGTTCTGGCAGGGCGTACTCGATACGACGCACCAGCAGTTCATCAACAGCGTCAAGACGGGTCGTGGCGACCGACTCAAGGATAAAGAACATCCGGAGTTGTTCTCCGGGTTGGTCTGGTCCGGTGAGCAGGCGCTGCCGCTGGGGCTGATCGATGGTCTGGGTAATGCCAGTTCGGTAGCGCGTGATGTGATTGGCGAGAAAGAGCTGGTGGACTTCACCGTTCAGGAATCGCCGTTCGATCGCTTCTCGAAGAAACTGGGCGCCAGCGTGGCTGAGCAGTTGGCGATGTGGATGGGCTTTCATGGTCCGTCGCTGCGCTGATCTTCCGGCGACATAAAAAAACCGGCCCAAGTGGCCGGTTTTTTGCGTCCGCACCCTGTAGGAGCCGGCTTGCCGGCGATGGCAGTGTTCCTGATACACCGCGTCGTTCGCATCGCCAGCAAGCTGGCTCCTACAGGGTTTCGTTGTGGCGCAAATGAGGGGTGGTCACCCCGTTCCCTTGTAGGAGCCGGCTTGCCGGCGATGACGTCCTCAAGATCGGTGAAGGACTCGACAGCCGTCAGGGGATTTGCACCCCTTCAGCCAGCAGCATGTCGATCAGGCGAATCAGCGGCAGGCCGATCAGGCTGGTGGCGTCAGGGCCTTCGGTGCGTTGAAACAGGCTCACCCCCAAACCTTCGGCCTTGAAGCTGCCAGCGCAGTCGTAGGGCTGTTCGGCGCGCAGGTAGCGTTCGATGCGTGCGGTATCGAGTATGCGCATGTGCACGGTGAACGGCACGCAGTCGACCTGGCAGTGTCCCGTCTGGCTATTGAGCAGGGCCAGGCCGGTCAGAAAGGTTACGCTGGCGCCGCTTGAGGCCAGCAACTGCTCGCGAGCCTTTTCGAAGGTATGGGGTTTACCGATAATGCGCTCGCCGAGCACCGCGACCTGATCGGAACCGATAATCAGATGAGTGGGGTGGCTGCCGGCAAGAGCCCGGGCTTTTTCTTCGGCGAGGCGCTTGACCAGTTCGACGGCGGGCTCATTCGGTCGATGACTTTCGTCGATATCCGGCGAGCTGCAGGTGAACGGCAGCTGCAAGCGGGCCAGTAATTCCCGGCGATACACTGAGCTTGAAGCGAGTAATAAAGGCAGCATGCGCATCTCCAGAAGACAGGCGCGAATTCTAGCGAGGCTTCCAGGTGACGGACAGGGCTGAATTTCCTTTGACATGGCTGGGGGCATCCCTATAATGCTGCGCCTATGTTGAATGACCCGATTCCACCTCACGTTGACCCGCGCAAATTGGCTGACCGTGGCACCACCCTTCAAGGTGAACTGCTGCTGGCCGATTTGGAGAGACTCTGCGACCCGCTTTCCGACAATGTCGGTACGGTGCAGGCTAAATTCGTTTTTGAACGAGATGAACGTAAGTCTGTGGTAATCCACAGCTTTATCGACACCGAAGTCAAAATGGTTTGCCAGCGTTGTCTTGAGCTGGTCACCCTGCCGATCCACAGCGAATGCAGTTATGCTGTGGTGAAGGAGGGTGCGAATACCCAGTCGTTGCCGAAAGGTTATGACGTGCTGGAACTGGGCGAAGATCCTTTGGATCTGCAGTCACTGATCGAGGAGGAGCTTCTGCTCGCCTTGCCCATTGTGCCTGCTCATCATCCGGAAGAATGCCAGCAGCCGGCGGGTCTCGATGAGCCCGAACCGAGCGAGGACGAGGTAACGCGGTCCAACCCGTTCAGTGTATTGGCGCAGTTAAAGCGTGACCCAAACGTTTAGGAGTTAATCAATTATGGCTGTTCAGCAGAACAAAAAATCCCGCTCCGCCCGTGACATGCGTCGTTCGCACGACGCTCTCGAGGCTAGCACCCTGTCTGTAGAAAAAACCACCGGTGAAGTTCACCTGCGTCACCACGTATCGCCAGAAGGCGTATACCGTGGCCGTAAAGTGATCGACAAGGGCGCTGACGAGTAATCACTTGTCCGCTCAAGTCATCGCGATTGACGCAATGGGCGGGGACTTCGGTCCCCGCAGCATTGTTCAGGCCAGCCTTGCTTGTCTGATTGCTACGCCCTCGCTGCACCTGACCCTTGTTGGTCAACCCTCCCTTCTTGAAGAATTGATCGCTGGCCAATCGGCTGTGGATCGCTCGCGCCTGTCGATTGCCCCGGCATCCGAAGTGATTGCCATGGACGAAAAACCTGCCCAGGCCTTGCGCGGCAAGCCGGATTCGTCGATGCGTGTGGCGCTCGAGTTGTTGCGTGATGGCAAGGTTCAGGCCTGCGTCAGCGCCGGCAACACCGGTGCATTGATGGCGTTGTCGCGGTTTGTGCTCAAGACCTTGCCGGGCATCGATCGGCCGGCCATGGTCGCGGCGATCCCGACGCAAAAGGGCTATTGCCAGTTGCTCGATCTGGGCGCCAATGTCGATTGCAGCGCCGAGCACCTGTTGCAATTTGCGGTGATGGGGTCGGTGGCGGCAGAAACACTGGGTATCGTTCGACCGCGTGTTGCGTTGCTGAACATCGGTACTGAGGACATCAAGGGTAATCAGCAGGTCAAGCTGGCGGCTACCCTGTTGCAGGGCGCTCGGGGCATCAACTACATCGGTTTTGTCGAAGGTGACGGTCTGTACCGGGGCGAAGCGGATGTGGTGGTGTGTGACGGCTTTGTCGGCAACATCCTGCTCAAGTCCAGCGAAGGGTTGGCGACAATGATCGCGGGGCGCATTGAAGCCTTGTTCAAAAAAAACCTTGCATCAAAAGTTGTCGGTGCAATGGCACTGCCGTTGATGAAGCGCCTGCAAGCGGACCTCGCGCCCGCGCGGCATAACGGCGCAAGTTTCCTGGGTTTGCAGGGAATTGTGGTGAAAAGTCACGGTTCTGCAGGGGTTCAGGGTTTCCAGAGCGCCATCTCGCGAGCTTTGATAGAGATCCAGGAAAACCTGCCGGAACGCATTCACGGTCGTCTGGAGGATTTGTTGCTTTAGGCGTTTTCGTCGGACAATGCTTAAATGTGACCGCTCAGTTCAATTTGCCATCCAACTGTCAGTTTCTTGCGTCCCCCAAGCGGGACGTCAATTCTCCGACGACAAGATCATTAGGGGCTTGTTACATGTCTGCTTCCCTCGCATTCGTCTTTCCAGGACAGGGTTCGCAGTCCCTCGGCATGCTGGCCGAGTTGGGCGCGCAACATCCGGTGGTCCTCGAAACATTCAAAGAAGCATCCGACGCGCTCGGTTACGACCTGTGGGCACTGACCCAGCAAGGGCCGGAAGAGCAACTCAATCAAACCGATAAAACCCAACCGGCCATTCTGACCGCCTCGATCGCCTTGTGGCGTCTGTGGCTGGCGGAAGGCGGTGCGCGCCCGGCTTACGTTGCCGGTCACAGCCTGGGCGAGTACAGCGCCCTGGTCGCTGCGGGCAGCCTGAGTCTGGGCGACGCGGTGAAACTGGTGGAGCGTCGCGGTCAGTTGATGCAAGAAGCCGTTCCGGCCGGGCAGGGCGGTATGGCTGCCATTCTCGGCCTGGACGATGCTGACGTACTGGCAGCCTGTGCTGAAGCGGCGCAAGGCGAAGTGGTCAGCGCGGTCAATTTCAACTCTCCGGGTCAAGTCGTGATCGCGGGTGCCAAGGCTGCGGTCGAGCGCGCCATCGAAGGCTGCAAGGCCCGTGGTGCCAAGCGCGCCATGCCGTTGCCGGTCAGCGTACCGTCCCATTGCGAGCTGATGCGTCCAGCCGCCGAGCGTTTCGCCGAGTCGATCGCTGCGATCAACTGGCAGGCACCACAGATTCCCGTGGTACAAAACGTCAGCGCGAACGTGCCGGCCGATCTCGAAACCCTCAAGCGCGATCTGCTTGAGCAGCTCTACAAGCCTGTGCGCTGGGTTGAATCGGTCCAGGCGCTGGCCGCCAAGGGCGCGACCCAGTTGGTCGAATGCGGCCCTGGCAAAGTGCTGGCAGGTCTGAACAAACGCTGCGCCGAAGGCGTGTCGACATCCAACCTCAATACCCCAGACGCCTTCGCTGCCGCCCGTGCAGCGCTGGCCTGAATCAGGAGAAGCTTGCATGAGTCTGCAAGGTAAAGTTGCACTGGTCACCGGTGCGAGCCGCGGTATCGGCCAGGCCATCGCCCTGGAACTGGGTCGTCAGGGCGCCATTGTTGTGGGCACCGCGACATCCGCCTCGGGTGCCGAGCGCATCGCCGCTACCCTGAAAGAAAACGGTATTCAAGGCACTGGCCTGGAACTGAATGTCACCAGCGACGAATCCGTTGCCGCTGTGCTGGCGAGCATCCAGGAGCAGTTCGGTGCGCCGGCGATCCTGGTCAACAATGCCGGCATCACCCGCGATAACCTGATGATGCGCATGAAAGACGACGAGTGGCATGACGTCGTCGATACCAACCTGAACAGTCTGTTCCGCCTGTCCAAGGGCGTTCTGCGCGGTATGACCAAAGCCCGTTGGGGACGAATTATCAGTATTGGCTCGGTTGTGGGTGCCATGGGCAACGCAGGCCAAGTAAACTACGCTGCCGCCAAGGCAGGTCTGGAAGGTTTCAGTCGTGCACTGGCGCGTGAAGTCGGTTCGCGTTCGATTACGGTAAACTCGGTGGCCCCTGGGTTCATCGACACCGATATGACCCGCGAACTGCCCGAGGCACAGCGTGAAGCCTTGCAGACGCAAATTCCGCTGGGTCGTCTGGGGCAAGCTCAAGAGATCGCGTCTGTGGTCGCTTTTCTTGCGTCCGACGGTGCGGCTTACGTTACTGGGGCTACAATCCCGGTGAACGGCGGGATGTACATGAGTTAAATGTGACGGGTTGCTTCAAAAAAATGTCATACGAGCTGTCTAAAATCCGTTATAAAGCTGCAATCTATTTATAGGCAGAGGGCCACAGGGTTTGAGGAGTGAAGCTTTCAGTTGAAAAACTGAAAAGTCTTTCTATACACTTACCCACTGGCCAGCTGCCTGAATTTGTCCATTAGGAGTGAAAACAAGGTATGAGCACCATCGAAGAGCGCGTCAAGAAAATCGTTGCTGAGCAACTGGGCGTTAAAGAAGAAGAAGTGGTCAACACTGCTTCCTTCGTTGAAGACCTGGGTGCCGACTCCCTTGACACCGTTGAGCTGGTGATGGCTCTGGAAGAGGAATTCGAGACCGAAATCCCTGACGAAGAAGCTGAGAAGATCACTACTGTACAAGCTGCAATCGACTACGTTACTAGCCACCAGGCGTAATAGTTTGTAATCGTTGCTTGCTGTCATGGAAAAACCGCACTGCCATCATGGCGTGCGGTTTTTTCTTTAGGCCTGATGCAAAGTCGTCATTTGAAAAAAGGAGAGTGCTGTGTCGCGTAGACGCGTCGTAGTCACCGGTATGGGTATGTTGTCGCCACTGGGCACGGATGTGCCGAGCAGTTGGCAGGGCATTCTGGCTGGCCGTAGTGGCATTGGTCTGATCGAACACACCGACCTTTCTGCCTATTCCACCCGTTTTGGCGGCTCGGTAAAGGGCTTCAATGTCGAGGAATACCTGTCGGTCAAGGAAGCTCGCAAGCTCGACCTGTTCATTCAGTACGGTCTGGCCGCAGGTTTTCAGGCTGTGCGTAACGCCGGTCTTGAAGTCACCGACGCCAACCGTGAGCGCATCGGCGTGGCCATGGGTTCGGGTATTGGCGGTCTGACCAATATCGAAGAAACCAGCCGCACGCTGCATGATTCCGGCCCACGACGAATCTCTCCGTTTTTCGTGCCTGGCTCGATCATCAATATGATTTCCGGTTTCCTGTCGATCCACCTGGGTGCACAGGGACCTAACTACGCCATTGCCACCGCGTGTACCACGGGTACGCACTGCATCGGCATGGCGGCTCGCAACATCATGTACGACGAAGCCGACGTGATGATTGCCGGCGGCGCCGAGATGGCGGCTTGCGGTCTGGGCATGGGCGGCTTCGGTGCCTCCCGCGCGCTGTCGACCCGCAACGACGAGCCGACCCGCGCCAGCCGTCCATGGGACAAGGGCCGTGACGGCTTCGTCCTGTCCGACGGTGCCGGTGCGCTGGTGCTTGAAGAGCTGGAACACGCCAAGGCTCGCGGCGCGACCATCTACGCCGAACTGATCGGCTTTGGCACCAGTGGCGATGCTTACCACATGACTTCGCCGCCGGCTGACGGTGCGGGTGCTGCACGTTGCATCAGCAACGCTCTGCGCGATGCGAAGATCAATAGCGATCAAGTCCAGTACATCAACGCCCACGGTACGTCGACGTCGGCCGGCGACCTTGCCGAGGCCTGCGCGATCAAGTCGGTGTTCGGCGATCACGCCTACAAGCTGGCGGTCAGCTCGACCAAGTCCATGACCGGTCACCTGTTGGGTGCGGCGGGCGCAGTCGAGGCGATCTTCAGTGTGCTGGCGATCAATAGCCAAGTGGCGCCGCCGACCATCAACCTCGATGAGCCGGACGAAGGCTGCGACCTGGACTTCGTGCCGCACACCGCGCGCAACATGGACATCGATGTGGTTCTGTCCAACTCCTTCGGGTTTGGCGGTACCAACGGCTCGCTGGTGTTCCGCCGGTTCGCTGACTGATGGACAGCTGGGTCGACGGTCAGCCGGCTGACGCTCTGTCGCTGAAGGATCGCGGCCTGGCTTACGGTGATGGTCTGTTCGAGACCATTGCCGTGCGCGGCGGGCAACCACTGTTGCTGGACCGGCATCTGTCGCGCCTGGCGCAAGGCTGTTCACGCCTGGCGATCTCGGCCGATCACGCGCTGATCCGCAGCGAGCTGCTGGCCTACGCTGCAGATCTGGGCGAGGGCGTGCTCAAACTCATCCTCACCCGCGGCGACAGCCTGCGCGGTTACGCGCCCGACCCTGCGGCCCAGGCCCGACGCATTCTTCAGGGCAACCCGCCTGCCGCTTACCCTGTCGTACATGCGGAGCAGGGCGTTCGCCTGTTTCCTTGTGCCACACGACTGTCCAGACAACCCTTGCTCGCCGGGCTCAAACACCTGAACCGTCTTGAACAAGTCATCGCCCGTTCCGAATGGCAAGACACCGAGCATGCCGAAGGCTTGATGCTCGATCAGGCCGGACGGGTGATCGAAGGTGTGTTCAGCAATCTGTTCCTGATCCGCGATGGTGTGTTGATCACTGCCGATCTCAAGCGCTGCGGTGTGGCCGGCGTGATGCGCGCCGAATTATTGTTTCAAGCCGAGTCGCTGGGGATTCCCACGCAAATCACCGACATTACCCTCGAACAGCTGCAATGGGCTGATGAAGTCTTTATCTGCAACAGCGTGTATGGCGTTTGGCCGGTGCGCGCCTATGCAGCACTGAGCTGGCCGGTTGGGCCGCTCACCCGTAAACTCCAAACCATTGCCCGCGCGCTACTGGATGCTTGATACGTGAGACGTAAATTCTTGCTGCTGCTGGAAACAGGACTGGTTCTGGCAGGGCTGTGTCTGGGCGCTTCGGCCTGGAAAATCCATTCGGCGCTGGAACAGCCGCTGAACATTACCCAGGAACAACTCCTGGACGTGCCCAAAGGCACGACACCCACCCGCACTTTCTATCGACTCGAAGCCGATGGCGTCATCAAGGACGCTTTCTGGTTGCGTGTGTACTGGCGCTTCAACCTGGCCGGGCAACCGTTGCACAAAGGTGAGTACCGCATGCAGCCCGGCATGACGGTGGAAAACCTGATCGACCTGTGGAAGCGCGGGGAAATGGTTCAGTACAGCCTGACGCTGGTCGAAGGCTGGAATTTCCATCAAGTGCGTGCAGCGCTGGCCAAGGATGAAAAACTTGAGCAGACGCTGAACGGCTTGAGCGATAGCGAAGTGATGGACAAGCTAGGTCATACGGGGATCTTCCCGGAAGGGCGATTCTTCCCGGACACCTACCGCTTCGTGCGTGGCATGACCGACGTCGAGCTGCTGAAAAAAGCCTACGACCGCCTCGACGAAGTCCTTGCCAAGGAGTGGGGGCAGCGCGCGGCTGATGTGCCGTACACCGAACCCTACCAGGCGCTGATCATGGCTTCGTTGGTGGAAAAGGAAACCGGCGTACCGCAAGAGCGTGGCCAGATCGCTGGCGTGTTCGTGCGGCGCATGGAAATGGGCATGCTGTTGCAGACCGATCCGACCGTGATCTACGGCCTGGGTGATCGCTACAACGGCAAGTTGACCCGCGCCCATCTCAAGGAAGCGACCCCTTACAACACCTACGTGATCTCCGGCCTACCGCCGACGCCGATCGCGATGGTCGGCCGCGAAGCGATCCATGCGGCACTCAACCCGGTGGCCGGCAACAGCCTGTATTTTGTCGCGCGCGGCGATGGCAGCCACGTGTTCTCCGATGATCTGGATGCTCACAACAGCGCGGTGCGTGAGTTTCAGCTCAAGCGTCGCGCCGATTACCGCTCCAGCCCGGCGCCGGTCACCGCGCCAGAGGCGACGAATGAGCAGGCTCCGATCCCGGCGGCTTCGCCTGACCCGGCCCCGGAGGCGTTGGCGCCAGTGATGCCGCCAGAGCCGGCTCAAGAAACGACTAAAGAACCTGCTAAAGAGCCCGCTGCTGCACCCGCGCCCGAATCGGATGCAACCGCGCCGCAAAGCCCGCAATGATTCTGACTAAGGACTGCCTGTGACTGGCTTGTTTATTACCCTGGAAGGCCCCGAAGGCGCCGGCAAGAGCACCAATCGCGAATACCTCGCCGAGCGCCTGCGCGCCGCCGGTATCGAAGTGGTGCTGACCCGCGAGCCGGGCGGCACGCCTTTGGCCGAGAAGATCCGCGAGGTGCTGTTGTCGCCGGTCGATGAAACCATGGACCCCGACACCGAGTTGTTGCTGGTGTTTGCCGCGCGCGCCCAGCACCTGGCCGGCGTGATCCGCCCGGCGCTGGCCCGTGGCGCGGTGGTGTTGTGCGATCGTTTTACCGACTCGACCTACGCCTATCAGGGCGGCGGTCGCGGTTTGTCGCTGGAGCGCATCGCTACGCTGGAAAGCTTCGTTCAGGGCGAGTTGCGCCCGGACCTGACGCTGATTTTCGATCTGCCGGTGGAAGTGGGTCTGGCCCGCGCCAGCGCTCGCGGTCGCCTGGATCGCTTCGAACTCGAAGGCCGGACGTTTTTCGATGCGGTGCGCAGTGCGTTCCTCAAGCGCGCTAAAGCCGACCCGGCGCGCTATGTGCTGGTCGACGCCGCCCAGCCGCTGGCGCAGGTTCAACAATCGCTGGACGCCTTGTTGCCGCGTCTGCTGGAGCTGACCCGTGGCTGAAGCCTATCCGTGGCAGGACAGCCTCTGGCAGCAATTGGCGGGTCGCAAACAACATGCGCACGCCTATCTGCTGCACGGCCCGGCCGGGATCGGCAAGCGAGCGCTGGCCGAGCGTCTGATGGCCAGCCTGCTGTGCCAGCGCCCGACTGCACAGGACGCTTGCGGCGAATGCAAATCCTGCCTGCTGCTCAAAGCCGGCAGCCACCCTGACAACTACATCCTCGAACCGGAAGAAGCCGACAAGGCGATCAAGGTCGATCAGGTTCGTGAGCTGGTCAGCTTCGTGGTCCAGACTGCGCAGATGGGCGGGCGCAAAGTGGTGTTGATCGAGCCAGTGGAGTCGATGAACATCAACGCCGCCAACGCCTTGCTCAAAAGCCTTGAAGAGCCGTCCGGCGATACGGTGTTGTTGCTGGTCAGTCACCAGACCAGTCGGCTGTTGCCCACCATCAAAAGCCGCTGCGTGCAGCAAGCCTGTCCACTGCCAAGCGAGGCCATGAGCCTTGCGTGGCTGGCCAAGGCGTTACCGGACAGCTCGGAAGAAGAGCGCGTCGAACTGCTGACCCTGGCCGCTGGCTCACCGCTGGCGGCGGTGAATTTGCAGGCCCAGGGCGTGCGCGAACAGCGGGCGCTGGTGGTCGATGGCGTGAAGAAGTTGCTCAAGCAGCAGCAATCGCCGACGCAACTGGCCGAAGGCTGGAACGCGATTCCGCTGTTGTTGCTGTTTGACTGGTTCTGCGACTGGTCGAGCCTGATCCTGCGGTATCAGCTGACTCAGGATGAAGACGGGCTGGGATTGGCCGATATGCGCAAGGTGATTCAATACCTGGCGCAGAAAAGCGCGCAGGACAAAGTCCTGAACATTCAGGACTGGATCCTCGCCCAGCGCCAGAAAGTCATGAGCAAGGCCAACCTCAATCGGGTGCTGTTGCTTGAAGCGCTGCTGGTGCAATGGGCGTCATTGCCTACCCAGAAGTGACCGACTGGGCCTATCCTCTGAACATCAGCAGTGGAGGTCAGCATGAATGAAGCCGTCAATCCGGGGCCGCGCAACGGCATTTTGTCCCTGACCATCAAGGACAACTCTGTGCTCTACGCGGCCTACATGCCATTCATCAAGAACGGTGGCCTGTTTATCCCGACCAACAAGAGCTACAAGTTGGGCGATGAAGTATTCATGCTGCTGAACCTGATGGACGAGCCGGAGAAAATTCCGGTCGCCGGCAAGGTTGCCTGGATCACCCCCAAAGGCGCGCAAGGCAACCGGGCCGCTGGCGTCGGCGTGCAGTTCAACGACGGTGACGACACCGCGCGCAGTCGAATCGAAACCCACTTGGCCGGAGCCCTGAAGTCCGACCGTCCCACTCATACGATGTAAGTTGCAGCCCTTTTTATGCTCGTAGATTCCCATTGTCACCTTGATCGCCTTGACCTCGCCGCCCATGACGGCTCGCTGGATGCCGCACTCGACGCGGCCCGCCAGCGCGGGGTTGGGCACTTTCTGTGTATTGGCGTCAGTGTCGACAACGCTGCCGACGTCAAAGCCCTGGCCGAACGTTATGACGATGTCGACTGTTCGGTCGGCGTGCACCCGCTGGACGTGCAGCCGGGCGCTGCGCCAGCGCTGGATTGGCTGCTGCAGGAGCTCAATCACCCGCGTGTGGTCGCGATTGGTGAAACCGGCCTGGATTATCACTACGAACCTGAAGCGGCGGAGTTGCAGCAGGAATCGTTTCGCCTGCACCTGCAAGCCGCGCAGCAGACCGGCAAACCGGTGATCATTCACACTCGCGGTGCCCGGGCGGACACGCTGAACCTGTTGCGCGAAGCGGCTTTGCCCCAGGCCGGCGTTTTGCATTGCTTTACCGAAGATTGGGACATGGCCAAAGCGGCGCTGGACATGGGTTATTACATTTCCTTGTCTGGCATCGTCACCTTCCGCAATGCCGATGCGCTGCGTGACGTGGCCAGTAAAGTGCCTGCCGACCGATTGCTGGTGGAAACCGACTCGCCGTACCTGGCGCCGATCCCTTATCGCGGCAAGCCGAACCTGCCGCAATATGTGCGGGAAGTGGCAGAGTTTCTGGCAATGTTGCGTGGTGAATCCTACGAGCGATTTGCCGCGCAGACGACCGAGAACTTCAAGCGACTGTTCCCGCTGGCGCATGTGAAAGGTTAAATCGCAGGCAAAAAAAACCCGGGTTCTGGGGGGTGAATCCGGGTTAAGACCATTAGGAGTAAAACAATGGTACGCGGTCCGTTGGTACCAATATCGACGCGGCACTTGGGGGAGATGCCCCGCCGACAGTTGAAGTATTGATCAGTATTGCGCTGAGTCCAGTTTACCGGCCCAGGTTTTTAAACAATTTTGGAATACAGGCGCTTCGGAAGAGTTCTCATTAAAAGCTGGTGCTGACAGAATTCATCTAGAAACACAGATATGGATGGATGATCCGTGCATTTTGCCGCAAGTTAGGCATAATACGCGGCTTCGAATTTTGACCCCGACAGACCTTTTCTTATGCATAAAGAACCTCGTAAGGTCCGTGAATTTCGTCGCCGTGAGCAAGAAATTCTCGATACCGCGCTCAAGCTGTTCCTCGACCAAGGTGAAGACAGTGTCACCGTCGAGATGATTGCTGATGCCGTCGGTATCGGCAAAGGCACAATCTACAAGCACTTCAAATCCAAGGCGGAGATCTATCTGCGCCTGATGCTCGATTACGAGCGTGATTTGAACGAGCTGTTGCATTCGGCCGATGTCGACAAGGACAAGGAAGCGCTGTCCCGGGCTTACTTCGAATTCCGCATGCGCGATCCGCAACGTTACCGCTTGTTCGATCGCCTGGAAGAAAAGGTGGTCAAGGGCAACCAGGTGCCAGAGATGATCGAGGAGCTGCACAAGATTCGCGCCTCGAACTTCGAACGCCTGACCCAGCTGATCAAGGGCCGGATCAGTGAAGGCAAGCTTGAAGACGTGCCGCCTTACTTCCATTACTGCGCATCCTGGGCACTGGTACACGGCGCCGTGGCGCTGTATCACTCGCCGTTCTGGAGCAATGTGCTGGAAGATCAGGAAGGCTTCTTCCAGTTCCTGATGGACATCGGCGTGCGCATGGGCAACAAGCGCAAGCGCGACACCGACACGCCGAGTAGCTGAGTCATTCAGTTGCCTTATTGCGCCATGATTTCGCTATATGGCGCAGTACCTCAGGAATATACTCAGGCATGGGACTTGCTAAAACTTGATTTGTGAGTCAAGTTTTACGCCGTCCGATTTCCTTGTGCCGGAGTGACCATGATCGTTGACCGTCAAGGCAGGCGTTTTCGTAATCTGCGAATCAGCCTGACCTCCGCCTGCAATTACGCCTGTACCTACTGCGTGCCCAACGGCAAGCGGCTGGTCGCTGCGCAGGATGAACTGTCGGCCGAAGCCATGGCACGCGGCGTTGCCTACTTGATCGAGGCGGCGGGGATCGAACGACTGCGCATCACCGGCGGTGAGCCGTTGGTCAGCCCCAAACTCGAAGCCTTCATGACCGCTGTCGGGCAGATGGGCCTGCAAGACATCAGCCTGACCACCAATGGTCAATTGCTGGCGAAAAAACTGCCCCTGCTGGTCGATGCCGGCATTCGTCGCATCAATGTTTCCCTCGATACCCTGGATGCCGGCGCATTCCGCAGCATTGCTCGCGGCGGCGATCTGGCGACTGTGCTCGATGGCATGGATCAGGCCAGCGCTGCCGGCATGAAGATCAAGGTCAACATGGTGCCGCTGCGCGGACAGAACCTCGATCAAGTGATGCCGCTGCTCGATTACTGCCTGGAACGCGGTTACGAGTTGCGCTTCATCGAACTGATGCGCATGGGCCACCTGGCCAGCGACAACAACGCATTCCTGCAACAATTCGTCAGCCTTCAGCAGTTGCTGAGCCTGATCGGCGATCGCTATGAGTATCTCCAGGCCGATGCGCCGGTTGACGCCACGGCGGTGCGCTATGAAATTCCGGGGCAGGGCTATTTCGGTGTAATCGCCAACGAAAGCGTTCCGTTCTGTCGAACCTGTTCGCGGCTGCGCCTGTCTTCAACCGGGTGGCTGCATGGCTGCCTGTCGTCGAGCAACCGTCACTATGTCGGCGACCTGCTGGACAAGCCGCGTCACCAGGCATTGCCGGCCTTGCAGCGACTCTTGGTGAAGGCCTTGGGTGACAAGCAGGAAGTGGCGTTTTCCGGTGGTGCGACCGTCATGAAAATCATCGGCGGCTGATCGGGCCTCTTCGCGGGCAAGCCTCGCTCCTACAAGATCGGCGTCAACCTGTAGGAGCGAGGCTTGCCCGCGAATGCAATCTGTCAGGCGACGATGAACATGAGCTGGCGCGGAAGCTGCATCCCATGGCCATTCGCCGGTTTTCCGTCACCGGCCTCTGGAGGGTAGGATGCGTAGCCTGGTTTTGCTGCTGGCCGTTTTGGCGCTTGGTGGCTGCATGAATGTCAGCGATCTGGCTGAAGGGACTCGCTACCACATGAGCGACGCGGGTCTGCTTGACCACAGCGACAGCCGCCGCGTGAACAACCTGCGCATTCAGCCGGATTCGTTCGTCTATATCGCCCAAGGCGCCTTTGTGCCGCCGGGCAGTGCGGTCTACCCGCGACCTAACGTGATCGCCGAAGTCGCCTTCGACGGCTTTATCGAATACTTTCCGATGGTCCGCCGCGCGCACACGCCGGAAGGCCTCGAACAGGCCATGGGCGAAGCCCGTGCGGCCGGTGCGCATTACCTGCTCTACACCCGTTTCGCCAAGTCTGACGACCGTATCGGCAACACGGACGAATGGCTCGACCAGGAAGCCGTGGATCGTCTCGGTATCGACTCCGGCGTGATTCAGATCATGTTGATCGAGACCAGCACCCAGTATTTGATTGATACTGCACGTATCAAGAGTCGTGGCGGTTTACTGACGTTCTACGACAAAAAGCCAGAAGACCTGATGGGCCCGCCGCTGCGGCAATACGCGCGCAGCCTGCTGGGGCTCAGCGACCAGTAATTCCAAGGAGAACGCCATGAGTGGCCCGCAAAAAGCCAATGACCTGTTGGGGCAAATCCCCAAGACCCAAGGCTTGCCACCGGTCCACTTGTGGAACCCCGACTTCTGCGGCGACATCGACATGCGCATCGCCCGCGACGGCACCTGGTATTACCTGGGCACGCCGATCGGACGCAAGCCGATGGTCAAACTGTTCTCCACCATCATTCGCCGCGACGGCGATGATTATTTCCTCATCACCCCGGTCGAGAAAGTCGGCATCAAGGTTGACGACGCTCCGTTCGTGGCAATTGCCGTGGATGTTGAAGGCGAGGGCGAAGCCCAGGTCTTGCGCTTCACCACCAATGTGGATGAAACCGCCGAGGCCGGTGCCGACCATGCTATCCGCGTGGTGATTGATCCGGTGACACAAGAGCCTGCGCCTTACGTGCATGTACGCACCAATCTCGAAGCGCTGATTCATCGCAATGTGTTTTACCAATTGGTGGAGCTGGCGGTGACTCGTGAAATAGATGGGCAGCGTTGGCTGGGCGTATGGAGTGGCGGCATCTTCTTCCCCATCGGCCTCGAGCCTTGAGTCGTCAGTGCTGACGCCTTCGCGGGCAAGCCTCGCTCCTACAGAGTTCGCCGGCACCTGTAGGAGCGAGGCTTGCCCGCGAAGAACGATAACGCGATCTCGCTACTCAGCTTCAAAATCAAATTGACACCCAATCGTATGATGATTAGCGTGGACAACCATCGCGAACGGCTTTGTGCCGTCCCTGCCTCGAGGTGCCCATGTCCAGCAGTTTTCACGCATCGACGGTCGATTGGCTGGGTTGCTGGATTGCGGCGGGCCAGGTAAAACCCGGCGAAACCCTCAAGGTTGAAGCCGACTTGGGCGAGCAGCTCGGCGTCAGTCGCACCGTCATCCGCGAAGCCATCAAAACCCTGGTCGCCAAAGGCATGCTCGAAGTCGGGCCGAAGGTTGGCACGCGGGTATTGCCGGTGCGGCGCTGGAACCTCTTCGATCCACAAGTCGTCGGCTGGCTGTCCCGCAGCGGCCTGCCGGAAAACTTCGTCGACGACCTCCTCGATTTACGCCGCACCATCGAGCCGATGGCCGTGCGCTGGGCCTGCGAGCGTGCAACCGTCGAGCAGGTGCAGGCGGTGCTTCAGGCCTATAACGCGCTGGAGCGCGCGGTGCACAGCGGCATCGATTACAACCGTGCCGACCAGTTCTTCCACGAGTGCATCCTCGCGGCCAGCCACAATCAATTCATCGAACAAATGGTCCCGGCCCTCGGCGCACTTCTGGCAGTCTCTTTCGAGGTTTCCGCCGCCGATCCGGACGAACTGCGCCGCACGCTGCCGATTCACAAAGACATGGCCGACGCCATCGCCGCCCGCGACGCGGCACGCGGTGTGTGGGCGTGCATGACCCTGATCGACAACGCCGACCTGGCCATCAAACGCTTCTACCCAAAAGTCATGGCCGACAAAAAAACCGGCTGACAACGAATAACCCCTGTAGGAGCGAGCCTGCTCGCGAAAAACTTCAAGGCAACGCGTTTATGCAGCGGACACGCGTTACCGTTGACGTCCATCGCGAGCAGGCTCGCTCCCACATAAAACAAGAACAACGCAGGAGGTTTCATGGAATGGACCGCAGTCACCGGACACCGGGCACGCCTCGGCGAAGGCCCGTTCTGGGACGCGCCGACGCAGGCACTCTATTGGGTGGATATCGCCGGCAAACAGGCGCTGCGCCTGATCGGTGCCAACGTGCAGATCTGGCAGATGCCGGAGCACGTGTCGGCTTTCATTCCCTGCGAAAGCGGCGATGCGCTGGTGACGTTGAGCAGTGGCGTGTATCGGCTCGATCTGGATTCACCAGGCCTTGAGCCACGGCTGACCTTGTTCTGCGTCGCCGACCCGCAGCCGGGCAATCGCGGCAACGAAGCCCGTTGCGATGGCCAGGGGCGACTCTGGCTCGGCACCATGCAAAACAACATCGGCGAAAATGGCGAAGACCTGCCCATTGTGCGGCGTTCCGGCGGCTTGTTTCGTATCGACCGCGATGCCCGGGTCACTCCGTTGCTGCGCGGATTGGGCATTCCCAACACGTTGTTGTGGAGCGATGACGCCACCACGCTTTATTTCGCCGACAGCCTGGATGGGACGCTCTACCAGCATTTCATCCGCACCGACGGCGGCCTCGATCCCGCGCAAGTCTGGTTCGGCCCGCATCAACGTGGCGGCCCCGACGGCTCGGCGATGGATGCCAGAGGTTATATCTGGAACGCGCGCTGGGACGGCAGCTGCCTGATCCGGCTGACACCGGATGGGTATGTCGATCGCATCATCGAATTGCCAGTCAGTCGCCCGACCAGTTGTGTCTTCGGCGGCGCGGACCTGAAAACCCTCTACATCACCAGCGCTGCGAGCCCGCTCAACCATCCGCTGGATGGCGCGGTGTTGTCGATCCGAGTCGATATACCAGGAAAGCCCTGTACGAGATTTACCGGTTAAATCCCAAAATATGGGATGTAAAATTATATATTGAGATTATTTGGCGGTCGGGTTTATAGTCGGCTCCAATCAGTTACACGCACTCACACTTAAAAAAACAAAACAGGTGAAGTGATGCAGCGATTTTCCAACACGTTTTTTGGCCGGACATCGACAGATGCCCGGTTTTTGTCGTGCCCGCGAAAGGGAGTGCTGATCCATGGCTGAAGCGCTCTCCCTGCCTCCGGTGCCCGAACCGCCGAAGGGCGAGCGCCTGAAAAACAAGGTCGTGCTGCTGACCGGCGCCGCTCAGGGCATCGGCGAGGCGATTGTTGCGGCCTTTGCCTGCCAGCAAGCCAGGCTGATCATCAGCGACATCCAGGGCGAGAAAGTCGAAAGCGTCGCAGCGAATTGGCGCGCCCAAGGCTTCGATGTTCAGGCGATCAAGGTTGACGTATCCAATCAACAAGACTTGCACGCGATGGCAAAAAGGGCCGTCGAGTTGCACGGTCGCATCGACGTGCTGGTCAACTGCGCCGGCGTCAACGTGTTCCGCGATCCACTGGAAATGACCGAAGAAGACTGGCGCCGCTGCTTCGCCATCGACCTCGATGGCGCCTGGTTCGGCTGCAAGGCGGTGCTGCCGCAGATGATCGAGCAGGGCATCGGCAGCATCATCAACATCGCCTCTACCCATTCCACGCACATCATTCCCGGCTGCTTCCCGTACCCGGTGGCCAAGCACGGTCTGCTCGGCCTGACCCGCGCGCTGGGCATCGAATACGCGCCGAAGGGCATTCGTGTTAACGCCATTGCGCCGGGCTACATCGAAACCCAATTGAACGTCGATTACTGGAACGGTTTTGCCGACCCACAGGCCGAACGTCAGCGCGCTTTCGATCTGCATCCGCCGCGGCGTATTGGCCAGCCGATTGAAGTGGCGATGACGGCAGTCTTCCTGGCCAGCGATGAAGCGCCGTTCATCAACGCCTCGTGCATCACCATCGATGGTGGGCGTTCGGTGATGTACCACGACTGATCAAGTGGTGTTCCAGGCGCGGAATTACGCCTGAAATCCAATCATCATACGATATGACTATTTGCTCCAACGTTTGCACCGGCTTTGAAAAATAACGCTCAAAAAAAATAACAAGGAGTCAGCTTATGAATCGTCGTCGTGGGATCCGTTCCCTGTGCTGTGCCGCTTTGGCGGTCACCGCGGTCAGCCTCAGCAGCAGCTTGCTGGCGGCCGAGGAAGTGAAGATCGGTTTTCTGGTCAAGCAGGCGGAAGAGCCCTGGTTCCAGACCGAATGGGCCTTCGCCGAAAAGGCCGGTAAAGAGAAAGGCTTCAAAGTCATCAAGATCGCCGTGCCGGACGGCGAGAAAACCCTGTCCGCCATCGACAGCCTGGCTGCCAATGGCGCCAAGGGCTTCGTGATTTGCCCGCCGGACGTGTCCCTCGGCCCGGCGATCATGGCCAAAGCCAAACTCAACGGTTTGAAAGTGATTGCCGTGGATGACCGCTTTGTCGATGCCAGCGGCAAGTTCATGGAAGACGTTCCCTACCTCGGCATGGCGGCGTTCGAAGTCGGGCAGAAGCAGGGCGCGGCGATGGCCGCCGAAGCGAAAAAACGCAACTGGGACTGGAAAGACACCTACGCGGTAATCAACACCTACAACGAACTCGACACCGGCAAGAAGCGCACCGACGGTTCGGTCAAAGCGCTGGAAGACGCCGGCATGCCAAAAGACCACATCCTGTTCTCGGCCCTGAAAACCCTCGACGTGCCGGGCAGCATGGACGCCACCAACTCGGCGCTGGTGAAACTGCCGAGTGCGGCGAAAAACCTGATCATCGGCGGCATGAACGACAACACCGTACTGGGCGGCGTGCGCGCCACCGAGAGCGCCGGTTTTGCCGCCGCCAATGTGATCGGCATCGGCATCAACGGCACCGACGCCATCGGCGAGCTGAAAAAACCCGACAGCGGCTTCTTCGGCTCGATGCTGCCGAGCCCGCACATCGAGGGCTACAACACCGCCAGCATGATGTACGAGTGGGTCACTACCGGCAAAGAACCAGAAAAGTACACCGCCATGGACGACGTGACCCTGATCACGCGCGACAACTTCAAGCAGGAACTGGAAAAGATCGGCCTGTGGAACTGAGGCGCGGTTGATTTCATCGGCGGCCCTGGCGACGGGGCTGCCTGATCTGTGTGATGAGGTGTTTTATGCACGCGCAAGTACAGACACAACACGACAGCGTCGGCGGCAGCCTGCGTTTCAACGGGATCGGCAAAACCTTTCCCGGGGTGAAGGCACTGGACAGCATCAGCTTCGTCGCCCATCCGGGTCAGGTTCACGCCTTGATGGGCGAGAACGGTGCCGGCAAATCGACCCTGCTGAAAATCCTCGGCGGCGCCTACACGCCGAGCAGCGGCGACCTGCAGATCGGCGAGCGAACGATGGTCTTCAAATCCACCGCCGACAGCATCGGCAACAAAGTGGCGGTGATCCATCAGGAACTGCATCTGGTCCCGGAAATGACCGTGGCGGAGAACCTGTTCCTCGGTCATCTGCCCGCCAGTTTCGGCCTGATCAATCGCGGCGCACTGCGACAACAAGCGCTGGCCTGCCTCAAGGGCCTGGCCGATGAAATCGATCCGCAGGAGAAAGTCGGGCGCCTGTCCCTCGGTCAACGGCAACTGGTGGAAATCGCCAAGGCGTTGTCCCGTGGCGCGCATGTGATCGCGTTCGACGAACCGACCAGTAGCCTCTCGGCGCGGGAGATCGATCGCTTGATGGCGATCATCGGGCGCCTGCGCGACGAAGGCAAAGTGGTGCTCTACGTCTCCCATCGCATGGAAGAAGTGTTCCGCATCTGCGACGCGGTGACGGTGTTCAAGGACGGCCGCTACGTGCGCACCTTCGAGGACATGAGCGAGCTGACCCACGATCAACTGGTCACGTGCATGGTCGGGCGCGACATTCAGGACATCTACGATTACCGCCCGCGCAAGCGTGGCGCGGTGGCGTTGAGGGTCGACGGTCTGCTCGGGCCGGGCTTGCGTGAGCCGGTGAGTTTCGATGCGCACAAAGGCGAAATTCTCGGGCTGTTCGGTCTGGTGGGGGCAGGGCGAACCGAGCTGTTCCGCATGCTCAGCGGCCTTGAGCGCAACACCGCCGGGCGCCTGGAATTGCGTGGGCATGAACTGAAACTGCGTTCACCTCGCGATGCGATTGCGGCCGGCATTCTGCTGTGTCCCGAGGACCGCAAGAAGGAGGGCATCATGCCGCTCTCCAGCGTCGCCGAGAACATCAACATCAGCGCGCGCGGTGCCCATTCCACCTTCGGTTGCCTGTTGCGCGGCCTCTGGGAGAGGGATAACGCCGACAAGCAGATCAAGGCGCTGAAAGTGAAGACGCCCAACGCGGCG
The DNA here is from genome assembly GCF_054897805.1 of Pseudomonas sp. GT1P32. NCBI lineage: Bacteria > Pseudomonadati > Pseudomonadota > Gammaproteobacteria > Pseudomonadales > Pseudomonadaceae > Pseudomonas > Pseudomonas sp. GT1P32. The sequence goes on from NZ_CM142704.1 coordinate 6,150,368, forward strand.
CAGAAAATCATGTACCTGTCCGGCGGCAATCAGCAGAAGGCGATTCTCGGCCGCTGGCTGTCGATGCCGATGAAAGTGCTGCTTCTGGATGAACCGACTCGCGGCATCGACATCGGCGCCAAGGCCGAGATTTACCAGATCATCCATAACCTGGCTGAAAGCGGCATCGCGGTGATTGTGGTGTCCAGCGACCTGATGGAAGTGATGGGTATTTCCGACCGAATCCTGGTGCTCTGCGAAGGGGCGATGCGCGGCGAACTGTCCCGTGACGACGCCAACGAATCCAACCTGCTGCAACTGGCTTTGCCGCGCCAACGCGCTGACGGCGTGGCGAACTGAGAGGTGACTATGATGACAAGCCAAAACAACGCTCTGCCCACCCAGCGCAAACCTCTGGACCTGCGGCGTTTTCTCGATGACTGGGTGATGCTGCTCGCGGCCGTCGGGATCTTTGTGCTCTGCACCTTGCTGATCGACAACTTCCTTTCGCCGCTGAACATGCGCGGCCTGGGCCTGGCGATTTCCACCACCGGGATTGCCGCGTGCACCATGTTGTATTGCCTGGCGTCGGGGCATTTCGACTTGTCGGTGGGCTCGGTGATTGCCTGTGCCGGCGTGGTCGCGGCGGTGGTGATGCGCGACACCGACAGCGTGTTTCTCGGTGTGGTGGCGGCGCTGTTCATGGGGTTGATTGTCGGGCTGATCAACGGGATCGTGATCGCCAAGCTGCGGGTCAATGCATTGATCACTACGTTGGCGACCATGCAGATCGTTCGCGGTCTGGCCTACATTTTTGCCAATGGCAAAGCGGTGGGCGTGTCGCAGGAGTCTTTCTTTGTCTTCGGTAACGGCCAGTTGTTTGGCGTGCCGGTGCCGATCCTGATCACCATTGCCTGCTTCCTGTTTTTCGGCTGGCTGCTGAATTACACCACCTACGGGCGCAACACCATGGCCATCGGCGGCAACCAGGAAGCGGCGCTGCTGGCCGGGGTCAACGTTGACCGGACCAAGATCATCATCTTCGCCGTGCACGGTGTGATCGGGGCGTTGGCCGGGGTGATTCTGGCGTCGCGGATGACTTCCGGCCAGCCGATGATCGGCCAGGGTTTCGAGCTGACGGTGATCTCGGCGTGTGTGCTTGGCGGGGTTTCGCTCAGTGGCGGGATCGGCATGATCCGGCATGTGATCGCCGGGGTGTTGATTCTGGCGATCATCGAGAATGCGATGAACCTGAAGAACATCGATACGTTTTATCAGTACGTGATTCGTGGTTCGATTTTGCTGCTGGCGGTGGTCATCGACCGTCTGAAACAACGCTGAGATTTTTGTTGTCTGTGCTGGCCCCTTCGCGGGCAAGCCTCGCTCCTACAGATTATGTGTCGTGCACGGATTACGCGACTGACATATAACCTGTAGGAGCGAGGCTTGCCCGCGAAGGCGATGTACCTGATTCACCTCCCGACCGCATCCTTCCGTCACTCCCCCTAAATATGTCTTGCCTGTTACAAGTCGTTTCGGGTATCAATTTGTACATGATTAGACAGGTACGATTTGACAAGAAACAACGGGTGGTCGACGAACTCATCCGGCGCATCGAAAGCGGCCTCATGGAGGACGGTTTTCAGTTGCCGGGCGAGCATCAGTTGGCTCAAGAATTCAAAGTCAGCCGAGGTACGCTGCGTGAAGCCCTGGCCGAATTGAAACGGCGCAACTACATCGCGACACAAAGCGGTGTCGGTTCCATCGTCACGTTCGACGGGGTGGTGCTCGATCAGCGCAGCGGTTGGGCGCAGGCGCTGGCCGACAGCGGGGCGCTGATCAATACCGAAGTGCTGCGGCTCGAGGCGGTGACTCGCCCCGACCTGCTGCCGCGTTTCGGCACTGACCAATTCATCACCCTCGACCGCCGCCGTCGTTCCACCGACGGCAAGCTGGTTTCCCTCGAACGTTCATTGATGCCCGCCACCGGAGGCCTGGAAAGCCTGCCGCGTGTCGGCCTGATCGACAATTCCCTGACCATCACCCTGGCCGCGTACGGCTACATCGGCGAGCGCGGCGATCAATGGATCGGCGCCGAACCCTTGAGCGCCGAAGACGCCGAGCTGCTCGGTCGTCCGGTCGGCACGGTGTTCCTCAAAGCCTTGCGCACCACCTACGACCGGCAGAACCGCTTCATGGAGCAGGTCGAAAGCCTGCTCGATCCCGTGCACTTTCGTCTGCACCTGCAGTTTGGAAACCCACAATGACCGCGCTCAATCGTGCACTGGGCGCGTTTTACGGACTGGCCCTGGGCGATGCGCTGGGCATGCCGACGCAATCGCTGAGCCGCGCCGTCATCAAGGCGCGTTTCGGTGAAATCACCGATCTGCAAGACGCCGGCCCCAATCAGCCGATTGCGGCCAACATGCCTAAAGGCTCGATTACCGACGACACCGAACAGGCGATTCTGGTCGGTCAGTTGTTGATCGACGGCAAGGGCAGGATCGAACCGTCGGTACTGGCGCAACGGCTGATCGAATGGGAAGCCGCGATGCAGGCCAAGGGCTCGCAGGATTTGCTCGGGCCGTCGACCAAACGGGCGATCGAGATGATCCTCGCCGGTCATTCGCCGGAAGAAGCGGGGCGCTACGGCACCACCAACGGCGCGGCGATGCGCATCACGCCGGTCGGCATTTCGGCGGATGTCCGCGATCCCGAGCGGTTCATCAACGCCGTGGTGCAGGCCTGCCAGGTCACCCACAACACCACGCTGGGCATTTCCAGCGCGGCGGCGGTGGCGGCGGTGGTCTCGGCCGGCATCAACGGCATGGACCTTGGCGAGGCATTGAACCTCGGCCAGCAAATCGCCCAGCAAGCGGAAAGCCACGGTCACTGGGTCGCGGGCGGACGTATTGCCTCGCGCATCAGTTGGGCGCGGACGATCAGCGTCGACAGCGACAAGGCGATGCTGGCGGATTTGATGTACGACGTGATCGGCACGTCGGTGGCTTCGCAGGAGTCGGTGGTGGTTTCGTTTGCCCTGGCGCAACAAGTGGCCATCGGTGAAATAAATGCCTTCGACGCGCTGTGCATGGCCGCAGGTCTGGGTGGTGACACCGACACCATCGCGGCGATTCTGGGGGCCATGCTTGGGGCCTGTCTGGGGCTTGAGAGTTGGCCGGTGGCGATGATCGATAAGGTCAAAATCGTCAATGAATTGGATTTAGAGCCATTGGTGCAGGGGCTTTTGGCTTTGCGTTGACTGGGCTGACGCCATCGCGAGCAGGCTCGCTCCCACAGTGATCTGCGGTGTTCCCAATACCTGTGGGAGCGAGCCTGCTCGCGATGGCCGCACCACCTATTTGAATATTTTCACAGCAATGGATCGCACTGACTTGGCCAGGACAGCCGGGATGTTGTTTTCGTCTTCCGTCATTGCCCATAACCACAACAAAGGCAACAGGAGCATTTCACATGAGTTCATCGAACGCCGGGCAAAGTGCCGGGCAACTGGAAACCCGTGGCATCGAGCCGGTGCCGGAAGCCGAATGCAACGGGCATCCGCTGCAGCTGTTCTGGGTCTGGTTCGCCGCTAACATTTCCATCCTCGGCCTGCCGCTCGGCGCTACGCTGGTGGCGTTTCGCGGGTTGGCGATCTGGCAGGCGATCATCGTCGCGATCCTCGGCGCTGCCGGTTCCTTTGCGGTGGTCGGGATCATTTCCATCGCCGGTCGCCGTGGCCGCGCACCGAGCCTGACGCTGTCGCGGGCGATCTTCGGCGTACGCGGCAACATCGGCCCGACCCTGGTTTCGCTGATGTCGCGGCTGGGTTGGGAAACCGTCAACACCACCACCGCCGCGTTCGTGTTGCTGTCGCTGTGCTCGATCCTGTTCGGCTCGCCGGTGGAAGCCAAAAGCGCGCCGGTGCTGACCCTGGTTTTCATCGCGATTTTCGTGCTGCTGACCTTGTCGGTGTCCGGCCTCGGTCACGCGACGTTGCTGGTGATTCAGAAGTGGGCGACTTATGTGTTCGGCGCGCTGAACATTCTGGTCGGCGGTTTCCTCTGCGCCACCATCGACTGGAGCGCCGTGTTCAACGCCACGCCTGCACCGCTTAGCGCAATGATCATCGGCGTCGGCACCATGGCCGCCGGCACCGGGATCGGTTGGGCCAACGCCGGCGCGGACATGTCGCGCTATCAGCATCGCAGCGTCAAAGCGGCACGTCTGGTGGCTTCCGCAGCGTTTGGTGCAGGGATCCCGCTGGTGTTGCTGATCACCCTCGGCGGCCTGCTGTCGGTGGGCAACAACGACCTGGCGTCGGCCACTGACCCGATCATCGCGATCCGCGACATGCTGCCGACCTGGATGGCCGTGCCGTACCTGATCACCGCGTTCGGCGGCTTGCTGCTGTCGAACAACCTGTCGGTGTATTCCGCCGGTTTGACCACGCTGACCCTCGGCTTGAAGGTCAAGCGCGTCTACGCCGTGGTGGTCGACATCGTGGCGATTTTCGCCGGTTCGATTTACTTCATGCTGATCGCCGACAGTTTCTACGGCCCGTTCATCACCTTCATTTCGCTGCTGGCCGTGCCGATCACGGCGTGGGTCGGGATCTTCGTCGTTGACCTGATTCATCGCCATTACTACAGCCCCAAAGACCTGCTGGACGTCAGCCCGAGCAGTGCCTACTGGTATCGCGGCGGCGTCGAGTGGCGTGCATTCGGTGCGTGGGCCTTGGCGATCGTGCTGGGTTTCAGCTTCACCACCATCGGCACCACCGAACAAACCGTCTGGTTCCGTGGGTTCCTGTCCGACTCGTGGCTGGGGCATAACGGCCTCGGCTGGATCGTGACGTTCCTGGTCGCCGGCGGGATTTATTTTGTACTCGGCGGGGCCAAGGATCGCCGCGCCGCGTCGCTCGAGAATGCTCATGCCTAAAATGTTGCACACCGGCCAGGTCATCATCGACCTGGTCATGGCCGTGGATAAACTGCCTCAACCCGGCGGCGACGTACTGGCGCAATCCGCCAGTTTCGAAGCCGGTGGCGGGTTCAATGTGATGGCCGCCGCTCAGCGTAATGGCTTGCCGGTGGTTTACCTGGGCCGTCATGGCACTGGTCGTTTCGGCGATCTGGCGCGTGAGGCGATGAAGGCGGAAGGCATTCGCATCGGCATTGCTCACAGTGCTGAACGAGACACGGGGTTGTGCGTGGCGATCACGGATGCCTCGGCCGAGCGTAGTTTTGTTTCCTACATCGGCGCCGAAGGTGAAGTGTCCGCAGAGGATTTGAACAGCGTAGCGGCGCAGGCGGGCGACTATGTCTACGTCAGCGGCTACAGCCTGTTGCATGTCGGCAAGGCTCAGGCGCTGGTGGATTGGGTGCTGGATTTACCCGCCGGGATCAATGTCGTATTTGACCCGGGCCCGCTGGTGGAGTCACCCGATGCGCCGTTGATGCAGGCGCTGTTGCCGCGCATCGATGTGTGGACCAGCAACAGCGTCGAGGCGCTGCGGTTTACCGGGGCGTCGGACATTGCCGAGGCGCTGGATCGACTGGCCGATCATCTGCCGTCGAAGGTGTTGATGGTGGTTCGCGACGGTCCGCAAGGGTGCTGGATTCATCAGCATGGCGAGCGTCAGCACGTGCCGGGTTTCAAGGTTGAGGCGGTGGACAGCAACGGCGCCGGGGATGCCCATGCCGGGGTGTTTGTGGCCGGGTTGGCGCGAGGGTTGTCGGCGGGTGAAGCGGCGCGGCGGGCGAATGCGGCTGCGGCGCTGGCGGTGACTCGGTGGGGGCCGGCGACTTCGCCTGGGGCGGATGAGGTGGATGCGTTGATCAGGAAGAGTTTCGGCGCCTGATACGCCCCTTCGCGGGCAAGCCTCGCTCCTACAAGGGATCGCGTAGTTCCTGTAGGAGCGAGGCTTGCCCGCGAAGGGGCCCTCAAACGTTTACACCTCCAGCTTGCGCGCCGCCTCACCCCAGCCGCATCAAGCTTGACCGGTTTTTATCGACGCTCATGGATACTGATGAACGACGAACGGTTCAGGCCTGTTGCAACGTTTTGACCGTGTAGCGCCGCCAGATCAGGCGGCCCACGGTGATCAGCCAGTTCAACAGCGCCACGGCAAGAACGGTGAGCAACAGTGTCGCCATCCCGTGTTCGACGATGATCTTCCCGGCCAGCAACGGAAAGCCAAACACACCAATGAAGTACGACAGGCTGAACAGCAGCAACGCTTGCGCGGTGGTGCCGTGCGGCGCTTCATTCGCGGCCAGGCCGTTGATCACCGAATACGTCAGCCCGTAACCGACCCCGAGCATCATGGCCGCCAGTACATAACTGAAGCCGCTGTCGACCACGAAACCGAACATCACAATCGAAACCATCATCAGCCCGGACAACAGGCAAGACGCGCGGAACGGATCGCGCTTGACCACGAACCCGGCAATCACCATCCGGCTGCTGATCGCCGCGCCCATGAAGCCGAAAAAGAACAGCGAGTAATCCAGCGAACGAGACGCTGCGTAGCTGGTTTGGAAACTCGACAGACCGCCGAACACGCAGCCGCCGAGGCCGACCATGAGGATCGGGAACACTGCGCGGGACGACAAAATCTGCCGGGTTGCGCGCCAGGAAATGCGTGCGACCGCAGCGGTAGGCGAGGGCGCTTTTTTCAGCTGCGCGTCCAGGCGCCAGAACAGCAACACGCCGATCAGGCTGGCCAGCGCCGCGAGGTAAAACGCCGCCGTTACGGGATAGCCAAGCGCATTGGCCGCGCGGCCCAGCAACGGTGCGCTGCCGATCCCGGTCATCATGCTGCCCGACAGCAGCGCAAAATATCTGGCCCGTTGGGCAGGCGTCACAAGGCTCGCAACGATGATCGGCCCGAGCGTATAGAAAACGCCCCAGCCCAAACCCAGCAGCAAGCCGAAAAACAGCAGCAGATGGCCGAAGCCCGGCGTCAGTGCAAAACCCAGGCTGGCCGCCACCAGCAGCACGCCGAACAGCGCAATCGAACGCGCCGCGCCAAGCCAGTCGGACAAGTGCCCGGAAACGATCACCGCCGCAAACGTACTGAGCATCGCCGCCGAAATCACGCTCCCGGCATCGTGTTCATTGCCGCCGCGCGAGCCGATCAACAGCGACAGCAAAAACGTCGAGCCGTAGGACAGCGACAGCAAATAACTGGCGAGGCAAAACAGGCCGAACAGTTTGCTGGAGACCTGAGGTGGAGCAGTGGACATGACGCGCTTCCTTGACCCGATAACGGAGAGTGTCATCTATCTATCATGCAAGGCGCCGATGTTAGGTCTGAGGTTATCGATTCCAGGGTTAGTGGTGGGCGGAGTAATGCACTCAGCCGATGCCGATTTCTTCTTTGAACAGCTCCATGAAATTTTTCAAACGTTCATGCCGGATGCGGGCCAGGCGTTGACCGGTGAGGGTCTGGAAACCGTCTGCCAAGTGCAGCAGCTTGGTCTGGAAATGATCGAGGCAAAAGCGCTTGTCATCGTATTCCCGCGCATTCGCTTCCGGGTCTTGTGGGTCATACAGCGCGCTGCCCATGCGACCGGCAATGTAAAAAGTGCGCGCAACGCCGAGCATGCCAAGGGAATCGAGACGGTCGGCGTCCTGCATGATTTTCGCTTCCAGGGAACTTGGGGTGATGTTGGCAGAAAAGCTGTGGGCCTCGATGGCGTGTACAACGGCGCTGATTTTTGCGCCGGGCCAGTGCATGTCGGTCAACACTGCAGAGGCTTTCTCGGCGGCCAGCCGCGATGCTTGCGAACGCAACGGCGAGTTCTTCTCCACCGACACGCAATCATGCAAAAGCACCGCTGCCAGCAGCACTTCAACATCGCCACCTTCCTCAGCATGAAGAGTGCGCACGTTGTGCCAGACTCGCTGCAGGTGCGACATATCGTGGGCGCCGTCTTCCGAGGGTTCCAGTGCGTGGGGCAGCAACCTGGCGGCGAGGATTTGCAGTGGCGCGAAAGCATCAGTCGTCATAAACGTCCTGTTAAGTGAAAACGGTTGGGGCAGCGGCTCCACATCCTCCATAGATCAGCTTTGAATTTCCAGTGTGACGAGCGTTGCGCGCCGACTTAGTATGGCGTTTTCCACTTTTGACGAAGGCACGTCCATGACGATCGAAATCCGCCCGGCGACCCCCAGCGATGCACCGCAAATCCTCGCGTTCATCACTGAACTGGCCGATTACGAACGTGCCCGCCACGAAGTCATCGCCAGCGTCGCCGACATCGAGCGCAGCCTGTTCAGCGAAGGCGCCACCGCCCACGGCCTGATCTGCCTGCGCGACGGATTGCCCATCGGCTTCGCGGTGTTCTTCTTCAGCTATTCCACCTGGCTCGGCAGCAACTGCCTGTACCTCGAAGACCTCTACATCACTCCCGAGCAGCGCGGTGGCGGTGCCGGTAAAACCCTGCTGCGCCACTTGGCGAAAATCGCCTGCGCCAATGATTGCGGGCGTTTTGAGTGGAGCGTGCTGGACTGGAACAAGCCGGCAATCGAGTTCTATAAATCCTTGGGTGCGCAGCCACAGGAGGAGTGGGTGCGGTATCGGATGGATGGCGCGGTGCTAAGGGATTTTGCCGCGGGCAATTGACCCCCTTAAAAGATCGCAGCTTCGCTGGCTCCACACTGAAAATGGTTGTCAACCCAACCTGTAGGAGCCGGCTTGCTGGCGATGGCAAACTCAAGAGCAACCCACTACTTTGAGAGTGGATCGCCAGCAAGCCGGCTCCTACAGGGTTGAATTCGATGTTTGATGCATCGCAGAAATTGAAGCTGCGATTTTTTTTGCCTGTAGCAATTAAATCCCACTATATGGGAGATGTATTTATATATTGAGATATCGCCGCGTCAGGGGTTATAGTCCAGCTCACTCACTGCCAATAAACAAAACAGGTGAAGCGATGCTGGCGCAATTGATCGCGCTCGATTGGGGGACAACCTCATTACGTGCTTACAAACTCGCCGCGGGTGGCCAGGTGCTCGAACAGCGTTCGCTGTCATCGGGAATCATGCAGCTGCCCCGGACGCCGCGAATCATTAAAGGTCTGGCATGCACCGACGGTTTCGAACTGGCCTTTGACGAGGCCTGCGGTGACTGGCTCGACGAGCAACCCGGTTTGCCGGTGATTGCCTGCGGCATGGTCGGCAGTGCGCAAGGCTGGCGCGAAGCGGCCTACCGCGACACGCCGGCAAACGTTGCCAATCTCGGAACTTCCCTACAAACCATTCGCAGTCTTCGCGGTGTCGATGTGCACATCGTGCCGGGCGTTATTCAGCGTTCGCGCCTGCCGAACGTGATGCGCGGTGAAGAAACCCAGGTCCTCGGCGTGCTGCAAAACCTGGCGGGCGGGGCGGGCAGCGATCTGTTGATCGGCCTGCCGGGCAGCCATTCGAAATGGGTGGAAGTGGCCGACGGCTGCATCGTGCATTTCGACACCTTCATGACCGGCGAAGTCTTCGCGGTGCTCAGCGAACACAGCATTCTGGGGCGCACCCAGCAACGTGGTGGGTCTTTCGATGGCGACGCGTTTGATCGTGGCGTGCAAGTGGCCCTGTCGGCGGACGGCGAAATCGGCCCGCTGTCGACGCTGTTCAGTGCCCGCAGCCTCGGGCTGACCGGCGAACTGAGCGGCAGTGCGCAACCGGATTATTTGTCCGGCCTGTTGATCGGCCATGAGCTGTCGGCGCTGGCCACGGTTCAGCGGCGTCGGCGCAACAGCGTTCATCTGCCATCGATCATTCTCATCGGCAATTCCCAACTCTGTGCCCGTTACAGCCGGGCGCTCGACGCCTGCGGTTTTGCCCGAGTGACGCTGGCCGAACAGGCCACCGAACGCGGGTTGTGGCAACTGGCGCTCGCCGCCGGGCTGATCACTCCAAACCCATCCCGTTAAACCTGACTGGAGGTCTGACATGCTCAAACAAGCATTGGCGCAAAACGGTCTGATCGCAATCCTGCGTGGCCTGCGCCCGCAGGAAGCGGCGGCTATCGGAGAAGTCCTTTACGCAGCCGGATTTCGCGTCATCGAAGTGCCGCTCAATTCCCCCGAGCCGTACGAAAGTATCCGCATCCTGCGCAGTACCTTGCCTGCCGATTGCCTGATCGGTGCCGGCACGGTGTTGACGCCGGAGCAGGTCGAGCAAGTGAAAGCCGCCGGCGGGCAGGTCATCGTCATGCCCCACAGCGATCCCAAAGTGCTGCGTGCCGCGAAGGCCGCCGGGTTGTTCCTGTCGCCTGGCGTGGCGACGCCGACCGAAGCGTTCGCTGCACTGGCTGAAGGCGCGGACGTGCTGAAGATGTTCCCCGCCGAACAAATGGGCCCGGCGGTTGTAAAAGCCTGGCTGGCGGTGCTGCCCGCCGGGACGATTCTGGCGCCGGTGGGCGGGATCACCCCGGAGAACATGCAGGTATTTATCGACGCGGGCGTGAAGGGCTTCGGCCTCGGGTCCGGGTTGTTCAAACCGGGCATGACGGCGGTGCAAGTGGCGTCCAACGCCAAGGCCTACGTCGCTGCATGGAACGCTCTGCGTTAAGACTTTTTTGGCGCCGAGCGCGCTGCATCTAATAAGAGAGAGAAGAGATGAAAATCACCAAACTGACCACCTTCATCGTTCCGCCGCGCTGGTGCTTCCTCAAGGTCGAGACCGACGAGGGCGTGACCGGTTGGGGCGAACCCGTGGTCGAAGGCCGTGCCCACACGGTGGCGGCTGCCGTTGAAGAATTGTCCGACTACCTGATCGGCAAAGACCCACGCAACATCGAAGACATATGGACCGTGCTGTATCGCGGCGGCTTCTACCGGGGTGGTGCGATCCACATGAGTGCGCTGGCCGGTATCGACCAGGCGTTGTGGGACATCAAGGGTAAGGCCCTGGGTGTGTCGGTCAGCGACCTGCTCGGTGGTCAGGTGCGCGACAAGATTCGTGTCTATTCGTGGATTGGCGGTGACCGTCCGGCAGACACCGCGCGCGCCGCGAAAGAGGCGGTCAGCCGTGGTTTCACCGCAGTGAAAATGAACGGCACCGAAGAGCTGCAATTCCTCGACTCCTTCGAGAAAGTCGACCTGGCCCTGGCCAACGTAGCTGCCGTGCGTGATGCGGTCGGCCCGAATGTCGGCATCGGTGTCGACTTCCATGGCCGGGTGCACAAACCCATGGCCAAGGTGCTGATGAAGGAACTCGATCCGTACAAACTGATGTTCATCGAAGAGCCGGTGCTCAGCGAAAACTACGAAGCGCTGAAGGAACTGGCACCGCTGACCAGCACACCGATTGCCCTCGGTGAGCGTCTGTTCTCGCGCTGGGATTTCAAGCGCGTGCTCAGCGAAGGTTACGTCGACATCATCCAGCCGGATGCTTCTCATGCCGGTGGCATCACCGAGACTCGCAAGATCGCCAACATGGCCGAAGCCTACGACGTAGCGCTGGCGCTGCATTGCCCGTTGGGGCCGATTGCACTGGCGGCGTGTCTGCAACTGGATGCGGTTTGCTACAACGCGTTCATCCAGGAACAGAGCCTGGGCATCCATTACAACGAGAGCAACGACCTGCTGGATTACGTCAAGGATCCGCGAGTGTTCGATTACGACAAAGGCTTCGTGAAGATTCCGAACGGCCCGGGCCTGGGGATCGAGATCAACGAGGAATACGTGATCGAACGCGCGGCGGTCGGGCATCGCTGGCGCAACCCGATCTGGCGCCATGCCGATGGCAGTTTTGCGGAGTGGTGAGTGCCTGACACCCCCCAATCCCCTGTAGGAGCTGGCTTGCCGGCGATGGCGTCTTTTCATCCAACATGGATGTCGACTGACACACCGCTATCGCTGGCAAGCCAGCTCCTACAGGGGGCAGTGCAAGTCTTTAGAACGACCTCAATAAACATAAGAAGAGGCATTCCCCATGCAACCGCAAACCCTCACCGGGCAGGCGTCGTTGGTGGCGCCCAGCCGCAAGCGTTTTTTCATCATGGTCCTGCTGTTCATCACCGTGGTGATCAACTATCTGGACCGCAGCAACCTGTCCATCGCCGCCCCGGCGCTGACCAGTGACCTGGGCATCGACCCGATCCACGTCGGACTGATCTTCTCCGCGTTCGGCTGGACCTACGCCGCCATGCAGATCCCCGGCGGCTGGCTGGTGGATCGCGTTCCGCCGCGCATCCTTTATAGCCTCGCCTTGCTGCTGTGGTCGATCGCCACGGTGATGCTCGGTTTCGCCGCCAGTTTCATTGCGCTGTTCGTCTTGCGCATGGCGGTCGGTGCGCTGGAAGCCCCGGCGTATCCGATCAACAGCCGCGTGGTTACCACATGGTTCCCGGAGCGTGAGCGCGCCACGGCCATTGGTTTCTACACCTCCGGCCAGTTCGTCGGGTTGGCGTTCCTGACGCCGGTACTCGCCTGGTTGCAGCATGAATTTGGCTGGCACATGGTGTTCGTCAGCACCGGTGCGGTGGGCATTCTCTGGGCGGTGATCTGGTACGCGGTGTATCGCGAACCGCGGGATTTCAAAGGCGCCAACGACGCTGAAATCGACCTGATCCGCGAAGGCGGCGGGCTGGTGGATATTCAGGCCGAGCAAGCGAAGGTCAAGGCGAAATTCAGCTGGACCGACCTCGGCATCGTCCTGACCAAGCGCAAGTTGTGGGGCATTTACCTTGGCCAGTTCTGCCTCAACTCGACGTTGTGGTTTTTCCTGACGTGGTTCCCTACCTACCTGGTGAAGTATCGCGGCATGGACTTCATCAAGTCCGGTCTGCTGGCGTCGTTGCCGTTTCTCGCCGCTTTCGTCGGTGTACTCTGTTCCGGGTTCTTCTCCGACTTCCTGATCCGTCGCGGCTACACGGTGGGTTTCGCCCGCAAGCTGCCGATCATTGGCGGCTTGCTGATTTCCACCTCGATCATCGGCGCCAATTTCGTCGAGTCGACGCCGCTGGTGATTGCCTTCCTCGCCTTGGCGTTCTTCGGCAACGGTCTGGCTTCGATCACCTGGTCGCTGGTTTCAACGCTGGCACCGGCACGCTTGTTGGGGCTGACCGGCGGCGTGTTTAACTTCATCGGCAACCTGTCGGCGATTGCCACGCCGATTGTCATCGGTTTCCTCGCCAGCGGTGATTCGTTCGCTCCAGCGATCACCTACATCTCGGTTCTGGCGTTGCTGGGGGCGCTTTCCTACATTCTGCTGGTCGGGAAGGTCGAGCGTATCAAGTTGTAGTCGTAGCCGTCGGGCGACCATAATGCCGCCCGTTCACTCGCTCAACGGTAAAGGCTGGATATGCAGGAAGACGCCCCAAAAATCGCCAAGGACGCCGCGCCGACCGGCACTCAGACCCTGCTTCGCGGTCTGGGTGTGGTTCAGGCCGTGGCCAGTGGCGCCCGCGATCTCAAGGAAATCGCCCGGCTGATCGGCACGACGCGCAGCACCACCCATCGTCTGGCCAGTTGCCTGGTGGACGAGCGCTATCTTCGCGTGGTGCCGCAAGTCGGTTATCTGTTGGGGCCGAAGCTGATCGAGCTGGGCTTTCAGGCGCGTGAAGAATTGCCCCTGGTCACGTTGGCCGGTCCGTATCTGGATGAGTTGTCGGCATTGACCGGCGACACCATTCACCTGGCGATTCGTGAAGGCGACGAGGTGCTGTACCTGCACAAGAATCCGGGGCGCAATGGCCCGGAAATGCGTTCGCGGGTTGGCCACCGCATGCCGTTGGCGCGCACCGGGATCGGCAAGGCGCTGATGCTCGATGACACGCAGGAAGAATGGCAGCGGCTGTATGAAGTCAGTCTGCCGGCGGGTGGGAAAAATCAGTTCTGGCCGCAGCACCCGGAGCAATCCTGGGAGCAGTTTCAGCAGCGCATGATTGAGTACGTGGCGGGCGGTTACGCCTTCGACCTGGAAGACAACGAGCCGTCGATCCGCTGCGTGGCGGCGCCGATCCGTGATGCCAGCAAGCGCATCGTCGCCGGCATCAGCATTGCCAGCACCGTGCCGTACATGCCGCTGGAAAAAATGGCCGAGCTGATTCCCCTGATCAAAGGGGTCACAGCCCGGCTCTCGGCTGAGCTTGGCGCTAAGGTCTGATCAGACTTTCAGCGTCGCCATGTCGATGACGAAGCGGTACTTCACGTCACCGGCGATCATGCGGGCGTAAGCCTCGTTGATCTGGCGGATGTCGAGCATTTCGATGTCGCAGGTGATGTTGTGCTCGGCGCAGAAATCCAGCACTTCCTGGGTTTCTGCGATGCCGCCGATCAGCGAGCCGGCGAGTACACGGCGGCCCAGCACCAATTTGGCCGCGTGGACCGGTGGATCAATCGGTTCAATCAACCCCACCAGAATGTGCACGCCGTCGAAACGCAGCGTGTCGAGGTAGGGGTTGAGGTCGTGCTGCACCGGAATGGTGTCCAGCAGGAAGTCGAAATGGCCGGCAGCGGCTTTCATCTGCTCGGCATCGGTGGACACGATCACATGGTCCGCGCCCTGACGACGACCTTCTTCAGCCTTGCTTGCCGAGCGGGTGAACAGCGTCACTTCCGCGCCCATTGCCTTGGCGAACTTGATGCCCATGTGGCCGAGGCCGCCCATGCCGAGAATCCCGACCTTGTCGCCCGCTTTCACGCCGTAGTGCTTGAGCGGCGAGTAGGTGGTGATGCCGGCGCAGAGGATTGGCGCGGCGCTGGCCAGGTCAAGTTTTTCCGGGATGCGCACCACGAAGTGCTCGCTGACCACGATGCTGTCGGAGTAACCGCCCATGGTGTTGCTGCCATCGACCCGGTCGGGTGTGGCGTAAGTCATGGTCGGACCTTCGAGGCAATATTGTTCGAGGTTGGCCTGGCAGGCTTCGCAGCTGCGGCAGGAATCGACCATGCAGCCGACGCCGACCAGGTCGCCGACTTTATGCTGGGTGACATTCGCACCGATGGCGGTCACTTTGCCTACGATCTCGTGGCCGGGCATCAGCGGGTAAACGGCAATGCCCCACTCATTGCGCGCCTGATGGATGTCGGAATGGCAGACGCCGCAGTAAAGAATCTCGATCGCCACGTCGTCGGCACGTGGGCTGCGGCGTTCGAATTTCACGGGGGCAAGGGGAGTGGTGGCCGACTGGGCGGCGTATCCGATGGCGGTGTACATGGTGGACCTCGCAAAAAGCATGACAGGTGAGGCGGCGCATTCTGGGCGCCGTACCATTACGCGGCCATGGCGATTCCTCCGGGTGTCATGCCTATTCCTCCGGCATCCGCGTTCGTTGGGTCAAATGGGCAATCAGACCTGCGATGATGCTTGCATCCCTTTTTCCGTGATTTTTTTTGTGAAGAGCTCCCATGTTGTTGACCCGTCATCTCGATGCCAATGCCACGCTGGTTTCGCTGATTGAGCCACTGGCGACCCGCGACGGTTTCACCCAGACCGGGTTGCCCGGTGTGCAAGTCTTGCGCGCGAGTTGTGACGTCGCCCGTGGCCCGCATATTTATGAACCGAGCCTTATGATCATCGCCCAGGGCAGCAAACTGGCGTACCTGGGGCCGCGAACCCTGGAATACGGCGCCGGGCATTATCTTATTCAAGCGTTGCCGGTGCCGTTCGAGTGCGAAACCTTTGCCTTGCCAAATGCGCCGCTGCTCGGGGTTTCCGTGGCGATTGACCGGGTGCTGCTGGGTGAATTGGTGCTGGCGATGGGGCTGGCGCCGGGACGGCACATTGCGGCGCAGACACCGGAGTCGATGACCTCGGTGGTGCTCGACGATGGCATGCGCGGCTGTGTGGAGCGGTTGTTGCGTTGTCTGCACGATCCTCTGGAGGCGCGGATCATGGGGCCGTCACACCTGCGCGAGTTGTTGTTCGTCGCGTTGCGCGGGCCTCAGGCGGATGTGTTGCGCGCGCTGGTGGAGCAGCAGGGGCAGTTCGCCCGTGTCGCGGCGTCGATCAGCCATTTGCATGCGCACTACGCCGAACCCTTGAACGTCGAGACCCTGGCCAGTTGCGCGAACATGAGTGCGTCGACCTTTCATGAGCATTTCAAGCGCAGCACGTTGTTGTCGCCGGTGCAGTATTTGAAGCGTTTGCGCTTGCTCAAGGCGCAGACGTTGCTGGTGGCGGAGGGCTTGGGCGTGGCGCAGGTGGCGCATCGGGTCGGGTACCAGAGCACGTCGCAGTTCAGTCGGGAGTACAAGCGCTACTTTGAGCGTAATCCCGGTGATGAGCGCGCTGCCTGAACCGTTGCGAACCCCTGTAGGAGCCGGCTTGCTGGCGATAGCGGTGTGTCAGCCAATCTGTTTGTTGACTGGGCGGACGCTATCGCCAGCAAGCCGGCTCCTACAAGAACTGTGTGGGGGGCATGAATTGCGGGCAACAAAAAGGCCCCCATTTAGGGAGCCTCGTTGTTCAGGCGTGCGGCTTACATGTTCGGGTAAGTCGGGCCGCCAGCACCTTCCGGCGCCACCCAGGTGATGTTCTGTGCAGGGTCCTTGATGTCGCAGGTCTTGCAGTGAACGCAGTTCTGGGCGTTGATCTGGAAGCGCTTCTCGCCGTCTTCCTTGGTGACCACTTCGTACACGCCGGCCGGGCAGTAACGCTGGGCAGGTTCATCGTACATCGGCAGGTTTTTGCCGATCGGGATGCTCAGGTCGGCCAGCTTCAGGTGGCAAGGCTGTTCTTCTTCGTGGTTGGTACCGGAGATGAACACCGAGCTGAGTTTGTCGAAACTGATTTTGCCATCCGGTTTCGGGTAGTCGATCTTCTTGCAGTCGGCCGCGAGTTTCAGGCAAGCGTAATCCGGCTTGGTGTCGTGCAGGGTGAACGGCAGTTTGCCGCCGAAGATGTTCTGGTCCAGCCAGTTGAAACCACCGCCGACGATGGCGCCGAACTTGTGGATCGCCGGGCCGAAGTTGCGGCTGGCGAACAGCTCGTCGTAGAGCCAGCTCTTCTTGAACGCGTCGACGTAAGTGGTCAGTTCTTCGGTGCCGTCCTTTTCAGCGAACAGCGCCTCGGCCACGGATTCAGCGGCGAGCATGCCGGACTTCATCGCGGTGTGGCTGCCTTTGATCTTGGCGAAGTTCAGGGTGCCGAGGTCGCAACCGATCAGCGCGCCGCCCTTGAAGACCATTTTCGGCAGCGAGTTCAGGCCGCCCTTGCAGATGGCGCGCGCGCCGTAGCTGATGCGCTTGCCGCCTTCCAGGTATTGCTTGAGCACCGGGTGATGCTTGAGGCGCTGGAACTCGTCGAACGGCGACAGGTAGGTGTTGCTGTAGGACAGATCAACGATCAGGCCGACCACCACCTGGTTGTTTTCCAGGTGATAGAGGAACGAGCCGCCGGTGTTCTCGGTGCCCATGATGTCCAGCGGCCAGCCAGCGGTGTGCACCACCAGGCCTGGTTGATGTTTGGCCGGGTCGATTTCCCAGATTTCTTTCAGGCCGATGCCGTAATGCTGGGCATCGGCTTCGCTGTCGAGGTTGAAGCGCTTGATCAGCTGCTTGCCGATGTGGCCACGGCAACCTTCGGCGAACAACGTGTATTTGCCACGCAGTTCCATGCCCGGGGTGTACAGGCCTTCCTTCGGGTTGCCTTCGCGGTCAACGCCCAGATCACCGGTGATGATCCCGCGCACCACGCCGTTCTCGTCGAACAATGCTTCCTGAGCGGCGAAGCCCGGGTAGATTTCCACGCCCAGGTTTTCGGCCTGCTGAGCCAGCCAGCGGCACAGGTTGCCCAGGGAGATGATGTAGTTGCCTTCGTTGTGCATGGTCTTGGGCACAAAGAGGTCGGGAATCTTCTGCGCGCTGTCGGCGTTCTTGAGAACGAAGATATCGTCGCGGGTGACCGGCGTGTTCAGCGGCGCGCCAAGTTCTTTCCAGTCCGGGAACAGTTCGTTCAGGGCGCGTGGTTCGAACACGGCACCGGACAGGATGTGAGCACCCACTTCGGAGCCTTTTTCGACCACGCAGACGCTGATTTCCTTACCGGCTTCAGCAGCCTTCTGCTTCAAGCGGCAGGCGGCGGAAAGACCAGCGGGGCCGGCACCGACGATGACCACGTCGAATTCCATGTATTCGCGTTCCACAGGTTATCTCCTACTCAAGGCTCAACAGTTTTTTTTCTAATTGGAGGTTTGGTGTCGCATCCATGAATTCCTGCACGAGGCGGGAAGAGGACAATCGATGAACCACCTTTCTCTTTGGGTGGCGCATTATATCTACACCACTCTTAGCGTCCAATACAAACGTTTGTTTGAATCGGCTCAAAGCCAGAGAAATCAAAGTCACGCGGCTTATGACTGGCCATTTTGCCGTATTGACCGGAATAGGCGTTCCGGTCAAGATACGGTCGGTTTTGCGCTCGCCGTAGGCTGACTGTTGGTTTCAAGAGCACCTCTAAAGACAGGGCGATGGCAGTACAAGGTGATGCGCAGCGCAGTGTTGGCGCGCAGTTTACACGCCACGATATTTAATGACTTGTTGGTCACCACTGACGAACGGTCATCAATGTCATGAGCGATGGTCCCTTGACACGTATGCCGGCGTTTTTAGAGGTGCCCTTGCGCCCGATGAGCATCAACCGCCAGGTTCGCCTAGGCGACTTTCTTTTCACCGGAGAGTAACGAGGAATCCATGAAGGTTCTTGTAGCTGTCAAACGCGTTGTGGATTACAACGTCAAGGTTCGCGTCAAGGCGGACAATTCCGGCGTCGACCTCGCTAACGTGAAGATGTCGATGAACCCATTCTGCGAAATCGCCGTGGAAGAAGCCGTACGCCTGAAAGAGAAAGGCGTTGCGACTGAAATCGTCGTGGTTTCCGTTGGCCCGTCCACCGCTCAAGAGCAACTGCGCACAGCGCTGGCTCTGGGTGCCGACCGCGCCATCCTCGTCGAATCCGCTGAAGATCTGACTTCCCTGGCCGTTGCCAAGCTGCTCAAAGCCGTTGTCGACAAGGAGCAGCCTCAGCTGGTGATCCTCGGCAAACAGGCCATCGACAGCGACAACAACCAGACTGGCCAGATGCTCGCTGCATTGAGCGGCTACGGTCAGGGCACCTTCGCGTCCAAAGTCGAAGTGTCCGGCGACAGCGTTGCCGTGACCCGCGAAATCGACGGCGGCGCGCAAACAGTTTCCCTGAAGCTGCCGGCCATCGTCACCACCGACCTGCGTTTGAACGAGCCGCGCTACGCGTCCCTGCCAAACATCATGAAAGCCAAGAAGAAGCCTCTCGAAGTGCTGACTCCGGACGCTTTGGGCGTTTCCACCGCCTCCACCAACAAGACCGTGAAAGTCGAAGCGCCTGCTGCACGCAGCGCGGGTATCAAGGTCAAGTCGGTGGCTGAACTGGTCGAGAAACTGAAAAACGAAGCGAAGGTAATCTAAATGACTATCTTGGTTATTGCTGAACACGACAACAAAGTGCTGGCCCCGGCCACTCTGAACACTGTGGCTGCTGCTGCCAAAATCGGCGGCGACATCCACGTGCTGGTTGCAGGTCAGGGCGCTGGCGCCGTGGCTGAAGCCGCTGCGAAAGTGGCTGGCGTGGCTAAAGTGCTGGTGGCCGACAACGCCGCCTACGCTCACCAACTGCCGGAAAACGTCGCGCCACTGGTTGCCGAGCTGGGCAAGGGCTACAGCCACATCCTGGCTGCCGCCACTTCCAATGGCAAAAACATCCTGCCGCGCGTTGCCGCTCAGCTGGACGTCGACCAGATCTCCGAGATCATCTCGGTTGAAAGCGCTGACACTTTCAAGCGCCCGATCTACGCCGGTAACGCCATCGCTACCGTTCAGTCGAACGCTGCGGTCAAAGTGATCACCGTGCGTGCCACCGGTTTCGACCCGGTCGCTGCTGAAGGTGGTTCGGCTGCCGTTGAAGCGGTTGCTGCTGCGCACAACGCTGGCACTTCGAGCTTCGTTGGCGAAGAACTGGCCAAGTCCGATCGTCCGGAACTGACCGCTGCCAAAATCGTCGTTTCCGGCGGTCGCGGCATGCAGAACGGCGACAACTTCAAACACCTGTACGCCCTGGCCGACAAGCTGGGCGCTGCCGTGGGTGCTTCCCGCGCCGCGGTCGACGCAGGTTTTGTACCGAACGACATGCAGGTCGGTCAGACCGGCAAGATCGTTGCTCCACAGCTGTACATCGCGGTCGGTATCTCCGGCGCGATCCAGCACCTGGCCGGCATGAAAGACTCCAAAGTGATCGTCGCGATCAACAAGGACGAAGAAGCGCCGATCTTCCAGGTGGCCGATTACGGCCTGGTGGCGGACCTGTTCGAAGCCATCCCTGAGTTCGAGAAGCTGGTCTAATCCAGCCGCTTGACCTATAAAGAGCCCGACCTTTTGGTCGGGCTTTTTTTTTGCTCTTCCTGTAGGAGCCGGCTGGCTGCGGGCGGCTCCTACAGGGGGGATATAACCGGGTTTGAGTGGAGTGTATTGCCATGGATCTGCATCGAGTGTTCGGTTGGTCATTGCTGCTGGGGCTGACGCTGTTGCCGACGCTGTCCATCGCAGCGGGCAAGTGTGAGCGACTGGTGGTCACCGGCAGCCCGGATGCGCCGCCGTATCTGTGGCAAGACCCGCAAAACCCCAAACATCTGATCGGTGCCAGTGCCGACCTGTTGCAACAAGTAGCAGGGCAGTTGGGCATTAAGGTCGAGATGCTCTATGCCGGCAAACGCGCCCAGGCGCTGGAGGAAGTGCGCAGTGGGCGCATGGACATGCTGGCCGACGCGCCGTTGACAGTCAGTGAGCTGGAAACCCTGGATTACATCCATCCGCCGTTGCTGGAAAACGATTACCTGGTCTGGACCCGAAAAGACTCGCCACTGATCTACAACCAGGCGCAGGACCTTCACGGTCATCCCGGCGCGTTGTCGGAAAAATCTCGAATGACCCCGGAATTCGGTACGTTCGCCGAGCAGCAATTGACTCTCGTACGCACTCCCAACCTGACCCAGGCCTTTCAGAAATTGCTGTTGGGGGAAGTGGAATTTGTCCTCGCCGGACGCTATTCGGGCATGGCAGCCGCACAGGCCTTGAGCATGGCCAATGACCTCGTCGCGCGCCCACAGCCGGTCGACAAACCCGGCCTGTTCCTCGCGGTTTCCCATAACTCGGCCTGCAACGATCCGTGGTTGCGCGGACAGCTGGCCAAAAAGATGACAGAATTGCCCGCGTCCGGACTGACGGAAGCCGTGCTGCAACGCAATATCGAGCGCTGGAAAGCGCAGCAACAGCAGCCACAGCAACCACCCGCCAGTACCCCAAAACAGTAGGGATTTTTAGTGAGTATTCGACCTCTTTTCGCTGCCCTGGCCGTTCTGGCTCTGGCGGGTTGTGCAGCCGATCCGGCGCCGAATGAACAAATACGCCTGACCGAACAGGTGCTCGTGCAAGCCAAAGCCGTGGGGGCCACCGCGGACGATGTGCCGGAAATGAAACTGGCCGAAGATAAATTCGCCCGTGCCCAAGGCGATATGGCCGATCAGTCTTACAAACATGCACGCATGCGCGCCGAACAGGCCGAACTTGACGCACGCCTGGCCGAAGCCAAGGTGCTGACGCTCAAAAGTGAAGAGAAGCTGGATCTTCTCAACACCCGCATCACTCGATTGCGCAAGCAAGTGGGGGATGCCCAATGAACCTCACGTCCAAAGTTATCGGCGGCTTGATCCTCGCGGGTTGCGCCAGCCTCTATGGTTGCGCCGGTCAGCACAGTGAAGCCGCGTTGCAAGAAGCGGGTGCCGACTTTCAGAAGGTGAAAGAAGATTCCAACGTGCTGCGAATCGCGCCGAAAGACGTGATCCGTGCCGGTGAATCCCTGGCCCGTGCCGATCGACTGTCCAGCTACTGGGGCAGCGGCTCCGACGTGGTGCATTACGCCTACCTGAGCCAGCGCTACAGCGAAATCGCTCGGGAGCACACCAATCAGGTACTCAATGAAGAGCGCGCGGCGAAGCTCGAATTGGAGCGTCAGCGCCTGCAACTGGCCCTGCGCGAATCCAAATTGCTGAGCGTGCAGCAGCAGGGCAAGTGGCTTGAAGAACAGATTGTTGCGCTGGCCACGACCCAGACTGACCGTGGCCTGGTGATGACCCTCGGTGATGTGCTGTTCGACACCGGCGAAGCGGAGCTGAAAAACTCGGCGAACCGCGTGGTGTTGAAGATCGTGCAATTCCTGCAGCTCAATCCCAAGCGCGTCGTGCGCATCGAAGGCTACGCCGACAGCACTGGCGGCAAGCAGGAAAACCTCAAACTGTCCCGTGACCGTGCGCAATCGGTGGCGGACGTGTTGACGGACCTGGGCATCGACGAAAAACGCATTCAGGTCGAAGGTTATGGCGACGAATACCCGGTAGACGCGAACGCCTCGGAACGGGGCCGGGCGCAGAACCGTCGGGTGGAAATTGTGTTCTCCGATGAAAAAGGCCAGCTCGGCGCCGCCCGGTAATGGACGCTTCCTTGTGAAACCATGCAATCCGTAGGAGCCGGCTTGCTGGCGATAGCATCACCGCGGTGTCTCAGATGAACCGCAGTGATGCCATCGCCAGCAAGCCGGCTCCTACAAACCCGGGCTGCCCGTCAGCGCCGGGTTTTTTTGTGTCTGCGAATTGCCTCGCAAAGCAGTACAGATTTTGCTGACACTGCACTGTACCGTCGACTATTGTGGCAACTGTCCCCGTACACTTCTAAACTGTTCCGGTATTGTTTCACACAAGAATAAAATGCCCGTGAAATCGAGTGCTGCGTCATGACCAATCTCTTGCTCTACCAACGTATTGCTCAACAACTGGCCGAAGACATCCGTCGTGGGGTCTATCAGCCGGGGGAGCGCGTGCCTTCGGTACGCAAGATGAGCTCGCAGCTCAATGTCAGCCACGCGACGGTGTTGCAGGCGTATGCCAATCTCGAAGATCAGGGGCTGATCCGTGCCCGGCCGCAGTCGGGTTACTACGTGCACCAGACGCCGGCCCTGACTGCGCCGACACCGGACATCGCCAGGGTCGAACGTCCCGGCCTGGTCACCCGCAGCAGCATCATTCAACAAGTGTTGGTCGAATCCCGTCGTGAGGGCGTGTTTCCCTTGGGCGCGGCGGTGCCGAGCGTCGATTACCTGCCGGTGCGAGCGCTGCATCAGCAGTTGGCCAAAGTCACCCGATTCCATAGCCCGCGGGCATTCAGTTACATGTTCAGCCCCGGTTTTGAACCGTTGCGGCGGCAAGTGGCGATTCGCATGCGCGATGCCGGCGTGGTGGTCGATCCGTCGGAAGTAGTGATCACCCACGGCTGCGTCGATGCCTTGCAGATGTCCCTGCGTGTGTTGACCCGGCCGGGCGACTTGATCGCCGCCGAGTCGCCGACCTACTACGGGTTGCTGCAACTGGCCGATCTGTTGGGCCTGAAAGTCATCGAGATCCCCAGCGATCCGGCCACCGGCATGAGCCTGGAAGCCTTGCAACTGGCAGCGAATCAGTGGTCGATCAAAGCGCTGGTGCTGACCACGCGCCTGAGCAATCCGCTGGGCGGCACCATGCCCGAAGAGCGGCAGAAACAACTGCTGCGCCTGGCCTCGGATTTCGATATTCAGGTGGTCGAAGACGATATCTACGGCGAACTGATGTTCGAGCAGGGCCGCACCAAGGCACTCAAGGCCTACGACCGGCTGGATCGGGTGATCTACTGCTCAAGCTTCTCCAAGACCCTGTCTCCGGGTGTGCGGATTGGCTGGATGATTGCCGGCAAGTACCAACAGGAAATCCAGCGCTTGCAGACCTTCAGCACACATTCGGCTTGCAGCGTTACGCAGATGGGGATCGCGGCATATCTGGAAAATGGCGGTTACGACCGGCATTTGCGCTACATCCGTCAGGAGTACCGCAAAAATCTCAGCGCTTTTCAGCTCGCGGTGCAGCAGTATTTCCCGGAAGGCACACAGATGACCCGGCCGACCGGCGGCTTCATTCTGTGGGTGAGTCTGCCGGGGCGGGTCAATACACAAGAGCTTCATGTGCGCGCGTTGCAGCAAGGCATCAGCATCGCACCGGGGCTGATTTTCAGTAACACCGAGCAGTTCAATCACTGCATTCGGCTCAACTGCGGCATTCCCTGGAATCGCGAAGCCGAGCGTGCGTTGATGACCCTGGGCATGCTGGCTACCCAGCTTTGCCAGGAGATGGCCGGCGGAATGTGATGGGCGGGCGGGTAATTCCTGCCCGAGCTTGTCATGTCGCGTCCAACAAGCGAGCATATGGCCCTCTGCCGATAGCGCCGTTCCCCGTTGGATCCATGAAACCGATTTTTCCTGCCGCCTGGTTGTCGATCTGCCTGTTGATAACCTTCAATTCGGAAGGCGTCCTGGCGGCTTCCGCTCAGGAAAAACCGGCCACCAGCGCGACATCGAAAAAACCGGCATCGGCGAAGAAAGCCACACCGGTCAAAAAGAAAGCGGCTACGCAGAAAAAACGTCCGCCCATTGCCTCCAAATCGAAACCGGCCAGTGAAGTAGTGAAAACCAAACTGCCTTCGGCTGACCTGGATTTGAGCTTGCCTGAGGAAATGGCCGAAGAGTTCAAGCCGGTCGGTACCGTTCCGTTGCCCCGGCACGATGCCGTGTTGCCAAAAATGTTTGGTGAGAAGGGCGGCAGCTCTCCGTTCCAGCTCAACGGACGACTGATCAACAACGAAATGAAGTTGCAACTGCGTAACGAAGAGCGTCGGGACGTCGACGGCGCGGCGCTGGAATTGGAGTTCAAGCAGTAAATCCCCCCTTCGCGTGACCCGCAGGCCAGACGCTTTGTCGGAGACTGGTCAGTCACGCTGGTTTGAGCGTAAAAACCCGGCGGCAGGTAATTTAAAACAACTGTTTTAGCGGTTACTCTGTGCCCCGTCCTTTAACACATCACCCGTCGCGAGGAGCTCGTCGTCATGAAATGCCGTGAAGGCTGTGGCGCCTGTTGCATTGCCCCTTCCATCAGTTCTCCGATTCCCGGTATGCCCAATGGCAAAGCCGCCGGAGAACGTTGCGTTCAACTTTCTGCCGAAAACCTGTGCAATATTTTCGGCCAACCGGAACGTCCTGCCGTGTGTTCGGCGTTTGAAGCCGACGTCGAAGTCTGCGGAAACAGCAGTGACGAAGCGATCAGATTGCTGGGCTGGTGGGAGCAGATGACGGCGGCGTGATGTGTCAACGAACGGAACTTCAACAATAAGGAATAAGACTATGGGTTCGCTGCATCGTATGGCTGTGCTGTGTGGTTTGACGGTTTTGCTGGCGACTGCCACCGCACAGGCCGAAGACTGGAAGGTGGCCAAGAATGAAGACGGCATCAAGGTGTCCTTGAGTGAAGTGGCCGGTTCTGACTACAAGGCTTATCAGGGCGTTACCCTGATGAAAACCACCATGGCCAAATTGCGCGCACTCCAGGAAGACGTGGCGGGCGCCTGCTCTTGGATTCACGAATGCAAACAGCAGAAGCTGCTCAAGCATGAAGGCGATCAGAGCTGGACCTACACCCAGTTCAATACCCCATGGCCGGTGACTGCGCGTGATTCGGTGCTGCATATCACGACTACCGCAGGCGCCGATGGCAGTCTGACCCGTAAGCTTGAGGGCGTGCCGAAGTACATTCCTGAAGAAAAGGGTTTTGTGCGGGTTGCCAAGGTTGAGGGGTTCTGGAAGTTCGTGCCCAAGGGTGACCAGATTGAAGTGACCTATCAGGTTCACACCGAGCCGGGTGGTAGCGTGCCTTCGATGATTGCCAACAAGTTTGTGGTTGATGCGCCGTTCAATACCTTGAAAGCCCTGAAAGAGCGCGCCGAGAAGTAATCGCTTCGTTTCTTTCTATAAAAAGCCCTGATTTGATCGGGGCTTTTTTTTGCGGGTTTGTTTGATTGGTGTGCATATCCGTTGCTGCGGTCACGGCGGCTATTGGTTTCGCTCTTACAGCGAGTCACTTGGAGAAGCGCCAAGTAACCAAGCGCTCTTGCCCCTTTCGTTCGGTGCCTCGCTAATGCTCGGCATGCCCTCGCTCCGGTCCTGCTCCGTGGGCCCGCCGCCATCGGCCATCCATGGCCGGGGGCGGCTAACCCGGCATCCATGCCGGGTTGCCCACTGCGCAGAACCTTCACTCGGCCTCTCGAGGGGGCGTGCACCTCAAAAGCCAGATCAAAAGCCAAGGCGAGCTAACGCTCGGCCTGATGAGTGGTGAAAATCAAAAGCGTACGCGATTCCCTGTAGGAGCCGGCTTGCTGGCGATGGCGGTGGGTCAGTCGACACAAATATCGCCTGAAAGGACGCTATCGCCAGCAAGCTGGCTCCTACAGGGGAAATGCATATTTGTTTGGATGAATACGATTAACTGTAGGAGCCAGCTTGCCGGCGATAGCGGTGGGTCAGGCAATGAGTACGTGACTGAACGGACGCCATCGTCGGAACGCCGCCCGCAGCAAGCCGGCTCCTACAGGGGGGAGGTGTACATGTCGGGAATGAGTGAACGCATCAGAGAAGGACAACGCGGACAGCTGAGAGCCAGGTCGGCTTTCAGGCCGCCTCGGCGGCTGTGGCGGTAGTCGCCCCCTCGAGAGGCCGAGTGGAGGTTCTGCGTAGTGGGCAACCCGGCATGGATGCCGGGTTAGCCGCCCCCGGCCATGGATGGCCGATGGCGGCGGGCCCACGGAGCAGGACCGGAGCGAGGGCATGGCGAGCATTAGCGAGCCACCGAACGAAAGGGGCAAGAGCCCTTGGTTACTTGGGGCTTTTCCAAGTGACTCGCCGTAAGGGCGAAACCAATAGCCGCCATTACCGCAGAAACGGATATGACCACACCCAACTTATGGACTCTGAAAGACTTTATTGTGTTTCCGAATATGCGCTACACAAAATTTTCACAAAGCCTCCAAGACAATTCGCCCGCGCCAGCCGTGCAGATCAGTAATCAATAGCAATGCCGCGGTTGATCGTGCAACATTTGCGCACCGCGCAAACCCCGGGGCCGAGAACTGGCCAACAGAGGGCAGGGCGCAGCTGTAATTTTGAAACTTCAACTTCCAATGGGTCCTAAAACGACATGGCAATCCCGGACGCCCTGAGTCAGCAGCGAGCTTCTAGTCGCCTGCTGCAACCGACCGTCAAATCGCATCTGGCCTACACGCTGCTGTGTGCCCTGGTCATGATGGTCATGTTCAGCCTGCTGCGCGTCGCGCTGCTGGTCTATAACCGCGAGATGATCCTCGACACCCCGGCCTCGACCTTCTTCGAAGCGTTCGCCAACGGTCTGCGCTTCGACCTGCGCCTGGTGGTCTACCTCAGCATTCCGCTGTTGCTGGCGCTGTTCAGCGCCCGGGCCATGGCGGCCCGCGGGTTCTTCCGTTTCTGGCTGACCATCGCATCGAGCATCGCGCTGTTCCTCGGCCTGATGGAAATGGACTTCTACCGCGAGTTCCACCAGCGCCTCAACGGCCTGGTCTTCCAGTACGTGAAGGAAGACCCGAAAACCGTAATGAGCATGCTCTGGTACGGATTCCCGGTGGTTCGCTACCTGCTGGCCTGGGCCGTGGGCACGTTGATCCTGACCCTGGCGTTCAAGGGCGCCGACCGTGCCACCCGTCCTCGCGGCCCCTTCAGCGGCGGCAGCATCGGCACGCGCCAGATCGCCCCGTGGTATGCGCGCATTGCCGTGTTCGTGGTGTGCCTGCTGATCTGCGTGGTCGCGGCTCGCGGCACTCTGCGCCAAGGCCCGCCACTGCGTTGGGGTGACGTCTACACCACCGACTCCAACTTCGCCAACCAGTTGGGCCTCAACGGCACATTGTCGCTGGTCGCGGCGGCCAAGAGCCGGATGTCCGAAGATCGCGACAACATCTGGAAAGCCACGCTGCCACAGCCGCAAGCTCAGCAAATCGTGCGTGACATGCTGGTGATGCCGGACGACAAGCTGGTGGATGCCGAGACCGCAGCGGTGCGCCGCGATTACACGCCGCCGGCCGACAAGACCCTGCCGATCAAGAACGTCGTCGTGATCCTGATGGAAAGCATGGCCGGTCACTCGGTCGGCGCCCTCGGTGCCTCGGGCAACATCACGCCGTACCTCGACAAGCTGTCGAAGGAAGGCCTCTTGTTCGACCGCTTCTTCTCCAACGGCACCCACACCCACCAGGGTATGTTCGCCACCATGGCCTGCTTCCCGAACCTGCCGGGTTTCGAATACCTGATGCAGACCCCGGAAGGCAGCCACAAACTGTCCGGCCTGCCGCAATTGCTCAGCGCCCGCAACTATGGCGACGTCTACGTCTACAACGGCGACTTCGCTTGGGATAACCAGTCGGGTTTCTTCAGCAGCCAGGGCATGACCAACTTCATTGGTCGTAACGACTTCGTCAACCCGGTGTTCTCCGATCCGACCTGGGGTGTGTCCGACCAGGACATGTTCGACCGTGGTCTGGTCGAGCTCAAGGCACGGGAAAACGGCAAGCCGTTCTATGCCTTGCTGCAGACCCTGTCCAACCACACGCCATACGCCTTGCCGACGCCATTGCCGGTCGAGCGCGTGACCGATCGTGGCAGCCTGAACGAGCATTTGACTGCCATGCGTTACGCGGACTGGGCGCTCGGTCAGTTCTTTGAAAAGGCCCGCAAGGAGCCTTACTTCAAGGAAACCCTGTTTGTCATCGTCGGTGACCACGGTTTCGGCAATGAGCGCCAGATCACCGAAATGGACCTGGGCCGCTTCAACGTGCCGATGCTGATGATCGCACCGGGCATCCAGGAAAAATTCGGCAAACTTGACCACACCGTGGGCACTCAGATCGACATCGTACCGACCATCATGGGTCGCATCGGTGGCGAAGTGCGTCATCAGTGCTGGGGACGTGACCTGCTCAACCTGCCGGAAGGCGACACCGGTTTTGGCGTGATCAAACCGTCGGGCAGCGAACAGACCACGGCCATTGTCACGGCGGATCAGATTCTGGTCTTGCCGAAAGAAAAGGAAATGGAGCCGAAGATGTATCAGTACGAACTGGGCGCGACACCTCACGCCGAGATCGTTCCGAATGCACCTCGCACTGCCGAGCTGAAACTCAAGCTCGAAGCGTTCCTGCAAACGGCGACCAAGAGCCTGATCGACAACACCGCCGGTGTCGTTGACGGCAAGCCGGACTAAGCGTTGATGCAATAAAAAAGAGGCCCTTCAAGGGCCTCTTTTTTTTGCCTGTCAGATCTTTATATCTTGCCGAGTAACAGCAAAATCAACAGCACCACCAACACCACGCCGATGATACCCGACGGGCCATAACCCCAACTTCTGGAATGAGGGAAGACCGGCAGACCACCTACCAGCAGGAGGATCAGAATAATGATTAGTATTGTGCCCATGTCTATTTCCTTGTCGGAAGTGTTCTGAAATTGCCTGGTGTTAATTGTCAGCTGGACTGCAATAAACCCGAGCTGCTTGTAAATTCCGACTGGTGCACTTGAAAGAAAATTCCAAGTTTTTTTAATGTTTTTCGAAGAAAGGCTTATTTCGTTTTCAGGGGCCTGGTTGATACAGGCGCGCTCGCGGTTTGCTCGCGCCATTCAGCAATCTGATGGAGCGTGGGTCGGGCAAGGTCCTTCGCTACACTCGACGCATCTTCCCCGGAACAACAAGGCTGTTTGCTATGCAAAATCGCATGATGATCACTGGCGCGGGCTCGGGCCTGGGTCGCGAAATCGCGCTGCGCTGGGCACGTGAAGGCTGGCAACTGGCTTTGTCGGATGTCAGCGAACCCGGTCTGCAGGAAACCCTGAAACTGGTTCGCGAAGCCGGCGGCGATGGCTTTATCCAGCGTTGCGATGTGCGCGATTACAGTCAGCTGACTGCGTTCGCCCAAGCCTGTGAAGTCAAGCTCGGCGGCATCGATGTCATCGTCAACAACGCCGGTGTCGCCTCGGGCGGGTTCTTCAGTGAACTGTCCCTGGAAGACTGGGACTGGCAGATCGCGATCAACCTGATGGGCGTGGTCAAGGGATGCAAGGCGTTCTTGCCGCTGCTGGAAAAAAGCAAAGGCAAGATCATCAACATCGCGTCGATGGCCGCCCTGATGCAAGGCCCGGCGATGAGTAACTACAACGTGGC
The DNA here is from genome assembly GCF_054897805.1 of Pseudomonas sp. GT1P32. Taxonomy (NCBI): domain Bacteria; kingdom Pseudomonadati; phylum Pseudomonadota; class Gammaproteobacteria; order Pseudomonadales; family Pseudomonadaceae; genus Pseudomonas; species Pseudomonas sp. GT1P32. The sequence continues at coordinate 6,180,477 of NZ_CM142704.1, forward strand.
CAAGGCCGGTGTAGTTGCTTTGTCCGAAAGCCTGCTGATCGAACTGGCGCATCAGGAAGTTGGCGTGCATGTGGTGTGCCCGTCGTTCTTCCAGACCAACCTGCTGGACTCTTTCCGTGGTCCGACACCCGCCATGAAAGCGCAGGTTGGCAAGTTGCTGGAAAGTTCGCCGATTAGTGCGGCCGACATTGCCGACTACATCTATCAGCACGTCGCCGCCGGCGAATTCATGATCCTGCCCCACGAACAAGGCCGTATGGCTTGGGCGCTGAAGCAGAAGAACCCGCAACTGCTATACGACGAAATGACCCTCATGGCCGATAAAATGCGCGCCAAGGCCAAACAAACCGCAGGCTGAACTTGCCCGCGCACAACGTCGCCGTTAGGGTGGCCGCCATCGGTCATCCTCGCGGGACGTTCGCATGCTCAATTACCTGTGGTTTTTTCTTGCTGCGCTGTTTGAAATCGCCGGCTGCTTTGCCTTCTGGATGTGGCTGCGTCAGGGCAAAAGTGCCTGGTGGGTGGTGCCGGCGCTGCTCAGCCTGACCTTGTTCGCGCTGCTGCTGACCCGTGTCGAGGCGAGCTACGCGGGGCGGGCTTATGCCGCCTACGGTGGCATCTACATCATTGCGTCGATTGGCTGGCTGGCAGTGGTCGAACGGATTCGCCCGCTCGGCTCTGACTGGATCGGCGTGGCGCTGTGTGTGATCGGCGCGAGCGTCATCCTGTTTGGCCCGCGTTTCTCTGCTGCCTGAAGCAAAACCACAGTTTGTAAGACGTTTCCTTAAGAGGTGTTCGTCTTGCGCTGTAGGGCGGGACTGTTTTGCCCTCGTCGCATTGAAGGCCCGCCGCGTGCCGGGCATCTTCAGGGTTCGATAACCCTGAAGGACGAATGCCATGCTTGTACTCAGCCGCGTTGTGGGCGAAATGATTTCCATCGGTGACGACATTTCGGTGCGTATTGTCGCCGTCAACGGCAACACGGTGCGCTTCGGCGTCGAAGCGCCGCAAAGCGTCAATGTGCACCGTGCCGAAGTCTACAAGCGCATCCAGGTCAAACTGGCAAAAGCCAAAGGGCGATGAAGGCGTCAGTCGAACAGATGCTTGGGCACGTCGTGCTTGAGCATCAACTGGCATTGCTCGCTTTCCGGGTCGAAGACAATCAGCGCCTGACCTTTGGTCAGGGCCTGGCGAACACGCAAAACGCGGGTTTCCAGCGGCGTGTCATCGCCGTTGTCGGTGCCGTCGCGGGTCACGAAATCCTCGATCAGGCGGGTCAGGGTGTCGACTTCAAGTTGGTCGTGGGGAATCAGCATAGGCACCTCGGCTAAACAATGGCGCGATGCTACGGCGAATGATGGGTTGCGGCTAGTCTGGACCCGATGTGTTGCCTGGGCTGACGCCTTCGCGGGCAAGCCTCGCTCCTACAGGTTTCGCGTTGATCACATTACTTCGGATCGACGCAAAGTCTGTAGGAGCGAGGCTTGCCCGCGAAAGCGTCAGCCCAGGCAATGAAAATTCCGGATCAGCTATCCGACCGCTGCCCCACCAGACTATCCACCGAAGGCACCCGAGTATCGCTTTCCATCTGCGTGTCATGTTCTAACTGATGACTGAACCGGTCCAGCGAACCTTTGGCCGGTTGCGCATCGGTGGCAAACACCGGCGGGCTGAGGATGTAGGCGCCGAGCAGGCGACTGAGCGCCGCGAGGCTGTCGATGTGGGTGCGTTCGTAGCCGTGAGTCGCGTCGCATCCGAAGGCGAGCAGGGCGGTGCGAATGTCATGGCCGGCGGTGACCGCTGAATGCGCATCGCTGAAGTAGTAGCGAAACAGGTCGCGGCGCACCGGCAACTCGTTGTCGCTGGCCAGTCGCAGCAGGTGCCGCGACAAGTGATAGTCGTAAGGCCCGCCGGAATCTTGCATCGCCACGCTGACCGCATGTTCGCTGGAGTGCTGGCCGGGCGCGACCGGTGCGATGTCGATGCCGACGAATTCGCTGACGTCCCACGGTAACGCCGCCGCTGCACCGCTGCCGGTTTCCTCGGTGATGGTGAACAGCGGATGGCAGTCGATCATCAGCTCTTCGCCACTGTCGACGATCGCTTTGAGCGCCGCCAGCAGCGCGGCAACGCCGGCCTTGTCGTCGAGGTGACGGGCGCTGATGTGGCCGCTTTCGGTGAACTCCGGCAACGGGTCGAACGCGACGAAATCGCCGACGCTGATCCCCAGTGAATCGCAATCGGCGCGGGTCGCGCAGTACGCGTCGAGGCGCAGTTCGATGTGATCCCAGCTGATCGGCATCTCGTCCACCGCGGTGTTGAACGCATGCCCGGACGCCATCAACGGCAACACGCTGCCACGGATCACTCCATTGTCGGTAAACAGGCTGACGCGGCTGCCTTCGGCGAAACGGCTGGACCAGCAGCCGACGGGCGCCAGAGTCAGGCGACCGTTGTCTTTCACCGCGCGAACGGCGGCGCCGATGGTGTCGAGGTGGGCGGAAACGGCGCGGTCGGGGCTGTTTTTCTTGCCTTTGAGCGTGGCGCGGAGGGTGCCGCGGCGAGTCATCTCGAAAGGAATGCCCAGCTCTTCAAGCCGCTCGGCGACGTAACGCACGATGGTGTCGGTGAAACCGGTCGGGCTCGGAATGGCGAGCATTTCCAGGAGGACTTTTTGCAGGTAGTTGAGGTCGGGTTCCGGGATTTTATGGGTCATGGAAACTCCTGATGAGTAAAGAACATCGATGGTTTCGATGATGGTAATTTGCGGTGTCTGTGGGGCCGCCTTCGCGGGCAAGCCTCGCTCCTACAGGGAATAGCGTCGTGCGCGATATTCCAAACGACGCAAAACCTGTAGGAGCGAGGCTTGCCCGCGAAGGCGCCAACCCAGGCGCCACATCACTAAGAGACCGCCGGCTGACTATGCGGAAACAACAGATCCACAAACCGCTCGGCCGTCGGCTGCGGCTCATGGTTGGCCAGGCCGGCGCGTTCATTGGCTTCGATAAACACGTAGTGCGCCTGATCCGCCGCCGGCACCATCAGGTCGAGCCCGACCATAGGAATGTCCAGCGCCCGCGCCGCGCGCACGGCGGCATCCACCAGCGTGGGATGCAGGATCGCCGTGACATCTTCAAGCACACCGCCGGTATGAAGATTCGCCGTACGCCGTACGAACAAGTGTTCGCCCGCCGGCAGAATGCTGCTGTAGTCGTAACCCGCTGCCTGCAACGTGCGTTCGGTCTCGTGGTCCAGCGGGATTTTGCTTTCACCGCTGGTGGCCGCCTGCCGACGCCGACTCTGGGCATCAATCAGCGCACCGATGGAATGCTGCCCGTCGCCCACCACTTCGGCCGGTCGGCGAATCGCCGCCGCCACCACCTCAAACCCGATCACCAGAATCCGCAGGTCGAGGCCTTCGTGAAAGCTTTCCAGCAGCACACGGCTGTCGAACTGACGGGCTGATTCGATGGCTTGCTGGACGTCCTCGATGGTCCGCAAATCCACCGCCACCCCTTGACCCTGTTCGCCATCCAGCGGCTTGACCACCACTCGCTCGTGTTCGTCGAGAAACGCCAGGTTGTCATCGGCGTTGCCGGCCAGTTGCTGGCTCGGCAGATTCAGACCGGCCGCCTTCAACACTTTGTGCGTCAGGCTTTTGTCCTGGCACAGGCTCATGCTGATGGCGCTGGTCAGGTCACTCAGCGACTCGCGGCAACGTACCCTCCGTCCGCCGTGGCTGAGGGTAAACATCCCGGCCTCGGCATCATCGACCTGCACATCGATGCCGCGACGATGGGCTTCCTCGACGATGATCCGCGCGTAGGGGTTGAACTCGGCTTCAGGACCGGGGCCGAGAAACAACGGTTGGTTAATGCCGTTCTTGCGCTTGATCGCAAAGGTCGACAGGTTGCGAAAACCGAGCTTGGCGTAAAGATTTTTCGCCTGGCGATTGTCGTGCAGCACGGACAGGTCCAGGTAACTCAGGCCACGACTCATGAAGTGTTCGATCAAGTGCCGCACCAGCACTTCACCGACGCCGGGCCGCGAACAGTGCGGATCGACTGCCAGGCACCAGAGGCTGCTGCCGTTTTCCGGATCGTTGAACGCCTTGTGATGATTGAGGCCCATGACACTGCCGATGATCGCGCCGCTGTCCTCGTCCTCGGCCAGCCAGTACACCGGGCCGCCCAGATGACGCGGGGTCAGCAGACGGGCGTCGATCGGCAACATGCCACGCGCCTGATACAACTGATTGATCGCCTGCCAGTCGGCATCACCTTGCGCACGACGAATGCGAAAGCCGCGAAACACACGGGTCGCCTGCCGGTAATCGCTGAACCACAAGCGCAAGGTGTCCGATGGATCGAGAAACAACTGTGCGGGCTCCAGCCCCAGCACTTGCTGGGGCGCGGCGACATACAGGGCGATGTCCCGTTCGCCCGGTTGCTCATTGAGCAACTCTTGGGCGAGGCTCGCCGGGTCGGGGAACGTATGGCCGATCAACAACCGGCCCCAGCCGCAATGCACGGCAATTGGCGCGGTACCGAGTTCACTGCCGTCTTCAGCCAGACGCGCCTGCAAGCGTTCGTAGGAGGGCGCCTGACCGCGCAATAAGCGTTGGCTGTACGCCGTGGCATGAGGTTTCATCGATCAGATTCCTTGTTCACTGAGCCACAGGTTCAGCGCCGCCAATTGCCACAGCTTTGAGCCGCGCAACGGGGTCAACTGGCCTTGTGGATCGGTCAGCAAACGGTCGAGCATCGCCGGGTTGAACAGGCCACGATCCTGGCTCGGGTCCAGCAGCAATTCGCGCACCCAGTTCAGCGTGTCGCCCTGCAAATGCTTGAGACCCGGCACCGGGAAGTAACCCTTTTTACGGTCGATGACTTCGCTCGGAATCACCAATCGCGCCGCTTCTTTCAGCACTTGCTTGCCGCCGTCCGGCAGTTTGAATTTGCCCGGCACCCGGGCTGACAATTCCACCAGGCGATAGTCGAGAAACGGCGTGCGTGCCTCCAGGCCCCAGGCCATGGTCATGTTGTCGACGCGTTTGACCGGGTCGTCCACCAGCATCACCGTGCTGTCCAGACGCAAGGCTTTGTCCACCGCCGCATCGGCACCCGGCTGTGCGAAATGTTCCTTCACGAAGTCGCCGGCGGCGTCATTCGCGGTCAGCCATTTCGGCTGTACGGTGGCGGCGTAATCCTCGTAGCTGCGATCGAAGAACGCATCGCGATACGCCGCGTACGGATCGGCCGCGCCAGCGACCTGCGGATACCAGTGATACCCGGCGAACAATTCGTCCGCACCCTGGCCGCTTTGCACCACTTTGCAATGCTTGGCCACTTCGCGGGACAACAGATAGAAAGCGATGCAGTCATGACTGACCATCGGCTCGCTCATCGCGCGGAAGGCGGCGGGCAGTTGCTCGATGATCTCTTTTTCGTCGATGCGCAATTGATGGTGCTGCGTGCCGTAATGCCTGGCGATCAGGTCCGAATACTGGAACTCGTCACCGCGCTCGCCACCGGCATCCTGGAAACCGATGGAGAAGGTCGACAGGTTTTCCACGCCGACTTCCCGCAACAGACCGACGAGCATGCTCGAATCGACACCGCCCGACAGCAGCACGCCGACGTCCACCGCCGCCCGTTGACGAATCGCCACCGCATCGCGGGTGCTGTCGAGTACGCGGTCGCGCCAGTCTTCGAGGGTCAGATTCTTCTCATCCTCGTGTGGGCCGTAGGGCAGGGTCCACCAGGTTTTCTGCTCGGTGGTGCCGTCTGCTTCGATGCGCATCCAGGTGGCGGGCGGCAGCTTTTCGATGCCGGCCAGCAAGGTGCGCGGCGCCGGGACCACCGCGTGGAAGTTCAGATAATGATTGAGCGCCACCGGATCGAGGATCGGGTTGATATCGCCGCCCTTGAGCAACGCTGGCAATGCCGAAGCAAAGCGCAGGCGCTGGCCGGTGCGCGACAGGTACAGCGGCTTCACGCCGAGACGGTCGCGGGCGATGAACAGGCGCTTGGCGTCACGCTCCCAGATAGCGAAGGCAAACATGCCGTTGAGCTTGGGCAACAGCGCTTCGCCCCAGGCGTGGTAGCCCTTGAGCAGCACTTCGGTGTCGCCGCCGGAATAGAAGGCGTAACCGAGGGATTCAAGTTCAGTGCGCAGTTCGGGAAAGTTGTAGATCGCGCCGTTGAAGGCCAGGGACAGACCCAGTTGATGGTCGACCATCGGCTGCGCCGAGCCGTCCGACAGGTCCATGATTTTCAGGCGACGATGACCAAGGGCAATTGGCCCCTGGCTGTGAAAGCCCCACGCGTCAGGGCCGCGAGGCGCCAGGTGATGGGTGATTCGTTCAACGGCTGCAAGGTCCGCAGGTTGATGATCGAAGCGTAACTCGCCAGCTAATCCGCACATAAAGTCCTTACCGGTTTTTCCGTTGGGGAGGGTCAATCGATACCGCGCCAAAAGGGCAGGTACTCAGAAACTGACCCACCTCGGTTGTGGGAGTTTTAGATCGATCAGTTATAAGCAGGAATCGCCGGACGAATGGCAGGCACTGCAGAAATGCCGTTGGCCGTGGCGGTAATTATTGATGGGATGCATAGAAGTAGCTGCTTGGATGGGGGGCAATTCGACCCGGTATTCGAATTATTCATTGCCTGCCGGGCTTCCTAAACTGGGCGTCTCTCAATGCAATAAGGATATTGCTCATGCAGGTTACGACTGCAAAAACCGCCCCCGTGGCGGTGCCCATGACTTCAGCACAACGCCTCGAAGCGTTGTTGGAACACACAGGCGACCTGGACAAGGCGCAAGTGCTGCAAGCGTCTATACCGCCATGGTTGGCGACTGCAGATCTGAGCGTGGTGCAGGCTCTGAAGGCTGCGTTCGAGCAGTCTTTTGTTACCCATGGCAAGGTCACAGAGGCGCTCAAGAAGCTCAAGCCGTTGGACGAGTTCTGCAAAGAGCAACTGACCGGGTTCCTCAAGGGTAAATGGACGGTCGATTTCGACGTCGAGCGGGACACGCTGGACATCACCCAAAAAACCTACACGTCAACCGGTGTGCTCCCGGTTATCGGCTCCACGGAAAATGAAACGACCACCTCACGCAGCCTGCTCCAGGCGGCCATGGAAAACTTCACCTCCGGGGAAACGAGGAACGGCGGTTTTCCAGCGGACTCGGTTATACGGATCAATGAACAGGCCCAATCAGGCGTTGAAATCATCCCTGTAAAATTCGCCGCTCTGTGTCGTGAGCTCGACCTGGGGGCCCGCTATCAGCGCCATATCGACGAGGCCTTGGCATTGCCGGCCAAACCCGCAAACGGTGCACCTGTCGATGATCGGGCCAGCGTCGCGGACATCCGGCGGCTGAAGGTGCTGGACATGCGAGTCGCCCTGCACATCGCCTCTCTGAAGAACGACATCACACCGGCTGTTCACACGATGCTGCAGAGTGTGATCGATCAGGATCTCTCGGCAGCTCAAACCAAAGACGCATTGTTTGATGGCGGACCGGTGCATTGGCAGGGCTTGATGATTCATGACACCTGCATCTGTGGGGTACTGATATTCAGCAAAGTCTCCATCGATACCGAGCCGAAAGCCCGGTGCGTGGTTTACATGCCGAACGAACCCCGACGACCGTTGTATGAATACGCCTCGCTGGATGAATTCAAGGTCTACCTGACCCTCCATTTGCAAAGCAAAAGCTACAGAAAGTCTTTCGCCGAGCAGTATCTGCATGGCCACGAAAAAACCGGGTTTTTTACCGAGTTTGACAAGGGCAAGACCTTGGGCACGCTCGCTGCCGCTCCCGCCGACACCTGCCTTGGCGATTTTTTCTTCAGTGATTTTGTCAGCACGACTCAAAAAGACGCACGAGTGCTTGCCGTGCCGACTGAAGACGTCGATGAGCAGCAGCGGGAAAAAACGCTTCAGACATTGCTCGATGGTGGACCTCTTCTACTAAACGCAGCCGCTTTTTTCGTACCCGTGGTTGGCCATTTGATGCTGATGGCGGCCGCCGTCGACATCCTCGTCGAGGTGTATGAAGGCGTGGTTGACTGGACGCACGGCGAGCGGGCCGAGGCGTTGTCCCATTTGCTGAGTGTTGTGGAAAACGTCGCGCAGCTGGCAGCGTTTGCCGTCGGCGGAAAAATCATCGCGACGGCTATCGGTAAGGGCGCAAAGGAGCAGACGGCATTCTTCGACGGTTTCGAGGCCGTCACTCGCACTGATGGCAAAGCAAGATTTTGGAAGCCTGACCTGGATCCCTATAAACAGACCACGACGCTGCCAATCGACGCGCAACCTGATGCCCAAGGGCTTTACCGGCATGCCGGACAGACCTCGATCGTCATCGAGGGTGCTCCGTATCGAGTCAGCCGCAACGCAGCGGGATCGGCATGGACCCTCAATCACCCTGTGCGCACTGACGCATTCGCGCCTGCCGTCGAGCGAAATGTGGAAGGGGGTTGGCGGCATGTTTATGAACACGCGCACGAGTGGCGCGATGGTGCTTATGCATTGGGGCGCACCGATCCGCGCCTGAGCGATCTCGGCAGCGATCTGGAAGCGATTGCCGATATCACCGACATGACGCCTGACACGTTGCACCAGCTTCATGAAAGCAGCCTCAAGTTGCCGCAGCGGCTGAACGATTGTGTCGAGCGCTTCAGGATTGACCGTCGCATCACTGCGATGGTGGCGGCAATGGATCGGGGAGAGACGGCAAACAAGGACTTCATTCAGGAGCAACTGCATACGCTGCCGAGGCTGCCCGGCTGGCCGGCGGATCGCTTCATTGAAGTGCGCGACGAGGAGGATTTGGTCGTGTCCCGCTTCCCCGAGACAGCACCACACGATGATGACGTCAACAGCGTGCACGTCGATCAGTCGGATCTGGATTCGGGGAAGCTGCTCGATACCGTCATCAGTGGCCTCTATCCGGCAGAAGTGGAAGGCATCATCGGAAGTACAACCACTGAATCGAAATCGCAGCTGTTGGCAAAGAAGATCGCGACAAGCCTCAAGAGTAATCGCCAGCCGCTGTTTGAGTGGCTTTATAAAACCTGGGACGGCACTGCCACCGGTGATGCTGCGCCGTTGGGCGAACACGCCGCAGACCTTCCCGTTCGCGTGCGTCAGGAATTGCTGGATAACGCCTCTGGCCGGGATCGCAACTTTCTGCGTGAGCACAAGATCCTTGGCATGGATCTCGCCGGGCAGGTCAGCGAGGCACAGGCGGCGATCAGGCAGGACCGTGCGATCACCGGGTTGCATCTCCCGCCACTGGCCAATGCCGACACCGACAGACTGACACTCGGGCTGATGGACAGGGTGCAAGGCTGGGATGGCAGCTGTCGAATCGAAGTGCGAGAGGCGCGCGCGACCGGCACCTTGCTGGACAGCGTGGGCGAAGCGGATGCGCAATCGCTGCGGATCATTGTCAAGACGCCCACCGGCTACCAGGTCACCCGAACCAGTGGCAATGTGACTTCGACGCTGACGAGCGACACGCTGCTTGAGTCGATACTTGACGCATTGCCAGCCACCCAACGCACCCGCATGAGTCTCACTGGCGACGATACGCTGGACGCCCCGACGTTACGATCGCGACTGTCGAGGGCCGCCGCTGGCGATCCGGCGCGTACCGGGCAAGTATTACGAGGGGAGCGCAGTGATACCCCCAAACACCTTTCGGCCTGTGTCCTGGCGGATCCCCCCGCCGCGGGCTCTTATGCAAGGGGCTTGATTCGCAAAGTCAAAAAGCTCTATCCACTGTTCACGGATGCCCAGGTTTCATCGTTTCTCGACAACGCCGGCAGCACCCAGATGCAGCGGGTCAATCACATCAAGGCGTTGGAGCAGCAACTGAAAAAACTGCTGGGTGTGCTGCACACTTGGCGCGGCGATGAAGTGGCAATGAAGAAGCTGCCGGGGCAGCTCAACGATATCCGTGTCAGCCGTCGTCAGGTGGCCAATACCATCGAGAAATGCTGGCGCCGGATAGCAGCGCGGCCAAATCAGCCTTCTACAACGCTCACGCTGGAGCGCAACCCTGTAGGCCCATTGCCAACGCTGACCGAGCAGGATGTCGCCCATGTGCGCAGCCTTTCTATCAAGGACATGCAGGCTGGCGATGAGCTGGCGTATTTTCTCGCTCCGTTCAAAGGGCTTTTCAGGCTGGAACTGGACCGGAACAAACTCACGCGATTGCCTGAAGTGCTGTCGCACATGCCCAATCTTGAACACTTGAGTCTCGACGGTAATCAGATACAGCTGACCGAACACACCTTGGGCAAACTGACGGACATGCGCAAATTGCGCACGTTGGGGCTGAGCGGCAATCGCTTGGGAGCCACGATCAACGTCAGCAAAATGCTGGATCTACGAGTGCTGCACCTACGGGATACTCACGCAACGGAACTGCCTGTCGGGCTTTCCCGCTTGCCGTATCTGGACTTCGTGGACCTGCGAGGAAACGAAATAGTGGAGTTGCCGGAGTCGTTGTTTCGACTCCCTCAGCGATTCGCTCTGGCGATCAACTTGCGCCATAACCCCGTATCCACGCTTAGCCGAACGAGGCTTGCGGCCTACCGTAGCCGTACGGGCATCGGGATGGGGCTGCTGCCCAATGACACTGCGGTGCTCAATGATCAAAGGGCTCGAGACCTGTGGATGCCAAACCTGGTTGAAGAGACTTACGCCAGTCGCAATCGTGCATGGCTGGCGCTGAAGAACGAACCCGGCTCGAAAGAATTCTTTGAATTGCTGGCAGAAGTTGGAAGCTCGGCGGACAGCCGTTATGTGAAGGAAGACATGACGCGGCGAGTCTGGAGTGTCATTGAGGCGACCCAGACTGACCCGGCATTACGCACGCAATTGCTGTCCATGGCAGTGAAAGCCAATTGCGCTGATGACGCGGCGACGATCTTCAGTAATCTTGAGGTCGCCGTTGAGATCGACACGGTGGTTCGGCAGTCTGCTAATGCCCATGATCAGGCCGCTCGGCTATTGAAACTTGGGCGAAGCCTGTTCCGTCTGGATTACCTGGCCAGAATTGCCCGGGAAAAGGCCGAAGCCAATCCGGCGCTCGATGCGGTGGAAGTGGAGCTGGCTTATCGCACCGGTCTGGCCGACAGGCTCGAACTGGTCGGTCAGCCCCGGCACATGCGTTACGCATCGCTCAGTGGCGTGAAGGCAAACGATCTGGACGTTGCCTACAACAAGGTCCTTGCCGCAGAAGTCTCACCTGAACTATCGACCTACATCACTGGCCGCACGTTCTGGAGCGACTTTTTGCGACAGCACCATGGCAAGCAATTCGCTGACCTGACGGCCCCCTTTCACGTGCGGATGGAGACGGCCTTTGAAAACGAGGCAACGCTTGGCGCGAGCTATCGCACCACGGTCGACGGCATCGCCGATGAGTTGAAGAAAGGCGAGGCCGCGTTGTTGAAGCGTTTGACCGAGGCGGCCATGAAGGCTGACGAGTCAAGGACTTGCTTTGCGCTGGATTGATCGCCTCAGGCCTTGCCTCGAATCAATCGGCGCAAGGCGAAGCGGTTCGGATGACACGCCTCGGCCACGGCTCTGGGCAATGGCAACGGTTCGTTATCCAGCCACGCGGCGAGCAACTCGCCTGACAACGGTGCGGTGATCAAACCTCGGGAACCGTGGCCGCTGTTGACATACAAGCCGTCCAGCCATGGGCAAGGGATGTCCGGTGTTTGCCGGGCATCCTTGCTCAAGGCGCTGTAGGCGTCGGCGAATGCCTGGCCGTCGGCCAGTGGGCCGACAATCGGCAAGTAGTCCGGGCTGGTGCAGCGAAATGCCGCCCGGCCTTCAAGTGCATCAGGCTGCAATGCATTTGCGCCGAGCCGAGTGACCAGGTCAACCGAGATTTCTTCGAGCATTTGCAGATTGCCTGCATGTTCGGCAGCGGTCGGGGTCAGGTCATCGGAGTTGAAATCGAAACTGGCGCCCAGGGTGTGTTCACCCAAGCGAGCTGGCGCGACATAACCTTCGGCGCAGACGACGGTGCCCAGCACCTGGCTTTCAGGCGTCTGTGGCAGGCGAGTGATTTGTCCACGAATACGTTTGAGCGGCAGCTCGCTGCTGTAGGCGAAGCGCTTGATCTCGGCAGCCCCGGCCAGTACCACCACCGGGGCATCGGCCAGTACGGTTTCACCCTCCAGGGCTTGCCAGTGTCCGTGCGCTCGGCGCAACTCCAGCACATCGTGATGGGTCAGGATCTGTATGTTCGGGTGCGCCGCTTGCCATTGGCACAGGGCGGGCGGGTGTACCCAGCCGCCTTCAGGGTAGAACAGGCCACCCGATTGCAGCGCGATGCCGGCGCGGATTTCGGCCTGCGCTTGATCGAGCGTGTGCAGCAAGTCCTCGGGAAACGCTGCGGCCAATTGCGCCTGACGCTCCGCTTCCTTGGCATTGAAGGCCAGTTGCAGCACGCCGCAATCGTCCCAGTCGAGACCTCGATGCAACTGCTCAAGCAAGCGGCGAGTGTGGCCGAAACCGCTGACGATCAATTGCGACAACGCGGTGCCATGGGCGGAAAGCTTGAGGTACAAAACCCCTTGAGGATTGCCCGAGGCTTCCTGCGCCAGTGCCCCGTGACGCTCCAGCAGACTGACCTGCCAACCCCGCGCCGCGAGGCTGGCGGCTGTCGCGCAACCGGCGAGGCCGGCGCCAATCACCAGGGCCCGACGTTCGCCGGTCAGGGGGGCCGGACGCGCAAACCACGGTTTTGCCATGACGGGCTTCGCGACCTCCTCAGGCCAACCGAGAAACACCCCGCGCAGGATTTCCCATTTGTGGCCGATGCCGGGCGTGCGTTTCATCTTGAAGCCAGCGGCATTCAACAGACGGCGCACCCAACCGGTGCTGGTGAAGGTGCTGATCGTCGAGCCGGGCGCCGCGAGTCGGGCCAGCTCGACAAACAGTTCGGCGGTCCACATGTCGGGGTTTTTCGCCGGGGCGAAACCGTCGAGAAACCAGGCATCGATCTGCGCGTCCAGCTGTGGCAACTGTTCCAGCGCATCGCCGATCAGCAGCGTCAGGGTGATGCGTCCATGGTCCAGAATCAGACGCTGAAAACCTTGATGAATCGCCACGTATTGCGCCAACAGTTGATCGGCAAACGGCTTGAGTTCCGGCCACAAGGCCAGCGCCCGCTGCAGATCGGGCAGGCTCAGCGGGTACTTTTCGACACTGACAAAATGCAACCGCGCACCGGCCACCGCGTGCTGCTCGAACAACTGCCAGGCGCACAGGAAATTCAACCCGGTACCAAAACCGGTCTCGCCAATCACCAGCTTCCCGCCCACCGGCAACGCCGCAAAACGTTCACGCAGCGCATTCTGTTCGAGGAAGACGTAACGTGTTTCGTCCAGCCCGGACAGGTCGGAAAAATACACATCATCGAACACCCGCGAGCGCGGGAGACCTTGGTCGTCCCAGTCGAGCTGGGCGTGGGGCAATACAGGTTTCATGGCAGGCTCGGCAACGGCAAGGCGACCATTCTAGCCGATCGTCGAGTCGCTGCTTGATCCATGGCAACGTCCGGATCGGGTCAGGCAGTGAAAATGGGATTTCTCCCACGCAGGAGAGGTCAATCCGCTAGTCTTGTTCAATCCTGGAAGGAGCCGTCCCATGTTCGAATCTGCTGAAATCGGTCACGTCATCGACAAAGAAACCTATGAAGCCGAAGTGCCGGCGCTGCGTGAGGCGTTGCTCGAGGCGCAGTTCGAACTTCAGCAGCAAAAACGCTTTCCGGTGATCATTTTGATCAACGGCATCGAAGGCGCCGGCAAGGGCGAGACCGTGAAGCTGCTCAACGAGTGGATGGACCCGCGCCTGATCGAGGTCCGAACGTTCGATCAGCAGACCGACGAAGAACTGGCACGACCACCGGCCTGGCGCTACTGGCGGATGCTTCCGGCCAAGGGCCGCATGGGCATCTTCTTTGGTAACTGGTACAGCCAGATGTTGCAGGCCCGGGTTCATGGCGTGATCAAGGAACCCCGGTTCGATCAGAGCATCAACGGTGCCGAACGCCTGGAAAAGATGTTGTGCGACGAAGGCGCGCTGATCTTCAAGTTCTGGTTCCACCTTTCCAAGAAGCAAATGAAGGACCGCCTCAAGGCCCTGGCCGACGACCCGCTGCACAGTTGGCGCATCAGCCCGCTGGACTGGCAGCAATCGGAGACTTACGACAAGTTCGTCAAGTATGGCGAACGCATTCTGCGCCGCACCAGCCGCGACTATGCGCCGTGGCATGTGATTGCCGGGATGGACCCGCGCTATCGGAGCCTGGCGGTCGGCAAGATTCTGCTTGAAGGCCTGCAAGGCGCCTTGAAAAGACCGAAGATTCACCCGGATAAAGTCAGCGCCGCGCCATTGGCCAGCAGTGTCGATCTGGTGAACCTGCTCGACAGCCTCGACCTGAATCAACGCCTGGAAAAGGAAGATTACGAAGAACAACTGATCACCGAGCAGGCGCGTTTTTCCGGGTTGATGCGCGACAAACGCATGCGCCGGCACGCCTTGATCGCCGTGTTCGAAGGCAACGATGCGGCCGGCAAGGGCGGGGCTATCCGCCGGGTGGCCGCCGCGCTCGATCCTCGGCAATACAGCATCGTGCCGATTGCTGCGCCCACCGAAGAAGAGCGGGCGCATCCGTACCTGTGGCGTTTCTGGCGGCATATTCCGGCACGGACCAAATTCACCGTGTTCGACCGTTCCTGGTATGGCCGGGTGCTGGTGGAGCGTATCGAAGGCTTTTGCAGCCCGGCCGACTGGCTGCGCGCCTATGGTGAAATCAACGACTTCGAAGAGCAGATCGCCGATGCCGGAGTGATCGTGGTCAAGTTCTGGCTGGCCATCGACAAACAGACGCAACTGGAGCGCTTCGAAGAGCGCGAACAGATCCCTTTCAAGCGCTTCAAAATCACCGAAGACGACTGGCGCAATCGGGAAAAGTGGGACGCTTACCGGTCCGCAGTCGGCGACATGGTTGACCGTACCAGCACCGAAGTTTCACCCTGGACGCTGGTGGAAGCCAACGACAAGCGCTGGGCGCGGGTCAAGGTTTTGCGCACGCTCAACCAGGCGCTGGAAGCAGCATTCGAAAAGTCCGACAAGCATGAGAAGAAACTGAAAAAGCTCAAGACTTGAACCGATGGTGACGCATACGCGGGGTGAATGATTGTCGCGACCGGTCACGGCTGGACTTATGCTCGATCCACTCTCAACCGACAACAATAATGAGGTATGCCATGCGTGAAGTGGTGATCGTCGACAGCGTGCGGACCGGCCTGGCCAAGTCCTTTCGCGGCAAGTTCAACCAGACCCGTCCGGACGACATGGCGGCCCACTGCGTCAATGCACTGCTGGCACGCTCGGGCATCGACCCGGCCAGCGTCGAGGATTGCATCGTCGGTGCCGGCTCCAACGAAGGCGCCCAGGGCTACAACATCGGTCGCAACGTCGCGGTGCTGTCGCGCCTGGGCACTGGCACCGCCGGCATGACCCTCAACCGTTTCTGCTCATCGGGCTTGCAGGCGATTGCCATCGCTGCGAACCAGATCGCTTCGGGCTGCAGCGACATCATCGTCGCCGGTGGTGTCGAATCCATCAGCCTGACCATGAAAAGCGTCAACACCGACAACCTGATCAACCCACTGCTGAAAGAACAGGTGCCGGGCATCTACTTCCCCATGGGCCAGACTGCCGAAATCGTTGCGCGTCGTTACAACGTCAGCCGCGAAGAACAGGATCTGTACGCCCTGCAAAGTCAGCAACGCACTGCTCAGGCGCAGGCCGCCGGGTTGTTCGACGACGAAATCGTGCCGATGGCGGTGAAATATCGCGTTGAAGACAAGGCCACCGGGCAGGTGCAGATCCTTGATGGCGTCGTTGATCGCGACGACTGCAACCGTCCGGACACGACCCTGGAAAGTCTGGCCGGTTTGAAGCCGGTGTTTGCCGAAGACGGTTCAGTGACGGCGGGCAACTCGTCGCAGCTGTCCGACGGTGCGTCCATGACCCTGGTGATGAGCCTGGAAAAAGCGCTGGAACTGGGGTTGAAGCCGAAGGCGTTCTTCCGTGGTTTTACCGTGGCGGGCTGCGAACCGGATGAAATGGGCATCGGCCCGGTGTTTTCGGTGCCGAAGCTGCTCAAGGCCAAGGGTTTGCAGGTGGCCGACATTGACCTGTGGGAACTCAACGAAGCGTTCGCCTCGCAATGCCTGTACAGCCGCAACCGGCTGGGGATCGATAACGAGAAGTACAACGTCAATGGCGGCTCGATTTCCATCGGTCACCCGTTCGGCATGACCGGTTCGCGGCAGGTCGGGCATCTTGTGCGGGAATTGCAGCGACGTAATTTGCGGTACGGCATCGTCACCATGTGCGTGGGTGGCGGGATGGGCGCGACCGGGTTGTTTGAAGCGGTGCGTTAAGCCTTAAGATATGTATTGATTTTCAGATAGCTTTCGCGAGCAGGCTCGCTCCCACAATTGACCGCGTTCCCACATTGGAATGCGGTTGAATGTGGGAGCGAGACCGGCTTGCCGGCGAAGGCAGCGCCTCGGTCTAACGACAGGCGCTCAAAAGCTGCATCCGCACGATATAAGCCGCAATCTCCCGCGCAGCCGCCTCCGGGTTTTCAAACGGCCCCTCCAGGGTGTTTTCCCGGGTGCTGAAATACAACTCTCCATTCACCCGACACATCCGGTCACTGCGAAAGTGCATGGCGGGGGCGTTGTCCTGGGCGCGCATGCTGTACATGGCGGTCTCCTGAAGGGTGTTGCGGTTGGCGGATCCAATGAGCTTATGCATGAACCACTTGCAACGCCTGGCCAGCCGATCAGCGGCACATCGCCAATTTATTGCTGCGACCCGCACAGTTTCATTTGCGTCCGGCAGCCAACTGTCCCTGTGTACCAGGCACCGCTGAGCCTAGAATGACGGTTCTTGCCATCTGGCTTTGAGGTACGCATGCACATTTCATCGGGGCGCTGGGTTTATGGTCTGTTCCTGGCCTTGTTGACTGCGTTGTTGTGGGGAATCCTGCCGATCAAACTCAAGCAAGTGCTGCTGGTGATGGACCCGGTCACGGTGACCTGGTTTCGCCTGATGGTGTCCGGCGGCTGCCTGTTCATTTACCTGGCAGCGACCCGACGCCTGCCAAGCCGCAAAGTGCTCGGCCCGCGCGGTGGCTGGCTGGTGGTGATGGCGGTGCTCGGTCTGGTGGGCAACTACGTCCTGTACTTGATGGGCTTGAACCTGCTCAGCCCTGGCACGGCGCAATTGGTGGTGCAGATGGGCCCGATCATGTTGCTGATCGCCAGCCTGTTTGTGTTCAAGGAACGCTTCAGCGTGGGGCAGGGGATTGGCCTGCTGGTATTGCTGATCGGTTTCGGGTTGTTTTTCAACCAGCGTCTGGCCGAGCTGTTCACCTCGCTGACCGACTACACGGCGGGTGTGCTGCTGGTGTTGTTGGCGTCCACGGTCTGGACGTTCTATGCCCTGGGGCAGAAGCAGTTACTGACGGTGTGGAATTCGTTGCAGGTGATGATGGTGATTTACCTGTTCTGCGGGTTGTTGCTGACACCGTGGGTGCATCCGCTGGAAGCGCTGCAACTGAATCCGCTGCAAGGCTGGCTGTTGCTGGCCTGCTGCATGAACACCCTGATTGCGTATGGCGCGTTTGCCGAAGCGCTGGCGCACTGGGAAGCCTCGCGGGTGAGTGCGACGCTGGCGATCACGCCATTGGTGACGTTCGCGGCGGTGGCCATGGCGGCCTGGTTGTGGCCGGAGTATGTGCATGCCGAAACGATCAATGGCCTTGGGTATGGCGGGGCGGTGCTGGTGGTGCTGGGGTCGGCGCTGGTGGCGTTGGGGCCTTCGTTGATTGCGGGGCTCAAGGCGCGGAAGGTTCGGATGGCGGCCAGTTAGACCGCGTTATCGTTCTTCGCGAGCAAGCTTGCTCCTACAGGGGTTGTGTCGATCACAAAATCTGCGACCGACACATAACTTGTAGGAGCAAGCTTGCTCGCGATGACGGACTGTCAGGCGCTGAAAAATTTAACCCTTGGCCCCAGCCTCCAGCATATTCTCCGGCCGCACCCACGCATCAAACTGTTCATCGGTCAGATACCCCAACTGCAACGCCGCCTCCCGCAACGTCAGCCCTTCGGCATAGGCCTTCTTGGCAATCTCCGCCGACTTGTCGTAACCGATATGCGGGTTCAGCGCCGTTACCAGCATCAACCCACGCTCCAGATGCTCAGCCATTTTCTCGGCATCCGGCTCCAGGCCGGCGATGCAATGCTGCTGGAAGTTGCTGCAGCCATCGCCCAGTAAACGGATCGATTGCAGCAGGTTGTGGATGATCACCGGTTTGAATACGTTCAGTTGCAGATGCCCCTGACTCGCGGCGAAACCGATGGCCACGTCGTTGCCCAGCACCTGGCACGCGAGCATCGACAGGGCTTCGCACTGAGTCGGGTTGACCTTGCCGGGCATGATCGAACTGCCGGGTTCGTTGGCCGGCAATTTCACTTCGGCGAAACCGGCACGTGGCCCGGAACCCAGCAAGCGCAGGTCGTTGGCGATTTTCATCAGGGTCACGGCGAGGGTTTTCAGCGCACCGGACAGCGTGGTCAGCGGCTCATGGCCCGCCAATGCGGCGAATTTGTTCGGTGCGGTGACAAACGGCAGGCCGGAGAGCGCAGCCAGCTCGGAGGCAATCGCTTCGCCAAAGCCGTGCGGCGAATTCAGTCCGGTGCCGACCGCGGTGCCGCCCTGGGCCAGTTCACACACATCGGGCAGGGCGCTGCGGATCGCCCGTTCGGCGTAATCCAGTTGCGCGATGAACGCCGAGAGTTCCTGGCCGAAGGTGATCGGTGTCGCATCCATCATGTGGGTGCGGCCGGTCTTCACCAGCTTCATGTGTCGCGCGGACAGCTCGGCCAGACCGCCCGACAGTTCGCTGATCGCCGGCAGCAAATGGTTCTGCACCGCCTGCACGGCGGCGATGTGCATCGCGGTGGGGAAGCAGTCGTTGGAGCTCTGCGAGCGGTTGACGTGATCGTTGGGGTGCACCGGCGACTTGCCGCCGCGCGGGTTGCCGGCCAGTTCGTTGGCGCGGCCGGCGATCACTTCGTTGACGTTCATGTTGCTCTGGGTGCCGCTGCCGGTCTGCCAGACCACCAGCGGGAACTGGTCGTCGTGTTTGCCGTCGAGCACTTCGTCGGCGGCCTGTTCGATCAGCCGGGCGATGTCGGCGGGCAGATCGCCGTTGCGGTCATTGACCCGCGCCGCGGCTTTCTTGATCAGCGCCAGCCCATGCAGCACCGCCAGCGGCATGCGCTCGTTGCCGATGGCGAAGTTAATCAGCGAGCGTTGCGTCTGAGCGCCCCAGTAGGCCTCATCCGGCACTTCCACCTGGCCAAGGCTGTCGGTTTCGATACGGCTCATCATGCACACTCCTGTCAGTCTGATAGCGCAGTTTAGGCCGTGATCGCCGGCCGTGGTTCCATCGGTCAGTATTTTGACCATTCAACCCCTCTAATTCAGGCACGACAAGGCTTGGGGTTGAGCGACACACTTTTTTAGGCGCAGAATGGACGCCCTTGGGGTTTTACCTCGCCTGCTAGAAAAGGAAACTCGATGACTCGTCTTCGTGCCATCTGTACCGCGGTTGCACTGGTTTGCGCCAGCGGCCCTGTTTTTGCCGATACCGCCAGCCACAACGCCAGTGCCGAAGCTTTCCTGACCCTGGCGCACGCTGACAAATTGGGCACTCCGGTGTACATGCAAGTGCAGCAAATGTTCGCTCAGCGCTTTGAACAGACCAAAGCCCCTGAATCGAAAAAAGCCTTGCTGGAAACTTACCAGGCCAAAGCCAACGCCGCTCTGGACCAAGCCATTGGCTGGAACAAGCTGAAGCCGGACATGGTCAAGCTGTACACCTCCAACTTCAGCGAATCCGAGCTGAAAGACCTGGTCGCGTTCTACCAGTCGCCACTGGGCAAGAAAGTCCTGGAAAAAATGCCGCAGCTGACCCAGCAATCGGCCCAGATGACCCAGGCCAAGCTCGAAAGCGCCGTGCCAGTGGTCAACAAGCTGTTGGCTGACATGACCAACGAGCTGGACCCTAAGGCTAACGCCGCTGCACCTGCTGCCAAGAAAAAGCCTTAAGCGGAGTTCGGTATGACCATGCAACAACGCATCGAATCGACGCTGGGCCTGTTACAGCCCGAGCACCTGCAAGTGCTGGATGAAAGCCATATGCACAGTCGTGGGTTGCAGACCCATTACAAGGCCGTGGTGGTCAGCCAGCAATTCGAAGGGCTCAACCGCGTCAAGCGTCACCAGAAAGTCTACGGCACGCTAGGCGAGCTGATGGGCGAGTTTCATGCGTTGGCGCTGCATACCTACACGCCTGAGGAATGGGCACAGATCGACGCGGCTCCGGCCTCGCCGACCTGTGCTGGCGGCAGCTCGCATTGATGTCCCGTCCTCTGTAGGAGCCGGCTCGCCGGCGATGGCGTCCTCGAGATTGCCATCGCCGGCAAGCCGGCTCCTACAGAGGAGCGTTTATTTTTGCTAGAATCCGCAACGCGCCGCTAACCCGGCGCGTTTTTTTTCGCATCCGGTTCACCCCTTACGAGGGTAGCCACCTGGAGAATCACCCATGACACAACAGATTGTCGTGGCGGCACTGTATAAGTTCGTCACCCTGGAAAACTACGTCGACCTGCGCGAGCCCCTGCTGCAGGCGATGGTCGACAACGGCATCAAAGGTACGCTGCTGATCGCCGAAGAAGGCATCAACGGCACTGTCTCCGGCAGCCGTGAAGGCATCGACGGGCTGATGGCCTGGCTCAAGAACGACCCGCGCATGGACGACATCGACCACAAAGAGTCGTACTGCGACGATCAACCGTTCTATCGCACCAAAGTCAAACTCAAGAAAGAAATCGTCACCCTCGGCGTCGACGGCGTGGACCCGAACAAAAAGGTCGGCACCTACGTTGATCCAGAGAACTGGAACGCCCTGATCAGCGATCCGGAAGTGCTGTTGATCGACACCCGCAACGACTACGAAGTCTCGATCGGCACCTTCGAAGGCGCCATCGATCCGAAAACCACCAGTTTTCGCGAATTCCCCGACTACATCAAAGCCAACTTCGACCCGGCCGTGCACAAGAAAGTCGCGATGTTCTGCACTGGCGGCATTCGTTGTGAAAAGGCTTCGAGCTACATGCTCAGCCAGGGTTTCGATGAGGTCTACCACCTCAAGGGCGGGATTCTGAAGTACCTCGAAGAGGTGCCGCAGGAAGAAACCAAGTGGCAGGGCGACTGCTTCGTGTTCGATAACCGCGTGACCGTTCGTCATGACCTCAGTGAAGGTGACTACGATCAATGTCACGCCTGTCGTACACCGGTTAGTGTTGAAGACCGCGCGTCCGAGCACTATGTGGCCGGCATCAGCTGCCCGCATTGCTGGGATAAGCTGAGCGAGAAGACCCGTCGCAGTGCCATCGATCGGCAGAAGCAGATCGAACTGGCCAAGGCTCGCAACATGCCTCACCCGATCGGCTACAACTACAAGCAAACCCCTTCCGAGGCTTGAACCATGTCTGCACGCCGCCTGCTCTATGTGATGGACCCGATGTGTTCCTGGTGCTGGGGCTTTGCGCCGGTGGCCAATGCGCTGGTCGAGCAGGCGCAGGCGGCGGGTGTGGACGTGCATCTGGTGGTGGGCGGCTTGCGCACCGGCAGTGGTTCGGCGCTGGAGCCGACCACTCGACGCTACATTCTTGAACATTGGCAGGCGGTCACCGAGGCCACCGGTCAACCGTTCAAAATCGAAGGCGCACTGCCCGATGGCTTTGTGTACGACACCGAGCCCGCCTGTCGGGCGTTGGTGACGGCGCGCAGCCTGGCGCCGGATTGCGCGTGGAAACTGCTTGGCCTGATCCAGCATGCGTTTTACGCAGAAGGGCGCGATGTCACCCACGCCAGTGTGCTGGTGGACCTGGCGGAACAGGCCGGTTTGCCGCGCATCGAATTCGCAGCCGCATTCGACCGCGCCGATCAACATGCCGCGACTGCGGCCGATTTCACCTGGGTGCAGGACCTCGGCATCGCCGGGTTCCCCACCTTGCTGGCAGAGCGTGATGGTCAATTGGCGTTGTTGACCAATGGCTACCAGCCTCTCAGCGTACTGTCACCGCTGCTCGGCCGCTGGCTGGAGCGCGCTGCCTGTGCATGATCTGCCCGACGACGCCCCAACCGCTGCACGTGTCGACCGTCTGAGCTGGGCGGAAATCCGCCGCCTGGCTTTGCATCACAAGAAATCCCTGTGGATCGCCAACGGCGTGGCCGTGTTGGCGACGTTGTGCAGCGTGCCGATTCCCTTGCTCTTGCCCTTGCTGGTGGACGAAGTGCTGCTGGGCCATGGCGACGCTGCGCTGAAAGTCATGAACCACGCACTGCCCGAAGGCTGGCAGAAAGCGGCGGGGTACATCGGCCTGATGCTGCTGGTGACCTTGTTGCTGCGCTGTGGCGCCTTGCTGTTCAACGTGGTGCAGGCGAAGTTGTTCGCAGCACTGGCCAAAGACATCGTGTACCGCATCCGCCTACGGCTGATCGAGCGCCTCAAGCGCATCTCGCTGGGCGAATACGAAAGCCTGGGCAGCGGCACGGTGACCACGCACCTGGTCACCGACCTGGACACGGTGGACAAATTCGTCGGCGAAACCCTCAGCCGGTTCCTCGTGGCCATGCTGACCCTGATCGGCACCGCGAGCATCCTGATCTGGATGCACTGGAAACTGGCGCTGCTGATCATGCTGTTCAACCCGCTGGTGATCTATGCCACGGTGTTGCTGGGCAAGCGGGTCAAACACCTGAAAAAACTCGAGAACGACAGCACCTCGCGCTTCACTCAAGCGTTGACCGAAACCCTCGATGCCATCCAGGAAGTGCGCGCCGGCAACCGTCAGGGCTTTTTCCTCGGGCGCCTCGGCCAACGTGCGCGGGAGGTGCGCGATTACGCGGTGAACTCCCAGTGGAAAACCGATGCCTCGAACCGTGCCAGCGGTTTGCTGTTCCAGTTCGGCATCGATATTTTCCGCGCTGCGGCGATGCTCACGGTGTTGTTTTCCGACCTGTCCATCGGCCAGATGCTCGCGGTGTTCAGTTACCTGTGGTTCATGATCGGTCCGGTGGAACAGCTGCTGAATCTGCAATACGCCTATTACGCCGCTGGTGGTGCGCTATCGCGGATCAACGAGCTGCTGGCCAGGGCTGACGAGCCTGAATACCCAGGCGGTGTCGACCCGTTCAACGGTCGCGAAACCGTGGGTATCGAAGTCCAGGGATTGAGTTTCGGTTACGGCGACGAACTGGTGTTGAACCAGATGAACCTGTCCATCGCTCCCGGAGAAAAAGTCGCGATTGTCGGCGCCAGCGGCGGCGGCAAAAGTACGTTGGTGCAGTTGCTGCTGGGCCTGTACACGCCCCTGGCCGGAACCATTCGCTTCGGCGGCTCGACCCAGCAGGACATCGGCCTGGAAACGGTGCGTGAAAACGTAGCGGTGGTCCTGCAACACCCGGCGCTGTTCAACGACACCATCCGCGCCAACCTGACCATGGGCCGTGAGCGCAGTGACGAATCCTGCTGGCAGGCGCTGGAAATTGCGCAACTGCACAACACGGTTCGGGAATTGCCCAACGGCCTGGACAGTATCGTCGGGCGTTCCGGCGTGCGCTTGTCTGGTGGCCAGCGCCAACGCCTGGCGATTGCACGGATGGTACTGGCCGAACCGAAAGTGGTGATCCTCGACGAGGCCACTTCAGCGCTGGATGCCGCCACCGAATACAACCTGCACCAGGCGTTGGCGCGGTTCCTGAGCCACCGCACCACGCTGATCATTGCGCACCGATTGTCCGCCGTGAAGCAGGCCGACCGGGTGCTGGTATTCGACGGCGGGCAAATTGCCGAGGATGGCGACCATCAGCAACTGATTGCCGAGGGTGGTTTGTACGCCAAGCTATACGGGCATTTGCAGCAGCACTGATTAGTGCCGCGCGGCTACTTCCAGATTACGTTCAACGCCTCGGGATTGCCGTCATAACCGAATTGCTTCATGACGACTGAGCACGAGTCGCAGGGGGCCATGGTGGTGGCTATCGTGATGGACTCAAGCGCTTTGGGATCCGGATATTTCTCGCGTATGACGCCGATGAGTTTGCTCTCGGTGTCCAGCGAGGTCGGGCGCTGGGTGAGTGCGGGAGTGTACGTCTCGATGTTGTCGATCGTGTGCGGAATCGCTCGCAACTTGCCGGAATCCGAGACGCTCAGTGACGACTCCGCGACGCGGGTTCCTTCATCGATATTGAAGTAACTCATTTCACCGATTTTTACCTCCTTCGCTCTAGGGTGCCTGGCGAACAGCGGTAGATATCGGGTGTCGTTGTGCGTGCCGGAAACGCTGACATACACCTCATGCTGTCCTGCCTTGGTTTTGATCTCTGCAAAAGCAATGTTTCTGGGGGCGTGCGGGCGCCGGCCTGTTTTTTTGCTGATGAGCTTTTGCAGTTCTTTCATCGTGTCATCGATATGCAATGCCTTGGGCCCCGCTGAAGTCGATTGATAGCTGAAAGCGGGTTTCTGAAACAGAGTGTTAAATTGCTTGGCGGTCGTTTGACGAACACTTTGCGGTGCCGTCCTGGACAGCGACCAGGTCACTGCGCCATCGGTGGAGTGCCTGACGATCATCCTTGTTGAATGATCGAACAGCACGGCCTCGCCGGGGCTGGTGTCGACCTTGATCAACCTGAGCGTATCGGGCGGATTGGTATGGCCACCGATGGGTATGGCAATTTCTTCCATCGCTTTCAGAGCGCGCTCAACGCGACCCACACCATAAATCCTCGCCATGTTGTTGGCATTCACCGAGCCGGTGTACACCACCATCAACTCGCGCCGCAGTTCGGCGGGCAAGGTTGACGCTTGCTTGAAGACCAGAGCGTCACGCAGGTTTTGTTCTTTCGTCAGTTCGGCAACGTAAAAATCCCCCGCATCAAGACGTGTGAAAACATACCGTTTCGATCCGTCGACCGAGTCCGCGATGACGGCTCCGGAGTGGAAAGTATCGGTCACACCCTTTTCCGTGATGCTGATTTTGACCCGCCCGTAAATGCCTTTGCGGAACTCCATCGTCGCGTCGAGTGTTGTGTGAGTCGCCAATGAAACCTTGGTCAGGGGGGCGCCTGCAGCACCTGGTGTGTAAATGCTGTCCCCGAACCAGGTGGCCCATCCCTTGGTTTCATCGAACGTGCCGGCTGCGGGGGCCGGGGCCGGGTCTCGCAATACATAACGGGTCGCGCACACGTCTGCTCCGGGGGCGCGTCGTGGTCGGCAAGGTATCGACTTCAGTGAATCACTCGACTCGATCAAGTCAGCACGGTGCAGCGTGTCGCCCTTCAGCCGGTACGGTACGTCATCGATGAACAGCGTGGTTCGGCCGTCCACTTCAAGCACTTGGCGTATATGCGTGTTTTCGGGTAGTTCGACGGTGACATGCTGGTGGGTTCTTTCCAGCGTGCCATAGCGGGATTTTCCCAGCGAAAGTTCGCTTGGGTGGGGCCGTAATGCCGGGCCATAAGGCTGTGCCGATAATGGGTCGACAAAGCGGTAGTCGGACGTGCCTGCGGGCGCAACGTTACGCACCGGTACGTCGTGCGTCCCCCTGAAGCTTGCTAACTGATCACCCTCTACCAAAGGACGCCATTGGGTCGGATTGTCCATGTGCGCAAAGCCATCGGTAAAGCTGTGGCTGCCGGCTCTGCCCACCGTCGTCCGAATGCTTTTGTACGCAGGTCTGAGTGCGCTTTTCAGGGCGGCATACAAAACTTTTATTGAACCCCGTATGAGTCGAAAACCCAGTGTCGGGAGGCCGTAGAACGGAATTGCGTTTTGTACGAGTGAAACGGTCAGCTTCTGAAAAAGCGAACCGAACTCGGGAAGTGCAACGCGTATGCCGGACCGGACTGCCGTGGAAACCAGTTTCATTGATCCGGAGACAAATTTTCCCAGCGGATAGGCGAACGAGACGACATCGACAATCAAGCCAAAAATGGCCCATACCCTTTTTTTTGGATCGCCTGACAGCAGGTCGCTGATACCACCCCAGAACGGTATGAATCTCTTGGCCGAATCCAGCCAATGAGGGCGGGCAGCGGCATGTTCAATCCTGGTTTCGCCTTTCGCCGCTTTCTTGAGCAATGCTTCGTCAAAAAAGAAAAAATTGTTGGCGATGTAGTGGGCAAGTTCGGATGCACGGGAAAAAGCTGCGGCGGGATGCGAAGTTTGTTCGGGGTCAGGGCTGAGGGACGGGGTCGTAAACGTTTTGCCAAACTGGTCAATGATGGCGGTGCACGTCGCTTTTTCTCTTGGGGGGCTGCCCCTCTCATGAGCTTCCCAATCAAATGGAACACGTTTGCCGCGTATCACTTCGATGATATTGGCCTCCCCATAGATCGGCCCTTCGACCTGTAGAGCCTGATGAACTCCATTGAGCATGGCCGATGAAAAATCCGTGCGCTTTCGAATGATCCCCGCTCGCGGTAAACATTCGTAGTAGGCAACATTGGACTCATAAGTGATTTTTAGAATGAAGCCCATGCGAAGCCGCAGGGGGAGCGTGATGTCCGGCGTCTCCTCGTCATACTCGACTTCATCGGTGGATTTTCTCAAGGTGTAGATTTTTACTTCTCCCCGTTCGATGCCTTGCCGATCATCGTGGGGGAGTGAGGAAAACTGACTTTTCAGCAGTGTTTGATAAGCGTTTTTACTCAGCTTGATGTAGTTGTCGAAGGCTGACTCAAACAATTGTCCAGCATCAGGCAAGGGTTTTTGCGTCACTGTTACGGGAAGCCACGGGGCTGTGGTTTTTACCGTGCGATCATTGTTGATGCTGATTCGGTAGGGGGATTTTTGTCTCCCGTCACTCATTGTTATGAACCAGTTTCTTTCTGGCGTCAGTGCCCCCGAAATGTAAACATCCAGGAAGGAGTAGACCTTGTCCTTTAGAGGCGGTGTTTGAAGGACGCCGCCCCCATCGATGTCTCCAAAGTCCTCGATCAATTTTCGCCCGTCGGAGATGAACGCGGGGGACGACGAACCAAAGGGGCTTACCAATTTTCCTTCACGGTTTTCCTGTAACGCGTCCTTGAAGTAGTTTTTAATCTCTCGCTCGGCGATGACCTTTCTTTCGGGACAACTGACGTCCAGTTGAACAATGGCCTTTTTCAGGGCGGCTATTTGCTCGTCGAGTGCCTTTATGGATTGGGCTTTTTCCTCAGACGAGTAATCTGAATCGCTCCTCTCGAGAATCACGCCGTTGGTGATTGCCCATTCCACGGTCGGGGGCATTCGAGCCAGCGCGATAAGCCCCAGCTCTTGCGAAGTCGCTTGCATCGACTGGTGAAGCGGGAGTTCCACGAGTTGCTGGAAGGACAGGCGCTGGATCAAATCAGGTTCCATGGCATCTGCAAGCGTTACACCATGAACGAAGTTGACCCATACCGCTGAGCTTCTATAGGGCAAGTCGGGCGGGATATCGGGAACCTGGAATTCCCTCGGAAATTCGGGTTGGAACAGCCGAGCGAGCAAGATCGACTCCGTCACTGATGATGCTCGTTTGGAATCCCTTAGATGCTGTTCGAATTCTGCCCAGATAGCCTGGTAACTTTTTCCCCAGTTTGAACGCTGATGCCAGGGGTAGCCGGCGATATCCTCAGGCTTGTTATCGCGCGACACGCCTGTCCATAAACGAACGGCTCTGCTGACAAGTTTTATCCGGATTTCGGGCGAAGTGTCCTCGTCGGGATTGCCGCCGTACCATTTCAGACCTTTCAGTAATGCGTTACCCAGACGCACGGACTCGGCAGAGCGCAAGATTTTTTCAAGAAACACCGTGGGTGTCGCTTGGGCTTGTTCGGTAGTGGTTCTGGGAAGTGTATTTTTTTCCAGGTGAGTGAGCAGCGAAGTTTCCGTAGTAGGAAGGAATTGTTTGACGATGTCGTTGATGTCTCTGTTTGTAAGTTGGGTGAGCAGAGTGTCCAGGGTCATTAGTTGGGCCGGATTGTTTTGGCGCAGGGCTTTGAGGATTTTCCGGTCTTCATTGGTGGGCGCGCGATTCAACAGGTCGATATCGAGGCCACTGTCCAGTCGCAACGTATGTCGAGCGCGTTTCTCCTCCAGTGCGTTGATCGTAATGCGATGTTCGTCTGCGTTTCCCGCGTGCCAGGGGAGAATTCCGTAGTAAGTAGTCATCTGCACCAGATTGACGGCGCCATCGGCACGAATAATCCCCCCGATTTTCTTTGCCTCTTGGCTAATCGCAGTCATCAGGCTGACCCATTTCGGAGCAATTAAGACAGGCACCGTATTGCCATTGTTGTCTTTTTCGAGTTTTTGTTGGGTGGGGGGGGGCAGAATCGACTTTTGTTTTTTGTCCGTCGTGAAGATCTCATAAATCACTTCATCATCTTTTACCGTCAATTCCAGTGTGTCCGGGTCATTGCCTGATTTCAGGCAATGTGTGCGGTACCCTGGAGCCGTCAGGAGGGGGTGCAATAATGCGCGCCCCTGAGCGCTAAATTGTAAAAGTGGGGAGTGAGCACCAGGGACTATTAATGTTTTTTCAAAATCGGCTGTCGAACTTTCTGGTTTTTTCAGATAAGCGAGAAGGGCGTTGTAGTCCGATAGAGTGCCTTCGTATTTCATGGTTTCGGAATGTTCTGTTGTTTCCATTTGGGAGCTTCTCTTGAGTGTTAGTGGATCGGCGCATCGCGCAACGCGATGAAGCCGTGGTCCGATTTCAAGCGAAAACAAACAGGAGAGAGCGGTACATAGTTATGTGATGGCAGTTTTGCTCCAGGAACTGTGTCGCTCGGTGTGTCCACCTCTCACTGAAAACCGTTATTTACCTGCGCTTGCCCATAGAAAGGGCTTCCCGCTTGCCGGGATCGAGAACGCACCCTAGTCTAGCTGTAGCGATCACGTTGGATGATGATCTGGCAGTGCTAAAACAAGGGACCTCATGAATCAAACGCGGACTCTCGGAACGCCACGGTTGCTGGGCATCGTCTGGCCATTTATCGCTGTCGTGCTATTTCAGGCGCTGTTGGGCGGTTTCAGCCTGTATGTTCTGTCGGCGGTGCGCGGCTATGTTGCCGGCGAAAGTCTCTGGTCCAAGGGCCAGAAAGACGCCATCTATTACCTGAATCTCTACGCGGACAGTCGCGACGAGACGATATTCCTCAAATACCAGAACGCCATCGCCGTGCCTCAGGGGGGCCACGAGTTACGTGTGGCGCTGGACCATCAGCCGCCGAACATCGAAGCGGCACGCCAGGCGATTCTCAAGGGGGGCAACCATCCGGATGACGTCTCCAGCCTGATCTGGCTGTACCTCAATTTCCGCCACTTCACTTACCTCGAAAAAGCCATTGACCTCTGGACGGTAGGGGATGCGTATCTGGTGCGCCTTGATGATGTTGCTCGGGAAATGCATCAGCGCATCACCGCCCGTCAGGCCACCAATGGCGATATCCAGCGCTGGAAAGATCAGATTTTTGCAATCAACGATGAAGTGACGCCGCCAGCGAAAGCCTTCAGCGATGCCCTGGGTGAAGGCTCGCGGGTGATTCTGCGTCTGCTGCTGTTGACGAACCTCGCCACCGCCCTGGGCTTGATTGTCCTGGCCCTGATGCGCACGCACAAATTGCTCAAGCAGCGTCATGCGTTCGCCGACGCCTTGCAGTTGGAGAAGGAGCGCGCGCAGATCACCCTGCAATCGATTGGCGATGCCGTGATCACCACCAATGTCGACGGCGCGATTGCCTATATGAACCCGGCTGCCGAGGCGTTGACGCACTGGAAGGCCGAGCAGGCGACAGGTTTGCCCCTGGCCGCGCTGTTCAATCTGCTGGACGAGAATGCCCAGGCCGACGGTTTTACGCTGATCGAGCACATCCTGAGCGGTCAGCTCAGCGGTGGCAGCGAGCATTCCAAATTGATTCAACGGCTGGATGGCAGCACGGTTTCGGTCACGCTGGTCGGTGCGCCGATCCGCAATGCCGGCAAGGTCAGCGGTACCGTGCTGGTGTTGCACGACATGACTCAGGAGCGGCAATACATTGCCAATTTGTCCTGGCAGGCGACCCATGACGCCTTGACCGGGCTGGCCAATCGCCGCGAATTCGAATATCGCCTGGAACAGGTGCTGCACAACCTGACGCGATATCCGGGGCGTCATGCCTTGATGTTTCTCGATCTGGACCAGTTCAAGCTAGTCAACGACACCTGCGGCCACGCGGCGGGGGACGAGTTGTTGCGGCACATCTGCGCGTTGCTGCAATCAGGCTTGCGCGAAAGCGATACCCTGGCCCGGCTGGGCGGCGACGAGTTTGGCATCCTGCTGGAGAATTGTGCGCCGGAAGCTGCGGAGAAAATCGCCGAGGGCCTGCGCCAGACCGTGCAGAACCTGCACTTTGTCTGGAAAGGCCGGCCGTTCGTGACCACCGTGAGCATCGGCCTGGTACACATCAATCAGCACCCGACCACCCTCGAAACATCGCTACGCGCCGCCGATATGGCCTGTTACATGGCCAAGGAAAAGGGCCGCAACCGCGTTCAGGTCTATCACGCCGATGACTCGGAACTGTCCCTGCGCTTTGGCGAAATGGCTTGGGTGCAGCGTTTGCACATGGCGCTGGAAGAAGACCGCTTTTGTCTGTATGCCCAGGAAATCGCAGCCTTGGGTCATGTCGAAACAGGCGGCGGGCATATCGAAATCCTGTTGCGCCTGCATGACGAAGCCGGACGCATGATATTGCCCGACAGTTTTATTCCGGCGGCGGAACGTTATGGGCTGATGACTTCGCTTGATCGTTGGGTTGTGCAGAATGTTTTCAAGATCATTGCTCAATGTATATCGGAGAAACACAAAGGGCCGTTGGCGATGTGTGCGATTAATCTGTCAGGCACAACTATCGGAGATGAGGCGTTCCTGGACTTCCTGCGTCAACAGTTCATTACATTTTCCATACCGCCTGAAATGATTTGTTTTGAAATCACTGAAACCAGTGCTATTTCCAATCTTGGAAGTGCAATTAGATTTATTAATGAACTCAAAGGGTTAGGTTGCCACTTTTCGTTGGACGACTTTTGCGCCGGTATGTCCTCATTCGCCTACTTGAAACATTTGCCTGTAGACTTCCTGAAGATCGACGGGAGTTTCGTAAAGGATATGCTGGACGACCCGATTAACCGCGCCATGGTCGAAGTGATCAATCACATCGGCCATGTAATGGGTAAGCGTACGATTGCCGAGTTTGTTGAAACACCCCAGATTGAGCAGGCATTGCTGGAGATCGGGGTGGATTACGCTCAAGGGTATGTGATTGAGCGCCCGCATCTGTTTACCTGCGATAGTTTACAAAGTCGTCCTGCCAGGCCTCAGCCGTTGTTGTTCAAGGCGCCTGGCACGTTCCGTTGAAATCTCTTGTTGATCTTTACAATCACAATCAGAAGGAACCCGACAGTGATCGACACATTCAACCGAACCGGACCCCTCATGGAAGCTGCAAGTTATCCCGCCTGGGCTCAGCAACTGATCCAGGACTGCAGCGAGAGTAAACGCCGGGTTGTCGAACACGAATTGTACAGGCGCATGCGAGATAACAAACTCAGCGCAAAGACCATGCGCAACTACCTTATTGGTGGTTGGCCCGTGGTTGAGCAATTCGCGTTATATATGGCACAGAACCTCACCAAGACCCGTTTTGCCCGCCATCCCGGCGAGGACATGGCGCGACGATGGTTGATGCGCAACATTCGTGTGGAATTGAACCATGCCGATTACTGGGTGCACTGGAGCCGTGCTCACGGCGTCAGCCTGGAAGATCTGCAGGCGCAAAAGGTGGCCCCTGAACTTCACGCTTTGAGTCATTGGTGCTGGCACACCAGTTCGGCGGATTCGCTGATCGTCGCCATTGCCGCCACCAACTACGCCATTGAAGGCGCGACCGGCGAGTGGTCGGCGCTGGTCTGTTCCAATGGCGTCTACGCGGCATCGTTCCCCGAAGAGGATCGCAAGCGAGCCATGAAGTGGCTGAAGATGCATGCCCAGTACGATGACGCCCATCCGTGGGAAGCGCTGGAAATCATCTGCACGCTGGCGGGGCTGAACCCGAGCAAGTCACTGCAGGCCCAATTGCGCGAGGCCGTGTGCAAAAGCTACGACTACATGTACCTGTTCCTGGAACGGTGCATCCAGCTCGAGCATGCGGAAAAGGCTCCGGTCGCGCGTGGGCGCATGGCATTGGCCGAAAGCTGATCGGTTGGACTCACCATTGAAAAAGCCCGCGCCCTCTATCGATAGAGGGGCGGGCTTTGTCGTATTGGCCGCAAGCCGTCAGGCGCTGACTTTCAGTCCGATCAGCCCGGCAATGATCAATGCCACGCTGGCCAGTCGGAACAGCGCCATCGACTCACCAAACAGAATGATCCCGGCGATGACCGTGCCGACGGCACCCACGCCGGTCCAGATCGCATAGGCCGTGCCCAGGGGCAATTCCTTCATCGCCAGCCCAAGCAGGCCAAGGCTGATGGCCATCGCGGCAACCGTCAACGCAGTAGGGAGAGGGCGGCTGAAACCATCGGTGTATTTCAGGCCGACAGCCCAGCCCACTTCGAACAGGCCGGCGAAAAACAGAATGATCCAGGACATGAGAGACCTCCATCGATTGATGGGGTCGTCCCCAGATTAATGACTCGATCGAGCCGCGAGGTCGTCCTCGCGTTGCGCCGTATGGTGCCCATCATTAACCCGGGGATCAAGTTTGCCGCTTATTCAGTCACTTGCCGAGCCGCGGTTTCCCGATCTTCTTTCTCGCTCATCCGGCGGAAATACGTCGAGAGCAGCGCCCCGGAAATGTTGTGCCACACACTGAACAACGCGCTCGGCACCGCCGCCAGCGGCGAGAAGTGTGCGCTGGCCAGCGCGGCGCCCAAACCGGAGTTTTGCATGCCGACCTCCAGCGCCAGGGATTTACGTTGGGCCAGTGGCAATTTGAACAGCCGTCCGGTGAAGTACCCCAGCAGATAGCCGAAGCTGTTGTGCAGCATCACCACGGCCATGATCAGCAGACCGGACTCGGCAATCTTCGCCTGGCTGGCTGCGACGACAGCCGTGACGATGATCACGATGCTGACAACGGAAACCAGCGGCAAGACGTCCACTGCGTGGCGAACCCGATCCCCGAGCACGCGCTGAGCGACCACGCCGAGCACGATCGGCAGCAGCACCACTTGCAGGATCGACCAGAACAACTCCATGAAGGACACCGGCAACCAGGCTGAGGCGAGCAGCCAGATCAGCGCGGGCGTCAGCAGTGGAGCGAGGAGGGTGGTGACGGCGGCGATGGCCACCGACAGCGCCAGGTCGCCACGGGCCAGCCAGGTCATCACGTTCGATGAGGTGCCGCTTGGGCAGCAACCGACCAGGATGACACCCACGGCGATTTCCGGCGGCAGATGGAACGCCTGGCAGAGCAACCACGCCACACCGGGCATGATCACGAAATGTGCAACCACGCCCAGCGCCACGCGCCACGGATGGCGAGCGACTTCGGCGAAGTCTTCGAGCTTGAGGGTCAGGCCCATGCCGAACATCACCAGGCCCAGGAGCGGCACGATCGCGCCTTTCAGGCCGAGGAACCATGCCGGTTGCAGGAAAGCCACGACGGCGAAAATCAGAACCCAGTAAGCGAAGGTGTTGCCGACAAAGCGACTCAATGCAGCCAGTGCACGCATGGCCTGATCCTTATTTTTAAGTAACACCACAAAACAAATGTGGGAGCGGGCCTGCTCGCGATAGCGTCAGAACAGTCAACATTGATGTCGACTGACAAACCGCTTTCGCGAGCAGGCTCGCTCCCACATTAATAATCACAAGGCTTTAGATCCCCTGCGGCGTCTCTTCACCGCCCAACGCTTCAACCAGCGCCGGGAGGAAGTCGCCGAACGTCAGCATCATCAGGGTGAAACTGGCATCCAGCTGGCCGAGGGCTTCTTCGCCGCCGTCCTGTTCCGCCTGATCCTGCAGCAGGTCTTCGAACTTCAGGCGCTTGACCACCATCTTGTCGTCGAGGACGAAGGACAGTTTGTCTTGCCAGGCCAGCGACAGCTGAGTGACCACTTTGCCGGTGCTCAGGTGCAACTGGATTTCTTCGCTGGTCAGGTCCTGACGCTTGCAGCGCACGATGCCGCCGTCTTCGTGGGTGTCGCGCAGCTCGCACTCGTCCAGCACAAAGAAGTCATCGGCGGCTTTCTGGGTGGTGACCCATTCCGTCATGGTGGCGGTCGGGGACATTTTCACGGTCAGCGGACGTACCGGCAGGGTGCCGATCACTTCACGCAGGGTCGACAGCAGGTCTTCGGCACGTTTCGGGCTCGCCGAGTTGACCAGAATCAGCCCTTGCTTCGGTGCAATGGCCGCGAAGGTCGACGAACGACGGATAAAGGCGCGCGGCAGGAAGGCCTGGATGATTTCATCCTTGATCTGATCGCGTTCCTTTTTGTAGACCTTGCGCATTTGTTCGGCTTCGATCTCTTCGACCTTTTCCTTAACGGCGTCACGCACGACGCTGCCCGGAAGGATGCGTTCTTCCTTACGGGCGGAGATCAGCAGGAAGTCGCCGCTGACGTGCACCAGTGGTGCATCTTCGCCCTTGCCGAAAGGCGCGACGAAACCGTAGGTGGTCAACTCCTGGCTTGCACATGAACGCGCCAGTTTGGTGGCCAGTGCAGTTTCCAACGCCTCGGCATCAAAAGGCAGATCTTGGGTCAGGCGATAGATAAGCAGGTTTTTGAACCACATGGGGCGAGTCTCTCCTTTATACAAAGTGGGGCATTATTCTCTTCGTGGCGCCATAGGCCAACCCTTCTCTAAGCCTTTGGAAGGCCTGAAAAAATTATTTAAAAAAGTGCTTGCCAGAGGTGAGGTCGCTCCGTAGAATGCGCGCCACACCGAAAGTGAAGGGTGATTAGCTCAGCTGGGAGAGCGTCTGCCTTACAAGCAGAATGTCGGCGGTTCGATCCCGTCATCACCCACCATTCGCTTCAAGTGTTACGCGCAGCGGTAGTTCAGTCGGTTAGAATACCGGCCTGTCACGCCGGGGGTCGCGGGTTCGAGTCCCGTCCGCTGCGCCATATTCGGTAACCTGGAACGCTGAACGCCAGGTCACCACGGAAAAGCCCGCTAACGCGGGTTTTTTTCTGCCTGAAGTTCCTGCTGGATGCGTCGTTTCACCGGTTTTCAGATTTATTTGAATTATTTTTCAATTAAATCAACATGTTATGAAAATCTGTGGCACAATGCGCCCCGCAACGAAGGTAAAGGGTGATTAGCTCAGCTGGGAGAGCGTCTGCCTTACAAGCAGAATGTCGGCGGTTCGATCCCGTCATCACCCACCATTTACTTTCAACGCTACGCGCAGCGGTAGTTCAGTCGGTTAGAATACCGGCCTGTCACGCCGGGGGTCGCGGGTTCGAGTCCCGTCCGCTGCGCCATATTCGGTAACCTGGAACACTGAACGCCAGGTCACCACGGAAAAAGCCCGCTTTAAGCGGGCTTTTTGCTGTCTGGAGTTTGGCTTTATGCCGACTTCCATTAAAAAAGCGACCTTCGGGTCGCTTTTTTCGTTTGTGCCTGCTTACTGTTCGGCGTTTCGGCTGTGTCGGTAATCGCTGACCGCCTCGTAAACAGCTTTGCGCAAGCGGTTGATGCCGCCAATCGGGCGATGGGCCTCAACGCCAAACCATGGATTGAACGACTGGTTGTCGCATTGCAGGTTCAACGCCGGTGTGTCGAAGTCCTGGGCGGGTACGTTGATCCGCGCCACCGTCTGGAAAGGCGCGTCGCTTTCCTTCCATTCAACGCTGGTGTCTTCGATCGGCATGTACTTGCCTGCATCCTGTCGCTGGATCTGCAGGACAAAACAGGCGGGCACCCGATCGGTTGACAGTTGCTGGTTCAGCGCATTGCGCAGAAAGTTCGGCAACTTCTGGTTTTGTGCGGGCAGGGCATAGGTCGGGCAGTTCGTTGGGTCGGGCATGACCCGAAACTTGGCATTGGCCTCAC
This sequence comes from Pseudomonas sp. GT1P32, assembly GCF_054897805.1. Classification (NCBI taxonomy): domain Bacteria; kingdom Pseudomonadati; phylum Pseudomonadota; class Gammaproteobacteria; order Pseudomonadales; family Pseudomonadaceae; genus Pseudomonas; species Pseudomonas sp. GT1P32. The sequence goes on from NZ_CM142704.1 coordinate 6,216,748, forward strand.
CGAATTTGTAGGGCGAAACCGAAAAATACGTCGTCTGGGTCGGGCTCGGTGGTGGCGGAGAAAGCGTCGCCAAGGCAATAAACAGATGACGGACCTGCCAAGTGCGTGGGTCCCAGCCCGGAAAGAACGCCATCACCTTCTTGCCGTCCGCCTGGGCAGCGACATTCTGACGATACTCGGCGACATCGCTGACAAAGAAGTTCGGATGGCTGAACATCACGAAGTCCTGTTCGCCGCGACGCTGTTGATCGCTGAGCAGTTGCTTGCCCGGCACATCGAGCAGTTTGATCGCCATGCCCCGCGCATCGCGGATGCTGTCGAATTGCGGGTAGGCATTGCCGTTGGACAGGCGCATCGTCGCTTGCCAGGTCTTGCCCGGCTCACTGAACACACCTTGACGCAACTCTGTCGCCAGATCCGGCAACACCTGCACCTCGGCCTTTACGCAGCCATGGGCCTTGGCATGGGCATCACGCAGATAGCGGGTGCTTTCACGGTGTTGATCGACAATCCGCACGGCGGTCTGGATCACGTCCTGGGTCATGGCGGCTTCGCCATCCGGAATCTGCTCCAGTGCCGAGACCGGTCCGCGGTGCTGCCAGGCAAACCAGGCGGTGGCCAGCGCCCAGCCAAGTAAGCCGATGCACAGCAAAACCAGCAGGGTTTTGCCGAGCAGGCGGCCCAGCCACAACCAGAACCGGGCAAACATCGGCAAATCCTTCTTGAAGGTGGTCATGATCATGGTAGTTGTGCCTCCAGCGGGCCGCCCAGCACTTTCAGGTACTCCAGCAACGCAAAGCGTTCCTCGGGTTGCAGCAGTCGGCCAATCACCCCGTTGCCGCGTTTACCAGCACGGAATTCATGGCCGCTGTTGTGGTTGCCGGTAATGCGCGTATCGAACAGGAATGCGTTGGTAAAGGTTTCGGTGCGATAGCCCAAGTGTTTCGGGTCGTACTCGAACGTGCCTTTATAGAAGGTGGCCGCGCGTTCGTCCTGAGGCGAGAGCAATTGATAAATGCTTGGTACCGAGCCGTTGTGCAGGAACGGAGCGGTCGCCCAGACGCCTGAAAGCGGCCGAGCCTTGTAAGCCACTTTTTCACGAACGCCGATCGGCAGGCCGAAGCCATCGAGCCGAGGCTTTTCTGCGGCTGTGACCTTGGCCTCCCGGTAAGCCCGGTCCTCGACGAACGCCGTGACGTAGGCCAGCCCCTTGGCCACCGAAAGCTGGCTCAGGTCCAGCGGCTCCTCGGGTGTCGGGTGCAGCTTCACGTCCATCTGTGCCAGCTCCGTCGGGTCCCATTGCAGCGCTGTCAGGTCGAAACGGTGGTTGGCGATGTTGCTCGCCGCCGTCGGATCAGTGCCGATGACGTCGACGGGCAACATGTGCAACTGCTGCACCCAGCGCTCGCCTTCCTGGATCGTCCGCGGAACGTGGCAACCGGCGCAGTTCTCGGTGAACAGTGCGCGACCTTTGGCGGCCAAAGGCTTGTCGACCGCGCCCAGCAGCTCTTCCGGCCAGGCAGGCGGTTTGAGTCGTTGCAGGGTTTCTTCGATCAGGTGCAGATCGCGCACCCGCACGCTGGACGGATATCGGTAGTCGCCCTTGAGTGGCTGCCCGTTGCTGTCGAAGAAATTCAGCGTGGCGCCTACGCCCAACGCCTCACCGATGTTGCGGGCCATCGGCTGCTGCGCCGAACCGTTCCACTGCACCCAGTCGAATGTCCACATGTCCCACAGTTGCGGGTAGTCGACCGGCGCATTGGCCACCCGGTAGTTGGCCGGTGAGATCGCGTCGCCGAAACTGGCGTTGGCAATACGCCCGAACGCGTCGGTGCGGCCAGGGCCTTCCTCGGTCGGGTAGAGCCCTCGATGGGTGTCGTTCCAGGCTACTTTCAGGAACGTATCGAGAGAGGTTTTGAAGTCTTTGCGCAGCTGTTGATGCCGGGCGTCGTAATCCTGGCCCAGCACGTTGCGGGCGAAACGTTCGAATTTCCACGGGTTGTAGTAAGTCGACGTCAGACTGGCGACCAGAGCTTGTCCGAAACTGCCACCGCGCAGTGTCGGAACGCTGGACGGCAAGACGTGTTGCGCCGAACCCCCATCGATGCGGATGGCCTGACCGTTGAAGCGCAATTCGCCGGTGTGGCAGGCGGCGCAGGTGATGTCCAGAAACTGTTCCTGGCTGCCGGGGTTTTGATGGCGGGCGAAACCCACGGGCAGGTTGCCGGGGTTGGTTGGCGTGGCTTTCTGGCTGGGATCGACCAGGAAACCGAAGCGCGCAAGGTACTCCGGGCTGGCGAATCGCTGTTGCGAAAAGGGCAGCTCGAGCGCGTTGAACCACTCGTAGCGCAAGCCTTTGACCTGAGTGCCCTGGGGCGTGAAGTAGTAGGTCTGGCGGTCGGCCGCGCTCCACTGCTCCAGGTAATGCACTTGTTGTGCTGGCGACCAGTTCGGCAGTTTCGGGTTGGCGACGTAATACAGAATCACGGCGAGGGCGAGGCCCAGCAGCGCAACAATCAGAATCAGAAAGCGATAAAAGAGGCGCAAGTTAAACATCCTTGTCGAGTTGTCGCTCTCTTATGCCTCAGCTGCAATCGTGGGGCAAGTGGCCATTACTTCAGTTGTTGTGGGACGAAGCAGTCGTCCCTGTGGGGCGAAGATGACAGAAGCTTCATCATCCGATTCCGGAAATGCGTTAAAACACCTGAACTTATCAGAAGTTTCCTGCTCTCATGCCGGTAGCCATTGGTCGTGGCCGCCTGATAAGCTCGCGGCTTTACTCGATTGCCCTTTAGGCGCATGAACAAGGAAATAGCATGAAACAGCATCGGTTGGCGGCGGCGGTGGCCCTGGTTAGCCTGGTACTTGCGGGTTGCGACTCGCAGACCAGCGTAGAGCTGAAAACCCCGGCGCAAAAAGCTTCCTACGGGATTGGCCTGAACATGGGCAAGAGCCTGGCTCAGGAAGGCATGGATGATCTGGACTCCAAAGCCGTTGCCCAGGGCATTGAAGATGCCGTCGGCAAGAAAGAACAGAAACTGAAGGACGACGAGTTGGTCGAAGCCTTCGCAGCACTGCAGAAGCGTGCTGAAGAACGTATGGCCAAAATGAGTGAAGAGTCGGCAGCCGCCGGCAAGAAATTCCTCGAAGACAACGCCAAGAAAGCCGGTGTCACCACCACTGCTTCGGGCCTGCAGTACGAAGTGGTCAAGAAAGCTGATGGCGCACAGCCTAAGCCGACCGACGTGGTGACTGTTCACTACACCGGCACCCTGACCAACGGCACCGTGTTCGACAGCTCCGTCGAGCGTGGCAGCCCGATCGATCTGCCGGTCAGCGGCGTGATTCCGGGTTGGGTCGAAGGCCTGCAACTGATGCACGTTGGCGAGAAGTACAAGCTGTTCATCCCTAGCGAGCTGGCTTACGGTGCCCAAAGCCCAAGCCCGGCGATTCCAGCCAACTCGGTGCTGGTATTCGACCTGGAACTGCTGGCGATCAAGGATCCGGCAAAACAAGACGACGCTGCCAAGTAATTAGCGTTTGTCCTGACAACAACGCCTCGCTTATGCGGGGCGTTGTTGCATCTGGCGTCCGGCAAGGGTAAACAAAGCGAACGGATGTTTCAGGCTGGAGTCATAGCCATTGAGAGCGCCTGCGCTAGCCGCGCCGAAGCGCCAAGTCAATGAAATCTTGGGTTTTTTTATGTGAGTAAAAAACGCCCGATCTGAGTTGAGCCCTTATGAAACGGGGCTTTCAGCCGTGAAATGCAGCTCTGTTCACAAGGTTATCCACAATTTGTGTGGATAACATTTCAGCGGGAGGAATGATGAAAGCACCCTGGAATTTCGCTCGTTTCCTGCCACTGGCCGGACGTCTGCTCGCTCGTGGGCGTTTGCCGACGTTACTGTTCGCGGTAGCCAGCAAAGGTGCCAGCCAGGGCAACCGTTTGGGTAAGCTCAAAGACGACCTGCGTTTGTTGCAGGCGTTGTGCCTGGCTTACTGGCGCGGTGAATACCGGGCCATCAGCCCTAAAGCGCTGATCTCGGTGGTGGCAGGCCTGATGTATTTCCTGAGCCCGGTGGATGCGATTCCGGATTTCATTCCGGTGTTCGGCATGCTCGATGACATCGCCGTGCTCGCCTGGCTGATGAAGGTTCTCGACGACGAGCTCAACGCCTTCCGCGCCTGGCGCAATCGCCAGTTGCCGGAGAAGCTCGCGGTGGTCGAGCGTTTGCCCGATACCCCGGAACAACTTCAGCTGCAGGGCCCGAAAAAAACCTGAGTCGATTCAGGATCATCCCTATATTCATACCCCCGCGACCTTGGCCGCTGTTAGGATTACACTTCTAAGGAAAAGCGCCGACTCGCTAAGTGTCGTTGTCCTACGGGGAAGTCATGGATATTCAGATAATCACACGCGAAGGCGAGCCCGAGTATGCGGTTGTTCCGTGGGCTCAATATCAGGCTCTACTCAAAGCAGCAGGCATCGATCAGCAACCGCGGCGCGAGGCTCCGGTGCATCGCGCGGCCACACCAGACCAGATTCTTCCGGGTCTGGATCAACTACGCAGTTTGCGCGAAGGGAAGGGCATCGCCATTGAGGCGCTGGCCCGCACGGTAGGCATCAGCCCGTCTTATCTGGCCTTGATCGAAAGCGGCGAGCGTCAACCCGACGCAGCGATTCGCCGCAGTCTGGCCTGGGAATTGACGGTGCCAGGGTGGAGGGAAGAATCGTGAGCGTACGCATCAGTCGTCAACATTGGGACGGGTTGCTTGGCGAGCTGGATCAGGCGCGCCGCCAGCGTCATTTACTGACCTACCGCGCGTTGCTTGAGCGCCTGCAATTGCCGACGCCGGCCATGCAAACCCTGACCGCAGCTCTTGAACACCTGGCCGCATTGGACGCCAAGGCCGAGCAGCCACTGCGCAGCTCGCTGGTCATCAGCCAGGGCGCCAGTCGCCTGCCGCGCACCGGTTTTTTCGAATGTGTCGAGCGCCTGGGGCGTTTCTCCGGGCCGTCCGATGGTGTCGCCGCCGCCTCGTGGCATGCCTCGGAAGTGGTGCGAGTGTTCGAATACGAGTACCCCGAATCGGCGGAAGCCTGAGTGTTTTTAAAGCTCAAGGCGCGGGCCGGTTACTGGCTGGCTCGCCGGTTGTTTCACTGGTCGTGGTTTGTGCGTCAGCCACGCTGCTGGAGTTGGCTTGAAGGCCAGCTTGCACGCATGGCGAATCTGGGCGATGTCGACGCTCAAAGCTTCTATGGCCACATTCTGGCCTTTCGCGGCGTGGGCCTTGGGGCTCGTGGGGAAGGTGTCCGCTTGCTGCGCCTGGCGGCGTTGGCGGGGGATGGCAAGGCGGCGTATCAGGTGGGGGTGATCAGTCTGGCCGGGACGGCGAGCAAGGCTCCGGATCCGGATGAGGCTGCCCGGTTTTGGGCGATGGCTGCCAAGGCTGGGCATCCGTTGGCTGAGATCAAACTGAAAGAGTTGGCTGCTCGCGGTCCTTTGGATAGTTAGTGGCTGATCCGACGCCTTCGCGGGCAAGTCGGACCGCCGCACCGCTCGCTCCTACAGGGAATCTTCAGTGCGCATAGATTTCTGTAGGAGCGAGGCTTGCCCGCGAAGGCGTCAGCCCCATCACCGCTGCCCAACCAGCAATTCATCCTCTCGCTTCGGCACCGTCAGACTATCAATCACATGCACGCTGTACCCCGGCACATTCTTCGCGTGGTGTTTAGCCTGTGACGCCATCTCCGCCAACTGGCTGGCATCGAGTTGTCCACAGGCCTGTGGATGCAAATGCACTACGCCGATCGACAGCGATAACAACGGAAATTCCTGGCGCACGCCCTGGCGATTCGGGGCGATGAAGCAGCCGGCTTCCAGGTGTTCGCTGCGGTAGAAGCGTCGGCATTGGCTCTGGAAGTCGTCGAGCAACTGGTTCAAACGTTTGCGCCAGTCTTCCGGCCCGAGCACCAGCAGGAAATCATCACCGCCGATATGGCCGACAAAGTCGCGGGACGGGTCGACGCGATCATTCAGACATTGCGCCAGGCACAGCAGGACTTCGTCCCCGCGGCCGTAGCCGTAGATGTCGTTGAAGGGTTTGAAGCTGTCGATGTCTACGTAGCAGATCACCGATTCCCTTTGCTGTTGCAACAGGCGCGTCAGGCATTGCTGGATTGGCACGTTGCCCGGCAGCAGGGTCAGCGGGTTGGCGTAACGGGCTTGCTGGATCTTCAGTTCAGTAATCAGCTTCAGTACGTCGATGACCCGACCCAGTCCCAGATAGCCGCCGTTGAGAGTGATGATGAAGTCTTCCTCGATGCGCTGCCGGGCGCGGCTAGTGATCAGGCGGCTGACTTGTTGCAGCGACTGGCTCATCTCGACGGCGAGAAAGTCGTCGTTCATCAATCGGCTGATGGGCTTGCGGGCAAAGAGGTCGGTGGCAAAGGGTTTGAGCAGGGCGTCCGACAGCGAATGCCGATGAACGATGCCGCAGGGGTGGCCTTGCTCATCTAGCACTGCCAGTGAGTTCAGGTTGGCCTGGCGACGGAAGGCTTCCAGCACCGTGGCAGTCGGCGTATCCCGCGCGACCGCTGGCTGATCGATCAAAAGAGCACTGAGGTCACTGCCTTCATCGTTCAGCGCCACCGCAGAGCTGTCCTGTTTGGGCATCAGGTTTCGCGCTTCCCTTGGCGGGTGTTCTTGAGGGCGGCAAAGCAAGTAACCCTGGACCAGATCGACGCCCATATCGGTCAACACCGCGAGCTCCTCCGGCAGCTCGATACCTTCAGCAATCACTTGTGCCCGAGAGGCTTTGGCGATTTGCATGATGGAGCCGACAAATTCACGCTTGAGCGCATCCTGATGGATGCCGTCGATGAAGTGCCGATCGATCTTCACGTAGTCCGGCCGCAGCTCGGACCACAGGCGCAGGCTCGAATAACCGGCGCCCAAATCATCCAGCGCAATGGAAAAGCCCATCGCCCGATAGTGATGCAGCGCGTTTTGCAGCAGCTGGAAATCGTCGGTCGGCGTCTGTTCCGTCAGTTCGATGACTACCTGGCTGGGCGGTATGCCGAAATCCTGCAGCAGTTGCAGGGTCCGACCCGGTTGGTGAGCCGCTTCGAGCAGCGATTCCGGCGACACGTTGAGAAAGAGCTTTCCCGGCAGTTGTTGCTCATTGAAGCGCCGGCAAGCGCTCTCGCGGCAGGCAATTTCCAGCTCGTTCAAACGACCGGCCTGGCGGGCGACGGCAAACAAGGCGATGGGCGAGTGCAGCGGGCTATTGGAGGGGCCACGGCTGAGAGCTTCGTAACCGATGATCTGTCGTTCAGAGAGCGAAATGATTGGCTGGAACAGGCTGTGCAAACCGCTTTGAGTCAATATTGAACTCAACGCACTCAGCTGTTCGGTAGTGGTCATGGCGGTCTCTGGCGAAAAAAAAAGGACTGAGAGCCAAAGCTCTCAGTCCCGTATTTCACGACAGAATGATGACTGTTTGATGACGCTAAGGGGGCGTCAGCATTAAATTGCCATCATCGTGCTTGTAACAACTTAGTGTTTGGCAACCGCGGTGTTGAGTTTCAGGTAGTCCAGCAGAATCCGACCGGTCTCGCTCAGGTAGGCATCGTCTTCTGGTTTGACCTTGTCCGGCTCGGCCGCAGCAACGTCTTCGTCTTCTTTCTTCAGCTCTTTGAGCGGCTCTTCGCCCTTGGCCTTGCGACGGATGTTTTCCATCGCAAGCTGCTTGGCTTCGATATCCGCGTGTTGGGCGCGACGCTCGGCTTCATTGAGGCTGACGGTTTTTTCTGCCATCAGTTTCTGCGCCAAGGCCAGTTTGTCGCGGATGAACACGAACTCCGCGTCTTTGGCCGAACGTAAGTCATGCTCGGATTTGAGCTGCGAAATGTATGGCTTGAACGGGTCGACCGCAGGCTTGATGGCCGCGCGGATGGTGTCCCACGGCATGGCTTCCGGCAGGGCGCTCTCGCCGATTTCCTTGGTGTCGATGATCGACGGGTAATCGATGTCAGGCAGTACGCCCTGATGCTGGGTGCTCTGGCCGGAAACCCGGTAGAACTTGGCCAGGGTCAGTTTCAGTTCGCCATGGTTCAGCGGCTGAATGGTCTGCACGGTGCCTTTGCCGAAGGTCTGGCCGCCAATGATCAGTGCGCGATGGTAGTCCTGCATGGCGCCGGCGAAAATCTCCGAAGCCGAGGCGGACAGGCGGTTGACCAGCAACGCCATCGGGCCTTTGTAGAACGCGCCCGGGTTTTCATCTTCCAGCACATCAACGCGGCCATCGGCGTTACGCACGAGCACGGTCGGACCTTTGTCGATGAACAGACTGGTCAGCTCGGTGGCTTCCTGCAAGGAGCCGCCGCCGTTGTTGCGCAGGTCGATGACCACGCCGTCGACCTTGTCTTTCTGCAATTCGGTCAGCAGTTTCTTGACGTCGCGCGTGGTGCTCTTGTAGTCCGGATCGCCGGCACGGAAGGCCTTGAAGTCGAGGTAGAAGGCTGGAATCTCGATGACGCCGAGTTTGTAGTCCTTGCCATCCTGTTTCAGGTTGAGGACCGACTTTTTCACCGCCTGGTCTTCAAGCTTCACCGCTTCGCGGGTGATCGGCACGATCTTGGAGGTCTGGTCGTTCGGCGCATTGCTGGCCGGGATAACTTCCAGTCGCACCACGGTGCCTTTCGGACCACGGATCAGCTTGACCACTTCATCGAGGCGCCAGCCGACCACATCGACCATCTCTTTGTTGCCCTGGGCAACGCCGATGATCTTGTCGGCCGGTGCGACCTGCTTGGTCTTGTCGGCAGGGCCAGCTGGCACCAGACGCACGACTTTCACCTGGTCGTTGTCGCTCTGCAACACAGCGCCGATGCCTTCGAGGGACAGGCTCATGTTGATGTCGAAGTTTTCCGCGTTATCCGGCGACAGATAGTTGGTGTGCGGGTCGTAGGACATGGCGAAGGTGTTGATGTACGCCTGGAAGATGTCTTCCGGACGGGTCTGGTCCAGGCGCGAGAGCTGATTCTTGTAACGCTTGGTCAGCGTTTCCTGAATCTGCTTGGGCTCTTTGCCAGCAATCTTCATCCGCAGCACTTCGTCCTTGACGCGTTTGCGCCACAGGTCGTCGAGCTCTGCGGTGGACTTGAGCCAAGGCGCGTCCTTGCGATCGATCAGCAAGGTTTCCTTGGTGGTGAAGTCGATCTTGTCGACGCCCTTGTTCAGCTCCGCAAGGGCAAAGTCCAGACGCGCTTTTACGCGGTCCAGGTAGCGCTTGTAGATGGTGAACCCGGCGTTGAGGTCGCCGCTTTTGAGGAAGTCGTCGAACTGGGTTTTCCACTTGTCGAATTCGGCAATGTCGCTGGCCATGAAGTAGCTGCGCGACGGATCCAGCAGCTTGAGGTAGCTGTCATAGATGATCACGGAGCGCGCGTCATCGAGCGGCGGCTTGCTGTAATGGTGACGCTTGAGCAACTCGACGACATTCAGACTGGCGATCACTTCGTCACGATCTGGCTGAAGCTTGTCCCAGCTATTGGCTGCGAACGTATTGCTCGACATCGGCATCAGGCCGATACCAATAAATAGGGCGAGGGCGGTGCTGGGGAACAGATGCTTCATGCTGATTCGACGCGGGGACAATTGATAACGCATATTAGGCCGTCTTTGAAGTCGCCGGTACCACAAGGGCCGGTCGCATAATGCAAAAAGCCCGGCGCTACAGCTTCGGGCTCAGTCCAGACTCACTATGGAGGCACTGTGAAAGCATTGCAAGGCGTTGACGGTCAAGTGGAGTGGGTTGAAGAGCCCGGTCCTACATGCGATGTAGGGCAAGTTCGCATTCGCGTGGCGGCAGCGGGCCTCAATCGCGCCGATTTGTTACAGAAGGCGGGCCTTTATCCGCCACCGCCGGGGGCCAGTCAGGTACTGGGTCTTGAGTGTTCCGGGGTGATCAGTGAGGTCGGCCCGGGCTCGTCCTGGCAGGTCGGTGATCGGGTCTGCGCCTTGCTGGCCGGGGGCGGGATGGCCGAAGAGGTGGTTGTCGACGGACGGCATGTGCTGCCGGTCCCCGAAGGATTGTCCCTGGCCGAGGCGGCAGCGCTACCCGAAGTCTATGCGACCGTCTGGCTGAATTTGTTTCAATTGGCTGCGCTCAAACCGGGTGAGAAAGTTCTTCTTCACGCCGGAGCAAGTGGAATCGGTTCAGCTGCCATTCAGCTGTGCAAGGCGTTTGGCAACCCATGCTGGGTCAGTGTCGGTTCTGCCGAGCGTCTGGCTTATTGCGAAGCATTGGGTGCACAGGGTGGTGTGGTGCGCACCGATGATCTGGACAGCTTGAGCGACCTGGGGCCGTTCGATGTGATTCTCGACCCGGTCGGCGGCAACTACGCCGCGCTGAACCTGAAGCTGCTGGCGCGCGATGGTCGTTGGGTGCTGATTGGCCTGATGGGCGGCCGTGAGGCAAAACTGGATCTGGCGCAGGTGCTGGCCAAACGCGTGCAGTTGCTGGGTTCGACCTTGCGCAGCCGTGACAATCAGTTCAAGGCGGATTTGTTCAGTGACTTACGCCAGCATGTCTGGCCGTTGTTTGCCGAAGGGCGATTGAGCCCGCAGTTGGCGAAGACCTTCCCAATCAAGGATGCCGAAGCGGCATTTGCCGAGTTGGCGACGAACAAGGTGGCGGGGAAGTTGGTGTTGGTGATCGACGAAAGCCTGACCTGAGGTCTGGTACGGCGTCATCCTTGTAGGAGCTGGCTTGCCGGCGATTCAGACGATGCGGTCTACAGGGTCTCCGCGTTATCGTTCATCGCTGGCAAGCCAGCTCCTACAGGGGTCTGCGTTATTTCCAGAGGTGGATCGGCCAGCCGGCTTTTTCGGCGTGCTCGAGCAATACCGGATCAGGGTTCACCACGTGTGGGAAATCTACCTTCAGCAACAGCGGCAAATCGTTACGTGAGTCGGAATAGAAACTCGCGCCCTCCAGGTTTTCCTCTTCCGCATCCAGCCATTCCAGTAAACGGGTGATCTTGCCTTCGCGGTAGGTCAGTGTGCCGACGGTGTTGCCGCTATAGACCCCATGCAGCACTTCCAGCTCGATGCCCAGAATCTCGTCGATGCCCAGGCGGTCAGCAATCGGCCTGACCAGGTGCGTTCCCGACGCCGAAATCACCAGAATCCGGTCACCGGCCTTGCGATGGGCTGCGATGGCTTTGGTGGCGTCGCTGAAGATGATCGGCTCGATGAAGTCTTCCACCCACGGTCCGACCAAGTGGTCGACCTCTTCGGGGGTGCGCCCGATCATCGGTTCGAGGCTGAAGGCCATGTACTCCTCCATGCGCAACTTGCCGTGGCTGTAAGCGTCCATCAGTTCGTTGTTCTGACGCATGAACGACTCGGGGTCGACCCAGCCCAGCCGGCCCATCTGTTCGCTCCAGAGGGTGGCGCAGTCGCCGTGGATCAGGGTTTCGTCCAGATCAAAAATTGCCAGGGCCATCAGTGCAGTTCTCTCTTCAACATCAGCAAAGTCATCAGGCTACCTCACACAGGGCCGTCGGATCGATGGAAAGCGCCAGACGCTGACCATCGGGGTGCAGATCGGCCGCCGAGCGGTTGAGCACATCCACCACCAATTCCACGCCCCGGGCCTCGATCCGGTAGCGAATCACGTTGCCCAGCAGGCTGTGGCTGCGCACTTGTGCGTCAAGTTCGCCGTTCAGGCTCAGTTCGATGGCTTCCGGGCGAATTGCGATGCGATGCGTAATCGGTCGTTGCAGCAATTTCGAGGCGTTGTCGGCGTCGAGCAGGTTGTAGTTGCCGATAAAGCCGGCAGCGAACACATCCACCGGCGCGGTGTAGAGGGTTTCGGCGTCGCCGCTCTGTACGATCTTTCCCTGATTCATCAGGAAAATCCGGTCAGACATGGTCAGCGCTTCTTCCTGATCGTGTGTGACGAAGATCGTGGTCAGGCCGAGCTCGCGCTGGATCTGACGGATCTGTTCGCGCAAATGCTTGCGAATCCGCGCATCAAGGGCCGACAGCGGTTCGTCCAGCAGCAACAGGCGTGGACGGGTCACCAATGAGCGGGCGAGGGCGACGCGCTGGCATTGACCGCCGGACAGTTGGTGCGGATAACGGGCGGCGAAATCGTTGAGCTCCACCAGTTTCAGCACTTCGGCAACGCGCTTTTGGCTGTCGTCGCTGTTGACCTTCTGCATGCGCAGACCAAAGGCGACGTTTTGCTCCACGGTCATGTTCGGGAACAGCGCATAGCTTTGGAACACCATGCCGATCCCGCGTTTCTGCGGGCTCAGCGGCACGATGTCGACACCATCGAGCAAGATCTTGCCGCCATCTACCGAGGTCAGCCCGGCGATGCAGCGCAGCAGCGTGGATTTGCCGCAACCGGACGGGCCGAGCAGGGTGACGAATTCGCCCTTCTGGATTTCGCAGTTGATGTCGCTGAATACGGTGGTGCCTGCATAGTTTTTCTGCAGATGTTGGACGCTGACATAGCTCATTCGCTTTTGTCCTTGTTCAAGATATTGGCCGCCCAGGTCAGAACCAGTACGAAGAAGAAGTAGGAAATCACCAGCGCACTGGTGAAGTGGCCGCTGCTGTTACGCATGTTGTTGAGGTAGACCTGCAGGGTTTCGTAGCGGGTGCCGACGAGGATGTTGGCGAACACGAACTCACCGAACAGGAACGAGAACGACAGCAGCAACGCGACCATCAGACCCTTGCGCAGGTTCGGCAGCACCACCAGGAATGCCGCCTGAAAAGTGCTGGCACCGAGCAGTTGGGCGGCGTCCATCAGGTCGCGCAGGTTGATCGCTTGCAGGTTGTTGGTGATCGCCCGGTACATGAACGGCAGCGCCACGGTGAAGTAGCAGCCAATCAGAATCCATGGCGTGCCGACCATCGCGAACGGCCCCGAACCGTAAAGCTGCAACAGCCCCACCGACGACACCACCGGCGGCACCGCGAAGGGCAGCAGGATCAGGATGTTCATCAGCGCATCGAGTTTCGGGAAGTGGTAATGCACCACGAACAGCAGCGGCAGGATCAGCACCACCGACAGGATCAGCGCACCGATGCAGACCAGCAGCGATTGGCCAAAAGCACTCAGGAATCGCGGATCGCTCCACAGCTGCACATACCATTTGACGGTGAAGCCGCTGGGCAGAATGGTCGCCGACCAACTGCTGGCAATCGAGTAGACCAGCGTGCCAACCAGTGGCAGCAACAGAATGGCAAACAGCAGGTAAACCACGACGCGGTGATAGATACCGACGGGGCCCAATTCAGCGCGAGACATGGTAGCTCCTCTTCAACAGCAGCTGATGCACGATGGTGACCAGGGTCATCAACGCCACCAGCACAACGGCCAGCGCACTGGCGAGGTTCGGGTCCAGGGAAATGTCACCGGAGACCATGGCCGCAATACGGATCGGCAGCACGTTGAAGTTGCCGGTGGTCAGTGCGTAAACCGTGGCGTAGGCGCCGAGGGCGTTGGCCAGCAGGATCACGAAGGTGCCGAGCAGTGCCGGCGTCAGCACCGGCAAACCGATGTGTCGCCAGAACTGCCAGCCGTTGGCGCCCAGCAGCGCGGCAGATTCACGCCAGTCCTCGCGCAGGGCGTCGAAGGCCGGGTAGAGCAGCAGCACACCGAGGGGGATCTGGAAATACGTGTAGAGAATAATCAGCCCGGTTTTCGAGTACAGGTTGAAATCCTGAATGATCCCGGCCTGCTTGAGCATGATGGTGATGCTGCCGTTGAAACCCAGCAGGATGATGAACGCGAAGGCCAAAGGCACGCCGGCAAAGTTGCTGGTCATGTTGGCGAAGGCGTTGACGAAGTTACGCAGCTTCGAGTCGACACGACGCAGGGAATAAGCGCCGAGCACCGCGATGATGATCCCGAACACGCTGGACCAGAAACTGATCTCCAGGCTGTACTGGATCGCCTGCAAATAGAACTTCGAATTGAAGATCTTGGTGAAGTTGGCCAGGCCCCAACCGAACTCTTCCGATTGCAGGCTGTTGATCATCACCCAGACGAGCGGGGCGATCTCGAACACGATAAAGAACAGTGCAAAGGGCACGAGGCACAAGGCCGCCAGCCATTTGCCGCGAGTCATGGCATTCACTTGAGCAGCTCCCGGCACACTGGTTTGTCGTGGGCCACGCCCAGCAGTTCGCAGACGGTGCCGCAGATGTCTGTCTGTTTCGGTTTAGCGCTGGCGTTGAGGCTGAAGGCGTCGCCGAGCACGAACAGTGGCACTTCGCGTTCTTCCGGCAACAGGCCGTTGTGGGAGCGGTCGTTGTTCATGCCGTGGTCGGCGGTCACCAGCACTTGGTAACCGGCGTCGAGCCAGCCTTGCAGGTAGTCGGCGAGGATAATGTCCGCCGAGCGGGCGCTGTTGCGGTATTGCGCGGTGTCGAGGCCGTGCTTGTGCCCGGCGTCGTCGATATTCATGGGGTGCACCAGGAGAAAATTCGGTGCGTGGCGCAGGCGCAGGTGTTCTGCGTCGGAGAACAGGTGCGAGTCCGGATAGTGATCGTTCCAATAGAAATGACCGTGCTGGATCGGCAATTCGGGGGCGTCGGTGTGACGGTCCCGGGCGGCCACGAACGGCGAACGGTTGTACAGCTCACTGACCCAGTGATAAGCCGCCGCAGCGGTTTTCAGGCCCGCTTCGCTGGCGTAGTGATAAATGCTGCGTTGGTTGGACAGGCGCGAAACGTTGTTGTGAACGATGCCGCTATCGATCGGCGTGACGCCGGTCAGGATGCATTCATACAGCGGACGGGACAGGGCCGGCAGTTCGCACTCCAGTTTGTAGAGTGCCGCGCGTCCTGCGCCGACGTAAGCCTGCAGGTGCCCCATGGCGTGGCGCGCAACCTCGTAATTGAGGCCGTCGAGCACGACAAGGATGACGTTGTGCTTCATAGGGGCGGGACTCCGCGAAACAGATGGTTTGTAGGAGTCGGCTTGCTGGCGATCCATGCGCCGCGGTCTGTCTGAGCACCGCAGTGATGTCATCGCCAGCAAGCCGGCTCCTACAGGGGGGTTACTTCATCTCGACGATGACTTCTTCGTTCCACTTCTGCGGCAGAGCCTTGGAAGTTTTTTCCCACGCATCCGCGTCTTTGATCGGCGTGACCTTTTTGTACTGCTCGTTCGGCAGCAGCTTGGCCTGGACTTCGGCTGGCAGGGTCAGGTGCTCGGCACGGATCGGACGGGCGTTACCCTTGGCCAGGTTGATCTGACCGGCATCGCTGAAGATGTATTCACGAGCCAGTTTGGCGGCGTTCGGGTTCTTGGCGTATTTGTTGATGATGGTGGTGTAACCGGAAATCACCGAACCATCGGAGGGGATCAACACCACGTAGTCATCCGGATTGGCCATCTTGGCCTTGTAGCTCAGACCGTTGAAGTCCCAGACCACACCGACCTCGATTTCACCCTTTTCCATGGTGGCAATCGTCGGGTTGGCCATGGACAGGCGGCCTTGCTTGGCAATGTCAGCGAACAGCGCCAGGGCAGGCTGAAGGTTTTTCTCGTCGCCGCCGTTGGCAAGGGCAGCCGCCAGAACGCCGTTGGCGGCCTGAGCAGCGGTGCTCACGTCACCGATGGATACTTTGTATTTACCGGTTTTAAGGTCGGCCCATTTGGTCGGGGCTTCCGAACCGTGCAGCAGCTTTTTGTTGACGATGAACGCGATGGTGCCGGTGTAGGCCAGTGCCCAGTTGCCGTCCTTATCCTTCGCCCAGGCAGGCACCTGATCCCAGGTGCTTGGCTTGTACGGTTGCACCACGCCTTGCTTGACCGCGATAGGGCCGAACGCTGCACCGACGTCGCCGATGTCGGCCGTGGCGTTGTCTTTTTCAGCGGCGAACTTGGCGATTTCCTGCGCCGAGCTCATGTCGGTGTCGATGTGTTTCAGGCCGTAGTTCTTGGCCAGGTCTTCCCAGGTGCCTTTCCAGTTGGCCCAGTCATCGGGCATGCCGACGCTGTTGACCGCACCTTCCGCTTTCGCAGCGGCTTCGAGGGTTTTCAAATCATCAGCCGCCATGGCGGCGGTGCACATGGCAATGGTCGAACCTAACAGTGATGCCAGGAAAAGCTTTTTCATCCGAAGCTCCTTTGGGCGTTTTCAACGCTGCGATTGCGGTTGTGTTGGTCTAGGTCAGCAATACCTGAGCCAATCTAGGCGCCCCTGATGACATTTTGATGTCGACCAGCGGTCCGTCTGCATTTTCTTCAGATCAACGCTCAGGCTTGCGAGTAAGCGTAGACCATGGCTAAAGAACTGATATGAAAGGACTTGGCCGTTAAATTGCACACGTTTGACTGCACCGTTCAGCGTCTTTGTCATCTGTCAGTCATGTGCAGTGCCTAGGCTTGCTGAAAGTTGACGGAGTCGTTTCAAATGACGGTTCTGCTCCGAAACAGTGCTGGTCTAGTCCAGATAGGTAACGTTGATGCGCATCGAGACAACCAAAGCGGTGACAGCCATCGGGCAGGTTCTTCAGGAACAGCTCGACCACGGCCTGTTGGCGCCTGGCAGCAAGCTACCGGCGGAGCGCAAGCTCAGTGAGTTGTTCGGCACGACACGCATTACCGTGCGCGAAGCGTTGTTGCAGCTGGAGGCCCAAGGGCAGATTTATCGCGAAGAGCGCCGGGGCTGGTTCGTGTCGCCACCGCGCCTGGCTTACAACCTGATGCAGCGCAGCCACTTTCACGCGATGGTCAGCGCTCAAGGGCGGGTGCCGTCTACCGAGGTGATTTCGGCACGCTTGCAGCCTGCGTCGGCAGCGGTCTGTGCCTGGTTGCAGTTGCCGGCGTTGTCGAGCGTGATTCAGATCTGCCGAGCACGGCGAATTGATGAACGGCTGGTGTTGTACGTGGAGCACTACCTCAATCCGCAGTATTTCCCGGGGATTCTGGAGTTTGACCTGAATCAGTCGATCACCGAGCTGTACGCGCGGCATTACGATTTGCATTACGGGCGGGTGCGCTTCGAGATCGTGCCGACGGCGTTGTCGGTGGATGCGGCGGCGGCGTTACGGGTGTCGGTCGGCAGCCCGGGATTGCGCATCGCTCGGGTCAATTACGACCAACACGAACGGTTGATCGATTGTGACCTGGAGTTCTGGCGGCACGATGCGATCCATGTCGGTGTTGATGTGGTCTGAGCCTGGCCGCCGCAGGCCTCGGTTTTTCATTACCCGAAGCGGTAAATGTCCATGCCCAGCGCGCCCATGGTGAAACCCTGGTGGCTGACGCTGAATGCCCCGCCGGCACTGCGGGCAAAGTACAACGGCAACAAATGTTCATCGCTCGGGTGGTTGCGCACGGCGTTAGGTGCTTGCTGGCGATAGTCGTGTAACGCGGCTTCGTCGTTGGCCTCAAGTTTCTCGATCATCCAGTCGCGAAACACCTTCGCCCACGGTTCGACACTTTCCGGGCCAGCGTGCCAGTCCAGTTCGCGCAGGTTGTGGGTGATGCTGCCCGAACCGATCAACAGCACGCCGTGTTCGCGCAAGCTGCTCAGGGCATGGCCGACGCGGGTTTGCAGCGCAGGACCGCCGCGTGTGGGCAGCGAGACTTGCACCACCGGGATATCCGCCTGCGGATACATCAACGACAACGGCACCCAGACGCCATGGTCGAAGGGCCGTTTGCTGTCGATGCGAGCTGGCAGGTCACTGCGCTTCAGCAACTCGACAACCTCAGCGGCCAGTTGTGGATCGCCGGGTGCCGGGTATTGCACCTCGAACAACGCCTTGGGAAAGCCGCCGAAGTCATGCCAGGTTTCAGGCTGTGGATTGCCGCTGACCAGCAATTCATTACTTTCCCAATGCGCGGAAACAATCACGATGGCCCGGGGTTTCGGCAATTCGGCAGCCAGGCGCGCGAGGGCCGGCCCACTGGCACCGGGTTCCAGTGCCAGCATGGGTGAGCCATGAGAGATGTAAAGGCTGGGGAACATGAAGGAGCTCCTGAGAGTAAGATGGGCCCATCTTCAGTCAGATCATTGATCTAAATCTAATATAAGTTTTAGGGTGTTTTGATCGAATTTTCGGAGATATTTATGCAGCCGGAGTTTTGGCACAAGCGGTGGCAGTCGAATCAGATCGGCTTCCATCTGCCGCAGGTGAACCCTTATCTGCAACGTTTCTGGCCGCAATTGGGGCTGGAGGAGGGGGCGCGCGTACTGGTGCCGTTGTGTGGGAAAAGTCTGGATTTGTTGTGGCTGGCGCACCAGGGTCATGAAGTCCTGGGAATTGAGCTGTCGGAAAAGGCTGTCGAAGATTTCTTCAGCGAACATCACTTTGACCCGAACGTCACTGAGCAGGGGCCCTTCAAGGTCTATCGCGCAGGCTCGATCGAGTTGTGGTGTGGTGATTTCTTCGAGTTGACTGCCGGCGATGTTGCCGATTGCGCGGGCCTGTACGACCGGGCGGCACTGATCGCTCTGCCGCCGGCCATGCGTGAGCAATACGCGGCTCATTTGAACCGGATTCTGCCAAAGGATGCGTTGGGGCTTTTGATCACGCTGGATTACGACCAGACGCAAAAGGACGGACCGCCGTTTGCCGTGCTTGATGATGAAGTGCAGCGGTTGTTCGGGGCTGTGTGGTCGTTGAAGATTCTTGAGGATCAGGACGTACTTGATGAAAGCCCGAAGTTCATCGAGAGCGGCGTGACACGGCTTGAGGAGCGGGTTTATCGGGTTTCCAGCCGGTAAGTTGTGTTGATTGTGCTGGCCTCATCGCGAGCAGGCTCACTCCCACAGTTGACCGCAATCTCCTGTAGGAGCGAGGCTTGCCCGCGAAGAGGTCCTGATGAACACCGCATTAATCAAGCAGACAAAAAAAGGCCCGCATCACTGCGGGCCTTTTCTTTTAGTGCCGAGCCTGTCAGCCCCGACGACGCAATGCGTCGATGCGCTCTTCCAGCGGCGGGTGGCTCATGAACATGCGGGCGAACCCCTGTTTGATGCCACCGTTGATGCCGAAAGCGTTCAGGGTGTCCGGCATGTGCACCGGCAGCCCTTGTTCCGCACGCAGGCGTTGCAGTGCGCCAATCATCGCGTTGGTGCCCGCCAGGCGCGCACCGGCTTCGTCGGCACGGAACTCGCGTTTGCGCGAGAACCACATGACGATGGAGCTGGCCAGAATGCCCAGCACCAGTTCGGCGAAGATGGTCGCGATGTAGTAGGCGATGCCCTGGCCTTCTTCGTTCTTGAAGATCACCTTGTCGACAAAGTTGCCGATGATCCGCGCGAAGAACATGACGAAGGTGTTCACCACGCCCTGGATCAGCGCCAGTGTGACCATGTCACCATTGGCCACGTGACCGATTTCGTGGGCCAGAACGGCTTTCACTTCATCCGGCGAGAATCGCTCGAGCAAGCCCTGGCTGACCGCGACCAGTGCATCGTTCTTGTTCCAGCCAGTGGCGAACGCGTTCGCCTCGTAGGCCGGGAAAATCCCGACTTCCGGCATCTTGATCCCGGCTTCGCGAGACAGTTGCTCGACCGTTTGCAGCAGCCATTGCTC
This sequence comes from Pseudomonas sp. GT1P32, assembly GCF_054897805.1. Lineage (NCBI taxonomy): Bacteria > Pseudomonadati > Pseudomonadota > Gammaproteobacteria > Pseudomonadales > Pseudomonadaceae > Pseudomonas > Pseudomonas sp. GT1P32. The sequence goes on from NZ_CM142704.1 coordinate 6,236,337, forward strand.
GTGACGTGTGCGCGGCTGGGTGATGATTTGGGTGCTGGTGCTCATCTTCGCCATCCACTTGGAGATGAACAGCGAGAACAGGGAACCGGCAAAACCAAAGACCGCACAGAAAATCAGCAGCTGATTGAGGTTGAGATCAACCCCATTGGCCGCCATGAACCCGTTGAAGCCGAAAAGGCTCAGGGTGATGCTGGCAATCAGCACGACCGCCAGGTTAGTGGCCAAAAACAGCAGGATGCGCATCATGGTTGTAGAAATCTCCTTTTGCTAAAGATGTAGCGTACTGCGGGGTATATAAGGTGCTGCAACGGGCTATTCAACCGGGTGACTATTTCAAACTGTGTCCTACAGCAACAGTCTAGCCGCTTGCAGGGCATTTCCGACGTGGGCAGGGGAAGTGTTTGTCAGCCGATTCGCGTTGCGGGCCCCGTGATTGTTGGACACGGTCACGAAGCTCGCAACCGGGCAGCGATTGCAGTGGGGATGCTCGGCGAGGCTTAAAGATATGTTGCTGAATTAATCCTCGTGCGACTTTCGTGGAAAAGTCGCACGCGGCCAGACCGATTACTGGCGATAGGATTTGAGGAAGTTGCCGATTCGTCCGATGGCCATGTCCAGGTCGTCGACGCGCGGCAGGGTCACGACGCGGAAGTGGTCCGGCCATGGCCAGTTGAAAGCGGTGCCTTGAACCACCAGCAGCTTTTCCGACAGCAGCAGGTCGAGCACGAATTTTTCGTCGTTGTGGATCGGGCAGACTTTCGGGTCGATGCGCGGGAACGCATACAGTGCGCCCATCGGCTTGACGCAGCTCACACCGGGAATGTCGTTAAGCAATTCCCAGGTACGGTTGCGTTGTTCCAGCAGGCGACCTTGCGGCAGGACCAGATCGTTGATGCTCTGATAACCCCCGAGGGCGGTCTGGATCGCGTGCTGGCTCGGCACGTTGGCACACAGGCGCATGTTCGCCAGCATGTCGATGCCTTCGATGTAGCTTTGCGCGTGGTGTTTCGGACCGGAGATAGCAATCCAGCCGGAACGGAAACCGGCCACGCGGTAGGACTTGGACAGACCGTTGAAGGTCAGGCACAGCAGGTCCGGGGCCAGGGACGCGGTGCAGATGTGCACGGCATCGTCGTACAGGATCTTGTCGTAGATCTCGTCGGAAAACACCACCAGGTTGTGCTGGCGGGCCAGTTCCAGCATGCCCAGCAGGACTTCCTTCGAATACACCGCGCCGGTCGGGTTGTTCGGGTTGATGATCACCAGCGCTTTGGTGTTCGGGGTGATCTTGGCCTTGATGTCGGCCAGGTCGGGCCACCAGTTGGCTTGCTCGTCGCACAGGTAATGCACCGGGTTGCCGCCCGACAGGCTCACGGCAGCGGTCCACAGCGGGTAGTCCGGAGCCGGCACCAACACTTCGTCGCCGTTGTTGAGCAACGCTTGCATCGACATCACGATCAGCTCGGAAACGCCGTTGCCCAGGTAAATGTCTTCAATGCCGACGCCTTCTACCTGCTTCTGCTGGTAGTACTGCATGACGGCTTTACGCGCGCTGAACAGGCCTTTGGAATCGCTGTAGCCCTGAGCGGTCGGCAGGTTGCGGATCACGTCCTGGAGGATTTCATCCGGCGCTTCGAAACCAAAAGGCGCCGGGTTGCCGATGTTCAGCTTGAGGATGCGATGGCCTTCCTCTTCCAGGCGTTTGGCGTGCTTGAGCACTGGGCCGCGAATGTCGTAGCAGACGTTGGCGAGCTTGTTCGATTTGCTGACCTGCATGGCGATGTGTTCCCGAAAATGAACGATCCAGGCGGTGTATGAACTACCGTACTGGGAATCCTGCGTATTCACACAGGCCTGGCGCCTTGAGAGGCAGCACCCATAAATCCGTTTGAATGCGCGTGGTCTGGCTGCCAGACTGGCGTTTGACGAGGCGCAATCATACGTGCCGCCCGATCCGTGGAAAAGGTACAGATCGGGCTTTTTCAGCTGCTGAGGTGTGATGATGGAAAAGTTGGAAAAAACCCTGGAAGAATGGCGGGCCATGCTCGATCCGGAGCAGTACAACGTTTGCCGCCTCAAGGGCACCGAACGGCCGTTTTCCGGCAAGTACAACGGCACCAAAACCGACGGTGTTTACCACTGCATCTGCTGCAATGAGCCGCTGTTCGACTCAAAAACCAAATTTGACTCCGGCTGCGGCTGGCCAAGTTTCTATGCGCCGATCGGCGACAGCGCCATGACTGAAATCCGTGATGTCAGTCACGGCATGATCCGTACCGAAGTGGTCTGCGCCAAATGCGATGCACACCTGGGGCATGTGTTCCCGGATGGTCCACCGCCGACTGGCCTGCGGTATTGCATCAATTCGGTGTGCCTGGATCTCGTTCCGCGCGATTAATCAGGTTCTATCTCAATTCCTGTAGGAGCCGGCTTGCTGGCGATGGTGTGTCAGCTACGTTGATGTGGGCTGACACACCATCGCCAGCAAGTCGGCTCCTACAGTTTGTGTGGTGTGGCGGAAGATCGATTAATTAAATTGCACACAATTCAATTGCTCGCTATGTTTACCTCATCTTCTTTCATTCGAGAGTCCGAATCATGAGCGACAACCTGCTGAGCATCCCTTGCACCACTATCAAGGGTGAGAAAAAGACCCTGGCGGATTACGCCGGCAAAGCGGTGCTGGTGGTCAACACCGCGAGCAAATGTGGCTTCACGCCGCAATACAAAGGGTTGGAAGAACTGTGGCAGACCTACAAGGATCAAGGGCTGGTGGTGCTCGGTTTCCCGTGCAACCAGTTCGGCAAGCAGGAGCCGGGCAATGAAGGTGCGATTTCCGAGTTCTGTGAACTGAACTTCGGTGTCAGCTTTCCGTTGTTCAAAAAGATCGACGTTAACGGTGCCGACGCCCACCCGCTGTTCGTGCAACTGAAAAAACGCGCACCGGGTGTTCTGGGTTCTCAGGGCATCAAGTGGAACTTCACCAAATTCCTGATCGGCAAGGACGGCCAACTGGTCAAGCGCTTCGCTCCCGCGACCAAGCCGCAAGACCTCAGCCGCGAGATCGAAGCCCTGCTCAAATGAATACCTTGTCCGTCGATTCCCTGAAGCTCGACAGCCAGCTCTGCTTCAAGCTGTACGCTGCTTCCCGGGCGGTGATCCGCGCTTACAAGCCGATGCTCGATCAGCTCGGCCTGACATACCCGCAATACCTGGCGATGCTGGTTTTGTGGGAATGGCAGGAGGCGGCGCCGGAGCAGCCGACGGTCAAGGCGTTGGGCGAGCGTCTGGCGCTGGATTCCGGCACGTTGACGCCGCTGCTCAAGCGACTTGAACAACTGCAACTGGTGCAGCGTCAGCGTTCAGCGCGGGATGAGCGTGAAGTGCACCTGAGCCTGTCGCCCACGGGCAAGGCGTTGCGCGATCAGGTCGGGCCGCTCAAAGCCCGGCTGTTGTGTGACAGTGGTGTCGATCTGGATCGCTTGAATGATCTACGCGAAGGTCTTGATCACTTGTTGGGACAAATCAAAGCACTGTCGTAGCGGGCATCCACTGGTCCAGCAGGGCGGCCAGTTCTTCCCGGCGGAAAGGTTTGGCCAGGTAATCGCTCATGCCCGCCGCACGGCAGCGCTCGCGTTCCTCGGACATGGCGTTGGCGGTCAGGGCGACGATGGGCAATTGCGGCCAGCGACCGCTGCGACGGATTTGCCGACTGGCTTCGTAGCCGTCCATCACCGGCATGTTGCAGTCCATCAGCACCAGATCGAATTCGCTTTGCTCCAGCTGATCCAGGGCCTCGCCGCCGTGGGCGGCGACAATCACCTCGCAGCCGAGTTTTCCGAGCATGCCCTTGGCCACCAATTGATTGACCGGATTGTCCTCCACCAGCAGCACCCGTCCGCGTCGCTGGGGAGTGAGCGCCTCCAGTCGCGCATCGTTGATGGTGTTGGTTTCCGGCTGCAACACTCGCCGCAGTGTCTGGTACAGGGCATTGCGCGCCAGAGGCCGGGCCTGTTGTTGTAACGGTGCCAGGGCGCTGGCCTGTTCGCTGGGCATGAAACTGCCGTAAGCGGTCACCAGCAGAATTGGTGCGGAACAGGTGGGGCGCAGGCGAAACAGGCATTCCGGGCAATCGGTGATGACCACGTCGGGCTTCAGACCGATCATCGCGTCATCGATCGAACGCTGCTGATAGTCGAGCCCCCAACCCGGCAACAGACTCTTCAACAGTTCCGCCAGGCCGCTGCTGGCGGTGGTGATCGCGATCACCTTGCCGCGCAGCGTGGCCGGGGCGAAGGCGCGGGTGTGGCTCGGCAGCGGCAGGTCGGCGCAGAACTGGCTGCCGAAACCCGCTTCCGAGCTGATGGTGAGGCGCCCCTGCATGGCTTCGCAGAGGTTGTAAGTCAGCGCCAGCCCCAGCCCGGTGCCGCCAAACTGTCGGGTAATGCCGGCGCCGGCCTGGGTGAATGGCTGGAAAATCTTGACCTGAGCGTCCTGTGCGATACCGATGCCGGTGTCGCAGACTTCGATTCTGACGCCGTCTTCGTACGTCGACAGGCGGACATCGACCCGACCGAAACGGGTAAATTTGAGGGCGTTGGACAACAGGTTGCTGACGATCTGCCGGACCCGGGTCGGGTCACCGAGCACCAGCGCCGGGAATGACGGTTCGATCAGGCACGTCAGTTCGACGCTTGGCGCCGCGTTCTGCGACAGCAGGTTGGCGGTGTCCTCGATCAGCGAACCGAGGTCGAACGGAATGTGTTCGAGTTCAAGCTGACCGGCGTCGAATTTCGACAGGTCGAGAATATCGTTGAGCAACTCCACCAGCACTTTGCCCGAGTCATGGGCAATAGACAGTTGTTGCTGTTGCTCGGGATTGAGCGGGCCGTCGAGGGAAAGCGCGATCATCCCCAGCAAGCCATTGAGGGGCGTTCGGATCTCGTGGCTCATGTTGGCGAGAAATACCGAGCGTGCCTCGGCCATGTCCAGGGCGGTGCTGCGCGCAACTTCCAGTTCCTGGTTGGACTGGCTGAGCCGGCTGTTGATCGCCTTGAGTTCGGCGGTGCGCGCCGACACGATGTTTTCCAGTTGCCCGAGGTAATCGGTCAGACGGTTTTCAGCGTTGCGCCGCTGCTGGATTTCAGTGGCAATGTTCTCGAATTGCTGGTTGGCAACCTTGACCAGCACGCCGATCTCATCGTTCTTATGCCCGCTCGGGTACTCCAGCCAGGACGGTTCGACGCCGCGCGGATCGCGGCTGCTGAGTTCGCGGATAACCCGCACCAGAGGTTTGGTGAGCATCACGTAGAACAGCGCCAGCAAGATGCCGGTCAGGATCAGGCTGCGGGCAAAGCCATTGAGCAGGGTCACTTCGGCCCGACGCAGGAAGCGGTTGCCGAAAGAGTAGGTGTCGACGTCGAGGCGCAAGGTGCCGAGGGATTCGTTGGGCAGGTGATCCAGATACAACCGGTCTTCGAACGCTCGGTCTGCACCGAACAGGAAGTCGCTGATCACCCGATAGCCGCTCTGCGATGGTGGGCGCTTGACACTGGCCAGCACCGAGCCGTTGTTGTCGGTCAGTTGCGCAGCGATGATCGCCGGTGAACGCAGCAGGCCCAGGGTCAGTTCCTGGGCGAGTTCGGCGTCGATGTTGTAGGCAATGCGCGAAGCGGGGTTATGGCTGATTTCCAGCAAAGACAGTATTTCACGGTTGATGGAGGCGTCTTCACTGGCATAATCGATGCCTATTTGCAGCAGGCTGAGCAGCGTGCCCAGAATGAAACCGACCAGCACGGTAAGCCGGGCTTGTTTGTAGGACAGCCGGTTGGTGAACTTGATATCCATGGGGTGTCGAACCACTTCCGTTTCCCTTCGCTGCTCAAGCATAGTCGATCATGCATGGATACCGATGTTCTCGCGAGCCCTTGTGCACGGGATGAACAGGTCACTGAATGCTGTGTTTCGTCGCTGTAGCGCCATCATTACTGTGAACGTGCCCGAGGAGAAGACGTGGATTCCCGATTGAATGCTTTTCTTGAACGCGCCGATGCCGTTCTGGCCCGTATCGAACCGCTCTTGCCCGCACCTCGGCAAGCCATCGACTGGACGCATTGCCTGGCCGCACGCTGGCAGCGGGAAGGGCGCAGCGGTTTTCTGTTGCCGCTGCAGGTCAGCCTCGATACGCGGTTGTCCGACCTGATCGGTGTTGACCGTCAAGTAGAGCAACTGGGGCGAAACACTCAACAATTCCTCGACGGCATGCCGGCCAACCACGCGTTGCTCTGGGGCTCGCGTGGCACCGGCAAATCGTCGCTGGTGCGCGCGTTGCTGTCCGAACACGCAAAGACCGGTCTGCGACTCATCGAGATTGAACGCGATCACCTGGCCGACTTGCCACGTGTGGTGGAGCAAATCGCCAAACTGCCTCAGCGTTTCGTGCTGTTCTGCGATGACCTGTCGTTCGAGGCGGGCGAGGGCGACTATCGCGTGCTCAAGAGCGTGCTCGACGGCTCTCTCGAACAGGCGCCGGACAACGTTTTGCTGTACGCCACTTCCAACCGTCGCCACCTGGTGCCGGAAAAGGAAAGCGATAACGAAAACTGGAAAAGGGTCGACGGCGAATTGCACCCCAGCGAGGCCGTGGAAGACAAAATCGCGCTGTCGGACCGTTTCGGCTTGTGGCTGTCGTTCTATCCGTTTACGCAGGAACACTTCCTTAATGTGGTCGAGCACTGGATCGGTCAACTGGCCGACAAGTCCGGCCTGAAGTGGCAGCGTGACGAAGAACTGGACATCCTCGCGGTGCGCTGGGCCACCGGCCGAGGCAACCGCAACGGACGTTGCGCCTATCAATTTGCCCGCTATTGGGTCGGGCTCAAGCTGTTGGAGCACAAGGCATGATCGATTTACAACAAAGCGGCCAAGGCCTCGAAGGCTACGGCATGCTGCACGCGCAACTGGAATCCTTGCTGGCGGACGAGCGTGATTTCATCGCCAATGCCGCACAGTTTTCCGCGTTCCTGTACAACCAGCTCGACGACTTGAACTGGGCTGGTTTCTACCTCAATCGCAATGAAGAGCTGGTGCTGGGTCCGTTCCAGGGGCAGATCGCCTGCGTGCGCATCCCGTTCGGTCGTGGCGTGTGCGGGACGGCGGCGGCGACGTTGCAGACTCAGTTGGTCGAAGACGTGCACGCGTTTCCCGGGCACATCGCCTGCGACAGCGCATCGAACAGCGAGCTGGTCGTGCCGCTGGTCAAGGACGGCCGCCTGATCGGCGTGCTGGACCTCGACAGCCCGAAACTGGCGCGCTTCACCGAACAGGATCAGGCCGGGATTGAAAAACTGGCGGCCATCTTCCTGCGCCTGACCGACTGCTGATCACCCCTTCAAGCCTGCCTTGGCCAGCAGGCCTGGCGGGTCTACGGCATCGATCTGTTGCGGATCGAGAAATCGCTCGGCGTATTGCCGGTAGATTTCGGCGTTGATGAACAGCCTGAACAGCTCCGGGTCGATGTGGGCGTCACGGCACATGGTGGCCATGATGCCCAGTGCTTCGCTCAACGGCTTGGCTTTCTTGTAGGGACGATCGGCGGCGGTCAGCGCTTCGAAAATATCGGCAATCGCCATCATCCGCGCCGGCAGGCTCATTTCCTCGCGCTTCAACTGTTTTGGATAACCGGTGCCGTCCATTTTTTCGTGGTGGCCGCCGGCGATTTCCGCGACGTTGTTGAGGTGGCCGGGGAAGGGCAGATGGCTGAGCATCAGGATCGTCTGCACCATGTGGTGATTGATGATGTAACGCTCCTCGCGCGTTAATGTGCCTCGGGTAATGCTCAGGTTGTAGAGCTCGCCTCGGTTGTACTTGTAGCGGGGCACATCGAGCTTGAACCCCCAGGGATTGTCTTCCGGCATCAGCTCGCCTTCGGCGCGTTCGAACAGGTGCTCCGGTTTGTCCGCCAGCAGCGGCTCGCTGACCGGCAGGGTCGGCGCCGATGTTCTCGTCTGACGCCGGTTCTCTTCCCAGGAAACGCCCAGCCGGTCATCAAGGGTTCGGGTCCAGGTGCGCTGGGCCAGGCTGCGCAAGCGTTGCAAATCGGACTCGGCCATCGCCTCGCCGCCCAGATTGCAGCGGGCAACAAACGCGAAATCATCGTCCAGCGCCGCCAGAGTGGCATCGCGCAGCTCTGCCAGGTGCTGCTCGTCACCGCCCAGGGCAATGGCTTGCCAGTAGCTGATCCAGGCGTCGCGCTTGAGCACTTCGAAGCGGGTGCGGATTTCGTGGATGCGGTCGTTCAGGGTTTCTAGCTTGGTGGCTTTATCGACCACGTACTCCGGCGTGGTGACCTTGCCGCAGTCATGTAGCCAGGCGGCGATGTGCAGCGCCTCCCACTCGTCCTCGGTCGGTTGATAACTGCTGAAGGCCGGGTCCTGACTCGCCGCGGCAGCCTGGGCGAGCATCAACGTCAGCGCCGGCACTCGCTGGCAATGGCCGCCGGTGTAGGGGCTTTTCGCGTCAATGGCTCCGGCCAGCAGTTGAATGAACGCGTCCAGCAGTTGCTTCTGTTTGGCTTGCAGGCGCTGACTCTCAATACTCACCGCAGCGGCGCCGGACACAGCCTGAAGGAATGCGATACGGTCCGGACGAAGCTTCTCCAGGTCACTTTGATCGCCGCTGTCCGCCAGCAACAGGACCAGCAGGCCCACGGTTTCGTTATAGCGATTGTGCAGGCGGATACCGATCAGATGCACTCGCGGGCATTCCATCGCCAGCAATACTTTCTGCAAATCCCCCACTTGCTCGAAACCGAGACTGGTGACCACGTTGTTGGCGTGCGACAGCTGCTGTAGCCAGGCAGGGCTCTGTGGGTCCTGGAGTTCGTGACCGCGAATGTCGAACGCGGGCAATGCCTGTGAAATGTCGTTGATGACCAGGCCATGAGGTGTCATGCGATCGCCGTCATTTTCCCGCAGATAGATCAGGCCCGCCTGGGCCTGTCCGATTTTCACGGTTTCGAACAACACCCTTTCCAGCAAGGGGGCAAACCGGGTCTCGGCGCTCAGGCTGTCGGTGATCTGGAAAAAACTCGCCAGGGTGTCTTTCATGCGCGCCATCGACACGCTCAGTTGGTCAACTTCGAGTACCGGAGAGCGACGGGAGGCCGGAAATTTGAAATTGAAACTGCGAATCGCATCGGCTTCCTGCACCAGTGCATGCAGGGGTTTGACCAGGATTCTGGAGGTCAACCAGCCCAAGGGCAGGCACAAAAGCAACGTGGCCAGCGTAATCAGCGCGCCCTGCCAACGCATACGATAGGCATCGGCGAGCAATTCGACTTCCGGCACCAGCAGCGCCAGTTGCAGCCCCTGCGGACCACCTTCCTGCATGCTGCTGCGGGCAACGATCCACTGACGACCGGCGGCCTTCAGCCGATTGCCTGTTGGCGGGTTGTTCAGCAATGCGCCGAGGCCGGGACTCAGGTCGGCGGCCTTGCTCAAGCGTGCGGTCTGATCGTCGACGATCAGTTTGCTGCTGTCGGGGTATGCGATGGTATTGCCCTGGGCATCGAACAGCACGATTTCGGTATTGGGGGTTACAACGTGCTTGGCCAGCGTCGCGGACAGTTCCGCCAGGGTCAGGTCGGCGCCCATGATGGCGTGCTCGCCGCTGCGGCGGGCGAGGGTGGTGCCGACATTGCGGGTGGAGAAAAAGAGGTAGGGCTCGGTGGTGATCTGATCGCTGTCGCCGCGAGCGCTGGAAAACCAGGCGCGGGTGCGCGGATCGTAGGTGTCGTCGGGGTTGTCGTGACGGCTGAGGAGGTTCAGGTCCTGATCGAAAAACAATGACTGGGAATGCACCGGGCCGCGGTTTTGCTCGATGCTCCAGACTTGATAAGCAGCCTTGTCCGGGGCCTTGAGCAGCGCTTTCAGGGCGGCGGTTCGCAGGGGGCGAACCATGAAGAAATCACCGTTGTCGTAACCCAGATAAAGCGAGGCCAGGTCAGGATTGTCCTTGAGCGACTGGCTGAAGGGTTTGAGCAATGCCAGGCGCTGCTCCAGGTCAGGCGCCAGCGCCGCGGGGTTGAACACCAACAGGCTCAACAGATGGCGAATGGGCTGATAGGTGGCGTGCAGGTCCAGGCGGACATCTTGCTCGATGCGCTCGAAAAGCTTCTCGCTGCTGGACAGAATGATTTGCGTGGTTTGCCGATAGTTGAAAATGCCCAGCACCACGCCAGTCAGCAGCAACAGGAAGGTGAACATCACGCTGATATGGACATGCAGGGGAAACCGTCGTTGATCCGGGCGCAGTGGGCTGGTCATTGCGGGGTCTCTCCATGATGTTTAACACACTGCTCAGCGACCAAGCATAGTTAAGGCTCCGTCATTCTGCTTTTGTCGTTTTGTCCAATTTGTTGCTGCAATGCCTGCTCCAGTTCAAGCATGGCGCGCTCCATGGCTTTGCAGCATTGCGCCACTTCGTCGTGATGGAAGACACCATGGCAGACCTGCTCTAGCGCCTCGCAGCTGGCCATCAAGCGGGTGGCCTGGACAATGCGCGCGGCGCCCTTGATTTTGTGGGCGACGTCGAGAAAAGCCTGCGGGTCTTTTGACCGGGACAATGCCCGCAGCGCTTGCAGGTCCTGGCGGTTACTGCTCTGCAGCTCGGTCAACAATCGCCTGTCCATCACGGGATTGCCACCGGTCAACAGGTGCAGCCCTTGCAGGCTGAAGGCGGGATCGCGAACGGGTGGTTTGATGCCGGCCACCCATTCGCTCAACGCGGTCAGCGTCAGCGGCTTGAACAGGCAGTCGTCCATCCCTGCCTGTTTGCAGCGCAGTAGTTCTTCGGGCTGTGCGTTGGCGGTGAAGCCGAGCACGGTGCAGGGCGGTCGTTTCGAATGCTGTTCATGGCGGCGAAGGGCGCGGGTCAGCTCGTATCCGTTCATGACCGGCATGTTGCAATCGACAATCACCAGATCGAACAGCCCGTTATTCCACGCTTCCAGTCCTGCTTCGCCATCTTCTGCGACGCTGAATCGGTGCCCCAGAAACTCCAGTTGCTGACACATCAGCAAGCGATTGGCCGGGTGATCGTCGACCACCAGAACGTTCAAGGGCATCGTCGTGTGGATGGGCACTTCGGCAGCTTTCGGTACCTGTTCGACGGGCACTGTGGCCAGGTGCAGCGAAACCTGAACCTGCGTGCCTACCCCCGGCTGGCTGCTCAAATGCAGGCTGCCGCCCATCATTTCGCACAGGCTTCGGCTGATCACCAGACCCAACCCGGCGCCGCCTCTGCCGGCCTGCCCGTGGTCATTGGCCTGGGCGAAAGGTTCGAACAGCCGTTGCTGATCCTGTTCGCTGATACCGATGCCGCTGTCCTCAACCAGCAACAGCATCCGGATGTGCCCGGGCTCGGTGCCCGGGAGCAACTCAACGGTGATTCTGACCTCGCCTTGTTCGGTGAATTTAATGGCGTTGCTGACCAGATTCGACAGCACCTGCTTGAAGCGCATCGGGTCCAGCAGGACACCGACTGGCGGGTTGGCCGGGTTGAACTCCAGCCGCAGATCGAGGTTTTTCTGGCGGGCCAGCCCATCGAAGATCCTTGCCACCGAGCCGATGATTTCAAGCGGATTGACGCGTTCCGGGCTCAGGCTCAGGCGCCCGGATTCGATGCGGGCGATGTCGAGGATGTCCCCGATCAGTGCCAGCAGATCCTTCGCCGAGTTGTACGCCACGTCGATGGCCGGACGGTCCGGGTGGTTGCGATCGATCCGCTTCAACGTCAGTTCGAGCATGCCGATGACGGCATTCATCGGGGTGCGGATCTCATGGCTCATGGTCGCCAGGAACGCGCTTTTAGCCCGGTTGGCTTCATCGGCGCGATCTTTCGCACAACGCAGTTCGTCGAACAGCTGTCGCCGTTCAAGCAATTGATCGTTCAACGCGCGCTCAGCCGCCTGACGTTGTTTGATCTGACGACGCATGTAAGCGTTCCACACAGCGGAAATCAGCAGCAGTACGCCGGCACCGATAACGATCTGATAGAACAATCGCTGGTAGTTGCGCCAGGTACTTTGCGACGACGCCGAATAGCCACGCCAGCGGCTGTTGATGATGCCAAGTTCTTCCGGCGCGATGCTCAGCAGCGCCTTGTTGAGAATGGCGTTGAGTTCTTTGGCGTCTTGCCCGGTCGCCAGGGCGAACGCGGCCTGCCGGGTACCAATGGTGGTACTGATCTGAAGTGTGTGCTCGAAGAGCCGCGATGACATGAAGTAGTTGGCGATCACCAGTGAGTTCACTGCACCTTCGGCTTTGCCTTCGGCGAGCAACTCGACTGCGCTGAACGTGTCTGGCGTCTCAATGAGCTTGATCCGCGGGAACTCGCGGCGCAGGTAATCCACCAGTGGGTTGCCTTGGGCGATGGTCAGGCGCTTGCCCTGCAGTTGCTCAAGGTTGGTCGGGCTGTCGGCGGCTTTGCGCGTCAGCAACACAAAGGAGTTTTGCAGATAGGGACGGGTGAAGTTCAGGATCGTTTCACGTTCATCGCTGGGGAGCAGGGCAGCGATCACGTCGGCCTGATGGTCTTTGATCTGTTTGATCATCTCGTCATCGCTTCGGCTGCGTCGGATGTCGAAGCGCAGACCGGTGCGCAATCTGATCAGTTCGAGCAGGTCTGCGGTAACGCCGCGAAAGTTGCCATCGCTGTCGAAAAACGTCAGCGGCGCATAGGCTTCATTGACCACCACGCGCACCACCGGATGTTGCGCGAGCCAGCGTTCTTCGAGGTGGGTGAGCTGCAGTTTCTGGTCGGTGAGCAAAATGTCGCTGCCGGCACTCCAGCGTTCGGCAATGTTTTCCCGCTCGCTGGCGGGGATGGCCATGAGCATCGCGTTGATGATTGTGAGCAGTTCCGGGTTGTCTTTGTGCACGGCAAAACTGAATCCGTGGGCCTCGTGTTTGCCGAAGTTGGCCATGCGGATATTGTTCAGGTAACCCTTGTTGATCATGTAGTGGGTCGAGATGGTGTCGCCGAGGAAGACGTCAGCCTGGTCGAAAGCCACGGCATTGATTGCATTCTGGTAGGACGGATAAGACGTGATGATGGCTTTGGGGTACAGGGCCCGGACTTCCTCCAGCGGCAAATAGTGATACACCATGCTCAACTGCAGACCGGCGAGGCCGTCGGTCAGGGAGCGGGTTTCTCCTTCCCGTGTCACCAGAACCGGCTGGTCCACGGCGTAGGGGGTTGAAAGCACAATATCGGCGTTATGAGCCTCGAAGCCATTGGCGGTGCCGAGCAGGTCGACCTCACCTTTTTCGAGCGCCTTGATCGCAGCCCCCCGGGACGCGAAGCGTTGCACCTTGATCGGTAAACCGATGGCCTTGCCGAGAAGGCCCGCATAATCGGCGGTGAAACCTTCGTAATCCTGGCCGCTGACGGTCAGATCGAAAGGTGGGTAGTCCGGCGCTGACGTGCCGAGAATCAGTTGCCGTTTACCAGTGATCCATTGTCGTTGTGCTTGATCCAGCTGGACGTCCAGGTGTCCGGCCGTTGAGCGACTGAGCAGGTCGTAGTGCTCGCTGGCAGGCTGTGCGGCAAGCACCGAAGAGGTCAGGCATACGGCGGCCATGAGTAGCAGATAATCCTTTATGCGACTGGGCATCCTGTGTCTCACACTAATGCGTTACGTTTTGCCATCTCGATGAGTTCAACCAGGGATTTGGCTCTAAGTTTTTGCATGAGTCTTTTTTTGTAGGTGCTCACAGTCTTGTTGCTGAGAAACATACCTTTGGCAATTTCCTTGTTGGTGCGGCCCTGGGCAAAAAGTTGCAATACCATCAGCTCTCGGTCGTTGACTGACTTGAACAGTTCCAGTTCTGCGCAGCGCACCTCATCGCCGCGAACAGGGTTCAGGGCCTGGCTCGGGAAGTAGTTGTAGCCGGACAATACGGCTTTGATTGCACTCACCAGTTCACTCAGGTCTTCCTGTTTGCATACATAACCTGAAGCACCGGACTGCATGCAGCGAATACCGAAAAGTGTCGGGCACTGTGCAGTTAATACCAGTGTTTTCAGGGGGGTGCTCATCGCGTTGAAGCGGGCGAGAACTTCGAGGCCATCCAGTTTCGGAATGCTGATGTCGAGAATGACCAGATCGGGCATGCATTCGCGAACCATCTGCATGGCATCGACCCCATTGTCGGTTTCGCCGACGACTTTGTAGCCTTCGTGCTCCAGCAACATTCGGACGGCGAGACGGATGACGGGGTGATCGTCGACAATAAAAACGGAGTTCATAATCAAATCCCATACGAGCTCTAATAAAGCGCGCACCTTAGCTCAGATAGTTGAGGGGACGCATGAACTGACGGACCTCAAGCAGCAATATAGGAATAATCCTACAAGCGAATAGGAAAGGGGCTACGAATCAACTAGGTTTTTAATGAAGATGGCTGGAAGTTGCGTGTGATCAGTCAGCCTGTTGGAAGTTTTTGTTTGTTGTTTTCAAGTTGTGTGTCGATAAACAGTTATTGCTGTTGTGCTGTTTTTATAATGAGGCCAAGGTCAATAGATTTCTGAATTCGGATTGTTTCAATGGTTTGATCAAATAGCCAAGTAAGGGCAGTCCGCGTTTGTTGGCTGTTTTCTCAAGTTCATCAAGTTCTGTACAACTCAGGCTGCTTAGCAGTATGGCCCACCTGATCATTCCTCGCTGACTGGCGAACTGGACAAGATCAAGTCCGGGAAGGTCGGGCAAACATTGATCGCACAATAGAATATCGAACGGTTGCACAGACCTGAACATTTGCTGCAACGCGCCTTTGGCACTGTCGGTGGTGGTCAGTTGAGTGAAGCCGTAACTTTCAAGCAGGTACTGAGTTGCCCTGAGTTGAAAGGGATGATCTTCCACCAGCAGGATGCGCAGGTCGTCTTTGAACATGGAGTTACTCACGCTTCGTCTCTGGGGCGCGTGATTATTTCGCGAGTATTCCGAGTAATCGATCAGCTTGCTCGACGTGAGGTGTAGGGCAATTCAGCGGACGTTGAGTGCACTCGGACATTGGGAGGCTGATCAGCCATTTCAGGCGGCGTAATGGCTGATCAACCTGCTCTCGTCATTGGCTCGAACGTCCGGTCATCTCCAGGGCCATTTCGCTGGCATAGCTGTCGGTCATGCCGGCGATGAAGTCAATCATGCGCAGGAACGACGTGTGCAATGGCCCGTGAGGGTCTGGCGCGTTGTTACCCAGCAAATCGAGGATGCGACGGCTCTTGAACGAAGGCGCCCGCCCGTTGTGCTGTTCCAGGGCTGCGCCGCAGAAGGCGTTGAGCAGGATTTCCAGCGTGGTATAGGCACCGATTTCGTGCAGGGTCTTGCGCTTGTCCTGAAAGATTTTCTTGCGCGCCATGTCCTTGGCATTCAGTACGCAACGCTTGGCTGGACCGTGCATGTGCTCCACCAGATCACCAGGCAGTGTACCGGCCAGCAATGCATCCTGTTGCTCGACAAAAGCGCGGGCGGCGGCGTTGGTCAGGTGTTCGATGGCTTTGCCGCGCAGGATCGCCAGTTTGCGTCGCCGCGAATCACGCGGGCCGAGCAGGCGATAGGTTTCCGGCAGATCGTCGCCGACCAGGTCCAGCAACAGGGACTCGACTTCAGCGTACTCCAGCAACTCCATTTCCAGACCGTCTTCCAGATCGATCAGTGCGTAGCAGATGTCATCGGCGGCCTCCATCAGATAAACCAGCGGATGGCGGGCCCAGCGCTGCTCTTCGAGTTGCGGAAGGCCAAGTTTATGAGCGATCTGCTCCAGCAGCGGCAGTTCACTCTGATAGCAGCCGAATTTGTGCTTCTTGTAACCCAGCGAATCGGCGTGCATGGCCGTCCATGGGTATTTCAGGTAAGTGCCCAGCGTGGCGTAAGTCAGCCGGGTACCGCCATCGAACTGATGGTACTCAAGCTGCGTGAGCACCCGAAAACCTTGGGCGTTGCCTTCGAAGTTGAGGAAGTCATTGCGTTCGGCTTCGCTCATTGCATCCAGCCAGCCGCGGCCGGCAGCCTGTTGGAACCAGTGACGGATCGCGTCTTCGCCGGAGTGGCCGAAGGGCGGGTTGCCGATGTCGTGGGCCAGGCAAGCGGATTGCACCACCATGCCCAGGTCGCTGGGTTCGCACCAGTCGGGCAGGGCGCTGCGGATGGTTTCGCCGACACGCATGCCCAGCGAGCGGCCGACGCAACTGACTTCCAGCGAGTGGGTCAGGCGCGTGTGGATGTGATCGTTGCTGGTGACCGGATGGACCTGGGTCTTGCGTCCGAGACGGCGAAACGCTCCCGAGAAAATGATGCGGTCGTGGTCTTTGTGGAAAGGGCTGCGGCCGAGTTCTTCCGGGCTGTGCAGCGGCTTTCCGAGGCGTTCGCGGGTAAGCAGGGTTTGCCAATCCAAGGCTGATTCTCTCCGTCAGGTGACTGATGCCTTAAGCTTCCCGGTTCGCGTCAGGACCTGCAAGCGGAACTACAGCCCCGCAGCGTCGATGTCGATGAGCAGCAGTCGCTCGCCGTTGGCGAAAAATTGCCCGGCGGTGAGGCAGTACTGGTTGCTGGTGGCGTCGCGGTAAGTGTTGGAAAGCGTCAGTCGGCGCTCATCCCAACCCTCCGCCAGCAGATGATAAAAGTACGGACGCCATGACCAGTTATGGCCCAGGTAGCGATCGTCGGCTTCCCAGCCGCTGTTGCGCCATTCGAGGTTGGGTGTCAGTTGGGTGCCGTG
Organism: Pseudomonas sp. GT1P32; assembly: GCF_054897805.1. Lineage (NCBI taxonomy): Bacteria > Pseudomonadati > Pseudomonadota > Gammaproteobacteria > Pseudomonadales > Pseudomonadaceae > Pseudomonas > Pseudomonas sp. GT1P32. The sequence continues at coordinate 6,253,118 of NZ_CM142704.1, forward strand.
GCGGTCGCATTGATAGAAACGCAAGAGCCAGGGAAAGGCGTCCAATTGTGGCAATGCGCTGAGCGGCGCACTGGCCTGGGCCCAGGCTTGCAGAATCGCCATCAGCTCGCAAAGTTGCTGGCGCATGATCATCAGGCGACCGCGCTCAGCCAGTTTTTGCTGTACATAGCGCTGACGCAGCTGGGCGAAGCGCTCGACGAAGGCGTCGGTGGCGAAGAAGTCTGCTTGCGCGCGGGCGAACAGAAAACCCTGCACATAGCGCGATCCGCACTCCAGGGCAAAATTCAGTTGAGCCTCGGTTTCCACCCCTTCGGCAATGATCCAGCAGCCGGTTTTTTCCGCCATTTGCGCCAGGGCCTTGACCACGTCGCTGCTGGGACCGCCCAACGCCGCGGCCTGGAACAGTCGCATGTCGAGCTTGAGAATGTCCGGTTGCAGGGCCAGCACGCGATCAAGCTGTGAGTAACCGGCACCGAAATCATCGATGGCGATTCGCGCACCGGCTTGTCGGTATCGCGCTACCACGTCGGCCAGACGCTGGATGTCGCCGCCCAGTTCGGTGATCTCGAACACGATTCGCTGCGGGTCGACGCCGTGCCGGCTCAATTGCTTGAGGCTCGGCAGTGCCTGGTCCGCACGCAAGCGACTGATCCAGCGCGGTGACATGTTCAGGCTGAGAAACCACTCCGGGGGCGCTTCATGCAAACGGCTCAGGGCGTTATCGCGGATCTGGCGGTCCAGGCGACGCAGGGCGATGGCGGGTGTTCTCGGGTCGGCGAACAGTGGCCCCACCGAGGCCAATTGACCGTCGGCCTGACGCAGTCGGCCCAGTGCTTCGACGCCGGCGATACGGCCGGTGGCGGTATCGATGAACGGCTGAAAGCAGGCGAGCGGTTGCCCGTCGATCACGAGGCCTCCTTAGTAAGGTCTTGTTTTTGGATTAAACCTGATGCCGGGTAGGCGCGCAGGTTTGAACCCCTCGATAAAGAGGTTCATCCCGGTGATGCTGCAAGAATGCAGCCAGCTATTGGCTTCAGTGTTTGGGCGAGTTGCCTTGCAGGATCAGCTTGATCAGCGGCCCCAGCGTGGTGCCTAGCCGAACCAGTCGAGTCAGGCTGCTGACGCCACCGCTCTTGGCACCCTTGCCGGTCAAAAAGCCCAGCAGGGTCACGGCCGCTACGCCCCAGAGCGGGGCGTGCTTGATGCCGAAGCCGTCTTGCAGGTTTTGCGTCATCCCGCGCACACGTTGCAAGGGTTGCAGCAGCTGCGCGGATTCGTGACGGATTTCCTGGCGATGCATCTCCATGCGCAAACGGATCAGCGCCTTGCGCATTTCCGTGCGCGAGCTGTTGTGAGGCAGTTCAGGCAGGCTCATGGCAGCAGGCGCTCCCGATCGTTGGCCAGTTCTTCCAGGGTGCCATTGAAAGGCGAGGACTCATCGAAAACCGCTGCTCTCAAGCGCATCGCGCAGAAGATGGCCGCGAGGGTATAGAACACGCAGAGCCCGATGATGGCGGGCAGGCGATAGGTGTCCCAAAACAGGATCAATACCAGCGTCGACAACCCCACCAGCAACAGCAAGGCAAACACCAGCGCCAGGCCTGCGAACAGCAACAGGCTGACGGTGCGGGCTTTTTGTTCCTGCAATTCGATGCCGAACAGTTCGACATGGCTGTGCAGCAGTCCAAGGAAAGCGGCACCCAGGCGCCGCGATGAGGAGCTTGGGCCCGTCGCGGACGAGCCGGATTCACCGATCGCCATAATCAGCGCCGTGTTGCCAGCAGACCGATCAGGAAACCCACGCCGGCCGCGATCCCGACCGATTGCCATGGGTTGGCCTGAACATAGTCTTCAGTGGCGGTGACGGCGGCCTTGCCGCGTTCGCGCAGGGAGTCTTCAGTCAGTTTCAAGGTTTCGCGTGCACGCAGCAGGCTGTCGTGGATCTGCTCGCGCAATTCATCCGCCTGATCGCCGGCCAATGTGGCGGTGTGTTCCAGCAACCGCTCGGTGTCGCTGACCAGGGTCTGAAAGTCGTTCATCAGGATTTCTTGAGCAGTCTTTGCCTTGATGCTGGCCATTGGTGATCTCCGTAAGTGGCTTCTGTTGCGTTCGAGTATGAGCCTTGCGCGAAGGTTCAGTACAAATGACTGGTACAACTTTTGCTATGTCGTGGTGCGTCAGCCCGCGTGTTTGCGCTGTTGCTGGGCAAGAATCGAGCAAAACCTTATCTCAAATAATGAAACCTCGCGCAAAGGTTCCAACCTTGTGCGCCAAAGTGACTCATCGGGATCAATGGACTGATCCAGCGAAGTTGCAACTTGGTGCATGAATTGTCTGCGCGAACTGCTTTGGTGCTTTTTTAGCCTTCAGGTCTGCCAACTCCATGGAAAATCTGCAAAGCGCTGTGGACAGTCTGGTCCATAGCTCCAACACGTTGTTCATTCTGATCGGTGCAGTCATGGTCTTGGCCATGCACGCCGGTTTTGCCTTTCTCGAAGTCGGCACGGTTCGACAGAAGAACCAGGTCAACGCCTTGTCGAAGATCCTCAGCGACTTCGCCATTTCGACCCTTGCCTACTTCTTTATAGGCTACTGGATTTCCTACGGGGTCACCTTCATGCAACCGGCGGCGGTGATCAATGCCGATCATGGCTATGGCCTGGTGAAATTTTTCTTTCTGCTGACGTTCGCCGCAGCCATACCGGCAATCATTTCCGGCGGCATCGCCGAGCGCGCCCGGTTCGTTCCGCAGTTGTGTGCGACAGCGTTGATCGTGGCGTTCGTCTATCCCTTTTTCGAAGGCATGATCTGGAACGGCAACTTTGGCTTGCAGGCCTGGTTGCTCGCACGCTTTGGTGCCAGCTTCCATGATTTCGCCGGCTCGGTGGTGGTCCATGCCATGGGCGGCTGGCTGGCGCTGGCGGCGGTGTTGTTGCTCGGGCCGAGGCAAGGTCGCTATCGCGAGGGACGCCTGGTGGCGTTCGCACCGTCGAGCATCCCCTTCCTGGCCCTGGGATCGTGGATTCTCATCGTGGGCTGGTTCGGTTTTAACGTGATGAGCGCGCAAACCTTGCAGGGCGTCAGCGGGTTGGTCGCGGTGAACTCGCTGATGGCCATGGTGGGCGGCACCGTGGCGGCGCTGATCGTCGGGCGCAATGACCCGGGCTTTCTGCATAACGGCCCACTGGCCGGGCTGGTGGCGATCTGCGCCGGTTCCGATCTGATGCACCCGGTCGGCGCGCTGGTGACCGGTGCCATCGCCGGGGCGCTGTTTGTCTGGTGCTTTACTGCTGCGCAAGGCAAATGGCACATCGATGACGTATTGGGTGTCTGGCCGTTGCACGGTCTGTGCGGTGTCTGGGGCGGGATCGCCTGCGGTATTTTCGGTCAGAGCTCCTTGGGTGGTCTGGGTGGGGTGAGCCTGATCAGTCAGTTGATCGGAACCTCCCTCGGGGTGGCCGTGGCGCTGGCCGGCGGCTTCACCGTGTATGGCGTGATCAAGGCGTTCCATGGCCTGCGCCTGAGTCAGGAAGAAGAGTATTACGGCGCGGACCTGTCGGTGCACAAGATCGGCGCCGTGAGCCAGGACTGAGTCAGGTTTCTTCATCGTCGGCACCGGGATAAAAACCGTGCAGCAGGCGATAGCGGTCATGCCGTATCTGGTCTGCCCGCTCTTGGACCTGATGCGCGGGTATCCCCAGCATGATCAACGCGTGGGAGGCGAGCATCAGGCTCGACTCCAGTAATTCGGGCACGACTTCGCTGGCGCCGGCTGCTTTCAACTCGGCCAGTTGGCTGTCGTCCCGAGTGCGTACCAGGATTGGAACGGTCGAGTTTAATCGGCGCGCCTCCTGGAGAATCAGTAACGCGATATCGGTCTGGTCCACGGCAATCACCAGCAGCCTGGCGCGCGCCAGTCCTACCGCCTGCAGCAGTTCACCGCGTCGTGAGTCGCCATAGTGCACACAGGTTTCACCCACGGCGGCTTCCTGGACACGCACCGGATCGGTGTCCAGCGCAATATAGGGCTGCAGCGCATTGCGCAGCGCTCGCCCGATCGACTGACCGACGCGACCATAGCCACAGATCACCACATGGCTGTGCAATCCGGCGTTAAGCGCGCTTATTTCGTCGAGTTTGGCTTCTTCGTTGGGCTTGCGGTGCAGACGCGTTGCGATGCGGGGCGCCGAACGCAGCAACAGTGGTGTCAGCAGCATCGAGCAGAAGGTCGCGGCCAGCAGCAGCCCGCCGAGGTCGGCGGGCATCATTTTGTTTTGTTGCATCAGGGCCATCAGCGCAAAACAGAACTCGCCACCCTGGGCCAAAGCCAGGCCACTGCGCCAGGCGGTTTCGACATCGCTGCCGCGCCATTTGACCAGCAGCGCGACCACGCAACCTTTGATCAGCAGCAAACCGAGGGTCAGAGCGAGGATCAGCAGGCTGTGGCTGGCGAACAACTGCAGGTCGATCAACATGCCGATGCTGACGAAAAACACCCCGAGCAGAATGTCGCGGAACGGACGGATATCGGCCTCGATTTGATGGCGGTAATGACTTTCCCCCAGCAGCATGCCGGCGAGAAAAGCCCCCAGGGCAGGGGAGAGACCGAGCAGGTGAGTGAGCCAGGCGGTCAGCAACACAATGACCAGCGCCAGTAGCACAAACAGTTCGGCGGAGCGGGCGGCCGCCACTTCATGGAACAGCCGCGGCAGCAACCAGCGACTGGCCATCAGCAGGCCGACGAAGAGCACAACGGTCTTGCCGAGCGTCACAGGTAACGCCCAGTACCAGGCCTGATCGCTGTTCCCGGCGAACACCGGCACCAGGGTCAGCAGCAACACCGCCACGACGTCCTGGAACAGCAACACCGCAATGGCGTTCTGGCCGTGGCTGCTGAAAATCTCGCCGAGACTGCCCAGTTCCTTGCTGACAATGGCGGTGGACGACAGCGACAGACCGGCGCCGAGCAGCAGTGCAGGGGTTATCGACATGCCGAGCAACATCAGCACCCCCCCAAGCAGTATCGCGGTGACCAGTACTTGCAGGCCGCCCAGCCGGAACACCACGTGGCGCAACGCGAGCATTTTCGACAGTGAAAACTCCAGCCCGAGGGAGAACAGCAGGAACACCACGCCCAGCTCGGCGAGGTCGGGCAACTCCTCGCTTTCATTGACCCAGTTGAACGCGGTCGGCCCGATCATCAACCCCACGCACAGATAGCCCAGCACCGGTGGCAGGCGCAGGCGCTGGAACAGTGCAATCACCACCAGAGAGGAGGCGAGGATGATCAACAGGTTAGCGAACACAAAAAACTCCGGTCAGGGGCGCGGACTACTCAAGCGTAGAGGCAAAAAAGCCGCGAGCATCGCGCAAGTGACATTGTGCTTGAATGATTTGAGTCAGTGAGTTGCCGAAAACTTTTGAAATGCGCCGTTGCTCAGGCGCCCGAGCCATTGGCTCGACTGCTTCTGATCGCGGGCCTAGAATAAACGCTCACTTTACCGGGTTCTGTGCTCATGCCTCCTGAATGTCAGCTTTTCGGCACCCTGGGGTGCCATCTCTGCGAAGTGGCCGAAGCCATGCTGATGGAATTTGTCGAGCGCGGTCTGCTGGTCGAACTGGTGGATATCGCTGACGATGAATCATGGTTCGAAGCCTACAGCCTGCGTATTCCGGTGTTACGGCGAGTCGATACCGGCGCTGAACTGGGCTGGCCATTCGGTGCCGAGCAGGTCGTGGCGTTCCTGCGCTGACCTCGACATTTTTCGCGATTCCCATCCGTCGCTGTTCCTGTTTCGGTCATTGGCGAAATTGAGGTTATTCGGTTACTGTATGTGCATACAGTTATGCCGATCACCTGTCGTGTTCGCTTTATTGCGGATTCAGGCAGGCGATCCCGGAAGTCAGAGGGATGAATCTTGGTCAATGTCGAACAGTTGAAGAACAGCGTGAACCGGATGTCGGTGGACGTAGTGCGTGAGGCCGTCCTCGAGTTGCGTCTGGATGGCCTGGTCACGGAAGGAAAAACGCCGTTCAACAAGCTGCATTTCAATACCTGTTTCGCTGAAATCGAAGCACTGTTCCAGCGCGCGGGTTATCACCGACAGTTGGACGTCGTGGGCTATCAGGGCTTGTTGTACGCACTTTACGATCCGGGTCGCTGGGAGGCAGTCGATGTGTTGCGCTGGCTCAAGGAGTTCACCGAAGCGGCGGCGCGCACGCAGTCGATTCCGGCCTGAGGATTCTCTGCTAGGTTCGGTCCGGCCTCTGTTGGATAATGCCGCCCTGCATTGAGGGTCAGAACTTCCGTATGTCCACTTCATCTTTTTCTGCCGCGCACAGCCAGGCCAGTACGCTCTACTTGCCGCCTGGCCCGTGGCAGACCGTACTTGAATGCCTGTGCGAGCACTTCAGTGCCATCGGTCGCGAGCAATGGCTGGACCGAATCGCCCGTGGTCGCGTCCTCGACGGGCACGGTGCGCCAATCGCCCTTGATCTTCCTTACAAGGAAGGCCTGCGGATTCACTACTTTCGGGAAGTGCCGGACGAAAAGCCGATCCCTGTGGTCGAGTCGATTCTGTACGCGGACGAGCACCTTGTGGTGGCTGACAAGCCGCATTTCCTGCCTGTGACGCCAGCGGGTGAATATGTCGAGCAGACGCTGCTACGACGGTTGATCCGTCGACTGGATAACCCGCACCTGGTGCCGTTGCATCGCATTGATCGGCATACGGCGGGGCTGGTGCTGTTTTCAGCCAATCCTCAGAGCCGTTCCGCGTATCAGTCGTTGTTTCCAACGCGGCAGATCGAAAAGCGCTACGAGGCTATTGCCAGGGCATTGCCGGAACTGACCTTTCCCTTGGTCCATAAGAGTCGGCTCGTCGATGGCGAGCCTTTCTTTCGCATGCAAGAGGGGCCGGGCGCCAGCAATACCGAGACGGCCGTCGAGGTCAGGGAGAAGAACGGCGATCTCTGGCGATATGCGCTTTACCCGGTGACAGGCAAGAAACATCAGTTGCGGGTGCACATGACGGCTCTGGGGGCCAGCATCTGCAATGACCCGTTCTATCCGCAAGTGCTCAAGGATGTCGAAGACGACTATGCCAATCCGTTGAAGTTGCTCGCACAAGGGCTTCGGTTTGTGGACCCGGTCACGGGTGAGGAAAGAGACTTCGAAAGCGCTATCACCCTGCAATGGTGATGGCTGTTTTTCAGCCACGAAAAAGCCCGCATAAAGCGGGCTTTTCTGTATCCGGTTGGTGCCGCAAAGATTACAGCTCTTTGACGGTACGAACTTGATCCTTGTTGACGCGGGTTTGTTTGCCGTCCAACTGTTCAAATTCGTAGAAGCCCGATTCCTTATCGTATTTTGGCGCGTCGACAGCCTGGATTTCGCGACCGTCATTCAAGGTGATCACTGCAGGCGATGCGCAACCGGCAAGGGTCGCGAGGCCGAGTGCGAGCATGAAAGCGGCGATGGTCCGTTGAGTCATGTGTGTGTCTCCGAATATGAATTCTTTTGGTAACTGAGCTTGAGACGTTCGCGACACGCGCAAGTTCATTCTCGTGTCAGTCTGACACAGTGTTGTGGGCACTTAACAGTTCCGGTGTATTGAGGTTGGCCAGGCGAGGATCGTTGTCGGGGCACTGCAGCGCCGTGGCGCCCAGTTTGCGCATGAGGCGCCCCGGGCTGCGTTCGCCGTCATTCCAGGCACTTTCGAACGCTTCTCGCAGGGCAACCGGAATGATGCACAGCAAGGGTTCCCAGTGTCCGTCATGGCGCAGCATCAGCGGTTTGTCCGGATGCTGGCTGGCGGTCTCGCGCATGCTGTGGAGCAGCGCGGCATCGATGCGCGGTACGTCACAAGGCAATACCAGCAGATTCGCATGACGAGCGGCCTTCAGGCCTGCACGCATGCCAGCCAACGGACCAGGGAAATCGCCTTCGTCGTCATGGACCAACTGGTCGGCGTAGGGCGCATACTTTTCCAGGTTCCTGTTGCAGGAGATGATCAGGTCATCGCTCAGCGGACGGGTCTTGCGATGCAAATGCGCGATCAGTGGCTCGCCGTGCCACTCGATCAGCCCTTTGTCCTGGCCGCCCATGCGTTGGCCGCGCCCCCCTGCCAGGAGCAGAATGGAACAGGGTGGCAAATGTGTATTCGAGGTCATGGCAGGTCTCCATGGGGGCGGCGAAAAAAGGAGGCGCTGTGATATAACACCGGGCTGTTTCTCCTACAACTGGACGAGCCTATGAAAGCCAAGGCTGATGTACCTTTCGCACCGCTCAACATCGCGGTGCTGACTGTCAGCGATACCCGTACTCTGGAAACCGACACGTCAGGCCAGGTCTTCGTTGACCGCTTGATCGCTGCTGGCCATAACCTGGCCTCTCGGGTTCTGCTCAAAGATGACCTCTACAAAATCCGCGCGCAAGTCGCCAACTGGATTGCCGACGATGTGGTGCAGGTTGTCCTGATCACGGGTGGCACGGGATTCACCGGGCGCGACAGCACGCCCGAAGCGGTGAGCTGCCTGCTGGACAAGCAGGTCGATGGATTTGGCGAGCTTTTCCGGCAGATATCGGTGGCGGATATTGGCTCCTCCACTGTTCAGTCCCGCGCCTTGGCCGGTTTGGCCAATGGCACGTTGGTCTGCTGCTTGCCCGGTTCGACCAACGCTGTGCGAACCGGTTGGGACGGTATTCTCGCTGAGCAACTGGATTCGCGGCACCGCCCATGCAATTTCGTGCCTCATCTGAAACAGGCGCAGCCCTGTGAATCCCGTGGGTAAGCCGGGCAAGACAGGCAGCCTGATGGCTGTCGAAGTCGCACTGGCGCGCTTGCTGGAAATGGCTGAAACCACGCCGATTCGTGAGCGTGAGCGCCTGCCCCTGGCGCAGGTTGAGGGTCGTGTTCTGGCCGATGACCTGATCTCGACGCTTGATCTTCCTCCGTGGCCCAACAGTGCAATGGATGGTTATGCGTTGCGCGCGGCCGACTGGACGGGAGAGCCGTTGGTGGTCAGCCAGAAGATTTTTGCAGGCAACGCTCCGCAGCCTTTGACGCCCGGCACCTGTGCGCGAATCTTCACCGGCGCGCCGGTTCCTGCTGGGGCCGACTGCGTCGAGATGCAGGAAAACGCCGAAATCCAGGCGGATGAACGAGTCCGTTTCACCGAAGCCCTGGCGCCAGGGCAAAACATCCGGCCACAAGGCCAGGAAACCACCGTCGGTGAACTGATTCTGCCAGCCGGCACACGGCTTGGGCCAATTGAGCAGGGCCTGGCTGCCTCACTGGGATGCGCAGAGCTGGAGGTGATTCGCAAAGTTCGCGTCGCCGTTTTGTCCACCGGTGATGAATTGGTTGAACCGGGTAAGGCGCTGGGACCTGGCCAGATCTACAACAGCAATCGTGTGTTGCTCTGCAGCTGGTTGCAGCGATTGGGTTGTGAGGTGATCGACGCCGGTATTCTCCCGGATAACCTCGAGACCACTCGTGTCCGTCTTGCCAGTTTGGCAAGCGTCGACCTGATCCTCTCGACCGGTGGCGTATCGGTGGGTGAGGCCGATTTTCTGGGCATTGCCTTACGGGAGGAGGGCGAGCTGACATTGTGGAAACTCGCGATCAAACCGGGCAAACCTCTGACCTTCGGACATTTTCGTGGGGTTCCGGTCATTGGTTTACCCGGTAACCCGGCGTCGACCCTGGTGACCTTTGCCTTGTTGGCAAGGCCCTATCTATTGCGCCGCCAAGGCGTAAAAGTGGTTGAGCCGCTGAAATTTCAGGTGCCGGCGGGGTTTAACTGGCCCAAAGCCGGCAGTCGACGCGAGTACTTGCGTGGACGTCTGGAAAACGGCCGGGCGATCATCTACAAAAACCAGAGTTCAGGTGTGCTGCGCAGCGCAGCTTGGGCCGATGGTCTGGTTGAAGTACTGGAGGATCGTACGCTGATCGAAGGTGACAGCGTGTATTTCATCCCGATGAGCGAAGTTCTGGGTTAATACCTGCCTCACGCTGGCCACGCAAACCCGGTTGATCGAACCGGGTTTTGCGTTGATGGCTGACGCTTAATGTGCGATGAGTGCCACGACCTGGTCGAAACGACTGTTGGCGATCCAGCCCAGAAGGCCGAGCACCACGGCTGTGCCACCGGCGGAATAGGCAAGCCTGTGTTTGATCGATTTGACGTCACTGCGGACTTCATCCATGTCTCTTCGGATGTATTCGAGGTGCGTTTCCAGTTCGACGACGCGAGGTTCCATTTCGGCTTCTCCAGTGGGTATTGCGCTTTTATTGAATTCGGCTTGCTGTTTGGCCCGTCTTTCCGCGAGTGGTGCAACCGGAATGCCCGGTAACCTGATGTCATGGCTTTGCATGGTACGTCCCTGTAATTCCTGCTGATGACTGATAAACCGCAGCCACCAAGGTGTACCAATCAAACGGGTGGGTCAATTGAGCCGATTCCTCAGGTTTTGTAAGAAAAAATCCCGCCTTGTAGGACCTCAATCCCGGTCTCCTTGAAATAATTAAGTTTCCTGCGACTTTTATGGTGCGCATCGCGGTCAACATCTCCCATGCGAAATGCAAACATGGGGGTTATCACAATGAGCGAACGTAAGGCACTGTTGATTCTGCATGGCAAGCAGGCGCTCAACGAGGAGGTTCGTGCGGCGGTCGAGGGCAAACGCGCACAAGGTTGGGAGTTGGCTGTTCGATTGACCTGGGAGGCCGGCGACGCACGGCGCCTGGTGGATGAGGCGCTGGCGGCGGGCTACAGACAGGTCATCGCTGGAGGCGGTGACGGAACGTTGCGTGATATTGCTGAAGCCATGGCTGCGCAGTCGACGCAGGCCAGCCTGGTGCTGATGCCGTTGGGAACCGCCAACGATTTCGCGCGCGCTGCCGGTGTGCCTCTGGAACCCGCCCAAGCCTTGAATCTTCTGGATACTGAACCGTGTGCCATCGACCTGGGGGAGGTCGGCGGGCAGGTGTTTCTGAATATGGCCACGGGCGGCTTCGGCAGTCAGGTCACGGCCAATACCTCAGAGGACTTGAAGAAAGTGCTCGGAGGTGCGGCCTACCTGTTCACGGGGTTGTCACGTTTCAGCGAGTTGCATGCGGCCTATGGCGAGCTGCATGGCCCGGATTTTCAGTGGAGTGGCGAGCTGCTGGCACTGGGCATCGGCAATGGCCGACAGGCGGGCGGTGGTCACGTGCTGTGCCCACAGGCGCTGGCGGATGACGGCCTGCTGGATATCAGTATTCTGCCTGCACCGCAGGAAGTGGTGGGTACGTTGAAAAGCTTGCTCGCCGACGGCTTCGGTATCGACAGCATGTTTGTGCGCGCCCGTCTGCCATGGGTCGAGATCAAGGTCTCGGAAGGGCTTTACATCAATCTCGATGGTGAACCACTGGAAGGCGACAGCTTGCGTTTCTCGGCGCGCCCGGCAGCACTGCGGGTACATTTGCCCGAGGACTCGCCGCTGCTGAGCGTTCCGGCAATGATCAATCGTCCAGACTGATGATCTGCTCGCGCACGGCGAACAGCACCAGGCCTGCCACGTCGTAAATCTGCAAGCGCTTCATGATTTGCGAGCGGTGGGTTTCGACCGTCTTGATACTCAAACCCAGGCCGTTGGCGATTTCCCGGGTGGATTTTCCGCGAACAATCAGCCGCAGGATTTCCAGCTGACGTGCCGTCAGGTTGTGCGAGTCCGCGGGTTCCGGCTGATGTTTCTGGTTGCGGGTCAGCGCCTGGTTGATGACCGTATGGGCGATGGCCGGGCTCAGGTAGCGCTCGTTGTTGCGCAGGGCATCCAGGGCATGTTCGAGTTCGGTGGCCGTGGTGTCCTTGAGCAGGTAACCGTGAGCGCCGGATTCCAGTGCCTGCATGATGAGCGCCGGGTCGGTGTGCATCGACAGAATCAGTACCTTGCTTTGCGGGCGTACGCGCTTGAGGCGCTGCAAGGCTTCAAGGCCACCGGTTTCCTTCATGGAAATATCCAGCAACACGATGTCCGGGGACAGATGCTCGACCATTTCGAGCAGCTGCGAGCCGTCATTGGCCTCGCCGATGACGGCGTAGCCGGGAATATCCAGCACCAGAGCGCGCACGCCAGCCCTGATAAGCGAGTGGTCATCCACTAGAAGTAAGTTACAAGTCAACGCATAACCTTATTCGTACTGGCCCGTTCGAGCGCACGTGGCGCCCAGGGGAAGAGAGCTTCGATTTGAGTACCTTTGCCCGGTTCGCTGGTGACGGTCAATGTACCGCCCAACTGATCGATACGTTCCGACATTCCGGCCATTCCGCGCTGGCCCTCACGACCCGGATCCGTCGCCGGCGCGAAACCCAGGCCGTCGTCGCTGATCAACAGCGTCAAGCCTTGAGGCTGGCGTTGCAGGCGGACCAACAGATTTTTCGCCTCGGCGTGGCGCAGTATGTTGGTCACCGCTTCCTGAGTGATTCGAAAGGCGGCCACCGCCATTTCTTCGGGGATGCCGGTCAAGCGTGAATGGCATTCCAGGCTCCAGTTCACCGTCGTATTGCCCAGTGTCTTGAGCAAATGCGCACGCAGACTGGCTTCCAGCCCCAGGCTGGTCAGCTGTCTGGGGTTAAGGATGGCTGATACGTCACGCACTTTGGTCAGGGTTTCTTCCAGCGTGTCGCAGAGCGCCGCGCATTGCTCTTGCAGTTCTTCGGGCATTCGGCGTCTGAGCCAATCACTTTGAAGTTTTGCCGCGGTCAATAACTGGCCAATATCGTCATGCAGTTCACGACTGAGCCGGTGGCGTTCGTTCTCCTGAACCTTCAATAAACGGTCGGCGAGCTCTTGAGGCTCGAACTTTATCGACTTGCGCGACAGGCGATGCTGCACCCAGACACACGTCAGCGCTGCAATATTGAGCACCAGCAGACTTAACGGCAAGCGCGTGGACAGACCATAGATCAGCAGGCTGCCGAGCGCCGAGCAGGTACACAACAAAAGCGTGAACCGACGCGCGTTTACTCGGGAGGGGGGCCACATGGTGATTGACTTGAGGCTGGCGTACATAACGGATGGAGCCAATGGATGTTCGCTGCGGGGTAGACCGGTCTAATGGACTGACGGGTCTCTGTCTGAGTCACTCTGCCATTAATTGACGTCAACTAATGGTCGGCATAATACCACTTAACATACCGTTGGTCGCGTTCGGTATATATGTCTATAGAGTCAGGAAATAAAGGTTTTGGACGATAGTTCCACAATGGAAAAGTTTATCGGCAGGAAGGGAATAGTTACTTGTATCGGGCTGTCGTTGATAGGCATGAAATATTCAATTGCGACATGAGCGTGATCAAGTTACAGAGTGACATCTTGGCAATATGAATACGAACCACGGCGTAATTATCGGGTGAAATTAAGCCTGCCGTTCTGAAAAGGAAACGAGCCGGAACGGTTTTGAATTAACCGGCGGCTGAAACTGGTTCTGCCCGACCTGATAGGCAAAGGCTTCGATCAACGAGGTTTGTTCACTGTCGTCGAGGCTGAGTTGGCCAGTGGTCTGATCGATCAGTTCGAGTTGCCAGGCCATCAATGTGAAACAGTCTTTCAACGCCCCCAATGCCTGAGCATGCAGGTCGACGTGGTTTTGGGCATGGTTCAGCAAGCCATGGATATGCAGCGAAAACTCCGAAACGGCGACCAGGGCGAGGGCATCGGCCTTGTTGGCCAGCTTGAGCAGGGTGCTGAGCATGCATTCGATGGCGTCCTTGTCATTGCTGATCAGTTGCAAATGACTCAGGCACTCCTCGGATTTGGCCAGGAGTGTTTCAGCTTCGGCGAGAAACTCCGGGAACCGCTTGGCCCACTCGTTACGGTCGTTCGGCATGCTTATCTCCACAACGTCATGTCAAATGAGGGAATGTCGTGTGTGTCGGCGAGAATGATCTGCGCCATGGCGTTGCCGTGCCGTCGTGAGATCGCGCTCCAGCCGGGCTGTCTGCTGGCGGAGGAGTTCAAGAGGGTGGATGGCCACTGACCTGCGATCGCACACAAAAGCCTGACTCCGTTCATGCAATGAGAATGGCGTCACATTAATGGCTATTGGATATTGCGAATATCAGGTTGGGCCTGATTGTTACTAGGGGAATCCCTTACGCACGGGAACCTAATGGACGAAACAGGGTCGCGCCGCAGGGAGTGAAGCAGATGAAGTGATGGCGCCAGTAAAGCATGATGTTAATGTGACATCAATGCCTGAGCATGGCATTTTGCATCGGGGTCAAGGTCCTGAAAAAACAGCCGATAACCCTCTTTAGTGAATTCATCAGAACAAGACCAGGAGTCATTGATGGCCGGCATTCTCGACACGGTAGACCAACGCACGCAACTGGTGGGTGAGAATCGCCTGGAAATTCTCATGTTCCGCCTGGCTGGGCGGCAATTGTTTGCGATCAACGTTTTCAAAGTGCAGGAAGTGCTGCAACTGCCGAAACTGACCCTGATGCCCCAGCGCCATCCGTTTGTCTGCGGCGTGGTCAACCTGCGTGGCCAGACGTTGCCGGTGATCGACCTGTCCCAGGCCATCGGCATGCGTCCGCTGGTGCCGAGCCCTACCAGCACGATCATCGTCACCGAGTATAACCGCTCCGTGCAGGCTTTCCTGGTTGGCGGTGTGGACCGCATCGTCAACATGAACTGGGAAGCCATTCTGCCGCCGCCGACCAGCGCCGGCCGTCAGCATTACCTGACTGCCATCAGCAAGGTCGATGATCAGTTGGTAGAGATTATCGACGTCGAAAAAGTCCTCGCCGAAATCGTTCCGTACAACGCCAAGGTGTCCCGCGACAAACTCGACGATCCAGTACTGGAACGCGCCCGTGGCCGTGAAGTGCTGCTGGTAGACGACTCCAACGTGGCGCTTTCGCAGTTGCGCGACACCCTCGGCCAGTTGGGCGTGAAGATGCACATTGCCAGCGATGGCTTGAAAGCGCTGAACATGCTCAAGGGCTGGGCGGATACCGGCGTGAACATGACCGACAAATTGCTGATGGTCTTCACCGACGCCGAGATGCCGGAAATGGACGGCTATCGCCTGACCACCGAGATCCGTAACGATCCGCGTCTGCGCGGCCTCTACGTGGTTCTGCATACCTCGTTGTCCGGCAGTTTCAACGACTCGATGGTCAAGAAGGTCGGCTGTGACAACTTCCTCTCCAAATTCCAGCCGGACAAATTGGTCGATGTGGTGCGTCAGCGCTTGATGCTCGACGAAGTGCCTGCCTGATCACGATACAGTTTCCTGTGGGAACGAGCCTGCTCGCTCCCACAGGGTGGGCAATCCAGCTCGCAGTCTTTGATTCGGCGATCAAGCTCGTATAGGGTGGCATTTTTGTCCTCCAGGGAGCTGGTCATGCTGCGTCTGAGCGCGCTTTATCGTTATCCGTTGAAATCCGGCAAGGGCGAGACCCTGCAACAGGTCAGTCTCGACAAACTGGGGCTGGACGGGGATCGACGCTGGATGCTGGTGGACGAGGCCAGCGGGCGCTTCCTGACCCAACGTGCGGTGGCGCAGATGAGTCAGCTGTCGGCGTTGTGGAATGCTCAGGGCGGTTTGACCCTCAGCGCTCCGGGCCACATGCCGATCGATATTGCCTTGCCTGCCAGCGACGCTGAACTGCGTGGCGTGACCATCTGGCGCGACACCTTGCGTGTGCCTGATGCCGGTGACGAGGCGGGGGCCTGGGTCAGTAGATTCATTGGCAAGCCGACTCGCCTGGTGCAAGTGCCGGTTGATCGCGCTCGTACCACACAGGCCGGTTATGGCAAGGACGACGATCAGGTGGCCTTCGCCGATGGCTTCCCGTTGTTGCTGATCGGGCAGGCGTCCCTTGAGGATCTGTCGCAAAAAGTCGGGCGTTCGTTGGAGATGCTGCGTTTTCGACCAAATCTGGTGATCGAGGGCAGCGAGGCGTATGCCGAGGACGGCTGGAAGCGTATTCGTATCGGCGACGTCGAGTTTCGTGTGGTCAAGCCGTGTTCGCGCTGCATTCTGACCACCATCGATCCGCAGACCGGCGAGCGCAGCGATGATCGTGAACCGCTCGCAACCTTGCAGAAATATCGTGCCCAGGAAGACGGTGCGATGTTTGGCCAGAATCTGGTCAATGACGGCAACGGCCAGCTCGAAGTCGGCATGCCGGTCACGATCCTGGAATAAGCGACCCTGAATGAAAAATGCCCGTGTCCAAGGACACGGGCATTTTTTTTGCGCTGTGAAAACCCGGGGTTTTAGCCGCGGTATTCGCACAGGTAAGCGGTGTCGACGGCCACTTTCAGCTGGAATTTGCTGTTGGCTGGCACGTTGAACTGGCTGCCGGCGGCGAAGCTTTCCCAGTCGGTGCTGTCTGGCAGTTTGACGGTCAGGGCGCCGGTCACCACGTGCATGATTTCACGCTGGCTGGTGCCGAATTCGTATTCGCCCGGAGCCATGACGCCGATGGTCGCCGGACCTTCAGCGGTGCCAAAGGCGATCGACTTGACGGTGCCGTCGAAGTACTCGTTGACTTTAAACATGGGCGATTCCTCGAAAAGGGCTAAAAAGGGCCGGCCAGTATGCACAAGGCCCTTGGCGCCGTCACCTCTCTAGAGCGGGAGAATCAGCGGCAACAGACGCGCTGTATTGCGCGCATCTTCCAGTGCCCGGTGCTGCTGACCGGTGAACTGCATGCCGGCCAGTTGCAGGGCGCCATTGAGTCCCAGCGGGCGTTCCAGCCGTCGGGCCTTGGCAAAGCGCTGCTTGAGGTTCATGTGCGGCACGCGGCTCAGTTGGCTGTCGAGTTGCAGGCGCTCCCATTCCTGAAGCAATTGCTTGCGATCGTAATCGCCCCAACTGGCCCAACCTTCCAGCCGCGAATGATGTTGGCCGAGCCAGCGCTCGAAAGCCGGCCAGACCTCGGTCAGCGCCTGTGCGCTGTCGATATTGGCCTGGGTGATGCGCGTCAGCTCACGACAAAACGGCGTGAGCAGGGGCCGTCGCAACGGTCGCACGAAGCGCTGGAAATGGTCCTGCTCACGCCCTTGGCGGTCCACCAGCGTGGCGCCGATTTCGATGATTTCCATTTCCGTAACTGGCCAGCCACCCTCATCGGTGGTGGCTTCCAGATCGATCACCAGCCAGTGAGGCATTGAAGGGTTCCCGGTATCCGCATCCTGATAGGGCTTGAGCGTAGCCAAACCCGACGGATCCGCCTAGCGGCTTATTCGACCTCCAACAAAATCTGACGATTTTTTACCTGATCGCCGACCTTGACCTGCAAGCGTTTGAGCACGCCGTCGATGCCAGACTTTAGCGGATGCTCCATTTTCATTGCTTCCAGCACCACCAGCAGCTGGCCTTTACTGACCGGGCTGCCTTGCGCGACCAGCACGTCGACGATCGCGCCGTCCATTGGCGCCTTGAGCGTGCCTGAGCTGACGCTGGCCTGGCCGCTGACCAGCGCTTGCGTGCGATCCTCCAGGCGCAGGCTACCGGGGCGGGTGAACAGCCAGAGTTGTCCGGCCTCCAGGCGATAGGCATGACGCTGGCGGATGCCGTTGATGTCCAGGGTGGCCCAGCGTCCGTCGCACTGGATGACGTTCAGCTCGAAGGCCTGTGCGGCGACTTCAATCCGGTACGGTTCGCCCGGCACCGCGTTCAATTGCACTGGCCAGTCCCGATCCTCCAGGCCGATGCGATAGTGCAGCGGCACACTGGCGTTGTTGCGCCAGCCGGCCAGCGCGGAGGGATGAGCCTGCGCTGAAGCCTGATAAAACAGCGCCGCCGCAATCGCCAGTTCTTCAGCACTCGGGCTATGCGGATGCAAACAAGGATGGTCGGCGAAATGCGTCGGGATGAACCCGGTACTGAACTCGCCGCTGATGAAGCGTGGATGTTCCAGCAGGCTGGCGAGCAAGCGCTGATTGCTCGGCAAGCCCAACAGCACGCTGTCCTGCACCGCGCGCAGCAACTTGCGCCGGGCTTCTTCGCGCGTGCCGCCGTGGGCGATGATTTTGCCCAACATCGGGTCGTAGAACGGGCTGACGTGTTGACCTTCGATCAACCCATGGTCGATCCGCGCTCCACTCTGCAAAGCCGGTTCCCAGGTGGTGATGCGCCCGGTCTGCGGGAGGAACCCCTGGGTCGGGTCTTCGGCATACAGGCGCACTTCCATGGCGTGGCCGTTGAGTTGCACCTGTTCCTGGCGCAACGGCAACGGTAGCCCTTCGGCGACGTGCAACTGCCAGGCCACCAGATCGAGACCGGTGATCAATTCAGTCACCGGGTGCTCCACCTGCAACCGCGTGTTCATCTCCAGAAAGTAGAACTGCCCGTGCGCATCCAGCAGAAACTCCACAGTGCCAGCGCCCACATAGTTCACCGCGCGACCGGCCTTGAGCGCCGCTTCCCCCATGGCCTGGCGCAGCTCGGCGGTCATGACCGGGCAGGGCGCTTCTTCGATGACTTTCTGATGGCGACGCTGGATCGAACAGTCGCGTTCGCCGAGGTAAATCAGGTTGCCGTGTTGGTCGCCGAACAGCTGAACCTCAACGTGACGCGGATCGATTAGCGCTTGCTCGAGGATCAGTTCGTCGCTGCCAAACCCGTGCAATGCCTCGGAGCGCGCGGTGCGAATCTGTGCGAGCAAATCCCCTGCATCGTGTACCAGACGCATGCCGCGCCCGCCACCGCCGGCACTGGCCTTGATCATCAGCGGAAAGCCGATGCGTTCGGCTTCGCGGCTCAGGGTCGCGTCGTCCTGCCCGGTGCCTTGATAGCCTTTGATGCAGGGCACACCGGCATCGAGCATGGCGAGTTTCGACAGGCGTTTGCTACCCATCAGTTCGATGGCTTCGGGGCTGGGGCCGATGAAAGTGAGGCCGGCGTGCTGGCAGGCGCGGGCGAATTCGGCATTTTCCGAGAGGAAGCCGTAGCCGGGGTGGATTGAATCGGCACCGGTGCGGCGGGCGGCGTCGAGGATGGCCGGGATGTTCAGGTACGACTGCTGCACCGGGGCCGGGCCGATGTTGACGGCTTCGTCGGCGATTTGTACGTGCAAGGCATCCGCATCTGCGTCGCTGAACACGGCGACGGTGCGGTAGCCCAACGCTTGGGCGGTACGCTGGATACGGCAGGCGATTTCACCGCGGTTGGCGATCAGGATTTTTTTCAGGGCGGGCATGGTTTATTCCCTTGGTTTTTGCGGTGAAAGTGATGGCCTCTTCGCGGGCAAGCCTCGCTCCTACAGTGGTCACCAAAAACCTTGTAGGAGCGAGCGGTGCGGCGATCCGACTTGCCCGCGAAGCCTTTTAAGGCGCCCATCCCGGTTTACGCTTCTGCACGAAGGCCATCGTGCCCTCGACGCCTTCCGCTCCGGTCACCGCTTCGCTGAACCACTCGGCCGCTTCATCCAGCAGTGCGCCCGAAGGCTGGCCGGTACTCGCCAGCAACAGTTTTTTGGTCGTCGCATTGGCCCCCGGCGCGCAGCACAGCACGTGCGCCAGAACTTCACCGAGACGCTCGGCCAAGGCTTGCGCGTCATGCTCGACAAAATGCACCAGCCCCATGCGCCGCGCCTGGGTGCCATCGAATCTCGCCGCCGTCAGCGCCAGGCGCCGGGCCTGAGTCAAACCGATGCGCTGGACCACAAACGGCGCGATCTGCGCGGGCAGTACGCCGAGGCTGGTTTCCGGCAGCCCGAATTGCGCCTGATGATCCGCCAGCGCGACATCGCTGACGCAGGCCAGGCCCAAACCTCCGCCAAGCACTGCGCCTTGCAGCACGGTGATCACCACTTGCGGTGCGTGTTGCACCTCTTGCAGCAGCGCGCCGAACGCACGGTTCAGATCGCGGAAGGCGTTCGCGCCCTGAGCACGGGCGTTGGCCATGTCCTTGATGTCGCCACCGGCACAGAAATGTCCACCGGCACCGCCGATCACCAAGGCCCGTATCGCACGGTCATCGCGCACGGCCAACAGCACCGCACGCAGTTCAGCGACCATCAGCAGGCTCATGGCGTTGCGGCTTTCCGGTCGGTTGAGTGTGATGTGCAGCACGCCGTTATGCGGTTCGAGCAATAACGTCTGGCAATCCGGCAGGGTGCTCATTTCTTTTTCCCCGGCAGGATGCCCATGAGTTTGCAGATGATCCCCAGCATGATTTCGTCGGCGCCGCCGCCAATCGACACCAGCCGCACATCGCGGTAGGCGCGGGCCACGGGGTTGTCCCACATGAAGCCCATGCCGCCCCAATATTGCAGGCAACTGTCGCTGACTTCGCGGCCCAGTCGCCCGGCCTTGAGTTTGGCCATCGACGCCAGACGCGTGACGTCCTGACCTTTGATGTACTGCTCGGTGGCCTGATAGACCAGTGCCCGCAGGCATTCGATTTCGGTTTGCAATTCGGCGAGGCGAAAGTGGATGACCTGATTGTCGATCAGCGCATTGCCGAAGGTTTTACGTTCCTTGCAATACTCGATGGTGCTGTCGATGCAGTATTCCAGGCCCTTGATCATGTTCGCCGCGCCGAACAGGCGTTCTTCCTGAAACTGCAGCATTTGCATCATGAAGCCCGCGCCTTCATGGCCGATGCGGTTGCGTTGCGGCACGCGCACGTTGTCGAAAAACACCTGGGCGGTTTCCGAGCTGCGCATGCCGAGCTTGTCCAGGTGCGAACTGAGGCTGATCCCCGGCGTGTTCATCGGCACCATGATCAGCGACTTGTTGATGTGCGGTTTGTCGTCCGAGGTATTGGCCAGCAGACAAATGAAATCGGCGCTTGGCGAGTTGGTGATCCACATTTTGCTGCCGTTGATCACGTAGTCGTCGCCGTCCTTGCGGGCGGTGGTTTTCAACCCGGCCACGTCGGAACCGGCGCCGACTTCGGAAACGCCGATGCAACCGACCTGTTCGCCGGTAATGGCAGGGCGCAGAAACTCTTCACGCAGTTCATCGGAACCGAAACGCGCCAGCGCCGGGGTGCACATGTCGGTCTGCACGCCGATGGACATCGGAATGCCGCCGCAATGAATGGTGCCGAACTCCTCGGCGGCGACAATCGAATAGCTGTAGTCGAGCCCCATGCCGCCGAATTTTTCCGGTTTGGAAATTCCCAGCAGGCCCAGGTCACCGGCCTTGCGGAAAATTTCGTGGATGGGAAAGCGCCCGGCCTTTTCCCATGCCTCGACGTGCGGGTTGATCTCGTTTTCGACGAATTGACGAACGGTGCGGCGCAGTGCTTCGTGTTCCTGGGTGAAGATCATTTTTATTGTTCTCCTCTGGCCGGTTCAGAACCGGGCTACGCCAAAACTGTTGGTTTGCAGCGGCCGCACATCGGCCTCATGACAGATGTCCAGCAAGTAACCGAGCAGGGTCCGGGTGTCCCGCGGATCGATGAGCCCGTCGTCCCACAGACTGGCGCTGCCATACAGCGCGGTGGACTGGCTGTCGAGTTTCTGTGCGGTGACCTGCTCCAGCATGTCGAGCATTTTCGGGTCGGGTACCAGGCCGTCCTTGAGCTGTTTGGCTTCGGTGACGATGCGCAGCACCTTGCCGGCCTGCGCGCCGCCCATCACCGCCGTGCGGCTGTTGGGCCAGGCGAAGATGAAGCGCGGGTCGAGGCCGCGACCGCACATCGCGTAGTTGCCGGCGCCATAAGAGCCGCCGACGACGATGGTCAGTTTCGGTACGCGGGCGTTTGCCACCGCCTGAATCATCTTCGCGCCGTGCTTGATCACGCCTTGCTGTTCCGACTCGGTGCCGACCATGAACCCGGTGGTGTTGTGAAAGAACAGCAGCGGCGTCTGGCTCTGATCGCAGAGCTGGATGAATTGCGCAGCTTTACTCGCCCCTTTGGGAGTGATCGGGCCGTTGTTGCCGATGAATCCGCAGGCGCGCCCCTGAATGTGCAAATGGCCGCAAATGGTTTGCTGATCGAACTCACCCTTGAACTCAAGGAAGTTCGAGCCGTCGGCAATCCGCGCAATGATTTCGCGCACGTCGTAGGGCTTTTTCGGATCGTCCGGGATCAGCCCCAGCAGCTCGTCGATAGGGTAGAGGGGGTCTTTCCACTGCCGTTCGGGCAACCATTGCAACTGCTCGTTCCATGACAACAGGCTGACAATCTCGCGCACCAGGCGCACGCCATCGGCATCGTTCTCGGCCAGGTATTCAGCGGTGCCGGCGGTTTGCGCGTGCATCTCGGCACCGCCCAGTTCTTCGTCGGTCGCCACTTCTCCGGTCGCGGCTTTCAGCAATGGCGGGCCGGCGAGAAACAGTTTGGCTTTGCCACGCACCACTACCGTGTAATCCGAGAGCCCTGGCTGATAAGCGCCGCCCGCCGTGGCCGAACCGTGGACCACGGTGATCTGCGGCAACCCCATGGCTGACATCCGCGCCTGATTGGCAAAACTGCGCGCGCCTTCGACGAAAATCTCCGCTGCGTAATTGAGGTTGGCGCCGCCGCTTTCGGCGAGGGTGATCACCGGCAGTTTGTTCTCCATGGCGATCTGTTGCAGGCGCAGGGACTTTTTCAAACCGCTGGGGGAAATCGTCCCACCCTTGATCGCGCTGTTGTTCGCCACGACCAGAACCCGCACGCCGGACACGTAACCGATCCCGGCAATCAAGCCGCCGCCGGCTGAGCTGCCGTCTTTGTCGTCATGCAATTTGTAGCCGGCCAGGCTCGCCAGTTCGAGGAACGGTGCACCGGGGTCGAGCAAAAGGTTGAGGCGTTCGCGGGGCAGTAATTGCTCGCGCTTGTCGAACTTCGGTTTGGCTTCGGCCGCTTTGTTCAGCAGGTTCTGTTCGAGCTGACGGACTTGCTCGATCCCGGCCAGCATCGCTGCACGGTTCTGGGCAAACTGGTCGCTGAACGGGTCGACTTGCGACTGAATCACCGGCATGACTTATTCCTTGTCCTTGAGCACGTCCGGCAAGTACGCGCGATGGAAACCGTTGTACGACTCACTGATCTTGGCCTTATGGATCGGCCACGCCCGACCGCCCAGGCTGGCGGCACCGTCGATGCGCAAAGTGCTGCCGCTGACGAACGCCGCGGCGGGGCTGAGCAGGAATACGATTGCTGCACTGACCTCCGACTCGGTGCCGATGCGTTTCAATGGTACGTGTTCGCGCAGGGTCGGAATCACGGCTTTGAACGCGCCTTCGTAAGTGTCCATGCCGCTGGAGGCGATCCAGCCCGGCGCCACTGCATTGACCCGCACCCCGGCGTAACCCCATTCGAACGCAGCGGTCTTGGTCAGGTTGTCCATGCCCGAGCGCGCCGCGCCCGAGTGGCCCATGCCGGGCATGCCGTTCCACATGTCGGCGAGCATGTTGACGATGGCGCCGCCGTGTTGGCTCATGGATTGATTGAACACTTCCCGGGCCATCAGGAAACCGCCCACCAGGTTGGTGCGCATCACGGTTTCGAAACCCTTCTGGTTGATCGAGGCCAGTGGTGAGGGGAATTGGCCGCCGGCATTGTTGACCAGTCCGTGGATCGGACCGTGCTTGCGGATCAGTTCGCTGACCAGATGCTTGACCGCTTCTTCGTCGCGAATATCGCAGGTCTGCCAATCGGCCTTGCCGCCATCCTCGGTAATCTCGGCAACCACGGATTTCAGTTTGTCGGCCTTGCGCCCGATCAACAGCACATGGGCGCCGAGGGCCGCCAGTTCATGGGCGGTGCAGCGACCGATGCCGCTGCCGCCGCCGGTGACGATGATGGTTTGGCCAGCAAACAGATCGGCTTTGAAAATCGAATCGTAGGCCACGGCGGCAGTCCTCTAGTTGACCTGGTCGGCGATGCGCTGCGGCACCGGAATCTGGATGTCCAGCAGTTGTTGGGCGAAGGCTTTGCCTTGCGGATCGATCCGCAGACTGGCCACGCCACCGCCGCCAAGGGCGTTTTCCAGCAAGAAATTCAGGCTGTGGGTCGCGGGCAAGTACCAGCGCTCGACGCGCCCGTGAACCGGGTCGAGCACATGGCTCATCCAGTCGACCATCACTTCCGGGGTCAAGGCTTCGGCGATCCACGGAAGGTACTCCGGCTCGCGCGCCATGACGCCGATGTTGCTGTGATTGCCCTTGTCACCCGAGCGTGCGACCGCGAGCTTGATCAGGGCCACGCTGGCATCGGCGCGACCGGTGGGTTTCGGTGGGTCGTACGGCACCGGCAGGTCCGCGGTGGCGAGCGCGTCGAGGGCGGGCAGGGCGCACGGATGACGCTGACCATTGAGATCAATGTCCAGCGTGCAGGCGGATTTGTCGATGAGGAACGAGAACAGCCGGATCAGCGGATACACCGTCGGCCGTCCGCCGACGATCCCGGTCAACCCCGGCGCCATGCCAGTGGCGGCCTGGGCGATTTCCCGGGAGAACACGATCAGCGCCTGTTTGTTCGGGTGGCGCACGGCGAGTTTGATCACCACTTCGCGGCTGTCCTGACGCTGGCCATGGGGGCCGTACGTGGCCTCGCTGCCGAGCAGTTCAATATTGACTTCGCTGTAGGGCGGCCAACCGCGCTGACTGAAGATTTCCGAAGTCTTGTTGATGATCGCTTCGCTGACACGCCGCGCCTTGTCCACTGCGTCGATCCCGGCGATCAGGCAACTGGCGGTGCAGCGAAAACCGTCCGGATATGTCGCGCTGACCTTGTACTGGCCGGTGGGCGGCAAGCCTTTGGCGCCGTGTACCTGAACTGCGTTCTTGCCTTGTTGCTGAAGTTTGACCTGGGTGAAATCGCAGATCACATCGGGCAGCAGATAGGCCTGCGGGTCGCCGATTTCATAAAGCATCTGCTCGCCGACCGTGAGTGGCGTGACCAGGCCGCCGGAGCCTTCGGGTTTGCTGACGATGAACTGGCTGTCGGCGCTGACTTCGACGATGGGGAAACCGATGTGTTCGTAGTCGGGCACGTCGCGCCAATCGGTGAAGTTGCCGCCGGTGCACTGGGCGCCGCATTCGATGATGTGACCGGCGAGTGCGGCTTGCGCGAGTTTGTCGTAGTCGTGCCAGGACCAGCCGAATTCATGCACCAGTGCAGCGCTGACCACGGCGCTGTCGACCACGCGCCCGGTGATGACGATGTCCGCGCCCAGGCGCAAGGCTTCGACGATGCCGGGTGCACCGAGGTAGGCGTTGGTGGAAACGCACATCGGCGGCAAGGGCGCGCCGCTGAACATTTCGTGGAGGCCGCGGGTGCTCAGGTGTTTGAACTGTGGTTGCAGGTCATCACCCAGCAACACGGCGATTTTCAGCGCCACGCCGGCCTTGTCGCAGGCCACTTGCAGGGCAGCGGCACAGGCCTGTGGGTTGACGCCGCCGGCGTTGCTGATGACGCGGATGTTCTGTGCGGCGAGCTGCGTGAGCAGCGGGCTGAGCACTTCGATGAAGTCGCTGGCGTAGCCGGCCTGAGGATCTTTCATTCGCGCACCGGCCATGATCGACATCGTGATCTCGGCCAGATAATCGAACACCAGGTAATCCAGGCGTCCGCCTTCCACCAGTTGCGCGGCGGCGGTCGAGGTGTCGCCCCAGAAGGCGCTGGCGCAACCGATGCGAACAGTTTCAGGCACAGCCCTTTCCATAGCCACCTCCCTCAGACGTGTATCGAGACTACCAAGCAAGCGCTTGGTTTGTAAACGACTTAAATATCTTCTGCCCGAGCGCTTGCTTGGTTGCCTTCGTCAGCTTAAATTGCCCGCGCAACCCCGCTGTTTTAGCGGTGAGTACGACTGTAGGAGAGAACGGTTGGACGAGCAAAAAGCCCTGAGGGTAATGCGCGAATTGGTCGACAACGGCCAGTTGACCGACCCGGACAGCGCCCGTGGCAAACTGCTGCAAGTGGCGGCTCACCTGTTCCGCAACAAAGGCTATGAGCGCACCACGGTGCGTGATCTGGCCGGCGCGGTGGGCATTCAGTCGGGGAGTATTTTTCATCACTTCAAAAGCAAGGACGAGATCCTGCGGGCAGTGATGGAGGAAACCATTCGCTACAACACCGCGTTGATGCGTGCGGCGATCGCCGAAGCCGAAAACGTGCGCGAACGGGTACTGGCGCTGATTCGCTGTGAGTTGCAGTCGATCATGGGCGGCAGCGGCGAGGCCATGGCGGTGTTGGTGTACGAATGGCGCTCGCTGTCCGAAGACGGACAAGCGAAGGTGTTGGCGTTGCGCGACATCTATGAAGACCTCTGGCTGCAGGTGCTGGGGGAGGCCAAGGACGCGGGATTCATCCGCGGGGACGTGTTCATCACCCGGCGTTTTCTGACCGGTGCGCTGTCCTGGACCACGACCTGGTATCGCCCGGATGGCAGCGTGAAACTCGATCAATTGGCCGATGAGGCGTTGATTCTGGTGCTCGAAGAAAAACAATAGTGTTGCTCGGAGCCGCAGGAAACTGGCTAAGTGGCCGAAACCGCCTAGCTTGAATGAATTGATGCGTACTTTTTTGGGGAGTGGGTTGTTTTGATTTCTTCGCCAATTCGGACGGCCTCGCGGCTTTTTCTGGCGGCGCTTGCGGCGCTTTGGGTGTTGCCGTCTCCGGCGGCTCAACTGGTGCGGGTCGGTGCTGCGCATTTTCCGCCGTACACCGTACGCCCGGAATCCGGTGCTGACACCGGGCTTCTGCCGCAATTGGTGGAGGCGCTCAATGCCTTGCAAACCGACTATCAGTTTGTGCTCGTGCCGACGTCCATTCCGCGTCGCTTCGGTGACTTCAAGCAGAGCCGGGTGGACATGGCCATTTTCGAGAACCCGAACTGGGGCTGGAAGGACATTCCCCACGTTAGCGTCGACATGGGTCTGGAAGATGCCGAGATTTTTGTCGCGCAGCGGATTCCCAATCGTCAGCAGAACTATTTCGCCGACCTCGCCGGCAAGCGTCTGGCGCTGTTCAGCGGCTATCACTACGAATTCGCCAACTTCAATGCCGACCCCAAAGTCCTCGCGCAAAACTACAACGCCACGCTGACCTATTCCCATGACAGCAACCTGCTGATGGTGCTGCGCGGGCGCGCCGACATTGCCCTGGTGACGCGCTCCTACCTGAGCGATTACCTGCTGCGTAACGAGAAGGTCGCCGATCAGTTGCTGGTGTCCGAGCGCATCGATCAGGTCTATCACCATTACGCCATTCTCCGCCCGACGGCGCCCATCAGTGGTGTTGCGTTCGGCAAGTTGCTGCAAGGGTTGCGGGACAACGGCCAGATGCTGAAGATTTTCGATCCGTACAAAATCGCCGTGGTGCCGATTCCGGGCAGCTGAGATCGCGTCGCCGGGCAGCGTTTTTGCCGACCTTCCTTAAATTTCCCGCGCTGGCTCACGTCACTTCGTTGAACTGTCGACGATTATCGTGAGCCCGACCCATGCCCAATCTGAATGACCTGACTGCCCTGGCTTTGCCTTCAGGCAACCGCCTTGTGGCGGATGAAACCGAAAACCGCCTGAACCTGAGCCTGGACGCGCAACCGCTGATTACCCTGCGGCTGACCCGTGAGCCCGAGTTGCACGTGCACGTCGAGGCGCGCGTCGACACTCAGGCCGTGTGGGCCGCCGGTTATTGGCTGTTTGCCCGTGACCCGGCTTGCCAGCGCCTGACCTGGCACCTCGATGAAGCACCTGCCGAAGCCTTGCTCAGCGGTTTGCTGGTGTCGACCGAACTCGCCGACCAGTATCGCTGCGAGCGCACGCTGTTCTGGCAGTTGCCGCAGCCTTGGCTGGGGACGTCGCTGACCCGCAGCTACCCACAGCAAATGGTGATCAGCGCTGGCAAGCGTCATCCATTGCGCCCGGTGAAACCGCGCGGTGAAGTCTATCGACGTTTCGATGCGCGGCTGGGTGCGTGGATTTCCCTGCGTACGCTGGACATCGACCTGGACCTGACGCGGTTCAATCGCTGGCAGAACAGTGCGCGGGTGGCGAGTTTCTGGCAGGAAGAGGGCAGCCTTGAACAGCATCGCGAATACCTGAGCAAACTCGACGCCGATCCCCACACGGTGACGTTGATCGGATGTTTCGATGACCAGCCATTTGCTTATTTCGAAGCCTACTGGGCCAAGGAAGACCGCATTGCGCCGTTCTACGATGTCGATGATTACGACCGTGGCATTCACATGCTGGTCGGCGAGGAAAACCATCGCGGTCCGCACAAGGTGGCGAGCTGGTTATCGGCGTTGACGCACTACCTGTTTCTCGATGATCCACGCACCCGGCGGGTGGTTGCAGAGCCGCGTGCCGACAACGCGAAGATGATCGGGTACATGCAGGGGCAGCGCTTTCATTGCGAGAAAGAGTTCGACTTCCCGCACAAGCGCGCGGCGTTGATGGTGTTGGGGCGGGAGCGGTTTTTTGAGCGGTGTGTGTTGGCGTGATTCGTAGGGTTCAAGATCGGTTGTGGTCTTGAGTCCGCCTTCGCGGGCAAGCCTCGCTCCTACAGGTTAGTGTCGTTTTGGGGAGCGACACGGACCTGTAGGAGCAAGGCTTGCCCGCGAAGCTTTTAACGGCGGGAGAAAGTATCTGCGCGACTGCCCGACACCTTGCGGCAATGCACCAGCGCGTCGCGAATCATGAAGTTCACCAGGGTCGGCGAAACACCCAGTTCCTTGGCGATATCCTTTTGCGGCACGCCGTGCAGGCGGTACATCTCGAAGGCATAACGGGTGCGGCTCGGCAGCTCCGTCAGCGCGTCGGCGATGTTTTCCAGGGTCGAAAAATTGATGTGCGAGGTTTCCGGCGAAGCGCCTTGAATCACCACGTTCAGCCCTTCTTCTTCAGGCCCCGAATACTTCTGCTCCAGCGCCTGTTTGCGGTAATGGTCGATCGCCAGGTTGCGCACGATCTGGAACAGGTAACTGAGCTGAGCCTTGATCGAGGAGGTGATCTGCGGCGCCGATTGCAGGCGGAAGAACGCATCCTGAACGACATCTTCGGCACGTGACCGGCAGCCGGTAATACGGGCGGCAATCTTGACCAGAATCAGTCGATTGTCCACGAATGCCTGAAGTAGCGGTGAATCGCACCTGCTTGTGGATACTTGTTCCGTCATGGAAATCACCTTGCTGCAAATGGGGTCGTGGGACGACAAGAGAATCGGAGCCGTCCTACACATCGAGCGACAAATTATTCTGAATGATAATGATTGTCAATTGAGAAAGAGAACTAATCCTTCTCTGAGGTGCGCAGTGAGAACTGCGACACGCTGCCGCACTCAGCCCCCGTTGGCGATCAAGCCTGCCGACTAATTATTTCAAGACGTCATCCGTTCTCATTGGTGAATGGCTCCGGGCGCAAGCCCCGGCCAAAACAGCATTCCCAATGCCTCGCGCGGTCGGCGAAGACCGCGTCCTGCATGCCCCTGAAGGGGCGTGAAAGCAGAAAACCGATTCCACTTGCAAGCCGAATTCAGGCAGGAAACCTCATGACCGACGCGTTCAAAATACCTGGCACACTGGTCCAAGCCCTTCAGCGCCGCGCGGCCCTGACGCCGGATCGGGTGGCCTTGCGTTTTCTCGCCGAAACCCCGGATCAGACGGTGGTGCTCAGTTATCGCGAACTGGATCAGCGGGCGCGCACCATTGCCGGCGCGTTGCAGGCCGAAACTGATTTTGGTGATCGCGCGGTGCTGCTGTTTCCCAGCGGTCCGGATTACGTCGCGGCGTTTTTTGGTTGCCTGTATGCGGGCGTGATCGCGGTGCCGGCTTATCCGCCGGAGTCGGCGAAGCGTCATCATCAGGAGCGCCTGCTGTCGATCATCAGCGACGCCGAACCGCGCCTGCTGCTGACCAGCGCCGGCCTGCGCGATGCGTTGCTGCAAATCGAAGGCGCGCCGCCGCTGCTGTGCGTCGACACCCTCGACAGTGCACTGGCCGCAAAGTGGACTGAACCGAATCTCGAAGGCGACCACATTGCCTTCCTGCAATACACCTCGGGCTCCACCGCGTTACCAAAAGGCGTGCAAGTCAGCCATGGCAACCTGGTCGCCAATGAGTTGCTGATTCGTCACGGTTTCGGCATCGACCTGAACCCTGACGACGTGATCGTCAGCTGGCTGCCGCTGTACCACGACATGGGTTTGATCGGCGGTTTGTTGCAGCCGATTTTCAGCGGCGTGCCGTGCGTGTTGATGTCGCCGGCGTACTTCCTCGGTCGACCGCTGCGCTGGCTCGAAGCGATCAGCGAGTACGGCGGCACCATCAGCGGCGGGCCGGATTTTGCCTATCGCCTGTGCAGCGAACGTGTCAGCGAATCGGCGCTGGAACGCCTCGACCTCAGCGGCTGGCGCGTGGCGTATTCCGGTTCCGAACCGATTCGCCTCGACACCCTCGACCGTTTCGCCGAGAAGTTCGCGACCTGTGGTTTCACCCCGGACAGTTTCATGGCGTCTTACGGCTTGGCCGAGGCCACGTTGTTCGTCGCCGGTACACCCCGTGGCCAAGGCATCGGCAACCTGCGCGTGGATGATCAGGCGTTGGCGCAAAACCGTGCCGAAGTGGGTGAGGGGAGCGCGATCATGAGTTGCGGCATCAGCCAGCCGGATCACGCGGTGCTGATTATCGATCCATTGGCGCTAACCGAACTGGCCGACAACGCGGTCGGCGAAGTCTGGGCCACCGGGCCGAGCATCGCCCATGGCTACTGGCGCAACCCCGAGGCCAGCGCCAAGACCTTCGTTCAACACGCCGGCAAAACCTGGCTGCGCACCGGCGACCTGGGTTTCATGCGCAACGGCGAGCTGTTCATCACCGGTCGCCTGAAAGACATGCTGATCGTTCGCGGTCACAACCTGTACCCGCAGGACATCGAGCAGACCATCGAGCGTGAGGTGGAAGTGGTGCGCAAAGGTCGCGTCGCCGCGTTCGCCGTGAGCATCGACGGTCAGGAAGGCATCGGCATCGCCGCAGAAATCAGCCGCAGCGTGCAGAAAATCCTGCCGCCCGAGGCGCTGATCAAAGCCATCCGCCAGGCGGTGGCCGAGGCGTATCAGGAAGCACCGAGCGTGGTGGTGTTGCTCAATCCGGGCGCATTGCCCAAGACGTCCAGCGGCAAACTGCAACGTTCGGCGTGCCGTAATCGGCTGGCGGATGGCAGCCTCGACAGCTACGCACTGTTCCCGTCGGCGGCCCCTGAAAACCAGACCAAAACCGAGTCGGGTTCCGAGCTGCAAAGCCTGATCGGCGAGATCTGGGCCGAGCAGTTGCAGGTGAAACAGGTCAGCGCCGATGACCACTTCTTCCTGCTCGGCGGCAACTCCATCGCCGCCACTCAAGTGGTTGCTCGTTTGCGTGAAGAACTGGGTCTGGAGCTGAACCTGCGCCTGCTGTTCGAAGCGCCGACCCTCGGTGCATTTACCGCCGTGGTCGCGCAGCAACAACAGGATGGCGGCCTGGCCCAAGGCGCGATCAGCACGCTGTCGCGCAGCGAAGCGATGCCGCAATCCCTCGCACAAAACCGTTTGTGGATTACCTGGCAGCTCGATCCGCAAAGCAGCGCCTACAACATTCCCGGCGCCTTGCGTTTGTGTGGCGAGCTGGATGAAGACGCCCTGCGCGCCAGCTTCCAGCACCTGATCGAACGCCACGAATCCCTGCGCACGCGCTTCTTCGAACGTGACGGCGTGGCGCTGCAACAGGTCATTGCCGCTGGCGAATTCAACCTGCAACAGATCGACATCAGCGATTTGCCCGTCGCCGAGCGTGAAGCTCGCGCGCAGCAAATCCGCGAGGACGAAGCGCACACCCAGTTCGACCTGGAAAAGGGGCCGCTGCTGTGGGTGACGCTGGTGCGCCTCGATGATGAGGATCACCAGTTGCTGGTGACGCTGCACCACATCATTGCCGATGGTTGGTCGCTGAACGTGCTGATCGACGAATTCTCGCGCCTGTATGCCGCTGCGTCCCAAGGGCAAACGGCATCGCTCGCGCCATTGCCGACCCAGTACGCCGACTATGGCAGCTGGCAGCGTCAATGGCTGGCGCAAGGTGAGGGCGAGCGGCAACTGGCCTACTGGAAAACGCAGTTGGGTGATGAGCATCCGACCCTGAACCTGGCCACCGATCACCCGCGTTCGGCGCAACACCGTCACAGCGCCGCGCGCCACACCGTGCGTTTGGCCGCGCCCCTCAGCGAGGCGATTCGCCAGACTGCCCAGGCCCACGAGGCCACGTCTTTCATGCTGTTGCTTACGGCGTTCCAGAGCCTGCTGCACCGCTACAGTGGCCAAACCGACATCCGCGTTGGCGTGCCGAACGCCAACCGTCCACGCCTGGAAACCCAGGGCCTGATCGGCTTCTTCATCAACACCCAGGTGCTGCGCGCCGAGGTGGATTCGCGGTTGCCATTTGTTGAACTGTTGGCGCAAACCCGCCAGGCGGCCTTGGGCGCCCAGGCGCATCAGGACTTGCCGTTCGAGCAGCTGCTGGAAGCGTTCCCGCAGGCCCGCGAACAAGGCTTGTTCCAGGTCATGTTCAACCATCAGCAACGGGACCTGAGCGCACTGCGTCGCTTGCCTGGGTTGCTCGCCGAAGAACTGCCGTGGCACAGCCGCGAAGCCAAGTTCGACTTGCAATTGCACAGCGAGGAAGACCGTAACGGTCGCCTGAGCCTGTCGTTCGACTACGCCAGCGAGCTGTTTGACACCACCACCATCGAGCGCCTGGCCGAGCATTTCTGCAACCTGCTGCGGGTCATTTGCGAGCAGCCGACCACCACCGTCGGCGACCTGCAACTGTTGACCGCGAGCGAGCGCGATCAGCAAGCCTCGTGGAGCGTCGCACCGTGCACACCGGCCAGCCAATGGCTACCGGAACTGCTGAACGAACAGGCACGCCTGACCCCGGAGCGCACCGCGCTGCTGTGGGACGGCGGCAGCCTGGACTTCGCCGAACTGCACGTCCAGGCCAACCGCCTCGCGCATTACCTGCGCGACAAAGGCGTCGGCCCGGACGTTTGCGTGTCCATCGCCGCCGAGCGTTCGCCGCAACTGTTGATCGGCCTGTTGGCGATCATCAAGGCCGGTGGTGCCTACGTGCCGCTGGACCCGGATTATCCGGCCGAACGCCTGGCGTACATGCTCAGCGACAGCGGCGTCGAATTGCTCCTGACCCAAACCGAATTGCTCGACCGGCTGCCGGCCACCGATGGCGTCAGCGTAATCGCCATGGATGCGCTGCACCTGGAGAGCTGGCCGAGCCAGGCGCCGGGCCTGCATCTGCACGGCGACAACCTCGCGTATGTGATTTACACCTCCGGTTCCACCGGCCAGCCGAAGGGCGTCGGCAACACCCATGCGGCCCTCGCCGAACGCCTGCAATGGATGCAGAACACCTATCGCCTGAACGACACCGACGTGCTGATGCAAAAGGCACCGATCAGTTTCGATGTGTCGGTGTGGGAATGCTTCTGGCCGCTGATCACCGGGGCGCGTTTGCTGATTGCCGCGCCCGGCGAGCATCGCGATCCGCACCGCATTGCCCAACTGGTTCAGGAATACGGGGTGACCACGCTGCACTTTGTGCCGCCGCTGCTTTCGTTGTTCATCGACGAGCCGCTCACCGCCGAATGCACCAGCCTGCGTCGTGTGTTCTCGGGCGGCGAAGCCTTGCCTGCCGAGTTGCGCAACCGCGTGCTGGAGCAACTGCCGGCCGTGCAACTGCACAACCGTTATGGTCCGACTGAAACGGCGATCAACGTCACTCATTGGCATTGCCGCACGGCCGATGGCGAGCGCTCGCCGATTGGCCGTCCATTAGGCAACGTGATCTGCCGCGTGCTCGACAGCGAGCTCAACCCGATGCCGGCTGGTGTGCCCGGTGAGTTGTGCATCAGCGGCATCGGTCTGGCCCGGGGGTATCTGGGGCGTCCGGCTCTGACGGCTGAACGTTTTGTCGTCGATCCACTGGGCGAGCAGGGGGCACGTTTGTATCGCACCGGCGACCGTGCGCGTTGGACTGCCGATGGCGTGATCGAATACCTCGGCCGTCTCGATCAGCAGGTCAAACTGCGTGGCTTCCGCGTCGAACCGGAAGAAATCGAAGCGCGTCTGCTGGCGCAGGACGGTGTCGCGCAAGCCGTGGTGCTGGTGCGCGAAACCGCCGCTGGCGGGCAGTTGATCGGTTACTACACGGCCATCGAAACCAGTGAATCCGAAGACACTCAAACCGCTCGCCTGAAAGCCGCGCTGGCGGCCGAGCTACCGGAGTACATGGTCCCGGCGCAGTTGATGCGTCTCGACAAAATGCCCCTCAGCCCAAGCGGCAAACTCGACCGCCGCGCCTTGCCGGAACCGCAATGGCAGGTGCGCGAACACGTTGAGCCGGTCACTGAGCTTGAACAGCAGATCGCCGCGATCTGGCGTGAAGTGCTGGGCTTGAAGCAGATCGGTCTGCGCGACGACTTCTTCGCCCTCGGCGGCCACTCGCTGCTGGCCACGCAAATCATCTCCCGCACCCGTCAGGCCTGCGACGTCGAATTGCCGCTGCGCGCGTTATTTGAAAACAGTGAACTGGGCGCGTTCGCCGAGCAGGTGCAACGGATTCAGGCCAGCGGCAACACCAACAAACAACCGCCGATTGAAAAGGTCGACCGCAGCCAACCGGTGCCGCTGTCCTATTCCCAGCAGCGCATGTGGTTCCTTTGGCAGATGGAGCCGGACAGCCCGGCCTACAACGTCGGCGGCATGGCGCGGTTTCGCGGGGTGCTGGACATCGGGCGCTTCGAGACGGCGTTGCAAGCGCTGATCATGCGTCACGAAACCTTGCGCACCACGTTCCCGAGCATCGACGGCGTGGCGCAACAGCGCGTGCACCCGGAAACCGGGATGCGCATGGACTGGAAAGATTTTTCCGCGCTGGACGCCGACTTGCGCGAACAGCGGGTGCAGGCACTGGCCGACAGCGAAGCGCATCAGCCCTTCGATCTGGAAACCGGCCCGCTGCTGCGCGCCTGCCTGGTCAAGACCGCCGAGCAGGAACATTACCTGGTGCTGACCCTGCACCACATCGTCACCGAAGGCTGGGCGATGGACATTTTCGCCCGGGAACTCAGTGCGCTTTACGAAGCATTCGTCGATGACCGCGAATCGCCACTGGCGCCGCTGCCGGTGCAATACCTCGATTACAGCGTCTGGCAGCGCCAGTGGCTGGAGTCCGGCGAACGCCAGCGTCAGCTCGACTACTGGACTGCGCAACTGGGGCGCGAACATCCGCTGCTGGAATTGCCCGCCGACCGTCCGCGTCCAGCAGTGCAAAGCCATCAGGGCGAGCTGTTCCGTTTCGACCTGAGCGATGATCTCGCCGCACGGGTCCGCGCCTTCAACGCGCAAAACGGCCTGACCCTGTTCATGACCATGACCGCCGCGCTGGCCGTGCTGCTTTACCGCTACAGCGGCCAGACCGACCTGCGCATCGGCGCGCCGGTGGCCAACCGCATTCGCCCGGAAAGCGAAGGGCTGATCGGTGCGTTCCTCAACACCCAAGTGCTGCGTTGCCAGCTCGACGGGCAGATGTCCGTTGGCGAACTGTTCGAGCAGGTGCGCCACACCGTGATCGAAGGCCAGTCCCATCAGGACCTGCCGTTCGATCATTTGGTTGAAGCGTTGCAGCCACCGCGCAGCGCTGCGTACAACCCGCTGTTCCAGGTGATGTGCAACGTGCAGCGTTGGGAATTCCAGCAGCGCCGCACGCTGGCCGGCATGACGGTCGAATACCTGGCGAACGATGCGCGAGCGACCAAATTCGACCTCAATCTGGAAGTCACCGACCTCGATCATCGGTTGGGTTGCTGCCTGACTTACAGCACCGACCTGTTCGATGAACCGCGCATTGCGCGCATGGCCGGGCACTGGCGTAATCTGCTGGAAGCGTTGCTGGCCGATCCGCAACAGCGCCTCAGTGAACTGCCGTTGCTCGAAGTCATGGAACAGCAAAAGCTGCTCGACAGCCTGGGCATCGAACCGGGTGAACATCGACTGGATCAGTGCATTCATCACCTGTTCAGCGAACAGGCGCTGGTGCGCAAGGATGCGCCGGCGCTGACATTCGCCGGGCAAACCCTGAGCTACACCGAGCTCGACAGCCGCGCCAATCGCCTGGCCTGGATGCTGCGCGAGCGGGGTGTCGGGCCAAAGGTTCGCGTTGGACTGGCACTTGAACGGTCGCTGGAAATGGTCATCGGCCTGCTGGCGATCCTCAAGGCAGGTGGCGCTTATGTGCCGCTCGATCCGGAATACCCGCTCGATCGCCTGCATTACATGATCGAGGACAGCGGTATCGGTTTGTTGCTCAGCGATGCGGCGATGTTCCAAGCCCTGGGTGATCTGCCGACAACCGTAAGTCGCTGGTGCCTCGAAGATGACGCTGCCGAATTGGCCAACTACCCGGCCACCGAGCTGCCGTTCATCAGCCTGCCGCAGCATCAGGCGTACCTGATTTACACCTCCGGCTCCACCGGCAAGCCGAAAGGCGTGGTGGTGTCCCACGGTGAAATCGCCATGCACTGCCGCGCGGTAATCGAGCGTTTCGGCATGCGTGCGGACGACTGCGAACTGCACTTCTATTCGATCAATTTCGACGCCGCGACCGAGCGTCTGCTGGTGCCGTTGTTGAGCGGTGCGCAAGTGGTCTTGCGTGCTCAAGGGCAGTGGGACGCAGAAGAAATCTGCGGATTGATCCGTCGCCACAACATCAACATCCTCGGTTTTACCCCAAGCTACGGCAGCCAACTGGCGCAGTGGCTGGCGACTCAGGGCGAAACCTTGCCGGTGCGCATGTGCATCACCGGCGGCGAAGCCCTGACCGGCGAGCACTTGCAGCGCATTCGTGCGGCGTTCAAACCGAGCCTGTTCTTCAACGCCTACGGCCCGACGGAAACCGTGGTCATGCCGTTGGCCAGTCTTGCACCGCAGCAGCTTGAAGAAGGGCTGGGCAGTGTGCCGATCGGCAGCGTCATTGGCGCTCGTGTGGCCTACATTCTCGATGCCGACCTGGCACTGGTGCCGCAAGGCGCAACCGGTGAGTTGTACGTCGGCGGTGCCGGTCTGGCCCAGGGTTATCACGACCGTCCGGGCATCACGGCGGAACGCTTCGTGGCCAACCCGTTTGCAGCGGATGGCGGGCGGATTTATCGCACCGGCGACCTGGTGCGGCAGCGCGCCGACGGCCTGGTGGAATACCTCGGCCGCATCGACCATCAAGTGAAAATTCGCGGTTTCCGCATCGAACTGGGCGAGATCGAAACCCGTCTGCTGGACCATGAATCGATCCGTGAAGCCGTGGTCCTGGCACTGGACGCCCCAAGCGGCAAACAACTGGTCGGCTATCTGGTCACCGACGTGGCTGAGCAGGACGAAACACAACAAGCCCAATTGCGTGAAGCCCTCAAGGCTCACCTGAAATCGCAATTGCCGGAATACATGGTGCCGACGCACCTGATCCTGCTGGCGAGCATGCCGCTGACTGCCAACGGCAAACTCGACCGCCGTGCACTGCCGGCGCCGGACCCCGAGCTGAATCGTCAGGACTATGTGGCGCCAAGCAACGAGCTGGAACTGACGTTGGCGCAGATCTGGTGCGAAGTGCTGAACGTCGCGCAGGTCGGTCTCAACGACAACTTCTTCGAACTGGGTGGCGACTCGATCCTGTCGATCCAGGTGGTCAGCCGCGCGCGGCAGCAGGGCATTCACTTCAGCCCGCGTGACCTGTTCCAGCACCAGACTGTTCAAACACTCGCCGCCGTGGCCAGCCGCACCGAGCAGGTTACGGCCGAGCAGGGTTTGCTCACCGGCGAATCGCGTCTGACCCCGATCCAGCATTGGTTTTTCGACACCGACATGCCCGAGCGTCAGCACTGGAACCAGGCGTTGTTGCTGGAACCGACCGTTGCGCTGGAACCTCATCGCCTGGAGCAAGCGCTACTGGCGGTGATCGAACAGCACGACGCCTTGCGCCTGCGCTTCACCGAGGCCGGCGGCGCATGGACGGCGGCGCACCAGAAGGTGGGAGGCGCCCCCGTGTTGTGGCAAGTGCGCGTGCCGGCGATGGATAAATGCGCGGCGCTGTTTGCCGATGCCCAGCGCAGCCTTGATCTCGAACAGGGGCCGTTGATGCGCGTGCTGCTGGTCGATGGTCCCGAGGGCCAGCAACGGCTGTTCTTCGCGATCCATCACTTGGTGGTGGACGGTGTTTCCTGGCGTGTATTGCTGGACGATCTGCAAACGGTGTATCGCCAACTGGCGGCTGGGCAGTCGGTGAAACTGCCGGCGAAAACCAGCGCCTTCAAGGACTGGGCGGCCCGCTTGCGGGCGTATGCCGGCAGCGAATCCCTGCGTGAAGAACTGGGCTGGTGGCAGTCGCAGCTGGCCGGGCCGAGCGTCGAATTGCCGTGTGATCGCCCTGAGGGCGGTCGGCAGAATCGTCATGCGCAAACCGTCAGCGTACGCCTCGACAGCGAGCTCACTCGCCAGTTGCTGCAACAGGCACCGAGCGCCTATCGCACCCAGGTCAACGACCTGTTGCTGACGGCATTGGCCCGCGTGCTGTGCCGCTGGAGCGGTAATGAATCAGCGCTGATCCAACTTGAAGGCCACGGTCGCGAGGCGCTGTTCGACGAGATCGACCTGACCCGCACCGTCGGCTGGTTCACCAGCGCCTACCCGCTGCGCCTGACCCCGCAGAACATCGAAGAAGCCGCCGGCCAGGGCGCTTCGATCAAGGCGATCAAGGAACAACTGCGCGGCGTGCCGCACAAAGGCCTGGGCTATGGCGTGTTGCGTTACCTCGCCGACGACCTGTGCCGCGAAGCCATGGCCGCGTTGCCGGTGGCGCCGATCACCTTCAACTACCTCGGCCAGTTCGACCAGAGCTTTGGCGCGGACGCGTTGTTCCGTCCACTGGATGAACCGGTCGGTGCCGCCCACGATCCGAAAGCGCCGCTGCCCAACGAGCTGAGCGTTGACAGTCAGGTCTACGGCGGCGAATTGGTGCTGCGCTGGACCTTCAGCGCCGAGCGCCACGATCCGCAAACCATCAGCGAACTGGCGGACGCCTACCTCGGCGAATTGCAGAGCCTGATTCAGCATTGCCTGCGTGACGAGGCGGGCGGCCTGACGCCGTCGGACTTCCCGCTGGCGAAACTGACCCAGCCGCAACTCGATGCACTGCCGATTCCGGCCGCTGCCATCGAAGACGTCTACCCGCTGACCCCGATGCAGGAAGGCATGCTGCTGCACACCTTGCTCGAACCGGGCACCGGCCTCTACTACATGCAGGACCGCTACCGCATCAACAGCGCGCTCGATCCGCAACGTTTTGCCGAGGCCTGGCAAGCGGTGATCGCCCGTCACGAAGCCTTGCGTGCATCGTTCTGCTGGAACGTTGGTGAAGACATGCTGCAGGTTATCCACAAGCCGGGCAGCACGCCGATCGAGTCCCTCGACTGGACGGCAATCGCCGAGGACGAGCAAGAGCCCAAGTTGCAGGCGTTGCTGAAAAGCGAGCGTGAAGCCGGGTTCGATCTGCTTAATCAGGCACCGTTCCACCTGCGTTTGATCAAGGTTGGCGAAGCGCGCTACTGGTTCATGATGAGCAACCACCACATCCTCATCGATGCCTGGTGCCGCTCGTTGCTGATGAACGATTTCTTCGAAATCTACACCGCGCTGGGTGAAGGTCGCGAAGCCCAACTGGCTGTGCCGCCGCGCTACCGCGACTACATCGGCTGGCTGCAACGCCAGAGCCTGGCCGAGGCGCGGCAGTGGTGGAAAACCAACCTGCAAGGCTTCGAACGGACCACGCCGATCCCGAGCGACCGGCCGTTCCTGCGTGAACATGCCGGCGACAGCGGCGGCATGATCGTCGGCGACCGCTACACCCGACTTGATGCTCGCGACGGTGCGCAACTGCGTGAACTGGCGCAGGCCCATCAGCTGACCATCAACACCTTCGCCCAAGCGGCGTGGGCCTTGGTGCTGCGGCGTTTGAGCGGTGATCGCGACGTGCTGTTCGGCGTCACGGTGGCCGGGCGCCCGGTGGAAATGCCGGAGATGCAACGCACCGTCGGGCTGTTCATCAACAGCATCGCGCTGCGGGTGAAGATGCCGGAAGACGATCAGCGTTGCAGCGTTCGCCAGTGGCTGAGCGGCTTGCTCGACAGCAACATGCAACTGCGCGAGTACGAATACCTGCCGCTGGTGAGCATTCAGGAAAACAGCGAATTGCCGAAGGGCCAACCGCTGTTCGACAGCCTGTTCGTGTTCGAAAACGCGCCGGTGGAAGTCTCGGTACTGGACCGTGCACAGAGCCTCAACGCGACCTCGGATTCGGGCCGCACCCACACCAACTTCCCGCTGACGGCGGTGTGCTATCCGGGCGATGACCTGGGCTTGCACCTGTCTTACGACCAGCGTTATTTCGATGAGTCGACCGTTGAGCGCATGCTCGGTGAGTTCAAGCGCCTGTTGCTGGCACTGGTCGAAGGTTTCCATGGCGACATGGCGGACTTGCCATTGCTGGGTGCCGAGGAACAGGATTTCCTGATCCACGGCTGCAACCAGAGCGAACACGATTACCCGTTGGAGCAGAGCTACGTTGCGTTGTTTGAAGCGCAGGTTGCGCAGCATCCGCAACGGATCGCCGCCAGTTGCCTCGATCAGCAACACAGCTACGCCGAACTGAACCAGCGCAGCAACCGTCTTGGTCATGCGCTGACGGCAGCCGGTGTCGGGCTGGATCAGCCGGTGGCGTTGCTGGCCGAACGTAACCTCGATCTGCTCGGGATGATCATCGGCAGCTTCAAGGCCGGTGCGGGTTATCTGCCGCTGGATCCGGGGCTGCCAAGTCAGCGCTTGAGCAGGATCATCGACCTGAGCCGTACGCCGTTGCTGGTCTGCACCCAGGCCTGTCGCGAACAGGCGGTGGCGTTGCTGGAGGAATTCGGTTGCGCCAATCGGCCACGGTTGCTGGTGTGGGAGGAGGTGCAGGCGAGTGAAGTGTCGGTGGCGAATCCGGGCATCTACAGCGGCCCGGACAACCTTGCCTACGTGATCTACACCTCGGGTTCGACCGGCTTGCCCAAAGGTGTGATGGTCGAACAGAGCGGCATGCTCAACAACCAATTGAGCAAGCTGCCGTACCTGAACCTCAGCGATGCCGATGTGATCGCCCAGACCGCTTCGCAAAGCTTCGACATTTCGGTCTGGCAGTTCCTTGCCGCACCGTTGTTCGGTGCACGGGTGGACATCGTGCCGAACACCATTGCCCACGATCCGCAAGGCTTGCTGGCGCATGTGTCGGCCCAGGGCATCACCGTGCTGGAAAGCGTGCCGTCGCTGATTCAGGGCATGCTCGCCCAGGAACGCATGAGCCTCGACGGCCTGCGCTGGATGCTGCCGACCGGTGAAGCGATGCCGCCGGAACTCGCCCATCAATGGTTGCTGCGCTACCCGGACATTGGGCTGGTGAATGCCTACGGGCCGGCGGAATGTTCGGACGACGTGGCGTTCTTCCGTGTCGACATGGCCTCGACTCGCGGCAGCTATTTGCCGATTGGCACGCCGACCGACAACAACCGTTTGTACCTGCTCGATGGCGCGCTGGACCTGGTGCCGTTGGGTGCGGTGGGCGAACTGTGCGTGGCCGGCACCGGCGTCGGGCGCGGTTATGTCAGCGATCCGTTGCGTACCGCGCAGGTGTTTGTGCCGAACCCGTTTGGCGCGCCGGGCGATCGTTTGTATCGCACCGGCGACCTCGCCCGTCGTCGCAGTGACGGCGTGCTGGAGTACGTTGGGCGCATCGACCATCAAGTGAAGATTCGCGGCTACCGCATCGAACTAGGTGAAATCGAAGCGCGTCTGCATGAGCAACCGGAGGTGCGCGAAGCGGCGGTTGGTGTGCAGGAAGGCGTGAACGGCAAGCATCTGGTTGGCTATTTGGTCGCGACTGATTCTTCACTCAATCCATCCGAACGCCTGGAGCGCATCAAGCAACGCTTGCGCGCCGAGCTGCCGGAATACATGGTGCCACTGCACTGGTTGTGGCTGGAGCGGATGCCGCTCAATGCCAACGGCAAACTGGACCGCAAGGCACTGCCGGCGCTGGAGATCGGCCAGTTGCAGAGCCAGGATTATCAGGCGCCGCGCAATGAGCTGGAGCAGACGTTGGCGGGTATCTGGGCCGAGGTGTTGAAGGTCGAAAAGGTCGGTGTGCGCGACAACTTCTTCGAGTTGGGCGGGCATTCGCTGCTGGCGACGCAGATTGCGTCGCGGGTGCAAAAATCGCTGCAACGGGATGTGCCGCTGCGGGCGATGTTCGAGTGCAGCACGGTGGAGGAATTGGCTGAGTACATCGACGGGTTGGCGGTGAGTGATATCACCGAGGACAAGGTCGATCGGTTGAATGACTTGATGGCGGAGTTGGAGGGGCTTTGATTCTCTAGCGTCTGTCCTGGCCTCATCGCTGGCAAGCCAGCTCCTACAGTTTTGTGTTGATCGCAATTGTTGTGACCAACCGGGACCTGTAGGAGCTGGCTTGCCAGCGAAGGCGCCAGAACTGTCGTCACAATTTCCGCGTTGACTGTCCAGTCGTACCGGCTCAGTCTGCCCGCTCCCTTTTTGGCAGAGGAGACAGTTTGATGCCCTTCGTTACGATTGACGGACAACCCCTTCACTACATCGATCAAGGCACCGGCCCTGCCGTATTGCTCGCCGGCAGCTACCTCTGGGACCAAGCCATGTGGGCGCCGCAGATCGCCGCCCTGTCGCAGCAATACCGGGTCATCGCCCTGGACCTGTGGGGCCACGGTGAGTCAGGCTCGCTACCCGAAGGCACACAATCGCTGGATGACATTGCACGTCAGGCGCTGGCCTTGCTCGATCATCTGCACATCGACCGTGTCACGCTGGTCGGTCTTTCCGTCGGTGGCATGTGGGGCGTGCGTCTGGCGCTGTCGGTTCCACAGCGGATCAACGGCCTGGTGCTGATGGACACTTACGTCGGCGTCGAACCTGAACCCACCCGCCAATACTATTTCTCGCTGTTCAAACAGATCGAAGACAGCGGCGTGATTGCACCGCAACT
This sequence comes from Pseudomonas sp. GT1P32, assembly GCF_054897805.1. Lineage (NCBI taxonomy): Bacteria > Pseudomonadati > Pseudomonadota > Gammaproteobacteria > Pseudomonadales > Pseudomonadaceae > Pseudomonas > Pseudomonas sp. GT1P32. The sequence goes on from NZ_CM142704.1 coordinate 6,296,210, forward strand.
GCTCGACATCGTCGTGCCGATTTTCTTCCGTCCGGGCATCGACCCGCAGTCGGCGCTGTATCAGGATTTTCGCGCGAAACTGGCTGCGCTACAGCCAGAGCGTCTGCGCGAAAGTATCGTGCCGATGGGGCGGATCACATTTGGGCGCGATGATGTGTTGCCGCGACTGGGCGAGCTGGATGCTGAGGCCACGCTGGTGATGTGTGGTGATCAGGACAAGCCGCGACCACCGTCGGAAACCATTGAAATGGCTGAGTTGATCGGTTGCCCGTATGTGCTGGTGCCGGAGGCGGGGCATATCTCCAATCTGGAGAATCCGGCGTTTGTGACCGAGGTGTTGTTGGCGTTTTTGGCTGAAAGAAATTAATAGGTCATGCTGACGCCATCGCCGGCAAGCCAGCTCCTACAGGGTTTGAGTCGACCGCAACATTTGTGAGCGATTCAAACCCTGTAGGAGCTGGCTTGCCAGCGATGGCGTCGGTGAGATCACCACACGTCGTATGAAAAATTCACTTCGGCCCGAGAATTTTCACTAGCTTGTCCGGCGAAGGCGCGCCTTGCTGCTGTTGCAGCTCGCCCTTGTCGTCCATGTAGAAAATCGCCGGAGTGGCCTGCAATTCCAGGTCTTCCATCAATTGCATGTTCGCCGCCAGTTTCGCCTGAATCGCCGGCGGTACGTCTTTCAGCGCCTTGAGCGTACTGGCCTTGCCGGCCCCTTCGTGGTCTTGCAGGGCTTTTTGCGGATCTTTGGCGGCCAGCAATGCCGCGGATTTGCCCGGACTGTCTTCACGAATGATGCCGACCATGATGTGCCGCAGTTGCACCTTGCCGGCCTTCACCCACGGCCGCGCCTGTTCCCAGAACAGGTTGCAGTAAGGGCAGTTCGGATCGCTGAACAGGTACACCACGCGCGGCGCATCCTTGTTGCCGTCACCGATCCAGTTGCTCGCTTCCATCTTGCCCCAGATTTCCTTGGCCATCGGCGCATACACCAGTTTCTGCAACGGCGCGCTGCTCAGGTCTTTGCCGTCGGCGTCGTACAAATTGCCCAGCAACACATGTTTGCCATCCGGCGTCAGGTACAGCGCCATGCCACGGTTCTGGTACTGCGCGGCATAACCGCGCAAGCCATCGGGCGCGTCGAACTGGCCGACGATTTTCGCGCCCTTGGCTTCGATCTTCTTGATCGCTTCGGGCAATTCTTCGGCAGCCTGTACCGACGGCAGGTGCAGCAGGGCGGCGCCCAGGGTCAGCGTCAGCAGGTGGCGGAGGCGGGGCATGGCAGTTTCCTTGAAGAAGTGGACGGTGTGGCCGGGTTCGGGGTGTCAAAGTTTTCCAGGGCGCGGGCCAGGCTGGCGTCCGACAGTTCGCCCAGGTGACTGCCCAGCAGGCGACCGTCAGGGCTATAGAACAGCGTAGTCGGCAATGCCATCGAACCGACGGCCTGACCCAATCGACCGCTGCCGTCGAACAGTACGTTGGACAGGCTCAGGCCCTGGGTTTCCAGAAAGGTGCTGACGCTTTGCATGCTTTCCGCCTGATTGACGAACAGGAAGGTCAGGTCCGGTCGGTGTTGCTGAGCGTTTTCCAGCACCGGCATTTCCCGGCGACACGGCGGGCACCAGGTGGCCCAGAGATTGATCACCAGCGGCCCGCCCTTGTAATCGGCCAGTTGCACCGTTTCACCGGCGGCATTGCGCAGGGTGATTTCCGGCAGGCGCGTGCCTTGTTCGTAAATGCTCAGGGAGAATGTCGCGAGCAGCCAGAACGCCAGGCCACTGGCCACGCCAAAGCCCAGCGGACGGCGCAACCCCGGACGACGCCAGCCTCGATACACCGCGGCCAGCAGCAGCGCGATCACACCCGGCCAGGCGAGAAAGCCACCGTCGCGCAGGTCGATGACTTGCCACGGATCGTCGCGATAGTGCTTCCAGTACAGCGCGACGAAACTGATTCGGGCCGCCAGCATGCCCAGCAGGAACAGGCTGAACAGCGCCGACTCGGGATTTTCACCGCCACGCTTGGCCGCCCGCCAGCCGACAAACGTCGCCAGCGCCAGGGCACTGATCAGCAGCAAGTGGTTAAGCGCGATGGCAAACGTGCCGAGGGTAAAAGTCAGCATTAACGGGCGTCTCGGGTGGTGGTCCAGCGTTGCAGGAAGGTGTCGGCATCGACCTCGCCGGTGATGCGCTGGCTGCGACGCTCGATGCCATCGGCGCCGATCCACAGAAAACTCGGTGGCCCCGGCACTTTATAGCGGCCAAGCAGTTCGCGGCTGGCGGCATTGTCGGCGGTGACGTCCAGCCGTAGCAAGCGCACATCGCTCAAGGCGTCGAGCACGCGGGGTTGGCCGAACACCTGTTTTTCCATGACCTTGCACGACACACACCAGTCGGCGTAGTAGTCCAGCAGCACCCATTGGCCCTGAGCTTGTGCGGCATCGAGCTCCCGTTGCAGAGCGGCGGGGTCCTTGATGGTGGTGAAAGCCTCATGGCCGACCGGACGGGCGACATTGCCCGCATTGGCAGCGCTATAGACTTGCAGCGGTTTCAACAGGTCATCACTGCCGCCCGCCGCACCGATCATCAACAGACTGCCCCACAAGCCGAGCAACAATGAGCTGGCTCCGAACAGATGCGCGACGCGTCCGAAACCTTGCGACTGCTTCCAGGCGCTGTAGGCGGCAATCAGCAACAACGCACCGCACAGACCGATCCACAGCGATTCATCCAGTACCGGCCGCAACATCAACAACGCGGTGGCGAGGAACAGGAAGCCGAACACGCCTTTGAGCAGGTTCATCCAGGCCCCGGGTTTGGGCAGGAAGCGGTTGCCGACGGTCACCAGCAACAGCAGCGGCACGCCGATGCCGATGCCCATGGCAAACAGAATCAACCCGCCGTGCAGCGCATTGCCGCTTTGCGCGATGTAGAGCAGGGCGCCGGCCAGCGGGGCGGTCATGCACGGACCGACCAGCAGACCGGACAGCGCGCCCAGCACACCAGCGCCGATCAGGCTGCCACCGCGCTGATTGCGCGAGACGTTCTCCAGCCGATCGCGCACGGCGACCGGCAGTTGCAGCTCGAAGAAGCCGAACATCGGCAACGCCAGCAGCACAAACACGGCGGCGAAACTGCCCAGCAACCAAGGGTTTTGCAGCAGTGCCTGCAAGTTCGCGCCGAGCAGCGCCGCCAGAACGCCCATCGCCGCATACACCAGCGCCATGCTCACGACATAGCTGGTGGCCAAGGCAAATCCGCGTTTGGGCGTTGCGCCACTGCCGACAATCATTCCGGCCAGAATCGGCAGCATCGGCAACGAGCAAGGGGTGAAGGCCAGCAGCAGGCCCAGACCGAAGAACACCAACAAGCTCCAGCCCAACGCCCGTTGTTGCAGGCTGCTGGCCAGGGCTTGATCCGGCGCTTCATTGGCCGCCGAAGCGACAACGCTGCCGCCCAGGTCCACGACCTGGGTTTGCGGCGGATAACACAATCCGGCATCGGCGCAGCCCTGGAAGCCGACCTTGATCTGGCCGGTCGCGCCCGCCGGGATCTTCAGCTCCAGGCCCTGGCGATAAACCTGCTGTTCACCGAAAAATTCATCACTGTGAGACTCGCCTTCGGGCAACGCAGGATGCTGCTCAGCGGGCAACCCATCGAACTTAAGGCGTTTCTGATAAAGGTAATAACCGTCGGTGATCTGCCAATAGAGTTGCGTTTCACCCGACTCAAGGCGCTCGGACGTGAAGACGAACGCTTTTTCCACTGGCAGGAATTCAGGTTTGGTTTCGAACGGATTGGTCCCTGCCTGGGCCAGACCCGAGATCAAGAGAGCAAAAAACAAAAACAATCGACGCATTGGGTAAGCCTTGTCCCTGTGCAAGTGAGGTGCACAATGTGGGGCGGCGATTAACCGATGATTAACCGTGACGGCCTTGTGACAAAGGCACTTGCGGCATAATGTCCGCTTAATCGGCCACCGGCCTAATCACCTTTTTTTCAACAGGTCTCACCATGCACGTACTGGTTTGCGAAGACGATGAGCTGATCGCCAGCGGCATTGTCGCCGGCCTCACTGCTCAGGGCCTGACGGTGGAGCACGTCAACACTGCCTCGAAGGCCCGGGCCATGCTCAAGGTCGCCGAGTTCGACGTGATGGTGCTCGACCTCGGTCTGCCGGATGAAGACGGGCTCAAGCTATTGCAGCAGTTGCGCCATCATGGCCTGGAGATTCCGGTGCTGATCCTCACCGCCCGGGATTCGGTGACCGACCGCGTCGACGGCCTGCAAGCGGGGGCCGACGATTACCTGCTCAAGCCGTTCGACCTGCGCGAACTCGCCGCACGCCTGCACACGTTGTTGCGACGGGTGGCGGGGCGCAGCGTCAACCTGATCGAACATGGCCGCTTGACGTACGACCCGAGCAGCCGCGAAACCATGCTTGGCGGTCAGCCAGTGGACCTTTCCCGTCGCGAACAGTCACTGTTGCAAGCCTTGCTGCACAACCGTGGCCGGGTGCTGTCCACCGAGCAGTTGAAAGACAGCGTCTATGGGTTCAACGACGAACTGGAAAGCAACGCCCTCAACGTGCATATCCATCACCTGCGGCGCAAACTGGGTAATGGCATTGTCGAGACCGTGCGCGGCCTGGGCTATCGCCTGGGGCCGGCCGATGATGGAGAGGAAGTGAAAAAGTGATGAGCCTGCGTTTGCGCCTGAGCCTGACGCTCGGCGCCGCATTTGCGCTGATCTGGGCCTTGGCAGCGGCCTGGATGCTCAGCGACCTGCGCAACCAGATGATGTTTTCCCTCGACCAGCGGCTGGTGGCGTCGGCGCGCATGGTCGCCGGCCTGATGGAGCAACTGCCGCCGTTGCCGACCAAGGGCGAGGGCACCCATTTCAGTGCGGAACAACTGAACATTCCGGGCGGCATGGCGTGTCAGGTCAGCTCGCTGCGCGGCGAAATCCTCGCCCGCAGCCACACCGATCCACAACAAACACTGCAAGCCGAGAAAATGGGCTTCCACGATCAGATGATCGATGGCGCGCCGTGGCGCAGTTTCACCCTGGCCCGTGGCGATCTGCGCATCACCACGGCGGATCGGCAGATCGAGCGCGAAGCGTTGAACATGTCGATCCTGCTCGCGGCGTCGGTGCCGGTGGGCGTGGCGTTGCTCGGTTGCCTGTGCCTGCTGTGGCTGGGGATCGGCCAGGGCCTGGCGCCGCTGAACCGTATGCGCGATGCCTTGATGCGACGCAGCGCCGACTCGCTGGAACCCTTGCAGATTCAGCCGTTGCCCAGTGAGTTGCAACCGTTGCTGGATACTCAGAACCAGCTGTTCCAGCGCATCGGCAAGACCATCGAGCGCGAACGCCGTCTGACCGGCGACGCGGCCCACGAACTGCGCAGCCCGCTGACGGCCATCAAAACCCACCTGCAAGTGGCACGCATGACCGATGGCGCGGCACGGGATCAGTCCCTGGCACGGGCCGAAGAGGGCGCCGACCGCCTGCACCGCACGCTTGAGCAATTGTTATTGCTGGCACGGGTCGAGGGCAGTCTGTCGTTCGACGACGGTGTGCAATGCAGCGCCGAGCAAGTGGCGAAACTGGCGATTCAGGATGCCGCCAGTGGTGATCGTCAGCGGATCCAATTCAAGCTGCCGCCGAAGCTCTCCCACGCGCCGGTGCAAATGCCCGCCGTGCTGTCGATTGCCGCGCTGCGCAATCTGCTGGACAACGCGCTGCGCCATACCCCGAACGACGGCGCGGTAGAACTGAGCCTGGCAACCACCGGCAACCGCGTGCAGTTCGTCGTGCGCGACCATGGACCGGGCATTGCCGAGGACGATATGCAACACCTGACCCAACGCTTCTGGCGCAACGGACAGAGCACCGGTTGCGGTCTGGGGTTGGCGATTGTCCAGGCGATTGTTCAGCGTTGCGGCTGCACGCTGCATTTCGACAGCCGGCCGGATGGCTTGCGGGTTGAGCTGACGATGCCGTTGCAAACGGTCTAACAAACGACATACATCCTTGTAGGAGCAGAGCTTGCTCGCGAAGACGTCCGTACAGTCAACATCAACGTTGAATGTACGGACGTCTTCGCGAGCAAGCTCTGCTCCTACAGGGGGTGTGTTGTTCATCAAATGTAACGTCTCTCCATTAGCCATCCGGCCTCAACCAGCGCTATCGTCCCCGGCAGCTTTTTCTCAATGGATTGAGGTTACAGCGCCATGGAAGCCCCCATACACATCTGCAAGGCAAGCCCCGCCGACGCTGGGATCATCAGCCGGATCGTCGAGCGTTCCATCCGCGTCGGCTGCGCGCTCGACCATCGCAATGACCCGCAAACCGTCGCCACCTGGACCCACAACAAAACCGTCGAACACATTCAACCGTGGCTGACCGACCAACGGCTGTACCTGAACATCGCCCTGTTGCAGGACAAACCGGTCGGCGTCGCGATGGCGGCGATCAGCGGCAAGCTTGCCTTCTGTTACGTGCAGCCGGAATGGTTTCGTCGTGGCGTCGGGCAAGCGCTGGTGCGCGACCTTGAAAGCTGGCTGATCGATAACGGGTTGGCTCAGGTTCGACTCAATAGCACACGGACCAGTGAAGCCTTTTACCGGCATCTGGGTTATCAGCCTTGCGCTGAAACCTTCACCGTAGCCGGGCTTCGTGCCATCCCCATGTACAAGGGCCTGACCCCGCCTTCATAGAAAGCCGGGCAAGGGTCTAAATCCTCGGCGCCCTGATGCGTTTCCAGAACAGGAAAACCTTATTGAGGGGTCGAGAGATGTCAGTCGCTACCAGCCTTATGGAAGATCAGTCGGCCCGGATCGCTCCGGCGCCGGCCGAAACGCTTTATCAGTTCAACGAATCGCCATTGCTGGCGCGTCAGAGCCAGCAGGAGTCGAATGCCCGCAGCTACCCGCGACGCATTCCCCTGGCACTCAAGCGCGCGAAGGGCATTTATGTCGAAGACGTCGAAGGCCGCAGCTTCATCGACTGCCTGGCCGGCGCCGGAACGCTGGCCCTGGGGCATAACCATCCGGTGGTGATCGAAGCGATCCAGCAAGTGCTGACCGATGAACTGCCGTTGCACACCCTCGACCTGACCACCCCGGTCAAGGATCAATTCGTCCAGGACCTGTTCGGTCTGCTGCCGCCAGCCCTGGCTGCGCAAGCGAAAATCCAGTTCTGCGGCCCGACCGGCACCGACGCCGTGGAAGCCGCTTTGAAATTGGTGCGCACCGCCACCGGGCGCAGCACTGTGCTGTCGTTTCAGGGCGGTTATCACGGCATGAGCCAGGGTGCGCTGAGCCTGATGGGCAGCCTGGGGCCGAAAAAACCGTTGGGCGCATTGCTCAGCAGTGGCGTGCAGTTCATGCCGTACCCCTACGATTACCGTTGCCCGTTCGGCCTCGGCGGCGCGCAAGGTGTGCAGGTCAACCTGAACTACCTGGAAAACCTGCTGAACGATCCCGAGGCTGGTGTGCAATTGCCGGCGGCAGTGATTGTCGAGGCTGTTCAGGGCGAGGGCGGGGTGATCCCGGCCGATCTCGATTGGTTGCGCGGCCTGCGTCGCATCACCGAAAAGGCGGGTGTGGCGTTGATCGTCGACGAAATCCAGAGCGGTTTCGCCCGCACCGGCAAGATGTTTGCTTTCGAGCACGCCGGGATCATTCCGGACGTGGTGGTGATGTCCAAGGCCATCGGCGGCAGCTTGCCGCTGGCGGTGGTGGTGTATCGCGACTGGCTCGACACCTGGTTGCCGGGCGCGCATGCCGGGACCTTCCGTGGTAACCAAATGGCCATGGCGGCGGGCTCCGCGGTGATGCGTTATCTGGTCGAACACAAGGTTTGCGAACACGCTGCCGCCATGGGCGAGCGCCTGAGTGAACACCTGCGCATTCTTCAGCGGGACTTCCCGCAATTGGGCGATATTCGCGGTCGTGGCTTGATGCTTGGCGTCGAACTGGTTGACCCGACCGGCGTGCCGGACGTGCAGGGACATCCACCGATCTTCGCTCGACTGGCGCCGCTGGTGCAGCGTGAATGCCTCAAGCGTGGGTTGATTCTTGAGCTCGGCGGTCGGCATGGCGGCGTGGTGCGTTTCCTGCCACCGCTGGTGATTACCGCTGCGGAAATCGATCGGGTGGCGGAGATTTTTGGCCGGGCGATGGCTGCTGCCACTGCCAGCCTCTAAATTTTCAGGGCCCCGCAACGTTCTTTCTACATAACGGCTGCGCACGCAGTGCAGCCCACCCTTACAGCGATGGAGAGACACCATGACGTCAGTATTCGACCGCGAGGACATCCTCTTTCAGGTCGTGGTCAACCACGAAGAGCAGTACTCGATCTGGCCCGACTACAAGGCCGTGCCGGAGGGCTGGCGCACCGTGGGCAAGAGTGGCTTGAAAAAGGAATGCCTGGCTTACATCGAAGAAACCTGGACCGATATGCGTCCGTTGAGTTTGCGCAAGAAGATGGAAGAGCAGGCGGCTGTGGCTCACTGAAGTCTTCGCGCAAAGAGAAGCCCGCTGGACCGAGAAGGTCAGCGGGCTTTTTTGCGTCTGCATGTTGTGACGTCGAGCGCGGAACCTGTAGGAGCCGGCTTGCTGGCGATGGCTATGTATCAGGCGCCTTTTTTGAGGGTGTACATATCCATTCCTGCGGTAACGGCCGCTAATGGTTTCGCTCTTACGGCGAGTCCCTTTTTCAAACGCCAAAAAGGAACCAAAAGGCTTTGCCCCTGACGTACGGCCCTTCGCCTAGGCTCAGGGTTCCCTCGCTCCGGTCCTGCTCCGTGGGCCCGCCGCCATCGGCCATCCATGGCCGGGGGCGGCTACCGCGGCATCCTTGCCGCGGTGCCCACTGCGCAGAACCTCCACTCGGCCTCCCGACGGGGCGTGTACCTCAAAAGCCAAATCAAAAGCGGAAGGCGAGCTAACGCTCGACCTGATGAGTGGTGAAAATCAAAAGCGTACGCCGATCCCTGTAGGAGCCGGCTTGCCGGCGAAAAACGCCCAGACACCGCGTTCATTCAGACAATCCGCGTTATCGTTGACGCCCATCGCTGGCAAGCCAGCTCCTACAATTTTGAATCGTGTGAACCCAATCCCCGTGTAGGAGCCGGCTTGCTGGCGATGGCGTCCGTCCAGCCAACACATTCATTGCCTGACCCACCGCAATCGCCAGCAAGCCGGCTCCTACAGGGAATCCCATACGCTTTTGATTTCCACCACTCATCAGGTCGAGCGTTAGCTCGCCTTCAGCTTTTGATCTGAGCGCCCCCTCGAGAGGCCGAGTGGAGGTTCTGCGCAGTGGGCAACCCGGCATGGATGCCGGGTTAGCCGCCCCCGGCCATGGATGGCCGATGGCGGCGGGCCCACGGAGCAGGACCGGAGCGAGGGCATGGCGAGCATTAGCGAGCCACCGAACGAAAGGGGCAAGAGCGCTTGGTTACTTGGCGCTTCTCCAAGTGACTCGCCGTAAGGGCGAAACCAATATCAGCCGTTACCGAAGAAATGGATATGCACACCTGAAAGAAAATGGCCGGCTGTCAGGTCGCCATCGCCGGCAAGCCGGCTCCTACAGGGGATTTGCGTAACGCACATTGTAGGAGCCGGCTTGCTGGCGAAGAACGATAACGCGGTCCAGCCGACGCTAAGCCCCACTCAACCCCTTGATCACCAAATCCACATTCCCCTCCAGCTCGGCCACCGGGTCCGCCGCGTCCACACTCAAAACGACCAACCGGCTCCCGGCTTCGGCAATCACCGCTTTCACCGCGTCCGACGGCTGCCGATGATGCAACACCACCGCCACGTCATTGTCCTTGAGCGTCGCGCCCAATTGCTTCAGCGCCTCCGGTGTCCACTCGGCGTCAGGCCGCGCATCGAGACCGATAAGCTCCAGATTGAGCCCGCCAATCAGGTAACCGAAGTGATCGCTCAGGCTCATCACGCTCAGATTGTCAGCACTGGCCAGCCGCGCTTCGCTGTCGGCGCTGAACTTGAGCAGACGCTGTTTCAGTGTCGCAAGGTTGGCCTCGATCACAGGCTTTGCAGCAGGTGCAAGGCGCACCAGGTCCGCCGCCATCACATCCGCCATGCGCCCCATGTTGTTGCTGGAAAACCATGGCTGACTGTTCAAGCCATCGACCTTGTTGCCCGGCTGCACGGCAATGCCGGGCAGGGCGCCGTCCACCGGGCGTGCGGCGTCGACTTCGACGATACGAATATTGCTGCGTCGCGCGATCGGGTACAGCGGATCATCCGCCCACAACGAACGCAGACCAATCACCGCATCGGCGTCGGTCGCCAGTTTCGCCAATGCCGGCGCGCCGCGCCCGGTGAAGTAAGCCGTCTGACGACTGCCGGGCAGGTTCGCCGGTGCCGCGCGTTCAAGGTTGACGTTGGTGCCCTTGAGCAACACTTCGCCCAGACCATAAGTGATCGGCAAGGACGCCAGCACATGCAACGGTTTGGCGCTGTCCGCCGCAAACGAGGTATTGACCAGCCCGCACAGGGCGACGGCGAGGGTCAGTTGACGCAGAGAAAATGACATTTATCCGAGGTTCCCTTTCAGGCTGGGGACGACGCCGCGCGCAATGGCGGCGAGGGCGAAGGCGATACCGGCCACCAGAATGATCGCGGCGCCGGACGGGATCGGCAGGTCGAACACAATCGGCGCAAGAATCCCGCACAGCGTGCTGACCGTGGCGATCAGTACCGAGCACCAGAAGAATCCCTTGAGCGACTGGCTGAGCAACCGCGCTGCCGCTGCCGGAATCACCAACAGCGCACCGACCAGAATCGCCCCGATGACTTTCACTGCCGCCACGGTGATCAGCGTCACCAGAATCACGAACAGGTAATCCAGGGTCTTCACCGCGACGCCGCGCACCGCCGCCAGTTGCGGGTTGAAACTGGCGAGCATGATGCGGTTGTACAGCGGCAAGGCCAGCGCCATCACCAGCGAACCGACGATGGCCAGCACCAGCAAGTCATTGCCGTTGACGGTCAACACCGAACCGAACAGCACGTTCTCCAGAATGTGCACGTTGATCTTGCCCGCCAGAATTAGCAGCAGGCTCGCGCCCAACGCCAGTGACACCGACAGGAACACGCCGATCAAGGTATCTGGCGCCAGACCCGTGCGGTTGCGCAGGTAATTCAGCAAAATGCCGAACAACAGGCAGTAACCGAACAAGCTGCCATAGGGCCCGGTGTAGGGTTCGCCGAGCAGAATGCCGATGGCCACGCCAGTCAGCGCCGCGTGACCCACCGCTTCGGAGAAAAACGCGAAGCGCTTGACCACCACCAGCGTGCCCAGACCGCCCAGCACCGGGCCGATCAGCAAACCGGCGAGCAGCGCGTTGACCACAAATCCATACGCCAGCGCCTCAGGCAGATAACCCGAAGACGCCCAGCCCTGAACCATCAAACGAAAGGCTTCATAACTCATCAGACAGCGCTCCGTGGATGGGTCGAGAACAGGGTCAGCAAACGCTCCGGGGTCAGCGCCTGTTTCGGCGTGGCATCGAACAGTACCCGGCGATTGAGCCCGGTAACGCGATCCGCCAGTCGACCGACCGCTTCCAGATCATGCTCAATCCACAGCACGGTGATCCCGCTCTGACGCCAGTCGCCGAGCAACCGTTCGAACACTTGAATGCCCGCCTCATCGAGGGCCGACATCGGCTCGTCGAGCACCAGTAATTGCGGCGCCGGAATCAGCCCCTGCGCGAGCAACACGCGCTGACGCTCGCCACCGGACAAGGCGCCCATGCGCCGCTTGCGTTTGTCCTGCATGCCGACCCGTTCCAGCGCTTCGCCAATCGCTGCCGCGTAATGCTTGCTCAACCCGAGGAACGCCGGGCGTCGCTGACACATCGCGGCCATGAAATCGTCGACGGTCATCGGCAAGCCGCGATCAAACTCCAGCGCTTGCGGCACGTAGCCGATGGTGCCGGGTTCGCCGGGCCATTGCAGGCTCAAGCGACCCTGATGCGGCATCTGCCCGAGCAGGGTCTTGATCAGCGAACTCTTGCCGCCACCGTTGGGACCGACCAGCGCATGCACGCTGCCGGGCTGGACCTGGAAGGTGACCTGGTCAAGGATCGTCGTGCGCCCCAGCGTCAAACTAACCTCCGCAAATCCCAAGGTTGGCCCCGCACCCTGTAGGAGCCGGCTTGCTGGCGATAGCGGTGTGTCATTCAACGATGATGTCGGCTGATTCGACGCCTTCGCGAGCAGGCTCGCTCCCACAGGGGACTCACTGAGTGTTTCTTTAGCAGTCATTGGCCAGACTCCTGAATCGCCCGGACCACGGTATTGAGGTTGCCGGTCATTTCCTTTTCGTACTTGTCGGCGGTGTATTCGCCATAGGAAATGTGCGACAGCGGGTACAGCTTCACCCCGGATTCACGCTGGATGGTCTCGACGTAGGTGGAGGGGAAATCCATCTCCGAGAAAATCACTTTCACGTCCAGTTCGCGCAGTTGATCGATGGTCTTTTTCAGCTGGCTCGGGCTCGGTTCGATGCCGTGGGCCGGCTCGACCACGGCGGTCACTTCCAGGCCGAATTCACGCAGCAGGTAGTCGTACGCCGCGTGAACCGTGGCCACGCGCAGTTCGGCGTTCGGCGCCTGGGTCAGTTTCGCCAGGGCATCGGCGCGCATCTGCCGCAGGCGTTTGCCGTAGGCGCGGGCGTTTTGGGTGTAGGTCTTGGCGTTGGCCGGGTCGAGCTTGCCGAGTTCCCGGGCGATGTTGTTGACCTGGGCAATGGAGGCGCTGATCGACAAGAAAGTGTGCGGGTTCACGACTTTGCCGGCACCGCGTGCGGCAACACCGGTGGCGGCCAGCAGCGGTACGTTTTCGTTGGCTTCGATCACGGCCACGTTCGGCGTTTCGCTGGCGGCGATCATGCGATCGGCGAAGTCGTCATGACCGACGCCGTTGAGCACGATCACGTCCAGCCCGCTGATGCGCTTGATGTCTTCGGCGCGGGGCTCGTAGGCATGCGGGTTGAAGCCGGCCGGAATCAGCGGCACCACTTCGGCCTTGTCGCCGACGATGTTGGCCACGTAGCTGTAATAAGGGTGCAGGGTGATGCCGATGCGCAGGCGCTTGGCTTCGTCGGCGCTGGCCAGTGGCGTCAGCAGCAAGGCAAGCAGGCCGATCAGCAGCGGTCGCAAGAATGAACGTTGAGATGAAATAGGCATGGGAAAGCGGTCTTCTCTCGGGTGAAGGCGAGGGTTCAGTGCCGGTGCTGGCGGGTCACGCCGGCATCGAATTGCGCGACGATCTGCTGCCAGCCAGCGCTTTCGAGCGCGGCGTCCGTGAGGTCGGCCGGGGCTTTGAGTTCGGCGCCACGGTTGAGCCAGATGTCTGGCGCATCGTCGCCGACGGTCAGGCGCATCAGAAACGAGCCGGCCACGGCGTACGTCTGGCTCTGGCCGAAATACGCCTTGGCGTCGAGCAATTGCCAGGCATGAGCGCCACGGCTGACGGAGCTGGCGTCCTGGGCAAACGGCGCAAAACCTTCGTCCGCCAGGGCTTCGGGTGTCGGCAGGGTTTGCTGTTCCTGACGCAGCAGGTGAATCTCGTCCAGCGTCACCCGCAGGTCGGCGTAGATGCCTTGCTCGGAGGCGCTCAGGTCGCGGCGGGCATCCAGTTGATGGCTGCTGACGGTGCCGATTTCCTGGGACTCGTGGCGCCAGGCGACCACCGAACCGGCGACCGCCAGGATCATCAGGCACAGCAGCAACACATACAGGGTTTCATGGCCGGCACCGGCCGGGCGGACGACATGGGTAGTTGGCGTACTCATGGGGCTTGGATGTCCGCTTGGTCGATCTCGACGACGTGGCCGGGACCGGCATCGAACAGCACATAAAATTCGGCGCTGGGCTTCTTGAAGGTCAATTTGGAATCGGCGCCGAGCTTGCCCGGCACCAGGATGGTTTCGTCGTAGCCGATCACATCCAGGGTCACGCCCGGTGCGCCGCTGCCGTCGGAGAAACCGCCGGTGCACTGGATCTGCTCGGCGTCGATGGCCTTGCACTCGCACATCGGGTTGTGGGCCAGGGCGCTGGCGCTGAAGCCGGCGCACAGCACCAGCAACACGGCGTGGAGAGGGCGAAATGCGTTGCTCATGGTTTGCCTCCTTGGTTGTTCAGCCACTCGAGGGTGGCGGGGGATGCCTGGCTCAGCGGGATGGACGCTTGATGCATCGCACCGTCCCAGCCCTCCATGGTGATCCACAGCTCGGCGTCGGCCCTGGTTTTTTCCGGGATCGGCAGCATGGCGCCCATGCGGTAGGGCGTGCCGAAGAAAATCACCCCGGCGGCGCGCAGGCTGCGCGGTTTGCCGATGCGCAGGTAAGTCGCCTTGACCTGCTCGCGGCAGCTGTCGCACAGCGCCGCGTTGAAACTCTTCATGTACCCGGCCGGGCCATCGGGTCGCGGTGCTTCGTTGCGAAATTCCGCCAGGCGCAGGCTCCAAGGCCCGACCTGAACTTCACCGATTTCCCGTTCGCCCAGGCCAGTGTCCCCGCGAAAGAGGGCGGCATCGGCAAAGTACTTGGGCATGAAACCCAGCGGCACCAGCAACAGCAAAACGTTGATGTGGAAGCGCCATTTGTGCCAGAAGCGGCTCAGTCTGGACCCCGGTTTTTCGGCGGCGAACAGGCTCATTGACTGACCTCCGTGGTGTCGTGGCTCGTGACGTGAGTGGCATCGGCAGCGCGAGGGCGTTTGTTGCTGCGCTTGAGGGCGTTAGCTGTGGCCAACGCAGTGCGTTTGGTCCAGATCAGCAGGCCGCTGAGGACCATCATGCTCAGGAGCAGGCCGAAGAAGAACCAGATCAGCTTGATCCAGATCCCGCCGAAATCGCCGGTGTGCAGCGGCCGCATCGATTCGGTCACCAGCTCCAGCCCCGAGCGGTCCGAGAGCAGGCGGGTCACGGCGACATCGCCGGTATATGGGTTGATTTCGGCAGTCTGGAACATCAGCGGATACCAGCTGCGGCCGCCCACCGAAAGATAGCTGTAGGCATTGGCGGGCAGGCTGATAAAGCTGTCTTCGAGGCCGGGAATACGTGCCTTCGCTTCACGGATTGCTGTTTCCAGGCTGATCATCGGTGCCGGCGAGCCGTCGGCGGTGAGGGGCACGCTCTCACGCGGGACCACCGGCGCCACCGGGGCGGTGGAAATCGTAATCTGGTTATCGAACATGAACGCTTCGATCAGGAACCAGGTGCTGGTGATGGAAATCACCGCGATGAACCAGATCGACCAGATGCCGCTGAGGCGGTGAAAGTCGCCCCAGAAAATCCGCGCGCCGTGACGCAGGCGCAGGGTCGGTCGCAGAAACCCTTTCCAGAACTTCTTGTAGACCACCAGCCCGGTAATCAGCGAAGCCAGCAATGGCAGGCTGAGGAAGGACACCAGGTACCAGCCCCAGCTGTAGCCATTGGTGAACGGCACCAGCCACCAGCCGTGCAAGGCGCGGGTGAAGGCCCTGAAGTTGAATTGCGGAGCCGTACCCTGAATCACGCCGCTGTACGGGTTGACGTAAACCACCACCGAGCGACCGTCGGGGTAAGTGACTTCCACGTCCAGGGCGAAATGCGTTTCGTCAGGTCGGCTGATGCTCTCGACCAGGATCTGCGGCTCGGCCTGCTTGATCGCGGCGATGAGCTGGTCATAGCTCAACAGCGGCGCATCATCGGAAGGTTGGCTGGCACGCATCTGCGGGTTGGCCAGCCAGACGATTTCCTGGCTGATTACCGCCAGCGTGCCGGTCACACAGACGATCAGCACAAAAAACCAGATGGGCAGGGCCAGCCAGCTGTGGACCAGAAACCAGAGTTTTGAGCGGGATTTCTTCGACATGATTAAGGTCTTGTATCGATTTGAGGGCCTCTGCTGTGGGCTTCCCAGCGTGGGGTCCATGAAAAGTACGGTCGTGGCTTTTGCCTACGCGAACCGCCTGCATCTATATAAGACGAATGAGAATCAGAAATCCCGAACCAGGATATGAAAGTAAATGTTTCGCGTTCCCGCGAACACATAACCCTGTAGGAGCAAGCTTGCTCGCGATGAGGCCGTGTCTGTCACCCTTGATGGCGACTGATACACCGCCATTGCGAGCAAGCTCGCTGCCACATTTTTTTGCGTTGACCCTGACCACAACGACACCCCCGCAGCGCGGTGCAGGTGTCAGCGCAGGAAAGCCAGCACTTCGGCGAGCAGCAGTTCGGGGGCTTCTTCGGCGATGTAATGGCCGGCGGGCAGCGCTTTGCCGCGCACGTCGGTGGCCACGTGTTGCCATTCCTTGAGCGGTTCGAAGCAGCGGCCGACCGTGCCTTCGGCGCCCCACAGCACCAGCAATGGCAAGTTCAGATGACGACCGGCGTCGATGTCGGCGCGGTCGTGATCCAGATCGATGCTGGCGCTGGCCCGGTAGTCCTCGCAGATCCCGCGTGCGGTGCCCGGCTGTTTCAGGCAACGCAGGTATTCGCCAAAGGCCTCGGCGGTGAACGGTTTGAGCCCGGCACTGCGACTGCCCATCACGCTGCGCAGATAGGATTCGGGATCGGCCTCGATCAGGGTTTCCGGCAACGGAGCGGGGCGGATCAGGAAGAACCAGTGCCAATAGGCGCGGGCAAAGGCTTCATTGGTTTGCGTGTACATCGACAGCGTCGGCGCGATGTCGAGCAACACCATGCGTTGCACAGCCTGCGGATGATCCAGCGCCAGGCGATGGGCAACCCGGGCGCCACGGTCGTGCGCGAGCACGGAGAATTGCTCGAAGCCCAGGGACTTCATCAGCTCGAGGCTGTCCTTGGCCATTTCCCGTTTGGAATAATTGGTGTGATGGTCGTTGGCCAGCGGTTTGCCGCTGTCGCCGTAACCGCGCAGGTCGGCGGCGATCACGGTGAAGTGCGCGGCCAGTTGTTCGGCGACCTTGTGCCAGATGACGTGGGTCTGCGGGTGACCGTGCAGCAACAGCAGGCCCGGCCCGCTGCCGCCGATGCGGTAGGCAATGTCCACACCGTTGACGTGGCGCTGGTCTTTGAGGAATCCGGCGAACATGGGATGACTCCTTGTTGTAGTTGCCTGCATCCTGAAATTGTTCGGCGGCTACGGCAAGGCGCAAAGCGTGGTGCGCTTGTTCATGAAGTGTGTTGTCTCAGAGGTCGCCTTCGCGGGCAAGCCTCGCTCCTACAGGTCCGGCGGTGCTTTTGTAGGAGCGAGGCTTGCCCGCGAAGAGGCCCTGATACTCACAGAAAATCTCAACCCTGATTGAACATCTCCTTGGCCCGCTGCTCAATCTGCGCCTGGGTCAAATCTTCCTTGCGCGTGGCCAGAAACCACAAATGCCCATAGGGATCTTTCAACGTTCCTGAACGGTCGCCGTAAAACTGATCCTTGACCTCGGACACCACCGTGGCGCCCGCCGCAATCGCCTGTTTGTATGACTTGTCCACATCGTTCACATACAGGTGCAAGCCCACGGACGGTGACTTGTCCGGATTGCTCAACGGCCCCTGATCGCACGGCGTGCCAAGCATGATCAGGCAGTCGCCGATGCGCAGTTCGGCGTGGCCGATGCTGCCGTCGGGCATGGACAGACGCATGACTTCGGTTGCGCTGAAGGCTTTCTTGTAGAACTCGATGGCTTCGGCCGCTTTTTGAATGCCCAGATAAGGGGTGATGCTGTGATTACCCTCTGGAATGGGTTTGACGCTCATGACGATTCTCCCTGTCTATTGTTTTGAGTTGAAAGTAGTCCTTTGCCGTTTTCCGGCCGGATGACTATAGGTCAGCATCTGTTACACAACCGAGTGCCCGACGAACAGCAGCGCGACTGTTCAGCCGTAAACAGTGAAGCAACAGAATGCTCGGGTTTCTCACTGAATAACCGTTGAAAACTCCCGCAACTGCCCGAAAACACGGGGCCGGGCGGTCAGGCACAGAAGCTGCAATGTCCTCCGGTAAACACTGTTGCCGAGAGACCTGTATGCCTGAATCTGCCGTTTATCCGATCAACCCGCCGGCCGCCCATCGGATCGCCGATGAAGCCGAAGCCTTGCGTGTGGCCGAGCGCGTCGCCGCGGTCTTGCTGGAACAGGACGCCGAGCGCGACCGTACGCGCCAGGTGCCTGCCGAGATCGTCGACCTGTATTCCAACAGTGGCTTGTGGGGCATCAGCGTGCCGAAGGAGTTCGGTGGCGCGCAGGTGTCCTACGCGGTGCTGGCGCAGGTCATTGCGATCATCTCGGCGGCCGATCCGTCGCTGGGGCAGATCCCGCAAAACCACTATTGCCTGCTGGAAGACATCCGCCTGCAAGGCACGCCCGAGCAGCAGGCACATTTTTTCGGCCTGGCACTGCAAGGTCATCGCTTTGCCAATGCGTTGTCGGAAACCGGCGGCAAAAACGTGCAGGACATTCAGGCGACCATTCGCCGTTATGGCGACGGGCATGTGATCAACGGTCGCAAGGGCTATTGCACCGGTTCGCTTTACGCCCACTGGCTGGCGGTGCTGGCGCTGGATGAAGAGCAGAGGGGCCAGTTGTCTTTCGTCGAACGCGGCACCCCAGGGCTGGTGATCGTCGACGACTGGGACAGCATCGGTCAGCGCACCACGTCCAGCGGCACGGTGCTGGCCGAGGACCTGCACGTCCCGGCGTTCAACGTGTTCCCGACTTATCGCTCCTATGAAAGCCCGACCCTGGCCGGGCCGTTCGCGCAATTGACCACAGCCGGCATCGACGCCGGCATTGCCCGCGCAGCGCTGCGTGACACCATCGCCTTCGTGCAGCAATTCGCCCGGCCGTGGATCGATGCGGGTGTGGAAAAGGCCAGTGAAGATCCGCTGACCATCATTCAGGTCGGAGGCCTGGAGATTCGCCTGGAAGCTGCCGAAGCCTTGCTGGAACGTGCCGGTTGGGCGCTGGATGCGGCGCGCCCGGCACCCGATGAAGACAACGTTGCCCGAGCGTCCCTCGCGGTGGCCAAAGCCAAGGTGCTGACCACCGAAATCGCCATCGAAGCCACCAATAAACTGTTCGAACTCGGTGGCACCCGTTCGACCTTGAAGAAGCACAACTTCGACCGGCACTGGCGCAACGCACGGGTGCACACCCTGCATGACCCGGTGCGCTGGAAATACCACGTGGTCGGCAACTGGCTGCTAAACGGCGTCAAACCGCCGCGTCACGACTGGTCCTGATCATGGCTGAATGGTTCAAGAACATTTACTGGGCCGACATCGGCCAGGCCTGTCTCGACACCTTGAGCATGCTTGGAGCCGCCCTCGGTTTTACTGTGCTGCTGGGGTTGCCGCTGGGGGTGGTGCTGTTCCTCACTGGTAAGCGCCAGTTGCACGAAGCCATTGGCGTTTACCGGGTGTTGTCGGTGATCGTGAACATGCTGCGTTCGCTGCCGTTCATCATTTTGCTGATTGTGTTGATTCCGCTGACAACGCTGCTGGTCGGCACTTCGCTGGGCGTGCCGGGGACCATTCCGCCGCTGGTGGTTGGCTGCACGCCGTTCTTCGCGCGGCTGGTGGAAACCGCCTTGCGCGAAGTCGATCGCGGCGTCGTGGAAGCGACCCAGGCCATGGGCGGCACCACCTGGCAAATCATCCGCCATACCTTGTTGCCCGAGGCTCGCGGCGGGTTGCTGGCGGCGGTCACCGTCACCGCAATCGTGCTGGTGGATTACACGGCGATGGCCGGGGTGATTGGCGGCGGTGGCCTGGGCGACCTGGCGATCCGCTACGGCTACCAGCGATTCCAGACCGACGTAATGGTGGTCACCGTGGTGCTTTTGCTGATCCTGGTCCAGGCCCTGCAAATGACCGGCGACCGATTGGTGGCGCGCTACAGCCGACGATAAACATTCGATTCAACAAAAAAACTCAGGCCTTACGTCCGCCCCACGACGGCCACTCAATCTGCCTAGGAGCACAACATGAAAAAGACCCTGGCCATTCTGGCTGCCCTTGTGTCGTTGAGCGTTCACGCCAACGAAAAACTCACCGTCGGCGCCACGCCGGTGCCGCACGCGGAGATCCTCGAGTTCGTCAAACCCACCCTGGCCAAGGAAGGCGTGGACCTGGACATCAAGGTCTTCACTGACTTCATCCAGCCCAACCAGCAGCTTGCACTGAAGAACCTCGACGCCAACTATTACCAGTACCGTCCGTTTCTCGATGACTACAACAAGACCCGTCACACCGATCTGGTGCCGGTCGTCGGTGTGCACATCGAACCGTTCGGGGCCTATTCGACCAAGATCAAAAACATCGCCGAACTGATGGATGGCGCCACCGTTTCCATCCCCAACGACCCGGTGAACACTGGCCGCGCACTGGTGCTGCTGCACGAAGCCGGACTGATCAAACTCAAGGACCCGAGCAACACCCTGGCGACTCAGCGCGACATCGCCGAAAACCCGAAGCATTTGAAGATTCGTGAACTGGAAGGTGCGTTGCTGGCGCGTTCGGTGAGTCAGGTGGACCTGGCGTTCGTGTTCGCCAACTACGCCCTGGAAGCGGGGATCGACACCAACAGCGCGTTGATCGTCGAGAAGGGCAAGAGCCTGTACATCGAATTCCTGGTGGCCCGCCCGGACAACATCAACGACCCGGGTTTGCAGAAACTGGCCAAGGCGTTGAATTCCGATGAAGTGCGGCAGTTCATCCTGACCCGCTACAAAGGTCAGATTGCGCCGGGCTTCTGATCTCTAGCCATTTTTGAGGACGCCTTCGCGGGCAAGCCTCGCTCCTACAAAAGCACCGCCGTACTTGTAGGAGCGAGGCTTGCCCGCGAAGGCCGCACCGCTATTCCGGATCAACCCCCGATTCCAGCAGCTGCGCCCCCGGCCCCCGATCCCCCAACACATCACCAAAATTACGCAACGGACACGCCTCCATCGACAAACACCCACAGCCGATGCAGCCATTAAGCGTGTCCCGCAGCAAGGTCAACTGATTGATCCGCTCATCCAGTTCTCGACTCCACTGCGCCGACAACACCTTCCAGTCCGCCGCCGTTGGTGCGCGGTTATCCGGCAGGGTTTTCAACGCCTCGCCAATCTCCGCCAGCGGAACCCCCAAGCGCTGCGCCACTTTGATCAACGCCACCCGCCGCAACACTTCACGCGGATAACGTCGCTGGTTGCCCTGATTGCGCGTGCTTTTGATCAAACCCCTGGCTTCATAAAAATGCAGCGCCGTGACCGCCACGCCGCTGCGGGCGGCGACCTGGCCGACGGTGAGCTCTTTATGCAGTTGTTGCGAGGTGATCATGTGAAAAATGCCCCTTGACCTCTAGTTAACTCGAGGTTTTACCCTGCAGGCCTTCGGATCGCAAGATCCGGCTTACACGTCAGTGGGGACTCTTCATGCAAGCGCCAGAGAAAAATCGCAGCTTCACCCAATTGATCGAATTCGAGATCGAACCCCATCAACAGGCCGCCCTGGTGTCGGCGCTGTCGTTACAGACCGAACGCCTGGCTCAGCGTTACAGCGGTTTTCTCAGTGCGAGCATCCAGGCCAGCGACGATGGCCGGCGGGTGCTCAATTACCTGCAATGGCAAACGCGTGAGGCGGGGGAAGCCGCGTTTCAGAGTTTTGAAAGCGGCGAGCAGGACTTCTGGCAACTGATCCGCGCCCATCAGGCGAAAACCGTGACGTTCGGCTCGTTCCAGGTGCTGCACAGCCTGGAACGCAGCCACGACAACGCGTTGCACTGCAATTTAGTGGGCTAAATCGACAGCTGCATCAAGCGCTCGCCCTGCACGTTTTCCGTGGGGCGGCGCTTGTTCACCGCCAGTTCGCCGATCTTGATCAGGCGCGTGCGCGTCACGTTGCGGCTCAAGCCCAGCAGCGCGGCGGTGTGCACCTGGTTGTAATGGCTGAAGCGGTAAGCCGCGCGCAGCAAGGCGTCTTCGACTTTCTCGTGCAGCGCGCCGGCCTGTTCCTCGAACAGCTTTTGAAACGCGCGGTCGAGCAAGGCTTCCGGTGAGTCGTCGAGCTGGCTGTGATAGTCGTCCTGACGCTCGATGCGCATGTTCGACAGGCGCAGGTCATCGCGCTCGATCACGCCGTTACGGCAGATCAGCAAGGTGTGGTGAATGACGTTTTCCAGTTCGCGGATGTTGCCCGGCCAACTGTAACTGCGCAGTTTCAGTTCGGCTTCCTTACTGATGGTGATGGTGCCGTAGCCGAGGCGTTGACTGTAGGCTTCGACGAAGTGACGGGTCAGCGGCAGGATGTCGCCGGGGCGATCACGCAGCGGGCTCAGTTCCAGGCTGACCACGTCGAGGCGGTAATACAGGTCCTCGCGGAAATGCCTGGCGTTGATGGCTTTTTCCAGTTGCACGTTGGTCGCCGCCAGCACGCGCACGTTGATCGGAATGCTTTTGCGCGAACCCAGGCGCACCACTTCGCGCTCCTGCAACACCCGCAGCAACTTCACCTGAATCGCCATCGGCAGATCACCGATTTCATCGAGGAACAAAGTGCCGCCGTTGGCTTCTTCGAACCAACCGGCCTTGGCGCTCAAGGCACCGGTGAACGCACCTTTTTCGTGGCCGAACAACTCGGCCTCGACCAGGGATTCAGAGAACGCTCCGCAGTTCACCGCCACGAACGGGCGGTTGCGCCGGGCGCTGAGGTTGTGGATATGCCGCGCTACCAGCTCCTTGCCGGTGCCGGTTTCGCCGATGATCAGCACGCTGGCTTCACTCGGCGCGACCTGCTGCAAATGCGCGAGCAAGGCCTGGGATTTCGGGTCTTCGAACACTTGCGCGGTGGCGCGGATCGACGTGGCCAGGGCGGGCGAGGGCGGTAAGGTCAGCAGTTGCATGGGGCAGGCTCCATGAGAAGGCTATGAATAGAAAGTCGGAATCGGCAGGGACTGGTTCAACGCCCAGTCGCCCAGTTCATGGAGTTTGTAATCCACCGGGTCGTGCAGGGTTTGCGTGCGCAGGTTGCGCCAGTGGCGGTCGAGCCGCAGCGAGGCGTGGGTCGAGCGCGCACCGGTTACTTCGAACAGCCGGCTACAGAGTTCGAGGCCGTTGCGCGTGGCGGCGACCTTGGCCGTGGCAATCGCGGTGGCGAGGTGTCCACGTTCTTCGGCGCTGAGGTTCGGGCCTTTCGCCCAGGCCTTGTCGAGCAGGTCGGCGGCACGCTCCACCAGCAAGCGAACGCCTTCGAGCGCGACCCAGAATTCGCCGTAATGGCCCAGCACATACGGGTCCTGACGCACATCCTGGGCGCTTGATTTATGCCACGGCCGGGTTTCGGTGAGGGTGTATTGCCGCGCCTCTTCAAAGGCACCTTCGGCAATGCCAAGGAACATGTGCGTGAACGTCAGCTGCGCGATCAATGGCCGCAGGCAGGCGAACGGTGTGCTCAGCGGACCCGGGTCGAGCAGCAGTTCCGATTCTTCGACCCGCACCCGTTCGAACGAAGCGCTGCCGCTGTCGGTCTGGCGCTGGCCCATGTTGTTCCAGTCGTTGTGCAGGGTGATGCCGCTGCGACCGCTGGGGATGGCCGCTATCAACAACTTGCCGCCAGCGCTTTCATCCACCGCCGAGGCGATCAGCATTTCCGAATCGCTGGCGCCGGAGCAGAAACTTTTCTTGCCGGAAAACTCGCGCCAGCCACCGAGTTTTTTCACCACGGTGCGGGTGTCCAGCGGGTTGAGGGCATTGCCCCAGAACCAGTTCTTGCGCGCGGTCTGTTCGAACCACGGCTGCCACTGCTCGGGTCGGGCGAACAGGCGCACGGTGGCGAGCATCAGGTGATGAAAACCGAAGACGTGGGCAATCGAACTGTCGACCTTGGCGAACTCGCGCACGATGGTCAGGGTTTCACTCCAGCTGGCGCCGAGGCCGCCGTACTGGGTGGGAATGCTCAACGCGAGCAGACCGCTTTGGCGCAGGGCATCACGCTCGGCTTTCGGCGTACCGCCACGTTCGTCGCGCTCGACCGCGGTCAAGGCAAACTCGGCGGCCAACTGGCGGGCGGTTTGCAGGGGGGAAATCAAGGTGCTTAGCGGCTTGGCAGTCACGCGGGGGGTCCTCAATAAATTCAACACCGATTCCCTGTAGGAGCGAGCGGTGCGGCGGTCCGACTTGCCCGCGAAGGCGTCGTATCAACCAACATCCATGTTGAATGTCCGGACGCTTTCGCGGGCAAGCCTCGCTCCTACAGGTAGTAGGTGGGTCAGGCCGTGGCTTTGGCGGGCAGCACATCATTGGCGATCATTTCGCCAAACGGCCCGGTGAGGTTGGTAACGCCACGCCCCGCCAGACTCGCGTACGGTTCAGGCAACAGCGGGAACACCAGCTCGGCAAAGCGATACGCCTCTTCAAGGTGCGGATAACCGGAGAAGATAAAGCTCTCGATCCCCAGGTCCGCGTACTCCTTGATCCGCGCCGCCACTTGC
This sequence comes from Pseudomonas sp. GT1P32, assembly GCF_054897805.1. NCBI lineage: Bacteria > Pseudomonadati > Pseudomonadota > Gammaproteobacteria > Pseudomonadales > Pseudomonadaceae > Pseudomonas > Pseudomonas sp. GT1P32. The sequence continues at coordinate 6,320,691 of NZ_CM142704.1, forward strand.
TGCGGATCACCCACCAGCGCCGTACCGGCACCGCCGCGCACCAGGCCGACACCGGCCCACAGGTTGGGGGCGATTTCCAGATTGTCGCGTCGTCCGGCATGCAACGCCGCCATGCGCCGCTGGCCTTCGGAGTCAAAGCGCGAGAATGACTTTTGCGCGGCGGCGATGGTCTCGTCGCTGATGTGTTCGATCAGTTTGTCGGCGGCTTTCCACGCCTCTTCGGCCGTCTCGCGAACGATCACGTGCAAGCGAATCCCGAACTTCACCGTGCGCCCGTTGCGTGCTGCGCGCTCGCGCACATCAGCGAGTTTTTCCGCCACGGCGGCCGGTGGTTCGCCCCAGGTCAGGTAGACATCAACCTGCTCGGCGGCGAGTTCATGGGCAGCTTCGGACGAACCACCGAAGTACAACGGTGGATAGGGTTTTTGCACCGGAGGATAAAGGGCCTTGGCGTTTTGCACTTGCAGGTGTTTGCCTTCGAAGTCCACCGCTTCGCCTTGCAGCACGCGACGCCAGATCTGCAGGAATTCGTCGGTGACTTCATAACGCTCGCTGTGATCGAGGAAGATCCCGTCGCCACGGTTTTCGTCCGGGTCGCCACCGGTGACCACGTTGATCAGCAAGCGGCCGTTGGACAGACGATCCAACGTCGCGGCCATACGCGCCGAGACGGTTGGCGAAATAATCCCCGGACGAATCGCCACCAGATAACGAAGGCGTTCGGTCAGCGGCACCAGCGCCGAAGCGATGACCCAGGAATCCTCGCAGGAACGCCCGGTAGGAATCAGCACGCCGTGGTAGCCGAGGCTGTCGGCGGCCTGCGCCACTTGTTTCAGATAGTTGAGCGTCACCGGGCGAGCGCCCTGGGTGGTGCCCAGGTAATGGCCATCGCCGTGGGTCGGCAGAAACCAGAAAACATCCATGAAAAGATCCTTAAGCGATTTTCAGCAGATTTTTGGGGTGCACGCCGAACAACGGCGCGGCGCGTTCTGCAGCAAGGCGTATGCGGGCCTTCAAGGGCTCACTGGTTATTTGGTAATTGGCGAAATCGGCTTCGGTGGCGTAGACGCCGATCGGCAGGGTCAGCGCCTGGAAGAAACTGAACAGCGGGCGCAGCTGGTGATCGAGCACCAGCGCATGCCGTTCGCTGCCACCGGTGGCGGCGAGCAACACCGGCGTATTGATCAGCGCGTTCAAGTCGATCAGGTCGAAGAGGTGTTTAAGCAGGCCCGGATAGGAACCGCGATAGACCGGCGCGGCGACGATCAGCAGGTCAGCGTTTTCGATGGCTTGCAGCTCGGCTTCGATGTCGGCGCTCAGTTCCTGGCGTGACAGGGCAGCGCCCAGTGGCCGGGCGATGTCGCCCAGTTCGATCAGCTTGCTCTCGATCGGCAATTGCCCGGCCAGTTCGGCCAACAGCGCTTGGGTCAGCACCAACGTGCGGGACGGACGCCAGGTACCGCCGGAGAGGGCAACGACTTTCAATGGACGCGACATGATCAGTTCCTTTTTAAACAGTTGCTCAGCGAGCAGTGAGTAGTCACAGGGCTTGAGCAAGAGCTGTACCAATCCTTCGAGCCCACGATTTACGTGGCTTGCAGCGTATTGATGACTGCGTGCTGTTCGATTTTAAGGACTGTTTGTTGAATGACTGTTGCCTGGCAAACAGTTGCGTGGGCAACAGTTGTGTAAGGCGATGGGGTTGTTATAAAGGCTGTTTGTTATTCCTCAAAAGATCATTGCAGGATATTTATAGATCATTTGGAAATATGAACGCCCTTGTAGGAGCCGGCTTGCCGGCGATGAGGCCCGTGAGTCATACGGTGTTCTTACGGTCGTCATCGCCAGCAAGCCGGCTCCTACAAGGTGTGGTAATTCGGCTTCAATACCCACTATCGAGAGCGTTGATTTCTGCCCATCCAAAGGCGCGAGTAGCCTGTGTTCATTGCCCCGAACCCAGATGCCAGGACGCCAGACCATGAAACCTCTACTCGCCACTTTCCTGATGCTCGCCGTCTCCGTTCTCGCCGGATGTGCCAGCCACGTATCCCCGGAACTGCGGCCCTACACCGCCGAGGAAACCCGGGAACTGGCGTTGGAGTCGTTGAATCGTCGCGGTTTGTCCTTCGATGAGTACCACGCGAAAAAAGCTGAATTGCTCGGCCAACCGCAGAAATCCTTCAGCTTCGACAAACAAGGCGAAATGAACGCCGAGCGCACTGTTCAACTGCACGGTCGCCCAAGCTGAGCGACTGTACTGCTCGAAGTTTCACCCAACTGTCCATGGGTTTCCCGGCAGGCGTGCGATAGGGTCAATACCTGACTGACCCTGACGGACTGCCACCAATGACGCTCTCGCTCGATCTGCTGCTGGGCTTCGCCCTGTTCGCTCTCGTTACCTCGATCACCCCCGGCCCGAACAACACGATGTTGCTGGCATCGGGCGTGAACTTCGGCTTTAACCGCACCATCCCCCACATGCTTGGCATAACCTGCGGCTTTTTCGTACTGGTGGTGGCGGTGGGTTTTGGGCTGGGTGCAGTGTTTCAAAGCTATCCGTTGCTCTACACCGTGCTGCGTTACGTTGGCGCGGCGTATTTGTTGTACCTGGCATGGAAGATCGCGCATTCCGGGCCGGTATCAGACGGCGAGAACGGTGAAAGCAAACCGATCAGCTACCTCGGCGCGGCCGCGTTTCAGTGGGTCAACCCCAAGGCCTGGATCATGGCCATCGGTGCAATCAGCACCTACACGCCGATGCAGGGCTATTTCACCAACGTCATCGTGATTGCGGCGGTTTTCGCCCTGATCAACCTGCCGAGCGTCGGCGTCTGGGCCGCGTGCGGCACGCTGCTGCGCAATGTGCTCAAGGACCGCCGCTGGTTGCGCGTGTTCAATTGGGGCATGGCCGCGTTGCTGGTGGTTTCGCTGTATCCGTTGATGCTGGAAAGCTTTAGCTGACGCATTGCTTCAACCGGTTGCCCGATGCCTGTTAAGCTCGACTTCAGGAGCGTTCCTACGCACTTTCAAGTGAAGTCGTACTTTCTTAACGCATCCGATCAGGTATTGCTGGTGCACGGGTGCCAGCACCTGATCCCGGAACAAGCTCTGCGAGTCTTTTATGAATAAACGTCCGTTGTATTTCGACTACGCCGCCACCACGCCGGTGGACGAGCGGGTCATCAAGGTCATGGTCGAGTGTCTGGGGTTTGCCGGGAACTTCGGCAATCCTGCGTCCAGCTCCCATGCATTCGGCCAACAGGCCCGGCAATCGGTCGAGCAGGCGCGACAGCAAGTCGCCGGGCTGGTGGGGGCGCAAGCGGACCAGATCGTCTGGACCTCCGGCGCCACCGAATCGAATAACCTCGCCCTCAAGGGCGTGGCCCAGGCTCGCGGGGTGCCCGGTGGTCACATCATCACCAGCCAGATAGAACACAAGGCGATTCTCGACACCGCAAGGCAATTGCAGGATGCCGGTGTTGCCGTGACGTATCTGGTGCCCGACGCGCAAGGTCTGATTACCCCGCAAGCCGTCAGCGAAGCGATGCGCGAGGACACCTTTCTGGTGTCACTGATGCTGGTCAACAACGAGTTGGGCACGGTCAATGACATCGCGGCCATCGGTGAGGTCGTGCGGGCCCGCGAGGCGTTGTTCCATGTCGATGCGGCCCAGGGCGCGGGGAAAGTGGCCATCGACCTGGCGCGATTGCCGGTGGACCTGATGTCGTTTTCGGCGCACAAGATCTACGGTCCCAAAGGCATCGGCGCGCTGTATGTCGGGCCTCGCGCACAACAGCGTTTGCAGGCGCAGATTCACGGGGGCGGCCATGAAGGCGGCTTGCGTTCCGGGACCCTGGCGACTCACCAGATTGCCGCCATGGGCGTGGCGTTCGCCTTGGCCGCGCAACTGTTCGATGAAGAAAAAGCCACGATTGCGCGTCTGCGCGAGCGCTTGCTCGAACACCTGTCGGGCATTCCCGGCGTTCGCCTCAATGGCAGCGCGACCCAGCGCATCCCTCACACCTTGAGCCTGACCTTCAGTGAAGGCGAGTTCAATTCCGCGGCGTTGAGCGCATCGATTGCGTTTTCTGCGACCTCGGCCTGTAATTCCGCGAGCAATGCGCCGTCCCATGTGCTGCTGGCACTGGGGCATGACGCCCGCTCGGCAAGCCGCACCATTCGCTTGAGCCTGGGGCGTTTCACGACCGAGCAGGACATCGACCAGGCGGCACAACTGATTAAAGCGGCCTGCGCCAGTGCCCCGGCATTCTGGCAATAAGGCCTTAAGTGCCGACGTTGATCGGCACTCAACAATAATGATGAAGTGATTAGCAGGAGACATGATGAGTACGCAGCCTTCGATCAATGGGTCGGTGCCCGAGCGCCTGGCGCACACCCGCGAGCTGATGAGCCGGGAGGGCATTCACGCCCTGCTGGTGCCGTCGGCCGATCCGCACCTGTCGGAATACCTGCCGGGCTACTGGCAAGGACGGCAATGGCTGTCGGGCTTTCATGGCTCGGTGGGCACGCTGATCGTCACGCCGGATTTCGCCGGCGTCTGGGCCGACAGCCGTTATTGGGAGCAAGCGACCAAGGAGCTTAAAGGCAGCGGCATCGAACTGGTCAAGCTGCAACCGGGTCAACCCAGCCCGCTGGACTGGCTGGCCGAGCAAACCCCTGAAGGCGGCGTCGTCGCGGTAGACGGTGCGGTGATGGCCGTGGCCTCGGCACGTACATTGGGTAGCAAGCTCGAAGAGCGCGGCGCCCGTCTGCGCACCGACATCGATCTGTTGAGCGAAGTCTGGAGCGATCGCCCGACGCTGCCGAACGAGCCGATCTATCAGCACCTGCCGCCTCAGGCGACGGTCAGCCGTGGCGAAAAACTCGCCAACCTGCGCGAGGTGTTGAAAGAGCGCGGCGCCGATTGGCATTTCATTGCCACCCTGGACGACATCGCCTGGCTGTTCAACCTGCGTGGCGGCGATGTGTCGTTCAATCCGGTGTTTGTCTCTTTCGCGTTGATCAGTCAACAGCAGGCGACCCTGTTCGTGGCCCTGAGCAAAGTCAGCGCCGAGCTGCGCGCGATCCTCGAACAGGACGGCGTGACCCTGCGCGATTACAGCGAAGTGGCCGATGCCTTGCGCGCAGTGCCGAACGGCGCGAGCCTGCAAGTCGATCCGGCACGCGTCACCGCCGGTTTGCTGGATAACCTGAACAGCGGCGTGAAACTGGTCGAAGGCCTGAACCCGACGACATTGGCCAAATCGCAGAAAAGCCTGGCCGATGCCGAGCATATCCGTCAGGCCATGGAACAGGACGGCGCGGCGCTGTGCGAATTCTTCGCCTGGCTGGAGTCGGCGTGGGGCCGCGAACGCATCACCGAACTGACCATCGACGAACACCTGACCGCAGCGCGCACGCGTCGTCCGGATTACGTGTCGTTGAGTTTCAACACCATTGCCGCGTTCAACGCCAACGGGGCGATGCCGCATTACCACGCGACCGAAGAAGAGCACGCGGTGATCGAGGGCGACGGTCTGTTGCTGATCGACTCCGGCGGCCAATACCTGGGCGGCACCACCGACATCACGCGGATGGTGCCGGTCGGTACGCCAACCGATGAGCAGAAGCGCGATTGCACGCGAGTGCTCAAAGGCGTCATTGCGCTGTCCCGTGCGCAATTCCCTCGGGGCATTTTGTCGCCGTTGCTGGACGCCATCGCCCGTGCGCCGATCTGGGCGGAAAACGTTGATTACGGTCACGGCACCGGGCACGGCGTCGGCTACTTCCTCAACGTTCACGAAGGCCCGCAAGTGATTGCCTATCAAGCTGTTGCTGCGCCGCAAACCGCGATGCAGCCGGGCATGATCACTTCCATCGAACCGGGCACCTATCGTCCGGGTCGCTGGGGCGTGCGGATCGAGAACCTGGTGTTGAACCGTGAAGTGGGCAAAAGCGAATTCGGTGAGTTCCTGAAATTCGAAACCCTGACCCTGTGCCCGATCGACACGCGTTGCCTGGAAGCGTCGTTGCTGACTCAGGACGAAAAACAGTGGTTCAACGCGTATCACGCCGAAGTGCGCGAACGCTTGAGCCCACTGGTCGACGGTGCAGCCCTTGAGTGGCTGAACACTCGAACCGCTGCTATCTGATCGGCTTGAGTTCAGGCGCTGCTTCCAGCGCCTGGCTCATGTAGTCGACAAAGGCTTTGACCCTGGCGGATTGGCGACGATTCGCCGGGGACACGGCATGCATCGGCAGTGACTGCGCGATGTAGTCCTGCAAAATCGCAGTCACTCGCCCGGCTTTCAAGTCTTCGCTGAACAGCCACACCGGCGACAACGCAATCCCCAGTCCCCCCAGCACCATCTCGCGAATCGCCTCCGAGTTGTTGCTTTGCGCATTGCCCTTGATCCGCACCTCGTGGCGTTGATTGTTTTTCTCGAAAACCCATAGATTCTGACTGTTCAACAGATTGAACTGCAGGCAGTTGTGCCCGCCCAGTTCTGCCGGTGTGTGTGGCTGGCCGTGTTTTTTGAGGTAGGCGGGCGCTGCGACTGTTACGCGGTGGGTGATGCCTATGTGGCGGGCGATCAGGCCGCTGTCATTCAGCTCACCGATTCTGAAGGTGACATCCAGTCCTTCGCTGACCAGGTCCTGGTTTTGATCACTCAGTTGCAGGTCGATTTCTATGTCGGGATGACGCTCAAGGAATTGCGCCAGGCGCGGGGCAATCTGTAAACGCCCGAAGCTGACCGAGGAGCCGATGCGCAGGTGACCGGCAATGCGCTCCCTGCCGGACTGGAAACTGTGCTCGGCCGCATCGACGGCTGCGAGGATTTGTCGACATTCGTTGTAGTACCGCTGGCCTTCATCCGTCAGGGAAAGCTGACGGGTGCTGCGGGCAATCAGTTTTCCGCCCAGCCCGGCCTCCAGCGCCTTGAGTACTTTGCTGATGGTGGGCTGGCTGGTCTGCATCTCTCGGGCAACGGCAGAAAAGCTGCCGCGCTCGACGACCCTTACGAAGATCGCCATTGCATTGAGTTTGTCCACGGAATTTCTCGTTGATGCCAAATAGGCATGGTCACTATAGCTATTTAGCGTCTTATCAGCATGAGTCGGTTGGCCGAAGATTTATCCCACAGCCACCTCTGACGGGAATATGCGAAATGACTGACTCACTTGAAATGCGCGCTCTGATTGTCGACTCGGCCAACGCGCCGCTACGCTTGGCTTCCATTCAACGGCCGGTGCCGGAAGCGGGGCAGGTATTGGTCCGGATCAAAGCCAGCGGGGTAAATCCACTGGACGGAAAAATCCGTTCGGGCCAGGCCGCCCATGCGCGTCAACCATTACCGGCGGTGTTGGGCATTGATCTGGCGGGAACCATCGAGGCATTGGGGGAGGGGGTCAGTGGATGGCGGCCGGGCGATGAGGTTTATGCCATGGCCACCGGAATTGGCGGGGCGCAGGGTTCGTTGGCGGAGTACGCAGCAGTCGATGCCAGACTGCTGGCGCGCAAGCCAGGCAATTTGAGCATGCGTGAGGCGGCGGGGTTGCCTTTGGTGTTGATTACGGCGTGGGAAGGGTTGGTGGACCGGGCGCGGGTTCGTTCGGGGCAGAAGGTTCTGATACATGGCGGTGCGGGTGGTGTGGGGCATGTGGCGGTGCAAATAGCCCGCGCCTTCGGTGCCCAGGTGTTTGCCACCGGTTCTGCCAGGCATCAGGCAATCATCGAAGGCTTCGGCGCGACGTTTATCGATTATCGCCAGTCTTCGGTCGAGGAATATGTAGCGCAACACACGGATGGGGAGGGCTTCGATATCGTCTACGACACGGTGGGCGGTGAGACCCTGGATGCGTCATTCAAGGCTGTACGGGTTTATCACGGTCATGTGTTGAGTTGCCTCGGTTGGGGGCAACACAGCTTGGCGCCGCTCTCGTTTCGTGGGGCTACCTATTCCGGCGTGTTCACGTTGTTGCCGTTGCTCACCGGTGTGGGGCGCGAGCGTCACGGGGAGATTCTTCGTGAGGCGGCTCGCTTGATCGAGGCGGGCAAGCTGAAGTCGTTAATGGATCCTCGGGCGTTCACCCTGCAAACCGCCGAGGCCGCCCATGAGCTGCTGGTTTCCGGGGCGGCTCAAGGGCGGTTAGTCATCGAGATTTAACGCAGGGCTTCAATGACGAAGTCCAATCGATCCTGGCCGAAAAACAGCTGGTTATCGATGAACATGCTGGGGGCGCCGAACACGCCGCGTTGCACCGCTTTCTCGGTGTTGTCCTTGAGCGCTGCCTTGACGTCTTCATCGGCGGTCAGGGCCAGCACTTCGTTGGGGTCAAAGCCGTTCTGCGTCAACACTGAAGCGACGGTCGCCGGGTCATCGAGGCTGCGTCCCTCGACCCAAAGCGCTTTAAACAGGCAATCGATGAATGCCTGAAAGCGTTCGGGATGGCGTAACTGCATGCCAGTGACGGCGCGCATCAGCATCAATGTATTAATGGGAAAGTGCGGATTGAACTTCAGTGGCACGCCATAACGTTTGGCGTAGCGGTCCAGGTCCTGAAACATATAGAGGCCCTTGGCCGGAATGGTCGCGGGGGAAGCGTTGCCGGTGGCTTTGAAAACGCCGCCCAGCAGCATCGGGATGTAGACCAGTCGGCTGTCTGTCTGCTCGCAGATTTTCGGCAGTTGGGTATAGGCCAGGTAGGTGGCAGGGCTGCCGAGGTCGAAGTAGAACTCAACGGTTTTGCTCATGTTCAATGCGCTCTGTTTATTGTTATTGGGGAGGGCTTACCAGCGTTCGCTCCAGGGGCGCAGGTCCAGCTCGAAGGTCCAGGCGTCACGGGGCTGGCTGTGCAGGTACCAGTAGTTCTCGGCAATGTGCTCGGGATTGAGGATGCCATCCTGATCCTTGGTGGCGTACTTCTCGGGAAAGGTGTCGCGGATAAAGTCGGTATCGATAGCGCCGTCGACGACGACGTGGGCGACGTGAATATTCATCGGCCCCAGTTCGCGGGCCATGCTTTGAGCCAGTGCGCGAATGCCGTGCTTGGCGCCGGCGAATGCTGCAAATCCGGCGGCACCCCGCAGGCCGGCGGTTGCGCCGGTAAACAGAATCGTGCCCCGCTGACGCTTGGCCATGCGCTTGGCCACTTCACGGGCATTGAGAAAGCCTGAGAAGCAAGCCATTTCCCATATCTTGAAATACTTGCGAGCGGTTTCTTCGAGAATGCTGCACGGCACATTGGCGCCGATGTTGAACACAAACGCTTCGATGGGGCCGATCTGGCTTTCAATCTGCTCGACCAGCGCAATCACGTCCTCCTCCTTGCGCGCATCGCAGGCAAAACCATGGGCTTCACCGCCCTCGGCTTTGATGGCGTCCACCAATGGCTGGAGTTTGTCTGCACTGCGCCGGGTGACACAGGCGACAAATCCTTCTTGAGCAAAACGTTTGGCAATAGCTCCACCAGTAGCATCACCGGCGCCGACAACCAGTACGACCTTCTTATTATTCATGAGGTGCTCTCTTTGCTAAACGATCGTTAACTAAACGAACGTTATGCTACGATTCGGCAGGCGTCAAGATGATCAATACAGAGGGCAAGGCAATGCGTTACTCGGCCAATCACAAACTGGAAACCAAACAGAAGCTGCTGGAAAGCAGTGCGTTGTCGGCGAAGAAGTCGGGTTTCGCAACAGTCGGTGTCGACGCCTTGATGAAAGCGATCGGCTTGAGTGGTGGGGCTTTCTACAGCCACTTTTCGTCGAAGGATGAGCTGTTCGCTTCAATTGTCGAGCGTGAGCTGGTTCAAAGTCTGGAGCGATTAGGGGCGGATCAGGACCGTGACAGGCTCGAGCGCTGCCTGAAGCATTATTTGAGCATGTCCCATGTCGAACACCCGGAGTCGGGTTGCGCCTTGCCGGCATTGGGCGCCGAAATAGCCCGTTCAGACGTGCTGGTCCGGCAGCAGGCGGAGAACTGGATTTGTCGGTTGCAAGAGAGCTGGGCGCGGATTCTGGAGAGCGACAGCCTGGCATGGGCGATTCTGTCGCAATGCATCGGTGCGTTGGTTGTGGCGCGAATGCTCGCTACCCCTGACATCCAGCGCACAGTACTGAAGTCCAGTTACGATGAAATCAGCCGTCAGATCGCCGGTCCGCGGACCTGAAGAGACGGCCTATTTGCAGATGACGATCATGCTGCGGCTGGTATAGCCGGCCGGGTTGAGACCAAACGGATAATCGCCAGGTTCTTCCACGCCATCCCCTGATTTCGCGATGACCTTGTATCCCTTGGGCGCACAGGAGTTGGCTGCGCTGGTGTAGCACTTGTCCCAGGATGACGACAGCCCGGAACAGTTGATATGCAATCCTTTCTTGCCACGTTTGGTATGAGTTTCCGAAGTCGCCGCGCAGCCCGCAACTGCAAGTACGGCGATCAGTATCAAAATTCGTTTCATTGCTGTCCTTATAGCGTTCCCGGATCTTTGCGCCCGGGTCTGGCCGTGTTCGCTTTAGCTTGAAGCGTTCTTATATCCCTATCGTGAAAAATCCATGTCTGACACTGGGTTGCGGGCCTAAACATGGCCTAAATGCGCGGCAAATACCAGACCTTCGTCAAATCCTGTATCAATCCGCCGCAACCGCGGGTTTGGCGGCACCGCTCATGGTCATGGTCGCGCCGACGGAAGCCAGAATGATGCACATGATGGCCATCCACTGTGACAGTGAGAGGTATTCATGGAGGAACAACAGACCTGACAGGGCACCGAACGCGGGTTCAATACTCATCAGCGTGCCGAAGGTCCGGGCTGGCATTCGAGTCAGGGCGACCATTTCCAGCGTATAGGGCAGGGCAGTGGACAACAGGGCGACGCCGATCGCTATGGGAATCAGCGATGGCGTCAGCAGTGCGGCGCCGGCATGCACAATACCGATAGGCGCTACGAACAGTGCGGCAATCATGACGCCCAGTGCAGCAGTCTGTACGCCATTGTCTGCGCCGGCCTTCTGGCCGAATAGAATGTACAACGCCCAGCAGACTCCGGCCCCCAAGGCATAACCCGCACCGACCAGATCAATACCGGCAGTCGTAGCTCCCGTGGGTATCAACAACAGCAACCCGATGGCGGCCAGTGCGATCCATAAAAAGTCGATCGCGCGACGTGAGGCATAAATAGCGACCGCCAACGGCCCGGTGAACTCCAGCGCTACTGCGATTCCCAATGGGACTGTGCGTAGGGACATATAGAAGAGGAAGTTCATGCCGCCGAGTGCCATCCCGTAGACAATGACGGTGCGCAAGGATTTCGCGGTGAGCTTCGCGCGCCATGGGCGCAGCAGTACCAGCATGATTACGCTGGCGAAAATCAACCGCAGGGTCGTTGTCCCTTGCGCACCGATAACCGGGAACATGCTTTTGGCCAGGGAGGCTCCGGACTGGATCGACGCCATGGCTATCAATAGCAGGCCAACCGAGAACAGGGTCGAGGCAAGGCTGCGGGGCTGGTCATTCATTGCGTGGCATCGTCCAAGGCAGGAAACGAACGTATTGTTCTAGTGTTGGGCAATATACTGCGCATTCAAGGTGTTCGCGTCTATATATAAGCATTGATTTTGAGTATCCTGATAGAAAGGCTAAATTAGGGGTTGACGGCAGATTCTGGAAGTCTATAATTCGCCCCACTTCCGGCGCAGTCTAAACGGAAAACTCCTTGGTAAACAAAGAGTTACGCAGTTTTCGACAGCGAGTTGCTTCAGGTTATCGAAGCCCAGAAGGAGTTGGTTAAGCGGTGTTGTGCGGCTTGATTGACGGTTCGATCTTCTCGGTCGAAAGCGGAGAAAAAGAGGTGTTGACAGCAGCGAGTAACGCTGTAGAATTCGCCTCCCGCTAACGAGAGATCGGAAGCGCAAGTGGTTGAAGTTGCAAAGGAAACTTTGAAAACTTCTGAAAATAACCGCTTGACAGATACAGAGGACGCTGTAGAATGCGCGCCTCGGTTGAGACGAAAGATCTTAACCAACCGCTCTTTAACAACTGAATCAAGCAATTCGTGTGGGTGCTTGTGGGGTCAGACTGATAGTCAACAAGATTATCAGCATCACAAGTTACTCCGCGAGAAATCAAAGATGTAACCAACGATTGCTGAGCCAAGTTTAGGGTTTCTTAAAAACCCAAAGATGTTTGAACTGAAGAGTTTGATCATGGCTCAGATTGAACGCTGGCGGCAGGCCTAACACATGCAAGTCGAGCGGTAGAGAGAAGCTTGCTTCTCTTGAGAGCGGCGGACGGGTGAGTAATGCCTAGGAATCTGCCTGGTAGTGGGGGATAACGCTCGGAAACGGACGCTAATACCGCATACGTCCTACGGGAGAAAGCAGGGGACCTTCGGGCCTTGCGCTATCAGATGAGCCTAGGTCGGATTAGCTAGTTGGTGAGGTAATGGCTCACCAAGGCGACGATCCGTAACTGGTCTGAGAGGATGATCAGTCACACTGGAACTGAGACACGGTCCAGACTCCTACGGGAGGCAGCAGTGGGGAATATTGGACAATGGGCGAAAGCCTGATCCAGCCATGCCGCGTGTGTGAAGAAGGTCTTCGGATTGTAAAGCACTTTAAGTTGGGAGGAAGGGCAGTAAATTAATACTTTGCTGTTTTGACGTTACCGACAGAATAAGCACCGGCTAACTCTGTGCCAGCAGCCGCGGTAATACAGAGGGTGCAAGCGTTAATCGGAATTACTGGGCGTAAAGCGCGCGTAGGTGGTTTGTTAAGTTGGATGTGAAATCCCCGGGCTCAACCTGGGAACTGCATTCAAAACTGACAAGCTAGAGTATGGTAGAGGGTGGTGGAATTTCCTGTGTAGCGGTGAAATGCGTAGATATAGGAAGGAACACCAGTGGCGAAGGCGACCACCTGGACTGATACTGACACTGAGGTGCGAAAGCGTGGGGAGCAAACAGGATTAGATACCCTGGTAGTCCACGCCGTAAACGATGTCAACTAGCCGTTGGGAGCCTTGAGCTCTTAGTGGCGCAGCTAACGCATTAAGTTGACCGCCTGGGGAGTACGGCCGCAAGGTTAAAACTCAAATGAATTGACGGGGGCCCGCACAAGCGGTGGAGCATGTGGTTTAATTCGAAGCAACGCGAAGAACCTTACCAGGCCTTGACATCCAATGAACTTTCCAGAGATGGATTGGTGCCTTCGGGAACATTGAGACAGGTGCTGCATGGCTGTCGTCAGCTCGTGTCGTGAGATGTTGGGTTAAGTCCCGTAACGAGCGCAACCCTTGTCCTTAGTTACCAGCACGTAATGGTGGGCACTCTAAGGAGACTGCCGGTGACAAACCGGAGGAAGGTGGGGATGACGTCAAGTCATCATGGCCCTTACGGCCTGGGCTACACACGTGCTACAATGGTCGGTACAGAGGGTTGCCAAGCCGCGAGGTGGAGCTAATCCCATAAAACCGATCGTAGTCCGGATCGCAGTCTGCAACTCGACTGCGTGAAGTCGGAATCGCTAGTAATCGCGAATCAGAATGTCGCGGTGAATACGTTCCCGGGCCTTGTACACACCGCCCGTCACACCATGGGAGTGGGTTGCACCAGAAGTAGCTAGTCTAACCTTCGGGAGGACGGTTACCACGGTGTGATTCATGACTGGGGTGAAGTCGTAACAAGGTAGCCGTAGGGGAACCTGCGGCTGGATCACCTCCTTAATCGACGACATCAGCTGCTCCATAAGTTCCCACACGAATTGCTTGATTCATTGAAGAAGACGATAAGAAGCAGCCCGAAATTGGGTCTGTAGCTCAGTTGGTTAGAGCGCACCCCTGATAAGGGTGAGGTCGGCAGTTCGAATCTGCCCAGACCCACCAATTTTTGTGTGGGATCCTGTAGCAATACGGGGCCATAGCTCAGCTGGGAGAGCGCCTGCCTTGCACGCAGGAGGTCAACGGTTCGATCCCGTTTGGCTCCACCACTACTGCTTCTGATTGTATAAAGCTTAGAAATGAGCATTCCATCGTGATGGTGGTGAATGTTGATTTCTAGTCTTTGGCTAGATCGTTCTTTAAAAATTTGGGTATGTGATAGAAAGATAGACTGGATAGCACTTTCACTGGTGTTTATTCAGGCTAAGGTAAAATTTGTGAGTTTAATCGCGAATTTTCGGCGAATGTCGTCTTCACAGTATAACCAGATTGCTTGGGGTTATATGGTCAAGTGAAGAAGCGCATACGGTGGATGCCTTGGCAGTCAGAGGCGATGAAAGACGTGGTAGCCTGCGAAAAGCTTCGGGGAGTCGGCAAACAGACTTTGATCCGGAGATGTCTGAATGGGGGAACCCACCTAACATAAGTTAGGTATCTTAAGCTGAATACATAGGCTTAAGAAGCGAACCAGGGGAACTGAAACATCTAAGTACCCTGAGGAAAAGAAATCAACCGAGATTCCCTTAGTAGTGGCGAGCGAACGGGGACTAGCCCTTAAGTGGCTTTGAGATTAGCGGAACGCTCTGGAAAGTGCGGCCATAGTGGGTGATAGCCCTGTACGCGAAAATCTCTTAGTCATGAAATCGAGTAGGACGGAGCACGAGAAACTTTGTCTGAATATGGGGGGACCATCCTCCAAGGCTAAATACTACTGACTGACCGATAGTGAACTAGTACCGTGAGGGAAAGGCGAAAAGAACCCCGGAGAGGGGAGTGAAATAGATCCTGAAACCGTATGCGTACAAGCAGTGGGAGCCCACTTTGTTGGGTGACTGCGTACCTTTTGTATAATGGGTCAGCGACTTATTTTCAGTGGCGAGCTTAACCGAATAGGGGAGGCGTAGCGAAAGCGAGTCTTAATAGGGCGTCTAGTCGCTGGGAATAGACCCGAAACCGGGCGATCTATCCATGGGCAGGTTGAAGGTTGGGTAACACTAACTGGAGGACCGAACCGACTACCGTTGAAAAGTTAGCGGATGACCTGTGGATCGGAGTGAAAGGCTAATCAAGCTCGGAGATAGCTGGTTCTCCTCGAAAGCTATTTAGGTAGCGCCTCATGTATCACTGTAGGGGGTAGAGCACTGTTTCGGCTAGGGGGTCATCCCGACTTACCAAACCGATGCAAACTCCGAATACCTACAAGTGCCGAGCATGGGAGACACACGGCGGGTGCTAACGTCCGTCGTGAAAAGGGAAACAACCCAGACCGTCAGCTAAGGTCCCAAAGTTATGGTTAAGTGGGAAACGATGTGGGAAGGCTTAGACAGCTAGGAGGTTGGCTTAGAAGCAGCCACCCTTTAAAGAAAGCGTAATAGCTCACTAGTCGAGTCGGCCTGCGCGGAAGATGTAACGGGGCTCAAACCATACACCGAAGCTACGGGTATCACTTAGGTGATGCGGTAGAGGAGCGTTCTGTAAGCCTGTGAAGGTGAGTTGAGAAGCTTGCTGGAGGTATCAGAAGTGCGAATGCTGACATGAGTAACGACAATGGGTGTGAAAAACACCCACGCCGAAAGACCAAGGTTTCCTGCGCAACGTTAATCGACGCAGGGTTAGTCGGTCCCTAAGGCGAGGCTGAAAAGCGTAGTCGATGGAAAACAGGTTAATATTCCTGTACTTCTGGTTATTGCGATGGAGGGACGGAGAAGGCTAGGCCAGCTTGGCGTTGGTTGTCCAAGTTTAAGGTGGTAGGCTGGAATCTTAGGTAAATCCGGGATTCTAAGGCCGAGAGCTGATGACGAGTGTTCTTTTAGAACACGAAGTGGTTGATGCCATGCTTCCAAGAAAAGCTTCTAAGCTTCAGGTAACCAGGAACCGTACCCCAAACCGACACAGGTGGTTGGGTAGAGAATACCAAGGCGCTTGAGAGAACTCGGGTGAAGGAACTAGGCAAAATGGCACCGTAACTTCGGGAGAAGGTGCGCCGGTGAGGGTGAAGGACTTGCTCCGTAAGCTCATGCCGGTCGAAGATACCAGGCCGCTGCGACTGTTTATTAAAAACACAGCACTCTGCAAACACGAAAGTGGACGTATAGGGTGTGACGCCTGCCCGGTGCCGGAAGGTTAATTGATGGGGTTAGCTAACGCGAAGCTCTTGATCGAAGCCCCGGTAAACGGCGGCCGTAACTATAACGGTCCTAAGGTAGCGAAATTCCTTGTCGGGTAAGTTCCGACCTGCACGAATGGCGTAACGATGGCGGCGCTGTCTCCACCCGAGACTCAGTGAAATTGAAATCGCTGTGAAGATGCAGTGTATCCGCGGCTAGACGGAAAGACCCCGTGAACCTTTACTATAGCTTTGCACTGGACTTTGAATTTGCTTGTGTAGGATAGGTGGGAGGCTTTGAAGCGTGGACGCCAGTTCGCGTGGAGCCAACCTTGAAATACCACCCTGGCAACTTTGAGGTTCTAACTCAGGTCCGTTATCCGGATCGAGGACAGTGTATGGTGGGTAGTTTGACTGGGGCGGTCTCCTCCTAAAGAGTAACGGAGGAGTACGAAGGTGCGCTCAGACCGGTCGGAAATCGGTCGTAGAGTATAAAGGCAAAAGCGCGCTTGACTGCGAGACAGACACGTCGAGCAGGTACGAAAGTAGGTCTTAGTGATCCGGTGGTTCTGTATGGAAGGGCCATCGCTCAACGGATAAAAGGTACTCCGGGGATAACAGGCTGATACCGCCCAAGAGTTCATATCGACGGCGGTGTTTGGCACCTCGATGTCGGCTCATCACATCCTGGGGCTGAAGCCGGTCCCAAGGGTATGGCTGTTCGCCATTTAAAGTGGTACGCGAGCTGGGTTTAGAACGTCGTGAGACAGTTCGGTCCCTATCTGCCGTGGACGTTTGAGATTTGAGAGGGGCTGCTCCTAGTACGAGAGGACCGGAGTGGACGAACCTCTGGTGTTCCGGTTGTCACGCCAGTGGCATTGCCGGGTAGCTATGTTCGGAATAGATAACCGCTGAAAGCATCTAAGCGGGAAACTAGCCTCAAGATGAGATCTCACTGGGACCTTGAGTCCCCTGAAGGGCCGTCGAAGACTACGACGTTGATAGGTTGGGTGTGTAAGCGCTGTGAGGCGTTGAGCTAACCAATACTAATTGCCCGTGAGGCTTGACCATATAACACCCAAGCAATTTGACTACTCGAAAGAGCATCAGATTGCGGTGTGTGAAGACGCAATGAACCGAAAGTTCGAGAGCAACACACAAACTATCGCATACCCAATTCGCTGGAACGTCGCAAGACGCGTCAGCTCAAGAATTTCTTGACGACCATAGAGCATTGGAACCACCTGATCCCATCCCGAACTCAGCAGTGAAACGATGCATCGCCGATGGTAGTGTGGGGTTTCCCCATGTGAGAGTAGGTCATCGTCAAGATTAAATTCCGAAACCCCAATTGCGAAAGCAGTTGGGGTTTTGTTTTGCCCGCAGGAAAGTGGCGAAAATAAGGGCAGCCACACTGGCTGCCCTGTAAGGCACTGCATTGTCAGTGAAACATTGGCAGAACGTATTCAGCAATCTCTTCAATAACCTCGGCAACCGGGCGTTCGCTACGACGCACATGCAGGCCAACATGTTGTACCCCGGCTTCACGTAATGCCTGAAGCTCATCAATCAGCGCCAACCGCCCGCAAATGCCGCCGAAACGCACACGTCGCATCGGGGCGTGAGGATTGGCGGCCAAATCAAGGTGGACGAAGCTGATGTAAGGCTTATCCCCACCCACCTCGCGCCACAACCCGACCCGGCGCCGATGTTCATCTGGCGTACCCGGGTAGGCGAGCCAGCCATCCATGTGTTCACCAATCCATGCAGGTGATTGCTGGCCAAGACCTGCCACCAACAATGGAGCCGCTTCATCGCGCTGCGGAAGCAAGTGCGCACCTTCAGGCAGACGGCCTTCACCCTGGTCGCGCAACAACTCCACCGTATCGCGAAATATTTCTCCCCTCTGATCGTAATCGACCCCAAACAACGGATATTCCATAGGCCGGTCACCACTGGCCACGCCAAGCAGTAAACGCCCATCGCTCAACTCATCAACACTGTTTGCTGACTTCAAGGTGAGCCAAGGCTGACGCAATGGAAGTACAACCGCCGCCGTACCCAACATGATGTTGTCGGTAATTCCGGCCAGGTACCCAAGGTAGGAAAAGGTTTCGAAAACCTGTGCGGCATCGCCGAAATTCGGGTCGTAAACCGGCACATCGCGGACCCACAGAGCACGGAACCCAGCCTTGTCCGCCAGCCTCGCCATCGCTGCATGTTGCTTCAGATCCGGAACACCGAAAGGGCGATCCTCGGCAATTCGTCGGCGCTGGCCGTCGCTGGACCAATCGTTATCCAGTGGCAGCTCCAGCCCAATGGAAAAACCGTTCGAACCGAGCAATCGTGTAAATCGTGGGTGCATGAAAAGACTCCAAAAAGGGAATGACATGCACCCAGTATCCACAGGCCTATCTGCAAGAAAAATGCATGAATCGGAATATCAATTTTGAACAAATCGCACGAGTCAGAAAAAACCAACCGTCGTTTTGGCCCTCAAGGACAACCGTTAGAGGAAATCGCACTAAAGTGACCGCACGGTTTTTGGTATGGTGCAGCTCGTTTTTTTAACGGACTGATTTCAAGCCTACGGATCGGCGCCCCTTTTTAGTTAAAGAGCAGCTGCAGAAATGCCTCAACCGATCCCGATCAAGGACCACGAAAAAGAGACGCGCCTGGTCAACAAAAGACTGATGGCTTGCGCCTTGTTCGTCGTCGCTATCACCTGCGCACTGGTGGTGCGCATGTACG
Source organism: Pseudomonas sp. GT1P32 (assembly GCF_054897805.1). Lineage (NCBI taxonomy): Bacteria > Pseudomonadati > Pseudomonadota > Gammaproteobacteria > Pseudomonadales > Pseudomonadaceae > Pseudomonas > Pseudomonas sp. GT1P32. The sequence goes on from NZ_CM142704.1 coordinate 6,339,489, forward strand.
TGCTGCAAGTGGTCGAGTTTGACTATCACTCGACCATCTCCGAAAACAATCGCGTCCACGTATTGCCCATCACCCCCACGCGCGGATTGATCTACGACCGCAACGGCGTGGTCCTCGCCGACAACCGCCCCAGTTTCAACCTGACCATCACCCGTGAACGCGCTGCTGACGTCAAAGAAGAACTGGATGAGGTGGTCAATCTCCTGCACCTGCCCTTAGAGGACCGGACGCTGTTCGACAAGGCGATGAAGCAGGCGCGCCACCCCTTTGTGCCCGTCACGCTGTTCTACGAACTCAGCGAAGAGCAAATCGCCGTACTCGCCGTCAACGAATTCCGCCTGCCCGGAATCGACGTTGAGCCGCAGTTCGTTCGCCATTACCCGTTGGGCGCGCACTTCGCCCATTCCATCGGCTACGTCGGTCGAATCAACGAGAAAGAATCCAAGGCCCTGGATACTGTCGAGTATCGAGGCACCCAATCCATCGGAAAAACCGGGATTGAAAAGTTTTATGAATCAGAATTGCACGGCCACGTCGGTTACGAAGAAGTCGAAACCAACGCCCAGGGTCGCGTGCTGCGAGTGCTCAAGCACACCGATCCGGTGCCTGGTAAAAACATCGTCCTGAGCCTCGACGTCAAACTTCAGGAAGCCGCCGAAGAAGCGTTGGGTGATCGTCGCGGTTCAGTGGTCGCGCTCGATCCATCGACCGGTGAAGTGCTGGCCATGGTCAGCAAGCCAAGCTTTGACCCGAACCTGTTCGTGACCGGGATCAGCTTCAAGGAGTACGCGGCACTGCATGACTCCATCGACCGGCCGCTGTTCAACCGCGTGCTGCGCGGTCTCTACGCGCCGGGTTCGACCATCAAGCCCGAAGTGGCGATTGCCGGCCTGGATGCGGGTGTCGTGACCCCGCAAACCCGCGTCTTCGACCCGGGTTATTACCAGCTCCCGGACTTCGATCACAAGTACCGTAACTGGAACCACAGCGGCGACGGTTGGGTGGATATGGACGCAGCGATCATGCGCTCCAACGACACCTACTTCTACGACCTGGCGCACAAGTTGGGCATCGATCGCCTGCACGACTACATGGCGATGTTCGGGCTTGGCGAGAAGGTCTCGCTGGATATGTTCGAAGAGTCTGCCGGCTTGATGCCGTCTCAGGCCTGGAAGCGCGCCACGCGCCGTCAGGCGTGGTTCCCCGGCGAAACGGTGATCCTCGGCATCGGCCAGGGTTACATGCAGGTCACGCCGCTGCAGCTGGCTCAAGCCACCGCGCTGATCGCCAATAAAGGTGTATGGAACCGTCCGCATCTGGCCAAGACCGTGGATGGTGTGACGCCAGTGGATGAGCATCCGATGCCAAACATCCTGTTGAAAGACCCGCGTGACTGGGAACAGGTCAACCATGGCATGCAAATGGTCATGCACGACGCTCGCGGCATCGCCCGAGCGGCGGCCCAAGGCGCCCAGTACCGCATCGCCGGGAAAAGTGGTACCGCGCAAGTGGTCGCGATCAAACAGGGTGAGCGCTACAACCGGGCGAAAACCCTGGAGCGGAACCGCGACAACGCCTTGTTTGTCGGCTTCGCGCCGGCCGAGCACCCGAAGATTGTCATCTCGGTGATGATCGAAAACGGCGAGGCCGGAGGTCGCGTCGCCGGGCCTGTGGTGCGACAGATCATGGACGCCTGGTTACTCGATCAGGACGGCCACCTGAAACCGCAATATGCCACGCCGAGCAAACCACCCGGTGATCCTCACGTTTAATCGATCAAGGCTTCACAGCACAGGCTCACGAATGCTGAGCATGTGCTGGAAGCTTTCGAGGAACACGGTTTCCGCCTGACTCATCTTCTGCTCGCGATTCCACAGCAACTGAATATCAAAATCCACCACCCCATCCTCCGGCGGCAACCGCCACAGCAACCCTTGCTCGACATCCCTTTTCACCAAATGCGTGGGCAGACAGCCAATCCCGTAGCCAGCGCAAATCAATCGGTAAATCTCTTCGAAGCTCGTCGATGAAGCAACGATCTTGCCGGTAAAACCCTGCTGGTCGCGAAACAGCGTCAGCGGCGAAAGATTTCCGCCGAGCTGGTCGCTGGTGAAACTGACGAAGTTTTCTGCGGCGAGCTGTTCCAGCGTCAGATTCTCTTGTCCGAACAGCCGATGACGCTGCCCGCAAAAGTACGCATAACGCTCGCGGAACAGCACTCGCTGTTCCAGCCGCGGCTGCGGTAAACGACACAGGCCGACGCCAATGGTCGCGGTCTTTTGCAGCAACGAACTGATGATGTTCGAGCTGCCCATCACCTCGACTTCCAGCTCGATTTTCGGGTGGGTTTCATGGAAATCGGCGAGGAACTCGTCGTAATGCCGCGCCTGCACACCGCTGACGGTGAGGATGCGGATCTTGCCCACCACGTCATCGTGACGACTCTCCACCACCGTGCCCAATCGCGAAATGTCGCCGTAGATATCCGTCGCAATGCGCAGGACTTCTTCCCCGGTTTCCGTCAGGTCAAACCGTCTCCCGCTACGGGCAATCAACACACATTCCAGTTGTTCTTCCAGCCGTTTCAACGCCTGGCTGACGGCTGACTGCGTGATGTGCAACCGCGCTGCGGCACGGCTAATGCTGCCTTCCTGGCCGATCACAAGGTAGGTGCGCAGCAGGTTCCAGTCGAGGCGATCATTCAGAAAACGTCGGCCCACCCAGGGGTTAGTGGAAGTCATGACAATCCCATGTAGTAGCAGCGCTAATAGTAAAGATAAGAATATGAAAATTGACTAATTCTGGCATGGAAGCGATAAAGCCCACAAGCGCCACAGAGCGCAACCGCAAACAGCCTTCAGTACCTGCCCAAAACTATAAATACACAGGGTCCTTGCATGCACACCACCGCACAGCCGCGTCGAGCGGCGGCCGCTGCCTTCATTGGCACGACCATCGAGTTCTACGACTTTTACATTTACGCCACCGCGGCGGCGTTGGTGCTTGGGCAAGTGTTCTTTCCCAGCAGCGACCCGGTGATGAGTACCCTGGCGGCTTTTGGCAGTTTCGCCGTCGGCTTCATCGCCCGTCCCATGGCCGGCATGGTTTTCGGACATCTGGGCGATCGTCTGGGCCGCAAGAAAATGTTGCTGGTGACGATGGCGCTGATGGGCGTGGCGACTGCCGGCATTGGCCTGTTACCGAGTTACGCTAGCGCCGGCATCTGGGCACCGATCGGCCTGATCGTGCTGCGTTTGATCCAGGGCATTTCCGTCGGCGGCGAGTGGGGCGGGGCGGTGTTGATGGCCAGCGAACACGCGCCGGCCAAGCGCAAAACCTTCTACGCGTCATTCGCCCAACTCGGCAGCCCGGCCGGTTTGTTACTGGCGTTGATTGCTTTTCGCCTGGTGACATCACTCGAACCCGAAGACTTCCTTGCCTGGGGCTGGCGTCTGCCGTTCCTCGCCAGTGGTGTGCTGATGATGGTCGGCCTGATGATCCGCTCCGGCGTTCATGAGTCGCCGGAATTCGCCAAGGCGCGAGACAACAACGAAACCGCCAGGTACCCGGTCAAGGAAGTGATCCGCACGTGCTGGCGGCAGATCCTGTTCGCTGCCGCCGCAGTGACCATCGGCTCGGCCGGGTTCTTCTTCACCAACACTTTCATGATCACCTACGTCACCCAGTATCAGGGCATCGCACGCTCGACGATTCTCGATTGCCTGTTCCTGGTGACCGTCATTCAGTTGCTCTCGCAACCGCTCAGCGCACTGCTCGCCGAGCGCATAGGCGAAGGTCGTTTTCTCAAGCTCGTTGCGCTGCTGTGCATGGTCACGCCGTACCCGATGTTCTTGCTGGTGGGCACGCAAAACATTCTGTTGATGACCCTCGGCATCGCCCTCGCGGTAGTGATCCTTTCGGCGCTGTACGCGGTGATCGCCGGTTACATGACCCAGGCGTTCCCGGTGCACCTGCGCTACTCGGGCATTTCCATCGCTTACCAATTGAGCTGTGCACTGGCCGGCGGCACCACGCCGCTGATCGGCACGCTGCTGGCGAGCAAGTTTTCCGGACAATGGCTGCCGTTGGCGGTGTTCTTCACCTTGCTCTCGGCCCTGTCCCTGATCGGTGTTTGCGGGCTGGCCCGCCTGCGCGCCAACCCGGTCGTCACCCACGCTGCTAAAGAGGTGTATTCGTGAGTAAACCTGAACACATCGGCCCGGTTGAATGGAAGGCCCGTTGCGAACTGGCTGCGCTGTATCGGCTGGTCGCGCACTTTCGCATGACCGATTTGATCGACACCCACATCACCCTGCGGATTCCAGGGCCTGAACATCACTTTCTGATCAACCGCTACGGGGTGATTTTCGACCGCATGCGCGCCTCGGATCTGGTGCGCATCGATCAGGAAGGGCGAGTCGTCGACCCGCATTACGAAGGTCATCGGGTCAACGCCGCAGGGTTCGTCATTCATTCGGCGATCCACATGGCCCGTCCGGACCTGAATTGCGTGATCCATACTCACACCGCCGCCGGCATGGCCGTTGCGGCGCAGAAACAGGGCTTGCTGCCGATCAGTCAGCACGCGCTGAAGTTCTACGGCAAATTGGCGTATCACACCTATGAAGGCATTGCGTTGTCGCTGGATGAGCGCGAGCGGTTGATTGCTGATCTGGGGCCGCACCGGGCAATGATCCTGCGCAATCACGGTTTGCTGGTCGGCGGCTCCGGCGTGGCCCAGGCGTTCCAGGAGATCCACTTTCTGGAGCGGGCCTGTCAGGCGCAGGTGGCGGCGCTGGCCGGCGGTTCAGCGTTGCATTACCCGTCGCCGGAAGTGTGTGCACACACTGCCGAGCAGTTTGACCGCGATGAGCAGGACAACATCATCGACCTGGCCTGGGAGGCCGCACTGACCCTGATCGAATCCCAGCGTGAGTCCTATCTGTCATGAACACCGTGGTTTTGCTGTCCCGCGACACCTTGCTGCTCAAACAACTGCAAGCCGCGTTCGCCCGCAGCGCACCGCAGCTCACCACCGTGCTGGCGGATGATCCGCTGGCCAAAAATGCGCAGATTGCGGCGTGCTGGTTCCCTTTGCCGGGCAGCCTCGCCGCGTTACCGAACCTTCAGGTGATTCACTCGGTGGCGGCCGGCATCGATCACCTCGATCACGACCCGTCCTGCCCGGATCTGCCGGTGTGCCGGGTGGTCGATCCCGGTCACCGTCAGGGCATGACCGAATACGTACGCTGGGCGGTGATTCACTATCACCGTGGTTTCGATCATGTGCTGTTGCAGCAACAGGAGCAGCGCTGGGAACGGCCACTGCAACGGGCGGCGGGGCAATTCAAGGTGGGTGTGATGGGGCTGGGATCGCTGGGCAGCGCCATCGCTCAGGATCTGGCCGCTTCCGGTTATGACGTTCGTGGCTGGGCGCGCAGTGACAAGACGATAAACGGCGTGCAGACGTTCGCCGGTGCGGCAAACCTGAAACCGTTTCTTGAGGGTGTGGAGTTGCTGATCAACTTGTTGCCGCTGACCAGCGAAACTCGCGGCATTCTTGGTCATTCAACTTTCGAACAATTGGCCAATGGCGCTGCGTTGGTCAATTGCGGCCGGGGTGGTCATCTCAATATCGACGACCTCGAACACGCCCTGAAACGAGGAAAACTGCGTGGCGCGCTGCTGGATGTTTTCGAGCAAGAACCACTGCCGGTTGATCACCGTCTCTGGACAATGCCCGGCGTGACGATCACACCGCACATGGCTTCGGCGGCCTCCCACGACTGCATTGCCGAACAAGTTGCGGAGAACTTTCGCCGCTTAAATGCCGGCGAATCTTTATTGAATAACGCGGACCGATTACTGGGTTACTGAATATAAAAACTCGCCCACTCAGTTGGGCGATACATAACAACAATCCCTCACTCTCAAACGATTTACTGCCAGTCAAAACAATTAAATAAACGAGTTCTTGAAGAATTCCTGGAGTCAGTGATGAGCGATCTATCGTCCGCAGAAAAGTCCGGTGCCCCACCGGAAGTTGCAATCAGCATGAAAAAAGTCGCCGTGGCCAGTGTCATCGGCACCACGGTTGAATGGTACGACCTGTTTGTGTTTGCCACCGCTTCGGCGCTGGTATTCAACAAGGTGTTCTTTCCGGACTTCGTGCCCTTGATCGGTACGTTGCTGGCGTTCGGTACTTTCGCTTCAGCGTATGTCGCCCGAATAGTCGGTGCCGCGTTGTTCGGGCACTTCGGTGACCGCTTGGGTCGCAAGTCGATGTTGTTGATTTCGCTGTTGACCATGGGCGCCGCCACGTTCGCGATCGGCTTGTTACCCAATTACGCGGCCATCGGGATATGGGCGCCGATCCTGTTGTTATTGCTGAGGGTGATTCAAGGCCTGGCGCTGGGCGGTGAGTGGGGCGGGGCGGTGTTGATGGCGGTGGAACATGCGCCGGCCAACAAGCGCGGCCTGTACGGTTCCTGGGTGCAGATCGGCGTCCCGGCCGGGACCATGATTGCCAACCTGGCGTTTCTGTTGATTGCCGCGTGGCTGTCGCCTGAAGACCTGTTGGCCTGGGGCTGGCGCATTCCGTTTCTGGCCAGCGTGCTGCTGATCGCCGTGGGTTTGTATATCCGCTTGAACATCGCGGAAACCCCGGCCTTCAACAAGGTCAAGGAAGCGGAAGTGCAGGTGAAAATGCCGCTGGCCGAAGTCTTCCGCAAGTACTGGAAGCAAGTGGTGCTCGGCGGTATTGCGACGATGTCGACCGGCGCGTCGTTCAACATCATCGTCGCGTTCGGCCTGACGTACGGCACGCAGAATCTCGGTTTCAGTCGCAGCGTGATGCTGGGCGTGGTGCTGCTGTCCTGCGCCTGGTGCATCGTCATGCTGCCGGTGTTCGGCGCGTTGTCGGACCGGTTCGGCCGCAAGCCGATCATTGTCGCCGGCATCGTTGCCGAGGCGTTGGTCGCGTTCCCGATGTTCTGGCTGATGGACACCAAGGAGCTGTCGCTGGTGATCTTCGGCTACTTGCTGTTGATGACGGCATTCGCCGCCAACTACGGGCCGATCGCGACCTTCCTGGCGGAGTTGTTCGGCACCCGCGTGCGTTATTCGGGACTGTCGATCAGCTACATGCTGTCCGGCCTGCTCGGCAGCGCCGCAACGCCCATCGTCACCACTGCGTTGCTCGCCGCGACCGGCAAAGGCTCGTCGGTGGCCTGGTACATGATCGGCGCGGCGCTGATTTCCTTGCTGGCGCTGTTGCTGCTGACCGAGACGTTCAAGCGCGACATCAGCGAAATCCCGGCGGCGGGTCCGGCCGCCGATCAACCCGTTCGCAAACCTTTCAAATCGGCTGCGGCGTGATTCATGGAGCTCAACAGCATGCGCAGAATTCAATCCGCTCCGGGCTTCATCGGCCCGGTCGGGCCTTACTCTCAAGCGGTGGTCAGCGGCCATCTGGTGTTCACCGCCGGGCAGATTCCGGCCCAAAGCACACTCGATGAGCAGCCCGCCGATTTCACCGAACAGGTGCGGCAAACCTTGCGCAATCTCGAGGCGATCCTGATTGAAGCCGGCTCGGGTTTCAGCCACGTGATCAAGGTCAACGCGTACCTCACCGATCCCGCGCAACTGGAGCCGTTCAACGCGGTGTATCGCGAGTTTCTCGGCCATGCGCCGCCGGCGCGAACCACGGTGTGCGTGGCATTGTGGGGCGTGTCGCTGGAAATCGACTGTGTGGCCGAGGTGATTGCCAGGGAGCCGCAGCATGGATAAATCACAGTTGATCGAGCAGTTCAAAGCGGTGAGCTTTCCAACCCTTGGCCATTTTCTGGAGGCGGGTTTTGCCGATTCGCAACTGCGGGCGATGGTGCCCAATGTGAAACTGGTGGGCCGTGCACTGACACTGAAATTGGTGGGCGCCGATGCCATTGCCGTCAACCAGGCGTTGGCGCTGATAAAGCCGGGCGACGTGTTGGTGATCGACACCGGCGGCGACTGGCAACACGCACCGGTCGGCGCGGTGACCAGTTGTGCTGCGAGTTGTGCCGGGGCGGCGGGCATCGTGGTCGACGGCGCCGTGACTGATTTGCTGGAGCTGCGTGAGGGCGGATTACCGGTCTTCGCTCGCGGCACGAGCCTGCTGACCACCAAGCTGCACGGTCGCGGCGACAGCCAGATCAACCAGCCGATTCACTGTGCAGGCGTCACGGTGCAGCCGGGTGATCTGGTGCTGGCGGACGACAACGGCGTGCTGTTTCTCGATTGGCACACCGCGGCCGGTGTCATCGAGCAGGCGCTGGCGTCCGATCATGCCGAACCGCGCTTGCTCGAACGTTTGCGCGCCGGTGAACCGGTCGCGCAGGTGTTGCGCGTCTAAGCCGTCAGGCAGCGTTGCAGGCTCTCGATGAACATCGTCTCGGCCCGGCTCATGCGCTGCTCGCGGTTCCACAGCAAATGAATGTCCACGTCGGCAATCCCTTCGTGGGGCGGCAGGCGCCAGAGCAATCCGGCGTCGACGTCCGCCGCCACTACGTGCTCGGGCAAACAGCCGATACCGAACCCGGCGATCACCAGTCGCCGCACTTCTTCCAGGCTCGGTGACGACGCCACGATGCGTCCGCTGAAGCCCTGCTGATCGCGAAAAATCGTCAGCGGCGAGAGCATGCCGCCGATCTGGTCGCTGGTGAAACTGACGAAATTCTCCCGTTGCAAATCCCCTTGGTCGACGTTCTGCTGGCCGAACATCGCATGATGCTTGCCGCAGAAAAACGCATAGCGCTGACGCAGGAACAACCGTTGCTCCAAGCGCGGTTGCGGACGGCGATTGAGGCTCAGCCCCAGCGTCGCGGTTTTTTCCTGAAGCGCGCTGACGATGTCGGAGCTGCGCATCACGTCCACCTCCAGATCGACCCGCGGGTGCTGCCGATGGAAGTCCGCGAGGAAGTCATCGAAGCGTTCCGAGTAGATCCGGCTGATGATCAACAGGCGCACCTTGCCGATCACTTCGTCGGCCGGTTGCTCCAGCACGCTGCTGACCTGGGACATCTGCCCATAGATTTCCCCGGCCAGTGCGAAGATCTGCTCGCCGACTTCGGTCAGGGCAAAACGTGGCCCGCGACGGGCGATCAGTTGGCGGCCGAGTTGTTCTTCCAGACGCTTCAATGCCTGGCTCACGGCCGGTTGCGTCAGGTGCAGGCGGGCGGCGGCGCGGCTGATGCTCAGCTCCTGGCCGATCACCCGAAAGGTGCGCAGCAGGTTCCAGTCCAGTCGGTCATTGAGCAGGCGTTGCACATCGCGTTCGGCCATGTGGCTCTCGATTATAAGCTGTCGTAATACTACGCATAATAAATAGAAAATTGACTAATCATAGCCCCGGGACGATAAATCACTCCCAGACAGGCGCCGTCAGAGTGCCTTGGATTTACTGCTTTTCTCCTGCCAAAAAAACAATCAATGGAGTCCGAACCATGAAGCCCCCAGCTTCTTCCCAGCCGCGCCGTGCGGCAGCCGCAGCCTTCATCGGCACCATGATCGAGTGGTACGACTTTTACATTTACGCCACCGCCGCCGCGTTGGTGTTCGGCGCGCTGTTCTTCCCCTCCGACGACAAACTGTTCAGCACCATGGCCGCGTTCGGCACCTTCGCCGTGGGCTTCTTTGCGCGGCCGTTGGGCGGGATCATCTTCGGCCACATCGGTGACCGCATCGGGCGCAAGAAATCGCTGATCATCACCTTGCTGATGATGGGCGTGGTCACGGTCTGCATCGGTTTGCTGCCGACTTATGCACAGATCGGCGCCGCAGCGCCGGTACTGCTGATTCTGCTGCGCATCGTCCAGGGCATTGCCGTGGGTGGCGAGTGGGGCGGGGCGGTCTTGATGGCCGGCGAGCATGCGCCGAAAGGTCGGCGCAATTTCTTTGCGTCCTTCGCGCAACTTGGCAGCCCGGCCGGTTTGATCCTGTCGCTGCTGGCATTCAGCGCAGTCACCCGTTTGCCGGAAGAAGACTTGATGAGCTGGGGCTGGCGCCTGCCGTTCCTCGCCAGTTCGTTGCTGTTGCTGGTGGGGCTGGCGATTCGACTGGGCGTGAACGAGTCACCGGAATTCCTCGCCAGTCGTGAACTTGCCGCCAAGAGCACGCGTAAAGAGCAGGCGCCGGTCATGGAAGTCCTGCGCACCGCGTGGCGCCCGCTGTTGCTGTGCATCGGCGCCAACACCCTGGGGATTGCCGGGGTGTATTTCACCAACACCTTCATGATCGCCTACACCACCCAGCAACTGCAGTTGCCGCGCTCGCTGATCCTCGAGTGCCTGTTTGTGGTGGCGATCATTCAGTTCTGCATTCAGCCGCTGGCGGCGTGGCTCGCGGAAAAAATCGGCGCCACGCGTTTCCTGTGCCTGGTGTCGTTGTTGGCAATGGCCTCGCCGTACCCGATGTTCGTGCTGGTCAGCTCGGGCCAGGCACCACTGATCATCCTTGGCATCGCGCTGGCGGTGGTGTGCATGGCGTCGTTCTACGCGGTGATCGCCGGGTACGTCAGCGGCATGTTCGAGACCCGCGTGCGCTACACGGCGATTTCACTGGCGTATCAGATCTGTGGCGCCGTGGCCGGTGGTTTGACGCCACTGATCGGCACGCTGCTGGCGCATAAATTCGCCGGTCAATGGTGGCCGATGGCGCTGTTCTACAGCCTGATTGCTGCGACTTCGCTGATCTGCGTCCTGTCCCTTGCCCGTCGCCATGCCAGCGCTGAACGCGTCGAACTAGCCAACGCCTGACACCGATCAATTACGCACAACCGAACCTGTAGGAGCCGGCTTGCCGGCGATGGCGTCCGAAAGATTAGTGCATGTCTTGAAGGCCCCATCGCCGGCAAGCCGGCTCCTACAGGGATTTGAATTGTCTTGGAGAACCTCATGTTGAAGATTAATGGCGAACGCCTGTGGGCGAGTCTGATGGCGATGGCCGAAATCGGCGCGACCGCCCGTGGCGGCAGTTGCCGACTGGCCTTGAGCGATGAAGACAAAGCAGGTCGCGAACTGTTTGCCCACTGGTGCCGCGAAGCCGGCATGACCCTGAGCGTGGACGCCATCGGCAACCTGTTCGCCCGCCGCGCCGGCACTGACCCGGACGCTGCGCCCGTGATGATGGGCAGCCACCTCGACACACAGCCTGAAGGCGGACGCTTCGACGGCGTGTACGGCGTGCTCGCCGGCCTCGAAGTGGTGCGGTGCCTCAACGACCTCGGCATCCAGACCCGCAAGCCGCTGGAAGTGGCGGTGTGGACCAACGAAGAAGGCGCGCGCTTCACCCCGGCGATGTTTGGCTCGGCGGTGTTCACCGGCATCATGCAATTGGACGCGGCGCTGGCGGTGCGGGATGTCGATGGCATCAGCGTCGGTGATGAGCTGAAGCGTACCGGTTATGCCGGCGAGCGTCCGTTGGGCGGCGCGGTGGATGCGTATTTTGAAGCCCACATCGAACAAGGCCCGATCCTTGAAGACAACGCCAAGAGCATCGGCGTGGTCAGCGGCGGCCAGGCGATTCGCTGGCTCGACGTGCGGGTCGAAGGCATGGCCGCTCACGCAGGCACTACGCCGATGCCACTGCGCAAGGACGCGCTGTACGGCGTGGCGCGGATGATTCAGGCGATTGAAAGTCTGGCCACCGATTTCGCCCCGGAGGGCCTGACCACCGTCGGTGAGTTGAGCATCAACAAGTCGTCGCGCAACACCATTCCGGGGTTGGTGAATTTTACCGTCGACCTGCGTCATCACCGCGACGACGCCATCGACGCGATGGAGCAGCAAGTGCGCGCGCGGCTGCAGGCGATTGCCGACGGTCGCGGCCTGAACCTGACGATCACCCCGCACTGGATCAGCCCGGCGACACCGTTCGACGCGGACTGCGTGGCGGCGGTGCAGTACGCTGTGGATGCCCTGGGCTACGCTCAGCAATCGATTGTCAGCGGTGCCGGGCATGACGCGATTCACCTGGCGCGGTTCTGTCCGACGGCGATGGTGTTCATCCCGTGCGTGGGCGGTTTGAGTCATAACGAAGCGGAAGACGTGCTGCCGGAAGACGTGCGGCAAGGCACCGACGTGCTGCTCAACGCCGTGCTGTCCCGCGCCGGTAAAGCTGAATAAACGCCAAACCCCTGTGGGAGCGAGCCTGCTCGCGATGAGGGCGTGTCAGTCGAAGCCAATGTTGTTTGACACACCGCCTTCGCGAGCAGGCTCGCTCCCACAATTGAACATGCCCGGTTTGAAGATTTACGTTAACTGACAGGTATCAATCCCATGCGCAGTTTTTTCCATCCCGAACAATTGCTTCACCATCCACGCAGCTATTACTCCCGCGGACAGATGCGCACGCCGCAGGAAGTGCCGGAGCGTGCGCAGCGACTGGTGCAGGCGTCTCGCTCGCTGGGCTTCAAAGTCGAGCAGCCGGTGGATGCCGGACTTGATCCGCTGCTGGCGGTGCACGGTGCGCCGTACCTGGCGTTTCTCCAGGAAGCGCATCAGCGCTGGAAGGAAATCCCCGAGGATTGGGGCGACGAAGTGATGTCGAACATCTTCGTCCGTGAGCCAAACGCTCTGCGCGGAATCCTGGCTCAGGCCGCACGTTATCTCGCGGATGGCAGTTGCCCGGTGGGTGAACAGACCTGGCGTTCGGCCTATTGGTCGGCGCAAAGCGCAGTGGCCGGGGCGCAGGCGTTGCTTGATGGCGAGCCGGCGGCTTACGCGTTGTGCCGTCCACCGGGGCATCACGCCCGAGCCGAAGCGGCCGGTGGTTTCTGCTATGTGAACAACGCGGCGGTGGCGGCGCAGGTGTTGCGCGGCGGGTTTGAACGCGTTGCGGTGCTCGACACTGACATGCACCACGGTCAGGGGATTCAGGAGATTTTCTACGACCGCGATGATGTGCTGTATGTCTCGGTGCATGGCGATCCGACCAACTTCTATCCGGGGGTTGCCGGGTTTGCGGATGAGCGCGGTGCCGGGGCGGGCGAGGGGTTCAACCTGAACTTGCCGATGGCCCATGGTTCGAGTGAGGCGCACTTTCTTGGGCAACTGGAGGTGGCGCTGGCGGCGGTCAAGGATTTCGCGGCCGAGGTGTTGGTGCTGTCCCTGGGTTTCGACATTTTCGAGCTGGACCCGCAGAGCAAAGTGGCGGTGACGCGGGAAGGGTTTGCGCGGCTGGGTGAGCGGATTCGCAGCCTTGGGTTGCCATGCCTGATTGTGCAGGAGGGTGGGTATCACTTGGAGAGTCTTGAGGACAATGCACGGGCGTTTTTTGTCGGGCCCGAGGTGTGGCAGTTCTGAGCATTGGGTTGTATGGAAGACCGCTTCGCGAGCAGGCTCGCTCCCACAATTGAACGAGTGGAATTGAAGATTTTCGGTCAACACCTGCCATTGTGGGAGCGAGCCTGCTCGCGAAGAACGATAACGCGGTGCAACGGATGAAACACACTTGCCATCGCCCTGACGTTAACGTAAAGATTGCGGCAGGGCGCTGAACTTAAAAAAGCGCAGGGCGGACCGATCCGGAGCGCTTGATGACGCTAATAAAAACAACTTCCCCCAAGCTGCACCGTGAAGCCCGGCTCGCCCGGGAAAAACTCCATCTTGAGGGTGAAGTCCCCGATGGCGTGTTGCGGGCGGAAATCGATGCATCGTGGCGACGCAGCCTCAGCCATGGCGTGCATTTCAACAGCAAACATGAACTGGCGCTGGAATCGAGCGCGAGCCTCGACGTGTTGCTGGCGAACAATCGCCTGCTGATCGACGCGGCATTGCCGGCGATCGATTACCTGGCCGACCGCCAGGGCAAGGAAGGCCTGATCATCCTCGCCAATTCCGACGCGACCATCCTCGCGGTCGAAGGCCGTGCCGATCGCCTCAAGGGCAGCGGCCTGCAAGACATCACCCTTGGGGCTTGCTGGAGCGAAGCCGCTCGCGGCACCAACGCACTGGGCACCGCACTGGTGGAAGCCCGGCCGACGATGATCGATTGCGGCGAGCATTACCTTGATCGCCTGACCGATTTCTCCTGCACCTCAGTGCCGATTTATTGCCCGCAAGGCGACATCCTCGGCGTCCTCGACCTGACCCGCGAAGGCCCGCTCGGCCGCGTTCACGACAGCACCGCGCTGTTGGCCATGGCGGTCAGCCAGATTGAAAGCCGGGTGTTCAACGCCAGTTTCCCTGACCAGATCGTGCTGGCGTTCCACAGCCGTCGGCAGTACCTCGAATCCCCTTGGCAGGGTTTGCTGGCGGTAAGCCTCGGCGGGCAGATTCTTGCGGTCAGCGCCCAGGCGTGTCAGTTGCTCCATGCCGAACGCTCGGCGCTGGTCGGTCGCCGTTGCGAAGAGTTTCTCGGCGTCGATGGCTTGCAACTGTTGTCGCGTTTGCATCAGGGCGGCGTCGGCAGTTTGCAGACCGCCAAAGGCGAATTTTTCTATAAAACCCTGCGCGCACCGCAGCGCTCGATCAACGTCAGCACGCCGCCGCGCAGCCCGGCGAAAACCGCCAAACCTCAACCGGATCTCGATTCCCTGGCCGGCAGCAACGTCCGTTATGCCCGCGCCCTGCGCATGGCCCGTCAGGGGCTGGCCAACGAGTTGCCGGTGTTGCTGCTCGGCGAAACCGGCACCGGCAAGGAAATGATCGCGCGCGCCTTGCACATGGCCGGCAGCCGCTGCGACAAGCCCTTTGTCGCGGTGAACTGCGCGGCGATCCCCGAAGGCCTGATCGAGTCGGAACTGTTCGGTTACCGTGAAGGCGCGTTCACCGGTTCCCGTCGCGGCGGCATGATCGGGCGTTTGCAACAGGCCCATGGCGGCACGTTGTTTCTCGACGAAATCGGCGACATGCCGCTGGCCTTGCAGGCGCGTCTGCTGCGCGTATTGCAGGACCGTAAAGTCGCGCCTTTGGGCGCTGGCGAAGAACAGGACATCGACGTCGCCCTGATCTGCGCGACCCACCGCGACCTCAAACGTCTGGTCGAAGAAAAACACTTCCGTGAAGACCTGTTCTATCGGGTCAACGGCATCAGCGTGATGTTGCCGGCCCTACGCGAACGCGACGATTTCAGCGCGCTGGTCGGTCGTCTGTTGGCCAGGCTAGACGCACCGGCCATGCTCCTGCATGACGACTTGAACCGCTTGCTCGCGGGTTACCACTGGCCGGGCAACATCCGCCAACTGGAAATGGTCTTGCGCACGGCGCTGGCCATGCGCGAACCGGGGGACACCGTCCTCACCCTCGATCACTTGCCCGACAGCATGCTCGATGAACTGAACGCCAGTGAGCGGCCTGCATCCGGGAGCATTCGCGAAAACGAACTGGAGCTGATTCGCCAGTCCCTGGACAGCCATCAGGGCAACGTCTCGGCCGCCGCCGACGCCTTGGGCATCAGCCGCGCAACCTTGTACCGCAAGCTCAAACAGTTGCGTTCGTGATGCAGCGCCTGATCGTTCGGCTGATCGACAGCCAGAATCCCGAAGCCCTGCAAGCGGCGTTGCGCTGGCTCTACAGCTTTGTGCGCCCGCATCGTCTGGCGATTGCCGGACTGCTCGGTCTGTCGGTCTGCGCCTCGTCGCTGGTGCTGGTGCAACCCTGGCTGACCAAGCTGTTGATCGACGATGGCTTGCTGGCCCGCAACTTCCCCATGCTGGTGCTGATCGCCGGGTTGATGATCGTCGCCGGGCTGCTCGGCACGGCGCTCTCGGGGATCAATCGTTACCTGCACACGCGGCTGTCCGGGCGGATTCTGTTCTCGCTGCGCGACGACCTTTATCGGCATCTGCAAACCCTGTCGCCGAGCTTCTACGGGCAACGGCGCATCGGTGATTTGATGTCGCGCCTCGATGGCGACGTCGCCGAGATCCAGCGCTTCGCCGTGGACTCGCTGTTCTCGGCAGTGTCGAGCGTGATCGGCCTGGTGGTCGCCGTGGCGATGCTGCTGACGTTGTCGTGGAAGTTGTCGCTGCTGGCGTTGGTGCTGATTCCCCTCGACGTGCTCTGGCTGCGCTGGATGCGGCGCAAGGTCGAGCGCGATGTGCGCCAGTTGCGCGAGCGTTCGGCGGACATGTCGTCGTTCATGGTCGAGACCCTGCCGGTGATGAAATTCATTCAGTCGGCCGGTCAGCAGCAACGTGAGTCGCGGCGTCTGGAGGCGTTGGGGCAAGGCTACATGAGTCAATTGCTGCGCCTGCAAGTCACCGAGTTTTTCACCCAGGCGGTTCCGGGCACGCTGACCTCGCTGTCCCGTGCCTGTGCGTTTTTGATTGGCGGTTATTGGGTGGTGCAGGGGACCTGGCAACTGGGCGCGCTGATCGCGTTTTCCACTTATTTGGGCATGGCAGTCGGGCCGGTTCAGAGCCTGCTTGGACTCTACGTGGCGATTCAGCGGATGACGGTCAGTCTCGGCCGCGTTATGGAATTACGCGGTGAAGAACCGACCGTGTTGACCCCCGTTGAACCCCGGCCAATGCCGACCTCTGGCGAACTGCGTTTCGACGACGTGCACTTCAGCCACCCTGGTCGGCCGAGCACCTTGCGCGGCATCGAAGCGCGGATTCCCTACGGTTTGAAAGTCGCCCTGAGTGGCGGCTCTGGCGTCGGCAAATCGACGCTGATCGATTTGCTGCAACGGCATCACGATCCACAGTCCGGGCGGGTGCTGCTCGGCGAGGTCGACCTGCGGGAACTGGACCTGTTCCAGTTGCGCCGGCGGATTGCCGTGGTCAGTCAGGACATCGTGCTGTTTCGCGGCAGCCTCGCCGACAACTTGGCTTACGCCGTGCCCGATGCCAGCCGCGAAGCAATCGCCGAAGTAGCACGGCTGGCGCAACTCGACAGCCTGATCGACTCTTTGCCCGAAGGCCTCGACAGTCCGTTGGGCGAACGCGGTCAGCAGTTGTCCGGCGGGCAGAAACAGCGCATCGCCATCGCCCGGGCACTGTTGCAGGACCCGCTGATTCTGGTGCTCGACGAAGCCACTTCGGCGGTGGATGAAGCCACCGAGCGTGAAGTGATCGAGGCCATTGACCGACTGTTTACCGGACGCACGCGCATCCTCATCAGTCATCGCCCCTCAACCCTGGCCGATGCCGACCTGCGCTTCGAATTGCTCGACGGCGTGCTCACGTCGAAAACGGTGCAGCATGAAGTCTGAACTGCGAATCGGTGTGGTGGACAGCGGCCATTCGGCGGCGCAGCGGGTGCAGGTGATCGCCGGGCGACGGTTCTCGTTGCTGGCGGACGGCCTGGCCGAAAGTGACTTGCGCGACGACCCGCTCGGCCACGGCAGCGCGGTGATCGAAGCCATCAGTCATCGGGCCCCTTCGGCTGTGTTCTGCGTGGCTCAGGTGTTCGACCAGCGTGGCGTCACCAGCGCCTTGCAGATCGCCACGGCGATTGACTGGCTGGTGGCGCAGGACGTACGGCTGATCAATCTGAGCCTTGGTTTGCGCCAGGACCGCAGCCTATTGCGCGAAGCCTGCGCGGCAGCGGTAGCGCAAGGCATTCTGCTGTGTGCGTCGAGCCCGGCGCAGGGCGAGGGCGTGTTCCCGGCGAATTATCCACAGGTGCTGCGAGTGACCGGCGATGCGCGTTGCGCCGAACAGGAATGGTCTTGGCTCAACAGCGCTCAGGCGGATTTCGCGGCGTGCGTGCACGGGACGTATCCGGGGCAGTCCGGTGCCAGTCTGGGCTGCGCGGCGTTGAGCGGGCACATTGCCGGTTTCCTGGTTTCACAGCCCGAGGCGAGCAACGAACAGATCATCGACTGGCTGCGCAAGAATGCCCGTTATCGCGGTCCTGAACGGCGCTTCGGAGCATGATCCTGATTCTGGGTGCGGGGCCGGCGGGGGCGGCGGTTGCCTTGGGCTTGCGACGGCTCGGTTACCCCGTGACGCTGGTCAGCGAGTGGCGCCGGTTCGCCGCGCTGGAAGGCGTTTCGCTGCGGGTGCTGGAGGCCTTGCGCGGTGCCGGTCTGCATCAGGCGCTGGCGGATGCGGCGTTGCCGTCGCAGCGCCAGGTGTCGTGGAACGGTCAGCAGCATGCGCAAAACATCGAATTCCTGCTGGACCGTCCGAGCTTTGATCGAGGTCTGCGCGAGGACCTGCGCCTGGCGGGCGTTGAGCTGATTGAAGGTCGGGTGCTGAGCGTTCAGACCTCGGCTGAGGGACATCGGGTCGAGATCGAAGGGCACGAAGCGTTGGTTGCCGATTTTCTGGTGGAGGCGCGCGGACGCCAGGCACCGGCACTCGGCAAGGGGCTGCGCGGGCCGGAGACGGTCAGCCTGCTCAATCGCTGGCAAGGCGCGCCGGGCAACACCGCCAGTGCCGTGGAAAGCCTTGCGGATGGCTGGGCGTGGATGGCGCGACGGGCGGACGGTCAGTGTTATTGGCAGTGGACGGTGGACGTGGCCAGCGCCGAGCTGCCGGGCAAGGCGCAGTTGCTCGAATACTGTCGCCAGCAGCGCCAGGGTTCCTCGTTGGCGCGTGAGTTCTTTGGTGTCGAACATGAGGTCGATCTACAGCTGCACGCCCGCAGCAGCACCGCGATTCTGAGCCCGCAGGTGTGCGGCGAAAACTGGATTCGGGTCGGCGATGCGGCGATGGCGGTGGACCCGCTGTCGGGCAATGGCATCTTTCAGTCCTTGTCCTCGGCGTTGCAGGCGCCGACGGTGATCAACACGTTGTTGCGAAAACCTGAGCGGGCGGCGTTGGCCCAACGTTTTCATCAGCAGCGGGTAGAGCAGTTGTTTTTGCGTTTTGCGCGGATCGGGCGGGATTTTTATGCCGATGAGCAGCGTTGGCTGGATCAACCATTCTGGCAGGCGCGGCGGCAGTGGCCGGATGCCGAGGTGGCGCATGCCGAGGCGGATTTTGCTGCGCTGCGGATCGAGCGGGCGCCGGTGTTGAAGGATGGGTTTGTGGATGAGGCCGAGGTGGTGATCACAGCGGATCAGCCGTTGGGGATCTGGCATGTGCAGGGGGTTGAGTTGGCGCCTCTTGTGCGGCGGTTGCGCACTGAACCGGCGGAACAAGCATTAGCCGGGTTGACGATGGAGCAGGGCAGGATGGTTCGCAGTTGGTTGTTGGGGCAGGGGTTCAAGCCCTGAATTTGTGGTGACTGGGCTGGCCTCTTCGCGGGCAAGCCTCGCTCCTACAAGGGCGCGAAAACCTGTAGGAGCGAGCGATGCGGCGATCCGACTTGCCCGCGAAGGCGGCCTAAAGAACGCTGAAAATCAAAGCTTGATCAACACCGACTTCAACTCGGTGTAATGCTCAATCGCCGCATACCCCATCTCCCGCCCGACCCCAGACATCTTGTACCCGCCAAACGGCAGCGCCGGGTCCAGGGCGCTGTGGCAATTGACCCACACCGAACCGGATTTGATCCGCGGGATCATCCGGTGCACCGCCGCCAGATCATTCGACCAGATGCTCGCGCCAAGCCCATAGGGACTGTCGTTGGCCATGCGCAACGCATCGGCTTCATCATCAAATGGAATGGCCACCAGCACCGGCCCGAAGATCTCTTCCTGCACCAGCGAGTGCTTCTGGTCGACATCAACGATCACTGTCGGTTTGACGAAGAATCCCGGCCCGAATTGTTCACCGCCGCAGGCAATCGTCGCTCCGCTTTCCCGACCCTTTTCGATGTACCCGTAAACCCGTTCCTGCTGGCGCGCCGAGATCAGCGGCCCCATCTCGACACTCGGGTCCAGCCCGTTGCCGAGCTTCATGGCGTTGGCAATGTCGGCGATGTCCGCCACCACATTGTCGAAATGCTTGCGCTGCACATACAGCCTCGAACCGGCACAGCAGACCTGACCCTGGTTGAAGAAAATCGCACTGGCAGCGCCTGCGGCAGCGGTCTTCAGGTCGGCGTCGGCCATGACGATGGTCGGCGATTTGCCGCCCAGTTCCAGGGTGACGCGGGTCATGGAATCCATGGCGATCTTGCCGATCTGCTTGCCGACGGCGGTGGAGCCGGTGAAGGTCAGCTTGTCCACCAGCGGGTTGTGGGTCAGCGCCGAACCGGCGGTGATGCCAGTGCCGGTGACCACGTTGAACACGCCTTCGGGGTAACCCGCTTCCAGCACCAGTTCAGCGAGTTTCAAGGCGGTCAGCGGGGTTTCGTCGGCGGGTTTGAGCACCACGGTGCAACCGGTGGCCAGGGCCGGGCCGAGTTTCCAGCAGGCCAGCAGCAGCGGGAAGTTCCAGGCGACGATAGCGCCGACCACGCCCACCGCTTCGCGACGAATGAAACTGTGGAACTGATCGTTTGGCATCAGCGGCAACGACACTTCCACGCTGGAACCTTCGATCTTGGTCGCCCAACCGGCCATGTAGCGCAGGAAATCGATGGACAACTGAACGTCCATTACCTGGGCCACCGCCGCGCTCTTGCCGTTGTTCAGGCATTCCAGCTGCGCCAGCAGTTCGGCGTCGCGTTCCATCAGGTCAGCGAGTTTCCACAGCAAATTCTGCCGCTCGCGGGGGCGGGTGCGGGTCCAGGCGGAATCATCGAACGCCTGACGCGCCGCGAGCACCGCACGGTCAACGTCTTCGGGCGTGGCCCGCGGCACCACGCACAGCACTTCGCCGGTGGCCGGGTTGTGCAGTGGCATGGTCTGACCGTCGGCAGCCTCGACCCAGTCGCCGCCGATAAGCATGCGCGGGGCGCGCTGGATGAACGCCGAGGTGGCGGGAAGCAGGTAGGGGAGCGTCATGGCGAGGCCTCTTGTTGTTCGTGAGAACGAGGCTTTCGCAATGGCTGTGCCAACTGTCCGGAAGGGCCGGACAGCCCTTTGGTGGCGGGCGTGGGATGAAATTCGGGGCCGTCGGGTTCTGTCGTGTTGTCGCAAATCGCGACGGCGACTGAGATTCAAGAGACGGGTTTTGCAGCTCAGGCCAACGATGTGACCTGAGCTGATTCGGGCAATCCGGGCCTGTTTGGAATCAGGCTTTCACGTCGACTTTATTGCGCTCGGCCAGCATCACCGTTTCCGTCTCCTGCGTCATCCGCTCGCCTTTACTCCACAACTGGGAAGAGAAGAAGCCGTTGAGGGTTTCAGCGTTTGGCACCGAGCCTTTCTTCAAGAACAGGGCGCCCAGATCGATGGTGCTGGCGAAGTTCTCCTTGTTCAGGTTGTACCCGCCCACGTAGCTGCCACCCCATACGGAGTCGGCGGCCACCAGATCGATGGAGGCGTCGCGGTAACTGCTCGCTGCCGATTTCAGCGAACTGGAGGCATTCAGCAGATTGTTCAGCCGATTCATATCGGAAGAGCTGAGCTGGCCTGAACTGTTGAGGGCTTTGAGGCTTCCATCCGCTTGAATGGTGAAGCCAAATTTTTTGTCGGCGAGATCCGGATAGGCGTGGGCCAACGCTGACTGGAACTCTTCGAAGGAGTATTTCAGCGATTGATGGGCGTTTTTGTGCCGCTCGGCAACCTGCGGGAAGTCAGGTGACTGGGATCGACCGATCCAGGTCTCGATCGATTCCATGGTCGGACCGGGTGCCGGGGCTTCATCGCTTGGATGGTAAATCGCTGCCGGATTGATGTTGACCGCTGTTTTCAGCAGGTCTTCACTCAGCGTTTTCGCGGTCAATGGTTGGCTGGACTGGCTGAGCTGAGCGGCCGATGGCTGGATCAAGGCTGCGTTCAAAGAAATTGCCATATCGTCATTCCCTTAACGTTTGGTGTAGGCAGGTTATCGACGCAAAGCGCGATAACTTGAGCGCCGATGACCACCCGTCGAGACGACGAGCAACCGGGTTGCGCCCTTGAGCCCCTCACTTTTGGGGAATAGAATTTTCAGGCTCGGTGGTGAAATGACGGAGTATTTCCCCTGCTATACATCTGGCGTAAGGGAGGTTGCGATGTTCCTTTCAACCCTGGAAATTCAAAGCATCATCGAACACAGTTTTCTACCCGCCGTCTGCACCTGCAACATGGAAGCGGACCAGTCCCTGACGATCCGGGTCTGTGACTGCATGACGGGCAAAGTGGACCTGATCGCCACCCACGTTCCGGTATGGACACTGGACAGTCCCCATGCCATCGCCACGCTGGTGGCGGACATGCGCCAGGAAATCGAGGCGCACAAGAGCATTCATCCCACCTATTCCATCTGAACCGACGTCAAGCCGCACCGTTGAAGGCCGGTGCGGCCCGCGCCCGGCAATCAGGCTGCTATTTTCCGGGAAATCTCGTCGAATGTGTTGCCATCCACGGCGGCCAGCAGTTTTTTGTTGTCTTTCAGCGTTGCCAGAAAGGTCACTTCGGTTTCTTTTCCGGCCAGCATGAAACCGGCAATAGCGCCGATGGGCCCCAGCAGCATGGCGCCGGCGACGCCGAAGCCGATGGCGTCCTTGATGTTGTTGATCGACTCTTCGTTGGCGACTTCCACGCTTTTGAACGAGGAGAGTGGCAGGGTGATGCCGGGCCACGGGTGAAGCGACGTTCTCAAGGTGAAAACGCCGTCTCTGTACTCTCCGTCACCCTGCAGAAAGTCCCCCGCCAGGACAGTGATGTTTGCCATTTCGTTATCCCCTGAACGGCAATTGGTGAACAACCATTTCGCCCCCGCACGGGACTGTCGTCAATCGTCGGGCGATGAGCTGTCCCGGTTAAGGCATCTATGCTTGTCTCAGACTGCAACAACTGTCGCGATATTAGACGCACGCGCTCTCGATCAAGCATGGCCAATCGCAGTCAACTTCACGCAAGCGCTTGATAAAAAAGGTAATCGGCAAGCTGGCACGCTCCGTGTATTGCTCATCGCAGACGTTTCTCTTGCCTCCGTCTGCGGTGCGCCGCCGGCGGCAGAAACCATAAAAACGATAAGCCACAAAAATAAGAAAGCACCGTGCGAGGTTCGACGTTGATGAAGAGAAAACTCCGATCAGGCCTGAGCGTCAGTCTGCTGGCCGTGGCCGCCTGTGTGGCGCTGCATTCGCCTGACAGCCTGGCAGCCCGCGACGCCCAGACCATCCTCAAGGAAACCTGTCAGGGCTGTCACACCCCTGAAGCCGAAAACGCCCTGAGCCGCATGAGCCACCAGCGCAAAACCCCGGAAGGCTGGCTGATGAGCATCGCCCGGATGCAGACCATGCACGGTTTGCAGATCAGCGATGACGACCGCCGTACGCTGGTCAAATACCTGGCCGACACCCAGGGCCTGGCGCCGAGCGAGACGGACGGCGTGCGTTACGCGCTGGAGCGTCGACTCAATACCGTCGAGAAGTTCGACGACCAGACCAGCCAGATGTGCGGTCGCTGCCACTCCGGTGCGCGGGTCGCCTTGCAACGGCGCCCGGCCCAGGAATGGGAGCGCCTGGTGAACTTCCACCTCGGTCAATGGCCGTCCCTCGAATACCAGGCGTTGGCCCGCGACCGCGACTGGTTCGACATTGCCCGCAAAGACATGGTGCCGCTGTTGGCCAAGCGTTATCCGCTGGACAACCCGGCCTGGAAAAAATGGCTGAGCGCAGCACCCAAAGCCGAAGCGTTTGCCGGTGACTGGAGCTTCAGCGGCCACTTGCCGGGCAAAGGTGAACTGGCCGGGGTGATGAGCGTGACCACCGCTGGCGATGACACCTTCAAGGTCAGCGTCAAAGGCCAATACGCCGACGGCACGCCGTTCAATGGCGACGGCAGCGCGATTCTCTACACCGGCTACGAATGGCGCGGCAACGTGACCATCGACGGTGTGACCATGCGCCAGGTGTTCGCCGCCCAAGGCAATGCGATGCAAGGCCGGATGTTCGAGGCCGAGCACGATGAGCGGGGGCTGGACTTCGTCGCGGCCAAGCAGGGCAGCAGTCGTTTGCTGGCCGTTCAACCGGGTTACTTGAAGGCTGGCGCCGAAACGGAAGTCACTCTGATCGGTAGCGGTCTCAGCGGTAAACCGAACTTCGGCAAAGGCGTGGAAGTGGTCGAAGTGCTGGAGCAAAGTCCGCAGCGTATTCGCGTCAAGCTCAAGGCTGCCGCCAACGCCCAACCGGGGCTGCGCAACGTCACCGTCGGCGCGCTGAAAGGCCCGACCCTGTCGGTCTACAGCAAAATCGCCGAAGTCAAAGTCGTGCCCGAGTTCTCGGTGGCGCGGATCGGCGAGGGCGGTGGTTCGACGCCGAAAGTCCAGGGCCGTTTTGACGCCGAAGCCTGGGGCAAGGGCGCTGACGGCAAACCGTATCGCATCGGCGTGTTCCCGGCGCAATGGAAAGTCGAAGCCTTCGACGACCGCGCCAAGGAAGACGAAGACGTCAAGTTCGCCGGCACCATGCAGGCTGACAGCGGCGTGTTCACACCGGGCGATGCCGGGCCGAACCCGCAACGCAAAATGTCCACCAACAATGCCGGCAACCTCAAGGTGATCGCCGCCGTCGACGACGCAGGGAAATCCCTGACCGGCGAGGGCCACATGATCGTCACCGTGCAACGCTGGAAC
Organism: Pseudomonas sp. GT1P32; assembly: GCF_054897805.1. NCBI lineage: Bacteria > Pseudomonadati > Pseudomonadota > Gammaproteobacteria > Pseudomonadales > Pseudomonadaceae > Pseudomonas > Pseudomonas sp. GT1P32. The sequence continues at coordinate 6,363,979 of NZ_CM142704.1, forward strand.
AATCCACCCATTCCATGAGTTGGCTGACCGTTAACCGTTTCAGACACTTTTTGGAATGACCGCAGGCCTCGTAAAAGAGGTCTGCACAGGAGGTTGCAATGGGCGCTATTTTGAATCTGGTTGAGCGGAATCTGCACGAAGTGCACGTCGACGCCGACCGCATGCTGTTCCACATTCCCAGCAGTTCGCTGTTCGCCAGCGATGAGCTGACGGGCACCATCATCGATACCTTGCGCGGTCCAGGCTGTTCGTCGGACGACCTGATCCAGCGCCTGGCCGCACGTTTCAACGGCGAAGAAATCACCGAGACCCTGCGCGAGCTGATCTCGCTGGAACTGGTCAGCGACGGCTCGCCGCTGACCCCGGACATCGGCACCAAACGGGTCGAGCGCACCGCGATCAATACCGTGGTGCTCAACGTCAACACCGGCTGCAACCTGAGCTGCACCTACTGCTACAAGGAAGACCTCGACAAGCCGTCGGCGGGCAAGAAAATGGACGTTGAAACGGCGATTGCGTCAGTGGAAATGCTGCTGCGCGAATCCCCGGACGAAGAGCGCTTCACCGTGGTGTTCTTCGGCGGCGAACCGCTGAGCAATCGCAAGCTGATCGAGTACATGGTCGATTACTGTGAGAAACGTTTTCGCGAGGCCGGCAAGTTCGTCGAGTTCGTGATGACCACCAACGCCACGCTGCTCACCGAAGAAACCGTGGACTACCTCAACGCTCACCGTTTCGGGCTCTCCGTCAGTATCGACGGGCCGAAAACCGTGCACGACCGCAACCGCATCACCGTGGGCGGGCAGGGCACCTATGATGTGGTGCGGCGCAAGGCTGAGATGCTGCTGTCGCGCTACAACAGTCGTCCGGTTGGCGCGCGAGTGACGTTGACCACCGGCGTCACCGACGTCGAAACCATCTGGGACCACCTGTTCAACGAACTGGGGTTTGCCGAAGTCGGCTTTGCTCCGGTGACTTCCGGCGACATCAGCACCTTCAACCTGACCAGCGATGAGCTGATCGAAGTCTTCGCCAACATGAAGAAGCTCGGTCGGCGTTATCTGGAAGCGGCGCTGGAGCACCGCAACATCGGCTTTTCCAACCTTCACCAGTTGATCACCGACATCCACGAAGGCCACAAAAAAGCCCTGCCGTGCGGCGCGGGCCTGAAGATGCTGGCGGTGGATCACAAGGGTGAACTGAACCTGTGCCACCGCTTCACTGGCTCGTCCTTGCCGACCTTCGGCAACGTGCACAGCGGTGTGAAACAGGTGGAGTTGAACGACTTCCTGTCCCAGCGGCTGGACCGCACCAACACCGGTTGCGAAGACTGCCAGATCCGCAACCTCTGCTCCGGCGGCTGCTACCACGAGAGTTACGCCCGTTACGGCGACCCGACCCACCCGACCTATCACTACTGCGAACTGATGCGTGACTGGGTCGACTTCGGCATCGAGGTCTACACCCGGATCATGGCCAACAACCCTGCGTTTATCAGCAGCTACATCACTCCGCGCAAGGCTCACTGATATGAAACATCTCAAGGCAATCAATAACAAAGCGTTGAAACTCGATGAAGCCGCGGCCGAGAACCGCATCGAAGAAGTGGTGGCGATGAGCTCTGTCGCGGGCTGCGCTTCGACCACCGACCCGGGCTGGGAAATCGATGCGTTTGGCGGTGTGTCGTCGCTGTGCCAGCCGATGGAAGCCGACCTTTATGGTTGCTCCGACCCTTGCTGGTGGCCGGCCCAGGTGCCGGACATGATGAGCACCTACCCGGACTGGAACAAGGATGCCCAGGCGTCCAACGACAACTGGCGCAACCTTGGCACTGTCTTCCCTAAAGACAAGTGATCGGACAGAGAAGAAGGATTCCAGCATGCCTAGCATCAAAGCCTGCGGCTTGGCCGCGTTTGCCGTCCTGAGCACCTGTTCGCTCACTGTTCTGGCCGATGAAAACACTGCTCTGCAAGACGGTCACGAGTACATGTTGACCACCAATTACCCGAACAACCTGCACGTGATCGACCTGGCCACGGACACGCTGTTCAAGACCTGCAAAATGCCCGATGCCTTTGGTCCTGGCACCGTCCAGTTGTCGCCGGACCGCAAGACCGCTTACGTGCTGAACAATCACTACGCGGATGTCTACGGCGTCGAACTGGACAGCTGCAAACAGGTGTTCCACGCCAGCATCACCCAGAAGCCGGGGGAGAAAGCGAAGTCGATGTTCGCCTTCACCCTCAGCCATGACGGCAAGGAACTGTTCACCGTTGCCAACCCGACGTTGATGCTCAATGACCGCTACGAAGTTCAGCAGCCGCGACTGGATGTCTACGCCACCGACGCCGGCATGGATGCCAAACCCGTGCGCAGTTTCCCGGCGCCACGGCAGCTGACCATCATGCAGAGTGGCGACGACGGTACGCTTTATGTTGCCGGGGCGGACGTCTACAAAGTCGATGTGAAAACCGGAAAATTCGACGTGTTGATCCCTAGCCGTCACTGGAAACGGGCGAACTACAGCGCACCGGACGTGCTCTACGTGTGGAACCAGCAGACCTATCGCCATGACTTCTCGCTGCTCTACACCGCGGCAAAGTTCAAGGACAAGAAGCAGGATCCGTTGACCGCCGAGTACCTGTACGGGCTGTTCAGCATCGATCTGAAAACCGGCAAGACTGAAACCACCGACTTCGGCCCGCTGACGGAAATCTACTTCAGCGGCATGCGCTCGCCGAAGGACCCGAACCTGATGTTCGGCGTGCTCAATCGCCTGGCGAAGTACGACATCAAGGAAAAGAAAATGCTCCAGTCGGCGACGCTGGATCATTCCTACTACTGCATTTCCTTCAACAAGGACGGCAGCAAGATTTACCTGGCGGGGACGTTTAACGATGTGGCGATTTTTGATGCCGACAGCCTGAAACCGGTGGGCAGCATCAAGTTGCCGGGTGGGGATATGGCGATTACCACGGCGCAGATTTTCGTCCGGTAATCGCGGCGTTTGAAAGGACGCCTTCGCGGGCAAGCCTCGCTCCTACGGGTTTCGGTGATCCCTTGTAGGAGCGAGGCTTGCCCGCGAAGAGGCCAATGAAGCCAATCGAGAAATTACTGCCCTGGCACCGGGCAACTCATATCCCCCTCCTGGCACTTCAAATAATTTTTGAAGGTCTCCACCCGAGCCTTGGTCAGGTCCGTGATGCAATTGCTGTAGATCAACGGATAAACACTCCCGCCCTCAACCCCGGACGCCGAAAACTTGCACTCGGCATCCCGGAACCCGATCCACGCCCGTTGTGCGCCAATCAACTGCTTCTTGCTCTCGGGGCTGTCCTTCAACCGAGCGGTGATCTGCTGGTAAAGCGCATTCAACTCCTTGTCCGCCGCCTTGTTCTGCTGCGCCGCGCATTGATTCATCGTGGCCTGGTCGGTGGCATTGTCGCAATCGACGGCATGGGCAACGGTGGTGAACAACAACGGCGTCAGCGCCAGGAGCACGCGTGAGTACATGGGGAAACTCGCTGTGGCAGGAAAAGAAGAGGTGCAGTGTAGCGAAGCCTCATTCACTTGCGGTGTCAGCGCCTGAAGCCTTGAGCAATTGATCAGCGCAAGCCTCGATGTCTTCGCGCAGGTATAACTTCGCCAGCCAACGTTCGGGAATGTCCTGGACACCGTAGAAAGCCCCGGCCAACTGCCCGACGATGGCGGCGGTGGTGTCGGCGTCATCACCCAGGTTGGCGGCCTTCAGGATGGCGGCTTCGAAACTGTCGGTGTGGTGAAAACACCACAGCGCCGCTTCCAGCGAGGCGACGCAGTAACCGCTGCCTCGGATAGCGCTTTCGGGTTTGACGAGGTAATCGCCACGCGCGATGGCTGCGACTTTGAGTTCCAGGAATGTAGTCGCCGGCAAGCTGAGTAAATCCGCTTTGGCCGCGCCCTGTAACGCGTGACCTATCAGCTCGGCGAACAACTGGCAGCACTCAACGGCTTCAGGCGCCGCGTGGGTTGTGCGGGAACTGTTTGTGGAAAACGCCCTGATCCGGTCGCGGTCGGGGAAGTAATACAAAACCACCGGCACCAGCCGCATCAACGAACCGTTCCCTGCCGTATAGGGATCGGTTGAACCCGCGAAGGGTTCGCCGGTTTGCTGATACCGGGCCAAGGCCTCGCTCACGGTCATGCCGATGTCGAAACATTCTCCGGTGGAACTGAGGTAACCCGATTGCCACCAATTGAGGTAACGGCCCATCTGGTCGGCGGCATCGAAGCCGTTTTTGCTCAGCAGGCTTTCGGCCAGGCACAACGCCATTGAGGTGTCATCGGTCCATTGCCCGGGTTTCAGGTTGAATGGGCCGCCGCCCACCATGTCGGTCAGGGGCCTGAACGAGCCGCGTGGCTGAAACTCGACCGTGGTGCCGACGGCATCGCCGCAAGCCAGGCCCAGCAGGGCGCCGCGATAACGTTCCGTGAGTGAGGGGGGCATGAATCTTCCTTGTCCGGTCAATGTCGTCCCTGCAAACGGTAGCAGCTCCCGCCCGTTGACTCTTGTTCTCAGCGCCGAACTTTGGCGCGGATGTGCGGCCGAATATTTCAGGCAGGTTGATTGAGAGGCCCGATTGGTACAACTTTAGGGTTGGACTTGTGGTCACACAGGCCTACTGTTCAGTACAGGAGGTGACTTATGAACCCAGCATCAGATCGCATCGAAAGGAAGATCCTGCTTAAAGCGCCGCGTTCGCAGGTCTGGCGTGTGCTGGCCCATGCCGAAGCGTTCGGGCAGTGGTTTGGCGTGGCATTGGAAGGCAAGCGTTTTGTCGCCGGTGAGTGGACTCAGGGGCAGGTCACTTACCCCGGTTATGAGCACGTTTTGTGGAATGTGCTGGTGGAGCGGGTCGAGCCGGAGCGAGTGTTTTCGTTTCGCTGGCACCCCTACGCGGTGCGCGCGGATGTCGACTATTCCCAGGAACCCACCACGCTGGTGAAGTTCGAGCTGGAGGACCATGAGGAAGGTACGTTGCTCAAGGTGTCCGAGTCCGGTTTCGATCACGTCCCCCAGTCGCGTCGGGAAAAGGCTTTCCGGATGGACAGCAGGGGCTGGGAGGAACAGATGAACAACATTGAACAGTTTTTGGCTGATACCGCCAAAGCCCGGGTGAGACAGGAAGAATGATCACCATGGCGCAGGCGCTGTCTGCCGTAGCTCCGCTGCAGGCCGCGAAACTCGGGGCTTGAGCGCTCGACACCTGAGGCGCCTAAGGGTTTTCGGAAGGGCTGGTATAGCGAATGTCTTACACGCGATGGTAGCTATGTCGTCTATTGCACATTGGATCCGATGCGTAATCTAGCCACATCAACTGAAGCACAGGAAGCGCTTCAGGATCACGGATGATCGACCATCAGCAAGGATTCGCTACCGACAGGGAGTCGACAATGGTCTTGGGAAAAACCCGCCTCTGGCGGGTTTTTTTTCGCCCGTAGAAAAGTGATTCAGCCATCACACACATCAACTGTAGGAGCCAGCTTGCTGGCGATAGCGCCCGTTCAGGCGATAAACGTGTTTGCTGACCCGCCGCCATCGCCAGCAAGTCGGCTCCTACAGTTGATTACCTACAAACCGAGATTTGCTGCGGCCCGTTCGGTGATCTGCGTCCGCTGCTGCAACGATGGCGCCGTACGCCGATGAGCCTCTGCCAAAACACTCTGAGGCGCTGATTCCGGGCTGCCAGATTCAAACGGCGGCGCCGGCGCGTACTCCAGCTGCAACTGCACCAATTGCGCCGTGTCCTTATCAAACAACTCAGCCGCCAGGGTCAGGGCAAAGTCGATCCCGGCGGTGATCCCGCCACCGGTCAGCAGATTGCCATCGCGCACCACCCGATCCTTCACCGGGATTGCACCCAACGGTCCAAGCAATTCGTGATACGCCCAGTGAGTGGTGGCGCGCTTGCCCTTGAGCAAACCTGCCGCGCCGAGTACCAGCGCGCCGGTGCACACCGAGGTGACATACCGCGCATTGGCCGCCTGCGCCTTGATGAACGCCAACGTCTGCTCATCCTCCATCAACGGCCCGACACCGCTGCCGCCGGGAACGCAGATCACATCCAGCGCCGGGCAATCGTCGAATGTGGTGGTGGGCTTGAGCACCAGGCCGGTGCTCGCGGTGACCGGCATCAGGTCTTTCCAGATCAAATGCACCTTCACGTCCGGCAGCGAGGCGAGTACGTCGTAAGGGCCGGTCAGGTCCAGTTGCTGAACCTGCGGGAACAACAGAAAACCGATCTGCAACGTCATGGTGTTTTTCTCGTGAAGTGGGTGGACGGCTTCACTGTAGGCTCGTAGGATTTGGCGTATACGCCAATTACCCCACGAATTACGCCAAACATGCCCAAGACTATCCATGTGCTTGCCTTCACCAACGTGCAACTGCTCGACGTCACCGGGCCGCTGCAGGTATTCGCCTCGGCCAATGACATTGCCCGCCAGAAAGGCTGGCCGCCGCCTTACGCGCCGACGGTGATTGCCAGCTGCGGTGGGGCGGTGATGTCGTCGGCGGGCTTGGCGCTGCTGGCCGAATCATTGCCCGGGCAGGGCAGCGACACACTGATCATTGCCGGCGGCTGGGGCGTTTATGCGGCGGCGGAGGATGAGGCGCTGGTGGCTTGGGTGCGTGAGCATGCGGCGGGGTGTCGGCGGGTGTCATCGGTGTGTACCGGGGCATTTTTGCTGGCGGCCAGCGGTTGGCTCGATGGCCGGCGGGTGGTTACTCACTGGACCCGTTGCGAACTGTTGGCGCAAAAACACCCACGTTTGCGTGTCGAACCCAATCCGATCTTTATCAATGACGGCCCGGTCTGGACCTCGGCCGGCGTCACCGCCGGTATCGACCTCGCGCTGGCCATGGTCGAAGAGGACCTCGGTCGCACCATGGCGCTTGAAGTGGCGCAGCAGTTGGTGGTGTTTTTGAAGCGTCCGGGCGGTCAATCACAATTCAGCGTGACCCTGTCGTTGCAAAAGGAAGGCAACCGTTTCGACGATCTTCACGCCTGGATCAGCGAAAACCTCACCATGGATCTGGGCGTTCCAACCCTCGCCTTGCAGGCTGGCATGAGCGAGCGCAGCTTTGTCCGTCACTACCGCGCCGACACCGGCCAGACGCCCGCGCGGGCCATCGAACTGATTCGGGTCGAAACGGCGCGGCGGTTACTCAGCGATACCGGCGTGCCGATCAAACGGGTCGCGGTGCAGTGTGGGTTTGGCAGCGAAGAGACGTTGCGGCGCAGTTTCCTGCGGGCGATGGGCGTGACGCCTCAAGCGTATCGCGAGCGGTTTTCGGTGAGTTCCGAGGCAGATCAAGCTTCCGCTTCCATGACCTGATTGAAATACTTCGCCCGATCCGGCGTAAACGTCACCACCATCCCGGTCCGCGAACAGGTCAATGCCCGTTCTTCAGCCAGGTCAACGTCCAGGTCTTCCCCGCGCAAACCTTGCCACTGGGCGAGGTACTTGAGGGATCCGTACTTTTCGAGTTTCTTCAGGCTGCGGCTGACGCCACCTTTCCAGCCCAGCACCGGCAGTTCACCGGCCAGGCATTGTTGGGCCATTTCGGGAAAACGGGCGGCGCGTTGGCGGCCGATTTCCCAGCATTTGATCAGGCCTTTGTCGGGGCCTTCCCACAGTTCATCGCGGTTCAGGCCGGATCGGAGTGGGGTGTCGATGCTGCGGTGGATGCGCTGGCTCATTCAGGTTCCTTGAATTCGGGTTTTGTTGGACAGCTCCGCTGTACCCGTTGAGGAGGGATGTTAGGTGGGGATGTAATGAGTGGCAACAAACGATTTTCCAGGGGCGGTGCGGTTTTGTTTAGTGCTTGTAGGTGTGTGGCCTACAGGGCCTGAGTGTTTAAGCAGGCGGACCGCGTTAACGTTCGATCGCCGGCAAGCCGGCTCCTACAATTGATCGCGTTTCACTGTAGGAGCCGGCTTGCTGGCGATAGGGCCTTCACATTCAACCAACATTTCGCCCCTTCCACCTTAAGCGGCCATATGGCAACTTGCAGGCCCTTGTCGAGAGCCGAGCCATGGCCAACCCCTACCGCGAACTGTTCAAAGCCCCGGGCAGCCGAGCCTTTGTGCTGGCCGGGATGATCGCGCGCATGCCGATTTCCATGACCGGCATCGGCCTGATCACCATGCTCTCGCAATTGCAGGGCGGCTACGGACTGGCCGGTGCGGTGGCGGCGACGTTTGCCTTGGCCACGGCGTTTTGCGCGCCGCAGGTTTCGCGGCTGGTGGACCGTTTCGGGCAGCGTCGGATCTTGCCGGTGTCGGCACTGATCGGTGGCGGTGCGTTGTTGCTGGTGTTGTTGTGCACGCGTTTGCAGGCGCCGCAATGGACACTGTTTGTGTTCGCCGCGCTGGCCGGTTGCATGCCGAGCATGTCGGCGATGGTGCGGGCGCGCTGGACCGAGGTCTATCGCGGTCAGCCGCAACTGCAAACCGCGTACGCCCTGGAATCGGTGCTCGACGAAGTCTGTTTTATTGTCGGGCCGCCGCTGTCGGTAGGCTTGTGCGTGGTGGTGTTCCCCGAAGCGGGGCCATTGGCGGCACTGTTGATGCTGGCGATTGGCGTCACGGCGTTCGTCCTGCAACGGGACACCGAACCGGCGATTCATCCCCATGAAGAACACCATCAGGGCTCGATCATTCGTTCCAGCGAGATTCAGTTGCTGATGCTGTTGATGGTTGCCATGGGCACCATTGTCGGCGTGGTCGATGTGGTCAGCGTGGCCTTCGCCCAGCATCAAGGGCAACCGGCGGCGGCGAGCATTGTGTTGTCGGTGTATGCCATCGGTTCATGCCTGGCCGGATTGGCGTTCGGCGCGTTGCGCTCGAAAGTGCCGCTGCCGCGACTGTTTCTGTACGGTGGGGTGGCGACGGCGGTGACCACGTTGCCGTTGCTGCTGGCGACCAATATTGTCGGGTTGGCGCTGGCGGTGTTCGTCGCGGGTCTGTCTTTTGCGCCGACGCTGATTGTCGCCACGGCATTGGTGGAACGCATCGTGCCGCCGGCCAAACTCACCGAAGGCCTGACCTGGCTGGTGACGGGGATGAGCATCGGCGTGGCGATTGGCGCGGCCAGCTCGGGTTGGCTGGTGGATGCGTTTGGCGCGCGTAGCGGGTTTTGGGTGGCGATTGCGGCGGGGGCGGTGGTGCTGGGCTCGGCAATTCCCAGCTATCGCCACCTTAGGTAAGTATTCATTCAGTGACTTCTCTGTGTCTTCTTCGCGGGCAAGTCGGATCGCCGCCCGCTCGCTCCTACAGGCTTCAGTGCGTCCCGTAGGAGCGAGGCTTGCCCGCGAAGGCGTCATCACCGTCGACTAATTCCCGGCGGACCTCATCCGTTCTCTTTACAGACAACTTTTCGAGGTAAGCCCGGTGACCCAGCTGACATTGCTGTGCCTGCCCTATTCAGGCGCGAGCGCCATGGTTTACAGCCGCTGGCGGCGCAAACTGCCGGAGTGGCTCAAGCTGCAGCCGGTGGAACTGCCGGGCCGTGGCGCGCGGTTCGGCGAGCCGTTGCACACCGACATGCGGCGCCTGGCGCTGCAACTCGCCCAGGAACAGAAAGCCACGCTCAAGGCGCCGTACGCCCTGTTCGGTCACAGTCTCGGCGCGTTGCTGGCCTGTGAAATGGCCCATGCCTTGCGCTCGCTGGGTTGCCCGGAACCAGTGGCGCTGTTCGCTTCGGGCACCGCTGCACCGACAATGCGGGCTGATTACGATCAGGGTTTCGCCGATCCGAAAACCGATGCCGAGCTGATCGAGCAACTGCGCACCCTCAATGGCACCAGTGAAGAAGTGCTGGCCAATGAAGAGCTGATGAGCCTGACGCTCCCAATCCTGCGTGCGGACTTCCTGCTGTGCGGCCGTTTCGAGCCGATCCAGCGTCCGCTGCTGAAATGCCCGGTGCACGTGCTCGGCGGCAAGGCGGATCGCGCAACCACCGAACAGCTGATCGGCTGGAGCAAGGAAACCTACGGCAGTTTTTCCGTGGACATGCTGGCCGGCGGTCACTTCTTCATCCATGAGCACGAAGCCAAGGTGCTGCGCGTGATCAAGGACCAGCTCGACGTTCACCATCGCCGGCACGCCATGGCTGCCACTGCCTGACTCTGCACCCCTTGTAGGAGCCGGCTTGCCGGCGATGGCGGCCAGGCAGGCAACATCCATGTCGCCTGTCATGGCCTCATCGCCGGCAAGCCGGCTCCTACAAGGGAACGCCCGATTTGTCTCCCCGCTGACACTTATTCTCATTCGCTAATTTTTCCGGTCTGCATTCGTTTTATAGGGACGACGTGCCTTTGTGCTTCCCGCCACTGATCCGGATGCTTAGAAATGAATGCTGATGACTCCTTGAAACTTGCTCGCCGGTTTATCGGGTTGCCCCTGGAAAAGCGCCAGATGTTCCTTGCGGCCTTGCAAAAGGAAGGCATTGATTTCGCCCGGTTCCCCATTCCTGCCGGCGTCGAGGCCGAGGATCGCCAGGCGCTGTCGTATGCCCAGCAACGCATGTGGTTTCTCTGGCAACTGGACGCGCAAAGTGGCGCCTACAACCTGCCGGGTGCGGTGCGTTTGACCGGAACGCTGAACCTGTCGGCGCTGGAACAAGCCTTCGTCAGCCTCGTGGCACGTCACGAAACCCTGCGCACGGTGTTCCAGCACCAGGCCGACGACACCTTGCTGCAAGTGCCGGCCAGCGCGCCGCTGATCATCAAACATGTGGACTTCAGCGCCTCGCCGGAAACGGAGCGCGAACGTGCCGTCGCCCAGGCGGCCGAACAGCAATCGGTGCTGCCTTTTGATCTGTCCATCGGCCCGCTGCTGCGGGTGACCTTGCTAAAACTCGCCGAGCAGGAACACGTCCTGCTGCTGACTCTGCACCACATTGTCTCCGATGGCTGGTCGATGAACGTGCTGATCGACGAATTCATCCGCTGCTACGACGCCTTCGAGGCCGGTGCACAACCGCAACTCGCGCCGTTGCCGATCCAGTACAGCGACTACGCGTTGTGGCAACGCCGCTGGCTGGAGGCGGGCGAGCAGGCGCGCCAACTCGAATACTGGCAAGCGCAACTCGGCGATGAACACCCGGTGCTCGAATTGCCGACCGACCACTCGCGCCCGGCGATGCCGAGCTATCGCGGCACACGCTACGAATTCGCCGTCGACACGCAACTGGCCGAGCAACTGCGCGCCACTGCGCAGAAACACAACATCACCCTGTTCATGCTGTTGCTCGGTGCGTTCAACGCGCTGCTGCATCGCTACACCGGGCAGACCGACATCCGTGTCGGCGTGCCGATTGCCAACCGCAACCGAGCGGAAATCGAAGGCCTGATCGGCTTCTTCGTCAACACCCAAGTGCTGCGCACCCGGCTCGATGGTCACACCCGCGTTGACGATCTGCTGCGCGCCATCAAGGAGACTGCGCTCGGTGCCCAGGCCCATCAGGATTTGCCGTTCGAGCGTCTGGTCGAAGCGCTGAAACTGGAGCGCAGCCTCAGCCACACGCCGCTGTTCCAGGTGATGTACAACCACCAGCCGCAGGTCGCGGACATGTCCAGCATCAGCACCGCCTCCGGCCTGGTGCTGGGCGCGATCGAGTGGAAAGGGCGCACCACGCAGTTCGACCTGACCCTCGACACCTACGAAAAGGGCGGCAAGCTGCACGCCGCGCTGACCTATGCCAGCGACCTGTTCGACGCGCCGACCATCACGCGCATGGCGCAGCACTGGACGCGGCTGTTGCAGGCGATGGTGATCGACACACATCAACGGGTCGGCGAGCTGCCGATGCTGGCGGCGGATGAACAACAGGTGCTGGTGCATGACTGGAACCGCACCGCCGAAACCTATCCCGTCGAGCAATGCATTCATGAGCTGATCCACGCCCAGGCCTTGCGCACACCCGAGGCGCCGGCGCTGGTGTTTGGCGATCGTCAGCTGACTTATGCACAGCTCGATGCACGCACCAGTCAATTGGCGCATTACCTGCGCGAGCAGGGTGTCGGCCCCGATGTGTTGGTGGGGATCGCCGTCGAGCGTTCGCTGGAAATGGTCATTGGCCTGTTGGCGATTCTCAAGGCCGGTGGCGCCTATGTGCCGCTCGATCCGGAATATCCGGCGGAGCGTCTGGCCTACATGATCGAAGACAGTGCGATTGCTGTGTTGCTGACCCAGAGTGCCCTGGCTGGCACGCTGCCGACCGAGGACATCAAGGTCATCGCACTGGATCAGGACGAGGACTGGCTGGCCGCTTACAGCGAAACCTACCCGCAGGTGTCGGTGAATCCGCTGAACCTGGCCTATGTGATTTACACCTCTGGTTCCACCGGTAAACCCAAGGGCGCCGGCAACAGCCATGCGGCGCTGGTCAACCGTTTGTGCTGGATGCAACAGGCGTACGGGCTGGATGGCAGCGACTCGGTGTTGCAGAAAACCCCGTTCAGTTTTGATGTGTCGGTCTGGGAATTCTTCTGGCCGTTGATGACCGGAGCCCGTCTGGTGGTGGCGCCGCCGGGTGCGCACCGCGAACCGGCGCGCTTGATTCGACTCATCGGCGAGTTCGGCATCAGCACCTTGCACTTCGTGCCATCGATGCTTCAGGCGTTTATCCACGAGCCGGGCGTTGAAGCCTGCACCAGCCTCAAGCGCATCGCGTGCAGCGGTGAAGCCCTGCCGCTGGATGCCCAGCTTCAGGTGTTCGCCAGGTTGCCGGGCGCCGGATTGTTCAACTTGTACGGGCCTACTGAAGCGGCCATCGACGTGACCCACTGGACGTGCGTTGACGAGGGCGCCGACAGCGTGCCCATCGGCCGGCCGATTGCCAACCTGCGCACCCACGTGCTGGACGCGCAGTTGCTGCCGGTGCCGGCGGGCGTGGCGGGGGAGTTGTACTTGGGCGGCGCGGGGCTGGCGCGCAGTTATCACCGGCGTCCGGGGCTGACGGCCGAGCGGTTTGTGCCGTGCCCGTTCCATGACGGTGCACGCCTGTACCGCACCGGCGACCGCGTACGCCAGCGTGCCGACGGGGTGATCGAATACCTCGGTCGCCTCGACCATCAAGTGAAACTGCGCGGCCTGCGTATCGAGCTGGGGGAAATCGAAACCCGCCTGATGCAGCATCCGCTGGTGCGCGAGGCGGTGGTCCTGGTGCAGGGCGGCAAGCATCTGGTGGCGTACCTGGTGCTGGAAAACGCCGAGGCGCAGTGGCCAGAAACCCTCAAGGGCTGGCTGCTCAATAGCTTGCCGGAATACATGGTGCCGACCTACCTGATGCCACTGGATGCCTTGCCGGTGACCGCCAACGGCAAACTGGACCGCAAGGCCCTGCCGCAACCGGACGCGGCGCCGCAACAAGCGTTCGTCGCGCCGCAAGATGCGATGCAGATGGCATTGGCGCAGATCTGGCAGGACGTGTTGGGCCGGGAACGTGTGGGCCTTGAAGACAACTTCTTCGAACTGGGCGGTGATTCGATCATCTCCATTCAAGTGGTCAGCCGCGCCCGTCAGGCCGGCATCCGTCTCAGCCCTCGCGACCTGTTTCAGTACCAGACCGTACGTAGCCTGGCGCTGGTAGCGGCATTCGACAACCGCAGTGCCATTGAGCAAGGGCCGGTCTGCGGCGAAGTGCTGCTGACCCCGGCGCAACATTACTTCTTCGAACAGGCCGTCGCGCAACCGCAACACTGGAACCAGTCCTTGCTGTTGACGCCGCGCGAGGCGTTGAACCCGCAAGCACTGGAAGCCGCGCTGGTGGCGCTGATCAACCATCACGATGCCTTGCGCCTGCGGTTTACCGCGAGTGTCGATGGCTGGCAGCAGCGTCACGGATCGCCGGTTGAAGCAGCGGGACTGTGGCAGCGGCGCGCGGCGTCGACCGAGGCGTTGACGGCCCTGTGCGACGAAGCACAACGCAGTCTCGATCTGGCCGACGGGCCGTTGCTGCGCGCACTGCTGATCAACCTCGACGATGGCTCGCAACGCCTGCTGCTGGCGGTCCATCATCTGACGGTGGACGGCGTGTCCTGGCGGGTGCTGCTCGAAGACCTGCAGCAGGCCTACGCGCAATTGGCGGGTGGCAGCGCCGCAACGTTGCCGGGCAAAACCAGCGCTTATCAACACTGGGCCAAACACCTGAAAACGCATGCCCGCACGCTGGATCAGCAACTGTCGTACTGGCAGGCACAACACGCCGATGCCGGCGACCTTCCGTGTGAAAATCCGCTGGGCAGCCTGCAGCATCGCCACGGCCACAAAATCGAATCGAAGCTCGACGCCGGGTTGACGCGGCAATTACTGCAAACGGCACCGGCAGCCTATCGCACTCAGGTCAACGACCTGCTGCTGAGCGCACTGGCGCGGGTGATCTGCCGTTGGACCGGGCACAACTCGACGCTGATCCAGCTCGAAGGCCATGGCCGTGAAGACCTGTTCGACGACCTCGACCTGACGCGCACCGTGGGCTGGTTCACCAGCCTGTTCCCGGTGCGCCTGCAACCTCACGCGCAAACGGCGAACGCGATCAAGGCGATCAAGGAGCAACTTCGCGCCATCCCCGACAAAGGCCTGGGATATGGCCTGCTGCGTTACCTCGGCGAACCGGCCCAGCGTGACGCGTTGCAAGGGTTGCCGGCGCCACGCATCACCTTCAACTACCTTGGCCAGTTCGACCGCCAGTTCGATGAAGACGCGCTGTTTGTGCCCGCAGCGGAAAGCGGCGGTCAGGCCCAGGGTGACGATGCGCCGCTGGCCAACTGGCTGACGCTGGAAAGCCAGGTCTATGGTGGTCAACTCTCGCTGCAATGGGGCTTCAGTCGCGACATGTTCGCCGACAGCACCGTTCAAAAACTGGCCGACGCCTACACCGAAGAACTCACTGCGCTGATCGAACACTGCTGCGCCACGCCGGCGGGCCAGGTCACGCCGTCGGACTTCCCGCTGGCACGGATCAATCAGGCGCAGCTGGACGCCTTGCCCGTTGCAGCCCCGGCCATTGAAGACATTTATCCGTTGACGCCGATGCAGCAGGGCATGCTGTTCCACACCTTGTATGAACCGCAGGCCGAGGCCTACATCAATCAACTGCGCCTGGATATTCAGGGGCTGGAACTGGCGGCCTTCGGTCGGGCGTGGCAGGCGGCGATCAACCGTCACGACATTCTGCGCAGCAGCTTCCACTGGTTGGGCCTGGAAGCTGCGCATCAGGTGATTCATCGCCAGATCGATCTGCAATTGCAGGTGATCGAAGCGGCCGATATCGACCTCGATGCACTGGCCGCCGAAGAGCGCAGCCGTGGCTTCGAACTCAGTGCGGCGCCGCTGTTCCGCCTGATGCTGGTGCGCCAGAGCAGCGACGCCTGGCACCTGATCTACACCAGTCATCACATCCTCATGGACGGTTGGAGCAACGCGCAGTTGCTCGGCGAGGTGATTCAGCATTACGCCGGGCAGACACTGGCCAAACCTTTGGGGCAATACCGCGACTACCTCGGCTGGATTCAGCAGCAGCCACCGGCGGCGGGCGAACAGTTCTGGAAACAGGCGCTGGCCGCACTCGAAACCCCGACCTTGCTGGCGCAAGCCTTGCCGACGCCGGTCGAAGGGCACGGCATGGGCGAGCATCACCTGACGCTCGAAAGCGCCGCGATGCAGCGTCTAGCGGAGTTTGCCCGGCAGCAGAAAATCACCCTCAACACCTTGTTGCAGGGCGCGTGGGGCCTGTTGTTGCAGCGCTACACCGGTCAATCGTGCGTGGCGTTCGGTGCGACGATTGCCGGGCGATCCGCACCGTTGCCGGGTATCGAGCAGCAGTTGGGCCTGTTCATCAACACCTTGCCGATCATCGCCGCGCCGTCGTCCGCGCAACCGGTCAGCCAATGGCTCAATGAGTTGCAAGCGCTGAACCTGAGCCTGCGCGAGTTCGAGCATGTGCCGCTCTACGACATTCAGGGCTGGGCCGGGCAGCAGGGCAACGCGCTGTTCGACAGTTTGCTGGTGTTCGAAAACTTCCCGGTGGCCGAAGCGCTGAAGCAAGGTGCACCGGCGGGCCTGACCTTCGGCGCATTGCGCAATCACGAAATCACCAGCTACCCGCTGACCCTCGGCATCGAAGTCGGCGCCAGCCTGCGTCTGGAATTCAGTTTCGACCGGGCCTTGTTCAGCGCCGCGCAGATCGATCGTTTGAGTGCGAACCTGCTGCATGTGCTGGAGCAGTTCGTTGCACAGCCGCAGCAAGTGCTGGGCGCCGTCAGCCTGTTGGACGCCAAGCAAACAGCCCAGGTGTTGCTGGGTTCGCGTCCCGCCGCGCCGCTGCTGGACAGTCCGCTGTTGGCGCATCAGCGTTTCGAGCAGCAAGCGGCCCGCACGCCCGATGCATGGGCGGTGATCGTCGGCGACGAGCGACTGACTTATGCACAGCTCAACGCCCAGGCTAACCAGCTCGCCCATCGCCTGCGCGAACACGGTGTGGCGCCGGGGCAGCGGGTCGGCCTGTCTGTGCGGCGCAATGCGCAGATGATCGTCAGCCTCATGGCCATCCTCAAGTCCGGCGCCGGTTATGTGCCGCTGGACCCGGACTACCCGGCCGAACGCCTGGCCTACATGATCGAAGACAGCGGCATGGACCTGCTGCTGGCGCAACCGGAGCTGCTGAACGATGTCGCGCTGCCCGAAGGCTTGCCGCGCCTGGCGCTGACGACGGCGTCGCTGGCCGGCTACTCCACGGCCAACCCGGTCAACCTTGCCTGTGCCGAAGACCTCGCGTACCTGATTTACACCTCCGGTTCCACCGGGCGGCCGAAAGGCGTGTGCCTGGCCCATGCCGCACTGCGCGAGTTTTGCGTGATTGCGGCGGACTATTCGCAACTCAGTGCCGACGACCGCGTGCTGCAATTCGCCACCTTCAGCTTCGACGGCTTTGTCGAGCAATGCTACCCGCCACTGTGCGTGGGCGCGGCGCTGGTGTTGCGCGGCGATGAGTTGTGGGACACCGACACCTTGTACCGGCAGATCATCGAGCAGGGCGTGACCCTGGCGGACTTGCCGGCAGCCTATTGGTATTTGCTGGCTCAGGAATGGGCCGCGCAGCCGCAACGCGACAAAGGTCGGTTGCGGCAGGTGCATGTCGGCGGCGAAGCCATGTCGCTGGAAGGCTTGAAGCTCTGGCATGCCGCCGGTCTCGGCGACGTACGCCTGCTCAACACCTATGGGCCGACCGAAGCCACCGTGGTCTCCAGCACTCACCTGTGCACCTTGGCCGACACGCAAAACCTGATCGGCGTGCCGATTGGCCGCGCCTTGCCGGGCCGGGCGTTGTACGTGCTGGACACCGAGGGCCATCTGCTGCCAACCGGTTGCGTGGGCGAGTTGTGCATCGGCGGTGATGCCGGCATTGCCCAGCACTATCACCAGCGTCCGGGGCTCAGCGCAGAACGCTTTATCGCCGATCCGTTTTCCACCACGCCGGGCGCACGTTTGTACCGCAGCGGCGACCTGGCGCGGTATCGCGAGGACGGCGCGCTGGAATACCTGGGACGCATCGACCATCAGGTGAAAATTCGCGGTTTCCGCGTTGAGCTCGGTGAACTGGAAGCGCACCTGCAAGGCTTGCCGATGATCAGCGAAGCCGCGGTGCTGGTGCACGAAGGCGTCGGCGGCAAGCAACTGATCGGTTATGTCGTGCCAGTGTTGCCGAACGCCGACTCCCGTCAATTGACCGAAACCGTGCGTCACGTATTGGGCGAGCGTCTGCCGGACTACATGCTCCCGGCGCAACTGGTGGTGATGAGCGCATTGCCGCTCAACCGCAACGGCAAAGTCGACCGCGCGGCGCTGCCCGCACCCGAAGTCTGGGAAGCCGTGGCCGGCACCGCGCCGCAAGGTGAGCTTGAGATTGAACTGGCGCAGATCTGGCAGCAGGTGTTGCAGGTTGCCCGTGTCGATCGCGAAAACAGCTTCTTCGAGTTGGGCGGTCATTCGTTGCTGGCCACGCAGATCGTTTCGCAGATTCGTCAGCGTCTGGGCTTGTCGGTGAGTTTGCGCAGCCTGTTCGAACACCCGCGTCTGCAGGATTTCGCGGCTCAGGTGCAAGGCCTGCGGCACGCCGCCAATGTCTGCGAACGCCCGGCGCTGCTGGCGGACCACTCCGGCGAACGCCAGCCGTTGTCCTTTGCCCAGCAGCGGTTGTGGTTCCTGTGGAACCTCGAACCCGACAGCTCGATGTACAACATGCCCGGCGCCTTGCGGTTGCGCAGCGCGTTGAACCTGTCGGCGCTGCAGCAAACCTTCGAAACCCTGGTGCAACGCCACGCCGTGTTGCGCACCACGTTCTATGAGGAAGACGGCCAGGCCTGGCAGCGGGTACACGCCGAACTGCCGCTGGATTTCGCCATCAGCGACCTGCGGCACTTGCCGGCCCCGGACGTCGAAGCCGCGCAGTTGGCCCGCGAAGAAGTCGCCCGGCCGTTCGATTTGCGCAACGGGCCGTTGCTGCGGGTGCGGGTGTTGCAGGTCGCGGATCAGGAACATGTGCTGCTGCTGACGGTGCACCACATCGCGGCGGATGACTGGTCGTTCCGGATACTGATCAATGAATTCGTCACGTTGTACCCGACCCTGAACCGGGGTGGTGTCGTGCAGTTGCCGGAGCAGGTCGTGCAATACGCCGACTTCGCCAAATGGCAGCGTCAGTGGCTGGAGCAGGGCGGCGAGCTGCAACGTCAGCTCGATTACTGGCAGGTGCGCCTCGGCCAGCCGCAAGCCGTGCTGGAGCTGCCGGGCGACGGCGATCAGCGTCAGGCGCAAGAAGGCGCGAGCCAACATTTCACCTTGAATTCGACCTTGAGTCAGCAGTTGCGCGACTTCGCCCAACAGCGTGGATTGTCGCTGTTCATGGTGCTATTGGCCGGCTTTACCCTGGTGTTGCGCCAGCGCACCGAGGTCAATCGCGTGCGCATCGGCACCGATATCGCCAACCGAAATCAAGTTGAGCTTGAACAAATGGTCGGCTTCTTCGTTAACCAATTAGTGCTGCAAGTGGAGGTCGATGCTGACCAGGCTGCCGAGCAACTGTTGCAAGCCTGTCGTCGTGCGGTTCTGGAGGCTTCGGACCATCAGGACCTGCCGTTCGAGCGGCTGGTGGAGGCGTTGCGTTTGCCGCGTCGGGCCGGGCGTTCGCCGTTGTTCGACATCAAGTTGATCTATCAGGAAGGCGTCGGTCGCTTGCCCTCCATGGACGGCTTGTTGGTCGAGGACTTCCCGTCGGGCCGGCAAGCTGCCGAGATCGGCATGGTCGCTGCGTTCTACAACGAGGCCGAACACATTCACCTGAGTTTCGAAACACCCGCCGGACAGTACTTGCCGAGCACGCTGCAAAGCCTGTTCGAACAAATCGAGGCGGTACTGCAAGCGTTGTTGCGCGCCGACGAGCTGATGGTCAGCGATCTGCTGGAACTGGCCACCGAGGTGCAGCGCCGTGCCGATGCGCGATTGAACGAGCAGCGCAAGGCATTGCTGGGCGGGCGCATGGCGATCAAGCGTCGTCGCGGCACGCCGGCAACGCAAGGCGCGGCGGACTGATTCATTGCGGCGGCGCCAACCGGGCGCCGCCGTCATCATTTTCTGGAGGGGTTTATGACTGTTTCAACCACCAAGTCCATTCCCAAAATCGGCCGCGGTGCGCGCAAGAGCCTGTCCACCGACCCGACCCGGCTGGTGAGTTTTGCGCCGATGTTCGACGGTGCCAGCATGCCGCTGGTGTGCCGCCCGGCAGTGCCTGGTGTGAGCCTGGTGGAGTGGGCGACAGAGAATCGCGCCCTGATCGAAAGCAAGCTGCTTGATCACGCGGTGATTCTGTTCCGTGGCTTCCAGGTGGCTGACATCGCTGAATTCAACCGTTGCGTGGCGGCGATTTCCGACGGCGCCCTGGAGTACCTGTTCCGCGCCTCGCCACGGACCCAGATCACCGGTCAGTTCAAAATCTACAGCTCCACCGATTACCCGGCGGCAGAGAAAATTTTCCCGCACAACGAGCATTCCTATTCGCCGGTGTTCCCGCGTCACCTGTACTTCTACTGCGACACGCCCTCGACCACCGGCGGCGAAACCCCGTTCGGCGACACCCGCGAAATCCTCGCGCGAATCGACCCGGCCGTGCGCGAGGAGTTTCAGCGTAAACGCATCATGTACGTGCGTAACTACGGCGACGGCATGGGGCTGCCATGGCAGACCGTGTTCCAGAGCGAAGATCGCGGCGAAGTCGAAGCCTACTGCGCGAAGATCGGCATTCAGGCCGAGTGGAAATCGGGCAATCGCCTGCGCACCCGGCAAAACGGCCCGGCCATCGTGCGCCATCCGCTGACGGGCGAGCGCATCTGGTTCAACCACGGCACCTTCTTCAACGCGCTGACCCTGCCGGACAGCATCCGCGACAACCTGCTGCGTGAATTCGGCCCGCTGGACCTGCCGCAAAACACCTTCTTCGGCGACGGCTCGGTCATTCCCGATGACGTGATCCGCCACCTGCAAGGCATCTACCGCGACGTGATGGTCGAGTTCGCCTGGGAGAAGGGCGACGTGGTCCTGCTGGACAACATCCTCAGCGTGCATGCGCGCAACGAATTCACTGGCTACAGAAAAATTCTCACGGCCATGGCCATCGCGCAGAAAAGCGCCGACCTGGATCAGGAATAAGGACCCTCGACATGAACACCACCGCCCTCGAACCTTCGGTAGACGTTTTCCAGACTTCGGCTCAGCAGGCCTTTTATTTGCGCGCTCAGGAGCTGGGCGGACAGCCGCTGTTCGCCGCCCTGACCGTGCCGGTCGCCCAGGCTGTGGAGGCGCCGGCATTGCGCGCGGCACTGGATGAACTGGGCCAGCGCCATGAAACACTGCGCACGATCTATCGTCGCCTGCCGGGCATGAAATGGCCTGTGCAAAGTCTGTGCGACGAGCTGCCGGTGACGTTGCTGGGTCGTGTGTCTTCGCTGGCCGAAGCGTTGAGTCGCAGCCGTGAAGCCCTGGCTGAGGCACCGGGTCGGGTGCTGGTGGTGGCGCACGTGGAAACCACGGACGGTCAGCATTTCGTCACGTTGCTGGCGCCGGCCAGCAGCCTCGATGAAGCGTCGTTGCGGGTTCTGTCGGTGGAACTGGCGAGCCTGCTGCGCGGCGAAACACTGGCCGACAATCAGGAAGATTTGCAGTACCTGGATTACACCGCGTGGCAGGAAGAACTGCGCGAAGAAGACATCGGCCATCAAGGCGCCGCGTTCTGGCGCAACCTGCAACAGCAGTTCGCGCAGGCCCATCATCTGCCTTTCGAAAAGGCCGTTGAAGTGACGCTGGCTCGCCATCAGGCGACGCTCGGTGACGCGGCATGGCTGGCCGGTGTGCAACGGGTGGCCGAGGCTCAGGGCGTCGAAGCGCAGCGCGTGGCGTTGTTGCTGTGGAGCGCGTTTGTGGCGCGCATCGACAATCAGGAAAAGTTGCTGATGGGCTGGGAAGTGGCGGGGCGCACCGAGCAGACCGAAGCGACCCTCGGGCGTTTCGCCCGTCGTTTGCCAGTGGCGTTCGATCACCGCAGCCACGAAACCCTGGCGCAAGCGCTGGCCTCGTTTGCTGGCAACGTCGAGCAATCGCTGTCCTGGCTCGACTGCCTCAACGAGTTCGAACTGAGCGCCGAAGTCGCGACGCCGCTGCGTTATGGCCTGGTGTATCAGGCCGATGCCGACGTGAACATTGAAGTGGACGATGCCAACCCGGAAGTCCTGCGCCTGCGGGTTCAGGGTGAACACTTGCAGCTGTCGTGCCTGGCCGGCGCGGTGCCCGAGTCGATGCTGGCGGCGTGGCTGGAACAGTTTGTCGAGTTCAGCCGCCAGTTGCTGGCCTCGCCCGAGCTGACCCTGGGCCAGGCGACGCAGGTCAACGCGGTGCAACTGACCCGTTTGATCGAAGACTTCAACCCGCTGGCCGCCGAGCAAGCACTGCCGCATTGCTACCTGCAAGACCTGTTCAGCGAACAGGCACGCCTGCATCCGCAGCGCATCGCCGTCAGCGTCAATGGCCAACGCCTGAGCTACGCCGAACTGGATGCACGCTCCAACCAAGTCGCCAATACCCTGCGCGCCCAAGGCGTGGCACCGGATGAAATCGTCGCGGTCTACGGCCAGCGCTCGTTGGAAATCGTCATTGCACTGCTCGGCACACTCAAGGCCGGCGCCGCTTACTTGCCGCTCGATCCCAACTACCCGATCGAGCGTCTGGCGTTCATGTTGCAGGACGCCGCTGCGCGTCAGGTGCTGGCCTGCCAGCCGCTGCCGGAAGCGTTGCACGGCGAGCGGGTGATTTCGCTGATGCCGCAGGCCGAAGTCTGGTCCGCATCGCAGGAGCAGCCGGTGCCGCTGGGCGACAGTGCCAATCTCGCGTACGTGATTTACACCTCCGGTTCCACCGGAAAACCCAAGGGCGTGATGATCAGTCACGCCAACGCGGTGGCCTCGACTCTCGCACGCAGCACGTTTTATCGTCAGCCTTTGCGCGCGTTCCTGATGCTCTCGTCGTTCTCCTTCGACAGCTCGGTGGCCGGGGTTTTCTGGGCGTTGGGGCAGGGCGCGACCCTGTGCCTGCCGGACGAAGACAGCTACAAGGACCCGGCGCTGCTGGCGGCGCTGATCCAGCGTGAAGAGGTTTCCCATTACCTGACCTTGCCGTCCTACCACGCGCAGATTCTCGAACACCTCGGCGACCATGCCCTGGCCTGTGTGATCGTGGCCGGCGAAGCATGCAGCAACGCCTTGGTTGCGCGACATCGCGAGGCCCTGCCGCAGGTGGCGCTGGTCAACGAATACGGGCCGACCGAAGGCACGGTCTGGTGTTCGGCGTGGGAACTGCCGCTAGGTCAGGACGACGACACCATTCCGATTGGCCAGCCGATTCCGGGGATGCGCATTCACGTGCTGGGCCCGGATCTGACGCCGGTGGCCGTGGGCGTCGAAGGTGAGCTGTATGTTGGCGGCGCCGGCATTGCCCGGGGCTATCTCAAGCGTGCCACGCTGACCGCCGAACGTTTTGTGCCCGACCTGTTTGCGAAGCAGGCCGGTCAACGCCTGTACCGCACCGGCGACCTTGCACGTTATCGCGCCGACGGTGTGCTGGAGTACCTCGGCCGGGTCGATCATCAAGTGAAAATCCGTGGCTTCCGCATCGAACTGGGCGAGATCGAATCCGCCATGCGCAGCGCCCCCGGCATCGAAGACGCCGCCGTGATCGCCCGTGAAACGCCGACCGGTCCGCAACTGCTGGGCTTCGTGATTTCCCCGGCCGACACCGCCGACATCCGCCTCAACGAATTGCGCAGCCACCTCAGCGAAGCGCTGCCGGAGCACATGCAACCTGCGCGCTTGCAGGTGCTGGAACGCTTCCCGCTGATGCCCAACGGCAAACTCAACCGCCAGGCCTTGCTCGACCTCGACGTGCGCCGCAGTGCCTTCGTCGCCCCGCGCACCGACCTGGAAAAAGTCCTGGCGGCGATCTGGGCCGAAGCGCTGCACGTGGAGCGTGTCGGCGTGAACGACAGTTTCTTCGAGCTGGGCGGCCACTCGCTGCTGGCGACGCGGATTCGTGCACGGATTCAGGAAGAACTGAACCTGGCGATCCCGCTGAAGCTGTTCTTCGAAGGCGACACCCTGGAGCGCCTGGCGGCGGAAATCGAGCAGTTCCGTCAGCACAGTGAACACAAAGAAAACGATGTAGACGCGCTGGAAGCGTTGTTCGACGAAGTGGATGAGGAACACACGCGATGAGTGCTGCACCGGACAGAATGATGACCCTGGCCCAGCGTTTCTGCGGCTTGAGCCTGGACGCGCGGCGTGCCTTGCAAGAAAAGATGCACGCGCAAGGCCTGACCCTTGAGCTGCTGCCGATCCCGCCAAGGGACCCGGCGGTCGACACGTTGCCGGCGTCGTACGCGCAGCAGCGCTTGTGGTTTTTGTGGCAGATGCAGCCGCAGGCGACCGCGTACAACCTGACCGGTGCCTTTCGCCTGAGCGGTGAACTCAACCGCGCCGCGCTGGCGCAAACCCTCGCTGCGCTGGTGCAGCGTCATGAAGTGCTGCGCACCACCTTCGTGTTCGATGAGCAGCAGGCGCTGCAAAAAATCCACCCGCAGATGGACGCGCCGCTGGTCGAGGCCAACGCCGCCGACGAGGCCGAACTGCATCGCCAGATCGCCCTCAACGCCGAGCAGCCATTCGACTTGCAGCACGGTCCGCTGATGCGCTGCCGGTTGATCCGCCTCGACGCGCAGCAGCATGTGCTGGTGCTGACGTTCCATCACATCGTCACCGACGGCGGCTCGTTGCCGATTCTGTTGCAGGAATTCACCCAGCTCTACGCGCAACTCAGCGCCGGGCAAGCGCCGCAACTTCCGGAGTTGGGCATTCAGTACGCCGATTTTGCGCGCTGGCAGCGCTTGTGGCTGGAGGCCGGCGAGGCCGAGCGTCAGCTTGCTTACTGGCGTGAACAACTGGGTCGCGAGCACCCGCTGCTGAACCTGCCGACCGACCGCCGTCGCCCGGCGATCCCGAGCCAGCAGGGCGCCAGCGTCGAGCTGAATGTGCCGGCGTCCCTGGCGTCTGCTCTGAAAGATCTCGCCCGTCGCGAAGGCTGCACGCTGTTCATGGTGCTGATGGCCTCGTTGCAAACCCTGTTGCATCGCTACAGCGGCGAGCAGGACATTCGCGTCGGCGTGCCGATTGCCAACCGTACCCGTCAGGATGTGGAAAACCTGCTGGGCTTTTTCGTCAACACTCAGGTGCTGCGTACCCAACCCCATGCCGACCAGCCATTTTTGCAATTGCTGGCCGAGGTCAAGATGGCGGCACTGGGCGCGCAGGCGCATCAGGATTTGCCTTTTGAGCAGTTGGTCGATGGGCTGGATGTCGAACGCAGCCTGAGCCACACGCCGTTGTTCCAGGTGATGTTCAACCACCAGCGCGATGCTGGCGGCGAACAGCGCTGGGACTTGCCGGGCCTGAGCGTCGAGCCGCTGATCTGGGACGAAAAAACCACCAAGTTCGAGCTGATGCTCGACACCGTGGAGAGCGACGACGGCATCCACGCCTCGTTCGTCTATGCCACCGAATTGTTCGACGCTTCAACCGTCGAGCGTCTCGGCCAGCATTGGCTGAATCTGTTGCAAGCCATCTGCGCCGACGGCTCGGTCGCCTTGGCGGACCTGAGCATGCTTTCCTCAAACGAGCAGCACGCCACCTTGCTGGACTGGAACCGAAGCGCCGCTTCGCAGGCCACGAACACGCTGTGCGCGCATCAACTGATCGAAGCCCAGGCCGCCGCGCACCCACACAACATCGCGGTGACCTGCGACGGCGCGACCCTCAGCTACGCGCAACTGAACCAACAGGCCAACTGCATCGCCCAGCGTCTGCGCGAACGCGGCGTCGGGCCGGACGTGTTGGTGGGGATCGCGCTGGAGCGGTCGCTGGAAATGATCGTCAGCGTGCTGGCGATCCTCAAGGCTGGCGGCGCCTACGTGCCGCTGGACCCGGAATATCCGCAGGATCGTCTGGCCTACATGCTGGCCGACAGCGGCACGCGCTTGCTGCTGACCGATTCCGCGCTGCTGCCGCGTCTGCCGTTGTCCGAAGGCATCGAAGTGATTTGCCTCGACCACGCCAGTGACTGGCTGAATGAGGCGTCCGTCGAGAACCTGCCGAACCTGACCCGTCCGGAAAACCTGGCGTACGTCATCTACACCTCCGGTTCCACCGGCAAACCCAAAGGCACCTTGTTGCCGCACAGCAACCTGACCCGTCTGTTCAGCGCCACCGAACACTGGTTCGGTTTCAACGCGGACGATGTCTGGAGCCTGTTCCATTCCTACGCCTTCGACTTCTCCGTCTGGGAAATCTTTGGCGCCTTGTTCTACGGTGGCAAGCTGGTGGTGGTGCCGCACGCCATCAGCCGTTCCCCGGAAGAGTTCGCCCGCCTGCTGTGTGATGAGCAGGTCACGGTGCTCAACCAGACCCCGTCGGCGTTCCGTCAGTTGATGCCGTTTGCCTGCGCCAATGCCCAGGGCATGGCCCTGCGTTATGTGGTGTTTGGCGGCGAGGCGCTGGACGTCGCGAGCCTGCGTCCGTGGTACGACGCGTTCGCCGAGCAGCAGCCGTTGCTGATCAACATGTACGGCATCACCGAAACCACGGTGCATGTGACGTACCGGCCGTTGTCCCGCGCCGATCTCGACGGGGTCAACAGTTCGCCGCTGGGCGAGCCGATTGCCGACCTGCGCTGGTACGTGCTCGACCCACGCCTGAACCCGGTGGCCAAGGGCTGCGTCGGCGAGCTGTACGTTGGCGGCGCAGGTCTGGCGCGGGGTTATCACCAGCGCGCCGATCTGACCGCCACGCGGTTTGTCCCGGACCTGTTCGCCGCCGAGGCGGGTGCACGTCTGTATCGCACCGGCGATCTGGCGCGCTATTGCGCCGATGGCAGCATCGAGTACGCCGGGCGTATCGACCATCAAGTGAAGATTCGTGGCTTCCGCATTGAGCTGGGGGAAATCCAGGACCGTCTGCAAAGTCACCCGGCCATTGAACAAGCGCTGGTGCTGGCGCCCGAGATCAATGGCAGTCAGCAATTGGTCGCCTGGTTCACCGTCACCCAGGACGTCGCCGATTTGCGTCAGTCGCTGCGTGAACATTTGCAGGCCGGTCTGCCGGATTACATGGTGCCGGCGCATTTGCTCAAGCTCGACCAGTGGCCGCTGACCAGCAACGGCAAGCTCGACCGCAACGCGTTGCCCAAGCCTGATGCTGCCCTGGCGCAGGAGGTTTACACGGCGCCGGTGGACGACCTGCAAGCCGAGTTGGCGGCGATCTGGCAAGACGTGCTCAAGCTTGAGCGTGTGGGGATCGACGACAACTTCTTCGAACTGGGCGGCGATTCGATCATCTCGATTCAGGTGGTCAGCCGTGCGCGTCAGGCCGGGATACGCATCACCCCTCGCGACCTGTTTCAACACCAGACCGTGCAGAGTCTGGCGAAGGTCGCGCAGCGCAGCGCCGGTCTGGTCATCGATCAGGGCCCGGTGCGCGGCGACGTGCTGCTGACACCGATCCAGCACTGGTTTTTCGAGCAGGCCATTGAAGCCCGGGACCACTGGAACCAATCGGTGCTGCTGGAACTTCGCGAGCCGCTGGACAGCGCGTGCCTGCAACAGGCATTGGCCGCGCTGCTGGACCATCACGACGCGCTGCGCCTGCGTTTGCATCAAGTGAATGGCCTGTGGCAACAGGCTCAGGCCGAGCACTGGAACAGCGCCGAATTGCTGTGGCAGCGTCAGGCTGCGAATGCCGACGAGTTGCTGGATCACTGCAACGCCGCACAGGCCAGCCTGAATTTGCACGACGGTCCGCTGCTGCGCGCCTTGCTGGTGGACATGGGCGCGGGCGGTCAGCGCTTGCTGCTGGTGGTGCATCATTTGGTGGTGGACGGTGTGTCCTGGCGTCTGTTGCTCGAAGATTTGCAAACGGCCTACGACCAGGCGCGTCAGGCTCAACCCCTGCGCCTGCCGGCCAAATCCAGCGCCTATCAAGCGTGGGCGGCGCGTTTGCAAACCCATGCGCAAAGTCCCGAACTGGCGAGCCAAGCGGCTTACTGGCAGCGCCAATACCACGACGTGGTGGTGGACCTGCCCGCCGATAATCCGCAAGGCAGCCTCGCCAGCCAACACGCCGTGAGCGTGGAAACCGTGCTCGACAGCACCTTCACCCGCCAACTGCTGCAAGACGCGCCAGCGGCGTACCGCACACAGGTCAACGACCTGTTGCTGACGGCGTTGGCGCGGGTGCTGGGCGACTGGACCGGCCAGCCATCGACCCTGGTCAAACTGGAAGGCCATGGTCGTGAAGACCTGTTCGACGACATCGACCTGACCCGCACCGTGGGTTGGTTCACCTCAATATTCCCGGTCAAGTTGACCCCGGCCGCCGATCTGGCCGGGAGCATCAAGGCGGTCAAGGAACAGCTGCGCGCCGTGCCGGACAAAGGCATTGGTTTCGGCATCCTGCGGTATCTGGCGCAGGCCGGTCTTGAGGATTTGCCGCAGCCGCAGATCACGTTCAACTACATGGGCCAGTTCGATGCCAGTTTCGATGAGCAGGCACCGTGGCGCCCGGCCGGTGAAAGCGGCGGCTCCGAGCAGGGCGCTTCGGCTTCGCTGGACCGTGGCCTGAGCATTAACGGTCAGGTCTACGCCGGGCAACTGCGCCTGAGCTGGACCTTCAGCCGCGAAGTCTTTGCCGAGCACACCGTGCAGCGTCTGGCCGAGGCCTATGCCGCTGAGCTGCAACAACTGATCGAACATTGCCTCAGCGGTGCCGGTGGCCTGACGCCGAGTGACGTGCCGCTGGTCAGCGTCGATCAGGCGCAACTCGATGCACTGCCGCTGGCGGCGCGTGAGATCGAAAACATCTTCCCGCTGTCGCCGATGCAGGAAGGCATGTTGTTCCACAGCCTGTTCGCCCCGGATGCCGGCGCCTACATCCCGCAAATGCGCGTGGACGTGCAGGGCATCGAGGTCGAGGCGTTCCGCAGCGCCTGGCAACAGACGCTGGAAAACCATGAAGTGTTGCGCGCCGCGTTCTTCAGCGAGAGCAATGGCTCGCGTCCGCTGCAAGTGATTCTGGCCAACGCCACGCTGCCTGTGACCGTGCTTGATTGGCGCAATGAAGCGGATCAGGCACACGCCCTGGAACGTCTGGCCGAAGACGATCGCCTGCGCGGTTTCGACCTGACAGTCGCGCCGTTGCTGCGCCTGACCCTAGTGCAGACCTCGCACGACACCCATCACCTGATCTTCACCAACCACCACATTCTGCTGGACGGCTGGAGCACCTCGCAGCTGTTCGGCGAAGTGTTGCAGCGTTACTCCGGTGTGATGCCGGTGGCGAGCGGCGGTCGTTATCGTGATTACATGACGTGGCTGGGCGGGCGTGATCGCGCTGCGTGCGAAGCGTTCTGGCTGGAGCAGTTGCAGGCGTTCAACGAGCCGACCCGTTTGGCCGGTGCGATGCCGGGACCGGTCGCAGGGCAGGGCGACGGTCATCGCACCGTTCACCTGAGCCTGGACCGGGCGGCCACCGAACGCCTGAGCGGCTTTGCCCGTCAGGCCCGCGTGACGCCGAACACCTTGCTGCAAGCGGCGTGGCTGTTGCTGTTGCAGCGCTACACCGGCCAGCGCACCGTCGCGTTCGGCGCCACGGTGTCGGGTCGTCCGAGCGAGTTGCAGGGGATCGAGCAGCAAATCGGCCTGTTCATCAACACCTTGCCGGTGATCGCCACGCCGCATCCCGAGCGCACGGTCAGCCAGTGGGTGGACGAGGTGCAGGCGCTCAACCTCAAATTGCGCGATGTCGAATACACGCCGCTGGCCGATGTGCAACGTTGGGCCGGGCACTCGGGCGAGTCGCTGTTCGACACGCTGCTGGTGTTCGAAAACTACCCGGTCGCCGAGGCGCTGGAGGGTGGTAATCCGAGTGCGCTGAAGTTCTCCGGTATCAGCAATCACGATCAGACCAGTTTCCCGCTGGCCATCGCCGCCGAGCTGGGCGAGTGCCTGGACCTGCGCTTCAATTACGACACGACACTGTTTACCGCCGAGGCCATCGACGGCCTGAGCAAGCGTCTGGTGGCGTTGCTCGATGCCATGGTGCGCGAGCCGCAACAAGCCTTGGGCCGCCTGAGCCTGCTCGACGCTGCGCAGACCGAGCAACAAGTGCAAGGCTTCAACGACACCGCCGTGACCTGGCCCGACGTGCGTCCGGTCCACCTGTGCTTCGAAGCCCAGGTGCTGAAAACCCCGGACGCCCAGGCGTTGGTGTTTGCCGGTCAGAGCCTGACGTATCGCCAACTCAACCAGCAGGCCAACCGACTGGCGCACTACCTGCGCGCCCAAGGTGTCGGCGCCGAAGTGCTGGTGGGGATTGCCGCCGAGCGTTCGCTGGAACTGGTGATCGGTCTGCTCGCGATCATGAAGGCCGGTGGCGCCTATGTGCCGCTGGACCCGGATTACCCGCGCGAGCGCCTGGAACACATGTTCGAGGACAGCGGCGTGCACGTGCTGCTGACCCAGCGTCATCTGCTGGCGCAATTGCCGATTCCCGCCGGGACCACGGCGATCTGCCTGGACGACAGCGCTCGACTGGTCCAAGGCTTGAGCGAGGAAAACCTGCCGTGCGTGGTCGAGTTGCAGTCGCTGGCCTACATGATTTACACCTCCGGCTCCACCGGTAAACCGAAGGGCGCGGCCAACCGTCACGATGCGTTGTTCAACCGCATCGAGTGGATGCAGGGCGCATACCCGCTGGACGGTCGCGACACCGTGCTGCAAAAGACTCCGTTCAGTTTTGACGTGTCGGTGTGGGAGTTCTTCTGGCCGCTGATGGTCGGTGCGCGACTTGCGGTGGCCGAACCGGGCGCCCATCGCGACCCGGCGCAGCTGGTGCGTTTGATCGAGCAATATCAGGTCAGCACCCTGCATTTCGTGCCGTCGATGTTGCAAGCATTTGTTCAGGGCGAAGGCTTTGAGCGTTGCGCCAGCCTGCGGCAGATCATGTGCAGCGGCGAAGCGCTGTCGGCGGATTTGCAGAACAGCCTGTTCCGCGTGCTGCCCGGCGTCGGTTTGTACAACCTGTACGGGCCGACCGAAGCCGCCATCGACGTGACCCACTGGACGTGCGTCGATGACGGCTCGATCAGCGTGCCGATCGGCTACCCGATTGCCAACCTGGTGACCTACATTCTCGACGACAGCCTGCAACCGCAAGTGGTGGGTTGCGTCGGTGAGCTGTACTTGGGCGGCATCGGTCTGGCGCGGGGTTACCATCGCCGTCCAGACCTGACGGCGGAGCGTTTTGTCGCCAGCCCGTTCGGCGCACAGGGCGAGCGGCTGTATCGCACCGGCGACCTGGCGCGTTATCGCGATGACGGCGTGATCGAATACGTCGGCCGCATCGACCATCAAGTGAAGATCCGTGGCTTGCGCATCGAACTGGGTGAAATCGAAGCGTGCCTGCTGGAGCATCCACAGGTGCGCGAGGCGGTGGTGATCGCGCTGGATGTCGGCAAGTCCAAGCAACTGGTGGCTTACGTGGTCGGCCAGTCGTTGGTGCTCGATGCGCTCAAACAGCACCTGCGCAACGCGCTGCCCGAGCACATGCAACCGAGCCATGTGATGTTGCTTGAGCAACTGCCCGTGACGCCGAACGGCAAGCTTGATCGCCGCGCGTTGCCGCAACCTGATCAGCAGGTTCGTCAATACGTCGCGCCGCGCAATGCCGTGGAGGCGACGCTGCAAGAGGTCTGGCAGGCGCTGTTCGAAGTGCCGGTCGGCATTCAGGACAACTTCTTCGAACTGGGCGGCGACTCCATCGTGTCGATCCAGGCGGTCAGCCGTGCACGCAAGGCCGGTCTGAGCATTTCGCCGAAACACGTGTTCAGCCACCCGACCATCGCCGAACTGGCGACCGTCGCCCAGGCTGTGGAAACCGAGGAAGCCGCGCCGGTAGTTGCTGTGCCGGCGCTGAAGATCGAGCTGAGCGAAGCGCAATATCAGGCGCTGGCATTGACGGCAGACGAGGTGGACGACGTTTATCCACTGTCGCCGATGCAGCAGGGCATGCTGTTCCACTCGGTGCAGGACGGCGACTCGGGGCTGTACGTCAACCAGATCGAAGTGGGCGTGCGTGGCGTTGACGGTCCGCGTTTCCGCGAAGCCTGGGCCGACGCCGCGCAGCGTCACGCGATCCTGCGCACCGCATTCCTGTGGGAGGGCGACAAGGAGCCGCTGCAAGTGGTGTTGCGCAATGCGCCGACGCTGCTGACCGAGCTGGACTGGCGCGGTCTGGATAACCAGCCCGAGCGTGTGCGCCAATTGGCCGCCGATGAACGTGAACGTGGCTTCTCGCTGAATCGTGCGCCGTTGTTGCGCCTGCTGCTGGTGCGTCTGGAAGACGACCGCTATCGCCTGATCTGGACCTATCACCACATCCTCATGGACGGCTGGAGTGTGTCGCGCCTGATCGGTGAAGTGCTGCGTCATTACAGTGGCGACGCGCAGGAACCGGTGGCCGCGTATCGCGACTACATCGACTGGCTCGGCCAGCAAGTCGCCGAGGTCAGCGAAGCGTTCTGGAAAGCCAGACTCAACGCCCTCGAAGGCGCCACGCACCTGGCCCGCGCATTACCGGTGAAGGCGCCGCAAGCGGGTTATCACGCGATCTATACGCACCTGAATGCGCAGCAGACCGCACGTTTGCAGGCGTTTGCCCAGCAACAGCAAGTCACGCTCAACACCCTGGTGCAAGCCGCGTGGCTGCTGCTGTTGCAGCGCTACACCGGCCAGCGCACGGTGACGTTCGGCGCCACGGTGTCGGGCCGACCGGAAACCCTCAACGGTTCGGAGAACATGCTCGGGCTGTTCATCAACACCTTGCCGGTGGTCAACAGCGTGCCGACCGAAGCGAGCGTCGGTGACTGGCTGCGCGAGATCCAGGCCTATAACCTCGACATCCGCGACTTCCAGCAAACCCCGCTCAGCGACATTCAACGCTGGGCCGGGCAGGGCGGGCAGTCGCTGTTCGACAGCATCATCGTTTTCGAAAACCAGCCGGTGGACCGCACGTTGCGCGAGTGGAACGGCGATTCCCTGCGCTTCGAAGACGTCTCCGACTTCGGCCTGACCAGCTTCGCCATGGACTTGATGGTCAGCCTCGATGAAGGGTTGCGCATCGAGTACATGCACCAGCGCGATCAGTTCGACCTCGCCACCGTCGAAGTGCTGCGCAGCCACATGGAAAGCCTGATGCAACGCCTGTGCGACAACGCCGGGCGCGCCGTGGGCGAGATCGGTTTGCTGACGCTGGACCAAGGCCGGCAACTGGACGGCGAGCTGCCGACGCTGGCCGACGACCACGAACGGCCGGTGCACGAGCTGATCCGCGAGCGTGCGCGGCTGCAACCGGAGCACACCGCGTTGGTGCTCAGCTACGCCGACCGCGACGCCGAACACTTGAGTTATGCCGAGCTGGATCGGCGTTCCGACGCACTTGCGGTGCACCTGCTGGAGCAGGGCGTGCAGGCCGAAGACGTGATCGGCGTGTTCATGGAACGCTCGCTGGAGCTGGTGGTTTCGCTGCTGGCGGTGATGAAGTGCGGCGCCGCTTATGTGCCGCTGGACCCGCAATATCCGAAGGAACGCCTGCGCTACATGATGGCCGACAGCGACATGCGTTTGCTGCTGACCCAGGAGCGTTTGCGTGACACGGCGCAACTCAATCCGGGCACGCCGATGGTCGCCGTGGATCGCTTGAACCTCGACGTCGAGGTGACGGCGCCGCAAAACAACGTACACGCCGAGCAACTGGCCTACCTGATTTACACCTCGGGCTCGACCGGTAAACCGAAAAGCGTGGCCGTGGCCCACGGGCCGTTGAGCATGCACGTGCAGGCGATTGCCGAGTTGTACGAAATGGACCCGGGCAACCGTGAACTGCATTTCATGTCGTTCGCCTTCGACGGTGCCCATGAACGCTGGATCACCGCGTTGATCAGCGGCTCGACTTTGGTGGTGCGTGACAACACCTTGTGGACCGCCGAACAGACCCTGGCGGTGTTGCACCGTCAACGCATCACCGTCGCCTGCTTCCCGCCGGCGTACTTGCTGCAACTGGCCGAACACGCCGAGTTGC
Organism: Pseudomonas sp. GT1P32; assembly: GCF_054897805.1. NCBI lineage: Bacteria > Pseudomonadati > Pseudomonadota > Gammaproteobacteria > Pseudomonadales > Pseudomonadaceae > Pseudomonas > Pseudomonas sp. GT1P32. Next base: position 6,397,805 of record NZ_CM142704.1, read on the forward strand.
AGGGCGGCCATCCACCGCCGGTGCGCATCTATTGCTTCGGTGGCGATGCGGTGCCGGACGCCACGTTCGAACGGGTCAAGCACACGCTCAAACCGCAATACCTGGTGAACGGTTACGGCCCGACGGAAACCGTGGTCACGCCGCTGCTGTGGAAAATCGCTGCCGACGGTCACTGCGAGGCGATGTATGCGCCGATTGGCCGCCGCGTCGGCACCCGCAGCCTGCATGTGCTGGACATGGACCTCAATCCGTTGCCGGTGGGCATGGTCGGCGAACTGTACATCGGCGGTCGTGGCGTTGCGCGTGGCTACCACCGTCACCCGTGGCAAACCGCCGAGCGCTTCGTCGCCGACCCGTTCAGCAGTGACGGCGGCCGTTTGTACCGCACCGGTGACCTGGTGCGTCGCCGCGAGGATGGCGTGTTCGATTACGTGGGGCGCATCGACCATCAGGTCAAAGTGCGCGGCTTCCGCATCGAACTGGGCGAAATCGAAGCCCGTCTGCGCGAGCACGTCGGGGTCAACGACGCGCTGGTGGTGGTGCGTGACGGCGGGCAGGGGCCGCAACTGATCGGCTATGTGGTCGCGGCTGAAGACGACGGCCTGGGCCTGCGTTGCCAGGCAGCCCTGCGTGAAAGCCTGCCGGATTACATGGTGCCGACGCAGGTCGTGGTGTTGCCGCGTTTCCCGCTGACACCAAACGGCAAGCTCGACCGCAAGGCCTTGCCCGACCCGACCTTCGAGGGCCGCGACTACGTGGCCCCACGCACGCCGCTGGAATGGGCGCTGGCCGAGATCTGGCAGCAAGTGCTGGGCGTCGACAAGGTCGGCATCACCGACAACTTCTTCGAGTTGGGCGGCGACTCGCTGCGCACCCTCAAAGTGATCTCGAAGGTGCGGGCGCTGAATCAGCCGGACTTCCAGTTGAAACTGCGCGACATGATGGCCAAACCGACCATCGCCGGGTTGTCCGGTGTCGATGAGCAACCGCTCAAACAGAGCCCGGAACCGCTGTTGCTGTTGAACCAGCCAGTGGACGATCAGCCGGCGCTGTTCTGCCTGCACGCCGGGTTCGGCACGGTGTTCGACTACGAACCGCTGGCCCGTCGACTGGAAGGCCAGCGCACGGTGTATGGCGTGCAATGCCGCATGCTGCTCGACCGCCAGTGGCACGACACTTCGCTGCAGCAAATGGCTGCGGACTACGTCGAAGCGATCCGCCGCAAGCAACCGCAAGGCCCGTATCACTTGCTGGGCTGGTCGTTGGGCGGGGCGCTGGCGTTGATGGTCGGCGACCTGCTTGAACAGCAGGGCCAGCGTGTGGCATTCGTCGGCCTGGTAGACAGCTTTGTGCCGACCCAGGCCAATGCCGTTGCCAGTGTTGATGAGTGGCGCGCGGACCTGAGCGAGTTCCTCGGTGCCACCTTGAGCATGGACAGCGATGCCATTGCCCAGGCGTTGAGTGTCGAAACCACGGGTGATCAGGACGCTGTCGCGCGGATCATTCGCACGGTGATCGACACCGAAGGCGAGCAGGCCAGCGGTTACGCATTGCTCGGTGCCGATGAGTTGGCGCAGACGTTCATGGTCAGCACGCGCTTGAAGGCGTTGTCGCGGCAGGTCGAAACCTTGCCGCTGCCGCGCGCCGAACTGTGCTGCTGGTGGGCGGATGGCAACCCGACGGCCGAACGCGCGACGCTGGAGCGCCAGCAACCACGGCTGCGCAAAGTGCAAACCGTCACCGCCAGCCACTTCGATATCCTGCAACGGGATGAATGCCTGAGCGCCGTGGTGACGGCACTCGGTCGCGAGGTGGTGGCGCAGGACTAAGGTTTTACCGCGCCAAAACAAGCTCGCCCTAATGAACGGCCCTCACGGTTCGTTTATAGGGCGAGCTTTTTATTTTTTTGGAGACCACCGCCCATGGCACTGCACCCGGACATCGAAGGTTTTCTAGAGCTGGCCGAGTTCGGCCGCCTCACCGGCAAAAGCCTGCCCATGCACGAGCTGAGCCCGACCGAAGCGCGCCAGCAATTCGAACAAACCTCGCAGCTGCTTGACGCCGCACCGATGGGCGCGCTGACCGTGACTGCGGTCAGCATTCCGGCCCGCGACGGCCATCTGCTCAATGCTCGCCTCTATGCTCGCCCATCACTGGGCACGCAGGAGCGCCCGGTGCTGCTGTATTTTCATGGCGGCGGTTACGTGGTCGGCAGCCTCGATTCCCACGGCACCCTGTGCCGCCGACTGGCGCTGGCGGGTGGTTTTGCGGTGCTGTCGGCGGATTATCGACTGGCCCCGGAGCACCGTTTTCCTGTCGCCTACGAGGATGCCGAAGACGTGACGCGTTGGCTCGCCACCACCGGCGCCGGAGCCCTCGGGTTGGACCCGGCACGTATCGCATTGGCAGGGGATAGCGTCGGCGGCAGCCTGGTGGCTTCCTTGTCGATTGCTATCGCCCAGGACCCACAGGCCTGGCTGCTCACGCCACGGCTGCAAGTGTTGTTGTACCCGGTGATCGACGCCGTGGAAAAACGCCCGTCGCTTGCACGTTTCGCCGAAGGCTACCTGCTGGAAGCGACCACGCTGGAATGGTTCTATCAGCAGTATCAACGCAGTGCCGATGATCGCCGCGACTGGCGCTTTTCACCATTGTTCGCCGAAGCCCTGCAAGGGCTGACACCGACCTTACTGTGGCTGGCCGAATACGATCCGCTGCTGGATGAAGGCCTGGCCTGGGCCGAAAAATTGCGTGCCGCCGGACAACCCGTGGTGCTCGACGTAAAGGCCGGCATGACCCACGACTTCGCACGGATGGGGGAGATGGTTCAGGAAGTGCCGGCAATGCTGGAACAACTGGCGGCGCAGATCACTGAAAGCCTGGGTTAATCGTGATCTGTAGGAGCCGGCTTGCCGGCGATGGCCCCACCGCGGTGAATCAGACAAACCGCGTCGCCTGCATCGTCGGAACGCCGCCCGCAGCAAGCCGGCTCCTACAACCTACGCAATCCCTGTAGGAGCCGGCTTGCTGGCGATAAACGATAACGCGGTCTGACTGACCGCCTACCGCGCCATTCACCGGGTTCCTACACCCAAGGTAAAACGCGAAAACTCTGGGGAAATTTCCGACATCTTTTTAGGGTTGGCGCTCGGACGTTCGACGTATAGCGTTGTGGCTCCCTGCAGTTGGCAATGGAGTGATGTACCGGTATGAACATCCAGGAAATCAAAACACGCTTGGCCAGGCCCGCCACAAAATTCATCGCCGGCGGATTTCGTCCTACCCATGGGAATGACGAAAGCTGGCTTGGAAACGTATTCCTGTTTCGCCCGGATGAAGGCGTCCCGAGAAACGACGCCGGAGTTGAACTGCATCCCTTTGCACAATTCCACCTCCCCAGCTTGCCGTTTAACAGTCCGGCACTGGACGGCGTTCGCGTCCTTACCTTGTTTGTTTCCAATCCCTTGCCGGAAGCACTGGACCCGATGGGGAACAACTGGCTGATCAGGGAGTACGGATTTGACGATGTACTTGTCCGCAAAGAGCTGCCGGTAGCAGGCTCATACCTCAAGCCCTTTCCGTTGCTGGCCGAACGGGTCGCAGAGGACTTTCCACTGTGGGATGGCGGTGGCGCACCGGCGGACCTTGAAGAGGAAATTTGCAACCTTCAGCGGACGGGCGAGATAGAAAGCTACTCAGACCTCGTGACTCATACCTACGAACACAAGATTGGCGGCTACCCCTCGTTCTGCCAGTCCGGCGTGGACCTTGGTGATGATTTTGAGTTCGTGTTCCAGATTTCCTCCGACACGAAAATAAACCTGAACGTGGTGGATTGCGGGAGCCTGATGTTCTGGAAGAGCAAAAGTACGGGGGAGTGGGTGCTTTACTACGATTTCTACTAGGCAGGGTATTGAAGCGAATGGCCTGCACCCAGCTGGGCAGCCAGCCGCATACCCATTAGGCTGCTGAATATTGAGCACCGGAGCTGACTATGAGTGCCGAACTTTCCCCCATTGTTTCAGAGTTCGAAACCGAAGAGCAGGCTGCCAGTTACGACCTTTGGTTTCGTGCCAAAGTGCAAGCTTCGCTCGATGATCCACGACCGAATGTCCCGCATTATCAGGTGATGGCTGATATGTGGCTAAAGGTGACAGATCTATATTCTCTGTAAACAAGTCTGTCACCGTTTTGGTGTATCCCGATAGGACAGTTAACGTCGGAGTCTTCTAGATAACTTCAGCAATCCGCCGTAACCGCTCTTTTCGTCGATAAAAGTTATAGAATTTTGCACCATCGAACTCAACGGTTGCTTTGTATAGCTCTTTGGCTTGGTCGACGGCGGGACCCTTTTCAATCACAACCATTTGGATCGAATCCTTTCCTGGCAGCTCACCCGTTTTGTGTTGATTGAAATACAGGCGCAGGTTGGTGCCAGTTCTATTCGGAATGCGTGTCACCGTGTAATTCTCAAAATATTTCTTAAAGGAAAACCCTTGAGATTTTTCATCAATTGACTTGGCTATCTCATCTTTTACTTTGCAACCATATAAATCCTTAGCCTCGGTCATGTATGCAAAGCCGAAGGGAAGGTTAAAAAGCGTGATTGCCTGGTACTCGTAGCCACGATTGCCGGCAAAGTCACTCACCATTGCGTTGATAACATCATCGGTGAATTTAATGCCAATAGTGGATTCCAAGGTCTGAATGACAAGATCCAGGTGATGCCGCATAGCATCCCGTACGGCATTGTTGCGCTTCCCGTTAGTGCGTCTAGCCTGATTGTCAAATTTCGCTGGGTTCGCAAGCTCACAGTCCAGATACTCGGCTTCGACATGATTGGCCAAGCCTTTCACGTCGTAGCCCGTATGCTTTGCGTACAGGATCTGGGCTTGAGTGGTCGGGACTGTTCGGTTAACTAAAAGTATCGGGTTTTTACAAGCTGGACACAGTGCAAACGGTTTGATTTGCCCGTTTATCTCTTGCACATAGGGGTAATCTCGGCGGGTTTTCTGGTTGTAGCCCTGCTCCGTCAGCGGCAGGGGGTTGTCAGGATCTGATTTCAAACTAAAAACGTTCAAGTTGTCCTCCCTCGGTCAGTTCATTACCGACGTTTAATCCATTCACAGAAAAACACGGCTTATCGCATTTTTTTATGGCGGCTGGTGTCATCTTGGCGACCAACCAGGTATGCGAATTTGCTCCACTCTAATCAGTCACCCCCCAAAACCAAAACTGGGCCGCAAGCGGCCCAGTGGTATTTAGCAATTACCTACCCCAACAATCAATAGTTAGCCCGCAACGTCAACGTCAAGTTCCGCGGATCGCCGTAGAAGTTTGTCCCCCACGAAGCATCCACTCGATCGTAGTACTTGCGGTCGAACAGGTTGTTGGCGGTCAATGTCGACGACAGGTTTTCGTTGAACTTGTAGCCGACCTGCGCCGTGGTGATGGCATAGCCGCCTTGTTGGAACTTCACGTCACGCTGGTAGTAGGTGTCACTGACCGCACGCACGCCACCGCCGACGCTGAAGTCCTTGAGCGGACCGTCGGTGAACTCGTACTTGGTCCACAGGTTGAAGTTGTGCCTAGGCGTAATGGTGCTGAAGGTCTTGCCTTTGTTGGCCTTATCGCCGTCCAGGAACTTGGTCGATGTGTAGGCGTAACCGGTGACGATGCTCCAATTCTCGGTCAGATTGCCGCTCAGCTCGGTTTCCCAACCCTCGCTACGTGCCTTGCCTTCGGTCATGTAGGCTCCGGAGGTGTTGTCGTATTCGGCGCGGTTTTCATCGTAGATGCGGAAGGCGGCGATGCTGGCGTTCAGGCGACCGTCATAGAACTCGCGCTTGAGGCCGATCTCGTACTGCTTGCCTTTGCGCGGGCCGACCGGCTCGCCGTCTGTTCCGATTTCGCTCTGTGGTTTGAACACGCCGGTGTAGCTGAAGTAGGCCGACAGTTCCGGGGTGATCTTGCCGATGATGGCGCCGTAAGGCACAACCTTGCGGTTGATACTGGTGTGGGCTTCGCCGAAATTGTTGAAGAAGGTGTTGGCGTTCTTCGCGTCGCTTTCGTACCAGGTCACGCGGCTGCCGCCGATGACATCGAGCCAGTCGGTGACGTTGAACTTGGCACGGGTGTAGAGGCCGTACTGATCGGATTTGGACCAGTTACCGTTGTTGTGCACATAGTCGTTGTGGGGAATGTCGATGCTGCCCGGGTTGTAGACGTTGATCGGGAAGTACTCGCCGCCGCCGTAGGTGAAATCCCTGTCCAGGTGCTGGTACTCGGCGCCCACGGTGAACTCGTGTCTGCGATCCGCGAATTCGAACGGCGTGGTGACGAAACTGTCGACGCCGATGGTTTTGATGTGGGTGTAGTAGTCGTACGCCACGGCCCAGCTGTCACCGGTAGCCGGATCGACGGCACCGTCGGCCCAGGTGAAGTTACGCTGTGGCGTTTCCGCGTCGCGGTAGGTGACGGTGGTCTTGAACTGACCGCCGTTGTCCAGCGCGTGATCGACCTCGGCGAAGGACTCCCAGACTTTCTCGTTCAGGGTGTTCCACTTGGCATCGACGAACGTCGAGCGCGGCACGTCCAGCAACTTGCCGTCGGCAAAGGCCGGCAAGCCGAACGCCGGGGTGGAGTGGTTCTGCTGGTAGGCGCCGCCGACCGACAGGGTGGTGGATGGGTCGAGGTCGAATTCCAGGCGACCGTACACCATCGGGCGTTCGTTCTGGGCGGAGTCGACGAAGGATTTGTTGTTCTCGTAAGCGGTGATGAAGCGACCGCGCACGGTGCCCTGATCGTTCAACGGACCGGTGACGTCTACCATCGAGCGGTAGTGGTCATAGGAACCTGCGCCCAGCTCGCCGCCGAGGGCGAATTTGTTCAGGGCGCGCTTGCGCACCACGTTGATGGTGCCGCCGGGTTCGCCAGCGCCTTGATACAGGCCGGATGGGCCGCGCAGCACTTCGACACGATCGTACATCGCGAGGTCGAAGCTGGTGCCCATGTCGCCCTGGCCGGTCGGTTGCGATACGCCGTCAACCTGCACCTGGTCGACGAGGAAGCCGCGCATGTAGACGTCGTTCAGGCTGGAACCGGAGTTGTACGTCTTGATGGTGACGCCGGTGACCTGGCGCATCGCGTCTTGCAGGCTGTTCATGTTCTGGTCGTCCATGCGCTGGCGCGTGACGACGGACACTGACTGCGGAATATCCTTGAGCTTGATGTTGCCCTTGCCGATGCTGACTTCTTCGGAGGTGTAGGAATGCGTACCTTCGGTGGTAGGCCCCGGCGCCACGCCGGAAATGGCGGTCGCACCCAGTTGCAGCGCACTGGAGTTACCCGCGACCGGAATCAGCGAAACGGTGTTGCCAGTCAGTTGAAACGTAATGCCGCTCCCCAGCAGCAACGTATTCAATGCCTGTTCCGGCTCCAGATTGCCGGAAACCGCCGTGGACTTGAGGCCGTTGACCATGTCCTGGCTGTACAGAATCTGCAGGTCGGTCTGTTGACCCAGTTGCTGCAGCGCGCTGGCCAGCGATTGCGCAGGCACGTTGACGTTCACCGGCGCTGCCTGGACCTGAGAGGTGCCCAGCAGCAACAGGGTCAGCAACGCACCCGGTACGACTGTTCGGAATTTCTTTTGCGGCGCGATGGCCAGAGCCAACGGCGCGCGGGACAGGGTAGGGCTTTGCATTGCTCAAATCGCTCCTAAGGTGTGCAGATTTTTTTAGTTAATGATAATTATTATTAGACGCATCACCCCGACGAAACCGGAAAACAAACTCCGGAAATCGTCGAGGTATATGGATTCAACGGTGCTCAGGCGGTCGCCCGTTCCGTCACCACGCGGCCCGATTCCATGCGCACCAGTTGATCGGCCATGTCGAAATAGCGGTCGTCGTGGGAGATGACGATGATGGTTTTGCCCAGGCGCTTCAGGTCCGGAAGCAGCTCGGTGTAGAAGATCCGGCGGAAGGTCGGGTCCTGGTCGGCCGCCCATTCGTCAAACACCAGCACCGGGCGTTCTTCCAGCCAGGCATTGACCAGTGCCAGGCGTTTACGCTGGCCGGTGGACAGGTCGGTGGTGGTGAAACTGCCGTCCTTGACGCTGACCTTGTGCGCGATTTCCAGGCGTTGCAGGTATTTGTTGGCGTCTTCGGGAATGTGCTGATCGCCCTGCACCACGTCATCGAACAGGTAGTAGTCGGCAAAAATCGTGGTGAACAGTTGGCGATAGTCGTCACGGTTCTGCGCATCGACACCTTCGCCGTTGAGCAGGATTGCGCCTTGCTGCGGTGCATATAGCCCCAGCAGCAACTTGATCAGCGTGGTCTTGCCGCAGCCGTTTTCGCCGACGATGAAAATGATGTCGCCCTGTTCGATGGTCAGGTTCACCGGCCCCAGGCGGAACGCTTCGCTGCCCGGTGCAGCCGGGAAGGCATAGCTGACGTTGTCCAGTTGCAGACTGTTGACCACAGCCGGTTTTTTGCCGGTGTCGTTGAGCAGCAAGTGCGGCTCGGGCGAGGAAAACCGGCTCGACAGTTCGGCGATGCGGCGGAAGGCAATCCGCGCCCGGCTGACCACCGGCAAGGTGCCGACCAGATGCTCGATGGGGCCTTTCATGTACAGCAGCACCAGGACGAAACCGCTCATCACCGACTTGTCGGCGCTGGGCCAGAACGACTGCAGGGCGAGCGCGAGACCGATGACCACGAAGAACAGCATCGACCCCAGAGTCTTGGCGATCACGAAGGTATTGATCGAGCGCACTTGGGTGTTGCAGATGAAATCCGCCGTGCCCTGAATGCCCGAGGTGAACATGCGCTGGCGGCGCGGACGGTGAATGCGCAGCTCCTTGGCGCCGCCGGCGATGGCGTTGTAGTGCTTTTGCAATTCGTCTTCGGCGTCACGGGCGGCCATGAAGCCCTTGATGCCCTTGCCCTGTGCGTAGAACTGGATGCCGGTGCCGATGGCGATCGCCAGCACCATCATCAGGAACATCGGCCACGACAACAGGGCCAGGTAGCCCATGCAGCCGAGGGTCACGGTCAGGGAAATGGCCAGCGGCGCGAAGGCAAACGCGAAGTCGCTGATGGTGTCGACGTCATGGGTCAGCACCGGGATCAGTCGGTGGCTGCGATAGCGTTCGATCTGTTCGATGGGCGCCGACAGCACCTTTTCCCCCAGCTCTTTGCGCAGCTTGGCGATGATGTGCTGGCCGACGTAGTTGGTGCCGATGTCCGAGCAGATCGAACTCGCCAGCGCCAACAGGCAAAGGCCGCCGAACAGTGCGACCACGCCTTGGGTCAGGCCGCTTTCCGAATGCAGAGCATTGTTGATCGTGGCCAGCAGCACCGTCACGCTCAGACCGCCCACCATGCCCAGAATGATCGACAGGCTGACCACCAGCCGGAACGGTTTCAGGAGGGTGAACAATTCTTGAATTGCACCGCGCGTAGGCTGGGTCATGAGGAAAGGGTTCCTTGGGTCGTGAGGCAGATACCCAGTAGAACGTGTGGTCAGGCGTTTAATTTAGACGGCCGCCGACTGGCGGCGGCCGGGGGGAAGGGGTGTCAGCCTTTGGACGGAAGTTCGCGTACGACGCGGAAACCGATCCAGTCGCCACGGGTCTGCGGGTAGATGTTGTTGCGGTTGCCGGAACGCGAGAACACCGGCGCTTCGCCCCAGTCATTGCCGCGAATCTGCAAGGCTTCACAGTTGGGTTCGACCCACGCGCTGCCGTCGGTGGGGGCGCCTACGTAATCGCTGTGTTCGCAGTCGGCGATCCACTCGTAGACGTTGCCGTGCATGTCATACATGCCGAAGGCGTTCGGCGGGTAGCTGCCGGCCGGGGAGGTGTAGCTGTAGCCGTCGGTTGGCCCGTACGTATTGGCATGGGTGGCGATGCTGTACTCGGTGCCCTCATCGAACGGGAACGGGAACGGCCCCGTTGAACCGGCGCGGGCGGCGTATTCGCGCTGAGCCTCGCTGACGATGTGGTAGTGCTGGCCGGTCTTGAGCGACAGCCACGCGACATACGCGCTGACCTCGGCAAAGTTCATGCACACCGCCGGCTGACGCGGGCTTTGTGGATAACGCGGCTTGCTGTTGATGCACTCGCGGCCGGGACGGGTGTCGCCGTCGGGAATAGTGATCCCGGTTTCTTTGAGGTACTGGTCCCATTCGCCGGCGGTGATCTGGTAACGGCTCATGGCGAACGGCTTGGCGAATGTCACTTCGTGCATCGGGCCTTCATCGGGTTCGCGACCGACTTCACCTTCCGGCGTGCCCATGGTGAAGGTGCCGGCGGGCAGCACCACCATTTCCGGGCAGTTGCGGCAATCCTTGAACACCTTGCCCGGCAGCGGCGCAGTAGTGGCCTGGGCAGCGCCGGGCAACGCGGCGCCGAGCAATGCCAGGATGGTCAGCGTCCCCAGTTGTGGGAGCGACAACCCGAGTCTGTGCAGGATGTTTTTCATATGCATTCTCGCTAAAGGAAATCGGTGTTTCAGAGCTTGCTGGCCAACAGCGTCATGACGCGATCGATGTGCGCCTCGGTGTTGAGCAGGCCCGGCGACAGGCGAATGATCGGGCCGACATCGCGGTCGACGGCATCGCAGACCACGCGCTGGTCCATCAGGAAATTGGCGACTTCTTCGCAGTCGCGGTTCTTGATCCGGAAGAACGTGAAGCCGGCGGAATACTCGGGCGACAACGGCGTGACGAGCTCCACCGACGGGTGCTCCTGCAAGCGCTTTTTCAGGTAGTTGTTGATTTCATGGATGCGTGCCTGAACCTCGGCCTTGCCCAGGTCCAGATGCAATTTGAACGCTTCGGTCAGCGCCCAGCGGTGTTCAAACGAGTGATAGCCGCCGTACGTCATGACCGTGGAAAACGTGGTCGCTTCGGAGAACGTCGGGATGGTCGGCGTGAGGTCCTTCATTTCATCGGAGCGCGCGCAGATGATCCCGGTGCCTCGCGGGCCGAACATCCATTTGTGGGTGCTGGCAATGAAGTAGTCGCAATGCATGTCCGGGAAATCGAGGTTTTCCACGCCGAAACCGTGGACGCCATCGACCACATAAAGGATGCGATCCTTGTCCTCGCGGTCGCGGTTTTTCTCGGCGACCAGTTTGCCGATCTCGCCGATGGGCAGCTTCACACCGCTGCCGGAATGCACCCAGGTCATACCGAGCACGCGAGTCTCAGGGCGAATGTTGCGGGCAATCGAGGCCAGTATTTCTTTCGTTGAAACCTTGGACGGGTCTTCGAACAATTTGATTTTACGGACCTTCGTACCGTCCTTTTGGGTGCGGAATTCAAACACGCTGTTGGCGGCGTAGTGCTCATGTTCGCTGGTCAGGATTTCCTGATCCGGACGCACATGAATGCCGGCGTAAATCATCGCCAGGCCTTCGGTGGTGCTGCCGGTCAGGGCGATCTGCGAAGGCTTGGCTTTCAAGTAACGGCCCGCCCACACACGCACGTCTTCTTCGCGGCGTTCGGTTTCGCCGCGATGCCAGTCCATCGCCAGGCCGGGGTTGCGGTCGAGGTTAGCGCGGTGCATCTCGATGGCTTCGCGCACGGGACGTGGGTGTGAGGTCACCAGGAAGTTGGCGAAATGCAGGTAATCGGGATCCTGATTGAACAGCTGGCGAAACTGCGCCCATTTGTCTTTGGGCAGCGGCGCCGGCGTGGCGGCCAGTGCCGGCAGGCTGACCGCTGAACCCAGGGGAATGGCGGCCGCGACAATGCCGGCCTGCTTGAGGAATGTACGACGGTTGGTCATGAATTCGGTTCGCTTGGCAAAGTGAATGTCAGTGTTTGGCGACGGGTCTGGAGGACTTCTGCACCTGATCCCAGACCCGCAGAAAATTGCCGCCCCAGAGCTTGGCGATGTCGGCTTCGCTGTAACCGCGGCTGATCAGCTCGGCGGTCACGTTGCGTGCCTCGCTGACGTCTTTCCAGCCGTTCAGGCCGCCACCGTCGTTGAAGTCGGAGCTGATGCCGACGTGATCGATGCCGATTTTTTTCACTGCGTAGTCGATGGCGTCGCCGTAATCCTTGAGGGTGGCCTTGGGTTCTTCATCGACAATGCCGTAGAGCTGACTGGCGTATTCGCCGAAACGCTGTTCCGACCACACGGTGATAACCGGGTCGCCCGGCATCAGCGCCATCTCGAGGCCTTGCAGCGGTTGCAGGTCGAAACGCGCACGCAGGGCGTTGAGTTTGTCCTGGGTGCCCTGGCTCAGTGGCTTGATGTAGGTCGGGAAACCGACGATCTGCACCACGCCGCCACTGTTCTTGATCAGCTGCATTTCGCTGTCGCTGAGGTTGCGCGGGATGTCCACCAGCGCCCGTGGCGCAGAGTGCGAGGCGACCATCGGTGCGCGGCTCAATTGGCTGACTTGCTCAAGCGCTTTGGTCGACATTTGCGACACATCGATGATGACCCCGAGGTCGTTCAGGCGATGCACCGCTTGCTTGCCCAGCTCTGACAGGCCGCCCAGCGCATCACGGGAATCATTGAAAAATGGCAGCGGCCGGGACGAATCGGCCCAGGCGTTGTTGCCCACGTAACTGAAACCGAACATGCGCATTCCGCGCGCGGCCCACTTATCCAGAGCGTTGACGTCGTTGCCCAGCGGGTAGGCGTTGAGCATGCTGATGAACACGGCGAACTTGCCTTCGCCGTGCAGGCGTCGGAAATCGTCCGGGGTGTAGGCAATGGCCACCTGATTGGGGAAGTCGCGCACCAGGGTGGTGATGATTTTGTAGCGGGTCTCCTGCTCATGACGGGCTTCGTCGATGAACCCGGCGGTCGGGCGGTGCGGGGCGTTGTCGCCGTTCCAGATTTCGGGCCAGCCGAAAATGGTCAGCGCCGCGCCTGACAGGCGACCACGCGCCGTCTTGACCAGGTCGAACTGGCCGCTGCCGTCCTTGTCGGCCTCGTTTTCGGCGGTGCCGAAATCCATGGGCACGGTGATGTGGCTGTCGAAAGAGAGGATGCGTTCTTGCAGTTCATCGGCCTGCTTCATCACCGCGACCGGGTAGCCGGGGTTGTCGTTGAACCAGTAATCCCAGGCCGCAAACCCTGCCGCGCCAGCGATGGCCAGTGCCAGGGGCAGGCCAATGAAAAGAGCCTTTTTCGAACGAGGTTTTGTCATTGCCATCTCAGTCAGGTTCGCCGTCGAGGGTGCAGGCGCGGGGGCCTTTGCTATCTGGGAAGAACGAGTGGCTGGCTGGAAAATTTAGTGAGGCTGAGGGCCTCTTCGCGGGCAAGCCTCGCTCCTACAGGTCAACGCACAAACCCTTTAGGAGCGAGGCTTGCCCGCGAAGCTTCTAAATTTGTGGGGGCAACAAACGTTCTAGCTTGGATAAAGCCTGCTCCATGGCTGACACAGGTAGGGCAATGACGATTTCTCGACGATGGTTCCTGGCGGGTCTGGCACTGACCGGTGCCGCCCTGCCTGCGGCGTATTACGGGCATCGCGAACTGACAAAACCGGACCCGACCATTACTCCCGGCGAAGCGTCATTCGACGTCGCGGATGTGGCCGGTCAGCGTTTGGCCAACACCTTGCAGGGCGTCTGGGACATTCGCTTCGAGGGGCGTGACGCGGGGCTCGACGGCTTGCCTCGCGAGGGTTTGCAACTGCTGCTCGACGTCGGTCACAAGGGCCGTGGGCTCAACGGTTTTCTCGATACTTTCGAGGCGCTGCGTGCCGCACCGAAGCCTCGCTATCGCGTCCTCGGCGATCTGACGGGCGTAGATAACAAAGAGCTGAGCTGGCGCCTGATCGATTCCCGATCCCCGACCGGGACGCCGGACTACGAATTCACCTTCAAGCTGGACGAAGTCTGGGCCGCATTCGGCAATGCCGGCAGCGGCACCTTGAGTGGGCGTGTGCTGCGTCTGGATCGTCCGTTGGCCCTGACCGCTCAGGACAATCGTTTCGTCGCGGTCAAACAGGTGTTCCCTGAAGCGCGTGAGCGCACGGGCCTGGGCCCGGCGTTGTTGGCGTGGCTGATTTCGCCCGAGCACCGCTTGTTCCATCAGCTCTGGCATGCCTCCCGCGATAAATGGCACACCTTGTCCGAAGACAAGCGCAACGCCTTGCGCGGCATTGGCTGGCAGCCGGGGCTTCGGGACAAGGAGCGCGATGCGCGCGGGCCGCGCAAGGACCGCAATGGCTCGGGCATCGACTTTTTCTTCATGCACCGGCACATGCTCGGCACCGCGCGCTCCCTGCAAGACTTGCCGTCGTGGCAACAATTTCCGTTGCCGCAACCGGAGCTGGTGCGTGATCGCCAGGGCTTTGCCCGTTACTTCGACAACCACGACGGCACCGCTTTGCCGCCGGCCTGGCGCGCCGAAGACGATGACGAATACTCGCAGTGGGTCGCCGATCTCAAGACCGCCGAGACCTATCACAGCAATTTTCAGGTCTGGGAATCGCGATACCGTGACCCGCGTTACTTGTCGAAATTAACCTTGGGGCAGTTCGGTTCCGAGGTCGAACTCGGGCTGCATGACTGGCTGCACATGCGCTGGGCGTCGGTACCCCGTGATCCGTCCAACGGCCAGCCTGTGCCGTTCGCCCGGGACACCGCGGACTTTTCCGCCCGTTGGTTCGCGGCGGAAAACGACTTTCTTGGCGACCCGTTTTCCTCCCATGTGAATCCGGTGTTCTGGCATTTCCATGGCTGGATCGATGACCGTCTCGAAGACTGGTTTCGTGCGCATGAGCGCTTTCATCCGGGGGAAGTCAGTCGGCTGGAGGTCAATGGTGTGCAGTGGTTTGCGCCCGGTCGTTGGGTCGAGATCGACGATCCGTGGCTCGGCCCGAGCACCCACGGCTGCAACACCACGCCGGGGTTGCAGGCGGGCAAGTCGGTGGAAATGGACCCGGAAACCATGAAACTGGCGCTGCGGATTACCTTTGGTGAAGACGAGAAGAAGTTGGAAGATCTGTTCCGCAAGGTGCCGCAACGGCCTTGGTATGCGCGGAATTTGAAGGCTAAATCGATGACCAGTTAATCAGGCTTACCGCGTTATCGTTCAATCGCGAGCAGGCTCGCTCCCACATTAGTTCTGTGTGCACAGTTCCATTGTGGGAGCGAGCCTGCTCGCGATGGCGGACTCACAAACGCCGCACATTACAAAACCTGCCACCCACCCCCAAGCGCCTTGTACAACGCAACACTCGCCTGCAACCTCGCCAACCGCAGCTGCACATTCAAATCCTGCGCGGCATACAGCGTGCGCTGGGTCTCCAGCACCGTCAGCAAATCCTCGGCCCCGGCCTGATAGCGGCTTTGCGCAATGTCGAAAGCCGTTTGCGCCTGATTCAATTCTTCACTTTGCCACTGGCGCTGGGCGTCCAGTCCGCGAATGCCGGTCAGGGCTTTTTCCACGTCGGCAAAGCCGTTGATGATCGCGCCACGGTAGGTTTCCAGCAGCTCTTCCTGGTGCGCCGTGGCTTTATCACGTTCGGCACCCAGGCGACCGTTGTTGAAAATCGGCGCGACCAATCCGGCGGTGAGGTTGTAGAACGGGCTGCGCAGCACATCGCTGAACGTGTCGGCGCCAGAACCGATCTGGGCACTCAATGTCACGGTGGGCAACATTTTCGCCCGGGCCACGGTCACGTCGGCGCGTGCGGCCGCCAGCTGCGCTTCGGCGCGAGCGATGTCCGGGCGACGGTTGAGCAACTCGCTGGGCACGCCCGCACCGATGACCGGCCAACTGAGCTGGTCGAAGCGCTGATCGTCGAGCTTCAGTTCCTGAACCGGACGGCCGAGGAGGGCGGCGAGGGTGATTCGTGCTTCTTCAGCTTGTTGCTGCACCAGCGGCAGCTGCCGTTGTTGCGCGGCCACCAGGCTTTTTTGCTGGGCCAGTTCCAGCGCCGTGGCAGAGCCTGAGTCGAAGCGGGTTTGTACCAGGTTCAAAACCTTCTGCGCATTCGCCAGATTGAGCTGCGCGATACGGTGCTGTTCCTGCAATGACAACGCTTGCGCGTAGGTGCTGGCGACCGCGCTGAGCAGCGTCAACTCAACCGTGTCGCGATCGAACTCACTGGCTCGCAGGCCGAATTGCGCACTGTCACGGGAGGCGCGCTGGCCGCCCCAGAAATCGATTTCATAACTGGCGCTGAGGCTGGCGTCGAAGTAATCCACCGCTTTGTTGCTGTTGTCGGCGTCCAGTTGGCTGTAGCCGTTGCCGCGCATCAGCTTCTGGCGATTGGCGTTCCCCGCGGCCTTCACTTCCGGCAACAGCGAACCGCCGGCGATCACGGTGGTGGCCTGGGCTTGACGCACCCGGGCCAGTGCGGCCGCCAGGTCATAACTGCCGACGCGGGCCTGTTCAATCAGTTGGTCGAGCTGCGGACTGCCAAAGTGCGTCCACCACTGGGCGTTCTGCATCAAGGCGTTTTCATGGTGTGCCGACTGCCAGGTGGGCGGCGGTTGCAGGCCACTGTTCGGGCGTGGGTCCGGGTTGGCGCACGCGCTGAGCAACACGCAGAGGGTCAACAGGCTGAGTGGCGCTTTCATAGATCGATCATTCACTGGTAAGGGCCGTGACCGGGTCGAGCCGGGCAGCTTTGCGGGCCGGCATGAAGCCGAAGACAACACCGGTGACCAGGGCGCAGCCGAAGGCACCGAGTACCGCTATCAAAGAGAACGCGACGGCCACTTCGCTGAGAATCAGCACGCCGCCGACGATCAGCGCCAGGGCAATGCCGGCGAGGCCGCCGACCACCGAGAGCATCACCGCTTCGGTGAGGAACTGCCGCAGGATGTCGCGCTGGCGGGCGCCGGTGGCCATGCGGATGCCGATCTCGCGGGTGCGTTCGCGCACGGTCATGAGCATGATGTTCATTACGCCAATCCCGCCCACCAACAGCGAAATAGCGGCGATCGAGCCGAGCATCAGCGACAGGGTATTTTGCGTGCGGGCCTCGGCCTGAATCATCGCCGCGTTGTTGGTCAGTTCGAAATCCTTTTTGCCGTCGTGCAGGCGCAACATCAACTGCTCGATGGCGATTTCCGTCTCTTTGACCTTGCGTGCATCGGCCGCCGCGATGGCCACGTATTCGGGGTTGTGGGTGCCGAACAGCCGTACACTCGCGGCGGAATACGGGATGGCGATGCGGTCGTCGCTGTCGCTGTCGCCGGAGCTGGCACCTTTTTCCGCAAGCACGCCGACCACCTGGAACGGCACGTTTTCGATCAGGATGTACTGGCCGATCGGGTTGGCCACGTCCTTGAGCAATTTGGTTCGCACCTTGTGCCCGATCACTGCGACGGCCGCCGCGTTGCGTTCATCGTCCTGGGTGAAGTAACTGCCTTCCACCACCGGCCAATTGAAGATCGCCGGGAAGTTGGTGTCGTTGCCGCCGACGTAGCTCGAGTGGTCGAGGTTGCCGAAGCGCACCCCGGCCTCCTGGCCGTTGACCGGCATGATGCGCGTCACCTGCGGCAGGCTGCCGACCGCCGCGACGTCATCGAGGGTGATGATGCCCAGCGGTGTTCGCGGGTTCGGTGCCGAGCCGCTGAGGTAAATGATGTTCGAGCCGAACGCGCCCATCTGTGCCATCACCTGGCGCTTGCTGCCTTCGCCGACGGCCAGCATCACCACCACCGACGCAACGCCGATGATGATCCCGAGCAGCGTCAGCGCGGTGCGAAACTTGTTGATCCACATCACCCGCCAGGCCGCGTGTATGGCGTCCACCAGTTCGCCTTTCCAGGCGCCGGTAGCCTCTGCGCCTTCGCTCAGGCGCTTGCGCAAATCCACGGCTTGCAGGGCGCCGGGGTTGGCCGAGGTTTGTACGTCGGGGTTGTCATGGGCGCTGTCGCTGATGATCAGCCCGTCGCGGATTTCGATGATGCGTTTGGCCCGGGCCGCGACTTCGCGGTCGTGGGTGATGAGGATCACCACGTGGCCCTGGCTCGCCAGTTCATCCAGCAGCGTCATCACCTCGGCGCCGCTGTGGCTGTCGAGGGCGCCGGTGGGTTCGTCGGCGAGGATGATGTGGCCGCCGTTCATCAAGGCGCGGGCGATGGACACCCGTTGTTGCTGGCCACCGGAGAGTTGGTGCGGGCGGTTGCCGGTGCGTGAGGCGAGGCCGAGGCGGTCGAGCAGGGCGGCAGCGCGGGCGTGGCGTTCGGCGGCCGGGGTGCCGGCATAGATCGCCGGCATCTCGACGTTTTCCTGGGCCGAACCGGACGGAATCAGGTGATAGCCCTGGAACACAAATCCGAAGGCTTCGCGGCGCAGCCAGGCCAGTTCATCGCTGTCGAGCCCGGCGACGTTCTCCCCGGCGAAGCGGTATTCGCCGGACGTCGGGCGGTCGAGGCAGCCGAGGATGTTCATCAGCGTCGACTTGCCGGAACCGGACGCGCCAACAATCGCCACGAATTCCCCGGCGTGGATCGACAGGTCGATGCCGCGCAGCACGTGGACTTGCGGTGAATCGCCGCCGCCGTAGGATTTGCGGATGTCCTGCAGGTCGATCAGGGGCGTCAGCATCTAGCCGCCACTCCCGTCGACCGGGCCGATCAACAGGTGATCGCCTTCCTGCAAGCCGTCGAGGATTTGCACCCGCAGGCGGTCGCTGATGCCGGTGCGAACGTCGCGTTGCTCTATGCGGCCGTTTTTGGCGACGACCTGAGCGGTCTGGATGTTCGGTTGGGTGCCGCCTTGCAACGCAGCGATGGGCGCGGTGAGCACGTCTTTCGCCTGGTCGGACACGAAGAACACTTGTGTGGTCATTTCCGCCATCAGCGCGTTGTCGGCGTTATCGACGTCGAGCAGCACGGTGTACAGCACCACGCGAGCGCTGCCACTTTTGCTCGAACTGGTCGGGCTGCCACCGCCCTGGCTGGTCTGGTCCAACGGCTTGGGCGGCACCGGCAGGATTTGCCGCACGGTGCTGCTCCAGCGCCGCTTGCCGCCGCTGAGGGTGGTGAACCACGCTGTCATGCCGGGTTTGACGTGGCCAATGTCGGCTTCCGAGACTTCGGCCCAGACTGTCATCGGCGACAACTTGGCGATGCGCAGGATCAGCGGTGTTTGCTGTTGCGCGTTGAGGGTCTGGCCGACCCGGGCGTCGAGTGCAACCACGGTGCCGGACATCGGCGCGTAGATTCGCGTGTAACCGAGTTCGGCCTGATCGCTGCGCAGGCTGGCCTGGGCCTGGCGTATCTGCGCCTGGAACATGTCGATGCGCGCCTGGGTAGCGCGCAGTTCAGCCTGGGCAGTTTGCACGTCTTCTTCGCGGGTGGCGCCGCCGGCCTTGAGGTTCTGCTGGCGCTGGAATTTTTGCCGGGCCAGTTCGTGCTGCGCCCGTTGTTCCTCAAGTTGCGCCTTGAGGTTTTCGACGGAAAAACGCCCGGCGTCGAGTTTGGCCTGTTGCGTGGACGGATCGATTTCCACCAGCAACTGGCCTTCCTTGATCACGTCACCGACTTCCACATGGATCTTCTGGATCTGCCCGGACGCCTGCGCGCCGACGTCGACGTAGCGTCGAGGTTGCAGGGTGCCCAGCGCCGTGACGCTGCTTTCGATGTCACCTCGACTGACTTGTACGGTGGCGAATTTGTCTCGGCCGGGCGGGATGACCTGCCAGGCAGCCACGGCGATAACGGGGATCAGACAAAGTGCTACAAGCAGGGCGCGTCGGGTGTGTCGGGGACGTTTCATGCAGGGTTCCGGCCAATGGATATCGGCCCGTCGCTCAGCCTGCGCACAAAATCCGGCAACAGTTGAACGCTGTCGGGAAGCCGACAGAGACGGGGAGCTGTCCTTTATACGAGGAAAGCGGCGGGGAATTTAGCTCTCGACACAACCCGACACAATCACATTGCGGGAGCGGCGGGGATCGTATTCACAACACAAAACTTTGTAGGAGCCGGCTTGCTGGCGATGGACGAAAGTGCGCCGCGTTGATTCAGGCAGAACGCGTTATCGTTAACGACCATCGCCAGCAAGCCGGCTCCTACAGGGGATCGGGTGCATAAAATAGCCGGTTGCAAGCAGGGAGTATTAAACAGATCGAAGACTATTTATCGGGCAAATTGAAGCAATACTTTAAATCTATATGAGAATTACTATAAATTACGCACCTCGAACTGCCACTATCGTGCCACTGCCCATTTCGGCGGTCGTCGATGTGGCTCAAGGATAGAAACCGCACCCGTGCGGCCGGGAGTCATGGTTGGAAAACTACTATCGCGAGCTGGTGTGTTTCCTCAACGCCAAGCTGGGCAACCGTCAGGTGGCCGAAGATGTGGTGCATGACGCTTATGTGCGGGTTCTGGAACGTTCCAGCGACACGCCGATCGAGCAACCCCGGGCATTCCTTTATCGCACCGCGCTCAATCTGGTGATCGACGACCATCGGCGCAATGCCTTGCGTCAGGTCGAATCGCTGGAAGTGCTCGACAACGAAGAACGCTATTTCACCCCGTCCCCGCACAACAGCCTCGACCACGGCCAGCGCCTGGAAATGCTCCAGCGTGCCCTGGCGGAATTGCCACGGCTGTGCCGCGAGAGTTTCCTGCTGCGCAAGATCGATGGCCTGTCGCACCCGGAAATCGCCGAACGCCTGGGGATTTCCCGGGCGCTGGTCGAGAAGCACATCGTCAATGCGATGAAGCATTGCCGCGTGCGGATGCGCCAGTGGGATGCCCACTGATCTTCTCCGGCTGGTAAAAAAACAATATTAAATTTTGTTTCATTGTCCTCGTTCCCTATCAACAGACGACCTGCTGTCCTGCCCAAGGCTGGTCAGGTCACTTAGGCTTACGCCCCACTGTTGAGGGGTTCATCCAGAGGACACTGGAAATGACACAGGCAATTGCATCGCCCATCGTTCACGACCTGATCGGCGTCGGTTTCGGCCCTTCGAACCTGGCGCTGGCCATCGCACTGCAAGAGCGCGGGCCGAGCCAGGGCGAGCTGGATGTACTGTTTCTCGACAAGCAGGCGGACTATCGCTGGCACGGCAACACCCTGGTGACCCAGAGCGAATTGCAGATTTCCTTCCTCAAGGACCTGGTGACCCTGCGCAATCCGACCAGCCCGTATTCCTTCGTCAACTACCTCAAGCACCACGGTCGTCTGGTGGATTTCATCAACCTCGGCACCTTCTATCCGTGCCGCATGGAATACAACGACTACCTGTGCTGGGTCGCCGGGCAATTCGCCGAGCAGAGCCGTTACGGCGAAGAGGTGCTGACCATCGAGCCGGTGCTGCACAACCAGCAGGTCGAAGCGTTGCGCGTGATCTCCCGCGATACCCAGGGCCAGCAACACGTGCGCACCGCCCGTTCGGTGGTGGTCAGCGCCGGTGGTACACCGCGCATTCCCGAAGCGTTCAAGGCGCTGAAGGATGACGGTCGGGTGTTCCACCATTCGCAGTACCTGGCGCAGATGGCCAAGCAACCGTGCGTGAACAATCAGCCGATGAGCATTGCGATCATCGGTGGCGGGCAGAGCGCGGCGGAAGCCTTCATCGATCTGAACGACAGCTTCCCGTCGGTGCAGGTCGATATGATCCTGCGCGGCTCGGCGCTGAAGCCGGCGGACGACAGCCCGTTCGTCAACGAAGTGTTCTCGCCGGAGTTCACCGACCTGGTGTTCCAGCAGGCGAGCAGCGAGCGCGAGCGTCTGGTCAACGAGTACCACAACACCAACTATTCGGTGGTGGACATTGACCTGATCGAACGCATCTACGGGATCTTCTATCGCCAGAAAGTCTCGGGCATCGCCCGTCATGCGTTCCGTACCCTGACCACCATCGAAAAGGCCACCGCCACCGAGCGCGGCATCGAACTGGCAGTGCGCAACAACGCCACCGGCGAAGTCACGGTTCGGCATTACGACGCGGTGGTACTGGCCACCGGTTATGAGCGTCAGATGCACCGCAAACTGCTGGCTCCGCTGGAGCAATACCTCGGTGATTTCGAGGTGGACCGCAACTACAAGCTGATCACCGACGAACGCTGCAAGGCCGGCATCTACATGCAGGGCTTCTGCCAGGCGAGCCATGGTTTGAGCGACACGTTGCTGTCGATCCTGCCGATTCGTGCGGACGAGATTGCCGGGTCTTTGTATGACCATGGCAAGCACCGTGGGCATGGCCGTTCGGTGGTGGATTTGTTGTTGGCGACTGCCAGTTAAGATTTTTGGCGTCTGTCGCGCCGCCATCGCCGGCAAGCCGGCTCCTACAGGGGAATGCGATTACCTGTAGGAGCCGGCTTGCTGGCGATGGCGTCTTCAAAGACACCCCAAATGCCGAATCCTGAACCCTCCCTGAAGAACCCCGCAATTCCCCGACGACTTGCCAATGCATCGTTTACTCTCCACAAATCGGGGCGTAAGCTTCGCGCGTTTTCATCAATAGCGGAGACCCACAGTGGGTACTTGTTCGAGTGACAGTAGTCGGCCGGTTTCGATAACCGGCAACAACCCGGCAAGATAACGCGCAACCTTTTGTGCCGTTGTCTCGCCTGATAGCGAGCAGCGGCATCCCGATCGCGGCCAGTCCTGGTCCGTGTCCCGACGTCCTCTCATCGACGCTGAACCGTGCGTGATGTTCGACTTTTTGTCGTCATCGCGGTGCACCGACACGCCTGCTGGAAGGTTTCCCGGCTGACCCTGGGGGAACTGCCATGAACCTGAACCTGCTCAAAGAATTCTTTGCCGGATTCCTGCGCACCCGTCACATCGCCCGACACTTCCGTCGCCTGGCGTTGCTGGAAACCTTCACCGACACCACGGTCAGCCGCGAGGTGCCGCCCACCTTGGCGCAAACCCTGGTGAGCGCCGCCAACAGCGACACCGGCCAACTGCTGCACAACCTCGGCAGCCACACCGACGGTCTGAGCGAAGCCGAAGCCGATGCGCTGCGCGTGCAATTCGGCCTCAACGAAGTCGAGCACGAGCAACCGCTGCCGTGGTGGACTCACCTGTGGCACTGCTACAAAAACCCGTTCAACCTGCTGCTGACATTGCTCGCGGTCATCTCGTGGCTGACCGAGGACATGAAAGCCGCCATTGTGATTTTCTCGATGGTGGTGCTCTCGACCTTGCTGCGCTTCTGGCAGGAAACCAAATCCAACCAGGCAGCCGACGCGCTCAAGGCGATGGTCAGCAACACCGCCACGGTGATGCGTCGCGATGCCCTGCGCACCGAAGTCCCCATCAAACAACTGGTGCCGGGCGATCTGATCGTGCTCTCGGCCGGCGACATGATTCCCGCCGATTGCCGGGTGCTCAGCGCCAAGGACCTGTTCGTCAGCCAGGCGGCGATGACCGGCGAATCGATGCCGGTGGAAAAATTCCGCCACCAGCAGGACAGCGACACCAGCAATCCGCTGGATCTGGACAACATCCTGTTCATGGGCACCAACGTCGTGTCCGGCACGGCGATCGCAGTGATTCTGACCACGGGCAACAGCACCTATTTTGGCGCGCTGGCCCAGCGGGTCGGCGCCACCGATCGCGCGCCGACGTCGTTCCAGACCGGGGTCAACAAAGTCAGCTGGTTGCTGATCCGCTTCATGTTCGTCATGGCACCGCTGGTGCTGTTCATCAATGGGTTCACCAAAGGCGACTGGACCGAAGCGCTGCTGTTCGCACTGTCGATTGCCGTGGGCCTGACCCCGGAAATGCTGCCGATGATCGTCACCTCGACGCTGGCGAAAGGCGCGGTGTTCCTGTCGCGCAAAAAAGTCATCGTCAAGCGCCTCGACGCGATCCAGAACTTCGGCGCCATGGACGTGCTGTGCACGGACAAGACCGGCACCCTGACTCAGGACAAAATCTTTCTGGCGCGCAACGTCGACGTCTGGGGCAATGACTCCGACGACGTGCTGGAAATGGCCTACCTCAACAGCTACTACCAGACCGGCCTGAAAAACCTGCTGGACGTGGCGGTGCTCGAACACGTCGAAATCCACCGCGAACTGAAAGTCGGCACGGCGTTTCACAAAGTCGACGAGATCCCGTTCGACTTCACCCGGCGGCGTATGTCGGTGGTGGTTGCCGAGCGCGGTCAACCGCATCTGTTGATCTGCAAAGGTGCGGTGGAAGAGGTGCTGGCGGTGTGCACTCGGGTGCGTCACGGCGAACGCGATGAAGCACTGAGCGATGAACTGCTGACGCGGATTCGTCAGGTCACCGCCTCGTTCAATGCGGAGGGGTTGCGGGTGGTGGCGGTTGCCGCGCGGCCAATGATCGAGGGGCGCGAGACTTACAGCCTGGCGGATGAGCAGGCGCTGACGCTGATCGGTTACGTGGCGTTTCTCGATCCGCCGAAGGAAAGCACCGCACCGGCCTTGAAAGCGCTGGCCGCGCATGGCGTGGCGGTGAAAGTGCTGACCGGCGACAACGAACTGGTGACCGCGAAAATCTGCCGCGAAGTCGGCCTGGAGCAGCAAGGCCTGTTGATGGGCAACGACATCGAGCGCATGACGGATGCTGAACTGGCGCTGGCGGTGGAGACCACCAACGTCTTCGCCAAACTGACGCCGTCGCACAAGGAACGCATCGTCCGTCTGCTCAAGGGCAACGGCCATGTGGTCGGGTTCATGGGCGATGGCATCAACGACGCCCCCGCGCTGCGCACCGCCGACATCGGCATTTCGGTGGACAGCGCCGTGGACATCGCCAAGGAAGCGGCGGACATCATCCTGCTGGAAAAAAGCCTGATGGTCCTGGAGGAGGGCGTGCTGGAAGGGCGGCGGACCTTCGCCAACATGCTCAAGTACATCAAGATGACCGCGAGTTCGAACTTCGGCAACGTGTTCTCGGTGCTGGTGGCCAGCGCGTTCATCCCGTTCCTGCCGATGCTGCCGATGCACCTGCTGGTGCAGAACCTGCTCTACGACATTTCGCAGATCGCCATTCCGTTCGATAACGTCGATGAAGAAATGCTCAAGCAACCGCAGCGCTGGCAACCGGCGGATGTCGGGCGCTTCATGCTGTTCTTCGGCCCGATCAGTTCGATCTTCGACATCACCACGTTTGCCTTGATGTGGTACGTGTTCGACGCCAATACCCCGGACCACCAGACCCTGTTCCAGTCCGGCTGGTTCGTGGTCGGGCTGCTGACCCAGACGCTGATCGTGCACATGATTCGCACGCCGAAGATTCCGTTCCTGCAAAGCCGCGCCGCCATGCCGCTGCTGGTGATGACCGGAATCATCATGGCCGTGGGGATTTTCCTGCCGATGGGACCCTTGGCGCACTACTTCAAATTGCAGGCACTGCCGTCGCTGTACTTTGTGTTTTTGCCGGTGATTCTGCTGGCGTACATGGCGCTCACCCAGGCGGTGAAGGGCTTCTACATCCGCCGGTTCGGCTGGCAGTAATCCTGCCAGATGTAGGAGTGAGCCTGCTCGCGATAGCGGTCTGATGATCACTATCCACGTGAATGTCAGATCGTCATCGCGAGCAGGCTCACTCCTACAGGGATCGTGTGTTTTTCAAAGGATTCATCATGCAAGCACTCAACAACATCAACCTGACCTCCCTGGTCGACACCCTGGTCAGCCTCAGCGCGGCCTTCATCCTCGGTGGCCTGATCGGCTTCGAGCGCCAATACCGCCAACGCACCGCCGGCCTGCGCACTAACGTGTTGGTCGCGGTGGGGGCGGCGATTTTCGTCGACATGGCCAACCGCCTCGGCGGAGCCGAAGGCGCGGTGCGGGTGGTCGCTTACGTGGTTTCCGGCATCGGCTTCCTCGGTGCCGGGGTGATCATGCGCGAAGAGGGCAACGTGCGTGGCCTCAACACCGCAGCAACGCTTTGGGCCTCGGCGGCGGTCGGTGCCTGCGCGGGGGCCGATCTGGTCCTGGAGGCCTTGCTCGGTACGCTGTTCGTACTGGCGGCCAATACCTTGCTGCGGCCGATCGTCAACAACATCAACCGTCAGCCGCTGGATGTGATTTCGGCTGAAGTCACCAACATCGTTTACGTGATCGCCCGCCGCTCACAACAAAAAGCCGTGCTGGCGCTGCTGGAAGCGGAACTTGAGCGCAGCAATTACCCGGCGAGCGATGTCGATGTACACGCGTTCGGCGCAGATGAAATCGAGGTGGAGGCGACTCTCGCGACGACGTCCGTGGACGGCGACGAACTGGATGCGCTGGTGGCCCGGATTTCGACATCGACGCTGGTGGTGCAGGCGTTCTGGAGTCCGAGTACGACGGAATAATGGTATGGAGGTAAAAGATCGCAGTCTGCGGCAGCTCCTACCGAGGTACGCCGCAATCCTGTAGGAGCTGCCGCAGGCTGCGATCTTTTGTCTTTTTTCCCCCCCTCTACCGGATGTAGCGCCCCGGTTTTTAGGAATAGTCCTACAGAAAGCTCAACGGCTCTTCCGTAGCCTTGCGGCCTCACGAATCTGAAACCCTCCTGGGGGCCCCGGTTGTCGAACAAAGCGTTACGTATCCTGATTGTCGACGAGCAGCATTTTCAGCGGATGAGAATCGAGCGCCTGTTCAACCGGCTCGACTATTACCGCGTGGCCCCCGTGCAAAACCTTGCCGAACTGTTGACCTTGATCGAGTACGGCGGCGTGACTTTCGACCTGGTGGTCATCAATGCCGCGCTGGCGGATGGGGCCCTGGACCTGCGCGACTTCTTCCTCGATCACCCACAGGTTCATCACGCCTTGATCTATAACGGGCTGCCGACCCCGGCTTGCGGGCAGCAAATGGTTCAGGTGAGTGATGCTGCATTGCCCGATCTGGCGTGCATTCAACGGCTGATGGCGACCGTTGATCCTCAGCTACCGTTCGTCGGCACTGTCATTTCTGTCAGGTAGTCGGGCGCGTTTTTCCATGCAAGAGTCTTCGCGCAGCTGCTGCGTCTAACCTGGGTCTGGCCCATGGGCATTCATTACCCAATCGTCTTGTATTTGCACGGGGAGTTGCCATGAAGTCAGCGGTAATAGCAGACGATCATCCGGTGGTGTGCGCTGCAGTCACGATGCTGCTTACACAGCTGGGATTCAAACTGATTCATAAGGTATCCAACGGCAACGAGGTCTTTTCAGCGATCCGTAAGCATCAACCCGATCTGGTGGTGCTGGATCTGATGATGCCCCGTCTCGGCGGGCTGGAAGTGTTGGCCCGCATTCAGGCCAGTGACGAGCGATGTCGAGTACTGGTTTTCACCGGGCAAGATCCCCGGTTTTATCAGGACCGCTGCATGCGTGCCAGCGCCAGGGCTTATGTTTCCAAGGCCAAAGACTTGAAGCATTTGCACGAGGCAGTGCTGGCGGTGATGGCCGGTTACACCTATTTCGCCGAGCTGCCATCGAGTTCGGTGTCGTTGAGCACAGTGCAACTCAGCGAGATGGAGAGGATCGACAAGCTCTCCGACCGTGAACTGACCATATTCCGGTACCTGGCCGAGGGATTAAGCAACAAGGAAATCGCCAAACTCTTGAACCTGAGCCACAAGACCATCAGCACCTACAAAACCCGTTTGACGGAAAAACTCAATGTGGAATCCAAGGTTCACTTGAGAGAGACCGCCCAGCGTAACGGTCTGATTTGAGTGAGTACCTCTCGGCAATTGCGTTGGCTGATATACCTCGTACTTCCGGTCTGTTTGTGGGTATCGACTGCCTGCGCCCAGCCGCAATCACTGACCCTGCTCGGACGATCCAGCGTGGACGGCTACGACGTCAAACTGTCGGATGCCGATTCGCGTGTGCTGCGGCAGAAAGGCCGGTTGGTGCTGGCCGTCTCGGCGCCGGATTATCCGCCCTTCGACATCACCACCACCGGCACCGACTACGAAGGGCTGACGGCTGACTATGCCGGGCTGCTCAAACAGCTATTGAACGTTGAGATCGATGTTCAGCGCTACGCATCGCGGGACGAGGCGGTGCGGGCGATCAAGGACGGCGCGGCTGACCTGCTGGGAACGGCCAACCGTTATGAGGTCGAGGATCCAAAACTGCGGATGTCCAGTGCCTATGCCGATGATCAACCGGTGCTGGTCACGCGCACCGATTCATCCCTGCCACTGGACCCGGACCTTGCCGGTAAACGGCTGGCGATGCTGTACCACTATTTGCCCGAGCAGCAAGTGCAGGCCTTTTATCCCAAGGCGAATGTGCAGCTGTTCCCTTCGACGCTGGGCGCGGTGGGCGCCGTTGCGTTTGGTCAGTCGGACGCCTATCTGGGGGACGCCATCAGCGTCAATCACCTGATCAGCAAAAATTACCTCAACAACGTTCAACTGGCGGATTTTTCCCGTATGGAGTCCGGGCGTTTCGCGTTTGCGATGAACCTCGACAACCTCCAGTTGCAACGCATCGTCAACCGGGCGCTGGCGGCGATCCCGACCAATGAACGAATGAATATCCTGCGGCGATGGGGCGGCAGCGGGGCTTCCATTGCCGGCACGCAAGCCCTGCACTTCAGTGTCGCCGAGCAACGCTGGCTCGATGATCATCCACGTGTACGAGTGGCGATCAATCAAAACCTCATGCCGATTTCGTTTGTCGATGACGGGGGCAATTACCGGGGCATCAGCATCGATGTGCTGGCGAAAATCAGTTTGCGTACAGGTTTGAAATTCGACATTCAGCCAACCCGGTCAGTGGCCGAATTGTTCGAGTGGATCAGGAGCGGTCGTGTTGACGTGGTCGCCGGGATCAGCCCCAGCATTGAGCGTGAAACAGAACTGCGATTTACCCGGCCGTTTCTGACCAGCCCGAATGTGCTGGTGACCCGCATCGCATCCGACAGTCCGCGGACACTGGATGAGATGGCGGGCAAAAAACTGGCCATCACCCAGGGCAACAGTGCCGGCGAATTCATTCGCCAGCATTTCCCGCAGGTCGAACTGGTCACTGCGCCGTTGACCGCGGACGGGATGGAAATGGTCGCCGAGGGCAGGACGGACGGCGCCATCAACTCGTTGATCGGCGCCCGGATCATGATTTCCCGGCAATACCGCAACCGCCTGCAAGTGACCAGCACCGTCGGCACCGATCCGGCCCGCAGCACCCTGGCGACCAGTCGTGAGGCCGTTGAGCTGCATTCGATCCTGGACAAGGCGCTGCTGAGTATCTCCCCTGAAGAAATCGATGAAATGACCGGTTATTGGCGCAATGACCTGATGGTTGAACAGAGCTTCTGGCTGCGTCACCGGCAGGACATTCTCCAGGCCTTTGTCGGTGCCGGCGTCTTGCTGTTGCTGGCGCTGGCCTGGATCGCCTGGCAGCGCCGGCAGATCCGCCTGCGTCAGCAATTGCTCAGACAACTGCAGGACGCCAAGGACGCGGCGGATGAGGCGAACCGTGCCAAGACCACATTTCTGGCGACCATGAGCCATGAGATCCGCACGCCGATGAATGCGCTGCTTGGCATGCTCGAATTGGCGCTGATGCGAGCGGATGAAGGCGTCACCGACCGGTCGGCAATCGAGGTGGCGGCCAATGCCGGGAAGCAATTACTGGCGTTGATTGGCGACATCCTGGACATCGCCCGCATCGAATCCGGGCATTTGTCCCTGACGCCGGAACGGGCCAACCTGCGCACGCTGGTCGAATCGGTGTGCCGGGTGTTTGAAGGCCTGGCCCGGCAGAAGAACCTGGAGTGGCGCGTCGACCTGGGCGAGCACAGCGACGCCGACGTATTGATCGACCCCACGCGCTTCAAGCAGGTGCTGTCCAATCTGCTGAGCAACGCGATCAAGTTCACCGAAGAAGGTGAAGTGCGCCTGGCGCTGCGGGTCGAGCCCCGTGCGGCCGGGCAACTGGCGGTCTCCGTGCGCATTGAAGACACGGGCATCGGTATCAGCGAGATCGATCGGCAGCGACTGTTCAGCCCGTTTGTGCAGGCGCAAAACAGCCAGCAATCAGGTCGAAACGGCTCAGGTCTGGGGCTGGTGATCAGCCGCACGTTGTGCGAAATGATGGGCGGTCAATTGCAGCTTGCCAGCGTGTTGGGGAAGGGCACGCGGATTGATGTCTGCCTGGATCTGCCTGCGTTGCAACCGTTGCCGTCCAGCGAGTTACCTGGCCGTGAGGAACAGGCGCAGACCCGGCCGCTGACCATTCTGGTGGTCGATGATTACCCGGCCAATCGATTGCTGCTTTCACGGCAGCTGAGCTATCTGGGCCACCGGGTGATGGACGCCGAGGATGGCCAGCAAGGTCTTGATCGGTGGCGCGAGTATGAGTTTGATGTGCTGATTACCGACTGCAACATGCCGGTGCTCAGCGGCTATGAGTTGGCCGGGGCCCTCCGCGATGAAGAGCGGGCTCAGGGATTGCAACCGATCCTGATTCTTGGGTTCACCGCCAATGCGCAGCCAGAGGAGAAGGCCCGTTGCCTGGAAGCGGGGATGGACGACTGCCTGTTCAAACCGATCCGCCTGGCGGATCTGGGCGCCTGGTTGGCGTCCAGGTTTGCCGATGGATCACCGGTGCCGCCCCTCGAAACACCCTCAACCGCCGACTTCGACTTGAGCGGTCTGGAGCGCTACGTCGGCGAGGACTACGAGCTGATCAATCAACTGTTGAGTGACCTGGCCGCGACCAATCGCACGGATCGGGACGAGTTGCTCAAGGCCCATGCCAGTGGCGAACAGCATGCCCTGCGTAAGTTGGCGCACCGCATCAAGGGCGGGGCGCTGATGGTGCGGGCGGTCAGTCTGATCGAATGCTGCGAGGACCTCGAGCGTGCCTGCGGTGATGGCCGTGCGGGGCTGATCGACGAAGCCGTCGATCAGTTGCAGCAGGCCATGACGCGCCTCGACCAACGCCTGGCGCAGGGCGACGCTTAATCCCAGTTCGGCGCGATGCCTTTGGGACTGGTCAGGCGGTGGGCGCGTTCAAGGCCGGCGATCAGCGCCATGTCGGCGTCGCTGAGGGTCAGGGCGCAGGCCTTGAGGTTGCTTTCCAGGTTGGCGCGTTTGGTGGACGACGGGATCACCGCGTAACCCGATTGCATGGCCCAGGCCAGGGTGACTTGCGCAGGCGTTGCTTGCAGGCGCTCGGCAATCTGCTGGATGACCGGGTCTTTCAGCACTTCGCCGTACGCCAGGGTCATGTAGGAGGTGATCTGGATACCCTGGCTCTGTGCGAACTCGACGACCTTGCGGTTTTGCAGGTAAGGGTGCAATTCGATCTGGTTGGTGGCGATGTGCTCGGCACCGATGGCGGCGATGGCTTGCTTCATCAGGTCGACGGTGAAGTTGGAGACGCCGATCTGCCGGGTCAATCCGAGTTTTTTGGCTTCGAGCAACGCGCCCATGAATTCTTCGACCGGCACCTGGTTTTCCGGCGATGGCCAGTGGATCAGCGTCAGGTCGAGGTAGTCGGTCTGCAGTTTTTGCAGGCTCTCTTTGAGGCTGTCGATCAAGCGGTCCTTGGCGAAGTTGGCGACCCAGATCTTGCTGGTGATGAACAGCTCTTCACGGGCAATGCCGCTGGCCGCGATGGCCTCGCCGACCTCGGCTTCGTTCTCGTAGATTTGCGCGGTATCGATGGCGCGGTAGCCCAGTTCCAGGCCAGTGCTCACCGAATCAATGACCACCTGGCCTTGCAAGCGAAACGTACCAAGACCGAATGCGGGAATAGACATCAATGACTCCAGGGGTTGCAGTGGGAATGGGCACGAGTATCCGTGCCTGCATCCTTGAGAAAAACCGCTGGATGGGCAAAGCAATGTTTACCGCAAGTCATGAATGGTGGGATGTCTGCGAAATTGATGGTGTCCGGTCTGGCCCCTTCGCGGGCAAGTCGGATCGCCGCACCGCTCGCTCCTACAGGGGCGTGTGATGTTCTTGTAGGAGCGAGGCTTGCCCGCGAAGGCCGCGCCTCGGTTTCGGATCTTACCCCCGAGCCTCAAGAATCATGCAGGTGGTCGACCCCGTCGCATACAACCGCCCATCCACATCATAAATCCGCCCCTCGGCCAGCGCCGTCGAACGTCCCAGGTGCACAATCTTGCCCTCGGCACGCACCGGTCCGCTGGCGCCGGTCAACGCGCGGACATAGCTGATGCGCAGATCCAGCGTCGTATACCCCTGGCCCTTTTTCAGCTGCGTATGAATCGCGCAGCCCATGCATGAATCCAGCAAGGTCGCCGCATAGCCACCATGCACGCTGCCCAGCGGGTTGTAGTGCCGTGAATCCGGCGAGCCCTGGAAGATGAACAGCCCGGCCGACCATTCGATAGGGATGAAATCCATCAACGTGCCAATCGGCGGCGAGGGCAGTTCACCGTTGCCGATGCCCTCGAAGAACTCGGCCGGCGACAGCGCGCTGACTTCGGCCAGCGACAGGCTGCCGGGCCCGGCCAGACGTGCGCGGATGGCGTCTTCCTGAGCAATCCATTGGGCGAGGGTGGCTTCTCGGTTGGGGCTTTGCATGTTCAGTGTCCTCGGACGGGCGCAGATATTATGGTTGTAATCTTCGCTAATATTATGTCCGAAATAAAAACTCCGCCAGCCCCGCGTGTCGCGTTTCTCAAGCAATATCGGAGTAGCTGAATTCCTCACCGAGAAAGTCGATCAACGTCCGCACCGACGGCAGCAACCCTCGACGAGAAGGGAAGATCGCATGGACGATCCCGCACTTGGGCGCCCAGCCCGGCACCAGTTCGACGAGGCGTCCGGCGGCAATGTCATCGCGCACCACCACGCTGGGCAGGTGCGCGACGCCAATCCCCGCGAGCACCGCGTGACGCAAGGCCAGCAAGTCATCGGTGACCATGCGCGGTGCGTGTCGAATCAGCGCGCTGGCGCCGTTTGCACCGAACAATTCCCACTGATATTCACGCTGCGCCGCGCCCCAATGCACGCTGGGCAAACCGCTGAGGTCGGCCGGGGAGGCGGGCGTCGACAAGCGCTCGGCGAAGGCCGGACTGCCCACCAGACTTTGGGTACTGTTGCCCAGCACCTTCATCACCATGTCGGTGTTTTCCAGCGGCGGAAAGCGTACGCGCAGGGCGATGTCGTAACCCTCGTGGATCAGGTCGACCCGGCGGTTGGTGCTCTCGATGAACAACTCCACCAACGGGTATTTGAGCATGTAGCGGGTCAGCATCGGCCCGACCCAGGAGTTGAGCAGCGCGGTCGGGCAACTGATGCGCACCAGGCCTTGCGGTTCGGAGCGGTTGCGTTCGATCAGTTCGGCGGCGCTTTCCGCTTCCACGCGCATGGCCAGGCAGCGCTGGTAATAGGCCTGGCCAATTTCGGTCAGCGAACAATGCCGGCTGGTGCGGTGCAGCAGACGCACACCGAGGCGTTCTTCGAGCTCGGCGATGCGTCGGCTGAGCTTCGATTTCGGCATGTCCAGCGCCCGTCCGGCTGCAGCGAAACCCTGATGTTCCACCACTTGGGTGAAGTAGTAGAGGGTGTTGAGGTCTTCCACCATCGTTCTCCATATAGAACGCTAAGGCTGATTTTTGCAGTCTAGCGCACCAAAGGGTTCGGTTTTAAGCTTTGTCCATCGCGTCAAACCACAAATTTCGGAGGCAGCATGAAAAACATCATCGGCATCTACACCAGCCCACGGACCCATTGGGTCGGCGACGGTTTTCCGGTTCGTACGCTGTTTTCCTACGACAACCTGGGCAAACACATCAGCCCGTTTTTGCTGCTGGATCACGCCGGCCCTGCTGAATTCACCCCGACCACCGAGCGTCGTGGCGTTGGTCAGCATCCGCACCGCGGTTTCGAAACCGTGACTATCGTTTATAAGGGCGAACTGGAGCACCGCGACTCCACCGGCAGCGGCGGCAAGATCGGCCCGGGCGATGTGCAATGGATGACCGCCGCCTCGGGGATTCTCCACGAAGAATTCCACTCCGAAGGCTTCGCCAAAACCGGCGGCACCCTGGAAATGGTCCAGCTGTGGGTCAACCTGCCGGCCAAAGACAAAATGGCCGACGCCGGGTACCAGACGATTCTCGACGGTGACATTCCGAGCATCCCGCTCAAGGATGAGGCCGGCAGCCTGCGCCTGATCGCCGGCGAATTCGACGGCCACACCGGCCCGGCGCGGACATTCACCCCGGTCGATGTCTGGGACTTGCGCCTCAACGGCGGCAAGTTGCTGACCCTCGATCTGCATGAAGGTCGCAACACTGCACTGGTGGTGCTGCGTGGCACGGTTCAGGTCAACGGCCTGGAGATGGTGCGCGAAGGGCAGTTGGCGTTGTTCGAACGCAATGGCCATCAGATCAGTCTGGAAGCCAATAACGACGCCGTCGTGTTGCTGCTCAGCGGCGAGCCGATCGACGAACCGATTGTCGGCCACGGCCCGTTCGTGATGAACAGCGAGCAAGAGATTCACCAGGCCTTTGCTGACTTCCAGTCCGGTCGGTTCGGCCGGATGCACGGTTAACCCTACAGGTTCAACAACCCGCTCTACACAGGATGCGTAGGCCGGTTCCAGGGCCAGGGATGGCTGTTGCCTGAAATAAAGAGGAGACGCACATGAGTACCGTCAACGCGGCCAACTTCAATGGCCAAAAACCGACCATCGATCCCAACGACAGCGCGATGCTGTTGATCGACCACCAGAGCGGATTGTTCCAGATCGTCAAGGACATGGACGTACCGCAACTGCGCGCCAACGCCATTGCCCTGGCCAAAGCCGCGACACTGCTGAAGATGCCGGTGATCACCACCGCCTCCGTGCCGCAAGGACCGAACGGACCGTTGATTCCGGAAATCCACGAAGCCGCGCCGCATGCTCAGTACGTGGCGCGCAAAGGTGAAATCAACGCCTGGGACAATGCCGAGTTTCACGCGGCAGTCAAAGCCACCGGCAAGAAGACCCTGGTGATCGCCGGCACCCTGACCAGCGTATGCCTGGCGTTCCCGTCCATTGCGGCGGTGCATGAAGGCTACAAAGTGTTTGCCGTGGTCGATGCTTCCGGCAACCACTCGAAACTGGCCACTGATCTGACGATTGCCCGTTTGGCACAAGCCGGGGTGGTGCCGATCGACATCATGGCTACGCTCTCTGAGCTGCAAGGCTCGTGGAACCGTCCGGACGCCGAGCAGTGGGCGGCTGTCTACGCCCAGGCCATGCCGCATTATCAATTGCTGATCGAGAGTTACCTCAAGGCCCAGCAAGTGGCGAACGAACACGAAGTGCTGGATTCCCAGCGCTAACCGGGTACCCCCACGCCGATTTCCACTCGGCATCGATAACACGCGAGGACTACTGCAATGACTACTTCTTACAAACGTCTCGACAAGGATAACGCCGCCGTTCTGTTGGTGGATCATCAGGCGGGCCTGCTGTCTCTGGTGCGGGACATCGAACCGGACCGTTTCAAGAACAATGTGCTGGCCCTGGCCGACCTGGCCAAGTACTTCAAATTGCCGACCATCCTCACCACCAGTTTTGAAACCGGCCCCAACGGCCCGTTGGTGCCCGAGCTCAAAGCGCTGTTTCCGGATGCGCCGTACATCGCCCGTCCTGGTCAGATCAATGCCTGGGACAACGAAGACTTCGTCAAGGCGATCAAGGCCACCGGCAAGAAGCAACTGATCATCGCCGGTGTGGTGACCGAGGTCTGCGTGGCTTTCCCGGCGTTGTCGGCACTGGCGGAAGGTTTTGAAGTGTTTGTGGTGACGGACGCTTCCGGCACGTTCAACGAGCTGACCCGCCAATCGGCCTGGGACCGCATGTCGTCCTCCGGCGCGCAATTGATGACCTGGTTTGGCCTGGCCTGCGAGCTGCATCGCGACTGGCGCAACGATGTGGAAGGCCTGGCGACCCTGTTCTCCAACCACATCCCGGACTACCGCAACCTGATGACCAGCTACAACACGCTGACCAATAGCAAATAACATCACACGTTCTCTGTAGGAGCCGGCTTGCCGGCGATGGCGATCTTGAAACCGCCATCGCCGGCAAGCCGGCTCCTACAGTGTTTTGTGTTGTTCTCAAGCCTGCGTTTGCTCCTACACTGTGCCAATCCGTACATGGCTGGAGTTGCTTGATGCTGTCACTGCTTACCAATCATCCGCTGGTCTGTGCCCTGATCCTGATCATCATCGATCTGGGACTGTGGCGCTTGATCAGTGCCAGTGGCAGCAACTGGAAACTGTTGGTGCGGCTGCTGATTTTCACGTTGTTCAGCATCCTGTTGTTCAACGAAGGCCTGAACCCTCTGGAGCCCGCGCCCTGGGCGGACAACGTGCCGTTGCACCTGGCGGCGACCGGTTTGCAGATTGGCTGGTGGCTGTTCGGCGCGCGCACCCTGACGGTGTTGATCGGCGCAGGGATGATGCAACGGGTCGGGCACACCGGTCGTCTGCTCCAGGATTTGCTGGGCGCGGTGATTTTCCTGATCGCGGTCATCGCGGCCCTGGCGTACGTGCTCGACCTGCCGGTCAAAGGCGTGCTGGCGACGTCCGGCGCGTTGGCGATCATCGTCGGCCTGGCGTTGCAAAGCACCCTCAGCGACGTGTTCTCTGGGATCGTCCTCAACACCACCAAACCCTATCAACTGGATGACTGGATCTCCATCGACGGCACCGAAGGTCGGGTCATCGACATCGATTGGCGCGCCACGCGCCTGCAAACGTCCCAGGGCAGCATGGCGGTGATCCCCAACTCGCTGGCGGCCAAGGCCAAGATCATCAACTTCAGCCGGCCGAGCGACATTTTCGGCGTTTCGATCAGCTTGCAGTTGAGCCCGCACGCACGTCCGCAAACGGTGATCGATGCGCTGGAACGGGCGATGGAGGGGTGCCGATACCTGCTGGCCAAGCCGGCACCGTGTGTCGCGCTCAAAGGTTCGAGCGCCACCGGCGTGGAATACGAAATCAGCGGCTTCGTGGTTTCGATGGACCAGAAACGCATGGTGCGCAATCTGCTGTTCGATCTGGCGTTCCGGCACTTGCAAGCGTCGGGCGTGAGCCTGTTGTCCAGCGTCGAATCGAATGCACCGGTGAACCTGTCGCGGCCACGGGCGTTGCTGGAAAGCTCGGCGATCTTCTCGACTTTGCGTCAGGAAGAGAAGGAAACCTTCAGCCAGCACATGACCCTGCAAAACTTCCGTGCCGGGGAAATGATCCTGCCGGCGGGGGAGGTCAGCGATCATCTGTTCATCATCGAATCCGGCGTGGTCTCGGTGGCGCTGAGCCGCGCCGGGGGCAAGTTCGAGTCCGGGCGCATGGGGCCGGGCGAGGTGATCGGCGAGGGCGGGATCTTGTCGGACACGGCGCTTCCGGCGGACTTCACCGCCAAGACCGCTTGCAGCCTGTACCGGATCGAAAAGGATTACCTCAAACCGTGTCTGGATGCGCGGCATGACATCGGCGAAGCGATGAAGGCGTTGCTGGATTTCCGTTTGCACAAGGCAAAGACGTTGACCCAGGAAACGCCGAAAGTGGTGGAGAAGAAGGGGTTTTTGCAGTGGTTACGCAGTCGGGCTTAGCGGTTGGTGTTGGATGGCCGCTTTGCGGTTCGCGGGCAAGCCTCGCTCCTACAGGGGATTGAGTCGTACCTGTAGGAGCGAGGCTTGCCCGCGAACCGCGAAGCGGCCATTCGCCACAAAAAATCAGAAATCCAGCGTCGCCGACACCTTCAACGTCCGCGGTGTCCCCTGCGTCAGGTACCCGCCATTCGCCGAGGCCCAATACGCCTTGTTCGCCACGTTCTCCAGATTGGCGCGCAAGGTGATTTCCTTATCGTCCATCTTGAAGGCATACCGCGACCCCACATCAAAGCGGTTCCACGCCGGAATGCTCTGGGTGTTGGAGGCGTTCAGGTATTGCCCGCCAGTGCGCAACATCCGCGCACTGAGCGCCGCGCCTTCAATTCCTGGCACGTCCCAATCCGCCCCGACGTTGAGTTGAAAACGCGGTACACCGACAGCGCGGTTGCCGTCG
Source organism: Pseudomonas sp. GT1P32 (assembly GCF_054897805.1). NCBI lineage: Bacteria > Pseudomonadati > Pseudomonadota > Gammaproteobacteria > Pseudomonadales > Pseudomonadaceae > Pseudomonas > Pseudomonas sp. GT1P32. The sequence goes on from NZ_CM142704.1 coordinate 6,435,714, forward strand.
TTGACCCCATTGGTGCTGCCTTCGATTTCGGTCTTCATCAGCGTCGCGCCGCTCAGCAGGCGCAGGCCATCAAGCGGCTCGCCATAGACGTTCAACTCCACGCCTTTGTTTTGCTGCTCGCCATCGACCCGGAAGATCCCGTTCTGCGTGTAGCTCGACGGTTGTTCGATGCGGTACACGCCCAGGCTTGCGCCATAGGTGTCCATGTCCAGGCGCACACCGGCTTCGATTTGCTTGCTGCGCACCGGGGCGAAGGTTTCGTCGCGGTTGATCGCGCTGGTCGGCGGCGTCGGGCCCTTGGCCAGGCCTTCGATGCGGTTGGCGTAGAACGAAACGTGTTCCCACGGTTTGATCACCAGGCCATAGACCGGTGTCGTGATCGACTCTTCATAGCTTGAAGTGCGCGCGCCGGTGGTGGTGCTCCAGCCGTCGACGTTGAGCGTCTGGCGCCGTACGCCAAGGGTGAGCAAGACGCGATCATCAATGAAGCCCAGGGTGTCGGACACCGCCGCGCTGCGCAGGGTGTTCTTGCCAACGATGCGCGGATCGTGAATGTCGCTGCCGAAGGAAGTGGCCCGTGGACGCGGTTTATCGGTGACGTCATAGAGGTTGGTGCTGTAGCGTCCGGCGGTGGCAATGGTTTCGAATGCCGAGCGCTGCTGGCCCCAGATGCCCGCCAGACCGAGGTTGAGCTGATGGCTGATTGGCCCGGTGTTCAAGTGGCCATTGAGGCCGGCCATCAGGCTTTTGTTGTCCTCATCGTGAGGCGGGTAAAGCATGCCGCCCCGGGCGTTGCCGTTGAGGTCGGTGACGGTCAGCGACGAATACACGCCGTTTTCCCGGGTGTGTTTGGCACCGCCGGAGACATAGGCGGTCCAGTTGTCGCTGAGGTCATATTCGGCGCGGGCCATGCCGAAGGTGTCTTCCAGCTGCGAGTAGCTCCAGCTCTGCGCGTAACCGGCGTTGGCGTCCGGCACCTTGGGTACTTTCTGCAATGCCGAATCCACGTAGACCACCGAGCGGCCCTGGTTGATCACCTGTTTTTGGTAACCCAGGTCCGTCGACACGCGCAGACGATCGCCGCGATAGTCCAGGCCCACGCTGATCAGCGACGAGCGCTGGTCTTCATCGTCGACGGCGGTGTCGCCTTCGCGTTGCATCAGGTTGACCCGGGCGCCGAAGCGGTTGTCTTCGCCAAAGCGCTGGCCCAGGTCCAGATGCCCGCCGACCCGGCCATCGGCGCTGTAATCGAGGGTGACGCTGCGGGTCGGCACATCGCCGGCGCGCTTGGGTTGCAGGTTGACGCCACCGCCAATCCCGCTGCCGCTGGGCGTAACACCATTCACAAATGCATTCGGTCCCTTGAACAACTCGACCCGTTCCAGCGCTTCGGTGGCGATGATCTGTCGGGGCAGGATGCCGTAAAGACCGTTATAGGAAATGTCATCGGACAGCAGCGGCAAACCGCGGATCATGAACACTTGGGAGAAGTTGCCAAAGCCGGCGGACTGCCGCACCGAAGCGTCGTTGAGCAACACATCGCCCACGGTCTGCGCTTGCTGGTCGGCGATGGTTTTGGCGGTGTAACTGGTGACGCTGAAGGGCAGGTCTTTCAAGGCCTGGTTACCGAGCATGCCGATCTGCGCAACCTTGGCGACCTGACCGCCACCGTAGGTGTCCGCGTTGTCGTCGCGCAGGGCGCTGACGCTGGTGGCGCCCAGCTCCAGCGCACCGTTGGCGGCGACTCGCGGCGCCACGGTGTAACCGTTTCCGCCCGTGCTGATCAACTCGAAACCGCTGCCCTCAAGCAATTGCGCGAAGCCCGATTGCACGCTGTAGTTGCCTTGCAATCCCGGACTCTGGCGATTGCCCAGTTGCGCCGGATCGAACGACAACGGTACGCCGACCGCCACGGCGAATTGCGCCAGGGTATGGCTGAGCAATCCAGGCCCGATGTCGACGTTGCGGCTGGCACTTTCGCTGACGGTGTCAGCGGCATGGCTGTTGATCGGCAGCAACGCGATAAAGACCAGGGCAATGCTCAGGCTCAGGGCCTTGAGCGGAAAATCGGCGGGGCGGTGCAGCGGTGTTGAAGTCATTCGGCGTTCCTGTCGAGCGCGTGGAATTGAAGAGGTCTATCCACACACCGAACGAAACGCGGAAAGGTATCAGGGGATTGTGAAATAGTTTTCAGCGCACTCAGGCCCGCGGCTCGACCGACAGCCAGTAGCGGGTCAGGCTGCTGATTTTCAGCGGCAGCGTATCGCTGAGCAGACGCAGGCTGGCATCGGTGTCACGCAGGGAAAACGCCCCCGACACCCTCAACCCCGCGACATCCGCATGACAACGCAACACGCCGGGGCGATAGCGGCTCAATTCGCCGAGCAGTTCGTCCAGGCGCATATTGCTCGCCAGCAACATGCCCTTGTCCCAGGCCAGGGCGCTGGTGTCGAAAGGTTCGAGCGGGTCGAGGCGATTGAGCTTGAAGCTCTGGCGCTCACCGGCCTTGAGGGTCGTGCTCTGCTGGAGCAACTGCGGCGTGACCTCCACCAGCCCTTCGAGCACCGACACCTGGCTTCGCGAGCCAGTGATGCGCACGCAAAACCGCGTACCCAGTGCACGTGCGATGCCTTGCGGGGTTTCGACGATAAAGGGCCGGGCGCCGGGGTCCTTGGCGGTGCTGATCAACACTTCGCCATCCAGCAACACCACTCGGCGTTCGCGCGGGGTAAAGGCAATGTCCACCGCACTTTCGGTGTTGAGCAGCACCTGACTGCCATCGGGCAGTTGCAGGTTTTTCTGTTCGCCCACTGCCGTGCGCTGATCGGCGGTCCATTGTTGCCAGGACACGTGTTGCGAGGCGATGCCCAAGGGGCCGGCCATCAGCAGCAAGCCAATACGCGTGAGGGTCTGGCGGCGGCTCAGACCATCCTTGCGTGCCGCTCGCTGCAGGGTCTGGATGGCCAGGTTGGCCGGCACGCTGCGAAATTCTCCGAGCAGCGCTTCGGCCCGTTGCCAGGCCAGCGCATGCTCGGCACTGCGATTGCGCCATTGGGCAATGGCGTGATGGTCGGATGGCGTCGCGCTGCCTGAATGCAACTGCACCAGCCAGTCGGCGGCTTCGCCGAGAATGTGCGGGTTGATCATCGACGAATTCATCAGGCGACACTCAGGCAGGCAATGAACGCAGTGCGCATGTGCCGTTTGACGGTGATCAGCGACACATTCAGGCGTGCGGCGATCTGGTTGTAGGTCAGCCCTTCGATCTGTGACAGCAGAAAGGTTTCGCGAGTGATGGCCGGCAATTCGCGCAGCAGCGCTTCGATGCGCATCAGGGTTTCGAGAATCAGCAGGCGGGTTTCCGGTGACGGCACCTCGGCGGCTGGCAGGTGGGCAATGGTCTCCAGATAAGCGCGTTCGATGTCCTGTCGACGCCAGCGATCAATCACCAGACCCTTGGCGATGTGCGTCAGCAGTGCCCGGGGCTCGCTGCCCCAGGGCTTGACGACTTGCCGGGTCAACAAACGCAGGAACGTATCGTGGGCCAGGTCCGCCGCGTCGCAGCGATTGCCGAGTTTTCGCTGCAGCCATCCCTGAAGCCAACCGTGGTGTTCGCTGTAGAGGGTATGGATTTGCTGGTTCAAAGGCTGGTCGGCTGACGACATGGGGGACAGATACTCGTTTCGGGCGTCCTGGCCTGATTGCAATTAAGAATTGATCGCATTCTAGTGGCGAGGACCGAGTGCTGGCAATCAGCCCGACAGACTATTTTTTCGCTCTTTGTGGGAGCCGGCTTGCTGGCGATAGCATCACCTCGCTCATCAATTTGCTCCGAGTTGCCCGCATCGCCAGCAAGCCGGCTCCTACAAGGGGGGCGGTGGTCTCCTCGACTTCTGAGAAATTGGATATTCCAGCAGTCGGCCTGCGGGACTAACTTAGCTCCACCCCCACTTGCTCCTGGAGCCTGCCATGAAAGCCCGTATCGATTTCTATACCGCGTCCCCTGATGCCCTGAAAGCCATGATCGCCCTGGAAACCGCCGTTTCGAAGCTGCCGCTGGAAAAGACCCTGATCGAACTGGTCAAGCTGCGTGCATCGCAAATCAACGGCTGCGCCTTCTGCATCGACATGCACACCGCCGATGCGATCAAGGGCGGCGAAACCCCGCGTCGCCTGTTTGCCGTGACCGCCTGGCGCGAGGCGCCGCTCTTCACCGAGCGCGAACGAGCTGCGTTGCTCTGGACCGAGTCCCTGACTCAACTGAGCCTGACCCACGCACCGGACGAAGACTACGAAGTGGTCGCTGCGCAGTTCAGCCCCAAGGAAATGGTCGACCTGAGCGTGGCAATTTCCACCATCAACAGCTGGAACCGTCTGGCCGTAGGTTTCCGTAAAACGCCTCAAGCCTGAAGCCTTGGCTGAATACGCCGCGGTCGGTGGTTGTGCCTTGCGCATCAAGGACGTCAACCCCGCGGCGCAGCATCAGGGCTTGACCACAAACCTGTGCCGTCTGGGATACTAGGCGCTGATCAAGTCTCAAGAATGGAATGAAAATGGAGCTTTCTCAGCTTTCTCAATGGATTGAAGGACTCTCGATATTTGCCTGGTCCCTCACCGTGGGGGCGATCACATTTTTCGTCCTGTATGTGATTAAAAAAGTGTCTGGACGGCAACTTCCCGATTCAGTCAAAGGTTTCTTCATGGTCCCGTTCGTCATGACCATTGCCATCGCGTGCGCCAAACGTTGGCCTTTGGCGTTTTAACCGGTTTTGCTCAATGAGCATCCGCACTCGGCGCGGCCGGTGGTTGCACCTTGCGCATCAAGGGCACCATCGCCGTGGCGATGATGAAGCAGACCATGATCATCAGAAACGCATCGCCGTAGGTTTGCGTCTGCGCTTCGCGGTAGGTCAGCAGCCATAACTGGTGCAGGCTGGCGGTGACACCCGCGTCACCGCTTTGGCCGAGCGTGGCAAAGTTGTTGCCGACTTGTGACAACCATTGATTCAGGGCTTCGTTGGTGCTGTTGAGGTTCTCCGCCAATCGTGTGAAGTGCAGGTTGGTGCGGTCATTGAGGATGGTCGCGCAGGCCGCGATGCCAATGGCTCCGCCCAGGTTGCGCATCAGGTTGAACAGCCCGGAAGCGTGTTTGAGTCGCGCCGGCGCCAGACCGCCGAGGGTCAAGGTGACCGCCGGTGGCACCGCCAATTGCTGGGCAATCCCGCGCAGCGCTTGCGGCAGCATCAACTCCTTGCCTCCCCAGTCATGGGTGATCGGGCTGAAATCCCACATCGACAAAGCGAACAACCCGAGGCCGGTCATCATGATCCAGCGCAGATCGATGCGGTTGGCCAGAAAGGCATACAGCGGAATCGCCATGATCTGGAACACCCCGGTGGAGAAAACCGCCAGACCAATGTCCAGCGCGCCATAACCCCGCACCCGGCCGAGAAACAGCGGCGTCAGGTAAATCGTGGCAAACAGGCCGATCCCGGTGACAAACGAGAAGAAGCAGCCGAGGGCGAAGTTGCGGTCTTTGAGGGCGCGCAAATCGACGATCGGGTTGGCCACGTGCAAGGTCCGGCCGATGAACGCCAGGCCCGCCAGGCCGCTGATCCATGCGGTGGTCAGAATCGTGCGGTCACTGAACCAGTTCCAGCGCGGGCCTTCTTCGAGGGTGTATTCCAGGCAGCCGAGAAACAGCGCCAGAAACACCATGCTCAGGTAGTCGGCGCCCTTGAGCAGCGACAGTTCCGGCTGATCGATTTTCACCAGCATCGGCACCGCCACCGCGACGAAAATCCCTGGCACCAGGTTGATGTAGAACAGCCAGTGCCAGGAGGAAACGTCGGTAATGAAACCACCGATCACCGGCCCCAACGTCGGCGCCAATGACGCCACTGCACCGATGGTCGCGGCGGCGATCACCCGTTGTTTGCCGGTGAAGAAAAAGAACGCCGTGGTGAACACCAGCGGGATCATCGAGCCGCCAAGAAAGCCTTGCAGGGCGCGGAAGGCGATCATGCTCTGAATGTTCCAGGCCGCGCCGCAGAGCAGGCTGGCCAGGGTGAAACCCACTGCGGATGCGCAGAACAGCCAGCGGGTCGAGAACACGCGGGAGAGCCAGCCGGACAGCGGAATCACGATGATCTCGGCGATCAGGTAGCTGGTCTGCACCCACGCCGTTTCGTCAGTGCCCGCCGACAACCCACCGCCGATATCGCGCAACGAGGCCGAGACGATCTGGATATCCAGCAGGGCGATGAACATGCCGATGCACATAGTGGCGAAGGCGAACACCTTGGTCGCCGTCGCCATGCTGGCGGCGTTGAACGGCTGCGCGGGGACGGCGAGGGCGCGGCTCATGGTGCGCTGGCCACGGCAGGCGTTTCAGGCTCCTTGCGCGTATCGACTTCAGCGGTCACCGACAGGCCCGGACGCAGATGCCCGAGTACGCCGTCGGCAGGATCGAGCACGATCCGCACCGGCACTCGCTGCACGATTTTGGTGAAGTTGCCGGTGGCGTTTTCCGGTGGCAACACGCTGAACTGAGAACCACTGGCCGGCGCGAGGCTGTCGAGGTGACCGTGGAATACCTGCCCCGAGAGCACGTCGGCGTGAATGATCACCGGTTGGCCCGGTGTCATGTGCGCCAGTTGGTCTTCCTTGAAGTTGGCATCGACCCACAGCCCGCTGGCCGGCACCACCGACAACTGCTGCGAACCGGCCTGCGCATAGGCACCGACCCGCGCCCGGCGATTGCCGATCACGCCATCCATCGGCGCGCGCAACTCGGTGTAACCGACGTTCAATTGCGCCAGGTCTCGTTCGGCCCTGGATTGCATCAGCGCGGCACGTGCTTGCTGTTTCTGAGTGTCGATCACGTTCAATTGGCGTTGCGCGGCCAGCAATTCAGCCTGGGCTCGAGCGCTCAACGCCTGGGCGGTCTTGAAGGTGGCGTCGGCCCGTTGCGCACTTTCCACGGAGACGGCGTTGCTGCCCACCAGGCGTTTGTAGCGTGCATTGTCGTCCCGCGAGCGGGCCGTTTCAGCGCCGGTGGCATCGATTCCTGCGCGGGCCTGACCGATCACCGCGTGTTGCAGTTGTTCGGTGGCGTCGAGGTTGGCCAACAAGGCTTCTTGCGCGGCCACCGCGCCTTCGGCCTTGGCCAGGTTGGCGCGGTAGTCACGGGAGTCGAGGCGGATCAACACATCGCCGGCCTTCACTTTCTGGTTGTCGCTGACCAGCACTTCTTCGATGTAACCCGCGACTTTCGGCCCGATCACCGTCACGTCGCCGCCAATGTAGGCGTCGTCGGTTTCTTCGATGAAACGCCCGGCGGTCCACCAATGGGCGGCGTAAAGGCCTGCAAATACCAGGGCAGCAATGGCCAGCGTCAGCAGGATCAGGCGCTTGAGCAGGGGAGACTTGGGTGTGCTCACCGCAACGGCAACGTCGGGTTCAAGGCTGGGCATGCTGGTCATGGAGGATTACCTGTGGGAATCGGCGTTTAATTACGTGCGTAATATGACGCATGTAATATTTGGTCGCAATTAATTTCTGCTGCCGATCGTCAGGTGCTCATTTTCGCCAGTGGCCAGGGGTGATGCCGGTCATGTCCTTGAAGAAGGCAATAAACGCACTGTCACTGGCAAAACCCTTGTAGGAGCCGGCTTGCCGGCGATGAGGCCTTGGGATGTGCATCGATCATGCGGACGCCATCGCCAGCAAGCCGGCTCCTACAGTGGATCGGTGTGAACGTTGAATCTGGCGTTCACACAAAACCCTTGTAGGAGCCGGCTTGCTGGCGATGGGGCCTTGGGATGTGTATCGATCATGTGGCCGTCATCGCCAGCAAGCCAGCTCCTACAGTGGGTCGGTGTGGACATTGAGACTGGCGTTCACACAAAACCCTTGTAGGAGCCGGCTTGCTGGCGATGGGGCCTTTGGATTTGTATCGATCATGCGGACGCCATCGCCGGCAAGCCAGCTCCTACAGTGGGTCGGTGTGAACGTTGAGACGGGCGTTCACGCAAAGCCCTTGTAGGAGCCGGCTTGCCGGCGATGAGGCCTTGGGATGTGTATCGATCATGCGGACGCCATCGCCGGCAAGCCGGCTCCTACAGTGGGTCGGTGTGGACATTGAGACTGGCGTTCACACAAAACCCTTGTAGGAGCCGGCTTGCCGGCGATGAGGCCCTTGGATTTGCATCGATCATGCGGCCGTCATCGCCGGCAAGCCAGCTCCTACAGTGGGTCGGTGTGAACGCTGAAACTGGCGTTCACACAAAACCCTTGTAGGAGCCGGCTTGCTGGCGATGGGGCCTTGGGATGTGTATCGATCATGCGGATGTCATCGCCGGCAAGCCGGCTCCTACAGTGGATCGGTGTGAACGTTGAGACGGGCGTTCACGCAAAGCCCTTATAGGAGCCGGCAAGCCAGCTCCTACAAGACTGTGTTAATCCTCGCGTTTGACGACCAAGGTGAGGATGTCGTAACTGGCGACCAGTTCACCCAGCTGGTTGGTGACTTCCACGTCCCACGCCACCACGCCCTGCGGAATGCCCTGCGGGCTCTTTTTGCCCTGATCGATTTTGCGTTTGCAGGTCAGGCGCGCCTGGATGGTGTCGCCGATGCCCACCGGGTTGATGAAGCGCAACGTATCCAGGCCGTAGTTGGCCAGCACCGGGCCCGGTGCCGGGGAGACGAACAGACCGGCCGCCGCCGACAGCACGAAGTAACCATGGGCGATGCGTTTGCCGAATTGCGATTCCTTGGCGGCGATCTCGTCGAAGTGCATGTAGAAGTGATCGCCGGACAGGCAACCGAAGTTCACCAGATCGGCCTCGGTCACGGTGCGACGGTGGGTCAGCAGCGACTCGCCGATCTGCAGATCCTGGAAGAACCGGCGGAACGGATGCACGTCGGTCTCGATGACCTTGGCACCGCGCACGTATTCACCGGTGACGGCGGCGAGCATGGTCGGCGAGCCTTGCACGGCGGCGCGTTGCAGGTAGTGTTTCACCGCGCGCAGACCACCGAGCTCTTCACCGCCGCCGGCACGACCCGGCCCGCCATGCTTGAGTTGTGGCAGCGGCGAGCCGTGGCCGGTGGATTCGGCGGCGGATTCGCGGTCCAGCACCAGCAAGCGACCGTGCCAGGCCGCCGCGACGGGGATGGCTTTGGCGGCGATCTGCGGATCCTTGGTGATCAGACTCGCCACCAGGCTGCCTTTGCCGCGTGCGGCCAGGGCCAGTGCTTCGTCGAGGTCGTCGTAGGCCATCAGCGTGCTGACCGGGCCGAACGCTTCGATGTCGTGCGCGCCGCCGTCAGCGTGCGGGTCGCGGGCCTGCAACAGGGTCGGCGCGAAGAACGCCCCCTGGCTGACGTTTTCGCCACGCGGTTCAAAACCGTCGCGAGCGCCAAACAGCATGTCGCTGCTTTGCAGCAGGCTTTCCAGGCGCTCGGCGACGTCTTTTTGCTGATCGTGAGAGGCCAGTGCCCCCATGCGCACGCCTTCCACCGACGGGTCGCCGACCACGACTTTCTTCAGGCGGTCGCGCAAACGGGTCGCGACAGCATCGATGTGTTTGGCCGGCACAATCGCCCGGCGGATGGCGGTGCATTTCTGCCCGGCCTTGGTGGTCATTTCCCGTGCGACTTCCTTGATGAACAGCTCGAACTCTTCGTCGTCCGGGGTCACGTCCGGGGCGAGGATCGCGCAGTTCAGCGAGTCGGCTTCGGCGTTGAACGGCACCGAGTTGCGGATCAGGTTCGGATTGACCCGCAGCTTGGCTGCGGTGTCGGCGGAACCGGTGAACGTCACCACGTCCTGGCCTTGCAGACGGTCGAGCAAGTCACCGGTGCTGCCGATGATCAGTTGCAGGCTGCCCGCCGGCAGCAAGCCGGATTCGTCCATCAGCCGCACCACGGCTTCGGTCAGGTAGCTGGTGGCGCTGGCCGGTTTGACAATGCACGGCATGCCAGCGAGAAAGCTCGGCGCGAATTTTTCCAGCATGCCCCAGATCGGAAAGTTGAACGCATTGATGTGCACCGCCAGACCACCGCGCGGCACCAGAATGTGCGTGCCGGCGAAGGTGCCGAGCTTGCTCAGCTGCATCGCCGGGCCTTCGTGGACGATGTTGCCCGACGGCAGTTCCCGCGAACCGAGGCTGGCGTAGGTGAACAGCGTGCTGTTGCCGCCCTCGATATCGATCCAGCTGTCGGCGCGGGTGGCGCCGCTGTGGTGGGAGATCGCGTAGAGCTGCTCCTTGCGCTCGCTCAGGTACAAGGCCAATGCCTTGAGACGTTGCGCTCGTTGCTGGAAGTCCAGCGCCATCAAGCCGCTGATGCCTTGGCGACGACCGTGCTCGACGGCTTCGGCGAAGTCCGGGCGTTCCTCGTGGGTGCGTGCAATCTCGTGGCCGTCGATGGCGCTGCGCAGCACCTGGGCACCGTGTTGGCCGATCCAGCGACCGGCGATGAAACTTTGCAGGGTAGGGGCGTGAGACATCACGATTCCTCCAGGTTGTGAAAGGTGTTGGCGCGGCGGCAACCGCGCCCTTCAGGGATTACCAAAGCGCCACGGTGTAACCGACGATCAGCCGGTTTTCATCGAGGGCGGTGTTCAGGCCATTGCCGGAGCGGAAGGTCACGTTGCGCCAGCGCAGGCTGACGTCCTTGAACACGCCGCTCTGGATGACGTAACTGATGTCGGTGTCGCGCTCGCGCTCACGGCCGTTGTCGACGGTGCCGGCCTTGACGTGGCGACCGTCGGTGTAGCGGGTCATGAAGGTCAGGCCGGGAATGCCTTGCGCCGCGAAGTCGTAGTCGTAACGCAACTGCCAGGAGTCTTCGTCGGCGCGGGTGTAGGTGTTGAAGGTCACCAGGTTGACCACGTACGGATCGCCGCCGTTGAGGAACGGAAAGGCACTGTCGCCGGACAACTGCTGGTACGTGGCACTGACTTTATGGGCACCGTGGGACACGGTGAACATGCTGTTGAAGTTGCGGTTGTCGATCCGTCCGGCGCGCTCGGCGCCGTCGCCCCGGCTGTCGAAATAGCGCAAGTCGCTGCGCAGATTGAAACCGTTGCCCAGGGGCTGGGTATGCACCAACCCGACAAATTGCTGGCGATAAATCTGATCGAGCTTGCCGTAGTAGTAGCTCAGGTTCAGTTGCGGACTGAACGCGTAGCTGCCACCGGCAAAGTCGAAGTGATCACTGCTGGCAGCGCCGTAACCGATGTCATCGTTGCTGGAGGAATCCCGCAGGTTGGCCTTGGTCAGGCGCCCGGTATTCAGCGTCAGGCCACTGATTTCCTGGCTGGTCAGCAAGCCGCCTTCAAAGGTCGAACCGAGCAGGCGGGTGTCGTTGTAAGTCGCCACCGGCAGCAGGGGTTGCAGGGTGCCGAGCTTCAACACGCTTTTCGACACCCGCAGCTTGCCGGTCAACCCCAGCTCGCTGAACTCGTCCGCCGGTTCATGGCTTTTCGGACCGAAGGGCAGCAGCCCGGTGCCACGGCGATCCGGGCTGGAGTCGAGTTTCAATCCCAGCTCCCCCAACGCATCGAGACCGAAGCCTAAAGTGCCGTCGGTGAACCCGGACTCGATGCGCGCGGTGAAACCCTGCGCCCATTCTTCAGCCTTGGATTGCGCCGCGTTGTCCTGGCGGAAATCGCGATTGATGTAGTGATTGCGCATTTCAATGCGGGCCTTGCTGTCATCGATAAAGTCGGCCATGGCGCTGGGGGCGACCATGGGCAGGCTCAATGCGGCGGCCAGCGAAAACAGTGATTCGTAAGGTGCAGAACGTGCGGGCTTCATTGTTTTTATTCCCTGCCATCAGTCGGTCGTGATTAGTGCTTGCTGGCGCCGGAGGCACCGATGCCGGTCATCGAACGGATGAACTGCGCCAGGTAGCGGCCGCGCTCAAGGGCCGCTCGCGGCGAGGTGTCGGTGACCGAAAACAGCCAGGCACTGAAAAACGCGAGGCTCATGGAAAACAGCGCCGGGTTGGAGTACGGGAACAGCGCCTTGTCGTGATGCAACACGTTGACCCACACCGCCGGGCTCAGCACTAGCAGGACAATCGCCGAGACCAGCCCCGTCAGGCTGCCGGTGACCGCGCCGCGAGTGGTCAGGCCTTTCCAGTACATCGAAAGGAACAGCACCGGGAAATTCACCGACGCAGCGATGGCCAGCACCAGGCCGGAAAGGAACGCAATGTTCTGCGATTCGAACAGCAGGCCGAGGATGATCGCCAGCACGCCGATGCACAGCGTGGCAATGCGCGAGACGCGGATTTCCTGCTGCTCGGTGGCCTGTCCTTTGCGCATCACGCAGGCATACAGATCGTGGGACACCGCCGAGGCGCCGGACAACGCCAAACCTGCGACCACCGCCAGAATGGTGGCGAACGCGACTGCCGAGATGAAGCCGAGGAACAGGTTGCCGCCCACGGCTTGCGCCAGGTGCACGGCGATCATGTTGCCGCCGCCGATGATCGCGCCGTTGGCATCGCGGAACGCAGGATCGGTGCCGACCATGACGATGGCGCCGAAGCCGACGATGATCAGCAGCAAGTAGAAGTAGCCGATGAAACCGGTGGCGTAGAACACGCTTTTACGCGCTTCCTTGGCATCGCTGACGGTGAAGAAACGCATCAGGATATGCGGCAGGCCGGCGGTGCCGAACATCATGCCCAGCCCCAGCGAGATCGCATCGATCGGGTTCGACAGCAAGCCACCGGGCGCCATGATCGCGCTGCCCTTGGCGTGCACGGCCGTGGCGCCGGCGAACATCGCTTCGGTGCTGAAACCGAAATGCTTGAGCACCATGAACGCCATGAACGTGGTGCCGAATAGCAGCATCACCGCTTTGATGATCTGCACCCACGTGGTGGCGAGCATGCCGCCGAAGGTCACGTAGAACACCATCAACACACCGACCAGCATCACCGCGTAGAGGTAGTCGATGCCGAACAGCAACTCGATCAGCTTGCCGGCACCGACCATCTGCGCCACCAGGTACATCAACGCGACGGTCAGGGTGCCGAACGCCGAGGTCAGGCGCACCGGGGTTTGTTCCAGGCGATAAGAGACCACGTCGGCGAACGTGTATTTGCCGAGGTTGCGCAGGCGCTCAGCGATCAGGAACAGGATGATCGGCCAGCCCGCCAACACGCCCAGCGCGTAGAGCAAGCCGTCGTAGCCATTGAGAAACATCATCGCCGAGATGCCGAGGAAGGACGCCGCCGAGATCATGTCGCCGGCAATCGCCAGGCCGTTCTGGAAGCCGGTCATGCCACCGCCGGCGGTGTAGAAATCGCTGGCGGAGCGGGTGCGCAATGCGGCCCAACGCGTGACGCCGAGGGTGAACAGCACGAACACCAGGAACATGCCGATGGCGTTCCAGTTCAGTGGGCGGGACGCGCCGTCGGCGGCGACCGCGAAGTCGGTGACCGCTGCCAGCGGCAACAGGAACAACGCCAGGAGCCGGCTCATCGGGCGCACTCCTGTTTCAGCTTTTCGTTGAGCGGATCAATCACGTTGTTGGCGCGATAGACGTAGAAACCGGTCAGCGCGAAGGCCAACACCACGATCACCACACCTACCAGCATGCCCACCGAGGTCACGCCGCCGCTCAAGGACTGGCCGAGGGTGGCGGGAGAGAACGCCACCAGCAACACGAAGCCGAAATAGATCACCAGCATGATCAGCGACAGAGGCCAGTACAGGTTTTGTTTGCGACGAACCAGCTGGATGAAATCGGGGTGCTGGCGGATGAGTTCTACGTCTGTGGGTGTCATGGCACGCTCTCTGTTGTTTTTGTTGTGGGGTGAAACGTGGTGTTTCGGCGTAATGCCTGCTGGAACCGGTTTTCTGTAGGAGCCGGCTTGCTGGCGATGAGTCGCTTGAGATCACCGGTGAATATCAGACCGCCATCGCCAGCAAGCCGGCTCCTACAGAAACCGGATTCCGGCAGGCAGTACACGAAACCTGTAGGAGCTGGCTTGCCAGCGATGACGGTCTGAAGTTCGCGGTGATTTAACGGACCTCATCGCCGGCAAGCCGGCTCCTACAAGGGTTGTGGTGATCTTCAGAGTTGGTCGAAATCCAGGATGACTTTGTCGCTGACCGGATATGCCTGGCACGACAACACGTAACCGGCAGCCACTTCGTAGTCTTCCAGGGCGTGGTTGCTGTCCATTTCCACTTCGCCTTCGATGACCTTGCATTTGCACGTCGAACACACGCCGGCCTTGCACGAGTAAGGCAGCTCGGCGCCCTGGGCGTTGCCGGCATCGAGGATGCTCTGGCTGTTGCGCGGCAGGTCGAATGCCAGCGCTCGGCCGTCGCTGATAACGGTGATCTGGCTGACCGCCGCATCAACTTGCCGTGCAGCCTCACGAGCCTCGCGTTTCTGCTGGCTGCCAGCGGCGGCGAACAGTTCGAAATGGATGCGCTCCGATGCCATGCCCTTGGCCTTGAGGCTGTCGCACACGGTTTCGGTCATCTCCTGCGGGCCACAAATGAATGCGGCGTCGAGGGCTTTGACATCGAGCCAGCGGGAGAACAGTTGCTCGCATTTCTCGGCGTTGATCCGGCCGTTGTACAGGTCGACATCCTGCTGCTCGCGACTGAACACGAAGATCAGGTTCAGACGCTGCAAGTAGCGGTTTTTCAGATCTTCGAGCTGTTCACGGAACAGCGCGCCGGAACTTGAACGGTTGCCATACAGCAGCGTGACGCGGCTGTGCGGTTCGGTTTGCAGGGTGGTCTTGATGATCGACAGAATCGGCGTGATGCCGCTGCCCGCCGCCACGGCCAGGTAATTACCGTGGCGTTGTGGGTCGAGCTCGACGCAGAAGTGCCCGGCCGGCGGCATCACTTCCAGGCTGTGCCCGGCCTTGAGCTGCTCATTGGCGAATGCGGAGAAACGCCCGCCGGCCACACGCTTGATCGCGACGCGCAGTTCGCCGTCATTGACGCCGGTGCAGATCGAATACGAACGACGCACTTCTTCGCCATCCATCTGCGTGCGCATCACCAGGTGCTGGCCCTGGGTGAAGTGAAAACTGTCTTGCAGGTGCTGCGGAATATCGAAAGCGATGGACACCGCGTCACGGGTTTCGGCGCGCACGTCCTTGATGGTCAGGCTGTGAAATTTGCTCATTATTGTTCTCCAGCTGGGACGGCCGATCGCCGCTCAGATGCACTTGAAATAGTCGAACGGCTCGCGGCAATCGACGCAGCGGTACAGCGCCTTACACGCGGTGGAACCGAACTCGCTGAGCACTTCGGTGTGCGCACTGCCGCATTGCGGGCAGACGATCACCGGGCTTTCGCCGAGCAGGCTGCGTTTGCTGGTGCTGCCGTCGGGCGGCGCGATGCCGTAAGCGCGCAGGCGTTCGCGGCCGATGTCGGTGATCCAGTCGGTGGTCCACGCCGGGGTCAATTTGCGTTCCAGTTGCGGTGCCCTGAAGCCGGCAAGCTCCAGCGCATCGCGGATGTCGCTTTCAATCACCTCGGTGGCGGGGCAGCCGGAGTAGGTCGGCGTGACCACCACGTGCAAGTGGCCGGCTTGCCAGTCGAGATCGCGCACGATGCCGAGGTCGACCACGCTGACCACCGGCACTTCCGGGTCCATGACCTGCGCCAGGGTCGCCCACGCGGCGGCCAGGTCGGTCGGTTGGGCCGGCCGGGCGCCGAGGTCGCTGGCGATCAGCTCACCAGGTTGCATCGGGGTACGCTCGAGGCAGGAATTGCATCTCGGCCAACAGAATGCCGAGGTGTTCGGTGTGCAGACCCTTGCGCGCATTCAGGTAGAAATAGCTCGGCGCAGCAGGCACCGGCAGGGTGGCGCTGGCGAAAATCTCGTTGACTGTGGCTTGCCATGCGGCGGCGACGGTGGCGATGTCCGGGGTGATGCCGGCTTCGCACAGACGCTGTTCGCTGTCATCGGCGGCGATCAGTTCCACGGTAAA
Source organism: Pseudomonas sp. GT1P32 (assembly GCF_054897805.1). Classification (NCBI taxonomy): domain Bacteria; kingdom Pseudomonadati; phylum Pseudomonadota; class Gammaproteobacteria; order Pseudomonadales; family Pseudomonadaceae; genus Pseudomonas; species Pseudomonas sp. GT1P32. Next base: position 6,451,702 of record NZ_CM142704.1, read on the forward strand.
GCGCCAGACCTCAGGGATCGCGGCGAGCATGCGTTTGTGGCTTTCCTCTGTGCCGTCGCCCAGACGCTCGACCCACTCGCCGGAGCGGCGCAGGTGATAGGTGACTTCCTTTACGGCTTTGGCAGCGATCCCGGCGATGCGCTCATCGCTGGACTGGCTCAAACCTTTAAGCACTTCCAGGTGCCAAGCGTCATACAGGAACTGCTTGAGGATGGTCACCGCGTAATCGCCGTTGGGTTGTTCCACCAGCAGCAAGTTGCGGTAGGCGCGCTCGTCGCGACGGAACGCCAGGTGATCGGCATCGCGCTCGTCGCCCAGCAGTTCAGCGGCGTATTCCAGCCAGTTGCGCGCCTGGCCGACGAGGTCGAGGCCGACGTTCATCAGCGCCAGTTCTTCTTCCAGCGCCGGCGCCTTGCCGCACCATTGGCACAGGCGCTGGCCCTGGATCAGGGCGCTGTCGCCGAGGCGCAGCAGGTATTCGATCAGATCGGTGTTGTTATTCATGGTCGACCTCACATGTGCCCGACTTCGGCCGGCAGCTCGTAGAAGCTGGCATGGCGATAAACCTTGTCGTCCGACGGGTCGAACAGCGGGTCTTTTTCATCCGGCGACGAGGCGGTGATCAGCGCCGACGGCACGACCCACAGGCTCACGCCTTCGCTGCGACGGGTGTACAACTCACGCGCGTTCTCGATGGCCATGGTGGTATCGGCGGCATGCACGCTGCCGACGTGTTTGTGGTTGAGGCCGTGCTTGCTGCGCACGAAGACTTCGAAAAGGGTCCATTCGGACATGGCGGTGTCTCCAGATCAGGTGGCCGAATCAGGCGGCGTTCTTGTTTTGTTTTTTGCGGGCGTGGGCAACCGCGGCTTCGCGGACCCAGGCGCCGTCTTCAATGGCTTTGCGGCGGGTGGCGACGCGTTCCTGGTTGCACGGGCCGTTGCCCTTGAGCACCTCGTAGAACTCGCTCCACTGGATTTCACCGAAGTCGTAATGGCCGCGTTCGGCGTTCCACTTCAAGTCCGGATCGGGGCAGGTGCAACCGAGCAATTCGAGTTGCGGGATGGTCTGGTCGATGAAGCGCTGGCGCAGTTCGTCGTTGCTCTGGCGCTTGATTTTCCAGGCCATGGACTGGGCGCTGTTCGGCGAGTGCTCGTCGCTCGGGCCGAACATCATCAGGGACGGCCACCACAGGCGGTTGATCGCGTCCTGGACCATGTCTTTTTGCGCCTGATTGCCGTGGCGCATCATGGTCAGAAGGATTTCGTAGCCTTGGCGCTGGTGGAAACTTTCTTCCTTGCAGATGCGCACCATGGCCCGGGAGTAGGGGCCGTATGAGGTGCGCTGCAACACCACCTGATTGACGATCGCGGCGCCGTCCACCAGCCAGCCCACGGCGCCCATGTCGGCCCAGTTCAGGGTCGGGTAGTTGAAGATGCTCGAGTACTTGGCCTTGCCGCTGTGCAGCTTGGCGATTTCTTCGTCGCGGTCGGCGCCGAGGGTTTCCATGGCGCTGTACAGATACAGGCCGTGGCCGGCTTCGTCCTGAATCTTGGCCATCAATTGCAGTTTGCGTTTGAGCGATGGCGCGCGGGTGACCCAGTTGCCTTCGGGCAGCATGCCGACGATTTCCGAGTGGGCGTGCTGCGAGATCTGCCGGATCAGGGTCTGGCGATAGGCATCAGGCATCCAGTTTTTCGCTTCGATCTTGATTTCTGAATCGATTTTTTCCTGGAAGGCGCGTTCCTGTTCGGACATTTCCGACAGGTCCTTGATGCGCTTAACGCCGGTTTCTACGAGCTGTGCGTACATTGGGGGTCTCCCGCCTTGAATCTGATCGAGGGCATGGAGAACTTTATAAGCGATACAGAATTTAATATCAAACACAAAATATCGTGTCGTATGTTTTTTTGTATCGCTTTCGACGTACGGGGCAAGTCCGGTTTCTGGACAGCCTGATGGCGTCTTAGTAGCATCCGCCGCTTACCGGCTGGGCGACTCGTCGTTGGTGACGGAATTTCAAGGAGTGGGCATGCAGGATTTCACCTTCGGCAAGGTCAGGATTCATTTTCAAATCGAGCATGGGGTGGTGATCAGCAATACGCCGAGCCGTCGTGTGGTATGGATCAGAACGAAGGGAGGCGATGAGCTCCGTCTGGAATATGCTTTTGAAGATTTCCATTTACGCAAAGGTCATGAGGTTTACGTGATCTACGCCGGAAGTTCACACAAGGAAGACATGTACCCCGTGCTTCTGCGCAATCACAATCTTTCCCTCAGTTTCGACTTGGAATCGAGTGATTTTCTCTACCAGGAATTGATCCCGACTATGCGCGCCAACGGGTGGATTTTGGCGGTTCTGTTGATCCCGTGGCCTTTCATCTTTTTGCTGTCCGGCCAGTGGTGGGGAGGGATCGTGCTGCCGATGATCTATTTAATGACAGTGGGAACGCTCGACGACAAGCGCAAAGCACGACTGGTGCCTGAGCTGGATAACCACATCTACATGCTGGACAGGCGCGCCACTGCCAGACGCGTCGTCACAAGAGCGCTCTCGCGTAATCTCTGACTCGTTCGTTGTGGTTCACATGACCCTGTAGGAGCTGGCTTGTCGGGTCGCCGCATCGCAGCGATGGTCGTCAACGATAACGCGTGCTGTCTGAATGAACGCGCCGTCCAGACGCTTTTCGCCGGCAAGCCGGCTCCTACAGGGAATTCCATACGCTTTTGATTTCCACCACTCATCAGGCCGAGCGTTAGCTCGCCTTCAGCTTTTGATCTTGAGGTACACGCCCCCTCGAGAGGCCGAGCGCAGGTTCTGCGCAGTGGGCAACCCGGCATGGATGCCGGGTTAGCCGCCCCCGGCCATGGATGGCCGATGGCGGCGGGCCCACGGAGCAGGACCGGAGCGAGGGCATGCCGAGCCATGGCGAGGCACCGAACGAAAGGGGCAAGAGCGCTTGGTTACTTGGCGCTTCTCCAAGTGACTCGCCGTAAGGGCGAAACCAATAGCCGCCGTTACCGCAGGAATGGATATGTACACCCTCATACAGCCATCGCCAGCAAGCCGGCTCCTACAAGGACCGTGTACATCCGCGAGAATCGGGTTGCCTGTAAAGCCTTCGCGAGCAGGCCCGCTCCCACAGAATTCGTGCGCGCACACCCCAAAAAAAGCCCCGCAAAAGCGGGGCTTAAAGGGTGCAGCAGTCATGCTTTCGGGCGTTTGTCCATCACGTGACAAGCCTTGCCCTCAGAGCGCTTGATCGAATGCAGAGGCTGCAAAACAATTCGCGAACTGATCCCGATATACGTCTTGATGTGCTTGCTCAACTCACCACAAACAGCCTTCTGCTGCTCATCGCTCAAGTGCTGGTGTTCAGCCTTCAACTCGACATGCACATCCACGCTGTCCAGGTTCCCGTTGCGATACAGATGAATCTCATAACACTCTGAAAGCTGTTTGATTTTCAGCACCTGCTCCTCGATCTGCGTCGGAAACACGTTAACTCCGCGAATGATCAGCATGTCATCGCTACGCCCGGTGATCTTGTCGATCCGCCGCATCGGCCGCGCAGTCCCCGGCAGCAAACGCGTCAGGTCGCGGGAGCGGTAGCGGATCATCGGCAAGGCTTCCTTGCTCAGGGACGTGAACACCAGTTCGCCCATCTGCCCGTCCGGCAGCACTTCACCGGTGACCGGGTCGATGATTTCCGGGTAGAAATGGTCTTCCCAGATCGTCGGGCCGTCCTTGGTTTCGGCGCATTCCATGGCGACGCCCGGCCCCATGATTTCCGAGAGGCCGTAGATGTCCAGCGCGGTGATGCCCAAACGGTTCTCGATGGCGCTGCGCAGTTCGCCGGTCCACGGCTCGGCACCGAAGATGCCCAGGCGCAGGGCCAGTTTGTGCGGGTCGATGCCCTGACGCTCGATTTCATCGGCGATGTTGAGCATGTACGACGGCGTGACCATGATGATGTCCGGCTGGAAATCCTTGATCAGTTGCACTTGCTTTTCAGTCTGCCCGCCGGACATCGGAATCACCGTGCAACCCAGGCGTTCGGCGCCGTAGTGCGCGCCGAGACCGCCGGTGAACAGGCCGTAGCCATAGGAAATGTGCACTTTGTCGCCACGTCGGCCACCGGCTGCGCGGATCGAGCGCGCGACCACGTTGGCCCAGGTGTCGATGTCGTTCTGCGTGTAACCGACGACGGTCGGTTTGCCGGTGGTGCCGCTGGACGCGTGCAGGCGCACCACGTCCTGCATCGGCACGGCAAACATGCCGTAGGGATAGTTGTCGCGCAGGTCGGATTTGGTGGTGAACGGAAACTTCGCCAGGTCTTCCAGGGATTTGATGTCATCCGGGTGCACGCCCAGCGCATCGAAGCGCTGACGGTACAGCGGCACGTTTTTGTAGGCGTGGTTGAGGCTCCAGCGCAGGCGTTCCAGCTGGTGCTGACGGAGTTCGTCAATGCTGGCGGTTTCCAGCGGGTCCAGCACAGGATCAAGCACGGCTTTGGCAATTGGCATGTTCATAACTTCACTCGAATTATTTTTGTGTTTCAGCCCGGCCGCAGCCGGGCTTTGAGTGCATGCCCCAAGGATACCTCTAGGCTCCCCGGGAATCGCGATTCTTTAGTCGGACAAGCGCTCGATGATCAGCGCAATGCCCTGGCCGACGCCGATGCACATGGTGCACAAGGCGTAGCGGCCCTGACGTTCTTCCAGTTCGTGCAGGGCGGTGGTCACCAGCCGCGCGCCGCTCATACCCAATGGGTGGCCGAGGGCGATGGCGCCGCCATTCGGGTTGACCCGCGGGTCGGTGTCGCTCAAACCCAGTTCACGCAACACCGCCAGGCCTTGCGCGGCGAAGGCTTCGTTGAGTTCGATCACGTCCATGTCGGCGAGGCTCAGGTTGGCCAGTTCCAGCACTTTGCGCGTCGCTGGCACCGGGCCGATGCCCATGATGCGCGGCTCGACGCCGGCAGTGGCCATGGCCACAACCCGTCCGCGAGCTTTCAGGCCGTGGCGTTTGGCGACTGCCGGGCTGGCCAGCAACAGCGCGCAAGCGCCGTCATTGACCCCGGAGGCATTGCCGGCGGTGACGCTGCCACCTTCGCGAAACGGCGTGCCGAGTTTCTGCAACTGCTCAAGCGTGGTGTCGCCGCGTGGGTGTTCGTCATGCTCGACGACTTTGGCCGGGCCTTTGCGCTGCGGGATTTCCACCGCGACGATTTCCTTGGCCAAACGTCCGCTGACCTGAGCCGCGCCGGCACGTTGCTGGCTGCGCAGGGCGAAGGCGTCCTGGTCGGCGCGGGAGATGTTGAACTGCTCGGCGACGTTCTCGGCGGTTTCCGGCATCGAGTCGATGCCGTAGGTTTTTTTCATCAGCGGATTGACGAAGCGCCAGCCGATGGTGGTGTCGTAGACCTGCGCATCCCGGGAGAAGGCCTGTTCGGCCTTGCCCATGACCAGCGGCGCGCGGGACATCGATTCGACGCCGCCGACCAGCATCAGCCCGGCTTCGCCGCAACGAATTGCCCGCGCTGCGGTGCCGATCGCATCCAGCCCGGAACCGCACAAACGGTTGAGCGTGGTGCCCGGCACGCTGACCGGCAACCCGGCCAAAAGCGCCGACATGCGCGCGACGTTGCGGTTGTCTTCGCCGGCCTGGTTGGCGCAGCCGTAGATCACATCATCCACGGCATTCCAGTTGACCTGCGGGTGGCGGCGCAGCAGTTCGCGCAACGGCACTGCACCGAGGTCGTCGGCGCGTACGCTGCTCAAGGCACCAGCGTAGCGGCCGATCGGGGTCCGCACGGCGTCGATGATCAAGGCGTCATTCATTCGGGGTCTCCTGCGCGAGCACAGCGCCGCGCACTTTGTAGGATTTGCCATGGAACAGCGCGATCAGCTGGCCCAGTTGGTTTTCAATGCGCACGTCGTAGTTGCCGGTGCGACCGGAGCGGCTCTGCTCGGTGCAATCGGCGGTCAAGGTGTCGCCCAGGCGTGCCGGGGCGATGTAGTCGATGCTGCAACCGATGGCCACGGTGGCTTCGTTGTAGCTGTTGCAGGCAAAGGCAAACGCCGAGTCGGCGAGGGCGAACAGGTAACCGCCGTGGCAGGTGCCGTGGCCCTGAATCATGTCGGCGCGCACGCTCATGCCGACGCGGGCGCAGCCCGGTGCCGCCGAGAGCAGACGCATGCCCATCGCCTGGCTCGCGGCGTCGCGCTTGAACATCGTTTGCGCGCAGTTGCTGGCCAGGTTCATTGCTTCGTGATTAGTCATGGAACGTCCTCCCTTCAGCGACGCGGCGGCGCAACAGCAGCGACGGTCGATAGCGTTGTTCGCCGTAGCTCGTTTGCAGGTTTTCCAGCACGTTGAAGATGTGCGCGAGGCCAATGGCGTCGGCCCAGGCCAGCGGGCCTTGCGGGTAATTGACGCCGGCGCGCATCGCCAGATCGATGTCGGCGGCCGAGGCCACGCCCTGCAGCACGGCGTCGGCGGCTTCGTTGGCGAGCATCGCCACCGTGCGCAACACCGCGAGCGCCGGGCTGTCGGTGAGTTGGCTGACGGTGAATCCAGCGCGTTGCAGCAGTGCGACGCCGTGTTCGAGTGCCGAAGGGGTGGTGTCTGCCGAGCAACTGATGGCGATGCGGCTGGCCTTGCCGTAGTCGAAGGCCAGGTCCAGCAGGATCAGATTGCGCAGCCCGTCTTCTTTCGCCCGCTGACAGGCCATGCGTCCGTCGCTAAGCGCCAGCACGGCATCGCCGACTTTCAACAGGCCTTGGCCATCGCGCTGAATGACGTTGATCTGATGTTCGCGCAGGCGCGCAATCAACGCGTTGGCGATGCCGAGATCACCTTCCACGACGCAGGTTTCAACCGGGTGATCGCTGCTGATAGACGTTGGCTGCGGCCGCTCGGCGCCTTCGGCATAACGGTAGAAGCCATGGCCGCTTTTGCGACCCAGGCGTCCGGCGTCGACCAATTCCTTCTGAATCAGCGAAGGCAGGAAACGTGTGTCACCGTAATAGGCGTCAAACACCGAACAGGTCACGGCATAGTTGACGTCATGACCGATCAGGTCGGTCAGCTCGAAGGCCCCCATCGCAAAACCACCGGCCTCGCGCATCAGCGCATCCAGCGTCGGGCAATCCGCCGCGCCTTCCTGCAGCAGGCGCAGGCTTTCGGCGTAGAACGGGCGGGCGACGCGGTTGACGATAAAGCCCGGTGTCGAGCGAGTGTGTACGGGTTTTTTGCCCCAGGCTTTGGCGGTGTCGTACAGGCACTCGGCCAACGCCGGATCGCTGGCCAGCCCGGAAACGATTTCCACCAGCGCCATGACCGGCGCCGGGTTGAAGAAGTGCAAACCGAGCAAACGTTGCGGATGGTTCAACTGCGCGGCGATGCTGGTGATCGACAGCGACGAGGTGTTGCTCGCCAGAATGCAGCGCTCACCGCAGATGCCTTCCAGTTGGCGAAAGAGCGCGCGTTTGACCTCAAGGTTTTCGACGATGGCTTCGATGATCAACTCGCACTCGGCCAGCGCTTCGATGGCTTCCACGGCCTGCAGGCGCGCAATCGTTGCGCTGCGCGACTCGGCGGACAGTTTGCCGTTCTCGACCCGTTTGCCCAGTTGTCGATCAATGCCTTCAATGGCCTGGGCCGCAGCGTCGGGGCGATTGTCCAGCAGCAATACCGGATGACCGGCCTGCGCCGCGACCTGGGCAATGCCTGCGCCCATGGCCCCGGCGCCGATCACCGCGATACGCGCATTAGTGTTCAGTGCGGTCATGACTCAGCGCCCCTTGAAACTTGGGCTGCGTTTTTCCATGAAAGCGCTGACGCCTTCACGGTAATCCTCGCTGCGCCCGGCCAGGCGTTGCAGGTCTTTTTCCAGCTCCAGCTGTTCGTCGAAGGTGTTGCTCAGGCTGGCGTTGAGGCTGCGCTTGATCAGCGCCAGGCCGTACGTCGGTTGCGTGGCCAGATGGCGGGCGAGGGTCAGGGCTTCATTGCGCAATTCCGCGTCATCCACAACGCGGTAGATCAACCCCCATTGCTCGGCTTGCTCGGCGCTCAGGCGATTGCCGAGCAAGGCGAGCGCCTTGGCGCGGGCCATGCCGACCAGGCGCGGCAAGGTCCAGGTGCCGCCGGAATCCGGGATCAAACCGATCTTGCAGAAGGCCTGGATGAAGCTCGCCGAACGCGCTGCCAGGACCAGATCGCAAGCCAGTGGAATGTTGGCGCCAGCGCCGGCCGCCACGCCGTTGACCGCGCAGATCACCGGCAGCGGCAGATCGCGCAATTGGCGGATCAGCGGGTTGTAGAACTTCTCGATGGACTCGCCCAGATCCGGCACGGCGCTGCCCGGCGCGACATTGCGGTCGCTGAGGTCTTGCCCGGCGCAGAAGCCGCGACCTTCACCGGTCAGCAGCAGTACGCGCACATCCGGGTTCTGCCGAACCTGCTTGAGCGCTTCCTTCACTTCGCCGTGCATCTGCGTATTGAAGCTGTTGAGTTGGTCCGGGCGATTGAGGCTCAGCAGGGCAACGCCGGCCTCGATGGAAAACAGGATGTGTTCGAAGTTCATGGTCTTGGCGTTCTCTGGGAGGTCGTTCGAATTCGTTATCGATGGCCGAATTACTGGCCAGTGAAGGTCGGCGTGCGCTTTTGCTGAAAGGCCGCGATGCCTTCGTCGCGGTCGCGGGTGCCGGCCAGCACGGTGAAGGCGTGGCGCTCGAAACGCAGGCCGCTGGCGAGGTCGGTGTCCATCGCCTTGAGCAGCGCTTCCTTGGCCAGGCGCACCGCCAGCGGTGCTTTAGTGGCAATGCTGCGAGCGATCTGCAGCGCACGTTCGACGGTGAATTCCGGTTGGGTTACTTCGCTGACCAGCCCGGCGCGCTGGGCCTGGCGGGCGTCGATCGGCTCGCCGGTCAGGACCATCTGCATGGCCATGGATTTGCCAACGGCGCGCAGCAAACGTTGAGTGCCGCCGGCGCCGGGCATGATCCCGAGGTTGATTTCCGGCTGGCCGAAACGTGCGTCTTCACCGGCGATGATGATGTCGGCGTGCATCGCCAGTTCGCAGCCACCGCCGAGGGCGAAGCCGTTGACGGCGGCGATCAGCGGTTTGTTGAAGCGGGTGATGGTTTGCCACGACGCCTGGCGCGGGTCGTCGAGGATGCCGACCAGATTACGTTCGGCCATTTCCTTGATGTCGGCGCCGGCCGCGAAGGCTTTGCGGCTGCCGGTCAGGACCACGACACGGGTCTCGTCATCGGCTTGCGCGGCCATCAGTTCGTCCGCCAGTTCACCCAGCAATTGGGTGGTCAGGGCATTCAACGCTTGCGGACGCTGCAAGGTAATCAGGCGGACGCCCGGTTCGAAGAGTTCGACAGCAAGGGTTAGAGGCATGGCGGATGCCCTCACGGTGCACGCTCGGCTGTAATGCCGGCTCATTATTGGATCGGCGCTTAGGCCGGTTTTGCCGGAGTATACCTATAACGTGATACGTAAATGCAATACAAAAATAGATTTAATGTGTCCTATGGTCGGGTTTGTGGTTTTATGTCTTTGGTTTGAATGGCTTTGATCAAGCGCTGGATACGCCTGTTTTATTGGTTTTAGCCGGGGTTTTGTCGTCTGAATAGGCGCGGTGGGCCATTGGCTTTATAAGTGATACGGTTTTTGTTCTTTGTTAATGCAAAAGTGATGTGATACAAAATGAGTCTGCATCGGCATCGCTTTGTGAACGCTCTATAAGGAAACGCCCCATGACCTGCTACAGCCTCGATGGCCTGACTCCGGTGGTTGACCCCAGCGCTTACGTTCACCCGTCCGCCGTGCTGATCGGCGACGTGATCATCGGTCCCCATTGCTACGTCGGTCCGCTGGCGAGTCTGCGCGGTGATTTCGGCCGGATCGTGCTGGAGGAGGGCGCCAATCTGCAGGACACCTGCGTGATGCACGGTTTTCCGGACAGCGACACCGTGGTCGAGCGCAACGGCCATATTGGCCATGGCGCGGTGTTGCACGGCTGCCGGATTGGCGCCGACGCGTTGGTGGGCATGAATGCGGTGGTGATGGACAATGCGCGCATCGGTGCTCGCTCATTCGTCTCGGCGGCGGCCTTCGTCAAGGCCGGTTTCGAAGGCCCCGAGCAGTCGCTGATCATGGGCGCGCCGGCCAGCGTCAAGCGCAGCCTCAGCGATGAAGAGGTGTCGTGGAAGCAGGCGGGCACTCGCGAGTATCAGCAACTCGCCAAGCGCTGCCTGGAGCAGATGCAAGTCTGCGAGCCGCTGACCGAACCAGAGCCCGACCGTCCACGTATCAGCGACAGCGGCCTGCGGCCAAAAGGCAGTTCTCTGTGAAAGTTGTTCCCCTGTAGGAGCGAAGCTTGCTCGCGAAGGTGTGTCAGTCGACAGCCCTTTAGCTGACACACCTTCGCGAGCAAGCTTCGCTCCTACAGGATTTGCAATTAACCGGCGGACATTCGGTATATTCCTTTTCTTTTTTCAGCTCGGTACGCCCATGTCGTCCCTGACACCCTTGAACCATCTGATTACCCGTTTCCAGGAACAGACGCCGATCCGCGCCAGCTCCTTGATCATCACGCTGTACGGGGATGCCATCGAACCCCACGGCGGCACGGTGTGGCTGGGCAGCCTGATTCAGTTGCTCGAGCCCATCGGCATCAACGAACGGCTGATCCGCACCTCAATTTTTCGCCTGACCAAGGAAGGCTGGCTGACCGCCGAAAAAGTCGGGCGTCGCAGCTACTACAGCCTGACCGGCGCCGGCCGTCGGCGTTTCGACAAAGCCTTCAAGCGGGTCTACAGCTCCACCGTTCCGGCCTGGGACGGTTCGTGGTGCCTGGTGATGCTCACGCAACTGACCCAGGACAAGCGCAAACAAGTGCGCGAAGAACTGGAGTGGCAAGGTTTTGGTGCGATCTCGCCCGCCGTGCTGGCCTGCCCGCGCAGTGATCGGGCCGACGTCAACGCGACCTTGCTCGACCTGGGTGCCCAGGAAGACACCATCGTCTTCGAAACCACCGCACAAGACGTGCTCGCCTCCAAGGCCCTGCGTTTGCAGGTGCGCGAGAGCTGGAACATCGAGGAACTGGCGGCCCATTACAGCGAGTTCATCCAGCTGTTCCGACCGCTCTGGCAAGCGCTTCGCGAGCAGGAAAACCTGCAACCGTCGGACTGCTTCCTGGCACGGGTCCTGCTTATTCACGAGTACCGCAAACTGCTGCTGCGTGACCCGCAATTGCCGGACGAGCTGTTGCCCGGCGATTGGGAAGGACGCGCCGCCCGCCAGTTGTGCCGCAACATTTACCGGCTGATCTACGCCAAGGCCGAAGAGTGGTTGAACACTGCACTGGAAACTGCCGATGGTCCGTTGCCGGACGTGGGTGAAAGCTTTTATCGGCGCTTTGGCGGGCTTAAATAACCCGTCTGTTTCCGAGGGAGCGGCACTGTTCAGGAGAACCCGTGGATTGGCGTAGATAATAAAAACAAGCCTGCGTGAGGCCCGACATGATTTCTTCAATTGCACAGCGCCGTGATGGCTTCGATCAGTGGATTCATCAGATCAACCAGATCTGTGGCGCCTTCAATGCGCAACCCCTGGGCGATGAGTTTGCCGGACAGATCCGCGAGCACCAGGACGGCGCGCTGAAGCTCAGTTTTGTCGATGCCCGCCAGGCACGGCTGTACCGAACGCCTCACGAAGTGGCGGCGGGCGAGGACGGTAAATACTTTGCGGTGTTTCAGCTCGATGGCACCGCCGGCATGGCTCAGGGCGACAGCAAGGTGTTGCTGTCGGCCGGGGATATCACGCTGATCGACGCCTCGCGCCCCAGCGACTTTACCTACAGTGAAAACTCCCGGCAGCTGTCATTGATTCTGCCGTCGCAACTGGTCGAGCAAACCCTGCGCTTCAATCAGGTCCAGTGCGGTCACCGGATCGCCGCGACATCCCCCATCGCGATGCTTTCGCACCGTTTGATTCTGGACGCCACGCACCAGCAATGCCTGAGCCGGGCAGAAAGCGAAGCGACGCTGGAGGCGATTGTCAGCCTGCTGCGCCCGGCCATCAGCCACAGCGAAGCATGCGCGGACGTGCATGAGCGCCTCTTTCGCAAGACCCTGGGCTTCATCGATGAGCACATCCGCTCGGAAGACCTCTGCCCCGAATGGCTGGCGCGCGAGGTCGGAATGTCGACGCGTGGTTTGTACCGGATGTTTGCCAAGAAGGGATTGGTGGTGGCGCGGTACATCAAGAATCGGCGCCTGGATTTGTGCGCGGAGTCCCTGCGCCAAACGCGTACCGAGCAGAAGTTGTCGGTGCTGGGGTATTCGTGGGGCTTTTCTGATTCGAGCTACTTCTCCACCGCGTTCAAATCGCGCTTCGGCATTTCGCCCGGCGAGTACCGCAAAAAACACGCCTGACTGAATTGCTTTTGTAGGAGCCCGGCTTGCCGGCGATGGCGGCTATGAGATTGCCATCGCCGGCAAGCCGGGCTCCTACAGGTTTATGTCAGCCCACAATCCGGAGCGTCCCCGCGATCTGTAGGAGCTGGCTTGCCAGCGATGGCGGCCGTGAGATCGCCATCGCCGGCAAGCCGGGCTCCTACTTTGCGTTGAGGTTCAACGTCGGCGTCTCATCGAAGAAGTTCCACGGCTTCAACAGCACATGCACCCACTCGGTCGGCATGATCGGCCATTCTTCGGCACGGGCGATGTGCGTGGTGCCGGTGGTCAGCCAGACCACGTCATCGCTGTTTTCAATGGACTGGTTGTCGTGGGTGAACTGCCCAAGCCCCGCATCCTTGTCCGAGCGGTTCGGGTATTTGCCTTCCGGGTACTTTTCTTCCGGGTTGTAGCGCGTCACCCACAGCTGTTTGTCCATGAAACTCAGGCGGTGATAGAGCCATTCGTCCTTGCCGAAATTGGCACCCTTGGCCACCGGGTGCGTGCCGCCGGCATACGGAATCAACTGATAGGAAACCGGGTTGCCGACTTTGTTTTCCTTGCTGGTATTGGTCAGCAGGCGAACAGTCGACGGGTCGAATTTCTGCGCGGCTTGCTGCTCGGTGCCGACGACTTTGGTTTCGGTCTGCATCGTGCTGGTGCGCGGCCCGCCACGGTCGTTCGGGGCAACCACCGGGTTCACTTCCACCAGCGAGTTGTTCTCACCGTCGACGTCCATGTCCAGGCGGAAGTTGTAGATGTGCTGGTGCGTGGTGCCGACGATGTTGTGGTCCAGCAGGGTGCCGTAGCGCGTGTCTTCCTTGGCGGTGGCTTCGTGCATGGTTTTCGATTTGACGCCCTTGACCGCTTCGATACCGGTGGCGCCGGCGTCGATGCCAATGGTGCCGTTTTGCTGGAAGACCCAGTCGAAAATGTAGTCGTAGTTACCAACGGTGCTGATCCAGCGCACCACCAGTTCGCGACGCTCGGTACTGAGATTGGGCTGGCCCATTTCCTGGTGTTTGTATTCCGGGCCGGCGTAGCGCTCGAACACCGCCATGGCGCGGGGAATTGAAGTCGGGGCGCCGGTGTAGTCGGCAATGGTGGCGTCCAGCAGCACGGCGTTTTCCGGAGCATCTTTACCGCGTGCAATCGGCGAGGTCAGCGTGCCCATGCCGTAATCGCCCGAGTCGAGATAAGCCTTGAAGTACCAGCCGCCATCCGGATCGCCATAAGGCACGATCATGCCGCCCAGCGAGCCTTCGTACATGATTTTGCGTTTCTTGCCCTTGTCGTCATAGGTGACGGTGGACAGGATCGGGCCGACCCGCGAGTCGAGGCGAACGTGGAAGTCCCAGTTCTGCCAGTGAATGCTGTTGCCGGTGATGGTGTAGTTTTTGCCTTCGGGCTCGGTAATCTCCAGCGGCTTGACCGACGTGCCCTTACGCCCGCGTCCGTCGTACGGCGTCGATTTCATCGGCACCGGAATGACCGCGTCGTCTTCGATCTTGATCAGTTTTTTCTGCTCCAGATCGACAATCGCCACCAGCCCCTCGATCGGGTGCGCCCAATAGTTGCCGTCACCGGTATTCAGATAGCTGACGATTTTCAGCAGGCGCTTATCCTGCGCCAAGCCGTCCTTGCCGTCGAAGTAACCGACCGTCAACGGCGTGGCCACCACCTTCTTCACATCGCTGATACCGCGTTTGGTCAGCGCCTGCGCATACTCGGGGCTCGCTTCAATCGCCGATTGCACCGTCGCGAAGTCATCCAGCAAGACCATGCCGTGGGCGCCTTCAATCGGCTTCCACGATTTGAGCGTCTTGCTGTCGAGATCGACCAGGCCTTCAACCACATGCTTGCCGTCGAGCACCACGATGTTGGCCTGACGTGGTTGGGCGACGTTTTGCCCGCTGTAGACGAAATTCCACACCTGATCCTTCGGTGGCTCGTTGACCGAGACTTCGGTGAAACGGAAACCGGGTTTGTAGTGCTCCGATTGCTTGATGATCTCGACAGCGGTCTTGATCTCATCCGCGCTCAGCGGGTTGAGCGGGTTAGGGCGCGTCTCGACGACAAAGGTCTTGTCCAGGCCGGACTGGAACACCTGATTGATGAAGTCCTTGGACATGAAGGCAGTCTTGCCCTTGAACACCACCGGCACGCTCAGCTCCATCCGTTTGCCGTTGAGCATGGCAACCTTGCTGCCCGGTTTGACCTTGAGATAAACGCCGTCCTTGGCAATCACGAACAGGTCGGCGTAGTCGTCCCATTTCACCGAGGCACCAAACTCCTCAAGGCCCGCTTGCAGCGGCACCATCTCGGCGTGCCCGCCATGGGCCTGAGCGGTGCCCGCCCAGTAAGGCAGGCCAAGCGTGCCCAGGCTGATGGCCAGCGCGAGGCGGGCGAGGGGTTTTCTTTTCAGTGAGGCAAAGGAGGTGAACATGTCTGAATTCCTGGACGAACGCCGGTGACTGGCATGACTGCACTTTGCTACAGCTTGTGGCTAGCTTCTTTTGGATGCCTGCCAGAATCCTTTGGCTGTGTGCCTAAATCAACTTTTCTCGTTGACGAATGGCGGCGAGGCGCTTGTCTGGAATCCATTGCTTCCAGTTAATAGGAAGCATTACTATTCACGCCCCGTCATCACAGCACACCGCAATGACCCCCAAGTTGCCCCGCAGACACGGCTTTTTCGAGCATTACGAAGAGTTGGTTGGCACCTGGACCCGTCGCCTGAGAAATCGTCAGCAGGCCGAGGATCTAGCCCACGACACTTTCGTGCGGGTGCTTGAGTCCGATTCGGCGGCGGTGCAGCAACCCCGGGCGTACTTGCACCAGACTGCGCGCAACATCGCGGTGGATGGTTATCGGCGTGAGAATCGGCGGGGCGCCATGGAGTCGGAGGCGATTGATCACAGTGTGTCGTCGTCCGGCGACCCGGAGCATTTCATGCATGCGATCCAGTTGGCTGATTCCATTGAACGGGCGCTTACCGAGTTGCCGGTCAACTGTCGCAAGGTTTTTGTGTGGCAGAAGATCGAAGGGCTGACCCAGGCTGAAATCGCCGAACGCCTGGGACTGTCCAAGAACATGGTGGAAAAGTATATGATCCGCACCCTGCGGCATCTGCGCGACCGCCTTGACGGTTTGCAACCATGATCGGCCGTGCACTCTCTTCCCCAGCCAAACAGGAACTTCCATGATGGATACTCGTGATTGCGCGTGCGGGCAAACGACGGTTCGCGATGAGGCGGCGCAGTGGTTTGTGCGTTTGCAGGAGCCGGCCATTGACGTCGAAGAGCGCCAGCGTTTCGAGCGCTGGCTGAACGAGCACCCTCAGCACCGCGACGAATTTCAGTTGCTTCAGGGCCTGTGGACAGCCGCCGACCTGGTGCCGCGTGCGCGACTGCAAGCCTTGTGCGAAACCCCGCCGGCACGCAGCAAACGTCGGCCGCTGGTGCGTTATGCGGTGGCGGCCAGTGTGGTGGCCGTGGCGCTGGGCCTGGGCCTGTTCAGCGGTTTGAATCAACCGTCGCCTTACACCGCCGAGTATTCGACAGCATTGGGCGAGCGTCGCCAGGTGGCGCTGCCGGACGGTTCGGTGATCGACCTGAACAGCCGCAGTCGTCTTCAGGTGCGCTTTGAAAAAGGCCAGCGCGGCATCGAGTTGACGCAAGGCGAGGCGATGTTCAGCGTTGCGCACGACAGCGATCGGCCATTCGTGGTCGAGGCGGGCAGCGGCAAGGTCACGGTCACCGGCACGCGCTTCGATGTGCGTCGCGGCACCCGTGACACCCGGGTCGTGGTGGAGCAGGGCACGGTCAGGGTTCAGGGGCGCGGCGCGGCGGACAATGAGTTCGTCAGCCTTACCGCTGGCCTCGGCACGCGCATTGATGCCCAGGGCAAAGTGGCCGCGGCCTATGCGGTCAACCCTGCGGAATTGACGGCCTGGCGCAACGGCAAACTGGTGTTCAACAACGCCAGCCTGGCCGAAGTGGCCGAGGAAGTGTCGCGTTATCGGGACAAACCACTCACCGTCGGCAACGACACAGTGGGCAATCTGCGCCTGACCAGCGTGTTCAAATCCGACAACACCGACGCGCTGCTCAAGGCCTTGCCGACCATCTTGCCGGTGGCCGTGCGCACCCTCGATGACGGCAGTCAGGAAATAATTTCAAAATAGATTCAGGTTTTTTTCGAGTTCATCGTCTTCTAGTCCAACTGCAACTGGTTTGCATTAACAGGCGCACACTCTTGCGATCCACAGGACTACGTTCGACGTGAAAAAAACCACCGCTAAAAACAACAACTCCCTTTGGTTGCCGCTGGCCCTTGCCCTGGCGGTCAACGCTGCGCTGCCCCAGGCCTTTGCCGCCGATGCCATTCACATCCCGGCGCAACCCTTGGGTCAGGCGCTGAGCGAGCTCGGCCAGCAAACCTCGTTGCAGGTTTTTTTCAGTCCTGAACTGGTCGCCGGCAAGCAGGCCCCGGCGGTGGATGGCAACCTTTCGCCGGAACAGGCCTTGCGCCAATTGCTGCAGGGCAGCGGTCTCGAGTATCAGATCGACGAAGGTTCGGTGACCCTGACGCCGGCTCCGGCTCCGGCTCCGGCGCCGACTTCCGCCGCCAATGGCCCGCTGGAATTGGGCGTGACCGACATCAAGGTCGTTGGTGACTGGCTCGGTGACGCCGATGCCGCCGTGGTGCAGAACCACCCCGGCGCCCGCACGGTGATTCGCCGCGAAGCCATGGTCGAGCAAGGCGCGATGAACGTCGGCGACGTGTTGAAGCGCGTGCCCGGTGTGCAAGTGCAGGAGGCCAATGGCACTGGCGGCAGCGATATCTCCCTGAACGTCGGCGTGCGCGGCCTGACTTCGCGCCTGTCGCCACGCTCCACGGTGCTGATCGACGGCGTGCCGGCCGCATTCGCACCGTATGGCCAGCCGCAGCTGTCCATGGCTCCGATTTCCTCGGGCAACCTCGACAGCATCGACGTGGTGCGCGGTGCCGGTTCCGTGCGCTACGGGCCGCAGAACGTCGGCGGTGTGATCAACTTCGTGACCCGCGCAATCCCGGAAAAGGCCTCCGCCGAAATCGGCACCACCCTGGAAACCTCCAAGCACGGTGGCTGGAAGCACATCGACACGGCGTTTGCCGGTGGTACGGCGGACAACGGCATTGGCGTGGCGCTGTTGTACTCGGGCGTGAACGGCAACGGTTACCGTGAGCGCAACAACGGCAACGACATCGACGACGTGCTGCTCAAGACCCATTGGGCGCCGACCGATGTCGACGATTTCAGCCTCAACCTGCATTACTACGATGCCAGCGCGGACATGCCCGGCGGCCTGACCCAGAAGCAATACGACGCCGATCCGTTTCAGTCCGACCGCAACAACGACAACTTCAGCGGACGCCGCAAGGACGTTTCGTTCAAGTGGGCGCGGCAGATTGATGACCGTACTCAGGCAGAAGTGCTGACCTACTACTCCGACAGCTTCCGTGGCAGCAACATCGCCGCCCGCGACCAGAAGACTATCGGCTCGTTCCCGCGTACCTATTACACCTTCGGCATCGAACCGCGGGTGTCCCATGTGTTCGACGTCGGCCCAACCACCCAGGAAGTCAGCGTCGGTTATCGCTACCTCAAGGAAGGCATGCACGAACAGGCGACCCGTCTGGAGCTGAACAAGAGCAACGAGCCCGTCGTGACCAAGGCCTCGGACGGCCATGTGTACCAGGACCGCACCGGCGGCACGGAAGCCAACTCCGTTTACCTCGACGACAAGATCGACGTCGGCAACTGGACGATTACACCTGGCATCCGTTTCGAGCACATCAGCACCGACTGGCATGAGCGCCCCGGACGCGATGCCGATGGCAAGCGTGTGACAGAGAAGAATCGCAGCATCGAAAGCAACGAGCCGCTGCCGGCCCTGAGCGTGATGTATCACATTTCCGATGCCTGGAAACTGTTCGCCAACTACGAGACTTCGTTCGGCAGCCTGCAGTATTTCCAGCTCGGCCAGGGCGGTACGGGTGACAGCACCGCCAACGGTCTGGAGCCGGAAAAAGCCAAGACCTACGAGGTCGGCACGCGCTACAACGATGACGTCTGGGGCGGCGAAGTGACGCTGTTCTACATCGACTTCGATAAAGAGTTGCAGTACATCAGCAACGATGCGGGCTGGACCAACCTCGGCGCGACCACGCATCAGGGCATCGAGACGTCGGTGCACTACGACATGGCGGCACTGGACCCACGGCTCGACGGTCTGACCGCCAACGCCGGTTTTACCTACACGCGTGCCGTGTATGAAGGGGAGATTCCAGGCTTCAAGGGCCGTGACCTGCCGTTCTATTCGCGCCAGGTCGCGACTGCCGGCTTGCGATATGACATCGACCGCTGGACCTACAACGTCGATGCGTTTGCCCAGTCCAAACAACGTTCGCCGGGCGTTGCCGTGAATTCCAACGGCAGCTTCACCAACAACTACATCACCGAAGGCACTGCCGACGGTCAGTACGGCGACATTCCCGGTTACGTCACCTGGAACGTGCGGGGCGGTTATGACTTCGGCGCGCAGCTATCGAACCTTAAAGTCGGCGCCGGGGTGAAAAACATCTTCGACAAGCAGTACTTCACCCGCTCCAGCGACAACAACTCGGGCATGTACGTCGGCGCACCGCGCACGTTCTTCGTGCAGGCCAGCGTCGGGTTCTGATAGACCGAGTCGCCTGCATCGCCGGCAAGCCGGCTCCTACAAGATCGCCGGCGTGCACAGAATCTGTGTTCGCTGGAGATCCCTGTAGGAGCGAGGCTTGCCCGCGAAGATGGCTGTCCAGTCGATAGAAATGGCGCCTGACCCACCGCTTTCGCGGGCAAGCCTCGCTCCTACAGTTGTTTCGCACATAGATAGTGTGTGCACTGAAGATCCTTGTAGGAGCTGGCTTGCCGGCGATGCTTTTCAGGCCTTCAACACCTTCCCGCCAATGGCAACCGCCACCAGCAACACCGCCATCAGCCCAAAGGCAAAACTCAAACTGCTGCCGTGGGCGATGAACCCGATCACCGCCGGCCCCGCCAGAATCCCCGCGTAACCCAGCGTCGTAATCGCCGGCACGGCAATGCTTTCGGGCATGACCGTCTGCTTGCCCACTGCGGTGTACAGCACCGGCACGATATTCGAGCAACCCGCGCCCAGCAGCGCATAACCCACCAGCGCCATCTCCCAGCTCGGTGCGAACGTCGCCAGAAACAGACCGGCAGCGGCCGTCAGCCCACCGAACACGATCACCCGTGTCGCGCCGAGGCGTCGGACGATCTTGTCACCGGTCAACCGCCCGGCCGTCATGGTCAGCGCGAACGCTGCATAACCCAATCCCGCATAGGCCGTGTCGATCCCGCGCTCCTGCGCCAGGAATACCGCGCTCCAGTCCAGCGCCGCGCCCTCGGCAAGGAACACGATGAAGCACATACCGCCGATAAACAGCACGATGCCGTGGGGAATGGCAAAGGCCGGCCCGGAACTTTCGCTGCCGTAAGGCAACAAGTGCGGCGCGGCTTTGCACAGTGCGATCAGCAGCAGCACGATCACCACCAGCATCGCCCCCAACGGAGAAACCCCGAAACCGAGCAGGGCACTGACGCCCGCCGCCCCGACAATCCCGCCGAGGCTGAACAGCCCGTGGAAGCCCGACATCATGGTCTTGCCGCTGGCGCGCTCGACGATCACCGCTTGCAGGTTCACCGTCGAATCCACCGTGCCGAGGCCCGCGCCGAACATGAACAAGGCCGCAATCAGCGCCGGGACCGAGGACACCGTCGCCAACAGCGGCAGCGCCAGACAGATCAACAACGTACCGCCCGTCAACACGCGTCGGCAGCCAAAACGCGTGGCCAGCAGGCCCGCCATCGGCATCGCCAGAATCGAGCCCACCCCGAGGCACAACAGCAGCAAACCGAGGGTGCCTTCATCCAGCCCGGCCCGGGCCTTGGCGTAAGGCACCAACGGCGCCCACGCGGCAATCCCGAAACCGGCGATGAAAAAGGCAATGCGCGTGGACATCTGTTCCAGGCGTCCGGGCACGAAAGTGGTGGGCGTGTTGAGGTTGGTCATATCGATCCTTGGCAAAAAACGTCGCGTCCCCAAGGGACAGTGACTCACCCATGAGGTTCGATCAGCGTCCGGACGGTTTCGCGGTCAGGCAGGGTGACATCCTTGCACAGCCCGTCGCGGTTTCGCGATATGTTGCACGCCTGCGATGTTTACACGGGAGGCGCCATGACGCCGTTCTACGATGCTCGAGGCAATATCTACGCGGTAGTGGCGCCGGATGCAGTGCGCCGCGAAGGGATCGATTTAGCTGAACAGGCCAGTCTGGCGGCGCAAACCCGCACGACTTGGGCATTGTCGGCCATCGAGGCGTTCTGTGCCTGGGCGCCGGGCACGCAACCGCCCGGCAGCAAGGACCATCGCTGCGACGGTCTGCTGGTCGGCCCGTTTCAAACGTCGCCGCCGTTCGATCTGTTGATCGTCAACACCGACGGCACCCTGGCCGAGCGCAGTGGCAACGGGCTGACGATTTTCTCCCAGGCGCTCAGCGACCAAGGGCTGTTTCCGGAAAGCGCGGCGTGTGTGCTCAGGGTTCATCACGACAAGGCCGACACGCCTTCGCCCGGTGAAACATCGGTGACCTGCGCGCAGGTCGAGGGTGTGCAGGGTTTCTGGCTGGATCTGGGCAAACCGGCGTTCGGACCCGAGGCGGTCAGTGCTCAAGGGGTGACCGATGTGGCATTCAACGGTCGTGAGCTCAGCCACGTTCAACCGCTGTCGGCGCTGGATCCCGCCTGGTCGCGCAGCCAGTTCGTGCGGGTCGGCAATCCGCATTGCGTAACGCTTGTGGACGATGCCGAGGCATTGCCGGCCAATGAGCGGATGCGCGAAGCGCGATTGTCCGAAGGGTTGACGCGCATTGCCTACGCGATGCCGACCGGGGCAGGGCGACCGTGCCCGGCGGGGGTTAATTTGCAATGGGCGATGCGCGAGACAGAGGGGCGAATTGCTGCTCGGGTTTTTGAACGTGGGGAAGGGCCGACGGCGTCGTCCGGTACCAGTGCGAGTGCGGTGGCGTGTGCGGCGTGGCGAGTGGGTTGGGTGGTGGCGGGTGAGGTGAAGGTGGTGATGCCTGGTGGGACGGCGCCGATTTTGTTGGAGGAAACAGATGGGGAATTGAGTCGGGTCAGTTTGTTTGGTACGGCGCGGTTGATGGGTTGAGTTTGAGATTGCCTTCGCGGGCAAGCCTCGCTCCTACAAGGTCGGCGCAAACCTGTAGGAGCGAGGCTTGCCCGCGAAGGCGTCAGCCCCGTCACTACATAAGTCCGCTCAGCCCGGAAACTCCACCACCGGCATCTCCCGCTTCATCAACACCTTCCCATCACGAACCGAATACAGCGGCAAGCCCTGACTGCGGATCACCTCGTAATCGCTGTCCGCCGACAGAATCAGCAAATTCGCCGGCCGCCCGCGCTCAAGTCCATACCGATCCCCCAGGTTCATCGCCCTGGCGCTGTTGTCGGTGACCAGGTCCAGCGCACTTTGCAGGTTGCGATACCCGAGCATGTGACAGATGTGCAGACCCGCTTCGAGTACCCGCAAAATGTTGCCGTTACCCAGCGGATACCACGGGTCGACGATCGAATCCTGGCCGAAGCACACGTTCATCCCCGCTTCGAGCAATTCATTCACTCGGGTGACGCCACGACGTTTTGGAAAGTTGTCGTAGCGCCCTTGCAGGTGAATGCTTTCGGTGGGGCAAGAGACAAAACTGATCCCCGAATGCCCGAGCAGGCGAAACAGTTTGGCGCAGTACGCGTTGTCGTAGGAGCCCATGGCCGTGGTGTGGCTGGCCGTGACCCGCGAGCCCATGTCGCGGCTGCGGGCTTCTTCGGCGAGCACTTCAAGAAACCGCGAGTGCGGGTCATCGGTTTCATCGCAATGCACGTCCACCAGGCAACCGGTGCGTTCGGCGAGGTCCATCAGGAACTTCACTGAACTCACGCCCTGATCGCGGGTGTATTCGAAATGCGGAATCCCGCCGACCACGTCCGCGCCCATGCGGATCGCTTCTTCCATCAGTTCACGACCGTTGCGGTACGACTCGATGCCTTCCTGGGGGAAGGCGACGATTTGCATGTCGATCAGGTGCCGGCTTTCCTCGCGCACTTCGAGCATCGCCCTCAGCGCCGTCAGCTGCGGGTCGGTGACATCGACATGGGTGCGCACATGCTGGATGCCGTGGGCGGCGAGGGCCTGGATGGTTTTCCTGGCGCGGGTCTTGGTGTCTTCCTCGGTGATCGTCACCTTGCGCTCGCCCCAGCATTCGATGCCTTCGAACAGCGTGCCGCTCATGTTCCAGCGCGGTTCGCCGGCGGTGAGCGTGGCGTCGAGGTGGATGTGCGGTTCGACGAAGGGCGGCACCACCAGGTTGCCGCCGGCGTCCAGATCATCGGGGCCCAGGGTCGGCGCTTCGGTCTGACGGGCAATATTGCTGATCAGGCCGTTTTCCAGGTGCAACTCATGCAGGCCTTCTTGGTTGCGCAGGCGGGCGTTGATGATGTGCATCAGGCGAATCCTTTTGGAGATCTTGTAGTAGTGCGTTGGCGCGTCAGTTATAGACATTAGCGCGGCAACGGAAATCGAGCATCGGACAGATGTGCACTTTGACCACGGCAGCGAAAGAAAAACGCCCGCCATTGATCGGGACCAACTGAAGAAACACAGTCCTTTGTAGGAGCCGGCTTGCCGGCGATCACGGTATGACAGGCAACATATGTGCCGACTGACACTCCGCCATCGCCAGCAAGCTGGCTCCTACAAGGAATCGGGTGTTTTCAGGGGGATTTGGGGAGAAAACGCAGCAGCGCGGCAACGATGGCTTCGGGTGCATCTTCCTGAACCAGATGCCCGGCATTGGGGATTGGGTGAAACTGCGCCCCCGCAATCATCTGCTGCAGCGCGCGGCCACGCTCGATGGGAATCCACTGATCATCCTCGCCCCACAGAATCTGCACCGGGCAACGAATCGTCGGGTACAGCCCCTCGACCTCACGGGTATAGCGCTGATCCATCTGCGCGATCTGCCGGTAAAACGCCGCTTGCCCCGGATCGCCCAGCCACGGCTGCACGTAAGGCGCGAGTTCATTGTCGGGGATGTCGCGCTTGATCGCCCCTCGAACATAGGCCGACACAATCGCCCGCTGAATGTAATCGGGCACGCCGCTGAACGCCGCTTCATGCTGACGCACCTGCTGCACGAACGGCGAGCCCCATGGCGTCAACGCCACTGGATCGATCAGCGTCAGGCTGCGGTAGTTCTTGCCGTTCAGCAGATGTGCGCGCAGCACCGTCGCGCCACCGAAATCGTGGGCCACCACATCCGGGCAATCCAGACCCCAATGCTCCAGCAGTTGCGTCAACAGCTCGTTCTGCACCCCCAGCGACACATCGCCCTCGACCTTCTCGGACAGCCCATAACCCAGCAGGTCGAAGTAATGCACCCGGTGCGACGTGATGAAGTGCGGCGCAATCCGGTGCCACACATAAGAAGAGAACGGCGTGCCATGCACGAACACCAACGGCGGGCCGTCGCCACGCACGGCGTAACGGACGGAATGCCCGTTGAAGCGATAGGTTTGAGCCAGCGGCCAGTCAGTCATGGGGACGTCCTCTTGGCGGGTGCAAGCGAAAAAGCATAGGCATAAAAAAACCGCTCGTCCCGGCAGTTTTTTTGATCTGTCGGATCAGCGGGACGAATACCTGTGATTTGTGACAGTAGACGGTTGTTGACGGCGGATGATATCCAGAGCCCATGGACAACCTCAGCCTGCATCACGGAACGCCCACACTGGCGGTTATCGACCCGCGCGGCCTGGCTGTGCGCAGCTTGACGTACTGGCGTGGGGAGAGTGGGCAAACGCCGCAGGTGCGGGTGACGCGGCAGGTGTTCGATACGGCGGGAAGGGGGATTGAGCAACGGGATGCGCGGTTGTCCGCGCCGGCGTTGAGTCATCGTTTCACCCTGACCGGCAAGGTGTTGGCGACGGACAGTGTCGATGCCGGTTGGCGGGTGTTGTTGCTCGGGCAAGCGGATGAGGTCTTGAGCGGATGGGACAGTCGGGGGGCTCGGCAGGATACGCAGTACGATTCGTCGCTGCGTCCTGTTGCCATAAGAGAGCTGGAACGGGTTGTGGAGCGCTTTGAATACGGCAGTGCCGGGGCCGGTTTTGATGCTGCCAATCAGTGCGGCCGAGTGATTCGCCACGACGATCCGACGGGCACGCGGCACATGCCGGCGTACGATCTGCGGGGGTTGGCGCAAAGTGAAATCAGCCACTTTCTGGCCACCCTCGATCCGCCGGATTGGCCGCTGGACTGCGCCGCACGCGATTGCTTGCTGGAAGCTGATCCCGGGCTTGCAAGCCATTGGGCCTATACCCCGTCGGGCGATTTGCTCAGCCTCACCGACGCCAAAAAACACCGTCGTCACTTCACCTACACCGTGGCCGGGCAGCTCAAGGAAGGCTGGTTGCAACCGGCGAACAGCGCTGCGCCCGGACAATGCCTGGTGCACGACATCCGCTATAACCCTGGCGGAAAAGTCGAACGGGAAACCGCTGGCAATGGCGTGGTCACCGAGGCGCAGTACGCGCTTGATGACGGGCGTCTGCTGCGCTTGTGCGCCGGGTTGCCGAACACCGCGCCGCTGCAAGACCTGCGATACAGCGTCGACCCGCTGGGCAACATCCTCCAGATCGACAATCACGCCCTACCGGTCCGTTACCACAACAACCAGCGCATCGACGGCCAATGCACCTACGGCTACGACACGCTGGGTCAGTTAACCCACGCCAGCGGCTGGGAAGCCGAGCGCCCATCGATGTATCCCGACACTGCGTATCGCGCCTCGGCAAATCCCAACGCGGTGGTTAACTATCGCGAAGAATACGACTACGACGCGGGTGGCAACCTGACCGAACTGCGTCACCTTGGCGTCCAGCCGTTTACCCGGCGTTGGGCCATTGACCCGAACAGCAACCGCAGCCTGCTCAAGGACGACACTCCGCCGGATTTCGCCCGCCATTTCGACGCCAACGGCAACCTGCAATATTTGCAGCCTGGCCAAGCCATGACCTGGGATGTGCGCAACCAGTTGTCCAGCGTGTCACCGGTGGTGCGCGAAGACGAAGACGACGACACCGAATGCTACCTCTACGGTGGCGGGGGCAAACGCCTGCGCAAAGTCCGCACCGCACTGGCCGCCGCCCGCACCGTGATTGCCGAAGTTCGCTACCTGCCGGGGCTGGAGATCCATCATCGTCCGGGCGGCAAGCAGCATGAAGTGCTCGACCTGGAGGCCGGACGCAATCGGGTGAAGTGGCTGCACGGCGCCGATGCGCCCGACCACTCGTTGCGTTACCACCTGACCGACCATCTCGGGTCCGGGACGCTGGAATTGGATGAACACGCCAGGGTGCAGAGCCGGGAAGAGTTTTACCCGTTTGGCGGCACGGCTTGTGAAAACCACAGCGATCAGAGCGGTGCATACAAAACCATTCGCTATTCGGGCAAGGAACGGGATGCGACCGGGTTGTATTACTACGGTTATCGCTACTTTGCGCCGTGGTTGTGCCGATGGATCAACCCGGACCCGGCGGGGGCGGTGGATGGGTTGAATTTGTATTGTTTTGTGGGGAATTCGCCGGTGGGGAGAGTGGATCGGGATGGGCGGATGTGGAGCGGACATGAATCATTGTTTGATGAGGACCTTCAAGAGTCTTCAGAAACGCCGCCACACATGCTCATAGCGTTGGCGATGGCTGGTGCAGGCGACTTGCGTGAAATCATCGTTAATCCGGAGGATTTAGACTCGCAGGATTCGTTGGCTGGTCTGTATAGAGCGCCAGTAGAAGGTGAAGAGGCACAGCGTGCTCACTCATTTTTGGGCGTCACATCATCACCTATGTTGGCTGAGCCCACTAGTTCTCACGATCTCATGTCTTCCTCGGCGGTTTTGCCAGTTTCAGATAGAAGTTTTTCCTGTCCCACCTGTGGTAAGACTTTTTCTCTGAATTCCCTGCTCACTCGACATATCCGATCGCATGACGAAAAAAATTTTAGATGTATCACATGTAACAAATTTTTTTCTCGAAAGGATGCACTAACGAGACACGAGAAATCACATTCCTCTGGTAGCCAATTCAGCTGTACTGCGTGCAGTAAAAAATTTAGTTCTAAAGACTCTTTGGCAAGGCATGAGAAAATGCACTCTGACAATAAGATTTTCGTATGCACTATCTGTGGGGAAGATTTTAATAGGGGTGACACCTTGGCAACGCATATAAATACACATAGTACAGTTAAGTCTTTTGAATGCAGTACATGTAACGAGAAATTTGCTTTAAAGGGGGCCTTGACCAGGCATATGAAAATTCACTCTATTGACCGACCGCATTCATGCAAAGAATGTGGTCAGACGTTTGCACGGAAGGACCATCTCAACAGGCACGTGAAGACCCACATATCTGTAAGTGCAAACAGGTTGTGAGAGTGGATAGGATGCTAAATCCTAATAAATTAGGTAAAAAACCACCGATCTCGGTGGTTTTTTTGATCTATCGACTTATTCGCCGCGATAGATGCAACCGCTAGTACAAGTCTCATGAATCCGAATCGCACTAAGCTCCGGCAACAACGGCTTCAACTCAACCCAGATCCACTTCGCCAACACTTCACTGGTCGGATTCTCCAACCCCGGAATGTCATTCAGATAGTTGTGATCCAACCGCTCATACAACGGCTTGAAGATCGCCTTGATCTCGGAGAAGTCACGAATCCAGCCGGTATGCGGATCAAGATCGCCACTCAAATGAATCGCCACTTTGAACGAGTGACCGTGCAGGCGGCCGCACTTGTGGCCTTCCGGGACGTGGGGCAGGCGGTGGGCGGATTCGAAGGTAAATTCTTTGAAGATTTCCACAGTGGTTTCAGCTCTGTCAGGTGGCGATCGCCGCAGCGATGTGGGCAGGCGGCGAGTTTAACAGTTTGTCCTGACTAAAGGGTCAGCAAGCGTTCGCCAAGGCGACCGTTGGCGGCCAGTTCGAGAAACTCATCGCCCAGCCTGCGGCTTTCTTCCATCGTCGCACGCCAGTATTTCTGCCGGCTCGGCGCATCGCCCATGAAGCGCTTGAAGTCGTTACGGTCCGGCAGTTTGCCGTAGGGCAGGCGCGCCAGGTATTCCTTGGACGGCGCCAGCAACAGGACATCCTGCAAGCGCGTTGGGCAGGCACGGCGCCACGGCAGGGTTTTGTCGAACCAGCCGGGAATCACCCGGTCGGTGAAGTGCGGATAGAGCACGATGTCGTTGCCGCTGTAGGGCAGGTCGAGGTGATAGTCGAGCAGGCCGCCGTCGCGGAACGTCCCGGCGCCAGCGCCCGGCAGGTCGCGCACGCCTTCCATGACCATCGGGATCGAGCCCGAGGCGAGCAGGGCCTGACGCAGGTTGCCGGCATTCAGCGCGACGAAGCGCGAGGGGAAATCGTTCAGCGGGTTGACCGGCGGTGCCAGGCGCGGGTCGTGGATGATCAGCCGCTCGAAATGCCGCGACAGCCGCGCGCGCCCGCGCAGGTTGTCGGCGATCACTGACGACAGGCCCAGCCCGAGACGACCGCGATGATCGTCCGCAAGCAGGCCATGACTTTTGACCACCATGATGTTCAGCCGGTAATTCGCGTTGCTCAGAATCGCCGCATCGCGACCGTCGAGCAGGTCATTGAGCATGCGTTGCGAGCTCTGGCTGATCTGCGCCATGGTCACGCCCTTGGCGAAGTTCTGCTCGGTGTACAGGTGACCGAGGCGGCGAATGCCTTCGGCGGCGTCCGGCAGGCAGGCACTGGCGAAGCGCCAGGAGCCGACCGAGGCACCGATCAGCGACCGTTCACGCGGCGCGGCGGGCAGCCACTCGCCAAACAGCGCCAAGTCCAGACCTTGAATCCCCAACGCCTTCGGCCCGCCGGCAGCACCCGGCAGCGTACCGACATCGGCGGCGTTCAAGCCGTGCTCACGGATGCGCGCCAAGGCACGCGGGCCGGCCTTGAGGGTCAGGGAAGGGAACTTGATGTGGATGGCGGTCATACCGGTCTCGATGTCAGGCAAGCGGGCGGATTATAAACAGCTGTACGTATTGCAAACACAGAACCTGTAGGAGCCGGCTTGCTGGCGATGGCAATTTCAAGGACGCCATCGCCGGCAAGCCGGCTCCTACAGGTTTGGCGTATGCCGACGATAGCGTGATGCCATTCTTGATGATGGCAATTCAGTTTCAATTAAGTTCGAATCGCTAAGGTGCCGTCCGTACGCAACACATAAAAGAATACGGAGACACCCCATGAAAACCCTGACTGCCCTGTTCACCGCCTCCATCGTCGCCATGACCGTCAGCATCGCCCACGCCCGCGACCTGGGCCCCGACGAAGCCCTGCGGCTGCGCGACGCTGGTACCATTGTGTCTTTCGAGAAGCTCAACGCCACGGCATTGGCCAAACACCCAGGCTCGACGGTCACCGAAACCGAGCTGGAAGAAGAGTACGGCAAGTACATCTATCAGGTGGAGCTGCGCGACCCTCAAGGCCTTGAGTGGGACCTGGAATTAGACGCGGTCAGCGGGCAGCTTCTCAAGGATCATCAGGATACGTAATGAAGGTGTGTTCATTGTCACGCATGGCGCTGGTGCTTCTGGCGTTTTGCTCGATCGTCATGGCCCGCGACCTTGATCAGGACGAAGCCCTGCGCCTGCGCCAGCAGGGCGTGATTCTGCCGCTCGAGCAAGTGGTGAAGCAGGCGCTGGAGCGTTATCCAGGCTCAAAACTGCTGGAAGCCGAGCTCGAAGAGAAACACGACGTCTACATTTATGAAGTCGAGCTGCTGACCATCGAGGGCGTGGTCCGTGAACTGGACCTCGACGCCGCCACTGGCGAGTTACTGAAAGACAAGGAAGATTGACCGATGCGATTGCTGCTGGTGGAAGACCATGTGCCCCTGGCCGACGAACTGATGGCCGGCCTCAACCGCCAGGGCTACGCCGTGGATTGGCTGGCCGACGGTCGCGACGCGGTGTATCAGGGCAGCAGCGAACCGTATGACCTGATCATCCTCGACCTCGGTCTGCCGGGTTTGCCGGGGCTCGATGTGTTGGCGCAATGGCGCGCCGGTGGGCTGGCCACGCCGGTATTGATCCTCACCGCGCGCGGTTCCTGGGCCGAACGGATCGAAGGCCTCAAGGCCGGCGCCGACGATTACCTGAGCAAACCTTTCCACCCTGAAGAGCTGCATTTGCGCATTCAGGCGTTGTTGCGCCGTTCCCATGGTCAGGTCAATCAACCGACGCTGCAGTCAGCCGGATTGCACCTGGACGAAGGTCGCCAATGCGTGACCCGCGACGGCGCAGACATCCAGCTCACCGCTGCGGAGTTTCGCCTGCTGCGCTATTTCATGCTGCACCCCGAGCAGATCCTCTCCAAAAGCCACCTCGCCGAACACCTCTACGACGGTGAAACCGAGCGCGATTCCAACGTGCTGGAAGTTCACGTCAACCACCTGCGGCGCAAGCTCGGGCGCAGCGTGATCGAAACCCGTCGCGGCCAGGGTTACCTGTTCGGCGGGCAAGCGCAGTGAGGTCGATCCAGCGCCGCTTGAGTCTGGGGCTGATCAGCGTGATGGTGATCGTCGGCCTGGTGCTGGCGCAAACCAGCCTGTGGTTGTTCGAAGTGGGGTTGCAGCGCTATCTCGAAGCGGGGCTGCGCAACGACAGCGAAAGTTTGCTGGTGGCGCTGGTGCGCGGGCCGCAGGGCTTGCAGCTGGATGAACGACATCTGTCACCGGCTTATCAGCGGCCGTTTTCCGGGCATTACTTTCGCATCGATTTTGCCGACAGCCATTGGCGCTCGCGTTCGTTGTGGGATCAGGAATTGCCGCGCCTCGACCATCCCGGCCTGCACAGCAACCTGCAACTGGGGCCGGAAGGCCAGCAATTGCTGGTCTTGCGCTCGGACTATCGCCGTTTGGGACAATCGATCTCCATCAGCGTCGCCCAGGATTACACACCGGTGCGCGAGAGTTTCAAGCGCATGCAGCAAGTGGGGCTGGGGCTGGGTCTGGCGGGGTTACTGCTGATTTTGCTGTTGCAACGGATCACCGTGCGCCGCGCCTTGCGTCCACTGGAAAAGGCCCGTGAGCAGATTGCTCAGTTGCAGCAGGGCCAGCGTTCGCAACTGGATGACCGGGTGCCCGTGGAACTTGAACCGCTGGTGGCGCAGATCAACCATTTGCTCGCCCACACCGAAGACAGCCTCAAGCGTTCGCGCAATGCGCTGGGCAACCTTGGGCATGCCTTGAAAACCCCGTTGGCGGTGTTGTTGAGCCTGGCGTCCAGCGAGAAACTCGACGCCCATCCCGAGTTGCGCAAGATCCTCAAAGACCAATTGGCACAGGTTCAGCAACGACTCAATCGCGAGCTTAACCGCGCACGATTGTCCGGCGATGCGCTGCCGGGGGCGTTGTTTGATTGCGATGCGGAACTGCCGGGATTGCTCGCCACGTTGAACATGATCCACGGCGAACACCTTGAGCTGAGCTATCGCGCGCCGGCCGGGTTGCAGTTGCCGTGGGATCGCGAAGACTTGCTGGAACTGCTGGGCAACCTGCTGGACAACGCCTGCAAATGGGCGGATGCCGAGGTGCGGTTGAGCGTGGTCGAGACGGCTGCAGGGTTTGAGTTAAGCGTGGAAGATGATGGGCCGGGGATTCCCGAAGACCAGCGTGCTCAGGTGTTCAGCCGGGGTACGCGGCTGGATGAGCAGGCGCAAGGGCATGGGTTGGGGCTGGGAATCGTGCGCGACATCGTCGACACGTGGGGCGGGGTGTTGCGGCTGGAGGAGAGCGAGTGGGGCGGGTTGACGGTTGTCATCGAACTCCCAAAACGCTGACACCGCTCCCAAAAACACCGATGACCTGTAGGAGCCGGCTTGCCGGCGATGGCGTCCTCAAAATCGCCATCGCCGGCAAGCCGGCTCCTACAGGGTCTATGTCGTCAACGAGAATCGGTTGAATCAGACGCGGAATTGATCCATCAGGCTCTGCTGCTGATTCGCCAGGCTGTTGAGCGACTGGCTCACCCGCGCCGACTCATTGGCCTGCCCCGACAGCGACTCGGTCACGTCCCGGATCGTCGCCACGTTGTTGTTGATCTCTTCCGCCACGGCGCTTTGTTCTTCCGCCGCTGAGGCAATCTGCAGGTTCATGTCGCTGATCACCGTCACTGCGTCGCCGATCTGGCGCAACGCCGTGACGGCCTGGCTGACCTGCTCGACACTGCCCTGAGCCTGGCGATGGCTGTTGTTCATCGACCCCACCACATCCTGCGTGCCGTTCTGCAACTGCTCGATCACCAGACGGGTTTCTTCAACCGACTCCTGCGTACGCCGCGCCAGGTTGCGCACTTCGTCGGCGACCACGGCAAAACCGCGTCCGGCCTCTCCGGCACGGGCCGCTTCGATCGCGGCGTTCAGGGCCAGCAGGTTGGTCTGCTCGGCGATGGCGCGGATCACTTCCAGTACCGAGCCGATTTTCTCGCTGTTGGCCGCCAAACCTTCGACCTGCACCATCGCTGCGCTCATGTCGGCGGCGAGGTTGTCGATGCTGGTGGTGGTCTGGTCGATCACCGTCAATCCACGGCGGGTGGCCTGATCCGCATCCTTGGCAGCCTGTGCCGCTTGTGCCGCGCTGCGGGCAACGTCCTGAGCGGTGGCGCTCATTTCGTGGGAAGCGGTCGCCACCTGATCGACCTGGCGGTATTGCTGTTCCATGCCGGCGCTGGTCTGCGTGGCGATGGCAGAGGACTGGTCCGCCGTGCTGCGCGCGTCCTGTACCGAGCGTTTCACCTCGGCGATGATCGGCTGCAACTTGTCGAGGAAACGGTTGAACCAGCCGGCCAACTGGCCCAGTTCATCCTTTTTGTCATAGGCCAGACGCCGGGTCAGGTCGCCTTCGCCGCTGGCGATGTCTTCGAGCATGTGCGCCACGCCGAGGATCGGTTTGGTCACGCTGCGCGCCATCAGCCATACCAGCAACAGGCCGATCAACGCGGCCAGCACGCCGAGGCCGAGTTCGACCAAGGTGCCGGCGGTATTGCTTTCATCGAGTTGTTTTTTCAGGGCTTCGGCGGGGCCGACCAGGACTTTTTCCGGCACATCGAGCAACACGCCCCACGACTTGCCACCGGGGATCGGCTGGAACGGCGACAGCACTTTCAACTGCTGGTTGCTGTGCAGGCTTGCGGTTTTGCTGCTGGCGGCGAGCAGGCGGATCAGCTCGGCGCCGTTGGTTTTATCCACAGCGTCCAGGCGCTGGGCGAGTTTGCTGGCGTCCGGGCTATAGCCTGCGAGCAAACCGGCCGGGCTGATGATGCTGACGTTGGTCTGGCCGTCATAGAGCTTTTTGCTCGCGCCCTGGCTGACTGCTTGCAGGCTGTTGAGGTTGATGTCCACCGACAGCGAGGCGATGACTTTGCCATTGACCATCAGCGGGAACACGATGCTGGTCATCAGCACGTTCTGGCCGTCGATCACATAGAAGTAGGGTTCGATCACGCAGGGCTTGAGCGAGGTGCGCGGGCAGGTGAACCAGGCGTTGGCGGGTTCACCGCTGGGGCCGGTGCTGGTGTCGGCCATGTCAGTTTCGGGCAGCGCCATCGACGTCACCTTGCCGGGCGTCGGTTGCGACCAATAGAGCGCGAAACGGCCTTTTTCGTTACTGCCCAACTCGGCCTGGCCCGCGAACAGTTCGTCCTTGCCGTCCAGCGCATTGGCTTCGAACACCAGCGACAGGCCGAGTAATTCCGGGTTGGCTTGCAACGCAGACTTGACCTGACGGGTCAGGTCTTCACGCAGGTCGAAGGCATCGAGAAAGCGCTTTTCGGCCTGATCGCGCAGGAACAACACCTGACGGGAAAAGCCGTGGCCATATTGATAGGCATCCATGAACTGCTGGCGAATGTTCAGCGCCTGGTTTTCGCCCTGGGACTCGATCCGGGCCTGGGCGGCTTCAGTGAGCATCTCCATGCTCGAGGCTTTCACCAGCTCGGAACTGTGCTCCATGCGATACAGCGAAAGACCTACCAGCAAGGTCACGATACCAGCGAGGCAAAGCCCGGCCAGCAGGGTGATTTTCCATTGAATGGAAAGTTGTCTGAGTGACATGGAGACGTCCTTATTCGATAAATATCTGAGACTTTGCACTGTAACGGCCGAAAATCCGCGTTCTTTATGCCGTCCGACGAAAAGGAATCACTCTCACGAATCCTGTAGGAGCCAGCTTGCTGGCGATGGCGTAAGTCCAGTCAATAACGGGTGGACTGAACCACCGCCATCGCCAGCAAGCCGGCTCCTACAGAGTGAACCCCTCGGATGATGTGCTGGGTTTAGGGCCGCCATCGCTGGCAAGCCAGCTCCTACAGGGGGCAGTGTCGTTCCGGCATCAGGGGTCGCTGGCTTTGACAAGGCGGTGATGGTCCGGCACAGTGCGCGCCCTCTAATAAAACCCATTCCTTATCCCGCTGGCGGCTCTTCGCAGACTGCCGGCCGGGCTCATTTCGCTTGCCTTGAGGTAACGATGATTAATGCTGTAATTGCCGCGGTCGGCATCATGCTGATTCTCAGCCTGTCCCGCGTGCACGTGGTGATCGCGCTGATTATCGGTGCGCTGGTGGGTGGTTTGACCGGTGGCCTGGGCATCGACGCCACCTTGAAAGCCTTCAACAGCGGCCTCGGCGGCGGGGCGACGGTGGCCTTGTCTTATGCCTTGCTCGGCGCCTTCGCGGTGGCGATTGCCAAGTCCGGCCTGGCCCATGCGTTGGCGGACAAAGCCCTGGCCATGGTTGACCGCCAGCACGCCAACGGTGGCGGCTCGGTGAAGTGGCTGCTGATCGGCCTGCTGTGGGTGGTGGCCATCGCCTCACAGAATATTCTGCCGATACATATCGCTTTCATTCCGTTGCTGGTGCCGCCGCTGTTGTATGTGCTGACCAAGCTGCAACTGGATCGGCGGTTGATCGCCTGCGTCATGACCTTCGGCCTGATCACCCCGTACATGTTCCTGCCAGTGGGCTTCGGCAACATCTTCCTCAATGAAATCCTGCTGGCCAACGTGGCCCGTAGCGGCGTGGACATCAGCGGCATCAACGTCACCCATGCCATGGGTATTCCGGCGCTGGGCATGGTGGTGGGGCTTGCGGCAGCCTTTATCAGCTACCGCAAGAAGCGCGTCTACGACCTGGAAAAGATCGAACAGGTCGAGCAGGTCGCGGTGCAGTACAACCCGTTGAGCCTGATGGTTGCGGGTGTGGCCATTGCGGCGGCGTTCATTATTCAGTTGTTGCTGGACTCGATGATTATCGGTGCACTGGCGGGCTTTTTGATCTTCTCGGTGTCGGGCATCGTGAAGTGGCGCGACACCGATGACCTGTTCACCGAAGGCATGAAGATGATGGCGATGATCGGTTTCATCATGATCGCCGCCTCGGGGTTTGCTGAAGTGATGAAAGCCACCGGTCAGGTGCAGACGCTGGTTGAAGCGTCGGCGTCGTGGATCGGCCACAGCAAAGGCATCGGTGCGTTGCTGATGTTGCTGGTCGGTCTGCTGGTGACCATGGGCATCGGTTCGTCGTTTTCCACCGTGCCGATTCTGGCAGCGATTTTCGTGCCGCTGTGCGTGCAACTGGGGTTCAGCCCGATTGCCATCGTCTGCATCGTCGGCACCGCCGGCGCGCTGGGCGATGCCGGTTCGCCTGCTTCCGACTCGACGCTCGGCCCGACCTCCGGCCTGAACATCGACGGTCAGCATCACCACATCTGGGACACCGTGGTCCCGACCTTCCTGCATTACAACCTGCCGCTGCTGGCGTTCGGCTGGGTGGCCGCGATGGTCCTCTGATTCTAACCTGCCCTGTGGCGGCGCCTGTGAAATAGCATCGTCAGCAAGCCGGCTCCTACAGATTGCGTGATCAACGCTAAATCAGGCGACACCTCGGACCTGTAGGAGCCGGCTTGCCGGCGATGGCCATTTCAACGACGCCATCGCCGGCAAGCCGGACTCCTACAGTTTTGCGTTGGCGTGCCGTTAAAGCCTTTAACCACGCCAATAAAATCAAAAGAGCGAACCGTCATGCGCATGAGCCTGAAGGCTAAAGTCCTGTCCCTTGCCGTCCTCCCGGTGTTGCTCTTTGCGCTGGTCATCAGCCTGACCACGTTGTTCGTTCTGCAGGAACAGGCCCACAAGGAAGTCGAGGAGACGCGCCAGCGCCTGCTCAGCGACGCCAAGGCCACCCTGCAAAGTTATGTGGCCGTGGCCATGACGGCGATCAAACCGCTCTACGAGGCCGCCGCCCCTGGCGATGACGCGGCGCGAGCGCAAGTGATCAAGTCGCTGTCGAGCATCAGCTACGGCAAGGAAGGTTACTTCTTCGGCTACGACTCCAACACCGTGCGCCTGTTCAAGGCCAACAGCCCCGACGGCGTGGGCCAGAGCTTCAAGGACAACCGCGATCCGAACGGCGTCTACGTCAACCGCGACCTGGTGAAAGTCGCCAAGGACGGCACTCACTACCTGCAATACAGCTCGCCATTGCCTGGCAATACCAAGGTGCTGGTGCCGAAACTCGGCTACACCGAATACCTGCCGAAGTGGGACATGGCCGTCGGCACCTCGGTCAACCTTGACGGTATCGAGGCGCAAGTGGCCGTGGTCGAAGCCAAGGTTCAGGAGCGCATGGAAGGCGTGTTGTTGAGCATCATCGGCATCGCCGCTGTCGTGCTGTTGCTGATTGCTGCTGCCGGCATGCTGCTGGCCAACACCATTCTGCGTCCGCTGAACCTGATGAAAGCAAACCTCGACGACATCGCAGCGGGCGAGGGCGACCTGACCCGGCGCCTGACTATTACCAGCCAGGATGAACTCGGCCAACTCGCCGGCTCGTTCAACCGCTTTGTCGACAAGATCCACGGCCTGGTGCGTCAGATCACCGAAATGACCTCGCAATTGACCGGGCTGGTGAACCAGGTCTCCGATCAGGCCCAGCGTTCGGATCAGGCGATGGAGCGTCAGCGTCACGAGACCGATCAGGTGGCCACGGCGATCAACGAAATGTCGGCGGCCGCGCAGGAAGTGGCGAAAAGTGCACAAAACGCGGCAGTGGCGGCGCAGCAGACCGACGAGGAAGGCCAGGCAGCCAAGCGTGTGGTGGCCGGCAGCATCGTCAAGATTCATGCATTGGTCGACGACATTCGCAGCAGTGGCGTGTCCCTCGACAGCCTGCAAAAGGACGTGTCATCGATTGTCAGCGTGCTCGGGGTGATCCGCTCGATTGCCGAGCAGACCAACCTGTTGGCGCTCAACGCTGCCATTGAAGCGGCCCGTGCCGGTGAGGCCGGTCGTGGTTTTGCGGTAGTGGCCGACGAAGTCCGTGCGCTGGCCAGCCGCACGCAAATCAGCACCCAGGAAATCCAGGGCATGATCGACCGCTTGCAGGCTGGCACCCAGTCGGCGGTGGAAGCGATGCGCCGTTCCAGCGAGGCCGGCGACGGTACGTCCGCGCAGGCCAATGAAGCGGGTGCTTCGCTGGACACCATGGCCCAGTTGATCGGCACCATCAACTCGATGAACGCGCAGATCGCCAGCGCCGCCGAGGAGCAGACCGCCGTGGCCGAAGAGATCAACCGCAGCGTGCATCAGATCGCGGTGGCCGTGGACAACGTGGCCGGCGAAACCCAACTCGGCGCCCAGACGTCCCGCAGCCTGGCTGATCTTGGCCAGCGCCTCGGCACTCTGGTCGGCCAGTTCCGCATCTGACACCCCCGAACCTACTGTAGGAGCCAGGCTTGCCGGCGAAGGCGTATTTGAGGACGCCTTCGCCGGCAAGCCTGGCTCCTACAGTAAGCATTTTGCATCGTCCCTAGGGTCTGTCCCAATACGGCACGGTCCCGAAGCATTCGACATAGAAATCAATCACCGTGCGCACCTTCACCGACAACCGCCGGCTCCCGGGCCAGAGCACGGCGATCTGTTGCGGCTCAAGGCTGTTGGACACCTGATATTCCCCGAGCACCGGCACCAGCGTGCCGTTGCGCACCGCTTCACCAATCAGCCACGACGGAAACATCACCAGGCCCAGGCCTTGTTCGGCGGCCTGTGTGAGTGTGTCGGCGTGGTTGCCGGTGATCGGTCCCTTCACCGAGTAGGGCGTCCAGTCCTGCTGACCCTGGCGGAAAAACCAGCGCTGCTGGCCGGCCACGCCTTTGTAGGCCAGGCATTGATGCGCCGCGAGATCTTCGGGATGCAACGGTGTGCCATGGCGTCTCAAGTACGTCGGGCTCGCCGCCACCTGAAAGCGTTGTGGCGCCAGAATCCGCGCCTGCATACTCGAATCGTGCAGCGGGCCGATGCGAAACAGCAGGTCGGCACCTTCCTGTAACGGTGCGACGTAACTGTCGGTCTGCTGGATATCCAGCTGCAATTTCGGGTAACGCTCACACAGTTGCCCCAGCCAGGGCGTCAGATGCCGTTGGCCAAACACCACCGGCGCGTTGATCCGCACCAGTCCGCTCGGCTCGCTTTGTTGTTCCTGCAACGCCTGTTCGGCTTCCTCCAACTGCACCAGCACCAACCGCGCATGCTCGCCGAGCAAGCGTCCGGCTTCTGTCGGCGTGACCGCACGGGTGTGGCGGTAAAGCAATTGCTGGCTCAGCGCCTGTTCCATCAACTGGATCTGCCGGGAAATCGACGACGGCGCCAGGCCCTCGCGGCGGGCGACTTCAGAGAAGCTGCCGTGGTCGAGTACCGCGACAAACAGCCGAAGTGCCTTGAAACCCAATTCGTTGAGGCCGTGCATGAAGAATCCTGCTGTGCGAGTTGCGCAAAAGTGTTGTCAGGATGCTCCCATTTATCGCACAGCAGCGCCAGCCGATAATGCGCTCACTTCCTGCACGCAGACCTTGTAGGAGCGAAGCTTGCTCGCGAAGGCGGCGTGTCAGTTTTCATCTTCGTCGACTGACACGCCGCCTTCGCGAGCAAGCTTCGCTCCTACAGGCGACCGTGTAGTTCATTTGAAAATGGGTAGGTCTCTGTTATGCAATCTTCTTCAATCGATATCGCTGTCACACCAGCAACCCAACCGGGGTTGCGGCTTTTGCTGCTGCCTTTGGTGATCCTGGCCGGTATGGGCCTGTCCGTGGAGGCCGGTCTGCTCGGGCCGCTGGGGGTTCAGGTCGGTCACTTGTGGGCGACGTTGAGCATCTTCGGCGTCGGCTCGGCGATCCTGTTTTTCCTGCTGTTGCTCAGCGGCCCGCAAAAGGGACCGGCCTTCAGCGACTTGCCGCGCTGGCAGTTGATCGGCGGTTTTCTCGGGCCGATCTACGTGGTGGTGCTGACCCTGGCTACGCCGCACATCGGCATTGCGATGACGATGATCGCGATCCTGTCCGGGCAGGTCGGTAAAAGCGTGCTGATCGACCACTTCGGCTGGTTCGGCGCCACTCGTAAAAAGGTCAACGGTGAACGTTGGCTGGCCTTGCTGCTGATTGTGGCGGCACTTGTTCTGATTGCGCGGGGTTAATGATGAATCTGATTATTTTGTTGGCGGTGGTCGTGGCTGCCGGTGCGGTGTTGAGTGTTCAGGCCGCCATCAATGGGCGACTGGGCGAAACGGTCGGTGTGCTGCGCAGCAGTTTGTTGACGTTCGTGGTGGGTGCAGTGAGCACCGGGTTGTTGATCCTGTTTTTCGAGCCGGCCCAGGCCATGAGCCTGCTGGACGTGCCGAAATGGCAGCTCAGCGGCGCGCTGTTCGGCGTGGTGTACATGATGGTGATGGTGGGGGCGGTGCCACGGGTGGGTACGGCAGTGGCGACGGTCGCGGTGATCGTCGGGCAGTTGGGCATGGGGATGCTGATCGATAACTTCGGCTGGCTGGGCAACCCGCAGATCGAGCTGTCCGGCAGCCGGATACTGGCGATGGTGTTGCTCGGGTTGGCGCTGGTGTTCATGTATCGCAGCAATACCCGCCAGGCCTGACCGCTTTCGCTTTCCTGTAGGAGCGAGGCTTGCCCGCGAAGCAGATGCCGCGATCTAAACAGTTACATCGCGTTATCGTTCTTCGCGGGCAAGCCTCGCTCCTACAGGTTTGGGCTGCGTCGTCTGTGGCAACTTCTACACTGGTGAGACGGGTTGTAGCCCCGACGACCACCACCTCAGGAGTCAGACTCATGATCGATAGCGAAAGTAAATGCGACTGCAAGAAATGCAACTGCAAACTGGGCCAGCATCCGATCGCACGTCACGGCAAGCACTACTGCTGCGAAGCCTGCGCCAAACACCATGAACACGGTGAAGAATGCGTGCACAAAGACTGCAAGTGCGCCCAACACTGACTGTGTAGGAGCAAGCTTGCTGGCGATGCGGGCGTCGAGGTTCTACAGGCTGACCGCGTTATCGTTCATCGCGGGCGAGCTTGCTCCTACAGAAAACCGTCGTTAGCTCGCGGGTCGCCATGTGACGTTTTCCACGCCGAATTTTTCCGCCATCGGCTTGCTGGTCTTTTGCACTTTCTCCCTTCCAAAGCGCGGGATCCGGCCCACACCGGCGTCGCAACTCGCCCAGTGCCAAGCATCCGCATTGTCCATTTTGTCCAGGCGAATGATGAAAGACTTGGGGACGCCATGAAGGGTGTATTCAATGACGAAAAGTTTTGCGTTATTCATAAAGCCCGTATTCCTCCCTGTGTTAATAGAAGGATCGTCGGGCGTACGGAAAATTCATTCGGATTGTCAGACGGCTGCAGCCAGTGGCGACAAGGCCTGCGGCTGGTTACCATGGATTTTCTGAAAAACCCGATGAATGCTGACCATGGCCCTTGCCGCGCCCCCCGACCTGAGTGACACCGATGTGCCCGTGCAACCGTTGGCGCGCACCTATCCGCGCGGGCTGTTCATCGAGCCCCACGAGCATGTCTGGGGCCAGTTGCTGTATGCGATGAGCGGGGTGATGTGGGTCGAAACACCGCATGAGGCGCTGGTGGTGCCGCCGCAACGGGCGGTGTGGTTGCCGCCGGGCGTGCCTCACGGCATACGCGTGGTCTCGGACCTGCAGATGCGCAACATCTACCTGCGTCCGGCATTGGCGGCAACGCTGGACGACACGGTCCAGGTGATCGAAGTGGGCGGGTTGCTGCGTGAACTCATCGTCGGGCTGGTGGAGCAGGGCGACGACGGCGCGCCGGAGTATTACGAGGCGCTGGTCGGGCTGGCACTGCTGGAACTGCGGCGAGCCAGGCGTTCGCTGTTGAAAATCCCGTTGCCGGATGATTCCGACCGGCGTCTGATGAACCTGTGTCAGGCCGTCATGGCCGCGCCATCGCTGGACGTTTCCTTCGAACAACACGCGCAAAACGCCGGGGCCAGCGTGCGCACCCTGGCGCGGCTGTTCAAGGACGGTCTGGGCATGGGCTTCGCCGAGTGGCGGCGACAGGTGCAACTGGCGACGGCGGTCGCGGAGCTGATCCAGGGGGCACCGGTCAGTGCGATTGCCCGGGAGCTGGGCTATTCGCCGAGCAGCTTCAGTGACATGTTCCGTCGGGAACTGGGTGTCGCGCCCTCGCAGTTCTGCACGAACCTGTAGGAGCCAGCTTGCTGGCGATAGCATCCTCAAATTTTGCATCGCCCTCACGTCAGCTATCGCCAGCAAGCTGGCTCCTACAGGTTGTTGCGGGTGGTTTGGCCGAAATTCAGAAGCACTTGGCCGATGCTTGCTGATGCCGGCCTTTAGACTTTGGGCATCCCTCAATTGCCCACGGAGTCTGCCATGAGCTACCTCATCTCGCTGGTCATCGGTCTGGGCGTCGGTTTGCTTTACGGCGCGCTGGATTTTCGTTCCCCCGCCCCACCGGCCATCGCGCTGGTGGGCCTGCTGGGCATGCTTGCCGGTGAAAAGTTGTGGCCCATGGGGCGGCAACTGGTCACAGGCTGGATCTCCTGAATTCCCTTTCCCCTGTTGGATGGACACTCTCATGAAAGCATTGCAGTTCGACAAAACCGGCGACCTCTCGGCCCTGCGCTATGTCGAGGTTCCGACCCCCGTGCCCGGCGCCGATGAAGTGCTGGTGCAAATCAAGGCCGCCGGCCTCAATCCCAGCGATGTGAAGAATGTGCTGGGGCGTTTTCCCTACACCACGTTGCCGCGCATTCCCGGGCGTGATTTTGCGGGTGTAGTCGTCGAAGGCCCGCAGGCGTTGATCGGTCAGGAAGTGTGGGGCACCGGTCGTGAACTGGGCTTTTTCGCCGACGGCTCCCATGCGCAATTCGTCAAGCTGCCGGCCAACGGCGTGGCGCGCAAACCGACGCACCTGAGTTTTGCCCAGGCCGCCAGCCTCGGCGTGCCTTACACCACGGCGTGGGATGCGCTGGAGCGCAGCCTGGTGAACGCTCAAACGCGGTTATTGGTGATCGGTGGCGGGGCGGTCGGCAGTGCTGCGCTGGCGCTGGCCAAGGTGCGTGGCGCCCAGGTGCTGGCGGCGGCGCGGCGGCCGGAGCAGGTCAAGGACTTGCAGGCTCAGGGGTATCAGACGTTGCAGCTGGATAAACCCGAGGACTTGGGGGCGCAGGTGAATGCGGTCTACACCGGCGGCGCCGACGTGATTTTTGACACCACCGGGTTCTGGCTACCGGCCTCCGTCCCTGCACTGGCCGCGTTCGGTCGCATCGCGATCATCGCCGCGCCGGTGGATGGCCAGGTGCAATTGCCGGCGCTGGCGCTGTATCGCAAGGGCGGTTCGGTGGTGGGGATCAACTCGTTGCTGTACGGCGTGCAAGCGTGCGCGGCGATGCTCGATCAGTTCGGCCGGTTCTTCGACCAGGACCTGTTGCCGTTGCCGCAAGGGTTGTTCGAATCGCCATTGGCCGAAGGGCTGGAACGTTATGCCGAAGTGAATCAGGGCAGTGGCGACAAAGTTATCCTGCTCCCATAACCCCCAACCTTGTAGGAGCCAGCTTGCTGGCGATGAACGATAACGCGGCGTTCCTGAAACACTGCGGCGCCTATATCGCCAGCAAGCCGGCTCCTACACAAATCGTGTTATGTCGGGCAGGTTTCCCGGCCGTTATCCAGGCCTTGCTTGTAGCTGTGGCTCTGCAGACTGGCCTTGCCGTTGTGCCAGGTCAGGGTGAGTACATACAGCGAGTCGTAGTCGCTGGATTCCCAGTCATCGGTGATGTTCTGTTTCTTGCCGACCGCTTCGCCGGCGACCTTGTTGATCAGCTCGGGCAGGTAGCCGTGGGACCACGCGGTGTAGATCACCGAGTTGTGGTACTTGTCATGCAGCAGTTCGTCGGCCAGGTCACTGGTGTCGTTGGCCGAGAAGTTGATGTTCACCGGCAAACCGAGCTTGATGGCGCTGGGGCTGATGGTCATCAGGGGGCGAATGTAGCTGTAGGAATTATCCAGCTCGCCTTCCTCGACATTGCGCGTCGGGTTGGCTGCAAACACGTAGTTGGCCTTGCCGAATTTTTCCGGGAGCAGGGTGGCCAGGTCGATGGCGCGGTTCAGGCCCTGGCAATTGAGTTGGCCGAGGCCGCCGGCGGGTTTTTCCGCGTGGCGCAGGAAGACCAGCGTCTGGGTGCCGTCAACCGGCTGGGCGCGGCTTTCACTGACTTCAAACGACAGGAACAGCGCACTGATTGCCAACAGGGAGGGCAGCACGATGTAAGCGCGATGTTTGAAGCGTCGGACCAATTTCATAAGGTTCATCATGGAATAAGGGTTCTTCAGCGCATTCGGTTAAGGCTGACAAACCTTTACACCACTCGCTCCCTGCGTCGGGTGTTTTCCATGTCGATGATCCGGTCCGTTTCCGAAAGGGCAGCACTCAGAGTCCACTGAGGCCCGTTTGGTTCGATTCCGGCGGCATGCGCAGCAATGTACCGATAACCTTGAACGGGTTGGAGCAGAGGTTATCGACAGGATGTTGCGGAATTATGGACACAGTACACGGGGTGGTCGCTGGAGATGACTGCAATCCATTGATCTTGGTAATCATCAATATCGATACGCCGTACGTCGCAGCCTGCGGCCACTCACACTATGATCGTGCCTCTCAATCTCTTCGTGGATCCATGCGATGACCGATCTGTCTGCTTTCCCTATCACTCAAAAATGGCCAGCCCAGTACCCTGAGTGGATTCAGCTCTACTCGTTGCCGACCCCCAACGGCGTCAAGGTGTCGATCATGCTCGAAGAGATCGGCCTGCCCTACGAGCCGCATCGCGTGGGCTTCGACACCAACGACCAGCTGTCGCCCGAGTTTCTGTCGCTGAACCCCAACAACAAAATCCCGGCGATCCTCGACCCCCACGGTCCGGACGACCTGCCGCTGCCGTTGTTCGAATCCGGGGCGATTCTGATTTACCTCGCCGACAAGAGCGGGCAGTTGCTGGCCCAGGAATCGGCTGCGCGTTACGAGACGATCCAGTGGTTGATGTTTCAGATGGGTGGTATCGGGCCGATGTTTGGCCAGCTCGGTTTTTTCAACAAATTCGCCGGCAAGGACTACGAAGACAAACGCCCTCGGGATCGCTATGTCGAGGAAAGTAAACGTTTGTTAAAAGTGCTTGATGGACGTCTGCAGGGGCGCGACTGGATCATGGGCGAGCGCTACACCATCGCCGATATCGCGACATTCCCGTGGGTGCGCAACCTGA
Source organism: Pseudomonas sp. GT1P32 (assembly GCF_054897805.1). NCBI lineage: Bacteria > Pseudomonadati > Pseudomonadota > Gammaproteobacteria > Pseudomonadales > Pseudomonadaceae > Pseudomonas > Pseudomonas sp. GT1P32. The sequence goes on from NZ_CM142704.1 coordinate 6,496,034, forward strand.
TCGGCTTCTATGAGGCGGGCGATCTGGTGGGCATCAAGGATTTCCCGAACGTGACGCGGGTGCTGGAGCGCTTCCTGGCGCGGCCGGCGGTGATGCGCGGGCTGGAAATTCCCAAGTAAGACCTTTCGAATCCACCAAGACCAAGGCAGGCCATGCACGCATTCGATTTCAAGCAAGTAGATGTCTTCAGCCGCGTTGCGCTCAAGGGCAATCCGTTGGCCGTGGTGTTCGGTGCCGATGAGCTCAGCGATGAGCGCATGGCGGCGTTCGCCACCTGGACCAATCTCAGTGAAACCACGTTCATCCTCGCCCCGCAGGACCCTCGGGCCGATTACCGGGTGCGGATTTTCACCACCCTGAACGAATTGCCGTTCGCCGGTCACCCGACCCTCGGCACCTGCCATGCCTGGCTCGAAGCCGGTGGCGTGCCCAAGGGCGAGGAGATCATTCAGGAATGCGGCGTGGGCCTGGTGCGGGTGCGCCGACAAGGCGCGGAACTGGCCTTTCTCGCCCCGCCACTGCTCAAAACCGGGCCGGTGCAGGCGGAGCTGGTGGAGCGCGTGCGACGCGGGCTCCGGCTGGAACCGGGCGCCATCGTGCGGGCGCAGTGGGTCGATAACGGCGCGGGTTGGCTGGCGGTGATGGTCGAAGATCGCCAGCAGGTGCTGGACCTGCAGCCGGACCATGCGCAGATGCTCGGCCTCGCGGTCGGCGTGATTGCGCCGTGGCATCCCGAGCGTGACGGCGATGACGCACAGTTCGAAGTGCGGGCGTTCATTTCCGGTGACGGCATGCCGGAAGACCCTGCCACTGGCAGTCTGAATGCCGGCATCGCCCAATGGCTGCTCAGCGAAGGGCTGGCACCGGCGTCTTACGTGGTGAGTCAGGGCCTGACCATGGGGCGGGCCGGGCGAATTGCGGTCGAGCGGATTGGCGATGAGATCTGGATTGGTGGTTCTGTAGTTACGTGCATTACCGGCACGCTGAAAATCTAAACTTGTGGGAGCGGGCTTGTGGTGATTGTTGCTGTGGCGGTAACGGTTTTTACTCCGCTGAGGTTTGTGCCCGGCGGCGAACTGGGCATAAGCTTTCGCCCCCTACGACTTTCGTCTCGTCCCCCGTTTTTTCAGGAAAACCCATGTCCAGCCAGTTCCCCGAAGCACGTCCACGCCGTCTGCGCCGCAATGCGAGCCTGCGCAGCCTGTTCCAGGAAACCGAATTCAGCTTGAACGATCTGGTGCTGCCGATTTTCGTCGAGGAAGAAATCGACGACTTCGTGCCGATCAAAAGCATGCCCGGTGTGATGCGGATTCCGGAGTCGAAACTGGCCGGCGAGATCGAGCGCTATGCCCGTGCGGGGATCAAGTCGGTGATGACCTTCGGCGTGTCCCATCATCTGGACAGCAGCGGCAGCGACACCTGGAGCGACAATGGCCTGGTCTCGCGCATGGCGCGCATCGCCAAGGACGCGGTGCCGGAGATGATCGTGATGTCCGACACCTGCTTCTGCGAATACACCGACCACGGTCACTGCGGCGTGTTGCACAACCACGAAGTCGACAATGACCAGACCTTGATCAACCTCGGCAAACAAGCCGTCGCGGCAGCCCGTGCCGGTGCCGATGTGATCGCGCCGTCGGCGGCCATGGACGGGCAGGTCCAGGCGATTCGCCGGGCGCTGGACGCCGCCGGTTTCACCCAGACCGCGATCATGGCCTATTCGACCAAATTCGCCTCGGCGCTCTACGGCCCGTTCCGCGAAGCCGGCGGCAGCGCACTCAAGGGCGACCGCAAAAGCTATCAAATGAACCCGATGAACCGCCGCGAAGCGGTGCGTGAATCGCTGATGGACGAGCAGGAAGGCGCCGACGCGCTGATGGTCAAGCCGGCCGGCGCGTACCTGGACATCATCCGCGACATTCGCGAGGTTTCGCGCCTGCCGCTGTCGGCGTACCAGGTCAGCGGCGAGTACGCGATGATCAAGTTCGGCGCACAGGCCGGCGCCATCGATGAGGACCGCGTGGTGCGCGAGAGTCTCGGCGCGATCAAACGGGCGGGGGCGGATTTGATCTTTACCTACTTCGCGATGGACCTGGCCCTGGCCGGAATTTAAAAAACACACAAAATCTGTAGGAGCCAGCTTGCTGGCGAAGCGGTGGGCCAGTCACCCGAGACGCTGGAGGGTCCGGCCTCATCGCGAGCAAGCTTGCTCCTACAGGATTTGCGGCGCGCTCAGGCCCCGAAATACGGCCGTATCCCGCGATCCCGGAAGTACCGTTCGATCACCTTCGGATCCGAGCACGTCTCGGCCACCGCCACGTAGGTATCCGGCCGCAACAAATAAAACCCGTTGCGCCCAAGGCCGGATGTTTCAAACGCCGGCCGCCAGTCAAACACATGCAACGGCAAGTGATGTTCATTGCACCAGGCAATCATTTCGTCGCTGGTGTCGCCGTACACATGCACCTGCCAGTTCGGGCACTTCAGCGGCCCGAAATTATCCCCTTCGCCGTCATGCGCCCACGGCAAGCGGTCGCCACCGTGAACGTGCCCGGCGACGCCGGTGCTCAATGGCATTCCACGATAATTGAGGGTGATCTGCGACACCGTGCGAAACAGGAATTCCCGGGAGGCCTCGAACGAAGCCATTTTCGGCAACAGGAACGGCGCCAGACGAGTACGCAGCAAATCCGCCATGCGTCCTTCGGCGGTGACAAAACTGAACACCCGGTCGGTGGTGGCGACCAGTTTGCGGGCAAAGGCGATGCGCTCGGTTTCATACGTGTCGAGCAGATGTGGGGCAGCACCGCCGCTCAACACGGCCGCGAATTTCCAGGCGAGGTTGATGGCATCGCCGATGCCGGTGTTCATGCCCTGGCCGCCCGCCGGGCTGTGGACATGGGCCGCGTCGCCCAATAGAAACGCGCGACCGCTGCGAAAGTGATCGGCCACCCGATGATGCACACGGTAGGTCGAAAACCAGTTCACCTGCTCGATCTGCACCTTCAAGTGTTCGATGGCGCGGGTGCTGACGTCTTCGAATCGCAGGGTTTCCACGTGCTCGGCGCGTTCGTCGCGAACGGTGCCGATCAACCGCGCGCGACCTTCGCCGGCGAGGGGAAACACCGCGAGAAAGTCCGCTTCATCGAGGTCCAGGTGCAGCTCGCCATTGAGCGCCGGCCCGCTGGCCTGCACGTCGGCCACGTAGAAAATTTGCTGGTAGGTGCCGCCGGGAAATCCGGTGTCGAGGGTTTTGCGCACCCGCGAGCGGGCACCGTCGCAGCCGGCGAGGTAACAGGCCTGACAGGTTTCCTCTTGACCATCGGGCAGGCGCAGCCGCGCGGTGATGCCGTCACCGGTTTCCTCGAAACTCTCCAGCTCGGTGTTGCGCTCGACCCGGATGCCAAAGGCTTCCAGGCGTTCAATCAGCAATTGCTCATGCTCGTCCTGAGGAAATATTTCCAGGAACGCGTACGGCGTCAGACCCTCGCCAATCCGGCTCAACGGCAAGCGCGCCACGGCTTCGCCCTTGACCCAGAAATTGGCGGCCGCCACGCGATGACCGCCCTGAATCACGGCGTCGCTGAGGTCGAGCTGGCGATACAGCTCCAACGTCCGCGCCTGCACCGCCAGCGCCCTTGAAGTGGTGCCGGGGGCCGAAGTCTTGTCGATAATCCGCACACGGATCCCCAGTTTGCTCAGCCACAGCGCGAGCACCAGCCCGGTGGGGCCGGCGCCGATGATCAGTACGTCACTGCGGTTCATACGTCTGTCCTCTTTGGCGTTCGGCTCAAGTATGGTCCAGCCGAAGAGGGCCGCCAGACACCCCGCCCAACGGAAAGCCCCTGTAGGAGCCGGCTTGCTGGCGATGAACGATAACGCGGTCATCCTGATGCACTTCGTTGCTCCCATCGCCAGCAAGCCGGCTCCCACCGTTCAATGTGTCTGTGCCGGGAACAGTGTGTCGCCGGCACAGTCATAGCCTGCGCCATGCGATTGATCGTATGGTTAACCCGGTTCAACGGATCTGATGGAGCGCCATGCAAGCCAATCGATTGATCACGAGCGTCGCGGCGCTGTTGGTGCTGGCCGGTTGCGGGACTCAGCGCACCCAGGAAGCCCCGGCCCGCACACCCAAAGAGGTCAAGGCCGAGATCGTGCGCCTGCTGCCGGCGAAAACCGTTGATCGCCAAGGCTGGGCCACGGACATCTACGCGGCGTTTGCTGCGCAGAACATTTATCCCTCTACGCAAAATCTGTGTTCCGTACTGGCGGTCACCGAGCAGGAGTCGACCTTTCAGGCGGACCCGCCGGTGCCGGGCCTGGGCAAGATCGCCCGAGAGGAAATCGACCGCCGTGCCGCCAAAGCCCACATCCCCGGCCTGCTGGTGAGCGGTGCGCTGCAAATACGTTCCAGCACCGGCAAAAGCTACAGCGACCGATTGAATGCTGCGCGCAGTGAAAAGGAATTGAGCGCGATCTTCGATGATTTCATCGGCAGGGTACCCATGGGCCGCACGCTGTTCGGTGGTTTCAATCCGGTGCACACCGGTGGGCCGATGCAGGTCAGCATCGACTTCGCCGAGCAGCAGGCGCGGGGTTATCCGTACCCGGTGGACGGCACGATTCGGCATGAAGTGTTCAGCCGTCGCGGCGGTATGTATTTCGGCATCGCCCACTTGCTCGGTTATCCGGTGAGCTACAAGCAGCCGCTGTACCGCTTCGCCGATTTCAACGCCGGTTGGTACGCCAGTCGAAACGCCGCATTTCAGAACGCGGTGAGCCGTGCTTCGGGGATTCCTCTGGCGCTGGACGGTGATCTGGTGCGCTACGACTCGATCATGCCCGGCACCACGGAACTGGCCGTGCGCACCCTCGGCAAGCAACTGGGCATGCGTAACCCGACGATTCGGGATCAACTGGAGAAGGGCAAAAGCCTCGAGTTCGAGGACAGCACGTTGTATCAGCGGGTTTTCGAATTGGCCGAGAAGGCCGAAGGCCGTTCATTGCCGCGAGCGGTATTGCCGGGGATTGCGTTGCAGAGCCCGAAAATTACCCGAAAACTCACCACGGCGTGGTTTGCCAAGCGGGTCGACGAGCGTTATCAGCGCTGCATGGCGCTGGCAGGGAAGTGACCGGTCTCAAAAAATGCATAAAAAAACCCGGCGGGTAAGGCCGGGTTTTTTGTCGAGTGTTGCTGCAAAACCATTCATTCATACAGCGCGGCTTTCGATCAGACGGTCGGAACCACCTTCGGCCACACGATTCTCGATCAGACGATCGGAACCACCTTCGGCAACGCGTTTTTCGATCAGACGATCCGAACCACCTTCGGCAACGCGGTTTTCGATCAGACGGTCGGAACCACCTTCGGCAACGCGGTTTTCGATCAGACGATCCGAACCACCTTCGGCAACGCGGTTTTCGATCAGACGGTCAGAACCACCTTCGGCGACGCGGTTTTCGATCAGGCGGTCGGAACCACCTTCGGCCACACGATTTTCGATCAAACGATCCGAACCACCCTCAGCCACACGGCTTTCAATCAACCGATCCGAGCCGCCTTCAGCGACAACCGGGTGAGCGGACGAAGCGGCAAAAGCGTTAACTGCAAAAACCGAGAAAGCGATGCTGAGGAAGAGTTGGCGTTTCATGGTGGTGTGCTCCGGGGTGTAGTTGTTTGGTATGGAGCTGATGGTACGCCGCACAGTTTTTATGAGAACTTCATTGACGTGATGGTGAACATTGACGGCAATGATGGAACGGCTGACTCCCCGTGCGTGGGCGTGATGGTTCGGCCGTCGGCAGGTCGGGGGTGGTTTTACACGGGGGGCGGGCGCGAGGCTTTCAGATCACTTTCACCGCTCGCCCGATGAACTGAATCGGCCCGGTTGGCTTGCCGATCGGCGAGCCGGTGCGGTTTTCCAGGGTCAGTTCGAACAGTTGGTCGGGTTGCAGCGGCGGCAGTTTATCCACAGGCACCGACAGCGTTTGCCCCGGTTTGACCAAGCCCAGCGACACCGGCCCTTGCCAGCCTTCGGCCTTGGTCCAGAACTCCAGTGCCTTGTCTTCCGGAACCTGCGCGACGCCTAGCGGAATCAACTGGATTTCCCTCGGGTTGCTGGCCGAAATCACCCAGCCCGGCGCTTTGTCTTGCGGCGCAACCAGCACCACCAGATAGGTCGGCTTGACCGTGGTTTGCGTCAGCAGCAACGCGCCGAGCAGCAACGTGGCCGCCAGCCCCGCACCGGCGAGCCCGCGCCACAGCGCCAAGCGATTCCACCAGGAAGCTTCGACCGCTGGCTGTCGGCTCAGGGCGTTGACGCTGCGTTCGATGCGTTGCCACAGCGGCAGCGACGGCGTTTCGGCCTGGGCAAAGTCCGTCAGGCCCAACAAGCGACGCTCCCAGGTATCGACTGCCGTGCGCAGTTCGGCATCGTCGGGCAGGCGTTGCTGAACCGCGCTGCGCTGTTCGGCCGAGAGCGTGCCCAGCACATACTCGCTGGCCAATTCGTCGAGTTGTTCCGGGGTCTCGTCCGCAGGCCTGATCGTCATCCCATGCACTCCCGCAATGCCGTCAGGCTCCGTTTGATCCAGGCTTTGACGGTGCCCAGCGGGGTGCCGAGTTTGTGTGAAATCTGTGCGTGGGAATAACCGTCGACGTACGCGTGCAGAATGCAGCTGCGCCGCGCAGGGTCCAGTTGCTCAAGGCACAGATGAATGCGTGAGGAATGCACCTGGGCATCGAAGGTTTCAGCGTCGTTCTGCACGTCGATATCGCCCTGGATTTCGTGGCTGTTGTCACGGATGAAGTTGAGCGCCAGGTGCCGGGTGACGCTGAACATCCAGCCTCGTGCTGACCCCCGCGCCGGGTCGAAACCTGCGGCGCCGGTCCAGATCTTGAGGAACGCATCGTGGACAATGTCTTCGGCCAGCGCGGTGTCGCGCACCAGACGTCGGGCAACGCCGAGCAGCCGCGGACTCTCCTGCACGTACAAATCCCGCAGGGCCTGACGCTCGCCCCGGCCACAGGCAGCGAGGTGAGCTTCATAGTCGAAAATGGATTCGGGCAAGGACACTGTGCTCAGCCGTTATGTGGGGCAGTCCGAATGCAATCTAGCAAACAATCCCCATTCCTGTAGGAGCGAGGCTTGCCCGCGAAGGCTATCGGTCAGTCGAAATTGATATCGCCTGACACGGCCTCTTCGCGGGCAAGCCTCGCTCCTACAGGGGTTGCGTTGGGCTTGGGGGTTAGCTGGCCGCCCAGAAAATATAGTCCGCCTGATACTTCACCACTTCCTGCTTGCCCTTGTTGGCCGCCGTGCATTCGGCGCTTGGGGCGACGCCACCCTTGAGGGCCACGCGCTGGATGTAACTGACGCCACTCATCGCACCTTTGCCCTCGGCCGGATTGGCCTTGACCAGTTGATAGGGCAGATTGCCCGGGCTCGACGGTGCCACGGCCAGTTGGGTGCCGGTGACTTTCGAGCCATCCTTCGCTTGCCAGGTTGCCGGCGGGCCGAAGTAGGTGCCGACTTGCTTGCCAGCGCGATCATTGAGCACGGCTTTGGGCCCGACAAACACCCATTCGGTCTGGCCGGCCGCGTTGGCCTTGTCCCGGCATTCGTAGGTGATCTCGCCGACGCCGGTGGTTTCCATGGCGACCTTGTGCCCGTCCGGAACCTTGATGCTGTCAGGCAGACCGGTCTGGGCAAAGGCCGCAGGCACGGCGGCGAACAAGGCGGCAAGGCAAATCAGTTGTCTGGCGTTCATGACATTCTCTCCGTTAATGAGTCATCCGCTGCGCAGCAACAGGGGCTGCTACAGGGACTACCCGGCGGAAAGCGATTTGGATGCAGTGGCCAAAAAAAATAATTGAATGCCTGTGGTGCACGGCGGGCTCAGGTCCGACGCCGAACAAACTTGCGCCACAACCAGACCCACAGCATGAACAGCGGGAACGCGAGGATCAGGAAGGGCAGGGCGTAACTGGTTTTTTCCAGTGCATCGGCGGCGCCGTCGGCCAGGTTGTCGAGCAAGTTGCTGAACGCCTGGCTCAAGTGCGACGAGCGACTGCTGGCGCCGGTCGGCAGGAACGATAAGGTGACCCGATTGGTGTCCAGACGCCGCTGGTGCCCGGCGGCAATCTGCGCCAGGGCTTGCAGATCGTTTTCGATCCCGGCCTGCTCTTTGCTCAGGGTGATCAGATCGGTGACGCTGATGTCTTTGCGGGTCGCCAGCTCATCCAGGCGTTGCTGCTGAGCCTTGAGTCGTTCCTGGCGTCGACGGGTGTCGTCCACGGCATCGGCGAGGTCTTCGGCGCTGGTGATCCGCTGACCCAGTTCGCCACCCTCGGCGGCCATAGCCACCAACGGCTCGACGCCGGCAGGGGCAATGCGCAAGGTGATGTCGGCGCGACCGGCGCCTTGCTCGATGCGCAAGACGTTGCAGGCGCCGAAGCGAGCGGTTTCGCACGCCTCACGCGTGGCCTGCAAGCGCGGGGCGATTTCCGCCTGGGGCAGCAACAGCTGCAATTCGTGTTCATAGGCGAGCATGGCCCCGCCACGCCCTTGTTCACCGGCTAGACTGGCCGATGACGAGTGGTCGCTTGGCGAGCAGGCACTTAGCGCCAGGCAGGCCAGAATGAAACCGACGGTACGAAAAAGTGCGGCGCGTTGGCCATCCTGTTGGCGCATGTTCTTTCCTTGAAGTGTGCTGCGGGGGTATTTAAAGAGTGCCCCGGGATCGCGCATCTTACCTGCATCGATCCGCCAAATGGCAGGGAACGTGACCTTTGCCCGCTCGTCTACCGACTACCTGTTCGTCTCGCCAGGAGCGCGATATGTATCAGCTATACGGACACCAGAACTCCGGCGCCGCCGCCATCGAAGCCGCGTTGGAGCTGTGCGAGATTCCTTACCGCTTCATCGACGTCGAGTTATCCACCGAGGCGGCCCACGCGCTGGAGAAGATCAACCCGCTGAAGCAGATTCCGACCCTGCAACTGCCTGATGGCAGCATTCTCACTGAAAGTGCAGCGATCTTGATTCATCTCGGGTTGACGTTTCCCAAGTCGAAACTGCTGCCGAAAGACGCCGCCGAGCGCGATCAGGCGATCCGGGGGCTGGTGTACATCGTCACCAATTGTTATGCGGCGATCGGCATCATCGATTACCCCGAGCGCTGGTTGCTCGTGGCGGACAAACCCTCGCGGGACAACCTCATGGCCGGCGCTCGCGAGCGGTTGCACTGGAGTTGGGAGGTGTTTGCCGATCAGTTCTCGGGCGAGTTGTACCTGGGCGATGAGACGCCCGGCGCGCTGGATGTATTGGCGGCGGTGATCTCGCGGTGGGCGGGCACCCGGGAGCATTTGCGCAGTGCCCGGCCCGGTTTTTTCGCCTGGCTTGAGCGAATCGACCGGCACCCGACACTGGCACCGGTCTTTGCGCGGCATTGGCCGTCCTGAACAGCGATGACCCCTGTAGGAGCCGGCTTGCTGGCGATAGCGTCCTATCAGACGATAAATGTGTCGACTGACCCACCGCTATCGCCAGCAAGCCGGCTCCTACAGGGCTCGCATTACTCGCCGCGAATGTACTGCTCCAGCTGGCGAATCAGTTCTGCCTGCTCCGCAATCGCTTCCTTGACCAGGTCGCCGATCGACAGCAAGCCGATCAACTTGCCGTTTTCCACCACCGGCAGGTGACGCAGGCGCCTGTCAGACATGATGCCCAGGCACGTATCGACGGTTTGATGGGTGTCCACGGTGATGACGGGCGACACCATGATGTCGCGCACCGGCGTGCCCACGGAAGAGCGGCCATGCAGCACCAGTTTGCGCGCGTAATCACGTTCACTGATGATGCCCAGCACTTCGTCATTCTCTACCACCAGCAAAGCACCGACGTTCTTCTCGGCCATCTTCATCAGTGCTTCGAGCACCATGTGATCGGGTTTGATCTGGTGCACTTCCTGATTTTTCTGATCTTTCAACTTGAGCAGTTGGGCGACGGTTTTCATGGTGGCTTCTCGGGTGTTGTCGTTGTTCTTGAAGAATCGTAGACCCGAGCGCCGAGGGCAAGGCAGAAAACGGCAGATAACGCGCAAAAAACGTCATTCAGCTGTTTTTCTTCGATAAACCTCACATTTTCGAACACACCACCGACCTTGTAGGAGCCGGCTTGCTGGCGATGGCGCCCGTTCAAACGATAAAAATATCGTCTGGCCCACCGCTATCGCCAGCAAGCCGGCTCCTACAAGGGATCATTCCAATCCAGGCGTTCGCTGTTATCCCCCGCAATGCCGCGTAGAATTGCGCTCTGAATCGGATGTGAGGTTGCAGTGGTGGATTTACAGCGGGGCTTCGTCCTGACCCGGCATTGGCGCGATACCCCGGCCGGTACGGAAGTCGAGTTCTGGCTGGCGACCGACACCGGTCCCCAGCGTATTCGCCTGCCGCATCAACCGTCGGTGGCGTTCATCCCCGCCGAGCAACGCGAGCAGGCTGAGCAGGTGCTGCACGGCGAAAAAAACGTCGAGCTCAAACCCCTGGCCCTGCTGGATTTCGAGCATCGCCCGGTGCTCGGCCTGTATTGCCAGCAACACGGTCAGCTGATGCGCCTGGAAACCGCGCTGCGCAAGGCCGGCGTCGAGATGTTCGAGGCCGACGTACGCCCACCGGAACGCTACATGATGGAGCGCTTCATCACCGCGCCGGTGATCTTCGGTGGCACACCCGATGCCGAAGGCCTGCTGCTCGACGCGCAGATGAAACCCGATCCCGACTATCGACCGACGCTCAGGCTGGTGTCCCTGGACATCGAAACCACCGCTCAGGGCGATTTGTATTCCATCGCGCTGGAAGGCTGCGGCGAGCGTCAGGTGTACATGCTCGGCCCGCCCAACGGCGATGACGGCAAGGTCGACTTCCAGCTCGAGTATTGCGAGTCGCGAACCCTGCTGCTGAAAAAGCTCAACGAATGGTTCGCCCTGCACGACCCTGACGCGATCATTGGCTGGAACGTCGTGCAGTTCGATTTGCGCGTGCTGCACGAACACGCCCGACGCTTGGCGGTGCCGCTGAAACTGGGGCGCGGCGGCGAGGAAATGCAGTGGCGCGAGCACGGCAGCCGCAACCATTACTTCGCCTCGGCCGCCGGGCGATTGATCATCGACGGCATCGAATCCCTGCGTTCGGCGACCTGGAGTTTTCCATCGTTCAGCCTGGAAAACGTCGCGCAAACCCTGCTCGGCGAAGGCAAGGCGATCAGCACGCCGTACCAGCGCATGGACGAAATCAACCGCATGTTCGCCGAGGACAAACCGGCCCTCGCCACTTACAACCTCAAGGACTGCGAACTGGTCACGCGGATTTTCGCCAAGACCCAATTGCTCACTTTCCTGCTGGAGCGGGCCAGCGTGACCGGTTTGCCGGCGGATCGCAGTGGCGGTTCGGTGGCGGCCTTCACGCACCTGTACATGCCGCTGATGCACCGCCAGGGTTTCGTTGCGCCCAACCTCGGCAGCAAGCCGGCGCAGGCCAGCCCCGGCGGATTTGTCATGGACTCGCAACCGGGCCTGTACGAATCTGTGCTGGTGCTCGACTACAAAAGCCTCTATCCATCGATCATCCGCACCTTCCTCATCGACCCGGTGGGCCTGATCGAAGGGCTCAAGCATCCCGAGGACAGCGAGTCGGTGCCCGGTTTTCGCGGGGCGCGTTTTTCCAGAACCCGGCATTGCCTCCCGGCCATTGTCGCCCGCGTCGCCGAGGGCCGCGAAACCGCCAAGCGCGAACACAACGCACCGTTGTCCCAGGCGCTGAAGATCATCATGAACGCCTTCTACGGCGTGCTCGGTTCCAGCGGTTGCCGTTTTTTCGATACGCGTCTGGCCTCGTCGATCACGTTGCGCGGGCACGAAATCATGCTGCGTACCCGCCAACTGATCGAAGCCCAGGGGCACACGGTGATCTATGGCGATACCGACTCGACGTTTGTCTGGCTGCGCCGCGCCCACGGTCAGCAGGAAGCGGCGCAGATCGGCCTCGCGCTGGTGGATCACGTTAATCAGTGGTGGCGCGTGCATGTGCAAGAGGAGTACGGGCTGCAAAGCGCATTGGAATTACAGTTCGAAACCCACTACAAGCGCTTTCTGATGCCGACCATTCGCGGTGCGGAGGAGGGCAGCAAGAAGCGTTATGCCGGGCTGGTCACGCGTGACGACGGCACTGACGAGATGGTCTACAAGGGGCTGGAAACCGTGCGCACCGACTGGTCGCTGCTGGCCCGGCAATTCCAGCAAGAGCTGTACACACGGATCTTCCATCGCCAGCCCTATCAGGACTATGTCCGCGAGTACGTGCGCAAGACTCTGGCGGGCGAGTTCGATGATCGCCTGATCTACCGCAAGCGCTTGCGTCGGACCCTGGATGACTATGAACGCAACGTGCCGCCGCATGTCCGCGCGGCGCGGATCGCCGACGACTATAACGATCGACAGGGCCGTCCGCGGCAATACCAGAACGGCGGCTGGATCAGCTACGTGATCAGCGTCGCCGGGCCCGAGCCGCTGGAGATCCGCAGCGCGCCGATCGATTACGACCACTACGTCACCCGGCAACTGCAACCGGTGGCGGATGCGATTCTCCCATTCGTGGATGACGATTTCTCAACCCTGATTGGGGGGCAGTTGGGCCTGTTTTGAGTCCAGCAGCGATAACGTCCAGTCATCCGGAATCCCATGGAAGTGCCGCATCAGCGCTTGCTGGAACAGGCTGTCATCCGGGGCAAACTGCGCGAACAGGGTCATCGACGAACGGAATTTCAGATTGTCCGGATGGCCGAAAATTTCGATGATGGAGCGTTCCGGAATATCCAGCACCAACTGCGTGCAGGCGCGCAGCCGTGGGCCCAGCTGCGCATGCTTGAGGTACGCCGAAGCCTCCTCTCCCGAGTGAATGGCATATCGTTGCGACATTTCGCTGCCGCCCAGGCCGATGAATTGCGGAAAGATGAACCACATCCAGTGACTGCGCTTGCGGCCCGTAGCGAGTTCGTTTTTCACCCGATCGAATACCGGGTCCTGCGCCCGTAGAAAGCGTTGCAGATCAAAGACGTCGAGCTGATCGGTGCTTCTCATGAGAAGCCCTCTGACAGAACCGCGATGGCTCAGACCATGGCCAGTCGCTGTTTGCGGTGTGGCGCGTGAAACGCGTGGTCCAGCGCCTCCAGATCCCCGGCTACAAGCTTTAATTGCGCGGCATGTGCATTCAGTTGCACATGCTCAGGTCGGACCGCCTTGGGGATGGCAATGACTCCATCCTGCCGCAGAATCCATGCCAAGGCTACCTGGGCCGGTGTCGCCGCGTGACGGGCGGCCACCTGCTTGAGTGTCGGGTGAGCCAGCAAACTCCCGCCCTGGCCGATGGGACAGTACGCCATCAATGGCTGACGATGCTGTTGGCTCCACGGCAGTAAATCAAATTCTATTCCACGCTCCTCAAGGTTGTAGAGCACTTGATTGGTGGCGCAGGACGGGGAGGCCAGTTCTTGCAGGTCATCCACGTCGAAATTGGACACGCCCCAACGGCCGATCTTGCCGGCCTCGCGCAGGCGTTCGAATGCCTCAACGGTTTCTTCAAGGGGATACTGACCGCGCCAGTGCAGCAAGTACACATCGATGTAATCGGTGTTCAACCGCCGCAGACTGCGTGAGCAGGCCTCGGGGATGCCCTTGCGGCTGGCGTTGTGCGGATACACCTTGCTGACCAGAAACACCTTGTCGCGCAGGCCGGCAATGGCTTCTCCCACCACTTTCTCGGCGCCCCCTTCGCCGTACATTTCCGCGGTGTCGATCAAGGTCATGCCCAACTCGATGCCCAGGCGCAACGCGGCGACTTCCTCACGGTGTCGAGCGCGATCTTCACCCATGCGCCAGGTGCCTTGGCCGATGACCGGTACGTTGATGCCGGCCAGTTCGAGAGTCCGCATGCAAACCTCCTTTCTGTTAATCGATTGATACTCCCGTGGACAGCAGGATAGCCCATAGGTTAAGTCCCACCGCCCGCACTGATGACTGTCGGCATTGCACTTTTTCGCAATCCACGGCTCTACCCTTGGCAGCCTGCGGCGATCCCCTCTGCCGGCCCATGCCCAAGTTCAAGCACCCATGGCCCGAGTTTTACCCCTCACCGCTGTGCACATCCGCCGCCATTGCCTGCTGCTCGCCGTGCTGTCGATGCTCATCACGACCGGTTGCAGCCAGCAGCAGGGCCGGGACATCGTCAGCCAGTTTCGTGAAGGCAGGCCCCAGGAATTCCTACAGACCAGCGTCGACCGCATGGCCACCCTGGCGATGCGCGACAACCTCGACAGCCTCTACCTGCTGATGGGCAAGCTCTACCTGCGCAACCCGCAGGAGCTGAAGAAGTCCGGATTCCTCGACGCCCGCACCGCCAGCAAACAAGTGCGCCTGGCCATCGAGCAGCAACAACCGCTGCCGACGCTGGGGGGCAAGAAGGATCTGGCGGCGCTGAGTTACGCCATGAGCCCGGAGTTCCTCGGCGACCGGGTCGGCGCTTTCATCTACGCCATCGGCAGCATGCTGGTCACCGCTCACGGCAATCGGCTGGAGTTTTACATGACCGATGCGATCAACCCTGTCTTCATCAGCAACGCCGCGCGCAACATCGAGAAAGCCACCTGGATCCTCAGCCAGCGGCAAAACAAAAACGGCGAACCCCTACTGTTTTCCAACGAGATCTCGGAGGAGGGCAGCAACCTGAGTTTTGCCGTGGAGTTCGGCAAAATCGTCGCGCGCCTGGACCTGCTGACCCAGATGCTGGACGAGCGCTACCGGCGGATCGGCCTGAATTACGCACAGAGCCTGTTGTTCCTCAATTTCCTCCCCGTGCAATGAAACCCGACCCTGTAGGAGCCGGCTTGCCGGCGATTGCGGTGTGTCAGTCAAATCAATGTTGCAGATATGCCGCTATCGCCGGCAAGCCGGCTCCTACAAGGAATGCGCGTGCAGGAATAACGATAGACCGCATTGATATAAGTGGTTATAAGAAAAATCGCTATGCTGCGGGCCAGTTTTTTCATGCGTTTTTGTGGGCGTGTTAATGGATTTCGTTAACTTCGGTTTGGTTGTGGCAGGTTTGGTGGTGGGGTTCATTGTCGGTATGACCGGCGTGGGCGGCGGCTCGCTGATGACGCCGATCCTGCTTTGGTTCGGCATCAATCCGGCGACTGCGGTGGGTACGGACCTGCTGTACGCCGCGATTACCAAATCCAGTGGTGTGCTGGTACATCGCAAGAACAAGAACATCGACTGGGCCATTACCGGTTGGCTGACGCTCGGCAGTGTGCCGGCCGTGGCGCTGACGTTGTGGTTCCTGAGCAGTTTGCAAACGTCCCCCGACGCGATGAACGCCATCATCAAACAGGCGCTGGGCTTTGTCCTGTTTGCCACGGCACTGGCGATTTTCTTCAAGAAACGCCTGCTCGACTTCGCCCACAAACGCGCCGGTGGCACCTACAACCCAAGCGGCAAACGCTTGAATGGGCTGACGGTGATCACCGGCCTGATCCTCGGCACCATGGTCGCCCTGACCTCCATCGGTGCGGGCGCCCTGGGCACCGTGGCGCTGTTCATCCTGTATCCGCTGTTGCCTACCCGCCGCCTCGTCGGCACGGAAATCGCCCACGCCGTACCGCTGACCCTGGTCGCCGGTCTCGGCCATGCGAGCATGGGCAACATGGATTGGCATGTGCTGGGCTACTTGCTGGTCGGTTCGCTGCCGGGGATTTACCTGGGCAGCCATCTGACCGGCCGCATCTCGGATGAGGTGTTGCGACCGTGCCTGGCGACGATGCTGGTGCTGATCGGCTACAAACTGGCGTTCTAGGTTCTGTACGAAATCCCTTGAAATCTCACAGCAGGCTCTTGGGAGCCGAGACTCGGTAGCGTTCGCTATCATCGCTGGAAAGGAATCTCTCGCGGATCCATTGAGCCAAATCCTGAGGGGCCAAAGGGCGCGAGAAACAATAACCTTGCGCTATCTGGTATCCCTGGCCTCGAAGGATTTCAAGCTGCGCATCGGTTTCAACACCCTCGGCGACAATGTTCAATTGCAAGCTCTTGCAGATCCCGGCAATCGACTGCGCCAGCGTCCGGGCGCTTTCACTTTTTTCGATATCGTCGATAAAACTCTTGTCCAGCTTGATGGTATCGACGGGCAGTCGCAGCAGGTAGCTCAGGCTGGAGTAACCGGTGCCAAAATCGTCAATGGATAAGCTGACGCCTAACTGACGGACCTCGGTAATGACCGATATGACATTGTCGGTGGCGTCCAGTATGAAGTCTTCCGTAACCTCCAGCGTCAAGCAGGAGGGTAGGAGCCCATGCTTTGTCAGCAGAGATTGGATGAGTTCAATAATGGCTCTGTCGCGAAAGGCGACGGGGAAGATGTTTACCGACATACGAGGCACGACAAGTCCTGAGTCGCGCCATTGAGCCATCTGCCGGCAGGCTTCGGTGAGTACCCATTGATTGAGCTTGGGCATCAATCCTGCTTCGCGCACCAAGGGGATGAATCGATTTGGAGGGATATTTCCAAGCTCTGGATGACGCCAGCGGGCAAGTGCCTCGACACCAAAAAGTTGGTTGTCGTCGAGCGCAATCTGGGGCTGGTAATGCAGCGTCAGCTGATTGGACTCCAGGGCATTTTTGAGGGCCAGGCTCAGTGTCAGTTCGTCAGTGGTTGAATCGTTGATCACCTGGTCGAACACTTCAATTGCCTGGCGGCCTGCGGACTTGGCTTTGTACATCGCCTGATCGGCATGCAAAAGCAATGAGTGAATGTCGTTACCGTGGTCTGGATAAATACCAATACCAATGCTGGCGGAGGGCGCAATTTTTACATCGGCCAACATCATGGGTTCCGATAGTTTGCTGATCATTCTTTCTGAAAAGGCAACCGCCTGTTCAGCGCTGGAGGGAGACAGAATAATGACGAATTCATCTCCTGAAAGCCGGCTGACAAAGTCGTTGCCCCTCACAGAACCCTGAAGCCTCCTGGCTATTTCAGACAGAAGCAAATCCCCGGCGGCATGCCCGAGTGAGTCATTGATTTGCTTGAACTTATTAATGTCGATGAACAACACGGCCATTGATGATTGCGAACGCTGAGCATTGGCAATCATTGAGTTTGCTTTCATCATCAACAGTCGCCGATTGGGCAACATCGTCAGGCTGTCATAATAGGCCAGTCGTTCAATATCGTTGATAAAACTGTCCCTCTCGAGGGCGAGAGCGCACAGCTTCAGGCTGGTTTCAAGCAGCCGGTGATGTTGGACCGCAGGCAGGTGATTTTCACGATAGTAAAGGGTAAATGTGCCTAAACAACGTCCGTTGTTGGAGCGAATGGTGTTAACCCAGCCGGCCGTGAAACCGAACGATTGCGAGAGCTCGTGATCGATGCAATCGCCGTTGTCCGATGCAGGGTCAGTGAAATTCAGCATCATGCTTTCTTTCACGTCCATTTTTTTCAGGATGGACCTTTCGGCAAGGCTTTCCAGTGACTGAATCAACCCGGCCGGCAGGTTGAATTCCGCCACCAGTGGAAGGCAGCCCTGCTCATCAAATTGTCTTATTGAAACGCCGATTTCTGGAGCGATACGACCTATCTCCAGACAAATCAACTTCATGACGTCGGGAAGTGGCTCTTCGCGGGCCATGGCACTGAGGACCTTGAACTGCAACTCGTCATTCATCTTGGCCTCGGTGATGTCAGTCACAATAGCCACGACGTCCTGCTGAACACCCTGTGGATCGAGCACCGGATTGGCGACCACGCGTACCCATAATGGATTCTTTGATTTGTTGTAGACCAGTAATTCAGTGGTGTGGCTTTCTCCGTTCTGGATACTCTTTCTGAAAGAAAGGACGGCGTCCTGATCCGTATGGCGGCCATAAAATACCTCGTCCGGTTTTTTTCCCACCAGGTCTGATATTTCATAACCCAGCATGCGCACAAAACCCTCGTTTACATAAGTAATTATGCTGTCCGGATTGGTGACGATAATTGCACTGTCAGTTCGATTGACGGCAATTTTTAGAAGTCGACTCTTCTCTATTTTTTTTATGATGTACAGCAGGAAGAATGTGGTTGCTAATACCATTAGAAGTATCATTGCAGCAGCGGCGATGTATATTTTAAATCGGTCGCCCATGGACTGAAGTGAAGTCTGGCTGATGCTGTTTCCGTATTTGATGAAGTTTTTTTGTTCCTGAAGGAGTTGCTCTTGAATGTCTTGTACCGGCTGAGCGAGTGCCCATTGTACGTCGCCAGCGCCCGTGTACTTGACCAATTGATTGAGCACCTCCACATAACGTGAATACACGTCTTTTATAGCCTGGACTCGGATGTGGTTTTCTTCATCAACCCTTGTGTGTGTGAGAAAACGGTCAAACGATTCATTCGCCAGTGTCAATTCCGTGCGGGCGTGCTGCACCATTTCATGCGGAATTGTATTAAACAGGACGATGCGGGTGTTGGCTCGCGACAGGGAGAGGCGTGCCTCCATCAAGTGTTGAACTGTTTCTGCCACTGCGTCGACTTGATCGACAGCGACACTTGATAGGGTTCCAATGCTCGATTGGTTGCTGCTCACTAACCATAAGCTGAGGACTAAAGTTGCACACTGGAATACCAGCGCAGTCGTCAGGATCGTCCTCAAACCATGAGGCAGTGCAAGCTTGCGAAGCAAATAATCCTCCTCTGTCTCGGACAGATAGGGAAGTGATAGTAAAGGGAGCATCCAGGCAGAAAATGCCTGGCTGGCAGTTCATGTTTGTACGAAAGGAGTTCAGTGTTCGGAGCTGTACCGGATGATGTCAGGAAAAGTCGCAACAAGGTGTCGCCGGGCTTTTCTTTTCAAGGGAGAGAGAGCCGTTTTTCCGAGATTGCTGGCCAGAGGCCATTAAGGCGCGGAATTTTATAAGAAAGTGGTGTTGAATTGAAATGGTTAAAACGTGACGACGGGGATAATTTTTGCTGTCTTTGTTGGCCGAATGGTCAGGAAAGTAAATAAAAGTGCTTACGTGTTAGATGCTTATCAATACTTGCCTGACAGCCGGCGATGAAGTTGGCGCTTTTTGCATTACCTCAGGTAAAGCGACTCTCGCGGCTGAAAGCTATCGTTAGATCGATCAATATTCATTGCGATGATTATCATCCAGGTCAATTGCCATGAACCTGTGGCTAAATATCGTCGGTGATAGCTTCTGCGTGATCTTGTGCAGGCTGTACGTGTGCGGTCACCAACGGTGCTTCTGCACTGGCATCGCGTTTCAGCCACTCGGCTGGAGGACAACCAATGACGTTCAGAAAACTTTTCGAAAAAGACGCCTGCGAGCTGTAACCGACCGACTCAGCGATCACCTTGATCTGAACACCATCACGAAGCATGTCCTGAGCCACCTTCATCCTCCATGCGGTGACGTACCCCATAGGCGACTGCCCCATTATCTGAGTGAAGCAGGCAGAAAATTTCGACCTGGACATGTTCGCCAGGCTCGCCAGTTTCTCGACGGTCCAAAGCTCATCCGGCACTGAATGGATGCTGTTGAACACCGCGCCGAGGCGCCCATCCTGCAGGGCATAGAGCAATCCACTGGATATCAGTCCGTCTGCAACGGCGCGTCGCACGATCAGGACAAATATGTATTCCAGCAGCAGATTCAGCGCTTTGCTCCTTCCAGCCTCCTGATCCCGATACTCGGCGAGTAACGCGCCAATGACCGGGCCGAGATTCTCCAGCTCTCTGAATGGGAAGATCAGGGTTTCTTTGAGCCCGAGAGGGAAGGGGGATTGTGTGTTTCGCCCAAATTGAAATGAGGCGCAAATCAGTTCTGCCCCCTCGATCGTATTGGAGCGCAGTTGATACCGACAACTGCTTGGACAGAACAGCACGCTGGGCTCGGCAATGGAAATCTTTGGTAACCCAGGCTGAACCATGTCGATACCGCCCTGACTGATGACATGGATGAACGCCATACCTGGCGGCTTATCGAGGACAAGAGTGCCATCGACCCGACCAGAGAAGAAAAGCCTGCCCTGAAGGTTCGTGCGTTCGAAGAATTCGGACAGGATATCCATGATAGCGACGACCAGATAAAGACTCTGTACGTGCTGACAAAGTCGGATCAGAAGGTGGGGATAGGATGAAGTTCTCGCCGATGGTAAGCAACGGCCCGCAGGGGCGCCATGGCATAGAGCAACTTTGTTACCCACGATCGGAGTCTATTGGCATGAGCAACGACCCAACACGCCTCGCACATTACGCAGATCCAGCCAGCCCTGCGCTGCCAGATCCAGGTATGAAAATTGACCTTTCCCGCACTGCGCTGGTCGTCATCGACCCCCAAATCGACTTCCTCAGTCCTGAGGGTGTGAGTTGGGATGTGTTTGGCAAGAGCATCGTCGAGCACGATGTGGTCAATCACCTCGGCCAGTTGTTCGCAGCCGCCAAAGGTGCGGGCATCACGGTCGCTGTCTCCCCGCACTACTACTATCCGTGCGACCACGAGTGGAAATTCGGCGGGCCGCTGGAAAAGGTCATGCACACCCTCTGCATGTTCGATCGCAAGGGCCCGCTGACCCTCGACGGTTTCGAGAACTCCGGTGCGGACTTCATGCCCGAGTTCAAGCCGTACATTCTCGACGGCAAAACCATCATCGCTTCGCCACACAAGGTCTACGGCCCGGAAACCAATGACTTGGCGCTGCAACTGCGCAAGCACGGTGTATCGCAAATTATTCTGGCGGGTATGGCGGCCAACCTTTGCGTCGAGTCGCACCTGCGTGAATTACTGGAGCAAGGTTTCGAGGTGGCCGTGGTGCGTGACGCTACCGCTGGCCCGACCACCCCGGAAGGGGACGGTTACCTGGCCGCGCTGATCAACTTCCGTTACATCGCCAACGCTCTGTTGACGACTGCGCAGACTGTTGAGTTGCTCCAAGCCAAGTAAGGTCCATACAAGCCGGCTGCTCGCGACTTGCGACGCAGCCGTCTGGGAGTGCCGGAAATGCCCAAGCTCCATCGGCGATTTCGCCAGCGAACTTCTGCGGTGATCCAGTCCGCAATCACCTGCGCTATCGCTACGGCCATAGCCAGTCCTTCAAGCCTTTCGGCTAGCCAGTTATTTTCGTATGGATTAAAAGCCTGGCTGGTTGCCTGGATGACCATTGTGCCATTCGTGTTACTTGCGACACCGCTGATAAGGCGGCTAACGTCCTTTGTGGTGCAAGAAGATCCTTAAGATGCCCGGCAGCATTGTTTGTGTTGCTGATTTCTGCCGCTGGCCGCATTCATTCCCGGGTGAAAATCTCCAGCAGATGCCCGTCCGGGTCATCGAAATACACACGCCTGCCATCACCATAATCGTTGATCTGTTGCGGCCGCTGTTTGCAGGGATCAGCCCACCACGCTTGCTGCCTGGCTTGCAGGCGCGCGAACGCCGCATCGAAATCGTCGTCGCTGACCAGAAACGCATAATGCTGAGAGGCAATCGGCGGGTCATTGTCGTAATAGTCCAGCGACACGCCGTTTTCGAGTTTCACGATCAACATCGGCCCGAAGGGTTCGGGGGCGGGCAAGCCGAGAATCTCGACCAGGAACGACGCGGATATCTGTTTGTTTCGGCACCAGACGATGGTGTGATTCAGCTGAGCGCTCATGGTGGGATCCTCACGGCGGTTCAGGTGTATATCGAGTCTTGAGATTAGCTCAGCCTGTTGCGCAATGACCGCCCTGACCTAAGCTTGGGTCAAGGCGAGACACAATTGCGGTGCGACCCCGGAACGAACGCCGCGATGCGCAATCATTAGAGCGTGGATATCAAAAGGAGATGCGCATGCTCATCAGGTCATTGACCCTGACAACCCTGCTGGCTTTCGCCGGCCCCTTGCTCGCCGCCGATGGCGACTCACCGCTGGACATGGACAAGGGCAGGTCCCGGCCGCTGATTGTCATTGCGCCGAGCACGGTCGACCCGGCGTGGGTCAGCCTGAAAAAGTCACTGGATGAGCCGGCCAATCGCAAGGAATTCACCGACCGGAACATGGTCCTGTACACCGTGCTCAACCTGATGGGCCAGCGCGAAGGCAAAGACCTCGGGCCACAAGACACGGCAGCCTTGATCCGTTCGCTCAAGTTGGGGGCGGGGGCCAAGACCAAGGTGATTCTGGTCGGCAAGGACGGCGAAAAGAAACTCGAGCAATCGGACGCGGTTGATCTGAAGGCGATTTTCAGTACGGTCGACCAGTTGCCGCCAACCGAGAAAGAAGCCACGGTGCCAACCCCGCCGCCCGTCACAGAAGCCGCACCGCCTAACGGCACCAAGGGGACGAAACCGGGCAAACCGGCGAAGCCTGCCAAGCCGCCGGAAATGCCTGACGATTGAAGGCTTAGATGATCACGCGCTAACAAAAATGGGCGACCTCAACAGGTCGCCCATTTTTTTGCGCCGCCTGCCCCTGTGGGAGCGAGCCTGCTCGCGAAGACGGCACATTCAAATTGTCAGGGGCTGACACACCGCTTTCGCGAGCAGGCTCGCTCCCACAGGAAAGTTGCTCGCCACAAATGATTGATTCCGGGTTACTCGGTCAATGCACTCAACACCGCATGGGCGATTTTGACTCGCTCCGGGTTCGGGTAGTTTTTGTTGGCCAGGATCACGATGCCGATGTCTTTCGAGGGCACGTATGCCACATACGCTCCAAAGCCACCGGTGGAGCCGGTCTTGTTGATCAGCACGTTGTCCGGTTGAGCTTGCGGCGGGTTCAGCCACTGGACTTTGTGCGCCTCCATCGCCATCGGCGACGAGTTGCCGGCGAGCAATTTATCGAGGGTGATCGGGTAGTGGTAAAACTCCCAGCCCAGCCCCTGGGTCATGTCGCCGACCGTGTAGTAACCGGCATGCGTCGTGGCGATGGCTTGCTGCATCGGCGCTTCAAGGCTGGATGGTTTGATGTTCGCCTCGACGTAGCGAAGCAGGTCCGAGGCGCTGGTTTTTACGCCATACGCTTCTGAGTCCAGCGCGCCCGGCTCGACCCGCACCGGTTTGTCTTCCTTGTTGTAGCCCTGAGCGTAAAGCGCCATCTGATCCTGCGGCACCTTGAGGTAGGTGTGCTGCAAGCCGAGCTTGGGCAGCACGGTCTTTTCCATCAACTCATCAAACGGCTGGCCCATGCTGTTGGCCGCGAGATACCCGAACAACCCCAGGCTTGGGTTCGAATACAGCCGATGGCTGCCGGCGGTGTAAGCCGGTTTCCACTGTTTGAAATAGCCGAGCATCTTGTCGGCTGCATCGGCATTGTCGGGGAATTGCAGTGGCAGGCCGCCGGCGGTGTAGGTGCCCAGTTGCAGCACGCTGACGTGATCGAACGCGCTGCCGCGCAATGCCGGCAGGACATGGCTGGCCTTGTCCGACAGGGACAGTTTGCCGCTGGCCTGGGCGTAGGCGGCGAGGGTGGCGGTGAAGGTTTTGCTTACCGAGCCGATCTCGAACAGGGTGCTTTCGGTGACAGGCGTGCCGGTTTTCTTCGAGGCCACGCCGTAGTTAAAGTAATGCTGCTTGCCATCCACGGTGATCGCGACAGCCATGCCGGGAATGTTCTGTTGCTGCATGACCGGGGCAACCGCGGCATTCACCGCGGCTTCGATCTGCGCGTCAGTCTGATTCCCGGCAACGCAGTAACCTGCACTGAGGAGCAGTCCGAAAGCGCTGCAGGATAGGACCTTGCCGAATGTTGAGTTGTGCATGATTGAGCCACTGTCCATGAGATTTGATGATTAAACCCGCTACACTCCGAGCGGTTTATGAATCGGGCCGCCGCTGGGCGTGCCAAATCTATTCAGTATGCCGTGCTTCGACAAACGACAATATCTCGGCTGAGCCATTAGAAAAATTTGGGAGTTGGCATGATCCGCCCGCAATTACCGCTCAACGCACTGCGCGCCTTCGAGGCCTCGGCGCGTCATCTGAGTTTTACACGGGCGGCGGTGGAGTTGTGCGTCACGCAAGCCGCGGTGAGTCACCAGGTCAAAAGCCTGGAAGCCCAACTCAACGTCACCCTGTTCAAACGCCTGCCTCGCGGGCTGATGCTGACCAGTGAAGGGGAGACCTTGTTGCCGGTGCTGCGCGAGTCCTTCGATCGAATCGCCGAAACCCTGGAGCGTTTCGAAGGCGGGCATTTTCGTGATGTGTTGACGGTGGGCGCAGTGGGGACGTTTGCGGTCGGTTGGCTATTGCCGCGACTGGCGGACTTTCAGGCGAAACATCCGTTCATAGATTTGCGCCTGTCGACCCACAACAATCGAGTGGACGTGGCGGCGGAAGGACTGGATTACGCGATTCGCTTTGGTGCGGGAGCGTGGCACGGGATTGAAGCGGTCAGGTTGATCGAAGCGCCGTTGTCGGTGTTGTGCGTGCCCGAGATTGCCCGGCAACTGCGCACGCCGGACGATCTGTTGCAGCAAACGCTGTTGCGTTCCTATCGCACGGATGAGTGGCCCGAATGGTTTCAGGCCACCGGCCTGCCTGCCCATGCCGCACCGCCTCGCAGCATCGTCTTTGATTCCTCGCTGGCGATGATGGAGGCGGCGTTGCAAGGTGCGGGTGTGGCCTTGGCGCCGCCGTTGATGTTCGCCCGGCAACTGGCGGCGGGTGTCATCGAGCAACCGTTCGCCATCGGCATCACCACCGGCAGCTACTGGCTGACCCGCTTGCAGTCACGGCCCGAAACGTCGGCGATGGCGGCGTTCAAGGGGTGGCTTTTGCAAACCGCCCAATGAATGAACATCACACATCCCTGTAGGAGCCGGCTTGCCGGCGATGGCGTCCGTTCGGGCGATAAATGTGTCGATTGACCCACCGCTATCGCCGGCGAGCCGGCTCCTACAGGATCTCGGTGTGCCGTGTTAGCGCACCAGGCACGGCCGCTTGTTATCGAATTTCCACCCCGGAATCAGAAACTGCATCGCCACGCTGTCATCCCGCGCGCCCAGCCCCATGCCTTTGTACAGCTCATTGGCCTTGGCCAGTTGATCCATGTCCAGCTCAACCCCGAGCCCCGGTTTCTTCGGCACTTGCACGCAACCGTCGACGATTTGCAGCGGCGCTTTGGTCAGGCGCTGGCCGTCCTGCCAGATCCAGTGGGTGTCGATGGCGGTGATTTCACCCGGTGCAGCGGCTGCGACGTGGGTGAACATTGCCAGGGAAATATCGAAGTGGTTGTTGGAGTGCGAGCCCCAGGTCAGGCCCCATTCGTGGCACATCTGCGCCACGCGAACCGAACCCTGCATCGTCCAGAAGTGCGGGTCGGCCAGCGGGATGTCCACCGATTGCAACTGGATGGCGTGGCCCATTTCCCGCCAGTCGGTGGCGATCATGTTGGTCGCGGTTTTCAGGCCGGTGGCGCGGCGGAATTCGGCCATGACTTCCCGGCCTGAGTAACCGTTTTCCGCACCGCACGGGTCTTCGGCATAAGCGAGGACGTGATGCTGATCGCGGCACAAGCGGATCGCTTCTTTCAGCGACCAGGCGCCATTCGGATCAAGGGTGATGCGCGCGTCTGGAAAGCGTTCGGCCAGCGCGGTGACTGCTTCGATCTCTTCGTCGCCACTGAGCACGCCACCCTTGAGCTTGAAGTCCTTGAACCCGTAACGGGCGTGGGCGGCTTCCGCCAGGCGCACCACGGAATCGGCAGTCATGGCTTTCTCGTGACGTACGCGGAACCAGTCGTTGTCGGCGTCCGGTTCGCTGCGGTAAGCCAGATCGGTGGCGTTGCGATCACCGACATAAAACAGGTAACCGAGCATCTTCACTTCGTCGCGTTGCTGGCCTTCGCCGAGCAGCGCCGCGACGGGCACGTCCAGGTGCTGGCCGAGCAAATCGAGCAGCGCCGCTTCCAGGCCAGTCACCGCGTGAATGGTGATGCGCAGGTCGAACGTCTGCAAGCCGCGACCACCGGCATCGCGGTCGGCGAAGGTCTGGCGCACCTGGTTGAGAATCTTCTGATAGGTGCCGATCGGGCTGCCGACCACCAGGCTGCGCGCATCTTCCAGAGTCTGGCGAATGCGCTCGCCCCCCGGCACTTCGCCGACGCCGGTGTGCCCGGCGTTGTCCTTGAGGATCACGATGTTGCGGGTGAAAAACGGGCCATGGGCGCCGCTCAGGTTGAGCAGCATGCCATCGTGACCGGCCACCGGAACCACTTGCATGCTGGTGATGATCGGGGCTTTTGCAGTGTCTTGTTGGTTCATTTTATGGTCCTTGAATAGCAGCGATCAGGCGTGGTTGGGCGTTGGTTTGCCCAGCGCAACGGCCGGTGCGGTTTTCGGTGTGTTGCGTGCAGCGAAGACAATGATCGCGGCGATGATCGAGGTCGCGGCCAACCCGTACAGGCCGCCCTGAATCGAACCAGTGTTTTGTTCCAGCAGGCCGAAGGTGGTCGGTGCCACGAAGCCGCCGAGGTTGCCTACCGAGTTGATCAGTGCGATCACGCCGGCGGCAATCCGTGCATCGAGGTACGCCTGGGGAATTGGCCAGAACAGCGACGAAGCCGATTTGAATCCCAGTGCCGCGAAGCAGATCGCCACGAAAGCGAAGACCGGCCCGCCGGTGGTGGACATGAACATCCCCGCCGCAGCGATCAGCAGGGCAGCGGCAACCCAGGCTTGCTGGTGTTTCCATTTCGTCGAGAGCGACGCGAAGGCGTACATGCCGACAATCGACAGCAACCACGGGATCGAGTTGAACAGCCCGACCTGGATGTCGCTGAGGTCGCCCATCTTCTTGATGATGCTCGGCAGCCAGAAGGTCGCGGCATAAATGGTCAGCTGAATGAAGAAGTAGATCAGGCAGAACAGGATGATCTGGCGATCCTTGAGCAGCGTGCCCAGCGACGGTTTGATTGGGGTCGCGGCTTCGCGGGCCAGTTGTTCGTCATCAATGGCTTTGACCAGCGCGTCTTGCTCATCGCGGCTCAGCCATTTGGCGTCGTGGGGTTTGGAGTCGAGCCAGAACCAGACGAATACGCACAGCCCGACCGAGAACATGCCTTCAATGAAATACATCCATTGCCAGCCGTGCATGCCGAACCCGCTGACTTGCAGGAGCAGACCGGACAACGGGCCGGAGATCAACGAGGCAATGGCCGAGCCGCTGAGGAAAATCGCGATGGCCTTGCCGCGTTCTACCCCAGGCAACCAGCGCGTGAAGTAATAAATCACCCCGGGGAAGAACCCGGCTTCAGCCACGCCCAACAGGAATCGCAGGATGTAGAAGTGGGTTTCGTTCTGGATGAACGCCATGCAGGCGGCCACCAGACCCCAGGTCAGCATGATGCGGGTCAACCAGATTCGTGCGCCGACTTTTTGCAGGAGGATGTTGGAGGGGACTTCGAACAGCGCGTAACCGATGAAGAACAGGCCGGCACCGAGGCCGTAGGCGGCAGCACCAATGCCCAGGTCATGCTCCATGTGGGCGCGGACGAAGCCGATGTTCACGCGGTCGATGTAGTTGACGATGAACATGATGACGAACAGCGGCAGAACGTGGCGTTTCACTTTAGAGATGGCGGACTTCAGCACCGAATCGGCACCGTCATGCATCCCGGGTACGGATGTATTCACTTGGTTTTCTCCCACTGATTATTTTTATGCGGGGTGTTGCGGATGTAGCGTTGTTGCTAGACATCATACAACTACATTTTTTTATCCTGCAAGGGGTGTTGTTCAACAAAATAGCGAGGTTAAGGTTGTTTTTTATTCTGTTTAGGGTCGTTGGTGCGCTTTGTTTTTGTCTTTGATGTTTGATTTGTTGAGTGTTGTCATACAAGTTGAGCGCGGTTTTCTTGAGAAACCGTTCGACCGCAGTGCTACGATCCGCTTAGCCCTGCTTTCGGATGATTGCCATGCAAGATGACCTCGACGCGCCTGCCCGCAAGCGCACTCACAACCTGGCCCATGACCTGGTCGCGAAACTGACCCAGAGCATCCTGCTCGGCCAGATGCTGCCGGGGGACAAGCTGCCGTCGGAGAACAGCATCGTTCAGGAGCACGGGGTCAGCCGCACCGTAGTGCGCGAGGCGATCTCGAAGTTGCAGGCGTCGGGGCTGGTGGAAACCCGGCACGGCATCGGCACGTTTGTTATCGAGCGCGCGCCGGAGCAGGGGCTACGACTGAATGTCGATACCGCGCTGGGCGTGCGCAGCATCCTTGAGTTGCGCCTGGGCCTCGAAACCCAGGCCGCCGCGTTGGCGGCGATTCGGCGCACGGACCCGCAATTGGCACAGATGCGCGAAGCGCTGGACGATTATCAAAGCCTGCTCGCCAACAACGACAGTTGTGTCGAAGCTGACAGGCGTTTTCATCTGCTGATCGCCGAGGCCACCGGCAATGTCTGCTTCACGGAAATCATGCAGCACCTGGGCAGCGCGATGATCCCCCGCACCCGCGTCAACGCGGCTGAACGTGGCGCGGCGGATTTGAGCAAGCTCGGGCAGTTGGCCAACCTCGAACACGAGGCGATTCTCAACGCGATCAAGCGTCAGGATGCGGATGCGGCGCGGGCGGCGATGTGGCTGCACCTGACCAACAGCCGGGACCGGTTTCTGGCGGATCGCGATTAACCGCCTTCGCGGGACCCGGCTGGCGCAGAGCCGAACCGCGATCCCCTGTAGGAGCCGGCTTGCCGGCGAAGGCGCCAGCCCCATCACCACAAAACACCCATCAAACACCCGCCACCCGAATCGCCACAAACCGCCGCTCCAGATTCAACGCCAGCACACTGACCAACACCACCGTCCCCCCGACAACGATCATCACCGTCGGCCGTTCCCCCAGCGCAAACGAGGCAATCGCCATGGCCGTCGGCGGCACCAGATACAGCGTCATCGTCGCCCGGCTCAAATCAACGTGAGTCAACACAAATGCCCAGGCCAGGTAGGCGAGTGCACTCGGGAAAATGCCCAGCGCCAGCACTGCCAGCTGCACCTGCATCGGCGCGTTGACCACTTGTGCCGCCAACCCCGGCAGATAAACCAGTAACAACGCGGTCCCCGACCACACCGTGTAGCAGACCAGTGTCAGCCCGTCGTAACGCCCGGAGTGATGTTTCTGCAACGCGAAGTAGAAACTCCAGGACACCGCCGCCAGCAGAATCAACAGGCCATGGGCGTCGATGCTGCCCAGTCCGCGATCGCCCGCCACCACAATCACCACACCGATCAATCCCAGAAAAACACAGCCCCAGCGCCACGCGCTCACCTGGTCTTTGAACACGAAGCGCGCCAGCAGTGTGCTGAACAAGGGCGTCGATTGCGCCAACACGCTGGACGCACCGGCACTGACCCCCTGCTGACCAAAATTGATCGCCACGTGATGCAGGCTCACCGCAAAAAAGCCGAGGCCGAACAGCATTGGCAAATCGCGAAGGGTCGGCAGGCTGATGCCTTTGAACACCGCGACCAGCGCCATGAACGCCGACGCCAGCAGAAACCGCAGCAATGCCAGGTGCCCGGGATCATAGGCTTGCAAGCCGATGTGAATACCGGTCGGGGAATAGCCCCAGCACGCGACGACGAAGGCCATGGCCAGGATGATTTTGAGGGGAGGGGTGGCGGTTGAGAGCGCTTGCATGGTCGGGCACCTGTGGGCAGATGCTTCGAGTATCAGAACGCGGACCGTTCGCCACAACTGACTTATACTGCGCTAACCGTTCACTTTGGGTGATGTATGGAGCTGGCACAGATTCGCATGTTCAAGACTGTGGCCGACGTCGGCAGCATCGCCCGAGCGGCCGAGCTGTTGCATTGCGTGCCGTCGAATATCACGGCACGGATCAAGTCGCTGGAAGCGGAGTTGGGCGTCGCGTTGTTTATCCGCGAAGGCAGAGGGTTGCGCATCAGTCCGTCGGGGCAGACTTTTCTGGCCTACGCCTCGAAGATTCTCGCCATGACGGCTGAGGCCAAGCGGGCGGTCGACCCCGCCGCCGAGCCGTCCGGCCCGTTGCGCATCGGCGCCATCGAATCGTCGGCCACCGGTCGCTTGCCGCGTTTGCTCGCCAAGTTCCACAAGCGTTATCCGGCGGTGGCGCTGGAGCTGACCACCGGCACCTGGGGCCAATTGCTCGATGACACCGCCAACCACCGGCTCGACGGCGCAATCGTCGCGGTGGATGTCGAGCGCTCACAACTCAAGCGCACGCCGATGTACCGCGAGGAGCTGCTGCTGATTGCCTCGACGTCGCTGGGGCCTGTGCGCGAGATCGCCGATTTGCAGGACAAGACCGTGTTCATGTGGCCCCAGGGGTGTCCTTATCGTGCGGCGCTGGAACATTGGTTGTTGCGCCAGGGGCAGGCGCTGCCGATTGTCAGCCTGGCGAGTTACGGCGCGATTGTCGGATGCGTCAGCGCGGGGGCGGGGGTCGCGCTGGTGCCCAAAGGGGTGTTCGATCAGTACGCCAAAGGCGCCGGTTGTGCGGGGTATGAGTTCCCTGAACTGACCGCCATCGACAACCTGTTTTACTGGCATGAAAACGCCGGGGTTCACCCGGCGCGAGAAGCGTTTGTGGCGATGTTGCGCGAGGAGTTCACGTAAGAGCACCGCAACCTGTAGGAGCCGGCTTGCTGGCGATCCAGGCGACGCGGTCTGTCAAATAGACCGCGTCGTCTGGATCGCCAGCAAGCCGGCTCCTACAGAGGTCGCGGCGTTTTCCGAGATAGCGGCGATTCGCGGATTGGTTGGAAGATCACATCTCGCGCACATCCCGCATCAACAACCCAAACCGCAAATCCACCGCATCCGGAATCGGCAGGTACACGGTGTGCCCATCCCCCGGCGCCACATCGATGGGCTGGCCTTTGATGTTTTGCAACTGGTGCAAATCGAAGTGGAAGTTGCCCTTGGGCGTCATCAGTTCCATGTGATCGCCCAGGCCAAAGCGGTTCTTCACTTTGACTTCCGCCAGCCGGTCACGCCGCTCGCCGGTCAATTCACCGACAAATTGCTGTCGCTCCGACACTGAGCTGCCGTTCTGATAATTCTGATATTCGTCATGCACGTGACGACGCAGAAAACCCTCGGTGTAACCGCGCTGGGCGAGGGATTCCAGATCGGTCATCAGGCCCCGGTCGAAGTCGCGACCGGCCACCGCATCGTCGATCGCCCGGCGGTAAACCTGAGTGGTGCGCGCGCAGTAAAAGTGAGATTTGGTCCGGCCTTCGATTTTCAGCGAATGAACGCCCATCTGCGTCAGACGCTCGACGTGCTGCACGGCGCGCAGGTCCTTGGCGTTCATGATGTAGGTGCCGTGTTCGTCTTCGAAGGCCGGCATCAGTTCGTCAGGGCGGTTGGCTTCCTGCAACAGGAACACTTGATCGGTGGGCGCGCCGATCCCCAGCGTCGGTTCGGGCTGGTAGGTCTGCACGATGTCGCCGAGCAGATTTTCCGTGGCTTCTTGCGCCGAGTACTTCCAGCGACAGGCATTGGTGCAGCTGCCCTGATTGGCATCGCGTTTGTTCATGTAGCCCGACAGCAGGCAGCGGCCGGAATAGGCCATGCACAACGCGCCGTGGACGAACACTTCCAGTTCCATGGCGGGCACTTGCTGGCGGATTTCGGCGATTTCTTCCAGGGACAGTTCCCGCGACAGGATGATCCGGCTCAAGCCTTGTTGTTGCCAGAACTCGACACTCGCCCAGTTGACCGTGTTGGCTTGCACCGACAGGTGGATCGGCATCTGCGGGAAGTGCCGACGCACCAGCATGATCAGGCCTGGGTCGGACATGATCAGCGCGTCCGGCGCCATGGCAATCACCGGCTCCAGATCCTTGAGGAAGGTTTTGAGTTTGGCGTTGTGCGGGGCGATGTTCACCACCACGTAAAAGCGCTTGCCCTGGGCCTGAGCCTCGCGAATGCCGAGCGCGAGGTTGGCGTGATCGAATTCGTTGTTGCGCACCCGCAGGCTGTAGCGAGGCTGACCGGCGTACACCGCGTCGGCGCCATAGGCGAAGGCATAACGCATGTTTTTCAGGGTGCCGGCGGGGGCGAGCAGCTCAGGTGTGAAAAGGGTCATGGGCGGGTCGATCGCAAAAGCCGGCGAGGATAATCGGCATGCCCGTGGCATTCATTGATCTGGATCTATGCTTGATGAACAAACGGATGGCACTCGCGCGAACCGTGGCGGACTAAGCATAAGGACGGCTCTTGGTACAAGGGCCTGTGCCCTGCGGACTGACATGGATCGGACATGAACGAAGAGACGGTTCAAAACAAATCATTGGTGATTTTGCTGGGGTTGGTGACCGCCGCGTTTATCTGGATTTTGCTGCCGTTCTACGGCGCGGTGTTCTGGGCGGTGATCCTCGGTATTCTCTTCGCGCCATTGCAGCGGCGACTGCAACTGAAGTTCGGCTGGGGGCGCAACCTGACGTCACTGCTGACATTGAGCATCTGCCTGGTCATTGCGATCCTGCCGGTGATCATCCTCAGTATTCTGCTGGTCCAGGAAGGGGCGGCGCTTTACAAGAGCATCGAAAGCGGCGAGCTGGACATCGCGGGGTACGTCACGCATTTCAAGCACAGCCTGCCCCCGTACTTCCAGCATTTGCTCGATCGCGCCGGGATCGGCGAGCTGGAGGGGCTGCGGGAGAAAATCATCAAGAGCGCGGTGACGGGCAATGAGTTCATCGCCAACAAAGCCTTCAGTTTTGGTCAGGGTACGTTTGATTTCGTGGTGGGTTTTTTCATCATGCTGTACCTGCTGTTCTTCTTTTTGCGCGACGGTGCAGAACTGGCGCGCAAAGTGCGCGCCGCCGTGCCGCTGGAAGAACACCAGAAGCGCCGTTTGCAGCTCAAGTTCAACCGCGTGGTGCGCGCCACGGTGAAGGGCAACCTGCTGGTGGCAATCACACAAGGCGCATTGGGCGGTTTTATTTTCTGGTTTCTGGACATCCCGAGCTCGTTGCTCTGGGCGGTGTTGATGGCGTTTCTGTCGCTGTTGCCAGCGGTCGGCGCAGGGATTGTCTGGGCGCCGGTGGCGGCGTTTTTCCTGTTCAGCGGTGCGATCTGGCAGGGCGTGGTGCTGGGGTTGTTCGGGGTGTTTGTGATCGGCCTGGTGGACAACGTCCTGCGCCCGATCCTGGTGGGCAAGGACACGAAGATGCCGGACTATCTGATCCTCATCTCGACCCTCGGCGGCCTGGCGATTTTCGGGCTCAATGGCTTTGTCATCGGACCGTTGATCGCCGCGCTATTCATGTCGAGCTGGGCGATTTTTATCGAAACCAAACCGCGGGTGCAGTTGCCTTAAGCGCTGAGTCGGCCGGCGTCGAAGCTCTGCGACAGTGCCTTGGCGGCGGTCAGCGATGGGAGCGGGCCGCTGATTTGTTCACCGTCCTGGACCAGATACCAACAGGCGAGCAATCCTAGTTCTCTAAGCGAGGCGGGAACGGCGCTGCCAATAACGGACATGATTTGAACCTGGGACATAAGTACCTCCATCAATCTATGGAGCTACCTTACGGGTCTGCCGCGCGAACGAACAATCATCGCTTTCGATAGTCGACATTGACGGCAGCGCGTGCAATCGACCGTCTGTCGGTCAGTCGACTACCAGGTCCAGCATATGGACCACTTCCTGTTCGTTGAGCAGGCCTTTTCGCACAAGGTTTTCGGCCAGCAGCGAAAGAAACTTGGCGCTGCGATGACCTTCCAGGTGCTTGAGTTCGGTCAGGGCGTTGTAGACCTTGCTGGAGGTGCACAAACCGAGATTACGGTGCGGGTTTTGCGTGGGCATGTGGTCGTCCTTGTTGTTTTCAACCTGTTGTTGGCGGACAGGTCTGAGCTTGCGGACCTGACATGACATAAATATGACCGTGTTCCCCAAGGCGAGGGGGAGGGTGGTTGAGTCAATCTTGCCAACTTAAACCGCCTGCACTGTCCCGATAGCGACCTTGATGCGATTTATCCAGACTTTTGCCGACGGGTGGCCACAAGAAAGCGCCGTTTTTCAAGCGTGATGTTGTTCAGTCAGGAAGTTTTTGGGATTGGGATTGGGATTGGATGGGGGGCATATCCGTTTCTGCGGTTACGGCTGCTGGCGGTTTCGCTTTTACAGCGAGTCACTTGGAGAAGCGCCAAGTAACCAAGCGCTTCTGCCCCTTTCGTTCGGTGCCTCGCCTAGGCTCGGCATGCCCTCGCTCCGGTCCTGCTCCGTGGGCCCGCCGCGATCGGCCATCCCTGGCCGTGCGCGGCTAACCCGGCATCCATGCCGGGTTGCCCACTACGCAGAACCTCCACTCGGCCTCTCGAGGGGGCGACTACCGCCACAGCCGCCGAGGCGGCCTGAAAGCCGACCTGGCTCTACAGTTGTCCGCGTTGTCCTTCTTTGATGTGTTCACTCATTCCGGATGTGGACACCGCTCCCCTGTAGGAGCCGGCTTGCTGGCGATAGCGGTGGGTCAGTCGACGCATTTATTGACTGGAAGGGCGCCATCGCCAGCAAGCCGGCTCCTACACGGGATTGGGTTCACACGATTCAAAATTGTAGGAGCTGGCTTGCCAGCGATGGACGTCAACGATAACGCGGGCTGTCTGAATGAACGCGTTGCCCAGACGATTTTCGCCGGCAAGCCGGCTCCTACAGGGGGCACGTACGCTTTTGATTCTCACCACTCATCAGGCCGAGCGTTAGCTCGCCTTCAGCTTTTGATCTTGAGGTACACGCCCCCTCGAGAGGCCGAGCGCAGGTTCTGCGCAGTGGGCAACCCGGCATGGATGCCGGGTTAGCCGCCCCCGGCCATGGATGGCCGATGGCGGCGGGCCCACGGAGCAGGACCGGAGCGAGGGCATGCCGAGCCTAGGCGAGGCACCGAACGAAAGGGGCAAGAGCCCTTGGTTACTTGGGGCTTTTCCAAGTGACTCGCCGTAAGGGCGAAACCAATATCAGCCATCACCCAAATAATGGATATACACCCAGTCAAAGCCTGCGTGAGCCTGTTACCAGCGGCCATAACCATGGGGAGGCCCGTAATAGCCACGCGGCGGGCCGTAATAACCACGGGGAGGGCCGTAGTAGACCGGCGTCGGGCCGTAATAAGCCGGTTGTTGCACATAAACCGGTGCCGGCTGGTAATAAACCGGTGGCGGCTGCTGCACGTAAACCGGCTGTGGCTGCACGTAAACCGGTTGCTGCTGTACGTAAACCGGTTGCTGCACATAGACCGGCCGGCTGCTATTGATGATGGCCGAACCGACGATGGCCGAGCCAACGATCGCGCCAAATACCGCTGGACCTTGCCACCCGCCACCGCCATGCGCTTCTGCCTGCCCTGCGATAGCAAGAGCACCGATCAGCAAGGCAACTGTGGGGATTTTACGGATCATGATAGTTCCTCGGTTCTTCGACCCGGCGCTTGCGTCTGCAATAGACCCAAGGATTGTCGCGGGGATACTTCTAAGACAGCGTATTTCTGAAAATCAGCACAGCCGTTGGGTAAATTTTGTGTAAGGTCTGTACCGGCTTCCTTACCCACTTCGCTGCCACGAGCAGGTACGCGGATATGATCGATCAGAACGCGATGGCATGGCTAATCCCGTCCATCTGAAAGTGCAATTGAAGGAGATTTTTCATGCAGATGAACCCCAACAAAGACACCCAACTGTGCATGTCCCTGTCGGGCCGCCCCGGGAACTTTGGCCTGCGATTTCACAATCATCTGTACGAACAACTTGGCCTGAATTTCTACTACAAGGCGTTCCGCAGTCAGGACCTGACCGGTGCCGTCGCAGGCATCCGTGCCCTGGGGATTCGCGGCTGCGGCGTGTCGATGCCGTTCAAGGAAGCCTGCATTGCGCTGGTCGATGAACTGGACGCGTCGGCTGCCGCGATTCAATCGATCAACACCATCGTCAATACGGACGGCCACCTCAAGGCTTACAACACCGATTACATCGCCATCGCTCAGTTGCTGGAAACCCATCAGGTGCCCAAGGCGTCGACTTTTGCCCTGCGCGGCAGCGGCGGCATGGCCAAGGCTGTGGCCAGTGCATTGCGCGATGGTGGCTACCAGAACGGCCTGATTGTGGCCCGCAACGAGCACGCCGGACGTGCCCTGGCTGAATCGCTGGGCTATGAGTGGCAAGCCGAACTGGGCAGCCGGCGCCCGCAAATGTTGATCAACGTGACACCGATCGGCATGACCGGCGGGCCTGAGGCCGATCACCTGGCGTTCGATGCGCAAACCATCGCAGCGGCGCAGACCATCTTCGATGTGGTGGCGATCCCCTCGGAAACACCGCTGATCGTGCGCGCACGTGCCGAAGGCAAGCGGGTGATCACCGGACTGGAAGTGATCGCGATCCAGGCGCTGGAACAGTTCGTGTTGTACACCGGTGTGCGTCCGACGCAGGAGCAGTTTCAGAAGGCCGTGGAGTTTGCGCGGAGCTGACTTTCCTCAAGTTATTGGTTGGCTGTGCCGGCCTCTTCGCGAGCAGGCTCGCTCCTACATTTGATCGCATTTCTATTGGTAGAACTCGGTCGAATGTGGGAGCGAGACCGGCTTGTCGGCGATGGCTGCGACTCGGTATCCAGTCAGTCGCAGCAAATTTCCTATACTGCCCCCCAGCAAAACAAGACTTGCCACCCCATAAAACCGTGCCCGAGGGTTCCCATGCATCCCCCCATCCTCAACCTGCATCAGGTCGATCTCGAACCGCTGCCCGAAGCCCTCGCGCCCACCGGTGAAACCGCCGACCGCTATCAACAGCGGATGGCTCGCATCGGTCAGCAACTGGGTGCGAAAAAGCTCGGTTATCGCTTGTACGTGCTGGAACCGGGCATGCGCGGCAGTCCGTTTCACAGTCATCGGGTCAACGAGGAGATGTTCTACGTCGTCGCGGGGGAAGGGGAGATTCGTCTTGGCGCCGAGCGTTTTCCGATCCGCGCCGGTGACGTGATCGCCTGCCCGCCGGGCGGTCCGGAAGCGGCGCACCAGATCATCAACACCAGCAAGGCTGAACTGCGCTATTTGGCGGTCAGCACCCAGCAATCGCCGGAAATCTGCGAATACCCGGACTCCGGCAAGTACGCGGTGATGGACGACTTCAAGGTCGATGCCGAGGGTAATGCCTCGGGCTTCGTTGCCATCGCCAGACAGGCCGACGGCGTGGATTACTGGGACGGCGAGTAACCACTAACACCACAAACCCAATGTGGGAGCGGGCTTGCTCGCGAATGCGGTGTGTCAGTTAACACTGTATCGACTGACACACCGCATTCGCGAGCAAGCCCGCTCCCACATTTTACTGGTTACTCGAGGCGTGCCAGGCGCTCTTCCAGCGCTGCAATCCGCGCTTCGAGCTCTTCGATGCGTTCTACCGACACGCCGCTGCCGCCACCTCGCTCCACCGGATTCTGCCGTGCCGCGAGGATCGCTTCGATGTCCGCCGGATCACCCAGCGCATGCATGTAGCGGTCTTCACGCTGCCCCGCCTGGCGCGGAATCAGCAGCGCCAGACCGCGCGCAATCAGCCGTTCAAGCTGATGCACAACCTGCTCGGCATCTTCGAACTCATGCATGCGGCCGCTGCGGGTCAGCAGTTCGTTGACCGTCTGCGGACCACGCAGAAACAGCAGTCCCGTCAGAATCACCTGCGCCGGCACCAGTTCCAGTGCCTTGTCGACCTTGTGCTCCCAGCGGTCGGCGCGACTGCCCATCACCAGTTTGGCAAAGCCGCGACCTTCGAGGGCGCGCAGGCTCTGGCCGACCTGGCCCTGGGTTAGGTTCATCACCGGTTCGCGGCTGGTTTTCTGGTTGCAGGCAATCACCAGGGCATTGAGGGTCAGCGGATAGGTTTCCGGGCTGGTGGCCTGTTTCTCGATCAACGAACCCAGAATGCGGATTTCCGTGCTGTTGAGCCGTGGCTCGTCGAAGGTCGTTTCTTGCTCAATGCTCATGATGCTGCGTCCTT
Organism: Pseudomonas sp. GT1P32; assembly: GCF_054897805.1. Taxonomy (NCBI): domain Bacteria; kingdom Pseudomonadati; phylum Pseudomonadota; class Gammaproteobacteria; order Pseudomonadales; family Pseudomonadaceae; genus Pseudomonas; species Pseudomonas sp. GT1P32. Next base: position 6,534,079 of record NZ_CM142704.1, read on the forward strand.
ACCCGGTTCATATTCTTCTTCAGCTGGCATGCACTTTAGATGGGCGGGCGCCAATGGCAACTGAATTCGTCGCGTCCCCCGGCAATGGTCATAAAAGCTACATCAATCCGTAACGCGATTTTTACAATCCGACGGGCACCGTATGCATGGCCGCGCGATGACGGTCGCGCCTGACGGGCGCGGCGTCAGAGCGTATCGACGACGTCACTGGCCTTACTGACTGCAACCTGGAGCAAGGCATGACGCTGACGTTGGAATCGACTGGCAATAATGCGCTGATTGGCGCGCACCTGCCATGACTGTACTGGTCACCGGCGCCGCGGGTTTCATCGGTTTTCACACGGTCAAGCGCCTGTGTGAGCAAGGCCTTGAAGTGGTCGGCATTGATAACCTCAACGACTACTACAGCGTGGCGCTCAAACACGCTCGGCTCAAGGAATTGCGCGCCTTGTCGGGCTTTCATTTCCAGACGCTGGATATCGTCGACAAACCTGCCTTGATGGCGTTGTTCAAGGAACACCGCTTCACAGATGTCATCCATCTGGCGGCCCAGGCGGGTGTTCGCTACTCGCTGGACAACCCTGACGTGTACGCGCAATCGAACCTGACAGGGTTTTTGAATGTGCTGGAGGCCTGCCGACACCATCGCCCGGACCATCTGATTTATGCCTCGAGCAGTTCGGTGTACGGCACCAACAGCAAGTTGCCATTTAGCGTCGAAGACGCCGTCGATCACCCGGTTTCGCTGTACGCCGCAAGCAAGCGCGCCAATGAGCTGATGGCCCACAGCTACTGCCATCTCTACGGGCTCCGGGCCAGCGGCCTGCGGTTTTTTACCGTGTACGGACCTTGGGGCCGACCCGACATGGCACTGTTCAAGTTCACCGACGCGATCCTCAACGATCGCCCCATCGACCTCTACAACCAAGGCTTGATGTCGCGGGATTTCACCTACATCGACGACATCGTCGAAAGCATCGTCCGCCTGCGTCCACGCCCGCCATTGCCGGAGAACGCCGGGGAGGGCGTCAACCGGATTTTCAACATCGGGCGCGGCACGCCGGTGGCGCTGCTGGATTTTGTTGAATGCCTGGAGGCGGCGCTGGGCCGGCCTGCCCGGCGCAACTTGATGCCGATGCAGGCGGGCGATGTGCACAGGACCTGGGCGGATGTGTCGGCATTGGCGCAGTGGGTCGACTTTCGTCCGCACGTGACGGTCGAGGCCGGTGTTGCGCAATTCGTGAAGTGGTATCGCCACTTTTATCAGCGCTGATGCGTTGGTCTTCGATCATAAAAAATTCAGGAAAACAGGGGCCTTCATGAGCCAGGACTTATTTGTATCCGTGCTGATTCCGGCAAAGAACGAAGCGAGCAATCTCACCGCGCTGCTGGAAGAAATCCGCGTCGCACTGGCGGATGAAGCGTATGAAATCATTGTCGTCGACGATGGCAGCACTGACACCACGTTGCAGGCACTGCGACAGACCCGGCATAACGGGCTGAACACGCTGCGCATCCTGCAACATGAACGTTCGCTGGGGCAGAGCACGTCGCTTTATCACGCCGCGCTCGCCGCCCGTGGCCAATGGCTGGCGACCCTCGATGGTGACGGGCAAAACGACCCTGCGGACATCCCCGGCATGTTGGCGCTGGTGCGCCGTGAGCCGGCAGCCGCCGACCTGCAATTGGTCGCCGGGCACCGGGTCAACCGCCGCGATACCGCCAGCAAGCGCTGGGCTTCGCGGTTTGCCAACGGGTTGCGCCGACGCATGCTCAAGGATCAGACGCCGGATACCGGCTGCGGGTTGAAACTGATCCAGCGCGCGGCGTTCCTGCGTTTGCCGTACTTCGATCATATGCACCGCTTTATCCCCGCGCTGATCCAGCGCCACAACGGACGCATGCTCACCCACCCGGTCAACCATCGACCGCGCACGGCCGGTGTCTCCAAGTACGGCAACATCGACCGCGCGCTGGTGGGGATTCTCGACCTGATCGGCGTCTGGTGGCTGATCCGGCGCACCCGTCTGAACACCCGGCCGCAGGAGATCGAAGGATGAATCTGTCCCGCGAAACCCTGTGGCTGGTGGTCGGTTTCAGCGGCCAGATCGCCTTCACCGGGCGCTTTGTCCTGCAGTGGCTGTACAGCGAATACAAAAAGCGCAGCGTGATACCGGTGAGCTTCTGGTACCTGAGTATCATCGGCAGCGCGCTGTTGTTCGCGTACGCCATCTATCGACAGGACCCGGTGTTCATCATCGGCCAGGCGTTCGGTTCCATCGTCTATTTGCGCAACCTGCAATTAATTGCCCGCAGCAAAACCTTGAAGGATTGACCCATGCGCCGAACCCTTTCACCCGGCGTTGAATGCCTGGGGCTGATGCTGCTTGCTCTGTTGCTGGTCGGCGCGGGGCTCGGGTTGCGCCAGCCGCAGAATGTGGACGAGGAGCGGTTCCTCGGCGTGGCGCTGGAGATGCTGCACAACGGTTCGTGGTTGATTCCCCATCGCGCTGCCGAGATTTACGGCGATAAACCACCGATATTCATGTGGACCGTGGCGTTTTTCACCTGGATCACCGGGATGCCCGCCATTGCCCTTTACCTTCCGGGGCTGCTGTCGGCCACCTCGGTCACGGCGATGCTCTACGACTTGGGGCGCAGGCTTTGGAACCAACGAGCCGGTCGGACGGCCGCGCTGCTGTACCTGGCGACCTATCAGACCTACAGCATTCTGCGGACCGGCCAGATCGACAGTTTTCTGATTCTGTTTACCTCGCTGGGCTTGTACGGTCTGGCCCGACACCTGTTGCTCGGGCCGGCCTGGCGCTGGTTTTACGTCGGCTGCGCGGCGATGGGGATCGGCGTGATCACCAAGGGGGTCGGCTTTGTGCCGGCGTTGATGCTGATCCCGTATGCCTATGCGGTGCGCAAAGGTTGGTCCGGCGTGGTGGCGATGCCGGGCGAAGCGCGCAAATGGTGCCTGGGTGTTGTGGTGCTGCTCGGTGCCGTGGCCGTCTGGTTGCTGCCCTTGGCGCTGTCCATTGTGCTCAATGGCGGTGCTGAGGAAATTGCCTACGTGCGGGAAATCCTGCTGCGCCAGACGGCGGGGCGTTATGCGGCCGCCTGGGATCACCGGGAGCCGTTCTGGTACTTTTTCGTCAGTGTCATTCCGCAATATTGGTTGCCGCTGGTGCTCGCGCTGCCGTGGCTGATCCCCGCCTGGCGCCGGCAATTACGCAAGCACGATGGTCGCGTGTTGGTGTTGCTGGGGTGGGTGGTGTTGGTGGTGCTGTTTTTCTGCCTGAGCAGCGGCAAGCGCAAGTTGTACATTTATCCGGCGCTGCCGGGATTGGTGCTGGTCGCCGCGCCGCTGATGCCGTGGCTGTTCAAGCGCTGGTTCCGTCAACGCCAGCTGGGGTGGCGGATTTTTCAGGGGGTGGCGGTGCTCTGGTTCACGCTGTGGTTCGCCCGAGGGTTCATCGAGCCGGTCAAGGACGGCGCCAATCCCCATGAGGCGTTGATGGCGCAGGCGGCGACCATGACTCGGGGCGCAGACCTGGTGTTGGTCAACTGGCGCGAGGGCCATTGGTTGTTCGCAAAGCAGCCGATCGTGCATTTCGGAATGATCGGTTCAACGGTCGAGCAGGCGGCGCAGTGGTTGCGTGAGCATCCGCAGGCGTACGCGTTGGTGCCGGATGAACAGCTCGGTCAGTGTTTCAATCCGCAGGCTACCCGCGAGTTGGGCGAAACCTCCCGGGCGCAATGGTCGATCGTCGGTGCCGACGCCGACAACGGCAATTGCCATCCTGGTCCGCCGGCCCATATCTATCGCTTCACCTGGGACCGTGCATCGCTATAATCGACCCCACGTTTCACTCCTGTCACCACACGAGACTGCCATGACCATTTCCCTGTACGACGCTTCCGTTCCGGTTTTCAAACAAATGCTCAACGCCCTGAGCGACGTTCTGAACAAGGCCGAAGCCCACGCCACCGCCAAGAACATTGATCCGAACGCTTTCCTGCAAGCCCGTCTGTACCCGGACATGTTCCCGCTGGTGCGTCAGGTGCAGATCGCTGTTGATTTCGCCAAGGGTGTTTCTTCGCGTCTGGCCGAGATCGAAGTGCCGAAGTACGACGACACTGAAACCACCTTCGCTGAGCTGCAAGCGCTGCTGACCAAGGTTCTGGCTTACATCGGCGAGATCAAGCCCGAGCAGATCAATGGCAAGGAAGGCATCGAGATCATCACCCGTCAGGGCACGCCGAAAGAGAAGCGCTTCAGCGGCCAGGCTTACTTGCTGAGCTACGGTCTGCCGCAGTTCTTCTTCCACGTCACCACCACTTACGCATTGCTGCGTCATAACGGTGTGGAAGTGGGCAAGCGCGATTACATGGGCGCGTTCTAAACTCCCGCGATTTAAAAAAGCCCGCCAAGGTTTGCGCCTTGGCGGGCTTTTTGTTGTTCTTGTGGGAGTGGGTCTGCTCGGTTTGTTGACCGGGTGTATATCCGTTTTTTCGGTTGCGGCGGCTATTGGTTTCGCCCTTACGGCGAGTCACTTGGAAGAGCCCCAAGTAACCAAGGGCTCTTGCCCCTTTCGTTCGGTGCCTCGCTAAGGCTCGCCATGCCCTCGCTCCGGTCCTGCTCCGTGGGCCCGCCGCCATCGGCCATCCCTGGCCGGGGGCGGCTAACCCGGCATCCATGCCGGGTTGCCCACTGCGCAGAACCTCCACTCGGCCTCTCGAGGGGGCGTGTACCTCAAAAGCCAGATCAAAAGCGCAAGGCGAGCTAACGCTCGGCCTGATGAGTGGTGAAAATCAAAAGCGTACACCGATCCCCTGTAGGAGCCGGCTTGCTGGCGATAGCGTCCGTCCAGCCAATACAAACGTCGACTGACCCACCGCCATCGCCAGCAAGCCGGCTCCTACAATGGATTGGGTTCACACGATTCAAAATTGTAGGAGCTGGCTTGCCGGCGATGGACGTCAACGATAACGCGGGCTGTCTGAATGAACGCGTTGTCCGGTCGTTTTTCGCGGGCAAGCCTCGCTCCTACAGGGAATCGCGTTTGCTTTTGATTTCCACCACTCATCAGGCCGAGCGTTAGCTCGCCTTCCGCTTTTGATCTGAGCGCCCCCTCGAGAGGCTGAGTGGAGGTTCTGCGCAGTGGGCAACCCGGCATGGATGCCGGGTTAGCCGCCCCCGGCCATGGATGGCCGATGGCGGCGGGCCCACGGAGCAGGGCCGGAGCGAGGGCATGCCGAGCCTAGGCGAGGCACCGAACGAAAGGGGCAAGAGCCCTTGGTTACTTGGGGCTCTTCCAAGTGACTCGCCGTAAGGGCGAAACCCTAAGTAGCCGTTACCGAAGAAACGGATATGCCCAAAATCCAAACAACGACCAAACAGCGCGTCACGCCAAACGCTGAGCCTTCTCGTCCTCACCCAAACAAGCCGCCGCCGTAAACAGCACATCAGTCGAAGAATTCAGCGCAGTCTCCGCCGAGTCCTGCAGCACACCAATAATGAAACCAACCGCCACCACCTGCATGGCGATTTCACTCGGAATGCCGAACAGACTGCACGCCAGTGGAATCAACAACAACGAACCGCCCGCCACACCCGAAGCGCCACAGGCACAAATCGCCGCAACGACACTCAGCAAGATGGCAGTCGGAATATCCACGGCAATACCCAGCGTATGCACAGCCGCCAGAGTCAGCACGGTAATGGTGATCGCCGCCCCCGCCATGTTGATCGTCGCACCCAGCGGAATCGAAACCGAATAAGTGTCCTCATGCAGACCCAGGCGCTTGCTCAACTCCAGATTGACCGGAATGTTCGCCGCCGAGCTGCGGGTGAAAAACGCCGTAATGCCACTTTCACGCAAGCACATGATCACCAGCGGATACGGGTTGCGACGCAGCTTCCAGAACACGATCACCGGGTTCATCACCAGCGCCACAAACAGCATGCAACCCAGCAACACCGCCAGCAGATGCGCGTAGCCGATCAAGGCACCGAAACCGGAAGTGGCGAGGGTCGACGCCACCAGGCCGAAAATCCCCAGCGGCGCAAAACGGATCACCAGGCGCACGATCAGGGTCACGCCGTTGGACAAGTCGCCGAGCACTTCACGCGTGGTGTCACCGGCATGGCGAATGGCGACGCCCATGCCGATGGCCCACGCCAGAATGCCGATGAAATTGGCATTCATCAGCGCGCTGACCGGGTTATCCACCACGCTCAGCAGCAGACTTTGCAGCACTTCGCCGATACCGCCCGGCGCCGTCACCGCGACGTCGTGGGTGGACAGCACCAGGCTCGACGGGAACATCATGCTGGCCACGACCGCGACCACGGCCGCCGCAAACGTGCCCAGCAAGTACAGAAACAGAATTGGGCGGATGTGGGTTTCCTGGCCGTGCTTGTGGTTGGCGATCGACGCCATGACCAGCACGAACACCAGAATCGGCGCGACGGCTTTCAGCGCCGAGACGAACACTTTGCCGATGAACGCAGTGGACTTCGCCACGTCCGGCGCAACCAGCGCCAGGGCAATCCCGGCGAGCAGGCCGATGATGATTTGCGTAACCAGGCTCAAGCGTTTCAAGCGTTGCAATAGCGAAGGGGATGAAGCGGTCATAAAACGGCATCTCTGATTTTATTAGGCGCGGGGGTGTCGCGACATCGCGGCCATTAAAGGGCGGATGAACAGGGTGTACGAATCGCAGGGCGCGGACTTTATCACAGCGTCGTCTGCATCCCTCAGACCTGTGACGATCTGCCACCCGCCTGTTAAACGCGATGTGCAGGTTCGTGCAACCGCCTTTGGAAACACTCTGTTAAGATTGCGCATCCTCATTTTCATGTCTGCCAGTGGGCCTTCGGGCTATCGCTGGTGTTGTCGTTTTCTGGAGTTCTGCATGCTGTTGCCCATCCTTCTGTTGTCCGCCGCCGGTTTCACGGTGCTGACCACGGAATTCATCATCGTCGGCCTGTTGCCGGCAATCGCCCGGGATCTCGAAGTGACCATCCCCCAGGCCGGTTTGCTGGTGACGTTGTTCGCCTTCACTGTCGCCGCGTTCGGGCCGTTCCTGACCGCGTACTTCGCCCGGTTCGAACGGCGCAAGCTGTTCATCTCGGTGTTGATCATGTTCGGTCTGGCCAACACCCTCGCGGCGTTTGCGCCGAACATCTGGGTGATGGCCGTTGCGCGGTTGATCCCCGCGCTCGGGCTGCCGGTGTTCTGGGCCCTGGCCAGTGAGACGGCGGTGGACATCGTCGGGCCGGATTACGCCGGACGCGCCATTGCCAAGATCGGTTTCGGCATCGTTTGCGCGACCGTGTTCGGTATTCCGGTGGGGACGTTGATTTCCGATGCATTCGGCTGGCGCAGTGCCTTCGGCATTCTCGCGGTGATCGCGTTTGCCAAGGCGTTGCTGCTGTTTATCTACCTGCCGAAAACCAGTCTGCATCAACACCAGGTGAGCTTCCGTTCGCAGTTCAAGATCCTGCGCAGCCCGTTGATGATCGGGCACGTGTTGCTGTCGATTCTGGTGTTCAGCGGCATGTTCACTGCTTACACCTATCTGGCGGACATTCTTGAGCGGCTGGCCGGTTTCAACGGTACCGTGGTGGGTTGGTGCCTGATGGGCTTCGGCGCGGTGGGCCTGATCGGCAACTCGTTGGGCGGTCGCGCGGTGGATCGTCATCCGCTGATCGCTTCCGTGACGTTCTGCGCCTTCATGATCGCCGGCATGGTGACGCTGGTGCCGAACATCCATTCGCCGCTGGGTCTGGCGGCGGCAATGGGCATCTGGGGCGTGACACAAGCGGCGTTGTTCCTGGTCAGCCATGTGCGTTTGATGAAAGCCGCGCCTGAGGCACCGGCGTTTGCCGCGTCGCTGAACATTGCCGGCGCCAACCTCGGTATCGGTCTGGGCGCGATGGTCGGTGGCCGGGTGATCGACAGTGTTGGCCTGGGTGGACTTGGCTTTGCGGCGGCCGGTTTTATTCTGATCTCGATCCTGTTGGCCATGGCGCTGATGACCTTCAAACCCCGCGAAGTCTGCGCCTGACCCTCACATCGCGGTGAACAGCTCGCGTCGGGCACCTTCGGTAATCGCAACGATGCCGGGGTGCTTGACCTTGCGGTCCACCGAAATGGCGTAGAACGACTCGGTCACGGCGTCGGTCTGGCCAATCAATTCCACGCCGCACTGGCGCTTCACTTCATCGGCAATCACGCTCGGGCCGATGAAAATTCCGCTGCCGGACTGACCGAAAGCCTGCATCAACGCGCTGTCGTCGAACTCGCCGACGATGCGCGGCTGAATCTGCTGCTCGGCAAACCAGCGTTGCAAGCGACTGCGCACCACGGTTTCCGGCCCCGGAATCAGCAGCGGTGCGCCGTGCAGGCTGTGCGGGAAATCCTGGCCGTACTGCGCCGCCAGTTCGGCGGTGGCGAAGAAGCTGATTCCGCATTCACCGAGTTTCTGGCTGTAGCCCTTGATGTCCAGGTGCGACGGCATCGGGCTGTCGGAGATCACCAGGTCCAGGCGTTGAATCGCCAGGTCGGCGAGCAAGCGTTCGAGTTTGTCTTCGCGACAGGTAATGCGCAGCGGTTCGCTCAGCTCCATGGTCGGCGCGATCAGGCGATAAACGATGGATTTGGGCACCACGTCAGCCACGCCAACCCGAAACAGAATCTGCTGCTCATTGGGCTGCGCCCGTAACATCAATTCCAGTTCGCCGCCGAGCTGAAACATCTGCTCGGCGTAGGGCAGGGTCTGGCGTCCGGCTTCTGTGAGTTCCAGCTGTCGGCCGACCCGACGAAACAGCTCGATGCCGTAGGTTTGTTCGAGCAGAGAAATCTGTCCGCTGATGGTCTGTGGCGTAAGGTTCAGCTGTTCACAGGCGCGCACGATGCTGCCGGTCTTGGCCACGACCCAGAAGTAATGCAGCTGTCGATAATTGAGCATGGCAACCTACAGTTCGTAAAAACCGAAGTATAACCGCTGAAAATACGAATTTTCCTGAAGTGTTTGCCTCCCTAGAATGCCTCGCTATCAACGGGCCATCGTTTCGGCCCGTTCTGTTCTATCGAGGAATGCATCATGAAGCTTAAAACCACGGCACTGCTGATCGCGTCTTTACTGGTATTGGCCGGTTGCGACCAGGCCGAAAAAAGCGCTCAGCAACTGATGGGCAAGGCTGCCGAAACCGCCAAACAGGCGATTGACGATACCCACAAAGCCGCCGAGCAAGCGCTCAGCGATGCCACCGGCGGGCTGATCAGCAAGAAAGAATCATCGGGCGACGACAAAGAGAAAACCGAATCGTCGTCCCAGGAAATCTAAACCGTCTTAAAACGAGTCAGGACTGACCCATGGAATACCTTTTAGAACTTGCTGCAAGCCCCACCGCCTGGGTCGCCCTGGCCACGCTGGTGGTGATGGAAATCGTGCTCGGCATCGATAACCTGATCTTCATCTCGATCCTGACCAACAAACTGCCGGAGCAGCATCGGCAGAAGGCGCGGCGCATCGGTATCGGCATGGCGCTGATCTTGCGACTGGCACTGCTGAGCACCATCGCGTTCATCGTCCAGTTGACGGCGCCGGTGATCGAGATCCTCGGCCACGCGTTCTCCTGGAAGGACATGATCCTGATCGCTGGCGGCCTGTTCCTGTTGTGGAAGGCGACCACCGAGATCCATCACAGCATGGATCCGGCACCGGAAGATCCGAAGTCGGCGACCTCGACCGTGACCCTGGGCTTTGCCGCCGCGATCGGTCAGATCCTGATGCTGGACATGGTGTTCTCCATCGACAGCATCATTACCGCTGTCGGCATGACCGAGCATTTGCCGATCATGATCATCGCGGTGGTGGTGTCGGTGCTGGTGATGTTGCTTGCGGCTGACCCGTTGGCCAAGTTCATCAACGACAACCCGACGGTGGTGATGCTGGCGCTGGGCTTCCTGATCATGATCGGCATGACGCTGATCGCCGAAGGCTTCGGCGCCCACGTACCGAAAGGCTACGTCTACGCAGCCATGGCGTTCTCGGCAACGATTGAAGGCTTGAACATGATGTCGCGACGGGCCAAGCAGAAGCGAATTGTCGCTGAAGCGTAACCTGGGCTGAAACGAAAACGGCCGCCTGCACTTGCAAGAGTCCAGGCGGCCGTTTGTATTCGGGGTATTAAAAAGTGCTCGTCAGTGTGCGGTGGCGTGACGTGCACCCGGTTTATCGGTTTTCGTCACCCGAGCCGGCTGGGCGGGGTGGTGATGGTGTCTGCGGGCAATTCGCAGGACTCCCCACAACATGGCGGCGGCAACAGCCAGCCAACTGAAAATCAACATCACAATGGTCATTGTCAGGCTCATCAGTGCCTCCTCTTCGCCCTGCTTCGGGCACACACGCTTTGCAAGTGACAGTCTAGTCGCTGCCATGTTGCAGGCTATTGACCAAAGGTCGTTGCCGACCAATCAGTTCGCTCTATCGAACGCAATCAACTGCCGGTTAAGGCTATACCGCTGTCGCGCGGCGTCCTATGATCAACGGCCAAGCCGGGAGCACGGACACCTGGCGTCTGAACAAGAGAGTGATGATGGTGCGGGTATTTTCGCGAATTCGAACGGCAGCCCTGATTGTTGGCTGTGTTGCAGGTCTGGCAGGCTGCGCGGGCAGTTTGACGCCGGAGGTCAAGCGTCTGCCTGAGCGGGTGGAGCTCAGCGGTACGTTCTACCGTGGGCAAAGCTTTCAAAGCGGGCCCCAGGTGCTGGCCAGTCTGTTGGCGCAGCAGGGCATCGTGATTACCCCGGGATTGCTCGAAAAACCTTTGCATGTGCCGGGCGCCGAAGCGCAATTGCAGCAGAACATGCAGAACCTCGCCCGCGAGTACGGCATGGTCGTTTACCCACTCGACAGCCATTTGCCAGCGCTGCTGACCCAGGTTGCGGCGGGTTACCCGGTGATGGTGCGTTTCACTGAAGGTTCGGCGTTCTGGGCTGAACCGCGTTACGCCATTCTCGCCGGGTACAACCGTCAGAAGCAGACTGTGCTGCTGCGCGCGGGATTGAATCGTCGGGAGTTGATGAGCTTCAGCTCATTTGAGTCTTCGTTCAAGGATGCGGGTGGTTGGGCGGTGCTGATCCAGAAACCGGAGCAGATTCCGGCCAACGTTGATCAGTCGCGTTGGTTGAAAGCGGCGAACGACCTGGCTCAGGCCGGCCAGGAGCAGGCCGCTGCCCGTGCGAAGAAGGCGCTGACTTCGCCGTAAGCTTCCCGTTCGTCATCTGCCCGGCACTGCCACGTGCGATTGGCCTCTAAAGGATAAGGGCCCGGATGTTTCCGGGTCCGTCCCAAGGAGGCGCCCATGACACATCCCACTTCACCCTCCGGCCCGCACTCGTCCGAGCATTCTTCAGGCAATGAGTTGGGTTTCGATCCGGATTCACCGGACCTTGCCGACCCTCAGGTCGACCCCATCGGACCTGCCAGGGCGCCCAGGGATGTTAAACCGGGCGAGGCGGGCAAGGCTCCCGCCAAACCTTACGACCCGCTCGCGAATTTGAAACCCTGACGTTCTGTGGGAGGTGTGTATGTCTACCGATTCGAGTTTTGACGACAAGCGTCCGGACAGTGTTCCAACCACTGTGGAGGATGATATTGATCCGGTGATGGATCCGGACAGTCCGATGCGTGATCCATTGGCCAGGCCGGTGGTGACGCCAAGGGATCCGAGTGCGGGGGATGGTATTCCGGATGATGATCAGATGCCGTTGCCGAATGATTGAGGTTTTGGAGGGGGGCAAACGTATAGGGGCATATCCGTTTTTTCGGTTGTGGCTGCTGGCGGTTTCGCCCTTACGGCGAGTCACTTGGAAGAGCCCCAAGTAACCAAGGGCTTTTGCCCCTTTCGTTCGGTGCCTCGCCTAGGCTCGGCATGCCCTCGCTCCGGTCCTGCTCCGTGGGCCCGCCGCCATCGGCCATCCATGGCCGGGGGCGGCTAACCCGGCATCCATGCCGGGTTGCCCACTGCGCAGAACCTGCGCTCGGCCTCTCGAGGGGGCGACTACCGCCACAGCCGCCGAGGCGGCCTGAAAGCCGACCTGGCTGTTCAGTCGTGCGCGTGCTCCCGCATTGTGATGGCCCCGCCAATTTTGGATGTTTGTACATCCCCCTGTATGAGCCGGCTTGCTGGCGATGGCGGTGGGTCAGTCACCTGTTTGTCGACTGAACGGACGCGATCGCCAGCAAGCCGGTTCCTACACGGGATTGGGTTCACACGATTCAAAATTGTAGGAGCCAGCTTGCTGGCGATGGACGCCAACGATAACGCGGGTTGTCTGAATGAACGCGTCGTCCGGACGCCTTTCGCCGGCAAGCCGGCTCCTACAGGGATCGGCGTACGCTTTTGATTCTCACCACTCATCAGGCCGAGCGTTAGCTCGCCTTCCGCTTTTGATCTGAGCGCCCCCTCGAGAGGCCGAGCGCAGGTTCTGCGCAGTGGGCAACCCGGCATGGATGCCGGGTTAGCCGCCCCCGGCCATGGATGGCCGATGGCGGCGGGCCCACGGAGCAGGACCGGAGCGAGGGCATGCCGAGCCACAGCGAGGCACCGAACGAAAGGGGCAAGAGCCCTTGGTTACTTGGGTCTCTTCCAAGTGACTCGCCGTAAGGGCGAAACCAATAGCCGCCGTTACCGAAGAACCGGATATACCCCCAACTACTTCGAGGCCTCAACCACACCACTCTGACGGTGCTTGAGGTTCTTCTCCGATTTGTACTGCAAGGCCTCAGACGGAACGTTGGTGCCCTTGCCGGTCTCGACCCAGTTGCGAATACGACTGGCATCGGCGAAGTGTGTGTACTTGCCATACGCATCGAGAATCACCAGCGCCACCGGACGATTACCCATGCTGGTCACCAGCACCAGGCAGTGGCCGGCCTCATTGGTAAAGCCGGTTTTGGTCAGCTTGATGTCCCAATTCGGCTTGCCGACCAGATGGTCAGTGTTGCGGAAACCCAGGCTGTAATTGGGCTTGCGGAACGAGACGGTTTTTTCCTTGGTGGTGCTCAGCTCGGTCAAAATCGGGTACTTGTGCGCAGCGACCAACAACTTGCTCAGGTCGCGTGCCGTCGACACGTTGCGCGGCGACAGACCGGTCGGCTCGACGTAGTGGGTGCTGGTCATGCCCAGCGCCCTGGCCTTGGCGTTCATGGCGGCAATAAACGCCACATAACCGCCCGGATAGTGATGAGCCAGGCTCGCGGCGGCACGGTTTTCCGAGGACATCAGCGCAATCAGCAGCATTTCCCTGCGTGGCATTTCGCTATTGAGTTTGACCCGGGAAAACACACCTTTCATTTCTGGCGTGTCGCTGATGTTGATGGAGATGTACTCATCCATGTTCTGCCGGGCTTCAACCACAACCAGCGCGGTCATCAGTTTGCTGACCGAGGCGATCGGTACCACCACGTCCGGGTTGCTGGCATAGATGACTTTGTTGGTCTGCAGATCCATCAGCAATGCGCTGCCGGAAGCGATCTTCAGTTGTGAGGTGTCGCGTGGTGCCGCAGTGGTGTCGGCGGCGCTGACGGTTGGCGTGATGAACGTCCCTGTAAATGCAAAAAATAGGCTCAGGATGGAAAGACGGATTTTCACGCTGGCAGACTCATAAGGTGTGGATTAGCCGTTTTGTAACGGGCTGTTTCTTTAAAAACGACGCATTTTAGGAGTATGGCTGAAGAACTGTCGATGGTTGTTCAATCAACAGGCGAAAGTCCTTGAAAAGCCCTACAAAACAGCAGGTTTCCGGCGAGTGGTAGCGTCATTCCCCGGGCAAAAAAAACCCCGCCATTGGCGGGGTTCTTTTGTTCGTCGCCTGGATCGAGGCGTGAACTCAGCTGTGCAGTGTTTCCGCTGCGTACAGCGTGTTTTCCAGCAGGCAGGCGCGGGTCATCGGGCCGACGCCGCCCGGTACTGGAGTGATCCAGCCAGCGCGGGGCAGGGCGGTCTCGTAGATCACGTCGCCGACCAGTTTGCCGTCTTCCTGACGGTTGATGCCGACGTCGATCACGATCGCGCCTTCCTTGATCCACTCACCCTTGACCAGGCCCGGCTTGCCGGCGGCCACCACCACCAGATCGGCACGACCGACGTGGCCTGCCAGATCCTTGGTGAAGCGGTGGGTAACGGTCACGGTGCAACCGGCCAGCAACAATTCCATCGCCATCGGTCGCCCGACAATGTTGGAGGCGCCGACGACCACTGCGTCCATCCCGTAAAGATCGGCACCGGTGCTTTCCAGCAGGGTCATGATCCCTTTGGGCGTGCAAGGGCGCAGCAGCGGAATGCGCTGGGCCAGACGACCGACGTTATAAGGATGGAAGCCGTCGACGTCTTTGTCCGGACGAATGCGTTCCAGCAATTTGGACGCGTCCAGGTGTTCAGGCAGCGGAAGCTGAAGCAGAACGCCGTCGATTGCCGGATCGTCGTTCAGGCGATCGATCAGGGCGGTCAGCGCTTCTTGAGTGGTTTCGGAAGGCAGGTCGTAGGCTTGGGAAATGAAGCCGACCTCTTCACAGTCTTTACGCTTGTGCGAGACATAAACCTGAGAGGCAGGATCGCTGCCGACCAGGATCACCGCGAGACCGGGAGTGCGCAGGCCTTGCTGGCGACGCTCGGTGACGCGTTTGGCGATCTGCTGGCGCAGGCTGGCGGCGATCGATTTGCCGTCGATTAGTTGTGCAGTCATTGCGCGTGATTAACCATCGAGAGGGGAAAAAAAGAGAACGCATTCTCGCATGTCATGAGGTGAGGGCAAAGGCGCTTGGTCTGCAAATTCCTCTAACCCCTTTAATTAAATGAATTTTTTTTAAAAAGGATTTGACGCCCTACGGGGGGCTCTATACTATTCGTCGCACTTGTCGGGCACAGCCTAGCACTGGTTAAGAAGGTCGAGTGGAATTACGATTCTGCAAGGCTGGAAAGCACTTAGTTTGTAGTCCTTCAAGGGTACAGATTAAAAAGGCGCCCGTAGCTCAGCTGGATAGAGCATCCGCCTTCTAAGCGGATGGTCGCAGGTTCGAGTCCTGCCGGGTGCGCCATTAGGCAGCTTTGGCACAAGTAACGCGATATGGTGGGCGTAGCTCAGTTGGTAGAGCACGGGATTGTGACTCCCGTTGTCGTGGGTTCGATCCCCATCGTCCACCCCATATTTCGAAAGGCGCCAGATTAACAGTCTGGCGCCTTTGCTTTAACGGCTACATGCGGATGTGGTGGAATTGGTAGACACACTGGATTTAGGTTCCAGCGCCGCGAGGCGTAAGAGTTCGAGTCTCTTCATCCGCACCAAATAAAGCTTCATTCGGGCCGTTGGCTTGGTTGGGGCTCAACGAAGAAGTTGTTTGGCTTCTTTGTTACGCAATATGGTGGGCGTAGCTCAGTTGGTAGAGCACGGGATTGTGACTCCCGTTGTCGTGGGTTCGATCCCCATCGTCCACCCCATATTCCGAAAGGCGCCAGATTTAACAGTCTGGCGCCTTTTTTGTTTTAGGGTTTGAGTGTTTCGCGACTGCAGGTTCTGGGTCGCAGGCGCAGGGCGTTTCGTCGTATTTTTGTTTCTCGATGATGCCGTGCTGCTCGCCGGTCTTGCTCACGAGATCGGCTGTCAGGGGGGTGCCTGGCAATCGCTTCTATATATAGAAGGGTTGGCGCAGAGCCCTGGCATGATTGGCTGTATTTGCCACCGGGGCGAGATGCATTCATGCATTCGCACCTATAAATTGCCTGCTGCGTTGTTACCCGTTTTCAGTAGGGTGACTTCTTGAGTTTGACCTACTAGAATGCATGCCCTTGATTCTGGGGTCGGAAACGGCCGGCCAACGTCTGTGCAACGAGGAATATCCATGCAAGTTTCTGTTGAAAATACTTCTGCTCTTGAGCGCCGCATGAGCATCACCGTGCCGGCTGAGCGCATCGAGACTCAGGTCAACAAGCGTCTGCAGCAGACCGCCCAAAAGGCCAAGATCGCTGGTTTCCGTCCAGGCAAAGTGCCGATGAGCGAAATCAAGCGCCGTTTTGGTGCTGATGCACGTCAGGAAGCTGTTGGCGACGTCATCCAGTCCTCTTTCTACGAAGCAGTAGTTGAGCAAAAGCTGAACCCGGCTGGCGCTCCTTCGATCGAGCCGAAATCCCTGGAAGCTGGCAAAGACCTGGAATACGTCGCGATTTTCGAAGTGTTCCCAGAGTTCACTGTTGCCGGTTTCGAAGGCATCACCGTTGAGCGCCTGAGCGCTGACGTGGCTGACGCCGATCTGGACAAAATGCTGGACGTGCTGCGCAAGCAGAACACCCGTTTCGAAGTGGCCGATCGCGCCGCTCAGAACGACGACCAACTGAACATCGATTTCGTCGGCAAGGTTGACGGTGAAGTGTTCGCTGGCGGTTCCGCCAAAGGCACTCAGCTGGTTCTGGGTTCCGGCCGCATGATCCCGGGCTTCGAAGACGGTCTGGTTGGCGCTAAAGCCGGCGAAGAGCGCGTTCTGAACCTGACCTTCCCAGAGGACTATCAGAACCTGGACCTGGCGGGCAAAACCGCTGAGTTCACCGTGACTGTGAACACAGTTTCCGAGCCAAAACTGCCTGAGCTGAACGAAGAATTCTTCGCTCAATTCGGCATCAAGGAAACCGGTCTGGAAGGCTTCCGCGCCGAAGTTCGCAAGAACATGGAGCGTGAGCTGCGTCAGGCAATCAAATCCAAGGTCAAGAATCAGGTAATGGACGGTCTGCTGGCCACCAACCCGATCGAAGTGCCAAAGGCCCTGCTGTCCAACGAAGTTGACCGTCTGCGCGTGCAGGCTGTTCAGCAGTTCGGTGGCAACATCAAGCCTGACCAACTGCCGGCCGAGCTGTTCGAAGAGCAAGCCAAGCGTCGCGTTGTTCTGGGTCTGATCGTGGCTGAAGTGGTCAAGCAATTCGACCTCAAGCCTGACGAAGCCCGCGTTCGCGAAATGATCCAGGAAATGGCTTCGGCCTACCAAGAGCCTGAGCAGGTTGTGTCCTGGTACTACAAGAACGACCAGCAACTGAACGAAGTCCGTTCGGTTGTGCTGGAAGAGCAAGTTGTGGATACTGTTCTGCAGAAAGCTAGCGTGACCGACAAATCGGTCTCTTACGAAGAAGCGGTCAAGCCGGTAGAAGCTCCACAAGCCGACTGATCTTTTCTGCGGTAAGAAGCACACACCATAAGCCAGCCTTCGTGCTGGCTTATGCGTATTCAAGACATAACTATTTGGGAGTGACTGCAGAGCATGTTCCGTAATTCGTATATTCAGCAGAACTCTGATATCCAGGCCGCAGGCGGCCTGGTCCCGATGGTTGTCGAGCAATCTGCTCGTGGCGAGCGCGCCTACGACATTTACTCGCGTCTTCTCAAGGAGCGGGTGATCTTTCTGGTGGGTCCGGTAGAGGACTACATGGCCAACCTGATTTGTGCGCAGCTGCTGTTCCTTGAAGCGGAAAACCCGGACAAGGACATCCATCTCTATATCAACTCCCCGGGCGGTTCGGTGACGGCTGGCATGTCGATCTACGACACCATGCAGTTCATCAAGCCAAACGTGTCGACCACCTGTATCGGTCAGGCCTGCAGCATGGGCGCATTCCTGCTGACCGCCGGTGCCCCTGGCAAGCGTTACTGCCTGCCGAACTCACGTGTGATGATTCACCAGCCACTGGGCGGTTTCCAGGGGCAGGCTTCGGATATCGAAATCCATGCCAAGGAAATCCTCTTCATTCGTGAGCGTCTCAACACGCTGATGGCCAAGCATAGCGGGCGCACGCTTGAAGAGATCGAGCGCGATACCAACCGCGACAATTTCATGAGTGCAGAAGCCGCGCGTGAATACGGGTTGATCGATGAAGTGATCACCCAGCGCCCCGCTTAATATAAGCAGCTCAAAATAAGGCAGGTCGGCTGGTCCGATCACCTGCGGGCTTGAAAAAGCCCGCAATAGCCTTCATCTTGTGTTGCAAGCCTATCGGATTTGGATCGAACGAATGACTGACACCCGCAACGGCGAGGACAACGGCAAGCTGCTCTATTGCTCCTTCTGTGGCAAAAGCCAGCATGAAGTGCGCAAATTGATTGCCGGCCCCTCGGTCTTTATCTGCGACGAGTGCGTCGACCTGTGCAATGACATCATCCGAGAGGAGGTGCAGGAAGCCCAGGCGGAAAGCAGCGCGCATAAATTGCCTTCGCCTAAAGAAATCAGCGGCATCCTTGATCAGTACGTGATTGGTCAGGAGCGTGCAAAAAAGGTTCTGGCTGTAGCGGTGTACAACCACTACAAACGCCTGAACCAGCGTGACAAAAAGAATGACGACGTCGAACTCGGCAAGAGCAACATCTTGCTGATCGGCCCGACAGGCTCGGGTAAAACCCTGCTTGCCGAAACACTGGCCCGCTTGTTGAACGTTCCGTTCACCATCGCCGACGCAACCACCCTCACCGAGGCGGGTTACGTGGGTGAAGATGTCGAGAACATCATTCAGAAGCTGTTGCAGAAGTGCGATTACGACGTAGAAAAAGCCCAGATGGGTATTGTCTACATCGATGAGATCGACAAGATCTCGCGCAAGTCTGACAACCCGTCGATCACCCGGGACGTTTCCGGTGAAGGCGTGCAGCAGGCCCTGCTCAAGCTGATCGAAGGTACGGTCGCTTCCGTTCCGCCTCAAGGTGGTCGCAAGCATCCGCAGCAGGAATTCCTTCAGGTTGACACCCGTAACATCCTGTTCATCTGCGGCGGCGCATTCTCTGGTCTGGAAAAGGTTATTCAAAACCGTTCCACCAAGGGCGGCATCGGTTTCAACGCAGAAGTGCGCAGCAAGGAAGAAGGCAAGAAAGTCGGTGAATCCCTGCGTGAAGTCGAGCCTGACGATCTGGTCAAGTTCGGTCTGATCCCGGAATTCGTCGGTCGTCTGCCGGTCCTCGCCACGCTGGACGAGCTTGATGAAGCTGCATTGATGCAGATCCTCACCGAGCCGAAAAATGCTCTGACCAAACAGTATGCCAAGCTGTTCGAGATGGAAGGCGTGGACCTGGAATTCCGGGCCGACGCACTCAAATCGGTCGCTAAACGTGCCCTGGAACGCAAGACCGGTGCCCGTGGACTGCGTTCGATTCTCGAAGGTGTATTGCTCGACACTATGTATGAAATCCCCTCGCAGTCCGAGGTGAGTAAAGTAGTGATCGATGAAAGCGTTATAGAAGGCAAGTCCAAGCCACTGTATATCTACGAAAACAGTGAGCCGGCTGCCAAGGCCGCGCCAGACGCTTAAGCGTCACGCAGCTGGAATAAAGAAGGGGCCTTCGGGCCCCTTTTCTTTTAAACCATTTTTAACGTCCTCTTTGCGCTTGTTTTTTTTCAAGGCAGCCCCCATCTTGGTTTCAAGCTTACTTCCATCTGTTTACGGCCTTATGGCCGCCGTAGAGGCGAAATCATGAAGACAACCATCGAATTGCCTCTCCTGCCATTGCGTGATGTTGTGGTTTATCCGCACATGGTTATCCCGCTGTTCGTGGGGCGCGAGAAATCCATCGAAGCCCTCGAGGCAGCGATGACGGGCGACAAGCAGATCCTTCTGCTGGCCCAGAGAAACCCTGCTGACGACGATCCCGGTGAAGAAGCACTTTATCGCGTAGGTACGATCGCTACCGTTCTGCAGTTGCTCAAGTTGCCTGACGGCACGGTCAAGGTTCTGGTCGAAGGTGAGCAGCGGGGCGCCGTGGAGCGCTTCAGCGAAGTGGACGGCCACTGCCGTGCCGAAGTCTCCTTGATCGATGAAGTCGATGCTCCTGAGCGCGAGTCGGAAGTGTTTGTCCGCAGCCTGCTGGCTCAGTTCGAACAATATGTGCAGCTGGGCAAGAAAGTCCCCGCTGAAGTCCTGTCGTCGCTCAACAGCATCGACGAGCCAGGCCGCCTGGTCGATACCATGGCCGCGCACATGGCCCTGAAGATCGAGCAGAAGCAGGAAATTCTCGAAATCATCGATTTGTCGGCCCGGGTCGAGCACGTCCTGGCGTTGCTGGATGCCGAGATCGACCTGCTGCAAGTCGAAAAACGCATTCGCGGTCGCGTCAAAAAACAAATGGAGCGCAGCCAGCGCGAGTACTACCTGAATGAGCAGATGAAGGCCATTCAGAAAGAACTCGGCGACAGCGACGAAGGCCATAACGAAATCGAAGAGCTGAAAAAGCGCATCGATGCCGCCGGCCTGCCGAAAGACGCCTTGGCCAAAGCCCAGGGCGAACTGAACAAGCTGAAACAAATGTCGCCAATGTCCGCGGAAGCGACCGTGGTGCGTTCGTACATCGACTGGCTGGTTCAGGTGCCGTGGAAGGCTCAGAGCAAAGTGCGTCTGGACCTGGCACGTGCCGAAGACATCCTCGACGCAGACCACTACGGTCTGGAAGAAGTCAAAGAACGCATCCTCGAATACCTCGCCGTGCAAAAGCGCGTGAAGAAGATTCGTGGCCCGGTGTTGTGCCTGGTCGGTCCTCCTGGCGTGGGTAAAACCTCGCTGGCGGAGTCGATTGCTCACGCCACCAACCGTAAATTCGTGCGCATGGCCCTCGGTGGTGTGCGTGATGAAGCGGAAATTCGTGGTCATCGCCGGACTTATATCGGTTCGATGCCAGGAAGATTGATTCAAAAGATGACAAAAGTGGGCGTCCGCAACCCTCTGTTCCTGCTCGATGAAATCGACAAAATGGGCAGCGACATGCGTGGCGATCCAGCGTCGGCGTTGCTGGAAGTGCTCGATCCGGAGCAGAACCACAACTTCAACGATCACTATCTGGAAGTCGATTACGACCTGTCCGATGTGATGTTCCTGTGCACCTCGAACTCGATGAATATTCCACCGGCGCTGCTCGACCGGATGGAAGTGATTCGTCTGCCGGGTTACACCGAAGACGAGAAAATCAACATCGCCGTCAAATACCTTTCGCCGAAGCAGATCACGGCCAACGGTTTGAAGAAAGGCGAGCTGGAATTCGACGCCGAAGCGATCCGCGACATCATCCGCTACTACACCCGCGAAGCCGGTGTACGGGGGCTGGAGCGCCAGATTGCCAAGGTTTGCCGCAAGGCGGTCAAAGAGCACGCACTGGAAAAACGCTTCTCGGTGAAGGTTACTGCCGACATGCTGGAGCACTTCCTGGGCGTGCGTAAATTCCGCTACGGCCTGGCTGAATCGCAAGATCAGATCGGTCAGGTGACCGGCTTGGCATGGACTCAGGTGGGCGGCGAATTGCTGACCATCGAAGCCGCTGTCGTACCGGGCAAAGGCCAGTTGATCAAGACCGGTTCGCTGGGTGACGTGATGGTCGAATCGATCACCGCTGCCCTGACCGTTGTCCGCAGTCGTGCGAAGAGCCTGGGCATTCCCCTGGACTTCCACGAGAAGCGCGACACGCACATCCACATGCCGGAAGGGGCGACCCCGAAGGACGGCCCTAGCGCCGGTGTAGGCATGTGCACGGCCCTGGTGTCGGCGTTGACCGGGATTCCGGTGCGCGCTGACGTGGCCATGACGGGTGAAATTACCTTGCGCGGTCAAGTGCTGGCGATTGGCGGTCTGAAAGAAAAACTGCTTGCTGCCCACCGTGGCGGGATCAAGACGGTGATCATTCCTGAAGAGAACGTACGCGATCTGAAGGAAATTCCTGACAATATCAAGCAAGATCTGCAGATTAAACCGGTTAAATGGATTGACGAGGTCCTGCAAATTGCGCTGCAATACGCGCCGGAGCCCTTGCCCGATGTAGCTCCGGAGATAGTTGCAAAGGATGAAAAACGCGAGTCTGACTCTAAGGAAAGAATTAGCACGCATTAGTACGCATTTGCCTGGAGGGCTTGTTGACAGCTTTTTAGAGCCCTTGTTATAAAGCGGCTCTTAAGTGTCTGTAGGCCATTCAGCACTCGTTTTTGCTTTCACCAAAAAACTTAGAATCATACTCAAATAGATATAAGGGGACTTAGAGTGAACAAGTCGGAACTGATTGATGCTATCGCTGCATCCGCTGATATCCCGAAAGCTGCTGCTGGCCGTGCGCTGGACGCTGTAATCGAATCCGTCACTGGCGCTCTCAAGGCTGGCGACTCTGTTGTTCTGGTTGGTTTCGGTACTTTCTCCGTAACTGATCGTCCAGCTCGCATTGGTCGTAACCCACAGACCGGTAAGACGCTGGAAATCGCAGCAGCCAAAAAACCAGGTTTCAAAGCCGGTAAAGCACTGAAAGAAGCTGTCAACTAAGTTCGATTCAGGTTTTTGCCTATCCGGGTCGGGGTCATGCCTGACCTGGCAGCGGAGCGGTAGTCCAGTCGGCAAGTTGCCGGTCCGAGACACCGAGGGTCGCAAGTTCGAACCCTTGGTCCGCTCCGCCAGTTACGAGAAGGCGCATCCTCGGATGCGCCTTTCTTCTATCCGGATTCTACCCACGCTCCACGGTTGCCTAATTTTGAAGTTCAACCGTTTCTGGGGGACGCATGCTGCAGAATATCAGGGACAATTCACAAGGCTGGATTGCCAAGACCATTATCGGGGTCATCGTTGCACTGATGGCTTTGACCGGTTTCGACGCCATTTTTCAGGCCACCACCCATCGTAACGATGCGGCCAAGGTCAACGGCGAAGAAATCAGCCAGAACGAGCTGAGCCAGGCGGTCGATATGCAACGCCGTCAACTCATGCAACAGCTGGGCAAGGATTTCGATGCTTCCTTGCTCGACGAAAAAATGCTGCGCGAATCGGCCCTCAAAGGCTTGATCGACCGCAAACTGTTGCTGCAAGGCGCAGAAAACTCGAAATTCGCTTTTTCCGAAGCGGCTTTGGACCAAGTGATCCTGCAAACCCCTGAGTTCCAGGTGGACGGCAAGTTCAGCTCCGAGCGTTTCGATCAGGTTATTCGTCAGCTCGGCTACAGCCGCATGCAATTCCGCCAGATGCTGGCTCAGGAAATGCTGATCGGCCAACTGCGCGCTGGCTTGGCAGGCAGCGGTTTCGTCACCGACGCACAGGTGCTTGCGTTCGCCCGTCTGGAAAAACAGACCCGCGATTTCGCTACCCTGAACGTCAAGGCTGACCCGGCGGCTGTGAAGCTGACCGACGATGAGGTCAAGGCCTACTACGACGAACACGCCAAGGAATTCATGACACCGGATCAGGTGATCATCGATTACCTCGAGTTGAAGAAGTCTTCCTTCTTTGATCAGGTCGCGGTGAAAGACGAAGACCTGCAAGCGGCGTATCAGAAAGAAATCGCCAACCTGTCCGAGCAACGTCGGGCGGCGCACATTCTGATCGAAGTGAACGGCAAGGTGACCGAGGCGCAAGCCAAGGCCAAGATCGAAGAGGTTCAGGCCCGTCTGGCCAAAGGCGAGAAGTTCGAGGCCCTGGCCAAGGAGTTCTCCCAGGATCCAGGTTCGGCGAACAACGGTGGTGACCTCGGTTACGCAGGCCCTGGCGTCTACGATCCAGCGTTCGAAACCGCGCTGTATGCGTTGGCCAAGGACCAGGTTTCGGCCCCGGTTCGTACTGATTTCGGCTTCCACCTGATCAAGCTGTTGGGTGTCGAGGCACCGGAAGTTCCGACCCTCGCCAGCCTGAAAGACAAGCTGACTCGCGAGCTGAAAACCCAGCAGGTCGAGCAGCGTTTCGTCGAGGCGACCAAGCAACTGGAAGACTCGTCGTTCGAATCTTCCGATCTGGCCCAGCCGGCACAGGACCTGAAACTGACCGTTCACACCTCCAAGCCGTTCGGCCGGGAAGGTGGCGACGGCGTTGCAGCCAACCGTGCGGTGATCGCTGCAGCGTTCAGTCCTGAAGTGCTGGATGAGGGTGCCAACAGCACCGCCATCGAACTCGATCCGGAAACCGTGATCGTGTTGCGCGCCAAGGAGCACCTGAAGCCTGCGCAACTGCCGCTGGAAAGCGTCTCTGCCGCCATCCGTGGGCAATTGGCCAAGGAGCACGCAAGTGCTGCCGCCAAGACCAAGGCTGATGAGCTGATTGCCAGCCTGCGCGAGGGCAAGACGCCGCTGGACAAGGCGATTGATGGTCAGAACTGGAAAGTCACCGCTGCGGCGAATCGCGCTCAGGAAGGGATCGACCCGACTGTGCTGCAAGCGTTGTTCCGCATGCCGAAGCCGGTAGCCAAAGACAAGCCGACCTTCAGCAGCGTGACTCTGACCGATGGTAGCCTGGTGATCGTGCGTCTGAACGGCGTCAACGAAGCCGCTGCGCCGACCGACGAAGAGAAGGCTCAATACCGCCGCTTCCTCGCCTCGCGCATCGGTCAGCAAGACTTTGCTGCGTACCGCAAGCAGCTGGAAGCCGAAGCGGACATCAAGCGTTTCTGATGCCTGACTGAGTTTCCCGCAACACAAAGACCCCGGCCAAACCGCCGGGGTTTTTTGTGGGCGCAGTAAAAGCGGGCAGGGGCTGTCCGTCGGCTGAGTTTTTTTCGGGCGACTTTTTCCTGAAAATGGCAGTCATTACACTTGTAACTGTTTCAAGACACTAATCGATGCGACGCTAAGCATCGATCTGTTGCACAATACGCCCCGGACTGTTTTTCTCAGGATGCTCAATGTTTAAATCATTTCCCGTGCGGGTTGTCGGGCTGGCGTTGGTGCTGGCCGTCGCGGCCGGTTGCTCTTCGAAAAAAGCCCCGATCTATGAGCATGAGAACTTCGATGACTCCGGAACCTTTTCGCGCAATTACCCGGTCACCGATGCGCAATCCTGCGAAGCCGCCCGTCGCGCGTTGCTCAGCCAGGGTTACATCATCACCAGCAGCGACCCGAAGCTGATCAGTGGTCACAAGAGCTTCCAGCAGACTGGCGAGACCCACATGGAGATCAGCTTCAGTGTGGTCTGTGCCGATGATGGCAGCGAAGGCCATCACGCGACCATGTTCGCCAACGCCTTGCAGGACCGCTATGCGCTGAAGAAGACCAACAACTCCGCGAGCCTCGGTGTCGGTGTGCTGGGTTCGGTATCGATGCCGATCGGCTCGTCCGACGACTCGATGGTCAAGGTCGCCAGTGAAACCGTCTCTTCGGCGAAATTCTACGAGCGCTTCTTCTCCCTGGTGGAATTGTTCCTGCCGCCGGAAGCGAAAAAAGCCGCGCACATCGTCGAAAAGCCGAAAACCGATCTGGGCGTGCCTGAAGCCAAAGCTGCACCGGCGCCTGAGCCGGCCTCTGCCGCCCAATCAGCTCCAGCTCCGGCCGCCGAGCCTGCGCCAGCACCTGCTGCAGAACCGGTTGCACCGCCACCTGAGCCCGCACCGGTTGCACCGGCCGAGAACGCTGAATCGGCGGCACCGTCGACGGAAAACGTCACGCCACCGGCGCAGTCGAATTTGCCTCCACCGAGCGAACCGATTCCTGCCATGCCTGTGACCAGCCAATAACCGGTGACTGACGTTCCGGGATCGGCTCGTCGCCTGTCGATCCCGGAATCGTGTTCAAGTTTGATCCGCGTCAACCCAGGCCGCATTCCTGTCGCCTGTATCGAAAAAAACCTGTGATAAATTCCTGACCACCTGCTACGTTTTATTCAGTAGCGATGAAGCGTCGTGCCTGCGTCATTTTTCTTTCACGCGGGCACTTTATGCTCAAGGTGCAGGTCATTTATTCAAGCGTTTTTTCAATGAGCGATGGGGGATTCAAAATGGACGATTATCAAGAAGAGCTGCTCGAGTTCCAGGCCTTTGAACTGGACCCGCTGGAACCGGCCGAAGACGCTACCGAGCTGTAAGCGTCAGGCTGACTGGCGGTGACTGCGGCGAAACTCGCCGGGTGTCTGACCGCTCCAGCGTTTGAAAGCACGTTGAAACGCTTCGGCTGAGGCAAAGCCCAGCAGGTAGGCGATTTCACCGAACGCCAGTTCGGTGTCACGAATGTAGGTCATGGCCAGGTCGCGACGAGTGTCGTTGAGAATTGCACGAAACTGCGTGCCTTCCTCGGTGAGTTTGCGGCGCAAGGTCCAGGTAGGCAGCTTCAGGCGTGCCGCCACTTCTTCCAGGTCGGGTTCCCGGCCACCATTGAGCAACGGCCCCAGCAACTGAGTGATGCGTTCACGCAGGCTGCGGGTGCGTGTCAGTTGTTCCAGTTCCCGTTCACACAATTGCAGCAGGTGTCGCCACGTACTCGGGCAGTGCAGCGGGTTGCGCTGAGCGAGGCTGGCCAGGCTCAGGCGCAGTTGGTTCTGTTCGGCGCCAAACAGGATCGGACAATCGCCCAGCACCGCATAAGCGTCCCGGTAATCCGGTTCGTCGAACTCGATCTCGATGCGCTCAGCGCTCAGGGGGACAGGGCTGACGCTGGACAATTGTTGCAACCAGCCGGCGATGATCGAATCGACCACGAAGCGGTTATAGGCGTTGTAAGGGCTGATGGAATAGAACCGCAGCCACGCGCCTTGGGCATCTTCGTGGAAACTCGATTGACCGCGATAGTTGGAGCCGTACAAGGCTTCGAAGCGAATCAGGCAACGTGCCGCTTCGCGCACTGTCGGTGCCTGCGCGGCGGTAACCCCGGCGAGGCCGGCCTGGCTCAGGCGGCTGAGCTGGCCCATGCGTAAACCCAGTGCCGGGTCAGCGGTCAGTTGGATGGCACCGTGGCCCAGGCGCATGTAGCGCGGGATCGACAGCCGGGCGCAGGCTTCGCCAAGCCGGGCGGGGTCCAGGCCATACTGGTCGAGCAGGGGCTGAGGATCGATGCCGTGACTGCGCACCGCGTCGGCCAGGCTATGAACAAAGCCCACCGACAGATCGCCCAGACGCATCGGCAACGTTTTCATGGTTTATAACCAAAGGTTCAGCAAGCGCGCGCCACGGAAGTTTCCACCGGCGAAATGCTGTCCGTTGCTGCTGAGAAAACTTTGCCCGGCGCTGCCCTGATCCCAGAACTGCCCACGCAGGAACACGCTCATGCCGGCGACAGCCTGGCTGGCGGGCGGTTGAGCGGTCAGCGTCAGGCGATGCCAGGCTTGACCCTCGCTCAGTTCGCCAGCCTTGAGGCTGACGGAATCGGGCGTCGACAGACCCTTGTAGCCGCGCCATGGCTTGTCCCAGGCGCCGCGACCGATGACGAACGCCGGGACCGCGACCAGCTGCGCGCCCTGATCGTCGAGTTGGCGGTAGTTGTCCGGGTACCAGCTGTCGCTGCCGATCAACACGCCCAGGCGTCCGGCCGGGGTGTCGACGACGTTTAGCGTGTGTTCGCCATTGGCCTGGATCACATCGCTTTCATCGACGATCGGGTGCATCTGGCGCTGTGGCTGGCCAATCGGCAGCCCGTCGCGGCCGAACACCACGCTGCTGTTGTACAGCGCACCACGGCCGATTTTCAGGGTGCCGTCGATGATGCTCGGCTCGGGCAGCACGATGGAACCCGCCACAAGCGTCACATGAAATTCCTTTGCCAGCCCACCAAACAGCGCCTGGTAATCCTTGGCCATGCTCTTGGCTTTCATGCGCAGGTGCGCATCGTCGAGGCGGTTGTCACCCTTGGCGCCGATCAGCGCGCGGACGAACTTCAGCGGGTTGCTCACCGCCAGCCAGTTCATGGCTTCCTTGAGCGTGGTGGCCTGATACAACTCGTCTTTCTCGCCGCTGACCATCAGCCAGGTGCCGACATGTTCAGGCAGCACGACGATGGTTTTTTCATTCAGCAGCCCCTGTTCCTGGGCTTTCTGCAAATAGGCCGCGAGTTTGCGGTGCAAGCGTTCGGCGCTTTGGTAGTCGGTGGGAAACAGTTCGGGCTGGATGCCCAGCAGGTTGCCACGATCGGCAGGCGTTCCCTGATCGATGGCGAGATCGATGCGCAAGTCCGACAGGTAATGACCCGCCGGACGATCCGCGGCCCACATGGCGTAGGTCGTCAGGGCGGCAATCAATGCCATGGAGAAAGTCAGGTACAGAAGTTTGCGCATGGGAAAACAGTTAGTGGCCGTGTGCAGGGTTCATGATTGGCGTTCAGGATGGGGGACGAGGCTACGGTAAAACAATGCGTTGAGGGGCGGTTTTTTTGATTTTTTTGCGGTTTTGCAGCGAATGATGGCCGACGATGCCGAGCCAATGCAAAGACGCATCGCAATGATCGATATGTGCCGAATTCGTCATGGCGTCGACCTAAAGCGATCAAGCCGTGACGGCTGGAGTGGGTCAGGCTGGACGGTCTGTTCAAGGAGGTGATTATGATCCGTCTGTCCCTGGCCGAAGCTCGCGAGCTGGCCGAATCGATCTTGCTGCACAACGGTTTCAACCTTGCCCACGCTCAGGCGGTGACAGCCACAGTGATTGCCGGCGAGCGCGATGGCTGCGCCTCCCATGGTTTGTATCGGATTCTGGGCTGCGTCAACTCACTCAGGGCAGGCAAAGTGGCGGCCGATGCCGAGCCGCAGATCATAGATCAAGCGCCTTCGATCGTGCGCGTGGACGCGGCGGGTGGTTTTTCACAATTGGCGTTCCAGGCTGGGCTGCCGTTGTTGGCGCAGAAAGCCCGGGCAAACGGTATCGCCGCGCTGGCAATCAATCGCTGCGTGCATTTCTCTGCGCTGTGGGTTGAGATCGAGCAACTGACGGCGGCCGGCCTCGTGGCATTGGCCTGCAATCCCAGTCATGCCTGGGTGGCGCCAGCGGGCGGCAGCCAGCCAGTGTTTGGCACCAATCCCATTGCGTTCGGCTGGCCACGCTCGGGCAAGGACCCGTTTGTGTTCGACTTCGCCACCAGCGCGATTGCCCGTGGTGATATCGAGTTGCACCGGCGCGCCGGCAAAGCGCTTCCCGAGGGCTGGGGTGTGGACGCGCAGGGCCAACCAAGCACCGATGCCAACGTGGTGCTCGATGCGGGCGCGATGCTGACGTTCGGTGGGCACAAAGGCTCGGCGCTGGCGGCCATGGTGGAGCTGATCGCCGGGCCGTTGATCGGCGACCTGACCAGTGCCGAGTCACTGGCTTACGACGCCGGCAGCAAGTCGTCGCCGTACCATGGCGAGTTGATCATTGCCCTTGATCCACGGCGCTTTCTCGGTGAAGCCACCGAACAGCATCTGGCCCGTGCCGAGGTCTTGTTTGAGAGTATTGAAGGGCAGGGTGCGCGGTTGCCCTCGCAACGGCGCTATGAGGCGCGAGCGCGTAGCCTGGTGGAGGGCGTCGAGATTCCCGAGGCGTTGTACAACGATCTGAAAGCGCTGCTGGGATGAGGTGAGAAAGTGCGCCACCGGTAAACCGGTGGCGTTTTTTTTACAGGGGCGCGCGTTGACTGCTGCCATCGACCAGACGAGCGATGCCCAGCGGGTTGGCATTTTTCAGCGGGTCGGGCAGAAGCGCGTCGGGACAGTTCTGATAGCACACAGGGCGCAGGAAGCGTTCGATGGCGAGGCTGCCGACTGAGGTGCCGCGCGCATCTGAGGTGGCCGGGTAAGGCCCGCCATGCACCATCGCATCGCAGACTTCGACACCGGTCGGGTAACCGTTGAACAACACCCGGCCGACCTTTTGCTCCAGCAGCGGTAACAGCTCGGGGTGATTTTGCAGGTCGCCGGCTTCAGCAATCAGCGTGGCCGTGAGTTGCCCGTGCAAGTGCTGAAGTGCCCGTTGCAGTTCGGCTTTGTCGGCCACTTCCACCAACACTGTTGCCGGGCCGAACACTTCTTCTTGCAGCAGCGGGTCGCCATTGAGCAACAGACTGACGTCGGCCTTGAACAGTTGTGGCTGCGCCTGTGTGCCCTGTTGATCACGACCGGCCAGGTGAGTGATGTTCGGGTGCGCGTGCAACGCCTGCACACCGTTGGCGTAGCTGTCGAGCGTGCCGAAGTTGAGCATGGTCTGCGCCGGTTGCCCGGCCATCACGGCGCTCAGCGATTGGGTGAAGGCGCTGAACGCGGGCGAGCGAATACCGATCACCAGTCCCGGGTTTGTGCAGAACTGGCCACAGCCGAGCACCACGGAGGCGGCGAGTTCGCTGGCAATTTTCTCGCCCCGCAGTTGCAGTGCTTCGGGCAATACCAGCACTGGATTGATGCTGCTCATTTCGGCGAACACAGGAATCGGCTGCGCTCGTGCCGCGGCCATGTCGCACAGCGCGCGGCCACCCTTGAGTGACCCCGTGAAACCGACAGCCTGAATCGCCGGATGTTTGACCAGGGTTTCGCCCACGCCAGAACCGTAGATCATGTTGAACACACCCTTGGGCATGTCAGTCTGCTCGGCGGCACGGATGATCGCGTCGGCCACGAGTTCGGCAGTCGCCATATGCCCGCTGTGGGCCTTGAACACCACTGGGCAACCGGCGGCCAGGGCGGCAGCGGTATCGCCACCGGCGGTTGAGAATGCCAGCGGGAAATTGCTTGCACCGAACACCGCGACCGGGCCGACACCGATCCGGTATTGGCGCAAATCAGCTCGTGGTAGTGGCTGACGCTCGGGCAGGGCCCGGTCGATGCGTGCCGCATAAAAATCGCCACGGCGCAGGACTTGCGCAAACAGGCGCATCTGGCTGCTGGTGCGCATGCGCTCACCCAGAATGCGTCCGTTCGGCAGCGCCGTCTCGCGGGTCACCAGAGCGATGAAATCATCGTCCAGTGCCTCCAGTTGCGTGGCGATGGCTTCGAGAAACTCCGCACGGCGAATAGCCGATAGCGTGCGAAAGCTCGGGTAGGCGGCTGCGGCGGCCTGGGCGGCGGCGTCGACTTCTTCGTTGGTGGCCTGCATGAACGCGTAGGGCAGCGCTTCACCGGTAGTGGCGTCGTGGCTGCGCACGGTGATCTTGCCAGCGGCACTGCGCGCACCGCCGATGTAGTTGTGGCCGATGATCTGGGGCATGAAAAGCTCCTGTCGGAATGTAGGGGGTTGGATCTGTAGGAGCGAAGCTTGCTCGCGAAGGCGGTAATACATTCAACAGAGATGTCAGCTGACACATCGTCTTCGCGAGCAAGCTTCGCTCCTACAGGTCTGCGGCGTCAGGCCAAGGAATCGCTGCGGCGTGCGGTCACTGGTTCGGCGTCGTTCAGGGCGGCGATGCGCGCGGCAGATTCGCTGTCCACCAGGTGCAACGACTTGCCACGCGTCTCACGGGTCAGGCCGACCGCGATGATGGAGATCAGCGACGCGCCGACCAGGTAAAACGCGATCGGTGTCGAGCTGTGGTACTTGTTGAGCAAGGTGATCGCAATCAGCGGGGCGAGGGAGCCGGCGAAGATCGGCGCCACCTGGTAGCACAGGGACAACGCGGTGTAGCGCACGTGGGTCGGGAACATTTCCGCCATCAGCGCCGAGTAGGGCGCATAGGTCATCGACTCGATGGCCAGGCCCAGGGTGATGGCCGCCATGATCAGCCAGTTGTTGCCGGTGTCCATCATCGGGAAGCCGATGAAACCCCAGAACGCCGTGAGGACTGCGCCGGTCAGGTACACCGGTTTGCGCCCGACCAGGTCAGACAGATAACCCATCAACGGAATCATGAAGAAATGCAGCAGGTGCGCGCCAAACATCAGCAGCAGAATTTCGGACGTGTCCTTGTGCACCACCAGTTTCAGATAGGTAATCGAGAACGTCACGACGGTGTAGTAGAGGATGTTTTCGGCAAACCGCGCGCCAATACCGACCAGCACCGAGCGCCAGTGGTGACGCAGCACTTCGACCACGCCCAGTTGCTGTTGCTTGGTCTGCGCCTGACGGGCCTGGGCTTCCTTGAAAATCGGCGCGTCATCGACGCTGGTGCGAATCCAGTAGCCGATCAGTACCACGATGGCCGAGAACCAGAACGCCACGCGCCAGCCCCAAGCGAGGAATTGTTCCTCCGACAGATTCGACGACAACAGCAACAGCGCAACCGTCGCGACAAGGTTGCCGGCCGGCACACCGGCTTGCGGCCAACTGGCCCAGAAACCTCGACGATTGTCCGGGCAATGTTCGGACACCAGTAGAATCGCACCGCCCCATTCGCCGCCAAATGCGAAACCCTGGATCAGCCGCAGCAGCACCAGCAACACCGGTGCGGCATAGCCGATCTGGTTGAAACCGGGCAGGCAACCCATCAAGAAGGTGGTGATACCGACCACCACCAGGCTCAGTTGCAGCAGGCGCTTGCGGCCGTATTTGTCGCCGTAGTGACCGAACACCAGGCCACCCAACGGACGGGCGAGAAAGCCCACGGCGTACAGGGCGAAAGCGGCGATGATGCCGTCGATGGGACTGTCGGTCTGGCGGAAGAACAACTGGCCGAAGACCAGTGCCGACGCGGTGCCATAAAGGAAGAATTCATACCATTCGGCGACTGTGCCGGCCATGGCGGCGGCCACGACGCGCTTGAGTCCCGAGGGTGTGGTTGCGCGGTGAGCGTGTTGAGCGTTGGGCATGCTGGCGTTTCCTGTAGGGGCGCAAAAACAGGTAGCCGGGCCGGGGCCGCAAAGCCCCGCCCGGCAATCACTCAGAGACCGACGTCCGGCAAGTGCGGACGGTTGGCCAGGGCCTTGGCCATGATCTGCTCGACGAAGACCCGATCTTCTTCCGGCAGGGCCAGGCGTGGCGGACGGGTCAGCGCACTGCCGCGACCGGCGATGGCTTCGCACAGCTTGATGCACTGCACCAGGTCGGCACGGGCGTCGAGGTGCAGGATCGGCATCAGCCATTCGTAGATCGGCATGGCTTCGGCATAACGTCCGGCCTTGGCCAGGCGGAAGATGGTTTCACCTTCTTTCGGGAACACGTTGGACATGCCCGACACCCAGCCTTCAGCGCCCACGGCGAGGCTTTCCAGCACCACATCGTCGAGGCCGGCGAACAGCACAAAACGGTCACCCACTTCGTTACGGATGTCGATGAAGCGGCGGGTGTCGCCAGAGGAATCCTTGAAGCACACCACGTTGTCGCAGTCGGCCAGGGCAATCAGGATGTCCGGGGTCACGTCGTTTTTGTAGATCGGCGGGTTGTTGTAGACCATCAACGGTACGTCGGCGTTTTTTGCCACGTAGCGGTAATGCTCGGCGGTTTCGAACGGCTTGGAACCGTAGACCAGCGCCGGCATCAGCATCACGCCATCGACACCGACCCTGCGCACGGCGTTGGCGACCTTGGCCGCTTGCACACTGGTGAATTCGGCCACACCGCAAATCACTGGCACACGGCCGCGCGAGGCATCGACCGCGACTTCGGTCACGGCGATTTTTTCTTCAGCGGTCAACGAAGTGTTCTCGCCTACCGAGCCGCAAACCACCAGGCCCGACACGCCGTCGCGGATCACGTTGGAAATCACCTGATGGGTTTTTTCCAGGTTGATCGAGAAGTCATCGTTGAATTGAGTGGTTACCGCAGGGAAGACGCCACTCCAGTTAATTCGCTTGCTCATAGTTGTCTCCGGTTTCGTTATTTGTATTTCGTATACGATATTTAAAATGTAAAGAATCGGCTAGTGGTTTTTTCAGGTTGTGGGGTTTTTTGTCAGCCGTCGGTCGGGGTGTTCAATGCTTCAGTGTGCTCAGGCACCAGGCCAGGTGTCTGACAGTCGATAGCCTTGTGGCCACGGATCACTTGGATCAAGCAGCAGTTGATGGGTGCCGGTGATCCAGGCCCGGCCGGAAATGCAGGGGTAGATAGCGGGGCGTCTGGCCACTTCGGTCAGTGAGTCAATCCGACAGTGGAATTCGGAGCCGATGATCGAGCGACCGATGAAGCGTTCGCCGACGCGCATCAAACCTTTGGCGTGCAACACCGCCATGCGCGCCGAGCAACCCGTACCGGTCGGCGAGCGGTCGATCTTGCCCGGTTGAATCACCACCGCGTTGGCGCCGGTGGCGATGCCGTTCTCGTGGACGACGGGCGCGGCGATCTGGCAAAAGGAAATGTGTGACCACTCAGGGTTCAACGGATGCACAAAGCCCAATTGCTCGTTGGCGGCACGGGTGATTTTCAGCCCGACCGCCACCAGGTCGGCGGCTTCATCGGGGCGGATTGAAAAGCCCAGTTCCCTGGCATCGGCGATCACAAAGCTGTCACCGCCATAGGCGGTATCGACCTTGAGGGAGCCGACACCTTCCACTTCGATCCACGCGTCGAGGCGATCGGCGAAGGACGGCACGTTTTTGATTTCCACCCGTTCGACCTTGCCGTCACGGCAATCGGCTACGGCCTCGATCAGGCCGCCGGGGGCTTCGAGCACCAGCCGGGTTTGCGGTTCGGTCATTGGCACAATACCGGTGTCGAGCAACACGGTGGCCACGCACAAGGAATTGGAGCCGGACATCGGCGGCGTGTCCGCCGGTTCCATGATGATCCAGGCCATGTGCGCCCGCGGGTCCTTGGCCGGCACCAGCAGGTTGACGTGTCGGAACACCCCGCCACGCGGCTCGTTGAGCACGAAGTTGCGCAGGGTTTCATCCCTGGCGATCCAGCGTGATTGTTCCCACACCGTGGCACCGGGCGGTGGTGCGACCCCGCCGACGATCACGTCGCCGACTTCACCTTCGGCGTGGCAGCTGACTACATGAATCACTTTTGATGAGCGCATAGTTTGCTCCTTGTTTCGTCTGTCAGGGCCTCATCGCGAGCAGGCTCGCTCCCACAGTGATTGCGTACTCCCTGTGGGAGCGAGCCTGCTCGCGATGGGGCCGATGGTTATTTCACCGATTTGAGGAACGCAGCGGTTTCCGCATGTATTGGATTACCGATCACTTGATCCGGCGAGCCGATCTCATGCACCAGGCCGTTGCGAAAGAACGCCACGCGGTCGGACACGTCCCGGGCGAAGCGGATCTCGTGCGTCACCAGCACCATGGTCATGCCGTCTTCGGCGAGCATGCGCATGGTGTCCAGCACTTCGCCGACCAACTGTGGATCGAGGGCCGAGGTGGCTTCGTCGAACAGCATGTAATCCGGTGACATGGCCAGGGCGCGGGCAATGGCCATGCGTTGTTGCTGGCCGCCCGAGAGCTTGCCGGGGAACACCTTGAGCTTGTCGCCCAGGCCAACGTGAGTCAGTTGCTGCACGGCCAGCGCCTCGGCTTCGGCCTTGCTTTTGCCCAGGACCTTGCGCGGCGCGAGCATCACGTTTTCCAGCACGGTCAGGTGCGGGAAGGCATTCCATTGCTGGAACACGATGCCGATTTTCTGCCGCAGATGGTTGAGGTCGGTTGCGCGATGATGCACCTCGACGCCATCCACGCGGATGTTGCCTTTCTGGATCGGCTCCAGGCCATTGATGCACATCAGCAGGGTCGATTTTCCCGAGCCGGAGCCGCCGATGATGGACACCACTTCGCCCTTGTTCACTGTCAGGCTGACACCCTTGACCACATCAAGGTCGCCGAAGGATTTGTGTACGTTGTCGATCTCAATCATTTTCTTGCCACCTTCTTTCCAGACGAGCGCCGAGGCGTGCGACCACCAGGCTCATGACGTAGTAGATAAGGCCCGCGATGCACAGCACCAGCAGCGGTTCCTGAATGCGGGTCACGATGGTTTGCGAGGCGCGGAGCAGTTCGACGATGCCGATCCACATCACCAGCGCGGTGTCTTTCATCACCCCGAGCACCAGGTTCAGCCAGCCGGGGAAGGCTACCCGCGAGGCCATCGGCAGGACGATCCAACGCAGGTCCTGGAAGAAGCTCAGGCCCAGTGAACGGCTGGCCCGGCGCAAGGTCAGCGGTACCGACAGCACGCCGCCGCGCACGATCTCGGTGAAGTACGCGGCGGCGTAAACCCCGAGCACGATGCAGCCCACGCTGAAAGCACTGATGTTCAGGCCGACGATGCTCTTGAGCGAGTTGAACAGCACGAACTGGATCAGCAGAGGCACGCTGCGAAACACGTCCAGCACCCACGCCAGTGGCAGAGTGGCCCGTGGCAACAGCGCACGCAGCAGGCCGAACACCAGCCCGGCGAATGTGCCGAGCAGGATCGCCCAGCAAGTCAGTTGCAGCGTGATCCAGGCGCCGTTAAGCAGGAACAGCAGGTCGTTCCAGGAAAAACCGGTGGAAAACATAGTCACGTCCTCAGTAACGGAACAGCCGCCAGGCCATCAGCCGGGCCGTCGCGACGATCGCCTTGGCAATCAGGTAATACAGCACCGCGGCGATGGTGAAATATTCGAAGGTGCGGAACGTCTTGACGTTGTAGTCCTGGGTCACGCCGGTGAGGTCGTTGTTGAGCCCGACAATCACCCCCAGCGACGTCATCAACACCGCCCAGACCATCTGGTTGCTCAACGGGTAGAACACGATCCGCAACAGTTGCGGGACGACGATCATGCGGTAGGTCTGGAAGGCACTCATGCCCAGCGAACGCGCGGCCCGCACTTGCGTGCCTGGCACCGCCTTGAGCCCGCCACGGAAGTTTTCCGCGAGATAGCCGGCATTGTTGAAGGTGATCCCGGCCAACAGCGCGAGCCAGGAGCTGACGTGCAGGCCCATTGAACCGAGGCCGAAGTACAGGATGTAGATCTGGAACAGCGACGGGGTATTACGGGCAATCGACACCCAGCCGTTGCCGATACCGCGCAGCAGCGGGTGCCTGGTTTCACGCATGACTGTCAGGGCCAGGGCGATCAGTACGCCGAAAATCATCGACAGCGCGGCGGTCTCGAACGTGACCCAGGCGCCGGCGAGCATGTCCGGCAAGGCGCGCAGGGTGGCGCGCCATTGGAAGGTGTAATCAAACATGCGCGAGGCTCTCCATCAGCAAGGCAGGTTGCAACCAGCTCGGCAATCGCCCGCTGGCGCTGGCAGTGCAAGCGGCATCAACGCACTCGGCGAGGCTGGCGAAGTGCACTTTGCGCCCCACCAGACCGGGTGCGTAATGGGCGTATTTGCCCGAGTTGGTCATTAAGGTTGTGGCGGCCGGCGGGATCACCGGCTCGCCGAGCATGCACCAGCAGGTGTCGGTCACCAGGGTGGCGCCGAAGGCTTCAATGACGCCGATGTGTCCAGCATCGCGCGCCAGTTCCAGCACTGCACGACCGCACGTAATGGCGAGTACCACATCGGGGTGTTTGTGCCGGCCGCGACACAGCCGTGCGAGTCGGGCGAACTCGCTGAGCGAGAAGTGCGGGTTACCCAGCGAGACCACCTCCACGCGGTTGTCACGGGCACTGTTGAGCTCGCGCCAACTGCCCAGCAGGTCCTCCAGGCGGATTGTTTCCACTGGCACCGGGACGTCGGCTTCCAGCGCTTGTGCAGGGTCGAGTGCTTCGGGCGTGACCCCGGCGATATGAAACAACGGCGCGGCCGACGTGGTGGCAAACGCCGCGCCGAAGGCTTTCAGGTCGTCGAGGTCTGGCTGGTGCTGTTCCAGCCCGAACACCAGCGGGATCCGGCTGCCCGCGAGGGCACCGATGTGGTAGCCGAGCAAGGGGTAAAACGCATCGTCGAGTTCGCCCAATTCCGGTAATTCAATTCGCAGGCGGGCTTTGCGTGGCGCCTCCAGATGACAACCGATCAGCGGCGCGCGGCCGGTCAGGGCGATGCAGATATCCAGGTAATCCGGGTACTTCAATGTGCGTGCGCCGAGCACGCTGTTGGCGTAGACCACCGCGTTGGATTCGGCCCAGACGATCTGTTCGCCGGCCTTCGGTGCGGTGTCGAGCAAGTAGGGGGCACAGGTGAAGCTGAGCTGCGCGCCCATCGCCATGTAGGCATCGCCCAAGGCACTGGCCGGTTCGCCGAGCAACGGGTCGATGCCCAACTCTCGCCAGCGGCGCTGGTCTACGGAAATTGAATTGAGGGTGGTGGGCACCCGAACTTTCGCGCCCCACTGCACCAGTTGTTCGGCGAAGCGCAGGCTCGCCGGTCCTGTGTAAATACAACCGTCGATGTGGGCCTGAGAGATGTCCACCAGTTGGTGGGCGCCTTGCAGTTCGGCCATGCGCAGGACAATCTGCATGGCCATCTGCGCGGCTTTGCCATGCTCGCCGTCGAGCAGCGAACGGTCGAACCCGGTGAGCTCAATCGACTCGTTGGTTTCGCCGGTGTGCATCAGTGTTTCGGTTGGCTGCCAGCCATCGATGGGCACGTGATCGAACACCTCCAGCGAGGCGCCTTCGACTCGGGCGAAGGCTTTGCCGCGCAAGGTAGCGAAGGCCTCCCGGCCGATGCACAGCACCGGCAGGGAGCGCTCGAAAATGGTCTGTGCCACCAGCACGCCCAAGGTCAGAATCTCATCGGCTTCGGCCAGGACCAAAGCGGCCGGTGCATGACCGTTGCTGATCAACTCCATCAGCACGCTGCTGCCGGTACACGAACCGCGACCACTGGGAATGGCCAGCACACAACCGCTCAGATGTTCACCGCTGAGCGGATGGTGACGGTCGATGACTTCACCCGTGTAAGGGTCGACGCCGCCCCAGAAGCTCAGCCCGACATCGGCAAACAGCAGCGCGCCCTGGGCGGAGCCCGGGACCAGGTTACGACCGATGAGAGCAGTGGACCCAGGCATGCCGGACACCTTAGTAGTAGACCTTTGGCACGGTCAGGTCAGTCGGCGGGATTTCAGTGCCGACCCATTTGGTGAACAACTCGTTGTAGCGACCGCTGCGCACCTGCTGGTTGACGAACAGGTTGAGGTAGTTGAGCAGGCCGTACTCATTGCGCTTGGCACCCAGGGACACGTAGTCGATGGTGTAAGGCGCGTTGCCGGCGATTTTCAGGTTTTTGTATTTGCCCGACTTGATGGTCGCGGCGGCCACAGTGTTGGTCACCACCGTGGCGTCGATGTGACCTTGGGCCACCGCCAGCAGCGTGTCGTTTTGTGACTGATAGGCGCGGAAGGTGCCGCTGCCCCATTTCTTCACATCGCCCTCCAGCGCGATGGCCTCAAAAGTGCCGCTGGTGTTGCCCAGCGCTTTGCCCTTGATGTCGTTGAAGCTATTGATGCCGGTGTTGTCGCGGGTCAGCACGACCATCTGGAAGGCGAAGTACGGCACGGTAAGGCCAACGGTCTTGGCCCGTTCGAGGGTGTCGGAGGTCGAGGCGACAATCACGTCAGCCCGTCCGGAGATCAGTGCTGGAATGCGGTCCGGGAACGGCGTTTCCACCACTTCGGCCTCGACCCCGAGGATCTTCGCCAGGTCGTTGCAATAGTCCACGTCGAAACCGGCAGGAGCGTTGCTGGCATCGCGGAAACCCATGGGCGGGAAGTCCAGGGTCACGGCGCAGCGCAGCTTGCCGGAACCGATAATGTCGTCGAGCTTGTCAGCCTGCGCGGTGGCAATGAAGGAGGTACTGAGAACAGCGCTGAGGGCTACGGCAAATGCGGGGTTTTTCATAGAGGCCTCGTTCTGTGGAAGTGCTGTTGAATATCGTATTGGGGATTTCGTATACGATATTAACAATAGCAATGGCCGTGCCGTTTTTGCTTTTGCCGCCGAATTTTTGCCAACCCTTGAAGCAGGGCGGCTCAGCGCAAGCGAGCGGGGCAACGCTACGGCGGTGTCGGTCAAGGAGGTGTTACGGAAGGGAGCACGCAGGGTGCGCAGCGCCCCTTAAAGGAACATTTTAACGACGGCTATCGCGGTACTGGCTGGGCGAAAGACTGGTGAGGGCGCGGAATTGGCGGCTAAACGCGCTGTGGTCGGTGTAGCCGCAACGCAGAGCGATTTCGGTGATCGGCAGGTCGGTGTCGAGCAACAGGCGCGAGCCTTCTTCCAGACGGGACTTGTGGATCATCTGCCGTGGCGTGAGCTGGAACACCCGTTTGCAATGGCGTTCCAGTTGCGCCACAGAGAAACCGGCGATGGCCGTCAGTTCGGCCAGGCTGATCGGTCGAGCGAAATGACGGCGGATGTGTGCGTCCACCGCTGCCAGTTTCTGGAACGCGGGATGGTTGGACTGGGGCAGTTGCAGGTCGCGGGAAATGCCGGCGAGGCCGACGATCCGACCTTGTTCGTCATGCAGGGCAAGTTTGTGGGTCAGGCACCAGACTGGCTGGTTGCCGAAATACAGGTGCAGTTCCAGTTGATCCGCCAGTTCTCGCCCCGTGGCCAGCACGCGCCGATCCTGCTCGGTATACAGCGGGCCAAATCGTGCCGGGAAGACCTGGTCCGCCGTCAGCCCGAGCAGTTGCCCGCTGTGCTTGAAACCACACCGTCGAGCCAGGGTCTGGTTGACGAAGACATAGCGCGCCTCGCTGTCCTTGATGAAGAACACCACGTCCGCCAGGGTGT
The DNA here is from genome assembly GCF_054897805.1 of Pseudomonas sp. GT1P32. Classification (NCBI taxonomy): domain Bacteria; kingdom Pseudomonadati; phylum Pseudomonadota; class Gammaproteobacteria; order Pseudomonadales; family Pseudomonadaceae; genus Pseudomonas; species Pseudomonas sp. GT1P32. Next base: position 6,574,324 of record NZ_CM142704.1, read on the forward strand.
CGAGCAGCGTCGCGATGGGCTGCAGACTGCTCAGCAGCGTCGGCAGATCGCAGGGTTTGAACTGATTGAGTAAGGGGAACATAGCGCTGGGGGCCTGGTGGCAACTACCGGGATCATAAAGACTCGGCAGTGCCCCCGAAACCCCAGAGCGAGCGTTTAAGCGGGTGGGGTGTCGTCCAGGCACATCAGGGTTTCGATACGCGCCGGGCTGAACGGCGGTCGCGGGGCCGAGGGTTGCCAGTCGAACAGGTACTGCAAGGCGCCGCCACACACTCGTCCCTGACAGGCGCCCATGCCACAACGACTGGCCAGTTTTGCCGCGCGCCAGTCAACGTGCCCGGCCAGTGCCGCGTAGGGTATGTCTTCGCAACGACAGACCAGCGTGTCGGCCTGCGCCAGTGACTTGAGGTGCGGGTTGAGGCTGAACGCGCTGTTCAATGCCTTGGCGAAACCCTGCCAACGCGTCCGACGCGGCCACAATTGGCGTGCCGCTGAGGTGTTACCGACGGCGGCATGCCCGGCAATGGCACCTTCGACCAACGCCAGTTCACTGCCGCCGAAACCGGTGCATTCGCCAGCGGCGTAGTGATCGGCAAGGCTCGTGGCTTGCCAGGCATCGACCGCGAGCGCCGTGCCGTCGAGTGCGCAACCCAGCGCCTGACCGAGTTGAGTATTGGGAATCAGGCCGAAACCACAGGCCAGGCGATCACAGGCCAGTTCGACGATTTTGCCCTGTTGCCGCAGACGCACACCTTCCAGCCGTTCATTACCCAAGGCTGCCACGACGTGGGAGCCGGTGCGGTAATGACGATCAAACAGGCTGAAGGATTGCACAAGCTTGCCCGGCCAGCGGGGCAGTTGCAGGGCGAACCCGGCGACCGCAACCGAGGAGGCTTGCTCGGCAATGCGCAGCACATGGGCACCGTTGTGTTTCGCGGTGGCCGCACTGGCCAGTAACAACGGCCCGCTGCCGGCGATCACCACGCGTTCGTTCTGCACCGGCAGGCCGCCCTTGATCAACGTCTGCAGTCCTCCGGCCCCCGTCACACCCGGCAATGTCCAGCCGGGGAAGGGCAGCAGCAACTCACGGGCGCCGGTGCACAGAATCAGTTTGTCGTAGCCGATCAGCCATCCGTGATCGGCGTCTTCCACCAACAATTGTTTGGGGCCGGAACAGGCGATCACGCGGGTGCCGCTGTGGTGGCGGATGTTGCTGTTGGCGTGCAGGTGTTCGCGCATCTGCCGTGCTTGATTCGGCAAGCTGGCCTGAGGCCCGTCGCGCCAGATCTGGCCTCCCGGCAACGGGTTGTCGTCGAGCACGATAATGCGTGCGCCACTGCGCGCGGCGGCGAGGGCGGCGCTCATGCCGGCGGGGCCGGCACCGATGATCAGCAAGTCGGCGTATTCGTTCATGGTCGGGTCCGCACCTGCATGCCGTCATGACACAGCGTCTGGCAGGCCAGTCGGCGGCGTCCGTCGATGGTCACCCGGCATTCCTGGCAGATGCCCATGCCGCACAGCGGTGCGCGCCGCTGACCGCTGACCGAGGTGCGAGTACACCCGTCGTCGGCCAAGGCCAATGCCGCGGCCACTGTTGTACCTTCGGCGACCCGCAGGGTGCGGCCGTCCAGGACCAAATCAGGCATACACGGCCTCCCCGAGAAAGCGTTGCGGCAAATAGGCTTGCGCCGCCAATGGCGGCGTCTCATTGAACAGTTGCGCGACCAGAATATCGGCGGTGCCGGGGGCCGTGGTGACCCCCAGTCCCTCGTGACCGACTGCCAGCCACAAACCTTTGCGTGATGGGTGTTCACCAATCAGTGGCAACCCGTCGGGGCTGGCGGCGCGAAAACCGGTCCAGGCGCGGATGCCGTTGAGCTGAGCCAAGCCCGGCATGTACTCGGTGGCGCGCTTGAGCATTTTCGCGAGCATCCAGCCTTCGACTTGCGGGTCGGTGGTGCCGAATTGTCGCGAGGCGCCGATGAACAGTTGTCCGGTTGGCCGGGGCTGAATGTTGCAGGCGGTCGAGGGCCCTGTGGCGTTGTGGGCGCTGGTGACATAACCCAGTTCCACCAGCGTGTGGGTGACCTTGCCGGGATAGCGGTCGGTGATCAGCAAGTGGCCTTTTTTCGGCTCGATCGGCAACTCGGGGCACAGGTCGTTGGCCTGGATGCCGTTGGCCAAAATGACTGCCTCAGCGCTCAACCACTGGCCGTCATCGAGTCGCACGCGATTGCCATCGACCTCGCTGACCCGCGCCCTGCGTTGCTCGATGTCGGCGGTGTCGAGCATCCAGTTGGCGGTCGCCGGAGCGTAGAGAATGCCGTCGCCGTTGATCAACAAACCGCCTTCGAGGTCTTCGCGCAGTTCAGGCTCACGGGCGCGCAAGGCGTTACGAGCGATCAACTCGCAGGCAACGCCCTGGGTCTGAAGGTTTAGATATTTGCTGTGGGCCACGGCCATTTCTTCGGCATTGGCTGCCAGCCACAACGTCCCGTTGCTGCGGTAAGCGCAGCCTTCCGGCAAGTCCGGCGCCAGTTCGCGCCAGCGTTGCAGCGAGTATTGGCTCAGGGCCAGCTCGGCCGGGTTGTCGTCGAGCACCAGCAAGTGGCCCATACCGGCGGCCGTCGCGCTGTGCAAGCCAGCGTCCAGCACCAGCACGCGCAAGCCGCGCCGGGCCAGCGCCTGGGCGCACGCGGCACCGATAATGCCGGCACCGATCACGATGACATCGGCCACCAGGCCTTGGTTCATGGGCGAATGCCCCAGGCGAACGGATCGTCCTGTTCGATGATCAGGTTGGCCTCGGCGCTGATGAAGGCGCGGCCACGAATTGTCGGTACGATGCGCTCGCCGTGCTGTTCGTAGGAGCCTTCGAACTCGCTGCCGATCACGCTGGCCTGGCGCCAGATCTGGCCCGGCTGCAATTTGTCATCGGCCGCCAGGCACGCCAGTTTTGCACTGGTGCCGGTACCGCAAGGCGAGCGGTCGTAGGCCTTGCCGGGGCAGAGCACAAAGTTGCGGCTGTCGGCCTGCTCATCCTCGGCGAACAGTTCGACGTGGTCGATCAACCCGCCGTCTTCGCCACGTATTCCCTGAACGTCCAGTGCTTGCTGCACGGCGAAGGTGTAGGCGGTCAATGCATCAAGGTTGTCGCTGGCGACGCGCAGACCATGCTCGGCGATCAGGAAAAACCAGTTGCCACCCCAGGCAATATCACCGACCACTTCGCCAATTCCCGGCACCTGCAACGCCACGGCTTTGCGATAACGGTAGGCCGGCACGTTGCGCACGCTGACGGAGTGGTCGTCGTGCAAGGTTGCCTGCACTGTGCCGACCGGCGTTTCGATGCTGTGCACGCCCGGACCGATCTTGCCAAGGTGAGCAAGCGACGCCACCAGGCCGATGGTGCCGTGGCCGCACATGCCGAGGTAACCCGAGTTATTGAAGAAGATCACCCCGGCACACGCCGCAGGGGCAACCGGTTCGCACAGCAGTGCGCCGACCAGCACATCACTGCCTCGCGGTTCGAGCACGCAGGCGGTGCGCCATTGGTCATGGTGTTCAGCCAGCCGTTGAAGACGTTCGGCCATGCTGCCGGTGCCCAGCTCGGGAAAACCGGAGGTCACCAGGCGGGTGGGTTCGCCGCCGGTGTGGGAGTCAATCACGGTGATACGTTTCATGAGTGGGCCACGTCCGTTCAGATGAGTGAACGCAAGAGTGGCCCGTGCGGGGGCTTGCAGGCTTGATGGTTTTACCCGGTGCCGATGACGAAATCGGCACAGTGTCGCGGTCTGTCAGTGGTGGTGGGGCAGGTGCTCGAACAGGGTTTTGCAGACCCCGGCGATGTGTTCGTCCAGCAGCTTCACCGCCCGGTCGACGTCACCGGCGCGGCAGGCTTCGAGGATCTCGCGGTGTTCGTGATCGGCGCGTTCCTTGCCTGCGGAAAGGCTCATTTGCATGCGCAGGTAACGTTCCAGTTTGTCGTTCACCGAACGGATCAGGCTCACCAGAAACGGACGTTGTGCCGGTTCATAGAGGCAGGCGTGCAGTTCCCAATTGAGCTCGGCCCAACGTCCCACATCATCTTCGCCGACGAACTCCTGGCAGATGCGTTCTGCGCGGGCGAAGGTGTCTTCGGTCATGTTGGGAATGGCCAGGCGAAGCACCTTGTCTTCGAGCAACATGCGCACTTCGAACATCTGCGCCAGCTCGGCATCGGACACCCGTGTGACCATCGCCCCGCGATTGCGCTGGAACATCACCAGGCCTTCGGCTTCCAGGCGCTTGAGGGCCTCACGCACCGGGATCTTGCTGACGTTGAACTGCCGGGCGATGTCGTCCTGGCGAATCGGCTCGTCCTCGGCGAAATGCCCGGCGACGATGGCGTCACGCAGATGGCGGGTGATGATTTCAGATGTCGAAGGCGCATTGCCCAAGTCTGGAGCGTTGAATTTGGGTAGGGTCACGGCGGCAGTCGTTCGGATTGAGTTGGAGATATGGTATACGAATTTTCATTGGGTTCAGTGCACTTGCGCTGCCTTTCGACAGCCGCACCCTGACCCCCTGGGGTTAATTGCAGAGGAGATGGCGCAAACGTCCGACGCCCGAGCCGTTGCGCATTTGGATCATTAAGTTGTCAGTTTCGGTCATTGAGCGGCCGAGGGAGTGCTCATAGTCTGTTACACATGACAGAGGGGCGCCAAAGAGCGCCCACACTTTTTCCGTGAACGCTCGTTGTGGAGTTACCGATGACCGCCGCTCATTACCCGCACCTGTTGGCTCCGTTGGACCTGGGTTTTACCACGTTGCGCAACCGCACCCTGATGGGTTCGATGCACACCGGTCTTGAGGAAAAGCCCGGCGGCTTCGAACGCATGGCTGCTTTTTTCGCCGAGCGCGCCCGTGGCGGTGTCGGCTTGATGGTCACTGGCGGTATCGGCCCGAACGACGAAGGCGGTGTGTATTCCGGCGCGGCCAAACTGACCACCCTCGATGAAGCGCTCAAGCATCAGATCGTGACCCGTGCGGTGCACGAGGCGGGCGGCAAGATCTGCATGCAGATTCTGCATGCCGGCCGTTATGCCTACAGCCCGAAGCAGGTTGCGCCGAGCGCCATTCAGGCGCCGATCAACCCGTTCAAGCCCAAAGAGCTGGACGAGGAAGGCATCGAGAAGCAGATCAGCGATTTCGTCACCTGCTCGACCCTGGCGCAAACAGCCGAGTACGACGGCGTCGAGATCATGGGCTCCGAGGGTTATTTCATTAACCAGTTCCTCGCGGCTCACACCAACCACCGCACCGACCGCTGGGGCGGCAGCTACGAAAACCGCATGCGCCTGCCGGTGGAAATCGTCCGCCGTGTACGCGAAGCCGTAGGCCCGAACTTCATCATTATCTTCCGCCTGTCGATGCTCGACCTGGTGGAAGGCGGCAGCAGCTGGGAAGAAATCGTGACCCTGGCCAAGGCCATCGAACAGGCCGGTGCAACCATCATCAACACCGGCATCGGCTGGCACGAAGCGCGGATTCCGACCATCGCCACCAAGGTGCCGCGCGCGGCGTTCAGCAAAGTCACCGCCAAGCTGCGCGGCTCGGTGAGCATTCCGCTGATCACCACCAACCGCATCAACACCCCGGAAATCGCCGAGCAGATTCTCGCCGAAGGCGATGCCGACATGGTCTCCATGGCGCGGCCGTTCCTCGCCGACGCCGACTTCGTCAACAAGGCCGCCGCGGGCCGTGCCGATGAAATCAACACCTGCATCGGATGCAACCAGGCGTGCCTCGATCACACGTTTGGCGGCAAGTTGACCACTTGCCTGGTGAACCCGCGGGCTTGCCATGAAACCGAACTCAACTACCTGCCCGTGCAGCAGATCAAGAAAATCGCCGTGGTCGGTGCCGGCCCTGCGGGTCTGTCGGCCGCAACCGTGGCTGCCGAGCGCGGCCATCAGGTAACGCTGTTCGATTCGGCCAGCGAAATCGGCGGTCAGTTCAACATCGCCAAACGCGTGCCGGGCAAAGAAGAGTTCTTTGAAACCCTGCGCTACTTCAACCGCAAGTTGCAAACCACCAACGTCGAGGTCTGCCTGAACACTCGGGTCGATGTGGCGAAACTGGTTGAAGGCGGTTACGACGAGATCATCCTCGCCACCGGCATCGCGCCGCGTGTGCCGGCGATTCCGGGCGTCGAGAACGCCAAGGTGTTGAGCTACCTGGACGTGATTCTTGAGCGTAAGCCGGTGGGTAAACGGGTCGCCGTGATTGGCGCGGGCGGGATTGGTTTCGACGTGTCCGAGTTCCTGGTGCATCAGGGCGTTGCCACCAGCCTGGACCGTGAAGCGTTCTGGAAAGAGTGGGGCATCGACACACATCTTCAGGCGCGTGGCGGTGTCGCCGGCATCAAGGCTGAGCCGCATGCACCGGCGCGTGAAGTGTTCCTGCTGCAACGCAAGAAATCCAAGGTCGGCGACGGCCTGGGCAAGACCACCGGCTGGATTCACCGCACCGGTCTGAAGAACAAGCAGGTGCAGATGCTCAACAGCGTCGAATACCTGAAGATCGACGACGAAGGTTTGCACATCCGCATCGGCGAAACCGGCGAGCCGCAAGTGCTGCCGGTGGACAACATCGTGATCTGCGCCGGGCAGGATCCGTTGCGCGAATTGCAGGACGGATTGGTCGCGGCAGGGCAGAACGTGCATCTGATTGGCGGCGCGGATGTGGCGGCGGAGCTGGATGCGAAGCGGGCTATCAATCAGGGTTCGCGGTTGGCTGCTGAGCTTTAACATCAGGTCCAGCGTGCCAATGGCCTTCGCGGGCAAGTCGGATCGCCGCCCGCTCGCTCCTACAGGTGTTGTGTCGTTCACAAAATTGATAAACGACACAAAACCTGTAGGAGCGAGGCTTGCCCGCGAAGGCGTCTTCACGGCTGCTAATATGCCGGCTCTTTACCCAGAGCCGGCATCGATGTTTCTCCCCCCCAATGACTGGCTTCCCCGAGCCCCCCTCGACCTCCTCCATCTTGATTGGCTAACCCGATCAGGCATCGAAGTCGCCATCCTGCGCCTGGACCAGATCGACCCGCTGATCAGCGGCAACAAGTGGTTCAAGCTCATCGAACACCTGAAAGCCGCCGATCTTGCCGCTGCCAAAGGCATCATCAGCCTCGGCGGTGCTCACTCCAATCATCTTCACGCACTGGCTGCCGCCGGCAAGCGCTTCGGTTTCACGACCGTTGGTTTATTGCGCGGCCATCCGCAGGAAACGCCCACAGTGAAAGACTTGCAAACCTTCGGCATGCAGTTGCACTGGCTCGGTTATGGCGGCTATCGCGCGCGGCACGATGCGGGTTTCTGGGAACCCTGGCAGGCGCAATACCCTGATCTGTTTCCGGTGCCGGAAGGTGGCGGCGGTTTGCCGGGGGCGCAGGGCTGCATGCAACTGAAGTCGATGGTCGGCGCGCAGCTGAACGGTCTGGGCTGGAGCGACTACGACGGCTGGTGGCTGGCCTGCGGAACGGGCACCACGCTGGCCGGCCTGGCGCTGGCTGAAGCGGGAGATCATCCGGTTTATGGCGCGCTGGCTGTGCCCGACGATCATGGTGTGGCGCAGCAAGTCGAATCGATCGTGCAGGAGGCCGGCTTGCTTCATCCGGTCTACGAACTGTTCGACGCCAGCCGTGGTGGCTTCGCCAAAGTCGATCCGCTGTTACTCGAATTCATCGCGCAAACCGAACGGGCGAGCGGCATTCCCCTTGAACCGCTGTACACCGGCAAAGCGTTGCTGGCGCTCAAGCAGCAAGTCGAAGCCGGGCGATTCGAAAAAGGTACGCGCCTGATCTTCGTCCATACCGGCGGCTTGCAAGGGCTTCGCGGATTTTCGTCGCGCCTCGTACCCCTGTAGGAGCCGGCTTGCTGGCGATGAGCGATGGCGCGGTCCAACTGACGGACCGCGGTGCCTGAATCGCCAGCAAGCCGGCTCCTACAGGGGAGGGCGTTGTTTTCAGGTATCACGATTTACGCGCTTGGGCATCATCCGCAGCAGGGTGTTGTCGCCCACCACATAGTGGTGATAAATCCCCGCCACGGCGTGCAGCCCGATCAGCCAGTAACCGATGGTGCCGCCCAGTTCATGCCATTCCTGAATCCGTTTGGCCAACTCCTTGTCCTCTGACACCAGCAGCGGCAGATCAATGCCATAGAACATCACCTGATTCCCCTTGGCGCTGGTGACCAGCCAACCCAGAATCGGCATGGCGATCATGAACAGGTACAGCGCCCAGTGCATCAATCTGGCCAGCACGGTCTGCCAGTGCGGCGAAGCGGGGAAGATCTGCGGTGCCGGGCCGAGGCTGCGTGCGAACAGCCGCAACCACACCAGCACAAACACCGTCAGACCGAGCATGAAATGCGCTTCAACGATCAGCGTTCGGCCACCACTGCCTTTTGGAAAGATTCCGCGAAATTCGATGCTGGCGTAAACCACCGCGAGCAACACCAGCATCAACCAATGCAGCGTGATCGACACGGTGCTGTAGCGTGAGTCGGAGTTCTTCCAGGGCATACGGCGTTCCTCACAGGTCGGGTCAGGCCACCGTTCTTGGTCGACGGTGTGCATTAACTGTAAGCCTGTTTCGCAAGGTTTGCCTCAAGCCATTGGCGGTTCAATGCTCTAAATCAGGTGATTGAGCAAAAAAACACAATTCCCCTTGTAGGAGCGAGGCTTGCCCGCGAAGGCGTCTGAACATTCAACATGGATGTCGGCTGATAGGACGCCTTCGCGGGCAAGCCTCGCTCCTACGGGGGAATGCGGGGGATCAGTTGGTTTGCGGCATCTCGCCGTTGGCCAGGCGCTGGTTGATGTCGGCGATCACGGCCGGCAAATCGGTGATGGTGTCGATCATGTAGTGCGGGCGCGAGCCTTCGAACAGTGCGTGGATGCGCTTGCGTTCGCTGTCCAGCTCGTCACTGCCGAGGGCGCGATAACCTTCGTAGTCCAGGCCCAGCGCGTTGCCCGAGCAGATAAGCGCCACGGTCCACATGCCGGCGCGACGACCTTCAAGAATGCCTGGCACGGTGTCGTCGATCTTCACGCACGCCGCGACATCGTCGATGCCCAGGGCGATCACGTTGGCCAGTGCCTGAGCCGGCCATGGGCGGCCGTTGGGCACTTCGTCGGTGGCGACCACGTGATCGGCGACGTAGCCGTTGGTGGCGGCGAGTTCGACCACTTTGTCCATGACCTGTTTCGGGTAGCCGGAGCAGGAACCGATCTTGATCCCTTGCGCACGCAGGTTGGCGATGGTCTCCAGCGCACCGGGGATCAGCGCCGAGTGCTCGGCGATTTTTTCGATTTGCAGCGGCATGAAGCGTTTGTAGATGGCGGTGACGTCATCGTCGGTCGGCGTGCGGCCGAAGGCCTTGCGATAACGTTCGGCGACGGCCGGCTGATCGCACAAGGTGCGGATGTGATCCCACTTGCCCATGCCCATCGGGCCACGGGCTTCTTCGATGGACACCTGGACGTCGAATTCGGCGAAGGCCTCGACAAAAATCTGCGTTGGGGCGAAGGAGCCGAAGTCGACCACGGTGCCGGCCCAGTCGAGGATGGCGGCTTGCAGTTTGGTTGGGTTTGCGTAGTTCATTGACGTGTCCCTTGTAGGAGCGAGGCTTGCCCGCGAAAAACGATGACGAGGTTTGTCGGCGGTACCGCGTCGCCTGTGTTCGCGGGCAAGCCTCGCTCCTACAGGGACGGCGGTGTCTGTGGTTCAGATGTCGAGCACTTCCATCTCGCGCAGTACTTTGGCAATCGCCGCCACCGCTTCGCGCATTTGCGCCGGGGTGACGTGGCCGATGCAGCCGACGCGGAACGTTTCGACCTGGGTCAGTTTGCCGGGGTAGAGGATGTAACCCTTGGCCTTGACCCGTTCGTAGAACTCCTTGAACTGGTAGCGCGGATCTTTCGGGGCATGGAAGGTGGCAATGATCGGTGCCTGGATTGCGGCCGGCAGGAAGCTGCGCAATCCCAACTTTGCCATTTCTTCCATCAGTGCCTGGCAGTTGGCGGCATACCGCGCATGCCGCGCCGGCAAACCGCCTTCTTCGTTGTATTGCAGCAGGGCTTCGTGCAGCGCCGCGACCACGTGGGTTGGCGGGGTGAAGCGCCATTGGCCGGTCTTGGCCATGTAGGTGTGCTGGTCGAACAGGTCCATCGCCAGCGAATGCGAGTTGCCGGCGGCATTTGCCAGCGCGTCTTTGCGAGCGAAGACAAACCCCATCCCCGGCACGCCTTCCAGGCATTTGCCCGAGGCGGCGATCAGCGCGTCGAACGGCACCTGCTGCGCATCCACCGGCAACGCGCCGAAGGAGCTCATGGCGTCGATGATCAGGCGTTTGCCGTGTTGCGCAATGACCTGGGCGATTTCCGGCAGCGGGTTGAGGATGCCGGTGCTGGTTTCGCAGTGGATCAGCGCGACGTGGGTGATGCTGGCGTCGGCCCGCAGCAGACGGTCAACGTCGGCGGCGGTGGTCGGTTCGTCTTCGGCGGTTTCAAAGGTGCTGAAGGAGCGGCCGAGCACTTCGCAGATTTTCGCCAGGCGTTTGCCGTAGGCACCGTTGATCAGCACCAGGACTTTGCCGTCGCGAGGCACCAGCGTGCCGATTGCCGCTTCGACGGCGAAGGTGCCGCTGCCTTGCAGGGGCACGCAGTGGTGACTGTCGCCGCCGTTGATGATCGCCAGCAGTTGCTCGCAGAGGCTGGCGGTCAGTTGATTGAAGCGGTCATCCCATGAACCCCAGTCGACCATCATCGCCTGACGGGTGCGGGCCGACGTCGTCAACGGGCCGGGGGTGAGCAGGATGGGTTCGGCAGTACTCATTCTCGTGTCCTCGCAATCGATGGGATGAAGCTACGGGGCTTAAATTGCAATTTGCCGTGCTATCAATCAAATTGTTTGTTGTTATGCCAGCCATCAGTGAGGGTTATTCATGAACCTGTTCCAGCTCCGCGCCTTCGATGCGGTGGCCCGCGAGGGCAGCTTTACCCGGGCCGCCGCACGGCTGTTCATCAGTCAACCGGCGGTCACCGGGCACATCAAGGCGTTGGAGGAGCACTACCAGATCACCTTGCTGCGGCGCACCGCGCGGCGGGTCGAGCTAACGGAGGAGGGCACCAAACTTGCCGCGATCACCCGGGCGATGTTTGGTCTGGCCGAAGAAGCGCAAGTGATGCTGGAGGCCAATCGGCAATTGCTCACCGGGCGTCTGGAAGTGGCGGCGGACGGGCCGCACATGGTCATGCCGATGCTCGCGAGCCTGCGCGCGCGGTATCCGGGGATCACCGTGAACCTGCGCCTGGGCAATGCGCAGGAAACCCTGGGGGCGCTGTTGTCGGAACATGCCGATGTGGCGGTGCTGACCGAGGTTGAGCCGCGCAAGGGTTTGCATTTGCAGGCGCTGAGCGAGTCGCGGATTTGTGCGCTGGTGCCTGAGGGGCATGCTTGGGCGCAGCGTTCGAAAGGGGTGCCGCTGAAGGAGCTGGATCAGGTCATCATGGTGTTGCGCGAACCGAGTTCGATTACCCGGCGCACGTTCGATGACGCTTGCGCCCAGGCGAAGGTGAGCCCTCGGGTGTTGCTGGAACTGGACAGTCGCGAGGCGGTGACCGAGGCCGTCGCGGCGCAGTTGGGGGTGGGCGTGGTGTCGTCGGTGGAGGTCAGCCATGACCCACGGGTGGCGGCGGTGCCGATTATTGGCGAGGGGTTGGTGAACCGGCACATGATCGGGTGCATGGAGCGGCGGCGGGATTTGCGCTTGATTCAGGCGTTTTTCGGGTTGGCGCCTGGCCGATAGACCGAGGTGCGGCCTTCGCGGGCGAGCCTCGCTCCTACAAGGTCGTGTAGGAGCGAGGCTTGCCCGCGAAGGGGCCGGACCTGCCTACACCAGACTCTCGCGCACCATCTCCAGAAACGTCGCCACCACCCGCCGTGAACTCTGCTCGCGCAAACACACCAGCGTTTCCGTCAGCCGCCGCTTGCAGTCGGTGATCGGCAACGCACACACCCGCGAATCCGCACCAAACTCCGCCGCCGAGACCACGCCCACCCCAATCCCCACGACCACCGCCTCCCGCGCCGCTTCCCGGCCTTCGACCTGAATCGCCGGGCGAATCCGAAACCCGGCGCCGGCCATTTCCTCCTCCAGTGTCTGGCGCGTCACCGAGCCGATTTCCCGCAGCACCAGCGGCGTATCGTCGAGGTCCGCCAGGCAGATCGACTCTCGGTCGGCCCACGGATGATTGCGCGAAACAAACGCCACCATCGGGTCATTGCGCAGCGGCAGCGAGATCAATCGTTCATCGCTGACATCGCGCCCGAGCAACGCCAGGTCAGCCTGATAGTTGAACAGCCGAAACAGCGATTCATCGGTATTACCGGTTTCGATCTTCACGCTGATGCCGGGGTAGCGCTCGCAGAACCGCGCGATCTGCGGCAGCACGTGCACCGGCGCGTCCACCGCCAGAATCAGGCTGCCGGTCTGCAACGCCTGGGAGTCGTGAAGCAACTCCTGCGCCTCGGCTTCGATGACGAACAATCGCTGGGTAATGCTCAACAAGCGTTCACCCAGATCGGTCAGGCGCACCGAACGTTTGTTGCGGTGGAACAGCAACACCCCGAAGCGCTCTTCGAGTTTGCGCACCTGGTCGGAAATCGCCGGTTGCGTGAGAAAAAGCCGCTCGGCGGCTTTGGTGAAGCTTCCGTGAACAGCCACGGCATGGAAGGCTTTGAGCTGGGCGTGGGAAACCGACATCGAAATCTCCAGTAACAAGCTGAGCTTATATTGGAAATACGATAAATCGATTTCACTTATTAATCAGTAATTGTTTTTATCGGCCTCAGTCGCGGTGACTGGTCAGTCGAACAGCCGCCGTGACCATGAGCCTGCGCGTGCAATTGCAGGACTCATCTGACCGGTATCGCCAAAGGGACGCAGCGATATCGCAGTGCTCAACAATAAAAACACAGGCGTTTTCTTCCAATTCTGCCGGCACACTCACACCCTGAGGTCAGAACCACAATGAACAAGCACATCGGCACCATCAAGCGTTGGCGCGTGCAGATCTTCGCGATCACCTGGCTCGCCTACGCCGCTTTCTACTTCACCCGCAAAGCCTTTTCCGTGGCCAAACTGGGGATCGCCGAAGACCCCACGTTCATGCTCGACAAAATGGCCATGGCCAACCTCGACGCCATCTACCTCGCGGCCTACGCCATCGGCCAATTCACCTGGGGTATCCTCGCCGACCGCTTTGGCCCACGGGTCGTGGTGCTCGGCGGGTTGCTGATTTCCGCTGCGGCTGCGCTGGTGATGGGCAGCTTCGCAACGTTACCGATTTTCGCCACCTGCATGCTGATTCAAGGGCTGGCCCAGTCCACCGGATGGTCGGGGCTGTGCAAGAACATCGGCAGTTTCTTTCCCGCCGAACAGCGCGGGCGAGTGCTGGGTTTATGGAGTTCCTGCTATGCCTTTGGCGGGCTCGTGGCGTCGCCGTTTGCCGGTTGGTGGGCGTACACGCTCATCGGTAGCTGGCATGCGGCGTTCTTTTCCAGTGCGGCGGTGGTTGGGCTGGTCGCCGTGCTGTTTTTTATTTTGCAACGCAACAAACCGCAAGACGTTGGCTTGCCAGCGATCGAACCGGAACCTGAGATGACCGCCGAAGAGGCGCATGCGCAAAGCAAGATCAGCGTGCTGGAACCGCTGAAGGAAATCCTGCGCAACCGCACGGTGCTGGTTCTCGGGCTCGCGTACTTCCTGCTGAAACCGGCGCGCTACGCGATTCTGCTGTGGGGCCCGGTGATCGTATTCGAGCAGATGCCGACCGTGGGCAAGGTCGGTGCGGCGATCATCCCGACGGCGTTCGAACTGGCCGGGTTACTCGGGCCGATCCTGCTCGGGCTGGCCTCGGACAAACTGTTCGGCGCCCGACGCATGCCGGCCTGCGTGATCAGTTTGCTTGGGTTGACCATTTCGCTGGCGTTGTTCATGGGCGCCTTGCACACCGGCAGTGTGATGCTGGTGGTGGCGCTGCTGTTCGTGATGGGCCTGACCCTGTACGGACCGGACTCGATGATCAGCGGCGCGGCGGCCATCGATTTCGGCACCGCCAAAGCCGGCGCCACGTCGGCAGGCTTCGTCAACGGTTGCGGCTCGGTCGGGGCGATTCTCGGCGGTTTGCTGCCGGGCTACTTCGACTCGGTCACCGTGTTCATTATCTTCGCCGGCTGCGCCTTGTTTTCAGCGCTGGTGCTGATCCCCTACTGGAACAGTCGCCCGGCTGGCCTGCGCGGCGAAACTGCATTCGTGCCAAACCGGCCGATGAGCGTCAAACCCCTGCGTACCTGAGGAAATACCGATGAGACCTTTCTGGCTGGAACAGGCGCTGGCGGCTGAGTCGTGCGCGCCGTGCGAACCTTTGCCCGGCGACACCCGCGCCGATGTCTGCATCGTCGGCGGTGGCTACACCGGTTTGTGGACCGCGATCATGCTCAAGGAGCAGAACCCGGAACTGGATGTATTGCTGATCGAAGCCGACATCTGCGGTGCCGGCGCCAGCGGCCGCAACGGCGGTTGTGCGCTGTCGTGGTCGGCCAAGTACTTCACCCTGGAAAGGTTGTTCGGCGTCGAAGAGGCGGTGCGGCTGGTCAAGGAGTCCGAGCGCAGCATTCATGCGATCGGCACCTTCTGCGAACAGTACGGCGTGGACGCCGATTACCGCCTCGACGGCACGCTCTACACCGCGACCAATCGTGCCCAATGCGGCTCGACCGACGCGGTGATCGCAGCGCTCGAACGTCAAGGCATCAACTCGTTCACGCAACGGCCGGTGGCGGATGTGCAGCGCATGGCCGGTTCCCGAAAACACCTGGAAGGCTGGTTCTCACCGGCCGCCGCCAGCGTGCAACCGGGCAAACTGGTGCGCGGTTTGCGCCGTGTGGCGTTGCAGTTGGGCGTGAGGATTCATGAGAACACCGCGATGACCGGACTGGAGGAGGGCAAACCGGCAGGGATTCAGACCCCGCACGGCACTGTCCGCGCGGACCGGGTCGTATTGGCGATGAACGCGTGGATGGCCCGCGCGTTCCCGCAGTTTGAGCGCAGTGTGGCGATTGTCTCCAGCGACATGCTGATCACCGAACCACGGCCGGACCTGCTTAACCAGATCGGTTTGACCAGCGGTGTCACGGTGCTCGATTCACGGATTTTCGTGCACTACTACCACAACACCCCGGACGGCCGGATCATGCTCGGCAAGGGCGGCAACACGTTCGCCTACGGTGGGCGGATGTTGCCGGTGTTCGATCAGCCGTCGCCCTATGCAGGCCTGTTGCAGCACAGCCTCAGCGAGTTTTTTCCGGCGTTTGCCGAGGTCAGGGTCGAAGCGACGTGGAACGGCCCGTCGGATCGCTCGGTCACCGGTTTACCGTTCTTCGGCCAGATGAGTGCCCACGGGAATGTGTTCTACGGTTTCGGTTATTCCGGCAGCGGGGTCGGGCCCTGTCACATGGGCGGGCAGATTCTCGCTTCGATGGTTCAGGGGCTCGACAATGCCTGGACCCGTTCACCGCTGGTCAACGGTCCCTTGGGCTTCTTTCCGCCGGAGCCGATTCGCTACCTCGGTTCGCTGATGGTGCGCAACGCCATCCGCCGCAAGGAGCGCGCCGAAGATCACGGGCGTCGGCCACGGCATCTGGACGTGCGCCTGGCAAAATTCGCGGCGGCAGCGGGCAAGGCGGACAAGGGCTGATCAGGCCTGACGGTTGATCAGCCAATCGAGCAGCAGCCGGTCATCGCCGCGTGGTTGTCGGGTGGTTCGAGGCGCTGGCGGATGGCTTGCCGTCGCGCACAACACCGGGCGGTCCGGATCGCTGTCGAGAAAACTGACGAGCGCCTCGGTGCCGGCGACCGGCAGCTTCGACGGATCGATCCGACCGTCCGCTGTTGCGAGAGCCAGGGGCAGCCAAAGGCCAGGGGATTCATCGTCATCGGACTCCGGGGTGGGCCACAACCTGACCTGTATCCGACCTTGTTCATCCAGCACCGCAGGCTGGCCGACCGGGCCGAGCACCCGCGCGGTCTGGAAGCCCGGAATGCCGGGCCTGGCGTGTGTCAGTGCGGGGCGGAACACCGTTGACCATGGAATGGCGGTGAACTGATTGCTGTAACGTCGGCTCATGTCGGTGGTGGCCGGGGCGAGTATCGACGGTTGCTGTCCCTGATGACGGAGCTCGGTCAGCAGCCATTGATCGTTGAAGTTCGGCAACGGATGTTCCGCCACTTGCACGATGCGTCCGCTGCGCAATTCGCTGTGATTGCTTTGACCCTGTATCTGCCGATGCAGACAGCGCAAGCGCTCGAGTATTCGGCGGCTGAGCCGTTCGCGATCGAGCGGTGGCGGGGCGGGGCGCACGGAGAGTGGAGGCGAGGTGTGCCGCTGGAACAGTTCGTTGATTACCGGCCCGTTCGTGTGCTCGGGTGTGTCGCCATGAAACGGCGTCAGCAGCGGTTCCTGGGGGAAACTCAGGCAGTCATCCGCGAGCACCAGCACATGGCCATCGCATTGATGCTCGAAGTGATAGTGGATGCCTTCTTCTTCGCACAGACGTTGCAGGAACGTCAGGTCGCTCTCGTCAAACTGAATGCAAAACGGCCTGACGGGATAGCGCCCGTTCGGCAGCTCAAAACGATAGCTGTCTTCGGGCACTGAGTTTTCTGCGAGTAACTGGCGCAGGATCGCTGGCACATTGAGTTGATGAAACACCCGGCGGCAACGCTGCCGGTCGAGGTTTTGCAGCCAGGGCACCACCACCAGTCGGTACCCGATCCAGTGCGGGCCGCGATGTTCGTGGCTGGCGCTGTGGACGACGCCATGAATACCAAGGCCTTGCGTCAGGCTGAGGAACACCGGTTGTTGCAACAGGCGATCCGGGCTCATCGCCGGTGACAGGCCGATCACTTCGATATCGAATCGATAGGGCTGGTTGAGCGCTTCATGGCCACTGAACTGAACCACCTGCCAACTCAAATCGGCGTCCAGCAGTGTCAGGGTGAAGGGACTTTCCTTGTCGTTTTGCATCGATCGCGCTTCTGCCAGGGAGTACGGGCACAGAGGGTACGAAACCGTGGCCCTTTCTGGTCACCGCAAATCGATGTTTCAGAATCGCCCTACAACCAGCGGTGAAGAAGTCGATTCGACAGGATGGATTTTTTGGTCGATTGCCAACTTTAGGCCGTATAAACTTGCGCAAAGCGTCGGCCAATAGATGTCTCGGCGCCACAGATAAGAGAGTGAGTAATGGGCGCACAGTGGAAGGTTAAACACAAAGAAGCGGCAGCTAACGCCAAGGGCAAGATCTTCGGCAAACTGGTGAAAGAAATCACCATTGCTGCGCGTAACGGTGCCGATACCGCCACCAACGCACACCTGCGTCTGGTGGTTGAACAGGCGAAAAAGGCGTCGATGCCCCGCGAAACCCTGGAACGTGCGATCAAGAAGGGCTCCGGCCAGCTCGGCGAAACCGTGCAATACCATCGCGTGACCTACGAAGGGTTCGCGCCGCACCAGGTGCCGCTGATCGTTGAGTGCGTGACCGACAACATCAACCGCACCGTCGCTGAAATCCGCGTCGCGTTCCGCAAGGGCCAGCTCGGCGCCTCCGGTTCCGTCGCCTGGGACTTTGACCATGTGGGCATGATCGAGGCGTCCCCGGACAGCCCGGATGCCGATCCGGAAATGGCCGCTATCGAAGCCGGCGCACAGGATTTCGAACCTGCCGATGACGGCGCTACCCTGTTCATCACCGAAGCGAGCGATCTGGATTCGGTGCAGAAAGCCTTGCCTGAGCAGGGTTTCACCGTGTTGTCGGCGAAGCTGGGCTACAAGCCGAAAAACCCGGTCAGCGGCCTGAGCGACGAGCAGATGGCTGAAGTCGAAGCGTTCCTGGAAGGCCTCGACAACCACGATGATGTGCAGGACATGTTTGTCGGACTGGCTGGGTAATTTGTTGCTTCAGTGATACCGCCTTCGCTAGCAGGCTAGCTCCCACACTGGATTGTGAACACCGGTCAATTGTGGGAGCTAGCCTGCTAGCGATTGACCGCGCAGCGGTCACCGATCATTCAACTCCCGCACAATCTCGCTGAACCCCGGCCGCGCCAGCACATTCGGCTGACAGCAACGCTGCCGCAAATCCTCCAGCTTCACACGCCCCTCATCACTCAACCCCGAGTCGATCCGCTCCAGCAACTCTCCCAACAGAACGCCAAACGCACGCACTTCGATCCGCTGCAATGCACGGGTTTCAAGGCTGTCCTCGGTCGCGTGGAAAGACGCTGCGCCAAAGTCCCCCAACAGGCAATCGCCGTGCTCGTTCCATAGAATATTGTGGCCATAGAGGTCGCCGTGGGTGATGCCCTGGCGGTGCAAATGCTCGGCCACCGACGCGATGCCAGAGGCGATTCGCAAGGCCACGTCGGCGCTGAACCGGGTATCGCTGGTGTAGACATCGCGGCTGCAGGACTCCAGGCTCGGCAACCCGGCGAGGTTGCGATAGCTCGGGTCGATCAACTCCATGACCAACCCGGCCTGGGCTTGCGGATGCTCGACAATCCGTCCTTCGACCCGGATCAGGTTGGGGTGAAGGCCGGCGGTGATGCAGGCGTTCATTTCATGCAGCGGCGAGCCATCGCTGGTCATTTCGCCCTTGTAGAGTTTGACCGCGACCGGCGTTGCCTGCTTCCACAACGCCTGATGAATGACGCCGGAAGCGCCTTCGCCCAGCTTCTGCTCAAGGCTCAGCTGAGACCAGGGAATCGTCGGCGTGGCATCGAGCGCGGCGGCATCGGCTTCGGTTTCCAGCGGATTGCCGGCATAGGCCAGCCAGGTCAGGCTCGGCAGGGTCAGCAACCAGGAGGGCAACTCGGTCAACTGGTTGGCGGCGATGCGGGTCAGTTCGAGTCGATGGCAATTGCTCAGGCTCTCGGGCAAGCGCCGCAGACGGTTACCGGCCAGCATCAGTTTTTGCAGATGCGGGCGTTCACCCAGCTCGGTCGGCAATTCGGTGATGCGGTTGTCGGTCAGGATCAACCAGCGCAACAACGGCGGGAGCGCGGCGGCCGGTACTGTTTCGATGCGGTTGGCCTTGAAACCGATCATGGTCAGTGCGGGACACTGGCCAAGGCAGGCGGGCAGCTCGCTGAACTGGTTACGGTCGCAGAACAGCACGCGCAAACGGGTCAGTCGATGAAAGTCGTCCGGCAGGCTGCGCAAGGCATTGCCACCGAGGTTGAGGACCTCCAGCGAATCCGCCAGGTCGAGGATTTCCCGTGGGAACTCCGTCAGGCCGGCAGCCAGGTCCAGGCGAGTGGCGCCAGCCAGCAGGCCGGCGCGCAGTTGGGCAAGGGTATCCATGATCAGATTCGCCATTGATCGAAGGTAGGGCGCGAGGCCTGATAAAGGGCGACATGATAGCGGTAAAAGTGCTGGCTGTGAGGTCGTCTTCGCGAGCAAGCCCGCTCCCACAATAGACCGCGTTCGTCCAGACAACTCGGTCTATTGTGGGAGCGGGCTTGCTCGCGAAGACGGAGTTCGCTGCGCCGCAAGAACTGGGTTCAGGCCAGCTCCCTGACTTCCATCAACTGTCCCAATCGACTGCGGGTGCGCGCCAGGTCAATGGCATCGCCGCTCAGGCTTTCGCGCAACGAGCGGTGGCCGAGCAGGATCAGGTGCTTGTCCTGGTCGTACAGAACGTCCACCAGATTGATGAAACGCTGCTGCGCGGCAATCGAGCAGTCGGCGAGGTTGGGCAGTTTGTCGATGATCCAGTGGTCGAAACGTCGGCACAGCTCCAGGTAATCCATGACCGCCGTGGGGTGGTCGCACAGATCGCCGAAGGTGAAACCGATGGTGCGTCCTGCGCAATATCGGGCTGGGAGATGCCGATTGCCGACGGGCAACGGAATGGACGGCGCGTCGGGCTCGGGCAGGTTCAGTGCCTGACGTTGCGCCCGCGTAGCCGGCCAGACGTAGTGACCCTGGGTAAACAACTGCTGGGCGTGGGTTCTCGCCTGACTGCGATAGTCGTGCGGGCCGCCGACTTCCATGACTTGCATACGCGCATTGATCAGGTCGATCACCGGTTTGAAGCGCGCGTGGTAGAGCGGGTTTGGCAGCAAGCCCTCAGGCGGGTAATTGGAGGTCACCAGCAGCAGAATGCCTCGGCGAAACAGAGCCTTGAACAGCCGCGCGATGAGCATCGCGTCGCCAATGTCGTGAACGTGAAACTCGTCGAAACACAGCACCCGGCAATCGTTCAGCAAGTCGTCGAGCGTCGCCGCCAGCGCATCCGGGTGATCGCGATGACTGAACATGCCTTGGTGCAGTCGAGCGAAAAACTCGTGGAAGTGCAGGCGCTGTTTTTCCGCGATCGGCAGCGCCTGGAAAAAGCCGTCGAGCAACCAGCTCTTGCCACGCCCCACGGCGCCATACAGATAAAGGCCCGGCAGCGTTTTCGCCGAAGTGCCGAGCAGTGTCGTGGCGTGCTGCGCCATGCAGTCGATCACGCGCTGCTGGCTGTGGCTGAGGGTGTAACCCTGTGCGTGGGCCTTGTGCCGGAAGTAGTCGTGGATCACGCGCCCCGTCGCTGAATGAGCGGCGGAGACGGTAGATGCCTTGCCGAAGAGGCGGCGCAGCGCGGGCCAGCGTGGTGTGAATCGCGAACGGTTGGGCGGTCGAACGGCCACTGTGTCACCCCGTAATCGTCAGGCAGGCTCCCCGAGCTGCGGCGGCCTAGTGTAACCAAATGAGGAAATTTGCTTCCAGTTGTGTCGACAGGCGTGGGGCGTAATTGCACAGAATTGTGCGGTGTGTACAGCTTGTTGGGCATAGGGGTAGTGAGGTTTTGCCAGCAATTCGACACAAAAGCTCACTCCTTCGGTGGATCCAATTTTTTTGGGGCCACTGGAAAATCCTCGGGGCGTTGCTAACCTGAGTTTTTAGAAGCCCCCTCACAAGGAACCGGCCGTGAATGGAATCGTTGCATGGTCAGTCTTGGGCGTGATGCTCAGTGCGCAAGTGTTGGCCGCAGAGCTTCAAGTGCAAGTGCGTGTCGACGTGCTGCGCGGTTGTCAGTTGGTCGGCCAACAACGCACGGCGGGCGTCGAGCAACTGGGTGTGCTGGAATTCGGCAATACCGCGCGCCTGGACGACCCCGCCGGGCCTTTGGCGGCGGCGCTGATGAACGAGCGCCTGCCCCGTCTCGAATGCAACCCGGACACCCCTTATCAATTACGCGTCGATGGCGGCCTGCATGGTGGCGTCGGTGACACGCGTTACATGGCCGGTTCCGCCGGCAGCAAACCCATTCCCTATCGGCTTTATCAGGACCCCGCGCGGTTGATCCCGCTGGCGGTGGACGTCCCGGTGAGCGGCCGTGTGCCGGATACCGGTTCAGTCGATTTACCGTTGTATGCACGTATCGAGAGGCTGGCGGAGATTCCCCGGGTCAGTCGCTATTCCGACCTGCTGAAAGTGACCGTCAGCTGGTAGCCGCAAGTGTGTAACTGCCGCCGATGGATTCGGGTGGCGCAGGGAAGGGGGCGTTCCTCGTTGAGCGCCTGGGTTCTGGAGTCCTGAGGGAATTGGGATTGGCCTTATGACAAGCAAACTCTGGATGTTTATTGCTGTGAGTGCATGGGTGCTGCTGACCAAAGACGCGCAAGCGGCGATCAGCGGGCAGATCCATGCGCGACTGACCATCATCGCCGGTTGTGAAGTGACCAATGGCGGCAGCGCCGGCAGCCCGGCCAGTGATTTCGGCACGCTGGATTTCGGCCAGCAAGGCCCGACCTGGACCAGGCCGATCAAAGCCCGCTTCGATGCTGACGGGCGCGGCAGATTGAACGTCGCCTGCAACCCTTCGGTCACCGGCTTCACCGTCACCATCGATGGCGGCACTCATGGTGACGGCACCACCCGGCGCCTGAGCAACGGCAGCCAGACCCTGCCTTATCAATTGTTCCTCGATGCATCTGGAAGCCAGAGCTACAGCATCGGCCAACAACACAACTTCGCCGTCACCAGCGGGGCCCAGATACCGATTCCGGTGTTTGGCTCGGTGGTGGCGAACACCCGCGCGATACCGGCCGGGGTCTATACCGACACCCTGACCGTGACGCTCGATTGGTAAACCCGTAGAGGACGGACACCATGCGCATGCTCGTATCAAGGATAGGTTTGTCACTGCTTGGCCTGACGCTGGTGTCCGGCACGCAGGCGGCCACCACGGTCACCGGCCAGATCACTGCCAGCCTGATTCTGATCAGCAGCTGTCAGGTAAATGGTGCGGGTGGCTCCAGCGGGCTGAACTTTGGTGCCTTGAACTTCGGCACCGACAACAGTCTGTTCATCACGAAAGATGCACAAGTCATGGGCGGTGGCGTGGCGCTGTCGATCCTCTGCTCCAGTGGCACCACGCCAACGGTCAAGGTGCGTGCCGGTGCCCACGACGGAATGTCGGTGGGCGGTTCACGGGCGTTGTACGACGGTGTCGCCAACTACGTGCCGTACGACTTGTACACCGATTCCGGGCACTTGCAGCTTTTAGCCATCGATGGGGTGATCAACCTTGCCGCCAGTACCGGCGTGGCGCAGACCGTGAACATCTACGGTCAGGCGAAGGGCAAGGCCGGGCTGCCGGCGGGTACTTACAACGACACGATTTCCGTCGAACTGACGTTCTAGGGTGATGAACCGCCATGGAGGGGCGGCGATGGCGCTGTTGTGCGCGGCCGGTTTGCCGTTGCCGCTGGCAGCGGTGACCAGCCAGAGTTTCCTGGTCAGCGCCACGGTCACTGCGGGGTGTCTGGTGGTCGGCGGGGTGTCGAACTACGGCAGCCTGAATTACGGCAGCCAATCGGCGCTGGCCACCGGCACGGTGCAAGTGGCCCTGACGGGGGATGTACAGCTGCAATGCACGCCGGGCGTGACCATGAACATGACCGTCGATGGCGGCCAGTACAACAGCAGCGGGCGACACTTGCAGCTGACCACCGGCAGCAATCGCGTTTCGTACCAGCTGTTTCGCGACGCGGCTTACAGCCAAAGCCTGGGGATCGGTCAGAGCGTCGCGGTGGCGTACACGGACGCAAACAACATCCGCCTGCCGATTTACGGTCAGGTGCAGTTACCGGGCAATCAGCCTGGGGGGACCTACAGCGATGTGCTGCAAGTGCAGCTGTCGTGGTAACGCGGCGTTTTTGATCGGGCCTGACAGGCACAAGGAGTAGGCAAATGGATTTACCCGCGCGGCGGCATTCTGTTGTGCGTCAGGCAGTGTTGGCGATGCTGCTGTTGGGGGCGGTCAAGGTGCAGGCGGCCAGTTCGGTGCTGATCTGGCCGATCGATCCTGTGCTGGAGGCCGATCAGCAGGCCAGTGCCTTGTGGCTGGAAAACCGTGGCAACGAGACTGCGAATTTGCAGATCCGGGTATTCGCCTGGAGCCAAAGCGGTTTCAACGACCAATATCAGAACCAGCGCGATGTGATCGGCAGCCCGCCGGTGGCGAAAATCGAGCCGGGCCAGAAACAACTGGTGCGCCTGACCCGCACCCGGGAGATTCCACCGGGGCAGGAACTGGCTTATCGCATCATCATCGATGAAATCCCCTCGGCCACTCCGCCCAACGCCGAAAGTGGCAAGACGGCGGCGGCCATTCGGTTCCAGATGCGTTATTCGGTGCCGTTGTTTGCTTACGGCGCGGGGTTGTGGAGCAAGGAAGACACCAGTCGCAAGCGTGATCCCAAAGGCGCGGGGCTGCCGGATTTGAGCTGGCGCACGGTGGCGGTGGACGGTCGCCCTTATGTGGAGGTGCGCAATCAGGGGGCGGTGCATGCGCGGTTGACGGACGTTGCGCTGAAGCAGGGAGGCCAGACAAAACCTCTGGTGGAAGGCCTGCTCGGTTATGTGCTGCCGGGCGCGATCATGCGCTGGCCGGCGCCCGGTCCGATGGCGCAAGACCCGGCGTTGCAGGTGCGGGTGAATGGTTCGCCGCAGGTACAAAGCATTACGCCCGCGCGCTGATCTGCAACTGACGGGAAAGGGAGGCAGGGTCCATCGACGGACGTAAAGCGGTAATGAGCCTGCATCGGGCTCGCAGTTTCCAGCGTCCGTTGATCTGCGCCATGAGCTGTGTGGGTTGCCTGGCGTTCGCTCACCCGTCCCAGGCCGGTGATTTGCCGCCGCCACCCGGCAGCATGGAGGCCGTGGCTGATGCGCAGTTGTTTCTGGAATTGGTGGTCAATCAGATGAATACCGGACACGTCGTGGCGGTGGAGCAACGCAACGGGCGGCTTTTCCTGTCGACCAACGCGTTGCGTGGCACTGGTATGAAACTGCCGGACACCCTCGGCACCGAAGTCGACCTCGACAGCCTGTCGGGCCTGCACAGCGAGTACGACAGCGCCGGTCAGCGCCTGCTGCTCGACGTACCGCCCAGTTGGCTGCCGGAGCAATTCGTCGGCAATCGCGACGCCTACCCGCGCACTCAGGCCCTGAGCAGTTTCGGTGCCTTGTTCAACTACGACCTGTACCTCAACGACACCGATGATGCCGGCACTTACCTCGCGGCCTGGAACGAAGTGCGACTGTTCGACAGCTGGGGCATGCTGTCCAGCACCGGGCAATACCGGCGCACGTTGTCCGGCGATTCGGTCAGTACGCTGAACAATGGCTACCTGCGTTACGACACCACCTGGCGTTACTCCGATGACGAGCGATTGCTGACCTACGAGGCCGGTGACCTGGTCAGCGGCGCATTGCCCTGGAGCAGTTCGGTGCGCCTGGGCGGGGTGCAGCTGTCGCGGGATTTCGGCGTGCGCCCGGACCTGGTGACTTATCCGTTGCCGCAGTTTGCCGGGGAAGCGGCGGTGCCATCCTCGGTCGACCTGTTCATCAACGGCTACAAATCCAGCAGCGCCGACCTGCAACCCGGCCCCTACACGCTGACCAATATCCCGTTCATCAATGGCGCCGGCGAAGCCGTGGTGGTCACCACCGATGCCCTCGGTCGGCAGGTCTCGACCACCGTGCCGTTTTACGTCACCAGCAGTTTGCTGCAAAAGGGCCTGAGCGACTTTTCCGTGGCGGCCGGTACCTTGCGCCGCGATTACGGCATTCGCGATTTCGGTTACGGTCCCGGTGTCTCATCGGGCAGTCTGCGCTACGGCCTGAGCGACAACTTCACCCTGGAAAGCCACGCCGAAGCGTCGGACTCACTGACCCTCGGCGGTGTCGGCGGCAACCTGCGCCTGGGCAATTTCGGCGTGCTCAATACCGCACTCAGCCAGAGCCGGTTCGATGGCGACAGCGGTCAACAACTGAGCCTGGGTTATCAATACAGCAGCCAGCGCTACAGCTTCTCTTATCAACGCCTGCAACGTCGCGACCAATACGCCGATCTGACGGTGGTCGACAGTCCTTTCACCA
Organism: Pseudomonas sp. GT1P32; assembly: GCF_054897805.1. Taxonomy (NCBI): domain Bacteria; kingdom Pseudomonadati; phylum Pseudomonadota; class Gammaproteobacteria; order Pseudomonadales; family Pseudomonadaceae; genus Pseudomonas; species Pseudomonas sp. GT1P32. Next base: position 6,599,866 of record NZ_CM142704.1, read on the forward strand.
CCCTCAGCAAACGCAGCGAACAGGCGACCCTGAGCCTGAATCTCAATGCCTGGGGCAGCCTCGGCGTCGGATATTTCGACGTGCGCGCGGCGGATGATTCACGCACCCGTTTGCTCAACCTGACCTGGAGCAAACCGCTATGGCACAACAGCAGTTTCTACCTGTCGGCCAACCGCGAAATCGGCGACAGCAACTGGGCGGTGCAGGCGCAACTGGTGATCCCGTTCGACTTGCGCGGCAGCCTCGCGCTCAGCAGTGAGCGCAGCAAGACCGGGCAGAGCCAGCAGCGGGTCAATTACAGTCGCGCCGTGCCGACTGAAGGCGGGGTGGGGTTCAACCTCGGTTATGCCCACGGCGACGGCCCGGCCTATCGTCAGGCCGACCTGACCTGGCGCTTGCAGTCGGTGCAATTGCAGGCCGGTGTGTACGGCAACAGCGACGCCGAAACCCGTTGGGCCGATGCCAGCGGATCGCTGGTGTGGATGGACCGCCAGGTGTTCGCCGCCAACCGCATCGACGATGCCTTTGTGGTGGTCAGCACCGATGGCTACGCCGACATTCCGGTGCGCTACGAAAACCAGCAGGTCGGCCAGACTGATCGCAATGGCCACCTGCTGGTGCCGTGGAGCAGCGCCTATTACCGCGGCAAGTACGAGATCGATCCACTGAACCTGCCGGCCAACGTGCGCAGCCCGAATGTCGAACAGAGGATTGCCGTGCGCCGTGGCAGCGGTTATTTGCTGACGTTTCCATTGAGCCGGGTGATCGCCGCGAGCATCGTCCTGGTGGATGCGCAGCAGCAAGAGTTGCCCCTGGGCAGCGGTGTCGTGCATGAGCAGAGCGGCACGCAAACGGTGGTCGGATGGGACGGTCTGGTGTACCTGGAAAATCTTCAGGCGCAGAACACATTGCAGGTGACGCTGGCCGACGGGAAAGCCTGCCGTGTCCAGTTCGCGGTGGACATGAATCAGGATCAGATTCCGCTGGTCGGGCCGTTGGTGTGCCAATGAATGCCGTGAAATGGCTGGTGCTGCTGGCGGTCTGTTTGCCAGGCTCGGCATGGGCGTTGTGTTCGGTGGTGGTCCCTGCCACTGCGGTGGCATTCGGTTCGGTGAGCTCGATTGCGGTGCGTAACGCCGTGCAGTCCAGTTCAAGCCTCAACGCCGGTTTGAGTTGCACCGGCTCATTGGTCTCGTTGCTGACGAACAATGACCATTTCTACGCCACGATTTCCTCGACTCAAACCGGACTGCTCGGGCCGACCGGAGACGTCATCGGTTACACGTTGTATGCCAACAACACCACCAGTTACCCGATCGAACGTGGCGTGGCGTTCGACTTTGCGCGCAACGGGATCATTGATGCACTGGGGCTGCTGGGCAGCGTGGTGCCGAAAACCGCACCGATTTATCTGGGGACAATCACGGGCAGTAACGTGGCGGCGGGTATCTATACCGAGACCCTGAGCATTGCCTGGAGCTGGAATTATTGCTCCGGCATTGGCGCCGGCAGTATTTGTCTGGGGCGCGACATCGGCAGCGGCACCACCAGCATGACCGTCACCATGACGGTCGCCAATGACTGCACCATCACCGCCCCGAACATCAGTTTCGGCAGCGCGCCGGTGATCAGTGCCTTTGCACCGGTTACCGGCCAGACCATCAACCTCGCCTGCACCAAGGGCAGCGCTTACACCGTGGGGCTGGGCGATGGTCTGCAGGCAGTCAGTGTTGGCGGGCGACGACGGATGAATTCCGGCAGCAATTACCTGGCGTATGACATCTTCAAAAGCGCCGGCACCACCCGCTGGGGCAATGTCGGCAGTGCACGCCGGGCCAGCTCCGATGCCGAGGTCAATCCCGGTAACGGTTTGGGCTCCGGGAGCCAGATCTTCAATTACAACGCGAAAATCTACACCGACCAGACCACGCCGCCGGCGGGCACGTATCAGGACAGTGTGATTCTGGATGTGGGGTTTTGACGATGCCAGTGAATCAGGCGCGGAACCCTGTGGGAGCGGGCTTGCCCGCGATAGCGTCGGAACAATCAACCATTTGTTGAATGTACCGGCCTCATCGCGGGCAAGCCCGCTCCCACAGTTTTTTTGAGTTTATAACTACCGCTCGATACTACGATTCCACCGCGCATTCCACGCCGGGCGCTGTTCGTTGACCTGGTCCCAGTCGATGGCAATCGCCGTCGTCAGATACTGCTTCATCGCCTCGACCTGGCCACGGGTCTTGTCCGTGGTCGGGGTGTTCGGGTTGGACGGGATCTGATCGCCATCTTCAAGTGCAGCGGCTTGCGCCTCGGGGGTCAGCAGAAACGCGGCGAGTTTCTGCGCCAGTTCCGGTTGGGTGTTGTTGGCGATGGCGCATTCGGCAACGTTGAGCACCACTGCGCCTTCCTTCGGTTGCGCATATTCGACCGGCATGCCTTTGAGTTTCAGTGCGGTGACCTGGGTTGGCGTCAGCGGGAACAGCGCCGCTTCGTCGGTCTGGAGCATTTCGGAAATCTTCGCCGAGCTCGGAATGTATTCCAGCACGTTGCGTCCGACGGTGTTCGGCCACGCCTTGAAGCCCGGCTCGACGTCGGTTTCGCTGCCACCCTGAATCCGGTTGAACATCAGGAAACCGTGCAGGCCGAAGGTCGAAGAAGCCATCGACTGGAACACCAGTTTGTCCTTGAAACGCGGGTCGGCCATGTCCATCCACGAGGTCGGCGTCGCCCAGCCTTTTTCCTTGAACAACCGCGTGTTGTACGCCAGCCCCGTGACGCCGAGACTGACCGCCACGGCCTGGTCCTTGATGCGGCCCTTGGCCGGAATCTGCGCGAGGGTCGGGCTGTCTTCGAGTTTGTCGCACAGGCCCATGGCGATGGCGCGGTACATGATGCCGTCGTCGAGGAACATCACGTGCATTTGCGGGTTGCCTTTGCTGGCCTGGACCTTGGCCAGGATATCGGCGGAAGTGCCGGGCACGATCACCACTTTGACGTTGTTGGCCTTCTCGAAAACCGGCAGCACCTTGTCGGCGTAGAGCCGTTCCATGGTCCCGCCGTTCATGCCGAGGTAAAGCGTCGGTTCGGCCTGGGCCTGGGTGACCGTGAGCAGGGCGCTCAGGCACGAAAGTCCGAGCATTGCAGTGCGTTTGACGTTATTCATTGGCGCGACCTTCCTCTATCAAGCAACGGAGATGGAGTGAAACCGGGTGATGGAAAACGCATCCAGCGACGTGGTTGAGGCGCCGCTGCAGATGATCTCGGTGAGCGCCTGGCCCACCGCTGGACCGATCTGGAAACCTGCGCCGGCAAAGCCGAACGCGTGCAACAGACCGGGTTGAGTGCCACTGTGACCGATCACCGGTTGGCGATCGGGCAAGTAACCTTCGGTGCCGCTCCAGGTACGAATCGCCTGGGCGCCTTCAAGAAACGGATAAAGCTCCACGGCTTGGCGCAGGATTTCGATCACCGCGTGTTGACCGGGGCGGGCGCGCGCGCCGTCGAGGGCAAACCCCTGGCCGCCGCCCAACACGCAATTGCCGCGCGCGACCTGACGCGCATAAATACCGCCACCCTCGACGCCGGTGCTGGCGTTCATCACCCATGGCAAGGGTTCGGTGACCAACATCGCCGGGTGCCCGGCGTGCATCGGCACCGCTTCGTCGAACTGCGCGGCAAGGCTGCCGGCCCATGCGCCAGCGCAGTTCAGCAGCCAAGGGGAGTGCAGCTCTAAGCCGTTTTTCGTGCTGACGCGAAAGCGCTGACCGTCGTGCTCCACGGCGCTCACCGCACATTGTTCGTGGACTTGCGCGCCGTGGCGCTGTGCTGCCCGGGCAAATGCGGGTGAAACCAGTCGTGGGTTGGCGTGGCCGTCATCCGGGCAAAACGAAGCGCCGACTGCGACATCGCCGACCCACGGAAAACGCGTGCGTAATTCATTGCGATCAAGCACCTGCAAATCGAGGCCGAAACCCAGACTGCTGGCGGCATAGTCCTGCAACGCGCGCAGGTCGTTGAGGCTGCGCGCCAGTTTCAAGTGACCGCTGCGCTGGTACTCACCGTCGATGCCGATCAACTGTGGCAACTGCCCCCAGATCTCGTGAGCCTGTTGCGACAGCGGCAGTTGCGACAACGGTCGGCCCTGACGTCGCACGCCGCCGTAGTTCACGCCGCTGGAGTGCGAACCGCAAAAGTCACGCTCCAGCAGCGCCACGCGACGCCCGGCCTTGCTCAGGAAGAGCGCGGCGGAGGCGCCGACAATGCCGCCGCCAATGATCACTGCATCAACCTCGATCATGGCTCGACCTCCAGACCAAACGGCAACGGTTTGATCGGTGCCTGCGCCCGCAGGCGGCCGATGTCAGAGAGGCTTCGCTGACTGGCGCAGGCAATGATTTCTGCGGCGGCAGCGCCACACATGCGCCCCTGACAGCGACCCATGCCGACCCGGCAATGGGCCTTGACCCGATTGATTTCCCAATGGCCCTCGCGCACGACGTCGCGGATGTCACCGGCGCGCACTTCTTCGCAGCGGCAGACCATCACGTCGTCTGGCGTGTCGGCTGCCCAGTTTTGTGGAAACACGAAAGCGCGTTCCAGGCCTTGGCGAAAGCTATCGATTCGTTCAAGTGCCTGCTCCAGTTGCACGCCACGCTTGGGCGCAATCACGTGACCCATGTCTTCGAGCAAGGCGAGGGCGGCCCGTTCGCCGGCCATTTCCGCCGCGTCGGCGCCCATGATGCCGGCGCCGTCGCCGGCCAGATAAACCTCGGCGACACTGCTGCGACCGGCGTTGTCACGCTGCGGCAGCCAGGCGCGGTTGAGCGGGTTCCAGGCGAATGCGCAGCCGAGTAAGTCGGCGAGTTGGGTTTCACTGCGCAGGCCATGGGCGAATGCCACGGCGTCGCAGTGCAGTTGATGTTCACCGTTTGAGTTGGCCCAACTCAGCGACTGCACGCGGTGTTCGCCATCGACGCGTTTCAAGGTTGCACCCTGATGCACCGGGATGCCGTGAGCGGTCAGCCAGCTGCGGTAATAAATGCCTTTGGCCAATGTGGCCGGTTGCGACAACAGATCGGGCAGGGCGCGGGCCTGGGCGCTGAACGGCGAGCTATCGAGCACCGCGACCACGTTCGCGCCGGCCTTGGCGTATTGATACGCCACCAGATACAGCAACGGTCCACTGCCGGCGAACACCACGCGCTCACCGATGGCGCAGCCCTGGAATTTCAGGGCGATCTGCGCTGCGCCGAGGCTGTAGACGCCCGGCAGCGTCCAGCCTTGCACCGGCAACACCCGGTCGGTGGCGCCCGTGGCGACGATCACCCGAGAGAACTCCAAGCGTGCGGCGTGCCGTTCGTGCAAGGTGTCGAGCGCGCCGGCCTCGGCGTTCCACACCAGGGTTTCAGGGCGATAATCGAGCTGCTCGCGCAACTCATCAATCGTCTGGTGCAAGGCCTTCGCCTTGCGCGCTTCGAAGCCATACAGCTTGACCGCCGAGCGCTTGAAGTTCGCTGGCTGGCGCCGATAAATCTGCCCGCCACCGCGCGCGGCTTCGTCCAGCAAAACCGGGCGCACACCATGCGCCACCAGCGTCTGCGCCGCACGAATCCCGGCCGGCCCGGCACCCACAATAACCACCGACTTCATACCCAACCCCCTGTAGGAGCTAGCCTGCTCGCGATCAGGTCTTCATATTCAACATCCATGTCGGCTGACCCACCGCCATCGCCAGCAAGCCGGCTCCTACAGTTGATTGGGGTTGGTCGCGAATTTTGTGGCCGACGCCGTTCCCCTGTAGGAGCTGGCTTGCCGGCGATGAGGCCCTTACATTCAACATCCATGGCGACTGACCCACCGCCATCGCCAGCAAGCTGGCTCCTACAGTTGATTGGGGTTGGTCGCGAATTTTGTGCCCGACACCGATCCCCTGTAGGAGCTGGCTTGCTAGCGATGGCGGCCTCACATGCAACATCGATATCGGCTGACACAACGCCATCGCCAGCAAGCTGGCTCCTACAGTTGATTGGGGTTGGTCGCGAATTTTGTGGCCGACGCCGTTCCCCTGTAGGAGCTGGCTTGCCGGCGATGAGGCCCTCACATCCAACATCGATGTCGGCTGACCCACCGCCATCGCCAGCAAGCTGGCTCCTACAGTTGATTGGGGTTGCCCACCAGTTTTGTGCTCGACACAGATCCCCTGTAGGAGCTGGCTTGCTAGCGATCGCGGCCTCACATGCAACATCGATATCGACTGACACACCGCGATCGCCAGCAAGCCGGCTCCTACAGTTGATTGGGGTTGGTCGCGAATTTTGTGCTCGACACAGATCCCCTGTAGGAGCTGGCTTGCTAGCGATGGCGGCCTCACATCCAACATCTATGGCGGCTGATACACCGCCATCGCGAGCAGGCTCGCTCCTACAGGGGATCCGGTTTGGGGAGATGTAATGTGTGTTCATAGCGATCGCCCCGGTTCGCGGCTGATGTTTTCGCCGGCTTCTAGCAGCGTCGAACAGGCGCGCACTCGCCGGCCATCGCCCAGGCGGACCCAGCAGTCCTGACACGCGCCCATCAAGCAAAACCCGGCGCGGGGCTGTGCGCTGAAATCGCTGCCGCGCAAGTGTTCGCTGCAGGTCAGCACGGCAGTCAGCACGGTGTCGCCGAGTAGCCCGCTGGCCGGTGCGCCGTCGAGGGTAAAGTTCACGGCCGGGCGGTCGCCTTCGGCCAGTCGTTTCAGCAGAGCCATGGCGCCCTCATTGTTTACCCACCAGAACCCGATCCAGGCCGTAGACCCGATCAAGCAGAATCATCGTCAGCGCGGTCAGCGCGATCACCAGGGCCGACACCGCCGCCATCATCGGATCGATAGACTCAGTGGCGTACACGTACATACGCACCGGCAAGGTTTGCGTGGCCGGCGAGGTGACGAAGATCGACAGGGTCACCTCGTCAAAACTGTTGATGAACGCCAGCAGCCAGCCCCCGGCGACCCCCGGCAGAATCATCGGCAAGGTGATTTGGCGGAACAGCGTGAAGCGCCCGGCACCCAGCGATTGCGCCGCGTGTTCGGCGCTGCGATCCAGGCCAATGGCTGAGGCCAGCACCAGTCGCAGCACATACGGCGTGATCACCAGCACGTGAGCAAAGATCAGCCAGGCGAAGCTGCCGTTGACGCCCATCAGCGCAAACAAACGCAGGAGTGCCACGCCCAACACCAGATGCGGAATGATGATCGGCGACAGAAACAGGCCATTGAAAAAGTCCCGTCCGGGAAACTCGAAACGGGTGATTGCCAACGCCGCCGGCACCGCAATCAGCGTCGCCAGGCTGGCCGCGCTAAACGCCAGGATCAGGCTGTTGTAAAACGCATCGACAAAGTCGGCGCGCTCGAACACCGCGCGGAACCAGCGCAGGGAAAACTCCGTGGTCGGCAGGCTCAGGGTGTTTTCCGGGGTGAACGCCACGAGGCAGACCACCACCAGCGGCGCCAGCATGAACACCACCACCAGGGTATGGAACAGCAGGGCGAAAGGACCGTTCTTGGACATGACGAGTTATCCCAATGACTTCTTGTAGCGGCCTTCGATCATCCGGTTCCACGACAGCATGATCAGCAGGTTGAGCAACAGCAGCGCGACGGCGATGGCGGCGCCCATCGGCCAGTTGAGCTCCGACAGGTATTGGTCGTAGATCAGCGTGGCGACCATCTTTATCCGCCGCCCGCCCAGCAGGCCGGGAATGGCAAAGGAGCTGGCCGCGAGGCCGAACACGATCAACGTGCCGGACAGCACGCCGGGCATGATTTGCGGCAACACCACCTGGCGCATCACCGTGAAGTGACTCGCACCCAGCGACATCGCTGCTTGTTCGGCGGCCGGGTCGAGTTTTTGCAGCGAGGTCCAGACCGGAATGATCATGAAAGGCAACATCACGTGAACCAGTGCAATCACCACCGCGAACGGCGTGTACAACAGCTTCATCGGTGAGCCGCCGAAGGCTTGCAGGGTCTGGTTGACCAAGCCGTCTGCGCCGAGCAACAGGCTCCAGCCGAAGGCGCGCACCACCACCGAAATCAGTAACGGCGTGAGGATCAGAATCAAGAAAATCGAACGCCATGGCGCGCCCATGCGGCTGAGGATGTAAGCCTCGGGCACGCCGATCACCACGCAAAGCAGGGTGGTCAGGGCGCTGATCCAGAACGTGCGCAAAAAGATTTCGTAGAAGTACGGATCACCCAGCAGGCTGCTGTAATGGTCGACGGTGTAGGCGTCGCCGTTGATGCCCGAGCTGTAGTCGAAGACGTTGAACGACAACACCAGCGTCAGCAGCAGCGGGACCACCAGCAGGCAGACGTACAACGCCAGCGCCGGTGCCGACAACAGATAACCCTGACGTCCCTGGCGAACGGCCACGAGCGTACTCATGCCGACACCTCGTCGACACTCAGCACCCGCAGCAGCGCCGCGTCCCAGTCGAGGCCGACCGGTGTGCCTTCGTTCATCGGTGCCGAGCCGTCGTTGCGGCGCACCACGCTGAGTTCACCAAGGCTGGTCGAAACGCCGTACAACCATTGGCTGCCGAGAAAGAAGCGGCTGACGATCCTGCCTTGCAGGCGGCCGTGATCTTTGTCCCGCAGATCGATTTTTTCCGGACGCAGGCTCAGGGTCAGTTCACCGCCGCTGCGCACCTGAACCACACCCGCACTGTCACGCTCGCCGGGCAGCAGATTGGCCTTGCCGACGAAGCCGGAAATGAACTCGGTACGCGGGTGTTCGTAAAGGGTGTAGGGCGCGTCGATCTGGGTGATGCGCCCGGCCTGCATCACCACCACGCGGTCGCTGATGGACAGCGCTTCGGACTGGTCGTGGGTGACCATCAACGTGGTGATCCCGACTTCGCGCTGGATGCGGCGGATCTCGAACTGCATCTCTTCGCGCAGGTTGGCGTCGAGGTTGGACAGCGGCTCGTCGAGCAACAGCACCGGCGGCTCGATCACCAGGGCACGTGCCAGCGCTACACGCTGGCGCTGACCGCCGGACAGTTCGCGTGGGTAACGTTCTGCGTGCTGGTCCAGACGCACCAGTTTCAACACCCGATCCACGCGTTGCTGCAACTCGCCGTTGGGCACTTTGCGCATGCGCAGGCCGAAGGCGACGTTGTCTTTGACGGTCATGTGCGGAAACAACGCGTAACTCTGGAACACCACGCCCAAGCCACGGCTGGCGGGTTTGGCGTGGGTGATGTCGCGACCGTCCAGCAGAATGCGCCCGCTGGTGACTTCGACGAAGCCGGCGATCATTTGCAGGGTGGTGGTTTTGCCACAGCCGGAAGGGCCGAGCAGGGACACGAACTCGCCTTTCTCGACCGAGAGGTTAGTGGCGACGACGGCGTCGATCTCGCCGTAACGTTTGCCGAGTCCTTCAAGTTGCACAAAAGCCATAACTGCGCTCCACCTGAGATTGTTATGCGCGGCCTGAGGTCGCGCTTTTTTGTATGGGCAGATACGAAAGGGTGTTGCGGGGTGCGTTGGCGCTCGACTTGAGTCGGCTGCCGCTGTTGTTCGAATCGCCCCTGTGGACGCAGATTAGGACGAAGACTAGGATGGGCTCAATGGCCTATTTCACTGAAGCGATGACTATTTTCAGTTTCATTCAGTGAGTAAATTAATTGTCGAGAAATGGCATGACTGATTCCATTGAGCGGAATGAAAACAAAAATGAAGTCGGCGTCGGTGCGGTCTCCCGGCTGTTTGCGGTGCTGCGCAGTCTGGGTGACACCGTCGAGGGCGGGGAGCGCGTGACGCAACTGGCCCAGCGCATTGGTTTGTCGCAACCGACCACGCATCGTTTGCTGCGCAGCCTGATGGACGAGGGCATGGTCGAGCAGGACGTGCGCAGCAAACGCTATCGCCTGAGTCTGGATTTTTTTGCGCTGGCGGCGCGTGCCGGTAATACCGGAAACCTGCGCGAACTGGTGCGGCCGTCGTTGCTGCGGTTGTCGGCTTCGCTGGGGGATTCTTTGTTTCTGCTGGCGCGCAGCGGGTTTGATGCGATCTGCCTGGACCGCAGTGAAGGGCCGTTTCCGATTCGCACCTTTACCGGCGACATCGGCGGGCGGGTGGCGCTGGGCGTGGGGCAGGGCAGTCTGGCGATTCTGGCGTTCCTGCCGGAAGAGGAGCGCGACACGGTGATCCATTACAACCTCCCGCGGCTGAAGGATTTTCACCTGTACGACGAGGTGTTCCTGCGTTCGGAAGTCGAGAACGTGCGCGCTCTCGGTTATGCCGGGCGCAACACCGGCGTGCTGCAAGGCATGGCCGGCGTGGCGGTGCCGATTCTGGATCGCGAGGGGCGAGCGGTGGCGGCGTTGAGTGTGGCTACCGTGAGTGACCGATTGGGCCCGGATCGCTTGCCGACAGTGGTGGAGATGCTCAAGCGCGAAGCGGCGCTGATCGGGCCGCGGATCAATCCGTTTGATCCGTTGCTGCGCAGGCCGTCCCAAGTCTTCGGCCAAAGCTGAACACACCGCAAATCCCTGTAGGAGCCGGCTTGCTGGCGATGGCGGTTTATCTGTCACATCAATATCGACTGATACACCGCTATCGCCGGCAAGCCGGCTCCTACAAGGGGTGATCAGAATTGCACGGTTTGCTTGAGCATCTGCGCCGTCGGCGTATCGCTCGGGCTGACCATCGCGTAGTTGTAACCACTCCCCGACCAGTACTCAGCCTGCAACCCGCCGTCACTGCGACTGCCCCTCGGCAGCATGAAGTTTTTCGGTCCTGGCGGGCGCACGTAGAAGCTGACTTTGTGCCCGCTACGGTCTTCATAAACCACCATCGCCGCCGGTCCTTGCTCGGTACTGAGCAAGCGCCCGCTGACCGGTTTGAACCCCGCGCCGGAAAGGTCCGGCAAGCGATGGGCCTGCGTGAAATAGCGGTCGAGCCAGCCCTGCATATCGCCGTCATCGCTGACCTTGTAATCGGCCGGCAGCATGCCTTGCTGGGCAAACAGCCGATAAGCCTGCATCGCATCGGCCATCGGCGACGCCGCGCTGAGGAGGGTCATCTCCCGCGCCTTCCAACCGCTGAAGCCGCCGATGCTCACGGCAATCAGCAACACCGCGGCGCTGGCCAGATGGCGGCGAGATTGGCGTTTGAGGCGTTGGCGAATCAGTGCCGGGTCGAGGGCCGGGTTGGCGGGTTGCTGCAACGCACCGCTCAGGGCCGCGCGCAATTGTTGGGCGTCCTGCTGCCAGGCGCGGACCTGTGCGGATATTTCCACGTTGCCGGCCAGAAAAGTCTCTACCAGACGTCGGTCGTCATCATTGAGCTGGTGGTCCACATACGCGTGCAGGTCACGCTCGCTCGGGGGCATGCTGATCATTTGAGTCTCCGCAGGGAAGGGCGGGTGATTTCGCCGTCGCTGAGTTGGCGCAAGGCCTGGCGGGCGCGGGACAGGCGCGACATGACGGTGCCGACGGGGACGTCGAGAATCTCGGCGACTTCCTTGTAACTCAGGCCTTCGACCGACACCCAGAGCAGCAGCGCACGCTGTTCGGTGCCGAGCTGATCGAAGGCTTGCAGGGTCGATTGGGCGATCACGGTGCGTTCTACCGACGGCTGGGTATCGTCCCGTCCGGTAAAGAATTCGAGCATCCGCGCATAACGCCGGGAGCGCCGGTGAGCGTCGAGAAATTGCCGATACAGAATCGAAAACAGCCAGGCGCGCAAGTCGCCTTCGGGGCGTTTGTCGCCCCAGCTCGACAGCGCCCGCTCCAGACACGACTGCACCAGGTCGTCGGCGCTGCTGGGGTTGCGCGTCAACGACACGGCAAACCGGCGCAATCTGGGAATGATTTCACTCAGTTGTTCGTCGATATCGTTCATCACATTCTGACTAGTCACTACGCTGGGACTAGGAAGACGCCCGGCACACGAGGTTATTCCACGCCCAAAAAAATAAATACCGCGCGATGGAATAAACCCTCGCGGGGTTCGTCTGCTTGATCCTTCTCACTTGTGGCCGATGGCCCTGGAGTCTTTCATGGTAGATCGCTCATCACCGCCCAACCGGCCCCCCTTGAGTGCCGCGAGCCTGACGTTGCGTCTGGCCGGTATTGCCGTGGTGGTCGCTGCAGTGGCCGGGGCATTTGCCTACGTCAACGGCACCTTTGACCCACAGCGACTGACCCCGAAAAAGCTGATCAACGTGCTGGAAACCAACAACGGCGTGCACCCGGGCTTCCGGCGCAATCACTCCAAAGGCGTGTGTGTGATCGGGCATTTCGAGAGCAGTGGCGAGGCGCGCAGCTATTCCAGCGCTCAGGTGTTCAATGAGGCGCGGACCCCGGTGGTCGGGCGTTTTGCCTTGCCGGCCGGCAACCCTTACGCGCCGGACAGCGCCGTGCCGATCCGCAGCCTGGCGCTGCGCTTCACCCAGGCCAACGGCCAACAGTGGCGCACCGGGATGAACAGCATGCCAGTGTTCCCGGTGGGCACGCCGGAAGCGTTCTATCAATTGCAGCAAGCCCAGTCGCCGGACCCGGCCACCGGCAAACCGAACCCGGCAGCGGTGCCGGCGTTCTTTGGTGCGCACCCGGAAGCCGGACCGTTCCTGGCCTGGATCAAAACCGCCAAGCCGTCCGCCAGTTACGTGACGGAAACCTACAACAGCGTCAATGCGTTTTACCTGGTCAACGCCGCCGGGCAAAAGCAAGCGGTGCGCTGGAGCATGGTGCCGTTGGTGCAGGACGCGGCAGGTGCCACGGCGCCGGAGGGTGGCGATTTCCTCGAGAAAGACCTGCTTCAACGGATTGCCTTGGGGCCGCTGCGTTGGCAGTTGAACATTACGCTGGCCAACCCCGGTGATCCGGTCAACGACGCCAGCAAGGCCTGGCCCGACGGTCGCAAAGTGGTGAACGCCGGCACGCTGGTGCTCGAAAGCACCCAGCCACAACTCAATGGCGAATGCCGGGACATCAACTACGACCCGCTGGTATTGCCCGCCGGTATCGAAGGTTCCGACGACCCGTTGCTCGCCGCTCGCTCCGCCGGTTACGCCAGTTCCTACTTGCGCCGCACCAGTGAAGTCAGCCAGTTGCCCGCCGCCAAACAGGAGGCTCAACAATGAGCAACCAACCGAACCACTTCGCGCCGCTGGCGCGACTGCTGCACTGGCTGATGGCGCTGATGATCATTGCCATGCTGTTCATCGGCGCGGGCATGGTCGCTTCCGTCTCTGAGCGGCACGAGTGGCTGATCCATCTGCACAAACCGTTGGGTATCGCCATTCTGCTGCTGGTGATCGTGCGCCTCGCCGTGCGCTTTTCCACCCGGCAACCTCCTTTGCCGGCAGACTTGCCGGGCTGGCAAGCGCTGGCGGCCAAGGCTTCGCATGTCTTGTTGTATGCCTTGATGTTTATCCTGCCGCTGCTCGGCTGGGCGATGATTTCGGCGGCGGGCGACCCGGTGATGCTCAGCAGTTCGTTGCAGTTGCCGTCGATTGTGCCGGCGAATGCGCAGGTGTTTGCGTTCTTGCGCAAGGCGCACGGGTATCTGGCGTACCTGCTGTTTCTGACCGTGCTGCTGCATCTGGCGGCGGCGTTGTTTCACGGTTGGGTGCGGCGTGATGAGGTGCTAGACAGCATGCTGCGGGGCAAGGATCGCGGTTAACCGGCTTTGCGCTTTGGGGCGCACGCTGTAGATCAAGCTTTGGGGCCGGAGGATTGTGTGCGAGTGGCGGCCGAATGAGGCGTGGCTGCATGCCTGGCATGCAGCCATTGCGGAGGATCAGCGCAAGGTATCGACCATGTCCGCCACGGTCGTCAGCACATCCTTGCCCAGCTGCTTCGAACGCTTGCCGGACCAGCCAGTCAACGGATCCGGCTTGTCGTTGTTGTCCTTGAACGGCATCTCCAGGGTCAACGACAGGCAGTCGAATTTCTGACCGACGCTGTTGCACGCCAGGGTCATGTTGGCTTTGCCCGGCTCGTCGCGGGTGTAGCCGTGCTTGGTCTGGAAGTCCTTGGTCAGGTGTTTCAGATGACTGCGGAAATGCTCTTCGAGTTTTTCGATCCGCGGCGTGTAGCCTGGGTTGCCTTCGCAACCGGCAGTGAACACGTAGGGGATTTCTTCATCGCCATGGATGTCGAGGAACAGGTCGACGCCGTACTTTTCCATCTGTTGCTGAGCGAACAGCACTTCCGGACTGATCTCCTGACTGGCGCTCTGCCAGGCGCGGTTGAGGTCCTGGCCCATGGCGTTGGTGCGCAGGTGACCGTGAAAGGCACCGTCCGGGTTCATGTTCGGCACCAGGTACAGGTCGGCGCTGGCCAACAGTTTGTTCAACACTGGATCGTCGTGCCTTTCCAGGCGTTCGATCACACCTTCCATGAACCACTCGGCCATGTGTTCCCCGGGGTGTTGCTGGGCAATCATCCAGACCTTGCGCCGGCCTTCGGCGCCGGTGCCTTTGCGCAGCAACTGAATGTCACGACCTTCGACACTCTTGCCGGTGGCCAGCAGTTCAGTGCCGGCCTTGGTCAGCGCCTGTTCGATCAACCAGTCATGGCGGCCACGGCTGTAGGGTTCGAAGTAGGCAAACCAGGCGTGGGTGGCCGTGGCTTCGAGGCTGAAACGCAGGCAGTCGCCTTCGAAGATGGTCGGCACCCGGAACCAGTTGACGTGGTCGTAGGACGCCACTGCCTGATAGCCGTCCCAGGCTTTGTTGTAAGAGGATTTGCTGGCATTGTTCAGACGAAACCAGTGTTCCTGTCCGACGTGCAAACCGCTGGCCTTGAAGTGAAACCACTGAAAATGCTGGCTGCGGGTGTCTGGCTTGATGGCCAGCAGGGCTTGCAACGGATTGCTGATGTCCAGCACTTCAATGTTGCCGCTGTCAAAGTTGGCGCTGATGTCGAAAGAAGATCTAGCCACGGTCATAATCGATTCCTGAATATGATTTTTTATGGCTGATACTTTACACGCTGGGAAGGGAAAAACCGGGGGAAATTGCGGGGGTAAAAGGGGGGCGTCCTCCTTGACGCCGTCGCAGCTTAGAGACTGTGCGATTGATTCTCAAGTGCTATTTTTCGTTAGTTTGAGCCAATGTTGTCGGGCTTCTCTTGCCAACAGATATTCTTTTGATATTATCCGCGCCATCGAATTTGCAGCACCCAAAGACTTCATTAGCCTGAAGGTAAAGCCAGAATAACTGGCAAAAAAAAGACCCGGCAAAAAGCCGGGTCAAAAACCGTGATTAGCCTGATGAGGAGATAGTCCAGGAGACCGACCTAAGGTCACTTGGACAATCGACTGATCTCGCGACCAGCTGCATGCAATAATAATCATTCTCGTTTGCAAGTCAAACGATTTTATCTGCGCGATTGGAAAATTCTTTCCCGCGCCCCGCGAAATATCCCTGCCTGCCTTATGCGTGATGATCCCCGTCGAGGGATCGGTCCAGCAACGCCTTGGCCATATCGATCATATGCACCGTCGAAAACGCCAGATCCCGGTGCACGCCTTGCAGATTGTTCGCCGACTCGTACGCCGTGGCGGCGGCGCAGCGCAACAGGTCTGAAGCTCGCACCAGTGCTTCCTCGCTACTGACATTGCGGTTCACATCAAAAAAACGCTCCTCTTCCACCGCTTCGGACACAGCTGGTTTCAAGTAATAGTCCAGGGCGCGCTGCGCGGCGGCCGAGCCTTTTGGCGAGGTGAGGGAGGTGTCGATCTGTATGTCTGGCAAGTCATTGCTGGGGATGGTCATGGCGATGGCAAAGCTCCGTGTTAGATTCAAATCCGTGATCCAATCGTAGTACGAACTGTATTTGTGACGAGAATTTAAATACTACAAGTTGTGTTTTGCTGGCCGGAGGCGCCCACGTATCGTGCCGCACATGGATAAATGGATTGAATTGGTCAAGGCCAAGATGAGTGAACTCAAAGTCACTCAGGAAATACTCGCCGACCGCCTGGGGATGTCCCAGGGCGGCGTCGGCCATTGGCTGAACAAACGTCGCCAGCCGGGCATCGATGACATGAACCGTGTGCTGCATGCACTGGGCATGGAGTTTCTCGAGGTGGCGCTGGTGATCCGCGAGCCGGACATTGCGAAGGAGGAAAGCCAGGATCTGGTGCGCAAGTACAACCCGTACTTCCGTTACCCGGTCAGCGACTGGCGCGAATCCTGCGAGGTGCGTGACGGTGAGCCGACGGTCTATGACACGGCGCGTTTCGAACTGACCGACTACCACGCTCAGGGCGCGGCGTTCTGGTTGACCGTGGTGGGCGATGCGATGACTGCACCGAGCGGCGTCAGTATCGCCGAGGGCATGATGATCCTGGTGGACCCGGCCATTGTGCCGGAGCCCGGAAAACTGGTGATCGCCCAATGGCCGGACAGCACTGAAGCGACGTTCCGCAAACTGATCGAAGAGAGCGGGCAGCGTTATCTGGTCCCGCTCAATCCGACATATCCGAAAGCCCTTTACACCGAAGCCTGCCGAATCATCGGCGTAGTGGTTCAGGCAACGGCCAGGTTCTGATCAGATCGGTCCTCGCAAGGCGTAGGACCGATCCGCATTTCAGGCTTCTTCCAGCTCGACCAACGCACTGCCTTCGCTGACCATCTCGCCTTCCTGGCAATACAGCGCTTTGATCACCCCGGCGTGTGGTGCACGAATGCTGTGCTCCATCTTCATCGCCTCCAGCACCACCAATTGCGCCCCGGCTTCGACCGTTTGCCCGGCCTCCACCAGCACCCGCACGATGCTGCCGTTCATGGGCGCAGTCAGTCCGCCGTGATGGCTGTGACTGGCTTCGACGGCGCTGATCGGGTCGTAGGACTCGATGCGGCGCAATTCACCATCCCATTGCAGATACACAACGCCGTCGCGACGGATTGCCCGATGTTGGCGGCGCACGCCATTGTGTTCGGTCAGCAGTTGCTCGCCCGCGAGTTGCGCCGATCGGGTAGCGCCCAGCGTCAGCACACGGTCCTGACCTTCGCAGCTCAAATGCAGGGTGATTTCTGTCGGCAATCCGGCACGGAACCCAGTGCCGATACCCCAAGGCGAACTCAGGTCATCAGCGCGGGTCGTGTCCGGTTGGCTTTGGGAAAACGCCTGCGCTGCGGCTTGCCAGAACTCATCACTGAGCGGCGAGGGCGCTGGCAGCAGCTGCTCCTGGTAACGTGGAATGAACCCGGTATCCAGTTCGGCCGCCGCAAACGCCGGATGACCAACGATTCGACGCAAGAAGTTGATGTTGGTCTTGAGCCCGCCAATCGCGAACTCATCGAGCATGCTCAGCAAGCGCAGGCGCGCCTGTTCGCGATCCTCGCCCCAGGCAATCAACTTGCCGAGCATCGGGTCGTAGAACGGCGAAATCTCGTCACCTTCTTCAACGCCGCTGTCGACCCGACGTCCCGGACCTTGAGCCGATTCACGGTACAACTCCAGGCGCCCGGTAGCCGGCAGGAAATCATTGCCCGGGTCTTCGGCGTACAGCCGCACTTCGATCGCATGGCCGATCAGGGGCACTTGATCTTGAGTCATCGGCAGCGCTTCACCGCGTGCCACGCGAATCTGCCAGGCCACCAGATCGAGGCCGGTGATGGCTTCGGTGACCGGGTGTTCGACTTGCAGGCGTGTGTTCATCTCCATGAAGAAGAACTCGCCGCGCGCATCCAGCAAGAACTCCACGGTGCCGGCGCCGACATAACCGATGGCCTGCGCCGAACGCACCGCGGCTTCGCCCATGGCGCGACGCAGTTCCGGGCTCAAGCCCGGTGCGGGCGCTTCTTCGACGACTTTCTGATGCCGACGCTGAATCGAGCAGTCACGTTCGTTGAGGTACAGGCAATTGCCGTGCTGGTCGGCGAAAACCTGGATTTCCACGTGGCGCGGCTTCAGCAGGTATTTCTCGACCAGCATCCGCGAATCGCCGAACGAGGATTGCGCTTCACGCTGGGCCGAGGCGAGGGCTTCGGCCAGTTGGCTGACGTCCTCGACCACTTTCATGCCTTTGCCGCCACCGCCCGCCGTTGCCTTGAGCAGCACCGGATAACCGATGCGTTCGCAGGCGTCGCGGAAGGTGTCGAGGTCTTGAGCTTCGCCGTGATAACCGGGCACCAGTGGCACGCCAGCGGTTTCCATCAAGGCTTTGGCGGCGGATTTGCTGCCCATGGCATCGATGGCCGAGGCGGGCGGACCGAGGAAGATCAACCCCGCCGCTTCGATCGCACGGGCGAACCCGGCATTCTCGGACAGAAAACCGTAACCCGGATGAATCGCCTGCGCGCCGCTGGCCTTGGCGGCGGCGATCAATTTGTCGATTTGCAGGTAGCTGTCGGCGGCTTTGCTGCCACCGAGGTCAACGCGAATGTCCGCTTCGCGGCTGTGCCGTGCTTCGCGGTCGGTGGCGCTGTGTACGGCGACGGTGGTCAGGCCCAGGGCCTTGGCGGTGCGCATGACCCGGCAAGCGATTTCGCCACGGTTGGCCACCAGCAGAGAGGTAATGACAGGTGCGCTCATCAACGCGGCTCCTTGGGGGTGGTTTCGGCCTGCCAGCTCGGCGGACGTTTTTGCAGAAAGGCGCGCAGGCCTTCCTGGCCTTCGGGGCTGACGCGGATGCGCGCGATGGCATTTTCGGTGTAGCGACGCAGCGCCGGGGTCAGCGCGCCGTTGCCGACTTCACGCAGCAAATCCTTGCTGACGCGCATGGCTGCGGGGCTGTTGAGCAGCAGGTTGTCGATCCATTGCTCGACTTTCTGCTCCAGCTCATTGCCCGGATAACTCTCCGACAACAAACCGATTTCCCGAGCGCGTTGCCCACCGAAGCGCTCGGCGGTCAGGGCATAACGGCGTGCCGCGCGTTCGCCGATGGCTTGCACCACGAACGGGCTGATCACCGCCGGTGCCAGGCCGATGCGTACTTCCGACAGGCAGAACTGCGCGTCGTCGGCGCCAATGGCCATGTCGCAGCAACTGATCAGGCCCAGCGCGCCGCCGAAAGCCGCGCCTTGTACCACGGCCAGCGTCGGGAGTTTCAACTTGGCCAGGTTGTACATCAACTCCGCCAGTTCCCGGGCGTCGTCCAGATTGGTGTGGTAATCGAGCTCGGCCGATTGCTGCATCCACGCCAGGTCGGCGCCGGCGCTGAAATGCTTGCCACGTCCGCGCACCAGCAAAAAGCGCAGGCTGGCGTCGGTCGAGACCTTGTCCAGCGCGAGGATCAGTTCACGGATCATCTCGGCGTTGAACGCGTTGTTCTTTTCTTCCCGGCTGAGCCACAGGGTCGCGAAACCACGCGGGTCGGTCTGCAGCTCGAGGGTGTTGAAGTCGCTCATATTGTCCGTCTCCACAACTCTATTCTGTAGGAGCGAGGCTTGCCCGCGAAGGCGTCGGTACATCCAGCATCGATGTGACTGACAAACCGCTTTCGCGGGCAAGCCTCGCTCCTACAAAGTCAAATCACATCCGGAACACGCCGAAGCGGCTCGGTTCGATTGGCGCGTTCAGCGACGCGGACAAGGCCAGGGCCAACACATCGCGGGTCTGCGCCGGGTCAATGACGCCGTCGTCCCACAGCCGTGCGCTGGAGTAGTAAGGGTGGCCCTGTTCTTCGTATTGATCGAGGATCGGTTGCTTGATTTCGGCTTCCTGCTCGGCGCTGAAACCCTGGCCACCGCGCTCGGCCTGCTCGCGCTTGACCTGTACCAATACGCCTGCCGCTTGCTCGGCGCCCATCACGCCGATGCGTGCATTCGGCCACATCCACAGGAAACGTGGATCGTAGGCCCGTCCGCACATGCCATAGTTACCGGCGCCGAAGCTGCCACCGATGATCACGGTGAATTTCGGCACCTTGGCGCATGCCACGGCGGTCACCAGTTTTGCGCCGTGCTTGGCGATGCCGCCGGCCTCGTACTTCTGGCCGACCATGAAGCCGGTGATGTTTTGCAGGAACAGCAACGGAATGCCGCGCTGGCAGGCCAGTTCGATGAAGTGCGCGCCTTTCTGCGCGGCCTCGGCGAAGAGGATGCCGTTGTTGGCGAGGATCGCGATCGGGTAACCGTGCAAGTGAGCAAAACCGCACACCAGCGTGGTCCCGAACAGTGCCTTGAATTCGTCGAACACCGAACCGTCCACCAGCCGCGCGATTACTTCGCGCACATCGAACGGTTGCTTGGCATCCGCCGACACCACGCCATACAACTCGTCGCTGCTGTAGAGCGGGGCGATGGGCGTGCGTTGTTGCAGTTCGCCGAGCTTGCGCCAGTTGAGGTTGGCGATGCTGCGTCGGGCAATGGCCAAGGCGTGTTCATCGCTCTCGGCATAATGGTCGGCGACCCCGGAAATCTTGCAGTGCACATCGGCGCCGCCCAGATCTTCGGCGCTGACCACTTCACCGGTCGCGGCTTTCACCAGCGGTGGGCCAGCGAGGAAGATAGTCGCCTGCTCGCGAACCATGATCGCTTCGTCGGCCATCGCCGGCACGTAAGCGCCACCGGCAGTGCACGAGCCCATGACCACCGCGATTTGCGGAATGCCCATGGCGCTCATGTTGGCCTGGTTGAAGAAGATCCGCCCGAAGTGCTCGCGGTCCGGGAACACTTCATCTTGACGCGGCAGGTTGGCGCCGCCGGAATCCACCAGATAAATGCACGGCAAGCGGTTCTGCTGAGCGATGGTCTGGGCGCGCAGGTGTTTTTTCACGGTCAGCGGGTAATACGAGCCACCTTTCACGGTGGCATCGTTGGCCACGATCATGCACTCGACACCTTCCACTCGACCGATCCCGGCAATCACGCCCGCGGCCGGCACGTCTTCGCCATACACCTCGTAGGCCGCCAATTGGCTGATTTCGAGAAACGGCGAGCCCGGATCGAGCAGGCGATTGATCCGCTCGCGTGGCAGCAATTTGCCCCGCGAAGTGTGGCGTTCTTGCGCCTTCGGACCGCCACCTTGCTGCACTTGCGCGAGCAGGGTGTGCAAGGCGTCGACCTGGGTGAGCATCGCCGCGCTGTTCGCGGCAAACTCCGCCGAACGGGGGTTGAGCTGGGTATGCAGGATAGCCATGGACAGCTCCGTTTAGCGGGTTTCGTTGAACAGTTCGCGACCGATCAGCATGCGACGGATCTCACTGGTGCCGGCGCCGATTTCGTACAGCTTGGCGTCACGCAGCAGACGACCGGCCGGGAATTCATTGATGTAACCGTTGCCGCCGAGAATCTGGATCGCGTCGAGGGCCATTTGCGTGGCGCGTTCGGCGCTGTAGAGGATCACGCCGGCAGCGTCCTTGCGCGTGGTTTCGCCACGCTCGCAGGCCTGGGCCACCGCATAAAGGTAGGCGCGGCTGGCGTTGAGTTGGGTGTACATGTCGGCGACTTTGCCCTGGATCAGCTGGAATTCGCCGATGCTTTGCCCGAACTGCTTGCGGTCGTGGATGTACGGCACGATCAGGTCCATGCACGCCTGCATGATCCCGGTCGGGCCGCCGGACAGAACGACACGTTCGTAGTCGAGGCCGCTCATCAGCACTTTCACGCCGCCGTTGAGCACGCCGAGGATGTTTTCTTCCGGCACTTCGACGTCATCGAAGAACAGCTCGCAGGTGTTGGAGCCGCGCATGCCGAGCTTGTCGAACTTGTTGCTGCGGCTGAAGCCTTTCCAGTCGCGCTCGACGATGAAAGCGGTGATGCCGTGCGGGCCTTTTTCCAGGTCGGTCTTGGCGTAGATCACATAGGTGTTGGCGTCGGGACCGTTGGTGATCCAGGTTTTGCTGCCGTTGAGCACGTAGTGATCACCACGTTTGTCGGCGCGCAATTTCATCGAGACCACGTCGGAACCGGCATTCGGTTCACTCATGGCCAGGGCGCCGATGTGCTCGCCGCTGATCAGCTTCGGCAGGTATTTGCTTTTCTGTTCGTGATTGCCGTTGCGGTTGATCTGGTTCACGCAAAGGTTGGAGTGCGCGCCGTAGGAGAGGGCGACCGACGCCGAACCGCGGCTGATTTCTTCCATGATGACCACGTGGGCCAGGTAACCCAGGCCAGCACCGCCGTACTCTTCCGGAACGGTCACGCCGAGCAGGCCCATGTCGCCGAATTTACGCCACAGGTCGGCGGGGAACAGGTTGTCGATGTCGATCTGAGCGGCGCGCGGGGCGATCTCTTTGGCGACGAAGGACTGAACCTGATCGCGCAGCATGTCGATGGTTTCACCGAGGGCAAAGTTCAGGGATGGGTAGCTCATGGGTCACCTTTTGGCTTTTTTGTAGGGCGGGGAGGGTCGTGATTTGGCTCTCACCTTTACGTTAACGTAAGCCTGTGACGAATGGCTGTCAATCACCCTTTACGTTAACGTCAACTTGAGCGAGAGTAGAGCCAGTTCAAGATAGAAAGCGGACCAAACTTGTAGGAGCGATGCTTGCTCGCGAAAGCGCCGGATCAGTCGACATTTATGTTGAATGACAAACCGCTTTCGCGAGCAAGCCCGCTCCCACAGGGGGCCGCCGTAACACCCACTAATAAAGACAATAGGGGTCGTCATGGATCAACCCAGTGTAAGCCCGCAGCGCAGCTATACCCGTGGTTCTCAGGACAAAGCCTTGCTGGCGATGACCATCGGTCAGGCATTTGATAACACCGTCGCGCAGTATCCGACGGGCGAGGCGCTGGTCGTGCGCCATCAACAGTTGCGCTACACCTGGCAGCAACTGTCCGACGCCGTGGACCTTCATGCCCGGGCACTGCTCGCGCTGGGGTTGCAGACCGGTGATCGCCTCGGCATCTGGGCGCCGAATTGTGCGCAGTGGTGCATCAGCCAGTTCGCCAGCGCGAAGATCGGCGTGATCCTGGTCAACATCAACCCGGCGTATCGCAGCTCGGAACTCGAATACGTGTTGAAGCAGTCAGGCTGCAAATGGCTGGTCTGCGCGGGCGCGTTCAAGACCTCTAATTACCACGGCATGCTGCAAGGCCTGGTGCCCGAGCTGGCGGAGCAATCCATCGGCCAGTTGCAGAGCGAACGTCTGCCGGACTTGCGCGGCGTGATCAGCCTGGATGCGCAGCCGCCATCAGGTTTTCTGCCGTGGTCGCAACTGAGCGATCTCGCAGCGGGTGTATCCAGCGAGCAGTTACGCGAGCGGGGCGACAGCCTGCATTTCGACCAGGCCGTGAACATCCAGTACACCTCAGGCACCACCGGTTTTCCGAAGGGCGCGACTCTCAGCCACTACAACATTCTCAACAACGGTTACATGGTGGGCGAAAGCCTCGGCCTGACCGCCAATGATCGGCTGGTGATCCCGGTGCCGCTGTATCACTGCTTCGGCATGGTCATGGGCAACCTCGGCTGCATCACCCACGGCAGCACCATGATTTACCCCAACGATGCCTTCGATCCGCTGCTGACCCTGACCACCGTCGCCGAAGAAAAGGCCACCGCACTGTATGGCGTGCCGACCATGTTCATCGCCATGCTCGATCAGCCGCAACGTGCGCAATTTGATCTGTCGAGCCTGCGTACCGGGATCATGGCCGGCGCGACCTGTCCGATCGAAGTGATGCGTCGGGTGATCAGCGAAATGCACATGAACGAAGTGCAGATTGCCTACGGCATGACGGAAACAAGTCCGGTGTCGTTGCAGACCGGTCCTTCAGACGAACTGGAATTGCGCGTCACCACGGTCGGTCGCACCCAGCCGCAGCTTGAAAGCAAAATCATCGACGAGGCGGGCAACCTGGTACCGCGCGGCACCATCGGCGAACTCTGCACCCGTGGCTACAGCGTGATGCTCGGCTACTGGAACAACCCGCAAGGCACTTCAGAAGCCATCGATCAGGCGGGCTGGATGCACACCGGTGATCTGGCGAGCATGAATGACGAGGGTTACGTGTGCATTGCCGGACGCAACAAGGACATGATCATCCGTGGCGGTGAGAATATTTACCCGCGGGAGCTGGAAGAATTCTTCTTCACTCACCCGGCCGTGGCGGACGTGCAAGTGATCGGCATCCCGTGTTCGCGTTATGGCGAAGAGATCGTCGCCTGGATCAAATTCCACCCCGGACACAGTGCCACCGAACAAGAGCTGCAAACCTGGTGCAAGGAGCGCATCGCGCACTTCAAGACACCGCGCTACTTCAAGTTTGTGGAAGAGTTTCCGATGACCGTGACCGGCAAGATCCAGAAATTCCGGATGCGCGAGATCAGCATCGCGGAGTTGCGCATCGGTAAAGATTAATCGTAGGAGCGAGGCTTGCCCGCGAAGAACGATGACGCGGTGTCCCTGTGAGGCCGCGGCGTTCCCTTCGCGGGCAAGCCTCGCTCCTACAGATACCGTTTTTGCTGAATCACAGAAAGCACAAAGGGGAGCCGAGGCTCCCCTTTAATTTTTCGTTGCGCATGCTCTTTTTTTATTATTGAGGGGCGGTCTGTTTTTGTTTTTGGCAACCGTGACCCTTTACCGCTGTTTTTGTCGATCCCCATCCGGGATCAAGAGCAAACGTATTTTTTTGAGCGCTGATCTACTTTTTCGCTAAGCGATCCAACCAGTTCGGGAGCTACCTGAGGGTAGTTTTATTGTTCTCTGCCCGGTTGCGGGTTACTCCGAAAAGCACCCTGAAAAGCACACCTTCTCCAAAAAAATCTGTTAGCTGCGTCTCTGCCGTGTTGTTTTTGTTATGTCAGAGTCGTTACGTCTTATTTTTATTAGGTTTGCCGCTTTTTTTGTTCTTGTTATGCAGTAGAGATAGCAGAAGCCGTGCCAACTTTTAAAAACCCTTTAAAATCAATGGCTTGTGTTTTTGTAAGATTTTTCGCTCAGGTAAACCCCTACAATTTGTTTCCGTGTTACTCGCTTATCCCCCACGTTCCAGACGCAGCGGTAACACCTGGACACATCAGCGCACTCACTGCGCGCTGCGAGCCTTGGCCACGCGCGAACCGGTTGGGCGCCCCAGTACCGTGCAAATCTGCTGACCGGCCAGAATCAAGGCGTCCAGGTCGATACCTGTTTCGATGCCGAGGCCATTGAGCAGGTAAACCACGTCTTCGGTGGCGACGTTACCGCTGGCGCCTTTGGCGTAGGGGCAGCCGCCGAGGCCGGCGATGGAGCTGTCAAACACCGAGATCCCTTCGAGCAGGCTGGCGTAGATATTGGCCATGGCCTGGCCGTAGGTGTCGTGGAAGTGCCCGGCCAGTTTCTCCCGTGGCACGTCGGCCGAAACCACTTCGAACATCTTGCGCGTCGCGCCCGCCGTGCCGGTGCCGATGGTGTCCCCCAGCGAGACTTCGTAGCAGCCCATGGCATAGAGCTCGCGGGCGACCAGGGCAACTTGTTCGGGTTTGACGTGACCTTCATAAGGACAGCCCAGCACACAGGACACGTAACCGCGCACGGTGACGCCGTGCTGTCTGGCGGCTTCCATGATCGGTGCAAAACGCTCCAGGCTTTCGCTGATCGAGCAATTGATGTTGCGCTGGGAAAACGCTTCGGACGCCGCCGCGAACACTGCGACTTCCTTGACCCCGGCGGCGATCGCATCTTCGAAGCCGCGCAGGTTGGGGGCGAGGGCGCCATAGGTCACGCCCGGTTTGCGCTGGATTTGCGCGAAGACTTCGGCGGATCCGGCCATCTGCGGCACCCATTTGGGCGAAACGAAACTGCCGACTTCTATATAGCCGAGGCCCGCGGCCGTGAGTGCATCGACCAGTTGCACCTTATCGGCAACGCTGATCGGTTGAGCTTCGTTTTGCAGACCGTCGCGAGGGCCGACTTCGACCAGGCGTACGTGGGAGGGAAGGGACATGGGAATCGACCTTTGTTGATTATCTGAATGCCGAATGAACCCTGTAGGAGCAAGCTTGCTCGCGATCGCGGTAGCACCTTCAACATAGATGTCGACTGACGCGACGCCATCGCTGGCAAGCCAGCTCCTACAGGACCGGCTGGCTTTTCATCGTCTGTTCCAGCGCCTGGGTGCAGCGCTCCTGTGCGGTGTCCAGTTCCAGCTTCATCTGCTCGATATCAAGCATCTGCTGCTCCAACTGTTCGCGACGCTCGGCGATTTTGTTCAGCATGGTTTGCAGCTGTTTCTGATTGCCGCCGGTGGGGTCGTAGAGTTCGATCAGCTCGCGGCATTCGGCGAGTGAGAAGCCAATGCGCTTGCCCCGCAGGATCAGTTTCAGGCTGACCTTGTCACGGGGCGAATAGATGCGTTCCTGGCCGCGTCGCTCGGGGCTGAGCAAACCTTGCTCTTCATAGAAGCGAATGGCCCGCGTGGTGATGTCGAGCTCGCGGGCGAGGTCGGAAATGCTATAGGTCTGGCTGCTCATGGAAGCGCTCAAAAAAAGGTCATGGCGCTAAGCTAATGGCAGGTTGACGTTTACGTCAAGGGGCGTGAGATTTCAGTGTTCTTGCGGGCCTCTTCGCGGGCAAGCCTCGCTCCTACAGATTAAATGTCGTGCCCAATAATTGCGGCAAACATAAATCCTGTAGGAGCGAGCGGTGCGGCGATCCGACTTGCCCGCGAAGAACGATCACTCGGTGAAATGCCCTACACCTTATCGAGCTTCTTCTCATGCGCCGTCACCTGTTGGCACAACTCGATCATCTGCTCGCGCATCCAGCGGTTGGCCGGGTCCTGGTCGGTGCTTTCGTGCCAGTAAAGGTGAGTTTCCACCGGCGGCACATCGTTGACCGGCAGGTTCACCGAGTACAAATCATGGCGGCGGGCGAAGCGCTCCGGCACGGTCATGACCATGTCGGTCTGCTGCAATACCTGCGACGCCATCAAGTAATGCTGGGAGCGCAGGGCAATCTTGCGCTGGATGCCCATCTTTCCCAGCGCCAGGTCGACATGGCCCAGACCGCTGCGGCGGCTGGAAATATGGATGTGCGTCAGTGACAGATAGTCATCGAGGGTGAATTTCTCTTTGGTTGCCAGCGGATGGCCCTTGCGCATGGCGCACACGTAACGGTCTTCCATCAACTTGACGTGACGCACTTGCGGGTCGGTGTTGAGCGGCGCGTCCACCGCAAAGTCGAGTCGCCCGGCCGCCAGTTCCTTGGTGGTCTCGCGGCGCTTGGACAGAAAGCTTTCGATGATCACCGTCGGCGCCAGGCGGCGCAGGCGCTGGAACAAGGGCGGCAGGATCACCGCTTCGGTGAGGTCGGTCATGCTGATGCGGTACGTCTTGACCGCCTGCAACGGGTTGAAGATGCGGCTTTCCTGCACCGACACCCGCAGCAGTGAGAGGGCGTTGCGCACCGGGCCGATGATGTTTTGCGCCATCGGCGTTGGCACCATGCCTTGGGCCGTACGCACGAACAACGGATCGTTGAACGTCTCGCGCAGGCGGGCCAGAGCGTTCGAAACAGCCGGTTGAGTAATGCCGACAATCTGTCCGGCGCGGGTCAGGTTGGCTTCGGTGTAGATCGCGTCGAAGACGATGAAAAGGTTGAGGTCGACCTTGCTCAGATTCATTGCGCTGCACTCTTATTGTTGGTTCTCAATCAGCCGATCATATATCGGTGATGAATGTTAATACACGCCGAGAATAGGCTAGGTAAATTTTCGTAGCTGTTCTAGCATCGATTGCATGACCTAAACAACCTCCCCCCAGAAGGTAGCTGCTCATGGATTTCGCTTATTCGCCCAAGGTGCAAGAACTGCGTGAGCGCGTGACCGCGTTCATGGACACCTACGTTTATCCCGCCGAAGCCGTGTTCGAGCGCCAGGTTGCCGAGGGCGACCGCTGGCAGCCGACTGCGATCATGGAAGAACTGAAACTCAAGGCCAAGGCTGAAGGCCTGTGGAATTTGTTTCTGCCTGAGTCCGAACTCGGCGCCGGCCTGACCAACCTCGAATACGCGCCATTGGCAGAGATCATGGGCCGCTCGCTGCTGGGGCCTGAGCCATTCAACTGCTCGGCGCCCGACACCGGCAACATGGAAGTGCTGGTGCGCTACGCCAACGAAGAACAGAAGCAACGCTGGCTCGAACCGCTGCTACGCGGCGAGATCCGCTCGGCGTTCGCCATGACCGAACCGGACGTGGCTTCGTCCGATGCCACCAACATGGCCGCCCGCGCCGTGCGTGACGGTGATGAGTGGGTGATCAACGGCAAAAAGTGGTGGACCTCGGGTGCCTGCGATCCGCGCTGCAAGATTCTGATCTTCATGGGCCTGAGCAATCCTGATGCGCCGCGCCACGCCCAGCACTCGATGATTCTGGTGCCGGTGGATGCACCGGGCGTGAAGATCGTTCGTCCGCTGCCGGTGTTCGGTTACGACGATGCGCCTCACGGTCACGCCGAAGTGCTGTTCGAAAACGTCCGTGTGCCGTACGAAAACGTCCTGTTGGGCGAAGGGCGCGGCTTCGAAATCGCTCAGGGTCGCCTTGGCCCGGGCCGGATTCACCACTGCATGCGTTCGATCGGCATGGCTGAGCGTGCGCTGGAACTGATGTGCAAGCGCTCGGTGAATCGCACCGCGTTCGGCAAACCTCTGGCGCGTCTGGGTGGCAACATCGACAAGATTGCCGACTCGCGGATGGAGATCGACATGGCGCGCCTGCTGACTTTGAAAGCGGCGTACATGATGGACACCGTCGGCAACAAAGTGGCGAAAAGCGAAATCGCGCAGATCAAGGTGGTGGCACCGAACGTGGCGTTGCGCGTCATCGACCGGGCGATCCAGATCCATGGCGGGGCAGGGGTTTCCAACGATTTTCCGCTGGCTTACATGTATGCGATGCAGCGCACGCTGCGCCTGGCCGACGGCCCGGATGAAGTGCACCGTGCGGCGATCGGCAAGTTCGAGATCGGCAAGTATGTGCCAAAGGAAATGATGCGCAGCAGTCACTAAAACGAACGAGGCTTATTGTAGGAGTGAGCCTGCTCGCGATTGCGGTTGAACAGTCAAAATTGATTTTGAATGTCCGTCCGCCATCGCGAGCAGGCTCGCTCCTACAGTTAAAAGCTATAGGATCTCAGTCGACTATTGGCAGCCCAAAAAAAGCCCGCGCGCAGGCGGTGCTATGGGCGGCCAGCTCTTCCTCGCTTTCCCCGCGATGCAACGCCACTTCCCGCAGCACTTCAGTCAGATATGCTGGTTCGTTGCGACCATTTTTCGGCTTGGGCCGCAAGCTGCGCGGCAGCAGATACGGCGCATCGCTCTCCAGCATCAACCGCCCGCGTTTGATTTCTTTCACCAGCGGATGCAAATGCGTGCCCCGACGCTCGTCGCAGATCCAGCCGGTGATGCCGATGTGCAAGTCCAGGTCGAGGTAGCTGAACAGCGCCTTCTTTTCGCCGGTGAAGCAATGCACCACGGCGGCCGGCAATTGGTCGCGGTAATCGCGCAGGATTTCCAGCAAGCGCTGACTGGCATCACGTTCGTGGAGAAACACCGGCAGTTGCAGATCGACCGCCATCGCCAAGTGTTCTTCGAGGACTTTTTCCTGTTGCGGGCGCGGCGAGAAATCGCGATTGAAATCCAGCCCGCATTCACCCACCGCTACTACGTTCGGCTCTTTGAGCAAACTGCGCAGACGCTGGGCGCTGTCGGCGTTCCAGTCGCTGGCTGCGTGAGGGTGAATGCCGGCAGTGGCGAACAACCGTTGCGCCGTTTCATCCAATTGCCGGCACAGCT
Source organism: Pseudomonas sp. GT1P32 (assembly GCF_054897805.1). NCBI lineage: Bacteria > Pseudomonadati > Pseudomonadota > Gammaproteobacteria > Pseudomonadales > Pseudomonadaceae > Pseudomonas > Pseudomonas sp. GT1P32. The sequence goes on from NZ_CM142704.1 coordinate 6,629,534, forward strand.
CCAGCGCCTGTTCGCTGCCTTCGACATTGGTGCCGGTGAGCACCAATTGGCAGACTCCGGCGGCATAGGCGCGGTCGAGTACAGCCTGGTGTTTGTCGGCAAAACTGGGGTTGGTCAGGTTGACGCCGATATCGATGAGTTGCATGGTGCTACCTCGGACCAAAGGCCGGAAAGCATATCAGAGCTGTAGATTTATAAGAAAAGCCAAGAACTACAACGAGTTAAAGCTGTCTTTTGATGCCGCGAGACAAGCTGGGGTGGTCAGCATGCCATCACTGTGCCAGTCTTTCGCACTTTGCCAGCGCTCAAGGCGCTCTGTTTCTGTCGTTCGATTTCAAACATTTTTTTGAAATTGGCCCAGTATTCTTTCCGGAGAGTGGATGACACGTCCCTCGATTTTGTTACTGCTGTGTGGTTCGTTGCTGCTGCCGATGCCGGCGGTTGCGCGGTTGGCCGGCCCGCTGCAAGCCGTGCCGGCGGCCAAGGTGCGCGATCTGCAGGAAATCCGCAGCAGCCGAGTGCTGAAGGTGCTGGTCAACCAGAGTCGCAACAGCTCCGGCGAAGTCCAGGGCCAGGCCATCGGCGTCGAATACCATCGCTTGCGTGCCTTCGAGCAATACCTCAATGGTCATGCCCGTGACGGTCAGGAAGTGACGCTCAAGATCATTCCCAAAGCCAAGGATCAACTGCTCGGCGCGTTGCAGCGCGGGGAGGGGGATCTGGTTGCGCCGGGCGAGTTGCTCGATCTGCAACCGGGCTACGCCGTCAGCACCAGCGAACCGATTGCCAGCGACATTCCTCTGGTCCTGGTCGGAATCAAGGGCGAGAAACGCTACACCCGCCTTGAACAACTGTCCGGTAAAACACTGGCGTTGCCCACCGGCAGCGCCGCCGGGGACGCGATCAGTCAGATCAATCAAAAGCTTGCCTTGCACAAACTGGCACCGGTGAAGATCGAGTGGGTCGATCCGAGTCTGGCGGTCGAAGACGTGCTGGAAATGGTTCAGGGCGGGATTTTTCACCTGACCATCGTCGAGCAGCCGATTGCCGAACGCTGGGGCAAGATCCTGCCCAAGTTGCGTTTCGATCGGCAGGTGTTGATCAGCGAGCCGGGGGAAGAGTTCTGGTTCGTACGCCGCGATGCCTCGATGCTGCGGGCGAGCATCGATCGCTTCCTGATCGGGTACAAAAAGCCTTCGGATCAGGACGCGGCGTTCCTGCGCATCTATCGACGCCTCTATCAAGTGCATTACCCACTGGCCAAGACCGATCGCCAGCGCCTGGAAAAACTTCGACCGGTATTGCAGAAACACGCCGATGCCCAAGGCATGGATTGGTTGAATCTGGCGGCATTGGCCTTCAAGGAGTCTGCGCTGCAACCCAGCGCACGAAGCGGCGGTGGCCCCACTGGCCTGATGCAGATCACTCCGTCCGCGGCCCAGCGGGTAGGGGTCAACAACATTCAGGACCTCGATGCCAATGTGCAGGCCGGGGCCAAATACCTGGCGATGATCCGCCGCAAGTTTTTTGCCAGCCCCAAACTCAACGAGCGTGAGCGCATGGCGTTTGTGCTGGCGGCTTACAACATCGGGCCGGAGCGGGTTCAGGGCATGCGCGCTGAGGCGCGTCGGCGAGGCTTGAATCCCAATCAATGGTTCTTCCAGGTCGAGCGCATCGCCATGGAGCAGGTGGGAATGGGACCCGTCAGCTATGTTAATAGCGTGAACAAGTATTACTTGGCGTTCGATCGGGAGCGGGAGTCGTTGGAGCCCCAGGGGCAGAAAGTAGCCTTACGGAAGTAATCGAATAAACTGATTGTTATGGCGAAAAATTTGCGCTTTTAGCATTTAATTTATTGATTAATATAGCGGCCAACCAACACACAAACACACAATGGATGACACAGCATGAGCTCACTGATCAACAAGGTACTGTTCACCCGCGCTGGCTACGGCCTGACTGTCCTGCGGATTTTCGTCGGCATCATCTTCGCGGCCCACGGCTCGCAGAAACTCTTCGGCGCTTTCGGCGGCTACGGTCTGGCGGGCACCGCGCAGTACATGGAAAGCATCGGCCTGGCACCGGGTTACCTGATGGCCACGTTGGCCGGTGGTACCGAGTTCTTCGCCGGTCTGGCCTTGATCATCGGCTTGCTGGTCCGCCCTGCGGCACTTGGCCTGACGTTCCTGTCGCTGGTCGCCATCTTCAGCGTGCATATCAGCAACGGTCTGTTCATGGCCAACAACGGTTATGAATTCGCCCTGGCCCTGCTGGGGGGCAGCATCGCGGTGTTGTTCGAAGGCGCCGGCAAGCTGTCGGTTGATCGCGCCATCGCTGGTTGATCGCTCTGGCTCAACGAAAAGGCCCGCATTGCGCGGGCCTTTTTTGTTGTGCGTCATTCTTGACACTGTCCGGTCAGCTTCTCTAGGATGCTGCCCATGCGCCGATTTAAACAGCTACTTGCGGGGCGCCAGGTGACTCATTCAGTTGCCGATAGAAGCTTGAAACAGGCTTCGAAATACCGCTAAAGCGCTGGTTCGGTGTTGCCTCTCACCTGCCATGCAGACTTTTGAGGCAGAGACACGACACGATGAATGCACTAAACCCCGTTGTACGCCCCGCGCCGATCACGGCACATCTGACCCAGCGCAATCCAAAAATCCTGCTTGGCGGCAAACATCAGCCGACGCTCCTGCGTTACCTTGATGGTTGGCCACGTCGCACCGGTGGGCCCGCAGCTTTCCTGATCCAGTTTGTCGAAGACGGTGAGTCACTGGCGCGTTTTGCCAGCGACAGTTTCGACCTGGCGGTGATTCAGTCGCCCGCCCTTGAAGACGCGCCAGAGATGATCAAACAACTGACCCGCGTCGCCCGGCAAGGGCTGATCACCCGGCGTTAAAGCTTATGGGTAATCAATCGCCACGATATACACGCACTGTTCGCCGGTAGGCGTCTGCACCCGAACTTCGGCGTCCAGCGCCTTGCCGATCAGGGCGCGTGCCAGCGGTGAGTCGATGCTGATCAGGCCCAGTTTCAAGTCCAGTTCATCCGGCCCGACGATGCGGTAGCGCGACTCTTTGCCGTCCTCATCTTCGATGGTGACCCAGGCCCCGAAATAGACTTTGTTCGGATCGCTGGGCTTTTCGCTGACCACCTTGAGTGCTTCCAGGCGCTTGGTGAGAAAGCGCACGCGACTGTCGATTTCGCGCAGCATCTTTTTGCCGTAGGTGTATTCGGCGTTCTCGGAGCGATCACCCTGCGCCGCGGCCTCGCTGACCGATTGCGTGACTTGCGGTCGGCGCACATGCCAGAGTTCATGGAACTCGGCCCGCATCCGCGCTTCACCTTCAGGGGTGATCAGCGCGGTGCCAGCGGTGCGGGGAGGGCGATAACGGCTCATGGCAACTTCTTGTGGTTGAGAGGAGTTGAGTCTATCAACCCTCGCGCAAGACTGTCAGGGGGCTGGCGTTCAAGGCACGTCGGGTGCCAAACACGCCGGCACCGCCGATCAGCACGGCGCCGATCAGTGGCAACACCAGCAGCCACGGATGCGGGTGCCACGGTAAGTCGAAGGCGTAACGGTACAGCACCAGGCTCACCAGCTCCGAGCCCAGTGCCGCCAGCAACCCGCTGACCGCGCCAAGCAGGCCGAACTCGATCCGTCGGGCCTTGACCAGCAACTGGCGCTCGGCCCCCAGAGCTCGTAGCAATGCGCCTTGGCGAATGCGTTCATCCAGCGTGGCTTGCAGGCCCGAGAACAGCACCGCCATCCCCGCCGCCAACACAAACAACAACACGTACTCCACCGCCAGGGTGACCTGGGCGAGGATGCTGCGCAGCTGCGCCAGCAAGGCTTCGACTTGCAGAATGGTCACCGCCGGGAAGGCGCGGGACAGGTCGACGATCTGCTGATCGTGACCCGCCGCCAGATAGAAACTGGTCAGGTAGGTCGCTGGCAGATCCTTCAATGTGCCGGGCTGGAAAATCATGAAAAAGTTCGGCTGGAAGTTGTCCCAGTTGATCTCCCGCAGGCTGGTGACCTTCGCTTCGCGATTGACCCCGCCGACGGTGAAGACCAAGTGATCGCCGAGCTTGAGCTTCAGGCTCTCGGCGACTTTGCCTTCCACCGACACGCCGGGTACGTCGTCCGGCGCCTGATCGCCCCACCAGTTGCCGGCGGTGAGTTTGTTGCCGGCCGGCAGGTCTGCCGCCCAGGTCAGGCTGAGGTCGCGCTGAATCGCCCGATCACCGGCCGAGTCCTTGCTGACGATGTCCTGCACCGGTTCGCCATTGATGCTGATCAATCGCCCCGGCACCACCGGGTACAACGGCGCCGATTGTGCCGACAGTTCGATCAGGCGATCGGTGAATGCCTGTTTTTCCGCCGGCAGGATGTTCAGCGCGAAGTAATTCGGCGCGTTTTTCGGCAACTGGTTTTGCCAGGTGTCCAGCAATTCGCCGCGCAGCAAAGCGATCAGCGCCATGGACAGCAGGATCAGACCGAAGGCCAGCGATTGGCCGGCTGCCGCCAGTGGATGACGCAGCAATTGACCCAGGCCGAGACGCCACGGCAACGAAGCGCGCGCGAGCATTCGGCGCAGGCTCTTCAGTAGCAGCAACAGCAAGCCGCCCAGCACCAGCGCCGCGATCACGCCGCCGCCGAGCAGGGCGAAGGTCAGTACCAAATCCAGGCTCAGGCGCCACATGATCAGCCCGAGAGCGCCCAGTGCTGCGCCGTAGACCATCCAGGTGCTGGAAGGAATCGGCAGCATGTCGCGGCGCAATACGCGCAATGGCGGGACCCGCCCTAATGCAGCCAGTGGCGGCAAGGCAAAACCGGCCAGCGCTACCAGTCCGGTGCCGATCCCGGCGATGGCCGGAAGCAGGCCGCCCGGAGGAACATCGGTCGGCAACAAATCATGCAGTAGCGCGAACAGCCCGAGCTGCGCCAGCCAGCCGAGCAAGGCACCGCTGATGCTGGCCAACAGTCCGAGAACCGTCAGCTGCAAACTGAACAGCACCATGGTTTCCCGGCGGGACAGCCCGAGACAGCGCAACAGTGCACTGGCATCGAAGCGGCGGGTGGCGAAGCGCGTCGCCGACAGCGCCACCGCGACGCCGGACAACAGCACCGCGACCAGACTCGCCATGTTCAAGTAGCGCTCGGCTTTGCCCAGTGCGCCGCCGATCTGCCGGTTGCCATCGCGGGCGTCTTGAATGCGTTGATTGGCGGCGAGGCCGGGTTTGATCAATTGACGGTAGGTTTCCAGCGCTTCGGGCTTGCCGCGCCAGAGTTCGCGGTAGCTGACGCGGCTGCCGGGCTGCACCACGCCGGTCGCCGTGAGATCGCTGAGGTTGATCAGCACCCGTGGCGTCAGGCTGTAGAAGTTGCCGGCACGATCCGGTTCATAGGTCAGTACACGTGCCAGTTTAAGGGTGCGCATGCCGACGTCGATGCTGTCGCCGATCTTCAAATCCAGCGCGGTCAGCAGTCGCGCTTCAACCCAGGCTTCGCCGGGTTTCGGTCCGCCTCCGGATTCTTCCGCAGCGAAGGGCGCAGCGGCGCTTTTCAGCTCACCGCGCAGTGGATAGACGCCGTCGGCGGCCTTGATGCTGGACAGCTGAATGCCATTGTCGGTGGCGATTACGCTGGAGAACTCCACCACCTGCGCATGTTCGAGGCCCAGATCCGTGCCGCTTTTGATCTGTTCGGGCCGTGCTGGGGAACTGCCTTCGAGCAGTAGGTCGGCGCCGAGAAACTCGGTGGCGCGCAGCATCATGGCGCCATTCAGGCGGGCGCCGAAGTAACCGATGGCGGTACTCGCCGCCACCGCCACCAGCAAAGCGAAGAACAACACCCGCAACTCACCGGCGCGGGCGTCGCGCAGCAGTTGGCGGATGGCGAGACTGAACAGGCGCAACAGCGGCAGGCGTGCCATCAAGGCTCCAGAGGGGCGACCAGCAGGCCGGCTTCAAGGCGGATCAGGCGCCGGCAGCGATGTGCCAGGCGTTCATCGTGGGTCACCAGCACCAGGGTAGTGCCGCGTTCCTTGTTCAGTTCGAACAACAAATCGCTGATGCGCTCGCCGGTGTGGCTGTCGAGGTTGCCGGTGGGTTCGTCGGCGAACAGCACATCGGGCTCGGCGGCAAACGCACGGGCAATCGCCACGCGTTGCTGCTCGCCACCGGAGAGCTGGCGGGGCGAGTGAGTCAGGCGCTGGCCCAAACCGACCCGTTGCAGCAATTCGGTGGCGCGCTCACGGGCGTCTTTGCGGCCATCGAGTTCCAGCGGCAACATGACGTTTTCCAAGGCGTTGAGACTGTCGAGCAACTGGAATGACTGAAAGACAAAACCGACGTGTTCGGCGCGAATGCGCGCGCGTTGGTCTTCATCGAGATTGCTCAGGCCCTGGCCTGCGAGGGTGACTTCACCGCTGCTCGGCAAGTCGAGGCCGGCGAGCAGGCCGAGGAGGGTGGATTTCCCCGAGCCGGACGCGCCGACGATGGCCAGGCTGTCGCCCTTGTTCAGTTCCAGGCTGAGTTCGTGCAGGATAGTCAGATCACCTTCCGCGCTGGGAACCACTTTGCTGAGGTTCTTCGCGGTGAGAATGCTTGCGCCCATGGAGAATCCGATGCGAGTGTGGTTTTTGAGTGCTGGCCTGGCCTTGATGTGCATGGCCCAGAACGCAGCGGCGGGTACTGTCCTGATCGTTGGCGATAGTATCAGCGCCGGTTTCGGACTGGATACCCGCGAGGGGTGGGTGTCGCTGCTTGAGCAACGGCTCAAGCGCGAAGGTTTCGACGATAAGGTGGTCAATGCGTCCATCAGCGGCGACACCAGCGCCGGAGGCCGGGCGCGCCTGCCTGCGCTGCTTGCAGAGCATAAACCGGAGTTGGTGATCCTCGAGTTGGGCGGCAATGACGGGCTGCGCGGAATGCTGCCAACACAATTGCAACAAAACCTTGCAGCGATGATCAACAGCTCCAAGGCCAGTGGTGCCAAAGTGCTGCTACTGGGCATGCAACTGCCACCAAACTACGGTGCGCGCTACAACAAAATCTTCACCGAGGCTTTCAGCAACGTCGCCGCCGAGAAAAAAATCCCGCTGGTGCCGTTTTTCCTCGAGGGCGTGGGCGGGCATCCTGACCTGATGCAGTCAGACGGCTTGCACCCGACTGCGGGCGCTCAGGACAAGTTGCTGGAAAATGTCTGGCCGACACTGAAACCGCTGCTTTGACGCTTTTCTAGCGGCGGTGTTTCGGCTAAGGTGGCGCCCCCGATTTGGAGCCCCCGATGCCGCGTCCTGCCTGGTCACTTTTTGCCTATCAACTGATCGAGCCTGACGAACAGCTGGATCTGTTCGCCTGCCAGGAAGTGCGGGTACATCTGGTGACCCGTCAGCTGGAGCTGGGCGGTTCGGCCGATCGAACCTTGTGCGGCAGCCTGTTGCCCGCGCAACCGCGCTGGTCGAGCGTTGATCGCCGGGTGTTCCAGGACCAGCGGCTGTGTTCGTTGTGCCGGGCCATTCTGGAGTCGCAAAAGCGCGGTACTTCGCCGATCTGGCCGGAGCTGCGGTTCGAGCTTTGATGGCTTGATGCGGGGTTGGGTTGGGTTGGGTTGGGGGCATATCCGTTTTTGCGGTAATGGCGGCTATTGGTTCCGCTCTTACAGCGGGTCACTTGGAGAAGCGCCAAGTAACCAAGCGCTTTTGCCCCTTTCGTTCGGCCCTTCGCTTAGGCTCAGGGTGCCCTCGCTCCGGTCCTGCTCCGTGGGCCCGCCGCGATCGGCCATCCTTGGCCGTGCGCGGCTAACCCGGCATCCATGCCGGGTTGCCCACTGCGCAGAACCTCCACTTAGCCTCTCGAGGGGGCGACTACCGCCACAGCCGCCGAGGCGGCCTGAAAGCCGACCTGGCTCTTCAGTTGTCCGCGTTGTCCTTCTCTGATGCGTTCACTCATTCCGGACATGAACACCGATCCCCTGTAGGAGCCGGCTTGCTGGCGATAGCGTCTGCCCAGCCAATACATACGTCGACTGACCCACCGCCATCGCCAGCAAGCCGGCTCCTACACAGGGATTGGGTTCGCACGATTCAAAATTGTAGGAGCCAGCTTGCTGGCGATGGACGTCAACGATAACGCGGGCTGTCTGAATGAACGCGTCGCCCAGACGCTTTTCGCCGGCAAGCCGGCTCCTACAGGGAATCCCATACGCTTTTGATTTCCACCACTCATCAGGCCGAGCGTTAGCTCGCCTTCCGCTTTTGATCTGAGCGCCCCCTCGAGAGGGCATGCCGAGCCTTAGCGAGGCACCGAACGAAAGGGGCAAGAGCGCTTGGTTACTTGGCGCTTTTCCAAGTGACCCGCTGTAAAAGCGGAACCATTAGCGGCCGTTGCCGCAGAAATGGATATGTACCCCTGAAAAAATATCGCAGCCAATCCACGCTCTATCGGTGCGTCTCCCCGAATACCAGAGCGTCGGTGTACAATTGCGTTCTTAAACCCCAGTCGATTATGCGAAGGATTTTCCGGATGTTGCCGCGCTTTCCTGCCGTCACCCGCTGCCTGACTCTTGCCGCCCTTTGTGCGGCAGGCCCCGTAGCAGCATTGGAGCTACCCCTGCCACCGCCCGGTGAAGACATCATCGGCCAGGTGCAAGTGATCAAGGCCAAGTACGAAGACACCTTCGCCGACCTTGGCACCACCTACGATCTGGGCTACTCGGAAATGGTCGCGGCCAACCCGGGCGTCGATCCATGGTTGCCGGGTGCCGGCACCGAGATCGTGCTGCCGACGCGCTTCATCCTGCCGCCAGGCCCACGTGAAGGCATCGTCATCAACCTGGCTGAATACCGCCTCTACTACTTCCCGAAAGGCCGGAACGTGGTCTACACCTTCCCGCTGGGTATCGGTCGTGAAGGCTGGGGGTCGCCGATTGCCCACACCAGCATCGTTGCGAAGACACCGAACCCGACCTGGACGCCTCCAGCGTCGATCAAGGCCGAGCACGCGGCTGACGGCGATCCGCTGCCGAACGTCGTGCCGGCCGGCCCGGACAACCCGCTGGGCCCGTTCAAATTCACCCTGGGCACACCGGGCTACCTGATCCACGGTTCGAACAAGAAGTTCGGCATCGGCATGCGCACCAGCCACGGCTGCTTCCGCATGTTTAACAACAACGTGCTGGAAATGGCGGGCATGGTACCGGTCGGCACGTCGGTGCGCATTCTCAACGACCCGTACAAGTTCGGCGTGAGTGGCGGCAAGGTTTATCTGGAAGCGCACACGCCGCTGGACGACAAGGGCAACCCGTCGGTCGTCGACAAGCACACGGCTGTGATCAACGCGATGCTCAAGCGCGAAGACATCACCAACAACCTGCGCATGAACTGGGATGTGGTGCGTGATGTGGTCGCCGCTGAAGATGGCCTGCCGGTGGAAATCGCCGTGCCGAATACTTCTGCGCCGATGGTGACGAGTGCACCGATCGATCCGTTGCAGTAAGGCTTGAACAGAACCCGCCGGCGCTGAGAGCGTCGGCGGGTTTTTTATTGCCTGGACAAACGCCGGGCAATAAAAAAGCCGACCCAAAAAATGGGTCGGCTTGATAACAACCCCGAAGGATTATTACTTGCGGCTAGCTTTTTCCAGCATGCGCAGAGCACGCTCGTTAGCTTCGTCAGCAGTCTGTTGTGCTTTTTGAGCAGCAGCCAGAGCTTCATCAGCTTTACGGTAAGCTTCGTCTGCACGAGCCTGGGAGCGAGCAGCTGCGTCTTCAGTAGCGGTCAGACGTGCTTCGGTTTCTTTCGATACGCTGCTGCAACCGGTAGCCAGAACTGCGGCCAGAGCCAGAGCAGAGAATTTCAGAACGTTGTTCATCGTGTTCCCCTTCAAGGACTTTCTATTAAAGTAGCTGTCTCCTCAGAGTGAGGAAATAGCCGGCGTACATACTACCCATTACTTGTCGTAAGTAAACTGACGTAAAGCAAGAAGCAAAAAAAATTGTAGGCGTTGATTCTTTTTCGAGCAACTTTTACTTGCGATTGATTAAAAAATATCCAGCTGCGAGGCCCGAGCTGAGCGAGTTGGCACGAAAAAGTTCCCGGTGGCAGGACTGTTTTCTCCATCTTGGCTAAAGTCTGTCTAGATGGATTCGTCTACACTTTTGTTCGGAATTTGCGCGACACCTCTCAAACTCTTTCGCCTAGTTGAGGTGACTTAATAGAGGGGCGCTCGTCTTAAGTCTCAACATCCGGCGATGTTCAGGCTATCGACCCGCAGAGCGCTTCGGTCGAGCCGTCCCTGCGTAACCCGGAGCAGCACCCGCCCAACCCAGCGTGATGACGAGCGCACCTTGAGCATTTATGCCAATGGTGCCTACTATTTGATACGTGCTCGGTTGCGCGAGATCGGTGCAGCTCTTCTCGGTGTCCATTCAGGCACGGGGGTGGCGTAGATGTTCCTTCGCCGGAAAAACATCGGTAAGGTAGGGGTCAGAATTCAAGACCCGCAGAGGAGTTGTGATGAGCGAGGCGTTGTCCATCAACCATGACCAGGCAGGTCATCAGTTCGAGACCAATGTGGACGGTCATCGTGCCTACCTGACCTATATGGATCTGGGGAAACAGACTCTGGATATCTATCGCACCTTCGTGCCCAATGCATTGCGTGGTCGCGGCATTGCGGCAGCCTTGACCGAGAAGGCGCTGGAGTACGCCGAGGAAATGGGCTACACCGTGATTCCATCGTGTTCCTACGTGGAGCGCTACATGGAGCGCCACCAGCGGCATGCGGCCAAGCTGAGCCAGTAAAACGAACACATAAAAAAACGCCGGGTTAAGCCCGGCGTTTTTGTGTGCGCTGAACAGTGATCAGGTGCGATCACGTTTAGGCAGCACATCCTTGAGCTTGGCGTGCATGCTGCGCAAGGTGTTTTCGGTGGCGGACCAGTCGATGCAGGCGTCGGTGATCGACACGCCGTATTGCAGGTCGGCGAGGTCTTTCGGGATCGCCTGGCAGCCCCAGTTCAGATGACTTTCGACCATCAGGCCGATGATCGACTGGTTGCCTTCGAGGATCTGGTTGGCGACGTTCTCCATCACCAGCGGTTGCAGGGCCGGGTCCTTGTTGGAGTTGGCGTGGCTGCAGTCGACCATGATGTTGGGCTTGATCTTCGCTTTGTTCAGCGCTTGTTCGCACAGTGCGACGCTGACCGAATCGTAGTTCGGCTTGCCGTTGCCGCCGCGCAGCACCACGTGACCGTAGGCATTGCCCTTGGTGGTAACGATCGACACGCCACCTTCCTGGTTGATCCCCAGAAAGCGGTGCGGGCTGGAAACCGATTGCAGGGCGTTGATCGCAACGGTCAGGCCGCCGTCGGTGCCGTTCTTGAAGCCGACCGCCGAGGACAGGCCGGAAGCCATTTCGCGGTGAGTCTGGGATTCGGTGGTGCGCGCGCCGATGGCCGACCAGCTGATCAGGTCCTGCAAATATTGCGGAGAGATCGGGTCAAGGGCTTCGGTCGCGGTCGGCAGGCCCATTTCGGCCAGGTCCAGCAGCAACTGACGACCAATGTGCAGACCGTCCTGAATCTTGAAGGAGTCGTCCAGGTACGGGTCGTTGATCAAGCCTTTCCAGCCGACAGTGGTGCGTGGCTTCTCGAAATACACGCGCATGACCAGATACAGCGTATCGGACACTTCCGCGGCCAGCACTTTCAGGCGCTCGGCGTATTCGTGGGCAGCCTTGATGTCGTGGATCGAGCACGGCCCGATGACGACAAACAGGCGGTGGTCGGTGCCATCGAGAATGTTGCGAATGACTTCGCGACCCTTGGTGACGGTGCGCAGGGCAGCGTCGCTCAGAGGGATATCACGCTTGAGCTGGTCAGGAGTGATCAGCGTCTCGTTGGAGGCGACGTTTAGGTCGTTGATCGGTAAATCAGCCATCGTTTACTCGTCAGGTCACGGGTGCCGGCCGCCAGCGAACCCGCGCGGCGGAGCACAGCAAATTAAGCGCGTCGGGGAGCGGAACCTTAGCGCGTTACACCGTGGCTCGACAATGGGCAGACAGCGGTTTAAGGGCCATTCGCAACGAATTGATAACGTCCCTTAATCCAGTACCGCCTGCGCAAATGCCTTGCGAACCGTGTCGTGGGAGAACTCGTCGGCGTGCTGCTGGACCCATTCGAGGGCCAGCGCCTGGGTTTCCTGCAGGTCGTCGTGGGCGTCATGCAGGCGACAGTAACGCTCAATCTGACACACCTGTTCGCCCATTCGGGCGCTGAACATCATCTGCTCGTCAACAAAGGCAATGCCCACCAGATAACCGTGTTTGCGCCGCAAGCACCAGGCCACGTAGCCCAGAAAACGCATATCGGGGTTCAAGGTCGGTATGCGAACCTCCAGCGCCGTACCGTGGCGCCAGGCGCGGTGGTAATTGCAAGCCATGCCCCCGAGGCTGATAGTGTGCAGCTGTCGTCGTGAAATACACTCAGGTTTCAGCAACGTTAATTCGACGGGTACATCGTCAGGATGAGGAATAAAACGTCCCATGAGCACGGACTCCATGTGTCGGCCATCTGACATTGTTTCCCCCAGTATAGTGGTCGAATTGGCACTGACCGATTTCGACGCCGACCAACGGTTGCTGGCGATGAGCGGCGTTTCGCTGGTTGTTTTCACCAGCGTCGGCTGCGCTAGTTGCCGTTTTGCCCGAGAGCAATTGCCCAGGCTCGCTCTGGATGTCGATCGCTTGTGCTGGATCGATGCCGGGGACAACGGCGGGGTGGTCGAGCGTTATCAGGTCTTTCATTTGCCGGCGCTGTTTGTGGTGCGCGACGGTGAGTTCTTCGGGGCACTAAGATCACGCCTGACCGCTACCGAGCTGAATGAAGCCGTCGGTCAGGCGTTGACGAGAACAGCAGAGGAGTTGCCATGACGGCTGCAGTTGCCAAACCGACCATCGGTATTATCGGAACCGGTGCGATCGGCGGGTTTTACGGGGTCATGCTGGCGCGTGCCGGCTTCGATGTGCACTTTCTGCTGCGCAGCGAGTTTTCGGCGGTGGCCGAGCACGGACTTCACGTCGACAGTGCACCGCATGGCGCGCTGACGTTGAATCCGGTTCAGGCCTATTCGTCGGCCGAAGACATGCCGCCCTGCGACTGGCTGCTGGTGGGCGCGAAGACCACCAGCAATGCCGATCTGGCGCCAGCGATCATTCAAGCCGCAGCGCCGAATGCCAGGGTGCTGTTGCTGCAAAACGGCCTGGACGTCGAAGACAGTCTGCGGGCATTGCTTCCCGATACGCTGCACCTGCTCGGCGGGCTATGTCTGATCTGCGTGCATCGCACCGGCCCGGGCGCGATCACCCATCAGGCCCTCGGCGCGGTGAACGTCGGCTACCACAGTGGCCCCGCTGGCGATGAGCAGGCGCGCATGGCGATTGTCGAGGAGGGTGCCGGGTTGTTCCGCAGCGCCGGTATCGATTCCCAGGCCATGGCGAACCTGCAACAGGCGCGCTGGCAAAAACTGGTCTGGAATATTCCTTACAACGGCCTCTCGGTTCTGCTCGGTGCGGGTACCACAGCGTTGATGGCCGACGCCGACAGCCGCGAACTGATCAAGGTCTTGATGGCCGAAGTGGTCCTGGGCGCGAAGGCCTGCGGTCACGACATGCCGGCCGGTTATGCCGATTATCTGTTCATGATGACCGAGAAAATGCCGGACTACTGGCCGAGCATGCACCACGACTTTTTGCACAAGCGACCGTTGGAACTGGCGGCCATTTACGCCCGGCCACTGGCGGCGGCCAAGGCTGCCGGGCGCGAATTGCCGAGAATCGAAGCGCTGTATCGCAGTTTGAGTTTTATCGATCGACGCAACACCTGAGTCGATCAACCCGAGGGGGAAGGGCATGGCAAAGACGATTGACGACAAACTGGTACTGGCGATTTCTTCGCGTGCGCTGTTCGACCTGAGCGAAAGCCACAAGGTTTATTTGTCGAGCGGCGTCGAGGCTTATCGGCAATATCAGATCGAGCACGAAGACGAAATCCTCGAGCCCGGCGATGCATTCCCTCTCGTTGAAAAACTCTTGAACCTGAACGCCAGCCTCGGCCGCGCCAGGGTCGAGGTGATCCTGGTGTCGCGCAACAGCGCCGACACCGGGCTGCGGGTGTTCAACTCGATTCACCATTACGGACTGGCGATTTCGCGCGCGGCATTTGTCGGCGGGCGCAGTCCCTATCCGTACCTCAAGGCGTTTGGTTGTGACCTGTTCCTGTCGACCCATGCCGAAGACGTGCGCAGCGCACTGGATGCCGGATTCGCGGCAGCGACCATTCTGTCGGGCGGCGCCAGCCGTGCGGCCAGCGATGAGTTGCGGATTGCCTTCGACGGTGACGCCGTGCTGTTTTCCGACGAGTCGGAGCGGGTTTATCAGGCCGGCGGCCTTGAAGCGTTCCAGGCCAGCGAACGCGAAAGCGCCCGCGAGCCTTTGCGCGGAGGGCCGTTCAAGGGCTTTCTCGCGGCGCTCAATCTGTTGCAGCGCGAGTTCCCGGAGGACGCCTGCCCGATCCGTACCGCGCTGGTCACCGCGCGTTCTGCACCGGCTCATGAACGGGTGATTCGGACCCTGCGCGAGTGGGATATTCGTCTGGACGAATCGCTGTTTCTGGGTGGCCTGACCAAATCCGCTTTCCTTGAAGCCTTTGCCGCTGACGTGTTTTTCGACGATCAGGCCGGTCATTGCGAGTTGGCCCGCGAGGTGGTCGCTACCGGCCATGTGCCGCATGGCATAAGCAATGAGCAAAAGGTTTAAGCCCGCCGTTCAACGCGTTACGCGGGACGTCGCACTCGCCAAGGCACTGCTAAGCTGAATCAATCTCCGCCATGTTGGCACTCGAGGAGGTCATATGATTCGTTCGATGCTTTATGCCACTGACCTCGGCCTGTACGCCCCTTTGGTGATGCAGCATGCCCTGGCGCTGGCTCGAACATTCAATGCCGACCTGTATGTGGTGCACGCGGTTGAACCCATGGGGCTGTTTGCCGAATCGGTGCTTCAGAGTTACCTCGATGAGCAGGCGCTGAACGAGTTTCACAGTCAGGGCCTGAACACCGTGATCGCCAATATCGAGCAGCGCGTGCTCGACAGTTTTCGTGAAGAACTGGGGGATGAAGGGGAGCAGGATCTGGAGCGGATACAAGCGGTGCGGGTGCTTCAGGGCGATCCGTCGCAGGTGATTCTCGAACAGGCGCAGAAACTCTCCGTGGATTTGTTGATCGTAGGTAGTCATAGCCATGGTGCTGGCGCGGAAACGCCTTTGGGCCGGACCGCAGCGCGGGTGTTGCAGTTGGCTAGGGTCCCGGTCTATCTGGTGCCGCTGGTGGAACGCCGTCGCCAAGGGGACCGCTAGTCCACGAATAGTGGCAGTTTGATAAAAAAGTTCTAGATTTATTCTTCAAACCATTAATATAGTTATATACCGTCGCTGATGCCCGTGGCGTCTACCTGCTTTGAGGGATTCATATGAAGCTTCAACAATTGCGCTACATCTGGGAAGTGGCGCACCACGACCTCAACGTTTCCGCTACAGCCCAAAGCCTTTACACCTCGCAACCGGGCATCAGCAAGCAGATCCGTCTGCTGGAAGACGAATTGGGCGTCGAGGTTTTTGCTCGCAGCGGCAAGCACCTGACCCGCGTCACCCCGGCCGGCGAGCGCATCATCACCACCGCCGGCGAGATTCTGCGCAAGGTTGAAAGCATCAAGCAGATCGCCCAGGAATTCTCCAACGAGAAGAAAGGCACCCTGTCGATCGCCACCACGCACACCCAGGCGCGTTATGCGTTGCCACCGGTGATCAGCAATTTCATCAAGCAATACCCGGACGTTGCGCTGCACATGCACCAGGGTTCGCCGATGCAGATCGCCGAAATGGCCGCTGACGGCACCGTCGATTTCGCCATCGCGACTGAAGCGCTGGAGCTGTTCGGTGACCTGGTGATGATGCCGTGCTATCGCTGGAACCGCTGCGTGGTCGTGCCTCAGGGCCACCCGTTGACCAAGCTGTCGAAGCTGACCCTCGAAGCGCTGGCCGAATACCCGATCGTGACTTATGTATTCGGTTTCACTGGCCGTTCGAAACTCGACGAAGCCTTCAGCCATCGCGGCCTGACGCCGAAAGTGGTGTTCACCGCCGCCGACGCCGACGTGATCAAGACTTACGTTCGCCTGGGGTTGGGCGTGGGCATCGTGGCGAAAATGGCGGTCGATACCAAACTCGATAATGATCTGGTGGTGCTCGATGCCAGCGAATTGTTCGAATCCAGCATCACCAAAATCGGTTTCCGTCGCGGCACCTTCCTGCGTGGCTTCATGTGCGACTTCATCGAGAAGTTTGCCCCGCACCTGACCCGCGAAGTCATGGCCAAAGCCATTCAGTGCCACAACAAGCAGGAACTGGAAGAGCTGTTCGACGGCGTCGAACTGCCGGTTCATTGATCTCCCGCTAAACCACCTCGGTAACAGAAAACTGTTGCCGAGTACCCGCCACCAGAATCTCCACCTCGTCCCCTTCGAACTTGCCCAGCAGGCTTTTGCCCAGTGGCGAGCGAGGGGTGATGACGGTAATCCATTGCCCCACCAGATCGACCTTCAAACCCGCCGCGTCGGGCGCCAGGAACAGCCATTGCTCACGTCCCTTTTCGTCTTCGAGGCCGAGCAGGGCGCCGACTTCGATGCCGCGCTGGTCATCATAAGGCCGCAGCGTCAGGTTCTGGCACAGCGTCAGTGACTGCCTGATTTCCTCCACGCGCTTTGCCTGCCCGGCCGCCAGATATGACGCCTCCAGGCCCAGGGTGTCGTACTTGTTTTCGGCGATGTTTTCTTCGTGGGTCGCCGTTTCGTAAGCGGTTTGCGCGGCACGCTCGGCAATGTCGAGATCGATCCGCAGCTTGTCGATAATCAGTTGGTGGACAGTCTTTTTATTCATGATCAATCGCAGAATTGCAGGACATTGGCGCGGCTTTTTTCGCTCGGTGCGGTGCGGTCCTGTTGCAGCCAGAACTGGCAATTGGGGTTCGACAGATTGCGGTTGCTGCTGCGCGCCTGATCCAGCCGTTGTGCCTGTTCGTTCTTGCGCAGGTTCTCTTCGTACTGCTGGAAAATCGGGCTCTGCGGCGGAATGTCCGGCACCGGTTGCACCACCATCGGCGGCTTGGCCAATTGCTCCACCGCTTGCGCGACGGGCGCCAGTTGCTCACTGAACAACAGGCGCGAGGCGAGCCAGCAGGTCAGTGCGATCGCGAGGAAACCCAGCCATATACCGAGAGCAATACTGCCCGTCAGTTGCAGGGCATTGAGCTGGATCGGCAAGCGGCGGCGCGGATTGGGACGGTAGGGCATGACTGCCTCCTGGCGGGTGGTCGCGGGCGAGTGGCGATTGTCGCATGAAGATTAATCGCCGTCGGCTCTTCTGCACGGGGTAATTTATGCGGACAATCGGCGCCTTTGCCAACGGGAGCCTGGAATGCCTGAACTGCCTCAAATGAAAAACCGCAGGCGCTGGGATATTTTTTGCACCGTGGTCGATAACTTTGGCGACATCGGTGTGACCTGGCGCCTGGCCCGCCAATTGGTGGCCGAACATGCGGTGGACGTGCGTTTGTGGGTCGATGATCTGCGGGCCTTCGAGCGTTTGTGCCCAGCCATTGATCTCAACCTTTCACAGCAGTGGCAGGAGGGCGTCGAGGTGCGCCAGTGGACGGCCGACTGGCAGCCGACTGACGCGGCTGATGTGGTAATCGCCGCGTTCGCCTGCCAGTTGCCGAGTGCTTATATGGAGGCCATGGCGGCGCGGGAGAAGCCGCCGCTGTGGATGAACCTCGACTACCTGAGCGCTGAGGATTGGGTCGTTGGCTGCCACGGCTTGCCGTCGGTGAAGTACAAAAACGTGCAGAAATTCTTTTTCTTTCCGGGGTTCCAAAAGGGCACCGGTGGCTTGCTGCGTGAAAGCGGATTGCTGGAACGGCGTCGGCAATTTCAGCAAGACCCCGAGGCTCAGCGCGCATTCCTGCAAGGTTTAGGGATTGATCGTGCGCAAGGCGCGCAGTTGATTTCGCTGTTCGCCTACGAAAATGCCGGCCTGGCCAGTTGGCTGGATGTCATGGCCGCCGATCCAGTGCCCACGCATCTGCTGGTGCCCGAAGGGCGGATTCTCGGTGATGTCGAACGTTGGCTCGGTGTCGAGGGTTTGGCGGCTGACGCGGTGCATGTACGCGATGCCTTGACCGTGCAAGTGCTGCCGTTCGTCCGACAGGATCAATACGATCACCTGCTTTGGTGCTGCGATTTCAACGCCGTGCGCGGCGAAGATTCGTTTGTCCGCGCGCAATGGGCAGGGCGGCCGCTGCTCTGGCACATCTATCGGCAGGACGAAGACATTCACCTGGACAAGCTCGAAGCCTTTCTCACGCTCTACACAAAAGGCCTGTCTGCGCCTGCCCGCGAGGCGATCAGCGGTCTTTGGCGAGAGTGGAATGCCGGGCATGATATGTCCGGCCATTGGGCTACGACCCGTAAACACTGGCCAGAACTGCAAAAACACGCCGAAGCGTGGTGTCTGGAACAGGCTTTGCAGGCTGATCTTGCCGCAGCGCTGGTACAGTTTTATGTAAATTGGATATGATACGCGGCCTAGATTTTTGTAAATCCCATCCAAATTCGGATATTCGCAATGAAAACTGGTAAAGAACTGAAACCCGGTACCGTGATCCGTCTCGAAAACGATCCATGGTTGGTTCAGAAAGCTGAATTCACCAAATCCGGTCGTAACAGCGCGATCATGAAGACCAAGCTGAAAAACCTGCTGACCGGTTACAAGACCGAGATCGTTTACAGCGCTGACGACAAACTGGACGACGTAATCCTCGACCGCAAAGAAGCGACCCTGTCCTTCATCAGCGGCGACACCTACACGTTCATGGACACCACCGACTACACCATGTACGAACTGAACGCTGAAGACATCGAAGCCGTTCTGCCTTTCGTTGAAGAAGGCATGACCGATGTTTGCGAAGCGATCTTCTTCGAAGAGCGTCTGGTTTCCGTAGAACTGCCGACCACTATCGTGCGTCAGGTTGACTACACCGAAGGTTCCGCTCGCGGCGACACTTCCGGCAAGGTAATGAAGCCTGCCAAACTGAAGAACGGTACCGAGCTGTCGGTTGCTGACTTCATCGAAATCGGCGACATGATCGAGATCGATACCCGCGAAGGCGGTTCCTACAAAGGCCGTGCTAAATAAGCACTGCTTCAGGAATGAAAAAGCCCGACCATTGAGTCGGGCTTTTTTGTGCCTGCAAACTACACACCAACCCCTGTAGGAGCGAGGCTTGCCCGCGAAGGCGTCTTTTCTGACACACCGCTTTCGCGGGCAAGCCTCGCTCCTACAGGGACGTTACTATTTCAAGTGTTGCTTCAGTTCTTCGGATGCTTGCAGCATTGCGGAGCGCACCGCCGGCACCTGGCTCACTACGTTCAGCAAACCATAATCGTGAATCATGCCGTTGTAACGCACCGCCGTGACCGGCACACCGGCCTCATCCAGTTTGCGCGCATAGGCTTCACCCTCATCGCGCAGCACATCAGCACCGGCCGTCTGCACCAGCGCAGGTGGCAAGCCCTTGAGTTGTGCGGTGGTCGCCCGCAGCGGTGAGGCGTAGATCTCGTTACGTTGCTTGGCGTCGGTGGTGTAGTTGTCCCAGAACCACTTCATCATGTTTTTGGTGAGGAAGTGCCCCTCGGCAAACTGGTTGTAAGACGCCGTTTCAAAGCTCGCATCGGTCACCGGCCACAACAGCACCTGGAACTTGATCGCCGGGGTGCCTTTGTCTTTGGCCATCAGCGCAACCACGGCCGCCATGTTGCCGCCGACGCTGTTACCGGCCACGGCCAGTCGCTTGCCGTCGACGTTGATCTCTTTGCCGTGCTCGGCCACCCATTTAGTGGCCGCGTAAGCCTGGTTGATCGCCACCGGGTAATGCGCTTCCGGCGAAGGGGTGTAGTTGACGAACACCGCTGCCGCCCCCGAACCCGTGACCAGATCCCGAACCAGCCGCTCGTGGGTCGGGAAGTCCCCCAGCACCCAGCCGCCGCCGTGGAAGAACATGAACACCGGCAGCTCGCCTTTGACCCCGGCCGGCCGGACGATGGTCAGGCTGAGCGGTTGGCCGTCGACTTGAATGGTCTTCTGGCTGACGTCTGCTTTTGGCAGCGTCAGTTTCACCCCGGCTTGCGCGCCGACCAAAATGGCCCGGGCATCTTTCGGTGAAAGCTGTTCCATCGGTTTGCCGGTGCCGGCATTCAGGACATCGAGGAACGCCTGGGTGTTGTGTTCAACCCCGTCGCCCGCGAATGCGCTGTGGATGGACAGGGCGAGAAGGGTACCGGTCAAGACTTTGCTGAAAGTGTTCATGTTGGTTTCCTGTTCGGTCTTGGAGTCGACGGTTAGACGGTTACGTGCAGGCGCACTTCGACGTTGCCACGGGTGGCGTTGGAGTACGGGCAGACTTGGTGGGCCGCGTCGACCAGGGTTTGCGCATCGGCTTGTTCAAGACCCGGCAGGCTGATGTGCAGGTCGATGTCCAGACCGAAGCCGCCAGGAATCTGGCCGATGCCGACGTGGGCAGTGATCGAGGCGTCGGCCGGGATGCTGCGTTTGGTCTGGCTGGCGACGAATTTCAGCGCGCCGATGAAGCAAGCCGAGTAACCGGCAGCGAACAGTTGTTCTGGGTTGGTGGCCGCGCCCCCAGCACCGCCAAGTTCTTTTGGAGTGGCGAGTTTGACGTCGAGGATATTGTCGCTGGAAACCGCACGACCGTCACGGCCGCCAGTGGAGGTTGCGATTGCGGTGTAGAGAGTTTGCATGATGTAGGCCTCGTTTCAGGTTTGAGTGATTTGCGCTAAATGTTTGCGCGCTAAGTAAGTGCGAGATGAATGTATCGCGCTAATAATTAGTGCGCAAGATAAATTTTTAAAAAGTTTTCCTGAAAGCATGCGCAGGGTATGCATTCGGCGGGGAGAGGCTTGATGTAGAGGCTTTGGTGTGGGAGTGATAGGCAGGAATTTTTTTATGGCGTCGAGGATGCTTTCGCGGGCAAGCCTCGCTCCTACAGACCGCACATGACCTGTAGGAGCGAGCGGTGCGGCGATCCGACTTGCCCGCGAAGAACGATAACGCGATCTATCAGGTGATCGCTTAAAGGCTGTCCTGCAGATTGCTGCGCAGCACTTGCAGCTCCGCTTGCAGTTTTTGCAGCCGCTCAAGCGTCATGCCGCTGGCGCCGAGGATGCACTGGGGCACGCCCCGGGCCTTGTCCCGCAACGCGCGACCCTGTTCAGTCAGCTCGACAATCACCACTCGCTCGTCCTCACGGCTGCGAGTGCGGCTGAGCAAGCCTTCGACTTCCAGGCGCTTGAGCAGCGGGGTCAACGAGCCGGGATCGGTCAGCAAACGCGTGCTGATTTCGCCTACGGTCAAACCGTCCCGTTCCCACAACACCATCATCGCCAGGTACTGCGGATAGGTCAGGCCCAGCGCTTGCAACAGCGGCTTGTAGACCTTGGTCATCAGCAGTGAAGTGGAGTGCAGGGCGAAGCAGGCCTGGTTGTCCAGCAGCAGGTCGTCGCAGTTATCCGTGGTGTCGCGTTCGGTGTTCATCTCAAAGCCTTGATCAGTGATCTTCATGAATCTAGCGGGCGAATCTTTAATGCGCCAGATAATTCTGCCCTAGTGCCGGTCCAGATTGGTTCGCAGCGCCAGATCCCATGGCGGGACAGGGCTGAAACGGACTTTCAGGTACTCCAGCAATAAACGACTCCTCGGGTTGGGTTGTTGCTCCAGGCGCAACGCATAGATGCCGGTGGTTTCCGGCGGTGGCAGGCCGTGTTCACAGAACAGCGGCAGCAGTTCGCCGCGCAACAGGTATTCACTGGTCAACCAGGTCGGCAAATGCGCGATACCGAGCCCGGCCAGCGCACCGCAGACCAGCGCCTCGGCATTGTTGGCGCTCATGCGGATGCGCCCGGGACGATGCAAATGCATTTCTGCGTTTTGCTCGAAACGCCAGGCAAACGGTGGCGCCAGGCCGTCCCAGTCGAGGCCGTCGTGATCACTCAACTGCGCTGGATCGGTCGGCACGCCTCGGCGTTGCAGGTAAGCGGGGCTGGCGCAGGCGATGCGCACCATGCTCGCCAGCGGCGTGGCCACCAGCCGGGTATCGGCCATTTGCCCGGCACGCAACACCAAATCGACCTTGCCCAGGTTCAAACCCTGCATGTCGACAAAACTGTCAATCAGGTGCAGTTGCACGTCGAGGCCGGGGTAGAGCATCAGAAAATCAGCGATCACCGGCGCCAGATGCCGTCGGCCGAACGCGGCGGGCGCGTCGATCCGGATCAAGCCTTCCGGCGCGCTGCTCAAGGACACCGCCTCAGCGCGGGCCAGTTGCAATTCCGCCACGATCCGCCGCGCACGCTCGGCAAACGCCACGCCGGCCGGGGTCGCGCGGACGGCATGGGTGCTGCGGATGAACAACTGGCTGCCGACTGCGCTTTCCAGGCTGTCGATGCGCCGCGCCACAGCCGAAGGGGTCAGTGGATGACGGCGAGAGGCGGCGGAAAAGCTGCCGGTTTCCAGCACGTCGAGGAACAGCCCGAGTTGCTCGGTCAATTGATTAGGGTTCATGGCGTATCAATGCTTATGCGAAGTTGGCACAGCCATTGTGCGTTGCTGTGCGTTTCCCCGCCAGCGCCGACTGCGTAGGATGAATGGCCTGAGATAAAAGGAAATCGGCCGTGATCGAGTTTTTGATGTACCTGGTATTTGGCGCAGCCCTGGGAACCCTCGGCGGCTTGTTTGGCATTGGCGGCGGTCTGATCGCGATTCCGTTGCTCGGCGTGTTGTTCGGTCTTGATCAGCAAATTGCCCAGGGCACCGCGTTGGTGATGGTCGTCCCTAACGTGATGCTGGCGCTATGGCGATATCACCAGCGCAACAAAATCGAAATGCGTCACGCGCTGCCCTTGGCCTCGATGGGGTTTTGCTTTGCCTGGGCCGGCTCCATCTGGGCCGTGGGTATTGATGCGCAAACCATGCGCGTCGGATTTGTCGCCTTCCTGATCGCGCTGTCGGCCTACAACCTGTTGCGAATGTTCTACGCCAATGCGCCGGCTTCTTCGCAGATGAATTACGCCTGGCCATGGCTGGGTGTGCTCGGCGCGGCCTCCGGGACCATGGGCGGATTGTTTGGCGTGGGTGGGGCGGTGGTGGCAACGCCGGTGCTGACCAGCCTGTTCGGCACCAGCCAAGTGGTGGCCCAAGGGTTGTCGCTGGCACTGGCATTACCCAGCACAGGCGTCACGCTGGTCACCTATGCCGTGCATCATCAAGTGGACTGGATGATCGGCGTGCCGTTGGCCGTGGGTGGACTGCTGAGCATCAGTTGGGGCGTGAAGATCGCCCACGCCATGCCGGAGCGCCTCCTGCGCGGGTTGTTCTGTGGCTTCCTGGTGCTGTGCGCGGTGATGCTCGCGTTTAAAGTTTGAAGCCGTCGACGATGTGTTCGGCCAGGCATTCGGTAATCGGTGACGGATTGTGCAGGTTGCGCACCAGCATGATGCTTGCTTCGGGCAGCAAGGGCAGGTCTTCGGCTTCACCGAGGATGCGCATGTCGGGAGTGACGAGGCTTTCCAGTTGCGCGGTCACCGCCAAGCCGGCGCTGACCACCGCCATGATCGCCGACAGACTGTCACTGTTATAGGCCACGCGATAATCGCGACCCATGGCGTCCAGGGCATTGCAGGCCCATAAGCGGCAGAAGCAATCGCTGTTGAACATCGCCAGTGGCAACGGCGTCTGCTCATGGGCGCTGTAGCATTGCGCCTCGGCCCAGACAAAGCGCTCCTTGCGCAACAACTCGCCAATTTCATTGCCCGGCTCGCGGGTGACGATGGACAGGTCCAGATCCTGACGCATCAGCAGTTGTTTTGACGATTCGCAATGCACCTCGATCTGGATCAGCGGATAGGACTGGGCGAATCGCCGCAGAATCCCCGGCAGAAAACGCATCACGTAATCGTCCGGGGTGCCGATCCGCACGGTGCCGACCATGTGCGGCTCGCGCAGGGTGTTGAACACCTCGCTGTGCAACTTGAGGATGCGCCGGGCGTAACCCAGCAGCACCTGGCCTTCAGCGGTCAGCCGCACCTGCCGTCCGTCACGCTGGAACAGTTGGCGCTGCAACACGTCCTCTTCCAGCCGCTTCATTTGCATGCTGACGGCGGACTGCGTGCGGTTGACCAATTCCCCTGCGCGGGTAAAACCGCCCTGATCGGCGATGGCAACAAAGGTACGCAGCACTTCGGTGTCGATACTTGGGAAGGCTGACATTCATCAATCTCCGAGATATGTGACATCAGAAACATTCGTTGGATTGATCTTAGACCTGGGGCGAGACTGGAGCCATCCAAACGGAGGGCAACAAGATGAAAGGTCAACATGAGTATCCAGCCGTAGAAAAACACTCGGTGCACCTGGTGTCCGATCTGCTGCATAAATTCAGTCGCTGGTACGAACTTCACCGGGAACGCGAGTTGCTGGCGAGTCTGAGCGACGAAGCGCTGAAGGACATCGGCATGAGCCGTGCGGACGTAGAGTTCGAGTCGGTCAAACCCTTCTGGAATGACCCGATGCACAAATGAGTAAGCCACAACTACACAAACCGACTCTCGGTGAGGTAGGTTGCGAGCAGACAAGGAGATGCTCATGCCCGCAACGCTGTCCTTTTCCATCAAACAGGCTCGACGCCTGGCGCTGGCCGCCCAAGGGTTCAACGGGCGCCAGCCGCCAGCGACGATTAAAACGGTGCAGCTCAATCGCCTGATCGAGCGGCTGGGCATCTTGCAGATCGATTCGGTCAATGCGTTGGTGCGTTCGCACTACCTTCCCTTGTTTTCCCGCCTCGGCAATTACTCATCCGACTTACTCGACCAGGCTGCCTGGAGTTCGGGCCGGCGACGCACGCTGTTCGAATACTGGGGCCATGAAGCCTCGTTGCTGCCGTTGTCGATGTACCCGTTGATGCGCTGGCGCATGCAGCGCGCGAGTCGTGGCGAAGATATCTATCAGCAACTGGCACGTTTCGGGCGTGAGCAACAGGACACTGTCCGGCGGGTGCTGGCCTCGGTTGAAGAACTCGGAGCGCTGGGCGCCGGCAGCCTTTCGACCCGTCAAGAGCGGGCAGGACCATGGTGGGACTGGAGCGCGGAGAAGCATGCGCTGGAATGGTTGTTCGCCGCCGGGGAAGTGACCGTGGCCGGGCGGCGTGGATTCGAGCGGCTCTATGATTTGCCTGAGCGGGTGATTCCTGCGGCGATTCTGCAGCAACCGTTGCTCGCGGAGGACGAGGCCCAGCGCGGGCTGCTGTTGCACGCCGCGAATGCCTTGGGTGTGGCGACGGAAAAAGACCTGCGAGATTACTTTCGTCTCAGCCCGGGTGATGCGCGTCCGCGCCTTGCGGAGCTGGTGGAAGCCGGGGATCTGCTGACCTGTGAAGTTCAGGGTTGGCGGCAACCGGGCTTTTGTTTGCCAGAGCCGAAAGTGCCGCGCAAGGTCGAGGCCAGTGCCTTGTTGTCACCCTTCGATTCGCTGATCTGGGAGCGCAGCCGTACCGAGCGTTTGTTCGATTTTCGCTATCGGCTGGAGATTTATACGCCGCCGGACAAACGGGTCTACGGCTATTACGTGTTGCCGTTTTTATACAACGAGCGGATTGCCGCGCGGGTGGATTTGCGTGCGGAGCGGGCGTTGGGGCGGTTGGCGGTGCATGCAGTGCATGAGGAAGAGCCGGGGCTGGATGAGGAAGGGATGCTGGCGTTGGCGGTGAATTTGCGGCGAATGGCGGATTGGCTGGGATTGGAGCGGGTGCAGTTGAATTGCCCGCGGGCGAGTGCGGGGCGGTTGCGGGTGGCATTGGCCGGTATTGGCGGTGCCTGAGCTGACGCCTTCGCGGGCAAGCCTCGCTCCTACAGGGTTTCGCGATCCCTTGTAGGAGCGAGCGGTGCGGCGATCCGACTTGCCCGCGAAGGCCGCAACGCGGTTTAACGGCGGACTTGTTTCAACGTCTCGGCAATCAAAAACGCCAATTCCAGCGACTGATCCGCATTCATCCGCGGGTCACAATGGGTGTGATACCGATCCGACAACCCGTCCTCGGTGATCGGTCGCGCACCGCCAATGCACTCGGTAACATTCTGCCCGGTCATCTCGATGTGAATGCCGCCGGCATAGGTGCCTTCGGCTTCGTGCACCTGGAAGAACTGCTTCACCTCGCCAAGAATCTGCGCAAAGTCGCGGGTCTTGTAGCCGCTGCTGGCCTTGATGGTGTTGCCGTGCATCGGATCGGAACTCCAAAGCACTTGCTTGCCTTCACGCTGCACCGCGCGGATCAGCTGCGGTAAATGATCGCCAACCTTGTTCGCGCCCATCCGTGCGATCAGGTTCAAGCGACCTGGATCGTTGTCCGGGTTGAGCACGTCGATCAGGCGAATCAAGTCTTCCGGGTTCATGCTCGGGCCGACCTTGACCCCGATCGGGTTGTTCACCCCGCGCAGGAATTCGACGTGAGCGCCGTCGAGCTGACGGGTGCGGTCGCCGATCCACAACATGTGCGCCGAGCAATCGTAGTAATCGTTGGTCAGGCTGTCGCGACGCACGAAGGCTTCTTCGTAGTTCAGCAGCAGCGCTTCGTGGGCGGTGAAGAAACTGGTTTCGCGCAGTTGTGGCGAGCTGTCCATGCCACAGGCGCGCATGAATGCCAGGGTTTCATCGATGCGGTCGGCGAGGTGGCTGTATTTTTCCGCCAGCGCCGAGTTGGCGATGAAGTCCAGGTTCCACTTGTGCACCTGATGCAGGTCGGCAAAGCCGCCCTGGGCGAAGGCGCGCAGCAGGTTCAGGGTCGCGGTGGACTGGTGATAGGACTGGAGCAGACGCTCCGGGTCCGGCACGCGGCTTTTTTCGTCGAAGCCGATGCCGTTGACGATGTCGCCACGGTAGGCGGGCAGGGTCACGCCGTCGATGGTTTCGTCGTTGGCCGAACGCGGTTTGGCGAACTGACCGGCCATGCGCCCGACCTTGACCACCGGGCAGCCCGCGGCGAAGGTCATGACGATTGCCATTTGCAGCAGCACTTTAAAGGTGTCGCGGATTTTCGCGGCAGAGAACTCGGCGAAGCTTTCGGCGCAATCACCGCCCTGCAACAGAAATGCGCGCCCCTGGGTCACTTCGGCAAACTGACGTCGCAACTCCCGGGCTTCACCGGCAAACACCAGTGGCGGATAACTCGCCAGGGTTTGCTCGACGTGCAGCAAATGCGCCGCGTCGGGGTAGTGGGGTTGTTGCTGGATCGGCAGGGCGCGCCAGCTGTCAGGGCTCCAGGGTTGGCTCATCACGGTCTCGGTTGTTTTACGCTCGGACGTTCATGTTATCAGCAAATTAGTGCGTGACCTGTTCCCGTCGCTTCGCGGACAATCGCGCTTTTGCCGCTTCATGTTGCGGTGGGCCCGGGAACAATCTGGAGACGAAATGACTGAGGAGCGCGTCGAGCATCTGCTCGCCGAGGTACAGGACGAGTTCGGCGTGATTCGCGTACTGGAAGTGGCCGATTACCGTTTTCTCGAGTTCGGTGATGCCATCGAACAGAGCTGCGTGTTCACCGCCGACCCGAGCTGGCTCGAATACGATTACACCCGTGCCATGCTGATCGGTGCGTTGTGCCACGAGCAACCGGAAAGCGCGCTGTTCCTCGGTCTCGGTGCCGGCACGCTGACCCAGGCTTGCCTGAAGTTCTTGCCGCTGGAAGATGTCGAAGCCATCGAGCTGCGGCCCGACGTGCCGCGCCTTGCCATCGAATACCTGGGGCTGGATGACGATCCGCGGCTGTACATCCGCGTCGGCGATGCCCTGGAACTGCTCGATACCGCCGAGCCGGCCGACCTGATTTTTGTCGACCTTTACACCGATGTCGGGCCGGGTGTCGGGCATCTGGCCTGGAGTTTTCTGGAAAACTGTCAGAAACGCTTGAATCCGGGCGGCTGGCTGGTGATCAACCAATGGGCCACCGACGATGGCAAGCCGTTGGGCGCGGCGTTGTTGCGTGGGCTCTATCACCGGCATTACTGGGAGCTGCCGGTGAAGGAGGGCAACGTGATTTTGCTCGTGCCGTCGGAGCTGGATCAGGAGCTGGACATGGATGGGTTGGTTGCGCGGGCCGAAGGGCTGGCGCCACGGTTGGGGTATTCGTTGCAGTCGTTGATCAAGGCGATTCGCCCCGCGACTTAATTCGGCGCCTGTGATGGCCCTTTCGCGGGCAAGCCTCGCTCCTACAAGGGATTGCGCACCCTTGTAGGAGCGAGGCTTGCCCGCGAAGACAATATCCGCCTCGCCACAAACCTCAAACCCCTTTGAAAATGCCCGGCCGCTTCTCAACCATCGACCGCACGCCTTCCTTAGCATCCTCACTCGCCAACAACTTCTTCACCAGCGGCGGCAACCCCAGCGCCGCTGCTGTTTCTCCCTCATAACGCGCCTGCCGCGCCGACATCAACGTTGCCTGAACCCCCAGCGGCGCCTGCCGGGCAATCCGCTCCGCCAACTCAATCGCCCGGGGCAGCAAATCCTCGCTGGCCATGACTTCCTGCACCAACCCCAGATGCAGCGCGTCATGCGCATCGAATTCATCCCCGGTCAGCAGCCAGCGCATCGCATTGCCCCAACCAGCGACTTGATGCAGGCGCAATGTGGCCCCGCCGAACGGGAAAATCCCGCGCTGCACTTCTTTCTGGGC
This sequence comes from Pseudomonas sp. GT1P32, assembly GCF_054897805.1. NCBI lineage: Bacteria > Pseudomonadati > Pseudomonadota > Gammaproteobacteria > Pseudomonadales > Pseudomonadaceae > Pseudomonas > Pseudomonas sp. GT1P32. The sequence continues at coordinate 6,658,444 of NZ_CM142704.1, forward strand.
AAACCGGGTGTTACTGGCGCAGAGGTTGATGTCGGCGGCGAGCATCAGCTCGATACCGATGGTCAGGCAATAACCTTGCGCGGCGACAATCACCGGTTTGCTGACTCGCGGACCCGCGAATACGCCCCACGGATCGCAACCGCCGGGCGGTGCCTGCCAGCCCTCGGCCAGGGCCGAACTGGCGCTGACCAGATCAAGCCCGGCGGTGAAATGCTCGCCATGGCCGAACACCACCGCCACCCGCGCTTCGCTGTCAGCCTCGAACTCACCGTAGGCCAGACTGAGTGCGTTGAGCAGGTCGAGGTCGAAGGCATTGCGCTTGGCCACCCGATCCAGGCCGATCAACAGGACATGGCCGTGCCTTTCGCAGGTCACACGGCTGGTAACAGGTTGATTCATCGAACAATTCCTCGGGCGGGAAGGGGCGTGAAGGGGGAGGCGAGGCTGCGGTTCCAAGTCAAAACGGTGAACCGTTTTAGCGCCATCGCCAGCAGGGCCGGGCCTTTGAAAAATAGACCGTCGCACAATTATCCGCAAAGCCTGTGACATAACGGTGTATGCGTCAGTTTTCCGACAAATAATGCTCCCTTTTTGGGCGAATTCCGGTATAGTGCGCGCCGGCCTTTAACCGGGCCGCGTTTAGGTAGCGCAATTCCCCGAAGTCAGCTTCGGCTGCACGTCCGCACAGCGGACTCTCCCTTGACGAATCTTTTTCATTCATTCGTTTTCGCAAATCCCCGCCGACAAAGCAGCCAGGGCGACTCTTGAGTCTTACACGGCATGCGCAGCTTTGGAGCATGGGTCTTTGCGGATGCACTTAGAGGCAGACCCATGACCCAGGAAACCGGCGGCTTCGCCGCTTTTAATCTTAATCCGAATATCCTTGCAGCCGTCATTGCGACTGGCTACGAAGAGCCTTCGGCTATTCAGCAGCAATCGATCCCGATCATCATGGCCGGCCAGGACATGATTGGTCAGGCGCAAACCGGTACGGGTAAAACCGCTGCGTTCGCCCTGCCTATCCTGCACTGCATCGATCCTGCCAAGCGCGAGCCGCAAGCCCTGATCCTGGCGCCAACCCGTGAGTTGGCGCTGCAAGTAGCAACCGCTTTCGAAACCTACGCCAAGCAAATGCCAGGCGTTACCGTTGTGGCCGTTTACGGCGGCGCGCCTATGGGCCCACAACTGAAAGCAATCCGTAACGGCGCACAGATCGTTGTCGCCACTCCGGGCCGTCTGTGTGACCACCTGCGTCGCGACGAAAAAGTCCTGTCGACCGTGAACCACCTGGTTCTCGACGAAGCTGACGAAATGCTCAAGCTGGGCTTCATGGACGACCTGGAAGTCATCTTCAAGGCTCTGCCAGCGACCCGTCAGACCGTACTGTTCTCGGCCACCCTGCCACAGTCGATCCGTGCCATTGCCGAACGCCACCTGCGCGATCCGCAACACGTGAAGATCCAGACCAAGACTCAGACCGTTACCGCGATCGAACAGGCTCACCTGTTGGTTCACGCTGACCAGAAGACCTCGGCTGTATTGAGCCTGCTGGAAGTCGAAGACTTCGACGCCCTGATCATGTTCGTGCGCACCAAGCAAGCGACCCTGGACCTGGCCAGCGCCCTGGAAGCCAAAGGCTACAAAGCCGCTGCGCTGAACGGTGACATTGCCCAGAACCAGCGTGAGCGCGTGATCGACTCCCTCAAGGATGGCCGTCTGGACATCGTTGTGGCGACCGACGTTGCTGCTCGTGGCCTGGACGTTCCGCGCATCACTCACGTGTTCAACGTTGACATGCCGTACGATCCGGAATCCTACGTTCACCGTATCGGCCGTACTGGCCGTGCCGGTCGCGAAGGTCGTGCACTGCTGCTGGTGACTCCGCGTGAGCGCCGCATGCTGCAAGTGATCGAGCGTGTAACTGGTCAGAAAGTTGCCGAAGTTCGCCTGCCGGACGCTCAGGCTGTTCTCGATGCCCGCATCAAGAAACTGACCAACAGCCTGTCGCCGCTGGTTGGCGATGCCGAATCGACTCACGGTGATCTGCTGGATCGCCTGACTGCCGATATCGGTTGCACGCCGCGTGCACTGGCTGCTGCCCTGCTGCGCAAGGCTACCAACGCTCAGGCGCTGACCCTGGCTGCAATCGAGAAAGAACGTCCACTGGTGCCGAACAACGCACCGCGTGGCGATCGTCCAGAGCGCACCGGTGATCGTCCGGACCGTGGTGATCGTGAGCGTCGTGCTCCGGTTCCATTGGCTGAAGGTCGTGCTCGTTGCCGTACCGCGCTGGGCGCGCGTGACGGTATCGCGGCTAAAAACCTGCTGGGCGCCATCCTCAACGAAGGCGGCTTGGCTCGTGAAGCGATCGGTCGCATCCAGGTGCGTGACAGCTTCAGCCTCGTCGAGCTGCCGGAAGATGGTCTGGAGCGTCTGCTGACCAAGCTGAAGGACACTCGCGTTGCCGGTAAGCAGTTGAAGCTGCGTCGCTATCGCGAAGATTGATCCGCCCCCGGGCTGATTGATCGAACATAAAAAATCCCCGACTGGTTCGGGGATTTTTTTTGCCTGCGATTTGTTAAATACCACCGATTTCACGATTAGCTGCGATCCCTGTATGAGCCGGCTTGCTGGCGATAAACGCACAGGCACCGCGTACATTCAGACTGCACACGTAATCGTTCACGTCCATCGCCAGCAAGCCGGCTCCTACAGGGTGCGGGGTTCTTCTGTTGCTGGACCGCCACCCGCCGTGACCACCTGCACACTCATGCGCGGTGTCGCCAGATCAAGCCCGGCTTCATCCAGGTGCCGTTTCAAGGACAGGTTGAATGCGCGAGACACTTCCCACTGCTTGATCGGCGCGGTCTTGAATCGGGCCCGCAGAATCGCGTTGCCTGACTCGAAACTCTCGACCCCTTGAATCTCCAGTGGCGACCAGATGTTGCGCCGTTGCAGCGGATCGGTGCGCATCTTCTGGCCGACGTCGCGCATCAGTTTGATCGCGTTATCGATGTCCATGTTCGAGGGGATCGCCACGCGAAAGATCGCGTAGCCGAACTCCCGCGAGTAGTTCTTGATGCTTTTGATTTCACTGAACGGGATGGTGTGGACGATGCCGTCGATGTCCCGCAGGCGCACGGTACGAATGGTCAGTCCCTCGACAGTGCCGAGGTGGCCGCCGACATCCACGTAGTCGTCGATGGCCAGGGAGTCTTCGATGATGATGAACAGCCCGGTGATCAGGTCCGCGACCAGCGATTGTGCGCCGAAACCGATGGCCAGACCGATCACGCCGGCACCGGCCAGCAGCGGTGTGACGTTCATGCCCATGTTCGCCAGGGCGACGATCAGCGCAACGATGAATATCGCCACGAACAGCACGTTGCGGATCAGCGGCATCATCGTCTGCGCACGCGCGTTGGCCTGGCCTTTGCGCGAGCGGGTGAGGGCGTGGTGCACCGCCGTGTCGCTGAGGATCCAGATCAGCCAGGCAAAAATCAGCGTGCCGCCGAGGCTGAACAGTTTGACGCTGACTTCATGGCCTTCGCCTTCGGTGAACGCAATCAGCGACATGCCCCAGACCCGCAGGCCAAGTTCGATGAACGCCATCCACACCAACAAGTGTGCGAGGGTATAGAAGAAGCTTTTCAGGCGTTCGGAATACAGTGCATGACGCTTCACGCCCCGTTGCGGTTTTAGTGCATGCCGGCGCACCAGCCCGTTGATGACCATGCACAACACCAGCAGCACGGTGCAGATCAGCGATTGGCGCAACGCGGTGCTGGTGTCGCCGGCGGAAACGAAGGTGGCGAACAGCGAGATGGCCACCAGCACCAGCGCCGGCATGTACCAGAAGGTCCCGAGAATTTCGATGGTGTCGCTGAGTGCGCGACGGGTCAGGCGCCGGGACAACGGTTGATTGCGGATCAAGTGGGCGATGGGGCGTCGGAAGCGCAGGATGAACAGCCCCGTGGATAGCGCGGCCAGCACGTTGGCGATGGTTGCGGCGGTGTGCGCCAGGTGGTTGCCGAGGCTGGTCACCAGTCGCGGGTCGCTCAAGGCTTCGCCGAACGCGGCAAAACTGCCGATCAGCCACAGCGGCCGAAAGGCCTGATGCCGCAGGATGTACAAGGCGCGGTGGCGGTGCGGCCCGTCGAGCAAGGAAAAGGCGATCACGCAGATCGCCGAAAAACACGTGCCGACCACCAGCGCATACGCAAGTACCATCGCCAGGCTTTTACCCAGCGACGAGGGCAGGGCGTAACTCATGTACACCGTGATGACCAGGGCGATCAGCCAGGGGCCGAGTTTTCGCAGGGCAAAGCGCAACATGTCGAGGGCCTTGGGATGCTGCGGCAATTCTTCGGTCAGGCCGAAGCGCATCCGCACCCGGTGACCGAGCCAGATCAGCGCGGCGGCCAGCAAGCTCCAGACCATCAGGATCATGGCGAAAGCGAAGATGATCGGCAGCCATTCATTGGCCGGCAGCGCCAGCGCTATCAGTTCGTCTTTGGCCAGATTGAATTCTTCGGACCAGCGCGTGAGCGGGCTGTCGGCACCGGAAAACTGTTTTTCGAAATTGGCCAGCGTGCCGCCAATCAGGCCGAGCACGCCTACTTCCGTGGCTGGCTGGGCTTTTTTGGTGGCGTCGCGCAGCTTCTTCAGGTCGGCCAACAATTTGCTGCGTTGCTGATCGTTCTCCAGTGACTTGATGACTTCGTCGAGGGATTGCCCTAGGGGTTCTTGCGCCTCGGGCTGGGTTTTCGCCGAGCTGTTGAGCAAGCTCGGTAAACCGACGGCCTGGGCCTGCATGGCTGGCAGCAGCGCCATCAGGCAGACGAGGAAAAGGCTGGGCAGGGCAAAAAGACGAGCGAACACTAGGCGGTCAACCTTGAAAGGAGCAGATCGACCGAGTGTACGAGCCCGCCAAAATCAATGCGAGCCGAGGGCGAGGATTTATTCGTTGAGTTTGGCGAGGATCTTGAAGACCACGGTAGCGAGGATGGTCAGCATACCGATCCACATCGCGAACACGCCGGCATTCTTGTCGCGGAAGTTGAAGCCGATGGCCAGCAGGATCATCCCGGCAAGAATCGGGATCAGCATGGCGTGAAATGAAGACATCGAGATCATGAGCGACTGCCTTGTCGAAAGGGATACTTAAAGTCTAGCGGCTTTAACACATGTAGGAGCCGGCTTGCCGGCGATAGCGATTTCAAGGACGCCATCGCCGGCAAGCCGGCTCCTACAGGTTTTACGGCAGCTCTTGGCTGGCGTAGAACGCGCTCAGCACTTTCACCAGGTGTGCCAGATCATGACTGCCGCACAGCTCGCGGATCGAGTGCATGGCAAATGTCGGCAGGCCGATGTCCACGGTGCGCACGCCCAGGTGGCTGGCGGTGATCGGGCCGATGGTCGAGCCGCAGCCCATGTCGCTGCGCACCACGAAGCTTTGCACCGGCACTTCCTCGGCCATGCACAGATGGCGGAAGAACCCGGCGGTTTCGCTGTTGGTGGCGTAACGCTGGTTGCTGTTGACCTTGATCACCGGGCCGGCGTTGAGTTTCGGGCCGTGGTTGGCGTCGTGCTTGTCGGCGTAGTTGGGGTGTACGCCGTGGGCATTGTCGGCCGAGACCAGCAGGGATTTCTGAATGGTGCGTACGAATTCATCACCTTCGGGCAACAGACGACGCAGCGTCTGCTCCAGCATCGGGCCGTCAGCGCCACAGGCCGAGCAGGAGCCGACTTCTTCGTGATCATTGGCGACCAGCACGCAGGTTTCGTCGGTTTCAGCCGTCAGCAACGCTTGCAGGCCGGCGTAGCAGGACAGCAGGTTGTCGAGGCGTGCACCGGCGATGAAGTCGCCATGCAGGCCGATGACCGCAGCGCTCTGGGTGTCATAGAAGCTCAACTCGTAGTCGAGTACCACGTCGGCGTTCAGGCCATGCTCGAGAGCAAGTTGATTGGTGAGCACGGCGCGGAAGTCCACGCGCTCGTCACCGGCGAATTGTGCGAGGATCGGCGGCAATTCGGTCTGGGCGTTGATCGCCCAACCCATGTTGGCTTCACGATTGAGGTGAATGGCCAGGTTCGGAATGATCGCGATCGGCGTCTTGAAGTCGATCAGTTGGCTCTCGACCTTGCCGTCACGGCGGAAGGTCACGCGGCCCGCCAGGGACAGATCACGATCGAACCACGGCGCCAGCAGCGCGCCGCCATACACTTCGACGCCCAACTGCCAGAAACCCTGACGTTGCAGTTCCGGCTGGGGTTTGACCCGCAGGCACGGGCTGTCGGTATGGGCGCCGACCAGGCGGATACCGCCGTGCAGGGGCGAGTGACGGCCCATTTTGACGGCGACAATCGAAGAGTCGTTACGGGTGACGTAGTAACGGCCGTTGGCTTCAGTGGTCCAGGGCTCGCGTTCGTCGAGACGCTGATAACCCGCCGCTTCCAGGCGCTGAACAAGGCTGGCGGTGGCATGAAACGGGGTAGGGGAGGCCTTGAGGAAATCGATCAGGCCTTGGTTCAACTCTTCGCGCATAAGTAGCTCCAGACAGCAATGGCGCAAGTTTACCGTATTGGCTCACGGCATTGCAGACACAATGCCGTCCGTCGCGCGACGTTTGTCGGCGGGTCTGATTTGCGCGTCAGCCTGTGATCAGAAGACCGCTGAGGAACACTTCACGGCGTTGCTTGCGACCCACGTATTCATGCTTGCTCGCGACATACACCGGGTTGAACTTTTTCTTCGAGATGTCTGGGAGTTGTCCTGTGTACGCTTCAACCAGCCGATCGTAGTCGGCTTCAGTGATGTGTTTGTAGATTTCCCGGCGATAGAAAAATCCCAGCTGGAAACCCAGGGTTTCGCTTTGATGGGGTGTCTGGCCGGAGAAGCAGTTTTCAAAATCGATGGCTTTGAGCGGTGACTGCGACGATTCGGGGATCATGATGTTGCCGGCCCAGAAATCCATGTGAGTGATGTTCTTCAAGGCAAGGGAGTGGAGCAGATCAAAAGCATCCAGGATAAATGCCTCCACGTTGCCGGGGTTGCGTTTAAGCCACTGTACGCCGTCAAGATGGTCGTCAAGCAGGCGCGTGATAATGAAATACTCCTGGGTCAGTCCCAGCAGATCCTTGGTGTAGCCAAACCCCTGCAGTGGTGGCATCCGTACACCACGGCGCTGCGCTTCATGGGTATTGATCAGTTCTTCCAGCGGCCAGTCGAAGCGACCGTTACGCTGTGGTTTGCCAAAGGTCACCCGCACTTTCGCCTTTAAAGTATCCAGCGGCTGAACCTTGGCAAATAGAGGGGTATCACCACTGGCGAGCGGTGCGCTGGCACGGGTGAGCTTGCGAACGCTGCGCTTTTCAATCAGTTGCTCCAGCGCTTGCCGTGCTTCGACGCAGGGCTGTTCACTGAGATGCAGGGTGGTGTTGGAAAAGCTGAAGGTAATTGGGTAGTCGTTCTGAAGAGTCTTGCAACTGAGCACTGGGCGTCCTGCCTGCTATCGTAATGCCATCATTTTACGTTTCTTTACAAATTTATGACAATAATTTAACGCCATTTTTACGACATATAATTTGTTTCAACAAATGAAAACGCCCTTCAGTTGAAGGGCGTTTTTTTATTTCGGCGAGTCTGCTCAAAACGGTGCGGGGCACTCGAAACGCAGGCGTTCACCAGTCTGCGGATGAGTGAAGCTGAGCATGCTCGCGTGCAGGCACAGCCGTGGCCAGGCGGCCAGCGCCTGCTCGTGGGCGTAGAGCCCGTCACCCAGCAGCGGGTGGCCGATGGAGAGCATGTGCACGCGCAACTGGTGGGAGCGGCCGGTGATCGGCGTCAGTTCAACCCGACACCAGTCGCCGCAGCGCTCCAGCACGCGCCAGAATGTCAGGGCGTTTTTGCCGAACTCGAAATCTACCACGTGGCGCGGCTTGGTCGGCGGGTCGTAGCGCAGGGGCAGGTCGATGCTGCCGCTGTCCAGTTCCGGCTGGCCCCAGCAAAGTGCGGTGTAGGTCTTTTCGGTTTCACGGTCGTGAAATTGCCGAGACAATTCGCGATGGGTGTCCGGGTCACGGGCCAGCAGAATGATGCCGGAGGTTTCCCAGTCCAGGCGATGGACGATGCGGGCTTCGGGGTAGCCGTTTTCTTGCAGGCGGGTGATCAGGCAATCCTTGTTGTCGTCGGCCCGGCCGGGGACGGAAAGCAACAGGGTCGGTTTATTCACCACCAGTACGGCGGCGTCCTGATGGATGATGTGGACGTTGGACAGCGGCATTAAACAGCCTCGTAACAAACGCCAACGGCGACTCAGGCTTTCAGGGCTCTTGTAGGAGCGAAGCTTGCTCGCGAAGGTGTGTCAGCAACGTTAATGTCGACTGGCACACCTTCGCGAGCAAGCTTCGCTCCTACAAGGAGCTGCAAAAGCCTGAGCCGCCGTGGCTCCCGACGGATCGACTCAGCGATCCGGCAGGGTGATATTGAGTTCCAGAATCGAGCAGCTACCCTGGTTTTCCAGGGCGACATGCACGTCATCGGACCCGATATTGACGTACTTGCGGATGACTTCGACCAGCTCTTTCTGCAAGGCTGGCAAGTAATCCGGCGTACTGCGTTGGCCGCGTTCGTGCGCCACGATGATCTGTAGACGCTCTTTCGCTACCGACGCGGTACTTGGCTTCTTGTTGGCGCGAAAGAAGTCAAAAATGTTCATTACCGACCTCCAAACAAACTCGCAAAGAATCCTTTCTTCTGCACATCGAGGAATCGATGTTCTACGGTTTTACCCAGCAGACGATCGACTGCATCGCTGTACGCCTGACCGGCGTCGCTCTGGTCGTCAAGAATTACGGGTACACCGGAGTTGGAAGCCTTGAGTACCGCTTGGGATTCCGGAATGACGCCCAGCAGGGTCACGGCCAGAATCTCTTTCACGTCTTCGACGCCGAGCATCTCGCCATCGCTGACGCGCTGCGGGTTGTAACGGGTCAACAGCAAGTGTTCCTTGATCGGCTCTTCGCCGTTTTCGGCGCGACGCGATTTGCTGGCCAGCAGGCCCAGCATGCGGTCCGAGTCACGTACCGAGGAGACTTCCGGGTTGGTCACGACGATCGCTTCATCGGCGAAGTACATGGCCAGGTGAGCACCTTTCTCGATGCCGGCCGGGGAGTCGCAGACCACGAATTCGAAGTCTTCCTTCAACGCCATCAGGACTTTTTCCACGCCTTCGACGGTCAGCGCGTCTTTGTCGCGGGTCTGACTGGCGGCCAGTACGTAGAGGTTTTCCAGGCGTTTGTCTTTGATCAGGGCCTGTTGCAGGTTGGCTTCGCCGTTAACCACGTTGACGAAGTCATACACGACGCGACGCTCGCAACCCATGATCAGGTCGAGGTTACGCAAGCCGACGTCGAAGTCGACGATAACTGTTTTGTGACCGCGCAGTGCGAGGCCGGTACCGATAGCAGCACTGGTGGTGGTCTTACCCACACCACCCTTGCCGGATGTAACCACGAGAATCTTGGCCAAGGTGTTTCACCCCTAAGGAAAAAGGACATTTAGCCCCTGAAAAACATCTCTGGAAAAACGACTGCAGTCGGACAGCTTGGCTGGAATCCGGTCCTGAACCGCGCTTACCTCCGGTAAACACTGCTTTTGGCCTTTTTCCTACTTCGTTTGAGCCGTTTTCGCTACGTTTTAGAGATGCTTGGAAAATGCGGCAGTATCCGTTAAAGCCGAATGATGTTCAACACATCGCCCGACAGGCTGACCTGTACGCCCGCGCCCCACAAAGGGTCGCGACGCAGATCTTCCGAAACCTTGTAGTGGCCTGCGATGGAGACCAGTTCAGCGCTCATTTGCTGACAGAAAATCCTGGCTTTCGTGTCGCCTTTGACCCCGGCCAATACACGACCGCGCATCGGTCCGTATACATGGATGTTGCCGTCGGCGAGAAGTTCCGCCCCCGGGCTGACCGAGGAGATCACGACGAGGTCGCAACCCTGGGCATAAATCTGCTGGCCGCCGCGTACCGGCGAGGTGATGATTTTCGTCGGTTTGATCGTCGGTTCAGCGGGTTTTTCCGGTTTCTTCGCAACGATGCCTTCAAGCGGGTCCAGCGGGCGCTCGCGGGCGCCGGATGGCGGCAGCACCGGCAGGTCGACCGCGATGGCGGCGGCGATGTCTTCGATACGACTGGCACGGATCGCCAGGGTGCGCAGGCCGTGCTGGCGGCAGACGCGCATCAAACCTGGCAGATCGACCGCGCCTTCGCTGGCCGGAAGTTTGTCCAGCGCCAGTACCAGCGGCGCGTTGCTGAAAAAGCCGGGCGCCTGGGCGACCTTGGCGGCCAATTGCCGATCAAGGCTTTCGAGGTCGTTGCGGGCCAGCTCCAGCACGGTAATGGCGAGCATGCTGCCCTTCAACTGGAACACGGGATCCTGGTCTTGCGGTTCGATTTGGCTCATGGTCGGCATACAACGGCTTGTCACTAAAAGTGCCGAGACTTATAACGAGAACGCTCGCGAGCCGCAAGCCGGGTCGAACGATGTAGAATGCGCGGCCATTGTCTTTCCGGAACCTTTAATGGATCGCCCGCGTTTTCAAAAAACATTTCTGATGCCGCGTTTCTGGCCGCTGTGGTGCGGCTTGGGGCTGTTGTGGCTGATCGTTCAGTTGCCCTACCCGGCGCTGCTGTTTATTGGTCGTGCCCTCGGTGCATTGATGTATCGCGCGGCGGGCGACCGACGGCGCATTGCCAAGCGCAACCTGGAGCTGTGCTTCCCGGAAAAATCCGCTGCCGAGCGCAAGCGCCTGCTCAAGGAAAACTTTGCCTCCACCGGCATCGCATTCTTTGAAATGGCCATGAGCTGGTGGTGGTCGCGGGAGCGTCTGGCCAGGTTGGCGCATGTTGAAGGGCTGGAGCACCTGAAAAAGGCCCAGCGCGAAGGCAAGGGCGTGATTCTGATGGCCGTGCATTTCACCACGCTGGAAATCGGCGCGGCGCTGCTTGGCCAGCAACACACCATCGACGGCATGTACCGCGAGCACAAGAACCCGCTGTTCGATTACATCCAGCGCAATGGCCGCGAGCGACACAACCTCGACTCGCTGGCCGTGGAGCGTGAAGACGTGCGCGGCATGCTCAAACTGCTGCGGGCCGGCCGGGCGATCTGGTACGCACCGGATCAGGACTACGGCGCCAAGCAAAGCATCTTCGTGCCGCTGTTCGGGATTCAGGCCGCGACCGTCACTGCCACCAGCAAATTTGCGCGGCTGGGCAAGGCGCTGGTGGTGCCGTTCACCCAGGAGCGTCTGGCGGACGGCAGCGGCTATCGATTGGTGATCCATGCGCCGCTCGAAGGTTTCCCCGGCGAGACCGAAGAGGCCGATTGCCTGCGAATCAACCAATGGATCGAAGGCGTCTTGCGCGACTGCCCGGAGCAATACCTCTGGGCCCATCGCCGCTTCAAGAGTCGTCCGCCGGGCGAACCCAAGTTGTACGCAAAACGCGGCTGAATCCCCAATCCCTGTAGGAGCGAGCCTGCTCGCGAAAAACCCGAGAGCGCCGCGGAGTGTCAGGCAGCCAACGTCATCGTTGACGACCATCGCCGGCAAGCCGGTCTCGCTCCTACAGGGAAATGGAAAATTCCAACTAGCACCATGGAGAGTTGTGCATGAGTCCAGGCGAACCGGTTACAGGGTTGATTCTTTCCGGCGGCGGGGCTCGGGCGGCCTATCAGGTCGGCGTGCTGGCAGCGATTGCCGAATTGCTGCCGGTGGGGGCAAACAATCCGTTCCCGGTGATCGTCGGCACCTCGGCCGGGGCGATCAACGCGGTCAGCCTCGCCAGTGGGGCAATGGACTTTCGCAATTCCATCGAACGCCTGACCGCTTTCTGGCAAGGGTTCCGTAGCCATCTGGTTTTGCGCAGCGACTGGCCGGGCGTGATCCGTCAGGCCAGCCGGTTTGTCAGCCACAGTTTGCTAGGCATTGGCGCTCAGGTGCCGGTGGCCCTGCTCAACAGCTCGCCGCTGCGCCGGTTGCTCAACGACAAATTGCACATGACCGGCATCGCTGAAGCCATCGCGCAGAAGCAGTTGAAGGCCGTGGCGGTCACCGCGTTCGGTTACGAATCAGGTCAGGCGGTCACCTTCTATCAGGGCGGCGGCACCATCGACGCCTGGTTGCGCCATCGGCGCATCGGCGTTCCCACGCAGTTGACCGTCGAGCACTTGCTCGCCAGCTCCGCCATCCCACTGCTGTTCGCCCCGGTAAAAATCGGCGAGGAATATTTCGGTGACGGCGCGGTGCGCCAATCGGCACCGATCAGCCCGGCCCTGCACCTGGGTGCCAGCCGCGTGCTGGTGGTGGGCGTCAGCGGCAACCCGCGCGGTGTCGATCCGGTGCGACCGCTGCAACGCACCTACACCGGGCAGCAGCCGACGCTCGCGCAGATCGGTGGGCACATGCTCAACAGTACGTTCATTGACAGCCTGGAAAGTGACATCGAATTGCTGCAGCGTTTGAATCAGTTCAGCCATCTGATGCCCGCCGGCACGCCGACCCGTGCGCTCGGCGTGGCGCCGGTTGAGGTGCTGGTGATTTCGCCGAGCCAGCCGATTGATGAGATCGCTGCGCGACATCGCCAGGAATTGCCGGCAGCGTTGCGTCTGTTTTTGCGCGGGCCGGGTGCGACCAAGACCAGCGGGGCGGGGGTGTTGAGTTATCTGCTGTTCGAGGCGGGGTATTGCAGTGAGTTGATTGACCTGGGGCGGCGTGATGCGTTGGCCAAACGCGAGGAGCTGTGTCGGTTTCTCGGGCTTTCGGTGCCGGAGCCCGCTTGAACTGTCATTTGTGACAGTAGACGTTCAAGTATTTATTCGATCAGATTAAGACCCTCAGGCAGAGGGGTCGAACATGGCGGCCGCGCAATGGATTGATGCTCACACACCGAGTCTGGCGGTGGTGGATTCACGCGGTTTGGTTGTGCGAAATGTCGCCTATTGCCGCCATCCTCTGAACTCATCGATTGATACCCGCATCACCCGTAACCAATTCGATCCTGCCGGACGGCTTTTTGCGTCCTGGGACCCGCGCCTGTGGGGAACGGCACCGAAGCCCAATCTTGAAAACACTTTTGATTTGCAAGGCCGGGCTCTGCTGGTGGACAGTGTCGATGCCGGTTGGCAGCTCAGCTTAATGAATCAGGCGGATGCGGCCTGCTCATTCTGGGACGGGCGCGGCGGACAGCGTCATAGCGAATTTGATGAGCTCCAGCGTCCGATAGCCGTTACGGAGCAGATGGCGCATGAGTTGCCGCGTGTTTCCGAGCGCTTTACGTATGGCAATGCCAGTGACGAGCGGGCGGCCCGTAACCAGTGTGGTCAACCGATCCGCCATGACCATCCGGTCGGCAGGCGCAGCCTCTGTGAATACGGTGTAGGTGGTTTGTTACTGGTGGAGCAGACGCGGTTCTTGCGTGATCTCGAGCTGCCCGATTGGTCGGCCGAATTCACCGAACTCAGGCTGGAAGAGGAAGTGTTTGAGACGACGCAGCAGTACGCTCCTTCGGGGGAAATGCGTAGTCAGACTGACGCCATGGATCATGTCAGGTCATTTGCTTACGACCGGGCCGGTCAGCTACGTGAAACCCGATTGAAGCTGGCCGGTTCTTTAGAAGCCCCCCGTTTGCTGGTCAGTGAAATCCGCTACGACGCTTTCGGCAGGAGCATCAGCGAACGGGTTGGAAATGGCATCATCACCACAGCCCATTACGCAGGTGAAGACGGGCGCCTCCTGCAGTTGCAGTCCTGCAATGTCGATGGCAAGCCGCTTCAGGATTTTAGCTACGGTTACGATCCCGTCGGCAACATCACTTGCATCGAAGACCAGGCTCAACCGACGCGGCACTTCAATAATCAGCGGATCGATCCGAACTGCTGCTATGGCTATGACAGTCTTTACCAACTGATCAAAGCCACCGGCAGTGAAGTCAGTCAACCCAGTTACGGCCCGGCTTTGCCAACCTGGCAAACCACGCCGCTGGACCCCAACCAGTTGCGCAATTACACCCAGACCTTCAACTACGACGCCGCCGGTAACCTGCAAACCCGCCATCACAGCGGTGCAGAAACGTTTGAGATGTTTACCGCGACGGACAGTAATCGCAGCGTTGTGGATAAAGGCAACTTGGTCGACGGCTTCGATGCCAACGGTAATCAGTTGGAGTTACTGCGTGGGCAAAAGATGAGTTGGGATGTGCGGAACCAGCTCAGCAGCGTAACGATGGTGAAGCGCGACGACGGTCCTGACGATACTGAATGTTACTGCTACGACAGTCCTGGGCATCGCTTGCGAAAAGTCCGACTGACTCAGGCAGCGCATCGCACATTGCGTTCTGAAACGCGCTACTTGCCGGGTTTGGAAATCCATCGCGACAAGGCCACTGGAGAGGAGCGGCATGTCGTCAGTGTCGAGGCCGGGCGCGGTCAGGTCCGCGCCTTGCACTGGGTCACTGGATTGCCTCGTGATGTTCGTAACGATCAACTGCGTTTTTGCCTGAGCAATCATTTGAACTCCAGCACCCTGGAGTTGGATGAGCGGGGCAGAGTTCTGAGTCGGGAGGTTTATTACGCATTTGGTGGGACGGCGTTGTGGGCGGGTATCAGCGAGACCGAAGCCAGGTACAAAACGATTCGTTATTCGGGCAAAGAGCGAGATGCAACCGGGCTTTATTGTTACGGCTATCGGTATTACGCACCGTGGTTGCAGCGGTGGCTGAGTGCAGATCCGGCGGGAAATGTAGATGATGTAAATTTATTTTTGTTCGTGGGAAATAGTCCACTGACTTATAGAGATGAAAACGGACTGACGCGGAACGGAATAAACGAATTCATTACTAAAAGCGGAAGTCGGGACGATCTGAAGGCTGAGGCAGGCCGTATCGCGATGGAGCGCCAAGAGTCTTTATATCGGGAGTTAAAAGTTAGTCCGAACGGGCGTCGCGGGGATTATTTAAAGGCTTTTGCGAATGACTCAAGTCTGTTGGTCAATGATTATTTAAGATACGGTACTAAACGAGGGGTGCTTTTCGGACGGTTTTATTCTCTTGTCTTCGTTGCGTCTGATGACGCTGCACGTGTTAATGATTTAACGAAGATTATCAGTGCGCTCCCTCATACAGGCAGCGTGCCTCTTTATCGAGGAGGGTCTGGCAGTCGAGGAACATCCGGTGAGTTTTTCAGGCAAGGAAAACTGGGTGTTGGTGCAGTTTTGATCAATGCAGATTTTACATCGTTTACTGAAAACCCTCACGTGGCGGCCGAATTTGCAGGACTTAATGAGGAAAGCGTTAATTTCGACAGCTCTTCTGTGATATTTGAAGTGGCCGAGCATTTTAGCCCAAGGCCCATTGCTCCTAATGCATTGCGAGTCAGCAATCGTATTGATGAAGCGGAGTCATTGATAAGTCCTGCTGCGGCGTTTGAAATTATTTCGGTGGATTTGATTGATGTTGCGATTCATGGCGTAGATCAAAATTATGTGTACGTGTCGATGAAAGAAATTCCACCGCCAAAATTAATACTTGATTCAGTGTCGATGAGTCGTGTGTTGCCGGCTAATGTCTACGATATGCGAACTGGCGAACCATTCCAGTTCGAAAATCTAAAAGCTAGACTAGGTGCTACTGCTGATCAGCTATTGCAGAGTTATTACTGAAGGTGTTTTGAAATAAAACCACTTGGCGTCGTCAAGTCGCCAAGTGGAAGTCAGATTTTTTCTGTCAGAAGTGGAACTTCACCAGGAAGCTCGTCGTGCTCTGATCAGTCTTGAAGTACTGGCTATCCTTAATCCCGTACTTGTCCGACCAATAGTCATACTCCACACCCACATACAACTGCTTCTCGCCAAAATTCAGCGCTTTACCCAAGTCATATTTAACCTGCGGGTTGAAGTGCAGGTTGGCGTGGTAATCGCCTTTGGAGTTGGAGTCGTTATCGACTACCCAGTCCATGAAACCGTCGATCAGGATGTTCGAATCGCCGACCGGGATGGTGTAGGACCAGACCGGGGTGATCTGCCAGACGTTGTCGCCCGCACGGCTGCCTTCGGTATGACGCTGGTAGAAGTTCAGCTGGAAGTAGTCGAAGCCGGGAATTGCCAGGTCGAAACCCGGGCCGATCAGATAGGACTCGGTATCGCCTTCACCAAACTCGTACGTCATCGCCAGCAACACGTCTTTGACCGGGCCGAATCCGATTTTCTGGTCGAGGACTTTGCCCAGGGAAATGCGTGGGCTGAACTCACCGTAATAGGTGTTCGGGCCGACGTTGAAATCCTTTTCGCCGTTGTAGAAGATCTTGTCGACGAAGAAGAAGTTATCCCCATATTTCCAGCCATCGGCGTGTTCGAAAGTCACGGTCTGCTGAATGTGCGGGTTGACCTGGAAGTCTTTGCCATAGAGGTAGGTCAGGCTGTTGTTCTGCCATTGCAGCAAGTCGCCGGCCATGGCCTGGCCCCCGGCCAGCAAGGATCCCGCCAGCATCAGGCTAGTGCACGTACGTTTCATTCGGTTGCTCCCAAAAAGTAGGTGTTTCACGTTGTTTTTTTAAGGTCGGCGCTCTGGTGTGGCGCCTTTTTCCGTAGTGGTAAAAAATCATCCAATCGGTCAGCTTCAGTGCTGTTAGCAAGAGCTGCGCCAAGGCTTTCGAAAAGCAAAAAAACTCCCGTTCGGCGGCTCAAGAGCAGTCGATTGAGAGGGGTGTTGGAATGCCTTGATACCGTCCAGGGCCGGGATAAGTTGGCTTTCTGGTCAGGAATTAAATCCGGGCTTTTTTTTAAAGCGGATTCAGGCGGCCGCGGAGAATACTGACTCCAGGGCCGGGTCTCAAGTGCCCCGCAACAGCGCACCGACGACAGGTTTGGGGCACCGTTGCGGGTCATCTTAAAAGTGCACCTTCACCAGCAGGCTGGTGGTGTTTTCATTGGTGTCGAGGCGGGCGTTGTTTTCCACGCCGTACTTGTCTTTCCAGTAGCTGTACTCGACGCCGACATACACCTGTTTCTCCCGCCAGCCCAGCGCCTTGCCCAGGTCGTATTTGATCTGCGGGTTGAAATGCAGGTTGGCGTGATAGGTGCCACGCGAGTTCTGGTCGTTGTCCACGACCCAGTCGATGTAGCCGTCGATCAACAGGTTCGAATTGCCCAGTGGGACGGTGTAGGACCAGGCCGGTGTGATCTGCCAGACATCGTCGCCGGGGCGCGAGCCTTCGGTCTGGCGATAGTAGAAATTCAAGGTGAAAAAGTTGAAGCCCGGTACTGCAAGGTCGAAGCCGGGGCCGATCAGGTAGGCTTCGGTGTCGTCTTCGCCATTCTCGTAGGTCATGGCCAGCAACACGTCCTTGATCGGGCCGAACTCGAAGCGGCGGTCGAGGATTTTGCCGAAGGAGAGGCGTGGGCTGAATTCGCCGTAATAGGCGTGAACGCCTTTGTTCCGGTCTTTTTCGCCGTTGTAGTAAGTGCTGTCGACGAACAGGAAGTTGTCGCCGTACTTCCAGCGGTCGGCGTGTTCGAAGGTGATCGTCTGCTGAATCGACGGGTTGATCGCGAAATCCTTGCCGTACAGATAGCTCAGGCTGTTGGTCTGCCACAGCAGTAAATCGCCGGCCATGGCTTGGCTGGCAGCCAGAAGACCGCTGCCTAACAGCAGGTTTGTCTGTGTCCGAATCATCTGTTGCTCCCTCTTGTTTTTATTTTTTCAAGGCGCAGGCAGCCCCTGACCCTGTAGGAGCCGGCTTGCTGGCGATGAGGTCAGAACATCCAACATTGATGTCGTCTGACACACCGCCATCGCCAGCAAGCCGGCTCCTACAGGGTTATGTGGTGCTGATTTAGTGCGAGTGGGCGTGGCAGTCGTTGATCGCGGCGCGTTCCTTGCCGCCGAGGATGTTGAACAGCAGGTTCAGCGCCAAAGCACTTAACGTCGCCATGGCGATGCCGCTGTGGGTGATCGGGCTCATCCACAACGGCAGGTGGGCGAAGAACTCCGGACGTACTACCGGAATCAGGCCCATGCCGATGCTCACCGCCACCAGCAATTGGTTGCGACGGTCACCGATGTCGGCTTCCTGGAGAATCTTGATCCCGGTGGCGGCGACCATGCCGAACATCGCAATCGCCGCACCGCCAAGCACGGCGGGCGGAATCGAGGCGACCAGGAACGCGGCTTTCGGCAGCAGGCTCAACACCACCAGCAGACCGCCGGCAACGATGGTCACCGAGCGGCAGCGCACGCCGGTCATCTGCACCAGGCCGATGTTCTGCGCGAAAGAGGAATGGGTGAAGGTGTTGAAGAAACCGGCGAAGAACGACGCACCGGCATCGCACAGCAAGCCGCGACGCAGCATCCGTGGGCAGACCTCCTGGCCGGTGATTTTGCCCAGCGCGAGGAACATCCCGGTGGACTCGACGAAGATGATCACCACGACCAGGCACATCGACAGAATCGGCGCGAGTTCAAACTTCGGCATGCCGAAGTGCAGCGGGGTGACGAATTGCAGCCAAGGCGCCTGGGCCATGCCGCTGAGGTCGACCATGCCGATCATCCCGCAGATCACGTAACCGAGGCACATGCCGATCAGCACGGAAATGTTGACCCAGAAACCGCGCATGAAACGATGGACCAACAGTATGGTGGCCAGCACCAGTGCGGCGATGGCCAGGTAAATCGGGGAGCCGAATTGAGCGGCGCCGGCACCACCGCCCGCCCAATTGACGGCGACGGGGAACAGCGACAAACCGATCGAGGTGATGACCGTGCCGGTCACCAGCGGCGGGAAGAAGCGTACGACTTTGGACATGAACGGTGCGATGAGCATGCCGAAGAACCCGGCGGCGATGGTCGCGCCGAAGATCCCCTGCAGACCGATGCCGGGCATGCCGGCCATGGCGACCATGCTGCCGACGGCGGCGAAGCTGGCGCCCATCATTACCGGCATGCGAATGCCCATCGGGCCGATGCCCAGCGACTGGACGATGGTGGCGATGCCGGCCACCAGCAGGTCGGCGTTGATCAGGAAGGCGATTTCTTCACGACTCAGGCCTGCGGCCTGTCCGATGATCAGCGGCACCGCGATGGCTCCGCCGTACATCAGCAAAACATGTTGCAGACCGACCAGGATCAGTTGCAAAAGGGGCAAACGCTGAATGGCGGGTGCGTCGGGGATGCGCGCTTGGGATAGCTCGGACATGCAACACCTCGGATCTTTTTTATTCTTGTGATTATTTGCATCGGGTTGACCGCGGTGCGGCCGTTCGCGGGCAAGCTCCGCTCCTACAGGTTTCGTGCCGTTTGCATCATTTGTGAACGACACAAAACCTGTAGGAGCGAGCGGGCGGCGTTCCGACTTGCCCGCGAAGCTTTCAACGGTTAATTGGTCGGGGCTCCCTGAACAATCCATGCGCCGATCAGGTCACGTTCCTGCTGGGTCATCTGGGTGATGTTGCCCAGTGGCATGATCTGGCTGGTGACGGCTTGAGCCTGGATGCGCGCCGCGTTCTGGCGGATCTGCTCGGGGGTATCGAACATCACGCCGGCCGGTGCTGCACTGAACAGCGGGCTGGTCGGCTTGGCCGAGTGGCATACCGCGCAACGTTCCTGGATCACGCTGTGCACTTTGTCGAAACCCGGGCCGGCGTTTGCCGCCTGGACCGGTGCTTCAGCCGGTTTCGCGGCGGCAGGTTTGGCACCACCACCGAGGGCGGTTTCCGGCAGCGGCTGGTACTCGATGGTGCCAGGTGCCTTGGCCACTTCAGGTGCGCTTGGCATCTGCGCCGGGCCAGTTACATAAGCCAGGCAGATCATGCCCACGGCTGCGACGGGCAGGGTCCAGGCAAACTTGTGGCTGTCATGACGGGTGTTGAAGTAGTGACGCACCAACACCGCCAGCACCGCGATCCCGGCCAGGATCAGCCAGTTGTACTGGCTGCCATAAGTGCTCGGGAAGTGGTTGCTGATCATGATGAACAGCACCGGCAAGGTGAAGTAGTTGTTGTGACGCGAACGCAGCAGGCCTTTGGCCGGCAGCGCCGGATCGGGCGTGCGGTTCTCGGCAATCGCCGCCACCAGTGCGCGCTGTGCCGGCATGATGATGCGGAACACGTTACCGACCATGATGGTGCCGATGATCGCGCCGACGTGCAGGTATGCACCACGACCGCTGAACACTTTGCTGAAGCCGTAGGCCGCGCCGATGATCAGTACGAACAGGATGAAGCCGAGCAGGGCAGGGCGTTTGCCCAGGGCCGAGTCGCAGAGGAAGGAGTAGACGAACCAGCCAACGAACAAAGAAGCGATGCCCAGGGCAACACCTTCGGGGCCGGTCAGGCTGCTGCCCGGTGCCAGCAGGTACAGCGTTGGGTTGGAGTAGAACACCACGCACAGCAGCGCGATCCCCGACATCCAGGTGAAGTAGGCTTCCCATTTGAACCAGTGCAGGTTGTCCGGCATGGTCGGTGGAGCCAGTTTGTATTTTTCCAGGTGATAGATACCGCCGCCGTGGATCGCCCACAAATCACCGGCCAGACCACTTTTCGGGTTGACCCGATTGAGGTTGTTTTCCAGCCAGACGAAATAGAACGACGCACCGATCCAGGCCACGCCAGTAATCATGTGAACCCAGCGCACGCTCAGGTTCAGCCATTCCAACAGATGTGCTTCCACAGTCTTTACCTCTCGCCTGTCACTCTGTTGTCGAGTGATCAGACCTTCTCTTATTGGTGGGGGGCGAGGATCAAACGCTCATCCTCTTTGAAAAAATGCTCATCGCAGTTATTGCCTGTGCCACTGCGATCAACCACCAGGAAGTCATCCCGCTTTTCGATCGTCAGCACCGGGTGGTGCCAGACGCCGCGATGGTAATTAATGCCCTGCCTGCCGTTGGTGACGAAGGCGCGGACCAAGCCTGATACAGGTTCATCGCCAAGTGGCGCGACCACGATCAGAAAGGGGTTGCCGAGCAGCGGAATGAAAGCCTGGCTGCCCAGCGGGTGACGCTCCAGCATGCTGACGGTCAGCGGCATGTCCTGCGCGTCGGCGCGGAAAATGCTGATGATCGCCTTGTCTTCTGGCGTGGCGGTTTCGACCGTCGCCAGTTTATGAAAGCGCATGGTCGAACCGTTGTTGATCATGAAGTGATCGCTGCCGTCGGTTTCGATCACGTCACCGAAAGGGGCGAAGGCTTCTTTGGTCAGCGGTTCAATCGTCAGTGTGCGCATGCTGGTCTTCTTATCCGAGTTCTATGTTGTTTGTTCTGTCGTCTTCGCGGGCAAGCCTCGCTCCTACGGTCGGTGATACCTGTAGGAGCGAGGCTTGCCCGCGAAGGCCTCACCGCTTATTTAGCGACCTTGCCGAGGACACGCAGGCGGCTCACACCACCATCCGGGAACACGTTCAGGCGGATGTGGGTGATTGGGCCCAGTGCCTTGATCTGCTCGGCGAAGGTGTGTTCGGCGTGCATTTCCAGTTTCTGCGCCGGCAACAGTTCGCGCCAGAACAGCGATTGGGTTTCGATCTGGCTGTCGGTGCCACCCTTGACGAACGCGCCCTGGATCGAGCAGGTGTCCGGGTAGTTGCCCTTGAAGTGCAGGGTGTCGACGACGACTTTTTCGATCTCGCCGGCATGACCCAGCGCGACGATGACCCAGTCGTTGCCCGGCGTACGGCGACGTGCGGTTTCCCAGCCGTCGCCCATGTTGATGCCACGGCCCGGGTTGAGAATGTTGCTCATGCGGCCGAAGTGTTCGTCGGAGCAGGCGAGGGCGCGGCCACCGTTCAGGGCGGCGGCCAGGTCCACTTGTTCGTTGTCGCCGACAGCGGACCAGTCGCGGAACGGAATGCCGTAGACACGCAGACGGGCCACGCCACCATCCGGGTAGATGTTGAAGCGCAGGTGGCTGAAGGCCTGGTCGTTGCTGATTTCGTGGTAGTGGTGGCTGTTGCCTTGCAGCTCGACGGCCGACAGCACTTCAGTCCACTGGGTATTGTCGTCCGGCTCGCCCGAGGCCAGGAAGCAGGCTTCCAGCGAGGCCGATGGCGGGAAGTTGCCGGTGAAGAATGAAGTGTCGATGTCTACGCCTTTGATCGAGCCCGGCACGCCCAGGCGGATGACCGCGCTGTCGTAGCCTTCGAAGCGTTTGCGACGCGATTCCCAGCCGTCCATCCACTTGCCGTTGTCATCGAACACGCCCTCCTTCCACACGGCCGGGGTCGGTTGGAACAGACGGTTGGCGTCTGCAAACCAGTCATCGGTGACCGAGATGATTTTAGTGCCCAGGCGGGCGTCGGCCAGGTTGACGAACTTCTCGAAAGGTACGGCGTAAGCTTTCATTCTTCTTGTCTGCCTTTAATAAGTTGGCTTGGGATGCTTGCAGTGCCCTGGGCGATGTTTGCGTCCAATGTCGCTCGGGCAAGGCTCGCTATAGGGTCAGTAAACGGAACATGGCGATCTTGTTGATCTCCGCCAGCGCGCACTTGAACTCGGTATCTGCCGGGTTGTGAATGCGCGTTTCGAACGCCGCGAGGATCTGATGCCGGTTGCTGCCTTTTACCGCCATGATGAAGGGAAACTTGAACTTGGCTTTGTAGGCGTCGTTCAGCTCGGTGAAGCGAGAAAACTCTTCGGCCGTGCATTGGTGAATACCGGCGCCAGCCTGTTCATTGGTGCTGGCTTCGGTCAACTGGCCCTGGACGGCGGCTTTGCCGGCCAGGTCCGGGTGAGCGTTGATCAGGGCCAACTGGCTTTCGTGATCAGCGCTCAACAGGATGTCGCTCATGCGCTGGTGCAGGGTTTCGATCTCGTCGATCGAAGCATCCTGGCCCAGGTCAAAGGCCTTCTCGGCCACCCATGGCGAATGTTCGTAGATGTCGGCGAAAGCGGCGACGAACGCGTCGCGGCTCAGGGTCGAGGGTTTCAGGGTTTGAAAGGTGCTCATTGGGCAGCCCCTTGGTACGGGTGGGTTTCGTGCCAGTGGCGAGCGATGTCGACGCGGCGGCTGAACCACACCTGTTCATGACTTTTAGCGTATTCGATAAAGCGCTTGAGCGAGGCCAGACGCGCCGGACGGCCGATCAGTCGGCAGTGCAGACCGATCGAGAGCATTTTCGGCGCTTCGGCACCTTCGGCGTACAGCACATCGAAAGCGTCTTTTAGGTATTCAAAAAAGTCGTCGCCCTTGTTGAAACCCTGGACCTGGGTGAAGCGCATGTCGTTGGTGTCCAGGGTATACGGGATCACCAGGTGCGGCTTGCCGGTCGGGTTGTTCGGTTCCCAGTAGGGCAGGTCGTCGTCGTAGGTGTCGCAGTCGTAGAGAAAGCCGCCTTCTTCCATCACCAGCCGGCGAGTGTTCGGCCCGGTGCGGCCGGTGTACCAGCCCAGTGGGCGTTCGCCGGTGATTTCGGTGAGGACGCGGATCGCTTCGAGCATGTGCTCGCGTTCCTGTGCTTCGTCCATGTACTGGTAGTCGATCCAGCGATAGCCGTGGCTGCAGATCTCGTGACCGGCATCGACCATCGCGCGGATCACGTCCGGGTGACGCTGGGCGGCCATGGCCACGGCGAAGATGGTCAGCGGAATGTCGAATTCCTTGAACAGTTTCAGAATCCGCCAGACGCCGGCACGGCTGCCATACTCGTAAAGGGATTCCATGCTCATGTTGCGCGCGCCTTGCAGCGGCTGTGCCGAAACCATTTCCGAAAGGAAGGCTTCGGACTCTTTATCGCCGTGCAGGATGTTGCGCTCGCCGCCTTCTTCGTAATTGAGCACGAAAGACAGGGCGATACGCGCATTGCCCGGCCAGTGTGGGTGAGGAGGGTTACTGCCGTAACCGATCAGGTCGCGTGGGTAGTCAGCGCTCACTGCAGTCTTCCTTCTTATTCGTGACTTATTCAAGGTCGGGGTTGTGAGGCGGCCTGGCGGTGAGATGACAGGCTGGCGTCACAGCGATGGGTTGATTGTATACAACTTTATATCCACTTTGTAAGCCTGAATTTTCGCATTTTTCATCAGCTGTCATCTTTTGGTGATACTGCAAGAAACCTGCCCAGTTGGTCAGCTAATGGATAGAAGGTCCGCTGCTCGTATGGTTTGGCGTCAGATTGGCTGCGAATCCTTGAATGGCGGTGTCGGCTGCAAAAATGTCGTTTTTATTGTGTACAATTTTTTTGAAAAGTGTCTTAATCAGTCGCTCGCCGCAGCTTTTCGTGCTCCGAATCGGTGCGGTCTCCTTTTCAACTGACTTCGGGAGGCGCGAGGTCTGACTGCTCCACGCAGGCAGGCGCGCAGAATCAATGGGACGTTTGACTACACACGTTTTGGACGCTGCACACGGTTGCCCGGGCAGCTCGATCAAGGTCGAGTTGTACCGCGTTGAAGGCTCGCAGCTGGAATTGGTCGCCAGCGCAATCACCAACAGCGACGGCCGTGTCGATGCACCGCTGCTGCAGGGCGATGACTACCGCACCGGGGTCTATCAGGTGCAGTTTCATGCGGGCGATTACTACCGCGCCCGTGGCGTTCAGCTGCCGGAGCCTGCGTTCCTGGATGTGGTGGTGCTGCGGTTTGGCATCTCCGCGGAACAGGATCACTACCATGTGCCGCTGCTGATTTCGCCTTACAGCTATTCCACGTACCGCGGCAGCTGATCCCCCAAGCAGCTGCCGCCTCCGAGAAGCGACTGCGCATATAGCTTCTTTGGTCTTTCGCCCGCTCACACTGCGGGCTTTTTTTCGTCTTCAGGAATGTGGTGACTGTTCTGACGCCATCGCCGGCAAGCCGGCTCCTACAGGTTTTACGCAACCTTTGTAGGAGCCGGCTTGCCGGCGATGCTTTTAACGGCTCAACAGCGATGCTGCGCCGGCACCACTGAACAACCCCGCACTCACCCGGTTAAACCAGCTCTGCCCCTTGCCACTGCGCAGATACCGCGCCGCACCATGGGCACCTAGCCCGTAAGCCAATTTGCACAGCAGATCCAATACGGTCCACGTGGCAATCATCACCAGCAACTGCGGCAGGAACGGTTGCCCGGCGCTCAAGAACTGCGGCAGGAACGCGGCAAAGAACAGGATGTCTTTCGGATTGCTCGCACCCAGCACAAATGCGCGCCCGAACAGGGCACGGAAACGCGGCACCGGCGCAGCCTGGGGCACTTCGGCGCCGACCGATGGCTGGCGCGATTGCTGCCAGCTCTGCCAGGCGAGGTAGAACAGGTACAGCGCACCGACGATTTTCAATGCGCTGAACAACTGTTCAGAAGCCAGCAACAACGCCCCCAATCCCAGCGCGGAAGCGCTGAGCAAGCAGATCGACGCAATCACGCCACCCAAAAACGCCGGGTAAGAACGGCGCAAACCGTAATTCAGACTGTTGCTGATCATCAGCAAAGACAGGGGCCCCGGGATCAGGATCACCACCAGCGCAGCGCCGCTGAACAGCAGCCAGGTTTCCAGACTCATCACTTTCCTCCATTTGCACAAAAGCCTCACCCGACGGGGTGAGGCTGTTTTGAAACGTCTACGGCTTACAAGAAAATGAACTTGGCGATGAAGATCGCGCAGAGCACCCACAGGCTCACGGAAATTTCCTTGTATTTACCGGTGCCGGCTTTCAACGCCACATAGGTGATGAAGCCCAGCGCAATGCCGTCGGCGACCGAGAAGGTCAGCGGCATCATGATCGCGGTGACGATCGCCGGAATGCTGTCGGTCGCTTCGTCCCATTCGATGTGCGCCATGCCGCCCATCATCAGCATCGCCACGTAAATCAGCGCGCCGGCTGTTGCATAAGCGGGGATCATGCCAGCCAGCGGTGCGAAAAACATGGCTGCAATAAATAACACACCTACGGTCACTGCGGTAAGACCAGTCCGACCACCAGCGGCTACACCCGCGGCACTTTCCACATAACTTGTTACCGGAGGAACACCCACCACGGCGCCGAATACGCTGGAGGCGCTGTCGGCTTTCATGGCGCGAGAGAGGTTTTCGATGCGGCCGTCCGCATTCACCAGGTTGGCGCGTTGGGCGACGCCCATCAAAGTGCCGGCGGTGTCGAACATGTGCACGAAGAGGAAGGCCAGCACCACGCTGATCATGCTGACGTTGAATACGCCGGCGACGTTCATGGCCATCCAGGTCGGTGCCAGGCTCGGCGGTGCCGACATGATCCCTTCGTAATGCACCAGTCCCAGACCCCAACCGGCCAGCGTTACGGTGATGATGCTGATGAGAATCGCACCGAACACCTTGTGGTAGCTGAGCACGGCGATCATCAGGAAGCAGATCGCGGCGAGCAGCGGGCCGGGTTCACGCAGTGAGCCGAGCTTGATCAGCGTCGCCGGGCTATCGACGACGATGCCGGCGGTTTTCAAGCCGATCAGGCCGAGGAACAGACCTACGCCGGCGCCCATCGCAAAGCGCAGGCTCACCGGAATGCTGTTGAGCAGCCATTCGCGGATCTTGGAGAAGGTCAGGATCATGAACAACACACCGGACACGAACACTGCACCAAGTGCGGTTTCCCAGTTGTAGCCCATGGTGCCGACCACGGTGTAGGTGAAGAAGGCGTTGAGGCCCATGCCCGGCGCGAGGCCGACCGGCCAGTTGGCGTACAGGCCCATCAACAGGCAACCCAGTGCAGCCGCGATGCACGTTGCAACGAATGCCGCGCCGTGATCGATCCCGGCGTCGGCCATGATGTTGGGGTTGACGAAGATGATGTAAGCCATGGTGATAAAGGTTGTCAGACCGGCAATCAACTCGGTCTTCACCGTGGTGCCATGCAAGGTGAGTTTGAAGATGCGTTCCAGCCAGCCATTGCGTAACGGCGGCGAGAGTTCCAGCGTCGGGGCTTCGGATTTGCGGCTTTCCACAGCGAGTACTCCTCAAGAGTTTTATTGTTATTTCCAGGGCCGGACCCATGAGGGTGGCAGCGGCCCTTTGAGGCATTCGCGAATTTGTTGACCGCTTGGTCAGGAACTCGCACGCAGTGGATTATGCTTTTGTATACAAATAATGCAAATAATGTTTTTGATTTTGTAGACGAAAAGTTTGGCAATAGGGATATATCGCCAGGAAGGACGCCTTCGCGGGCAAGCCTCGCTCCTACCATAGGTGCGTATAACCTGTAGGAGCGAGCGGTGCGGCGATCCGACTTGCCCGCGAAGGCGGTTTCAAGGATTCAGATTTTTTGCTGGTTCTCCCCAAGCGCCAGATTCACCGCCAACCACCCATTCACCGCCGTCTCCCCAGCCTCGGCAAACACCCGCTCCAGCAGTTTCACCTGCTCACGCCGCAATGACTGCTCAAACCGCGCTCCTTCCACGGTCAGCTCTAGCAGCCGCTTACGCTTGTCGGTCTCGGACGCAACGCTGTCCACCAGGTGCATTTCCACTAACTGGCGCAGTGGAATGTTCAGTGCTTGCTTGCTCACACCCAGCAATGCCAGCAACTCCTTGACGCTGAGATTCGGGTATCGGGCGATAAAAAACACGATGCGTTGATGCACCCGGCTCAAGCCGCGACGCTCGAGCATTTCGTCGGCCTTGGCGGTGAACGCCTGGTAGCCGAAGAAAAACGCTTCCATGGCCTGTTGCTGGGAGGCGGGATTTTTAAGGTCAAGCATGTTGACGTATCCGTTCGGGTTGTCGTAATTTCGGTCAACCAGTTTGACTCATTTTCCTCAGGCCTCGCTACCGGTGACCTCCCATGGCTTTTTCCGAACGTGTCTCGCGCCTTAAAAGTTCTCTGATCCGTGAAATTCTCGCCGCTGCCCAGCGCCCGCAAGTGATGTCGTTCGCCGGTGGCTTGCCGGCCGAAGTCATGCTGCCGGCAGTCGAATGGGCCGAGATGCCGCTGTCCATCGGCCAATACGGCATGAGCGAAGGGGAGCCGGCGTTGCGCGAGGCCTTGGCGGCCGAGGCGCAAGCGCTGGGCGTGCCGTGCGAGGCGAGTCAGGTATTAGTGGTCAGCGGCTCGCAGCAAACCCTCGATCTGGCGGCCAAGCTCTACATCGACAAAGGCACCGAGATCCTGCTCGAAGCGCCGACGTACCTGGCGGCGTTGCAGATCTTTCAACTGTTTGGCGCCGACTGCATCACCGTGCCGCTGGAGGCCGATGGCCCGAATCTGCTTGAGCTGCGCACGCGTCTGGAAAAACACAAACCTGCGTTCATCTACCTGATTCCGACATTTCAGAACCCATCGGCGGTGCGCTATAGCGAAGCCAAGCGCGATGCGGTCGCCGCGTTGCTGGATGAGTTTGGCGTCACCTTGATCGAAGACGAGCCGTATCGCGAGCTGACGTTTGATGGCGGCAGTGCCAGGCCAATCGTCAGTCGCTTGAAAAAGACCAGTTGGATCTACACTGGCACCGTGTCGAAAACCCTGTTGCCAGGGCTGCGGGTCGGCTATCTGATTGCCAGTCCGGACCTGTTTCCGCATTTGCTGAAACTCAAGCAATCCGCCGATCTGCACACCAACCGCGTCGGCCAGTGGCAAGCGTTGCAATGGATCGGCACCGAGAAATTCCAGCAGCACCTGAGTGAGCTGCGGGACTTTTACCGGGTGCGTCGGGATGCGTTTCAGTCGGCGCTGGAAACGCATTTTTCTGATTTGGCAGAGTGGAACGTGCCGCAGGGCGGGCTGTTTTTCTGGTTGACGCTGAAACAACCGCTGGACACGCGCACGTTGCTCAAGCCGGCACTGGCGGCGGATGTGGCGTTCATGCCGGGTGAGCCGTTTTTTCCGGAGCCGGACAATCACCCGGGGCATTTGCGGCTGAACTTCAGCCACATCGATCCGGCGCGGCTGGATGAAGGGTTGAAGCGATTGGCGGCGGTGGTGCGACAGGCGCAGGCTGCGGAAGCGGCCTGATCGCAGAGATAAAAAAACCGGCTCATGGGCCGGTTTTTTTATTTGGGTTTTGCGGTGTGCGGGCGGGCCTCATCGCCAGCAAGCCGGCTCCTACAAATTGGCGGTGTACACAAGATTTGTGACTGTCGCGCCCCCTGTAGGAGCCGGCTTGCTGGCGATGGCGTCCGTCAGGACGCCGCCAAAACTCAGGCCGCCGCGAATCGCTTGTCCAGATAATCAATGATCACCTTGGACTCATACATCCAGGTGGTCTGGCCATTCTCTTCAATGCGCAGGCACGGCACTTTGATCTTGCCGCCTTGCTCCAGCAGAACCTGACGATCCTGCTCGTTGTTCTTCGCATCACGCAACGCCACCGGCACATTCAGGCGGCGCAGGGTGCGGCGGGTTTTCACGCAGAACGGGCAGGCGTGGAACTGATAAAGCGTCAGGTCCTTGGCAGCCGCTTCAACCTGAGCCTGGGCGGCGGCAGGGCGTTGCTTCTTGCCGGGACGGGTGATGAAGTCGATGAAGATGATCAGTTGGCCGAGGCCGACACGAAGCGCTTTAACGAACACGGTACAAGCCTCACGGGGCGAAAGAAGGCGCGCAGCTTACCTGATTTTTAGCAGACGAAAAAAAACCGGCGATGAATGCCGGTTTTCTTCGTTGCTGCGAATTACTTGATCAGGCTGAGAAACTCGCTGCGGGTCGCCGCGTTTTCGCGGAACTCACCCAGCATCACCGAAGTGATCATCGACGAATTCTGCTTCTCCACACCGCGCATCATCATGCACATGTGCTTGGCCTCGATCACCACCGCAACGCCTAGGGCGCCGGTGACTTGCTGGACCGCATCGGCGATCTGGCGGCTGAGGTTTTCCTGGATCTGCAGGCGACGGGCGTACATATCGACGATCCGCGCGACTTTCGACAGGCCCAGCACTTTGCCGCTCGGAATGTAGGCGACGTGCGCCTTGCCGATGAACGGCAGCAGGTGGTGTTCGCACAACGAGTAGAGCTCGATGTCTTTCACCAGCACCATTTCGCTGTTGTCGGAGCTGAACAAGGCACCGTTGGTGACTTCTTCCAGTGTCTGTTCATAACCGCGGCAGAGGTACTGCATGGCTTTGGCGGCACGTTTTGGCGTGTCGAGCAGGCCCTCGCGGGAGACGTCCTCGCCCAATTGGCCGAGAATCGCGGTGTAATTCTGTTCCAGTGTCACAGGGGCTGATTCCATAAGGGTTTCAGAGGGGTACTGTTTCTGTCTGTACCAATGTTGTACCAATCAAGCTCTTTTCAAGCTTCCCGAGTTCGTTCCAGTCGGTGCTGGAAAGCTCCATCGGGTGTAGGCCGATAGCAACATCTGAACGCTATGACCGAGCTGATTGGCAATGAGCGCAGGGTCCATTCCCGACATGAGGCACATGGTAGCGTATGTGTGACGGCAGTTGTATTGCCGGCAGGCGCTAATCCCCAAATCTGTAGCGCAACTTGGAAGGACGTGTCGGTCGTCCCGGACTGATGGGTCACCATTTTTCTTTCGATTACTTGACGAAACATACTACATTGTCCACAGTGGACTGGTGAGTCTATTTCTGTCTCATGCGTTTCGCAGGTATTCAGAGCTCACACATTCCGGCGATGAGTCTTCATTTCGACTTGCCGATCAGACCCGTGACACTGATTTCCGAACGGAGAAACGCACTCAAAGCCATAGAAGCAGCCTGAGCGTTCGAACAAAAAAATAGATCTGCTATCAGAAAGCATCTGGAGTTCTACAATGAATAACAATTCCAAGAAAAACACATTTGTAATCTCAAGACATCTTTTACTCGCCAGTTTGGTATGGGCAACAGCAAGCAATGCTGAGCCGACTTTTTCGAAAGCGAGCGCGGTTGACGATACGATGAGTTCCCTCATGAGGGAACAGAATATCCCGGGGGCGGTAGTTACAATTCTGAAAGACGGGAAACCCATCTATACCTCGGCCTACGGGTTAAGTAATCTCGAAACCAAAACCCCAACAACAACCGCCACGGTATTCCAGTCCGGATCGGTCGGTAAAATGTTTACCTCCTCCGCCATCATGCTCTTGGTACAAGATGGCAAGCTTAAGCTTGACGATCCTATTGCCCCGTTTTTTCCTGAAGCCAAAGGCATGTGGGACGGCATAACCCTGCGACAGGTCATGCAGCAACGCTCTGGCATAGCTGACTATGAGCAATTTAATAGTATCGATATAAAACAGGATTTCACCGACGAGCAGCTCATCGGCCTTCTCGCATCCAAGCCACTGGATTTTCCTCCGGGAACTCAGTATCGCTATAGCAACTCCGGCTATATCGCGTTGGGAGTTGTGGTCAAACGTGTTAGCGGCAAATTTTATGGTGACCTCCTTCGGGAAAGACTGTTTAGCCAGTGCAATATGAAAACGGCGCAGGTTAACGTGCTGAAAAGCATTATCCCGAACCGCGCGGCGGGGTACGTTTCCAGTGAGGGGCAGCTTGAAAATCCGGGGCCGGTCTCCTAGAGTCTGGCTCAGACTGCCGATGGGAGCTTGTTGCTGACGATCAGTGACCTGGCTGCATGGGATGCCTGTCTGTCAAAAAACCAACCCTTGTCCAGACAATCCATTGATACCGAGTGGGCAGTGCCTTTGATGGCCGATGGTTCTCAGCCGATTACCGGTTATGGATTTGGTTGGCGCAATAACGTCGTCAATGGACGTCGGATAATCGACCATGCCGGATCGTTTCAGGGGTTTCGTGCGCACTACGCCCGATTTGAAAATGGTCTTTCGGTTGCCTTGCTGACAAACCTCGAATCTGCCCGCAGCAGTTATATTGTCAGGCGCGTAGCAGCAATTCTGGACCCAGGCCTGTTGCCACTCGAAAAAGAAATGGCTGGATCCGCAGACGCTACTCAAAAAACCAAAAAAGCAATTATTGCACTAATGAGTGGCAACAATGATCCATTGTTGAGTGGTGATATTCACAAAGCTTTTGATGATAAACACATTCTGGAGATTGAATCGTCTTTTAATAAAGTGACCGATGATACCGAGCTGGTGCAAGTGGGTGAAGTTAAAGACAATGCGATCACGCGCCGTACTTACAGGGCAGTAGGGAAGAAGGTAAATTACATTGTCGCTGAGTTTTCAGACAATCGTATTGCCCGTCTGAATTTTTCGGCTGAATAACGGGTACGAGGCTGATTGAGTTTTCAGTCATAAAAAAACTCCGTAATGAACGTTACGGAGTTTTTTTACTAGTGTTCGGGAACTTGGAAAAAACGCCGTTGCAAGTTTGTCGCAGCCGCCTTACTCGTCGCGACCTTCCATCATAGTGCGTTTAAGCATCACATAAACCGCTCCGGCGCCGCCATGTTTCGCCTGGCACGAGGTGAAGCCAAGTACCTGTGAATGCTGGCGCAGCCAGGTGTTGACGTGGCTTTTGATCATCGGGCGCTTGCCGTCCAGGCGCACGGCTTTGCCGTGGGTAACGCGTACGCAGCGGATTTCGAATTTGGTCGCTTCCGCCAGGAATGCCCAGAGGGTTTCCCGAGCCTTTTCCACGTTCATGCCGTGCAGGTCCAGGCTGCCTTCGAAGGGGATTTGCCCGATCTTGAGCTTGCGCATCTGGCTTTCCTGCACGCCGTCG
The DNA here is from genome assembly GCF_054897805.1 of Pseudomonas sp. GT1P32. Taxonomy (NCBI): domain Bacteria; kingdom Pseudomonadati; phylum Pseudomonadota; class Gammaproteobacteria; order Pseudomonadales; family Pseudomonadaceae; genus Pseudomonas; species Pseudomonas sp. GT1P32. The sequence continues at coordinate 6,691,019 of NZ_CM142704.1, forward strand.
CGCGCCCACATCAGCTCGTCTTCCGGGCCGACGTCGATCACGAACTGATCGGACAGGCCGTCAACGGTGGTGGCATCGGTGCGCACGGTGGCGGCTTGACGCAGCTTGGCGATCTGCGCGCGGTCAGCCTTGGGTTTGCCGGTTTCGGCGCGATCGTGCTTGATCGGCTTGACGCCTTGGATCGCGCTTTTGAACAGGGAAAAATCGTTGTCTTGCATATCAGCCTCCGCGAAGGGCGGCCAGTTTACCCAAGTCGAGACACGACCGATAACAATTGGGGCCCGGTAAACGTCAGGCCGTCAATTCAGTCGTGTTTTTTCATCAGATGCGGGGACATGTTCAGCTCTTGCGACTGGCGCGCGCGGCGACGGCAACGCCGCCACAGCCAAACGCCCAGGTAGAGCAGGAACAAGCCGACCGCCAGAATGATTGCCGAGCCCAGCGGGCTGGCATTCAGCTCGCCGAGTGCTGGCGGGTGGCCCAGCAGGCTGGCGGCGCCGGCCAACGCCAGCAACACACCGCATGTTGCCAGCAAGGCAGCAAAGGCTGCGCCGAATCTAAAACGCCAGTTGCTTTGGCCTTTGGGCCGCAAGCGGCGTGCGTCAAAACCATCGGATAACTTCATTCCGACCTTCCTCAATGGGTATCGGCCCTTCGACCGGGAGTTGACCGGGATGTTCCTGAGGCTATGACATTTACAGCTAACGAGAGGCTTTTGCGGATGAGCGGCGGCATGAACCGCTCATCAAGCGTCGATCAGATCAGATCGTGGGTCAGGGCGAGGGTGGCGAAGTTGTCCGCCATGATCGCCATTTCGGTCTGTTGAACGTGGTCGGCGCTCAACACGCCACCCTTGTAGGGCAAATCGCGCGTTGCACAGGCGTCTTCAACGAGGGTGCAGCGAAAGCCCAGGTTTTTCGCGGCGCGCACGGTGGTGCTGACGCTGGAGTGACTCATGAAACCGCACACGATCAGGTCCAGGGAACCGAGATTTTGCAGGCGATCCAGCAGTTCGGTGCCGTGAAACGCACTTGGCAGCAACTTGCCGATGATGGTTTCGTCGCTCTGTGGTTCGAGGCCCGGGATGAATTCACCGCGCTCGCCTTGCGGATCGAACAGCCCGCCGACGGTGCCGAGGTGGCGCACATGCACGATAGGACGGCCGGCTGCGCGGGCAGCGCTCACCAGCTGCTTGATGTTCGCGACAGCAGCATCCATGCCGACCAGGGCCAGGGGGCCGCTGAGGTATTCTTTCTGGGCATCGATGATGACAAGGGTCGCATGGCTCAGATTGGCGGCGGCATAACCGCGACCGCTGAGTTGAAACATCGTTTTTGGAACGGACATTCTGGGGCTCCTTGGAGTGGGGCTTTTGCGACATTGTCCTCTGGCTGAGCGCTTCTGTGAATCGCTACCATCGTAGGCGCCGTCGTTACTGGCTTGTAGCCTTGTCAATATCCTCTTTTTGTTCAATAGCCAGCGATAAAAATGGATATGTCCTACATCTGAGCCGGTGTTTTTCCTGCGTCGTCGTAACGCGTTTTGGCTGTTAGAATCGGCAGTCGTTTTTTCTGGAGTTTACCCCGTGATCACTTCCCGACTTCGTACCCTGCGTGACCATATCCGTTGGGCCGTCAGCCGCTTCCATGGGGAGGATCTGTTTTTCGGCCATGGGACCGACAACGCCTGGGACGAAGCCCGTCAACTGGTGTTGGGTGCCTTGCACTTGCCGTGGGAAATTGCTGACAGTTACCTCGACTGCAATCTGGAAGACGATGAGCTGGTCAAGCTGCAACGTTTGCTCAAGCGGCGCATCGAAGAACGCATTCCGACCGCTTACCTGTTGGGTGAGGCGTGGTTCTGCGGCATGTCGTTCATCGTCGATGAGCGTGTATTGATTCCGCGTTCGCCGATCGGTGAGCTGATTGAAAAGGGTTTCGCACCGTGGCTGGGCGCCGCGCCTGCGCGGATTCTTGACCTGTGCACCGGTTCCGGTTGCATCGGTATCGCCTGCGCCTATGAATTCCAGAACGCCGAAGTCGTGCTGGCGGATCTGTCGTTCGAAGCGCTGGAGGTGGCCAACCAGAACATCGAGCGCCATGGTGTCGATGAGCGGGTTTACACCGTGCAGGGCGATGGTTTCGATGGCTTGCCGGGTCAGCGTTTCGACCTGATCGTGTCGAACCCGCCTTACGTCGATGCGGAAGATTTCGCTGACATGCCGCAGGAATATCAGCATGAACCCGAGCTGGGCCTGGCCTGTGGCGATGATGGCTTGAACCTGGTACGACGGATGCTCGCCGAAGCGGCGGATCATCTGACCGAGAAGGGTTTGCTGATTGTCGAAGTGGGTAACAGCCAGGTGCACGTTGACGCGTTGTACCCGGAAGTCGACTTTGCCTGGCTCGATTTCGAGCGCGGCGGGCATGGCGTGTTCATGTTGACGGCGCAGCAGTGCCGTGAGCATCAGGCGTTGTTCGCGTCCCGCGTCTGACCTGAGGACGCCTTCGCGGGCAAGCCTCGCTCCTACAAGGGATCACCAATAACCTGTAGGAGCGAGGCTTGCCCGCGAATGGCCGCACCGCCGATTAACGGTGCGTGGCAATCCAGATCAACAGCCCCGCCTGAAACACCGCAAACGCCACCAGGCAAGTAATGGTGAAACGCAGCCCCGCGTCTTCGCGTTTGTACTTGCTGACCTTTTCTTCGTGTTTCTTCAGCTTCACTTCCTGCTCGGCCAGGTTCTGCTCGGCTTGCTGGAGCATCTGCGCCGCTTCGAGAATTTCCACCTGCTGCAGCTTCTCGGTGTTCCAGTCGGCCAACAGGTCGCCGACCTGCACCTCTTTGACGCTGCCCTTCAAATGCTGGGCGTCGGCATACGCCACCTCAAAACCATGCGCCTTCAGAAAGCGATCACGGCGCAGGCGCGTGTCTTCGTTCAACGCGTCCTTGTTGTTCAGGTCGGTGCCATCGACGGTGTAGCCGGGCCAGCGCTTTTTCGCCCAGGTAATGCCCTGGGCTGCCATGTAGCGGCCGATGCCACGGTTCATCGGTTCGATCTGCAAACCGCTTTCCGGCCCGAAATGCACACGTTTTGTGGTGTGGTCGACCCAAACGTCGAGGTGGTTCTGTTCCTTGCGCACGCGCTGGCCGGGCAGGGAAATGGTCATGCGCAACAGACTGTGTTTCTTGTCGTTGCGTTCGGCATAACCGAATTCGACAAAGCGCAGTGGCCGCCCGCCGGTGTTGCGGTCGGTCTGCAACGGCGCCAGGCGGAGCATCTTGTGGTGCTCGACGTGGACGTCCGCCCACGGCAGCTCGACCGCTGGCGGTGCGTCTTTTTCAGCGGTGGTGTCGGGTGAAGTCGGGGTATCAGTCATAACGGCGAGATCCTGTCCAAGCTCAGCTTGTCGCCAGTCATAACGCTGGCGACAAAGGCTTATCGGCCGTTTTTTTCAGGACTGGAGGGAAAAAGCGCTTAAAAAAGCGCTCAACTGGAGCGAAGTCCGTCAATAAACCCAAGGATTCGCGCGCCCAGTTCGGCTGCCAGCGGCAATTGCGGATCTTTGTAGGAGGCCAATTGCCGTTTGACGTCGTTGGGCACGATGCGCATGACGTGGTTCATGCCCTCGATCAACGCCAGTTCGGCGTCCGGTTTGGCGGCCTGCAGCAACCTGGCGTCGCCGACACCGACCTGGATGTCGTTGCTGCCTTGAATGATCAGCGCCGGCATTTTCAATTTGGCGAATGCGGCGGCCGGGTCCTGGCGGAACAGTGAGATCAGGTACGGCTGCACGCTCGGGCGGAATATCACCTGAAGTTGTGGCGGCACGTTGTCATCGGTGCGGCCGGCCTTGAGGCTGTCGAGCAGTTCATTGCTGCGCAGCATCAGCGGTGGAGGCAAGCGATTGCTCAGTTGCTGACGCAGCACCTGATCGATCGGCCGTGCGCTGCCGGACAGGGAAATCACCCCGGCGGCATCGACGCTCGGCGCCGCGAGGCTGGCGATCAATGCGCCTTCGCTGTGGCCCAGCAAAATCAACTGGCCAAAGCGCGGATCGCTTTTGAGCTTTCGGCCCCAGGCCTCGGCGTCGGCCACATAGGCTTCCACCGTCAGATTGCGTTCGTCCGGGGTCGCCGCGAGGCTCGCTGCCACGCCGCGTTTGTCGTAACGCACGCTGGCGATGTTGTGTTTGGCCAGCACCCAGGCGAGGCGCTTGAGGCTGTCGTTGCGTCCGCCGTCGGGGTTATTGCCGTCACGGTCTGTAGGACCGGAGCCGGAAATGATCAGGACAACCGGTACGGGTTTGTCGGATTTTGGCAGCAGCAACGAGCCGAAAAGCTCCCCGGTGCCGGTATCCAATGTGATCGGCCGTTGCAGGACGGTGGCCTGTACAAAGCCGGTAAACAAGGTAAGGCTCAAGGCTAAAACTCGCAGCATCATCACGCCATCATGAACAAGATGCCGGTTGGACTCGCAGGCACCCATAAGGTTCGAGGATGAACTAGTTGGGTAGCCTGCGTATACTGGCGCGCATTACGTATTCAGGTTCATTTCACGGAGCGTCCTGCATGTCCGGCAATACCTACGGCAAGCTGTTCACTGTCACCACCGCGGGCGAAAGCCATGGTCCGGCGTTGGTCGCCATTGTCGACGGCTGCCCGCCGGGGCTGGAAATTTCCCTGGAAGATTTGCAGCGCGACCTCGATCGCCGCAAACCCGGCACCAGCCGCCACACCACCCAACGCCAGGAAGCCGACGAAGTCGAAATCCTCTCCGGCATTTTCGAAGGCCGCACCACGGGCTGCTCTATCGGCCTGTTGATCCGCAACACCGACCAGAAGTCCAAGGATTACTCGGCGATCAAGGACCTGTTCCGCCCGGCCCACGCCGACTACACCTATCACCACAAGTACGGTGAACGCGATTACCGCGGTGGCGGCCGCAGCTCGGCGCGGGAAACCGCCATGCGTGTGGCGGCTGGCGCGATTGCCAAGAAATACCTGGCCACCCAGGGCATCGTCATTCGCGGTTACATGAGCCAGCTCGGCCCGATCGAAATCCCGTTCAAGACCTGGGATTCAGTGGAAGAGAACGCCTTTTTCAGCCCTGATCCGGACAAGGTGCCAGAACTGGAAGCCTATATGGACCAGTTGCGCCGCGACCAGGATTCGGTTGGCGCGAAGATCACCGTCGTCGCTGAAGGCGTGATGCCAGGCCTCGGCGAGCCGATCTTCGACCGTCTCGACGCCGAACTGGCCCACGCGCTGATGAGCATCAACGCGGTCAAAGGCGTGGAAATCGGTGCTGGTTTCGCCAGTGTTTCCCAGCGCGGCACCGAGCATCGCGATGAAATGACCCCGGAAGGATTCCTCAGCAACAACGCTGGCGGCATTCTCGGCGGCATTTCCTCCGGCCAGCCAATCGTGGCGCATTTGGCATTGAAGCCAACATCGAGCATCACCACGCCGGGCCGTTCCATCGACATCAATGGCAACCCGGTGGAGGTCATCACCAAGGGCCGTCACGACCCATGCGTCGGCATCCGCGCCACACCGATTGCCGAAGCGATGATGGCCATCGTGCTGATGGATCACCTGTTGCGTCACCGCGGGCAGAACGCCGATGTGCGCGTGAGCACGCCGGTGCTGGGTCAGCTTTGATGGCTGACCTGATAGCCGCTGCGGCCTGACGGTCGTGGCGGCGCTCCCGTACTGGCGGCTCTCCAGTTTCTATCTGTTCTATTTCGCCTTGCTCGGTTCGACGGCGCCGTTCCTGGCGCTGTACTTCGATCACCTGGGTTTTTCTGCCGCGCGCATCGGCGAGCTGGTGGCGATCCCGATGCTGATGCGTTGTGTCGCGCCGAACATCTGGGGCTGGCTCGGGGACTACACCGGGCGGCGCCTGACCATCGTGCGTTTCGGCGCGGTCTGCACGCTGCTGACGTTCTCGCTGATTTTCGTCAGCAAAACCTACGCCTGGCTGGCGATGGTCATGGCGTTGCATGCGTTCTTCTGGCACGCGGTGTTGCCACAGTTCGAAGTCATCACCCTGGCGCATCTGAAAGGGCAGACGTCCCGTTACAGCCAGATCCGCTTGTGGGGTTCCATCGGTTTCATCATCACCGTGGTCGCGCTCGGTCGCTTGTTCGAATGGCTCAGCCTCGACATCTACCCGGTGGCGTTGGTGTTGATCATGGCCGGGATCGTCGTCAGCAGCCTGTGGGTGCCGAACGCGCAACCGGTCCAGAGTGAAAAACTGTCGGCTGACGGGTTTCTCAAGCAGTTGCGCAGCCCCGGTGTGCTGGCGTTTTACGCGTGCGTGGCGCTGATGCAGATGAGCCACGGCCCGTATTACACCTTTCTGACTTTGCACCTTGAGCGACTGGGTTACAGCCGTGGCTTGATCGGCCTGCTCTGGGCAGTTGGCGTGGTGGCCGAAGTGTTGATGTTTCTGGCCATGAGCAAGATCCTTGCGCGCTTCTCCGTGCGCCGGGTGCTGCTGGCGAGTTTTCTGCTGGCGGCGCTGCGCTGGTTGTTGCTGGGGTCGCTCGCTGAATTTTTATCGGTACTGCTGTTTGCCCAGGTGTTGCACGCGGCGACGTTCGGCAGCTTTCACGCCGCTGCCATCCAGTTCGTGCAACGTAGCTTCGGCGCGCGCCAGCAAGGGCAGGGCCAGGCGTTGTACGCGGCACTGGCCGGCACCGGCGGCGCACTGGGCGCGTTGTACTCCGGCTACAGCTGGAATGCCCTCGGGGCCTCGTTCACCTTTAGTATTGCCAGTCTGGCAGCCTTCGCGGCTGCCGTTATCATTGCCACACGTATGCAAGAGGACCGGCCATGAGCCTGACCCGTGAACACCTCGCCCAGGAAATCATCGACGCCGGGCGTTTTTTGTATGGCCGCGGCTGGTCGCCGGCCACCAGCAGCAACTATTCGACCCGACTGTCGCCGAGCGAAGCCTTGCTGACCGTGTCCGGCAAGCACAAAGGCCAGTTGGGCATCGACGATGTGCTGGCCACTGATCTGTCGGGCAACAGTCTGGAACCGGGCAAGAAACCGTCCGCCGAAACCTTGTTGCACACCCAGCTCTATAGCTGGCGTGCGGAGATCGGCGCGGTGCTGCACACCCATTCGGTGAACGCCACGGTGCTGTCGCGCCTGACGCCGGAAGACTTCATCGAGTTCGAAGACTACGAGCTGCAAAAGGCTTTCAGCGGCATCTCGACCCACGAATCCCGGGTGCGCGTGCCGATTTTCGACAACGATCAGGACATTGCGCGCTTGGCCGCCAAGGTGCAGCCTTGGCTGGACGCCCATCCCGATTGCGTCGGCTATCTGATTCGCGGTCACGGCCTCTACACCTGGGGCGCCCGCATGAGTGATGCGTTGCGGCAGATCGAGGCCTTTGAATTTTTGTTCGAGTGCGAGTTGAAGACGCGCTCACTCTTGAACCATAAAAGCTGAACCGTTAAGGAGTTGCCCTCATGAGCAGCCTGTCCGTCTACCATGTCTCAAGCCCTGACATTCCGAACAAGGTGCTGACCCATTTCGAAGACATCGCCTCGACCCTGGCCGAGCAAGGTGTGCGCTTCGACCGCTGGCAAGCGGCGGCGAAAATCCAGCCCGGCGCCAGTCAGGAAGAAGTGATTGCCGCGTACCAGGAGCAAATCGACAAGCTGATGACCGAACGCGGTTACATCACCGTCGATGTGGTCAGCCTGAACAGCGATCATCCGCAAAAAGCCGAATTGCGCGCCAAGTTCCTCGACGAGCACCGCCATGGCGAAGACGAAGTACGATTTTTCGTCGCCGGCCGTGGCTTGTTTACCCTGCACATCGACGATTATGTCTACGCCGTGCTTTGTGAGAAAAACGACCTGATCTCGGTACCGGCCGGCACGCCGCACTGGTTCGACATGGGCGAGCATCCGCATTTCGTTGCGATCCGGCTGTTCAACAACCCGGAAGGCTGGGTGGCCAACTTCACCGGCGAAGACATCGCCAGCCGTTTCCCGCGTCTTGAGGACTGAGTCGATGCCGATCAAAGCGATTCTCACCGACATCGAAGGCACCACCAGCGCGGTGAGTTTTGTGTTCGAGGTGCTGTTTCCCTACGCCGCCAAACACCTGCCGGACTTCGTGCGCCAGCATGCCGCGCGCGCCGATGTGGCGGAGCAACTGGACGCCGTGCGCCGGGATAGCCATGAGCCGGACGCCGACGTCGAGCGTGTCATCGAGATTCTCCTGGGCTGGATCGCCGAAGACCGCAAAGCCACGCCGCTGAAGGCGTTGCAAGGCATGGTCTGGGAACAGGGCTATCAGGCCGGGCAGTTGAAAGGTCACGTGTTCCCGGATGCCGTTGAAGCGCTCAAGCGCTGGCATCAGCAAGGTTTCAAACTGTTTGTTTATTCCTCGGGTTCGATTCAGGCGCAAAAACTGATCTTCGGTTGCTCCGAGGCGGGGGATTTGTCGCCACTGTTCAGCGGCTATTTCGACACCACGTCGGGACCCAAGCGTGAAGCGCAGTCGTACCAGCGCATCACCCAGGCCATCGGCCTTGAAGCGGCGCAGATTCTGTTCCTGTCGGACATCGTCGAAGAGCTGGACGCGGCACGTACGGCGGGTATGGCAACCTGCGGACTGGCGCGTGACGGCGGGGAGTTGGCAGGGCATGTGACCGTGGACAGCTTCGCCCGGATCAATCCTTCTGCGTACTAATTCACGACGCTAACCTGTAGGAGCGAAGCTTGCTCGCGAAGGCGGCGTATCAGGCGATATTAATGTGGACTGATACGCCGCCTTCGCGAGCAAGCTTCGCTCCTACAAGGGCTGGTGCTGTGTCAGAAACAACTCAGGCCGTGAAGCGAAAGCTCTCACGGCCTGTTTGTTTGCAGCGTTGAAACGGTTTATGCCGAGTGATACGTCGGCAGCGCAAAGCGCTGTTGGCTTTGCAGCATGGAGATCTGCGGCAATTCGCTGGCCTGTTCGGCCAGGTCACGGCGGATCGCACTGATCACCCACGACAGCTGATCACCTGCATGCAATTGCTGGTAGGAAACCGAGCGCTTGAAGACTCTGCCTTCACTGCTGCGCAAGGTCAGCAGAATGCCACCGTCGGGACGTGGCTGGGTGGTGACTTCGAAGTTGGAGAACAGGGACGAAAATTTTTCCTGGATCAGGTTCATGTCTATCAGCTCCGTAAGCTCTTGAATGGCAAGCATGCAGAGGTAGTTGCAGTGATTGTGCCAGCACCTTATTTTTTAAAAATCGTTATAAATCAATAAGTTGGTTTTAGGCCAAATTTTTGCTTTCGTGCAATCTGCATGAATGGCCATCGTGCATCCTGCATTTTGCGGGGTCGATGTCGGTTCGATGGAACCATTCACATCCTCCGGGTTCGCGTTTTTCGCGGATACAAAACATTTCAAAAACCGCGTGTACAGCTCAAGAACCGTTGACGTATTTTCGGGCTCAATCACCGTCGCCCGACAATAAAAAGATCGAACGGGAGCACCCATGAGCCGCACGACGAACGACACGATTACCTGGGGCATGATGCTCCGCAAGCTGCCGTCCATTGCCAAAGCCATCCCCCGGGTGGTGAAAGGCATGAAAGCCGCCAACGTCAAGGACCCGACCCAACCGTGTGGCCTGGGCTGGAGCTTCGAACAAGCGACGTTGCGCAATCCCGCCGGCCCGGCCTTGCTCCAGGGCGCGGTGGTGCTCACGTATTCGGAAGTCAATCAATGGGCCAATCGCATCGCCCATCACTTGATTGCCCAAGGCATCGGCAAGGGCGACGTGGTCGCGGTGTTCATCGAAAACCGCCCGGAACTGTTGGTGAACATATTGGCGGTGGCCAAGGTCGGGGCGATCAGTGCCTTGCTCAACACTTCTCAAACCCGCGATACCCTGGCCCACAGCCTGAACCTGGTGGCGCCGGCAGCGATCATTGTCGGAGAGGAGCTGGTACCGGCGTTTGCGGCAGTGCGCGAACGGGTCTCGATCGACGTGGCGCGCACCTGGTTCGTCGCCGACCAGGACACCTACCGCCAACCGGGCATTGCCCCCGACGGTTTCATCAACCTGATGACCGCGATTGCCGACAGCCCCAGCGACAACCCTGCGAGCAGTCAGCAGGTTTTTTTCGACGACCCGTGTTTCTACATCTACACCTCGGGCACCACTGGGTTGCCCAAGGCCGGGGTGTTCAAACATGGGCGCTGGATGCGCAGCTCGGCCAGTTTCGGCTTGATCGCGCTGGACATGCGCCCCGAGGACATCGTCTATTGCACCTTGCCGCTGTATCACGCCACCGGGTTGTGCGTGTGCTGGGGATCGGCCATCAGCGGCGCCTCCGGGTTTGCCATCCGCCGCAAGTTCAGCGCCAGCCAGTTCTGGAGCGACGTGCGCAATTACCGCGCGACCACCCTCGGTTACGTCGGCGAATTGTGCCGCTACCTCGTGGATCAACCGCCCAGCGCCGACGACAACCAGCACGGCGTGACGAAGATGATCGGCAACGGCCTGCGCCCCGGCGCATGGCACGAATTCAAGACGCGCTTTGGCGTGAATCACATCTGCGAGTTGTACGCGGCCAGCGACGGCAATATCGGTTTCACCAACATCCTCAACTTCGACAACACCGTCGGGTTTTCCCTGATGTCCTGGGAGCTGGCGGCCTACGACCATGACAGCGGCGCGCCGACGCGTGACGCCAACGGCTTCATGCGCAAGGTGGCCAAGGGGGAGCAGGGGTTGTTGCTGGCGAAGATCGACGACAAGGCGCCGCTGGATGGCTACACCGATCCGCAGAAGACTGAAAAAGTCGTGCTGCACGACGTGTTCGAGAAGGGTGACCGTTACTTCAACACCGGTGACCTGCTGCGCAACATCGGTTTTGGCCACGCGCAGTTCGTCGACCGTTTGGGTGACACTTATCGCTGGAAGGGTGAAAACGTCTCGACCACCGAGGTCGAAAACATCCTGCTGCAACACCCGAATATTTCCGAAGCCGTGGCTTATGGCGTGGAGGTCCGCAACACCAACGGGCGCGCCGGGATGGCGGCGATCACGCCCGCCGAGTCCCTGGCGACCCTGGATTTCAGCGAGCTGCTGGCCTTCGCCCGTGAACAAATGCCGGCGTATGCGGTGCCGCTGTTCCTGCGGGTGAAAGTGAAGATGGAGACCACCGGCACCTTCAAATACCAGAAGACCCGGCTCAAGGACGAAGCCTTCGACCCTGGCAAAACCGGCGACGACCCGATCTATGCCTGGCTGCCAGGGACCGACACTTACGTGCAGGTCAACGAACAATTGCTGGCGGATATTCACGGCGGCAAGTACCGCTATTGATTGTGGCTATGGCGTGCCTTGAGAAAAAACAAGTGACAGTGTCGGGGGCGCTCGGGAAACTGTCGGCTTTGCGAATAACTGTATGTGGAGTTTCCAATGTCCGATCAAAGCCGCCAGATGACCCCCGAAGAAGCCGCCGAATTTGCCGAACAGGTTTTCAACAAGGCGCGCGAGGGCGATGCGGCGATGATGGCTGCGCTGCTGACCAAAGGCCTGCCGCCGAACCTGCGCAACCACAAGGGTGACACGTTGCTGATGCTGGCCGCTTACCACGGCCATGTGGACACGGTGAAAGTGCTGCTTGAGCACAAGGCCGATCCGGAAATCCGCAACGACAACGGCCAGAGTCCGATTGCCGGCGCGGCGTTCAAGGGTGACCTGGCGGTGGTCAAGGCGTTGGTCGAGGGTGGCGCGCTGGTGGAAGGTGCATCGTTTGACGGTCGCACGGCGTTGATGATGGCGGCGATGTTCAACCGTGTGGAAATCGTTGATTACCTGATCAGCAAAGGGGCTGATCCTAAGGCCAAGGATGCCAATGGGGTTTCGGCGTTGGATGCTGCGAAAACGCTGGGTGCGGTGGATACCGTTGTGCAATTGGAGAAGCTGCTGGGCTGAGCGTAACTCTTGTAGGAGTGAGCCCGGCTTGCCGGCGATGGCTGTGTGGCAGGCGCCTGGTTTTTCGATGGTGTACATATCCGTTGCTGCGGTCACGGCGGCTATTGGTTTCGCCCTTACGGCGAGTCACTTGGAGAAGCGCCAAGTAACCAAGCGCTTTTGCCCCTTTCGTTCGGTGGCTCGCTAATGCTCGCCATGCCCTCGCTCCGGTCCTGCTCCGTGGGCCCGCCGCGATCGGCCATCCCTGGCCGTGCGCGGCTAACCCGGCATCCATGCCGGGTTGCCCACTGCGCAGAACCTGCGCTCAGCCTCTCGAGGGGGCGACCACCGCCACAGCCGCCGAGGCGGCCTGAAAGCCGACCTGGCTATTTGGTCGACCGCGTTGTCCTTCTCTGCTGCACTCACTCATTCCGAATCTGTACACCGATCCCCTGTAGGAGCCGGCTTGCTGGCGATGGCGTCCGTCCAGCCAATGCACACGTTGACTGACCCTCCGCCATCGCCAGCAAGCCGGCTCCTACAGTTGATCGTGGACATAACGAAAACCTATGCATTTCCCTTGTAGGAGCCAGCTTGCTGGCGATGGACGCCAACGATAACGCGTGCTGTCTGAATGAACGCGTTGCCCAGACGCTTTTCGCCGGCAAGCCGGCTCCTACAGGGAATCCCATACGCTTTTGATTTCCACCACTCATCAGGCCGAGCGTTAGCTCGCCTTTCGCTTTTGATCTTGAGGTACACGCCCCCTCGAGAGGCCGAGTGGAGGTTCTGCGCAGTGGGCAACCCGGCAAGGATGCCGGGTTAGCCGCCCCCGGCCATGGATGGCCGATGGCGGCGGGCCCACGGAGCAGGACCGGAGCGAGGGCATGGCGAGCATTAGCGAGCCACCGAACGAAAGGGGCAAGAGCCCTTGGTTACTTGGGGCTTTTCCAAGTGACTCGCCGTAAGGGCGAAACCGTCAGCTGCCGTTACCGCAGCAACGGATATACACACAATACCCAATCAATACACCCAAACCTCAACCCGCCGATTCTTGATCCGCCCCTCATCCGCACTATTGGCCGCCACCGGCATCTCGGCGCCAAAACCGCGAATCTCGCGAAACACCACGCCGCTTTTCACCAACTCCCGCCGCACCGCCATGGCCCGCAATTTCGACAGCAGGTCAGCCCGCGCCGGATCGCTCTTGGCGTCGCCAAACCCCACCAGCGACACCTGCCGGTTGGTTTTCTGGTTCTGCTGAAGGTAATCAAGCACCCGCGTCAGATCCTGTCGGGCCTTGTTGTCCAGCGTCGCGCTGCCTTCTTCGAAACGGAAATTCACGGTCAAGCGCTGGGCGTGGCGGCTGAGCGCCTGATAACCCTCGGGCATCAATGCATTGGGCGTAACGGCCATCGCCTGGACGGTCTGGGCTATAAACCCGTTGGCCGCGACGATGGCCTGGCCGTTGCTGCTTTGCGCAAACGCTACCAACGCTTCGGCCCAAGGGTTTTTGGCGTCGGGCGGCAGGTAAAAGAACAGCCGCCGCGACAACGGATAGTCTTCCGTGGCGATCAGACTGTTAAGCGGCGGCATCGCCTGGGATTGGCCATCGACGATCGCCACGGCTTTGGCCTGACGCACGTAGGGCAGGCCGATAAAACCGATGCCTTGCGGGTCGAGGCTGACCGCGTCGGACAATTGCTCGCTGGATTCAAAACGTTTCGCTGCGCTGTTCAGCGTTTTCCCACGACGGCTGAGGACCACTTCCTTAAACGTGTCGTACGTGCCCGATTGATCATCCCGTGCATACAGGTGAATGGCTCCGCCGCTGCCGCCGAGTTCCTCCCAGGTCTTCGCTTCGCCGCTGAAGATTTGCGCCAGTTGTTCGGTGTTGAGTTGATTAAGCGGGTTTTGCGGATGAAGGATGATTGCCAGGCCGTCAATGGCGATGACCTGCTCGGCGCCGGGGCTCTTCAGATCACCGAGGGATTGCAGGGCCAGCAGTTCGCTGTCCTTGATCGGGCGCGAAGAGGCGGCGAGGTCCGCCGTGGCGTTTTTCAGGGCGGTGAAACCGGTGCTGGAACCGTGGGCCGCGATGTCCACCATAACCCGGCGGCCCTGAGTCGTTTCGCCGACCACCCGCAATTCGTTGGCTTTGTCCGGGGTTTCGCTGTGGACCTTGAGCAAGCCTTGCTCGCGCATCAAGCCCTCGACCAGCGCCGGGCCCAATGCCGCGCCAATGGTGTTGGAACCCTGGATGCGCAGCACCGGTCCCTGTTTAGGCGTCGGCAAGTCACCGGCCGACGCGGTGATGGGCAGCCCGGCGCACAGCATTAACAAGAAGAAAACGCGCAGCGTCATGCCGGCACCTTTAAAGAACAAAGAAAGTGCCGGGAGATTAAGTCAGTAAGGTTTCTGAAAGATGACAAATAAAAAGATCGCAGCCTGCGGCAGCTCCTACAGGACTGGTACATCCGTGTAGGAGCTGCCGCAGGCTGCGATCTTTTGCTTTTAGCTCAACTCAAGCCAGATCGGCGCGTGGTCCGACGGTTTTTCCATCCCGCGCAGTTCGTAATCCACGCCGGCATCCTTCACTCGCGGCAACAATCCGTGGGACGCCATGATCACGTCAATCCGCAGCCCGCGCTTCGGCTCATCCTCAAAGCCACGGCTGCGGTAGTCGAACCAGCTGAATCGGTCGGCCACGTCCGGGTTCAGGTGACGGAAGCTGTCCACCAGGCCCCAGTTCTTCAAGCGTGTCATCCACTCGCGTTCTTCCGGCAGGAAGCTGCATTTGCCGGTTTTCAGCCAGCGCTTCATGTTGTCCGGGCCGATACCGATGTCGCAGTCTTCCGGGGAAATGTTCACATCGCCCATCACCACCAGCGGCTGTTCGTTGTTGAACTGGCTTTCCAGCAAGTGCTGCAGGTCGTTGTAAAAACGTTCCTTGGCCGGGAATTTGGTCGGATGGTCGCGGCTTTCACCTTGTGGGAAATAGCCGTTCATGATGGTCACCGGCACGCCATTGGCGTCGGCGAAGGTGCCCCAGATGAAGCGGCGCTGGGCGTCTTCTTCATCGGTGACGAAACCTTTGTGCAGTTCCAGCGGTTCCTTGCGCGAGAGCAGGGCGACGCCGTAGTGACCTTTTTGCCCATGGAAATACACGTGATAGCCCAGCGCCTGGATCTCGGCCAGCGGGAACTGATCGTCGTGGACCTTGGTTTCCTGCAGGCCGATCACGTCCGGCTGATGCTTTTCGATCAGCGCCGCCAGCTGATGAGGACGAGCGCGCAGCCCGTTGATGTTGAAGGAGACGATCTTCATGGTCGGCAGTCCTGGCAAAAGGGCGATGCTAGCTGACCTGTGGGATTGGGGCCAGTGTGGGGTGAGGGGATTCGCTGTGTTCTGTCAGATCTTTGTTGGCTGCTCGGGCCTCTTCGCGGGCAAGCCTCGCTCCTACAGGTTCACATTTTTTGTGTAGGGCACCGGTCATGTAGGAGCGAGGCTTGCCCGCGAAGAGGCCAGTTCAGTCGATGAAGATCCTGACTTGGTCTATACCTGTCTGGGGAACTGTGAAGCCACCCACACGCTCGTACCAATAAGAGCGCAGCCACCCGAGCCGCGCCGGGGAGAATGACCGTTATGCCCGAAACCTCGACCGTCATCGCCGATATCCATATGCTCGACAGCGGCTATTCCCGCGAAGCCCGCTCCCTGTTGTACCAGGCCTACCGCCACGAGCCGACCTTCGGTTACCTCTTCGAAGCCGAACGTCCCGGTTATGAACAGCGGGTGCGCGCCACCGTGCGGGAACTGGTCAAGCAACACTTTCTGCAGGACTTGCCGGCCATCGGCCTGCTGGTCAACGATCGCTTGATCGGTATCGCGCTGATCGCGCCGCCGCAACGACGCCTGGGCATCACCGAAAGCTGGGCGTGGCGCCTGCGGATGGTGCTCAGCACCGGGTTTCGCTGCACCCGCCGCTACCTCGAATACCACGACGCGGTGATGGCCTGCGTGCCGTCCGACTCGGTGCACCTGCTGCCATTGCTGGGGGTTCACCCGCAATTTCAGGGCAAGCACTTCGGCGAACAACTGCTGCAGGCGGTCCATAACTGGTGCGCGGTCGACGAGCATTCCCAGGGTGTAGTCCTCGATACCGGGAATCCGCGTTATCTGGAGTTCTATAAACGTCAGGGCTACGAGGAAATCGGTGAAGTAGCGGTAGGACCGATCCGCGAGCACGTGTTTTTCCACGCCAACCCACAGGTGCTGCAAACCGCCTCGGCATAAAACGGTAGAACTTTCGCGGGGCGCGAGGCTCTATCACGCTCCCACGCTCGTGATAGCATCCGCGCCTATGAAGTTTCCAGGAAGAATTACCAGCGGCGTGCTGATGCTGATCACCAGCTGCGCGGCGCTGGCCCAAAGTGAATTGGATGTGCGGATCAAACCGTCCAACGATGAACTGAAGGCCAATATAGAGGGCTATATTGGCAGCCTCGGCGATCGTGACGAAGAAGCCTTGTTGCGCTTCAGTCGTGGCGCCGAAGAACAGGCGCGCAAGGCCGCGCAGGCCTTGGGTTATTACCAGCCACAGATCGACACGGACGTGAAGGGCGGCAAGACACCGCGCCTGGTCATGAACATCGATCCCGGCGAGCCTGTGCATTTACGCAATGTCACTATTCGCATCGACGGTCCTGCGGCCTCCCTCAAAGCCTTTCGTGTGCCAAAAAGCAATGCGCTGAAAACCGGCGCGGTGCTCAATCATGGCCGCTACGAAGACGCCAAGCGGCTGATCCAGAACCAGGCCTCGCGTTACGGTTTCTTCAGTGGTTATTTCACCAGCCAGAAATTGGCGGTCGACCCGCGAGCCGGCGTTGCCGACATCGAACTGATCTACGAAAGCGGCCCGCGTTACACCTTGGGTAAAGTCAGTTTCGAAGGCGATACGCCGTTCGATGAAGAGTTGCTGCAACGCATGGTGCCGTTCAAGGCCGGTGCGCCGTATGACTCCGAACTGATCGCCGAACTCAATCAGAACCTGCAATCGAGCGGCTATTTCGAAGGCGTGCGCGTCGACGCGGCGCCGACGGCGTCCAAGAACGATGTGATCCCGGTGGACGTCAAGCTCGACACCCGCAAGCCACGGACCATGGGCCTAGGCCTTGGTTTTTCCACAGACGTCGGCCCACGGGTCAAGGCCAACTGGACCCGGCACTGGGTCAACCCTCAAGGCCACAGCTATGGCTGGGAAACCGAAGTCTCGGCGCCTCGGCAAAACGTCGGGCTGTTCTATGACATTCCGCTGGACCCGCCGCTGACCGACAAACTGCGCTTCGCCGGTGGTTATCAGAGTGAAGAAATTGCCGACAAGGACAGCCTGAGCAAACTGCTGACCCTCGGCCCCGAATGGCACAGCAAGTTGCCCAGCGGCTGGCAGCGAGTGGTGTCGCTGAAATGGCAGCGCGAAGAATATCGACTCGGCGATGACTCGGGGCTGAGCAATCTGCTGATGCCCGGCGTCAGCTATTCCTACCTGAAAAGCGACAACCGCATCGACCCGCACAACGGCTATCGCCTGCAGTTCGAAACCAAAGTGGCCAAGGAAGGCTTGGGCTCCGACAACAACCTTGTCTACGGCACGGCGCTGGTGAAAGGCCTGACCACGGTGTTCGATAAACACCGTTTCCTCGGTCGGGTGCAGGTGGGTGGAAGCGCCACCAATGGCTACAATTCGGTACCGCCGTCGCTGCGCTTCTTCGCCGGTGGCGATCAGAGCGTGCGCGGTTACGACTACCAGAGCCTGTCCCCGGAAAACTCCGAGGGCGATCGCATCGGTGGCCGCTACATGATTGCCGGCAGCGTCGAGTATCAATATTCCATCGCCGAAAAATGGCGGGTCGCGACGTTCGTCGACCAGGGCAATTCCTTCAACAAACTCGAACTGCCCAATCTCAAGACCGGCGTAGGTATCGGCGTGCGCTGGGTGTCGCCGGTGGGGCCGATTCGCCTCGACCTGGCTCACGCGATGGACGACGACGGCGGTATTCGATTGCACTTTTCCATGGGGCCTGAGCTGTGAAGCGTGGTTTGAAAGTAACGCTGCTGGCGATTCTGGCGCTGCTGATGCTGGTGCTGCTGGCCGTGACCACGGTGCTGGGCACCGCGACAGGCAGCCGCTGGGCACTCGGCTTTGTGCCGGGTTTGACCGTCGAGAATTTCCAGGGCCGTCTGGGTGGTCAGTGGAGCGCCGATCATCTGGTCTGGCAGCAAGGCACCAGCCGGGTTGAGCTGAGCAAGGTGATTTTCGCCTGGTCGCCGTTGTGCCTGACGCGCATGGCCCTGTGCATCGAGCAACTGAAAACCGACCAGGTCAGCCTGCAATTTCCACCGGGCCCTGAAGAGCAGAGCAGTGGACCGATCACCTTGCCGGACCTGAAATTGCCACTGGCCATCGAGCTGGGCGACGTGCAGGTCGGCAGCTTGCTGTTCAACGGCAGCGAAGAACTCAAAGGCCTGCAACTGGCGGCGCACTGGACCGAGCAGGGGATGCAGATCGACTCCGTGCAACTGCAACGCGACGACCTCAGCCTGAACCTGTCCGGCCTCCTGCAACCCAACGGCAACTGGCCGCTCAAGGCTGAAGGCAAACTGACCCTGCCAGCGCCCGAGCCCTGGGCGCTGACGCTGAAAATCAACGGCGACCTGCTGAAAACCCTGAAGCTCACCGCCGACAGCAGCGGTTACCTGAACGGCCAACTGACCGGCGAGTTGCAGCCGCTGGCGGACAACCTGCCGGCCAAGGTGCGGATCGTCGCCGACGGCTTCAAACCCAGTGCGGACCTGCCGGACACCCTGCAACTCAATCAGCTTGAACTGACCGGCGACGGCGATCTGAAAAACGGCTACCAGTTGCGCGGCAACGCCACGCTGCCTGCCGAGCAAGGCCCGGTTGCACTGATGCTGCAAGGCAAAGTCGACGCCAACGGCGCGCAGATCGCCGCGCTGGACCTGACCGCCAACGACAAACAAAGTCTCAAGCTCACGGGCGTTCTGGACTGGAGTAAAGGCCTGAACGCCACGGCGAAAATCGACTGGCTGGATTTCCCCTGGCACCGGCTCTATCCGCTGATCGACGAACCTGAAGTGGCATTGCGCAGCTTCAACGGCGAAGTCTCCTACACCGACGGCAAATACCTCGGCAACTTCAAGGCTGCGCTGGATGGCCCGGCCGGAGCGTTCAGCCTGAGCAGCCCGTTCGCTGGCGACCTGACGAAAATCTACCTGCAACAAATCCAGCTCGAAGCCGGGCAGGGCAAGGCCGAAGGCCACCTGAACCTGCAATTTGCCGATGGCATTGCCTGGGACACCGCGCTGGACCTGTCGGCGATCAACCCGGCGTACTGGGTCGCGGAATTGCCGGGTACCCTGGCCGGTCCGTTGCGCAGCAAAGGCGAGATGAAGAATGAAAAACTCAGCCTGAACGCGGACCTCGATCTGAAGGGCAAACTGCGTGGCCAACCGGCCATCCTGCAAGCCAAGGCCGATGGCAGCGGCGAGCAATGGAACCTCAGCGCGCTGCAAATCCGCCTCGGCGACAACAGCATCACCGGCAAGGGCAGTCTGCAACAGAAACTCGCCGGCCAGATCGACATCAAGCTGTCGCGCCTGGCGCAGCTGTGGCCGCAACTGCGCGGCCAGCTCAATGGTCGCGTCGATGTCGCCGGCACGCTCAAGGCACCACAAGGCAAGCTCGGGCTGCAAGGCACGCAACTGGCGTTCGAAGACAATCGCCTGCAAAGCCTGAACCTCGACGCCACGCTCGACAGCGCGCAACGGGCGAAAATCGATTTCAAGGGCTCGGGCATTCAGGCCGGCGACACGTCGCTGGGCACGCTGACGGCCAGCGGTCAGGGCGATATCAAAAACCAGAAACTGACACTCGACCTGCAAGGCCCGCAACTGAAACTGGCCCTGGGCCTCGACGGCAATCTGGACAAAGGCAACTGGCGCGGACGTTTGGCCAGCGGTGATATTCAGGCCGGTGGCCAGGACTGGAAGCTGCAAAACCCGGCGAAACTCGAACGGCTGGCGGACGGCAAAATCAATTTCGGCGCCCATTGCTGGATGTCCGGCCCGGCCAGTTTGTGCGGTGAAGACCAGCGCCTGATGCCGGAACCGAAGCTGCGTTATCACCTCAAGCAATTCCCGATTGAAAGCCTTGCGCAATGGCTGCCGAAGGATTTCGCCTGGAAGGGCCGGCTCAACGCCGACCTGCAACTGGACCTGCCGGCCAGCGGCCCGAACGGCCAGATCAGCCTCGATGCCAGCGGCGGCACCCTGCGCATCAAGGAAAAGGATCAGTGGCTGGACTTCCCCTACCAGACCCTGAAACTCACCAGCAAACTCACGCCCAAGCGCATCGACACCGACCTCAACTTCGTCGGCGGCAAGCTCGGCGAATTGAGTGTGCAGGCACAGATCAATCCATTGCCGAAGAACAAACCGCTGACCGGGGCGTTCCGCCTCAATGGCCTCGACCTGTCCGTGGCGCGACCGTTTGTGCCGATGGTCGAGAAGCTCACCGGACGCCTGAATGGCAGCGGCACGATTTCCGGTGGTCTGCTGGCGCCTTTGGTCAACGGCAATCTGTTGCTCAGCGACGGCGAGATTTCCGGCCCTGAATTGCCGATGGACCTTGAGGCGTTGCAGCTTCAAGCGCTGATCGCCGGCGAAACCGTGCAGTTGAACGGTGGCTGGAAAAGCGGCAAGAGCGGGCAGGGCAGTTTGACCGGCAGCATCGCCTGGGGTCAGGCGCTGGTGGTGGACCTGGCGCTCAAAGGCACGCAATTGCCGGTCACTGTCGAACCGTACGCCAAGCTCGAAGTGGCGCCGGACTTGAAGATTTCGATGAAGGGCGACGAACTGGCCATCGCTGGCAAAGTGCTGGTGCCAAAAGGCGAAATCACCGTGCGCGAGTTGCCGCCATCGACGGTCAAGATCTCTGATGACACGGTGATCATTGGCGCGCAGACCGAAGAGGGCAAACCGCCGCTGGCGATGAAAATGGACATCGACGTGGCGGTCGGCGAAGACAAACTCAGCTTCGCCGGGTTTGGCCTGACTGCCAACCTGCAAGGGCACGTGCACATCGGCGACAACATGGACACCCGCGGCGAGTTGTGGCTCAACGACGGGCGTTACCGGGCCTATGGCCAGCGGCTGACAGTGCGTCGGGCGCGTTTGCTGTTTGCCGGCCCGATCGATCAGCCGTACCTGGACATCGAGGCGATTCGCCAGACCGACGACGTCATCGCCGGTATTCGCCTGAGCGGCAGCGCCGAGCAGCCGACCACGCAGATCTTCTCCGAGCCGGCGATGAGTCAGGAACAGGCCTTGTCCTATCTGGTGCTCGGGCGTCCGCTGAGCACCACCGGTGAAGACAACAACATGCTGGCGCAGGCTGCGCTGGGGTTGGGCCTGATGGGCAGTTCCGGGGTGACCGGCAAACTGGCCAGCGATCTGGGGATTCAGGATTTCCAGCTCGACACCGAGGGCAGCGGCAATACGACAAGTGTGGTCGCCAGCGGCAATATCTCCGAGAAGCTCAGCCTGCGATATGGCGTTGGCGTGTTTGAGCCGGCCAACACCATTGCCCTGCGCTACAAGCTGAGCAAGAAGGTGTACCTCGAAGCGGCGGGTGGCGTGGCCAGTTCGCTGGATATCTTTTACAAGCGGGATTTTTAACGCCCGTCCTCTCCAAAACCAAGTCGCTTTCTTCGCGGGCAAGCCTCGCTCCTACAGGGGTTACACCGAACCTGTAGGAGCGAGGCTTGCCCGCGAAGGCGTCATTGCGCCTGCCACAAAATCCGCACCATTTATCCGTCAAATACAAAGCAACCTAACTATTACGTTGACATTGGCTGCCTAGGCAGTAACATCTCGACATACATTCTCTGCCTAGGCAGCTAATTGGTGGTCAGATGAAACATTTCACCCCGGACGAATTCAAGAACTGCCATCTCGGTCTCCTGCTTGGGCGCGCTGCGCTGCTCAAGGACCGGATCATCGACACGCACATGGAACCCCACGGCATCACCGCCGCGCAGTTCAAAGTGCTGATCATCATCGCCCAATACGGCGTCGATACTCCGGCCGAACTGTGCCGGCACCTGTCGCTCGACAGTGGCTCGATGACCCGCATGCTCGATCGTCTGGAACAGAAAGGTTTCCTCGCCCGCCAACGCTCCGAAGCGGACCGCCGTCAGGTGCAGCTTGTGTTAACTGAGCAAGGCCAGCAGTTGGCTGACCGCTTGCCGGTGATCGGCGCCGACGCCATGAACGAACTGGCCGGCGCGATCACGCCTGATGAGCTGAAAACCCTGGAACAGATCCTGAAGAAAATTTTGGTGGCAGCCGGTGACTCGATCACGCTGCTGCGGGTAGGTGACAAATGAGCAGCAAAACCTTGCGCGCCGGCCTGAGCCTGGTGCTCGCGGCCATGACCCTGGCCGGATGCGCCAGCTACAGCGGCCTGACCACCGAAGGCAAAAGCCTCGATGCGAAAACCCTCAAGGCCGGGCAATCCCTCAGCGGCGTGACCCTGTCGCCTGCGGCCTGGCCGAAAAGCGACTGGTGGAAAAGCCTCGGCGACCCGCAGCTCGACGGTCTGATCCGCGAAGCCCTGCACGACAGCCCCGACATGCAGATCGCCGACGCCCGTGCTCATCAGGCCAGCGCCGCCGCGTATGCCGCCGACGCTGCGCGGATGCCGACCCTCGATGCCAGCGCCGGCGTCAGCCGTTCGCGTCTGGCCCGGGATCAAGACCCGAGGGGCGAGGGCGATGCCTACTCCACCGTGCGTAACATCGGTGCCAGCTTCAACTACAACTTCGACCTCTGGGGCGGTCAGCGCGACGCCTGGGAAGCCGCGTTGGGCCAGGCCCGCGCTGCCGAAGTCGATCAGCAGGCCGCTCAGTTGACGTTGTCTGCCGACGTCGCCCGCGCCTACAGCGATCTGGGTCAGGCGCACATCGTTTATGACCTGGCCAACGAAGACCTCAAACGCACCCGGCAAATGCTCGACCTGAGCCAGCGTCGCCTGAGTTCCGGGATCGACAGTCAGTACCAGTTCCAGCAAACCGAAAGCCTGGAAGCCACGTCTGAAGCCAGCCTGATCGACGCCGAGAAACGCCTGCAAAGCGCGAAAATCGCCCTGGCGGTATTGCTCGGCAAAGGCCCAGATCGCGGCAATGAAATCGCTCGGCCGAAGATTCTTCAGGCCAGCGCCGTCGCATTGCCGTCGGTCCTGCCCGCCGAGTTGCTCGGTCGCCGTCCCGATCTGGTGGCCGCGCGCTGGCGGGTCGAGGCGGCGAGCAAGAACATCGACGCCGGCAAGACCCGGTTCTATCCCAACCTGAACCTCGGCGCGGCGGCCGGTGCCGAATCGTTGCTGGGTGACGCGATGTTCGGTTCCGCCAGTCGTTTCTTCAACATCGCACCGACCATTTCCCTGCCGATTTTCGACGGTGGCCGCCTGCGTGCCGACCTCGATGCCCGCGACGCCGATTACGACCTCGCCGTTGCGCAGTACAACAAAAGCCTGGTGAAAGCCCTCGGTGATGTCAGCGACACCATCAATCAGTTGCGTGACATCGGCCGGCAGATCGGCGCTCAGCAGCACGCCACCGACATTGCCCAGGATTCTTACAACACCGTGGTCCAGCGGTACGGTTCCGGCATCGGCAACTACCTGGACGTGCTCAGCATCGAGCAGCAATTGCTCCAGGCCCAGCGTCAGCTGGCCAACCTGAATGCCGAGCAAATCGACCTGTCGATCCAACTGATGCAGGCGCTGGGCGGCGGTTTTCAGGGCGAAACCCTGACCGCGGCCAACGCAACCCCAGCCACGCAGCACAACTAATTCAAGGTAATGGTCATGGCCACTGCACAAAACATTCAAACCGCTGACAACAGTCCAGACACCAGCAACCCGCGCAAACGCAAAGTCATGCTGGTGGTCCTGGCCATCGTGGTGGTCCTCGCCGGTGTCGGCGTCTGGGGTTATCACGAATTCTTCGGGCGCTGGAACGAAAGCACCGACGACGCCTATGTGAACGGCAACGTGGTGGAAATCACTCCGCTGGTCACCGGCACCGTCGTGAGCATTGGCGCTGATGACGGCGACCTGGTCCATGAAGGCCAGGTGCTGGTGAATTTCGACCCGAACGACGCCGAAGTCGGTCTGCAAAGTGCCCAGGCCAATCTGGCGCGCACCGTGCGTCAGGTCCGCGGCTTGTACAGCAACGTCGACGGCATGAAAGCCCAGGTCAATGCCCAGCAAGCCGAAGTGCAGAAGGCTGAGGACAACTTCAACCGCCGGAAAAATCTCGCGGCGGGCGGGGCGATTTCCCAGGAAGAACTGTCTCACGCTCGCGATGACCTGACCTCGGCGCAAAACGCTTTGGCCAACGCCAAACAGCAACTGAAAACCACCAGCGCCCTGGTGGATGACACCGTGGTGTCGTCGCACCCGGACGTGATGTCGGCCGCCGCGCAATTGCGCCAGGCCTATCTGAACCATTCCCGCAGCACTCTGATTGCACCGGTGACCGGTTACGTCGCCAAGCGCTCGGTACAACTCGGTCAACGGGTTCAGCCGGGCACCGCGCTGATGGCCGTCATTCCACTGGATCAGTTGTGGATCGACGCCAACTTCAAGGAAACCCAACTGCGCGACATGCGCATCGGCCAACCGGTGGATATCCAGGCTGACCTGTACGGCAGCGACGTGAAATTCAGCGGCACCATCGACAGCCTCGGCGCGGGCACCGGCAGCGCGTTTGCCCTGCTGCCGGCGCAGAACGCCACCGGTAACTGGATCAAGATCGTCCAGCGTGTGCCGGTACGGATTCACATCAACGCCGAAGAACTGGCCAAGCACCCGTTGCGCGTGGGCCTGTCCACTCAGGTCGATGTGAACCTGCGCGACCAAAGCGGCCCGGTGCTGGCGCAACAGCCGCCGCAAAAGGCGTCGTTCAGCACCAACGTCTACGACCGTCAGTTGGCCGAGGCCGACGCGATGATCACGCAATTGATCCACGACAACAGCGCAGCGGTCAGCAAAACCGCGCAACGCTGATTCGCCATCACTCCGACCCTGTGGGAGTGAGACCGGCTTGCCGGCGATGGAGGATTAACATTCAACATCTTTGTTGATTGACCCACCGCTATCGCGAGCAGGCTCACTCCTACACGGTCAGCTGCGTCTGTAAAGGGCGCAGCGCCCATCAGGTTTCAAAGGATTCGCGATGAGCAATAACGCGTCTTTCACCCCGCCCAGCCTGCTGCTCAGTACCATCGGCCTGTCGCTGGCGACTTTCATGCAAGTGCTCGACACCACCATCGCCAACGTGGCGTTGCCGACGATTTCCGGCAACCTGGGCGTGAGTTCGGAGCAGGGCACCTGGGTGATCACCTCGTTTGCGGTGAGCAATGCGATTGCGCTGCCGCTGACGGGTTGGCTCAGTCGGCGCTTTGGCGAAGTGAAACTGTTTCTGTGGGCGACGATTCTGTTTGTGCTGGCTTCGTTTCTCTGCGGTATCTCCACTTCGATGCCGGAGCTGATTGGCTTTCGGGTGCTGCAAGGTCTGGTCGCCGGGCCGTTGTACCCGATGACCCAGACGCTGCTGATCGCGGTCTATCCCCCCGCCAGGCGCGGCATGGCCCTGGCGTTGCTGGCGATGGTCACGGTGGTGGCGCCGATTGCCGGGCCGATTCTGGGCGGCTGGATTACTGACAGTTATAGCTGGCCGTGGATCTTCTTCATCAACGTGCCGATCGGGGTTTTCGCGGTGATGGTGGTGCGTTCGCAGCTCAAGGCGCGGCCGGTGGTGACCAGTTATCAGCCAATGGATTACGTCGGTCTGATCACGTTGATCATCGGTGTCGGCGCGTTGCAGGTGATCCTCGACAAGGGCAACGACCTCGACTGGTTCGAATCGAAT
Source organism: Pseudomonas sp. GT1P32 (assembly GCF_054897805.1). NCBI lineage: Bacteria > Pseudomonadati > Pseudomonadota > Gammaproteobacteria > Pseudomonadales > Pseudomonadaceae > Pseudomonas > Pseudomonas sp. GT1P32. Next base: position 6,716,986 of record NZ_CM142704.1, read on the forward strand.
TTCATCCTCATCGGCGCGGCCATTTCCGCGATTGCGCTGGCGGTGTTCGTGATCTGGGAAATGACCGACAAACACCCGGTGGTCAACCTGCGCTTGTTCGCGTATCGCAACTTCCGCATCGGCACGATTGTGCTGGTGTTGGGTTACGCCGGGTTCTTCGGCATCAACCTGATCCTGCCGCAATGGCTGCAAACGCAGATGGGTTACACGGCAACGTGGGCCGGGCTGGCGGTGGCGCCGATCGGGATTCTGCCGGTGATCCTCTCGCCGTTTGTCGGCAAGTACGCGCACAAGTTCGACCTGCGGCTATTGGCGGGCCTGGCGTTCCTGGCGATTGGCCTCAGCTGCTTCATGCGCGCCGGGTTCACCAACGAGGTGGACTTCCAGCACATCGCTCTGGTGCAGTTGTTCATGGGCATTGGCGTGGCGCTGTTCTTCATGCCGACCTTGAGCATTTTGATGTCGGACCTGCCACCGAGCCAGATCGCCGATGGCGCGGGCCTCGCGACGTTCCTGCGGACCCTGGGCGGCAGTTTTGCGGCGTCGTTGACCACGTGGATCTGGATTCGTCGGGCGGATCAGCATCATGCCTACATGAGCGAAAGCATCAGCACCTACGAACCGGCGACCCGCGAGGCCTTGAATGCGCTGGGCGGTGCGAGCAACCCGGCGTATGCGCAGCTCGATCATGTGCTGACCAGTCAGGCGTACATGCTCTCCACCGTGGATTACTTCACGTTGCTGGGGTGGGCGTTCATGGGGTTGATCGTGCTGGTGTGGCTGGCGAAACCGCCGTTCGCGGCGAAGGCCGGGCCTGCGGCCTCCGGCCACTAGACCCACCGCAGACCCCCTGTAGGAGCGAGGCTTGCCCGCGAAGGCGGCGTGTCAGTCAAATCAATGTCGACTGACACGCCGCCTTCGCGGGCAAGCCTCGCTCCTACAGGAGGAAGTGTCAGTCAGTTCGCGGGGCTGCGAGTTGTGGCGGCGGGGTGAAGTCAAACGGCGCCAACGCAAACCCGCTCTCATCCACCTGCAACGCCCAGCCCTGGCGATCCCAATCCCCCAGCACAATGCGTTTGGCCGCTTGCTCGCCAATCTGCAACTTGTGGATGGCCGGGCGATGGGTGTGCCCGTGGATCAGGGTTTTCACGCCATAGGCCTGCATCACCCGTGGCACTTCGTCGGGGGTGACATCGACAATGTCATTGGCCTTCATCCGCGTCTGCGCACGGCTTTCGCTGCGCAGTTTGCGCGCCAGTTTATGGCGGGTGCGCAACGGCAGGTGGCGCAGGATGAACAGGGTGATCGGGTTGCGCAGGTAACGACGCAGCTTCATGTAAGCCTCGTCGCGGGTGCAGAGGCTGTCGCCGTGCATCAAGAGCACCGGCTCGCCGTTGAACTGCACGACACTCGGGTCCTTCAACAACGTACAGCCGGCCTGTTTGCAAAAGGCCTGGCCGAGCATGAAGTCACGATTGCCGTGCATCAGAAAAATCGCCGTGCCGCTGTCGCTGAGGTCGCGCAGGGCCTGGCAGATGGAGCGCTGGAAGGGCGTCATGGCATCGTCGCCAATCCACGCTTCGAAAAAGTCGCCGAGGATGTACAACGCACTCGCCGAGCGGGCGCGTCCGGCGAGCAAATCCAGAAACGCCCGGGTGATGTCCGGGCGCTCCTCTTCCAGATGCAAGTCTGAAATCAGCAATATCACTCAATGATCTCGGCTTTCTCGATGATCACGTCGTCTGCTGGTACGTCCTGGTGGCCGGCCTTGGAGGTGGTGGACACGCCTTTGATCTTGTCGACAACGTCGGTACCGGCGGTCACTTTGGCGAACACTGCGTAGCCCCAACCCTGAACGTTCTTGCCGCTGTGGTTCAGGAAGCTGTTGTCAGCGACGTTGATGAAGAACTGGGCGGAAGCCGAATGCGGCTCCATGGTGCGGGCCATGGCGACGGTGTATTTGTCGTTGGAAAGACCGTTGTCGGCTTCGTTCTGGATGCTTGGGCGCTTGTCTTTCTTTTCTTTCATGCCTGGCTCGAAACCGCCGCCCTGGATCATGAAGTTACCGATGACACGGTGGAAAACAGTGTTTTCGTAGTGACCGGCTTTAACGTACTCGATGAAGTTGGCCACGGTGATCGGGGCTTTCTCAGCGTTCAGTTCCAGGACGATGTCGCCGTGGTTGGTGGTCAGTTTGACTTGGGTCATGATCGGTACTCTTTCTGGGAATTCGTGGGTTTCAGGGCTGTCGAGCCCTCAACCGGTCCGGCCGATGTCGGCCAAGGTGCGCAGTTTAGCGCGACAGACGCCAATTTCGAGGCTGTTTTTCATTTGCATCCGATTAAATGCAGCCGTTTTCGGGCCTGTACTGTCAGCGACTTGACGGCTTCGGCTATGATAGCGGCTTTGTTTTATCAGGCCCGTGTTCCGGCCGCGCACTTGTACGTTCAAGGATCCTATGAGCAAGCCCACTGTCGACCCTACCTCGAATTCCAAGACCGGCCCTGCCGTGCCGGTCAATTTCCTGCGCCCGATCATCCAGGCGGACCTGGACTCGGGTAAGCACACGCAGATCGTCACCCGTTTCCCGCCTGAGCCCAACGGCTACCTGCACATCGGTCACGCCAAGTCGATCTGTGTGAACTTCGGTCTGGCCCAGGAGTTTGGCGGCGTCACCCACCTGCGTTTCGACGACACCAACCCGGCCAAGGAAGACCAGGAATACATCGACGCCATCGAAAGCGACGTCAAATGGCTGGGTTTCGAATGGTCCGGCGAAGTGCGCTATGCCTCGCAGTATTTCGACCAGTTGCACGACTGGGCCGTTGAACTGATCAAGGCCGGCAAGGCCTATGTTGACGACCTGAGCCCTGAACAAGCCAAGGAATACCGTGGCACTCTGACCGAGCCGGGCCGCAACAGCCCGTTCCGTGATCGCAGCGTCGAAGAAAACCTCGACTGGTTCGCCCGCATGCGTGCCGGCGAGTTCCCGGACGGCGCACGTGTGCTGCGGGCCAAGATCGACATGGCTTCGCCGAACATGAACCTGCGCGATCCGATCATGTATCGCATCCGCCATGCGCATCACCACCAGACCGGTGACAAGTGGTGCATCTACCCGAACTACGACTTCACCCACGGTCAGTCGGACGCCATCGAAGGCATCACCCACTCGATCTGCACCCTGGAGTTCGAAAGCCACCGTCCGCTGTACGAGTGGTTCCTCGAGCACCTGCCGGTGCCGGCGAACCCGCGCCAGTACGAATTCAGCCGCCTGAACCTGAACTACACCATCACCAGCAAGCGCAAGCTCAAGCAACTGGTCGATGAAAAGCACGTTCACGGTTGGGACGATCCGCGCATGTCCACGCTGTCCGGCTTCCGCCGCCGTGGCTACACCCCGGCGTCGATCCGCAATTTCTGCGACATGATCGGCACCAACCGTTCCGACGGCGTGGTTGATTTCGGCATGCTGGAATTCAGCATCCGTCAGGATCTGGACCAGAACGCACCGCGCGCCATGTGCGTGCTGCGTCCGTTGAAGGTCGTGATCACCAACTACCCGGAAGACAAGGTCGATCACCTCGAACTGCCTCGTCATCCGCAGAAAGAAGAACTTGGCGTGCGCAAGCTGCCGTTCGCCCGTGAAATCTACATCGACCGCGATGACTTCATGGAAGAGCCGCCAAAAGGCTACAAGCGCCTGGAACCGGCTGGTGAAGTGCGTCTGCGTGGCAGCTACGTGATCCGTGCCGACGAAGCAATCAAGGACGCCGATGGCAACATCGTCGAACTGCGTTGCTCGTACGACCCGGAAACCCTGGGCAAGAACCCTGAAGGCCGCAAGGTCAAAGGCGTGATTCACTGGGTGCCGGCCGCGGCCAGCGTCGAGTGCGAAGTGCGTCTGTACGATCGCCTGTTCCGCTCGCCGAACCCTGAAAAGGCCGAAGACAGCGCCAGTTTCCTGGACAACATCAACCCTGATTCGCTGCAAGTACTCACTGGTTGTCGTGCTGAACCCTCCCTGGGCAATGCACAGCCGGAAGACCGTTTCCAGTTCGAGCGCGAAGGTTACTTCTGCGCGGATATCAAGGACTCGAAACCAGGTGCTCCGGTATTCAACCGTACCGTGACCTTGCGTGATTCGTGGGGCCAGTGATTCAAGGAACCTCTAACGTGCTTTCGATCTACAACACGCTCACCAAGAGCAAAGAAGTGTTCAAACCGCTGGATGGCAACAATGTGCGCATGTACGTCTGCGGGATGACCGTGTATGACTACTGCCACATTGGCCACGGCCGCAGCATGGTCGCGTTTGACCTGGTGACCCGCTGGTTGCGGTTCAGCGGCTATAACCTGACGTATGTGCGCAACATCACCGACATTGAAGACAAGATCATCAATCGGGCCAAGGAGAACGGCGAGCCGTTCGACGTGCTGACCGAGCGCATGATCACTGCGATGCACGAGGACGAGGCGCGCCTCAACATCCTCAAGCCGGACATGGAACCGCGGGCCACCGATCACATCGCTGGCATGCAGACCATGATCCAGACCCTGATCGACAAGGGTTACGCCTACGCACCGGGCAATGGCGACGTGTACTACCGCGTCGCCAAGTTCATGGGCTACGGCAAGCTGTCGCGCAAGAAGATCGAAGACCTGCGCATCGGCGCGCGGATCGAAGTCGACGAGTCCAAGCAGGACCCGCTGGACTTCGTGCTGTGGAAAGGCGCCAAGCCGGGCGAGCCGAGCTGGCCATCGCCGTGGGGCGACGGCCGTCCGGGCTGGCACATCGAGTGCTCGGTGATGTCGACCTGCTGCCTGGGCGAGACCTTCGATATTCATGGCGGCGGAAGCGACCTTGAGTTTCCGCACCACGAAAACGAAATCGCCCAGAGCGAAGCGGCCACCGGCAAGACCTACGCCAACGCGTGGATGCATTGCGGCATGATTCGCATCAATGGCGAGAAGATGTCCAAGTCCTTGAACAACTTCTTCACCATTCGCGACGTGCTGGAAAAGTATCACCCGGAAGTCGTGCGTTACCTGCTGGTGTCGAGCCACTACCGTAGCGCAATCAACTATTCGGAAGACAACCTCAAGGACGCCAAAGGCGCACTCGAGCGTTTCTACCACGCGTTGAAAGGCCTGCCGAGTGTGGCACCGGCTGGCGGCGAAGCTTTTGTCGAGCGCTTCACTCAGGTGATGAACGACGACTTCGGCACGCCGGAAGCCTGTGCGGTGCTGTTCGAGATGGTTCGCGAGATCAACCGTCTGCGCGAGAGCGATCTTGATGCGGCGGCGGGTCTGGCGGCGCGTCTGAAAGAACTGGCGAGCGTGCTGGGTGTGTTGCAGCTTGAGGCCGATGACTTCCTGCAGGCCGGTGCCGAAGGGCGGGTTGATGCGGCTGAGGTTGATGCGCTGATTGCGGCGCGTCTGGCGGCTCGTGCCGGCAAGGACTGGGCTGAATCCGACCGTATTCGCGATCAACTGACCGCGATGGGTGTAGTGCTGGAAGATGGCAAGGGTGGTACGACCTGGCGTCTGGCTGACTGATTGCTGCGTTTGTTACAAACAAAACCCGCCTTGTGCGGGTTTTTGTTTTTGGGGTGGGATTGGTTTAGCGGTGACAGGGCTGACGTCTTCGCGGGCAAGCCTCGCTCCTACAGGGACCGCGTCGTTCACGGTGTTGGCGAACGGCGCGGTCCCTGTAGGAGCGAGGCTTGCCCGCGAATGGTCGCAAACCGGGAGCCGCCGCTGCGGATACCCCGTCATTCCGACTGGCGCAATCGCTTATAGAGGGTGTTCCGGCTCACACCCAACCGCCGCGCCAGATGGGAAATATTCCCCCCAGCCGCCTGCAACTGCCGATTCAAATCCTCCACATCATTCAAATCAACCGCCAAGGGTTCATCCACCTCGACCGGTTCCATCTCCAGATCGACAAAAAAATCATCCGGCAAATGCTCCGGCCGCACCGGTTGCTCTTCCGCCATGGCCAGCGCCACCTGCATCACGCTGCTGACCTGGCGTAAATTCCCCGGCCACGGGTGGCGGTCGAACAACTCCAGCACCTCACGGCTCAACCCGGCCCACTGCGACGGTTCACGGTGTTGTTCCCACAAGCGTTTGAACAGCGCCTGCTTGTCGCTGCGTTCCCTGAGCGGTGGCAATTCCAGGGTCAATCCGCCGATCCGGTAATACAGGTCTTCGCGAAATCGCCCCAACTGAACCTGCTCGCGCAACGAACGGTTAGTCGCCGAGATAATGCGGATGTCCACCGGGAACAGCTCGCTGCTGCCCACCGGCTGTACGCAGCGTTCCTGCAACACCCTTAATAGCCGGGCTTGGGTTGGCAATGGCATGTCACCGATTTCATCGAGAAACAGCGTGCCTTTGTCGGCCTTGCGAATCAGCCCGATGCTGCCTTTCTGATTGGCGCCCGTAAACGCGCCTTTCTCGTAGCCAAACAGCTCGGACTCCACCAGTTCGGCGGGGATCGCTGCACAGTTGACGGCAATGAACGGTTGTTTGCTGCGAGAACTGGCCTGATGCAGCGCCTTGACGAACACTTCCTTGCCGACCCCGGTTTCGCCGTGGATCAACAGCGGAATGTCTTTCTCCAGCAGGCGCTCGGCCTGGCGCACGGCTTTTTCCACACGGCTGTCGCCGAAGTGCAGGGTATTGAGGCTGATAGCGGCGGGTGCGGGTGCCGCCACGGCGGGTTCGGCGAACATTCTTGCCTGGATCGGCGCCTGCTTCGGCCGCTTCAACAGGCACTGGAAGCGGTTGCGCCCGGACGCCTGGAGGGAGAAGGGCAGGCCGTCCGGCTGATTCAGCAGTTCGAGCAATGAGACCTTGAACAGGCTCTCGACACTGACCCGCGACAGGCTGATGCCCAGCAGATTATCGGCGCGGCGATTGGCTGAGAGCACCTGGCCGGTCTCATCGAAAATCAACAATCCCGCCCATTGGCTGTCGAGGTTGTTCAAGCCGGTGTTGAACGTCAGTTGAAAATGCTGGCCATGGAACAGGTTGAGGATCAGCCGGTTTTCCACGGTCTGGCTCATCATCTTGACCATGCCGAGGGTGTGGGACGGCGGCAGGTAACTGTCGCTGGACACGTCCAGCACCGCGATGACCTTGCGTTCGGCATCGAAAATCGGTGCGGCGGAACCGGTCATGAAGCGGTTGGCCTTGAGGAAATGTTCATCGTGCTCGATGTGCACCGCCTGCTCACAGGCCAGGGCAGTGCCGATGGCATTGGTGCCGCTGCAACGCTCCATCCAGCTCGCGCCGGCGCTGAAGCCGCGGGTCAGGCTCGGCTCGATGAAACGCTGGGTGCCCCAGGAGGTCAGGACCTGGCCCTGATTGTCGGCGAGCATGATCAGGCAATTGGAGTTGCTGAGGATGTTTTCGTAATAGGGCAGGACCTCTTGATGGGTGGTCTGCACCAAGGAATGCTGGCTTTCCAGCAACTGCGCGATGTCCGCTGCCGGTAGCTGGTCGAATGCCGGGGCACTCTGATGATCGAGCCCGAACGCGCGGCAACGGGACCAGGAGTCCTGGATGATGGCGTCGTGGGAGAGCGGCGAGGCAGGTACGGCCATGGCAGTCGATCTCTGAGCAAGCTTTTATTGTTTTTATAGGGTTTGCACATCACGTCGAATCTCTCGCGTGATGGTACTGACACACCACTGACCTGTAGGAGCCAGGCTTGCCGGCGAAGGCGATTTCAAAGACGCCTTCGCCGGCAAGCCTGGCTCCTACGGGGAGCGTGAACAGTCCGTAGAGTGTTGTTCACTATTGTTCATTGTCAACGGTTAGATTGTTCAATTGTTCAGCCGTCGTTGTTCATTTCTGTTCAGCAACGAAAGCGGTTTCACCGCTGTTTCAAGGATTTCCAAGCCAGATCAACACGTTGCAATTTCTGGCATGAAACTCGCTCTACTGCTCCGGTCGCTTGACTCCAATAATAAAAAGGCCGAGCCATGTCACTCACTCTGGAGCACGTCAGCCGCACCGTCGAGGGCCAGACCTGGATCGACGATGCGTGCCTGAGTTTCGAACCTGGATCCTTCAACGTTTTGCTTGGCCGCACGCTGTCCGGCAAAACCAGTCTCATGCGCCTGATGGCGGGCCTGGACAAGCCCGACAGCGGCCGCATCCTGATGAATGGCGTCGACGTCACCCAACGCCCGGTGCGCTTGCGCAACGTGTCGATGGTCTATCAGCAGTTCATCAACTACCCGACCATGACGGTGTTCGAGAACATCGCTTCGCCGTTGCGCCAGGCCGGTGTGTCCAACGAACTGATCCAGAGCAAAGTGCTGGAAACCGCGAAGATGTTGCGCATCGAGAAGTTTCTCCAGCGCTATCCGCTGGAGCTCTCCGGTGGTCAGCAACAGCGCACCGCGATGGCCCGGGGCGCTGGTCAAGGACGCCGAACTGATCCTGTTCGACGAGCCTCTGGTCAACCTCGACTACAAGTTGCGCGAAGAACTGCGCCAGGAAATGCGCGAGCTGTTCAAGGCGCGGCACACCATCGCCATCTACGCCACCACCGAGCCCAACGAAGCGCTGGCGCTCGGTGGCACCACGACCATTCTTCATGAGGGCCGGGTGATCCAGAGCGGCAAGTCCTCCGAGGTCTATCACCAGCCGCAATCGGTGCTGGCCGCCGAGCTGTTCTCCGAACCGCCGATCAACCTGATGCCCGGACGCATCGCCGGCAACGAAGTCAGCTTCGCCAATTTCGTGCACTTCCCGTTGAACGTCGATTTGCGCCCGGTGGGCGAGGGCGAGTTCCGCTTCGGCGTGCGCCCGAGCCACATCTCGCTGGTGCCGAGCAACGACGATGACCTCGAACTGGCAGTGACCGTCGAGGTCGCCGAAATCAGCGGCTCGGAAACCTTCCTCCACGTGCGCAACGAGCATTTCCTGCTGGTGCTGCCATTTGCCCGGTGTTCACGAATACGACGTCGATGCGCCGATCCGCATCTACATTCCGACCCATAAACTGTTTGTGTTCGATGCGCAGGGGCGGCTGGTCCAGGCGCCCGGACGCCGTATCGCGAGGGTTGCCTGATGGCCGAAATCCGTTTGCAGAACCTCGCCCACAGTTACACGCGCACGCCGAGCGGCCCCGAGGATTACGCGATCCGCGAGATGGACCACATCTGGGAGCAGGGCGGTGCTTATGCCTTGCTCGGGCCTTCGGGTTGCGGCAAGTCGACCTTGCTCAACATCATTTCCGGGTTGCTTAGCCCGTCCCAGGGCCATGTCCTGTTCGACGGCAAAGCGGTCAACGACCTGACCCCGGAGAAGCGCAACATCGCTCAGGTTTTCCAGTTTCCGGTGGTCTACGACACCATGACGGTGTTCGATAACCTGGCCTTTCCGCTGCGCAATCAGGGCATGGCCGAAGCGAAAATTCACAGCAAGGTGCAGGAAATTGCCGAGGTCCTCGACCTCCAGACGCTGCTGAGCAAGAAGGCGCGCAACCTCACCGCTGACGAAAAACAGAAAGTCTCGATGGGCCGCGGGCTGGTGCGCGATGACGTCTCCGCCATCCTCTTCGATGAACCGCTGACGGTGATCGACCCGCACTTGAAGTGGAAGCTGCGGCGCAAGCTCAAACAGATCCACGAGCAGTTCAACATCACCATGGTCTACGTCACCCACGATCAACTCGAAGCCTCGACCTTCGCCGACAAGATCGCGGTGATGTACGGCGGGCAGATCGTGCAATTCGGCACGCCACGGGAATTGTTCGAACGGCCGAGCCATACCTTTGTCGGTTATTTCATCGGCAGCCCGGGGATGAACCTGATCGACGTGCAGCCGCAACCGGGCGGTGTCGGTTTTGCCTCGACGCATTTGCCGTTGTCCGAAAACGCAACTGCAACGCATCGCCGAGTCCGAATGGAAAACCCTGAAGGTTGGCATCCGACCTGAGTTCGTACACGTGTGGGACGAACCGTTTGACGACGCGATGCAGGCAAAGGTCGTACACGTCGAAGACCTCGGCACCTACAAGATCATGACCCTGAACCTCGACGGCGTGCCGTTGAAAGTACGGGCTGGCGGAAGACAAACCGGTGCCGGAGGGCACGGCGTACATCAGCTTTCCGGCGCAATGGTTGATGGTCTATGCCGACGATTACCTGCTGGAGGTGCTGCCATGAACAAGGTGCAGAACAACAAGGCCTGGTGGCTGGTGCTGCCGGTGTTTTTGCTGGTGGCGTTCAGTGCGGTGATCCCGATGATGACCGTGGTCAACTATTCGGTGCAGGACATCTTCGACCAGTCCAGCCGCTACTTCGTCGGCGCCGACTGGTACAAGCAGGTGCTGCTCGACCCACGGTTGCACGACTCGCTGCTGCGCCAGTTCATCTACTCCGGCTGCGTGCTGCTGATCGAAATCCCGCTGGGCATCGCCATCGCCCTGACCATGCCGACCAAGGGCCGCTGGTCTTCCCTGGTGCTGATCATCCTGGCGATTCCGCTGCTGATTCCATGGAACGTGGTCCGGCACCATCTGGCAGATCTTCGGCCGGGCGGACATTGGCTTGCTCGGGTCGAGCCTCAATGCGATGGGCATCAACTATAACTATGCGGCCAACACCATGGACGCTTGGGTCACGGTGCTGGTGATGGACGTTCTGGCACTGGACGTCGTTGGTGGCGCTGTTGTGTTTCTCCGGGTTGCGGGCGATTCCGGACGTGTATTACCAGGCTGCGCGGATTGATCGCGCATCCGCCTGGGCAGTGTTCCGACACATCCAGTTGCCCAAGCTCAAGAGCGTGCTGTTGATCGCGGTGATGCTGCGGTTCATGGACAGTTTCATGATCTACACCGAGCCGTTCGTGCTCACGGGCGGCGGGCCGGGGAATGCCACGACCTTCCTCAGCCAGACCCTGACGCAAATGGCCATCGGCCAATTCGATCTCGGCCCGGCGGCGGCGTTCTCGCTGGTGTACTTCCTGATCATCCTGTTGGTGTCCTGGCTGTTCTACACCGCCATGACTCACTCTGACGCCAACCGCTGAGGTCTGCCATGAGCAAGAGAAAGCTGATTCCACTGCTGATCTACATCCTGTTCCTGCTGGTGCCGATCTACTGGCTGCTGAACATGTCCTTCAAGAGCAACACCGAAATCCTCAGCGGCCTGACGCTGTTTCCGCAGGATTTCACTTTTGCCAACTACAAGGTGATCTTCACCGATCCGGCCTGGTACACCGGTTACCTCAACTCGCTGTATTACGTGAGCCTGAACACGGTGATTTCGCTGAGCGTGGCGTTGCCGGCGGCGTACGCGTTCTCGCGGTATCGCTTCCTCGGCGACAAGCACCTGTTCTTCTGGCTGCTGACCAACCGCATGGCGCCACCGGCGGTATTCCTGTTGCCGTTCTTCCAGCTGTATTCGTCGATCGGCCTGTTCGACACCCACATCGCCGTGGCGTTGGCGCATTGCCTGTTCAACGTGCCGTTGGCGGTGTGGATTCTCGAGGGCTTCATGTCCGGCGTTCCGAAGGAAATCGACGAAACCGCCTACATTGATGGCTACAGTTTTCCCAAGTTCTTCGTGAAGATTTTCGTGCCGCTGATTGGCTCGGGGATCGGCGTAACGGCGTTCTTCTGCTTCATGTTTTCCTGGGTCGAATTGTTGCTGGCGCGGACGCTGACCTCGGTCAACGCCAAGCCGATCGCGGCGGTGATGACCCGAACCGTTTCGGCGTCCGGCATCGACTGGGGCGTGCTGGCGGCGGCGGGGGTGTTGACCATCCTGCCGGGCATGCTGGTGATCTGGTTTGTTCGTAACCACGTGGCCAAGGGCTTTGCCCTCGGCCGAGTATGAGGAACTGATGATGGAATGGATGAGTTGGACTGTCCCCACAGCGGCGTTCTTCACCGTCATTGGCCTGATTCTGGTGGGCATGACGACGTGGGAACTACGCTCGCCGAGCGTTCTTCGGCGTGGTTTTTTGCCGATTGCCACCACCCGTGGCGATCGGCTGTTTATCGGTCTTCTCGGCAGCGCCTACCTGCATTTGCTGGTAATCGGCGTGACCGACTGGAGCATCTGGGTAGCGTTCGCGTTGTCCCTGGTGTGGCTGTTGGCTGTGATGCGTTGGGGCTAGTCGAATCGCTCGGCAATGTTGCTCCGAAACCCTAAAAGGAGGTCTCTATGTTCGACAAAAAACAATAAGCTGCGACATAGCATTTCATTGGCAGCCATGCTGGCACTCAGCGGTTTGAGCGCTTCGGCCTGGGCCGATGCCTACGAAGAAGCCGCGAAAAAATGGATCGGCAGCGAGTTCAAACCGTCCACCCTGACGGCGGATCAGCAGCTCGCGGAACTGAAGTGGTTCATCAAGGCCGCCGAGCCGTTTCGCGGGATGGACATCAAGGTCGTCTCGGAAACCCTGACCACTCACGAATATGAGTCCAAGGTGTTGGCCAAGGCTTTTACCGAGATCACCGGGATCAAGGTGACCCACGATTTGCTGCAGGAAGGCGACGTGGTGGAAAAGCTGCAGACCGTGATGCAGTCGGACAAGAGCATCTATGACGGCTGGGTCAACGACTCGGACCTGATCGGTACGCACTTCCGTTACGGCAAGACTGAATCCATCACCGACCTGATGGCCAATGAAGGTAAAAACTTCACTTCGCCGACCCTGGACCTCAAGGATTTCATCGGCCTTTCCTTCACCACCGCGCCTGACGGCAAGCTCTATCAACTGCCCGACCAACAATTCGCAAACCTCTATTGGTTCCGCGCCGACTGGTTTGAGCGTGCGGACCTAAAAGCCAAGTTCAAGGAAAAGTACGGTTACGAGCTGGGCGTTCCGGTGAACTGGTCGGCCTATGAAGACATCGCCAAATTCTTCAGCGAAGACGTCAAGGAAATCGACGGCAAGCGGGTCTACGGGCACATGGACTACGGCAAGAAAGACCCGTCCCTGGGTTGGCGCTTCACCGATGCCTGGTTCTCCATGGCGGGTGGTGGCGACAAGGGCTTGCCTAACGGTTTGCCGGTGGACGAGTGGGGCATTCGCGTCGAGGACTGCCACCCGGGTCGGTTCCAGCGTGACTCGCGGTGGCGACACCAACGGCCCGGCGGCGGTATTTGCCACGACCAAATACGTCGACTGGCTCAAGGCCTACGCACCACCGGAAGCGGCGGGCATGACCTTCTCCGAGTCCGGCCCGGTGCCGTCCCAGGGCAACATCGCCCAACAGATCTTCTGGTACACCGCATTCACCGCCGACATGACCAAACCGGGTCTGCCCGTGGTGAACGCCGACGGCACACCGAAATGGCGCATGGCCCCTTCGCCGCGCGGTCCGTATTGGGAAGAGGGCATGAAGCTGGGCTATCAGGATGTGGGTTCCTGGACGTTCATGAAGTCCACGCCTGAGAAACAGAAACTGGCTGCCTGGCTCTATGCGCAGTTCGTGACCTCGAAAACCGTGTCGCTGAAGAAAACCATCGTCGGCCTGACACCGATTCGCGAGTCGGACATCAACTCGCAAGCGATGACCGACCTGGCGCCGAAACTGGGTGGTCTGGTCGAGTTCTACCGCAGCCCGGCCCGTGTGCAATGGACCCCGACCGGGACCAACGTGCCGGACTATCCGCGTCTGGCGCAACTGTGGTGGAGCCACATCGCCGAAGCCGCCAGCGGCGACAAAACCCCGCAACAGGCGCTCGATGGCCTGGCCAAGGATCAGGACGCGATCATGTCCCGTCTGGAACGCTCGAAGGCCCAAGCCACCTGCGCCCCGAAAATGAACCCCGAGCGCGATGCGCAATACTGGTTCGATCAGCCGGGTGCACCAAAACCGAAACTGGCGAACGAAAAGCCTAAGGGTGAAACCGTGAGCTACAACGAACTGCTGAAATCCTGGGCAGACGCACGTAAGTAAACGGCGGGACTGAGAAAGGCAAACGGCACCGCAAGGTGCCGTTTTTGTTTGTGCCTGATCCAGTATCAGCCGACCTGATTGCCCAGTTGAACACGTTCCCCTGTAGGAGCCGGCTTGCTGGCGATAGACGTCAACGATAACGCGTGCTGTCTGAATGAACGCGTCGTCCGGACGCTTTTCGCCAGCAAGCCGGCTCCTACAAGGGATTGGGTTCACACGATTCAAAATTGTAGGAGCCAGCTTGCTGGCGATGGACGTCAAACGATAACGCGTGCTGTCTGAGTGAACGCGTTGTCCGGACGCTTTTCGCCGGCAAGCCGGCTCCTACAAGGGATTGGGTTCACACGGTTCGAAATTGTAGGAGCTGGCTTGCCAGCGATGGTCGTCAACGATGACGCGGGCTGTCTGGATGAGCGCGGTGTCTGGACGTTTTTCGCCGGCAAGCCGGCTCCTACAGGGAATCCCATACGCTTTTGATTTTCACCACTCATCAGGCCGAGCGTTAGCTCGCCTTCCGCTTTTGATCTGAGCGCCCCCTCGAGAGGCCGAGCGCAGGTTCTGCGTAGTGGGCAACCCGGCATGGATGCCGGGTTAGCCGCCCCCGGCCAGGGATGGCCGATGGCGGCGGGCCCACGGAGCAGGACCGGAGCGAGGGCATGGCGAGCATTAGCGAGCCACCGAACGAAAGGGGCAAGAGCCCTTGGTTACTTGGGGCTTCTCCAAGTGACTCGCCGTAAGGGCGAAACCAATAGCCGCCATCACCGCAAAAACGGATATGCACGCCAGAGGAGGGGAAAAACAGCAGTACCAAACCCCCCAAACGCAAAAACGGCACCCGAAGGTGCCGTTTCTGTTTTCTACGATCTACCGCTAAGCGATCAACCCGCCAGACCAGCCTGTTGAACCAGGACCAGCAACGGCTGCGGATACAGCCCGAGGAAGAACGCCAGTACGGCGATGGCCAGCAGCATCACGCCGCCTGCACGTTGTTCCCAATGCAGTTGCGCATCGTGGCGACGCAGGTTTGGCTCCATCAGGTACAGGGTGACCATGACGCGCAGGTAGTAGAAGACGCCGATGGCGCTGCCCAGTACCAGGGAACCGACCAGCCACCATTGGTGCGACTCGACACCGGTGGCAATGATGTAGAACTTGCCGATGAAGCCCGCGGTCAGCGGGATGCCGGCCAGGGACAGCATCATCACGGTCAGTACGGCGGTCAGGTACGGACGGCGCCAGAACAGGCCGCGGTACTCGTACAGGGCATCCGCGTCACGGCCGTTGTACGGCGAGGACATCAGGGTGATCACGCCGAAGGCACCGAGGCTGGTGATCACGTAGGTGACCAGGTATACGCCGATGGCTTCCACGGCCAGACCCTTGCTCGCCACCAGGGCGATCAGCAGGTAGCCGAAGTGCGCGATGGACGAGTAACCCAGCAGACGCTTGAGGTTGCTTTGGGTCAGGGCCAGCAGGTTACCGAACAGGATCGAGGCAATGGCGATGATGGTCAGCACGTCGCTGAGTACACCACTGCTCGCCGCTGGCGAGATCTGGAACAGACGCACCATCACTGCGAACACAGCAACTTTGGAAGCGGTCGCCAGGAACGCCGCCACCGGTGCCGGAGCACCTTCGTAAACGTCTGGAGTCCAGAGGTGGAACGGTACCAGCGACAGTTTGAACGCCAGGCCGATCAGCATCATGCCCAGGCCCAACTGCGCCAGGGAGCTTGGCAGACCGGTGGCCGCGAGGGCCTGGCCGATACCGACAAAGCTCAGGCTGCCGGAGTCGGCATAGAGCAGGGCCATACCGAACAACAGGAACGCGGAACCGGCGGCCGACAGCACCATGTACTTGATACCGGCTTCCAGCGAACGCTTGTTGAAGAAGGCGTAGGCCACCAGACCGTAGACCGGCACCGAGAGCAGTTCCAGACCGATGAACAACCCGGCCAAGTGCTGCGCGCTGACCAGAACCAGGCCACCGGCGGCGGCCATCAGGATCAGCAGGTACAGTTCTTCGCGGTTGCCCGGGTAACCCGAACCGCCATCGCCGAGGTAGGCGTGGGCGAGGGTCACACAGGCCAGGGTGGCGACCAGGATCAGCGCCATGTACAAGCAGGCAAAGCTATCGATCTGCAGCAGTGGGGTCACGGCCAATGGCGCGACTTTCAAGGCTGGCAGGATCGACAGCAACGCCAGGTTCAGGCCCGCCACGGAAATCAGGAAGGTCTGCGAGTGGTTGCGGCGCCAGGCAATCGCCAGCATCACCACGATGATCGTGGCGCTGGTGATCAACAACGGCGCTAGCGCGATAAAGTGTTGAGTCGTGAATTCCATAGCGCTCTTACCGGGCCGAAGCGAGTTGAGTGAAGGCGGTGCCGAGCCATTGCTGCACGCCATGCATCGTCGCAGCAGAGGTATCGAGGAACGGTTGCGGGTACACGCCGATGTAGATCAGCAGTGCCGCCAGACCGACCACCATGATCAGCTCGCGACCGTCCATGCCATGCAGTACCGCGTCCGATTTGGCCGGACCGAAGTACGCACGGTGGATCATGATCAGCGAGTAGACCGAACCGAACACCAGGCCAGACGTCGCGATGATGGTGACCAAAGGCGCAGCAGGGAAGGTGCCGATCAGGATCAGGAACTCACCGACAAAGTTACCGGTGCCCGGCAAGCCCAGCGACGCGGCAGCGAAGAACAGGCTGAGGGCCGGCAGGTAAGCGATCTTCGACCACAGGCCACCCATTTCACGCATGTCGCGGGTGTGGGTGCGCTCGTACAACTGACCGCTCAGGATAAAGAGTGCCGCGGCCGACAGACCGTGCGCCAGCATCTGCATCACCGCGCCTTGCAGCGCCAGTTGGCTGCCGGAGTAGATGCCGATCAGTACGAAGCCCATGTGGGAAACGGACGAGAAGGCGATCAGACGCTTGATGTCGGTTTGTGCGAAAGCCAGGAACGCGCCGTAGAAAATCCCGATCAGACCGAGGGTCATGGCGATCGGCGCAAACTCGGCCGACGCATTCGGGAACAGCGGCAGGGCGAAACGCAGGAGACCGTACGCAGCGGTTTTCAGCAAGATACCGGCCAGGTCGACGGAACCTGCGGTCGGCGCCTGGGCGTGAGCATCAGGCAACCAGGAGTGGAACGGTACGACTGGCAGCTTGACCGCGAAGGCGATGAAGAAGCCGAGCATCAGGATGTACTCGGTGGTCAGCGACATCTTGGTTTTCAACAGATCGGCGTAGTTGAAAGTAATCACGCCGGTGTCGTTGAAGTTGACCAGTACCAGACCCAGGATCGCCACCAACATGATCAGGCCGGAAGCCTGAGTGAAGATGAAGAACTTGGTCGCCGCGTAGATCCGGGTTTTCTTGCCGTCCGAAGAACTGTGACCCCAGAGCGCGATGAGGAAGTACATCGGCACCAGCATCATTTCCCAGAAGAAGAAGAACATGAACAGGTCGAGGGCGAGGAACACGCCGACGACACCGCCCAGGATCCACATCAGGTTCAGGTGGAAGAAGCCAACGTGACGTTGAATCTCTTTCCACGAGCAGAGTACCGAAAGCACACCCAGCAGACCGGTCAGCATGATCATCAGCAGCGACAGGCCGTCGAGGGCCAGGTGCACGCTGATGCCGAAGCGCTCGATCCAGATGTGCTTGAACTCAAGCGCCCAGGTCGGGTCGGCGCCAGGCGCCGGGGCAAATGAATAGTCACCGGTGGCCCACAGCCAGAGGCCGAGGGAGAGCAACAGGGACATGGTGATCAGCGCAATCCAGCGGGGGAGGGTGGCGCCGAAGCGCTCACCCATCCAGCACAGCAGGCCGCCGATGAAGGGGATCAGGATTAGCCAAGGCAGAATCATGACGGGCTCAATTCCTTTCGCAAGTTCGCAAGGTTCATATTCAGACCGCTACCAGCACGATGGCGCCGATGACCAGCACGGAGCCGGCTGCCATCGATGCCGCGTACCAACGCAGTTGACCGGTTTCGGTACGGCTCAGGGCGGTGTGACCGCCTTTGGCCATACGCGGGATCAGACCGATGGTCTGGTCGAGCGGGTCTTTGCGCAGTACATGGCTGATCGCCAGGTATGGCTTGACGAACAGTTTGTCGTAGATCCAGTCGAAGCCCCAGGCAGCGAACCACCAGGCCGAAAGGAAGCGGCCGATGCCGCTGTTGGCGATTGCAGTAACGAAACGACGCTTGCCGAGGAACAGCAACGCGGCCAGCAGGATACCGGCCAGGGCGATGGCGCCCGAGGCGATTTCCAGACTGTGCTTGGCTTCGCCGCCGGCGTGGCCAACGCTTTCCGGCAGCACACCGTGCAGTGGCGGAACGATCATCGCGCCAATGGCGGTGGACAATACGATCAGCACCGACAGTGGCAGCCAGTGAGCGATGCCGTGACCGGCGTGCGCTTCGGTCTTCACTTCACCGTGGAACGCGATGAAGATCAGGCGGAAGGTGTACAGCGAAGTCATGAACGCACCGACCAGACCTGCGTACAGCAGACCGTGGTTGCCGCTGGCAAACGCTTCCCAAAGGATTTCGTCCTTGGAGTAGAAGCCTGCGGTCACCAGTGGCAGGGCCGCCAGGGCCGCGCCGCCGACGATGAAGCTGGCGTAGGCCAGTGGCAGTTTCTTCCACAGGCCGCCCATCTTGAAGATGTTCTGCTCGTGGTGGCAGGCAACGATCACCGCACCGGACGCAAGGAACAGCAGCGCCTTGAAGAAGGCGTGGGTCATCAGGTGGAAAATCGCGCCATCCCATGCGCCAACGCCCAGCGCCAGGAACATGTAGCCGATCTGGCTCATGGTCGAGTAGGCGAGGATACGTTTGATGTCGGTCTGAACCAGTGCAGCGAAACCGGCTAGAACCAGAGTCACGCCGCCGACAATGCCCACCAGGTGCAGGATTTCCGGCGCCAGGGTGAACAGGCCGTGGGTACGGGCGATCAGGTAGACACCGGCGGTCACCATGGTCGCGGCGTGGATCAGTGCCGAAACCGGAGTAGGACCGGCCATCGCATCCGCCAGCCAGGTTTGCAGCGGCAGTTGCGCGGATTTACCGACAGCGCCGCCCAGCAGCATCAGGGTGGCCATGACCATCCAGAAGTCGCCGGCCTGGAATTTCTGCGGTGCCAGCACCAGCAGTTCCTGGACGTTCAGCGTACCCAGTTGGGCGAACAGGATGAACAGGCCGATGGCCATGAACACGTCGCCGATGCGGGTCACGATAAAGGCTTTGAGTGCCGCGTTACCGTTGTTGCGGTTGCTGTAGTAGAAACCGATCAACAGGTACGAGCACAGGCCCACGCCTTCCCAGCCGAAGTACAGGAACAACAGGTTATCGCCCAGGACCAGGAACAGCATGCTGGCGATAAACAGGTTGGTGTAGGCGAAGAAACGCGAGTAACCGGCTTCACCGCGCATGTACCACGACGCGAACAGATGGATCAGGAAGCCGACGCCGACCACGACACCGAGCATGGTCAGGGACAGACCATCCAGGTACAGCGCGAAGTTCGGCGTGAAGCCTTCCACCGCCATCCACTGCCACAACACCAGGGTGTAGTGACCGCCTTCAGGTGGCGCGACGTTGAATTGCCAGATCACGTAAGCGGTGACGATGGCAGACAGGCCGATGGAACCGACGCCGATCAGCGCCGACAGGTTTTCCGAGAGGCGTCCACGGGAGAACGACAGCAGCAGGAAACCTATGAGAGGGAATACGAAAGTCAGATAGAGAAGATTCATCCGCGCATCTCACTGGCAGCGTCGATATCGAGCGTGTGGAAGCGGCGATACAGTTGCAGCAGGATCGCCAGGCCGATACTGGCCTCGGCGGCTGCCAGGCTGATCACCAGGATGAACATGATCTGTCCATCCGGCTGCGCCCAGCGGCTACCGGCAACGATGAACGCCAAAGCGGAGGCATTCATCATGACCTCCAGGCTCATCAGCACGAAGAGAATGTTGCGGCGGACCATCAGGCCGACCAGACCGAGGCAGAACAGGATGCCGGCGACCGCCAGACCATGCTCCAAAGGGATAGCAGGCATCGTCATTGCTCCTTGGCTTCGTTACGGCCCAAGTGGAACGCCGTCACGGCTGCGGCAAGCAGCAGCATCGAGGCGAGTTCGACCACCAGCAGGTACGGACCGAACAGGCTGATGCCCACGGCCTTGGCGTCTACGGTGGTGTGGCCGATGGCCTGGCCGCTCTGGTGGCTGAACAGCACGTACAGCAGTTCAGCCAGCAGCAGGGCGCCGAGAATCACCGGGCCGAGCCAGATGCCGGGCTTGAGCCAGACGCGCTCTTGCTGAACCGAGGCGGGCCCCAGGTTCAGCATCATCACCACGAACACGAACAGCACCATGATGGCGCCAGCGTAGGCGATCACTTCCAGAACACCGGCAAACGGTGCGCCGAGGGCGAAGAACGTCATGGCCACGGCGATCAGCGAAATGATCAGGTAGAGCAGGGCGTGCACAGGGTTAGTGTGGGTGATCACGCGAAGCGTGGACACCACAGCGATACCCGATGCGAAATAGAAAGCGAATTCCATCTTTCTTCCTTAAGGCAGCAAGCTCTTCACGTTGATCGGTTCGGCTTCATTCTGCGCGGAGCCTTTCGGCTTCCCGGCAATCGCCATACCTGCAACACGATAGAAGTTGTAATCAGGGTTTTTGCCGGGGCCGGAGATCAGCAGATCTTCTTTCTCGTAAACCAGGTCCTGACGTTTGAACTCGGCCATCTCGAAATCCGGTGTCAGCTGGATCGCGGTGGTCGGGCAGGCTTCCTCGCAGAGGCCGCAGAAAATGCAGCGCGAGAAGTTGATGCGGAAGAAGTCCGGGTACCAGCGACCGTCTTCGGTTTCAGCTTTCTGCAGCGAGATGCACCCGACCGGGCACGCCACGGCGCACAGGTTGCAGGCTACACAACGCTCTTCGCCATCAGGGTCGCGGGTCAGGACGATACGGCCACGGTAGCGCGGCGGCAGGTAGACCGGTTCTTCCGGGTACTGCAGCGTGTCGCGCTTGCGGAAGGCGTGGCCGAAAATCATCACCAGGCTGCGAAGCTGGGTGAAGAAGCCATGCACGATGTCAAATATGTACTTCATGATTCTCTATCCTCACTGAGCCGCGACGGCGGGCGTGTTGAGCAACACGATCGCAGCGGTCACCAGCATGTTGACGAGGGTCAGCGGCAGGCAGAACTTCCAGCTGAAGTCCATCACTTGGTCATACCGTGGGCGCGGAATCGAGGCGCGCAACAGGATGAAGATCATGATGAAGAACGCGGTTTTCAGCGCAAACCAGATGAACGGGATCTGCGGCAGAATGTTGAACGGACCGTGCCAGCCACCGAAGAACAAGGTCACCAGCAGCGCCGAAATCAACACGATGCCGATGTACTCGCCGACGAAGAACATGCCCCATTTCATGCCGGCGTATTCAATGTGGTAACCGTCAGCCAGTTCCTGCTCAGCTTCCGGCTGGTCGAACGGGTGACGGTGAGTCACGGCGACGCCGGCGATGAAGAAGGTCAGGAAACCGAAGATCTGCGGAATGATGAACCACAGGTTCTGCGCTTGGTATTCAACGATGTCGCGCATGTTGAACGAGCCGACCTGGATCACGATGCCCATCAGCGACAGGCCCATGAACACTTCGTACGACACAGTCTGTGCCGAGGCCCGCAAGCTGCCCAGCAGGGCGAACTTGTTGTTACTCGACCAGCCGGCGAACAACACCGCGTAGACCGACAGACCGGCCATGGCGAAGAAGAACAGGATGCCGATGTTGATGTCCGCCACGCCCCAGGTCGGGGTGATCGGGATGATCGCGAAGGCAATCAGCAGGGCGCTCATGGCGACTACCGGTGCCAGGGTGAAGATCATCTTGTCGGCGAACGGCGGGGTCCAGTCTTCCTTGAAGAACATCTTGATCATGTCGGCCGCGATCTGGAACGCGCCGAACGGGCCGACGCGGTTCGGACCGTAACGGTCCTGCCAGAGGGCGAGCAGACGACGCTCGACCCAGCTCAGCAGCGCGCCGCACACCACCACGGCGAGCAGAATCACGATGGCCTTGAGGACCGCGATGATCACGTCAATCACTTCAGGCGTGAACCAGGTCATTGAGCTGCCTCCTGCAGACCGTCAACGGATTTGCCAAAGATCGCTGGCGGAATGCCCGCGATACCGGCCGGCAATGCGACCAGGCCAGCACCCAGCTCTTCGTTGATGCGCAGCGGCAGACGCAGGGTCTGGCCGGCAACGTTCAAGCTCAGCAGGGCACCGTCATTGACACCCAGGCGATCCGCTTCGGACTTGGCCAAAGCGACGTAGGCGGCCGGGATGCGTTCCTGAACCGGTGCGGCTTTCGAAGAGTTCTCTTCGCTGCCGAGCAGGTGGAAGAACGGCACGACCTGCCAGGTGCCCGGCGCCGGGTTGAAGGCACGCGGAACAGCCGAGAACCAGTTCAGCGAATCACCGGTGCTTTCGATCAGGCGGGTGCCCGGGTCGCCAGCGCGGATGTGACCACCGACTTCGTCCTGGAACTTGTTCCAGGCTTGCGGCGAGTTCCAGCCCGGAGACCAGGCGAATGGCACTTGCTGACGCGGTTCGACCGAGCCCGAGTAACCTTCCATCGAGAAGTTGAACGCGGTGTCGTTGTCTTGCGGCGTACGCGGTTCGTGCACGTTGATGTCGGCGCGCATGGCGGTACGACCCGAGTAACGCAGCGGTTCGCGGGCAAGCTTCATGCCCTTGATGCGGAACGCGGCGGACGGCGCAGCATCGACGATGCGGTTCAGTTGCGGCGTGCTTGCAGCGACGGCAGCGGTGACGTGGTCCAGTTGGGTCCAATCGATCGGCTGGTTCAGCAAGGTAGCGCGCAGGGCATGCAGCCAGCGCCAGCCTTCGTGAACCAGGATGCTCGCGTCCATGTACTTCGGATCGAAGACCTGGAAGAAGCGCTGGGCGCGGCCTTCCTGGCTGACCAGCGTACCGTCGCCTTCAGCGAAGCTGGCGGCTGGCAGAACCAGGTGCGCGCGATCGCTGGTGGCGGTTTTCTGGTGGTCGGCAACGATCACCACTTTCGCGGCGGTCAGGGCAGCATCGACCTTGGCCTTGTCGGTACGGGTGTACAGATCGTTTTCCAGCACGACGATGGCGTCGGCCTTGCCATCGATCAGCGCTTGCAGCGCGGCGTCGACCGATTCGCCACCGAGCATGGCCAGGCCGAGGCTGTTGGCCTCTGGCACGATCAGGCTGATGGAGCCGTTCTTCTCGCGCAGCTTCAGGGCTTTGGCGATGTTCGCAGCGGCTTCGATCAATGCTTTGGAGCCCAGCGAGGTGCCGGCAATGATCAATGGACGCTTGGCCGCGAGCAGGGCGTCGGCAATGCGCTTGGCCAGTTGGAGGGCTTCGGCGTCGAGGCCTTCAACCGCAGGGGCGCTGGCGTCGAGGGCGTGAGCCACGGCGAAACCGATGCGCGCCAGATCGTCTGGAGCGGCGTGAACGCACTCTTCGGCGATGTCGTCGAGCTTGGTTTCAGCCAGGCTGGCGATGAACAGCGGGTTCAGCGCGTTCTGACCAATGTTCTTCACCGCAGCGTCGAGCCAAGGCTGAACGCGCATGGCATCGGCCATGTCTTCGGCCTTGCCTTTGACCGATTGACGCAGGGACAGCGCCATACGGGCGGCGGTCTGGGTCAGGTCTTCGCCGAGGACGAAGATCGCATCGTGGTCTTCGATGTCGCGCATGTTCGGGATCGGCAGCGGGCTGTCTTTCAGCACCTGCATGACCAGACGAATGCGTTCCAGCTCGGCGGCTTCGATACCGGAGTAGAAGTGCTCGGCGCCGACCAGCTCGCGCAACGCGAAGTTGCTTTCGAGGCTGGCACGCGGCGAACCGATACCGACGATGTTGCGACCGCGCAGCAGGTCAGCGGCTTTGTCCAGCGCTTCGTCGAGGCTCAGCTTGGCGCCGTTGGCCAGCAGAGGCTGACGCGGGCGGTCTTCGCGGTTGACGTAGCCATAGCCGAAACGGCCACGGTCGCACAGGAAGTACTGGTTGACCGAACCGTTGAAGCGGTTTTCGATCCGACGCAGTTCGCCGTAACGCTCGCCCGGGGAGATGTTGCAACCGCTGGAGCAGCCATGGCAGATGCTCGGCGAGAACTGCATGTCCCACTTGCGGTTGTAGCGCTCGGAGTGAGTCTTGTCGGTGAACACACCGGTCGGGCAGACCTCGGTGAGGTTGCCGGAGAATTCGCTTTCCAGCACGCCGTCTTCAACGCGACCGAAGTACACGTTGTCGTGGGCGCCGAACACACCAAGGTCGGTGCCGCCAGCGTAATCCTTATAGAAGCGCACGCAGCGGTAGCAAGCGATGCAGCGGTTCATTTCGTGGGAAATGAACGGGCCCAGTTGCTGGTTCTGGTGAGTACGCTTGGTGAAGCGATAACGGCGCTCGTTGTGGCCGGTCATCACGGTCATGTCTTGCAGGTGGCAGTGACCGCCTTCCTCACAGACCGGGCAGTCGTGCGGGTGGTTGGTCATCAGCCATTCAACAACACTGGCGCGGAAGGCCTTGGACTCTTCATCTTCGATGGAGATCCAGGTGCCGTCGGTGGCAGGGGTCATGCAGGACATGACGATACGACCACGGGTGTCGTTCTCGTCGGTGTACTGCTTGACCGCGCACTGGCGGCAAGCGCCAACGCTGCCAAGGGCAGGGTGCCAGCAGAAATAAGGGATATCGAGGCCTAGCGACAGACATGCCTGTAACAGGTTGTCTGCCCCATCGACTTCGAGCTCTTTGCCGTCTACGTGGATAGTGGCCATGGTTCAAAGTTCTTCGTTGGCCCGGTGTCAGCGGGCGTGGCTAATGGAATCTTGTTATTCGCGTGAATCAACACAGCCGTTCAAGGCGTCATCACACGAGAAGGCGAACGGCACGGACCGTTCGCCTTTTTTAAGCGTTAAGCGCCGACTACGATCGGCCTTGCCAGAGGCGGGACGACGGCGCTGACAGGCGCGATGCCGGCTTCGAACTCATGGCGGAAGTATTTGATTGCGCTGCCCAACGGCTCCACGGCGCCCGGTGCGTGAGCACAGAAGGTTTTGCCTGGGCCGAGGAAACCGACCAGACCCAGCAGGGTCTCGATGTCGCCTGGCTGGCCTTCACCGTTCTCGATGGCCATCAGCAGCTTGACGCTCCATGGCAAGCCATCGCGGCAAGGGGTGCAGAAACCACAGGATTCGCGGGCGAAGAACTGCTCCATGTTGCGCAGCAGGGAAACCATGTTGACGCTGTCGTCCACCGCCATGGCCAGGCCGGTACCCATACGGGTGCCCACTTTGGCGATGCCGCCGGCGTACATTTGTGCGTCCAGGTGTTCCGGCAACAGGAAACCGGTACCGGCGCCGCCTGGCTGCCAGGCCTTGAGCTTGTAACCGTCGCGCATGCCGCCGGCGTAGTCTTCGAACAACTCGCGACCGGTGACGCCGAATGGCAATTCCCACAGGCCCGGGTTCTTGACCTTGCCGGAGAAGCCCATGAGCTTGGTGCCCATGTCTTCACTGCCTTCGCGGGCCAACGATTTGTACCAGTCCACGCCATCGGCAATGATCGCCGGGACGTTGCACAGGGTTTCAACGTTGTTCACGCAAGTCGGCTTGCCCCACACGCCAACGGCGGCAGGGAAGGGCGGCTTGGAGCGCGGGTTGGCGCGGCGGCCTTCGAGGGAGTTGATCAGTGCGGTTTCTTCACCGCAGATATAACGCCCGGCGCCGGTGTGGACGAACAGCTCGAAATCGAAGCCGCTGCCCAGGATGTTCTTGCCCAGCAGGCCGGCTGCCTTGGCTTCTTCCACGGCACGGTTGAGGTGCTTGGCGGCGGTGGTGTATTCGCCACGCAGGAAGATGTAGCCACGGTAGGTTTTCAGCGCGCGGGCACTGATCAGCATGCCTTCGATCAGCAGATGGGGCAGTTGCTCCATCAGCATGCGGTCTTTCCAGGTGTTCGGCTCCATTTCATCCGCGTTGCACAGCAGGTAGCGGATGTTGATGGATTCGTCTTTCGGCATCAGGCCCCACTTCACGCCCGTGGGGAAGCCTGCACCGCCGCGACCTTTCAGGCCGGCGTCTTTCACGGTCTGGACGATGTCGTCCTGAGCCATGTCGGCGAAGGCCTTGCGCGCAGCCGCGTAACCGTTCTTGGCCTGGTACTCGTCGAGCCAGACAGCCTCGCCGTCGTCACGCAGGCGCCAGGTCAGCGGGTGAGTCTCGGCCGAACGCTTGATGCGGTTGGCAGGACCGAAGGAAGTCAGGGTCATACGTAGCCCTCGAGCAATTTGGCAACGCCGGCAGGCTGCACATCACCGAAAGTGTCGTCGTCGATCATCAACGCCGGCGCCTTGTCGCAGTTGCCGAGGCAGCAGACCGGCAGCAGGGTGAAACGACCGTCGGCGGTGGTCTGGCCCAGGCCGATGCCGAGTTTGCTCTGGATTTCGCTGACTACCGATTCATGGCCGCCGATGTAGCAGACCATGCTGTCGCAGACGCGAATGATGTGGCGACCGACTGGCTGACGGAAGATCTGGCTATAGAAAGTCGCCACGCCTTCAACGTCGCTCGCCGGGATGCCGAGGATCTCGCCGATGGCGTAGAGCGCGCCGTCAGGCACCCAGCCACGTTCCTTCTGGACGATCTTCAGGGCTTCGATCGACGCCGCGCGCGGGTCTTCGTAGTGATGCAGCTCGTGCTCGATGGCCGAGCGCTCGGTTTCACTCAAGGTGAAACGGTCTGTCTGGATAAGCGTGCTGTTCATGCTTAGCGGTCCACGTCGGCCATAACGAAATCGATACTACCCAGGTACGCAATCAAGTCCGCGACCATGCTGCCTTTGATCACCGAAGGGATCTGCTGCAGGTGCGGGAAGCTTGGGGTGCGAATCCGGGTGCGGTAGCTCATGGTGCCGCCATCGCTCGTCAGGTAATAACTGTTGATGCCCTTGGTCGCTTCGATCATCTGGAAGGATTCGTTGGCCGGCATGACCGGGCCCCACGAAACTTGCAGGAAGTGCGTGATCAGGGTCTCGATGTGCTGCAGCGTGCGCTCTTTCGGCGGCGGCGTGGTCAGCGGGTGATCCGCTTTGTACGGGCCTTCCGGCATGTTGCGCATGCACTGGTCGATGATCTTGATGCTCTGGCGCATTTCTTCGACGCGCACGATGCAACGGTCGTAGGCATCGCCATTGGCGGCCAGCGGTACTTCGAATTCGAAGTTCTCGTAGCCCGAGTATGGACGCGCTTTACGCAGGTCGAAGTCGCAACCGGTCGAACGCAGGCCTGCACCGGTGACGCCCCATTCGAGGGCCTCTTTGGTGTTGTAGGCAGCGACGCCGATGGTCCGGCCTTTGAGGATGCTGTTGTCCAGTGCGGCTTTCTGGTATTCGTCCAGACGCTTTGGCATCCACTCGACGAAGTCTTTCACCAGTTTTTCCCAGCCGCGCGGCAGGTCGTGGGCGACGCCGCCGATGCGGTACCAGGCCGGGTGCAGACGGAAACCGGTAATGGCTTCGATCACCGTGTACGCCTTCTGGCGGTCGGTGAAGGTGAAGAACACCGGGGTCATGGCGCCGACGTCCTGGATGTAGGTACCCAGGAACAGCAGGTGGCTGGTGATCCGGAAGAACTCGGCCATCATGATGCGGATGACGTCGACCTTCTCGGGCACCTTGATGCCGGCCAGCTTTTCGACCGAGAGCACGTACGGCAGGTTGTTCATCACGCCGCCGAGGTAGTCGATACGGTCGGTGTACGGAATGAAGCTGTGCCAGGACTGACGCTCGGCCATCTTCTCGGCACCACGGTGGTGGTAGCCGACGTCAGGCACGCAATCGACGATCTCTTCACCGTCCAGCTGCAGGATGATGCGGAACGCACCGTGCGCGGAAGGGTGGTTGGGACCGAGGTTGAGGAACATGTAGTCCTCGTTCGCTCCGGAACGCTTCATGCCCCAGTCTTCAGGCTTGAAGCGCGCGGCTTCTTCCTCAAGCTGTTGCTTGGCCAGGTTCAGGGTGAACGGGTCGAACTCGGTGGCGCGGGCCGGGAAGTCCTTGCGCAGCGGGTGACCTTCCCAGGTCGGCGGCATCATGATGCGGGTCAGGTGCGGGTGGCCGGCAAAGTCGATGCCGTACATGTCCCAGACTTCACGCTCGTACCAGTTGGCGTTTGGCCAAAGGCCGGTCACGGTCGGCACGCTGAGGTCGCTCTCGGACAAGGCGACCTTGATCATCACGTCACTATTACGTTCGATCGACATCAGGTGATAGAACACAGTGAAGTCGACGCCGCTTGGCAGCCCTTGACGCTTGGTGCGCAGGCGCTCGTCCACGCCGTGCAGGTCATAGAGCATGACGTACGGCTTGGGCAGGTTGCGCAGGAAGGTCAGGACTTCGACGAGTTTGGCACGGGCAACCCAAAGCACCGGCATGCCGGTGCGGGTAGGCTGGGCGGTGAACGCCTCGGGGCCAAAACGGTTATTCAGTTCGACGACCACATCCTGGTCGTCTGCCTTATAAGGCGGGATGTACAGAGCACTGCCTGTAGTCATGGTTATTTATCGCTTTCGGTCAACGTAAAGAATGAAGC
The DNA here is from genome assembly GCF_054897805.1 of Pseudomonas sp. GT1P32. NCBI lineage: Bacteria > Pseudomonadati > Pseudomonadota > Gammaproteobacteria > Pseudomonadales > Pseudomonadaceae > Pseudomonas > Pseudomonas sp. GT1P32. Next base: position 6,745,610 of record NZ_CM142704.1, read on the forward strand.
CAGTGTCTCGTTCTATATAAGAAGCAGATCTGGATCAGACTTCGTCGGGGCTGCGCAGGTTGGTGACTGCGATTCGCTGTTCGCGGCGCTTTTCCTTCTCGGAAGGCATCTCGGCGCGATACACGCCTTGATCACCTACGACCCAGGAAAGCGGACGACGCTCCTGTCCAATCGACTCCTGCAACAGCATCAAGCCTTGCAGAAAAGCTTCAGGGCGGGGCGGGCAGCCAGGCACGTAGACGTCCACGGGCAGGAACTTGTCCACCCCTTGAACGACTGAGTAGATGTCGTACATGCCACCGGAGTTGGCGCACGAACCCATGGAGATGACCCATTTAGGTTCGAGCATTTGCTCGTAGAGACGCTGAATGATCGGCGCCATCTTGATGAAGCAGGTACCGGCGATAACCATGAAATCCGCCTGACGCGGCGATGCCCGGATAACCTCGGCGCCAAAGCGCGCGATGTCGTGGGGCGCCGTGAAGGCGGTGGTCATTTCCACGTAGCAGCACGAAAGGCCGAAGTTATACGGCCACAGGGAGTTCTTGCGCCCCCAGTTGATCGTGCCGTTAAGCACGTCTTCGAGCTTGCCCATGAAGATGTTTTTGTGGACTTGATCTTCTAACGGATCGGAAACGGTTTCCCGTTCGCCAATCGGATACTGCTCGTTAGGAGCATCGGGGTCGATCCTGGTGAGATTGTATTGCATTGCCAAAGCCTCATTGTTTCAGCTTCGCTTGCCGCTTACGACGAGCTTCCGGAGCCCAGTCAAGGGCGCCCACTCGGAATAGGTAGACAAGGCCTGCCAACAGAATTGCTATGAAAACGAGAGCTTCGACGAATCCGGTCCAGCCGCTTTCGCGGACGGACACAGACCAGGCAAAGAGAAAAAGGGCTTCGATATCGAAGATCACGAAGAGCATCGCGACCAGATAGAATTTGGCTGAGAGCCGCAAGCGGGCGCCACCTGTAGGTAGCATGCCGGACTCGAACGGTTCGTTTTTGCTGCGGCCCCAGGCTTTTGACCCGAGGAGGCTGGAGACGCCGAGCATGAAGGCGCAAAGGCCGACGACGCCCAGAAGGAAAATGGCAAAGCCCCAGTTGTGGGCCATGAGTCCTGTCGCTTCGGGCATGCTGGTAATCCTTAACAGAGAGCAAAGGTCTCTGAGCTTGAAAAAGAAACAAAGCAGTGACGATATGTCGCAGCAATCAATCCCGCTGATTTTATGGCACAACACCGTGCAAGTAAAATTCCTATAGCGAAATTATTTATAGGAATAAGGACATAGCGCACCTCCAAAGTCCCGCAGCCCATGCGTTGCGGGCATTAGCAGGCTTTTCATCAATTATGTTTTGTAGGGAATGTAACGAACATAGTTTGCGCTAAATGATAATCAATATTGTTTGAAGCGGTTTTCAAACTGTTTAACGGGTAGGTGGGTGGAAAGTTGTCTTATATGCGCGTTACTGCAAGTAGCGGGCGGCACCGTTTTACCCTGTTTTTCTGATCGTGAAACTGCGCTGGATCAAGGATTTTTCCTGAATCACCACCGTCCTTCTGTAGGAGTGAGCCTGCTCGCGATAGTGGTCTGTCAGATGGCATCTTTGCTGGATGTGCCGGCCTCATCGCGAGCAGGCTCGCTCCTACCAAGGTTTTGCGGTGTTTGTTGGATTGCGCGCAAAAAAACGCCCCGAACCAGTCGGGGCGTCAGATGTGCAGCGTTGCGGTTAGCTTTTTATTCGGTCCGCAACGGCCGTTCGTTCAGGTGAAGCAGATCAGTGGAACTGTTCTTCTTCAGTCGAACCGGTCAGTGCGGTAACCGACGAGGAACCGCCCTGGATCACGGTGGTCATGTCGTCGAAGTAGCCGGTGCCCACTTCCTGCTGGTGAGCCACGAAGGTGTAACCCTTGGCGGCGTCGGCGAATTCCTGCTCTTGCAGCTTCACGTAGGCAGTCATGTCGTTGCGGGCGTAGTCGTGCGCCAGGTTGAACATGCTGTGCCACATGTTGTGAATGCCGGCCAGGGTGATGAACTGGTGCTTGTAACCCATGGCGGACAGTTCGCGCTGGAACTTGGCGATGGTCGCGTCGTCCAGGTTTTTCTTCCAGTTGAAGGAAGGCGAGCAGTTGTACGACAGCAGTTGGTCCGGGTATTCCTTCTTGATCGCTTCAGCGAAGCGACGGGCTTCGTCCAGATCCGGCTTGGCGGTTTCGCACCAGATCAGGTCGGCGTACGGAGCGTAAGCCAGGCCGCGAGCGATTGCCTGGTCCAGGCCAGCGCGCACTTTGTAGAAGCCTTCCTGGGTACGTTCGCCAGTCACGAATGGCTGGTCGTACGGATCGCAGTCGGAAGTCAGCAGGTCGGCCGCGTTAGCGTCGGTACGTGCCAGGATGATGGTCGGAGTACCGGCAACGTCAGCCGCCAGACGGGCAGCGGTCAGCTTCTGTACGGCTTCCTGGGTAGGAACCAGTACCTTGCCGCCCATGTGGCCGCATTTTTTCACGGAAGCCAGTTGGTCTTCGAAGTGAACGCCGGCGGCGCCTGCTTCGATCATGCTCTTCATCAGCTCGTAAGCGTTCAGTACGCCGCCGAAACCGGCTTCGGCGTCAGCCACGATTGGTGCGAAGTAGTCGATGTAGCCTTCGTCGCCCGGGCCCTTGCCGGCTTTCCACTGGATCTGGTCAGCACGACGGAACGAGTTGTTGATGCGCTTGACCACAGTTGGAACCGAGTCCACCGGGTACAGCGACTGGTCCGGGTACATCGATTCGGCGGAGTTGTTGTCCGCAGCCACTTGCCAGCCCGACAGGTAGATCGCCTGGATACCGGCTTTGACTTGTTGTACAGCCTGGCCGCCGGTCAGGGCGCCCATGCAGTTGACGAAATCTTTCTCAGGACGGAAGGACGGCTTGGCGCCCTGGGTTACCAGGTTCCAGAGCTTCTCGGCGCCAAGTTTTGCAAAGGTGTGCTCAGGTTGAACCGAGCCACGCAGGCGGACGACGTCAGCAGCGGAGTAAGCGCGTGTCACGCCTTTCCAGCGTGGGTTTTCAGCCCAGTCTTTTTCGAGGGCTGCAATTTGCTGTTCGCGTGTCAGTGCCATGGAGATAAACCTCGTCGCGTCTTTTACGGAAAGTTGTTCTGCGGTGGAAAATTCATGCGCTCGCAGACCAGAAGCTTGGGCGGTCAAGTCGAATTCGGCGGGGTTGGCGACGGGATGAACGATGGGCTCGAGGGGAAGTGAGCAGGTAAGGGCGGACTGGCGAGCGCATTCGGGCGTCGTGGGCCTTTATACGAACTTCAGTGTGATGCCGGGTTACCTAAATACGCTTCCGTCCCTCGGGACAACTTCGTTCCAGTCGGCAACCTCGTCAAACACACCTTGTGGGCGGTACAGACACGAAACGGCTCGCGGGGTAGGTGCGAGCATCGCCTCGAAGGCCCTTGCCAGGGCCCCTGATTAGCGGGAGCGAGGCCATCATGCCTTCGCTTTTTTGGCTCGTCAAACGTTTTGTAGTGCTTTTTTTCGAGCACTACATCTTTGGTCTAATACGACTAATCAGTCAGTTTTTGGTGGTTTAGTCCAAAGTATCGACTTTCACCCGCAGGGTCATGTCATCCCGGCCCTGAGTCGAGTAGCTGCGGGTCATGCCCTGTTTGTCGGCCTGAGTCTGGCGATTCACGCCGGCGAGGGTGATCCATTCGCCGAGGCGGCCGGTGACGGTTGTGTCGGTGCTTTGCACGTTCACTACATCGGGACGTTCCTGGCTCATGCGGTCACGGTTGGTACTGATCGACAGGTGAACGATGTCGCCGGTGATGCTGGCGGTGACATAGAAACCCTGGGTGACGTTGCGGTATTCGGTCTGGCTGCGGGGATCGCCATACGAATCGATCTGTGTGCTGGTCAGCGGCACACTCTGACCGACCTGGATCAGCGCCGGTGCGCCTTCGCTGGCCTGGACTTGCTGAATACCGCCGTCACGACTTTCAGTGCTGCGATTGATGATTCGGGTCTGGCTGGGTTTGGCGCCGTTCACCGAATAACCCTGATCGCCCTGGAAGTTGTTTTCGTTGGTGTCGACGGTGATCAGCAGGCGCTTGGGTTGCGTGTCGAGTTGGGCGATAAGCGCTTTAAGTTCGTCGATCTTGCGCTGATCGGCATTGACGATCAGTTGGTTGCCGTAGGCGCTGACCTGGCCGTCCTTGCCGATAAAGTCCTGCGCCATCGGCAGCATGTCGGCGCTGGTGTGGTAGTTCAACGGCACGATCTCGGTGGCCGCCATGACCGAAAAACTGCAGGTCAGCAGCAGCGTGGTGAGCAGGGTGCGTAGGGACATATCCGTTATCTCCGCCAACTTCAAAGTGTTGATATTGCCAGTTTGTCGGCCCAGGGTGGGGCAAGTTGAATCCTAGACAGCAAAACGCCCCGGCATCCGAAGATGGCGGGGCGTTTTGTGGTGTGCTTTCGGGCCTCTTCGCGGGCAAGCCTCGCTCCTGCAGGTTCAGTGTGATTCTGTAGGAGCGAAGCTTGCTCGCGAAGGTCGCGCCGCGGTTTTAAGCCGAATGCCGGACCATGTCCACATGCGGAATCCCGGCTTCCAGGAACTCCTCACTGACCAGGCTGAAGCCCAGGCGTTCATAGAACGCCGTCGCCTGAACCTGCGCGCTCAGCATTTGTTGCTTCAGCCCGCGCTTCTCGGCTTCACCGATCACCGCTTGCATCAGCGCGTCGCCAACCTTCAAGCCGCGCCAGTCTTTCAGCACCGAAACCCGGCCAACATGCCCATCGGGCAGCAGGCGCGCGGTGCCAATCGGAAAGTCACCTTCGAAGGCCAGGAAATGCACCGCTGTTGCGTCATCTGCATCCCATTCCAGCTCGGGCGGAACGGATTGCTCGGCGATGAACACCGTCTCACGAATGCGCCGGATCTCGGCGTTATCCTTCTGCCAGTCTGCGACACGTACGTGAATTTTATTCATCGGCAAACCCCAGGCTTCCTTGCTTGATCAGTTCGCAAATCAAGCCGCGACCGTCTTCGTCGCTCAGCCATTCGCCGAGGTTGTCGATGTGCAGCGCATCGGCAGCGCAGATCAACTTCAGCAGATCGCGCAGTTTGCCCGGCAGATAACGGCTCTGACCGCTGGCGAACAGCAGCAGGTCGTCATCGACTTCGGACCAGGCCATGCGGGCGCTCGGGTTGCGGATCAGTACGGCGCCTTGCTCCAGGCTGGCAAGCAGGTCGTCTTCTTCGATTTCTTCAGGGCCGACCACCAGTTCCGGGTAGCGCGGTTCGGTCATGAACTGGCCGAACCAGGTCAGCAGCAGGCGCTCGTCGCTCATGTGCTCGGCCAGCAAGGCTTTCAGGCGATCGAGGGCGTCGTGCTGGATCTGATGCGGATCGACCGCAGGCAGGGCGTCGGCGTCGGTGTAACGCTCTTCGTCAGTCAGGAACTGGCTGAGGAAGTCGGTGAAGTGGGTCAGCACTTCAGCGGCGCTCGGTGCGCGGAAACCTACGGAGTAGGTCAGGCAGTCATCGACGGCCACACCGCAGTGGGCCAGGCGTGGCGGCAGGTAGAGCATGTCGCCCGGTTCCAGCACCCACTCATCGGTGGCTTCGAAATCAGCCAGGATGCGCAGGTCCGCGTGTTGCAGCATCGGGCTGTCGGAGTTGCACATCTGGCCGATTTTCCAGTTGCGCTTGCCGTGGCCTTGCAGCAGGAACACGTCGTAGTTGTCGAAGTGCGGACCGACGCTGCCACCCGGCGCAGCGAAGCTGATCATCACGTCGTCGATGCGCCAGCTCGGCAGGAAGCGGAACTGTTCCAGCAGTTCGCTGACTTCCGGCACGAACTGGTCAACTGCTTGCACCAGCAGGGTCCATTCGGTTTCCGGCAGCTTGCTGAATTCGTCTTCGGCAAACGGGCCGCGGCGCAATTCCCAAGGGCGCTCGCCGTGCTCGATGATCAGGCGCGATTCAACTTCTTCTTCCAGCGCCAGGCCGGCCAGTTCGTCGGCGTCGATCGGGCTTTCGAAATCAGGGATCGCCTGACGGATCAGCAGGGGTTTTTTCTGCCAGTAGTCACGCAGGAATTCGCGCGCCGTGATGCCGCCCAGAAGTTGAAGAGGAATGTCAGGATTCATGTGTAACCTATTGAAAAAAAGCACTTTTCAGACGGGAATAAAAACGCCCGGCGCTGCCGGGCGTCTCAAACGGGTAAAGCGGTCGATCAGATGCGCTTGGCTTGCTCTACAGCGTTGCCGATGTAGTTCGCCGGGGTGAGCAGTTTCAGCTCGGCCTTGGCGGCGGCAGGCATGTCCAGCCCGTCGATGAAAGTTTGCAGCGCTTCAGGGCTGATGCCCTTGCCACGGGTCAACTCTTTCAGCTTCTCGTACGGGTTTTCGATGTTGTAGCGACGCATCACGGTCTGGATCGGCTCGGCCAGGACTTCCCAGCAAGCATCGAGGTCAGCAGCGATTTTCTGGGCGTTGAGCTCCAGTTTGCTGATGCCTTTGAGGCTGGCTTCGTACGCGATCACGCTGTGGGCGAAGCCGACACCGAGGTTACGCAGTACGGTGGAGTCGGTCAGGTCGCGCTGCCAGCGGGAGATCGGCAGTTTGCTCGCCAGGTGCTGGAACAGTGCGTTGGCGATGCCCAGGTTGCCTTCGGAGTTTTCGAAGTCGATCGGGTTGACCTTGTGCGGCATGGTCGACGAACCGATTTCGCCAGCGATGGTGCGCTGTTTGAAATAACCCAGGGAGATGTAGCCCCAGATGTCGCGGTCGAAGTCGATCAGGATGGTGTTGAAACGCGCGATCGCGTCGAACAGCTCGGCGATGTAGTCGTGCGGTTCGATCTGCGTGGTGTACGGGTTGAAGCCCAGGCCCAGCTCGTCTTCGATGAAGGCGCGGGCGTTGGCTTCCCAATCGATCTCAGGGTAGGCCGACAGGTGTGCGTTGTAGTTGCCGACAGCGCCGTTGATCTTGCCCAGCAGCGGAACGGCAGCGACTTGAGCGATCTGACGCTCCAGACGGTAAACCACGTTTGCCAGTTCTTTGCCCAAGGTGGTCGGCGAGGCCGGTTGACCGTGGGTGCGCGACAGCATCGGCACGTCAGCGAAACGGATCGCCAGTTCGCGGATGGCTTCGGCAGTCTGGCGCATCAGCGGCAGCATGACGTCATCACGGCCTTCGCGCAGCATCAGGGCGTGGGACAGGTTGTTGATGTCCTCGCTGGTGCAGGCAAAGTGGATGAATTCGCTGACAGCAGCCAGTTCCGGCAGCTTGGCCGCTTGCTCTTTGAGCAGGTATTCGATGGCTTTGACGTCGTGGTTGGTGGTGCGCTCGATCTCTTTGACACGCTCGGCGTGCTCCAGAGAGAAGTTTTCCGCCAGGGTGTTCAGCACAGCGTTGGCTTCGGCGGAGAACGCCGGCACTTCGCTGATGGCAGGGTGAGCGGCGAGGCGCTGGAGCCAGCGCACTTCAACCAGCACGCGAGCACGGATCAGGCCGTATTCGCTGAAAATTGGGCGCAGGGCCTGGGTTTTGCCGGCGTAGCGGCCGTCAACAGGGGAAACCGCAGTGAGCGAAGAAAGCTGCATGGGGTGTTCTCGGACAGTCGGGCAACGAAATGGGGCGCGTATCATACATGAAAAAATCCGCCGGTCCGTTGCCAACTGACCAGCGTATTACGCGTTACTGATTACAAAACGGTGTTGCGGGCGCGGTTCAGCTGCTGCGCATCAGCGGGTAAAGCTCTTTCAGCAATTTGCGGCGGCTGACGACCAACTGCCAGCGATGACCGCCCAACTGCCGCCACAGGCGCGCCGAACGAATCCCGGCCAGCAACAGTGCGCGGATCTTCGAAGCGTTGCTCGGCTGCTGCAGGTTGCGCATGTCGCCGTGGACCTGAATCCGTTGGCGCAAGGTGCTCAGGGTGTCCTGGTACAGCGCGCCGCAAGCGGCGATCACATTTTCGTGCGCCGGGCCGAAGTGTTCGACCTGGGACTGAATCTGCGGCAGGCGCTTGCCGATCACGTCGAGCATGTCGCCGCGCTTGGCCAGTTGACGCTCCAGCCCGAGCATTGCCAGGGCGTAGCGCAGCGGTTCGCGTTGCAGGGTGCTCGGGTCGCGTTCAAGGGCGCCGATCAGCGCGCGATAACCTTCGCGCAGATTGATGTCGTCGCCGCCGTAGACTTCCAGCGTGTCCTTGGGGTCGCGAATCAGCAGGCTGCCAAGCATGCACGTCAGGCCGGCTTCGCTGGTCTGGCCGGTCTTGGCGATCTTGTCGACAAGGACGGCGGCGAGAAACACACCGCCCAGCGCCGTCAGTTGCTCCTGAGTGGGGCTCATTGCTGCTCGCCTTGAAGGGTGCCTTTGCTGGTCCACGGTTCCGCCACTTCAATCACGCCGCCGCCGAGGCAGATTTCGCCGTCGTAGAACACCACGGACTGACCCGGGGTGACCGCGCGTTGCGGGTCATCGAAGGTTGCGCGGTAGCCGGTGGCGGTTTTCTCCAGCGTGCACGACTGGTCGCTCTGGCGATATCGCACTTTGGCGGTCAGCTTGCGCGGCTCGCTCAGGTCGATCGGGTTGACCCAATAGATATCGGAGGCGAGCAGGGCGCGGGAGAACAGGTAAGGGTGCTCATTGCCCTGGCCAACGATCAGCTCGTTGTGTTCCAGGTCTTTGATCAGCACGTACCACGGCTCGTCGCTGGCGTCTTTCAAGCCGCCGATGCCCAGGCCCTGACGCTGGCCGATGGTGTGGTACATCAAGCCGTGGTGGCGGCCGATGACTTCACCTTCGGTGGTTTTGATTTCGCCTGGCTGCGCCGGCAGGTACTGCTTGAGGAAGTCGCTGAAGCGGCGTTCGCCGATAAAGCAGATCCCGGTGGAATCCTTTTTCTTCGCGGTGGCGAGTTCGTATTTTTCGGCAATCGCCCGCACTTGCGGTTTTTCCAGCTCGCCGACCGGGAACAGCGTCTTGGCGATCTGTTCGCCGCCGACGGCGTGCAGGAAGTAGCTCTGGTCCTTGTTCGGGTCCAGGCCCTTGAGCAGTTCGGTGCGGCCGTCGATGTCGCGGCGGCGCACGTAGTGGCCGGTGGCGATCAGGTCGGCGCCGAGCACCATGGCGTAGTCGAGGAACGCCTTGAACTTGATTTCGCGGTTGCACAGGATGTCCGGGTTCGGCGTGCGACCGGCCTTGTATTCGGCCAGGAAGTGCTCGAACACGTTGTCCCAGTACTCGGCGGCGAAGTTGGCGGTGTGCAGCTTGATGCCAATTTTGTCGCACACGGCCTGGGCGTCCGCCAGGTCGTCCATGGCGGTGCAGTATTCCGTTCCATCGTCTTCTTCCCAGTTCTTCATGAACAGGCCTTCCACCTCATAACCCTGCTCGATCAGCAGGAGGGCGGAAACGGAAGAGTCCACGCCGCCGGACATACCGACAATGACGCGCTTCTTTTGTGTGTCAGAAGGGGCTGGATCACGCATAGGGATTCAATGAGTGTCTTGAAAAAGGACGCGATTCTAGCAGGCCGCAGCCCACAAGGCTAAAGAGAAGGGCGGATCAGTTCGAGACCGAAGTGTTTGCCGTCCAGATAATCATCGATACAACGGATGATCAGCTCACTGCGCCAGTTTGCGCGTTGTGCCAGCAGTTCGTCACGCGTCAGCCATTTTGCGCCGACGATGCCGTCATCCAGTTGATAGTCGGGGTGGTGCTTGAGCGGTTTGGCGATGAAGCAGACTCGCTGATACGTCACGCCGTTGCTGGGCGCGGTGTAGAGGTAAATGCCCACCACGCCGGTGGCCTCGACGTCCCAGCCGGTTTCTTCGAGGGTTTCGCGTACGGCGGCTTCGGTCAGGGTTTCGTTCGGGTCGAGGTGGCCGGCGGGCTGGTTGAGTACCGTCCGTCCGTGCTTGGTTTCTTCGACCATCAGGAAGCGGCCATTGTCTTCGACGATGGTGGCGACGGTGATGTGGGGTTTCCAGTCCATAGATAGTCCTCAAATGTTGAAATGCGAAACCTGTAGGAGCCGGCTTGTCGGCGATCGCGGTGTGTCAATCAATAAAAATGTTGAATGATAAATTGCAATCGCCGGCAAGCCGGCTCCTACAGGATTGTGGTCAGCCTGTAGAAACAGAAACCCCGGCACAGGGCCGGGGCTTCTTTGCATCCTTACAACCTTAAACCAGCGCAGCGATCGCGGCGTTGAAAGTGTTGCTTGGGCGCATGGCCTTGCTGATCAGCTCGGCATTGGCGTGGTAGTAACCGCCGATGTCCACTGGCTTGCCCTGAACGGCGTTGAGCTCGGCAACGATGGTCGCCTCGTTCTCGGTCAGGGTTTTTGCCAGCTCGCCGAACTGCGCTTGCAGTGCAGCATCTTCAGTCTGGGCGGCCAGGGCCTGAGCCCAGTACAGCGCCAGGTAGAAGTGGCTGCCGCGGTTGTCGATGTTGCCGACTTTGCGCGATGGCGACTTGTTGTTGTCCAGGAACTGGCCGGTGGCCTGGTCCAGGGTCTTGGCCAGAACCAGCGCCTTAGGGTTGTTGTAAGTAACGCCCAGGTGCTCAAGGGAAGCGGCCAGAGCGAGGAACTCGCCCAGGGAGTCCCAGCGCAGGAAGTTCTCTTCCAACAGTTGCTGAACGTGCTTCGGTGCCGAACCGCCAGCGCCGGTTTCGAACAGACCGCCGCCGTTCATCAGCGGAACGATCGACAGCATCTTGGCGCTGGTGCCCAGCTCCATGATCGGGAACAGGTCGGTCAGGTAGTCGCGCAGTACGTTGCCGGTCACCGAGATGGTGTCCTTGCCTTCGCGGGTGCGGCCCAGGGTGAAGGCCATCGCGTCGACTGGCGACATGATGCGGATGTCCAGGCCGGAGGTGTCGTGATCCTTCAGGTAAGCCTGAACTTTCTCGATCACTACGCCGTCGTGAGCGCGCATTGGGTCCAGCCAGAAAATCGCTGGGGTGCTGCTTGCGCGAGCACGGTTGACGGCCAGTTTGACCCAGTCCTGGATCGGCGCGTCTTTGGTCTGGCACATGCGGAAGATGTCGCCGGCTTCAACCGACTGCTCCAGCAGCAAGGCGCCTTTGCTGTCCGTCACGCGGACAACACCGTTGGTCTTGATCTGGAAAGTCTTGTCGTGCGAACCGTACTCTTCGGCTTTTTTCGCCATCAGGCCAACGTTTGGCACGCTGCCCATGGTGGTCGGATCGAAAGCGCCGTGCAGCTTGCAGTCTTCGATAACGGCCTGGTAGATGGTCGCGTAGCAGCGATCCGGGATCACAGCCTTGGTGTCGTGCAACTGACCGTCAGTGCCCCACATTTTGCCGGAGTCACGGATCATCGCCGGCATCGAGGCGTCGACGATGACGTCGCTCGGCACGTGCAGGTTGGTGATGCCTTTGTCGGAGTTGACCATGGCCAGCGAAGGACGAACGGCGTAGACCGCCTGGATGTCCGCTTCGATCTGCGCTTGTTGCTCGGCAGGCAAAGCCTTGATGCGAGCGTACAGGTCGCCGATGCCGTTGTTCAGATTGAAGCCGATCTGTGCCAGCACGTCAGCGTGCTTGGCCAGTGCGTCTTTATAGAACTCGGCAACGATCTGGCCGAACATGATCGGGTCGGAGACCTTCATCATGGTGGCTTTCAGGTGAACCGACAGCAGCACGCCCTTGGCTTTGGCGTCTTCGATCTCGGCAGCGATGAAGCGGCGCAGAGCGTTTTTGCTCATGACCGCGCAATCGAGGATCTCACCGGCTTGCACGGTGGTCTTTTCTTTCAGGACGGTGGTGGTGCCGTCTTGAGCGATCAGTTCGATTTTGACGGCGTCAGCGGCGTCGATCAGGGCGGCTTTTTCGCTGCCGTAGAAATCGCCGGTGCTCATGTGCGCGACGTGGGACTTGGAGTCCGCAGCCCAGGCGCCCATTTTGTGCGGGTGCTTGCGAGCGTAGTTCTTGACCGACAGTGGTGCGCGACGATCGGAGTTGCCTTCGCGCAGAACCGGGTTCACGGCGCTGCCCTTGATCTTGTCGTAACGCGACTTGGCTTCTTTGTCGGCGTCGCTGGTCACGGTTTCCGGGTAGTCCGGCAGTGCGAAGCCCTGGGCTTGCAGCTCTTTGATCGCGGCCTGCAGTTGCGGAACCGAAGCGCTGATGTTCGGCAACTTGATGATATTGGCTTCTGGTGTAACGGCCAGGTCGCCCAGTTCGGCGAGGTGGTCGGCTACGGCTTTGTCACCCAATTGCTCGGGGAAGCTGGCCAGGATGCGCCCTGCAAGAGAGATATCGCGGGTTTCAACGGCGATATCAGCCGAAGCGGTGAACGCTTCTACGATAGGCAACAGTGAATAGGTGGCGAGGGCTGGGGCTTCGTCGGTGAAGGTATAGATGATCTTCGAGCGGGTGGGCATATTCGGATTAACTCTCTCTTCTTTGCTAAAGCGTGCGCAGAAACTCGAGGGGCGCCGGGTAAGCGCGTTCGTTCAAAGTCATCCATGAGCCGAATGTCGAGATTTGTGCGCGGTGATGTTGGGTGCATCAGTCGAGCGTCAAGCGGGTGGACTGCGGTAACAGTCCTGCTTTTTCGGGTCCAAAGTCTCGTGCTAGAGAGGTCGGCCGTCGTGACTCTGTGGTCAGCGGGCGGCATTATACATAGGTAGCTGGCAATCTGCCGATGGTTCATACGTAACGATTGTCGTCCATTGGTCTAAAGGTCGCAGGGGAGTGCAGGGCGTAGAGTCGTTGGCCGTGCTTGAGTTTGGCGCTTTTCCCTTTGCTTTCAGGCTTGTAGAACACGAACTGCGCAGCTTTGCAGTCGATGGGCAGAACATAGGGTTTGCGCGCCGATTTAACTGGGGTACGCTCGGACGAAGCCAGATGTTCAATCCAAACAATGGAGTTCAGCATGGGATACAAGAAGATTCAGGTTCCAGCCGTCGGCGACAAAATCACCGTCAACGCGGACCATTCTCTCAATGTTCCTAACAACCCGATCATCCCCTTCATCGAAGGCGATGGTATTGGCGTTGATATCAGCCCGGTCATGATCAAGGTTGTCGATGCTGCTGTTAAGAAGGCTTACGGCGGCGAGCGCAAAATTTCCTGGATGGAAGTCTACGCCGGGGAGAAAGCGACTCAGGTTTACGATCAGGACACCTGGCTGCCTCAGGAAACCCTGGACGCAGTCAAGGATTACGTGGTTTCCATCAAGGGCCCTCTGACCACGCCGGTCGGCGGCGGTATTCGTTCCCTGAACGTGGCCCTGCGTCAGCAACTCGACCTGTACGTTTGCCTGCGCCCGGTGCGCTGGTTCGAAGGCGTGCCTAGCCCGGTCAAGAAGCCAGGCGACGTCGACATGACCATCTTCCGTGAAAACTCGGAAGACATTTATGCCGGTATCGAGTGGAAGGCCGGTTCGCCGGAAGCGACCAAGGTCATCAAGTTCCTCAAAGAAGAAATGGGCGTCACCAAGATCCGTTTCGACGAAAACTGCGGCATCGGCGTCAAGCCGGTGTCCCTGCAAGGCACCAAGCGTCTGGCGCGCAAGGCTCTGCAATATGTGGTCGATAACGACCGCGATTCGCTGACCATCGTGCACAAAGGCAACATCATGAAGTTCACCGAAGGTGCCTTCAAGGAATGGGCCTACGAAGTGGCGGCTGAAGAGTTCGGCGCGACCCTGCTCGATGGCGGTCCGTGGATGCAGTTCAAAAACCCGAAAACCGGCAAGAACGTCATCGTCAAGGATGCCATCGCCGACGCCATGCTCCAGCAGATCCTGCTGCGCCCGGCCGAATACGATGTGATCGCGACCCTGAACCTGAACGGCGACTACCTCTCCGACGCCCTGGCGGCGGAAGTGGGCGGTATCGGTATCGCACCGGGTGCCAACCTGTCCGACACCATCGCCATGTTCGAAGCGACCCACGGTACTGCGCCGAAGTATGCCGGCAAAGACCAGGTCAACCCGGGTTCGCTGATCCTGTCCGCCGAGATGATGTTGCGTCACCTGGGCTGGACCGAAGCGGCCGACCTGATCATCAAGGGCACTAACGGCGCGATTTCCGCGAAGACCGTGACCTATGACTTCGAACGTCTGATGGACGGCGCGAAGCTGGTGTCGTCTTCCGGGTTTGGCGATGCACTGATTTCGCACATGTAAGCGAATCGGAACAAAAAAACCGCCTTCGGGCGGTTTTTTTATGACTGGATGACGGCTTGCGTCAGTTCGACACTGTTTCTTCTTGAGTGGCGGGTACGGGCTGTTCGTTTGCGACAGTCGCAGCCTTAATCTTCACCGCGTGCAGGCCTTTAGGGCCCTGGACGATCTCGAATTTCACGAGTTGCCCGGCCTTGAGAGTTTTATACCCGTCCATTTCAATGGCGGAATAATGGGCAAAGAAATCGATCTCTTTGCCGTCCTCGTCCTGCCCTTCGCGGGCGTCGGTGTTGATGAAACCGAATCCCTTGGCATTGTTGAACCATTTCACCTTACCGACAGCCATGCTCATATCCCTCTGCAACAGACTCCATCACTGGAGTATCATCCAGTACATCCGCAGTCGAATCCTGTAAATAAGATTGACTCCGCGGACCTTTTTTACCCACTGTGGGCTCTATTGGTTGTAACACCGTTTTGCCGATAGTCAAGGTGACCCGGCAGTCGGTATTGAAATCGTTCATAACCGTCCCCACTACTGTATTCGCACAACTGACGAACCTTTCTTTCCATGCATGCAATCAGCCAGATTCGACTAACATTCAATCAGGATCGCCCTGATTTACACGACGACGATTCCGCAGGTATTGCTGTTCAGGAGGCCAAGCCTGCTTTACAGGCGCCGCCGATGTACAAGGTGGTTTTGTTCAATGATGACTACACACCGATGGATTTCGTCGTCGAAGTGCTCGAGGTGTTTTTTAACCTGAATCGCGAGCTGGCGACCAAGGTCATGCTGGCCGTCCACACAGAAGGACGGGCAGTATGTGGAGTGTTTACCCGCGACATTGCCGAGACCAAGGCCATGCAGGTCAACCAGTACGCCAGGGAAAGCCAGCATCCGCTACTCTGTGAAATCGAGAAGGACGGTTAATCGCCGACCACTTGGGTATGAGGTGAAGCTATGTTAAACCGCGAGCTCGAAGTCACCCTCAATCTTGCCTTCAAGGAGGCCCGTTCGAAGCGTCATGAGTTCATGACCGTCGAACATCTTCTGCTGGCCTTATTGGACAATGAGGCTGCCGCCACCGTTTTGCGTGCCTGCGGCGCCAACCTCGACAAACTCAAGCATGATCTGCAGGAGTTCATCGACTCCACCACGCCGTTGATCCCTATTCATGATGAGGATCGCGAGACCCAACCTACCCTGGGCTTCCAGCGTGTTCTGCAGCGTGCTGTTTTCCACGTACAGAGCTCGGGCAAACGCGAAGTGACCGGCGCCAACGTGCTGGTTGCGATCTTCAGTGAGCAAGAAAGTCAGGCTGTGTTCCTGCTGAAACAGCAGAGCGTTGCACGCATTGATGTCGTCAATTACATCGCACACGGCATTTCCAAAGTGCCGGGGCATGGCGATCACTCTGAAGGTGAGCAAGATATGCAGGACGACGAGGGCGGTGAGTCTTCTTCTTCAGGCAATCCTCTGGATGCTTATGCCAGTAACCTCAACGAACTCGCGCGCCAGGGTCGTATCGATCCGTTGGTAGGCCGTGAGCTCGAAGTCGAGCGTGTCGCGCAGATCCTCGCGCGTCGACGCAAAAACAATCCGCTGCTGGTGGGCGAGGCGGGCGTGGGTAAAACCGCGATTGCCGAAGGCCTGGCCAAGCGTATTGTCGACAACCAGGTGCCGGACCTGCTGGCCAACAGCGTGGTGTATTCCCTCGATCTGGGCGCCTTGCTGGCCGGGACCAAATACCGCGGCGATTTCGAGAAACGCTTCAAGGCGTTGCTCAATGAGCTGAAAAAACGTCCGCAGGCGATCCTGTTCATCGACGAAATCCACACCATCATCGGTGCGGGTGCTGCGTCCGGTGGCGTCATGGATGCCTCGAACCTGCTCAAGCCGCTGCTGTCGTCCGGTGACATCCGTTGCATCGGTTCGACCACCTTCCAGGAATTTCGCGGCATCTTCGAGAAGGACCGTGCCCTGGCACGACGCTTCCAGAAAGTCGATGTATCGGAACCGTCGGTGGAAGACACCATCGGTATCCTGCGCGGCCTGAAAGGGCGTTTCGAGCTCCATCACAATATCGAATACAGTGATGAAGCCCTGCGCGCCGCTGCCGAACTGGCCTCGCGTTACATCAATGACCGGCACATGCCGGACAAGGCCATCGACGTGATCGACGAGGCGGGCGCCTACCAGCGTCTGCAACCGATCGAGAAGCGCGTGAAACGCATCGAAGTGCCTCAGGTCGAGGACATCGTCGCGAAAATCGCACGGATTCCGCCTAAGCACGTCACCAGCTCCGACAAAGAGCTGCTGCGTAACCTTGAGCGTGATCTGAAGCTCACGGTGTTTGGCCAGGATGCCGCAATCGACTCGCTGTCGACCGCGATCAAACTGTCCCGTGCCGGCCTCAAGTCGCCTGACAAGCCTGTCGGTTCGTTCCTGTTCGCAGGTCCGACCGGTGTCGGTAAAACCGAAGCGGCGCGTCAGTTGGCCAAGGCGTTGGGTATCGAGCTGGTTCGTTTCGACATGTCCGAGTACATGGAGCGCCACACCGTATCGCGTCTGATCGGTGCGCCTCCTGGCTACGTCGGGTTTGATCAGGGCGGTCTGTTGACCGAAGCCATCACCAAGCAGCCTCATTGCGTGCTGTTGCTCGATGAGATCGAGAAGGCGCATCCGGAAGTCTTCAACCTGCTGTTGCAGGTCATGGACCACGGTACGCTGACTGATAACAACGGGCGCAAGGCGGACTTCCGTAACGTGATCGTCATCATGACGACCAACGCCGGTGCCGAAACCGCAGCGCGTGCTTCGATCGGTTTCACCCATCAGGACCACTCGTCCGATGCGATGGAAGTGATCAAGAAGAGCTTCACGCCGGAGTTCCGCAACCGTCTGGACACCATTATCCAGTTTGGTCGCCTCAGTCATGAGGTCATCAAAAGCGTGGTGGACAAGTTCCTTACCGAGCTTCAGGCGCAGCTGGAAGACAAGCGCGTGCAGCTGGAAGTGACCGACGCGGCGCGCAGCTGGCTGGCGGCAGGTGGCTACGACTCGGCAATGGGCGCTCGGCCGATGGCGCGTTTGATCCAGGACAAGATCAAGCGTCCGCTGGCGGAAGAGATTCTCTTTGGCGAACTGGCTGACCATGGTGGTGTGGTGCATATCGACCTGAAGGACGGCGAGCTGACCTTCGAGTTTGAAACCACGGCTGAAATGGCCTGACGGTTGTTGATCTGTTGTAAAGCGAAAGGCGCCTTCGGGCGCCTTTTTTGTTGTCTGCTTGGTTTGGGTACATATCCGTTTCTTCGGTAATGGCGGCTATTGGTTTCGCCCTTACGGCGAGTCACTTGGAAGAGCCCCAAGTAACCAAGGGCTCTTGCCCCTTTCGTTCGGTGCCTCGCCTAGGCTCGGCATGCCCTCGCTCCGGTCCTGCTCCGTGGGCCCGCCGCCATCGGCCATCCATGGCCGGGGGCGGCTAACCCGGCATCCATGCCGGGTTGCCCACTGCGCAGAACCTGCGCTCGGCCTCTCGAGGGGGCGCTCAGATCAAAAGCTGAAGGCGAGCTAACGCTCGGCCTGATGAGTGGTGAAAATCCAAAGCAAACGCGATTCCCTGTAGGAGCCGGCTTGCCGGCGATGGCGGTGGGTCAATCGACACATCTGTTGCCTGAAAGGACGCCATCGCCGGCAAGCCAGCTCCTACAGGAGGTTGCGGACATTCGTGAGTAAGGGGCGGCTGGGAGGGCGCTATCGCCAGCAAGCCGGCTCCTACAGGGGAATGTGCAAACATCCAAAATTAGTGGGGGCCACCACAGTGCGGAAGTGTGCGCACGACCGAAGAGCCAGGTCGGCTTTCAGGCCGCCTCGGCGGCTGTGGCGGTAGTCGCCCCCTCGAGAGGCCGAGTGGAGGTTCTGCGCAGTGGGCAACCCGGCATGGATGCCGGGTTAGCCGCCCCCGGCCATGGATGGCCGATGGCGGCGGGCCCACGGAGCAGGACCGGAGCGAGGGTATGGCGAGCCTTAGCGAGCCACCGAACGAAAGGGGCAAGAGCCCTTGGTTACTTGGGGCTCTTCCAAGTGACTCGCTGTAAAAGCGAAACCATAAGTGGCTGTTACCGAAAAAATGGATATACACCCAAATCTCAAGCTACAAAAAGCAGACAAACAAAAACGCCCGGCAAAAGCCGGGCGTCTTGTATTGACTTGATTAGCGAGCGCGGTAAGTGATGCGCCCTTTGCTCAAGTCATAGGGCGTCAGCTCGACGCGCACTTTGTCACCGGTAAGAATACGAATGTAGTTCTTGCGCATCTTGCCGGAGATATGCGCGGTTACGACGTGCCCATTTTCCAACTCCACGCGAAACATGGTGTTGGGCAGGGTGTCGACGACAGTGCCTTCCATTTCGAAGCTGTCTTCTTTCGACATGCAGTAAAGCCCTCGGTGTCCAATGAATGGCCCGGTGCAACTGCGCCAGGCAAAAGCGGCGTGCATTGTGCCCGAAAAATGGGGTTTAAGCCAAGGGGTTCTAGTTCAGGATGACCCAGCGCTGATTAATCAACAGTTCGATCGGGCGATATTGGGTCTTGTAGCTCATTTTTTTGCAGTTCTTGATCCAGTATCCGAGGTAGACCGCTTCAAGCCCCAGGCGCTGGGCCTCGGCGATTTGCCAGAGAATCGCATAGCGCCCCAGGCTGCGGCGTTCTTCAGAGGGTTCGTAGAAGGTGTAGACCGCCGACAGACCATTCGGCAGCAAGTCGGTGACCGCCACTGCCAACAGCTGGCCCTCCAGGCGAAATTCGTAGAAACGCGAAAATGGCAGGTCACGCACCAGGAAGGTCGAGAACTGGTCACGACTCGGCGGGTACATGTCGCCATCGGCATGGCG
This sequence comes from Pseudomonas sp. GT1P32, assembly GCF_054897805.1. Classification (NCBI taxonomy): domain Bacteria; kingdom Pseudomonadati; phylum Pseudomonadota; class Gammaproteobacteria; order Pseudomonadales; family Pseudomonadaceae; genus Pseudomonas; species Pseudomonas sp. GT1P32. Next base: position 6,764,673 of record NZ_CM142704.1, read on the forward strand.
CTGTTCGATGTAGCGCTGATACAGGTCGAAGTATTCTTCGCTGAACTTCGGCTTGGTCGGGCGCACCTGCACGTCGGCATTGCGCTTGAAAATGCGTTTCTGCTGACGATTCGGCGAAAATTGCGCTACCGGAATGCGCGCAGGCACGCACGCATTGCAATTCTGGCAATGTGGCCGATAAAGATGATCGCCGCTGCGACGAAAACCCATTTCAGACAGGTCTGCATAGACATGCACATCCATGGGCTGGCTAGGGTCGAGGAACAGCGTTGTGGCCTGCTCCTCGGGCAGATAACTGCAAGAGTGGGGCTGAGTGGCATAAAACTTCAAACGCGCCAACTCGGTCATGATCAACCCTCGGTATAAGCTTTGAATTAAGTGTAAGCCACCGGCGCGAAAGTCGCTCAGCAAACCCAGGTGGCACGGCTGGGTTGGTCCAGATGCTGCGCAAGATAGCGGGCAAACTCGCGACGAGGAATGGCGCGGGCGCCCAGGCTGTGCAAATGGTCGGTGGGCATCTGGCAGTCGATCAGCACGAAACCCGATTCTTTCAGGTGTTTGACCAAAGTGGCAAAGCCGAACTTGGAGGCGTTGTCGGCGCGGCTGAACATGGATTCGCCGAAAAACAACTGCCCCATCGCCAGGCCATAGAGCCCGCCGACCAGTTCACCCTGATCCCAGACCTCCACCGAATGCGCATAGCCCCGCTGATGCAGCGCCAGGTAGGCGTTCTGCATCGCTTCGGTGATCCAGGTCCCGTCGGCATAATCACGCGGTGCAGCGCATGCGCGAATGACCGCGGCAAAATCCTGATCAAAGGTCACTTGATAGCGTTGCTGACGCAGCAGCTTGTTGAGACTGCGCGAGACATGCAGTTCGTCGGGAAACAGCACGGTACGCGGATCCGGCGACCACCAGAGGATCGGCTGGCCTTCCGAAAACCACGGAAAGCAGCCATGGCGATAGGCCTGAATCAGACGATCGGCGGACAGATCGCCACCCGCAGCCAGCAATCCGTTGGGATCGCGCATGGCTTTATCCAGCGGCGGAAAGGTCAGGGTGTTGCGTTGTAACCAAGTCAGCATGGCATCCGGGCTTACAGAAGGGGAGGGCAGTGGTGGGCGGTTGGGCCCACCGTGAAGTTTGCCGTCAAACGGCCGGAATGTCGTCGAGGTATTTCTCGGCGTCGAGTGCGGCCATGCAGCCGGCGCCGGCGGAAGTGACGGCCTGGCGATAAACGTGGTCGGCCACATCACCGGCAGCGAACACGCCGGGGATCTCGGTGGCGGTGGCATCGCCTTCGCTGCCGCCTCTGATCAGCAGATAACCGTCACGCATTTTCAGCTGGCCTTCGAATAGCCCGGTATTGGGCTTGTGGCCAATGGCGATGAACACGCCGGCCACCGATAGCTCGCTGGTTTCGCCGCTGTGGCTTTCGCGCAGGCGGGCGCCGGTCACGCCGCTGGCGTCGCCCAGCACTTCATCGAGATTCTGGTTCCAGTGCAAACGGATATTACCGTTGGCGGCTTTTTCGAAGAGTTTGTCCTGAAGGATTTTCTCCGAGCGCAACTTGTCGCGTCGGTGGATCAAGTGGACTTCCTTGGCGATGTTGGACAAATACAGCGCTTCTTCGACAGCGGTATTACCGCCACCGACTACAGCGACCACCTGATTGCGGTAGAAGAAGCCGTCGCACGTTGCGCAGGCCGAAACCCCTCTGCCGGCGAAGGCCTCTTCCGAGGGCAGGCCCAGATACTGCGCCGAAGCGCCGGTGGCGATAATCAGTGCGTCGCACGTATAAGTGCCGCCGTCGCCGATAAGTTCGAACGGGCGCTGTTGCAACTTGGCTGTGTGGATGTGGTCGTAAACGATCTCTGTGTCAAAGCGCTCGGCGTGTTTTTGCATGCGTTCCATCAGTACCGGGCCGGTCAGGCCTTCGACGTCACCGGGCCAGTTGTCGACTTCGACGGTGGTGGTGAGCTGGCCACCTGCCTGTATGCCGGTAATGACCACAGGTTTGAGGTTGGCGCGGGCGGCATAAACCGCTGCACTGTAACCGGCAGGGCCGGAACCCAGAATGATCAGGCGGCAATGCTTGGATTCGCTCATAAAACACCTCATAAGCCTTTGTCACGAAAGAGAATGCGTGCTCAAATTGAATCGCAATCGGTGCGCCGTTAGCTATGCTGATCCATGGCCTGCCAGCATGGCATCGTACGAACAAACCCGTACAATGCGTGCCGGTCACTTGAATATTCAGTGCGCACCGTGTTTATAAAAACCGGAGTGCAGTGTTAAAAGTAGTCCCAGTTGCGCCGGTTAACTTTTTTACCTGCCTGGATTGGGCAGTTTTTTATAGTCATTCAACAGATGGACGCGCCATAGGCGCAGGAAAAGAAGCGTTTTGAAGAAATCCACCGCAGCACCTAAACCAGCCGTCGTTCCGCTCTGGCGCCAGCATTTGCACTACCGGCTCAAGGAAGGTGCATTGATCGCCATCGGCGGCCTGTGCCTGTTCCTGATGATGGCCTTGTTGACTTACGGCAAGGACGATCCGGGCTGGAGCCATAACAGCAAGATCGACGATGTTCAGAACTTTGGCGGACCGGTCGGCTCCTACAGCGCCGACATCCTGTTCATGGTGCTGGGTTACTTCGCCTACATCTTCCCGTTGTTGCTGGCGGTCAAGACTTACCAGATCTTCCGCCAACGCCACGAGCCATGGCAGTGGAGCGGCTGGCTGTTTTCCTGGCGCCTGATCGGCCTGGTGTTCCTGGTGCTGTCGGGCGCGGCCCTGGCCCACATCCATTTCCATGCCCCGACCGGTCTGCCGGCCGGCGCGGGCGGCGCGTTGGGCGAAAGCCTTGGCGATCTGGCCAAAAACGCCCTGAACATCCAGGGCAGCACCTTGCTGTTTATCGCGTTGTTCCTGTTCGGCCTGACGGTGTTCACCGACCTTTCGTGGTTCAAGGTGATGGACGTTACCGGCAAGATCACCCTCGACCTGTTCGAACTGTTCCAGGGCGCGGCCAACCGCTGGTGGGCCGCCCGTGTCGAGCGCAAGCAGCTGGTTGCGCAGTTGCGTGAAGTCGATGATCGCGTGCATGAGGTGGTCGCGCCGACCGTTACCGACAAGCGCGAGCAAGCCAAGGTCAAGGAGCGCCTGATCGAGCGCGAGCAAGCCCTGAGCAAGCACATGTCGGACCGCGAGAAGCAGGTCCCGCCGGTGATTGCCCCCGCGCCGCCGAAACCCGCCGCGCCAAGCCAGCGCGTGGAAAAAGAGAAACAGGCGCCGCTGTTCGTCGACAGCGCCGTCGAAGGCACCTTGCCGCCGATCTCGATTCTCGATCCTGCCGAAAAGAAACAACTCAATTATTCCCCGGAGTCGCTGGCAGCCGTCGGCCACTTGCTGGAAATCAAGCTCAAGGAATTCGGCGTCGAAGTCTCGGTGGACTCGATCCACCCGGGCCCGGTAATTACCCGTTACGAAATCCAGCCAGCCGCCGGGGTCAAGGTCAGCCGTATCTCCAACCTGGCAAAAGACCTGGCGCGTTCCCTGGCCGTGACCAGCGTGCGGGTGGTGGAAGTGATTCCGGGCAGGACCACCGTCGGTATCGAGATTCCCAACGAAGACCGGCAGATCGTGCGCTTCTCCGAAGTGCTGTCGACGCCTGAGTACGACAACTTCAAATCCCCGGTCACCCTGGCCCTCGGTCATGACATCGGCGGCAAGCCGGTCATCACCGACCTCGCCAAAATGCCGCACTTGCTGGTGGCCGGTACTACCGGTTCCGGTAAGTCGGTGGGTGTGAACGCGATGATTCTGTCGATCCTGTTCAAGTCCGGCCCGGAAGACGCCAAACTGATCATGATCGACCCGAAAATGCTTGAGTTGTCGATCTACGAGGGCATTCCGCACCTGCTGTGCCCGGTAGTGACCGACATGAAGGACGCGGCCAACGCCCTGCGCTGGAGCGTGGCGGAGATGGAGCGTCGCTACAAACTGATGGCGAAGATGGGCGTGCGAAACTTGTCCGGCTTCAACGCCAAGGTCAAGGAAGCCCAGGACGCCGGCACGCCGTTGACCGACCCACTGTACAAGCGCGAAAGCATTCACGACGAAGCGCCGCTGCTGACCAAGCTGCCGACCATTGTCGTGGTGGTCGACGAATTCGCCGACATGATGATGATCGTCGGCAAGAAGGTTGAAGAGCTGATCGCCCGTATCGCCCAGAAGGCCCGTGCCGCCGGTATCCATTTGATCCTCGCGACCCAGCGTCCGTCGGTTGACGTGATCACCGGTCTGATCAAGGCGAACATCCCGACGCGCATGGCGTTCCAGGTGTCGAGCAAGATCGACTCGAGGACCATCATCGACCAGGGTGGCGCTGAGCAGCTGCTGGGCCACGGTGACATGCTCTACATGCCGCCGGGCACCAGCCTGCCGATTCGTGTGCATGGCGCGTTCGTGTCCGATGACGAGGTTCACCGGGTGGTGGAAGCCTGGAAACTGCGCGGTGCGCCGGAATACAACGATGACATCCTCGCCGGTGTTGAAGAGGCCGGTAGCGGCTTTGAGAATGGCGGTGGCGGCGGTGATGACGACGCTGAAACCGATGCGCTGTACGACGAAGCGGTGCAGTTCGTACTGGAAAGCCGTCGCGCGTCCATCTCTGCGGTTCAGCGCAAGCTGAAGATTGGCTACAACCGCGCCGCACGCATGATCGAAGCCATGGAAATGGCCGGGGTCGTGACGTCCATGAACACCAACGGTTCGCGTGAAGTCCTGGCGCCTGGCCCGGTGCGCGACTGATTTGATTTGAAGTTTTGAACGATGGCGCAGTGACGCGCCATCGTACTCCCCACGAATGTTATGAGGACTCCCATGCGTCTTATCCGCATGCTGTTGCTGCCGGTTCTGGCTTTGACCACGCTCTCGGCCCACGCCGACGACAAGGACGTGGCGCGCCTGACCCAACTGCTGGAAAAATCCCAGACCCTGACCGCCCGTTTCTCGCAGCTGACCCTCGATGGCAGCGGCACCCAATTGCAGGAAACGGCTGGTGAAATGTCTCTGCAGCGCCCGGGCCTGTTCTACTGGCACACCGATGCGCCGGCCGAGCAAGTCGTGGTTTCTGACGGCAAGAAGGTCACGCTGTGGGACCCGGACCTGGAACAGGCCACCATCAAGACCCTCGATCTGCGTCTGAGCCAGACGCCGGCGTTGCTGTTGTCCGGTGACGTGTCCAAGATCAGCCAGAGCTTCGCCATCAGTGCCAAGGAAGCCGGCGGCGTGATCGACTTCACCCTGAAGCCGAAATCCAAGGACACCCTGTTCGACAGCCTGCGCCTGTCGTTCCGCAATGGCCTGGTCAATGACATGCAACTGATCGACAGCGTCGGTCAGCGCACCAACATCCTGTTTACCGGCGTGAAGGCCAACGAGCCGATCCCGGCGTCGAAATTCAAGTTCGACATCCCTAAAGGCGCGGACATCATCCAGGAATAAACGCAAAACCCCTGTGGGAGCGGGCTTGCTCGCGAAAGCGGTGTATCAGATGACGTATACGAAGCTGACACACCGCTTTCGCGAGCAAGCCCGCTCCCACAGGAGATTCGGTGTTCAAAGTGAGGTTTCATAAGCAGTGATGGACCTGTTTCGCAGCGCCCCGATAGCTCAGCCCTTGGCCGCCCGTTTGCGTGCGGCCAATCTGGACGAGTACGTCGGTCAGGAACACGTGCTCGCTCGCGGCAAGCCTTTGCGCGAAGCGCTGGAGCAGGGTGCGCTGCATTCGATGATTTTCTGGGGCCCGCCGGGCGTGGGCAAAACCACCCTGGCGCGGTTGCTGGCGGAAGTCTCGGATGCGCACTTCGAAACGGTCTCGGCTGTATTGGCCGGCGTGAAGGAAATCCGCCAGGCGGTGGAAATCGCCAAGCAACAGGCCGGTCAGTACGGCAAACGCACCATCCTGTTCGTCGACGAAGTGCATCGCTTCAACAAGTCGCAGCAGGACGCCTTCCTGCCATACGTCGAAGACGGCACGCTGATTTTCATCGGCGCGACCACGGAAAACCCCTCGTTCGAACTCAATAACGCGTTGCTTTCCCGGGCGCGCGTCTACGTGCTCAAAAGCCTCGACGAAGCGGCGCTGCGCAAACTGGTGCATCGTGCACTGACCGAAGAGCGTGGCCTGGGCAAACGGCAACTGACCCTCAGTGATGGAGGCTTTCAGATGCTGCTGTCCGCCGCCGATGGCGATGGCCGGCGCCTGCTCAACCTGCTGGAAAACGCCTCGGACCTTGCCGAAGACAACAGCGAAATCGGCGTCGATCTGCTGCAAAGTCTGCTCGGCGATACCCGTCGGCGGTTCGACAAGGGCGGCGAAGCGTTTTATGACCAGATTTCCGCGCTGCATAAATCGGTGCGCGGCTCCAATCCCGATGGCGCGTTGTACTGGTTCGCACGGATGATCGATGGCGGTTGCGATCCGCTGTACCTCGCCCGGCGCGTGGTGCGCATGGCCAGCGAAGACATCGGCAACGCCGACCCGCGCGCCTTGAGTCTGTGCCTGGCCGCGTGGGAAGTGCAGGAACGCCTCGGCAGCCCGGAAGGCGAGTTGGCGGTGGCCCAGGCCATCACCTATCTGGCGTGTGCGCCGAAAAGCAACGCGGTGTACATGGGCTTCAAAGCCGCGATGCGCAGCGCCACCGAACACGGTTCGCTGGAAGTGCCGTTGCACCTGCGCAATGCCCCGACCAAGTTGATGAAGCAACTCGGTTACGGCGACGAGTACCGTTATGCCCACGATGAACCGGATGCCTACGCCGCCGGCGAAGACTACTTCCCGGAAGAGCTTGAGCCGCAACCGTTCTATCAGCCAGTGCCGCGAGGCCTGGAGCTGAAGATCGGCGAGAAGCTCAACCACCTCGCGCAACTTGACCGTCTCAGCCCCCGGCAGCGGAGAAAATAGTGCTTCCATTGATTGTTGCGGTTTCCGTCGGCGGGATCGCTGGCACGCTGTTGCGCTTCGCCACCGGCAATTGGGTCAACGCTAATTGGCCGCGGCACTTCTATACCGCGACGCTGGCCGTTAATATCGTCGGCTGTTTGCTGATCGGCGTTCTATACGGTCTGTTTTTGATTCGCCCGGAGGTGCCTTTCGAAGTGCGCGCCGGGCTGATTGTCGGCTTCCTCGGGGGGCTGACGACTTTTTCATCCTTTTCACTGGATACGGTGCGCCTGCTGGAAAGCGGGCAGGTGCCACTGGCCCTGGGCTATGCTGCCATCAGCGTATTCGGCGGGCTGCTCGCCACCTGGGCCGGCCTGTCCTTGACCAAACTTTGATAACGAGAGACCGACATGCTCGATTCCAAACTGTTACGTAGCAACCTTCAGGACGTAGCGGACCGCCTGGCATCCCGTGGCTACACGCTGGATGTTGCGCGCATCGAAGCGCTGGAAGAACAGCGCAAGACCGTCCAGACCCGCACCGAAGCACTGCAGGCTGAACGTAATGCGCGCTCCAAATCCATCGGTCAGGCCAAGCAGCGCGGCGAAGACATCGCGCCGTTGATGGCGGACGTCGAGCGCATGGCCAACGAATTGAGCGCCGGCAAAGTGGAACTGGACGCGATCCAGACCGATCTGGATTCGATCCTGCTCGGCATTCCGAACCTGCCGCACGAATCTGTGCCAATCGGCGATGACGAAGACGGCAACGTTGAAGTGCGCCGCTGGGGCACCCCGACCGCGTTCGATTTCCCGGTCCAGGATCACGTCGCCCTGGGCGAGAAATTCGGCTGGCTGGACTTCGAAACCGCCGCCAAGCTGTCCGGCGCGCGTTTCGCCCTGTTGCGCGGCCCGATCGCCCGTCTGCACCGCGCCCTCGCGCAGTTCATGATCAACCTGCACACCAGCGAGCACGGTTACGAAGAGGCCTATACGCCTTATCTGGTCCAGGCGCCGGCACTGCAAGGCACCGGTCAGTTGCCGAAATTCGAAGAAGACCTGTTCAAGATCGCTCGCGAAGGCGAGGCCGATCTGTACCTGATCCCGACCGCTGAAGTGTCGCTGACCAACATCGTCGCCGGCGAAATCGTCGATTCGAAACTGCTGCCGATCAAGTTCGTCGCCCATACGCCGTGCTTCCGCAGTGAAGCCGGTGCGTCGGGTCGCGATACCCGCGGCATGATTCGCCAGCACCAGTTCGACAAGGTTGAAATGGTCCAGATCGTTGAGCCATCGACCTCGATGGAAGCGCTGGAAGGCTTGACCGCCAACGCCGAGAAAGTCCTGCAACTGCTGGAGCTGCCTTATCGCACCCTTGCGCTGTGCACCGGCGACATGGGCTTCAGCGCAGTCAAGACCTACGACCTGGAAGTGTGGATTCCGAGCCAGGACAAATACCGCGAGATTTCGTCGTGCTCCAACTGCGGCGATTTCCAGGCCCGTCGCATGCAAGCGCGTTTCCGTAACCCGGAAACCGGCAAGCCTGAACTGGTTCACACCCTGAACGGTTCGGGTCTGGCGGTCGGTCGTACCCTCGTTGCCGTGCTGGAAAACTACCAGCAGGCCGACGGTTCGATCCGTGTGCCGGACGTGCTGAAACCGTACATGGGTGGCCTCGAGGTCATCGGCTAAATGGACTATCTGCCGCTGTTTCACAACCTTCGCGGCAGTCGTGTGTTGGTCGTCGGTGGGGGGGAGATTGCCTTGCGCAAATCCCGCCTGCTGGCCGAAGCCGGTGCGCTGCTGCGGGTGGTTGCGCCTGAAATCGAACCGCAACTGCGCGAACTCGTTGCCGGCAGCGGTGGCGAGTGCCTGTTGCGTGGCTACGTCGAAGCGGATCTGGACGGCTGCGGGCTGATCATTGCCGCCACCGATGACGAGCCGCTGAATGCACAAGTCTCCGCCGATGCTCATCGGCGTTGCGTGCCGGTCAACGTGGTGGATGCGCCAGCCTTGTGCAGCGTGATCTTCCCGGCGATCGTCGACCGTTCGCCACTGATCATCGCGGTTTCCAGTGGCGGCGATGCGCCGGTGCTGGCGCGGTTGATCCGCGCCAAGATCGAAACCTGGATTCCTTCCACCTACGGTCAACTCGCCGGTCTGGCCGCGCGTTTTCGCAGTCAGGTCAAAGGCCTGTTTCCGGATGTACAGCAGCGTCGGGCGTTCTGGGAAGATGTGTTCCAGGGCCCGATTGCCGACCGGCAACTGGCCGGGCAGGGCGCTGAAGCCGAGCGCATGATGCAGGCGAAAATCAGCGGTGAAGCGCCGGTTGCCACCGGTGAGGTGTATCTGGTCGGTGCCGGTCCGGGTGATCCCGACCTGTTGACCTTCCGCGCCTTGCGCCTGATGCAGCAAGCCGATGTGGTGCTGTATGACCGGCTGGTGGCACCGGCGATTCTCGATTTGTGCCGTCGCGATGCCGAGCGGATCTACGTCGGCAAGCGTCGCGCCGATCACGCCGTGCCGCAGGATCAGATCAACCAGCAATTGGTGGACCTGGCCAAGCAGGGCAAGCGCGTGGTGCGGTTGAAGGGCGGTGATCCGTTCATCTTCGGCCGTGGCGGTGAAGAGATCGAAGAACTGGCGGCCCATGGCATTCCGTTCCAGGTGGTGCCGGGCATCACGGCGGCCAGCGGTTGCGCGGCGTACGCCGGGATTCCGCTGACCCACCGCGATTACGCGCAGTCGGTGCGATTTGTCACCGGGCACCTGAAGGACGGTTCCACCGATTTGCCGTGGGGTGACCTGGTCGCCCCGGCGCAAACCCTGGTGTTCTACATGGGGCTGGTGGGCTTGCCGATCATCTGCGAGCAGTTGATCAAGCATGGTCGCGCAGCGGATACGCCGGCAGCGTTGATTCAGCAGGGCACCACGGTTAATCAGCGAGTATTCACCGGCACCTTGGCCGATCTTCCACGATTGGTGGCGAAGCATGAAGTACATGCACCGACGCTGGTGATTGTTGGGGAAGTGGTGCAGTTGCGCGAGAAACTGGCTTGGTTTGAAGGGGCGCAGGCGCAGGTCTAAAAACCGCGTCGCTTCCTTCGCGGGCAAGCCTCGCTCCTACAGGATTACGCGATCCTTGTAGGAGCGAGGCTTGCCCGCGAAGGGGCCCTCAACATTTGCACACATTCAGGATCAGGCGCTGTTCTTGCGCCAAACCCCTTTCCCGCTCAACCGCGCCCGATCATGCGCCACGGTAAAGTCCTGCTCCGGCCCCTTCGGCACAACCCCGGTCGGGTTAATGGTCTTGTGACTGCCGTAGTAGTGGTTCTTGATGTGCTGAAAATCCACCGTCTCGGCAATCCCCGGCCACTGATAAATCTCGCGTAGCCAGTTCGACAGGTTCGGATAATCGGCAATCCGCCGCAGGTTGCACTTGAAGTGACCGTGGTACACCGCATCAAAGCGGATCAGCGTGGTAAACAGGCGAATGTCCGCTTCAGTCAGGTATTCGCCCACCAGGTAACGATTGGCGTCTAACAGCTGTTCCAGTCGATCCAGTTCCGCAAACAACCCGTCGAACGCCTCTTCATAAGCCGTCTGCGATGTCGCGAACCCGGCACGGTACACGCCGTTGTTCACCGCCGGATAAATCCGCTCATTCAACGCATCGATCTCGCCGCGCAACGGCGCCGGATAGAAATCCAGGTCATTGCCGGTCAAGTCATCGAACGCGCCGTTGAACATGCGGATGATCTCCGCCGATTCATTGTTGACGATGCGATTCTGCTGCTTGTCCCAGAGCACCGGCACAGTGACGCGGCCGGTGTAGTCGGCAGTGTCGGCGGTATAGCGTTGGTGCATGAAGTTAAAGTGATCGAGCTTGTCGCCGGTCGAGCCGAAGTGCTTGTCGAAGGTCCAGCCGTTTTCCAGCATCAGCCAACTGACCACCGACACGTCGATCAGGCTTTCAAGGCCTTTGAGTTTGCGCAGGATCAGTGTGCGATGCGCCCACGGACAGGCGAGCGATACGTAGAGGTGATAACGACCCGCCTCGGCGGCAAAGCCACCCACACCGGTCGGGCCGGGCGTGCCGTCGGCCGTCAGCCAGTTTCGACGCTGCGCCTGTTCGCGCTGGAACGCGCCGTCCTTGCTGCTTTCGTACCACTGGTCATGCCAGCGACCTTCGACTAACAAACCCATGTTCAAGACTCCTCAACCGATAAGCGTTGGAGAGGAGTCTATTCCGATAGGTTCGATAAAAAAGCGCAAAGGTTGGGCGCTTATGATCGGTTAAATCGATATGTCCCGTGCGTCCCAATACTTCTGGGCGGTTTCGAAGGCGATTTCGCGAGATTGGCCGAGGCCACGTAGTGCGAGGGCCATGGTCGAGATCAGCGCCATTTGCGGATAACTGTCGACCACGTCACCGCGCCATACGGCTTTCAAATGTTCGGGATCGAGAGAGGCGGGTTTGACATGGCGTTGCGCCGACAACTGCGGCCATTCCTCATCCCAGCTCTCGCCGCCGGTGGTGCCGTACAAGTGGCTGTCGGCATCAGGGTTGATCTCGATCTCGCCGCCATCGCCCTTGACCACAATCGCGGTGTCGCCGAGCAAGCCGCTGGCATCGCGATGCACCGCTTGGTAGCCGGGGTGGAAAATGCTTTGCAGGCCGCAGCGGGCGCTCAACGGGTTGAGAATGCGCGTCAGGGAGTGGATCGGCGAGCGCAGGCCCAAAGTGTTGCGCAGGTCGATCATCCGTTGCAGTTGCGGGGCCCAATCCACCAGTGGCATGAACGCCAGGCCGCCGTTATCGAGCGCCGAGCCGACCTGTTGCCAGTCGCGGCACAACGGGATCTTCAGCTCATCCAGCAGTTGCTCGCTGTACAGCCGCCCGGCCGTGTGCGCGCCGCCGCCGTGCATGAAAATCCGCACGCCGTTCTGCGCCAGGCACTTGGCTGCCAGCAGATACCACGGCAGATGGCGTTTCTTGCCGGCGTAGGTCGGCCAATCCAGATCGACATTCAAGGCCGGTGGTTGCAAGCGCTCACGCAGGGCTTCGGTGAAGCCGGCCATTTCCTCGGCGCTTTCTTCCTTGTGCCGCAGCAGCATCAGAAATGCACCGAGCTGAGTGTCTTCGACCTTGTCGTCGAGCACCATGCCCATGGCTTCGCGGGCTTCCTCGCGGGTCAGGTCGCGGGCGCCGCGCTTGCCTTTGCCGAGGATCCGCACGAATTGGGCGAACGGGTGTTCGGCGGGCGTTTCTAGAGTCAGCGCTGGATAATCGGTCATAAGCAATTCGTCGGTTTGGGCAGGCCCGCCAGTTTCGCGGCGAGTTTGGCAGGGGTGCCTTTGAACAGTCGGTTCAGGTGCAGGCTGTTGCCTTTTTCCGGGCCGAGCTTCAACGCGGTGTACTTGATCAGCGGACGTGTCGCCGGGGACAACTGGAACTCGGCGTAGAAGCTGCGCAGCAATTCGAGGATTTCCCAGTGCTCGGGGCTCAACTCGATGTCTTCGGCAGCGGCGAGGGCGGTGGCCACGTCGGCGGACCAGTCGCTCAGTTCAACCAGGAAACCGTCCTTGTCCAACTCGATGGCGCGGGCGCCGACCGTCAGTGCATTCATAACCAGCTGTTGACCTTGTCGTAGTGAATCGACAGTTCGACGAAGGCGGGATAATCGATCGCCTTGGCCGTACCCGGAACCTCCACTGCACGAGCCTGGGCGTCTTCGGCCAACACGAACAGCGTCGGGTTGCCGGCGATTAGTGCGTTGAAGGGCGCGGTGCCCGGTTGCAACGCATACACCGCGTCACCGGTCAGCAGCAGCGCATCATTCGCGCCGATCAGGCGCAGGCAACTGCTCAGGCGGTCGTCGCCGAACGGGGAATGAGACAACACATGCAAAGTCGACATCAGAGGGTGATCACTTGGTCATAACGGTCAATAAGGGTGGTGATTTCGCTGGCGGCCAGCACTTGGGCGTCCTCCAGCGACAAGCTGTCCGGGGCCAGGCCGCGTTCAGCGGCGCTGTCGCCGCAGACGAACAGGTCTTCGACGCCGAACATCGGCAACGCTTGCAGGTTGGCGCTCAAGTCTTTCTGTTGCAGGGCCTTGGCGTCCTGTTTCGGCGCGAGCTGGAACACCCCGTCATCAAGAAACAGCAGGCCGATCGGCAGGTCGAAGGCACCGCCGGCCAGCACGATGTCCAGTGCTTCACGTGCGCTCGGCCCGGACCACGGCGCCTGACGGCTGATAATCAGCAAGGATTTAGGCATGTCACGCACCTCCGAAACAGATCAGTCGGTCGGCGTCCTGCACCGCGTCATGCAACTGACCGAGACCGGACAACTCCCACGGCGCGCCGACGGCGACCGCTTCGCGCTGATAACGCTGGGCTTCTTCGTCGTTCAATACGCCACGGCGCAGGGCGGCGGCGATGCAGACGACGCCGTCCAGTTGATGTTCGGCAACAAAGGCGCGCCATTGCTTGGGCAGGTCCTGTTCATCCTGCGGCGTGACCACGCTGGCGGACGCGTTGTAGACGCCATCCTGATAGAAAAACAGCCGGACAATCTCATGCCCGCCGGCCAGCGCAGCCTGGGCGAACAGCAAGGCACGGCGCGAGGAGGGCGCATGGGCGGCGGAAAACAGCGCGATGGCGAACTTCATGACGGACTCGATCAGTAAAACTGCGGCCATGATAAGGCGTGGACCGAGTTGTCGCCATCGCCAGCAAGCTGGCTCCTACAGGTCCTGTGTCTTATGCAAGACCGCGACCCACCGCAAACCCTTGTAGGAGCCGGCTTGCCGGCGATGGCGGCCTGCCAGGCAGCCTCAAGGTTCCGGATGTACACCCGGGCTCAGCGCGGCATATACCCCAACTGCCAACGCCTTGGAATCCTCAACGACAGCACGCCAAGCGCCCCCGCCAGCAACCCGCTGACAAACAACGCCCTGAGTCCAAGATGATGCTCCAGCACAGCCCCCAGCACCGCGCCGGCAAACATTCCGGTCCAGGGGATCAACTGCACCCGCCAGCCATTGCGCCGCTCGCCGAGCATCCAGCGTCCCAGGCCGCGACCGAAGCGCGACAGGGCGCCCGTCACGTAAGTCAGACCCACCGGCAGGCCATTCACTTCTTCGACAGCGGCATTGAGCATGCCCATCGCGATGATCGCCGCCAGCAGCGCCGGCAATTGTTCGTCATAAGGCCAGGCCGCGGCCGCACACAACAACATGGCGATGCTCAGCAACAAGGGCAGCGCGCGTCGCCCGCCGACACGGCTGACGACAATGCCCAAGGCGTTGCCGAGGATGAACGTGGCCACGAGCAGCAGCAGGCGCAGGGTCAGGCCCATGTCGCCGTCGCTGATCGCCACGGCGAGGCGGGTGGTGTTGCCGCTCATGAAGGAGACGAAGTCGCCGCTGGCCATGAAGCCGATAGCGTCGGTCATGCCGGCGAGTACCGAGAGTGCGGCCACCAGCGACAGGCCGATGCGGCCGCGCCATTTCTGAGTGTGCAGATGCCCCGGACTGGCGCGGGTCGTGGAGGACGAAGGCAGCATCGGTGGCGGGATCCTTGTGCGGCGACGGTTACGGGGTCAGACCATATAACTCGCAATACTCCAGCCAGTCCATCCCCGCCATTTCGGCCACTTCCCTGTGCACTTCGAGCCGCTGGGCCTCGTAGTCCTCAGACGTCGCGGCGGTCAGTTGCAGGGTCAGCTCCCAGGCAAACAACCCCAGGCGTTCGGCCTCGGCTTCGAACGCTTCATGCAAGCGCTCGTCGCGAAACTGCGCCGCGGTTTCGCCCTTGGCCTGAGCCAGCAGCGGGTTGAGGTTGTCGAGTTCGTGGCGCAGTTCAGGTCGCTCATCGAGAAACTTTTGCAGTGCCTGCTCGTGTTGCTGTTCGGTTGCCGCCATGGTCGCTCCTTGAGAATGGGTTACACGGACTGCTTCTTGCTGGCCTTGGCCGCTGCGGCCAGGCATTCGAGGGCAAACTGCTCGCAGTAGGTCATCTGGATCGGCGTGGTTTCGCCCTTGACGGTACGTTCGCCGTCGAGGATGTAACGGATCCGCTTGTCGGTGACGCCGATTCGCTTGGCGATCCAGGAAGGCGTCTGACCGATCTGGCTGATCAGCTTGTCGGCATATTCAGCGGTCGGTTTGTAGAATTCGGCGTTGGGTGTCATGGACGTTCCAGAAAAAAATGAGCCCGGAAATAAGGGCGACGCTGCGTTTGGCGCGACAGGGTGCGCGAATCGTTGCGCGGTGTCGCGGTATAAATGAAGTAAAGCAGAACGATACGCCGGCTCACGGTGATACAGTCCGCTTTTTCTTGATGAGCACACGCAATGCGAATTCTGATGGTGGCGCTGGCCGCAACGTTGCTGGCGGGATGCGCCGGTTCGGTGATGAACGATGCCCGCACGGGCACCCCTTACAAAACCCTGACTTCGGACAAACCGGAAAAAGTCGTCGCCCAGTGCGTGCAGTTCGCCTGGCAGGACGAGGCGGTGTTCGGCGTCGATGCGGGCGCATATTTGCAGCCGGGCAAGAAGGGCGGGTCTACCGTTTACACGCGTTCGGCGGAGTCCTTTGTGGACGTGACCACCGATGCGTCAGGGACGGCGTTGAGTTACTACGCGCAGCATGACGATTTTGTCGCCAAGCGCCGTTTGGCGGCGCTGGCTACCTGCCTCTGATTTTATGACTTGACGC